>OW818650.1:0-4571452 GCA_942492865.1 uncultured Bacteroidales bacterium | reverse complement strand
CTGTCGACGATTAAGATATTACATATTAAAAATTCGTGTAAATTTCGATTGAAAATTTCTATTTAAGCTAATATGTCAACAACTTCAGTTTTCGATAATGAACAATAATATTATCAAACATACCCTTTTGAAATCCATTGTCTTGCACCTCCTACCAGGAATATTGGGTGGTATATGTTTTTATATTCTTAGCCCAATTGTAAAAGCAAATGGTTTTCCAACAATAATGGCACTTATTATCTCTGGTATAATTATTTTAATTCCTTTTGAATTAGGGTTCTTAATCTACCAGAAAAAAATGACTGCACAGAATCTCTTTAATGGTGTAATTCAATATTTTAAACCTATCCCCTTTTGGCATTATCTTTTATTCATCCCATTGATTATAGTAATTGCTGGTATTCTGTTTAAAATACTTGGTTTTACCTCGACTTTTCTCATGACATTTTTTAAATGGCTACCTCCTGAAACGATATACGACATGGGATTGAATTCTTCTCTGGCTAAATCAAAGCTTATATTTACCTATCTACTCTTTCTGCCATTTATTGTTTTTGTCCTTCCAACTATAGAGGAATTCTATTTCAGAGGGTACCTTTTACCAAGAATGCCAAGTAAACTAAAAGGTTGGACAGAAATAACACACAGTGGATTATTTGCACTTTATCATACCTGGACTCCATGGATGTTTGTAGTTCGCACATTTGGCGTCTTGCCATTAATATATTTGGTTAAAAGAAAAGAAAATTTGTTTCTTGGTATAGGAGCCCACTGCCTTTTAAATTCTATAGATTTCATAATAGGATTAATATTTATACTGAAGATGTAGTACGAGTATTATAATTCTATAGGATTTAATGCCATTTAAAAATAATTACGGCTTATAACACGGACAATATGGGTAAGTCGTTTGTCACACTTTTTGCTTTTACTCCTGCTCCCAAGACAAATTTGTAATGGTTCTTGCACCCGGACACGCGCATCTGTCCGCAATTTAAATCCTGCACCGTGACAGTTTTCTGGCTCCGAGATAGCTTGTACCGCGACACTGCGCCAGTGCCCGCAACCAACATTCTGTACCGTGACAGTTTTCTGGCTCCGATCAAACTTGTACCGCGACACGCGTAATGCTCAATAAAACTTGTAACCGGACGGCAAAAAGTGCGCCATACCCTCCTTGCACCGTGACAGCTTTGTGGCTAAAGTATCAGGACCGTGACCGGTGCTTGCGTCGGGTAACACAACCTCCCCATATTGCCGGGCCGTTAGGTGTAAGTGTTTAACAGACTGACTACTATAATAGTAAATTAACTAATAATATATGAGAACATTAATCTTACTTTTTGAACTAGCTAACAACAATTGGATTGTTTTAATCGGATTAGTTGCTGCGATATTAGGAATAATAGATTTTTTCACAAATCATAAAATATTCAGATACATAAGAAACTTATTATTACCTAATATACAGGATGTTATACCTGCGAAGTATCTTAAAATGAAACATAAGTTCAGAAATGAAGTATTCGCTATTGAACTTTTAACTGAGGATGTAATTCTTGAGAAAAATCAAAAAGGACTTAATACAATTATAATTAATCGAAATAATGTAAAACAAGCATTGATAAATAACGCTGGGAAAAAACAAATTAATAATGAACATGTACAAAAAAATATAGAGAGACTTAAAGAAATAGAGATAGAACTTCAAAATTTTTTACTAAATGTCTATGATGTAAAAAATAATAAATTTATTCTTTCTTTAAACAAAATGCCATTAAGGTGGGCATCTGGTGGAGTATTATCTATTGTAAATTACAAAAGAAAGAAATGGATACCTATGTTTTTTAGAGATATCCAACCATATGGTTGGAATATTTCATTAGGCTCTACTGAGCGTTCATTTTTTGGCAATAAACCTGATTTTGATAAATATGAGAATGAGTTAAATTCACCACTTAACTATATTGAGAGAGAGTTTTTAGAAGAGACTTTAGTCCTGACTGGCGTTCCAGAAGAAAGTAGAAATTGTAAAGCTAGGTATTTTAAGAGCTTAACAAATTCTCTTGATGATAAGACGCTCCTTGATACTCAGAATTATAATGACCATATAAATCTGAGAGATAAATATGATAACTTTAATATTGTTTTTGATCGTGATAAATATATTGCTCCAAACTTGCTTAATTCAAATATGGAAGTACAAGTAAAAAAGAATAATAAGGAGTGGACAACAAGTAATATTTTTATTTGTTTTAATTTGCTTGAACTAGGCATTGAAGTAGTGAAAGTTATCGAGTATGATTTGGAAGATAATGATTATATTTTAGATGGCGAAGTCCTAGAAAAAGATGGTATCAAAGAATTAGTTAGAATGCCCATAGCATTAATTTCATTAGATTATTTAAATAAGGAATTTTCAATATCAAATACGGAATCATACACTGTTGGCGTTGCACCATCAATAAAAGCAATTAATTGTATTAAAAAAGAAGACGTAATATTATTTGATTGGGATATTAAACAACGATATAGGATAATAGAAGGAAAGAAAGTTGGTATTGGTACTGAATTAGAACGATACATTGATTGGAAGGATAAATTTCAAGATTACTTTAGCATAGATCCAAGTGGAGAAATTTTGACCTCGAATTTACCATCAATATTTACTCCTGCAACAATAAAAATATTTAAGCAATATAATGCGTTTAAAAAATGAAGTAACAAAAAACCACCTACACCTAACACGGACGGTATAATTAATAAACTCGTCACGGTTTTTGCGATTCCTTACTGCACCAAAAAAACAACCAATACTGCGATTAAAGACACTTTGTTCTCACCAGTGCACATAACCGGCTTTCAGTAACTGGGGAAAAAAACTGGCTCGCCAATCATGATTGTACCGCCTCAGCTCGTTACCTCAAATCAAATGTAGAGTACGGCGGCAAAAACCGCGCCGTGCTTCGCTCCTTACGGCCTCATAAGCATTGTCAAGTAGGAGAGAGGTTATTCTGTCCGGCCTCCAGTAGCTCAGCACCGTTTACTAAATTATACCGCCGGGCCGTTATGTTTAAACCATAAAACTGCCAGACCCATCAGACTGACAATCAGGCCTAAACATAACTCGACATATTGAATTCAATTTGTTATTTCGATATTATTTTTAACGATTTAAATTCAAATTTTGTTTCCTAATAAAGAAACATATATCTTTGCAGAAACTTTAGAGTGACAAATAAATTCAAAGTTCAGTTTTTACAAGAGGCCAAAGACTTTTTTGAGAGTCTTGCTGATAAACCTAGAGAGAAAATAATATATAATATCCGCAAGGCCCAGATTACACAGGATAAAGAACTTTTCAAAAAACTAAATAATGAAATTTGGGAGTTCAGAACCTTATATATAACAAAACACATTACAGACTTTTTGCGTTTTGGGACAAAATAGACAATACAGACACTATGGTCATTTCTACTCATGGTATAATTAAGAAAACAGATAAAACTCCATCAAGTGATATTGAAAAAGCGGAGAGACTAAGGAATTTATATTTCAGTCAAAAAAATCAAAAATCATGAAAAGTAATAAATTAAAATTATACAGTTTAGACGAGATAACCGATGAATTTATTGGTAAACCGGGGACTCCCAAAAGAGAAAATTTTGAGTACGAACTTCGTCTTGACGTAATAGGAGAAGCAATAAAACAAGCAAGGAAAGAAAGACACCTTACGCAAGAAGAACTCGGAAGACTTGTAGGTGTTAAAAAAGCACAGATATCAAAAATTGAAAATAGCCTGACAGATGCTAGATTTGAGACAATTATTAAAGTTTTTAAAGCATTGAATGCAAAGATCAATTTTAATATTGAGCTTCTCGACCAAAAAATGACTCTTGCATAAAATCAGCTGACTCTCGATAAATTCATGAGGTAACATTAACAGGCCTAAACATAACACGGACAATAAAGGTAAGTTGCTTGTCACGGTTTTTGCTTTTGCTACTGCCTGTATGACAAATACTTATAATCCCAAACCCGGATCCGCACATCTGCCCTCACGCAAACTTCTGTACCGTGACTCAAACGTGGCTTCGATCCAATTTGTAACGCGATACTGCACCAGTGCCTTCGAACATAATCCTGTATCGTGACTCAAAAGTGGTCGCCCCTTGGTTTGTACCGCGATCGCGCCAATACGCAATAAAATTTGTGCCATGACTGCAAAAACACGTGCCATACCCTCCTTGCACCGTGACCATTTTCTGGCTGAAGTTTCAGGATACTGCCGATGCTCGCGTCGGGTAACACAACCTCCCTTTATCGCCGGGCCGTTAGCAAATATATTTTGCAATTCTGCAACAGCATAAAAAAATGAGCGTCTTTTAATTAAATTTCTTCATAAAATAGTTATGAAAAAAGGAATTGCATTAACAATCTCAATGTTTCTGTTTGTTATTTCGTCGCCCACTTTCGCTCAGGAACAAATCATTAATGTAAATTTTGCTCAAATTACCGGAACCGATTCCGACAATGATAAAACTCTTAGGAGTGTTGTTAAAGTACGTGATATTAGCGAACAATATGCTACAGGAGGACTCTATCTGATAACTCACTATGGAAATCTTGAGGAGCTGTTCCAAAAGGAAAACCAAAAATTAATTGATCATCCCTGGATCGACCAAACGTGGCGATTTTGCAGCATATTTTCAACTACAACTGAAAATGGAGTTTTTGTAGGACGAAACTGGGATAACCAAAACGTGGGGTCAATTATTGTAAGCTATTACAAACCAGATGATGGCTATGCATCGGTATCTTTTTCAAGAGCAATTGATATGGGTTTCCCACTGAACGTTGGCCTTGACAAAATGGCGAAGACTCCTTTTGGTGAGAAACTCCTATTTGCGCCTTTCTATGCCAACGATGGAATGAATGAGCATGGTCTGTGTGCCATGGTGACAGGCCTGAATTCGGTTCAGGTATCCCCTGACAAAAATAAAGAATCATTATTCATTGGTTATATTGTTCGGAAACTTCTTGATCGTTGCAGAACCGTTGATGAAACGCTTAAGTTATTACAGAATGTTATCCCTTTTGACATTACTCCAACAGAAATCAATTGCCATTTTTTTGTCAGTGAGTCTACTGGCAAATCTGTTATTTTGGAATTCCACGATAATGAATGGAAAAAATGTTATACTAACAGGAAGTGGCAGGTTATGACTAACAAAATGATCTACAATGTTCCTGAAACACAACTACAGGAAAAATGCTGGCGGTATAACACCATATCAACTTTACTTGATAAAAGTAATGGGAATGTCAATCTGAAGGAAGGAATGCACATACTGAAAGATGTTTCTCAAGAAGGAACAACATGGTCCGTCATTTATTTACCAAATTCTGATGAATTATATTTTTCGGTCTATCAAACTTGGGATAAGATATATCATATTACAGGTTTTTCAAAGACACAATAATAAAACATTTGCTAACACGGACAATAAAGTTAATAAGCTTGTCACGGTTTTTGCAAACCGTGCCTTCGAGATAATTTGCTGCCTGTTGTTTGTACCCGGATACGCGCCATTGCTCTCAACCAGCTTTGTGTACCGTGATAGTTTCCTTGTTCCAATCAAGTTTATAGCGCGACACTGCGCCAGTGCACTCATTCATACTTCTGTACCGTGATAAAATTTAGGCTCCGATCATCATTGTACCGCGACACGCATAGTCCTCAGATAATTCTGTACCTGGATTGCAAAAACACGTGCCAAACCCTCCTTGCACCGGGACAGTTTTCTAGCCTACCGGGACAGATTTGTGGCGGTGCTGTCGTCGGGTTACGCTTACTAACTTTATTGCCGGGCCGTTAGCGGTAATATTTGATTACCAGAGATTTAGGATAAGTAAAATAAGATAATTATCTTAGTTTAGAATTTTAGAAGCATTATGACTTAACTCAATGCATCACTGATACAGTTATAAAATTAAAAATAATATGAAATGTTTTTATAGTTGGTCCGGAGAATTCAGTCGGGATATAGCTGAACAATTCTGCAACTGGTTTCGTGGAACTCTTCAAACAGTAGAAATTTTCTATAGCCCTGAAATCGAAAAAGGAACTAAATGGCTTCACAGACTACACCAAGAGTTAGAGCAGACAGATTTTGGTTTAGCCTTTCTGACTAAGGACAACTACACAGAACCTTGGATACTTTACGAGTCTGGAGCGATAGCAAAACGTGTTACTGAATCTCGTCTCTATACAATCCTCATCGATTGTAAGCCAAGTGACATCTCAGGTCCTCTTTCTTATTTTCAGCATACATTAATTACCAAGTCGGATATCTCCAAGCTTGCTTTTAATTTAAACTCAGCAAACAAAAATTCTCAAATAAATCAAAACGTTCTTTCAGATGTAATTGACTCTATATGGGTACTATTTGAAACACCTATTAAAAGAATTGTTGACAGAAATTCTTGGAGACAAATGAAGTACACTGATCGTGAATTAATTGAATCACTTAACATTAAAACTAATGAAATTCTTGGAGCGATACATGGGAGGTATGACCTTTCGCTGCTTGACCCAGTAGTTTCTGGACTAGAAGACAAAAGACGAATTATGGAATATCTAAATATTGAAGAAGATGAATATTCTTCAGACTTAAAAGATATTCTTGAAAAAATAAAATCATTTTATGATCATATTGGGATGATTGAACGATTTAATAAATTAATCGAAAAGGAACAGAAGAATTCCTTTAGGACTGATGGCCGTTTCGTTAATCCTTCTCATGATTAATAAATCAATGGACTACCAGAGATAGAATTTTAAAAAACATGATCCTGACAATTAATTTTTGTTCTGCCCCCCTATAAAACTAGACTAAGAGTACTAGATTAAAACGTACTTTTATGTTAATGGTAAAAAAGCTACACAAAAGGACTCCACAGGAGAAAGAGAAGATCTTATTAGACATTCAGGTTCTGGGTGTTATCGCCGGCTGCCGTAAATATGGATTAGCAAGAACCCTGTACTACGAATGGCTTCAACGCTACAATGCCCTGGGCCTTGAGGGACTCGAAGACCGCAGGGGAAAATACATGGATGCTCAGTTTAAAAGACTTGAGAAAGAAAACAAAATACTCAAGGAATTATTGGCCGAAAAGGAGATTGAGTCAAAGATGAAGGATGAGCTTCTAAAAAAAAAGTTTGGACAGCAGGGGAAAAAAGAGAAATGATTTGCCGGTATGTTGCCAGTGGACTTAGAGTAACCGATGCTGTTTCCATAGCCAGAATGAAAAGGAGCACATATTACTATCGGCCTAATGGAAGACCTAAAGGTAAGCGCCCATCAACCCACACTCTTAAGGATGGTACAATGGTTACTAATGAGGTTGTGGTTGATGAGATCATTAAACTTATATCTCCTGAATACCATGATTATGGATATAAAATCTCATCGGATCTTTTAAAGCAAAGGGAATATAAAATCAATCACAAGAAAGTAAGAAGGTTAATGCGGGATAATAATCTTTTACATCCGGTCGTAAAGAAATCTGATCCATTGAATAAAGTATTTATCAAATATACAGTTCCGCTTTTGGAAGGACCATTCAGAACTATTGAGGCTGATATTAAGTACGTACATATACATGGAGAGAACAGGAATGCTTTTCTATTAACTTTTTTATGCACGTTTTGCAGGTATGCTCCTGTATGGGATATTCAATATACTATGAAGAGCCAGGCAATCGCTGATCTGGTTCAGGATCTTGTTCACAATCCGGATGTAAGAAGATATTTGAATGAAAAGCAAACCAAGATATTTATCAGGACAGATAACGGGCCACAGTTTGTAGCCAGGAAGCTTGCTGCAGAGCTGGACTCACTCGGCCTTGCTCATGAGTTCATTAATCCGGGAACTCCCCAGCAAAATGCACATATAGAGTCTTTTCATAGCACGGTGTCAAGATTAGTCTGCACTAGAATATCTTCCATGATCTTGAACACGCAAAAAACATTTTTAATGAATTTTATCATGCTTATAATCATACCCGGGCAATGAAAAGTCTGCTTTGCTACTCACCAAAACAATTTTTAAATCTCTGGGAATCAGATATTATTGGAATAAAGAAAAATAAAAAGAATAAAGAAATATTTTTCTTCAGAGAGAAGCCTCATCCAAACCTGGGACTTGGCTCCCCCGCTGAAGATTTGTTTCGGATAAACAAAAATAATACATTTGAAATATCAATACTAAACCCACAGGAAATTAGTCCAGTTTAAAGGGGTGCAATACATTTTCTAAAATAATAAAACCGCTAACACGGACAATAAAATTAATAAACTCGTCACGGTTTTTGCGGGGTTCTCTGCACGTTGGACAACAACTGGCGTGGTGATAAACCCGGATTCCCGCCTCTGCCCGCAAGAAACATCAGTAACCGGGGACAACAACTGGCGCGCATCAACTTTGTACCGCGACACTGCACCAGTGCACCAAGATCACTCTGTAACCGTGGACAACATATGGCGCGCATCACATCTTGTACCGCGACACTCGTAATACTCAATTAAATTCTCTGCCTGCTCTGCAAAAACACACGCTGTACCCTCCTTCTCCGGCCTCAAATCATTTTCTTCTTAGTATGGTGTAGTGCTCCCCGGCCTCCGGGCGTCTGGTAACGTTTACTAATTTTATTGCCGGGCCGTTAGCAAAAAGGAAAGCTGCCTGCAAATAAAACTTTATTAAATTACCAAATTGGTAACTTTTTACTATTTTTGTTGTTCTTGTTTATAGGCATATGAGAGTAATTGCAAAGAAAATTCTTCGAGAATTTTGGAATAAGCAGACTGATTCTGAGGGACAGCTGAAAACATGGTATAAAGAAGCATCGAAAGCTCACTGGACTTCACCTGCAGATATAAAATCAGAGTATTCTAAAGCAAGTATTCTCAAAGACGGGAAAGTAGTTTTTAATATTAACGGTAATAAGTATAGGTTGATTGTTCGTATAAATTATAAAAGAGGTTGGGTTTTTATCTTGTTTATTGGGACACATTTGGAATACGATAAAATTAACGTTGACAAAATTTAAATAACATGAAAATAAAAGTTATTAAAACTGAAGAAGATTATAATAAGGCGTTAAAGAGACTTGAAGTAATTTTTGATGCACCAGCAAACACACCAGATGGAGATGAAGCTGACCTGCTTGGGATCCTGATTGAGAAATATGAAGATGAAAATTATCCAATTGATCCACCAGATCCAATTGAAGCCATTAAGTTTCGTATGGAACAGATGGAGATGAATAATAAAGACTTAGCAAAAATTATAGGATATAAAAGCAGAGTTTCTGAGATTTTTACACGCAAAAGAAAATTAAGCCTCGATATGATTAGAAAGCTTCATGATAAAATGAAGATTCCCTATGAATCCTTGATAAAAGACTATTAAAAGTCCCTTTTGCTAACACGGACGGTATAATTAATAAACTCGTCACGGTTTTTGCAATTCCTTTCTGCTCCAAATAAACAATCAATACTGCGATTAACGCCACTTTGTTCCCACCAGTGCACATAACCAAATGCAGTAACCGGGGAAAAAATCTGGCACGCCAATCATAATTGTACCGCATCAGCTCGCTACCTCAAATCAAGTGCAGAGTACGGCGGTAAAAACCGCGCCGTGCTTCGCTACTTACGGCCTCAGAAGCATTGTCAAGTAGAAGAGACATTTTTCTGTCCGGCCTTCAGTAGTTCAGCACCGTTTACTTAATTAAACCGCCGGGCCGTTAGGTTTCAGCTTGCGGCCAGAATGGAAAATCTACCACTGAATTCACTAAGCCGCAAACCTAACGGCGGCCTTTATAAAGCCTTATTTTTCAGTGGATTAATTCTTATATGATTAATGTTAATAAAACAAACTGAATGAGCAGTGTAGATATCTGGATAATTTCATAGCTTTAACTAGTAATACATCTCAGGGAGTCAGAAAATCAAGATGTATTATCCTGAGATAATATAATTTTCGGATGGTTAACTAAATGTAACTGACTCGGCGAAAGCATTATCAAATCATCGAATTAAAAAAACAAAAAAAAACAAAAAAACAAAAGCCGAAAACCTAACACGGACGGTATAATTAATAAACTCGTCACGGTTTTTGCGAGGCTTTCTGCGCCTTGATAAACAAGTAGTTGCTGATTAAACCCGGACTCCCGCCTCTGCCCTTAGAAAGGTCAGTAACCGGGGATAACAACCGGCGTGGGTTCAGCCTTGTACCGCGACACTGCACCAGTAGGCCTTAGCCAAAAGCAGTAACCGGGGATAACAACTGGCACGGATTCGACTTTTGTACCGCGATCGCTCATTACGCTTAATCAAAATACTGCCTGACAGCAAAAACACGCGCCGTGCTACGCTCCTATACGGCCTTTGAAACATGCGAATTCCAAGCGATAACATCCTGCTTGCGGCCTCCAGTCGACTCCGCAACGTTTACTAATTATACCGCCGGGCCGTTATGGGCAAGCCATTGACGACATGACAGTTAAGTGCCTATTGATAAAAGATTCTGCACCATTGACAGCTTAACCATGACAAGAAAACTCTGTGCTTTCTATCGGGACTTGCCCTCGCGCAAAAACTTTAAGAAAGGCTCCCCTACTACATTGCACACTTTGGCAAAGCCGCACGAGCCAACACTCAAACCAAAGCTTTGCCAAAGAGTGCAATTTGCTGGCACACCAAGAGCTAAAAGAGATACTTACGAAGTGCGATTACAATAATGTCAAAGAACTAAAAAATAATCAATTAATAATCAGTGGGTTTTAAGCGCCCACCAATGATAAGAATTTTAAAAAATAACAAATGAAAAAAATCATATTTCTTTGTATTGGATTTATTACTTTAAATACTCATTTAAAAAGTATTAATACACCATTTGAAGATCGATTTGCTTTAAGGGCTGAAAATACAGATAGTTTACCTGCTGTTCTTCCCAAAAACCATACTGATTTAATAGCAAGAAAGTTACGGAATGAGGCTGTATTAAAATTTGAAGAACTTCAATTCCAATTACCAGATAACCTGAAAGATTGGGAAACATACAGATTTCTGCTTAAAAATGAGATTATTGAAAAGGCAGGAGTTGATATTGATCATAGTCTTCCTTTAAATATTAAAGAGACTGGGACTATACAAATGAAAGGTTATACTGTTAAAAACATTGCTTTTCAAACACGCCCCGGGGTTTATGCAACTGCCAATCTGTATATTCCTGATGGCAAGGGTCCATTTCCGGCTGTGATAAAAATGCTTGGTCATTGGTCGAAAGGCAGATTAGATGCACCTACTACAGTGGGTCCACAGGTAATAGGGCATAGTTTGGCGCTTAATGGCTATGTGTGTCTGATAATTGATCCATGGGGCGCCGGAGAAAGAACCACAACACATGGAGTATTCGAATATCATGGAGGAAATCTAGGAGCCTCTCTGATGGATATCGGAGAATCATTAATGGGGATGCTAATTTCCGACAATATAAGGGGTGTTGACCTACTTTGTTCCTTGCCTTATGTTGACTCAAAGAATATTGGAGCAACAGGAACAAGTGGAGGAGGAAATCAAACTATGTGGCTGGCTGCTATAGATGAAAGGATCAAAGCTGCAATACCGGTTATCAGCGTTGGTACATTTGAATCTTATGTTATGCGAAACAATTGCATTGGCGAAACGCTCATTGATGGATTGACCTTTACTGAAGAGGCTGGGGTTCTTGCATTGGCAAGAGCCATTATGCCCTTCAACCATCTGAAAGATCCGACTCCTTCCTTTTTCCCCTTCGAGATGTTGCGTAGCTATAATAATGCAAAAAAGATTTTTAAATTGAGGGGGGAAGAAGATAATATTTCATATCGAATATTTGACTATCCTCATTATGGCTATCCTGAAGAAGACCGTTGGACTATGCTCGGATGGTTTGACTTCCACCTGAAAGGAATAGGCACAGGTGCCCCGAAAAAAGAAATTCCATTTAACCAACTTACAGAAGAAAAACTGATGGTATTTCCTAAAGGACAAAGAGATGCTAATGTATTAAGTACAGCTGAATATTGCAGACGAAGAGGGAACGAACTAAGAACTGTTTTCCTTAATACCCAATCTTTCAACACTGATCAGAAGAAAAAGGAATTACAAATTATTTTACGGCTAAATGAAAAATCGGACCTGAAAAAAATACATCAATATTCCAGCATTGGTGGTTGGGACAGGTTCGCTTTAGAAACATCTGATGGCATGCTGTTACCTTTGTTACATCGTGCTCCGCTTAATAAATCGCTTGGATATGTAATTCTTTGCAATCCTGATGGGAAAAATAGTATTTCAACCTCTTTAATTGATGAGTTAAAGAAAAAAGGGTCGGGCATAGTTGTTGTTGATTTATCCGGAACAGG
Source organism: uncultured Bacteroidales bacterium (assembly GCA_942492865.1). Lineage (GTDB taxonomy): Bacteria > Bacteroidota > Bacteroidia > Bacteroidales > VadinHA17 > LD21. The sequence goes on along the minus strand of OW818650.1, from coordinate 4,558,978 downwards.
AGAATTAACTTCAACTTCATCACTTCCTTATGATAAAATATTCAAACTTCACACGTTATCTCGTGCATATTTATGGTTAGGTAAAACCGTTCTTGGTGAATGGGTAAAAGAGCTGGACCTGGTTATTCAATTTCTAAGATCCAATTATAAGGTACAAAAAGTGAATATAGACGGTACTAAAGAAGCAGGACTTGCCGGATTGTTCCTTAGCGCAGTAGAAGGGAATGTTGATAATATTACTCTGCGTGACGCTCCAATCAGCTATCTTTTTGACAATCGCGAATCTGTCGACTTCTTTAGCATGGGCATCCATCTGCCTGGTTTTCTTAAATGGGGCGATGTATCATTGGCAGCTGCCCTTAGTGGTAAAAACATTACATTCATTAACCCGGTAACCATGTCTGGACAAAAAATAAGTGGAACCAAGCTTAAAGAATTTCAAAATGAATTTGATAAAATAAAAGTAATGTGCAAACAACAGGGGAAAACAATCATTTGAAATGCATAATTTTATCAGCGGTTCATGTAATACTTACTAACCAGTAAATCTTAGACTTGAAGGAGCCCAAACTGGCATCATTTCGCTTTAGAAACTTATAAAGCTAACCTTATTGAAGTATTCGTTCCGATTTTAATATGGAAACTCTTAAGAAACGAGACAATTTTCTAGTACCGAGACAAATAAATGAGGCCTGGCCCATAACACGGACAATAAAATTAATAAGCTCGTCACGGTTTTTGCATTGATTCTCTGCTCGTTGGACAACTACTGGCGTGGTGATAAACCCGGATTCCCGCCTCTGCCCTTAGAAACATCAGTAACCGTGGACAACAACCGGCGCGCATCAACTTTGTACCGCGACACTGCACCAGTGCCCCAAGACCACTCTGAAACCGTTGACAACATATGGCGCGCATCACATCTTGCACCGCGACACTCTTAATACTCAATAAAATTCTCTGCCTGACAGCAAAAACACGCGCCGTGCTTCGCTCCTATACGGCCTTTGAAACATGCGAATTCCAAGCGAAAAACATTCTGCCGCGGCCTTCAGTCGACTCCGCAACGTTTACTAATTATACCGCCGGGCCGTTATAAGCCATGTGTGCCCTGAACAGACCTCGTACCAACGGGATCTGATGCTGTAATTAAGATGAGAGTATGGCCTCTCACGGGGACGTACAGGCGTACCCGGAAACCGCCCCTCGGTGCTGAACTGGCAACGGCGAGGTACTAAACGGTAAGGGGAAAAGGTCCTGCCAAAAGGATCAGGTAAGAATAGGAAAGATGAATGAAAATGAACCTTCGATGAAGTGTCGAGAGAACGACAATCTGTCAAAACCACCGGTTTATGGCTGCTGGGGGACCAAAGTGCAGCGGGCACCTGCTTACTGGCTGCATGGCAGACGGCATAAAGGGGGCATGATTTCTATTCAGGCTTAGTTATGGAACAGGGGAACTCATACAAGGATGGTAAAGGAAAGGCACAACCAGGAGGACAACCCGGGAGGCCGAATACTGATGACTTGTATGAGGACAGACTCAGTCGTAGTAGTGATGAAACTCCTGTAATGGGAGCGGAGCGAAGGGCTGAGGTTATACAGTTGAAATTGCCTCTACCACCCTTGGATAACCGGGGTAGGAGTAGGACAACGGAGACGAAAAGCATACCGATTACCCAGGAAATGGTAGTCGCCGCCTACAAGAGAGTAAAGAAGAACAAGGGAGCAGCCGGGATAGATGGGGAGACTCTGGAGAAGTTTGAAGAGAAATTATCTAACAATCTCTATGTGATCTGGAACCGCCTGAGTTCAGGCAGCTACCGACCAACTTCAGTTCTCGAAGTAGAAATTCCTAAGGATGATGGGAGAAAGCGTAAGCTTGGAATACCCATAGTAAGAGACCGGATAGCGCAGCAGGTCATCAAAGATTACCTTGAAGCCCGCTTTGAAGCTATATTTGTGGAAAGCTCTTACGGATATCGACCACTTAGAAGTACTCATCAGGCAATCGCACAGGTTCGTAGAAATGTGCGGGAGTTCGAGTGGGTTGTCGACATGGACATATCAAGTTTCTTCGACAAGATGTCACACGAGCTGCTCATGAAGGCAGTTGAAAGGCATGTTGAGGAGAAATGGGTAAAGATGTATCTCGTGAGGTGGCTTGAAGCCGCGATAGAAGATAGAAAAGGTGGCAAGAGATACAGGATGGGAGAGGGCACACCGCAGGGAGGAGTAATTAGTCCTCTGCTTGCGAACCTATTCCTTCATTATGCTTTTGACAAATGGCTTGGAAAGACATACCCGAAGCTTCGATTTGTACGCTATGCAGATGACATAATTGTTCACTGTAATACGCAGCAGGAAGCAGAGGAAGTTCTAAAAGCCATAAGGGAGAGAATGGTCGAATGCAAGCTGCAACTGAATGAAAAGAAGACGAAAATTGTATACTGTAAGAAAGCACGGCGCAATGCCGACTATAATACAGTGCAGTTTGATTTTCTGGGATTCAGCTTTCAGCCAAGACCGGCAATGAATAAAGAAGAGGGCAGAATGTTCTTAGGATTTGATTGTGCGATTAGCAAGAAGAACGAGAAGAGGATCATTGACGAGATACGTGACTCAAATTTTCACAATTGGACCAACAGGGATATATACCACATAGCTGCTTTCTTCAACCCGAAGATTAAGAGCTGGATTGATCACTTTGGGAAATACAGGAAACACGAGTTACAGTGGATATTCAGTGTCTTTCATCGCAGGTTGAACATGTGGGTGGTTAAACGGTATAAACGGTTTAATGGTAGTCATAAGAAAGCTGGTCGATGGATTCGGGATCTTGCTAAACGGCAACCCGATTTATTTGTACACTGGCAGCATGGCTTCGAAACCGCTTGACTTTTTTTGTATAACAAGAGCCGTATGATGCGAGAGTATCACGTACGGTTCCGTGAGAGGTTTAGGGGTGAAACTCCCCTTTACCTACTCGATAGTGCCATGAATAGAATGACAAATTTTTACAATAAAAATCTATTGGAAAGAAAATGATTGTAGACCTACCTCAAGAATATCAGAACTCGAGTCTGTTTATCGATACCTTTCATGAGGAGGATGCTTTGTGCTGGCTTTGGGCTTTCCCAAGTATTTTTCCTTGGCCAAATCCGGTGGCCTGGCTCTATACTCCGGTTGTTGGTAATACCCGTTGGCCAGGTGACCTCTGGGGAATTGATTCAGTAGGGGACCTTTTGATAATTGAAGCAAAACAATGTAAACGCAGAGACGATCCCTTCATTGACTTCGTTAAGTTCCATAATCCAGCTCGCGAAGAGTTTTCTGCTGTTCACTGGGAGTTAAAATGGAAAAAGCATTTTTCAGCTGAGATTTCATTTCCAAACGGATGGTCCGAACGTCCACCTGGAAAGACTGATGGCATACTACCTCGCTCCAATCGGAGAAGTCCCCTCCGACGATGGCCTTTTCTATCAAGACTCATCGATGATCAGATAAGAAACGAACAGTACGCCCGAAATGTTCAGGGATTTCTTCAAGTCCGTGATCAATTGCACAATCCTACACCACATTACATCGCTCTAATGATCGAAACAGAACTTAATTACCCAATTCTGACAGATTGTGCAAAAAAGTCGGCCAGAACATTACAAACCATTTCACGTGATAATAATATTGGAGTCATTGCTATCCATTGTAAAAAAATCTCAGATAAAAAAGGACATATTGAATCCAGGACGATCGACTGGTGAATGAATTGGATAAAGATTAAACTAATTGAATATAAAAAAACGGCATATAACACGGACGGTATAATTAATAAACTCGTCACGGTTTTTGCAATTCCTTTCTGCTCCAAATAAACAATTATTACTGCGATTAAAGCCACTTTGTTCCCGCCAGTGCACATAACCGGCTTTCAGTAGCTGGGGAAAAAAGCCGGCGCGTAAATTATAATTGTACCGCATCAGCTCACTACCTCAAATCAGATGCAGAGTACGGCGGCAAAAACCGCGCCGTGCATCGCTCCTTGCGGCCTCATAGGCATTGTCAAGTAGGAGAGACATTTTGCTGTCCGGCCTTCAGTAGCTCAGCACCGTTTACTAAATTATACCGCCGGGCCGTTAGGTAAAATTATTAACTTCCTCCACATAAACACAATAATAAAATGAAACAAAAAGTAGAAAGAAAATGGTATATGGACCCTGTTGTATGGGGTTTATTAGTCTCTGTAACTACAATTATAGTGACTATTATAATTTTTAGGGCTTCAAGATCTTCTGATTTCACAATTACAGTTGAACCTTTCGAAGGGGCAGTTGAAAAAGGTAAATCAATAAGTGCTGTAATTTCAGTTGAGGGTCAAAAATATAATGACCAAGTAAAACTTACGACAAAGAGCCAGAGCAAGGAAATAGATATTAGTTTTGATCCATCTGTTGGAATTCCAAGTCCTATTTTCAAATCAACCATGGATATTAATGTGGATCCCAGTGTTTTAGAAGGAGATCATACTATTGAAATAACTTCTATTGGTTCTAAAAATAAGATTGAACATTCGACAAATTTCTTTCTTAAAATTAAAAATCCTCCCTTCGTTCCTCAGGAGTTAACAAGTCTATTTTTCCAAGATGGTTGGATGGGTGATATTAAAGATATATCATTAGACATTTTCTCTTCAATTCAACCATATTCTGGTAAATCATGCATCAGAATAGCTTATTCAGGAAAGGGTTCATCTGGGCAAAATTGGGCTGGAATATATTGGTTATATCCCAACAATAACTGGGGCAATAGACCTGAAGGAAGAAATTTAATAGGAGCTACAAAATTGTGTTTTATGGCGAAAGGTGAAACCGGAGGTGAAATAGCTGAATTCAAAATAGGTGGTGTTTCAGGAAAATATCAAGATTCTTTTCAGCCTTCTTTAAATAAAACAATAACGTTGACTTCAGAGTGGAATGAATATAGTTTTGATTTGAGAGGAAGAGACTTAAGCAATGTTATTGGCGGATTCTGTTGGGTAACAAATACAACTCAAAATCCCAATGGTTGCGTTATCTTTTTGGATGACATTATATTTAAATAGAGAAGATCTATTATGAAAAAATGGAAAAGGGACTTAATTATAGCACTTATCAGTGCAGGATCAGGTATAATAATAGCTCTAATTGGTAGCGAATTTTTCATTGAGAGCAAAAATAATGACAATAATAAGTACCATGTTAAAATCACAGATATTCACCTTGAAAATGACATCGACATTGAAGGAATCAGGGTCATATGTAGAATAAATGGTTCAGACTTTTCGTATCCAAATACTAGTTTTGTAGTGGAACCGCAATATTATATTCCAAATCAATACTTTGAAATTGAAAATAAGAATGGTTTTGATTGTTACTTTGAGGTAGTAGTATTGGATAATTTATGTCATTTTCATTATTTAAGGCCCTTCAACTCCCTGGTCATTAATGGTGTTGATTTTAATTATTCAGGGATTTATAATATTAATCTGTTTGAAAATATAGATGGTCAAATGAATGACTCTATAAATCTTAAATGCCTTATAGAATTCAAAATTTATTAAATAAAAATAACTTTACCTAACACGGACGGTATAATTAATAAACTCGTCACGGTTTTTGCAATTCCTTCCTGCTTCAAATAAGCCACCGATACCGCGATTAAAGCCACTTTGTTCCCGCCAGTGCACATAACCGACTTGTAGTAACTGGGGAAAAAAACTGGCTCGTCAATCATAATTGTACCGCCACAGCTCGCTACCTCAAATCAAATGCAGAGTACGGCGGCAAAAACCGCGCCGTGCTTCGCTTCTTACGGCCTCATTGGCATTGTCAAATAGGAGAGACATTTTTCTGTCCGGCCTCCAGTAGCTCAGCACCGTTTACTAAATTATACCGCCGGGCCGTTAGGTTTCATTGCCGGTGCGAAAAACCGAATTCCAGGTTGGAAGACAATAAATCATGACCCTTAAATTTCACCCACTTATCGGGACTCAGTCATCTACCAATTTTATCTTGAAATGACCGGTTTGCGGCTTTCTATCGGGACTTAAAAAAGGCAACGGAAACCTAACAGCTAAAAAGATATATTTGTATAACATGATAATCAATAAACTATGAACATTTTTAAGACACTGCTTTTTTTTATAGTATCAAGCATATTGCTTTTCCTTGCTACCAATCTTGGAATAGATTTCTCTATTTCAAAACTAGGGATGATGCCCATGATAGCATGGTTTATAAACGGGGGAATAGTTTTTATCATTCTTTTCTCAACTGCTATGATTCTATTGAAAAGAGAAGAACCCAAATTAACATTTAAGATTTTTAAGGAAAAACTAAATCTGAGACCGCTTTCAAAGAGAGACTTAATCTGGACCATAATAGGAATATTGACAATTTCAGTATTCTCAATGCTAATTATGAAAGGACTAACTAAGCTTTCAGAATTGTATCCAGACAAGATAAGTTCAAGTTTCTCACCCCCTTTCCTTGAATTTCATGTTCTTGATAAATCTCAATATTGGATTTTTCTTGTTTGGATCCCGTTCTTCTTCTTCAACATTTTTGGAGAGGAGCTCTTATGGAGAGGATTTATTCTACCCAGACAAAAATTAAATTCCGATACAGCGAACTGGACTCTAAATAGCCTGGGATGGCTTCTATTCCATATAGCATTTGGTTGGAAACTGGTTGTTTTGTTGTTGCCCATCTTAATTATTAATCCATTTATTGTTCAAAAAACAAAGAACACCTGGACTGGCATTTTAATACATGGATTAATAAATGGTAGTGGATTTTTACTTATAACTCTAGGTGTGATAAATTCTTAAGTACTCATTAACTGGACTTCTTGACCCGTAAAAAATTGCAACGAAAACCTAACACGGACAATAAAATTAATAGGTTTGTCACAAGTTTTGCTTTTACTCCTGCACCCAAGACAGCTTTGTAACCGGGGATAAACCCGGACCGCGTGGCTGCAACGCAGTAAATTTCTGCACCGTGACTATTATATCGTTCGCATCAACTTTGTACCGCGACACGCGTAATGCTCAACCAACTTTGTACCCGGACGGCAAAACTTGCGCCATACCTTCCTTGCACCGTGACAAATTCTCGGCTAAAGTACCGGGATCCTGCCCGGTGCGGCGTCAGGTAACACCTACTAATTTTATTGCCAGGCCGTTAGGCGTCATAGTAGCGAGACTTCATATATCGTACGTTTACCAAAACTCAGCCATCTGGATAATTTTTGCATATTTTGTCGGCTTGTCACCACGATTTAATAATCCATCAAAAGAGACAAATGGCAAGCCTATATTTCTGCTCACTAGCAGGACTTATGCTACGCCGCCTAACAGCTTTAAGAATAGTATATTACGATTTTGAATACCCTGTAATCCAGACAAATATAAAAGATTATCTTGCTGTCATATAGTAAGAATTGATTCCACCAAATAGTAACTAAAAACTTGAATAAAATTTAAAATTCGTGTTCAAATAATCGTAATACTATGAAATCGGAGGCTAATTTTTTCATTGATAAAGATAAGATTAAAACAATCGATACATTTAGAGTTGTATTATTCTTAATTTCCGTGTTCTTCTTCATTACTACAGAAATCGGCAGAAATATTTATCGACCATTTATTTATAAAAACCACATAAATGATTTCGGAATCGCGGACTCAATTGGAAACCTGGGAGGTATCCTTGTTCAAATATTTGTCGGTCTTGCTATATTCAATTCTTCAAAAATAAAGAGTATCCGATTGATTATATTCTTTATTCTTGGATATATTTTGTATGAAATAGTACAGCCAATATTACCTAGAGGTGTTTTTGATTGGAAAGATATTTATGGAACGGTTATTGGTGGGACAATAGCAATTTTATTGTTATTCCTCTTACATAAAGTAATTAAGCAGAACCGTATTTTTTATAAATTTTAATGAAAAATTTTATTACATAGCCTGATAAAAGTTACTACGAACGCCTAAAAACAAGTTAGGTGCTATAAGGAGCAAATCTGTGATTATTTTTAACATCCTTCAATAAACACATAACCAACGAATTAAATCAAATGGCGGGCAATATTATGGAAAAGAGAATTTTTGAACAGAATAAAATTACAGGGATTTCTTATGCATTCACTGAAAATGGAATAGAATTACCAGTACTCGACATTACACATCCTCTTTTTTTAAAAAGCATAAATGAAGAAGAGCTTGATAAGATGATCAAAGAAATAAGACAAAAAGGAGAAGAAAGGGCAGAAAGCTTTAGCAAGATTCCTGCTTTTATAAAAAACTTTATGGCAAAACGGTCATACATAATGGCTGGCTTTATGTTAAAAGATACAGATGATACTTTTCTAAGTGGAATGAGTACTTTGATGATGAAGTTTGGTCCTGGACTAATTGGGAAAGGAGGGGGGAAATTTTTTGATCGGCTTGGATCAAAAGCATTGGGCGCAATCCTATTAAGAATGAGAGTTAGAGATATTTGCAAACTTCATACTGATATACTGGAAACCCAACTCATGAAAGAAAAGAATAAAAACCTCTGTTTTATAAATATAGCAGGAGGTGCAGCCTGTGATAGTATTAATGCAATTATAATGGTTTATGGAAAAGATCCTTCTCTGTTAAAAAATAGAGAAATTGAGATAAATGTATTTGATATAGATAGGTTTGGACCTTCTTTTGCAAAAAATTGTGTCGAATCTCTCAAATCACATGGTAACTATTTCAGCGGGTTAAATATTTCATTTAATCATATGTACTACAATTGGAATGACACTATGATACTTAAGGACTTTCTTTTAAAGCGTAAGGAGTGGCTTACTATTGCGTCTTCAGAAGGCGGTCTTTTCGAATATTCCTCTGATGAAGATATTATTAGAAATCTAAATGTCCTTCATGACAACTCTCAAAATAATATGAAAATTGTTGGCTCTGCAATACGCGATGTAAATACTGTCGATCCAGGAATAATAGCCTCAATGAAATTAACTAATATTAAAGCTAGACTATTGGGAACAGAAGGATTAAAAAATACGCTTAACGAAACAAATTGGGCTATTGAAAACATGATGGAAAACAATCCTCGATACCTGACTTTTACTCTTGGAAAAATAAAATAGTACAGCACCTAACACGGACAATATGGGTAAGTTGTTTGTCACACTTTTTGCTTTTACTCCTGCACCCAAGACAAAATTGTAATGGGTGCTACACCCGGACACGCGCATCTGCACTCAATTAAAATGCTGCACCGTGACAAATTTCTGGCTCCGAGATAGTTTGTACCGCGACACTGCGCCAGTGCCCGCAACCAACTTTGTAACCGGGGATAAATTCGAGGCTCCGATCAAACTTGTACCGCGCCACTCGTAATGCTCAATAAAATTTGTACCCGGACGACAAAAAGTGCGCCATACCCTCCTTGCACCGTGATAGCTTACCGGCTAAAGTACCAGGATTCTGCCCGGTGCTTGCGTCGGGTAACACAACCTCCCCATATTGCCGGGCCGTTAGTGTTAATTCTCAGGCTCAGTGATAGTTAGATAATTCTCGAAAACTAACACTAACCTGTAAAGCAAACTCCTTTTAACGAGACAAATTTCTCCCGTCTACCTTGATTCATAACCTTGAGAAATTATATGCATAATTCTAAATTGGATTTTATTAACTAATTAAACCTTAAAAGCATGAAATTTGTAACTATTATTGCCTTATCATTATTTAGTATTGCGTCATTTGGACAGATTAACATTACTCCATATATCTCGGCTGGATGGGCTAATCATTTAACTAGAAATGGCTTAAATATAGAACTTGGTATTGAAAGTGAGTTTTTCAAACGAGCTGATCTTACTATTAATTATCGACACATGAAAGCTGAGGAAGCAATTATCGTGTCTGCTGTTTCGGCAAATATCTCTTATGTCATAATAAATCGTAATAACCATAGATTATTATTGGGCCCTGGTTTATCATATGGAAAGTACATTAGAGATACAGGTACTCCCGGGTATGACAAAAATTATACTTCAATTTGGTTTGATTGGGGAAAGATACGATATGATTATACTTTAAAAAACAATTACAGATTGGGCATTGTAGGTTCATTATCAGGAGAGGACGGAGATGGGTCAACCTACATTGGACTGGTTTTTGGATATAAGCTATGACAAATTTCATATATCAAGACAACTTCGTACCATCTATCGGGACAATTTGAGAGATGGATTTTCTCAAAGGATATGGTTAACAAACTAACACTAACACGGACAATAAAATTAATAAACTCGTCACGGTTTTTGCATTGATTATCTGCACGTTGGACAACAACTGGCGTGGTGATAAACCCGGATTCCCGCCTCTGCCCGAAAGAAACCTCAGTAACCAGGGACAACAACTGGCGCCGATTTGGCCTTGTAACGCGACACTGCACCAGTGCATCAAGACAACTCTGTAACCGTGGACAACATATGGCGCGCATCACATCTTGTACCGCGACACTCGTAATACTCAATTAAATTCTCTGCCTGGACTGCAAAAACACGCGCCGTACCCTCCTTCTCCGGCCTCGATACATTTTCTTCATAGTAGGGTGTAGTGCTCACCGGCCGCCGGGCGTCGGGTAACGTTTACTAATTTTATTGCCGGGCCGTTAGGTTTCAAACCGCAATCAACGGAGACATTCAAGATGAAACATTCTGCAGACGGATTAATCATATCTTAGTAATAAAAAGTCTTTAGTACATGTGTGATAAATTTCACTCAAACTTGCCATGATAAAACCAAGATTCGATTTCCTATTATTCGATATGATAGGGACAACTATTAAAGACTCAATCGGCAATGATTCTCTAATAATTGATTGTTTTCAGCACGCTTTTTCTCTGAATGGCATTCAGGTAAGTTATAATTCAGTGAATCAACAAAGAGGAAAAAGTAAGAGAGAGTCAATTGATAGCATATTAATTCAACATTCTCATTCAATAAATCTTTCGAAGAAAGTATATAAAGATTTTATAGACTTATTGAGTAATTCATTGAGTAACCTAACTGAAATTAAGGGAACATCAGAAATCTTTAAACTTTTAAAGAAAAAAGGTATTAAATTCGGCTTAGGGAGCGGTTTGCCTAAGGACTTGATAATTAAAATTATAGATCACCAAAATTGGCAGGTGGATAGTTTTGATTATATCGGCAGCTTCGATGAAATAGGGAAAGGCCGACCAGACCCATTTATGATATTAGAAATAATACAGAAGTTCAAAATCGAAGACAAATCGCGACTTCTAAAAATAGGAGACACTATCGTTGATATTCAAGAGGGTAAGAATGCTGGAGTTAAAACTGCTGTAGTTTTGACAGGTACCCAGAAAAGAACCGATCTTGAAAAGCATTATCCTGATTATATTTTTAATGATATAAATGGTATTATAGAAATATTGTAATGCTTGCAGACTTTTGTTAATTCGAGGTTGTTATTGAATTGAGTTCATGCGGTTTTGCATCCAATTCTAATAGAGGGATTTAACTTAATTAAAATTTGGTTCGAAAACCTAACACGGACGGTATAATTAATAAACTCGTAACGGTTTTTGCAATTCCTTTCTGCTCCAAATAAACAATTATTACTGCGATTAACGCCACTTTGTTCCCACCAGTGCACATAACCGGCTATCAGTAACTGGGGAAAAAAACTGGCGTGTCAAACATAATTGTACCGCATCAGCTCGCTACCTCAAATCAAGTGCAGAGTACGGCGGCAAAAACCGCGCCGTGCTTCGCTACTTACGGCCTCAGAAGCATTGTCAAGTAGAAGAGACATTTTGCTGTCCGGCCTTCAGTAGTTCAGCACCGTTTACTTAATTATACCGCCGGACCGTTAGCTGCAAGTCAAATTTGCCCCATGTCCTCATTACACCGGGACTTCCAACGCGCGAGCAAGAGTTTTGAAGCCCTTCCCTGCAACCGTCCCGTCGCTTCAAAACACATGCTTTTTGCCAGAGCACTGCCTGTCTTCAACATTTCCATTTAACTTGATTGATTCGGACACTTTATTAGATGAAGATAATAGACGTTTTACGAGTATTGTGTCAATATAAAAACGATATTTCCACCAATTTTCTTTTAGCTTCTTAAAACAGTAGATAATGGCTATTCAATCCAAAATATATTCTTTAATGTCAGAAGGAATAGCTGTTCATGAATTTGTTTATGACGATTCAGGAAAGCCAATCGATTATTTAATTACTGATGTTAATCCATCTTATGAAAGAATAACCGGATTAAAACGAAATAATATTTTAAGAAAGAGAGCAACAAAAATCTATTCCGTAAAAGAAGCCCCGCATCTTAATCTTTATTTCAAAGTTGCATCAACTGGTGTTACCGAGTCCTTTGAAACATATTATCAACCTACGGAAAAACATATCTTCGTTTCTGCTTTTTCACATGAGAAAGGAAAATTTGTTACTGTGTTTCAGGATATTACTTATCGTAAAAAGGCAGAAGAAGCAATAGCTACCAGCGAACAGGAATTTCGCCTGCTCACCGAATCCATGCCTCAGATTGTCTGGACCACTACTGCCGATGGACAAAATACTTACTTTAACCATAAATGGATAGAATACACGGGTCTGACACTCGAAGAAAGCTACGGACATGGCTGGAACAAACCCTTCCATCCCGACGATCAGCAACGAGCCTGGGATGCATGGCAAAATGCGGTACAATATAATTCCGCTTATTTGCTTCAATGCCGCCTGCGCCGTTTTGATGGCGTTTATCGCTGGTGGTTAATACATGGGGTGCCTGTTGTTGACAAAAATGGAACAATTACCAAATGGTACGGCACCTGTACCGACATTGATGAGATGAAAAATGCCAGTGACACAATACACCATAATGAAGAGCTTTTACGTTCAGTAATTGAAAATGTGAGTTCAGGTGTTGCTTTGATAGATGAAACCGGTAAGTTTGTTATTAATAATCCTGTATTTCTAAAACTATTCGGGCTTTCTCCCGATTCAACAATCAAAAATGTAAATGATCAGGATTGGAGTCAATGGCAAGTTTTCGACGAAAACAAAAATTTATTGCATGTTGACAATCATCCGGTTCGCAAAGCTGCAATGACTGGAAAATTGGTCAAAAATCAGTTGGTTGCCATGAAACTTCCTTCAGGCGGTGATTATATCTGGATGATGATAAGTGCTGAACCTCTGAAAAAAGAAGACGGGACAATAGATAAAATCATTTGTACCTATCACGATATCACTGAACGCAAAAGGGCTGAAGAAGAATTACTTGAAAGTGAAAAGCTCCTCCGTTCAACTCTGGATAATATGTTGGAGGGATGTCAGATTATTGATAGCGAGTTCAGATACAGCTACATCAATGCTGAGACTGAAAGACAGCTCGGCAGACCGAAGGAAGAACTTCTTGGAAAAATTTATTATGAAGTGTTTCCTGCTATTGTAGAAAATAAAATATTTTCATACATAAATGACTGTTTGATTAACCGTACTAATAAGACTTTTTTAAATGAATTTTTATATCCTGACGGAAGACTTGGCTATTATAAAATTAATATTAAGTCCGTTCCCGAAGGAGTCCTTATTCTCTCTGAAGATATCACCGAACGCAGGAAGGCGGAAGAGGCATTCAAGGAGAGCGAGGAAAGGTTCCATACCATGGCTGATACCATTCCTCAACTTGCATGGATGGCACATGGTGATGGGTACATTTTCTGGTACAATCAACGATGGTATCAATATACCGGCACTACCCCGGAGCAAATGGAAGGGTGGGGTTGGCAAAGTGTCCACGACCCAATGCTACTCTCAAGTGTTTTGGAACTGTGGAAGAATTCAATCGCAAAAGGAAATCAATTTGAGATGGAATTTCCTCTTCGTGGTGCTGATGGTATATTCCGTTCATTCCTGACACGAGGATTCCCTTTGAAAGATTCAAAAGGCCAGGTTGTTAAATGGTTTGGGACAAATACCGACATAACAATACTTAAAAAAGCGGAGACTGATTTAAAAAATGCCCAGGAAAAACTTGAGCTGGCATTATCAACAGGCAATGTTGGCATATGGGAATGGAATCTTAAAACGAATGAAGTGGTTTGGGATGAAAGAATGGAAAAATTGTTTGGGCTCAAACCAGGTACATTCGAGAAAACTTATAACGCATTTGAAAGATTAGTGAATGAAGAAGACATTTCACATACTCAGAAAGCAATAAAAGATTCGTTGGAAAAAGATCTGCCATACGAAACCGTGTTCCGTACAAGATCTGAAAATAAAAAGCCCAAATTTATCATTTCCAAAGCTATTGTAACCAAAGATGATGATGGAATACCAGCCAATTTTATTGGAGTATGCTTTGATGTGTCTGGTTTGCAGGAGGGAACTGAAAAGATTGTTTCAAAACTTAATGAAGAGTTATTACGCTCCAATAAAGAGCTTGAAAGCTTTGCATATGTTGCTTCACACGACTTGCAGGAACCTCTGAGAATGGTGTCTAGTTTTACTCAATTACTCGAAAAGCAATATAAGGATAAGCTTGATGATAAGGCACTTGAGTATATTCACTTTGCCGTAGATGGGTCCAAACGCATGTTTGATCTCCTAAATGGGCTATTGGCCTATTCAAGAATACAGACAAGGGGACGGGATTTTAACAGAGTGGATCTGACCAAGGTATTTGAAACTGCAACCCAAAACCTTACTCTTACAATAAAAGAGAGAAATGCTGATATTAAATCGGATGATTTACCCGCTATCAGTGGTGATTTGGTTCAATTGATCCAGCTCTTTCAGAACTTACTTGCAAACGCGATTAAGTTCAGCATAGGATATCCAAGGATTTTCATTTCATCAAAATCTGATCATGATCACTATCTCATTTCAGTAAGAGATGAAGGAATGGGTATAGAGCCTCAATATTTTGAAAAGATTTTTCAGATTTTCCAGAGATTAAATCCCAGAGATCAATATGAAGGAACAGGTATTGGTCTTGCAATATGTAAAAGAATTGTTGAACGTCATGGAGGAAAGATTTGGGTCGAATCGGAGTTAGGAAAAGGATCCAGTTTTTTCTTTACTCTTCCAAAATCACAAATTTAACTCACTTCACCTGACTGCAAGTCAATCATCGCTTCGCATTCTAAGACAAGACTCATATATAAGTAGTCTCATAAGCCAAACCGTCCCTTCGCTTTAAGGCACATTACGCAAATATAAATTCCATTCTACAAATTGACACTTGCGTTCGCGTAAAGAGCCTTAAAGCACGTCCCTGCCATTCATCCGTTTGGGCTTTAAATCGGGAGATTCGTTATTAGGCCAAGACTATCATAAAATTTGCCCAGCAGCTAACGCACTGGTGCTTGTAATAAGCGTTTGAGAGTTTTTGCTTAAGCAGATAGTTTGGTTAAAACGCTCATTACATGCACCAGCTACTAAAATCCTCATCACCTTGAATAATCCTGCATCGGGAGTGATAAACAATGGATCTAAACTCTTCTTTTATAAATAATATTGATATGCAATGCGGTATCTACGGTTTTTCTAAATTTTATTTTACTGATATCGTGTTCTTTATCTTGTTGGTCAGGATGTGACTGACCCGGCGAAAGCATGAAGGATAATATCTTCAATCATCTTAATAATTCTCTTACTTGACTAATTCTTTTCTTTTGCCGGGACTTTTAGATACTGCCTAACGTGACAAGTCCTGCAACCCGGACAGTTTTAATCCTGCCCTGCATCTAACACGGACAGTAGAATTAATAAACTCGTCACGGTTTTTGCAATTTAATCCTGCCGTCCAGAAAATTTATCATGCAAGTTGTACCCGGATACGCGCCACTGCACGCCAGCAAAATTCTGTACCGGGATTCAATTCTGGCTTCGACCAAACTTGTACCGCGATACTGCGCCAATGCCCATTTATTAGAATTCTGCACCGGGACTCAAAAGTGGCCACTTAGAGAGTTTGTACCGCGATCGCGCCAACACGTAATTAATCTTGTACCTGGATGGCAAAAACCGCGCCGTGCTTCGCTTCTTACGGCCTCATAGACATTGTCAAGTAGGAAAGACATTTTTCTGTCCGGCCTCCAGTAGCTCAGCAACGTTTACTAATTATACCGCCGGGCCGTTATGCAAAATTATAAAAACAGCTTCGAATGACTGATTTTAACTATAATTTAAACAAGTGAAAAATATTCTTATAACCATTCTGACTATTACAGTATTTTATGTTTTCACTTCATCTGTGAATATTAGAATTGATTTAAAAAAAGATGTAATCCTTGATACAACATATTCTAATCTGCCAATTCTTCATTTAAATGGAACTCCGTATGAAAATGGATTTCAACATGGAAGGATAATGAAAAGTAGAATTATTGAACTTGTTGGACTATGGAAGAAAGATATTGAAAAAAACTATCAAATACCCGCTGATACATTCATTAAAATATTTCTTGACTCTACTGATCATATTCCAGCGATTAAAAAATGGACACCGGATTTATTGGAAGAGATTAAAGGTATTAGTGCTGGCTCTGGAATAGATTTTAATACCATATTTGCATTTCAACTCATTGATGAGATATGGACAAATGCCAGATTGATAAACATTCCACATCATTGCACTTCGGTTGGAATAAACAATTATAAGAAAGACGGAAGTTCAAATTATATTGCTCAAAACATTGATATTACACCATTCTATCATGGTTTTGAAATGCTGTTAGACATACAAGATAAAGATTCAAATTCAAGAAAGTTAGTGGCAACTTTTGCAGGATACATAGGCGCAAATGGACTAAACAAACATATTGGTATTACAGAGAATACTTTATCGGACTTAAAGAGTTCCCTTAATGGATTGCCTGTCTGCTGCATTGCAAGAGGTGTTTTAGAAAAAACTTCGTTTGAAGAGGCTATAGATTTTATAAAAACTATTAAACATGCCTCAGGTCAGAATTATATTATTGGCTCAAATCATGATATAATATCGTTAGAATGTGCTTCTGACTTGGTTACGGAATATTGGCCAGATTCAACAAAAGACTATACTTTTCATGCAAATAGGCCACTTACAAATAATTCATATCATCCTGCTTATTTGGCTTATTTAAAAGCATTGTATGGTTCAATTCCCGAATCTATAAGTTTCTCGGATGAAAGATTAGAATCAATAAAAAACATAATATTAAATAATCAGCACATTAGTTTGATGACTATTAAGGATGCACTTTCTAAAAAACCTATCTGCAATAGCAATACTTTTGTTTCAACGATTATGGAGTTTAACAATGACTATAGCGAACTCAGGATTTCTCCAGGGAAACCTGATTCGACAGAATATATTGTATTTAGAATAAAAAAATAACTTTGCATAACACGGACAATATGGGTAAGTTGTTCGTCACAGTTTTTGCTTTTGCTCCTGCACACAAGACAGCTTTGTAATGGTTCTTGCACCTGGACACGCGCATCTGCCCGTAATATAAATTCAATATACCTTGACAGTTTTCTGGCTTCGATCAACTTTGTACCGCGACACTGCGCCACTGCCCGCAACCAACTCTGTAACCGGGGATAAGTTCGCGGCTCCGATCAAACTTGTACCGCGACACGCGTAATGCTCAACGAACTTTGTACCTGGACGGCAAAAACTGCGCCGTACCCTCCTTGCACCGGGACAGTTATATGGCTCGCCTGTCGGCGAGTACCAGGACAGTTGCCGGATGCTGCGTCGGGTAACACAACCTCCCCATATTGCCGGGCCGTTAGCGTTTATTTCTGACTATCAGACGAATTTTGTTACGTATTTTAATTTTCTTTATTCTTGTTTAAATAATATACAACGTTTATGAGTTACAGATATCTTAGATTTTTAATTGTTTCAATAATCTATATTCTTTTGATTGTTTGGATTGGTAATTACTGGTTGTTGCTAGGATTAGTTATCCTCTTCGATATTTATATCACAGAAAAAGTAAACTGGACCTTTTGGAAAAAGAGAGATGGGCATAACAGCAGCTTTGTGGAGTGGTTAGATGCAATAATATTTGCAGTTCTGGCTGTAAGTCTGATTAACATTTTTCTATTTCAAAATTATAAGATACCAACTCCCTCAATGGAAAAATCATTACTTGTTGGAGATCATCTTTTTGTCAGTAAACTTGCCTATGGTCCAAGAATGCCTAACACTCCAATTGCTTTTCCATTTACCCAGCATACCATGCCAATTTTGAAAAGTAAATCTTGGTCAGATATTGTTTACTGGCCTTATAAGAGGCTTGTTGGTACAGGAAAAATAAAAAACGGCGATCCGATAGTCTTTAATTTCCCTGAAGGTGATACAGTTGTTTTGGAGAACCCAAATGTAAGCTATTATGAAATAGTAAGAAGTGAGGCACGATCCATTAAAGATGGTGATTATCGTCATTCAGGGGAATTAAAGAATGATTCATATTACACAAAATTGGCCAGAGAGGAAATACTTAAGAAATTCACAATCGTTTATAGACCAGTTGACAGAAGAGATAATTATGTAAAAAGATGCATTGGATTACCAGGAGATACAGTTCTTATCAAAGAAAACTCTGTGTTTGTGAACGGAATAAAAGCAAGTGAAAATGAAACTCAGCAGATAGATTATATAGTTTACACAGATCGGACAAAAATTAATCCCAAAGCTTTTCAAAGATTAGATATTTCAATTTCAGACCAACAGCAATTCAACAATGGGTATGTTCTTCCACTTACGAAGAATAATTCTGAAACGATTTCTAAATTTTCAAATATCAGAAATGTAATGGCTTATCATTCAAAAGATGAATTTGATCCAACATTTTATCCATATAAGAAACAATTAAAGTGGAGGGTTGATAATTATGGTCCTATATGGATTCCTGCCAAAGGAGTGACCATAAAAATTGACACTTCCAATATTTGTTTTTACAACAGGATTATTGATGTTTATGAAAATAATGATCTTCGAATTGAAGGAAATAAAATTTATATAAATAACATTCAGACTGACAGCTATACTTTTAAAATGGATTATTATTGGATGATGGGTGATAACAGGCACAGATCAGCAGATTCTCGCTATTGGGGATTTGTTCCTGAAGATCACATTGTTGGAAAACCAAAATATATCTGGTTATCGATTGATAAAGAAGCTAAGGGATTTAATAGAATTCGAATGAAAAGGTTTTTTATGTCTATAAGGTAATTTTGTTCTGCCCCCCTATAAAACTAGACTAAGAGTACTAGATTAAAACGTACTTTTATGTTAATGGTAAAAAAGCTACACAAAAGGACTCCACAGGAGAAAGAGAAGATCTTATTAGACATTCAGGTTCTGGGTGTTATCGCCGGCTGCCGTAAATATGGATTAGCAAGAACCCTGTACTACGAATGGCTTCAACGCTACAATGCCCTGGGCCTTGAGGGACTCGAAGACCGCAGGGGAAAATACATGGATGCTCAGTTTAAAAGACTTGAGAAAGAAAACAAAATACTCAAGGAATTATTGGCCGAAAAGGAGATTGAGTCAAAGATGAAGGATGAGCTTCTAAAAAAAAAGTTTGGACAGCAGGGGAAAAAAGAGAAATGATTTGCCGGTATGTTGCCAGTGGACTTAGAGTAACCGATGCTGTTTCCATAGCCAGAATGAAAAGGAGCACATATTACTATCGGCCTAATGGAAGACCTAAAGGTAAGCGCCCATCAACCCACACTCTTAAGGATGGTACAATGGTTACTAATGAGGTTGTGGTTGATGAGATCATTAAACTTATATCTCCTGAATACCATGATTATGGATATAAAATCTCATCGGATCTTTTAAAGCAAAGGGAATATAAAATCAATCACAAGAAAGTAAGAAGGTTAATGCGGGATAATAATCTTTTACATCCGGTCGTAAAGAAATCTGATCCATTGAATAAAGTATTTATCAAATATACAGTTCCGCTTTTGGAAGGACCATTCAGAACTATTGAGGCTGATATTAAGTACGTACATATACATGGAGAGAACAGGAATGCTTTTCTATTAACTTTTTTATGCACGTTTTGCAGGTATGCTCCTGTATGGGATATTCAATATACTATGAAGAGCCAGGCAATCGCTGATCTGGTTCAGGATCTTGTTCACAATCCGGATGTAAGAAGATATTTGAATGAAAAGCAAACCAAGATATTTATCAGGACAGATAACGGGCCACAGTTTGTAGCCAGGAAGCTTGCTGCAGAGCTGGACTCACTCGGCCTTGCTCATGAGTTCATTAATCCGGGAACTCCCCAGCAAAATGCACATATAGAGTCTTTTCATAGCACGGTGTCAAGATTAGTCTGCACTAGGAATATCTTCCATGATCTTGAACACGCAAAAAACATTTTTAATGAATTTTATCATGCTTATAATCATACCCGGGCAATGAAAAGTCTGCTTTGCTACTCACCAAAACAATTTTTAAATCTCTGGGAATCAGATATTATTGGAATAAAGAAAAATAAAAAGAATAAAGAAATATTTTTCTTCAGAGAGAAGCCTCATCCAAACCTGGGACTTGGCTCCCCCCGCTGAAGATTTGTTTCGGATAAACAAAAATAATACATTTGAAATATCAATACTAAACCCACAGGAAATTAGTCCAGTTTAAAGGGGTGCAATACATAAAAATAAAATTCCAACTGCTAACCCGGACGGTATAATTAATAAACTCGTCACGGTTTTTGCTTATCCTACTGCACCAAAAGAAAAGACCGATACTGCGATTAACGCCCCTTTGTTCCCGCCGGTACACATAACCGACTTGTAGTAACTTGGGAAAAAACTGGCGCGTCAATCGTAATTGTACCGAATCAGCTCGCTACCTCAAATCAAGTGCAGAGTACGGTGGCAAAAACCGCGCCGTGCTTCGCTCCTTACGGCCTCATAGAAATTGTAGGATAGGAGAGAGGTTGATCTGTCCGGCCTCCAGTAGCTCAGCAACGTTTACTAAATTATACCGCCGGGCCGTTAGCCGTAATGAATGCTGCCCCTATTTAACCGGGAAAACATGCTGCTTTTTTATATATTTGCAGAAACCGCATTTAAGTATGTTAACAAAAGATAAAGTAAAGAGAACCATAGACAGGTTACCGGATAAATTCACAGTTGACCAGATTGTTGAAGAATTGGTTGTTCTTAACAAAATTGAGGAAGGGCTTAGAGACATTGAGGAAAGGAAAACATATACAACTGCCCAGGTTAAGCAAGAACTCAAAAAATGGTTAAAATAATCTGGACTAATCGATCACTGACTGACTTAAAATCAATTGCTGAATACATATCAAAAGATTCAGTAAAATATGCATCCCTGACGATTGAGCGGATTATTGACGTAACAAAATATATTGAGATCAATCCCCGGATAGGGAGAATGGTTCCGGAAAGCAGGAATGACAAAATCAGAGAGATAATCTTTGGAAATTACAGGATAATTTACATAATTTCAAGTACCCAAATAGTTCACATTCTTACAGTCCACCAATCTGCTAAAAAGCTAAGACAGACTGTATTAAAGAGACTTTTATAAACACACTAAGGCTAACACGGACGGTATAATTAATAAACTCGTCACGGTTTTTGCAATTCCTTCCTGCATCAAAAAAAACAACCAATACTGCGATTAAAGCTACTTTGTTCCTGCCAGTGCACATAACCGCCTTGTAGTAACTGGGGAAAAAAACTGGCGCGTCAATTATAATTGTACCGCCACAGCTCGCTACCTCAAATTAAATGCAGAGTACGGCGGCAAAAACCGCGCCGTGCTTCGCTCCTTACGGCCTCATAGACATTGTCAAGTAGGAGAGAGGTTGTTCTGTCCGGCCTCCAGTAGCTCAGCACCGTTTACTAAATTATACCGCCGGGCCGTTAGCACAAATATTTCAGTATGTGACGATTATGTCCTCGCGCCGTATTTAAAATATTTCAGCTTGACAAGATAATTTCTGCACTTTACTGGACATGTCCCTTGCACGAAAGACAATTACTGCCCACCGCTATTTAAATGGTACTGTTGAATAGATAGCAATACTACCTTGTACTGGGACTTGCCCATATCACTACTTAAGAACTAGTGCAAACAGTATAAAGGAAAAATGAAATGTTCGATTTAAAATTATAGTATCTTTGAGACATGAAATCCTATAACAAAATAATCAAAATCAGCTCCGAAAAAAGATTCAGTAAGCCATGTATAAGAAATACAAGAATTGCTGTATCTGATATTTTAGGATGGTTAGGTTCGGGGATGACATTTGATGATATCATTAATGACTATCCTGAACTTTCTCGTGAGGATATCAAAGCTAGTTTAATGTTCGCAGCTGATAGAGAACGTAAACTTCAGACTGTCTGATGAAATTACTTCTTGATCAAAACATATCTTTTCGGATTACTAATAGAATTCAAGACGTTTTCCCTGGTTCAAAACAGGTTAGAGATTTGGGACTGGAGAATAAAAAGGATTCATTACTTTGGAGTTATGCCAAGGAGAATGATTATTGTATTGTTACTTTCGATGGTGATTTCTATGATATGGGGCTAATAAAAGGTTCTTCACCTAAAGTAATCTGGCTTAGGCTCGGTAATACTTCAACACAAAATATTGAGAAAGTTTTAAGAAAAAATCTGAACTTAATTAAAACTTTCTTAACTGATCCGGACTATAAAGAGATAGGCTGCTTAGAAATAAATGGCTAACTTGCTGAATATAAATAAAATATACTTGTGCTAACACGGACGGTATAATTAATAAACTCGTCACGGTTTTTGCAAATCCTTACTGCATCAAAGAAAGCCACCCTTACTGCGATTAACGCCACTTTGTTCCCGCCAGTGCACATAACAGGCTTTCAGTAACTGGGGAAAAAGCCAGCGCGTCAAACATAATTGTACCGCCTCAGCTCGCTGCCTCAAATCAAATGCAGAGTACGGCGGCAAAAACCGCGCCGTGCTTTGCTACTTACGGCCTCATAAGCATTGTCAAGTAGGAAAGACATTTTTCTGTCCGGCCTCCAGTAGCTCAGCACCGTTTACTTAATTATACCGCCGGGCCGTTAGCGGCAATAACAGCCTGACAGATAAGCCTATATAAAAACGATATTAATACCGCTAACAGCTCAGTTAATATCTAAAAACTGCAATAAAATCAGTTCATTTTCATATCTTCGTAATGTGAAAAAGAAAGAAAATATAGGATTCGATATCGAAATTGATGAACTGACAAATTCAATTAGAAATCTGATTTCTGGGGATAGTTTTTCCACTGATATTTCACGTATCACCAAAGCAGACCTTAAAAAAATTACTAAGAAAGAAGGTTGGCTATTTGATTGGAAAATAGAGCTTAAATATCCCGAGCGAGAGATTTACAAACTTACAATTGTTAATAATCAAACAATCATTCAGGGATTAATAAGTCTTGAAGTAAAATCAGATCATGTTTACATGCATCTTGTTGAGAGTGCTCCATTCAATAAGGGTAAAACCAAATTATATTCAGGAGTTCCCGGGAATCTGGTTGCTTTCGCATGCAAATTGTCATTCCAGAGAGGATATGAGGGTAATGTGGCTTTCATTTCCAAAACACAGCTGATTGATCATTATATTGAAACATTAGGAGCAATACACGTTGGAGGCAGACTTATGATTATTGATTCAGCATCTGCTCAGAGATTAATGAACAAATACTTTTCAAATATATAGAGTATGAAAAAGACAAAAAAGAATATAGAATTAGATGTTGATTATATTGGGGATCAAACAAATCTGACGAAAGAGGAAGAGAAAGCAATAAGTGAATTCATTCAAAAAAATAAAATAAAGAAAGCAAAAAGGTCTTCCAAACCCAAGATAGTTAAAGAATTAAAATAACGTTACTAACCGCTAACACGGACGGTATAATTAATAAACTCGTCACGGTTTTTGCGATTCCTTACTGCACCAAAAAAACTATCGATACTGCGAATAACGCCACTTTGTTCACGTCGGTGCACATAACCGGCTTTCAGTAGCTGGGGAAAAAAGACGGCGCGTAAATTATAATTGTACAGCATCAGCTCACTACCTCAAATCAGATGCAGAGTACGGTGGCAAAAACCGCGCCGTGCTTCGCTACTTACGGCCTCATAAGCGTTGTCAAGTAGAAGAGACATTTTTCTGTCCGGCCTCCAGTAGCTCAGCACCGTTTACTAAATTATACCGCCGGGCCGTTAGCTTTTACTTGGAGCCGATAACATGACAATATCTACTTCAATTTATGACACAATACGTAGATTTGGTATAAATTTGGATTAATAAAATAAAGTACTTATTTTTGTACTTAAATAGAAACTTAATATAATTAGCAATGATTGCAGCAAATTATACCGAATTCAGGACTGGACTTAAAAACTATCTTGACAATGTCGAAAATAACAATGAGACTCTGATTATCAAGAGAGGAGCTGGGAAAGGAACAGTCTTAATTTCGCTTGATGAATATAATTCCATCATGGAGACTTTACACCTTTTAAGTTCAAAGAAAAATGCAAAAAGACTTTTTGAATCAATCGAGCAAATGAAGTCCGGAAAGAAAGTTAAACATGGCTTGATTGAGGAATAATGAAAATTACTTTTTCCAAAAATGCCTGGGAAGATTATATCTACTGGCAGACTACAGATAAAAAGACTCTAAAGAAAATCAACGCTTTGATTAAAGACATTCAAAGAACTCCATACGAAGGCATTGGAAAACCAGAACCTTTAAAATTTGATCTTTCTGGATATTGGTCAAGACGCATTGACCTGGAAAATAGATTAGTATATCAAATGGTCGATTCTGATATTCTAATATATGCTTGTCGTTTTCACTATGACAAAAAATGAAGCAAAAGCTAACACGGACAATATGGGTAAGTTGTTTGTCACACTTTTTGCTTTTACTCCTGCACAAAAGACAGATTTGTAATGTTTTTTTCACCCTGATAGGCTCATCTGCTCGCAATTTAAATCTTGTACCGGGACTAATTACTGCCTTCGAGATAGATTGTACCCCTTCACTGTGCCAGTGGCTGCAAACAACTTTGTACCCGGGGAAAAACTCGCGGCTCCGATCTAACTTGTACCGCGACACGCGTAATGTTCAACAAAACTTGTACCATGACGGCAAAAAGTGCGCCATACCCTCCTTGCACCGTAACAACTTCCCGACTAAAGAGCCAGGATACTGCCCGGATGCTACGTCGGGTAACACAACCTCCCCATACCGCCGGGCCGTTATGGTTAATTTGTGCCTTGAATGACAACGATCGCGAGACCGCTGTCAATGCTGTAATTAAGATGGTGGTAGGCCCTCCGCAGGTATCTTACAGGAGAGACCTGCAAACTGCCCTACGGTGCTTCTCAGAAAAATGCGGGGAGGTATTGAACGGTTAGGGAAAAGGTCCTGTTGAAAGGATCAGGTAAGAATAGAAAAGATGAACCAAAGTGAACCTTCCGTGAGGTGTCGAGAAAACGACATTCAGTCAAAACCACCGGTTCGTTAACGCTGGGGGAGGAGTGTAGCGGATACCTGTTTACTGGCTACACGGCTGACGTCATACAGAAGGCATGAGTTCTATTCAGGCTTAGTTACGGAACAAGGGAAGTCTTACGGAAGATGTTAAGGGAAAAGCACAAGCAGGTTACCACCTGTGAGGCTGAAAACCGATGCTCCGTAAGATGGCGGACTACCTCGTAGTAGTGATGAAGCTCCTGTAATGGGAGTAGAGCGAAGGGGGTAGCTGTCTGGTAGGATGTTGTTACGTGGACAACCGCTTTGTCGGGAGGATCTGCTTACTGACGACCAGGCTGAAGAGCCGTATGATGGGAGACTATCACGTACGGTTCCGTGAGGGGTTCGGGGGTGAAATTCCCCCTTACCTACTCAGCGAGAGACATTTCTGCACGTAGACAAATATATAGGTACCCAAAAACCATTATCGTCCTTGATTGTTTATCTGTGGCGAGATAAATTTTTAGATTGATTCGTTACATCTATGTTATAAAAATCTTCGTCATCTTATTATCCTTAGGACAATTTAAACCAGAATTGACTTAGAAATACATCAGAATTATGAAAAAATTTAAATTTTCGGTGACAATGACAACTATCTTGGGGTTGTTTTCAGTTTTAGCTCTGATCTTAATGTATTTAGCCCTTTCAGATATTGCTCAGGGAGAAGAAGATTTGATCCTTGAATGGTACATAGTAGGAGTTTGTTTGATTATAATTAGTGCATTCACTATTTCCACTTTTGTGACATTAGGTCTAGGCCTGAAATATTTTAAAGTCTCGCAAAACGATGACAAAACAGAAGCACCAAGACAACTAAGAAATGCACTAACCATAACACGGACGGTATAATTAATAAACTCGTCACGGTTTTTGCAACTCCTTACTGATCCAAATGAAAAGAACGATACTGCGATTAACGCCACTTTGTTCCCGCCGGTGCACATAACCGCCTTGTAGTAACTGGGGAAAAAAACTGGCACGTCAATCATAATTGTACCGCCTCAGCTCGCTACCTCAAATCAAGTGCAGTGTACGGTGGCAAAAACCGCGCCGTGCTTCGCTCCTTACGGCCTCATAGTCATTGTCAAGTAGGAGAGACATCTTTCTGTCCGGCCTCCAGTAGCTCAGCAACGTTTACTTAATTATACCGCCGGTCCGTTATAGTGCATTCCTCACACCGATTTTACTCAGTTAAATTCGAATGCTAATGGCACAAAAATGCATCCTGGTTGACAGGAAAATATTGTAATAAATGTTACATTTTTTGTGCCGTTAGTCAAGATTCTAACAGACAGATTACTTATCAAGTTCTTTAATCAGAAAGATTCCTTATCTCTGGTTAACAATATTGTCAACGCCATATTTTTCAATTCTGAGTATATAAGCAAATGATAAATTTTTTGGTGGATATTGGTCCAATTATTTCTAAAACTTTATTTAAATTAGTAAATAGTATCTTTTGGTAATATTGATAAATAAATATAAAAATGGAGGTTAAGATGCAAAATATATCGAAGCTTTATCAGACAGGTTTAATGTTAGCTGTTATACTTTTACTTTGCCCTAAGTGTAAAGATAATCCGACAGCTAAAGAATCTAAAGAATCAGATTTAAGCAATTTGTTCAGCAATAAAGAATTACAACTATTAGGTGAAAAACTCTTTTTTGATGAAACCCTTTCAGATCCTGAAGGACAATCATGCGCCTCCTGTCATGGTCCAGAGGTTGGATGGACAGGCCCCGATGAGAGTGTAAACAAAACAGGAGGTGTTTACCCAGGAGCATTGCATCAACGGTTTGGAAACCGAAAACCAAACAGCTCAGCCTATGCTTCTTTAAGTCCTCTGTTTCATGCAGTCATCGAGGAGGATAAAATTCAATTTGTGGGAGGTAATTTCTGGGATGGACGGGCAACTGGTCATAATCTTGGAAATCCAGCTGCCGACCAGGCACAAGGCCCTTTTCTGAATCCAGTGGAACAAAATATTGCCAGTGCTAAGATTCTGGTTGAAAAAGTTTGTAAAACGGAATACGTTTCACTGTTTAACAAGATTGGAGAAGATATATGGGGCATAAAAGATATTTGTAAAAGTAATGATGTAAATCTTCAATTTGGTATTATCGGTATAGCAATTGCAGCCTTTGAAAACTCTGACAAAGTAAACCAATTCTCTTCAAAGTTCGATTACTATTTGAAGGGGAAAATAAACCTGACTGATAAGGAAAAGAGGGGCTTTGAGCTTTTCAATGGAAAAGCAAAATGTGCATTGTGTCATCTGAGCACGATTGAGACTGACGGATCATTTCCTTTATTTACTGATTTTAGATTTGAAAATTTAGGCATACCGGCAAATCCTCAGAATCCCTGGTATTCTATGGACACATCCTTAAATCCTGATGGGGCTAATTGGATTGATTCGGGATTGAAGGATTTTATAAAAAATTTACCTCAATATGCAATGTTTGCAGATGAAAACTATGGTAAACATCAAGTACCGACACTTCGAAATGTAGATAAGCGACCCGCTGAGGAATTTGTAAAAGCATTTGGCCATAATGGATATTTCAAAAGCCTTGAAGATATAGTCCATTTCTATAATACCCGTGATATTTTGCCATTTGCTGAAACAGTATCTGACCCTCAACTCGGAGTTAATAGCTGGCCAAAACCGGAAGTTTCTGAGAATATTAATAAGATTGAAACCGGAAGCCTCGGACTAGGTGCAGAAGATGAATCTGCAATCGTTGCATTTCTTAAAACCCTTTCAGATGGGTACATTTTAAAGGATAAAGAATAATCAACTTCTCCCAATCCGTTATTCTTCTTATTGTACAATGCTGCATAATGAGGAAATCTCTGGTGAAAAGTTTGCTTAAATGTGGATCACCTCTTTACATTTCTTGGTAAAAATACATTATTAGTGGATTGGAAAAAAAAACGCACTATAACACGGACAATATGGGTAAGTTGTTTGTCACGGTTTTTGCTGTTGCTACTTCACCTAAGACAAATTTGTAATGGTTTAGGTAGCCGGATTCCCGCATTTGCACGCAATCAAAATCCAATATACCTTGACAAATTTTTTGCTCCGAGACAGTTTGTACCTCGACACTGCGCCAGTGCCGGCAACTAACTTTGTAACTGGGGATGACCTCGTGGCTCCGATCAACCTTGTACCTAGATCGCGCCAGAACGTAATAAAACTTGTACCTGGACTGCAAAAACACGTGCCATACCATCCTCGCACCGGGATAAATTCGTGCCTAAAGTATCGGGATAGGTGCCCGGATGCTGCGTCGGGTAACACAACCTCCCCATATTGCCGGGCCGTTAGGTTTTAAACCGCAATCCACGGAGACATTCAAAATGAAACATTCTGCAGACGGATTAATCATATCTTAGTAATAAAAAGTCTTTATTACATGTGTGATAAATTTCACTCAAACTTGCCATGATAAAACCAAGATTCGATTTCCTATTATTCGATATGATAGGGACAACTATTAAAGACTCAATCGGCAATGATTCTCTAATAATTGATTGTTTTCAGCACGCTTTTTCTCTGAATGGCATTCAGGTAAGTTATAATTCAGTGAATCAACAAAGAGGAAAAAGTAAGAGAGAGTCAATTGATAGCATATTAATTCAACATTCTCATTCAATAAATCTTTCGAAGAAAGTATATAAAGATTTTATAGACTTATTGAGTAATTCATTGAGTAACCTAACTGAAATTAAGGGAACATCAGAAATCTTTAAACTTTTAAAGAAAAAAGGTATTAAATTCGGTTTAGGGAGCGGTTTGCCTAAGGACTTGATAATTAAAATTATAGATCACCAAAATTGGCTGGTGGATAGTTTTGATTATATCGGCAGCTTCGATGAAATAGGGAAAGGCCGACCAGACCCATTTATGATATTAGAAATAATACAGAAGTTCAAAATCGAAGACAAATCGCGACTTCTAAAAATAGGAGACACTATCGTTGATATTCAAGAGGGTAAGAATGCTGGAGTTAAAACTGCTGTAGTTTTGACAGGTACCCAGAAAAGAACCGATCTTGAAAAGCATTATCCTGATTATATTTTTAATGATATAAATGGTATTATAGAAATATTGTAATGCTTGCAGCCTTTTGTTAATTCGAGGTTGTTATTGAATTGAGTTCATGCGGTTTTGCATCCAATTCAAATAGAAAGATTTAACTTAATTAAAATTTGGTTCGAAAACCTAACACGGACGGTATAATTAATAAACTCGTCACGGTTTTTGCTTATCCTACTGCATCAAAGAAAACTATTATTACTGCGATTAACGCCACTTTGTTCCCACCAGTGCACATAACCGGCTATCAGTAACTGGGGAAAAAAACTGGCGTGTCAAACATAATTGTACCGCATCAGCTCGCTACCTCAAATCAAGTGCAGAGTACGGCGGCAAAAACCGCGCCGTGCTTCGCTCCTTACGGCCTCATAGTCATTGTCAAGTAGGAGAGACATCTTTCTGTCCGGCCTCCAGTTGCTCAGCAACGTTTACATAATTGTACCGCCGGGCCGTTAGCATATTTCAGTATGTGACAATTAACCCTTCGCGCCGTGTTTAATAAATTTTGTTTCTACAAGGTAGTTTTTGCATATATACCGGGACCTGCCACTCGCACGATAGACAATTGGCCCTCCCACCGTCAAAATAAAGTAAATGTTATAAAATTAATAATACTGCCTTTTACCTGGACTTTGCCATCGCTCGACGAACAAATACTTGTACTAACAACTAAAAGCCAAATTAATGTAACTGGACAGATTTGACTTATAACTAAAACAGGGCAGCAGCATTGTTGAATGATCAATTATTAATAGATTTGTAAAAACATTTTCAATGGACCAATCAGAGATTAAAAATATAATCTTGAGTCACTTAAAAGGATTTGACCCTATTAAGGTTGGTATCTTTGGATCTTTTGCCAGAGGAGATAATAAAAAGGGTAGTGATATCGATATCTTAGTTGAGTTCAAAGAGTCTCCTTCTTTGTTGACACTTATTAAATTAGAAAATGACCTTTCTGAAATTCTTGGTTTCAAAGTTGACCTGGTGACAACTGGTGCTTTGAAAAACAAGAGAATCAAAAGAAGCATAAAAAAAGATCTCATTAACATATTGTAATGATTAAGGACGATCTCGCTTACATAGAGCACATTCTTGATTGTATCAGAAAAATCAATGAGTTTATTAAAGGACTCTCATTGAAAGAATTTAAAACTAATGATATGGTTCAGGATGCAATCATCAGAAATATTTAGATAATTGGCGAGGCTTCAAAAAAAATCTCTAAAGACACAAAACAAACCTATTATAAGATCCCCTGGAAAGAGATTGCCGGTATGCGGGACAAACTCA
Source organism: uncultured Bacteroidales bacterium (assembly GCA_942492865.1). Taxonomy (GTDB): domain Bacteria; phylum Bacteroidota; class Bacteroidia; order Bacteroidales; family VadinHA17; genus LD21. The sequence continues at coordinate 4,527,901 of OW818650.1, read as the reverse complement.
TCCATGACTATTTAGGTGTCGATGTTACTGTTGTCTGGAAGACAATCCATAAGGATATTCCTACACTTGAAAAGCTTATCAGGGAGATAGAGAAATAATCTATACTTGTGCTAAAACGGACGGTTGGGGTAATAAACTTGTCACAATTTTTGCGCTCAAAACAGGTTAGAGATTTGGGACTGGAGAATAAAAAGGATTCATTACTTTGGAGTTATGCCAAGGAGAATGATTATTGTATTGTTACTTTCGATGGTGATTTCTATGATATGGGGCTAATAAAAGGTTCTTCACCTAAAGTAATCTGGCTTAGGCTCAGTAATACTTCAACACAAAATATTGAGAAAGTTTTAAGAAAAAATCTGGACTTAATTAAAACTTTCTTAACTGATCCAGACTATAAAGAGATAGGCTGCTTAGAAATAAATGGCTAACTTCATGAATATAAGTTCGCGGCTCCGATCAAACTTGTACCGCAACACGCGTAATGCTCAACGAACTTTGTACCTGGACGGCAAAAACTGCGCTGTACCCTCCTTACACCGTGACAGCTTTCTGGCCCCGCCTCAGGCGGGGTACCTGGACCCTGCCCGGATGCTGCGTCGGGTAACACAACCTCCCCATTTTGCCGGGCCGTTATGCAAAATTATAAAAACAGCTTCGAATGACTGATTTTAACTATAATTTAAACAAGTGAAAAATATTCTTATAACCATTCTGACTATTACAGTATTTTATGTTTTCACTTCATCTGTGAATATTAGAATTGATTTAAAAAAAGATGTAATCCTTGATACAACATATTCTAATCTGCCAATTCTTCATTTAAATGGAACTCCGTATGAAAATGGATTTCAACATGGAAGGATAATGAAAAGTAGAATTATTGAACTTGTTGGACTATGGAAGAAAGATATTGAAAAAAACTATCAAATACCCGCTGATACATTCATTAAAATATTTCTTGACTCTACTGATCATATTCCAGCGATTAAAAAATGGACACCGGATTTATTGGAAGAGATTAAAGGTATTAGTGCTGGCTCTGGAATAGATTTTAATACCATATTTGCATTTCAACTCATTGATGAGATATGGACAAATGCCAGATTGATAAACATTCCACATCATTGCACTTCGGTTGGAATAAACAATTATAAGAAAGACGGAAGTTCAAATTATATTGCTCAAAACATTGATATTACACCATTCTATCATGGTTTTGAAATGCTGTTAGACATACAAGATAAAGATTCAAATTCAAGAAAGTTAGTGGCAACTTTTGCAGGATACATAGGCGCAAATGGACTAAACAAACATATTGGTATTACAGAGAATACTTTATCGGACTTAAAGAGTTCCCTTAATGGATTGCCTGTCTGCTGCATTGCAAGAGGTGTTTTAGAAAAAACTTCGTTTGAAGAGGCTATAGATTTTATAAAAACTATTAAACATGCCTCAGGTCAGAATTATATTATTGGCTCAAATCATGATATAATATCGTTAGAATGTGCTTCTGACTTGGTTACGGAATATTGGCCAGATTCAACAAAAGACTATACTTTTCATGCAAATAGGCCACTTACAAATAATTCATATCATCCTGCTTATTTGGCTTATTTAAAAGCATTGTATGGTTCAATTCCCGAATCTATAAGTTTCTCGGATGAAAGATTAGAATCAATAAAAAACATAATATTAAATAATCAGCACATTAGTTTGATGACTATTAAGGATGCACTTTCTAAAAAACCTATCTGCAATAGCAATACTTTTGTTTCAACGATTATGGAGTTTAACAATGACTATAGCGAACTCAGGATTTCTCCAGGGAAACCTGATTCGACAGAATATATTGTATTTAGAATAAAAAAATAACTTTGCATAACACGGACAATATGGGTAAGTTGCTCGTCACAGTTTTTGCGGTGACGTAAACGCCAGCCTCACAAAAACTGTAAGTTATTTATCAGCCCGAACGCTCTTTTTCTTTTTAACCTTTTACCATCATTTCAGCCTCGGCTGGCAACAAAGATTCAATACGGTTCTTGTACCCGGATGCGCACCACTGCTCCCAACTTTAATTCAGGTAAACCTGGACAATTTTCTGGCTTCGACTTATCATTGTGCCGCGACACTACGCCAGTGGTTGTTAACAAAATAACAGTACCGTGATATGTTTTCTGCACTTAATCAGCATTGTAACGCGACCGCGTCTGGTTCTAAAATTCATTGTCCCATGACGGCAAAAACTGCGCCGTACCCTCCTTGTACAAGGACAGTTATATGGCTCGCCTGTCGGCGAGTACCAGGACAGTTGCCGGATGCTGCGTCAGGTAACACAACCTCCCCATACCGCCGGGCCGTTAGCCTTAAATTTAAAAAACCCTGCCCTTAAGACAACCTGATAGAGAACTTATTAGTATATTTGATAGTATCATTTGATACTATCAAACAACAGATAATATGAAACCTCCATATCAAGTAACCACCAAGATTCTTAAACAAATTTCTTCTATCTCAGAGAAAGTCGGCGAGATTAATGCAGCCTATTTATATAAGCCTCCAACTGAACTAAGAAATAAAAATAGGATCAAGACTATTCAGTCCTCTCTCGAGATTGAGGGTAATTCTCTTTCCCTTGACCAGGTTACAGCAATCTTAGACAATAAGAAAGTAATCGCACCAAAAAAAGACATTCTTGAGGTAAAAAACGCGATTAAAGCTTACGAAAACATTGATAGCTATAATCCTACGAGCCTAACCTCGTTCTGTAAAGCTCATGAAATATTGATGAATGGTCTGATCGAAAATGCTGGCAAGATTCGAACCAAATCGGTAGGAATCCTTAAAGGCTCAACAGTAACACATATTGCTCCTCCAGGTGATGTGGTAAAATCGCTTGTTAAGGAATTGTTTGACTACCTCAAAAAGAATAAAGATCTACTGTTAATAAAAAGCTGTGTATTCCATTATGAAATCGAATTCATCCACCCATTCATGGATGGAAACGGCAGAATTGGACGACTATGGCAAATCGTAATTTTAAGACAATATTCTCCTGTATTTGAATTTCTTCCAATCGAATCATTAATTAACGCAAGACAGGTAGAATACTATCGAATACTTGGAGAATCTGACAATAAAGGGGATTCAACCGGATTCATAGAGTTTATGCTTCAGATAATTAATGAATCTCTTGAAGAGCTATTGACAAATCAGAATGTAAATCTGACTTCACAGGACCGAATAACCATTTTCAAAGAGAAGATTGGAAAATCTATTTTTAATCGACAGGACTATATGAGGCATTTTAAAGATATTTCAACTTCAACTGCCAGCCGTGACTTGAAACTTGCAGTAGACAATGGAATCCTTCATAAAACTGGTGATAAGAGGACAACTTCTTATAAATTCAAAAAATAAAATCTAAGGCTAACACGAACAATATGGGTAAGTTGCTTGTCACGGTTTTTGCTGTTGCTACTGCTCCAAAGATAAATTAGTAATATTTCTTTCACCCGGATACGCTCATCTGCCTGCAATTAAAATTCTGCACCATGACAAGTTTCCGGCTCTGTGATAGTCTCTTCCGCCATTACTGCGCCAGTGCCCGCAACCAAATTTTTAACCGTGGATAAATTTACGGCTCCGATAAAACTTATACCGCGATCGCGCCAGCACGTAATAAAATTTGTACCTGGACTGCAAAAACACGTGCCATACCCTCCTTGCACCGGGATAAATTCGTGGCTAAAGTACCAGGACTCTGCCCGGTGCTGTCGTCGGGTAACACAACATCCCCATATTGCCGGGCCGTTAGGCTTAAATTTGAACCATCTGCCACATATACAGCTTTTTGTGATTTCTACTGAAAGACAGATTAACATCCTGATTTTAAACTTTGAAAAACGATCCAGGTCAACATCCAAAAAGAGAGAGTTTTTTTTAAATTTGGGTCTTATTAGACTCCCATAAAGAAATACATTGAAAACTAATCAATCGAAAAAAAGAATTTCACTAATGCTGATCCCTTCAATTGTAATTACTGCACTTAGCATCTTTGCCATTGTGAATTGCTCCGTTGCAAAACCACAGGCTGCCTCTGCAAAAGGTGATCAGGATGTCGTTACGAATACACCCGGTCTTGTAGCATTCTGGACCTTCGGGGAAAAACCGGGAAAAGCACGCAAATCATCCGGCACTAGCCAGGAACACTCCCTAAAGGAGGTTGGCGGGCCAATCGCACGTGTAAAGGAGGGCCCTTTCTCGGGTTACTCGGCAGAACTAAACGGGAAACAATATTTCCATATTCCTTATGCTGAAACCGGAGATCTGAATATCTGCGGGGCCGACGCACAGGTGAGCATGTTCGCTGTTGTGAGGATCGTCAACCTTAAGCAGAGTAGAACTATTGCCGGCATGTGGAGTGAAGGTAAAGGATCAAACGACGACTCCGGTACACGCCAGTATGCAATGTTGATGAATATGCCGGCTTACGGAGGCCCCAGGCAGTTAGTACCTCACATTTCCAGCGAGGGAGGTGTCACACACCGTGCCGACGGCACAAGGTTTCCATGGTGCGCTGATTATGCCGCCACCCGAAAGGAAGTTCCGGAGGAGGAGTGGTGCACATTGGGTTTCACCTACGACGGTAAATACATCCGGGCTTATATTAACGGTATTCTTGATACCCGCGAACCCGAACCCGAAAAAGACAAACGTACTGACCCCTACTTTACACGTGAAGGACCGGGAGGAGAAAACCGCGGGATGAATCCTTACTACCATGGACGCGGCATCTTCTGCTACGACCCTGCCAAACATTCAAAAACTAAACCCATGGGCGGATCTGACTTTACAGTGGGCGCTCGCTATGCCCAAGGTAAAATGTTCAGCGAGGCAACAATAGGTCGCTTTGGAGGACTGGCAGTATTTAACCGCGCTATCTCCGATGCAGAGATGAGAAAGCTGCATGACGCGGCAAACTTGGCGGCATTGCACTGAGCTGCAGCCAAAAGATTAAGATGAGAAAGGAGAGGTGAGGTGAAACGTAAAACCGAGACTAAAAAAATCTAAGCCTGACACGGACGGTATAATTAATAAACTCGTCACTTTTTTTGCAATTTCTTACTGCACCAAAATAAACAACCGATACTGCGATTAACGCCACTTTGTTCCCGCCAGTGTACATAACCGGCTATCAGTAACTGGGGAAAAAAAACTGGCGCGTCAAACATAATTGTACCGCATCAGCTTGCTACCTCAAATAAAGTGCAGAGTACGGTGGCAAAAACCGCGCCGTGCTTAGCTACTTACGGCCTCATAAGCATTGTCAAGTAGAAGAGACATTTTTCTGTCCGGCCTCCAGTAACTCAGCACCGTTTACTAAATTATACCGCCGGGCCGTTATAAGGCATTTCAGATTTCTGCCCGTAGACAATTATCTTGAAGAAAATCCGAGCTGAGAATTATAAGTTTAATAGTAGAACTGACATATCTTGAAAGAAATTAAATATCTGACAAAATGAAAATTTTTAAACCCACATTCAACAGGAAGTCTCTGATTAGATGGAAAATATATTTCGATAGATCGAGAATGTATATCGGATACATTCAATTCTTTCTTATTGGGATAGTCTTTCTTCAATCTTTCAAAAATGAATCCTGGGGGGAAATGATTTTCAAAAATGCTTTCATATCAATTCCTATCGCATTGATTCTATTCATACTTTTATCATTGATTCTTGGCTATATGGATTCAAAACTCGGATTACGAGAAGAAGAACTCAGAAATCTTTCAAAATCTAATCCCATCATGATGGAAATGTTAGCTCAACTTAAGGATATCCAAAAAAAGTTGGATGCTCATGATCAGAAGACAAAATAGAAACTTGATGTACCAAAAATTTCCCAAGACAACTTCTACATAAAATGAAAACTCCGGTAACATTTGACAGATCATTGATCGCCCCATGTGGAATGAATTGCGGGACATGCATTGCGTATCTAAGGGAAAAAAACAGATGCCCTGGTTGTCGTATTTATTCTGCAGACAAAGCTATTTCTATTCAGCGGTGCATAATTCCAAAGTGCGTTCACCTTGATAATACAATCTCAAAATTCTGCTATGAATGTGAAAAATACCCATGCAGAAGATTAAATCAGCTTGATAAACGTTACCGGACAAAATACAAAACAAGTTTTATTGAAAACCTAACAATGATAAAGGAAAAAGGGATTGACAGCTTTCTTATTTTCGAATCAAAACGTAGGACATGTCCATTCTGTGGATCTGTTTTAAGTGTGCACCGGGACAAATGCTTGATATGTACGGAAACTTAACATAACGCCTTATAACACGGACGGTATAATTAATAAACTCGTCACGGTTTTTACGGGCTTTCTGCACCTTGGATAACAACCAATCCGCTGATAAACCCGGACTCCGCCTCTGCCCGAAAGGAGGTCAGTAACCGGGGATAACAACTGGCGCGCTATTCGCATTTGTACCGACACTGCACCAGTAGGGAGTAGCCAAACTTTGTACCCGGGGGTAACAACTGGCGCGCATCCGGCTTTGTACCGCGACTACTCATTACCCTCAATTAAAATACTGCCTTACAGCAAAAACACGCGCTGTACCTTCCTTCTCCGGCCTCGATGCATTTTCTTCATAGTAGGGTTCAGTGCTCACCGGCCTCCGGGCGTCGGGTAACGTTTACTAATTTTATTGCCGGGCCGTTATGCTTTATTAATGAGATTTTTGCAGCGTTTGTTTTTTCCAATCGTCATTTAATAGAATTTAAAAACTAATAAAAGAAATGAAATACTATTATTTCCTGACAAGTATTGCAACATTCGTTTCTTTCAGTTGCAGTCACAAGCCAGAAACCATTTACATTGGGAAAAATAAGCAGACCATTTATGAAAAGATACTGAGAATTGAAAACGCATTATTGCCTGCCACCAAATTTGTAACCGGGGAAAAACTCGCGGCTCCGATCAAATTTGTACCGCGATCGCGCCAGCACGCAATAAAACTTGTACCATGACGGCAAAAATTGCACCATAACCTCCTCGCAACCGGAATAGATTTCTGGCTAAAGTACCAGGCCCCTGACCGGATGCTGCGTCGGGTAACACAACCTCCCCATATTGTCGGGCCGTTTGGCGTCAGAGTCAGCCTCAAACCAACAGCCAGTCTTTGTTAGAGAATTTATCTGGACAATTAAATAACGTTTGTTCTATTGTGCCTTGACTAATCACTTATCAAACTTCATCTTGACGCGACAGTTTTCAGCCGTTTAATGGGACCCTACCATTTGGACAACTTTATCTTGATATGACAGCTCCTGCCCATCTACCGGGACTTAAACACTCCGCCTCCTAACGGTTAAAAAGATGGCTCTGTTTCGATCAACAAATATTTGCAGAATTAAAAAAACTACCTATCATTGACGTTAGTAACGCTAAACGGAAAATGATTACCTCTTTTGGTTCTAAGGAGACTGACAATTATGGAATTGGAGTAGAGTTAAAAACTTACCACGGAGGAGGGGCGACAGCTCTTCAGGATTTTTTCGTTGATGAATTTTAACGGTTTGAATACTATCCCGTTGAATTTCAAAATTATGCCAGGTCTTTATTTTGTGATGGCGATAAACGGAAATAAATTATCTGCCGGTACACTGGTTGTCAGATAGAATGATTATTATTGAATCAATTTATTATAAGTACGAATAGTTACAGAAAAATAATCAAAATGAAAATGCAAATCCGCAGATCAGTAAATCTTTTTTGGGTGTGCTTATTGATATTTATCTCAGGTATTCAATCAATTGCACAAACCAAAAGTAATAAAGCCCTCTCGGTTTTTATCTTTGCCGATATGGAAGGTTGCAGCGGTCTGACTAACCGCGATCAGATATTAACTGAAGAGGGAAGCCTCAGAATGGCAGAAGATATTAATGCCTGTATTAGAGGCTGTTTTGAAGCAGGAGCTAAAGGTGTTATCATCAGAGATGGTCATGGAGGCGGTATAAATGTTGACCCAAAATTGATTGACAAACGTGCCAGGTTGGTACAAGGTGCTACCAATAGTCGTTTTGAGGGTATAGATAGTTGTCAGGCTCTGATATTATTGGGCTATCACGCTATGGCTAGAACCCCGGGGGCTATTATGGCTCACTCATACAGCTCGGCTACCATACAGTCAATGTTTCTGAACGGGAAGCTTGTGGGTGAAATCGGAGTTGATGCAGCAATTGCTGCCGAACACAAAGTTCCGGTTGTGATGGTTTCCGGTGATGACAAAGTAGCCATTGAGGCACAGAAGTGGATACCGGGAGTTGTTACTTGCCAGGTAAAAACTGCAACTTCAGCTCATTCGGGAACATGTCTGCCATTGGAAGACGCTCATGCTTTAATTGTAAAGAAAACAAAAGAGGCATTGGCCAAACGGAAGACAATCCCATTAATAAAAGTAAGTTATCCGGCGACCATGAAATGGGATTATATACCTGAAGGATCACCCCGTGTCTATGCCGACGATTTCAAACCCTTTACGAGTCCTAAGTCTAAAGAACTCACCTCGGATAGCGTGGAAAAACTGTTGAGTGGCAAATGAAATTGAAAGGGTTTTAAAACAAATTATTTCAATATTGACAGTTTTATAACCTTGCTTTGGCTCCTAGAACGGACAATAAAGGTAAATTGTTAGTCATGCTTTTGCTTGACCCTGAGTTGTTTAACGGGTTAAGTATTTAAACCTACTCTGGGATTGCGCGCCTTTGCTATTTACAACATTTCTGTACCCTGACTAATTACCTTCCACTTAATAGCCTTGTGCCGAGACGTTGCATCAGTGTCCATTTATCAAATTTCATCTGCCGGGAATAATCTCTGATCCCTTATAAACCTTGTACCGCGATCTCGACTGAACTCAATAAAAATTGTACCAGGACTGTAAAAACACGTGCCATACCCTCCTTTTCCGGCTTCAGAAACTATTTACTCTGATTCCGGGATGCATCAGGTAACACAACCTCCCCATATTGCCGGGAGGTTAGGTACAATTGGAACTCCTTCCCCAAAAGAGCTAACATAGAAAAATCTGATTGATTTTTATAACTTTGTGTATGATGATAACAAGAGATCAAATATTATCATTCATTTCTCAGAATAAGCAAGTTTTACGGGATAGATACCTCATTATAGGAATCGGACTAGACGATTCTTATTCCCGGGGAGATCAGAAGAAGCAGAGTGACATAAACCTAATTTTGGAATTTGGAGAAAATACAGAGGACATCCACGAATTAAAATCCCAGATTAAATATCTTTTTAAAGACAAATTCGGAATTGAAATAGATATTTGTAGAGAAAAGGACATCAAGCCACGGATCGAGAAAAGGATTTTAAAGGGTACAGTCTATTTCTGATAAAAATCAATTTTGCCTGTAAACTATCAACGAGGCCATTGACAAGATGTTTTCACATACTTCAGGTTATAATTCTGCTTATGAATTCAATGATGCACAATTAGAATTCTATGTTTCAATGATGACCTTGTTGTCATCGAAGAGATGGTTGAGAAAATATCAGATGAGTATAAGGAGTTACATTCAAAAATAAATTGGGTTAAAATTAAAGGATTCAGGAACATTGTAACCCGAGATTATTGCGGAATTGATGCTGAACAAATATGGGGGGGGTAATTGTGTTTTCTTTCGCTCTGCTACAGAAAACAATTAATTTATTAACTTTTAACAATTATTTCAATTATATGAAACACAAACGTATATTTTTAATTTCAATAGTAATAATAATTTTCTTGATGGGTTCTGTCTTTTTGATGGTAATTCATACAAAAAACCAAGTAAAAGATTTATTCAGATTAAACAAAGAACTTCAAGAAGAAAATTATTACATGGCTGAATTTGAATTTAAAATGTTAGGTATTTCATACCTACTTGATAAAGGACATTATTACACCGCTCTTAAAAAACTAGACGAGTTGCATAGTCAAATGAAAACGAGAGAAGGATTAATTAAAATGCCCGAGTTCAAAACAAAGGAAGAAGAAATGGAATTCTATCTTTCTCTGCAAAATCCTAAAACAGGAGCATTTATGGATGATTCTTATCCACTAAGTGTCCAGCATGAACCGACAGAAAATGTTCTCTTACACTTGGACAATCTGGCACAAGAAACAAACCAAACGTTAAAGTTAAAGTATCCTCTAAAATATTTGGATAATTTAAATACAACAGAAAAATTAATTCCAATTTTAGAAGATTGGTCTACTGTAGGATGGTTAGCATTGAAATTTCCGCAAACATCATTTCATAATGTTAGAGATATATCGAGTTTGGCAAGGGATCAAAACATTTATGGCGAAGAAGCAGGTAGTGTAATTCAAAAACATAATCTATATAATTTTTCACAAGAATGGAAAGACTCAATGTTGCAATGGTTTTATGACTATCAGGATCCAGAAACAGGAATTTGGGGGCCAAAATCAAAAGATGGAGAACTACTAAAATTAGATATGAGCAATACGGGACCAATCCTGAAAAATTTTGTAGATGAAAATGGGACTAATATTCACGCTAAGTTTCCATTAAGATACCAAAATGAACTTACCAATACGATTCTCGGGGAGTCATATTTTGAACATCTTCCAAAGGATGACGAACTTGATGAATGGCACGAATGGAGCCTGAATACACCAAAATCCATTAGAACAATCACACGATATTTGTGGAAGAACATTTCTCAAGAAAACAAGGATAAAACAAGAAATCTAATCGAAGATTATGTTAAAATAAAATTTGAAAAATTTTATGTCACAAAAGAGGGTGCGTTCAGTTATTATCCTAATTCGGATCATGCCACTTTGGATGGGACCGGAAGCATGATCAATAATCTTAATGATTTCGGATTTTTCTTTACCGAAAAACAGGAGCGATTATGGGGGGACACTCAAAATAGCATCATCGATTTAGGTACGCGCCAGGTCTCTGACATTTCAGAAGAAGATTTCGATGCACTAACAGATAGTAAAATCAATTCATTCAGAGTATATACCCGAAATCCCGATTATGATGACCTGAATTCCAATGTTCATGCAGTATTTTATCATAAAGAAACAGAAATCCTTGATGCTGTAGATTTGATTCTGAAAATAAATAAGTGGGTTAATACAACTAATCAAACAATGGGTAATTGGGTCTCAAAAGAGGAGATAATAAAAGAACTGGATAAAATAAACATTGAAGAAGTCCCAGTCTATGACAATAGTCCGCTTGACAGTTTGAATAAGGATTTGTATGAAAATAAGCAAATCGTGCTCATGGGATTTGATAGGTTACAGGTACCAATATATAAGATAACTTTTAAATTTGAAAAATGAAATTCACCGGGCCGTCAACCTTATAATGTATTGTGCACATAACCGGCTATCATTAACTGGGGGAAAAAGTTTACATGCTAAAAATAATTGTACCGCCTTATTGAAGATACTGCCACAGAATTTTAAAAGAGCAGACCAGTGCATCAAAGAGAAATAAGAGAGGATGAAATTAATGATCATCCGTATATACCGACTCCATAATGCAGGAGTTAACTCATCAATATCTTTAAATCTGATAATGATGCAAACGTTGTATTGTTATTATTTAATTTTTAGGCAATGGATACATGCATAACGATGCTCAGGGGCATTAACATGACCGGGCATAATACAATTAAAATGACTGGACTTGCCGATTTATTAAGGCAATTCGGTTATACTGACGCAGAAACCTACATTCAGAGCGGAAATATTGTTTTTACATGTCACAACGGGAAAATTGACGATGCTTCATCAAGGATCCAAAAGGCAATCCTTTCAGAATTCAATCTCAACATCGCTGTAATAACCCGTACCTTGGATGAATTGAAAAATATAATCTCTGCCAATCCATTCCTGATAGAACCTGGCTTTGATCCTTCAAAAATGGCAGTGCTTTTTCTTGATCATACGCCATCGGAAGCACAAGTACTGAAAGTTGCAGGTATTGATTATCCCCCAGATAAATTCAATATAAACGGCAGTGAGATATACGTTTACTGTCCGAACGGATTCGGCAAAACGAAGCTTTACACGAATTTCTTCGAAGCTAAAATGAAAGTAACTGGCACAACGCGAAATTGGAGAACGGTAAACAAATTGCTGGAAATGGCTGAGAAAAAGAAACGCAACCTGGAGAATAGTTAGAGATATAAAAACATAACAGGCGCTTTTTCTACTGTTGATACTGTTATTGTCAGGGATCAGATCGCAAAGGGGATCATAAAATGGCTGTTCTTAGAACAAAAAGGAGTCTCCGGATGGGTTCACGGATCTGAGGTGATTGTAAAGGAAAATCCCGAACTTGATAGGATATTGCATGCCTGCTTTCTTCCAAATAAAAGTATAATTTAATGAAAAACAGTTTTTCTTGTTACTTTTTTAGTGCTAATTGTGGTTTTAACAGGTTCCTGAATTTTCATGGGTTCATTATCTTTGATCCCGGGATACCCAGGATTTTATTAATATAGGTTTGTAAATACCACTAATTGTTAATGACTTATCAGTGTTCATCTGGTTACTTATATAGTGTGATATTTTAAATCAGAAATGTCAATTATGATTAAATCTCTCATATTATTTACAATATTTTTTGTCACAAGTTCTTCATCTGCACAATTTATTCAGTATGGATTTATATTACCTTCAGATTATAAAAACTTAGCAGGAATATATTCAGATACAAGCTTCATAGGACCAAAAGAAGGTTATACGGTTTTCAATAAACCTCATGGAGACACGATTGGGATCTTATCATCAAAATTCAATGTAGTAGAAGAAGATGGAGAATATGTGAATGAATATTTGATTTAGTTAAAAAACGAAACATTACAATGTGTGCCTGATGTGCATTATGTTTCATATGGGCAAAGGTTGCTCCATTACTCAGGGAGAAATGGCGGATTTGTAAAAATTGCTGATGATTCTTTAAATTTATGGGTCAGTGAAGAAGATATTCATAATAAAAATTACCGGCTTGTTGAATGGCAGGAATTCCTTATAATTAATTCAGGTTTATTATCAGGATATTATTCAAAAGATACCGGGTTGAACCTTAGAGAATCACCATCTGCCAAAAGCAAAATAATAAAAACATTAAAAGGTGATCTTTTCGAAATAAAACCGACCACAGAATGTTCAGGATTCTGGACAAAGGTAAATGTAACTAAGTACTATGTACATCCCTGCAATTACAATGGTTTGGATGAAACAAAAAATATAGAATATGTATTAGATGGCTGGATAAAAATTGTTGATGACCAGGGATTGCCAAATATAACCTGGGATTTCAGCTGTTAATTTTAAAAAGCGACTTGACAAATTGACAACTGGAAGAGCAGACTGCCTTGCCGTAATTGATTTTGCAAGATCATTGAAAGTTCTTGTCCCCGACCTTCGGTACTGAGCAGGACATACTCTCTTCTTACCGTGATAAGTGACAATTACTTTATTGACAATTTTCTATCTTTAAATCAAATATGACTTTTATAAATATTTTAACCAAATTCATGTTTCCCCCTACAACATTAATATAATGAAAACAATTCAACTTATTTCAAAAGGTCTTGCTGTTTCGTTATTCTTTTTTCTAACGCTTTTTATTAGTGCAGGTCACATTAACTATTGGCAAGGGTGGCTATATGTATCAATGAATCTCTTTATGACACTAATGACAGTTATCGCATCAATGGGAAATACTGAGTTGATCAATGAAAGGCTTAAGCCTGGGGAAGGAACAAAAAAATGGGATAAATTCTTATTGGGTATATCTGCTCTTATCTATTTAATTATGCTGATTGTTTCAGGTCTGGATTCAGGACGATTTCATTGGTCGCCGAATCTTCATTGGAGCCTATACATATTAGCGATTATACTAACTCTTTTTGGACATTCATTTTTTCTAATTGCAAAAAGGCAAAATAAATTCTTTTCATCTGTAGTTAGGATTCAAACAGATAGAGGTCATACGGTTTGTGATACAGGTCTTTATAAAATGATTCGTCATCCCGGATATTTTGGGATGATTATTTCAACACTCGGATTTCCATTACTTTTAGGTTCTCTTTGGAGTATAATCCCAGTGATTCTTTCAATTTCAATATTGGTTATCAGGACATATCTTGAGGACAAAACTCTAATTAATGAATTGACAGGTTATAAAGAGTATTCTTACAAAACCCCTTATAAGTTGATCCCTAAAGTTTGGTGAGGATTAATATAATCTTCTCTCGTGACAAATTCGAGCCAGCGTGACAGGTTTAATCTACTCCTGCCCTAACACAGACGGTTGGGGTAATACACTTGTCACAATTTTTGCGCTCCACCAAATGGTGAAAGTCTGGAGAAGTTTGAAGAGAAGTTATCTGACAATCTCTACTTAATCTGGCCTTAGTTCAGGCATCTTTCGACCGACTTCAGTGCTTGGAGTAGCTGTTTTTCATTTCTCCCTTTTTACTCAAGATTGAAAACCCGAAAGGGTTTAAGTAATACTTAATAATTTAAATCATATCTTTGTATAAATATAGCTATAAATGAATCGTATCGGAGAAAGAATTAAAAAGAGAAGGGAGTTACAAAATCTTCATTTGAATGAACTTGCCGATAAGATTGGAATAAGTTCAAGTGCCCTTTCTCAGATTGAGAAATCTAAATCTTTTCCTTCGGTAATTACTCTAAAAAGCATTGCTGCGAACCTGCACACTACAGTTGGAGAATTAATCGGGGAAAATGAAGGATCGGGTGGAAATCCCGTTGTTTTGCGTAATGAAATGAAATTTGTTGACCAGAATAAGTCTGGTACTATACTTTACCAGCTATCGCACAACGACACAAATAAGAATATGGACACGTACCTGGTACGTTTTGCCAAAGCATCAGGTATTGAGACTTTTTTTCAAAATTTTCAAGGGCAGGTTTTTTGTTATATAATTGAGGGCGAAATCAGATTTAAAATTGAAGAGAAAATATATCTTTTAAAATCTGGCGATAGCATCTACTTTAATGCCAAAGCATCAAAGGACGTTGTGAATAATTATGACGGATTAAGTGAAATGCTCTGGATTCAATCTCCACCAAGTTTCTAATTTTTACTTCATTAATTAAGTAATACTTAATTAGTGAAGTAAAAAGTGTTATCTTTGTGCTAAAATTAATAGAATATGGCAAAGCATCCTGCAATCTTTTTAGATAGGGACGGGACTATTATAGAAGACAACGGGTATATTAATAAAACTTCAGATGTAATCTTTTATCTGCACATATTTAAAGCACTTGAGCTATTACAAAAGCATTTCTTATTATTTATAATAACTAATCAATCGGGAATAGCAAAAGGTTTTATCTCAGAATCGGATGTGCAAGGAATTAATAAATATATTACTGAAACACTGAAAGCAAAAGGGATTGCCATTTTCGATACTTTCTGTTGTCCTCATAAAAACGAAGACTATTGTAATTGTAAGAAACCCAAGCCATACTTTATTAAAAGAGCGGAACAGCTTTACAATGTCGATTTAACCAGGTCATTTATAATTGGCGACCATCCATCTGATGTGGAATGTGGGATTAACGCCGGGGTAACTCCGATATATTTATTAAGTGGTCATGGGAAGAAACATAAAGATGAATTAATATTCAATACAAAGATTTGTAAGAATCTTTCAGATGCTTCAAATTTCATTATGTCAACACTTTAACAGAATAACACAGTACATGAGTAATTTATTGGAATTATTAGAAGAAAGAAGAGTTTGTTTGCCCGTCGATGCAAAGGTAATCCTTAGCGGATGTAAATCATTTAAAGTATTTGATAATGTGAAGCAATTATCGGTGGCAGCAGCCGGGGGTGAACACAGCAACAATTTTGAGGTTTCATATTCTCTTCCAAATAATACGATTGTTACTGAAGCAATAGTTCACAAGGTTACAAACGGGATTTCGGCGAACTACACTGAGGCATATATGCGACGCCGCGACCCCGACACAATGTTGATAGGCGATGATTTGCCTAGTGACAAGGAACAATTCAAGGATAGATTTGGGTATAAATTCGACGAGTTAAGAAAAGAAACAATCAGCTGGCTTCAATCCCAGGATTTAGCCGTGTTTTTCTATTTTGCGGGCAGAAATAACATTGGCTCAGGAGGGATAGCAATTGCCCCTGCTAATGCAGGTTTCTTTGCAATGGGCCTTGCCATGCTTCAACAAATAATACCAATAGACGAATTGTCGGATGAGTTTGTAATTGACTCCTCAATATATGTAGCACCTACTTTCAGGCATACTCATTTTAATGGCAGGCAAATAGTTGTCCATAAGCGTTCGGAAGGTTTACACGAAATATTTTCATACAACTTATATCCTGGTCCGAGTGCTAAGAAAGGCTTGTATGGAGCGCTGTTAACGAAAGGCGAAAGAGAAGGCTGGGTTACTGCACACTGCTCTTCAGTGCAGGTTGTAAGTCCTTACGACAATGTAACTACCTTTATGCACGAAGGTGCAAGTGGAGGAGGTAAAAGCGAAATGCTTCAAAATATAGTAAGGGAAGATAATGGTCAGGTTTTAATTGGAACTAATACTTTAACAGACGAAAAAAGGTTAATAAACTTTCCTGTTTTCTGTTCCTTTAATCCGGTAACTGACGATATGGCCTTATGTCATCCGTCAATTCAAAAAAATAACGGAAAACTAACCATATTAGATGCGGAAAATGCCTGGTTTATACGAGTTGATGGTATTACCGGGTATGGCGATGAGCCCTTTCTGGAAAAAATAACCATCAAGCCCAAAGAGCCTCTTTTGTTTCTGAATATAAAATCAAATCCCGATTGTACTGCCCTGATTTGGGATCATACCGAAGACAGTCCGGGAAAAAGATGTCCAAACCCTAGGGTTATTGTGCCAAGGAATATTGTACCAAATGTTGTCAGCAATCCGGTTACTGTCGATATCAGAAGTTTTGGGGTTCGTACTCCTCCCTGTTCCAAAGAAAATCCAACGTATGGCATTTTAGGTTTATTTCATATTTTGCCCCCTGCACTTGCATGGTTATGGAGACTTGTTTCGCCACGGGGTCATGCAAATCCAAGTATCGTGGATGGAGGTGGAATGGGTAGCGAAGGTATTGGTTCATACTGGCCATTTGCAACCGGGAAAATGATTATCCATGCAAATTTAATACTCGAACAGATATTAAAGACACCACGCACTCGCTATACCCTAGTACCTAATCAGCATTTAGGTGTATGGAAAGTTGGATTTAAACCTCAGTTGTTGATGCGGGAATACCTTACCCGCAGAGGCAATGCGAAACTTCGTAGCGACCAGTATCAGTATGCCCGTTGTCCACTGTTGGGTTTTGAACTGAATTACCTGACAATAGAAGGCGCCAGTATCCCTTCACGTTTTCTTCAGGTTCATAAGCAGGTAGAAGTTGAAACATCGGGTTATGATGCTGGTGGAGAAATATTATATGATTTTTTCAGAGCACAATTACAAAAATATCTCACTCCCGAATTAAATCCAACAGGAAGACGTATTATTGAAACTTGTTTAAAGGGAGGTAGTGTGGAAGATTATTTAAAGATAATTCCTATGGATTATCAGTATTCATTTTTAACAACTTACGACAATGAATAAAGTGATTATTATTATGGGGTCGAAAGCCGACCTCGACTGGGCTAAACAAATTACGAAGGTGCTTGATGGTTTTGGTATAGAAAATATAACCAGGATAGCCTCGGCACACAAAGTTCCGCTTAAATGCTATGAACTTATCAAGCAGTACGAAAAAGAGAACGTGGTGTTTATAACAATAGCAGGAATGAGTAATGCCCTAAGTGGGTTTACCGACGCACAAACCCATTGTCCTGTGATTGCCTGTCCTCCATATAGTGACAAATTTGGAGGTGCTGACCTGTTTTCGAGTGTTCGGATGCCTTCAGGTGTTGCTCCACTTACCATTCTTAGTCCGGAAAACGCAGCATTGGCTTCTGCCAAGATACTTGGATTATCTGATCCTGTTATAAAAAAGAGAGTAATTGATTTTCAGGAGAAGAAAAGAACAGAATTAGAGGCAGCAGACGTTGAACTGGTAAATGGTAAGTAAAGACATTAAAACTGCTGCCCTGATTATTAAGAACGGCGGAATTGTAGCATTTCCGACAGAAACAGTTTACGGATTAGGTGCAAATGCACTTAATCCGATTGCTGTTGCAAAAATATTCTCCATAAAAGAGCGCCCTTCTTTTGATCCGTTAATAGTTCATATTGCATCGTCTGACGATATAAGAATACTTACCAATCAGCCAACCGATCTGGTTATGAGTTTAGCCGATAAGTTTTGGCCTGGACCGTTAACAATTGTTTTACCGAAAAGCAGTATAGTTCCTGATATTGTAACATCGGGCCTTTCTACAGTCGGCATCAGGATGCCCGATAATGAAATTGCACTGAACCTGATCAGAACGTCAAAATGCCCGATAGCAGCGCCAAGTGCTAACAAATTCGGTAATTTGAGCCCTGTCAGTGCCAGTCATGTTAAAAAGCAGCTTCCCGGCGTTGATTATATTTTAGATGGTGGCAGAACAGAAATTGGTATCGAATCTACCATTGTATCGATCGTTGGCAATATTTGCACATTGCTCCGCCCGGGCAAAATTACACTTGATGATATAAATGATGCCTTGCCCGGCATATTCGTATTTGAAACAAATAAGCCGGGAAAACTTAACGCGCCTGGATTACTAAAAAGCCACTATTCGCCTTCGAAACCCTTGTACTTATATAAAAACCATCAAACAGAGTTGCCTGAACAATCAGGTCTGATTTTGCATTGTCTTAATGCCAGAATCCCCGATGGTGAAAAAGTAATTTATACCTCATACAACAACAACCTTCCCGAAATTGCAGCCAATCTTTTTTCCTCACTTCATGCTATGGAAGATGATGAACAGATTAAACAAATATTTATTGAACCTGTTATTGAATCAGGATTGGGCATAGCTATAATGGACAGGATAAAGAAAGCTGTATTTAAATATGAATCAATAAAATAGCAATGTGGGCACATACTAAGGAGAGCCAGAATAAAATTACACCCTTACAGGCACTTGAATATCTGAAAGAGGGTAACACAAGGTTTCTGAATAATCTGAAACTGGACAGAAATCTTCTGAAACAGGTAAATCAAACGTCAGAGGGCCAATACCCTTTTGCAGCCATTCTAAGTTGTATCGATTCAAGAACATCGGCTGAACTCATTTTCGACCAGGGTTTGGGTGATATATTTAGCATCAGAATAGCTGGCAATATACTAAATGATGACATTCTCGGCAGTATGGAGTTTGCCTGCGACATAGCCAATTCTAAAATAGTTGTAGTACTGGGTCATACCAGGTGTGGTGCAGTTATCAGCGCATGCAATAACATAAAGTCGGGGCACTTAACTGGGTTACTCAGTAAAATAAAACCTGCAGTTGATAAAGAAGTTGAAACCCGTGTGGACAGAACAGGTCAAAACCATTCGTTTGTCACTAATGTAAGTATTATTAATGTTCGCTTAATAATCAGCCAGGTCAGGGAAAAGAGTGTTATACTTAATAAACTGGAAACAGAAGGTAGGATTCTGATTGTTGGAGGGCTATATGATATTGATTCCGGAGAAGTGACATTTTTTGATTCAACATTATGAAAAAGTGGTTTAATTAACGAAAGCAGATTTAATGGACACTCCAATAATATTCTGGATACTTTTTAATGCATTTGTTCTTCTCATGTTGGCCCTTGACCTGGGTGTTTTTCATCGAAAAAGTCATGATGTGTCAGTGAAAGAGGCATTAACATGGACATTTGTATGGATTTTTCTTGCCCTGGTATTTAATGTAATAATTTATTTCTGGAGAGGACAGCAACAGGCATTGGAGTACTTTACCGGATATCTGGTTGAAAAGGCCCTGAGCGTTGATAATATTTTTGTATTTATCATGATTTTTACCTATTTCCAGATCCCTGCAAAATATCAGCATAAAGTTCTTTTCTGGGGTATTATCGGGGCATTAATCATGCGGGTGATTTTTATTTTTGCGGGTGTTGCACTACTTGAAAGATTTCATTTCACGATATATATTTTCGGAGCATTACTGATTTTTACCGGGATTAAAATGTTTAATCACAGTAATTCAAAAATAGATCCCGTTAAAAATCCGATTTTAAGATTCTTTAAAAAATTCATACCTGTTTCTCCAACTTTGCATGAAGACAAATTCTTTGTTAGAATAGATGGCAGACAATATGCAACGCCATTGTTTTTAGTTTTGATCCTCATTGAAACTACCGACCTTGTTTTTGCTGTTGACAGCATTCCGGCAATTCTTGCAATTACGCAGGACCAGTTTATTGTTTACACATCTAACGTTTTTGCGATACTTGGCTTACGTTCATTATATTTTGCGCTGGCCGGAGTTGTTCACCGTTTCTGGCTGCTGAGTTATGGGCTTGCAGTAGTTCTAGTTTTTGTTGGTATAAAAATGATTCTTATTGATTTCTATAAAATACCCATCGAATGGTCTCTCTTGTTTATAGCGTCAATAATTGCCGGAAGCATTTTCTTTTCATTGAAGCTTAAAAAGAAATAAAACAACTTTATTATAAACTAAGAATTTCATGGACAGATTTATAGGATTGACGCAGAAGCTGATAAGCAACAAAATCTTTAATGTTTTTATATTTACACTTATCCTTCTGTCAGCAGTTATTATTGGGTTAGAGACTTATCCCGGGCTGGCAAAACAACACCATGATGCTCTGTCGTTAATCGACCGGTTTATAATCGCGCTTTTCACATTCGAAATAGCCTTAAAAATATTTTCAAACGGGAAACGCCCATGGTTTTATTTCTCCGACCCATGGAATGTTTTTGACTTCATTATTGTTGCTGTTTGCCTTATTCCATTCAGCGACACACATTATTTTGCAGTCTTTCGGATCCTGAGGGTTTTACGGATTTTTCGAATGATAACTGTTCTCCCTAAGTTAAGGTTAATAATTGGTGCATTACTCAAAAGCATTCCTTCAATGGGTTATGTTGTAATGCTTATTGGAATATTATTTTATGTATATGCAATAGTAGGCGTATTTGTTTTTGGAGAGACTGATCCAATGCATTTCGGCGATTTGCATCATGCTTTTGTTACCCTCTTCAAAGTGTTAACACTGGAAGGGTGGACAGATATTATGAATGTCCATATTTATGGACCTGCAACTAATGAAAAACAGCAGATAGTATCTTTATGGCCATTTTTGTATTTTGCAAGTTTTATACTGATTGGAGCAATGATAATCATGAATCTTTTTATTGGTGTAATAATGAATAGCATGGAAGAAAGCCAAAAAGAATTAGCTCAGGAAATTACTGAGATTCAATATAAAGGAAAGGGATTAGATGAGCTTTATAAGCATATTATTACCCGGTTAGATGATTTAAATAATATAGTTAGAAGCTTAAAAAACCCCTAATAAGGCAGCTTCACACTTTTTGTTTTTGCTCCATCACCAACTAGATAAGTATATTATCATGTCTTATTATTTCATTGCAAACATCAAAATCAATAATCCTGCAGACTACGACAAGTATTTAGAACATATCGATGAGATATTTTCTAAATATAAGGGAAAGTATCTTGCTGTTGATTCATGTCCAACTGTTCTTGAAGGCAAGTGGGATTATACAAAATCAGTCCTTATAAAGTTCCATAGCAAACGGGAATTCAAATACTGGTATTATTCAGAGGACTACCAGAAAATTCTCAAATTCAGACTGGGCTCAGCAACCTGCGACACAATCCTCATTAAGGGACTGGATTAATACTCTGTCCTGGGATTAGGTGATTTAACGGCAACTAGCAGCTAACACGGATGGTGCTTCTTCTACTGTGTTATTTAGCTTGAAAACTTATGCTCCCGGCAAAATTGTAAACTTCAATTATCCGTGGTTCCATTATTTCATTGAAAATAAATTATATATTGATGAAAAAAGTATTTAGAGTGAAAAAAATCAGGTTGATCGCTGGTCTGGTCATGACAGGCTTGTTGTGTATCGCATATACGGGTAAGTATCCTGGAAACAATATTGCATTGGACGGTGCGGGTGATAGAAAATCGGCCCCGCTTGTGCTACAGGCGCTTGACTATACGGAGAATCCTGTTGATATTCCGAATCCGGACAGAGGCTTTTACAGACCCCTGGGATATGTAGTTCCGGTCGATAGCGGAACTCCGGGTTTTCCTGACTTAGCATCCATTATAACTGGCACCACGGTCTTTGTTAAGGCCCGCATCGTTTATATGGAATTTGACCTGAAAAACTTTTCGTCGAATGCCCCCCTAAATAGAAAGCCTATAGGCCCCTGGAGCGCTGAAGGGAATCTTCCTCCAGATTATGGAACAACTCAGCCTTTAACACCCGCTGCACTTGATTATATAAGGGCAGCACTTCAAAGAGTAAGAGATAGCGAAGCTGTCGCCATTGTGAAATTTAATTATGACGGACGGGGACATACTTATGTTGATAATGAAAAATTTGACCAGGTTATTCATGATTGCGAACCAGGGGCGCCAAAAGGTCGGGTTTGGTATGAAACCGGAGTTATTAATGAATCTGATTTGTGCGGTGTCCCCGGTCATGAGGACAAAAACTGGGTACAATATCATCTCTGGCAGCTTGGAAATGTTTTCAGCGAATTCGAAGATTGCATAATGGTTATTAAAGCGGGTATCTTTGGCCCATGGGGCGAAATGCACTCGTCATCATATTCCAGAACCAGAGAGGGTTACCACTGGCTTTTGAAAGCGTTGCTGGGCTATGTTCCCGCTTCGCGTTCAATTTTAGTACATGCGGGCGGAGTAATGGCATGGCATAATGTTGAGTATGGTACCGATTATAGCTTTACTAATTTAATGCCGGCCCCGGACCGAGGAACCCCGGCGCAACGATTCGGTATGTTCAACGATAGTTATTCGGCGGGTTCGAAAAGCTTTAATGACAATGGATCGCTTTCCGAAGGTTATCGATTAATTGGAACTGGTGGTGATTTTGATCGTAACGTTGTTTTAACCTGGATAAGAAATCAAAAAAACTTCTATGGCGGTGAAACAGTTGGACCCGGTTCTGAAGATAATATATATCCCAGATTTCCGAACGTTCTTTATGAAGCCGCTTATGCTCAAACAACTCATTTGAATTCAAGTTATAGCCAACGCACATATAAACTCTGGGCTGATTTTGTTTATAATAAAGAAAATGTCACCGTACCGTTTACATCCCCACACGATGGAGTGACCCGAATGGCAATTTTTGACCAGGTTTATAACGGCAGAAACGGAATGGAATATATTCGTGACAGACTGGGCTACAGGTTAGTGTTGCGCGAGGCTTATGTAAGTGAGTGGGTAAAGCAGAGTGGCACCCTGAGGTTCGAAGGGAAGATCCAAAATGTCGGCTTTGGTAATATAGTAAACAGGAAAAATGTGTCAATCATTCTGAAAGCCAAAGATGGATCTAATACTTACACGACACTTACGGACATTGACGCAAGGGATTGGATGCCTGACCTGGACAGCAGGGCAGACAATATCGCTGCATGGCGTAATTTATATTTCTCTATAAATATGGACGCATTTGGAAAAGTAACTCCTGGTAACTATGATATTTTCTTAAAGATCAATGATCCTAAAGAAACCAGCACTAACAGGCGCTGTATACAATTTGCGAATAAGGGAAATAGTTGGAATGCTGACCTGGGCGCAAACTTAATTGGTTCGACTACAGTTGACCCTTTGATTTAAATCGGCAAAGGCGTACATTTATTATATTAAATTGGATGTTATGAAAAAAGTATTTAGAGTGAATGAAATCAGGTTAATGATTGGCCTGGTGCTGACAGGATTGTTGTGTGTAGCATATACGGGTAATGAACCCGGAAACGGCATTGTATTGAATGGTGCGAATGATAGAAAAGAAGCGCCACTTGTTCTACAGCCGCTGGACTATACGGAGAATCCTGTTGATATTCCGAATCCTGACAGGGGCGCCTATCGGGGCCGATGGCAGCGTGTCGCTACACATTTTGGCACCACGCCTGAAGTAGATCATCTGGTTCCGGTTGATGCAAAAGATGTCCTGTTCCATGGGGCGACGCTGGTTGGTCCCGCAACACTTGGTACAGTGGAAGGCGATGATATCGAAGCGACAGAGTTTTTTAATGGTCTTAATCTAAGCCCCAACTACGCTGGCGGTACCGGGATCTCTGCCCTTCCTTCCATCTCTTTCATGGGTTTTGAACTGGCTCGTTTTTCATCGAACTCATTCCTTTCGGCGTTAGGTGCTATAGCATACAGAGAGGATAGATCGTTTACAGACCCTGTCGCAGGAGCCACAAGAACAGGTAAAACTCAACCGTTGACAGAATATGCACTTAATTATATAAGAGGCCTGCTTCAGAAGGTAAGAGACGGCAACGGTGTGGCCTTTGTGAAATTTTCGTACGACGGTAACGGGTTTAGTTATATAGAGACTTCCAGATACCCTCACTTAGATCTCAGGGAAGGACTTATTCATGGCCCTGAACCGGCATACGTAACACCAAATAATCCATCGGCCATGTGTGATGTACCCGGCCATACAGACAAAGATTGGATAGAGTATCATCTCTGGCAGCTTAAGCCGATTTTCCATGAATTTGAAGATATCATCATGTGCGTTAAAACGGGTATGTTTGGTCCATGGGGCGAACAGCACTCATCGCCTATGGCGCAAAATCCGGAGGCATACAAGAAGGTTATGGATGCGTATTTAGACGCTGTTCCCGCTTCGCGTATTCTTATAGCATATTCTGGTGGGTTCTTAGTATGGTATAATGCTACCTATGGGACTAAATATAATTTCGATAATATGCATGAGATTCCGGTTCCGGCAAAGGGCTCCCCGGAAGCACGGTTTGGTGTATTCGACGATAGTTATGCAAATAGTTATACTCAGACTGAATCCAAAGGACGTAGCTTAATGACTAATTCCGGACTCAATGCCGGAAACTTTGATCGTTATAGAGCGCTTAGCTGGATCTATAATCAAAACACAATGACTCAGGTTGAGGGGGGAATCGGCGACAATGTTCATGGCAATATGCCGGGCGCTATAATAGAAGCTCAGCAATTCCGGACAACTGCCGCGAATATGCGACACGGTAATTATTCGCGGTGGAGTAATTTTATATATAATGAAGCAAACGTCTCGACACCGGTTACATTCCCGGCATCAGGCAGAGAGAAAGCTCCGCCTTACACCGGACCGACAAAGACTGCAATTTTCGATCCGGTATATGACGGCAAAACAGGGCTGGAGTATTTCCGTGACAGACTGGGATACCGTCTTGTGTTGCGAGAAGCAAGAGCAAGTGAGTGGGTAAAGAAGAATGGCACCCTGAAATTCGAAGGAAAGATCCAGAATGTAGGGTTTGGCAATGTCGTTAACAGGAAAAATGTATCGGTTATTCTGAAACCAAAAGCAGGTTCTGCCTCTTACGTTTCTCTTACGAACCTTGACGCAAGAGATTGGCTGACTGATAATGGAGGCAACGGCAGACCCGACAATGTAGCTGCATGGCGTGATTTGAACTTCTCGGTTAAAATGTCCGCATTTGGCAGCGTTCCTGCCGGAACCTATGATATTTACCTGAAGATCAATGATCCTAAAGAACAAAGCTCCAACAAGCGCTGTATACAGTTTGCGAATAAAGGCAATAGCTGGAATGCTGACCTTGGTGCAAACTTAATTGGATCGACTACGGTTAAGTAGTAAGTAATGAACATACAAAGTCACCTAATTTTTTAACCCATGAAAAAAAATCCTCTTTTGATTATTCTTTTTAGTTTGATTGCCAGTTTGTTAAGTGCACAGGGCCCACTTGTTCTACAGCCGCTGGACTATACGGAGAATCCTGTTGATATTCCGAATCCTGACAGGGGCGCCTATCGGGGCCGATGGCAGCGTGTCGCTACACATTTTGGCACCACGCCTGAAGTAGATCATCTGGTTCCGGTTGATGCAAAAGATGTCCTGTTTCATGGGGCGACGCTGGTTGGACCCGCAACACTTGGTACTGTGGAAGGTGATGATATTGAAGAGACAGAGTTTTATAATGGTCTTAATCTAAGCCCCAACTACGCTGGCGGTACCGGGGTCTCTGCTCTTCCCTCCATCTCTTTTATGGGTTTTGACCTGGCTCGTTTTTCATCGAACTCATTCCTCTCGGCATTAGGTGCTATAGCTTACAGAGAGGATAGATCATTTACAGACCCTGTCACAGGAGCCACAAGAACAGGTAAAACTCAACCGTTGACAGAATATTCACTTAATTATATAAGAGGCCTGCTTCAGAAGGTAAGAGACGGCAACGGTGTGGCCTTTGTGAAATTTTCGTACGACGGCAACGGGTTTAGTTATATAGAACCCTCAAGGTACCCCCACCTGACTCTTCCAGAAGGAATTATTCATGGACCTGAACCGGCATACATAACCCCAAATAATCCATCGGCCATGTGTGATGTGCCCGGCCATACAGACAAAGATTGGATAGAGTATCATCTCTGGCAGCTTCAGCCGATTTTTCATGAATTTGAAGATATCATCATGTGTGTTAAAACGGGGATGCTTGGTCCATGGGGTGAACAGCACTCATCACCTATGGCTTTGAGTCCGGAGGCTAATAAAAAACTTTTTGATGCATTTTTAGACGTAGTTCCCGCTTCGCGTCTTCTATTAACAACCCAGCGTGTATTCTTGTCATGGTATAACCTTACGTATGGTACCGCTTTTACCGTAATAGACTCTATACCTGTTCCGCCAAAAGGCTCACCGGAGGCTCGGTGGGGTTATTTCGATGATAGTTATGGATCAAATTATACAAACAGTGGCAGATACCGTACTCCTGATGATCGTTACAGATTTTTCGCCTGGCTCCATAAACGAAATACAATCTCCCAGGTTGAAGGCGGAATCGGTGACAATATTTTTGGTAATATGCCGGGCGCAATAATAGAAGCCCATCAATTCCGGACAACTGCCGCGAATATGCGACACGGTAATTATTCGCGGTGGAGTAATTTTATATATAATGAAGCAAACGTCTCGACACCGGTTACGTTCCCGGCATCAGGCAGAGAGAAAGCTCCGCCTTACACCGGACCGACAAAGACTGCAATTTTCGATCCGGTATATGACGGCAAAACAGGGCTGGAATATTTTCGTGACAGACTGGGATACCGTCTGGTGTTGCGAGAAGCAAGAGCAAGTGAGTGGGTAAAGAAGAATGGAACCCTGAAATTCGAAGGAAAGATCCAGAATGTAGGGTTTGGCAATGTCGTTAACAGGAAAAATGTATCGGTTATTCTGAAACCCAAAGCAGGTTCTGCCTCTTACGTTTCTCTTACGAACCTTGACGCAAGAGATTGGCTGACTGATAATGGAGGCAACGGCAGACCCGACAATAAAGCTGCATGGCGTGATTTGAACTTCTCGGTTAAAATGTCCGCATTTGGTAGCGTTCCTGCCGGAACCTATGATATTTACCTGAAGATCAATGATCCTAAAGAACAAAGCTCCAACAAGCGCTGTATACGGTTTGCAAATAAGGGAGATAGTTGGAATGCTGACCTTGGTGCAAACTTAGTTGGTTCGACGACAGTAAAATAGACCCTGAGTGATTTTAAAATAAGAAAAAACCGAAATTGAAACAGTTCTTGTAATATTAAAATTAGCCTATATGACAATCAAAAATTTATTCATTACTTTCTGTTTGGTTATTGGCGCCGTAAGCTGTCAGGCTCCGCTCGTGTTACAACCGCTTGACTATTCGGAGAATCCTGTTGATATTCCGAATCCGGACAGAGGCGCCTATAGAGGCCGATGGCAGAATATATCGCCTAATTCGGTTAATGAGATTAATTCACCTTTTGGGATTACGCCTGAGGTAGACCACCGGGTTCCTGTTGCCGCAAACTCTGTGCTATATCATGGAAGACAGGTGCCGCCTGTAGAAGGTGATGATATCGAAGAGACTCAATTTTATAATGGTGTTAATCAGAACGCTGACCCATACGTTGGCGGTACCGGGGTATCGGCCCTTCCTTCCATATCATTTATGTGTTTTGACTTATGTAATTTTTCGTCGAACGCATTCCTCTCGGCGAAAGATGCTTTTGGTTACAAGGATGATGGATTTTTTGCAGACCCGGGCACCGGAGCTACAAGAACTGGAAAAACTCAACCTTTAACAGAATATTCACTTAATTATATAAGAGGCCTGCTTCAGAAGGTTAGAGATGGTAATGGTGTAGCCTTTGTGAAATTTTCTTACGACGGCAACGGGTTTAATTATATTGAACCCCATAAGTACCCCCACCTGAAGCTCACCCAGGGACTCATACACGGACCTGAACCAACATTCGTAACAGATAATAATCCATCGGCAATGTGTAATGTTCCCGGTCATGAGGGCAAAACCTGGATACAATATCATGTTGGGCAGCTTAAACCAATTTTCCATGAATTCGAAGACATCATCATGTGTGTTAAAACGGGTATGCTTGGTCCATGGGGCGAACAGCACTCATCACCTGAAGCTCGAAGTGTGGATGCATACAAGACGCTTTTAGATGCATATATTGACGCTGTTCCCGCTTCGCGTGCACTTTTAACACATGCGGGCGGATTTCTGGCATGGTATAACGAAACGTATGGAACCACCTATACCTTTACTAATATAGACGCCATGCCGATTCCGCCAAAGGGCTCGCCGGAGGCGCGTTTTGGTTTTTTCAACGATAGTTATGCAGCTGGAAGTTGGACTGACAATGGCTCACTTTCCGAAGGTAATCCTATGATCAATAGCAAATACGGTAGTAGTACGTATGATCGTTACAGAGTTATCACATTTATCAATAAGCAAAACCAAATCTATCAGGGAGAAGGAGGGATCGGTGATAATGTTTTTGGTAATATGCCGGGCGCTATTTTAGAGGGTCAGCAACTCCGGACAACAGCTTTGAATATGAGACACGGTAATTATTCCCGGTGGAATAATTTTATTTATAATGATGCAAACGTCACTAAGCCGGTTCAGTTCCCAGCCAACGAAAAAGAGTTAAAGGGAAAAGCTTTCACCGGAGAGATTAAAACGGCAATCTTTGACCCGATCTATGACGGCAGAACCGGGCTGGAATACTTCCGCGACAGGATGGGCTATCGGTTAGTGTTGCGTGAGGCGAAGGTAAGCGAACGGGTAAAGCAGAATGGTACCCTTAGGTTCGAAGGGAAGATCCAAAACGTCGGCTTTGGGAATGTAGTCAACCAGAAAAATGTGTCGGTTATACTGAAACCCAAAGCCGGTTCTGACTTTTATATTGCACTTACTGACGTGGATGCAAGGGATTGGCTCAATGATGAGAGTGGCAACGGCAGGCCGGATAATATAGCTGCATGGCGTGATATGAACTTCGCAGTTAAAATCTCCGCATTTGGCAGCGTTCCTGCCGGGGATTATGATATTTACCTGAAGATCAATGATCCTAAAGAGCAAAGCGCCAACAAGCGCTGTATTAGGTTTGCAAATAAGGGAAATAGTTGGAATGCTAACCTTGGAGCAAATTTAATTGGCTCGATGACAGTGTTATAGGTTGTATTCTCATTTATATGGAGAAAGTAAACGATCTATAGGTAAGGTATCACAGACACCGACTAAGAAATGAGCACAACTTTTATAACAAACGAACAATTATATAAAAAAGCTATTGAACCTATTGCAACGGCATCTTTCTATGTTTGGATTGGTACCGCCGACATCAAAGATTTACATGTCCATTACAAAGGCAAGGTTCAATCTTTCTTAGCTATGCTTGATATTTTATTGAAAAAGAAAGTTGCCATCCGCCTTTTACATGCAAAAGAACCTGGTGCCAACTTTAGGAGAAGTTTTGACAAATATCCTATGTTATGGGATAGCATGGAAAGGCAGTTATGCCCCAGAGTTCATTTCAAACATATAATCATCGACGGTAAATTTGCGTATTCTGGCTCTGCAAATCTTACTGGGGCTGGTTTAGGCATTAAAAGTCCAAATAAACGGAACTTTGAATCAGGATTTATTTCTACTGATCCGATGATTATCCAAGCCATAATGACACAATTTGATGAAGTTTGGCTGGGAAAATACTGTAAGAACTGTGGACGAAAAGATTATTGCCAAGATCCTATTATTTGATCTATGATTAATTTAAATAAAACCAACCTGTTACACAAACGATAAAATTTATAAACGCATCACGGTTTTTGCGGGTTATTCCTGGGAAACAAGGTTTGAGTTGGATTTTTCACGTTCGATATCAGGTGTTAACCGGGTTATATTATCAGGGCTGATTTCTTCATCCAAACCAAGTTCTTTTTTATAAGCAATGTTGCCTATAACCAGTATAAAAATTGTCATTAAAATGACCAGGGTTATAACTTCCTCACTAATAAGCGGAATTCTTGAAGACATTGGGATACTAAGGAAAAGAAGAATAGTAATCAGACCACGTGGCATAAAGAATAATAATGGCATAATTTGCATCCTTAGAACCATCTTTATAAAGACCATTCTCATAAAAAAAACAGATGCTGTAATTGCCAGTCCTGTTAGAATATTGTTCAAATTCAACAACCCGGTTATTTCAGTATAGTATCCAAACATTATAAAAAAGAAAGATCTAACAATAAAGGTAAATTCTGTAAGAATTTTTTTAAAAGATTCCATATCATTTCTGAATTTCCCGAAATCCACATATCTTCTAATAAAAGTATTTTCAAGAAATTTATGATTCGAAAGTATCAAACCAAATGTAAGAACAAGCAACAATGCCGGGAGATGCGATATTTTGGCCAGCATATAAACTGTAACAACAGAGGTTATTATAATCACATAGTTAACATGGTATTTTATCTTATGCAGTAACATCGCCAGTACCGAGGTAGTGAAAATGGCTATAACAACAGTAATCAAAGTGTTAAATGCAAAGTTCAAAATTCCTATGACAATTGTCGCCTGACTTATAAGGATAAAATCAAACAGGATAATTCCAAAAATATCTGAAAAGGAGCTTTCATAAACAACAAACTCTTTTTCATCTGAATTTAGAAAAACAGCGGAAGGTATAGCTACTGAACTGCTGATTATCCCAAGAGGGATTCCATTTAACAGTGAATCTTTCACAGAATATCCAAAGAATTGTACCAAAACATAACAAAAAACTGCAGTAAATACAGCAAACAGGACAAAAGCTGAAGATATTGAATTGGCGATTAACGACCTCTTTCTTTTTTGTAGCTTAAGATCCAGACTCGCATCCATTATAATAAGGATAAGACCCAAAGTCCCGATAACCGGGAGAACAGGTTTCAGGTTTGGTATTTGGAGTGTAGTGGACTTGCCAATCAGCTGAATAGCAATACCTAGAACGATTAGAAAAATGACGCCTGGAATCTTTGAATATTTGCTTGTTATGTCAAAAATATAAGATAAGAGTATAAGAACACAGAGAGCAAGAATAATATAGTTTGTCATTTATAAAATTATTCTAAGTTTAGCTATTCCAATCACTTCATGCCTCATAATTGTCAGGTTTGAAGCAAGTATAGATTCTAAATATCATATTACAAATATTTCTTTTCTGCCAAATTAATGTTTTAATTAATAATAGTATCTGTTTCAGTTAATCTGGAGTAACTATTAAGTGAAAACTTACCGGCTAAATTACCATGAATCTGCTTATCTTTGTAATCGCGTTTTACCTGAAAAATAACTCCAATGGATGAAGATAGCGTTGAAAAAAACTTTCCTATCGTTTGCGTAGGTGGTTCAGCCGGAGGACTCGATGCTTATACCCGGCTTTTGCAAAATCTACCATCAGATTTGGGAGCTGCTATCGTTATCGTGAATCACGTGAGAAATGTAGCAACACTTCTTCATGAACTTCTTCCAAAACATACAAATATGCCGGTTGAACTAATCACAGATAGGCTGGACATTCAACCCAACCACGTGTTTGTCATCCCTGCAAATCGCGACTTACATATTCTTGATGACGAGTTCCGGCTAAAGCCGATATCAAAACCCAGAGGCTGGCCCGATGTAATTACGGTTTTTCTGCGTTCACTAACAACACACTGGGACGGCAAACTCATTGCAGTCATTGTATCTGGTTATGACGGTGATGGCGCAGAAGCGCTATGCGGCATTAAAGAAGCAGGTGGTATTACTATCGCACAGAAACCAAATACAGCTGCACAACCAGATATGCCAGAAAGTGCAATTGCAAGCGGGTGTATAGACTTTATTCTTTCACCCGAGGATATAGCAAAAGAAATTAAGCGAATTTCGTATTCCGGTAAAAAATAGAACAAAATTTATTGTCTAAGCTTAACTAAAGTCACTTCAAAGTGTTAATGATCTAGTTAACCTAAACCAAAATGATATGAAAACATTTTCTTCAATTATTGGTATTGTTCTTATTGTCGGAGGAGGTTTCTTTATATATGACGGAATTCAATCAAAACAAACTGTATCCTATAAAGTTTAAAAAGAATTATCCACTGCATTGAAAAGCCTTACGAAAGATACACCAAATGTATCGACAACAATTAATGATAATTCAAATGTGAAAGTTATCGGAGGTGGCCTTGCTGTAGTATCAGGGGTAGCATTATTATTTTTAGGTTTTAAAAAAATGCATAACTAAAAAAGGAATATTACCCGGGTGGGTATTCGCAATTCTTTCATCTGATTATTCTAACATTACAAAAGCAAATAATAACAATCTGACGGGACCGAGGAACTATCCAGATTAATAAAGAGCCTCCACTTATTGCCGGGCTGTCAGGCCTGTATGTTCTCTTAAAAAGCGAATTGTAAGTCTTGTGAATCCGTAAAATATGTAACTTAACTTTTAAGTTGTGTAATACATCATGAAGTTACTGCCTTAACTTTATGATATGAAAATTCAGACATAACTAATATTTAATAAATGAAAACAATTAAAAGTTTAGTGATAATTGGAGTTGCTGCAATAATGACTTCTTGTGCCAGCACAGCAAAGTTTCCGGTTTCAAGTACAGTGCCTGCAGCCGAAATTACTGCTAAGAAAAAACAAGATAAAAACAATAATTATATAATTGAGTTAACTGCAATAAATTTAGCTGAAGCAAGCAGGTTAACTCCCCCAATGAATAACTATAGTGTTTGGATTGTTGGTGATAACGGTACGACAAGAAATGTAGGTCAATTAAATAATAGAAATGCCAAAAAAGCAGTTTTAAAAACGGTAACTCCTTTTATTGTCAGGGAAATTTTTATTACTGCAGAAGACCAGGGAAATTCAACCTATCCTTCAGGTGTTGAAATTTCACGTACAACTTTTAATGAATAAAATTTAATTCAATCCATTACTTTTACTCCTGATCTTTCGCGAACACGCGCCTTACACTTCTTGTCCTGCCTCATAGCATTAAAATGCTTAGAGGCATTTTTTTGTACTGCTGTCGTTGCGTCGGTTAGATTTACTAATTTTACTCATAATTGACAATTCTACACAACGTCAATTTAGTGAGTAAATTTATGAAGATCAATATTTTCTGGTTCAGGAGAGATCTCAGGCTTGAAGATAATACTGCCTTAATAAGTGCATTAAGTTCGGACCTGCCTGTCCTGCCTGTCTTCATTTTCGATACCAATATTACCGGAGAACTCCCTGCTGATGATCCCAGAATCAGTTTTATTTATGAAACACTGTCGGGAATAAATCTTAAGCTTTCAGAATACGGCAGTTGCCTGCATGTTATCAAAAACGATCCTGTTTCAGCCTGGACTTCTCTTTTAAGGGATTTTGATGTAGCGGCAGTTTTTTTAAACCGGGATTATGAGCCATATGCAATTGAAAGAGATTCTGAAATAAATACATTGCTCTCCGGGAATGGCATAATGGTGCATAGTTTTAAGGACCAGGTTATTTTTGAGGCTGATGAAATAATCAAATCTGACGGTAATCCATATACTGTATTTACTCCCTATAAAAATAAATGGCTTGAGAAGTTTGCTGTGAGAATAACTTTTAATGAAGATCTGTCAGGGATAAAGTCCCGGAATTTTGTTCATAAAGTCTTCCAATTGCCTTCTCTGGAAATGCTGGGATTTAAAAAGAGCCTGATAATGGTCAGACCCTATGACTTGTCTGTGATCGCTTCTTATCATCAATACAGAGATCTGCCAGCCGCTGACCAGACAAGCTATCTTTCTCCACACTTACGTTTTGGCACGGTAAGTATCAGAAAGATTATGGGAATTGCCGAAAAACAGAACATGGTTTTTATGGGTGAACTGATCTGGAGAGAGTTCTTTATGCAGATTCTGCATCATTTCCCCAGGGTTGTAACAGGAAATTTCAGAAGTAAGTATGATGATATACAATGGAGAAACGATGAATATGAATTTGAATCCTGGTGCAATGGGGAAACAGGTTATCCTATTGTGGATGCAGGCATGCATCAGCTTAACAGAACAGGTTACATGCACAACAGGGTACGTATGATCACAGCTTCATTCCTTTGCAAGCATCTGCTTATCGACTGGCGGTGGGGAGAGGGATATTTTGCTCAGAAGCTCCTTGATTACGAATTATCATCAAATAACGGCAACTGGCAATGGTCAGCCGGTACAGGGTGCGATGCAGCTCCATATTTTCGTATCTTTAATCCTGATATGCAGCAACAAAAATTCGATCCAAAAAAAGAGTATATATTGAGATGGGTTGAAGATGCGGATAAACCTACTTACATGAAAAAAATGGTTGAGCATGATTTTGCAAGGATAAGAGCTTTGTCAGTTTATAAATCTGGAATAAGGCATTAATTACATAATAATGATGGCGGAATACCTAACCTGTTTCACGCAACTAATCATAAAACAAAATCATCATAAATTAACTGTAAATGAGAAAAATAGGATTCATATTAGTTTTATTGTTCTCTCTTAATTCCTGCGAGAAAACTAACTACTCTGCAAAGTTGCCGG
Organism: uncultured Bacteroidales bacterium; assembly: GCA_942492865.1. Taxonomy (GTDB): domain Bacteria; phylum Bacteroidota; class Bacteroidia; order Bacteroidales; family VadinHA17; genus LD21. Next base: position 4,492,639 of record OW818650.1, on the reverse strand, counting down.
GCAACCCGAATACCAGCTTTAAATTAAAAATATTGGACAACTATTTCGTACAATCTATCGCATTTGACAGCAAAGGAAATGCATGGATCGGGACTTTTAAACAAGGACTAATTAAATACAATGCCCGGGAAACTGTAATCTTCAATTCATCCAATTCAGATCTTCCTTCCAACCTGGTCATCTGGGATATTGCTGTTGACAGTAAGGATAATGTCTGGATAGGCAGTGACGGGATAATTAAATATGACGGTAATAAGTTTACCCGGTACAATACCTCCAACAGTCCTGTTCCTGAGGATTTTGTTTACTCGATAGCGATTGATTCAAAAGATAATATCTGGTTTACTTCCTGCAGGTTCAGGGAAGGTGGTTTTGTGAAATATGATGGAACTACCTGGAATGTCTTTACACCGGATAATTCAGACTTACCGGTCAATTCTGTAAAAAGTATAACCATTGATAGTAATGATAATGTCTGGCTGGCTCTATCAGAAATAGTAAATAACACATATCTGATAAAAATTTCAGGGAACAGTTGGAAAACTTATTCCAGTGAAGATTTGGGTTTTACCCCTTATTATTTTGCCAACATTGATGTTAATTCTCAAAACCAGATATGCGGAGCAATTGATTATTCTCTATCAAGCTTGTGGATAAATCCCGGACCTCAGGTGTTCGTTTTTGACGGCCATTATTCTGAGCAGATGAGAATTAATGATATGGCCAGGATAAGATCGTTAACGGTCGATAATGAGGATAATATGTGGTGCGCAATAGATGGAGGATATGCTGTATTTAATGGAGAAAGCTGGATAGTTGATGATTCAAATTACCGGGAGTCAGGTGTTTTTACAATCGAACAGGATAATGATAAAAGGATCTGGCTTGGTACAGGAGATGGGATTTTTATCAATGATTAACAAAATGCACTCTTTCCAACACTAACAATCAAATTATTAAACTCTTTGCTGCTTTTGGATTGTTGCGCTTGCATCCTAATATGTCTCTCTTGCAGAATCAATTTCAGACCTTATTTTGAACAAAACTGCATCTAAATATCTTATTTTAGTGTATATTGAAAGAATAAAATAATATGAGTGGAATAAAAACTAAGCCCGTTGATTTGGATATTGATAAATTTCTGATGAGCATAGAGCCAGAAAAAAAACGAGTGGACAGTATAGAATTAAAAAAGCTATTTGATAGGATAGTACCGGAAAAAGCTTCTTTATGGAACAACAACATGATAGGTTATGGATCTTATCATTACAAATCTGAACGTAGCAAACAAGAGGGTGATTGGCCTTTAACCGGATTTTCACCCCGTAAGCAATACATAGCAGTCTACATAATGTCAGGCGTTAACAATTATAAAGATTTACTGAGCAGGCTCGGCAAATACAAAATCAGCTCAGGTTCATGTATTTATGTTAATAAAATTGAGGATATAAACCTTGATGTATTAGAAAAAATAATTACAGCTTCAGTTTCAGATATGAAAAAAAGAACAAACTAACGAATGGTTAGAATAGTCAATATAACAACAGCCGATGATATATTCCCTGAATACCGGCAAACACCAATCGGATATCTTTTAGAATATCATAATCTTAACAGACCTTTCGATAATTTCGACAAAGCCCAGCTTTTAATTGGAATGTGTATGGACAACAGAAAACATTTACACATTCCCGAGAACTTTGCTTTTATTATTCGATCTGGCGGGGCTAACTTACGCTACAGTGAGTTTAAAGTGTCTTATGCTATTGCGGTTGGACAAGTACGACACATTGCTCTGATAGGACACAATAACTGTGGAATGGTTAACTTAGTTTCACGCAAAGATCAATTCATTGAGGGTCTGGTGAAAAATGCAGGCTGGAACAAAGAGCGCGCAGAAGAACATTTTATGAACTTCGCCCCAATGTTCGAAATTGAAAATGAAATAGATTTTACTATCAGCGAAGCAGTACGATTGCGTTTAAGATATCCGAATATATCAATTGTGCCAATGTTCTACCAGGTAGAGGACAACCGCATCTACTTAATCAAAGAAAAATAAACAGGGCGGTTCTTCCTTCCTGTTGATTATCAAAGTCTCCAACCACCACATGTTTTTGTGCCAGATTAATTTTTTCCTCCTTAATCATTGATCAATAATTTTTTATATTTACAAATGTGTTTATCAATTTAGCATATTTATCTTGTTAAAATTTTATCTATGAAGCTTCCGGCCTTTCTGTTCTTTTTTGGCGTTTCGGTTCTCCCACTTACCACAAACGCCCAAACTTCGATTACTACCCATACTTACAAAATTCCTGAATTTTTCCCTGATAATGAAGAAATTAAAAAATCAGTGGCGAACATTAAAGATTTGATTTCAGGGAACGGAGCTGTAATTTACAAGCTGAAAACCGAAGAAACAGGCAAACAATTATATCACACATGGGGCACTGAAAAGAATATCCTGGTTCTGGCTGACAAAATTGAATTCACAAAGAGAAATGAGACTGCCCGTTTTTCATTTGTACACATCATAAATAGTTTCAGCTTTAGCGATAATTATGGGAAAATACGTATTTATATCGGAGATTTCAGTCTTAATATCAAAGGGAAAGAGGCTGGCCTGAAACTGAAGAATGAACTTGAATACCTAAAAGAAAAGAATAGAGATCTTTTCTACGAAAACAGGAAATCACAACTCGCATTATTTGAAAAGTCTGCTGCAGAATACCGTGCACTGAAAGTGAAGCCACCGGTATCGGAAGAGCTGAGGAAATACATTGTCCAGGCTAATGCTTTCAATGAGAAAAAAAAGTACAACGAGGCTATCAGGGTGTACGAGCAGGCAATAGCACTGGATCAGACAGCTTATCCGGCTGCCTACTCGAATCTGGCTTTGCTGTCTGCCCAGGTAAAAAGGTACGATAACGCAATTTACAATATGAAAAAATACCTGCTCCTGGTGCCTGAAGCTTCTGATGCCAGGGGAGCCCAGGATAAAATATATGAGTGGGAAGCTGAGATTGCCAGGTAGGGCTTCATACTAACAGATCTAAGGACAAAGATGAAAAATGCATTCAAATGTCTTAATATCCTTTTACTGATAGGATTACTACATAACCACGAGATAATGGCACAGTCAGCGATCGGACAGCTGGAAACCATGTCGGGAGGTAAAGTCAGCAGATCGTCATCCCTGTCGTCTGCATCCATGAACAGCATGATAACAGGGGCAATATTGCAGAGCTTCTTTTCAGCGGTCCTCAGTAATCCCGGTATAACCACCGAACAGCTTAATACACAGCAGCGTGCTGCAAAGCTCGAGGAACAAAAGGCAGCTGCACTGGCTGCTGAGCAGCAAAGATTAAGGGAAATACAGGCACAGGCTGATTACGACAAAATGATGCAATCGTACCAACTCCTTGATGATATACAGGATATCAGTATCAAAACTCTTGACAACTCAGGTATGGAGTTTAAAACACTGGATGGAGATGCTGAGTCTCTTTCTTCAGAAGCCCGTAAGCAATTTGAAGCTAAAGGTGCTTTACCTTCCCCGGGAACAGTTAATGGACCCGGCACACCATTTTTTGCAGATGTCTTGCCCACTGAGGATCTGCATACTCTTCTGGATCTTAATAATAATCCTGCAATAGTCGATCTGAGGGAGGCAAATAAGTTTATAGAGGAAGAAGCAGCAGAGGATAATGCCGGGATGGTATCGCTCCTGAGAAAATATGAATCTGAAGGTAATGGTGAACCTGTAATTCCCAAACCTGATTGTATCAGGCTGAGAGATCAGCTGAAAGGATATCTTAACCAGAGAGATCAGTTCAAGAAGACTATTGAACTGTCCCAGAATGAGCTGAAAATATGGGAAGAAGCCAATAATAATGCAATGCTGAACGCTGCTAAGGATGGTCTTGAGTATTTTACCGGAGAATTATTACAGGGTCTTACAAACAGGGGAAAAGCAGCAGACAGGCTTCAGCAGGTATTCAATTCAAAATCAAGGCAAATGGCAAATGATGGCATTGATATTGCCGGGTTACAGAGAAAAATCGACCGGTTGCGTGCAATGTCCTCTTCTGGACAACTTGCCGGGTTCGCAAGTAACATTAATGACTGGGAGACCCTGGCAAAAGATGGAATGAGCACAATAATCAAAATGCTGACAGATTCAAATAACGAAATACAGGGTTTGCTCGATGCCCCTCAGATGAAGAAATACTTCACAACTGAAGCTCCTGAGCTGAATGCGCTCCTTGATATCTCAAAGATTGCAGCATCGAATATGGTTTTTGGAAAATGGGTTGCAAAAAAAATTCCGGTTGTTGCTGTAATCGAGCTTTCAATCAAGGAAGTCTATAACGGAACGGATTACCTCCTTAGCTTAAACCGGATACTTGAGGCACAGAAGATAAATGGCGGAGTGATGGAGACTGCCAGGTTTATTCAACGGAACATTGATGGTACATATCTGGAACTTACCAGTTGCAGGTAACAACGTCAAATCGAAAACATCTCCATATCCCCCGATATCTTTGCTTTAGTTAATCTTTTCGGTGCTGCAATAATGTGTTTTTACCAAAGATTTTGTTTATCTTGGATGGACACATTTTAAGTCGTTCCCATTTAGTGATACCCCTGAGCAGTCAGGCTTTTGTCGATCTTGAGATAATGTGTAAGCTATGATACCGCTTTATAATGAGGTTTCGTTCAGGATAAGTAGAATTGTAACCAAAAGTTACAGTACGTCATTCTCAATTGCCGTAAGTTTTCTTGATTCAGAAAGCAGGAAAGCTATTTATAGTATTTACGGCTTTGTCAGGTTTGCAGATGAAATTGTAGATACATTTCATGATTTTGACAAGAAGAGACTATTATCAGAATTTGAGGCTGATTATTATAAAGCCTGTGAGTATGGCCTGAGCCTTAATCCTGTGTTACATTCATTTCAGATCACAGTAAAAAAATATGATATTCCTGATGAGCTTATTCAGGCATTTCTTAACAGTATGAAAGCCGACCTTGTTAAAAATGGAAGTTATAATAAATCTGAGTTTAAAAACTATATTTACGGGTCGGCCGAAGCCGTTGGATTAATGTGCTTATGTGTGTTTGTAAGAGGTGACAGAAGAAAATATGATTCACTGCAATCTCCCGCTATGAAACTGGGTTCAGCATTTCAGAAAGTTAACTTTTTAAGGGACATTAAAAGTGATATTCACGAACTTGATCGCAGCTATTTTCCTGATTTAGATATTAATACATTTAATCAGACGGTAAAGGAAAATATTATTAAAGATATTGAATCAGATTTTGATGCATCATTAACAGGTATCAAAAAACTGCCTCAGAACGCAAAACTTCCTGTTTTGATAGCATATTATTATTATTTAAGCTTATTGGGTAAGATAAAGAATACTCCTGCAGAAAAACTTATAAAAACGAGAATCAGAGTTCATGATATGAAAAAATTATATCTGTTGATGAAAGCATATCTGGCTGTCAGGATGGGATTGATTTAAGAAATACGAAAATTTCCGGTTTAAAGTGAAAGTATGAATGAGACACTCGTGATACTGGTTGATATAAACGATAATACTCTTGGTTTAATGGAGAAGATTGAAGCTCACAGGCAAGGCCTTCTTCACAGAGCGATCTCAGTGTTCGTTTTTAATTCCGGCGGCGAATGGATACTGCAGAAAAGAGCTCACGACAAATACCATTCCAAAGGCTTATGGACCAATACATGCTGTACTCATCCACTGCCTGATGAATCAGTAGTAGAAGCTGCCGGCAGGCGGCTGGCCGAGGAAATGGGGCTTAACTGTCCTTTGCAGGAAATATTCAGCTTTGTTTATAAGGAGAAGCTTGACAATGTTCTCACTGAATATGAATATGATCACGTTTTTATAGGCATTACCGACAGTGAACCTGTAATTAATACCTCTGAAGTGGTAGAATGGAAGAAAATTTCATTTGCGGCATTACATGATGATATAATATCAGATCCGGATAACTATACTTTCTGGTTTAAAGAGATATATGAGAGGGTAAATTCCCATCTTATTAAACATTAAATTATTAAGTCATGATCAATATTCTTTTATTTGCAGCATCTTATTTATTTATGGAATTTGTTGCATGGTTCTCCCATAAGTATGTAATGCATGGGTTTGCCTGGAAATTTCACAGGGACCACCATATAAAGCAAAATGGGACCGATTCGTTTTTTGAGAAGAACGACATTTTTTTTCTGATTTATGCTACGCCCGCAATTATCCTGATAATATCCGGATTGACGGGAGGTAATTTCCCATTGATAGTAATTGGTGCGGGAATTACATTATATGGCATGACATATTTTTTTATTCATGATGTACTTATTCATCATCGGATACCTGTTAAAGTAAATACCGGGAGAGGCTACATTGCAGCCCTTATAAGAGCACATCAGGCTCATCATAACGGCAAAAACATCAGGGACTTTAAAAATTACGGGTTATTGGTTTTCCCCTTAAGATTTTTTAATGAATAATTATGTCTTTATATCTCATTCTGCTGGTTTCGTCCATTTTTATCCCGTTTATTCTTAGTTTCGATAAGAAAGTTCAGTTTTACAAAATCTGGAGCACCCTTTTTCCTTCAATTTTTATTGTCGCGGCTGTTTATCTTACTGCCGATATCTATTTTGTTAAGAGAGGTATATGGGGATTTAATCCGGACTACCATTCACAGATCATTCTTCTTGGATTACCGGTTGAAGAATGGTTATTTTTCATTGTTATTCCATATTCCTGCATATTCATTCATTATGTTTTAGTCAGTTATTATCCCGATTTAGCTCTGAGTGACTCTTTTGTCAGGATGCTTACTATAATACTGATCGTGATCCTCATTGCAGTTACTCTTATGTACTATGACAGAACATATACTCTGTTTAATTTCAGCCTGTTGATATTGGCATTATTACTGGCGCTTTTAGATAGATCCGGATTATTGAACAGGTATTATTTCTCATTTCTGATCATTCTTGTTCCTTTTTTTATAGTAAACGGTATTTTGACAGGGACCTTTATCCATGAAGAGGTTGTCTGGTATAATAATTCTGAGATTATCGGGTTTCGCCTGTTTACGGTTCCGATCGAGGATATTGGTTATGCCTTCAGCCTGGTCCTGCTTAATTTACTTCTGATTAACAGGTTCCGCAGCATTAAGTTATTCAGCAGGCTTAAAACATAATATGACAATAATAAATAGCGATTTAACTGATTATATTGTAAAAAGGAGGAGGTATATAGAGCTCTTCTTTGTCATCTTTTATATTGTTGGCTTCTTGGGTCTGGTTACGCCCATCTCACACCAGCTTTTTCTTAAGTTATTCCCTTTAGCGCTGGCTCTTAGCTTTGTTGCTATTTTATTTTTCCACCAGGATCCATTTGATTCAAAAACCATTATTATACTGACTTTGGTCGGAATACTGGGCTATCTGATCGAGGTTGCCGGAGTTTATACCCACATAATATTTGGCAATTATAAGTACGGTGAATCATTGGGAATTAAGTTACTGAATACTCCTTTGCTTATAGGAGTTAACTGGGTTATGCTTTCATACACTGGAAGTTCAATTGCAGAAAGAATACCAGTTCCTGCATCAATTAAGATCCTTATCGCAACTGTCATAATACTTATTTATGATTTCATACTTGAACACATTGCACCTGGTGTTGACATGTGGTCATGGGAAAACAATATAGTTCCTGTCAGAAATTATATTGCATGGTTTGTAATTGCCCTGGTCTTTCAGACCTTGATCAGGATTGCCGGAATAAAAACCCGTAATTCTATTGCATGGAAGATAATTCTGATTCAGGCAATATTTTTTCTTCTGTTAATAATTTTTTTAAGATCCTGAAATGATAATTAAAGCCAGACACCACTGGATTATATATCCATTTTTTAAGTTCTACGCGGCTTACAAAATAAGGAGGAATTTCAATAGTGTAACTATTTCAAATAAATTCATTGACAATGGGCTCCCCCTGTTGCTGATTTGTAATCATTTAAGCTGGTGGGACGGATTCTGGGTAATGTACGCAAACCTTAAGGTGTTTCATCGGAAATTTCATTTTATGATGCTTGAGGAACAACTGAGAAAATATAGTTTTTTTATAAATTCAGGTGGATACTCAGTAAAAAAACATAACCGGAGTGTCCTTGAATCAATAAATTATACAATTGAGATTCTACGCGTAAATGAAAACCTTGTTATGCTTTTTCCACAGGGTAAAATAACTTCAATATATGATCAGTCCGTTCATTTTGAAAGTGGTCTTGAGAGAATTCTTAAAGCTGTAAATGGTAAGGTACAAGTTGTATTTCTGGCAAATCTTGTTGACTTTTTTTCGAACAGTAAACCATCTTTGTTTATTTATATTCAGGGGTGGAATAACACAGAGAATGAAATTTCCGGAATTCAGGAAGACTACAACAGTTTCTATAAAGCATGCATTGAAGAAAATATTAAAAGAGCAGAGTAGTCATGGAAATCTTAGCCTGGTTTATTCTAGCATTCACCCTGGTTCAGTTGGTTGTCGCTTTAGTCAACTTTATTTTTATTTCCATCCTTCCCGATTGTACAACTACCACCAGGCCATTAGTTTCGGTACTCATACCTGCCCGGGATGAGGAAAAAAATATCGGAAATTTACTGGGTGATCTTATTAAGCAGGATTATAGCGAAATTGAAGTGATTGTTTTTAATGATCAGTCTTCAGACAGGACAAGTGAAATTGTTATGCAATACGCTATTCAGGATAGAAGAATCAGCTTAATACATTCAGCCGGATTACCCGAAGGATGGCTTGGCAAAAACTGGGCTTGTCATTCTCTGGCAAAAGTGGCTTCAGGTGAATATTTTTTCTTTCTGGATGCAGATGTCAGAATAGGCAATGATCTTATTAGTAATTCTATAGCGTATTCTAAAAGGAACAAACTGGCTCTGATCTCGATCTTTCCAAAGCAGATAATTAAATCAATCGGTGAGAAAGTAACTGTGCCAATTATGAACTATATATTACTTTCGTTATTACCTCTGGTACTGGTCAGAAAATCTGGTTTGTCCTCCCTTGCTGCCGCTAATGGCCAGTTTATGTTTTTCAACTCTTCGGTATATAAATCATTTCATCCTCATGAGATAATGAAAAACAATAAGGTAGAGGATATTGAAATTGCCCGTTATCTTAAGAGAAACAATCAAAAAATAGCATGTCTTGTAGGGGATAATAGAATACAATGCAGAATGTACAATAATCTGAACGAAGCTGTAAATGGTTTCTCAAAAAATGTTGCGGCATTTTTCGGTAACTCAGTAATTTTGGCTTCGCTTTTCTGGGTGATTACAACCTTCGGGTTCATAATTATTCTGGTTATATTACCTGTTCACTTTTTCATATTTTTTCTGTTTGCATATATACTTACAAGGGTAATTGTCTCGCTTATAAGTGAACAAAATATAATTGATAACCTCATTTTTTTGATACCACAGCAAATATCCTTCGGTATAATTATCCTGAGTGCATTTATTAATAAAAAAATAAAAAAATTTCAATGGAAAGGCCGCGATATAAACTAGCCATCTTCCTGTTCTTAAGTATTAGCCTGAACGCCATGGCCGGTAACAGGTCAGATATTTATTCCGCTTATGTCGTTAATAATATGGCTAAATGGAAAAGTGTAATTGATAAAATGGAAAGTATCGGGAACAAAGAAAATGATCTGTTACTTGAACTGGTTAATTATCAATATGGTTATATTGCATGGTGCATTGGTAACGATAGAAATGATGAAGCCAGAAGCTATCTTAAACTGGCTGAAAAAAATCTTATTGTCCTTGAAAAAACCGGAAAGAATCTTTCGCTTGTGAATTCATATAAGGCTGCATTCTATGGTTACAGAATCGGTTTAAATAAGTTGGCTGCCCCACTTCTTGGAAGCAAAAGCATTGAAGCTGCAAAGCTGGCCATCAGCCTCGATAAAAACAGCGCTTTCGCGTATGTGCAATATGCAAACATCCAGTTTTATATGCCTGCGGTATTTGGAGGATCAAAAAAGGAAGCTGTAAGTTATTACCTTCAGGCACTTGATATTATGGAGAATAGTGAAAGTGAAATTAAAGAAAACTGGAATTATCTGAGCCTCCTTATTGTAATTGCACAATCTTATTCATCCCTGAATGACTATAATTCATCGAAATTATATATGGAGAAAATACTGAAAATTGAACCTGAATTCGGATATGTTAAAAATGAACTATACCCTCAGTTATTAAACAAAATGATGAAATAAAGTATGGCAAAAAGTGTTTTAATTGTCGGAGCCGGACTTGGCGGCCTTGCAACTGCCCTGAGGCTGGCGAAAAAGGGTTATAAGGTTGAGATAGTTGAAAAGAATTCTCAGGCAGGGGGCAGGTTGAACCAACTGAAAAAAGATGGCTTTACATTTGATACAGGTCCCAGCTTCTTCAGTATGTCTTACGAATTTAAGCAGTTTGCAAAGGATTGTAATATTGAATTACCATTTAAGTACTTTAGTCTCGATCCTTTATACACTGTAAGTTTCAGGGGAAATCCAAAGACATATTTCCTTTACAAGGATCTGGCTAAACTAGCTGCACAGTTCACTGATAATGAGCCTTATTTTGAAAAAAAAATGGAGAAATATCTCGACAAAAGCGGACGGCTCTTTCATGATACTGTGGATATTGCAATTAAAAACAACTTTGATTCCCTGTTGCATTACATTGTAACACTCATGAGGGTTAATCCGGTGCATCTTCCGGTAATATTCAGGAATTTCTGGCAGCAGGTATCACATTACTTTAAATCAGATGAGGCGGTACAGATCTTATCATTGGTCGCTTTTTTTCTTGGAAGAACTCCGTTTGATACATCTGCAGTTTATACCTTACTTTCTTATACAGAATTCCGTCACGATGGTTATTTCAATGTGGAAGGCGGAATGTACAAGATAATTGAGGGTATTGTAAATGAGCTTGAAAAGGAGAATGTTAAAATAACCTATAATACAGAGATAAAGGACTTTGTCGGTGACAGTAATAAGCTTACCGCACTTGTTGATCAGGATGGAAGAAGTTGGACAGCCGATATAATTGTGATTAATTCCGATGCAGCGGTATTCAGGGGTTCGGTACTTCGGCGGCCTGAATTCTCTGTGAAGAAACTTGATAAAAAGTCATGGACAATGGGGCCGCTTACGGTTTACCTGGGACTTAAATGCAAAATCCCGACTGTACACCATCATAACTATTATCTTGGCGACAATTTTAAAGAGTATGCCGACAAGGTATTTAAGAGCCCCGACTCATTGGAAAAACCATACTATTACGTCAATGTACTCTCTAAGCATAACCCCGGTTGTGCACCTGACGGCTGTGAAAGTCTTTTTATTGTCTGTCCTGTACCCGATCTGAGATTTAAACCCGATTGGAGCGACCGGGATCAGATAGTTGACAGTATCATTGAGGATTTCTCCGGAAGGATAGGTAAAAATATTAAGCCGGAAATTATTTCACGGACAGTGTATACACCCGAAGACTGGCAGAATCAATTTAATCTTCATCGAGGAAGCGGACTAGGATTGTCGCACGACATGCTTCAGATAGGCGCTTTTCGTCCCAAAAACCACGATGAGGTATTCAGGAATGTGTTTTATGTGGGTGCATCTACAATACCGGGTACCGGTCTTCCCATGGTTATCATCAGCTCCGCGCTGGTGTTTAAACGGATAGAGGAGTTTCTGGATCAGTAATAAATATCAGTAAATTCGCCTTAAATATTAATTTTTGTATCTTGCAATCTGTCATGCCTTTAACCACTATTTATGTAAAAGTAATTTACTGAGTGTCTACCAGTAAAAAATGGCAATAAATGAAAACTAAAGTTTTGAAATACATCGATTTTAAGAAAGTGAATAGCTTGCTTGAAGGATTTAACAAAACTACCGGATTCGTTACGGCCATTTTAGATCTTAAAGGAAATGTTTTGTCCAATTCAGGATGGAGGCAGATCTGCACCGAATTTCATCGTCTTAATCCGGAGACTTCAAAAAAATGTGTTATCAGCGACACGAAACTGGCGGGTAAAATGAAGGCTGGTGAAAACTATCATTTCTCCAAATGCTTAAACGGTTTGGTTAATGTTGCAGTGCCGATAAAAGTAAATGGTGAACATATTGCCAACCTTTTTTCAGGGCAGTTCTTTTTTGAAAAGCCATCACGTTCCTTTTTCAAAAAGCAGGCTGCAAAATATGGATTTGATGAGGTAAAATACATTGAAGTATTGGAGAATGTGCCTGTTGTCTCTATGGAGCAAGTTAAGTGTGCAATGGATTTTTTACTCGATATGACCCAGCTAATAAGTGAAACCACTCTTCAAAAACTTGAGCAGGCCGAGCTTAGCAGAACATTAAAGGAAAGTGAAGAAAGGTTCCGCCAGATGTTTGAAAACAATAAGCTGAATGAGCTGGAACTATCAAGATTGCTGGAATCGGAAAAAGCAGCGCTATCGGAAGCTAATAAAATCAGAGAGCAGCTTTCACAGATATTAGACCGTATCAGCGATGGATTCGGCTCACTTGACCGCAACTGGAATTACACATTTGTAAATGAAAAACTTGCGCAAAATACAGGGCGAAAGCGTGAGGATCTGCTGGGTCGTAATATCTGGACTGTGTTTCCCGAAGCCATCGGAACGCCTGTACATAAGGCTTACATCCGTGCAATGGAAGAACAGGTGGTAGTTGAGTTGGAGCACTTTTATACTCCATTTGAAAGGTGGTTTCAGCACAGGTTTTACCCCTCTCCCGATGGTCTTTCGGTTTTCAGTAAAGATATCACAGAAAGAAAAATGGCTGAAGCTAAAATAGAGGAAAACAATTCCCTTATACGTATCGCAGCCGAAAAATCAAAACTGGGGGGATGGAACGTCGATCTGAAGGAGAACAGGTCTTATTGGTCAGATGTCGTTTCAGCTATCCATGAAATGCCTTCGGGATATTCCCCGCTTTTGGAGGATGGAATAAACTTTTATGCTCCTGAATGGCGTGAAAGGATCACTAAAGTCTTTACCGACTGTGCCCAAAAAGGAGTTCCTTATGATGAAGAAATGGAAATTATCACTTCAACCGGGAAAAGAGTCTGGGTCAGGACCATTGGTGAGGCAATAAGAAATGAAGAAGGTAAGATCTATAAAGTCCAGGGCGCTTTTCAGGATATCTCGGAAAAAAAGATTGAAGAAGCAAAAATCAGGGAAAAAGATCTTCAGTTCAGAAAACTATCAGCCAATGTCCCCGACCTGATATTCCAGTTTACACGGAAACCGGATGGAACATATCACGTGCCTGTTGCTTCTGAAGGTATAAGAAATATTTTTGGATGTTCACCCGAAGACGTAGTTGATGATTTTACCCCAATAGGAAAAGTTCTCCACCCCGATGACGCAGAAAGAGTTATTGCCGATATTGAAAATTCTGCAAAACACCTGACATATTTTACATGTGAATTCAGAGTCCGGATCCCCGGGAAACCCGTTCAATGGATATTTTCACGATCGTCTCCTGAAAAACTGGCTGATGGAAGTATTACCTGGTATGGATTCAACGCTGACATAACATATAGAAAAGAAGCTGAAAACGCACTTCGGGAGAGCGAGGGCAGGTTCAGAAAAATTTATGAGGAGGGGCCATTTGGAATGTGTCTGGTAAATAGTGATCTGAAATTTATTATAGCCAATCGTACATTCTGTGAGATAACTGGTTACAGTGAATCTGAACTCAGGAAATTATCCTTCAAGGATATTACCTATACTGGCGACAGGGAAATGGGCATCGAGAGTTTTAATAAATTAATTAAAGGAGAAATACATGTTTACAAATCTGAAAAGAGATATGTAAGAAAAGACGGGCAGGTTATCTGGGGGGCTGTCACAGTTGCTGCAAACTTTGATAAGGATGGTAATTTCCTGTATAATCTTGTAATAGTTGAGGATATAACAAACCGGAAGCTTGCTGACGAAAACATCAAAACTCTTAATGAGAGGTTGCATTTACTGGTTGAAGCGATACAGGAAATTTCGATATCAACCACCATGGGTAATATTATGCAAGCAGTGCATACCTCTGCACGGAAACTTGTAAATGCTGATGGATCAACTTTTATATTACGCGATGGGGATTCCTGTTATTACGCCGATGAAGATACAGTGAGTCCTCTCTGGAAGGGGCAGCGTCTTCCAATGGAGAATTGCATAAGCGGGTGGGCAATGATTAATAAACAACCGGTAATAATAGAAGATATTTACTCTGATGAAAGAATTCCTATAGAATTATATAAATCAACTTTTGTAAGAAGCCTGGCTATTGCTCCGATTCGCCTTAATGATCCGCTTGGGGCAATAGGCGCTTATTGGGGTGAAAATTATTCTCCATCAGAAATAGATATAAAACTATTGCAAACGCTTGCTGATGCTGCAGCAAAAGCAGTTGAAAATGTTCAGCTGATCGAGGGTCTTGAGAAAATGATCAGTGAACGTACATCCCAGCTTCAATCTGTAAACCAGGAACTTGAATCCTTTTCATATTCTGTTTCTCACGATCTGAGAGCCCCATTGAGACATATAAATGGTTTTGCCGAGATACTTACCAAAAATTATTCAAACGACCTGCCTGAGGATGCAAAAAAGCATCTTAATACTATTACCGGCTCAGCTAAAAAGATGGGCATCCTGATTGATGATCTGTTAAGCTTTTCAAGAACGGGCCGCACCGAGTTGAAAAAATCAAGATTTAACATGGGCCATGTTGTTGAGGATGCACTGTCACATGTCAATCCATTGATAAAAGACAGAAACATTGACTGGGATATTTCACAATTACCTGAAATTATTGGTGATTACAATCTGATGAGGCAGGTCTGGATTAATCTTATGGATAATGCTGTGAAATATACCCGGAACAGGAAAAAAGCTCATATCAAAATAAGATCAAAGGACGATAAGGAAAATCTGGTGTTTTATATCCAGGATAATGGAGTTGGTTTTGATATGAAATATGCAGATAAACTTTTTGGTGTATTCCAAAGATTACATGCCTCGGCACAATTTGACGGAACAGGGATAGGTCTGGCTAACATTCAAAGAATTATATTGCGACACGGGGGCAGAGCATGGGCTGAAGCTGAACCGGATAGGGGCGCTACTTTTTACTTTTCAATTCCAAAATAAGCGGAGCACAGAAAATGAAATTAAAAACAATTTTACTCGCCGAAGACAATCAGAATGATGTGGATCTTACTATTATGGCGCTTTCGGAGAACAATCTTGCCAATAATATTGAAGTGGTAAACGATGGGGCGGAGGTTTTGGAATATCTCAGGGCACAGGGCCGGTTTCAAGGGCGAAAACAAGATCATCCTGCAGTTATTTTGCTTGATCTTAAGATGCCCCGCATGGATGGAATTGAGGTTCTTAAAGAGATAAAAAGTGATCCTGAGCTGAAACTTATTCCGGTTGTAATGCTTACATCTTCAAGGGAAGAAACGGATCTGGTGCAGTCATACAGATTGGGAGTAAATGCCTATGTAGTTAAGCCTGTGGATTTCAGTCAGTTTATCGATGCAATAAAGCAATTGGGCGGCTTCTGGGCAGTACTTAATGAGATCCCTTAAATTCTTAAATTTAATTATCTTATGACAAAGGGTAAGTTAAAAATCCTGTGCTTTGAGGATGTTGAGATCGATCAATTGGGTAAGATCTTGCTGTTGAATTAATGCACCTGGGGGCATCTGCTTATTCATCCATTGATGCTATCAGAATATACTATAAATTATAATAATTCCGTTTATATCACTAATATGAAAATTTATTCGTAATTTGCGCAACAATTTTTTTTATGAAGTTCAAAGCAATTATATTCCTGATAATATTGGTGTTGGTAAGCTCTTGCGGTGAGTACGGGAAGGTACTTAAGAGTACAGATTACGACCTTAAGAAGGAAAAGGCGAAGGAATACTATAACAAGGGTGAGTATGTGAAGGCAACCGAACTTCTCTCCCAGGTTATCCCAAGGTTCAGGGCAACTGAAGAATCAGAAGAGCTGAATTGGATAAATGCAATGAGTTTTTACAATATGAAAGATTATATAATGGCCGGCAGCTATTATAAATCATTCATTGAGCAGTATCCTTACGGAGTACATGCAGAAGAGGCAAATTTCCTGGCAGCAATGTGCGATTATAATCTTGCACCGAGAGCCGAACTCGATCAGTTAAACACAAAAAATGCAATCGATGGCTTCAATATTTTTGTGAACAGGTTTCCAAAAAGTACCAGAGTTGAAGAAAGCAGAAAGCTCATTAAGGAACTTGAAGAGAAACTGGTTGAAAAATCGTACCTGAGCGCCAGGCTATACTACGATATGAAGCAATATAAATCAGCTGTAACTGCATTAAATAACAGTCTTAAAGAGTACGCTGAAACTAAATACAGGGAGGAGATGATGTTCCTCAAGCTCAATTCGTTGTTTCTCTATGCCGAAAATAGTGTTGTTTTAAGGCAGAAAGAAAGATATCAGACTACTCTCGATGATTATTATTCTTTTATGGAAGAATTTCCCGAGAGCAAGTATTCAAAAGATGTAAAGAGAATATACGAGGAAACAAGCAGACACCTTGGAACAGCGTTAGTTGAAACAGAAAGTAATAATTAAGATAAAATATGGATTACAGAAAATCAAATGCACCCGTTACAACCGTGACACGCAACCTTGACCTTCTCACACAGGCAACAGGAAATATTTATGAAACAGTCATTATTGTTGCACGAAGGGCAAATCAGATATCAGTTGAAATAAAACAGGAACTCAATAAAAAGCTTGAAGAGTTTGCATCTTACAGCGACAACCTGGAGGAAGTGTTCGAAAACCGCGAACAGATTGAAATATCAAAATTTTATGAAAGACTGCCAAAGCCAACATTGATCTCTCTACAGGAACTTGAAGAAGAAAAGATATTCTTCAGAACTCCTGATAAAGTTATAAGGCAAAAATAAAATCTGAGCCTATTGAAACTCGCAGGTAAAAACATACTTGTCGGAATAACCGGAGGTATTGCAGCTTATAAAACTGCAACTATCGTCCGGTTGCTTGTTAAGGAGGGTGCCGGAGTAAAGGTTATTATGACACCTGGTGCAAAGAACTTCATTACACCCCTTACAATGGCAACTCTTTCAAAGAATCCTGTTTATACTGAATTTTTCAACCGTGAAAACGGCGAGTGGAACAGCCATGTTGATTTTGGGTTATGGGCCGACTTGTTTCTCATTGCTCCGGCAACTGCCGGTTCTATTGCAAAAATGGCAAATGGCATTGCCGATAATCTTCTTATAACAACCTACCTTTCAGCCCGGTGCCCTGTTTTTATTGCTCCTTCTATGGATTTAGACATGTTGAAGCATCCTTCTTCAACAATAAACATAGAAACCCTCAGAAGCTTCGGAAATACTATCATTGAACCTGCAAGCGGTGAACTGGCCAGCGGCCTTACAGGAAAAGGCCGCATGAGCGAACCGGAAGATATTGTAAAGGAGATAATTACCTACTTTACTAAAAAAAAAACTATAAGCCTCTGACAGGAAAGCGCATCCTGATTAATGCCGGGCCAACACGGGAAGCAATTGATCCTGTTCGTTTTATCAGTAATCACTCTTCAGGTAAAATGGGTATTGCCATAGCTAATGCCGCTGTTGATTACGGAGCATCTGTTGAACTTGTGCTTGGCCCTGTTCAGATTACACCTTCTGAAACCGGGGCAATGAAAATAATAAATGTAGTAACCGCCGAATCTATGGCGAAAGAATGCATTGATCGTTTTAATTTTTGTGATATTGCAATTCTCTCGGCAGCAGTGGCTGACTTCACTCCCGAAAAAACAGAACGCATCAAGATTAAAAAAGACAAGAGCTCCCTATCCCTTGAGCTGAAGCCGACAACAGATATTGCAGCAACCTTAGGGAAATCAAAGAAGCCCTCGCAGATTCTTGTCGGATTTGCACTTGAAACAAACAATGAAGTTAAAAATGCAAAAGACAAGCTTGAAAGGAAAAATCTTGATTTTATTGTTCTGAATTCACTAAATGAAGAGGGTGCGGGCTTTGGGTATGATACAAACCAGATAACCATAATCGACAGGAACAATAATATTGATAAATTTGAGTTGAAATCGAAGAATGAAGCCGCAAGGGATATCCTCGATAAAATAGTTTCTATGATGAAATAACAATGGGATCGATCAAAATTTCAAGATATTGTTTTCTTTTTATACTGCTTCTTATTCCGGGCATATTATTATCCCAGGAGCTTAACTGTAATGTACAGATCTCAGCCCAGAGAATACAGGGATCGAACCGCCAGGTATTCGAGTCTATGCAGCGCGACTTATATGAGTTCATGAATAATACTGTATGGACCAACCACATCTACAGTTACGCTGAACGGATCGACTGTAATATACTAATTAACCTTAACGATCAGCTGTCAGCCGATGAATTCAGGGGAACACTGCAGGTGCAGCTCCGAAGGCCGGCTTTTAATACAACATATAATTCCACGCTTCTTAATTTTGTCGATAATAATTTTCAGTTCAGGTATGTCGAATTTCAGCCCCTAGAATTCGACCCTTCAACACATCGGTCAAGCCTGGTATCGGTTCTTGCATACTATGCTTATGTCATTATCGGATTTGATCAGGATTCATATTCATCTGAAGGAGGTACTGAATTTTTCCAGATGGCCGATAAAATTGTGACTAATGCCCAAAATGCTCCTGAGCAGGGATGGAAGCCATACGACGGATCAAGCAACCGTAACAGGTATTGGCTCGTAAAGAATATTCTTAATAATGAGTACGACGGAATACGGCAATTCCTTTACCAGTATCACATTAATGGCCTCGACAGAATGGAGTCAAGAATAGCTGAAGCCAGGGCTAACATAGTTGAAAGTCTCAGGCTGATTCAGGAGGTTTACCGGAAAAAACCCGATCCTTTTATGTACCTTGTGCAGGTGGTAATGGAGTCAAAATCGGATGAGCTGGTCAATATATTCTCAGAGTCTTTCCCTGAAGAAAGGGGCAGAGCAGTGGAGATCCTTACTGAAATCGATCCTGCCAATAAGGAAAAATATGAAAACATGGCGAAAGCCGGTACACCATAATCCAATATGCTGGTAAAATTATTTGTCAAAAACTACGCTTTAATCAAAGAGATGGACGTAGGTCTTGAAAAGGGTTTGACTATTATAACAGGAGAGACTGGTGCAGGAAAATCAATCTTGTTGGGTGCACTCTCGCTGATTCTGGGATTTAGAGCCGATACTTCAGTTCTTCTCGACAAGGAAGAAAAGTGTGTTGTTGAAGGAACATTCAAAGTAGAAGGTTATGATCTTGCTGATTTCTTCAGTGAAAATGATCTCGATTTTGAACCAGATACCACCCTTCGCAGAGAGATTAACCAGGCCGGTAAGTCAAGGGCCTTCATAAACGACTCCCCGGTTACCATTAATGTCCTTAAAGAACTTGGAGAAAGGCTTATTGATATTCATTCCCAGCATCAGACACTAATGCTCCATGATAACTCCTTCCAGCTTGATGTTATAGATTCTTTCGGTGGAAACGCCAGTCTGAAAAATGACTACAGAACTTCTTATTATAACTACCGTAAGCTAAGGAAGGAATTTAATGAAGCAAAGGAAACGGCTGATCGGAATAAGGCTGATCTTGAATATTACATGTTTCAGTTCAGGCAGCTTGAGGAAGTAAAACTTATTCCGGGTGAGCAGGAGGAGCTTGAAAAGGAACATGAGATGCTTTCACATGCCGAAGAGATAAAGCTTACCCTTGTAAATTCATCAAATCTTTTTTCCTCCGAAGAATATTCAATTCTTTTAATGCTGAAGGAGTTAAGATCAAATATCGGGAAAATTAAGGAATTCTTTCCCGATGCTGAAGCTCTCTATTCCCGTATAGCATCTTCATTTATCGAGATTGATGACATTGCCGCCGAGACAGACAGGCTCTCTTCTAAAATTGATGCCGACCCTGCAAGACTGGCAATGGTTAAAGAACGCCTTGATCTGATCTACTCCTTAATGCAGAAACACAGGGTTGCTAATCTCGATGAACTTATTATTAAAAAAGAACAGATAGGAAACCTCATAACCTCTATTACAACTTCTGACGAACGGGTTATTGAACTTGAAAACCTCATCGGAGAAGAGATTAAAAATCTTGAGACATTATCAGATAAAATGTCAATTAACAGGAAGAATGTACGAAACGATGTTGAGATAAGGATAACTGAGCTGCTAAGGCAGCTTGGAATGCCAAATGCAAGATTTACAATATCTATATCTGATTTGCCCGAATACACACTAAAGGGCAGGGACCAGGTTGATTTTCTTTTCTCGGCTAATAAGCAGGTGCCTCCTGAAAACCTTGCTAAAATTGCTTCAGGTGGCGAATTATCAAGAGTTATGCTCTGCCTTAAATCGCTGCTTTCAAAAAATAATAATCTGCCTACAATCATATTCGATGAAATTGATTCAGGTGTATCCGGCGAAGTAGCCGATAAAGTAGGGCAGATCCTTTCTTCAATGGGAGAATACATGCAGGTAATCAATATCACGCACCTTCCGCAGGTTGCTTCCCGCGGAAAAAGGCACTATCATGTTTATAAGGACGATTCAGGTGAATCAACAATTACACGTGTGAAATTGTTATCAATGGATGAACGTATACTTGAAGTTGCCAGGCTGCTTAGCGGCAGAGAAATTACAGAGACTTCCATAGAAAATGCAAAAGAGTTATTTCAATCAGCAAATAATTAAAAATTAAATAGATGAACGGAACTCTTCTTAAGGGTAAAAAAGGAATTATATTCGGAGCGCTCAATGAAAAGTCCATAGCATGGCATGTCGCGCTGAAGTCATGGGAAAATGGCGCTGAAATGGTGCTTACCAACTCACCTGTTGCACTGAGGCTCGGGACAATAGATGAACTTGCACAGATTACAGGAAGCAAGGTCATTCCGGCCGATGCAACAAAGATGGAAGATATTGAGAATCTCGTAAAAGAAAGTATGGACATCCTCGGAGGAAAATTTGACTTTATCCTTCATTCAATTGGAATGTCGCCAAATGTCAGAAAATCAATACCTTATGAGCAGACTAACTATGAAAACATGCTCAAGACTTTCGATATCTCAGCCCTTAGCTTTCATCGTGTACTGCAGACCTGTTATAAACACGATGCAATAAAGGAGTGGGGTTCTGTTGTGGGCCTTTCTTACGTGGCTGCCCAGAGAACTCTCTCAGGATACAACGACATGGGTGATGCAAAAGCTCTTCTCGAGTCAATCGCAAGGAGTTTTGGATATATTTATGGCAGGGAAAAGAAAGTAAGAATAAACACCATTTCTCAGTCCCCAACGGCAACAACAGCTGGTAGCGGCATACATGGCTTTGAGTCGCTGATCGATTTTTCAGAACGAATGTCACCTCTTGGCAATGCAACTGCAGAAGAATGTGCAGATTTTTGTGTCGCCCTCTTCTCAGATCTGACAAGGAAGGTAACTATGCAGAATCTGTTCCACGATGGTGGTTTTTCAAGCATGGGTATGAGTATTAAGGCTATCGAGCAATACAAGAAAAGCTTTAATGAATGTGATTAGCATTTATTAAGGTGAAATAATTATAAGCGGCTTGGCGTTCAGACCGCTTTTTTTATATTTGCAGGCACCCCTAAATCTGACCTGATGGTTAAAATCTGGATCCTCATCATTTTCTACCTGGTTTTTCCCCTGTTTATTATTTATTTGTGCAGGAAAGTTTCAATGCTTCTGAAGCTTGGTTCGGTTGTTCTGGCATACGGATTCGGGTTATTTCTTGGAAGCATTGGCATATTGCCTGAAGGGAGCGAGGCCTACAAGTTTGCTTTACAGGGCCGGGCATCAATGCCAGCAGCAGAAGTGGTATCTCTTATTGATTCCGGCATCATCAGTCATGCCGATTCTTATGTCAACTCTATTGCTACGGCCCAGGATCTGCTTATTTCATTAATTGTACCTCTTGCCTTTCCTCTCCTGTTTTTTTCCCTCAATATCAGAAGGTGGCTGCGCTTTGCAAAAGATGGATTCATCTCAACACTGCTGGCCCTTGTTTCAGTTGTAGTAGTAGTTGCCTCAGGATATTTTATTTTTAAAGATTCAATACCTGAAAGCTGGAAGATAGCCGGAATGCTTGTAGGTGTATATACAGGAGGCACACCTAATCTTGTCTCACTTAAGGTTGCACTTGGTGTCGATCCAAACAGCTTTGTCATGACAAGCACATACGACATGCTTGTCGGAGCAATTACTATTATTTTCTTCTTAACTTTAGGACCCCGGTTTTTCAGAGCTATCCTTAAACCATTTAAACATATTGAAGAGGATACGGATCCAAGCGAGTCAAAAATATATGCAGAAGCCGAAAGCTTCGAAGATTTTTCAGGTATGCTCAGAAAGGATAGAATACTTCCTTTGATGAAAGCGTTCTTATTTTCAGTTTTGATTTTTGCTGCTTCCTTCGGCATAAGCCTTTTGTTGCCTCAGATGTCGCAGATGGTTGTTGTTATCCTGTCTATTACCACATTTGCAATAATTGCATCTTTGGTCGAAAGTATAAACAAGATTGAAAAGACCTTTCAGCTGGGAATGTATTTTATTCTTGTCTTTTCCTTTGCTGTTGCCTCGATGGCCGACCTTGGCAAAATTTTCGATATAGGATTTTTAGGATTGTTCGGATATATCTCTTATGCTTATTTTGGCTCACTGTTTCTACATCTGATATTATCAAAAATTTTTGGAGTCAATGCAGATGATTTTCTGATAACCACAACGGCATTTGTTTTTTCGCCACCCTTTGTTCCTGTTGTTGCAGGCGCTCTTAAAAATAAAGATGTTATAATTACCGGGATAACAGTTGGTATTCTTGGATATATTATAGGCAACTACCTGGGAGTCGGTCTGGCATATTTTCTGAGGGGATTTTAAGTTTAAAACAGATAATTTAATCCAATCGAGAATCCTATGTTTCCATCCTGCTTGTTAAATGCTTTTCCTATATCGACCGATACCACAAAATTCTGGTTCATTACCGGCATTATGCTTATACCGGCGCTATGATGAAGTTTCTCACTTTCCGGGTTGAAGTAATTTGAGAAATTTTCAGTTGGATATAGTGTTCCGAATGTATTTTCAAGATTCCCGGGCAATCCTATCTTACCTGTAACTCTTCCGAAATCATAAAATCCGTTTAACCCCAGGTAACAATCCTGGTTGAATAGTTTGAAATAAAAAGGTTTCCAGCGAAGTTCTATGTTTCCCATAAAGAAGGCATCTCCAATGACCCTGTTCCGAAGCACTCCCCTTAAGGTGCTTGAACCTCCGAGACCTTCGCTTGTAGCTCCAAGCAGCATAGATGTGATCACCTGCGACTGGTAGAAAAACGGAACATCACCCGACAAAGTTGACTGGTACCCCAACCGGTAAACCAGGGCAAGGTCATTTTCAACCAATGTAAAGTACTGGCGGTGAGTTATAAATAATTTTGAGAACGACCAGTCGTTACCCATGAAACCAGGAGCCAGTTCCACTCCAATCTCTGACCACAAGCCTTTCATCGGATTTGGCCTGTTATCACGGCTATCCCACATAAGACCTGCTTTGAGCGTATTGATCCATCCTCCTTCTGCCTCTGGTGCAGATATAAGACCCAGTTCCTGGTATCTCTCATAAAGGCCGGGTTGGTCAGAAACAGAAGGAAGTTTAACCTCCTTGCCTTTATTAAGCTTTTCAATATCGACTGACTTATTCTCAAAATTCTGAAAAGCAAACCCTGCACTCCATTTAAGGTGCTCACCGGAAAGTCTTCCCTGAAAATCGTTCTTAAACCTGAACTGGTTTCTTTCAAAACGGTAGAACATCCTTGTTCGATACAATGGGGCTTGCAGCTCATCATCCATCCAGTCTTTATTGTAAACCGATTCATAACCGTTGAACCCATAAAAATGGGATGCCTGGTCAGGAAGATAACTAAGATCACTCGTAAGGTGCACACCGGGAATAAGGTGGTTTGATTCGTACATGAATCTGTATATTCCACTTCCTTTTGTGAATCGGGAAATCTCAGTATACGTGTGATCAAAATAATCTGGATAGGTACTGCCGTCTCCATAGTTGAAGAATTCAACAAGGGCTCCGTACTGGAAACCAAGATCTGAATCGAAGGTGATGGCAGGAAGGGCCCCGCCAAATTTCCATCCGGTTTTAACCTTGCTATCCTGTGCCGAAACAGAGGCCATAATGAGTACAATAAAAAGAACGGAGATTCCCTTTTTCATAGATTCAGGTTATTGATTCAGTTAAAGATAAAGAAAAACAAAAATAATAACCTAATTTTTTATATTTGCTACCTTAGTTTATTATTTTAATGGATTAATGACAATAAAAATCCCTTCAAATTAAGTTGTTACCCTAAAAGGATTTCATAGTCGATGGCGAGCAAACTTGTTGAATGTGTTCCAAATTTCAGCGAAGGACGGGACTTGGGTATAATAAAGCAGATCACAGATGCGATTGAGTCTGTTTCTGGTATTAAGCTCCTTGATGTTGATCCGGGGAAAGACACAAACCGGACAGTGGTAACATTTGTGGGAAATCCGAAGAATGTCTCGAAAGCAGCTTTTCTTGCTGTAAAGAAGGCAGCGGAGCTTATTGATATGTCGAAGCATAAGGGCGCCCATCCCAGGATAGGAGCTACCGATGTCTGCCCCCTGATTCCTGTATCAGGTATTTCCATGGCAGAGACTGCACTTTATGCCAGGCTTGTAGCCGGGAGAATAGGTAAAGAGCTCAATATACCCGTCTATTGCTATGAGAATGCCGCATTCGATGAGAAGAGAAGAAACCTGGCAAATATAAGAGCCGGTGAATATGAAGGATTGAGAAAGAAGCTGGCCGACAAAGAATGGAAGCCTGATTTCGGTCCTGCAGTTTTTAATCCCAGATCAGGGGCAACAATTGTCGGAGCCAGAGATTTCCTTGTTGCCTATAATGTGAACCTGAATACCACTTCTAAACTTTTAGCGAATGCTATAGCAATTGATATCAGGGAAAAAGGCAGAAACATTAAAAACAGTGAGGGTGAAACTGTAAATGTGCCAGGTACCCTTAAATGTGTTAAGGCTATAGGCTGGTATTTGGAGGAATATGGTCAGGCCCAGATTTCAATGAACCTTACCAATTTATCGGTCACACCGGTTCACATCGCATTTGATGAAGTCTGCCGTAAAGCCGGGGAGAGAGGTGTGAGGGTAACAGGATCTGAACTTGTAGGCCTGATTCCTTTAAAAGCTTTACTCGATGCAGGAAGATATTATCTTGAAAAACAGCACAGGTCTTCTGCAGTTTCAGATGGAGACCTATTGAAAATAGCTGTTAAGGCCCTGGGCTTAAGCGATATTCAGGAATTCAAACCAAATGAAAAAATTATAGAGTATGTAATGGCCGGTAAAAGCAGGAAGAGGCTGATCGACCTGGATCTGAGAATATTTTTGAAAAAAACTGCTTCGGATTCTCCTGCTCTGAAGACTAACTGAAGATGCGCTTGATCCTTCTGAGGTGATGAGAGTAGCCCTTAATTTCACGCCTGAAAATACCCTGGTGGTCTATTGTATCAATCCTGACCCTTCCTGAAGCATGGATCACCAGTCCTTTTGAAATGATCATGCCAACATGATTAATGCGGCCTCTTTCATTATCAAAGAATACTAAGTCACCTGGGATAGTTTCGTCGATGAATGTTATATCTTCTCCAAGCGCTGATTGTTCGCGACTGTCGTGAGGAATTGCTTTATTATGGATCTTGTAAACAAGTGTTGTCAATCCTGAGCAATCTATACCAGAAGGAATACGGCCGCCCCAGATGTAAGGGCTGTTTATGAAATTAATGGCTGTGTCGGCAACAGACCCTGATGGCTCTATGGACAATCTGGAGAATTCTCCAATAACAGAATAGACATTGTTGCCAATAGTAAAAATCTTATTATTAAAATCAGGATTATATATCTCGCATCCTGCCTCAAGAACCATCCTAGTTTCATCTTTTCTCACACAGGCAAGCGACCTGTTAAGAACATGACCCGGAGTTGGTTCGTTTCCTTCAAAATATTGAATGTGATCTGCGTCAATCCACCCGGTATAATGTGTAAAGATGTTTTCAATCTTCATCCAGGTTCCTGATCTGTCAAGTGTAACGAACTTTTCTCCGAAAAGTAACTGACTTGCCATTTCAGCCTTATGAGAAGGACCTGATCTTAAAGGGACAAAAACATTTTCACATATAAACGGCTCCATATACCATAAATTTCATAACAAAATTAGTAAAAATCTGCTTAGTTTGCCCACTTACATTCACGGATTGCCCATCCCAAAAAAGATACCGGTTAAACAGGTTGTTAGCGCATATCAATTATTTCAACTCCTTTAAACCGCTCTTTCGGATAAATAAAAAATGAAGGTTCAATAATTTTATTCAGAGTATAATCTTTTACAAAAAGGGTGTTCACAACGCCATCTTTTTGCTTGTATTCCAGTGTATTGAGGGCTGCAGATATCTTGTTGATTGAAAGGCGGATGTGTACCAGGTTGCTTTTCAGATCTTCGGGATACAGGTCTATAATGTATGAGCTGCCCTTATCGTCAAGCAGCCGTACCTTATAACCTTTCTTGTATATAGTGAAGACAGAAGAGGGTTTGCTCAGAAATTCTTCATTCTGCTTACCGGGTTTGGTAATTGTCACCTCTTTCTCGACCGGAAGATAGCTCCAGCTGATTTCGCCATTAAACCATATAATGTTGTCGGGCAGGTCAAGTCTGTACTTGTCACCGCTTAATACAACGGAACCCCGCAACGTATCAATTGATTTTTCTGCCTGGTTATTTGTAACAAGGTCATATACCATCGAGATCGATGGGGCATTAAGAGCTGACGAAGAAAATTTGTCAAGAATTCTCAGAGCTTCAGTATCTTTTTGAGCTGAAACCCTTAATGTCAGAAGGAACATTACCAAAAAAACAGATATTCTAATCTTCATTTGCACATTTCTTTAATCCAGTCTGTGCAAAATCTGTTCCAAAACCATCATGTCAGAGCAAAGTACATCTCTTGCCTTACTTCCTTCAAACGGTCCGACTATGCCCGCAGCTTCAAGCTGGTCTATTATCCTTCCTGCCCTGTTGTATCCAATTGAGAGCTTTCTCTGGATAAGAGAGGTGGAACCCTGCTGATGCTGGATAACTACACGGGCCGCTTCCTCGAACATTGGATCTCTCTTCTTAAGATCAACATCTGAGAGGTCACTGTCGCTATCATCATTATATTCAGGAAGGTGCATTGCATCGGGATAACCTTGCTGGGAGCCAATGAAATCGGTAAGTTCTTCTATCTCAGGGGTATCTATAAAGGCACACTGCACCCTCACTGGTTCACTCCCTGAAGAAACCAGCATATCGCCACGTCCGACAAGCCTGTCGGCACCAGTTGCATCGAGTATTGTACGTGAATCTATTGAAGAGAACACGCGGAATGCAATTCGGGTTGGGAAGTTCGCCTTGATGAAACCGGTGATGATATTTGCCGAAGGACGCTGCGTTGAAATAATAAGGTGTATGCCAATCGCTCTTGCAAGTTGAGCCAGTCTGCCGATCGGACCTTCTATTTCCCTTCCCGCAGTCATTATCAGATCAGCAAATTCATCAATTATTAAAACGATATAGGGGAGGTACTTATGACCCTTCTCAGGATTAAGCTTTCTTGATATAAATTTCTCGTTGTATTCCTTTATATTCCTCGATTGTGCAGCTTTAAGGTGTTCCAGCCTGTTATCCATTTCAATGCACAACGATTTGAGGGTGTTAATGACTTTCTGGGTATCCGTTATTATTGCATCTTCTTCGCCAGGCAGTTTGGCCAGGAAATGTCTCTCGATCTTCATGTATAAAGGAAGTTCCACCCTTTTTGGATCAATAAGGACAAATTTTATTTCAGATGGATGTTTCTTGTATAGAATTGATGTAATGATGGCATTTATTCCGACAGACTTACCCTGTCCGGTAGCTCCAGCAACAAGGAGATGGGGCATCTTGGTAAGGTCAACAATGTATGGATCATTGGTGATTGTTCTGCCCAATGCCAAAGCTATATCGAATTTCGATTCCTGAAATGCCTTTGATGTGATCAGAGATCGCATGGATACCATTTCGGGTTTTTTGTTCGGAACCTCGATGCCTACTGTTCCTCTTCCCGGGATGGGAGCAATAATTCTTATTCCCAATGCCGAAAGATTAAGGGCAATGTCATCCTCAAGTGATTTTATCCGGGCAAGCCTAACACCGCGCTCAGGGACTATTTCGTAAAGTGTTACTGTCGGGCCTACGGTAGCTGAAATGCTCTTAATTTCAATCTTATGATCTCCAAGGGTCTTTATTATATTTTCCTTATTTTCAAATACCTCTTTTTCATCAAAAGGAAATGCTGACCGATGTTCTTTCAAAATCGATACAGGCGGGAACTTGTAATGAGAAAGGTCAAGACGGGGATCATAAGTTACCATTCTCTTTTCGACCTCCTCTTCCGAAAGCGTCTCGCCGGCTTCAGGTTTGGTAATGTTAATTGGCACATGATCTTTGTCGGGGACTGCCAGCGGTACTGCTTCAAGATCACGGATGATAGATCCCTTTTCTGCAGCTGGTGTTTTCAGGTTATGATCGAATCTTGTGTTTCTTACAACAAATTCAAGCGGCTTCCCGTTCTTATCTGCTTCAGGTTCCTCCTCTTCATCAGGTAGCAAGGTATCGTCCTCAGTCAGTTCCACCTGGCTTTCAGAGCCTGAAAGTGAATCATCTTTTGACCTGAAAGGTGATCCGGGTAATTTAGGTTTTAAATATTCCGGCTTTACTTTTAGTGCAAAAATCAGGTATGATATCGTGAGGACAAGCAGAATCACCCCGGTACCTATTTTACCCAGAAGTGGATTTAACCATTGGACTATGAAGGCACCCTGAGCTCCTCCCGGTCCGCTTTCCATATAATCGGGTGCATAGGCGAATACAAAGCCCAGAATAAGAGAGATCAGGATAGCTGCAATTGCAAATTTTGATATAAGGCTCCATAGCCTGATCCTGGGAAAATTTAAAAAGTAAAGTCCTATTGAACCTGTTATTAATGGGAAAAAAATAGCGCCGTAACCGAAACCTTTAGCGATAATAAACCGGGCAAGTCTAAGGCCTAACTGGCCTCCCCAGTTCTGTACTTCTTTACCGGTATGGGCAGCATCCGCTCTCCACCAAAAAAAGTACGAAACACATGCAAGCAGCAGGTATAATGAAAAACCGGTTATGAGTATGCCAATAACGAACCTTACTCTTTCATCCGAAAACACTGATTTTTTATCAGGGTTTTTTGTAGTCTTTGCAGCTTTCTCTTTGGCCATCTTCCGGGGAAATTTAACCAATAAAAATAAAACTGATTTTAAATAATCAGCGATCCAAAGGTAATAATTTTGAGTTACCTCAAAAACGAAATGATCCTATGATATTATTTCGAATTTCCACTCAGATGCTTATCATCTTGCTGATGAATTTGTTAATGCTTTCCTTAGTTACTCTTACAAAATTTTCTCTTCTTAGGAATACATCTTCTGGAATCTGTTTGTTATATACATTTTCAGCATTGAAACGGAGCTCTGCAGGACCCATGATAAAGAAAAAACCCATTAGGACGCCGTCAATCTGACTAAAGGGGGTTGAAACATTGGGATCCTCTGCTTTGATTTCATTTGTATACCAGATCTCGCGTATGATACCATTATCAGATGGCAGTATAACTTCTGCATTCATGCAGTTATACCCGCATATAACCGATCTTTTAGATGTCTTTCTTACAGTTATGTTTTCCATTGATTCAAGACCAGGAAACTGTTCACCAGGCTCACGGACATAATAATATTTATTTACAAATAAACTGAAGTAGCTGTCATAAATATCATTTTCAGGATTTGTCAGGTTGGCAATCCCTGAATTTCCCATTCCAGTCATTTCGAATAGTGTCTTATCCTTTTTAAATGAAAAAATAAGTGTTTGAGGAAGCAACTCCTTAGGCACTCCAACGTTTCCGGTGTACTCTATTTTATAATGAATTTCTCCCTCTGTTAATGCCTTACCTTCTTTTTCTTTGCACGATTGAAATACCAGTATAATCAGAGCTGACAAGAATAATCCAAACCTGAATCTCACTTTAACTTAAATATTACTGTTCATTGTAAATGTAATATTTTTCTTTTAATTTCAATGTTTTAGCCTGTTTTATGAGAAATAAACTTGCTGTGGTTGCCCTGGGTGGTAATGCGCTCCTGAGGGATAATCAGGAAGGTACGATAGAAGAGCAGGAGCAGAATACAACTGATACTCTTGAGAATCTGATCTTTCTGTTGAAGGAGGGATATAATCTTGTTATTACTCATGGAAATGGCCCGCAGGTTGGGAATATTCTAATGCGAAATGACGCTGGAGAACAATTATATAATATTGCCCAGATGCCTATTGATGTCTGTGTAGCTGATTCCCAGGGTGGCATCGGCTACATGATTGAAAGGATGTTAAGGAACGTTCTTAACAAGCATAGTTTAAAGAAAAATGTGATATGCCTGATCACCCAGACAATCGTTGATAAGGATGATCCTGCGTTTTCCGATCCGCAAAAAAGGATCGGGAAGATCTATACAAAAAAAGAAGCAGATGATCTGGCTGCAAAGAAAGGCTGGATGTTCAGGGAAGAGATCAGGGCCGATGGAGGCTTCAGAAGGGTTGTTCCCTCGCCGGTTCCGAAAGATATAATGAACTATGAGGTAATTGGTGAGCTTGCAAGAAAGGGTAATGTAGTAATAGCTGCCGGTGGAGGAGGGATCCCGGTATATATTGATGACGATAATAATGTCAGAACGGCTGAAGCAGTGATAGATAAGGATATGGCTTCATCCCTCCTTGCTTATCTTGTCTGCGCCGATGAATTTTATATCCTTACAGATGTACCTTATGTATATATTAATTATAAAAAACCTGAGCAGGAGATAAAAGAGTTTCTCAATTATGAAGATGCATTGAAATATCTTAATGATGGACAGTTTGCAAAAGGCAGCATGGGTCCGAAAATTGAGGCATGTCTGAACTTTATTAAAAATGGCGGCAATATGAGTGTAGTCACAGAAGCTTTTAAACTCGCCGACAAAAAATACGGAACAAAGATCACCATGGAGTACGAGGACTGAGAAATGTCACTTTAGTCACTCCAAAAATATTTTATAACTTTGTTCGTTTAAAAAAATTAAATCATGACCATAGATCTTCGAAACCGTCATTTTCTAAAGCTGCTCGATTATAAACCTGCCGAAATACAGTATCTCCTTGATCTGGCAGCCGATCTGAAAAAAGCCAAAAAAAACCACACTGAACAGCAAAAGCTTAAAGGCAAGAATATCGCTCTTATATTTGAAAAATCTTCAACCAGGACCCGCTGTGCATTTGAGGTTGCTGCATTCGATCAGGGAGCACATGTCACATACCTCGGGCCTTCAGGTTCGCAGATTGGCCAGAAAGAATCGATGAAGGACACTGCAAGGGTTCTCGGAAGGATGTACGATGGAATTGAGTACCGTGGATACGGACAGGAAATAGTTGAAGAGCTTGCCATACACGCAGGTGTGCCTGTATGGAACGGCCTCACAAACGAGTTTCACCCAACCCAGATCCTCGCTGATTTCATGACGATGATAGAACATTCTGATAAGCCTCTGAATAAAATTTCATTTTGCTATCTCGGCGATGCCAGGTATAATATGGGCAATTCATTGATGGTGGGAGCGGCCAAGATGGGTATGGATTTCAGGGCAGCTGCACCTGAAGGTTACCAGCCTGCAGCTGATCTGGTAAAAAAATGTAAAACCATTGCAGAAGAAACAGGTGCCAGAATAACTATTACCGATAATGTTGAAGAAGCCGTGCGTGGGGTGGACTTTCTCTATACCGATGTATGGGTTTCAATGGGCGAACCTGATTCAGTATGGGATGAAAGAATAAAGCTTCTTTGTCCATTCCAGGTTAATAGTTCGGTAATAAAACTGACAAATAACCCGGATGTGAAGTTCCTGCATTGTCTTCCTGCATTTCATAACAAAGAAACCAGGGTAGGAGAGGACATATTCAGGAAGTACGGACTTGATGGCATGGAAGTTACAGAAGAAGTTTTTGAATCAGATCATTCAATTGTATTTGATGAAGCCGAGAACAGACTGCATACTATCAAGGCCGTCATGGTGGCAACTTTGGGTGACTAAGTAATGTTTAAAATGTGCTTCCTGTCCTTAGCTCTGCGCTCTGTGCCCTCCGCTCTACGCTTTACGCTCCCTTCTATCTTGATATCCACTCCTTAACGAAGTAGAAAGTCATTAGCAGAGATGCTGCAAGTTTGAGACCTATACCGGTGAGAAAGCCGATAAGACTTCCAAACCCGGCTTTAATGGCGTATTTAATATCATCTTTGAATATCATCTCCCCGATAAAGGCTCCGATAAGCGATCCGAGCACGATGCCTAATGGTCCGAGAAAGAAGCCAACTATAAGTCCGACAGTTGCTCCCCTTACACCATATTTGGAACCACCGAATTTTTTTGTGCCCCAGATGGGGACAACATAATCGAGCACGGTGACCACTATTGCAATAACAAGAAGCGCAATCATTCTTTGTTTGGAAAAATCACCAAATTTTGTGACCTGCAGCGAAACTATTCCAAGGTAACTTAACGGAGGTCCCGGAAGGATAGGAACAAGACATCCTATGATTCCAAGTATAATCAGGATTATACCTAATATTAAGAAGATATAGTCGAACATTCGAAAGCGTTACTCAACAAGCAGGGTTACTGTTTCCCCAGATCCTCGAAATCAATGTTTGAAAACTCCGTGGCATTCAGATTGGTATCAGTTGTTTCCGCCGGTGATGTCATGTCATCCATCTTAATTTCAATTTTCCCGTCCTCAATATATGTGACAGCATCTTTTAGTCCTTCGGCAAACTTTTCAAAATCTTCCTTATACAGGAATATCTTGTGTTTTTCATAAAAAACTTTCCCTTCCTTGCCGGCTCTTTTTTTACTTTCAGTTATGGTAAGATAGTAGTCTTCCTTGCGTGTAGCCTTGACATCGAAAAAATAGGTCCTTTTCCCGGCACGCACAATCTTGGTAAAAATCTCCTCTTTAATAATCTTTTCTTCACTCCCGTTTATAACTTCCTTAATTGCTGCTTCTTCTTCCATTTTCTGAGTCGGTTAATGTTAGGGTTTTTAATTTATCATTGTCAAATATAATAATTATTTTATCATAACAGTTTTTTTGACAATTTTAACAAATATCTCACTTATAATTACTTTTAAATTGATTTTCATGTTTTGAGGCTTCGCGAAAAAGAGTATTTTTGTGGCTTTAAATCATGGCTTTGTAAATGATAAGCAGGAGATTATTAAGAATTAAGGCATTACTTGCCCTCTATGCCCTGAATCGCAGAGATGATGACGACCTTGTCCGTGCTGAGAAAGAACTTATGTTCAGCATTACCAAAACGTATGATCTTTACCATTATCTTATTTTGCTTGTCCTTGAAATTGCTGACATAGCCGGAGAGAAGATCGATCTGGCACTCCGGAAAAGGATGCCAAAAGCTGAGGATCTTAATCCGAAAAGACGCTTTATTGACAATTTGGTCGTTGCCCAGCTTAGGAAAAATTTAGCATTTAACAGTTATATTTCCTCAAAGAAGCTTTCCTGGGTAAACTCTCACCTTCCGCGGGCGTTGTATAATAAAATGATCAAATGGGAAGTATACAGGGAATACATTGAATCACCCGAGCATAATTACACATCTGACAAAAAATTTATCATCAGGCTCATAACCATTCTTTTCTCACATTCAGATGATCTTCACTCGAGTCTTGAGGAGCAGAGCATATACTGGAATGATGATATCGAATATGTGACTTCGATGGTGGAAAAAACCCTTAAGAAATTTAAAGCCGACTCAGATGAAAATACAAGCCTGATGCCACTGTTTAAAAATCAGGAAGATGAGGATTTTGTAAAACTGTTGTTCCGGAAAGCTGTTCTCCATAGTGCGAGGTGCTCTGAGCTTATTGACCATAATACAACAAACTGGGAGGTTGAAAGAATAGCGCTGATGGATATTCTTGTAATGCAGCTTGCAGTAACTGAAATACTTGAATTTCCTGAAATACCGGTAAAGGTAACGCTGAACGAATACATAGAAATTGCAAAATATTATTGTACTTCAAAAAGCAGTACATTTGTCAACGGTATCCTGGATAATATAGTTAAAGAGATCAGAAAACAGGGTGAAATGAATAAATCAGGCAGAGGTCTCGTCGGTGAATCAGTTACGGGTGCAAAGGAGTAAATATAATTTTTTCTATGCAGAAGATTGAAATATTATTGATATCATTTCTAACTTTGATACTGGCATCCTGCGGTAATAGTTCCACTTCAGGCCCTGGAAGGAGTGAATCCGGCGCTGCTGAAACGGGTAACGCAATTATCAGCTTTAAGGAATATGAGCATAATTTCGGAAAAATAACTGAAGGCGAAAAGGCCGGATACATTTTTACTTTTGAAAACAAAGGAACTTCAGACCTTGTAATAACTTCAACAAGTACAACCTGTGGCTGCACTGTTCCAAAATTCAGCAAAAAGCCGGTTAAGCCCGGAGAAGCAGGAAGTATTGAGGTCGTTTTTGATACATCAGGAAGGACTGGTATCCAGAGCAAGGTCATTACAGTCAAATCGAACGCTTCAGTACCAATGGTTCTTCTGAAGATAACTGCTGATGTTTCAGTAAATAAATAAATTACATAATTAATACTTCAAATTAATACTTTAAACGATGACTAATTTTTCTTATTTGTTTTTACAGGCTGCCGGAGGAACAGGTCAGAGCAATCCTCTTGTTACTTTCCTTCCCCTGATCCTTGTTTTTGTAGTATTTTATTTCTTCATGATCAGACCTCAGATGAAGAAGCAGAAAGAGATGAATGCTTACAGGAGTTCGCTGAAAAGAGGAGACAAGGTAGTTACAACCGGGGGTCTATACGGAAGGATTAATGAAGTAAAAGAGCACTATGTCCTTATGGATGTAGGGGGCGACATAAAACTAAAAGTCGATAAAAGCGCTCTTCTTAAAGATCCTTCAGCCGACAGCGAATAGTGCATTATTACAAATGTCTTGATGGAAGCAGAGAAAAAAGGATCAAGAGGATTTATTAAAAAGGAGATCAGGGAGATCAGAAGAAATATTTTGATCTTTGCTTTTTTCCTTTTTCTTTCTTTTGTTTTCTGGTATCTGAACTCTCTGGGAAAAGTACTGGAAGCCGACATAAGCTACCCTGTCAGATATATAAGTCTTCCCAGGGGTATGGAGTTTACTGAAAAGCTTCCCGAAAAGCTGAGTGTTAATCTGGTCGGCCCGGGGTATTCAATATTCAAACTTAAATACTCAGGGAACAGAACTCCTGCTATTATTGACCTGTCCAAAACTGGATACAGAAGATCGCGGGCAAATCCTGATCACACCTATTACATGGTGACAAATGGTCTGATAAAGACATTTGCTTCTCAGCTGAAAACTGAATGCAAGATTTCGGCCATAAGACCCGATACACTATTCTTTTCATTTAAGAAAGCTTCAGATTAAAGTTATTCAAATGATGAAGATCGGAGTCACAGGCGGGATCGGAAGTGGTAAAACATCCGTATGCAGGGTCTTCAGTGTCTTTGGTATTCCGGTTTTTTCGGCCGATCAGGCTGCTAAGGAAATTATGGATACCGATCCGGTGATCAAAAGCCACATCATTTCAAATACCGGCACATCTCTTTATGCTGACGGAAAACTTGACAGGGCAAAACTGGCAAATCTGATATTCAATGATCAGAGTCTGCTGCAAAAAGTAAATTTATTAATCCATCCTGCTGTTTTTAATCGTTTTGAAAAGTGGACAAAGGAGCAGACAGCTCCTTATGTTATTATGGAAGCAGCAATACTTTTCGAAAGCGGCGCGGCTTCCCTTGTTGACAGAATAGTTACCGTAGTGGCCCCTGTGGAAGAAAGAATTGACAGGGTTACCAGGCGAAATAAGCTTTCAAGGGAAGATGTAATGGACAGAATAAAAAATCAGATGGAAGATGAGAACAGATTAAAATTGTCTCATTATATTGTTCAGAATTCAGAAAATGACATGATCATACCTGCAATACTGAAAATTCATGAAGATATTCTAAGAAATTTAAAAACGGAGATCCATAAATGAAGGATAGGGGAAAGCTTTTAGGAGGAGGATTAGGCTGGGTTTTTGGAGGACCTGTTGGCGGGCTGATCGGACTGGTATTCGGTGAATTTGTCGATGAGAAAGAAGAGGATCGTAAAGCAGATTTTAGCTATGATTACCTTGGAATAGAGCCTTCTTCCACTGATGAGGAGGTGAAGAAAGCTTACCGTGCAAAGGCACTGAAATATCATCCCGACAGGGTTATCAATCGCAGTGAAGAAGACAGAAGATGGGCAGAGGACAGGTTCAAAAAGATCACTATTGCGTATGAGAAGATAAAAAAAGAAAGAAATATTATCTGAAATAAAAAAATATAAAACAACCTGTTTTTCAATACATAAATTTAATTTTGCATTAAAATTTTAAAGATGAATCTTAAAGACATTATAGCCATTTCAGGAGAACCCGGTTTGTTCAAGTTCATTGCCCAGGGGAAAAATGCAATAATTGTTGAACACATTGAAACAAAGAAAAGGAGTTCAGCATACAGCTCGGCAAAAGTAAGTTCCCTTGAAGATATTTCAATATTCACCGATAACGAGGATATGCCTCTCGGCAAAGTATTCGACAGAATATTTGAAAAAGAAAGCGGAGGACCTTCAATAGACTCCAAAAGCGATCCGGCTAAACTAAAAGGCTATTTTGAGGAAGTGCTACCTGAATATGCTAAAGACAGGGTATATGCCAGCGATATAAAGAAGGTTTTACAATGGTATAACCTGCTCCATTCTAAGGACCTTCTGATAAAAGACGAACCTGTGAAAGAAGCAGAGGCCGAAAAGGAAGCAGAAACTGAAAAAGAAGTTGCAGACGAGGCAGTAGTGAAACCTGCAACAGAAAAGAAAAAACGTAAATCACCTCCAAAAGCTGATAAATAATTATATGAATTTCGGAGGCAATGAGGTTGTTTATGAATATGGTAATTCAAGGATCATAATTCTTCCTGTTCCCTATGATGAAACCAGCACCTGGATCAAAGGCGCTGACAAGGGCCCTGACGCCATTATGGAAGCCTCCGTTAATCTTGAATTCTATGATGTGGAAACCGGTACAGAAGCACATATACATGGTATTCACACCGTTGAACCTGTTAATGAAAAATCATCTCCCGAAGCGCTTGTAGCAGAAGTTTACAAAAGGACAAGCGATCTTTTGAGTGATAAAAAATTTCCTGTAATAGTAGGTGGAAATCATACTGTTAGTATAGGGTCGATAAAGGCGTTTTCGGAATTTTATAATGATCTTACAATCCTTCAGCTCGATGCACACTCCGACCTTAGGCAAATATATGAAGGCTCTGTATTCAATCATGCCTGCGTAATGGCACGCGCCAGGGAAATGGCTGAGATTGTTCAGGTGGGTATCCGAAGCATGTCGTCCGACGAGCTCCCTTATGTTGAAAGGAGCAGGATCTTCTATTCCCACGAGCTCTATGTTGATAAAACTAATTATTCAAAAGCTCTTGAGCAAATTAGTGGTAACGTTTACATTACTATCGACCTTGATGTTTTCGATCCTTCGCTGATGCCATCAACAGGAACTCCTGAGCCTGGAGGACCGGAGTATCCCGAAATAATGCTCTTCCTTCATGATGTTATTAAGCGTCGGAACGTGGTTGGCTTTGATGTTGTTGAGCTGTGCCCTTCACCAGTAAATAAGATGCCTGATTTTGTTGCTGCAAAAATTATTTACCAGCTGCTCAGTTACAGGTTTGCCCCTGTCGATTCTAGTGCTGGAGCCATTTTGTAATTGGTGCCTTTTAACTTTGGCACGTATTACAACCGAGAAAATGGCGCGATTGCAAATCCGTGCCAGCGGCCAGTGAGTCAAAACATTTGCGAGCTCGGCGAAGCCAAATCCGGACCATTGTCATCCTGTTTTTTGGCTTCCTCCCATATTACGTTCATTTCATCGAGGCTCATACCATGAAGTGATATTCCCTTCTTTAGGGTCTCTTTCTCGAGGTAGTTGAATCGTTTTATGAATTTCCGGTTTGTCTTTTCAAGTGCCGCCTCAGGGTCAATTCCATATAGCCGTGAAGCATTTATCAATGAAAAAATTACATCTCCCAGCTCTGATTCTATTTTTTCAATATTCCGGTCCCTTATCTCCTCTTTAAGCTCATTAATTTCCTCAAGCACTTTGTCCCATATCTGTTCGCGTTCTTCCCAGTCAAAACCAACACCCCTCACTTTTTCCTGTATCCTGTTAGCCTTTACCATCGCAGGAAGTGAAGAAGGAACTCCGGAAAGTACAGGTTTATAGCCATCACCCTCCTTGATCTTAAGCTTCTCCCAGTTCTGTTCAACTTCCGAGGCCCCCGACACCTCAACATCTCCGAAAACATGTGGATGTCTGTAAATCAGTTTGTTATTTATCCCCTTCAGAACATCGGCCATTGAGAAAAAACCTTTCTCCTCTGCGATCTTTGCATAAAAGACAATATGAAGCATCAGGTCCCCAAGCTCATTTTTGATTGCTTCATTATTGTTTGAGTAAACTGCCTCAGCAAGTTCGAAAGTCTCTTCAATAGTAAGTTTTCGTAAACTTTCATTCGTCTGCTTCATATCCCACGGGCACTTTACCCGCAGTTCATCCATTATATCCAGTAGTTTCTTAAACTCTTCAATCTTTCTCGAAACTTCCGGACTATCCTCTCTTTCGGTCATTATTTATGTTATTAAAACAAACGGTTTGGGGAAGGCGCTTTTGAGGCAAGGTCAACTCTTACTACAGATCCAATAGAGATGCTTAGCAGTTCTGAAATATTGGCTCCGTTAATTGAAATCTCCAGCAGGTCGACCGGATTGAATTTTGTAAGCAGCTCACCCATGGGTACATCACTGTATCTAAGTGAGATATTGTTGGTGTAATTTTTTGTGCTTTGAACTGATATCCTGAATTCTCTGCCTTCAAAAACCCTGTTGAATATTTCCCTCGTAATGTTCGAGATCACATTCCCGTAGGAGTCTATAAAAATAATGCTCCCTATTATAACATCTTTGTCTATTGTAGCCCTGAGAGGCAGTTTCTCGCTGAAACTATTAACAGTAGTACCAAGATCAGCTGGTTTCTTACCTTTTAACAACTCCGATACTGTGTTCGAGTAGATTTCCAGTTCATCATTTGTTCCTTCATGAGATATTCTGACCACCTCTTCCGGGTCGGAGTTCAGTATCAGGTTAAATATCCCGTTGTCATTTCCAATGAACAGATGTCCTTTGGCCCTTACAATAAGGTGATCCTGCTTGTCGGCGGCTTCTGACCGTACGCATATAATGTGTATTGAACCCTTGGGATATTTGTTATATGTGTTCCTGATAACAAATGATGCATGGGCAATATTGAATGCAGGAATTCCTGAAGCGTTATCAATGATCATTGTTCCGGGGCATAAGCTGCATAGCATTCCTTTGATCATTCCCGTGTAGATGTCATCGGGTTTCCATTCTGTTGTAAGTGTAACTACCTGCATTAGTAAAAAGTTATGACAAAGATAATGTTCTGATCAAAAATGGTAATGCCCTAATAAAAAATTAGTTTACTTTGTGCAATCAATGATTTTTTTAAAAACTATTCTCACTGATGCATGTTAGTTACAGGAATCAGTAATTGCGGTATAAATATTTGTGAGTCTGAATGACA
The DNA here is from genome assembly GCA_942492865.1 of uncultured Bacteroidales bacterium. GTDB lineage: Bacteria > Bacteroidota > Bacteroidia > Bacteroidales > VadinHA17 > LD21. Next base: position 4,452,378 of record OW818650.1, on the reverse strand, counting down.
GAGATTACTATTTTTCTTGAAAACATCGATCATGTTGTCTTTTTCGGCACCAACAATTCCCTTCTTGATAAAATCCGTAGTTTTTTTCCAAAGATAAAGATTCTTGCAAGAGGAAATGAAATAAAATGCGTCGGAGAGGAATCTGAAATAACACTATTTGCAGAAAAATTCAACGACCTTATAGAGTATTACCAGAAATATAACAGGCTTGATGAGCAGGATATCGAGAAATATTTTTTCGATGCTGAACACATGAAATCGGCTACTGAAGGCGAGTTTGAGCAGGTACTGGTATTTGGTACAAGCGGTAAGCCAATAAGGGCAAGGACTGTGAACCAGGTATCGCTGGTGAATGAATACAGAAAAAGCGATCTTATCATTGCTGAAGGGCCCGCCGGGACGGGTAAAACTTATACCTCAATTGCACTGGCAGTCAGAGCTCTCAAGGAGAGGGAAGTAAAAAAAATAATACTTACACGTCCTGCAGTGGAGGCTGGCGAACGACTCGGTTTCCTGCCCGGCGACATGAAAGAAAAGCTTGATCCGTATCTTCAGCCATTGTATGATGCCTTGCATGATATGCTTCCTTACAAGAAACTTGAGACCTGGATCGAGGATGGGACAGTTCAGATAGCTCCACTGGCATTTATGAGAGGCAGGACCCTTGAAAATGCGTTTGTGATTCTTGATGAAGCACAGAACGCCACCAAGAGTCAGATGAAAATGTTCCTTACAAGGATGGGCGCATCATCAAAATTTATAATAACCGGCGACAGCACTCAGATTGACCTTCCAAAGAAGAATGATTCAGGGCTCCTCATGGCCATGAAGATTCTCGATGGAATTGAAGGGATCTCGATTATCAAATTTGACGAACGCGATATTGTTCGTCATAAACTGGTTAAAAAAATCGTGCGTGCTTACGAGCAGGAAGAAAATAAGGCTGTTCAGTTTTCATCCAAAACTCAGCGGTCCGAATAAATGCATTTTGATTAAAAACAATTGTGCCTTTAATCAAAATCTTTGCAATATTTGTGAATTAATTAGATTGATTATTAATAGATTTCAGGTAACGTAACAAAGGGATAAGTCGTATGGAAAAAACAATTTTAAGTTCCAATTACAATTTTCCGGGTCAAAAGAGTGTTTATAAGGGAAAGGTAAGAGATGTTTATAATATTAACGACAAATATCTACTGATGGTCGTTTCGGACAGGATATCAGCTTTCGATGTGGTAATGCCAAAAGGAATACCCTACAAAGGGCAGGTCTTAAATCAGATTGCAGCCAAATTCCTCGATGCAACCAGCGATATTGTCCCTAACTGGAAGATCGCTACTCCCGATCCGACTGTAACTATCGGCCATATATGCGAACCATATCCCGTGGAGATGATAGTTAGGGCATTTCTCACAGGGAGCTCATGGAGGACCTACAAATCGGGCGCCAGGGAAATATGCGGTGTTTCAATCCCTGATGGCATGAAGGAGCACCAGCGTTTTGAAAAGCCAATCCTGACACCAACTACGAAAGCAGAGCAAGGAAAACATGATGAGGACATTTCAAGGGAAGAGATAATTGCAAAAGGCCTCATCTCTGAAAAAGAATACGAACTGATTGAAAAATATACTATTGAGGTATTTAAAAGAGGATCGGAGATAGCTTTGGAGCATGGACTGATTCTTGTTGATACCAAATATGAATTCGGGAAAAAAGATGGTCAGATTTACCTTATCGACGAGATCAATACACCTGATTCATCGCGCTATTTTTACGCTGACGGATACCAGGAAAGATTTGACAAAGGCCTTCCTCAAAAACAGCTCTCAAAGGAGTTTGTCAGAGAATGGCTGATGGAGAATGGCTTCCAGGGAAAAGAGGGGCAGAAAATACCTCAAATGAGTGATGATTTTGTAAATGAAGTATCAGAGAGATATATTGAATTATATGAGAAGATTACAGGCGAGAAATTCATTAAGGCTGATATATCGGATGTGTCGGGAAGAATTGAAAAGAATTGCCTGAATTTTCTGAAAACATTAAAATAAGCCCGGGGGAAATGATAATTACTAACAGGGCAGGAATACTTCTTGCTTCAATCATTCTTGTAATTTTTAGCTTTAACCTCAGTTCACAGGTGGTTGTCGAACGCTCAAAAGAGAAAATAGTGATCTCCGGAATACCTTATTACATACATTCGGTAAAAAAAGGAGAAACAGCATACTCAATTTCCAGAGCTTACGGGTTAACGGTCGACGAACTCACAAAGGAAAACCCTCCTGCACTGTATGGAGTAAATGAAGGACAGACTCTCAGAATTATAATAAAGCCAGAAACTCCTGCTATCCCTCAGGTTAAACAGCCTCCGCGTGATGAAAACCGTTTCATTTACCATAAGCTTAAACCCGGAGAAACTGTATTTTACCTTTCAAGAGCTTACGGAGTCTCCGAAAATGAAGTTATTACAAGCAATCCCGGAATCGAGATAAACAAAATGCCTGTAGGTGTTGAAATTGCCATTCCAAAGAGAAGCTTTATGAATGACAGGCAAAAATTCAATGACCAGGCAACAAAATATCTTTATCATAAAGTGATGCAGGGAGAATCACTTTCATCAATTGCTGATAAATACGGACTTCCGCTCAGGCAGTTAAGGCGGGAAAACAGGGACATGCGTTTTCCACAGGTAGGCGATTATGTCAGGGTGCCAAATCAGAACATTACGATAGCAGAAGTTCCGGTACCTGAGGTTGAAGATACAGTCATAACAGTTACTGAAGAACCTGCAGTTTTTCTTGAGAGACCAGCAGGATATACTCCTGTAAGCAAATTGAATGGAACCCTTGATGTGGCAGTGTTGCTGCCTTTTTATCTTGCAGAGAATAGCAGGAGAGCTTATGTTGATTCTTCAACATTCATTAAGGGTAAAAGGATTAGAAAAACAATAAGGAGAGAAAATGAATGGGTGTATGGTGCCGAAAGAAATTTCATTGAAATGTACCAGGGTATTTTACTCGCTGCCGATACGCTGCGTGCAATCGGATTGAATATCAACCTTAATGTTTACGATATAAAAAGCGACAGTTTTGAGCTTTCAAGGCTAATAAGATCAGGAAAGCTTGACGAAATGGACCTTATCATAGGCCCAATCTGGTCGTCAAATCTTTCAAAGGTTGCTGCTTATGCCGGACCAAGAGGGATTCCTGTTGTTTCGCCCGTACCGCTTTTCAATACCAGCGTCTTAAATAATAATCCCGACCTGTTCCTCGCAAATTCTTCGCTGGAAGTGGCGCAAATGACCCTTGCCCGCAAGGTAAGTGAATTCTATGATCATAATTTTATATTTGTTCATTCTGATACCTCGGCCAGTAACCCGGAAGTAAGAAATTTTAAAAATATGATCCTTTATGAGCTCAGCAATAAGATGCCTTTTGAGGAGATCAGATTTAAGGAATTCCGTTTCTACAGCAGGTCCTCTTTTGGAAACGATTCAATCAACCGCCTTGCCCATGCTCTTTCAGATAAAACAAAAAATCTTGTGATAGTTGCTTCCGAGGATGCCCCGGTGATAAGCGAGACCATACAGAATATCCATGCTTTCACAAAAAAATACGACATTAAAGTCTTCGGTTATCCTGAACTCAGGAACCAGGTCAATCTTAATCCTGAGTATTATTTTGACCTTGGTCTTATGCTTTATTCCCCATATTGGATTGATTACACAAAGGAAGATGTACGTCAGTTTATTTCCGACTTCAGAAAGAAGTTTGCCACTGAGCCATCACAAATGAGCTATGCCTGGCAAGGATATGATATTGCTTATTACTTCCTGAGCGGACTGGCCCTGCACGGAGCTACTTTTATAGCTCACCCTGAAGTACATAATCCTGATCTCCTTCAAACAGAATATGACTTCAGGAGAAAACAGACCAGTGACGGATTCGAAAACCAGAAACTTTATTTTATCAGATACAATAAGGATCACAGGATCGAACTTGTCGAGGAAAAATTTTCTCTCACCGAGAAATAGGATTTCTTGGAGATATATCTTTTCAATTAACAAAAATTAACATTAGGGAATAATAGGACTCCTTTGATTGTCTATATACTGAATGAATGGTCAGAATATCGTATAGCAACATTGATGAAGATGAACTTATCAAGGCTTCAGTCGGAGGCGACAAAGCCGCTTTTAATGAAATTGTTATACGATACAGGAAGATGGTGGCCCGGACTGTAAAAGGGATGCTTGGCGATTCGGTTTTTAGCGAGGACATTGGACAGGAGGTGTTTCTTAAGCTTTATTACGCATTGCCGGAATTCAGAGGTGCCGCTAAACTTTCAACATACATTCAGAAAATTGCAATTAATCTGACGCTTAATGAGATCAAACGAAGAAAGAGGTTTTTTTCAATGTTCACACAAAAAGGTAACAGCGAAATGTATGAGATTGAAGTAGCGGGCCCCGACACGGAAATAACCAACGAAGCATCTGAAATTGTATGGAAAGCTTTGAATTGTCTCGAACCAAAATTCCGTTCAGTTATTGTGATGAGAATGCTTCAGGGATATTCAACTAAAGAAACTGCCCAAATTCTTGAGCTTCCGCTTGGAACAGTGCTTTCCAGGCTTTCGCGGGCTCAGGAACAACTTAAAGATATATTGCAAAAACTAGAGTAGATGAAAAGAAATGAAATAAAAGATCTGATAATAAGATCATTAGATCCAGCCATCTCTTCGGAAGATGTCCCGGCTCAACTTGAAATGGGAGGATTTAATATTGATTTCAGGCCAGGCTTTAATGAAAAAGTATCTGAAAGAATATTCGGGTCGGATGCAAAGGAGCACAGGGAAGTTGAGTTTGTCAGAACTCTTTATTATGTTTTCAACAGGATAGCTATTACAGGAATTGCAGCAATTATACTATTACTTATTTCGATCTTTATTACGGAAGGTTCTATATCCTTTGATTCATTTCTTGGGATGAGCGGTGGTTCTGAAGAAAGCATTGTACTATTGTTAACTGGTATTTAAAGCATTATCATGAAATTAAAATCAATTCTTTTATTTGCAGCAGTACTTATTATAGGATTTGTTCTGGGAATGCTGACTTCTGCACAGATAAGATATAACAGGCTTAAACCCATCAAAGTATTTTACTCGGAAGAAAGATTCAGGGAGGGATTTTATGAGGCGATACAACCGGATGAGGCGCAAAAAATAAAGATTGACAGGATACTGGATAAGTACGCTAAGATAAACAGTGGTTTTCAATCCTCTTTCCGGAAAAGCATGGATTCAACAATGAAAGAATTCCGCAAAGAGATAGACTCCAATATAACAAAAGAACAAATTGCCCGCTTAAGAGAACTGGATGAAAAAAGACAGAAGATGATAAGGGAGTCAAGGAGAAGAAATCAGTATTCCAACAGCCACGATCGCGACAGTCATCAAAGGAGATCTGATAGCCCAGATCGATCACCCGAACAACGTTCTCTGAAGCAAGATAGTACTGATTCTACCCGATAGCAAAAAGAAGGTAATCTGTAACAATAGGCAGATCATCAGGATCCACTCCCAAAGAAAGGAGCAGGGGTTTATCCTCATTGAATATTATCAGGAACTCCTCCTTCGACAACTCTCCCCTTACTATGCTTTTCTTATATTGTTCAACCGCTTCCTTTTTGTTCCCTCTGCATAACGCTAGATGTCCTTTGTTTATCAGATCATGTGCGGTGAGTTTTCCTCCAGACATCCTCTCAAGATATTTTTCTGAATCATCAAAACGCCCCAATGCCAGGTAACAGTATGCAATGGGCCTTAAGATCTTAAGATTTCCCGGATCGCGGTACTCTATCCTGAAATAATGTTTCAGAGATTCCTCGTATTCCTTAAGGTCAAGATAACAATGGGCAGTCATAATGATTGTATGGATATTTTCCGGTTCCATCACTTCTGCCTGGAGGTAATATTCGAGGGCTTCCCTGTTCTTTCCCATCCTTCGCAAACAGAATCCTATCTTTTTGATGGTCCATACCTTTCTCTCTATCAGTTCTGACATCCTGTAGTACTTAAGTGCCTCCTCATAATTACCGTTCTCCTGCTGACAATAACCTGCTTTTTCGTAAAGCTGAACATCAGAAGGTCGTTCCTGGATAAGCTTAAGAATTATGGGAAACGCATCGTCATAAAAATTTTTACTGAAGAAATAATCAGCAAGAACAGCCTCCGTATCAGACGATTCAAATGTTATTTTGAAAAATTTTGAATTGTAGATATCCATTTTGCCGCTGAACAGATCCTCAAATTCAATTTTGTATGGCGACAGCTTGAAGAAACGGTAGATGTCCTGAAGGTATTGAGTAACATTTATCCTGAAATTTCTGCCCGGGTCAACAACTGATTCTTCCTCACTCAGTTGCTGAAATCCTTCAAGTTCCATCCGAAATACCTTCAGCATCATTGTTTTTTGAGCAGCTGGCAGGTATTTGAGATTGAGTAAAAGGGAATATTTGTCTGAATTACAGATAAATGGAGTTTTGTACAATGCTTCAGCAAGATCATTTGTTCCCGGACCAAGAATATCATCCCTGAAAATTTCATCTACTGCTTCATTATCGGGATAAAACGGTATAAACCAATTCTGGAAGTCCCTGAAGAAATCAAAATGCTTCAGATTTGCAAAAGCCGACATATATACATCAGCTCCTTCCATTTGAAGTTTTGTCAGTTCCTCCATTGATTTAAAAATATCTTCCGATTCATTGAACAGTGACCAGTCAGGATTTCGCTCATCGCGCTTTTCTTTAGGAAGTATATTATCCAGATCGAGTTTTTCTTCTATCCTGGGCTTGAGCTTTGCCACCTGCGGCAGAATCTCCTCCTGCAGCTTTCTGCTCAGCTTTTCTGTCTCCCTCGATCTGATTGTCTGCAAGATAATTATCCTGCAATGTTCACCGAAACGGGCATCCTGGCTAAGTTTTTTTAACTTCTCTGTAATTTCCGGATACAATGTTATCCTGCTATTGTAATAATGGAGTATAAGAATTACACCTGCAAGGGCTCTTTCCATTACCTGCTCCTTGCCCGACTGATAAATATTCAGAAGATATAATAATTTTTCCGGTTGCCATATCCTTAATGCACTCAGTGTAACAGCTGTAGTAAAGATGCATGTTTCATACCATTTGAACTTTCCCGAATTCAATAAGATATCGACAAGGCTTTTCTCCGCTTCTCCGTAATAATCAGTGAGCCAAAGGTGATTGAAGATGTTCTTCATCAGGTGCTTATGCCTTACTGATCGACCTGTTACGAGATCATTATCCGGATCTTGTCCATGATTGAGCCATTCATCAAGCTCAGATTTAAATAAAAGGTCATCTACCTTGTCAACAATGGTTTTTCCACTCAGTTTTTGCTCTTTCTGAACCTGTTGTTTTATCCAGTATGTGTTCCAACCTGAATAATGTGACAATATGTCCTGTTTTGATTTGTCAGCAATCCGAAGAATTGACTGAATAAGTTTAAGATATACTTTATCCCTCTCCGGATCGATTATCCCGTCGATTGTATAATCAAGCATTGTCCTGTAGGTCATTACTATATTATCGTAATCGTCCTGGAGCTCTCCCGAACCTGTAGATTTAATTATATCAGCCAGCAGATCAAGGCTTTGCTTGACCTTTTTTTCTGATACAAGGGTGCAAAGCTTTTTATGTTGAAGTGTTACTTTGATAATGTCCATTGTAAATTCTCTCCTGAAATGCTTTCAGATGATTTCAAATAGAAAATGTCAAATATATCTATACAACAATCACGCCGTAGAATTATTAGAGTCCTCAATGAGAAAGTTATGATTATTTTTGCATACTGAAAAACAGAAATTGAAAACATCTTACAATATATTGAACTGGTTGCCTGTAACCAGGAAAGAGGTTGAACTAAGGGATTGGGATGATGTTGATGTGGTCCTCTTTACTGGCGATGCTTATGTAGATCACCCTTCATTTGGAGCTGCAGTGATCGGAAGGATTATTGAAAGTGAAGGATTCAGGGTCGCAATAGTTCCGCAGCCAAACTGGAAGGATGATCTTCGTGATTTCCGTAAAATGGGTCGTCCCAGGTATTTTTTTGGAGTTACCGCCGGTAATATGGACTCAATGGTCAACCATTATACAGCAACCCGCAGGTTGAGGTCCGATGATGCTTATACTCCTGGCGGAAAATCAGGTTTCCGGCCCGACTACCCGTCTGTAGTTTATTCGCAGATCCTTAAGAAACTATTTCCTGATGTGCCCGTCGTACTTGGTGGCATTGAAGCTTCCATGCGAAGGCTGACACATTATGATTACTGGAAAAATAAGATTGAACCTTCAATTCTTCAAAGCAGCGGAGCGGATATGCTCATTTACGGGATGGGTGAAAAACCAGTAAGGGAACTGGTCAGGTTGCTGGCCAAAGGTGTCCCGTTTTCGTCTCTTAAGACCATCCCCCAGACCTCTTTTATCTTAAAAAAGGAAGAAGCTGTTCCATTTCAGAAATCCTGGAATGACATTTCTCTTAATTCTTATGAAAACTGTCTTGCCAGTAAGAAAGCATTTGCAGAGAACTTCATGACATTTGAGAAGGAATCAAACAAGATTGAATCAGCACGGCTTTCTGAGGCAACAGGCGAATTCAGGGTGATTATTAATCCGTCTTATCCACCGATGGATGAAAGTGAAGCTGACAGTACGTACGACCTGCCATATACATATATGCCGCATCCCCGGTATGAAAAAAAAGGGAATATACCTGCTTATGAAATGATTAAATTCTCGGTCAATATTCACCGGGGATGCTTCGGGGGTTGTAGTTTCTGCGCAATAGCTGCACACCAGGGTAAGCATGTAGTAAGCAGGTCGGAGAGGTCCATTATGAACGAAATATCCAAAATCTCGCAACTTACAGATTTCAAAGGTTACCTTACCGATCTTGGTGGACCCTCGGCAAATATGTATAAGATGGTGGCAAAAGATCTTGCAAGATGTAAAAAGTGTCCCCGGCCATCCTGTATCTGGCCATCTGTTTGTGCTAACCTGAGCTGCGATCACAGTCAGCTGACTGTGCTGTATAAGAAAGTAAATCAAACGGAAGGAATAAAAAAAGCTTTCGTAAGCAGTGGTGTTCGTTACGACCTGTTATTCCCCGAAGGGAATAAAAATGCCGGGAGAGCAGAAGAGGAATATCTCCGCGAACTGGTTAAAAATCATGTGTCGGGCCGCCTGAAAGTGGCCCCTGAGCATACCTCTTCAAAAGTGTTGAAATTAATGCGGAAAGCTCCCTTTGATCTATACAGGAAACTGAAAAGCAAATTTGACAGCATAATAAAAAAGGAGGGGCTTAATTATGAAATTATTCCCTATTTTATTTCATCACACCCGGGTTGCACCGATGGTGATATGAGGGACCTTGTTTCGGAAGTCTCAAAACTTGGGATCAGGCCTGAGCAGGTACAGGATTTTACCCCGACGCCGATGACACTCTCAACACTAATTTATTATACAGGAGAAGATCCTTTGACAGGAGAGAAGGTATACGTTGCAAAAAAAATAGAAGATAAAAAACGTCAGAAAGAATTTTTCTTCTGGTATGATAAAAAGAACAAGCAAGTCAAACGTTAAGGAATGAACAATTGATTTTTAAAATATGACCAGAAGCGGACATCGGTTATACTTAAGTGCTCTGGTAGCATTTGTCGCAATCACATTGATTTTACTTGCCTACAGAGGTTATTCGTATTACAATGTAAAGTTTGAAGAAAGATTTTATCATATCGATCATGCAATACTGAAACCGAGCGGAGAGTATGGACATGGATTTGGAGTGGCAGGTTCTTTATGCCTTATAGCAGGTATCAGCTCATATATGGCAAGGAAACGTTATCGTGCCCTTTCAAGGCTCGGAACTTTAAAATATTGGCTTGAATTCCATATATTTTTGTGCACTCTTGGTCCGGTGCTTATTGTCTTTCATACCTCATTCAAAATAGGTGGCCTGGTAGCCGTTAGCTTCTGGAGTATGGTAATAGTCTTTTTGAGCGGTATAGTAGGCAGGTTCATATATATTCAGATCCCACATTCAATCGAAGGACGTGAACTTAACCTGAAGGAAGTTCAGGAAATGAAGAGAGATATTGCAGAAAATATAAAAAAATCACATGATCTGAATGAAGAAAACTATAGGACACTGACTGAATCCCTGAAAAACAAAATTCAATTATACAATAAGAATCCATTTGTCCGTTTTATAAAAAAATATTATGAATCAAGGAAGAAAATATGGACTGTCAGGCATATCCTCAAATTGATCAGCCTTCCTGAAAGTGAATACAAAAGAGTACGCTCACTTATTATTGAAGATATACGGTTAACTTTAAGGATTGAACAGCTCTCGACAATGCAAAACATGTTTAAGTACTGGCATGTGGTTCATTTGCCGTTTGCTTTTGTGATGCTGTTAATCATGTTAGTACATATAGGTGTTGCTGTATTGTTTGGATACAGATGGATTTTTTAAAAATGGAGCAGCTGATAGAAAATGTCATTATTTATTCGCTTGCAGGCATTATCTGCGTGGCCGCTGTTCTTATCTACCTTCGTAGAAAAAGCAGGGAATCGAAATTAGTTGATGAGAAGATACAAAAAGCCAGGGCAGATGGATTGCATGAACCCGTGTCACTTCATCCATACATCGATGTCAATAGTTGTATTCAGACAGGTGCCTGTGTTACAGCCTGTCCGGAGCATGACATTATTGGTATAAGGAATGGTAAGGCTACAATTATAAATGCTTCCAGGTGCATAGGCCATGGGGCGTGTTTCCATGCATGTCCAACAGGGGCAATAAGCCTGAGGATAGGAACAGAAAAAAGGGGTGTTGATCTGCCACACGTGAGCAGGAATTTCGAGACAAATGTACCCGGAGTATTCATTGCGGGAGAACTTGGCGGAATGGGACTTATTAAAAATGCGGTTGAGCAGGGCAGACAAGCTGTGGATAATATTGCAAAGTCGATTAAAAAGAACCATCAGGCTTCTTACGATCTCATTATAACCGGGGCCGGCCCTGCCGGAATTTCAGCTTGTTTGCAGGCTAAAAAATACGGGCTGAAATTCCTGTTGCTTGAGCAGGATTCCCTGGGAGGCACAGTCTTTACTTTTCCAAGAAAAAAAATCATTATGACGTCTCCCATGGATCTTCCACTTTTTGGAAAGGTCAGACTTTATGAAACAACAAAATCCGAGCTTCTTAATTTGTGGCAGACTGTTCTCAAACAAAATAATGTTACAATAAAGGAGAACTCAAAGGTAGAATCAATAGTTAATGAGAATGGAATATTTGAAATTACTACAAGCAAGGGTGAACATTTTACTGCATGCAATGTCTTGCTATCTATAGGCCGTAGGGGTTCACCCAGAAAACTGGATATTCCGGGCGAGGATAAGGAAAAGGTGGCTTACAGGCTCCTTGAACCTGAAAATATTTACGGAAAAAACATTATTGTAGTTGGAGGCGGCGATTCAGCTGTCGAATCAGCTCTTCTTCTTGCAGAACAGAATCATGTGACTTTATCATACAGAAATGAAGTTTTTAACAGGATCAAACCTCTGAACAGTTCAGCTATCAGCACGGCAGTGGAAGATGGGAAGCTGGATTTAAGGCTTAAAACAACTCTGACGTTGATTGAGGATGAGACAGTCACATTATTACTTGATGGTGGAGGGAAAGCTGTTTTGCCAAACGATCTGGTATTTATTTTTGCAGGAGGTGAATTGCCTACTCAATTCCTCGAGAAGGTAGGTATAAAAATTACCAGGAAATTTGGAGAAACAGTCTTGGGACATTGAGACAAATTCAGTAGATTTCTTCTTTGATTTTGTAATGTCAATATTGTTTTAACATGCAATGCAGAAAGAGAAATATTGCTGGTATAATTTTGATTATACTCTCTTCAATCTGTAGATTATATGCGCAAATTTCGCCTGGAGAGCTATCTTATGTCCATTCGCAATTAGCGGGGTTATCAAAATGTACCCAGTGCCATGTGCTTGGGGATAAGCCAACCAATGAAAAATGTCTTGCATGTCACACTGAAATACTTACAAGAATAAATATTCAGAAAGGTTATCATTCATCGCCGGATATCAGGGGAAAAGCTTGCTTTAGTTGTCATGGCGAACATAATGGAAAGAATTTTCAACTGATACGTTTTGATACTGCCTCTTTCGACCACAATAAAACCGGTTACACTTTATCTGCCCCGCACGCCAGGCAGGGATGTCTGGAATGTCACAAGTCAGGGTTCATAACCGATCACAGGCTGAAAGCCAAAAAATTTACCTATCTTGGTGTAAATCAGGAGTGTCTGACTTGCCATGCTGACTACCATATGCGGACTCTTTCCACCTCATGTCAGAATTGCCATAGTCCTGAAACGTTTGTTCCTGCATCGAAATTTGATCATAATAGTGCAAATTTCAAACTGGCCGGGAAGCATAAAAGCGTGGATTGTGTGAAATGTCACAAGATTACAATGACAGGTGGAGCGAAATTCCAGCAATTTGCAAATATCCCTTACAATAACTGCACAAGCTGCCACAAGGACCCTCATCAGAACAAATATGGACAGAACTGCCGTCAATGCCACAGTGAGGAATCATTTCAAAAAGTAAGTGGTTTAGAGAACTTTGATCATAATAAGACCGGTTTCAGGCTTGAAGGGAAACATCTGATAGTAAGTTGCCAGACATGTCACAAAACACGGCTCACCGACCCACTAAGACACGACAGGTGCACAGATTGCCATGCTGACTACCATAATAATCAGTTTGTAAAAAACAAAATTGCTCCTGATTGCTCAGAATGTCACACTGTCCAAGGATTTAAACAATTTTCGTTCACTGTTGAAAGACATAATCAAAGTCATTTTAAGCTTGAAGGAGCACATTCGGCTATTCCCTGTTATGAGTGCCATATGAAAAAGGAAAATTGGAGTTTTAGAAATATAGGCCTGAAATGCATAGATTGCCATCAGGATATTCATAAAAACCTTATACAGCAAAAATTTTATACCGTTTCAGGTTGTGAATCATGCCACACTGTGAACAGGTGGCAGGAGATCTCTTTTGATCATAGGGAAACCGGTTATTTACTTACTGGCTCTCATAGCCTCCAGGGATGCCGTGAATGTCATTTCAGGTCAGATGCAGGTGGCAAAATCCAACAGAAATTTGATGGATTACCTTCTGATTGTTCCGAATGTCACAACGACAATCATAATAAACAGTTTGAAAGAAACGGGTTTACTGACTGCACTGCATGTCATGACACGGAAAGCTGGAATGTTTCAAAGTTCAATCACGATAACACTGCCTTTAAGCTTGATGGTAAGCATATCAGGGTGCCTTGCTCGGAATGTCATAAACCTGAAAAAGAAGGTTCAAAGGTTTTCATAAATTATAAAATAAAGGAATTCACATGCGAATCGTGTCACTTCTGATCCTTGTTGTTTTACTTATAGCGGCAAAGCAAAGGACAACATCCCCGCATGGCCCAAAATTCAAGGTCAGCTGCAATAGCTGCCATAGCGCCCAGGGCTGGCAACTTGATAAAAAGATCTATTCTTTTAACCATGATCTGACCAGTTTTCCCCTTACAGGACAGCATGCTGCTGTTGACTGCAGGATGTGTCATCTCTCTCTCGTTTTCGCCGAGGCCAGGTCAGGATGCATCGACTGTCATACTGATATCCACCAGGCTACTGCAGGTCTTGATTGTTCACGATGTCATACTACCGCTTCATGGCTGGTAAATAATATTACCGATATTCACCAGAAAAGCCGGTTCCAATTGCTTGGTCCCCACAAGTCAGCAGACTGTTATGATTGCCATAAATCGGAAAGCATGACAAGATTCGATGTAACTGGAATCAATTGTATAGATTGTCACAGGCAGGATTATAATGCTGCATCGAATCCGAATCATGTACAGGCTGGATTTTCGAATGATTGCCTTATCTGTCATCCTGTTAATTCATATAAATGGAGCGGATCAGGTTTTGATCATGCTTTTTTTGCACTCGTGGAAGGCCATTCGAATTCAAGATGTGAAGAGTGCCATACCTCAGGAAATTATTCATCAACGTCACCTGAATGTGTCTCATGTCACAAGACAGATTATGATAACACCTTAAATCCCCGTCATTCAGGCTTAGGATTTTCCCTGATCTGCACCCAGTGCCATACTCTTCAGCCTGGCTGGAAGCCTGCCACATACACCCAGCATGATAGTCAATCCTTCCCGATTTATTCAGGAACACACAGAGGTGAATGGAGCAACTGTACGGATTGTCATGCCAGCACATCCAGTTATTCTCAGTTCACCTGCATTAATTGCCATGAGCATAATAAGGCCGAAATGGATTCTAAACATAGCGGACGGGCGGGTTATTCTTACGACAGCCCATCATGTTTCAGGTGTCATCCCACCGGAAGAGGAGATTAAAAAGTTATGAGAAAAAGTGTATTGACATTTATAATTTTAGTGCTTTGTTTAGAGTTAAATAGTCAGACAATACAGGATTATTTAACAGGACAAGTATCATTTATCAGTTCGCAGAATATTTATGTGAAGTTTAAGTCCACTGCCGGGCTTGCAACAGGTGATACGCTTTTCATCACATCCGGAGGGAGGTTGAAACCTGCTCTTATTGTAAAGGATCTGTCATCATCATCATGCTCCTGTATTTATTTGCCTGGCATCATACTTTCAGTTTCAGATCAGCTTTTAGCAAAAAATATTAGAACCGGGGAAAAAATTACAGAGGAGCCCCAAAAAATAAGGCAGGAGGAAGGTATCACTGAACAAATTTCAGGTGATACTGTCATTACAGAACCGGCTAATGGTTTAAAGCAAAAGATAAGGGGAAGCATTTCATTAAATTCTTATTCTGATTTTTCTGATTCACAGTCAACTGATCTGCACAGGTTTCGTTATACTCTATCTTTCAATAGACAAAATATCGCCAATTCAAAGTTTTCGGTTGATAGCTATATTTCATTCAGGCACAGGGCCGGACATTGGGATGAAGTCAGAAATGATGTTTTCACTGCGCTTAAAATTTATAACCTGTCATTAAAATACGACATAAATAAAACAACCCGGGCCAGTTTTGGCCGTTGGATCAATCCCCTTGTTTCCAGTATCGGACCTGTTGACGGCTTACAATTTGAAAAATCATTTAACCGGTTCACCATGGGGGCATTGCTTGGAACAAGACCCGATTACCGGAACTTTGGTTTCAACAGCGCCCTTCTCCAGTATGGAGCATTTGTTTCATATACTACCGGAAAAGACTGGAAAGCATCAGTCAGTTCCCTGGCCTTTATGCAACAAATGAACCATTCCAGGACAGACCGGAGATTTCTCTATTTACAGCATTCAAATAGCCCTATAAGAGATTTGAATTTTCTTGGAAATATGGAAGTTGACCTTTATCAATTGAATACAGATTCTGTCGGAAATGAGAATCCCCAAAACAAATTCAAACTCTCAGGCTTGTATTTATCCCTGAATTACAGGCTTTTGAAGGTCCTTGGTATTTCAGTTTCATACGATGCGCGTAAAAATGTAATATATTATGAAACTTATAAAACGTTTGTTGACCGTATCCTCGAAAACGATCTTCGTCAGGGGTTCAGGTTATCGGGTACTTACCGGATCACCGGTGATCTGACCTTCGGGTTGCAGGGCGGGTATCGATATTTAAAGGCGGACCCGCAACCATCACGTAATATCTACAGTTATTTTACATATAGCAGTATCCCATTCCTGAAAATATCTTCCACTCTCTCTGCCACATTGTTTGAGTCAGGTTTTATGAACGGTACTATTTACAGTTTAAATCTTGCACGTGATCTTTTCAAAGGCAAAGCTCAGGCAGGAGGTGGATTCAGGTATGTCAGTTACAAATTTCCTGAAGGTATAAGGGATATTTCACAGAAAATAGTGGAGCTGAATTTATCCGTTCAGCCGTGGGAGAAATTTTATTTTGCAGTGAATTATGAAGGTACATTTGAAAAGTCCGGAAGGTACGACAGGTTATACATCCAGCTCAGGAGAAGATTCTAAAAAATAAGACCCGGGGTAAGAACCCCGGATCTCATTAACCAAAAAAACCTGTTAAGCCTTTACTTTATTCGTATTCCTTTAAAATTTTCTTAACATCATCAGGGGCAACCCTGCCATAAGTTTTTTCACCAACAAGTACAACTGGTGCAAGTCCGCAGGCCCCAACACAACGCAGGCTTGAAAGTGAGAATTTATTGTCGTTTGTAACTTTCCCCACTTCAATGCCCAGCTCTTTTTTAAATTCATCAAGAACTTTTTCAGCCCCTCTTACATAGCATGCAGTTCCGAGGCAGATGCTGATCGGATGTTTTCCCTTAGGTGTCATGGTAAAAAAGGAATAGAATGTAACTACTCCGTATATTCTTGACACAGGGATATCAAGGCATTCGGATACAACTTCCTGTATTTCGGCAGGCAGGTATCCGAAATGTTCCTGGCAGGTATGCAGGACATTTATAAGTTCCTGGGGATCATTCTTAAAAGAGGTGCATGTTTTACTGATAAATTCAAGGTCCTCTTTTCTTAATTCAATTTTTATATGAGACATAACCTGATACTTTTATGGTGGTTACTTTTTAATTAAAATCTTATTGGTTTTCTTATCGAAATAATGAGTATGAAGCAGATGATGAGCCTTCTCACTGTTAGGCTGGCCAAGAAACTCCTCATATAATTTCGTTATAAAAGGATTTTCGTGTGATTTTCTCAACGGTTTGCTTCTGTCTTCCCTGTATATTGCAGCGGCTCTCGCCTTTATGACCTCTGAATCTCCATGATGCAAAGGTTGGCCACCACCGCCAATACAGCCGCCGGGACAGGCCATTATTTCAATTGCATGGAACTGTGATTTTCCGGCTCTTACATCATCAAGAAGTTTGCGGGCATTGCCAAGTCCATGGGCAATACCTATGTTTATTGGCAGCCCGTTGAAATCGAGAGTGGCAGAGCGTACGCCTTCCATTCCCCTTAGTTCGGTAAAATCAAGTCTTTCGAGTTTTTTGCCAGTATATACTTCGTAAGCAGTACGGCATGCCGCTTCAATTACTCCACCTGTTGCCCCAAAGATGACCCCAGCCCCTGTTGATTCACCTAAAGGAGAGTCAAATTCTTCATCATCAAGGTTTTTGAAATTAATGTTAG
Organism: uncultured Bacteroidales bacterium; assembly: GCA_942492865.1. Classification (GTDB taxonomy): domain Bacteria; phylum Bacteroidota; class Bacteroidia; order Bacteroidales; family VadinHA17; genus LD21. Next base: position 4,435,065 of record OW818650.1, on the reverse strand, counting down.
CCTGTTTTATAAAAGATGCCAGTTCGCGTGTTGAGATCGAATAGTCAACATCGGGGTTTCCATCTGTAGAAAATTCCTCTCTCTGGCATTCATATTTCTTTGCGAGGCACGGCATGATAGATACAACTACCATGTCCTTCCTGTCGATCCCGATCTTTTCGGCAAAATAGGTTTTGGCAATAGCACCGAACATCTGTTGGGGCGATTTTGCCGTTGATGGCACATCCTTAAGGTCGGGAAAATAGTATTCGAAGAAATTAACCCATCCGGGGCAGCAGGATGTCAGTATTGGTATCCTTGCAGTTTTATCTCCATCAAGATGTCTCTGGAGCCTGTTGAGGAGTTCTGTACCCTCTTCCATAATTGTCAGGTCTGCAGCGAAATCGGTATCGAATATATAATCAAAGCCCAGAGCTCTAAGCGCTGCAATCATCTTACCTGTTACGAGAGTTCCCGGCTCCAATCCAAACTCTTCACCCAGAGCAGCACGAACAGCCGGAGCTGTCTGAACAACCACGGTTTTTGAAGGATCGGCCAAAGCTCTGAGAACCTGAGGTATATGATTGACTTCAGTCAGCGCCCCTGTAGGGCAGACTGCAACACACTGTCCGCAGTAAGTACAGGTTGAATATTCAAGATTTTGCTCGAATGCAGGCGCTACAGTTGCCATGAAGCCTCTGTTTACTGCAGAAAGCGCCCCTACTGTCTGAACCTCATTGCACATTGTCTCGCAACGACGGCACATGATGCATTTATCAAGATTCCTAATAATTGAAGGAGATGTATCCTGCCGGTACGTTGACATTTCAGCATATTCAGCTCCCGGGATATCCCTTATCTGAAGCTTATGAGCCATACTCTGGAGTTCACAGTCGCCCGACTTTGAACATACAAGACAATCCTTTGGATGGTCGGACAGAATAAACTCCATTACGGTTCTGCGGGCATTCAGTACTCTTGTTGTATGAGTCTTAACCACCATGCCATTTTCGCAATTGGTAGAGCAGGTAGGAGCAAGATTTCTTCTTCCCTGTACTTCCGCAACACAAATACGGCATCCTGCCGGTTTATTCTCAATATTCAGATGATGCAGATCCATGTAGCAGAGCGTGGGAATATCTATTCCCAGCTGTTTGGCAGCTTTATAGATTGTTGTACCTTTTGGTACACTTACTTCTTTATTATCAATGGTAAGCTTTACTGTTTCCATTACTCTTCCTGTTAACTTAGATAAATTGCATTAAACTTACATTTCTCCATACACGAGCCGCATTTAATGCATAACAGAGGATCAATAGTATGAATTTCTTTCCTTTCGCCTGAAATTGCATTTACCGGACACACCCTTGCACATGCCGTACAGCCTATGCAATTCTCGGCATTTATTATATATTCAAGGAGATTGCGGCACTGACCTGCGGGACATCTTTTTTTGTCTGATACATGAGCAACGTACTCTTCATAATAATTGTCGAGCATTGAAAGTACCGGATTAGGGGAAGTTTGCCCGAGTCCGCATAAGGAGGTGTCCTTAATTACAACACTCATGTTCTTCAGCCTGTCAAGATCGGCAATTGAGCCTTTCCCTTCGCATATCTGACTAAGAAGTTCGTGCAGCCTTTTGTTACCTATCCTGCAGGGGGCGCATTTGCCACAAGATTCCTCAACAGTGAATTCAAGGAAGAATTTTGCCATAGAAACCATGCAATCGTCCTCATCAAGAACAATCATTGCCCCTGATCCCATAATTGATCCGGCTGCAATAAGATTGTCAAAATCAATCGGAGTGTCGAGATGTTTTTCAGAAAGGCAACCACCAGATGGACCTCCCGTCTGGATGCCTTTGAATTTTTTCCCGTTTCTGATGCCCCCGCCAATTTCAAAAATCACCTCTCTGAGGGTTGTTCCCATGGGAACTTCAATCAGCCCCACGTTATTTATTTTTCCAGCAAGGGCAAATACCTTGGTTCCTTTTGATTTTTCGGTTCCGATGCTGCTGTACCATTTTGCTCCCTTGAGAATAATGGCAGGAATGGCAGCAAATGTTTCTACATTATTGACGTTAGTAGGCTTGTTCCTGAAACCCGATTCTGCAGGGAAGGGTGGCTTTACTGTAGGTTCACCACGAAGTCCTTCCATTGAATGGATGAGAGCTGTTTCTTCACCGCAGACGAAAGCGCCGGCGCCGTATCTTAATGAAATATCAAAATTGAATCCTGTTCCTAAAATGTTATTACCGAGCAGCCCGTAGGAGTGGGCCTGTTCAATTGCAATTTTTAACCTGCTGATAGCAAGAGGATACTCGGCACGTATGTATATTAATCCGTTTGATGCGCCAATGCTGTAACCGCAGATGGCCATCGCTTCCAGAACGGAATGAGGATCACCCTCAAGAACCGATCGATCCATGAATGCACCCGGGTCGCCTTCGTCAGCATTGCAGACAACGTATTTCTCATCAGACTGGTTTTTCCGTGCAAGTTCCCACTTAAGCCCTGTCGAAAATCCTGCGCCTCCACGCCCCCTCTGGCCCGAATCCTTAACTTCTTTAATTACCTCGTCGGGCGACATTTCACTCAGCACTTTTCCGAGCGCCTGATACCCATCGCGGGCAATATATTCATCTATATTCTCAGGATTGATAAATCCGCAGTTTCTGAGAACGATTCTCATCTGTTTCCTGAAAAATTCGATGTGCCTGGAATCAGTTACGGGTACTTTCCCGGCCGGATCATTGAAGAGTAACCTGTTTACCCTTCTGCCTTTAATAACATGTTCTTCAACAATAACCTGGGCATCCTCAGGTTTAACATGAACGTAAAAGGTATTGTCAGGCAACACTTTTACTATTGGTCCTTGTTCGCAAAAACCAAAGCAACCTGTCTTAACAACCTGAACCGAATCCAAAAGGTTTTTTGATTCAAGCTCATCCTTTAAGTTGCAGACAATAGCATCGCTTTCTGATGCATGGCAGCCTGTACCACCGCAAACAAGCAAATGCATGCTGTATTTCGACTTAGTCATTTCTCCTTATTCTTTTAGGTCAATACTTTGATAATTAACTGGGATGATGCCATCTACAAGTTCCCCCATCTTGATGTATTTTTCAATAATCAGATCGGCTCTTTTAAGATCAACAAATCCGAAAACAATCGGGTCAGCGCCCGGAAGTTTAACCTCTACGGTCGGCTCTGCATAACAATAACCCATACATCCGGTCTGGGTTACAACTGCTGCAATGTTCCTCCTTTCAAGGTGCTCCAGGAAAAATTCCATAACAGGCTTTGACCCCGATGCTATTCCGCATGTTGCCATGGCAACTTTTACCTGAACAACACTTTCAGGATCAGTTGCTCTGACCCTTAGGTCAAGACCTGACTTTAATTCTTCGCGTTTCTTTTTTAAGTCCGCTAGTGAAGTGATTTTTGACATACTTTTAAAATTAGTTCAATTCTTATGTTGAATATTATCCAAAATTGTTGTTATCATGTCCTGTCTGTAACACAGATGTTCTTAAGGTTCTCATTAATCATTGTACCGATCATATTAAGCAATTCATATCCATTCAATGTTTCTATTCCCAGATATTCTTTTGTTTCCTTTGTGGAAAACCGGTATTCCCCTTCGTCGGTAATATGAAAATAGTTGAAGTTGATCAGCGGATTGGCTCCTATAAGGATTGTCAGCACTCCTTCAATGTCTCCCAGCGGTTGCCTGTCGAGATGAAAAAGTGAAAAAGTAGCAGTAACAACTGTTCCTTTTTTTTCTTCTGAAAAAATATCAAGATCACCCCCTGTGAGGTTGGCATGATATTTAAGCAGGGGAAATCCCATTCCGATTCTTCTTTTGGTTCTTGTTGTAAAAAACGGGTCAGTGACTGCCGTAAGCAAATCTTCATTTATCCCTTCACCATTATCGCGAACCCTTATTAGCATCCTGTTTTCAGATTTTGATTCACTCACTTCAACTGATATCTCATCGGCTTTTGCTCTTATCGAATTTTGCACTATATCTAATATGTTAAGCGCGAGTGTTTTCATTACCAAATCAACTTTCTCATGTTATTTCCGTTAAAAGCCATTCTGATTTCTGAAAAAGAGGGATTGTCAAGGTAAAATTCAGTGAATACCGATCCGATCTGATCAGGAACATGTGCATCAGAACTGCTGATTATCTGATATGCTGAAATTTCCGGATGGGTCATGGAAAAATTATTACGGTTTGTTTTCCCTGATATTTCAAGCGCATCGGCTTTCAGTCCTTCGGGCAGAAAGCCAAGCTGACTGTAGATGCTGTTTTTGTTCCTGTCAATATGAGCAGGGATAAATAGTCCGGAGTGCCCTCGCACAAACTCAGCAAGATGATCCATTGAGACGTTCAGAGCGCTGATCAATAATTTTTTCTCTTCATAAATAATATTTTCTTCTTCATCGACCTGTACCTGGTCGCCAAATAGTGCAGGATCATTTTGAATGTTGGGCAGATTAGAATCAAGATAATCCTGGAAAATTTCAAGAGTTCCCTGATTTTCAAAGAATACGAGGCAATGTACCTCTTCCTTTGTCGTAACTTCAGCCCCCTTCATTACAAAAATTCCCCTTGCTGCAGCGATGCTGCTTACAAGATCGCAGTGCCGCGTTGAATTATGGTCAGTGATACCGATAATATCAAGTTCCTTCATCTTCGCCTGAAGCACAATATTCTCAGGACTCATGTCGAGATGCCCGCATGGAGAAAGCAGAGTATGAATATGAAGGTCGGCCCTGAATATGTTCATTTCTTTTTCAATAAGTCATATAATCGTCCAGCAGTTATGAAAGTGTCTGAAGCTGTTGTCATTACAGGTATATTTTCGATATTGCTTTTATTTATTGTTTCAGAATCGGGCAATAGATTTTTAACAAGAATAATACCGGCAAGGTCCTTAAGTGAAGCTACCGCAACTATATTCTGATGAGTCTGCAAAGTAACCCATACCATTCCCTTAGTCGCATTTCCCATCACATCGCTAAGGAGGTCAGAAACATAACCGCCGGTTATCTCATTTGACAAGCCAGCGTGTCCTGATATAACCTCAAGGTCCAGTTTATTTATTATATCATCTATTTTCATTCTGCACTTTATCATTAAGGATCTCAGGTTGAACCGGCTTAAAATAAGTAATGAGCTCAATACTGGTTCCTGTCCCGGGAATGCTGCTTATATTCATTATATCGCTGTTCTTTTTCATATTCGACAATCCCATCCCGGCACCAAATCCCATTTCCCTTACCATGTCGGAGGCAGTTGAATAGCCTTCTTCCATTGCTTTTTGTATATCAGCAATTCCCGGCCCTTTATCGGTTATACTGATATGAATCTTTTCCTCATCAATCATTATCTCTGCAATTCCCGAAAAGGCATGGGCCACTACATTTACTTCAGCTTCGTACAAGGCTATTACAATATGCTTTGAAATATGCTGGTCAACATTGAGCTGGCGCAGCGCTTTTTTGACACTGCTTGCAATGTTTCCGGCATTTGCGAAATCCCCGCCTGTTATGTTTTTTGTCAGTAGCATATACTCAGAATAAGGGTTTGATCCCTGCTTTATACAATTCCCCTGAGATCCTGAAAACAGAATAGGGGCTCTCAATCAGAACCATGTCATTTTCTTTTGCAAGCGAAATGATGTCCTTGTTTACTTTTTTATCCCTGGCGAATATTATACAGTTAATATTCGACATTTCCGAAGTACGTATGGCCTGAAGGTTTGAAAGTCCGGTTATCAAAACCATATTCTCCTTTTCAACTGTAAGTACGTCACTCATAAGGTCTGATGAAAAGGCATATTCAACTTCCAATGATTTCTGCTCCTCATTGCAAACCAGGTGGCCGCCAATCCTTTCTGTTATGTCCTTGATAGTCATCTGAATGTGGTTATTAACAACTTTTATAAATTCATGTTTTCATTGAATTCCGATGCAAAGATAGTAATTTACTGTTAATAAAATAACAATGTTAATAAAATAACAATATTTAAACTATTTCTAAATAAGGTAAGTGTTCTTCCAATAGTTCAGGACATCACCGGTCTCTTTCTGTATCCTGCCTTAAATTTATTATTTTTGTAGCCCATATCCCATTAATTGAAAATTTTTTAATGAAGAGTTTACTGAATGTGTCGTTCTTAAATTTGGTGCTATTATCAATTGTGCTTACAGCCGCTGCACAGAATTACCCCGATAGTCAGGAGCCTGTAATCACCGGCTGGGCTGATGATTCAAATTATCTTATTAAGGAATACGATGAAGGAACCAGGCCCGTAATGAGAAAAGTAAATGTCAGGACGGGGAGGAGCAGCATTGTTCAGGAAGTAAAAACTTCAAGAGATCTCCTGTTTGATGCTTTGCCGGCTGGAGTATCATCTGACACCGATGATATCTTAAGCCCTGATGAGAAAAGCCTTGTCATACTTAAGGAAAATGATCTCTATTCTTTTACCATAGGAGGAGATAAGGGCTCAAAAAGGCTGACCAATGATACCATTGAAGAAGTTAATCCAAGGTTTTCTCCTGATGGAAAGAAAATTGCCTACACAAAGAATAAGGATCTTTATTATTATGATTTATCAGCGGGCAGGGAGGTAAGACTTACTTTTGATGCCTCTGAAAAAATATACAATGGATATGCCTCCTGGGTTTATATGGAAGAGATCCTCGGTCGTCCCAGCCGTTATGCTGCTTTCTGGTGGGCGCCCGATGGCAACAGGATAGCTTACCTGAGGACAGACGAAACCGATGTCCCGACGTTCACTCTCAACAGGCTCGATGAGGAAGATGGCGTGCATGGTAAGCTTGAAGTGGTGCCTTATCCCTATGCAGGGGATCCGAATCCAAAAGTGAAAATGGGAATTGCCGAACTGTCATCAGGTAAAACGACATGGGTGAAGACTGATTATTCCGTCGACCAGTATCTGGCCTGGCCGTTCTGGACCAATGACGGTAAAAAACTTGCCGTCCAGGTGCTGAACCGTGACCAGAATGACCTGAAGATTATACTGGCTGATGCTTCAACAGGTGAGTATTCAGAGATCTATAATGAGAAGCGTAATACCTGGGTCGAATTTTATGAGACAATTCATGTTATGACCGATGGAACCGGTTTTATAGTGAAGAGTTACAGGAATGACTGGGAAAACCTCTATTACTATGGCTGGAATGGAAAGCTGATTGCACAACTGACCGACTTTGATTTCAGGGTAACAGGGATCCAACGTGTTGATGAAGAGGTTAAGACAGTATATTTTTATGCAACAGGCACTGAATCAACTGATAATCATCTTTTCAGGGTTGGACTTGATGGTAAAAACCTGGTCCGGATCACAAAAGGGGAGGGGACTCATGTTGTCAGCATTTCACCTAAGGGAAGTTATTTTATTGATATATGGAGCAGTATATCCAATCCGGGAGGAATTGTTGCGCTTGATAAAAATGGTGCAGTTGTCAGGGAGATAAAAAAATCTGTAAGTCCCTTATACAATCCCTCTGCTCATTCAAAGGCAGAGATGGTAAAGATAAAAACAGCCGATGGTATGTTCAGCATGCCTGCAGTTATAACTTACCCGGTAAATTTTGATTCTTCAAAAAAATATCCTGTCATCTTCACCATATATGGCGGACCAGATATGAAAAATGTAAAAAATGTCTGGTCAGGCAGCGGCCCTTCATGGTATTCTAGGAACAATATAATCACCTTCACGGTCGATCACCGGGGTTCAGGTCACTTTGGCCGTAAAGGTCTTGACCAGTTATACCGGAATCTTGGTAAATGGGAAATAGCCGATTATAGTGAGGCTGTCAAATGGTTAAGAGCAAAACCATTCGTCGACCCGGCAAGGATTGGAATAACCGGGAGTTCTTACGGTGGATATATGACATGTCTGGCATTGACAATAGGTTCTGATTACTGGACACACGGTTTTGCAGGATCACCGGTAACTGACTGGCGATTGTATGATAATGTCTATACGGAAAGATTCATGGATAAGCCATCCGAAAATGCAGAAGGATACAGGAATAGTTCGGCCCTGCAGTACGCCGGCCGGCTTAAAGGCAGATTTTACCTCGCTCATGGCGATCTGGATGATAATGTTCACATGCAGAATTCAATTCAGCTCATATCAAAGCTGCAGGATGAAGGTAAGACGTTTCAATTTATGCTCTATCCGAATGCCAGGCATGGATGGGCAGGATTAAAAGCTGCTCATTACCGGAATGAGATGAATAATTTCTGGTTAAAAAGCTTCTTCGGAGATTTTACTTCCGGAACAAAATAATATGTACTGCTCCGGTTGCAGCGCATTTAAATTCATAGTTCATATCAATTTTGCAGGGCAATCTCATATCCTGAATCAACTTTTTTCTGAACTATAAAATTAGTAAGAGAGCCCTCGGGAAAAGATATATATTCTTCGCCATCTGTCCGGGTTACAACGACTGATACTGAAGGTGCCCTTGATAGCAGGCTGATTTTTTCAACCCCGGGTCTCCCGCCGGATACGACGGGTTCAAGTAATGTTACAAATCTTACTGTTTGTCCTTTTCTGCGCACTATTACCACCGGCACCCTGTCCTCAACACTGGTAAATGGTCCGGTAGCTGTGAATACCTCATCGTTCATCTGTCCGGCCAGCACCATACTAACATCGATACCTTCACCTTTGAATAACATATTCAGAGGCTGTTCGTTTGCAGATTTGTAAGCCGAAATGTCTTTTAAATATTTATAACCTGCAGGAATATCTCCAGGTTTTGAATCGCTTTCCGGCAGATCGCATGAAACGGACTGACCTTTATTATGATAGAGCCAGTCAAAAGTATGGTTCGTACTGTCTTCCGATTTCATTTCATCAACCACAAGAAGATAATCGGGTGAAAGCAGAAGGAACCTTATATGGGTGATATTTTCGAATGCCGGACCGGCATCGGTGGTAATTGCGGCGTATGAATCAGAACTTTTATATGCAAGACACTTCCCCTGGGCTTCTCTCTGCGATTTTCCATCGGTAATAATAATATTATGTCCTGCAGTCGCTTTGTACCATTCAAGGTGTATGGGGAGGCGGTATGCCTGGCTGGCTGACCTGCCGGGATCGACACCAAGCTCGCGTCCATAGCCGAACAGGACAAAAGAATTCTTGTCATAATGACCATGGAACCCGCCGAAGGGTCCGAAGGTTATGGCAGCAGTAAGTCTGCCGGGTCCGTTTGTTGACAGGATACCATGTCCTGCACCGGTTATCAGCCTGCTTTGCGGAGGCTTCAAGACAGATCTCTTTGCCATATCACGGCCGGCTACAATTGCATCCCAGGTCAGTTCGGATGAAAGTGTTGATAACAGGCGGTCGTCCCTGTATGCGGCATAAGCTTTTTCATTAACCCCCTGCCGGTGAGGGGTATCCTGAACAGCATCTCCGAATCTTGGCAGTGATCCGTCGTTCATAAGGTAATCGAAAGCAATGAAGTACATTTTTTTCAGAGTTGGAAAGCTATATAGATCAATACCAAGTCTCCTGCATCCTTCGGCAATGAGCGTCATGGCCGACAATGTATAATAGTGGTAGCCCCAGGAATTTTCGTACCACATTCCTTCTGGTAATACACTTATTTTCATTTGGGCGGTAAAGCCATTTTTCTCATCAAGAAGCGCCTGTCTTATCATATCTCCATCACCCAGTACTGCCCCGGTATATAAAAGGGCTGCGTTATGCCATGTCTGCCAGTTCGATTTACCCGATTTGTATTCATTCATACAACCGGCCATCGCCCTGAGGAAATCATTTTCAATTTTTTTCTTCTGATGGTCCGATAATACTCCGCTGTTGTAAATCAGATCATAAGCAGTGGCAGAAGGAATGAGAGCATTTGCCTCATCAAGGGTCTGTGCCTGCAAATGTCCGGCTGTCCTGTATTTGCCACTTTTCCCGGCTGCCACATCGATTGACTTGTCATTCACCTGTGTATGCAGCATCGGGTATTTGAGATACCTTTCGGCGTACCCTTCGAGAACAGCAGCAGCATAGATTGCATATTTCTTTTCACCTGTCACAATCCATGCCCATCCTGCATCTTCGGCTGATCTTAAGTTCTGAGAGTGCTTCCTGTTGTATAGCACATTGTCGAATGGGAAACCGCTGTAGATTTTTTTGCAGATCGGACATTGATGATGGTGTTCGTCGATTGTTGTTAGCCCCCTCTGGCATGAATCGCATTGGTACCATTGATTATGTTGTCCCCCTTCCGGAGGAAAGTACAAATCCTTTGCAATAGCTTCATCGGCCCTGGCAAAACGGGCAGCCAGGACAGTGTGTTCTTCACCCGGGGACGCCCATGCTTTTTTCAGGCGGCTTAATTCTTTATCTGTGACTGAGATAACAGGCCCATGATGCTTACCAGGTTTGTGGTTTTTTATATATTCATCAATTGATACCACAAGCTTTTCTTCCTGCAATATTTCAGCATCTTTATCAGCAGAACCTCCCTGATCAACCTTTATTTCACTGATTTCTTCTGATGTTGAAACCTTTCCGGACTCCTTCTTCCTGTCAGAGTGTATTATTCCGCAACCGTTAAGAACTATAAGCAACAGCAGAATTACATTTTTATTCATGGGAAGTTTTTATGAAATTTACTCTTTATTCGCCTCCGGTAACTATTTGATAAATTAAGCACGAAAATCTGAAATAACCAACATCCCCATGAATATGAAAACCATCGTTAATCTCCTGAGAAAATCACTTGCTGCTTTTACTATCATTTTACTCTGTTTACTCTTTTTTCAGCCTTCTGCTGCTGAAATTCCCGGCAGGGAAAGGAACATCCTTGCAAATGAAGCAAAGTCAATAGATCTTTCAAAAGCCCTTATAACAGATGATTCATGGAACGATCTTCCGGGATATGGTAACAGAGAGTTCTGGGAAAATCTGCCGGCAGGGGTAAGGCAGGAATATATACAAAGGGCAGAAAATTATCTTGAATACGACTGGCCCGTAGTAAAGGCTACTGATTACCTTGAATTTATCCGTTCAGGCGAACGAAGGCAGAATGTTTATTCAGCCTGCAGCAATGCTCTTTCCTCACTCGTGATGGGAGAGCTGGTTGAAGGAAAAAAGCGTTTTCTTGACCAGATTGTAAATGGAGTATGGTATTATAGCGAGCAGACATGGTGGGGTTGGTCGGCGCATCTCGGACCTCAGAAAGCAGGCCTGGGTTTGCCTGATATAAATGATCCGGTTGTTGATCTTGGTGTTGGCGAAGTAACAAGCAATCTATCCCTGATACTCTATCTTTTCAAGGATGAGTTTGATAAAATTCATCCGCTGATATCTCAAAGACTGAGGCAGGAAATTTTTAGAAAATCACTGACACCCTATTTTGAAAGAGATGATTTCGGATATATGGGTTTCAAAGGCGGTAGACCCAATAACTGGAATCCATGGGTAAATTATAACATGCTCACAAGCTATCTGTTACTTGAAACAGATCCTGTAAATAAAGTGGCTGAGGTGCAAAAGATCATCAATTCGCTGGATAAGTTCCTCAACGGTTATTCGGATGACGGAGGTTGCGATGAAGGTCCGTCATACTGGGGTGTGGCAGGAGCAGTGTTGTACGAAAGCCTTGAAATGCTGAACAACGTGACCGGCGGTAAATTCGATGTTTTCGATGACCCTTTGATACAAAATATTGGAAGGTATTTCCACAAGGTGAATATTCATGCTCCGTATTTTATAAATTTTGCCGATGCAGATGCAACTGTTTCAGGCAATGCTGTTGTGGTATATAAATATGGAAAGTCAATAAATGATCCGGTGATGCAGAAATTCGGCGCATACCTGGGAAAAATGAACAGATTGGGCGAAGGACCGGTTGGAGGCAAAATTATTTCTCAGATTACAAACCTGAGCATTATCAATGAGATCCGTGCTGCCGAAGCTGAAGAAGCACTGGTATCAGACTTCTGGTTTCCCGAGACTGAGGTTGCCGGGGCAAGGGACCGGGAAGGAAGCTTTGAAGGATTTTTCTTTGGTGCTAAAGGCGGTTTCAATGCCGAAAGTCATAATCATAATGATGTAGGTTCATGCCTGTTGTATTTTAATGGCAAGCCATGCCTGATCGATCTTGGCAGGGAGGAATATATTGCAAAAACCTTTAGCTCAAGGCGGTACGAAATATGGACCATGCAATCGGCGTATCACAATCTTCCTTCGATAAACGGTGCTAATCAGATGCAGGGGGCAAATTTTAAAGCCGGAAAATCCACATTTAAAGCTGATACCAGGAAAGCAACCTTTTCTACGGACATTGCCGGTGCATATCCTGAAAATGCATTTGTTAAAAGCTGGGTAAGAACCTATACTCTGAACAGGGAGAAAACTTTACAATAAGCGACAGGTATGAACTTGGAGGCATGAAAGATGAACCCACATATTCAAACCTTATAACTTATTGTAAGGTTTCAGCGCTTAAAGCCGGTATACTTCAATTTACCGGCGATGGATTCACTTTAAATATGAGCTATAATCCGAAAATGGTTACTCCGGAAATAGAATTTATCGAAGTCACCGACAGGACTCTTAAAAGATACTGGCCTGAAGGAGTTACCCGTGTAAGGTTGAAATTCATAAAACCAGGACTGAAAGGAAAACAGTCGGTTGTTTTTACTAAGGTGTGAGTTAGATTTTTAATTTTGTCAAAGTAGTATTATATTCACCCGCAAATTTATTATTGTACTTTATCATGCATTTTATTAAGTGAATACATTTGTGGACTTTTTAAAAATATATCTATGATTATTGGCATACTCAAAGAAACGGGGAAGGAAAACAGGGTAGCCTTTCTACCCGGTGAAGTATCATTACTGAAAAAAATGGGTCTGGAGATTCTGGTTGAAAAAAATGCCGGTGGCAGATCCTTTGCATCCGATAAGGATTATGAATCATCGGGAGCCATGGCAGTGGGCAGGGATGAATTGCTTGGAAAGGCTCACATGGTAATATCTGTTAATCCTCCCCTTGAAGATCCATTAGAGTCATTCAGGGAAGGTCAGATACTATGTTCGGTGCTTAATCCGGTCGAAAACTCGGCCTGGATTGAAAAAGCCCGTCTGAGAGGTCTGACTATTCTGGCCCTGGATCTTATTCCCCGTACAACCAGGGCGCAGGCGATGGATATTCTTTCATCAATGGCAACAGTATCCGGTTATAAGGCTGTTCTGCATGCGGCATCAATGTTACCCCGGTTTTTCCCGATGTTCATGTCAGCTGCAGGAACAATAAAACCTTCAAGGGTTCTGATATTGGGAGCAGGAGTAGCCGGTTTACAGGCTATAGCCATATCAAGAAAACTGGGAGCAATCGTTGAGGTTTTTGATGTGCGTTCGGCTGTTAAGGAGGAGGTAAAGAGTCTCGGTGGAAAATTTATCGAGGTGGAAGGGGCAAAGGAAGATGCAGCAGCAGGTGGATACGCTGTTGAACAATCAGAAGAATTCAAAGCTAAACAGCAAGCCCTGATTCAACAAAGGGCAATTGCAGCCGATGTTGTGATTGCTACCGCACAAATCCCGGGTAAGAAAGCGCCTGTTCTGCTGCTGAAGGATACTGTAAATAATATGAAACCCGGAAGTGTGATAATCGACCTGGCTGCTTCAACAGGTGGAAACTGCGAGCTGACAAAGAACGGTGAAATCACAGTGGTAAATGGCGTCAGCATAGTTGGTAAATCGGATTACCCGTCTGATCTTCCGACTGATTCGAGCAGGATGTTCGGAAACAACCTTATCAATCTGCTTAAGATTATGGTTGATAAGGACGGAAAGATCAATCTTAACCTGCAGGATGATATCATTGCTGGGACCACTGCCATTCATGCAAAAGAGTACATAAGCCAGAGAATAAAACAGATGCTTCAAATAAAATAGAAGAGAACAATGGAAAATATACTGAATTACTTTTTACTGCACAGAGATACGATATTTATCGTAATACTTTCAATATTCCTCGGCATAGAGGTCATAAGCCATGTGCCTGCGATACTTCACACACCGCTTATGTCGGGAGCAAATGCAATTCATGGAGTTGTAATAATCGGGGCTATCATCGTGATGGGGCATGCTGAGACCACAGGTGCACTTATACTTGGATTTCTTGCCGTTATCTTAGGAACTCTTAATGTTGTTGGCGGATTTGTAGTGACAGACAGGATGCTTGAAATGTTCAAGAAGAAAAAATAGTTTTAGCTTTTAAAATATTAAAGATCAATAGAATGAATGATATAACCCAATTCACGGCAGGAATATCAATACTGGAAATAACCTATGTTGTAGCATCCGTGCTCTTTATTATGGGATTGAAGATGCTCAGTCATCCCCTTACTGCACGCAAGGGCAATATCCTGGCTGCAGTAGGAATGGTAATAGCCATTATTGCAACCATTCTTTTCCATCAGAAAGATGGTAAACCAATAGGAAATATTACCCTGATCCTGATTGCAATTTTAATTGGAACCATTATAGGCTGGGTGATTGCAAAGCGGGTCAAGATGACCGCCATGCCTCAGCTTGTTTCTTTTTTCAACGGTATGGGTGGAGCAGCAGCAGCTCTTATCTCGATGATGGAGTTTCCTCATGTAAGTCCTGAACTGATAGCTGAAAGCGGAATGGCAAATGGCCATGTGCTTGCTATACTTCTTGGGTTATTGATCGGAACGGTTTCGTGGGCAGGAAGTATGATAGCCTTCGGAAAACTGGATGGTTGGATCGGAGATATGCGTATAAAGGCTATGAAGTATGTTAATCTTACACTGCTGGCTGTACTGATCGGCTTTATTGCATACATTATGACCCGCGATGTACAGGCTAGCGCAGAACTCACTCCGCTGATCTATGTGATGTTCGTTATAGCAGTTATATATGGTGTACTCTTTGTAATGCCCATTGGTGGTGCTGATATGCCTGTCGTAATATCGCTGCTGAACTCTTTTACAGGGGTTGCGGCAGCCATGGGCGGTTTCCTGTACAACAACCAGGCAATGCTTACAGGAGGTATCCTTGTCGGATCGGCCGGAACAATACTGACCATCCTCATGTGCCGTGCAATGAACCGTTCGCTCCTGAATGTTATTGTTGGCGTGTTTGGCGGAGGACCTCAGTCGGATATGGCTGTTGCCGGTTCGGTAAGGGAAATATCAATGACTGATACAGCAGTACTGTTAAGCTACTCCAAAAAGGTTGTTATTGTTCCAGGTTATGGATTGGCTGTAGCCCAGGCCCAGCATATATGCCACGAACTGGATAAGATCCTGGATGAAAAAGGAGTTGAGGTAAAATATGCCATTCATCCTGTTGCCGGCCGTATGCCGGGTCACATGAACGTGTTGCTTGCCGAAGCTGATGTTCCTTATGAGCAGCTTGTTGAGAGCGATGCGATAAACCCCGATCTGCCCAATACCGATGTTCTGGTAGTTATCGGTGCAAATGATGTTGTAAACCCTGCTGCAGAGGATGATCCTTCAAGCCCCATTTATGGAATGCCTATAATAAAAGCACGCGATGCCAGGAATATTATTGTTATGAAACGCGGTATGGGAAAAGGTTATGCAGCTATTGAGAACATGCTTTTCTTCAATCCGAAGACAAGAATGCTCTTTGGCGATGCAAAAAGCACACTTCAGAACCTTGTGAACGAAGTGAAGAGTATGCAGTAAGAGACCTCTTCCCATCCCGATAGCTATCGGGCCCCTCTCCCGAAGTGAGAGGGGCTTTAATTCCTGCTAAAAATCTAATTAGATCGCATAATATCTTCCATAAACACCACATCTATCAGTGGGAACTCGGTGATCCTCAGCTTTGCACAGCCGTAGGGCACCAGCTCAATCATCACCGGATCGCCCTGTGGCATAACAGGACCCGGGGAAGGTATATCTGCGGAGTTATTTTGAATGCCCCATCCGGGAATTTTTATTCCTCTTGCTCTTATTACCAGCGGCGCATCTTTCTCCCAGGCAACATAAGCCGCTGAATCTTCATGCCATATCATATCGCCCTTATCGGCGAAGGGGTATTTACCAATACTGTTTTCAATGATTTTAATTCCTCTTAAGGGATTAACAGGATCAATCATAAGACCATAATTCCAATCGCTTTTCGGATGGATTTCCCAGTCAATGCTTCCCTTATAACTGTAGTTATCATAATTGATCTTAACGCTCCTGTATTCTTTATCTAATCTTGACGAGAAGTAAAGCGGTCCGCGGAGTAACGATACCGCATTATTAAATCGCTTTTCAATTTTTATTTCCATGGGGATCCCGATCGTTACCAGATCACCATTTTTCCATTTCTCTGAAATTTTAACAGTCGATCCTGGCGCTGCCCTGATTACTTTATTTTTCGCGCTGATCAAAACCGTATCTGCCCATCCGGGAATTCTTAAATACAAGGGAAATTTAACAGTTTCCGGAGTGCTTATTTTCATTGTGACAGTCCCGTCAAACGGGTAGTTGGTCTCTTCAGTTATTGTTACCAATGTGCCTTTTCCGACCATGGCAGAAACCTTTGAAGGGCTGTAAGCTGCGGCAATCAACCCGTTATCATTGGTAGCCATCCAGAGGCTCCCGGTAAATTTTGGCCATCCCTGGTGCATATTTGCAAGGCAGCAGGCGAAATTGGGCATCAGGCCGTAGATGTTCGAGTAATCGCCATTAGTGCTCCAGTCCCTTTTCGCTGCGCTTACAAGAACCTGGTTCGATTGCTGGTCATACTGATGAGCCCACATATCGGGTGTTGTTGTCCCGGGTAGTGAATTGAAAGTAAGAAGTTCCAGCCTGTCAATAAGTTTATTGTCTCCGAAGATTGCATAGAGCTCTTCAAGTGAATACATATATTCTACAACAGAGCATAATTCGGTACCGCGGTCAGGACTCTTACCTGAAAGGTGTTCATCCCCCGAAAATCTTCCGCCAGCCTGTCCATGGTGGGTATCGTATTTTTTTATGCCTGAAAAAACAGCATTTTTAAATCTTTCATCTTTTGATTGCTGATACCACAATCCCGGGTATTTTATTGCCATTGCATTGTTCACAACGTGTGCGGTCATACCATCAGCCTTCCAGTTAAGAGGGATTTTTTTATCGGCAGAGGCTGCAGAATCCCATGGGAAGGTCTCATAATATGATGTCCAGTCGGGGCTGTTCCCATGAATGGACCCAATGGTTTCAAGTATCCATGGCTCCTTTGTTTGCCTGTACAGCCAGTAACCGGTTACTGCATTTTCCATTGCCCTCACTCCGCGCCATTGATCCTCGGGCCAGTCGGGAGGTGTGTCATGAAGGTATTTAAAGTAACCTGTCAGAACGTTCAGGGCATTGGTATCATTAGTGGCCTCATAATATTGCATAAGTACTTTATTGGCAACGGCAAGAGGCCATCTGTCTTTATTTTTTGCCGGGCCATACCAGCCTGAGTCTGTTCTGCTGGCAATAATATGCTGAACCCATTTTTCAGTCTTTTCTTTCAGTGCCAGATCATCAAGAATATATGCCAGGGGAATCAACCCATCGAGATAGTATGGACCTCTTTCCCAGGCTTCACCGTCGCCGCCCTTCCATGCTGAACTGACCAGATCGGGCCAGAACTCATCAAGATTTCCGGAGAGTCCTGATGCCTGAGCTTCTAGCTGGGATTTCAACCATCCTTCTGGCTTTATGGCTCCAGTAGGAAGCTTAATATAAGCATTCTGCAGAAGGGGCTCCGGATTGTTCCTGTAAAAGAGGTTTCTTTCCTCTTTTTTGCGGCAACCGGCAAAAATTATCGTGATGATAATCAGAATAGAAATTAAATGCCTTTTCATACTTATCGTTTATCGTTCATTGGTCATTGCCCTTACCCCTGGGGCCGTGTGCCTCCTCTGTCAGCTTTTGTTTTTCAGCTGTCTTAAGCCCCCTTCAGGGGGTTTGGGGGCGGATTTAAAACACATCTTCAATCACCTCTATATCATCAAACCATGCCACACCTTCTCCGGGCATCTTCAGAAAGAGGTTTGTTTTGAACAATGGAAGAGTGTCGTTTGAAATTGTAACAAATGTTACATATTTTCGCCATTTTTCATCAGGAACGAATCGTGCCCTTGAAAAGTCGCCGACCGAAATTTCCACATACTGAGGAGATATTTTCACATCAGCCGGAGGTCTTTGTTCGGGATCCGCTTTCGCCCACAGGGATATCATATATGTCTTACCTGCACTGACGGAGAAAGGAAAAAACCTTATAATAGCGCTCTTCTCTTTTTGGGGAGTGATCATCCTTAGTGAATGAGTTCCCTGATAGTGTTCTCTTGAATCGGTAAAATAAGTTGCGCCCCTGTCGCCTCCGGGACGGGCGTAGCATGATGCGGGAAGTCCGGGTATTGAGAGATCTTCAAAACCAGGATCTGTCATCATGTTTTTAGATGAGGTATTATTTTCAGATCGCTTTTTATTCAATTCCAAAAGATAAACCTGGGAGCCGTAAGCCGGAAGATGATCGGCAATAAATCCGCCCGCCACATTTATAGACCTGTTCTCAAAAAGCACCCTTGCCCTGCCTGTGAAGCCGTTTTCCAACTGGATCTGGGCTCTTGCAGGTTCATTTCTCCGGTTTACAATGACCACTATCAGCTGATCATCGTGTAATTTTGAAGTTGCCAGTATTTCTGACGAAAGTGACCTTGCTGCCGGAGCGGTTTCATCCGAAAGAAGCCAGGGCGTGAGTTCGGCTATTTCTGTTGCCATCCTTCCGCATTCGCCCCATAAAGCTGTGGATTTAGGAAAATAATTGAGGCCCTGCCTTACAAAATACTGGATACCTGTTGCTCCGTTTACCACTGACTGGTATGTCATTGATCTGATTTCCTGGATAGTAGGTTCACGTTTCCACCATTCACCGCCACCGAATGCCTGTGGTACGATCCAGACAGGTTTTTTCCCTTTAAATGCAAGCGACAGCGAACCTGCGACATTTCCTACCATAGATATTGATGTGTTTGGGACCGGATAAGGATCGGCCATAACAATGTCAAGCGCATCGGTATATTTTACTGCAGACAGGAATGGAGCCATGAAGACAATTGAAACGGGGTGCCATGGATCTATCTCCTTGATCCTGTTATATATCATCTTTAGCTTTTCAGGCGGCACCTTGTTGCCTGTAGGTTCATCGGAAATATACCAGGCAAGCAGGGCAGGGTGGTTCATGAAAGTGATTATTTCTTCAACCAGCCGCCTTTCTTTCTCTTCATCGCTGATACCTTCAATAAGTGATCCGACTCCACCTCCGCCTGAGACTGAAAGCAGATTATAATGAACCTTCATTCCAAGCCTTGCGCAACGATCCATATATGCTTTTCTGTCATTTAATGTTTCAGGCATTATTTTCTGGTAGGGAGATATCACATTAAATCCCTTTACTACCTCCTCTTCGGGTAAAGTCGGATAAACAGGAGAATAGGTATAAAAACCAAAAGGGAAGAATTGTCTTTTGTTGACAATCAGCCCGCCGGTCAGCAGATCGGTCTTTACCTCATTTGGCTTGTAATTAAGTATGATGAGGTCTGTTCCTGCAACTAATTTCTTATAGTTTGAAGGAACAGTAACAATTTCAACACGGGAATCATATTTTCCCGGTGAAAGACCGATATTAAACGGTAACCTGATGATCTTGTTCCATGAACTGCCTTTCCATGAATAGACATTTTCTCCGTTTATAAAAAGCTTCAGGTCAATTTCAGTCCCTGTTAAAGCTGAAGGAAGGTGAAGGAGCATTTCACCTGATTTCTCACCTGAATAGAAGCTGAACCTGGTATGCAGACTAATGGAAGGTGTATCTGGAGGCTGGCCAAATGTAATTCCCGGGACTAAAAGGGTCCATAAAATGATAATAATAAGGCGTTTTGTTACCGAAGGGTTCATTTACTGAGCCTTTACTGTTAAAAAATATTTTCAGTTCTTCCCGGTATGGTCGCGAGGCTGGTTCTTATAGCTGGCCACGCAGGAAGCTGTCAATCTCCGCGGCAGCCTTACGGCCCGATGCTATTGCATTTACTACGAGAGATGCTCCGCTTACTGAATCTCCGGCAGCAAAAATACCTTTTTTGCTGGTCGAAAAGTGATTATCGGTTTTAATATTTTTTCTGCTGTCAAGCTCAAGCCCAAGCTCAGTTACCAATCCGTCAATTGCAGGATGCAGGAAAACCCATTGCCAGCAGCACCAGGTCAGCTTCAATGATCCTTCTTGTCCCGGGAATAGTTTCCATGCTGTACCTGCCATCAATGATCTTCCATGCAGCGTCTTCCACTTCCACACCCTTTACACGGGCATCATTGCCAACGAATCTTACTGTTGAGAGTCCCCAGAATCTTTCACACCCTTCTTCATGCGACGTAGATGTTTTCAGCATCTTTCCGAAGTATGGCCATGGATTGTCTTCTCTTCTTGTAAGGGCCGGTTTGGGCATAATTTCAATTTGAGTTACTCTTTGTGCTCTCTGGCGTATTGAAGTACCCACGCAATCGGATCCGGTATCGCCCCCTCCGATAACCAGTACTTTTTTTCCGTAAGCGCTCATCGGGTTGTCGTATGAACTTACATCTCCCGAATTTATCCGGTTCTGCAATGAAAGGAAGTCCATAGCATAATTTATCCCTTTGAGGTCGCGTCCTTCAACAACCAGGTTGCGTGGATATGATGCTCCTATCGTAATGCATATTGCATCGAATTGCTGAAGAAGGTCTATACCTGAGATATTTATGCCAACAGTTATTCCGGTCTTGATTATCAATCCCTCCTTGATCATAAGATTAAGCCTTCTGTCAACAGTTGTTTTACTCATCTTAAAATCAGGGATCCCGTACCTGAGCAGTCCACCAGCTTTTTCATTCTTCTCAAACAGGGTAACCAGATGACCCGCCTTGTTTAGCAGGTCTGCCGCTGCCATACCAGCCGGCCCGCTACCGATCACTGCAATATTCTTTCCTGTCCTAATTTTCGGAGGTTCAGGTTTAATGTATCCTTCTGTAAAAGCTCTTTCGACGATAGCCACTTCATTTTCACGGATTGTTACAGTTTCCTGGTTTATGTTCAGCACGCATGAATGTTCGCAGGGTGCAGGGCAGATCCTTCCTGTAAATTCAGGGAAGTTATTTGTGGCAGCAAGCCGTAAATATGCTCCTTTCCAGTCGCCCTTGTAAAGAAGGTCATTCCATTCAGGTATCAGGTTGTCAACAGGGCACGCCCAATGACAGAATGGAATGCCGCAATCCATGCATCTTGAAGCCTGGAGCATCCTGTCCTCGCTGTTAAGGATCTGTTCTACCTCACTGTGGTCGCAAATCCTCTCATGAACAGGCCTGTTGCCTGCTTCCTTCTTTTTTATTTTTAAGAATCCATTTATATCGCCCATAATTTCTTTCTTAAGTCGTAATTACTTTTCAACCGCATCTATCTCAAGATCAAGCTCAACACCGGCTATTTTTTTCTTTATTTCCTCCAGTTTTAATTCCTGAAGCACCTTCTTGTAATCGTAAGGTATGACCTTTATGAACATAGGAAAGTATTTCTCCTGATCATCGAGTATCGTCTTTGCCTTTTTACTTTTTGTGAATTGATAATGTCGGCTTATCAGGGCTTTAAGCTCCGAGATGTCGCTGTAATCTTCCACCAGCGACAGCTCAACCATACCCATGTTGCAGTAATAATCAAAGTTACCGGTTTCATTAAAAACGTATGCGATTCCCCCGCTCATGCCGGCTGCGAAGTTGCTGCCTGTTGAACCGAGTACAACCACACGGCCGCCGGTCATATATTCGCAACCATGATTACCAACACCTTCCACCACAGCAATAGCCCCGCTGTTTCTTACTCCGAATCGTTCACCGGCGAGCCCGTTAATGAAACACTCGCCTCTTGTTGCGCCATAGAGCACTGTATTACCTATAATAATATTTTTATCGGCCTCAAAAGCAGAACCTGCGGGGGGTACTACTATTATCCTTCCTCCCGAGAGTCCTTTTCCAAGGTAATCGTTGGAGTCACCTTCAAGAAATAATTCCACTCCGGGTGAAAGGAAGGCCCCGAAGCTTTGACCTGCCGATCCTTTGAAGCGGCATTTTATTGTTCCGTCTGGAAGTCCTTCCGGGCCGTATAGTTTTGCTATTTTCCCTGAAAGCATTGCTCCGGTTGTACGGTCAGTGTTGCTTATATTCCTGTTAATTTCAACAGGTTGTTTGTCTGTTATAGCCTTCTCAGCCTCCGAAATCAGTTCATGATCTAGAATATGATCAAATCTGAAATTTTGCTTACCGGTACTGCGTATTGCATTTTTGGCAGCCTCATCAGGTAATCTTATCAGACCGCTCAGGTCTATATTCCTGGTTTTCCAGTTATCAACATCGGTGTTTCTTTCAAGCAGGTCGGAACGACCGATTATGTCATCCAGCTTTTTATAGCCGAGTTCTGCAAGATGTTCTCGTACTTCTCTTGCCAGAAAAAGGAAGAAAGTTACCAGGTTGTCGACTTTCCCCCTGAATCTTTCCCTCAGCACAGGATTCTGGGTTGCAATTCCTACAGGGCATGTGTTTAAATGGCACTTTCTCATCATCACACAGCCAAGCACCACGAGCGCTGATGTGGAGAAACCAAATTCTTCTGCTCCAAGCAATGCTGCTGTAATAATATCTCTTCCGCTTTTCAGCTGGCCATCGGCCTGGAGTTTTACTTTTCCCCTCAGGTTATTCATCACAAGGGTCTGATGTGTTTCTGAGAGTCCAAGTTCAAGTGGCAGGCCGGCATGTTTGATAGATGAAGAGGGGCTGGCGCCTGTTCCGCCTTCATATCCGCTTATTGTGATTATGTCGGCGCCTGCTTTTGTGACACCGGCGGCAATCGTCCCAACGCCACCCTCTGAGACAAGTTTCACGCTAATTTTTGCTTCAGGATTAACATTCCGGAGGTCAAAAATGAGCTGTGAAAGATCCTCTATCGAATAAATATCATGATGAGGCGGGGGAGAGATCAGTGTGATCCCCGGAATTGAATATCTAGTCTTTGCAATGATTTTGTCAACTTTATGTCCTGGCAACTGCCCTCCTTCGCCGGGTTTTGCACCCTGTGCCACCTTGATCTGCAGCTCATCGGCATTTACAAGATAATCGGCGGTAACTCCAAATCTACCGCTTGCAATCTGCTTAATGGCGCTTTTCATGCTGTCGCCATTTTCCATAGGAATAAATCTTGCCGGGTCCTCACCGCCTTCGCCTGTATTGCTCCTTCCACCTATTCTGTTCATTGCAATTGCCAGTGTTTCATGAGCTTCCCGGCTAATTGACCCGTAAGACATAGCTCCGGTAACAAATCTTTTCATGATATCTCTTTCCGGTTCAACCTCATCAAGGCTGATAGGATTTTTCTTAAACTTAAGTAAGCCCCTTATAAATCCGGGTTTTGAGGTATCGGCATCAACAATGGAGGTATATTCCCTGAATTTAGCGTAACTGCCTGTAGTGGTGCTCCACTGCAAAAGAGATATCGTTTCAGGGTTCCATGCATGGTGTTCACCGTTTTTCCTGAAGGAATAGACCCCTTCAGTAAGGCTTTCAGATTTTTGTTCAGATGCAAAGGCTTTCCTGTGCGGTATAAGTACTTCCTCTGCAATCTCTTTCATCCCGATGCCTCCGATGCGGGAAATAGTTCCTGCAAAATATTTATCGATCACATCGGGGTGAAGGCCCACAGCCTCGAAGATCTGAGAGGACCTGTAGCTTCTGAGCGTGCTGATCCCCATTTTGGACATGATTTTAAGTATTCCTTTCTCGATAGAGTGGATATAGTTTTCTTCAGCTTTCTGATAATCGGTCTGAATAGATCTGGTCTTTACAAGTTTATCAATTATGGCAAAGCTCATATACGGATTAATGATGCTGGCGCCGTAGCCGAAAAGCAGTGCGAAATGCATTACTTCCCTCGGTTCTGCCGATTCAACAACCAGGTCGATCTGCATCCTTTTCCGGGTCTTGATAAGGTGATGGTGTACTGCTGATACTGCCATCAGGGAGGGTATAGGAGCTATGTTTTCAGTTATTCCCCGGTCGGACAATATTATGTAGTTTTTACCTTCATCGACTGCTTTTTCTGCATCCCTGCATAAATGTTCAAGAGCTCCACGAAGGCCTTCTGCCCCTTTCCGGGCATCAAAGTGCATCATCAGGTTGACGCACGAGAAACCTTTGTATTTCAGGTTTTTAACTAACTGAAAATAGGTATTTGAAATAACCGGATTTTGAAACATCACCATCTTGACATGATCGGGTGTTGTATCAAGAAGGTTCTTCTGCAGCGATCCGAGGTACCCGGCAAGTGTCATTACGAGTTCCTCCCTTATCGGGTCTATAGGAGGGTTTGTAACCTGGGCAAACATCTGTTTAAAGTAGTTGAACAGCCTGTATGGTTTTTCTGATAAGACAGCAACCGGAGCATCGTTGCCCATTGAGCCGAGAGGCTCTTTACCCGATGCGGCCATCTCTCTTATAATCTTATCTGTATCTTCAAGCGAGTAGTTGAATGAAGTAATATACTTATCATACTGATCTCCTATTTCGGGACTCTCGTGGATTCCGGTTTCGATCTCCTCGAGGTTCACCATATTCTGTTTTATCCATTTTCCGTACGGAAATTCTCCTGCAATCTTTTCTTTAAGCTCCTCATCGTAATATATTTTACCGGCTTCAGTGTCAACCAGCAGCATTTTTCCCGGTTTAAGCTTTCCTTTTTCCAGAATTTCACCGGGCTCAAATGTCTGAACACCGGTTTCCGAACCCATTACAATCAGGTCATTTGAGGTAATGACATATCTTGACGGTCTCAGTCCGTTCCGGTCGAGCATTCCACCTATGTAACGACCGTCGGAAAAGATCAGGGAAGCAGGTCCGTCCCATGGTTCCATGAATGTTGAGTGATATTGATAAAAGTGCCTCAGCTCTTTCGAGATCGGATTTTTTAAATTTTTTGATTCGGGAATGAGTATTGACATTGCATAAGGAAGCGACTTCCCGCTCATGATGAGGAATTCCAGCACATTATCGAGTGAAGCCGAGTCGCTCTTATCAGGTTCAACAACAGGATAGAGCCTTGACAGATCTCCAAGGTTGTCGGATTTCAGTATTGATTCGCGGGCCTCCATCCATAACCGGTTTCCTTTAATGGTATTGATTTCTCCGTTATGGCCCAGCATTCTGAAAGGCTGGGCAAGATCCCAGCTTGGAAAAGTATTTGTGCTGAAACGTGAATGGACAAGTGCAATAGCACTTTTCAGACGCTCATCTTTAAGGTCAAGAAAGTAATCTCCGAGCTGTGTCGATGTAAGCATGCCTTTATATACAAGAACCTTTGTGGAAAGGCTCGGGATATAGAAGAAGCTTTTTTGTTTAAGCTCTGAATTACGTATGGCATTTTCGGCCAGTTTTCTTATTATGTATAATTTACGTTCAAGTTTATCCTGCGACAGATCCGCACCCAGCAAAATCTGTAACATTTGAGGTTCGGCAGCACGTGCTATTTCGCCGATAACTGAATTGTCGCGAGGAACTTCCCTGAAACCGATGAATTCAACACCCTCTTCCTTTATGATCTTCAGAAGAACATCTTTGCAGACTGCAGCTTCAGTATCGTCCTGGGGCAAAAACAGTATTCCGGTTCCGAACTGACCTTCGGATGGCAGTGAATAACCCTGAATCAGATAAAAATCACGCGGCACCTGTATCAGTACACCTGCACCATCGCCTGTCTTTTTATCAGCTCCTTCTGCCCCGCGATGGGTCATATTACGAAGGATGTCGAGCCCCTGATAAATGATGGAGTGGGATTTCTTTCCTTTTATGTTGGCAACAAAACCAATACCGCAGCTCCCATGTTCAAACTCCTGCCTGTATAAACCTTGTTTAGCGGGTCTTTCCTTTCTCATGCTTTTGTGTATAGATAATAACAAAAAACCGTTCCCTTTATTTGAGAACGGATATCATATTATAAATATAGATACCATTCTCATCAGGTTCCTGAGAGCCTGCTCACGATGTATGATGAAAGTATGGATCTGAAAAATTTCATTTTGATAAACTTTGAGGGGGTAAATCTACCTTTATTTTTAAATAAAGATCATTCCTGTTAATAAAATTTATCAAATTATGCTAAATATTATAATATAATAAGTCACAAGAATGCTTTGTTCTTTTGTTATTTAGATTGGTAAAGTAAGATTAAAATTGACTGTTAAGTGAACAGGAAATCCTATCTTTATTATCAAAAAATTCAGAAAAAATATGGATCGTCCAAAAAATCTAATACTTGTTATTTTCGGCGCAACAGGAGACCTTACTTCACGTAAATTGCTTCCGGCCATTTTCTCGTTAAAAGTCCAGGATCTTCTTCCAAAGAGTTTTGCCATTGTAGGGGTTGGACGTAAAAATCTGAAAGCTGAAGAATTCAGGGATATTGTAAAAAAAAGCATAGCCTCTTATTCGGAAGAGAAGGATGCCGCCGGAAACCTGATTGAGGATTTTCTGAAACAGGTATCATATTATTCAATGAATTATGATTCTCCCGAAGCTTATCTGGAGCTTAAAAAAATCCTTTCCGAAACTAATGCACGATGTAATACCTGTGGTCATTATATATTTTATATGGCCACGCCTCCGAGTGTTTACGAAAACATTTCATTAAATCTTTCAATAGCAGGGCTTGCCGATCAGACACTGGGGTTTAAAAGGTTTATTGTGGAGAAGCCGTTCGGTTATGATCTTGCATCGGCAAGAAAGCTGAACAATACACTTCATGGGATAATTGCTGAGGACCAGATATACCGTATCGATCATTATGTTGGCAAGGAGACCGTACAGAACCTGCTTGTTACAAGATTTGCCAACGGCATTTTCGAACCCCTCTGGAACAGAAATTATATACAATGGATCGAAATCACCTCATCAGAGAGCATTGGTGTTGAGGACAGGGGGCCATATTATGATTCTTCGGGCGCTCTCCGCGATATGGTTCAGAACCACCTGTTGCAAATGGTTGGACTTACAGCAATGGAACCTCCTTCATCACTGGGTTCAAATGCATTGAGAAACGAAGTGCTTAAAGTGCTTCAATCGTTGAAACCAATTAAAGAGGATGAGGTTGAAAAACAGGTTATCAGGGGTCAGTATACGGCATCAAGAATAAAAGGAGAATGTGTAACAGGCTACAGGTATGAAAAAGGTGTTGAGCAGCATTCAAGAACCGAAACTTATGTAGCCATCAAATTCTTTATCGATAACTGGAGGTGGGGTGGTGTACCATTTTATATTCGCACCGGAAAAAGGCTGCCTACAAGGGTTACTGAGATTGTAATCCACTTCAAACCCACACCGCATCATATTTTTATAAGAGAGATCGGAAAAATATCAGGTAATCAGCTAATTGTACGGATCCAACCCGACGAAGGAATACTGTTGAGATTTGATATGAAAGAACCCGGATCAGGTTTTAACCTTAAAAATGTAAGTATGGATTTTCATTATAAGGATCTTGCCAATATGCGTGTACCATCGGCGTATGAAAGGTTATTGTATGATGTGATGCAGGGTGATTCAACCTTGTTCTCCAGAGATGATGAAGTTGAAACAGCCTGGAAATTCATTGAACCCATTCAAAGAGCCTGGGCTAACAATCCTGCTATAAAAATCTTCGGTTATCCTGCCGGGACCTGGGGGCCTGATTGTGCAAATGACCTGATAGAAGAGGGCCTCTCATGGAGATACCCATGCAGGAACCTGGCCGATGATGAAACCTATTGCGAGTTGTAATTAAATAAAATGGAAAGATCTATTAAGATTTTATTAAATCCTGATGAACTTGCCCTGGCTGCAGCTTTTAAGATAACCAGTCAGATAAGGGAAGCGGAGTATTCGGGAATACCTGTGAAGATAGCGCTATCGGGAGGAAATACTCCAAAGCTCCTGTTTTCGGTTCTTGCCGCAAAATATGCTTCTTCGGTCAACTGGAGCATGGCTCATTTTTTCTGGGTCGATGAGCGTTGTGTCCCGCCCGGTGATCCTGACAGCAACTATGGAGAGGCACACAGAGCTTTGTTCAACTCAATCAGAATACCAGATGAAAATATTCACAGGATGAAAGGGGAGGCGGAGCCTGAGAAGGAAGCCGAAAGATATTCGGAGGAATTGAAGAATTCACTTGATTCAGCAAATAACCTTCCGTCATTCGATCATATCTTCCTTGGGATGGGTGATGATGGCCATACTGCCTCAATTTTTCCAGGTAATAACCGAATGTTTGAATCTGATAAAATTTGTGATGTAGCTGTTAATCCTTATACGGGCCAAAAAAGGCTGACCATAACAGGCAGTATTATCAATAATGCCCGTGAAGTCACATTTTTAATTACAGGGGAGAATAAATCAATGATTGTCAACCGGATATTAAACAGCGATCCTGAAGCATTCAAATATCCGGCAGCCCTTGTTATGCCGGTGAACGGAAAGCTGAACTGGATGATAGACTCAGCGGCTGCATTGCATTACAAAAAGCAATCAGGTATCAAAACTTAAGAATGTTTTTTTTATCTTTGAAAATAGTAATAACAAAAAAATCTTATAGCCATGTCACACGAAAAAGCTAAAGAACAGACCAAGAACAAAAAAGAACCGGCAAAGTCTCTTAAAGAGAAGCGTGCTGATAAAAAAGCAAAGAAAGCAGAAAAGAACAGATAATCTGTTTTATTACAATTGTGTCTTCTTGCAGGCATTCCCTGCATGTCTTAAAATACGAAGGGCTGTCATATTAAATGACAGCCCTTAATAATAAATCTTTTGTATTCTTTTATCAGGCAAGTCTTACATCAACTGCATTGACTCCCTTTCTGCCTTCTGCAAGTTCAAACGTAACTTCATCATTTTCTTTTATCTGATCTTTTAGACCGGATACGTGTACAAAATATTCATTACCTGTTTCTGAGTCTTTAATGAATCCAAAACCTTTTGAGACATTAAAAAATTTTACTGTTCCTTTGTTCATGTTATTTGTTGTTAAAAAATTATGGCGCAATGTACGGATTTATATTCATTTTTCACATTTTTTAATAAATTATTAGGTTTATATTGACACAAAGTGGCCTGTTTGGACATTTAATAATTAACTTTGGATTTATTTTTTTCCGGCCTGAATAGTCCGGTTTTTACTTAAATGGAATCAGGATTGTTTGTATTCCTTTATAGTTTTGAATTCCTTTTAAATTAGAGATTGAAAGTATTTTAAATAAGAAAGTAACTGATTATGAGAAAATGGCGTATAGAGGATTCCAAAGAGCTTTATAATACAAATGGCTGGGGAGTCGACTATTTTTCCATTAATGAGAAAGGAAATGTTATTGTAACTCCAAAAAAAAATGGAGCATCTGTTGATCTAAAAGAGCTTCTTGATGAATTAATGCTCTCCGATGTTTCAACACCCGTACTGATCCGTTTCCCCGATATTCTGGATGACCGTATCCTTAGCATCTCAAAGTGTTTTGCAAACGCTTCGGAGGAGTACTCTTACAAGGCACAGAATTTTATTATATACCCGATAAAGGTTAACCAGATGAGACCTGTGGTTGAAGAGATAGTCAGCCATGGGAAAAAATTCAATATAGGTCTGGAAGCAGGTTCTAAACCCGAATTACACGCGGTTCTTGCCATAAATACCGACCCCGAGTCGTTGATCATTTGCAATGGTTATAAGGATGAAGACTATATTGAACTGGCTCTCCTTGCCCAGAAAATGGGTAAAAGGATTTTTCTTGTTGTTGAAAAGTTAAACGAACTTAAGCTTATAACTTCAATTGCCAAGAGGCTTAAAGTGCAACCCAATCTGGGTATCCGGATCAAGCTGGCGAGTGTCGGAAGTGGAAAATGGGAAGATTCGGGAGGCGATATTAGTAAATTCGGACTTACATCCAGCGAACTGCTTGAAGCTATTGATTTTATTCAGAGGAATAAAATGGTAGAGTGCTTACGTCTTATTCATTTCCATATCGGAAGCCAGGTAAACAAGATCAGGAGGATAAAGATTGCTTTGCGCGAAGCTTCACAATTCTATGTTCAGCTTCGCAAACTTGGGTTTAATGTGGAATTTGTAGATATAGGCGGCGGTCTGGGTGTTGATTATGACGGTACAGGCTCATCTAACAGTGAAAGCAGCGTCAATTATACATTACAGGAATATGTAAATGATTCTGTGAGCACATTTGTTGATGCAAGCAACAAAAACAATATTCCTCATCCGAATGTAATAACCGAGTCGGGAAGGTCGCTTACGGCTCATCACTCAGTTCTTATCTTTGAGGTGCTTGAAACAACAACTCTGCCTGCATGGGATCCGGAGGATGAGATTACCGAAAATGATCATGAGCTGGTGAGGGAGTTATATTCCCTGTGGGATAATTTCACCCAGTTGAGGATGCTCGAAACATGGCATGATGCACAACAGATCCGCGAGGAAGCCCTCGACAGATTCAGCCTGGGACTGGTAGATCTGAAAACAAGAGCGCAGATCGAAAGATTATTCTGGTCAATTGCACGTAAGGTGTACCAGATTGCAAGCAGTACAAAGCATGTTGCGGATGAACTGAAGCAGGTATCAAAATTGCTTTCGGATAAATACTTCTGTAATTTCTCTCTTTTCCAGTCGTTGCCCGATTCGTGGGCTATTGATCAGATCTTTCCTGTTATGCCAATTCACAGGTTAAATGAAGAACCTTTGCGGTCGGCCACGATACAGGACATGACTTGTGATTCGGACGGAAAAATTGATAATTTTATTGCAACACGCAACTCCTCCTACTATTTACCGCTGCACCCCTTAAAAAACAAAGAACCATATTATCTTGGAGTCTTCCTGGTTGGGGCATACCAGGAGATCCTTGGCGATCTCCATAACCTGTTTGGCGACACTAATGCAGTTCATGTCACCGTTGATGATAACGGGTATAAGATAGACCAGGTAATAGATGGTGAGACTGTGGCAGAAGTCCTTGAATATGTTCAGTATAATTCCAAGAAAATGGTACGCACGGTCGAGTTATGGGTTACCTCATCAGTTAAAGCCGGTATAATAACCCTTGAAGAAGGCAAGGAGTTCCTCTCCACTTACCGTTCAGGGTTGTATGGATATACCTACCTTGAATGATGGACAACCATACGTCAAAACAAGAGCAGCGTATCTTATGAGAAACTGGATGATTTCCAGAAATATTTTTGTTATCCTGTTTTACAGGATTTTTATCATTTTGATAATTTTCTCATTGTGCCGTATTGGGTTTTATCTCTTTAATTACAAGATGTTCCCCGGCATTTCGTTTCTTCAATTTACAGAAATTATGAGAGGAGGATTACTCTTCGACATTTCTGCAATTGTTTATGTGAATATTTTGGTTATACTTCTGCATATAGTTCCTTTTGACTTCAGATATAAGTTTTCTTATCAAAAAGTAATAAAATATATTTTCCTTATTACAAATGGAATAGCCATTGCAGCCAACTGTACCGATTTTGTATATTATAAATTTGTTTATAAAAGGGCCACTTCTGACATCTTTGCGACCTTCAGCAATGAAAGCAACCTGGTGAAAATTATCACCAGGTTCATGGTTGATTACTGGCCAGCCACACTATTTGGCATTCTGATGCTGATTCTGATGGTTTATCTGTATAACCGCCTCTCACCTGTAAAGCCACAACCTTCAGTGAGGCCGGTGTATTACGGTATAAATGTCCTGATGATCCCGCTGATAATTTTTCTTGTAATTGGAGGAGCACGCGGAGGCTACAAGCACTCTACACGACCTATCACAATCAGCAATGCAGCACGCTTTGTTATGAATCCGCGGGATGTTGCAATAGTTCTTAATACTCCTTTCAGTCTTTTCAGGACTTATGATAAAAAGATTCTGGAAAGACACCGTTACTTCAGCAATGAAGAGCTGGTAAAGAGATATAATCCCCATTATGTTCCGGCAGGAGGAGAACCATTTCTAAAGGATAATGTGGTTATAATTATACTTGAAAGTTTTGCAAGAGAGTATATAGGCGCCCTGAACAGGGACATTGAAGGTGGTAAATATAAGGGCTACACTCCGTTTATTGATTCACTTATAAATGAGAGTCTTACCTTCGATGTGTCGGTAGCAAACGGGAAAAAATCGATCGATGCAATGCCTTCAATACTTGCTTCAGTCCCGTCGCTTGAGACTCCCTATATAATTTCTCATTATGCGAATAACAATATAAATGGACTACCTGTATTACTGAAGAGAAAAGGATATTACACTGCTTTCTTTCATGGCGCTCCGAATGGCTCGATGGGATTTGATTCGTTTGCTAAAATGGTTGGATTCGATGACTATTTTGGTCTTGACCAATATAGTGTAAAAAGCGACTTTGACGGGATGTGGGGTGTCTGGGATGAGCCATTCTTCAGATTTTTTGCTTCAAAGCTGAATACTTTTGAGCAGCCGTTCATGGCATCAATTTTTTCAGTATCGTCACATCATCCTTTCAAGGTACCCGAACAATACACCGGCAAATTTAAAAAAGGCCCTGCACCGATTGTTGAAGTAGTCGGTTATACTGATTTTGCTCTGAATAATTTTTTTAAAGAAATATCTTCTGAACCCTGGTTTAAAAACACACTGTTCGTCATTACGGCTGATCATACGAATGAATCTATTCATAAGGAATTTCAAAATAACTTCGGCTCATACAGCATCCCGGTAATTTTTTACAAACCCGGAAGTGATCTGAAGGGTGTCAGGAATAAAATTGCCCAGCAGATAGACATAATGCCATCAATTCTGAGCTATCTGAATTATGATGAAGAATATATAGCGTTTGGCAATAATCTTTTCGATGATTCAACCCGGTCATTTGCTTTCAATTCAAACGGAAGTACCTATCATATTTATATGAACGATCATTTACTGGAAATGATTGACGGCAAGTCTGTTGGGCTATATAATTATAAAACTGACAGATTTCTTGAAAACAATATTATTGATGAAGAACCTCAGCTAGGTGAAGAGCTGGCTGATAAACTTAAAGCCATAATTCAAACCTATAACAACAGGTTGCTCGATAATAATATGGTTGTCGGAGAAAAATGACCATCTGCCACCAATTTGATCTGCTTTTATATCTGAAACCAGGTACTGTTCGTTTTTAATCTCATCGATAACTCTTGAATTGCAGTATACAAGTCCTGCACTTTTATTTTTCTCCATTACGCTGACAGCTTTTTCGAGAAATCCGGGTTCTGCATAATCATCCGATTCGGCTATCCATATATACTCTCCTGTTGCCATTCTTACACCATTGTCCCATTGCGTGAATGCGTTTCCGCTGTTCGAATTGTTGTAATAATGCTTTATATGGGGGAACCTTTTTAAAAAGTCATCTATTATATTTCGACTGTCATCAACCGAGTAATCGTCGAGAATGATTAATTCAAAATCGCGGAATGTCTGACTTAGAACACTTTCAATTCTCTGTTTGAGATATTTTGAATGGTTGTAATTAGGAATGATTACAGATACTTTAATCCTGAAATCTTTTACCTGTTGAAGATATAACTATTATCCTCAGAGTAAACAGCCGTAAAACCGTTTTTCTTCATTTCACCGATTACCTGTTGCCAGCCTTTTTCAAGAACGTGGGAGGAATGATCGCCTTTCCAGTTAATGTTATCAGACGACAGTGGAAGCGGGGCTTCAAACAGTACAGTCGTTATTTTCTGTGGGATCCATTTTATCAGCTTCTTTAACTCCTGCAAGCTGAGATGCTCAATCATGTGGGTGGCAATAAGTGCATTATAATTATATTCGAGGGTTTTGTTCCATAAATAATCATCAAGGGAGATTAGCCGGTATCTTTCATCACTGCATTTCTGGTTTTCATTGGATTTGAGCAAATCATAATTGTGCCAGAGTTTAATCTGGTCGAATTGCCGGAGCGCCTTAAGTGCCAGATCTCCTCTCCAGCCTCCTATTTCCATTATAAAAGCCGGTTCCTGAACTATGTATTTGAACCAATGTTCAACAGGGCCATATTTAAAGTGAACCTGCTCGGGATATTTCAGCAGCCATTTACTGGCAAGCTTTACCTTATTTTTGAATGTCAGGGAATTATATGTTTTTCTGTATCTGTCGAACTGCCGTATCTGGAAAATAGTGAGGTACTTATAAAATTTTCCTGACAGATATTTTTTCAGCTGTTCCGGAAAAATTTTTGCTATAAATTTTATAATGTACATTCAAAACAATTTACTTTTTAAACTTTTCAGCAGTTCCTCCGAGTGAAATTTTATTTCCTTTAAATGGTAGCGGATGCCGTAACTTCTGCCCATGAGTTTTTCATTATAGATGTGAAAATAAGGTGTTAATGTACCTCCGAACCCCCTTACATGTTCCTCAATATGCTCTATATCAGAACCTCCGAAATTAAAATATTCGACCTTATCTCTGAAATATTTTATTGTTTCCCATAATAGCAATGTATGACTTCCTGTTTGGCGGTATTTTTTGTCAGATCCGCTAAGCAGATAATAAGCTGAACGATTGTTGAAAGCGACATAACTCAGTGCATGAACCTGATTTTCATCATCTATTGCTTTTAAAATCAATCTGTGTCCGTAATTTTTTATTGATAGGTCGAGAGCATGCAGATCTTTCAATGGAGTTCTGAATTTCAGACCCTGACGTTCATACGATAAACCACAGTATTGATACAACAATTCAAAATCATCCGTTTCTTCAACTTTGACATTATTATTGATCGCTCTGATAATACTGTTTTTTCTTCCCTGGTTCAGATTTTTCCATAGATCATCAACAGAATGGTTCTGATAGTGTATCAGGTAAGTATATCGTGTTATCTGCTTAAACCCTTTCCATCGGAACGGAAGCCAGTCTTTAAAATTATGGTGCATGCACATCTGAATGAAATCTTCCATGGGGATATGTTCCAGCAAGGCAGTTAACCATCTTCTTTGATTGGAAACCTGTTTGTATTCTGACAGATTGATTTGCGATTTATATAATACGCCAAGGGTTCGGGTCAGAGGAGGTTCATTTACTTTCTTTTGTGCATCATAAGCCAACGGGATGCCTGCAACTATCTCATTTTTCTCAATGGCAACAATAATACTGAAATTAGATTTTGTTATGGCATCAAGCCACCAGGAATAACAAAACATATCCCCCTGGGGCGATCGATCTACGAAACTATTCCATTCGAAATATTCTAAAGGAGTTAGAATTTCAATTCTGAATTTGCTCATCAGATCAGTTAAGCTTTATCGAATGGATAATTTTATATCCATAAATCTGTTTAATCCAAAATCAATTTTCAAAATCAGTTGAATCGACCCAGCCTGCACTCTTTCTGGATAGTTCGCCTTTAATATACCTGTTATAAAAATCTCTGCTTGCCTCTTCGGCATAAACGTATTTGTCGAAAATGTCGCCATTTCCGATCACCCTTGGATCATCCTGTTCTCTTAATTCAGATAAAAGCTGCTGACGAAGACTTTGTTTCAGATTGTTCAGTCCGGGATCACCTGCCAGGTTTTTCACGCAATCAGGATCGGATGTCAGATTATAAAGCTCTTCATTGCTCCTCAATCCAAAGCACAGGTTCCAGAATAACGGATCTTCGCCAATTCTATGTAAACTCAGAATATTTGTTTTGGTGGGACTTGCATCAGTATTCATGTAGCCTGTCTCGGGATTGCCTGCCGGCCAGCGCATAGGCTTGAAGTTAACAAGGTAAAGATATCCATCTCTTACAATTCCCCTGATAGGGTACCCTGTATCATCAGGGCGACCGACATCATGTCTTTCTTTTCCTATAAGAACATGATTACGCGACCGGTCGACGTTCCATTTTTTACCTGAATAAAAGATATTTGTAAAACTTTTCCCCTGGATAGGCTGCATGCCGTTTTCCGACTCATCTATGCCGGCAACTTCAAGCACAGTGGGCGCAATATCAATAAAGCTGATAAAATCGGATATCTCCCTTCCGGGGTTTTTGATTCCCTTTCCCCACATTATTGCAAGCGGCATGTGATTGGAATATTCATAGGCTTGCCCTTTTACACGTGGGAAAGGCATCCCGTTATCGGCTGTAGCAATAACGATGGTATTTTCGAGTAAGCCTTTTTCTTCAAGTATGGTTAGCATCTTATCCAGGTGACTGTCGAAATATTCAACTTCAAGTGCGTAATCGAGCATATCATTACGGACAATATCATTATCGGGCCAAAAGCTCAGTACCTTATCAATATCCGATAATTTTTTGCCCCCTGTTTCGACACCCGATTTAAATTGATATTTTCTGTGAGGCTCAGTTCCTCCATACCAGAAACAAAAAGGCTTTCCTTCCTCTAAGGTGCACAGGAAATCAGCAAAGTTGGCCGCATAATCAGATGCAGACATAAATTTAGTTGCAGGAGCTTTTTTCCTTGCATTAAATGGTTTCCCAGTCATCTGCCTGGGTTTGCCTGTGCTGTCGAGAGCAACACCGGGGGCCCATCCCTTTGAAGTGTAGCCTACTTCATAGCCATTTCTGCCAAGCGACTCCATGAAGGTTGTGAATTTTGCAGGAAAGTACGGAATATGATTTGCCGCCTCTTCAAGCTGCCAGCTATTTCTACCTGTAAGGATACAGGCTCTTGAGGGAGCTGATTTTGAATTAGGAGTGTAAGCATTATTGAAGAGGATGCCTTCACTGGCAACTCTGTCAAAGCCCGGTGTTTTTACCCACCTGCAACCGTAAGCGCTCATGTGAGGAAATGAAATGTCATCTCCCATTGCAATCAATATATTAGGCTTTTGCAAAGGTGTTTCTTTTTGTTCACCCTGGCACTGGGCAAAAATACATGGAGCAATGATAATTGAGGAGTTTAGCAATGAAAACTTCATATCAGGAATTTTGGGGTCGTTTACAATAAAGATAGTGAAAATAAATTATTCTCTGAAATTCTGCGACTCTGCACCATGGCGAATCTGGACTCACTTTAAAATAACTTTGAGGTCACCAGCTTATTTCTTCCTTATCCCTGAAGAATTTACCGGTAAGTTCCTGAGGAGCCTCTGAAGCCAGCCATACCGGCGTTTCAGCTCCCTTTTCAACTGATCGGGGCGCTGCGCTGCCTCCCATATCCGTTCTGGTCCATCCGGGGCAGACTGCATTAACTGAAATTTTCTTAAGTGAGAGCTCATACGCAAGATGCCGGGTAATAGAATTCAATAAAGTTTTTGAGGCACAATAGGAGGGCGACCATCCTCCGACAGGTTCAGTCATTGATCCGCCGGTGCTTGAAACATTTATTATTCTTCCGGGCTTATTCATAAGCGGAAGAAAGGCTTTTATAACCCTTAAAGGTCCGTAAGAGTTGGTATCCACTAAAACCTTTAATATTTCTGTATCAACTTTTACCAGCGAACGGTCTTCCCTGAGCGAGATACCGGCATTATTAATAATCACGTCGAAGGTGATCTTACGCTCTGACATCAGTTCAAAGGCTGCCAGAACACTATTATCATCGCTCACATCCATTTCAATCATTTCAGCTGACACAGGTTCTCTCTTAAGTTTATTGACCGCTTCTGAGAGCTTTGCTTCATCTCTGCCCGAAATGAATAGATGAAAACCCTTCCATCCAAGCTGCCGTGCTATCTCAAAGCCAATTCCCCTGTTTGCCCCGGTTATTAACACAGATTTCCTTTCCATTTTCTGAAACGTTGATATTATCCTCAGGTTTAGCTATTCATATATTTTCAGTTTATGTAAACCGTTAAGATGTGTTTATTAAATTGATAAATACAGGTACTTTGTTATCTTCTCTTTATCAGCAGTGCTATGTCTTCTGACAGGGGAGGGGTATTGACAGTCAGTTCTCCCCCCTGGTAGTTGCCAATATTCAATCCTGAACGGTCGCCGCTTACCGGGTTTATCCATTCAGCCTTATACCTACCTCTGGCAAGTTCCATTATAAAACTAAAATTCTTGTTTCTTTCCTCCTCTTTCTTTACGGTATTATTAATATATATGAGGTATTGCTCTCCCTCATTTGCGAGAATCCTTACCGTTGCTGACCCGGATAAATTTTTTATTATTGAGTCGGATGGTTTCATTTTAATAAAATCAACCTCATTGAATACTTCCTTAAGGATTTTTAGCTGGGATCTGATAGTAGCCCCTCCGCCTCCGGGCTGGCCTTTTTCGACAATAAAAGTTCCGTTTTCATGATCAGCAGTAAATGAATAATCAAGATGATTGA
Organism: uncultured Bacteroidales bacterium; assembly: GCA_942492865.1. Lineage (GTDB taxonomy): Bacteria > Bacteroidota > Bacteroidia > Bacteroidales > VadinHA17 > LD21. The sequence continues at coordinate 4,396,632 of OW818650.1, read as the reverse complement.
ACAGGCCTCCGCCTGCAACCATGAAGTCCCATGCTTCAGTACGATACTGCACATCTTCTATGCCTTTGAATCCTGTTTCGTTATCACCGATTACCTTATCCAACCCGTAATTCATCGCAACTGTGACAGGAGGTTTTGCATAATGGAAATTAAAAATTGAAACATTGGGATTCGGATCTGTTATTTTTTTTGATTTATTGGCTATATTATTTGATATCAGATGTTTATGCCTAAAATCTTTTTCTGTATCGGTTATTACCGATGTCATATATTTTTCCCATTCTGCGAGTGCTTCCAGATCACCAAAATACGGTTCATTGCAGACTTCATAATACAAATTATCAAAATCTTTTAATGAATTTACTATCTTCCTTACCATCTTTTCCTGCACCGCAATTATCTCAGGATGTTTTAATGAGAGAATTTCTTTATGATCCTTAATGTCTCCAACCTTATTTATGTTATTTTCGATATATATGGGACTCAACTTCCATTGAATTGTATCATAGAAATTAGAAAAAAGATCAAGCTCTACGATGATGTCACGTTTTCCGGCCTCTTTAATGAAATCGCTCAACCTGTCAAAATAGGCTTCATCCCACTGATCCAGGTCAAACTTGTTGCCGCCTTTGGCGTATCCGGGCTCGTCGCTGCGCTTCCATGGACTGATTAGTTTTCCTTCTGCCGGGGCGAGAGTATTTTTTGCAATTCCGAAGGCGCCCTGGGGTTCGAGATAGATGCCTGAAAAAGTCCGGGTAATATTCAGATTTTTGGCTTTAAGCTCTTCGAAATAAGGAATATAATCAAAATCAGTGTTAAGAACAGCGCCGTAGTGTTCTGTAGAGCCAATAAGCACAGCAGGTTTTCCCCGAAAAAGAAAATAATGTGGATTTTGCGGGTGGAGGCTTAAAGGTGTTGCTTCCCTTTTGCAGGAAAGCGAAATCAGTGTAAGAGCGATGCATGAACCGGCTAAGAATTTTTTAATCATGGGTAATGTTTTTGTACCTTGAATTATGTATGTTAAAAAATCATGGTCCGTTTGCGGGCTTTATCCCAGAGCAACATCGAGGAACATCATAGTTGCAAAGCCCACCATAGCGCCTGTCGTTGACAGATCGGTCTCATGACCGCTCTGGGATTCCGGTATCAGTTCTTCGACCACTACGAAAATCATTGATCCTGCAGCAAATGAAAGTGCATAAGGAAGAATAGGTGCAATATACGATACCAGATAGGCTCCTGCAACCCCGGCTATTGGTTCCACTACCCCTGACAACTGCCCGTAATTAAACGCTTTTAATCTTGAGAAATTCTCTCTTCTCAATGGAATGGAGACTGCAGCTCCTTCAGGAAAATTCTGTAATCCGATACCAATTGCCAGTGCCACAGCACCAGCCAAAGCACCTGAATCAGGGTTACTTGCCAGAGCACCGAATGCTACGCCGACAGCCAGGCCTTCGGGAATATTATGAAGAGTTATTGCAAGCATCAGCAGTATGCTTCGTTGCCAGGTAGTTTTTATCCCTTCAGCTTTGTCGCGCGATAAACCCATGTGAAGGTGGGGTAGTATTTTATCTATCAGAAAGATGAAAAGGCCGCCGAGCAGAAAGCCCGTCACTGCCGGCAACCATGGCTCAATTCCAGATTCCTCAGCCATCCTGATAGCAGGATTCAGCAGAGACCAGAAACTGGCTGCAATCATTACTCCTGCAGCGAATCCAAGCATGGAGTTAAGTATTTTCTTATTTATTTTCCTGAAGAAAAAGACCATTGATGAACCAAGAGCTGTCAGTGCCCATGTAAAGAGGGTTGCAAACAGAGCAAGAAGAACGGGATTGATTTTCAGAAGCCATTCAAGATCCATATCTCAAATTTTTATCCTTGCAAGATAATAAATTTAACCATTTGTTAATTTGCCTGCAATTTCTTGGGGGAGTAATCTTATGTCAGATAAAATAAATTCCGGCATCAGATGTAACGTGTAAGCAAAGAATAAAAAGTATTACTTACAGTATGTTACTTCTGTGGACTATTATTCCGGATGGTACGTTTGAAATTCCTGAATTTAACGGTGCGATTGGGTGCAGAATCACCAAACAGGAATCCCCAGGGTTTTAAAGGTTCTATATTGTCAAAAATGAGCTTTATGATTGCAAGTAATGGTATGGAAAGAAACATTCCGGGAATTCCCCACATTGCATTCCCGACAATAACAACGAGTATCGAAAAAAGTGCATTGATCTTTACTTTTGAAGCAACAATCCGGGGCACGATAAGATTGTTGTCGATCAACTGAATAGCGTAGAATGCAATGATCACATAAAGTACATACATCCCCGATGATTTTGTGGCCAGTGTAACAATCATAGGAAGAACGGCAGCTATAATTGCGCCAATATATGGTATAAGATTTAGCAATGCGCCCAAAATCCCAAGCAGTACAGCATACTCAATTCCAAGAACAGATAAAACCGTAATCTCAAGGATCGCGATAATACCTATTTCCATTAGCAGACCGAGCAGATAACTCTGGATGAGTGTCTTGACCTGGTTTATAACCTGGCCGACCTTTTCCTGATCAGATTCTTTAAAGACCTTGCTGAGAAAATCAAGCAATAAGCTTTTATAATGAAGAAACAGGAAGATGTACACCGGGATCAACAGAAAAGTTACAAGGAGGCTGCCGAAAGTGGTGATTGTACTTCCTATCATTTCAGTATTTGATGCTAAAAGCTTTTTGCTGTTTTCAGAGATCCATTCATGGATACTCCATTCACTGATCCTGAATTTCGCTGATAACCACTCTACAGAATCGTTGATCATTCCAACTACCTTTTCAGCAAGGGCAGGCCATGATTCTGTAAAACGGCTAAACTGTGAAACTAAAAACGCACTGAAGGCTGCAATAATAATAAAAGCGAACAGAAGTGTTATGAGAATTGAAATTATCCTGTTGCCAACAATCCTTTTTATCAGATTTACAACGGGATTAAGAAGTATGGCCATTATAATGGAAAAGACTATCGGTATTAATATTCCTTTCGCAATGTAGGCTATTGTAAACAGGGAAAATATTCCAATAATTATTACAGTGGCCTTCAGATAGAACGGAAGATTAGTAACATTCTCTGATTTCACATTTATATGGTATTATTACAGGAATCCCCTAAAGAAGAGTACCCTAATACACTGAAGTATCAGGGTCGTTCAGAACCTGCGGTCGGTGTCAGATAACCCTTCTTCCCTGAATGATCCTGATAATAACTGCAATGACAGCAATTACAAGAAGGACATGAATCAGTCCACCTGCGTTGTATCCAATAAATCCAATTAACCAGGCAACAACCAGAATAACGGCAACGATATAAAGTAAGCTTCCCATGATGTAAGGTATTAATTTGTTATTATCAAATATCTGTAACAAAGGTGGTCAGATAGTGACTTTAAACCGTTACATAATATTATTAATCTATTACATAATTATATCAGAAAATTGTAATCATTTTATTTCAGGTCGGGTTTTTTAAATATGATAAATTACTATCATTAAAATTATTCTAATACGTAGATGAAAGAGGAAGATAGATTCTGAAAGTAGAGCCTTTACCCGGCATGCCTTCGGCCGTTATAAATCCCTTATGGTTTTCTACGATTATCTTGCATATAGCAAGCCCGATACCTGTTCCAGAGTAATCCATGTTGCTGTGAAGCCTGAAAAACAGGGTAAAGATCTTCTCTGCATATTTTTGTTCAAATCCTATCCCATTATCAGAAAAAGATATTTCATAGAACCTGTCGGATGTCTCTGAAGGAAAAGGAATTTCATTTCCCGGCAGTATCCTGGATTTGATATTTATAACCGGATTTCTGCCATCCTGGCTGTATTTAATAGAATTTGAAATCAGATTATTGAAAAGTTGCTTAATCTGAAATGAAATAACGTTGATGGTCGGCAATTGAGAGGTTGACTTTATTATCACATTTTTTTCCTCTATCCTTTCTGAAAGATCCCGTATCGTGTTTTCAAGCAGGTCATTAAGGTTGGCAGGTTCGAAAGTCTTCTCCGATTTACTGGCACGGGAATAAAGCAGAAGATCGGTAATGAATGATTGCATCCTGTTTGCTTCCTTTTTTATTCCGTAAAGGTATTCTTTTACTTTATCCGGGATCGATACAAAATCCTTGCCGCTTATTCTGGAAATAAATGTCTGTACCTTACGCAGTGGCTCCTGAAGATCGTGACTTGCGATATGATTAAAAGCCGTAAGCTGTTTATTTGATTTTTCAAGATCATTGATCTTTTCCTCTATTAGTTTGTCCTTGTAATATTGCTCGGTAATATCAGCATTTATACCGATACTGAAATTTGCACCGTAATTGTCAGTAATGATTTTACCAATAGACTTAAAATGCCTCAGAACACCATCTTTCCTGATTACACGGAAATAGATAACAGAAGGATAGAGTTCTTTTATTATTTTAAGATTTGCCTCAATGAGTTTATGCCTGTCGGAGGGATGGACAAATTCAAGAAAATTTTCGAATCTTGGTTCAAATTCATTGACATTACACCCAAGTAACCGGTAAAGGTTGTTTGAGTAACTCAATCTGTTCTCTTTAATGTTCCAGTACCACGAACTGATATCCGCTATTTGCTCGGAATGTTCAAAAACTTCATTGTTTATCAGCAGCTGATTGTTGGTTTTGGCAAGGCCTTTTAGGTCCTTGTTGATCTTATAAAATGAAAAGCTGAAAACAGTAAGTGAAAACAGCACAGTGAAAAGGATGGAAAATGGCGAAAGATTTATATCTTTTTCATGTTCCATCTCGTATTTTTTCAGGAACTCAGTTTCACTCTCTATCATCCTTTGAATCTGCGCATGAGTCTGGAACATTATTTCGCTTCCCTTCAGCAAAATGTTGGTAAGATATTCATTATACCCAGTGCTTTTTTCATTCCTGACAAGCAGGTTGTCTAGATAATAGAACCTTTGATAAACCAAATTTATAAGGCTGTCAAGGTTTTTGCCTTGCTCCATATTTTTTGTGGTAAGTAATTTAAGTTTATTAAAAGTCGATTTGGCTTTAATGGTTGCATCCTCATAATGCTGAAGAAAAGTTGAGTCTCTTGTAAGGAGGAAACTCCGGTGGTTGGTTTCAGCTTCGGCAGTGAATGAATTAACCTGTTCGAGAGCTATATAAATTCTGTATGAATGAACGATCAGTTCAGTAGATTCCGTTTGAACCCTGATTTGCCGGTAAGAAATACCTGCTGCAAAAAATAGGGTAAATATTGAAATAACCAAAATACTCACCAGTAATGCTGATGTGAGCTTTTGCTTCAGAAGCATGATCGGAGTAGATTAATATCTGTATAAAAAGTTTTCCTTCTTCAGACCTGATGTATGATATTGCCAGTTCAGGTTAATGACCTGCTCAAGAACGTTTTTGAGCATTGAAAAATCACTTGGTTTCTTGATATAGATATTGGCTCCCTGTACAAAAGCCTCTTCAATATTCTCATCTGATGAAGATGTTGAGTAGATGGCAACAGCAAGATCACGCAGCTTTTTATTCATCCTGATCTCTCTTAAACATTCCAAACCGCTTTTAACGGGCATGTTCAGATCAAGAAATATGACATTAGGAAGCTTGCTTTCATGCTGGCTGAGGTAATTCATTAACTGCTGACCGTCGTTGACCAGAGTCACAACAGTTTTTACTTTTATTTCCTGTAAAACTTCTTTAAAAAAATTACGATCGTCCTCATCATCATCAGCAAGAAGGACGTGTAAAGCATCATTTTCCATAAATTTGGTTGTTTACATTTTCGGCAGTTGAATTCAGTGAATTTCTTCTTCCTATAATTCTCTGAAAAACAGTCGGTGTTAACCCAGTTGTTTTTTTAAACTGATAGGAAAGATGCGCAACGCTGCTATAATTCATTCTCCATGCAACTTCAGTACAGGTTAGTTTCTCTTCAATTATCAACTGCTTTGCCCTTTCGATCCTCTGGATTATCATGAAGTTCTCAATTGAAGTATAGGTTACCTCCGAGAATACTTTAGACAGATATCCGTAACTGAGATTCATCCGGTTTGCCAGGTAGATCGAAATTTTAGAATCAGGTAACTTATCCTTCTTATATACCATCTCTATTATAACCTCTTTTATTTTTTGAACTATGGCGAATTTAGGATTATCAATTACTTCAATGCCATATCGTTTTATTGAGGATTCAAATTCCTGGAATTTATCCTGTGGCACCGGTCCCTTCAACAAAACTTCACCAACGCCGGTAATTTCATAAGGGACTCCAAGATGTTCAAGCCGTTCCTGCAGTATGACCCTGCAAGCCTGATTTATATCGCACTTAACCTGAAATTTCATTTAAATTCTTTTAACGAATAACCAGTGATATTATTTAATCTTTTAACATCCCGGTAAGCCGGGAGATATGAGTTTAGAGATAGTGTAAAAGTAGATTATACAGCATTTTGGGTGTTACATTTTTATTTAAATTCATTACACTATTCACACATTCAAAGTTTTACCAAACACCTCACCTGATGAATGGTACTCTGAAGAAATGGGTCAACCTGTATCTGATTTTATATAATCTTCTCATAACCCGGCAATAAGGGAAATCCTGTAATGTTTTAAAAAAATGATGTAACGCAAACCATTGATAAGCAAGTAATTTTGCCAATATTATTAACCAATTAAAAAACTAAATTATGAAGACTGCAGTAATTAAAGGAAACTGGAACATAATTAAAGGTAAGCTGCGGCAAAAGTACGCTGACTTAACTGATGATGACCTTCAGTATGCAGAAGGTAAAGAGGAGGAGATGCTGGGCAGAATTCAAAAGAAGCTTGGTAAGACCCGGGAAGAGGTAGAGGACATGATATCACATTTTTAATGTGTTGATTTTCACAAGGCATAAAAAATCATGTAAGGTAATTCTGTAGTTATATAACAGTGCAGAATGATTTGAGGGCCAACTTTGTAAACATTTAAATTAATAAAATGATAATTATGAAAAAAGTAACAATTAGTATCTTCGCCATAGCTGTAAGTTTTAGTATGGCATTTGCGCAAACGCAAACCAAACCCGCTCCGTCAGTTTCTGACCAATCAGATATGACTAAGCAATCAAAATCAGAGAAATCGGTACAAACTCAGCCGGTTAAGTCCCAGGCAGATCAGACAAAAGATAAAGACTGGCAGAAATTGGGAGAAAAATCCCTGGATCTGTCGAAAGATAAGGAAATAGTTAATGTAAGCGGAGGCCTGGGATATAAAGCCATTAAAATTAAGGCAACTGATGCTGCTGTAAACCTCAGTAATATAGAAATGGAATTTGAAGATGGAGAAAAACAGCAGGTAAATCTGACTAAATCACTTCAGGCAAGAAGTGAGAGTGAAGTCATCAATCTGAAAGGTGACAGTGAACTGAAAAAGATCACTTTCAACTATAACAGCAATCAGGCTATGGGTTCGCAGAGCAACAAGAGTGATAAAGCTAAAGTTGAAATCTGGGGATCAAAATCAGCTTCACATAGCGGAATGGGATCATCAGATACACATAAAAGTGACCAGAGTGGTGACCACAGCCAGGGAGCACGTTCATCAAGCGATGATGATAGCCAGGCAACTCCTCCTGTCAAGAGCGAGAAACAAGGCTCACAGGGATCAAGCGGACAGGGTAGCTCAGCTTATCCAGGCCAGGGTAGCTCAACCTCCCCAAGTCAGGGAAGTTCAACTTACCCAAGCCAGGGTAGCTCAGCTTATCCAAGTCAGGGAAGTTCAACCACTCCAGCCATGGGAAGTCAGCCTAAACCGGATTCGGTTTCTGTAACTCCCAGGTAATAATATTTTTTCAATGATCATATATTAACAAAGTAAGGTGGGCTCTGGGTAAATCTGACAGAGCTCACCTTAATTCTAAAATAGAAGATCAGACAATCACTAAAAATTTAAAAAAATAATTATGAAAAACTTAAAATATTTTCTATTAATGGCTGTGCCTGTCGTTCTCCTGTCATGCGGCCAGTCTAATACTCAAAACAAAGAAAACGTGGATGATGGCGCCATGGGGACACGTGCCAGGGATTACGAAAATATGCATCGTAATGATGCGGTCAATAGCAACAGCCAGGATGTTCAGGTGGATACGGCAAAGTTTCGTAGAGGAACCGGAACAGAGGGAAGTGGCATGGGAACAACTGATCGTTCCGATACTATCAAATACAGGAGCGTACCGCCTTCCGTAAGCACAGGCTCACAGGGCGTACGTTCAGGCCAGAAATCAACTCTGGATACCAGCCTGACACCGGTAAAACCAATTGTAAAATGATTCTCGTTGCTAATAAATGAGCTGGCTCTATAGGGGCCAGTTTTTTTATGGAGTCGCGTTTCTATAATTTGCTGATCAGGATCTTATCAATCCTTTTGCCGTCTATATCAACAATTTCCACGGTATGTCCGGAGTATTCGAATTTATCGCCTATTTCAGGAATTTTTTTAATATTAACCAGGACAAAACCCGCAACTGTAGAGTAATCGATATGTTCAAAATCAGTCCTGTAATTTTCAAAGATACCATCCAGTACTTCAACCGAAGCGTCACCGCTGATAAGGAATGATTTATCGTCCCTGACAAAGATGTCCGGCTCATCCGTTTCGCCTTCTTCTGGAAAATCGCCTATTATATTTTCCATAATGTCATGCAGGGTGATGATACCTTCGAAGCTCCCGTATTCGTTAACTACAATACAGAAGTATTTACGGTTCTTTTTCAGAGATTCAAGCACTTTATGGGCATCAGCATTTTCAGGAATTATTAATGGCTGTGTAAGCAAGTCGCCTATATTCAATTGTCTGCCTGATGAAAGAGATAAAAGGTAGTCCCTTACAAGAAGGACGCCAACAAAATTATCAAGATTATCTTTAGCACAGATAAGCTTGCTGTGTTTCGTTTTAAGTATTTCAATTTTTATCCTTTCAGGCTCCTGGTTCAGATCGATCCATTGTACTTCTGTCCTGTGAGTCATTATATGTTTTGCTTTTTTATCAGAAAAATAAAACACTTTCTCATGGATCAGATTCTGGTATTTTTCAATTACTCCCTCACGGGAGGCAATCCTTATCATCTGTCTCAGTTCAGCCTCGGTAAGCTGCTGGTCGTTCCTTTTTGTCCCTAAAAGCCTGTTAATAAATGAGGTTGAGAATGATAAAAACCGTACTATGGGATAAAAGATTATGCTGAAGTAGTTTATTACAGGTGCGATTTTGACAGCAATTCTTTCAGGGTTGCCCAATGCAATTGTTTTTGGAACAAGTTCGCCGATAACAATTGAAAAATATGTAATTGTGATAACAGTAATTGTAAGTGCAATTTCATGTGCTGTATTTTCAAAAATCTTAAATTTCTGAAGAAAGGGTGTTATATCATCCGAAATATTTATTCCTCCGTAAACACCGGTTACTATCCCTATTAATGTAATGCCAACCTGTATTGCGGAAAGGAAATTTCCTGAATTATGAAGCAATTTCAATGCGGTTTTTGCTCCCTTGCGGCCTTCAGCCTTCAACTGTTCGAGTCTCGATCTCTTGCATGAGACCAGTGCCGTTTCTGAAAGTGCAAAGAAACCATTCACCAGTATCAGTATCGTAATTATAAGTATCTCCATTTTCCAGGTTCAGAATGATTTTTAATTCTAAATAAGCTCTGTGACATCTTCAAAATCCTTTTGCAATTTCAGACAATGTAATATTTTGCCAATTTGATCAGTATTGTCCGTTAAGATAAATAATTTATCATTGGCTTCAAGCCGGGTAGAGCCATCAGGCGTCAGATACTTATCAGCCCTTTGGATAATTGCTATTTCTGTTGCGGCCGGGAGTCCAAGCTCAACTATGCGCATACCTGCTGATTCGCAGTTTTGAGGAATAATTATCTCAGTTAGTTTTGATTTTGGCATTTTGCCAATGTCAATGTTCGATTGAATACGATGTTTTATATTTTCAGGCAGGGTAAGATGCAGCCACTTTGCCACAAAAGGCAGGGTAGTTCCCTGGATCATTACGGATGTCAGCGATATAAAAAAAACAATGTTAAATATCATTTGCGACTTTTCGGCTCCGGCCAGCAGCGGATAAGTTGCAAATACAATAGGTACTGCACCGCGCAATCCTACCCAGGATATAAAAAGTTTTGTCCGGGTACGGACCTTAAAAAAAGCTAAGCTCAGGAAGATACTTAACGGGCGGGCGACAAGAATAAGAAATAATGAGATTAATAATCCGATCCCCATAACAGGTATAATTTCGCTGGGATAAACCAGCAGCCCCAGAGTAAGAAAAAGAACAATCTGCATTATCCATGCAAAACCATCAAATGACTTGAGTATCTTCTTTTTGTGAATAAGTTCCTGCTTGCCGAGGTAAACAGCACATATATACACTGCCAGAAAGCCATTTCCTCCTGCAAAATCTGTTGCGGAAAAGGAGAAAAACATAATGGCAATCACCAGCACAATGTAGAGCCCCTCGTTATCAAGCCTGATATTGTTTATTGCAATTTTGCTCAGTTTGCCGAAAACCAGGCCAAGTACACCTCCAATTATAAATTGTTTAAGAAAGAAGAAGGTGATATTTACAAGATCATATTGCTGACTGATCACAATTCCTGTCAATGCAATCGTAAGAGTATATGCCATAGGGTCATTACTTCCGCTTTCCAGTTCAAGTACCGGACGCAAACTGCCTTTTAAAGCAAGTTTTTTGGAACGCAAAATTGAGAAGACAGCTGCAGAATCCGTTGACGAGATTATAGAACCGAGCAATAATCCTTCAAAAATTGTAAAATCTGTAACCAGCCACACAAATATTCCCACAATAAGTGCTGTAACCAACACTCCTAAAGTTGACAGGACCATTCCTTTTGAGAGTATGGGCTTTATAGAATGCCAGTCTGTATCAATACCTCCTGAAAAAAGGATAATGTTCAAAGCTATGATACCAATGAACTGTGCAATCTTCGGATTGTCAAAATAAATGCCGCCAATTCCCTCGGAACCAGCCATCATTCCAATTATTAAGAAGAAAATAAGTACCGGAACTCCGAATCTGTATGATGTTTTTCCGGCTATAATTGAAATAAAAAGAAGAATTGAGCCAACTAACAGTATATTCTCTGTCGACAAATTCATAAATTCCAGTTATGTACTAATTTCTTCAAATATACGGTTTATTTGGCTTTTAACGGAGATGCAATAATTTTCAGGGACGACCCTTATGGATCATAACCTGCTTAGTTGAATGTCGATTAGATACTGTGAACCAGGATCTGAATTTTTTTAAATCGACCTATGGATGGTTGGTTATTTCCTGCGGCTTAGCTTTTTCTTTTCAGCCTGAATCTTTTCATTCTCCTGATTTTCAATGACCCTGAATTTTACTATTTCCCTGATTAGTTTAAAAGGGATTGGTTTATCAAGCGGAAACTGAACAGATCCTTTAGCCCCCTTGTAAGGTGAGAGCTCCTGCTTGAAGGCTTCTATTGCTGATGGAGCAGGGTATAGGCCAATATGTGTCCTGAAGGCTGCAAAATGAACCAGGTTACCTCCCAATTTGAATGTTGGAATGCCATAATTGATTGACTCGGAGGCTTCAGGAGCTTCGGTCCTGATTATCTGCCTTATTTTCTCAAGTATTTCCTTTACCTCTTCAGGGAAAGTTGCAATATACTTGTCAATATCTGTAGCCGCGACTTTGTTCATATCTGATTTAATTATTCATTTAGGGTCAGACAGTTTATATGCAACTGACATTTAGGAAAATTGTTTTAGGCAGAATGCAATAATGTTAAATTAAACTATAAAAGGATGTGTCAGTTAACTTTAGGTCAGAAGAAAATTTATAAGGTATAATCGCCCGAGGCTTCCGGTTGGTAAATTATTTCATCTATCCTTATCCTGGTTCGCCCTCCGGGAACCATCCATTCTATTTCATCTTTTACTTTATATCCTATCAGCGCTGCTGCAATAGGTGAAAAAATAGAGATCTTATTTTCTTTTACATCCGCTTGATCGGGATATACTATCTGAAATTGAACCTGTTTGTTGTTGTTTAAAAAGGTCAGCTTTACAATTGAGTTCATGGTTACAACATCAGAAGGGATTTCCTCCGGTTCCACGATTTTTGCCAATTCAAGCTCTCTGAGGAGAGTCTCAGCCTCTGAATTATTGATGGCTTTGGTTTGCCTGGCATCATTAATTCTTCTTTTGATCCTTGAATGATCAATCCTGCTTATAATAATATTGCTCATGTCAAATTTTATTAGAAATTGATGCTTGTCTTATGCTTAAAATGGAGAGGTTATTAGTAAAGATACAAAAAAAAACAATGCAAATATTATTTAATCAATGAATTAATAGCTTAGAATTAAGCTCCCTAAAAGCCTTTGCGGATACTCACGTTTAGGTCAAGGTGTTTTTCAGTACTTATGTTTTTTTTTCTCTTTCAATACATTTTTTATCATCTTACCGAATTCACGATCTTTTTTTCTTTTCTCGGCTTCTGTTGCCTGAAAGTGTTCCTGCTCCCTTAGGATCTTTCTGAAATTTTCAACCGATTCACTCTCTATCAAACCATTCACGGTGGCTTCTATCACTGCGCATCCTTTTTCGTCAATGTGCCTGCAATCGGGGAATCTGCATTTAAGCGACAATTTTACGATCTCGGCGAATGTGGTTTTAATGCCTTCTGAGTTATCTGTCATTCCAAGTTCTTTCATCCCGGGGGTATCAATAATAATGCCTCCGTTCTCCAGAACAAAAAGTTCCCTGTGTCCGGTGGTGTGCCTGCCTTTATTGGTGCTTGTGCTTATCTCCCGTGTTTTCAGAACATTTCTTTTAAGCAGGTTATTTATAAGGGTTGATTTCCCGACACCGGAAGAACCTACAACGCAGTAAGTTTTACTCTTTTCAATTAAATTTGCTATCTGGTTTACGCTTTCCTGATCGGGATTACTGAGAAGGAAATATTTCACATTCTTATCCCTCTCCTTAAGTGTTCGTATGGAATCATTAATTTCAGCTTCTGTTGCAAGATCTGTTTTGCTTATAATCAGAACCGGCTCAATACCTGCAGCGTAACATATTGTAAGATACCTTTCAAGTCTGTTTATATTGAAGTTATTGTCAATGGATTGCATTATAAAAGCACAGTCGATATTGGTTGAAATGATTTGTTTTTCACCGTATTTTCCAACTGCCTGTCGTTCCAATACTGTTTTTCTTGGAATGATACTGTGAATTATTGCAAAATGATTATCGTATAGCGTCATTGTCACCCAGTCGCCAACCGCCGGAAAATCTGATCTTGAATCAGCTGTGAATCGAAGGTTTCCTGTTATCTCTGCCTCAAATGATGTGTCGCCTGCAGATACAATATACCGTTCCCGGTTTTCCTGGACTACCCTGCCCAGAGTGAAATCTGAGAGATCGTTATCCTTAACATATTTTTTTATTTCATCGGTAAGCCCGAGATCTGTAAGGTTCATTGATACTAATGTCTTAAAGTGGAAGTGATTTTATTTACCGGTAATATTTTCGGCCAGTTCATTCACGTAGAATTCTATGTAAGTATATCCCGTATGCCTGTTCTTCTTTGATACGTTATCAGGTACAATTTTGTTGGCATCACCGGGATTTTTGGGATCAAGCTTGTGAGACTTTTCCCATGAGTCGGGCATACCGTCATTATCAGTGTCCGCAGGTGCTTTGCCTGGCTTTAATCCTTCCAGGAACCATTCATCGGAGGGTTCAAGATCTGCATTACGGCCCCATGCACCGGTTTGATTCTTTACATCACTTATGGTTTTTTTTGTTATACGGTCCCTGGGCCAGCAGCCTGCAGCCGAGAGGACCATTTTATAAACTTTCTTTGCATCCACTGTGGTTACAGGTGGCGCTTTCCCCGGATCGTCAAGCTCCAAGCCGTTATTATTAAATTGGATCCATTCGGGAACACCACCCGGCTCACCGGCAGGTTTCCAGCTTTTTGGATGATCCTGGTAACCCCAATCCTCAAAATAATTATCCTTCACATAATAATTCATAAAAGTTGAGAGGGCATAAGGATACATCCTGGTGATGGTTTGCGGTCCTCGTCTGTAATAGTTTTTATAAAGATTTACCGGGCTTTTGGCACGGTTTCCATGTCCGTCATCAGTATAGCCACCTCTGCAATTATATATCAGGTTGTTACAAAATTCGTCCGTTGCATTTTCCCTGTAGGGTGCCATACAGGGCACCCTGCGTGCATGATTTGCAAAAAGATTGTGGTGAACTGACACTGCGCCGCTGTTCTCAGCAGCGGAAATTATCCCGTAATTGTGTGCCCCCTTATCATGACCTTTATCATCCGATTCCTCTATGGTGCACCACTGAACCGTAACGTCGTGGGCATTATAAACATCTATTACTTCGTCATTGCCCCAGCACAATGACAGATGATCTAGCATAATGTTCCAGGTACCCCGGTTGCCCGGTCCCAGTCCTCCCATCTGAATCGCATCGCCGCCACTGCCGGCATCTCTCGGCCTTCGCACCCTCAAATGACGGACAATCACGTCGTTAATCCCGTAATTATATGTTCCGAGCATTCCCTCAATAGTAATACCGGCACCGGGGGCAGTCTGACCTGCAATTGTGATATATGGCTCTGTAATACGGACATCACCATTTATTACACCGCTTACTTCAAAGATCACCATCCTTGGTCCCTTTGTAGCACAGGCTTCGGCAAGACTTCCCGGGCCTGATGAATTCAAGTTGGTAACTTTTATTACTTTTCCGTTGCGGCCACCACGGGAAGCAGCTCCCCAGCCTTCTGCTCCGGGAAATGATATCAGTCCTGATGATGTCTGCGATTTGATCGTTTCAGTCAATAAAGATGAAAGAATGATCAGAAGTAATCCTATGGTTGTTTTCATGGGAACTAATATATAAAAAAATGGAGCTTCGGCAAACAATTGAATTACCCTGAACCAGGAGGAATTTAATTAACAGAAGAAGCCTTGTTAAAAACCTTTTTATTTCAATTATCCGAAAGCCCGATCCATACGGGTGCATGGTCGCTTGTTTTATCCCAGCCTCTGACATTCCTGTCAACACCTGCGCCTGTGAGTTTTTTGCTGAGATCGGGGGTCAGAAGGAAATGATCGATACGCATTCCGGCATTCCGTTCAAAGTTGTTACGGAAATAATCCCAAAAAGTATAAACTGTTTCAACGGGATAGATTTTTCTGATTGCATCGGTCCATCCCTGTTCTATCAGGGATTTAAAGGCTGCCCGCACCTCAGGACGGAACAATGCATCATTTACCCAGCGTTCCGGTTTATAAACATCCGTTTCGGTAGGGATTATATTAAAATCACCTGTAAGTATAACGGGCTTTCCTGTTGCAATAAGGGATAGTGCGTGGTTTGTAAACCGCTCGAGCCACCTTAGCTTGTAATCGAATTTTACTCCCGGATAAGGGTTGCCATTTGGAAGATAAAGGCAGCAAACAAGAATACCGTTAACCATTGCTTCAATATACCGGCTGTTTGAATCGTCCGGATCGCCCGGAAGCTCGCTCCGTACCTCCACAGGTTCCGAGCTACGAGTAAGTATTGCAACGCCATTCCAGCTTTTCTGCCCTTTCCATAACGCCTGGTAACCTGCATCCTGTAGAGGACCGAGGGGAAAATTCTCCTGGGGGGCTTTGAGTTCCTGCAGGCATACTACATCGGGGGCCGATTCGCTGAGCCATCTCAGCAAGATGTGAAGATGTCCGTTAATACCGTTAATGTTATAGGTAGCTATTTTCATGATGTGTTAAAAGTAATACCAGATCATTGAGATTGCTCCTTAACTATAAAAATAAAAAAAATGCCATTAAGACACCAGGGTCCCCGGGAGATCAATCTTCCAAAGTACTCAGGTCGCCTTCAGGTAATCCAAGAGCTCTGGCTTTTAGAACCCTCCTCATGATCTTACCGCTTCTCGTTTTTGGCAGGCTTTCGGCGAAGACAATTGCTTCGGGCCTGGCGATGGGACCGAGGTGTTCCACCATGTGAGTGATGAGTTCATGTTCCAATTCCTTGTCAGGCTTAAACCCGGGACGCAGTACAGCAGTGATCTGGATTGCATTTCCTTTAAGCTGATGAGGCAGACCAATGGCAGCTGATTCCGTAATTGCAGGGTGTCGTGCCATAACGCCTTCTATTTCAGCGCTTCCGAGCCTGTATCCGCTAACTTTTATTACATCATCCATTCGTCCGATGATCCAATAATATCCATCCTTGTCTTTTTTAGCCGAATCGCCGGTATTGTACCATCCGAATTTCTCATATTTTTTCCAGTAAATTTCAATAAACCTTTCAGGATCGCGATAAATGCCTGCAGTAAGGCCAGGCCATGGAGTTTTAAGCACAAGGTTGCCTTCCTCCCCGGGTTTAACATCTTTTCCTTTTTCATCAACGACACCTGCTTCGATGCCGAAGAAAGGTTTTGTAGCCGACCCTGGTTTTAATGGCGTAATTGGCAATGGCGTAATCATGAATCCACCTGTTTCGGTCTGCCACCATGTGTCAATTATGGGGCATTTGCCTTTTCCTATCACCCTGTGATACCAGGCCCATGCTTCAGGGTTTATAGGTTCGCCAACCGATCCGAGGAGTCGCAGGGAGCTAATGTTATTCCTGTTTGGCCATGAATCGCCATATCTCATCAATCCTCTTATGGCAGTGGGGGAGGTATAAAGGATATTAACGCCCGATTTCTCTATTATTTTCCACCATCTGTCAGGATATGGATGGTTTGGCGCACCTTCATAAGATACAATTGTTGAACCGTTTATAAGAGGCCCGTAGACGATATAGCTGT
This sequence comes from uncultured Bacteroidales bacterium, assembly GCA_942492865.1. Lineage (GTDB taxonomy): Bacteria > Bacteroidota > Bacteroidia > Bacteroidales > VadinHA17 > LD21. Next base: position 4,379,690 of record OW818650.1, on the reverse strand, counting down.
GTCCGGTTACCCATCCGGGATCTGCGGCGCACCAGTACCTGTCCTCGGGCTTAACATCCATAACCAGCCTGTGGGTGGCAGAGGTGTAAACACTGTACCCGCCGTGAGTATGAATGAGAGCTTTGGGCTTGCCGGTTGAACCTGAAGTATAAAGCAGGTAAAGCATGTCTGATGAATCCATCTGCTCTGTTTCACATCCGAATGCCATAGGCAGACCTTTCAGATCGTGAAACCAGTAATCACGGCCATTTTCCATGTACACTTCCGTTCCTGTCCGCTTTACAGTTATGCAAATTTCCATAGTCGGAGAAAGCTCCATTGCCTTATTTACAACACTCTTCATCTCAACCACTTTGCCACGACGGTATCCACCGTCAGCAGTAATAACGACCCTGCTGTTTGCATCATTGATCCTGTCTGCAAGGGCCTCGTGACTGAACCCTCCATATACAACGCTATGGGCAGCGCCAATCTTTGCACATGCCAGCATGGCAAATATCTGCTCTGGGATCTGGGGCATATATATTGTGACAACATCACCTTTTTTCACACCCATGCTTTTAAGTATCGTAGCAAACTGGCATACTTCACGGCTTAAGGCATGATAAGAGAAACTGCGTGAATCACCGGGCTCGCCTTCCCAGATCAATGCGAGCTTATTTCGTGTCGGAGTTTTAAGGTGACGGTCGATGGCATTTAAAATTATGTTTGTTTTACCTCCTACGAACCATTTAAAAAATGGAGGATTGCTTTTGTCCAGTACTTTATCCCATTTCCTGTACCATTGAAGGTATTCAGCCTGCTCCTGCCAGAATTTTTCGGGATTTTTAATTGAAGCCTTATAGGCATTCTCATATTCTTTAACTGTGGCATAGTCAATCACCTCCTGGGAGGGATGGTAGATTCCATTATTTTCTTCCATAGGATTTCATTTGTTGATTAGCTCTTTAACAATTCTGAGAGCTGAAAGGTTTACTTAGATGAAACCAAATTTTTATGATAATTATTATAGTGATAACTTTGCAGGAGATGAAGATGATAGCTGCCATATTATTTGAGAACGACAATAATGAGATACTGCTCTATCTTCGTGATAACAAGCCTGGTATTCCTTTTCCTCAGCACTGGGACCTTATAGGAGGGCATGTTGAGGATGGTGAGACACCCGAAGAAGCTCTTGTACGTGAAGTAAAAGAGGAATTGGATATCGATCTGAAGGAGTATAAGTTTTTCAAAAAATTTGAGGTCTTTGAAGGTGATGCATATCCCAACATTAAATTTATCTATACAGGACGCATAAATATACCTCTTGAAGAGATAAGGCTTCTTGAAGGCGAACGCCCGCAATATTTCAGATATGAGGAAATACCCCACTTAAAATTTGCAAACGTATTGAAGGAAATTGTTATGGATTATATTGAATCGAGGAAATGAAGCCGGATTGAAGGAATGAGGCAGACTTAAAAGGCTATTTCTTCAATTTAAATGCGACCCATGCATCACCCGATTTAGTACCTACTTTCCCGCCTCCTCCGGCTGCTATCACCACATATTGTTCTCCATTTACCTTATATGTTGCCGGAGTGGCATAACCCCCGTACGGAAGCTTGTACTCCCACAATATTTCGCCTGTTTCTTTATCAAATGCCCTGAATTTTTCATCGGCTGTTGCCCCGATAAATAACAATCCGCCTTTTGTAACAAGGCACCCGCCAAAATTCTGGGTACCGGTGGGAGGGATTCCTTTTTCTATCAGCTCAGGGAATTCTCCAAGCGGCTTTTGCCAGATAATTACCCCTTTATTCATATCAATGGCATTCAATGTTCCCCACGGTGGTTTGACAGCAGGATATCCATGAGGATCAAGGAACTGGGCATAGCCTGAAGAAACAAATCTTGGAAGTTTTTCAATTTCAGGATCTGGTGCCTGAATAGTGGCTGGTAATTCAGTACCCAGAACATGTCTGGTGACAGCATTTCTTTCCGCCTCATTAAGCTGTGGAAAAGGAGGCATCTGGCCTTTACCAAATCGTATAAGGCTGTCGATCTGCTGGAGATTCATTTTTTTCTCAATACCTGTCAGGGCAGGAAAAACTTCCTGCCCCATCATTTCCAGGCCATGGCATAATGCACAATGAGTCTGGTAAAGTCTTTTTCCCGGAAGCTCGCGTACGACCGTTCCTGTTTTATCTCTTTCTGCTCTCCTGATAGATGCAAGGTTGGGTATCTGGTTGGCATTTATGTACATAATGCCGGTTTCAAAATCAAAGGATGCTCCGCTCCATTCTCCTCCTCCCCTGAAGCCCGGGAAAACTATTGTGCCCTGATAGCTCAGCGGAGTGAATATACCTTCATTCCGTGCCGAATCAAGCTTCCCGGAGGCAAATCTTCTTGCTTCTTCTGATATTGTCGGAAGATCATCACGGGTATATTTTTGCTTCACAAATGCAGGCGGAGCAAGAGGAAATGGCTGTGTTGGCCACGTTTTTTCTCCTTCAACATCCGATTGTGGTACAGGTCTTTCCTTAATAGGGAAAATCGGTTCACCGGTTTCGCGATCGAAGGCAAATACGTGTCCCATTTTAGTTATCTGGGCAACCGCATCTGTCTTTTTGCCATCTTTTGTAATGGTTATCAGGTTAGGTGTTGATGGCAGGTCATAATCCCAGATGTTATGATGGACCACCTGGAAGTGCCATATTCTTTCGCCTGTCTCCGCATTTAAAGCCAGGAGACAATCGGCAAACAATCCCTGTCCTTTCCGGTATCCACCGTAAAAATCGGGTGCTGCCGAACCTGTCGGGCAAAAAACTATTCCTCTTTCTGCATCTAATGCGAGTCCGGCCCATGCATTTGCTCCTCCGATCTTTTTCCAGGAGTCAGGATCATCCCATGTTTCGTACCCGAATTCTCCGGGATGAGGAATAGTATGGAACTTCCATTTCATTTCTCCGGTCAGGGCATCGTATGCTCTGATATAACCGGGAGCGGCTCCATCGCCTTCCGAAACTTTACAACCTGTGATAAGCAGATCTTTATAAATAACAGCCGGTGAACTTGAAGCCGCAGTGATTTTTTCCACATCCCTGTCCAGCCCTTCCCTGAAATCGATATAGCCGTTTTTACCGAAACTTCTGATTACTTCCCCGGTTTCAGCATTTATTGCGTACAGTCTCTCGGAAACAGGAATGAAGATCCTTTTATCTTTCCCTTTTTCCCAGTATGTTAATCCCCTGTTAACATCAGACTTTCCACCATCACTTACAGGATCAAACATCCAGATCTCTTTACCTGTGGCTGCATCGAGTGCAAACAGCTTTAGTTCGGGAGAGGTAATGAATATTTTATTCTTTATTATCAGCGGATTGCACTCTATTGTCGACCTGTTCCCTTCTCTTGCATCGCCTGAATGGAATATCCAGGCACGCTCCAGGCCTGAAACATTATCTTTATTTATATCATCGAGTGTGGAGTAACAATTTGCACCAGGATCGCCCCTGTAGTGTTCCCATTTTGAAAAAGTATCTTTTTTACTGCAATTACTCAGAATAATAGAAACTGTCAGCGTTACAATCACCAGTTTACGGGTCTTCATAATTTTAGATTAATTATTTTTCAATGAAAATGCCAGGTAACTGTCACCGGAATGGGTTCCCATTTTACCTCCTCCGCATGCAATAACAACGTATTGTCTTCCTCCTGCCTCATAAATTGCCGGAGTTGCATATCCGCCTGCCGGCAGTTTATATTTCCATAGCTCCATTCCTGTATCTTTGTCGAAAGCCCTGAAGAAACCATCTTTTGAAGCACCTATAAAAATTATTCCTCCTGCAGTTACCGAAGGGCCTCCGTAATTCTCCGTTCCGGTTACCGGTATTCCTTTTGCAGTAAGCTCAGGGAATTCACCAAGTGGCACCTGCCATAATATCTCACCCTTATTAAGATCAATTGCCGACAGGTTTCCCCATGGCGGTTTAATCGCAGGGTAACCCTCCTTGTCAAGGAAACGGTTGTACCCTTTAAAAGTATAAGGGACCTGATTTTTTTTCATTTTTATTTCTTCTGTAATGCTTTCCCCCGGTTTATCCATTTCCGAAATGAAAGTAAGAATCGTAAGCTTGTCCTTTTCACTGATATTTTTAAAAGAAGGCATCATGCCCTTGCCATTATTTATCAGTGCAAGAATTTCATCCCTGCTTATTCTTTTTGTTACCTGTTTAATGGGAGGGTAAGTGCCCGATGGATCACCCTGAAGATCTATGCCATGGCACACAGCGCAGTAGATCCTGTAAAGCGGCTCGCCTGCAGGTGCATTACTATTTTTTGTATTCAGGCCGGACATTTCATGTATCCATGGCATAATATTGCCATTTACATATAAAATGGAATTCAGGGGATCGATTGCAGCACCACCCCATTCACCTCCCCCGTCAAATCCGGGAAATATCAGAGTGCCCTGGACACTGGGAGGAATGAACATTTCACCTGTCCTCAAGCCTGCCATAATACCTGAGACATATTTGCGGGATTCAGAATTGATATAGGTAATATCCTCTCTTTTAAAAGTTTGAGGGATGAAAGGAGGAGGTGAGGTCGGAAAAGGTTGTGTCGGCCAGGTTTCTTCTCCCTCAAGATCAGAGCCGGGAACAGTTCTCTCTTCAACAGGGAACAGCGGAAAACCGGTCTCCCTGTCGAGCAGGTAGATGAATCCGGTTTTGGTTATCTGGGCAAGTGCATCAATCTTCCTGCCTCCGTGGGTCACTGTCAGGAGGTTTGGAGGCGCCGGCAGATCTCTGTCCCAGATATCGTGATGAACTGTCTGGAAATGCCAGATGCGCTTACCTGTACTGGCATCGAGAGCCAGTATGCAGTTGGCAAAAAGGTTTGCTCCCTTTCTGTTTCCGCCCCAGAAATCAAACGCTGCCGATCCTGTGGGCACATAAACAATTCCCCGTTGCTTATCGAGGCTCATACCTGCCCATGAATTTGCGCCGCCTGCGGTTTTCCATGCATCGGCGGGCCAGGTGTCATAACCAGATTCCCCGGGGTGGGGGATGGTATGGAAGACCCATTCCATCTCACCGGTACGGACATTGAAGGCCCTAATGTGTCCCGGGGCCGATTCAACACCTTCTGATACTCTTGATCCTATTATAAGAAGATCATTGTAGATTATTCCGGGCGATGTTGCTGCAACATACAGGTCGTTTGATTTGTCACCTAATCCTTCTTTCAGTGATACTTTTCCGGAATCACCAAAAGTCATTACGGGAAACCCTGTCTTCGCATCAAGGCAATAGAGGAACTCACCGTATGTAAATAATATGCGCTTATCTTTACCATCTTTCCAGAAAGCGACACCCCTGTTGACATTTGGAGCAGAATTTCTCAGAGAATCAGGATCATAGTTCCATAACTCTTTTCCTGTTGCTGCATCGAGTGCAAATACTTTCAGATTTGGCGATGTTCCATATAATATTCCATCGATGATTATCGGGTTACACTGTATCTGACTTCTGTTTCCACTTACATCATCGCCGGTGTGATATTCCCAGGCAACTGTAAGTTTTCCGATATTTTCTTTAGAGATCTCAGATAATCCTGAATAGTGACTTGAATAATTATCTCCAAGATAAACCGGCCAGTCTTTACCGGCTCCGATATCATTTTTTACCTGCCTGGAGCAATTCGGGAAAAGTAATAATAAGAAGCAAAATGAAGTGGTATAAAGGAAGATATGCTTTTTTTTTCTTTGCATTTTTTTAAATCTTGTAATGAAGTTTTTCCCGTTTATGAAGAATCACTGAAGCAAGTTTAATACCAGTTGAAAATAAGAAATAAAAGCAGTAATACAAAAGGATATTTCATGAGCAGCGGGGTGATATTTACAACATCAATTAAAAATCAATTTTTTATTTTCGCTTAAAATGTTTGGCATAATTAAAAAAACGGTTATTTTTGCACCGCAATTAAATTATTGGTGCGGTAGTTCAGTTGGTTAGAATAACGGCCTGTCACGCCGTGGGTCGCGGGTTCGAGTCCCGTCCGCACCGCCAAACAAAGCAAAAAGCCACGCAATGCGTGGCTTAAGTATTTTACGATGTCTGCGTTGAAAGCTATCGGGTAGAAGAAGACGTATTAAAAATACCCGGGTATGATAAACTCCAAATTAATCATCTCCGTCGAGACCTGTAATCCAGTCACCGATTTCAATAAGCTTATCCATCATATCATCCTTATTCTCATTTGTAATAAAAACAGTAATTGCGATGAGTATGGTTCTGATAATCCTCCAGGTTTTCTGGATATTAAGAATGAATTCGGAATCCGGATCGAAAACAGGACTGGCAGCCATGCTGTCACCAAGTGCAATGATCTTTTGAATCTGCAGATCCATTTTAGGCCTGGTGATCTTAGCTGTTTCAGCATACACTAGCCCGGCTTTTACAACAGGCCAGTAAACCCTGAAATTCTTCGTATAATCTGGTGTGGTGCCATCTTCAGGGAAGTCTGGTGCTTGCTTTACTTTGGTCATTAATTCATCCAGTTTCTCTCTCCTTAGTTTTTTTCGCTCCTGCCTTTTTGTTCTGTTGGCAAGCCTTCGCTCAATTCTTTCTTTTTTTGTCATGACGGTAGGTTTTAAAATGATTATTCATTAATTGACTCCCCGGAATTGCTGCTTACTAAAGTTTTGGTTCAACATTTTTCAAAGTTACACCAGGAAAAAGACCAAGTCAAATAAATATACTTGATTTTTACGGCACTATGTACCTGGCTTTTAGTTGACTTGGTTTCCAGAGCCCGGGATGCCTCCGCGTTTATACCTGAAAGTGATCCTCACTAATTTTTTGTAATTTTTTCTTTAATTGTGTCCACAACGTAATAAACCATCGGTACCAGATAAACCGACAGAATCATTGATGACAGCAGTCCTCCGATGATTACCCAGGCCAGACCGTTTTTCCATTCACTGGCTGTGCCTCTTGCCAGTGCAATTGGCAGCATTCCTATCGCCATAGCCAGTGTTGTCATTAAAATTGGTCTCATACGCTCTTTGCCCGCTATGATCAATGCCTCTTTATAGTGCTTGCCAGCGGCTTTCAGCTGATTTGTAAAATCGACAATCAGTATGGCATTTTTTGTAACCAGCCCCATTAGCATAATTAGTCCAAGTTGAGCAAACAATGTTAAATGGTTTAATGATAAGTTTAAAGCAAGGAAAGCGCCGATTGCAGCCATCGGTATGGCAAATAATGCCACTAACGGATAAATATAACTATCATAGAGAGCTACCATAATAAGGTATATCAGTATAAATGAGATTAGAAGTACTGATCCCAAAGCTCCGAAGCTTTCATTTTGTGTCTTAATGTCTGCCCCCCAGGTTAGTTTTACTCCTTCGGGCAAAGGTTGTGCTTTTAAAAAGCTTATTGCTTCATCGGCAAGGGTTCCTGATGGTCTTCCAAACGATTCGGAGGTCAGTGTTACAGAGGGTTGTCTGTCTAATCTTTCAAGCAACGATGGCGAATTATCCTGCATGACTTTTGCGAACTGTGAAACTTCGATGGGTATGTTCATTGGGTTTACGATTGAAAGACGTTGCACATCTTCGTAATTTTTCCGGTCAAAGTCATCCAGCCATATTCTGACAGGATACTCTGTCCCATCTTCAGTAAGAGTGGCATCATCGTTTCCTGTGAAGGCGGTTCTTAAATTTAACCCGACATATGCAGTTGTTAATCCAAGGCGCTGCATCTTATCTTTATCAGGTATAACCTTGTACTCAGGGCTTCCTTCTTCGACTGATAAGCGGACATTATCGGCACCCGGTATTTTTTCAATTGCTGCTTTCAGTTCATTGCCTGTTTTCATAATCAAAGCCAGATCGCCTCCGCTCAGGGTTATCTTGATTGGTGCCTGCTTTGGCAGCAAGCCTAAAACAGCCATTGAAAAGTTAACTCCCGGAAACTCTTTTTTCAGTTCTTCCCGGAGCGATTTCATAAACGGCTCTGTTTTGATTTTTCTTTCCTTTTCAGTCTTCAGCTGAATTGTAAATTCTGATAAATTAGAAGAACCAACCCCCAGACTTCCGATACCTGTACTCGGCCCGGAGATATTGCTGAAAAGTGTTGCCACTTCAGGTTGCTGCAGGATAAAGTTCTCGACTTTATGTGTTCTGATATTGTTCTCCTGAACGGTTGTAGTCTTGTCATATTCAAGATTTAACCGGAACTTCCCCTGATCACCTGTCGACATCATTTCTTTGCCAATAATGCCCTGTTTCATTATTACAACTGTCATTATCAGCAGAAAAACAACTATTCCCGTGAAGGCAATTTTATGGCTGAGTACCCAGCCTAACTGACGGCCATACCAATCAATAAATGTTGTTAATTGTCTTTCAAACCAAAGCAGAAAACGATTTATGAAGTTAGTCGGTTTTAAATTTTCCTTTTTCCCGATCCGCGAAGCCAGCCATGGCACCAGGGTAAAACCTACAAGTAAGCTGGTAAGGGTGGATGTTATTACTACAATAGAAAATTGTTTCAGCATGTCTCCTACAAATACCTGCAAAAAAAGAATGGGTAAGAATACAACCACATCGACGAGGGTAATTGAAATGGCTGAAAAACCAATTTCCATTCGTCCCTCTAATGCTGCGGCTCCTTTATCTTTGTTCATATCGAGGTGACGCTGGATATTTTCCAGAATTACAATGGCGTCATCCACCAGGATCCCTATAATCAACGACATGGCCAGCAGTGTCATCAGGTTAAGGGTGAAACCCATCAGCCACATTACTGCAAACGCGGTAATTAATGAGGTAGGAATTGCTATTAAAACAATCAATGAATTCCGGTAACTTCTTAAAAACAAAAACATTACCAGTGATACTAGAATAACCGCTAAAATAAGGTCATCAACCACCGAATTTACTGCTGCAATAGTCATATCTGTTGAATCATCGGCGACATCGAATTTTACACCATATTGTGAGTTTGCACTTTCAATTTGTTTAAGCTTTGCATGAACCAATTTTGAAACATCCACGGCATTGGCATCACCTTGCTTCTTCAACAACAGACCAATTCCGTTTACTCCGTTATACCTGCTTACTGAACTTATTTCCTTTACACCATCAATAACGGCAGCAATGTCTTTTACATAAACCGGCATTGCTGGTGCAGGCATTGCCACCTGAACATTCATTATATCATTAACTGTTGAAAATTTACCGGTTAACCGGACTGAATTGTTTCTTTTATCGGTTTGTACCTTGCCCGCCGGCAAATCAATTCCTGAGCGGTTTATAGCCTCAACAACCTGGGAAAGAGATATTTTATACAGTTTAAGTTTATCCTGATCTGCCTTAACCTGGATTTCCCTTTCTTCGCCACCAAGCAGGGTTATTTCTGCCACTCCTTTTAATTGCTGGATATGTGGAAGATAATCATCTTTCATTTTTTGATAGAACTCTGTAGCAGGCAGGTTACTTGTTGCGCTTATTGAAATGATAGGCAGATCGTTCGGAGAAACCTTACTCATTACAGGGCTTAAAATATCAGCAGGAAGGTCTTTACGAATATTGTCGATATAGCGCTGGGCATCCTGCATGGCAATGTTCAAATCCGTCCCGTATTTCAGGTTGGCGATAATTACAGAGGCATTGGGCATCGATTTTGTCTCCAGGTAATCAACCCCTTCGAGATTCGACAAGGCATCTTCAATTTTCCTGGATACAGAGGTTTCCACTTCATTGGGTTCGGCACCAGGGTACATTGTTTTTATTACTACTACCGGTTGGTTAAAATCAGGCAATAGTTCATACCCAAGGTTTTTAAAGCCTATTATTCCCAGTAAGGCGAATACGCTGAAAAGAACAATTATCAGCGAAGGGCGACTGATTGATATTTTTGTAATATTCATTATTCCTGATTCTTAATTGCTTACTGATACATTTGCCCCGTCAAACAGGTTAATAAATCCGTTGGTTATAATCACCTCACCTCCGGTTAATCCAACTGACACTACTGCTTTATTCTGAAACCTTGTTGAAATTGTAATATTTTTAAGAATTGCCTTACCGTTATTTATGGTATAAACCTTTGATTGAATGTTTGTCCCAACGACAGAGGAGGCCGGAATAATAATATGTTTTTCATCACTATCACTTTTTAGTTGTACACTGCCAAACATGCCTGATTTGATTTTTAAATCAGCTGTGTTTTTAACTGAAAACTGCACAGGAAAGCTGTTTCCCATATTGGCTTTGCTGCCGGTCATAATAACTTTCCCCGACAATGCTGTTTCAGGATATACATCTGCTGTTAGCGGATAAATTTGATTTAGATTAAATTGAGACAATTCCTTTTCGGGGACATTTACAGTAAACTTCAAATAAGAGATATCGGTAATTTGCAGTAATGGAACTCCCGGTGCGGCAAAAGCACCTTCTTCGGTCAGTTTAGCCGTAACAATCCCGCTAAAAGGGGCCATGATTGTGGTCTTATTAATCTGCTCCATTAATGTAGCCTTTTGTACATGGGCCGATTTCAAAGCCAGTTCCGTCTTTTCCAACTGAACACCCTGAATTGCATCTGCCTGAGCAAGTACTCTATACCTTTTCACATCGGCTTCAAGCCCTTCAATCTGAATTTCAACAGTTTGCAGCTGAAGTTTCAATATGGAGTTGTCTAACTGAACTAAGGCCTCTCCTTTTTTGACGATACTTCCAATATCAGTTAAAACCAGGTTTATTTTACCCTGTATATCCGCGCTTACTTTAGTTTCTTTATTGGGTTCAAAGGTTCCGGTATAAGAAATATCATTGTTAATACTTTCAGGGTTCAAAGTAATGGCCTGCACATTAATGGCCTCTTCTTTATTGTAGTGATAAACCCTGTTTTCAGTAGTTTCCTTATTGCTTTTCAGGCGAATTACCACTATGGCTATTAACACCAATGCCAACACTATGTAAATAATCGATTTCTTCATGATTGTTTATTCTTAGTTTTCAATTCTTAATTGTAATCAGGTTTCCTGTTACTCTTTTGTATTCCAGCTCTGCTCTGCGAAGATTGATCAAAGCAACCAGATAGTTTTGCTGCGATTCGCGAAGAGCATTATCAGCCAGTAACAAATCTGTTATGTTAGCAACCCCCTGCTTGTTTTGCAGAACGGTGTTGTCATAAATTTTTTTTGCCAGATCTATTTGAGAACTTACAACGGAAATATTCCTTATTGCAAGCGAATATTGCATTTCGGCGTTTCTCAGGTCAAGTATTGATTTTTCAGTTACAAGATCTTTTTGAATATGAGATTTCTCTATTTCAATCTTTTTACCTGCGATCTTATGTTGGGTAATTTTGCCATTAAACAGAGGAAATGATATTTGGGCTCCAACATATCCTATCGGATGAAAATTAAAAAAACTATCACTCCCTGTGGTACCGAAACCTGTTGTTCCATAAACTCCATAAGCGCTCAGGGAAGGCAATCTCAAATTTCTGAGACCATGTAGCTCTGAGTTATTAAACTCAATTTTCTTATCAATAAGCAGAACTTCTGTTGTAATCTGAGACTGAAGATTTGCCTTAACTATTGATTTTTCGGTATTTAATACTTCGATGGAATCTGAAATTGGTTTTCCCATAAGAAATTTCAGTGCATTCAATACCTGTTGATACTGCGAAATCACTGTACTTCTTTGAGTTGTTATCTGCTCAACCTGCAATTTCAGCCTGTCAACATCTGTCCCCTTAGCTATCTGTTGCTGATATAATAAAGTTGTTGTTTTTACCAGATTACCGGTGTTAATGATATTGCTGTCGAGGAATGCTATCTGTGTTAAAAGGATCTGGGCATTATAGTATGCATTTGAAACTTCCAGTACCACATCTTCATCCGTTTTTGTCTTTTGAATTTCCGACAGTTCAGTAGCTATTCGTGTGCTTTTTATCGCATTGAGAGAAGTCATATTAATGAGGGGCACTGCGAGCTGCAGATTCGCATTCATGCTTTGAGGTACACCAAACTGGACTTCCTTATACGTACCAGCGGGGCCGCCAAAGGCTGCTGCCGGCATTAACTGATAAGGCAGATCGGTATAATAACGATAATCAGCTATCCCGTTAAGCTTTGGTAGCAGGTTTCCTCTTATTTCCCTGTTCTTTTCAATTGAAATTTCTAAATCATGTTGCGATAACATAATATTCCGATTATAAATTAAGGCAGTATCAATGCATTGTTCAAGAGATAGCTGTTGACCCTGTGACGGTGCATTCATTATCAGAATTAGTCCAAATAGAATCATCCCTCTTAATAGTATGCTTTTAATATTGTTTATGTGTATTTTTATTTTCATAATTTTAATGTTAGTTAATATTCACTAACTTTAATTAATAAAATTTTTTATTCCATTTCATGACCTCTTTTGGTGAAAATTCTTTTAAAATTGTTTGTAGTGAAATATGCCAGGATTGAAAATACCAGTGTAAGTGTTATTCTGAAAATCATTGCCCCAATTGTCTTGGTTTCATAAATTCCACCCGAATTGATATGAATTATCAATCCAATAAATGCCACTATGAGCAATATTGCTGAAATGCCTAAAAGGTGAGGGGTCCATTTTTTGATTTTTATGAATCCATAGGCAGAAAACAGATATAGTATGCTGCTAATGAAATTTGCCCACACTACAAAAAGAACATAATTTCCTTCTCTGGTTCTGACGCCAAAAAGATCAAAAATCACAGAACCACTAAGGAATAATGTGATTAGTCCGAAAATGGCCAGGACTATTGCTGCAGAATTTGTAAACGCTTGTTTCATATCTACTTGGTTTTTATCAGCTTAAGAATAGAATATACCGTATTAGCTCCGTTACGGGTTATATCAGATTGAAAATTTGCAATACGCCATTTAAACATCAGGAGTTTGAATGTCCCCATAATTATATGTATAAGTTCTTCGGAAGGAATTGTATCTGTGAATATGCCTTTTTGTTGTCCTTCAATTATTATTGGAGTCAAATGTTTCGTTTTTATAGTAATTAATTTAAGGAGAGCCTCATTGATAAGCCGGCTCTCTTCCATCAGTCCATCGGAGAATACGGCAACAACAAAATGAGGGTTCTTTTTAAAGAAACTGATCTGCTCATGGAACAACTCTTTAAATTTTTCTTCAGGATCAGAAGATTTTATTGCATTTGTTAACCTTCCTTCGATGCTGTCAGCTAAAAATTCAAGCATCGCAACGACAATTTCCTCTTTGCTTGCAAAATGTCTGTAAATAGCGCTTTCAGAGAATTGCATCTCCTTAGCCAGGTTTTTTATTGTCAATCCGCTTACGCCTGATGACGTAAGTATCTTTCCGGCGGCTTCAATGATCTCTATCTGACGGGGAGTAACTTCCATTTAAGATTAAATTTTATACCATGATTTTCATTATCCAGGCCTATTGTTTTATGATTGGTTAAAGTACTTTTGTCGAACTTACCGGTCGTGGTGCTTTTACAACGAGAATTCTGGCAAGTTTATCAGACTGATTGCCTATATAATGGACAATATCAGCCGGACTTTCAATCAGAGTATCCTCTTCACAAACCTCGCTTTCATTACCGATAAAGATAGTTGGACGACCTTCAACGATGAAAAAAAATACATCAACAGGTGTTTTATGCGGCTTTAAACTTTCACCAGGTTTTAATGCAATCAGCATTGCCTGTGCGGATTCTTTGTTATACATCTCCCTGACATCAAGCTTGTGAGGAGTATCTTTTATTTCCTGATTCTGATATTTTGTAATTTTCATTTTTAAGTGGTATTTAGAGATTAACAACTGAAGTAAGTGAATGTTCGCTTACAAAGATAAATAATTTATATTTACAAAGGGCTCTTTCAAATAAAATTTAGTTAACACGATTTTATTGTAACCGGTATTGGAATAATGAAATATTTGAATTTACTGTGTATGGGTTAAAATAAAAACGACCCAGCATTATTAATTCACGTTGGATAGCTCTGCAAAGATGGGTGAAAAAGAAACTTGACTTTAGCTTTTTTCTGGTGTAATTTTGTTAAATAAAATCTAAGCAACACTATTGGCTCAGGCATTTTATTCAAATAAATCATTCATTAATTACACCTTAAATTACATGATGATGAAAACAATTAAGTTCTTTTTCATTATCCTTTTTTTTTCAGCTTTTTTTACTGAAGGATTGAAGTCTCAGACAGTTGAAAGAACCACTTCCTCAATATCGGTTTATCCGGTTCGTTGCGAAGGTGTTGTAATCGACCTTTTACGTGGTGTTATTGTTAATCATACTCTGGTCCATTACAAAGACGGTATACCAGACTGGTACAAAGTTCAGCTTGAATCAGCAGAAGTTGTATCGCTCTTAACAGGCGAAGTATTTGAAATGTCGTATCATCAGAAACAGGATGGTCCGGGATGGCTGGAACCAATAGTGATAGTGACAAGGCGGTTCAATATTGTGGGTAATATGGGATCACATTACATGATGTCAGAAATTATGCATTCTGATTTCACCGGTGTTGTTCCGCCAAATCAGCCTGTTAATACTTACCTGAAACAGGAATGCAAATGCTGGGAATAATTTAGGATTGGTTCCTCAGGCAAAGAATCCATTTTCTTTCATGTACTTATAAAGGTTTAAAATGATCTCACTCTTTGCTGAAGCTGAACATTCATCAACGAATATTACGCTTCTCAAGGTAGGTGAATCGTTCTTAAAATCTATAAGTGCTTTGAAAGCAGGGTATTCGGTATTTTTAACCAAATGCCTCTTCCCAACAATCAGGGTATGAAAATTTCTTGTCTGCATATAAATATAAAGACAGCCTCAAATATATGATTTAATTGATTCTGGATGCTTGCCCGACTGAAGACATTTAATTTTTTTTAACACATAATCTGACACTGTTTCTACCAGTTATCTGTGCGGAATGATGATGCCGGAAGTCCCTCTGTGTTGAATAGGTCACCAGTAATGAAATCTTTAAAAGCATACCTTACAGCAACAGGCTGAACAACAGAGTGTGAAAATAATGTGATCCCTGTTGAACTTATGAAAGCTTCAGCCGGATAAAACCTTTTGTTATTTCCGGCTATTTCGAAACAGGATAGTCCCTTGCCGAATGAAGTCAGTCCATTTGCTGCATTGTCGAATGTCAGCACCACCTGGCTGCCTTCAATTTTCATTTCCTTAAGGACAGGGCCGTCGCATGCCAGCCCTTTTTTACCGTATGTTTTAACCAGCGCCTGTAGTGCAAGCCTTTCCCCGGCAGCTTTCTTGTTTGCCGGATGTATGCAGTCTTTTTCTCCACAGTCCATTAAACAGGCCATTCCCATATTCTTCCCTTCGGCCGATGCTTTGAGCTGGGCTTCGCGCAGAAAGGCTGAATTCAGTCCTTCGGGACCGTAATCAAACGGTGCGATCTGAACGAAATACATTGGGAAATCACCGTGAGCCCATTTTAACCTCCAGTTATCTGCCAGTGCAGGCATCAGCTTTTGATACTGGTCGGGCTGATTACGGTTTGACTCTCCCTGATACCATATTGCCCCTCTTAAACCATAACCTGCGATAGGATTGATCATAGCATTATAAAGAACAGTAGGCGTTTGAGGAGAGGGTGCTTCAGATTTTCCTGCCATGTCGGAAAGGGTTATGAAATCAAAATTCCTGCACCCTTCCTCGCTGATCCATGGCTCTATGCGTGTACCTCCCCAACTGGTGTGGATCAGTCCTACCGGAACATCGAGTGCCTTGTTAAGCATCAGGCCGAAGAAATAAGCTGTCGCACTGAAGCGGCTTACGGTTTCAGGATCGGATGCTGTCCAACTGCCTTCGAAATCATCCATAGGTACGTAGCTTACTTTTTTTGGTACTGTTATGAGCCTGATATTATTGTTTTCTGAAAAAGTAATGTATTCATTCGATCCCAGCACAGGCTGATTCCTGTAACCTTTCATAGGCATTTCCATGTTCGATTGCCCCGAACATACCCATACTTCACCTATCATTACATTCTTCAGGGTGATTGCATTGCCATCGCTTATTGTTAAACTGTAAGGACCTCCTGCTGTTGGAGTTGAAATCCTGATCTTCCAGTTGCCGTCATTACCGGCACGGCCTGTATATGATTTTTTGTTCCATGAGGTTGTTATCCGCACCGTTGAGGCGGCTGTTGCTTTACCCCATATCGCTGTTTCAGTTTGTTGCTGAAGCACCATGTTGTCTCCAAAAATGGCAGGTAATTTCACTTCTGCCATTACCAGTGATGCGGTAAATAACAGGATTATTGCTGATATGGTGGTACGGTAAAATTTTTTTTCCATGTTTCAGGATTTTTAAAATTCACTTAAAATTACACTTTTTCGATAAACTATCCCGCAGCAACCGAAGATTTTCGAAGATCATGACAGATACTCACTCTCTATACGATCCCAGAAAACCCTGAAACCCTGAAACTCTGAAACTCTGAAACTCTGAAACCCTGAACTGAGGCGCAGCCGAGTTCGCCGCAGGCAAACCCTGAAACCCTGAAACCCTGAAACCCTGAAACCCTGAACATTAACCCACCCCTTACTCCGGTGTGAGAGGGGCTTCAACCTTCTTCATGTGACTTTTGTCTTTTATCTTCTTAAAATTGTTACCTATCTTTAATCATTTTACAAACCAATCAGATATGAGACCATATATTTTAGCAGAAACGACCTGGAAATCAATGAAAGATGCCACTCCTGAAGTTGCTGTTCTGCCATGGGGGGCAACCGAGGCGCATAATTATCACCTTCCGTTCTGCACCGATAATCTTCAGGTTGAAAAGATAGCTGCAGCGGCAGCGGAAAAGGCATGGAAAAAAGGAGCAAAGGTCATTGTTCTGCCGGTGGTTCCTTTTGGTGTGCATACCGGGCAATTTGATATTAAGTTGAACCTCAACATCAATCCGAGTACTCAGCTTACCATCCTTAAGGACCTTGTTGATGTCCTCGAACGACATAAGATCATGAAGCTGCTTATTATAAATGGTCATGGGGGAAATGACTTCCGGCAGATAATACGCGAGCTTGACGGGCTACACCAGGAAATGTTTATATGCACCTGCAACTGGTACCAGGCTCTTGACATACGCGAATTTTTTGATAATGAAGGAGGGCATGCCGATGAAATGGAGACAAGCCTCATGCAGCATCTTGCACCTGACATGGTTCTTCCACTGAGTGAGGCAGGAGATGGGAAGGAACGAAAATTCACTGTTCAGGCACTTAATGAGGGCTGGGCATGGGCCGAGCGCCGATGGTCGAAGGTAACAGATGATACAGGTATTGGAAATCCCGGCAAAGCAACTCCTGAAAAAGGAGAGAAATTCTTCAATGCGGTAACGGATAAGATAAGTATTTTAATTAAGGAACTTTCGGAAACCCCGGGGAGTAAAATGTACACCTCTCCCCAAACCCCTCTCCCGGTGTGAGAGGGGCTTTTATGCGGCGATAAATAGTAGATCACTGAACCCTGAAGAAGCTGAAATTGACATTTCCATAGCTCCGGTGTTCGGAGAAATGCTTGTCAGACTCAAAATTCAATCCGCGCGGATGTTCGAGGATAAAAGATCCTTCCTCCTTTAATATTCCGGCGCTCATTATGAGTTCGGGCAGTTCTTTAATCCAGACAAGCTCATAAGGAGGATCGGCAAAAACGATGTCATATTTAAACCTGCATGTTCTGAGATATGCCTTTACATCAATATGGATAGGCCTGATATTTGACATCTGCATATCTTTAATTATACGTTTTATGCCATCAATATGTTTCGGATCTTTCTCAACAAGATGAACCTCCGATGCTCCCCTTGATGCAAATTCATAACTGATGCTGCCTGTCCCCGAGAAAAGATCAAGTACCGCTAATCCTTCAAAATCAACACGGTTGTTCAGGACATTAAACAGACCTTCCCTGGCGAAATCGGTTGTAGGACGTGCCTTGAGATTTCCAGGTGGGACTATTTTCCTTCCTTTGTATTTGCCCCCGATTATTCGCAATTTGCAAGTGTCAGAAGATTTATATAACGGTGAAGATCAATTTCACTGAAAACATAGCTAAAAGTGAAATTCCCTGAAGGAACGGCAAAAGATATGTTCCTTACGTAAGTCAGAAAACCTGAAGACAGATCACTGAGTTTTCTTGTAAGACCGCTGAAATGTATTGTTTCCTCGTTCTTTATGACCATTTTCTTAAAGGCATTCATAACATAATAAAGGATATCCGAAGTATCCCTGTACATATAGGAGTTGCATAAGAGCAGGGAGCTATGATCAAAAATGAGAAGGTTAAAATACTCACGTTCAACATGAACATGAATGTAATGACCCCCTGATTTTTTCATTTCACCCGAAATATGCCTCAGGAGCGGAATTAAATGATGATATTGCTGAACTCCGGGAAAAAGAGCTCTGATAACCTCATTGTTTGATATTTGGGATGTAAAAAGAAGATAAGAGTCAGGATTGTCAATTTTGTTTGACAAGATCTCTTCATTATCATCTTTTGTATAATTCAATGTGAAGTAATCATCGCTTCGGGCAGGATCATAAAGCGGCGAAGGTACCAAAGTCGATTTAGGACCTGGTGTGACTAACCTTATTTTCCGGAAGGATCTTCCTAAAAAATCATCTTTCTTTATAAAATCCTCAATTTCACCGGCATTGAAATATTTATTTTCTTCAGGTTCGAAAGAACGGATAAGGACATACTTATTCCTTATTGAATCGAGGATACAAAATGACAGATCATCCTGACTCATCTGCAGTGAAAGCTCATAGTTATCAGTCGAGTTTATATCGAGTGTCTCATCAAAGAGTTCAAGGAATGGCATCTGTCTGTAAAAGTTTCAGTAGAATCGTTAAGTTTACAAACAAATTTAGAAAAATAATCCGACTACAAATCCGGCAGGAGAAAATATAAATGCGTGACACTATTATCTATAATAACCTCTGCAAAAACCTTGGCAACATTCCCACTGAAGATCAGTCTGTTGCCCTTAAAATGATAGCCGGATATATAGTTGACAATAATAATGATACTATTTTTCTTCTTACAGGCTATGCAGGAACCGGTAAGACGAGTGTGATCAGCTCTGTTGTAAAGACGCTCGATATCCTGAGGATTAAATCAATACTTCTCGCACCTACCGGAAGAGCTGCTAAGGTACTGGGATCTTACTCTGGTAAACAGGCCAACACCATTCATAAAAAGATCTACAGGCAGAAATCTTTAAAGGATGGACTGGGCAGCTTTTCCCTTGACCGGAACCTGCACAGAGATGCTTTCTTTATAGTGGATGAATCGTCGATGATCTCAAATACATCAGCCGATACCTCAATTTTTGGCAGCGGAAGGGTGCTCGACGATCTTATTGAATATGTTTATTCGGGCATTGACTGCAAGCTTATAATAGTTGGTGATACAGCCCAGCTTCCACCTGTGGGCTCTGAACTTAGTCCTGCCCTTAATTATGACATTCTTGGAGAATACGGATTCAGGATCATATCAACCGAACTGAAACAGGTAGTTAGGCAGAGCGAAACATCAGGGATACTTATGAACGCCACCAGGCTGCGCCACCAGATATCTGAAAATGAACTGGTACATCCATATATCGATTGCATAAACTTCAATGATGTGATTAGAATTTCGGGTGAAGAACTGATTGAAGAAATTGCATCATCATACGGGACATGCGGGAGGGAAGGGACTATTATTGTGGTCAATTCGAACAAGATGGCTAACCGTTATAACCAGGGGATCAGGAACAGGATACTATTCAGTGAGGAAGAGATTAGCACCGGCGATATGGTAATGGTTGTAAAGAATAACTATTCGCTGCTTAAAGAAGAGGACAGCATAGGATTCATTGCCAACGGCGATATAGCTGAAGTAAGAAAAATAAAAAAATATGAAGAACGGTATGGCTTCCGGTTTGCTGATATGACCCTGAAGTTTCCTGACTATGACCTTGAAGTTGATACAAAGGTGATGCTTGATGTTTTGCATCTCGATTCTCCTTCTTTACCGGCAGAAAAGAATAAGGAACTGTTTCAGAATGTCCTTGCCGACTATGTTTACCTGTCGACGAGAAAAAAGCAGTTTGAAGCTGTAAGGGAAGATCCGTATTTCAATGCACTGCAGATAAAATTCTCTTATGCCGTAACCTGCCATAAAGCGCAGGGAGGGCAGTGGGAGAGGGTCTTTATAGACCAGGGAATGTTCAACAGGAACGAGATAACTATTGATTATCTGCGCTGGTTCTATACAGCACTTACCCGGTCAACGGAAAAAGTATACCTGGTAAATTTCGCGGAAGATTGGTTCAGGATCTCTCCAGGCAACTGAAATATAACCAGTGTCATCAGCCTTACTTCTGTAAACAATTTAATTACCTGATAAATATGTGAATAATGAAATTATTATCACAAATAGTGTAATACCCAATCCATGAAATGATATCAACTTTGAATAATATGAAAATATTGAGATCATGTCCTGCAAAAATTTTTTCAGTATTTTTTGTATTATTATTTTATTTCCCCATTCGTTATATTGCCAGACATTTAAATCAGACGAAGCAGAGAAGTTAATAAAGGGCAGTAAATTAGTAAGAGTAAATCCAAAAACCAGGAATATACAATTCATTCAGCTCAGGAATGATGCAAAAGATGATGAAAAAGACCATTCGATCTGGCTTGGGAAAGCTCTTAAAATTTCAGACAAACATTCTTTTAAAGAAATTTCAAGAACCACTGACAAAATTAATTTTGAGCGCTCAAAGCATCAACTCTATTATAAAAATATACCTGTTGAAGGCGCTATCTATAATGTGCATTCAAAATCGGGAAAAATATACTCCGCAAACGGTGACTATTCTCCCGGTCAGGATGTTAAGGAAATCCCTGCAATAACAGAATCTCTGGCTTTCGAAGCAGCCATTAAGTTTGTTAATGCCAAAAAATACAAATGGGAAATTGAGCGATCCACGCGTCCCCTGGGCTTACTGGCTATATTACCTGTTAAAGAAAAATATGTTTTAGCATATAAATTTGATATTTATGCGATAATACCCTTAAGCAGGCAGTATATTTTTATCGATGCAAATACAGGTTATGTAATAAAAACCCTTAACCGTATACATGAAATCAACACCCCGGGTACCGCTGAAACATTTTATAATGGTTCAGTCAGGATTACAACGGATTCTTATTCAGGTCATTTCCGTTTACGTGAGACAGGCCGCGGAAACGGAATTGAAACGTATGATATGAACAAAGGTATCAACACTTCCAATGCTATAGATTTTACCGATGATGATAATAATTGGAATACCACGACAGATTTTGATAACGCTGCATACGATGCTCATTATGCTACCGAATTTATATATGACTACTATTATCAGAAGTTTGATCTTAATTCTTATGATGGACTTGGGACAAAATTGAAGAACTATGTACATTATAGCGAAGGCTATTTAAATGCATTCTGGGATGGAAATTCACTTTATTATGGCGATGGTGACAATGTCAGTAATTTTCCCTTCACTCCTGTTGAAATTGTGGCTCATGAACTTACCCACGCGGTGACTGAAAAATCAGCTGGTCTTGTGTATGAATACGAATCAGGCGCTTTAAATGAATCTTTCAGCGACATTTTTTCAATAACAATTGACTTTTATGAAGATCCCAAAGCAAATTATCAGATAGGAGACGCCGTGACTGCAACACATAGACCTTTCAGGGATTTAAGTAATCCAAATGCGTGTGGGAACCCTGATACCTATAAAGGGTTATACTGGGATCAAAAGCAGGAAGTGCATTGCAACAGCGGGGTCCAGAATTTCTGGTATTACCTGTTATGTGAGGGAGGTACAGGGAAGAATGATAACGGTGATACTTTTAATGTAAATGGAATAGGAAGGGAGAAAGCGTCTCAAATAGCATTCAGGAATCTTTCCGTTTATCTTGCGCCAAATTCAGATTATGCCGATGCACGTTTTTATTCCATTCAGTCAGCAAAAGATCTTTTTGGAGATTGCTCGGCAGATGTAACAGCTGTAGCGGCTGCATGGCATGCTGTTGGGATCGGAGATGCAAATGATTGCTTAAGTCCTGAAAATTTTACTGCTACCCAAACTGGAAGTTCCCGGATTACTCTGAACTGGAAAAAGAACATAAATAATAATGATATTTTATTAGCATACAGTTTGTCGAAAAATTTAGGCAATCCGGTTAATGGAACAATTTATTCCCCAGGTAGTGAAATTCCGGGTGGCGGAGTTATTATATACTCGGGAAGCGCTTCTTCCTTCGAACATACAGGATTGAAACCAAAAACAAAATATTATTATAAAGCATGGTCATTAAAGCCAGATAAGTCATATTCAGGCGGTGTGACTGCAACTGTTATACCCCCTGGAATTGATGCAGGAGAAGATCAAAAGATAGTTTTGCCGTTAAAATCTGAAGTCATGGTTTCTGGAACATATCCGGAGGGGTTACTTTATGACAGTTTAATTTTTAAATGGGAGAAAAAAGATGGAGAAGGGAGTGTTGCATTTGATGATCCATCCTCTTTAAGTACAGTTGTACGTTTTAATGAGCCGGGTAAATACACTCTTCAATTTAGCATGGGTTATTATGGATTATTATCTACCGATACCATGCATGTTGTTGTGAGTCTCACTGACTCCATCACGAATTATATATTTCCCGGCTATCACAATTGGATGGGTCTTGAGATTCAGGATAAAACCGCTTTTCTGGCAAATCTTAAATTCGGTTTGAGGATCATGGATATTTCTGATCCAACACGGCCAATTGAAATTTCAGGATATGACAAGTTTAATGTAAAGTTTGTTCATGTGGAGGGAGACTACGCCTATATTAGTCAAAATTTCGGTGGAGGATTGACAATTTTAAATATTAAGGATAAGTATAAACCGTTATTTGCAGGTTATTTTGATGTTCCAGATTCAAATCAAAATGAAGATTTTATTGTAAAAAATGGGATAGTGTATTTTACAAGCATTCCTGATGGGTTGATTATTATAGATGCTACTAATCCTGCTGATCCGGTCAGAATTGGAGGATTTCCCTGTACTCCATTGACTATTTCTTTAATTGAAAATTACTTATACGTTACAGAGAGAGCTTCCAAAGGAATAACTCCATTTCTTCTGGATATTTCGGATCCCCGGAATCCGCGAAAAATAAAAGAGTTCCCGAAAATTTATGCTGAATTTATTGCTCCGGATGCTATTCAGGGAGAGTATTTGTTTAGATGTCAGCAAAATGCAGATACAAATTTTTACTTCTGTGTATATGATATTTCAGACAGGCTGAATCCGAAACTGGCTGGGTCGACAGAGATTTCCTGGAATAATTGCTCAATATCTGTTCAGGGGAACTATGCCTATCTGAATGATGGATTAAGGGTGATCGATATTTCAGACAAATCTCATCCTGTTGAGGTCAGTAGTGAATATGCAGAATCATTTGATCAGGTTAGTGCAATAAGGAACATTATTTATTGTACCCGCGGTGAGGCCTTCGTAATATATAAATCATGGTTAGACAACAGGGCCCCTTATGTCTATGCAGGCATTGACAGGAATATTGATTCTGTCTCAATTATACTTCATGGTGAAGTATTTGATGAAGGGCTTCCCGAAGGAGCAGATGTCAGTTATTCCTGGAGTAAAACCTCAGGACCCGGGAATATATCATTTTCGGATATTCATAGTTTGAATTCAGCCGTTAGTTTTTCTGATACAGGCAGATATGTAATCCGGCTTTCGGCATCTGATGGTGAAATGTCTGGTTTTGATGAAATTAGCTGTTATGTGCCATTCGCAATATCAAAACAGCCTGTTAATCAGAGTTCATGTGTAAATGCACGTGTAGAATTTTCGGTAGAAGTTAAGAGTAAAACAGCAGTCAGCTTTAAATGGTATAAAGATGGTATCCCATTAACTGATTTGCCAAATATTACCGGAACCAAAACAGAAAGATTAATTATCCATAAGGCTATAACACAGGATGCCGGCAACTATTATTGCCAGATCTCAAACGGCAATAATCTTATATGCGATGAAGTAAAATTAACTGTTCTGTCATTACCTGCAGCTCCAGTCTCTCAAAATATTAGTGCCTGCCAGGGAGAGCAGGTTCCTGATCTTAACGCAGAAGGGAGCAATATTCAGTGGTATACAGACCCGGGTTTGATTAACCTTGCTTATACAGGCAATTCCTTCCCTTCGGGCAAAACTCAACCGGGAGTTTACGTTTATTATGCAACCCAGACTGCAAATGAATGTCAAAGCCCTTCAAGGGCAGTAAATTTAATCATCAATGCATTGCCTTCCAGACCGGTAATTACTTTTAACAATGGATCTTTACATTCTGATGCACCTTCCGGTAATCAGTGGTATTATAACAATCAACCTCTTCAAAATGCTTCAAACTCCTCTTTTATTCCACTATCAGATGGAAATTATACTGTAATTGTTACAACTAATAGTTGTTCATCTCAGCCATCTGATGTTTATACATGGGTTTCTACCGGCATAAATGACCCGGTGGCCGCTAATATTATTAATGCTTACCCTAATCCTGCAACAGATGGTGTTAAAATATCAATCAGCAATAAATTTGATTCTGATTTTATTGTTGGTGTATATGATAGTTATGGAGGTTTATTGGAAACACTGAAGAAAAGTCAATATGAAACATTCTTCGAAGTTGATCTCAGTAAATACTCAGCAGGTTATTATATTATACGCGTATACAATACCAGTAAGCATTATCAGGTAAAAGTGATAAGAAAATGATCCGTGCATTACCCGTGTCCTCCGGGCAATCCGTGGTTAAATACAATATTCATCATTAGATATCCTGACTTCTATCTAAATTATTAAAGGACATTTTAGAATGGGGTAATAATGTGTGGATTTAAAATCTTTGCGATCTGAGGATTTCCTGTTTAATTTTGTATAAATTAAAATCTGACCGAAAATGAAATCATTCCGCAAAGAACTGACATACGAGATACCGACACGCCGTGGCTTTGTCAACATTACCGGTGAAGTTGAGAAATGTATAAAAGAGTCAGGCATCACCGAAGGTTTGGTGCTTGTCAATCCGATGCACATTACTTCAAGCATCTTTATTAATGACGACGAATCGGGCCTGCTCCACGATTTTGAAGTCTGGCTCGAGAAGCTTGCACCAGAAAAGCCTCATTCACAGTACAGGCATAATGGATTCGAGGACAATGCCGATGCGCATATCAAGAGAACTGTTATGGGCAGGGAGGTAGTTTGTGCAATAACAAACGGGAGGCTTGATTTCGGAACCTGGGAACAGATCTTCTACGGGGAGTTTGACGGAAAACGGAAAAAACGGGTGCTGGTTAAAGTGATAGGAGAGTAGAGAGGCGCAGAGCATAAAGCTCAGAGCGCAGAGCACAGGGCAAAAAGCGGAGAACGAAGAGAGGAGTGCTGAGAGGAGCGAGCATAAACTGTAAAGCATAAAGCGTATAGCGTAAAGCGAAGAGGAATCGGTGACAAAACGAAAGACGGAACCCGAACCGGGGCAAAGCCGAGCTCGACGAAGTCAAACCCGAAACCCGAAACATTAAATCAGCTTCAAATCTTTAATAATCCCGTCAATCCTGTTTCCCAGTAGTCTGTCAGTTTCTTCAAATTTTTCTTTCGATTGCAGCTTTGTATTTACGCTGAAATAGAATTTGATCTTGGGTTCGGTACCGGAGGGTCTTACCGAGATCTTTGATCCGTCTTCAAGGAAAAACTGAAGGACATCTGAGGACGGAAGATCAATAACATCTTTTTTCCCGGTAAGCATGTTTGTTGTTTTGCTGGTGAGGTAGTCGCTTATTTTTATAACCCTGCTGCCGTTTATAAATTCAGGAGGGTTATTCCTGTATGATTCCATCATTGCCTTTATTTCACCTGCTCCTTCAGCACCTTTTTTAGTGATATTAATAAGCCTTTCCTTATAAATGCCGTATTTCACATAGATATCAATCAGAAGCTCATATAACGACATTCCCCTGCTTTTGGCCCATGCTGTTGCCTCTGCCACCAGGGCGCATGATGCAACAGCATCCTTGTCACGTACATAATCGCCCGGGAGGAAGCCATAGCTCTCTTCTCCGCCACCTATGTATTTCATCCTGTTTTCATTCTTCCTGATAAATTCAGCAAAGAATTTAAAACCGGTTAGAACATTTACATAATGAACATTATAGGCTTCTGCAATCCTTTCAAGCAGGTCGGAAGTAACTATTGTTTTTATAATATACTCATTTCCTTCATATTTATTTCTCTCTTTAAACTGTGAGAGGATGTACCAGATCAGTAACACACCGGTCTGATTACCATTCAGCAGAATGAATTCACCGCTTTTATCCTTTACGGCTATTCCGAGCCGGTCAGCATCGGGGTCTGTAGCCATAACAAGCTCAGCGCCTGTTTCAACTGCTTTTGCAATTGCCATCTTAAGTGCGCCAGGTTCCTCTGGATTTGGCGATTTTACAGTTGGAAAGTTTCCGTCAGTCACATCCTGCTCAGGAACATTTATTATGTTTTTAAATCCAAATAACCTTAGGGCAGAAGGTATTAACCTGACCCCTGTGCCGTGGATCGGAGTATAAACAATGCCTGTATCGCTGTATTTATTTATTATTTCAGGATTAAGTCTCATCTTTAGGACCTCCTTAAGAAAGGCATCGTCGGTCTCTTTGCCGATTATCTTTATTTTATTGCTGTTGCCGTTGAATTTGATGTCGTTAAGGGACTTTATTATGCGAACTTCTTCTATTATATCGGTATCGTGGGGAGGAACTACCTGTCCTCCGTCGTCCCAGTAAACTTTATAACCGTTGTATTCAGCAGGGTTATGTGAAGCTGTAATTACAACTCCTGCATGACATTTATAGTAACGGATTGCATAGGAGAGTTCTGGCGTTGGGCGCAGGGATTCGAAGAGGAACACTTCAAAACCATTAGCTGAAAAAATATCGGCAGTGGTATCGGCGTAATATTTGCTGTTGTTGCGGCAGTCGTAGGCAATAGCAACCATAACTCCTTTGGTACCGAACTGTTTTATGATATAATTTGAAAGTCCCTGAGTTGCCATGCCAAGGGTGTAGATGTTCATCCGGTTGGTGCCGGCTCCCATTATTCCCCTTAAGCCGCCTGTCCCGAATTCCAGATCCCTGTAAAAAGAATCGATCAGCAGCTTTTCATCATTGTCAAGCATTTCCCGGACTTCCTTCCGGGTTTTTTCATTATATTCTTCACCCAGCCATACTTTGGCATTTTTCCGAATTTCATCAATATGCGGCATGATAGTAGTTATTTTAACAAATTTAAGCATTTTTTCAGACTGGTCCGCCAGTGAGGAATTGTAAGAGAGTAATTCTCTTTAATCCTGGTTTTATCAAGAACAGAGTATGAAGGTCTTTTTGCGGGGGTGGGGTAACCCGCAGACAGTATGGGATTAATGTGGCAGCCAAGTCCTGCTTCCTGAACAATTTCAAGTGCCATGTCGTACCAGCTGCACACGCCCTCATTGGAATAATTATAGATCCCTGCTTTAAAAGCCATCTGGTTCCTTATCACCCCCGAAATTATATAAGTCATTGCCCCGGCCAGGTCGGCAGCGTATGTAGGAGTTCCGGTCTGGTCAAAAACCACATTCAGTGATTCCTTCACAGAAGCGTGCTTAAGGATCGTTTTTACAAAGTTTGATCCGAAGGATGAATACAGCCATGCAGTGCGGATTATCATTGTATTATTGTGCAGCATTGCAGCCTTTTCTCCTTCCAGCTTTGACCGGCCATATACCGACAGGGGATTTACTTCCGAAAGCTCATCATAAGGTACATTGGAATTTCCGTCAAAAACATAATCGGTTGAAATATGGATAAGCCTGCATTCAGTTCCGGCTATTGATTCTGCAATATTCCTTACAGCTGTACCATTTATAAGCATAGCTGTTTCCTGATCATTTTCAGCTTTGTCAACCTGGGTATAGGCAGCACAGTTTATAATCCAGTCGGGTTTTGAGCGGGAAATGAAATCTGAAGTTATCTGCCTGTCAGCAATGTTGAGTGTGTCGGCATCAGTGAAGATAAAGTCGTAGCCATAAAAATTTTTTGAGGCCATTTTCAACTCATTTCCAAGTTGGCCATAAGCGCCTGTAATAAGTATTGTTGCCATACTACCGGTTAAAAATTGTATTCGGCATCTTTGAAATCAGGATGTTGCATGTCCTTTTCACTGATGATCCTGTCGGGGACATTGATTTTCCAGTTGATATCGAGAGCCGGATCATTCAATGAGATTCCCCTTTCGCCTGATGGATTATAAAAGTTGTCGCATTTATATTGAATAAGAGCAATGTCACTGAGAACAGAAAATCCGTGAGCAAATCCACTGGGAATCAGTAATTGCTTCTTAGTTTCAGAATCGAGTTCAATACCATACCACATTCCAAAGGTTTTTGAATCTTTTCTCAGATCCAGCGCGACATCCAATATTTTTCCCTGCACCACCCTTATTAGCTTTGACTGCTCGTACGGCTTAAGCTGATAATGAAGCCCCCTTATTACTCCTTTTGAAGATTTTGATTCATTGTCCTGGACAGGGGTGAATGATATACCTGCATTATTAAGGGTGTTGCTGTTGAAGCTTTCAAAAAAGTACCCGCGGCTGTCGGAGAATACATTCGGGATCAGTATAACTAATCCGGTAAAGCCGGTTTCAACTATTTTCATATTGCTTTTATAAACTGTTTATGATTGTGATTTCTTCCGATGCTATTCTCAGCAGGTACTGTCCGTACTGACTGTTTTTTACAGGTTCGGCAAGTGCTATCAGCTGATCTTTGTCTATAAATCCCCTTTTATATGCTATTTCCTCAATACAGGAAGCTTTCAATCCCTGCCTTTGTTCAAGGGTAGCTATAAAATTGGCAGCCTGAAGAAGGCTTTCATAAGTACCGGTATCGAGCCATGCCATTCCTCTTCCTAAAAGAGTGACTTCCAGAGTATCTTCATCAAGATAGAGCCTGTTCAGATCGGTTATTTCGAGTTCACCCCTTGGAGAGGGCTTAAGGGATCTGGCTTTTTTAACCACTGTGTTATCATAAAAATAGAGTCCGGTTACGGCATAGTTAGATTTTGGTTTTGAAGGTTTTTCTTCAATACTTATAGCTTTATTCCGGTTGTCAAATTCAACGACCCCATATCTGAAAGGATCGTTTACGTAATAACCAAAGACACGGGCGCCTTTTGTTATCATGGCTGTTTTTAAAAGCGTTTCTCCGAAACCATGCCCGTAGAAAATGTTATCTCCGAGGATCATGCATACAGGTTGATCGCCTATAAATTTTTCGCCAATGATGAAGGCCTGTGCCAGACCATCGGGCGAAGGTTGTTCAATATACGAGAATTCCATTCCGAGAGATCTTCCGTCACCGAGCAGGCTCCTGAATCCGGGAAGATCCCTGGGTGTTGATATTATGAGTATTTCGCGTATTCCTGCAAGCATCAGTACCGATAAAGGATAATATATCATTGGTTTATCGTAAACCGGAAGCATTTGCTTCGAAATTGAACTTGTTATCGGGTAAAGCCTCGTACCCGAGCCCCCTGCAAGTATTATTCCCTTCATATTCATGTACTTTTATCTTTTTACTTTTTTCCTTTAACCAGTTTATCGTTCTTTCTGCCTCTCCGCTCACCTCTCTCCGCTCTCCGCTCTTAACCCTGCGCCCTTCGACCTTCTCCCTGCGCTCTGTGCCCTGTGCCCTGCGCCCTGCGCCCTTCGCCTTACCTTCTTCCAATCCCGAAATACTCAAATCCTTTTTTCCTTAACTCAGCCGGATCGTAAATATTCCGGCCGTCGAACACAACCTTTCCTTTCATCAGATCAGCCATCCGTGATGTATCGGGTAGGTGGAATTCTGACCATTCAGTCATAAGTGCGAGAGCATCAGCTCCGTCAAGTGCATCGTAGGGGTCGTTGGCGTATTCAATAGTATTTCCGAGAATTTTACTTATCTCGTTCATGGCAGCAGGATCATAAGCTCTTACACCAGCTCCTTCAGCTATAAGCCTTTCAATAAGGTTAAGCGCTGAAGATTCCCTGATATCGTTCGTCTTTGGTTTAAATGATAATCCCCATATTCCAATAACTTTTCCCTTTAAATTGTTTTTGAAATAAGTAGATATCTTTCTGAATATCACATTTTTCTGGAAGTCATTTGCTTTTTCTACAGCCTTGATCACATTCAGATCATATCCATGTTCACCGGCGGTCCTTATCAGAGCCTTTACATCTTTAGGGAAGCATGATCCTCCGTAGCCTACGCCGGGATATAAAAACTTATTTCCGATTCTTGAATCACTCCCTATCCCGCGACGAACCTGGTTGATATCAGCTCCAAGCAGATCGCACAGATTGGCAATCTCATTAATGAAGCTTATTCGGGTTGCCAGCATGGCGTTGGCTGCATATTTAGTAAGTTCGGCTGAAGCGATATCCATAAAAAGTATCGGATGGTTATTGAGTACGAACGGATGATATAACCTCTTCATTATTTCACCTGCCCTGGCATTTTCTATACCGATAACGATCCTTTCAGGTTTTAGAAAATCGTCAACAGCAGCACCCTCCTTGAGAAACTCAGGATTTGAGGCAATATCGATCTGAATCTTTACCCCTCTTTTCTCCAGTTCCTTTTTAATGGTTTTGCGTATTTTTTCTGATGTTCCTACAGGGACAGTGCTTTTCGTGACAACTACTGCAGGTATAGAGATATGCTGTCCTATTTCCCTGGCTACTTCCAGTACATGCTTAAGGTCTGCGCTTCCGTCTTCACCGGGAGGAGTCCCTACGGCAATGAAAATGACCTCCGAGCCTGTCAGTGCCTCTTTTAATGAAGTGGTGAATGTGAGTCTTTTCTTTGCTGCATTCCTGGTCATTATGGTATCCAGGCCGGGTTCATATATTGTTATTTCACCATTCCTGAGCTGATTTATTTTTTCGGCATTATTGTCGACACAACAAACAGTTACACCGGTTTCAGCAAAGCAAGCGCCCGTTACAAGACCGACGTAACCTGTTCCAACAATTGTGATTTTCATAGATAACTCTGGTAAACTGTGTAAATAGTTGAGCAAATATAATACATTAAATGTAGTAAATTCCTACTTTATCCCTGACCGTAACATCTTTCAAAACCGAAATAATTACTTTACCCTGCAATTAATCAGGACCTCATTTAATTTGGTCAGAACAGCCGGCGTTGAGGTATATGAAAAACCTTAATTTATTATGGCATATCTTTAAAAATATCTATCTTTGCAACCGATTTTTACATAAAATAATGTCTAACTTATTAATTACCAGTTTTTTTAACTTAAAATTATGACTGAAAGCAAAAAAAAATCAACTACTAATGATGTTGATCAGGAGGATGCCCTAATTTCGTCAGGCAATGGACATTCCGATTCTAAAGAAATTACAGAACAAATTGATGGGGAAGGCGTTGGTTCCGTTTCCAATCAATCATCTGAAAAAAATGAAACAGAAAAATCTGAAGCCAGAGTAGTACAGGCAGTTGCAGAAGATTTTGACTGGGAAGCATTTGAGAGTGACAAGCTTCATACCTCACAAAAGCACAAGGAATTTGAAGCCCTTTATGATGAGACTCTCTCCACAGTGGCAGTTGATGAGGTAGTAATGGGTACAGTAATTCAGATGACCTTACGTGAAGTAGTTATTAATATCGGCTATAAATCGGAGGGTGTTGTCAGTTTAAATGAATTCCGTTATAATCCTAATCTCAAACCCGGAGACAAAGTAGAAGTTTATGTCGAAAGCCAGG
Organism: uncultured Bacteroidales bacterium; assembly: GCA_942492865.1. GTDB lineage: Bacteria > Bacteroidota > Bacteroidia > Bacteroidales > VadinHA17 > LD21. The sequence goes on along the minus strand of OW818650.1, from coordinate 4,347,695 downwards.
AAGACAAAAAAGGTCAGCTGCTGCTTTCTCATAAAAAAGCACGTTCAATCAATTCCTGGAACAGGGTAAATGATTCACTTGAAAAAGATGAAGTTATACAGGGATACATAAAGTGCCGCACCAAAGGTGGAATGATAGTAGATGTTTTTGGCATCGAAGCATTCCTTCCCGGATCGCAGATCGACGTTAAGCCTATACGCGATTATGATGTATATGTAGGGAAAACAATGGAATTCAAGGTGGTGAAGATAAACCAGGAATTCAAAAACGTTGTAGTTTCACATAAAGCCCTTATTGAAGCAGAACTTGAACAACAGAAAAAAGAGATCATTGCCAAGCTTGAAAAAGGACAGGTGCTTGAAGGTACTGTCAAGAATATTACTTCATACGGTGTCTTTATTGATCTTGGAGGTGTTGACGGCCTTATTCATATTACTGATCTTTCCTGGGGAAGGGTCAATCATCCGGAAGAAATCGTCAAGCTTGATCAGAAGCTTAATGTAGTTATCCTCGATTTTGATGATGATAAGAAAAGAATTGCCCTTGGTCTGAAGCAGCTTACTCCCCATCCATGGGATTCAGTTGACCCTGATCTCAAAGTTGGCGACAAGGTTAAAGGGAAAGTTGTTGTTATGGCCGATTACGGAGCATTCGTTGAGATTGCAACAGGAGTTGAAGGTCTGATTCACGTTTCAGAGATGTCGTGGTCACAGCACCTCAGGAGCGCTCAGGAATTTCTGAAGGTGGGACAGGAAGTTGAGGCTGTTGTACTTACGCTCGACAGGAACGAAAGGAAAATGTCGCTCGGTATCAAACAGCTTAAGTCCGATCCATGGCAGGATATTGATTCTAAATACACCATCGGATCAAAGCACATGGCAAAAGTCCGCAATTTTACCAACTTCGGAGTATTTGTTGAAATAGAAGAAGGAGTGGACGGGCTGATACATATTTCTGATCTGTCTTGGACAAAGAAGATCAAGCATCCTGCTGAATTTACAGCTATTGATGCAGAGATAGAGGTAATAGTTCTTGAAATAGATAAGGAAAACAGAAGGCTGAGCCTCGGGCACAAACAACTCGAAGAAAATCCATGGGATGTTTTTGAGAGTCTGTTTGCAGTCGATTCAGTTCATGAAGGAACGGTAGTTGAAGTGTTTGATAAAGGCGCTGTAATTGCGCTTCCTTATGGTGTTGAAGGTTTCGCTTCACCCAAAAACCTTGTTAAGGAAGACGGAACAATGGCAAAAGTTGAAGAAAAAATCCATTTTAAAGTGGTTGAATTCAACAAATCAGCTAAAAAAATAATTGTTTCTCACAGCAGAGTTTACGAGGATGAGAAGAAACCAGCTGAAACAACAACAAAAAAATCTGAAACAGAAGCTCCAAAGAAAGCAGCAAGGAAAACTAAATCAAGCGCTGAAAAGACAACGCTTGGAGATATATCTGAGCTGGCTGCTTTGAAAGAAGAAATGGAAGAAAAAGCAAATAAAGCTTCTAAGCAATCGAAAAAATAGTTAAATTAGGACTATTAAATTTAAATGTTATGGATTTCAATATTGAGAACCGGAATAATAGCACTGTTATTCAGATACTGTCGGAGAAGCTTGATACGCATATCGCTCCGGCATTAAAATCAGAACTTGTGCTTGTTTCAGGAAAAGGGGAGAAGAATATTATCCTCGATCTTGAAAAATGTCAGTACTGCGATTCATCAGGCCTTAGCGCTATTCTGGTGGCTAACAGGTTGTGTAAGAATGCAGGTGGAACATTCGTTCTTTGCGGGCTTAATGAAGCCGTCGAACGGTTGATCACCATATCGCAGTTGGATACTGTCCTCAATATTACAGGATCGGTTGCAGAAGCAGAGAAAATGATTGCTTAAAGAGCTGAAAGCCTGCAAAGTGCCGATGAAACTCACAATATTGGGTAGTAGTTCAGCTTTGCCAACTTCAGAACGATATCCATCCGCTCATGTGCTTAATGTGCATGAGCGGTTGTATTTAATAGACTGCGGGGAGGGGACCCAGATGCAGTTGAGAAAAAACCGTATCAGGTTCGGAAAGATAAATCATATTTTCATTAGCCATCTTCATGGTGACCATGTATTCGGAATTTACGGCCTGTTATCCACATTAAGCCTCATGGGACGACAACAGCCGCTTCACCTTTATGCTCCGGGAAAATACAAGAATATTCTTCTTTCCCATCTCCTCGACTTTGACATACGCCTCAGCTTTGAAATTGATTTCACACCTCTATCCGGTAATGATCCGGTTCTTGTACTTGATGACAAATATGTCAGAGTCACGGCCTTTCCCCTGCAACACAGGGTGCCGGCGTTCGGGTTCCTCTTCAGGGAAAAGCCGGGATTAAGGAACATTATAAAGGAGTACATAGAAAAATTTAATATACCTCATGTGAGGATACCTGCAATCAAACAGGGAGCAGATTATATAACTCCAGATGGCGTCACAGTGAAAAATACAGACATCACCCATGATCCGCCAAAGACTCTTTCATACGCTTATTGCAGCGATACGCTTTATTTCAGTCGTCTGGCCTCGTTTGTGAAGGATGTGGATCTGCTCTATCATGAGGCTACTTTTGATGCAAATCTTTCATCGCTTGCCCTTACTACAGGCCATTCAACAACACTTGATGCTGCAAAAACAGCACTTGATGCAAACGCAAAGGACCTTGTCATAGGCCATTTTTCTTCCCGATACCGTAGCATTGATCCCCTTGTGGAGGAGGCAAGGTCAATATTTCAGCGTACATATCCTGCCATTGATGGCAAAACGTATGAGGTTGGGAAAATTGAGGAGCCTTAATTAAAGAAATGTCTATCTTTAACCTTATTTAATTCAGAGATCGTTGTGCAGGAAAAAATTTTGATACTTGATTTCGGATCACAGTATACCCAGCTGATAGCCAGAAGGATAAGAGAGCTTAATGTTTTTTGTGAAATAGCCCCTTTCAATCATTTTTCAGAACCGGACGATTCCGTCAGGGGGATAATACTGTCGGGCAGCCCCTCATCAGTACGCGACAAAAATGCACCGGTGCCTGATCTTAAGTCAATTAAGGGTATTAAACCGCTGCTTGGAGTATGCTATGGTGCGCAACACCTTGTACATAGTTTCGGAGGTGAAGTATTACCTTCATCGACCCGTGAATATGGCAGAGCACGACTGGTTTTTATTGACAGTAATGACCCGCTTTTCAGCGGGATCGATCCTGGTACACAGGTCTGGATGTCGCATGCCGACACAATTACTGGTTTACCTGAGGATTATGACATAACTGCTTCAACATCTGATGTACGGGCAGGGGCATACCGTATTAAGGGAGAGCATACCTGGGGTATTCAGTTTCATCCTGAAGTTTATCATACCACCGAAGGTTCAAAAATGCTAAAGAACTTTGTGGTTGATATATGCGGGTGCTCACAGGACTGGACTCCCGATTCCTTTGCCGATTCGACAATTAAAAACCTCAGGAGCATGCTCGGAGAGGACAAGGTTATACTTGGCCTCTCAGGAGGAGTGGATTCAACAGTTGCAGCATCGCTCCTCCATAAGGCAATAGGAAAAAACCTTACCTGTATTTTTGTTGATAACGGCCTGCTCAGGAAGAATGAATATAAAAAAGTGCTTGATTCATATCTCGGGCTTGGTTTTAATGTGGTTGGTGTTGATGCAGGAAAGAGGTTCCTTGACCAGCTGGAAGGAGTGAGTGATCCGGAAACAAAGCGAAAGATAATAGGTAAAACATTTATTGAAGTGTTCGATTCTGAGGCAAAAAAGGTGAAGGATGTAAAATGGCTCGCTCAGGGTACAATATATCCTGATGTAATTGAATCAGTATCTGTAAACGGACCCTCGGCAACCATAAAGTCGCATCATAACGTTGGCGGTTTGCCTGACGAGATGCATCTGAAGGTAGTAGAGCCCCTCCGGCTGCTTTTCAAGGATGAAGTAAGGAAGGTCGGCACTGCTCTGGGATTACCCGACTTAATACTTAAAAGGCATCCTTTCCCCGGCCCTGGCCTGGCTATACGCATCCTGGGTCCGATGTCGAAAGAAAAGCTTGATATTTTAAAGGAAGCCGACGAAATATTTATCGATGGTTTAAAAAACTCAGGGCATTATGATTCCGTATGGCAGGCAGCTGTTATTCTTCTGCCTGTTCAGTCGGTGGGAGTAATGGGAGATGAGCGTACTTATGAAAACGCTGTTGTTCTGAGGGCTGTAACTTCAACAGACGGAATGACTGCCGACTGGGCTCATCTGCCATTTGAATTTCTCGGGTCAGTTTCAAACGAAATAATTAACAAGGTGAAGGGTATAAACAGGGTTGTATATGACATCAGCTCCAAACCTCCATCGACTATCGAATGGGAATAGGATTATTGATCCGGTTCTCATTATGGTATTCTATAATAACCATATACAATAAAACATTATCAAAATTTGATTGTTGGAATTATTAAATAACTGAGGATTAAAAACATGAAAAAAATACTTTCCCGGGTTCTTCCCTTTGTTTTATTACTGATCCTGAGCACATCATTATCTGCCCAGGTGCTCAATGAAGGTACATTCAAATTCAGCAGAACGCTCAGCCTTGTAGAATCATACTATGTTGATACGGCCAACCTTTCCGCTCTTACAGAAAAAGCAATAGTTGAAGTTCTAAGAAATCTTGATCCGCATTCTACATATATCTCTGCCAAGGACGTAAAGGAGATGAACGAACCTCTGCTCGGCAATTTTGAGGGCATTGGAATACAATTCAATATTTTACGTGATACCATTATTGTTATAGAACCTATAGGAGGAGGTCCATCTGAAAAGGTAGGATTAAGAGCCGGCGACCGCATAATTACTATAGACGGGGAAAAAGTTACCGGAGTAAAAATGACTACGTCGGGTGTGCGTAAGCGTCTGCTCGGAAAGAAAGGCACAAAAGTTGATATTGATGTTTTCAGAAGGGGACAGGATAATTTACTGGAGTTTACAATAATACGCGACAAGATCCCGATAAACAGTCTTGATGCTGCTTACATGCTCGATAATACAACTGGCTATATAAAGCTCAGCCGGTTTGCAGCTACCACAATCAAGGAATTTGCGAATGCCGTTGATTCCCTGCGTAAGCACAAAATGGAGAATCTTGTGCTTGACCTGCGAGGTAATGGAGGCGGTTACATGCTTGCAGCTACCGGACTGGCCGATTATTTTTTTTCTGACCAGAAACTGCTTGTTTACCTTATAGGCAGAAAAACTCCACGGCAGGATTATAAATCAACCGGAAAAGGGAACCTGTCCAAGTCGAGACTGGTTGTTTTAACAGATGAAGGATCGGCTTCTGCAAGCGAGATATTTGCCGGCGCTATGCAGGATTGGGACAGGGGTGTTGTAATCGGAAGGAGAACTTTTGGAAAGGGACTCGTGCAGAATGGTTTTTATCTGACCGATGGTTCAATGATCCGCCTCACTATTGCAAGGTATTACACTCCGGCCGGACGATCAATTCAAAGTCCGTATGATGAGGGTTATGATAAATATATTGAAAACTACTATAAGAGATTTTCTGACGGTGAGCTGGTAACACCTGATAAATTCCATTTTCCCGATTCGTTAAAACATGAAACTCTTGTAACGCGTCGCACGGTTTATGGAGGTGGAGGGATTATGCCCGATGTTTTTGTACCTGCCGATACAGCCAACATTACTCAATATTACCGGAACCTGTTCAATAAGGGTGTGCTTAACACTTTTTCGCTTGAATTCTTTGACAAAAACAGGTCTGTCATAACTTCAAAATACAAAACGTTTAACCAGTTCAGGGATGAATTTAAATTCTCTCCTGAAGATATAAAGGCATTCATAAAGAAGGGAGAAAGTGAAGGAGTTAAATACAATGAAGAACAGTTCAATGTCTCAAAGAATGAGATACTCGTCAGTCTGAAAGCCCTTATGGCAAGCAATATGTGGCAATTGAACGAATACTACCAGATAGTTAATGCGGATGATAGGGTAGTAGCCAATGCCCTGAAGGTAATTTCCGACAGGGATACATATAATAAGCTTATGGGTTATAAGTAACCCTTGTAAAACCTGATGAAATTAGTTGCTAAAACCCTCTATGGTCTCGAAGATGTTCTGGCCGGAGAACTGAAAGATCTTGGAGCTGCCGGGATAGAACCTGCAAACAGGGCCGTTATATTCAACGGTGATAAGAAGTTGCTGTATACGGCAAACTATTGTGTCAGGACGGCCCTGTCGTTTTTGATGCAGATTGCCGATTTCAGGATACGATCCAAAGATGATCTTATGAGGGCAGGCTCCCGTATTGAGTGGAGCACAATTATGGATCCGGAGGATACCTTTTCTATAGTTCCGGTTGTTAATTCACCGGTCTTCAATCATTCGGGTTATGCAGGGCTGGTACTGAAAGACAGTATTGCTGATTATTTCAGAAAGGTAGCCGGGCGGCGGCCATCGGTAAACACCGACGACCCGTCAATAGTCATCAATCTGCATATTAGCAACGATCATGTCAATGTAACGGTCGACTCTTCAGTTGTACCATTATTTAAAAGAGGGTACAGGACAGCACAATCAATTGCCCCGATGAATGAAGTTCTGGCTGCCGGGATCCTGCGCATTTCAGGCTGGGATGCAGGAACCACGCTTACCGATCCAATGTGCGGGTCAGGGACAATACCGATTGAGGCAGCAATGATGGCATCAAATATCCCGGCAGGTAAATTCCGGAATTTTTTTGGTTTTCAGAGGTGGAAGGATTTTGACAGTGCTCTGTTCGACCAGATCAGGGCCGAATCGGATAAACTTATAAAGGAACCTGAGGTTAAAATTTATGCAAGCGATATTTCAGCAATTGCTGTAAAACAGGCGGAAGCCAATATTAGAAATGCTGGTCTGGAACGACTCATAACGCTTCATGAGGAAGACTTCAGGAATCTGGTTAAAACCGGTGATAACGGAATGTTGTTCCTGAATCCACCCTATGGAGAAAGACTCCTTCCTGCAGATACAGATGCTCTTTACAGCATGATCGGGAGCACACTTAAACATAGCTTCACAGGAAACAATGCATGGCTCATTTCATCCAACAAAGAATCATTAAAGAAAATTGGTCTCAAGCCCAGGGAAAAGCATGTTCTTTACAACGGAGCCCTTGAATGCATGCTCTTAAAATATGAATTGTACCCTGGAACGAAAAAGTTGAGGCATGATGAACCCTGACTAATCACACGAAATTTAACGTTCATCAAAAAAAAAATACCCTCCGTTTAAAATTAAGGAAAGAGGACTTGTTATATTTTGGTTACATCATATTTTTACTATATTTGTGAGTAATCGGGACCTAAATGAAGCTTAGATGAGCTTTGATATCAAGAGTTACTATTCGGACCAGGCGAACGGTAAAATTATTCTTATTTATGAGGGTAATATAGATTCGGAGGTCATCAACAATGTGCTTGATACCATTGAAGGAAAAATGGTGGAAGTAAATGAGCATCCACGGCTCAGGAAAAAGGTTTATAACGTACTCGTGGAAAGCCTGCAAAATCTGTATCATCATGTTGACAGCGTTCCTGATGACTTTGAAGATCAATCATCAGAAAAATACGGGCTTGTTGTAGTTAAGAAAGTGAATGAAGGATATAAAATAATTACAGGCAATTTTATTAATTCTGAAAGTGTAACCAAGCTCGAGGAAAAAATTAAAAGGATAAACAGGTCGAGCCACGAGGAGATAAAGGAACTTTATAAATTTATTCTAAACCATCAGCGGATTTCGCCAAAAGGCGGCGGTGGCCTTGGATTGGTTGATATAGCCAGAAAAACAGGACATAAGCTAGGGTATGAATTTAAGAGGTACAGTAATGAGTATTCATTTTTCTATCTTGATATTCTGGTTAGTAAAGAAAATTAGTAAACTAAAAATTTTTTAAAACATGGAACCTATCATAATAGAAGGAACTCCAAAAACCCCAACTGTCAAGTTCGATTCCACAGAAGGTGTATTTGAAATCAAAGGACGCTCAATTCCTGAAAATTCAGTGGAATTCTATAAACCTCTTGTTGACTGGCTCGACAATTATAAAGAATCACCGCTGACCAAAACCGTAGTTAATATCCGTCTGGAATATTTCAATACAAGTTCTTCCAAATGTATTCTTGATGTATTCAAGAAGCTTGAGTCGATACACAAGGCTAAAAATGAGGTCGAAGTTAACTGGTTCTATGAAGAGGATGATGAGGATATGCTCGAAGCGGGTGAGGATTATGAATCTATAATAAGAGTTCCGTTCAAGATGATAGAGATTGTGGAATAAGATCTGTTGATGAATAAATAGAAAGCTGCCTCAGGTGAGACAGCTTTTTTGTTTTCTGATATCCTTAATTAAAGCCCCTCTCACTCCGGGAGAGAGCCTGCCCCGTCTTCAAGCGGGGGGGTGGGGAGAGGCCAGGTTAATCAGTCACCTTCTTCTTTTTGAATTTTTCTGCAGAATCGAGTAGCTTTTTAAGCAACCGGAAATATAGTGCCAGGTAAAAAAGAACAGTCATTATCCACAGAACGGCAACATTCACAAAAAATGTATCGACATGGACTCCGAAAACCTGCTTGGTGGGGGAGTAAAAATGAGCTTTAATGAATTTGTATTCGGGATCCATAAAGATAGGCTCCGTTTTCTGGACCAAATGCCCCTTGTACTCGGTGGTTTTTACAGTCTCATTTTTATTTGTGACAAATTCCTCGAGTGATTCATTGTAATATTTATTACGAAGCAATACCGGCAATCCTTTCTGCTTGGTCTCAAGCATCTCTATAAGTGCATCTTTCTTTTCATTTGCATTATTATAGTAAGCGATATAGTATTGCCTTGTTGTCTCGAGATATTTTATTGCGGTTACAGCAGCTTCACTTGTAATCTTCTCAGGTGTGAGAAGATTAGCGTACTCATATTTTATGACAGGAAGCTTTTTCAGCTGCTTGTTTATCTCATTTGAAACAAGGAGAAGCTTTTTGTCGAAATCTTCACTCCTTACCCCCTTGTTCAGGTCGTTTAGTATATTATCCAGATTTCCCTTCACTCCAACGTACCAGTAGTTTTTCATGTAATTCCCCCTGCTCCTGGCTTTGTCGTAATTATAAAAGTACTTTTCATAAGCATTATCCTTGAACTGTTTAACTGCAAGGGCTTCATATCCCCATCGGGCTGTAATTGCTTCACCGTAAACAGGGATCGACACCGGTGATGATAGCTTGGGGTTCAGTTTTTCAAACCGGACCATAACACCGCTGAGTATTATTTGCGGTATTACGAGGAAGGGGATAAGGATATAAATAGTGACAACAGTCTTGAAGCTGTCGGATATTAAAAGCCCAATCATATTTGCAGATGCCCAGCAAGTGAACAGGACAAGCCAGTACTCAAGCCACATCCCGTGTATGCCCGAAATTGAATTTCCTATTATTACAAAAGTAAGTGCCTGGATAGCCGAGATAGCGAATTGTACAAATACCTTCGACATAAGGTAGCTGTTCCAGCTGAGGTTAAGAAAAGCTTCCCGCTTCAGGATCTTGCGATCCTTTATGATCTCCTCGGCGCTTACTGTCAGACCCATGAATATTGCGACAATAACCGACATGAAGATATAAATGGGTATGTTGCTGTTTTCATAAAGTGTGTAGCCCGGATTCTTTGAACTTTCATCAAAGTAACGGATAAGGAATGCAAGGAACAATGCCAGTACCGGAGCTTCGAGCAAGGTAATGAGCAGATATTGCATGTCAGAAATCTTCGACATTATGTCCCTTTTGACAAATACAATGAATTGCCTGAACTTGTTTGGAGCCCTGAAATTTATTTCGGGCACTGAATGCTCGGGTTCAAGCGTTTCTGTCTTTTTTTCTTCCTTGAAAAGATTGAACCAGTCGGAGGGTTCCATTCTCCTTGTCTGAGTAGGCTGACCGCTTTCAGTAAAGACTTTTGTCTCTACTATGTTGAAGATTTGTTCAGGGTAAACATTTCCGCAGGCATAACATTCACTTTCATTGTAATTAGCCTGTTCAATCTTCTTTTTGAAATATTCTATCGATTCAATTGGGATCCCGTTGTAGATCAGGTATCCGCCTGTATCGAGTATTATCAGCTTATCGAACATCTTGAAAATCTCCGATGAGGGCTGATGTATAACTATAAAGAGAAGCTTTCCTTTCCTGTTTAATTCCTTCAGAAGGTCGAGGATATTTTCAGAATCCCTTGATGAAAGACCTGAAGTAGGCTCGTCTAGGAACATTATCGATGGTTCCCTGATCAGTTCAAGGGAGATATTAAGTCTTTTCCTTTGTCCTCCGCTGATTTTTTTATTAAGCGGGGATCCCACTTTCATATCCCTGATTTCATAGAGGCCAAGATTCCTGAGAACAGTATCAACCTTGCTTACGATCTCCTCTTCGGTCAGATTGTCAAAACAAAGTTTGGCATTATAGTAAAGATTTTCGAAAACAGTCAGCTCCTCAATAAGGAGATCGTCCTGTGAAACATATCCGATCAGTCCCTTTATCTTGTCTTTTTCTGTATGAATATTAGTGCCGTTGATCAGAACTTGTCCATCTGATGGTGCATTGGTCCCGTTCAGAACGCTAAGCAAAGTCGATTTTCCGGCTCCGCTGGCCCCCATTATACCTACCATTCTGCCCGATTGCTCCTTGAAGCTCATGTGATGAATGCCTACCTCCCCGGTCCTGAACCTGTATTCAATATTGTCGACATCATACACCACCCTTGACGTACTGAATTCCTCCTTGAGGAATTGCATGGTTACATCCCAATAATATACAGGTGTTATCTTATATCCCTTTATCGCTGATCCCTGGCTGAACAGATACACCTTGTCCTCCTGCAGCACCTGGCCATTCATCGATAATTCGGTGGATCCGTTGAACTTAACAAAATAGAGGCTTACGGAAGGAATATACATAATGCAGATTTCCCCCTTAAGGGATTCTCTCTGAATATGTTTTGCTTCCCTGAAACCACAACTCTTACTGTTGTTTATTACAAGAAGGTTTGTGACCGAACAGCGATCGGTAAATTGATTCAGAACGAATCTTTCGACAAAATTGTATTCTTCCTCAGAGATATTAAGTCCTTCAGCAAGCGTGCTTATAAAACCAAGCTCCATCTTGCTCACTTCCAAACCACCCGATTTGCAGAATTCGAGCGCCTGAATTACTACGATTATTCTTTGTTCCTGCGACAGTTGTCCCTGTTCGTTTATCTCTTTACAGAGCTTTCTTATCCTTATGGCGATTGCACCTTCGCGTCTTTCTTCACTGCTCTTTTCAAGCTTCTTTCTTGCTTCATCAAATGCTTCATCATATTTCGAAAGATACTTTTTTACAAGTTCCTGGTTCAGCACCCGCCTCAGAAAAGCCTCAACCACTCCTCTTCTCTCTTTGTCATTTGCCTGAGGCTTGGCTATGATGGCAAACAGCTGCATCAGGATTTCCAGGATCTTCTCACTCATAAAAAGTTACTTTTACAGGTTTGAAGATAGGAAATTATTAATTTGTTGCAAAGAATCAGGATTATTGTTAATATCCATTTTTACTGATCCTGCCGGTCTATGATTATTTTTTTTTTGACTTCTTTTTTTCCACCGAAAATCCAAATTTTCCAATGAATTTTCCCGTTTCATAATATTTCCCATGAAGGTAATTGATTGGTTCAGCATCAATAAGTCTGAATAACCCCGTTTTTTTATCAATATATTCTTCATCAGCATTCACTGCAACCACTTCTGAGATGAACATGTGATGGGATCCCAGTTCCTTTATTTCCTTTACGATGCATTCTATGTTTACAGGTGATTCTTCAATCATGGGTGCTTTTACAAACTTTGAAGGAACAGGAGTCAGATTCATCTCGCTGAACTTATTATAATCTTTTCCTGATCTGACTCCGCACCAGTCGGTCGCGTAGGCCAGTTCTCTGGTTGTCAGATTAATAACGAAATCCCCGTTTCTCTTTATTATTTCATAAGAATGACGGCCCGGCCTGACAGATATGTAGCACATCGGAGGATTTGTACAGATTGTACCGGTCCATGATATTGTTAAAATATTGAATTCTTCGGGGACTGAGCCGCAACTGACCATTACAGCCGGAAGCGGGTAGATCATTGTACCAGGTTTCCAGGTGACTTTACTCATAGTTGAATTTTTAATCAAATATAACTCATAATGTCAGAATGGCACTTGAAAATGATTCAATCAGGTCAAAAAGTCAAGGAAGAATCATCCTTCAGAAATGGCAGGTAATTTGACCTGTTAAAAGAAAACAATAGGATGAACCTGAATAATTTTACATTAAAGGCCCAGGAAGCCATACAACAGGCTTTTACCATAGCCGGATCGAAAGGTCAGCAGGCAGTCGAATGCACTCATCTTATGAAAGGTTTAATGACTGAGGCTGAGAATATAACGGATTTCCTTCTTGGAAAAACAGGGGTTAATATACCTGTATTATCAAAATCGGTTGACACTATAATTGAATCATTTCCGAAAGTAACCGGAGCAGAGGCATACCTGTCTTCTTCCGCATCGGAGGCCTTAAGAAAAGCCTCGGAGACTGCATCGAAAATGAAGGATAAGTTTGTCTCGGCAGAGCATATCCTCATGGGAATTCTCGATACGGACAATATCATTGGTAAGCTGCTGAAAGATCAGGGTGTCACCATGAAGAGCCTCCAGGCTGCAGTTGCGGAACTCAGAAAGGGTGCCAAAGTAGAAAGTCAGACTTCGGAGGATACATACAATTCCCTTAACAGGTTTGCCAATAACCTCAATGAATGGGCACGATCGGGTAAGCTTGACCCTGTTATAGGCAGGGATGACGAGATAAGGAGGTTGCTCCAGATACTGACGAGGAGGTCAAAAAACAATCCCATCCTTATAGGTGAGCCGGGAGTCGGTAAAACAGCTATTGCCGAAGGGCTCGCTCAGCGGATTGTAAGGGGTGATGTCCCTGAAGATCTGAAATCCAAAACAATCTATTCGCTCGATATGGGCGCTTTGATTGCTGGGGCCAAGTATAAAGGTGAATTTGAAGAAAGACTTAAATCGGTAGTTAACGAGATCATAGCCTCAAACGGGGAAGTTGTTCTTTTCATTGATGAGATTCATACGCTTATAGGGGCAGGCAAATCGGAAGGGGCAATGGATGCTGCCAATATTCTGAAACCAGCTCTTGCCCGTGGTGAATTAAGGGCGATAGGGGCAACTACACTTAATGAGTATCAAAAATATTTTGAAAAAGATAAAGCCCTTGAACGAAGGTTCCAGATAGTTATGGTGGACGAACCCGACAAAGCCGACACTGTGTCTATACTGCGCGGACTGCGTGAACGTTATGAAACGCATCATAAAGTTATTATCAGAGATGAAGCAATAATTGCTGCTGTGGACCTGTCGGTCCGTTATATTACCGACCGTTTTTTACCCGATAAGGCAATCGACCTGATAGACGAAGCAGCTTCAAGGCTGAGGCTTGAGATGAATTCTGTTCCGGAAGAACTCGATGAGGTGCAAAGGATAATAGCCAGGCTCGAGATAGAGAGAGAAGCAATAAGAAGGGATAAGGATTATGCCAAGGAAGATGAACTTTCGGAGGAGCTTTCGAAAATGATGACAAAGCGCGACGATCTGAAAGCTGCCTGGCAATCTGAAAAGGAAATGGTCGGAAAAATGCAGGAAAAGAAAGAACAGGCAGAATCGCTGCGCATGGAAGCTGATGCTGCCGAGCGGGCGGGCGATTATGGCAGGGTTGCGGAACTGCGGTATGGAACGATAGTGGAAGTTGAAAAGGAAATTGCAGGTCTTAAGAAAAAGATTGAGACTAAGCGGGCCAAGGGTTCTCTTATAAGGGAAGAAGTACGATCGGAAGATATTGCCGAAGTAGTTGCCAAATGGACCGGTATTCCTGTCTCAAGAATGCTTGAGAGCGAAAAAGAAAAACTCCTCCGGCTCGAGGATGAGCTGCATAAGAGGGTTGTAGGCCAGCATGAAGCTATAGCAGCTGTATCTGATGCTGTGCGACGGTCAAGGGCAGGCCTTCAGGATGAGAAGAAACCCGTAGGATCATTCATCTTTCTCGGCACAACAGGAGTCGGAAAAACAGAGCTTGCAAGGGCTCTTGCAGAATTTCTTTTCAATAATGAAAACCTGTTGACACGTATCGATATGTCTGAATATCAGGAAAGGCATACTGTGTCGAGGTTAATAGGTGCGCCTCCCGGATATATAGGCTATGAGGAAGGTGGCCAGCTCACTGAGGCAGTACGACATAAGCCCTATTCGGTAGTACTGCTCGACGAAATAGAGAAAGCCCATCCCGATGTATTCAACCTTCTGCTGCAGGTACTCGATGAAGGACGGCTGACCGATAATAAAGGACGTACAGTTAATTTCAGGAATGTGATAGTGATTATGACTTCAAACCTCGGATCGGATGTTATCCGAGAAAGAATGGAGTTGTGGAATAATGAAATGCCTGAGGATGAGAGGGAAAAGCTGAGAAAAGATATCTTCCTGTTGCTCAGGAGGTCACTGAGACCTGAATTTATCAACCGGGTTGACGAAATAGTATTGTTTGATCCTCTTTCAAGAGATCAGATAAAGGAGATTGTAAGGATCCAGCTTGGAATAATTGTTTCTATGCTCGGGAGCCATGGTCTCAGGCTGGAGTTTAATGAGGATGCAGTCGGGTTTCTTGCTGAAAAAGGATACGATCCACAGCTTGGAGCCAGGCCGGTTAAGAGACTTATCCAGAAGGAGATTGTGAATGAACTGTCGAAGGAAGTCATTTCAGGTAAGATCAGCAGGGAAGCGATAATTACAATATCGGTCGTGAATGATAAAATAAAATTCAATACTTACCAGAACACTGCATCATCATAATGACTTGATGCAGTCATCAAGATTGTCGGATATATCGAATACTGTATTAAGGTGCAGGGTGTGGATAAGATCTTTTATGCGGGGTTCGGGATTGGTAAATTTCAGGGTTCCGTAATTGCTGCGGGCAGCCTTCATAACAGATAAGAAACATCCGAATCCGGAACTGTCTATGTACTCTACCCCACGTAGATCAATTACAAGCCTGGAATTTGAATTGACAAATATCCTGCTGAGCTCATCCCTGATCTCATCAGCATTAAGAGCGTTTATTATGCTTCCTGAGAATGTAACTATATCTACCTTATCCCTTTTTTCAAAATTTACCATAGGATTTTTTATTGCAGGTTCTTTACAAGGTTATCAAGCTCTTCTACCGCACCTTTTGTTTCATCGTAGAACCGGGTAATATAGTATTCATACCTGTCAGTCTCCCTGCTCTCTTTTGCATGCAGCTCAAAAGTCTTGAGCATAGCAGCCAATTCGCTCATTCCCATAATTGCAACAGATGATTTTGCTTTGTGAGCCAGAGCTCCAAGCGAGGGATAATCTTTTTTCTGCAGAAGAGATCTCATCTCATTGTTGAATTCGATTATCTGCCCCTTGAACATTTCAACCAGTTCCTTCACTATTCCGGGATCTCCGTCTGACACTGAATCGAGGTACTCAGTATTGATGTATCTGTAATTCATAATGAACAGAATAATTGTTTTTTTCGGGAATAACAAACAAATATAAGAATATTTATTTCATGGGTTTTTCAGGTATAACTACAATGTTTTTGATAAACAGAAAATTATTTTACTTTTATTCTTGTAAAAAATGGGAATATGAAGAACCAAACTGTATGCCTTCTCTGGATATTTCTGTTATTTTCTTCTTCAATCAGAGCACAGTCTGATGTTTCAATAAGGAGAAGCGAATTCAGAAATGATAAGTCGGGTCTTAAAGAGGCCTGGCAGCATGTTGAGGAGGGAGATTCATATTACTCTAAAAAAGGCAGATGGTATGCAAATGCCTACGATGAATATCTTAAAGCCTACGCATACAATAATTCAAATCCCGAGCTGAATTATAAAACCGGAGTTTCGGCTCTGTTGTCCGACAGCAAAGAGGAAGCCGCGGGATTTCTCCTTAAAGCGCTGGAGAATGAAAACAAGGTAGCCGGGGATATTCTTCTTGTTACGGGAAGAGCGCTTCAGTTCTCCGGGAAATATCCGGAGGCAATAGTCAGGCTTGAAGCTTATCTCAGCGAGAATGGTAAAAAATCAAAAGAGGATATTGCGCTGGCCCGAAAATGGCTTGGTGAATGTAAAAATGCACTACTGTTAACCGACGATACATTAAGGGTTGAGATAAAGAATTTAGGGTCAGAGATCAATTCAAATTCAGATGATTACTCACTTGTGCTTGCAGATGATGGCAGACGGATGTTTTTTGCATCCAGGCGGGAGACAAAGAAATCGAGCAATTATTATAAAGACTCCAAATTTGATGAAAACATCTTCTTTTCTGCCATTGATTCAGGCAGATGGGAAGCTGCCAGATCAGCAGGTAAAAATTTAACAACAAAATATTGCGAAACACCGGTTGCGGTTGACAGCGCCAACAAACTGTACATTTATGCCGGTTATGAAAACGGTGGAGATATTATGGTGTCAGCAACAAACAGAAAAGGGGAATGGAAAGTCCCGGAAAGAGTACCCTTCAGGATCAATACAAAAGGAATGGAAAGTTCTATGAGCTTCTCTCCTTCAGGCGATCAAATCTATTTTGTGGCTGAAAATAATAAGAAGGGTATTGGGGGCAGAGATATTTATTATCTAAACAAACTGAAGGAGAAAAAATGGTCCAAACCTCTGAATGCCGGTAAGGTAATAAATACTGAATATGACGAGGAATCAGTAAGATTTTCATCCGGGGGCGATACATTGTGGTTCAGCTCACAGGGGCATAATTCAATCGGAGGATATGATATTTTCTTTAGTGTGAAAAACTCAGCAGGAGAATGGGATTCAGTCAGAAACTGCGGATTCCCCGTAAATACCCCATGGGATGAATTATTTTTTGAGCCGTCTCCATCGGATGACAGTTCATTCTTTTTCGTTTCAAACAGAAGCGGAGGTCTCGGAGGACTTGATATTTATGAAGGGACCATTCTTCCTCCTCCACCACTAATAGCCGTTCCAGTGCCTGTAATCCTTCCTGAACCCAAAGCAGAACCCGAGCCGGTTTTAATGAGGGATACTGTTATAATAGTTTCTGAAACTACCGTTGCTGCCCCTGTCGAATTGATTAAGCCCGATGAGGTGATTTTGTATCTTACAGGTACAGTTAAGGATTCTGAAACAGGCGATCCCATTATTGCCAGGGTTGATGTAATTGATCCCGGCACTGACATTACCGTAGCCACGACCGCCAGTTCAGATATTGACGGAAGCTTCAGGGTAAGATTGCCATCAAAGAGATCGTATATGATCGATTTCAGGGGGAATGGTTATCTGCCTGAGCTGAAAAAATTCAGCATCCCGGCAAATGATACCAGGGAAATTTTTAACCTTAATATCGCACTCGCTAAGGTTAAGGTAGGTAAAAAAGTTGTTCTGAATAACATACTTTTTGAAAGCGGCAAGTCAATTCTTACGGCTGGCTCATACAAGGAGATAGACCGACTGATTGAAACGCTCAATGAAAATAAACAGATGAAGATTGAAATATCAGGACATACCGATAAGACGGGTAACGAGCAGTTGAATTTTGTACTTTCAGAAGAAAGAGCCAGGGCAGTTGTTGAATATCTTACACGTAATGGCATTGACCGTTCAAGACTTACATATAAAGGGTATGGGCCAGCCCAGCCTGTTGATGTGAATACCACAGCAGCCGGCAGAGCCAAAAACAGAAGGGTGGAATTTAAAATTCTTGAATTCTGATTAACTTCATTTTGTTGAATGACATTTTATAATTGATTTGCAGGGTTTCAGATTGATCAGGAAGGAGAAGATTAATTGATTAAAAATCAAAAATATATTTAGATGAAGAATACAGCTTTCACCGGCTTTCACCAGGAAATGGGAGCCAGGATCGTCCCTTTTGCAGGTTTCAACATGCCTGTTGAATATACCGGAATAAACGATGAGCATATTACGGTAAGAAAGGGTGTCGGAGTTTTCGACGTGTCGCACATGGGTGAATTCCAGGTCACCGGGCCCTCAGCATTAAAATTCCTGCAATATGTCACATCAAATGATGTGTCGGAACTTATTGATGGTAAGATTCAGTATTCATGTTTCCCGAATGGTACGGGGGGTATTGTCGACGACATACTGGTTTACAGGTTCAATGCGGAGAAATACCTGCTTGTTGTCAATGCATCAAATATTGAAAAAGACTGGCAGTGGTGCTTAAAAAACGCCGGCCGTTTTGGATTGGTTCCCGGAAAAGACCTGGTAAATATTTCGGATGACATAGCTCAGCTTGCAGTTCAGGGCCCTCTTGCAATGAAGGCAATGCAAAAGCTAACGGCCACACCTGTTGAGAAAATGGAAAATTACACCTTCAGGGTAATTGATTTTGCAGGCATCAGCGATGTTATACTTTCCACAACAGGTTATACGGGGGCAGGCGGGTGCGAGATCTATGTTAAAAATGAGGATGGCGCAAAGCTCTGGAAGGCTGTTTTTGAAGCCGGGAAAGAATTTAATATTAAACCGGCAGGCCTTGGTGCCAGGGATACTTTGAGGCTCGAGATGGGGTATTGCCTTTACGGAAACGACATAAATGACCAGACTTCACCTATTGAAGCCGGACTGGGATGGATAACGAAATTTACTGATAAAAAGGATTTTATTGACAAAGATCTGCTGTCAAAGCAGAAGATACAGGGAGTTGATAAACGTCTGAAGGGTTTTGTAATGATCGACCGTGGCATTCCGAGGCAGCATTATGAGGTAGCAGATTCATCAGGAAAATTAATAGGAGAAGTTACATCAGGGACCATGTCGCCCATGCTGAAACAGGGAATAGGTATGGCTTACCTGCAGAAGGGGTACTGGAGCCAGGGAACCGAAATATTTATAAGAGTCAGGAATAAAGACCTTAAAGCCTCGGTTGTAAATCTTCCATTCTACAAAGAATAGAAAAATCTTTACTTTCCATATTTTTTATGCAATTTTGGACCAGGCTTCCTGAAAAACAGGTATGCAAAATTCTAAGGTGAGCCACAGCAAATTGTAACTAACGATTGATGACCAGAAAAATCATTGAGACCTTTTTTTCACCGGCATTGTACGAACCCGAAGGACGTGAACATTCAATTGTAGTTGTTTTGGACATTCTGAGGGCCACTTCGGCTATATGTACAGCTTTTGAAAACGGCGCCTCTTCAATAATCCCTGTTGCAGGAGTGGACGAAGCAAAAGCCTATAAGGATAAAGGATATCTTGTTGCTGCCGAACGCGACGGGTACGTTCTTGATTTTGCCGATTTTGGCAACTCCCCCTTTAACTTTACACGCGAAAAAATTGCGGGCAAGACAATAGTCTACAGCACAACAAATGGTACAGGAATTATAAATATGGCATCTTCAGCTGGAATACTGGCGATAGGCTCTTTCCTGAACCTGGATGCATTGATAAAGTGGATTATAGAACAGCGAATGCACGTTGTACTTTTCTGTGCAGGTTGGAAAAACAGGTTCAACATAGAGGATACATTATGTGCAGGTGCTATCGCTGAAGGTTTACTGGCAAAATCAGGTTATTCAACAATATGCGATTCAACTCTTGCAGCAATTGACCTTTGGCAACTTGCAAAAAAAGATCTGCATGGTTATATAGACAAAGCTGCCCAGAGAACAAGGCTCCGCGATAAAGGCCTTGACGATTGTATCGGTTTTTGTCTCACCACAGGTTTTACAGAGAAGATACCTGTGCTGAGAAAAGGTGTACTTGTGGATAACCTTTTGAAAAACTGACTCTGTTATTATTTTAACAATGAAAAGATTTAATATTTTTGTGATACTAATTGCTTAACATAATTAACTGAAATACGCGCCATGAAAAAACACAATTTTTACGCAGGCCCTTCAATTCTGCCCCAGTACACACTTGACAAAACAATTGAAGGAATAAAGGATTTTGCAGGATCAGGTTTGTCTGTCCTGGAGATTTCGCATCGCAGCAAAGAATTTGTTGCCTGTATGAATGATACAATAGGGCTTGTTAAGGAATTACTTGAGGTACCGGCAGGTTACCAGGTAATTTTTATGGGTGGAGGTGCAAGCATGCAGTTTGCAATGGTGCCAATGAATTTTATGAACAGGAAATCAGCTTATCTTAATACCGGCGAATGGGCAAGCAAAGCTTTTAAAGAAGCAAAAATATATGGAGATGCTGTTGAGGTGGCATCATCAAAAGAAACCAATTATAATTTCATTCCAAAAAATTATACCGTACCTGAAGATGCCGATTATTTCCATGTTACATCCAATAATACAATTTTCGGGACCCAGCTCAGGAAAGATCTGGATGTTAAAGTTCCATTGATTGCCGACATGTCGTCAGATATTTTCAGCCGTCCGGTTGATATTTCCAAATACACCCTTATTTATGCCGGCGCACAAAAGAATCTTGCCCCTGCAGGTGTGACAATAATAATTGTAAAGGAAGACGCCCTCGGAAAAGTGAGCCGTCCGATACCTACAATACTTGATTACAGAACACATATTAAAGCTGAATCGATGTTCAACACTCCTCCTGTATTTGCAGTTTTTGCAGCACAGCAGACTCTTACCTGGCTCAAAAATCTTGGTGGAGTAAGGGCCATTGAAAAGATAAATATTGAAAAAGCCAAATTACTTTATGATGAGATTGACAGGAACAAACTGTTTGTACCTACCATAAAAGATAAGGAGGACCGTTCCCTTATGAATATCTGTTTTGTGATGGCTCCCGAATATAAAGAGCTTGAAAAGGAGTTCAGTGATTTTGCCAAATCGAAAGGCATGCTTGGTATTGAGGGTCACCGGTCAACAGGCGGATTCCGTGCCTCTACTTACAATGCACTTCCCAAGGCAAGTGTCCAGGCGCTTGTTGATACAATGAAGGAATTCGAATTAAAACGTTAAAATAAATAGCATGAAAGTACTTATAGCCACAGATAAACCATTTGCACCGGTTGCTGTAAAACAGATACGGGAAATAACAGAAGCAGCAGGACATGAACTTGCACTGCTTGAGAATTACAAAACTGTACAGGAGCTCCTTTCAGCTGTTGCTGATGCTGACGCAATGATAGTCCGTAGCGACCTTGTCACACCTGAGGTTCTTGATGCGGCAAAAAAACTGAAAATAGTCGTACGTGCAGGTGCAGGTTACGACAACATAGACCTTGCAGCATGTACTGCCCATAAAGTAGTTGCAATGAATACCCCGGGACAAAATTCAAATGCGGTTGCCGAGCTTGCCTTTGAGATGATGCTTTACCAGGCACGCAATGGCTTTTCAGGCAAATCGGGATCGGAGCTGAGAGAAAAAACAATAGGTATACACGCTTTTGGAAATGTCGGGAAATATGTTGCCGGAATAGCCAAAGGATTTGGAATGACCGTTTATGCGTTCGATCCCTTTGTTAAGGAGGAGGATATAAAATCGGCCGGTGTAAATGTTTGTAAAACTCCTGAAGAGCTTTATTCAAAATGCCAGTATGTTTCCCTTCATGTACCTGCAAACGATAAGACTAAAAAATCAATCAACTACGCTCTTTTGAAAAATATGCCCAAAGGAGCTGTTCTTGTCAATACTGCAAGAAAAGAGGTGATCGACGAAGAGGGTCTGCTGAAAATCTTTGAAGAAAGGCCCGACTTTAAGTATCTTTCGGATGTAGAACCTGATTGCAAGGCCGTTTTCGAGGAGAAGTATAAAGGACGGTTTGTTTTTACTGCCAAAAAGATGGGAGCACAGACCGAAGAGGCAAATATTAATGCAGGAGTGGCAGCCGCAAAACAGATAGCTGATTATTTTAAGACCGGTAACGAAAAATACAGAGTTAACAAGTAGAAGATGGCAATTGTAAAACCGTTCAGGGCCCTTAGACCACCCCGGAAGATAGCCAAAGATCTGGCCTGTCTGCCCTATGATGTTATGAACACCGACGAAGCATTAAAATTGGCTAAAGGCAAAAAATGTTCACTTCTTCATATAACCCGGGCGGAAATTGATCTGCCTCCTGATACAGATACCCATTCACATGAAGTTTATGATAAATCGGTAGAGAACTTCAAAAAATGGATTGAAAAAGGCTGGCTGATACAGGAAGATCGCCCTCGTTTCTTTATATATGCGCAAACTATGGACCGGCGTACCCAGTACGGTATTGTCGGATGTGCTTCGGTTGACGATTATCTTAACGGAGTAATTAAAAAGCATGAATTGACCAGGCCAGATAAGGAGCATGACAGGATGATACATGTCAGGACAAATAACGCCAATATGGAGCCGGTTTTCTTTGCTTATACACCCGTGAAGGAGTTAAATGACATAGTTACAAGGATTGTAAAAAATGAAAAGCCGGAATACAATTTCAGAGCCGATGACGGTTTCCGCCACCGTTTCTGGATCGTCAAGGAAGAAAAGGATACAAATTTAATTGAAAAGCTTTTTGCTGATAAAGTACCTTGCACCTATGTCGCCGATGGACACCACCGAACAGCAGCAGCTGCCCTGGTCGGAAAAGAAAAGCGTGAAAATAATCCGGGGCATAACGGGAATGAAGAATATAACTATTTTCTGGCAGTCCATTTTCCTGCAGATCAGCTGAAGATCATTGATTATAACAGGGTTGTAAAGGACCTTAACGGACTTTCTCCTGCTGAATTTCTTGAAAAGCTTAATTCAGGTTTTTTAGTTGAAGAAAAAGGGAAAAGAATCTATAAACCCGGAAAGCTTCATAATTTCTCAATGTACCTCGAGAAAAAATGGTACAGCCTTACTGCGAAGGAGGGCACATATAACAATGATGATCCCATTGGCATACTTGATGTGACTGTCCTTACAAATGAAGTACTTTCTCCAATCCTTGACATACAGGACCTCAGAAGATCCAAAAGAATTGATTTTATTGGTGGAATACGAGGTCTTAAAGAGCTGAAAAAGAGAGTTGACAGCGGTGAAATGAAGGTAGCTTTCGCATTGTACCCCGTTTCTATGGATCAGCTGATAAAAATAGCTGATTCGGGGAATATTATGCCTCCAAAATCAACATGGTTCGAGCCTAAGCTCAGGAGCGGGCTTGCAATTCATCTGCTCGAATAGTAAAATTGCCTGCTGGCCCCAGGTTCAATTGGAGCCCCAGAAAACAAATTAATAAGGCCCTGATTGCAAAACCAGCGCCACCGGCCGGGAAGTATGGCAGACATTATCAATAATATCACGAAAATAAAAAAGGAGCTTCCTCCTTCTGTAAAACTCATTGCCGTTTCAAAAACCAGGTCCGTTGATGAGATCCTTTTAGCCTATAATTCAGGCCAACGATTATTCGGTGAGAACAGGGTTCAGGAGCTGCTTTCGAAAAAAGATCTTCTTCCGTCTGATATCGAATGGCATCTTATCGGGCACCTGCAGTCAAACAAGGTTAAATTCATTGCCCCGTTTATTTCAATGATTCATTCTGTTGACTCATTTAAGTTGTTGACAGTCATTGACAAAGAAGCTTCGTCGGCAGGACGTTCAATCGATTGCCTCCTCCAGATACATATTGCCAGGGAAGAGACTAAATTCGGATTTAGTATGGACGAAATTACTGCAATGGTTGAATCAGATGAATTTAAGAGCATCAGTTCGGCCAGGATATGCGGGGTGATGGGAATGGCAACTTTTACTGACGATACAAACCTGGTAAAGGATGAGTTTTCGTTTCTGGCAAACTGTTTTAAACTGCTGAAATCAGTCTATTTTTCTGATGCAGCATATTTCAGGGAAATATCAATGGGCATGTCGGGCGATTACAGGATAGCCGTTGCACATGGAAGTACCATGGTTCGGATCGGCAGTGACATTTTTGGTGAAAGGCTCCGGAACGAAAAAAAGACATTGTAGTTCTGTTATCCCAGTGCAGAAATCAGATCAGATGCAAGTGCTGATTTTTCATCAGAGGGTAAAATGCCTTCTAAAATTTTTATTAAGTTATCTTTCTTCTCACGGCTTATACTGTCAGAGGCTTCCGTAATAACTGTATAACATTCAATTGCTGTTGCAAAATCTGCCTCAACAAAGATCGAGGCAAAATCTTCTGTAAATTCTGAATAGTCCTGACCTGACTGCCAGCATGACGAAACCAGAACACTTTTCGTGCTGTTTTTCCATGGTTTTTTTATTTCATTCACCACTTCAGCTCTTGACGACGGATCTTTTACATCGTTAAGGAACAATTCAACAGCTTTTTTTACAAGTGAATCATTACTCCTGTCATACAATGAAACCAGTAATCCTATTGCACCTTTAAAAGGTTCCGCATCTCTTAGTGAATCAATTGCCTGCGATACTAATATGGCATCCTCTTTTTTAAGAAGTTCCGCGAAGCCGTCATATTTATTATCTGATTTTATCATCTGTCGGGTTTTTAACAAAAGTAGAGATTAGCATCAATTACCTTAGTCGGTTTTGGAAAATAAAAATAAAACACTATTTTGGTATGGAATTACTTATGAAATTAAATGTTTAAACCATGAATAACAAAATAAGTTTGATTGTTTCTGTTGTTTCCATGCTGATCTTAAGTTTGTTTTCAGGTTGCAAAGGTGGCGGAAAAGTATCTAATGAGGAGATTGCTCCTTCGGATCTGGAGATCAATAACTCAGCATTACTGCAGGATATCAAGCAGGCTGAGAGGATTTTTCAGGCACTACCTTCCCCGCTTGAATCGGCTATGCTCATAAAATCAACAGGGGCGCCTTTTGAAGAGACCCTGCTGAACCCGCAAAGCAATGTAAGTAATTATGTATCCAACAAAAGCATGGCGCTTAATCTGGGCATTTACACCTGCGATCTCAGCTTCGCGAGCTTATATGAGCAGACCCAGCTGATAGTCAATTACATGAATGCTGCCAAGAAAATGGCTGATGGGTTGGGCATTCTGGATGCAATAGACCAGTCGCAGATCGAAACGCTTGAAGAAAATATAAATAACAAGGATGTTATTCTGGATATTGTTTCAGAAACCTTCATGAATTCCAATTCATATCTCGAAGAGAATGGGCAGCCGGCTATTGCAGCTATGGTACTGGTAGGTGGCTGGATTGAAGGTTTATATATTTCCACGCAGCTTGTTGATATGAAAGATTTTAATTCCAACAAGCTTGTGGGAAAGATAATTGATCAGAAATTATCAATTGACATACTTTTTAACCTTCTGGAAAGGAGCAAGGGCAATCCTGCCGTAGATGAAATAACTACGCAGGTTAAAAAACTGAGAACAGTTTTTGATAAGATCAAACTGACAACCAGTGCTATAAGACCTGAATATGATCAATCTTCCAACTCGACATATCTGAAATCGGAAGTGAAATCCGATATGACCAAAGAGACATTCGCGGAGCTAGCATCAGTGGTTTCGGAGATAAGAGCATCATTTGTTAAATAGTATACGCCATGAGAATATATTCAATTGTCAGCATAATGTTTATTTTGGGTTTTGCATCCAGTCTCAATGTTGATGCCCAGTGCAAGGTATTTGCAAAAAAAGAGTGCATTCCTGAGCTTGGTTCATATACTCATGACGGGAACTATCATGCAGCAGTTCTGGCCGAGGGAGAAGAAGCTGAATTGTACAAGACTTTCTACTCTGATATGGAATACAGGGTGGCTGTTGTTGGTGAAGATAATCTTCCGGGTGTTGAGTTTAAACTGATCGATGCAAACAAGAATGTCCTCTATTCAAATAATATTGACGGTAAGATTTCAAAGACCTGGGATTTCAAGCTGCAATCAAGCCAGCAGCTGAAGCTTGTCGTTAATGTGGCTTCCACGAACAAGGCGGGCCAGGCTCCTGCAAACGGATGCGTGGCTATTATGTTCGGTTTCAAAACAAATGGCAAGTAAATAAAACTTAGGTCTGCCGGCAGGTCAGACTATGGATTTGATGGTTGGAAGAGCAGGAGCGAGGGTCAATTATTTATTTTTGTCCTCAGATACTGCCCGGTGTACGATTTCTCGCATTTTGCGAGATCCTCCGGTCTTCCTTCAAAAACAACATAACCGCCATTTTCTCCTCCTTCAGGGCCGAGATCAATGACCCAGTCAGCGCTTTTTACCACTTCCTGGTTATGTTCGATGAGAACAACAGAGTGCCCCTCCTCGACAAGTGCATTTATTGATTTGAGTAATTTAGCTATATCATGGAAATGAAGACCCGTTGTGGGTTCGTCAAATATGAAAAGAATATGGTTCTTTTCTCCTTTCTGGCTAAGGAAATATGCCAGCTTTACCCTCTGGCTTTCTCCACCCGAAAGGGTACTTGATGATTGTCCCATCTTAATGTAACCAAGTCCTACATCAGAAAGTGGTTGAAGCTTGTCTGTTATTCTTTTTTCACTTCTGCCCGGATGATCATGGAAGAGTTCGATGGCCTCATCAATGGTCAATTCAAGCATATCGTATATGTTTTTTCCATGGTATCTGACTTCAAGGACATCCCTTTTAAACCTCATCCCTTTGCAGGCTTCGCAGGTAAGCTCCACATCAGCCATAAACTGCATTTCAACTCTTATTATGCCTTCCCCCTGGCATTCTTCGCACCTTCCTCCTTTAACATTGAAAGAAAAATGGGTTGGCTTGTAGTTATTTTGCACTGAGGCCTGCAATTCAGAAAAAAGCTTACGAATTTCATCATAGGCTTTCAGATAAGTAACAGGATTGGATCTGCTTGATTTTCCAATGGGATTCTGATCAACAAGTTCAATACCTGTTAAGCTGCCTGCATCACCTTTTAATTCCCGGTATTTGCCCGGTTTAAGGTTGTTCCCTCTTATCCTGGCTGAAAGAGCCCTGTAAAGAATGTCCGAAACAAGAGTCGACTTACCTGAACCGCTGACTCCCGTAACTGCCGTTATTGTATGAAGAGGGAATTTCACATCAATATTCTTCAGGTTATTTTCCCGGGCTCCCATTATTTCAATATAGCTGTTCCATTTTCTTCTCACCTCAGGGACAAGCAACTTCAATCTTCCGCTCAGATAACTGGCGGTAAGGGATTTATTTTTGGAGGTCAGATCAAGCGGACCCTGGAAAACCACTTCGCCCCCAAGCCTTCCAGCCTCAGGACCCATATCAATAATCTGGTCAGCGGCTCTCATTATCTCTTCCTCGTGTTCCACCACCAGTACTGAATTTCCAAGATCCCTGAGCTGCTTCAATACCCTGATAAGAAGATTGGTATCACGTGGATGCAATCCAATGCTTGGTTCATCGAGTATGTACATTGATCCCACAAGGTTGCTTCCCAGTGAAGCTGAAAGATTTATCCTCTGCGATTCACCACCGGATAGTGTAGAAGAAAGCCTGTCAAGAGTAAGGTAGGAAAGACCTACCTCGACAAGGAGTCCCACCCGTGTTTTAATCTCGGTCAGAAGCCTCTCGGCAATTGCCAGGTCTGCGGGCTCAAGCATAATATTTAAAAAGTGTTCGTGCAACCTGGCGGCTGGCAAAATCACTATCTCCTGGATTGATTTTCCCGCAATTTTGACATATCCTGCTTCTTTTCTTAGTCTTGTTCCCCTGCATTCAGGACAAATTGTTTTTCCCCTGTAACGACTCAGGAGGACCCTGTACTGGATCTTATATTTTTTTTCTTCAAGATGTTCGAAAAACCTGTTTAATCCGTAAAAATACCGGTTCCCTTTCCAGATAAGATCCCGTTGTTCTTCTGTTAATTGAAAATATGGCTTGTGAATGGGAAAATTGAACCGGTCGGCACTGGCAATGAGTCGTTCTTTCCACTGTTTCATGCTTTCCCCTTTCCAGCATACGATGGCATCTTCATATACCGACAGGTTCTGATCAGGAATAACAAGGTTCTCATCAATCCCAATGACTTTTCCATAACCCTCACAGGCAGGACATGCTCCAATCGGGCTGTTAAAGCTGAAGAGATGCTCGGACGGTTCTTCAAAAGTCAGACCGTCTTCTTCAAACCTGTTCGAAAAGTTTTCCCTACTGACCCCGTTATCACCCAAAATTACAACCTGGCAATATCCTTTGCCGGTAGTAAATGCTGTCTGGGCAGAATCGGCAGCCCTGCTAAGAGTGTCATTAGAATGGTCGATAACAAGCCGGTCAACAACAACATTCAATTGCATGCCTTTTGTATTTACAGGAATCTGATCCGGATCATCTGTTTTGATCAGTATCCCATCTTTTTCAACCCTGTTGAACCCTTGCTTCATAAGAAAATCAAAGTATTCACTCATCCCTGTATTTTCAGGAACAGCGGCCGGTGATGTTATAATGACTTTTGTCCCTTCAGGCAATCCTGCCAGGAAAGTAACCAGGTCGTCAACGCTATGCTTTCTTACTTCTTTTCCCGAAACAGGCGAATATGTCCGCCCGATCCTTGCATAAAGCAAACGCAGATAATCATATATTTCAGTTGATGTACCGACCGTTGAACGGGGGTTACGCGAGTTTACTCTTTGCTCAATAGCAATTGCAGGTGGTATCCCGTTAATGAAATCCACCTCAGGTTTATTCATCCTTCCCAGAAACTGCCTGGCATACGATGAAAGACTTTCAACATACCGCCTCTGACCTTCGGCGTAAATAGTATCAAATGCAAGTGATGATTTTCCGGAGCCCGATACACCCGTGATAACAACAAGCTTGTTCCTCGGAATATTAAGATCTATGTTTTTCAGATTATGGACCCGTGCCCCTCTGATTTCAATTCTCCCTTCCATTAATCCTCTCCTGTATTGTTAAAATTCAGTTAAAAGTTCAAAATTAATACTTTAATATTAAAATAATAGGTTACTTTGTCTTTGATAATCAAAATCAGGAGGACTGCCTATTGAAATAACTCTACTCTGTTAACTTTAAAAAGAGTGAGCTATGGAAACAATAATAACCGATTATGAACTTGTAACACGGTTCATAAAAGGCGAGCAGTCTTGCTTCGAGCAGATAATTCACCGTCATAAAAATAAAGTCTATTCGTATATAAGTCTCTATATACGCGATCAGGCTCTTGCCGAAGATATTTTTCAGGACACATTTCTCAAGGTTATTCAATCTGTCAGGGCAGGAAAATATTTTGATAATGGAAAATTTATATCGTGGGTTATCCGTATAGCCCATAATCTTATCATTGATCATTTTCGTCGCGTCAAACAAATGAATACTGTGTCTAACGACGATTATGAATCAGATATTTTCAATAAGAAGAGTCTTTCTGAAAACACCATTGAAGATATTCTGATAAAGAAGCAGATCCACAAAGATATCAGGAATATGATAAGCCATCTGCCTGATGATCAGCGTGAAGTTATTATCCTTAGGCATTATGCAGGGCTGAGTTTCAAAGAAATAGCCGACATTACCGGGGTGAGTATAAACACGGCACTGGGAAGAATGAGGTATGCTCTGATCAACTTGCGGAAGATAATGACGGAAAACCAGATAACTCTTACATAAAAAAAAGGATTAATTATTTACAATATTCAATCCTGCGGGTACGTTTTTAGATTAAATTATATAAATGTGCCTATGGATTACAATTCTACACGGTTTATCTCCTATCATGAGATCAGGGTTAACACTATAGACCTGTATGAGGATGCATTTGGTCTTTACCCCGAAATCAATCTTATTGATCTTCAGCCCGGAAACGAAGTAGTACCGGAACCGGATCTTGTTAACAAACTGATCCTGAAGGTCAGGAAATCCCATTGAAAAAAATGCTGGCCGGTTATGGTCAGCTTTTTTTTTGACCATCAGGAAGAGGTAATGTCTTACTGATTTATAAAATAGACCGAATAGCAGGAGGCAATTCCTGCTGTCTCTGTCCTTAACCTGCTGGTTCCAAGGTGGACTGGAATGAAGCCGGAGCTTATGGCCATATTAATCTCTTCATCAGTAAAATCACCTTCGGGCCCAATTAATATTAAAGCATCCTGCTGCTTGCCATATACATCGGAGATCTTACTTCTCTTAATGCTATTACTGCAACAGGCTATCATTTTAACAGCATCATACGGCCCTTTTATGAACTCACTAAAAAGGATCCTTTCTTCAAGCTCTGTTTTCAGTGCTTTAAGTGACTGCTTCATTGCCGAAATAATAACATTATTTATCCTCTCAGTTTTCAGACTCTGTTTTTCGGTGTTATGACATATCAGTGGTGTTATCCTGTCAATACCTATTTCCACACTCTTTTCGATAAACCACTCAAATCGTTCAGGATTTTTCAATGGTGAAATTGCTATCTGAAGCCGGTAATTTCTTTTTTCAAAGCCAGGGATCTTACCGCTGACAGTAATTATACATCTATTCTGATCGGGACTAGCTATATTCCCCTGAAATAAGTTACCTCTTCCGTCAATGAGCATTACCTGATCGCCTTTTCTCATCCGTAGGACCCTGATGCAATGTCTTGATTCTTTTTCATCAAGTGTATAATCATCACCTTCTATACCGGGAGCGTAAAATATCTGCATGTTTCAAATTTATTTTTTAACCGCAAGAGGCAAGGCCGGTGAGTGTTTACCTGGCATCAGGGACATCCGGTTCGTCGCTTGTTATTCTTCTGAGGAATCTTTTAAGTCTGTCTTCAACAGCAATCATATACGAGTATGGTGATCTCACTGTTGAATCGGGATGCTTCCTGTCATTTGCTTTAGTATCGGAAATTGTAGCGTTAAAAATGCTGTTTGACGACTGAGCCATCAGAACGCCCGGGAAATAGGAGAAATAGTACCATGTCGACTCATTGGCTTTGAGGTAAATGTCGATCATATCACCTGAGCGGCGGCGCTGAATCTCAATATATCCGTCGACATAAACATTAATGGGCTGCTGGGCAATAAATCCCAGTCCTATTTTTCCAGTAGATCTGAATGAGGAAGTCGACTCATTCCACACAAGCGTTACATCATTAAGTAAAATATCATATACAAATTCCCGGGGCACATTCCTTGATGCGCCAAAAAGGTTCATTTCATCTTTGAGCTGACTTGCTGACTGGGCTCCCAGAAGATCTTTCATTCCTTTGTTGTAAAGTTCCGAATTGAGATTAACGGCCTTAAGTGTAGGTATCATCCTGATCTCATCGGTCATTATTCTGAAGGCGGTGGCAGAGAAATGAAAGTCAAAACCAAGGATCGCCTTGACTGTAACTTTTCCGGAATCAAGGGTATGGGTAAAGTTACCGGCAGACGCCATCTTAAAATGGTTAAAATTTGCTCCGAAATTGAGCTTTCCTTCACCGGCTATTGTGCAGAAATTCCTGTCAAAAGCAATCAGGTTGCCATTGGCCGACGGGTCAGCAAGTTTTTCCATTGAAGATATGAGATATCTTCCTTTTGCTTTGTCAAAATAGAGGTAACCTGTTGCATTAACGAGCCCGGCATCGCTCCAGGATTTCTGTGCTGACAGGAATGCAGGGTAAATATGAATGGAATCGATGTTAATGAACGAACCTGAGAAGACGAGGTTATCATTCCTGTCTCTTGCTTTATCAGGAACCGGGATCATAACATTTCGCGGATCGACAGGTCCTTTGAACTTGATGGTGTAGCTTCTTATCTCATCGCAATTGTGATTTATGCCTGCCGAGCCGGTGAATGAGAGAAAATTCTGCCGGGCCGATAATGTTACATCGCCAATATAGCTGAAGGCGGGGCTCAGCATGAACTTTTGTCCCGCAGGGATGAATCCCTGTGCAGTTGTAGTCATGGTATCCACCATTAGCTCGGGAAAACGAATTCGCTGTATTGCTTCGGTTTCGTCAGTGTAGTCATATACTGCACTTCCGGTATATCGTTTGGTCGATTCAATATTGATCCTGGCTGAGTGCAGAATGTGCCTGTTGTTCACAGCAATTATGGCACTGTCAAGAGTCGTGATCTTAGCTGCCCTGTTAATGGTTATCTTTCCCCTGGCAGGCTGGATAAGTGCATCGGCTATATGAATGTAATTAATATTCTCAGCTTCAATTATTCCTGCATTCAAATTATACCTGGCTTTCCATGATGAGAAGGCAACTGTGTCAGATAAGTTATTTGTTGCAAAAAATGTTGGCTTGTCAAGAGAAGAAAAGTTTAGCTTCAGCAATTCTCCCGGTGATATAAGCGGATTCTCCGATTTTCCTTTCTGTTCCATTTCAAGGATCCTTGAATTCATATTATATGAAAAATCGGTCATTGTGCATATATACTGAATCTCAGGGAATTTAACCATTGATGACAATGTGTTCAGGTGGAAGTCGGCGATTCGTGTCTCAAAATTTACATTAGTCCTGACATTGTCTGCAATAAAAGCATAACCATCGGAGGTGGGTGATTTGAGGTTGTAATTGGCAGTATCGGCTTTGATCGCTGATGTTGAAAAAGCGAACAAATTTGAAGTGAGCCTTGAATCGGTTGTATTTATTATACCCTCACCAGTTAGCCGGGAAGGGTTTAAATTGAGGCTCCCGGCAAGCGTAGTGCCGTTGTCGAACATGGTGAAATTTCTGTTGTCGGGAGTTCCCACCATAAATTCATCCTTAGCCAAAAACCAGTTAATTTCCGACTCATCGGTTTTAACGGAGGGGAAGAGACCTTTTTCATCTTTTTCAATAATAAATGAAGTTGCCTGTGCAAGCATTGAATCGGGGAAGAACTTAAATTCTTTTGCTTTGGTTGTTGATGTAAGATGTTTTAATGTACCCCTTCCAATTAGGCCGTCCTTACTCATATTTATATTCTCATAAAGCATAGCCTTACCCTCATAGACCTCAATGCCTTCTTCAGGAATGATCATATTGAATCCCAGGGAATTGTTTTCCTGAATTGTCAGGAATTGCTTCATTGGCTGAAGTATTTTTCCTCCATAGAAAGTTCCAGCCAGGTTCATATCGTTATGATTGTAATGATCAATGTTTTCGTACGTAAATGGATCGATCTTGAAGAAGAAATTGTCTTTCCCGTAAATTCCTTCCAGCCCGGGTATCTTGTCATAGAATATATACGAATTTGTTACCGCGTGAAGAATCGGATACTGTGTAAGACTTTTCAGGCCTGATTTGTTATCAGGTTTGTCGATAAACAGGTCGGCAGAGCCGAGCTGAAGGATGTTATCAACCTCATTTACAATTGAGTTGCCATAAGTATCCTTGTCTCCTGATTCAACTGCTATCCTTATAGAATCGATGGTATTGAGCTTGATGTAGAAAGAATCGTAGCTGAAATAAAAATTCTTCCCGTAGATCTTGAAAAGTCCTGCTTCAACCACACCGTCAAATTCGAGCCTTCTGTCTTTTCCAATGAAGAGCTGTTTGTTGCTTGGGAAAATTGCAACTCTTTGAGAGTCGCTAAGGAACACGCCTGAAACACCGTTGACCTGTAGCTTATAGTTGTTAAGATCAAGAATGGCGTTATCTTCGGGAGCCTTGGTTTCACTCACAACCCTAAGAACGTCATAGTCTTTCTTCTTTGAAAAGGAATTCAGGTAATCATGTGTTTTCTTCTTAATGGTAACTTCATTGTTAGCCCTGTCGAAGAAAAGAAAGCCCCTGTTGGCCAGATCAATACATAAGCCTGTCACTGCCTCCGGAGGTTTATTGAGCCATTTTGCAAACTCTGCAACCGGAAATGTTTCGGAGTAATAGAATTCAGCGAATTTAACAAGCCTGTTCAACGGATGATAATCGTCAATGAACATCAATTTCAGGAAGGAATTGGCCTCAAAGTATGAAGCTGATTCAAAAAGAGCCTGGCCCATTGCAGCTCCTCTCGAACGGGACATGAGTATTTTTGAACCATCCATATCCCATGACAGGTATTCAAAATACATATCCACATTGTGGAATGAGTTGAAGTAAGGGCTTCTTGAGGTAGGGCTGCTTGTCCTGAAGAGACTTACATTCCTTGTTTCGGCATTAAATGAAAATCCAAGGTTGGAATTATATAAAGAATCCCTGCCAAGAAAAAGTGATACAGTAGTTTCGAGGCCGTTCAGACCTGATTTTGAAAAAAGGAATTCACCTGAAGATAATTTGAGAAAAATAGTATCATTTCTCGTAAGGGTGATCATTGCAGGATGCGCTTTTGTTCCTGTCCCTTTTATATTTGCACCCTCAAAGTAGAGCCCACCCTGATAACTGATACCCTTGAACAGGTTTTCTATCCGGAATTGCCGGGCATAAGTTTCAAAACGCGGATAATTAGCCCTGTCGGGAGACTTAAACAATGTTGCCTGGTCGGACAGCTTACCTGTGACAGGTTCCTTGAAGTATCCTTTATGGATGAGTAATGCAGAATCAGACGTAAAGTTGTTTCTGGTTGTGTTAATGTAGAAGTTATTCAGTTCAGAGTACACTTCCCCTCCCGGATAGCCTGCTTTTTCAAAAGTGACAGTGCCTTTTGTGCCGGTAAAAAACTGTAATCCGGGATAAAACTTACCTGTTGCATTCAGTATCTCAGTACTGTCTTTCTGCGCGGTGCAGGTAAGTGTTGCATTTGAAACGGCTACATGAAAAAGGGTATCAAAACCAAATTTTTCATCCCCTCCTTTAATTTTCCATGTAAGGTTACCAGAGCGTGACATGACATCTTCCCTGATCAGCGAACTTGTATTGAGAAAATACCTGTCGATTGTTTCATTGGTTATTCCAGGTATGACGAATAACTGGTTTATTCCCTTAAGCCACATTTCAAAGAAATTCTGATCTTTCTGCGAGTCGACAATATCGTTAATGGAACTCAGATAATCATTAAAATGAGGAACCGCCCTCATTGCTCTTACCGAAAGCTGTGTGGCAACATCAGATATGCCTGTCATTATCCTGGGATTAAAACCGGCGCTGTCCCATCTCATTAAGAAAAGATCGAGATTTGCTTTCTGGAGCTCGTTAAGGTTAGGCCCCATAAAGGCAGTCAGCTCATTCCCGAATGTTGACTTGTCACCACTGAAAACCGATTTTCTCTGAGACAAGAGCTCAATACGAAAGATCAGAAGTAACAAAACACCCAGGATAAACAGTTTTCTTGGCATAACCCGAATATATAAAAAAAAAGCCCGCCATTGCAACTATTTGTATTTAGCTCCGGCGGGATGATCAATATAGAATCAGACAGCTTCTACGATGGCAATGAAGTCCTCTTTCTTAAGAGAAGCTCCGCCAATCAGTCCGCCATCAACATCAGGTTTTGAGAATATTTCTGAAGCATTTGAAGGTTTGCAGCTGCCTCCGTAAAGTATGGGGATATTTTTTGCAGCATCCTTTCCGTATTTTTCCTTAACCAGGCCACGTATATATTCGTGCATTTCCTGTGCCTGCTCCGGTGTTGCCGTAAGACCTGTTCCAATTGCCCATACCGGTTCATAAGCGATCACAACCTTATTAAGCTGCTCTTCTGAAAGTGTAAACAGACCTTCAGCAAGCTGGCGTTTTACAACAATGAAATGATTTCCTTCCTCCCTCTCTTCTTTCACTTCACCGCAGCAGAATATTACTTTTAATCCGGTGTTAAGGGCAAGAATTGTCTTTTTGTTGATTAGTCTGTCATCCTCATTATAATATGATCTTCTTTCAGAATGTCCGATTATTACATAATCTGCACCAGTGCTTTTTATCATAAGGGCCGATACCTCTCCGGTAAATGCTCCTGAAGCTTCTGAGGCACAATTCTGGGCACCGAGGGCAACCCTGCTGTTTTTTAACATCTCTCCGGCGCCTGGTAAATGAATAAATGGTGTGCATAAAACCACTTCTGCTTTTGAAGGCTTGTCCCTGAAATATTTATCAATTAATCCTGCCAGTTTCAAACCTTCATCAAGGTTCATATTCATCTTCCAGTTTCCGGCTACAATCTTTTTTCTCATATTATTAAATGTTTAAAATGTGATCTTTTTCCTGCTGCAAAAGTAATTTTTTATCAGCGTTGATGATGGGGTAAAGTTATAAATAAATGAGGTATGTCAATCAGTTTAGATCGGGTTTGCCCGGTAGCTGTGCAAAAACCTCGTTCCCTGGCAACCCGGCCCATGACCATTTGTCTGTTATAGTTCCGTTTTTAAGCAGAATATATCCGGGATTTGACCTGATCATGGTTTTCAGTGTGGTTTCATCAACCAGGCAATACTCATGGCCGTTGTTATAATTTTCAATCTCCTCCGTTCCTGAGGAAGTAAGAACATAGAAAGCAACAGGTGTATTGCTCAGGTAATGTCCCAGTTCAAAACCCTTGTTAAGATTATTGTTGTTCGCTTCCCCTAATTTTTTTGTTATCATTAACAATGTATAGCCAGGGGCAGAAAGTACTCTTTCAGTTATGTCTTCATTGCTTAATGTTGTCAGAACGAAATCGTGAATTGGAGGCTGATATCCTCTTTTGATCAGAATGCTTTTCTGATCAATGAATTTCCATGTTGTATCATCGGCCGGGTAATTTTCAAGAGAGAATTCCTTCTGTACGCCATCCTTCTCATAAATGAAAGTGGTATGATATTCGTCAGCAGGCATACCTTCGGGAATGATCATGCTTTCAGATATTCTGACTCCTTTTTTATAAGGAAGAAAATCGATAACCGGCAGATATATAAGATTATATAATGAAAAGAGAATGAATAATATGACTATTCCTGAAAATGCCGGCCATTCGGATGCAGGTCTTAGTCTGGATTTTACCATATCTCTGTTCTTGAACAGAAAGATTGTAAGCGAAAGAAGTACAATATTTTTCCCGAATGTTTCCCAATTTGTAAGATGAACAGCGTCGCCAAAGCAACCGCAGTCAGAAACCGGATTTGTAAGTGCAAGAATAAAGGTCAGAGGGGTGAATATTAACATCATCAGGAGCACTGTCCAGATACCAGTTTTATATTTCAGTCCAGTAAGGACAGAGACTCCTGCAATAAATTCAGCTGTAAAGAGCAGGAAAGAAAGTGGCAAGCTCAGAAAGTCAAGAAAATTCAGGTGAAAAGCCTGAAAATAATCCTGGAATTTATATGTTGATCCAAGAGGATCTATTGCTTTTACTGTACCTGAAAAAATGAAAACTATACCAACAATGAACCTGCTTATTAACATGAGTACTTTCATACTATTTTTTTTGTTGTGATCATTTCAAGGATCAGGTTGAAAATCTTTTTTGGAGGGAACATATTCCCTTTATCATCGCTGCAATTTATAACTACGAAACGGTCGTCGGTTATCGATAATCTAATGTATATATCTCTTACCTTCTTCTGGAATGTCAGGCTTTCTTCATGAATATCACGCGTGCCATTAAGATACAAACGGTCATCACCCGCTCTCCTCCCGGATAGTTTCTTCTCGGTAAAAGTAAAAGGAACGTCAAGAAAGATATTGAGATCGGGCCTGGGTATTGAAAAATGGTTAAACTCGAGTGAAAGTATCCATTTCATGAGCTTGTCCTGCTCTGGTTGATCGTGTATTTTTGCGCACTGATATGCAATATTCGAATATGTGTATCTGTCAAGAAGTACAACTGTTCCATTTTTAAGCCAATCAGAGATCTGACGGGCAGCATCCTTCCGGTCGCCGGCATAAAGCAGGGCTACAAGATATGGATCTACAGTGTCGAGGGTTCCGAACTCTCCTCTAAGGAAGCGCGCTATCAGTTCACCGAAATAGGGTTCATCAGTTCTTGGAAAATGAAGGTATTCAATATTGTATCCTTTGGCTGACAGATACTCTTTTAAGAGATTGATCTGTGTAGATTTGCCTGCGCCGTCAAGTCCTTCAATAACCAGAAGTTTCATATTAAATTTTCTTTGATTGCAAATGTAGTAACGGCAGAGCAAAGTTAAAAGCGAGTTATGAGTTTAATTCAACCAAGGTCTGAATTCAGGGTTGGCATTCAAAACAAAAATGTTAATTTCGGGAGATAATTTTCTTATGTTTGGATAAAAAGGCCCGATATATAAATGTAAAAGGTAAGTTGCTGGACCTCACTACTCCAAGAGTAATGGGCATCATCAATATTACCCCCGATTCATTCTATAGTGCAAACAGTTTTATTTCTGAAAAGGATATAACAGGTGCTGCAGTAAGAATGACTGAAGAAGGTGCAGATATTATAGATGTTGGAGGGTATTCTTCCCGTCCAGGTGCAACCGATGTTCCTTTTAAGGAAGAGGTAAAGAGGATATCGCGGGCTATAAAGGCCATAATCAGGGAGTTGCCAGGTGCTGTTATCTCTATTGACACATTCAGAGCAGATGTTGCCCGGATTGCAGTAAATGATTGCGGAGCATGTATGATAAACGATATTTCAGGAGGGGAAGGAGATATTAATATGTTTCCGGCAGTGGAGTCTCTTAATGTTCCGTATATTCTGATGCACATGAAGGGTAATCCTCAGAATATGCAGGATAACCCTGTTTATGATGATGTAGTTGCAGATATACTCCGTTGGTTTGCACCAAAATTATTCAGGCTTCA
Source organism: uncultured Bacteroidales bacterium (assembly GCA_942492865.1). Lineage (GTDB taxonomy): Bacteria > Bacteroidota > Bacteroidia > Bacteroidales > VadinHA17 > LD21. The sequence continues at coordinate 4,309,037 of OW818650.1, read as the reverse complement.
GTCTGCCGGAGTAAAGGATATAATAATTGATCCCGGGTTTGGTTTTGGAAAAACAAAAGAACATAATTTTGATATCCTCAGCAGGTTAAATGATTTTTCAATATCAGGACTGCCTGTGCTTGCCGGTGTTTCAAGAAAGAGCATGATATGGAAGACTCTCGATATAAAGGCTGATGAGGCACTTAACGGTACGACGGCACTGAATACCATGGCGCTGATGAACGGCGCCGATATCCTGAGGGTTCATGATGTAAAGGAGGCAGTGCAGGCTGTAAAATTATATACTGCAACAATGAACAGGAATTTTTATTAGTAATTAGTAATTTTATGATTTCTCTAAGATGATAATGCCTATTACAGTTCTCGATTTTCTCGATATTATTCTCGTTGCTACAATATTATTCCAGCTGCACAGGCTGATAAGAGGGACTGCAGCATTTTCCATCTTTATTGCAATATTTTTCATTTACCTCTTCTGGCTGCTCGTGAAGGCTCTTAATATGGAGCTGATAAGCTCGTTATTAGGGCAGGTGATCGGAGTCGGTGTGCTTGCCCTGATAATAGTATTTCAGCAGGAAGTCAGAAGATTCCTTCTTGTTATTGGGAACAGATATCTTAAAAACACCCAGTTTTCAATTAATAAATTATTCTCAACTGTCAAGAAAGAACAGGGAAGCCCCAGGGAAGCAGAAGAAATAGTGAGGGCAGCCGAATCAATGTCTTCAAAAAACATAGGCGCACTCATTGTGATAGGTCGTCACAGCCGTCTGGAGGCATACAGCCAGGGCGGAGAAATACTGAAGGCTGAGATAAGCGCAGAACTGCTTGAAACCATCTTTTTTAAGAATACTCCCCTGCATGACGGAGCCGTGCTTATTCAGGACGGCATTATTATGGCAGCAAGATGCCCCCTGCCAATAACCGACAGGTTAACGGTATTGTCAAAATTCGGGATGAGACACAGGGCAGCCATAGGAATTTCAGAACAAACAGATGCTCTGGTGGTGGTTGTCTCGGAAGAATCGGGCGAGATTACAGTGGTTGAGAACGGAAAATTCTGGGACAATATAAATCTGAATGAACTGAGAAATATTTTGTTGAGGGAGAAGATTTGAGAGGTGAGAGGGGAACTCTGAATTGAGGCGCAGCCGGGCTCGACGAAGTCAAACTCTGAAACAATGAATAACGGCCGGAAATTCTACGACATCCATTATCATGTATTCGATCTGAGCCATGCTAATCTGCTTGCATTTCTTCTGCGCGATGATCTGGCCGACAAGGGACTGGTAAGGAGAATTTTAAAAAGGATCCCTCCGTTTATTAAAATTGCACCCACACTTCTTTTCGGTCTTTTCCCTGGTAAGATAGCCCGTAAAATAAGGGAATTTCTTCAGAATGATTCAAAAAACTTCCGGAACCTGCTGTCGGTTATGGAAAGTGCCATTGAATATCATTTTTTATATATCGAATATTTTCTTCTGAAAGAGAAGAAATATTTTGGAAATACAGATACCTGCAGATATAATAAAATTGTTCTTTGTCCTCAGTTGATCGATTTCGGATACAAAAACCTGAATAATAATGATTGCTTTTATAACATACCTCCGTCGAAACCTATAATTAACCAGGTAGTTGATCTTTTTAATGCAATATGGTTTTATTATAATTTCGAAATTATCCTTCATCCCGACAAGGAAAGAAGGTTAAAAGTCATTCCAGGCAGCATCCCGAAACAAGAGAAGTTGTTTGAGATCTACCCTTTTCTTGGGATCAACACCAGAAACTATGACCTTGATGAAATGGCTGAGATGTTTGAGAAATATTTCAGAGGATATGAGAACGACACACCATCCATACGGAAGCAAAAACTTTATGATAAGCTGGGAAGAGTGAGGATTGACCTCGAGGATATGATGTCGCGTAGGAAAGAGAAAGCGGACAATGATTTTTACACCTACATTTTTGCAGGAATAAAGCTTTATCCTCCTCTTGGATTTGATCCATGGCCTGAAACTGACAAAACAGAACTTGAAAAGGTAAAATTCCTATACAGTGAATGCATTAAAAGGAAATTGCCTGTTACTGTACACTGCAGCGATGGTGGTTTTAAAACGACATCTGAAGCTGCATTATACACAGATCCATCACTGAACTGGAAAAAAGTACTTTCACAACCCGGTTACAGGGATCTAAGAATAAATTTTGCACACCTGGGCGATCAAAAAGGTGATAAAACAGAATGGCTGAATACGATCCTGTCATATATAAGGAATAATAAAAATATCTATTCTGATTGCTCCTGCGTTACTCCACAACAGGAGGATTATAAAAAAGTAAATGAGATCCTTGATGAAGATGTTAAATCAAACATCCTGTTCGGGAGTGATTTTGTAATAAACCTGATATGGTCCGATTCGTATAATGAGTATTTAAATAATTTCATCAGGACCTCTTTCCTTGATGAAAATCAAAAATCAATAATGTGTGAGGTCAATCCGGAAAAATTCCTGTTTGGATAAAAAATTATTTTATCATGTACCCGGTCAGATTCTCCGCATCCTTAACATAGATCATGTTCCCGGAAACAAGCGGATATGAATACACCGGTGTTTCAGCCAGCTTGTATTTTGCCAGTTCTGAATATGAGCCTGGATCTGGTTTTAAAACAATCAGGTTTCCGGTGCTTGGTAAACCGATAATGACAGACCCGCAATCGACTATTCCGGCAAAATCGCTGTTGACTGCTTCGTCCACCCATGCTTTTTCTCCGTTGGCTGCATTAATGCAATAGATCCTTTTCTGGTCGGTAAACCCATACAGGTAACCATCGTGTAGTACAGGTGTGTTCCATTTACCACCTATTTCAGGATTTACCCATAGTTCCTGGGTTGTGAAATTTCCACCATTTTGAACAACCTTAACTGCCTTCATGCCAAGACCCTGACCTGTATAATAAATAATATCCCTGTAAATGTAAGGGCTGGCCGCATTATAGAATCTCTGCTGTGGGGGAGTTGCGATCTGCCAGACAAGCTTTCCGTCGGCAGAATTCAAAGCCAGGAGATTCTTTTCAGACTGGACGATAATAAGTTTCCCCGACTCCATATTCATAACCTTCGGGGAAGCATAAGACGGTCCTTCTCCTTTCCATTCCCATTTTAAATTGCCATTGCTGAGATCAAGAGCCTGTACGGCACCATTTTCCTTGGTTCCTGTGTAAACGATGCATGTATTATCAACAACAAGAGGAGACATGCCTGTATAGAACTGAGGCACCAGACCTTCAGGATTATCTTTACGCCAGATAACGTTTCCTGTTGTAGCATCGAGACAGGATAAAATTCCTGATACACCAAAAGTCACCAGTCTTCCGGATGCTTCGGCCGGAGAACTTCTTGGTCCCGGATGAGAAGCAGACGGACCTGTTACGACAGGAGCAGGGTAGGAGCTCTTCCAAATTTCCTTACCTGTTGCAACATCTATGCATCGTATTATTTCTTCATCTCCCTGACGGGTGTGGGTATAAATACTTTTACCGACCAGAACAGGGGTGGCGTCCCCTGATCCAATGGTGATTTTCCATTGCTGTTCAAGCTGTGAGGGCCATGAGGCCGGAGCCTTAAACCCGGTTACCTTACCATCGCGTTCCATGCCCCCGAACTGAGGCCAGTTCTGGGCCAGGCAGGCGCCCGAGATAAAAATGCCTGTGAGGCAAAAAAGAAATAATCTTTTTTTCATTTTTTTATTTGTATTGGAACATACGTAAATTTAAATTTTATAAAAGTGCGATCCAAAAATAATTCTCCTGACGCGGACAAGATGCTTCACACGTCTGAACCGAGTCGCCGCCGAGTTAGACGAAGTCAACCCCTGACTTATTTAGATTAATTTTAAATTAGTTTATTCAAATTGTTTTTTTTATTAATTTTCACCCGTGAATAGCAAAGGGCAACCGATCCGGATTGCCGGCTGAATAAATTTATTAATCATGGCAAATAGAGGCTCCATTACGTCAACAGATCCTTCACATTGGGAGGCAGGGGAAATTAACAACTGGTTCGAAAAAGGCAAATGGCTAAACGGATGGAAAGTAAAGCCTGATCCATCAATTGACAGGAGAGCCCTGGCGATCTCATATTTCAGGAATAAATCCAGGTGGGATAAGGCATTTGCTTTTCTTAAAACGGCCATTTCTGATGAAATTGAATACAGAAAATATGATATTGACGGTGAGAAGGCTTATGCCATTGTAAGCCAGTATATTTCAAAGAATGAGGATGATGCAAAATATGAGGCCCATAAAAAGTATATTGATATCCAATATGTTTTTAAAGGAAAAGAGCTGATCGGCCTTACTTCCCCCGATAAAAAAATGGAAGAGGTATTACCTTATGATCAAAACAGGGATATAGAATTTATGACTGTTTCGGCAGGCAGAAATTTAAAAGCCGATATGGATAAATTCTTTATTTTCTTCCCGGAGGATCTGCATTGTCCGGGTATTAAGGATGGAGACAATGCTGCAGTGAGTAAAATCGTTGTAAAGGTAATGGTGGAATGAGTTTTAGTTTTTAATATTTATTATCTGAAAGCTGATAGATGGTTACATTATATGATCTTGCAGAAGGCGAAGAGGGGATAATACTGAAGATCAAAGGGCGGGGAAGGTTCAGGCACCGTCTTATGGAGATGGGCTTTGTTGTCGGGAAAAGGATAAGCGTAGTCAAAAAGGCTCCTTTGCGTGATCCTATCGAGTATATGATAATGGGTTATCATGTCTCTTTGAGGAATAGTGAAGCACAGCTTATTGAAGTTGCCAGGGGTGACAGGACTGAGTCCTTTAACACTTCCGGCGGTGTTTTGTCAGGTGAAGCAGAAAAGTCGAACTGGGCAGAGACAAGCAGAAATATTCAGGTTGCACTTGTCGGTAATCCTAATTCAGGAAAAACCACCTTATTCAACTATGCATCCGGCTCAAAGGAAAAAGTGGGTAATTACGCCGGTGTAACTGTTGATTCTAAAGAAGCTGCCTACAGTCAATCAGGCTATACTTTCTCAATTGTTGATCTTCCGGGAACATATTCACTTAAAGGGTATTCGCCGGAGGAGATCTTTTTCAGAAATTTTCTTTTTGAGAAAAAGCCTGATGTAGTAATCAATATTGTCGATTCTTCAAACCTTGAGAGAAATCTCTACCTGACAACGCAGCTTATCGACATGGGAGTACAGGTTGTTATTGCACTCAACATGTTTGATGAGCTTCTGAGGAAAGGTAATTCCCTTGATTACAAATCGCTAGGAAGCATGCTCGGGGTACCTATTGTGCCAACGGTCAGTTCAAGAGGAAAAGGAATAAAAAAGCTTTTTGAAAAAGTAATCCAGGTTTATGAAGGCAGGGAGCCTACAGTACGTCATATACATATTAATTACGGGACAGAGATTGAAAATTCAATTTGTGCAATCCAGTCAAGGTTAAAAGTTGAGGAGAACCTTGCCTTTACAAATATCATCTCATCACGTTACCTGGCCCTGGAACTTCTCGAGAGTGATCCTGAATTTTCTGAAAACATAATAAAATTCTCCAATTCCGAAGAGATCATCGGAACCACAAAAAAAGAGATTGAAAAATTAGAGAAGATCTATTATGAACCTGTAGAAAATGTAATTACTGATCTCAGATACGGATTCATTTCGGGAGCCCTCAGGGAAACACTGACCATACATAAGACCAGCCATCTGAAAGAGACCAGTATAATTGATAATGTGCTGACAAACAGATATCTGGGAATACCTGTATTTATCTTTTTCATGTGGCTTACATTTTACGCAACATTTGAGCTGGGTGGTTATCCAAAACGCTGGCTTGAGTCGGGAATCGGGGTACTTTCAGAGTTTACCTCAGGAATAATGCCGGCCGGCATCATAAGGGATTTTCTTGTTGAAGGGATAATAAGCGGGGTAGGAGGTGTCCTGGTTTTTCTGCCCAATATAGTGATACTGTTCCTGTTCATTGCCTTTATGGAGGATACCGGGTACATGGCCCGGGCGGTCTTCATTATGGATAAGATGATGCATAAGATAGGCCTTCACGGAAAGTCTTTTATTCCTCTTTTCATGGGATTTGGGTGCAATGTCCCTGCAATTATGGCGACCAGGATCATTGAAAGCAGACGCGACAGGATGATCACAATGCTTATCACACCATTTATGTCGTGCAGTGCGAGGCTGCCGGTTTATATACTTTTCATAAGCGCCTTTTTTGCAAAGAACCAGGGAACTGTTCTTTTCAGTCTGTATGCCCTTGGAGTTATTTTTGCAATTGGTTCTGCCCTTTTACTACGAAAAGTCTTTTTTAAAAAAGAAGATATTCCTTTTGTAATGGAACTGCCGCCTTACCGAATGCCTACAATCCGCAGCGTATCGCGGCATGTATGGTTCAGGACGGTGATGTATCTGAAAAAGATAGGAGGTGTTATACTTGTTGCATCTGTTATAGTTTGGGTACTGACTAATTTTCCAAAAAATATAGAATATTCAAAGGATTACGAAAGTGAGGCAGCAAGGGTAGCAGGTTCATTTGATCGCATGAAAGCACAGGAATCAGGGCAGGCTGAATTAAGTAATATTGAAGATCAGAAAACTGCAGCCCTGCAACAGCTTGATATGGAAAAGAGAAGTGAGGAGCAGTCAGGTTCATATATAGGGATAATAGGAAAAGCTATTGAGCCCGTTGTCAGGCCTCTTGGCTTTGACTGGCGTCTTGGAGTCAGCATTCTTTCAGGTCTGGCAGCAAAGGAGGTTGTAGTAAGCACCATGGGAATACTTTACCAGGCAGGTGACGATACCGGAGAATCCCTTGTAAAAAAGATACAGCAGCATAAAGATCCCTCCGGAAAACCCTTTTTTACTCCATTGATAGCATTTTCTTTTATGATCTTTATCCTTACCTACTTCCCCTGCATAGGAGTGATCTCTGCCATAAGAAGGGAGTCAGGAAGCTGGAAATGGGCTGCTTTCGTAGTATTCTATACAACAGCCATAGCCTGGATACTGTCGTTCATTGTTTACCAGACAGGAAGTTTTTTTGGATGATGACATAATGAATCTCTTCCCTGGCTCCGGAACATTCAAAGTATAGTCTGATTGGAAAATCAGCCTTGGTAAATAAAAACCCCCCTTTTCCTGAGAAAAAGGGGGCCGGATAATGAAATGATAAACTAATTAATAACCTTATATTTTTTGAATATTTCTGTTGTGGTCATTGTGAAATCGAGGTACTGGGCCCGATGGTATGTTTGTTTGTCGTGAGTGTTACTGCGCGCCAGTTTTCCTCTGAAGCTATTGATATCCTGGTAGTTTCTTGATTCCATCCATTTTTCAAGGTCAGTCAGCATTGTGCTGATAACTTCTATCTGGTTAAGGTATAGCGTACTTACCACCTGAACGGTATTTGCTCCTGCCAGAAGCATTTTGATTACATCTTTCCCGCTGAATATACCTGTGTTGGCGCTGACCGACCCTTTTACATTGCCGAAAAGAAGTCCGGCAAATCGCAGTGACAACCTGCTATCCTCAACATTACTAAGATTGTACGGAAAATTGATCTCCTCGGTATGGATATCGATATCGGGCTGGAAGAGCCTGTTGAACAATACAAAACCATCTGTTCCGGCATCGTCTAGCCCATTTATCAGCTTCAGTGTATTTGTGTAATAGGGACTTAGCTTTACCGATACGGGGATCTTAACTGCCGCTTTGACTGCTTTCAGTATAGAAAGCTGTTTTTCCTCAATGGTTGACGATTCATCATCAAATTTTTCAGGTACCGTATAGAAATTGAGTTCTATTCCATCAACACCCGTTCCCTCGAGTTTTTTTGCATACTCAACCCATGTCTCATCATACACTGCATTCAGACTGGCAAAAACCGGTATTGAGAGCGCTTTTTTCGTAATCTCCAGATTTTTTAGATGCTCGAGAGGATATCCCGATTCAGGAAAAATATCAGGATGTGTTGTTATCATCTCGGGACTTCGTTCATCATATTCAACCATTCTTTCTGAAAGTTCAAGATTCTCAAGATGGATCTGCTCTTCGAACAATGATTTATATACAACCGCTGCCGCTCCAGCCTCTTCCATTCTCTTAAGGTTGTCAAGATTAAGAGCCATATTGTTGGCTCCAACTATTATGGGATTTTTCAAGGTTAATCCCATGTGTGTTGATTGTAAGTTTACCATAAATGATTGGTTTGAATTATTAAGTTTCGGTTAATAGATTGTTTGTCGTTTGAAGTATTATTCTTTTCATGAAATGTATTATTCTTATCATTAACAACAGCATTAATAAAAAGTTCCCTGTATAATGCACTGCTGTCCGATATGGCATTTTTTTTTCAAACTTAATATTTATTCTCCGGATAAGGAACTTTTATAATTTGATAACCAGATGTCGAACTGTTCTCCGGTTAAGAGTTTAAGAGCTAATGCAGCGTCACGAAGTGTAGAATTCTCATAATGGGCTTTTCTGACGATCATGGCACAATTGTCATATCCGAGGTGTGGAGTAAGTGCCGTTATAAGCATGAGTGAGTTGTTGAGATGATCATTAATTCGTTGAATATCAGGCCTCAGTCCCTCGATGCAATTCAGAGAGAATGAAAGGCACGCGTTTCCGAGGAGCCGTGCACTCTCCAGAACATTGGCAGCAATAAGCGGTTTAAATGTATTAAGCTCAAACTGTCCGCCCGTCCCCCCTATGGTGACTGACAGGTCGTTTCCCATTACCTGCGCACAAACCATCTTCAGGGCTTCGGCCTGTGTAGGATTAACCTTGCCAGGCATTATTGATGATCCAGGCTCATTATCAGGAATAGTTATTTCACCTATACCGCATCTTGGCCCTGAACTTAGCATTATTATATCGTTGGCTATTTTCATCAGCGATACTGCCAGTCGCTTCAGAGCGCTGCTCAATTCAACCATTGCATCGTGGGAGGCCAGTGACTCAAATTTATTGGGCGCCGAAACAAACGGGAATCCCGTCAGTACGGCGATCTTTTTTGCCACCTGTGCCGCATATCCGGGAGGCGTATTCAGTCCCGTTCCGACAGCTGAACCGCCCAGAGCCAGTTCGCTCACCATTACCAGTGAATTGTTAACAGCCCTCATTCCGTTATCAATCTGCTGAACATACCCCGAGATCTCCTGCCCCAGTGTCAGTGGTACTGCATCCATAAAATGAGTTCTTCCGGTCTTCAGGATACTTTTAAATTCAACAGACTTCCGGGCAAGACTGTCGCGAAGATGCTTTATTCCGGGAAGGGTTATCCCTGCAACTGCGGTGTAAGCTGCTATATGCATGGCAGCTGGAAAGGTATCATTTGAGGACTGTGACTTGTTTACATCATCATTAGGATGAAGCTCTCTTGAAGCATCTGAGAGTTTTCCTCCATTAAGTACATGAGACCTGTTAACGATAACTTCATTGACATTCATATTTGTCTGTGTTCCGGAACCTGTTTGCCAGATCACCAGCGGAAAATGATCGTCAAGCTCACCTTTCATTATCTCATCGCATACTGATACTATCATCTCTTTTTTTTCGGCTGTGAGAACACCGAGCTCATTGTTTACCTCAGCTGCAGCCTTTTTTACAACGGCAAATGCCCTTATTATTTCTACCGGCATACTTGCATCCCTGCCTATTTTAAAATTATTCCGCGATCGCTCAGTCTGGGCTCCCCAGTATTTTGAATCAGGAACCCTTACTTCTCCAAGGGAATCATGCTCTATCCTGTACTCCATAAGTATTAAAAGTATATTATTTAAACAAGATATTTTCTGTTTTGTTTAATATGCAAAAAACAGACTTAAAATGAAAAAGAGCCTTTTCAAATCCCTATTATTTAATGATGCCGATGCAAAAGGCGTTATTATTATCAGATTGATTGTCGGACTGATCTTCCTGTCTGAAGGCATTCAAAAGATACTGTTCCCTGAAATTGTCGGAGCCGGCCGTTTTGAAAAAATCGGTTTCGAAAATCCTGAATTCTGGGCTTATTTAACAGCTGTATTTGAAATAATCTGCGGGTCTTTTATCCTCTTCGGCTTAATTACCAGGCTTGCATCCATACCCCTTCTCATTATTATGATAACAGCTTTTCTGACGACCAAGGTACCAATCCTGGCGGAAAAAGGTTTCTGGACCTTTGCTCATGAGTACCGTACCGATTTTGCAATGACACTGCTTCTCATCTACCTCATAGCATACAATGGGGGGAGGTGGCCGATGAGCAGAATTTTTAAGAAATGATATTATTCTTGTATTAAATTTTCTGTACTTCTAAATTATCCTTACTAAACTGTGAGGGTTTAACTGCAAGTTCCCTGAACCTTACCATCTGCCTGTTTGCTTCGTCCCATAAGCTTAGGTGAAGGGCTTTAAATGTTGAAAGGAGAATTATTGGCCTGACCTCTTTGAACATTTCATTCTCATTATGACATTTTTCAAGGTTGTAATTCGGAATTTTTGAGCTTAAGTGATGAACATGGTGGAATCCTATATTCCCGGTAAACCACTGAAATATACGCGGCAGCTTAAGAAATGAACTGCCCTCCAGGGCTGATTTCTTATAATCCCACCTTCCTGTCCTTTCCCATACCACATCCTCAAAAGTGTGCTGAATATAAAACAACCACACGCCAATGCTGTGCGAAAGTAAAACTATGGGAAGTTGTACCAGTAAAAAGGCTTTCAAACCGATGACCATGCTGATCAGGAAAATCATCAGTGCTATTATAATATTTGTGAAGTAAATATCAATTTTCTGATCCCTGGACATTTTTTTATTTGAAAACCTGTTGGTGATAAAAATAATAAAAACAGGGCCTACTGTAAACATCAGATATGGATTCCGGAACGACCTGTAGAGGAAACGTTTCCATCGGGAGGCATAATGATACTCGTCAACTGTCATTGTCCATACATCACCAATTCCCCGCTTATCAAGATTTCCTGATGTTGCATGATGCACTTTATGCTGATAATGCCACTTTTCAAAAGGTGTGAATACCATTATGCCCATTATAGCGCCTGCCACTCTGTTTGCCCAGGCTGATTTGAAGAAAGACCTGTGCCCGCAATCGTGGAAAATTATGAATATCCTGATCAGGAATCCCGCCGCCGGAACTGAAAGCAGAAGAGTTACCCAGTATGGATATTCGAGGCTTTTGTACATTATAAACCACATTGCCAAATATGGAATAACCGAGTTTACTATCTGCCACAGACTTTTAGTGAGATCAGGTGTTGCATATTTTAGAACTGTCTGTTGCCAGCTTATGTCTTCAGTTGAAGATCTATTAATTGTTTCCATAAAAACGATTGAAAATTTTGACGATTTTTAAATCTGGTCAACAAAGATATAACAGCTTTACACCGCCACCAAACTGAAGGGATTAACCAGACAGGATCAGGTTTTAAAGTGCAGAAAAAGTGATAAATAACAGAAGACAGGGGTGAATGACATTCGCCATCAGAAGTATTATATCGCTTCTTTTACCCTGAGAAGATACTGCCGGGATACGGGAAGCTTTTCCTCAAATCCTTTAAGATTGAGCCACTGGTTATTTGAATCCCGGTCAAGCCTCTCGATAAAGTGAACATTTACTATACTGGTCCTGTGAATACGGATAAAATTGGAATATTGCTTTATCTGGATCTCAATATTTTTCAGAGTGTTCCTTATCAATTTCTTTTTAAAAATTTCACCTTCCTTATGTACAATTTCCACGTAGTTGTCAGCCGATTTAAAAAAAACAATTTCACCGATCAGCAGACTGAAATTTTCAGAGCCATTCTCCAAAACAAACTCTATCGATTTGTTCAAAATATCCTCTTCAAATTTTTCGATCTTTTTCTGGATAATTTTCTTATCAGATATAAGCTGATCGTTATATGATCTCAATTCACTATATGTATCATTAAGAGCAAGGACAACCGGAGGCACAAGGCATATTATCAAAACTTTAAAAGCATTATAAAAGGTTATTTCAACAGAACCTACAAACCGTATATAGAAAATGAAAGCAACAGAGCTCAGGACAAAGATTATAAACCCATTGAAATAAGATGGAAAAGGAGGCGTCATGTTTTCCGGATCTTTTATTACCATAATCCATGGCAGGATCACTCTGATAATGACTATCAGAACAAATGTAATTGCTCCAAGTCCTGCAATCAGGAGGAGCCTGTTATTAAAATCTGAACCTGTGAGTGGAAAGGGTTGAAAGAAGAGAACAAATAAAAATATCCCGAAACTGATACTTAGATATAGTCCCAGCTGGTCTTTCAGTCTCTGAACTAACAGGTCAATTTTTTTAGTGTACACGAAAAAATGTTAATATTTATAGTATAACAAGGTTAAAGGTTAAAGGTTAAAGTAAAGAAGTATTCCGGTTTTTCTGTTCCGGGTTTCGGGTTACAAACGAGAACGCGGAACCCGGAACAAGGAACACGAAACCTTATCTGAACTGATTTACATACTGAAGGAATTTTTTTGAACAATTATCGAGGTTTTCTATTGATCCGCCGCCTTTCAGAACACTGCAGATCTCATAGGTGATATAACCCTGATAACCTATTTCCTTAAGAGCAGTAATAAAGGTCTTATAATCAAGAATGCCTTCACCTACCGGAACAGCCCTGTTCTGAGACAATAAAGGACTATAGTTTGATTGAGAGCCTTCGTATCTGAACCTTGGCAATGACTGGTAATCAGCAACCGTAGTATGATAAAAATAAGGTTTGAGGGAATGTACAGCCTCTCTTATCTGCTCGGATGAGAGACCCTGGAAGGTGGGTGACCAGCAGTCAAAGGCAGCTTGCACATTAGGCAGATTAACTTCATCAAGAAGCCATTTCATAGTTTCATGGTGTATGGCAATATCGTGATGATTCTGCACTACCAGAGTTATGCCGTATCTGGCAGCTATTTTACCTGCCATCTGCAACCCTTCCACACACATTGCATACTGCCTGTCGAAAGGCAGTCCTGAGTTTTCAAAGCCGGTAAAGACACGGACCATGTCAGTACCAAGATCGGATGCCAGGCGGGCAAGCTCACCGATATAGGCAGCCTGGATCTCAACATTCGGAATACTGCTTTTTTCCGATCCTGCCGTAAAATCATTATAACCTGCAATACAAACCAACTCAAGCCCGAGCTCTTTGATCCTGGCACGCAATTTTTTCCGTGCGGCATCATCATAATCTACCAGTGAAACGTGCGGGCGTTTGGCCACAAGCATTACACCATCGAATCCGAGGTCCTTAGCTTTTACAAGAAAGTCATCCACTGAAAGCAGTGACTGTCCTCTCCATCCACCGCTGTAGCTCACAGAATGAAGGCAGGTTTTTACCTTAAAATCTTTCGGATTACCCGAAGGCGCTTTCTGACCTAAGACCAATGCTGAAATGAATGTCAGCCCGATAAATAATACCAGATTTTTCATAATTAGATTAGGTTATAATTAATGTAATTAAAATGACAATGTGAAATAAGAATGAAAATAAGAGTTTGAAGAGGTACATATTATTATTTTACGTATCTGACTATGTTTTTGTTACATGCCACTAACTGATAAGATTGATAATCTCTTATTTTTTATTAATTTTGCGCCCTTAAAATAAGAAATTTTTTGTATCCGGCCTTATTGCAAAATATGCATTTGACCTTAATAGCTTGTAAAAGTAGTTTAACCAGATATGGATTTAAAAAGCGAGATCAGAAGAAGAAGAACGTTTGCCATCATTAGCCACCCTGATGCCGGCAAGACTACTCTTACCGAAAAACTTCTGCTCTACGGCGGGGCGATCCAGACTGCGGGCGCTGTTAAAAACAATAAAATAAAAAAAACCACTACTTCCGATTTTATGGAGATTGAGAAACAGCGTGGTATCTCCGTTTCAACATCGGTTATGGCATTTGATTATAATAACCTGAGGGTCAATATCCTCGACACACCGGGTCACAAAGATTTTGCCGAGGACACATACCGTACCCTTTCATCTGTCGACAGCGTAATACTTGTTGTGGATTCAGTAAAAGGAGTAGAGGAGCAGACACGGAAACTTATGGAGGTATGCCGCAGACGACATACACCGGTGATGATATTTATTAACAAGATGGACCGTGAAGGGATATATCCTTTTGACCTGCTCGATGAACTTGAAAAGGAACTCAATATTGCTATTTGTCCGTACACCTGGCCAATAGGAAATGGCCGGCATTTCAAGGGAGTTTATAATTTATTCAGGAAAGATATTCAACTTTATACTCCCGATAAAAACAGCATTTCAGAGAGCCTGATAAGCACCAGGGACATAAAGGATCCGGGGTTAAAGACTTTCGTAGGGGCAGATAATATGAACCGGTTATGGGAGGAAATTGATTTCGTTCACAGTATTTTCGAGACCTTTAACATATCTCTTTACAGGGAAGGTTATCTTGCTCCGGTTTTCTTTGGGAGCGCTTTAAACAATTTCGGCGTACTGGAATTGCTAGAGACTTTTCTCGAAATTGCGCCCTCGCCAGGTCCTGTACAGGCTGCCGAAAGAATGGTTGATCCGTCTGAAGAGCAACTAACCGGATTTGTGTTTAAAATACACGCAAACCTTGATCCCAATCACCGCGACAGGATTGCATTCCTGAGGATCTGCTCGGGAAAGTTTGAAAGGAATAAATTTTATTTTCATCCACGTTCCGGGAAAAAAATGCGGTTTTCTTCACCTGCAACATTTATGGCAAATAATAAAAGCATTGTTGAGGAAGCTTTCCCCGGAGATGTTGTTGGGCTGTACGATAATGGCAATTTCAAGATAGGGGATACCCTTACAGAAGGAGAGCCTTTACAGTTTAAGGGAGTTCCAAGCTTCTCGCCTGAAATACTTCGCGAAGTTGTCAATCAGGATCCCATGAGGTCAAAACAACTCGATAAAGGTGTGCGCCAGATGACCGATGAGGGTGTTGCCCAACTCTTCCTTCAGCAACCCGGAAACAAAAAAATTATAGGTACTGTAGGTGAGCTTCAGTATGAGGTTATTAAGTTCAGGCTCGAGCATGAATATGGTGCCAAATGCACCTTTTCCCATCTTCCTTACAAAAAGGCGTGCTGGATAACTACTGACAATAAAAAGGAGCTCGAACTGTTCATTACAAGAAAAGCGGGCGCCATAGCCTACGATAAGGAAAATAATCCTGTTTTCTTTGCTGAAAGTGAATGGATGCTCAAGCTTGCAAGGGAAGGCTTCCCATCAATAACCTTTCATGAAAGCTCAGATTTCAAGATTGAAAAGAACGGTCCCCGGAAAGTAAGTGCGTAATAATCAAATTATGGAATGAATCTCAGTCACTTTCAGAACAAGGAAGTGAAAACGTTGTTTCTGTTTAAATGAACAGATAAATATTGGTATGGAAGATTGGGCTCATTTTAAAAATTATAGTTATGGACTTAACAGGAAAAAAATGTGTGCCCTGCGAAGGGAATATTCCACCTCTGACCAGGAATGAAATTGCCACGTTTAAGAAAGAAATTTCCTCTTACTGGCAGGTTGCTGATAAAGTCACCAGAGAATTCCTCTTTGTCAATTATAAACATACTATGGATTTCGTGAATAAAGTTGCTGACCTTGCTGAGGAGGAAGGCCATCATCCTGATTTGCATGTTTATTATGCACGTGTTGTGGTTGAACTCTGGACACATGCAATTAACGGATTATCCGAAAATGATTTTATCATGGCAGCCAAAATAGACAGGTTAATGTTACCTGAGCTTTCAAAAACCTGACCTCAAAGGCTCTTTATTATTTCCATTTTGCTATATTTGATCATACAAGGCACGCTTTTTGTTCAATTGACAGTAAACGTGTTATAATAGCATATAATGAAATCATTAATCAATGCTGTAATTTTCTTCTTACTGTGCACTGTGACGTCATTCGGCCAGGAAAACTTTAAAGTCATCAGGGTAATAGATCTTCAGAATAATTTTTCAGGAAAATACGTGGTTCTCGAAAAGCAATCCATTCAAATAGATAAAACAAACTTTCCGATGGATAATGATAATTTCTTTTTCCTGAGGTATCTCTATAAAGGCGAAGAGATCAACAAAAAACTGACTTATTCCGGTGAAGCATTTTGATGAGTGGAGAGGTGAGCTCAGCCAGGTCGATGATATTCTGGTTGCGGGAATTGCTTTCAAACAAAGTTAAAGGATAAAGTGTAAAGGTTAATGTAAGAAGTTGTTCCGGGTTTTTTGTTCCGGGTTTCGGGTTTGATGGCTGTATGGTGCTGTATATTAATGGTAATCAACAGATTTCCCCTCCTCGGAGGGGCCAGTGGTGGGTTAAATAAGGTTAAAAAAGGTTAGAGAATATTAATATGAAAAAGTTCCTGATTCTTACAAGTGTTACCTTACTCCTGATTGCGGTTCTTGTATCCTGGATTCCGGAAGACGTTGCACGTAAGGACACATGGCAGGCCGGAACAAGCCGTCGTGTTATTTCTCCGCAGAATGACGTGTGGCTTGCAGGTTATGGAACTAAAAGGGTTAATGAGACAAAGATCCATGATATATGGGTTAAAGTGCTGGCTTTGAAGGATCCTACGCGCAAAAGGGTCGTTATGGTAACAACCGATCATATGGGAATGTCCAGATCAGTATATGAAAGAATCTATTTCAAAGTGAATCAACGTTTCGGGATCGCAAGGGCAGATTTTATGATTACCTTTTCCCATAATCACAGCGGTCCGTGCCTCAGTGATGATCTTGTTGATTATTATCCCAGTGATGATGCGCAGAAAAAAGCCGTGAACGAATATACTGAATGGATGGAGATACAGGTAGTTGAGGCGGTGGGCGATGCCTTATCCGGTCTGAAACCTGCAAATCTTTTTATGGGTGAAGGAAAATGCACCTTTGCCGTTAACCGCAGGGAAAATCCTCAAAGTGAAGTTCCGAAAATGATCGAAAAGGGGATCCCTTTCAAAGGTGCCGTTGACCACTATGTGCCTGTGCTGACCATTAAAAGCAAAAGAGGCAGACTCATTGGCGTTCTGTTCGGATATGCCTGTCATCCAACAACTGTGGGAGGTAATTCGCTGATGGGGGATTACCCCGGATTCGCCCAGATAAACATCGAGTTAAAACACAAGGGAGTGGATGCAATGTTTTTCAATGCCTGCGGCGCTGACCAGAACCCGCTTCCCCGGGGAAGCGTTGAACTCTGCGAAAAGTACGGCAGGATGTTGTCCGATGCGGTGGAAGAGGTATTGTCAGGACCCATGAAACCTGTTTCACCCGGGCTCAGTACAGCATTTAAATTTATCGATCTTCCATATGACGAGATGGTAACCCGTGAAAAGCTAATTCCCATAGCTGAAGGACGTCCTTCAGTCCAGGAAAGATGGGCAAAACGGATGCTTAAGCTTATTGACCAGGGAATAGTCTTTGAAACCTCTTACGAGTACCCTGTTCAGGTCTGGAGGCTGGGCAGTGAGCTTCTGCTCATAAGCCAGGGGGGAGAATCAGTGGTTGATTATTCGCTTCGCTATAAAAAGGATTTCGGGCCCGGAACATGGGTATGCGGTTATGCCAATGATATGGCTGCCTATATTCCGTCAAGGCGTGTATGGGAAGAAGGAGGATATGAAGGCGGACCTCATCTGGATGAATATGGACGTCCGGCATGGAGGTGGGCAGGCGATATTGAGGACAGGGTAGCAGGGTCTGTGCATGAGGTTGTAAATGAAGTAATGCTCAGGCAAAAGAAGTGAGGTTCTCTAATAACACCCAAAAGTGACAACCTATTTCAGGACGAGACAGTCCGGCATTTACCTTGATAATTCCCTGATCTTTCCCAAAACAATATTCTCAACCCCTTCCGGAAATGTATTTGGCATTCCATACCAGAAAAATGAATTCAATCCTTCGTAATTCCCTGCCCTGATATGCAGGGTTGTAGGAAGATAGCTCGATACATCATTTGTATAACCTGCAACCGAAACCATTTTACCGGGCCAGATATTTTTAACACCCAGGCCATACTCTGTTGTTGTCTCGCGCGAAAATCCAACCAGTTTCCAGTCACCAATATTGATAGTATGTATATAGACTGGCATGGATGCCGGCATTGTTCCTTCGTCGTAATATTTAAGCATCAGGTTGCACCATTTTACATTTTTTTCGGCGTTGATGTCGCCAGGCTTGTCGTTATCGGCCTTATATGATAATATTTGCTCCCTGGTCCATGGCTTTACCGGAATATTGATGGTGTCGAGAAAAAAAGACAGATCTCCCTTTAGCTCGGCCATAGGCTTGTTTATAATTGCAAAAACCTCATTGGCAAGCTTTTCACCTGAGATATGAGCTCCATTATCCCTTGGATTTATATCTCCTGCCGTTCCCTGGAGGAATAATGAATTTGAGGTGCCTGTTCGTTGTTCAAGCAGTTGACGTGCCACGCCTGGAAAATTTGCACTTAACGTGTAATGCAAAGTTCCTGCTGTACTGAATACGGCATGGCATGCTGCGAGAAAAAGATAACTCTCGCGGTCGTCATTGTATTTTATCTTAATCACATCCACTGAACCATCGTATAACTCAGGATGGTCCTTCAGGCTCCTGTTGTAACCTATATCTGTCTTTCCCCTTCCAAAAAATAATTTTGCCGGAGTCATTGCATTAACAGCTCTGCCAGTTGCTTCAACTATCCCTTTCCTCACAATTGAGTACAGGTATGCGCTGTCGGGTACCTGGTTTGGTTCCTGCCATGTGAGCCAGTTCTGTGAGACAGGAGCAAAATGAGTATGAGAAGAATTGATAAAAACAGCCGATGCAGGGATCTTAAACCTGTCAGATATTTCTTTTTTAACCAGTGCAGTATATGTATCGTTGATACCGCAAACATCAATATTTATTATTACAACTGTTTTTTCGTCTTTTTTGACAGCTAATGCCCTTGCTGTAAGGTTACCTTCGCTGCAATGATCTCCTTCTAACAGTGTATTTTCATTACTGACACTGTAAATAATATTTTCTGAAATGGCTATCTTCCTGATATCTTCCTTTATGGTAATATTATTTTTATAAGCTGCCTTCATCCATCTGACTTCACTGCTTCCCGGCCGGCATTTGAAAATTGTACCGTCACTTGTCAGGGCGTAAAGATCAGTATCAGAAGAAGCAAGGCTTACAATGCCTTTCAGGGAAAGGAAACCTGTCCATTTAAAGTCTGAAGGATTTGCCGACCAGATATCACCGTTTGAATCTGCTGCATAGAGCCTGTTTCCAAATGAAGTAATGGTGATAGCCGGGATATTTGCAGAACCGGTTTTCTTCCATTTGATCTTTCCGGCATTTGTTTCATAAAGTTCACCATTTTGATTGAGGGCAAACAGCTTATTATTCATGCCTGCAAGTGCAGTCATATTTTCAGCATTGCCAGCTTTTTTCCACTGTTTTTCAGTTCTTTTCCGGTATAATAGCTCATCATTATTTATAATATACAACCTTTCTCCGGCTCCGCAAACAGCTACTTTACCTGATAAGGATTCAACTTTTTTCCACTGAAGTGTGAACCGGCCATCCCTGGGGGCGCCATAGCCTCCAAGGTGGAGAGATATCATTGATTGGTCGGGCTCGATAGTCGATGTTGCCGCACCTGCAAGATACTCCTGTGAAAAGGCAGATGAAGGAGTCAGGATCAGAATCAGAAAAAATATCCAATTCAACTGTTTCATTAAAAATTCATTCTTAAAGTTAAGCTGCTCCAAAATAAAACTCAAAATTAATTTTATTTATTGCAAATACCACTATTCATACTGCTGACTTAATTTCTTTTTGTACTGTCAGGCTGCATAAAAAAGAGTATCAGGTAGATCATTTTTCAGGACTTATGTGAACAAAATCTTTCATTGAGACATTAAGTTATTATTACGTGAATAACATTATACTGGTCGGTTTTTTAAAACAGGAGGGAATATGGGAAAAGATAAAACTTCATCCGTAAACAGATTACAGGAACTGCAGTCTAAATTTCAGGCATTGGAATCGAGCATAGAAGATTCGGGAACGAAGAGGGCTCTTTCAGTAATAAACGGGATGGTACAAGAGATAATGAGGAAGATTGACACTATGAATCAGGGAAAAGATCCAGGGATAACATCTGCAGACATATCAGGGTTGTACAGGTATGCACCCAAAATGGAAGGCACATCAGTAAGCTCACCTTTGCCTGAGGGAACTCCTGCCCCTGATTTTTCTCTGCCTGATGCCAATGGTAATGAGGTACGATTATCTGATTTCAGGGGATCATCTGTTCTGCTTGTTTTTTATCCGGTTGACTGGAGTCCGGGGTGCAGCCGGCAGTTAGATCTTTATCAGAACGAATGGAACGAGTTTGAAAAAAGAGGAGTGAAGGTGATGGGTATTTCGGTCGACAGCATTTACAGCCATGGCGCCTGGTCGGCAGTCAGGAAAATTAGTTTTCCGCTTCTTGCCGATTTTAACCCTAAAGCTGAAGTTGCAAAGAAATACCAGGTTTACCGGGAATCTGATGGTTTCTCGGAAAGAGCATTATTTATTGTTGATGTCAGCGGAGTGATTAGGTATAGTTATGTTTCACCATTTATCCATCATATACCTGATATTTACCAACTCTTCAAAAAGCTGGACGAGATTCTAAAACCTGAACTAACTGTATAATCGGAGGAGCTGATAATGAACATTGAAAATGAAAACCAGCAGTCACAATCGAAAGAGTCCCTGACCCGGGAAGAGACAGATATTATAGTATACGGCACTTCATGGTGCGGAATGTCGCAGATGATAAGGAGGTATCTTGATAAAAACAGTCTTCCGTATCAGTATTTTGAACTGGAAGACAATCCGGAAGCAATTCGCAGGCTTAAATGGGTTACAGGAGGATATGCACATCACCCTACAGTGATAATTGCGGGGCAGGCACTTGTGGAACCAAGTATGGAAGAGCTTAAGCTTGTTCTGGGTAAAAACGGATTAGTGAGATGAAGTTTGCAAGCGATAATTAATCTTTCTGCATTATATACTTACCACATTGACCGGTTTCCCTCTTAGGAACCCGGTGAGATTATTCACTGCAATAGTCATCAGTCTTTCCCGTGCTGCCTTTGTTGCCCATGCAATATGTGGTGTAATTATGCAGTTCTTTGCATTTAACAGGGGGTTGTCAGATGAGGGAGGCTCAATTGAAAGCACATCCAGTCCTGCCCCTGCAATTGTTCCATTATTCAGAGCTGCCGCAAGATCTTCTTCTGCCACAATCGCTCCCCGTGAGGTGTTGATAAGAAAAGCGCTTTTTTTCATCTTTCCAAGGCTCTCCTTATTTATAAGTCCTTTTGTTTCAGGAAAAAGGGGACAATGAATGCTGATAACATCGGAAGCCGACCATATTTCTGAAAGTTCAGCCCATTTGAAATTCTCCGGAACAGCATTGTTCTCACGGTTTACGTCAAACGCCAGAATTTTCATTCCAAATGCTGCGCCGATAGCTGCCACACGCTGACCTATATTTCCGAATCCGATTATCCCCATTGTTTTTCCTGAAAGTTCTGTCAGGGGATAATCCCAGTAACAAAAATCTATTGAAGCCGACCATTTTCCTTCTTTCACTGAATCGTTGTGACGCTGAACATGATGACACAGTTCAAGCAGAAGGGCAAAGGTCATCTGGGCAACTGAATCTGTGCCATAAGCCGGGATGTTAGTTACAACAATTCCATGTCTTTTTGCAGCTCCGGTGTCGATAATATTGTACCCTGTTGCAAGTACTCCCACATACTTAAGAGACGGTAACTGTCTGAAAGTATTTTCATCCATCGGAATTTTATTCGTAATAAGTACTTCAGCATCCGCTGAGCGTTCGATCACCTTATCACTTTCTGTCCTGTCATAAACTGTCAGGTCTCCAGATGACCTGAATCCGTCCCAGCTTAGATCGCCGGGATTTAACGCATATCCGTCGAGTACAACTATTTTCATAATCAGGATCTGAAATTTAGGGGTTTACACTTTCTTTTTGCCTTCGGGCGCTGCTCTTAAATACTGTACGGGCCATGTTATTTCTTCTCCGAGTTCCCTTGCCGCTAACAGTGGAAAATATGGATTTCTTAGAAGCTCCCTTGCTAAAAACACCAGGTCGGCTTTTCCCTGTTGTAAGATATCTTCAGCCTGTGAAGCTGTTGTTATAAGTCCCACTGCACCTGTAAGCACACCTGTTTTCCTGATTGCTTCAGCGAAAGGCACCTGGTACCCCGGACCTAGCGGTACCCTGGCATGAAAAACATTTCCACCTGAAGAGCAATCGATCAGATCCACTCCCATATCTTTCAATATATGAGCAAGATTGAAACTGTCTTCCAGCGTCCATCCACCTTCTTTCCAGTCGGTCGATGAAATACGGACAAAAAGCGGGTAATCAAAGGGCCAAACTGACTTTACACCTTCAATAACCTTTGTTAACAGGCGGATACGGTTATTATAAGAACCGCCATACTCATCAGTGCGGTTATTGCTGAGAGGTGACAGGAATTCATGCAGCAGGTACCCGTGAGCGCTGTGGATCTCAGCTATCCTGAATCCGGCAGTAAGGGCCCGTTCAGCAGCTTTTGTAAAATCGGAAACTACTTTATTTATTCCCTGCTGGTTTAATGCCTGCGGAAGTCTATCTTCCTCCAGAAATGGAATATTGCCCGGAGCAACGGTTTGCCATCCTCCATTTCGGGCATTAATCTGTTTTCCGCCTTTCCAGGGCGCTGCACAGGAGGCTTTCCTTCCGGCATGAGCAAGCTGAATACCGGCAACAGCTCCGTGGGTGTGTACAAAGTCAGTTATCCTTTTTAACCCTTCAATATGTTCATTTTTCCAGATACCAAGGTCGTCAGTAGTTATCCTTCCTTCAGGAGATATAGCTGCAGCCTCGGTGAAGATCAAACCTGCGCCTCCTATGGCCCGGCTTCCCAGGTGGACAAGATGCCAGTCTGTAGCAAATCCGTCCGTTGAGGAATACTGGCACATGGGGGAGACAACTATCCTGTTCCTCAGGTTCACATTCTTTATGGTCAGTGGGGAAAACAGTTTTGACATGATGGAGATTTAAGATATTAATCTGGTAAAGACAGGGGATAATTATTCTTACCTTCGGTTAACCACAACGCCTGCAGTTTCCATCGCAGGAATTTTGAGGAGGAGCAACTCTGAGCTTCTGAGGTTTAGGGGTCAGTTTCTCATTTGACTCCTGTCCGCACTCAGGGCAGAAAGAAATAACCTTTGAACAGGGACCCAGTATATAATCTTTATATTCTTTTTTTATTGGTTTGTCAGAGTCGAACTCCTTCTGACACTTTTCACAAAAAAACTTTGTCATATTTATCTTAATTTTACAGGGTCAAATTTAGACATTTTTTAAATAATCAACGGTCTGGCCTGGGACAAGAGGAGGACCCGGTGATCATAAGACTCACCTCATGAAATACAAGCTTTCAAATAAAGAAAAGATAAACCCTGTAGAGCCACCCTGCAGGAAGACCATTTACGACACTAAAAAAGACGCCGAAGAAGCCATTTCTTTTGTTACCTCAACCAGAAGGGTAGAGCTTGAAGCCTATCAATGTTCAGTTTGCGGATTCTGGCATCTGACAAGTGTAAATCGTCAAAAGTGACAACTGTGAGATATCAGTTTTTCGAATTCCGGTAGAAAAAACAACACGAATTAAGTATATAGCCCATTTTTTAAATTACTTTGACGGAAAGAATTTTTGATATATTTTTAACTCCTTCGAGAGATAACCAATATGTTTTATCCATGACTGGAAAGCCTCTGTTTCTTTTATTTATAATTTCGTCCTGGTCATCCCTTCTTTTATCGCAATCTGCCAATGTTTCTGCCGGAGGAAATGCTTCAAGTGGTTCCGGATCAGTCAGCTTTTCTGTTGGTCAGGTCGTCTGCTCAGTTTATTCAACTACACTGGGAACAATTATTACGGGTGTTCAGCAACCTTATGAAATATCCGTTGTGACCAGTTCTAAAGGTGCTGAGGATATAATGCTCGAAGGTATAATATACCCGAATCCTGTTTCAGATCTCCTGACTCTAAAGATTCCGGAGTTCGATTATAAAACTATGTCTTTTAAGATATTTAATATAAACGGAGATCTTTTAAAAGAGAGTAAAATTATTGACGGGACAACCTATATCTCAATGTCTGAATTTAAATCAGGAACTTACTTTCTCAGAATAGTATATAATAACATGGAAATCAAGACATTTAAAATTATTAAAAACTGACTATATGAAGAAAATACCAGCGGTTCTTTTAATTATGGCTTTTTTTATCAGTTCTACCGCGCAGGTTCCTGAAAAGTTGAGTTTTCAGGCAGTGATCCGGGATAGTCAGAATAAGCTTGTGAACAACACTAATGTAGGAATTCAGATCAGTATTTTACAGGGTTCCGGTACAGGGAGTCTGGTTTATACAGAGGTTCAGAATCCTGTAACCAATGAAAATGGACTTGTTAGTATTGAAATAGGCGGAGGTTCCGGTTTCTCTTCGATAGACTGGTCAGATGGCCCGTATTTTATTAAGATAGAAACTGATCCTACCGGCGGCACAAACTACTCCGCAATAGTTGGCACAAGTCAGTTACTCAGCGTTCCTTATTCATTACATTCAAAAACTACTGAAATCGAGTACGATCCTTTATTCTCTGCTCATCCGGTGGCAGGGATTTCAGAATTATCAATAAATAACTGGAATATTGCTTTCATATGGGGAAATCATGCAAATGCAGGATATCAAACCCTGGTGCCTGTAGGGACAACCTCGCAATACTGGCGCGGAGACAAAACATGGCAATCACTTGATAAAACGGCTGTAGGCCTGGGATCTGTCGAGAATACCGCATTATCTACCTGGACCGGATCAACCAGTATACTAACTCTGGGCACTGTTTCTTCCGGAATCTGGAATGCAGGGGCAGTTACATCAAGCGGCACAATTACAGGTGGTTCAATTGTGAAAACAGGTGGCACATCAGATCAATTCCTGAAAGCAGACGGAAGTGTCGATGCAAATACATATATGACTGTAATACAGGAAGCTGCCGATGAGTTTACAGCCGGAGCTGGACAGACCAGCTTTACTTTAACAAATGCTCCTGCTTCAACAAGTAAAGTGAAAATGTACATTAATGGTGTCAGAATAAGCAACTCCGCTTACAATCATTCGGGAGCTACTTTGAGCTATATTCCTTCAAATAATGGTTCGTATTCGTTAACCGCAGGTGACCGGATTCAATTTGATTATCATTATTAGATGAACCTGCTTATATGAGAAAATTTTTTATAATAGCTGTCTGCCTGGCGATGTCAGGTGTTTTGAAAGCTCAGGGATTAACAAGATATGGTCAGAGTACTGAAACAAGTTCAGATTTTATAGACAAGAACGGGAAAGTTCAGAGTGCAGCCCGGTTAGATAAGAACGGGCAAACTTCAGAAGCCTACAATCACACAATTGTTATCGACGGGATAAACGATTTTATAGCTGCTGATGAACAATTCCCGACTACATCATCTGGATATTTAGCCTATTTTTCATGGGATGCGGACTACTTCTACATAGGTTATAAAGGAGCGGATATTAATTCCGGGAGTGCGAGCAGGTGGCTGATTATTTATCTGGATGGCACACCCGGAACAACTACAGGCATAACCTTAAATACTCAAACTCCGTCGCTACCTTTTAGTGCAAAATATTTAGTATTCTGGAAAGCTTCAGGTGACTATTTAGGTGTCAGGAAGTATGATGGTTCAGCCTGGGCAATTTCTTCTTTTGTAAGCGTTTCTGATTTGTATAAAATCAATGACTATTTCGAATTGAAAATTTCCAGGGCAGCCATTGATAATCCTTCCAAACTGAAAATTCATGTGCATATGATCAATGAACAGGGAGGGGCTGAATGGAGTTATGGTGGTGTTCCCTCGAATTCATTTTCCGATGGATATGATCCTAATTTCTTACATAATTATTACTTCGATTTATCAGGGTCAAAAAAACCGAATGAATATGCATCACAATAGATAAAATGCAGGCATTTAGATCCTGAAGATCGGCCTTTATCACTACGTTTTTTAGTTGAAATGGTTTCCTTTTTCCATAGCTGTTAAACAATTAATAAAAATCCGTGTTTATTTTTTATTAAACTATTAATCAAGACGGAATTATGAAAAAGTACATGATTGCACTTACGGGAGTCATATTGTTATTCGGGTTGAATTTCTGCGGCGGATCAACTGATGTTGTAGATTCAGGAACATACCAGGGTACAATAAAGGAAGTAGAAGCGGATAAATCAGAAATT
This sequence comes from uncultured Bacteroidales bacterium, assembly GCA_942492865.1. Classification (GTDB taxonomy): domain Bacteria; phylum Bacteroidota; class Bacteroidia; order Bacteroidales; family VadinHA17; genus LD21. The sequence goes on along the minus strand of OW818650.1, from coordinate 4,282,581 downwards.
TATGTCGGCACAGCTGATGGAAAAACACTGGAGCTTTACTTCACCGATAATACAAAATTGACAAGAAATGGAACGCCGGTTGAATTTTCTGCCTTAAAGGAGGGCCAAAATGTCGTCGTTGAAGTAGAAAAAGTAGGAAAGCGCCTCGATCCACTGTCGGTTCAAATAGCGGAATGACATGGACATGCTACCGAATTTCTGGCGGACTGAGATGTGGCATCCTCTTACCGTACATCTGCCCCTGGCAAGCCTGCTTTTAGGTGCCGTCCTTTATATTTCCGGACTTTTATCGAAGAAAAAGATCTTTTCTGAAACGGGTTTCATCCTTCTTCTTGCCGGAACCCTGGGAGCATGGATTGCCGTTTACACCGGAAACCTTGCAGATGGTGTTGTTGCAAGAAAAATATGCGATCCGACAGTTCTCAAGGATCATGAAAACGGCGCAAAGCTTCTTACCTGGCTCTTTACGGGGGCATCGCTGTTATTGATTGTCGAACGTTCCGGATTCAGCAGTAAAATAAGAAAAATTTTATCGGTGATCAGTATTATACTTATGCTTACGGGTAGCGGCATTCTTCTCCGGACAGGTCATCTCGGAGCTCAGCTGGTCTATCAGCAGGCTGCCGGTGTGTACACTCCCTCCGAAGATTGCATTGAATTTACAGAGTAATTGCTGAGGCTCTGGCCGGCTCCTCTGTTAAATAAATAACAGCAAAACAGGCACAGACTCCGGGGAATTGGCGAACGGGGATTTATGATTTTATGCTACTTTAAGACAGGCATCTTTGCATCTGTATTTTTCAGCCAGTCAATTAGTTTATCATTCATCTCTGCTACTTTTTCAGGATACTTTTCTGCAAGGTCAATTTTCTCACCCAAGTCGTTTGTCAGGTTATACAATTCAAATCCGACACCCTCGTATCTTTTGATGAGCTTCCATTCTCCGTCCCTGATTATACTATATGGAACAACATCATCCCCTCTGTAATGAGGAAAATGCCAGAAAAGAGGTACCAGATCAAGTTTCCCGGAACTAAAGACCGGACTAATATCTCTTCCATCCAATTCTGATTTTGGAAGAGGGGAGCCAGTTATCGCGCAAATCGTCGGAAGAATATCAATTGTTGAAACAGGTAAATCACATTTAGAATCTTTCTGAACACGATTTTTCCAATAAACAATCATTGGCACCCGTATACCACCTTCATAAGGGTATCCCTTTCCTGACCGTAGCGGAGAATTGTCAGTCGGGCCTGTTAATCCGCCATTATCTGACAAAAAAATCACTACAGTGTTATCCAATAAATTATTTTCTTTAAGGGTATTCATTAATTTACCAACGGCCTGATCCATACTCTCTACCATTGCTGCATAGACAGGATTGTTTTGGCCATTGAAACCATTTTTTAATTTATATTTCTCAATAATTTCCTGCTTCCCCATTAAAGGATTATGGACGGCGTAATAGCACATATTTATAAAAAACGGACTCTCTTTGTGCTGTTCGATAACTACTTTAAGTTCGTCGGCTAAACGGTCAACCAGGTATTCTCCTTTTTGTCTTGATGGCAGATTCGGGAACCCAACGCCTTTTTGATTGGTGTAAGGATCAAAATAATTCACTGGCTGCCCCATGTCTGATCCGCCAATATTTAAATCATATCCCTGCTTTTCAGGATAATAATCGTCAGTACCTAAATGCCATTTTCCTATATGACAGGTAAAGTATCCTGACTGCCTGAGTACTTCGGCAATAGTAATTTCACCCGATTCCATCCAGAAAGGATTTGACGGAGTGCGTAGTTTTCTGCCAACGTTTTCCTCATAAGCCGCTTTAGACTTCAATTCGGAAGCATTAATCTGAAAACGGGCACGTATCCAATCGGTAATACCAATTCGAGCCGGGTAGCGACCCGTCTGAAGAGAGGCCCTTGTTGGTGAACTGACAGCACAGGCTGCATAAGCGTTTGTAAAAACCATACCCTGGCGGGAAAGCTTGTCGATATTGGGAGTCTCGTAGTATTTACTACCCATGAATCCAACGTCGTTCCATCCCAGATCGTCGACAAGCAGTAAAACAATATTAGGTTTTTCCAGGCTTTTTTGAACCGGCTGTGAAATGCAGCTAACTGCTGGCACCAGTCCCGATACCGCAAATATTAGATTTTTTACCATAGTATCTTTAAAATTAAATATTAAAAGCCAATTTTTTCGATTAGAGTTAAACTATTGTAGTTAGCATGAATCAGGTACAAAAATACAAAAGGCTATCTCAAAAATTAAAGATAGCCTAATACCTGTATTTGTGAAACATTGAAAAAGAAAAAGCCTGTCGCTCGTTTCATTCGCTGCGGTCTTTTTGTTTGCTCCAAACCTTATGCAAGCATGGGTTTGTTTCAAAAAAAAGCCCGGCACTCTCGTGCTCAGGCTTTTTCTTTTGTCGGGGTGGCAGGATTCGAACCTGCGACCCTCTGGTCCCAAACCAGATGCGCTAACCGGGCTGCGCTACACCCCGCAATATTCGCCGTAGCTTTAGTGAAGGCGGAAATCGAGTCGCAAAAGTATAATAACTTTTTTAATTTACACCAAAATCACGGATGTAATTTGAGGTATAATAATAACAAATATTTAAATGGTAGATAATGAGAAAATTACAAAAAGGAAGAAGCCATCCAAAAGAAACATGCTAAGAGTCCAGGTTCATGAAATAATCCTGCCACCTCATTCGGCATTTTGCTTTCAAAGCCTGAACAAAACAAAGCCCATAAGAGAGAACCACGAAAAACTGTACTTTAGAATCGTTATAAAATACAACTCTAATTTGTTTATCCACTGAACGTTTATTAAATTTGTAGCTGACAGATCATAAAGCATGAAGCCAGTAGCACAAAAAGAACTTTACGACTATTTCATCAAAGACAATTGATGGGGCTATAATGCACACCGGTATATCAAAGGGGAGCTTATAGTTCCCCTTTTTCTTTCATAAGAATCTAAAATATTTGGAAATGAGAACAATTGTTGACAATGCCGAATCGGTTTTGCAAACCGGAAAGGAACATGCTAATGAACGGATTAAAGTGAAGCTCACAGGAAAACGTGAATACGAAATCATGTAGCTACAGTGATTTTGATTTATAAGATTCTTAAGTTGTTATAATCTTTTAAAAACGCATATCATGGAAGCAAAACAGAATGAATTCAATAAGGTGATAAATGGTGAATATGCTGAAGATGCATTATTATATGGAAAGGTCAAATGGACTGAAGAAGGTATAACACATTTGGGGACTGTAACAGAAATTTACTCCTTGAAAGGTATAACATACCTCACTGTGATGACAATTTTCGGAAAGAGATGTAAAGTAAAAATGTCAAAAGTAAGTCTTATTTCAGAGCAATTAAGAGCCTGAAATATATTTGTTTAAACTAATAAATAGTTTCATAATATGGAAAAGTCTGTCATTATTAATTTTTTAAAAGGTATTGACCTGTTCAGGAATCTGGATAACCTTGAACTTCAAAATCTTGCAGAATCTGTCATGGAAAAGCAGTATCTGCCGGGAGATCATCTTTTTCTCGAGAATACGCCCAGAAAGAATATTCACGTTATCTACGATGGTGAAATTGAACTATTAAAGAGGGATACTTTTGGTAATGAGAAAAGGCTTGCTTTGTTTGGACATGGCGATTTTCTTGGGGAAGGTATATGGGATCAGGATTCAATACACTCTACTTCAGCCAGGTCCAGGGTTACTTCAGTAGTTCTGGAAATAGATCATAATCCTGCAGGTTTCAATTCTGCAACGGCTTTAAAGATTCTCGCCAATGTCACAAGAGTGATGTCTGAAAGAATGCACATTGTTAATAATCAGATTGTGGACCTTTCAGCGCAATATGAGTCGGGCAGAATGAGAACCGAACACGATCTGCTCGGCAACCGCGAAGTTCCTTATGAAGCTTATTACGGCATTCAGACAGTTAGAGCGTCTGAAAATTTTAATATAACCGGAGTCACACTTAATTTCAATCCATCGCTTATTGAAGCATTATCAATGGTGAAAGAAGCCGCTGCTGAAGCAAATTGTGAAATATCACTGCTCGACCATGCAATAAAAGATGCTATCGTTCTTGCATGCAGGGAGATCAGAAATGGAAAACTGCATAATCAGTTTGTTGTAGATATGATACAGGGAGGAGCGGGTACTTCCACAAATATGAATGCCAATGAAGTGATTGCAAACCGTGCTCTAGAGATACTGGGACAAGAAAAGGGAAGTTATAAATATTGTCATCCGAATAACCATGTTAACATGTCCCAGTCAACCAATGATGCATATCCTACAGCAATCAAAATAGCATTATTCAATTCAAACAAAAAGTTGGTTTCGGTACTTGCCGGGCTTGCAGATGCCTTCCACAGCAAGGCGAATGAGTTCTCTCATGTAATAAAAATGGGGCGGACGCAATTACAGGATGCTGTGCCTATGACTCTAGGCCAGGAATTTGAAGCGTATGCAGTGACATTACAGGAGGAGATTGAGAGATTAAATCAAAATGCAAATTTGTTCCTCGAAATAAATATGGGGGCAACTGCAATAGGTACAGGCATAAACTCCCATCCGGGTTACGCAGAAAAAGTACTTACACATTTGAAGGAGATTACAGGTCTCGGGCTGATTCTTGCACCCAATCTGATTGAAGCAACTCAGGATACAGGGGCATTCGTCATGTACTCATCCGCTGTTAAACGGCTTGCAATAAAATTGTCCAAAATATGCAACGACCTGAGGCTTCTGTCATCAGGGCCCAGAACCGGCCTCAATGAAATATTTCTTCCTCCGATGCAGCCTGGTTCATCAATTATGCCCGGAAAAATAAATCCTGTGATCCCCGAGGTAGTCAACCAGATCGCATTTAAGGTGATAGGGAATGATTTAACGGTTACGATGGCTTCTGAAGCCGGTCAGCTTGAATTAAATGTATTCGAGCCGGTCATTGTCCAAAGTGTATTTGAGTCAATCGGAATGCTTATCAATGGAATGACGACCCTGAGGTATCGCTGTATTGAAGGTATAGTTGCAAACGAGAAACGTTGCAGGGAACTGGTCTATAACAGTATAGGCCTGGTAACAGCATTAGTTCCTTATATCGGTTATGAGACTTCAGGTGAAATTGCAAAAGAGGCACTTGAAAGCAATAGGAGCGTTTATGACCTGGTACTTGAGAGAGGACTTCTCACCACGACACAGCTTGATCTTATTCTCTCGCCCGAAAAAATGATCAGTCCCATGGTTATTAATGAAATAAAAAATTCTCATTTATGACCTCAGATTTCCGAAAAAACGAAGACAGGAGCTTCCGAAAGAGAAGATCTTAATGCAAACTGAGTTATGGTCAGTGGCTCCAAAAACCTGACCTCAGGTAAAGGTTTTTACCGCAATCATAAAAGCCATAAAACTAAGAGTCAGGAATACCATCTTTACTGAAAAAAGCTGATTAGTGGTTTATTCATGAATATCGAAAATACCTTAGATCTGCATATATTTGCTGAAAATTATCATTAACAATAGTCATGGATCCTATCCAGAATTTTTCTTTATTCATAACTACTGTTTTCGTAGGTTTTTTTGCGATTTTAAATCCTATCGGGAATACACCGGTCTTTTTAACTATGGTCGGTGATGAAGACAGGAGTATCATCAAACGGGTCGCATTAAGAGCTGTGACTGTAGCCTTCATAATAATTGCAGTATTCAGCCTGTTCGGGCACCTGATTTTCAGATTATTCAACATTACACTGCCTGCTTTTCAGATTACAGGGGGCATAATTGTGTTTTTTATAGGCTATGACCTGCTCCAGGGGAAACAGGCCAAGACACAAAAAACAAGTCTGAAAGATACTGAAGCCACTTATGATGATATGGCTGTTTCTCCTTTAGGTATCCCTCTCCTTGCAGGCCCGGGAACCATTTCAACCGCAATGAACTTTGTTGGCCAGGGAAACAGCTTTTTCAATACCATTATGATAATAGTTGTTTTTGCTTTCGTATGCGCCATAACTTATCTGATGTTTGTCCTCAGCAAAAGAATTGCAGAAAGATTAAAGCCTGCAATTATTAAAGCCATATCAAGAATAATGGGCCTCATACTTGCAGTTATAGCTGTTCAGATGATGATAAACGGTGTTTTTAACGTAATTCTGGAATTTCCTAAATGAAATGTACCACTCAAGTCTCCTCTTATGCGCAAAAGAGTTAATATATTTCTCTTCAACTGAATATCCGGATTAATTATTCACTACTAAATATGGTGGCTGCATTATTTGTCTGAGTAGGTAAGGGTGAAGCCTTCAGATTATTTATAGTGACTTGACCTTACTGAGCTTGAACAACCTTATAGTAAAAAGGATCATCCAAGTCATTAGTAAAAGTCCACCAGGCATGGCAAAAGCTGTTGCCATTTTCTCAACCCCGGTACCAAAGTTGACCAATATTACATACAGGAGCATTAAAATACTTCCGGTAATTCCTGTCCATGAATTTATTCTGCTGAATATCCTGCCTTTTAACATTACATAAGACATTATAAGATTTGCTATGTTTGGAAGGAATAAACCCGGAAATATACCAGGACTGCCATGAGCGCCCTGCGCAAGCAGTGCTTCTCCGGCTGCAGCATAGAAATCTTTTTGCGATTCAATTGTTGTTGAATAGTATTTGTTACTTAGTTCAAGCATTGCTAAAGCAGTATTGTTCGAAACCATAATCACAGATCCGGAAAGAAATACTACCAGCGCTAAAAGGCTATAAGCTTTATTTACATTGCGATGAACAGCATAGAGTGCAATGTATGCCGGTATTAAGATCATCTGAACAATAATATTCAGCAGATCGAGATTGTATAAGCCCAGCAATTTATTATCATGAAACTGAGCAAACCTGTCAATTGCAGTTTGTGGCAGCGCTGATAAGTCTCCGCCGGTGACATTGCCTATTATTACATCGATCATTACACCTGCTAAAGCAGTAATAGTAAAAATTCCACCCAGAGTGTAGATGCTCTTCCATTGTTTTTCAATGTTTTCAGCACTAGAAAACTTGTCCTTGATCAGATCCATTAATTCAGCGCCTTGTTTAAAATGTTAACTGTTTTAGCATTACGGGCTTAAATTTATCAAAAAAAAGTAAATCGTGATAAAAATCAGGACAGCATAAGTGTCGAGATAAGTTTTCTTGTTAATGAACTCCGTCAAACTGACTCGCCGGGGAAAACCTTGGTTATTACTACTTTATCTGTTCAATATTCACCCGAAGGTCTCCTGATTAAGCGGCAGAGGTCTGCCTCTGCAGTTGCAGAAAGAGCATGCCCTTCCGGCGCCACATCCGCCATTTGCCTCATCAGATTGAACACATGAGACAATTTCGCCAAGACGCTTTCCAGGAACAGATTTAATGGAATCTAATTCAAGTCATGGCTTATTAAAATTCATTTCAATAATTGTTATTCCGGAACTATTTAAAATGACAACAGAAAAATAAGTACTTATTCTGATTATCCGGCCAGATAATTATTTAAGAAAACGACTTCAAATACAGCGTCTTTTCAGAGTTTCTGAAGGGATTTATGTAGGTGTTACGCCTACAAGAATTTCAGTTAAAGCCCTACAAATTGGTATTGAATTTTTTAATATGTTAGTGCTGAAAGTCAACAAACGTAAATGGCGTCAGATAAAATGTAAATTTTTTAAACAGTCAATGCAGAGTATATTTTTTTGTTTTTCGTTTAACACTTTTTCTTTTTTATAATTATGTCTGATTATTCGGGGAATATAGACAAATACCAGGCAAACAATGCAACTGAAATGAAAAAGTAAAATTGACTTATGTTTGTTTTAAATGTAAATTTGTTTAATCTGTATTAAGCTAAAAAATAGGTTTGATGGATTCATATTATGTCAGCAGTAAGGCACAGCTCAATGGTGATAACGAGGTTCATAAAAACAGCTGCGCCTTTATGCCTGAAAAACAAAATCGTATATACCTGGGATATTTACCGGACTGCTTTAAGGCGCTGGCTGAAGCATGTAAAACATACCCTGACACAGCTGCCTTATGTCGTTATTGCTGCCCTGAATGTCAAAAAGCCGGAAGTAACCGCAAATAATTTCTCCACTTTTACATTGGCTTTTTTATCTGAAGATAAATCAATTCTGATAATTTCTGAATTTTTTGTCCGTATTAGCATTGTTGATTACTGAATAATTGGCAGGTTATCAGGATTTTGTCTGCAGTCCCAAATTGTTGTAATCCTAATCGAATCTACTTCGACCTGATAGAAGATAACATAATCACCCTCAATTAAAGCCCTTACATTCTCAACATCAGATTGAATTCCTAACAATGGGTGTTTGTTTAAAAGTCTGATGGCTTTACGAATCTTTGTATTAAGGTTTTTACTATAAGTTTTTGATCCATTGCGGATATAGAAAAATTCAAGGATTTTTACAAGGTCAGACATTGCCCGAGCCGACCAGACTATTTTTCGTTTAACCATTTATTAATCTCTTCTTCAACCTGATCATCAGAAAAGGTTTCTCCTTTTAATAATTGTTTCCTTCCCTCATTAATCTGTTGTTTTTGCTCAGGAGAGGTCTTATAGATGAGTTTTTCAGACTTGGTATCAATTATGGTATTCATAGCTTCAAGGAAAGATTTGTCATTGATTGCAGCAATCTTATGTATCAGGATATCTTTAAGTTCAAATGTTGTCATGATGCATAATTTTGTACAAATATACTACATTTTTAATTTGAATATTTCATAATTGCTATTTGCTGCTGGGATATGGATTTACCTGGTTTAGTAGCTGCCTTAAGTCGTTATTCCTGCCCTGAAAGTCAAAAAGCCGGAAGTAATCGCAAATAATTTCTCCATTCGTCACTTGTGTAAGGTAGATTGTCCTGGCCGGCAAGTTGAAAATTGTATTTCAGTAATAGCCCCACATAATTGGTACTATATTGTTGAATATGTTTGTACTGAAAGTCAGCAACGGTCATTATCATCAGACAAATTGATAGTTTTTCATTCAGTCAGCATGGACCATTGAAGATTGTGTTTGGTTGGTTTATGCTCTTTTTTTATCAATCTGTCTTAGCCGTAAGTGATGTGTACCAAATTCAAAAAATGTGCAGGTAATGCCATCAATTTTTTATTTATCCGGATACACCAAACTATCTAAGAATAAGAGTTTTTGTACTATTTCCGGCTAAGGAACAATGCAGTATCTAAGAAGAAAAATTATCCAAGGCCGGAAAAACTTTATCTGGCATGGTTTTTTGCCATGATCAGGATTATGATTGACCATTCCGAGTAGTCGCGGTACAATTTCGTTTGCGCCATTTGCTGGCCCCGGTTACTGAACTATCTAAAAGCACTGATCTTTTGAATTTCAGTTTTGCGTATTGTGCCAGACAGAAGGGACGGTTTGGATTCTGATTATAACTATTTAATAAGCGGGTTTCTGTTTTGGGATACTGAATATGAATGTAGCTCCTTTCCCTAATTCCGATTCAAGCCAGATTTTACCTCCATGGCGCTCTACTATTCTTTTACAGACAGCAAGACCTAAACCTGTTCCATCTTGTTGTTCCCTGGGATTTAACTTCTGGAAGATTACAAAAATCTTCTCGAAGTATTTAGATTCTATTCCAATTCCTTCGTCTCTCACATAGAAAATGTAACTATCCCCCCTTGTTTCTGATGAAATAAATATTCGGGGAGGATTCGGACTGAACTTAATGCTGTTTGCTATGAGATTCTGAAATAAAAGAATCATCTGGGTTTCATCAGCATAAACTGTAGGTAATTCTTCTGAATTTATAATTGCATTATTTTCAGCTACTATTAAATGGAGAATGTTTCGGATAGATTCTATGACTTTGTTAAGGTCTACAATCCCAAATGCCTTTCCCTTGCTAGATATTCTGGAATAAGCGAGAAGTCCATTAAGTAGCACATACATTCTTTCAGAACCATCGACAGCATAATTAATGTACATATTTGCCTTATCATCAAGCTTGTCCTGATATTGTTTTTGAAGCATTTGTGTAAAACTTTTTACCATTCTCAGGGGCTCCTGTAAATCATGTGAAACAATGCATGCAAAATTTTCAAGGTCCTTATTCGACCGAAGTAGCTCCTGGCTGAGCTTCATCAGTGTTTTGTCTGTACTTTTCTTTAAGCCTGAAACATCATAGCAAACGCCTGACATGAGGACGGGTGATCCATTACCATTCTTAATGGCAGAACCTTTGGCACTTATAAAGGTGTTTACTGATTTGACCCTGAAAATTGTCTCAAGAGGAATATCCTGCTCAAGTGCTCTCTTAAAAGCTTTAACTACATGTTCAATGTCTTCCTCATGAAGCAATGCTATAAAATTTTTGAAGTTCATAAGACTATCTCTTACCTGAAGTCCAAGGATTGTCCTCGCTCGCTCGTCAAATGAAACTTCATTTGTTATTACATTCCATTCCCATAAACCTATATTACCATTCTGGAGTGCCAGATCCAGTTTTAGTTTAGATTGACTGAGCGCTTCCTCAGCCTTTTTTCGCTCCGTAATGTCCATTTCAAGTTCAATGGTGCGTTTTTTAACCAATCCTTCCAGCTCTTGTTGATTTTCCTTCATACTGGTAACATCGGAGGCTATAACACAGATATCACTTGTGGTATTCGGAGATAGAGCTCGGAATGAAAGTTTGAGATGTAAAGGCAAGGTGTTGCCTTTCTTGACGATGGAGACTACTTCACTTGATTTTTCTGAATGACCTTTTTCAAATGCCATGGAGAATTTTCGTTTATCCTTAGGTGAAATAAATTTTTGGAACCCTGAGCCGACAATTTGTCCAATAGGTTTTGATAATAATGTGGAAAATCGTTTATTGCAATAAAGAATTACTCCATTTGAATTCAGAGTAACAGCCCCTCTTCCATCTCTTCCAAAAAAATACGGTAGGGAGTTTCGGAAGAGGTCAGTGAAAATATTTTTTCTCCGTCTGGACCAGAAACAACTATGGAATCAACTTCTCCGTTACGGATTGCATTTAGTGTTTCCTCGGATTCCTTTAGTCGAGATTGCAGTACTTCAATCTCATCTGCCAGAGAGGTTTGTGTTTTTCCTATTAAAGGCTTTTTCGCCACGATAAAATTATTTTTGGGCAAATAATCTATGGTAATAATCTTTCAGCAAAGAAATGCGAATATCCAAACTGTATGTAGCTCATTATGTTAATTCATCACTGAAACTAATTGAAATCCTTCCTAAGATTAGGAAATAAAAAAGGTATAGGACTTCTAAGATTCCAAATAATACTTTATTAATTCTGCAATTTAATAATTTTTTAATTCTTTCAAGTCTAGTCCTACCAGTACTTTTTCCGTATTTGACATGTCACCTAATATTCGTCGAAGTGGGAGGGGTAGTTTTTTAATAAGAGTGGGGGCAGCAATAATCTGTTCTCCTTTTGCTAAAGCCGGATTTTTATAGAGATCTATGATTTCAAGGTTGTATTTGCCTTTAAGATGTTTCTCGCAAATCTCATTTAAATTATTTATCGCTCTTGTAGATTGAGGTGTCAGCCCTGTAACATATAACTTGAGGAGATATTTCTCATTTTTTAATCTTTTTACCGAAACGTCAAATGCCTTTAGGTCTGATGCAACCTTATTTGTCTTTTTCATACGGTATTAAATATTTTAAAGTTATTTATGAGGTTTTAAGTCTAAACCAACAAGAACACGTTCAGTATCAGACAGATCACCAATTATTTTTCTTACAGGTACAGGCAGCTTTCTCACAAGTGTAGGTATTGCAAGTATCTGATGTTCCCTGCTTAATTGAGGATTTACAAGAAGATCAATGACTTCAATTTTATACTTATTCTTTAAACGTTCCTCGCAGATTTTTTTGAGATTGTCAAAAGCTGTGACGCTTTTGGTGGTATGCCCGGCAACGTATAAACGCAGTATCCATTTATCAATATCCTGTTGAACAGGTTTTAAATTGATAGACTTTTTCTTTGAATCAGGCTTGCTATTTTTCATATATTTAATTCTAAAGGAATAGTAAAATAGAATGTAATTTATGATCAGAATAATTTAAAATTAAGCTTAATGTTTCTTCAGTTTATTTCCACCATCAGCTCTGCGGCTAAGAGCCATATTTTTTTGACCCTTCAAAATATTTGCATTTCTAATCTCCTCAATTTCTATTAGTTTTAGGGATTCAGCTTCTTCAGCTTCAAATTCAGCCTGCAATGAAGCGATCTGAGACTGAAGGTTCTTACGCTTTCGGTCGAGGGTAAGTTTCTTTTGTTCAATCAACTCCTTGTGCATTAAGCGTTCTGTATTATCTTTTGCCTCCTGGGCAACTCTTGCTGATCCGGTCAGTACACCCTTCATACCAACATAAACATCCTGAAGTACTACACCCTGGTTAGTAAGCAGGAATTCCCTGATCTGATTGGAATGAGCCATCCCTCGTGATTTTAGTATATAGATGCCCCTGTTACGCTCACCTCCTATCTCAATATCCTTGAGTAAAAGCCAGGTGTCTATCAAAGAGGAGATGAAGATATCTGTATGTTCAAATTGGGATCCTCCGCTGGTAAGGCTTGTAAAGAAAGCAGTGATATTCTGGAGTTTAAGGTGATCTATTAATCTCATTGCAAGAGATTTTGCTTCTAATGCATTCTCAGCAGATATGAAACTGTTTAGCGGGTCCACAACGACAGCAGAGGGTTTGAAATCCTTTACTATTTTGAGTATGGTCGAAAGGTGCATCTCTAAGCCGGTGAAAGTAGGACGCATAGCATGGAAAAGAAGTGTTCCTTTCTTAACAAGCGGTTCCAGGTCTATTCCTATGGAAGTCATATTTCTTTTAATTTGCGCTGGCGATTCTTCCAGTGAAAAGTAGATAACACGTTCACCTCTAAGGCATGTTGCTCTGACAAAATGAGCTCCAAGACTTGTTTTACCTGTACCTGCAGTACCTGAAACAAGGATGCTGCTGCCACGAAAGTAACCTTTATTCCCCAGCATGGTATCAAGTTGTAAAATACCAGTTGATATTCTTTCAGAGGTGACTTCATGAGATAGTCCCACTGAAGTGATAGGGAGTACCGATAATCCGTTCTCGTCAATCAGGAAAGGATATTCATTAGTACCATGAAAAGTGCCACGATATTTGACTATTCTCAGCCTTCGAGTGGTAGTCTGTTCATTTACCCTGTGATCCAGTACAATCACACAGTCAGATACATATTCTTCAAGACCCTGGCGGGTTAAGGAACCGTCTCCACGTTCACCAGTAATTATTGCTGTAACTTTTTTATCTTTCAGCCATCGGAACAATCGCCGAAGCTCAGCTCTTAAAATTCCGTCGTTAGGCAACCCAGAAAAAAGTGATTCTATCGTATCAATAACAACTCTTTTCGCCCCAATAGAATCGATAGCGTGATTTAGACGAATAAATAACCCCTCAAGATCATATTCACCGGTCTCTTGAATTTCACTACGTTCCAGGTGGATATGGTCGATAAAGATCTTTTTTTCAGAAATAAGATTTTCAAGATCAAATCCCAGCGAAGCTACATTCTTTATTAGTTCCTGTTCAGATTCTTCAAATGCAATAAATACACCTGGTTCATTATATGAAATTGCGCCCCGGACAAGGAACTCCATTGCAAGCAGTGTTTTTCCACAACCTGCATTACCGCATATCAGAGTAGGTCTTTCTTTAGGTAATCCACCACCTGTGATCTCATCAAGTCCCTGAATCCCGGTAGGGGATTTGGGAAGAAGCTTTCTTTTTGATTGTAGTTTAGCCTGGATCATAATAATAAATTATAAAAGAGATTATGTGTAAGTAAATTGATGCCGGTAGAAATCAGGAAAAGGCAAACTTGCTTAATTTGAATTAATAAGCATTCTCCAGGTTGACTGATTTTGACAATAATATATATAACAAAGCTAAGAAATGTTTTAATATTTAAATAGAATTCAATTAAGAATATTAGGGTAAAGATGGTATGTAAAAGTTTACAAGGTGTTAAAGTCACGGCAATCTATTTAGTAAACGTTACCCGACGCATGGCGGACGGGCACGACAAATATTCTACAAAATAGGATGAAATCTGATTTACCTTAGATGTACCAGGATGCGATCCCTCTCCGGAAATCACACCCTCGGTTCTTTTTCCGGATAATGCTTCTTTGGTCCTTTGAAGTATAAGATTGCGTTCAATTTCTGCAGAAAGGATTTAAATTAAATAAACTTGAAACTGAAGTTAATGGAGATTTGAATCCTGACAGGAAGATTCGACCGGGAAGAAATTTTCGTCCCTGCAAAGTTCAAGGCTGGTTTTCCATAGCCTGTCCTGCATTTCATGATCGAGAACGTTCTTATTTTCCTTAATCTCGATAAAATTATTCTTCTTCCAGGTAATAAATTTCCCTGATCTCTTCAGGCTTTCTTCCTGATTTTCTGTGAACAGGGGAGCCATTATTTTACCACATTCCTCTATTGAAATAAATGTGCCAAAAAACTTCATTATGGTTGCCATGGTTCTCATCGAAGCCGGAATAATATTGATCTGGTTGCTCCATACTGTTTTTGATATTTCAAAACCAATGAAGGATACTTTTGATTCTTTCATTCTGTACCGATCATTTAACTTAACAAGGAACATCCTTTTTGCAACCATAGCCTGGTGGATCCCGTTTTCAAAACTCCATTTTTGAGTCATCTGGATGTCGTTCCAGAATATTTTACCACCCCGTGTTACATTGAATATTACTCTTCCGCCATTCTCAGAGTTTTCCAATAGGTTCAATAAATTTAAGGTCAGCATGAACTGAGATAAATATTTTACCTGGAAATGTGAATCCATTCCATCTTCAGTCTCAACACGTTTTGCAGCATATCCTAAGCCGGCATTTATGAATATGCAATCAAGAAACTTGTGTTTACTTTGAATCTCGCTGATCGCATCCCTTACAACATTAAGCTTAGCAAGGTCGCACAAAATGATTGATATTTTTTTATTCTTAGTGGCCGATTCAAGTTCTCTGACTGTTAATTCGCCGAGCTCTATGGATCGGCAAAGCAGAATAATTTCATGTGCCTGGTTATCTATCCCTGCCAATATCTTTGCCACTCCTTTACCCATTCCGTTTGTGCCGCCTGTTATTAGTACTTTCATTTTTAACTCCCTGTTTTAAAATTTCCTGATGATAATTTTTTTGAAACGGTTCTAAACGTATCAGATTGAAAAAAATGTAGTTATGTAAAATTATTTCAAATATTTACTCTATCAAAACTTTAATTAATCCAAGGCAGGT
This sequence comes from uncultured Bacteroidales bacterium, assembly GCA_942492865.1. Classification (GTDB taxonomy): domain Bacteria; phylum Bacteroidota; class Bacteroidia; order Bacteroidales; family VadinHA17; genus LD21. The sequence goes on along the minus strand of OW818650.1, from coordinate 4,267,177 downwards.
CCGGCATGCCTGATTATGAACAGTGGTTCATTATATGAATTTTTTTGTTAACTTTACAAAGAACATTATTTAAGATTAGTTTAAACCTAAATTTGATTTTTATGGAAGAGAAAACTTATTCAATGCCTCGCATTGGCGATAAAGCTCCTGAATTCAGAGCGGTTACAACACAGGGTGAAATAAACTTTCCCAGCGATTACAAAGGAAGCTGGGTAATCCTTTTCAGCCATCCTGCAGATTTTACACCGGTATGTACATCCGAGTTCATGACCTTTGCTTCTATGGAGAAGAAATTTAATGATGCAAATTGCAAGCTTGTAGGTCTATCTGTAGATGGTCTTTACAGCCATATTGCATGGTTACGCACTATTAAGGAAAAGATAGAATACAAAGGAATGAAGAATGTAGAGGTCAATTTTCCTTTAATAGAAGATATCACTATGGAAGTTGCAAAAACCTATGGGATGCTTCAGCCGGGAGAAAGCTCGACCAAAGCTGTAAGAGCAGTATTTTTTGTTGATCCGAAAGGCGTTATACGGACCATCATTTATTATCCCCTTAGCCTTGGCCGTAACTTTGACGAGCTGTACAGGATTATAATCGGTTTGCAGACGGCCGATGCGTTTTCCGTTGCTCTGCCAGCCGACTGGCGTCCGGGTGATGATGTTATTGTACCTACTGCCGGTTCATGCGGCGTTGCAAAAGAGCGGATGGAGAATAAAGAAGACATGCATTGCCATGACTGGTTCTTCTGTACAAAAAAGCTCGATAAGGAAAAAGTACTTAAAACGGTTATAAAAGGCTGATCCAGCCAGGCCGGGAGTTTGTAAAACTGAAATAAAAATTAAATTTGAGTCCTGATAATAAGTGAATGGCAAGGCCGCAGAAAAGCAGAAAAGTAGTCCATCCTCCTAAAATGAAGGGTTTTAAACCCTTCGGAATGCCACTTTGCAAGGCTGAAGCTATTGTAATGAAATTTGAGGAGTATGAAAGCCTCAAACTGATTAATTATGACGGGCTTCAGCACGATCAGGCTGCTAAACAGATGAATGTCTCCCGACCTACCTTTACAAGGATTTACAATAAGACGATTAACCTTATTGCCAAATCGTTTGTTGAGGGGAAAGCGATTGAAATACAGGGTGGCAATTTCGAGTTCGACAAGGAATGGTTCAGATGCAAAAAATGCTACAAACTAATTCCCGGACTTGAAAACCATTCTATGTGCAAGAATTGCAACTTGTTCGGAGACAATGAGCTTGTTCGTGTCAGCTGAATATGCTTCATCATAAAGAACTGAAAAAAGGCTGTTGCAAAGTATAATATCTTAACTTTTTAATCATAATATTAATTAACTCAACTAATGAAAATTGCGGTTCCCGTAACTGGAGAAAATCAGATTGATGGCCATTTTGGCCACTGTGAATCATATAATGTTTATACTATTTCTGATAAAAATGAAGTAACAGAAATTAAGAATGTCAAATCGCCTCAGGGCTGTGGCTGTAAATCAGATATTGCTTCTGTTTTGTCATCAGATGGAGTTTCGGTAATGCTTGCCGGTGGTATCGGGGGGGGAGCAATAAATGTATTAGGCAACAATGGAATACAGGTTATCCGCGGATGCTCCGGTAATGCTGCTGAAGTAGTTAAACAGTATATCGCAGGTTCGGTTAAGGACAGTGGTGAAAGTTGCCGGCACCATGAACATCATTGATGCTCAAACATTGGTATATTCGTACTGAACAATAGTATGTCCCTGTTGTTTATCCTATTCTGAGAAGACTGCTATTTAACCTGTTATCCTAAGCATGTATGCAGAGGCTTATCAGCTATTAATGAACACAATATGCAACTAACAGGACTTCCGGCTATTCAACAGTTTGAAGAGCTGAAAACAGAAAACGAAATTCTGAAGAGAGAACTTGAAGTACTGAAGCAAAACAGTAAAGCCGGGCGGAATATGGAAGTTGAACGGGAAATGTTTGAAAGCATTTTCGATAACATCCCGGTTATGATCACAATATATGATTCATCAGAGAAAAGCTTCAGGTTGAATAAGGAGTTTAGAAATGTTCTTGGCTGGTCGGAAGAAGATTTGAAAGAAGGGGATCTGATGGAAAAAATCTATCCTGATCCTGATTACAGGCAGGAGGTTAATAACCATATTCAGACACCTGTGCCCGGATGGAGAGAATGGAAGATGACTGCAAAAGACGGTTCTTCTGTTTATACTTCATGGGCAAATATTTACCTGAATACAGGGATCAGGATTGGGATAGGCATAGATCTCCGGCAGAGAAAAAGATCGGAGGCTGCTCTCAGAAAAAATGAACAGCGCCTTCAGGGCATGTTTAACACTGTGGCCATAGGTATAGTTGAGGTGGATAATCACGACCGTATAATTTCCATGAATGACAGCACCTGCAAGATACTTGGTTATTCGCCAAAAGAATTATTGGGAAAATCAGTTTCGGAGATCACTGCTCCGGAAGATCGTCAGAGAAGTGAAGAAATGAATTTCAGGTTACACAGGGGCGATTTTGATGTTTTTGATTATGAGAAGCGCTATATACGTAAGGATGGCATGCCGATATGGGTTCACCTTACAGTATCGGCTATCCGCGATATGGATGGCCATCATCTTAATTCCATAGGGACAATTGAAGATATATCGGAACGAAAGAAATTTGAGGAAGAGCTGCTCGAAAGCCGTAAAAGACTGCAGGGAATTTTTGACAATGCTGCCATAGGTATTGTGGAAGTTGACAAGGATGACAGGTATATTGCGGTCAATAACAGGATTTGTGAAATGCTTGGATATAGCAGGGATGAGTTAATGCAAAAGTATGTTAACGATATAACTGCACCTGAAGATCTTACCTACAGCATTGAATTGAACAAGAAGCTCTTCAACGGGGAAGTTGACCTTTTTGATTACGAAAAGCGTCTCCTCAGAAAAGATGGTTCCAGGATATGGGTCCATGTTTCGGTTTCGGCTGTCCGTGATTCTGAGGGGCGCCACTGGAGGACAATCCGCACGATTGAGGATGTTTCTGAGTTAAAAAAGAATGAGATCGAGATAAGGCAAAAAAACGAGGAACTTACCAGGTTCATCTATACCGTTTCGCACGATCTTAAAAGCCCTCTTGTTACAATCAAATCCTTCGCTTCATTCCTTAAGGAGAGTATCGCCAACAATGACAGGCAAGCCCAGGAAAAAGATATAAACTACATTGAAAATGCAGCTGATAAGATGGGCAGGTTACTCGATGAACTGCTGCAACTGTCAAGGGTCGGCAAAAAGGAAAAACCTAAATCTATTGTTCGCATGGAAACAATAGCACGTTCAGCAATTGATCTTGTTGCAGGACGGATAGAAGATAAAAAGATAAAGATAATCTTCAGCGGCCCCCAGGTAATGCTATACGGTCACAGCGATAGATTAGTGCAGCTTTTTATGAACCTGATCGATAATGCTGCAAAATTTATTGGTGATCATCCTGATCCCGCTATAGAAATTGGAGCATTTCCCGACCCGAATAAAATAAATGAAGTGATACTTTTTGTCAGCGATAACGGATCCGGTATCGATCCACGGCATCATCACAAAATATTCGGCTTATTTGAAAAACTTGATACCAGGCAGGAAGGGACAGGTATCGGACTGGCCCTGGTAAAAAGGATAGTGGAAGTTCATGGAGGATCAATATGGTTTGAATCAGAAGGTTATGGAAAAGGCACAACATTTTATTTCAAGCTCGAAAGATCCCAGTTTATTTAAGAAAAATTTATATATTATAGGATGGAACAGGGAGAACCATTGATCATATTATTCATTGAGGACGATCCTGCACATGCAGAGATTACAATACGTAATTTTAATAAAAACCGCATCAGTAACAGGATCATTCATTTATGGGACGGGCAGGAAGCTCTGGATTACCTGTTCCGTAAAGGACAGTATTCCGATGTGGAAACTTATCCCCATCCACACCTTATTCTGCTTGATCTTCGCCTGCCAAAGGTAGATGGCATTGAAGTGCTTGAAAAGATCAATATGGTCCCGAATCTGAGATGTATTCCTACTGTGATACTTACTACTTCAGAAGCCGAAATAGATATTGCAAAGGCTTATAACTATAATGTTAACAGTTACCTGGTAAAACCACTTGATTTCAATCAATTTTCAAAAATGATCGAAGCCTTTGGCTTTTACTGGGTCGTATGGAATAAATACCCGCCCTGTGCAGATAATTAAAAAGTAGCAGATGAGAAATGAGGGCAAAACTATAGTGATCATACTCGAGGATGAGCCTGCGCATGCCGAAGCGATCAGCAGAATCTTGTCAGGACCGGGCAGTAAATGCAGTGTCCTGATAGCTTCTTCATTGAAAGAGTTTAATGCCATTGTTTCTGCTTTGCACCCGGGTATTGTACTTGCCGATATCAATCTGCCTGACGGCTCTGCATTTTCAATTCTTACCGAAGAAATTGAAAAACAACCATGGCCGGTTGTCGTCATGACTTCTTTCGGCGATGAAGAAATGGCAGTAAAAGCAATAAAATCAGGGGCGCTTGATTATATAGTAAAATCACCTGAAGCAATCAGAAATATTGATCATCTGGTGAGCCGCAATCTTAGGGACTGGCATAATATCCAGAAAGGAAGGGAAAATGAAAAAAAATTCCGTCTCTTATTTGAAACAATGTCGCAGGGCGTAATTTATCTGGATAAAAACGGCCGTATAACGGCAGCTAATTCTGCTGCGGAAAGGATTACCGGGTACACATTAAAACAGATGAAAGACGGCGAAATCCTTGAACCCGGGATGTGGTTCGACATTGCTGACGATGGGTCAATAAGCAGGGCCGAAAATCATCCGGCAAAAACTGCACTTAGCTCAGGACTGACCGTAAAAGACAAGGTGATGGGATTATTCCATTCACTGACCGATGAATTCACATGGTTGATGATAAGCGCTGTTCCCCAGTTCAGGGATGGTGAATCAGAACCTTACCAGGTTTTTACGACCTTTACCAATGTTTCTCAGCTGAAACTGACCGAGCTTGAACTGAAAAAAGCAAAAGCAAAGGCAGAAGAGAGCGACCGGCTAAAATCTGTTTTTCTGGCAAACATGAGCCATGAGATAAGGACCCCTATGAACGGCATCCTGGGATTCGCCGACCTGCTAAGGGAACCCGGACTTTCCGATGATGAACAGAAACTGTACATTGAGGTCATCAATTCGAGCGGAAAGCGGATGCTGGATATTATTAACGATCTGATAGATATCTCAAAGATTGAGTCGGGGCAGATGGAAATAAAGAAAGAACGCATAAGCATCGTTAAACTTCTCAAAGAACTCATAGTATTTTTTACTCCTGAAGCAGAACATAAAAGGGTCGTTCTGAAGGATAATATTCAGTTGCCGGCCACGGATTATTATATTGAAACGGATAGGACCAAGTTAGCTCAGATTGTAACTAACCTTCTTAAGAATGCCCTGAGATTTACTCTTGAGAATGGTTCTATTGAACTGGGCTGCAATGTTCACGATAAATCGAACCTGTTATTTTATGTGAAGGATTCCGGAGCCGGTATCAGGAAAGAATTACAGGATAAGATCTTCGAAAGATTCAGGCAGGGCGATCAGGCCGATAAACATGAAGGAGTGGGACTTGGACTGGCAATTTCAAAAGCTTATGTAGAAATGTTAGGAGGAAGGATAGGTCTTGAATCTGAACCAGGTAAAGGTTCCACATTCTTTTTTACTATTCCCGATCCCAGTCCGAGAGCCAGGCCTGTTTCCTTAGCGGAGGAACTCGCCAGGTGAAATTTAAAATTTTGAAGGCTATGATGAATATTCCTCGTGAGGGCAAAAAGAGAATTGTGATAGCAGGCTGCGGCTTTGCCGGACTTACAGCCGGCAAAAAGCTGAGAAATACAGGATTCCAGGTAGTTATAATCGATAAGCACAATTACCACCAGTTCCCGCCCCTGTTTTACCAGGTAGCCTCGGCAGGTCTTGAAGCCGCTTCAATACTCTTTCCAATAAGAAAAATATTTCAGAATTATAAGGATTTTCATATCAGAAAAGCTGAGGTGACCGGAGTGGAAAGTAGTGAAAAAAAACTCATTACGACTTCCGGAGTAATTGAATACGATTATCTTGTGCTGGCACATGGAGCTACAAATTCATTTTTCGGTTCCAACGAGCTGGAGGAGTGTTCCAGGGGAATGAAAACCATTGCTGAGGTCCTTGATCTGAGGAACTCGTTACTTATGAACCTCGAACAGTCGCTTGTTGTAAAGACCAAAAATGAAAGGGAACGGCTTCTGAGCATTGTCATAGTGGGAGGGGGGCCATCGGGAGTCGAGATTGCAGGTGCTGTAGCTGAAATGAACAAGTTTGTACTTCCGAAAGATTACCCGGAACTAAAAGGAACCGGCATAAAAATTTATCTTATCGAAGGCACCGACAGGCTTTTGAATGCCATGTCGCCCAAATCATCTGAGAAGGCGAGGGAGTTCCTTGAAAGATACGGGGTAAGGGTAGTGACTAAAACGATGGTAACAGGATGTAATGAGGAATCTGTCACACTCAGTTCAGGAGAAAGCCTGCCTGCCGGCCTGATAATATGGACAGCCGGAATAAAAGGAAATGCCATTGAGGGACTGAGTGCCGACCTCTATAAAAAAAATCAAAGAATAGTTGTTGACCGGCATTGTCTTGTTAAAGGATCCGATAACATTTATGCCATTGGCGACATAGCTCTGATGACCGAGGATAAATACCCTCTTGGTCATCCCCAGGTGGCTCAGGTAGCAATCCAGCAGGCCGCTTTTCTTGCCGGCCATCTTAAAAGGCTTGAAAAAAATATGCCTTTAAAAGAATTCAGATACAGGGACAGGGGTACAATGGCTACAGTAGGAAGGCACCTTGCAGTCGTGGAACTTCCATTTACGCGCTTCCAGGGCATCTTTGCATGGTTTATATGGATGTTTATCCACCTGATGAGCATAATAGGAGTTAAGAACAAGCTTTCAATATTCATAAACTGGTCGTGGAAATATTTTACTTACGACCAGTCAACGAGGCTTATCTTAAGGCCTAAAGGGCATTTTTAAAGATCTGAAACGATAGGATAATCTTGCACCGGAACATCCTGCACTGGTTAAAAAAATGACCGCACTACACCTTCAATGGCAGAAAGAAAATTATCCCGATCCATTCCGTAGTGATACAAAAAAACGTCCCCAATATCAGTTTCCTCAGGAATAAAACTTATGGCTAATATTAAAACAATCTTAACTTTCTTCCTTCTTCTGATAATTTTTGAAGGTTGCTCGGAACATGAAAAAATAGATCGTGAAAAGGTTGTCCTTAGACATGTGGTAGAAATCAATTCTATTGATACATTATCTTCGCTTACTGCAGGTAACGGAAGGTTTGCTTTTACTGTGGATTTCACAGGGCTGCAGTCCTTTCCCGTTTTGTATGAGAAAGGAATTCCGCTTGGAACGCAATCTGACTGGGGGTGGCACAGCTTTCCTGATAATGAAAATTTAACTTTCGAAGAGAGCCTGAAAAATTACGACTTCCATGGAAGGGAAATCCCGCTCGCGGTAAGATGGAAATTCCCTGAACGTAAAAGGGATGCCGGCGAATATTTTTACAAGAATCCTCACCGGATACACCTTGGAATTATAGGACTTGATTTTTTAAATCCGGATGGTTCATTAGTCAAATCCGGGGAGATATCAGAAATTAAACAAACTCTTAATCCGTGGAACGGCCAGATAAACAGTACCTTCATGATCAATGGAGAATCAGTGAGTGTTACTACTTACTGCCACCAGGAAATGGATCTTGTCACCTCACGAATAGAATCGTCACTTATCAGAAAAGGACATCTCAGGGTTAAGATTCATTTCCCGTATCCGTCTGATATTCACACACATTCTGGATGTGATTGGAAAAATCCTGACAAACATATTTCGGAAATTATCAGTCAAACTCCGGAAAGTGCTTTGATAAAAAGAACTCTTGATACCACCACTTATAATGTATTTATTGAATGGAACGGTAAAGCCAGGATGACCGGGAATGAAGAACATCTCTTTTACCTGGAACCTGAAAAGGATCAACCAGTTTTTTCATTCAGCTGCCATTTTACCCAGGGGATTTCTCCGGAGGTGTTACCTGATTTCGATAAAACTTCGGAGAACAGCCATGAAAAATGGAAGGATTTCTGGATGAGCGGAGGCGCTGTTGATTTTTCAGGAAGCACTGACAAGAGAGCTTTTGAGCTGGAACGCAGGATAATACTATCACAATATCTGACAAAAGTTCAATGTACAGGATTGTATCCTCCTCAGGAAACAGGCCTGACTTATAATAGCTGGCACGGTAAATTTCACCTTGAAATGTATTGGTGGCATGCTGTTCACTTTGCTCTGTGGAACCGGATAAATCTGATTGAGAAGAGTCTTGACTGGTATGGATCTGTAGCAGCAGAAGCAAGAAAAAATGCTGAAAGACAGGGTTTTGATGGTGTCAGGTGGCAAAAGATGACCGATCCGTGGGGAGGAAGCAGTCCTTCAGAGCCTAATTCAGGAATTATATGGCAACAGCCGCATTATATTTATATGGCTGAACTATTTTACAGGAATTCACCCGGAGATGAAGTACTTCGTAAATATGCCGGTCTTGTATTCGAAACAGCCGATTTCATGGCATCCTTTGCATGGTACGATAGTCTGAATAAAAGGTATGTTCTGGGTCCCGGCATTTTACCCGGACAGGAAAGATTCCCTGTTGCAGGTACGATAAATCCTTCTTTCGAACTCGTTTACTGGCACTGGGGTCTTACTATTGCCCAGGAGTGGCGTAACCGGTTAGGGTTGGGGCCTGAGCCTTACTGGGACAGGGTAATAAGATTACTTTCAGCCGTAACTGTTAAAGATGGTCTGTATCTTGCTGCAGAGAGTGCCCCGGACTCATATACAAATCAACGGTATCTTTCTGATCATCCAATGGTTCTTGGTGCTTTCGGGATGATTCCGGGAGCCTCTGTGATAGACTCCCTGACCATGAAAAACACCTTTGAACATATATGGAAAAAATGGAGGTGGAAAGAAACCTGGGGATGGGATTTCCCTTTGACAGCAATGGCCGCCACACGCCTTGGCATGGCTGACTATGCTGTTGATGCACTATTTATGGATATTAAAACTAATACTTATCTGCCTAATGGTCATAATTTTCAGAATGACAGGTTGCGTCTTTATCTTCCCGGTAACGGTGGATTACTATCGGCTGTGGCGATGATGTGCGCAGGTTATGATGGTAAAAATGATGAACTGCCGGGTTTTCCAAAGAATGGTCAATGGCGGGTTAAGTGGGAAAATTTACAAAAACTTCCCTGATATTTACCTGTTTGCTACTTTAATAACAATTCCGCTTGCTATTGTTTTCCCTTTGGTATCGATCTTAGCAGGAACAGTAATCTCTTTTGAATCGGTGAAGATCTGAATATAATACAGCCCTTCCCTGTCAAATTTCACGGGGATAGTATAGGCGTTTCCTTTTTTAAATCCGGCAATTTCCCATGGAGGCATTTTAATATATTCTTCTTCTGTAAAATCGTCATAACTTCCCTTTTTTTCAAGCTGCCCCGGTCTTAATGGTACAGGAAGTTTTTCCCTGAAGATTATCATGAAATATGGAAACTTTTTTCCATCAGTCTTAAAGGTTATGCTTCCCTGCTCACCCACTTTAAGCGATGAGGGAATATTTTCATATTCAAAATACCTGTCTATAAATTCCTCATAGTACCTGAACTGCTTTTCATTGAGATAAAATCCGATACCCACAAAATTGTGATTCTTATCAATGATTGTTTTCTTGTGTCCGTCGTTTGGAGACCTTTCCGACATAAATGACTGGTGTCCCGTTTTCATCTTCTCCTGGATGGAGGCTGATGATACTATATATTTCCCGGTGGTCCATTCACCATAGGCATTTTCAGATATATGATCATATCCGCCTGCAAAAGCATACCTGTGATAAGGTTTTTCCCCTCTGAGGTTCCAGTGCGAGAGGTACTCATTCTCAGAGGCTTCAATACACATTTTATTGGCAACTCTCGAAGCAAGTATATCCAGTCTTACCTCCTGAGCTTTGTATTTCTTCCTGCTCCGGTTTATAACCTGGAGCTGATCAAGCTTAAGCCTGAGCGACTTGTCGTCATCTTTGAACTCAATGAGCCTCTGCTCTTTATTATTCAGACTTATATAATGATCAATATCGCTTTTGGTTATTTCAGTGGTTCTGTGCGGAAAAATTGAGCGGGGAAGACAAATGATAATGACAATAATTATAACCAGTATTTTAAGTTGTTTCAGTGTTTTTTTGAACATAAGAAAATTTGGCTTGTTTAAAGTGCAAAGTAAACGATAAAATTTTAAGCAAATTGTAACAATGAGCAAATTGAAAGGTCAGTTGTTATGATAATAATAACTTCCCTTCAGTTTCTCGAAAAATAAAGGTGATTTTATGAAAATAAACAGACAGATACTACTCTATTTTTTAATTTTTATTTCTATGACAGGCTTTTCGCAGAAATCAGGTTTTTATGACTTTAAAGTTAAGACACTGGAAGGAGAGGATTTCGATTTTTCTTCTCTAAAAGGTAAAAAGGTGATGGTTGTTAATACCGCTTCAAAATGCGGCAACACACCTCAATACAAAGACCTTCAGGAATTATATGAACGTTACGAAGGTAAATTGATAATTATCGGGTTTCCGGCTAATAACTTTCTCAGTCAGGAACCGGGATCAGCAGAACAGATCAGGAATTTCTGCACCGTTAATTACGGAGTAACCTTCCCAATGATGGAAAAGATCTCCGTTAAGGGAAAGGATATGCATCCGCTCTATAAATGGCTTACATCCAAAGAATTGAATGGTGTCATGGATTCGGAGGTTACCTGGAATTTTCAAAAGTTCCTGGTTGATGGGAACGGTAAGCTGGTGGATGTCATAAAACCCAAAGAAAAGCCAGGTTCCGATAAAGTGATGGCGTTCCTTACTGATTGATCATACTGAAAATATCGTTTTGGTTGGTTTTTTGAAGTAGTTGCCGTATCGGAAATTATTCCGGTACGGCAATTTGATTAAATAAGATATGGGACAAACATCTTTGTCTCTTTCATATATTCTTTGTAGTCATTGCCGAATTTCATTATCATTTCTTTTTCTTCTATCAGTGCAGTGAAGGCTATCGAAATAATATTGACAATGCCAAGAACAAGCTGTATGTTCCCCGGGTCCTTAAACACGACCCCTGTGCCAAAAAGCATCAGGGAACTGTAGAGTGGATGCCTTATATGTTTGTATAAACCGGTTTTTACAAGGACTGTCGTGTTCTCGAAACTTTCCTCCGATCTTCCCATGCTTTTAAGTAACATATAACCGGCAATGCCCGGATAAACAGAAGCTGTAAGAAATATCCATGAAACAACCTGGTGTGGGGAAAAAGGATCGGTAAACCAGTATCTGACATTAAGCAGCAAAAGGATGAAGATGCTTTCAAATGCGAAAAACCGGGTTATGCCATGATATCTTTTAAATTTAATTGAATAGAACCAGGAAAAAACCAGAATTATCACTGTGCCTGCAATCAAACTATAAATATTCATAAAAATGGAATTTTTAACCGGCACCTGATAAGGTTAAAAGTATTTACTGCTTTTCATTGTTTTTCCGGAGGTAATTATAAACCTCAATCTGCGAGCGGACCATTACATCCCCTTTGGTTACCATCTTGTTTGACAAATCGGGATCAAGCTTTCTGGCTTTTACATTATCGTTCCATTGTAACTCGAAGATCTGTTTCATCTCATTCCTGATATTTTTATCGAATACCGGGCATGTAACCTCAATCCGTTGCTCAATATTCCTTGTCATCAGATCGGCTGATGTTATGTAGTATTCTTCATTGCCATTGTTGCAGAATATCATGAACCTGGTGTGCTCGAGGTATCTGTCAACTATGCTAACTGCTTTGATATTCTCGCTTATTTTCTTTAAGCCGGGAACAAGCGAAAACATTCCCCTTACAATTAACCTTATCCTGACTCCCGCATTGCTTGCTTCATAGAGATAGTTGATGATTTCAGGATCAGTTAAATTATTGAATTTCAGATAAATAAATGCTTTTTTCCCTGCAGCTGCATTTTTTATTTCGTTGTCGATAAGAAGGTTGATCTTGTTTCTGAGGAGGAAAGGAGACAGCACAAGGTGATAGAAATTTTCTTTCTTGTAGTTCAGGTTGAAAAAATTAAAAGCTTTATATACTTCATTTGTTATCTTTTTGCTGGCTGTAAGAAGGAGATGATCAGTATAAACTTTAGCTGTATCCTCGTTGAAATTACCGGTACCGACTGCAGCAATACGTTCTATGACATTGTTTTTAATTCGGGTAATAAGGCATAGCTTGGCATGAACTTTTAATCCAGGTACTCCGTAAATTACCTTAACGCCTTCTTCCATCAGCTTGTTGCTCCAGAGAATGTTTGCCTCTTCGTCGAACCTGGCCTGGAGTTCAACAACAGTAGTAACTTTTTTCCCGTTCCTTATCGCATTGAGCAGGGCATTTATTACGCTCGAATTACGGGCAAGCCTGTACAGTGTTATCTGAATAGATGTTACGGTCGGGTCGATTGATGCTTCTCTCAGAAGATCAATGAAATGATCGAAGGTATGGTATGGAAAGAACAGCATTATATCTTTTTTTCTGACTGCTGTAATAATGCTTTTCCCTGTTTGAATATCCCTGTGATGTATGGGAACGACCGGGTCATAATAGAATTTCTTTTTTCCCGTTGCGGGGAATTTTATGAAGTCCTTGAAGTTGTGATACCTGTTGCCGGGAATAACAGCATCACTGGCGCTCAGACCCAGTTTTTTGATAAGTAGCTTAAGGAGATCCACAGGCATTTCCCTGTCATATATAAACCTGACAGGCGATCCCCATTTCCTCTGTTTGATACCCTTTGAAAGCTTATCAATATAGTTTTCGGAAATATCATCGGCAATCTCAATTTCAGAGTCCTTGGTAAGCTTTATGGTATAGGCAGAAAACTCATCGAAGTCAAACATAGAAAATATATCACTCAATCCATACCTTATTATATCATCTATAAACATGATATATTTATCTTCCTCATTCCCCGGTAGGGTTACAAATCTCGGGACAACATCGCGGGGAATTTCGAGAAGCCCGTACTTCGTTTTCTTTGATTTTTTATTTGAAAGTATAACTGCCAGATAAATGGCATCATCAACCAGGTTCGGCAACTCTGTGGTTTTATCAAAAATAAGAGGCATTAACCTGGTCCTCACTTCAGTATGAAAATATCTTTTTACATATTCAGATTGTTCACTATTTAACTGCCTCTCATTTATTATGTGGATCTTATGTCTTTCAAGCTCGGCAATGAGTCCCGTGTATATTTCCTCAAATCTTATATTCTGTTTCAGTACTATCTCATGGATATTTTTTAATGTTGCTTTCGGATTATACCCAAGTATATTTTTTGCTTTTGAGCCTAAATATGCAAGCCTCTTAAGCGTGGCTACACGTACCCTGAAATATTCATCAAGGTTATTTGAATAGATACCCAGAAACTTCAGTCTTTCTCCGAGAGGTACATTCTCGTTTTCAGCTTCCTGTAAAACACGGGCGTTGAATGAGAGCCAGCTTATTTCTTTTGGTGTATAAGTCTTTATCATCTGCCTGGTTTGAGGAAATATTCAATGCGACCGCTTGAGGGCCTTATCCCGGTCCAGGAGGCTGATCTGAATGAGAGGCAAACTATACTTGTTTTCGTCATAAATTCGCATCCCTCTTCAGCAAGCCTGTCGGCCATTTCAGTAAAAGCGGGGTTGTGCCCGACGAGAGTTACTGTATTTATATCTTCTTTTAAGGCAGCCAGCATTTCAAGCAGAACGTTAAGGTTTACGTTCTCGTAAAGGTCGCTTTCTATTCTTATCTCCTCCGGCCTGATCTTCAATTCAAGTGCAAAAATTAAAGCAGTCTCGAGCGCTCTGAAAGCCGGGCTGGTAATTATTAATCCGGGATCGTCTCCGGTTTTTTTAAATTCTGATGCCATTATCTTTGAAACGACTTTCCCATTCAGAGTAAGTGAGCGTTCAAAGTCATTGATTTCCGAAACTTTTTCTTCGGCTCTGCCGTGGCGGACGAATATTATTTTTTTCATAATAAGAATTCTAAGACATTCTACGGGTTAATCGCCAAAGCTTAAACCCAGATTTCTCGATTGTGTCACCATCGGGTTCATCGGATCGACCAGTTTAAGTTTCCCTGCAACATCAGCCAGCGGTACCGTAACTATATCGTTGTTCCTGAGTGCAACCATTTTACCATAATCTTTCGCTGCTATAATGTCGGCAGCTGCGGTCCCGTACCTGGTGGCAAGAACCCTGTCCATGGGTGAGGGAGTTCCTCCTCTCTGTATATAACCCAAAACTGTCTCCCTTGTTTCAAGACCGGTTAATTCACTTATCCTCCTGCCTATATAATGAGCCGCAGAAACATCCTTTACCGGGTTTTTTATTCCTTCACCTATAACAACGATTGAATAAGGCTTGTTTTCATTCTGGCGACGTATAAGATATTCAGCTATTTTGTTTTCATCATAAGGTATTTCAGGTATCAGTATCAGATCTCCGCCGGCAGCTATACCCGAATACAATGCTATCCATCCGGCATTATGGCCCATCAGTTCAATGAGCATTATCCTCTTGTGCGAGTTGGCAGTGGAATGCAGCCGGTCGATTGCTTCCGTAGCAATGTTGACTGCAGAATCGAAACCAAATGTTATGTCTGTTCCCCATACATCATTATCGATTGTCTTTGGAATGCCTACCACATTAAGACCTTCCTGCGCCAGAAGTCCGGCAGTTTTCAGTGTGCCGTTACCTCCAATGCAGACAAGGCAGTCGAGGCCAAGCTGCTCATAGTTGAACTTTATCAGGTCAGGCTTTTTAATCTCGTTCTTTTTCTTCCCTGCGCTTTTGAATGGTTTTTCACGCGATGTTCCCAGAATTGTTCCACCGAGTGTTAGTATGCCTGAGAGATCCCGTTCGGAGAGCTCTATATATTCCTTTGAAATCATTCCGGAAAATCCATCGCTGATCCCGAAAACGGTCATCCCATATCTTACAATTGCCGTTTTGCCTACACCACGAATGGCTGCGTTTATTCCGGGGCAATCACCTCCTGCAGTTAGAATGCCTATTCTTTGGGGCCTGTCTTTCTTTGCCATTTTAAAGCTATTTTGTTAATTCTTACAAATTTAGCTTTAAAAAGTTATGGTAAGAAATAAAAATGCATATATCCTTTCCCTGCAGAATAAGTCAGTGGATCGCAGGGTTTGATAGCACAAAGCCATAAGATTCTTAAATACCGGCTTGACTGAAATAAAAATCAGGATGTCTGTTATTAACTTAATTGCATTATCCTGAAAAAAATTAACATTTAATTTCCCGGCTTGTTTATCACAATAATTATTTCTCAACCTGAAACTAAAACCGGAATTAAGATGAATTCTAAATTATTTATACCATTATTGATCACCCTGATCATGGGAACAGGCTTCCATGGCTGTACGGAAAATGAAATTGAACCTGCAGACCCTTCCGCAGTTAGTTTTTTAGCATTAAGTGATTCGCTCGACCACACCGTTGATTCATTGGTTGTTTATGTAGAATTAAACCGGCGCGCCGGAGTTGACGGCCATATTTCTGTAAGGTTAACGGGGAATGCGGTTCATGGACGTGATTTTACAGCCAGGCCTGAAGCGGTGAACGGAGTTATCACACTGGAAATTTTGAAAGAGATGCAAACGGCACACTTTACATTATTTCGCTCAGGTCTTTATCAAACGGATAAAAACATTAATCTGAACCTTGAAAATCCGACAGAAGGATTTATTCTGGGAAACCAGGTTTCGTCTTCTGTAAAACTTTTGAAGCATTTTGTTGACAGTGTAAATTTTTCAGATGTGTTTATTCATATTTCGGAATTTGAAATAAACGGGTATGAAATAGAATTGAACCTTTCCGGATCCATTACACATACTGAACAGGTAACCATTGAAATTATCAATCCTGAAGGTTCCTTATACGGCACGCACTTTAACACTAATCCTGCTGCCTTTAATAATGAGCTGGTACTGGATGTTGTTCCGGGAACGAAAAAGTTATCATTTAAAATAATTCCTGTTAATGACAATATTATGAGGGGAACTTATGAAGTGTTATTCAGGATAAGCGGTGCAACAGGCCGGTTACATAAAGGAACATTTAATGAGCTGATAGTCCGTGTTGAGGAAGACGATAATAATGTGGCTGTGATCCACACAATTGCAGAATTAAAAAACAAGTTTAGCGAACATACAGGGGAATTCTGGATAGGCGATGACTATCTGATAGAGGGGATCATTACATCGGGAAGCAATGTGGCAAATAACAAAACGGCCTACTTACAGGATGCCACAGGTGGTATAATGCTGATGTTCACAATTCAGAATTACCTTAAAATGGGCGACAAAGTTAAGATAAACCTTAAAGGCGGATCAGGTAATAACATTAATGGTCAGAAGGCTATCTTCGGTATTCGTGATATGCTTGGAATAAAGGTTGCTGAAAATCAGGTCATCCTTCCTGAAGTAATTACCTTAGAGCAACTTGCGACAGGTAATTATGAAGGTAAACGTGTGAGGATCAATAGTGTCAGTTTCTTAAATGCAAACGGAACCAACACGTTTAAAGGACATTGGCCGATCACCTCAGGTACATCAGGAGCCATAGTGACCACATATCCTGCAGCGCCATTCAGTAATAATATTCTGCCTCAGGGAAGTTTGTCAGTATCAGGAATTGTTGGCGACTGGGGACGGGTCTTACCGCAGGTTTACAACCAGGATATAATTCAGTGATTTATTTCACAATTTAATTATGTTTCGTTTTAATGAAATCAATTACCCGGATGTGAAAAGTTGGAACCGGTTTGCATAAAGCATCAAAAAATAATAGCTTCTTAAGGATATTTATCCATTCAGACTGGCAAAAGTACTTTGTTTAATGTATCTTTGATAAATAGTCAGTTCGTAGCCAAATCTCAATCAATAATAAACTATAAGAAAATGGGAAATAACAATTTTATTGTCGAGAAAGCTGGTAAATTCACTTTTGAAAAGACTGTTGAGGTACTGGTGGCAGAAGCAGAAAAAAGAGAATGGTCTGTGCCTGCGGTTCACGATCTGAAACAATCGCTTGCAAAATCGGGTAAAACAGTGAAACCAGTAAAAGTAATTGAGATCTGCAAACCAAAGTATTCAGGGAAGATGCTTGAGCTCAGTAATGAACGGATCTTTTCGGTAATGATGCCCTGCAGAATTTCCGTTTATGAAAAAGATGATGGAAAGACCTATGTTGCGCTGCTGAATGCCGGTCTGCTTGCCGCCGGAATGCCCGAAAACGTCGCATCGGTTATGAAAGCTGCGTCGGATGAGACTTTTGAACTGGTCGATGCAGTTTTATAAAGTTTGTTGAGAGATCAGATTCAGCCTGTCAGGATCTTTTTTATTGAAATCTTTTCACCAATGGTGAGAGTATTCATCTCCTGTAGTGCATGCTGGATCTTGGTCTTAAAATTCCAGCAGGTCATTTGCCTCAGCGACAGCCTTCGTGCATATTCGTATGTAGAGAGATCTTCTTTTCCTTTGCAAACATTATATGCAATGTAAAAAGCTTTACTTACAGGAAACTTACAGTTGTGGAAAATTGTTCCGGTAGTTGCCGACTCCTCCGTTTTACATTTTGTACATCTTTTCGAATGAGCTGTTTTCCCCGGGCATGAATTAGTATGACCGCATTTCCTGCATATAAATCCATCATTCCATTTAAGATCAGCCAGAAAGGCAAGGCATCTTTCATCATTGTGAAAAAGCTCTTCAAGCTGCTCCTTACTTATTTCGTTTTTGAATATCGGATTCATAATCAGTGTATTTGCTGCAAAATTACAAATAATATTAGTGATATCAAAAAGATTCAGGTGATATTATTATGATTTAAAGAATTATATATATATTTGCATCCATATATTTAAATACATGAATATGATGGAAAATAGTGATAATGTCAATCCCAAAACTAATAGTGTAAGGGATTTCTTCAGATCAAAGGTGTTCTGGATACCTCTTATAGCAGTACTTATTGGCGGAACCGGGGGTTTTCTGTATTATTATTTTATCGGATGCAACTCCGGATCGTGCGCCATTACAAGTAATCCTTACGGTTCGATCATCACAGGGAGCCTGTTGGGCTTTATTCTTACATCGGGCTCCAGACAATCGGGGAAAATTTAATTTATCTTTCCTATTTTTAATAACTTTGTTTTATCAAATCAGGGAATGGAGCTTAAGGAAATAAACAAGAGATACAGTGATCTGGCAGAGTCAGGATGTTGTCTCTCCTGCGGAGGGGCAATAAATTATTCAAATGCTGCTGAAAATGAGATTTGTGTCGACCTTGGAAGTGGAAGAGGGACCGATGCCATACGTCTGGCTGAAACAGTCGGAGTAAATGGGTTTGTTTATGGCATCGATATTTCGGATGGAATGATAAGTAAATCGAAAAGTACAGCAAATCGTCTGGGGATAAAAAATATTGAGTTTTTGAAAAGTGATCTTGAGAGGATAACACTTAAAAATAACATTGCAGATCTCGTGATCTCAAATTGCACAATTAACCATGCCTCCGATAAGCAGTCGGTTTGGAACGAAATTCACAGGATACTGAAACCCGGCGGAAGATTTGTCGTTAGCGACATTTATTCATTAAACCCTGTCCCGGATGAATACCGTAATGATCCTGTTGCAATTTCAGAATGCTGGGCCGGCTCTGTTACAAGGGATGAATATCTGATCCAGCTTGAGAATGCAGGTTTTAAGTCGGTAAGAATAGTTGAAGAATCAGCGCCATACGAAAAAGGCATGATAAGGGTCTCGAGCTGGACATTGCACGGTCAGAAAATCTGAAAACAGATATATTAATAATTATTTAAACCAATCTGGATATCATGAAAAGTCTAATTAAAAAGAAAGAAAGCAAATCAACAACCAAAGTAGCACAGTGCTGTGCAAAAACTTCAAAAACAGTTGCCGGCTGTCACGACTGATCTCTTCATTTTCTGCATCAGCGGTTTTGAAACTAATAATGATCATCTCTTATTATAATGATTAGATTTTCAAAGTATAATATATTTTCAAAAATCAGGGATTCCCATAATTATTTTATAGTTAATCTGCTTACCGGCAACGCAGATATCTTAACCCCCGCTGATGCAGAAAGTGTTCAAAAGCTGATGGACGGCAGTTCATCGGCAGATGAAATTTTTTCAAATGAATTGAAAGATAAGGGCTACCTTATCGATGAAAAGGAGGAATCCAGTCTTTATAACAAAAAATACCTCGATTACCTCGATTCCCGTGAAACGGATGAGATCCAGATTTTTTTTGTGACAAACTACAGTTGCAATTTTGCGTGCTCGTATTGCTATCAGGACCAGTACCTTAATCCATCAGTGGAGCTAAGCAGGGAAGTGACTGATGCCTTTTTCAGTTATATAAATCTGAATTTCACCGGGAAGAAAAAATATATTACAGTTTTTGGTGGTGAGCCACTTTTACCAGGGAATAAGCATAAGGATAACATTTCATACCTGCTTTCCAGTGCGTCAGATTTTGGTATTGATGTGTGCGTTGTCACGAACGGCTATACCCTTGAGGAATATATACCCGTTTTAAAAAAGGGAAAGATCCGTGAAATTCAGGTTACACTTGACGGTACCCGCGATATTCATGATAAACGCCGGTTCCTTAAAGGAGGAAACGGGACCTTTGATAAAATCGTTAAAGGGATTGATGCTTGTCTGAAAAATGATTTTAGCATTAACCTTAGAATGGTAGCCGATAAAGAAAATATCGAAGACCTGCATAATCTTGCTCAGTTTGCCATAGACAGAGGCTGGACAAACAATCCCCTCTTCAAGACCCAGCTTGGACGTAATTATGAACTGCATCATTGCCAGTCATCGCACGATAAGCTGTTTACTAGAGTGTCTCTGTACGAGAGAATATACGAATTGACAAAAGTCTATCCTGAAATCCTTCAATTTTATAAACCGGCATTTTCTGTAAGTAAATTCCTGTCCGAAAATGATGCCCTGCCCGAACCACTTTTTGATTCATGCCCTGCATGCAAGACAGAATGGGCATTCGATTATGCCGGGAACATCTACCCCTGCACTGCCACTGTTGGAAAATCTGATGAATTGATTGGAACCTATTTTCCTGAAATTACCGGCAAACCCGGGTTGATTGAAAAATGGGAATCAAGGGATGTAACGTCCATAGCTGAATGCCGTAACTGCCCGGTGCAGCTTGCCTGTGGCGGAGGTTGCGGGTCAGTTGCAAAAAACAGGACCGGAAGTATCTGTTCAACTGATTGCCGTCCGGTTAAAGAACTGCTTGAAATGGGATTCTCACATTATTTCCGGCCTCTTTTCTGAATAATAGTGATATTAAAGAGATTTATTAGTGATATTATTGCGATTCATTAATTTTTTATTATCTTTGTGGTGTTATTTGTAAATCAAAAAGTTAATAATTAATTATTTTTGAAGTAATGAAAGAGATTTTATCATCTGAGTTTGAGAATGAAGTTCTGAATGGCGGCAAAGTAGTCCTGGATTTTTATTCAACCGAATGTCCGCCCTGCGAAGCGTTGGCATCAAAATTTGAGGATCTTTCGCACCTGTATGGAGAGGATATAAAGTTCTTAAAGATATACCGGCAGCAGAATCGCGACCTTTCAGAAAAACTTGGTGTAAAATCATCTCCTACATTGCTTTTTTATGATAAGGGAAAAGAGGTTGCAGGAAGATTGTCAGGTGGGATTAAGCGTGGTGACATTATAAATAATCTTAACAGCATGCTTCCCCTCGAAAGGGTTAAGGAGATCGAGGCCCTCATCAAACCTTCGGTATCAGAATTTGATGTTATTGTTCTCGGAGCCGGTCCGGGCGGACTAACCGCAGGATTATACCTTTGCCAGGCAAAAATCAACACGGTTCTGATCGACATTGCTCTGCCTGGCGGACAGGTAGCTACCACACATGAGGTATCTAATTATCCGGGTTTCATTCAGCCACAGGCAGGTTATATGCTCTCACACCACATGAGTGAGCAAACAAAGCTGTGCGGAACTGCATATAAAGTTGCCGTTGACGTTACCCGGGTTGATCTTGTAAAGAAAGAAGTTGTAATAGATGAATATGAGACTATCAGGGCCAAAAAAATTGTTATCGCAACAGGTACAAGGCCAAATTCAACAGGAGCAGCAGGTGAAAAGGAGCTTAAAGGAAATGGCATATCTTATTGTGCCACCTGCGATGCAAAATATTTCGATAATAAGGAGGTGGTTGTCATTGGAGGGGGAAATTCAGCAGTTGAAGAATCGGATTATATAAGCCGTTTTGCAGACAAGATAACCATGGTTCACCAGCTTGATAAATTCACGGCCAATAAAAAAGCCCAGGAGAAGCTCCTGAGCAATGAAAAGATAAGCACTCTTTTCGAACATGAACCCCGTTCATTTAAAAGGGAAGGAGATAAGATTATTACCGAAGTTCAGGATCTTAAAACGAAACAGATAAGACAAATTACAAGCGACGGAGTATTCATATTTATCGGAATGAAACCGAATGTTTCGTTGTTTGGCGACAAGCTGAAGCTAGATCCATGGGGATACATTGTAACAGATGAGAACATGGCAACAAGTCTGCCCGACATTTTTGCAGTGGGTGATGTAATAAGCAAAAAATACAGGCAGATCACTACAGCCGTTGCCGACGGGACCATTGCTGCTATGGCTATTACTAAGGAGTTGAATTCTTAATACTTTAAAAATGAAAAAGAACATGGGCATAACTGACAGAACGATCAGGATACTGGTTGCTGTCGCAATCGTAATTCTATGGCTGGCCGGGATAATTGCAGGAACACTGGCTGTAATTCTTCTTATAGTGGCCGTGATCTTTGTTTTAACCAGTTCTCTAAGCTTCTGTCCGATTTACCGTGTATTCGGCATAAGCTCAAAAACCACAAAGGAATAATTCATTCGACCGGTAGAGAGACGAGCAGGCAAGCTGAAACCAGAGTGACATATAAATTACTGACAGGAACAGTAATTTATAATCTTTCTAAATAAGTGTAAATGCCAGTCTGTTAATTTATTAACAATAAACAATTGAAAGCTTCATAAAGCAACGTATATATTTATGTAAATATCTACATAAAAGAATTTTCTTTTTTTATAGTTTTGCCTCTTCAGAGCTTAAAATAATGACTACCAGGAGAGATTTTATTAAGGTGTCCTTTATGGGAGCCGGCCTTTTAGCAGGTGCCGGCGCTCTCAGGATGGCAAGAGCATTTTCCCCGGTCGGAGATGCAATCCAGATGCCGCCTGATCTGAAAAGGACCCCCACATACTGTGAAATATGTTTCTGGAAATGCGCGGGTTGGATATATAAGGACAAAGAGGGGAATATATGGAAGATAACCGGTAACGATGAGGACCAGCATTCAAACGGCAGGTTCTGCCCCAGGGGTACGGGTGGCGTGGGTATGTATTACGATGAGGACCGGCTGAGGACACCGCTGGTAAGAGTGGAAGAACGAGGGAAACAGGTTTTCAGACCTGCCACATGGGAGGAAGCTATCGGGATCGTAGCAGCCGGTATGAAAAGTATATCTTCCAAATATGGTCCGGAAAGCATGGCATTATTCACTCATGGTTCGGGAAGCTCTTACTTTTCAACACTTCTGAGTGCATTCGGCTCTGCAAATATTGCGGAACCATCGTATGCCCAATGCCGTGGTCCGCGCGATGAAGCATTTATGGCTACCTTCGGTGAGGAAGTTTATTCTCCCGAAATAACAGATATCCGCGATACCAAATGTCTTGTCCTTCTCGGCTCCCATCTTGGTGAGAACATGCATAACGGGCAGGTTCAGGAAATGTCTGATGCAATAGATAAAGGCGCCACAATAATAACTGTCGATCCAAGGTTTTCAACTGCGGCAGGAAAATCAAAATTCTGGCTCCCGATTAAGCCTTCAACAGATATTGCACTGCTTCTTGCATGGATAAATGAGATCATCTATAAGGAATATTACGACAAAAAATATGTTGAGAAATATTGTTATGGCTTCGATCAGTTAAAGGAGCATGTTAAAGATTATACCCCTGAATGGGCTTACGGGATAACAACTATCAGACCCGACCTGATAAGGAGTACGGCAAAGGAGATGGCAAATGCTTCGCCCTCAGCTATTGTCCACCCGGGCCGGCACGTTACCTGGTATGGCGATGATACACAGAGAATAAGGGCTGTTGCTATCCTGAATGCACTTCTTGGTTCCTGGGGAAGGAGGGGTGGATTTTACAGGCCTTCAAGGTATAACCTGGCTTCTGCACCTGTTCCGGAAATAAAAGAACCCTCAAAAGGATGGCAGGACCTGTTTCCCGGAAAATACCCGCTGGCAAGCTCCGCACCTTCAAATCTGATTATTGATGCAACTATACCTGAAAATAATCCGGCTTACCCCATAAAAGGATGGATCGTTAATGGCACAAACCTTATCTTCACTGTTCCCAACCAGGCTAATACACTGAAGGCAATACAGAATCTTGACCTTCTGGTTGCGGTTGACACAATGCCAATGGAGATAACAGGATGGGCCGATGTGATCTTGCCCGAGTGCACATACCTTGAACGGTATGATGTTCTTAGAACTGCTCCCCACAGAAAACCTGCCATTGCCCTTCGGATGCCTGCTACAAAACCCCTGTTCGATACAAGGTCAGCTTATGATATTGCCCGGGATCTTGCTCTTAAACTCGGGCTTGGAAATTATTTTCCATACGGGAAGCAGGAGGATCTTCTTGACTGGCAGTTAAAGAATATCGGTTCATCACTTGATGAGATGAAGCAGATAGGGGTAAAAACCTTTGAGAGAGAATACGATGATCTGTATTTTTCAGAAGATGAGGAAGTTGCATTTCCAACCGATACAGGCAAAATTGAATTATACTCAACATATCTTGCTCAGGCAGGGTTTGATCCGCTTCCAACGTACACTGCTCATGAAGAACCTGTTTCAGGGTTTTACCGGCTGATATACGGAAGGGCTCCGATGCATACTTTCAGCCGTACTGCAAACAATCCTAACCTTACCGACCTGATGGATGAGAATACTCTTTGGGTCAATCCGAAGGTGGCAAAGGAGTGGGGATTAAAAAAAGATCAATATATATGGTTGAAAAATCAGGATGGGATCATCACCGATTTTCCCGTGAAGGTAAGGATTACTGAAAGGATACGATGGGATTCGGTCTATATTGTCCATGGGTTTGGCCATAAACAGAAGCAGTTGAAACGTTGCTTTGGCAGGGGTGTAAGCGATACCCAGCTGATTACAAATGTTCTTACAGATCCCATTATGGGAGGCACCGGAATGAGAAGCAATTTTGTTACTTTTCTGACCGAGAAGGAAGGATCGGAGGTGGCATCATGAGATACGCAATGGCCGTTGACACAAAAAAATGTGTGGGATGCAGCGATTGCGTTGTAGCATGCCAGACTGAGAATAACGTACCGATAGGATATTGCCGCGACTGGATCGTTGAAGTTATGGATGGGACATACCCTCAGCTGGAGATGGAGCTCAGATCTGAAAGGTGCAATCATTGCCTTAATGCTCCCTGTGTCAGGTGTTGTCCAACAGGTGCAAGTCATTTTGCGGCCGGAGGGATTGTTCTTGTCACATCAAATGAATGCATCGGTTGTGGCGCCTGCATTGCTTCATGCCCCTATGATGCCAGGTACCCTCATCCAAAAGGTTATGTTGATAAATGCACTTTTTGTAATCACCGTATAACCAAAGGCGATCAGCCGGCCTGTGTAGCTGTGTGCCCGACAAAATGCCTCTATTTTGGCGATCTTGACGAACCCGGGAGCGATGTTTCAAAAGTAATAAAAAAGAGAAAGTACAAGACCCTTATACCCGAAGCAGGAACGGATCCACAGCTCTATTTTTTAATTTGATCCCAAACAAGAGTATAAATGAAAGAAGAATTATTTGTCAGCGGAAGGATGAATTATATGGTTGATCCACAGCTTAATATATGGCACTGGCAAATTCCGCTTTATCTTTTTCTGGGAGGAATGGCAGCAGGGATTCTTATACTTGCTGCGCTTTACTATATAAGGGGAAGGGAGAAGGATTACAGAACTGCGGTAAAGATAACACCGTTTCTTGCCCCGGTATTACTGGTTTTCGGACTGATTGCCCTTTTTCTTGACCTGAGGCATAAGCTGTTTTTCTGGCAACTCTATACAAATATTAAATTACAGTCACCTATGTCGTGGGGCGCCTGGACCCTGATGGTGATCACTCCCGTTTCCTTCATCTGGTGCGCTCTTCATATAAAAGAAATTTTTCCCCGGTGGGACTGGAAGTACAAATGGCTGTACGCTATTGAAGCTTTTTTCAACAGGTACAAAAAAGCACTCGCCTGGATAATGCTGATCTATGCCATTATACTTGGGATTTACACCGGGATCTTATTATCGGCATTCAATGCCAGACCGCTTTGGAACACATCGATCCTCGGTCCGCTGTTCCTGACTTCCGGCCTCTCTGCCGGAACTGCAGCTACACTAATTCTATCAAAGAATAAGGCTGAAAGGAAAAGATTTGCAAAAATTGACCTTGTTCTGATCGGAATTGAGCTTTTCCTGATCGTACACATGTTCATGGGATTTCTTGCAGGAACCCAGGTTCAGATAGAAGCTGCAGAATTGTTTCTAGGAGGTCCCTATACAATGTCATTCTGGATCTTTGTTGTGATAATGGGAATGATACTCCCTTTAGTACTCGAGATAATGGAACTTGGAAAATATCACATTCCGGTAATAGTGCCCGCGGTACTGGTAATATTCGGAAGCCTCATGCTTAGATTTATAATTGTTTACGCAGGGCAGGTAAGCAGGTGGCTTTATTGAAAATTGATATAAAAGATTAACATAATATTATCATGGTGAAAAAGCAGACAAAATATCTTAATCCTTACATCGGAGGTGTTTTACTGGGGCTGGTGCTTCTTGCCGCTAACTTCGTTTCAGGCCGTGGTCTGGGAGCCAGTGGTGCTGTCAAGAGCACCGTTGTAATGGCAATGACCACCATTGCACCTGCAGCGAGTGACAGATCAGGGTTCGTGCAGGAATTCAGGGAATCCCATCAGGGAAATCCTATGAGAACCTGGCTTGTTTTTCAAATGATGGGAGTAGTCGCCGGTGGCTTTCTCTCAGGGGCGCTGGCAGGCCGGTTGAAATTCAAAGTGGAACATTCTCCGCGGATAACCTCACGGAAAAGATTGATGCTTGCTCTTGCCGGCGGTACCTTGTTCGGGTTCGGATCACAACTGGGAAGAGGATGTACCAGCGGATCAGCCCTGAGCGGTATGGCTGTTCTGTCACTCGGCGGATTCATTACAATGATGGCTATATTCGGAACTGCCTTTGCCCTTGCCTGGTTTTTCAGAAAAAACTGGATCTGAATCAAGGAGAAAGACAAATGGAGAAAGGTTTCAGGGTTTCAGGGTTTCAGGGTTTCAGAGTTTCAGGGTTTCAGGGTTTCAGAGTTTCAGAGTTTGACTTCGTCGAACTCGGCTGCGCCTCAGTTCAGGGTTTCAGTCTGAAACGTGCGAAGCACATGAAACATTGAAACGTGCGAAGCACCTGAAACAGAGATCGAAAGATAAGCGATAAAAGATATAAAATAAACGATAAACGATAAACGTTAAAATAATATGGGACCACTTGCAATAAATGAAATAATATCTGAAAACACCAACCTCTTCCTGGCATTCATAATAGGCATTGGCTTTGGTTTTGTTCTTGAACAGAGTGGATTTTCATCAAGCAGGAAACTTGCCGGAATATTCTACGGTTACGATGCTGTGGTATTAAAAGTGTTTTTCACCGCTGCAATAACTACAATGCTGGGTCTGCTCTTTTTCAGTCTTTTCGGATGGATAGATCTGGACCTTATTTATATAAATCCAACTTATCTTACATCTGCAATCATCGGAGGGGTAATAATGGGCGCAGGATTTATAATAGGAGGTTTTTGCCCCGGTACAAGTGTGTGCGGAGCTGCAATAGGAAAGATAGACGCCCTGGTATTTGTTGGCGGACTTTTCCTGGGAGTGTTTATCTTCGGGTTAGGTTACAATCTCTGGGATGAATTATACCTTGCTAAGTTCCTTGGGACCCCGAAAATAAGTGAGGTGCTTGGTATGAAAGATGGCCTTTTTGGATTGATTTTGATTATCGTTGCCCTTTCGATGTTTGCATTAGCTGAATTTGCAGAAAAAAAATTCCCCAGGGAAGAGTATTAAGAAATGTTCCGGGTTTTTTGTGTTTTGGGTTTCGGGTTGAAAGGATATTTAAACGATAAACAATAAACGATAAACGATAAACATTAAACGATATACAATGAAACCACTCAGATTGCTGTCATTGATTTTTATTCCGATGGGACTGGTAATTGCTGCAGTTCCCCAGAATAAGACCAGGCCGTTTCAGCTTACTGCCACACAGTTGCTGAATGAAACTAACTCAGGTTCTCAGTATGTTGAACCTGAAGTCATTGCCGATATGATCGTACAGAAAGATCCTACCCTTAATCTTATTGATGTCAGACCGCAGGAGGATTTTGAAAAATTCAGCCTTCCGGGATCTGTCAATATTCCAGCCACAGATGTTCTCTCCGAGGAATATTCTGAAATTTTTGACCAGGATGTCAGAATGAATGTTTTCTATTCAAATGGATCTGTTGATGCAACAGAAGTATGGATGGTTCTCAGGCAGCTCGGCTATGAGAATATCTACGTCCTTCAGGGAGGGCTGAATTATTGGTTCGATGTCATACTTAATCCGGCTAAACCTGCATCAACAAGTTCAAATGAGGAATTTGCGAAATATGATTTCAGGAAAAGCGCAGGCATGGCTCTTGGCGGTGGCAGTGTTGTTAAATCAAACGAAATTCAGGGTCCCCTTCCTACCAAACCTTCTGTGAAAGTAGCTCCAAAGAAGAAAAAGGCAGCCGGTGGTTGCTGAAAATAAATAATGAAGGCTCATTATGGTTTTTACATGATTGATATCTATATTTGATTAAATAACTGGTGTCAATCATGAAAAAAATCCTCTTTACAATCATCTTCAGCTCACTTCTTTCGGGCTTTGCTTTTTCGCAGCTGCCCACGGGACAAACAAAAGATCCTTCAGGTATCTGGAAATTCAGCATCCCTGATGCACCGGAAGGATATAAATCGGGAATACTGAATGTCGGATTTACCGATAAAAAGTATTCTGCCAGCATGCTTTTCACCGAGTATAATCTTAAAATTAATGGTGAAAAGGTATCCTTTGCCAGAGATTCACTTCTTTTTACAATGTATGCTGAAGGCGATGAAGTGACCATCCTGCTTAAGATGACTGACCATCTGAAGATGGAAGGGAAGGCATTATACAGTGAAGGGGAGCTGCAACTTTCAATGACAAAAGAAAAAAAATGAAGGAATGTATTTCCTTCCTGATACTGATCTTTTTTGTCACCTTTCCCATTAATTCACAGTTAGTTAACAGGAAGCCTCTTAGTCCCAGGGTCACAGGGTATAAGATAAAAGCTGACCTTCATGCCGGGTCTTCTGTAATTTACGGTGAAATGGAAGCTTTTTGGGTAAACAGTTCCCAGGATATTGTTCCCGATGTCAGACTTCACCTTTACCTTAATGCATTCAGGAATACCAAATCAACTTTCTACAAAGAATTTAGCGGTGAACTGCCTGAAACAGAAGATCAAAATGGTTGGATAGAAATATTATCAATATCTGATGATGATGGTATTGATCTTGCCCCATCAATGAGCTTCATAAGTCCTGATGATGGCAATCCTGATGACAGAACAGTTTTGAAAATAGATCTCCCTGAGCCTGCCGGGCCCGGAGACACTGTTTTTCTTAACGTTTCTTTCGAATCAAAGCTGCCGCTGCTCTCCTTCAGAACAGGGTATATCGATGATTACTTCTTTGTTGCACAATGGTTTCCAAAGTTTGGAGTGTATGAACAGGCAGGAATGCGATATGCTTTAACCGGGGGATGGAATTGTCACCAGTTTCATGCCCATTCTGAATTTTATTCAAATCATAGCGTATATGATGTAAAAATCTCTGTTCCTGAGAATTATATAGTAGGTTCATGCGGCTTGCTGATGGGTACTGATGAGAAGGAAGAGGGAATGAAGACGTTTTCTTTCAGGGCTGAAGATATTGTTGACTTTGCATGGACGGCCTGGCCAGGGTATGTTGAATATACCGATAAATGGAACCATGTAAATATTACCCTGCTTATTCCGGAAGAAAGAAAAAACCAGGTTCAACGGCAGTTAACGGCAGTCAAAAATGCACTTGAATACTTTGACAGCCATGTTGGGCCTTATCCGTGGCCCCACCTTACTCTTGTTGACCCTCCCTTAAAAGGTAATGGCGCCGGAGGAATGGAATACACTACTCTGTTTACTTCCCTTTCATCCGATATAATGCCTTCCTTTATTCACTTTCCTGAAATGGTTACCATCCATGAATTTGGACATGCATATTTTATGGGTATCATGGCAAGTAACGAATTTGAAGAACCATGGCTTGATGAGGGTGTGAATACCTTCTGGGAGGAGAGGATCATGGACCATTATTACGGTAAAAGCTCAGGTATGATCGATCTGCCTTTTTTTAAAGTTGCCGACAAGACCTTATCGAGGTTTTCCTATCTGATGTCTGAAAACAGGCAGGTAGTCAGTAACCGTGAATATTCATGGAATTATCCTCACAATACCTATAGTATGATGTCGTATAATAAGACTGCAACCATACTTTTTACCCTGATGGGAATTACAGGTGAAGAAACCATGAACGAGATATTCAGGGAGTATTACAAAAAGTGGGCATTCAGACATCCTTCCGGAAAAGATTTTATAGCTGTCGTAAATGAAGTGGTAACCAGGCTCCATGGTGATAAGTTTGGTAATGACATGAACTGGTTTTTCGATCAGACTTTATACGGAACTGGTTTATGTGATTATAAGGTTGAAGGATTTTATAATGGTAGATCATCTGAAGCTGACAATGATCTTACTGCTGAAGGAGGAGACTTGCTGTACAATGCTGTTGTGAGGCTTGAAAGGCCGGGTGAGATAGTTCTGCCTGTGGAAGTTCTTGTTCATTTTGAAAACGGCAATGAAGTGATGGAGTATTGGGATGGGAAGGAGAGGCATAAGGATTATACATACACCAATGTCCCGAAAGTGGAATGGGTTAAGGTCGATCCTGATTATAAGATTCCCATGGATATAAACCAAATAAATAATTCCATGACATCAGATCCTGACCGTAAACCCGTGAGCAGGTTCACGAATAAGATGATATCTTTTCTGCTGTTCTTTTTCAATTTTATCTCACTCTGAAGATGAAGATATTCAAAGCTCTGGCATCAGGAATTAGCCGCACTTCAGCTGCCTGGAAAGGGATTCTGATAATGTGGCTTGCCTCCCTGTTACTGGTTTTATTACCGGTGATGCCCGTTATGGCGATCCTTAAATCGGCATTGGACAGAAGCATGATCACCGAAAAATTATCTGAAGGGTTTAACCTGGATATAGTTCCGGATCTCGGTCCGGTGTTTTTCAGTTTTTTATCATCATTGTCATCCGCGATTGTAACGATTGTACTTGCAGGATTTCTTCTTAATGTTTTTCTTACATCAGGGATGTATGGCATTTTAAGATCAGATCAGGTTAATCGCTCAGCCTCCGGATTTTTCAGATCAGCTCTTCAAAACTTTCGCTCTTTTTTTGTTATAATGTTTATTATGAGCATTATAATTATTTTAATCTTGATCATTATTCTATTTATTACGGCATTTATTATCACCAGTCCTGACAGCTTAAGCACCAGAACCATGTATGTCATATTATTTCTTTCCTTACTGACAGTATCGTTTATTATGCTTATACTTCTTGTCGTAAGTGATTACGCAAGAACCTGGAAGATTATACATCCGGACGGTTCAGGATTCAGAGCTATCGGATTTGGATTCAGCCAGGCATTCAGGACATTTATTTCTTCATTTTTATTTATGTTAACCATTGTATCTGTCCAGTTTTTGTTTCTTCTGGTTACATTCAGAATTATTTCTGAATGGAGACCGGTAACAGGTACCGGAATATTTTTACTTTTCCTGGTTTCTCAGTTACTTTTTTTTATTAAGATTGTCCTCAGAACATTGAGGTACGCAGGTATCTTTTCATTAATGGAAATGGACAGCAGATATAATGATCCCGGAGTAATGAAAAGCAATCCCATTGTAATAGCTGATACCGGTACCGGTTATACAACCATTGATAGTGACTATAAACCTGAAATTAACATATAACCTGAAATACAATGAAAAGAATAACTATAATTTTAACGCTTGTAATGACTCTTCATACATTGTTGTGGTCGCAGGCGCTTGATAATGATAATTTGTTAATGACCCACGGTCCATGGCTTCAAAACATGAGTTCAACAGGAGTCACGATAGTATGGACAACCAATAAACCTGCTGTTCCGGCTATAAACCTGACAATGCCCGACGGGAGCAACCGCTTTATAAGAAACAGTACCGACGGGATCATCGATGGGGGAGGAACCCTGCATAAAGTACGGATAGCAGGACTCGCGCCGGGAACAACATATAAATACAGTACAAATTCCGTTCAGATAATGAAATACCAACCATCCAGAGTTTATTATGGCGATACAGTGGCTGGGAGGATTACCAGTTTTATAACTCCGGGCAGTGGCTCTGATAAAATATTTTTTACTGTAATAAATGATGTTCATGAGCTGTCGGGAAAAATGGCCTCATACCTGAAGAATAACAACATTAAGGTTCAGGATCTGTATTTTTTCAACGGCGACATGGTCAATTTTCTTCAGGAAACCGGTCAGCTTTACCCGGGTTTTATCGATACGGCAGTATATTATTTTGCAGCAACAAAACCGTTTTATTATGTCAGAGGCAATCATGAGACCAGGGGATACATGGCAAGGGAACTTAAGAAATGGTTCGATTACAAAGATGACAGGTTCTATTACAGTTTTGATCAGGGACCGGTACACTTTACCGTACTTGATTGCGGAGAAGATAAAGCGGATAACCACAGGTATTATTCTGGTCTTGCTGATTTTGATGCCTATCGGATGGAGGAGCTTGAATGGCTTAAATATGAGGTAAGAACAGAAGCTTTCAGGAATGCAAGGCACAGAATTGTAATTATCCATATGCCTGTAATAAAAGAGCCAAAGCAAAATCACGCTATGAAATTTCTTGCCGACAACTTTGGCCCTGTGCTTAATAATGCCGGCGTGGACCTGATGATAAGTGGTCACACACACAGGAACTCTTTCTATGAAAAAAAGAAATCAGGTTTTGACTACCCGGTCCTTGTCAATTCGCATCTTTCCTTTGCTGAAGTTATGGTTGATAATAAGAATATTAAGGCAGTGGTGAAGGATATTAACGGGAAAGTTATTGCAGAGTACGATGTAAAGTGAGTATTTAAAAGCGTAAAGCGTAGAGCGTAAAGCGTAGAGCGTAGAGCGTAGAGCGGTGAGAGGTGAGCGGTGAGAGGTGAGAGGTGAGAGGTGAGAGGTGAGAGGTGAGAGGTGAGGGATGAGAGATGAGGGAGACTACAGACCAGGAAACAGTAATAAAATTGCAGGAACAACTCTCCACCTTGTAAAGGGGGAGTACCCGAAGGGGGAGGGGGTTTGAGCACAGGGCAAAGCAGAGAGCGATGAGTGATGAGCGTAGAGCGTAGATCGGAACCCGAAAAACGGAACATATTTTAACTTTAACCTTTATAAAAATGAAAACAAAACTTCTGATCATCACCTTCATAATGATATGTCTAAATGCTTTCCCTCAGACTCCGCTCTGGCAGGGAAAAGGAAGGATCGCAATAAGTTCCGACGGCAACGAACACGATCATGACGACTGGGCTGCGACTCCGCTTAGTCTTGCTCTGTTGTCGGCAGCAGGTTTACAGGATAAGCTTACTGTTTACACCTACAGCGACCATATATGGGGAAGCAATCAGGATATGAAAACCTCGCCTTCAGGCCTGAATGCCTATGAACATATGCGCGAAAGTGCAATAAGGGGAGGCAGCTGGTTCGGATTTGAGAAAACAAAATTTATCTGCGCTGTAGATAATGCAATCGTTGCATATAAGGCTTTGAGCGATGAGATAAATAAATCATCGGAGAAAGATCCTCTTATTATCATTGCAGCAGGACCGATGCAGGTGGTTGGTGAGGCCATTAATAAGGCTGATGCTTCAAAACTTAAATATGTTACCCTGGTATCTCATTCAGAATGGAATAACAACCATAGTGACCATCTTAAAGGGGCATGGTGGGATATACATACCGGATGGACCTTTAAGGAGATTAGTGATACATTCTCCAATGATTCAGGAGGTAACCTGAAATGTATTCAGATAGCAGATCAGAACGGAGGTAATGATTATGAAGGGCTCCATGCACCCATGAAAGACTTTGACTGGATCAAAACTTCAAAGGCACGCAAAAGTTCATCATATAAGCCCGGATCTTGGGATTGGCTTTATACACGCATTCAAACCTGTGTTAAGACTGATGGAACAACCTATGATGCTTCCGATGCCGGAATGATTATCTACCTGCTTACAGGAATCGAAAAAACCAATCCGGATCTGGCAAGGAAGATAATGGAGAAATGACCTCACCGGCCTCTCCGCGATAAACTCTTAAACTCTGAACCGGGGCGAAGCCGGGCTCCCCGCAGGCAAACTCTGAAACCTAAACTTATACTACTTCATAAATTTAACCTGAACTCCTGCATACAGCATCCTGCCAAAATCGGGATATCCGATTACGGTTGTATATCTTTCGTCGGTAAGGTTTTTTAGCCTAAGATAAAATCTGACAGGCACTTTTCCTGCGGTGGTATAACCGCCATTTACATCTGCAGTGAAGTAGTCCCCCAGAGGCTGAGGGCCGGCAGCCGGACTGGCAAATCTTTCATTTTCGAAAGGTGATACATATTTGTAGAGGATATTAAGATCAAATTTCTTTTTTACCATATAAATACCTCCGCCTGTTATGAAAACAGGATTTTCCTTATTGATTACCATGCTTCCCGAATCATCCATCCACGATCTCATCAGTGTGAAATTATAAAAAGGCTTCATGAAACCGAACAATACAGGCGATGTTATTTCGAATTCCAATCCAAACTGTTTTTGATCGCGGTTAAGGTAAAGTTCCCTGCGGATGTTGGTTGTGGTATCGATATATGTCGCTCCGCTTAATGCTATGGCATTTTTCTGCAAAACGCTGAAAGCAGTCAGGGAAATTTTCCCGGTTCCGAGGTTTCTTGTTATGCCCAGGTCGAGCTTTATGCGCGCTTCATCAAGTGGTTCGGTCATGTCGTCTGTCAGAGTGCCGCGCCTTGGCTTTAACTGTCCTGCTGCAGAGTTGAAAAAGACCGAAAATGAATCAGATAAATCGTATGTTGCACCAAAACTTGCCTGTATTATAGCCGGCTCCCATTCATCAGAAACCGGTGTTACATTCCTGAACAGGGCTCCGTCTCCTTCAATATTAAATGCCCCGTAATCTTTAAGGTATGTTCTTGTCAGCCTGAATCCTGCATCAAGGGTAAGATCACCGAATTGCTGTACATCGGTTATTACGGCTGAATAGGTTTCAGTGTCACATCTTTTACCCATGTAGAAACGCTTTCCATCGGGAGCGACCCAGCGGCTGTAAAGGCCACCAAACCTAAGGATATTTGATTCGGACAGACTGACTGACTGAATATAATTGGCTCCCCATTCATAATCTTTTTCGTTGGAAGAGGTCCCTTTTGCTTCATCCTTAAATGTCGGATCCCTGTGTGAAAAGAAAACCTGGAGCTCTGAGGAGAAGTTTGTCCCGGGGCGATATGCAAGTTTTACATTAGACAGCACTGCTTTATAAGGATCAAAGCTCTGGATCATGTCCTGGTATCTTTTATCGGCAGGTGCCTGGGCGATTGCCATTTGCCTGTTCCCATCGAGGTAAAAGAGATGAGCATTGAGGTCCAGTTTTTTTGATATGTTCCAGTTTAACCTTGTATAGAGGTCTGCCATACCCTCCGCGGCATGTTTCCCTGAAGGACCATCGGTCATGTCGTATCCTGCTCCTGCAGCATAACTCACCCTGCCAATCCTGTTGCCTGTCGAAACATGCGTATGAAGCGTATTAAAAGTTCCATACTCCATTTCAATATTTGTTTCGGCACTCGTATATTCACGTGTTTTAATATTAATCAAACCGGCCAGCCCCGACAATCCGGTAAGCAATGCAGCGCTGGATCTTACTATTTCAATCTCCTCTATATCTGATGCTGAAAAAAAGTATGGAAGTTCTTCAAATTCTTTCTGCCAGACACCATTAATTGCGTAATCGGGATAGGGATATTTCTGTCCCCTTACAGAAAAGAACTGTTTTACCTGCCGGCCCCTGGTTTCAATGAATCCTCCCGGTATATAATTCATTGCATCAATAACGGTAACAGCGCCCTGTTTTCGGATATCATCCCTTGTAACCTTGCTGATGGCCGGTGAAAGTGAAACCGGTTCAATCGACGGTGATAAATGAATCTGCTGCAATTTTCTTCCGGCAGTTATTACAACAGTATCTATTTCAATTATTTGGCCCATTGCCATATTGAAGTACAGTGAGAGTGCCAGGATATAGAAGATTCTTTTTTTAGCAGAAGAACAAAACATAATTATTAATTGATTAATAGTTCAAAAATTGCCGGTTATTACCAAAGGTGCAAATATAGTTTTTCATATTAATTATTTTACTAATCCTGCAAGCGTGATTCAACTATCCTAAACAGTGTAACTGCAAGGTAAATGAGATTCCTCATCCCGCAGCGCATCAAGGGATTTCATGATCGGGTTCACCTTGAATTGCTATTCATTCCGGGTATTCAATTTATTTATATATTTCATTATCTTTATGATGAATAATTTTGTTTTTGAAAAATTATATATTGCTGAAAATCAGCAACTAAAGTCTAAAAATTCATATTTTTCAGAAAAAAACTTAGCTAAAAGAAGATGAAAAAAATATCTGCATCTGTCATTTTCCTGTCCTTTGTAATATCACTTCAGGCACAGTTTTACGACTGGCCCATGTGGCGCTTTAATCATAACCGGTCAGCTTCGACACCAGAGCAGCTCGCAGACAATTTATATCTGCAATGGCAGGTAAGGTTTACTGAGAGGACACCGGTATGGGATGATCCCCTTAATCAGAACCTGATGCAGTTCGACAGGATTTTTGAACCTGTTGTTGCAGATAATAAGATGTTTATTGGATTCAACGACCAGGATAAGGTCATTGCACTTGATATAAATTCAGGCAGGGAGCTATGGCACTTTTATGCTGACGGGCCGGTAAGGCTGCCTCTGGCTTTTAATAATAAAAAACTTTATTTCACAGGCGACGACGGATATTGCTATTGCCTCGATGCTTCTTCAGGTAAGCTTATTTGGAAAAACCTTCTTGCACCTTCATCAAATAAATTGCTCGGCAATAAAAGGCTCATCTCTATGTGGCCGGCAAGGGGCGGCATAGTCATAAAGGATGATATAATTTATACAGCCGCAAGCATCTTTCCCATGATGGGAACTTTCATTTATGCCATCAATGCTGAAACAGGTGAAGTAATCTGGAAAAATGACGGAACCTCGAGTAACTACATTCTTCAGCCGCATAATTCACCCGCATTTGCTGATGTTGCACCTCAGGGCGCTTTTACCATAAGCGGCGATAAGCTGCTTGTTGCCGGCGGACGAACAATTCCGGCAGGGTTCGATCTGAAAACAGGGGAAGAGCTTTATTATCATCTTGCTGCGGGCGGGAAAACCGGAGGTTCATTTACCTTCGCAAACGACAAGGTCTATTTTAATCATCACCGTGGCAGAATGACATACATGTACAATTCTGAAAACGGTGAAAGGATCAAAGCGGAAACAGGCGAATACCCTGTTATAGACGGAGATATGATTTATTTTTCAGGAAAAAAAATCAGGGCTTCAGTCCTGAATGACCGTAATGGCCTGAAAGATATGTGGATATCTGATTTTTCTGCAACCAATGATCTTATTAAGGCAGGCAACTGTCTTTATGCATCTGACAGCACAGGCATAACAGCAATCAAAATCAATACTGATAAACCTGAAAGACTCTGGAATATTGAGACTGGAAAACCTGTCGAAAGACTACTCGCTTCACATGGTAAGCTTATTGCCGTAACGGAAGACGGAACCATAATGGTTTATGGCGATAGGCAGGCAAAGCCGGTACATGTAAAAAGAGACCTGGTAAGTTTTAAGGCACGGTCCTCTCTTGGCGATGAAATTATAGGCGCAACAAAGATCAGTAATGGATATGCAGTTGTGTTAGGAACAAGTGACCTGGGATTGCTGAAGTATCTTGCAGTAAAGACATCACTTAATGTAGTGGCGTTCGAAAAAGATCCTTCACGCATTGAGTTCCTCAGGAGCTATTTTGATCGTGCAGGAATAACCTCCGAAAGAATGGCTTTCCTTCAGTATGAAGAGGGGAATTCTTCGCTTCCCAAATACTTTTCATCGCTTACAATTATCAGCGATCCGGCTTATGTAAATGGGTTTGATAAGGATGAAGTAGCCCGGATTTATGAGACAACCCGGCCTTACGGAGGAGCTATCTGGCTTGCTGCAAAGTCGGAGGACCAGAAGCAGGCTCTCCGTGGACTGGATCTTTACGGTAAGGAAGTTACTGAAGGTAAAGATTATGTTCTGTTAACACGGTCGGGCCCCCTGAAGGGATCAGCAAGCTGGACCCATAATTACGGTGATATTGCCAATACGGTAAAATCGGATGATGAGATTGTCAAAGCTCCACTTGGTATTCTGTGGTTCGGCGGCAACTCCAACATGGATGTTCTTCCAAGACACGGGCACGGACCATCGGAACAGGTTATTGATGGGAAATTGATAATCCAGGGCATAAACAGTATTACTGCAAGAGACGTATATACAGGCAGGCTGTTATGGAAAAAGGAATTTGAAGGTCTGAAGGATGATACATGGCTGGTCTATTGGGATGAATCTTACGATGAAGAAAATCCGCTTGAGACAAAAACCAATCAGGTGCATATCCCTGGAGCCAACTCAAGGGGAACAAATTTTATTGCCACAAAAGAATACGTTTATGCCATAGAAGGAAATAAATGCCATTTGATCGATATAAATACAGGCGAGGAGGTTAAAACTTTTACTGCAGGCGATGCTTCAACAAGAAAATTTGCATATATCGGTGTTTATGACAAATACCTGATCCTTGGAAATAATTTTACCGATTATCCTGATATTCCTATCTACGAAGGGGAGGTGCCGAAAGTTAAATTCGACAACTATGATCTTACAGCAAGCACCGAATTGATTGTAATGGACAGGTTTACAGGCGACCGGCTATGGAGCATAAGTGCAAATCACGGATTTATTCATAACTCGGTAATCGCTGGCGATGGTATGCTGTTTTGCCTCGATAAGCTTCCACAGAACCTTGAAACAAGACTCAAAAGGAGAGGTGAGCAGCTTCCCCAGGGTCAAAGACTATTGTACTTCGATATCGGCACCGGGAAAAAGCTTCACGAGGAGACCAGCAATGTTTTTGGAACATGGCTAGGGTATTCAACTGAATATAAACTTTTGCTTCAGGCAACAAGGCCTTCACGCGATATGCTTCACGGGGAAGATGGAAACAGGATGATTGTTTATAAGACCGGCACAAAGGAAATTGTATGGGATAAAGCAATCAGTTACTTAAATCCTCCTATCATTGCCAATGATAAAATTTATACCAACGGTGAAGGATTTTACCTGCTGACAGGCGACCCGATCACAGAGAAAGATCCTCTTACCGGTGAAGATCTGAAGTGGAGCTTTAAAAGAGAATACGGTTGCGGCTATGTTGTTGCAAGCGAGCACCTTCTAACCTTCCGATCTGCATCCGCAGGCTTTGTGAATCTCGATGTATTTGAAGGTACAGGAAGCCTCGGAGGGTTCAAGGCAGGATGTTCTGCAAATTTAATCGTAGCTGACGGAGTACTTAACTCACCCGACTATACAAGGACATGCAACTGTGCTTACCAGAACCAGACCTCGCTGGCGCTGATCAATATGCCCTGGATGAGCTACTGGACCAACAGCGATTACAAGTGGAGCGGAAAGCAAATAAAAAACCTGGGTATAAACCTGAATGCCCCCGGCGACCGGACTTCTTCAGATAATGTTCTCTGGCTTGATTTTCCCAATGTAGGAGGTACAAATCCGGGTCTTAAAATAAAGATCGACTCAACCGATTACAATAAGATAAGGAAAGATCCTGTTTCAATAAAATCGGAGAGCACCCCATGGATAAGCGCCAGTGCAATCACAGGTATAAGAACAATGGAAATCCAATTATCAAAAGACAGAACTGAACAGGAGAGAACATATAGAATAAATCTTTATTTCGCCGAGCTTGAAGATAAAAAACCCGGTGAACGGATTTTTACCATCAGGGTTCAGGGTTCAAACGCAATTGAAAATTTCGATATTTTAAAAGAAGCCGGACAGAACGATAAGGAAGTGATAAAGTCCTTTTCGGGCATAAAGGCTGAAGATCTTTTAAAGATCGAACTGGTTCCTGTAAATGGAAATACGATTTTATCGGGAGTTGAGATTATACAGGAACCATCGGTACTCACCTATACTGACAAGTAAATGAAACCGGTTTATCTTAAAATTATAGCAATTGCAGGTTTTATAAGCCTTGCCTGCACAACCAAAGTATCGGAGTGGGTGCTTCTTAATGCCCCCCCCAACGAATATACCCTTGTTTACTTCCATAAAACACCGCCTGATGCAAGATCACTGCAGCAGAATAATGAGATTAAGAAGTCAATCTCAGAAGCAAATATTCATTTCAGGAGCGCTGTAAAAGAGGATGCTGCAAGTCCTTATTATGCCCTGTATTATGAGGACAGGCTCTTCTCAAGATATGAAAATACCGGTGAATTAAGAAGACTTATTTCCTCACCAGTTCGCGATAATATAGCAGCTGAACTTAAAGGTGGCAAGCTTTGTGTGATGCTGTACCTTAAAACAGGAATACCCGGGAAGGATGAGAATGGGCTCCGGTCTGTTAAAAAAGCTCTGGAATTATCACCCTTCGGACAGATAATCCCTGTTGTAGAATTGAACAGGAATGATATTGAAGAAAAACACTTTATTTCAATGCTTCTTAACGTTGAGAATGATCTTAAGGGAATAAACGAACCAATGCTATTCGGAATTTTCGGCAGGTTTAAAACTCTTGAGCCATTACTGGCAGGAGGAATCAGTGTGGAGAATATAAATCTGATGATTGACTTTCTCACAGCAGATTGCAGCTGCCTCATAAAGGATAATCTTCCCGGAACCGATATCCTTTACATTAATAAATGGGAATCTCCGGCAACAGCCCTGGTAAACGCAATAATTGACCAAAATCCACTGTTGGAGCATTAATGGAGCAGGACAGCCTGAAATACGACAGTACAATAGCTGCAAGGCCCTTGCCCCAATGGCTTATAAATCAGAAGGAAGGTCTTAATACTTACCAGCCGGCCGAGATAACCATGAAAGAGGATAATTCCCTCACACTTTCCTTTGGGCTGACAGGACTGTTCATCGTTTTATTTATAGCAATAGTTACAATTTATATACTTCGGAAAGACAGGAAAAAATCACTACAATGAACCCAATACTTTTGGTAATCAAGGAACTTTATTACAGGAAGATCAGCTCCACAATAATATTATTCACCGTTATTATTGCAAGCTCTGTTTCTGTTGCGATATATACATTGAGCAAGGCAAGTGAAGATGAAACCCGGAAAATAATGAGGGAGCAGGGACTGAATCTTTATCTTTTCCCGAAAGGTACTAACCTGATAGATTTTTATTCAATTAATAATACAGCTGTTTTTCCTGAAGATTATGTGGACGTTCTTGCTGAATCGAAAACATTCGATGCTGTCCGCCACCTAACAGGAATTTTGCAGGTCAAATACCCCGATTGGAAAGATGAGAACGGATCTTCACATCAGATTATACTGATGGGCTACAAGGATGAGGCAATGCAGCGTTATCTTCCCAAACAGGAGACAATGGGCTTTGATGTTGAAAAAGGTACTGTTCAGGTGGGCGCCCTTATAGCGAGGAATATCAGGCCAGGTGCTCCTTTCATAATTAACGGGCACGATGGAAAACAATACAGCTTTGAAATTGCGCGAAGGCTCGGGGAAGGTAAGGGAATGATAGATCAGGGAGTGTCCTTCAATCTTGAAGACCTTCAGCAGGTACTTGGTATGGAAGGTAAAATAAACAAGATAGAGGCCCTGGGATGTGTATGCAAGGATGGAAGGATAAACAATGCAAGAAAACAGGTGCAGGCTATCTTTACCGATCTTGAAGTGACAGAAATTAGCAGCATAGCCGATGCAAGGGAAAACCAGAGGCTGATGATGAATAAATACGGATCATTTATCATTCCATTTATAATCCTGTCTTGTCTGATTATAACAGGGTTGCTTTTCTACCAGAATATAACGGTCCGCACCCACGAGATAGGTATTCTGAAAGCAATGGGAACAAGCACGGGAAGGATCCTATTTATTATCATTTCAAAAGCATTTATACTGGGTCTTGCAGGAAGTATAGCAGGATTTTTCATTGGAAGCTTGGTTGCAGAATATTTCGGAAAGGAAATTTTCAGGTTTACTGCAATGAATATTAAACCGGCATGGAACCTTTTCTATTTCACAATTACAATATTCCCGGTACTCTGGATGCTTGCCAGCTGGATCCCTGCTTTACTGGCATCAAGAATAGATGCTGCAAGAATATTGAGTCAGGAATAACTCCCAGTCCGAAATCCGCAATCCCCCTTCCGCAATCCGCAATCCGCAATCTCATGATAGAGCTTAAAAACATAACCAAACGATATAAAAAAGGCAATGATGTTTTCACAGCCCTTGAAGATATTAATCTCAGGGTTGACCAAAACGATTTCTACGCAGTGATTGGGGCTAGCGGTTCAGGAAAATCCACCCTTCTCCATACAACAGGAGGATTGATCCATCCTGACAGCGGAAATGTTTCATTTAAAGGCATGGATATATACAGTGCCGGCAGTAAAAATCTCGATCATTACCGCAGAAAAATGGTCGGTTTTGTTTTTCAGCAGTTTCACCTGATGCCTTTCCTCACCGTATATGAAAATATTAAGCTTGCCTGTAATGATAAATCACTGATTGACAGCATTGACAGTTACCTTGAGAAGTGCTCCATGTCACCCCAGAAAAATAAATATCCATCGGAATTAAGTGTGGGAGAAAAGCAACGGACAGCCTTTATAAGAGCAATAATTTCAGAACCCGAAGTACTCCTGGCCGATGAACCAACAGGGAACCTCGATCCAGCTAACAGCGAGATCATTCTCGGGCTTATTCAGGATTTTCATAAAAAAGGAGGTACTGTCTTACTCGTTACCCACGATCCGCTTGCCCTTAAGTACTCAACAAAGCACCTTAAACTGGAGAGAGGTAGAATATCGGTGGATCGGTAATCGGTGGATCGGTATTCGGTAAAGTTTCAGAGTTTCAGTGTTTCAGAGTTTCAGGGTTTGCCTGCGGCGAACTCGGCTGCGCCTCGGTTCAGAGTTTCAGTCTGAAAACGTGCAAAGCACCTGAAACATTGAAACGTGCGAAGCACATGAAACATCTGTTTTTTGCTGGGTTTCAGCGTTGCAGAGATCAAAAGACAAATGAGATGAACCAGGAACACCGAACACTTCCGCGATAGGTATAAATACCTCCTTATTATAGGTTTTAACTCTATTTCATTTCTTCCTTCGGCGGGCTACATTTGTTGTTAATCAATTAACAGAAATCACTCCTTGCCAATGGAAAATCTCTATAACGTCCTTATGGAGGATATCAGGTTTGAAGAAGGACTAAAGGCTTGCATGAATTGTGGTGTTTGTACTGCTATTTGTCCTGCTGCAGAATTCTATAATTATGATCCAAGGAAAGTTGTTGACACTGTTCAATCGAGGGATGATGATGAAATTACAAAACTCCTGAAATCAGAAACTATCTGGTATTGCGGTGAGTGCATGTCGTGCAAGACCCGGTGCCCCCGTGGTAATACACCCGGTTTTGTTATTATGGCCCTGCGCTCTTTATCCCAGAAGCTTGGGTATTTCACCGATTCGGAAAAAGGGAGACAGCAGTTTGCCATAAAAAGGACCGTTGGCGATAACATTTTCAAATACGGTTATTGTGCTGCCACTTATGCTGTGAATTTCAGGATGCATCCCGAACAGGGGCCAATATGGGCCTATATCCTCGAGAACACCGATGATGTATTTGAAAGATTGGGTGGGCAGATAAATGGAAACGGCACAGGGCCGCTAAGAAAAATCCCTGAGGAGGCGCTTGATGAGATTAAGAAGATTTTTGACGTAACTGGCGGAACTGATTTTATGAATCAGATTGAAGAACATTCGAAGAAGAAAGCATCTGAAATGGGACTTCAGTTCGGCAAAGAAGGGATCGACAACGACTATTTTGTTGAAGTCTATACTACAAATAACGGCAGGCATAACCACGAAATCTGATCTTATTATGAATATAGAAGGTAAGAAGAGAATATGGTCGGAATATCAGAAAGAGATAGCAAATGATCATTTCTTTTATGTTCGTTCATGTATCCGCCAGAGTTTCTTTCCGGGTTCTGAGCAATTTTTTCTGAAACTCATGAGAAAGATTCTCGGAAAAGATGTATACGAGGATCCTGCTCATACTACCTGCACCGGAATAGGTTATCACGGCGATATAGTGCCGTCGGCTACAATCATGACTGTGATAGCGAGGCATTTTGCACTGATGAAGCAGTCGGGATATAAAAATCTTGCTGTTTCGTGCGTTACCTCCTTCGGTCTTTATACAGAGATCCTCGAGACATGGAAACATTTCCCGGAACAGCTTGAGAAAACCAGGGAATACCTTTACAAAGCTACAGGCAGGGAATTTGATATCCCCGAAAATGTTGCCCATTCAAGTGATATTGTTTATAAATTCAGTAAGGAAATAGCTGCACAGGCGAAGAACAGGCTGGTAAATAAAAAGACAGGTGAACCACTTAAGGTAGTTGAGCACATTGGTTGCCACTATTCCAAAATGTTTCCTAAATCAGGAATGGGTGGAGCAGAGTTTCCAAGGGTTTTGAGCGGGATGGTTGATGCCTGGGGAGGTGAAGTAATTGATTATCCTGAAAGGAGGCATTGTTGCGGTTTTGGATTCAGGCAATATCTTGTTCAGGCAAACAGGGGATATTCCTTATCAAATACCCTTAAGAAATTTTCATCAATGAGACCATATAAACCAGATCTGGTTCTTACCAACTGCCCTGGCTGCAAC
The DNA here is from genome assembly GCA_942492865.1 of uncultured Bacteroidales bacterium. Taxonomy (GTDB): domain Bacteria; phylum Bacteroidota; class Bacteroidia; order Bacteroidales; family VadinHA17; genus LD21. Next base: position 4,222,256 of record OW818650.1, on the reverse strand, counting down.
ATGTTCATGGACAAATGGCAATATACGGCAAAGGAGCTGGATGGACAGAGCTTTGGAGAGAAGGGAGAATCTATCCCGGTACTCACATACGAGGAACTGGCAGGGCTGGTTTTGGGTCAGAATCCCTGGGATCTGGGATTGCAATATCACATGGTTCAGTCTGAGCCTTTGTTGAGAAAAATGGGAATCGAATACGATCCTTCAGATAAATTTAAAACAAAGAATGGCATCCAGATGCCAATTCCGAAACATCTTATTAATGCCTGATGATGGATCAGAGTGTTGTTGTGATAGGGGGAGGGACAGCGGGGATGGAGGCTGCAGGGTTATTATCACGATCAGGATTCAAAGTCACACTTATTGAAAAAGAAGAGGTTCCGGGTGGTCATCTAAAAAACTGGTTTCATCTGTTTCCTGATCGAAGGGATGGGAATGATGTGCTGAAATATCTGAATAACAGAATCGATAACAGTAATGTTTCTGTTATTACAAAAAACAGAATTGACGGAATTGAAAAAAATAAATCGAAATTCTTTTTAAAGCTGAATAGCGGAAATGAGATCAGTGCCGATGCAATAATAGTGGCCACTGGTTTTGACCTTTTTAAGAGCGAAAAGAAAGAAGAATATGGATATGGCATTTATGATAATGTCATTACCTCTGCTGATCTTGAAAAGCAGTTCAGGACAGGTAAAATCAGGAAAGCTGATGGTGGAGTGCCCTCTAAGATCGGATTAGTTCATTGTGTTGGTTCAAGGGATGAAAAATCAGGGAACCTGTACTGCTCAAAATTGTGCTGTGTTACCGCAGTAAAACAAGCTATTGGCTTAAAAGAACTTCTTCCTGACTCAAAGATCTTTTGCTTCTATATGGATATGAGGATGGGCGGGGCACACTACGAGGAACTTTATATGGAAGCACAGGAAAAGCATGGAATAAATTTTATAAGGGGGAAAGTTTCGGAAGTCAGCACCACAATTAGTAATAAACTTTATTTAAAAGTTGAAGATACACTTGCAGGACGGCCATTGAAAATGGAGCTGGACATGCTGATCCTTATGGCAGGTATGGAGATATCTGAAAGCAGTTTGAAGCTTGGCCGTTCCCTTGGGCTAAATACGGGAGAAAACAGGTTTTTCGCGAGCAGAGATAACCATTACGGAAGTAATCTAAGCAATATTGAAGGTGTTTTTTATGCCGGTACCTGTACTGCGCCAATGAATATTACTGAAACAATTTCTCATGCCCGTGCTGCTGTTGCCGATGTGATTGAATTCCTGAAAAAAGAATGAACAGATTCGGATTTTCCATATCAAAAGGCCGCCAGATAGATTATGACTCCAACGACAGGAGCATAGCTGAATTTATTCTTGAGAAAGAACCAAGCTTCAGATTATGTATCGAGTGCGGAGGTTGTTCTTCAACATGTACAACAGGTAATTTTACCAGGTTCAGTCTCAGGGAACTGAATATACTTATAAAAAGGGGAGAAAATGATCTTGTCAGAGAGCAGATAACAAAGTGTATGCTCTGCGGAAAATGTATGCTGGTGTGTCCGCGGGGAGTAAATACACGGAATGTGGTTCTCCTGGCAAAACAGGCTTTTAAAAATCAGCAATGATGAAGTTTGAACCTTTTATTATACCATTTAATATTGGGCTTTTCTTCATAATAGCCTATGTTCTGATCAGGGGCATCTCCTGGTTCCGGAATCTTTCACGACCCGACAAATTAAGGCTTCAGAGAGGGTTTTTCGGAAGGGCATTCGGCCAGAGCTTAAGAGAGATCTTTATGGAAGGACTGCTTCACAGAAGCATCTTTAAAATCAACTTTCGCACCGGATATATGCACATGAGCCTTGCATTCGGCTGGTTCTTGCTTATATTGTTCGGAACTATAGAGGCTGATATTTTCGGCGAGAAACACCTTAATGCACCCTACAAGGCTATATTTTTTAAATTCTTTAACCCTGAGCACGGAAAAGCAGGTTTTGAAGCCGCATATAGTTTCCTGATGGATCTGATATTGGCTTTCATCCTGTCGGGTCTGTTGCTGGCAATATTAAAAAGGTTTATCCCTCAGGCTGCGGGTATGAAAAAAACGACCCGTCTAAAGCTTCTTGATAAAATTGCCCTTGCTTCATTGTGGCTCATATTCCCAAGCAGGCTTATTGCTGAAAGCCTTACCAGCGGCGCGTACGGTACAGGGAGCTTCCTTACCGGGTCACTTGGTGCGTGGTTTAATACTTTTATTCCGGCCGGTGATTGGGCTTACCCCTTCTGGTGGCTGTATTCACTTTCACTCGGTTCTTTTTTTCTTCTTTTGCCAATTACAAGGTACATGCATATCCCTTCTGAAATATTCCTCATTTTTCTGAGAAATTCAGGTATTACCACAGGCCATAAAGCAGGTACTTATACAGAGGTACAGACTTATTCCTGCTCCTCATGCGGTATTTGTATCGATGCATGTCAGATGAATTTCGCAGCCGGAATAAACAACATCCAGTCAGCGTATCTGATGAAAGGTATACGTAATAACCTCGATGTTTCTGAGATTGCTCATGATTGTCTTCTTTGTGGCAGGTGCGATGAGAAATGCCCTGTCGGAATAGAGCTCTCTCCGATAAGGATGATAGCAAGACGGAATGGTTTTAAGGATGATGGGTTCAGAAACCTGTTTAACAGATATTTTCCCGAACCCCATGGGGCAGCTTCGTTAAATAAGAATGAAAAGCCATGTTTTGATTTTCTTCCTGAAAAAAATTCAGCAAATGCAGAGGTGCTGTATTTTGCAGGTTGCATGACCCACCTTACTCCGACCATAAAAAATGCAATGACCAGAATATTTGATCATGCAGGTGTGAACTGGTCATTTATCGATGAGGACGGCGGAGTTTGTTGCGGACGTCCCATGATGCTGGCAGGGCAGGTTAAGGAAGCCAGGGAACTGATCAATCATAATTCCCAGGAAATATGGAAATCAGGCGCCCGTACACTTGTAACCTCATGCCCGATATGTTATAAAGTCTTCAGGGAGAGCTACTACCTTGACGTGGAAGTTCTGCATCACAGCCAGTTCATAAAAAGGCTCATTGACGATGGATCACTTAAACTGAATTTCGATCATAAAAGCATTGCATTTCATACCCCCTGTGAACTTGGAAGAGGTTCGGGCGTTTATGATGAACCAAAAGATATAATCGGACATGTTGCATTACTCCAGACGACTGGTTTTGAAGATGAAAATTCATTATGCTGTGGAGGAAGCCTTGGAAATATAAAGATGAAGAGCAGTAAGAAGAGGCAAATAGCCTTTGATACTGTGCAGAAGCTTACTAAAAATGATCCGGATATTCTGGCAACTGCTTGCCCTCTATGCAAAAAGACTCTTGCTGCTGCTTCAGAAACCAGGGTAGCCGATATCGCGGAAATAGTGGCAGAAGCTCTTCCGGTAAAGACTTCAAAGGTGACCATGATAAGAAAAACCAGTAGAAAGATACTTCAGGGAATACAACCGGTACCCGACTAAAAAACTGTACTTAAAAATTTAACAAATTCTTAATCTGCCAACTTAAACCCTTGGGAAGGTTATTTGTTTTTATTAAAAGTTATACTGGAAAGATAATTTTCACGTTATTAATAACGTAATTAAAAAAGGGGGGGAGATATGAGAGGAAAGATTTTAATACCAGTGCATATTGCATTAGCGGCATTCATACTATTAATTTATGCATGCAGCAATTCAGGAAATGACTACAGAATAGGGAATGAGATACCGGTTGACAAAATTCTACAGGGAGAAGATGGAACAATTTCATTACCTGTTGAGGAAGCTGCCACCTACAGTGATTTGTCAAATCCTTCGGACAATACTGCAGAATGGAACGTGCTGATCTCACGTAAGGGACGCTACAATGTGTGGCTATCGAGCTACACAAGGGATACCACCGACCTTAATTATAAAGATTCTGTAAGAGTCAGCATTATGGATGATAAGGGACTGAAAGCCATACCCTCGGCCGACAGGATAATCCATAATTCAACAGATTTTCCGCTTCCTTACAGAGCCGATTCTTATATCGGTTCAGTTGTTTTCAGGGATACTGGCCTTGTTAGCATACAGGTAGTAAGCGAAAAGATCAATTCGGGAGGAAATTCATCAAGGGAAGTGGATTCCAGACTCGTATCGGTAATTCTTAAACCTGAAAGAAATAATAGTGGTCTTTGAACCGGTTCTTACCGGCCTGACTTAAAGATCATATCTTATGTTCGATCCAGTTCCTGGCATTAACGAACGCTTTTATCCAGGGAGTTACGTCATCATTTTTCCTCTCCGAAGGGTAATATCCGCATTGCCATGGAAGAAAAGCCCGTTCAAGATGAGGCATGATAGCGAGATGACGACCGTCATCGGAGCAAATCCCGGCAACATCATAATCTGATCCGTTCGGATTTGCAGGATAGGTGCTTTTGCTGAATTTAAGCGGTATCCTGTACTGTTCTTCAGTGTAAGGCAAAATGAACCTTCCTTCGCCATGTGCAACCCATATTCCGAGTTCCATCCCTTCCATGTCAGAAAGCATGACCGAATTGCTTTTAAGGATTCTGACTCCAACAAAACCCGACTCAAATTTTTCCGACCTGTTATGATCAAGATGAGGCATTGCATCATGATCAGGATAGATAAGTCCCATTTCAACCATCAGCTGACAACCGTTGCATACTCCCAGGGAGAGTGTGTCGGGTCTCTTGTAAAAATTCTCAAGCGCTATCCTGGCTTTTTCATTATACATAAAAGAACCTGCCCATCCTTTGGCTGAACCAAGAACATCTGAATTGGAAAATCCTCCCACAAAAACTATCATGCTTATATCTTTCAGGTCTTCCCGGCCCTCTATAAGATCGGTCATGTGTACATCTTTCACATCAAAGCCTGCCAGGTAAAGAGCATAGGCCATTTCCCGATCGCCGTTTACTCCTTTTTCCCTTATTATGGCAGCGCGGGTCCCGGATCTTTTTCTGCGATCGGGAGAGATCCCCAGCGATTCAAAGCTTCCAGGGAAATCCTTAAGATCAGGTGTGAGTTCATGATTCTTGTATGATTCAAAACGTTCAAGCGCCATAGCCTCACCGCTCTGCATCCGGTCGAGCAGATAGGAGGTCCTGAACCATTTATCCCTGAGGAGATCTATATCGAATGTAAGATCGTCTGATCCATTGGTGACGAATAACTTTCTTTCATTAACGGGGTTCCCGACCGGGAAATAGGTTATCTCATTTTCAAGAAGGAATTCACCTGTTTCGTACTCATCTTTTACCTGTATGATTATACCGGGATTCTGGCTGAAGAGTACTTTTACCGTATCGTTTTCATTTAAGGCTGAAAGATTAACTGCGATACCACCCTCAGTGTTCGAAAAGCACATTTCGAGCAGAGTTGTGATCATTCCTCCTGCCGAGATATCGTGCCCGGCGAGGATCTTTCCTTCTGAAACAAGTGTTTGAACAGCATTGAATACATCGGCAAAATAAGCCGGATCTCTTACAGTAGGGACTTCACTGCCTATTTTGTTCAGGATCTGGGCAAAGCTGCTCCCTCCGGGCTTGAACGAATCACTGCTCATGTCAATGTAAAGAAGAGTGGTGTCCGGATCATTCACTATAACAGGTTCAACAATCTTTCTTACATCGTTGACTTCGCCTGCAGCTGAGATAATTACTGTTCCGGGAGAGTAAACAACCTGGTCGCCATATTTCTGAGTCATCGAAAGGCTGTCCTTGCCGGTAGGGATATTGATCCCCAGTGCAATGGCAAAATCGCTGGCTGCCCTTACTGCTGCATATAATCTTGAATCTTCACCCTGATTCTTTGAGGGCCACATCCAGTTTGCAGAAAGAGAGATGCTTTTTAATTTATCAGTGAGGGGTGCCCAGATAATATTTGTAAGCGCTTCAGCAATTGACAGAACAGAGCCGGCAACAGGGTCGGCCAGTGCTGCAGCAGGTGCATGGCCTATTGATGTTGCCATTCCAGATCTACCGCGGTAATCGAGAGTGATGGCACCCAGGTTATTCAATGGCAACTGCAAAGGTCCTGCACATTGTTGTTTTGCAAGCCTGCCGGTGACAGAACGGTCAACCTTGTTTGTAAGCCAGTCTTTGCATGCAACTTCCTCTATCTGAAGTACTTTTTCAACATATTCGTATATGTCATCAATGGCGTAATTCAAAGAATTATATATGGGAGTTTCTGACCTGTCGCGCATTATTGTTTTCGGCGGATCGCCAAAAAGTGCGTCAATTGGCATGTTAATAGGTTTTTCCCCTGTAACCGTGTTCTCAAATGTTAATATATGATCATCGGTTACCACACCTATAATATATATGGGCGCTCTTTCCCTTTCGGATATCTTTATTAGTTTTTCAAGGTCAGCCTTTCTCACCACAAGGCCCATTCTTTCCTGCGACTCATTACCTATTATTTCGCGGGCCGATAAAGTCGGGTCGCCTAGTGGCAGTTTGCTTATATCTATTATTCCTCCGGTTGCTTCAACAAGCTCCGAAAGGCAGTTGAGATGACCGCCGGCTCCATGGTCGTGAATTGAGATAACAGGATTATTTTCTGATTCAGCCAGGGCCCTTATTGCATTATAGATCCTTTTCTGCATTTCGGGATTAGCTCTCTGAACGGCATTCAGCTCAATGGAGGTATCATATTTACCTGTTTCAACAGATGATACTGCTCCGCCACCCATGCCAATGCGGTAGTTATCACCTCCCAGAAGCACAACAATATCACCCGCCTGCGGTATGTCTTTCTGACTGTCAATCATTTTTCCTGTACCAATACCTCCAGCCAGCATTATCACTTTATCATATCCGAATTTTTTCTGATTTTCAAAGTGTTCAAAAGTGAATAATGATCCGCAGATCAGGGGTTGCCCGAATTTATTTCCAAAGTCGCTTGCCCCATTGGACGCCTTAATAAGGATCTCATCGGGGGCATGGTATAGCCATGGTCTTTCCACGGTGGCATTTTCCCATGTACGGCCCTTCTCGAGCCTGGGATAAGAGGTCATATAAACAGCAGTTCCTGCAACAGGCTGGGCACCTTTCCCTCCGGCGATCCTGTCCCTGATCTCACCACCCGTGCCCGTTGAGGCTCCGTTAAAAGGTTCGACTGTGGTCGGGAAATTGTGTGTTTCAGCCTTCAATGAAAGAACCGATTCAAAATCCTTAATCTCAAAAAAATCAGGCTTGTCATGCGTTGCCGGCGCAAATTGCTCCACCACCGGTCCGCGGATAAAAGCGCAATTATCCTTATAGGCCGATACAACACTATTAGGGTTTGCCTTTGTGGTCGCTTTTATCATCTGGAAAAGGGTTGTCTTTTTCTCCTCCCCGTCAATTACAAATGTGCCATTGAATATCTTATGCCGGCAATGTTCTGAGTTGACCTGCGAAAATCCAAAAACTTCACTGTCGGTAAGTTTCCGGCCAATTGATTTACTCAGCTCATTGAGGTAAGCTATCTCCTCATCACTTAGAGCAAGACCTTCTTTTCTGTTGTATTCGCTGATGTTGTCAATAAAAAGAACCGGTTCCGGTTTCTTATCAATGGTAAAAATATTCTGGTCAAGATCTTTATAAAGGGCTTGCAGCATAGGATCCCATTCAGGATCATTTCCTTCAGCCATGTGAAATTGTTCTATCCTGGTTATGCCATGCATTGCCATATTCTGGGTGATCTCCACGGCATTTGTGCTCCATGGTGTGATCATTTCTTTTCTTGGACCAATAAAGGTACCTTTCAGTACTTCTGTACCAGCCAGGGAAACCCCGTTAAAAAGCCATGAAAGCTTACCTGTATTTTCAGGCGAAAGTCTTTCAGAAGTCCCCGCCGCAAAAATAATTTTGTTTTTTCCTTCGAAGAAAAGAATCATATAAAGTGCTGATATTTAATTTGTTATTTTTTGAAAATATGACCAGAAGCAAAAATCAAATATAATTCAACTTTTAAGAAAATCCTATAACCCCTTCCACGGCCCGTAATTGTTTAAGCGAGGCCGGTTCAGCATTACCAGGTTAATTGGCCCATTATGGTTCAGCCTCTTACCAACCCGCTTCTCTTCAGCATTGCATCTATTGTGGGTTCTTTTCCCCTGAAGCTCACATAGAGGTTCATTGGCTTGTCGGTACCTCCTTTTTCAAGAATATTTTTCCGGAACGATGATGCCGTAACCCTGCTAAAAATGCCTTTTTCCCTGAAATGCTCAAATGCATCGGCATCGAGGAGCTCGGCCCATTTATAACCATAATATCCGGCTGCATATCCGCCACCGAAAATATGTGCAAATGACGATGATGTATTTGTGCCTTCAACTTTTGGAAAGAGTTCTGTTTTTTCAATTGCCTTCGATTCAAATTCAGCAATATCAGTGCCTAATGGTTGGGTCAGAGTATGCCAGGCCATATCGAGAAAACCAAAGCTAAGCTGGCGTTGGTAGGAATATCCTTCATTATATGTTGATGCTTCCCTTATCTTTCTGACTATCTCATAAGGTATTCTTTCACCGGTTACGTAGTGAGTTGACCAGCTTTCAAGCCACTCCTTCTCAAAGGCATAATTTTCCATGAACTGGGAGGGAAGCTCAACGAAATCGCGGGGGACACTGGTTCCCGACAGGCCTTCATAAGTGCATCTGGTAAGCATTCCATGAAGTGCGTGTCCGAATTCGTGAAGGAAGGTAGTAACTTCATTGAAGGTTAAAAGTGATGGCTTTGTCTCTGTGGGCCTGGTAAAATTGGTTACTATGGAGATCAACGGCCTGATGTCTTTGCCACCTTCTTTTTTCTGATCACGGAAGCTTGTCATCCATGCTCCGCCGCTTTTTCCGGGTCGGGGAAAATAGTCAAGGTAAAGTATTGCAAGGTGGGTCCCGTCTTTATCAAGCACCTCCATTGTCTTTACTTCAGGATGATACAGAGGTATCGAGGTGTTCTCAGCGAATGTGAGTCCATACAGCTTTCCGGCAAGGTCAAAAATTGCTTTCTCAACATTTCCGAGGGTAAAATAGGGTTTTAGCTTTTCGTCGTCGATATCATACTTTTTCATTTTCAGTTTTTCTGAATAAAAAGCCCAGTCCCATCTTTGAAGGATCCCATTATGACCAAGCTCTCTGGCAAATTCAAGTACCTCATTATAATCTCTCTGACCTGCATTTTTTGATGCTGCATGCAGCTTGTCCAGAAAGCTGATCACTTTCGAAGGGGAGTCAGCCATTCTGTCTCCAAGGATCATTTCGGCATAGTTGGTAAAACCTGTCATTTTGGAAATCTCAAGGCGCAGGTTCACTATTTTCAGGATTATCTCCCTGTTATCAAACTCATTGCCTCTGTATGCCCTTGATGAAAAGGCCTTCAGCATCTTCTCCCTCAGGTGTGGTTTTTCAGAATATTGCATGAAAGGAACATAGCTCGGATAATGAAGAGTAAAAACCCATCCTTCCTTTTGCCTCTTCTTTGCCTCCATCCCTGCCATTTCAATCACTCCTTCGGGCAGTCCTGCCAGATCGTCTTTGTCTGTGATCTCAAGAGAGAATGAGTTAGTCTCCTCAAGGACGTTTTCTTCAAATTTAAGTGAGAGAGTTGAAAGCTCTTCGGAGATCTCCCTGAATCTCCATTTGTCTCCATCCTTTAATCCTGCCCCCCCAAGCATGAAATTACGGTACTTTTTTTCAACCAGAATTTTCTGTTCTGTTGAAAGACCAGCTGAATCTCTTTTTTTGTATATCTCCGAAATTCTTTTAAAAAGTTTTTCATTAAGGGTTATATCATTCGAAAACCTTGTAAGCAATGGCGACACCTCCTGGGCCACAGCCTGCAATTCTTTACTTGTTTCGGCGCTGTTCAGGTTGAACAGTACCTGGGTTATCTTTCCGAGTGTCTCACCCGACCTGTCAAGTGCTGCAACGGTATTTTCAAAATCGGGTGGACCCGCATTCTCTGTTATAGCATCAATTTCCCCGGTGGCGATAATAATTGCCTCTTCGATACCCGGTTTATAATGGCCTGTTTCAATTTTATCAAAAGGGGGAGTGCCAAAAGGAGTGTCCCATACTGAAAGAAGCGGATTGGTCATGATGAGTGAATTTTAATATTGTGATCTGTTTAATATAATGTGTTAAAGGATATTATGTATTGCTGTTTTAAATAGGGATAACAAAAAAGGCTGGATTATTTCCAGCCTTTATATTTTAGAAGGGTAAATCGCTCGCGTCATTTTCAGGTGGAATTTCCTCGAAGCTGCCGTGTGGTGCAGCCTGATCCTTTCCTGATGAGGAAGTTTTCTCGATCTTCCATACATCGAGATTGGTAAAATAACCTGTTCTTCCTTCCTTTTCCCATTTAGTTCCCCTCAGGTTAAATGATACTCTGACTTCCTCGTTCATGAACGATTCATTAATCAGATCGCATTTATCCTGTGTTAACTGTAACTTAATGTAATCGACAAATACAGCTGATCCTCCGGTTTCTTTTTTCTCTATTACAAACTCACGTTTTCTGAATTTGTCGCTGAGCTTGTTTACCGGTAAGATGTCAATTATTTTTCCCGTTACTTCGAATGCCATTGCAATTATTCTTCGTGGATTGTTATTTTTTCAATTTTGTCACCCTGTTTGATTGTATCAATCACTTCGAGGCCCTCATAAACTTTTCCGAAGCAGGTATGCTGCCGGTCAAGATGTTTTGTGTTGGTTCTGCTGTGACAGATAAAAAACTGCGAACCGCCAGTGTTGCGTCCTGCATGAGCCATCGACAGAACACCCTTATCATGATACTGGTTTTCCCCTGTGACCTCGCATTTGATCTTATAGCCCGGACCACCTGTACCAACTCTCGGGTCACTCATATCCTTTGAAAAAGGATCGCCTCCCTGGATGACAAAATTTGGTATCACCCTGTGAAAAGCAAGGCCATCGTAAAATCCTTTTTTTGCGAGAGTGACAAAATTTTCAACGGTACCTGGAGCATCTTTTTCAAAGAAGCTTACTCTCATGGTGCCTTTTTCAGTTTGTATCTCTGCAGTTTTCATGCTCATTGTACTATTTCAAGGAGTTCAACCTCGAAAACAAGTGTCGAGTAAGGTTTTATAGTCTGACCTGCACCGTTTCCGCCATAGGCAATTGCCTGAGGTATGTAAAGTTTGAATTTTGATCCTACCGGCATCAGCTGTAAAGCTTCTGTCCAGCCAGGTATAACACCAGAAACAGGAAATGTTGCAGGTTCTCCTCTTGTTACAGATGAATCGAATTCAGTACCATCAATGAGAGTGCCGGTATAATGAACTTTAACTGTGCTTTCAGCTGTTGGCATTGGTCCTGTTCCCATTGTTATTACTTCATACTGTAAGCCGCTGGGAGTAACTATCACACCTGATTTTTCTTTATTTTTTGCCAGGAAGGCTTCATTTTCAGCTATATAATCTTTGTATGCCACTTCGTTCTTGGCAAGTTCCCTTTTATTAATGAACCCCATTATTATATTTCTGGCTTCTTCATCTGTCATTGTAGCTTTACCAGATTCCCCTTCCATCATGGCCTTAGCAACAAGGGTCGGATTAAGAACCAGACTGTCTGACATCAGTGCATTATAATTGACAATTCCGAAGGCATAGGATACTGAATCCTCGACGCTTTTCATTTTTGCATTCTGAATGGCGCTTTTACCGCATGAACCGAGCATTATAGTAACAAATCCAAACAGAATAAATAAACCCTTAATTTTCATACTTTGAGTTGTTTTTTAATTTAAAAATTGACCACAAAGATAATACTTTGTGAATCGCAAACGAGAAACAGGCGCATTAATTTTTTATAGCTCTCATAATCTGTCTTTTGCCCGGAGGGCCGGCTAATAATTTTACTTCAAATCCGCAAGCCCTTAGATTTCTTTTTACCTCGCCTTTCACAGAATATGTCACAAGCACCCCTCCTTTTCTTGTTACAGCTGCAATCCGGGAAAATATTTCATGTGTCCACATTTCAGGCTGTTTGTCAGGACCAAATGCATCAAAATAGATCAAGTCGTATTCACCTGAAAAAGTATAACAGAGAAGGTCCTGATTGATCTTTATCAGGTTGAAGTTCTTGCTGATCGCGGCTTTTTCATTCCAAGGCGCATCATGGATAAGATCAAAGATCTTCTTTCCATTTTCAGGAATGAACTGATGATAATTAAGAGATTTAATTATATTTTCCTCCAGCGGGTATTTCTCAATTGTGGTATAATTAACAATCCGTTTACCCCTGATGCTTTCCAACGCGGTAAGAAGGGCATTTAGCCCGGTTCCGAATCCTGCTTCTAAAATATTGAGAGGATCGGCAGCACAGAATTTAAATCCGGTGTTTATAAAGATGAAAGCCGATTCACCTATTGCTCCGTGGATTGAGTGATAGTGCTCATCCAGTTCTTCAACATAAATGGTGTGTGAACCGTCGGATGTTGTTATTAGCTGATGCAAGCTTTAAAAATTTTGTTAAAAGTCAGGGGTCGGTCCGTCAAAAATACGGAATTTGTTTCTGATTGACTTTAATAATGTTCTCAATCAGACTTCTGAGGTATATATAATTTTGATTAATTTTGTTACTTTGTTAAACTATCAACCTTAAGTCTCATTTAATTTCAAGATCATGAAAACAAATCTTTCACGAAGGGATTTTCTAAGATTTTCTGCTGCCGGCGCCCTTGGAGCAGTTGTTCTCTCCCAGAATTCATGTAAGTCAGGCCGGAAGCCTGCTGTGGCTGCCGAAATAGTATCAGCAGTTGATCCGAAGTCATTCGGTATCGCTCTTCAGCTTTACACAATTCGCGATGCGATGGGAAAAGACGTTCAGGGGTCATTAAAAAAAGTCTCGGATATTGGTTATAAATATATTGAACTTGCAGGTTATGCTGACGGCAAATTCTATGGCATGCAGCCTGATGAGTTCAGAAAGCTTGTGAATGATCTTGGTCTTGAGATACTTAGCAGTCATACCCAGGTTGAAGCGCAGGGGATCACCCTCGAAAATGCAAAAAAGATGGCAGAAGATCATGCAAAGCTTGGAGTAAAATACTGTATTCAGCCATGGGTAGTGGAGGAGGCACGGACTAAAGTTGCAAGTTTCCGCAAGATGGTTTCAGACTGGAATAAGGTTGGTGAAATAATGAAGGAAAACGGGATGAAATTCGGATATCATAACCACAATTTCGAATTTGCACCACTTGAGGGCACAATACCATTTTATGATATTTTTCTCGGGGAACTGGACAAAGACCTGGTTACAATGGAGCTGGATATGTTCTGGACCACGAAAGCAGGCCACGATCCTGTTGAGATAATTAAAAAATACCCTGGCAGGTTCGAGCTGTTCCACATGAAAGATATGTATAACAGGCAGGATCCATTTTATACAACTGCAGGTGTAACAGATTTTGCACCTGTTGGCGCAGGTGTAATAGATTTTAAAAGGATACTTGAGGTAAAAGATATTGCCGGAATGAAATATTTGGTTGTTGAGCAGGACCTGCCTACAAAAGGTGCTGACCCGTTCGATGAGATAAAAATAAGTATTACTAATCTGACTACCAGAATATTAGTGTAGAGACTGATTCCCGAACTACCAGTTTGAATCGTACCAGCTTCTTACGTCAGTAACGATCATTCCTGCATTTACCCCGGCCTGGACTCCCAGTTCACTGTCCTCGAACACTTCTATGCCGGATGGATCGATATTCATCAGCTCTGCGCATTTAAGAAATGTTTCTGGGTGAGGCTTATAGTTCTGTACATCATTTGCAGTAACTATAATATCGAAATATTTTCTCAGGTCAGTTACCTCAAGAGTTCTCTCGACTGCATCGCGATGGCCGCCTGTTCCTACCGCCATGGGAAGTATTCCATGATATTTTTTGGCAAGATAAGCAACAGGTTCAATGGGTTTTACAAGATGCTGCAGGCTGTAGAACTGAATCAGCTTTTCATTCATAATCTGTTCAACCGTTACACTACCGTTCAGTCCGCATTTTTTAATAATCTCATCAGCAATTATCCATCCGGGCGTTCCGGTGTATTTTCGAAGGAAGGCAGTATCTAGATCTGCACCAAATTTCAGGCAGGCTTTTTTCCAGCCGATGAAATGATAAGGCATTGTATCGGCTAATGTTCCATCTAGATCAAATATCAAACCTTTGACCCCGGGCTTTATGTCATATTGCATTTAAAAAGGCTTAAAAATCAGCCGCAAAATTAATCAAATTTATTGACGTTCTAATGTGTCCTGTTTCTTGATTTTAACTTAATTGACCCTATCCAATCTAAATAACAGTAAATGGCATAAAAGTTATCGGTTTATTCTGAACAAAGAGCGGTAGATTATGTTGACTCAATATCTGAACTGGAAAACACGTGGTATGTGTAAAATTCAATTTATACATGTTAAATGGATAATTCACTTAAAAAAAGCGAAGAGATTTTCCGGAAAGCATTTATTATGAGTCCTGATTCGATAAACGTCAATCGTTTTAATGATGGTGTTTATGTCTCGGTAAATGAGGGATTTAAAAGAATAACAGGATATTCGGAAGATGAGGTTATCGGAAAAAACATGGTTGAGCTGGATCTATGGGTTGAAAATTCCGATAGGGAAAGCTTTATAACTCAGTTAAGTGATTACGGGGAAATTTCAAACCTGGAAGCTCAGTTCAGGATGAAGGACGGATCACTGAACTTCGGCCTGTTATCGGCAGTAGTAATTGATATTGAAGGAGAGCCTCATATAATCAGCATTACTAGAGATATCAATGAAAAGAAACAGATAGAAGAGGCTTTGATTGAGAGCCAGGCTAAATACCATGAACTGATTGAGCTTGCTCCCGATGGGATTCTTCTTGGTTCTCCGGAAGGCTTAATTAATGCTGCCAATTCAAAAATGCTCGCAATAACCGGCCGGACACTGGATAATCTTTTAGGATCGCAGATAACTGTCCTTTTCCCACCTGATGAACTTGATGAGGATCCTTTCCGGTTCGATTTACTTAAGAAAGGTGATACCGTTATAAGAACGCGTAATATTCTCAGAAGCGACGGAAGGATAATACCGGTAGAATTCCATTCCAAAATGATGCCTGATGGCTCATACCAGTTCATCTGCCAGGATATATCAGCCCGGAGGAATTCTGAAAATGAGCTGCGGAAACTTTCAAGTGCCGTGGAACAAAGTCCTGTTTCGGTGCTTATTACCGATACTAACGGAAACATTGAATACATAAATCAGAAACTGTGCGAAATATCGGGTTATAGTAAGGAAGAACTTATAGGGCAAAATCCACGGATATGGAGTACGAATTCCAAATCAAAAGAGGAACTGAGGGAATTATGGGATATAATAAAATCGGGGAGGGACTGGAAGGGAGAATTCCAGAATAAGAAGAAAAATGGTGAATTATATTGGGAGAGCGCCACTATCTCACCCATAAAAAATGAAAAAAACCAGGTAACCCATTACCTTGGGATCAAAGAGGATATCACTCTCAGGAAAGAACTGGAGGAGAACATAATAGAAAGCGAACGGCGATATCGCGAGTTGTTCCTCAATAATCCGATTCCTGCATATATCTTCAATGAAGACAGCTTTGAATTTGTAGAGGTGAACGATGCCATGATATTGAATTATGGTTTTTCGAGGGCCGAATTTGCCAGGATGACCCTCAGAGACATCCGTAAACCTGAGGAAGTTCCTAACCTGCTGAGAGTAGTTAAGGATTTCGGCAGTTCTCCATTCCATTCGGCCAAGATGGTGCATAAAAGGAAAAACGGAAGCACATTTCCTGTCGATATAATATCTCACTCCCTTCCTGAAAAAGACGGAAGAAAGACGCGTCTCGTTATGGCAACTGATATAACAGAAACTGTAAGAGCTGCCGGACAGATGAAAATAGCAAAAGAAAAAGCCGAAGCAAGCGACAGGTTAAAAACAACTTTTCTGAACAATATCTCACATGAGGTACGTACACCTCTTAACGGGATACTTGGCTTCGTGGAAATAATCTCACATTCTGATCTGTCAGATCAGGACAGGGCAGATTCGGTAACAATGCTTTACGAAAGCAGCGATCGTCTCCTTAATACAATAACCAACTATATGGATATCTCACTCCTTATTTCCGGAAGCATAAACATAAACGCGAGGGTCTTTCAACCTTTTCATCTGCTTGAACAGTTGTTCTACATATTTGAGCCTGCGTGTGCAAAAAGGAAGCTGAAGCTCATAATGGATGTGCCTGAAAATTCAGAGAGTGTATCCATTAATTCGGATCCTGAGATTCTGCGAAAAATATTTACCCACCTCCTCGATAATGCCATAAAATTTACTGAAAAGGGCAGTGTACATTATGGTTTCAGGGTTGTCAGTTCAAAAATAGAATTCTTTGTAAGGGATACAGGAATAGGGATAGACAAGGATTCTCTTGAAAAAGTCTTTGAACGTTTTATGAAGGAAGACCGGGGGCCGGCGAGATTAACCGAAGGAAGCGGCCTGGGTTTAAGCATAGCAAAAGGTATGATTGAGCTTCTTAACGGGACGATAAGTGTTGATACCGAAGTGGAAAACGGCTCTGTTTTTTCTTTCGCCATTGCCACAGGCATCGAGGAACCCAAAAATGAACTTATGGAAGCTGGAGAAAAACAAAAGGAAAGGGGCCCTATACTGGTCGCCGAAGATGATGAAAACAATTTTTTCTATCTGAACGCCTTGCTTAAGTATGAAATGGATACGAAAGTGCTTCATGCCTCCAACGGCAAGGAAGCTGTTGAAATCTTCAGGGCAAACCCCGGCATTCAGCTGGTGCTGATGGACATGAAGATGCCGGAAGTTGACGGGTTTGAAGCAACACGGCAGATAAAGCTGATCAAGAAGGACGTTCCGGTAATAGCAGTGACAGCCTACGCAATGTCGGGCGATGAAGAACGTATCCTCGCGGCAGGTTGCGATGGCTACCTGAGCAAGCCGATAAGTAAAAAGAGTCTCCGGGCCAAGATGGCCGAATTTGTTAAATAATATTCATTTGTCTCCGCCGGCCTCACCCCCTCGTTCCCCGGATTTTATATAATGCTGGATATAAGGATGTTAGGCAGTCAAATTCTCCCCTCCTTTATCGAAAGGAGGGGTGGCCCGGCTAGTTAGCATATTTGGTAATGACCTTATTCCGGGCCGGGGTGGTTGTATTTATTTTTTATATTCCGAAAGATATATCTTAACCTGCTTAGAAACATTTTCTGCGGTGAATCCCAGCTTTTCATCCAGTACCTTGTAAGGCGCTGAAAATCCGAAGCTGCTCAATCCCCATACCTTTCCCCTGGCTCCGGCAAATCCCTGCAACGTAACTGGCAATCCTGCAGTAAGTCCGAATACAGGTGTGTTTTCGGGGATTACAGAATTACGGTATTTATCGGACTGGTTTCTGAATAAACCTTCGGAGGGAGCAGACACGATCCGGATCTTTAAATCATCCTTTTTCAGCAGTTCGGCTCCTTCCACAAGCGTTGAAACCTCCGAGCCGCTTGCCACCAGTATCACATCAGGTGTTCCGGCGCAATCCTGTACTATGTATGCGCCTTTATCTGATTTTAGAGCATCATCATACCTGCTTCCGTTATCGGATGGCAGATCCTTGATATTCTGCCTTGAAAGGATAAGGGCAGTCGGAGTCTTTTTATTTTCGAGGGCCATTTTCCAGGCAACAGTTGTTTCCAAAGAATCGGCAGGCCTCAGGACAATCATGCTGTTCTGTCCGTGATGGTTTTTAAGATGTTCCATCAGGCGCAGCTGTGCTTCCTGTTCTACAGGCTGATGGGTTGGTCCGTCTTCACCCACGCGGAAAGCATCGTGTGTCCAGATGTATTTGACATTAAGTCCCATAAGGCACGCCATCCTTAATGCAGGTTTCATGTAATCGGAGAAAACGAAGAATGTTCCGCATGCGGGTATTACACCTCCATGCAGTGCCAGTCCATTCATTAGAGCAGCCATTGTCAGTTCTGATACGCCAGCCTGAAGGAAAGCTCCCGAAAAATCACCTTTCTTAAATGCTTTGGTGTTTTTCAGAAAGCCGTCAGTCTTATCGGAATTTGAAAGGTCGGCTGAAGATACTATCATATTCTCTACCTTCTTAGCCAGAACACTCAGGACGGTCGCAGAAGCGGCCCTGGTAGCTGATCCTTCTTTTTGCTGTATGGCTTTATAATCTATTTCTGGAACGTTCCCTGAATAAAATTCATTCAGCTTTTTGTCAAGTTCCCCGTTCTTTGCAGCCCAGTCGCTTCTCTTCTTTTTCCAGTCGGCTGCAAATCTGGCTTTCTCATCGACAACTTTTTTATAATGATCTTTTACTTCATCGAATATTTTAAATGGATCTGCAGCATCGCCGCCAAGATTAGCAAGCGATTTTTCAAATGATCCGCCGGCCTCGCTTACAGGCATCCCGTGTGTGGATGTTTTTCTTTCAAAGCTCTTTCCTTCATTGTCAAGCAGACCTTTACCCATTATTGTTTTTCCGATTATCAGGGTAGGTTTCTCTTTTTCGCTTATTGCTGATGAGAGAGCTTTTCTGATCTGTGCCTGGTCGTTCCCTTCGATAGTTATTACCTTCCAGCCCCATGCTGTATATTTCATTGCCGTGTCTTCGATGGTCACAGCATTTGTTTCTGTGGAAAGCTGAATATCGTTAGAGTCGTAAAACATAATAAGGTTGCTGAGGCCTAAAAAACCTGCCAGACGTCCTGCTCCCTGTGAGATCTCTTCCTGCACACCACCGTCGGAAATGAAAGTGTAGATCTTATGGGCAAACAGTTCTCCAAACCTTGCAACAAGAAATCTCTCGGCAATTGCTGCACCGACTGCCATGGTATGGCCCTGGCCCAGCGGACCTGATGTATTTTCTATTCCTCTCGCCAGATCAAGTTCCGGATGACCGGGAGTTGGGCTGCCCCACTGGCGGAACTGCTTAAGGTCGTCAGTTTTGAAGTGCCCGGTAAGAGTAAGGATAGAATAGAGCATTGGAGACATGTGCCCCGGATCGAGGAAGAATCTGTCGCGGTTAATCCATGCAGGATCTTTGGGATCGAACTTAAGGAACTCTGAATAGAGTACATGTATGAAATCAGCTCCTCCCATTGCACCTCCCGGATGGCCCGATTTTGACTTTTCCACCATGGACATTGCCAGGATACGGATATTATCTGCAGCTCTTTGGTTAACATCAATATTCATTCTGAAGATTTTTAGGTTTATTGCCAGCAAAATTAGAATTATTAGTTAATAGAAAAAACCAAAAACCAAACTATTACTATTTTCTATTATTTTTCATTGGTATTAGAGACATTAACAAATGTTTGACTTCGCCGATCCCTTCGGGGTAGCTTATAAGAGGCTGCTGCTTAAAAATGCTGCAGAGCAGCAAAATATTTATAGTTAAGTAATTGCATAGATGTTTTAAAGCTGCAGAGCAGCGAAAGGTTAAATGAATAAATATTTTGATGTTTTACCGGACAATAATGATTATTTTTATATAATAATTAATCTCTGATTTTCAGTAAGCTGTCAGGAAAAGATCCTTTGATACCTTCTGGTTTTTTTTGCTTTCTTAATCCCGGAAATTATTATAATTAAGATTACTGTTCTTAATAGATTTTATTGTATATTTGGATGTAATGGCTTTAAAAACATATAGATATAACTTTCCTGTTGTAGGAATAGGAGCCTCGGCTGGAGGACTGGAAGCATTAGAGCAGTTTTTCGGAAATATGCCTGTTGACAGCGGTATGGCATTTGTCGTGATTCAGCATCTAGATCCAAGCCGTAAGGGAATCATGCCGGAATTGCTGCAGAGGTATTCCAATATGAAAGTATTGCAGGCTGAAGACCAGGTTAAGGTCTGGCCTAACCATGTGTATGTGATCCCACCCAACAAGAGTTTATCATTATTAAATGGTTTGCTGAATTTATTTGAACCCGTTGAATCAAAGGGGCTCAGATTGCCCATAGATATTTTCTTCAGGTCGCTGGCAGAAGAAAGGGGCGATAAAAGCATTGGCATAATTCTCTCCGGAATGGGATCGGATGGCAGCCTTGGTTTAAAATCAATTAAAGAGAAAAATGGAATTGTTTTAGTCCAGGACCCGGCTAATGCTAAGTTTGATGGTATGCCACGTAGCGCAATAGAGGCTGTTATTCCCGATATAGTTGCTAGTGCGGAAGAATTGCCCGGGAAGTTGATTAATTTTCTGAAATACTTCCCGGCTGTCAAAGTAGATCCTATTATAGATGATAATAAAAAAAGTGATCTCAATAAGGTCATTATCCTTCTCCGGGAACTTACCGGTCATGATTTTTCCGAGTACAAGAAATCTACTCTTTACAGGCGCATTGAAAGGCGAACCGGAATTCACCAGATAGAAAAGATCCATAATTACGTAAGGTTTTTACAGGAAAACCCGATGGAGATCGAGATACTTTTCAAAGAGCTTCTGATTGGTGTAACTAATTTCTTTCGTGATCCATCAGTATGGGAAAGACTCAAAGAGAAAGTAATTCCTGAATATATCGATAAGTTGCCTGACGGGTATATTATACGGATTTGGGTGACTGGATGTTCTACCGGTGAAGAGGCTTTCTCATGGGCCATTATCCTTAAAGAGGTAATGGATTTAAAGCATAAAAAATTTAATGTACAGATATTCGCTACCGATCTTGACCTCGACGCTGTAGAAAAGGCACGTAAAGGAGTTTTCCTGAAAAATATTGACTCAGATGTATCGTCCGATCGTATATCGAGATTTTTTAATTTAGAAGGTGACAGATATCGTATCAAGGATTTTATACGGGAAATGGTGGTGTTTGCCCCCCATAACATAGTCAAGGATCCACCGTTTACCAAACTCGATATCCTTTCGTGTCGTAATATGCTGATCTATATGGAACCGGAGTTGCAGAAAAGATTAATATTATTGTTCAGTTACAGCCTGAAACCAGGAGGAATATTGTTGCTCGGTACATCTGAAACGATTGGATCTCAAATTGATGCATTTAAAGAGCTTGATCCAAAAAAGAAAATATACAAACATAATCTTACGGCTTCGTTCCCCAACTTATTGGAATTAACAGTCCCGGCATACAGAGATAAACCTATGGAAATTAAAGATAAGGCTGCTGCGGGTATTCCTGACAGTATTCAATCACTTACAGAAAAGCTCATCCTCGATCGATATGTCCCGCCAAGTGTATTGGTTAACGAAAAGGGCGATATACTATACATCACAGGTCGCACTGGAAAATACCTTGAACCTGTTGCAGGAAAGGCAAACTGGAATATCTATGCTATGGCACGCGAGGGGTTAAGGCAGGAACTTCCCGGAGCCTTCCGTAAAGCGCTGCTTAGTTTTGACCCTGTAATTGTACACAATATTGCTATTGACAACGTAGATTCTCAGCGTATTAATGTAACTGTGCACCGTATCGATAAGCCTGAAATGATGCGCGGAATGATATTGATCGTCTTTACCGATGTACCTGCTGAAGCTTTATCCAGAAAATTAAATTCAAAGATAAGCAGACGCAGTGCATCTTCAAGGGAAAAGGAACTCGAGCTTGAACTTAAACGTTCGTTTAGTGATCTTCAAAACTTGTCGGAGGAGAATCAGGCATCACAGGAAGAACTAAAATCGACAAACGAGGAACTGCAGTCAACCAATGAAGAGCTGCAATCAACAAATGAAGAGCTCACAACATCAAAGGAAGAGATGCAGAGTATGAATGAAGAACTTCAGACCGTGAATGCTGAATTACAGAGCAAGGTTGTAGTTCTTATACAGGCTGAAAATGATATGAAAAATCTGCTTAACAGTACTGAAATAGCAACAGTATTTCTTGACAAGCAGCTTAATATCAGGAGGTTTACCGATTCGGTAAAGACAATTTTCAAACTGCGCAAAACCGATATTGGAAGGCCCATAACCGACCTGGTCACCGATCTCCGGTATCCCGAAATCGAGCAACATGCACAAAATGTATTGCGTAATCTTGTCCCTGTCGAAAATTCAATTACAACCAATAACGAAAAGTGGTTCATTGTGAGAATTATGCCGTACAGATCCCTTGATGACCACATTGATGGCATAGTAATAACTTTTATAGATATAACCACTTCAAAGAAACTTGAACTTGAGCTTAAAGCTGCAAATACTGCTCTTAATAGTAAGAAACCCTGATTTTTAAATAATTATTTCTTATGAAAAGTGAATACAAAAAATCTTCAAAAGAAATAATTAGAAAGAAGGCTGAAAAATTATTAAGAACTAAATCTGAAAGTTCTTCACTTGATTATTCAGACACTCTAAAACTTATGCACGAGCTTCAGGTACACCAGATTGAACTCGAGTTGCAGAATGAGGAACTGATGATTGCCAAAGAAAAGGCTGAGGCTTCTTATCAAAAATACATTGAGTTATACGACTTTGCACCTTCAGCCTATTTTACACTTTCCAGGCAGGGGAAAATTCTGGAGTTAAACTTTCTCGGAGCCAGGATGCTTGGTCAGGAACGTTCATTTTTGGTAAATAGAAATTTTGACCAGTTTGTTTCTGCTGAAAAACAAAGGGTATTTGAAAATTTTCTCGGATCGTTATTTGAAACCAGTAAGATGAACTCCTGCGAGGTATTATTAAACAATAATGCATCTCTATATATTACCGGGATTGTCAAAAGTGAAGACAAAAATGTCTGTAATTTAAATGCATTCGACATTACCTTACGTAAAAAAGCAGAGGCTGAAAATAAGCAACTGTTTTCGGAATTGAGGCAGGCCAGGAAAAAATTGAGAATTGCTTTGGAAAATGCTAGCATTGGATTCTGGGAGTTAAACTTGCTTACAAAGGAGATGCTTATTGACAGGAAATTGGAAGAGATGTTTATTCTCAGTCCCGGAGTTTTTGATAAGACATTTAATTCATTCGAAAATTTGTTACACGAGGAGGACAGGTCGCATTTCCATGAGGCATTCAAAAATACTTTGGAAACAGGTGTCCCGTTTGAGACAATATTCAGGATTATCAGGCAGGACAGGAGCCTTAGATATTTCAGTTCAAAAGGGAAAGTTTATCGGAACAGTAAAGGAGAGCCTTTAAACGTTACAGGAGTTTGCATCGATGTTACTGTGATGAATGAAGAATCAGCAAAAGCTATTATAAAACTTAATGATGAACTACTGCGTTCTAACAAGGAACTTCAGAATTTTGCATACATCGCATCACACGATCTCCAGGAACCTCTCAGAATGGTCTCAAGTTTCACCCAGTTGCTTGAAATGCGATATGGAGAAAAGCTGGATGAGAAAGCTCACTTATATATTCAGTATGCTGTAGAAGGTGCTAAAAGGATGTATAACCTTTTAAACGGACTTCTCGATTACTCGAGGATCCAGATGAAAGAAAAAACCTTTTCAGTAGTAGATATGAATGAAATTCTTGATCATGTCAGAAAAAACCTTCTGCTTAAGATCAAAGAAAGAAATGTGATAATTAAATCAGACCCTTTACCTGTGGTTTATGCAGACAGGAGCCAGATGATCATCCTGCTTCAGAATCTTATTGCGAACAGCATAAAATTCAGTCCTGAACCTCCTTTAATTTATGTTTCCGCGAAATGGGAATCTGATAATTATATCATTTCAGTTAAAGACAATGGAATAGGTATAGAATCACAGTATTTTGAGAGGATCTTCCAGATCTTTAAAAGATTATTCAATGATGATCAGTACGAAGGGATCGGCTTGGGTCTGGCAATTAGTAAAAGGATAGTTGAGCGCCATGGCGGAAAGATATGGGTTGAATCGGAACCGGAAAAAGGATCAACCTTTTCTTTTATGTTACCCGGAAATAATGGAATGTAATTTAAGGAGTGAAATACTGATCACTGAAATAAGTGTGTTACAGATATTTTCTATCCTCCTCCGGCACTTCGAAATATCTGTCATATAATTGGGCATCGGGTCCTTTTTTCTCAACCGTTTTACCGCTTAGCTTATATGTGCATTTTTCACCCCCTATGCCTGAAAAATAAATATCAGATTCAACTCCTTTTTCATCGACCATTATTATTCTCACCAAATGGTTGTACTTTGAGCTGTTAAGCTGTGAGTGACAAATAGGGCAGGTGTAGATGTACTCCTTGCCTTCCTCAATTCTGAATGACGGATGAGTTATAGTGGTGTAATTTCCTAATTCCGGATTCAAAAAGATCAATCCTCTTTTTGAGCCTGATAATTCCTTTGCAGCAAGTACAATCGGATTTTCTATGTTCAGATGACCCCTGCAGGTCTTGCACAGATATTTTACAGCCATTATGCACCTCCTTTATTATATGTTTAAAAAATAAATATCTGAATGTACTTTACAATATACAAAAAATTTAAATATCAGTCAAAATTTTTATGGCTGTATTTAGAGAACTATTAGAGATTTACTTTAGAGCTGGCGTTTCGGGCAGATACTTTCTAAAATCATCAATAAGAGCCTTTTGGTATTTCCCATAAAATGTGCCCTTTAGGAATTTTTCAAAACCTTTGCCGAGAAATTGCTTCCACGATTCATCTTCTTTTCCCGGTATTATGGGAAAGAAAAGGATCTTATTTTTTATTGCGGCATCAAGATCACCTTTGGCATCGCCGATCATCAAAATCCTGTCGTCGGGATATTTTCCTTTTGCAGCTGATTCAAGATGTTCTGATTTGGTACCATGCTCCAATCCTGCAATTGCTTTAACATATTTTTTCAGATCGTGTTCGCTCCATTCCCGTTCAAGAGCTTCCAGAGGTGTTTGTGAAACGATTATAAGGTCGGCTGAAAGAGGAATTTTCCTTATGGCCTCCAGTGCATTCGGAAAAGGAGGGACATTCCGTAACCAGCGGCTTATTTCTTCATTCACCGCTTCGGACCATTTCAGAATTTTTTCAAGACCGGGATCGGGGTTCAATTCATAATATCTGCGTAGATTATCATTTCCAAGTTTGCTCTCCTGTTCTGCCCATTTCTTCAGAGTCTTCGTATCGGGCAAACTTTGGCCCGTTTTTTTAACCCGTTCATCTGCAGCGAGCAATTCAAAAACCTTTATCAGTGATTGGAAACGGTTTCCACCCCTGTGTGCCGAATAAAGGTTTACAAACTCCCATGTCTCACGTAAAGCCTTTGAAATACGAAAAAGGTCAAAATATTTTAATGCGAGCGGTATAAAGAACTCCTTCTGTTTTACCTCCATTGAATCGAAAACGCATCCATCCGAATCTATCCCGATAAAGAAATCATGTTCCGGCTGAAGTTCTTTAAGCGTTATGTGATGATCCATCTGCCTAAAATTTAAAGCCGAACTTGATTTCAAGCCTGTTCATGGAATTGACATATTTAACATCTCCATGATTGTATTCGTTTTGCATGTAACTCGTATGTGCATACCTGTATGCAAAACTAAGGTATGTTTCATAATCTTCCTTTGCCCATGAAATTCCTGTTCCCATGGTCATTGAAGCTCCTCCTCTGTAATTCTTGGGCCCCTGGTAATTTCCATCGTAAACGGTAGCCTCCTCCCTGTCGAGGGGAAGTACTCCTCCTCCCCTGAAGAATATGAAAGGACATGTTTTATTGCTGTTTATCAAGTACTTGTATTCAATAAACACAGGGGTGTATGGTCTTCCGAAAAACTCAACCCCGGAGCCGATGCTGGTGGTGTGTTTTGTTCCGGTGGTTATGCCAACCAGGAAATTAAAGCTGAATGGTGCAAAGTATTCCGAATGCTGCGCTCCTGCCAGTAAGCCTGCTTCCATGGCAGAACTGAAGCCTCGTTCTTTTCTCCCGTCATAGAACGGTGCCTGTCTTGCATATTTTTCAACTTCTGCAACGCTGTAAATAAGAATGCTCCCATCCGATGTCTGGATTTTATAGTGTTCGGAGTTGACTTCAATGAGTTTCCCAAAAATCATGCTTCCATTCTTCAGATAAACGACATCTCTCGATCTTTGGGCCGATAATGTAAAAAACATGAATATCAGCATTATAGCAAATAAAATTTGTTTTTTCATGGGAGTAAGAGTTAAGGGTTAAAGGTTTTGCACGATTTTTGTTAAAGTTTATTCAAACTTACCTGCTATGAAAACAAAAATCATTCCACTTTTTTTTCTTGTTGTTTTTGTTCTTTCCTGCGAAGATACTACTTACAGGGAATATAAAGGAAATGCTCCTGTTTACATTTCATACGAAGATCTCCGGAGTTCCGTTACCGAGGTGGAGAATGTTGATCTTAACGATCCGGGAAAGATCTATTTCAAGGACAACTTTATTTTCATCATAGAAGAGCTCAGGGGAATACATGTTTTCAATAATGCGAATCCGGCTTCTCCGGAGAAAATTGTCTTTATAAAGCTTCCGGGTGTGATGGATATGGCTATCTCGGGCAATGTGCTCTATGCCGACAGTTTTGTTGATCTTGTCATACTCGATGTTCAGGATGTTGACAACATCAGGGAAGTCGGTAGAATTAAAGATATACTTCCCTACATTTTGCCTCCTGTGGATAATGATCTGCCACAAGGCAATGTTGACAGGGAGAAGGGGCTTGTAACAGGGTGGGAGGTAAAAACGATAAAAGAAAGGATCTATGAGAACCCGATAGTTTATCCGATGTTCAGAAGTGATATGATGATGCTGAATTCAGCAACCTACTCATCAGGATCGTCAGGTATTAGCAGCGGGGGGGTAGGTATTGGAGGTTCAATGGCCAGGTTCGGGATAAAGAACAATATTCTTTATATTCTCAATAACAGCACCCTTGAGCTTTTAGATATCAGTGACAGGACCAATCCGGCCAGCATTTCTGAGATTAGCGCCGGATGGGGAATAGAAACGATGTTCCTTACAGAGAACAACATGTTCCTCGGAACCACCACCGGAATGATAATCTACGATATTTCAAATCCACAGTTACCTGTACGAAAATCGACATTCAGCCATGCACGCAGTTGTGATCCGGTTGTGGTTGACGATACACTTGCCTATATAACATTAAGGTCAGGAACGAATTGCGGCGGAGC
The DNA here is from genome assembly GCA_942492865.1 of uncultured Bacteroidales bacterium. Lineage (GTDB taxonomy): Bacteria > Bacteroidota > Bacteroidia > Bacteroidales > VadinHA17 > LD21. The sequence goes on along the minus strand of OW818650.1, from coordinate 4,195,080 downwards.
GATCAATCTTCTCAGTGTGGTAAATATCAAAAATATATCTGCCCCATCCCTGGTAAAAAGTTATGCAATGATTAATCCACACGGATTGGGGAAGGATGGCAATCTTCTTTTTGTATGTGATGGCAGCGCCGGACTGAAAGTGTATGATGCATCCAATCCAAAAGAGCTCTCGTCGCATCTTATATATACATATCCGGGTATAAAAGCCTACGATGTCATTCCTATTGGCGAGGTACTTGTAATGATCGGTGACGACGGGCTGTTCCAGTATGACTATAAGAATGTTCAGAATATCTCATTGCTAAGTACAATTTCTGTGGTTAAGGAATAACACCTTTTATATATTGCTGCCCCGGGGTAACATATCCTAACCCCGGGGAGGGGAATTGCTCCCTCTAAACTATAGTCACTATAGTCACTTTCCTTTTTTATTTTCATTCTAAATAATCAACAAAAAGCTTTTTTAGATGATTATAAAAAGTATTGTTATTAAATTAACAGCAAAATTTTTATACCTGTTATTTTAATTAACCATAAAAAACCAATTAAGAAAATGTATCAAGTAGGAAATCTAGTTAAGGAACTGTCCGACAAACATGGTCGTGCCAGGAAGAGCCTTATGCCGATTCTCCAGGAAATTGTGCAAAAGCACAGTTATCTTACAGATGAGGCTATGGTTGAAGTAGCAAAAGAGCTCGATATTTCGGCCGCAGAAGTTTATGGAACAGCTTCTTTTTACACCTTTCTCGACACTCAGACGAGAGGCAGGTATGTGATCAGGGTCTGCAAAACAATCACATGTTCAATGAAAGGGAAAAGTGATATTGTTCATACCATTGAGGACATCCTGAAAATAAGAGTGGGGGAGACAACTCTCGATAATCAATTCAGCCTTATCGAGACAAACTGTATCGGTTGGTGTCATAAAGCTCCGGCTATCCTGATAAACGATATGCCTTATACAGAGCTTACCCCGGAGAAGGTGACTGAGATCATTAAAGATTATATGCGTAAATAAAACCCGGAAGCACTATGGAAAATAAAGCAATTACAAAGGTTGACCTTATTTTTGAACAGGTCGATTCCAGGGAGGTTCTGAAAAAAGCGTTCATGCTTACCAGTGCCGAGATAATACAGAATGTTCTGGATTCGGGTTTAAAAGGCCGCGGAGGAGCAGGATTTCCAACAGGATTGAAGTGGAAATATACTGCAGCAGAAAAAGAACCCGATAAATATATAGTATGTAATGCCGATGAAGGCGAACCGGGAACTTTCAAAGATCGTGAAATACTTGACAGGGTTTCATACAAGGTACACGGAGGGATGGCAATTGCCGGTAAGGCTATTGGCGCCAGGTTTGGTATTGTGTACCTGCGCGGTGAATATCGTTATCTTCTTCCAAAACTTTTAATGGAGCTCGAAGCATTTCATAAAGCGATCAAAGAGATCGGGTACGATTTTAATATTGAATACAGGATGGGCAGCGGGGCTTATATTTGCGGCGAGGAGAGCGCTCTTTTCGAATCAATAGAAGGAAGGCGCGGTGAGCCACGCAATAAGCCTCCTTATCCTACCGTATCAGGTGTTTTCAGCAAACCGACTTCAATAAACAATGTTGAGACACTTGTTACCGCCATGATGATAATGAAGCATGGTCCGAAAAAATTTGTTCAGCTTGGTACAAAGGATTCAAGAGGATCAAAAGTGTTTTCCGTTTCCGGCGATACTCCCACTCCAGGGATCTTTGAGCTTGAGCTTGGAATGTCAGTTCAGCAGTTCGTGGATGAATTTGGCGACGGCGACACAAAGGCCGTTCAGGTAGGAGGAGCCTCAGGTTTCTGCGTTCCGAGGAAAAAGTTCGGAGAGACAATAATAGGCTTTGAAGGCGTGCCCACAGGAGGCTCGATGAAACTTTTCAACAGCTCCAGGTCGATGTATAATGTACTGCATAACTACCTTGATTTCTTTACGGAAGAGTCATGCGGTCAGTGTACCCCCTGCCGGGTAGGATGCCAGCAGTTACTGCAAGGCATTGAAAAAGTGAAGAAGGGTGAAATGAAATCGACTTATCTTAATGAACTGATTAAACTGGCTGATAGCATGAAGATTGCAGCAAAATGCGGTCTGGGACAATCGGTAGGTAATGCCTTCAAATCGATAGTTGGTAACTTCAGGGAAGAAATCATCTACTAATTAAAATAATAACATTAAAGAACCATGATAAATTTAATTATAAATAATCAGAAGGTCTCAGTAACAGAAGGCACCACCGTTCTGGCGGCAGCGAAGAAGCTTAATATTAAAATACCAACTCTGTGTAACCACGACGACCTTTGCGTGGCAGGGAACTGCCGGGTGTGCGTAGTTGAGCAGAAGGGTGCAAGAACTCTTATTGCATCATGTGCAACTCCGGCGTATGAGGGAATGGAAATTAACACCAACACATTGAAGGTAAGGAATGCCAGGAAGCATATTGTTGAACTATTATTATCGGAGCACAATTCAGATTGTACCAAATGTTACAAAAACCAGAACTGCGAACTGCAGTCACTTGCCAATGAGTATGCTTTCGGTGACCATATTCTCCTTGACCTGGTGCCCGGCAAGAATTATAATATTGACCGTTCATCCCCTTCCTTTATTAAGGACGACAGCAAATGTATCCGCTGCCAGCGTTGCGTAAGGACATGCCACGAATTGCAGTATGTTTCTGCTATTGCGGTTGCAAATAAAGGAGCTCACCAGAAAATATCATCATTTCACGACAGGCCCATGAGCCATGTTGTGTGCACTAACTGCGGACAATGTGTAAACCGCTGTCCGACCGGTGCCCTGGTTGAAAAAACCTATATCGATCAGGTATGGGATGCAATCTATGATCCGGATAAGCATGTTGTCGTGCAAACGGCCCCTGCTGTAAGGGTGGCTCTGGGTGAAGATCTTGGTTATGATCCCGGAGAAAGGGTTACAGGTAAAATGGTTACTGCCCTGAAGCAACTTGGATTTGATTCGGTACTCGATACAGACTTTTCAGCCGACCTTACGATAATGGAAGAAGGCACTGAACTGCTGATGAGACTGAAAAAAGCACTGGTAGATGGTGACAAGGCAGTCTCTCTGCCGATGTTCACCTCATGCTCCCCGGGCTGGATCAAATTTATTGAGCATAAATACCCCGAGTTCCTGCCGAATCTGTCGACTTGTAAATCGCCTCAGCAGATGTTTGGTGCTCTTGCTAAGACTTTCTATGCAAAGAAAAGGGATATAGATCCTTCTAAAATTGTTTCAGTGTCGATAATGCCGTGTACTGCAAAGAAATTTGAAGCTGACAGGCCCGAAATGCGGTCAAGCGGATATAAGGATGTTGACTTTGTCCTTACCACCCGTGAACTTGCTGTGATGATCAAACAGGCCGGACTGGATTTCAGGAATCTTGACGAATCAATGTACGATTCGGTAATGGGCGATTCAACAGGTGCAGCAGTGATCTTCGGAGCAACCGGAGGAGTTATGGAGGCTGCTTTGCGCACAGCTTATGAAATAGTGACCGGTCGCGAGGTTCCTTTCAAAAATCTAAACATTACCCCTGTAAGGGGAATGGAAGGGGTAAAGGAAGCTACCGTAAAGATTGAAGGTTGCGTTCCTGAATGGAAATTTCTTGAAGGAGCGGAACTGAAAATAGCCATCGGCCACGGACTGGCCAACGCCGATAAGATCATGAAAGCAACAAGGGATGGAAAAGCCTCATACCATTTCATCGAGATAATGGGATGCCCCGGTGGTTGTATTGGCGGCGGCGGACAGCCTATTCCGACCAATATGGATATCAGGAAAAAGCGTATGGCTGCAATCTATTCGGAGGATGAGAATATGGTTCTTCGCAAGTCGCACGAAAATCCTGAAGTAGTGGCAATCTACAAGGAATTTCTCGATAAGCCTAACAGTCATAAATCACATGAGCTTCTTCATACACATTATGTGGTAAGAGATAATTATTAGCTTAACAGAATTGACTAAGAGCCGGCGGAAAAGCCGGCTTTTTTGTTGAGTACATTATCGACGGTTGATTTGCAGGGTATTTTCCCCTTCTTTTTTCAAGGAGAGCCTGCCCATCTACAGCGGGGGGTGGCCCGGCCTGGTGTTATCTATCTGATTAAAAACAACCAACCACCCCGGGCAGAAATCAGTAGTCTTCCCTCCTTTGCCAAAAGGAGGGGTGGCCGGGCTACAATTTCACTTTTGTGTAAAAAGGTCTTTCCCGGCCGGGGTGGTTAGATCTTGGTTTTACAGTTTTAAGATTTGAAAATAGGTTGGTTTTTCAGGAACCCGAATATATATTGGAGGAGATAAGTAAGAAATTTAATAACCACCCCGGCCCGGAATAAGGTCATTACTAATTTGATACTAACTACCCGGGCCAGGGGGTGTCTAAAAAGTCAAAGATACATTGTTAATAACTAATAAAAAATGGGGATGAAATGGCTGTTTCATCCCCTTGTTTATTCTCCAATCTGTTATAAATTAGAGATATAACAAACATCATATGGCTAAGATAGTATTTAAGCAGGACAAAAGCAATCAGTTATTGTTGCTTCCTCCAGAAATAGGGAGTTTAATACCAGATAATCATATAGTTAGAGTCGTTGATGAAGTTATCAACCAAATCAAATTGGCTCCACTGTTTGATACATATAAAGGAGGCGGGACTAGCAGTTATTCGCCAAGAATAATGTTAAAAGTACTCACTTTTGCATATACCCAGGGGATCTACACTACTCGCAGGATCGAGAAGGCATTAAGGGAGAATGTAAATTTTATGTGGCTAAGTGGGATGAGTACCCCTGATCACGGTACAATCCACAACTTCAGGGCTAAAAGGATGAAAGAGGCTGTAGAGAATATTTTTAGTTCAGTAATAGATGTTCTTATACAAAGGGGGTATGTAAAGTCAGAAAATCTTTTTGTTGACGGGACCAAAATAGAAGCTAATGCAAGCAGGTATAGTTATGTATGGAAAAAGAATGTTGAGAGGCACGAAAATATGACTAAAGAAAAAGTAAAGAAGTTATTATCTCATATTGAACAACTTCAGAAAGAAGAAGATGCCGAGTACGGGTCACATAATCTGGAAGAGCTTGAGGGTAATATAACATCTGAGCAGGTTGATAAACTGGTAGAAGAGATAAACCAGAAATTATCAAAAGGGACAAAATCAAAACAGGCAGCCACGGATTTAGCAAAGCTGAAGAAGGATTATACTCCAAAGCTGAAGAAGTACGAGCAGCAAAAAGAAATGCTGGATGGACGCAACAGTTGTTCCAAGACTGACACGGATGCTACGTTCTTTCGTATGAAAGAGGACCACCTGGGAATGGGTCAGTTAAAGCCTGGGTACAATGTTCAGATAGCAACAGAGGATCAGTTTATTTTAGGTTACGGGATATATCAGAAAGCTGCAGACACCTCCGTATTTATACCTTTCATTGATAAGGTAAAAAAACAATTAAGAGGAGTTCCTAAAAATATTATAGCAGATGCAGGGTATGGAAGTGAAGAAAACTATGACTATGTAGTCCGCAATAATATTGGTAACTACATAAAATACAACAACTTTGATTATGAGAAGACGAATGAATACAAGAAAAGGAACTTTATATCTGACCGTTTCGTCTATACTCAGGAAAAAGATCAGTATCAATGCCCCTCAGGCCAGGTGTTAGATTTTGCATATATCAAGAAGACCCAAACAGATAATGGATACAAATCAGAAAGAATAGTTTATAAATCAAGATGTTGTGAAGGATGCCAATACAAAGAAAATTGCTGTAAGGGGTTAAATAAAAGAACCATAGAGATAAGTCCTAAGCTAATAGAGCACAAGAATACTGCACGACGAAATCTGGAATCAGAAACTGGTAAAATTTTGCGCTCAAAACGAGGAGTTGACGTAGAATCTGTCTTTGGACAAATAAAACATAACAACCAATTTAGACGATTTTACTCAAAAGGGCTTAAAAATGTGAATACAGAATGGGGTATTATTAGTATTGCACATAACATTAAGAAGATGGCTAACTAGCCATCCTCTTTAAACTTTTAATTAATAGAAAATTGTACAAAAAGTCACTTCAAAGCGTAAAAATATTTATAAAACTATACTTTTACTTTTTCAACACCCCCAGAGTTTGGCTACATTAACAACCTTATATCCCCCATTACTCGGTTGTAAATCGTGCTTTAAATAATTTAATTTTTTATGGGCACCAATTACAAATTGGCGCCAGCATGACCACCCCGGGCGGAAATCAGTAGTCTCCCCTCCTTTGCCAGAAGGAGGGGTGGCCGGGCTACAATTTCACTTTTGTGTAAAAAGGTCTTTCCCGGCCGGGGTGGTTAGATCTTGGTTTTACAGTTTTAAGATTTGAAAATAGGTTGGTTTTTCAGGAACCCGAATATATATTGGAGGAGATAAGTAAGAAATTTAATAACCACCCCGGCCCGGAATAAGGTCATTACTAATTTGATACTAACTACCCGGGCCACCCCTCCTTGAAAAAAGGAGGGGAGAGTTTGGCTACATTAACAACCTTATATCCAATAGTATATAAAAAGGCGAGCCTTAAGTTAATGTCTATGGGATTAGAGCTCACCCCTATCCTATAATCTCCAGCAACTGCTCTATATCGATGTCCTTCAAAGGGTTATTGCTCTGAACAAATGCTTCGGCAAGCATTGATTTCCTTTTCTGAAGCCTGGCTATCTTTTCCTCAAGTGTTCCGGAGGAGATATACCTGTATACAAAAACATTTTTATCCTGGCCAATCCTGTGAGCCCTGTTCATGGCCTGCATCTCAGAGGCCGGGTTCCACCACGGATCAAGTATAAATACATAATCGGCTGCCGTAAGGTTCAGTCCCAGACCTCCTGCCTTAAGCGAAATAAGAAAGACCTTGTTCGAGTCATCATTCTGAAAGCTGTTGACAATCCTTTCCCTGTTTGTACTTGCCCCGGTTAATAATGAAAACTTAATGTTCTTTTGCCCCAGCGATCTTGCGAAAAGCTGAAGATGCATTACAAAGGAAGAAAAAATGAGTATTTTATGACCCTCTGTAACAACATTTTCAATGTCGGCCAATACAGTTTCGAACTTACCCGATCCTGCCTTGTAATCATCAAAGGCCAATACCGGATGATTAGATATCTGCCGCAATTTCATGAGCCCCTGCAGAACAATTATTGTCGATTTCTCAATCCCGGTCATCTCAATATTCTTAAGGATGCTGTTCCTTACCGATGATTTTTCCTCTTCATACAACTTTTCCTGCTCCTCAGTCATGTCGCAGTATACAGTCTGTTCGGCAATAGGAGGCAGGTCTTTTGCAACCATTTCCTTTGTTCTTCTCAGAATAAAAGGTTTTATAAGCTGCTTAAGCCTGATCTCTGTATCATCGTCCTGCTCTTTTTCAATTGGTTTTGCATATTCTTTCCTGAAGAATGACAGGTTTCCGAGAAGGCCCGGATTTACGAAGTTTAACTGGGTCCACAGGTCGGAAAGAGAGTTTTCAATGGGTGTTCCGGTAAGCACAAGCTTATACTCCGATCTTAGCTGTATCATGCTTTTGTACAGCATTGATGCAGGGTTCTTAATCACCTGGCTCTCATCGAGAATGACGTATTGGAATTTAAAAGCGCTGATTATTTCAATATCCTGCCTTATGGTATGATAGCTTGAGATTATAACATCAAACAACTCAAAATAAGAGGTGTTTTTCTTCCTCTGGATACCTTTATAAACATGTACTTTAAGCTCAGGCACAAATTTGGATATCTCGTTTTTCCAGTTATATATCAACGAAGCGGGTACAATGATCAGTGAAGTTAACTTTCCGGGAGGTTCAGGAAAAAGGGTATCTGATGTATTCACCGCAGGCTGGTCCTGCTGCTTCATTGTTTCCTTGTTGTGCTGAAGCAGAGCGAGGGTCTGTATGGTTTTTCCAAGTCCCATATCGTCAGCCAGGCATCCGCCCAGGCCGGATGACTGCAGCCAGTACATCCAGTTCAGACCCTCACGCTGGTACTCCCTCATAGTCGCTTTGAATCCATCGGGTACCTTCAATGCAGGCAGATTTTCAGGGATAAGAAGCTTTTCAAGCTGTTCAAATCCTTTAAATCCGGTATCTTCCAGTACCCCGGCAAGTAGTGAAAAATGCTGCTTGTGGATCTTAAGGGTGTCTTCTGAACTTTTACCGAATTCAAAGATATTTCGATATTTATGAAACCACGATTCGGGAAGTATTGCTATTGAACCATCGGGAAGCTCATATTCCCTGATACCTTTCAGGATGTTGTTCCTGAAATAAATAAATGGAATTTCCCATGAGCCCACTTTTACAATTGCCTTAAGGTCAAACCAGTCATCAACCAGCTGATTGCTGATCTCAATGGTTACGGCCCTGAGGTTATATTTTTTTTCAAGACGCTTCGCATCAAGCCTGAAACCGGAATCGATTATCTCATTGTAATTTCTGTTAACAGCCTCGAGCATCGAATAAAGCTCTTCGTATTTATTCTTACTATCATATTGAGGTACAAAATGAACATTGTCGTCGGTATAAAATCCGATCTCCTCGAGGCTGTCCCTGCAACGTTGCTCCCATGAACGATCGCGATAGTATTTTCTGAATATAAAGTTGCCACCCTTATGGTCAAGTATGGTTAATGAATCGATCTGTTCATCAGGCAAAACTGTGTTCCCGTCGTATATGTAAGTCAATATCAGCACCGGGTAGCCTCTTAATCCGATTTCAACACTCAGCAGTGCCTCCTTTAAGGCAACAGGTTCGGTGATCTCGAATCCGGTCCCTTCAACCTTGTAATTATTTACTGCATTCAGTACAAACGATTTGAAATATTTTTCTTCCGATTTTTTTGGAATGAGCACGCTTTCTTTGGAGAGGAATGGTTTAAGTTTCTGTCCGTCGATATCTTTTATAAGCAGCATCATTTCCCTGAACCGGATCAGGCAGGGTGAATAGCAGAGTATGTCGATCGGGTTGTTTAACAATTCGATGGTGCTGTCATCTGTTTCGACAGTCAGCTTATAAGTGGTTCCTTCGGGTTTTCTGTCGAACCTGAAAGCAGGCCTTGCTGCATCGCTGCTCAGCTTAAGCTTATCTTCAGCATGAAGAGTGTTCAGCTTTGTCCGTTGAAGGAACACGGGGATATCTTCATCCCTGGCAATAACGAAACATTTGTATAGCCTTGACTCAATGTAGGGACGTATAAAGGCTTCGATTTTTTCAGTGTCAATGTCGTTAATAAAGTCCTTTACCGATTTGTCTTTCGAGAAAAGTTTGAAAAGATTTCTGTCAGTAAATTCATTCAGTATCCTGACCAGTTCTATTTCGGTGTGAGTAAGTATTTTAATTGTTTCCTCTGACTGGTAAGGCGACAGGCATTCAGAAAGGCTGTAATAATTCTTGTTTGGTTCACTGAGGAGTATGTAAGGATGAAAAATTTGTCCCCATATCCTGTGGTTTATCTGTACAAGTGCAAACAGCTTTCTTTTATTTTCTGAAATATTGTTCAAAGTCTTTAGTATAATTTCAACCTGCAATAATGAGCAATGTTGAAACAATAACAAAGGATATTTCTTATTAGTTTTGTAAAGCATTTTAAAAAAATGTTTGAAACAACAGTGGTTTAAATCGGTATATCACTGATTTTCATAGATGTTTGGGGTCAGAAAAACGATAATTATTTTTTTGAGAAAAATTATTCACATAGACATGGATGCATTTTTTGCATCAGTCGAGCAGCTCGATAACCCTGTTCTGAGAGGCAAGCCTGTGGCGGTAGGCGGAAGCAGCGAGCGAAGCGTGGTTGCAGCAGCCAGTTATGAAGCACGTAAATTTGGAGTGAGATCGGCAATGCCATCCGTTATCGCAAAACGGTTATGCCCCGGACTGATTTTTGTAAAGCATAATTTTGAAAGATATAACCAGATCTCTGAAAATATCAACGAGATATTCAGGCATTATACAAATCTTGTTGAACCTCTGTCAATTGATGAAGCTTTCCTGGATGTAACTGATGATAAAATGAATGTAAAGTCGGCCACTATTATTGCTGAGAGAATAAGACATGATATAAGATCAGAAACGGGTCTGACAGCTTCTGCGGGGATCTCTTATAATAAATTTCTTGCCAAAATAGCCTCTGATATAAATAAACCTGACGGACTCTTCGTAATCAAGCCGGAGGATGCAGGGAAGTTCATTGACAAGCTGCCTGTCAATAAATTTTACGGTATAGGATCGGTAACAGCTCAGAAAATGCATGTTCTTGGCATTCACTCAGGCTCCGACCTGCGACAATGGGATCTGGTATCACTGGTAAGAAATTTCGGTAAGGCGGGTGTCTTCTTTTATGATATTGCAAGGGGTATTGACGAAAGGCCTGTTGAACCGTCACAGGAGCGCAAATCATTTGGTACTGAGCTTACTTATGAGAAAGACATTACAACCCGTTTCGGCATCATAGCAGAACTTTACAAGCTTGAAAAGAAGCTTATGGAAAGGCTCGAAAGTGATAACATCAGCGGCAGGACAATAACCTTAAAAATCAAGTTTTCTGATTTTCGTCAGATCACAAGGAGTAAGACACTGCAGCATTACATCAGGGATTTTGAAACCCTGCACCGGGAAGTGACATCGATAAGGAACTCGATAGATCTTAAAAATGTTAGAATAAGGCTTCTTGGTGTCAGTGTATCAAATCTCGACACTGAAGAAAGCGCTGACCGCCAGCTTCACCTTTTCAGCGATCAGGAATAGATTATATCCAATCGTAGGGTGTCTCCTGGTAAACGTAGTAATTGAGCCAGTTAATGAAGAAAAGGTTTGAGTTTGCACGCCATTTAACAACAGGTTTTCCATCAGGATCATTCCCTGTAAAATAGTTTTCCGGGATATCAATGGAGATCCCTTTTGATTTATCCCTTGAGTATTCTTCTCTCAGCGTATTGGAATTGTATTCAAAATGTCCGGCAACAAAGATCTGACGGTTATTCTTTGAGATTACAACGTTTATTCCTGCTTTTTCAGACCAGGCAGCCAGTGTAAGATCAGGATGGTTTCTAATTTCTTCAATCCTGTTCTCGGTGTATCTCGAGTGGGGTGCAAAGAATGTATCATCAAACCCCCTGAAAAGAGGTGTTTTATTATCGGTAACCTCATGCTCGAACACACCGAAAATCTTTTGGCTCAGAGGATATTTTTTTATCCCGTAATGGTGATACAGGCCGGCCTGGGCCCCCCAGCAAATATGAAGGGTATTGGTGACATTCGTCTTGCTCCATTCCATTACTTCCGAGATGTCGTTCCAGTAATCAACTTCTTCGAACTCCAGATGCTCGACGGGAGCGCCTGTTATTATAAGTCCGTCGTATCGTTTATTCTTTATCTGGTCGAATGTCTTATAAAATATGTTTAAATGTTCCTTTGATGTATTTTTTGAATCATGCTTGTCCATATAGAAAAAGTCAAGTTCAATCTGAAGCGGGGTATTAGACAACACCCTGATAAAGTCAGTTTCAGTAACTATTTTCAGGGGCATAAGGTTGCAGAATGCAATGCGTAACGGGCGGATGTCCTGGTGTGCCGCACGCTGCTCATCCATAATGAAGATGTTTTCATCCCTGAGAATGTTTATAGCGGGTAAATTACCAGGAATATTTATTGGCATGGCTGAAATTTTTTAAGGGCACTAAATTATAAAAAAAATGGGATTTATTTAGATTTTTTAAACACCACTACCATTGCGCAAAGACCTTTTACAGTTAGTGAGATCCCTTGCTGCGCTACAGGATGAGGAATCCCATTGACCTTGCAGAAGCGTGTTTCCTCCTGTAAGTAGTATGTTTTCAGAATAAACCTTCAGTAGACAGATACCTTTCCCCTGTATCATAATTGAATGTAAGAACGGTTGATCCCTTGTGGAATTCACTGAATTTCTGGTTAACGGCTGCAAGTACGGCCCCGGTGGATATTCCAACGAACAATCCTTCTTCCCTGCCTGCCCGTTTAGTGAAGTTATAAGCTTCTTCCTTACTTATTCTGATAATCCCGTCAATCTGTGACATATCCATTATGGAGGGGATGAAACCTGCACCCAGCCCCTGCAGCGGATGCGGAGCAGCTGTACCTCCACTCAGAACAGGCGACAGTTCGGGCTCAACAGCATAAACCTTAAGCTTTGGAAATTCTTTCCTGAGTATCTGTGCACAGGCTGTAATATGCCCGCCTGTGCCAACTCCGGCAATGAGATAATCAATACCTTCAGGAAAATCACTAAGAATTTCCATGGCAGTTGTTCTTCTGTGTATCGCGGTATTGGACTGATTATCAAATTGCATTGGTATCCATGAATCGGGTATTATTGATTTAAGGTGAAGGGCCCGTTCAATTGCTCCTTTCATTCCTTTCTCCCTTGGGGTAAGATCAAACTCTGCTCCGTATGAACTCATTATCTTCCTCCTCTCCACAGACATCGATTCGGGCATTACCAGAATTATCTTGTATCCCTTTACTGCGGCCACCATTGCAAGCCCGATACCTGTATTGCCCGATGTGGGCTCAATTATTACTCCGTGCGGTTTAAGCAATCCCTTTTCTTCAGCATCATATACCATTGAAAGCGCAATGCGGTCCTTTATGCTTGCACCCGGATTAGCTTTTTCGAGCTTTATCCACACCGATACTGACGAATCGAAAAGCCGGTTGATCTTTATATGCGGTGTATTACCTATTGTTTCGAGAATTGAATTAGCTTTCATTTTTCAGAAATTAAATAATAAAGTTCAAAGGCTCCTGGAATTTACTCTGATCCCTTACAATTATTTCACTCTTATGATACACAACTGAAAAGGGAGCAATGCTTTCAGTAAGCCAAACGTTACCTCCGATTATACTGTTTCTTCCCACTATGGTATCCCCACCGAGAATTGTGCACCCTGAATATAAGATCACATTGTCTTCAATAGTTGGGTGTCTTTTACTGAGAGCCTTGCTCTTGTCAACACTTAAAGCACCGAGGGTGACACCCTGGTATAATTTTACATTTCTTCCGATGATGGTTGTTTCACCTATCACTATTCCAGTGCCGTGATCAATAGAAAAAGGGCACCCTATAACCGCCAGCGGATGAATATCTATACCAGTGTTACTATGAGCATATTCTGTGATCATCCTTGGGAGCAGAGGGATTTTCATCTGTCCAAGGAAATGAGCTATCCTGTAACAGAATATTGCATAAAAACCCGGATAGATTGCTATGACTTCAACAATGCTTGTGGATGCCGGATCAGATTCCAGTATAAACCGGGCATCGCTGATAAGTGTTTTTTTAATTTCAGGCAGCTCTTTAATAAACTTATCTGCAATGATATCTTTTTCGTCAGTCAGATGATCAAGAACAGAACTCATCGGCTCAGCCAGCACAGTATGATAATTCTGAATGCCTGTGGATAACAGCTTGTCATCCATTGGAAAAAGAACATCAAAAATTGTTTTTATAATTGATTCGACTGCTTTTTTATCAGGAATTATCACCTTTTGAAAATTTAAGATGCAAGTTAGTAATTGTTTTGCATTTATAACAAAACAGGATGTATGCACATTTGTTCTGTCACCGGGTTTTCCGGGTCAGGAAGTTAAATCAGATCAGGTCAGGTCGGGTGTGACCTTAAAGTCAGATAATCATACCTGCTGCTATTGTTTCATTTGTTCCTTCGTCAATAAAGATCATGCTGCCTGTAATGTTGTTCTTTTTATAGCTGTCGTAGAACAGGGGCTTTGATGTTCTTATCGTAATATGTGCAATATCGTTCATTCTGATTGTAAGGTCATCGGTATCCTTACCGAGGGTATTAATGTTAATACGGTAGTTTACATCCTTAATAATGCATGCAGCTTCATTGCTGTTAATGGAGATGATATACCTGGTTCCGGTTCTCAGAGGTTGTTCGCTAAACCAGCAGATCATCAGGGTTATGTCCTGGCCAATAACCGGCTGATCGCCGGGCAGAACGAGCATATCGCCCCGGCTTATATCGATATCGTCCTCCAGCGAAATGGAAACAGAATCACCGGCTGAACCTTTTGTGATATTCCTTCCCATTACGTCGATGCTTCTGATCTTTGTGCTTCTCATTGAAGGCAGCACAGTCACATCATCTCCGGGTCTGAAGGTGCCGCCGGCAATCCTTCCGGCATAGCCCCTGTAATCATGGAATTCCTCCTTAACGGGACGAATAACAGTCTGGACGGGAAATCTTGATGAGGCTGAATTTTTATCCTTTTTTACCTCAACGGTTTCTAACATCCTGAGCAAGGTTTCTCCTTCATACCAGTTCATATTTTCCGACCTGTCAACAACATTATCACCATACTTTGCACTTAAAGGAATATAAAGGGCATTTTCAATGTTAAGCTTGACGAGAACTGAATTGAGTTCATTTCTGATATTATTGAAAACCTGTTCAGACCAGTTGACCATATCCATTTTGTTTATGCAGAAAATGATATGTCTTATGTCAAGTAATGAAGCTATGAATGAATGTCTTAGTGTTTGTTCGAGTACGCCTCTCCTGGCATCAACAAGAATGATGGCCAGATCGGCTGTGCTTGCACCCGTTACCATATTTCTTGTATATTGAACATGCCCGGGAGTATCGGCAATAATAAATTTTCTTGCAGGGGTTGCGAAATACCTGTAGGCAACATCTATTGTAATTCCCTGCTCACGTTCAGCCCTAAGTCCATCGGTAAGCAGTGAAAGGTCAAGCTCTTTCCGTCCGAGCCTTTTTCCTGATTTTTCAATATGTTCCAGCTGATCCTCGAATATTGATTTACTATCATATAAAAGCCTTCCGATAAGGGTACTTTTACCATCATCCACGCTTCCGGCGGTTGTAAATCTTAATAGACTTCTGTTATTGGTTTTATTGTTCAGTTTCATGAATCAAAGTTTTCTTGTGCTATTATCCTGAGAGTGATACGACTACTGTAGAAAGATTAAGGCTACTCTAAAAAGGAATTTGGTAAAGTATTTTTAAAAATATCCTTCTTTTTTTCTGTCTTCCATTGCAGCTTCCGAGCGCTTATCATCATACCTTCCTCCTCTTTCGGTAACTCTTGTGGCAGCAATCTCAGATATAATTTCTTCGAGCGACCCTGCTCTGGAAATGGTAACACCTGTGCAGGTAATGTCTCCTATGGTTCGGCATCGGACATCGGTTTCAAATACTTTTTCACCCGGCTTAAGTTTCATGAAAGGGGCCCAGGCCAGGTAAACACCGTTACGTTCAAAAATCTTGCGTTTGTGAGTATAGTACAGATCAGGCAGCTTTATGTTTTCGTTCATTATATACTGCCACACATCCAGCTCGGTCCAGTTACTGATCGGAAATACCCTGAAATGTTCGCCCTGGTGTTTCCTTGCATTGAATATGTTCCAAAGTTCAGGACGTTGGTTTTTCGGATCCCACTGACCAAATTCGTTCCTGTGTGAAAAGAATCTTTCTTTTGCCCTGGCTTTTTCTTCGTCCCGCCTGCCACCGCCTATGGCCACATCAATCTTCAATTCTTCAATAGCATCGAGCAGAGTAGTGGACTGGGCTTTGTTACGGCTGGCATTAATACCCTGTTCCTCAACAACCCTTCCATTGTCGATAGAATCCTGTACTTTCTTTACAATTAATTCAGTATCAAATTCTTTAGCCAGATCGTCTCTGAATTTCAGGGTCTCTTCAAAGTTATGACCCGTATCGATATGCAGCAGGCTGAAAGGAATATTTGCAGGCCAGAAGGCTTTTTTTGCCAGGTGTACCAGCACTATCGAATCTTTACCGCCTGAAAATAAGATCACCTTATTTTCGAACTGGGCTGCAACTTCCCTCATTACGAAGATAGATTCATTTTCAAGCTCACTCAGGTGCTCATCGTTTATTCTAATATGATTTTGCATTTCTTTTCTCGTTTATCTTTTCTCGTTTTTCGTTCATCGTTTATCGTTTCCGGTTTAAGGTTCTGAAACTCTGAAACCTTTATTTAACATGGCACCCGCACTCCTTTTGTCCGTCTTTTTCCCACCACCATCTGCCTGCCCTGAAGTCCTGGCCTTTTTTAACTGCTCTCGTGCATGGCTGACAGCCAATGCTTAAATATCCCTTATTGTGTAACGAGCTGAATGGAACTTCATTTTCTTTCAGAAATGATTCAACATCATGTAATGTCCATGCGAAAAGCGGATGATATTTGACAATTCTTTTTTCATCATCCCATTCAAGTGAATCCATCGACAGACGATTATCGGACTGATCGGCACGGATACCCGAGATCCAGCAGGTTTTCCCTCTTAGCGCACGTTTCAGGGGTTCTACTTTCCTGACCTTGCAGCATTCGATCCTGTTTTCTTTGGAGTCATAGAAACTGAATGGTCCTTTTTCCGTGACCATCTTTTCAACACTCAGGTAGTCAGGAAAATATACCTTAATGTTTCTTCTGTATTTCATCATGGTGCGGGAGAAAAGATCATAAGTCTCGGGGAATAATCTTCCTGTATCAAGAGTTGCGATCTCTATCGGAATATCATTTTCGCAGATAATGTGCGTCAATACCTGATCCTCGATGCCAAAGCTTGTTGTAAAGATTATTTTTTCCCCGTAATGCTGCGCCAGCAGAGCAAGTGATTCACTTACCGGTTTATTAAGCAGAAGATTTTTCAGTTCTTTTAAATTCAAAGCTTTTTCCATCTGGTTTATTCAAAATATTGATTTTTATTTTGTGGATATGTGCCCACAACCTTTCGTGGAAATAATAGAGTATAGTTTTGCTTAGAACTTCCACGCTGCCAATTGATAAGGCAACAGATACTTTACCTGTAATAAAATAACTGATGATAATCGTATCTACGGTTCCAACAATCCGCCATGATACGGATTTCAGCATGCTTTTTAGTGGTTTGTCGGTCCCATCACTGACATTTATTGTTTTAGTCTGTGAAGAACTTTCTTTGAATTTTCTGATAAGCACATCAAGCATATTTCTCAGTATTCGGTTTAAGTAAATCTAATCATAGCTATGTGCCTTCTCATCGGCAATAATGCTGCAATGGAATTGGTATTTATACATATAGGAAGTATGTTTTATGTACTACCAGGGGATGATAAAAAGCAGTACCTATGAACCATATTGGCAGCCTGGCAAGTTTATGCTGATATCATCCGTATCTCATATTATGCTTGTATTGAGTCGTTTAACAAAAAGTAGTGATTTTTTCGTTAAAACTGAATTTTTCAAATCATCCGGATTTACTGTTATTCTTGTAACAGCCCGCCTGCATGTTTTTGGATTTTGGATTATTGATGAATATATTTGTATTAAAGTCACAATAAGCTAATATTAATTTATATGAAGGAAATAATTATGCCGTTCAGAATTGTTAACGGTTGGTTCCGATTCTCGCTCTTCTTTGGAATCATAATGTCACTTTTTGCAGCTTCTGCATGCGAATCATCGAAAGATTTATCTGTTGAGGATTTTAAATTTGATGGTCCGATGGGATCGGCGGGTGCATCAGTTGAAAAAATTGATAATAATATTTTCAGTATTAAACTTGGACATGCACCAAATCAGCCTGAGTGGTGTAATAAGCTGAATTTTGAAATTACCGGTAATGCCCGGGGAAATGACCTGATACTTATTGTGGATGGACCGCCGAGATATCCGATGAATGAATATTTCACATCCTGGTCGTATGACAGGCAGAACTGGAATCCGGTTCAGTGGAAATCCGGTTATAGGAATAGTCCTCAGAGGGATACGCTTGTCTTCCCAGTTTTTAATGAAGATAAAGTTTACATAGGGCATCAGGTTCCGCTCTCGTATGATCAGGTAGAGGAGTACATTGGTACAATAAAGTCAAATAATTCTGTTACGGTTCACATATTGGGCAAATCGCTGGGAGGTGAAAATCTTTATCGTATTACCATTACTGATCCTTCCGGGCCGGTTGATGCAAAGAACAGGTGGGTTCATTATTTTACCAACCCTCATCCGGGAGAGCATAATGCCCAATACAGGATTATTGGTATGATCGACTGGCTGCTCAGCAGCGATGGAGCTGATCTGAGGCAGCGTTCAATTTGCCATTTTGTTCTGCTTATGAGCCCTGATGGACCTCATAATGGCTGGTACAGGGTTAATGCCCAGGGTATCGATATGAACAGGAGTTACTTCCCCGATGGCTCTGATCAGGTAAAGCAGGCACATGAGTCATACATTTTCCAAAAGGACCTTGAGGAGATTATGAAAACGGAATCACCAGTAACGACGATCTGGGGAAATCATACAGCTGGCGGCGCTGTGATCCCGATGCTGTATCCGGGTGATGAATTTGGAAAATCAGTTGGCCAGTGGACCGAGTGGAGGGATATCCTTAAAAGCATTGCTCCTCCATCTATAATGCAGGAGATGGTACTCAGGAATGCACCTGCTTATGGTGGTACAAGCTGGGAATACGGACCTCATGTTCAGTTTGGGATTACTGGTGTACTGTGCGAAAGCGGAGGTGCCCTCTATACAAAGGAAGAAAATTTAAAATCAGGTGAGCTGCTGATAGAAAGCCTGGCATTATTTTATAAAGGAACCAAGCCTACTGTTCCCTAAAAATAGCATTCTTCTCTCAATCCTCTGAAAAACCTGCTTATTACGTGGTCGTCAGAAAATTGTTCATCAAAGCGGAATTCCTGTGGACTTTCCCCTGACTTTATCAGCCGGTCAAGGATTTCCACAACACCGCAATAACCCGAAGGTTCTCTGGTGTTGAATTTATATGACGTAACCTGGCCATTATATTCCGTAAAGAATTCATTAACAATATCATATTTTACTTTATGCTTTTGCAGAAGCATTTCATTTTTTCCGAAGTTTTTCCTGAAATTTTCAAACCTGCCTGCAGCATTATTTTTTATTAATGTTCCGATCACGGCCAGATCAATTCCTCTTGTTAAATAGATTTCGGTATATCTGTATATCCCTGTAAAGCCAAAAGCATCAAGATCGTCTGCAGCTGAAAGAATTTTCAGCAGTTCGTTTACAGCAGGAGTTCCTGTATAATCCTTGTTATCATGCAGCTCTATTGCTTCAAGAACATCAGGGTAATGGCTTTCATCAATGTTGTGCAAAAGGAAAAATTTACGGCAAAGGTTTCTGCTGAACCGGCCATGCCTGATACCGGGATCAACCGACATGCCGATATCGTGCAGGTAGCAGGTTATTATTAGCTTGTGTGTGAAAGGAGGAGAGGCCATTCCGGGTGCGGCTGATTCAGGGCTGATTAATTCTTTAGCATTGCGCCATACTCTCCTGTGATGGTCTATACCATGCGAAGGAAGACTTTTTTCATCGTAAAAAGATGCAAAAAAGTCTTCCAGTATCTGTCTGTATTGTATTTCTGCAGATTCTATAAGGGTGTTGAGATTCATTATGTAGTGTTCACGAGAAAAACTTTCAGAATTTTTTCTCCTGAACAGATGTTGCCATCAGTCCTGTTTTGCGTGTATCATCTTTTTGGCAAGGTCAAGAATGGTTGTATCGTCAAAAGTAACGATGCCACCATCAGGCCCCTGTTCAAAATGGACTCCCATGCTCTGTCCCTTGTCGTAATTTTTCCCTCCGAAGTAGTTTCTCACTGTCTCTTCATGAAGATCCAGCTTATCTGCAATCTTTCTCATACTACCGGAGGGTAAAAGGTCTTTTATCTTCCGTAGCTCATTAAAAGTGATTGTTTTATCCATGATATAAAAATTAGGAGTATTTAATACTTTGTTAGCTCGAATTCCAAAGTTAAATATTAAAACATCAAATAAAAATTTTCAATGTAATCACTTACTTAAAAAATTGTTAAATGTTCATAATTTTTGCATCAGCTCCAGAAACAGCTTCAAAGCGCTTCTTTTATCCTCATCGAGATTGTAGTCAATATTGTTTTTCAGGTAGTTTCTAAGATCTGATCCCCTTATTATTCCTGAATTTCCGAATTCTTCAACCACTGCATCTATATTTGAAATGCCTGATGAAAGCGCATTATCAAATTCCTCAGTAAACTCATCCTTTATTTTTTTGTTTGCAGTCCAGCATGCGAACACAAAAGGAAGCCCTGTGAAGTCTTTCCAGGCTTTCGAAAGATCTAACCTGTTGCTGAATTTTTTCTCATATTCAAAGCACTGGTCTCCGATAAGCACAACTCCTTCCTTTTGCCCGATATTCAGAAAATCAAAACCTTTTGAAGTATTTACCCATTTAAATTCCCTCTTCCAGCTGTTAACGGCAAGTACTTTTACAAGGTTAACTGATGAACGTGAACGGTAGTCAAGATAAATAGTCTCAATTTCTTCGAAGGAGCAGTTGCTAAGAAGCATCACGGTCTTGACAAACCCGTTTGATCCTATACAATAATTGCTTATTATATGATATTCTTTGAGGAGTGGGAGAGCCCCCACAGGTATTAATCCGATATCGGCCCTGTTAGTAATTAGTTTTTCTGCACACTGTGCCGGGTGATCGGTTGTTATGATTGCTTTCTTATCAAATCCGCTGTGTGTTAATCCATAAATAAAAGGATATGTATTGGCATATTTTACTGCCGAGATCCTGATTTTGGCCATGACGTTTTTTTTCAGCCTCAAAAATACTACTTTTGAAGCAGAGTTAAAAAATTAACAACTGAAACCTCAAACTTATCAGTAATGGATTTAAATTCTCTTACGGCCATCTCTCCAATCGATGGAAGGTACCGGCAGAAGGTTGATGAGCTTGATCGCTATTTTTCTGAATTTGGTCTCATCAGGTACAGAGTTCTGGTGGAAATAGAATATTTTATTTCCCTTTGCGAAATTCCGCTTCCCCAGCTGGCTGATTTCAGGAAAGAATCCTTTAAGGATTTACGCTCTGTCTATGAGGATTTTACAATTGATGATGCTCTTGCCATTAAAGAAAAAGAGAAAATCACAAACCACGATGTTAAAGCGGTGGAATATTTTCTGAAGGAGAGATTTTCGCAGTCAGGGTTAGGAAGATGGAGCGAGTTTATTCATTTCGGGCTCACTTCGCAGGATATTAATAATACAGCTATTCCGTTATCAATAAAGGATGCTTTAAGCGAGGTTTATTTTCCTTTGCTATATGAATTACGGGAGACCCTTTCTTTCTACAGTGAACAATGGAAGGATATTCCAATGCTGGCCAGAACACACGGCCAGCCGGCTTCCCCGACAAGGCTGGGTAAAGAGTTTGAGGTTTTTATCTCAAGAATAGACGGCCAGCTGAAATATTTTCCACAGATACCTTATTCAGCTAAATTCGGAGGAGCAACAGGAAATCTCAATGCCCACAAAGTTGCTTATCCCGATATTGACTGGGTCAGGTTTGCCAATGATTTTGTAAATGAGAGCCTCGGCCTGCAGAGATCTTTTCCGACCACGCAGATCGAACATTACGACAATCTTGCTGCCTTGTTCGATAACATGAGAAGGATCAATGTGATCCTTATTGATCTGGCCCGCGATGTGTGGTCATATATATCAATGAGTTATTTTAACCAGAAAACCAAAAAGGGGGAGATAGGATCATCGGCCATGCCACACAAGGTTAATCCTATTGATTTTGAAAATGCCGAAGGAAACCTCGGTTATGCCAATGCAATCTTTGAGCACCTTTCATTGAAGCTACCTGTTTCAAGGCTGCAACGCGACCTTACAGATTCAACTGTTCTCAGGAATGTCGGAGTGCCTGTCGGACATTCAATAATAGCATTCAGTTCACTGTTGAAGGGGTTCAATAAACTAATTGTAAATGCTGATCAGATAAATAAAGATCTTGAGAATAACTGGGCTGTTGTGGCTGAAGCAATCCAGACAATTCTGAGAAGAGAGGGATACCGCAATCCTTACGAGGCATTGCTGGAACTTACAAGAAACCAGAAGATTACAGCCGAATCGATAAGAGATTTTATCAATGGCCTCGACATAAGTGAAGAAGTAAGATCAGAGCTGAAGGCTATAAATCCATTTAACTATACCGGTTTTTAAAGAATGAAAAGCATCAGGCTGTTTCTTAAATACTTTGCGCCGTATCGATGGTCGGCTGTAAAAAATATCATTTACAATATTCTGAGTGCAATTTTTGCACTGGTTTCCTATACCCTGGTAATCCCTTTTTTAAAGATACTGTTCAACAGGGTGGAGGTTGCAGTGGATCCGGGAGCATTTCAGCTTAACCTTGATTATCTTGATGCTTTCGCAAAATATTATCTTTCTGCATTTGTTGAAAGAAACGGCGAAAGTGGAGCTTTGCTGCTTGTAAGCTTAATTGTGATCACTGCCAGTCTTTTTAAAAATGGATTTATTTTTCTGGCAAATAACAGTATGGCTTTCATAAGGGCAAGTACTGTGAGGGATCTCCGCAGCAAACTTTATAATAAGATCCTCAGGCTGTCCCTGTCATTTTTCAGTGATGCAAGAAAAGGTGATGTAATGACCCGGATCTCAAATGACGTCCAGGAAATAGAAATTTCCGTAATGTCTTCCCTCACAATGATCTTCAGGGATCCTATGTATATTCTGATATTTGTTATTTATCTCTTTATAACCAGTTTTCAGCTGACTCTCTTTGCTATGGCACTGCTCCCTGTCAGTGGCTGGTTGATTGGACTTACAAGCAGAACATTGAGATCATCATCATTGCTGGCTCAGCAAAGTCTTGGAAAACTATTGTCGTCGGTTGAGGAAACGCTCACCGGACTAAGAATAATCAAGGGCTTTAATGCTGAAGATAAAATGAAAAAACATTTTGAACAAACAAATGTCATTTATTCCAAAGTATTCAAGAGAGTTACGCGTAAGGCATATCTTGCTTCACCTATAAGCGAATTCCTTGCAACCATAGTGGTTATGATACTGATGTATTTCGGAGGGAATCTTGCTCTTCAGGAAGCCGGTAACATGACCCCTGATAAGCTTATCGCGTTCCTGATTATATTTTCACAGATCATTCAGCCTGCAAAAAATATAACAACAGCCTGGTTCAGCATTCAGAAGGGAATGGCTTCAATTGACAGGATAGATCAGATTCTTGATGCCGAAGAATTGATTGTTGAGAAGAAGGATGCCGTTACTGTATGTGAATTTCATGATTCAATAGAATTCAAGGGGATATGGTACGCATATAACAGCGAACCGGTACTCAGGGATATCAATCTGAAAATAAAGAAGGGACAGACTGTTGCCATCGTTGGAAAATCCGGTTCAGGAAAATCGACTCTAACTGACCTCCTTCCAAGATTCATAGATGCTGACCAGGGAAGCGTGATAATTGATGGAAGGGATATAAGGGATCTTAAAATACAGGATCTGCGTAATCTGATGGGAATTGTGAGCCAGCAACCTATACTGTTTAATACATCGTTCAAGGAAAACATTGCCTTCGGAGTCAAAACTTATGATATGGCTGAGGTTGAAGCTGCAGCCAGGATTGCCAATGCACATGAATTTATAAATGAAACTGAAAATGGTTATGATAACACCGTGGGCGAGTCGGGAAACAAGCTTAGCGGCGGCCAGCGTCAGCGGATAAGCATTGCACGGGCTATTATGGCAAATCCTCCCATACTCATTCTCGATGAAGCAACATCAGCTCTCGATACAGAATCAGAGAGGCTTGTGCAGGATGCAATATTGAAGCTGATGAAAAACAGGACTTCAATTATAATTGCTCACAGGCTTTCAACAATTCAGCATGCCGACGTGATTGCAGTCCTTGATGACGGAAGGATTGTTGAAACCGGAACTCATGAGGAACTTATGAAAAAAGAGAATGGTTTTTATAGTAAATTGCATAAGTTTCAACAAATTTAGATTTACCCCTGAATCCTCTGGACGGGGTTTGAATGGCTTGCTGACCCCGCAGCGCTTCAGTGGAAAGCTCCCGACCTGCAAGGGAAGCGGATATGGTGTTAAAAAAATGTTAAAATGATAAACCGGAAAATTATTTTCTCAGCAATATCCATTCTGATACTGCTTGCTTCATCAGGTCAGGCTCAGAAGGGAAAGCATACATTTGAAGTGCGCAATTCGGAACTGATCCTTGATAAAAAACCATACCAGGTAATAAGCGGTGAAATGCATCCATCGAGGATTCCGGTTGATTACTGGGAGCACAGGATAAAGATGGCTAAAGCAATGGGCCTTAATACTATTACTGCCAGTATCTTCTGGAACTACCATGAATTAAAGGAGGGTGAATTTGATTTTAATTCTGATAACCGCGATCTTACAAGGTTTCTGACAACAATGCTGGAAGAAAAGATGTGGTTGATCTTAAAAACAGGCCCAATGACAGGCGCACAATGGGAATTCGCCGGGCTGCCGTCTTACCTGCTCCGTAGCAGCAATACAAAGTTAAGATCTGATGACGCGACTTACGCCGCTGCTGTTGAACGATATATAAAGGAACTTGCCGGAATATTAAAACCATTCCAGGTAAAAGAGGGAGGTCCATTACTGATGATCCAGGTTGAAGATGGGGAGGCCACCAATACGGCCTGGTTGAAAAAATTGTTGAGCAATAATGATATTGATGTTCCCGTGGTGCAAGAGAGTGAAGCAATAGATCAGGTTAATCTGTTTGCTTCAGATCAGAATAATGGCAGGTGCATTCACTGGGGTGAGAAATGGGCCGAACCAGATACAACAGGGTTGATAAAAAAAGTAAGATCGCTTATGGACGGGAAAAAATCATTCAATCTGTATATGGTTCACGGAGGAACAAATTTTGGTTTTTCTTCCGGCTCCTGTATTGATGGCAATAATTTTCAACCTGATATAACAAGTTATGATCTTGGAGCTCCTATATCAGAACAGGGCTCTCCGACTCCGCTATTCATGACTTTAAAAGGCGTTTTGGATTCTTATATGCCGAAAGGAAAAAAGGCAGAAGAAATTCCCGATTCAATAAGGATCTTCGAAATACCTGCCTTAAGCATGCAGCCATTCACTTCTGTCTGGGATAATCTGCCCCGGCCGGTTACTTCAGAGCATCCGAAAGCGATGGAGGAATACGGTCAGGATTATGGATATATACTCTATAAAACTTCTCTTACCGGTCAGAAAACAGGTAAGCTGACGGTAACCGATGTGCACGATTATGCTACGGTTTTCCTGGATGGTCAGTATTTGGGGAGCCTTGACAGGACAAAAGGCATAAATTCAATTGATGTTCCTGCCAGTCAGGCTGAAGTTCCTGTACTTGAGATATTGGTTGAAGCAATGGGTAGGATCAGGCCCGAACCAAACCTTATAGACCGGAAAGGCATTACCGAAAAAGTAACTTTGAACGACGCTGTTCTTACTAACTGGAGTATATACAATATTCCCATGGACTGGAAATTCATTTATGACCTCCGCTCAACGGGAAGAAATCTTAAAAAACCCGGAATATTTTTTAAAGGCAATTTCTCGCTTATAGATAACGCTGATACATTCTTTGATATTTCAGGCTATACAAAAGGAATGGTCTGGATAAACGGCCATAACCTGGGGAGGTTTTGGAATTCAGGTCCTCAGCGGAGATTTTATTGCCCGGCATCCTGGATAAAAACAGGCATGAATGAGATCATAGTATTTGATATTGAACAGACTCAGCCACGGCCATTCAGTGCATCAACTACCATGGATTGAGCTGATCATCCCAAGATCACTTCACTGGATCCTTTTTCAAGATCAAAGCAAAGATAAGCGCTCTCCTTATCTGTAAACCATGTATTGGCTTTTAATCCCTTTATATCATTTACTTTTTCGAATCGGCTGACCTCTCCGCCGTCTTTTCTCAAACCTGGATGCCTGCCTGCAGATTTCACCTTAATGGTAAACCCGGGGGTTGCAAAAGGAGCACGCATACTAACTGAATTTCCTTTGAGCTCAATAGAAGTAAGTTCTTTGGCAGCCCAGTATCTCGACAATTCACTTAGTTTCATCCATACAAGATTGTCATATTTCTGGTTGAGACGGCTAACGATCTGTTTGAGGATATTAAATCCGACTTTGTCACCGTTGAAATAAATTCCGGGCCAGTGGCAAACCATTATTGCAGGTTCTCCGCTGTCGATCACATCAACCATTCTGCCTGATTTCAGGTCCTCCGTAATGAAGTTGTCAACACTGCCTGGCACAAGGCCATCCCAGTTCCCGAACCAGTCTGAGGTACAACCGATAACCGATACGACACATTGCGGATCATTCCCTTCCAGTCCTGAAGGGTATTTCACTACCGGTGCCACGCTTTTACCCTTTTCAGTAAAAACATCCCTGAAATAATGAGGTATTTCGGCTTTATATATATCCCTGACAGCCTGTAATGTTCCCACAGCAAGATTTTCCTGGTTCCTGCCCCCATATCCTCCGGGAGTTGTCAATCCCTCGCATGGCAATCCGGCTTCCTTTAAGATCTGTAAGGCATAGGCCTGGTAAGCAGCAAGTTCATCAGAGCTTTTTTTCTGGCTCCATTCCCAGTTTTCCATATATTCAGGCGTAGCGAAAGGATAAGGCTTTCCGGTCTTTATATCGATAACACGGGTATGGCTCACCATTTCAGGATGTATATCCCAGTCGGGCAGAATAACTTCGCGGATTAGCTTCAGGCTGTCATCAAGCTCCTTTTTTGTCCATCCGGGTATGAAACGGCTAACCCATCCGGTGCATGCAGGATAAGGAACAACGCTGTATTTCCCTTTGACTCCGTTCTCATGGCACCATTCCCCAAATTCCCTTACAAAAGAATCAGGTATTTCACGGGGTAACTTTCTCCAATCCTTCTTATACTGTTCAGGGAAAACCTCCCCGAATTGTGGAATTCCGAAATGCGCCATGTTGACCAGCGTTGTGGAATCATCAATAATAAGTCCGACCGGTATACGGTTAAAGGGATTTACCACTTCTACTTTACCTGTACCTTGTTGAAAAAACCCGCTTATAGGAGAAGATACCATTGCAGCTCCGCCCAGTCCTGCGGTTTTTACAAATGAACGCCTGTTTATTTTCATAATCGAGGTAATTTATTTTGCTCCGTCAATCCCATGATGCATATATTTTATCTCAACATTATTGGGAAGGGGAAGGTTTAAAGTTCGCTTATTTTTTTGATGATCAAAAATAATTATTGTTTTTAGGAATCCCATTCCCCCAATGGACTCCAAAAGCGCCTGTCATCCCGCAGCGCAGCAAGGGATCTCATTGTCGGCGTCACCAATGATTCTAAAGATACCTTCATAAATCAGCGCAGCAAGGGATCTCATTGTCGGCGTCACCAATGATTTTAAAGATAGCTTTATAGATCAGCGCAGCAAGGGTTCTTAAACTCAGTGAAGCTATCCTGGTGCAAGTAAATTTATGCTACTTGATACTTTTATTTTTTCTTTTATATTTTTCCTGCTATCTTTTAATAAATAAATAAACTGCATCATGCTCAGAAAAGATTTTATAAAATTTACTGCAATGGCTGGTGTTTTCATCAGCCCGGCAGGCAAGACAGGAAGTTATCAGATGACCGGCGAAATGACTGCTGCAGAGCTTCAGAAGTACCTGGTATCGCTGGTCCCGCTTCCGGAAAAAACCGTTGACAGGATAATAATCGGAGATCCCGGAACAAAGATCAAAAAAATCGGCACCTGCTGGATGCCATACTGGGACACGTGCAAAGAGGCTGTCAGGGCAGGTGTCAACGTTCTAGTAACACACGAACCGACATTCTATACTCACTGGGATCTGGATGAGAAAAGGGAATACAGCGATGTGGAATATACCAGGAACCAGTATAAGGAGCTTGTGGAAAGCAAGAAGAAATGGATCCTCGATAACGGTCTGGTAATAATACGACATCACGATACGTTAGATGCATTAAAGGACCGGGGCATACCTTATTCATTTGGAAAATTTCTCGGATTTCAGAATTCGGATATTATTAATTCAAAAACTTATTACAATGTGTACAGGATAAAGAAACAGGCTGCTTCTGTTGTGGCCGCAGATATTGCAAAAAGGATGGCGGAGGTTGGACAGCCGGGTGTCGCCTTCTACGGTGATCCTGATTATCCCGTCACAAGTGTGGGCGTCGGTACTGGTGCGATCTGCGACCCGATGAGATTTGCTGATCTGAAACCTGATCTTGCAATTGCAATTGACGATTCTGTTAAAACATGGACACAGACTTACTTTGCAAGGGATACCGGCCGTCCTCTGGTTATTGTTAATCACGGAGCAACAGAAGAGATGGGATTAAGGGAATTGAGAAATATAATCAGTGAGAAGTTCCAGTCAGTTGATGTAATCCATTTTAAACAGGGATGTACTTATAAATGGATCACTGCATAAAGAGCGTAAAGCGTAGAGCGTAGAGCGGAGAGCGAAGAACGTAAAGCGTAAAGCGTAGAACGTAGAGCGTAGAGAGAAGAACGTAAAGCGAAGAACGTAAAGCGTAAAGCGTAGAGAGAAGAACGAAGAACGAAGAACGAAGAACGAAGAACGAAGAACGAAGAACGTAGAGCGTAGAGCGTAGAGCGTAGAGCGTAGAGCGTAGAGAGAAGAACGAAGAACGAAGAACGAAGAACGAAGAACGAAGAACGTAGAGCGTAGAGCGTAGAGGAGAAGGGGGCTTAAAAGCGGAAAAAAATGTGAATCAATTAAATATTAATTTAACATAAACAAAATCATAAATAAGGTTTAGAAAATGAAAAACAGATTAATTTATTTAGTGTACCTGATTCTGTTTCTGGCATTTAATTCAGCTATTAATGGTCAGAATATTGGGCTGGTAGATATAAAAAATGCCGAAGCAATTATAACTGTCGGAGGTCCGGATGCGGATATTCCGGGTTTTACGTCAAAGGCGATCCAGATTGCACTCGATGCGGTGGAGGCAAGAGGTGGTGGCACGGTGAAGCTGAACCGGGGAACTTTTGAGATCACAGGACCCATCCGGCTTTCAGACAATACATCTCTTATAGGATCGGGGAAAGAAACCATTCTTCATAAATGCGATGGATTTAGAACAAGCTTTATAATTGATGCAGACTGGGGAATGTTAAAGGCAGTTGTAAAGGATGTAAGCGGCCTGAAAGAAGGAATGGGAATACAGCTTTATGATGATGCGAATAATGACGGATGGGATGTTACCACAGCAATAATAACCGACATTAAAGACAATGTGATCTATTTTGACAACAACACAGTTAATGATTACATCGCTTCGAAAAACGGCACAGTATCAAATGGTTGCTCGATAATTGAAGCAGTAGGGGTTGAAAATATTCAGATTAAAGATCTTGTTGTTGAGGGAAATAAAGGTACCAACGACTACATCAACGGATGTCGCGGAGGAGGCGTCTATATTCACAAATCCAAAAATTGCATGGTTGAGAATGTGAAGGTAAATGAGTTCAATGGAGATTCCTTCAGCTGGCAGATAACTGAGAATATTTCGGTTAAAGGCTGTGAGGTGTCAAACGGCAATGGTCTTGGATTCCATCCCGGAACAGGCTCTGACCGGTCGGTAATTGAAAACTGCATAAGCCACCATAATAAAGGTGATGGTATCTTTTTATGCTGGCGTGTTCAAAATGGTGTTTTCCGGAACAATACAATTTATGCAAACGGCGACAATGGAATTTCAATAGGTCATAAAGACACTGATAATTTCTTTGAAAATAACCATGTCTATGAAAATGCTAACCAGGGTGTGCTTTTCCGTAACGAAACTGAGGAGAACAGCGGACACCGGAATACTTTTGTGAATAATACGATTGAAAATAATGGAATGAAAGGGGAAGCAGCCGGTTTCAGAATCGGGGGAGTAACTCACGACATTACTATTAAAAACAATTTAATACGTTCAACAGGTAAAGGAAACCAGACGACAGCCATTATAGTCGGGAAAAAATCTTCTGCAATCAATATAGCTGATAATAAAATATCCGGATCAAAGGAGGTTATGTACGAGAAATAATAGATTAATTACCCATTAAATAAAAAGTCCTGAGTGCAAGCTCAGGACTTTTTCATTGTAATAAGTTCTATTTTATATCAAATAACCTGCAGATATGTCTGTCATAGACATTCTGATAAACACAATCTGCAACAATTTTTTCATTCTTTTCAAGGAGCTCAAAATATTTCTCCATTTTAAGAGAAGCAAGCTTATATGCTACATGTATAAGCTGTCTCATATTTGGATTATAATTTTTATTTTCCTGTACATGCCTTATTGAATCGGCAAATTTTCTGCTGTCCCATTTTGCAACTTCATCTTTTGAAGGAAGTTTGGATGCATCAATATCGATAACATCTGCATAAGGAGCACAAAGTTCTTCTATCTTCTCCAGCGACTTAATATAGATATCCTTTACAAATGCAAGCGCCTCACCATCGGCCTCTGCCAATCCGATAACTTCCTCAAGCCAGGTTGTGCCTGCTGTTTTAAGATGAAGTCCTTTGTTGTGTTTTCTTACCAGTGCACCAATAAGAGGATAGATTGCAAATTTATCCGAACCGGAATGAACACTCATCTTGAGGTTTTTTGGCAGATTGAATTCCTTAACTGCAAAATCGATTACCATTAGGTCAGCTTCGAATTCTTCAGCAAATTTCGCCGGATCGCCTACATAATCCACGCCTTTGTTGAACCTTCCGGAAAATTTTGGAGCTATTGTCTGTACTGGTATATTCCTGGAAGCAAGCATCTTAAGGATGAAGAATAATTCAACGGGTGTCTGAGGATCAGGCACTTCGTCCATTGAGACTTCAGCAACAAAATTATCTTTCCCTTTTTTGTCAGCAATCCTGTTAAAGATCTCGCTGGCTTTTATTGCTGCGAAAAGATATTTTTCAGCTATTTTCTCAACCTGGTTTGTTGTGGTATTAAATGATGACTTTATTCCCGGGATATTAAGCACCCCGATATATTTTTTTGCACCTGATACAAAATTGTCAATTTCTTTCTGCTCGGCTTTCTTCCCTATGTAGGATGCAACATCGATAGTGAAAAAATCAGAACTATCGATAAACCTGTCAACAGTATCGAGGTTAATATGATCAGCATCAACAAAATATGGTTTATTAAACCCGGCTTTACCTGTTACTGTGTCGGCTTCAACCCTTACATCACCTGGCAGTGTGCCGATTGTGTTATGTTCCCTGTTTGATTTGTTCCAGACAGGTGTTATTTCAATACCTTTTTTGCCGGCATTGATAATAGCCTTTAGCTGAGCAGCTCCCTGATGACCAAATCTGTCGCCAAGTCCAAAAGAGTATTTTCCAATTGTCTTCATGATGATTATTTTTTAGTTTTATTTATAAAAAAGTCTGCATTCTCAGATGTCACGACATCTATGGGAAGATATTCAATCTTCTCCGGTAAACGATTCAAAGATAAGAAATCAAATAGTTTTTTTATACCTTTATAAATCTGCTCCTCAGGTCTTTGTCCGATTAAAAATTTAATTATCCCTGATTTAAGGTATCTTACATTTTTATCGAGAAGATCATACCCGACAATATTGACCGGATAGATTCCTTCAGCTTCAAGAAATTCAGCTATTTTGAATGATTTTGATCCTGTTATGAATATAGATCCAATGTCATTTTTTCTGAAAATATCATTTTCAATTCTGAGCCTGATCTTTTCTGTTTCGATATCAGGAATATTAAGTGAGATCTTCTTTCCGCAATTTTTTCCTTTATCAGGGAAATAGCTTAGAAAGCCCTGTGTCCTGTTATTTAAATGATGAATATTCTGAAGGTTCCGGGCAATGTTTATGACGAGGATATCTTTTTCTACCGGTGTGATCATATCTATCAGCTGCCCTGCAACCCTTCCGCTCTGAAAGATATCCTCACCTGTATAGGAAAGGAAATCAGTTTCCTCTATAAAACCGTCAATAAAGGCAAACGGAATATGTTCATCAGTAAGTTTCTTGCAGAACAATATTGATTCAGCCTTGAAGATAGGGGCAAGTATCACTCCATCAGGATGATATTTAAGAACCTCGTCAGCTTTCTTCTGAAAGTCTTTTTCATTTCTGATATCAAAAGTGAACTGTTCGATTGTCATAGGGAAGGGATCCAGTTCATCAAGAGCCTTCCTAATACCGTATGGATGCCTGCTCCAGAAAGCATTTTCTTCAGTGGGCTCGGGCAGGAGCGACAAAAGCCGTATTTTCTTTCTTGTTTTTAAAGCCCTTGCCATATAATCCGGAGAATAAGAGAGCTCTCCGGCTATCTGAAGAACCTTTCTCCTGGTCTCTTCCGCCACTTCACCTCTTTCATGCAATACTCTGTCGACAGTACCAATTGATACTCCCGCCTTCAGAGCTATATCTTTTATCCTTGCTTTTGTGGGAGACATTATCAGTATGAAATTTTTTGATCCGTTCTAAAATCAAAACAGGAATGATTTAGAACGGATCAAATTATTTGGTTCTTTTAAAAACAGAAAAATAATCAGTCAATAACTACCTTTTTGTTCTTTGGTGCAAACACGTTCATAATGGTCCAGGCAATTATGTACATTGATCCGGCAATTATGAACATTACTACATAGCCGGTCTCAATATGGCCCGCATTTTTATAATGATTCAGTACGGCCCCGGCAATGTATGAAATGGCAAGTCCGCCTAAACCTCCGGCCATACCACCAATTCCGGTGACTGAGCTTACGGCTCTTTTCGGGAAAGCATCAGATACGGTTGTGAATATGTTAGCCGACCAAGCCTGGTGCGATGAGGCAGCAAGTGCAATTAAACCCACAGCACCCCATGTGCTTATTCCCGGTGACTGTGCAAATACGATTGGAGTTACGAGAAGAGCGAATATGAGCATGGTATATTTTCTAGCTGTGAAAG
Source organism: uncultured Bacteroidales bacterium (assembly GCA_942492865.1). Lineage (GTDB taxonomy): Bacteria > Bacteroidota > Bacteroidia > Bacteroidales > VadinHA17 > LD21. The sequence goes on along the minus strand of OW818650.1, from coordinate 4,162,074 downwards.
GAGACATACCTTTTTTGATCATGTACGATGAGAGCCATCCTCCGAAAATGCTTCCAACCGTTGTTGCAGAATAGATAACAACCAGAGGAAGTCCGAACGACTTGAGGTCAAGCCCTGTTCCTCTAACTTCAGCCAGCCAGCCGGGTATCCAGAAGAGGTAAAACCACCATATAGGATCAGTGAGCCCTTTACCGATAAAGAACACCCAGGTCTGACGAAATTTCAGAAGTTTGACCCATGGAATTTTTTCCTGTGATTCATTCTGCTCATCGGTATCACTAAGAATATAATCCACCTCAGCCTGTTGAACTCGTTTCTGTTTTTGAGGTATCTCATAGAATATATACCAGAATATGAGCCAGATAAAACCTATTGCTCCTGTTATGATAAAAGCAGCCTGCCATCCCCAGGCAAGATAAATTGCCGGAACAGCAATTGGAGCAACTATGGCCCCTATATTGGTACCTGAATTGAATATACCTGTTGCCAGGGCTCTTTCACGCTTTGGGAACCATTCCGCAACAACTTTTATTGCTGCAGGGAAGTTAGCCGATTCACTTATCCCAAGTAGGGCTCTCCAAAAACCGAATCCGAATGCTCCACGTGCAAGGGCATGGCCCATTGCTGCCAGGCTCCATACAATCACTGCGATTCCATAACCAAGTTTTGTTCCAAACTTGTCAATAAGACGTCCTGCAGCCACCATGCCCAGCGCATAGAATAACTGGAAGGCCATAACAATATAGGAATACTCCTTTTCGCCGATATCCAGGTCTGTGGCCAGCATAGGCTTCAGGATTCCGATTACCTGCCTGTCGAGGTAGTTTACTGTCGTTGCAAAGAATATCAGTGCACAGACAGTCCATCTGTAGTTACCAATTTTTTTGTTTTCGGGCATAGTTTTAAGGTTATCGATTAATTAAACATTATATGTTGTCGATGCAGTTGTTCCTCCTCTTCCGGTCCAGTTTGTATGGAAGAATTCACCTCTTGGTTTATCTAATCGCTCATAAGTATGAGCTCCGAAATAATCACGTTGTGCCTGAAGCAGGTTTGCCGGTAATTTTTCGCAGCGGTAGCCGTCAAAATATCCGAGGGCCGATGAAATTGCAGGTATCGGGATACCGTTAGTTGCTGCTGTAGCTACAACATTTCTCCATCCTTTCTGTGCTTTTTCCACCTTCCCTTTGAAGAAAGGATCAAGAAGCAGATTCGTAATTGATTCATTTTTATCAAAAGCCTCCTTAATTTTACCAAGGAATGCCGATCTGATTATACAACCCCCGCGCCACATGAGTGCTATGCCACCGTAATTAAGTTTCCAGCCGTATTCAACAGCTGCCGCACTCATAAGTGAGTACCCCTGGGCATAAGAGACTATTTTCGATGCATAGAGGGCATCCCTCAGATCATTAATGAAGCTTTTCCTGTCCCCTTTAAAAGCAGCCTCAGGCCCATGAAGTATTTTTGAAGCCTGTACGCGTTCTTCCTTAATTGCAGAAAGGCATCTTGAGAAAACAGCTTCACCGATAAGTGTGAGCGGAATTCCAAGATCGAGAGCTGAAACAGCTGTCCATTTTCCCGTTCCTTTTTGGCCGGCTGTGTCGAGGATCTTATCTACCAGAGGTTTTCCATCTGTATCTTTATATGCGAGGATATCCCTGGTTATTTCAATAAGGTAACTGTCGAGCTCGCCTTCATTCCATTCTTTGAAAACAAGATGCATCTCATCGGCGGTCATTCCCAGCAGGTCGCGCATTATCTGGTACGCTTCGGTGATTAATTGCATGTCACCATATTCAATACCATTGTGGACCATTTTAACAAAATGACCGGCTCCGTTTTCCCCAACCCAGTCGCAGCATGGAGTTCCATCGTCAACTTTTGCAGCTATTGCCTGGAAAATTGGCTTTACATGAGGCCAGGCTTCTTTTGATCCGCCGGGCATGATTGATGGTCCCAGCAGGGCACCTTCTTCACCACCCGAAACACCTGTTCCGATATAGAGCAGACCTTTGCTCTCAACCATTGCGGTTCTCCTGTTAGTATCAGGAAAATGCGTGTTTCCTCCGTCAATGATAATATCGCCCTTGTCAAGATAAGGTATAAGGGCATTGATAGTGTCGTCAACTGCACTACCGGCCTTCACCATTATCATCATTTTTCTTGGTCTCTCGAGCGATTTTACAAACTCCTCAATGCTATGAGATCCTAAAATATTCTTGCCTTTGGCTCTGCCTGCAAGAAAATCATCAACCTTCTGTGTTGTCCTGTTATAGACAGTTACCTGGAATCCTTTGCTCTCCATGTTAAGAACAAGATTCTCACCCATAACTGCCAGTCCGATTAGACCGATGTCCGATAATTTTTTCATTGGTAATAAAATATTTATAATTAAACTATATTATTCATTTTGGCATTTACAGGCCAGGAATAATTCTCATTCCTTTTCAGCTTCTGCCGTAGTACTTTTTCACAACTTCATCCATTACCCAGCTTGTCCGGGCGCCCGAGATCCCCGTGCTTGGGGATGTCCCATTTCCCATCAGGTCTTTTACTATCTTATCAATAAGGTAAAACTGAACATGCTCGGGACGCTCATTTACGAACTCCCTGCGACCAGATTGATTTACCATTATGACCGGATCGAAGCTGAATGTTGAAAACCGTATTGATCCTTCATCGCCAAAAATCTCGATAGTATCTCTCGAACATTCCGGTGATACACTGAACGACCATGTGCCAGTAACCACCACGTTTCTTGGGAATATGAACTGAGCTGAAACGAAATCCTCAGCTTTGTAAAGTCCCAGGTGGTTAAGAGCTACCGATTTTACCTTCATAACAGGTCCGAATAGATAGTCAAGGTAATCGAGCTGATGAGAGGCAAGATCAAAAAAATGACCTGCTCCTGATATTTCAGGATCAACGCGCCATGGTAGCCTTCCTGCTTTCTCATCTGCCGAAGGGGTTTTGAACAGCTCAATCTGTGCAAACAATACATTTCCTATGCTGCCGCTTTCGATAAGATTTTTCACAAGCTTGAAACCGGGAAGTGCTCTGCGGTAATAGGCAACAAATACGGGTACATTCTTTTTTTCTGCTGCTTCATTTATTATCTGACATTCGGTGTAATTAGCAGCCATCGGTTTTTCGATATACACAGGTTTACCTGCATTTATTACCCTGAGCGCATATTCTGCATGGCTTCCCGGAGGGGTTGCGATGTAAACGACATCGACCTCATTGTCATTGATCAGCTTATCAGCATCAGAATAGAACCTGGGAACATTATGACGCCTGGCATAATCTTCGGCAAGACCGGCATTCCTCCGCATAACTGCTACCAGCCTTGAATCGTTGACCTTGTAAAAAGCAGGTCCGCTTTTAACCTCAGTTACATTTCCGCATCCTATTATGCCCCATTTTATCATTTGCTGATCCTTTCCCTTGATGTCCACAATCCAAGGGCAGGATTGGAGATGTAATATATTTCTTCTTCACCTGTTCTATTAAAACCATCTTTCAATATTTCAGGATTATACTTTTTCATCATACTACCGAGGTCGGCATACTTGAAATTGACCGATTCAATTTCCTGCTTTGTGACATTACCCGGGCAGTAAGTAATTGAAAATCTGCCTTCCGAGCTTCCATGAATCAGATGGGCAGCAGCACTGAGGTTGTCATTAAGTTCGGGATTCTCCTTCAGTGATTTTAAAGTTGCCGGAGTTCCCCTGTAACCGTATTTTCTTATCAGCCTGTCAATTTCCTTGTCTTCCCCAAATTCTTTCAGTCCGGGGGCAAGAACGATCAGTTCGCCATTGTCGGCCATCGCCATTCGCGTTCTGTATATGCTCTTGTTGCCGAGCCAGGTGCTTTTGAATTCGGAAGGGTCGAGGTAAACAACAACTTTTTTAAGAGGTTTATCGAGAATCACAAAATTAACCTTCAGCGAAAGCTCCGATGCCAGCAGGAATACCTCTTCATCGTCGCCGATGTAAAGCCCCCTTATTACAAGTCTGCCGGTCTCATCCCTGCCTATAACTGTCTGTATATATATCACAGGCAGGTGCTTAGTAAAGTTAGCCGATGCATAATTCAGAAGACTTCTTACCGGGTTACTGGCTTTACCCATTATCTTTTCCATTCCATAGACAGCTCCAAGAAAATGGCTTTTGTTTATACCTTCAGGTCCGCCTGTGCCCACAAAAAGATTCTTATTATAATTGGCCATACCGATAACTTCATGTGGAACGACCTGTCCAACTGAGATTATGAGATCGTGACCTCCGTTATAGACCAGCTTGTTAAGCTGTGCGGGCCATTCATAATCCAGCGCACCACCGGTAATCTCCGAGACAAACTTACCAGGTACGGTTCCTACCGTTACCACATCTTTTCTCCAGTCATGCACCCTGAAAAGGTTCTTCGGCACATCCCTGAACATCTCAGTGAGCTGCTCATCCGACATCGGTACATGAGTACCCAGAGCCGGAAGGATATCCTTAAGGTTATCCTTATAATATTTATAGAGCAATGTTGTTACATCACCGGCCTTGGAATGAAAACGGGTGAAATCGGGAGGAACAACAAGAACTTTCTTTTTTTCCCCGATTTTAACAAGCGCCGAATAAAGACCATATTCAAGATCCTTCGCGCTTATTACCGTATTTTCCGAACCATTCTGATAGTATATCATTTTATCTGAATTTTAATTTATTCTTAACCACGGGATTTTACCCGCTTTACGCTACCCGCTTTACGCTTTACGCTCTACGTTCTACGCTCTACGCTTTAAACTCCGCTGTAAGCGCTGAAGCCACCGTCGACAGGGATAACAACACCTGTAACAAATTTAGAAAGATCGGAGCATAAGTACAAAAGTGTTCCTGTCAGTTCTTCAGGTACACAATAACGTCCCATCGGAGTTCCGTTTATTATTTTATTTCCCCTTGCAGTATAACCGCCGGTTTTTTCATCAATAAGAAGGAACCTGTTCTGGTTTGTCAGAAGAAATCCGGGGGCAATTGCATTGACTCTTACTCCTGTCTTTGCAAAATGAACAGCCAGCCACTGGGTGAAATTATTTATTGCAGCTTTTGCAGCAGAATATGCAGGGATCTTTGTAAGCGGTCTGTATGAATTCATCGAAGAGATGTTTATTATGTTCCCGCTTTTCCTGTCAACCAGGTCTTTTCCGAATACCATGGAGGGCAGGAGGGTCCCTTTGAAATTAAGATCGAATACTTTGTCAAATCCTTCGATCTGAAGGCCAAAAAAGGTCTCTTCAGGCTTATCTTTCCCTGAGCCGTCCATATTTTCAACCTTAGTAGTTGCTGCCGGAGAGTTTCCGCCTGCTCCGTTTACAAGGATGTCGATCGGACCGAATGCATCGTGGATCTCTTTAAGTGCAGCTTCAAGTGAAGCTTTATCAAGAACACTTGCTGAAACACCTATTGAGGGAGTCTTGAATTCTGCTTTAATTTCGTCGGCTACTTTAACAGCTGCTTCCTTGTTCAGATCAAGAATGACTGTTTTAACACCCTGTGCAGCAAGCGATTTTGCCATTGTTGAGCAGATTATACCGGCGCCACCGGTGATAACTGCGACTTTTCCTTTTAAATTAAGATCGTTCATTATATGGATTTTTTAATTAATGTATTTTTTCATTTCAATATTTCTGAACCCTGAATTTGATCTTTCTCCTGGGTGCAGTCTGTCCGGAATTATTATTTCCCAAACTGAAAATATTCTTTTGCATTACGGTATGAAATACCTTCAATCATTGGTTTTAAAATATATTCCTCATCAGGAATAGTTCCATTTTCAACCTCCTCGCCCACATAATTGCAAACCAGTCGTCTGAAATATTCATGCCTGGGGTAGGAGAGGAAGCTTCTGGAGTCAGTTACCATACCTACAAACCTTCTAAGAAGGCCCAAAGCGGAAAGATCTTTCAGGTGTTTTTCCATTCCGGCTTTCTGATCGAGAAACCACCATGCTGCTCCATACTGTACTTTTACTGCTGTTGACCCGTCATTGAAATTACCCGCCATTGTAACCATCATTTCGTTATCGGCAGGATTCAGGTTGTAAAGAATGGTTTTTGCAAGCTGATCAGTATCATCAAGTGAATCAAGAAAACGTGACATTTTAAACGCATCCTGCGGAACACCGATGGAATCCCATCCTGTATCGGGGCCCAGTTTCCTGAATGCCCTTGTATTATTGTTTCTCAGGGCTCCCACATGGAACTGCTGTGTCCAGCCCCTTTTATGATTCATCCTGCAGAGCTCGGTCATGAGCGCGCATTTAAATATTTCGGCTTCATCAGGTGTAACGGCGTTTCCCAATAGCAGCTTCGAAAGAACTTTTTCTATTTCAGAAGATGTGTACGGAGCATAGGAGAACCGGTCAAGACCATGGTCAGAAAGTCTTGTTCCCATGTCATGAAAATACTGGTGTCGTTTATCAAGTGCATCTATCAGTGTCGCTAAATTATGGATACCTATATTACTTGCACTTTCAAGCTTCTTTATATACGCTGCAAGTTTAGCGGGATCTTCGGTTTTTATTATGTTGTCGGGGCGCCATGTGGGCAAAACCGGGATCTCAAAACTTTTTTTAAGCGCCTTGTGAGGTTCAAGACTGTCGGTCGGATCATCTGTTGTGCAAACAAGCTCCACATTCATTTTCCTGATCATTGACCTTGTACTGAAATCCTTTGTCTGCAGCATTGCTGATGCTTTTTCATAGATATTGTCTGCAGAGTCAGGAGAGAGAAGGTCATAAATCCCGAAGTACCTTGCAAGTTCAAGATGTGTCCAGTGATATAAGGGATTACCTGCAGTTGAAGGAACCGTATAAGCCCATTTTTTGAATTTTTCAGCATCTGTTGCACTTCCTGTGCAATATTTCTCTTCGACTCCATTTATCCTTAATGCCCGCCATTTATAATGATCTCCTTCAAGCCAGGCCTGGGTAAGATTTGAAAATTGACGATCATCAGCTATCATTGATGGCGAAAGGTGGCAGTGGAAATCAATTATCGGCTGGTTTTCCGCATACTGATGGTAAAGCTTTATTGCTGTCTTATTTCCCAGCAGAAAGTCATCATGAATAAAGTTTTTCATATATCAGGGTATTAAAAATTTCAATGATCCAATCTGATCGTTAACGATCACGAAAATATTAATAATAAACCAGATAATCAAGATTTAAATGTGACATTAAGTTAAATTTAATATTTAGGCTATCATTCAGAAGACTTATTCCTGTCAGGATTTTCAATATTATCTTCGGCGTAAGGTTTGGCATAAAGGTCTTCAACTTTAACCCTGTTCTCCATGGGTTTTTCAAGAACCACCTCTGCCTGTTCCTCCGTTGCCCTGCCATTGAAATAGAGGATCGATGCAAAGATCGGGACCAGCGGGAAAGTGAGCGCATTTACAAGGGCTGAGAGAACAAGATAAACCGGATTTCTTGCAAGATCCATCATAGATTGAGCTTCGTCAGGACTGAAAATTGCTTTCATGAAGCTTCCGGAAAAGGGAATAAGGATTACAGCTGAAAGCAGCACCGACACGACTATCAGCAGTATCAGAAACACGCCTACCCAACCTATATTTGACCAGAAACCGCTATGAGCAAGCTTAACGGCACGTCTAATGGTATTCCCGATGTCAGGTCCTTCAATCATCATTACCGGCAGAATGAAAAGATAGATTGTCATTATATAGATAAAGGAAAAAAATGCTCCTATTATAAAAACGAATATTCCTGCAATCATTGCGAATGAACCTGCGAATGCGAGGAGAACCATAATTATCAGGTATGGTAAAAAATATTTAAGTGCATTGAGCGCTGAAACAAGAATTGTTTTTTCCGGATCGACCGGATTATGGATGACAAAATATTGCAGAATTGTCGAGAATAAAAGGCTGATTAATGATAAGATCAGTATCGGAAATATAAAATCCTTTATTCTTTTAAGGAGTTCTGATGGGTCGGTGATTCCCTGAAGATCGGCAATATTCATCCGCGTTGAAGAATATTGGATGATAAGGGACATTAAAAGGGAGGTTATAAAAAGAACCATAAAATTCTTTTTATAAAACCACCAGAGAGAGTTCATTGCGCTGTCAATGTTGTGTTTCTTATACAGCGGATGATTTATAAATTGATCCATGAACTTAATTTTTGAGGTTTTAAGGAAATAAATTTAGTTTTTTTTGCTTAATCTGCATTACTGTTAAACTGCAATTATGCTTATTTATCATTTTCCTGGTCGCCATTGCCGTATAATATTACCGAAAGGCAGCAATCTAGGTTTATGTGGCGGGAAAATACCTTCATTCACGGTCTTAACATCTTCTACAGTATAAAATGACTTTGGATTAAACTCATTTATGATGGTAAGCACCTTTACCAGATTGTTCCTGTTGACTATTGTATATATCAGTTTGACTTTCTCCTGTGCCCCCTGAGCTTCAACTACTGTAGCTCCATACCCTTTATTGTTCAGTATCTGAAGTAATTCATCACCTCTCCTGAAAGTGAACACCCTGATCATCTGATATCCGACAGCAAGCTTTTCCTCGATTATCATACCTACCAGATTGCCGGTGGCAAATCCTGCTGCATAAGCAATATAGTTGACATAATTATTAAGGTTCTGCATTATCTTGCTTATCACAATGATCCATATGAGGACCTCAAAAAATCCTAACAGAGGGGCAATGTTTTTTTTCCCCTTCGATACAAAGATTATCCTCATTGTTCCAATAGATACATCGCAGATACGTGCAAAGAATATCATCAAAGGGAGTATGAGGTAACTGAAGAGGCTGGAATTAAAAAATGAGGTTTCCATGAAGTAATAATTTTTGAATTACAAAGATATGAATAACAGGGTATAATGTTTGAATCAGAAAAGGTTTATCAGGTTCTGCCAGGCAAATTGTTAAACATTAATTAAAAATGATTGTTAAAGTTTTTAATCCCCTTCGGATTGTAGCTTTGCACTTAATGGGATATTTGTATTTTTGAAAAATTTTAAAAATGTGTAATAATATGAAAGTAAATAATTTGGTCTTCTCCGGTGTTCTTTTATTAATGATGGGAATTTTATCCTGTACCGGAAAAAAAGAAACACAAAGTGGTGTTGAATATTACCGCAATCTTCAATTCAGTGAAACTCCTTATGATATTGAGAAGGGAACTCACCGGATAAAAGATAGTGAGGCTAAAAATGTTAACAGTTACAAGTTCACATACGACAATGACGGGAAGCTTCTGTCAGTTGAATTTGTGAGGAACGATGTATTGCTCGGTTATTCCTCAATGGGTGGTAATGCAAAGATCGTATATGAATATAAAGATGACAAGCAGATCAAGCATTTCTATAACAAGGATAATGAAAGGGTAGAATCTTCAGGTGTTTATACAGCAGAATATACCCTCAATGAAAAAGGTATCCGTACCGGCCTTAAATTCTATGGAAAAGACGGTGCTCCAGTTGAGAACAGAAATAAAATCCATAATTATGTATGGACCGTTCTTGACGATGGAATGGTGAGAGAACTGAGATACAACCTTGCAAATGAAGAGACTGTTATGAATCCTAATTGTCCTTTCTACGAGTTAAGGTTCTCTTATAATGATAAAGGGTACCTGACGAGAATGGCTAATTTCATGGGAGATACCCTGTATAACTGTACTGCTGAAAACTGTGGTGATATCGGAGTTTCATATTTTACCTTCGTGCCTAATGAAGAGGGTGATGTGGAAGAGTTTTCAGTTTACAACGTGTTCGGACAAATGTCAAATCTATATTCAGGCTGGTCAAAACGTATCAGCAAATATGATAGCAACGGTTATCCGGTGGAAGTTGAGTTATACGACCAGGATAATGAATATGTAAGTGGAAAGGGTGTTCCGGTTACCCAGTATTTATATGACAAACATGGAGCAGTTATCGAGGTCAAAAGCCTTGACAAGGACAGGAAACCTTTTGAAAACCCTTCTTCCGGTGTGGCAGTAGTGCAATATAAGTATGATGAAGCAGGGAACCGTATTGAAACGCTCAGATTTAACAAGGAACTGGCTGCAGTAAAAGAATAGTAAAATTTGTGTGATTTATGAAGGTATTTAAAAGTCTCATTTTGATGCTGATAGTTACTTCTGCCGGATGCAGCGGTAATAAAACCAGTACTCAGAATGCTGAAAGTGTATCGCAAAAACCTGTAGTTGCCGGAACCGAAACGGCATCGCTGATGGAGTATCTTAAAACAAACGGTGATTATGTAAATGGCAAGGAATTCCCCTCTTTGATCAAAGCTTCAATTGTTAATGAAGAGCTTGGTAAAAATAATCTTGTGATTGACCTCAGGCCATCCGTAGAATTTGATAAAGGACATATCAAGGGCTCTGTCAATAAAAAGTTTGAAGAACTTATAACTTATTTCGAATCGGGCATAAAACCATTCGAATTTGAGAAGATAATTATTGTAAGCGACGATGGGCAGATAGCAAGTTATACTGTTTCGCTTCTAAGGCTGATGGGTTACGGTAATGTTTATGCCATGAGGTGGGGTATGAGCGCCTGGAATGAAAAATATGCACAGGATGGCTGGCTTAAAGGTGTTACCGGAAAGTATGAAGCTGATCTGGATGTAAAGGATAACTTGAAACCCTCACCCCTCGGATTACCTGAATTGAAGACAGGTATGACAAATGGAGAGGAAATTGCCAGTGTCCGTTTCAAAACCCTGTTTTTGGCAGGAACCGGAAATGTTCTTATCGCTGCAGAGGAGATTTTTAAAGACCCCGATAACTTTTTCATAATTAATCTTGAAAGGAAAGATAAATATGATGACGGTCACCTGCCGGGGGCAGTGAGGTATAAGCCTGAAGCCACACTCGGATTTATTGATGAGATGGCAACAATTCCGTCAGGAAAAACAGTTGTGGTTTATTGCGGCACTGGACATAACTCAGGCTTTGCCACAGCTTATCTAAGGCTCTTCGGTTACGATGCCAGAACCTTAAAATATGGGAATAATGGTTTTATGTACGATAAGATGGTGAAAGAAAGATCCGCCCTTTCGTGGCTGCCTTTCACCAAGGCTGAGGTGAATAATTTTGAAGTCGTAAAATAGATTTACGGAGATCCCAACTGCTTACAATTCCGGTCCGGTTGTTTCCGGCCGGAATTTGTATTTTAACATCTCATCATCAGTGAGAATATAGATGTTGTTGTATCCCATCTGGCTGAGAATCATCCATATCCTGACTGAAACAGATAACTCTGAGGAAGACAATATAACCGGACCAACATGTTCCTTTATCATGTCAAGTTTGCTCAGAAGAGTGGCAGGATTGATTCTGACTGCATCTTTTATTACTGTTTGTTCAGTACTTTCCCCTTCAAGATAAATAAGCAGTTTATTTCCCTGGATCATACCCAGCATTCTCTCATTGATCAGATTGGATCTGCTTAAGGATGGCTCGGCCCATTTTTTTGCATTCACTTTAAAATGCCCGGGTGCCGTTAGCCTAAACACCAGGAAAAGAAGGACAGGAAGAAAGATAAAAATTACGACCTTGTTTTTATTTCGAAATTTCATCATAATCTAATATTAAAACATTATTCGCAACCACCGTCAAGCTTTTTTACCGCGGTGCGCTTTGCTTCCATATATTTGACCTTAAGGCTGTCGGGCAAACTGTTTATTTCAGTGAAAATTTTTCTTGCCTTCAGCCTGTTCTCAAAAAGGGCGTTCTCCCTTGCGGTAATTTTTTCACCGCTGAAACTGCTGTTCATAACAGTATTGAACCATTCATTGAGACCTCCCTTCATTACGTATGAACTTTTATAGTTAAGACCTCTGGCTATTGTGAGAGCGTAATTTGAATCAATATCACCGTTCGAATAAAAGATATTTTTTACATCCCTGCTCAGAAAACTTCCCGGATCACCGTTAAGGAATTCATTATAGGGTATGTTAACCGACCCCGGAATATTCATCTGACTGAATTCCCCGGGCGATCTTACGTCAATGATTCGTACTGTACTGTCTTCAGACACCATGAACCTTGCAACCTCATCCACCGAATAATATGTGTCTTCATCCAGTATTGAAGCCATCAGCTTCTCAGGTTTTACAACAAAAGTCAGACTGTTGGCCGGTAACATTGCCACAATGATACCACAAAGAACTAGTCCTGCTGAAAATTTTTCCCTTGTAATCATCTGTCATTGACTTATAAATCATTGGTAATATCAGGACGGGCAAACCGTTTTTCTGCCAGTTCGGCGATATTGAACATGGCCACTGCAACTACGATAAGGATCAGTGAAAACAGTCCTGGTGATATACCCATTATCTCATTAATCTTCACCGGCCCTTTATAGTTCCCTTCAGCCATGTCCTGAATGAACGGATATGTTTCGGCAAAGAGGAATGCCCCGGTAAGTCCGCCTGCTATAAAAACCATAGCGTCTATTTTTCCTATTGACATTGCGCTCAAACCGGTTCCCGGGCAAAATCCGCCCATGATGAATCCTGCTCCCATTATAATTCCTCCTATAATTGCCGCTGTTACATAGAACTCATTCACAAATACCTGGTTCAGGTTCAGTAACCCGAAAAAGCTCAACAGTTGAGAGCCTACAAGAGCCACTATGGCAGCGGTAAAAAACACTTTCAGAACAGTTGTGTCGTAACCATAAAACATCCCTACAAGTTTACGGCTCGATGAAAAACCTGCCTGTTCAAGTGCAAACCCGAAGCCAATACCGATCAGAAGGGCTATTACCAAATCGAGCCATTCCGGTACTGCTATAATTGAAGTGAGAGGTCCCATATTATTTTATCGTTTATCATTTATCGTTTATCGTTTATCGTGCGATCTCTAAAAAAGTTGTTTCATGTGCTTCGCACGTTTCAATGTTTCATGTGCTTCGCACGTTTCAGACTTAAACCCTGAATCGTGGCGCAGCCGAGTTCGACGAAGTCAAACTCTGAAACTCTGAAACCCTGAAACCCTGAAACCCTGAAACCTTTCTCCATTTGCCTTTCTCCTTGATTCAAATCCAGTTTTTTCTGAAGATCCATGCAAAAACATAAGCCGAGCCAAAAATTGCGGCCATTGTAACAAATCCTGCTACAGAAAGAACAGCCATCCCCGAAAGAGCTGCCCCGCTGGTACAACCCCTTGCAAGCTGAGCTCCGTAAACAAAAAAGAGGCCTCCGGCAAAAGCATATATTAACCGCTTTTTATTTGATATCAGCGGAGATTTTTCAACTTTGAATTTGAGCCTGCCCGAGAGCGCACCAGAAATAAATCCGCCTCCAAGTATTCCGAAGATCTCGATAGTGAGCCAATTGGTTAGAGGCTTTTTTCCATCGGAGAAGTACCTGTTGTAATAAATTGAATTTTCGGCATGCTGACGGTCAATAGCGCCAACCACTGAGACCGCGCAATATTTTATTCCTCCGCTGGCTCCCAGTCCCCTGCCAGAGAGATACATAGCCAGCAGTAAAACTATTCCGAGCATGGTCCCTGCAATGTAGGGATTCATATATCTGTTTTTCATATAAACCGGCAGTTTTATATTAGATGACAAATATATGAATTTTGTAAACTGGATTGACTTAGGCTTACATGTAGCAGCTTTTATTCATAACTTTGTAAAATATGACAGAGAAGATGAACCGATATAAATTAACAATTGAATACGACGGCACCAGGTACTCGGGCTGGCAAATGCAGAAAGGCGGCAAGACTGTGCAGGGAGAGATCCTCGATGCCTGCAGGGACCTTGTGAATTCTTCAGAGATTGATGTTTACGGAGCCGGAAGAACAGATGGCGGTGTTCACGCCCTGGGGCAGGTGGCCCATGTTGATCTGAACACCGATCTGATTCCGCTTAGGATTAAGTACGGTATTAATGACAGGCTGCCGCCTGATATATGCATTCTCAATGTTGAGCAGGCAGATAGTAAATTTCATGCCAGGCACGATGCAACGGCCCGGAGCTATATTTACCAGATAAGCAGGAGGCGTACGGCATTTGGAAAGAAATATGTATGGTGGATAAAAGATGCCCTTGATATTGAACTTATGAACCAGGCAGCAGGATATTTCAGGGGTTTAAAGGATTTCAGGTCATTTACTGATGAGGAGAATGAATCAGGATCTACCAGGGTAGAAATAAAACATGCACGGGTGGATGATTTTGGGGATATGCTGGTTTTTCATGTAATAGGTTCACATTTCCTGTGGAAGCAGGTAAGGAGGATGGTGGGAGTTGTAATTGAAGCCGGCAGGGGCAAATTGGCTCCCGGAGAAGTTGAGAATTTCCTAAGGGAAAAATCGGATATCCCTGCTAAGCTTACTTCTCCCCCGAGCGGATTATTTCTTGAGAGGGTATATTACAGGAATGAAGAGCTTAAATATGAGACTAAACCGGTGATCATTATCTGACTCTGCCTTATCAGGTATAGCAGTTATTTTCACAAATCCTCCGGAGGTGTATCTGTGAATCCTTTTTCAGATTGATTCATGGAGGATACGGATTCTGAAATTTGGACATTCTTTAATTTATTCCTATTTTTAAGCATATTTTATTATAATAAAAGCCAAAACCATGAAAAGACGCGACTTTTTAAAAACGACGGCTGTTGCAGCACCGATGCTCGGCATTTTTCCTGCCGATCTTAGTTCAATCAAAAGAACTAAGGCCAGTGGTACTATCGAAAAGCGTTCTCTTGGCAGAACAGGAGAAAAGCTTTCAGTTATCGGATTTGGCGGAATTGTAGTTAGAGATACAACTCCGGCAGAAGCCTCTGCACTGGTAAAGCTTGCAATCGATAAGGGAATTAACTATTTTGATGTCGCGCCATCTTATGGGAATGCTGAAGTAATGCTTGGACCGGCACTTGAACCATATCGCAAAAACGTGTTTCTTGCCTGTAAAACAACTGAACGCAGCAGGGAAAAATCAAGAATTGAGCTGGAGCAATCACTGAAAAACCTCCGCACAGATCATTTCGATCTTTACCAGCTTCATGCGGTGACATCCCTTAAGGATGTTGATACAATAACAGCTCCGGGGGGAGCTCTCGAAACCTTCCTGGAAGCAAAAAAAGAAGGAAAAATACGTTTTATTGGTTTTTCAGCCCATTCTGTTGAAGCTGCAATGGAACTGATGAACCGGTTTGACTTTGATACAATACTGTTCCCGATCAATTATACTACCTGGAACGCAGGGAATTTCGGCCCGCAGGTACTTGCAAAGGCACAGGAAAAAAAGATGGGTATTCTTGCTCTGAAGGCTATGGCAAAAGGACCATGGGCTAAAGGAGCTGATCGCGGAAAATACAAGAAATGCTGGTACGAACCTCTTTCCACACCCGAAGATATAAGAATGGGACTGAGGTTTACTTTGTCACATCCGGTTACTGCTGCAGTACCTCCCGGTGAAGCAGAACTGCTCAAAATTGCACTTGACGTTTCTGATACTCTCAATCCCCTGAAAGGTAATGAGATAAATCAGATTAAGGTTAAAGGGGCAGCAGGGGTTCCTCTTTTCAAATATGAGGGTGCCTGAGAGTCATTTTAAGTATTTTAAACGGAGGTCAAGGATCCTGTCAAAAATATAATAGCAGGGTTCATCACAACTATCTTCATCGTATTTCACCCGCGGCTGGGCTGAATCGACAGCAATATATCTTTTTCCGTCAATGAGATATTCTGCGGTAACAGTAAATTTTTTATTGATCAGTACGTCATAAGTTACAGAGCTTCTGCCTGCAACACGCAACGAACCGTAAAGAATGTCATCCTCAAGATTCCCTTCATAAATGTTTATCTGAGCAATTCCAGGATCTTCACTGTCGAGCCTGATATCAAGAACTGCGTTCACAGGCTCAAAATCAGTGCATTCTGAACATCTGACAAAAACCATGTCTGTTTTATCGCATGAAAATACAATCGCAAGCAGAATAAAGACAGATGATCTTAAAAGTGTTTTCATAAGGTCAGTACCATTTAATCATTTTCAAGGGTGCCCTTACCCTGTCGAAAAAATAATTATAAGTAAGGCCTGCGCGGAACCATATCGGACTGATATTGTAAAAATCACTTTTCATATATTCTGCGCCTGCTGTGATTACTATGTTATTTAAATTAAGCTTAAGATTTGCCGATGGCATTAGCATATATTTATTAGCCGGGGGTATTTCAGTGCCCTTCAGCTTGTTGCCAAAGGAATAACCAACTGCAACAGTGGTGGAAAAAGAGAGACCTGTTTTAAACTTTTCGTAGATCGGGAAATCCTTGAATAATCCGGCATAGACAATGGAACTTTTATCCAGGTACTGGTAAATGAGGTTTTCCTCCTTTTCTAGCAGAACCCTCGTGTACCATAATTTGGTATCCATACCTATTACAAATCCGGAGTTGATCAGTGGTTCCTTAAATGAAAGCGCCAATCCGGTATAAATATCTTTCATGTTTAATTTGGAAGATACTGTTATCCCCATCTGGTCGATCCCTTTTTTTACATTTCCCGGAACTTTCTCGCTGGTCAGTATTTCCAGGATAGCGGTTCTCCTGTATTTCGAAGCAACAAGATAAGGATCAAGAGCTTTCCTTTCAGGGGAAGTCCAGGCATTGCCTTCTTTCAGGAGAAGCTTAAGTGCAGGAATTTTTTCGGTACTTATTGTCAGGATCAGGGCATCCCAGTTGTAGTTATTTTTGGCATATATATTAACGCCATGTTTTATTAGCATCTTCATTATTACTGTATCTCCGTTCTGGGCTGCAATTTGAAAAGGAGTGAACCCCTGGTTATCCCTTGCTTCCATATTAGCTCCATTCTGGATGAGGAGATCTGCAACTTCTGCGTTTCCGGCCCATATAGCTGCCATTAGGGAAGTAGTTCCGTCTTCTGTTTTTTTGTCAATATCGGCACGATAATAAATGAGGAGGTCTGTTATATAAAAGAAACCGTAAATGGAAGAAAAATGCAGGGAGGTAACACCCCTGTGGTTTGAAAAATCAATGTCTGCACCTGCTCTGATAAGAGCTTCTGCAATTTCGACATTTTCATTCTTAACCGCGATCATAAGAGGGGTCTCCATACTTGATGTCACCGTATTTACATCTGCTTCATTGTTTATAAGTATCTTTGCAGCTGAGAGATGATTGTTTGCAACTGCAAAGATCAGGGCAGTGGCTCCTTCAGCTGTTTTAGCAGTAACATCAGCTCCGTTTTCAAGAAGCCTGGTTACTTCGCTTTCATATCCAAGCGAAGAAGCTATCATCAGATTGTAATCAAGGGCACCATAGTAATAATCAGGCAGGTATGCTGAAGTATCTATTTCTTCCTGAGCATAGGCACTAAGAGGAAGTAATAACAATAATCCGAGAAGGCGGATAACTGATATCGGTTTTTTGTTTAGCATAATGGATACAAAGTTAACTTTTCTGTTTTACAAGCTACCTTTACTTAATGAAAGTTAGAAATTGATATTAATATTATGATAATCAATTTTTTTTTTGTAATTTTTTTTGTTTATTGTCAAACATTATATTTTTGCACAACCAAAAAAGACACTCTCCTTGTTAAAAAAGAATAAAATACTATTATTTGTCTTACTGATTTTCCTCACAACCTATAAACAGGGAGCTGTTGAAATTGTTAATGTTCCGCTAGAAAAGCTTGTTCCCGGAAATATCAGGGTTACTAATGATATTAATACAGTTGGTGAGTTTGAAGGAATAGAAAAAAATGTTAATTCATTTTTACGTAAATGGAATATCGCCGGAGCTTCACTGGCAATTGCCAAAGATGGTAAGCTTGTGTATGCTAAAGGATTTGGTTATGCCGATACGACAACTAAAACCTTTGTTCAACCATATAATAAGTTCAGGATAGCAAGTATTTCAAAGCTGATCACGGCTGCCGCTATAATGAAGCTTCAGGAGGAAGGAAAACTGTCCATTACTGACAGGGTCTTCGGACCTGATGGCATTCTGAATGATCCTTATTTCGACGAGCCAAAAGATAAACGCGTTTATGATATTACAGTTGCACATTTGCTGAGCCACGAAGGTGGGTGGACACAACGTTACGGAGACCAGATGTTCATGCCTGTAACAGTTGCCACATCGATGGGCGTTGATCTTCCGATAGATACCAAAACCATTGTCCGTTTTGCACTCAATAAACGGCTTCATTTTGCACCAGGAAGAGGGAAGTCATATTCAAATCTGGGTTATGGTATTTTAGGACTTATAGTTGAGAAAGCCTCAGGGAAAAAATATGACCAGTATTGCAGGGAAGCAATCTTTGAACCTATCGGTATATACGACATGTCGCTGGCAGCAAATCTTCCATCCCGGAAGGCGCCTTTTGAGGTTACTTATTACGAGCCAAGCGATGTACTATTGAAACCGTCTGTTTATGGCACAGGCGAGCTTGTCTCACCCACCTATGGAGGGAATGATATTGAAGCTCTTGGAGGCGCAGGCGCCTGGGTCGCCACGGCCCCTGATCTTATGAAGTTCATGCTCTCTATTGATGGCCTTAACTCCTGCCAGGATATTCTTTCAGAAAAGAGCATCAGCTTCATGACCGACAATGGTAATGGCTTTGCACCTGTGGGTTGGAAAACAACCGTAATGAACGGTGCTTGGTGGCGTACAGGCTCATTCCCCGGAACGGTGGGAATGATAAAACGCCAGCCTGACGGTCTGGCGTGGGTTATTCTTTTTAATTCCAGTGCATGGAACGGACCAGATATATACACATATATTAACAGCCTGATGTACAAGGTAGTGGCACAGGTTGATGAATGGCCCGAAGATGATCTCTTTCAACACTACCTTCCATTGCCTCTCTATTCGGGCAACACATTTCTCACATACATCGATTAATGTGCTTCACGGTTAATGTGAATCTTGTTAAGGAGGAACTTGAAAGCAGATATGGAGCAACCCTTATCGACCATGACAATTACCGTCCAAGTTATTACTATCATGCTTTTGCATTTCCTTCAATGCCTGTTATCTGCTCTGATAATCCGGCAACTATAAAACTACTTAACTGGGGACTGATACCGGGCTGGACAAGATCGAGGGAAGAGGCTGATGAGATTAGGCTGAAAACATTAAACGCACGTGCCGGAAGTATCAGGGATAAGCCTTCTTTCTCCGCTTCCTTCAGATCGAAAAGATGTATTGTGCCGGTAAAAGGCTTTTTTGAATGGCAGCATGTGGGAAAACAAAAGATCCCATGGTATATTTATCATGCAGAAAATGAAATTCTTACTCTTGCAGGCCTATATGATGAGTGGACCGAAAAAAGCACCGGGGATATATTCCGCACCTTTACGATAATTACATCTGACGCCAATGACTACCTGGCCAAGATCCATAATTCGAAAGAAAGAATGCCGGTTATCCTCGGGAAAGAATCTGAAAAGCAATGGCTCGATATTTCAATACAGGAGGAAGCTCTTTCTTTGCTCAGAATATTTCCATCATCAGATCTTAAGGCTCATACAATAAGTCCGCTGATAAATAGCAGGACAGCCGAAAAAAATGTTCCCTCATTGATATTACCTTATAACTATAATCAGCAGGGAGTGCTTTTTTAACGTAATAAAAGCCTTATGGTGGGTGCGTTGATAAGGCCGGAGCCGGTTAAGAAGGCTGAGCTGGTTACTGTGCCACAAAATGATATGTCAGAGTGCCTCTCTGGATCTTAGGAGCCGTAATCTCAGGTCTGAAAGAGGATTCCAGTGCTGATTTCAATGCTGTCTCTATAAGACATCCGTCGGTGGTTGTGCTTTGCCCCTCAATAATGTCGGCATCTTCAATCTCTCCTTTCTGGTTCACTTCAATCGAAAGGACAACTTTTCCTCCCCCGGGACATTTATAAATTGGAATGGAAAGATGATAGTGTGTTCTTCCCGCGAGGTCGTAATAGATCCTTGTTGGACCCTGGTAGTTTGCTGCCATCTCCTGTGATTTTAGCTGCTTGTCCTCTGGTTTTTCACTTTCGGTATTATCGAATGCCATATTTTCATCGCCCGCTTCTTTAATTCTCTTCTGTTCGTCAATATAATTATCGGCTCCAAGATGCCCGCTTTTTATCAGCTCTTCCTTAACCTGGTCTATATAATCGGAAGGATCGACGGTGGCATCGCTTTTATTGGCAAGGTTTCTTGCTATGTTCAGCATTTCGTCATCATCTGCGAAAAGCTGTTCGACTGATCCCGGCAGTTCTATAAGTTTTTCATCATTGACAGGGTCTTCAATCACTTCAAATTCTATTTCAAACTGTTCGGCTAATTTTTTCTTAAGAGAATCGACCTTGAACGACATGAAAATTATACCAGCGATAAGATGTATTATCAGCGTACCAAGAATACCGACAATTTTTCCCTCCTCTTTTACATTCATGATGAGATCCGCAGATTTTTAAATTGTTTTCTGTATTGGATCATCCTTTCCCCGGTTTCTTTTTCTTCTTCATCACCTTTGGTTTAACCGGTTTTACCGGCTTATCGATCTTCTGGTTCTTTAGTAGCCCGTTCCTTACGCCATCAATAAATTTGGCCCATGCGAATGGATTCAGAAGATTGTTTACAGGATACTGATTCCGTACTGCCATAGCGCTGAAATTCTGCTCCATGGCATATCTGAATCCTGCTTCGGGTGATGATCTTACACCAGTCGATTTGGCAATTGCCACATAGATCGAAGCGAGGTTATCCTGCATGTTTTCAAGGATAGGATCTGTCTCTCGCTTTTCTGTCATATCACGTATAAAATCATTATATGTTTTCCAGGGCAGTATGGTAACTTCATCTATCTGGATAGTGTCAGATTCAAGTATTATGTCGGCACTTACCTGCTTATCTTCAAAATCAGGGGGTATGATAGTATGATATTTCTTGTATCCAAGAGCCCTGAACAGAATTGTATCACCCGGAATGCTTGTAATTGAATAAATACCTGTCAGCTCACTTACGGTTCCTCTTTTCATTTTTATGGAGATCACCGCAACTCCCGGAACCGGTCTGTTAAATTCATCTGTTATAAATCCGCTAACCTGGACGAACCTGTCGCGGTCAGCAATCTGACCATTAAGGAAAAAAAGCGGAAGGGCCGAAATAAGTATAGCGGAAATGAATCGGTTCAAGTAATATAGATGTTTTATCCTCCCCATTATTAAAAGTTTGCAAATTAAACATTATTGAGTGTAACGGTGAAACATTTAACTAAATTTTAATAAAATTGATTTTTTCCAACCGCTGATTTATTCAAACTTACTAACTTGCCGGCTGTTGATTTTTAAAACAAATTTTGAGCCAATATCAAAAGATATTTTATGGATAAACTTTTATTGCTGGGAGACGAGGCTATTGCTCAGGCAGCTATTGATGCAGGATTATCCGGGATGTATGCATATCCCGGTACACCCTCAACGGAAATAATGGAATATGTCCAGACATCACGGGAAGCAATAAGACGCAATATACACCGGGAATGGTCCACCAACGAAAAGACTGCCATAGAAGCGGCACTTGGGATGTCGTATGCCGGCAAACGTGCCATGGTGGCAATGAAGCATGTTGGCTTAAACGTGGCTGCCGATGGTTTCATCAATTCTGCAGTTACAGGTGTTAACGGCGGGCTTATCGTTGTGTCGGCCGATGATCCTTCAATGCATTCATCACAGAATGAACAGGATTCAAGGTTCTATGCCAGGTTTGCCCTCATTCCCTGTTTTGAACCGGCCGATCAGCAGGAAGCATACGACATGATATTTGATGCATTTGAACTTTCGGAAAAATACAGGGTGCCAGTACTTTTCAGGATAACAACCCGCCTGGCTCATTCAAGGGCAAGCGTTACAACAAGAAGGAGTATTCCTGAAAAGAGTCTCCGGTTGCCCGAGGATCCTCAGCAGTTCATTCTTCTTCCTGCTCTGGCACGGAAGAAATATAAGAAATTACTGAGTACTTATGAATCTGTCAGGTACGATACCAGAATAACCAGGTATAATACATTCAGGGATGGCGGAAAAAGGGATTTGGGAGTAATAACATTCGGTATAGCTTATAACTACCTGATGGAGAATCTTAACGGGACAAATTATGATATTCCGGTTCTAAAGATAACTGCATATCCTTTTGCGAACGATTTATTAAAGGATATAACTTTCCGATGCAAGGAGATACTTATTCTCGAAGAGGGCTATCCCATTGTGGAAGAAGCGATGCGAGGATTGCTCGATAACGGGATAAAGATCTATGGCAGAATGGATGGCACCATACCCCGCGATGGCGAGCTGAATCCCTCCATTGTTGCAAGGGCTCTCGGGCTCCCGGCAATAAGCGGTAAGGAAGTTCCTTCAGTCGTAAAATCAAGGCCTCCATCATTTTGTAAGGGATGCGGACATTCCGACATGTTCAACTCGCTTAATGAAGCAATAAAAAACTATGGACCCGGACGTGTTTTCTCCGATATAGGCTGTTATACACTTGGGGCTCTTCCCCCATACAAAGCAATAAATTCGTGTGTGGATATGGGAGCCTCAGTGACGATGGCAATCGGAGCAGCAGATGCAGGTCTTGTTCCATCAGTGGCAGTAATCGGCGATTCAACATTTACCCATTCCGGGATGACAGGCCTGCTTGACGCAGTAATTAAAAATTCTCCTGTAACCATATTAATATCAGATAATTCCACAACAGGAATGACAGGCGGACAAAAATCGAATGCAACCGGACGTATTGAAAAAATATGTATCGGAATAGGCGTCGAACCTGGTCATGTAAAAACAATTATCCCTTTGAAAAAGAATCATGAAGAGAATACTCAGATCATGAAGGAAGAATTTGAATACAAGGGGGTATCGGTGATTGTCTCCTCACGGGAATGCATTCAGACAGCATCGAAAAAGAGGAGATCATCCGATGAAAATGATAAATAAAAAATCTCTCATGAAGAATGATATAATCTTATCAGGAGTTGGCGGGCAGGGAATACTTTCCATAGCTGCCGCAATAGGACTGGCAGCAGTTGAGAACGGTCTTTTCCTGAAGCAATCTGAAGTCCATGGAATGAGCCAGAGGGGAGGGGATGTTCAGTCACATTTCAGATTGTCCGATAAACCAATCTCATCCGATCTTATCCCGTACGGGAAAGCCGACCTGATAATCTCCGTCGAGCCAATGGAATCGCTCAGGTACCTTCCATGGCTCTCAAAGGATGGCTGGCTTGTCACCAATTCAAACCCTTTTATCAACATACCTGACTATCCTGATATTGATGAAATTATCAGGGAGATTAAAAAATTAAAGAACAACGTGGTACTCGATGCCGACTCTATCGCCAAAGATTCAGGTTCAGCGCGCTCGGGTAACATGGTGATTCTTGGGGCTGCATCACCCTATATTGATATGTCTTTTAGCAGCCTTGAAAATGCTATAAGGAGGTTGTTTAGCCGCAAAGGTGAAGATGTGGTGGAAGTAAATCTGAAAGCTTTAAGAGCCGGGAGAAATTTTAAAACTTAAAGTGAGCGTTAAGGTATAGCGCCTCTAAAGCAGGAACACCTGTCTCCTGTGCATAAGTTCCCTGGTAATCGATAGCCATCTTCACGTTCGGACTGAAGGTGTACTGAAACCCTGCAACAAGAAAGTTGTAATCGTGAAGGTAAATCCATGATGGCATTTCCTCACCTGAATTGTTAATAGTTGATGAATGGTCGTATCTGCCGAAGATCTCTGCTTTTTCAGTCAGCCTGATTGCTCCCGTTCCTGAGATGCCCCAGGCGTTCTGAAATTCTATCAGATCGGGTTTGGATTTGTATATCAGATCACCACCCAGTGTAATCCTTTCGTTTTTAATTCCTGCAAAACATAAAACAGTCGATTGCCAGAATCCATCCCTGTTTATAACGTCCCCGAAAATCCTGAACATAAGGTTATCGGAGGGCTTGATGCTTATGCCACCTGAGAGTTTCAAATTATTATCCATCTGAATGTTGCAATAACCTTCACCGTTCATTATGCCGAAATTGGCTTCAATAATGTCATTCATTCTGTAGTCAACCTGGATACCGAGATCGGCAATATATCCGTAACCATTAGTGCCCTGAAGAGTGTTTGCAATATATCTTTTCCCTAAAAAACGCCCCTGGTAATCGGAAAGGTGAGTCTTGACAATCCCCATATTAAATGAAAGCTTTTCAAGTCCGTAAGTGATGAAAGCTTCACGGAAAAACGCATATCGGCGCGATTCTGAGCCCGGTGCCAGGTCTTCAGGAGATCCGATATTGACAACAACTGTAGCCGAGAAGTTATTTACAGGAAGAAAACTATATCCTATCAATGCCCTGTTCAGTCCGAATCCGGTTGTAGTATCGCTGATATTATTATGAAAGTCAGTAAATATTTCTGCGTGTGGTTTCCCGTCAAACTGTGGGGCAAGCTGTGAATGAATAATTGTATAGACATTTAGTAGCAGGATCAGGAAAATCAGTTTTTTCATCGGTGGTCAGTCTCTTTATTCCAAAAATATTGTAATGAGGCCGTAAATATAATATCTTTTTTATCCGATGAATAACTACATGAAGAGTTTTGTATATCACGTTAACTATTTGCGGAATGAAGCCTTATAAAAAAAAGAAAGGAAGCTGTTATTAACAGCTTCCTAACACGGAAATGCAGCGATTGCCTTTCCCGGGATGATCACTCATCCTTCCCCTGGTCTTTTGTTGATCTGAGCAACATCAGTTCATTTAGTATTATCTCGGTGATGTACTTTGTCACTCCCTTCTTATCTTCAAAGTTCCTGTAAGCTATACGGCCTTCAACGGCCACCTGCTGGCCTTTTTTCAGATATTTTCCTGCAATGTCAGCCAAACCGTTCCAGGCAACTATATTATGCCAGGTGGTTTCACTTACCTTCTGTCCTTCACCATTCTTGTAATCATCGTTGGTTGCAAGGGTGAACTTGGTTACTTTCTTTCCGTTTTCGAATGTTTTGGTCTCAGGATCCTGCCCGAGATTTCCGATCAGCTGTACCCTGTTCTTAAGTGAGTTCATGACGTTTAAAATTTAAGTTCGACATTTAAGTACATAGCAAACTTACAACGTCAATCATCTTTTTCCCGGTTGTTAAGCGTTTATAGTCGGTTATATCCGTTTGTAAACGGTTTTTAACATCTGTATCAGAAGAATAGCAATTATTATTTTGATGTTTTTTTTGTATTTTTTTATCTTTATTGAAATTTAAGTGCTGTGGAAAAAAAATGCCTTGATTGCGGAGACGTAATTCATGGTCGCACCGATAAAAAGTTCTGTTCTGACCAGTGCCGTAATAATTATAACAACCGGTTAAACCGCGATTCAAATAATTTTGTGCGGAATGTTCATGGACTTTTACGCAAGAACAGGAGGATATTATCTGATCTGTGTGCAGAAGGCAAAACAAGAGTTCACAAGGACGCTCTTTTTGCTCTTGGATATAATTTCAGCTTTTTCACCCACGTAATTGAGACATCACGGGGGAACAGGTATCATTACTGCTTTGAGTTTGGTTACACCGAGGTGGGAGATGATTTTCTTGAATTAAGACAGAATAGTCAGTACTTTGATTATCAATAACCCGCTTTCGTGCAATCACTTTCCTTTCGTTCCTGAAAAAAGGGGAGAGCAAATTAAATCGTCTCTCCTCTGTTAAAAGGGACATACTGTTCTTTCTCATTTAATGGTACCAGATGGCCTGAGTACCTTACATTTGAAATTCGGGCACTTGACATTGATACAGTGCATGAACCATCTGGGCCGATAGAAAGGAATACATTAAATGAGTCTCCCCTGCTGTCAACCTTAACGTCAAGATCATACTTACCTTTTGAAGCATCACCCGTAAGGGCATATTCCACCGTTCTTCCTACTGCATTGATACCTGAGATCGGCCTATAACCGAATTGTCTTCCCAGGTATGCCGCACTGATAACAGCTTTCCCTTCATCTATTATCATATAATTCGCCCTGGGAACAAGATCGGCCATGCCTCCATGTGTGAAATAAATTCTGTCAAACCTTACAATGAACCTTCCTGACTCAACAGCATTCTCAACAACTGCCTTATGGGCAGACCGGCTTTCTTTTAAAAGTTCTTTCCTTGATACCTGGGTCTCATTCACAGTGGCACAGGAGGATAAGGCCAAAATAGTGATAAACGGATATAATAATTTTTTCATGTCATGAGATTTGTCTGATAGGTCCAAATATCATGCCATGAAACGATTAAATCCTTAATTAAATGTTAAAGATCACCCATTACCTGCTGATAGTTAATTATCAGCTGTTAGCAAGGGTTTTGAGGAGATAATTACTCTGAGAAAATAAAGGGAAAATAATGTTTCATGTTTTCTTTTGTGAGCCTGGCTCCATAACCTGAATCCTGGAAAGCTTCACAATATCTGATCTCAGATCCTTTTTCCCTGCCGTATAGTTCAATAAGTTTTTCCCTGTATGGCCTTGCATCTGAACCTCCTCCTCTTGTTTTTCCAAGCCATATCCTTCTTTCCGCATCAGTAGCGGGTACTTCAGCCAGTGAACCACGGTTGAATGGAAGCCATTCATACATTTGTGAAGTATGCTGATGATACATATCTATTTTCTTTTCGATAACATCATCAATATTTACGCAGATATCAGCTTTAAAAGGTTCGGGATGGATAAAGCCGTCGCTCATAAACAGAAACATTGGGTTTTTATCCAGGTGACGCACTTTGGGCAGTATGGTAGGCACTGTTACCATGTATGCGGCATCAAGTACCAGTTGTCCGGTATATCTGTGATCGGGATGATAGTCGTACGGTCTCGGGAAGATAACCAGGTCGGCTTTATGCTCACGAATGGCTTTAATTACTTCCAGCCGGTTTTCGTATGTCGGCATCAGCTGACCATCATGATTATCAAGAGTAATATAACGGACTCCGATCACTTCACCTGCCCTGCGGGCTTCTTCTCTCCTGATCTTTGCCAGCTGTTTGGCTTTTATTGACTGATGCCCGGCATCTCCATTGGTAAGTGAGACCATAAGCACATCGTGTCCGGCTTGCGCCCATTTATAGGCTGATCCTCCTACTTTATCAGGATCATCAGGGTGAGCGCCGATAATTATGATGTGCAGTTTTGTATTACTCTTGTCCTGCGAATTTCCTGTTAAGGAAATCAGGCTGAGAAATATAATCTGGATTAGGGAAAGGATTTTGATCATGGTATTTTTGGTTTACGTTTAATGTCAATTTATATTGATATTCATAATCTTAGTTACAATACTACCAACTGCTGTTTGCAAGCTCCCAGATATTTGTGAAGCTGATTTTTACTATTTTTTCCATAATATCCCAGTCAAGAACACTGATCTCATCATCGGGAGTATGATATTCCTCCCGATGGCCGGGTTTAAATCTCATAACGGGAATGCCTGCCTCAACAAATGAAAGATGGTCGCTTCCCCCCGGAGGGACCTTTGCAGAGATGTATTCAAGATCGAGATCAAATTTGAAACGCTTTATATTTTCTTCAGTCATCTTTCTGAATTCAGGGCACGAAGAGGAGAAAGACATTACAGCTTTATCCGGCTCATCATCTGATATATATCTTGAGATCATGTCAAAATTTAAATTAAGACGCAGGTTGCTTTTCGGATATGGTAGTTTATCAATGTAGTAATGAGAACCCAAAAGACCCATTTCTTCGGCAGTCCAAAGTGCAATGACAATTGTTTTTTCAGGTTTTTCACCTGTTGCCATTATTGCTTTTGCAAGTGTCATAACACCTGCTGTTCCTGAAGCATTATCATCTGCTCCGTTCCAGATGTAACCGTTTTTCATACCCATGTGATCGTAATGGGCGCCAAGAACTATTACCTGGTCAGGATTATTTCCTTCAATTATTCCCAGTACATTTCTTACTTGAACGGGTGTGGTTTTTATCTCTGATACTATGTGAACTGATTTACCTGTTAATTCATAGAGGGGAGCAGGTTTATTTTCATCTGCTCCGGCCATGTATTCCTCGATAGATATTTTTGTTCCTTTAAGGAGTTCATTTACTACCGTATTTGAAACTGCAATAGTTAACGTTCTCTCCGCAGTTGTGGTCGAAGGGAGCCTGAAATCAGCGTTCCATACCGACATCTGACTTTTTTCAGCCGGAGACATATTGTTAAACTCCCTGCTGACGGGCCTGATCGATAAGCCCGCCCGGGGATTAAATTCGATTATTCCGGCAGCACCCATAGATTTTACAAAACTATCGAGCTCTGAATAATACGCGCTGATCTGTTGTGGTGATAGCTTCTCCCTTGCAAACTGCGGAACACCTGCGATCTTTAGAATGAATTTTCCTTTGATGTCGATTCTGCTGAAATCGTTAAACTTAAGATTATCATTTCTGTAACCATATCCCGCAAAAACAACAGGAGCCTCAATATCAACAGCTTCTCTCCGGGCAGAAAGTACGTAATCCACATTACGTGTAAAGCTTGCTGATTTTAAGGAAGGGCCGTCATGCGATTTTACTTTTAAAGCCTGATTGTCAGAGAGTTCATTTTTAAGTATTATAAAATTCTGAAAGTATGATCTCTCAGCCTGGTTTGCCGGCCGACCCTGGGAGGGGAAAAAATCACCACACGGTTTCACTCCGTATAATCTTAGCATGCTGGCAATATAATCGGATGAGATAAACCCTCCTTTTTCACCTGCCTCCCTGCCTTCGGTCCAATCTGAGGCAAGAAATCCTACCTGAGCTTTGATTGCATCCATGCTGATTGCCTGGAGTCCCTTATCTACTGGGGATAGCTGGCCGGATGAGATTACAGTCGATAAACATAGAAAAATTAAGAATATGAACTTTTTCATTTAATGATCGTTAATCTTTATAATACTTTCTTGCAGACTACATCCTGAGTGAACGAGTGGCTATAATTTACTAAAGTAATGATTTCTTCAGATTATTTCAGCTCAAAAACCCCGAAATTAATCAATAAAGAAATTTTGGATAACATTAAAACTTATAGTTATAATAACAATTTTGCTTATTTAAGCCCGTTTATGTTATTAAAACACAATGTTATTACGTTAAGATGTAAGACGTCAATGCAACCAATTAATTAAATTTGCATTCTATTTATCAACCTTGGGTATGAAATGACAGATAATGGGAGTTTTAAAAATTTAATTATTAATAATTATGAGAAAGTCTTTAATTGTAATCCTCGCGCTTTTTGTAGCTGTTCCTGCCTTTTCACAGGCAAAGTTTGGAATTAAAGCCGGCGCCAGTACAACAACAGTTCCCACCTATGAAGTAACAGGTACGGGAACATCCATTGAAGCCCTTGATGATGCATCATGGGGATTTCATGCAGGAATATTTTTCAGACTTGGATTTGGAGGAATTTTTCTTCAACCGGAGGTATTATTTTCAAGCAATACCTATAATTACAATGTGCACACAACCTCAGTTGCTGAGATTGACCAGACATTTAACAGGCTTGAAATTCCTGTTCTTCTCGGAATAAAGCTCGGACCACTTAGAATCAATGCAGGACCTTCAGCAACTGTTCCCATAGGAGAGCCTAAGGCACTTATTGATGATGATAACTGGGATGATATGTACAGGGGAACAACTATTGGCTATCAGGCCGGTGTAGGAGTTGATCTTTTTGACGTGCTTACTTTTGATGTTCGGTATGGCGGAAGCTTTGCAGAAAAATGGGGCGATTCGGTCAATATCGGGAACGCCACTTTTAATGTTGATAGTCGTCAGCCATCTCTGATTTTGAGTTTTGGACTAATGTTTTAAACTATTAATAAGAAAATTAACGGTCAGGGAACGCAAAGAAAATTATTTCTGAATAATATTTCTTTGCGTTCTTCTTGTTGATGGAAGTTTTCACTTAGAAAACAGCATTTTGACCGCCACAAAAATTAGTAGAACTGCAAAAGCTTTCTTCAGTGTTGCTGCAGGGATGTTTAATGCAAGTTTTGAACCAAAATAGGATCCTATTATAAATGCAACTGCCATTATCAATGCAAACTTAATGTTGGCCTGTCCGGCTTTATAATAATTATAAGCAGCAAATATTCCTATAGGTGGAAGCATAACGGCCAGGCTGGTTCCCTGGGCCATCTGTTGGCTGAATCCCATAAAAAAGACAAGAGATGGAATCATGATTATAGCTCCTCCGATACCGAATATACCTGCCATTACCCCTGTTACAATTCCTATTGCCAGAAGGCCTAATAATAATGAAACTGACATTTTTATTTCTTTTAAGTTTATCGATGTTACAAAATTATGAATTTTTGCATATCAAGTAGTTATTGATACTTGTATAAACGTTTATTGTAGAATCAAAAAAGCGATGAATTTTGACACATGAAACTATATCCCTAAATTTGCATCTTTGTATCTGATGAAAAGGAAGTATTTTATATATGTCATTCTGGCTTTCGCAGGGATAGCTGCAACCTTATCCGGACTGTTCCTCTATTCAATGTATGGGCCAAGGTTAACCCCTGATCCAAACACTGTTCTTTATATTCCTTCCGGAGCGACATATTCTCAGGTTCTGGATTCCCTGAGTTCTAAAATTGAAATTAAGGATAAAAAACTTTTTAACTGGATCGCAGAAAAAAAAGCTTATTCAAACCGCATCAAACCGGGACGGTATTTACTTGACAGGACTTACAGCTATATAGGTCTCATTGACATGTTGCGATCGGGCAATCAGACAGCCGTAAATGTAACATTCAGTGTTGTAAGATCCATAAATGATATTGCAGGAAAAGTAGGTTCCAAAATAGAAGCTGATTCGGCGGAAATAGTAGATTTTTTCTCAGATCCGGGGAACTATGATAATGATGGCTTTACTGAGAGTACTATTATTTCTGTATTTATTCCCGACACCTATAAATTAATGTGGAATACTGATGCCAAAGAATTTTACAAGCGGATGCTGAGGGAATACAGGAATTTCTGGAATGAGGATCGGTTGGCCAAAGCAAAAGAGAAGGGGTTAAATCCTTTGGAAGTTGCAATACTGGCATCTATTATTGATGATGAAGTGGCTAAGCCTGATGAAAAGCCAAGGATCGCCGGTGTTTATCTTAACAGGTTAAAAAATGGAATGCCTCTCCAGGCTTGTCCAACCATACGTTTTGCCTGGAATGATTTTACCATAACAAGGGTGTTATTCAAACATCTGAAGATTGAATCGCCATACAATACATATAAATATAATGGACTTCCTCCTGGCCCCGTACGCTGTCCGTCGGTTGAAGGCCTTGAAGCTGTTCTCAATGCGGAAGATCATAATTTCATTTTCTTTGCTGCAAAGAACGATTTTTCCGGATATCATAATTTTTCAAGGACTCTTGCCGAGCATAACCGTTATGCTGCAAGCTACCAGAAGGAATTAAACAGGAGAAAGATATTTAAATAGTATTTATCACTTCCACCTCGCGCTCAAGTTCAATACCAAACCTCTTCAAAACAGACTGCCTGATATCTTCAGATACATCAAGTATTTCTCTTCCGCTTGCATTCTGAGAATTCGTGATTACGAGGGCCTGCTTTTCATGAATGCCCACATTTCCGATCCTTTTCCCTTTCCAGCCGCATTTTTCAATCAGCCACCCAGCGGCCAGCTTCATATTTCCAGCAGGTTCGGTAAACACAGGCATCTCAGGATATTCATTTTTAAGTTTTAGGGCCAGCTTAGTCTCCACAACAGGATTCTTGAAAAAACTCCCGGCATTTCCTATAATAGCAGGATCGGGCAGTTTAGCCCTCCGTATATTTATTACAGCCTGTCTTACATTTTTCAGGGAGATTCCCCCTATATTTTCCAGCTCCTCCATAATTGAGCCATACTTCAACTTAAATTCGGGTTTGAGGTCTAACCTGAAGAAAACTCTTGTTATGATAAAATGCCCTTTCAGCTTATTTTTAAAGATGCTGCTCCTGTAAGAAAAATTACATTCATCAGCTGAGAATTCTTTGACATAATGGTCTGATAGAGAAATTGCCCTGACCTTTTCAATATGATCCTTTACTTCAACACCATAAGCTCCTATATTTTGTATGGGAGTAGCACCAACATTCCCGGGAATAAGTGAGAGGTTCTCAAGACCGCCGAAACCATTGTCAACAGTCCACCCGACCAGAGTGTCCCAGTTCAAACCCGCATCAGCCGAAACCAGAACATTTTCCTCATTTTCTTCTTCTACCCTTACCTCCGACATGACAGGTTTTATGACAGTTCCTTTGAAATCACCTGTAAACAGTAAATTGCTCCCGCCACCGATAATAAGAAGTGGGTTCTTGAATGATTGTTTCCTGAGATAACGGATTATTTCTTTTTCTGACTGCGGAAATACAAGGTAATCAGCTTTATAATCGAGTCCGAATGTATTATACTCCTTTAATGAAATTTGAGAATAGGTGATCACTTTTTTATTTGTAAAAGTAGTTAATCTTATAATAAAAGGTGTTTGATTGACTCATACTTCATGTAAAGGAAATCATAATGCTCCTCAAAAACTTAAGGCTGTTGTTCGGATTGTTGCTTAAACCGTATTTATCCTTTATGCACCGATAAATAATCAATTGCAAAGTTGATTTATAAAAAAATAATAATAAATTTGACAACTTCCGATTTGTTGTAAATCTGAAAAGAAGGATACACAATTGGGCAAAACAGGGAATTGATGCTTGACGGTATTATAAATTACCGGTTTATATAACAGGGTAATGGTATAAATATAAATAAACACAATTAGTAGTCTAATCCATAAACACAATGAAAAGTAATCGTAGAAATTTCCTTAAGCTCAGTGGTCTGGTTGGGGCCGGTATTCTTGGCTCAAAAATATTGCCTTCGTGCAGTCCGGCAGCTGAAACTCAACCGTTGGTATCTAACCTTGACGAT
This sequence comes from uncultured Bacteroidales bacterium, assembly GCA_942492865.1. Lineage (GTDB taxonomy): Bacteria > Bacteroidota > Bacteroidia > Bacteroidales > VadinHA17 > LD21. The sequence continues at coordinate 4,129,029 of OW818650.1, read as the reverse complement.
ATTCGGGTACTGGCACTGAAACAGCATAACCAGAAGTTTAACATGAGTGGCTATGCTGCCCCAAAGATGGAAACTGTCCGTGTAGGCTTTATAGGTCTTGGCAGCAGGGGCCCCGGACATGTTAACAATATTGCACTGCTCGAGGGCGCAGAAGTGAAAGCATTATGCGATCTTCTTCCAGCAGAAGTAGATAAGGTGATGAAGAGGCTTGAACCAATGGGTATCAAACCAGAAACTTACAGTGGTGATCCGGAAGCATGGAAAAAAATGTGCGACAGGGATGATATTGACCTTGTTTATATTTGTACCCCATGGGATCAGCACACACCCCAGGCTGTTTATGCAATGGAACATGGTAAGCATGTTTGCATAGAAGTTCCTGCAACTGTAACAATGGAAGAGAGCTGGCAGCTTGTTGAAGCATCAGAAAAATCAAAGAAGCATTGTATGATGGCTGAAAACTGCTGTTATGACTTCTTTGAACTGCTAACTCTTAACATGGCCCGTCAGGGATTCTTTGGCGAGTTAGTGCATGGTGAAGGTGCATACATTCACACCCTGCTTACCAACAACTTCAGCAAGGAAGGTTACTGGAACATGTGGCGTCTGAGGGAAAATGCAAACCGTAGGGGTAATGTATATCCTACACACGGTCTTGGTCCGATTTGCCAGATTATGGATATTAACAGGGGTGATAAAATGGATTACCTCACAGCTATGATGAGCAATGATTTCCAGATGAACGCAATGGCTAAAGAACTTGCTGCAACAGATGATTTCTTTAAAGAATTCGTTGATAAACCCTACAGGGGCAACATGTCAACAACAACCATAAGAACAAACAAGGGACGCACCATAATGATACAGCATGATGTTACTTCACCTAATGTTTACTCAAGGATACATAAGGTAAGTGGTACAAAGGGCTCAGCTCTTAAATACCCGCTTCCAGGAAAGATATCTGTTGGTCATCAGGGATGGGTTTCAGAAGAAGAATATAAGGAACTTGAAGCCAAATTCACTCCGAATATTATCAAAAAGGTAGGCGAACTTGCCAAACAGGTAGGAGGTCATGGAGGTATGGACTTCCTGATGGACTGGCGTACAATTGACTGTCTGCGTAATGGACTTCCTCTCGACCAGGATGTTTATGATGCAGCACTGTGGAGCGCTATTGGCCCATTAAGCGAATGGTCAATCGCAAACCGTTCAAATTCAATCGATGTTCCTGATTTCACAGGAGGTGCCTGGAAGGGTAATAAACCGGTTGATATACTGCTTGCTGAAGGCGGGAATACACCCATTAAGAATGTACCAAGAAGGGGCGGAGACCGCAGAAGGCCAAACCGTGAAGGACAACAGTAAATATTAACCTTCAACATATTAAATTGGAAGCTGCCCTCACGGGTAGCTTTCTTTTTTTATTTTATTGATTCATGTATAATTTTTTCCTTCCTTTGCCACCAATTTTTAAGAAGCCTTTAAAGGTAACGTGATGATAGTTGGTGTTGATAATGAAATAATTGGTATTCTTTTTAAAACGTTCGCAATACTCTTATTATCAGGTATTATTTCATTACTGGTTGTTCCTGCCAGAGCTAAGCCTGTAATTAACATAATCGCTGTATTTCTTGTTGCAATGATAACAGGTTCATTAGCTGTTATCAGTTTAATGAAAGGGGATATAGAATTTATTGTTAATGGTGGATCCTTTTTTGGGGAAATTCCCATGAGAATAGATGCCTTATCTGCCTGGTTCATTTTGGTAATTAATTTTACATCAATTACAGGTGCATTGTACGGGTTTGGCTATCTTAAATCATCAGTGACCCATTCAGCTGTAGCATCCCTGCACTGGATATCGTTCATCATTTTTCACTCCTCGATGCTTATTGTATGCATGGTACAGCATACAATTGCATTTGTTGTTGCATGGGAAATTATGTCGGTTTCTTCATTTCTTCTTGTACTGTTTGATCATACAAATAAACAGGTTATAAAAGCCGGGGTTAATTACCTCGTTCAAATGCACCTGAGTGTGGTATTGATTACAATTGCCTTTATATGGGTATTTTTCCTTACCGGAAATTTCGATTTTAAAAGTATAGGCACTTTTTTCGATGGGAATGTCAATATATGGCTGTTCTTTATTTTGTTTGCGGGATTTGGATTGAAAGCAGGGTTCCTTGGGTTGCATACCTGGTTGCCATTGGCTCATCCGGCAGCTCCTTCACATATTTCAGGAGTGATGTCAGGAGTAATCGTCAAGATGGGTATTTATGGGATCTTCAGAATGATTACTTTTCTAAAATACGATTTTCTGATCATTGGCGAGATTATTCTGACACTGTCACTTCTGACGGGTCTTTTTGGAATTATAAACGCTGCTGTTCACAGGGATTTTAAAATGATGCTTGCATACTGCACAATTGAAAATATCGGGATTATTGGCATAGGCATAGGATTGGGATTGATAGGAATCGGTAACGGACAGGTTTTATTGAGTTTTTTTGGGTTCGGAGGCGCACTATTACATGCATTAAATCATTCATTATACAAATCACTGCTTTTTTTCTCAGCCGGCTCTGTTTATCATCAGACGCACACCCGCGACATGGACCAGCTCGGCGGACTAATGAAATTTATGCCAAAAACAGGATTACTGTTTTTAACAGGTGCCCTTGCAATTGGAGGGTTCCCAGTACTCAATGGCTTCATTTCGGAATTTATGATTTATACCGGAATAATTAAGGGCATTGATTCCACTGTGATTGCACAAAGTACCTTAATGATAATAACACTTGCTGCGATGAGCCTAATCGGCGGCATCTCATTGCTTGCCTTTACTAAAACTTTCGGAGTTATATTTCTGGGCAGTCCTCGTATGAAACTGGAACACGAACCTGCTGAAGTTAATTCTTGGATGCTGGTGCCCCAGTATCTCATAATTGCCGTAATGTTGTGGATCGCTTTTGCTCCCGGGTTTTTCTTTAAGATCATTTTAGAGATTCTTGACAAGGGAAAATTCCTGAACATAAATCTCGATGTCATTATTTTAGAATCCTATCTATCAGTTTTAAAAAACATCAGCCTTGCTTCACTTATTTTCATTACTTTAACGGGAATTATTTTAGTCTTAAGGTGGATTTTAACCCGCAATGCCAATAAAGCGTATTCTGTTACCTGGGGCTGTGGCTATAACGCTCCGGATATCAATATGCAGTACACTGGCAAGTCGTTTTCTAAAACATTGGGGAAATTATTGAATTTTATCCTTATTGAGAAAAAGGATTTTACAGAAATTAAATCTGAGGAAACTTTTCCTGTTACAAGAAAGTATCGATCTTTATACCTTGACATAATCGAAAATAAAATACTTGAACCGATGATTCTCGGGCTCATGCGATTCATTAATTTATTTCAGTTTGTTCAAAATGGTAAAATCCAGGCTTACGTGCTATATGGTATAATATTTATATTAATTATATTCATTGGAACATTATTAAACTTGTGGCATTGATCAACATTTTTATAGTTATATTATTTTCCGCTGTAGTTGCCATTCTCTTTCTCAATACAAAAGTCAAAGGTATAGTTGCAGTAACAACTGTGATTACTGTGGGTTTGCTTAGTAGTTATCTTGCTGTCAAATCTCTTATGGGGGTTGACTATGAGGTTATTCTCAGGGGACCCTTGATGTTCGGGAAAGTACCGTTTATTATTGACGATCTTGCTGCATGGTTCATCCTTACAATAAATTTTACAATTATAACAGGCGCATTGTATGGTTTTAATTACATGAAGATATATGCTGATAGGAAGAATGACATAACTATGCATTGTATTGCTTTTTTGCTTGTTCATTTTTCCATGCTTGCAATATGTTCTGTCCAGAACGGTTTTGTATTCCTTCTGTTATGGGAAGTAATGGCCATATCTGCATTTATACTTGTGATATTTGACCATAATAAGCCTGAGACCATAAAAGCAGGCGTTAACTATCTTGTCCAATCGCATATCAGCATAGTTTTTATTATGCTTGGGTTTGTGTATGTAGCCTACAAAACCGGAAGTTATGGTTTCGAAGCAATTGTCAACTTCACACAGCAGCAATCAACACTCTCAGGGACAGCACTCTTCCTTTTATTCTTCATAGGATTTGCAATAAAATCAGGTTTTGTTCCATTTCATACCTGGCTGCCTTATGCTCACCCTGCAGCTCCATCACACGTCTCAGCTATAATGTCGGGTGTTTTGATAAAAATCGGAATATACGGAATACTAAGAATGTTGCTTTTAATAAAAACCGATTATATAACAATAGGTTACCTGATTCTCATACTGTCAACATTCACAGGAGTTTATGGAGTTATGCTGGCTACTGTTCAACACGATCTGAAAAGACTGCTTGCTTACCACAGCATTGAGAACATCGGTATAATAGGAATTGGTATCGGTCTGGGATGCATAGGGTTAGGTGCTACGAATAAATGGATGGCAATACTGGGTTTTTCAGGTGCCTTGCTTCATACTCTTAATCACTCTTTATTTAAATCATTATTGTTCTTCAGTACCGGGAATGTAAACATGGCTGCTCATACAGTTAATATTGAAAAGCTTGGCGGCCTGATAAAGAAAATGCCCTATACTTCAATATTTTTTCTGATTGCCGCACTGGCAATATGCGGGTTGCCTCCACTTAATGGGTTTATCTCAGAATTTCTTATTTATGGAGGACTCTACAACTGGTTGTACAGTGCTAATCTGACATCGCTTATAGCTGTTGTATTTTCCCTGGTTGGATTAGCCCTGATCGGAGGTTTGGCCATATTATGTTTTACCAAAGCCTTCAGCATTGTATTTCTGGGAAACCCCAGGCAAGTTGTCAGGGAAGAAATTCATGAAAGAGGCTTCTGGCAATTATTACCAATGTTTCTCATGGTTATATTCATGATGGCTATAGCTTTGTTCCCTTCATTTTTCATTAATATCCTGCAAAGTCCTGTTTTGCTTTTTACCCGGCATATAGTTTTCAACCTGACCTTTATAAAAGTCACTGCCATCGATTCCCTTCAGATCATAAACTGGTTGTCACTCGGGTTTATTGTATTTGTAACAGCAATGATTTTTTTGAGAAAATATATAAGCCGTAAAGCGATTATAAAAACGGGACCAACATGGGGATGCGGTTATGGCAGAGCTGACAGCAGGGTTCAGTACACTGCTAATTCTTTTATCAGGAGTTATTCAAAACTTGCCAAACCACTCCTGGAAATAGAAAAGAAAGAGGTGGAGATTTCAGAAGTATTTCCTTCAGAAAAACATTATGAAACCGGGATATACGACAAATTAGAGAAGAATTTAATTGATAAGCCTCTAAAACTTATTAACATGGTTTTGGATATGTTCGTATTTCTTCAAAATGGTTATTTGCAGAGATATATCCTTTATGGAATAATTTTTATTTCTGCGGTGATCGGTTTACCTCTTATTTTCAACAAAATTAAAATGGTCCTTGTGTTCTTAAATAATTTATGAGATGTTTAGTTTAGTGTTAATTATTATCACAAGCCTCTTTTTTAACGGAATAATAATCCGGACAAAAAGCATTGCTTCAGGGAGAAAGGGCCCCGGGATATTTCAGCCGGTTAAGGATATTTTACGATTGTTCAGAAAAGGCTCAGTTTACAGTGAAACGACAAGCATTATCTTCAGGATTGCCCCGGTAATTTATTTTTCATCAGTTCTTATGGCATGCCTTGTAATACCTTTTGGCTCATACCGGGGGCTGATAAGTTTTGATGGAGACTTTATATTTTTTGCATACATACTTGCTTTAGGTAAGTTTTTCAGCATCATTTCTGCCATGGATACAGGGAGCAGTTTTGAAGGAATGGGAGCAAGCCGCGAAGCCTTATACTCAATGTTTGCTGAACCGGCGTTCTTTATTCTAATCGGTTCATTTGCACTTCTTACAGGAAATACTTCATTCTATGCAATATTTTCAACCTTGCATCTTGGTTCATCAATAACCTACACGTTAGGCGGATTGGCAGCTTTTGTACTGATAATGATAGCCATGATCGAAAACAGCAGGATGCCGGTTGATGATCCGAAAACCCACCTTGAACTTACAATGGTCCACGAAGTAATGATACTTGATAACAGCGGTTTTGACCTTGGCCTTATACTTTACACTGGCTATCTGAAATTTGCAATGTATGGGGCAATCATTGCCGGTTTCTTTATTGGTGCAATGCCGGTAAGCCTTTCGCTGCCTCTTTTCCTGCTGATCCAGGTTTTATTCGCAGTTACAGCCGGTTTGATTGAATCCTTTATGGCCCGTTTCAGAATGAGTCATAATTCGCAGTTTATTTTAGTCCTTTCATCAGTAAGTTTTTTAATCTTTCTTGGATCTTTACTGGTATTGGGCAAATTTGTTTAATACAATGAAATAATGACAAACGTATTACTGATTATATTCATTATTACTCTCTTTTATGTTTCAATTGCGAACAGGATAATCACTTATGTACGCGTTCTTGCCCTGCAGGGAGTTATACTTTTTGGAGTCACATTTCTTCAGCTGAAGGACATCCAGACCTGGAACCTGGTTCTGATCCTTCTTGAAACCATAATTTTTAAAGCCATTGCTGTTCCTGTATTTTTGGGTTATCTCATTAAGAGAAACAGGATAACCAGGGAGAGTGAACCATACCTTCCCCATTTTATATCGCTTATAATTACCACAATGATTGTTGTGATAACTATTCTTATTGCAAGTTCCGTTCAGGACACTAACCTTGACAAAATATTCTTTATAGTTTCACTTTCGACATTATTTACCGGACTATATTTTATAGCATCAAGAAAAAAAATCATTACTCACGTAATGGGCTATCTGATGATAGAAAACGGAGTCTTTGTTCTTTCCCTGGCTGTGGGTCACGAAATGCCAAACCTGGTTAACCTGGGTATTATGCTTGATGTCTTTGCAAGTGTCCTGATGATCGGGATTTTTATGAATAAGATTGGTGATGTATTTAAAGATGTGGATGTGGATCAACTTAGCAACCTTAAGGATTATTAAACTTTCTATTGATGACTGGTATCTACCTTATATGCGCTTTCACGATTGCCGGATTAATATTAATTAACCGTAATTCTGTTTTTAATAATATCCTTATTGTTCTTTATGGATTTCTTCAGATTGGTTTTACTGTTTACGGATGTTATAATTATAAGAACAGCTTTCTGGAATATTTTACATTCGATTCACTCGGGCTCTTATTATTAATGACATTGAGTATAATAGCAATTCCTGCTTTATTTCATAGTTATCTATACATAAAGAGACACAATGATCCACCGCATTCAAGAGCAATCTATTTTTCAGCAATAGTTGTTCTTCTTACATCGATAAGCGCCGGTTATCTTGCAAATCAAATTGCTGTCATCTGGATCTTTACAGAATTGACTACCCTGTCTGCCTCCATGTTAATTTATCATCACCGGAATAAGCTTGCGTTGGAAGGAACCTGGAAGTATTTGTTTATCTGCGCAATAAGCATCACTTTTGTTTTTATTGGGATACTTTTCCTAAGCCTGTCACTTGAGAATGCAGGATCAAAGGACCTTTCTTTTGCCAACCTTCTGGCACACAAAGATCAGCTTAATCCCTTCTGGCTCAGACTGGCATTTCTTTTTATTTTCACAGGTTTTACCGCTAAGCTTGGATTAGTTCCCATGTTTACGGCCGGAATTGATGCCAAAGATAAAGCTCCCGCTCCTGCCGGAGCACTTCTGGCCAGTGTTTTGATGAACCTTGGTTTTGCAGGGATCTTCAGGTTCTACATTATCATTGCACAAACCCCATTACTACAGTGGGCCAATCTGGTAATTTTATCAGCTGCATTTCTTTCAATCTTTGTTGCAACAGTCTATATGACCAAAGTAATGAACATTAAAAGGATGCTGGCTTATTCGGGAATAGAGCATATGGGAATCGTAATGCTGGGTATTGCTGCCGGTGGTGTGGGTTACTATGCAGCAATTCTTCATATTGTTCTTCATGCATTTGTAAAAGCAGGCCTTTTTTTTCAGTTCAACCAGTTATACAGAACATTCCAGAGTAAAAGCATACAACATGTCGGCAATTATTTTAAATACAACCCTGCAGGTGCAATAGTTTTACTGCTTGGTTTTATAAGTGCCACCGCAATGCCGCCTTCCGGATTGTTCGTAAGTGAATTCCTGATCTTCAGGGCGCTTTTTGAAGGGAAATATATAATCCTTCTGATTACCGTTTTAATATTACTGACGATCGTAATTTATGCTTTCGGGAAAAATATTCTAAAGATACTGTTCATTCCAGTCGAAGGCATTGATGAATCGAAAATTCCAAAAATCAATCCATGGGAGTCGCTTACACAATATAGCTTATTTATTTTAGCTGTATGGCTGGGATTAAATCCCCCCGCCATATTTGTTGAGATGATCCGCGATGCTGTCAAAATCTTACCAAATTAAAATGAGCTTTCTGAAAATAAATAATAACCAGGCTGTTCCGGTGAACTCAATTCCCGAGTGGGATTATGATTCCTTCGCCGCCAACAATGTCTCTTTGCTCGAAAACCACCCTGAAAGGCATTGTGTATTATATTTTGGTTTCAGGGAAAAAGAATTAATCAGGCTGATATGCTGTATCGCAGACGATCTGGAGCATAACATCTCCGTTTCTTCATGTACCGTAAAAAGCGATGCTGCCTTGAATTCTTTCTCAGCAAAGAACCTGAACTTCGAAAAATTTGAGCGTGAAATACACGAAAATTTCGGCATTCTCTATACAGATCATCCATGGCTTAAGCCAGTGCGTTTTCCTGAAAACCTTGAAGGTAAGTCAGGCTCAATTTATGACTACCCATTTTTCAGGATTGACAGTGAGGAACTTCATGAAGTGGGAGTGGGGCCGGTTCACGCAGGCATTATAGAACCCGGCCATTTCAGGTTTGTCTGCAATGGTGAGCAGATATTGCACCTCGAAATTCAGCTGGGTTACCAGCACAGGGGAGTGGAGCAGCTGTTCCTTGAAAAGAAAAAGCTTATACAGCGGACAGTTCTGGCTGAATCGATAGCGGGAGACAGTGTCGCGGGACATACTTCAGCATTTGCATATCTGTGGGAAAGTCTTTCAGGTGAAGTCCCGGAAACAGATCTCCTTTATTCCCGTACCCTTGCCATGGAACTGGAACGTGTGGCAATTCATACAGGCGATCTGAGTGCCTTATGTACCGATATTGCTTACCAGCTGGGAAGCTCTGTATTTGGCAGACTCAGGACTCCTGTTATCAATTTCTTCCAGGAGTGGTGCGGAAACCGTCTTGCAAAAGGATTGATAAGGACAGGTTACACTCCTTTTCCTTTTAACAACGCACTTGCTGATAGATTAAGAAGTGTTCTCGATGCGTTTGAGCCTGATTTCATTGAAATGAACTCTGAGGTTTCGAAACTTCCGAGTACTTTATCGAGGTTTGAAAGAACAGGCATTTTAAAATATGAACAACTGCTGGAGATAGGAACAGTAGGGATATCAGCACGGATGAATGCCCTTGAAAGGGATATCAGGATGTCCCATCCTAATGGTTTATATCCTGCTTTGAAACATGTTCCGGTAATAAAACATCATGGTGATGTATATTCCAGGGTGCAGATAAGGAAAGAGGAAGTTTTACAGTCGATCTCATACATTAGAAATTTGCTTAATGAAATTCCCGATGTTACCTCGGCAGAGCAGAAACAGCTTTCGCTCAGGCCAGGTTTGTTTGCACTTTCCCTTACCGAAGGCTGGAGAGGGGAGATATGCCATGCGGCTGTTACAGGTATTAATGGAGAGCTTGTGGTATATAAAATTAAGGATCCTTCATTCCATAACTGGCTGGCGCTTGCATTGTCGGTAAGGAATAATGAAATTTCTGATTTTCCGGTTTGTAATAAAAGCTTTAATCTGTCATATTGCGGACATGATCTTTAATTAAAACAGATATCGATGTTAGAGACATTCAAAATATTATATCACCAGGGCAAGCAATTCATTCCCGATCTCAGAAAAGCAAAAGTTCCGGGGATATTCAGAGGGAGACCTGAGATAAGCAGTCTGAAAGTTGATGAACAAACGCTTGCAGGTGTTTGCCCTACAGAAGCGATACTTACAGGCCCGGTAAGGATAGATCTGGGCCGGTGTACTTTTTGCGGAGAATGTTCCAGGATATTTCCGGGGAAAATTCATTTCACAACCGATTATAAACTTTCCTCAAATGTCAGGGAAAGATTAGTAATTTCTGAAGGCTCTGTTGAGCCTGTCGGTGTTGATGCTGACCTGGTCAGGAAAGAAATCCGCAGGTTGTTCAGCGGATCATTAAAGCTGAGACAGGTATCTGCGGCCGGAGACAACAGCTGTGAGCTTGAACTGAATGCAGCCGGCAATGTTAATTTCGATATAGGTCGTTACGGTATTGAATTCGTTGCCTCCCCGCGTCATGCTGACGGTATTGTAATTACCGGGCCAATATCAAAAAATATGGCAGAAGCCTTGCAGATGACTTATGATGCTATTCCTTCACCAAAGATTATAATCCTGGTAGGAACTGATGCCATCAGCGGAGGAATTTTTGAAGGAAGCCCTGCTCTGGACAGAAGCTTCCTTGATGAGCATCATATTGATCTTTATGTTCCGGGAAATCCTGTGCATCCGTTAACTTTCATTAATGGTGTGACAGACCTGCTTGGAATTTGAATAAAGGATTCTGTACCAGCATAGTACTCTTTTTGTCACGCTCCTTCAGAGCTAACCGGATAGGGCAGGGGATCCATAACCCATGGTAGAAACCATGGGTTATGGATATTCGGCTCTTTCAGAGCCGTACCTTTGTCATAAACAACGTATTACAGGTTGTTTGGTCATACTTTAGGATGGCTGTATATACATTTTATCCGGTTCTTTCAGAGCCATGCTAAGTCAGTTTCCACTGTTTGCCGGTATTTTGGTCATGGTCCTGTATGGAGGTGTGTTATTTGTATCCGGCTCTTTCAGAGCCATGTTAAGTCAGTTTCCACTGGTTGCCGGTATTTTGGTCATGGTCCTGTATGGAGGTGTGTTATTTGTATCCGGCTCTTTCAGAGCCATGTTAAGTCAGTTTCCACTGGTTGCCGGTATTTTGGTCATGGTCCTGTATGGAGGTGTGTTATTTGTATCCGGCTCTTTCAGAGCCATGTTAAGTCAGTTTCCACTGGTTGCCGGTATTTTGGTCATGGTCCTGTATGGAGGTGTGTTATTTATATCCGGCTCTTTCAGAGCTATGTTAAGTCAGTTTTCCACAGTATACCGTTATTCTGGTCATGGTCCCGGATGGAATTATGAAGTTACGTCCTGCTCTTTCAGAGCCGATATTTGATTACCACTGACAGCCACGAAGTGGCGTGATAGCTGATAACCACCGGCGAAAGCCGGTGGTTATCAGCTCCACAGATCCCAAACCCTGAAAGGGTTTAATACATCTATTATCCTTATACCTCTGTACCCTCTATCTTAAGAACCCATACGTATTTGCAGGGCAGACTGGCGCTATCCCTGAGTTCTTCAGGAAATTCAATTATGAGGCCATCTGCTTCGCTGTAAGTCCATTTTAACTCTGTATCGGTACCATACATCTTAATTACAGAGCCCTCTAAGGGTTTTACCTGTTTTAAATTCAGTTTTTCTCCCGGCAGACTAAAAATGAAAGCATTTATGTACCTGCTGTCAGGCGACATGGTATAACGTATGCTGTCACCTTCCCTGTAGTTCTTAAGCTGACCGACTTTATATACCGCCTCGCTGTTGACCTTCATCCAGTCTCCCATCTCCCTTAGCCTTTCCACACTTGCCTCAGGTATTATACCCTCTGCCGTCGGTCCGACATTAAGAAGGAAATTGCCTCCTTTGGACACTATGTCTGCAAGATTTTTTATCAGTGTTTCCGATGATTTCCAGTTAGTGTCCTTGGTTTTAAAGCCCCAGGTATCGTTCATTGTCATGCACGACTCCCATGGAAATGAACTGGTTGTTGAAAGGATCTCCTGCTCAGGTGTGCCAAAATCTCCAGCATAGGAATTATCTTTATTCATTCCCTGCATGCCCTGTCTTCCTTTTCCAACCCTGTTGTTGACCAGAATATCGGGTTGGAGATTACGGACGTAGTTATACAGATCCTTTCCCTGTTCTTCGGTCCATTCTTTAATCCATTCGCCATCAAACCACATAACTCCTATCTTACCATATCCTGTCAGTAGCTCCCTGATCTGTGGTTTCAGGTACTCCTCACGATATTTATTCCAGTTTTCTGAATTTGCATCCGGATGATGCCAGTCCATAATTGAATGATAGAAACAGAGAGTTATATCCTGTTTGTCGCATTCCTGTGAAAGTGCCTTAATGATATCCTTTCCATAGGGAGAGAAATCAACAATGTCGTATTTAGATACTTTTGAGTTCCATAGTCCGAATCCATCATGATGTTTTGAGGTAAGGACAATATATTTCATTCCTGCATTCTTTGCTATGCTTACCCATTCGGCTGCATTGAAATTTACCGGATTGAATGCTTTCGAGAACTCTTCGTACTCATTAACCGGGATCTTTGCTGTTGACATTATCCATTCTCCGATCCCGGGTATATCCTGATCCTTATACCGGCCGGCAGGAACTGCATAAGGTCCCCAGTGAATGAACATACCGAAACGTGCATCATGCCACCACTTCATTCTTGCCTCTTTCTGTTCAGTTGTTTCATTAAGGTAGTCTTTTGGCTCTTTTGGTTTGCATGAGAAGAACAAAGTAGTAATGATAACTGATATTATCATTGCACTGTTCATTAACCGGATCTTTTTCATATTAAATGTTTTAGGTATTATGGTGCTTACTCAATTTAAAAAACTGCACTAAACTATGCAATTATAAATATTAGCGATCCTATCAATTCCGGAACGCTTCTACTTCCCTGATAAAAGGTCGATGATCGTCTTGCTCATTGCAGACACCCCTGTTTTAAATGCCGGTTCAAAATCAGGTGAAAATGCTGAATTATGCAATGGAGCCAGTACTGTATTGCCTGCACGGGCCTCTTCATACTTTTTGGTATTAACTCCGCCCAGCCAGAAAAGAGCAATAGGAATTTTTTCCTCTGTAAGGCCGTATTTCCCAAAATCCTCTGCAACGGTTGCCGGATCGACCTGTATCACATTGGTATCACCTAAAATATCCTTCATCGATTTTACACTTGTCATGACCAGACCGGCGTTGTTTGTCACAGGGGGATTAACTGCATCGTCGAATTCAACAAGGGGCATTTTGCTTTCAGGAAGACCTGCAGCAATTGCGGCACCACGAGTGATATTGATCAGCGATTCCTTGATGGTGTTGAAAACCTCGTCTTCAAAATACCTGATGGTAACCAGCATTTTTACCTCATCGGGTATTACATTATGCTTGGTTCCTCCATGGATTGACCCGACAGTCACAACAGCAGGTTTTACCGGATTTACCTCCCTGCTGACAATTGTCTGAAGGTCATTAATGATCCTGGCCGAGATTACAATGGGATCGACAGTCAGATGTGGCATTGCGCCATGCCCGCCTGAACCATAAACGGTTATGTCAGTTGATTTCACACCTGCAAAGATTGGTCCGGGATAATATCCTACCGTACCTGCCGGCATTTCAGCGCTTACATGAAAGCACAGTGCATAATCGGGAACAGGGAATTTTTTGAAAAGCCCGTCAGCGATCATTGCAATGGCTCCCAGTGAACCTTCTTCGCCCGGCTGGGCTATAGCCATGATCGTTCCCTTCCATTCATCCTTAAGTGAGGCAAGGGTCCTGAGAACACCCATCCAGGTTGTCATGTGAAGATCATGACCGCATGCATGCATTACCGGATTTTCCTTGCCCGCTGCATCTTTCATCACAATAGTGCTTGCGAAGGGCAGTCCTGTATTTTCCTTAACAGGCAGAGCATCCATATCGGTTCTCAGCATGACTGTCTTTCCGTTACCGTTCCTTAAAATGCCTACAACTCCATTGCCTCCCACACCTGTTGTAACCTCGAACCCGAGCTTCTTCAGTTCATCGGCCATCTTTCTGGCTGTATTAAACTCCATCAGAGAGAGTTCAGGATTTTTATGGAGATCGTAATAAACATTCCGATAAGATTCGGTTATGTCAGTGGCTGATTTTCGAATTTTATCATTAACCTGTGTTTTCTGGGAGAAAGCACCGGTGAATAAAACCATTGTCAATATAAGTGAAAATAGAAATTTCATGATAGCTGATTTTTTTGAATTATAAATTTATTATTTTTTCATTGCTATTGCCCTTAAATCTTCAGGCATTTTCTCAATTGCATATCTGTAAGCAGTTCTTGGCATATCCGTCTTGTGCTTTATAACATATTCAAATACTTTATTAAGGTGGGCCTGGCTTGCAACCTTTAACATCCATCCATAGCCTTTCTGAACCATGTCATCCCTATCGGTAAGAAGACTATCTGCAATTTCAAAGATATCGTTCAGAAACTTCCCTTTTTTTGCAGGAATTATAAGTGAAACTGCAGACGCCCTTTTCATCCACCTGTTCTCAGAGGTAGTCCATTGCTTTAATCCCGATATTGTACCCGGATACATTTCAACCAGCGAACCCACTGAATGATTGCATAATGTATCGCAAGTTGCCCAGTTGCTGACGTACCTGTCAATCCATTGTCCGAAGACCATAAGATCGGATGACACATACTGCTGCCTGACATTATATGACCATTGGCAAGCGAGGATTGACTCTTCAAACATGCCCGATTTCAGGAGTTCCTCGCACGCTTTAAAAACAATGGATTTGCTTTTATCCGGTATTACCTTATAAAAATTTCTTCCTACTGCTTCCAAAAGAGCTGACTTTATACCATACAGCTTTATCTCTTCCCTGAAAAACCGCTTTCCCGATTCCTTTGTTTTCTCATCAGCCTTCTGATTAAGCTCTTCCCTCAGTTCTTTGATTATGTTTTTCATTATCCGATCAATAAATTCTCAATATATCAGGATGGTAAAAAGACTCTAAATTACTGAAGATTATCTTCCTTTTTAATATTTTTGCAGATTAATCACAAACTTCTCTGATATGAAATTTTTACCAAAATACCTTATTCTGTTATTAGTTATGATAATTATACTTAGTTCATGCAAAAATACCAAAATTCCAGATGTGGAAAAACCAGACGATTTCAACTATTTCGTTGAACAGTTCGATGATATTAGAGTACTGAGATACAGGCTTCCGGGGTTTGAATCTCTTTCACTGCAGCAGAAGGAATATATATATTATCTAAGCCAGGCAGCCATTGCCGGAAGAGATATTCTGTGGGACCAGAACTTCAGGTACAATCTTATGATACGGAAGACTATAGAAGCAATTGTAGAAGATTTCTCAGGAGATAAGGAATCGGAAGAATATAAGCAGTTTATTATCTATGTAAAAAAAGCATTTTTTGCCAATGGAATTCACCATCATTATTCAAGCGATAAGTTCAGGCCGGGATTTACACCTGAGTATTTTGCCGGCCTGGTAAAAGGTGCAGATATGGCAAAGCTTCCTCTTGACAAAGGTGATACCCCTGAAAAGTTAACAGAGATCCTTATCCCGGTAATTTTCGATGAGAAACTTTTTGCCCGCAAGGTAGAGCAGCGGGCAGGGGAAGACATGGTAGCCGGATCAGCTTCTAACTTCTATGAAGGAGTGACGCAAAAAGAAGTTGAGACTTTTTATATGGCTAAAACAGTTCCTGATGATCCCCGTCCTGTCTCATACGGCTTAAATTCAAAAGTTATAAAAGTTAACGGCAGGGTAGCTGAAGAGGTTTACATGTCGGGCGGAAAATACGGTGAGGCCATTGATGAAATTATCAAATGGCTCGAAAAGGCAATCTCTGTTGCTGAGACAGACACTCAGAAAAGAGAGCTCGGGCTGCTTATTGAATATTACAGGACAGGTGATCTGAGAACATGGGATGAGTATAATGTGGTGTGGGCCCGTAACAGCGAACAGATGGTCGATTATATAAACGGCTTCATTGAAAATTATGAAGATCCCCTTGGTATGAAGGCGACCTGGGAAGCAATTGTCAATTACACCGATCTGGAAGCCACTAAAAGAACGAAGGTCATAACAGAAAACGCTCAGTGGTTTGAAGATAATTCACCCATTCACCCGCAATACAAAAAAGAGGAAGTAACCGGCGTTGCAGCAAAAGTCATTAATATTGCTATGCTTGGCGGAGATTGTTACCCGGCTTCACCTCTCGGAATAAACCTTCCTAATGCCGATTGGATCAGGAAAGAAGTTGGATCGAAATCGGTAACTCTTGCAAATATTACAAATGCCTATGATGTGGCATCAAGGGGCAACGGCTTTCTTGAAGAATTTGCCTTTGATCAGAAGGAAACGGAAAGGATCAGAAAATATGGCAGCATTGCAGATGCGCTGCATACCGATCTTCATGAATGCATAGGGCATGCCAGCGGCAAGCTGGCTGAGGGGACCGATCCGAATGCTCTCAAAAACTATTCATCACCTCTTGAAGAGGCGCGAGCAGATCTGTTTGCAATGTACTATATGATGGACCGTAAGATGACAGATCTCGGACTTCTTCCTGATGAAGAAGCTGCAAGAGCCGGATATGACGCTTATATGCGCAATGGTCTTCTTACACAGATAGTGAGAATCAAGCCAGGTAAGGAGATTGAACAGGCTCACATGCGCAGTCGTTCTGCCGTGACCCACTGGGTGTACGAAAAAGGGAAGGCAGATAATGCTGTTGAATTTATAAGCCGCGAGGGCAAAACTTATGTCAGGATAAATGATTATAAAAAAGTGCAGGCTCTGTTTGGAGAATTGCTGAAAGAGATCCAGCGTATTAAATCGGAAGGGGATTTTGAAGCAGGTAAGAATATTATTGAAAACTATGGAGTTAAGATCGATCAGGCTTTGCATACGGAAATACTTGCGAGGTATGAGAAGTTGAAACTGGCCCCATATACCGGATTTGTGAATCCATTGCTGGTACCTGTATATGACAATAATGGTAAAATTACCGATGTTTTAGTTGAATATACCAATGATTATCTCGGACAGATGATGTACTACGGGAAAAAATATTCATTTCTGCCTGCCAAAAATTAATCGTATATGTATAAAAAGAGCCTGTTATTCTTCCTCCTTACAGCCATACCTGTGGTGCTTCCAGCACAGTTGCCTGACGCCCTGAAATGGAAGAAATACGAACTTGTATTCACCAGCAGTGTAATATATGAGAATCCTCTGCAGGATCTTAAAACGATAGAGGTCATTTTTACCTCACCTTCAGGAGAAACAAAAACAATAAATGCCTTCTGGGACGGAGAACGGGTCTGGAAAGCCAGATTCATGCCCGGAGAAACCGGTCAGTGGAAGTTCAGAACAAATTGTTCGGATGTCAAAAACGCAGGTCTTCATAACAGGGAAGGTTCATTTGAATGTAAAGCAAATGGTAATTCGAAAGAGATATTCGCGCACGGTCCGGTAATTAATCCCAAAGGCATATATCATCTTACCCATTCTGATGGCACTCCTTTTTTCTATCTTGCCTGCACAGCCTGGAATGGGGCCCTTAGGTCGACAGAGCAGGAGTGGGACAGGTATCTCAAACATCGTGTAGAAAATAATTACAATGTAATTCAGCTCGTCACAACACAGTGGCGAGGTTGTGATAAAAGCCGTGAGGGACATGTTGCTTTTGAAGGAAGCGGAAGGATTAAAATTAATCCATTGTTCTTCAGGGTTATTGATGAAAGAATTGACAGGGTGAATGAAATGGGACTTGTTGCAGCACCTGTTGTACTATGGGCGCTTCAGAACGGTAGTGGAAGGGAGTTGAGTCCTGGCTACTATCTGCCCGACGATCAGGCCGTCCTGCTTGCCAGGTATATTGTCGCCCGCTATGGAGGGAATCATGTTATATGGTTTCTCGGAGGAGACGGGATCTATACAGGAACGTATGAACAACGATGGAAAACAATTGGCAGAGCTGTTTTTGATGGAAGCCATCAGGGTATTGTAGCCCAGCATCCATGCGGACGTTCATGGATAGGAGAGGTGTACAAAGAAGAACCATGGCTCAATATTATAGGATATCAAAGCAGTCACAGTAATGCAGAGGCTACTGTCAATTGGATCACTAAAGGACCTATGAGCCAAATGTGGCCACGGCTTCCGGCACGACCGCTCATCAATCTTGAACCCAATTATGAACAGATCGGATTTAGAATAACCGACAGGGATGTAAGAAATGCAAGCTATTGGAGCGTGTTTGCAACACCTGTGGCAGGCGTGACCTATGGGGCAAATGGAATATGGCCCTGGCTGAGGGAAGGAGAAAAGATACTCAATCATTCAGATGCACCCGGAACAGCCTCATGGGATGCGAGCATAAATTTTCCAGGCTCAATACAGATGGGGTACCTGGCCGAATTCATGAGAAAATTTCATTGGTGGAACCTATATCCTGCACAGGAACTTCTATTAGATCAACCGGGGGATAAAACATACAATCACTTTGTTTCCATATTAAAATCAACTGATAATAAATATATCCTGGCATATCTTCCCGTCAGGCTTACCATAAGGCTCAGAAGGCCACCTAATGCGGAATACACAGTAAGATGGTTCGATCCTGTCAGAAATACTTATTCTGATGGGAAATTTGCCGTTAACGGGCAGGTGATGACAATCAATTCTCCTTCCGATGGTGATATGGTTTTGATCCTGGAAAAGATTTAATTTTTTAACCCCGTACTTATTTCATGTACTTCCAGAACTTCTTTTCAGAGCTCTGCAATTCCTTGTTTCTGTTTCTTTCCAGAAGCAGATAGTAAGCTATCGCAATAACACCGGCAATTACTGTTCCGATCAGGATATATTTTACAACACCTGAAGCTTCTGTTTCTGAAAACATTGATGCGTTGGTAAGTTGTTGAACAACAGAATCATCCTGGACTGATCCTACATTCAGTCCAAAAATATTCTTCATGAAAAACAGTGAGAAGAAGGCAAGTACAGCCGATGCTATCGGAGTAGCGACCCAGCCGGCGCCAATCTCACCAAGAACCCTGAAGTTAATGTTTCTTGCTCCTTTGTAAAAGCCAATTCCAACCAAACTTCCAATGACAACCTGTGAACTTGAGACCGGAACCATCGGTATTGCAGGCAGCCCCGCATTTTTCAGGAATTCAGATAATCCTGTAGATGAAAATATGAACAATACCAGAGCCTGTGCGAGCACCACAACAAGGGCAGCCTCTGATGATAGTTCAACTATATTGCTCCCTATTGTCTCAATAACTTTTTTTGAATATGTTATGATCCCCAGGGCAATGGAAAAACCTCCCAGAAGAAATAACTGCTGGTCTGAGTTCAGTGCAATAATGCCTATTTTTATATCCTCAAGGTTAAAAGCAGGCAGAAAAACGCCCATAACATTTGCTATATTATTAGCTCCGAGGCTGTAGGCTCCGAATGCTCCTGAAATAATAAGACCTGTTCTTATGTAGGACTCAAACTTTACAAGATGTATCATGGCCGTCCGTTTGAATTTTCTTATGCCCATGTAAAGTAATACAGCAAATATTGCCCCGAGAATCGGACCTGATACCCAGGTTAAAGCTATCTGGGTCAGAACTTTACTGTCGGTACTGTTTCCGGTGAAGATATTCCATCCTATAATTGCTCCAACGATTGCCTGGGTGGTTGACACGGGCACTGAAAAACGGGTCATCATGTAAATTGTTAAAGCGGCAGCCAGGGCAACCGTGAATGAACCACCTATAGCGTTTACAGATCCTAGTCTTGCCAGTGTTCCTGAAGTTCCTGAGCCCTGCAGAACTGCTCCTATTATCACAAAAACAGATGCTATTAAAGCAGCTTTACGGAAAGTCACCATTTTGGAGCCTATTGCCGAGCCGAAAATATTTGATGCATCATTTGCACCCAGGGACCAACCCAGGAAGAGACCACTTGTAAGGAAAATCAGGATCATTTACATTACAATTTTAATTGCCATTCCCGAAAGAAGATCTGCAGCCTTCTGTGCCAGGTCGGATATCCTTTCAACGTGATGTATTATATATCTCAGGTGGGCTTTATGAGGAAGGTCAAGTTCATGCATCTGCTGGAAGATTATTTTTTTGAGTACCAGAGAGAGTTTATCAGTTTCAGACTCATAATAGTACACCTTAAGCAGCTTTTCCCTTACTATGTGGGGAGACCTGAAATAAGCCCTTGCGGCAGGAATAACATTTTCACCTGTACTTACAGATGCTTCGGTCAGGTTTAAAAAGTCTTTATTGAGCGTTTCCGGGATATATGGCAATTCAATGTTTATCTCATTCAAGCTGCCCTTAAGAGAATCAATTATCTCATCAAGTTCATCAATAAGGGTAATGACCTCTGACCGGTGCTGAGGCAGAATAGAATGAGTAATCATCTCATTCTCAATTGAACGCTGGAGCTTATCAGCATTTGCCTCCAGTGAGTCAACTTTGATGAGATGCCTCTGGAAAGCCTCCATATCCCTTTCAAGGTAAGCTTTAATCGCTTCCCTGAATACAAGCAAACCTATTTCGACATTATCCAAAAATTCATCGATACTTATAATAATGTTTTTTGTTGTTCTGGTGAAAACAGCCATATCTTCTAATATTAATTATTACAACTGACTATTCAAAAATCGATGATCTTTTCAACCCGGTTATGCCTGAGGTACTGCTTAAGAATTGTCTGGATATCGCTGTTGTCGGCATGCTTTTGAATGCAGTCATGCAAAGCGTTTAGCCCAAATCCCATGTCATTTACATTGAAGTACCCGTATCCTGCAAATTTACCATTCAGGATTTGTACTGCGCAACGCTCTTCTTCACTTCTGCCCTTATCAATTACAAAAAAATTACGTCGTGTAAATGAAAATTCCTCTGCAGCTTTCAATGCCCTTTCATTATAATCTGAGGTGGATTCTTTTCCGCAGCACGCGCCCCTGCATATTCCTACATGATGCTGGAAGCATGACCCTTCAGCATCGTACAGGCCCGTAAGTTTCTGACAGAGACTATATGTTTCGACCATTGTCAGCAGTTTAGATTTTGCTCTCTCCTTTGAAGTATAAACCGATAGTGGAGGATCATCGCAATTTATTGTTCCAAACCGGTAATTAAGATAACCATTATTATCCTTAAAACTGAAGATACCCCACTGGAATCCTGTTCTTCTTTGTGCCCTGTTATACACAGGTTTATTTGCTTTTATTTCTGAGGACTCACGCAGAAGGGCAATCAATTCGCTTCCTGTGACCTCCCAGCCTATATCAGCAATCATATCGCGCATTTCCATGGACCTGTTTGTGGTATTGTTTGAAAGATGGGTGGTTACCCTCTGTTGGAGATCGCGGCTTTTACCGATATAGATAAGGTCGCCCTTTTCATTGTAAAAATAATAGACGCCGGCTTCATCGGGTATTCTTTCAATTTTTGAAATATCGAGCATTGGATTTAGCTTCGAGATCTTTGTATTTTTTATCAGGCCTGACTGGCAGCCATTTATTTCCCTGTCCTTATTTAGCAGCTTCTCAAACAGCTTTACAGTAGCCAGGGCATCACCAGCGGCCCTGTGCCTTCCATTTATATTAATGTTCATGTCGCTGCAGATGTTTCCAAGACTGTATGACTGGTGCCCGGGAAATAGTTTCCTGCAGAGTGCTACTGTATCAATTATTGGTCTTTTGAAATTATAGCCGAGCGACTTAAATTCCTGCTTTATAAATGAATAGTCAAACCGTGCATTATGAGCCACGAAAGTCCGCCCTTCTGTAGCTTCAACTATTTTTTTTGCCACTTCGAAAAAGCGCGGAGCATTCTCAACCATATCATTTGTTATCCCTGTAAGATTTGTAATAAAATAGGGAATGTTACGCTCAGGATTGATGAGTGAGATAAACTCTCCTGTAATTTTCTCACCGTCATGAAAATAAATGGCAATTTCAGTGATCTTTTCCAACCTGGCGCTGCCTCCTGTTGTCTCGATATCAACTATTGCGTACATCCTGAAAGAATCCATAAAAACAAGCCACTAATATAATCAAGATTTCGGGCACGAATACCCTAAAAGTTAGTATTTTTACTAACCTAAATGCAGTTGTAATGAACGAGTGCTACGGTCAGAAATTTATACTTAACAGCAATCTTCTGACATCCGATATGTTTGATAATTCGCTGGTTTATGAGGGAGAATCAATTTATGAAGTGATAAGAATGGTTAAAGGAAACCCGGTTTTCTTTCATGATCACATCGCACGCCTCCAGAAAAGCCTTGCCCTGCAGCAGAAAAAAAACCTGGCAGATCCATCGCAGCTCAGGCGTGATATCATAAACCTGACCAAGACCCATAAAAAAAAAGAAGCCAACCTCAAAATTGTCTTCAACTATAAAAAAGATACCGGCAACTATCTCGTTTATTTCATTGATTCTGTTTATCCCACTTTTGACCAATATAGAAAAGGCGTACCGGGAACTCTGTTTACCGCCGAAAGAAGAGACCCTGAATCCAAGCTTATTGATAATAAGCTCCGATCATCTATTTATCATAAGCTGATGCATGCTGGAGCTTATGAAGCTTTGCTCATAAACAGTCAAAATGAGATAACTGAAGGAAGCAGGTCAAATATATTTTTTTTAAAGGAAAATATTTTATTTACGGCTCCCGATGATATGGTTCTTAAAGGCATTACAAGAAAATATATTTTGTTAATATGCGGTGAAAATAAAATCCCTGTAAACATGAAGCCTGTAAAGTTTGATGAAATATCAGATTTTGAAGCTGTTTTTATGACAGGCACATCACCAATGGTACTCCCTTTCTGTTGTATAGATAAGGTTAAATTTAATGTTTCTCATCCTGTAATAGCGACGCTTAGGGATCTATACCTGAAAAAGGTAGAGGAGAGCATAGTTCATTTCAGAGCAGAATAATAAAAAGTATAGTTTAAAATTTGCTATCTTTGATAGATTTTAAATTATAATTGAACTATGGCCAGCATCAGAGAACTAAAGAAGGATATTGATTATCTGATATTTGAAGTTATATCAGATTGTTTTGTTTATGCAGGGCTTCATCCAAGTAATAAAACTGATGAAGTATCGGGTATTGTAAACAGTGCTGTAAGCCTGAGAAACGATCTTATAACACGAGTCAATAGTGCTGAAGGCAAAGGAGAACCGAAATCTGTAAAGGCTCATTATAAAAAGATAGAGAAAGATCTGATTGAGGGCGTTGACAAACTTTTTGACCAGCTCAGCTCATTGTCGAAGAAGAAGGTGAAGGAGTAAAATTTTCATATACCCTTATTCCGCATACGGAACAATAGCCTGCTTTATCAAGATTCTTAAACTTTATGGCGTAACCTGACCTTTCCGTTACTACGGTTCCGCAGCCGGGGCATTTTGTATCCTGCCCGGAGTCTCCGTTTGTGTTCCCGAGATATACATGATTTAGCTTTCTGGAGGCAATCTCTGAAAGTTTTTTTAGGCTGGCCTCTGTGGTTGACTGGTCTTCCCTCTTATACATAGGAAAATACCGGCTCAGATGCAGGGGAGTGTTCTTTCCAAGTTCACTTGCTATCCATTCAGCTTCAAGTTCCATCTCTTTACCATCATCATTCATACCTGGAATTATAAGTGTTGTAACCTCCAGATGTCTTCCTGAAAGTGCTATTTGCTTCAGACTTCTTTTTACAGGTTCCAGATCTGCCCCGGTCAGTTTCCTGTAAAAGGTATTGTTAAAGGCTTTCAGGTCAATATTGAACGCATCTATGAATCCAATAATCGAGGCAAGCGGATCATTATTAACATATCCGTTACTTACCATCACGGTCTTCAATCCGTTCTGTTTTGCAATAATGGCTATATCCCTCATATATTCATACCCTACGATGGGTTCATTGTAGGTAAAGGCAACTCCGATATTCCCCTGGATGGCAAGTGCATCAATGACAATTTTTTCAGGTTTTACAATTTTGCTTAAGTGCTCAGGAACGTTTTGAGATATATGATAGTTCTGGCAGAAATCACATCTCATATTGCAACCGTATGAGCCTATTGAAAGGATCTTGAACCCGGGATAGAAATGGTACAACGGTTTTTTTTCAAGGGGATCAAGTGAATAGCCTGAGATTATTCCATAAGTGAATAACTCAATTTCATCGCCATTGCTTCTTCTTACACCGCAAATTCCTGTTTTTCCGGCATCCAGCTTGCAAAAGTGCGGGCACAAAATACATTGAAGTCTGTCATTGATAACTCTGCTGAGTGAGGCCATCGGAGATTTATTGGAACAAATTTACAATAAATCTTTTAATAGCTCAGGATTATAAAGAGCATCATAAATATGTTGTGGAAAATGCGGAATAATTACCTTTTTGTTGCTTTTTCCATATCTTTGGTATTGATAACATACAGATATTTATATGCCAGACAGACGCAGGTTCATAGGAGCATTGAGTTCAGGGATCATAACCTGTACAACAACCGCAGCATTTTCTACCGGGAGCGGAAAAGATATTGAAGAGCCAGTTCAGGGTGCAAAGAAGAAACCTTTTGTTATGGAAAAACTTCCGGAAAGATATGCTTCATATATTCCCGGGATAAAAATAGGTATGTGCCAGGTTTATACTGAAGAATGGGCAATAGACGAAAATATAAAAAGAACCCTGGCTGCTATTGATATTGCAGCCGGTCAGGGAGCTGATATTGCAGTCACTCCCGAGTGTGTCTTCCACGGTTATGCCATGGATAACTCAAGGGGAAAATCTGCTGAATTCAAAAAAAGACTTTATGATATTGCCGAATCTGCTGAAGGGGAACATCTTCAACTATTCAGAAATAAGGCAAAAGAAAAAGGCATACATATTCTTGTTGGTTTTGTTGAAAAAGGAGAGAATGGCATGATACATAATACTGCAGCGTTGATCTCTCCCGAAGGCTTATATGTTTACGTTTACAGGAAGGTGCACTGCCGTCATTTTGAAAACATCAACCATTTCGGATACTTTACACCAGGCGAAAATTTCTATTCATCAGGGCTTAAGATGAAATCAGGAACATTAAATACAGGAACCATGATCTGCTTTGACAGAGAGGTTCCTGAATCGTTGAGATGCTTAAGGGCCCTCGGAGCTGAATTAATTCTTTGTCCCCTTGCAACAAACACCTCAGAAATGACAGTGTATAAGAACAGTACTGATAATGAAATAATAACAAGGGTGGGAGCGACCTGCAACGAACAGTTTATAGTCGTAGTCAACCATGCCGGCCGTTTTAACGGAGGCAGTTTTATTGTCGGTCCTATGGGAGAACTCTTTTGCCAGATGAATGAAGAGCCGGGTGTTCTGACCTATGAGGTCCCGGCTGGTATCATTCCTAAAAAATTTCACAATGAACCACTAGGATGGATGGGGTGGGGTTACAGACGGCCGGAAATATATTCAAAATATATATGATATTATAAATTAAACAGCAATACCAATTATTATGAGAACAAACATTTCATTTATAACTGCATCACTATTAATGTTATTTTTTCCCCTGATAATTTCTGCACAGAAAAGCTGGGAAGCTGACAGGGCTCTGGTGGATAAATTATCAAAAGACAGGCAGAATGTCAACTACTACGAGGAAAAAGTTCCTTCCTATACTTTGCCCGATCCTCTTACCGCAATCGACGGAAGCAAGGTTACTTCAGCAAAGGAATGGACAAAAGAACGGAGAGCAGAGGTACTCGAGCTCTTTAAGGTTAATGTTTACGGTAGAGTACCTTCTACTCCATACAAGCAAACATTTAAAATTATGAATGAGGACAGGAATGCTTTGAGCGGTGCTGCAACTCTAAAGGAGATAGATATAATAATTGAAACCGGGAAAGGTTCATTGCCTATACGACTGAATCTCTTTGTACCGAATAATATGAAAAAACCTGTGCCGGCAATACTACTTATAAACAACCGGCCCATCTCTAATATTGATCCGACCAGAAAGGTCAAAAGTGAATTCTGGCCCGTAGAGGAAGTAATCGCAAGAGGATATGCTATTGCTGCATTTTATAATGATGATGTTGATAACGATAAATTCGATAATTTCAACAATAAGATCCATGCTCTTCTAGATCAGAATCCAAGGCCCGATGATGCATGGGGCACAATAGCCGCATGGGCATGGGGAGCGAGCAGGTGCATGGATTACCTTGTGAAGGATAAAGCAATTGACAAAAATAAAGTTGCAGTAGTGGGCCATTCCAGGGGAGGAAAGACTTCATTGTGGGCAGGAGCGCAGGACGAGAGATTTGCGATGGTTATCAGCAATGAATCAGGTACCACTGGAGCATCGCTTGCCAGGCGCCGCTTCGGAGAAACTGTCGAGAGGATCAATACATCCTTCCCTCACTGGTTCTGTACAAATTATAAAAAATATAATGACAACGAAAATGCAATGCCTGTCGACCAGCACATGCTGATTGCACTTATCGCACCAAGGATCGCTTATATCGCATGTGCCAGCGAAGATCTGTGGGGAGATCCGAAGGGCTCATACCTTGCCCTTTATCATAGCCTGCCGGTATTTCAGCTCCTTGGAACAGGGTCAACTCTCACTGAAACCATGCCTCCTCTCAATAAACCTGTAAGAAGCGGGAAAGTTGGGTATCATGTAAGGGCAGGCGGCCATAATATGCTGGTTCAGGACTGGAATGCCTTTATGGATATGGGTGATATGGTGTGGAAGAGGTAAAGAGAAGGTTGCAGGAAGAATGTTTCAGAGTTTCAAAGTTTCAGTGTTTGCCTGCGGCGAACTCGGCTGCGCCTCGGTTCAGAGTTTTAGTCTGAAACGTGCGAAGCACATGAAACACTGAAACGTGCGAAGCACCTGAAACATTTTTTTAGAGTTAGAACGATAACCTATTAAATTAATTATATGTCCGATATTGAACCTTTGTTTATACCAAAAGATGAGGTAAAAGCCGAACTTGTAAGGATACTTAAGAAATACAATTTTACTGAAGCGAAAGCAGATAGATGTGCAGAGATATTTACAGTTAACAGCCTTGAAGGTGTTTATTCACATGGAGTGAACAGGTTTGCAGTTTTTGTTAAAAACGTCAGGGATGGTTATGTTAAGCCCGATTCGGAACCTTCAATGGTCCATTCAGCTGGTGCGATAGAGCAATGGAACGGAAACCTCGGCCCCGGTCCTCTTAATGCTGTTTTTGCAACGGAAAAGGCCATGGGGCTGGCTGATAAACACGGAATTGGGATGATTGCCATGGCTAATACCAATCACTGGATGCGGGCAGGTACCTACGCATGGCACGCTGCAAGAAAGGGCTATGTTTTTTTTGGCTGGACAAACACGATGGCGCTGATGCCGGCATGGGGAGCAACAGATCCGAGGGTTGGAAATAATCCGCTTGCTATTGGTGTACCGTTTAAAAATGAAGCAATTGTTCTTGATTTTGCAATGAGCCAGTACTCTTATGGTAAAATGGAAACATATTACATTGAGAAGAAGCAATTGCCATTTCCGGGAGGGCTGAATAATGAAGGAGAACTTACAACAGATCCTTTTACAATATTGAAAAACCGTCGTGCCCTTCCGATCGGATATTGGAAAGGTGCTGGTTTTTCGCTTCTGCTCGATATACTTGCTACTATTCTCACTGGTGGCATCTCAACAGAGGAAATAACCAGGAACACTAATGAATATGGTGTTTCGCAGGTCTTCACTGCAATAAACCTTTCGAAGCTCTCGAACTATTCTTCCATAGAGAAGTCCATAAATGACATAATTGACGATCTGAAACAATCAACACCTGAAAATGAAAATATTCCGGTCCGCTACCCCGGGGAGTCTGTTGTAAGGATCCGTAAGGAAAATCTCAGCAGTGGAATCCCCGTGAATAAGGAAAAATGGGACAAAATACTGGCCTTGTAAAGAAGACAGTAGTCAGTTATAAAATGTGGGTTTTCTCAAACTAAATTCTATTGCAATGAAAACAGTTACTTCGCTAATATTCTTATTTATATTTCCCATTTCAATTAGTGCCCAAAATGAAGGCTGGAAAGCCTCAACGGAAGTAGTTGAAACTCTATCCATAAAACAGCCAAAGACAAATTATTACGAGGAAAAGGTTCCTGCATATACTTTACCTGATCCTCTTATTGCAAACGATGGAAGCAAAGTGACGACAGCAAGAAAATGGAATAAATCAAGAAGACATGAGGTATTGGAACTTTTCCGCACCAATATCTATGGAAGGGTTCCGAATACATCTTACATACAAACTTTTAAGGTTGTCAATGAAGATAAGAGCGCAATGGGCGGTGCGGCAACTTTAAAACAGGTAGATATAATTATTGAGTCTGAAAAAGGCTCCCTTCCGATCCACCTTGCTTTATTTATACCAAATAACGTCTCAAAACCGGTCCCGGTGATATTGCTTATAAATAATCGTGACCTTTCTAATATCGATCCAACCAGAAAAGTAAAAAGTGAGTTCTGGCCTGCTGAGGAAGTAATTGCCAGGGGTTACGGGATTGCCGCCTTCTATAATGCTGATGTTGATCCCGATAAGTTTGACAACTTCAAAGATGGCATACACGGACTTCTTGATGAGGATCCCCGTCCTGCAGATGCATGGGGGACAATTGCAGCCTGGGCATGGGGAGCAAGCCGTTGTATGGATTATTTTGAACAAGATAAGGATGTTGATAAAAAAAAGGTAGCTGTGCTTGGCCATTCAAGGGGAGGAAAAACCTCATTATGGGCTGGAGCGGAAGATGAGAGGTTTTCTATGGTCATTAGTAATGAGTCGGGTGCCGGGGGAGCTGCTCTGGCAAGGCGGCGTTATGGAGAAACTGTGGAAAGAAGTAATAATATGATGTCTCACTGGTTCTGTTCAAACTACCGGAAATATATTGATAATGAGGGTGCACTGCCAGTCGATCAGCACATGCTGATGGCTCTTATAGCTCCAAGGGCAATTTATATAGGGTGTGCAGATGAGGATCTATGGGGAGATCCGCGGGGTTCATATCTTGCACTATACCATTCCATTCCTGTATTCAGGCTGCTGAAAACAGGTTCTGATCTGCCTGAAATCATGCCTCCTTTAAATAAGCCTGTCCGAAGCGGAAAAACCGGGTTTCATATAAGGGAAGGCATTCATAATATGCTTATGCAGGACTGGAATGCTTTCATGGATATGGCTGATATGGTGTGGAAGAGGTAAAGCGTTCCCTTCCTCAAATCTTTTCTTCTATAATTTCATACTGAATATTATTCTTTTCGGCAAATGTTACTATAGAATCTATTATGCTTTCACTTGTTTCATGATAGGTTGTACCCAGCCTGAGGTTTATCTTCTTTTCTTGTTTAAGGTAAAAAATCACATTCAGCGGAAAGATTTCAATTGTTGATATTTCTGACTGAGACATTTCTACAACCGGAAATATTGAATTCTTTTTCATCCTGATCCTATCACTGGTTATCTCAATGAACTTCTTTGTATAACCAAATGCGGCCCAAAGCTGGTAAAAACCGAACCCGAACAGAAAAATTATTGTCAGCCACAGCATATTATCGGCTTCTAACAGCTTCAGGTTGAAGAATATCCAGAAAATTGAAACTGATATGCATACAATGCCCATAAGTATTCGGAATACCTTTGTCAGCATATTGTTTTCACTCAGCTCAAGAGAGTAATAGCGTTTTTCCATTTAAAAATCTTTTCATCGCAATTTATTCATTTTTAAAGTAAGGTCAAAAAATACAGACCCGAAGAAAGAGTTTGCACTCTCACTGCAGAAAATTATCAAAACACGGATTTTATTTTTAAATTATTTCTTACTTTAGCAAGTATGCATATTTTAAAAATGCAAGCATCTTTTGTATGATGAATTCTGAGCGTGTTATAGACAATCATGATTCAATTCTGAGTCGTGGTATTGCATTATATTTAATTGATTAACTAACCTTTCCCGTAATGAAGCATATATTTATTATCAGCCTTTTGTTATTGCAGTTAGCTGTTACCGCACAAAAACCTGTCGTTCAGGATAAGAAGCAGGAATATCCGGCCAGAATGATTCCTCAGATGACCGAGGTCATGGAGCCCGAAGTAAAGATCATCCAGCCAGGTGTAAGACCGGGTGATGCTCCATCTGATGCCATTATCCTTTTTGACGGTCGCGACATAAATAAAGAATGGACCGATAGCAAGGGTAATCCTACCAGGTGGATATTAAGTGATGGCGCTCTTGTATGTGTTAAGGGTTCAGGTGTAATAAAAACCAGGAGACTATTCAATGATTTCCAACTGCATATTGAATGGAGAGCTCCTTCTGAAGTATCAGGCGACGGACAGGGAAGGGGAAACAGCGGCGTCTTTCTTCAGGGGCTCTATGAAGTGCAGGTACTTGACAGCTATAATAATCTTACTTACAGGCACGGTCAGGCAGCAAGCATTTATAAACAATTTGCCCCGCTTGTAAATGCCAGCAGAAAACCCGGAGAATGGCAGACTTATGATATCATTTACACGGCGCCGCGTTTTGCCAGCGACAGCACCACTTACTTTACTCCCCCACGGGTAACGGTTATTCACAATGGAGTGCTTGTGCAGAATAATGTCAGCCTGAGAGGACCAACACAGTATATCGGGATACCCGAATACACTATTAAGAAACATGGCCCTGGCAGCCTTGTTCTTCAGGACCATGGTAATCCTGTTGCTTACAGGAATATCTGGATCAGAGAACTGTAATTCAGATCATTAAACAAACAATTATATTCAATTATTTCAATTATTTTTACTTAAAATACCTGATGATGAAAAAGAATTCAAAAAACGTAACACGCCGGTCTTTTTTAGGAACAACCGGTGCTTTTGCCGCAGGTTTGAGCATTGTACCGAGCTCTGTTATCAGCGGACTTGGTAAAAGAGCTCCAAGCGATAAGCTTAATATTGCCGTTGTTGGTATCGGCGGTATGGGAAATTCAAATCTTAAGAATGTTAAACCTACAGAAAATATTGTCGCATTATGCGATGTTGACTGGGGTTACTCAAAGGAAGTATTTGAAGCAAATCCAGATGCAAAACGTTACTGGGACTGGAGAAAGATGTATGATGAAATGGGAAAATCAATTGATGCAGTTATTGTTGCAACAGCGGACCATTCCCATGCAGTTGTTGCAGCGAACGCAATAACACTCGGGAAACATGTTTACGTGCAGAAACCTCTCACACATTCTGTTTATGAATCAAGGTTACTGACAAAACTTGCAAAACAATATAAGGTTGCAACCCAAATGGGTAACCAGGGATCTTCCGATGAGGGGGTGAACCTCACAGTTGAATGGCTGCAGAACGGTGAGATTGGTGATGTAAGAAAAGTTGAATCCTTTACCGACCGTCCGATATGGCCTCAGGGACTTAATGTCCCCAAAGGTGAATGGGTTCCCGATACACTTAACTGGGATCTGTTTATTGGTCCTGCAAAGATGCGTCCATACAATGCAATTTATACTCCATGGAACTGGAGAGGCTGGTGGGATTTCGGCACAGGTGCACTTGGCGATATGGCTTGCCATATTCTTCACCCGGTATTCAAAGGACTAAAACTTCAATACCCTATACATGCCCAGGGCAGCTCAACCCTTTTACTTACAGATTGTGCTCCGAATGCCCAGAGAGTGTCGCTGATCTATCCTGAAAGACCTACTCCAAAGAATGCAAAAATGAAATTGCCCGAAGTGGAGATAATATGGTACGATGGCGGCTTGCAACCACCTAAGCCTGAAGGATGGCCTGTTGGAAAAAATATGAATGATTCGGGAGGAGGCTTAATCTTCCACGGAACAAAGGATAAGCTTATTTGCGGCTGTTATGGCGTCCGTCCATGGCTTCTGTCGGGTCGTGTTCCCAATGCACCGAAAACCGAAAGAAGAATTGCAGCAGCAATGAAAGGCGGCCACGAAATGGACTGGGTACGTGCATGCAAGGAATCACCTGAAAGCAGGGTTCCGGCTAAATCGGATTTTGCAGAAGCAGGACCATTCAACGAAATGGTTGTAATGGGAGTACTTGCTGTAAGGCTGCAGGGTTTGAATAAGATACTTGACTGGAACGGTGAAAAAATGGAATTCACCAATATCAGTGCTGAAGAAAAGGTACGTCTCACAATTTCCGATAACTTCACAATTGTAGACGGTGATCCGAAATTCGATCGACCAAATATAACATTGCCTGCTAAACAATTTGCAGAAGAAATGGTTAAGCATACATATCGTGAAGGTTTTAAATTACCCGATATGCCGGCATAAGGAACTTTTAATTTTTTAATTTATTCTGAAAAATTATGAGACTTGTTAATACATTTTTATCATTAGCAATAGTGGCAGCATTTGTTACCTCATGCGGATCAAAAGGAAAACCGGTGACAGAAGGGGAAGCTGCAAAGGAAACGGCTGCAGTTACAGAAGGAGAAGGCTGGGTTGATATTTTTGACGGTAAATCAGCTGCCGGTTGGAGAGGTTACAATAAAACGGCTTTTCCTGAGAAAGGCTGGGAAGTAGTAGATGGAACACTCCATTGTATGGCATCAGGCACCGGAGAAGCAGGTGGCGGTGGCGATATCATTTATGATAAAAAACTTAGCAACTTCGAACTCTCGCTTGAGTGGAAAGTTGCTCCGGGTGGCAACAGCGGTATATTCCTGCTTGCGCAGGAAATTCCAGGTGAGCCTATCTATAAATCATCACCCGAAATGCAAATACTCGATAACGAGAAACATCCCGATGCAAAGCTTGGAGTAAACGGTAACCGCATGGCTGGCTCGCTATATGACCTGATCCCTGCTGTTCCGCAAAACACAAAGCCGGCAGGAGAATGGAACCAGGCTGGTATTCTTGTTTACCAGGGTACCGTGGTTTTTAAACAGAACGGTGCAAATGTTGTTGAGTTCCACCTGTGGACCGATGACTGGAAGAAGATGGTCGCAAACTCCAAATTCAAGGATTGGGAATGGTTCGTGAATACTGCTAAGGAAGGATTTATAGGCCTTCAGGATCACGGCAACGATGTATGGTTCCGTAATATAAGGATCAAGGAATTGTAAAAGATCTGTTTAATAATAATTAAGGCTGCCTGGTATTCAGTGCAGCCTTTTTTAATGTTTTATGGTAATCATGCATTGCCTTTTAACCCGATATCATCAGCCACTTCCCTCATACCCATAATGCAATCGGTTATCAAATCATCGAGACTTTCGCCAAGCATCTCAGCTCCTTTTTCTATTACTTCGCGGTTAACTCCCGCTGCAAATCTTTTATCGTTCCATTTCTTTTTTACCGAACGTGCTTCCATATCCATTACACTTTTTGAGGGCCTAACAAGGGCGCTGGTTGCAACGAGCCCGGTCAGCTCATCAACTGCATAGATTGTCTTTTCCAGCCGGGTATGAGGCTCAGCATCTGTTAAAAGTCCCCAGCCATGACTCATGACTGCCCTTACATATTCGTCGGGCCAGCTGTTTTCTTCAAGTATCTTCTTAGTCATTGCGCAATGCTGTTCAGGATACATCTCATAATCCAGATCGTGGATCAATCCTATAATAC
Organism: uncultured Bacteroidales bacterium; assembly: GCA_942492865.1. Lineage (GTDB taxonomy): Bacteria > Bacteroidota > Bacteroidia > Bacteroidales > VadinHA17 > LD21. The sequence goes on along the minus strand of OW818650.1, from coordinate 4,095,210 downwards.
CCCATTTATCCTGATCCTCACCATATTTACGTGCCATATAACGCATCACTCCTTCGACAGAAAGGGCATGCTTTAAAAGGCTTTCTGTACTATTGTATTTTTTAAAAAGATTTAAAGCCTCCTCACGGGTTGGAATTTTCTGTGACATACTTAAAAAGAATTTGTATTTGGGTAATTAAACAGATCACTGCCTCAATTTAATAACAGGTACGCTCTTCTTTATTATCCGTCCCCGGATTGTTAAATAATAAAGCCCGGGTTGAAGTCGTGCAATTTCGGAATTTATTATCAGGGTATTTTCACCGGCAATAAGTTTTTCTTCACTTTCATATAATTTTACACCTTTAAGGCTGGCAAGAGTCACCGTTACAGTATCTGTATTATTGGTGTTGATAACAACATTCAGATGGTCGGTGAATGGATTTGGAAATACAAGAAGAGGTTCATCAATTACAGTGTTCTCGAGGGTTAATCTTAGTGTGTCGTTCAATAAATAATCCTCATTATTACCCATACTGTAAACACTCAGGTTATAGATTCCGTATCTTGACATATCAGTCGGGGCATTGAAAGTTACCGTAACCGAATCTTTATAAGGATAGACCGTATTCTGAAAAAATTGCTTAACAGGTAATCTGTTATTATTCAAATATGACAGGTTGAATCCATAAATGGTATCATGACCAACATTCACAACTTTTACTGACACCTTTTCTTTTCCGAGGTTTTCAGATTGAAATGGCGTAATAATTTTTGCCACTTTAAGATCCCTTTCGATGTATCGTAATGATCCTGAAACTGAGAAATCGACCAGATCGATCCATGCCGCATCAGCGCCTCCGTCTGTATTTGAATCTTTCCTGTATAGCCACTCCAGATCATTTGGCCCGGCAGGCACGGCAATCGCTTTTTTCTTCCATCCTGTCTCTCCCGATTCCTTGAAAATCTCTGATCCGTTTAATCTGAACGAGAAAAAATCATAATCTTTTTCAGATGATACTTTGTAATAAAATCTTACAGAATCAGGTGAAGAATAAATTGTTCTCATCTTAAGGCTTGAAGTACCATTATTAGGGATAACTCCTGATCTTGCCGAAACAGCTCCCTCATACGCATTAGTTGAAGTTATTGTCCAGGGTGCAGAGCTGAAATTGATCCACGGATAGATCTTAAATGATGAAGATTCAAAGTTCTCCCTTAGTTTTCCGACCCTGAAAGAAAAATCTTTATTCACAGCATAAGGGAAGCATGAGAGTGAAGCCGACAATGTGATAATTGATCCGATTTCAGTATCCTCCGATAATTTGGATGGTACAACTATTTCAGATATTTCATTAAACTTCAGGATACCTGATTTTATATTTTCTGAAGTTATGTCAAGCTTGTCACCATCTGAAGTTAATACTGTGAAATCGCCTGATGTATTGCTGCTGCCGAAGTTCCTTACGGTAAAAATGAGGTACGGTGCTTCTCCCGGATCGGCAATAAAATTATGATTACCAGAGGAATCATCAATTTTCATGCTGATGATCTCAAGATTCGGTGCATGAGCCGAAATGTCAAATGAGTATTTTATTTCTGACAGCTGATCTTTTACCAGAAGATCAAAACTGATAATTTTCTCATCAGGCACTAACTCGGATAATGTAAGGTTGAAGCCATCCGAAACAATGATATCCGAACCTGCAGTAAGGGTCCCGATATTTACTGAATCATTGTTCATTGTTACCCATTGGGATGTTGTAGAAAGTTTTGCCGATACTTCGTTTGCATCGGACAAACCCAGGTTGCTCAGTGTGAAAGCCAGGTAGAACGTCTCTCCGTAATCTGCCCTGCTGTCATTGTTACCTGCGCTGTCATTTACAGAAGTTGCTTTGATGTTGAGAAATTTACTGCTTACTTCCGAGAAATAGACAGTCTTTATTAGAGGGATCCTGTTCTGTGCCGTTACAACGATCAGGCAGGAATCATTTGCAAGTCCGGGCATGGTAAGTATTACTGATCCCTGCTGATTTGCAAAGGAAGCGTCCCACAGTGTGTCAGAATGAGATACTGCAACATAAGCAAAAGGCTCAACGGCAAGAGAGAGGGATGTCATTCCGTTGGGAAGTGTATCGGGCAATGAAAAGCTGAATCCGGAAGGTGTTCCGATAACAGGAATGATGCTGGGATCTCCAACAAGATTATATGACTCCCAATAATATTTTTTATACGATGATGTACTGGCGCTTACAGCAAGGTTACCTGCATACATTATTTGTCCCATTGCCGTGAACCACTGTGAAGGAAGCTCATTATGTGTATGGAATAGCCTGTCGTATGCGCCAAGACCTGTAGTTGCATAAGTTGGAAAAGCCGAAATGGATCCAAGTCCGACCGACCAGTAATAATCTTCATCCCAGTATGAATCGCGCGAACATCCTATAAATCCTATTGCACCTTTGTCTGCAGCAACAACATTCCAGTTCCCGAAAGAATTATTTAAAGTAAACCGGGCTGTCCGGCAGGCATTACTGATGATAAAAGGATACATATTTGTATTAATGAACTTTAAAGAATCACCAGTATTGATCGATAAATTGAGCCATCCGTAATCATCCCCGTGTCCGGAATATGTAATAAAGCCCGTTCCCTTATTTATTATATTGATTATGGAATCTTTTCTTGCAGCCAGCCTTGCGTTCAGAAATTCATTACCGGTCAGATAGTTATTATCATAGAAATATTTGGCTGTTATCTTATTGGCCGGGTTAAGATAATTTTCCACGGCATATCTTACCTGGCCATTCATGTAGTTTGCGTGATTATCATCATAACCGGCTGTTGCAAGTGCTCGTGAGTAGAATTTGTTTGTATCGGCAAATTCAACCTTTTCGTACTGGATGATCTTTTTGACTACACTTTTGAGCTGCGACTTTTTTGAAACAGGGATCCTTCCGACATACATTTCAGGTATGTAATCTCCGTTACCTGTAAATTCGCCATAATACATGTCTGTCACACTTGAAGTGCCTTCGTTATATGGAGGTACCTTGCTCACATCTCCTACTATAAGCAGGAATTCGGGTGGCGGATTGCTCTCAGTTGATTCATTATAGATACCTGTAAGGGTATTTTTTACCTGCGTATAAGTGGTTCCGGCAGAATTGGCCCCCATTGTGAGAACTTCAACCCTGTATCCTTTTTGCGTTTTCCACCTTATAAGTGGCTGAAGGTCTTTAAGGAAGGAGGTGTCGGTTACGATAAGCATTCTCACAGGTTTGTCGGAATAGCCAGTTATCAGATCGCTGTTGTCGAAATTGAGCAGACTCTTGCTTAATGGTTCAATGAAAAGCTGTGATTCAGGGTATAATGATTTTGAAGTAAAATTCTGTTGCCCGTCAAATATGATCTCTATCCGCATTGAGGTAATTATCTCCAATAAGTTAGTGCCGGGGTTATATCTGGCTGGAGAAATTGCCAGGTTGGCAAGGTTGAAATTCCTTAATTTTCCAACCGGTCTTATACTGACAGTGTCGGATAACAGAAACCCTCTTTTTTTATAAACTGCTTTGTCAATAACAAAAGGCTTTTTCTGTTGGGGAATTTTGGTTTCACTTTCCTGTGCTGGAAACAAAACCCCGCTGATGTTGTCTGATGAAGGTTTTATCCTGGTTGATCTGACCTCAGATATTCTGACACGGTAAGAAAAATTTTCAGGAATGTTTATCAACCTGCTGAACACAGGTAACTCAGGTTTGCCTGTTTCTTTCGTAGATGAGTGCTCAGGTATAGTAATTCTGTAGAAAGCGCCATGCTCGTTGAAGACAGCTTCGATGCCAGCCTCTGATAATGAGTAGTTTATGACGAGTGAGCCTTCATTGTTTCTTACACTGAGGGGTTGAGCATCATCACTGAGGCGGTACTTTAAAATTTTTCCCGGCTGTCCGACTGCTGTTCCTGATGCAGATAATAGCAGAAAAAATGTTAATATTTTTAGCTGTTTACCTTTCCCTAAACGCATCATTGTTAATTAATTAACACCATCCTGAATTCTAATTTGGAAAGTTATTAAAAATTCAACAGATATTAGATTTGAAGGTTAAAAAAAATGAATAAATTACTTAGTTTCGTACTTCCGGATGATCAAATGTTTATGAAGAGAATTTCAATATCATTTGCCATAATGCTCTTTGGGATAGTCCTCAGCGGCCAGATAAATGAGTACGGCCTCCCGTTAATAAGGAATTACGGCATCCAGGTAACGCAGGGTTCTGAACAAAACTGGTGCATCACAAAGGACTATTTCGGACATATTTACTTCGGAACTCAGGATAAGGGAGTTATGAGATATGACGGTACCAGGTGGACCCATATCAATGTCGGTAAAAACCCAAGGATCTATTCTCTTGCTGCTGATTCAACAGGGATTGTATATGTAGGAGCCGCATTTGAGTTCGGATATATACAACCCGATGAGAGGGGAGTTCAGGTGTATGTATCTCTTTCAGAGAGAGTTGATTCAATGCCGGTTATCAAGAATATATATACAATTGCCATCCATAAGGGTAAGGTTTATTATCTCGGTCCTAAATTCGTTTATATATATGATGTCGGTACCGATTCACTCTCAGAGGTTGATCTGAGCGTTCAAAATATAGGTGTTGCATTCAGGCTGGTGGTAATAAATGGACTCATGATACTTACCGACAATCTGAACGGGATTTTTGAGTTTGATGGAAAGAGTGTGTCGGAATTACCGGGCGGCGATTTTTTCAGAGGTAAGTTTTGCACGGTTCTGTTGCCGTTTGATGATGATCAGATCCTGATAGGCACTTACAGGGAAGGTATTTTCCTCTACAACTATAAGACAGGTGCAATTAACAGCAATTTCATTGATAGCCAGCTTAATGAAAAGCTGATGACTGTTAATGTATATTCAGGTACCTGGCTGAACAGGGATGTATTTGCAATTGGAACAACAAATACTGAAGGATTACTTGTGTTCAAAAGGACGGGCCAGTTGATCCAGCAGATAAATGCAGGCAACTCTGATCTTGCAGATAACCAGATGATGGCGGTGTACTGCGATGACGTAAAAGGGTCAGAATTGTGGTTATCGACCTTCGGTGTAATAAGCAAATTGTATTTTAATATTCCTGTAACGCAATTTTCTGAAAAGCAGGGAATACTATCAGGCATAAATGAAATCTCAAGGTTCAGGAATAACTTCTACCTCTCTTCCGATGAAGGCATTTTTAAAAGTTCCGTTAATGACAGCAACAATATCTCATTCAATAAAATAAAAGGGGTCAATGCACAGGTTTTTCCGCTTGAGGTCATCAAATCAGAACAGGAAGATTTTATACTGGCCGGATCATTAGACGGACTGCTTCAGATATCCGGAAATGATATTGTTACAAGGATTGAATCCGTGTGCAGGAACCTTCCTGCAGAGGAGAAGAGGGGGATGAATGTACGGGAAATACTGCAATCTGCACTTAACCCGGGTACCATCTACCTTGGTTTATTTGAACGATTAATAATACTGAATTATGATGGCGCACGCTGGACCTTTAAAGGACGGATCAGGATTGTTCCGGGAAGTATTTCAGGTATTGTCGAGGAAAAGAGCGGTGAATTGTGGGTTCTTACTGATGATCCTTCTGTGCTGTACAATATAGTCTTTTCAGCTAATGACACTAGCCTGGTGAAATACGGATCAGATAAAGGTTTACCTGATATTGATCTTAATTCAATCGGACTGATTGGTGATGATCTGTTCGTCTGTACCGGCAACGGGATCTTTAAATATGATAAAGACAATGATATTTTTTTAAATGATAAAACAGTCTTGGGCCTCTATTCAAATGGAAAGAACAGCCGTAGCCTCTACCGGGACGATGAGGGTGATTTGTGGTACAGCGGGGATGATAAAAAAACATTCGAATCTCTTATAAGGATTGAGGATGGAGATACTACAATTTTTGAGGGAATTCTCAGACTCCTGCCGGAAGCTCCCCTGGTGGATATGAGTTATTATAATGAAAGAGTTTACATTCTTAAATCCAAAAGTATTTATGTGATTGAAAAATCAAAACTTGTGACCGATTCGGCTCTTGTCAATACCCTGTTTACTTCGATTACCATTGGTCAGGATTCAGCTGTAATGACAGGTTCTTTCTTCAGGAAAGTAAATCAGAACAGGCGGGAACCTGTACTGGCTGTCATTTCATCTTTTATTCCCCAGTTCAGGTATGATTTCAATAATATAGCTTTTGAGTGGACCACTACAGATTATATTGAAGAACTGTCAACGGAGTACAGCCATAAGCTTGAGGGCTTTGACGAGGAATGGTCGCCATGGGAGGGAACATCTTCAGGCCGGTATTTCAAACAAACTTATACAAATCTGCCTCATGGAAGATATGTATTCAGAGTAAGGACCAGGACACTTTCAGGTCTTGGTGGAAATATTCTGAATTACGAATTCATCATAAAGAAGGCATGGTATGCTACTGCAGCGGCAATAATGATGTTCATCCTGATTGCTTTTATGATAATATACCTTGTAATTAAGGAATATACAAGAAGGCTTAGGAACGAGAATATAAGGCTTGAAGGCATTGTGCGTGAACGGACCGCGGTGGTTGTAAAGCAAAAAGAAGAACTTGAATCGAGCATACATTATGCGAGCCGCATTCAACTTGCATTGCTTCCTTCAGAAGCCATACTTTCGGAAATGATTAATAATTATTTTCTTTTGTTCAAGCCACGCGACATTGTAAGCGGAGATTTTTACTGGCTTACCAGAAGAGCTGATCGCCTTTATATAGTGGTTGCCGATTGTACAGGACACGGAGTACCGGGAGCTTTTATGAGCCTGCTTGGCATGTCGTTCCTTGATGAGATAATAGATAAAGATCAATCTCCGCGTGCAGATGACGTTCTGAAACAACTCAGGCTTCATGTCATTGAATCTCTGAAACAGGTTGGAAATGAGGGTGAAGCCCAGGACGGTATGGATATTGCACTGCTGGTCCTTGATTTCGGTAGGAGAAAAGTAGAGTTTTCCGGAGCTTATAATCCCTGTTTCAGGGTACGAAAGATGACATCTGATGAGATAGCCTTATATGATGGAAGTATGAATGAAGATACGAACGGAACAATGTCAAACGGAAAACACCTTCTTGAAACTATAAATGCCGATAAAATGCCCATAGGCATTTCCCCTAAGATGAACCAGGAATTTGCCTGTAATGAACACAATCTCGAAAATGGCATTTCATATTACCTCTTTTCCGACGGGTATGTTGATCAGTTCGGCGGACCAAACGGGAAAAAATTTATGAAGAAGAATTTTAAGAAATTGCTTCTTGAAATCCAGGATCATCCCATGGAGGAACAAAAACGTCTTCTTGAGAAGAGTCTCGCCGATTGGATGGGTGAAACGGACCAGATTGATGATATCCTCGTTATGGGTATAAAAACCGGCTGACACCTGAGCATACTGACTTGCCAGCAGTTGCCTTGAAAAAGTAGCTCTGAAGCTCATGCTAATACCGTAAATTTTTGTATATTCGCTCACTAAAATTTACGATATGGGAAAAAGTAATTTTCTTGCAATCAGCAAAGCTTTACTAACCTTAAACCTAATAATAATGTCAATTCCGGGATACTCTCAGGAGGCACCAACTTATGATAAGATAGATACCGGTGCCGGTATTGTCGAGTTGCATTTTATCGGCCACGGATCACTGATGTTTAAAGTCAGTGGTTTCGTTATTTATATTGATCCGGTTAGCAGCTCGGGAGATTACAGATTTCTGCCAAAAGCCAATCTGATCCTCGTCACTCATGAACATGGCGATCATCTGGATATTAACCTGATAAATGAACTCAGGAAAAAGGAAACGCTGGTCTTTTGCAATGAGAACTCGGCAAAACAGCTGACCTGGGCAATGAAAATGATCGCAGGCGACCGCCAGGAGTTCAATAATATTGTTATTGAGGCTGTGGATGCTTACAACATTGTTAATGAACGGGCTCCGGGGCAACCCTTCCACCCTAAAGGTGCCGGATTAGGTTACATTCTCACAATCGGGGGTAAAAAATTCTATGTTGCGGGTGATACCGAGAACACTCCTGAAATGAAAGCGTTGAAAAATATCGATGTTGCGTTTTTGCCAATGAACCTGCCTTACACGATGACTCCGGAAATGGTGGCAGATGCGGCTAAGGCCTTTAAGCCTAAAATCTTATACCCTTATCATTTCGGCGAAACAAATACCGGAGAGCTTGAGCAGTTAATGAAAGGTACAAATATTGAAATAAGGATCAGAAACCTAAAATAAACCCCATTTATGAGAAGTATTAACAGAAGAGGATTTTTAAAAACAGGTATCACCGGTGCAGCCGGAATAGTTTCCCTCGCACCTTCAATGATATCAGCAGCGCCGGCGCAGCAGCAGGATATCATTTACAGAACACTTGGAAGGACAGGAATCAAAGTGCCCGTAATAAGCTTTGGCGTTATGAGAGCTGATAATCCAAATCTCTGTAAGGCAGCATACGAAAAAGGAATAACATTTTTTGACACTGCTAATGGTTATCAGAACGGAAATAATGAAACTATGCTGGGTGAACTACTTGCCAAATATCCAAGGAATTCTTTCTACCTGGCAACGAAAGTCAAGCCAGCCGGGGTGGACAAGGAAGGGAAGCCATCCGATAAAACCACCGCCGATGATTTTTTTGACAGGTTTAATACCAGCCTCTCGAGATTGAAGATGGATTTTGTTGATATTCTGTATGTACATGATATACGACATACGGATATGCTTGATTATAAGCCGATAGTGAATGCAGTTAAGAAGCTTAAGAAAGAAGGGAAGATAAAATTCATCGGATTCTCAACTCATGCAAATGAAGCAAAGGTTATTGATGCGGCTGCAGATTCCAAAACCTGGGATGTTATTCTCACCTCTTATAACTTTAAGCACAATTCTGTAAATGAATTACAGGCTGCTATAAAGAAAGCTGCCAAAGCTGGTATTGGCATTGTTGCCATGAAAACTCTTGCCGGTGGTGGCTTCCTCGACAAGGAAAAAACCAGGCCTATTAATACAACTGCTGCATTAAAATGGGCTCTTTCAAATCCTGATATTGCCACAGCTATTCCGGGCATGACAGAATTTGAACATCTTGACCTCAACATTAAACTAATGTCTGACCTTTCGCTTACCGATACTGAAAAGAAAGATCTGATGATTGCCCGCACTGAAACAGGTCTGTATTGCACCGGATGTTCAAAATGTCTTGAAGTATGCCCAAAGGGCCTACCGGTTCCTGATATCATGAGAGCCTATATGTATGCTTATGGATATTCAAGTCCGAAGATGGCTTACACTCTTCTTGGCGACCTCGCTGTTGGTAATAATCCCTGCGGCGACTGTACTGATTGCCAGGTCAATTGTACAATGAATTTCAATATAAGAGAGAAAATTGCAGATATTTCAAGAATTTCAAATGTTCCTGCAGATTTTCTCGCCTGAGATCAAAGATTTATAACAAGGATCATTGTTTAGTGAATACCCCGGCCTTAGAACCGGGGTAATTAATGCCCATATTAAAATGAGAAACGGTATTTTTATTTCAATAATTTTATTTTGCTTTTTTTTAGCTCCTGCTTCAGCACAGGAACTGACGATGCCGCAACTTTCCGGCTTTAAGCAAAAATCTGACTATCCGGTTTTCGGACCTGAAAACCTTTGGGACTTCATAAACGGAGCAGCAGATGCTTATCTGGCGCTTGGCTTCATTGATCTCCATGTTACCGAATATAAAAAAGGTAAAGAGGAAATCAAACTCGAGATCTACAGGCACGATAATCATACCAATGCTTTTGGAATATACGCTTCCGAGCGTTCACCCTCCTTCAGGTTCATGAATCTCGGGGCCCAGGGTTATGTTGCCGATGGGGCAATCAATTTTTTTAAGGGGAATTATTATGTTAAAATAAGGACATATTCCAAGAAGGAAAAGACTCTTCAGGCTGCCAGCTCGCTTGCTCAGAAAGTATCCGATATGCTTGCGGGTGAAACGGAGATGCCCCGGCCGCTAACCTTGTTCCCTGGTGAGGGGCTGAAAAAGAACGCCGAGAGTTATATTAACGAAAGTGTTCTTGGCCATAGCTTTCTCAATAAAGCATTTAAAGCTGAATATGAACTGGTAAGCGGTAAATTCTCGGTATTCATCTTTAACTTCAATACTCCCGGAGAGGTAACGAGTACAGTCGGAACTTATCTGAAAGCTGCCGGAATGGAATTTTCAGGCTCAGAAAGTGGAAAATACCTGTTAAATGACGGTTATAACGGCACAATATTCCTTGCCTTTAAAGAAAATATCCTTGTTCTTATTTCGGGTCTGGCAAAGGACCAGGCTGATATTGCAGATAAATATACAAGCGAAATACTGAAATAGAAGAGTTGGGTGGGAAAGAAGCGGCGCGTTTGCAAAACCGCGCCGCTTCTTTCCCACAGTCTTCCCAAAAGCGACTGTCATCCCGCAGCGAAGCAAGGGATCTCATAATCACTTTTACCGGTTATATAAAAGTCGTTTTGAAAGGTAATCAAAGCGAAGCAAGGGATCTCTTGTCCGCAATCTCTCCGACTGAAATCATTAAATTGTGAACACCAATTACAATCGAGTGGAGAATGAGTATTTTTTAAATTGTAAGTTTATTAATACAAATACAGGTGGCACTCTGAACAATTGGCTTCCTTCCATGCAGTGCCGATATCGATCGGGTGACTGAATTCAAGAGAGTCACGTATACTTGTATATTCCATGGCTCCCGGTTTTCCCTGCCCGACAATCGTATGACAGAGATTGCAGTCGCGGGAAATCTTTCTGCCTGACTCCGAAACAAAAGCATCATTATGGCATCTGAAGCAACCATCATATTCAAGGTGCCCTATATGATCAGGATACCCATCGTATGATACTTTCATTCTGGGAAAGGTATTCTGGCTGAAGGCAGTCTGTATTGCAGTGACAGAGCTTTCAATAACTGCCGCATTCTGAGCATGAAAATCTCCATATCCTGTTTTATAGAAATCCACTATCTGATCTTTTATTGTCATCAGGGCAGTGTCCATGTCAGTGAACGATTGCCTTAAAACATCCATTGATACTTTTTTTATGAAAGGGATTTCTTTGGAAACCTCACCTGTCAGCATTGCCTTATCAAAATATACCCAGGGTGGATTGTATCTGTGCGAAGGCCTGTTGTGGCAATCTATGCAATCCATTATCCTGGTTTCGGAAGCATTTATGAGGCTGTCATCAACGGGATTATCCGGATTTCTGTATATATGGCTCTCACCGGTTTCAAGATTGGTATACTTCACATAAGGGATGTTTTCCCTTTTATCATTCTCAGAGATGTATTCTATATTTACCGAAGGATTAATATGCCAGTGGATGCCTTCTTTCAATCCCAGGTCAGTATATTCGGGCCCTGTCTTCATCTGCAGCATTATGTCCCATTCACTGTTAAGCGAATCGGTAAGAAAGGATTTGATAGTCTCAATCGATCTCGGGTAGAATTTCTGAGGCCAATGGCATCTTTCACATGTTTCTCTTGCCGGACGAAGATCATGCAATGGTGTTTCAATAGGCCGGGTATATGATTTTGTAAGTACAGCATATACCTGGTGCAAACCCGATAATTTGGATTTCACATACCATGATGCTCCGGAACCTACATGACATTCTACACATAAAACGTTGGCATGAGGAGAACCCTGGTAGGCCACATGTTCGGGTTCCATTACCTCATGACATAAGGTTCCGCAAAATTTTACCGATTCAGTATAATGATAAATTTCAAAACCGCTGTAGGTTGCAAAAAAAAGTACCAGCACTGTTGCCGCTGTAAAGGCAACAAAGGCTCTTTTACTGTCTTTTTCATTCAGGTCCAATACAGGCATGTGCTTTATGTCAGTAGTGTGATGCTTCTTCATCCTGATTTTTTCCAGGATCACACCAATAAGAAGAAGTATCCCTCCCATAATTAAAAAGCCGGGAAGAATAAGGTAGATAAAGATTCCCAGATTTGTTTCCCCTTTGTCGAATATAGAAGAAATGATAAACAGGATGAGTATCAGTACAAGGTTGGCAATTATTATCATCGAGCCTATAACTGAAAGAATGTTCTTTGAGCTTGGAGGTAATTTCATGATCAGAGGTTTTGATGAACGATCGTGAAATTACAAAAAGTATAGCACATTATTGATAAAATGCTAAATACGATGAAAAACAATGTTCAACAAGCAGATAACTTAGGTCACCTCTTATTCCGGCAGACCCAGTTCAACAGAGATAAAATTTTTAAGCTGCCCGTATGAACTGATTACGGGCAGGTCAGGATTATCATCTGTTACATTGCGGGGCGGGCTATATAGAATGCCTATATCAGCCTGTCTTATCATTGATATGTCGTTATAGGAATCACCTACAGCTATAACTTTGTAATTAAGACTTTGAATCGCAGCTGCCACTTTCTTTTTCCCATCTTTTTGACGCAAATTGTATCCTGTTATTCTGCCTGAAACATCTATTGAAAGATTATTGCACAGCAGTGTTGGCCTGCCGAGCTGTTCCATCAGAGGATCGGCAAATTCGGTAAAAGTATCTGATACAAGGATAAGCTGAACCTGGCTTCGGAGCCACTTTAGAAATTCAATAGCTCCCGGCAGAGGTTTTATCCCTGATATTACTTTTCGGATATCGTGGATGGTAAGGTTATTCTCTTTAAGTATCTCCAGCCTTCTCTCCATCAGCTTATTATAATCATTAATATCGCGGGTGGTAAGCTTAAGTTCTTTAATGCCGGTCTGTTCAGCTACATTTATCCATATTTCCGGTACAAATACCCCTTCCAGGTCAGAACAAACTACGTACATATTAAATCGGTGTTAAAGAGGATTAAAAGTAACCTTATCCCTGTCTGCAATTCTTCAGGATAAAATCTTTTAATTCCATGTAATTATTTTTTATAGTTATGAAATCTTCTGTTTTTTTCTCAATGCCTTTTAGTGCATAATGACGTTCCGGCTCAATATTTAGGATCTTTATAATCTCATCACGGAACTTTGAAGGATGAGCTGTTTCCAAAACGACCCCGTCGCTGTTCTCACCGGGGAACTGGGCTCTGAATGACTGCATTCCTTTCCATGCCACGGCACCATGAGGTTCAAGCAAATGTCCTGAACTATAGGCTGATATAATAGTTTCAGTAGTCTCCTTATCAGACACGCTCACGGCATAAAAGTCCTTCCTCATTGCTGCAAGGTCAGGAGATTTTATCACTGTCCCTGCTTCATTCATTACTCCACCATATAATGCAATTATACGGGCAAGATTGCTTGGATGGCCAACATTCATTGCACTTGAAATGCAATTAAGGGATGGTACAATGGGTTTGTAATTACCTGAACTGAAGTATGACGGCACTTCGTCATTTTCATTTGTTGCAATAACGAATTTTTTCACCGGTAATCCCATTTCTCTTGCAATTATTCCGCCCATGAGATCTCCGAAATTTCCGCATGGAACGCTGAAGATAATTGGGTAATCCTGCCTTCCCGATATCCTTGACCAGGCATAAAAGTAATAAACCGATTGTGGCAAAAGTCTGCCTATGTTTATTGAATTTGCCGACGAAATGGGAATATGCGAAAGGGTGTTGTCGAGGAAAGCAGTCTTCACAAGGTGTTGACAATCGTCGAACTTTCCATCTACTGCAAGCACTTTAATGTTCTCCTTAAGTGTAGTCATCTGTCTCCTTTGTATACCGGTAACTTCTCCGTAAGGAAAAAGTATGACAACACTAACATTTTTCAATCCCATGAAAGCGCTCGCAACAGCGCTGCCTGTGTCACCTGATGTTGCTGTAAGAATTGTAAGATGCCTGTTACTGGTGGAAAGAAAATATTGCATCAGCCTGGCCATCATCCGTGCAGCAAAATCTTTAAAAGAAGCCGTAGGTCCCTGGTCAAGTCTCAGTATAAAATCCCTGTCATTTACTTTCTGCAGGGGTACTTCAAAATTATAAGCGTCGCGGCATAAATTCAGGAGTATGGATGGATCTATTTCGTTTCCTGTTAACCTGGAAAGGACAGTAAATGCAATATCAGAATATCCCGATGAAGCAAATTTATTTAATTCTTCACCGGAGAGCCTGGGTATTTCTGAAGGCATGTAGAGTCCGCCGTCTGGTGCAAGACCATTTAAGAGAGCCTCCCTGAAGGAAACTTCCTGCGATTTTAAATTAGTGGAATAGTATTTTATTTGTCTGTCAATCATCTCATTACCTTCAAAACCTGTTTGCCCATAACCCCTCTTAAATCTTTAAACCATGAAACTCTGAAACCCTGAAACTCTGAACCGAGGCGCAGCCGAGCTCGACGAAGTCAAACTCTGAAACTCTGAAACTCTGAACCGAGGCGCAGCCGAGTTCGTCGCAGGTAAACCCTGAAACCCTGAACCCTCAGAATTGCAATCTTCTACACATTAACAACTCTCATAAGGTCGGCAAAAACTCCTGCCGCCGTCACTTCAGCACCGGCTCCATATCCTTTTATCACCATTGGCAACTCCCTGTACCTGTCGGTAGTGATTAGAACAATATTATTACTGCCGGCCAGATCGTACGACGGATGAGACTGATCGACAGTTACAAGCTCCACTTTTGCAATTCCGTTATCTAGTGATGCGAAGAACCGCCATTTCTTCTTATCCTCCGAAAGCTTTTTCCTCAATTGTTCAAATTGGTCATCAAACTTTCTTACTTCTTCAAAAAAATCTTCAATACTTCCCTTGAAGCAACTTTCGGGAAGGAAACTTTTGACAACCACATCTTTCTTTTCAATATGGTAACCTGCCTCACGTGACAGAATAAGTATTTTTCTCACCACATCTGTTCCGCTGAGATCGATCCTCGGATCCGGTTCTGAAAATCCTTTTTCTTTTGCTTTTCTGATGGCAACGCTCAGCGGCATATCAGGGCCTATTTCATTAAAAATAAAATTAAGCGTACCTGAAAGTACAGCCTCAATTTTATGGATCTTGTCACCGCTCAGAACAAGGTCATTAATAGTCTTTATGATCGGCAGGCCGGCGCCGACAGTAGTTTCGTACATGAACCTTACACCTCTTTCGGCGGCAATTTTTTTAAGCTCCTGGTAGTAAGAATATTCCGAGGAGCAAGCTATTTTATTTGCTGTAACTACTGATACATATCCTGATAGTATCTCACTGTATTTCATAGCAACATGCTGGTCGGCCGTACAATCAATAAACACTGAATTTCTGAAGTTCATACCTATCATCTGACTGATGAAGCTCTCTATATTGCTTTTCTCTCCGTCTTTGAGGATATCCCTGTATTTGTCTATCGGTATTCCTTTTTTATCGGTGACCATCTTTCTGGAATTTGCAATTCCCATGAGGTTGACCTTTAAACCATGCTCCTTTAACAGGGTCTCCTGCTGGCGTTCAAGCTGCTTCATAAGGCTTGATCCGACAATCCCCGTGCCTGCAACAAAAAGGAACATTTCCTTATACCGTGAAAGGAAAAATCCGTCATGAATGGCATTAAGCGCCTTTTTCAGACTTTCATTCTTTATTACAACAGAAATATTCTGTTCGGAAGAACCCTGTGCAGTGGCAATCACACTAATACCATTTCTTGCCAGTGACTTAAACAGGTTGGCGGAAATACCCGGAGTATTTTTCATCTTCTCACCTACAATGGCAATGACCGACAGGTTTTTTTCAACCTGTACCCGGAGGTCCCTGTTAACAACAATTTCTTCATTGAATTCCCCGGTTATGGCTTTTACGGCAGTATCAGAACTGGCAGGATTGACCGCAAATGTGATAGAATACTCTGAGGAAGCCTGTGTTATCAGTATGACATTTACATTATATTTTGCAAGTGCGCTGAATAACCTCATTGATGTTCCGGTTACTCCAACCATCGACGGACCCTGAAGAGTAATAAGGTCTATCAGGTCGATTGATGAAATACCCTTTATCGGACTGGCGCTTTCTGCAGGTTGTACATTGCTTATTATGGTACCTTTTGCTTTTGGATTAAAGGAGTTTAGAACAGCCACAGGGATGTTTTTCTTATATACAGGCCTCAGGGTAGGGGTATAGATCACTTTTGCACCGAAATGTGAAAGTTCAATTGCTTCAGAATAGGTAAGGCTCTCAATCACATAGGCTTTATCCACTTTCTTCGGATCAGCTGTCATGAAGCCGTCCACATCGGTCCATATTTCAAGCATATCGGCATTTAATGCCGCAGCTAACAATGCTGCAGTATAGTCCGAACCTCCCCGGCCGAGGGTTGTAGATTCACCATTTACTGAACTGGCGATAAATCCCGGAACAATAAAAAGTTCTGACTGCGATCCGAAGGTTTTTATTATTAACGATTCAGTAAGTTTTTGGTCCACTATTGCATTACCGAAACTATCATCGGTTTTTATGAACATTCTAGAATCAACAAGTATTGCATCATCAAATAAACTACTGATAATATTTGATGAAAGTCTTTCTCCGATTCCAACAACTTTATCGCTTGTATCACGTTCATGATCCTTGCCAGCATATACCATTTCGAGAAGCCTGGTCAGCTCATCTAATATCAATCCGGTCGATCTTTTTACAATTACCTGGTGTTCGTGAACAATTCCAAAGCTGTTAATACAATCTATATGCCGTGAGACGATTTTCTCAAGCAAGCCGCGGTATTCTGATTTCTTTTGTGATGCCAGCAGAAATATTTCACCAAGCTGATCAGTAACACCTTCGAATGCAGAAACAACAACAGCACACGGCTTTGATTGTGACTCAATGATCTCCTTAACAAGGCTTATCCGCCCCGGAGTGCCAAGAGACGAGCCTCCAAATTTTAATATTTTCATATTCAGATTAAACTCTGTATAAAATGCATTCCTGATATTTTAGCTGGCAGATGCTTTTTCCAGCCGTTTCAAGATTGAGAAAATGAATGCTGCAGAAACAAGGCAACAAACTATGAAAACAAGCCATAAAGTGCTAAGTGCAACTTTATCCCAAAGAAGGGTGCCAATGAAGAGAAGCTTATTGCCTACGGCTGTTGCAAGTAGCCAGCCACCCTGCATAAGTCCCTGGAAGCGTGAAGGCGCTACTTTTGAAACGAATGAGAGCCCCATTGGACTCAGGAAGAGCTCTGCTACGGTAAGTACCAGGTAACTGCTTATAAGCCAATATGGTGTAACCCTTAAAGTATCTGCGACAGGAAGTCCTGCAAGTGATTTTGGCGAAGGGAGACCTATGGATGATAAAAAGACCAGAACAAATCCCACGGCTGCAATAACCATTCCTATGCCTATTTTTTTAGGAGTAGATGGTTCGATGCCCCTTTTGTTGAGCCAGGCAAATGCTCCCATTACAGGGAATGTCAGCGCAACAATGAATAAAGGATTGAATGATTGAAAGATCTCAGGCGAGATAGAATTCTGCTCATCAGCTCTTTTTACAAGAAAATATGCAAGAATAAATGTTGCTGCAAAAAGGATACCTCCGGCTGTCTTGACAGCAGGTTTCATGTTCTTCTTCAGAAGCATTACCAGCCCTGCAATTGATCCGATCACTGCCAGCAACGAAGGCAAGGTAAAGAACAGGTTAGTAAATGGACCTACTTCCTTGGCAGTATAATCGCGGGCAAATAAAGTGAGAGTAAGACCATTCTGGTGGAATGACATCCAGAAAAAGATAACAACAATAAATACTAGTACCAGGGCAGTTATCCTTGCCCTTTCTTCCTTATGCGAGGTAAGGATTATCCATGTTACGAATCCGGCAAAAAGGCCGAATGCAAAGCCTGCTGTCCAGCCTACCTCTTTTATAAAATGAAGCAAATATGCTGTTATCCCTATAGCTGCAAGCGCAGCAAACATGATTGAAGGTTTGAATTCAATTTTTGATACATTTTCTTTTCCTTTGGTCGATACCTCCTTATTCGGAAGGAGTCTGCCAAACACCATGTAAACGATAAGTGAAATAACCATAGCGCCTGCAGCCACTCCGAATGCGTAGTTATATCCTTTGGAAAAAACTTCAAGATAGCTGGCTGCAAAAGTGCCAAGGTCGCTTACCGGTCCGCTCAGGTTCACCGAATTGGCCAGCTGCTGGAATGTGGAAGTGTCGGCAAGTGTTCCGTTTATGTACTGATGACAAAGTGATGGAAGACTTGCGTCATGCTCAAATCCATTAACCTTCAACCACCAGTTTCTCATCCCTGTGGCCGCAAAGGGTGCAAAAAATGCTCCCACATTGATTCCCATATAGAAAATCATGAAGGCCGAATCTCTTAGTTTTGAATACTGCGGATCATCATACATCTGACCGACAACAGCCTGCAAGTTTCCTTTGAACAGCCCGTTACCAAGGGCTATGGTAAACAGTCCTATTATTGTAAAAGTAAGTGTCATTCCCGGAACGGCCATGATGATATATCCCGCAAACATTATTATAATGCCCGCAAGAATGACCAATTTATATTTTTTTGTAGCGTCGGCAAGAATACCTCCTACAAGGGCAAGAGCATAGATGCTGAAATAAAACCAGCTGTAAATGCCACCTGCTTTTTCGGCAGAGAGCCCGAATTTGGCCTGAAGGAAAAGAACAAGAATGGCCATCATGGTATAAAAGCCAAACCGTTCACCCATATTGGAGAAAAAGGCTACCAGTAATCCTCTTGGATGGTTCTTAAGCATATTCTGTGTATTAGTTATTAAATATAAAATAAGCTTCCGGGCTCACCGGTTAAATAATAGGTTATAAAAACGGGAAACAAATATATTAATCTTTTTTGTAGCAAAGAATCAACTTTCTTTTTAAAAAGCGCTGAAGAGTTTAAATTTGTAATATAATATCCTGATGATGAAAATATTTGAAAGTGACCAGGTGAGGAAGATAGATGAATACACTATAAAAAACGAGCCTGTGCAATCGATCGATTTGATGGAAAGAGCTGCATTCTCTGTTTATAAATGGTATAGTGAAAAATTTGACAGATCACGACGCATATTAATATTCGCAGGCCCGGGCAATAATGGAGGCGACGGTCTTGCTCTTGCAAGAATTATGCTGATGAATAGGTTTAAACCGGAAGTGTACTATGTAAAATTCACAGAGAAGACATCAGCTGACTGGGAGATAAACAGGCAGAGGCTTGTAAATGAGAATTCAGCTTCATTTAATATAATTGACCGGAGCGATCAGTTCCCGCTCATTTCAGCCGGGGATATAATTATTGATGCAATATTCGGAAGCGGGCTTACACGACCCCCGGAAGGAATTGCTGCTGAAATAATCAATCTTATTAACGGAACAGGCGCTCTGGTGATATCAGTTGATATTCCTTCAGGTTTGTCAGGAGAAGACAACAAAACCTTCAAAAAGGAAAACATTATAAAGGCAGGTTTCACCACAACATTTCAATTTCCAAAGCTTTCCTTTATGTTTCCTGAGAATGAGATGTTCATAGGTGAATGGGTTGTTCTGCCGATCGGATTACATGAGAGAGCAATCAGGGATTTCAATTCACCTTATATCTTTCTTGAAAAATGCGATATAGTTCCGCTTCTAAGAAAAAGAAAGAAGCATGACCACAAAGGAATGTTCGGCCATGGATTATTGATCGCCGGATCGATTGGGAAAATGGGTGCAGCAATTCTATCGGGAAGAGCCGCCCTTCGTTCCGGAATAGGTCTTTTAACCTGTCACGTTCCCTCGGGCGGTAACGCAATAATGCAGATAGCAGTACCTGAAGCTATGGTTGAACAGGATCAGTCTGAAGATTTTATTTCTGAAAACCCCGTCACAGATAAATTCAACGCCCTGGGAATTGGCCCCGGATTGGGTACCGGTAAGGAAGTGCAGAGAGCTCTCTTCAACATTCTCTCAACCTGCACAAAAAATATGGTGATCGATGCCGATGCCATCAACATTCTTGGAATGAACAGGGACTGGTACAGATATCTGAATCCAAATATTATCCTTACACCGCATCCAAAAGAATTTGAACGGCTCACTGAACCCTCGGGTGACAGTTTTTCGAGGTTGAACCGCCAGAGGCTCTTTTCAAAGGAGAACAACTGCATTGTTGTTCTTAAAGGTGCTTTTACCTGCATAACCACTCCCGGAGGGCAAGTCTGTTTTAACAGTACAGGTAACCCTGGTATGGCAACCGGTGGAAGCGGTGATGCCCTTACCGGCATCATACTTTCGTTGCTGGCTCAGGATTATACACCTGAGAACGCTGCTATAGCAGGGGTGTTTCTTCATGGGTTGGCCGGAGATATTGCCGCGGAAAAATCATCCTGTGAATCTTTGCTGCCATCCGATATTATAAATGAATTGGGATCTGCATTCAGGCAATTACAAACAGGAGATTAATTGTTATCTTTGCGGCTTCCGGGTAATAATTGTTTAATTTTTTTTTTATGAAAAAGTTATCGAAAATATTCATACTGCTCATTATCTTTACAGTGGCTGTTTCATGCTTCACTGAGAAAAAAATTACGTCAGTAACAAGAGTAAGCCCACTTAATGAAGTATCGGGCATAAAGGACGGAAGCCTTGTATATAGTCTTCCGATGACGGTTCTTACTTTCAGGGTCGATCTGGAGAGATTAATAGAGGTTCCCGGACCATATTCGCGGTATGCCGCAGAGCTTTTAGGGCTTAACAACGTGATTACGAACGAGCGTGAATACTGGTCAGTCAAAGGCATGCACCTCAATTCTCATGAGGAGGCAGATCCGTCTGAATATTATGTAATTGAGAGTAATACTTTGTTTGAAACCAATGTTCTTGAACTTAAAAAAGAAGGCCTGATACTTGATCTTAACTCTTCTCTTTTCGCCGGAAGGGGACAGGTGACTCAGAGTGACAATGATGTAACGGATTTCAGGACCTTTGACCTTGGATCAAACGAGTATTTCAGGATCCAGAGAGATACCGCATACCGGAATGTTAACCTTGACTCTACATTCGTTAGGATACCATATCTGGTGGAAAAGAAAAAGAGGCTTTCAACCGACCAGCTTGCAGAAAGGGCCGCAACACGATTAATGGAGCTTAGGGAAGGAAAGATCCTGATACTGACAGGTGAATCGAATGTTTTCCCTCAGAATGAAGCTGCACTTAATGAGATCAATCGTCTGGAAAAGGAATATATTGAGCTGTTTGCAGGAAAGAGCTGGAAAGAACGCAGGAGTATCACTTTTCAGCTGGTACCAAAAAAAGAGATGATCGGAAACCCGGTTGAATTATTCAGGTTTTCGGAGGAAAGCGGACCGCTTACCGGGAAACAGTCAGGTGGTGTACCCGTTAATGTTGAGCTTATTCCTGAACAAAAAACCAGGGACCTTACCATTGTGAATAAAGCAGTTACGAATGTTTCAGGGGAAGCTTCACCTGAATTTGATAAATTGTACTACCGGGTTCCCGATGTTGTAAACGTCAGGATCAATTATGGCTCAGAGTCATTATATAATTCCAGAAGGCTGATCTATCAGTTCGGTACAGTGATACAATTGCCGGCTAATTATATAATCGGAAAGTAAATTATACGATTGTCTCCTTTCAAAATCGGGTCCACTCCGGAAAGGATCCTTTGCGTGATATAGTACAGCTTCATTCCCCTTAAACCATAAAAGCTATTGTCATTCCGAATCCTGCCTAAGCAGGATGAGGAATCTCATTGACCTTGCAGTCACATTGTTAAAGATAATTGTATTACACCAGCAGGATGAGGAATCTCATTGAGTGTAGTCACTTTGTTAAAGATAATTGTATTACACCAGCGGGATGCGGAATCTCACAGACCTTGCAGAAATTGTCTTAGACCACATGCATGATGAGGAATCACCTAATCTCATTTTTCAGTATCAATGCATCTATTCCTTTACCTTTCCGACAAACTTCTTCTGAAACTCCTCCCAGCTCTGGCTGGCATAAACATTATCAGCAAAGAAACTAAGAAGAAGCTCCATGTCCTTTGGAGCTCTGTAACCGGGTACCGGGCTGACTTCCATTTTTCCATCCTTCTGGGTAAGGAAAACTACGGTAGGGTATGAAAGTTGTCCCTGTAAAAGGGCTACAGCAAGCTGATGAGCTTTTCCGGCTTTTCCATCGTTAATGAATTTCTGTCCTAAGAAGGTTACTTCGCCGCTTTGTTCGGCATCAAATTTAACAGGATAGAATTTTTTATTCAGTATATCTGCAATTACAGGGTTGGTGAAAGTGTCCTTATCCATCTTCTTGCACCAGCCGCACCAGTCGGTATATGTATCAATGAACATCGGCCTTGGCGACTGTTTAACTAATTTTTCTGCCTCCTGTATGGTATACCATTTTATACCCCCGGTAGTTGACTTCTCCTGAGCTATGGCTGAAATTGTAAAAATCAGCAGGAAGGGTAATAATACTTTTTTCATTTGTTCTTTTTGATTGTCTTTTCAAATATCATGCAAATTAATTGAAAATAAGTTTATATTTAAAATCACTGCTTTATATCATAGTATCAATTAAGAGTTTAAAATAGTGATCTGTTAAGGAATTCATAGTTAATATTTTTCTACTTTTATATCTCTCTAAAAACCTGAAAACTATGGAAACCATCACCCGGACCTTACGCGATTCAAAAACTGCCCGCTGGGTAGCTCTTGCAGTAGTCTCGTTTACAATGCTATGCGGGTATTACCTCACCGATGTGATGGCTCCGTTAAAAGGATTACTTGAAGGACAATTGTTCTGGGACAGTTCCGAATTCGGATTTTTTACCAGCGCTTATGGTTGGTTTAACGTGTTCCTCCTCATGCTTATAATCGGGGGGATAATCCTCGATAAGATGGGTGTCAGGTTCACAGGACTTATGGCTGCAATGATTATGGTTGTCGGAACAGCATTGAAATACTGGGCAATATCAACGCATTCACTTGATGGACAAACATGGCATATTTTGTTCTGGGATACAAAAGCGCAGGTCTTTATGGCTGCGCTTGGTTTTGCAATTTTCGGGGTGGGAGTGGAGATTGCAGGGATAACTGTTTCAAAAATAATTGTTAAATGGTTTAAAGGTAAAGAGCTCGCCCTGGCAATGGGTCTGGAGATGGCAACTGCCCGGCTTGGCACTGCACTTGCCCTTTCAACATCTGTCCCTGTTGCAAAAGCGTTCAATACCGTTTCAGCTCCCGTTCTTGTTTGCCTTATAATGCTTTGCATCGGGCTTATTGCTTTCTTTATCTATACTTTCATGGATAAAAAACTTGATGCCTCTCTTGCACTAGTAGAAAAACCGGCTGATTTTACTGATGAAGAAGCATTCCGGATCTCTGATATTTTTAAAATAATTACTAATAAGGGCTGGTGGTATCTTGCCATTCTCTGTGTATTGTTTTATTCGGCAGTGTTTCCGTTTCTTAAATATGCTACTGACCTTATGGTCCAGAAATTTCATATCAACGAGGATTGGGCAGGCGTTATACCTGCCATGTTACCGTTCGGAGCAATACTGCTGACCCCATTCTTCGGAAATATGTACGACAGGAAGGGAAAAGGGGCATCAATTATGATCATTGGCGCTATCCTGCTGATTATTGTTCACCTGGCATTCACTGTACCATTCCTTAATCATTGGCTTATTGCAATTTTCCTGATAATGATACTTGGCGTTGGTTTTTCACTCGTTCCTTCGGCAATGTGGCCCTCAGTTCCAAAGATCATTCCTGAAAACCAGCTTGGAACAGCTTATGCACTGGTTTTCTGGGTGCAGAACTGGGGGTTGATGGGTGTGCCTGCCCTTATAGGATGGGTGCTTAATAAGTATTGTTTCCTTGGATATTTTGCTGTTATGGGAACAGGCTTTGTGACAACCCAGGGAGATCAGATCTCATCTGTGGCTCTTAAAGACGGCTCCATGCATACCATTTCAGAAGTGGGAACCATAAGCAGGAAAGATGAGGATATCAGTATATCTTCCTTTCAAAAGAACCCTGATGGGTCGGTTTCTGCAATAATAACAGTTGCCGGTGATTCAATAGGATCGGGATTTATTACACAAAAATCTCTTGCCAAGGCTCTTAAAAAGAACGAGATAAAAGTAACCAGGTATTCATATACCGATGAAGGAGAGATTGAGACCTTTATTACAGATGAAGGCGAGAAGGTCTCAAAATATAATAAGGTCTTCTCATTCTATAATTACACCATTCCGATGATAATATTTACTTCTCTTGGTTTCCTTGCACTACTTTTCGGATTTCTGTTAAAAGCCGAGGACAGGAAAAAGAACTACGGGTTGCAGATGCCAAATATCACTAAATAAAAGAGTCAGGAACCTCTTAAAAAATTTTGCAATATTCAATCTATTGCTATATTTGCTCAATATTAATGGTAAAAAACGTGAACTATATGAAAAAAGCAATAATCGGATTATCAGCACTGGTGATACTATCTTTTGTCGTTTTAATGTTCGTGAATGCACAAACGGATGCGCCTAAAGGAAAGAAGGAACAGACTGAAGCCACTGCTAAGTGTTGCCCTGCTTCAACTGACTGTCCAAAAGCAGCCCAGGCATCTGCCGGATGTGCTGTTAGCAATCCCGAAAAATGCAAAGAGCTTGGCTGTGACCCTGCTACATGTCCGAAAGCTAAAGCAGAAGGATGCAAAATGCAGGCAGCTGCACCGGCTTGCGGAAAACAATGCCCTTTGAGTGCACAAAAGTAATCCGTAAAAAACCCGTAAAAGAAGCTGTCCTGATGAGGCAGCTTTTTTGGTTTTTAGCGATCTTTGCGATTAAGGAAATATATTATATAGAATGGAATCAAAAGAATTTTCAAAGGCCACCATTTTCAGATTTGCCGGATCTGTTGAGTACAGTGAAGGTGCTATAGTAAGTAAAAATGTACTTAAAAAGGAGACAGGAAATATCTCTCTTTTTGCATTCGACAAGGGCGAATCATTAAGTCCGCATACTGCACCCTATGATGCCCTGGTTGATGTTGTCGACGGAAAGGCTGAGGTAATAATAGATGGAAAGTCCCATTTCCTTGAAAGCGGCCAGAGTATCATTATGCCCGCCGGAATAATGCATTCCCTTAAAGCAACTGAGAAGTTCAAGATGGTGCTTACCATGATTAAAAGTAAGTAGCGGGAAATAATCAGATCCAGCGATTAAGATTTCCTTTAAGTCTATGTCAATGACCGGCAGCTAATGCCAGCCGGTTAACGTGGCCGGGGTTTTTATGCCATCTTGATAAGGATAGCCTTTATAGTGTCGGTAACATCCTCTTCCTCATCAACACATCTTTCAAGAATCTCGAGGATCTTATTATTCTTCATCAGTTCTGCTGCATCCTTTTCCTTGTCGAACAGTTCGCCGAGAGCAAAATAGTAAAACTCATCAGCCTTGTGTTCTATCTCTGTAACCTTTTCGCACGACCTGGTTATTGCTTCCCTGTTGGCTGCAGCATCATACAGTGAGTTTATTCCAATCTGGATCTCCAGGGCCCCGGTGTAAATAATATCTGCCATCTGCTTGTAAACGGGCATCAGCTTTTTTGGCTTATACAGGCAAATCCTTCTGCTGACACCGTTAATTGAATCCACAACATCATCGAGGTGAGCAGTAAGTTCATGAATATCTTCCCTGTCGAAAGGTGTGATAAAGGATTTATTTAATTGAAGATATGTCTTATCTGTGATAATATCACCGATATGCTCTACATCCTTAATCTCCTTATTTATTTTTTCCTGTTCTTCAATGTCATTTGTGGAAAGCAGTTTTAACAGGAGCTCAGCAGCTTTTACAAGATTTGCAGCACCTTCCTCAAAAAGCGGGAAAAATGAATGATCCTTTGGAACGAAGAATTTCAGAACTTTATCAATATTCATTTCGCAGTTATTTGTTAAAGTTAATATTCAGGGAATTGGAAAAATTTGTTTCGGACTGCAACTGATCTGGTACGATCATATCCGAAAAATTTTAAATGAAACATTAAGTGATTCATTTTATTGCAATTAACCATCAAAGAGTAATAACAAAAAGCCGGCGCAAAATAATCATTATAGGTCGAAAAACAAATAAATTTACTTGTTTGTTATTATATAATGAAGCATAATTTGTTTAAATAATCTTAATTCCATGTTAATCATGCCTTCTGTCATTTTATTTGTGATCAAATTGTCTTATTTTTATTATAAATTGTTAATATTTTAAAACCAATTCATTATGAGCGATATACGAAATCTTGAACCTAAAGGATTGTGGAACTATTTCTACCAGATCACACAAATCCCAAGACCATCAAAGAAGGAGGAAAGAATAGTTGAATTTATAAGGGAATTCGGCCAGAAAAATAACCTTGAGACAAAAGTCGATAGTCTGGGGAATGTCATTATAAGAAAGCCTGCAACCAGGGGTTTGGAAAACCGTAAAGGTGTTATTTTCCAGACTCATCTTGATATGGTGCCCCAAAAGAATAATGATAAGGTGCATGATTTTGAAAAAGATCCCATTGAAGCGGTTATTGATGGTGATTGGGTAAAAGCTAATGGCACTACTCTGGGATCTGATAATGGAATAGGTGTGGCCGCCACCCTTGCAGTTCTTGCTTCAAAGGATATTCAGCACGGACCACTGGAAGGACTATTCACAATTGATGAAGAGACAGGTATGACAGGTGTTTTCGGACTGGAAAAAGGTTTATTGAAAGGTGATATTCTGATTAATCTTGATTCTGAGATTGAGGGGGAGATATGCGTGGGATGTGCCGGAGGCATAGATGTGAGCGCAAAAAAGGAATATACAGAAGAAAAAGCACCTCGTGATATGACTGCTTACAGGATAACTATAAAGGGACTGAAAGGTGGACATTCAGGAGTTGACATAGCTCTTGGACGAGCCAACTCCAATAAATTAATGTTCAGGTTCCTCATGCAGGCCGAAGCGGATTTTGCTATCAGGTTGTCTGAGGCAGGCGGGGGAGACCTCCGGAATGCCATACCAAGGGAATCGTACTCAGTAGTGCTGGTACCCGGAAAAAGAGCAGATGAATTTGAACAGTTCGTGGCAGAGTATGAAAAAATGTACAGATCGGAATTTTCAGATACAGAGCCCGGTCTGATCTTCAGATGTGAAAAGGCAGAGCTTCCTGAAAAAGTAATGAACAAGAACGACCAGTTCCGGATCATAAGGGCTGTCTATGCCTGTCCTAATGGTGTTCAGAGGATGAGTCAGGCTGTTAAGGGGCTTGTTGAAACTTCAAATAATATGGCAATAATAAAATGCTCGGGAGGCGTTATGACCTGCCATAACCTGACAAGAAGCTCAGTAGATTCGGCAAAGGAAGCTACTGCATGGAAAATAGCAGGAGTATTCCATCTTATTGACGCTGAAACTGGTCTGAGCGGAGGTTATCCTGGATGGAAACCAAATATGAAATCTCCGATACTGAATACTATAAAGGAAGTTTATAAAAACCTTTACGGCGAAGGTCCGGAAGTAAAAGCGATACATGCCGGACTTGAGTGTGCTATAATAGGAGGGATATACCCGAACCTTGATATGATATCATTTGGACCGACAATAAAATACCCACATTCCCCCGATGAAAAAGTGAATATTCCTTCTGTTAAGAAGTTCTATGATTTTCTGCTGGAAACACTGAAAAATATTCCCGGGAAATAAAATAATTCACCGCTTTAGTCCACTTTTATCTCGACTAGTATATCGTCCTTCATCACAATAGCGTTGGCCTTGGTGAGGACCCTGGTGATTTTTCCATTTACCGGCGATAACAGCTCGTTCTGCATTTTCATTGCCTCAAGGATAAGAATAGGTTCTCCCCTGGTAACTGTTGATCCTTCCCTGGCCAGGACATCAATTATTTTCCCTGGCATTGGGGCCTTTACAAACTCCTGCTCAATTTTACCCCTCTTGGCATCGAGTACTTTCATTCTCTGGAGTGAAAAGGGTGTTTCAACTGTAAAGGTGTAGCTTATGTCATTAAACAGGATCTCGTATCTGTTCTGGCGGGAACGTATTACTTCAACAGGATATTTCCTGTTCTTCCATAATATGTATGTCCCGAATTTTTCGTCTGCTTTAAGCTTCACTTCATAATCTCTTTTTCCAATCCTTATTGTGTGTTTCAGAGGAAGCGAGAAAGAATATTTTTTCTTTTCCGAGGAAAGGGTGTGAAGTTTATTTATTTTAAGTTTGGCGCTCATATCTTCAGCAGGATTAGAATTGGTTAATTCGTTTGTTCAGCAGCCAGGGACTCATCTCTTCCTTATTCTCTGAATCGCTGGCAATGCCGGCATCACTAAAGTTTTCTTCCACGAACAGTTTTGTTGCGAGCCAGGCGGCCAGCATTTCTTCATATTCACTGTTGAAATAATATTTTTCGAGATCTTTTTCTATGAAGGATGTTGTGAAAGTGCCATCAATGAACTTCGGGTGGCGTACCAGCATCCTGAAAAAGGGAAGAGTCGTTTTTGTTCCTTTGATCCAGACTTTATCGAGGGCCATCTTACAGTTTTTCAGGGCTTCTTTTCTGTTCCTGCCTTTAACAATTAGCTTGGCTATCATCGAATCGTAGTTGGCAACTATTGTTGAACCGGCCTGAATTCCGGTATCAACCCTTACATAACTGTCAGAAGGCATGCTGAGCTTCTCAATTTTACCGGGATCGGGAGCAAATCCTGCCTGAACATCTTCGGCATTGATCCTGCATTCAATAGCCCAGCCTTTTATCTTTATATCTTCCTGCTTAAACTTAAGAGCTTCATCATTGGCTATGCGTATCTGTTGCTCTATAAGATCAATGCCTGTGATCTCCTCGGTTACAGGGTGCTCAACCTGGATCCGGGTATTCATCTCCATAAAATAGAAGTTCTTTTCAGAGTCAAGCAGGAATTCAACAGTTCCGGCTGAATGATAATTAACCGACCGGGCTATCTGAACAGCTATCTTACCCATTTCATCCCGGAGGTTCTGATCGAGAGCTGATGATGGAGCCTCTTCAAGGAGCTTCTGATGCTTCCTCTGGATCGAACATTCTCTCTCTCCAAGATGGATAATATTTCCTTTTTTATCTCCAATAATCTGAAATTCAATGTGTTTCGGATTCTCAATATATTTTTCTATAAAGACAGAAGAGTCATTAAAAGATTTCTCGGCTTCTTTGCTGGCTATAATGAACATTTTCTCCATTTCCTCAGCCTTTCTCACTATCCGCATTCCTCTTCCGCCGCCACCCGACGCAGCTTTGATGATGACCGGATACCCTATTTTATTTGCCATGGCAACAGCCTCTTCCTCATCATGGATATTACCTTCGCTTCCCATTGCCATGGGTATTCCGCTTGCCAGTGCTATCTTCCTGGCAATAGTTTTGTTGCCCATCTTATAGATGGCATCAGGTGAAGGACCAATGAAATTGATTTTATTGTCAATGCATTTCTGGGCAAAATAGGCATTCTCGGCAAGGAACCCATAACCGGGATGAACCGAATCTGATCCTGTTTTAAGTGCTATTGCTATAAGCTTTTCAATATCAAGGAAAACAGGTATCTCTGATATGTCTTCACTGTTGTCGTACACCTCATCAGCGTATGAGAGGTACAAGGCATTTGGTTCTACAGCTGTTTTAATTGCCAGTGTCTTAACCTTCATTAATTTTGCCGTCTTCATTATCCTGATGGCAATTTCGCCCCGGTTGGCAATCAATATTTTTTTAATCATTATTTGATTTGTTTAAGATCATTAATTTACAAAGGCATATTCCCGTGTTTTCTGGCAGGCACTTTGACCCATTTATTATTGAGTGCGTTTAATGCTGACAGTATCTTTTTTCTTGTAACGGCCGGATCAATGACTTCATCAATATACCCGCTTTCATCTGCAATAAAAGGATTTGCAATTTTGTCACGGTATTTCTTTACCAGCTCCTTTTTCAATTCGGCAGGATTTTTTGACTCAGCGAGTTCCTTTCTGTAAAGTATGGCGACTGCTCCGTCGGGACCCATTACAGCTATTTCAGCCGTGGGCCATGCAAAATTGAAATCTCCGCCAAGATTTTTCGAATTCATTACTATGAATGCCCCGCCATACGCTTTTCTCAGTATCACGGTGATCTTGGGAACCGTTGCCTCGCTGTATGCGAATAACATCTTTGCACCATGCCTTATTATACCTGCATGTTCCTGGTCAACACCCGGAAGGAAGCCGGGTACATCTTCCAGTGTAATGAGCGGAATGTTGAAAGCATCGCAAAACCTTATAAACCTTGCACCTTTTACAGAAGAATCTATATCCAGAACACCGGCGAGCACCTTAGGCTGATTGGCTACAATACCGATAGTTTTTCCTTTTAATCTTGCAAAACCTGTAACCAGATTAGCTGCGAACAGTTCGGAAGTTTCGAAGAAGCTGTTGCGGTCAACGATGTTGTTTATAACATCCTTTACGTCGTATGCTTTGTTCGGATCATCGGGGATTATGTCCCTGAGCTTATAATTTATATCGGTGCATGTTCCGTCATCAGCTGCAAAAGGCGGATTCTCAACATTGTTGGAAGGCAGATAGGAGAGGAATTTCTTAAGTGCGAGGATAGTATTTTCCTCATCATCATAGATCATGTGTGCCACCCCGCTTTTTCGGGCATGTATTTCAGCCCCTCCAAGTCCGTCGAAAGTTACATCTTCATTTAAAACTTCCTTAACAACATTAGGACCAGTCACAAACATGTAACTTGTATTGTTCACCATAAAGACAAAATCGGTTAGAGCCGGAGAATAAACAGCTCCGCCTGCAGCAGGCCCCATAATAACTGATATCTGCGGGATTATTCCGGAGGATTGAATTATATTATGAAAGATACCTGCATAGCCGCTGAGACTGGCCACTCCCTCCTGAATCCTTGCACCTCCCGAATCTATGAGGGCAATTATGGGTGCACCCATCTTTAATGCCATCTCCTGAATCTTGGCTATCTTTTTTGCATGAACAATTCCCAGCGACCCTCCCATAATTGTAAAATCCTGGGCATAAGCGAATACAAGCCTTCCATTTATTTTCCCATGACCAACTATCACTCCGTCACCGTATGATCTTTCAACTTTACCGAATTCGACAGGTTGATCAGCAGGGGTTACGAAAGTGTCAACCTCCTCAAAAGTGCCTTCATCGTATAATAGATTAATACGCTCATGGGCTGTAAGCTTTCCTTTAAGATGCTGTTTCTCGGCCTGTTTTGGGCTGTATTGTTGTTTTAAAGATTCCTGACGCGCTATAAAAGCTTTATATGGTTTGCCTGATAAATCCATTTCTTTTTGTTTTATATCATTATTAACACCAGACTGGTGATGTCAGCCCATTTTACCTGTAATTTAAAAAGATACAAAAATATTACAATATCGTTGCAATTCCAAATTATCATTCGAACCGAATGATCCTGGTAATTTCAACTGTCATAAAATAAGGTATTTGATATACGTTATTTTTCGAATTGATATTGTTGCATAATTTCCCGGAACTATTTTGGTTTAAATAGTCCTTCCGGTTTTGATCCCAGCATTCCGGCCTGCATCATGGACCCACTTGCTTTGGAGAGCTTACTTATCATGCCCGTGTCCGCTACCTGGAAGTGTTTCAGGGCTTCGAGCTTGTCGCCTATGTATTCCAGGTCTTCATCTGTAGTAGCCCAGTTGCGTCCTTCAAACATTGAAAGATTTAAAGGAAGAGAGTAAGATCTTAGTGATTTGTCGCCGTTTAAATTGAAATAGAAATCAAAGTACGACATAACCAGTTCACGTATTGAACGATAAACAGGCTCTCTGAACCGAAGTGTTGTAAAATTTGATTTTGCAACAGCGCCCCAGTGTCCGTTCTCTTTGAAAACTGCTATTACATGGTCGTCGTCGTTCTCGGCAAGCATATCGACCAGCAGGGGCTTGTAGCCGATGAACTGCAATGCTGCGGCAGCAAAGAGAGCTCCTTCAAAGCAATGTGCCGACTTTTTTTTAATGACCTGGCGCGGAGATCTGCATTCGTAGCCAGGATTATATTCTAATGAATCAAGATATTGCTGTATCTTATCCGGATTGTCCAGCGTCTTAAAAATCCTTATTTCTTCTTTAGACCACTCCATAATTATTTGCCCCTATTCCTTACCCTTACCATGGGGCAGGGAGCTTTTAGTTAAGATTTTTTTCAACCTTTTTTACATCTTAGTACTCACCTATCCGAAACCCGAAACCCGAACCGGGGCAAAGCTGAGCCCGACGAAGTCAAACCCGGAACCATTCAAACTAAACCAGTTTCCTGATAATATCTTTCATTGCCCCATACTGTTCTTCCATGCTTTCTACAAGCCTGAACTGAGCTCTGGCACGTTGCAGGTTATGATTCTCATGGTGGATCTTAAAATAATTGTCACCATCAATATGATCGGTAAGGAACCTGAGTGCGATAGTGTAAGTAATTAGCAGGGGAGCAAATGCCAGGTATTCTTTTTCAACATCATTGAGGGTGTTTTTGGCTTCCGACAGATAACCCTGAGCATAAGATTCAAATAGTTTTATATTCATTGTTACCATTGAAAGATCCTTCTCATCTTCTGCGGCGTTGTTTGCAACTGTCCGTATAGAATCGCCAAAGTCATAATGAACAAAACCGGGCATCACCGTATCGAGGTCTATCACACAGAGAGCCTTGTCGTCCTCGTCAAGAAGGATATTGTTGAATTTTGTATCATTATGAGTTATCCTTACAGGTATTTTGCCCTCTCTGCCCAGTTGTAAAATGATCTTCATTTTATCGGCTCTTGCCAGTATAAAATCTATTTCAGGCCTGACTTTTTCAACTCTGCCTGCCGGATTTTCCTTTATCTTCCTGTCAAAGGTATCGAGCCTCCTTTCAATATCGTGAAAATACGGAATAGTTTCAAACAAAGGTTTCCCCGGCAGGTCAGCCAGCATAGCCTGAAACCGTCCGATAGCTTTACCGCCTTCAAACGCCTTGCCTTCTGTATCAACTATGTTATACGACCGGTGCCTTGTAATGAAGATATACATTCTCCAATAGTCGCCATCGCTGTCAATGATCCATGTTTTACCATTTAAGGCCGGTATCAGTGTAAGACACTCCCTTTTGACGTCGGCACCCGGAACTGCAAGGAGCTTCTTTCTTAAATGAATGGTGACACGTTCAATATTATCCTGAAGTTCAGGTATATTTTTGAAAATTTTGTTATTGAGTCGCTGAAGAATGTAATCATCCTTTTCTTCTTCGGCGGTCTTTACAAGAAAAGTATCGTGTATATGACCGCTGCCATAAGGTTCGCCACTAAGAAAGGTTCCTTCTGCAGTAAACTGAGCAAAAATTTCTTTTAAATTATTTACCATTATTTTTTTCCGGCTTTATATCCAACAAACGCATAATACATGATAATAAGATATGAAGGTACACATATCCAGTAAGCCTGCTGAGTCGAAATGGCAACAGCAAGTTTACCATAAATTAGTGGCATTATCGCTCCACCTGCAATAGCCATTATAAGCAGGGCTGAACCTGTTTTTGTGAACCTTCCGAGCCCGTCAAGTGCAAGTGGCCACATAGCAGGCCATACCAGGGCATTGGCTAGACCAAGAAGAGCAACAAACAATACCGATACCGGTAATACCATTTCTATTGATTTCAGTGTCATAATATCAATAAAAGGGAAGGAGAAAATGAGATCAGCAGGAGAAAGGATTGCCCCAAGTGAGAAGATGACACCAAAAATCGTACTAAACCTTAATGCAGTAACCTGGCTCAGGTACTTTGGTATGAATGATATACCTATTACATATCCGGCTATCATCCCGAGTAATGTTAGTGAGGTATAGTATTTTGCCGACTCCATCGCAATACCTATCGATTGTCCGTACCTGATAATTGTGTCACCGGCAATCACTTCCACGCCAACATAAAAGAATAATGCTACAACACCCAGTATAAGATGCGGGAAGTGCCAGATGCTTGTCTTCTTTGTGTTTGCTTCTCCTACTGAAGAATCTTCAGCATCGGTGTCAATTTCAGGAAGATGAGCAAACTTCAGCAGCAGTCCCAGCAGGACTAGTATAATAGACATTACTATATAAGGCATTATTACCCTTGAAGCAAGCTCATCAAGAAGTCCGGCGCGTGTTGCTGCATCAAGCGACTGAGCCAGCTTAGCCTCGAGCTCCAGAGAATCTTTCAGAATGATACTTGCA
Source organism: uncultured Bacteroidales bacterium (assembly GCA_942492865.1). GTDB lineage: Bacteria > Bacteroidota > Bacteroidia > Bacteroidales > VadinHA17 > LD21. Next base: position 4,060,842 of record OW818650.1, on the reverse strand, counting down.
AGGATTATTGGAGCTATGGCGCCGGCAAATTTGTTGGCAATACCCATTATGCTTATTCGTTTTGCAGCGCTCTCAGGAGGTCCGATAATAGTTATATATGGATTGGAAGCAGTCTGCAGAAGAGCAAGTCCCGTACCTTCTACGAATAGGCCAAAAAGAAACAGGCCAAAGGTCCTTGTCATAGCTGCAGGAATGAAGATCAATGATCCAAGGGCCATTATCCAGAGACCAACCGACATCCCATTTTTAAATCCTGTCTTCTTGAGCACTGCCGATGAAGGTAATGCCATTACCAGGTATGAAAGGTAAAATGCAAAAGTTACAAAATATGCCTGGAAATCATTTAACTCACAGGCAGTTTTTAAAAATGGTATAAGAATACCGTTCAGCCAGGTAACAAAGCCAAAAATGAAAAAGAACAGACCAATTATGATTATTGAAAATACATAATCTTTTCTGCTGATCCCGTTGTAAGATGTGGTGGTAGCCATAAACTGAAAGTTATTTGGGTTAGTTTAACTTAGATTATCTTCAGAACTTTTATGTTTTTGTTTCAGAGGTTTCAAAACTAATCTTTTTTATAAGATGCTGCAACCGGTAGAAACATTTTATCGATATTACTTTCCTGAAATCTCTCTCGACTTCATTCCGAGATATCCTCCGTGATGCCTGTTTGCGTAATCTGACATTTTAAATCCGATTTTTTCCATCATCAATACAACAAGGGCATCTCCGATAACTGTCATAACTGTGGTTGATGTGGTGGGAGTTAATCCCAGTGAACAGACCTCACCGGGCGAGCCGGTCAGAATACAGCAATCAGATTTCCGGGCAACCGGACTATCCTCATTGCCTGTGATAACAATGACAGGAATCTGGGGATAAAGATTATTCTTAAGTTCTATAAGCTCTATTATTTCTCTTGTTTTTCCGGAATTGGAAATAGCAAGAATGGCATCATCTTTCTGAAGGATACCAAGATCCCCGTGCTGGGCCTCGCTGGGATGAAGAAATACTGCCGGAGTTCCTGTAGAACTGAAAGTAGTTGCAATGTTGTGCGCTATCTGCCCGGCCTTGCCCATTCCGCTGGTCACCAGCTTGCCGTTCCTGTTATGAACCTGTTTGTATATTATGGCAATTGCATTTTCAAAACTTCCCGTAACCGGGATGTTATTAATAGCCGATGCTTCTTTATTAAGTATATCCCTGATCTTTTCTATCATAAATTAATCAGATAATGTCAGGCCAAAGTTATCAAAAAAATCAACCCTCAACCGGGCCAATTAATTTTCACCCCAAATTGAGAGATGAACATCTATTGACAGAAAATATTTTGAGACAAGCTTAATAAAAATTTGTACTGGCTGAATTAAACAGTTAATTTTACGTAAAGCGTTCTTGATTACAGTTAAGGCTGATTGTAGCAAAAAAGGAAGTTGATTATTTAAAGTTCAAATATTTTTAATATAAAATTACCATGGGACAAAAAGGAAGAGAAATTGTTAAGATGGATGTCGAAGAACTTATCAATCTTTTAAACAAGGCCTTATCGGATGAATGGCTGGCTTATTACCAGTACTGGATAGGTGCAAAAGTTGTCAAGGGCCCAATGAAAGATGCAGTTATAGCTGAATTAACCCTTCATGCTACAGAAGAGTTAAGTCATGCCGAATTAATTTCAGCCAGAATAATCCAGCTGCGGGGAACTCCGGTATTAAGTCCGGAAGACTGGATGAAGTTGACCAATTGCGGTTATGACAAGCCTGAAGATGAGTATGTTGAAGAAATTTTAAATCAGAATATAAAGGGAGAACAATGTGCGATCCGGGTCTATAATGAGCTGCTTGAGATTACACGAACAGCCGACCCCGTTACATATAATATGATCCTTAATATACTTTCCCAGGAAGTTGAACACGAAGAGGACCTGCAATCTTTAAAAGAGGATCTTGATCTAATGCTCGACAGGGGTGCCAGCCGTAATAAGAAATAAATAATTTGCTGAAAAGATAATTTGCGTCAGATAATAATCGGATTTCAGGGATCAGTCAGCCATCTGATTTAATAAAAAAGAGAAAAGCTGCTCCTTACGAAGCAGCCTTTCACGGTTCATGATATAGTAATAATTGCCTTACTTAGTTCTTTAACAGGACGTCATTAATTACTTTTTCAAATGTTTGTTTCGGCAGTGCGCCCATAGCAGCCTGTGGCTGGCCTTCTTTCGGGACAAATAGAAGTGTCGGGATGCTCTGTATTCCGAATACGGCAGCAAGTTCCTGCTCATTTTCAGTATCAACTTTATAAATCATAATCTTCCCTGCATATTCACGGGCAAGATCTTCCAGAACCGGAGCAACCATTTTGCATGGTCCGCACCAGTCAGCATAAAAATCGACAATTGCTGGCAGGCTTCCGGCGTATTTCCACTCGCTGCCTGCCTCATAATCAAATACTTTTTCCTTGAAATCCTGAGCGGTAAGGTGTACTACATGATTAATTTCTGTATTCATTTTTTTTTATTTTAAGATCAATATTTTATGTGTTTCTTACTTTTTATTTTACCGATAATATATCGTTAATTGCCTGAACTAAAGTTTCCTTCGGTATGGCGCCAAGCGATATCTGTGGTTTTCCTTCGACAGGGATAAAGAGTAGGGTGGGCAGGCTCTGAATTCCCAGGCTGCCGGCAAGCTTCTGTTCTTTTTGTGTATCTACTTTGTAAACAACAATTTTACCGGCATATTCTTTTGCCACTTGCTCAACAACAGGCGATAACTGACGGCAGGGAGCACACCAGTCAGCATAAAAGTCAATAATTGCAGGTTTGTCACCCTCATATTTCCATTCCTTATTTTTTTCGTAATCAAAAACAAGCTTCTTAAAAGAATCGTATGTAAGCATAATAACTTCTGTGCCCGACTCAGATGCTGTTACTTCCGCAATGTTGCTCTTGTTACTTTTTCCAGGGTTAATTGCCAGTATACCAGTCAGAACAAATGCAACCAGAACTGCTGAAATGATTATTATCTTTTTCATTGTTATCTTCATTTTTGGTTTATTAAATGAACATATTTAAATATGTCGATACAAAGATAAATAATAATTTTTATAAATCACAATAATATCACTTAAATCTTTTTAGTATCACTATAATTTTTTTCTTTTTAATATCATAATTCAGGAAAAGAGTTAGTTTTGAGAGGTTTTAATCCTTGAATTCCCGAATTTTAACACTATGAAAAATACTTACATCTGTTTTCTGTCAGGGCTGTTTTTCCTTTTCAACGTGAATGTAGTTGCACAGGATCAGCATCTTAAAGAGGAGGTAGTTATTGCAATTAAAAGATCAGCGGAGTTTTTCCTGAAGGAAGTTGCAACAAAAGGTGGTTACCTGTTCTACTATAAGAGTGATTTTACAATGCGACAGGGGGAAGAGGTGGCTTCACCTTCAATGATATGGGTTCAGCCTCCGGGAACTCCTGCTGTAGGGATGGCTTTTTATGAAGCATATAAAGCCACAGGTGATAGAATGTATCTTAATGGAGCAGTTTCTGCTTCGCGTGCCCTTGTGTGGGGGCAACTGGCAACCGGGGGATGGGATTACCGGATTGATTTTGATCAGACGGAGAGCAAAAAATGGCACTACAGGAGAGATGTTGAAAAAGGCGATACTGTAGCCGGTAGCCGCAGGAACACATCCACGCTTGATGACAGGACAACCCAGAGCGCTCTTCAATTGCTGATGACTATTGACCGGGAGCTCGGATTTAAAGATGAAGAGATCCATAATGCAGCGCTCTACTGTCTTAATGCATTGCTGAAGGTTCAGTATCCAAACGGAGCCTGGCCCCAGCGTTTCAGGCTTCCTCCCGATCCATCCAATTATCCTGTGCTCAAAGCGCATTATCCTGAAACATGGTCAAAGGAGTTTCCGGGAGTTCCATACGATAATTATTATACTTTTAACGACGGCACAATGGCTGATGTAATCTCCACCATGATCGAAGCATTTAAGATTTATAATGATGAGAGATACATTAGTGCAGCAAAAAGATGTGGTGATTTCATCATACTGGCCCAGATGCCTGAGCCTCAGCCTGCATGGGCTCAACAGTATAATCTGAACATGGAGCCTGCCTGGGCACGGAAATTTGAACCTCCTGCAGTTACAGGCGGGGAGTCATTCAGCGTTATGCGAACCTTATTGAAATTATATGTTGAAACAGGTGACGGGAAATTCCTTGAACCGATCCCAAAAGCACTGAAGTGGGCCGAAAATTCTCTGCTACCCGATAAACGCCTCGCCCGGTTTTACGAACTTAAAACCAACAGGCCGCTATATTTTAATGCATCACGGCAATATTCAAATCTTCCCCAACCTGCCTTCCCTGATCTGAAAGATTATACACTTATATATGAAGATACTGACCTTCCGAACCATTATGCATTCAAGGTTGCCGGGACATCTTCAATTGAAGGTATCAGGTCGGAATACAACCGTATTATAAAGGAAGGTCGCGAAAAAATTATTAAGGAACAGATGCTTAAGCAGGTTCGTAAGATTGACCCGGAAACTGTAAAAGAGATCATCAGCAGGCTTGATGACAGGGGCCGTTGGTTGGAAAACGGAAGGTTAAAGACCGGGATCCCGGAAAAACTATTTGTTGATGCAGAAATAATCTCATGCCAGACATTTATTCGTAACATTACGACCCTGTCTAACTACCTCAATAATATGAAATAGAGATTTTATATTATTGAGGTAGTTAGAATATTCTAATCGCAATCAATAAAACGGCAATGCTTAATGTTGCTATAATGGCTATCCTTTTCAGGTGAATCTCCAAAATTCTCTTTATATCAGGACCTAATTTAATTGTCAGAAAGGCTAGAAGAAAGAATCGTATTCCATGACTTATCAGAGTAGTCAAGCCGAATATCAGTAGGTTAGTATCAAATACTCCGGAAGAAATAGAAAATATTTTAAAAGGAACAGGCAGAGCAGCTGATAAGAATAAAATCCAGTGATCCCACCTGGTGTACATTATTTGAATTTTACTAAAGAGTTCTTCTGAAAAACCCGGTACATTATTAAAAAGGAAATTAGCCAGACCTGTAAATTCACCTACGGGATTCAGCCATGCAAAATGCCCGATGAAATAACCGGTGAAACCTCCTGCAAGGGTCCCCAGTGTTGCAAACAATGCATATTTATATGCTTTAGTTATATTAAGAAGAGCTAGCGCCAAAAATAACATTGGTGTCGGGAGTGGTAAAAAAGATGCATCCGCAAAAGCACTTATAAACAAAACCCATGAACCCCACTTTATATCAACTAATGATAATTTCCAACCTAATATATTAACCATTCACCACTTTCTATCATTACTATTTATGCGTAATGCTTTTAAAATCTTCTTGTTCCCCGTATTCATTATTAATATAAGCATAGCCCTCAGCTATTGCTGTATCTTTTAAAATATTCAGGTGTTCCGGGGGGTGATCAGAAGACCTTCGCATTAACCGGTGCAAATTTGCGGCTAATTTTAGTAACAAAGAAAAAATTTATGTTAAATAATACTTAATTATCTATGTTTCGGATTTCGTCCTGAACCTTTTCCCCTCCTGCGCTTCGGTTCTCGTCCGCAACCTCCCCGGTTCGAACCCCCTCCTGCGCTTCGGTTCTCGTCCCGGGCTTAAATGCAAACGGCGCCTCGCAGCGCCTTTTTAATTTTTTTGTGAACCTGGAGGGACTCGAACCCCCAACCTTCTGGTCCGTAGCCAGATGCTCTATCCAATTAAGCTACAGGTCCGTTTGTTTTATATTTACTGCACATTGTTTTAAAAACCGGATTCGGGCTGCAGTCCGCCGAATGAGGGAGCAAATATAGCAATATTTTTATTTTGGGGAATATTAATTAATTTTATTTGTTCAAATTAAAAAACAAAACGAGTTTTAATTGTTTGATATTCAGTATAAATCACATTAAATGAAAAAGACAGCCCGCATAATTGCAAAAATACTTATCGGATTTATTCTGTTAATCCTGATAGCGCTCTTCTCATTACCTCTTCTTTTTAAAGAGAAGATAAGAACAAAGGTGGAAGCTGTAATAGCTGAATCGGTTAACGCTAAAGTAAAGTTTACGGATTACAGGATAGGCTTTTTCAGGAACTTTCCAAACCTGTCATTTTCACTTAATGATGTTTCAGTTACAGGCATGGATAAGTTCAGCAGTGATACTCTGGCTGCTCTTGAATCATTTAATCTTGTATTTAATCTTTCAAGCCTGTTTGGAAGTTCAGGATATGAGGTTAAATCTATTGTTGTTGACAAAGCTATTGTCAATGTTATCTACCTTGAGGATGGCTCGGCAAACTATGATATTATGAAAGATACAACTGAAGCTGCTGACACTGAAGAAGGATCGGATATGCTGATAAGGTTGAAAAAAGTATCTGTATTGAACAGTTCAGTTTCCTATGTTGATAAAAGTTCTGATATGGCAGCTTATCTGGACGATCTCAACTTTAACCTGAGCGGGGATATGACCATGAGTGAAACTGATCTGAAGATCTCGGCCACAGCCGGAGAACTGACTTTTGTGATGGAAGATATGAAATACCTTAATAAAGTAAAGCTTGATGCCGAGGTCGACATGCTGGCCAATCTCGACAATATGAAATTTACCTTCCGTGAAAACTATGTCGCTCTTAACGACCTGCGGATGAATTTTACAGGTGCAGTCAGCATGCCCGGTGATGATATAGAGACAGATCTTGAGTTTGGGACCGGGAGCACATCATTTAAAACTTTGCTGTCTCTTGTTCCTGCAATATATACCAACGATTATCAGGATCTGAGAACTGAGGGTGAATTTATCTTTTCGGGCTCGGCAAAGGGCGTTTACAGCGATGCCGACAGCACATTGCCCGATATAGGATTTTTGCTTTCCGTAAGCGATGGGGTTATAATCTATCCGGCTCTTCCTGAGAAAATAAGCAATATAAATATTAAGTCGGAGGTATTTGTCGACGGTAAGGATATGGATAAGACAACTGTCAATGTTGACCGTTTTCACATGGAACTTGCAGGATCACCATTCGATATGACCTTTAACCTCAAAACCCCGATGAGTGATCCGGATTTCAGCGGTTCGATGGTTGGTAAAATTGATTTTGGGGCCCTGTCCAAAGCTATTCCCATGGATAGTATAACACTGTCAGGAATACTCGATATGTCAATGCAGATGGCAGGCAGGCTCTCAATGATCGAAAAGGAACAATACGAAAGTTTTAAAGCTTCAGGAAGTCTGAGTGTAACAAAGATGATGGTTGCAATTACAGGCTATCCTGAAGTAATGATCAACAGTGCAGGATTTGATTTTACTCCGGCCTTTGCCGTATTGAAAAATACCAGTATAGATGTTGGGGGAAAAAGTAATTTTAACCTTAGCGGCCGGCTTGAAAATTATATCCCTTACATGTTCAGTGACGGAACTTTAAAGGGGAGCATGTCGCTGCGATCGGGTGTTGTCGATGCAGGGGAGATAATGGCAGCAATGGCTGTAGATACAACTGCAGTTGAGGATACAACGTCACTCGCTGTAATAAAAGTACCTGAAAATATTGATTTTGTTTTTAATGCTCTTATCGATGAGTTTATTTATAATACCATCAGGGCCCGGAATGTGAAAGGCAGCATTATAGTGCGTAACGGGATACTGTCTCTGAGGGAGACAGGCATGAACATTATTGGCGGCACAGTATCAATGAATGCTGATTATGATACAAGAGACAGCCTTAAACCTGTTATGAAGGCTGATTTCAATCTGATGAATATTGGTGTAAAAGATGCATTCACTACCTTTAACACTGTACAGAAACTGGTTCCCGCGGCAAAAGGCATAGACGGAAGGATCAATGCCAGCCTGAATTACGAAAGTCTTCTTGGTAAAGACATGATGCCCCTGATTCAAACGATCAATGGGGGAGGGAAGCTTCATTCCGAAGAAATAACCTTGCTGGAGTCTTCGGCGTTCTCTAAAATGAAGGACGTTCTTAAGCTTGGGGATAAGTATAGTAACACCTTCAGAGATCTGAATATCAGTTTCAATATGAAGGACGGCAGAATATATGTTTCTCCTTTCGACACCAGGGTTGGTAATATAAAAATGAATGTCAGCGGTGACCAGGGAATTGACCAGACTATAAATTACCTTGTGAAAACTGCCATACCGCGTTCGGATCTGGGAGGATCGGTGAATTCACTTATTGATAATCTGACTTCTCAGGCAACAAAGTACGGGATCAATTATAAGCCTTCAGATGTACTTAATGTAAACCTTAAGGTGACAGGTACTTTCGGAAATCCTGTTGTGGCTCCTGTATTCGGAGCAGGTGAAACCGGTGTAAGCGCCGGTGGCGGCATAAAGGAGTCAGTACAGGATGCGGCGAAACAATCGGTCGGCAAGGCAGTGGATACCGGGAAGGAGAAGCTCAGGCAGGAAGCTGAAGAACGGGGTGACAAGCTCATCGCAGAAGCTGAAATAAAAGCGCAGCAGATAAGGGACGAAGCTGCAAAAGCTGCTGTAAAGATAAGGCAGGAAGCCGATGCCCAGGCTCAGAAACTTGTTGATGCAGCTTCATCAAAAGGGATCATTGCAAATGCTGCTGCCCGAAAGAGCGCTGACAGCATTAAAGCGGAAGCCGATAAACGTGCATCGCAGATCACAAATGAAGCAGACACACAGGCAAATAAGCTGGTAGAAGAGGCAAAAGCACAGAAGCAGGAGATGATAAGCAAGATTCAATAGCAATAAAAAAGGTGTCCTTTTGGGACACCTCTTTTTATTAAACAATATTCTGAATCAGAATTTTTTCTCTTTGATACGGGCTTTCTTTCCTGTAAGATCACGCAGATAAAATATCCTGGCCCTGCGCACTTTACCATGTTTGTTAATTTCTATTTTATCGATAAATGGCGACACGGTAGGGAAGATCCTTTCAACGCCTATGTTACCCGACATCTTTCTTACGGTAAAAGTTTCAGTATGACCACTTCCGGAACGCTGCAAAACGACGCCACGGTACTGCTGGATCCTTTCCTTGTTACCTTCTTTAATCTTGTAATGTACAGTTATGGTATCTCCTGCAGCAAAATTTGGAAATTCATTTTTTACTGCAAATTCCTTCTCAACAACATTCATTAAGTTCATTTCGCAAAATATTTTAATATTCTCAGCTCTAAAAATCCGGTCGCAAACTTACAAATAAAAATTTGATTATCCGAATATCATTTTAATTTTATTTTCCAATCCTTTCTTCCTAATCAATCCGCCTGCCGGTATTCGGTATTCAGCATAAGGTATGTCCTTCCCCGGTCTTACTGTGCTCTACGCTTTACGCTCTCCTCTAACCTCTCTCCGCTCTCCTCTCTCCGCTCTCCTCTCTCCTCTCTCCGCTCTCCTCTCTCCGCTCTACGCTTTACGCTCACCACTCACCTCTCACCTCTCACCTCTCACCTCTCACCTCTCACCTCTCTACTTCTTCTCCCTAAACCTGTCACCTGTACTTTTTACAATCGCCCTGTACCATTCCTCGGTATATCCGGGCTGGCTCACTTTTGGGTTAACCCTGTTATATCCTGCCGGAACGGGTTGTTTTTCCTTAACGTTTCCATCCATATACCTGGTGAATAAATATTTATAAAAATCACTCCACTGAGCAACAGTGTTGTTTCCGGTTTTAACCGAGTAATCAGTGAGGTATTTAACGGCTTCATCAGGATTCTTTTTGTAAAGGTCCGCTGCGGTTTTATCGACACTTACTGTCTCCTTTAAATATGAATCTTCAAGTTCCGATTGTTTTTTCTTAATATCATCTATCATCACGCTTGTGCGTGAATAGGCAAAATTTGTCAGCTGATTAAAAACCCAGAATCCGGAAGTTTCGCTGAATGTCATCATATCGCCGTTTCCGACTTCATAAACCTCCGGTACTTTTATGGTTCCGCAGTAAACAGGTGAATATACTGTATAATATGTATCATCAACACCGAACCAGAATATTCCTCCGATGGGATCAGGCAGCCAGGAGCGGCTCTGTGCTACAAATGAAAAGCCTGTCTGCTGTGTTGAAATAGCTCTTTCGAAAATGTAAGTTTCACCATCAACCTTCCATTCCATCGGCCTCCATCGAACAGTGCTTCCATAAGGTCCGGCACCCAGATCCTTTGTCATATCCATTGGGGAATTCTGATAGTAGTTTCGCATCATGCCCATCACATCCTTAACTCCAATCTTATTGTCGGGTTTGATCCACAGAGGCATCCTGTTACTGAGATTTTCTCCCATTGCATAATCGAGATATTTTCCCATTGTGCTGTTAACTGCATTAAATCCCGACCATACCCTTGCCTCACAAAATCTCGCACCTGCAAAATCAAGGGGAGCATACACATCGCTGAAGCTGAAATCCTTATCAGCTCCATTAAACCATCCGAAGCTGCGTGCCAGTTCAATTACATCATAAGAATACACGGTTTCAACTTCAGGATTGTTTATTTTATCCATCTGCCTTGAGGTAATTGACTTTACTCCGTCGGCCAATGGGAATGTTGTTATCCGGGGATGATTTGCATGTCCTGATATATAGCCATCGGGGATCCTTCTTGCAACCCAGACGGCTCCTTTTTTGCCCGGACCTTTGCCGATAAGTTCCAAAATCCATGCTTCGCGGGCATCGGCAATAGAAAATGATTCGCCTGTACTCGCATAACCATAGTCGGAAACCAGTTGTGAGAAGGTTCTTATTGCCTCCCTTGCATTTTTTGCCCGCTGCAGGGTGATGTAGATCAGTGAACCGTAGTCTATCACAGCGGTTGAATCATATAATTCAGGCCGGCCTCCGAAAGTTGTCTCTCCGATTGACAACTGATGCTGATTCATATTTCCGACAACAGAATATGTGCGCTGGATCTGAGAGATCTTTCCCATGAACTTACCAGTATCCCATTCATAAACATCAACCATGGTGCCTTTGGGCCAGTTCCTGGCAGGCCAGTAGTATAATTCTCCATAAAGAACATGCGAATCGGCTGAATAGGTTATCATTACCGATCCGTCCCTGGAAGCTCCACTGGTTATAATGAAATTTGTGCAGGCCTTTGAGATCTGTTCAGGAAGAAAAAGTGATGCTGATATCAGCAGAATAATTGCCAGTAACTTTTTCATAAAAATTTTAATTATTATTATGACTCCGTGATCTTAAATAAAGTCAATATTGACAGGTTAAAATAATTGCCAAAGATATCTGGTTTATCGCAAAACCCAAAAGAAAGTGACTAAAGTGACTAAAGTGACTAAAGTGACTAAAGTTAATGTAGTGTATTCCAACTTTAGTCACTCCAAACTTTAGCTCACTTTAGTCACTTTTATTCGCTCCCGACAAACTTTTTTTATACTTTTGTGTAAATAAAATTTATCAAAACTCTTAAATCTATTCTATGAAACCTACTCTTTTAGTCTTAGCAGCAGGAATGGGAAGCCGTTACGGCGGAAATAAGCAACTCGATGAGGTTGGTCCTTCAGGTGAAACCATAATCGATTACTCGATTTATGATGCGATTCGTGCCGGATTCGGGAAAATTGTATTTGTTATCAGGCGTGATATTGAGGAGCAGGTAAAGGAAAGATTTGTTAAGAGGTTAAAAGGAAAGATTGATGTTGATTATGTCTTCCAGGAGATTACCAATCTGCCTGAGGGTGTTGCTGTGGCAGAGGGCAGACAAAAGCCATGGGGTACAAGCCATGCCATTCTGGTTACGGAACCAAAGATCAAAGAGCCTTTTGGCGTAATAAATGCCGACGATTTCTACGGTGCTGATTCATTCAGGATACTTCACGATTTTCTCGTTAATGATGATCAGCCGAACCGTTATAGTATAATTGGTTATAAGATGGGAAACACACTGTCGGAACATGGCCATGTAAACCGTGGGGTGTGCGGAGTTAATAAAGACGGTTTGCTGGTTGATATTGTAGAAACAAAACAGATAGAGAAGACTTCTTCGGGTGCACAGGCTCCCGGCCATGATGGGAAAATGGTGCCTTATACGGGAAATGAAATAGTTTCAATGAATCTATGGGGGTTTAAACCATCATGCTATAAATTCTTAAGGGAAGAGTTCATTAATTTTATCAACCGTTCGGGTATGGATCTGAAATCCGAGCTGGATATACCAACATCGATGGATAAATTTGTCAAGAACGGTGAAATTACCATTAAGGTGCTTATGAGCAACGAAAAGTGGTTTGGTGTTACATATCGTGAAGACAAGCCGATGGTTGTTGAAAGCCTGAAAAGGATGATCAGCGATGGAGTATACCCTTCAAAAATTTACAGCTGATTCTACCAGGTAAAATCACAGCTCAGCCTGCTTACATTATTTCGGTTGTCTGTAACTGTAAGTAAGAGTTGATGCTTATTTCCTTTTGTAATCCTCGCCGGGTCTAAACGGTATGTAAGCAAATCATTTTTTGCGTCATATTCAAACAAGGCCCATTTACCATCAATTGATGGTTCGTATGACTTGATACCGGAGAAGCTGTCAGAAATCCTGATCCGGATTTCTTTTCTGCCCGAGATGTTTGTTCCCGGAGCAAGATTTAATGAAGATATTGATGGAGGAACAGTATCGATGTCAATACAATAATTACCAAACGACCTGACATCTGTTGTGAGGTAGCCATTTTCCCACTCGCTGTTTAATCCGGTCCGTTTCATGTTATCGGATATCTGAGCAATGAGCATCTTCGATTCCATTCCCGCGATCAGTTTCTGCGGCTTTATAGCGAGTTTAAATGGTTTATGAAGCGGTGTGTACCTGTTATGGACAACATGCACATCCGACAGCATGTCGCTTGTCCCACTTTCTCTCTTATATTCAAAAAACAGTGTATCGTATAGGGCGCCGCCCGGTATGCTCACAGTAATATCATTGGAAATGAATTTATTTGATTTCCCGAAAGGCATGATTCTTAGATTATTATCTTGATTATCAGTAAGTTCAGGCAAGTCAGAATCGTAAGGTTTTACTTTGAAGTTCAGCACCGACCTGTTATTATGAACATCGGTAACGGAAACCTGAACATTATGCACTTTGTTATCGGTAAAACTAAATATGCCCCGGTTAATGAGATCTTTATAAACACCCAGTTTGTCGTTGGGGAGGGAGAACATTCTTTGAACATATATATTATCCCTGATATATGTGCCGTAATCAATATGGCTGTTTATAAATCTCGATTCAGTGAACGAGAACCCATCCATTACATACTTATAAATACATGAACTGTCAATGCTCAATTCAATTGAATAAACGCCACAGCGATTATAACTGCCGTTGAGCAGGTCGTATGTACGGATCCCGAATCCGGCAGGTCCGTTTATGTAAATATCGTTTGAAGAAGTCACAGAATAATTCCCCTGATAACCTGAAACATCCAGCTTTTTCATTTTATTCTGCCCGTTAATGAATGCCTTCTTGCCGAGAGGATAAATAACAAGATTCTGTATTACAGGTGAGATATCATCACCTGCGCCAAAATCGAACATCAGGGGATTTACGGGGACCTCATTATCCGATTTCCTTATTTCATAGTGCAGGTGGGGACCGAAGGAACTACCGGAATTCCCTGAATAAGCTATAAGCTCACCCTGTTGAACCTGGAAAGTTTCTTTTTCAGGATAAATATTGACCATAAAACTTTTTCTCTCATACTGCCGGCCAATTACATACTCTTCAATTTCATCTGAAAATTTATCAAGATGCCCGTAAACAGTCGAAAAGCCCGATGGATGCCTTATATAAAGCGCTTTACCGAAACCGCCGGGAGAAACGCTTATCCTGTAAATATAACCTTCTGAAGCAGCAAGAACTTCATGTCCCGTTACGCCCTGTGTTTTCAGATCAATACCGGAGTGAAAATGGTCGGCCCTCAGTTCTCCGAAATTCGCCGACAGAGACACCGGAATCTTTAAGGGAGAAATAAATATCAGACTATTTTTTGGCTTGTCATCCGGTAATGTGAATAACATGAAACTCAGAAGCAGCAATCGGGTAATCAGCATTTATATAAAAAGTTATGATATAGTAGTTCGCAAAACTATTAATAATTCATTACCATCAAAGTATTTTACCAAAATTTTGAAAATATCATTAACAATATTACTTTTGCACTAAAGGTTAATTATGTCTGTTCAGGGTATCGAAGAATTTCAGGTATTAAACAGAAAGCTTGATGAACTGTTAAACAGATATGTGAACCTGCAGGTTGAGTTTAATGAGTTAAAAAATGGCAATTTGAACTTGAAAAATCAGCTGCAGGAACGTGAGGACAGAATAAAAGATTTGGAAATTAAATACGAAAGAGTTAAATTATCAGGAGCATTATTGGGTGAAGGCGAACATGCAACTGAGGCAAAAAAAAAGATTACAGAACTGGTGCGGGAAATTGACAGATGTGTTGCTCTTTTAAACAGATAGATATATAAAAAATGGATGAAAAACTTTCCATCAGGGTAAACGTGGCGGACAGATTTTATCCATTGAAAGTAGAGAGGGAGAACGAAGAGAAGATCAGGAAAGCTGCCAGGATGATAAATGAAAAGGTGCTGCAATATAAGCAGCGTTATACCGATAAGGATGTGCAGGATTTTCTGGCTATGGCAGCCCTTCAGTATGTGATAAAGCTCACAGAAGAGGAGGAAAAGATTGAAAACGACTTTGTTCCGGATGCACTGAAGGAACTGATACAAAAAATCGATTCGGTTCTTGAAGAAAAAAAAGAGTAACGGCGTTCTTTAAAATAGATAAACTCATTGCCCGCATTGTTTCTTCATTCATTTTTGAAACTCAACAGTTAAAACTTTGGAGCATATACTTAGTTCAGGCAGGACAGGCCTCATCCCGACTCGTTCGGGATCCCGGTAAAACGGGACAGTGGAAGTCCGAACTGGATTAGTGGCTCCAACCATTCAGACATGGGGTTTTATAAAAGCTGAAGGAACTTTGCGGGTTTTTTTATAAATACATTAAATTTATGTACTTAAATTTTACTATTAAATGGTTTAAACAATGACGATAATATTAGGTGTGTTATTTACCGGGTCAACTATAAGCTTTTGCATTATAGCCCTGGTGGCAGGTTTTACAGGTTCATATTTTGTCTGGCAACTGGTACTGAAAAGCAAAAATCGGAGGATAATAGAAAAAGCAGAAGCGGAAGCAGAAGTTATAAGGAAAGAAAAGATACTTCAGGCAAAGGAGAGATTTCTCCAGCTCAAGACAGAACATGAAAAGGTCATCAACGAGAAGAACAACAAGATGACCCAGGCAGAAAACAGAATTAAACAAAAAGAACTTACACTTTCCCAGAAAATAGAAGAGGCACAGCGAAAAAAGAATGAATCAGATGCCATCCGGGATAATCTTACTGCTCAACTTGAACTGGTTGACAAAAAATCAGAAGAGCTCGTAAGGCTTCATAAACAACAGGTGGAACAACTTGAAGCTATTTCAGGCTTTTCGGCCGAAGATGCTAAAAACCATCTTATAGAATCACTTAAGGAAGAAGCCAAGACCGGCGCTATGTCGTATGTCAATGAGATCCTGGATGAAGCCAAAATGACAGCTAACAAGGAAGCAAAAAGAATAGTAATACAGACTATCCAGCGCGTTGCCACTGAGAGTGCCATTGAGAATGCCGTAACGGTTTTCCATATCGAATCTGATGAAATGAAAGGCAGGATAATCGGACGTGAGGGACGAAATATCAGAGCACTTGAAGCGGCTACCGGTGTTGAGATCATTGTTGATGATACACCTGAAGCAATAGTTCTGTCAGCATTCGATCCGGTACGGAGAGAGGTTGCCCGTCTTGCACTGCACCAGCTTGTAACGGACGGCAGGATCCATCCTGCCCGCATCGAGGAGATGGTTGACAAAACACGCAAACAGGTCGAAGAAGAGATCCTTGAGGTTGGCAAACGAACAACTATCGATCTTGGTATTCATGGACTTCATCCTGAGCTCATAAGGCTGATAGGGAAGATGAAATACAGGTCCTCTTACGGTCAGAATCTTCTTATGCATTCACGTGAGGTAGCCAATCTATGCTCAATTATGGCCGCTGAGCTTGGATTGAATGCCAAGCTTGCAAAACGTGCCGGACTGCTGCATGATATAGGCAAGGTGCCCGATGATGAGCCTGAACTGCCACATGCAATTCTTGGAATGAAAATGGCTGAGAGATTCAAGGAGAAGCCTGAGGTTTGCAATGCAATAGGCTCACATCATGACGAGACCGAGATGAACTCCCTTATTGCTCCGATAGTGCAGGTCTGCGATGCAATTTCAGGTGCTCGTCCTGGAGCCCGTCGCGAGGTTGTGGAATCGTATATCAAAAGGCTTAAAGAGCTTGAATCGCTTGCACTCCAGTATCCCGGAGTAACCAAAACATACGCAATACAGGCTGGAAGGGAACTCCGCGTGATTGTCGGAGCTGAAAAAGTGAATGATAAAGAGGCTGAAAATCTGTCATTTGAGATAGCCCGCAAGATTCAGAATGAGATGACCTATCCCGGTCAGATAAAAATAACGGTCATAAGGGAGACCAGGGCTGTTAATTACGCTAAATAATTTAATTTCAATTAAATATAAAGGCATCCTTTTAATAATGATGCCTTTTTTATTTAATTCAGCTATTCTCAGCAAAATCATCGAAAGGATTTTTTAAATTTGCGCGACCAAAAATGAATGCCAATGCCATTGCTTAAACTGCTTAATATTGTAGGCGCCCGGCCTCAGATAATAAAAGCATCAGCTATCAGCAGAACAATCAAAAATAAATTTTCTGACCGTATTACGGAAGTGCTTGTTCATACCGGACAACATTATGATAATGAGCTTTCAGGTGTTTTTTTTGATGAGCTTGAGATACATCTGCCTGACTATAATCTTGGAGTTGGTTCGGCAAAACATGGAAAACAGATCTCGATGATGATTTCCGGAATTGAGGATATACTCTTAAAAGAGGTACCTGATTGTGTTATCCTTTACGGAGATACAAATTCCACACTGGCCGCTGCAATCGTAGCTTCAAAAAATCATTTTCCCATAATTCATATTGAGGCAGGTCTTCGTTCATTCTATAAAAGCATGCCCGAGGAGCTGAACAGAATAGTGAGCGATCACTCATCCACACTTCTGTTTGCACCAACAAATGCAGCTTTTAAGAATCTCATAAATGAAGGATTCAGACCTGAAAATAGTCCTCCGTATAATATTGATAACGCGAAGATCTATTTGACGGGAGATATTATGTATGATAATTCTCTGTTCTTTACAGAGCTGGCCGAGAAGAAGAAATCTTCCTTCTTGTCGGGGATGTCGCTGAAACAGGGTGATTTTGTTCTCGCTACTATTCACAGGGAAATAAATACAGATGATATTACCAGGCTTGAAAAAATTCTTAAAAGCCTGAAAGAATTAGCATTAGAGAATTCCATCACTTTTGTAATGCCGTTTCACCCCCGTACAATAAACATATTAAATGCAAAACTTAAAAATTTGCACCAGGAACTGCTTAACTGTGAAAAGATAAAAATTATTCCTCCCGTTTCTTTCCTTGAGATGACTCTTCTCGAGAAAAATTGCAGGATGGTAATTACCGATTCAGGAGGAGTGCAGAAGGAATCCCATTTTTTTAATAAACCTTGTCTCGTTTTGAGAAAAGAAAGCGAATGGATTGAACTAATTACAAATGGAACAGTTAAGCTTGTTGATGCTGATCCTGAAAAAATCAGGGAAGGTTTCATCCATTTTCTCCAAAACAGCTCCGAACTCGAATATCCTAAGTTTTACGGTGACGGGAGGACAGCCGAGTTTATTTTGAATGAAATAATCATGATGTTCGAAAAAGTATAATTTTTATACTGTTAAATATTGTTAAATTAGCTAATATTGTTCTTTATATCCCGATGAAACAAATGTTGAAAAACAGCAATGTCTTAGTAACAGGAGGTGCCGGCTTCATTGGTTCAAATCTTGTTGAATCACTTCTGATCTCCGGCAACAAAGTCGTTTGTCTTGACAATTTTTCAACCGGGAAAAGAGAAAACCTGAAAGATTATATGACAAATCCCAACTTCAGGCTTATTGAGGGGGATATACGAAATTATGAAACCTGCCTTGCAGCTGTTAAAGGAATAGATATAGTATTTCATGAAGCTGCCCTTGGATCGGTGCCACGTTCTATCGTCGATCCTGTAACAACAACTGATGTAAACATCGGGGGATATGTGAAAATGCTTTTTGCAGCAAAAGAAGCCGGAGTAAAAAGATTTATTTATGCAGCGAGTTCATCCACGTATGGCGATCATCCCGATCTGCCCAAAGTTGAAGAAAAGATAGGAATGCCACTCTCACCTTATGGCATCACAAAATATGTTGACGAATTATATGGTACCAATTTTTCCAGAACTTACGGTATCGAAGTTATCGGTTTGAGGTATTTTAATGTATTCGGAAGACGCCAGGATCCAAACGGAGCTTATGCTGCCGTTATCCCAAAGTTTCTGAAACTGCTCAAAGACCATGAATCACCCGTAATAAACGGTGATGGATCTTTTTCACGCGATTTTACTTATGTTGATAATGTAATTCAGGCTAATCACCTGGCTGCACTTGCAACAAAAAAGGAAGCTGTAAACCAGGTTTACAATGTTGCATTCGGTGAAAGAACAACTCTAAACGAGCTTTTTGATCATATCCAAAAGATGGCTGGCGAATATGATAAGGAGATCCTTAAGATTAAACTTATTTACGGTCCCGAAAGAGCAGGGGATATCCCACATTCACTCGCCTCAATCGATAAAGCAAAGCGCCTGCTTGGCTATTCTCCTTCACACAGTGTCAGAGACGGCCTTGAGGAGGCTGTAAAATGGTTCTGGGAGAATTTGTAACATCTGTTACATATTATAGTTTAATTGCTACTTAGTCAGGCATATACAATTATGTATCATGTGACTGACGACGCGTAAGCATGGTGTAATGAATCAATCTTTTTATTTATTTATTTTTATATCTTTCATCTGGCTTATTTTATAAAAGCTGAACCACGTTATGGACTTTCAGATTAAAAGCAGACTTGACAATATCTTCCGGGAGCATTCATTGCCCAGGTGGCTTGTGTTGCTTATCGACATGTCAGTCGTGTACAGCTCTTTTCTGATAGCATATATGCTCAGGTATAATTTTGAGACCTATTCATTCGATATCTCAATATCATTCAAACAGGCATGGCTGGTATTATTTATTTACACTGTCTTCATGCTGATTTTCAAGTCCTATAACGGTATGCTGAGACATACTACTATTCGTGATACATATAAAATAATTATTACAAGTTTTGCTGCCACGATATTGCTTATTGCGCTTACTCTCTTAAGTCGTATCAATGAATGGAATGCGGTTTATGATATTCCTCTTTCCATTCTTGTTATTCATTCAGGAGCTGTAACAATACTTCTATTCTTTTTCAGGGTTTTTGTAAAAGTCTTCTATGAATTCGCTTCGTCAACATCAAGAATCAGGAAGAATGTTGTTATTTACGGTTCAGGGGAGGTCGGAATTGTTGTACGACGGGTCATTGAGGCCGATAGCAAAGGACCTTACCGGGTAAAATGCTATGTTGATGACGACAGGAAACTCCAGGGAAAGAAAGTGACAGGTTATCCTGTTTATTCACGCGATGTTCTGACCAGGGAATTTATAGAAAAGGAAGAAATAAAGGCATTTATCATTGCTATACATAATATTGCTCCTGCTAAAAAGAAGGAAGTCATCGAATCGGTTATTGAACTTGGTTGTGAAATTCTTGATACTCCATCCTTCGATACCTGGTTTAACGGTCAGCTCGAGATAAAAAATCTTAAAAAAGTAAAATTAGAGGATCTGCTTGGAAGAGAACCCATTATGCTTGACCTTGAAAAGATACAAACAGGTTTATGCGGGAAAACTATACTTGTTACGGGTGCGGCCGGTTCAATAGGGTCTGAAATTGCACGGCAGCTGATGAAGTTTGAAACAAAACAGCTCATACTATTCGATCAGGCAGAAACTCCTGCATTTTTTCTTAATGAGGAACTGAAAAATACAAAGACCGGTTGCAATTATAAGATTATAATCGGCGATGTTACAAACCCCGAAATCCTTGAAAAGCTTTTCATTCGGTATAAGCCTGAAATTATTTTTCACGCTGCAGCATATAAACATGTGCCAATGATGGAAATACAACCTCATGAGGCATTCAGGGTTAATGTGGGAGGAACAAAGAATGTTGCAGAGATGGCCATTAAATACCAGGCTGAGAAGTTTGTAATGATTTCCACAGACAAAGCGGTAAATCCCACTAATGTGATGGGCGCCACAAAAAAGATTTGTGAAATACTTGTTCATACTCTCTCCAAACGCAAAAATATCGGAACCCAGTTTATAACTACCAGGTTCGGCAATGTTCTCGGATCGAACGGTTCAGTAATCCCATTATTCAGGAAACAGATTGATGAAGGAGGACCAATAACCCTTACCCATCCGGATATTACACGGTTCTTCATGACAATACCGGAGGCGTGTCAGCTTGTCCTTGAAGCAGGTTTTATGGGTAATGGCGGACAGATATTCGTGTTTGATATGGGAGAGCCGGTGAAAGTGCTGGATGTTGCGACAAACCTGATAAGACTGTCAGGCCTTGAGCCTCATAAAGATATTAAGATCAAGTTCATAGGGTTGAGACCGGGCGAAAAGCTCTACGAGGAACTTTTCTCACAGGATGAACCAATGATCCCCACTTACCATCCCAAGATAAGTATAGCCAGTATCCCCGAAAATGATCTTGAAAACACCTTTACAAGAATTGAATGTATCCTTTCTACTTTATACACTTTGACCCCCGGAAAGATAATAGAGGAAATGAAGGAGATCGTCCCTGGATATAAGTCAAAATTTGAGATGATTGATAACGACCTCTCCCCAACCCCTCTCCCAAAGTGAGAGGGGCTTAATTCAGGATAATTTTAAAATTTGGAATTTAATTAGGATTAGCTTCCCATCTCACCCCGGGAGAGGGGGAAAGAGGGGGTGAGGCCGATAACCTTAATTTATTTAACACTTTAACCTTTAACCTTGAAAAAGAAAGTTTTCGTCTCCGGCTGCTTTGACATGCTACACTCGGGGCATGTTGCGTTTTTAAAGGAAGCATCGCAGTTCGGAGATCTGTATGTTGGATTAGGATCGGATAAGACAGTATTTGATCTTAAAGGAAGGCACACCATCAATTCTGAAGATGAGAGGCTTTATATGCTTGAATCTCTTTCTTGCGTACATAAAGTAAAGATAAACAGGGGAAGCGGTCTTCTTGATTTCCTGGATGATATGAAATCGCTCGGTCCGGATGTCTTTGTTGTAAATGAGGATGGCCATACTGATGAGAAAGAACAGCTTTGCAAAGAGATGGGCATAGAGTATAAAGTATTAAAAAGGATACCTCATGAAAATCTGCCGGTCAGGTCAACCACAGCATTGCGTAGAGAAACACCAATTCCATACCGGATCGATCTTGCAGGTACTTGGATTGATCAGCCTTATGTCTCAAAGTTTCACCCTGGATGGGCAATAACAACCTCAATCGAACCTACTCTTGAATTTAACGAACGTTCAGGGATGGCTACCTCAACCAGGAAAAAAGCCATCGAATTGTGGAATTACCATCTTCCGCTGGAAAACCCGGAGAAATTAGCCAGCATACTGTTCCGGTACGATAATGATCCCGGTACAAAAAATGTAAGCGGCTCACAGGATTCGATAGGAATTACGATGCCCGGTATCAACCGGTTTTTTTATGAAAAAGGGGAGTACTGGCCATCAAAGTTTGAAACTATTACTGATCTTTCAACAATAAAATGGCTCGAGGCCAGATTATACATGGTAATGTTATGGCCGCGTCCTGATGATTTTGTTGTTCTTTCTGAAACAAACATCACATCTGATAATGTCAGAAATCTGACATCGGCATCTGAGTTGGCATGGGAGGGACTGATAAGTAAAGATATTTCTGTCTTTTCAAAAGGATTTCTTGCCTCTTTCAACGCTCAGGTGGCCATGTTTCCTAAAATGATGAACAATAAGATTGCTAAAGTTGTTGAGGGTTATAAAAACAAAGCTCTTGCATGGAAACTTTCAGGAGCAGGCGGAGGAGGTTATCTGATACTCATCAGTGAAGAAGAAATTTCAAATGCAATAAAGATTAAAATCAGGATAAAGGATTATTGGTTGTAATATTTACTTAGAATGAAGAATGTTGCTTTAATATCTGGGATCACAGGTCAGGATGGTTCTTATTTAACTGAGTTATTGCTTGAAAAAGGCTATGATGTACATGGTATTATAAGGCGTTCAAGCTCCTTTAATACCTTTAGAATAGATCATATTTACAATAATCCGGATTACCTGAATAAACGATTTTTCCTTCATTATGGCGATCTAACCGATTCGAGTAACCTTAACAGGCTGGTTGAGAAGATCAAGCCGACTGAAATTTACAATCTGGGGGCCCAGTCGCATGTCCAGGTTTCCTTTGAAGTGCCTGAGTATACTGCAGAGGTGGACGGGATAGGAACTCTGCGTTTTCTTGATGCAATTAAGGAAACAGGGATCAGAACCAGGTTTTACCAGGCATCAACGTCGGAGCTTTATGGCAAGGTACAGGAGATCCCTCAGACTGAAAAAACGCCATTTTATCCAAGAAGTCCGTATGCTGCTGCTAAATTATATGCTTACTGGATCGTGGTAAATTACAGGGAAGCTTATAATGTTTTTGCAAGCAATGGAATTCTCTTTAATCATGAAAGTGAACGGAGAGGCAAGACTTTTGTCACAAGAAAAGTAACTGTTGCTGCATCTAAAATAATTACTGGTCAGCAGGATATGTTACTTCTCGGAAATCTTGATTCAAAACGCGACTGGGGTTATGCTCCCGAGTACGTTGAAGGGATGTGGCGGATACTTCAGGCCGATGAACCGGATGATTTCGTCCTTGCAACCAATGAGACCCATACGATCAGGGAGTTTGTTGAAGAAACATTTAAAGTTTTGGGGGAAGAGATCATTTGGAAAGGTCATGGGATTGATGAAAAAGGTATTTTGAAATCTTCAGGCAGGGAAGTGGTAGGTATTGATTCACGATATTTCCGACCGACTGAGGTAGATCTTCTTATCGGCGATCCGGCGAAAGCCAAAGCAATTCTTGGATGGGAGCCGAAAGTTACTTTTAAAGAGCTTGTTAAGATCATGACACTGGCCGATTTTGAGAAGGCAAAGAGGAGAGCGGATTAAAAGCCCCCTAAATCTTAACCGCCCCCTAAATCCCCCTGAAGGGGGACTTAAGAGTGAAAATCCCCTCCCTGGAGGGGTTGGGGGTGGGTTAAACACGAAACCAGAAACGCGAAACATTTGAATTATGCATAAACACTCTAAAATATATATCGCCGGTCATAACGGAATGGTTGGCAGCGCTATAATGCGGAACCTTGTTGCAAACGGATACACAAATTTTGTTACAAGTCCGTATCCTCCATATGATCTTACAGACCAGAAAATAGTTGCTGAATTCTTTGAAAAGGAAAAACCGGAATATGTTGTACTTGCAGCTGCAAAGGTGGGAGGAATTGTAGCCAACAACACCTACAGGGCTCAGTTCATTTATGAGAACATGATGATCCAGAACAACATCATTCATCAGAGCTACAAAAACGGAGTAAAGAAGCTGTTGTTTCTTGGAAGTTCGTGCATTTATCCCAGGGATTGCCCCCAACCGATCAAGGAGGAATATCTTCTAACAGGAGAACTGGAGTACACTAATGAGCCCTATGCTATAGCTAAGATTGCCGGCATAAAAATGTGTGAATCATACAATTTGCAGTATGGGACCAATTTCATCTCTGTAATGCCGACCAATCTATACGGTCCGAATGACAATTATAACCTTGAGACATCGCATGTTCTCCCTGCTCTGGTGCGTAAAATGCATCTCGGTAAATGCCTTGCTAATAACGACTGGACTGCTATCAGGAAAGATCTTAAGAAATATCCCATTGAAGGGGTGAATGACACCTCAGGTGAAACAGAAATACTCAGCATCCTTTTCAAATATGGAATAGAAAAAAGCTCAGAGAGCAGGGCTGAGGGCACTGGGCAAAACCCGGAACCCGGAACCCGGAACAACGTAACAATTACTTTATGGGGAACCGGATCACCATTCAGGGAGTTTTTGTATGTTGACGACCTCGCCGACGCCTGTGTCTTTGTATTGAACAATGTTGACTTTAAGGATCTGGCTTTCGGCCCTGCGCCCTCTGCTCTGAGCTCTGAGCCCATAAAAAACACCCACATCAACATCGGCACCGGCAAAGACCTTACAATTAAAGATCTTGCTGAGCTCATTCAGAGAATAGTAGGATTTAAAGGAAAGCTGGAATGGGATTCTTCAAAACCTGACGGTACTCCGAGGAAATTGCTGGATGTATCGAAGATAAATCAGCTGGGATGGAAGGAAAGGGTAAGTCTTAAGGAAGGGGTTATTTCTATCTATTCCAAATACACACTGGAAGGATTACAATGACAAATACTTACTTGTTTCCATCATTTCATTCAATCTTAGTTTAATAATTAGAAAAGAAATGCTGGATTCTAAATCACCTGACTTTTCTATAATTACACCTACGTACAAGAGGCCTGAGCTACTCAGGCGGGCGATCAATAGTGTGAGAAATCAGACCTTTGGAGATTATGAACATATAATAATCGATGATGGAAATGATCAGGAAACCAAAAGGTTAGTAAGCGAGTTTAATGATAAAAAGATAATATTCCACCAGCACTCAACTCGGAAGGGAGCTGCAGCAGGATATAATTCCGGGATCAATTTCGCAAAAGGAAAGTTCATCTTGTTTCTTGATGATGATGATGAATATCTGCCATTATTCCTGGAAAGAATGAAAAATCATTTTATGCAAACTGGTGGCAAAACGGGATTTATTTGGACAGGTGTCTCCATTGTGAGGGATACTGAATCGGGAGAACTTGACTTATACTCAAAAGTATGGCCTTCAAAATTTAAGGACATAGAAGCCGGCCTTATAGCGGCAACAACCATTGGAAATGGTTATGGTTTGTGCGTTCGCAAGGAATGTATAGAATTAATAGGGATGTATGATGAGTCAATTCAGATGGGGCATGACGCAGATTTTTTGTTCCGTTTGGTCAAACATTTTAATTTTGAGACTATTCCTCTTTTGCTTGTTAAGATTCACCAGCATGATGAGCCACAGTTGACTGATGTGAGTAATAATTTGAAGCGACTGGAACTCCGCCAAAAAATTTTACTTCGTCATAATGATTTATTAAGAAAATACTCTAAATTATATTCAATACATTATAAACATATTGCTAACCTTTCATATGGGTTGAATTTAAAAAAGAAGGGAAGAGAAGCAATGCTCGGAATAATTAAACGCTCTCCTTTCAACGTCTTAAACTTTTTCGATTTAGTTTTTTACGAGCTGTTTGAAAAAGACTTCTTTTCTGCCTTGCACCTGAGACAATTAAAAAAGTTTGTAAGTTCTGTATAGTATTTCAAGGGCTTTTTAGTCAATTAAAATTATATTATTAAAACCATTAGAAAAAATAGGGTAGTACAAGATGAGTTTTATCCATTAATAAGCATTATTATGGTAATTCTCAACAACAGGGCAACAGTTGAAAGAGCTATTCAGAGTGTAATTGATCTGGACTATCCAAACATAGAGTTTATTGTTATTGACGGAAAGTCGACTGATGGAACTGTTGAAGTTTTAGATAAGTATCTCAGGTTCATTGATCGGCTGATTGTTGAAAAAGATTGTGGTATTTATGACGCAATGAATAAAGGTACGAGTATTGCAAGGGGTTCTTATTTCTATTTCGTTGGAGCAGATGATATAATAATTAATAGCTGGAGGAATCTGGGAGGCAGATTAAATTATAGTGACACAGTCTATTATGGTAATGTATATTTTCCTTTAACAAATCAGATTTACGATGGACGGTTCAGTACATTAAAATTATTAACCAAAAACATTTGCCATCAGGCAATTTTTTACCCGCGCACAGTTTTCGAAAAATATCAATATTCAGATAAATATCCACTTTTAGCTGATTTTTATCTGAACCTTCTTTTGAAAAAAGATCCTGACTACAAATTTAAATACATAAATATTCTGGTAGCCGTATTTTCTGAAAAGGGTATTTCAACCACTAAAAAGGATCAGCGATTTTTAAATGATCGACTGGAGATAGTTAAACAGAATTATTCAGTTATTACCTATTTAATTTTCTTTTTGATTATAATTTTAAGAAAATGGCTGAAGCAAATAACTCGAAACGCCAAAACATCTTCATGAATTGGATTGTTGGACCAGATAAAATTCTCACCATTTTTAAGTAAAAAGAATGACTGTTTCTGTAATAATTCCAAATTACAATCATTCACGATACCTGAAGCAAAGAATTAATAGCGTTCTCAATCAGACATACAAGGATTTTGAATTAATTATTCTTGATGACTTTTCAAGCGATAATAGCTGTGAGATCATTAATGAATATGTCGCAGCTCATCCGGATATTATTACTAATTATAATGAATTTAAGAACGGAGGTCCATTTGTCCAATGGAATACTGGTGTGAAAATGGCAAGAGGAAAATTTATCTGGATCGCCGAATCTGATGACTCTTCTGATTCCGATTTTCTTGAAAAAACTGTGTCCATAATGGAGCAATCTGAAAACACAGGTTTGGTTTTTTGTGATTCAAAGATTTTCAACGAACGGAGAGGAATAGAATACCTGTCTTCCGAAAGGGATGCTTTCAAAAGATGTCTGAAAGATTTCTCCGGTGATAGAAAAGTTTCACTAAGAACCTTTCTCGAAAATCCAATAGTGAATGCAAGCAGTGTCTTATTCCGAAAAAGCACTTATGTTGAATCAGGATGGGCAGATCCTTCTATGAAATTCTGCGGGGACTGGCTACTTTATATTAAAATGATGCTTAGATCCGATATTAAGTATATCCCGGAACCTTTAAATATTTTCAGGCTTCACGCGGGATCTACCTATCACAATTATTATCGAAGCAATATTTTTATGATTGAAAAAATCAAGATCTATTTTTTTATGATAAGAGAAGCTAAATTTTCGGTAATATTTTATTTTCTTGTTGTGAAAAAGATAATTAAAGTATTGTTTATTAGACTAATAAATTTCTTCAGAATCCAATCTTTTTTAATTCCCGAATTGCCCCGTGTTCCAAAAACAGCAAAGTATGAAAAAGAATGACTTCTTACACCATGTGATCTTTTATCATTGCTGTTGCATTAACAATGGTTGATCTTGCAGTAATAATGTCTGTTTATCATAATGATAGGCTATGTTTTGTTAAGGAATCAATTCAAAGCATACTTGATCAGACATTTTCGCAGTTTCATTATTATCTGATTTTTGATGGACAGGTTTCTTCTGAAATTGAAGATTACGTAACCACCTTGAAAGATCATAGGATCAGACTGTACCGGTTAGAGAAAAACAAAGGTCTTGCAGCAGCTCTGAATTATCTTTTAGAAATTATTCTGAAAAATCCAGATTACAAATATATCGCGCGGATGGATGCGGATGATATTTCAATGCCGGAGAGGTTTGAAAAGCAGCGGAATTATTTGATTGAAAATCCGGAAATTACAGTTTTAGGAAGTTGGTATGAAGAAATAGATGAAGACGGGAAGCATTTTTCATTCAGGAAGCTTCCCGAAGAACACAAAGCATTGAGAAAGAGATATTATACGCGAACTCCGTTTGCGCATTCTTCGGTGATGTACCACAGGAGGCTCATTGAGATTGCTGGCTATTACCCGACAGATACAATATTGATGGAGGATAATGTGTTATGGGGGAGGGCGCTGTTAAATAATCTAAAGTTTGGGAATATACAGGAAATCTTATTAAAATTCAGGATTGACGGTAATTACTATAAGAGGAGGTCGGGTCTAAAGTATGGTTGGAATTTTATAAAGACCCGCATTAAAATCAACAGATCATTAAAATTTCCGGTATATACTATTATTTACTCAATAGGAATAGGTCTTTTCAAGATGATGCCCACATTTATTTATCACTATTTTTATTGGATCTCTGTGAAGCTGGAAAAGTTATCTTTTGAGGAAAGAACTTAACACCTTTCAAAACAGGCACATCATTTTACCCGCGGATGGGAAGAGTAAGAGTTTAAAATACCAATATCAAATAAAACAATCAGCGACTTAAATACGACAATATTTAATGTCAAATTTATAAATAATTTCATTCAAGAAAGCAAAGAACGATTTATGGAAAAAAACTTTGGATTGATAGGTGTGGCTGGTTTTATAGCTGCAAGACATTTAAAAGCTATTAAGGATACTGGGAACAATTTAGTAGCTGCTCTGGATAAATTTGACAGTGTTGGTTTGTTGGATGGTTATTTTCCTCAGGCAGATTTTTTTATCGAATTTGAAAGGTATGACAGGCATTTTGATAAGCTTAAAAGGCAAGGTCAGAAAGTTGATTACGTTAGTATTTGTACTCCAAATTATTTGCACGATTCTCACATCAGATTTGCATTAAGGCATGGTGCAGATGCTATATGTGAGAAACCTCTTGTATTGAATCCCTGGAATATTGATGCCCTTGCTGAAATTGAAAGGGAAACAGGTAAAAATGTTTATAACATCCTGCAATTACGACTGCACCCTGTAATTAAAAAGCTTAAAGCTGATATTGCAAGTTGGCCAAAGGACAAGGTATATGATATAGATTTGACATATATTACAAGCCGGGGTAATTGGTATGATACATCATGGAAAGGGAGTATTCAAAAATCCGGAGGAATTGCTACTAATATAGGAGTTCATTTTTTTGATATGCTGACCTGGATTTTCGGTGACGTAAAAGAAAACATTGTGCATATTAATGAGCCTCATAAAGCAGCCGGGTACCTTAATTTGGCGAAAGCAAGAGTTCGCTGGTTCTTAAGTATAGATAAAAATGATTTACCTGAAAATATTAAGATAAAAAGTCAGAGAACATTCAGATCAATTACAATTGATAACAAAGAGTTGGAATTCAGTGAAGGATTTACCGAGTTACATAATAAAAGTTATGAGGAAATCTTAAAAGGTAATGGTTTTGGAATTCAGGAAGCTCGTAAATCAATTGAAACAGTTTTTTCTATAAGGAATGCTGTTCCAATTGGTTTGAAAGATGATTATCATCCGTTTTGTAAAAAAATATAATAATATTTACTCCTGAAGGATATAGCTGTTTTTTCATGTAAATAAACTTTGAGGGTCCATTGCGGTTACCCCGGGTTCGAAAACGGAACATAGTCATGAACTCTGAACCCTGAAAACTTAATAGTTCGTATAGTAATTAAAATGTTTTTAAAACTCAAAAGAAATAAGGAATATAATACTATTGGGCAAAATGTGATTTATTTAACAATATTAAATATTGTTAATTACTTATTCCCGATAATTATAATACCTTATCTTACTAATATCATCGGAATTGAATTCTTTGGAAAATTTGCTTTTTCATATAGTATACTCCTTTACATTGCCATTTTTGTAATGTATGGTTTTGACTATTCAGCTACCAGATTAGTGGCGTTAAATAAAGATTCATTAGGTGAGCTTAATAAGATTTTTAATAGCATAATTATCATAAGATTAACGTTTGCTACAATAGCATCAGCTATGATTATTTTTCTGACCCAGTTTATTGATAAGCTCTTTGAAATAAGATTTCTTTTGTATAGTGGCTTAGGTATTTTATTTGGTTTGGCTCTTTTTCCAGTTTGGTTATTTCAGGGTCTTGAAAACATGAAGTTTATAACAATTATTAATTCTATTACTAAAACCATAGCCGGACTCGCAATATTGTTCTTAATCAGAAATAAAGAACAATACGTGTTTATAAATGCTATTTACTCTATTTCATATTTGGTTAGTGGTTTCTTTGGATTAGCTCTTGCAAGGAATCTTTACAAAATTAAATTTCAGTTCCCAGGGTTGAATTCACTCATTTTTCAGATTAAAGATGGGTGGTCACTTTTTACTACAACAGTAGGAATGGCAATGTACAGAGAATTAAATACAATTATTCTTGGCGGGTTTCATGACTTTACGATTGTTGGTTATTACTCAGCTGCAGAACGAATAGTAAAAGGTGTTCAAGTGATGATATCTCCTTTTACTCAGGCGCTATATCCTTATTTCAGCAGAAAGTTTGAATCGGATAAGGACACAACTGACAGACACTTCCGAAAAATCGGGAAGTTCTATATTCTATTTCTACTTTTTACAATGTTACTTGTATTCTCATTAGCTCATATAATTTGTAAGATTCTCGGGAACGAATTTCTACACTCAATTTTAAATTTAAGGATAATGTCCTTAGTAATTGTATTTGGTGGTTTAAATTATTATTACGGAATTTTGGGAATGGTTAGCCAAGGCTATTCAAAACCATTCTCAAAAATTATTTGGATTACAGGTATTAGTAGTATTCTATTTTGCTTTGTATTAAGTTATTTCCTGGCAGATGTTGGTGCATCAATTAACCTGGTTGTTAGCGAATTAATTTTATTCATCTTAATTGTTTCTTTTAAAAAATACAAAACACCATGAGGTCATCAATAATTCTAAACTCATAGAATAGTTAATTTTTGCAGCATGGAAATCGTATTCCTTATTATTTTATTTATTGAGGTGTTTTTTCTAGGCCAGGTTGATAAATCCTATTATAAGACTATTTTAACCCCTTTTCAAATAACTGCTTATCCTTTTATATTAATTGTTACACTATATTTCTTAGTCCATAAACAAATGGGTTTTTATAAACTTGAACCCAGTGTATTACTGTTTTGGATTATAGGATTATTGTTATTGTGGATGCCAGGTATGCTAATTCATATATTAGTGAGAAAAAAAGTAAAGACTAATACTGACTTGTGTTCTATAAACTCTCATGATTTTTCAAATATTTTGAATTTGTTTGTTTACATCACTCTACCGCTTGTAGTTTTAAAATTCATTAAAACCCTAATATTGTTTAGCGGTCCTGGCGCTATTGGATATGACAGTTTTACTACATATTTCGGATCAGGGCTTGTCGGACATATAATGACCATATACATAATAATATTCATTTATTTATTTGCATTTTCCTCACTCAGAAGTAAACTAAATATTATTACATTATTAATTATATTTTCTTCATTTTTTTTATATCAAGTTAAATCATGGATATTTATACCTATTATTTCTTCACTGATTTGTAGAATATATTTAAACAGAATTAAGTTAAATCTCAAGTTTTATCTTTATGTAGTGCTTGTTTCGCTTTTTATTTTTGTTTCAGTATATATATTTTCCTTCAGACGGGATGTTGAACTATCTTTTTCATCTGTTATTTCTTTTTATACTGAGAGCACTCAATTCCTTATCAGACAGTCTCTTGCATACTGTTTTTCCGGAATTTTAGGCTTAAGTGGTCATCTAAATCAAAACATGCCTGTCGGAATAGATAATTCTTTACTGATTAATAATTTAAAAAATATCTATTTCTTTTTGTTTGATAGAGATGAAATAAGACCTGCTGTAACCCAGTTCTTTGTTAGAATAGGACAAGAGGCTCATGAAACATCAAACGTAAAAACTTTTTTTGGCACCATCTATATTTTTGGAGGTCCTTTTTTTGGAAGTGTTTATATTTTTTTATGTGGATTCATATTATACTTAATTCTAATAGTTCTTAGATATTTAAATAATCCATTCTTCCTTATTTTGTATTCTTTCTTTTTAAGTGCATTATTCTTTGGATGGTTTGACTTCTATTATAATGTTTTAACTTATGTTGAAATACCTGTTGTTTTAATTATTCTGGCCATCTTTTATGATATAATAAATCGTAACCGGGAATTACTTCGAACGGGTATTAAATAACCTCTCATACATTTAAATGCTTATGACCATAAATACTACTGTTAAAAATGAACAGCCGCAGGTTTATATTATTATTCTAAACTGGAATGGTTGGAAGGACACCATAGAATGTATTGATTCAATTATTCAACAGGAATATCTAAACTATAAGATTATTCTGATTGATAATTATTCAACTGATGACTCCATAATCAAAATTCATGAGTGGGCTGAAGGTATAACAACTTCTCAATCATTATATGGTAAATTTCCTAAAAAAGAAGCGGCAATTAATATCCTAAAACTTACTGAGTCAGAAATAGAAAAGCAAACTTTAAATAACGAAAATGCCAAAATAGTTCTTATTCAGACTGAAGAGAATTTAGGATTTGCAAAAGGTAGTAATATTGGTATAAAATATGCACTTAATAATAATGCCGATTATGTGTTTCTGCTTAATAATGATACATATATTTTCCATAAAAGCATAACTGAACTAATAGATTTTTTAGAAAGTAATAATAATTATATTGCTGCAACAAGTCAGATACGTTACTATAATAATGAAATTATTTGGCAGTGTGGAGGAAATATTACGTGGTTTTATTATCGTAAGTATATATTTCCAGATGAAAGGATTGATCATGTTCCAAATGAAGGTTTTTTAGATATTTCATTTGTCAGTGGTTGTGCAATGATGTTGCCAGCTAAAAAATTAAAAACGTTTGGCTTATTAACTGAGAAATTCTTTTTTGGTGAAGAGGATTTTGAATTTGCCCTTAGAGCAAAAAAACAGGATCTTAAAATGGCGTGTATATATTCATCAATAATATTACACAAGGTTAGTAGCTCCATTAAAAAGGTTTCAGGTGATAGTTTTTCTATAAATAGTGCTTTTCACTATTATTTGTGCAGGTTCATAAATGTAAAACATAATTCGACAAAGTTGTTTTGGTTTTGCTGGAGCGCTATCTTTTTAGTGTATATTTTCTATTTTCTTTTGAAAAAAGGGATTTCAATATCCAGGATATTTCATTTTAACATTAAACTATTATATTATTCAAGGAAAAATAACTCTGTGCACAAAGAATTATTTATTAAAATAATGAGTGACATGAATTTTTAAGATAAAATTTAAAAAACAAAGATGAAAATTGTATATATAACTGTTGCAATGCCTTATGGAAAAGGAGAACAATTTTTTATTGAAGAGGTGATAGAGATTATCAATCAAGGAGTGGAGGTTATAATTATCCCTCGTTCGCCTCAAGGAAAAATCATTAACAAAGATGCTGATTGCTTACTCAAATATACAATTAGAAAGAAATTAATTCATTTTATATTTTTTTATTGCACAGTAATAGGAGCATTTCGAAATCCAACAATTTTTTTCAAAATTCTGTTGATTTGTTTGAAAAGCCAGAATTTAAAAGTATTTATTAAAAATTTAGCAATAGTTCCGAAGTCCTATTGGATTGCACAAATAGTTAAAAAACAAAAAGTTGATCATATCTATTCATCTTGGGCTTTGTCGACTGCAACAATAAGTATGTTTTCTAGTCTCATCTCAGGGAAAAAATGGAGTTTTGCAGCCCATAGTAGTGATATTCTTGAAAATAACCTATTGAAGGAAAAAATTAAAAATGCTTCCTTTGTCAGATTTATTTCTGAAAATTGGATAGAAAAAGCATTTTCTGTAATTGGAGAAAGGATAGATAATAAGATTATAAAAATTCATTTAGGTGTAAAAATTCCAGAAGAAATAACATTCCGGATAAACACAAGTAATAATGAACCTCTTAATATTATTTGGCCCGCCAACTTTTTGCCCGTGAAAGGTCACCTAATTTTTCTTGAAGGATTCAAAAGTTTATCCGAAAGTAATTTCCCTTATAAATTACTATTAGCTGGTGATGGACCTCTAAGAAAAGAAATAGAAAATAAAATTAGTCAGCTTGGAATTGAAGAAAATGTTAGTTTATTAGGATATGTTCCTCATTCAAATCTGATTGAATTATATAAATTTCAAAAAGTAGATATTGCTGTATTGCCAAGTACTTATGAAGGAATTCCTGTTTCACTCATGGAAGCTATGTCTTATAATATACCTGTTATTTCAACAGACGTGGGAGGAGTAAATGAGTTGATTGGTGGAGGTCATGGGGTGCTTATTCCAGCAAATGATGTTGAAAGATTCTCATATGAACTTAAGAAATTAATATCAGAAAAAAATTATCGAACAGAGCTGGGTAAGATTGGAAGGAAAAAAATTGAACAGGATTTTAATATCAATAAAAATGTTCAAAGTTTAATCTCTAGTATGCAAAATTTTGTGCACACATCTTAATAGAACTCAAAGTGCTCATAGAAACCAAAGAAAGTAAATGGGTAGAAGTAATCAAATTGTTTTAACTCTTTGTTTCTTAGATGCCAATTGAAGATGGGAAGACTGGCTATATTGTTACTCCTGGAGATTCTGAAGAGACTGCACATGCGATAGAAAAACTTTTAAAAAGTAAGGAAATCAGGAATGAAATTGGAAGAAATGCACGGGATAAAGTAACTGATTTATTTGATTGGGAAAAGAGTGTTTGCCCTTATGAATTCCATATATTTGGAAAGCACTACTAAAAGGTAATAATTGAAATTTGTTTTTAATACCGGTTTAAAATCAACGTAATTTAATCATGATTTAATAAATTGAAATTTAGGATTGTTAAAATTTTAAAATATTCCATTTCAAGTTATTGCTCTGGCATCATCTTTGATCTGATTTAATAATAATCAACCTATGTTAGATAAACTATCATGAAAACAATATTGTTCTTAATGATGTTTCTCTGGTCAGCTAATTTAAATGCTCAGAATTATCTTATTTCCTTTACCGGAACAGGAGAATCAACAACAGTCAGTACTGTAAAAGTCGAGAACCTTAATAAAGGAACATCTCTAACCCTAAATGGTAGTGATGTCCTGCAGCTTACTTTAGTAACAAACGTTGCAATAGTTGAAAACAGAGGATCATCCAGGATAATGATTTACCCTAATCCGATGACAGATCACACGACACTGGTGATTTATCCTTCAGAATCTGGGGATGCAGCGATATCAATCTATGATATGACAGGCAAGCTAATAGCCCAAAAACAGTTTTATTTAGATAAAATCAGTAATGAATTTATTCTTTCGGGGTTTAACAGTGGTCTTTATTTGATCTCCGTTAGAGGGAAAGCTTATCAATATTCAGAAAAACTAATTTGCCAAAATG
This sequence comes from uncultured Bacteroidales bacterium, assembly GCA_942492865.1. Lineage (GTDB taxonomy): Bacteria > Bacteroidota > Bacteroidia > Bacteroidales > VadinHA17 > LD21. Next base: position 4,025,405 of record OW818650.1, on the reverse strand, counting down.
AAACTAACGAGTCAATTCATATCGACAAAGTGATTAATAGACAATCGTTTGACACGGACATTTATAATAAAGTTTCAAAGGGAACTCTGACTACTGTTGATATGGGGTTTTCCGAGGGTGACAGATTTAAATTTACAGGTATATCAGGAAATTATAGTACAGTACTGATAGATATTCCCTCATCAGACAAAACTATTATATTTAATTTTATGACCTGTTCAGATGGTGATAATAATAAATATCCTGTATTAGCATTAGGTACACAAATATGGATGGCTGAAAACCTGAAAACCACAAAATACAATGATGGTAGTATCATACCACTAGTTACAGATAATACTGAATGGGGAGCTTTAAATGATCCTGGATATTGTTGGTATAATAATGATATGGTTGCATACAAAGATATTTTTGGAGGATTATATAATTGGTTTACTGTTGACAATTCAAGCAATGGTATTAAAAATATTTGCCCGATTGGATGGCATATACCAACTCATGCCGAATGGTCAACTTTGATGGATTACCTGGTAAGCAATGGTTTTTCTTATCATGGCATCAATAATCAAATAGCCAAAGCGATGGCATCTACTACAGGCTGGACTCCATTTTTAACACCAGGAACTATCGGAAACGATCAGTTGGCTAACAACAGCAGTGGTTTTACTGCCCTTCCCGGTGGTTTTCGGCATTGGGAATATGAAACGTTTAACGCTCTTAATGATAATGGTAACTGGTGGTCGTCTTCAGAGGAAACTTCACAAAATGCCTGGAATGTTGGCTTAAGCTATGGTTACGAGGAATTAGGCTTTAGTAACCAGAGTAAGAATAATGGCTTTTCAGTTCGATGTGTACACGATAATTAACTAACTTGTTAAGAATAATATTTTAAATATGAAACAGTTTTTGGTTCTTTTGACCATCTTTTGTTCTATTAATTTAAATGCTCAGAATTATCTTATTTCCTTTACCGGAACAGGAGAATCAACAACAGTCAGTACTGTAAAAGTCGAGAACCTTAATAAAGGAACATCTCTAACCCTAAATGGTAGTGATGTCCTGCAGCTTACTTTAGTAACAAACGTTGCAATAGTTGAAAACAGAGGATCATCCAGGATAATGATTTACCCTAATCCGATGACAGATCACACGACACTGGTGATTTATCCTTCAGAATCTGGGGATGCAGCGATATCAATCTATGATATGACAGGCAAGCTAATAGCCCAAAAACAGTTTTATTTAGATAAAATCAGTAATGAATTTATTCTTTCGGGGTTTAACAGTGGTCTTTATTTGATCTCCGTTAGAGGGAAAGCTTATCAATATTCAGAAAAACTAATTTGCCAAAATGAAACTAACGAGTCAATTCATATCGACAAAGTGATTAATAGACAATCGTTTGACACGGACATTTATAATAAAGTTTCAAAGGGAACTCTGACTACTGTTGATATGGGGTTTTCCGAGGGTGACAGATTTAAATTTACAGGTATATCAGGAAATTATAGTACAGTACTGATAGATATTCCCTCATCAGACAAAACTATTATATTTAATTTTATGACCTGTTCAGATGGGGATAATAACAATTATCCTGTTGTAACAATAAACAACCATGTATGGATGGCTGAAAACCTAAAAACTACAAAGTACTCAGATGGTACAGACATCCCTCATATAAGTTCAAATGCCGGATGGGATGGTCTTTATTCAAATAGCAAGGCTTATTGCTGGTACAACGATGATATAAACAACAAAGAGAAATATGGAGCATTGTATACCTGGACTGCTGCAATGAACGGCATGGTCACAAGTGAACTTAAACCGAGTGGTGTGCAGGGTGCGTGTCCTACCGGATGGCATTTACCAAGCTGGCCCGAATTTTCAGAATTACTAACTTATCTGGGTGGTGATTTGATTGCAGGTGGGAAACTGAAAGAAACTGGAATAATTCATTGGCAAAGTCCTAATTCAGGTGCTTCAAACGAAAGTGGCTTCACTGGTCTTCCCGGAGGTGAACGAAACAATTTTGGAGTATGCACCACTGTCACAAGCATTGGATCCTGGTGGACTTCAACTGAATTTTCTATCACAAAGGCCTATATGTTTTACTGTTCCTATGAATTAGCCTATTTTAGTCAGTTGGCCGACTATAAGGAGGTTGGAAATTCAGTTCGTTGTCTAAAAAACTATTGATTCTCCAGATGTACACTACTGAGATATAGAATTATGGCGCAGAAGATTTAAAGGCATGCATATCTAAGGCAACCCTAAAAAATAAGAAAGAATATCCGGTTGAAGACAATAATATTCGTTAATTTATGATAATATGTAGATAATTTCAGTTACTATAAAATTCGTCAAATAAACTCTTATGAAAAAAGCCATTTGTTTTGCTATAGCATTTTGCGAACTGACCTTGCATGCTCAAAATTATTCACTTAGCTTTGCAGGGACAGGTGCTTCAACAGTTGTAAATTTGGTCGTTTTAGAGAATTTGACATCTGGCTGATCTATATCTTTAAATGGTGGAGATATTTTAAATCTGACAATGACCACAGACATTAATTCAGCTAAAAATATAGAATTGACAGGGATTAGAATTTATCCGAATCCAATGAATTACATTTCCGAAGCCTCTGATAATACCAAAGCCTGCGACATTGTCTTCAGATACGATTCAGGGGGTGCCTGGACATTTCTCTCTGCTCAGCCAAAGGAACAGGGCAAATCCGTGCGCTGTAAACTAAATTAATCTGGATCGAAATAATTTTGTAATTGGTTCATTTTTATAAACAGGTAATATATTGATTGTTAATAAATTGTGTTCCTTGGGACATTGATTTTTGTCTGGATTTTGATTAAATTTGATCAAACCCCTGAAATTATTGTTAAAGAAATTACCTTCACAACCGCAACTGTAAATTTTTAAAACGTGCTTTAACACAACAAAGAGGAGACAAGAATAAGGTTTACAGCATTCACGAACCGGAAACACTCTGCCAAAAGTGCTCAAAGGAGAATACTACTACAAAAAGAGGAGACGGTTGTGATTAAAACAACAAGAAATACTGAACTCTATTATACGCTGGATATTCCAGAGACTTATTTTGCTCCGGCAAATATCCAACGCTGAAGAATAATCGAAAGACACGTATTGATAAGGATCAACTAAACTACGAAAATCTATGCTATCATCAATTAAACAAATTCTTGTGTTAGCTCCCCATACTGACGATGGAGAACTGGGGGCAGGAGGTACTATTAATAAACTTATTGAATACGGGGCAACTGTTTATTATGCTGCTTTTTCTACTGCTGAAGAATCTGTCCCTGACGGATGGCCAAAAGACATTCTCAAAACAGAGGTTATAAATGCTACCGATAAGCTAGGAATTAAAAAGGAAAATGTTCTTATTTTTGACTATCAGGTAAGGAAATTAAATTTTATGCGTCAGGGAATTCTGGATGATTTAACAAAGATGCGAAAAGAAATCAAGCCTCAGCTGGTACTTATGCCTTGTTTCAATGATATACATCAGGACCATTCGACAATTGCTCATGAGGGGCTTAGAGCCTTTAAAACAACAAGTATTTTAGGTTATGAGTTAATCTGGAATAACCTGACCTTTAATACGACTTCGTTTGTAGCACTGGAAAAAAAGCATATCCAGTTAAAAGCTGATGCGCTTAAAGAATATAAATCACAGGGAATTAGAGATTATATGTCGGAAGATTTTATTTTTTCGTTGGCGAAAACCAGGGGAGTTCAAATAGGTACTGATTACGCAGAATCTTTCGAAGTAATTCGCTGGATAATAAATTAGTATCAACCAAATTGTTAAAACGTGTTTATTCCAACGAATAAAGAATTAATAAACCTGAATTTAACTGGACAAAAATATTATTATGGGAGCTAAATTAACAGATATTGGTATCTACATGCCAGTTAAGACGCTGACTAATAAAGAATTGGCAATAGAGTTTCCAGAATGGACCGCAGAGAAAATTGGAGAAAAAATTGGAATCTCAACACGACATATAGCAGCTGCAGATGAGACTGCTCTCGATATGGCGGTAAAAGCCAGTGAAATGATTCTGACCGTAGAAAAAAAAGCTGAAACGGATTTTATTCTTTTGTGTACCCAGAGTCCGGACTACTTTCTACCTACTTCAGCTTGCATCATGCAGGAAAGGCTTGGTCTAAGAACCAACATTGGAGCTCTTGATTTCAATCTTGGATGTTCCGGGTTTATTTATGGACTTGCACTTTCAAAAGGACTTATAGCCTCAGGCGTTGCAAGCTGTATTTTGTTGGTAATGTCTGAAACTTACAGTAAACATATTCATAAAACAGACAAATCAAACAGGAGTATTTTTGGTGATGCGGCAGCAGCAATGCTAATCGAGAAAAATGATCATGAATATATTGGTGAATTTGTTATGGGAACTGATGGTCGAGGAAAAGATAACCTGATAGTTTATAACGGAGGATTAAGAAGTAAAACTGCTCATGATAAAACTACATTAAAACAATCTGATGACACAATAAATCCGAATTATCTATATATGAATGGGCCGGAAATTTTCAACTTTACAATAAAAAATGTCCCCTCATTAGTCGCTGAAACTTTATCCCTTAACAAGCTATCCCTTGATTCTATAGACTTTGTTATTTTTCATCAGGCAAATAAGTATATCTTAGAATATTTAAGAAAAAAAATAAAAATACCTGAGGAAAAGTTTTTCTTGGATATGGAACACACCGGGAATACGGTTTCGGCAACTATTCCCATAGCTTTATCCTCAGCAACGAGTAAAGGAATAATTAAACCTGGAGATAAAGTTCTGCTCACAGGGTTTGGGGTTGGTTATTCTTGGGGATCTGTGGTTATTGAAGTTTAACTATTAAAATAATATAAAATGAAAAAATCGGTTTTTTTTATGGATTTGAAAGAAGCGTTAATGATTGAAGATGCTGAAATAAATGAAGCAACTGAAATTCATCTAACATCTCTAACAACTCTCTCAGTTATAGCTTTTATTGATGAAAATTTTGACAAACAGGTCAGAGCTTCAGACTTAAAAAGTATTCAAAATATTTCAAGTCTTATAAACTTAATAGGTAAAGAAAATATTGAATAAGAACTTTTATAGGACTACTTTGTAGATATCAGTGAAAATGAAATATTTTTTAAAATATATATCGAATTATGGAAGTAAGTCTTAGTAATCCGTTTACCCTCGAAGGAAAGAAAATATTAATAACGGGAGCCTCTTCGGGTTTGGGTAGACAATGTGCAATAAGGTGTAGTAGTTCAGGTGCTACTGTAGTTATAACCGGCCGCGATAAGCCAAGACTGAAACAGACATTTAATGAATTATTACCTGGTAAGCACGAATTATTTGACGCAGACCTCACTGATTTTGATTCCTTTGACACAATTTCTGAGAGTATATTTAAGGATTTCGGAAAGATTGATGGTTTTATACATTCTGCAGGGGTTGAAATGACCTTGCCAATCAATATGATGAAACCGAAGCACTTTCAATCTTTATTTAATATTAATGTGATCGCAGGCTTTGAACTTTGCAGAATCTTACTCAAAAAGAAATACTTGCCAAAAAATGCATCTCTGGTTTTTATATCATCTATAATGGGAATTCTTGGTCAGCCAGGGAAAATTGGTTATTGCAGTTCAAAAGGCGCCTTAATAAATGGAGTAAAGGCAATGGCTCTTGAACTTGCCCCGTACGGAATAAGGGTAAATTCGATTTTGCCGGCTGTTTGCAAAACAAAAATGACTGAAGATTTAATTGCAAATCTAACTGATGAAGCTCGCGAAAAAGTAATTAAAATGCACCCACTGGGCCTTGGAGAACCCGATGATGTGGCTTTGGCAGCAGTCTACCTGTTGTCAGATGCCGGCAGATGGATTACTGGGTCTGGTCTGGTAATAGATGGTGGTTACAGCTCCTTCTGATATTACTTATATTTTGTTAAGCGTTATTTTGAATAATTAAAATTAGATATAGATATAGGTTGAAATGAGGCTATTTCTTAAAGATATTTTAGATTTCATCGGTGATTTTGAATTAAAAGGAGAAAAAACAGAGCTTCCGTTTAAATCATTCAGGTCCTTGAAAGATGCTGATTACGATAGTATTACATGGATAAAGCAGGGTCTTAAAAACAAAATAAAAAATATTGAAGAAACAAATGCCGGTCTTATTATTGCGCCAGCAGGAACTGAGATTGATGTAATTTTGCGTAACAAATGTGTTATCTTGGTTGACAATCCAAAGCTTATTTTCACTAGGCTTATTAAGAAATTTCATAAGGTGTCGGAGATGAACGAGATCGGTATTCACACTACCTCGATTATTCATCAAGAAGCTTTAATTGGAGAAGGAAGTTATGTTGGACCTTATTGCGTTATTGGGAAAGTAAAAATAGGTAAGAACACTAAGATTGGCGCTTCCAGTATAATACTTGACGGAGTTACTGTTGGAGACAATGTAAAAATTAAATCTTTTACAATAATTGGAAAGGAAGGATTTGGTCTTGTTAGAAACAATGATGGGCAGTGGGAACGCTTTCCTCATATCGGTGGCGTAGTTATTGGAGACAATGTAGAAATAGGGGCACATGTCAGTATCGACAGGGGAGCATTGGGAAACACTATAATATCTGATGGAGTTAAAATTGATGATTCATGTCATATTGCACATAACATATCGATTGGGCAGAACTCTATAATAATTGGAAAGACCATAATTGGAGGTAGCGTAATTATTGGCAAAGATTGCTATATAAGTATGGGGGTCACAATTATAAATGGGATTGTTATACACGACGATGCATACATTGGACTTGGTTCGGTAGTTATCCGGAATGTAAAGAGAGGGAAAAAAGTCTTTGGAAATCCCGCAACAAATATCGAATAAAGTATTATTTGAAACATATGAAACCAAAAGTCTCTGTTATTATTCCTTGCAGAAATGAAGAATTATGGCTTGGTAAATGTATCGAGTCTGTTTTAAAAACTGATTATCCAAAAAATTTACTGGAACTCTTCATATCTGATGGTTTAAGCACGGATAAAACCGTAGAAATAGCACTCCAATATTCTGCGAAATATCCATTTATTAAAGTTTTAAGAAATGAAAAACGAATATTTCCCGCTGCAATTAATTTAGGTTACCAAAATTCCACCGGTGATGTTATTATAATTCTGGGTGCTCATGCAGAATATTCATCCAACTATATAAGTGATAATGTGAAAGCGTTGTATGAAAATAATGTAGATAATGTGGGAGGACTTGTAGAACAAATTTGGCCGGTTAAAAATTTAATTGGAAAAGCTATAACGATAGTACTTTCATCTAAATTCGGGATTGGAGGTGCAAGCTATAGGACAGGAGCAGAAAAACCAATGCTCGTAACAACTGTTTTTGGTGGTTGTTATAAGCGTTCTGTTTTTAGTAAAATTGGTCTTTTCAATGAAAATCTTATAAGCTCCTCCGATATTGATTTTAATACAAGATTAAAAAATAGCGGTGGAAAAACACTTCTAATCCCAAATGTAAAAGTTTTATACTATTATGCTGAAACTGACTTCATTAAATTTATTAGAAATAATTTAAGAAATGGTTTTTGGACAATATATCCGTTAAAGTTTGTTGACTACATTCCAGTATCTCTGAGACATTTAGTCCCGTTAATCTTTGTTTTGGGCATCATTGGGGCATCATTATTATCATTTGTTTCTATATATTTTCTTTATATCCTATGTACAGTACTAGGATTATATCTAATTACTGCAATAGCATTTTCAGCTAAAAAAATTAAAGAAGGAATAGCACTGTTTTTAATTCTTCCTCCTTTTTACTTTTCGCTTCATTCATCCTATGGATTGGGATCAGTATACGGATTATTCCGGGTACTCTTTAGTAAACAATTCTATTCTATGCATTTTAAAAAAAATGGGAATGTCCAGTATCTACAAAAAACTTGAAGAGCAACATTATGATGAGAAAGCTCAATCCCAGGGTAATCCAAGATTTAGTTATTCTGATTATGTTTTACGTGACGGTGTAAATTCTTACGAATCTAATATCAGGATAGAACTAAACAAAAAAAATAATCCGCTAATTCTTGATTATGGTTGCGGAGATGGTTCAAAACATTATCACTTCGCCTCTGAGGGGAATCATATTATTGGGATTGATATTTCATCCAAATCAATAGCAATTGCAAATAAAAATGCAAGACTAAAAAACCTTAATGCTGAATACCAGGTAATGGATTGCGAAAAAATGGATTTTGCAAATCATACTTTTGATCTGGTTTTTGATTTCGGCACTTTTTCCAGTTTAAATGTTGATGTTGCTATCAGCGAGTTGTGCAGGGTCATGAAAAAAGACGGGACATTGATATGTATTGAAACATATGGTCACAATCCATTTATGAATTTCAAACGTAAGCTTAATGTCCTCTTGGGTAAAAGAACTAAATGGGCTTCAAATCATATAATGACCAGGCAAAACTGGGCAGAGATTGCCGGTCAGTTCCAAAATTCCAGGATTTATTATTTTCATTTCCTTGTACTGTTTCTGCCTTTAATTCTTAAGGTTTTACCTGAAAAAATCGGGAATAATCTTCTCTCGGTTATTGAAAAAATTGATTCATCAATTCTTAAGGTCCGGTTTCTCCAATTTTTAGCTTTCAAGACAGTTGTTGTCCTTGGAAACCCGAAAAAATGAAGAACGACAAGATTCATAGAAGATTCTCAAATCATTTTTTAACTTTGAAAACTTTTTTCCTAAATAAAGTAATTAGATCATTAATATGTTATACAGTAAAGAGTTATTAATCAGCCTTTATCGTACAATGCTTCGAATCAGGTTGGTTGAAGAGAGTTTAGTTAACCCGATTTTAGAAGGGGATATCAGGTGTCCTGTACACCTTTACTCAGGGGAAGAAGCTGTAGCAGCAGGCGTTTGTGCCAATCTGGAAAAAACTGATTATATATTCGGTAACCACAGGTCGCATGGTCATTATCTCGCTAAAGGAGGTGACATGGGTAATATGATTGCTGAGATTTATGGTAAGGAAACCGGCTGTTCCCGTGGCCGTGGTGGATCTATGCACCTAATTGATCCTGAGAATGGGGTGATGGGTATAGTCCCCATCGTGGCAGGAACTATATCACTTGCATTAGGCTCGGCTCTTGCGTCAAAAATACGGAATGACAGCAGGGTAACCGTCTCCTTCTTTGGTGATGGGGCAACAGGGGAAGGAGCATTATACGAATCATTAAATTTTGCTGCATTAAAAAAATTACCCATCATCTTTGCATGTGAGAATAACTTATATTCAACTCATCTGCCTATTAAGGAAATAAGGGTAAATGAGAATATTTCAGAATCAGCAATACCATTTGGAATTAAGGCTTTCAGAATTGATGGAAATAATGTTCTGGACGTTTTGAATGCTTCCAAAATAGCTGTTCAGCAATGCAGAGAGGGTCAGGGGCCCGTCTTTATCGAATTTCTAACTTATCGCTTTAGGGGTCATGTTGGTCCTGATGACAATATTCAGGGTTCTCATACAGATATCCGTCCGAAGGAAGAAATTGCGGAATGGCTTAAAAAAGATCCCTTAGCTCACCTTAAGAGTTATATATTGGATGAGAAAATATGTATTGAAAGTGAAATCTCTGAAATACATAATGAAGTCATTAAGGAAATTGAAAAAGCCACAAATTTTGCCATAAACAGTAACTATCCAAATCATTCTGATTTATTGAAATATGTCTACAAGGAATAGAAAACTCTCATACAGCCTGGCAATCAATGAAGCTATTAAGCAGATAATGGCTATCGATAATAACTTATTCGTGATGGGACAGGGTGTTAAAAGTCCCTGGTACGTTGGAAATACATGCAGGGACCTAATTAAACTTTACGGAGAAGAACGGGTGATTGACACTCCCATATCTGAAAATGCAATGACAGGTGCTGCTGTGGGTGCAGCCATCATCGGGATGAAGGCTATAGTTATGCATCCTCGTATAGATTTTTCTCTCTATGCTTTTGATCCTATTATAAATCAGGCAGCTAACTGGTCATACATGAACGGAGGAAGAGCCTCAGTTCCTGTAGTTTTCTGGCTGGTAATTAACAGAGCAGGGGAGCAGGGAGCGCAACATTCACAGGCCCTCCATTCCCTTTTTGCACATATTCCGGGTCTGAAGGTGATAGCACCGTCCACTGCTTATGATGCAAAAGGTTTACTTATTTCTGCAATCAGGGATCCGAATCCCGTTGTCTTCATTGACGACAGATGGCTATATGGAAAAGAAGATATGGTGCCTGAGGAGATCTATGAAATTCCTATTGGTAAGGGAATTGTCAGAAGCCAGGGAACCGATGTCACTTTAGTTTCTTCTTCTTTTCTGAGCACTGAATCTTTTTTGGTCTCTGAAAATCTAAAAAAGGAAGGTATCAGTGTGGATTTAATTGATCTCAGAAGCATAAAACCATTGGATATGAATCTGATTATCAATTCAGTTAAAAAAACTGGCAGGCTGGTGATTGTGGATGGATCGTGGAAAACAAATAGTATTGCTTCTGAAATATCGGCATCAGTAAATGAAGCGTTGTTTGGGATCCTAAAAGCTCCGGTTTTCAGGTTAAATTTACCCGATGCACCGGCTCCGGCGAGCCGCACACTGGAGGCAGAATATTATATTACAAAAGAAAAAATAATGAACGCTGTACGAAGTGTTCTCAGGTGAAATTGTGAGCAATTTATATTATGAAAAGGTTATTAGACTTTCTTTTATCACTTATTGGTTTGATTATCAGCTCTCCACTTCTTATACCAATAATAATAATAGTTTGGATGCAGGATTGGCATTCACCATTTTATGTTGCTCCAAGGGTAGGAAAAAAAGAAAAGCTATTTAAGATGGTAAAGCTCAGGTCAATGGTTATTAATGCACATAAGTCAGGTGTTGATTCCACTTCTTCAAACGATACCAGAATTACCTCGGTCGGCAGATTCATCAGAAGGTATAAACTTGATGAATTATCGCAGCTATGGAATGTTTTAATAGGTGATATGAGCCTGGTAGGTCCCCGCCCAAATGTTAAGCGAGAAACAGATCTTTATACCCTCGAAGAGAAAAAGCTTTTAACAGTGAAACCAGGGATAACTGACTTTTCATCAATAGTGTTTTCAGATGAGGGGGACATCTTAAAAGATCAAACTGATCCTGATATAGCCTATAATCAGTTGATCAGACCATGGAAGAGCAAACTTGGAATTTTTTATATAGAGAACAGGAATATTCTTATTGATATTAAACTCATCTATTTAACAGTAATTGCAATTCTCTCAAGGGAAAAAGCATTACAAAACGTATCTGGTATGTTATATGGAATGAAAGCTGATAATGAATTAGTTCAGATAGCCTTAAGGAAAGGAATTCTTGTACCTTCTCCTCCTCCCGGAGCAGCTAAAATAGTAACAAACAGGGAAGGAAGAGTAGATGATTAATTATAGTCTCAAATAAAACTTAAATCGAAATATTATGCGTACTGTACCATTTTTCAACTATCCATTTTTATTTAAATCGAGAGAAGAGGATTTCACCCGTATATTTAAAGAAGTAGGTTATAGAGGTGCATATATCCTGCAGAAAGATCTTTTAGAATTTGAACAAAACCTTGCAAAATTTGCGGGAACAAAATATGGCATTGGTCTGGCAAACGGAACTGATGCAATATGGCTGGCGTTAATGGCAGCAGGAATAGGAGCGGGTGACGAAGTTATTTTTGCTTCTCATACTTATATTGCAACTGCGGCTTCGATACATTTTGTTGGTGCAACACCTGTTCCCGCTGACTGTAAACCAGATCATATGATCGACCCTGTGTCTGTCAGAAAATTAATTACTAAGAAGACTAAAGCCATTCTTCCTACCCAGTTAAACGGAAGATGTTGTGATATGGATGAGTTAATGGCAATAGCAAAAGAATTTGAGCTGATTATTCTTGAAGATGCAGCCCAGGGGCTCGGAGCAAGGTTTAAAGGAAACGGGATCGGAACATTTGACAAAGGAGGAACTATTAGTTTTTATCCAGCTAAAAATCTGGGTAGTTTCGGCGATGGCGGTGGTTTTGTTACAAATGATAAAGATATGTTCGAGCAGGTAATGCTGCTAAGAGATCATGGAAGAAATGATGACGGGATATTTGTAAGGTGGGGGTTTAATTCGCGTCTGGATAATTTTCAGGCAGCAATTCTGAATTATAAACTCTCTTATTATCAGGACGAGATTGCCAGAAGAAGAGAGATCGCGGCCTTCTACCAAAATCATCTTGGACACATCAGTGAATTATTACTGCCACCTGCACCAGATGCAGATAAAAGATATTTTGATGTTTATCAGAATTACGAAATTGAAGCTGAACGACGGGATGAGCTGAGGATATATCTGAAGGAGAAAGGGATCGGAACTTTAATACAATGGAATGGCCAACCAGTTCATTCAATTACCAGTTTGGGTTTTTCAGGTTCAGGATTACCATATACAGAGAAAATGTTCAAAAAATGCCTGATGATACCTATGAACACCTCACTCCAAAAAGATGATCTGGAATACGTTTGTGAAAATATTTTGAGATTCTATAAGAAGTAGAACCGTTAAAGGGCAAAATTATTAATATGGAAAGAATCAAACGACTGTTTTTTTTTGGAGATCAATATTCAAAAAAAACAAGTCTTGAAATTTGTATTCTTAATTTAGTAATAGTACTTTATATTTTCAGATCATCTGTTCCGTTCTTTAAATACCCTTTTATTCTGCTTTTTATCGGGTTTTTTATTTATTCATTATTAATTTATAAAAAAAGTATAATATTAACTATACAAAGGTTTGTTAAGAGTTTTAATGTTATTTTAATACTTGTCTTATTTATTCTCACAGCGGCCTTATCATCCAATAAATTGTATCTTATTGTATTTAAAGAGTTATTTGAAATAGCTATCCTACTTTTTTTGTATTTTTTTTTAGTACTTGTAATAACATCAAAACTTAAACTTGTTTTTTTTGTAAAAAACCTACTATTTATCATCTTAATATTTTCTGTTTTAATAGCATTAATAAATACACTTGTCTTTATTGAATTACAGAAGTTTTATGGTTTTTATCCGATTAATAATTATCAGGACAGATATTTTCTTAATTCCTTGCTATTAGATAGAAATTATGCTTTGCTACCTGTCTTTTTTGGATTCATTGTTTTGTTATACAGGCTTAATAGAGATACTCATAAACTTGAACTAATTGGTTTAAATCTTTTATTGGTTTTTTTCTCAACACATATTATTCTTTCATCTTCAAGAAGAGGTCTGATTTGCTTATTTATACTGCTTTTTCTTCTTTTTGCATTAAGAATATTTCATTTCTTTCATAAAAGGCAGATTTTCAGTAAACTTATCTTGAATTTAACTCCGTTCTTCCTGGCAATAATTATCACTCTATTGAGTAGCCTCATTTTTGTTTATTATGGTTCATATAATTTTAAAATAAAAACTCTTCAATCTTTAGGAGTAAAAAACATTAGTGCCACTAAGCGGATTATTACAACTGCATTATATACTCATATCTTTAGATTTAATAAAGATTTACCATATTATAATTTCAATAAAGTTTTATGGTCTACAACATTTGATTCAAAAGATCCTGATAATGGATGGGGTTTCGGATATTATAAGACAGCCTTTCCTTTAACCGGGCACAATTCAGAAATAGTTCCAGATGGTTCGATTGGTTTAATGTTGGATGGTTCATGCACCTTCGGTCACTCAGATCGACATGCTTATTATAATGCGATTGTCGAAACAAAAGAAGTAAAGAGTACGGATATTGTCACTGCTTTTGTTTATTGTTATGCATCAACTGACTTCAATGGTGATCTGGTATGTTTGCGGTCTGATGGGGATACATATGGAGATACGCTTTCTGTATATAACTTAAATATGAAGGGAGTATGGCAAAAACTCTCAATATCTGCTAACTGTAAGAATGGGGTAGCCCCTGTATCATTATATTTTAATAAATCTGGCGTTACGAGTTTTGTCTCGTTGACAGGCCATGTAATATTTGCATATCCTAAGACTCAGGTTGTTACTGTAAATGATAATGTTAGATGCACAGGAAAATTTGAACTGTATGAGAAAGCACAAATCCAACAAAAATCCTTTGATTCTAAATATAGTTACAAAATTGGAACGTCTTATCCTCGAATTTTCACTTCAGGTTTAGGTTATTTTAATCTTGCCGGAATCAGTCCAATCATACATCAGATTATTGATACAACAATCACTGATAAAGATTTTTTTAGAAATTGGATTAGTAACATTGTAAATGAAGATACAAGTTTTTATGAGCCAAAAAACTTTCTTAAAATAGATACTATAAGTAAATTTTTTGTAGATGATCGCCTTTCGAGATGGCATTTTGCATTGCAAATTTTCTTGAATGAGTACAATTTAAAACAAAAGTTTTTTGGAGAAGGTTTTAATCATCTGAATTGGTTCGGCTACTATTTTCTCCATGACAAAACCAAATCCGACTGGCCCCATAACCCATTCCTTTCAATTCTTCTGTATTCCGGATTTTTAGGTTTATTGATCTACTGCTTCTTTCTATATAAAGTTTTCTATTATTATATTAAATACATTAGTGAGTATCATCTACTATTTATCTTCTTCCTTATCACATTCTTCTTTTCCTTCTTCAGCGGCGGCAGCCCTTTCGATCCTCCGATAATGGGTTTCTTTAGCATTCTTCCTTTTTTCATTCATGCTGTGCATAAAAAAGATAGGGAGACTTCCGGAAAGAGAATCACAGATAAAGAGGAATAAAATTACAAGTTTAAATGAATTTAGCTCAAATGGTTATTGGGTGGTAAATTCCTTAAAATTCCCTTCAGGTTGATCCTTGATGATAAATTTAGAATTGATTAATTGATTAATTGATTGAAATTGACATAAAAATCAGCTCATATATTTAAATACATTCATGTCACTCTATTAAGTATTTTAAAATATTGTTATACATTTTCCCATCATTACTCAATGCAAAACAATTATTTTAATATATTAAAACTAAAATTTTACTCAGGTATACTTATTATCCTTCTGATTCAATTCTTTCTGGTCAGGTCAGCTGTTCCTTTTTTTAAATATCCTTTTATTCTCCTCTACACTGGATTTCTGGTCTTCATTTTATTTAAGATCAATAAGATTTCAATTAATTTCCTATCTGACTTTAGCAAAGCTTTAGCAATTCCATTAACCCTTATAGTATTTCAGATAGTACATTTTATTACTTCCGACAAAACATATCTTATTATCTTCAAAGATTTGGTTAGTACCATCATATTGTTGTCGATATTTTTAACGCTTTTCCTCACAGTTGACTCAAAGTGGAAGTTTAAATATTTTATTGAAATATTATATGTTTCCTTTATAATTTTTGCATTTTTTGCGGCCACTTTCACATTTTTTGTTCAATTGGATATTCTTTCATTTCAGGATTTTGCTCCTAAAAATCCATTAATAAATAATTCATCAAGCCAGTCAGTTGAAATAGATAACAATTTTGCAACAGTTCCCGTGTTTTTTGGCCTGTTCACTGTATTGGCCTATTTTAATAGAGATAACAGTGGTTGGATAAAAATTTTACAAACATTTTTACTCTTCTTTTTTTCATTGGTTATTATCTTATCTGGTTCAAAGAGAGGGATTATTATAATGCTGTTCGTTACAGGAGTGTTCTTATTTATAAAAATCTCTTGTCTGTTTAAAGTTGGTAATAGACTTCTGAATAAGAAAAGTCAGAATTCAGTTGCAAACTTTTTTTTTCTTTCTCTTGCAATTATGTTCCTTGGATCTTATGTGTTTTTATTTATGACAGACTATAGCACAAAAAGTCGTACCCTACAAAGACTTGGAACTAAAAACGTATATACTTCATTTAACAGAATAACCTCAGCTCTATTCGATTATGTTCGGGTTATTAAACCTGATGAATCGTATACATCTTTCCATAAAAGACTATGGCGGCCTGAATTTGATCCAAAGGATCCTGATAAGGGTTGGGGTACGCGAATTCACAAAACAATACCAAAATTGACAGGTGATAATGTAGATATTGTTCCTTCTGAATCTAAAGGGTATCTACTAGATTATACATGCAATGCAGATGTTTATAATGGAAATGCAGAAGCATACACTTTAATTTGGAATGATCATCTTGATATTGATTCTGTCACTGGAGCAAGTGTCTATTGTTATGTTACAAAAGATTTTAATGGAGAGTCTGTATTTATTGATGTAGAAGCATTGGGAGCCAACTATAAAAGAACCCTTTATGATTTGACAAAAAAAGGAACATGGCAAAAATTGTCCCTGGAGTTCATATATGACTCTATTCAATACCCGGTATATTTTTATATGGTTAAAATGGGTGAACCTGATTTCTCAAATTTAAAGGGGTATGTTATTTTTGCTCACCCACAAATAGATGAGTTGGGGGTAAATGCTTTTTTAAATGATAAATCAGGAAGAAACATATCTTCAAGTTCATGGAATTATTCCTCTTTAAGCGTAAAATCATCATTAATTCCCTTTTTAGAAAAACTAATAAAAATCGCATATAATTTTGACAGAGGGGATCAAGATCCATTAAGAAGATTTGTTTCTAGTGTAGTTTCTGAAGATACAGTTTATCATGATTTAAAAGCCGATTTTGCTGTACATTTTAATTCAGATAATTTGGGTAAAATTAGAGAATCATATTGGCAATTTGCTTTTCAAATTTATACTAAAGAATATAATGTAACAAGGAAGATTTTTGGTGGAGGTTTTTATCATCTTAATTGGTATGGTTACTACTTCCTCAAAGATAAAACCGCCAGCGACTGGCCCCATAACCCTTTTCTTTCCATTCTCCTGTATTCCGGAATTATCGGACTTTTAATCTATTGGTTTTTTCTATATAAGGTATTCTATTACTATTTAAAGTACCGGAAAGAATATCCACTGCTGTTTGTTTTCTTCCTGATAACATTCTTCTTCTCCTTCTTCAGCGGCGGCAGCCCTTTCGATCCCCCCATAATGGGTTTTTTCAGCATTCTTCCGTTCTTCATTCATTATGTCCACCAGAAAGAATCATCAGCGATTCAGAAATCGAATCAACCTTGTTCATGAGCATCCCTAAAATTTCCATTATCACTGTTTCGCGTGACAGCATAAAAACAATTTCTGCAACCATCAACTCGGTTCTTTCACAGACTTATCCCGAGATAGAATATATTATTATTGACGGCCGGTCAACTGATGGTACTGATGATCTTGTAAAATCTTATGGAACCAGGATCGCGACCTTTATCTCAGAACCGGATGCCGGCATCTATGATGCCATTAATAAAGGGATAAAATTAGCATCCGGAGATATCATTGGAATATTGAACTCCGATGATTTTTTTTATGACAAAAATGTGGTTGGGAGAATTGCAGACGCATTTACCAGACATGATATTGAAGCGGTTTATGGCGATGTACAGTTTGTAAAAAATGATTGTACATCTGATATTATACGCTATTACTCTTCAAAAAGTTTCACTCCCGGGAAATTTAAATATGGCATTATGCCTGCACATCCTGGTTTTTATGTTAAAAGAGAATTATTTGAAAAACTTGGCTACTATAAGACCGATTATAAAATTGCAGCTGATTACGAACTGCTGATACGATTTCTGTATGTAAATAAAATTAAGTCCAGGTATCTGGAGATGCCTCCTCTGGTAACAATGCGGTCAGGAGGTGTAAGCAACCGGAATGTATGGAGTAATGTGATCCTGAATCGGGAGATTATGAGAGCATGCAGGGAAAACGGGATCCGGACTAACTATATTCTGATCTACTCAAAATACTTCAGAAAAATTTTCGAGTTTTTCGGTAACAAGCGAACACCAAGTGATGGAAGGATGGAATAATGGAATAATGGAATAATGGAAGAATGGCGATCAAATACTCCTCCAATCTTCCAACACTCCAATCCTCCAATCCTCCAACACTCCAATCCTCCAATCTTCCAATCTTCCAACACTCCAACTCTCCAATCTTCCAACTCTCCAATCTTCCAACACTCCAATCTTCCAATATTCCAACACTCCAACACTCCTTTCTTCCCCCCATGCCTTCAATCCTGATAATCGGTCAAAACAGCTTCATTGGAAACAGCTTCATGAGATATTCGGAACATAGAAATGTCCGGGTGTCCTCATCTTTCATTAATGCAGCCGATATTGATTTTTCGGGGATTGACATTGTTTTCCATGTAGCTGCAATTGTTCATGTCTCAGGAAAGGTGTCCCCTGACCAATATTACCGCGTAAACAGGGACTACAGCCTTGAAGTTGCGAAATATTCAAAAGCCGCCGGTGTCCGGCACTTTATTTTTATGAGCACCATAAAAGTTTATGGCGAGTTCGATGATGAAATGAAGCCATGGAACGAACTTTCAGAATGCAGACCAACGGACTATTATGGAAAAAGCAAGTATGAGGCTGAGTCAGAACTGAAAAAACTTATTGATGAGAACTTTTGTGTTTCAATCATAAGGATACCTGCCGTTTATGGTTATGGCATGAAAGCCAATCTGCTCAATTTGCTTAAACTTGTTAAAGTTTTTCCTGTCCTTCCATTAGAAGGAATCAACAATAAACGCTATTATATATATATTGAAAACCTGACCGCTTTTATTGACAGGATAATTGATTTTAGAATTCCAGGGACATATATCGCAATGGATGATGATCCTGTATCTACAACTGAATTAATTAAATTATTGGCAGAGGCGTTGCATAAAAATATTAAATTATTCTGGTTGCCGGACGGAATCTTAACCCTGGTTAAATTCTTATTCCCTGATCAAATTAAACGTCTTTACGGATCCTTTGAGCTTGATAATAAAGCAACACTTCGGAGACTAAATTTTAAGCCTTTATTTTCAACGAAGGAGGGTATCTACAAAATGATACAGGAGTATACCAGAAACCGGAAATAATAATTATATCTTCAGCAGACTCATATTTAAATACTGGTATGTTTTTATTGGTACTAATATTTCTTCTGGGCACTTTTTCCTTTGTTCTGAATTTTTTAATTCAGAAGTATGCTCACCAAAAGATGATGGCACTTCCGAATGAAAGAAGCCTTCATGAGATACCCGTTCCAAAGGGAGGGGGCATTGCTATCATTATCGCATGGTATATAGGAATTACAGGATTTTATTTTTATGGGGCAATGGATAAAGCATTATATTTTGCTCTGATGAGCGGAATCATGATTGCTGTAATAAGTCTGCTAGATGATATATTTGGAGTAAAACCTGCAATAAGGCTGATTGTACATTTCATTACTGCTATTGCAGCTTTCAGCTTTCTTCATGGCTTGCGGCCCTTAGTTCTTCCGGAACTGCATTTTAACTACAATATAATTGCTTATCCTGTTGCAGTAATCGGTATTGTCTGGTTTATTAACCTTTTCAACTTTATGGATGGCGTCGATGGATTCGTCTCAGTTCAATCAATAATAATTGCAGCGGCATTCTTTGTTTTTACATGGGATCTTACTGCGGTGTTGCTGATGATGTGCGTCGGGGGTTTTCTCAGCTGGAACTGGCCGAGGGCAAAGATCTTCATGGGTGATACGGGCAGTACACAACTGGGATTTATTCTTGTTATTATGGGCATATATTTCCATAATATCATGGAATTCTCAATTCTTAACTGGATAATGCTCACCTCTCCTTTCTGGTTTGATGCAACACTCACCCTGTTCAGACGTTGGAAAAACGGTGAGGATTTAAGCAAACCTCATCGCAAGCATGCTTATCAGCGCTTGGTAAGGATGGGATATTCCCACCAGACCGTCAATTATTTCCTGATCCTGATAAATATCCTGAACATAGTAATTATTATTGTTTACAGGGAAATAAAAGCTTTACAGATCCCGCTTTTTGTTATGACATTAATCCTGTATTACCTGATAACAGTATGGGTCGATAAGAGAGTCCCCTTTAAAAAGGATTGATGGAAAACTCCAACACTCCCCAACTCCAACCTCTTGAACCCTCTTAACTATCTTAAATCCGAAATTATCCGGAACACCTCCGTCCTGATAACAGGTACGGTTATTGCCCAGCTGATCTCAATTCTTCTTCAGCCGTTGCTGCGACGATTGTATTCTGCCGGTGATTTCGGAGCTTTTTCCGTTTATCTGAGCATGGTAGGAATAATAGCAGTGATTTCCACTCTCCGGTATGATGATGCAATTGTTCTGCCTTCAGGAGATAAGGATTCTGCAAACCTTGTTATCCTTTCGCAGATATATAACCTTGCAATTAACCTTATTCTTTTCATAATACTCCTGCTGTTCGGAAAACAGATACTGAGTTTCATTAACCTGCCATCAGCATTTCCTGTATTTCTGCTTTTGCTTATCCCTGCAGGGGCATTTCTGATTAACCTTTACCAGAGCTTTAACTATTGGCTTATAAGGAAGAAAAATTATACAAATGTATCAGTTAATAAATTGATCAGAAGGGGTACTGAGGGAGCTGCTCAGATCTCATTTGCTATTTTTAAAAACAATACGGGACTTATATTCAGCGATATCATCGGACAGACTGCAAACGTAATCTCCACTTTGATACAGTCATTTAAACATGGATTCAGGTTCAATTTAATCAGCATCAGCGGGATCAGGTATGTTGCAGAAAAATATTCTGAATTTCCAAAGTTCAACCTTGTTCCTGCATTAATGAGTACATGTAGCTTTTTGCTGCCCCCTATTTTTATTAATAAGTTCTTTTCAGCTGAAAATGCAGGATACTTTGATGCTTCGAGGCTTGTTCTCTCTATTCCGCTGGCGCTTGTTGCATCGTCAATATCGAATGTACTCCTCCAGAGGATAGCTGAACGATTTAATAACAGACAAAGCTTTCTTGACGACCTTAAAAATCTTGCTCCCGTTGTATTACTGATCTGTTTGGCTGAGATATTTGTGATAATGCTTTTCGGCCCCCGGTTATTCAGAATAGCCTTCGGTCCGGAGTGGATAATCTCAGGTGATATTTCAAGAATAATGGTGTGGTCCTTTGTTCTGAACTTTTTTGTTTCCTCATTTACCTGCCTGTTCTATTCGATGAGGAAAATAAAAATCTACAGTATCTGGCAAGTGGTATATTTTCTTGGGATCATTTCCCTTCTTTTCTTTAAAGATCTGGGGTTTACAGGATTTCTGAAGTTTTATGTACTAATCGAGGTAGTCTGCTACTTAATTCTTACCTCTGTTATGGTAATGATAGTAATGAAATATGAAAAGTCGATCAGGTGAATACTGAATCATTTAAACTACTTATAATCAGCTCTATGTATGAGGGTTCCCTGACGAACTTTTACAACCTCAATCCGAAAACATCAGGATACTTATACCCCGATCATTATAATTCCCTGATGTCAGGTTCTACCGAATTCGTTGCATCTTATCTGAAAAATTTCAGAAGGCTTGGAATAGATGCCACTGCTGTAATTGCTAATGATAAAGTTCTTCAGAATAAATGGATAGATTATTATGGATCTGGTAATCAAAGTGGTGATCTGTTGAATCAACAGATCCTTTATTATAAACCTGATGTTTTGTGGATTGAAGATCTCCGGTTTGCAGATATTGCATTATTGTCAGAGATTAAAAAAAACGTTGATATAAGATTACTTGTCGCATATCATTGTGCTCCGTGGGATGATGAGAGCCTGAAAAAACTCAGGTATTTTGATTTCGTCATTACCTGTACCCCCGGTCTTAAAGAGCAATTTGAGAATGCAGGACTTAAATCATATCTGGTTTACCATGGTTTTGATAATGACTTCCACGAAGACCTATTAACGGAAACAAGATCTTTGGAAGACGTTGTTTTTTCAGGTTCTCTAAAACAGGGCGAGGGATATCATGGAAGCAGGATCGACCTCATCAAATATCTGCTAAGCAGTGGAGTAAAACTTTCAATATATGCCAATATTGAACCGCGGATTAAAATAATTGCAAAAAAGATATTGAGGTTATTTTATATTTTTCTTTGCAGGAGCGGTATCAAAGAACCTGAGAGTTTAATTCACTTTCTGAAATATGGCAAGGTTCCGGTGAATACTTATCCGGTTTCAATTATGTCGAGGCTGAAGAAACCTGTTTTCGGACTTGAGATGTATCAGTTACTAAAAAACAGCAGGATTGTTCTTAATAATCATGGTGAAGTTGCAGCAAATTATGCAGGAAATATGAGATTGTTTGAGGCAACGGGAGTAGGCAGTTGCCTGCTGACTGATGATAAATCAAATCTATCAGATTTGTTTGAAGTTGGTAAGGAAGCAGTGGCATATGAGAATCCTCAGGACTGTGCACAGAAGATAAAGTGGTTACTGGAAAATGAGGAAGAGAGGGAAAAGATAGCAGCTGCAGGCAGGCAGCGGACTCTCCGGTCGCATACCGTAAATGACAGAACCCGCAGGATAATTGAGATAATTGAAAAGGAATTGTCTCTGAAGAATGCCTGGCTCAAAGGAAATAGCTAACTTAATTAAATGAATTATTCTGGATTGAAAAGGATAGTGAAATTATTTTTACCCGAAAGGGCGAGAATAATTCTATCAGGATTATTCTATGGATGGCATGGTAATTATAAATCATGGGATGATGCAAGATCAAAATGTACAGGATATAATTCAGACCTGATAATTGAAAGGGTAAGGGCTTCCGCAATTAAGGTTAAGGAGGGTTCTGCATCCTATGAAAGAGATTCCCTAATATTCGATGAGATACAGTATTCCTACCCTTTGCTTTCGGGATTGATGTGGATAGCGGCACGAAATGGAGGAATCCTGAAAGTTCTCGATTTTGGAGGTGCTCTGGGCACATCATATTTTCAAAACAGATTGTTTCTTGACAAACTTCCTGAAGTAAAATGGTGTGTTATTGAACAGGCTGACTTTGTAAAAATCGGAAGGCAATCATTTGAAGATGAAAAGCTTCATTTTTTCTTTAGCCCTGAAGAATGTTTGAGATCATTCGATATAAACGTAGTACTTCTTTCAAGTGTTTTGCAATACCTTGAAGACCCATTTGAACTGCTCGACAAGATTAAATCATTTAACATAAAATATCTGATAATTGACAGAACTCCGTTTATACAAGGGAAGAACCGTATTACAGTGCAAAAAGTGAATCCCCGTATATATAAAGCAAGTTATCCCTGCTGGTTCTTCAATAAACCGGATTTCATCGCAAGATTGACACCTTCATATAACCTGATACATGAATTCGATGCTCTTGACAGGGCAAACATACGTTCTGAGTTCAAAGGCTTCTTAATGCAAAAAATATCTGAGCATGATTGATTTAACGGAAATCTCAATTTATTGAAAATGAGAAAAGAAAATTTTAAATTATCAGTCATAGTTCCTGTCTATAATGAGGAAGGGTGCATTACTGAAATGGTCGCAAGGTTAGCCAAAGTTGTCGAGCATTATTCTGCGTATGAAATTATTTTTGTTGACGACGGTAGTATTGATGGCACACTCAGCTTATTGAAAAAAATTCATGCTGAGAATGCAAAAATTCACTACTTGTCTTTCTCAAGAAATTTCGGACATCAGAATGCACTACGGGCAGGAACGCTTCATGCTACCGGCGACTGTATTGTTTCACTGGATGCTGATCTTCAGCATCCTCCGGAACTTATTCCCCGATTGATTGAAAAGTGGAAAGAAGGTTTTGACATAGTTTACACTCTTAGGAAAGATGTGCAGGAATTATCATTTCTAAAACGAATAACTGCCAAGTCATTTTATAAAATAATGAACTCTATTTCCGATATTAAATTTGAGAAAGGAGAGGCCGATTTCAGGTTACTTGATAAACATGCCGCGGCCGAATTAAACAGACTTAACGAACAGTCAATATTCTTCAGGGGAATGGTAAAATGGATAGGTTTCAGACAAACATGCATTGAGTACACTCCTGATACAAGAATATGGGGCTCAACCAAATATTCAGGTCGAAAAATGTTTTCACTTGCCATTTCAGGTATCACCGGTTTCAGCATAAAAC
This sequence comes from uncultured Bacteroidales bacterium, assembly GCA_942492865.1. Lineage (GTDB taxonomy): Bacteria > Bacteroidota > Bacteroidia > Bacteroidales > VadinHA17 > LD21. Next base: position 4,001,152 of record OW818650.1, on the reverse strand, counting down.
CTTTGAGAATATCAACTTTAATCGGAATATCTATTGCATTTTTTTCACTCCTGTATGGGATATATGCCCTTTATATCAAATTCTTTACTGATAACTCAATAGAAGGTTGGACCTCTGTCTTTTTTATGGTGAGTTTCATCGGAGGGATTCAGTTAATTATGATAGGTATACTTGGAGAATACATCGGCAAGATCTTTATGGAGTCAAAAAAAAGGCCGCACTACATTGTTAACGAAAGCAGTATTGGTAAGGACTTAAGTGAATAGGATGTATCATCTTAAAAATCATTTAGTATTAGGAAGCATTATCATTGGCGTAATACTGTTCCTTTTATCATCAGGAACATTAACTTCAGGTTATCATTTTGTTGATGACCACGAGATAGTTAAGATGAAGAGTGAATTGAAAAGTAATTCTTTTTTTGAAGTATCAAAAAAATGGGTCGAGGAAGATGTAAGAACTAATACCAGGTTCAGACCTTTTTATTACGTTCACAGGGTGTTTGAAACCAAACTGTTTGGTTCTGATCTCGTAATATGGTCAATATATCATTTAATCATTTTCTGTATAGCCGTTATCTTCATATTTCTGGGAATGAAGAAGTTGGAATTTACTGATTATGAAGCAGCTATCTGCGTTCTTATTTCTTTTGCAGGCTCCCAGATTTCGGTGCTTTGGAGATTGGGTCCGGGTGAGGGCATCGGAATGGCTCTTCTTGGTGTCTCCCTGTATTATCTTGCTGTTTCGAACCAAAGCAAAAAAATCATTCATCAGGTTCTATTTGTTTTTTTCCTTATCCTCGCATCATTGACGAAGGAAAGTTTTCTTATCATCATTCCTGCAATGATCTTTTTGAAAATATGGCATGAAAAAGAACATTCAACTTCATCATATACTACAATTATCAGCAGGAACTGGCTGATGATAATTCCTTTTTCTGTTCTGGTGGCAGAGATCCTGATAATAAAGTTCTATGTAGGTACCGGATACGCAGGATTGGGTAATACCATTCCGGAGTTAGCAGGAAACATTATGAGAATATCACTTCATTTTATATATGCATACTCCAAACTGATCTTTACAGTTATTGTATTAACTATTTTGATCTGGTTTGTAAGGCGCAGTTTCAGGTTATTTAGTATTGGCTCACTCATATTTTTTCTTCTTATATTAATTCCGAATATTATTCTTTACAGTAATTACGGATTGATTGAACGGTACCTGCTGCCTTCTGCATTTGGACTCGGTTTTTTTATTGCAGCATGGATTAAAACCATGATCAGAGACAACCCTGAATGGCTTAGGATAGCAGTCTATTTGGGTATATTATTATTATTTATTTCTCCCTTGAACCAATCAATTGCAGATGCAAAAGCTTTTGCAGTGGAAGGCAGGCAAACAAAGGAATTGCTGCCTGCAATTTCAGAGAATTTTGTAAACGGAAATCAGGCAATGGTAGTTGCAGATCCCGTGAATCATTATGAGATATCAGTTTCGCTGAAGACCTACCTGCTGTTTAATGATGATATAAGACTTTATGGATTTCCTCTTGTAAGTGACAACATAAAAGAGGAAGACCTTGACTATGTAAATGGCTGGAAACAGTATTTTGAGTACCCGCAGGATGATGAAAAATCAATGACCCCTGAGCTAATAATATTTCTGGATAAAAGTATGTCTGATAAGTTTTTCGAAATATCAGGGTTAAACAAAAATGATTATTTATCTGTATTGAAAACTGAAAAGGGCTCACAGTATGAATTGCTTAAGAAGAAAATTCATACATTATAAAGATCAGAAGGAGGTTCAAACTAAATAAAACAGATGTCCATTAAAAAACTCTCGGTAATAGTCCCGGTTTATAACGAAGAAAATTCTGTTAGACCTATTCTTGAAAAATTAAAAAATGTAAAACTAATTAATGATATTTCGCTCGAAGTGATCATTGTTAATGACCATTCGACTGACAATACTGAAAATGAAATTTTAAACTTTATCAACTCCAGTCCAGGCATTGCAATTTCCTATTATCTGCACGAGACGAATAAAGGCAAAGGTTCGGCACTTCATACTGGAATTGCAAATGCTGCCGGAGAGTATCTGATAATACAGGATGCAGACCTGGAATATGACCCCACTGAGTATAATAATCTCCTGAAACCAGTTGTTGAAGGTCATGCAGATGTTGTATTCGGTTCCCGTTTTATGGGAGGAAAACCCCACCGGATTCTGTTCTTTTGGCATACAGTTGGAAATAAATTTCTGACAACTTTGACAAACATGTTTTCCAACCTTAACCTGACTGACATGGAAACATGCTATAAGCTTTTCGATACTAATATTCTGAGGTCGATTCAATTAGAAGAGCAGAGATTTGGTTTTGAGCCCGAGGTAACAATAAAAATTTCAAGAATTCCTAAGATAAGGATTTATGAAGTTGGTATCTCCTATTATGGAAGAGGTTATGAGGAGGGTAAGAAAATTGGCTGGAAAGATGGGTTCAGGGCAATTTATTGTATACTTAAGTATGGTTTGTTCCGGTTTTAAATTATGATAGTTGTAGTTCTTGCCTGGATTCTGATTTTTCTGGTTTTTTACATCTTTGGATATACAGTAATCACTCTGATAAAGAAGATATCAGGGAAAGATGATTCACCCGTTGATTTTGCAGAGTATTATTTTACGGGCTTCCTGACAGTCTCAACATTCTCTTCAATAATCTCCATTTTTGCTCCTGTGGCAACACCATTATTGATATTGGTATGTATTGCAGCACTTGTTTTATTTACGATTAATAGAAAGGGAATAATATCAGTCCTGAAATGGGATTTGAATATCCTTAAATCTTTGCCTGGAACTGATAAGGCAGCTCTCTTTTTACTGATACTTTTCATATTAACCATAATTGTGCATCCTATAACACTTGGGGATACCGAATCATACCATGCTCAGACAATCCAGTGGATCAGAAAATACTCGGTAGTCCCCGGACTCGGGAATATTCATGGCAGACTTGCATTCAATTCCATGTTCTTCATCATATCTGGTCTGTTCACCTTTCAAATTAAGGAAGTTCTGATCTTTCCCATAATTGGAATAACTTTCATGATCGTAGCGGTAAAATTATATCTGTTATATGAGGGTGAGATGCGTTCAGGGAATGTTCTGAAAGGGATTATGTTCATTCTGATGTTGCTAATTAGCTTGCCGCTCCTGATATATGATCTAAATTCTACTTCTCCTGATGTTATTTGTTCTCTGCTGGTTATATATACCTTTGTGTTGATCCTTGAGAAAAAATCAGTATCCTGGCATCGGTTTGTGCTTCTTAATATGGTTGTAATAAGTTGCATTACATTCAAATTAAGTTCAATTTTTTTGATCTTTGGATTATTATTTTTTATTCGTCAGGATTTTTTCAGAAGAATCCTTTTAACCATTGGAGCCTCTACTCTTATTTTAGTTCCGTTCCTTATAAGAAATTATTATTTGTCGGGTTATTTGATTTATCCATATCCTGCAATAGATCTTTTCAGTGTTGACTGGAAAATTCCTTATGACCAGGTTATGGATATGAAGTCAGAAATTGCAGGTTTTGCGAAGATCCCATTTCTTACTTATCAGGAAGTTCTGGCAATGAATATAAATGAATGGTTGGTTCCATGGTTTAATACACTTACATCAAACCAGCAGTATCTGTTGATAATAAATCTTTTTTCTGTTTTTACCTTCATTATAATGCTTGTTAAAAAGGAATTTTTTCTTGCGAGCCTGCAGACGCTTATATTTATAAATCTTATTTTTTGGCTCAGTATGGCTCCTGATCCAAGATTCGCTTATGGATTTATCTTTGCCGGGGCATCGCTTACAATTGCATACTTAATTAAATTGATAAATGAATATTTAAAAATTTCCTTTATCCTCAGATACAATAAGATAATCCTTGCATTAATAATGATCATTTTTGTTTACAATCGTGCCGATTATATTAAGAATGTTCTATTGCAACAGTCAAAATGGATTATTCCTGCTCCATTCGGGGCAGTTGAAACAATAAAATACTATGCCGGATTTGAATATACAGTTCCTGTACCCGGAGGCGGTTGTTATAATGAAGAGATCCCCTGTGTGCCTTTTCCTCTTGAAAATGTCGTGGCCAGGGGAGCCAACCTGCAGGATGGGTTCAAAGCGGTGAAGGTAGAATAACATTATAAATCTGATCCATGCATTATTATTGTACACTTTTTGATTCTTATTATTTAAGCAGGGGACTGATCATGTACGATTCCCTTAAAAATACATCCTCCGGATTTCATTTATTTATATTTCCCTTTGATGATCAGTCAAGAGATATATTAATTGGTTTAAAGCTTAAAAATGTTACAATAATTCCATTACAGGATTTTGAAACAGACGAACTAAAAGAGGCAAAAAAGTCAAGAACAAAAGCAGAATATTGCTGGACATGTACTCCTTCAATAATTTCGTATGTTCTTGAAAATTTTAAAGTCACAGATTGCACTTATATTGACTCAGACCTTGTATTTTATTCAGATCCTGCAATTCTGATAGATGAACTGGATGTCTTCAGTAAAAATGTTTTGATCACTGACCACAGGTTCTCACTGCTTCCCAGGCTTTATGAGGAAAAAAGGGCAGGGAGGTTTTGTGTTCAGTTTATGACATTCAGAAACGAAGAGAGCAGTAAATCTGTCCTGGAAAAATGGCGGTCCCAGTGCATTGAATGGTGTTATGCCAAACATGAGGATGGAAAATTCGGGGACCAGAAGTATCTTGATGAATGGCCTGATGCCTATCATAACGTTCATATACTTAAGCACCATGGGGGAGGTTTGGCGCCATGGAATTTGCAGAACTACTTGTTTAAGAAGAAAGAAGGAGATATTTACGTCACTCAGAAGCGGAGCAAGATGGAATACAGGCTTGTCTTTTATCATTTTCAGTATGTGAAAACTTTTACTGACGGCTCCTTCGACATAGGCTGGTATCTTATTTCTCCCAAGGTTAAAAAGCTTCTATATTTGCCTTATGTGAATAAAATTGAAGAATGGGAAAATCAATTATCAGAGCTTAGCGTGAATTACAACAGGGGTTTTACTGCAATAAAATATGGAGGCATTAAAAGCTTTCTTAAGAATGTCATGAATTATAATATCTTGAAAATAAAATAATGGCTTATCCGATAGATCTTGAAACTCATACTGACAAAAGGGGCAATTTGACAGTCATTGAGAATGTACTTCCTTTTAAAATTGAACGGGTTTTTTATATATATGGTGTTGATAAATCCGAAAGGGGAGGGCACAGGCATCATAAAACAATTCAGGCAGCTGTCTGCATTCAGGGAGAATGCAAAATCTATATAAATGATGGTTCCACGGAGAATACAGTTCATCTTGATAAACCATCAAAATGCGTTGTGCTTGAACCACCTGACTGGCACAAAATGTACGATTTTTCGGAAGATGCAATTCTAATGGTGCTTGCTTCTGAAAAGTTTGATCAGGCCGATTATATTTTTGAACATTATGATTGAGTTCCGAAATCGCAAAAAGTTAAATGATCTGATAGTTTCAGGGAATTTTTCTTTTTATCTCAGCCTTATTTGTATCGCCCTGTTGTCGCTTCATGTTCATTGGCTGCCGCCATTTTTAATATTATGGGTCGTTATCTGGTTTATTGAAAAAAAAGATTCTCTTTCCTGGAGTTCATTAAAAGGAGAACCATCAACTAACCTTTTTTTAATGTTTGTGACACTTTTTGTATGGCAGGCAGTGGGATTGATATTTGCTGATTCACCTGAAGCAGGACTTGAGAGGATAATAAAAAGGATTGCATTCATATTGTTCCCTGCAGTATTGTTTTTTCCAGGTGAAAAAATTAAGAGAAACATACGTTTTATTATGAAGATGTATGCATTCTTCATACTTATCTACATAACCTATTGTTTGATTAATGCATTTCTTAGCTCGTTTCACCATGAGGAAGGTAAATGGGTGTTCAGGACATTCCACGAACTTTATACCTATGAAAGTTATTTTATGGGTGAAAGGCTGGCCGGGAAAGTTCACCCGACATATCTTGCGATGTACGTCATAACAGCAATGATCATATCGATCGATTCATTTTTTGAGGATTATATAAGTAAGTCCGGGAAAATTTTATGGTTTTTTATCTCTTTGATTTTTTTCGTTGTAACACTGCTTCTTTCTTCAAGAGCAGGTGTTGTGGCTGTTGTTGTTGTACTGCCTTTGTTCCTCTTCTCAAGGCTTGTTTCAAAAATACCAACCTGGTTGATGGTCTCAGTTATGATTGCATTTATCACTTTGTTTGCTACAGTTCTATTAATGAATACACGCCTTAGAAATACTGTAGAAGAGATTTCCAGCGAAAATATCAATGAAACTTTTAATAAGGATGTCAGAATTATGATATGGCGTTCGGCATGGGGTGCAATAAGAGGTGATCTTTTAGAAGGTGTAGGCACCGGGGATGCTTCGAGTGAATTAAAAAAAGAGTTTATCAGCCGTGGTTATAAAGAAGGTTTTTATAATGATCTGAATGCTCACAATCAGTTTCTGGAAATACTTCTGGAAAATGGTATTATTGGACTAATTATATTCTTGTTGATAATCTCATACATGATGTTTACTGCATTGAGACAGCATAATGCTGTTCTTCAGTTTTTTACAATCACAGTCGTAATCTTTTTTCTTTTTGAATCAATGCTGAACAGGCTTTCAGGAATTATGTTTTTTCCTTTATTGACCTTTCTTCTGATTCATTATAGAAATCCAGGGGAAGCATGATATAATATTAATATGACTATTAATTAAGGAGCCTTATGGTTCCTTTTTTTATTTTCCGAGGAATGATTTTATGATCTTCTTTGATTTTGCTCCTGCTGTAAATAACCTGTCATTCGTAGCAAAATCCTGGTGCCTGTGAGGAGGCTGATCTATTATTTCTTTAAACTCCCGAACCGACCAATCCAGCTTCTTAGCAACATATTCAAGATCAAATGATATTTCTTTTTCAGAATATGACGGCTGCTCCATTATTTTAAGGGCTTCTTCCCGTGTTATCTGGCCCGAAACGATCAGACTCGATAGGTGAGATCTTCTTTTGTCATAACCGAACTTTACAGGAAGATAGTAGCTCTGAAAGAATTTAGTAAATCTCGATTCATAATGCTTTCCTCCGTAATACTGCCAGTCGAGCTCTTTTTGCATCATTTCAATTGCAGCATCTTTCCTGTAATCGATATAATTCAGAGGATTGATTATTGTCATTCTTCTGATGAGTGTGAAATAGATATACCTCTGAAAAAAATTCAGGTGCGGAAATTTTTTTAATTTCCTTTCCCCAAATTTCTCCTGAATGGCATTAATGTGCCGGAAATCCATAGCCTGGTGACCCCATGCCGATGGATTAATGCTTTCAGTTGAGAAATTATATCCGTTTAAGACGTACTTAATCTTATTCTTATCGGCAAAATCATAGAGGGCTGAAAAAATTGCATGATCCTGCGGAATGTCCTGATCGGGAAGACTGGCTTTAAAAAATGATCTTTGCAGATCCTTCATCTCTTCCCAATCAACAACAAATGTGTGCAATTCAATATTGAGTTTCTTAACAATATTTTCAACATTTTTTGTTGCCTGCTCTGAATTCCATCCGCAGTCAACATGAACAACCAGCGGCCTCAACCCTTTTTTTACAGTCATATAAGCAAGATAAGAACTGTCGACACCCCCGCTTAATCCTATTATGCAGTCATATTCTTTGTTCTTTTCCTCATGCCTGATGGTTTCAAATGTCCTTTCCAGCATTTTTTCGCCTTTCTCATCGGGAAACCATATATTTTTTGCAAGTTCCAGCGCTGAACCGCAGTGGTTACAATTGCCCTGTTCATCAAACTTTATCTCCGGATCGGAGGTATCCATGATGCAGCGATTACACAATTTGTAGAAGCCTGACATAATATTAATTAAACAGATTTGTAATTTCCTGGTAGGAGGGATAGGTTATCAGAACAGCCCGCCGTTTGCCATGGAAAACAAAAAAGCTGCCTGCAGCAGCAGCAGCAGCTCCACCTTCGATAATTGCCGATCTGAAATCTTCAATTTTTCCTGCACCGCCGCATGCGATTACAGGAATTTTAATTTTTGCTGAAACAATTCTTAAAAGCTCAATATCATATCCAAGCATGGTTCCGTCCCTGTCAATGGAAGTTAAAAGCATCTCTCCGGCACCCATATCTTCAATCTCAGCGGCGTAATCAACAGGATCTTTTCCAGTGTTCCTGGTCCCACCTTCAATATATACCTTATACTTCCTGAAAATATCTTTTTTTACATCAGCAGATAGTACTATTGTGGAACTTCCAAAATGTTTAACAGCTTCCCTGATAAAATCTTTGTCCAAAAACGCTTTCGTATTAATGACCACTTTTTCAGCTCCTGATTTTATTATTTTTTCTATCTGATCCAGCGACCGGATGCCTCCTCCATAACCAAACGGCATAAAACATTCACCGGAGATCTTCCTTATCAATTCATAAGGAGGATCTTTTTTTGCTTTGGTGGCATCAATATCGAGAAAAAAGATCTCATCAACCTCTTTCTCGTTAAAGATCTTTATTGTATTTATAGGATCACCCAAATATGTTGATTCTTTGAATTTTACAGTCTTTACCAGACCATTATCCCTGAGCAAAAGGCACGGTATAATCCTTTTGATTTTCATTCTAATAAAATTCAACGAAATTTTTCAGGAGCTTAATCCCGAATTTATGACTTTTTTCAGGATGAAACTGAACACCCAGGATATTTTCTTTTTCTACAGATGAAGTAAACTCAATTTCATATTCGGTTGAAGTGAGGTCATCCGTACGGTCATTTGTTTTCAGGTAATAGGAATGCACAAAATAAAAGCGAGGATCGGGGAACATACCATTGAAAAGCCTGCTTTCCTTACGCTGCTTTACAAAATTCCAGCCCATGTGCGGTATCTTATACTCTGCTGTATCAATGAATTCAAAGCGCCTGGTTTCAGCATCGATCCATCCCAGTCCGGGTAAAATGCCTTCATCGCTTCTTCTGGATAATAACTGCATTCCCAGGCAAATACCAAGTACCGGGATTTTTTCTGTCACTACTTTCCGATCCAGAATTTCTTTAAGGTCAAGATCTTCAAGATTTTTCATTCCAGTATCAAAAGCGCCTACTCCTGGTAAGATAAGCTTCTTTGCATTAGCTATTGTATTTTTATCTGAAGTAACAACAGATTCTTCCCCAATGATCCTGAGGATATTTTGGATGGACCCTAAATTGCCGGTTTTATAATCAACGATTGTAATCACTTGAATTATAGATTATTAATAGAAAGGGAGCCTTGCGCTCCCTTTTTATTAATATTTATTATATACTTCAAATAGTTTTTTCCTGTTTGTGATTGCAATCAGGATTATCAATGTAATAAGAAAGAAGACAGGTACAATGGTTTTGGCATAATATAATCCGCCATTATCCCTATTTGCCGGAATTGTGAATTCACTGAGAACTGTAACAATGTCTTTATAAAGCTCCTGTTCTGATTCCAGCGCCTGTTTTGTCTTGTACAAAGTATGAATATCCGGATAGAGAAGCTGTGTTTTTTGTTCCTGTAAGAAAACCATTGACCCTCCGCTTTGTGGCTTTAAATTCCTGGTCTCTTCAAAATATTTAAATGCCTGCAGACTATCCAGTAGTTTAATATCGGAAGCCATTCGTGAGATCATTTCCTCATTCTGTTTCAGCCTGAGTTCATTTCTCTGCTGAAATAATTTCTCTGAATTGATGAATGTTATTATTCCATTTCTCACATTTGTAAGCTCCTGGGGGACTTTAATTTTGACTCTTACATTCAGCCTGTCCTCCATTCTTACATTGACAGTATCATAGACATCATGTCGCTGACTGTAATCTACCATATCAGGAATCCCGTCATTTCCGTTGTCAATTATCCAGTAGGCAGATATGTCACCAATATTGTTAACCTGGTCGGGAGATAAACCGATTGAATTTGCAAGAGCAGCTTTATTCTCCTCTATACAAAAAAGATGGAGCCTGTTCAGATATGAGATCATCTCGTCAGGATCCGCTACATTGGTTCGTAAAACCATATCAGATGTGTAGGAAGATTCAGATGCCTTCTTCATTAACAAGGAGGCTCCGATTCCAAGCAGAACGCTTATTGTAAGCGGCAGCCATTTTCTTAAAAGAAAAATTGTTGAGACAAGGAGAGCTGTGCCCAATGCATTAGCCCATCGGCCTAGTGTCCTGCCCATTCTGTTGAAAAGATCTAAAAGATCAATTTCGTCATTCCTGTCGTTCTTTGTTTCATTGATTTCAGACATAGAAATATTAGTTGGTCAGGGCAAATATAAGTAAAATAAAAATTGATCAAGGATACAATATATAAATTATATCTGTCTGAATACTTTGAGAGCCAGGTCTTTAACATTTTTATGATAATCCGCAATAAATTCACCAGTAACTCTGTTGCCAATGACTGTACAAATTGTAACCGCTTTGTGGCCTAGCAGCCCCGATAATCCGTAGATAGCCGAGCACTCCATTTCATAATTGCTTATGGTCCTTCCACGGAAAGAAAATTCGGAAAGCCTTTTATTGATGTCATTATCGAAAGTCTCTAGCCGGAGCCTTCTTCCCTGGGGAGCGTAAAAGCCGGGCGCTGAAATTGTGATTCCTCTTATGAAGTTTTCATGCTGAAATGTCTCGATCAGTCCCCTGTCGGCGTTAACAGCATAAGGATAAGCAAGTGTATCGGGCCATTCGAGGTACTCAACAAGGGAGTCAGACAACGCAGTGTCGAGCAGCCAGTCATACCCTTCATAGAAATGGAGAAGCCCGTCAAAACCAATTGCTGTTTCTGCAAGAACGTACGAACCTGCAGGAATATCGCTTCTTAATCCTCCTGAGGTGCCCAATCTTACCAGGGTTAGCGACGCAGGTTCCTCAACAGGGATCCCTGTTTTCAGATCAATATTGGCCAGTGCGTCAAGTTCATTTATTAAAATATCTATGTTATCTGTTCCGATCCCTGACGAAATAATTGTTATTTCATTGTTTTCAAAGTGCCCGGTGATCGTTCTGAATTCCCGGTTCTCTTTCCTGACCCTGATATCAGTTAATAACGACCCAAGCATATCAACCCTTCCGGGGTCGCCTACAATGATTATCTTATCTGCTATGTCGCCTGGCTGGAGATGCAGGTGGAAAATACTTCCATCATTATTTACAATTAACTCGGTCTTTTTCTGCATTGCGGGAAAATTATCTGTAATATTCCATAATGTTGCCTGAAATAAGCATAAGGGAAATCTCAGCAAGTTTAGTCTGGTAGCGAACTACAATAAGGCGTTCCTTTGCATCAAGCAGACTTTTCTGAACCTCGCGGAGATCAATACCCGAGAGGCTTCCTAACCTGTATCTTTCAAGTGCAATGTCGAGATTTTCAGTCGCTGTATTAAGGTTTTGATCTTCAAGCGTAATAAGTCTCTGATTATTAACATAACCGCTATAGATAGTTATAAGGTCGGCCTTGATACCCTGTTCAACTTCCCTGTAGATCAAATCCCTGTTTTCAATGTCGATGGTGGCATTTCTTATGCTTCTCCTCTGATTCAGTCCGTCAAAAAGATTCAATCCGAATGTCAGGCCATAGTTCATTCCGTTTGTGTACTGGCTGGTATTATTTCCTGTGGAATAAGTGTTATAATTAAAGCTGTATCCTGATGAAAAATCGAGATAGGGATAAGATCGGGAAACCACAAGCCTGTAATCCTTCTCCGAAATATCCTTATTCTTCATTGCAATTGAAAGTCTTGTATTTTTGGTTAAAGTTTCATCATAAAGCTTTTCGTATAGAAACTGATTGTTGAGATCGATGGTGGTATCAATTGCGGCAAACTCAGATGCCATATCATCAACAGCCATCAATTCATTCAGCCTTATCTGGGCGGCCCTTACAACTTCAAACTGCTTTGAAAGGTTTGAACTGTCAGCATTAAGGTACACACGTGATTGAAGGACCTCAATTTTGGAACTTGATCCCAGCATGTATCGTTCTTCATCTATTCTTAAGCGCTCCCTTGAGAGGGCAACCGCATATCTCAGGTTATTCATCATCTGTACCTGAAGAATGTAATTGTAATAACCACTGATGATATCAGATATAAGGTTCTCGGCTGTCAGTTGCGTATTAAGGGCACCCAGTTGCTTTAACTCATTAAGCTTCTGGTATGTTGTCCTGACATTAAATCCCTCGAAGATGGTCCATCCAAGTCCTATTCCAGCACTTGTTGTTGTATTATGTATCCCGTTTGACGATGTGGAAGTATTATCAGTATGATTTTGGGTGATATTATTCAAAGTGCCGTTATACCGGCCCGAAAGGTCCAGTGAAGGCAGATACCCTGCATTTCCGGTGGTGAAATTATTTTTAGCTATTGTTTCATTGTTCCTTGCAACAAGGATCGAGAAATTATTTTCGAGACCAGTGGCGATACAATCTTTTAATCCGAGAACGACCTGACTGTTTAGTGTAATGGATAATGATATGAGGAATAAGCTAAGAGACAGAAATCTCATCTTCATTTTTAGGTTTATTTGTTTCACTGGAAATATAGGTATATATGGCAGGTACAACAAAAAGAGTCAGGAAAGTAGCAAGGAAAAGTCCTCCTACAACGGCAATACCCATGGAAATGCGGCTCTGAGCTCCTTCTCCCAGGCCGAGGGCCAGTGGGGATATTCCTAGAATTGTAGCCATACTGGTCATAAGAATAGGTCTGAAACGTGCTGCTGCTGCGTATTTGATTGCTTCAATTTTTGATAAACCTGCAGCTTTACGCTGATTGGCGAACTCAACAATTAGTATTCCGTTTTTGGATACGAGCCCGATCAGCATTATTATGCCTATCTGGCTGAATATGTTCATTGTTATTCCGAAGTACCACATGAAGAACAACGCTCCGAGCAAGGCCAGGGGCACTGTCATCATAACAATTAAAGGATCCTTAAAGCTTTCAAACTGAGCGGCAAGAACAAGGAATATAAGAACAAGTGCAAGTACAAAGGCAAACATCAGACTTGAGGAACTTTCCCTGAAATCTTTAGAGTCACCTGCAAGGGCCGTTCTGAAGGTATCATCAAGTACCTCGTCAGCTATCCTGTCCATTTCTGCAAGGCCCTCACTGATTGTGTTACCGGGCGTCAGGCCAGCTGATATGGTTGCCGCAACAAACCTGTTATATCTGTAGAGCTGAGGCGGAGCTGTTTCTTCTGTAAGGGTTACGAGGTTATCGAACTGGATCATCTCTCCATTATCATTTCTTACGAATAATGATTTAAGATCAAGGGGTTTATTCCGATCTTCCCGGGCCAGTTCTCCCAATATCTGATATTGCTTCCCATTCATGAAGAAATAACCGAACCGCTGACCACTCAATGCAAGCTGAAGTGTTTGTCCGAGATTCTGAGTCGAAACACCAAGAGCAATAGCCTTATCCCTGTTAATATGGATCCGCAACTCGGGTTTGGTAAATTTCAGATTGACGTCAGCCATCTCCAATACATCGCTCTCCATAACTTTTATCATAAACGCCGGCAGTACTTCACGAAGCTTGTCTATGGAGGTTGCCTGAAGAACATATTGCACGGGCTGTCCTGCTCTGCGGCTTCCGAATGTTGATTGCTGTATAACAAATGATCTTGCTTTTGTTTTTTTTCTCAAATCAACCGATAATGCATCTGCGACCTCCTGTTGCGATCGGTCCCTTTCATCAGGTTTATTCAGCATGATACGGATATTTGCAAAACCTCCCCCTCTGATAAATGTAGTATATCTGATACTTTCCGGAACTTTTTCCTCAATCAGTTGTGCGATATCATCTGCATAAGAGAGAATATACTCGTATGTGGCACCTTCTGTCGCTGACATGTTGATGGTAACCTGTGACCGGTCCTCGAGAGGAGCCATTTCTGAAGGAATTACCTTCCACAGAAGAAATATAAATCCGAATGCAGCAACCAGTATTATTATCGCAAATCCGCGATGGTTCAGAAAAGATTCCAATAATCTCCTGTAACGTTCATTGAGATCCTGGAAGAATTTTTCGGTTTTACGGAAAAACCAGCTGTGCGTTTTTTCATGTCTCAGAAGCTTGGTTGAGACCATTGGAGTAAGTGAAAGAGCCAGGAAAGCTGAAATTGCTACTGCTCCAGCCATTACAATGCTGAATTCCCTGAAAAGGCGGCCGGTGATCCCTTCGAGAAATACTATCGGGAAGAACACCGATATCAGTGTTATAGTTGTCGATATGATAGCGAAATAAATTTCCTTTGAGCCCTCTATTCCAGCCTGATAGGGACTCATTCCCGACTCAACCTTCACGTAAATATTCTCCATTACCACAATGGCATCATCAACCACAATACCGATTGCAAGAACAATTGCCAGAAGAGTTAGTACGTTTATTGAGAAGCCAGCAAGGTACATTATGAAGAATGAACCTACGAGTGAGACTGGTATTACAAGTATTGGTATCAGAGTTGCTCTCCAGCTTCGCAGGAAGACATAAATGATTACTACTACAAGAAGGAATGCTATATAAATTGTATCTTTTACCTCAGCTATAGATGAACGAATATATTCAGTATTATCGTAATTTATATCCAGCTTGATATCTTCAGGAAGATCTTTCTTAATAAAATCAAGCCGGTTGTAAACTTCATCAACAATATCAATATGATTTGAACCGGGTTGAGGAATAACCACAACCATTACCATTGGCACACCGTTATTTTTCAGAATTCCCCGGATATCCTCAGGTCCCAGTTCGGCTCTTCCGATATCCTTGAACCTGACTATAAGATTTCCTGATTCCTTTATAATTAGTTCATTGAATTCTTTAGGGGTTGACATAAGACCAAGTGTACGGATTGTAAGCTGGGTTGTTGTTCCTTCGATCGCTCCTGAAGGGAGCTCAACATTTTCCCTTTGAATGGCATTCCTTACATCCATTGGAGTCAGCCTGTAGCCGGCAAGTTTCACCGGATCGATCCATAAGCGCATTGAATAACGTTTTTGTCCGAAAATATTGATTGCACTTACCCCTGATATTGTTTGAAGCTGTTCTTTCAGTGTCAGTTCCGCATAGTCAGACACCTGAAGGAGAGATCTTTTAGCGCTTTCAACGGTTATGTATAAAATCGGATTGGAATCAGCATCTGCTTTGGAGACTACAGGTGGGTCAGTGTCGCGGGGAAGATACCGCTGAGCCTGTGATACTTTATCCCTTACATCGTTGGCTGCCGTTTCCAGATCAACCGATAATTCAAATTCAACCGTAATTCTGCTGCGTCCCTGTGAACTCACACTGGTTAGAGAACGGACGCCTGGAATTCCATTTATAGACTGCTCGAGAGGTTCTGTGATCTGTGTCTCAATAACGTCCGAGTTTGCTCCCGGATAGGATGTCTCAACCGAAATGATTGCCGGATCAACACTAGGAAATTCACGAACACCAAGAAAGGTCAGTCCGACAAATCCGAAAAGAAGGATTATGATCGCAAATACTGTCGCCAATACCGGCCTGTTAATACTAACTGATGATATACTCATATCTGTATCTCCGCCTCTTTGTTAATTAGTAACAACTGTATCAAGCACCACAGGCAGGTCATGACGGAGCTGAAGAATACCTGAAGTAACCAGTGTGTCACCGAAGTTTAAACCACCTGTGATCTGAATAAGTGATTCAGTACGTAAACCTATATCTACTGAAGTCACTTTTGCTCTCCCATTTTTGTAAATGTAAACTATTTCTCCTTCCATTTCAGGTACAAGAGCTTCTGTCGGGATTGCTATTGCATTATCTATCTGCGACATCAGAAGTGTTACGGACGTAAAACGACCCGGCTTAATATCTTCCTTTGTATTTGGATATAGTGCCCGAAGCAATATGGTTCTGGTTGATAATTCCACTTTTGGATCAATTGCATAAACAGAAGCCTGGTAAACTTCATTGCTGCCATCAACAGTGAAAGTAACCGGATAACCAACCTTTACTTCATAAGCATACTTTTCAGGTATAGAGAATTCTATCTTGATAGGGCTTATTTTTACAAGCCGTGCAATCTTTGTAGAAGGGTTAGTATAGCTGCCCTCACTCACATACCGTAATCCTATGGTACCATCAAAAGGGGCTCTGAGCTCTGTCTCCGAGATGCGGGCCCTGACCAGGTTCATGTCGGCCTGAATGGTCTGCAACTCAGTTACAACCTGATCATAGCTCTCCTGGCTTATCGCATCACGACCAAGAAGACTTTTCTGCCTGAATTCTTTTGCCTGGGCAAGCTTAAGCTGAGCTGTAAGCTTTTCAAGCTGAGCCTGCAATGGTTTGTCGTTAATCTTTGCCAGAAGTTCCCCTTTTCTGACGTGGGTTCCTTCTTTGAAATTAATGCTGATTATTTTACCTGAAGTTTCGAATGAAAGGTCAACTTCTTCATCTGGCCTGAATGTACCTATTGTATTATAAGGATCCGTCATATCAACAGGCTTGATAAGGAATCCGCTGACATTAAGCAACTGACGACCTCCGGGCATGCCGGAACGTACTCCTTCTGAAGCAGGACCTCCACTGCCCTCCTTATTTGAAGCAAAAAGCGGTTTTATTTTGGGATATGAGATTATTACAGCAATAACCAAAATCAAAAGTATAGTTGTTATAGTCCTGGATCTTTTCTTCATAAAGAGTAAATGTAATTATGCTGACAACTGGTAAAATTCCTTTAATATGTTTGCTATTTGATCAGAGTTGGACAAAAGTACCTAATTTTTGTATGTTTTATATATGAACCCTTTTCTAAATAAATGTTAAAAAAACCTAAAAAAACTGATAGCATTATTAATTTTTGAAATATTACAACCTGCTGTTTTCAGTTAAAGAGAGTAACTTTGTTAAAAATTTACCATTATGATTCAGCGGGTTCAATCAGTTTATTTGTTATTGACAACCATCTTGTCTGTTTTATTCCTCAACAATGATTTAATTAGTTTTGTTGATACTTCAGGTCAAAGTATGATAATTAATACTTTCGGTATAAGCAAAGCAGTGGGGGATGTGGGATTTGTTCAGGAAGAAAAGCTGCTGCTAATCACAATATTGCTAATTCTCATCCCGGTTTTGTCATTTGTTGCTATTTTCTTTTTCAAAAAAAGAAAATTACAGCTCCGTATTACATTTATCCTTTTATTATTGATAGCGGGCTCTATTCTTATTTTGGCTTTTTATGCCTATAAGGTAATGAAGAGTTACAATGTTGAAGCCGATCCGCGATTGAATCTGATAATTCCGTTGCTGACATTGCTCAGTACCTTTTTAGCTTACAGAGGAATTAAGAAAGATGAGGAAATAGTGAGATCGTACGATAGACTGAGGTGATATTCAGTCACAACGCTGCTGCATTTCCCATTATACCTCAAATGGATTTATGATACTAAATTATATGCAGATTCTCCTGGTTGGTGATCTTCTCACAGTAATGGCATTTCAGAGCGACATTCTTTTTTGAAACTATCCTGAACCGGGTTATTACGTGTTCAAAGTTGGTTATACACTTGGGATTCATGCACCTTGCAATACCAACAATATTATCGGGTACAACAACCTCTTTCTTTTCAACCACTTCGTAATCCTTTATAATGTTCAGCTTTGCATCGGGTGCAACGAGAGCGATCCTGTTAATGTCCTCGTCTTCAAAGAATATTCCGGCAATCTTAATAATAGCCTTCCTTCCCAGCTTTTTACTCTCGAGGTTAGTGCCGAAGGTCACCTGGTTATCAATCTTATCCAGGCCAAGTATCTGAATTACCTTAAATAAGTTCTTTGCAGGAACATGATCAATCACTGTTCCATTTTCAATTGCACTTACACTCAGTTGTTTACGTTCTTTCATAGGTAATGTTTGCTTAATTGATTCCTAATAAAGCGCATAGTATAGCCTGCCTGGTGAAGACTCCATTCAGAGCTTGTTCAAAATAATATGCCTTGGGATTGGAATCCACATCAGTGTGGATTTCATTTACTCTCGGAAGTGGGTGCAAAATACGCATGTTTGGCTTTGTATTCTTCAACATTGAGTTCCTTAAAACATATATGTTTTTAACTTTCTCGTAATCAATAGGATCAGAGAATCTTTCTTTCTGTACCCTGGTCATGTAAATTATATCAGCTTTTGATATAATATCTGTGAAATCAGTATGTTCGTAGTATTTTAAACCTATGTTTTCAAGGTATAGCTTAAATTCGTCAGGCATCCTCAGCTCTTCTGGTGAAATAAAATTAAAAGTGGTGTTCCATCTCGACATCGCCATCATAAGTGAGTGAACTGTCCTGCCATATTTCAGATCTCCGACCATAAAAATGTTGAGGTTATCAAGTGTACCCTGAGTCTTCCTTATTGAAAACAGGTCAAGCATGGTCTGTGTGGGATGCTGGTTTGCGCCATCTCCTGCGTTTATAACCGGTACCGAAGCAATCTCGCTTGCGTAGCGGGCGCTTCCTTCAACAGGATGCCTTATAACAATAAGGTCGCTGTAGCAGCTCACCATCTTAATCGTGTCGTGCAATGTTTCTCCCTTTGAAACGCTCGAATTTGAGGAATCACTGAAGCCTACTATCTTACCACCCAGCTTATTGATTGCACTCTCAAAACTCAGTCTTGTGCGTGTTGATGGTTCGAAGAACAGGGTGGCAATTACCTTTCCTTCAAGAAGCTTTCTGACCGGCTGTTTTTCAAATTCTCCAGCAAGGTTGAGGATATGCATTATCTCATCCTTTGAGAAATCGTCGATGGAAACTAAACTTCTGTTCTTCATTGAATTGTGACATTGGGTGTAACATTAATGCTATCTGTTAAAGTTAATTAAGAAACCAGAAATTAATAATACTGTTGATAATTAATTTACAATATTTATTAATTATTGCAACTCTAACAGGTACAGATATAACTTATACTTAAACCCTCAGTCCTGGAGAGACGTTCAAGTATCCTTTCTTTTGCTGATACTCTGAAATTGATCTTAACACAGCATTCTGTATCCATTTTCTGCTCAGACTGACCGGCTCCTTCCTCTTTCAATATTTTCATGACTTCATTCATACTGATATAAGGAAAGCGTATCTCATGATATTCGTGAAGATGACGTTCCACTATTTCAGCATTCATAATTGCTGAAGAAGCAGCTGTTCTATAGGCATTTATCAATCCGCTTACTCCAAGCAATGTTCCTCCGAAATACCTGATAACTATGATCAGTATATTTGTAAGAACATAAGAATTTATTTGTCCGAGAATAGGTTTGCCGGCCGAACCTGATGGTTCTCCGTCATCATTAACTCTCCATGTAAGCCTGTCGCTGCCAATCATATAGGCAAAGCAATGATGTCTGGCATCGTGATAATCTTTCCGTATTTTATCCAGTATCGGCTTTATCTCGTCCTGTGGTGAAACAGGATATGCAATTGCGATAAATCTGCTGCCTTTCTCTTTATACACTCCCCGGGCTGAAGATCGGATTGTCCTGTATGTATCGTTTTCACTCATAAAGAGTTTTGTTCTGATAGTAATGCCCCGGATTTGGTTTGTAATATTAATAAAAACTTTTCTGCCGGCTGCTGTTATGATTATATTTGGTATTTTTGTAAGATAGAGTTTATTGATGCAATGATATTATGAGTGTTACCTTAGAAGAAAAGGATTTACAGAAACTGATAGTTATAGGAGACAGGATATTGATCAGGCCAAAAGTTCCTCAGGCAAAAACAAGGAGCGGCCTCCTTCTCCCTCCTGGTGTAAATGAAAATGAAAAAGTACAGATAGGGTATGTAGTAAAAGTGGGTCCGGGTTATCCTATTCCCTCTGTTGCTGAAACGGATGAACCCTGGAAGAACAGATCGGAGGAGCCCCTTTATGTACCGCTTCAGCCCAAGGCTGGCGACCAGGCAGTTTACCTTCAGTCAAGCGCAATCGAGATAGAATTCAATAAGGAAAAATATATAGTAGTATCCCAATCGGCAATATTGTTACTTCTGAGAGACGAGGGCCTTTTTGAATAAATGGTAATTATAATGGACAGTGAACTTTTAAAAGGTAAAAAAATCCTTATCGTGGAAGATGATCTGTCAAGCAGATTGTACCTTAACAAGGTGCTCGAAAAAACGGGTGCGGTGCTGCTTAATGCGGGAGATGGACAGCAGGCTTATGAAATCGCTGCAGCAAACGAGGATATTGATGTAATACTGATGGATATTCAACTGCCTGTTATTGATGGTTATTCTTCTGCCGCAAAGATCAGAAAGCTGGGAACCAAAGCAATTATTGTGGCACAAACGGCATACGGTCTTACAAGCGATCAGGAAAATCTTATCAAATCAGGATTTAACGATTATTTTATCAAGCCGATCTATAAGGATATTCTGATTGAAAAACTATCAGGATTTTTTAAAAAGTGAAGTCTTATAGGGAGTCATTTAGCACTGGTGCCTACTTCTCCCGATAAAAGGCAATTTTTTCAAATTCTAACCGGAAGGTTTCAATTTCATGGTCCCATCTTTCCTTTTCTAATCTTACAGGCATTCTTTTCAGAAGGGATTGTCTCATTAAATCATCTCCTGAAAGAATATCAAATGGCATTTTATTGTATTCATATTCATAAGGCGGAGGATTGAATTTCAGAGAATCACCGGCAGAAGTTTCAATGATTGCATCAAAGATCTCCAGCGCGGTATATACAGGGTAAAAGATCCGGCGGTCAGTAACGTGTATCTGAATTCCATTACAATATTCTCCAGAAAACTTATTGAATGTGGGGATAAAGCCATGAATCCTGAATGCACAACCCGGGATCTTCCTTTTGTCAAGTGACGCTTTTAATTTATAAGCATCGATGAATGGAGCGCCAAAAAGCTCAAAAGGTATAGTGGTGCCCCTGCCTTCAGAAAGATTCAATGCCTCAATAAGTACAGTGCCCGGATAAACAATTGCTGTCTGGAGTGAAGGCATGTTTGGTGAAGGCAATACCCATGGGAGACCTGTCTCATCGTAAAATGAATTTCTCTTCCAGCCTTCCATCCATACTATATTAAGATCACATGCCGGATAATATTTTTCCTTCAGCCATACTGCGATCTCTCCCGGTGTCATACGATGACAAAGAGGAATTGAGGCGCCTCCCACGAAAGTAAAATATTCATCCTTCATCACCGGACCGTCAAATGGCAATGCGGCAACAGGATTGGGCCTGTCGAGCAGACACACCGGAATATTCTTTTCAACACATGCTTCCATGCACAGCTTTACGGTCCATATATAGGTATAAAGTCTTGCTCCCACATCCTGTATGTCGATCAGAAAAATATCAATGTCCGATAACATCTCACTTGTGGGTTTGCGGTGTTCACCATAGAGACTGTAAAGGGGTACTCCGTAAACGGGGTGCTTATCACTCTGCCATTCTATCATATTATCCTGGGTCTGCCCATAGATCCCGTGCTGCGGTCCGAATATTGCTGAGAGCCTGCAGTCGGTCCTTTTAAAAAATATTTCTGTAATATGTTTGAAATCTGTAGTGATGCTTGGTGCATGACAGAGAATTCCGATCCTTTTTCCCTTTAATTGAGATGGAAGCTTCTCCGATATAATATCAAGTCCGGTTTTTACCATGATCTGAGGTTTGGACAAAGTTAATGATTACCATCATACCTCCCAATATTTTACAACTGGTTGCACGGGAAACGCGGAGCTCATAATTGTAACCTGGAGTCCTTGAACCCTTGTAGCAATAAAAATAATTTTAGCAGAGGATTCATCCTTTAAAATGAACAACCTTTCCTAAATTTGTATTTTTGAAAAAAATGATCAAGATGCGATACAACTTTCAATTCAGGGCTTTTGCAATTTCATTGTTACTGATAATAATGGTTTCCTGCTCAGGAAACAGGCAGAAAAGCCTTTTTGTCGTTCAAACTACTGATCTGCATGGAACTATACTGCCATACGATTTCATCGAAAAAGGTGAACTTAATGCTTCTCTTGCTCATTCGGCAACATATTTAAAGAACATCAGGAACAGTGGCAAGTCAGTAATTCTTCTCGATAACGGAGATAATCTTCAGGGACAGCCATCATTATACTATTACAATTTTATTGATACGGTATCTCAGCATATTTCTTCTGAGGCTATGAACTATATTGGCTTTGATGCCGGTACAGTTGGTAATCATGATATAGAGGCAGGCCATTCTGTTTATGACAGGCTTGTAAAGGAATATAAATTTCCATTGCTTGCAGCTAATGCAGTAGATATAAACACCGGTAAGCCCTATTTCAAACCTTATACAATTATTGTCAGGGACGGGATTAAGGTGGCCGTTTTGGGACTGGTTACACCTGCCATACCAAACTGGTTGCCACCTGAGCTCTATGAAGGGATCAGATTCGATGATATGGTTCATACAGCAGAAGTATGGATGCCCGAAATACTGAAAGAAAAACCAGATTTTGTGATTGGACTTTTTCATGACGGATGGGATAAAGATGATTATCAGAAGGTTTCAAAACCATTAATCAGCGAAAACGGCTCAGCTGCAGTTGCCTACAATATTCCGGGTTTTGATATAATTTTTACTGGTCACGACCATAAGGTCGAAAATGAGAAATTTGTGAATATTGCCGGCGATACAATATTAATTCTTAATGGCGGTAGTTACTCCAGAAATCTTGCTGTTGCCGAGATTACCCTGAATGACAGGAAGCGAAATACCAGGAGCTCAGTTAAAGGCAGAATAATCGATGTTAGGGATTTTAGACCTGACCGGGAATTTACTGAAAAATTTGAAAATCAGAATAATACAATTCTTAATTATGTCGATAAAGTTATAGGTAATTCAACTGCAGCAATGTCATCGAGAGATTCATATTTCGGGTCATCAGCCTTTGTTGATCTGGTACATTTAATTCAGCTCGAAATAACCGGGGCCGATATCTCCTTTGCTGCTCCTCTGTCTTTTGATATGGAGATCAGAAAGGGACCCGTTACGGTTGGCGACATGTTCAAACTTTACAAGTACGAAAACCTGCTTTATTCCATAACAATGACCGGAGCTGAAATCGACAGTTATCTTGAATATTCTTATGCAAACTGGTTCAATACTATGAAGGGACCCGGTGATATGCTTCTTAAGCTCAGGACAGGGACCGATGGTGAGCCAACACTAACTAATGGTAAAGCCTGGTTAAAGAACCTTCCATATAATTTTGATTCTGCATCAGGTATCGAATACACTGTTGATGTAAGAGAACCTGAAGGGGAAAGGATAACTATCTCAGGCTTTTCTGATGGAAGTTCTTTCATAAAAGACAAGGAATATAAGGTAGCGCTGAACTCTTACAGAGGAAACGGGGGAGGAGGTATCCTCACAGAAGGAGCCGGAATAACGAACGATGAAGTATGGTCAAGACTGATCTCTTCGACGGAAAGAGACCTTAGATATTATATAATGAATTACATTGAAGAGAAAAAAACAATAAGTCCGCAACCGTTTAATAACTGGAAAGTCATTCCTGAAGAATGGGTTAAAAAGGCAGCGGGAAAAGAATATACATTATTATTTGGAACTCAGAGTAATTAGTGTTCCAGGTATGGAACAGGAAAAATCATCGAGGTATTATAAATTGGAACAAATTAATTTATTGTTTGTTATAAATAAAACAAATTAAATATAACATGAAAAATAATCAAAAGATAGCTAATGCTCTGGTGGTCATATTGTTATTGTCAGGGTGTTCAGTTTCTAATACTATAAGTAATCAGAATTCGGGTGAAAAGCCCGTCAAAAATATTATTATGTTTATTGGTGACGGAATGGGGGTATCCCATCTCTATGCCGGCATGACAATAAGCAAACAGCCATTTTATCTTGAACAATTCCCTTATGCCGGTTTCATTAAAACTTACTCGGCAGATAATTATATAACCGATTCTGCAGCAGCCGGAACTGCGATGGCAAGCGGAGAAAAAACAAATAATGGAGTGATAGGAGTGACCCCCGATGGAAAGCCGGTAAAATCAATACTGGAGATCGCACATGAAAATGGTTTATCCACAGGAGTGGTAAGCACAAGCGCAGTCACACACGCAACACCTGCCTCATTTGTTGCTCATAATGCGGGACGAGGAAATTATGAGGATATTGCAACCGATTTTCTGAATGGCGCTGCTGATATTTTCCTGGGAGGCGGAGAAGACCATTTCCGTAAAAGAAAAGATGGTAAAGATCTAACGGTTGATTTGAAAAAGGCGGGCTATGATGTAGTCTATTCAATCGATGATCTCAGGAATTCAACCTCTTCCAAAATTGCAGGTCTTTTGGCAAAAGAGCACATGCCTAAAGCACATGAGGGCAGAGAAGGTATGTTAGAAGAGATGACAAGAAAAGCTATCCAGGTACTGGACAGGGACGATGATGGCTTCTTTCTTATGATTGAAGGCTCAATGATCGATTGGGGCTCACATGATAATGATGAGCTATATACCTATTCTGAAGTAATAGATTTCGATAAGGCAGTCGGCATTGCTCTTGAGTTTGCTCAGAAAGACAGTGAGACTCTGATTATTGTCACTGCCGATCACGAAACGGGCGGACTCTCCCTTACAGGCGGCAGTATTCCAGAAAATAAGGTTACTTCCACTTTTTCCAGCAAAGGTCATACAGGTGTTATGGTACCTGTTTTCTCTTTTGGACCAGATGCAGAAAATTTCGCGGGAATTCATGATAATACATTTTTTATGAAAGAATTTCTGCAACTGCTGAAGATCAATAAGAATTAAATGGATAGCCTTTCCGGAGAGAAAAACGATGGATTAAGACTGCCACTGGTAGAAGAATTTTACTCTTTGCAGGGGGAAGGATTTCATGCCGGCAAAGCAGCATATTTCATTCGCCTGGGGGGGTGCGATGTTGGGTGCAGCTGGTGCGATTCGAGTTTTTCATGGGATGCTGACATACATCCTCTGGTGGATACAGGGCAGATTATTGATAATGTTATAAAATCCGGCACAGATTCTGTAGTGGTAACAGGAGGAGAACCTTTAATGTGGAACCTTGATTTTCTATGCACAGGCTTAAAAAGAAAAAATATCAGCACTTTCCTCGAGACTTCCGGGTCGCATTCATTAACGGGAACCTGGGATTGGATTTGTCTCTCACCAAAAAAAAACAAGCTGCCAACTGATGAAATTTACAGCATGGCTGATGAACTTAAAATAATAGTATTGGGTAAAACTGACCTTGAATGGGCAGAAAGATTCCGCAGTGTTGTAGGTAAAAGATGTATGCTTTATCTTCAGCCCGAATGGAGCCGTTTTGAAAAAGTCGTTCCTGAAATCGTAGAATATATAAAAAGGAACCCTGCATGGAGAATGTCACTTCAGATTCATAAGTACATGCATATTCCATGATAATTATGAGACTTGCTGCAATCATATTATTCCTTATCATCGGACTGACCAGCCAGGCTCAGAATCTTCATTCATCATCGAACAAGGCGGTCAGGGCTTATAATGAAGGTGTCTCACTCTATGATTATTTTGACTTTAAGAATGCAGAAAAAAACTTCAAAATAGCAATATCGGTCGATAAGCAATTTTATGAGGCTTATGTAATGCTGGGGGAATTATTGTCGAAACAGATGAGGCACAGTGAAGCTGTTTCATTTTACAGGAAAGCGGTAAGTATCGATTCTTTGTTTCATCCTCCATTGTTCTTTAACCTTGCTGAGGCCGAGTTCCTGTCAGGTAACTATAACAATGCTCAAACCCATTATCAGATCTATCTGAGCCAGAAAAACATTTCTGAGAAGAACAGGGCCATCGCAGTTAAGAAAATGCAAAATTGCGAATTTGCAATAGAAGCAATGAAGACACCGGTGCCTTTCAATCCTGTAAGCGTAGGCAGTTCCATCAATTCAATTAATGATGAATACTGGCCTTCCATCACGGCCGACGGCAGTACTCTGATGTTCACCAGGCAAAATAAATCTCAGGGTAATGGAAATACAAGGGTGGAACAGGAAGATTTCTATATAAGTTTATATACCGGCGACGAATGGCAGAAAGCAATTAATGCCGGCGCTCCAATCAACACAAGCAGTAATGAAGGAGCCCAGGCGCTTTCATCGCGTGGAAACTACATGTATTTTACTGCTTGCGACCGTACAGGCGGGATAGGAAGCTGTGATCTCTATTTTTCTGCGTTTGATAATGGGAAATGGTCAATCCCGGTGAATGCAGGCAACCCGATTAATACAAAATACTGGGAATCCCAGCCTTCAATCAGCGCTGATGACCGGATATTGTACTTTTCAAGTAACAGGCCAGGAGGTGTTGGAGGCAAGGATATATGGTATTCAATTTTAAATGAAAGGAACAGATGGTCGTCACCCATAAACATGAAAAGCATTAATACAGAGGGTGATGAAATGTCTCCATTCATTCATTTCGATGGCAGAACATTGTATTTTGCATCAGATGGCCGACCAGGCATGGGTGGATCGGACCTGTATATGACAAGGATGAATGATGACAGCACCTGGACGCTGCCAAAAAACCTGGGGTATCCTATCAACACTCACAATGATGAAATGGGACTTGTAATTGAATCAGGTGGCCAGAATGCTTTTTTTTCATCGAAGCGTGATGATGCAAATGGAAAAGACATCTTTTATTTTTCTCTTGATGAATCTATTCAACCCGATCCAGTATCATATCTAAAAGGAAAAGTATACGATAAGGAAACTGGTAAAATGCTGAAAGTGAATTATGAACTGGTAAATAATTCCTTGGGTAAAACTTCTGTCAAAAGCACTTCCGATAGTGAAGGAAACTTTCTTGTTTGCCTTCCGCAGGGATATGACTATGGGTTGAATGTAAGCAGACCTGGATACCTCTTCTATTCGGAAAATTTTGTTTTTGAGGGTGAACACTCAGCCTCCGAACCATTTATAAAAACCATAGTTCTCAGCCCGGTAAGGATCGGAGAAAAGATTCAACTGGCGAATGTATTTTTTGATATTGACATGTGGGAGCTTAAAAAGGAATCAAAAGCTGAATTAAATAATCTGATAGGGCTATTGAGGGCAAACAATGATATAATCGTCGAAATTGGAGGATATACCGACTCAACGGGCTCAAATGAACACAATATCGTGTTATCCGAAAAAAGAGCTCTGTCGGTCGTCAGGTTTCTTACAGATAATGGTATAGAGACTGATCGGCTCACGCACAGGGGCTATGGAAACCAGTCACCTCTTGGTGATAATGTAACTTTTGAAGGAAGAAAAATAAACAGGCGCACTGAAGTAAAGATTATTGGCAGGAAAAAATAATTAAATATCTTTACTCTGTATTAACCTTATCTGCCTGCACCCTGAAATGTCCTTCCCGTTTGTAAAACAACCTGATGCAATGGATTGCGGCCCTGCCTGCCTGAAGATGGTAGCAAGCTATTACAAGGTCAATTATTCTCTTGAACAGCTTCGCAAAAAATGTTATATCACCAGGGAGGGTGTGTCGTTCCTGGGCCTGTCTGAAGCTGCTGAAAATATCGGATTCAGAACTATCGGGGTAAAAATAAATTTTAAACTGCTGAATGATGAGGTCCCGCTCCCATGCATTGTGCACTGGCGCCAGAAACATTTTGTAGTTGTATATAAGATCACTGATAAGAAGATATGGGTCGCAGACCCTGCTATTGGATTGGTAAAGTATAATCATGATGAATTCCTGAAAAACTGGGCAACAACTATGGTTGATGGAGAAAATAGCGGGCTGGCATTAATAATGGAGCCTACTCCGGAAATTTCAGGATCGAATGAAGAGGGTGTAAAATCTCATGGATTCGGATTTCTTCTGAAATACTTCCGTCTTTACAGGAAATATCTCGGCCAGATCGTACTTGGACTTTTACTGGGAAGTTGTATTCAGCTGATAATTCCTTTCCTGACACAGTCAATAATAGATATAGGTCTGAATAACAGTGATATATCCTTTATATATCTTATTCTATTTGCTCAATTGGCACTGGTTCTTGGAAGAATGTCGGTTGAATTTATAAGAGGATGGCTACTGTTACACATTGGGGCAAGAGTGAATATTGCTATAGTTTCCGGATTTCTCCAGAAACTCATGTCGCTGCCGATTGCTTTCTTTGATACAAAACTGACAGGCGATATATTGCAGCGCGTTGAAGATAATAACAGGATTGAAGAATTTCTTACCTCGACAAGCCTGAGCATAATGTTTTCTTTTTTCAACCTTATTGTATTCGGGATCGTGCTTGCCATTTTCAGCCCTGCTATTCTCCTTCTTTTCATTGCAGGAACAACATTGTATGTTCTATGGGTATCACTATTTATGAAGAGCCGGTCGAGACTCGATCACCAGAGATTTAAACAGATGTCCCAATCGGGAAATAAGCTCATCAACATAGTGAACGGTATGCAGGAGATCAAGCTTACCCGCAGCGAAATGAGTATGCGGTGGGATTGGGAAAGACTTCAGGCTGAGATATTTGGTTTAAAGGTGAAGTTTCTGAGCCTTATGCAATACCAGAGTGCCGGAGCAACACTTATAAATGAAGTTACAAACCTTTCGATAACCGTCATCGCAGCTTCAGCCGTTCTTAAAGGAGACATGACATTGGGCATGATGCTGGCAGTACAGTTCATTATAGGACAGTTAAATGTACCGCTTAATCAGATAATTGGTTTTCTGAGGGTTTCCCAGGATGCCAGGATGAGTCTTGACAGGCTGGCTGAAATACATCAGATGGACGAAGAAGAATCTGATCAGGAGATAAAAATAAGGAAATTGCCCGAAAAGAAAGATATTTCAATTATTAACCTCTCATTTCAGTATGAAGGGCCCCATTCACCGTACGCTTTAAAAGATATAGACCTTACAATTGAGGAAAATAATATTACGGCAATAGTCGGCACAAGCGGAAGCGGAAAAACAACACTGCTGAAGATGATACTGGGATTTTACCAGCCGGTGGCCGGAGAGATAATCATAGGCGATACAAGATTGTCAAACCTGAGCCTGAATCTGTGGAGGAACAAGGTGGGAGCTGTTATGCAGGATGGATTTATTTTTCCTGATACAATAGCTGCAAATATTGCCCCGGGAACAGAAGAAATAGACGAGACAAAGCTTCTCAGGGCAGTTAAGATCGCAAATATTAAAGACTTTATTGAATCACTTCCTCTCAGCTATAATACTAAGATTGGCTCCAATGGCCATGGTTTGAGTGAAGGGCAGAAACAAAGGCTCCTTATAGCACGCGTAATTTATAAAGATCCGGAAATAATAATTTTCGATGAAGCTACCAATTCACTTGATGCAAATAATGAAAAGGCCATTGTAGAAAACCTTTCAGGGTTTTTCAGGGATAAAACTGTTATAATAGTAGCGCACCGGTTAAGTACCGTCCGTAATGCGGGCAAAATAGTTGTTCTTGAAAATGGGAAAATTGTAGAGATTGGTAATCATGAGAATCTCATTAAAAGCAGGGGTGCTTATTATAACCTCATCAGAAATCAGCTTGAACTCGGTAATTAATGACAAATGGAGGCAGAGAAAAAACCTGAAATATTGCATTCCGAACCGGTAAGAGAAATAATGGGCAGACCGCCGGGAAAAATCCTTAAATTCGGAACTACGCTGATATTCTCTGTATTATTACTGATCCTCATTCTCGCATGGCTGATTAAATATCCTGATATTATACGTTCTCAGGTGGAGATCACAACCGAAAATCCGCCCGTTACAATGTCTGCAAAAGTATCGGGCAGGATAAAGAACCTGTATGTCGTTGATGGTGAAGCTGTTCCTCAGGGTAAATTGCTGGCTGTAATAGAAACAGCAGCATCAATCGGGGATATTGACCATCTGAAAAAGCTTACAGATACTGTTACACGGCCTGAACTGTTCCAAAGTAATCTTATTGAAGGTTTTCCGGAACTGGGTGAATTACAAAGCCACTGGGCGCTATTCCAGAAGAACCTTTCCGATTACCAGGCATTCGTCAGGAATAATTATTATGGTAATAAGATCATTGCTACCAATGAGGAAATAAAAAGCCTCAGGCAATATGTAAACAGGGTGGAGATCAAAGAAAAAATCTTCGTTGAAAACCTGGCAATTGAATCAAAAAAATTCAGGAGGGATTCAATCCTGTATGTACAAAAAGTTTTTTCAGAGAGCGAAATAGAGAGCTCACGTCAATCACTTCTAAGATACAATATCGACCTGCAGAATATACGTCTCGACCATGCCTCAAGGCTCATTGAAATTGCTTCTAAAAACCTGCTTTTACAGGAATACAGGATAATGGGACAGGCTGAAAAAGAAAAGCTTTTATCGGCTTTAAATGAATCGTTCCTTAACCTTAAGGCTCAGATCAGGATCTGGGAAATTAACTACCTGCTTATATCTCCAATAGGCGGAGTAGTATCATTTACCAGTTTCTGGCATAATAATCAAACTGTAACCAGAGATGAACCGGTTCTCAATGTTATTCCAGTTGAAACAGGAGATTACATAGGAAGAGTAAACCTGAAGATGCAACGTTCAGGCAAAGTTAAGCCCGGACTTATGGTCAATATAAAGCTTAGCGGATATCCTTACCTCGAATACGGCATGTTGAGAGGATCAGTCAAATCTATATCTGATGTTCCGGTCGATGATGGATATGTGATTGAGATTTCCCTTTCGAACGGATTCAGGACACTCTACGGAAGAGAGGTCCAATTCACACAAAAGATGCAGGGAATTGCTGAAATTATTACCGAAGATACAAGATTGTTGCAAAAGATTATAAACCCCTTCCGCCACCTGGCCTCTGTCAATAAAAGGACGGAGAAATAAAATATTAACGACGACAAGTCAGTGCATTCAGAGAGATCTAAATGGAGAGATCTTATGTTTCTCATTGATTATCATTTTTATTTAGGCTAAATCTTTGAGTATTATTAAATATTTCAATATTTTCGTAATCTGAAAATTCCATGGACTTCCATGGCGTAGACTACTGATAATGAGCTGAAATAAGAAAGGATTAAAAATGATTATGAAAAATCCGGATGACACTGTTCGTGATGAACAGTTCGAAGCAAAAGAAAATGCTTCGGTACCTGAAGAAAACATACATGCTGAAAAAGCGCTGGAAAATGAACCGGCAGCCGAACCTGAGAAAGAGTTGCCTTCTGACATAACAACACAAGTTGCCGAACCAGTTGCTACCGAAGAGAAACATATTGACAGTGATAGCTCTGAAGATGAACCTGGTGAACCAGAACATGATGACAGTTCTGATCTTTTGCACGATCATGAACATGATTATGATAACATAGAGCTACCTCAGGTTGATTATTCCGGTTATACCAGACATGAGCTGGTTGAGACTCTTGCCTTGATAATTGAAAACCGGCCACCTTCGGAAATACGCAATGATGTTGAACGGATCAAAGCTTTATTCTATAGAAAACTAAAGACTGAAGCTGACGAGAAGAAGACAAAATTTCTGGATGATGGCGGAAAAATTGAAGATTTTAGATCACATGTTGACAGTGATGAGATAAAAGTAAAAGATCTTCTTGAAAAGTATAAGGAGAAAAAGACCGATTTCAATAAGATACAGGAAGCAGGAAAGTATGATAACCTGAAAAAGAAATATGAGATTATTGATAAGATCAAGGACCTTGTAAACAGGGAAGAATCAATCAATAAAACTTTTCATGACTTCAGACAGCTGCAGAATGATTGGCATAAGATAGGTGTTGTGCCGCAGAGTGCTCTTAAGGATCTGTGGGAGAATTATCACCATAATGTTGAATTATTTTACGATTACATAAAAATAAATAAGGAATTAAGGGATCTTGATCTTAAGAAGAATCTCGAAGCAAAAATTATTTTGTGCGAGAAAGCTGAAGCCCTTTTACTTGAGCCTAATCCGGTAACAGCTTTCAGAGCTTTGCAGGAATACCATGATCAGTGGCGCGAGATAGGTCCCGTTCCGGCCGAGTCAAAGAATGAGATATGGGATAGATTCAAGGAAGCAACTTCCCAGAATAATAAAAGGCATCACGAATATTTCGAAAAGCTTAAAGAAGAGCAGAGGAAAAATCTTGAAGCAAAGATAGCCCTGTGCGAGGCTGTGGAAGCGGTCAACCTGCTTGAGATGAATAACTTCAAGGAATTTGAGGAAAGAGCTGATAAAGTAGTTGCCTTGCAGAAAATGTGGAGAACTATCGGTTTCGCTCCGAAAAAACAAAATAATAAGATATATCAGCGTTTCCGGGAGGGCTGTGATGCATTCTTCGAAAAGAAGAGAAGCTTCTATGCCGATAATAAGGAAGTACAGCTGAATAACCTCCAGATAAAGACAGAACTGTGCCTCCAGGCTGAAGCCCTACAGGAAAGTACTGACTGGAAAACCACATCAGATGCACTTATCAAGTTGCAAAGAGATTGGAAGGATGTTGGTCCGGTTCCCCGAAAACAGTCTGAACGTATATGGAAGAGATTCAGAAAGGCATGCGACCATTTCTTTAATAAGAAGGCCGAATACTTTTCAAAACTCGATACCTCTTATGAGGATAATCTGAAGGGTAAGATGGCTATCATAGAAGAGCTTGAAGGTTTTGAACCGGGAGCAGACGTTCAGGCTGCTTTTGATCACCTTAAGGATCTGCAGAGAAAATGGACCGATATAGGATTTGTTCCTTTTAATAAAAAGGAGGAAATTACAAACAGATACCGGAACGCGCTCAATAAGCAGTTCGATAAGCTGAAGATCGCAGATGAGGATAAGAGCATACTTAAATACAAGACTAAACTGGATAATCTCAAAGCCAATCCGAAAGCATCAAGGAAAGTCCATAACGAGAGAGATAAATTCTTTACCAAGATCAAACAGCTTGAAAGTGATATTGTCCTCTGGGAAAACAACATTGGTTTCTTTGCAAAATCAGCCAAAGCTGATACTATGATAAGGGAAGTTGAGGAAAAGATCGATAGTGCAAAAAAAATGATTAAGACTCTTGAGGAAAAAGTCAAAATGATTGACCAGTCTGGTCTTGATGATTAGAACTAAATAACTTTCTTGCTTTGAAAGACGTTAAATATGTATTTGTTACAGGAGGAGTTACTTCTTCCCTGGGGAAGGGTATTATTTCTTCTTCACTTGCAAAATTGCTGCAGGCAAGAGGCTATTCTGTAACCATCCAGAAGCTTGATCCTTACATCAATGTTGATCCAGGTACGCTTAATCCTTATGAACATGGCGAATGCTATGTCACTCTCGATGGTGCGGAGACTGACTTAGACCTTGGTCATTACGAGAGATTCCTGAATGTACCTACAAGCCAGGCAAATAACGTTACAACGGGCCGTATCTACCAGTCGGTTATAAACAAGGAGAGAAAGGGTGATTATCTTGGAAAAACAGTACAGGTTATACCTCATATCACTGATGAGATAAAAAGGAGAATAAAACTGTTAAGCAAGGGAGACCTCTTCGATATTGTTATCACCGAGATCGGCGGTACAGTAGGCGACATAGAATCGTTACCATACATAGAATCGGTTCGTCAGCTTAAATGGGAACTTGGATCACAGAATTGCCTTGTCATTCACCTTACGCTGGTTCCTTACCTTGCAGCCTCCGGAGAATCAAAAACAAAACCGACCCAGCACTCAGTAAAAGAGCTGCTTGAAGCAGGAGTACAGCCCGATGTGCTTGTACTAAGAACGGAGAGGCATCTGAACGATGAAACGAAAAGGAAGGTTGCGCTTTTCTGCAACGTAGAAGAAAATGCAGTTATAGAATCAGTTGATGTATCTACAATCTATGAGGTACCGTTGAAGATGCTCGATCAGAAGCTTGATCAGACAGTGCTCAGGAAATTTGCACTTCCTGTCGAAAAGGAGCCCCAATTGAAAGAATGGCGGGAGTTTTTAGACAGGCTTAAAAATCCGAAACATTCCATCAGGATAGGTCTTGTAGGAAAATATGTTGAGCTCCCCGATGCCTATAAGTCAATTTCGGAATCATTTATTCACAGCGGGGCATTGAATGAATGTTCGGTAAATGTAGATTACATACACTCGGAAGAAATAACAGAAGAGAATGTTGTTTCAAAACTTAAGGATCTTGATGGAATACTGGTCGCGCCAGGTTTCGGATCAAGGGGTATCGAAGGTAAGATAGCAACAGTGAAGTATGCACGCGAAAATAATGTCCCTTTCTTTGGAATATGCCTCGGCATGCAATGCGCAGTTATCGAATTTGCAAGGAATGTTCTCAATATGGAAGGAGCTCATTCAACAGAAATAGAACATAAGACAAAGTTTCCGGTCATAGATCTTATGGAGGAACAAAAAAGCGTTATTGATAAGGGCGGTA
The DNA here is from genome assembly GCA_942492865.1 of uncultured Bacteroidales bacterium. Taxonomy (GTDB): domain Bacteria; phylum Bacteroidota; class Bacteroidia; order Bacteroidales; family VadinHA17; genus LD21. Next base: position 3,966,537 of record OW818650.1, on the reverse strand, counting down.
CAATGAGGCTTGGTGGATACAAGTGCGTTATCAGTAAAGATTCAAGGGCCTATGATGCCTATAGAACAACGGAAGTAATTGAAAGACACCGTCACCGGTATGAATTCAATAATAAATATATTGACGTTTACAGGAACAACGGGATGATTCCTGTCGGAATAAATCCCGAATCAAGTCTGGTTGAAATAATAGAGATCCCTGATCATAAATGGTTTATAGGCGTGCAGTTCCATCCGGAATACAGTAGCACTGTCGTCAATCCGCATCCTCTGTTCACAGGTTTTATCAAAGCTTGTATTAAAGATGGAAAGAACCAGGTAAGTAGAAAAACACACAAAAAATAATATAATCTTAAGGAATGGATAAAAATACAATAACCGGACTCGTTCTAATTTTTTTGATCTTCATAGGATTCAGTGTTTATAACAGCAGCCGGACGAATAAATTATATGAAAGTGCAATAGAGACAGCCGAGTCTCAAATTGCCAGGGGTGATCTGGAGCAGGCGCGAACCGGGTATCTCAATGCTTTAAGGCTAAAACCTAATGAGCCTGAAGCTATTGCAAAGCTGAATGAGCTTAATCTAAAGCTTGGAGTTACAGATATTACACCCGATTCGGTTAAAGAAAACCGCACAGTAAATGAAGCTCCGCTTCCCGTCAGACAGAATATTGTTGATTCAAGCCAGTATGGTGCTTTCGGAGGTTCAGTTAATGGGAAAAATGATTTTATTACTCTTGAGAATAATAAACTTGATCTCAAAATATCACTGAAAGGAGGAAGGATTTATTCTGCAAGGCTTAAAGAATACAGAACTCATGATTCTCTTCCGGTAATCCTTTTTTCAGGTGATTCCACAATATTCGGTTTCAATTTCTTCACAGCCGATAACAGGGCAATTCAGACTAACAACCTTTATTTCAAGCCTGATTTACAGGATTCGGTAATTGTTGTAACAACAGAACCAAAAAGCGTAATACTCAGGCTGGTGGCCGGCGAGGGCAGCTATATTGAATATAAGTACACCCTTGCACCAGATAAGTTCATGGTAGACTTCGACGTCAATTTTAACTCCATGGATAAGATCATTGCCACCAATCAGAACAATGTCACTCTTGACTGGAGAATGTATATCCCCCAGCAGGAGAAAGACCGGAAGAACGAAGAGAATTACGCTACAGTAAAATACAAATTTTTCCAGGACGATGTCGAATATCTGAAGATGAGGTCAAGCAAGGAAGAAAAAGTTGATCTCACAACAAAGCTCAGCTGGGTTGCCTTCCAGGATCAGTTCTTTTCGTCGGTACTTATTACAAATGATTTTTTCCTGAACGGTTCTGTTTCGTCAACGCCAACACCTTCTTCACAGGATCATATAAGGTTCTTTACAACCGAACTTGGTTTACCTTTCAATCCGGGAGCTTCTTCATTAATTCCTCTGAAGATGTACTTCGGTCCGAATCATATAAACACCTTGCGTAAGGAAGGAAAAGATCTTGATCTTGAAGAGCTTGTCTTTCTCGGAAAGAATATAATTTCGTGGATCAACAGGTTTATAATAATTCCGATATTCAACTGGCTCGATAACTATATTGGAAATTATGGTATCATCATCCTGATCCTTACATTAATAATAAAGGTCGTTCTCCTTCCCCTCACTTTTAAGTCCTATCAATCCCAGGCAAAGATGGGAGCCCTTAAGCCGCTTGTTGATGAATTAGGTAAAAAATTTCCAAAGAAAGAGGATGCGCTTAAAAAGCAGCAGGCAACCATGGACCTCTACAAGAGGGCAGGAGTCAATCCGATGGGAGGCTGTATCCCGATGCTGCTCCAGATGCCTATCCTGTTTGCCATGTTCAGGTTTTTCCCGGTGTCAATTGAATTGAGACAGGAGCACTTTCTGTGGGCCACCGACCTGTCAACTTATGATTCAATTCTTACACTTCCGTTCACAATACCTATGTATGGAGATCATGTCAGCCTCTTCACACTTCTGATGACAGCATCCACATTGCTTACAATGAAGATGTCGGGTACCACACCGGGATCGGATCAGCCCGGAATGAAGATGATGATGTACATGATGCCCGTAATGTTTATGGTAATTCTGAATAATTTCTCTTCGGGTCTTACATACTACTATTTCCTCACAAACATGATTACATGGGGACAGAATATTATTTCAAAAAGATTTATTGATGAGAAAAAGATACTGGCTACCCTCGAGGAGAACAGGAAGAAACCCATTAAGAAATCCAAATGGCAGCTCAGACTTGAGGAGGCTGCAAAACAGAGAGGAGTTAATGCTCCTAAAAAGAAATAATAAAAATCCATTTTTGTTAAAAGGTGCTGAAAGGCACCTTTTTTTATTCCTTGAGCGCTGACTTTAATTGGTTGAAAATAGTGTTCGCATTAAGATATTATTGAAAAGCTGGCCGTTGCTGATTTTTTGAAATATTCTAAAATATTCTAAATAATAATTTTAGGAATTCGAAAAAAAGGCTAAATTTAATACACCCTAAAATCCTGATCAATGGTAAAAAAATTTAAAAATAAAGACCTTGCCGCACGACTTGGCGTGTCTGGCACTTTAGTTTCTCTGGTACTTAATAATAAGGCCGATCAGCAGGGGATCAGGAAGAAAACTCAGGAGAGAGTCCTTAACATGGCCCGCCAGATGGGGTATTTTGATTCTCTCAAAGAAAAAAATGAAGTCTCACCGATAGAGGAGAAACCAGGGATTCTGGGAATGATAGTTCCTTCCATTAATAATCCTTTTGTAATTGAAATTACCCCATACCTTCAAAAAGCATTTTCAAGCATTGGTGTAGGGTTTTCAATTGTTACAAAAGATCCTGACGATCAGCGCTATGACAGGATGGTCGGAGCATTCAGAAAATTCTACAGCGGGCTTATACTGGTTGGAGAGGCAGCCGACGAGCATACCCTGAGAGCTTTGAATTCAGCTGATTATCCCTTTGTCCTTCTTGAGAAAAATATCAAAACCCTTCGTTTAAATAACGTTTGTACGGATACTTGCGCGGGAGCAGTTCTTGTTGCAAATCATATAGGAAAGCTTGGGTATAAAAATATTCTTATCCTTGCCGACAGTAATAAAATGTTCGAAGACAAGCCATTGATTGACGAGATCAATTCTGCACTGAAGAACCATCCGGAAGTAGTGGCCACTTCCCATATTGATATCAGTATTGAACAAACTGACGATGAGACAGACTTCAGGCAACTTGAAAAATATCTTCGTCCTCCATACAGGACCGACATCCTGATAGTATTGCATTCGAATATGGTTTATCCGCTGATGGCATTTTTCAGGAAGAAGAAATTAAGAGTACCCCAGGATATTGCCCTCATATCAATGGAGGAGGGTGCAGGATTTGATCTTATGTTCTCTCCGGTAACATGTCTGAGAAAACCTTTCCCGGGAATTGCAATCAAGGTTGCCAACATGCTCTGGTCGGAGGTAAAGAATGAAGGTAAAGGTAAATATAAACGACAGGTTAATCTCCTGCCTGAACTTATTGTAAGAAATTCCTGCGGAACACTATAATCGTTTATCGTGTCTCGTTTCTCTAACCGAACCTTGAAACTAATAAACAGATGTTTCAGGTGCTTCGCACGTTTCAATGTTTCAGGTGCTTCGCACGTTTCAAACTGAAACTCTGAAACCCTGAAACTCTGAAACTCTGAAACTCTGAAACATTCCTCCCAGAGTTAATTTCTTCATCTATTTGTTAATATCTCTGATTATTTATTAAACAGAAGCTTCAATTATTTCATCTATATTTGCAGAAATGGTGTTACAGTGAAATAAAATCACTGTAATGAAAAGGGAATCCGGTTCAAATCCGGAACAGTACCCGCTGCTGTGAAGCCTAATCGTTCCAACGATTATGGTTTTATGAAATACCTGCCACTGTGGCGAAAGCGCTATGGGAAGGCTTCATAAAACCGGGATAAGTCAGAAGACCTGCCATAACAGACATCAATCAAAGCTTTCGGGAAGAAAAGCACGGTTTGCAATCTATTCCCCCTTTGATCTTTCCGGCAGTTACTGGTTGGTCTGTTAATTGAAATGTAATTTTTTGATTAAGATCAGACGAATGAGAGCCATTGGGAAGATTTGTTTATTGATGATACATGCGATGCTGATGTTCTCATTTCATCTTTCGGGCCAGGAAAGGATGGATGATACAATTCATATTAAGGAAGTTGTGATAAGCGGTAAAATCAATGGCCTGATACAAACAGGGTTTAAAAATACCGTGATAGATCAGAATTTGCTTAAATACTCCCGTCAAACAAACCTGGCAGAAGTACTCTCGCAAAACTCTTTTATATTCATTAAAAGCTATGGCCCGGGAGGAACAGCCACAACTTCCATCAGAGGCGCCGGGGCAAGCCAGACACAGGTTACCTGGAATGACATAAACATAAATACACCTATGCCTGGTCAATTGGATCTTGCATTGATCCCCTCAGCCTTTATTGATAAAATGCAGGTTTATTACGGTGGGTCATCTATGGCTTTGGCCAGCGGAGTGATAGGCGGGAGTATAAATCTTGAAACAGGACCGGTATGGAAGAAGGAAACATCGGTTACCTTAAATCCGGGTATAGGAAGCTTTGGAAGATATACCGGTTCAGTTCAGATAAAAAGCGGAAACGATCATTTCCAGAGCGTAACTAAAGCATTTTTAGAATCAGCTCAGAATAACTTCAGTTTTCTGAACGATATTGCAGGTGGTGAGCCAATAAGGGAGACCAGGAAAAACAGCCAGATGAAACAGCAGGGCCTTTTGCAGGAATTCTATTTTAGAAAGGCAAATAGCATTTCTTCAGCCAGGATCTGGTACCAATCGGCACAAAGAAACCTTCCGTCGCCCATGTCGGTACAGCAGATTAATTCAGGGGAGACACAGGCCGACAAATCGCTGAGGACCATGCTTAACCACGTGGCATACAACAGAAATATTAAATATTCTTTAACAGGGGCAGCAATATTTAACAGACTTGATTATTACAACCGTCTATTGTCTGTTGATTCAAAAAATCTTTCCGGAAAATTTATTTTCAAAACAGGACTCGAGACTTCATTACGAAATAATTTTACAATTAAAGCTTCCTTGAATAATGAGTTTTCGGTAATTAAATCAAATAATTACGATGGAAATGCTTCGCGGAATATTATAAATATAACTGCCTCTCTGGAAAAAAGGCATGAACGGTGGGGCTCAAGCCTGCTTATAAGGGAGCTTATTCATGATAACACTTTTCTGATACCTGATTTTACGGCAGGTGTTGAATTGAAGGTCTCAGAAAGGAGAGAGCATTTCATCAAGGGAAATTTTTCAAAGAATTCAAAAATTCCTGATATGAATGATATTTTCTGGGTTCCCGGAGGTAACCCAGGATTGAAGAATGAGTACGGGTTTTCAGGTGAACTCATTTATCAGGCTTCAGAAAAAATTTCCGGTGAAACCGATATTCTGTTTGACCTGACATTTTTCAGAAACTCCATGCGAGACATGATCCAATGGCGCCCCGGCCAATATACATATTGGACAGCACTGAATATTGCGCGGGTCAATTCAATGGGAACAGAAACATCAGCGACTTTTGTCTGGACACGTAATGAATTTTCAGGAAGGTTAAATCTGCGTCATTCCTTTACAAGAGCACGTACAGCTAACACAACAGATGCTTCAGCAGGGAAGCAACTGGTATATGTTCCGGAAGTCAGATCCTGTGCGGGATTGTCCATATCGTACAAAAAATTCAATGCATCATGGACTTCCGATCACACAGGACGAATCTTCATTACTCCGGATAATTCGGATTATCTGCCTGGCTTTATTCTTAATAACCTGAAGACCGGCTATACAATTAATCTTAAAGGTAACAGTGCCGATCTTCAGATTGATATTAACAACATCTTTAATGTCAGTTATCAGGTAATTGCAATGCAACCAATGCCGGGAATAAATTATTCATTTGGAGTACTTTTTAACATAATCAAATAATGATGAAGCTGATCGTAAAAATTTTTGCTGTTCTTTTTATCGTCTCATGTACAAAACCTGATACGGAGAATGATAGCCTGACTCCCGGATTCCTTAAAGGCGATGGCGTTTTTATTATTAATGAAGGTAATTTCAGGGCGGGAAACGGTTCAATATCGTTCTATTCTTTTGATTCAACCCGTGTCTTTAATAATGTATTCCAAAGGCTTAATAATAGAATACTTGGCGACATACCCAACTCCATGAACTTCCATGGAGAAAAAGCTTATATAGTCGTAAATAATTCCGGCAAAATTGAAGTTGCAGATGACAAAAGCATGCTATCTGTAAATACCATCACAGGCCTTAATTCTCCCAGGAATATTGCTTTCACTGGTAATGGTATGGGATATGTAACGAGCATGTACTCTGACTCACTTGCAGTAATTGATACACGCAATAATGATGTTTCAGGTTATATAAATATCCGGCGTACATCAGAATCAATTGAAATTATTGGGATGAACGCATTTGTAGCTCAATGGGTAGGTGGAAAAGAAATAATGGTTATTAATACAGGTACAAACAGGGTAATTGACTCGATAGAAGTAGGCATAGAACCGGAAAGCATGGTTGTTGATCGTAACAATACTCTCTGGGTCCTTTGCAACGGAGGATGGTCGGGCGAATATTCTGCTGAGCTTCTGGCGATAAACCCAACAACCTTTGAAATATCAAAAAGGCTTGTTTTTCCGTCAAAGCCTGCAAATCCGACATGCCTGCAGATCAATGGGGGGGGTGACACACTTTATTTTATCCAGAATGGGATCATACGACTTCCAATAAGTGCCAATGAACTTCCGTCAACTCCGCTTATTCCACAGGAAGGACATTCATTTTATAAGCTTGGTATCAATCCTGCAAATGGCAACATACTGGTTACCGATGCAGTCGATTACCAGCAGAAAGGATATGTCATTCACTATGATCCGAAAGGTATAATGAAAGCTCAGTATCAGGCTGATATTATCCCGGGATTTATGTGGTTTAAAAATCAGGGTAAATGACCAGAAGGGGATGTATATTGATATTCCTCCTGATTGCAGCAATTTACACGGGCTGTAAAAGAAACATTTCAGGTTTACAAGCTGATCAAGTCGTACAAAAGAATGCACCATTAACCGGGGGGAAGATCATATTATATGCAGAACGATTAACTCTTGAACGGGAAAACGGTTATCTGAAACTGACTGTGGTTGATCCCTGGCAGGGAGCACAGGATGTAAATCATTCATATTACATAGTGAAAAGGGGATCTGAAATTCCGGAGGGTATTGATTCATCAGGGGTGATCTTTGCTCCGGTAAAAAAAATAATATGCATGTCAACAACGCATCTCGCAATGATCTCAGCTCTCAAAGAAGAGGAATCGGTTGTTGCAGTTTCGGGTGCGGAATTCATATATAATGAAGAACTTTCTGAAAAGGAGATTCCTGATGTTGGTTACGAAGCAGGTTTGAATAACGAGCTAGTGATCAGGATCTCTCCGGAGGTGATAATGATGTATGGGATAGGAAGCGAATCAGCAGGGCATGTTAATAAGATCAGAGAGCTTGGGTTTAATGTCATCTTCAATGCTGATTATCTTGAAAATGACCCCCTTGGGAAAGCAGAATGGATTAAGCTCTTCGGGGCGCTCTATTGTAAGGAAGAAATGGCCGATTCGATATTTAATAGGATATCGGCTGATTATTTAAATATTATTGATACAATAAAGTTAAAAGCCGGGAACAAGCCTAAAGTGATGCTCGGTTTGCCCTATAAGGATACCTGGTTTATCTCACCTGGGAATTCCTACATCAGCAAAATAATCAGCGATGCGGGTGGAGAATACCTTTGGGCTGATGTTGAATCGTCATTTTCAATGCCTTTCGGGATTGAAAATGTTTACCAGAAAGCCGTTACTGCTGATTTCTGGCTGAATACCGGTGTTGCGCGTTCGAAAGATGAAATATCGTCAGTCGATCCCAGGCTTGCTGAATTATCATGTTTTAAAAAAGGCAATCTGTTCAATAATGACAAAAGACTCAATAAAAAAGGAGGCAACGATTACTGGGAAAGCGGAAGCCTGTATCCTAATATTATCCTCCGTGATATAGCATCCATTCTGCACCCGGGAATATTGGACCATTATGATCTGCATTATTACCGGAAATTAAAATGATTATAAAGTGGTTGACAGGAAAAAACATAATTTAATTTTTATCTTTCTTTTTCTTAGTCTGATAATCCTTTTTGTTCTTGATATTTTTCTCGGATCGGTGAATATTCATCCGCGTGATGTCCTTTCTGTTTTTTTCGGTGATCGTTCAGGGATTGAGGAGACCATAATTATGAAATTCAGGCTTCCTAAAGCAGTTACAGCCTTTTTGGTAGGCATCGCTTTGTCGTTAAGCGGGCTGCAGATGCAGACTGTTTTCAGAAATCCGATGGCCGGTCCGTATGTTCTTGGTATAAGCTCGGGAGCAAGCCTGGGAGTAGCTTTCGTTATTATGGGCTATTCTGTTTACATGTCAGCAGCCTCGCTTACAGGTGCAGGAACCTGGATCCTCGTTGGAGCTGCCTGGGCCGGAGCCGGATCAGTAATGCTGCTTATAATGATAATTTCATCGAGAATAAAGGACATAATGACAATCCTGATACTTGGAATAATGCTTTCGAGTGGAATTTCAGCCATTGTAAGCATTATGCAATATTTCAGCAATGAAAGCCTGCTTAAAGCTTATGTTATCTGGACAATGGGAAGCCTTGGCAACCTTACCGCTTATCAATTGCAGGTGCTGATGTTCTCTGTTGCAGGTGGAGTACTACTCAGCATCGCTTCTATTAAGATCCTGAATACATTGCTCCTGGGTGAGAACTATGCACGTAGTATGGGATTGAATATCAAAGCTTCAAGGATCCTTATCTTTGCATGCACAAGCATCCTTACCGGAAGCGTCACTGCTTTTTGCGGACCCATTGGTTTCGTAGGAATAGCTGTTCCTCATATTGCGAGGATGCTTTTCAAAACATCCGACCATAAGATCCTGATACCGGCGACCATCCTGGCAGGTGGTGCAATAATGCTGGCCAGTGATATTATATCACAGCTCCCCGGATCGGATAATGTTCTGCCGTTAAATTCAGTTACTTCACTTATTGGAATTCCTGTTGTAATACTTGTGATTTTCAGGAACCGGAAATATTCAGGATTTTTCTGATGGAAGGGAAAAATATTCAGATATTATCACTAGTTTCTTTGCGGATAGGGTATCTTACCGGTAAGGTAAGGTTTCCGTTGCTTTCGCCCCTTACAGCGACAGCATTAAAGGGAGAGCTTATAGCAGTGATTGGCAGGAATGGTATAGGAAAAAGTACTCTCTTGCGTACTATAGCAGGGCTGCAGCCTCAGCTCGGAGGAAGAATACTTATTTCAGGGAAAGATATTGAAGATCATACTCGTCTCGAACTGGCCCAAAAAATTGGGTTTATTTCAACAGAAGTCATAAAGGCAGGTAATATGAGCGTTTATGAGCTGGTGTCACTCGGCAGGTATCCTTACACAAACTGGCTTGGACAAACAGATGCGGATGATAGAATGATAATCATGGATGCCATTGAAAAAACAGGAATTACCCATCTTCACGACAGGAATATTTCTGAGCTTTCTGACGGTGAACGTCAGAGAGCCATGATAGCCAGGGTGCTTGCACAGGATACGCAGATAATGATAATGGACGAGCCGACTGCCTTCCTTGATATAAAAAGTAAATATGAAATAGTGCACCTGCTTCATAACCTTGCAAGGGAAAAAGGCAAGACAATAATATTCTCTACTCACGATCTGAATATTGCAATCAGCCAGTCTGATAAGATTTGGCTCACACTGGAAGACAGGTTATCTGAGGGCGCTCCTGAGGATCTTTTGCGAGAAGGGGCATTTGATGACCTGTTCGATTCATCAGTTGTAAAATTCAATTCTCACGATGGAAGTTTTGCCTTCAGAAAAGAGGAGAGAGGCTTCGTTTATGTGGAAGGTACGGGTCCCGAACGTTTCTGGACAGTGAAGGCAGTTATAAGAGCAGGTTTTTCACTGGCAGAGAGTCCCGGAAATTTGATAATAAGAGTCCCGTCAGATGATAAGCATGAATGGAATGTGTTAAAATCTTCGGCAAATCTGACATTCAGATCAATTCTGGAGCTTATCAGATGGCTTTCGGATGAAAGTCCGTCATCCTGACCTGTACTTCCGGTAGTTATCTATGAAAGGAGCAATATCTTCAACACCAAGCTTTTTTGCTATGATCTTTTTATTCCTGTCAAGAATATAGATCAATGGGGTTGATTGAACGTTAAAATAAAAATCAAAGCGGGTCCTTCTTTCCGGATCCCAGCCATTAATCCAGCTCAGTTCATTATCCTTTATATACTTTGACCATTTATCTTTTTCAGCTGTTGTACAAACAGCAAAGATCTCAATGTCATCATTCTTTGCCTTTTCATACCAGGCTTTGAGTTTAGGTGTTGCTTCCTTGCAATGACCGCAGTCAGGCTCCCAGAAGTAAAGAACAGTAAATTCCTTTTCAACATCATGCAGTGATACAAATATCCCTTTGTACGAATCCATTACAAGGTCCTGTGCTTTTTTACCAATCAGGCTGGGTTTGATCAACGCAACCTGTTTTCTCAGGTCATCTTTAAATTCTTTAGAAACCCAGTCGGCTTTTTCGGTCAGATATATCTCATCGGCAAGTTTTACTATCACTGCATCATGTCCCATAAGCTGGCTTTCCCTGAAATGATTGAAAAGATAGTTGGCAATGAACTGGTACACTTTTTTGTTGCCGGCTGTCTTTTTCAGTATCTTATCTATTTCCTTATTAATTGAATCGGGAGCCTGTATTACAACATTTGTGAAAAAGGCATTGAGCCTTGGTTCGAGAATTGGCGTGCGGAGTAACCTCTCGTCGGCAAGGTTTATATTATCGAAGAAATGATTCTTGTTATAATTATATTGCATCACCCAAAGGATGGAATCAGGTTTTTGAGCTCCCGGGGGAGCTTTGAATACCGGCATTTCTACAGGTATTATGGATCTTACAAGAGCGGCAAGCAATGTCCCCTGATGGCCTGTTACAACTGAGTTAAGATAAGAAACCATCTTCTTCTCGGCTGATTTCTGCAATGCAGTAAGTATCCTCAGCGAATCAGGATTTTGCTTATTTGACTGGAGCCTTTTGTTTATAGCGCCTGCCGATTTCTGAAGTTCTGACCAGGTTCTCTGATAATCAAGGAATTCGGAGTTTTCTGTTGAGCCTGATATTTTTAATGATCTGATATGATCATTATACCTGGTGTACACTTCAAATTTCTGATCTTCTGAAATCAGAATTTCAAAGTAACTTCTTCCTGGCAGAACAATCATGTATATTCCGTGAGCAAGAGGTTGACTGCCTGTAAACACGGCGGATCCCATCCTGTTGAGCTTTACAGTGTCGACAAGAAATTGCTTCGTGCCAAAATGATGTGCCAGGTAGATGGAAGAATCCTGAAGCCCCGATATTGTCAGTGCAATTTCATAACCATTTTTCAACTGTCCGAAGCATCCTGCTGATAGCACCAGGAAGGAGATTGCAAGAATATTCTTTCTCATTTATCTTCTTTAAGGAATAATACAAAAGTAGTGAATGCAATTTCTTTGCCAAAGCTTCCCTCTTTAATCATAGAAATATTTGTATTTTTGAATAACCGTTGTTCTTACAAAATTTTATTTTATGGTTTCTCTGCTTATTCCGGTTTACAATTATGATATAGTAGCTCTTGTCTATTATATGAAAAATGGAATAAAGAAAGTTCCTGAATTTTGTGAGATCATTATAGGGGATGACGGTTCATCTCCTGAATTCAAAAAAAAGTATAGTTCGCTTGTTACCGATAATATTAAACTGATTTCTTCAGAGAAAAATATAGGGCGCGCGGCAATAAAGAACAGGCTGGCAAGCGAAGCAAAAGGCGATCATCTTCTTTTCATAGATGCCGATACTATGGTTGCGGGAACAGCAGAGGCTTATCTGAAAAAATGGATAAAGCATCTGCCTAAAGCTAAGGTCATCTGCGGAGGGGTTCTGTATCATGAGGGTCAACCAAGCGATCCGGATAAGCTTCTTAGATGGAGATACGGAAGGAAGAAAGAACAGCGCAAAGCTTCGGAAAGAAATAAGAACCCTCATGCCAATTTTTCCACCTTCAACGTGATCTTCGAAAAAACAGTTTTCTCAAAAATACGGTTCAATGAAGAGCTCCGTCAGTATGGCCATGAGGACACCCTGATGGGATATCAGCTCAAAAAGGCAGGAATAGATGTGCTCCATATTGATAACGGACTGGTTCATGAAGGACTTGAGACAAACAGGGAATATCTTAATAAGACAAAGGCTGGAATAGAAAATCTCAGTAAGCTTTACAGCATAGTAACTGACAGAAGTACTTTTTCATCAACAGTCAGATTGCTGAGTAATTATAACATTATTGAATTTCTGAGATTTAACAGGATCCTTGCGGGTATATTTATCCGGTACAGGGAAAGAATGGAGATCAGATTAGATTCAGCCGATGCCTCACTAAAGCTGTTCAGCCTCTATAAAATATGCATGTTCTGTACGTTCAGGGAAATACACAGAAGAAAAAAATCTATCACATTCAATCCTCTTTTACTGAACCTGTAACTGCTAATTGCTGATCTGTTTCTTTGAATTCTGCATCTTCTCAATAAGCTGATTTATTTATCTACACATTGACCTTAAGCAGATCGACGTTTCCGTCAGGCCTCCTTTCAGCTTTTATTATAAAATCAAACCTGTCGGTCATTGTGCATAGAAAAAAGTCGGTAGGAGGGGAGAATCCCAGATTCTCGTGTTTAAAGAACCTGCTTCCTGATCCATGCTGAAGTGCGGATATCTGACGTTCAAAGTCTTCGTTATTTCCATTAATGCGGGCTTCTATCATCCTTGCACACAACATGTCTTCGTCAGCTGTTTCGCTGCCACGGTAACCCATGGCAACGAGCGTAACATCATCAGGGTTAATAGAACTGATGTATCTTACAATGGCTCCGGCATTTACAATACTGCCAGTAATAATTCCTTCTGCATTTACTGCATTTACCAGCCCGTTCGTTCCGGCTGTTGTTGTATGAATCACCAACTTGTTTTTTAAATCAGCCATCAGGATTTCAGTGGGACTGTTTCCAAGATCGAATCCATCTATTTTTTTTTCGTTTCTCTCACCGACTAAAATTGAATTTTTGAACTTGGTTTTAAGTTCAAAGGCCTTAGCGACCTCTCCGGTTGCTATAATTCCTGATGCACCTGCATTAAAGGCATAGCAGGCAACCGAAAAAGCCCTGAAAACATCAATGATTACGGTAAGTCCTCTTGCCTGTTTTGCCCCTTCTATAAATTCCAGGATTTTTATTTTCATTGCCTGACGATTGCTGATGTGAAATTAGCAATTATTTATTAGTATATTTGAATATAGTTGTTCCTCAATGCATTGTTAATGATCAATTAAGTTATTGTTATGATGAATCCGGTATCATGGGTAACGGAAAAGCTGAAAAAGCTGTATGATTTTATATGGGGAACTCCATTATCGGAAATGCCCTGGAAGAAAATTTTCCTTATTAAACAAAGCCGTATCCTGTTTCTGGCAGTACAAAGCTTTTCAAGGGATAAGATTAAGGTCAGGGCATCTGCACTTACCTTTTTTTCACTGCTCTCGGTTGTTCCGATTGCAGCGATAGCTTTTGCAATAGCTAAAGGATTCGGGCTCGACAAGGATCTTGAAGCCCTCATAACCAGTGAATTTGAATCTTATCCTGAAATTCTCAGCTGGCTTCTGAGTAATGCACGCAATGCGTTGCAGGAAACCAGGGGTGGTTATATCGCCGGAGTAGGAGTGATAGTGCTTTTCTGGTCTGTAATGTCGCTGCTTGAGGAGATTGAGAATTCATTTAATCACATCTGGCAGATAAAGTCTTCCCGTTCCTGGTACCGTAAATTCACAGACTATCTGACTATCATGATATTTGCTCCTATCTTTATCATTGTGTCAAGCAGTTTCACAGTATTTATAAATACAGAGCTGAGCGATTTTATGATGCGGGCCCCGATCCTTGAATTCTTTAAGCCAATAGTTGAATTTCTCTTCAGATTCGTACCATTTTTCCTAACCTGGGTAACATTCACCCTGTTGTTTATCATAATGCCCAATACAAAGGTCAGATTTTATCCTGCAATGATCTCCGGTATAATTTCAGGTACTATCTTCCTTCTCATTCAATGGTTATATATTGACCTTCAATTTGGGATATCAAGATTGAGCGCTATTTACGGGAGTTTTGCAGCAATTCCTCTTTTTATGCTTTGGATTCAGGTAAGCTGGCTCGTTGTACTTTTTGGCGCTATGTTAACATTTACACGACAGCATACATTGAGGTATGGTTTTGAATCAGATGCTCTGTATGTGAGTAATTTTCAGAAGAGAACACTGACCCTGATGATCATGCACTTAATTGTAAAGAATTTTGCATCGGGAGAAAAACCTGTCCTTGTAGAGAAGATATCCCAGTCATTAAGAATTCCTATCAGACTGGTGAGGGTGATTCTTAAGGATCTTCATGATGCAGGACTTGTGTCGATGATATACGAGAATGAGGAAAACGAATCATATCAGCCGGGACTGGATATCAATAAACTTACAATAAGTTTTATTTTTTCAAGGTTGGACAGTATAGGAATTGAACAGAGAATGGTAGTTAAGAACAAGGAGTATGAGAGGATCACTTCTATACTTGAAAATTTTGACAAGATGATTGCACTGTCCGATTCAAATATCCTGGTCAGGGATATATGATTAATGGCGGCTCAGGAATGTTTCTCTATATATTTTATAAAAGCGGCAAAGGTCTTCCACTTATTAAACGGATAATGAGGAAGCGGTAAGATGATGTGTTTGGTATTTGTCTCCTTTGTCCAGTAGCTGGTAACATTTTCTGTAGGGAATACCCTGTCATTTTCGCTCGAAACTGCATAGTCCCACTTAAAACCTGGCTCTTTTTGTTCCATTATGCGATTGTAAAGCCACCTCAGCTCATCATGGAGCGATTTTACCGTTCTGGAAGGGATCCGGTCCTTGTTTCGCATTAAGGTTTTTTTATCACCGAACATCCGCAAATAAAATTTCTCCATGTTTTCCCCGGTAATATTGTTCAGTGTACCTTCAAAAACGTTAAGCGGGATGCCATACTGATCATCGGCCGGGATGGGTGTGCCATTAACTGCTATTGCAACATCAGGAACAATTTTTGTTTTTGGAGCAAGATATTCTGCTGCCCATACTCCCAATGACCAGCCGATAACGGTTATCTTCTTATACGACTTCATCTCTGGCAGAAGAAGCGCCTCATCGGCAGAGTAGTTATAGAAAAGAATGAAATCAAACTTATCATTGCACAACGGAGTGAAAACATTCTCATCAGTACCCCATCCTCCATACAGGACAACCAGTTGATCGTTCTTCTCTCTTCTTCTGATGTATGTTTTCATCTGATGAATGCTAATTCAGTCATCCTAATTAGGATCAACAAAGATAATGCATTAATGGCAATATGAAAAATTGGGGTTCAAAGGCGATATATAAAAAAAAATTAAGAGGAGAGAGGGCGGTGAGAATCAGGGAGCGGGTGTTATTTATTAAATAATCCCGAGTCTACTGTCTGATAAAAGGATGGAACCACGATTAGCTGGCGCTTAACCTAAAGTTCCTGATGTGAAAGTCAATGTCTGCAATACAATCCTTTTGATTCTCACTTAACCTTTTTATCTCCTCTTAATAAAGCTACTAAGCTTCAGAACAAATATAAATTAATAATAAGTAAAAACAAAGGACAACGTTAAAATTAGGATTAACCATTGTAAATAATTGACAAATTAGTGATATTAAATGGTTAATATTTATTTAAATTTGATTGAAAGTGATTAAGTTCAATCCATGATTGCCGAACTCGAAAATATAACTTTTGATGACGGAGGAGGTTTCAGAGCCGGGTACATTACTGATACTTTCGGGATATGGCATTTTCATCACGAGTATGAGCTTGTACTTCATACAAAAAGCAATGGAACCAGGATCGTAGGTGACAGTGTTGAGCTGTTCGACCGTTACGATCTGGTTCTTATTGGAAGTAACATTCCTCATTGCTGGAATTATTACAGGCAGGACGATTCACTTCCTGATAAGCATGGGATAATGTTGCATTTCGGAAGAGAATCACTTGGTGATAAGCTGCTGTCGCAGCATGAAATGCACAGTGTCAGTCAGTTGCTGGCTGAAGCTGAAAGAGGATTAGCTTTTTCTACTGACGATGCGAGAAAAGCCGAGGTATTGCTGCTTGAGATGATAAGCAGTAAAGGAATAGATAAGATGATCAGCTTTTTCAACCTTCTGAAGCTGATGTGCTCCTCATCAAAACGAATAAATCTTTGTTCTGATAATTACAGGCAGGCATTCGATGAAAGAGGCAATAAGAAAATGACCGATGTTTACCTGTTCATCAGGGATAACTATTTTAAGCCCATTTCAATGGAACAGATTGCCAAAGTTGCAAAAATGAAACCATTTACATTCAGCAAATTTTTTAAACAGAACTCAGGAGCCGGCTTTATTGAGTATCTTAACAGGGTCAGAACAAATAAAGCATGTTACCTTCTCCGTGAAACGGAGTACCATATACACGACATAGCTGTAGAATGCGGATTCGGAAGCATTTCAAATTTTAACAAGCATTTCAGAAAGTCAGAAGGCTTCTCCCCAAGGGATTACAGATCTCAGTTCAGGAAGCTTTAGCTTCGGATCATAAATTTTTCTTCTACACCCCCGTTTATTTAATAACGAATTAAAAAAAAATGTATTTTTGCAGCCGTTAAAAGGTTCCGTAGCTCAGCTGGATAGAGCAACAGCCTTCTAAGCTGTGGGTCGCGCGTTCGAATCGCGCCGGAATCACAAAATTCAGCCTTCGCTGCTCTTGTTCGCGATGAGAACGCGAGCGTTCGAACCGAGGAGCGAAGCGAGAAGCTCGTGAGCAAAGCGAACAATCGCACCGGAATCACTTAAATTGGCAGTCTGAAAAGGCTGCTTTTTTTTGACCGATTATTAATAAGGGTGAATGAAATCTGTAGGAACCTGAATTATTAACAGTCATCAGATGAAAGGTTCTTAAGAATAATTTTATTTGTAATTCAAAAAAGTTAACTTTCAATTTACGAAAGGAGAGATCATAATTTAATAAGGGTTTCATTCTAATCGTAAGTTACCGGTTATCTGATATATGAAAAAAATTAAGATTATCCTGTTACTGCTTTCTTTTCAACTGATCGGATCAACACAAAATCTTGATTACGCCAAAACAATAATTCAAAAATTATCTTCTCCTGAATTTAAGGGTCGCGGTTATGTGGAAAAGGGAGATAAGCTTAGCGCTGAATTCATTTCAAAGGAATTTAAGAAGCTTGGACTTGCACCGGTATTCAACAGATCATTTTATCAGAAATTCAGAATCTCAGTAAATACATTTCCGGGCAGGGTTACAGTTAAGATTGATGATATTGAACTGGAGACTGCTTCCGATTACCTTATTTCTGCTTCATCTCCTTCAATAAAAGGAAGATATCAGATAGTTAAGACTTCAAGAGTCAAGCTGGATTCACTGCCGCAAATAGAAACACTTATCAGGAATGCAGAAAATTCATTCATCATTATCGACAGCAGGGATAAGAAAAATGAAAAACCTGAATTCACCAGAAAAGTCGATGAAATTGTGAATTTCCTGAAATACAGCCCCCGGGTAAATATAAAAGGGGTAATAATTTTTTCTGGTGAGAAATTAACATGGGAAATTTCACCTGAACAAGGCATCAGACCGGTCATTTTTCTGAATAAAGATATTGGTATAAACTCCAAAAGTTCAATTGAGATAAACATAGAGGCAAGATATCTGTCTGACTATCCGACCCAAAATGTAGCAGGAAAAATAAAGGGCACTTCAAAATCAGATTCAGTGATTATGATTCTCGCTCATTATGACCATCTCGGTAAAATGGGACGGGATATATACTTTCCCGGTGCAAACGATAATGCTAGTGGGGTAGCTATGTTGCTTAATCTTGCAAAATATTATTCAGTCAGTAAACCTGAATATACAATGATATTTGTTGCCCTCTCGGCCGAAGAGCTGGGTCTCCTCGGGGCAAAGGCTTTCACAGATGATCCTCCTGTCGATTTAAAAAAGATAAAGTTTCTGGTAAATTTTGACCTTGCAGGAACAGGTGATGAAGGGGTAAGAGTTGTAAACGGGACCGTTTTCAGGGATCAGTTCGATATTCTTGTAAATATCAATAGCAACCTCGGGCTACTGCCTAAAGTTGATATCCGTGGTCCGGCATGCATCAGCGATCATTGCCTGTTTTATCAGAAAAATGTTCCAGGATTCTATATCTACACACTGGGAGGCATAAAGTCATATCATGATGTTCTTGACAAATATGAAACCTTGCCTTTAACTGAATTTACCGATTTTTGTACCCTGATGATAAAATTCTTTGACTCTCTCTGATATAATATTCTAAACCAGCTTATTATGTAAACCCGGTATGAAAAATCTACCATCCTTTTTGATCGGTTGTTATATACTGAACGGTGGTCTTCTGGCCGGTCAGGATACAAACCATACAGGTAAACCCAATATCATTTTTATTCTAACAGATGATCACAGGTGGGATGCACTTGGTTTTGCCGGGAATAAGATAATCAGTACTCCTGAAATGGACAAGCTGGCAAGGGAAGGGACATGGTTCAAAAACGCCTTTGTGACAACACCGATAAGTGCTGCAAGCAGGGCTTCAATTCTGACCGGATTGTATGAGAGGACTCATGGCTATACCTTTCAGCAGGGACCTCTAAAGGATGTTTACATGAATTTAAGTTATCCGGTGCTCCTTAAAAAGTCCGGTTATCATACAGGCTTCTTCGGGAAGTTTGGAGTGGTTTATGATGGTGCCGAAGAAAAGTTTAATGTTGCTGATATATACGACCGCGAAGTATCATTCCCCGACAGGAGAGGCTATTTCTATAAAAAAATAGGCGATGACACAGTTCACCTTACAGCCTTCACAGGTTACCAGGCAAGGGAATTTATAAAAGATGCACCCGCTGATAAACCTTTTTGCCTTTCACTGAGTTTCAGTGCACCTCATGCCCATGACAATGCACCTGAGCAGTATATATGGCAAAAAAAATCAGATGAGTTGTATGAAAATATCCTGATACCGCCTCCTGTCTTAAGTGATGAGAAATATTTTATGAATTTGCCTGCAGAAGTCAGGACAGGCTATAATCGTCTCAGATGGACATGGCGTTTCGATACTCCTGCAAAGTACCAGCACAGCGTCAAGGGATATTACAGGATGATTACGGAGATTGATAATGAAATAGGGGAAATAAGGAAACTGCTCAAAGAAAAAGGCATTGACAGGAACACAATTATCATACTCACAGGCGATAATGGTTATTATCTTGGAGAACGCCAGCTGGCTGGTAAATGGTTGATGCACGATAATTCATTGCACGTGCCATTGATAATTTATGATCCGGGTGAAAAGAAGCATCGTGAGGTGTCGGATATGGTTCTGAATATCGATATTGCCTCAACAATTCTTGACATAGCGGGGATCAATGCTCCGGATGAATATCAGGGCATCAGCCTGATTCCATATTTACATAATAAGAAACCTGAAAAAATCAGGGATACCGTGCTGTTTGAACATCTCTGGGAACTGAAAGAGATCCCGTCAAGTGAAGGCATAAGAACAGAAAGATGGAAGTACTTCAGATACAGATTCATCGATGCCCCGGAAGAACTATACGACCTGAAGAATGATCCTCTTGAGAGCATTAATCTGGCAGCAGACCCTCAATATAAGAGTATCCTGCGAAGACTTCGCGATGAATGTGACAGGCAGATCCTGCAATTTTCAGTTCGCCGGGATCGGTGAACGAAAACCTTGAATTGTTTTAAGAAATTTTTGGATTAGAGTCAGTATCTTTGTTAATAGGATGATAATCAGAATATGAAAAGGAACAAAGTAATACTTGTTTTTGGAACTCTTCTGGTATTGGTTATAGCTGTTTCAGGATTTATATTAATGAACAGGATTCAGACTAAGGTCAGGGAATTGTTCAGATTGAATAAAGTCCTGCAGGAAGAAGGCTATTATATGGCCGATTTTGAATTCAAAATGCTTGGATTCTCATATTACCTCGATAAAGGTAAATATGACAAAGCGCTCAGGAGCCTTTCTCTTTACCATGAACAGCTCGACAAAAGGGCAAACCTTATAAGAATACCTGAATTTAAGAATAAAGCAGAAGAGCTTGAGTTCTACCTTAATTTGCAGAACCCCCGAACAGGTGCATTCATGGATGATTCCTTTCCTTACTGCACTTTCAACGAGCCAACTGAAAATATTTTAATGCATATTGATGCACTCGCACAAGAAACAGGAACCCCAATGCATCTTAAATACCCCTTGAAATACCTCGATTCAATAAACACCCCTGAGAAATTATATCCTTTTCTGGAGGATGTATCAAATGTCGGCTGGATCGGTTCAAAATTTCCACAAACATCTTATGTTTTTGCCAGAAGCCTTCTCAGCTACTGGAATGATGAAGGGGTAATCGGAAGAAATAAACTGTACTCTTTTTCTCCCGAATATAAAGATGCATTGCTTAAGTGGTTCTACAACAACCAGGATAGTATCACAGGTTACTGGGGTCCGCGGTCAGTGAAAAATGGCAGACTTCTGAAGCCTGATCTTACGAATACAGCCTCTGTGATAAAAACATTTGTAGATAAGGATGGTAACAATATCCATCAGGAGCTCCCTTTGCGGTATGGTGATAAGCTTATCGGGTCAACTTTAAAATTGCTTAGCGGACCAGTACCTGACGATGATGACCTGGTCGAATTACATGAATGGAATCTTGCCATGAGCAAAGGATTAAAGATGCTCCTGAGATATGTTTGGAAAGATGCCTCGGAGGAAGATAAAAAAAGAGCTAAAGAAATAATTGAAAATTTTATAAGGATCAGATTTGATAAGTATTATGTTCCTGAGGAGGGAGCATTCAGCTATTATCCCGGCGCGGAACATGCTTCACTTGATGGTACCGGTGGCTTCATCTATAATGATATAGGTGCATATTCACCTGATAAACAAAAAACTCTCTGGGGAGGTCCGTCAAAAAATATCATTGACCTTGGAGAATACAAAAAAACTCATATCAGCAGCGAGGATTTCAATCTTATTGCTGGTTATCCTGAAGTAAATTCCCTTCGGATCTATCTCAGCATTCCCGATTATAATGATCTGACACAGGGCGTTTACGCAATTACCTATCCTTCTTCCACATCTGTGCCCGAAATGATGGAACTTGTTCCCGGAATATGCAAATGGCTTGACAATCAGTCTCTTTCAATGGGTAACTGGTCATCTCAGGAGGAGATAAAAGGGGAATATGAATCTCTGAAAATAAAAATGCCGGTGATATTTAAAGAATCCTTTCCGGCAGACAGCCTGAATAAAATTCTGTTACAGAACCATGAACTTAAGATCATTGGATTTGATCTGCTGCAGATCCCGAGGTATAAAATTTGTTTCACAGAACAAGGTAAATAAGGGAAGATCTTTAAATGAAAACATTTAAATATTGTTATATTATTGTGGCTGTGGTTTTTTCTGGTTTTTTCATTGGTTGTGAGAAAGATACCAGCCAGTCTGTCTCAGAGATGAGGGATCTTTTAACATCAACAGTATGGGGTGATGAAAGTATCTGTGGATATGTCGCTGATCCTGAATCGGACACCAGGATATTTGAACAGGGAGGCAGGTATCTTGAGTTCAGTAAAATTTTTCAGAATCTTTACAATGCCACATGGGTGCTGAAAGACAATAATACCCTGATCTTTTTAAATGATGAATATAAAATTGTAAAATTGAATGAAAACAATCTTGAAATCAGATCAGTATTTTGTGTTTCCCGGTTTAAGGCACTAAAACAGGTCAAAGTAATAACTCTGGGTGTGACTGCAATATCAGGTAGCTCAGCCCGGCTGCACGGATCGGTAAGAACAGGTGAGACAGCAGAAATAACATTCGAGTACGGAATATCTTCAGAATATGGTAACGTGTTAATTCCGGAAATTAATAAGATTACTAAACCATCGAACACAATTGTTTCAGTCAATCTTACGGGATTGGTTCCGGAAACTGTTTATCACTTCAGGATAAAGGTTGTATCGACTTCGGGTACTTATTACGGAGATGATCAGACATTCAGGACTCATAATACCCTGACATTGACCGATGCAGACAACAATATATATAATACTACTACCATAGGCTCTCAGGTGTGGATAACTGAAAACCTTAAAACAACTCGTTACAATGACGGTACGGCAATTCCTCTTGCTGAGGGCAATACGTCATGGTCGGGTCTCAGTACACCTGGATATTGCTGGTATGAAAATGATCCATCAGCCAATAAAGACATTTATGGCGCTTTGTATAACTGGTATACTGTTAATTCAGGAAAGCTCTGTCCGGCAGGCTGGCATGTGCCATCTGAACAGGAATGGACGTCACTTTTTCAATTTCTTGGACAACAGTCAGGAAGCAGGTTGACCGAAGGCGGCTATGACCTTCCTACCCCCATTTTGTATTCCGACCCATTAGCTGCCGAAGATGCATCTAACGGAAGCGGATTCTCAGCAAAATGGTCAGGTACAAGAAGCGCAAATTCCAGTTTTTACACCAGTCGTTGTACCCTTTGGAGCAGGACCGAAAATACTTCGCAAAACTCCTTATATGTCCTGATTTCCGAGAGTCAATCCCTGCTTATGACCGGGGAGAAAGGATCTGGTCTTCCTGTCAGATGCCTGAAAGATTAGATAAAAGATGAATAATGGAATAATGGAATAATGGAATAATGGAATATTGGAATATTGGAATAATGGAATGCCGTATCTGGCTTAGTATAAATTTCAACAATTAAAAAAATATCGAATGAACAGTGAAAAGGAAAAAATGCTTTCAGGTAAACTTTATAAAGCTTTCGGGGACGAATTGTTTGGAGAAAGACAATATGCTAAAGATCAGATCTATTTGTTCAATTCATCAGCCCCTTCCGAACTGGAGAAACGCAATGAAATTATCAGGAGGATTTTTGGAAAAACCAGGGAGAAGTTTTTTATTGAACCTCCTTTCAGGTGCGATTATGGGTATAACATTGAGATTGGAGAAAACTTTTATTCTAATTACAATCTTATCATCCTCGATTGTGCCAAAGTCACCATCGGCGATAATGTGCTGATCGGACCAAATGTTGGTATTTATGCTGCAGGTCATCCATTGGATCACGAGCTCAGGAAGCAGGAGTATGAATTTGCATTTCCGGTAAGCATCGGACATAATGTATGGATCGGAGGTAATGTTGTAATCAATCCGGGTATCTCGATTGGCGAAAATTGTGTTATAGGATCAGGCAGCGTAGTGACAAAGGATCTTCCGGGCAATGTAGTAGCTGCAGGCAACCCATGTAAAGTTATCAGGGAAATTACAGATAATGACAAAATATTTTATTACAAAAATTTAAAAATATAAACTCAGTTATCTCAGTTTATTTTCCCTATTCCGGTATTCCCTCCGCCTGCCAGCATTTCAATATCAACAGGTTTGTTATTCTGGAATGAACCCCTTGTAAAATCGGGAACTTTCACTGCGTTTGATCCGTTTTTAACCGACCATTCGCTCAGTGGAACAATTGAGCTCCATGTTGCTGCATCGTAGACGTCCATATCGAGAGGAAGTCCATTCCTGAGGCAATCGATCAGTCGCCACTCCATAAGGAAGTCCATTCCTCCATGGCCTCCGACTTTCTGTGCCATTTCACCCACAAGTCTCACGATTTTTGGAGTGAATTTATCCATAAGAACTTTGGTCGCCTTCTCATCAAGCCATTCATGTGCAACAGCGATTTTTGAAGGAAGAGGGTATTTCTGTGTTATGCCGGCTGTTCCCACTATTGTCTGAAGCCTTGAATAGGGTCGGGGAGTGCTGATATTATATTGCAGCATGATGGTCTTTCCTTTTAACGTCCTGATGGTAGTTGTATTGAAGCAGCCTAAATTCCATTTGCCAACATACTTTTTATAGTAATCATCCTTTGCAGCCAGATCTTCAATAATTTTCCTCATTGTAAAATCATCAGATGACATTGAAGTGAGGTAATCGAGCCTGTCGCCCCGGTTTACATTCAGTATCTGGCAAACAGGACCGAGACCATGAGTTGGATAAATATTGCCATTACGGTTGATGAAAGTCTCAAGCCTCCAGGGCTTATCTTTTCCGATATTAATATCTCTCTGATCGTGAATATACCCACCGTCAGCATGCACTATTTCTCCGAAGAAACCCTGCCGGGCCATGTTCAATGCAAGCAGCTCGAAGAAGTCGTAGGTGCAGTTTTCGAGCATAATGCAATGTTTCCTGGTCTTTTCAGAAGTCTCCACTATTGCCCAGGCATCATCAACCGACTGAACACCGGGTACTTCGGAAGCAGCATGCTTTCCGTTTTCCATGGAAACGAGGCACATTTCGGGATGCAAATTCCTTGGAGTGGCAATATATACCAGGTCGAGCTCCTCTTTCCTTACCATTTCACGCCATATATCTTCTGTGCCCGAATACAACCTGGCAGCAGGCATCCTCATCTCCTCCAGCGCTTTCTGACCAAGCGCCACTCGCTCGGGAAGAATATCGCACAACGCTTTTATCACTACACCTTCAATCAGCCTCATTCTTTGGATAGAACCTAATCCTCTGCCTCCAATGCCGATATATCCAATGCGCACTTTATCCATTTTAGGCACCACATATCCACACATGTTGAATACCTGTTTGTTGTTTTTTACCTGATATTCTGTTATCGATGGTGTTTTTAGTTCATTTGTGGCACAGGAAGTTACTCCTCCTGTTACAATGCCTGTAGCTGCTATGCCGGCAACTTTAAAAAAATCTCTTCGGGAGGCTTTCATTGCTTAGGGTTTATTGAAATTATTTTCTTTCCTTATCTCATCCATTTCCATTTTCCTGTAAATGGTAAATTCTTCGCCACATTGAGTGCATGTATAACTTACAAGGAATGCGCCTGCATAGTACAGCTTTTCCAGTTTGGGATGATCACATGGTTTTTGCGCCCATTCCTCCCTTACTTTTAAGAAATTGTAATATTCCATGCTATATAGATTAATATGTATTAATCCTTTAATCTTTTAAAGGGAACAAATCTTACAAACGACAGTCTCTGTTGCTCAATTTTCCCCTTTCTTTTTGTCAGAAGGATCAATTCCTGGACTGCAGCGGGGGCTCCTACAGGGATAACCATCCTGCCGTTTTCAGCCAGCTGGTCTATGAGTGGCTGCGGAATTTCTTCAGGAGCCGCTGTAACAATAATAATATCAAAGGGAGCGTGTTCGGTCCATCCTTTATATCCATCACCCCATTTTGAGATTATATTGCCGTATCCCAGTTTTTTAAACAGATCCCCGGTTTGTTTGGCCAGTTCAGGAACTATTTCAATGGTATAAACAGTATCGATAATTTGGGCAAGAATAGCAGCCTGGTAGCCAGAACCTGTTCCTATTTCCAGAGCCTTTTTTCCTGGAGCAGGTTTTGAGACTTCGGTCATATAAGCAACAACGTATGGTTGCGAAATGGTCTGGCCATATCCAATAGGTAATGGATTGTCGTCGTATGCCTCATTGAGATATTCAGGAAGGACAAACAAGTGCCGTGGAACTTTCCTCATGGCATGCAGAGTGGCCTTATCGGTTATTCCGCGGCTCATTATCTGGGTTTTTATCATGTTGTCATGCTTAGAAGAGAATTTGTCCGTTTGAGGTGACAATATTCCGGCAATGAAAGACAATATGATGATTCCCGCTTTCACACTTTATTGTATTTAATGCAAATTAAGAAATTGAAGGGGTTTTTCAAAATCGAAGCGGCATCTTACTGCACCCCTATTAAGGCAAGAAAGCCCCTTCCGATGAATTGCACCAAAGGCCAGATGGGTAAGAGATTTATTTTGGTGACGGCAGTTGCAATTAATAATCCTATAAGAAGTAGTGAACCATATTTATACAAAGCATCATATAGAGAGGGATACCTTTTCAGACGATTGAATAAAATGTGAGATCCGTCAAGTGGTGGAATAGGAATCAGATTGAATATGAAAAGGCCCCAGTTGATAGAGATTGCTGAAAGCAGTATATCAACAACTATACTATCGTTCCCATAACCGTATGAGGGCAGGCTGGAATAGAATAAAGCGTAAATAACTGAAAGAATCATTGCAGTCACAGCATTTGACAGAGGGCCCGCAAATGCTATTTTGACCACGTCCCTTTCAGGATTATTAAGATTCCCTTCATTGAACTGAACAGGCTTTGCCCAGCCAAAGCCGGCAACGAGGAGCATTATGAAACCAAAAGGATCGATATGTTTTAAGGGGTTAAGTGTGATACGTCCCTGGTCCCTTGATGTCGAATCACCGCAACGGTGGGCAACAAGTGCGTGGCTGAATTCGTGTACGGTAAGGCCAAGTATTATTCCCGGCAGAAAAATCAGTATCCTTTGTATGTCTGGAAAATCCATTATCAATCATTTATGTAGATCCTTTACCTTAATGAAAGGTATCGGGAATAAAGACCGCAAATATAGATTTAATTATTTTCTTTGCGTCCTTTTTCTTAAAGTCTTTAGGGCTGCAGCGTGATTGATTTGACCGGTTATTTTTTCTTTAGGTGCATGTCGGCAAAATCCATGTATTGCTGCCAGTCATATAGAATTATTGAGTGTGGGCCATTCTTGATGTGATAACCTATTGAACCCATAACAGGACTGTTGATGGGCGGCATTTCAGTAACAGGAAGCCCTTTTCCGGTAAGCAGAGTAAAAACAGGAGATGCAGCAACGCATGCAAGAAATTCTCCTTTAGGATCGGCCCATTGGTCTTCCTGCGAACTGGCAACATAAACGGGCCTCGGGGCAATTAAGGAAAGAAGCTCATGCTGGTCAACAGGCAGGTTTTCCTCTTTGTTGTTATATTTATTGAAATTATCGCAAAACCAGTGAGGAAACGATTTGTTGATTACCGCTACAGTCTCTCCGAATTTGCGGTTTGACAAGGCAGCTCCACCACAGCCTGAGTTATTTGACACTGTTATTGCAAACCTTTTATCGGTTGCGCCTGCCCAGAGAGCTGTTTTACCCAGACGGGAATGGCCTATTACGATGACTTTCTTTTTATCGATAGCCGGGTTAGTTTCCAGATAATCCATTATGCGCGATAATCCCCATGCCCAGGCTGAGATAGTTCCCCATGAAGTAGGAGTGGGCTGATCATTGAACAGAGAATGCACTCCGTTTTTAAAACCGTCATCAAAATCAGGATCAACATCTGCAGTATATATGGTTGCCACTCCGTATCCTCTTGAAAGGATCTCCCGGTATGGCCAGGCTGCAGCCCCTTTGCCGCGCTGATCATCACCCGCTTTTGTGTTTCCGCGCATCCATGAAGTTGTCAGAGTGATGTCCTGTTCATCGCTGGTGGCATGGTTTCCGCCGAAATTGTATCCAAGAAAGACCGGGACCGGCTTTTTGGAATGTGGCAGATAGAGCAGAACCAAAAGATCAAGTGTCTTGTCACCGTTCCTTAGTGTAACCTTTACATCCTTCCTAACAGCCAACCCACCGAGAGCATTCTGATTTACTTTTATCTCTTCCGATGTTACAGATCCTTTCCATTCGGGACTTCTCCCATATACTTCATCCTGAAAGATATTAAATAACTCAGCTCTTCTCCCGGCCCATTCCTTTTTTGTTGTGACCGGTGAGCCATCATTATAAACAAGCGGGTCGGGCAAAGTATATACCGGTACATCCGATTCATTGTAATTGGTTTCAGTCTTCTGGGCATTAAGCTGAAACAGGCATATTAATGCAAACAGGAGGATGATAACTCTTTTCATTTTCAGAGAATTAAGATTAATATTTCAACGAAGCCAGACGTTTTTAAGTACGGGCCGGGGAGGTTACCTTTTCTTCTTCACAGGAACATAAAAATCACCCTCTGTAAGCTTGCACTCACTGATCATTTGACGGGCATACTCAGCTCCTGAAAATTTTTCATCTGCGTTATTTGTCCCTACTGTGAACTTAACCCCGGCAGCTTTAGCTCTTTTTATGAATTCTGCTGAAGGGAGCTTATACCTGTTATTAATTTCAATTGCAATATTGTTATCCTTTGCAGCTGCAATTACCTTATCCATCCTTTCATCTGTCCAGAATTGATCATATCTGCCTGCCATCTGTTCGGGCAGGAAGGTTGAATTAACATAAATATTTATTGGTTCGGTATTAAGGATATTTACGAGAGTGTTCACCATATAATCCATAAATTGCTCTTCATCATCTATCCAGGTTTCATTCTTCATCCATATCCTGTTTCTTCTTCCTTTCTCATCGGTGAATGTCATGGCGTCGGTAAATACATAATCGAACTTCTCAATAGATTCCTTTGAAAAAATATTGACCCATTCACGTCCTTCAGCCTGCATTGCAACATAGAACTGCGGGTATTTTTCAAAGATCCTTAGAACCGAATCGATCTGGCTATCATTGTGCACCGGAAAACCCAGGCCGCAATTAACGGCTATGCCATAATTTATATTTTCTTCCTGTGATTTTTTCACAGCATCATCGATTGTGAGGGTTCCCTTAAGATGAACATGCAAATCGGTAATTGGTATTTCTTTACTATCCTGACAGCCGGATAGTAAAATTGAGACTGACAGTAAGAAGAGGAATGATTTTTTCATGTATGATTTATTTATTTTTCCGGGTGACTTCACAGGGTAATATAATAGCCGCATAAATCTAAGAAAAAACGGATCTTAATCAAAATTGCTGCATAATTATTGTAGAGTGTCCTTAAATTCCTTAAATAGTAGAAGATGCAAATAAGTTGTTTACAATCTGATTTATAAGTGATAATTTAGCACTTTCATTTTCAGGAAAAAACATTTACGTTTACAAAAATCATGTGTGATGGCAAAAATCATTATTTCATTCATAACCCTTTCATTTGTATTGTTAACTGATGTTTCTTCACAAAAAATTACAGTTGAAACACCTGATACAGGTATTGATGTATATCTTTTAACCATTGATCCCGGAATAGAGACATATTCGCATTACGGACATAGCGCCCTCAGAGTTAAAATACCTTCAAATAATATTGATGTGGTTTACAACTGGGGTGTTTTTGATTTCAGCACACCAAATTTTGCCTGGAAATTTGCAAAGGGCAAGCTCGATTATATGCTTGTTGCAGACAGTTTCGAGAGATTCATTTCACAGTATGTACATGAAAAGCGGTCTGTTTATCAGCAGAAGGTCAACCTAGACCAGAAAGAAACAGAACATCTGCTTTCTCTGATCTCTGAAAATATGAAGCCTGAAAATGTGAAATACAGGTATGATTTCTTTTATGACGATTGTTCCACCAGGATAAGGGATCTGTTTGAAAAAATATTTGGAGATGCCCTGGTGTATCCTGAGTTTAAAGATAGAGCAGATCTTCCGACTTTCAGGGATAAAGTGGGGGAGTATCAGCGGGATTATCCATGGTTAAATGCTGGAATTGATCTATTGTTTGGGTTATCAGCATACAGGAAAGCTTCAGTTAGGGACCAGATGTTTCTTCCATTTGATCTTCAGAGTGTATTGTCGGAAACCACTATTTTAAAGGGACGGAAATTAATACCATTGCTACGTAATCCTGAAACTATAATCAAATACCCGCTGCTCCAACATAAAAGAAGTGTTCTTACCTCACCTCTGGTCATACTGGGTTTGCTGCTTATACTGGTGATAATCATTTCTGCAACTTATCGCGGGAAAGGTAACAGAATTATTGATATTGTTTTTTTTACTGCAATTTCCGTTCTGTCAGTGCTTATGATCTTCTTCAATTTTTTCAGCGACCACGAACAGCTAAAGTGGAACATGAACATCCTTTGGTTAAATCCGGTAATATTACTTTGCCTGGTAAGCCTGCTCCTTGGCTGGAACCGTGAATCATGGTTCAGGATCGCTTTTTTCCTGGCATTGATAATACTTGTGCCTATGTTTTTTATGCCGGCAGTTTTTAACAATGCCTTCATTCCTTTGAACCTGATAATTATACTGCGAAGTTCCATGAGGGCAGGATTTAGCTGGAATCCGTTTTCATTGCAAACTGAAGAGAGCTAATCTCCCTTTAACACAATTTTAACAGTCCTTAACGACTTTTTAGTTAAAAGCATGGTACCTTCGTGTGTTTAAAAAAAAATGACTAAAACTAATATTTGCTACTCTAATTTTTCAAGCTATGGAGCAAACAACAGACATTAAAATTC
This sequence comes from uncultured Bacteroidales bacterium, assembly GCA_942492865.1. Taxonomy (GTDB): domain Bacteria; phylum Bacteroidota; class Bacteroidia; order Bacteroidales; family VadinHA17; genus LD21. The sequence goes on along the minus strand of OW818650.1, from coordinate 3,935,838 downwards.
TTAATGAAAAAATTGAAAAGGAAAGCGCTTTTGTCGATATCATAAGGATGGAGATGAATAAGGTGATAATCGGGCAGAGGCATCTTATCGACAGTTTAATGATCGGACTCTTATCCAATGGCCACATACTGCTTGAAGGAGTGCCTGGTCTTGCCAAAACTCTTGCAATAAGATCACTGGCCTCTATTATTGATGCAAAATTCAGCAGGATCCAGTTCACCCCCGATCTTCTGCCTGCAGATCTCATCGGGACACTTATTTACAGTCAGAAAAATGAAGAATTCATTGTCAAGAAGGGGCCCATATTCGCAAATTTCGTTCTTGCTGATGAAATAAACCGCTCCCCGGCAAAGGTTCAGAGTGCACTTCTTGAAGCCATGCAGGAACGACAGGTTACCATCGGGGATACAACATTCAGGCTTGACGATCCGTTCCTTGTGCTGGCAACAGAAAATCCTATTGAGCAGGAGGGGACTTACCCGTTACCCGAAGCACAGGTCGACAGGTTCATGATGAAAGTGATAATCGACTATCCGACAATGGATGAGGAAAAATTAATAGTCAGGGAAAATCTGGCAATTGAATTTCCAAGAGCCAACACCGTGATCAAAACTGAAGATATCAGCCGCGCAAGGAATATCGTCCGTCAGGTATATATGGACGAAAAGATAGAGAACTATATACTTAATATTGTTTTTGCAACCCGCAACCCTGAAAAATACGGTCTGCAATCTTTTAAAAATCTTATTTCTTATGGAGCCTCACCAAGGGCCTCTATCAATATTGCACTGGCAGCCAAAGCTTTTGCTTTTATTAAAAGAAGGGGTTATGTCATTCCCGAAGATATCCGTGCAATATGTCCTGATGTGATGCGACACAGGATAGGTCTTACTTATGAGGCCGAAGCGGAAAATATGACCCAGGATAAGATCATTTCAGAGATACTGAACGTTGTGGAAGTCCCATAATATTTTCTGAATCATACTTAAGTATTAGCAGGAAATAATTACCTGACATTTAAATTTATGGCTGTGGAAGCAACCGAGTTAATAAAAAAAGTCAGAAGAATAGAGATAAAGACAAGAGGACTCAGCAGAAATATTTTTGCAGGAGAGTATCACAGCGCTTTTAAGGGTCGAGGCATGGCATTCAGTGAGGTGCGTGAATACCAGTATGGTGACGATATAAGGAGCATAGACTGGAACGTGACTGCCCGATTTAATCACCCCTTCGTAAAAGTTTTCGAAGAGGAGAGGGAGATGACCGTGATGCTACTGATAGATGTAAGCGGTTCGGGTAATTTCGGAACCGCCCACAATTTCAAGAGGGACCTGATAACAGAAGTTGCAGCAGTTCTGTCATTTTCGGCAATACTTAATAATGATAAGATCGGAGTAATATTTTTTACAGACAAGGTTGAAAAATTTATTCCTCCGCAAAAGGGTAAAAAGCATATACTAAGGATAATTCGTGAACTTCTGAGCTTCGAATCACAAAGTAAAAAAACACGACTTGATGAATCTCTCCGCTATCTGACCAATATCATAAAGAAACGATGTACTGCATTCATAATTTCCGATTTTATGGCTCCCGATTTTGAGGAATCATTGCGGATTGCATCAGGCAAACATGATATTGTTGCTCTGAACGTCACAGATCCGCTTGAAAGAGCAATTCCCGATATTGGGCTTATAAAAGTCGTAGATGCGGAATCAGGTGAAGAAAGATGGATAGATACTTCCCTTCGTTCGGTCAGACGCTCATACGAAAAATGGTGGAACGGTCATATCAATCTCATTAAAGGTATTTTTAAAAGATGTGGTGTCGATTCCACCGACCTTAATACAGGGGAGGATTATGTTAAGCCATTGATGAAATTATTTGAGAAGCGGTGATATGAAAAACAGATTATTCAACATACTGATTGCAATATTCCTGTCTTTATCATCCTGGGCTCAGGAGGTAAATGTTACTGCCACATTTGATTCTTCAAAAATATTCATTGGCGATCAGATAGGATTTACTGTAACAATAGATCAGCCTGAGGGCGTTAATCTTATTATACCACTTTTTAAGGATACACTAATAAGCAAAATTGAAATCATCAGCGGGCCGGTTCGTGATACTCTTAAAGCTGCAGGAGAAAGACTCAGTATAACCGAAAAATACATGATCACCTCATTTGATTCAGGATTTTACCAGGTGCCGCCTGTTTACGCTGAAATGAAAGAAGAAAATGTAGCAAAGAGATTTTATTCTGATTACTCCCGGCTTGAGGTAATGAGAGTTGGTATTGCCCCACCTGATACCACTGCCCGAATATTCGATATTGTGGCGCCTTATAAAGCTCCATTGTCAATTGCGGAGGTCTTGCCATGGATATTGACAGGTGCCATAGCTCTTGCAGCATTGTTTTTCCTTGTCAGGTCGCTTAGGAAATACAATAAGAGGAAAGTCACTCCGGCAGTTGTTACAAATAATGAACCTGCCCACGTTACTGCTTTCCGGGAACTTGAGAAGCTTAAGGAGGAACAGTTGTGGCAAAAAGGTGAGGTGAAAAGATATTATACCAGACTGACTGAAATTCTCAGGACTTATCTCGAAAACAGGTATGCGATCCTTTCGCTTGAATTAACTACTCATGAAACACTTGAAGCGCTTGTTAAATCAGGTTTTAAAAAAGACGGATCATACAGGCTGCTTGAAGGTGTACTAAAGGGTGGCGACCTTGTGAAATTTGCTAAATATAAACCAGCGGCAGAAGAGAATGAATTACGTTATGCTGATTCATTTAAATTTGTGGAAATGACAAGGGAGTTTGATAAAGTTGAAGGAGTAGCCGAAAGTGAATCTGACAAAAACAAATCAACGGAGGTCGCAAAATGAGAGGAGTTATTTTTTCAGATCCGTTTTTGTTGTGGCTTCTTCTGATAATTCCTGTCATGATTGCATATTATGTGATCAGGCAGCATAAAAGCAATGCATCGCTCAGGCTACCAGGTCTTCAACAGTTTGGTGAAACCCGGGCGACATTCAGGCATTATCTGAGACATATACTTTTTGCCTTACGCGTCTTTTCAGTAGCATTGCTTATTATCGCTCTTGCAAGACCACAATCATCAGAAAGCTTTCAGGATATTTCAACTGAAGGCATTGATATTATTCTTACTGTTGATATATCGGGAAGCATGCTAGCCCGTGATTTTAAGCCTGACAGGCTTGAAGCATCCAAGGATGTCGCAACTGAATTTATTTCAGGAAGACCATACGACAGAATGGGTCTTGTCGTGTTTAGCGGAGAAAGCTTTACACAGTGTCCGCTTACTACAGACCATGCAGTAATGATAAACCTGCTGCAGGAAATTAAGAGCGGTATGGTTGAAGATGGTACTGCAATAGGAATGGGACTTGCAACAGCAGTTAACAGGATTAAAGACTCTGAAGCAAAAAGCAAAGTGATCATTATCCTCACCGATGGTGTAAACAACAGGGGTGAAATTGCCCCGCTTACAGCTGCAGAGATTGCAAAGACTTTTGGAGTCAGGGTTTATACAATAGGAGTTGGTTCCCAGGGAGTTGCTCCTTATCCTGTTGAAACACCATTCGGAACGCAATACCAGGATATGCCTGTTGAGATAGATGAAGATATTCTGAAAGAAATCGCGAAAAAAACAGGAGGCCGTTATTTCAGGGCAACTGATAATGACAAGCTTCTTGAGGTTTATAAGGAGATCGACAGGATGGAAAAATCGAAAATCGATGTCAGGCAATACAGCAGGAAAGAAGAAAAGTTTTTCGGACCCGCCGTTGCAGCATTCTTATTATTGATGCTCGAACTGCTTGTAAGACTTTTGATATACAGAAACTTAACTTAATGTTATTAAAATGCAGCTTTTCAGATTTGCAAATCCCGAATATTTATACCTTTTGCTTATAGTTCCTGTATTTATAATTCTTTGGGTGATCAATGATTTTAGAAAGAAAAGGGCAATACAAAAGCTTGGAAATAAAGAGCTTGTGCTTAAGCTTATGCCTGAGATGTCAGCCATAAGACCATTAGTGAAATTTATTCTTCAGCTTATAGCCGTACTGGCCGGGATAATTATTCTCGCACGGCCACAATTCGGATCGAAGATCGAAGAGGTTAAAAGACAGGGAGTTGAAGTAATTATTGCCCTTGATGTAAGTAATTCAATGCTTGCCGAGGATATTCAACCTGACAGGCTCACCAGGGCAAAGCAATCAATCTCAAGACTGGTTGATAATCTGGAGAATGATAAAATAGGATTAATAGTCTTTGCCGGTGATGCATATACACAGATTCCAATAACATTGGATTATGTATCTGCAAAAATGTTTCTGTCGACCATTAGTCCTGAAATGGTCCCTAAGCAGGGTACTTCTATCGGAGCTGCAATAAATCTGGGTATCAGATCTTTTACTCCAGGAGATGGGAAAAGCAAGGCAATGATAATAATTACTGATGGTGAGAATCATGAAGATGATCCCCTTTCGCAGGCAGAAGAAGCTGCAAAAACAGGTGTTGTAATTCATACTATTGGCATTGGCTCAACTGAAGGGGTCCCGGTACCAATAGTAACTTATGGGAAGAAAGACTATCTCAAGGATATTGAAGGTAACACTGTAGTGAGCAGGATAGATGAAGAGATTCTGAAGAAGATCGCTCTCGCAACAGGAGGTAATTATGTTAGAGCCAGCAGCACTAATATTGGCCTGGATGAGATCTTTGGCGAAATAAAGCAAATGAAAAAACAGGAGCTTGAAAGCACAATGTATACCGAATATAACGATCAATTCCAGATATTTGCAGCATTGGCCCTGATCATGCTGATTTTTGATTTTATAATAATGGATCGTAAAAACCGGAGATTATCTAATATAAAATTGTTCAGATTCAAAATTTAACGTTCTAATTTTACCGGAATGAAAAAATATTCGGAAGATATTTTAAAAAATGCAGGGAAAGGAATGCTAACATTGTTTTGCCTTCTTACATTCACGGCTTTATTGAACGGACAGACTGATAAACAATATATCAGGCAGGGGAACAGAAATTATAATAAAAATAATTATTCGGGATCAGAGATACTTTACAGAAAAGCTATTGACAGAAATGAAAATACTTCAGATGCGATATTTAATATCGGAGATGCTCTTTATAAACAGGAAAAGTATGAGGATGCGGGGAAGCAGTTTCTTGAGCATCTGAACCGCAGTGAAGACCGGACAAAAAAATCAACCAGTCTGTATAATCTTGGTAACTCTCTGCTGATGGCCGATAAAGTAAAGGAAAGTATAGATGCCTATAAAGGATCTCTTAAGATGAATCCGGATAACATGGAAGCAAAATATAATCTTGCATACGCCCAGGACCTCCTTAAACAGCAGCAGGAACAGCAGCAGCAACAACAACAACAGCAGGACCAGAATCAGGACCAGGATAAAAATGATCAGAAAGAACAGGATAAGGATCAGGAGGGAGATGATGAACAGAAACAGAACAGCCCTCAGGATAACCAGCAGAAAGATCAAAAAGAAGGGCAGCAAGGCAATATATCTAAGGAAGACGCTGAGCGACTTTTGAATGCACTTGCAAATGATGAAAAAAAGGTCCAGGAAAAGGTAAAACTGGCTAAAGCAGCAGGTTCAAAATCGCGGACTTTAAAGAATTGGTAACGGATCAGATTGAGATGAAAAGGATTTTATTATATAGTATAAGTTTTTTGTTTTCATTAACTCTCTACTGTCAGGATATAACTGTCAGTGCTGAATATCCTTCTGTGGTAACCTCAGGCCAGCAGTTCGGGGTATCATGGACAGTGAATTCCGGGGGTGGTGAGTTTGAAGCTCCTTACTTTGAAGGATTTTATAAGATATCTGGTCCCCAGACTTCGTACAGCTCAAGCACTAGAATCATTAATGGGAAAATGTCTCAGACAGCCACTTACAGTCATGTATATTACCTTCAGGCCGTCACAGAAGGAAAGTTTACCATCCCTCCGGCAAAATTCACTCTTAAAAACAAATCCTACTTCTCTGATCCGATGGAGATTGAAGTTGTGAGTTCTCAGCAAGTGCAGGGCGGCAAGGCTGAACCTTCAAGTGATCTTTTCCTCAGTCTGGCACTAAACCGCAAGGAAGTTTTTCTTGGTGAGCATATCCTTGCAACGGTGAAAATTTATACAAGGGTAACTCTTTCAGGTATCAATGAAATTAAATATCCATCATTTAACAGCTTTATTAAAGCGGATCTTCAGACACCACCATTAACCTCATTAAGAGAGGAGAACATTAATGGAACAATTTTTGGTGCAGGAACAGTCCAGCAGTTCCTGCTCTACCCGCAGGTAACCGGTGAAATATCAATCGAACCTGTTCAGATGTCGGTACTGGTTCAGCAAAAATCAAATCAGACTGATCCATTTTTCGGCGACTTTTTCTCATCTTACCAAACGGTTCATAGGGTAATAACCAGCGATGCCATCAAAGTTAATGTCAAGCCTCTGTCGGGGATCAAACCTGATGATTTTTCAGGTGTTGTGGGAAAATTACGTATGGAGGCGACTCTTAACAGGGATTCTATTGATATAAACGATGCCGTTACACTGAAGGTAACAATTTCCGGTGCGGGTAACCTTAAAATCGCGGCTGCTCCGAAACTGAAGCTTCCTCCTGATCTGGAAGTTTATGACCCTAAAATAAATGATGATCTCGTAAATTCCGCATCGGGAACTACAGGAACAAAGACATTTGAGTACCTGCTTATCCCCCGGCATAATGGTGATTTTTCAATTCCGGCCATCACTTATTCCTATTATGACCCTGCCACCGGCCGGTATGAAAAACTTACCTCCGAAGTATTCAGTCTGCATGCCCGGAAAGGTGATGAACAGGGAAGGGGTATCACTGTATACGGAGGTGTCGCAAAGGAAGATGTTCAGTACCTGGGAAAGGATATTCGTTTTCTTAAACCAGATTCAGGGAATCTTAGAAAGTCGGACGGTGTTATTCTTTCAAATAGTTCATTTTACTCTGCTTATGCTTTTGCAACCTTTGCTTTCCTGCTTATACTTTTTTTCAGAAAAGAACGCTTAAGACGTAACTCCGACCTGATCACAGTTAAAAACAGGAGAGCCGGAAAGGTTGCAGGTAAAAGATTAAAGGCTGCTTCAGCCTGCCTCAGGAATAACCAGACAGATAATTTTTATGATGAAATCCTTAAAGCCATCTGGGGATATCTGAGTGACAAGCTTAACATTCCACTTTCTGATCTTAACAGGAGCAATGCTATTTCAATTCTTAAGCAGAAGGGGATAACGGATGAAAAAATTGAAAAGCTTACTCATATTCTTGACACGTGCGAATATGCAAGATTTGCACCTTCAGCTTCCGGTGCACAGGCTGAAAATATTTTTGAAGACTCAACCCTTTTTATAAAATCAGTTGAAAACTCAATTTGATTAAAGATGAATTTATTTTACAGGAAAATATTTTGTTTTTTGATAGTTACATTCTGTCTTCTTGATACATCAGGACAGGAGATAAAGGAAGAGTCTTTCAAAAAGGCAGTGGAGTATTACTCTTCAGGAAACTACAGTGAAGCATTAACTATCTGGAAAGAGCTCTATAATAATGGATACCGCTCTGCTGAGCTGGCATATAATATCGGTAATTCATACTTTAAGCTCGATAGCATCCCCGGCGCCGTTCTTTTCTATGAAAGAGCCTATCTGCTTGATCCGGCTGATGAAGATATCAATTATAATCTTCAGATAGCCCGCTCAAGGGTTACTGATAAGATAGAGGAGATCCCCGAGTTGTTTTTTATAAAATGGTATGACTTTCTTTCGATCGTCTTATCTGCCAATGCCTGGGCAAAAATAAGCCTGTCAGCATTCCTTCTTTTCCTGGTATCTCTGTCTGTTTTTCTATACTCATCAAAATACAGTTATAAAGTTACCGGTTTCTGGTTTGCATTGACAATGGTTTTTCTGTCAGTTGTGTCCTTCTCTTTCTCTGTTCGAAATAAAACTTTGGTTCACGACAGCCATCAGGCAGTTATTTACAGCCCTGTTGTAAGTGGTAAAAGTTCTCCGGATGACAGCGGTACTGATCTGTTTGTGCTTCATGAAGGCACAAAAGTGTCAGTTGAGGATGAAGTAGGAGGCTGGTACGAAATACGTCTTTCCGACGGAAACAAAGGATGGGTACATTCAACTGATATCGAAATAATCTGATTCTTTTCAGCATTTTACTGATATATATCATCTGCTTATCAGATTAACCCAAACCCAATTTCTAATTATCTGCAACTATTATATTATATTTCCGGTCAGTTTATTGTCAGATAATTAAATTTTAATCACATGAAGAAGCTTATTGGCGTTCTCCTTATTCCGATATTTTTTCTTGCATGCAAAAAAGTGGAATTTGCCCCTGAAGGACCGACTGATGTGAGGGTGAAAAACGTAAGCAATCTGATCTTCAATGAAACCGTAATAAATACAACAGGAGGTATTCATAACATTGGAACTATCTATGCAGGTGATACATCTGAATATTTTCGTTTCGAAATAGCCTACCCGAAAGCTGAAATATCCGCTCGAATAAATGGGGTGCTTTTTTCAACAGGCCCGGTGGATGTTACATATATGCAGTACATTGGGCAGGAGAGGATAACTTATGTTGTGGGGGCAATACAGGGCTCCAAACTGGAGATCAGGGATGTTATTTATGAGGAGCCTTTAAAACTGAAATAGATATATATCGTCTCCCCTCCTTTCGAAATTTCTCGAAAGGAGGGGTGGCCGGGCTACAATATCACTTTTGTGCAAATGATCTCTCCCGGCCGGGGTGGTTGTCCTCCTGACGGCGCCAGCACAACTCCTCAACGTCAGCAGAATAAACTAACCCCTCAACTCCAGTTTATAGGTTCAACACCGTGTTCCTTAAGGTAATTATTGCATTTGCTGAAATGATTATTGCCAAAGAAACCTCTTGAAGCCGAAAGAGGAGAGGGGTGTACCGATTCCAGCACAAGATGTCTTGATCTGTCAATTGACAATCCTTTGCTCTGTGCAAATTTCCCCCATAGAAAAAATACTATATTATTTTTCTCCCTGTTGATTATATTTATTACTGAATCGGTGAATTCCTCCCATCCTTTTTTCTGGTGCGACCCGGCATTATCGGCCCTAACCGTAAGAGTTGCATTAAGGAGCAATACTCCCTGTCTGGCCCATCTCTCCAGGTTACCCGACGTTGGCCTTGTTATGCCGGTATCAGATTGAATTTCCTTAAAAATATTTATAAGACTGGGAGGAAAATCAACGCCTTCCCTTACAGAAAAGCATAACCCATGGGCTTGTCCCGGGCCATGATAGGGATCCTGGCCTATAATTACAGCTTTAACTGTGTTGAAAGGACAAAGATTAAATGCATTGAAAATGAGCGCCCCGGGAGGATAAATGGTTTGTCGTCTGTATTCTTCCCTGACAAAATCTGCAAGTCTGTTAAAATACTCCTTCTTAAATTCTTCCGATAATTTTTCCTTCCAGACAGGTTCTATCCTTACTTCCATTGACAGGTTGCTGATCTTTTACTGAAGTGAAACAAGCACTATTATCTTTCCCGTACCTGTGCCGGTAAAGCTTTCGACTGCTTTACCTATAATTGCATTACGTCTTTTTTCATTCTCAGCAAGGATCATTTTCAGGTCGTTAAAATCCTTTGCTTCATTCACATCGAGAAGGGTCCATTTCATTGCAGCGCCGGGTGTTGAAGAACTGGTAAGGTAGTCTCCGGGGACTATGTTACCATTCTCACCAGTTACATTCACAGGAACACGGCCACTCAGGGCCAGACGGGCTGCAGATACATTTGCAATCGGCTCACCTGTAACAGGATCAGTTACAAGTTCCATTCCCATTGTGAGATGGGGTTTTGTGGAAATAACTCCCAAAACAGAAGCCTGGTAGGGTTTTGAAGACCGGACAACACTTTCTTTTTTACCAGGATCGGCAATAACAACATCAGCCGGTTCAGCCTTGCCGTCGCTGTAAATGTATTCAGCAAGGTCAATAGACTGACCGGTTCTTACATCAGCATAAAGTCCATTATATGTACCCTGACTGCCACCGGCATCATAAAAATAACCGCTGTAATAGGTGAGGCCTGCCTTATTTCTCTGGATGCCCGACATTATGCCCAGCCCAAAAGAAGAATTGGGGTTATCTGCCGTATTCTTATTTATTATCCATAGTCCGGTATATGCATTAGTACCATTGATATATGTTCCTCCATTCTTAAGAACTCTTACTGCATCATGTGTTTTATCAGCAGCCGAACCGTTACCAATCTGGAAGAGAGGTTCGGTTTCGACCCAGTCGGTTGATGTCCCGATTGGATCATTAAATCTTCCTATTACAAATGAATTTTCGGATGTGGCATTGGTATAGCGGCCAAAAGCTGTTGAAAATTCACCATCGCTGGTATTGGCATACCCGGCTGCAAATGAGTTTAATGCGCTTGCCTTGTTACCGAATCCTATACCGGTTGCGAACTGGGCCAATGCATCATTATAGACTCCTATAGCGATTCCGCCGTTTACTGCATAGTTTCCATTTCCGATGGCAAGGGAATACTCCCCCTCAGCTATATTGTTCCTGTTAATGGATGATGGTAGAGTTATAAATCCTCCTTTAGTCTGATCTGCCGGCTGTGCCGAAATTGTTGGATCACTGACAGCATCGGATCCTTTTAGGAAGGACAATGGTGGTAAGATGATTGGTGGCCGGATGACAGGTATAAGAGGCTTGATGTATATCGTCTTAAAATAATTTGCCCCTATTGAAACTGATTTCACACCGGTTGCCTGGGCATAGAAGCCAATGGCAGTTGCTAACTGGCTTGAAGCGGTGGAGTTATTTCCCATTGCCAGGGATGATGAACCACCGGCAGTATTGGAGTTCCCGATCGCCACTGAATTAGATCCGGTGGCCTGGCTGCCGTTTCCATAACTAAGCGCTGTTGTTCCTGATGAAAGTGAATTTACTCCGATAGCCATTGAACTTGCACCTGTAGCCTGAGCCTCCTTGCCGAATGCTATGGAATTTTCTCCCAGGGCCTTTGCGGCATCTCCAAAGGCAAATGCATTGTTCGCCAGAGGAGCAGATTTTGAACCGGCTACGGAATTTTTCCCTATCGAAGTCGAATAATCCCCAAATGCCCTGGCTTTATATCCGAAGGCCTGAGAATACTGTCCCATAGCTATTGACCTGAAGCCAAGGGCTGTTGAATTTGTTCCGACGCTGTCAACAGCGCCAATGTGAACGGTTCCGGCCAGGAAAGCTTTTTTGACCGGGTACCATAGTATCTGAGGTGATTCGACCACGGTATTTACTGTTGATCCTCCTGAAAGATTGAAATACATGTCGTCAATACCTTTCTCGCCAACGAAGCCACCTATTGCAAATCCTCCTTTGCCCCCTTTGGTTTCAACAGGATTAGGATCAATATATATTCTTACACTGTCGGGTGTTACCCTGAAATAATCCTGGGGTGCTGCTTTGGATCCGTCGAAGCCTCCTATGGCAAAACCGCCCTTTGCACCTTTTACCGATCGGGGAACATAAACGTTAACTGCATCTGGATAAACAGCAAATACTGTTTGTCCATCCTTCCGCTTTACTTCAAACAGTGCGTCGGTACTTGTATCATCTTTCCCTGTTATCGAGATCTTGGCGCCTGAAGTTAATCCTCCCGCAGCATCAGCCAGTGTAGCTTTCTCAGATACCATTGCATAGGGTACTGACCATAATTTTGCGGTGCCAAGATTTGTCCATGCTGATGAAGGAGCCTGTATCTTGATGCCTATGTATGTAGGTTTTGCATTCCAGTCTATTTCGCTGAAAGTTGCTGTGGATCCGGCTATTCTTCTGGCGTCAGGACTTCCTATTACCAGGCTGAAGAGGCCGAGGTTGTTGGTAGTGACAGTATGCTGTTCTTCCCATATATATGTTCCTGCATTGCTCAGATAAAATCCTGTTGTATCTGACAGAATTGAGATCTTTACGAGAAGAGTTGTGTTTACTATCGGATTTCCTGACGCATTGCGTGCCAGCGCCTGGTAGTTAAAACCATCCGGCACTTGTGAATATGACATGCAACAGATTAAAAATAAAAAAGAAAACTGGAGTATAAAATGCCGTTTCATAAGGATAGGTTAAACATTTAAAAGTTTAAATTAATAACTTTTAATGATATAATAAGTTAAATGATCAGAAAAACCGCTCAGTGAAGGGAAGTAGTTGATAATCAGGATTTCTACTTTATAGAAACTTCAGGAAGTGCATTATGAATCCTTCCTTGTAAAGAGATCATTTTTTAAAGATGAAATAGACTGCAAGAACCAGGAAAATGAATCCTATAAAATGATTCAGCCTGAAATGTTCCTCTTTAAAGAAGATCAATGCAAAAGCTGTAAAGACCAGTAAAGTAATTACTTCCTGGATGACTTTCAGCTCGAGCAATGAAAACGGACCACCGTTTCCATTGAATCCTATCCTGTTGGCAGGAACCTGAAGGGAGTATTCAAAAAGAGCAACTCCCCAGCTGATAAGTATTATTGACAGAAGGCTCAGGTTCTCGAACCGGCTTACAGATTTTAATTTCAGATGGCCGTACCAGGCAATTGTCATGAAAGCATTTGAAAGTACAAGCAGAAGGATAGTATATATGCCTTTCATTTTATACAAAAAAATTTGCTCTCCCCTGTAAAAAACTATTTAAGGAATTTTGCATATATCTGCTTTGGATCACCCGGACCGTAAAATTCCCTCAGGCTTGCCTGTAGCTCGTAGCCATTCCGGATATAGAAGGCTTCTGTGGGAGCATATAAAGGCCTGCCGGAGGTTTCTATCCATAAGATCTTTCCATCTTCCATAGCTCTTACATCGTCTTCGACAGCTTTCAGAAGAACTGATCCCAGCTTCATGTTTCTTGCTCTCTGGTGAACAGCTATCCAGTACAGATCCCAGGAATGCGTTGAGAAAGAATTTTTGCCGTAGTTGGCAAAAGCTAACAAGCCTTTTTCATCCCTTATTTTCATCCAGTAATACCCGCTTTCAATACCTTGGGACAATGTCTCGTCGGCTATTTCCAGTGCGGTTTGAATCTCAAATTCATAAAAGAATCCGGTTGACCGGAGTATGTCTTCTATATCAGCACGATCTGAGGGTATAATTCCTTTGATTACAGCTGCCATTTTAATAATTCAAATCGTTAATTATCCGTTGAAGTGCAACCGTAAAAGGCATACCTGCTTCTGCAATTGCAGCTGCCAGACCGCTGTCAGGTGATATACAGGGATTGGCATTAACTTCAATAACATAGGGAATGTCATTTTTATCTACCCTCATATCAACCCTGGCGTATCCTTTAAGACCGAATACATCCCAGCATCTTCTGGCGGCTGATTTTATTCTTTCCTTTAATAAAGGGTTAAGATCCTCGCCGGGGAATTTCCTGATTGTATTCTGATATTCGAAACTCTCAGCCACCCACTTTGCATTGAAGTCAACAATCATTGGCCTGTCTTTGCCAAAATTGATAAATGTCATCTCGGCAGGGGGCATAACTTGCGGACCGTCAGTATCTGTCAGTAAGCTGATATTAAATTCTCTGCCCTCTATGTAATCTTCAATTAACCAATGGGAATCATCATGATCCCTGAAACGCTTTTCATAACCCGGTTCATAAACAAAAACCGATTCCCCGGTTATCCCAAGTGAACCATCCTCCCAAATAGGTTTGATTATGTATCTCTGCCCCGGTTTAAGCTCCTTATAGCGTGAAGGAGAGTATCCACGTGGATGAGTTATCCCGGCATTATCGAGCGCCTTGCTCGTCAGCGCCTTGCTTGTGGTTATGAACATAGCCTCAAGCGGATTCCCTGAGTAAGGGATCTTATACATTGCCAGCAGCGCCGGGATAAAATAATTGATTTCTCCTTTGTTGTTTATTGATTCAACAAGGTTAAACACAAAATCGGGTTTCTCCTTCGACAATTGCTCTATTTCTTTCATGAAAGCGGGTGTAATACCTTTTTTCCATGTTTCAACACCAAGCTCTGAAAGATTTTCAGTGATGTATTCAACCTGTTCCAGAACATCCAGTTCATCAGGAAGTGCACCTTCACGAGGCTCGTTATATATTATACAACACTTCCTTGTACTCATAGCAATTTGTTTCTTTTGAGGCTTGAATTTACAATCATTTCAATTAATTCCTGGTATTCCACACCTGACATTCCCGATAATATAGGCAAATCGGAATGGACAGGATTCAAACCGGCGAGCGGATTTACTTCCATAAAACATATCCTTCCGTTCTTATCAGCTTTCAGGTCAACCCTCCCTGCATCAACACAGTCCAATGCATTCCATACATTCAGCGAAACCCTGCCGCATTCCTGCATTATCTCTTTGTCAATTGAATGATATTTGCAATAGTTCTGGTAGTTTTCTTTCACTTCAACTGAATAAGGCAGATTATCCTTGCACTCAACTTCCATTCCTCCTATAACTGTTGCCTCAGGTCCTGTGCCGACTACTCCAATTGTAAACTCACGGCCGGGAAGGTACTCTTCAACCAGAGCAGGCTGGTTGAATTTATCGAGGATCCATTCTGCCATTTCCTTAAGTTCGGGATATGACCTAACAAGGCTCTTCTGAGTAATTCCCTTACCTGTTCCTTCCGACACAGGTTTAATAAACAGGGGATACTCAAGATTGCATCTTTCAATATCTTCCTTCCTTGAAATTAGCATACCCGGGCTTACCGGAACGCCTGCGGCCGATACAATAAGCCTTGTCAGATATTTGTTAAGTGATATTCCCATTATGACAGGCCCGCTGAAGACGTAGGGAATCTTATACTGGTCGAGAATTGCCGGTACTACCGATTCCCTTCCATCTCCATAAAGACCTTCGGCAATGTTGAATATGAGGTCCCATCTTTTTCCCTCTGCAAGAGCTTCAACAAGCTGAAAACAGTTCCCGATCTGTTCGGTATCGTACCCCATCCTCTTTATCGCTGTTTCCAGGGCATCGACAGTCTCCTGTTTGTCAAATTCTGCAGTATCCTCCAAAGAATAACCGCGGTCGAGATACCAGGACCGCAGGTCATACGTCAAACCTATCTTCATTTAAAAGTTTCTATTTTTCCGGATATTCACATAACACACCTTTGTAGTTCCGGAGAACAATTTTTTCGTCATTGTGATCAACCACGTAATTGGGAAGCAAAGGAATTTTTCCACCTCCGCCAGGGGCATCAATGACAAAAGTCGGTACAGCGTATCCACTGGTAAAACCTCTTAAGCCTTTTATGATTTCAAGGCCTTTCTTTACGGTTGTGCGAAAATGTCCGGAACCGGGTATTAAATCACATTGATACAGATAATACGGTCTTACCCTTATCTTTAGTAATTTGTGCATCAGTTCCTTCATAACCGGAACATTATCATTAATTCCTTTGAGAAGAACTGTCTGGCTGCCAAGAGGAAAACCTCCATCAGCAAGTTTCTTGCAGGCATTGGCACATTCATCAGTTATTTCCGATGGATGTGAGAAATGCAGGCTGATAAACAAAGGGTGGTACTTCCTGAGGACAGAGACCAGCTTATCAGTGACTCTCTGAGGCAGAACGACCGGAATCCTTGTTCCGATGCGGATTATTTCAACATGTTCAATTTTCCTTATGTTCGAAAGAATATAATCAAGAGTTTCATCAGATAAAGTGAGAGGATCACCCCCGCTGATAAGAACATCTCTTACTTCCTTATGCGTTGCAATGTAATTGAAAGCTTTTTCATAATCCTGCTTTCCAAGCTTGTCAAGCCTGCCGACTGAATGTGAACGGGTGCAGTATCTGCAATAGTTTGAGCAGACCTGAGTAACCGTAAATAATACTCTGTCGGGATACCTGTGAACAATGCCTTTGACAGGTGAAAAAGATTTTTCATGCAGAGGATCTGATTGCTCGCTGGACGATTCCAAAAGCTCTTCCACAACCGGAATAACATTCCTGCGTAACGGATGTGAGAATCTGGTGTCATAGATAAGGGAAGCAAAATATGGAGTTATCCTTAATGGAAGCCGGCCTTTAAGATTATTAATGGCCATGATTTCCTTGTCGGATAATTTCATTATCTTCCTAAGATCATCAATGCTGGTAATAACATTTCTTAGCTGCCATTTCCAGTCATTCCAGGATTCAATACTTGTCAGGGGGAAGTAGCGGTGTATGAACTCCGAACTTCGGTTGCTAACTGACTTAATTGGGATTTCGTTTTGCGAAAAAATCATGGTTTTCGCGCCAGGCTCTTCGTCAGAAGAGCAACCCACGAGGCGACTCCCACCATGGAGCGTCGTAGCCTCATTATTGTTAGCGTTCATAACAGATGATGAAAAATTTCATCGTGTGTTTTAATGTTGTTTGTTTGTTAAAATTTAATTGGTTTATAATTTAAAATTGTGACGAAAGTATATAATCTATAAATACATTGTATCACCTGAACATCAGAAATATTAACATCAAAAACATTTTATTAACAATTTCAATTCCAGCTTATCATCCGACAGTAAGTAAAGTGAAGATATACAGGCATATAACAAATAAATGATCTTTAGCATATTCTTAAAAAAACGAAGGTTTTTTTGAACTTTTTTTTGATTTATTTTAATAAAATTTCAGTTCATACTGAATTTTAAGCTTTCAACCTATTTATTCAGGTATCAACAAGATGCAATTCTTCCCGGTAAGGTTGCATCACCTCCGATGAATAAAAAAAAATTGATTAAAGAGCTATTGCAAAGCCGGGTTCGCCGCAGGCAAACTCTGAAACTGGGTTTAAATGAGTGGACCTACTCGGGGATCACCTGATCAGGGCTTTATAAATTTTATAAACTTCCTCATATTGCCTTTTGAAAGCTGAATTATATAAAACCCCGGCTGAAATGATGAAATATCAAAAGTAAGTGTGAAGTTATCTACGTTTTTACGTGACAGTAAATTACCAATCTGATTATAGAGGTCTGCTTTCCATGAAAAGTAATCATCTTTCAGCTCTATCCTCACTTCAGAACTGCTTACGATAATTACCGGCGGATCGGCGGTCCGCGAGTCAATTGCTGTAGTGGTATTTATGTTTACCGTCCATCCTTTGCTGAGAAGACTATTATAACCGGCAATTCCGGATGCTGTCGGAGCTGAATTGCCTGATAACTCGAGAAATCCGTTTAGCCTGCCATTTGCATCGATAGTGGTGAGGATATAATCTACAAGGGGAATACTCAGGTTGCAATCCCTGAATGCCACATTATTTAATTGAGGTGCAGTCCCCAGATTGATTGTGGTAAGCTGACTTCCTGACAGATTCAGCTCTCTTAAAATATTTGCACCGCTGATATCAGCGCTGGTATAATGGTTGTCATAAGCGTCAATCCGCAATATTGCCTGGTTGTTACATTCGAACGGGCCCGTCTGGTTGGTGTTCCAGATAAGTAGCTCTGTCAATAATGGAAATTGTGACAGTGCTGGCAGGTTCGTTGTGAATGGGGTACTCCTTACACAAATGTGCCATAATTGAGAGCCAATGTTTCCCCAGTTAATTGTTGTGTAATTATTCAATGCGCTTCTGAGATCCTTAAGTCCTGTACAACCCGAAAGATTAAGTGAAGAAAGATTACAATCCTCGGTGCACAGTCTCTCCAGCACAGGATGAGATCCCAGTTTCAGATCGGCAAGATTGGTGCAATACAGTAATTCCACAAA
Organism: uncultured Bacteroidales bacterium; assembly: GCA_942492865.1. GTDB lineage: Bacteria > Bacteroidota > Bacteroidia > Bacteroidales > VadinHA17 > LD21. Next base: position 3,917,982 of record OW818650.1, on the reverse strand, counting down.
TTGAAGGGCCGGTAATTCACTGATGTCCAGTTCCCTTAATGGACTATAGCTTGAGCATAAATATCTTAAGTTTTCTTTAGCCAGGTTTAAATTCTGAAAGCCTGTTATGTATTGGTTCGGTACAATTGCAAACCCGCCGTACCCTCCATCGTTTGCATCATATCCTGTGTTAATGCCAATAAGTGCGCTCCATGGAGTAACTTTAAGGTAGTTGTGTCTTGACCCGGGGCTGCCGTAGTTTTTTGACGGTGTAGCTGAGGAACTTGTGGATCCGTCATTAAAAGTCCATTGGATGACCGGACTTCCTGTCACTTGTATTACCGGAGCGAACGTGCTTCCGGCACTCTGGATGTTGATCACATCAGGAGGGACCTGCAGGGGAGGAGTGATCTCACCTTCAATAGTCAGTTTTCCCCATTGTGTATCACCTCCCCATCCTCCTATTGATACTTCCCGGTCAGGATAAGGAGGACTGATAAGGTTACGTGTATATAAGTTATTATCGGCAGATGATCGTGTTGAAATTGCACTTTCTGAAATATTGATATCTGTTGTATAAGTATTGCCAAGTACAATTTCCTTTGAAGAGAAAGTAAAGGCTGCTCCGTTTTCCAGCCATATATTACCTGAAGTTTTGTAAATGATCCCTATTATCTCAGCAGGATTGAAATTTAATCCTGTCCAGCCCAGAACATTTGTTGAGAAGTTAAGATGTGCCACTGATGAGTTGATCGCTTTTGCATCCTGTGCATAGATCCGTGTGCATTTTATAAGTTGCTTCCATACCATTGACCTGACAGATACGACTCCGCCTGTAACTGTTACGTTATTAGTTCCCCTTACCAGCTTAGAGCCGTTGGTTGTAGTCCAGTCTGAAAGCTGCTGGTCGTTGGTCCAGTCATATTCGACCCTTATTTTAGTGTCACTCAGCCAGGTTACCTGTCCATTTAATCCCAGGTCAGGATGCTGTCCGTAAATTATTATTGAAAAGCAAATAATTGTAAACGAAAAAATTATGCGTTTCATAGAATAAAGAAGGATAGAAGTTAAGAAGCCTGATTAGAAGGATAATCATTACATAAACATGTGTCTGACACGTTTGGTTCAATCTGAAACGGCCCCCGACGAAGGATTTCTCAGTTTCTTTATTTCTCCCCTTTGTTTTTTCTTTTCAATCCTTTTAACCCTTGATGCAAAGGTGGGATTTGTTGATCTTCTGCTTTTAGGAATTGTTAGGGCTTTTGCTGTCAGATCATAAAATTTTTCAACTACCCTCTTTTTATTTAAGAGTTGTGATCTTTCCGACTGCGATGCGATAACCAGTTCACCTTTGTTATTGATCTTGTTTTTAAGCTTTTCACTGATCAGTGTCTTTTCAGTCTCAGTGAACAGTTTTGAGAAGAATAAATTGAATCTTAATTCAACTTTTGTATTAAGCTTATTGACATTCTGACCTCCCGGTCCGGCGCTCCTGGACGTCAGAAAAACAAACTCACTGTCAAAAGACCTTTCCTTCAGTTCTTCGGGTTTCATCTTTATTCAAATAAAGAACAGTGCAACTCCGGCTACGCTTACCAATGCTCCTGCCAATTCATCAAATGTAACTCTTTGTTTATATAACAATACAGCAGGAATAAGGATGAATACAGGAACGAGTGCCATAATGGTTGAAGCAATTCCGGTCTCGGTATGCTTTACTGCAATGAGCGAAAAAGATACTCCTAAAAAGGGTCCGAACAAGGCTCCTACGGTAAGCGGTTTCATCCCTTCAGCATTTTTAATTGCATCACCAATTCCTTTCCACCTCTTTATAACAGTGATTAATACTGCAAATCCGGCGATACCGGCCAGTATTCTTATCTGGGTGGCTGCAAAAGGATCATAATCACCCATTCCGAACTTGCTTAAAACAAGTCCAAGGGCCTGACCCACTGCGCCTCCAAATGCATAAAGAATACCCCTGCGGGAGAGTTTCAGGGAAAATTTTTCACCTTTTGCTCCACGGTTGAAAATAGCCAGGGCAATGCCTGAAAATGTTAGGGTCATTCCGAAATACTGGATAAGAGTCATTTGCTCTTTCATAATTATCCATCCGGCCAATGCGGTAATAGGAGGTACAAGGGTCATTATAAGCATTGAGAACCTTGATCCTATCATAGTGTACGATTTAAACAGGAAGAGGTCGCCAAAGAAAAAACCAACGAAACCCGAAAGGGTAAGCCAGATCCAGTTACCCTCTGTGGCATCGGAAGGAAAGAGCATACCCCTGCTCAGCATTGTAAAGATGCTAATGAAAATAAACCCGATGATAAGCCTGAGGAAATTAACTGCGATCGATCCTACTTTCCTGCCGGCCGATTCAAAGGAAATAGAAGTTATGGTCCAGAAAATTGCTGTCAGTAATGCAGAGAATTCGCCAATATTGTTCCCAATAAAATTCATAGAATATTAAACTGCATTACAGACTGTCGGGGAACTCAAACATAAACTGGCCTGATCCTGATTCGAGTATCACCTTGTTTTCCGACTTTCTTATATTTGAAAAGTTTATATTATCCTTAACATTCTTACCGTTTTCAGTAACAGCAGTTTCATCCATAGTGGGTAATATGATGGTTGCCTTTGTATTTGCAGGAATTTGTACATTCACCACGATCTTACCCTCTTTTCTTTCCCATCCGGAACTTATTCTACCATAACTGCTCTCAAAGGAAGCCTTTGAGAATTGAAGTTTTTTAGTAAGATGTGGCTGTATTAAGATCTCTTTATACCCCGGGCTTTTAGCTTCAATTCCGGCCGAAACCCTGTACATCCAGTCTCCGATTGCGCCATACGCGTAATGATTAAAGGAATTCATTCCAGGATCCTGGAATGTACTGTCGGGTTTTTGTCCATCCCAACGCTCCCATATAGTAGTAGCTCCCATTTTTACCGGATAGAGCCATGAGGGGTATGTTTCCTGAAGCAGGAGGTCGTATGCAACATCTGTGTAACCATGGTTTGAAAGTATATGACATAGATAAGGGGTTCCAAGGAAGCCTGTCGAAAGATGGTTCCTGCGACTTTTGATATCAGCTACAAGAAAGCCGGCAGCCTTTTCACGAAGTTCCTCAGGCATCAGGTCAAACATTAAAGCAAGGACATAGGATGTCTGTGAATTGGTTCCAACTCTTCCTGCAGGAGTAATATACTGGTAGTTGAAGACTTCCTTTACCTTATTATATAAACCTGTATAGAATTTCTCATCTTCTGTTTTCCCGAGTTCTTTTGCAGCTTTGGCAAGAAGGTTTGCAGAATACGCATAGAAAGCTGTGGCTATGAAATCATGTTCAGTATGTCCGTCTGCAGCAGGATGATTATTTACCGGCGGATGGTAGAACAGCCAGTCTCCATATATGCTTCCGTTCTTCCATATATAACTGTCGCCGGCTTTTTTCCTTATATATTCAACCCATGCCTTCATGCTGGGATATTGTGTTTCAAGCAATTTCTTATCACCGTACACAATGTACATGGTCCATGGAGCAATCACAGCAACATCGCCCCAACCAGCCGAAGCATTCCCGGTTGTGGCATCCTGTTTATTGAGGACATCGGGTATTACAACCGGGATCTCACCTCCCGGCATCTGGTCGGCAGCAACATCTTTCATCCATTTTGTAAAAAAAGAAGAGACATTCATATTATATGCTGCAGTTCTTGCAAAGGCCTGTGCGTCGCCGGTCCACCCCAGACGCTCATCCCGCTGAGGGCAATCGGTAGGTATGTCAACAAAGTTTCCTCTCTGACCCCACTGGATGTTTGACTGAAGCTGGTTAAGTAGTTTGTTTGACGATTCATAGGTACCGGTAATTGCCATGTCGGAATGCACAACAATCCCGGTAATATTATCTGGTGTGAGTTCACCGGGGAATCCATTGACTTCCACATACCTGAAGCCCATAAAAGTGAATCGCGGTTCATATAATTCCTCCCCGGTACCGGCAAGGGTATAATCAATCTGGCATTTGGCACCCCTGAGGTTAGTAGTATAAAATTCTCCGTACTTATCGAGTATTTCTGCATGACGGATTGTAATATGTGTTCCCTTGCTTCCGATTACTTTCAGCCTTACCCATCCTACCATATTCTGGCCCATATCGACAATCTGGCTTCCTTTTGGAGTTCGGAAGATCTTAACGGGTTTAATTTCTTTTATTTTACGTACAGGCGCGCCTTCTGAAGCAATGATATTATTGAGGCTGTAATCTCTTGTTATTACAGAGTGCCAGTTCTTATTGTGGTATCCTGCAAGATTCCATCCTGTAAGTTTTTTTGTGGCATCGTATATTTCACCGTTATAAATATCATTCATTCTTATGGCGCCATCATTTGAAGATTTCCAGGTTTCATCGGTTATAATGGATTCCTCAGAGCCGTCCCTGTAAGTGATCTTCAGCTCAAGCAGTAATCCTAATGTTTTCCCATAGATTGCCCAATAGTTATCCCATGTAAGCGTGCCACGGTAATATCCTTCACCAAGTACTGCCCCCATGGCGTTAGCGCCTTTTATAAGCTGGCTGGTTACATCATATACCTGGTATTGAAGCCTTTTTCCATAAACGGTCCAACCGGGTGTCAGTACCTGGTCGCCTACCTTTTTCCCGTTGAGATGTGCTTCATAGAAGCCGTGAGAAGTGACATATAATCTTGCTCTGGCAATACTTTTTGTAATGGTGAATTCCTTTCTGAAATGAGGAGAGGGAGAGTATCTCAGGGTGTCTCCATCCATTTCAATCCATTTTGCTTTCCAGTTGGCGGGCGACATTAATCCCGTTTCCCAGGTTGCAGCCTGACTCCATTTAGAAACCCTGTTCTTATTGTCCCAAACTCTTACCTGCCAGAAATATTTTTGAGATGGTTTTAGTCCGGAACCTTGATAATCAATCAGTACCGATTGATCTGAGTTAACTTTTCCGGTTTGCCATACAATTTTTGATGATGAAAATTTTTCGTCGGTCGATACCCTTATGGAATATGCTGTTTGCATTAAATTGAAATTCTGGCTGCTTATCTTCCATGACAGCCTGGGATTTAAGTCATCTACACCCATCGGGTTGATTTTATGCTCGCAGGTCAATTCAACAGGTGTAAAATCCTGTCCAAAAATGTTTCCTGTGAGGAAAATAACTGTGAATAAAAATACTAATTGCTTCATAATTTGACAATTAAGATGATCAATATGTTTAATGGAAATTTATCTATTTTTAACGGATAACAAAGAGTTTAATAATTATTTTTATTTCCTGTTGATGCCCTTAAATTAAGAACCAAAAAAAAATGAAATGAATCCTCTTGCCGGTATACTTCTTATAGCACTTGGCAGCATAGGAGCTGCAAGTTTTTACGTACCTTTTAAAAAAGTCAGATCGTGGGCATGGGAGTCTTACTGGTTAATGCAGGGTGTTGCGGCATGGATAATAGCTCCCTGGCTCTTTGCGTTCGTTTTTCTTCCAGAAGGTCAGCTAATGCCGGTTATCAGGGATTCCCCTACATCGGCAAAGCTTATGTCAATGTTCTTCGGAGCCTTATGGGGGATGGGTGGACTTACCTTTGGCCTGAGCATCCGTTATCTTGGTGTTGCCCTGGGCCAGAGTATTGCTCTTGGTTTGTGTGCTGCTTTTGGCACTCTCATTCCGCCATTTGTGGCAGGTGATAATTTATTTTCTTCACCGGCCGGCATCCTTACAATAGCAGGGGTATCAATAACAATAGCCGGAATTGCAATTATAGGATATGCAGGCGCTCTGAAAAGCAGGGAGATGACCGATGAGGAAAAAAAGGCCTCTGTTAAAGAGTTTGCATTAAAAAAAGGTATTTTTATAGCTGTCTTTGCCGGAATAATGAGCGCTTGCTTCAATTTCGGATTTGAATCGGGTAAACCTATCGAGGAGGTTGCACTTGCCCATGGTACAAACCCGCTGTTTCAGAAAAATCCTACACTGATCTTTATTCTTCTCGGAGGGTTTTTTACAAATCTGATATACTGCGGATATCTAAACATAAAGAACGGGACCTACCGCGATTATTACACTGTTAACAGAAAGGTGTTTTTGAATAATTTGTTTTTTACCTTTATAGCAGGTTTTCTGTGGTTCCTTCAGTTCCATTTCTTCGGAATGGGTTCAAGCAAGCTGCCTGAAGGTATGGCCGTTTTCGGTTGGAGCATTCTGATGGCCCTTAATATAGCCATAAGCAATATATGGGGCATTTTCCTTAATGAATGGAAGGGAGTCAACAGAAGGACTATCGTGGTATTGATAATCGGAATAGTAGTTCTCGTACTTTCAACATTTGTTGTTAAACTTGGATAAACATGGAAATAAAACGTTTTGGTTTTAAGATGAAATTGCTTCCCGGATCCAGGGAGGAATACAGGAAGCGTCACGATGAAATATGGCCCGAGCTTAAGCTGTTGCTGAAAAATGAAGGCATTTCCAACTATTCCATTTTTCTTGATGAGGAAACTGAAACTCTTTTTGCTTACCAGGAGCAGGGTGGAGAGTCATCTTCCCAGGATCTTGGTAAAACCGAGATTGTTCAGAAATGGTGGAAATATATGGCTGATATAATGGAGACAAATCCTGATAATTCGCCTGTTACAGTCCCCCTGAAAGAAGTTTTTCACTTAAAATAAGTTTTCAGTCTTAAGGATTTCATCTGATAAAATAACCTAATTATAATATGCCATGAAAAAAGAAGATATTGAAAAGTCATACAAGCTTGCTAAGGAGGAATATGCTATCCTTGGAGTTGATACCGACAAGGCATTAGCAGAACTGGATGATATTAATATAAGCCTTCACTGCTGGCAGACTGATGACGTTGGCGGTTTTGAGAAAGCAGATGCCGTTCTTGGAGGAGGTGGTATACAGGCAACCGGTAATTTCCCGGGAAAAGCGCGGACAATAGAACAGATGAGGGCCGATCTCGATAAGGTTCTCTCACTTCTTCCGGGTAAGCAGAGAATTAATCTGCATGCCATTTACGGGGAGTTTGGCGGAGCGACTGTTGACAGGGACCAGATTGAAGTAAAACATTTCCAGGGATGGATTGATTGGGCCAGGAAGAGAGGAATAGGTCTTGATTTCAATTGTACATGCTTTTCACATCCTCTCGCCGATGATGGATACACCTTGTCGGCTAAAGATGAAAAAATCAGAAAATTCTGGGTTGAGCATACCAGGCGCTGCAGGGCAATTGCTGCCGAAATGGGTAAACAGCTTGGAACACCGGCCGTTCACAACATCTGGATACCCGATGGATCAAAGGATACTCCCGTTGACAGGAATACATTGAGAAAACAGCTCAGAATATCGCTCGATGAGATATTTGAAACAGAATATCCGAAGAATCACCTTAAGGATGCCATAGAGAGCAAGCTATTCGGTATAGGTTCCGAATCAATGGTGGTAGGGTCCCATGATTTTTATCTGGGTTACGCCATTAAGAATAATAAACTGATCACCCTCGATAACGGCCACTTTCATCCGACTGAAGTGGTGGGCGATAAGATATCTTCGATCCTTCAGTTTGTCGATGAAATTATGTTGCATCTGACACGAGGTGTAAGATGGGACAGTGATCATGTTGTCACTTTTAATGATGAGATCACTCTTATTGCACAGGAAATAGTAAGAGCAAAAGCTTTAAAAAGGGTTAACATAGGCCTTGATTATTTTGATGCCAGCCTGAACAGGGTAGGGGCATATATTATCGGCTGCAGGGCCGTTCAGCTGGCTTTTCTTTATGCACTTCTCGAGCCGTTTGACCTGCTTCTGAAATATGAGAATGCAGGTAAAAATTTCGAGCGTCTTGCATTTCTAGAGTTATTAAAAACCAGGCCTTTCGGAACAGTTTGGGATTATTATTGTTTAAAAAGTGGGGTGCCTGTAGGTCAGGATTGTATTAATGATATAGTTAATTACGAAAAGGAAGTTCTGACAAGGAGATAATCAATCTGAGCTTCCTGGTGACTGTCCTATTCAAACCGGTGCCAGTTTGGTTGCCGGACAGGCGATTTGTATGATTTTATCAGCTTTTTCAAGGGAATTATGAAAACTAAAGTAACTGCAATTTTTGATATTGGAAAGACTAATAAAAAGCTTGTACTTTTTAATTACAACCTGGAGGTCATATCCGAAACTGAGGAAAAGTTCGATCAGATAACCGACGATGATGGATTCGAGTGTGAAGATATTGAGAAGATTGAAAGATGGATAATGGACACAATAAAAGAGCTTATCCATTCAGATGAATACGATCTGACTTCAATTAACTTTACAACCTACGGGGCAACTCTCGTATATCTTAATGCAGAGGGGAAGAGAATTGCACCTGTTTACAACTATCTTAAGCCCATTGACGAAAAGATACCTGAGAAAATTTACAGGAAAAATGGCGGACAAGATGAGTTCTGCAGAAGAACTGCATCACCAGCTCTTGGGATGCTTAATTCAGGCATACAGATAATGTGGTTTAAAACAATGAACCCCGATGTTTACAAAAACGTCACGCATATTCTCCATTTCCCTCAGTATCTCTCATATCTGCTTACGGGGAAAATATATTCCGAACATACTTCCATCGGTTGTCATACCGCCATGTGGGATTTTGATAATATGACATATCATCCATGGCTCGAGAAAGAGGGTATTCTGCTGCCCGAACCTGTTAGTGTGGAGACAGTAAACGAGGTTACAATTGAAGGGAAATCAATACTGGTAGGTATTGGCATTCATGACAGTTCCAGTTCCCTTGCTCCGTATTTCGGAAGTAACTGGAAGTTTCTTCTTCTTTCTACCGGAACATGGTGCATTAACATGAATCCGTTTAATAATGAAAAGCTTACTTCATGGCAGCTAGATAATGATTGTCTTTGTTACATCAGTATTAATTGTCAGCCTGTAAAGTCATCCCGGTTGTTCCTTGGGAATATGCATGAAACGGCTGTTAATATGATAAACCAGCATTTTGGAACTATATCTGATGCTTATATAAATAGCAAACCTGATCTGACAATTGAAAAACGCCTTAAAGAAAAATTTGGCGACCGTCGTTTCTTTCTGAAACCGGGCCTTTATTCGAGGGAATTTATTGAAAGAATAGATCTTTTTGACTTTAGTAGCTTTGATGAAGCTTATCATCAGTTGATGAGGGAGCTTGGCGAGATTACCATTGAAGCAATTAACCTTATTCTGCCTGAGAATGATGATACAGAAAACCTGTATATTACAGGCGGATTTTCGAAAAATATGTTATTTCCACGAATAATTGCTACCGCTTTTCCGTCCAAGAAGGTATATACGTCAATTGTAAATAATGCATCAGCCCTGGGTGCTGTACTTATCATGACAGAGAAAATAAATCCCGAAAAGCAGCATGAGTTAAATCTCGGCTTGACACTTTGCTGACAGATCTGAACTGACCGGTAGCCGAAATCATAAAAGATAACAGGCACTATACCTGTCTTTTTTATTTTCTACTCGCTCCTTAAAGAAATAACTAGGGCTTCATTCTTCACCTGCCGTAATGAAACAATCAGAATGATCATCCCGGTGAAGAATATTGATACAATCATTAAGAGCATCGTCAGCAGGGGCAGGTAATTATTTGCCTGGATTGATGGCATAGTAGCAACTAAGGCCGAAACAGACCCTGTAATGATCCCTGCTGCCATAGTGATTATAAGGTCCTTTAAAAGAGATATCCTGATGGTCCCCGACGGAATGCCGGTTGCGAGCATCAATGCAAACTCGCGTTTTCTGAGGTTATAATTTCTGAGAAGGATAAATCCAAGACCAAAAATTCCAAGGATCATCCCAAATGCACCAAGTACCGTAAAAACCGTTAAATAAGTGTTAGTTACCTGGTAAAAAGCAGTAAGCCTGGCTGATGCAGGTTCAACGATTATCCCGAAATTTGAGAATCTGTCCTCAATACCGCTTTTATATGTTTCAGAAAATGAAGGATCTCCATTCACAAGAAAAACTGAACTCCCTGCAACGGTTGGGAAAAATCTTCTCAGATCTCTTATATCAATCAGTACGTGCCCCTGGAAAACAGATGATTTCAATCCTGCGGCAATTATAATATTGATCCGCTGCCCACTCTCGGCTTTTAAGATTAGTGTATCGCCTGTCTTTATTTTGAGCCCCCAGTCAAGAACAGTCTGGTCAGCAATCCCGTAAATTGTATTTGGTCCGGGTTGTTCCCCGAGAATCGTCCATGGACTTATCCCTTCATGATCTTTTATAACAGATGCAAAAGAGAAGGCATCATTAACTGCAAAAATTTCAGGATCAACTCCAAGTAATGGTGGTGCAGCTATATAGTTCAAATTCAGACAGCTTGCATCATCTCCATCTTTCCTGCCAAACTGAACTATATTCATTCCTTTAAACTGATCTTCGTCAAGTCCGAAGGTTCTTTTTCCATTAATCGTTGAAAGATCCTCGTTTACAGAAACGCTTGTTTCGCACCAGAAAAGATACCCTCCGGTACCGCTTTTCGGATTATTTGCCTGCTCATTAAAATTCATCCGGTTAAGGCTCGTAATAAATAGTGCAAAAATGCCTGCAGCAATAAAAATTGCCGGAGTAATGGCCTGTGAAGGATTATGCCGGTAGTAGAGGAAAGAAAGTTGGGAAAAGCTTTTAATTGTGCCGGATTTGTATGTTAGGCCACCAAGATAATAGTGGCGCAGCAGAAGAATGAAGGATAGGAAAAAGAAAATACCTGTAGCGAAGGAGACTTCTGCAGCTTTGCCTTCAGATATCAGAGAAAGCACAAAAAGGGATATAGCGAGTACTGAAGATGTGATCAAATATATTGAGTTTCGTCTTATGGAAGGCAGCCTGAAAACACCAGATTTTTTCTTATCAAGCGATTTCAGGAAGTTTCTTGTTCTTAGCATGAAAAATACCAGGATGATCAGCATCGATGAGATAAATCCGGTAATAAAAGGAATGATCCCGACAGATGCGGAAAGCGTATTGGTCTGAACAGCTCCCGACCACACAGAATTAAGTGCTGTGATAATCAGAATATTTACCAGTATTCCCAGTGCAGCGCCGGCTAATGAGCCCGCAATGGCTATCAGAAATGTCTCTGACAGTAACATCCCGTATATAGTACCATTGTTAAAGCCAAGAGAATATAATATTGAAATGTGATCTTTCTTGTTTTCGAACCACGATGAGACCGATAGTGAAAGCAGCAGTACCGATGCAAGAATGATAAAGAATCCGAGACTTATGAATAGTGTTCCGAAATCGACGCTATTGTTCGCCGCTTTCAGAGCATCCTGCCTCAGATCTGTCACTAAAAAGCCTGATCTTGCCGGATCGAACTTACCCTTAAGTTCATTCTCTATCTGTTGTGAATTAATATCGGGAAATCTTATTGCTGTTGCCGGACCATAGTTGCTGCCCCACAATTCCTTTCCATATTCGTATGTAATAAAAGCTTTTGGCGTGCCTTTGTATTTTGTCCAGTAATCTTCATCTTTTTCCCGTATCTTATCCATATCGACAGGTACGCCGGCATCCCATTGAGAGCATGATTCAGTTCCTGCAATGCCGGGAAAATCGGGCATCAGGTCAGGGTCGCCCCATACCGAATCCATGTTAACAACCGCAATTACCGGAAAGAATTGAGATTTTTCTTTTAACTGATCAATTGAATCAGGTGCAAACCATGTCATTTTTATTGTATCACCTGCTTTCGCTCCGATGTCCGATGCCAGCCATTTATTGATGACTGTTCCTTTCTCCCGCGGTATGTCATTGTAAAGTGAAGAAGGTATCGCTGATACGAATGAATAAGGTGTTTTCAGGTCTCCCGTACTAATGCTGTTTGACAGATAAGTGATTACAGGAGAGGCCGATGGAATTATTTTTCTTATGTCATCAAGAATAAGCTGATCAATAAAGATCCTGTCGGATATAATCTCAGTAAACCCGCTCAGCTTTGTTTTTCTGAGTACAAGTCCAAGATCATTGATGGTTAAGGTTTTATTCAGGGCTGAATTGAAAAAACCGGAATTGCTATTAGAATTGTTTTCAGAGATTATCCTGTTAACCCTGGTCTTTTTCAGCCCGGTTGAACTCACCAGATCCTCTAGATTAATGAAAATGTTTGCAGGAACTATCTGGTTTATACCAAGCGAGAAATCGCCGCCTTCATCTCCTTCCAGAATAACACCAACCTTCAACACTATTGATGTCCCTTCGGGCGCACTTACAGCAAAAGGTGCATCAGCAGGTATGTCGCTTATATCCTTCAGTCTTAGAATCAATTCGTCGCCTTCATTAACATTTATGTTTGCTGCCAGTTTTCTGTTAATGGCAACTTCTCCGGGCTTAATAGCCAGGTTGCTTTTATTGTGGAAACTGAAGAAATCCGGACCGACTCCAAATATTTTAACTTTTCCTGATCTGGTTCCTTCTGCAAAATTCTGGCAGAAACCTTCAGTTTCCAGCAGGGAGATTGCCTTTTCACCAGTGTTTTTTGAGAATCTTAGCGACAAATCAGGATCAAAATACCTTAATCCCGAGGTTACAAGTATGGAAGCACTGCCCATTCTTTCTAAGGCAGTGGTCTTTAGGCTGTTGCGTACAGAGAACCCGGTGAGCAGCGAGCCGGTAATTACTGCAGCAAGTATTGAAATGATGATGACCTGTATGGCTACAGCTTTCTTATAGAAAAGAAGAGAGCTGGTGATTATATGCAGCAAACCTTTCCTCATAATAAGGAATTGGGTCCGGGATGAAGCTGACCATTCTTCAGTACCAGGTTTCTGCTCATTCTTCCTGCCAGATGAGCGGAATGTGTTGCAATGATAAGGGTTACACCTGTTACTTTGTTCATCTCAAGCAGAAGATCAGCTAACAGTTCACCATTTTGGGAATCAAGTGCTCCAGTAGGTTCGTCTGCAAGAAGAAGCATTGGTTTGTTTACCAATGCCCTTATTATAGTTGCTCGTTGAGCTTCTCCTCCCGATACCTGGAATGGATATTTCTCCATGATAGAATTTATGCCTATTTTTTCAATTAATCCTGATGCGTATTTCCTTGTTGACTCCAGCTCCTGATCAGAGTGTTTTGAGGCTAGTACAGGCAGGAAAATGTTCTGATAGATTGTAAGGTATGGGAGCAAATGATGATCCTGAAACACAAATCCTAAATTTCTGTTCCTGAAGGCGGCTGAATCATCAGGGTTAAAATTTTGAACTGGCCCTCCCCTGAAGAGAAGAACACCTGAATCGGGTTTATCAAGAAGTGCAATTATATTAAGAAGTGTTGTTTTACCTGAGCCGGAAGGACCCATTACCGAAACAGTTTCACCTTCGGTAATCTTTAAATTAAGGTCGTTCAGTACCTGGCCACGCTGCAGAAATGACTTTGAAATATTTTTTAATTCAAGCATCTATTTCATAATATTGATTTATATACTTTCGATAAACCTTCTGACATATTCTGAATTGAAAGTTTTTCCGACACTCCTGATCTGCCCTGACTGCTTAGTTTTTGCATCGTAATCTTATCATTAAGCAGCAATGTCAGAGTTTTAGAAAGTTCTTCTGCATTGTCAGGCAAATATGTAATACCTCCTCCTGTTTTTTCAATAATTTCAGGAAATGCCCCGGTAGCAGGCTGAACTACCGGCACTCCGGCAGCATTAGCTTCGAGGAGATATAATCCATACCCATCATATTTTCTTACAGGCACACTTATCAGATCCACATTATTAAAGAATTCAATTTTTTTATCTCCCTGGAATTCCGGATAGATCCTGACAGAGTTTTTAAAGCCACGCTCCTTGATCTTTTTGATCTGCTCCGATATAAATGGTTTGTCAACACCTGTATAACCACCACAAACATGCAGGCTGAGATCGGGGAAATCGCCTGATTTCATAATAATGAATGCATCAACTATCTTATCAAATCCGTTCGGAAAACTTACCCTGTTAAAATACCCTATTGCAGGAAAATTTGTATCCCTGGTAAAGGTTAGACCATTTTCCTGCTCAAACCCTAGTGGTACTATACCGATCTTTGTTCCGCTCAGACCGGTTTTGGTTATAAAAAGCTCCTTATAGTAACGGCTTGGCGTTATGAACATATCAACATGACTGGCTTCTTCGCCTATCATTTCCCAGGCTTTTGACTTAAACGGTTCCGACATTTCTTCAATCCAGTCATCCTCATTCAGGAGAGAACATATAATTTTGACCTTCATTCTTTTCTTAATCTGCCTGGCAAGACCAAGTATAAGTGCATTTGATAAGTGAATTATATCAGGAGGTCCATCTTTGCTAAGGTATTTTACAAGCCTGTCAACTTCCTGTTTCCTGAAAGCATTATCACCTTCTATCATACCAAGTGTCATCTCCTCAAGTCCTTCGGTACTCGTAGTTCCAGCCTGCTTGGCCGCCATCCTTAAAAATGAAGTTGAATCAAGTATTTTATCAAAGAAAGCAGGCATGTTCCTTAGAAAAGGAACTTTCTCCCTGACATACATTGATATTGCACCGAAAAAAACATTTTTGTCAAGGCCGCTTTCAATGTTTGTTTTATCAGGTGGAAGATAAAGTGGAATTGCTGAAGCAGTGATACCCGGAACCTTCCGGATAGCCTTGACATAAAGCATATCCCTGTAGCAGTTACCGCAGTAGAAGGAACCGCCGGAACCTGTTATAAGATATATAATTTTCATTGCTCCCTTAATCCCTCATAATGAGGACTTTATTATTAAATTAAGTCTTTTAAATAAATTCTCAACTATAATATTGGCCCTGAACCGGGCTTTCTTATTTCTCCACTTTAGCGGAAGCCTGACGGGTCCCGAATGCCAGAAGCCTCCCGTCTTCGGTCAGAATGAAAAACCGATCCCTTATCACTGCCGGAGAACTGCTTACAGGTGAACCTGCGTTAAAGCTCCACAACTTCTTTCCATCGCCAAGACCAAGAATATAAACATTCCCATCGGTGCTGCCGAATAGCACTTTGTCATTTGCAATTACCGCCGATCCCGCTATTCTTCCGTTTGTCCTGAATTTCCATAGTAACTTTCCGGTTGTAGTATCGTAACAATAAAGATGCTTATCCTCATTCCCGATAACTACATAATTGCCTGAAACTGCCGGAATAGCAATGACAGCACCTGTCTGCTGTCCCGGAGGTACTTTCCAGGCTATCTTTTTTGTCATAAGGTTTACATTATAGAAAGTACCATCATAATCTCCAAAAAAGACATTTTCACCAGATATAGCCGGTGATGATGCAATATAAACTCCAATGTTGATTGTGTCTCTCTGTTTTCCGGTTAACGGGTCGGTGACTCTTATAATGCCGTCACAACCTCCGAATACTATTTTATTGTTTCCAAGAGCCGGGGTTCCGTTGACATAGTTGTCTGTTTCAATTTTCCATACCAGCTTGCCGGTTTCGGCATCTACACAGTGAAGATTATAGTCATAACTGCCGACTATAATAGATTTCTTTTTACCTCCCCATACATTGGCAGAACCAACTATCTGATTATCTGTCTTATATGACCACAGTAGCTTGCCTGTATTCTTGTCTGCCGCTCTTAAGATCCCGTCTGAACCACCTATATAAATATTATTTCCATATACAAGTGGAGGAGCCTCAAGGGCATTTTCAAAGTTCATTTTCCATTTTACCTTTCCCCCGGGTGTTACAGCAAACAGAGTTCCTTTGTCACTTCCAAAAAAAATGACACCATCGCTTATTACAGGAGAAGATTTGGATCTTTCACCTGTTGGAAGGCTCCAGAGAATACCAGGGGATAAAGGAAGGTCTGTTACTGATTTACCTGTAAGGGAAGCATTCCCTCTGAAAAACGGCCAGCTGTTTTCATTCACCTGGGCTTTTAGGACAGTGGGTAACGTCAATAATAGTAATATGTGTAATATGTGTTTCACTTTTTGTTATTGAGCAAACTATTATAATCAGATAATGCACCTGTAGGACACACTTTTATACATTCATCTGCTTTTTGCATCAGTACATTGTCAAAATTACCGGTCAGCGGTTCGGAGATTATACTGACAAATCCCCTGTGCATAAAACACAGAACCGGCTCGTTGGTTGAATCCTCACAGATTCTGACACATAACCCGCATTTAATGCATTTGGCATTTTCAAAAACAAGTCCTGTAGTATGATTTATCTTTTTTGCTATTGGTGCATTAACAAGCTTTCCCTTCGGGTCCTTCACATACAATTCTCCTGCAATGTTCCGCAACCTGCAATTATCTGCGGCCCTGCAGTCGCAACGCATGCAGCTTGCAGTTTCTTCGGCAGCCGAAAGAAAATCATTGATTTCTCTGTGGCGTTCTGAATTGCCTTCACATTCCTTCAGCCATTCGCCAAGCTCCACGGATTCAATCTTTCCTATTTGTGAGAGGAAAAGTTTTTTTTCTTTTATTGTTTTACCAGCTCCCGGATCTTTTTCATAGACTTTGCCATCGGATGCTTTTGCTATGAATATTTTAATATTCCTGATTGAAATAGGATTGTCTTCTTTTTTTCTTCTGCAGGCATTTTCACAATATGCCTTGCAATCGATGCATGCAATCTGAGGTGTGGTTATTTCAGACATGGTCAGTCTTGCAGCTGATTCAAAATCCTTTGATGAAAGATACCTGTTCATCAATGGGATATTATAACCTGCCGGACAAACTATACGGCAGGGCGCTTCGCATTCAGCCCTGTGTTCTGAAAGAAGCAGTTCCACAGCTTTTTTGCGAAGTGTTATAACCTCTTCGCCAGACGCGTCAATATCCATTCCCTCCTGCGCAAGGGCTGAGCACGACGGGATAAACTTATTTGAAGCCATGTCTTTTACCATGCAAACCATGCATGAAGAATAATGTTCCACCCCCGGCTTATGACAGAGAGTTGGGATTGATATTCCGGCCTGCACTGCAACATCAAGGATGGTCTTGCCATCCTCAGCATGATATTCCGTATTATTTATCTTCAGCTTAACCATTGACATTTATTATTTCAACAGCATTAACAGGACATACGATCCTGCAGTTATCGCATTTGGTACATAACTGTTGGTCTATCTCATGTTTTTCATAAGGTCTGAAAGCAATTGCATTCACGGGACATTCCTGTGAACATTTTGTGCAACCGGTACAGCTGTCATTTATTGAATACCTGATTAAAGTCTGGCATCTGTTTGCCGGACAAATACCTTTTGTATGGGCTTCATATTCATCTCTGAAATATTTTAATCCGGTAAGAACAGGATTGGGTGCGGTTTTTCCAAGACCGCAAAGGCTGCCTTCCTGAACCTGAAGACATAATTTTTCAAGATCGTCAATTTCGGAAAGAGCTGCTTTCCCTTCACTAAGTCGGGTAATGATGTTAAGCATGTGCTTTGTACCAACACGGCAGAAAGTGCATTTCCCACATGACTGCCTGTGAGTGAAAGTCAGAAAATATTTTGCCATATCAACCATGCAGTCGGTATTGTCTAGTACGACCATACCACCAGAACCCATCATTGCTCCCAGCCTTTTTAGCTCTTCGAAATCGACGGGTGTATCAGACATGCTTGCCGGAATGCAGCCACCCGAAGGTCCGCCAATCTGAACAGCTTTAAAGGTCCTTCCTTCTGCCACTCCGTTGCCGATATCATCGACTATCTCCTTTATGCTGATACCCATAGGAACCTCAATCAGTCCTCCCTTTGAAATTTTGCCTGCCAGTGCGAAGACCTTTGTTCCCTTGCTTTTTTCAGTCCCAATGGAGTTGAATGCATCGGCACCGTTACTAATGATCCATGGAACAAGAGCAAGGGTTTCGACATTGTTTACCAGAGTTGGTTTATTCATGAATCCCTGTACTGCAGGATATGGTGGTCTTATATGAGGTGTCCCTCTTTTACCTTCGAGAGAGGCTATTAATGCAGTTTCTTCTCCGCATACAAAAGCTCCTGCACCTTCAAAAACCTTAAGGTCGAACGAGAAGCTGCTACCCTGAATATTTTCACCAAGAAGTCCTTTTTCATAGCACTGTACTATGGCATTTCTGACCCTTGTAACTGCGAGGGGGTATTCGGCCCTGATATAAAAAATACCTTCGCGGGCTCCGGTGGCGTAGGCCGCTATCATCATTCCTTCAATTACCCTGAACGGAAATGACTCAAGGAGCATCCGGTCCATAAATGCGCCAGGATCTCCTTCATCGCCATTACAAACTATGTATTTTGGCGAACCCGGGGAATTCCGTGATATTTTCCATTTGATACCTGTCTGGAATCCTGCTCCACCTCTTCCTCTTAAACCGCTTTCAGTGATTATGTCTATTATCTTTTCAGGGTTTCCTGAAAAAATGGTTTGTTTTACAGCCTTGAAACCACCAAAAAGCAGATATTCATCGAAGGAATCTGGCGCGAGAATGCCACTGTTCAGTGTTGCAAGATGTTTTTGCTTGTTTAAGAACTTATTGAGAAATTTCTCACGTTGGTCAGTCGGTGTGTTTGCCGGACTTGTAATAAGATCGTCAGTTATAAAAGTATCTGCGAAACTGTTTATTCTATGTTTTAAACGCTTATCAATACTCCGTGGAGAAACATGCTTAAGCAGGATTGCCTCAACCTGGTCTTTTTTTACGTTGGTATATCTGAAGTGCTTATTTTCAGTTGTTACTACTTCAAGCAGCGGTGTCTGATTGCAGACCCCGACGCATCCAACAGGCTTCAGTTTGATATTCAGATCATATCCTTCCCTGATGTCGATAAGCTGCGATAGGATATCCTTGCTGCCACCGGCTACACAGCATGATCCGAGCCCTATCCTTATTTCTGCATCAGCCTGTTCACGCACTGAAGTTTCCTTTATCTGTACTTCCTTTCCTGCAGTTACCAGAAAATCATCAATTATCTCATCAACCTGTGTGGGCTTTACATGCCCGTAAGTTTTACCATCGATCTGTACGACGGGGGCAAGTGTGCAGCATCCAAGGCATGCAACTTCCTCGAGTGAAAAAAGAGCATCGGGAGAGGTGCTTGTATCTTCATCTATTTTCAGTACCCTTTTAAAAGCATCGGTTATCAGAGGTGCGCCTTTTACGTGGCAGGCAGTGCCTGAGCAGATCTTTATGATATGTTTGCCGGCAGGAATGTGCCTGAACTGCGAATAGAAAGTAGAAACACCTGATATCTGCCCTGGTGTAACATCTGTTACACTGCAAATATGACTGATTGCTTCCGATGGGAGATAACCAAGGCTTTCCTGAACCTTTTGAAGGATAATTATAACCTTGTCTTTTTCCTTACCTGTCTGGCCTATCACAGAATCAACTACCGAAGTAATATCTTCAACAGATATCTTCTGGCAATTACAACCTGTGTCAGTATTTTTTTCTTCTTTTTTCAATTTTCAGAGATACAATAAAGATGTTCTCTTCCTCTGATAAAAATATTCTTATCGGAGAAAGCGGGTGTGCAGTCGGCATTTTCACCAAGTTTAGGCTGGGCAACCAGCTGGTACTCACCTGAGGCCTTTACAATATGCATTATTCCTGAACGGTCGAGGAAATAAATCATTTCATCGGCTATCATTGGTGAGGCATAAAACGGCTCATTTACGTACCTCGACCATAATGTATCGCCTTTGATTGCATCGTAGCAGGCAATGTCGCCGTTTCCAGTTGAAATGAAAAGGAACTCATCTGTTGCAACCGGGCTCGATGCATCTGGAGTGAATGTATTATCCTGCCAGACGATTGAAGCGCCTGTGCCTGCACGCACTGCGGCAAGCTTGTCATAGTCGGTAACAGCATAGGCCATTGTACTGTTTATGGCAAGTGAAGGGCCGACATCGCCAATAAGGGCTTCAACCGTCCATAATTCCTTGCCTGTTTCTGCATCGAACGATGTTACATTCGGATTTCCGTTTATGACAATCTGAGGTTTTCCTCCGAAATTTGCAATTACAGGTGATGACCAGGCTGGCCTGCCGGTTCTGACAGTTTCCCATTTGTCTTCACCCGAATCAATATCAATTCCTATCAGTGACAGCCTCTCAGTGGATTCGTACTGTACAATAAGATTGTCTTCATAAATAATCAGGGATGATGCGTAGCCATAGGTGTTTTTTGGAAGGCCAAGATTTTTTGCCCATTTCTGCTTTCCCTTATGGTCGAGGCATATAAGGTTGCCATTTGCAAAGATGGCGCATACTGCTTTCCCGTTCGCGGCCACTGTAGAAACTGCCATACCCGCATCATGATCGAACTCGGGGATCTCAGCCGACTCGCCTGGAATACCTGATGCCGGTGCGGTCCAAAGGATCTCACCCGTTTTCTTATCAAGGCAATATACTTCGCATATACTTTTCTCAGCTCCCGTGATAAAAATCTTATCGTCCCATATCACCGGAGAGCTTTTTCCTTCCCTGGGAATTGCCGTTTTCCATTTGATGTTCTTTCCTGATTCACCATCCCAATCCTTTGGGTATTCTGAACCTCCAGCAAAACCCCGGCCGTCCTGACCCCTGAATGAAGGAAAATTGGTCTTGTCAGGTTTGAAGGCTGTTTTATTCATTACAGCAGGTTCATCTTCTGCTATTTTACCACCGGAAAGATCAGGCAGATCACCACGAAGTACAAATGAAGCAACTACTGCACCAATTGTTAAAAAAGAAGCTGAAAGAACAAGATAATTCCTTTCACGGCTTTTTCTAAGTAAATGATTAGGCTTGGTTTCAGAAAAGACAGGAACAGGCTTTTCATTTCCAGTTATCATTCTCTGGCAAAAGATGAATATTATTGCACCCGCAAGCAGAAGATAAGATCCTGTTTCAACCTGCCTCCTGGTTGAAAAATATGCTTTTCTTGCCATAAGGTCCATTGCCCTTACCTGCTCAGCTTTCACAGCATTCTCCGGATCTTTGTCAAACTGTTCCTTTAAAGTCAGCAGGGCCGGATTGTCAAGAGGATTGATGGTTTTTAGCTGTACTAAGCTGAATATCATCAGTAAAGCAATAATAATGGTGAAGACTCCAGCTATATTGCCCAGAGCTTTAAAAAAACTGATATCTTTTTCTGAAAGTTTCATGCCTGAATTATTTTTTTGCTGGTACCGGACAATATTTAAAGCACCTGGCGCAACTTACGCACTTTCCCTGGTGAGGTTTGTATTCAGTTCTTAGCCTGCGGGTTGAAAGCAGAACAAGACTTATGCCAAGAGAAAGCCCAAGAAATCCTCCGGCCCAGGGTGAAGCTTTCCTGAACCTGCCGATTACTGCAAGTTCCTCTGTAAAAATGTCTTCTTCAGCTTTTCCT
This sequence comes from uncultured Bacteroidales bacterium, assembly GCA_942492865.1. Classification (GTDB taxonomy): domain Bacteria; phylum Bacteroidota; class Bacteroidia; order Bacteroidales; family VadinHA17; genus LD21. The sequence continues at coordinate 3,896,612 of OW818650.1, read as the reverse complement.
GATTCCTTGTATGCTAAAGCCTGCTTTGAAATGGCCTCAATTCCTGATTCCTTTTCATTCCTTATCTCCATTGCCAGCCTGACCCTGGAGTTTACTTTTGCAAGTCCGGGAGAAAGATTATAAAGGATTAATGAACCGGCGGCGACAAAAAACGGAACAAGGATCAGGTACATTAAAAATCTCTTTCTTGCTTTCTCAGGCTCTTCTTTAATAATGTTGGTGTCGGAGGGAAGGATTGCATCATAGGGGCAGGAATTCTCACACAGCCGGCAGTTAATACATTCAGCAGGAGTAATGGTAAGGTGCCTTGATGAAAATCTGGAAAAGAGGTTCAGCAGAACGCCGTAAGGGCAGAGGTACCTGCAATACGGCCTGTTCACGAATATTCCAGAAATTAGCAGAAGGCCTCCGAATATTGCCATCGTATAAGGTGCATTAAGCCGGTAAATACCTATAAATGGATCGTATTTGCAGATAAGGAATTCACTGTTGAGGGCTGCAAAGAGCACAGTAGCAGCAAGATAAACAAAAGGAACAGCAACAAGTACCGATTCAACCTGCTTCGGAACTTTTACAGGCATGAAACCAGTCAGCTCCTGTATTGCTCCCAGCGGACAAACCCCCGAGCAGAAGACACGCCCGAAAGCAAGTGCAAATACAAGTGGAATTATAAAGAAAAGCAATGCTGTAACAGGGATGGTATAACCCGGATTGAATAAAGCCAACGCAACGTTTTGAACCGATCCGACGGCACAGATACATCCTTCCCGAAAAAAGCCAAAGTATGCAACTGAAAAAACTGCAAGCCCGATAATACCTTTTCGTGATCTTTTTTTCAGTGCAAACCACGATGCCAATGAAAGAGCAGCAATCAGGACCAGAACATCAAAATATTCCCATCCCTGTGACCGTTGTTCAGGCATCTGGTTCTCAGGATACTGGTATCCGGATTCAAACTCGGGCCTGGGAAACCTGTCCTGGGAATATAGAATCTCTGTTTGAAGTGATAAGATAATCAGGAATATATACAGAATTATTTTTTTCATTGTATACTGTTTCGCGTTTGTTGTTTCGCGTTTTTTTTCATTAGATCTGTAGTTTTATATTTTTTCTTTTTTTAATCTTTTAAGTCCCCCTTCAGGAGATTTATGGGGCATATAGTTTTTAGTTTATCGTTCCCCATTCTTTGTTTTATGTTTATAGCCCCAGGCTCAATGCTCCCTGCTTTCCTGCCCTGTACCCTGTGCTTTTCCCGCTCTCCGCTACTCGCTCATCTCTTTTTCCTTGTCTTTCGGAATATACTGATGACCTGCCGGGACCCTCGAAATAGCATCAGACGGGCATGTCTTTGCTATCGCACAGTCATTGCAGTTAACGCAAAGATCATGCTTTATCTGCATATATAGTGAGCCGTTACCGAAATCGGCGCAGCCTTTCACGCATTTTGCACAGCCATCGCACAAGTCTTCGTTTATAATATATTCGAAATAGGGTTCTTCAACAAATTTCCTTTCAATGGCGCCCGTCGGACACATCTGGTTTTCAGCCGCTGTGCTGATTGTTTTTACTCCCTGCCGCAGGTAACCTCCGCAAAGGTCGCAGTAACCGCACATCACATAAGCATGAACACATTTTGAAGCGGAAGGGGTGAGTACGCAATTCGTCTTGCACTGACCGCATTGAGTGCATTTAAAAGGATCGATCTGCCATACATACCCCTGTGCCGATGTACTCTTTGCAAGGGCCACGGGAATTATGATAAGGGGAGAGGCAATAATTATTTTGCCGGCATTTTTTACAAAATCCCTTCTTGACTGATATTTATTTTTTTCCTCCTTCATCAGTTTAATATTTATTGCAATCGGTTTCACCATTACAGCGTCCGTTACCCGGACAGCCCGAGCATTTATCAGGTGAGATCCTTCCTGACAAAACAATCGAGATCACTGCAAGCAGGGCCAGCAATCCCAATCTTATTATCCTTTTTAGAAAATTATCTCTCGACATCAACTTTGGATTCATTGTTTCATTCTCTGTTCCCCGGGAAGTTAAATGCTTCTCTTTTTCCATTGGACTTCTCTATTTTCTTTTAAAAATATAAAGTTTTGAATCGGCCGGATTAGCGGCATAAATTTTAATACCATCGCTGGTAGCAATATCGAGTGGAACTGAAGAAACAAAATTTTCATCCGATGATACATATTCCACGAAATCGCCCTGTTCATTCAGCATCTTTATCCTGTTTATACCTTTTTCAGCGGTCATAAATCCTCCTGGAATAAGGGTAAAATGAGAGGGATTACAGCAACCGCAAAATGCATTATCAGCTGTGCCGGGTGAACCGAAGTATTTTACCAGTTCGCCATTTATGGTTCTTGTCTCAATTCTCCGCCGGCCCGGATTTGTAACAAAAATGTTGTTATTACCGTCAATGGAAACATCAAAGTAAGGACTTGGTATGATGAATTCTTCACCTGATTGTCCCATCATCGATCTTACCCTGCCGTCTTTTGAAAGCACGAATACCCTCCTGCTGCCGGCATCGGCAAAAACAATATATGATCTGTTTGAGGCAATTGAAGTGATTATGGCATTCCCTTCAAAAGGGCCCCACTCATCAAGCTGCTTACCATGTCTGTTGAACAGAAGAATAAGGTCCTGTGTTGATGCAAAAACAGTATCCCCTGAAACACTTACGGAAGTTATTTTACCACTTGTTGTCGCATCCCATGTTTTCTTCATATCAGCATCGTAGCAGCTTATATAAGAATCGCCACCCAGGAAAACCGAACCATCTTCCGCGACTGCAACTGATGACAGAGGGCCGTTATCAGAAGTTACCTCCGATGTTATTTCCCATTGATCACTAACTACCGGTCCATCAACGGTTTCCCTGACTTCGTAATTCTTTTCAGGAGTCACGGTATCGTAGATCATAAAAATTATGAAGGCCAGAATAACCAATAATGAAAATAATGCCAGGTATTGTTTTTTCATATCTGATCATTTTTACCAATAAAAAGACAAACTAAGTTCCTGGCATCTCTCAAAAGGAGGTAATTACCTGCAAGGGCCATTGGACCCCAGGCTTCTATGCCTTTGAGAATATTATGCCTTGATATAAGTTTAGCAGTTGAATTCTCCAGTTTGAAGAAATACAGGTTGGCATCATCATCAAGCAGGAACATTTTGTCACCACGAACAATATATGGCCCGAGGCCCCGGCCATACCTGTTTTCCTTCCCGCTGGTCCATACCGGTTTCCTGAGATCGGATACATTATAACAGACAAGCTGCTTTTTAAGAACACCTGCATTTTCGGGCATTACTGACCAGATAAGGTTACCTGTAATTATCGGAGTCTGCTGATCACTGGCAATTCCTTCGGAAGCCTTGTGTTCTTCAATCAGCTTTACGGAATACCCGGCTCCGTCATAATTGATCTTTAGCTTTGCTCCACCGGCTCCATAACTGCCGAAAGCAGCTAATTCATTATCGGGCAGGAGGAGAGTGGATGCAGCAACTGTTGCCGGGCTCCATTCCTTTGTTGTCCATAAAAGGGCACCTGTGTCATCGCCTTCGGCTGAAACACCTACTACACCGCCTACTGCATTGTAAACATACATCCTTTTTCCATGGATTGTCATTGGAATCACAGAGGCATGCGACATGCGTAGGGAGTCGGGGTTAGGTGTCTGCCACAGGATATTGCCTGTGGCACAGTCAACGCCTACCATAATGGCTTTGCCACCTGGTGCAAGCACAGCAACTTCCCCGTCAATCAGGGGGCACTGGCCCGAATAAAAATCAGGAGTTATCCTGCCTTTTTCCTTCCCTTGTATGCCAAAATCCCTTTCCATGTCCAATGTCCAGAATAACTCGCCTGAAACCGGATCAGTGCACATTACATGCGACCGTGGCCCTATACTTACAACATATTTATCCGTTACTGCAGGTATCGTTCTCGAATAGCCATGATTTCTTTTCAGCTCCACATAATAAGATCGTCTCCAAAGCTCTGTACCTGATTTAAGGGAAAAGCATCTCAGTACATCGGCTTTGCGCCGTTCATTGTAATCCATTACATAAACTCTGCCGTTATGAACAGCAGCCCCTGCATAACCTTCACCCAGTGTTACTTTCCAGACCAGGGGAGGTCCTGCAGAGTCCCAGGCCTCAGCCAGGGGTATAGTGTCTTTGCTGATATTATCAAAATCAGCCCCCCTGAAGCGCGGCCATTCACCCGATGCCATTTCATCAAGGGTGCCAAGAGTGTCAAAAAACTCTCCGATTATGACTGAATCACTCCTTGGTTCTACTTTGGGCCTGTTATCCATACCAGGTGTACGGGCTTCTATTTCCCACAGATAATGATCATCAGCCATCCACCATGAAAAAACTCCAAGGAACAGCAGAGCCGTTATTGTCAGTAATATTTTATAGTTTCCAGGTAATCTCATTAACTCCCCTGATTCAACATATTTTAAAAGGATAGCGCGTAAAGATAAAGATTTATGGGTAATCTCAAATATAAAGCAAATTATCAGTTAATATTAATATATTAAGTAAAAACAATCAAATACTTCAAAATATTAATTAATATACATAAAATAATTGATAAAATAAATAATAATGTAAAAATATAGTTATATTTGTAATCTGAAAATAATGTAAAACTGATAAATATTATGTGTGGAATCGTAGGCGTATTTGATTTGAAAAGTACAGGTGTCGATCTGAGGTCGACAATTTTAAAATTATCTAAAAAAGTTAGGCATCGCGGACCAGACTGGTCGGGGATCTTTTATTGCGAAAAAGCCATTCTTGCCCATGAGAGATTATCAATTGTAGATCCCCAGTCGGGTGGCCAGCCTTTGTTCAGTAAAGACGGTAATCTCGTACTGTCGGTAAACGGTGAAATTTACAACCACCAGGAGATCCGTGCAAGGTATGAAGGGAAATATGAATTTATGACACAATCTGATTGCGAGGTCATTCTTCCACTTTACCGCGATAAAGGACCTGATTTCCTTGAAGAGATGAACGGGATATTTGCGTTTGCACTTTATGACAGGGAAAAGGATGCTTATTTCATTGCCCGCGATCATATCGGAATCATACCATTATATATAGGATGGGATCATTTCGGGAATTTTTATTTTGCTTCCGAACTTAAAGCTCTTGAGGGTGTATGCAATAAAATCCAGGAATTTCTTCCCGGTCATTATTTATACAGCAAAGATGGTGAAATGAAGAAATGGTATGCCAGGGACTGGATGAAGTATGAAGCGGTTGAAAAAAATGAGTCATCAATATCAGAACTTCGCAAAGCTCTTGAAGATTCGGTTCACCGCCAGCTCATGTCGGACGTACCATACGGTGTGCTTCTATCAGGCGGACTCGATTCTTCGATTGTATCGGCTGTTGCAAAAAAATTTGCACCAAAGCGTATTGAAACAGGTGATACGAGCGAAGCCTGGTGGCCGCAGCTGCATTCATTTGCCATTGGCCTGGCCGGCTCGCCTGACCTGGCTTCAGCCCGGAAAGTGGCGGCACATATCGGGACGATCCATCATGAAATAAACTTTACAGTACAGGAAGGGATAGATGCTCTGCGTGACGTAATTTACCACCTTGAAACCTATGATGTCACAACGGTCAGGGCCTCAACTCCAATGTACCTCCTTGCCAGGGTCATAAAATCGATGGGAGTGAAGATGGTGCTCTCAGGTGAAGGCGCTGATGAGATATTTGGAGGTTACCTCTATTTTCACAAAGCTCCCGATGCAAAATCTTTTCATGAAGAGACAGTACGAAAGCTTGGAAAACTTCATCTATATGACTGTCTTCGTGCCAATAAATCACTGGCAGCCTGGGGCGTGGAGGGTAGAGTTCCTTTCCTCGACAAGGAATTTATGGATGTTGCCATGAGGTTAAATCCCAAAGACAAAATGATCGCTGACGGAAAGATGGAGAAATGGATTTTGAGAAAAGCGTTCGAGGATTATCTGCCCGAAAGCATTACCTGGAGACAAAAGGAACAGTTCTCGGATGGTGTAGGTTACGGCTGGATAGATTCACTTAAGGAGCTTACAAAAAAAGAAGTTTCGGATGAGCAACTGAAAAATGCCAGGTTCCGATTCCCGGTAAATCCGCCCATGACAAAAGAAGAATATTACTACAGATCAATCTTTTCCGAGCACTTCCCGTCTGATTCTGCCGCTGCATGCGTACCTTCGGTTCCTTCAGTGGCCTGCAGCACACCTGAAGCTATTGCATGGGACGCATCCTTCCGGAACATGAACGATCCTTCGGGAAGGGCAGTGAAGAGTGTGCATAACGAGGCGTATAAATAGCATTATAATTCCAAATCATTCTTTGCCTGTTTTAGATTTCTTTCCTATTTTTATCAGACTCAATTAACCCTGATCAACCTATGAGGAAAGAAATCAATGCTATCCTTTGTACTTCGCTTGCACTTGCATCATGTGCAACGGATCAAAAGGAAGAAAAGCTTCCGAATATTGTACTTATACTGGCCGATGACCTTGGATATGGCGACCTGAGTTGTTACGGACAGGAGAAGTTCTCAACCCCGAATATTGACCGGCTGGCAAGCCAGGGGATGCGTTTTACCCAGCATTATACAGGGTGCACTGTCAGCGCTCCTTCACGTGCAAGCCTGATGACAGGGCTCCATACCGGCCACACATTTATAAGAGGGAACAGGGAATGGAAACCTGAGGGGCAATGGCCTTTGTCGGCTGAATCGTTCACTATTGCTGAAATGCTTAAAACAAAAGGGTATGTTACAGGAGCTTTCGGCAAATGGGGGTTGGGATTTATAGATACCGAAGGTGATCCAAATGCACAGGGATTTGATCTGTTTTATGGATTCAATTGCCAGGGCCTTGCCCATAATTATTATCCCGATCACCTTTGGAGAAATCATGAGAAGATACTCCTACACGAAAACGACAGCAGCAAAAAAGGTATATATGCCCCGGAAATAATCCATAAGGAGGCATTGAAATTCCTTGAGTCGAACAGGGATAATCCCTTCTTCCTTTTCTATCCAACGACAATACCTCATGCCGAGCTTTTTGCAAAAGAGGAGTACATGCAGCGTTTTCGCGGCAGGTTTAATCCAGAAAAAGTCTTTGAGGGTGTTGACGACGGACCCAGGTACAGGCTTGGAGGTTATGGATCCCAACCTGAATCTCATGCAGCTTTTGCGGCTATGATTACTAACCTTGACGACCAGGTGGGAGAGATTCTTGCCAGGCTTGAGGATCTTGGCCTCGCGGAAAATACAATTGTGATCTTTGCATCAGACAACGGTCCGCATCTAGAAGGAGGAGCAGATCCCGACTACTTTAACAGTAATGGCAATCTGAAAGGGTATAAGCGTGATATGTATGAAGGCGGTATAAGAACCCCGATGATTGTGAAATGGCCCGGAAAAGTTGAGGCTGGCTCGGAAAGCGACCATATATCTGCCTTCTGGGATATAATGCCAACTTTTGCGGAAATTGCCGGGATTGAAAAACCCCAAGACATTGACGGATTATCATTCCTTCCGACTCTTCTTGGGAAAAAACAGAAACAACAACACGATTATCTCTACTGGGAATTCCATGAGCAGGGCGGGAAAATTGCCCTTAGAGCAGGCAGGTGGAAAGCGGTAAAAAGGGATGTGGACAGGGATCCACAGGCGAAGACTGAACTGTATGATCTTATGGCAGATCCAGGTGAGACAAATAATGTCGCTTCATCAAATTCTGACATAGTTAAAAACCTTGAAGCAATGATGGAGAAAGCTCATGTCCCTTCAGAGATATTTCCTTTTGCATCAGAAAAAAATCAAATAGCGCCATGATACTTAACAAAAATCTGAATTTCAGAAATACGCTCGGTTTAGTTGCACTGGGAGCAATGCATTTCTCCTGCACGCCGAAAGTTGAGAAGCCGAATATTGTCATAATATATGCCGATGATCTTGGATATGGTGATCTGAGCTGCTATGGAGCCACAAAAATCAGCACCCCAAACGTTGACAGGATAGCCGGCAAGGGGTTATTGTTCACCAATGCTCACAGCACAGCTGCAACAAGCACTCCTTCAAGATATTCTCTCTTAACCGGAGAATACGCATGGAGAAAGTCCGGTACAGGAATTGCCACAGGCGATGCTTCTGCCATAATAAAACCTGAAATATTCACTTTGGCCGATGTTCTGAAGCAGGCAGGCTATACCACAGGGGTTGTGGGTAAATGGCATCTGGGTCTCGGACCCTCGGGAGGGGCAGACTGGAATGGTGAAATTGCCCCCGGGCCTTTGGATATCGGATTTGACTATAACTTTCTCATACCTGCTACCGGCGACCGCGTACCATGCGTATTTCTGGAGAACAGGAGGGTGATAAATCTGGATCCGAATGATCCCATTAAAGTAAGCTTTAAGGAACCTATACTTACCGAGCCAACCGGCAGGGACCATCCTGAACTGCTTAAGATGCATCCGAGTCACGGACATGATATGACTATAGTTAACGGCATAAGCAGGATCGGTTATATGAGCGGAGGAAAGTCAGCTCTGTGGGTTGATGAGGATATAGCTGATATAATTACGGGAAAGGCAGTAAAATTCATTGAGGATAACAGGGATAAAACATTTTTTCTCTATTTCTCAACTCACGATATACATGTGCCACGCGTGCCTCACCAGCGGTTTGCAGGTAAAAGCGGAATGGGTCCTAGGGGAGATGCCATACTTGAGTTCGACTGGTCGGTTGGAGAGATAATGAGAGTAATTGAAGAGCTGGGACTGGCTGAAAAGACTCTGATAATTGTATCGAGCGATAATGGCCCGGTTGTGGATGACGGCTATAAAGACGATGCGGTTGAAAAGCTGAACGGACATAAACCAGCCGGACCGCTGAGAGGTGGAAAATACAGCGCTTTTGATGCCGGAACCCGGATCCCGCTTATTGTAAGATGGGACGGCCAGGTAAAAGCTGGTGAAACAGATGCACTCTTTTCGCAGGTTGATCTTTTAGCTTCATTTGCATCCCTGACAGGCCAGAAATTGTCACCCGGACAGGGACCTGACAGTTTTGATAATGCAGAAACCCTTCTTGGAAAATCAGATAAAGGAAGGGAATGGATTTTGGAACAATCGGCTGACGGAAAGATTTCTGTCATCAGGGGTAACTGGAAATATATTGAACCGGGACCGGGTCCCAGAATTAATCCAAATGTCAATATTGAACTCGGGAACGATACTATTCCACAGCTTTATGATCTTGGAAAGGATATTGGCGAGAAAACAAATACTGCATCAGAGAATCCTCATATTGTAAAAGAGCTTTCCGATATGATCAGCAAATTCAGGAATGATGGAAGTACAAGGTATTAAATTCAGTTTATAATGTAGTTCTTTGCTGAAATGGAGATATGTTTCCTGAAAGACTTGCCGGAATGGAAATTGTAATTATTTCCTTCGTGGCATAAGTTTACATTGCTGTTTTCTATTTCAATTGATATAAAAGATGAATTATCCTTGTTCATGATAAAATCAGCCAGCAACAGGGCTTTTTCAATGCCATCTCCACGTTTAAAATTCCAGACTTCATCAGGAAGTGCAAGTCTGTTACCATCATATATTGATTCATCAGGAATTTGCATGAGTATTTCGTGAACTTCACGGGCGGTCTTTCCGGCAAGATCTGTGAAGCAAACAGGATTTCTTTCTATCGCTGCCTTTACAAATGGCAGCCAGTCAGCCTTATCCATGAGGCGGTAAACATATACCGAGAGAGCGCATAACTCTGATCTTTCAGAAAGACGTATCACGGCATCAATGATCTTATCCCTGCTGTGTGTTACCGAGATAGTGGGAACTTTTTCAGAGTTGTAGTTTTTGTTATTATCGGGCAGCTTTGGATCTGTTTTAATGAAATCAGAGATCTCTGCAAACATTTCACTGATTATATTTCCAGGAATTGTTTCGGAAAACTTCTGGAATTCCTTTTCAATTGCCTGAATATCCTTTCCATTTGCTTTTGAAAGGATCGATTCAGCTTCATTCAGAAGTATTTTGCCCTGAATGGGGCTCAGATGAAAATCATCACTCTCAATCTCTTCAAGTAGCTGTGAACGTGTTTCAATTCCCGCGCTGTACCTGCTGGAATGCTCATATTCGAACATTTTATCAAGTGATATGTATCGTTTGTTTCCGCACCGGTCACATAAAAACTGGAAATGACTCTTGTACTTTGACTTGAACCTCAGGAAATTAATAAATACGGGCCCGGTAAGCCCGATAATAAGGAATTCCTTCAGACTTGAGCTGAAATCGTTATATGAATTCTTCTCTATAGTGGCATTATTATAAATGGTATGAATGTAGCCCGATATATGAGAAACTATTGTAATTTTTTCATTTTCGAGGGCTCTCCGGGCTTTTTCCGACATTGTGGTGCCGTTAAACCACATGTTTTTTGTCACAATCCTCCTGTTATTGGTTATTAAGCCCTCTTTCTCCATAATGAAATTCTGCGAATGAAGGGGAGTAGCTATCAGGAAGATCTTTTCAAGTGGTATTCTCCCCACTATGAACATTGCAGCGGCATAGAGTGACGATAATGAAACACATTCACCTGCGCCTGTCGAAAATGGTTCCTTATGCCTGAAGGCATTCATCGCTTCAACCGTTTCGGTCTTCCAGTAAGGAATGATTTCAGAGTCAAACTTGTCAAGACCAAAATGCTTTCGGATACCAATATCAAAATAATAGCTGTCACCTTCATACCCGAACAGTGCATTTGACTCTCTTAAAAGTTCAATGTCGAAAAAATCACTGAATCTTTCAATTTCCCTGGTTTTGGTTGTAAGGCCCCAGGTTGAGAGATCCAGATTGAATACATAATTCTGGATAATAAATTGTTTTATCCTGTTTACCTTAAAACTGAAGCTTTTCTTTTCAATATCCCTGAACCAGGGATCGTCCCTCCACTTCCATATAACCGGAGACATTATATTTGCCAGAACCAGCGGATAAAAAAGTTCCGGAAATATGAAGATCTCCATATCTGAAAGAGTAAAAGCCGAGGAATATTTTTCCAGAGTTTTTTTATCAGAAAAGTTGATGCTTTTGCCCGAATCCATTAAAAGTTTTAAAAGTTATTACCAATAAACACTGTATTCCGGTTTATGTTTTTTAAGGGGCAGGTCAGAACCTTTCTATTTCTGAAAAGAAGAAACCGGCCTCCCTAGCTGCATTCTCAGCACTATCTGAACCATGTACAGCATTATTCTGGACCGAGGTTGCAAATTTTTTCCTCACCGTTCCTTCATCTGCGTTCTGCGGGTCGGTTGATCCGATAAGTTTTCTGTAAGCCTCAACTGCATTCTTGTGTTTTAGTATCATTACAACAACCGGCCCTGAAGTCATGAATTCAACAAGGCTGGCATAAAATGGCCTCTCTTTGTGTATGGCGTAAAATTCGCGGGCTTGTGATGTATTCATCCGGAGCATCTTCATTGCAGAAATTTCAAATCCTGCTTCATTGATCATCGCAAGAACAGGACCGGTTTTACCTGATCCGACAGCATCCGGCTTGATTATTGCAAATGTAAAATTGGTATCCATAGTTTATCGTAATGAAATTAATTGATTCAAATTCAGCCTAAAAGAATATTTTTTATCTTTGTCCCCTTTACCAAGCGTTGTAAAGTGATTGATTTAAACAAATATACAACAGAATTATCTAATCTGTTTTCTAATTCGGAGAATATATTGCTTATATGTCATATCAATCCTGACGGTGATGCAATAGGCTCGCAACTCGCTATTTATCATTATCTCCGGTCAAAAGGTAAGAATGTGAAAATGATGGCTCCAAACAATATTCAGGAATTCCTGATATGGATGGATGGAGCCCTCATGATCGACATTTATATTAATGGAAGACGCAGTTGCAGGAAGATCATAAATGAGGCCGATCTCATTGTAATGCTTGATTTTAATCAGAAATCAAGACTGGGAGAGGCTGAGCAGGATGTAATCTCTGCCAGGGCAAAGAAGGTGATCATTGATCATCATCAGAACCCGGATGATTTTGCCGATCTTATAATAACAGATCCCTCAATGTGTGCCACCGCCGAACTTGTTTATGAAATTATTTCACGGATGGAGGGCAGCCCATTTATTAACAGGTCGTTTGCCGAGGCGATTTATGTTGGTATAGTGACTGATACCGGTAATTTTGAACACGGCAGCTACACAGGTAAAACAATGAAGATAGTGGCCGGATTTATTGACGATGGTATAGAAAAGAATAAGATACTTGACCTTATATACAATAACTTTACGGTTGACAGAATGAGGCTTCTTGGATTTGCCCTGAACGAAAGAATGGTTATAATGCCGGAGTATGACACGGCATATATTTATCTTTCAAAACAAGACCTTGATAGTTACAACCATATTAAAGGCGATACCGAAGGTTTTGTTAACCTGCCACTTTCAATAAAAGGGATCAGATTCTCAGTAATGTTTATTGAAAAGGATAATTTTGTTAAGTTATCTTTTCGTTCTAAGGGCAATTTCCCTTCCCATAAATTTGCGTCTCAGTATTTCAACGGAGGCGGCCATATTAACGCGGCAGGCGGGGAGCATGCTGCAACACTAAAGCAGACAATAGATTATTTTATTGAGGTAGTGAAAAAAAATGAATTCAATGCCGATAAAGAATAATTTGTATGATGTTCAGAATTAGTTATCGGGTAATAAAGATCAGCACAATAATTCTGATCTGTTTCTGTTTTTTAAACTGTACACGTACAAATGAAAAGAATGTCCGTCAAACTGTGCCGGGTAAGGATGAAATGGCCGGGCTTAACAGTTATCTGGTTCAAAAGGACAGGGAAAGAATACAGAACTACATTGAAAGAAAAAATTTGATAATGAGTGAATCCCCGACAGGAATGTGGTACCATATAGATGAGCAGGGATCAGGCGAATACTTTAAGGATTATGACCATTTAGTGATGGAATATACTTGTTCCCTTATTGATGGTACCCGATGCTATACATCTGAAGATCTTGGTCCCATGGAAATTATTATTGGTAAAAGCAAGATTGAGGCAGGGCTGGCTGAAGGTTTACGGATGCTGAAAAGGGGAGCCAGGGCTAAATTCATCATACCACCATATCTGGCTCATGGTCTTGTGGGTGATGGTGAAAAGATCCCACCAAGGGCTGTTATAATTTATGATGTAACTATTCATAATCCAAAATAATGTGGAACGATTATTGTAAACTTAAATATTTTGTAATCATTTAAAATCTTTTAAATATGTCGAAAAAATCAATTTCACTATTGTCGTTTTTTATTGCTGCTGCGGTTCTTATGTCATTAGTATCATGCGATCCTACAGAGAAGAATGAGCGCGAAGAAGAGAATGCGATAGCAAATTATATTGCGGGGAATTCAACGATCAGCTTTGAGAGAAAGGAAAGCGGTTTGTACTTCTACGAAGTTCAGGCCGGTGCTGGTGCGCAGGTAGTAACCGGTGATACAGCCTACGTGAAATATACAGGTAAATTTCTCGATGGAACTGTTTTTGATACCAATGTCGGAAAATCAGATACTCTCATTTTTCCTGTTAATAAAGGATATGTTCTTCAGGGATTCGATGAGGGACTGACCTATATGAGAGAAGGTGGTAAAGCAATGTTCCTTCTTCCTTCAAGTCTTGCCTACGGCACATCAGGATATTACTTTCCGGCATATACGCCTGTAGTGTTCGATGTAGAGGTAGTCAAACTGGTTCCGGGTGGAAAATAATTTCACTGCAGTATAAAAATAACCATCCTGTCCTTTAAATCCGGCTTTATTTTCTTCCATTCGGATATCCTTTTGGAAAGGATCGATTCGGATGGAAGAGTAATATCAGCTGCAATGCATAATTCAGATTCCGGATTGCAGCAATTGATTATTGCTTCGAACATGTGATGGTTCCTGTAAGGTGTCTCCATGAAGATCTGAGCATAACCCTTCCTGGAATTTCTTTCGAGCTCCTTTAGTCGGTTCTTTCTCTCTTCAGGTTTAACGGGAAGATATCCGTGAAAAGTAAAATTCTGGCCATTGAAACCCGAGGCGATAAGTGAAAGAATTATAGATGAAGGTCCTGACAATGGCTTAACAATTATGTTTCTGCGATGGGCGAGGGCAACTATTTTTGAACCGGGATCAGCAATACAAGGTAGCCCGGCTTCACTAATAATGCCGACATTATTTCCATTTATAACAGGTTCAAGGTAAGACTCTAACTCGGAATCGCTTACATGCTCATTTAATGGAAGGAACCGGGTATTATCGATTGGAAACTCCCTGTCGATGAGCCTGAGAAATCTTCTCGCACTTCTTAAATCCTCCGCAAGAAAAAACCTCAGCTTTTTTGTAATAGCCAGCACATCTTCAGGAATGACCTCCCTGAAATTTTCTCCTCCCAGAGTAACAGGTATGAGATATACTATTCCGCTCATATTTCAGCATTAATATTTCAAATATAGCAATAAATAAGCTGCTCTATATGCCAAACAAAATACCCGATGCTGTTGTCAATTACTGATTTTTGATATAGGTTTGTCAGTAAATAATTATCAGGTGAAACTGACTTTTCTTGGTACGGGAACCTCTCAGGGAATTCCCGTGATTGCTTGCGATTGCAATACGTGTTTGTCTGAAGATTTTCATGATAAAAGACTCAGAACGTCTCTTCTCCTGAAAAAAGGGGAGACCGTACTGCTGTTTGATGCCGGGCCCGACTTCAGGCAGCAGATGCTCAGGGAGGAGGTTAAGAGGCTTGATTCCATAATACTTACCCACGAACACAGGGACCATATCTCAGGTATGGATGATATTAGGGCATTTAATTACAAGAGCCAGGATGCTCTCGACATCTACGCTGAAGAAAGAGTGCAGAAAGCCATAAAGAACGAATATTCCTATGTATTTTCAGAACATCAGTACCCTGGAATCCCTAAAATGAGGCTTAATCTGTTAACTGATCAGAGCTTTAGTATAAACGGAATAGAGATACAGCCGATAAGGGTTTATCACTACCGCCTTCCGGTATATGGTTTCAGAATAGGAGAATTTGCGTATATCACCGATGCCAACTACATACCTGAGCAAAGCAAGGAAAAACTCTTCGGTGTTAAATACCTGGTTATAAACGCTCTCAGAAAAGAAAAACATATTTCGCATTTCAGTCTGCGCGAAGCAATCGAATGTATAAGGGAGATCTCCCCGAAAAAATCATTTATTACCCATATAAGCCACCAGATGGGGCTTCATAAAGATGTAACAGGCGAATTGCCTCCGGGTATAGCGCTGGCTTATGATGGTCTGAGCTTTGAATGCTCCGATTAATCTCTCTTTCTTTTGTACGACTTATAGAGCTTTTTCTGGTAATCCTTCGAGAAATAGTACCTGTTACGCCCGAGTTGTGTATTGTTCAGTATTGAAGCTTTCTTCTTTTTTGCGTAATAGGTATTTTTTTTGGCTGGCGAGCATGCTGTCAATGATGCGATCATTATGAATATGAATATTATTCCAATTATTCTGATGGCTTTAGACATGACCTCGATCGTTGACTTGACATTTATGACATTTAAAAGTAGTAAAAATTTAATCAAAAGCGAATTTTGAAGATATTTTCAATAATTAATGATCTGATTCAAAATTTTATCCGCCTTGCTCCATCGCCGATCTCCGGCTGGTAAAATACAGCATTGAGTCCTGTAATCTTTCTGTAAACTGCCGAAAGCTGCTCTTTAAACGTCTCAGTATGTTGTTTTTTGACAATGCTTACCGTACAGCCTCCAAAACCGGCTCCGGTCATTCTTGTGCCGACTACGCCGTTGAGTTTCCTTCCTTCATATACAAGGGTGTCCAGTTCCTTTCCGGTTACCTCATAATCATTTCTTAGTGAATCGTGCGATTGATCCATCAATTCTCCAAAACGTTCAAGATCGTTTTCCTTCAGAACTTTAACAGCTTCATTCACCCTTCCGTTTTCACTTATTATATGTCTTGCCCTTTTTAAGATCACAGGATCTTTGATGTATCTTTCAAGATTGTTTATCTCACTTGCCTGTATCTGGCTTAAATTCCTGACAGGTTTATATAGCTGCAGTAATTCAACAGCTTTATCACATTCACGCCTTCGCTCATTATATTTTGAATCGGTAAGGCCTCTGCTTTTATTCGTATTGGTGATCAGAAGGGAGCAATCGCCAAGATTAAACGGAACATTTTCGTACTGAAGTGTGTCGCAATTGAGGAAGAGAGCATGATCTTTCTTTCCGAATCCTACAGCAAACTGATCCATAATACCACAGTTCATACCCACAAATTCATTCTCTGCCCTCTGGCTAAGCTTTACAAGTTCAAGAGTTGTAACTCCTGCATGGAAAAGATCATTTAATGCCACGGCTGTAACCATCTCTATTGAAGCGGAAGAAGATAGCCCGGCTGAATTGGGAACATCCCCATAATAAAGAAATTCAAGTCCGGTTATTTCAATATTTTTCTTAATGAATTCATTTATAACTCCAAGAGGGTAATTTATCCAGCTATTTCCGGTATTGGCAAATAAGCCATTAAGCTCTTTTTCTCCATCCGCATTAAAATTCAGAGTTTTAAACTTTAAAAGATTATCTTTCCTTTTCCTGATTAGAAGGTAAGTCCCATAGTTAAGCGCACAGGGGAACACAAATCCTCCATTGTAATCAGTGTGTTCGCCAATGAGATTCACTCTGCCGGGTGAGAAAAAAAGAACAGGCCTGTCATTCCTGTTCCCGAATTTTTCAAAAAATGTTACTTCAAGGCTTTTTATATCCATTTTTAAACCTTTAACTTTTTTTCTATATCCTTGATCTGGTTTCTGAAATGCTTGTCAGTGTCGATCAGGTTATTGACGGTTTTGCAAGCATGCAGTACCGTTGCGTGGTCCTTTCCTCCGATGTGAGTTCCGATGCTTGCCAGGGAAGCTTTTGTAAGTGTTTTTGAAAAATACATTGAAACCTGTCGTGCCTGTACTATTTCACGCTTTCTTGTTTTTCCCTGAATAAAATCGATGGGAATTTTATAATATTCACAAACAATTTTCTGAATATACTCAATAGTTATTTCCCTTCTTGCAGTGCTTATGAGCTTTTCAACCATCTGTCGTGCAAGTTCGAGTGTAATCTCTTTCCTGTTAAGGGTCGATTGTGCATATAATGAAATGAGGACCGCTTCAAGCTCACGAATATTGTTTGAAACATTCACAGCGAGGTACTCAAAGATTTCATCAGGTAACTCAATGCCATCGTTATAAGCTTTTTTCTTGAGGATTGCCAGCCTTGTCTCATAATCCGGCCTCTGCAGATCGGCCTGAAGTCCCCACTTAAATCTTGAAAGCAGTCTTTGCTCCATACCCTGCAGTTCCACGGGGGGCCTGTCGCATGTCAGTATCAGCTGCTTGCCTGACTGGTGAAGGTGGTTGAAGATATGAAAAAATGTGTCCTGTGTCTTTTCCTTACCGGCAAATTCATGTACATCGTCGAGTATCAGTACATCAATCATCTGGTAAAAGTGGAGAAAGTCATTCTTATTGTTATTTCTTACCGATTCAACGAACTGGGTCTGAAATTTATTGGCATTAACATACAGAACGGTTTTATCAGGGTGCTTTTCCTTGACAAGGATCCCAATTGCCTGGGCAAGATGTGTCTTTCCAAGCCCTGAGTCGCCATAAATCATCAGGGGGTTAAATGCAGTACCTCCGGGGTTGTTACCAACAGCAATACCTGCTGACCTGGCAAGCCGGTTACATTCTCCCTCCACATAATTATTGAAATTATAATCGGGATTCAATTTCGGATCAAAATGAACTTTCTTTATTCCGGGAATGACAAATGGATTTTTAATGGACGGCTGGGTTACATCAAAAGGGACCTGGACAGGTTTGTTGTTGAGATCAGTCTTATTCTGCGACGGATACCTGACGGTATAAGGTTTGCCATCGGAATAATTTGCATTTTCCATCACAACGTTGTATTCAAGCTTGGCACCAATCCCTATCTCGCGCCTTAAAGTCTTCCTGAGCACATCGATGTATTGTTCTTCCAGGTACTCATAAAAGAAAGGACTGGGCACCTGTATTGTAAGCACATTGTTTTCAAGTTTTAATGGGATGATAGGCTCAAACCATGTTTTGTAACTGATAGAGGGGATAATGTCGCGTATTATCTGGAGACAGTTATTCCAAACCTCATTGTATGTTTTGTTCATTTAAGGATGAATATTTTTTTTACTTCAAGGTTAGCTTTCGCAGATAATCTGCCCCACAATATTTGTAAAAAAAAATCTTAAAAAAAAAATTTTTTTCGCTTGTCTTTATCAAAAGAACTATATGTTTTTAAACATCAAATACTTAGATAAAGAAAAATAAATAATTATTTTATTATACTGATAATCAATTAGTTACACATCAAGAAGTTGGTTACATTTTGTTTCACAACCCGTTAGACAACCTTACTCAAAATTCAAGTTTTAACGAATAAAATGAAGACTTTTTTGCCATCAATTCAGAGGCAATTTTTGAATGTCAAGATTATCTGATTTTTAAGTATGTTTTTACTCTGACGATGAATTTTTTCTTCCAAAAAGAGAGAAGTGAACATATTTCTTAGGATTGGCTTTGAGGTCCTCCAGAAGCAAATTTAAAGACTCAAGACTCTTATTTAAATTAGTGTACATTGAATCATTTGTGAGGAATTGACCTGCACTTCCTTTTCCGTCATTAAGGTTTTCAAGCATGTTAGAAGTTTTTTCGAGGCTTGATTTGAGGTTGACGACTGAGCTGTATATATCGGCCGATGCCAGTGTGTCAGTGATTGTTTCGAGGTTATTGAAGGTGTTGCTCATACTGGCTGAATTTTCTGAAAGCATTTTTGAGAAAGTTGAAATATTTGCAACTGTTTCTTTTAGCTCCTGTTCCCTGGATCGTATCATGTTGTCTATCCTTCCGGTTGTGCTTCTGAGATTAGATATTGCGGCTCCGAGATCCTCCCTGTTGACTGAAACAATAATTGAATCAAGGGAAACAATCAGTCCTGATACTTTATCTTTAAGTGGCAAAAGCTCTTCTTCAAGCTTGGTTATAATGCTTTTGGCTATTCTGCCGGGTATAGTATCGCCATGTGAATAGAAACCGGGTCCATCCCCGTATACAAACTGTACCTTCATTCCCGCAATTACCGAAAGGGGTGTTATTTCAGCAAAGGTATTAACGGGAAGTCTGAAATCCTTGTTTACCGACAGAACTACAAGCAGTTTTCCGCTTTCCGGATCAAGGAATTTTATAGACTGGACTATACCCACTTTATATCCGTTAATCTCAACAGGACTTGATTCACTCAATCCTCCAACCTGGTCGTAAATGGCATAATAGTTAACAGTGCTTTTCAGAAATTCCCTTCCTTTGAGAAAATTGAAAAGCAATATGAATGATACTATGGTTATTACTCCAATTGCTCCAATCTTTACCTCATTAGAAACCTTTTTCATCGTCTGTTATTTTATTTTGCCTTTTAGTTCCAGTGCTTCCTGCAAAGGTAGTACTTTATTGTCTTTTACGGCTATTACAAATGCATCAGGAAAGACTTTTTCAATCTGGTTCCTGTAGCTGACTGCCTCAGAATATTCACTGAAACTACCTGATGCATACCGGTATCTCCCCTGGAAATTAATTTCAATAACATCTTTAATTCCCTTGAAATTTTCGGGGTTTAACCCTGTTTTTGTGAGTGAATTTGCTATCTGCACCCTGAACAATATCCCGCCGCTGTTTTCAATTTCTGTAGCCGGGATGTTATTTGAAACGGATGGCTGGTCTCTGACAGCTGAAATGCCGCTTCTGCTGTCAATTTCATTAATGTAATCCCTGCATGCCCTGAATATAGATTCAGCTATTTCATCCTGACCTTCTTTCGAGTTAAGGTATTTCTCCTCGGTAAGACTGGTAATAAAACCGGTTTCAACAAGCACACTTGGCATCGTGGTAGTATATAACACCCAGAATCCGGCTTGTTTTACACCCCTGTCCTTTCTTGATATCCCATCGCGAAACTGGGTCTGTATCTTTGAGGCAAGCTCGGTGCTCTGTTTCTGGAAAGTATTCTGCATGAGGGTGAACATGATGTAAGATTCAGGTGATTTGGGATCAAATCCTTCATATTTGGTTGAATAATCCTCTTCAAGGAGGATTACCTCATTCTCCTTCATTGCAACTTCAAGATTGGCTTTATCATTTGCAAGCCCCATTATAAATGTTTCAGCCCCGAAGATATTTTTAGAGCCTGCCCAGTTTGCATGAATTGAAATAAACAGATCGGCATTATTCTTATTGGCTATCCTGGGTCTCTCCTCAAGGCTTACTGTTGAATCATCATCTCTGGTATAAATGACTTTGACGTCTTTTATATTCTTCTGAATGTATTCTCCGGCCTTCAGGGCAATGGCAAGGGTTATATTTTTTTCCTTGCTGAATGAACCTGAAGCGCCAGGGTCTTTACCTCCATGGCCCGGATCGATAACAATAACCCATTTGCCATCCTTCTGGATTATATTATTCCCTGAAATAAGATTGAATGTGAATAATAAAATTATAAAAGCTGATGTAAAATATTTTAAGGTGTGATGTTTGCCTTTTTTAATATCAGGGGTCATCTTTAGTTCATGTTTTTTTAATAGTTTTGCCGCTGACATTCCTGCCACAGAAAAACTATACAAAAATAGTATTTAAGTTGTATTATTTAAATGAAAAACGGTTCCTTATAGTATTCCTTTTAGTGGTCCGGACATTTTGTTTGTTCTCACAGGAAAAACAACCTGTTTCTGATTCTTTGCAGATTCAGATTGATAGCCCGTTCATACTTGATACTCTGGTTAAACAGGACACACTTATGAGGCAGGATGCCCTTCTATCCGATTCCATACAGGGTCTGAGGAAAATATCTCCCAGTGCCATCTCGGGTAAAGTAACCTATTCTGCCACTGACTATACCATAACCGATATGATTAACCAGAAGGTATATCTTGTGCAGGCAGCAAAGGTTCTTTTTGAAGACATTGAGATACAGGCCGATTCGATAATCTTCAGCAAGGAATCAAACCTTGTATATGCAGTTGGCAGGAAGGATTCTACAGGAACAGTAATAGGAAAGCCTGTCTTCAAATCGGGGAGCCAGGAATTCGAAGCAGATACACTCTGGTATAACTTTATGACTGAAAAAGCAAGGATCAGGAACATTGTAACCAAACAGGACCAGGGATTGTTACGAAGTTCTGTGACCAAACTGCTTGAGGATGGAACATCAAATATTTATAAGAGCACCTATTCGACCTGTGATGCACCTATCCCTCATTTTTATATTAACCTGAAAAAGGCCAGGGTTTATCCGGGCGAAAAAATAGTATCCGGACCAGCGAACCTTGTTCTCGAAGGCATTCCCCTTCCACTGTTTCTTCCGTTTGGATATTTCCCTATTCAGAAGAGGTATGCCGCATCGGGTATTCTCATTCCCAGGATAGGGCAGGAGGTAGCCAGGGGATATTCACTTACCGACGGGGGCTATTATTTTGCACTAAGTAATTTTTTTGATCTTGCTGTCAGGGGAAATATCTATACCAATGGAACATGGATGGTCACAACCCAGACAAATTATAATAAGCTTTATAAATACTCAGGAAACTTTTCGTTCAGCTATGCAAGTAATGTCTCGGGGCACAAAGGCCTGCCTGATTATTCAAAAAGCGCCAATTACAGGGTTTCCTGGACCTATAATCAAAGCCCTAAATCATGGCCGGGATCGAGGTTCTCAGCCAATGTCAATATGAGTTCCAGCGAATTCGACCGTACAAACAGCTACCAGTACACAGAACATGTTACCACTCAGAGGCAATCAAGCGTGAGCTATTCCAAAACATGGGAAGGCACTCCCTTCAACTTTTCGACAAGCATGAACCATAGCCAGAATGTCAGGAATAAGACTGTAAGCCTCAATCTGCCGAAGTTTAATTTCAGCATGGGTAGGATCTATCCATTAAGAGTGATCAAAACAAAAGGCCCCTCAAAGTGGTACCAGGATCTTCAGTTTCAATACACAGCTTCGCTCGATAACCAGATCAATACTACAGACAGCCTTCTTTTTACACGCGAGGTATGGAAAAATATGAAAAACGGATTCAGGCATGAAGCCCCTCTCAGCATTCAGTTAAGGCCGTTCAGGAACTTCTCTGTTTCTCCTTCTTTGACATATAACGGTGTATTATACACCCAGAAAATTGAAAAGATATGGACACCCGACTATTATAATGAAAACCTCAGAAGAACGGAGGCAACTGCTATAAATGATACAGTCAACGGTGTTTTCTACGGTCATGCAATACGACCATCTATCTCGGCAAGCTACAATCCTCAGATATTCGGGATGTTCACCTTCACGAACCCTGAATCAAGAATTCAGGCAATACGGCATGTGATTAAACCATCGGTTACCTTCAGCTATGTACCTGCCCTTGACGGGCTAAGCACCAATATGTACCGCACTGTTCAGACTGATACAACCGGGAAAACCTCGGAGTATTCAATATTTGAAGGAAACATTTTTGGAACTCCCTCCTTGTCGAACCGGAGCGGTACAGTATCATTCAGCCTCACCAATATTCTTGAGGCAAAGATCTTTGATAAGAATGACACAACAGGCAAGCCAAAGAAAGTCAAGCTTATAGATAATTTTGGGATAACCACGGCTTATAATGTTTTTGCTGACTCCATGAGGTGGGCTCCGCTAAACATGGTGATGAGAACAACCCTTTTCGATAAGATCAATATCTCGGCCAACAGCAGTTTTTCATTTTATGGAACTGATTCAAGAGGAAGACAGATTTCAACCTATTATTTAAATCAGACCGGCAAATTACTGAGGCTTAATAATTTCTCGACAAGCCTTGACTTAAGCATCAGCGAACTTCTTGCCGGGAAAAAAGGGAACAAAGCTACTTCGCAGAGCACTGTGGGCATGCCCGGAGAAATAAATACAAACAGGGAGTTAGGCCAGCTTCCCGATCCTGCAGCTGCACGACCAAATCAGGGATCTTCGCTCATCGATGAATATGGATATAATATTTTTGATGTTCCATGGTCACTTAGCGCCAGCTATAGTCTTAATTATTCTAAAGTTCCGGGAGGCTCTCCGATAAGACAGTCACTCTCTTTTAATGGTTTTGTGACCCTGACAAAAAAAATGAATGTCACCTATGCCAGTGGGTATGATTTTGCTGCCAGGGAGATCACCATGACCAATATAGGTATAACCCGCGATCTCCATTGCTGGGAGATGATGTTCAACTGGATCCCCAACGGTTCAATGCAGATGTGGAATTTCACTATTAAAGTTAAGTCAGGTGTACTGGAAGACCTCAAATATGAGAGAAGAAAAGATTATCATGATGTTTACTGATATGCGTTAACTTAAAATCATATTATAATGAAAAACGTTATTTCGACATCGAAGGCTCCTGCTGCGATTGGGCCGTACAGCCAGGCAATTGAAGTTAATGGTATTCTGTACGTTTCGGGGCAGATCCCGATAGTACCAGAAACAGGAAGATTGATCGAGGGGAATATTACCGTGCAGACAGAGCAGGTAATGAAGAATATAGAGGCCATACTTAAAGAAGCCGGTTATCAGTTCAGTGATGTGGTAAAATCAACATGTCTTTTAAGCGACATTGCCGACTTCAAAGCCATGAACGAAGTTTACGGCCGGTACTATACGGAGAATAAGCCTGCAAGAGCCGCCTTTGCAGTAAAGGCTTTGCCAATGGGTGCACTGGTTGAGATCGAGACGATCGCTATCAAATAACAGGTAGCATCCGGTTAAAAAAAAAGGCTGCCCGTCACGGACAGCCTCTTTTGTATGATTGGGATTATTTATTCTGCTACTATTTCAAATTCTATTTCCACTCTAACATCCCTGTGAAGTTTTACAGTTGCCTTGTATTTCCCTACCTCTTTTACCTGGTCTTCGGGAAGAGTAATGCTTCTGCGGTCAATATCAAAACCTTTTTCCTTGAGAGATTCGGCAATCTGAATGGTATTGACAGATCCGAATATTTTTCCCGATGAGCTTGTTTTAGCGCCTACAACTATCTTAACATCAGCAAGTTTTGTTGCAAGCTGCTGTGCTTCAGCCTTTATTTTTTCTTCTTTATGTGCTCTCTGACGAAGGTTCTCAGCATGCATCTTTTTTGCCGACGATGAAGCAGCTATTGCCATGCCTTTGGGAACGAGGAAATTTCTTCCGTATCCATCCTTTACCTTAACTATATCGTCCTTCTGGCCCAGCTTGTTAACGTCCTGTAATAATATGATTTCCATAATTAATCCTCCTTATTTTAATAGGTCAGTTACATAAGGAAGCAGCGCAATATGCCGAGCTCTCTTAACAGCTTTTGCAACTTTCCTCTGATATTTCAATGATGTACCGGTAAGTCTCCGTGGAAGAATCTTTGCCTGGTCATTCAGGAATTTTTTCAAAAACTCCGGATCCTTATAATCAATATAGCGGATCCTGTTCTTTTTGAACCTGCAGTACTTTTTCTTTTTAACCTCAACCGTGGGAGGAGTTAAATATCTGATTTCTGATTCGTTCTGTGCCATGTTTTATTCCTCCTTCGATTTTCCTGATTCTTTTTGTTTTCTCTTCTTTTCTGCATATTCAACTGCAAATCTTTCCATCCTGAAAGTCAAAAACCTGATTATTCTTTCATCCCTTCTGTACTGAAGTTCAAGTTTTTCGACCAGGTCGCCAGGTCCGTTAAATTCGATCAGATAATAAAATCCTGTTGATTTCTTCTGGATTGGGTAAGCAAGTTTTTTCAGGCCCCAATTCTCTTCATGAACGATCTCACCCGCATTGTCGGTGACGACCTTCTTGAATTTTTGTACCGCTTCCTTCATCTGGTTCTCAGACAAAACGGGAGTTGCAATGAAAACGGTTTCGTAATGGTTTAACATAGTAATTAATTGTTTTTTATAAAATGATTTTGGCTCGCAAAAGTACAATTATTTTGATGTAAAACAAAAAAAATCAAGCAAAAATCAATAAGAAATCATTGAAGAGGTTCTCAGGAGTAATTTTGTCGCTTCGCTCCTCAACATTCTCCTTTAATAATTATATTTGTAATCAAAATTCCCGGGAGTGTTTTTATGGAAAATTTCATAGTATCTGCAAGAAAATACCGTCCGGCAACTTTTGAGATGGTAGTGGGACAGGATTCGATCACCAATACCCTCAAGAGCGCCATCAAAAATAACCATCTTGCTCATGCTTATCTTTTTTGCGGACCCCGCGGAGTAGGCAAGACTACATGCGCCAGGATCTTTGCCAAGACAATCAATTGCAGTAACCTGAGGTCCGACTTTGAAGCATGCGACCAGTGCGAGTCATGCCTCTCCTTCAACAATCAGAGGTCATTTAATATACACGAGCTGGATGCTGCTTCAAACAATAAGGTTGAAGATATAAGGAGCCTCAACGACCAGGTCAGAATACCGCCGCAAATTGGAAAATACAGCATATACATAATAGATGAGGTTCACATGCTTACATCCTCAGCTTTCAATGCCTTTCTTAAAACACTGGAAGAACCACCCGCACATGCTGTATTCATCCTTGCCACAACCGAGAAGCATAAAATAATACCAACGATACTTTCACGCTGCCAGATTTTTGACTTTAACCGTATTCGTGTTGAAGATATCGTCAACCGCCTCATGTTCATCGCAAAAAAGGAAGCTGTCGAGGCTGAGGAGGAAGCGCTTCACATTATTGCCCAGAAAGCTGACGGAGCGCTAAGAGACGCCCTGTCTATCTTTGATCAGATAGTGAGTCTCAGCGGCAAAACAATTACATACAGAAATGTAATTGAAAACCTGAATGTGCTCGATTATGAATATTATTTTAAGACTATCGACGGTATG
The DNA here is from genome assembly GCA_942492865.1 of uncultured Bacteroidales bacterium. GTDB lineage: Bacteria > Bacteroidota > Bacteroidia > Bacteroidales > VadinHA17 > LD21. The sequence goes on along the minus strand of OW818650.1, from coordinate 3,870,504 downwards.
GTGGCCGGTGATATCTCATCGGTGCTGATCGTATTTAACGAGGTACTTGAAAAAGGATTCGACGGCCACAACTTTATAGCCGGGCTTAACAATCACATGCGCGACCTTCTTGTAAGCAAAGATGAATCAACCCTGCGCCTTCTTGAAACAACTCCATCGGTGAGAAAAAGATACCTTGAACAGACAGGTAAGTGCCCGGTTGACTTTCTGTATTCAGCCCTTGAAACAGGCTCCGGATGCGACCTTAATTATAAAGGTAGTAAAAACCAGCGGCTCCATGTGGAGATCGCCCTTATAAAGATGTGCCGGTTGATTGAACAACAAAACGGCACTGAAAAAAAAAAGCCTGAAACAAAACAGTCAGCCCGTCGCGAAGATGAATTCGAACAACCTGTAAAAAAAGAACCTCCTGAACAACAGGTCGCAAGGAAAGAACCTGAGAAGACTACCAGTTCCATAAACACTACTGTAAGTCACATGCCCGTTATAGATAAACCACTTAAGACATTCTCAATAAAGGATCTTGTTTCAGGCGACAATGTTGCCTCAGAAAAATCAGCCATCCTGTCTGAACCGAAGGTAAATGAAGCAGGTATCATTAAGAAGGATTTTTCGGCTGAAAAGTTTATGGAATTATGGAATGATTTTACCGAAACATTGAAGGGGGAGGGGCCCAGGATAATTAGCATGTTTAAGAATATCTCCCCGGAGGTTGAAAACGGGAGCACAGTCATTATCCATCTGAGCAATGCAGCCCTTAAAGATCTGTTTGTGCAGGATTTCAAACCCAGGCTTGCAGTTTTCCTTGAAACCCGCTTAAATATGACGGGAGTGGACATTGAAACTATTATCGACCAGGCAGATACTGAAAACCTACTGTACTCCGATGACCAGAAATATAACTACCTTGTAAAGAAATTTCCCCATCTCAGGGATTTGAAAAAGGCATTTAATCTGGATATTATGTGAAAAAGTATGAATGAAGCCGCCATGGATTAAGATATGATCATTTTTGAACAACATAAATAAATTTCCGTTTAGTATAAACTCTTAAATTGTAATTAAATGTTAAAGAAAAAAGTAGAAGATATCTGCAACAGACAGATTGAACGTGAAGGTTATTCATCTAATCTCTATCTCGCAATGGCCTCCTGGGCCGAAAATAATGGCTTAAGCGGCGTTGCACAATGGCTGTATGTGCAGTCTGATGAGGAACGCATTCACATGCTTAAAATTATTAAATATGTAAATGAAAGAGGTGGTAAATCAATTTTACCTGCATTCAAGAAGCCTCCTGTTGAATTCACAAATGTGACAGATCTGTTTAGGCAGGTACTGGAGCATGAAGAATTTGTTACTGCAAGCATAAATGAAATGGTTGCCCTGACTCTGGAGGAAAAGGATTATAACACTCATAATTTTCTCCAGTGGTACGTGATGGAACAAATTGAGGAGGAAGCCTCAGTAAAAAATATTCTCGACAAAATAAAACTAGTCGGGAACAATAATATGTATCAGTTCGACAGAGATATCATGAGCATGAGAGCATCGGCAGCCGATAGTGGAACAAATGCTTAGGAAATTTTTTATATTTATTTTTGTTCTTATACTATTGTGCATTCACGTAATTTCCGTGGATGCACAAAGGCTTTTTAAAAGTTCCCGAATAACCAGCATCTGTTACGGCAGCGGTGAGGTGGTAAACAGAAATATACCGCCTCCGAAAGAGTTCTTTAATAAGAAGGACTCAAAAGGTTTGGCTACGGTGACAATTTATTATGACGGGTTCCCGCAACTTGCAATCACTGCCATGGAGCGGGCAGCCTTAATTCTTGAGACCATTTTACCGGCAGGCGCCCGGGTTACAATCGCAGCATCATGGGAAAAACTCGAAGAGGATAATGTTCTTGGGCAAACGGCAATAACAGGTTTTGCTTTGGGTTCAGAGATAGATGCCCTTAACCCTTTTGCCATCTACCCTGTTTCACTCGCTGAAAAAATAGCCGGGAAGCAACTTAATGAGGATGTGGGTGGTGATATGTTCCTTGCACTCAACAGTTCTGTCAGCTGGTACCTTGGAACAGATGGCAAGCCTTCCGCAAGGCAATATGACCTCATTACTGTGGCGATCCATGAAATCTGTCACGGACTCGGTTTTTATGACAGTATGTATGCCGAAGATGGTACAGGTGGTTACGGAAGCCGTTCAATTCCTGTAATATTTGATACTTTCATCGAAGACCTTGCAGGCCGAAAACTCGTTAATGCGACTATATACCCAAATCCTTCGGCAGCATTGGAAGAACAGCTTACAGGAGGGTCACTCTGGTTTAACGGACCCCTGGTTCAGAATTACATCAGGAAATTTCCCCAGACATATACACTAACTTATCCCGCATCAAAGGTTAAGTTGTATGCCCCGACGATATGGGATCCGGGCAGCTCTGTTGCACATCTTCAGGAAGAGAATGATAATGCAAGCCCACCTGTTACTCTTGGACAGGATGCGCTTATGACACCTTTCATTGGCCTTGGTGAGGTAATTCATGACCCTGGTATGCTTACACGATCAATACTTGGAGACCTTGGCTGGATTAATACAAAGATCACCCACATTAAACCGGATGATACTGAGGAGCACCTTTCACAGGTCATTCTCAATGTAGTTATAGAATCAGATACAACTTATAAGAATAACTCAGTGGGCGTGGTCTATTCATTAAACAACTTTCTTACCAGGGACAGTGTGATAATGACCCCCGCCGGACAGGAAAATATATTTACCAGAACGGTTCCGATCGCATCATACGAGACATCCCTGAAATATTATTTCTTTGTTGAAGATGTGTTCGCCCGTTTCTACAGATCACCTGCACTTGCAGCCTCTGACCCTTATGAGGTTTTTATCGGAACTGATATTGTTGATCCGGTGATAGTTCATACTCCCGCTGAATATTATTTCGAAACAGTCGGAATGATAAATATCAAAGCAACGATCTCTGACAATATTGGTATCGATACGGCATACATTGAATACAGAAAGAACACAGGACCTTCTAAATTCATTGGTTTAACCAGAAACACTGCCGGAGGTTTCTCTGCAGCTATCAATCCTGCGCCTGAATTATTCAATGGCGGAGATACCTTTCAATACAGGATATTTGCTGTGGATAATTCCTCCCGGAATAATATAACCGTTTCTCCGTCCCAGGGCTTCCATATTGTGAAAATAGAGGAAATAGGCACACCTGTTACCAGCTACTCAACTGACTTTACAAATGATGCAGATGATTTCTTTACAATGGGATTTTCAGTATCCAGGCCGCTGAATTTTACGAGTAATGGTCTCCATTCAGAACATCCCTATGCTTATACAGGCAACAATGACAGCACGCTTAACTTCTTTGCAATGCTTCGTGTTCCGGTTATATTCGATCATAATGGATTGATAATAAGTTACAGGGAAGTTGTTCTTGTTGAGCCGGGAGAACCTTTTTCTGAATATGGCGATCCTTCCTTCTACGATTATGTTATACTTGAGGCTTCAAATGATTTCGGTGAAACCTGGACTGACATTACCAAGGGTTATGACAGCGGTTTCAGGCCTGACTGGAAACAATCATTTAATAGCAGCATCAGTCTGGAAGGAAATTCAACAGCCACAGGATTGGAATCAATGATGGCTACTCATACAATATTTCCGCTTGGTTCAGACAGTCTAAGCTACGGGGATACATTGCTGTTCAGGTTCAGGCTCTATTCCGATCCGCTTGCTGTTGGCTGGGGTTGGGCAATAGATGACCTGAAGATCAACCAGCTGATTAATAACATAGAATATGTTAAAGCTGAACCGGTTACTGTTTACCCTAATCCTGGAACCGGAATTATAAACATCGGCTCACTTGATTTTTTAGATAATAAGCCTGTCCGTTACACTGTATTTAATTCATCAGGTGTTGCTTTGCGGAATGATTTTATTAATGGAACATCATCCATAATTGATATTTCAGATCTTCCCCAGGGTTTATATTTTATCAGATTTTATGTTGGATATAATATAAAGATCGTGAGGTACAGCCTTGTGAAATAGAGAAAATAAATTCATATATGGCTGATATTCAATGATATATATCATGATTCTATATGATATGTATCAATACTTCTGCTATCAAATTTCATAATAATTTAAAATCAAACCCGATTCTAAAAAATAAGCTAATTTTGCGGGAACTTTTAAGAATTAATTAAATCAGAGATGAGCATTATTAATAATATACTGGGCCTCTTCCTTGGAAATAAGTATGAGCGTGACATGAAGGAGATAGATCCTTATGTTGATAAGGTGCATGAGGAATTTAAAAAGCTCGGAAATATTACAAATGATCAGCTTAGAGAACTGTCGGCTGACCTTCGTAAAGAAATTTTGCAGAGTTTGGAGAGTGATGAGGCGGAGATGCGTACTCTCAGGGATGAGGCTGAAAAGGAGGAAGATGTAAACCGTAAGGAAGAGATATACAACACCATTGACAAGATAGAGAAGCAGATTAACGAAAAGCTCGAAATTACCCTTGATCAGTGCCTGCCGCGCGCTTTTGCTATAGTCAAGGAGACGGCAAAAAGATTTAAGGAGAACAGTGTTATTGAAGTTACTGCAAAACAGTACGACAGAGATCTTGCTGCAACCAGGGAAAGCATTACAATCAATGGAGATAAAGCTATATGGAATAACAAGTGGATCGCCGGAGGAAATGAAATTCACTGGGACATGGTCCATTATGATGTACAGCTTATCGGGGGTGTTGCACTTCATAAGGGTAAAATTGCGGAGATGGGTACAGGTGAAGGAAAAACACTTGTTGCAACACTGCCGGTATTTTTGAATGCACTGGCAGGAAAAGGAGTTCATATAGTTACAGTGAATGACTACCTTTCAAAGCGCGACTCGGAATGGATGGGACCAATGTATGAGTTCCATGGCCTGTCGGTTGACTGTATCGACAAGCATCAGCCAAATTCTGCACCCCGCAGGAAAGCATACAATGCCGATATTACATTTGGAACAAACAATGAGTTTGGATTTGATTATCTGAGGGACAACATGGCAATAAATCCCGAAGATCTCGTGCAGCGCAGGCATCATTACGCAATTGTTGACGAAGTCGACTCGGTGCTTATTGACGATGCCCGTACTCCACTTATAATATCAGGACCTACCGCCAAAAGCGATACACAGCAATTTGATCAGCTCAAACCAAAGGTTGAGAAGCTGGTAGCTGCACAGAGAAAGCTTGTAACTGAGATCCTGTCAAATGCCAGGAAGCTAATCGCTGAAGAAAAAAATGAAGAGGGCGGATTGCTTCTGCTGCGAGCCTACAAAGGTCTTCCAAAGAACAATGCATTGATAAAGTTTCTCAGTGAAGAAGGGAATAAGTCCTTACTTCTGAAGACCGAGAACTTTTACATGCAGAATAACAATAAGGAGATGCCTAAGGTTACCGATGCGCTTTTTTTTATCATCGATGAGAAGGCAAACTCAATTGAGCTGACCGAAAAAGGTCTTGATCTTATTTCTACATCGGTTGAAGATGCAAGCTTCTTTATACTTCCCGATGTTGGCTCCACGATCGCCGATCTTGAAAAATCAGGCTTAGACGAACGCGAGAAACTTAAGAAAAAAGATGAACTTCTTCAGGATTATGCAGTGAAATCTGAAAGCGTTCATACCATGACACAGCTCCTTAAAGCATATACCCTTTTCGACAGGGATACCGAATATGTTGTTATGGAGAACAAGGTCAAGATCGTAGATGAGCAGACGGGGCGTATCCTCGAGGGCCGCCGGTACTCCGACGGATTACACCAGGCTATAGAGGCCAAGGAAAATGTTAAGGTGGAAGCAGCCACACAGACATACGCTACCATAACATTACAGAACTACTTCAGAATGTATCACAAGCTGGCAGGGATGACAGGAACTGCCGAAACCGAAGCAGGAGAATTATGGAATATCTATAAGCTTGATGTTGTTGTGATCCCCACCAATAAACCTGTTGTTAGGAACGACAGGGAAGATCTTGTTTATAAAACAAAAAGAGAAAAATATAATGCAGTTATTGATGAGATAAATGAGATGAACCGTCAGGGGCGCCCTGTTCTTGTTGGTACAACATCTGTTGAGATCTCGGAGCTGCTGAGCAGGATGCTCAAAATGAAAGGATTGAAGCATAATGTTCTGAATGCAAAGCTTCACCAGAGGGAAGCTGAAATTGTGGCTGAAGCAGGTAAGACAGGGACTATTACCATTGCCACCAATATGGCAGGACGTGGTACGGATATCAAGCTTACTGAAGATGTAAGGAAGGCAGGCGGACTTGCAATAATCGGTACCGAGCGTCATGAGTCACGCCGTGTCGACCGTCAGCTGCGCGGACGTTCGGGCAGGCAGGGTGATCCTGGTTCATCGCAATTCTTTGTGTCTCTCGAGGATGAACTCATGAGATTATTCGGATCAGAAAGGATTGCAGGCATCATGGACAAGCTGGGACTTAAGGAAGGGGAGATGATCCAGCATCCGATGATCACAAAATCCATTGAGAGAGCTCAGAAGAAGGTTGAAGAAAATAACTTTGGCATAAGAAAAAGACTACTTGAGTATGATGATGTTATGAATTCTCAGAGAGAAGTCATATATAAGAAAAGGCGTCATGCTCTTCTTGGTGAACGATTGAGCGTCGACATTGCCAACATGATGTTTGACGTAACGGAAAATCTTGTCGATATTTATCATAAGGAAGAGGATCTTGAAGGTTTCGATTTTGACCTGATCCGTTCTTTCTCAATGGATTCTCCTGTCAGGCAGGAAGAATTCAGGAAAAATACCGCCGATGAGGTTGTTGAAGCTGTATATGCCAAAGTACTTGATACTTATAAAAGAAAAGTAGAAGCTATTTCGGCCCAGGCATATCCTGTTCTTAAAGATGTTTACGACCGGATGTCGCATGTTTACGAGAATGTTGTGGTTCCTATCAGCGACGGAACCCGTGTATTCCAGGTAGTTACAAACCTGAAGGCCACAGCTGAATCGGAAGGGAAGGAACTGGCAAAAGCTTACGAAAAAACTATTGTACTTGCTACAATTGATGATGCCTGGAAAGAGCATCTCAGGGAGATGGACGATCTGAAACAATCGGTCCAGAATGCCACATACGAACAGAAGGATCCTCTGCTTATCTATAAATTCGAATCATTCGAACTTTTCAAGAGGATGCTCAATAAGGTAAACAAGGATGTTGTCGGCACACTGATGAAAGGTCAGATACCAACACAGGATCCGGCCCAGGTAAAGGAAGCCCAGCGTCGCAAGCAGGTGGATATGAGTAATCTCCGCACTTCAAAGGGCGATTTTTCACAGTACAGCAGTAGCGGGGGTGGCGGCGCCACGCAGGATGCAAACAGGAAAGTGGAGCCTGTAAGGGTTGATAAAAAAGTGGGAAGAAATGATCCCTGCCCATGCGGAAGTGGCAAAAAATTTAAGAATTGTCATGGCACACAGCAGGGAGTACAGGAGGCGCCGGCCACAAGGCCGAATGCATGATCAGTTTTTACCTACTGCTTTGATTTCCTTCTCAATCTGGTCATAAAGCTGGCTGCTTACCGGCACAAGGGGCAACCTTAGATTGTTCCGGCACAGCTTCATTACGCTAAGAACAGCTTTTATCCCTGAAGGATTGCCTTCTTTGAACAACAATTCAATCATCTCTATTAAGCGGTACTGAACGGTTCTTGCCTGTTCAAATTTATTTTCAAGAGCATATTTTACAATCTTGCTGCATTGTGCGGGAAATGCATTTGCCATTACGGAGATGACTCCAATTCCACCTGCTGCAATAATCGGGATTGTGAGCAGGTCATCGCCGGAAATAAGACTGAAGTTTGCAGGCTTGCCTTTTAGTATTTTCATTATCTGACCGAGATCGCCTGAAGCTTCCTTGATAGCAATAATATTTTCGCACTCATTAGCCAGATGGATGCAGGTATCTGCACTTATATTGCTTGCTGTCCTGCCCGGTACATTGTACAAAATGACTGGCAAAGAACTACATGTTGCAATAGCTTTAAAATGCTGAAACAAGCCTTGCTGTGATGGTTTATTGTAGTAGGGAGCTACCGATAGTATTCCGCTTATACCACTAAGATCAGCATGCTTTATATAATTTATGATCTCCTGGGTGTTATTGCCGCCAATGCCTATAACTATAGGGATCCTGTTATCTACGGCCTCAAGAACAAAAGAAGTTAAAGCCTTTTTCTCGTCCTTTGTAAGAGTGACTGATTCCCCGGTTGTACCCATCAGTACAATATAATCGACTCCTCCGTCAATAACATGACTGATTACGCGTCCCATCGATACGAAATCGATACTTGAGTCATTTTTGAATGGTGTCACTATTGCAACACCTGTTCCATTGAATTGTTTCATAAATCTTTGTATGTCGCTCTGTCTTAGTTTGCAGTTCCCGATTTTATCATTTCTAGATAATACACTATGTTTTCCAGGTATTCGTTAATGGCAACCGGTCTCCTTATGTCCATCATCATATCAAAATGTGAACTTTCACCATCCGGTTCCGATAAGCCGATCTTAAACCCTGCCATGGATAATAAAGAAATATATTTAAGCGGAAATATTTTATTAAAGTTTATATCAATCAATATATCCAGCCGTGTATTCATAAATGCATTGACCTCGTCAGATACAGGTATATAAAATGTATTAATCTCATTCCTCCTTATACATGTAAGGTATCGAACTGCAGAGTATTCGTCGGGTAGTATTTTCCCGGGGAAATAACCAATTATTTGAATATCAATGTTTCTGTCATGCATTTCCCTGACAAACCCTGAAAGATGAGGGAACTGCTCGGTATTTGTTGAATCCCATACTATGCCGATGGTTCTGATGCTGCCAATGTTTGTATAAGTCATCTTTCTTTTTGTCCGGGAGTGTTTTTTATTGAGAATTTTATGGCCAATTTTTAACCGGACAGATTCAAGTAATTCCATTGTGCAAACCTAATAGTTTTTTGTTAAAATAGGATATTGAGAATATTAAAGTTCATTAATTAATTTAAGAAATTCTGATTCATTCAGGATTTGCACTCCAAGTTCATCGGCAGTAGTTTTTTTTGATGCCCCCATGTTTTCTCCTCCCAGAATGAAGGAGGTTTTTGAAGAAACTGATGATGAGCTTTTACCTCCAAGACGTTCAATTATTTCCTTGTATTCGTCCCTGGTATGTTTTTGAAATACTCCGGATATGACAATTGTTTTGCCGTTGAGAACGGTGCCGGCCGGTTCGGCTTTTTCTTCACTCTGAAGCTTTAATCCATAACTCTTAAGCCGGTTTATGATCTCAATATTCTCAGGGTCCCTGAAGTAAGCTACAATGCTTGATGCGATCATCGGGCCAATCTCATTAACACTTTGCAATTCTTCAGTAGTTGCATTAATCAGATCATCGACAGACCTGAATTTTTTTGAAACGGTCCTGGCCGTTGTTTCACCCACATGCCGTATGCCTAAAGCATACAGCACCCTGTGATAGGGAACCTCCTTCGAATTGATAATGCTTCGCAAGATGTTCCCTGCCGATTTCTCACCGAGCCTGTCCAGAGGTATTAGCTGTTCGGGCAGCAACTCATATAGGTCGGCAAAGTTCCTGATAAGTTTCCTGGTGAATAACAGATTTATGGTTTCCTCTCCTAATCCCTCAATATTCATAGCTCTCCGGCTAATGAAGTGTTCAATCCTTCCTTTTATCTGAGGAGGACAATGCAGGTAGTTGGGGCAATAGTGATTTGCTTCACCTTCATTCCTTTCAAGTGATGTTCCGCATTCGGGACAATCAGTAATAAATTCAACTCTTTTACTGTTTTCCTTTCTGAGTGACCGGTCAATACCTGTGATTTTTGGAATTATCTCTCCGCCTTTCTCAACGAAGACCATATCATCAAAATGAAGATCAAGGATGGCCATCTGATCTGCATTATGCAGTGATGCTCTTTTCACCGTTGTCCCGGCAAGAAGAACAGGTTCAAGGTTCGCCACCGGGGTTATGTTGCCTGTTCTCCCCACGTAAAATGATACATCATTTAGCCTGGTAACAGCCTGTTCCGGTTTATACTTATATGCAATTGCCCATCGGGGCGATTTAGCAGTGAATCCAAGCTCTTCCTGCAGAGGGATAGAATTTATCTTAATTACCACTCCGTCAATATCAAACGGGAGCTTTTTTCTATCCGACTCCCACGAACCGATGAAACTCATGACCTCTTCCACGTTATTACATTTCCTGATACTGTCGGGCACCTTAAAACCCCATTTTGCAGCCTCCATAAGATTATCGAAATGATTAGTGTGGGGGAGTTCCTCCGAAAGCATAAAATAGAACAGACAATCGAGCGACCTGCCTGCTACAATTCTTGAATCAAGTGTCTTGATTGTTCCGGCAGCCGCATTCCTGGGATTGGCGAAAGGAATAAGACCATCTTTGACCCGTTCTTCATTTAGCCTGTTGAAAACCTCACGTGGCATCAATATCTCACCCCGCATAATAAATTCTTCAGGCATATTGTTCCCTTTAATGACCACAGGGATGGATTTTATTGTTCTTATATTCCTGGTAACGTCATCACCTTTTTCCCCGTCCCCCCTGGTAATGGCTTTCTCTAAATGACCATTCCGGTAAGTAATGCTTATCGATGCACCGTCGTACTTTAGCTCACATATATATTCGTACTGCCTGTTTGTCATCTTCCTTATCCTGCTGTCAAAATCCCGTATCTCTTCTTCACTATATGTATTTGAAAGTGAAAGCATCGGGTATTTATGAGGTAGCTGCCTGAATTCCTTCGTAATGTCACTTCCCACTTTGCTGCCTGGGGAGTCTGCATCAGTAAATTCAGGAAATTGTTCCTCTGTATCTGTCAGTTCTCTCAGCAGCAGGTCATATTCAAAGTCGGAGATCAAAGGCTGATTAAGCACGTAATACCTGTGATTATGATCACTGATTTCCCTGCGGAGCGCTTCAATACGTTCTCTTGCTTCATCTCTGTTCATCTGCTGAAATATTCTTTATAATTATTAAACAACCTTCAGGAAATATTTTCTTTAAGCACCAAACCGTCATATATGAAAATATCGGCGTTTTTCCATCCATCCCATCCAAGTCCCGCTTTTTCGCGTGAAGTATAGCCAAGAAATTCCTCAACACTCCAATTATTTTCAGATGCCACCTGGGGCAACATGGTTCCCGACCTGAAATCCTTTTTAATATAGATCCCGTGCTTTCCTATAATAATTTCAGAAATGTCTCTGATCTTACGAAGCGGTCCGAGAACTGTGATTTCCATAACCAGATCATCATATTCTTTTGCAGATACCGGGTCGAAGCGCGGATCTTCAAAAGCTGCTGATATTGCTGATTCTTTAACTGCCATGTACAAAGGATCATCAGAGATGAATCGGCCAATGCAACCCCGTAATGAACCATTAATCTTAAGTGTTACAAAGGCCCCCATAGAAATCCTGAGCTTATCAGGTATTATCGTTTCGTCAGGAATGAATCTCTTTTTGTAATCAAGCATCATACGAATGCTTTTCCTTACAATACTGAATAGCAGTTCTCTTTCCTGCTCATTAAAATTCAGGTTGTCAGGTTCTTTCATTCAGGTCTATCATTAACCGGTTTTTTCTCAATCAGCGCAATCGCATGGTAACCTACCACTTCTTCCTTGTTGCCATGATGTGAGTCGCCTGAATTGCAATAATCTATATGCCTGAATTCAAGAGCCGGCTCACCCTCAGCAAGATACATTAATGCCAGGCCTGATGTCCATCCGCACATGCTTGTAGCCAGACCTTTAATCTTTTTATCCTTGTTCCCCTTTAAGGTGTTAAGGAGCGTCCGAGGGTCGCCTGAAATAATTGCTGATGCTGTTAGTCTGTCTGTTTCAACGGCGTCATTGTATGACGGATAATGTGAAAAATCGCTGCTTATCACAAATAAATTTTCTGAAGTAAAATAAGGGCGAAGCGATTCCGCTATTTTTTTTATAATTACATGATTTAAAGTTCCGATTATGATTGGAACAATTACCGGATCGGGAAAATAATACTGTAAGAACGGCAGTTGAACCTCAAGGCTGTGTTCCTGAAGATGTGAGTTAACAGGAAAATCGAACAGCCTGTTGTCTTTTTTCAGGGCGCCGGTTATCTCCCTGTTTACATGCACGTTTCCCAGTGGGGTAAGGTAATCGCCGATATTATAGACTGAAGCTCCTTCAAACGACATCAGATGGCTTGATCCTATTATAAAGATATTTTTGTATCTGTTTGCCCTGTCAATTGCAGAAAATGCCGAAGCAGCAATCCTGCCCGAAAAAACAAATCCGGCATGCGGGCTGATTATTGCCCTGACATTATAATTATCCTGTTTTTTCTTACAGTTTTCAAACAGAAGTGATACATCCCTTGCCAGTGTCTCTCTTTTTGCAGAATAAAACCGACCTGCTGCAACCGGATCTCTGTCAACCTGCCTGTTTTGTGATATAGTATCCATTAATCTGAAATATAGGGTGTATTTTGGCTTAAAGTTAGGCCAAAAATTTCAGGTGAAAATGTAATTATGATTGTTTTTGAAAGGAACAGTTTACAGGAACACTATCGAATCTTTAACCACTTCGCCCTTGTTATTAGTGCCGTAAATTTTTATTCCAAGGCTTAAAGTAGGTATTCCAATCATATCAATGATCGGGCTCAGGGCTTCTTTCAGATCATCAACTTCCATTGTATCATACTCTTCAAGATCAAAATAAAGATGTATCAACAGGGTGTTATCAGTATCATTGATTGAACATAGTGTCTTAACGATCTTTGCAAGCCAGATCGCTGAAGATGTGTTGAAATATTCAAGATTAAGCCTCAGGTTTGTAGTTTGGGTCGGATTTTTTACATATTCGGTTACCCAATCTAGGACCTTAATGTAAAGCCCTGCTGCATTTTCCGGTATGGAACGTCCGGCGAAAATAAGCTCCCCAGTCAGATGATTTAGATCTATTTGAGGTGTTTTCGGAGTTGATTCTATTAAAAAATTCTTTATTTCCACTTCTGTACAGGGTATTTTAAGGTAAAATCTGAATTAATTATAATAACATAAAATTATAATATCTTTTTACTGTTATAACTTCCTTTATCAAAAAGAACAGGTCAGTAGTCAAAAAATTGTGTCGGTTCGCAAAATGTTTCCTATTTCTAATGAACAATCTGCCATTTTACCCTGAAGCTTTTATGTCTATCCATAATATATTATCTTTGCACCCTGAAATTTGACGATTTAATGGAGATAATTCTAAAGGACAAAATAAAAGAGACCATCAGTATATTGTATAAGGCTGTTGTCGGAGACGATCTGGTACAAATACAGGAAACCAGAAAGGATTTTAAAGGCGATTTTACACTAATTGTTTTTCCTCTGTTACGATACTCAAAAAAGACACCTGAAGAGACAGGTGACGACATAGGCAGGTACCTTCTTGAAAATTTCACAGCAGTATCGGGATATAATGTGGTAAAGGGATTTCTCAATCTTGAAATTACCGACAGGTGGTGGATGGCATATTTCAAAGATCTTGTTGCCGAGAAGAATCCCTTCATTGATTGTAAAGTAAAGGAACCAGAGGTAATTCTTGTCGAATATTCTTCACCAAATACAAACAAGCCATTGCACCTTGGTCACATACGGAATAATCTCCTGGGTTTTTCACTCTACAGGATACTGTCGGCATGCGGTCATAAAGTAATAAAAACCAATATTGTTAATGACCGGGGAATACATATATGCAAATCGATGCTGGCCTGGATGAAATTCGGAAATGGAGAGACTCCTGTCTCTGCACGGATGAAAGGCGATCATCTGGTTGGAAAATACTACGTTCTCTTTGAAAAGGAATTAAAAAAACAGGCTGAGGAGCTAATCAGCAGGGGAATTCCGGAAGAAGAGGCTCGCAATGAAGCTCCCTTTATGAAGGAAGTACGCGAGATGCTTCGCCAGTGGGAGGCAGGGAACCCCGATGTGGTAAACCTCTGGAAAATGATGAACACCTGGGTGTACGAAGGTTTCACTGAGACATACGATCAATTGGGTGTTGATTTTGATAAGATATACTACGAATCGGAGACTTATATGCTTGGAAAAAGCATTGTTCTCGCAGCTCTTAATACAAACATCCTGCACCAGAAGCAAGACAGCTCAATTTGGGTTGATCTTACTTCAGAAGGTCTTGATCAGAAGCTACTGCTCCGCTCAGACGGAACTGCGGTTTACATGACACAGGACCTTGGTACAGCTGTCCTTCGGCACGATGAATTTGGGTTCAGCAGATGCATATACGTTGTAGGCAACGAGCAGAACTATCATTTCCAGGTTCTTAAATCGGTACTCAAAAAGATTGGCTTCGAATGGGCCGACGGACTGTTTCATTTTTCATACGGAATGGTAGAGCTGCCTGAGGGAAAGATGAAATCGCGCGAAGGTAAAGTAGTTGATGCTGATGACCTGATTGCCGAAATGAAAGATACTGCACGTGTTGTCTCACTCGAGCTCGGTAAGCTCGCCGATTTTACCGATCAGGAAAAGGAAGATATCTTCAGAAAAATTGGACTGGGAGCGCTCAAGTATTTTATTCTTAAAGTGGATCCGAAGAAAAACATGACCTTCAATCCCAAAGAATCAATTGATTTCAACGGTAATACAGGTCCCTTTATTCAGTACACTTATGCAAGGATAAGATCGGTGTTCAGGAAAGCCGGACAATTGGGGATAGACACAGGAAATATTGTTTTTCCTGAGGCCAAATCAGGTAGCAAGGAGATGGATATAATAAAGCTTCTGAGAAAATTTTCAGGAACAGTATCTGAAGCGGCCAGAACCTATAGCCCGGCATTGATCGCAAATTACTGTTATGAGTTATCGAAAGAGTATAACCAGTTCTATCATGATTTTTCCATACTCGGTGAGGAGGATGTGGCATTAAGGGATTTCCGTCTTCTGATTTCCAATGCTACAAGCCGGATCCTTCAGTCGGGGATGTGGCTTCTGGGAATTGAGATGCCTGAAAGGATGTAATAAAAACAAGTATAACAGATACAGAAAGAAATTATGTTTGAAAATTTAAGTGACAGGCTTGAGAAATCATTTAAGCTTCTTAAAGGACAGGGCAGGATAACTGAAATAAATATTTCTGAATCGCTAAAGGAAGTCAGGAGAGCCCTTCTTGATGCCGATGTCAACTTTAAGATAGCAAAACAGTTTACAGATAATATTAAACAGCAGGCAATTGGGCAGGAGGTTTTAAAATCTGTCAACCCTTCGCAGATGATCGTTAAGATAGTTCATGATCAGCTTGTAGAACTGATGGGAGGGGACAAAGCAGACATCAATATTAAGATCAATCCTGCCATCATTCTTATTGCAGGTCTGCAGGGCTCGGGAAAAACCACTTTCAGCGGTAAACTGGCTAAATGGGTTAAAACAAAAAGGAGCAAAAACCCAATCCTGGTGGCATGCGACGTTTACAGACCTGCTGCAATTGAGCAGCTAAAAATTATAGGATCGCAGGTTGAAGTTCCGGTTTATACTGAAGAAGGAAAGCTTAACCCTGTTGAGATCGCACGTAATGCCATAAGGGAGGCAAAGATTAAAGGGTACGATGTGGTCATTATTGATACTGCAGGCCGATTGGCAGTTGATGATGAAATGATGAATGAAATTGCATCTGTCAAGCAGGCAGTCAATCCGCATGAGATACTGTTCGTGGTCGATTCGATGACTGGCCAGGATGCCGTCAATACAGCCAGGGAATTCAATGAAAGGCTTGATTTTGACGGTATTGTTCTTACAAAGCTCGATGGCGATACACGGGGAGGTGCTGCACTCTCAATAAAATCGGTTGTGAATAAGCCCGTCAAGTTCGTCAGCGCGGGTGAAAAAATGGATGCGATAGATATTTTCTATCCTTCGCGTATGGCTGACAGGATACTGGGAATGGGGGACATCGTGTCACTTGTTGAAAAAGCCCAGGAGCAGTTTGATGCAGAGGAGTCAAGAAAACTTCAGAAGAGGATAGCAAAAGATCAGTTTGACTTCAATGATTTTATCAGTCAGATACAACAGATCAAGAAGATGGGGAATATCAAAGACCTGATGACAATGATCCCGGGTGTAGGAAAAGCAGTTAAAGATCTTGATATTGATGATAACGCATTCAAGGGTATTGAGGCTATTATCAGAAGCATGACTCCGGGTGAACGCGTTAACCCGGCTGTTATTAATGGCAGCAGACGAAAAAGGATAGCTCTTGGAAGTGGCACAACCGTGCAGGATGTTAACAAGCTTCTCAGACAATTTGATGAAACACGAAAGATGATGAAGATGATGACTACCAAGGGTGGAAATCTTTCCAAAATGATGGTTAAGAATAAGCACTGATATGTACACTCTGATTGACGGCAAAAAAACAGCATCCGACATTAAGAAAGAAATTGCTGAAAAAGTAACGCGTCTGACGAAAGCCGGGATGAAAGTTCCACATCTTGCAGCTGTACTGGTGGGTAATGATGGCTCAAGCGAGACATACGTGGCACACAAGGTAAAGGATTGCGAGGAAGTTGGCTTCAGATCGACGCTTGTCAGATTCGATGCAGCCATCACCGGCAATATGCTTCTTGAGAAGATTGCGGAGCTCAATAATGATAATGATATTGACGGCTTCATAGTTCAGCTTCCGCTGCCGGCGCATATTCCTGAAAATATGGTGATTGAGGCTATTGACCCGTCAAAGGATGCCGATGGTTTTCATCCGGTCAACCTGGGTAAGATGGTCATAGGACTTCCCTGTTTTTTGCCTGCAACACCCTTTGGAATCATTGAACTTATTAAAAGGTACAATATACCTACTGCCGGCAAAAATTGCGTTGTTATCGGACGCAGCAATATTGTCGGGAGGCCGGTGAGCATTCTCATGTCTCAAAAAGGAATGGATGCTACAGTAACTGTCGTTCACAGCCGTACAAAAAATATAAAAGAGATCGTTCTTCAGGCCGATCTGATTATTGCCGCTGCCGGCTCCCCTTCTTTTGTGAAAGCCGAAATGGTAAAGGAGGGCGCTGTTGTGATTGACGTCGGAACGACCCGGGTCAGTGATCCCTCGACAAGATCAGGATTCAGGTTAGCGGGAGACGTCGATTTCAATAATGTTGCTCCAAAATGCTCCTTCATAACACCTGTTCCCGGTGGCGTGGGTCCCATGACAAGAGTTTCCCTGTTAAGGAACGCACTTGAAGCTGCCCTTGCAAAGTCGGACCTGAAACAACTTTGATTTTTTGGAAATAAAAAACCGGGCCTTCAATCCCGGTTTTTCGAGGTAAAATTTAGGTTTATTCAGGGTAAAATCTTGTATGTCGTTTATATAATATTCAATCTAATAGATGAGAAAAGCTGGTTACAGGTTGCGTTGAATGTTAAAAATAATTAAGGAATTAATTATTAATTGGCTATACATCTGTTAATTAATTGTTTGCAAAATCATTAAAAAGTTTATATTTGAATACATTTCCTTGACACCATCATGTAATTTGTATTAATTTTGTTTAAATATTTTTAATGATGGAGGAAGACCGTTTCGGTTATTCGTATGATGAAGAAATTCAACTCGCTGTTCAAAAATTCGAAAGGATGAAAAAGGACAACGCCAAGTATTTCTTTGACGTTATCGAATTTGAGTCCATAATTGATTACTATATAGAAAGCAATAATTCTTCGAATGCTTTCGAGGCAGCAACTCTTGCAGCTCAGCAACACCCTCATTCCGTTTCATTACAGTTGCGTAAGGCAAAGGTCCTTCTTGATAAAGGAAGAGCTGTTGAGGCGCTTAGAATTTTGAAAAAGCTCGAAAGGATCGAATCAGGAAACCATGAGATCTTTGTTGCCAAGGGAACTGCGCTAAGTATGCTTGGCGATATCCAGGGAGCAAAAAAAATGTTTGACTATGCTCTTACTCTCGATTCCGATGATGTTGAAAATATCCTGTTTTCAATTACCTCAGTATTGCAGAATCTTAATTATTACGAGCATCTTATTCCTTACCTCAGGAAACTGATAGACATGGAACCTGAATTTCATGCACATCTTTATGATATGGCTTATGCCTATGAAAAGATCCATGACTTCAACAGGAGCATTTCATTTTATATGAAATATCTTGAGGAGGAACCTTTTTCCGACAGTGCCTGGTACAATCTTGGGATCATTTATAATAAGATGGAGCTTTCGGAAAAAGCAATGGAAGCCTATGATTTTGCACTGGCTATAAATTCTCAGAACACATTTGCCCTCTTCAATAAAGGTAATATTCTTAATAATCTCGAAAGATATCCGGAAGCTATACCGGTCTATCACGAATATCTTGAAAATGAACCCGATAACTTCGAGGCGCTGACGTATCTTGCTGAATGCTATGAAAAGACCGGCGAAATACTCCTTGCAAAAAAATACTTTCAGGAGGCTATTGAAATTGCTCCCGATTTTGCCGACGCATGGTTCGGACTTGGTGTGCTTGCTCTCAATACCCGAAATACTGAAGACAGTCTGATTTATTTCAGGAAAGCCATAAGGCTTGATGATGAAAATCCGGAGATCTGGTACATGCTTGGCAAAGCACATTATGCAAAAGGAGAAAAGAAAGCAGCCCTGAGATGTTTCAGGGAAGCCCTTAAGCTCGATTCATACTATGAAGAGGTTTGGGTTGACGTGGGAAATATAATTATCAGCGAAGGATATTCCTCAAAGGCAGTACCATACCTTGAACGAGCCCATAAAGTAACAGGCGATCTGCCAGGAGTGGCTTATCTGCTTGCTTCTTTTTCACTAAACACCGGAAACCCTCAGAAATCGTTCAAATACCTCTCCCTGGCTATCGAAATGGACAGAGAGCTGTTTCCTGTTTTTAAACATTTTTTTCCAAGAAAACTATGTTCCCGGAAAATTATAAAACTTCTTGAAGCGAATAACCTTATTTAACTAACCTGTTTTTGATCAGCATTATCTATGAAGAATATCCTTCCTTACCTTCCTGACAGACCTGCAAAACCCAGAAATAATGGATTAACGATGGTAATGGATAAAGGTCTGAGCTTCAGGGAAGCTGAAGACTTTATGTCTGTGGGTAGCGAATACACCGATTATGTAAAGCTTGGATTTGGAACATCGATAATAACTCCCGGGGTAGAAAGGAAAATTAAAGTATATAAAGAAAACGGGGTAGTTCCGTATTTCGGGGGAACTCTCTTTGAGGCTTTTATAATAAGAAATATGTTCAAAGAATTTATTGAATATCTCGACAGATACGAAATTGACATGGTTGAAGTTTCTGATGGATCTTACGATATTGAACATGAGAGAAAACTTGAATATATCTCAAGGTTGGCCGAAAAAAGAATAGTGATATCAGAGGTCGGATCCAAAAAGAAAGAAATTATCTATACACCTGACGAATGGGTCACAATGATGAAATCAGAGCTCGATGCAGGGTCAGTTAAGGTTATTGCTGAAGCCAGAGAGTCGGGAACTATTGGCATTTATAATGAAGATGGCTCCATCAACAATCAACTTATTCAGTCAATTTCAGAGAATGTTAAAATAGAGAATGTTCTGTGGGAAGCTCCTTTGAAATCACAACAGGCATGGTTTATAAAGCATTTCGGAGCGAATGTTAATCTTGGTAATATTGCTCCTGCAGAGATCATTTCTCTTGAGTCATTGAGGTGCGGTTTAAGGGGAGATACCTTCTTTCAGTTTCTTCCTGAGGAAATCAAAGAGTAAACCGAGCCTTTCCAATAAAAACAGGAATGAAATGAGAAGATACGGCCTGATAGGGTACCCGCTTGGACATTCATTCTCAAAAAAGTACTTCTCTGAAAAATTCAGAAACGAGAAGATAACAGATTGCTCTTACGAACTTTATCCAATCGCAAGCCTCGACCATTTCATGGATCTCTTAACTGAGAATCCTGAACTTTGTGGATTGAATGTTACAATTCCTTATAAATCAGAGATAATGAAATACATTCATCACGTTGAAGATGAGGCAGGTGAGATCGGTGCGGTCAACGTGTTGAAAATAAAAAGAAAAGAGAGGAAATTAATTATTCATGGGTTCAACAGCGATATTTCAGGAATCATTAAAACCCTTTCACATCTGCCCGGCGGAATAAGGAAAGCGCTTGTTCTCGGAACAGGCGGCAGCTCGCTTTCTGTAAAGTATGTTCTGAAAAAAAAAGGCATTGAAGTGCTTCAGGTTTCAAGAACAAGAAAAGAAGGAATGACTACTTACCGGGATATTAATGCAAATATACTACCTCATTATAAACTGATCATCAATACCACTCCTCTGGGAATGTATCCCGATATAGAGTCTAAACCTGATATTCCATATAATCAGCTTACACCTGAGCATATTCTTTTTGACCTGGTATACAATCCTGAAGAAACATCATTTCTGAAGATAGGGAAGGAGAGGGGCTGTACTATTATGGGCGGTTTGCAAATGCTTTATTCCCAGGCTGAAAGGTCGTGGGAGATCTGGAATGATGAAAGACTTTAATTCTCTTGCTTTCTAGCCCAGTATCTCTGATCGCAATCTATACATTGCTGGTTCCAGTATGCCGGAGTTACCAGATCGCCTTCCCTGGTCCTGAGCTTACGTTCATAGATAGCAAAAACCGGGTTAAAAACAATATCAGTAACTCCGATGGTATATAAGGTTTCCTCACCCGGAACTGAAGGTTCGGTCTTATGTTCTTTTACTTCATAATTATTGAATTCGAGCAAATCGCGCAGAAATGCTGCACGCTCAAGTGAGGTGTTACTTTCAACTATTGTACAGCGTACACCTTCTATTTCGCCCACTATGTGCTTAGCATTGTTTATAGCCATTCTGCTGATTATTTAAAGATTACACCCCAAAGCTCATTTCCCTGATCAACTCAAACAGCACACTTGCAAAACCAGTTATAAATATACCTGCAACGCAGATTGCAAGTCCAAAACGCATTGAAGCATCGCTTCTGAAGCTTTCTATAGGAGCTTCATTCTTGTTTATGAACATCGCCTTCACAACAAGGAGATAATAGTATAATGAGATAATGGTATTTAATACAGCTATTATTACCAGAAGGTAAAAGCCTTCTTCTGCGGCAGCAGCGAAAAGGAAGAATTTTCCAAAAAATCCTGCCACCGGTGGTATTCCGGCCAGTGAAAACAAAGCGAGTGTCATAACAAGTGTTAAACCCGGATTGGTTTTATAGAGCCCGTTATAATCATCAATATTTTCCTTACCGGTAGCATTGGAGATTGCAGATATCACACCAAATGCCCCAAGGTTTGAGAAGACATATACAAGCATGTAATATACAACAGAGGTCATGCCAAGAATATTTCCTCCAATGATACCGAGCAGTATATACCCAGCCTGCGATATAGACGAGAAAGCCAGAAATCTCTTCAGATTATTTTGCCTGATAGCAAATAAATTTCCGATTGTCATTGTTAGGATGGCAGTTACATAAATCACTTTCTGCCAGATACCGATTATAAGAGGAAAAACAGCAAATAATATTATAATGAAGATAAATACTGCAGCTCCTTTGGAGACGACTGAAAGATATGAAGTTATGTTGACAGGTGCGCCTTCATAAACATCAGCGGCCCACAGGTGGAACGGCACAATGGAAATTTTGAATCCCATTCCTGCAACGAAAAATATGAAGCCGAGTATCTGTAGATTATTTTCAACAAAAAGCTGCCTTATTCCATCAAAATATAAAGTTCCTGTTGTCCCGTATATCATCGATAATCCATAAAGTAATATTCCCGACGACAGAGCCGAAAGCAGGATAAGCTTGATGCCGGCTTCGGCTGATTTGTTCTTATACCTGTCAAAAGCTGCCAACGCTGCGAGAGGGATTGTTGCAAGCTCAATGCCCAGGTAAAACATCAGGAAATGCCCGGCAGAGATCATAAAGTTCATTCCTATAAGAGAGGAGAGAAGCAGGATAAAATATTCATTTACCTTTTCTTTGTTTTGTTCTTTCACAATCCAGCCCGACGATTGGACAAAAACAATTAATGCTCCTATATTCAGAATATTTTTCATGGCCGTCCTGATGGGAGAGGCTTCATACATGCCTCCGAATAGAGTTCCGGAGGGAGCTGGGAGGAAACCTGTTATTACCACGATCACAAAGGTTGTGATTGCGAACACAATAAACGAACCTTTTTTTGCCGGATTCCAGAAAATCTCAGCCATCAGTACTGCCAGGGCTGCCGCAGTAAGCAGCAGTTCATGCCGCATCAAGTAAAAATTTTCTAAACTCATATTATCTCTTTCCGAAAAATCAGTATAACTATATTAAAATGGCGCGACAGCCATTATCTTTTCAATTACAGGTTGCAGGCTTGTTCCAATCATTGACGACAGCCAGAATGGTGCAATACCAATGGCAGCAACTGAAACAATCAGGGTCACGACCGAAATCTTCTCAAACCATTTTGCATCTGAGAGATGAAGATGATGATCGTTGGTAGTGGGTCCAAGCAGTAATATTGCTATCACTCTGAGTATGTACACAGCTGTTATCACTATTGATGTAACAACAACAATGGTGGCGATTCTGTGAAAAATATCAGGATGCTGAAAAGCCCCCACGAAAATTGTCATTTCGGCAACAAAACCGCTAAGTCCGGGAAGTCCCAATGAAGCCAGACCTGCGATAACGTATGCAACCGACAGGAATGGAATGACCTTCATAAGTCCTCCCATTTCATTTATCATCCTGGTGTGTGTTCGTCCATACAACATGCCTATCAGGGCGAAGAAAAGAGCCGTCATCAGACCGTGTGATATCATCTGTATCACGGCGCCGTTCAGTGCAGTCTTATTCATCATGAGAATTGCAAAAAGAACGAGGCCGCAGTGGCTCACAGAGGAGTATGCATTGATGTATTTCAGATCTTTTTGAACTATTGCGCCAAAGGCTCCGTAAACGACACTAATTGATGTAAGAATAATGAATATCCATGAAAGCTCCTGTGCAGCTTCAGGCATCAGGAAAATAGCAACCCTGAATGCACCATATCCACCCAGTTTCATCAGAACGCCGGCATGCAGCATTGATACAGCAGTGGGTGCTGAGGAGTGACCGTCGGGAGACCATGTGTGAAAAGGAAATAAGGCCCCGAGGACTCCGAAGCCAACGAATGTAAGAGGGAAGAGAAGATATTGAGCCTGCATCGGTATATTGACCTTGGCTATCTCGTAAATATTGAATGTCAGCTGACCTCCGTCAGGAGCTGAATTGAAATATATTCCCAAAATACCCACTAATAGCAGTGCAGAAGCTCCCATAAGCATAAGAGTGAGCTTCATGGCTGAATATTCTTTCGGACCACTTCCCCATATACCGATAAGAAGATACATCGGTATAACAGCTAATTCATAAAAGAGGAACATGGTGAACAGATCGATAGAAATGAAGAAACCGAAAACTCCGGTTGCCAGAAGTATAAGGGATATGAAGAATTCCTTTGTAAGATAATCAACTTCCCATGATGCATATATACCAGCAAATACAACTAGTGAGGTAAGACATATCATTGCAACTGAAATGCCATCCACACCTACTGCATAATGGATATTAAGGCTTTTGAACCAGACAATATCATTTATAAACAAAAGCTCAGCAGTATTCCCCGCATTGCGTTCAGAAACATAAAGGAAAACAAGTAATGCAGCAAGAACAAGCTGAATGGCCATACCAATCGCTGAAATGGTACGAACCTGTTTAACATCCTTTACAAGAAGGATCCCGGTTATTGTTATAACAGGAACTATTATAAACAGAGTTAAAATATCCATATTTTAAAATATTATCTCAAGTAATTTTTAACGCCACAGGTATATAAAGATAAATGCCAGCAGGACTGCTCCGGTAACAAATACAAAAGCATATTTCTGCAGTTGCCCCGACTGGTAATTTCTGATAGTGAATGATAGTCTCTGGGTTACTGCTGCAATAGCATTCATTGTTCCATCAATGATATGCCTGTCGAACCATGCAATGGGTGAAGAGATATACCTGAAGATTATTTTTTTGGTTATGAAAAGGTACAATTCATCGAAGTAAAATTTGTTGTATGACCATTTATATCCAATACTTAAGGTAGATGCTATCCTGTCAGGAATAAGAGTAACTTTCCTGTACATTAAGGCAGCGATCCCAATACCTGCCAGTCCGGCCAGAACTGAAGGAATGGCTATCCCTAACTCGATATGAGCCTCAAATGCCATACCATCGGTAGTTATAAAATCACTGAATGGAATGAAACCGGTAAATACAGACCCGATAGCAAGTACGATCAGAGGTATTGTCATTAATGATGGAGCTTCATGGGGAGTGTGATGATAGTGAGTATCTCTTCCCCAGAAGATACTGAAATAAAGCCTGAACATATAAAATGCAGTGAGCCCTGCAACGAAATATTCTACTGCAAAGAGGAATTTATTGTGATGGAATGCTGCAGTAAGAATTTCATCCTTGCTGAAAAAACCTGAAAAAGGAGGTATCCCGGCAATGGTAAGACAGGCTATCAGGAATGTAATGTGAGTTATCGGCATGTATTTCCTTAATCCTCCCATATCGGTCATATCGTTGCTGTGAACAGCATGTATTATAGCTCCGGCGCCAAGGAAGAGCAATGATTTGAAGAGTGCATGAGTTGAGAGGTGGAACATAGAAGCCATGTAACCTAGTCCATCATGCCCTCCATAGCCCGATACCCCTAAGGCAAGCATCATATAGCCTATCTGCGACATTGTTGAAAAGGCAAGTACCCTTTTAATATCAACCTGGGTACAGGCTATTACAGCTGCAAACAGCGATGAAAAAGCACCAACATAAGCAACCACTGCGAGTGCTTCAGGGGCGGCGAATACAAATACAGGGAACATCCTGGCCACCAGGTATACACCTGCCACAACCATGGTGGCTGCGTGTATCAGTGCCGAAACTGGTGTCGGACCTTCCATTGCATCGGGCAGCCATATATGGAACGGGAACATGGCCGATTTGCCGACACCACCCATATATACGAATATCATTGCCCATGTCATTACGGAAAGTCCCATGAACATAGCGCCTCCGCTATGCGTAATGGCAGGTCCGTTAGGATCGGTAAGTGTAATAAAATCAAATGTTTTTGTATTGAACGACAGAATAAGTATTCCGATAAGAAATCCCAGATCAGCAAAACGAGTTACAATAAAAGCTTTCTTTGAGGCTCTTACAGCTGACGGCTTGGTATAATAAAATCCGATAAGCAGATATGATGAGATCCCTACAAGTTCCCAGAAGATATACATCTGGAAAATATTTGTCGCTACTACAAGTCCCAGCATTGAAAAGCTGAAAAGTGAAAGGAATGCAAAGAAACGTTCAAATCCCTTTTCTCCTTTCATGTATCCCAGACTGTATATATGAACCATCAGTGAAACAGTTGTAATTACAACAAGCATCATTACAGAGATCGGATCTAAGAGAATTCCAATATCAATATGAAGATTGTCAGTAAGTTGCAGCCATGTGAAATTTAAAGATATGATCTTTTGGAAGGCTCCTTCAACTTTTTCAGCTGAAAAGTATCTGAATGCAGTTATATACGAAAGTATGGTTATCAATCCCAATCCTGCTGTTCCCAGCAGACCTGAGAGCCTGGCCTTTAACCTGTGACCTGCGAGCCCTAACAGGAAAAACATTAAAAAGGGGATCAGGAGAATGGCTATAGTGTAATCGTAATTGGTCATATCTGAGTTCTCGAAAATAATTAGATCAGTATTTCATTTCATTTACGTCCTCAACATTTATGGTTGTGAACCTCCTGTAGATGTTGATTATAATAGCAATAGCCAAAGCTGCTTCGGCTGCTGCAACAGCAATTATGAAGAGGCTGAAGAACATTCCTTCCAGCTTGTGAGGCCAGAGAAATCTGTTGAATGCAAGGAAGTTGATATTTACCGAATTAAGTATCAGCTCAACCGACATCAGAATGGTGATCAGGTTCCTCCTGGTCATAAAACCATAGATCCCAACGAAGAACATGATAGTCGCAAGGATCAGAAAATAATGTAATGGAATACCTGTAATCATCTTAGTTCTGTTTTAGCGTTTGGGTTTTATCAGTACCGGGTCCGCCTTTTTTTGCAATAATTATTGCTCCTATCATGGCCGCAATCAATAAAATTGAGATAACCTCAAAAGGCAATATGTAGCCATCACGATCAACTGAGAGCAGACTTTTGCCTATTAAGTCCATGTCAACCTCACGGACCACTTCGGATGTTGCTGAGAAGTTATAATCGAGAATGGTAATTATCGACAGTATGGCTCCGGCAGCCGCACCAAGAGCCGAGAAAATTGATTTTTTGAATTCTACCGCTTCGAATTTATGACTTATATGACTTGTGAGAAGGATAGAAAAAATGATCAGGACCACAATACCGCCTGCATAAAGGGTAAGCTGGATTGCTGCCAGGAACTGATAGTCGAGCATAAAATAGAGTCCTGCCGTTGATACAAGCACAATAAGAAGGTAAACTGCTGCCCTGAGTATTCTGCGGCTGATGACCGTCATAATAGAAAAGACTACGATCATTACCGAGAAAAGAATAAACATTAACTGGTTTGGATTCATTATTCAACTCCTTTCATTAATTCAGAACCGGGCTTATTTAATACTTTAATAAGGTTTCCCCTGTTAAAGACGGCATGTTCAAATTCCTGTGAAAATGCAAGAGCATTTGAAGGACATGTCTTTACGCATAATGCGCAAAATGTACACATTCCAAGCCTGTATATGTGCTTGTCAATTATTTTTTTCTTTTTCCCGTCTTCAGTTAATATCGTTTTTGTTATAATCTCAATAGTACCGTTTGGACAATTCATTTCACATATTCCACAGCCGGTGCATTTGTGTTTGTTCTCTTCATTATGGGGCATAACTACTTCTCCCTTGAACCTTTCAAACATTACAAGATCCTTTCTGTTATCAGGATATTGCTGAGTAACAATGGTTGAAGGCCGGAAAAAGTATGAACCGGTCACTTTCATGCCTTTTAAAAGCGACCAAACCCCTCTTCCGATATCTTTTATATAGCTTATTAAACTCATCTGAGTGAAATCTTTAAGGTAACTGTTTTAAAAATGCCATCCCATAAGAACCATAAGGGACATTATAAGGACATTGACCAGGTTGATCGGAAGGAGGTATTTCCATTCCAGAGTCAGCAGCTGATCAATCCTCAAACGTGGAAAGGTCCATTTGAACCACATCATAAGAAATATTACAAATGCTGTTTTTCCGATGTACCAAAAAAATGGCGGAATAAAATCCATCACCCGGTTGAAACCATCCCAGTACGATACATGGAAAGGCATCCAGCCGCCCAGGAATACTGTTGCGGCAATAGAGGCTACAATAAACATGTTAATGTATTCGGCCAGGAAGAAGAATGCAAATTTGATTCCCGAGTATTCAGTGTGATAACCCGCGGTGAGCTCAGATTCTGCTTCAGCCAGATCGAACGGACCACGGTTGGTTTCGGCGGTACTTGCTATAAGGAATACGATGAAAGCAATGAATGCCGGAATGTGTCCTTTGAAAATGAACCATCCGGTGCTCTGGGCTTCGACAATTGTGGAAAGCTGCATTGAACCGGCCAGAATGATCATTGTTATAAGAGAAAGTCCTACTGACAGTTCATAGCTGACGATCTGAGCACCGCTTCTCATGGCCCCAATAATCGAATACTTGCTGTTGCTCGACCAGCCGGCCAGGAGTATGCCTATAACTCCCATCGATGAAACTGCAATAACATACAGTAATCCGATATTTAAATCAAGTGCGTGAAGTCCTTTTGCAAACGGAATAGCTCCGATGGCCATAAAAGAGGCGATGATAACTATAAATGGTGCAAAGTTGAATAAAAACTTGTCAGCATTTTTGATAGGTATCAGCTCAACCAGCAAAAGCTTTGTAAGGTCGGCAATTGTCTGGAAGATACCGAAAGGACCAACCCTGTTTGGACCTACCCTGTTTTGCATAAATGCACAAACTTTTCTTTCAGCATAGACAAGAAATAATCCGACAAGTGCATAAAAGAGAAGTATCAAAACTCCGATAATCAACAATTCCGTAGCTGTTGCCCAAAATGGCGACATTGCTTCATTGAGACTGCTGTCTATCCATTTTGTCAGCGACGTAAAATCATAAATATCAAATGGCATAATCCATGTTTATTATATTGATGAAATCTATTTTTATCGTTTATCGTTTCTCGTTTATCGTTCCTTATTTCTCACTTCAACCTGAAACTCTGAACCGAGGCGGAGCCGAGCTCGACGCAGTCAAACCCTGAAACTCTGCGCCCTGCGCCCTGCGCCCTGAGCCCTGTGCCATCACCTGTCAATATCCGGAATTACCAGGTCAAGCGATCCTCCAATGGCAACAAGGTCAGCAATCTTAAATCCCCTCGAGATCCTGTCAAGTACAGAAAGATTAGCAAAGTTCGGTGAACGCAGCTTGAGCCTGTAAGGATTTTTATTCCCGTCACTGATTATAAAAACACCGAGCTCGCCTCTGGCCGTTTCGACCCGCTGGTAATACTCTCCTGCAGGAAGCTTAAGAACAGGTTTCATCTTTACTGCATAAGGGCCTTCAGGTATATTATCAATAAGCTGTTCAATGATATTCATCGACTCCCACATTTCCTCCATCCTCGACATATACCTGGTATAAGTATCGCCTTCAGTATGAACGATTTCTTTAAATGTGACTCTGTCATAAGCGCTGTATGGTTCCAGTTTCCTTACATCGCATGCAAATCCTGAAGCCCGTCCGGAAGGGCCCGTTACACCATAAGAAACAGCATCCTCGAGTGATAATCTGCCGATTCCCTTACTTCTTTCCTCAAAAATTATATTGCCCGAAAGAAGCTGATCATATTCAGGAAGTGTTTTCCTGAAATATTTTATGAATTCTTTGACTCTTTTCTGAAAATTGGGATTTATATCGTACATGAGTCCGCCGGGGCAGTTATAGCTTACCAGTAAGCGTCCGCCGCACGTTTCCTCGAAAATATCCATTATCTTTTCCCTGTCGCGCAATCCGTAGAAGAAGCAGGTTAGTGCTCCTAGATCCATCCCGAATGATGCCCACCACAGTTGATGCGACTGTATCCTTGTGAGCTCTGACATGATTGTCCGTATGACCTTCACTCTTTCAGGGATTTCAATTTCAAGAGCTTTTTCCACAATCAGGCATACTGCTTCATTGTTTATATGGGCTGAAAGATAATCGAGCCTGTCGGTGAGATGAATTATCTGGGGATATGTGATCTTTTCAGTCATTTTTTCAATGCCCCTGTGGATATAACCCAGATGGGGCTGAACTTTCAGAACCGTTTCACCCTTAAGCGTTACAACAAGCCTCAGGACTCCGTGAGTTGACGGATGCTGAGGCCCCATGTTGATCACATACTCCTCCTGATCATCCGATATAATGTTTTTGACTGCTTCTTCCATATTACTTGGTAACGATATTTACATCATCAACATAGTCCTTTCTGAGGGGGTACCCCCAGGAACTATCAAGGAAAAGTCTTCTCATATCAGGATGATTTACAAACCTTATACCCAGCAGATCAAATACTTCCCTCTCATTAAAGTCGGCTGTTCCCCAAAGATCGGATACCGAATCAAGTTGAGGTGTTTCCCTTCCTGATGCAATAGTTTTTAAAACTACTGAATGACCAAACCGGGTGGAACGAAGATGATATACCACTCCAAGATCTTTTCCGTAATCAACGCCTGTCATACAATAAAGGAAATCAAAAGAAGTCTTTTCGTTATCTCTTAGTTCTTTTGCAATTGAATGAAGCTTGTGAGCAGGAACAGTCACTTCTGCAAACTGGGTTCCTTCCTTTACTTCAAGTTCGGCATCGGTCGATTTAATAAATTCTGTAAGCTGGAGTTTCTCCATTATAGATCTGTGTTATGACTATTTGCTGCTATGTTCTTCATTGCGTTTCTTCCTCGATCTCATAGTTTCAGTTTCAATTTTTCGCTGAAGCTGCAACATGCCGTATAATAATGCTTCAGGACGGGGAGGGCAGCCCGGTACAAAAACATCAACCGGTATAACATGCTCAACACCTTTAACCACGCTGTATGAATTGAGGAAAAAAGGTCCTCCCGATATTGCACAGGCACCCATTGCAACGACATATTTAGGTTCAGACATCTGATCATATAGTCTTTTCAGTACGGGAGCCATCTTGTTGACAATGGTACCTGCCACTACAATTACATCGGCCTGCCGGGGGCTGGCCCGGTAAACTTCCATGCCAAACCGTGCAAAGTCGTGTCGTGGAGCGCCTGCCGCCATCATCTCAATACCGCAACAACTGGTGGCAAATGTGAGGGGCCACAATGAATTCTTTCTTCCCCAGTTAATTACGTCATCTATGGTTGTAAGAAAAATATTTGTGCCTGATTCTTTCAGAAGATCAAGACTTTCATTGTCATTGAATTCTTCTCTTTTAATACCTTTTATTCCCATATCAATGCCTGTTTTTTCCATGCATACAATAAACCTAGACCCAAAATGAAAAAGAAAATGACTATTTCAACAAAAGCGGCAATTCCCACTTCCTTCATAACCACTGCCCATGGAAAAACAAGAACTGTTTCAACGTCAAATATGAGAAAAAGTATGGCGAACAGGTAATATCCTACATTAAACTGGAGCCATGTAACCCCCTTTGTAGGTATTCCGCATTCGTAAGGATCGAATTTTTGCGGATTGGTTGAACGTGGTGCAATTAAGCCTGACAGAATAAGGACAACTCCTACAAAGACTGCTCCTACAAGGAAGAATAATAACAAAAGCTCCTTACTCATGATTTAATGTTTATTAAAAGTTAATGTGTCGCAAAAATAGTATATATTTCTTTTATTGTGAAAAAGCTAACAGAGATAGGAAGTGATAATTATCATATTACCAGAGCCATAATTATTTTATAAAAATTTCTTCAGAATATTCAATGCCTGTGAGAAATAATCCCTTCGCAGGGGCCGACATACCGGCCCTGCAACGGTCTTTTGCCCTGATAATTTCTTCAAATTTCTGAAGGTTGATTTTTCCGGAGCCGATAAGAGTCATCGTTCCAACTATAGATCGGACCATGTTTCGTAAAAATCTGTTAGCAGTAATTGTAAAAACAATTTCTTCAATATTTTCCTCCCATCCGGCACGATATATCCTGCAAATATTATTATTTGACCCTGAATGGAGCCTGCTGAAGCTTGTAAAATCATCATATTTTAAAAGCATGCCGGAGGCCCTGTTCATTGATTCCAGATCGATATTGCCGTAAAGGTACCAGCTGAAGCTGTTCCGGAAGGGATCCTTTACCTTGGAGATATGATACCTGTAAGTTCTTGATATCGCGCTATATCTGGCGCTTGCATCAGGAATTACTTTTCTGATACCACTTATCGCTATATCCTCAGGTAGGAATCTGTTCAATCTGAATATTAGATTATTATCTGCCGGAAGATCCTCTTTGTCACTGTCAAAATGGGCACAGAAATACTTTGCATGAACACCTGTATCGGTTCTGCCGGCTCCGATCGTGGTTATTTTCTCATTCAACAGTTTCGACAGAGCTTCCTCAAGCAACTGCTGAACGGTAACAGCATTTGGCTGCACCTGCCATCCGTGATATCGGGCGCCATTATAAGACAGGAATATGAAATACCGGGTTTTCACTTGATTTATAAATCAATCAAAAATAGGAAATATTATAAATAATACTCTGCATTACACTTATGGCTTCGTACTTTGTTTCGGCTGGCCTCTCCCCAATGGCACGGTTAAGTCTGTCAAGCTAAGGAGATACTGGCCTCTCCCCAACCCCTCTCCCGGTGTGAAAGGGGCTAAGAAAGATCTAATTGAAGCGGCATAGGCAAAATTTAAACATACTGAATGATCGTCCCCCTCTCACGTCGGGAGAGGGGGAACAAGGGGGAGAGGCCGGTAAACTCAACATTAGCTTGACAGCCTTTGCGCCTCAGAGTGTTTTGGGGAGAAAGGTCGGTTTCAATAAAAAATTCCAAAAAGAATCCTGCATTTTCAATAAATCAATTTATATCTTATTTTTACCCGTATATAAACCTGAATAACCATGACACTTGAACTAACCTGGATAGATTATCTGATAATGATAATCTATTTTATTTTTGTACTCGGCATTGGCTGGTTTCTACGGAAATTCATGAAAAATGCAAATGCATTTCTAGAAGCCGGACGTTCAATGCCTGCCTGGGTGGCAGGACTTGCATTTGTTTCCACCAACCTTGGCGCCCTTGAAGTAATGGGCATGACCGGATCGGGATTGAAATACGGTATGCTTACAACCCATTTCTATTGGATAGGTGCTATACCGGCCATGATCTTCCTGGCTCTTTTTATGATGCCCTTCTATTATGGTTCCAAAGCAAGATCGGTTCCGGAATTTCTGAAATTGAGGTACGATGAGAAGACGAGAGGACTGAATGCGATCCTGTTCGCAGTTATGACAATACTTGCGTCAGGGATCTCAATGTATGCGCTTGCAATACTTATGGAGAAGGTCCTGGGATGGGATTTTAACCTTAGTCTTTGGATCTCAGCTCTTATAGTTCTTGCCTACACATACCTTGGCGGGCTATCTTCAGCTATTTACAATGAAGTATTACAATTCTTTATAATAATACTGGGATTACTGCCTGTTGTCTTTCTCAGTCTCAAAGATGTAGGCGGATGGAGTGGTCTGAAAGAAAATCTTGCTCCTATAACAACCCAGAATGGCTATGCTCAGGATACCTGGACCACAACGTGGAAATATACGAGTGAAATAGGCTCAAACCCAATGGGCGTTGAATGGTTCGGAATTCTTTTCGGGCTTGGTTTCGTGCTTTCATTTGGTTACTGGTGCACCAATTTTCTTATCGTTCAGCGGGCATTTGCAGCAGAATCGCAATCGGCAGCCCGAAAAGTTCCCCTTATTGGAGCCCTGCCTAAGATGTTCATTCCATTCCTGATCATTGTTCCGGGTATCATCGCTCTTGTCCTTTTGAATGATCCGTCAAAGAACTTTGTACTTCCTCTCGATAGTGCAGGAAATCCCAGATATGATTATACCATAATTATGTTGCTGAAACAATATCTCCCTGCAGGTGTGCTCGGACTTGGTATAACTGCACTTGTTGCATCGTTCATGTCAGGAATGGCCGGGAATGTTTCTGCTTTTAACACCGTATGGACCTATGATATTTACCAGAGCTATATACGGAAGCCGACTAACAATACTGAATCTGATGAAAAACATTATCTGAAGGTTGGCCGGATTGCAACAGTTTTCGGAATTTTTTTAAGTATTGGCGCTGCTTATATAGCTATCAAATTCGGGAACCTTATGGATTTCCTTCAGACGATCTTCTCTATGATAAATGCCCCTCTGTTTGCAGTGATCTTCCTCGGGATGTTCTGGAAGCGCACAACAGGGCATGCTGCTTTTACGGGGCTGCTGATGGGATTTTTACTTGCACTGCTGCACCATGGCCTTACAGTGCCTGCAGGGGCAACTACTCTGGTAAAGGGAGGATGGATTGCATCCCTTCACACATACCCGGTTGAAATGGCCCAGAATTTCTGGACGGCCATCATAGCATTTTCGGTAAGCACGTTTGTAACTGTAGGCTTGACATTCATGACACGACAGAAGAAAACTGACGATGAGCTCCGTGGCCTGGTCTATTCTCTTACTCCACGTTCACTCGCCGAAACTGGTCCATGGTACCAGCGTCCTGTCGGACTGGCAATTATTGTAGGTGTTGTTTGCATAATTTTAAGTATATTATTCTGGTAGGAGGAAATTGAAATGGTAGATATAAGAATCCCAATAGGCTTAATGTTCACGATAATTGGAATCCTGATAACAGTTTTTGGTATAGCAACCAACTCTGATTTTGAAATGTACAGGAAATCCCTTGACATTAATGTTAATATAATTATGGGCATCCTGATGTTCATTTTCGGCTTGGTAATGCTGTATCTTTCAAGAAGAGGAAAGAAAAGCTGATCCTTGGTTCATTTTTTAAATGTTTATCAGATATCTGATTCAATATACGGATATCATCTTGAACTACTTATGTAATTTTATGGAAATAAATAGTAAAAGAGGATTTGCCTCTGACAACAATGCCGGTGTACATCCCGAAGTGTTACAGGCCATCATGGATGCAAATTCAGGTCATGTTACAGGTTATGGACATGATGTATATACTGAGAGAGCCAGGGAGCTTTTCAGGAAGCAGCTTGGAGAATCAACGGAAGTATGGTTTGTATTCACAGGTACTGCCGCAAATGTGCTGGGCTTATCGGGAGTGACCCGTTCATGGAATTCAGTTATAGTTGCCTCTACCGCTCACCTTGAAGAAGATGAATGCGGTGCACCTGAAAAATTCATAGGCTGCAAGATACTTACCGTAGAGTCCGATAATGGAAAAATAAATCCGGAATCAATCTCTCAGCACGTGCATGGATTTGATTTTGAGCATCATTCGCAACCCAGAGCAGTGTCCATTACGCAGTCAACAGAGCTGGGCACGGTTTACCAGCTTTCTGAGATAAAGGAGATTGCTGCTTATGTTCATTCAAAGGGGATGCTGCTTCACATGGACGGTGCACGTATAACCAATGCAGCTGTCTCGCTTGGAATTCCCCTGAAGGCTCTTACAACAGACGCCGGAGTTGATATACTTTCATTTGGTGGTACAAAAAACGGGATGATGTACGGTGAAGCTGTCTGTTTCCTTAAACCGGGACTGGAGTCAGAATTTAAATACCTCAGGAAGCAGTCAATGCAGCTTGCATCAAAAATGCGGTTCATTTCAGCACAGTATCTTGCTTATTTCAGCAATGATCTTTGGAAAAGATGTGCCTCGCATTCAAATAAAATGGCTCTGATCCTTTCGGAAAAGCTTAAAAATGTCAATGGGATAAATATATCCCGTAAAGTGGAATCGAATGGTGTGTTTGCCATAATCCCTTCTGAAGCTGCTGAAAAGGTGAGGAACCAGACTTTTTTCTATCCATGGAATGAAAAAATATCCGAATACAGGTTAATGTGCAGCTGGGACACAACTGAAGAGGATATTGACAACCTTGTTGAGCTCTTCAGGAAAAACTTGCCCCCTAAATCCCCCAGATGGGGGACTTGAAATCCTCATTGGATAAAAGCCCTCCCCACCTGGGGAGGGTTTGGGTGGGGCAGATCAGGGGCAAAACATCCAGATCAGGAGTATTTGAAAAATAAAAAAGGGTGCTGTGGGCACCCTTTCTTATAATCTGGTCTGGTTTATTTCAGTGTGAAAGTAATAGGAACCATGTACCATACCGGTACCGCTTTACCACCTTGTTTACCGGGTTTGAAAGCAGGCAGGGCCGATACGACCTTTATAGCTTCCTTGTCCAGTTCAGGATCAACTCCCTTGAGGACGCTAACCTGGTTAACACCACCTTTAGCTGTTACACAGAATCGTACGATGACCCTTCCCTGGATGTTATTTTCCTTGGCAACTTCGGGGTACACAACATGTTCTGCAATGTATTTAAGAAGTTCTTCGGGTCCACCGGGGAACATCGGCATCTCTTCTACAACAACGAAAGGTTCTGGTTCAGCTTCTTCTTCCTTGATCTCTTCCTTAACCACTTCAACAACCTCAACAACCTGCTCATCGCGTACCTCTACAACTGCTTCTTCTGCAGTCATCAGCTGTACTTCGTCCTCAGGTTTTACTGAGTCAACAACAACGGGAGGCACATAGGCCTGCTGCACTGCTGCTGCCGGAGGGGGAGGAGGGGGAGGTGGAGGAGCAACTGTTTCATTTGGAGTATCGAGGTTCTCAAGTTTTATTTCAACCTCTCTGTCAGCACGCTTTTTACTGCTTTCAGCAGCTTTTGCATTGAGATAAGGTGTAATCACAGCTGTACTTAGTATTACGATACCGATCAGCAGTGATATAAGTAGATTCCTCGTATACCTTTTGCGTAATCTATATGCTCCGTATTCCTTGTTCCTATCCTCAAATACTATATCATCAAAGGCAGGAGCATTAATCTTTTCTTTTGCCATATCTTTTAAGGTTTACGGATTAATTGGTTGGAGTAGTTGATGTGATGCCTGCGGCAGCCTCTACCATCTTTTCTTCATACCATGCAATGTCCACGACCGTATAACGGGCTATTCCACAGATATTCATTTCATCGAGTATATCTACGAAATTACCGTATTTAGCATCCTTATGCGCTTTAAGAAGCACTATAGGTCCTGTATCATCATCTGATTTAAGCTTGGCGATTGAACCGCGAACAGAGTCCTGGGATATGGTAATTTTACCTGTAATGACTGACTGATTAAAATCTTCAATCCTCGTAGCGAGTGTCTTGTTTCTTTCAAGCAGCAACTGACGTATGCCTGTAGCGCTAAAATCAGTCACCCTTACGGGAGGCAGATTACTATAGTCTTCTTCCTTTACCATTCCCGGGTACCAGTATACTTTATCATTAGGACCAAGGATCAGATTAAGGGTTCGGCTGGCTGAAATCTTTGGAGCTTCCTGTTTGGTTGGATCTTTGATCTTTTCCGGAAGTATTATTTCCATTACCTTCGCTTTGCTAAAGGCGGTGGTAAGCATGAAAAATGTAATAAGAATACACATAAGATCCACCATAGGTGTCATATCAATATGCGGTGCATGCTTCTTCGGTTTCTTCTTTCCGCCGCTTCCCTTATCCTCTTGAATTATTTCTGCCATATTACTGTTGTTGTATTTCTGCTAGATTTATTTTAGCTGCCCTAAGGCTGGTAATCAGATTAAACCTTTTTACCTGGTACTCCTGTAAAACATCCAGAACTTTTTTAACAATAGGGTAACCTGTTTGTGCGTCACCTTTTATCAATGCCTGAACGTTCGGATTCACCTGACGTGTATAAAGTATCCACATTGCCAGCTGATTATCAACTGAATCAACCGGGATTCCGGTTTGGAGAACCAGTCTTTCCTGGTGATCCTTCAGGTTCAGGAATTCCTTCATGTTTTGCATAGGCACTCCTATGGAAGCAGGATACTTCTGAAACTCCCTTAATTCCAGCGGTGTAAATTCGATATTGTAACGTTTTCCCATTTCAGCAAGGATTTTCGGCCTGAATGCTAAAAGAGTATCAGGTCCGTTGTCCATGTTGATGAAAACTTTATCATCGACGGATATAAGGAAAGTCATTGTATTAAAGTCAGGAGTTGGTTTTTCTGATATAGAAAAAGGCGTATCAACAGGCGCGGGCTCAGGTTGTCTCATGGTGGCTGTTAACATAAGGAAAATTAACAATACGGAGAACAAGTCAACCATCGGCGTCATGTCAATATGGGGGGACTGTGTTGGTAATTTAATCTTTGGCATCTGTACCTTTCTTTTTATTTAATTATATTGACCAAAAGATAAATTCATCTAAAGACAAATTCATTATCAGGTTGTTTTCAGCGAAGCAGCAAAATTCTGTGTCAGACTGAAACCTGCCTCATCAATTTTGTACGTATAAGCGTCAATATTTGATGAGAAGTAGTTATAAGCTATAATGGCCAATGTTGATCCAGTGATACCTAATGCGGTATTAACAAGAGCTTCTGATATACCTGTTGACAGAGCAAGAGCATCGGGAGCACCAGCCTGGGCGAGAGCGCCGAAAGCACGGATCATACCAAGCACTGTTCCAATAAGACCTATCAACACTGAAATTGAAGCAAGGGTAGAGAAAATAACCATGTTTCTTGATAACATCGGAAGCTCGAGAGCTGTTGCCTCTTCGAATGATTTCTGTATCGAAAGGATCTTCTGATCTTTTTCAAGTACCGGGTCATTCTGCAGGTCACGGTAACGTGACAGGCCGGCTTTCATAACATTTGCAAGAGAACCTCTTTGTTTATCACATGCTTCCATTGCTTCCTCGATCTTGTCTTCTGCAAGGAGAATCTGGAGCTTACGAACAAAGGTATTTAAACGTCCTTTTCCTTTAGCTCTTGAAAGAGTGATTATTCTCTCGAATGTGAAGATTATAAGGACCAGAACGCATGTCATAAGAACCGGTACAATGAAACCTCCTTTGTAAATAATTCCCAGGTAATTACCCGCAAGTGGATGTCCTTTTGGATTACCACCTTCGAAATTAACCGGATTACCCATAAGATTGATGAACAATAGATAGGCAATAATAAAAGCTATTAAAATAGCACTTGCTGCAAAAATGTTCTGCAACGCATCTTTGAACGAACTTCCTTGTTTACTCATTTTTATCGAATTGTTTAGGTTTAAGATTTTCAATTGTGCAAATATATATTTTCAATTGTTTTTTTCCAATATACAGCAGCTTATTTAAAAAAAATTAAAAATAACTATAAATAATTTACTGACTTGAATTGGTTATTTATCCAGTGTAACGTTATAAAGTCTCGATTTTGTTATTTCCACTTCCTTCGGCTGATAACCGTCGGCGCTTATTACAAGAATCTCGGAACCCTGGGGTATTTCAAATTTGTATTCACCTTTTGTGTTTGAAAGCTGTTCGGCAGCAGTATTTTTCACCCTGATTGATGCATAAGGGATCGGTTGTCCTGCGGAATTTCTTATCACACCCTTGATTTCATTGGGATTAATACCTTTTTTTACCGAAACCTGGTAATCCTGTACCCATCTGAGGGAAGCCTTTGCTGAAGCATTTGCCGGATCAATTGCAAGGATCTTCTGGTAGTAATCGGTTGCACGGGCAAGATATCCCAATTTACCTTCTAGGGTCTTTTCTTCTCCTGCAAAAGTCGATTCTATGCTTGCCAGTCCGTTATAACCCCGTACCTTATAATCCTTGTTATTTGGATCTAGATTAACCATCCTGTTGTAATAATCCTGAGCTTTTCCGTAATTTTTATTCAACATGTGGAAATATCCAAGATAAGTAAGTCCCTCCATAATGTCATTGACATTTTTTACGGAGTCTTTCTGCGCAACACTAAGAAGTTTTTCAAACTTTGGTTTTGCAAGTCCAAGCTTGAAATCAGGATCCATCCTTGAATATGTTCTTGCTGTCCAGGTGTATGCGGGCAGGTAGTCAGGATACTTCTGAATAATGATATTGAACATAGAATCGGCTGATTTATAGTTCTCTCCATTATTATAGGCTCTTCCGATCTGCATCAGGTCCTCAGGAGTTTCCTTTCCGGGCTCAATAAGCTTTACCCATGTATGAGCTGCATCATTATATCTCCTGTAGGTATAGAAATTGATGGCCATTTCGTTAAGAAGGTTCCTGTCTTCAGGCCTCAGAGCAAGAAGTTTCCTGTATTCTCCGAATCCTCTGTCGATCTCTACATCAGCTTTAGATATTTTATCCTTAACGGAGGTTACCTGTGCTGAAAGATTGTCAACAGATGCCTTGAATTTCGCTTTATCGGCTGCAACTGTTGCAGATGAAAGCCTTGTTTTTTCACGGTCAAGCTGCTGCTGAAGAGAATTGGCCTCTGCAACCATCTTAGGATAATCTGCATTCTTTCTTAGAAGTATCCTCGCCATATAGTAATAGTCTTTCCAGATTATCCTTTCAGGTGATACTGTCTTAAAGAGTGTTTCCATATAACCCAATGCCTTGGTATAATCAGGAGGGTTTTTTTCGAAAGCTGAATAACCTGCGATACGGTTCATGTAGGTTCTGGATTTATCAACCGCGAAGATCTCTTCAACATTTTTTATTACTTCATCGTATTCCTTTGAATAGAAGAGGGCATTTACATACCTTGTTTTGGCCGGTATATTACCTGCGGTGAGGTTAAGATATTTTTTAAAAAATTCTTTTGACTGCTCATATCTTCCTGCCATAGAATATAACTGGCCAAGCTCACGGTAGGCCGGAGCAAATTCTGCATTGAGGTTTATCGCATCTTCAAAGTTTGGAATGGCTGCCTGAAGGCTGCGGCCCCTGACATAGACATAACCTATTTTCATTGCGGCGGTGGGAGAGGTAGGATCTGCAAATTGTGCAAGCTTATAACTTTCAATGGCTTTAGATCCGTCGTTTGCAAGCATGTAAATGTCACCTGCTATAAGATAGATATCTTTGTTTTTCTTATCAATCTTAACAGCTTCCCTTATAAGTGGCATGGCAAGCGATGTATCAACTTCACCTTCCTTAACATACGACTCAGCAATCTTTGCAAGAGCAAAGGAATATTCAGGAGCAGGTGGAGAGATTTTCTTTATATTCTTATAAGGCAGAAGCAAGCTTCTTGCTTTTTTCCTCATTTCATCTGCTGTCTGATCGTTTCCCTGGTAAAAGGCAATTTTTGCAAGACCTATATAATTAAGAGGATCGTTAGGATTTGCATCCACACCCTTCTGATATATTCCCTTTGCAGCATCGGTGGCAACTTTAAGTGAATTTGAGATTGTATCGGCAAAATAATCCAGGAGATAATTCTCACCGAGAAAAAAGTAATTCTTACTGTTTGCAGGTTCTTTCTGGATAAGCTGTTCAAGCAATGCCTGTGCCTTATCATACTGCTCACTTCTTGTCAGAGAAATCGCCGAATTCAAATCCTGCCCTTTCAAAAAGCTGACATTGAGTGCAAACAAACCCGCAAGTAAAATTACCTGCTTAAAAATTGAACGTTTCATAGTTTTTAATATTTGAATCAATACAAGGTTTATTAACTAATACTGTTATTTTTTAAAATTTAATTTAGTTTTTTATCTGCACCAGTCTTATCGGCATGGTTGCAGGAACAAGTCCTGATTTCAGCACAATCCTTTGCCCCTGCTCAGCGGTTGCCCACTGGATAAAGCCCGATCCAAGGCCTTTGAATGTTTCGCGTGAGATAAAATATATCTCTCTGACGAAAGGATATGACCTGTCATAAATAAATCCGGGCTGGGGACGGTAAAAATTTCCGTCGTTTATATATTTCTGAGATACTGCAACCACATTTACTTTGTTCATAAAGCTCATGCTCAGGGAATCATCCTTGTCACTGATCCAGTTGACGCTTACAATTCCAAGGGAATTTGGATTCTCAGCAACATAATCAATAACTTCCGTATTGTTCCGGAGGGCAAAGAAGTTTTTTCCCAGGGTATCAGATATTTCGAACATCTCTTTAAAGTACCTTATGTTTCCCGACTTTGTGTTATCAAAGATTACGTTGATATTTCCAAGCTTCGAAGAAGGATTTATCTGGTTCCATTTCGTTACCTTACCAAGAAATATATTTTCCAGCTCGTTATACCTTAATAATGTATCGGGGTTTTTCCTGTGAGTTATAAATGCCAGGGCATCGTAAGCAAAAGTTGTTGTACGTGCAATAAAAAGCGAATCACGGAGTGTCTGAATCTGATACTCGCTCAGTTTCCTGCTTGTAACTATTACTCTTACGGAATCATTCATAAAATCATTTATAATATCAAATTCCGGTTTGTACATTGGTGTGATACTGGTATTTTTATACAGATGAGTAAAAGTAAAAATCTCAGTATCAATTAATGGTTGAAAAGATTCATCAACCGCAATTTTTATACTACCGCTGGTCGGGGTTTCACGCAATTCCTGAGTGCCTCCACCACTGCAAGAAAGCATAAAAATCAATAGTCCCGATGAAAAAATTCGGATTCCCTGAAATATTTTTTGACCAAAATCTAACTGTTTGCTTTCCGATGATATTTTCCGATGAGCAAATGTAGTAATTTTTTTGATATCTGCAACTAATTTCATAGTCAATATTTTGTTAAGTTTATATTTACCATAATTACTACAACAAAGTGTATGCCAACCCTTATCAATCTTCATCTTTGTCTTTGGTAAAAAAAACTTCAACAATCTTTATGTAAGCCCTGTATGCCCTGTATAATCCATAGAATATAAAAGTTGAGCCTATAATAACAAGCATGGCTCTGTCAAGATACACGAGATCATCACTCAGAATTAGATAAAATCCGACACCCACATAAAAGAATACCATAAATATTGAAAAAATAGCCGTGAATTGCTGGAGTATCTTATTATCACCCATGTCAATTAAATTTGAGGTCAAATAAACAAAAAATCAAAGTATTATCAAAGAAAATTATTATATATCTTAACTGCCTCATTTCAAATAAAATCTATCTAATCAATGCCTTAGCAGAAGAGAAGAATCGCCATAACTCAAAAACCGAAAATCATTTTCGAGCGCATATTTGTATATTGATTTCCAGTCACTTCCGATCCATGCTGAAATCAGAAGCAATAGTGTGCTGCGCGGCTGATGAAAATTTGTTAATATTCCACCTGTGACCCTGAAAGTGTATCCCGGTATAATAATAAT
Source organism: uncultured Bacteroidales bacterium (assembly GCA_942492865.1). Taxonomy (GTDB): domain Bacteria; phylum Bacteroidota; class Bacteroidia; order Bacteroidales; family VadinHA17; genus LD21. The sequence goes on along the minus strand of OW818650.1, from coordinate 3,827,835 downwards.
AGAGGTTGAAGCCCGGAGGACCTTTTTTTTACTGCTCCTAATTAGCTTCAGCAAAGCCTGAAAGGCTTCTTTTACTCCAGCTTCAGGTTCCAGTCCGTATGGTTCCCATTGATCAACATGGATGTCCGATTCGCAATCTATCCTGTTGTTAAGAGCCTTTATTCCCAGCCAGTAAAGACTCTCAAGTGTTCTTACCGATGTGGTGCCCACAGGGATGATCCTTCCGGGAAAATCAATCAGCTTTACAAGCGACTCTTCATCAATATAAAAGTGTTCGCAATGCATCGGGTGATCGCTTATCTTTCCAGATTTTACAGGTTGGAACGTTCCGGCGCCGACATGAAGGGTAAGCTCAGTCTTACTTATTCCTCTTGCTTCAAGATCCCTGAATGTGTTTTCAGTAAAATGCAACCCTGCAGTAGGGGCAGCCACTGATCCTTTAACTCTTGAATAAATTGTCTGATACCTTATCTTATCCCGCTCTTCTTCCTCTCTTTTAAGATAAGGAGGGAGAGGGACATGTCCGGTCTTTTCAATAATATCTCCGAATCTGAGGTCATCGCAGCTCCAGTTGAATCTTATTCTCCATGCTTCTCCTTCAGGTTTGATTTTTTCAGCCACTAGTTCACATTTGTTGCTATCGTATTCAAATATCTTATCGACCGTGCCGCTTTTCCACTTTTTGAGGTTCCCTATAATGCATTTCCACTCTACAGGCGCTCTGGCGTTAAATGCTGTTTCATACTCTGCCGGTAGCAATGGTTCAAGACAGAATATCTCTATTTCTGCTCCGGTTTTTTTTGTGAAAAGCATTCTTGCCCGTATTACCCTTGAATTATTAAAAACAAGAAGCGATCCTTCAGGAATATATCTGCCAATGTTAGAGAATGAATCGTCTGTGATCACTCCTCCATTATAAAACAGAAGCTTCGAGCTGTCTCTTTTCCCCAGGGGATATTGTGCTATCCTTTCCTCAGGCAGATCGTAATCATATTCATCAAGATCTATTGCTTTGATCATTTCCATCTCTCTTTAAGGTTGAAACCAGGGCCCCGGCAAAAATAGCTAATCGACCTGAATTAAAAACATATTTATTACCTTTGCCGGAGCAGCAGGTCGTTCCATCGTGGCGCTAATAAGCGCCAAGGAAAGTCCGGGCAACGCAGAGCGCCATGCTTCCTAACGGGAAGATATCCGCGAGGGTATGGTAAGTGTAACAGAAAATAACCGGCCTGGCAGTAAATGCCGGACCAAGGGTGAAAAGGTGAGGTAAGAGCTCACCGGTCGTGGTGGTAACATTGCGAGCCGTACACCTTATGGGTTGAAAGACCATGTATACCGGCTTTAGGGCTGCTCGTCCGTGCCGGGGGGTAGGTCGTATGATCCGGCCAGTGATGGACGGACAAGATAAATGATGGAAACCGGTTTCAGTTCCTTTCGAAGGAGAAGAAACCGGTACAGAACCCGGCTTACAGACCAGCTGCATCAAAAACAAACCGGCACCACTTTTAAAAGCGGTGCCGGTTTTGGTTTAAATAATAATGTCTGGTATCTGACTTTCCAATATACTTAGCGTTACTTTAATTTAAATACACTCTCGTCTACAGGAATATTAACCTCAACATTGCTGAAGCTTATCACTGCTGCTTCCATACCATTTGCCATTGCTGTCGTTTTCATAGGCATCACCAGTCCCTGGTGTTCCTTGTAACCGGTTAGGAAAGTCTCGACATTCATTGTGGTTCCCATCTGCTCCACCGTGGTGGTGACTTTAACCAGCAGCCCCGTAGCTTTGTCAATAAACAGATAACTTGGGGAATCTGTTCCTTCAATATTGACTTTTAGTCTGTATGCTGGTTTTCCACTAACCATTTCTTCCTTTTCATAGACGAGCCTTTTTTGATTGAAGCTGTTTAACACTTCGTTGGTGAAGATATTATTTCTTGTTAGCTGGCTGAGCTGATCTCCCTTTAATTCAACGGGTGACATTGAGCCTGTCATCGGATTCTGTATGTAACCCTTTTCCCCGTCAAACACCGATATCATCTGCTGTCCGCCGAAACTGTAAATTACCTTAATCTTATCGGGATTCTTCATATACATTTCAAGAGGCATCTCCATGCCCATGGCTGTCATCTTGCCGGTAATCTTAATAGTTTTTATTTTGGCAAGCTGATCTGTTTTGGCAGCTTTTACGTGCAGTTTTACAATTTCTTCAATCGACTGAGCTCCGGCAGAAGTAAAAATGATCACTCCTGCTAAAAGGCTTATTATTTTTCTCATTAATGGTTTGATTTAATTTTTAACTAAACAAATTAATTGTTTCTCTCAATGCTGCCAATTTTCGTACCAAACTTTCGAGATCGGCTAATCTGAGCATATTGTCACCATCACTCTTTGCAACAGAAGGATCAGGATGGGTCTCAATGAAGATGCCGTCGGCACCTACACTGATTGCAGCTCTGCCAATTGTTTCTATCATATCGGGCCTGCCTCCCGAAACACCTTTCGAAAGATTCGGCTGCTGCAGTGAATGGGTTATATCCATTATCACCGGAGCGCCGGTCTTCTGCATTTCCGGAATATTTCTGAAATCAACAACAATATCCTGGTAACCGAACATATTGCCCCTGTCGGTAAGCATTACATTATCATTGCCTGTTTCCACAACCTTTTCAATAGCAAACCTCATCGATGCGCCTGAGAGAAACTGTCCTTTTTTTATATTAACCCATTTCCCGGTTTTCCCTGCTGCAACAAGCAGATCAGTCTGGCGGCACAGAAATGCAGGGATCTGCAGAACATCAACATAAGTGGAGGCAAGCTCTGCCTCTTCGGGATTGTGAATATCGGTAATAACAGGCACAGAAAGATTTTTTCTTACCTCTGAAAGGATCTTTAAAGCTTTTAAATCTCCTATTCCCGAAAAAGAATCAATCTTCGACCGGTTAGCTTTTCTGTAGGATGACTTGAAAATAAAAGGTATCCTGTACTTCTGGGAGATCTTCAGGATTTGTTCGGCGGTCTCAAAGACTATTTTTTCACTCTCCACAACACATGGCCCTGCAATTAGCAGGAAGTTATTTGTGTCGGCAAATTTAATTCCCGGAATATCCCCGATTTTTCTCATTTTAAATATTAAATAGGTTCACAAATTTAGTTATTTAACTGCCATACTTGTAAATATCTTTCCACATGCCTGATAGTTTCTTTTTTATATCTTCTTCCTTCATATTGGACCCCGGATTATAGAAAATGGTGCCCTTAATCTCATCGGGAAGAAAATTGTCGGCAATGAAATTATCTTTATAGCTGTGGGCATATTTATAATCTTTCCCGTAGCCCGAGTCCTTCATCAGTTTAGTAGGGGCATTCCTTATATGAAGTGGTACAGGCAGGTCACCTTTGCTTCTGACCACTTCAATAGCCTGATCGATAGCCATGTATGCAGCATTGCTTTTTGGAGAAGTGGCAAGATATATTGCCGTTTCGGAAAGAATGATCCTCGATTCGGGCCATCCTACAACATTTATGGCTTCGAAGCATGCCTGGGCAAGCAGCAGGGCATTTGGATTGGCAAGACCAACATCTTCAGCGGCCAGGATAACCATCCTCCGTGCAATGAACTTTGGATCCTCACCGCCTTCAAACATTCGCGCAAGCCAGTAAACTGCCGCATTGGGATCGCTTCCCCTCATCGATTTAATAAATGCCGAAATTATATCATAATGCTGTTCACCGTTCTTATCATACAGCGCCAGGTTCTTCTGTATATGCTTCAGAACCTTATCATTATCAATAATTATCTTTTCAGAACCTTCCTCATTGGCTTCGGCGCTAACAACAAGCTCAAGAGCATTATACAGCTTTCTTGCATCACCTCCTGAAACCCTTATGAAAGCTTCATACTCTGTTATTTCTATTGAATAGGCTGACAGGTAGGTATCTTTTCTTATCGCTCTCTTCAACAAATCAATAAGATCATCTTCATCCAGCGATTTCATTGTATAGACCTGGCAGCGTGAAAGGAGAGGGGAGATCACTTCGAAAGAGGGATTCTCGGTCGTTGCACCTATCAGTGTAATAATCCCCTTTTCCACAGCGCTCAGAAGTGAATCCTGCTGTGATTTGTTGAACCGGTGGATCTCGTCAATAAAAAGTACCGGGTTAGGCTGATTGAAAAATTGCTGACTCCTGGCTTTTTCAATTGTTTCCCTTACATCCTTAACTCCGCTGTGTACTGCACTCAGACTGAAAAATGGTCTTTTTAACTTGTTTGCAATTATTCCGGCAAGGGTAGTTTTGCCCACTCCTGGAGGTCCCCACAATATAAATGAATGCAGATTGCCTGTTTCAATTACTTTCCTCAAAACACCCTGCTGCCCTACCAGATGCTCCTGCCCCCTGAAATCTTCAATTTCTTTGGGCCTCAATCTTTCGGCTAATGGCTGATTTGCAAACATGCATATAAATTTCTGTAAAAGTAATACAAAACATTTTTTTTGACTAATTTGTTTGCCTTATTGAGAACTTATAATCCATATCACGAATGAATTATACAAACTTCATGTTCCTGAAAGGCTTGCTGGTAACAGGAATAATATCACTTGCCGGATGTTCAGGTCAGGTTAAAACGGCGAAGACTGAAATAAAAGAAGGCCGCGGCATATCTGCCGACAGCGGAATGGTTGTTTCTGCTCACCCCGAGAGTTCCAGGATAGGTATCTCAATTCTGGTATCCGGTGGAAATGCCATTGATGCTGCGGTTGCGACTGAATTTGCACTTGCGGTCTGCTATCCCGAAGCTGGAAATCTTGGGGGAGGTGGATTTATGGTGATAAGAACCAGTGATGGAAAAACCGATATGATCGATTATCGGGAAAAAGCCCCGTTGAAATCTTCAAGGGACATGTTCCTCGACCGGGAAGGGAATGTACTGAAAGGATTAAGCACTGTTACACACCTGGCAAGCGGAGTTCCGGGAACAGTTGATGGAATGATCCGTATTCATTCAAAATATGGTAAACTGCCATTTAAAGATGTTATTCAGCCCGCCATTGATATGGCAGAAAAAGGGTTTCCGGTAACACTTCTCCAGGCAAACAGCTTTAATGAACACAAAAATATTTTTGTTGAAAGGAATCTTAATCCTCCGGCTTTTGTAAAAGATTCACTCTGGAAAGAGGGTGACATATTGAAACAGCCACAACTGGCAGAAACCCTGAAACGCATAAGGGATAAGGGCAGGGATGGATTTTATTCAGGATTAACCGCACGGTTAATTGTGAATGAAATGAAACGCGGGAACGGAATTATATCGGATGATGACCTTTCCGGTTATCAGGCCCGGTTCAGAGAACCTGTTCAGACAGGATACAGGGATTACAGGATCATTTCAGTGCCGCCGCCTTCATCAGGTGGCATAATACTGTTTCAGTTACTTTCGATGGTTGAAAAATATGATCTTAACAAGCTTGGATATCATACTGCAGCAACTATTCATCTGATTACAGAAGCTGAGAGAAGAGCTTTTGCTGACAGGGCTGTTTACCTTGGTGATCCAGGTTTTGTGAAAGTGCCTGTTGCCGGACTTACAAATAAAGATTATCTCGCCGGCCGGATGTCAGATTTTAATGAAAAGCATGCATCTGTTTCATCAAATATTAAAAACGGGATACCTGCTGAGAGCGAGCAAACAACACATTATTCAATAGTCGATTCGAAAGGAAATGCAGTGGCTGCCACAACCACTCTGAATGGCGGATATGGAAACAGTATCGTCGTTGACGGCGCCGGGTTCCTTCTGAACAACGAAATGGATGACTTTGCCATTAAACCCGGTTTTCCCAATATGTCAGGATTAGTGGGGGCAGAAGCCAACTCAATCATGCCGGGGAAGATAATGCTCAGTTCAATGACCCCGACGATTGTTGAAAAAAGCGGAAAACTTTTTATGGTACTTGGTACACCCGGAAGTTCAACCATCCCAACATCTGTGTTTCAGGTAATTATAAACATTATTGACTACAGGATGGGTATTCAGGAAGCTGTCGATGCTGGACGCTTTCACCACCAGTGGCTTCCCGATCAGGTAGTTTATGAAGAAGATTCTATTGATGCATCAACTATTACAGAACTCGAAAAAATGGGCCATAAAATGATAAAACGTGCATCTATCGGACGAATGAGTGCCATCCATATATCGGATGATAATAAGAAAACAGGAGGAGCCGACAGGCGGGGCGACAATACTTCCTGTGGATACTGAGATATTTTAAGGTTCAATAATTTTTAGTAAATTGGTCCAAATTATTTTCCGTAAAAGGAATAAATTAATAATTTTAACATTTATAATAATACTTTAAGTAAATAATTTGATTGCTTTTTACTGTATTTGAACGATTCCAGATATATTTTCAGTTATGAAAAAACCTCTAATTATTATAATTGCAATTCTGGCAATTATCCTTCTACTACCGGTTTTTAATCTTATCAGGTGGACTTTTCAGACTAAAAAGCCCCTGGAAGTCATAACGGTTGATAAAACGGTGCCCACACTTGAACGTGATAAACATAAATCGTTTACCTGGATTTTAACAAACGAAAGATTTGTTAAAAGGAACAAAAAAAATTACTCGGCAAAAAAGGATTATTTTGGGTTTTCACCAACCCGCCCTCTTAGGGAGCATGGGAGCAAAAAGAATGATTACCGTCTTCTGGACTTACTGAACCTTGCCGAAAATAACGATGCTATATATATTACGGATACTTATGGTATCTCATTTGATGACTGGTACGAGGGTCTTAATAAAACCAGGAAGCCTAGGCAGATATATGGTGGCCTCAATAATAACGACAATCTTCTTATAAAGGAGATGAAGGACAGGAATAAGCTTGTTGTACTGGAATATAACACATTTGATTACCCAACAATTCAATTCGAATCAGTAAGGATACAGGAAAGGCTTGGCATCAAATTTACAGGTTGGACAGGAAAATATTATCCTGAACTTGACACAACTGTTCCCGGTTTTCCAATCTGGATGACCGCCATGTACAGAAAGCAGTATCAGAAGCCGTGGAACTTCTCCAAAAAGGGTATTGTACTGCTGAGCGAGAGGAAAATCATAGTGCTCGAGGAGGGAACTCATCTCGCAAATCCGATGCCCCATATTATTACCGATTCACTTAATGGAAATAAATGGAACCTGCCTCAATCCGTTGCATTTGACCAGAGTTTTGACATAATCGATCCTAACGGCAGTAATATTATCTCGAAGTTCAGGCTTTCGACAACCACAGCCGGCGATACCCTGCTTGCTGCAAACTTTCTAACAAATGAATTTCCGGCTGTGATCCAGGAAAGCCAGAACCAGCGAACTTATTATTTCTCCGGCGATTTTGCTCACTATCGTATTCCCGGGTGGACAGCCAGGTTCAAGGGAGTTGATAAGCTGGCAGGAATATTCTTCTCCAATAAGCCCGATGATACCCGCAGATTTTTCTGGCATTATTACAGACCGCTCATAAACGGGATCTTCACAGATTATTATAATTCCCTTAATTCAAAATAGCCCCTCTGGCGCAATCTGTTAATCTTTAAGGCCGCTCCAACGCATTATAAAGCACCTCCACCGGATGCAAAGCAATTCTTCCTGTTCCGTCTTTTATATGATGCCTGCAGCTTGTGCCGGGGGCAGCTATAATTGTTTTGGCACTGCTGTTGCGCACCTCGGGGAACAATACCATTTCACCTATCTTGTTTGAGAGCTCAAAATGTTCTTTTTCATACCCGAACGAACCCGCCATTCCGCAACATCCTGAAGGAATTTCCTTTACTGAATAATTTTCAGGTATTGATAGCATCTCAATTGTGGATGATGAAGATGCTATGGCCTTCTGCTGACAATGTGCGTGAATCAGGATTTCAGCTTTTTTCTTTACGAAGAGGCTTCTGTCGATCCTTCCTGCCTTATATTCGTTTGTAATGAACTCATCTATCATAAAACAGTGCGAGGCAAGCTCCAGGGAGGCAGTCCTCAACTCACCTGCAAGATCAGGATACTCATCCCTGAAACCAAGTATGGCAGATGGCTCAATCCCTATAAGGGGAAGATCTTTGTTTATGACCCCCGATAAGGATTTAATATTCTTTTTTATGATACCCTGTGCTTTTCTTATTAGTCCTTTCGAAAGATAAGTTCTGGAACTTACATCATGGGAGGAGGTAACAACTTTGTATCCAAGTGCCGTAAGCAGTTTTATTGCAATGATTCCAACCTGTGTGTCATTATAATCGGTGAATTCATCAATAAACAAACAAACTGCTCCCTTCGGCTCCTTCGGATTATACTTTGCCAGGTTCTTTTTAATCCAGCGTTTCAGGGTTATTTTGTACAATGCAGGGATGGTTCTGCCATGAGCAAATCCGATAGTTGTTTTAATAAGGCCTGAAATAAAGTTGTTCTTAACAATAAAATTATATCCCCCGGGAACCATCGATCCCAGATAGTTAAGTTTTGAGATATTAGCTATGAGCCTTGTTCTGAGGGGAATGCCGTTGGTGTCGTGCCAGTGTTGAAGAAACTCAGCCTTCAACTTGGCCATATCAACTCCCGAAGGGCACTCTGATTTACAACCCTTACAGCTCAGGCAAAGATCGAGTATCTCATATATTTCAGGATGGTTCCATGGATCGCCGTTTTTCTTTCCAAGAAATTCCTGGAGGATATTTGCCCTGGCCCTGGTCGTATCTTTTTCGTCACCTGTTGCCTTGTAAGATGGGCACATTATACCGCCTATAAGCGATGATTTCCGGCAATCGCCCGATCCATTGCATTGTTCTGCTGCCCTTATAACTCCATCCGTTGAAGAAAAATCAAAATAAGTCTTAATGTCCGGTTTCTCTGATCCCGGTATGTACCTGAGAAAACTATTCATTGGAAGAGATCCGGTTATCTTACCTGGATTTAAAATACCCCTGGGATCCCAGCTTTTCTTGACTTCTTTCAGAAGATTAAAATTGTGCTCGCCCAATATGATCGATATAAACTCTCCTCTGAGCCTCCCGTCGCCATGTTCCCCACTTAGTGAACCTTTGTATTTGCGTACCAGTTTTGCTGTGGCCAATCCTATTGTCCTGAATAATTCTGAATCTTTCGGGTCCTTCAGGTTGAGAACAGGTCTTATGTGAAGTTCGCCTGTGCCTATATGGGCATGAAATACTGAATCCTTTCCGTATAATGCCAGCAGCTTTTCAATATCACTGATATAATCTTCAAGCTGATCAACCCTTACTGCAGCATCTTCAATGAGGGAAACTGGCTTTGCATCGCCTTTCATATTTCTTAGTACCCCAAGACCTGCTTTTCTTAAATCCCATACCTTGCTTATATCTTTTCCAGTTATGACCGGATATGCATATCCGTAACCTGCACTCTGCAATTCGCTTATTAGTCCTTCAGTTGCTCTACTCAGTTCTTCCTGCGTTTCTCTTGTAAACTCGACAATGGTTATTGCACCAGGGTCACCCACAAGAAAAAACCGGTTTTTCCGCTGGGTTATATTGTCTTTTGTCAGTTCAAGAATCCTGTTATCAGTCATCTCCACTGCAGCAGGGCGATGCCTGAGAGCGATAAGGTTTGCTTTGAACGCTTCATTCCGCTCTTTGTGATGAACACAGACCAGTGCTTTAAAGGATGGAGGTAGAGGCACAAGATTGAGCTTAATTTCAGTAACGACGGCCAGGGTACCTTCTGAACCTGCAAGCATTTTACAGAAATTAAATTTTTGTTCAGATTGATCATTAAAAACCAGTGAATCGGACAGAAGGTCAAGCGCATATCCTGTATTTCTTCTCGGTATGGCAGGATCGGGGAAATCGTCCTTTATACTTTTTTTGTTTATGGGATCATCGAAGATCTTTTTTATATTCCTGTAAACATCACCCTCAAGATTTTTAAACTCACATTTCCGGTTGAAGCCATCAATATCAAGCGGTCCGAAGAGAGCTTCACTTCCATCGCTTAAAACTGTCGTTAGCTCTATAGTATGTTCCCGTGTTGAACCATAGATCACCGAATGAGATCCACATGAATTATTACCGACCATTCCGCCGATTGTACACCTGTTTGATGTAGCAGCCTCAGGTCCAAAGAACAATCCGTATTGTTTAAGCTTTATATTAAGATCATCAAGTACAACGCCAGGCTCTACTTTTACCCAGCATTCTTCTTTATTTACCTCCAAAATCCTGTTCATGTACCGCGAGATGTCGGCAATGATACCGGTGCTTACAACCTGCCCTGCAAGGGATGTCCCGGCAGCTCTCATAGTGACTCCGGTATTGTTCTCTGCTGCAAACCGGAGAATTTTTTTAATATCGGTTACTCCGCGTGGATATGCAACGGCAACAGGCCTTTCTTTATAATCCGATGCATCGGTCGAATAGATTGTACGGTAAAGTATGTCGTATTTCAGATCGCCTTCCAGACTTTTTCCAAGTTCGGCTAACCCGGAGGTTAATGTATCTTTGTCCATAAATAGCAAAGGAATTTTTTAGTTCCGCTAATTTAAGAATGATTCGTTAAAAATTCAGCCTGTAAGAAAATGTTAAAAAATAGTCTGAAATTTTGTAATACTGACAATAATCATGTTTTTCAAAATTGTTTAATCGGACTTTTTTTTCGTACATTTATGAAAAATTTTGGTTTACATTAAATAATTGATACACAATGGGATTATTGGATATTGTTAAAGAAAATTCAAGACAACACAATATGCGTATAGTTCTTCCCGAGGGGTACGAGGAAAGAAATATCCGTGCTGCAGATATAGCCCTGCAGGAAGGAATTGCAAAAATTATTTTAATCGGAAATCCTGAGGAAATTAAGTCCCACGCTGCCAGTCTTGGACTAAAAAACATATCTAAAGCGACTATAGTCGATCCGAAATCGCATGATAAGAAAGAGCACTATATCAACCTGATGGTGGAGCTTCGGAAAAGCAAGGGATTGACGAAAGAAGAAGCATCAAAGCTCATTGAAGATCCTCTCTACCTTGGTGTAATGATGATTAAGAACGGCGATGCCGACGGAGAGGTATCAGGCGCCGACCATTCAACAGGTGATGTGCTTCGTCCTGCTTTCCAGTATGTCAAAACTGCCCCGGGAATATCTGTTGTTTCCGGGGCGTTTATTATGATATTACCCGATAAGAGCTTTGGAGACAATGGTGTAATGGTTTTTGCTGACGGTGCAGTACATCCCGATCCGACCGACAGGGAGCTTGCCGAAATAGCTGTAGCTACTGCTCATACCGCAAAAACCATAGCATGCATTGAGCCAAGAATAGCGCTTCTCAGTTTTTCCACCAAAGGAAGCGCAAAACATGCGATGGTTGACAAAGTTGTAAGCGCAACTAAGATTGCACAACAGATGGCGCCTGATCTTATGATCGACGGGGAGCTTCAGGGCGATGCTGCCCTTATTGAAGCAATTGGTCAGAAAAAAGCCCCGGGAAGCAAAATTGCCGGAAAAGCAAATGTGCTGATATTTCCAAACCTTGAATGTGGAAATATAGCTTATAAGCTTGTACAGCGTCTTGCGCATGCCGAAGCGATCGGACCGATCCTTCAGGGTATGGCAGCTCCGATAAACGATCTGTCGCGCGGATGCTCTGTAAACGATATCGTAAGCATGATCGCAATCACATCAAACCAGGCCGCAGGATCAAAAAAGTCTTCTAAATAATATTACATCAATAGATATGATTATTCTTGTTTTGAACTGCGGAAGCTCCTCTATTAAATACCAGGTTTTTGATCTTGATAAGCATTGCGAAAAGCTTGCAAAGGGTTTAGTTGAACGCATAGGTCTTAACGATAGTATTTTAACGCTTAAACCAGGCTCTGGTGAAACCTACAAAATCGTTACAGATATTCCTGACCATACCATAGGGATCAATATGGTAATGGCCGCACTCACAGATCCAAAGCACGGGGTTATTAAGAAGATAACTGATATTAAAGCTGTCGGGCACCGGGTGGTAAATGGCGGAGAACGTTACAGGGACAGTGTGCTTATCGATAATAATGTTAAAAAAGATATTGAGGCATGCAGCGATCTTGCTCCGCTTCACAATCCAGCAAATCTTAAAGGAATCTTATCGGTCGAAAAGCTTATCCCGGGTGTACCGCAGGTAGCAGTTTTCGATACCTCATTCCACCAGTCGATGCCGGAGTACGCTTATATGTATGCCCTGCCTTATGAATACTATGAAAAATACAAGATCCGTAAATACGGATACCATGGAACCAGTCATAAATTTGTGGCAACAAAGGCCGCAAAGCTGATGGGTAAAAGCCTGAACGATCTGAAGATCATCACATGTCATCTGGGTAACGGAGCCTCCATTACTGCTGTTAAGAACGGAAAATCAATCGACACATCGATGGGATTTACTCCGGTTGACGGACTGATTATGGGTACCCGAACGGGAGAAATAGATCCGGGCGTTCTAATATATATTGCTGATAAAGAGCATCTTAATGTTACCGGAGTAAATAATCTTATTAACAAAAAGAGTGGTGTCGCCGGAATCTCAGAACTATCATCCGATATGCGCGATCTGGAGCTGGCTGCAGCTAACGGTAACGAAAAGGCTGAGCTTGCGCTTGAAATGTATGCCTACAGGGTTAAAAAATTCATCGGCTCATACATGGCAATACTAGATGGCCTTGACCTCCTCGTATTCACAGGTGGTGTAGGTGAGAACGATTTCCACATGAGGAAAAAGATCTGTTCGGGAATGGAAAACCTTGGTATTATTTTCGATGAAGAAGCCAATAACGGTGTTAAAGGAAAAGATCTCGTAATCTCGAAACCCGGATCAAAAACAACAATCATGTGCATCACAACCGATGAGGAATTTGTTATAGCGTATGATACCAAATATATTGTTGAACATCATAAGAATTAAATATTCATTAAATGGAAATCTATGGTGTTAAAATATCTGTCCGATCTTAAGCAGATTGTAACCGGTGCGCCAACAAAGAGGCTGGTTCTTGCTGCAGCTCAGGATCAATTTTCTCTTGGCGCAGTCATCAAGGCATGGAAAGAAGGTCTTATAGACCCTATATTTGTTGGAAACAAGCAGGAGATAGAGACCATCTGCAATTTAAACAACTACGACATCAGCGGGGCAAAAATTGTGCACGAATGCGGACTTGAACCCTGTATTGATGTGGCAGTAAAAATGGTCAGCCGTGGAGAGGCCGATGTTCTTATGAAGGGGAAGATTGGAACTGCTGCTCTGTTAAAAGCAGTCCTTAATAAGGAATGGGGATTAAGGACGGGACAGCTGCTTTCACACTTTGCTCTTTTTGAGGTAGAAACATATCATAAGTGCATAGCTGTTACCGATGTTGCAATGAATATCTCACCTAACCTTAAAGATAAAATTTCTATCGTAAACAATGCCGTAACCTGTCTCAATAAGCTGGGTTATGTGATGCCAAAGGTTGCTGTACTGGGTGCGGTTGAAATGGTGAACGAAAATATGGAAGCCACTCTCGATGCCGCACTGCTTTCAAAAATGAACCAGCGAGATCAGATAAGGAACTGTATCATCGACGGCCCTCTGGCATTCGATAATGCCGTAAGCTACGAGAGCGCCAAACATAAAGGAATCAGAAGCGAAGTGGCAGGAGATACAGACCTGCTCCTGATGCCCGATATCGAAGTTGGCAACGTTCTCTATAAATCATTGGTTTTTTTCGCAAAAGCGAAAGTTGCTTCAGTGATCCTCGGTGCAAAAGTTCCTATCGTACTGACTTCCAGATCAGATTCTGAACAGGCCAAGTACGACAGCATACTCCTTTCTGCCGCAGCAAGTAAATAAAACAGATGATCAGAACATTCGACAATCTGGTAGAAAAAGTACTTTCACTAAACAGAAAGTACCGTATAGCAATTGCATGGGCACATGATGATAATACCCTCGGCGCTGTGCAGCGAGCAGTTAAAGACGGATTCGTTGAACCTTTGTTGATAGGAAATTCTTCAGAGATAAAAAAGCTTTGTAAATCAGCAGGCTTAAATGAAAGTGACCTGAAGATCATCGATTCTAAGGATGAGAGGTCCGCATCAGATGAAGCAGTGAGACTGGTTAAATCGGGACAGGCTGACATTGTGATGAAAGGATTGACAGGTACCGATAAGTTCCTTAAGGCAGTGATGGATAAGGAGAAAGGACTGATGCTGCCAAATTCTGTTCTGAGTTATGTTGGAGTACTGGAGATTCCGGCCTATCACAAACTATTGTTTTTAACTGATCCTGCAGTTATTCCTTTTCCAGATCTTGAGCAGAAAATTGCAATGGTAAATTATGCAATTGAGATGGCAAATACTTTCGGGATCAAAAAGCCTAAGGTGGCACTAATAGGGGCCAATGAAAAATTGAGCCATCATTTTCAGAATTCAACTGATTATGCCGTTATGTGCAAAATGGTCGATCGCGGACAAATAAGAAGTTGCATAATGGACGGACCCCTTGATATATTTCTTTCATGCGACCCCAAAAGCGTTGAAATTAAAGGAGTTGAAACCCCGGTTAACGGGGATGCCGATATTCTTCTTTTTCCTTCCCTTGAATCATCCAATCCTTTTTACAAGGGCCTGATGCTCTTTGCGAAAGGTGAACTGGCAGGACTTATAAGGGGTACAGAAAAGCCGGTAATAGTTATGTCAAGAAGTGAAAGCGAACGTTCAAAATATTGCTGCATCACCCTGGCATGCCTGATGTCTGACATCTGATTATGTTCAACCGGATCAGGTAAAAACTCAACATTATGAATAAGAGACTAATTCTTGCAATAAATCCTGGATCAACTTCTACTAAATTTGCTTTGTTTGAAGAAGACAGAAAATTATTCGAATGCACTCTCAGACATACCGTTGAAGACTTGTCACCTTTTGCAATGATCGCCGATCAGTTTCATTTCAGGAAAGATCTGATCATGAAGGAGCTCGCAGGCAGAAAAACTGATCTGAAAAGAATTTCTGCAGTCGTTGGAAGAGGAGGCCTTGTAAAGCCCATCGAATCAGGCATATACAAAGTAAACGAGTTGATGAAGGAAGATCTTAGAAATGGTTTTCTTGGTCAGCATGCCAGTAATCTTGGCGGACTGATAGCAGATGATATAGCATCTTCACTGCCCGACTCTGTTGCATATATTGTTGATCCTGTTGTTGTTGACGAGCTTGTGCCTGAAGCGCGTATTTCGGGTCATCCTGAAATAGAACGTTTATCAATATTTCATGCACTGAACCAGAAAGCTGTTGCAAGAATGTATGCCGGCTCGGTCGGCAAAAAATATGAGGAAATAAACCTGGTAGTGGCTCATCTTGGCGGAGGAATTAGTGTGGGAGCTCACAAAAAAGGGAGGGTAGTGGATGTTAATAATGCTCTTAACGGTGATGGACCTTTTTCTCCGGAACGCTCAGGCGGATTGCCTGCAGGACAACTGATTGACCTGTGTTTTGGTGGCCGTTTCACAAGAGATGAATTAAAATCCATGACAACCGGGAAGGGTGGAATGGTGGCCTATCTTGGAACAAATAATTTTGAGGAGGTATGGAAGATGGCTGAGAATGGCAATAAGAAAGCTTCCCTGATTATCGATGCTGTTAGATGGCAGGTAGCAAAGGAAATAGGAGCAATGTCGGCCGTTCTTCATGGTGAGGTCGATGCAATAATACTTACAGGCGGCATGGCTTACCAGAAACAGTTTATCGAAAAAGTAAAGCAGATGGTATCGTTTATTGCCCCCGTTTTCATATATCCGGGAGAGGATGAGATAAAAGCCCTGGCTTATAATGCCCTTCTGGCCCTTGATGGTAAAATCGGGATCAGATCTTATAAGTAATTATGGCACTAAGGATTGCTTAATGCAACTGGTATTATCTTACCGTTAAAGAATTTCCGGCCCCTGATGGCAAAATCGGCAACAAACTCACCCATTTGTTTTGCATCTGTTGGTGCCTTATAACCCGGGAACGCTTCTGCAAGCATCTCGGTCTGAACAGCTCCGATTGCAAGACAGTTCACAATAATGCCATCTTCACTGAATTCAGTGGCAAGGCATTCCGAAAGACAGGCAATTGCTGCTTTAGATGCACTGTAAAAAGACAAGCCCTTATATTTGGAACTACCCTGGAAACCTCCCATGCTTGATATATTAACAATGTGAGATCCTGCAGACATAAACGGTTTAACAAGCCTGATCATCAAAGCCGGCCCGAAAAAATTTGTTTTCATCATATCCCGTGCTTCATCACCGTCAGTATCCATAAAGTTTTTTGGTATCATCAGTCCTGCCATATTGATTAAAATATCAATTTTTTCACAACAGGCAGAAATTTCACCTCTGACCTTTTCAGCCTGACTGTCAAGGTTTTTTAGGTCAGCAACAATGGGATGTATATTATTAAATTTTTTCGAAAGATCTTCAAGAACCTCCCTGTTTCTGCCTGTCGCAATGATCTTGTTTGACTTATCAGCGGCAAGGCATACAGCTACCTCTTTACCTATTCCTTTTGTTGCTCCGTTAACAATTATGTTCATAGCCGGTCTGATGAAGTAATAAAAGATAAACCTATCACTAAGATAATACTTATTATGCTATGAAAAAATTATGATGGTCCGGTAACAGCCCGCATATTACGAACACTGTGCATTCAACAGGTGATTTTATACCTGATTATCTTTATATTTGCAAAATATTACAATTGAAAGGAAAGTAAATGTCAGAAATGATTAATAAAAAATTATCGATTATCGGTTGCGGTAATATCGGTCTATCTATTTTGCAGGGAATATTGAAAAACGATTCTGTTCCTGCCGGAAATATAATAGCTACAAGGCGCTCAGTTCAGGAGCTGTCTTTGCTTGAAGTACCGGATGTCGTCCTGACCACTGATAATGTAAAAGCAGTCAAAGAATCTGATATAGTGATCATTGCTGTAAAACCATATAATATTAACAGTGTTCTTGAGGAGATAGGGGATCATCTTGATCCTGAAAGGCATACAGTGATTTCTATTACCACCGGGGTTACCCTGAAGAAAATTCAGGATGTGATTAAAAAGAAAATGCCGGTATTCAGGGTAATGCCAAATATTTCCGCCAGTATCGGAAAGTCTGTATCATGCATCTGTTATGAAAATGCCACACAGGTTCAGATTGATTCTGTAAATTACCTGTTTGAATATGTGGGAACCACAATGACAATAGATGAGGAACTGATGGAATCCGCTACGATACTCGGATCATGCGGAATTGCCTTTGTCCTCCGATTCATCAGGGCAATGGTACAGGGCGGCATCCAGATTGGTTTTGATGCGAAAACTGCGAGTGCAATTGTGAATCATACGGTAAAGGGAGCGGCTGAGCTGCTGATCGAAAACAATGAGCATCCGGAATTTGAAATTGATAAAGTCACAACACCAAAGGGATGCACAATTGTGGGATTGAACGAAATGGAACATAACGGATTCAGTTCCTCGTTAATAAAGGGCATTGTTGCTTCATTTGAAAAAATCGGAAGATGAAGATTTTATAGCGAAAATCTGTCAAACAATCCTGCAACACTTAAAATATGCTGACAAACAGAAAAAGAACCAACCGGATGATCCGATCTTGTATGATCCTGCTCGTTGCCCTGTTATCAATAACCCGATTGAATGCTCAGAACATCAGCAGGAATGCACCACCTCCCCTTAAAGACAGGCTTTTTTATGGCGGAAGTCTTGGCCTTCAGTTTGGTTCAATAACCGATATCCAGGTTTCACCGGTTATAGGAATCTGGCTGCTGCCCAGGGTTGCCGTAGCAGCTGGTCCCACTTACAGGTTCTACAAGGATTATTTCATTAAAACTGATATATACGGCGGCCGTGGTTATCTGCAGTTTGTTATTGTCCAGAATCTCAATTCTATAATACCATTAGGATCGAATACAGGCATTTTTCTTCATCTGGAAAACGAATTGCTCAGCCTTAAATCCTCCTCGTGGAAAACACCTCCATATACTTCCGAAAGATTTTATTTAAATACATTGCTTGCAGGCGCCGGCTTAAGTCAGCAGGTTGGAAGACGAGCTTCATTTAATGTAATGGTTCTGTGGGCAATAAACGAATCATACTATGACATATATTCAAATCCTGAAATCAGGATTGCGTTTACATTCTGAAGAAGGAGAGAAAAATGTCATCAAATAATTATATTTGTGGTGTAAAAAAAATAATATGAAAATAGAAAAAGACAAAGTAGTTTCACTGGTATATGAACTAAGGGAGAGCAATGAAAATGGAAGGATCATAGAAGCTCTTGATCATAACAAACCACTTACTTTTATTTTCGGAACCGGCCGGCTATTGCCTGATTTCGAATCAAATATCGATTCTTTGGGTGAAGGTGATGATTTTAGATTCAGCCTTGAATCCGAAAGGGCTTATGGGGATAAGAGAGAAGATATGATAGTAAATATCCCACTGTCGGTTTTTGAAGTCGATGGGAAGGTTGATGAAAAAATTTGTGTTGTAGGTAATGAGGTTCCAATGCAGGATACGCAGGGTAATTCACTGAGAGGAACTATAAATGAAATTACCGAAGAACACGTGGTGATGGATTTTAATCACCCAATGGCAGGTTTGAACCTTTTCTTTTCAGGAAAAATAACAAGCGTACGTGAGGCAACACCTGAAGATTTTAATTCCTCATGTGACAGCTGCGGAAGCAAGAATGGATCAGATACAGGCTGCGACGGTTGCCATTAAGATTTACCTTAAAATTACTCCCGCACATATAGGTGTGGATTTTGCCGGAGAACCACAGAGAGTTATTTCAACTCTGTGGTTCTCCGGTTTTACAGGAATTAAGAATTATTGCTGTATAAGACCTGTAATAATGAAAACAGGAGTTTTGCGTGGTTGAGTTAAAAATGGAAGAACTGAAGTGTAGAAGACAGGACTCATGTCATTTGAATTTAGTAACTTAAAAAGGTGAGGGAATCAGATTTTAAGTTCCTCTCCCTCTGATTTTGCTATGATCACAGCACCGCACGTATCACCGTAAACGTTAATTGCGGTTCTGAACATATCCAATATCCTGTCAACGGCAAGAATGAGGCCGATGCCTTCAAGAGGCAATCCTACGGCGTTGAGAACTACAGCCATCATAACCAAGCCTGCCATCGGTATACCGGCAGATCCAATGGCAGCCAGAAGAGCAGTAAGAACCACCACCACCTGTTGGGCAAATGTCAACTCAACTCCATAAGCCTGAGCAATAAACATAACTGCAACACACTCGTATAAGGCAGTTCCGTTCATATTTATTGTGGCACCCAGGGGTAGAGTAAAACTCGCAATTTTATTAGATACGCCGTTATTGATCTCAACAGCTTCCATACTAAGTGGAAGGGTTGCATTAGAAGACGATGTTGAGAATGCTGTCAATAATGGTGTGGCCATATTTTTGAAATGTTTTACAGGATTTGCCCTGCCGAGAACCTTCACAAATAAAGGGAGTGTAACAAACCCATGAATCAACAGACCCAGCAGTACGGTAATAAAGTAGAGACCAAGCCGGTTTATTATCTCGCTAATCTGGTTTCCCATCTCTGCCTGTTGGGATATAACTTTTGCAGTAATGCTGAATATGCCAAATGGGGTGAGCTTTATGATGAAAAGAGTTATTTTCATTATCACATCAAACACAGAACTGAAAACATCAATTAATAGAATACGTGGTTTTTCGTTCACTTTTGAAAGAAAAAATCCGAAAAGAACTGCGAAAAATATAATTGAGAGCATATTACCCTGAACCATCGATTCAAAAATGTTTGCAGGAATAATCTTTATTAACGTCTGTCCAAAACTATCCGATGCAGCAGCAATGTTTTCAACAGGGACTTTGAAACCAAGATCTGCTCCTATACCCGGCTTTATAATGATGACAAGAAAAAAACCGGTTAATATAGCCACAAAAGTGGACAGGATGTAATATCCAAAGGTCTTAAGACCAAGTCTGCCAAGATTACCGCCGCTCCCCACATTGGCAACACCGGTAACTATTGATGTAAAGATCAAAGGAATAATTATCATGTTCAGGGCCCTTAGGAATATTTCTCCTGCCCAGTTCGTATAAATTACCCTTCCACTGAAAAAATATCCGAAAAAGCCTCCAAGAATAAGCGCTGCCAAAATCTGTAGAGGAAGTGAAAACCTTACTTTTACCATAGTCTCTGAATTTTGACAGTAAAAAAAATAAACTTATTCAATATTCTCTTAAGTATTCCGGACAATTTTTTTCTGATCGTTAAAGAAATGGTAAAATACAGACTTTCAGAAATGCATTACAAATGTAAATTACACATTTAGCTTTATATATTTACAATTGTAACTAATACAAAGCTATTCTGACATTACAAATGGGAATAACAATTTAAATAATATTTATAATTTTATATATATCATATAATCAGATTATTATATCTTATTAACTGAAGTAATTACTTATCTGAAAAATTGTATTTCCTGCATCAAACAGGTAATATCTTTAGAAATCTACGGTAATGAGATACTTATCAGATCTTTAATAGACTAATTTAAACTATCGCTTTAATTAGAATCAAATAAGTAGAGGCTTATTTACTGCAAGTAAGAATTATTAACTAAAAATTCCTTAAAGACAGCGATATATTACATAATTACAACTGTAATGTGAAGTATTTAACATATGTAATCTATTTATTATTTACATTTGTAATTACAATATTTTTACTATGAAAGACAGAATAATTGAATTTTTAAGGGCAGAAAATAAGTCTTCAGCCCAGTTTGCTGCAGAAATTGGAGTTCAGCCATCCGGGATCTCCCATATTCTTTCAGGCAGGAATAATCCAAGCCTGGATTTCGTAATCAGAATGCTTGAAAAATATAAATACCTTTCCACCGAATGGCTCCTCTTCGGAAAAGGGAAAATGTTTAAAGAAAAACAGGACCTTACTCTGTTTGATAATATCGATGCCAATACTCAGGGTAAAGAAAATAATGAGAAAGAAGCTGCCGGTGAGGGATTTAGCATGATATCAGAGATTGAATCATCCAGTAAAAATGATCCTTCACTCACAGCTAATAAATCAGGGTTAAAAAAGATAGTCTGGTTTTATGAAAACAATGAATTCGAAATATTTTCACCTAAAAACGATAAATTATTTATCTGACACTCTTTCTGACCAGTCTATATTTTCAGAAATCAGCCATTAAATTTATCTTTGCAATAAATCTTGAAAATGCCGAAGCGAATAGAAAATCTGACAGTACTTGGAAACAGGAGCCTTAGCAAAGACTTTTTTGTTCTTGAGCTTCTTGCTGAGAATAAGCTTGTTCCGATGCTTCCCGGACAATTTGTCCAGGTAAAGGTTGATGGTAGTCAGGGTACATTCCTCAGAAGACCGGTCTCTATTCATGATGTTGATTATGATAAGAATACGATGAAATTTCTTATTCAGATCGCAGGAGACGGCACCAGGACGCTTGCTAAACTAAAAGAAGGAGACAATCTTAACGTTATTTTTCCCCTGGGAAATTCTTTTACTATGCCAAAGCCCGGCCAGAAGTCGTTGCTTGTTGGCGGCGGCTGCGGGATTGCGCCCCTTTTATTCCTTGGGAATTATTTAAAATCAAAAGGATATTCAATGGATACCCTTCTGGGTTTCAGAAACAGGGAAAGGATAATAGAATATAATGAATACCTGAAGCTGGGAGAGGTTTTCCTGACCACTGAAGATGGTTCAGAAGGTAAAAAGGGGTATGTAACCGAACATCCGGAATTCAGGTCAAGGCATTATGATATGGTTTATTGCTGTGGTCCTGAATCGATGATGAAAGCTGTTGCAAAACATTGCAGTGGGCACAATATTTCGTGTGAAGTATCACTTGAAAACCTTATGGCTTGCGGTATTGGAGCTTGTCTATGCTGTATTGTCGATACTGTCAGGGGTAATATCTGCACATGTACCGACGGACCAATTTTCAACATAAACGAACTGAAATGGTAAACCTTGGATTTTCCATAGGCGATCTGAAATTTAAGAATCCTGTCCTGACAGCCTCCGGCACCTTTGGGTATGGTGATGAATTTACCGATTTTATTGATGTTTCGAGCCTGGGCGGAATTGTTATTAAAGGTACAACCATGGAGCCAAGGCAGGGCAATGCCTATCCCCGGATGGCCGAAACACCCTCAGGCATGCTAAATACGGTAGGACTTCAGAATAAGGGCATTGATTACTTTGAACAGAATATTTATCCAAGGATAACATCTCTGTTCAACACCAACATAATTATAAACATAAACGGAAGTTACTTAGAGGATTATGTTGCACTTGCCGACCGTATCAACAAGTTTGAAAAAATCCCGGCAATTGAACTTAACATTTCATGTCCGAATGTAAAAATGGGAGGGATGGCTTTCGGTACCAACCCGGTATCTGCCAGGGAAGTAATTAAGGCCGTAAGAAAGACAAGTACCAAAAAGCTGATTGTAAAACTGTCGCCCAATGTAACGGATGTGGTTTTGTTCGCCAGGATAGCAGAAGAAGAGGGCGCTGATTCAGTTTCACTGATAAACACCATTCTGGGAATGGCTATTGATACAAAAACCATGAGACCTTCATTATCTACAATTACAGGGGGGTTATCCGGTCCGGCTGTCAAGCCTGTGGCGCTCAGGATGGTCTGGCAGGTTGCCAGGGCTGTGAAAATACCTGTAATAGGAATGGGAGGAATTATGACTGCTGAAGATGCTATTGAATTCCTTTTGGCAGGAGCCACGGCAATACAGGTAGGTACTGCATCTTTTATAGACCCTCAGGCTTCAGTTAAAATACTTCAGGGAATAACTGATTACCTGTCAGGAAAAGGGTATTCTGACCTGAAGGATATTGTTGGTTACATCAACCGGTAAATCTTCTTTTTTTATCTTCGGCCGCAAAGGTTCTCTGGGGCTCGAACCCAGGACCCTCACGCTTTAAGGCGTGATGCTCTGACGACTGAGTTCCAACAAGGCCTGACTAAGGGCACAAAAAAAAGGAACTGTCTCCAATTCCTTCCTGTTTGGTGATCCAGCTGGGGCTCGAACCCAGGACCCCATCCTTAAAAGGGATGTGCTCTACCAACTGAGCTACTGAATCTTTCCTTTTTCGCGGTGCAAATGTATATAAATTTTATTTTAATCCCAAGAAATATTTAAGTTTTTAAGTGATAAATTTTGTCTTATCTCCTCATGTTTCTCACCCACAATAAGTAATAATATTTATTTTGAAAGAACCGGGATCTGTCTGTTGATAGATTCTTCAAGTGAAATAAGTGTTTCAGTCCTGGTGACACCCTTGATTACCTGGATCTTCTCTGTCAGTATTTCACGAAGATGCTCATTGTCACGGGTGTAAACCTTAATAAATAAGGAATAATTTCCTGTTGTATAATGACATTCAATTATCTCAGGGATATCTTTAAGCTTAGTGATTACATCCCTGTAATGTCCGGGATGATCAAGGAATATCCCAATATATGCACATGTTTTAAAACCAACCATCACGGGATCAACCCTGAATTCCGAGCCTTTTACTACACCAATTTTAATCAGCCTTTGCACGCGCTGGTGAATAGCAGCTCCCGATACCCCACACTCCCTTGCAACTTCAAGATATGGTATTCTTGCGTTTTTAGTGATTATGTCAAGTATCTTCCTGTCAAGATCATCAATTTGCAGACTTTCAGTCATTATCGGTAGTTATTTAACAGATAAATATATTCAAGCTTGAATACTTTAAAAAATTAAGCAAAAGATAGGGATAATAATCTTTATTAACAAAATTGTTTGAAAATTCAAATAGCCGGATCGTCTTGCTTTTAAAACATTTTCACATTCCTTATTTACATTAATTATTAATTTATTAAAACTGACCAATTTTTATTTTGTAATTTTTTAAATATCGTTACTAACTGAATGTTACCTTGTTAGTCTGATCATCCTTTCATGGCTCCGATAAATTGATAATAATTCGTTTCATATTCATTCGAAAACTCATATTTTAGCGTAACAGTTACCTGAATGTAAAATCAATGATGAAAAACCGGTTTAATGAAAAAGTTGTAATTATTACGGGAGCATCATCAGGTATAGGTGAAGCAATTGCCCGGGAATTTGCAAAGAATGGAAGCAGAGTAATGCTTGCAGCACGGTCGGAGAGAAGGCTGTCTGAGATCGTAAAAGATTTAAAAACAAAAGGTTATGAAGCCTCATACATTAAGACTGATGTAAGCATCGAGGAAGATTGCAGTAACCTTGTAAGCAAAACTGTAGAAAAATATGGAACTATTGACATTCTGGTAAATAATGCAGGGATATCAATGAGAGCATCCTTTCTCGATGTCGAAATGAAGGTACTCCGCAGGCTTATGGATGTTAATTTCTGGGGTACTGTTTATTGTACCAAATATGCCCTGCCTTATCTTATCCGGCAAAAAGGTTCGCTGGTTGGAGTTTCATCAGTTGCAGGGTTCCATGGTCTTCCGGGCCGAACCGGATATTCAGCATCAAAGTTTGCAATGCATGGCTTCCTCGAAACTGTCCGTATTGAGAATCTCAGAAAAGGACTGCATGTCATGATCATTGCACCGGGATTTACCTCAACCGAAATAAGGCAACACGCACTCACCGCCAACGGAACTGAACAGGGTGAATCGCCAAGAGACGAAAAAACACTCGATTCCCCTGAATATGTTGCAAAATGGGTCCTTAAAGGCATAGTGAAGAAAAAGAGAAATAAACTGCTGACCTGGGATGGAAGGATAACCGCATTGCTTCAAAGGATAGTGCCAACAGTGGTTGACAATGCTTATTACAAGGAGATGCTGAAAGAACCCAAATCCCCTTTAAAAGAAGAATAATCTCGGATTCTTTTTAATTTCCTTCAATCTTTACCGGAAAATAGTTACTTTTTTTTGTAACGAAAATGCTTTGCCTGCGTCATGGTGTTGAAAAGATCAGGAATTTTAAATTCAACATCATGAAAAAACTAATCTTGTTTGCCTTTTTTATGTCGATCCTGACTGTTGTTTCAGGACAAAGATCAATTGACCGGCTGTTTGAGAAATATGCCGGCAAGGAAGGATTTACATCGGTTTCCATAAGTGGAAGCCTTTTTAATCTAAAAGCCTTTGACCATGATAATGGAAAAAGGGATATAAAGACCAGGATTAAAGAAATCCGGATTCTTACTCAGGATAAAGAGAATAAGAATATCACAAACTTTCTTGATTTCATCGGAAAAGATCTTGATCAGATGGATTATGAAGAATTTATGAGTGTAAAAGAATCAGAGCAGGACCTCAGGATACTTGTCAGAAAGCAGGGAAGAAAAATTACAGAATTCATTCTTGTTGCAGGAGGGGAAGACAATGCCGTTATCCAGATTAAAGGTGCTATGACCTTTTCGGATGCCAGGGAATTATCAAAAGATGCCAGGAAAAATAATGGACTGAATGTTTTTGCCGAACATAAGTAATTGATTTTGATTATCTTTATTTATACGGATAAAGTTATTTATTCACCTGATGACCAGGGAAGATTTCAATATTTATGTCAGGCAGATTACCAAGAGGCTGTACTCGTTTGCCTTCCGGATACTTAAAAACCAGGTAGAGGCTGAAGATGCTGTGCAGGAGGTCTTAATCAGAATGTGGAAAATGGGTAAAAAGCTTGATGGATACTACAGCATCGATGCCCTGGCAACAACTATGATTAAAAACTATTCAATTGATCAGTTAAGAAAGCAAAAGCATCTTTACCGGGAAAATGACATTCATGATGATCTTTTATCATCAACTCCCCTTGAACTGATGGAACAAACAGAATCCAGCAATATCATACAGGGAATTATTGAAGGGATGCCCGAAGTCTACAGGAATATTATTATTCTCAGGGATATTGAAGATTTGTCGTATGAGGAAATATCAAAAATGACCGGACAATCAACAGGAGCTCTGAGGGTAATACTCTCAAGGGCAAGAGCTATTTTACGTATTGAGTATAAAAAACACTTTGATGAAAAAAGAAGAGTTGGACAAATTACTGGAAAAGTATTATGATGGGTCATCGACTGAAGAGGAGCAAAAAGCACTGAAGAAATTTTTCACCGGCAGTGATCTGCCGGAAGGTTATGAAACTGAGAAAGCGATATTCAGATATTACCGGGATATGTCGGAAATACCTGAACCGTCGGCAGATCTTGATGAGAGGATCATTTCAGCGCTCGACAAGCAACTTTCTACCGGGAGGAAGCCGATAATGAGTAAATCTGTATTGGCAATTTCAGCAGCAGCTGCAGTGCTAATAATTATATCGGGCTCATGGTTTTTCCTTACTCATGGTAAGCGATCCGGCGATACTTTCTCCGATCCTGAAATCGCGTATGCAGAAACAATAAAAATACTTTATAATGTGTCGGTACGCATGAATGAAGGAACAAGTGCACTGGAGCCTGTTTCGAAGATGAATGTTATCCCGGTTAAGGATATTGGATTAATCGAAAGATCTGCAGAAACAGTAATGAAAAGCCTGGGGAGATTGAATTATCTTCAGCAGGTAATAGAATTAACTAACTATCAATCAGGTAAGATCAATAAAAAGTAAAAATATGAAACGCATAATTCTTCTTCTCCTCACTGCAATATGTTTATCTGCATTTCTCCGGGCCCAGACCGGTGCCATTGATGAAATGTTTAAAAAGTATTCAGGAAGGGACGGATTTACAGTCGTTACAATATCAGGCAAGATGTTCAGCATGATTGCAAATCTCGACCGGGATAATGAAAGTGCTGATAACATCATTAATAACCTGAATTCAATTCAAATCCTCACTGTTGAAGATTCACTTTTGAACCAGGATATTAATTTTTATACTGAACTGAGCAAAAAGCTCAACCTTAATGTTTATGAAGAAATGATGGGTGTAAAGGAAGGACGCGATATGACAAAGTTTCTCATACGGTCCAACGAGGATAAAATTACTGAATTACTGATTATTACAGGAGGTCCTGGCGGAAATTCACTGATATCAATAAGAGGAAACCTGAGCATGAAAAATATATCAGATCTTTCAAAAAGCATGGATATAAAGCAGCTCGAAGAATTTGAAAAAATGAATAAAAAGAAACCGAAATAATGAATCATCAGCTACTGATGCAACCTTCCGGGTCCGGATTTAGTTTTATTATTTGTAAAGGAAGATAATTTTAATAATTTTTGCAATAAATCCGAACCTAACAAAAAGACTATGACCAGACAATTATTAAAACGTGCAGGGGCTCTTTTAAGCGTCCTGTTTTTTGTATCCTCATCGGCATTTTCTCAAATCGATGATTTTAATTTTATCAGGAGTTCAACCGCTGATGCCACGAAATTTCTACAAGCTTACATGGCTCCATGGACCAATGCTTTCGGTGCCGGACTGAACGGCGGCTGGTACAACACAGCCAAGCCTCATAAACCACTCGGTTTTGATATAACAACCAGCATTAATGTTGGTATCGTACCCGAATCTGCAGGTCAGTTCGATATCTCATCACTTGGTATGACAAAATTAAGCGGCAGCGGAACAACTCCGTCCATTTCAGGTCCAAAAGCCAGCGGTCCTGTTTTGACATACCAGGAAGGTGGACAGACCCTTGCTTCATTTAATGCACCGGGAGGAGCTAACTGGAGATACATTCCGGTACCTACACTGGGTGTTGGGATCGGCCTTCCACTGGGTTCAGAGCTCAAGGGAAGATTTATCCCAAAATTAAATATTCGGGATGGCGATATATCCCTCTGGGGTGTTGGACTTATGCACAATCTTACACAATATCTGCCCGGAGATAAGATTCTGCCTTTTGATGTTTCTGTCTTTGGTGGTTACACCAAGCTTCAGGGTAATATTGCATTATCTATATTGCCCGATGCGTCATTTCCTCAGAACTATAATCCACCTGTATCTTTTGCCGGACAGAATATGAATGTATGCATCACTTCTATGAATTACAGCGCCATTGCTTCCCTTAATCTCCCGGTGATTACATTCTATGGTGGACTTGGATACAGCAAAACGAAGACAACCCTGCAACTGGAAGGTAATTTCCCGACTCCGGTACTGGTTGCGACTCCAACACCACATGTTGAATACAATAATGCCGGGATAAAGACAAGCAAGGACTTCTCAGATATTGGTATTGAGGATTTTTCAGGCCTCAGGGCAAATATTGGTTTCAGGATTAAGCTTGCAGTAATAACAATACATGCTGATTATACAAAGGCTAATTATAGTGTTGTTTCAACCGGGCTGGGCTTCTCCTTCAGATAAAGAAAATTATAATTTTAAAAAATCCCCGGAAGAAATTTATCTTCCGGGGATTTTTTTTGTTTATATATGGCCGGAATGATAAACCGGATTAAGATGTCTTAATAAATCGTAAATTTAGAGGTGGTAAAATCTAGTCAATTATACTCGCATTACAAGGCGCTGCTTCAGGTTGCAAAGAACACTGTTTCGCCCGGAGATATCCCGAAGATCAGAAGAGCCCTGGATCTGGCTTCTAAGGCTTGCGCCGACGAAACTACCATTACAGGAGAACCGCTGATACTTCATGCACTTTCGGTGGCTAGAATCGTTGCAGGTGAGATGGGTCTCGGACTTACATCTATTTTAACTGCCCTGCTCCATGATTTTTACGATAACCTCAGCATCAGTCCCAGGCAGGTCGAGAAGGAATTTGGTAAAAAGGTGGTAGAAATCCTTAAGGGTTTTGCAAGAATTGAGAGTATCGATTCCAAAAAGGCTTCATACCAGGCCGAAAATTTCCGTAAACTTCTTCTCAGCCTTGCCGACGATGTAAGGGTTATCCTTATCAAGCTGGTTGAAAGGCTTGAGTATATGAGAAATCTTGAAAATGCACCTGAGAAGGAGCGCATTCCTCTTTCATCCGAGACGTACTTTCTGTATGCTCCTCTGGCTCACAGGCTTGGGTACTATAACATTAAATCAGAGATGGAGGACCTGGCTATCAAGTATCTTGAACCCGATCAGTTTAATTATATCTCCGGAAGACTTAAGCAAACAAATGCTTCGAGGAATAAGCTTATACGTGATTTTTCGGAACCATTAAAAGAAAAGCTTGATAAGCAAGGCTTAAGGTACCATATTAAAAGCCGCACAAAATCAATACATTCCATAATGGTAAAGATGAAAAAGCAAGGTGTTGATTTTGACGAAGTTTATGATTTATTCGCGGTCCGTATAATTATAGATAGTCCGCCTGATAAAGAAAAGACTGATTGCTGGAGGGCTTATTCTATAGTAGCTGACATGTACCAGCCTAATCCAAGCAGGCTGAGAGACTGGATTTCGGTTCCCAAATCGAACGGTTATGAGTCGCTTCACACTACCGTTATCGGACCCAGAGGCAAATGGGTCGAAGTGCAGATAAGATCGGTGAGGATGGATGAGATTGCAGAGAAAGGACTTGCCGCTCATTTCAAATATAAAGGCTTAAAGGGAGAAGGTGGCCTGGATACATGGCTCACCAGGATGCGGGAGATACTCGAATCGCCTGAAAAAGACGGATACGCATTTTTAGACCAGGTAAGATCGGGATTATACACCGACGAGGTTTTCGTGTTTACTCCAAAGGGAGATCTGCGCCAGCTGCCGGCAGGAGCAACGATACTTGATTTTGCTTTTGACATTCATACCGATGTGGGATATTCATGTGTCGGCGCCAAGGTAAACGGAAAAAATGTTACAATAAAGTATGTACTGCAAAATGGAGATCAGGTATCAGTTATAAGGTCTAAGAATCAAAAACCTAAACAGGACTGGCTGTCGTTTGTGGTCACCAATAAAGCAAAGACCAAGATCCGCCTGGCTCTTAGCGAGGAGAAAATCAAGGCTGCTGCGGAAGGGAAGGAGATGCTGATGAGAAGATTGAAGAACTGGAAGCTGCCTTACAGCGATCTGGTAATTCATAAGATTCTTCATTTCTATAATTTTAAGACAGCGCAGGATCTCTATTTTTCAATAGCACGAGAAAAAACAGAACTTCTTGATATTAAAGAGCTTCTCCAGAAAGAACAACCGTCTGAAACAGCGCCGCAACCGGTTTCTTTACCAGAAAAGACAGTTAAAGAAATTGCAGATGTGCAATATTCTGATTTTCTGGTTATTGAAAATAAGGTGGAGGGACTGGATTATAAGCTTGCAAAATGCTGTAACCCTGTTTTTGGAGACAGTATTTTCGGATTTGTTGCGATCTCCGAAGGAATTAAGATCCATCGTACAAGCTGCCCCAATGCCCGGAACCTTATGTCGAGGTATCCTTACAGGGTTGTAATGGCCCGCTGGACCAAGCCGAAGGATGGAGTATCCTTCGTTGCAACAATAAAAATTTCGGGAGTGGATGAGACAGGGATAGTAAACAGGATCGCAGATATCCTTTCAGAAAATAATGTTACAGTAAGAAATTTTTCATATAATATGGATGAAGGAATGTTTGAAGGAACGCTTAATATAATGGTTTATAACAATAATATTCTTCAAGGTGTTATCAGGAAATTACATTCTATAAAAGGTGTGATGAAAGCATTCAGGGTTGATGCCGGAAGATGACTTCGTCCCTCCGTCCCTTCGTCAATACCTTGTATCCGGTTTAACCGGAAGCTTTGCAAGCTTTTCTACTTCTATTGAAGCAGCTCCGAATTCCACTACAACTTTCCCGAGTATAAGATAGGTACCGCTTCCCTTGAAAGGATAATGGCTGAGGGATTGGGCAAAATGGGTGGTATCGAAAAAATCGCCAGATGGATCTATAAAACATCCGAAATTCATCCAGTCATTTTTTACGGTCTTTATGTATTTGATAGTCACGAGATGGCCTACCATCCTTACTTTTTGCCCTACATGACCAGCCAGTTCAGATGCCCTTACATCTCCCCGGTATGATGTTTCAAGCATGTCGAACCACGACAATGAAACAGGAAAGCCAAGAAGCTCGATCTCATCGTAGGCATCATCGGTAATCAGCTGCTCAAAGGCGGGGAGGGCAAAGTCTTTTAAAGGTGGTGAAAATAACGGCCTTACCGGTTCAGGCTTGCTTTTGCTCATCATCATGTGAGCCTCCCACAGCAGTGTTGCTTTCTTCTTCCGGGTGAACCTGAATGCTCCTGACCTGATAAGCAGAACAACCTGTTCGAGCCCCGGATTTACCCTTGTCACAAAATCATGCAGGTCAATAAATTCTCCATCGCTGTTTCTTTCTCCTTCAATAGCTTTTGCAGTATTTTCTTCCAGGCTCATTATGTGAATGAATCCCAGGTAGATATCCTTATCGTAGATAGTTGTCTTAAAATAGCTTTTATTCACACATGGCAACTGGATCACAGCTCCGCATCTCTTTGCCTCATGAACGTATACCCATGTCCTGTAGAATCCACCGAAATTATTTATTACGGCCACCATGAACTCCAGCGGAAAGTGAGCTTTCAGGTACAGGCTCTGATAGCTCTCAACGGCATAGGAGGCAGAGTGTGCCTTGGAGAATGAATAACCGGCAAATGATTCGATCTGTCGCCATATCTCGTTTGTTACCGAATCGCTGTAACCCTTTTCCCGGCAGTTTGAAAAGAACCTGTCAATAATTCTTTGCATTTCCTGCTTCGATCTGAATTTTCCGCTCATTGCCCTGCGGAGTATATCGGCATCAGCCAGATCGAGTCCGGCAAAATGATGGCACACTTTCAGCACATCTTCCTGGTACACCATGATCCCGTAAGTTTCCTCAAGCTGTTCTTTCATTACCGGATGTATATAGCTGAAATTATTAGGGTTATGAAACCTGTGAATATATTCTTTCATCATTCCTGACCGGGCAACTCCGGGACGTATAATTGAACTTGCGGCAACAAGGGTAAGGTAATCCTCGCACCTTAACTTTTGAAGTAGTCCCCGCATCGACGGGCTTTCCACATAGAAACATCCCTTTGTCTCGCCTTTCCTCATGTGTTCCTTTATCAAAGGATCATTTTTGAATTTCTGGATGGCGTGAACGTCCACGTCCATTCCTCTGTTGCGGAGAATGATCTCAGCGCTTTCTTTGATGTGTCCGATACCTCGCTGGCTCAGGATGTCAAGTTTTTCAAAGCCAATCTCTTCGGCCGTGTACATATCCCACTGGGTAGTTGGAAAGCCTTTTGGAGGCATATCCAGAGCTGTATAACATGTAATGGGTTCTTCCGAGATAAGGATGCCTCCTGCATGAATGCTCCGCGAATTGGGAAAATCGGCTATCCTGAGCCCTGTGGAAAATATTATACCGGTTATCTCATTCCTGTTGGTTTCGGCTGAAGGGTTATCAATGAGGGAATCAATTTCTTCTTTGGGAAGGCCATGGACCTTTCCCAGTTCCCTGACTATTGACTTACCCCTGAATGTGTTCATGGTCCCCAGAAGGGCCGTATGACGGAAGCCATATCTTTTGAAAATATAATCAATTACTTCGTCTCTTTCTTTCCAGGAATAGTCAATGTCAAAGTCGGGAGGGGAGCTTCTTTTCGGGTTGATAAACCTCTCAAAGTAAAGGTTTAGATCGATAGGGTCAACATTTGTGATTTTAAGGCAGTAAGCAACAACAGAATTAGCTCCGCTGCCACGTCCCACATGGTAGAATCCCCGTGCCATTGAATACCTTATTATATCCCAGGTTATAAGGAAGTAGGCTGAGAATCCGAGCTTGTCGATTATTTCAAGCTCGTGCTGAATTCTCTTCTTTGCCTCTTTATTATCCCTGCCATACCTGTAGATCATTCCATCCCAGGCAAGTTTTCCGAGCAGCATCCTGTCATCCTGCATGCTGGCTGAATAGATCTTTTTATTTTTCAGGCTTTTCCGGTCAAAATCAAGGGTACAGTCATTCAGCAGTTGCTGAGTGTTTTTAATCAGTCTGTCAAGATCCGAACCATTGTTTTTCAGTGGGTATGGCATAAAAAATTCATCTTCTTCAGCGCACTGAGATGGTTTAAGATGGCTTAGCAGGATATTGTTATCGACAGCCCTCAGGCTTTTATGAATGAATATGTCGTCCTTTTCTGCAAAGGTTACAGGCTGAAGCAGGACCATCCGGTTTCTGTCGGTATTAAGTGTCAGCAGACGGTTGATCTCCGATTGGCGGATGCCTATGCGCTCATTGTCAAAGAGTTTACGATCAGGTAATTTTTTCAGGGAATAAATAATGTATGAATCTGAGAACTGTGGCGCCGGGAAAGGCACAATCTCTTTACTGAAGTTCAGGTTTGAAAGAAATTCATTCAACTCACGGAGACCCTTATTATTCCTGGCAATGCCAATGTACTGAAATTCATTCTGGTTCCTGAATTCTATCCCTGCAACAGGTCTTATATTGCTTTTAACACATTCTCCTGCAAACTCCGGAATTGCCGAAGAGTTGTTGATATCAGTCAGGGCTATGACATCAGTTCCCGCTGCAGATGCTTTTTGCACGAGCTTTTCCACGGACATCGTTCCGTAGCGGAGGCTGTAGTAGGAGTGACAATTCAGGTACATTGAAGAAGTGAGCTAGAGTGAGCTAGAGTGACTAGAGTGAACTAGAGTGTTAACATTGCAGACTTTTATCAATAGAAGTGAAAATTGACAATAACTCATTTGCTTCTGCAATATCTGGCTGTAATTCTTTTTGTTCGATCCATTTCAATTCCTCTGTAATTTCAAGCCAGTAAATTGTTTCGCTGGATTCGCTTTCACAGATTTTAATCTTATTCTTAAAATCAGCTTTGCTTCTTGCTCTGTTTGCTTCACGATAGTTAGCTCCAATGCTGGTCCCTGCTTTTGTCAGCTGATTTCTTATTATCTTTCCTTCCACTGTATTCGGGAGTAGTGTTGATAATTTTATGATCCTTATCGCAAATGCTTTAGTTCTTCTCTCAAGCTTCCTGCTAAATTCCTTGTTATCCATATTTTCCATTTTAAAACGTTAGTAACTTTTTTAACTCTTTTAACTTTAACTCTAGTTCACTCTAGTCACTCTAGCTCACTCTAGTCACTTTCTTCCTACCAATGCCCCCTTTTGAGTCTATCCTCCATCATTTCCTGCTCTTTTAAAGCATTTTCAAGCTGTTTTAAGGCTTTTTCCTCCCTTTCGGCATAAGTCATTACTCCGGCAGCTCTTCTTACCGCATTGCGCCCGAAACGCTTTCTGAGTTTGTCCATTGCCAGGTAAAGGCTTACTTTTTCGGGAGTGTCATCGAACATATCGAGTTGCTGTACGCCCCGTACCAGGTAACTTAATCTTACCCCGATAAGTCTTATAAGCATTCGTCTCTGGTAAAGCCTGCTGAAGAGATCCTTTGCTGTATCGGCAAGCACGTGATCGAAGCATGTGTATGGGATCCGCTTCTGCAGAGTATGTGTATCGAAATTCGAATATCTTATTTTTACAGCTATGCACGATGCAAGCTTCTCCTGGTCCCTCAGCTCGAAGGCTATTTTTTCGACCATGCTTACCAGCAGCTGGTTGAGCCGGGCTATGTCGGTAGTATCTTTATCGAAGGTATGTTCGGTGCTTATTGACTTTCGTTCCGAATAGCTGATAACGGGAGTGAAGTCAATACCATTTGCTCTTTTCCATATCTCGATGCCGTTTTTACCCATCAGCTTTTCCAGCATTTCGGCAGGAATGTTCCTGAGGGTATAGATTGTGGTAATCCCCATTGACCGTAATGACTGGTAGGTTTTCTGGCCAACCATCGGGATCTTGCTTATCGAGAGCGGATCGAGAAAGGGGAGGACTATATCTTTTTTCACCTCTTTCTCCCCATTCGGCTTTGCCTCACCTGCAGCGATCTTCGACACTGTCTTATTTACCGAGAGCCCGATTGATATTGGTAAGCCGGTTTCCTTTATTATGGATTGCCTCAGCTCGTGCGACCATTTGTAGCAGCCATAGAACCGGTCCATCCCCGTAAGGTCGATGTAGTGCTCATCGATGGATGCCTTCTCATATAAAGGCGACTTGCCGGCTATGACTTCTGTAACCAGGTTCGAGTATCTGCTGTACTCTTCCATGTCGCCACGTATTATGATCGCATCGGGACACATGCTTCTGGCCATCTTCATTGGCATGGCCGAGCTTACTCCATATTTGCGGGCCTCATAGCTGCAGCTCGCAACCACACCACGGTCGGACAGGCCGCCAATGATCACCGGCTTGCCTTCGAGCCTGCTGTTCCTGAGCCTTTCGACCGATACAAAGAACGAATCTAGGTCGAGGTGCAGGACCGCCCTCTCTATATTTCCGGTTAAGCTCATTGTAAAAGTGACTAAAGTGACTAAAGTGACTAAAGTGACTAAAGTGATAAATAATCAGGTCAGACTTTTACCTATGGAAGCGAATATTGCCAGCAATTCATTTGATTCTGCCAGCTCTGAATTTGGTGTGTACCACTTCATTTCTTGTATGATCTCAAGCCAATAAGATGATTCATTTGATTCACTTTCACAGATTTTGATTTTGTTTTTGAAATCCGCTTTGCTTCTGGCTCTATTCGCTTCACGGTAATTAGCGCCAATACTGGTACCTGCTTTAGTCAGCTGATTTCTGATTATTCTACCTTCAATTGTACCTGGCAGAGTTGCAGAAAGCCTGATGATCTTAATGGCAAAGGATTTTGTCCTATTTTCCATCTTCATTCCAAATTCTTTATTTTCCATATTTATAAGTTTTATTCTTCAAACTCTAGTCACTCGTAACTTTAGTCACTTTAGTCACTTTTTTTTGCATATATTCAAAACTTACTTTATATTTGATTAATAATTAATCATATTTGTGATGACAATATAATCAAATTTATCAAATGTACTTTACATCCAACTTAAAATTTTTAAGAAAAAGGAAAGGCAGGACGCAGGATGATATTGCGGTGGCCCTTAACCTTAAACGTTCCACCCTTAGCGGGTATGAGAACGGTGTAGCCCAGCCTGGAATAGGGATACTAATCTCATTTTCGGGATACTTCAATATTTCGATAGATACCCTGCTGAAGGTTGATCTGTCGAAATTATCAGAAAGCCAGCTTGGAGAGCTTGAAAGAGGTTATGATACTTACATCAGGGGAAGTAACCTGAGGGTTCTTGCCACATCAGTCTCGTCAGACAACCAGGAGAACATTGAGCTGGTACCGGAAAAAGCCAAGGCGGGATATGCCATGGGGTATTCAGATCCGGAATTTATCGGGGAGCTTCCCCGCTTCCGTCTCCCTTTTTTATCAGATAAGCGTAAATACAGAACCTTCCAGCTGAAAGGAGATTCGATGCTTCCCATACCTGACGGTTCGTGGGTTACAGGGGAATTTCTCCAGGACTGGCTGCAGATAATAAGCGGCAAGGCCTATATTGTATTTACTTTAAATGACGGGATCGTTTTTAAGATCGTGGAAAATAATCTTTCAAAAGACGGAAAACTTGTTCTTTATTCACTTAATCCCATGTACGAACCTTATGAGGTCCATGTCAATGAAGTTAAGGAGATATGGAGGTTCGTAAATTACATTAGCAGCGAAATTCCGGAACCTGTTCTGCCTGAAAAGCAGCTTATACAATCTATCGCAACAATGAAAAACGATCTTGAGAGGATCA
Organism: uncultured Bacteroidales bacterium; assembly: GCA_942492865.1. GTDB lineage: Bacteria > Bacteroidota > Bacteroidia > Bacteroidales > VadinHA17 > LD21. The sequence goes on along the minus strand of OW818650.1, from coordinate 3,791,027 downwards.
AGGCAAGACTTGGAGGGGATATTAAAGACGTTAAAGAAATAAATTAAGAGTTTTTATTCCTTAGAGATCCACTTTCCATCAATAAAGTTTAGAGGTAAGATGGTTTGGTTGATGATATCTTCGTATTTAAGTTTTACATGAGGAAGATTTTGTAAGTGACTTATATCCTTTTGCTTTTCAACTTTATCAGATGATATTATTACAAATAACCCGGGATCTACAAACCGTCTTAAAGCCGGCGATTCGCAGATAATGGGAGAGGAGTTGCCTACCTTTTCCCTTATTTTGATAAATGCATCAGAAAGGGTCTTATCAGTTACTTTTGCAAAATATACCACTGAAGCGCCTGCTTTCAGCATTCTGGATGTGTCTTTTGAAGACTCCTGATTTTTTTCCTTATAGATTGAATAATCTTTTCCCTCGTCTATCAGCTCGAGTCCGGGAGTAGTCTCATGAAAATGAGGCGTGATCTTGACTGCCACAGGCTTCATTACCTTTAATTGCTCAATAAGCCTGCAAGCCAGCGTTGTTTTACCTGATTTGGTACCGGTACCGGCGATTATAAGCAGATTGGGAACTTTCATACAGATTAGATGTTCGATATTCGGTACTCGACTTTTACATTACCGAATATCAATTAAACCCCCTCCCCCTGCGGGTACTCCCCCTTTACAAGGTGGAGAGTTATTTCTGAAAAGACCGGTTACCGGTTTATTCCTTAATCAGCTGTTCAATAAGCTGAATTGCTTTTTCATTTTCCGCCTGAGGGATTTTACCTGTATATAATGCCCTGCAAATCCGGTTTTTATCTATGATTGCAATAGTATAACCATCTTTGGGCATACCCCATAATTGGTGGAGCGTGCCATCATAATCGAACAAAATTGTTGTATTGAATTTTTTTGCTTTCCGGCCGGCAATTGAGCGGATCAGTCCATTTGGCTTCCAGGTCGATTTGCAGTCCACAATACCAAATCCCTGGAAATTATCCCTTGAAAATCTCTTATCGACATCAACAGCTTTGTTTACAGCTTCATTAAATGGTTCGTTCATCTCCGACTCATCAGGATCTACATAATTGACCTGGAGTACTTTTCCTTCCCACGATTTCATTGAGAATTCTTTTTTGCCGGCATCAGTGAAAACCCAGTCAGGAGCTTTCATTCCAACTTCAAGCTTAGTAGCCTGACTATAAGAGGAAATCATGGTTATTGAGAAAAGAACAGAGATCAGTAACAGCTTTTTCATATTATTCAATATTAATTTACCTCCGAAGATATAAATTTTATTTTAAAAATTAATTCTCAGACTATAATAGTTAATCTGCTCAACTGTATTACTTTTGCACTCTGAAATTTTAATATGCAGTCAATACGAAATATAGCAATAATTGCACATGTCGACCATGGGAAGACGACACTGGTCGATCGGATCATTCAGGAGTGTAAGGTTCTGGATCAGAGGAAGGATGCAGGAGACCTGATACTCGACAGCAATGATCTTGAAAGGGAGAGGGGAATAACAATTCTTTCAAAAAATGTGTCTGCACGATACAAGGGAGTTAAAATAAATATTATTGATACACCTGGTCACGCCGATTTCGGAGGCGAGGTCGAAAGGGTTCTGAAAATGGCCGACGGTGTACTTTTGCTTGTGGATGCTTTTGAAGGAACAATGCCACAGACAAGGTTTGTTCTCGATAAAGCCATAAGACTGGGCCTAAAGCCAATAGTAGTTGTAAATAAAGTTGATAAAGAAAATTGCCGGCCCGATGAGGTTCAGCAGGATATCTTTGAACTGATGTTCAATCTTGACGCATCCGATGAGCAGCTGAACTTTGAGACCGTGTTCGGCTCTTCCAAGCACGGCTGGATGGGAAAGGACTGGAAGAATCCCGAGAAAGACATAACTTTTTTGCTTGATACAATTCTTGAACAGATACCTGAACCCCCATATATTGAAGGTACCGCCCAGATGCAGGTTGCATCGCTCGATCATTCAAACTATGTGGGACGTATTGCGATCGGCAGGGTTTTCCGGGGTGATATAACTACCGGTTCCGATTATACCCTTTGCAAGAATCATGGTGTTGTAAAAAAAGTCAGGGTTAAAGAACTTTATGTTTTTGAAGGACTTGGCAGAGTGAAAACTGAAAGTGTAAGATGCGGTGACCTTTGTGCTGTAGTCGGTCTTGAAGATTTTGAAATAGGTGACACTCTGGCAGATCTTCTGAATCCCGAGGCGCTTAAGCGTATCGAGGTTGATGAGCCTACAATGAGCATGGTGTTTACTATCAATAACTCACCATTCTTTGGCAAGGAGGGAAAGTTCGTTACTTCACGGCATCTCAGGACAAGGCTGATGAAAGAGACTGAGAAGAACCTTGCCTTGAAGGTAGAGGATACAACATCCGAGGATACTTTCAATGTATATGGCCGTGGGATACTTCATCTTTCAATTCTGATTGAAACGATGCGCCGTGAAGGTTATGAGTTTCAGGTTGGCAAGCCTAAGGTGATCCTTAAGGATATCGATGGTGTAAAAAGTGAGCCTTATGAAACTCTTTCAATTGATGTCCCGGCCGATTTCTCCGGAAAAGCTATTGAACTTGTTACCCAGAGAAAAGGAGAGATGATTATTATTGAGGCAAAGGGTGATCTTATACACCTTGAATTCGATATACCTTCACGGGGCCTGATCGGATTGAGGAACAACATGCTCACCGCAACTTCCGGAGAAGCTGTAATGCATCACCGTTTCAGGGCATACGATAAATATAAAGGTGATGAACTGATGCCGAAACAAAATGGCTCGCTCATCTCACTCGAAACAGGTATGGCAACCGGATATGCAATAGATCGTTTGCAGGACAGGGGCAGGTTCTACATTGATCCGGGCGAACTGGTTTACAGGGGACAGGTCATAGGTGAGTCAACACGTCTCGGAGATGTTGAAGTTAACATCATCAAGGGAAAAAAACTTACCAATATGAGGGCTTCAGGCTCTGATGAAGGTTTGAAGATTGCCCCGAAGATCAAATTCTCGCTTGAAGAATCCATGGAAGCTATCAAGGATGATGAATACCTTGAAGTTACTCCACTCAATCTCAGGATGAGAAAAGTTCCGTCCTATAAGTTTGCCTGATTTAGATGATCCGGATTGATTGCGGCTATCATTAATTATGATCGTTCAGGAAATCATTCAGAGGTTTGATCATAGCCGATGCTTTTAAAATGAGATCAAATCCATTTGTGCTGCAGATTTCCTTATCCGTCAATATCTTTACCACTCCTAAGCCTTTATATTTCAGAAGGTCAATAAAGGGATGATCTTTTACATATCCTTTAGGGGCGCTCTTAAGCTTTTCTCCGTCTATTTCTCCGAACATATTCCGGAACTTTCTATCATTAAGTATTTTAAGAAGTTTACCTCCTTCATCACTTATCTTCTCTCTGATAAGTGCAAGCCAGGTTGATGACGGAAACCAGGCACCTCCGGCAATCATTGAATTGCCAGGTTCAACGTGGACGTAATATCCGGCGAAGCTGCTACCGTTATTTTTTCCTCCCCGGACTATATATGCTCCAAAGTGAGTTTTATAAATTGTTTTATCTGTTGAAAATCTTATATCACGGTTTATCCTGTAAACGCAGCTTTTGGCTTCAAGTCCCTTCATGATCGGATCGAAAGAAATTATCTCGTCGATAACAGCCTGAACATAATTATTAAAATCCGATCTGGCATCATCATATCTGCTGCGGTTGGCCTGGAACCAGTCCTTGTCGTTATTCCTTTTAAGGTCTGTAAGGAAATCAATAGTTGATTTTTGTATAAAATGCATTATCTCATCAATTAAGGTTTCAGATAAAACGGAACAACTGCAGTTAAATGTTGTTTGTAGTCGTAAGGCAAAATTAGACAAAGAATCAATATGGCAGAAGTACCAACTAAGAAGATTACCCCGGAAGGACTTAAAAATGCGTTTAAATTATATAGTTATATCAGGCCATACAGGATCGAATATTTCCTGGGGCTGTTCTTTCTGATGGGCTCAAGCATTGCCAGCCTGGCGTTCCCAAAGCTCCTTGGGGACCTTGTAAATTCAGCCAACGAGGGAAATCTCACGGAGGATCTTAACAGGATAGCCATGCTGCTTTTTCTGACCCTTTTGATACAGGCTGTCTTTTCTTATTTCAGAGTGATATTGTTCGTAAATGTAACTGAAAAAACACTTTCATTTCTCAGGCAACATACATTTAATCACTTGATTACACTACCGGTGAGGTTTTTTGAAAAGCACAGGGTAGGGGAGTTGAACAGCAGGATCTCATCGGATATATCACTGTTGCAGGAAACACTTACAACAACACTGGCTGAATTCATAAGACAAATAATAATAATTACGGGAGGAATAACACTTCTTGTTATAACTTCCTGGAAATTAACATTATTTATGCTTGCCGTATTACCCGGAATGATGTTGCTGGCAGTATTTTTTGGTAAATTCATAAGGAAATATTCCAAACAGGTTCAGGCTGAAGTTGCCAAATCGAATACTATCGTGGAAGAAACACTGCAGGGAATACAGATTGTTAAAGCATATACGAATGAATTTTTTGAAATGAACAGGTATAAGTCAAGGACTAATGAGATTGCAAGAATCGGAATGAAGGGAGGAAAATACCGCGGAGCTTTTTCGGCATTCATGATTTTTGGCCTTTTTGGCGCTATGGTTGCCGTAATATGGCAAGGTGCAATAATGATGTCGCAGGGATTTATTGATGCCGGGGAGCTGTTTTCATTTGTAGTATATTCAGGATTTGTAGGAGGCACCATAGGAGGTCTTGCAAATGTTTACACGCAGATACAGAAATTTATAGGCGCCACTGAGGAGCTTTTTGATATATTAAAAGAAGAAGAGGAACGGCTTGATGACAAAAAGCAGATTGTCGGGGAAAATGTGCTGAAGTGCCAGATCCGGTTTGAAAATGTTTATTTCAGATATCCTTCAAGGCCTGACGAAGAGGTACTTAGCAATATTAACCTGTCAATTAACGAGAACCAGATGGTGGCGCTTGTAGGTTCGAGCGGCGCCGGGAAATCAACAATTGCGGCATTACTCTTAAAATTCTATGAACCAACTTCAGGTAATATCATCTTTGGAAATCGTAATAGCCGTGAAATTTCATTATCATCGCTTAGAAACCAGATAGCACTGGTACCACAGGATATTTTCCTTTTTGGAGGATCCATAAAAGAAAACATCTCGTATGGAAAACCAGGAGCAGATGAAAAAGAGATCATTGAAGCTGCATCCAAGGCAAATGCCCTCGAATTCATTGACAGGTTTCCGGATAAATTAGACACCATTGTTGGTGAACGAGGAACCCAGCTTTCAGGTGGTCAGCGGCAGCGTATTGCTATAGCACGGGCAGTTCTTAAAGATCCGCGAATACTTATCCTTGATGAAGCAACATCGTCACTTGATTCAGAGTCAGAACGCCTTGTTCAGGATGCGCTGGAAAAGCTGATGATTGGAAGAACGTCTATTGTAATTGCACACCGGTTATCAACTATCCGAAGGGCAAACCAGATACTCGTTCTTGAAAACGGCAGAATTGCTGAGAAAGGAACACATGAACAGCTTCTGAAGATTGAGAATGGCATTTACCGTAACCTGAATCAGCTTCAGGTGGCAATATGATATCCACTTTAAGTAAATGCTTTTAAAAGCGGGATATCAATCAAATGTGGCTTAAACTGATCTTATTAAAAAGCCTATAATTAATATTATGTAAAATAGAAAATTTACATACCGGTCCACATTACACTTCCGGTTCAAAATAAAAAAAAAGGACTGTCCCCTTCGGAACAGCCCCTATTTATAAGATCATGTAGTATTTACTTTTTCTCTAATGCATCAAGTTTTTCCTTCACTGCGTTATATTTATCAGTCATTTTAAGTCTGTAGTATAATTCTTTCAGGCTCTGCATTGCATAAGTATCGTCAGGTTTAAGCTCATAAGCCTTTTCCATAAAAGGAAGCGCTTTAGCATATACTTCATTAGCTTTTTCAACTGCTATTGTATATTCCTTTACATCCATGATGTCGTTGGCTTTAGTGAACATATCGGCAGCTTTATTAATATAAGAAACTGCAAGAGCGTACTGATTGTCATAGAAATCACCTTTCAGTTCAACTGATCTTGCGAGTTCTACAATAGCCTCATCGAATTTATTCTGGTTCAGGAACATGATCCCTGCAGCATAATAAAGGCTGTAGTTATTTTGATCTTCCTGCTTGGCCAGATTGATATATTTAAGCGCCTCTTCGTTTTTACCGCTTTTCAGATACAGGTCAATCAACTGTAAAGTAACGGTTTTATCGCCAGGGAATTTATTAGGAAGGTCTATAAGAATAGATTCGGCTTTAGTTGTGTCGCCCATTCCAAGGTAGCTCTCATAGATCTGGTAGTAAGGCCTGATTCCCTGATACTTCATTTCGGCGCATTTTTCAAAATATTTAATAGCCGGTTCGTATTTAGCTGAGTTGATAGCAGCAAGGCCGGCATTGTAATACATACCTGTATCGATTGCACCGGCAAATTTATCACTTTCGGTAATCTCAATCTGGGTTTGGAAGGATTGCAAAGCGCCATCAAAATCTTTTGAGGAAAATTGCTGACTACCTTGTGTGAAAAGGTCCACTGCCAGCGAGTTATAGACCATGTTAGTGATTATTCTCTTCTTAATAGTTCCCTTTGAATCGAGAGCGATGGCTTTCTCATAAGCAGCATAAGCTTCTGCCAGGGGATTTGTTCCACACAATGATTTGAATTTTTCATTATCTGATTCGAATGAAGCCTGGCATAGTTTACCTTTTGCAAAATATGTATTAAACCAGTCTTTTGTTTTTTCATTCACCATAGCCTCGTCAATGGCCACCTTAGCTTTATCAAGAAGTCCCTGATCGATAAAACTCAGAGCACTGGTAACTTTACCTTTTTGAGACATTGCTCCCAGTGAAATGCTAATAATTGCTAACAACAGAAAAAGTTTTTTCATGATATAAATTTTAAAAATTTGTTTTTTAAAAATTTCCGTAAATGTATAATAATAGTTACTAATCTTCAAATTCTTTGCCAATTTCATCGTTCGGGCTATTTTTATCTCCGGAATTGATATTATTTTCATCAGTTACAGCCTTTTCTTCACCTTCAGTTTCACTTACAAGCACACATGCAACAGATGCAATTATGTCATTTTCCCTGAGGTTAATAAGCCTTACTCCCTGTGTTGCCCTACCCATTACCCTTAGTGATGATACAGAACTTCTGAGAATATTACCATACTGAGTGATAATCATTAGATCATGTTGATCGGTTACATCTTTAAGAGCGATCAATGATCCTGTTTTTTCAGTAATATTTATTGTCTTTACCCCTTTTCCCCCTCTGTTTGTGATTCTATAGCCATCAACATCCGATCTTTTTCCATAACCTCTTTCAGAGACAACAAGAACCTCTTTTTCCTTGTTTTCGATGGTAATCATCCCGATAACAATATCATTTTTTTCATCAGCTAGGGTTATACCTCTTACGCCTGAGGCGGTCCGGCCCATAGGTCTAACCTTTCCTTCAGGGAACCTTATTGCACGTCCCGATTTAACGGCAAGCATAATTTCATGACTTCCGTTTGTCATTCTTGCTTCGAGTAGTTCATCATCCTCCCTCACAGTAATTGCATTAACACCATTAAGTCTTGGCCTGGAATATGCTTCAAGGGATGTTTTTTTAATGATTCCTTTTGTGGTACACAGTACTATGAAATTATTATTAATATATTCCTCATCATTAAGATTCCTGACATTGATGAATGCCCTCACTTTATCGTCCGGTTCTATATTTATCATATTCTGTATTGCCCTGCCTTTTGAGACCTTTGATCCCTCAGGAATGCTATAAACCTTGAGCCAGTATACTTTTCCCTTGCTTGTAAAGAAGAGCATTGTATTATGCATGGTGGCCACATAGAGATGCTCAATGAAATCCTCATCCCTTGTTGCGCCTCCCTTGGCCCCGGTTCCTCCCCTGTTTTGCCTGCGGAACTCGGTAAGCGGTGTTCTTTTAATATAACCCATGTGAGAAATAGTAATTACCATTTCTTCGTCGGCATAGAAATCTTCGGGATTGAATTCCTCGGCGTTCAGCACAATCTCAGTACGTCTTTTATCTCCGTATTTTTCCTTGATCTCAGCAAGTTCCTCCTTTATGATCTTCATCTGTAGGTCATGGTCGGCCAGAATGCTCCTAAGGTATTCTATCAGTTCCATAACTTCCTTATACTCAGCCCTCAGTTTTTCCTGTTCTAGTCCGGTGAGCTGTCTGAGCCTCATTTCAACAATCGCCCTTGACTGAATCTCGCTGAGCCCGAATCTTTCCGACAACCTTTCCCTTGCATTGTCAGGTGTACTCGACGACTTTATAATTGCAATTACTTCATCTATATTGTCGCTGGCAATAATAAGGCCTTCAAGTATATGCGCCCGTTTTTCAGCCTGGCTCAGATCGAATTTGGTCCTTCTTATAATAACGTCATGACGGTGATTGACAAAATGACCTATAAGTTCTTTTGTATTAAGAGTTTTTGGCCTTCCCTTCACCAGCGCAATATTATTAACGCTGAAGGAAGTCTGCATCTGTGAATATTTGTAGAGATGGTTCAAAACAATATTTGCGGTAGCGTCCTTCTTCAGGATTATTACAATCCTCATTCCGTCGCGGTCCGATTCATCGTTTATATATGAAATGCCCTCAAGCTTCTTTTCATTAATAAGGTCAGCGATTTTTCTGATCATTTCAGCCTTATTGACCATGTATGGAATTTCTGAAACAATAATGCATTCCCTGCCTGAAGGTGTAAATTCTATTTCAGTCTTGGACCTGACAACTATTCTTCCTCTACCTGTTTCACAGGCATCTCGTATTCCCTGGTTACCATAAATTATTCCTCCTGTCGGGAAGTCGGGTCCTTTAACATGGCGAAGAATCTCATCTGTTGTAATTTCATTATTGTCAATGTATGCTATTGTGGCATCTATTATCTCTGTAAGATTATGCGGGGGCATATTTGTGGCCATTCCGACAGCAATTCCCGAAGCTCCGTTCACCAGAAGATTGGGGAGCCGGGTTGGCAGAACCATCGGTTCCTGCAATGAGTCATCAAAATTGGGCTGAAAATCAACTGTTTCCTTATCAATATCGGCAAGGGTTTCCTCTGCAATCTTTTTAAGTCTTACCTCAGTGTACCTCATTGCTGCAGGGCTGTCTCCGTCAACAGAACCGAAATTACCCTGCCCGTCAACCAGGGGATATCTCAATGACCATTCCTGTGCCATCCTGACCATTGCCTCATACACCGATGAATCTCCGTGAGGATGATATTTACCGAGCACCTCCCCTACTATCCTGGCCGATTTCTTATAGGGTCTGTTTGAGAGCATTCCAAGATCAGACATACCAAAAAGCACACGCCTGTGAACAGGTTTTAATCCGTCCCTTACATCAGGTAAAGCTCTTGATACAATGACCGACATGGAATAATCAATATAAGCCGACTTCATTTCGTCTTCAATATTGATTTGAATGACCCTTCCTCTTTCCAACATAACAAATTATATATTAGGTAATTACAAAAACAATACTTATCTTGTGTTTTGATTCACGAAAGTAGTAAAAAAATGCTTAGTTGTGAACTAACAAAGTGATATATTGTTTATAACTGGGCATGATAATTGCATAGTACTTATATCGTAAATTTTTAACTTTGATTGTGTAAAAAGTTGAATAAATGTCGTGGTCATTGACAGAATGTCATTCAAAGCGGCATAAAATTAGTAAATTGATAATTGAAAGACCAAAATATGGATTCACAATTTTCTCAAAGGGTAAAAGATATCCTTGGATACAGCAAAGAAGAAGCTATCAGGCTGGGGAACAGTCATATCAGCCCTGAGCATCTTTTTCTTGGAATCCTCAGGGACGGGGAAGGTGTTGCGGTTGAGATACTTATCAACCAGGGTATTGATCTTCTGGTTCTCAAGGGTTCACTTGAAAAGAGCATAAAAGTCGAAAGTCCCGTACCGGTAGCCGGCCACGAGATAATCCCGTTGCTGAGGAGCACGGAAAGGATTCTCAAGCTGGTCTATCTCGAAGCAAAGGCATTAAAAAGTAATAATATTGATTCTGAACATCTTCTTCTTGCAATTCTAAAGGATGAAAATACTCTTGTAACAAGGTTTTTGACTGAACTGGATGTAAATTATCAAACAGTAAGACGCATGGTTGAAGCGGAATTGCCACAGGCAAAAGCTGATTTCCCAAGAGAAGAGGACGATGAAGGCCAGAGTTTCGGCGGTCCGGGGAAAGGGCAGCCAAATGCGCCTTCTTCAGCAAAACCATCTTCCGATACACCGGTGCTTGATAACTTCGGGATTGATCTGACAAAAGCTGCCGAAGAAGGCAGGCTTGACCCTGTTGTTGGCAGGGAAAGAGAGATTGAAAGACTTGCCCAGATACTTTCAAGGAGGAAAAAAAATAATCCGGTGCTGATCGGCGAGCCGGGAGTTGGTAAATCAGCCATAGCAGAAGGCTTAGCTCTGAGAATAACAAGAAGAAATGTATCAAGGGTCCTCTTTAACAAAAGAGTTGTTGCCCTTGACCTGGCTTCAATAGTTGCTGGTACAAAATATCGCGGACAGTTCGAGGAGCGTATGAAAGCTATTCTGAATGAACTGTCAAAAAATGATAATATTATACTTTTCATTGATGAGATACATACCATCGTTGGAGCAGGCGGAGCAACAGGCTCGCTCGATGCAGCCAATATGCTCAAGCCGGCGCTGGCCCGTGGAGAGATCCAATGCATTGGCGCAACAACTCTTGATGAATACAGGCAGCATATTGAAAAGGACGGTGCTCTTGAGAGAAGATTCCAGAAAGTGATCGTTGAACCCACGTCGATTGAAGAAACCATTCATATCCTTCATAATATTAAAGAAAGATATGAAGATCACCATAATGTCATCTACACCGATTCGGCCATAGATGCATGTGTTCATCTTACACACCGTTATATTTCCGACAGGCATTTGCCCGATAAAGCTATCGATGCTCTCGATGAATCAGGTTCAAGGGTTCATATATCCAATATTGTTGTTCCTGAGCGTATACTGGCTCTGGAAAAACAGCTCGAGGATACAAAAAAGGAAAAGATGATGGCAGTGAAAAATCAGAATTTCGAAAAAGCTGCCAGTTTCCGTGACAGGGAAAAGGATCTTCTTGACATGATAGAACTGGAAAAGAAAAAATGGGAAAAAGAACTTGCCGTCAACCGCGAGACCGTAGATGAAGAGAAGGTTGCGGAAGTTGTTGCAATGATGACAGGAGTGCCAGTGCAGCGTATAGCTCAGACTGAGGGCCACCGGCTGCTCAAGATGGCTGATGATCTCAAAGGCAGTGTTATAGGCCAGGAGGAAGCAATTAATAAAGTTGTAAAATCAATTCAGAGAAACAGGGCTGGATTAAAGGATCCGAATAAGCCTATCGGAACCTTCATATTTCTTGGTCCGACAGGTGTCGGAAAGACCCAGCTTGCAAAAGTCCTTGCCAAATTCCTTTTCGATACCACCGATAACCTTATCAGGATCGACATGAGCGAATATATGGAGAAGTTCTCGGTTTCAAGACTTGTCGGAGCGCCTCCGGGATATGTTGGTTATGAGGAAGGTGGCCAGCTTACCGAGAAAGTCAGAAGGAAACCATACTCTGTCGTACTTCTTGATGAAATAGAAAAAGCTCATCCCGATGTGTTCCACATAATGCTTCAGGTACTCGACGAAGGCCAGCTTACCGACAGCCTTGGAAGACGTGTTGACTTCAGGAATACAATCGTTATACTTACCTCAAATATAGGAACCAGGCAGATCTCTGAATTTGGACATGGAATTGGTTTCGATACTTCAGCAAAGAAGGCTTCGAGGGATGAGCAGACGAAGAGCATTCTTCAGAAAGCGCTTCAGAAAACATTTGCACCCGAGTTTCTTAACAGGATCGATGACGTGATAATGTTCAACACCCTCAGCAAGGAAGATATCAATAAGATCATTGAACTTGAGCTGAAAGGACTTTACGCCAGAGTTAACTCACTTGGTTTTGACCTGAAGATCACAAACGCAGCCAAAGATTTCATTGCTGAAAGAGGTTTTGATGCAAATTTCGGAGCAAGACCTCTGAAACGTGCTATTCAGAAATATCTTGAAGATCCGATGGCCGAGATCCTGATAAAGGCGAATCTCTCTGAAGGGGATACCATCTATGTAGGGTTCAACCAGCCTAAATCGGAGATCAGGATCAAGATGCACAAGAAGAAAGAGATAGAATCTCCTCCTGCTTCCTAAAGCGGACTGCCGAACAAATCAAATTCGGTTGCAGAAGTAATTTTGATATTATAGAAATTTCCAGACCGGAGGTCCTGATCAGCAGCTTTGATCAGGACCTCCTGGTCTACTTCGGGGCTGTCATATTCACTCCGGCCTATATAATACTCCCCCTCCCTCCTGTCGATAATGACTTTCAGGTTTCTTCCAACCAGTTTTTCATTTTTTTCTGAAGAGATTCCCTGCTGCAATGACATTAATTCCGAAACCCTTGATTCTTTTACATCCGCCGGAATTTCATCGGTATATTTCTTCCATGAATGTGTGTCTTCCTCATGTGAATAAGCAAAGACCCCTAGCCTGTCGAAGCGGAAGCATTCCACGAATTGTTTTAGTTCCTCATACTCCTTCTGAGTTTCCCCCGGATGACCTGCTATAAGTGTGGTTCTGATTACTGCATCGGGAAGTTCATTGCGAAGGTGGTTGAGAATTGCTTCAGTCTCCCTCCTGTCGTGTGATCTTCTCATCAGTCTCAGCATTTTATCGGAGATATGCTGGATCGGAATATCAATGTACCTGCAGATCCTTGGATTCGCTTTCATTATCTCTATCAGGCCGATCGGAAAGTTGGCGGGATAAAGGTAATGAAGCCTGATCCATTCCAGCGACTCTGTTTTAAGCAGTTCTGAAACAAGTTCTGGCAGCATCTGCCTCCCATAAAGGTCAAGGCCGTAATAACTTAGATCCTGGGCAATGAGTATTAACTCCCTGACACCCTGCGAGGCGAGGATACCGGCCTCCTTAACCAACTCCTCCAGAGGACGAGAGATGCATTTTCCACGTATAAGAGGAATAGCACAGAAGGAGCAGGTTCGATCACAGCCTTCTGACACTTTCAGATAGGCGTAATGCCCCGGGCCGCTCAGTGACCTGTCAGTCATAAGGTCTTTTCTTTCTGTAACTCCCAGTTCGTGAAGGATTCCGGTCATGTTATTTACTCCGAAATATTTTTTTACTTCTGGGATTTCAGATTTGAGCGTATCCATGTATCGTTCTGCAAGACAGCCTATTACGTATAGATTGCTGATTTGCCCTGCCTCCCTTGCTTTTACAAATCGAAGGATAGTATCGATACTTTCCTCCTTTGCATCATTGATAAAACCGCAGGTATTGACAATAACCGTATCAGAAGCTGATAAAACTGATGAATTATGGACAATGGAATATCCTCCTGCCTGAACCTGGCGTAGAAGCTTTTCAGAGTCGACTATATTTTTTGAACAGCCTAAGGTTACGATGTTGATTTTTTTATGCTTCACAAATGATTTAGTTATCAGGACATGAAGTAAAGGTTTGACTTCGGCGAGCTCGGCTGCGCCTCGGTTCAAAGCTTCAGAGTTTCAAAGTTTCAAAGTTTCAAAGTTTCAAAGTTTCAGGGTTTTACTTCTCTTTGCAATTACTTATTACTTTTCAGATGAAAAAAGCGAATCGACATAGTCGGCCGGACTGAAAATTTGAAGATCATCCATCTTCTCTCCTATACCGATATATTTCACCGGGATCTTAAGCTGGTCGGAGATGCCAATCACAACACCGCCCTTTGCAGTTCCATCCAGCTTGGTAATTGCAAGCGAAGTAACGTTTGTTGCCGAAGTGAATTGTTTTGCCTGTTCAAAGGCATTTTGCCCGGTAGAGCCGTCGAGCACCAGCAGCACTTCATGAGGTGCATCGGGAAGCACCTTCTCCATGACCCTTTTTATCTTGGTAAGCTCGGTCATCAGGTTTATTTTGTTGTGGAGCCTGCCGGCAGTATCAATAATAACCACATCATAATCACCTGCAACTGCTGATTTTACAGTATCGAAAGCCACTGAAGCAGGATCTGATCCCATCTGCTGTTTTACCATTGTCACTCCTGTCCTCCCGGCCCAGATCTCAAGCTGTTCAATTGCAGCGGCCCTGAAAGTGTCGGCAGCACCAAGCAGGACCTTGTTCCCGGCTTTTTTATATTTATATGCAAGTTTGGCAATAGTGGTTGTTTTTCCTGAACCGTTCACACCTACAACCATAATAACATAGGGTTTAAGTTTTGCAGGCGCAATAAAATCAGGTTCAGTAATATTACCAGTGCCAAGAAGGCTAACTATTTCCTCCTTTAGAATATTATTCAGCTCGCCTGTACTCAGATATTTATCCTTTGCAACTCTTTTCTCTATACGGTCAATGACTTTCAGGGTTGTCTCAACGCCGACATCCGATGAAACCAGTACTTCCTCAAGGTTGTCGAGTACTTCATCGTCGACTTTAGATTTTCCTGCAACAGCACGTGAAAGCTTTGAAAAGATGCTTTCTTTTGTCTTTTCGAGCCCTTTATCAAGGCTCAATTTCTTCTCTTTTCCAAGGAATCCGAATAAAGCCATTTTAACAATTAAATATAAAAAATATAAAAAAAGCTTCCTTCATAGCTGAAGAAAGCTTCACAACATCTTATAAGTTGAAATATTATTTCTTCCCGAAGAAATCTTTTACATGGTCATTGTGAACTACCTCTTCCTTAAACTGGTAAGAGCCTGATTTATCATTTTTGACCAACTTAATGCATTTAGTAAAAGCCTTACCGGCTCCTGTTTTCAGTGTTGCAACAACTTTCTTTGCCATGGTAAATTCTTATTGCTTTTATTACTTAATTTCTCTGTGAACTGTGTGTTTTTTAAGGAAAGGATTGTATTTTTTCCTTTCGAGACGGTCAGGTGTATTTTTTCTGTTTTTTGTTGTGATATAACGCGACATTCCGGGAATGCCGGTTTCTTTCTGTTCAACGCATTCCAGGATCACCTGCTGCCTGTTACCTTTAGCCTTCTTTGCCATTATATGAACTTATTTTAATAATTCGAAATGTAACCTTTTGCTTTTGCTTCCCTGAGTGTTTTCGCCAGGCCTATCTTGCTTATAAGACGTATGCCGGCTGCTGATACTTTTAGCTGAACCCATCTGTCCTCCTCGGGTAAAAAATATTTTTTCTCGAAAAGATTGGGGTAGAACTTTCTCTTTGTCCTTCTTTTTGAATGCGATACGTTGTTTCCTACCATCGCCTTCTTCCCTGTAACCTGACAAACTTTTGACATTGAATACTTATTTTACTTTTCTAATACAGTGTTAGTCTTTTTAAAACGAAGCGCAAAATACGTGATTTTTATCTTATTATGCAAATAAATTAATTCTTTTTTTACATAATAATGGAGAATAGTGTTTGAAGAATGGCAATATGCTATTCTATTGATTGATAATCTGCTTTCTAACGAGATTTAGTGCGGCGATGGAAAATCTTTCGATATTAGTGATACGGTTATTACCATAAACATATTTTCTTGTTACAGTGCCTTTTGCCGAAGCAACGGCTATCCACACCGTTCCCACAGGTTTTTCGGGGGTACCTCCGCCGGGACCAGCTATACCTGATGTTGCGACAGAAAAATCGGTATTCATCAGCTTTTTTGAATTTTCGGCCATCTGAGTTACCACCTGTTCGCTGACTGCTCCATACTTATTAATTAAGCCTTCATCCACGCCGAGCAGTTTGATCTTAACAGAATTATCATAAGCAATTACTGAACCCCTGAAGTAATCTGAGCTTCCGGCTACACTGGTGATCATATTCGCAATTTTCCCTCCGGTGCAGCTTTCAGCGGTGCAGACTGACTGATGCCTTTCAGCAAGAAGTTTTTTGATCACTACTTCAAGAGACTCTTCATTCTCAGAAAAGATCAGATGGGGTATATATGTGTAAAGTATTTTTACCTGACAGTCAACAATTGAATCAAGATGTTTTTTATCTGTACCGGTAGCTGTGAGCCTGAGCTTTATTATACCTCCGGAAGGAAGATAAGCAAGTTTTATCTCTTTGGGTAATCCGGCTTCAAACCCGGTTAATATTTCGGCCAGCCTGGCTTCTGCTTCTCCATAAGTCATTATATTTCTGTGTACTATTACCTGTGACGTAAAGCGATTATTCAATTCAGGCAAAATATGTTCACTCATAATATGCTTCATCTCATTGGGGACTCCGGGCATTGACACAAACACGGTTCCTTCTTTTTCAAACCACATCCCCGGGGCAGTGCCCGTTTCATTAATGAGGACCCTGCATGATTCCGGGATTTCGGCCTGGCGCCTGTTATTTTCATTCATCACATAGTTCCTCTTTTTAATCATTTCCTCAATCATCGTAAGAACGATCTTATCAAGTACCAGGTGTGTATTGAAATATTCGCAAAGGACCTGCTTTGTAATGTCATCACTTGTCGGGCCTAGTCCGCCGGTAATGAGAACCACATCTGACCTGTCTTCCGCATCTTTAAGAGTATCAAGAATATCCTGCCTTTTATCGTGAATTGATGTGATCCTGTGCAGATCAAAACCAATCTTACTCATTTCTGAACCAATCCATGCTGAATTTGTATTAACTGTCTGACCAATCAAAAGCTCATCCCCTATTGTGATAATTTCAGCTTTCATCCTACTAATAATATTTTAAATTTATCTAACTACTCTTCCCGATGAATTACCGGCCATCAGTTGTTCCACCTCTGGTATTGTTACCATATTAAAATCTCCTGGTATGGTATGCTTCAGACATGATGCTGCCACAGCGAAATCAAGGGCCTTCTGGTCGTCATCCCTGTACCTGAGAAGTCCGTAGATAAGTCCTCCCATGAAAGCATCCCCGCCTCCTACCCTGTCAATAATATGAGTGATCTGGTAAACAGGCGCCCGAAAAAGTTTTTTTCCATCGAAAAGAACCCCCGACCAGGTATTATGATCGGCATTAATTGATCCTCTGAGTGTAATGATAACTTTTTTAGCTTTAGGAAATTTTTCTTTTAGTTTGCGGCACACTGATTCATATCCTTCAGCATCTACTTCCCCTTTCATATAGCCGGGATTCTCCGGCTTTATTCCGAATACTGTTTCTGCATCCTCTTCATTTCCAAGAATTATATCGCATTCCTTAACCAGATCGGGCATCACCTCATCAGCTTTCTTCCCCCATTTCCACAGGTTCTTCCTGTAGTTAAGATCGCACGAAACTGTAATTCCTTTTTTAGCAGCCGCTCTGACAGCCTCAAGGCATACCTGTGCAGCACTTTCTGAAATAGCCGGTGTTATGCCTGTCCAGTGAAACCATTCGGCTCCATCAAATATCTTATCCCAATCTATCATTCCGGGTTTTACCTGTGAGATTGCCGAACCCGCCCTGTCGTAAATGACTTTACTTGGACGGACTACAGACCCTGTTTCAATGAAATAAATCCCGAGCCGGTCACCGCCCATTATAATCTGGCTTATCCCGACACCATATTTCCGAAGGTCCATAAGGACGAACTGACCGAGATCATTTTTGGGCAGGCAGGTCACATATTCGGACTGAAGGCCGAAATTAGCAAGAGAAACGGCTACGTTTGCTTCAGCGCCTCCAAAAGAAACATTGAAGGAGGTTACCTGCGCAATACGCTGGTGATTAGGAGTAGTGAGCCTTAGCATTATCTCACCGAAGGTTACGATCTTTCCCATAGATAAGTTTTTAAGAAAATCCAAAAGTACGAATAATGTATAAGAAATAGGTAAGAGGACAAAGGGGAGATAAATTCTTAATAACCTGTCCAGGAATAATAAAAATTTGATCTATTCATCCATTTTATTATTTTTGTCCCTGAAAACTGCGGGAGTAGCTCAGTGGTAGAGCATCAGCTTCCCAAGCTGAGGGTCGAGGGTTCGAAACCCTTTTCCCGCTCAAGAAAACGAGAGGCTTTTGACCTCTCTTTTTTGGACATCAGATCCTGTCGTATACCTTTATTTCGTATTCTGCTTCTGTAGTAATTTGTGATCCGGCGGGCAATGAATCATCTGACCGGATGGTTAGTCTGTTGCCATCATCGCTGAGTGAATATGTATAAATACGTGTGTATTCTTTATCTTGTTCCTTTTTATACCTGATACGATCGGTTATGGTAAAAGTTTCTCCACCCGGTACGATTGAACATGACATTGTATGTTTTTTCTCCTGGTTATCAACCAGAACTTTCACAGTATTAAAGACATATCTTTCACTTCTCGTTATAGGTTTATTATTTCCGGGAGTAATTGAAATGTCCATGCGAACGGAATCAGCATCATTTTGATGGATTTGAATGATATATCCTGTTCCTTCCGGAAGTCCGGTTCTACTTAACTCTTTATTGAATTTCCAGGTACCTGAGAAGTCTTTGATGACATAACGGATTGCAAGATTGTCATTATTAAGGTTTTCCCGGTTCTTCTTATTAAGTGTTATTACCAGGTCAATGTTAAACAATACAGCCGATGTTGCCAGATATACTGGCTGATATCCCGCCAGAGAAAATTCAAGCATACCTCCCTCCTTTACATCCCGCAGCATAAAGCGTCCATCCTTATCTGTTCTTACCCTCCAGGGGTTGTCTGTAGCAGTTACGCGAACACCAGGTAAAGGTTTACCGTTTTTTTGGATGACCTGCCCTCTTGCTTTATGATGATCCCTTGTCTCTATGGCAATTACTCTCATCTGTTTTTTCTCGGATTGACTTGGTGGAACCGGATATGTATAGACACTGACGGAATATAAGTTTGATACCAGTGTATTTATTGCTTTCTGTGATCCTGAATTCACTGTTAAACTGTATATGTAATGAACAGACGCCTTATCAGATTCCCCTGATAAACTTAATTCAACTGCACCATCACCTGCATCTTTGCCATATTTGTCAGTTGCTGCCTGCCCTGTAAGAATTCTGATATCTCTGATTTGATTTGGTTCTGCCTCAAGCGTCTCATTGGATTCAAGGATCCTGCCATTTACTATAAAAAGTGCTTTTGAGGGAGAAAAATCAGAGTTTCTGAACTTAACTTCCTCAATGAGAGTTTTTATTATTTTGCTGCTGTTTGAAGGATCCTGTTTAACCTGGTAGTCAGGTTTCATACTAAGAATAACAAATAGCAAAGCCGCTGTAGTTAAGGCAGAAACTATTCTCATAGCTTTGGCGAACCTGTTATTGCCTGAATTAAGCATTAAAAGACGCAGTCTGATCATTGATGGACTTACTCCGCTTGTCAGAGATATATTTGACCTGAAGCTTATAAAACTGATCAATTCATCGGAATAGGACTTAATGTCAGCAGAATTTCTGGTTACGGCATCATCAGCCAGATACTCATGGTTAATCCTTACCGACCAGTTATAAAACTTCAGAACCGGGTTGAACCAGTAAATGATCTGGATTATTTCAAAAAATAATATATCTCTTGTATGTGATTGTCTTATGTGCTCGAGTTCATGGCTTAAAATACTATGAGAGATCCTGTTTTGTAAATAATCACTTTTATTCACATAGATGGTCCGAAGAAAACTGAATGGATTAATCGGTTGATCAACGAGTGCAACCTTATACCATCCATGATCAATTCTTTCAGACCTCCTGAATTTACGGTTTATGTGGAAAAGGTTCCTGCAAAAACGGATCAGCATGAATATTAAACCTGAAAAGTAAATTAGAATAAGAATATTATAGGTATTAATGAGGGATGAATTCGTTTTTAACGGAGCCATCTCTGAAGAATATCCATTATCAGATTCGGTAAAAGTTATTTCCTCAGTTAGCGGACTTACTTCCGGAACACTTTGAAGAACAGTCATTATTCCCTGGTTGATCTCAGTACTATTAAAACTGATTTTGAACGTAATGAAAGGAGCTAATAATGATATTATTACAGATAAGATGAGGTAATACCTGTTGAACTTAAACAGCTTTTGTTTTCTCAGGAACAACCAGTATAATCCAAAAAAGAGGACCATACAGAGGCTCGATCTCAGAATGTAAGCAGTCATTTTTTTATCTTTTTAGTTGCGATTTTCTTGTCTACTATTTCACGTAGCTCCCGGAGTTCTTCATTTGTCATGTCAGTTTCATTCGCAAAGAACGATGCAAACTGGGCAGTTGAATTATTAAAGAAATCTTTTATTAGTACGCTGATGTGATCTGAAAAATAATCATTCCTGGTCACCAGAGGATAATACTCTCTTGAATTTCCATACTGCCTGTAATTCACAAAACCTTTGTCAATCATTCTTTTTAACAACGTATTGATGGTGGTTTGAGCAGGTTTAGGATCAGGTAACTCTTTCATCAGATCTCGTATGAAAGCTTTTTCAAGCTTCCAGAGCAATTTCATTACTTGTTCTTCAGAATTGGTCAGATACATTTCTCTACATTTTAGTACTATTCTCTACAAATGTAGATTTTAAGATAATATTATCAAAATATTTTTAAGTAAATTTTAGCAGGACGGATTTTATTTTCAGAGCCTGTAATGGTACTGACACTTGCGGTCAGCATCCTGACTGGCGTTGGAGCCACAGCAGAACCAACGAAAATATTTAATGATTTGAGCCTCCAATGGGACTCGAACCCACGACCTGCTCATTACGAATGAGCTGCTCTACCAACTGAGCTAAGGAGGCAATTTTTTTCAATTGCAAATATAGAAAATCATTCGAGTTTCTCTAATCTCTGGAGCAGTGGCGGATGTGAATAGTGGAAAAAAACATAAACAGGATGAGGCATCATATTCGAAAGGTTCTTTACAGAGAGTTTTTTTAAAGCGTCGGAAAGAAAACCCGGTTTATAATGGTCATATACAAAATGATCGGCTTCAAATTCATTCCTTCTCGAGATATAATTTGTCATTAATCCTATGAGAAGGGAAAGAGGACTGTACAGGATTCCGAACACAACCAGTCCGAGATGAAAACCGGGCCTCTCCACTCCCAGTGATTGCGAGAGGTCGGGTGAATTTACAACAAGTGAAAACAGGAAAAGCATCAGGCCTGATGTGAATACTGAAAAGATCAGCGAACGGAAAATATGTTTTTTCTTATAATGGCCGATCTCATGAGCAAGTACTGCAACAATCTCTTCTTCTGAAAATTCTTTCATCAGCGTATCGTAAAGGACAATTCTTTTCTTTGGTCCGAATCCGGAAAAATAAGCATTTGCCTTGGTGCTGCGCTTTGAACCATCAATCACATAAATATTTTTAAGGTGAAAACCTGTTTTTTCAGCAAAAGCCTCAATCCTATCCCTCAATGATCCGGTCGCGAGAGGAATTTGTTTATTAAAAAGAGGTACTATCAGTTCGGAATAGAAGAGATTTATAAAAACAGAGAAGACAATTATCAGCCCCCAGGCATAAAGCCAGAAAGAGGCACCGGCCTTATAGTAGAACCAGGTAATAAGAGCAAGAACGGGTGCACCAACTATTATGGCAATAAACCATGATTTCAAATGATCTGTAATGAAGGTTCTCATGGTCATGTTATTGAATCCGTATTTCTTTTCGATTACAAAATTATCGTACCATGAAAAGGGAATATTGATAATGTCTGATCCCAAACCGATTATTCCGAAGAAGAGCAGGGCCACAACCACCTGGTTACCGCTTAAGGAACTTGCAAAATCATCAACAATGGCAAATCCACCGAAACCTATCATCGCAAGTATGATTACCAGGTTGAATGATGAAGTCCATCGGGAAAGGCGGTCATTATCCTTTTTATAAAGCTGTGTTTTCCTGTATTCTTCCTCGTCACATATACCGGATAGCTTTTCGGGAAGCGTATCGGACCACATCCTGGAGTTCAGACGATCGAGATAAAGTTCAAGCAGATAACCGGCTACCGGAATTATCAGTATAAGGAAGAATATTGTATTATGCATTATGATTTGAAAAAGAAGCAGGGCGCCTGTTTAAAATAAGTGTGGAAAAAATATGTCTCGCTGCATTTCCTCGTGCTAAAAAGGATAGGCGCCCTGCGAAGTGTAAATATAATAAATTTTTTTATGTTAACATACCTCCGCACACCTGAATTATTTGTCCGCTCACATAAGATGAAAGATCTGACGCGAGGTACAAAGCTGTGTTGGCGACATCATCAGGGGTTCCGCCTCGTCTCAGTGGAATTTTATCGATCCATTCTTTTTTTACATCCTCAGGTAATTTATCTGTCATTTCGGTAATAATGAATCCGGGTGCAATTGCATTGCATCGTATATTTCTTGACCCTACCTCCTTTGCAATGCTCTTTGTAAAACCTATAATACCGGCCTTCGATGCCGAATAATTACTCTGACCTGCATTTCCTGATACCCCGACAACTGAGCTCATATTAATGATAGAACCCGTTTTTTGTTTAAGCATTGTCTGAAGAACAGATTTTGTAAGGTTGAAAACTGATTTGAGGTTCACCGATATGACTGCATCCCACTGATCCTCTGTCATTCTCATCAGAAGAGTATCCTTTGTAATGCCGGCATTGTTAACCAGAATATCGATCCTGTCAAAATCCTTAACTACATTTTCAATCAGTTTTTGGGAATCTGCAAAGTTGGCTGCGTTTGAGACATATCCTTTTGCCTTTATTCCAAGGCCGGCCAATTCCTTCACAACTGTCTGGAATTCTTCATCATCAATAATATTGGTAATTGCAATATTTGCTCCTTCCCTTGCATATCTGAAAGCGATCGCTTTACCTATTCCGCGGGATGCACCAGTTATGAGTGCAGTTTTTCCTTCAAGCATTTTCATGGTTTAAAATTATTTTCGGACAAAGATAATAATTATTAATGTTTCAAAGTTTCAGGGTTTCAAAGTTTGACTTCGTCGAGCTCGGCTTCGCCTCGGTTCAAAGTTTGACTTTGTCGAGCCCGGCTTTGCCCCGGTTCAGGGTTTCAATGTTTCAAAGTTTGACTTCGTCGAGCCCGGCTTCGCCTCGGTTCAGGGTTTCAAAGTTTGACTTCGTCGAGCTCGGCTTCGCCTCGGTTCAGAGTTTCAGAGTTTGACTTCGTCGAGCTCGGCTTCGCCTCGGTTCAGAGTTTCAGAGTTTGACTTCGTCGAGCCCGGCTTCTCCCCGGTTCAGGGTTTCAGAGCTGACTATAAAAATAGTCATATTTATTAAAAAATATTTGCATAACTAAAAATATAGTATTAAATTTGGTAAAGTATTAAGATGTTTCGGGTTTTAAATGTGCAGGCTTTCGGGTCAGACAACAAACCTTTAGCTCAGGGCGCAGAGCGAAGGGCGCAGAGTAAGAAAACGATAAACGATAAACGATAAACGATAAGATATGCAACTTACAAAGGCAGAGGAACAGGTAATGAGGATCCTGTGGAAATTGACCGAGGGCACCGTGAGTGATATACGGTCGGAATTCAGTGAGACCAGGCCCGCAAGGAACACTGTATCAACAGTAGTAAGGATACTGGAAAAAAAGGGTTTTGCAGGGCATAAGACTTATGGGAATGTTCATGTTTACAGTGCTGTTGTCAGTAAAGAGGAATATTCAAAAAAGCAGCTTTTCGGGTTGATGGAAAATTATTTCAATAATTCATTCCCGGCAATGGCTTCATTCTTTGCACGGGAAAAAGATCTTTCAATCCGGGATCTTGAAAAACTCCTGGAGGAAACAAAAAATGAATTGTCAAAAAACAAAAAGAAATAATGGAAGCATTTGCACTTTATCTTGGAAAATCAGCCTTGTGGATATCAGGCTTCGCACTTATCTATTTCTTGTTCCTGCGGAATGAGAGATTTTTTACACTGAAAAGGATTTATCTTATGACAGGAATAATCGCATCTCTGTTATTCCCACTTATTTCATTCAACTATACAGTTGAAGTGCCGGCAGTCCAGGAGGCTGTTTCAGATATGAATCTCATCTCTTCTCTTCCGGAAAGAGCTCCTGATGTTCAACAGGCTGTGACGGATGGATCAAACAGACCCGACATCAGGATGATCATATTAATTGTCTACTTATCAGGTCTTTTATTCCTGTTAGTGAGAATGCTGAAACAGGCCGGATTGATGCTAAAAAAAATAAGAATGTCCAAAATTGAAGATATTGGATATGCAAGACTTGTAAGGACTCCTGAGTTCTCCATGTCCTTTTCTTTTTTCAATTATATTTTCATAAATCCTTCAATGAATAATTCCCAGATGGAGCCCGTGATGAAACACGAGCTTGTTCATGTACGCCAGAAGCACTGGCTCGATCTGATAATGGCAGAGACATTCTGCCTTTTTCAGTGGATGAACCCTTTTACCTGGATGTATTCCAGGTATATAAGGCAAAATCATGAATACATTGCCGACCAGGCTGTCTTGCAAGATTCGGCTGATCCTGCATTTTACAAAGCCATACTCCTTAATCAGATGTTTGACTCTCAGGTAATCTGCCTTTCAAATTCATTTAACTATTCATTGAATAAAACACGTTTCGAAATGATGAAAACAATTATTTCCTCTCCATGGAGGAAACTCAAAATCCTCTGGGTAATTCCTTTTATTGCAATTGTATTTTATGCATTTGCAACTCCTGAATACAGCTATATTGATACTGAAAAAAGGGATGAAGGACCTCTGACAATCTATGAATCCCCCATTATCATAAAACAAGAATCTGCAACCGCTCAAATCCAATCTGAAATAACTGAAGAAGTAAAATCCCCGGGAGACGGCACAATTTCAGACAGAGGCTCATATAAAAATAATTCCAATGAGCCGAATCGAGCTGACAATGCTCCGCCTCAGGAAAAAAAAGTTATAGTAAATGACCCTGGTTCCCCGACCCAACAAAAACCTGAACCGATAGTTGTTATTGACGGTGAAGTATCTGAATTAAAGATGAGGGATGTAGGAAAGCATCTTGGATATAACATGGGTCCGACAAAGATGATAAGGGGGCAGGAGGCTATCGATAAATACGGTGAAAAGGGTGCTAATGGAGTCATAGAAGTTACTACAAGGAAGAAAGCATTAGAGATGGGATTAAAATCACCTCTGCCCAGGCTTGCTCCAGATGATTATCCTACCTTTCAGGGAAAACCACACGCTGAATTCAGAAAATGGGTGCTTGACCAGCTCAAATATCCGGAAGAGGCAACAAATAAAAAAATTGAAGGCTGGGTATCTGTCAATTTCCAGGTTAATCTTGACGGAACAGTAACCAATGCACAGCCAAATTTCAAGGATGATCCTATCCTGACCAGTGCTCTGATAAATGTTGTAAAATCATCTCCGGTATGGGATCCACCCAAAAATCCTGATGTTGATGACCCATTCAGAACAGGCTTCACAGTCAGGTTCATTCTGCCTGATCAGATATCCCGGGAAGATCCTCCGTTTGTTGTAGTTGAAGAAATGCCTTTATACCCGGGAGGAGCTGAAGCGCTATTGGGTTTTATTAATAAAAACCTGAACTATCCTCCCGAAGCAAGAAAAGACAGTATACAGGGAAGGGTGATACTGAGATTCATTGTGACTGCAGAAGGGAACACTGAAGACATTTCTGTGCTTAAAGGCGTTCACCCTTTACTTGATGCAGAAGCAGTAAGAGTAGCAGGTATGTTAACAGGATGGAAACCAGGCCGGCAGGGTGGTAAGCCTGTTCATGTATGGTATATGGCGCCGGTTAATTTTGCTTTATCAGATGGAACTAAGCCATTGAATCCATAGAAAGCTTGTTTTTTTGTTTACACAGTGTGTTTGATGTGAGGTGCGGTAAAGGGATGCCGCACCTCTTTTTTTCATGAGGTGATGATCCGAAAGAAGAAATTTAAAGACCACTTTGGCTTGCAATGCTTTAATTATTAAAATTCAGTAATTTATAATTAATTATCAAGAAGTGATATAAAATAATTTATTACATTTATGTCACCAATATTTAACCCTGTAAAAAATGAAAAAGCTTTTTGTAATTATTGCAGTAGTTGCGATTGCATGTACTGTTGCTGTAATCTCATGCTCACGTGATGATGTTTCGACTCAGGTCAACGAGTTCAGCCTGGCAGAAAATGAAGCTGTATTTGAGGCTGTCATGATAAAAGTCGATGACCAGATAAACCGTGAAATATCCATGCTGGAAAAATTCAACTTTAATCCTGCTTCAACAAAGTCGGACGTTCCTGCCTGTAATGCTAAGATAACTGTCGAGAGCTACGCTAATTTAAGATTTCCAAGAACGATTACACTCGATTATGGCTCCGGCTGCACCGATGCAGAGGGCAATTTCAGGAGCGGCAAGGTGGTTGTAACTGTTACCGGTCCATACTGGGAAGAGAAATCGGTAAGGCAATCGAAGCTCATAGATTATGTTTTTAACGACCTGAAAATAGAGGGAGAAAGGAAGGAAACCAATAATGGAAAGAATGACCTTGGTCACTATGAGTTTGAAGTTGAGAACACCGAAAAGATCTCAAAACTTACTGGCGAACTGATTACCGAACGTGAAGTGAAACGAGTCAGGACATATAATCGCGGAAAAGATCTTACAGTCAACAGTGATGATGAGGTCTGGCTTACGGGAATTGTAAAAGTTAAAAGAAACAACAGGGAATTCAGCAATGAAATAACAGCTCCATTATACAGGCCATTGACTTGCCAGCATTTCCAGAGCGGCATTATTGTAAATTATGTAGATGGTGTGAAAAAATCAGAGACCAATTATGGCACATCCATTCCCGGAGAATGTGAAAACACGGCAACCTGGTCCAACGGAAAAGAAACAAGGACAATCACTCTTAAAACAGGGATAAATTATTACCAGGTCAGGCAGTGAGTTGCAGGACTTTATAGACAGTCGCTCCAATTTCGGCCGGTGATTCCACTACATGGATACCGCATTGCTTCATTAGTTCCATTTTAGCACCTGCGGTATCATTCTTCCCTCCTATTATGGCGCCTGCATGACCCATTCGCCGGCCTTTAGGGGCAGTCTGACCGGCAATGAACCCAATAACAGGTTTTTTACCGTTATCTCTGATCCATTCAGCAGCTTCATTCTCCATGTTGCCGCCAATCTCACCAATAACTACTATTGCCGTGGTTTCAGGATCGTCCATCATAAGCTTTACGGCGTCGAGGGTAGTTGTCCCCACTATCGGATCGCCACCTATGCCAATGCATGTTGATTGTCCGAGTCCGGCCTTTGTAACCTGGTCAACTGCCTCGTAGGTGAGCGTACCGGAGCGTGAAATGATGCCAACTGAACCTTTTTGATGGATAAACCCCGGCATGATACCCACCTTAGCTTCGCCGGGTGTTATTATTCCAGGGCAGTTTGGACCAATCAAACGGCAATTAGTTGATTTAAGATATTCCTTTACTGTCACCATATCCGACACTGGAATTCCTTCCGTAATGGCTACTACCAGCCTGATCCCTGCATCGGCTGCTTCCATTATTGCATCGGCTGCAGCGGAAGGCGGAACAAATATTACAGACACATCAGCGCCTGTCTGGTTTACTGCATCCCTCACCGTATTGAACACAGGAAGGTCAAGATGGCTCTGCCCGCCTTTCCCGGGTGTTACACCTCCTGCCACCCTGGTGCCGTATTCAATCATCTGTGTTGCATGAAAGGTTCCCTCACTCCCGGTAAATCCCTGTACTATTACTTTAGAGTCTTTGTTTAGAAGGATGCTCATAGTTATCTGATAATTAAGGTGTAATCAACTATTTAAATGTTGCCTGATTGCTGAGATCTTATTCTCAAATTTACCAATTTTTTACCGGCTTTGAAATATATTTATTAAAGAATTATAGTAAAGACAGGGTTAAATGTTTGACTTCGTCGAGCTCGGCTTCGCCTCGGTTCAGGGTTAATATAGATGAGGAACGTTATAAACGATTAATAATAAACGATGAACTGTTCTATGATATTTAATAAATTTGCCTTTTATATTTGTAAATGAAGCTGTCAGACAAAACTATATGTGCCCCGGCAACAGCAATCGGCGGAGCACTTGCAACAATAAGGGTAAGCGGGGAAGAGAGTTTAAACATTTGTGATATAATTTTTCACCCGATAAATGGATCGGTAAGGCTACGGGATAGAAAGGGATATACACTTGTTTACGGGGAAATACGTTCCGGGAAGGAAATTGTTGATGAAGTCGTATTAAGCATTTTCAGGGCACCTCATTCATACACCGGAGAAAATTCTGTAGAGATTTCCTGTCATGCATCGCCATATATTATAAGGAAAATTCTGGAATTACTGATCAGCAATGGAGCGGTTTTGGCCCAGCCTGGTGAATTTACTCTTCGTGCTTTTATGAATGGCAGGATGGACCTTCTTCAGGCTGAAGCAGTTGCTGATGTGATAGCATCTGAAACAAAAACTGCCCATCAGATTGCATTTAGCCAGCTACGGGGTGGATTCTCAGATGAAATTGCTAAACTAAGGGCAGAGCTTCTGCATTTTGCATCACTTATTGAGCTCGAGCTTGACTTCGGGGAGGAAGATGTTGAATTTGCCAACCGCAAGGACCTGAAGAGTATTATTATAACAGTAAAAGCATTGGCTGACAGACTGGCTGATTCGTTCCGCCTTGGAAATGCTGTCAAGAACGGAATTCCAGTTACAATTGCAGGAAAACCCAATTCAGGGAAATCGACTTTGCTGAATGCCCTTCTGATGGAAGAAAAGGCAATTGTATCGGAGATCCCGGGAACAACACGGGATACCATTGAAGACACTATTGTGATCGAAGGGATAGAATACAGGTTTATTGATACAGCAGGTTTGCGTGAGACTTCAGATGTGGTTGAGAGCCTGGGAATTAAAAAGACGTATGAAAAGATAAGTCAGGCCTCAGTGATACTTTTGGTTGATGAGGTGACCGAAGATCCCATGAAAATTAATGAGCGTGCTGAATTCATAAGAGAACTCACCAGGGGAACAGATAAGCAACTGATCATTTTGATAAACAAGACTGACCGGGCTTCACAGAAGCTTCAGACCGAGCTTGCCAGGGGCCTTAAGCCTGAGGGAAATGAAATAATCCTGTTTATTTCGGCGAAGGAGAAATACGGCCTTGATGAACTAAAGCAGGAACTAAGCAATGTGGCATTCAAAGATAAGCTGGCGGCAGACTCTGTAATAATAACCAGCATGAGGCATTATGAGGCTCTTATTAATGTGTCGGAGAGCCTCGGCAGGGTTCTTACAGGGCTGGATAACAATATCCCTGAAGATTTTATCGCGATAGATATCAGGCAGGCTATTCATTATTTAGGTGAAATAACCGGTGAGATTACAACAGATGAGATACTTGGAAATATTTTTAAAAATTTCTGTATAGGAAAGTAACTGCACTTTTCAATATTATTCTAATTCCTGTTAATAGTTAATAAAATCAGTCATTTAGGTAACTAAATATTTGTCCCTATATAGTCCCCCGGAAGTATTTTAAGGGACAAAAGGGACAAATAAACAGAGATATGAATTCAAGAAAGCAGATTGTCAGGTAAAGAGAAAAGGAAATATCAGACGACAATAAAAGCCTTTTCTTAGATATTTACTGGAATGGCAAAAGGTCAAAGGAATATTTAAAGCTCTATATTAATAATCCTAAAACAGCCATTGACAGGGAACTTAATAAACAAACGCTGGCCCTTGCTGAAAACATAAGAGCAAAGAGGCAAACAGAATTACAAAACAATGGCTGGGGGTTTGCTAATGACTTTAAACAGGATACTAATTTTATTGAGTATTTTTAAATCTCATCAATAAGAGAAAAGACAGCCCCGGCAACTGGGGGAACTGGGACAGTACATTAAAACACCTTCAGAAATATTGCAGCCCTCAAACTACATTCAGGGATATTGATACCAGCTTTGTTGAGGGCTTTAAATACCATCTACAGCATGAGGCCAAAACAAAAAGTGATACCCCCCTATCAATAAATAGCCAAAGCTCATATTTCAATAAATTCAGGTCAGCATTAAAACAGGCCTTTGATGATAGGATATTACCTGATAACCCTGCAAAGGATATTAAGGGGATTAAGACTGATGATACACACCGGGAATACTTAACCATTGATGAACTTAAAAGCCTTGTAAAATAGATTGTAAATACCCTGTTATGAAAAGTGCTTTTTTGTTTTCATGCTTAACCGGGTTGAGGTGATCAGATATTCAAAAGCTGAAATGGTCAGAGGTGCAAAAGCAGGGGGACGGTAGGCGGCATACATTCAAACAACAGAAAACAAGGGACCAGGAATACTTAGACATAAGCGATCAGGCCCGGAACTATTTAGGACAGCAAGGTAACCCGGATGAAAGGGTTTTTGTCGGGTTAAAGTATTCAGGCTGGCATAACATTGAGTTACAAAGGTGGATTATGAGAGTCGGGATAACTAAAAATATTACTTTCCATTGTGCTCGGCATACATTTGCAGTATTGCAATTAGAACTGAATACAGATATTAGAAGCTAAACAACAATACCATGATTATTTGAGGTGGTTAATAGTGCCAAAGTCAATCCAGAAAATGGTAAAAGATAATGGACTATCAAATGCTGAAGGTCTATTTTAGAAAGTAATCTATCTTAAAAGTTTGATTTTTCCCTTTTGTGTAATCAAAGTGAATTAGGTGGTTTTAATGACTAACCAATTTTTTTAAATACCCCTACCCCTTATTTTTTGCATTAAGAATAAATTTGGCTTGTATTATTGTTTTTCATAGTTTTAATAAAGAATATCAAAACTATTTTATTTCTTTATATATCCTTTGTTTTTAGAATAATCATAAGTATCATAAAAAGAGCTGATTAGCAATAATTAGATTTCATTATTGTTTACTCAAATTTGCATACATGGTTTTTAAGTTCTTTAACTTAATGAATACTCTAAAATGAAAAACACACCCAACTCAAGTATGTTATTTTGGAAAATTGTTCTTTTTGCAACAATTATTTCAGTACTGCCAATCATTTCATGTGAGGAAAATTTAGACCCTTATCCGACCGTTAGTAGAGAGATTACCTCCGAATACTTGTTAAATGGTAACTTAACTGTATACCTTCAGAATGAACAAATAGTTAGACAAAAAGGTAAGCCTGGAACAAGTGTTATACAAATTGGAATGGATAATCTTTCAGATTATGAAGAATGTTTTATCCTTAAAGTAGCGAGCGGTGCTGAATCAATAGGTATTGTTTCAAGTGCAATTATTAAATTAGATGGACAGGAAGTATTAAATCCTTCAGACTTTTCAAATAGTGAAATTGTCTATCAATTTGAAATTTGTAATTTATCACAACAATCTGTACTGGAGGTTGAAGTAAGAGGTACTCCTGGCTCATATTTGGATATATGGATTGAGGGTAAGCTGAAAGAAGCAACTGTAACTGATATTGATGGTAATTCCTACAAGACGGTAAGGATAGGAGATCAATGGTGGATGGCAGAAAATCTGAAAGCAACCAAATTCAAAGATGGCACTCCTATTCCTTTGGTAACCGATAAAACTGAATGGTGTGGACTTACAACTCCGGGTTATTGCTGGTATAACAACGATCCAAATAATAAAAGCGTATATGGTGCATTGTACAATTATTACACTGTCCAAACTGGTAAATTGTGTCCGGATGGTTGGCATCTGCCGACTTCTGATGAATGGCACACACTTACAATTTATTTGGGGGGATTAAGTGAAGCTGGAGGCAAATTGAAAGAAACCGGAACCATACATTGGGCGAACCCTAATACCGGAGCAACTAACGAAAGTGGATTTACAGGTCTGCCTGGTGGATTCCGTTCACAAGTAAATGGAGTTTATTATTGGATCAATCTGAGCGGTGAATGGTGGGAAATTGGTAGTAGTAGTCCGCCTAATGAAACGAGTTTAATTTTCGTGGAATACGATAATTCTGAAATAGGTCGCGGTTACCCCTCGCCTCATGATGCAGCTAAGAAAAGAGGTGTATGTGTCCGCTGCATTAAGGATTGAAACAATAACATTAACTTATTTTTAAGCCCTCGGAAATCAGCTCCGGGGGCTTAGTGTTTTTTTACTTTCTTAATTAGGTTTAATTGCAATAACTGTCCCCTATTTGTCCCCCATTTAAAAATGATCGTGGCTAATTAACAACTAATCAGATAAGTATAAACAAACTTTACTTCTGTATAGGAAAGTAGAGTAAGGGCATGCCTTTACTCTACTAACCATTCAGTATAAATAATCCGTACAAAGATTTCAACTCAAATCAAAGCGGTCGAGGTTCATTACTTTGTTCCATGCCGCAACAAAATCCATAACAAATTTTTCCCGGGCATCTGAACTGCCATATACTTCAGCAAGCGCCCTTAGCTCTGAATTTGACCCAAAAATAAGGTCGGCACGGGTGGCTGTCCATTTTAATTCGCCGGTTTTGCGGTCACGTCCGTTGAATGTTTCCTTATCTTCTGATGCCGGCATCCAGGCTGTACTCATATCGAGGAGATTTACAAAAAAATCGTTGGTAAGCACTCCTGGTTTTTTGGTGAAAACACCATGTTTGGAATTGTCGAAATTGGTATTTAATACCCTCATACCACCTATAAGCACAGTCATTTCGGGAGGAGTCAGTGTCAGCAAATGTGCTTTGTCAATTAGCAATTCTTCGGTGCATACATTGTATTTCGTTTTCAAATAATTACGGAAACCATCGGCAACAGGCTCCAAGAAGCGGATTGAATCAACATCGGTTTGTTCCTGTGTTGCATCCATACGTCCCGGTGTAAAAGGAACGGTGATGTTGCTACCAGCATCATTTGCAGCTTTTTCAACTCCGGCACAACCAGCTAATACAATAAGGTCGGCAAGTGAAACTTTTTTGCCTTTACTTGCGGCGGTATTAAACTCTTTCTGAATGACTTCCAGTTTTTCCAAAACCTTTGCCAATTGCGCGGGATTGTTAACAACCCAGTCTTTTTGCGGAGCGAACCTGATACGTGCTCCATTTGCGCCGCCGCGTTTATCAGAACCACGGAATGTTGAAGCAGAAGCCCATGCTGTTGATATCAATTGCGATACAGAAAGACCTGATTGTAATACTTTGGCTTTTAGTTCGGCAATATCTTTTTCATCGATTAGAGGATGATTAACTGCGGGGATTGGGTCTTGCCAGATAAGCTCTTCTTTTGGCACTTCTGCTCCCAAATAGCGTGACCGCGGCCCCATGTCCCTGTGAGTCAGTTTAAACCATGCACGGGCAAAGGCATCGGCAAATTCGAGCGGATATTCGTAGAAACGTCTTGATATTTTCTCATAAATCGGGTCGAAGCGCAAAGAAAGATCTGTTGTGAGCATGGTTGGAGCATGCTTTTTGGATGGGTCATGGGCATCAGGAATAACATCTCCTGCATTTTTTGCTACCCATTGATGAGCTCCGGCCGGACTTTTGGTTAGTTCCCACTCGTATTTAAAAAGATTATCGAAAAAGTAATAACTCCATTTTGCTGGAGTTTGTGTCCAGGTAACTTCCAGACCGCTTGTAATCGTATCGCCGGCTTTTCCTTTACCTAAACTGTTTCTCCAGCCAAGGCCCTGTTCTTCAATAGGCGCTGCTTCAGGTTCTGGTCCAACATGTACGGTATCCCCTGCCCCATGGGTTTTTCCAAAGGTATGACCACCGGCAATAAGTGCCACGGTTTCCTCATCATCCATGGCCATACGTTTAAATGTTTCGCGGATATCATGGGCGGCTGCAATTGGATCAGGATTTCCATCAGGTCCTTCAGGATTAACATAAATCAAACCCATCTGCACAGCGGCAAGCGGATTTTCCAGCTTCCGGGTATGAATATCTCCATCTGCATCCTCGTCGGAGACAGTTACACCACCTGCTTTTTCGACCCCTTCGGATCCGTGTGCATAGCGGATATCACCACCCAGCCACTTGGTTTCAGCCCCCCAGTAAATATCTTCTTCCGGTTCCCACACATCTTCACGCCCACCGGCAAAACCGAATGTTTTAAATCCCATCGATTCCAGGGCTACATTGCCGGTCAGGATCATAAGGTCGGCCCATGAAATTTTTTTACCATATTTCTGCTTTATTGGCCAAAGTAACCGGCGTGCCTTATCCAGATTAACATTGTCCGGCCAGCTATTGAGCGGGGCAAAACGCTGTTGCCCTCCCCCGGCACCTCCGCGCCCGTCGGCTGTACGGTATGTACCTGCACTATGCCATGCCATACGAATGAAAAACGGGCCATAATGTCCGAAATCGGCGGGCCACCATTCCTGTGAATCGGTCATTAATTTATGAAGGTCTCTTTTGATGGCAGCTAAGTCTAGACTTTTAAATTCTTCGGCATAGTTAAACCCATTACCCATTGGGTTGGATTTTAAGGAATGCTGACGCAAGACATTTAATTTTAATTGGTTCGGCCACCATGTAATGTTTTTTGTACCGCCAGTTCCAGTACTGTGCTTGCTTACAGCGCCTGTTACAGGGCATTTGCTGATTTTCTCAGAATTTTCTTCCATTTTTTATTTATTATTTACCGTTTATAAATTAAAAAGATTCAGGAATATTCGCAACTGTTGGCTAATGAGATTGTGCCAGACAATACTAATATGACTGTAATAGATCATTTTCTATTGGCGTTTTTATTTGGTTTTCCGATGATCTGGAGTTTTATCTCTTCTATGGTAATACCTGGAATCTCTTTTTTCTCAAAATATGATTTTAACATATCACTCAATTCATTGTCAACATAGTCTTCTATCTTCTTGGATTCTGGAAAATAAATGTGATGATGGGGTTCAAGAATTGCATCATACCTTGTGGTGTCTCTATCTGTATTAACCCTTTTGATAAGTTTATGCTCCACGAGGGTATCCAGCACATTATAAACTGTTGCTATCGCCACGTTGGGATTTTTTTTTCTGATGTATTCAATTACCTGCTCTATAGTTGGGTGGTTTTTAAGATCAGCTACTGCCTCAAATATAGCAATCCTTTGAGGAGTAACTTTTAAACCGCTATTTATCAACCTGTTTCGAATTTCATCTAAACTCATAAATAATTATTTTTAAATGATAATAATTATCATTTAAGAAAGAACAAAATTAACTTTTTTGAAATAAAAAATCAAGTTCTGATGTTAATTTATTTAAATGTGTTGATGTTTAATGAGTTTATCAGGGCTCAGCAGCTGGTCTATTTACCCAAATCATTCAGCAATCTCTGTTTCAACTCAGCAAGGTAATCAGAATCAGGCGAACGGTTTATTACCGGGATCTCAACTTTATGGTTTGCGACGATTTTAACGGGCGCCTGGCTTAAGACAATTATCTCATTTCCGAGTAGAAGGGACTCGTCCACATCATGGGTTACAAAAATTACAGTTCGTTTATCGGCCTGCCATATCCGTGAAAAAGTTTGTATCAGGTTTAACTTAAGTTTAATATCCAGCCCTTTAAGCGGCTCATCCATCAATATTACATCAGAAGGGAATGCAAATGCCCGGGCTATGGAAACTCTCTGACGCATTCCGCCGCTTAATTTTGACGGATAAAATCCGGAAAAAGATTCGAGCTCCACAAGCCGGATAAACCGGTCAGTCAATTCTGCCCTTTCCTCCTTTGGTAGATCATTACTTAAAACAAATTCGATATTATCCTTAACAGTTTTCCAGGGGAGCAACCTGGGATCCTGAAAGATGTACGAAAAAACCTTTCCATCGAATCCGGCAAGTGTTCCTCTGTCGGGCTTAATGATTTTACCAATAATATTCAGCAGTGTTGTCTTCCCACATCCCGACGGGCCCAGAATACAGGTAATTGTACCTTCGGGAAAATTAATGTTGAAATCCCTGAAAAGTGAAATTTCACCGAAATCTTTGTAAAGACCCTTTATTTCCAGGCTCATAGTCAGAATCTCCAGACAATAAGTTTTTGTTCACTCCAACGGATCACCTTTTCGAATCCGTAACTGATAATCACGGCCACGATGGTCCATGCAATTACAGCATCTACATTTAAAAATGTCTGTGCATCCTGCATCAGTGTGCCAATACCATATTTTGGCTGGCTTAGCACCTCGCCAGTTATTATTGCCCTCCATCCGATACCCATAGCGCTTGATGCACCACTTATAATATATGGCATTATGGCAGGGATATACAACTCCCTGATAATTCTGTTCCTGCCGATACGGTAAAACGTGGCCATCTCAACAATGTCATGGTCAACACTTTTAATCCCGTCCGTTACATTGGTGCAGATGAATGGGAACATAGTGAGCATCGCGATAAAAACAGGTACTAACCCCGGACTTAACCAAATAAGAGCCAAAAGAATAAGTGCAATTATCGGTGTGGATCGGATGGTTACCAGGATAGGTCGAAGAAAAGCGTTAAAATGGGGATTTATTCCTGCTATAATACCTAATCCTAAGCCAAGGATAGCTGACAGGATAAACCCGGTAATGCCTCGCAGGATAGTTGTCCCTACCGTTTCCAGGAATTTGCTGTCTGCAAAAAGATTCAGAGTGGTTATAAGCGTTTTTCCGGGAGATGGAAGAACATATTCGGAATCGAAATGCATAGCTAGGATTTTCCATAATGCCAGCATAAAAACTACCGACGCGAGGCTCACATATTGTTTACTGGTAAAAGAAATTTTCATCAGGTATTTTTCCTCCAATAATATCAGGGTTCATCTGGTAAAAAATGTTGAAATACGCCTCTATCTGAGGTTTAATGCTTATAGCCCTCACAAATT
This sequence comes from uncultured Bacteroidales bacterium, assembly GCA_942492865.1. Taxonomy (GTDB): domain Bacteria; phylum Bacteroidota; class Bacteroidia; order Bacteroidales; family VadinHA17; genus LD21. The sequence goes on along the minus strand of OW818650.1, from coordinate 3,753,961 downwards.
TAAGATTTGATCGCGGAATGGCATTCAGACCAACTTCGGCATTGGGCAGAATATTGTATTTAACAATCAGAAAAGCTGCGCTGTCAGGATTTTGATTTACCCATCTGGTTGATGCTTCGTAGCCTGAAATAAGCGTTTCCACTATTTGCCGGTTATCTAAAATCAAGCTCTTCTTTGCCATAAACGCTGTTTCGGCAATAGGAATGCCTTCGTGCTTGCTCCACTCATCGGTAAGAGAAAATATACGCCTTACTGCCTTATTGTTTTGCATCGCAAGGCTGGCCAAAGGTTCAGAAATCACCCCAAGATCGGCCTGCCCGGCGGCAACGGCATTAGCCAGATCGATATGGTTAGGAAAGCTGTAATCAAGGGTGAGATCTTTATCGGGGTTTATTCCATTTTTTAGAAGAAGGTATCGGAAAAGTATATCGGGAGTCATGCCCCTGGCCATAACATTCACCCTTCTCCCCCTGAGATCGTCCCATCGGGAAATGGTGGTATCGCTGCCAAAGAGGTAAAGTGTACCCCACACAGGGATGGCAATTAACTGGTACTCCAGGCCTTTGTTATATACTATTGCAGCCATGGTAGAAGGAAGAATTGCAAAATCGGCTGAACCATCAATCATCATTTTCCGGACCTGCAGAGGCTCGTTCAGAATCTTCACCTCTACGTTATGCTTAGTCCCGCGGTTCAGGCTGTCAATAAGCCTTATCATACCCATTGATGATGGACCTTTCAGAGTGGCAATCGTATAAGTGCTTGTATTATAGACATTCCGGGTTGAATTTCTGCAACCATACAGGAAAAATAGTAATGCCATTAACAATAAAGACCTCCTGAGCATGTTTGAGGATATTTTTGCAAAACTATCTAATTCATGGAATTTCCGCATCATATTTTGCGGAGAGAAATTATAATTTAAAATAAATTTCTATCTTTGTTAAATTATTAACAGTAGATCTGTGTTTAAACTGAGATTACAGATTTAATCTAAATCAGGGTTTTACAGATTCACAATTTAATCTGATCCGAAGGTATTCTGATGGAAAAGAGAGTGGGAGTAGCAATTATACAGGTTGAGAATCGTGAAAACGTTCAGTTGTTGAACGAAATCATCTCAAAACATTCTGAAATCATAATTGGGCGCCAGGGACTGCCCCGCAGCAATGGTCAAAACATTATTTCCCTTGTTCTTGAAGGTACCACAGATCAGATTAGTTCCCTTACAGGCCAGTTAGGACGGTTAAGGGGCATTCAGATAAAATCGGTACTTTTAAAGAACATGCAAAATGAATAGATTTGGGCTTTTGACTGTGATATCAGCACTATTTTTCTCTTTCAATACTTATGGCCAGGCTTTTCCTCCACAGGGACCGGATCGTGATTCGGCGACCTTGAAAACGATTGAGAATGTGATACAGTTGGGTGAAGTTCAGGTAACCAGTCTCCGGGTTAACCGGAAGATAAAGGAACTGCCTGTTCCTTTAGCCGTTGTAGGATCAAATAGTTTCATGAAACTCTCAGCGTTGACCCTTTCCAACGTTTTGGCCGCCGAGCCCGGTATTGCAATGGGCAGCGACGGAGTTTGGTCAACCAGCATCAATATCCGCGGGTTAAGTGAAAACCGTCTTGTTACTTTGATTGATGGTTTCAGAGTAGAAACGGCCACCGATTTAACCGCATCACTTAGCATGGTAGATGTGAACGATATCGAGCGTGTCGAAGTTATTAAGGGCGGGCAGTCTTCACTTTACGGTACAGGCGCCATGGGAGGAATTGTTAACATAATAACCAGGGACGGGCGCTTTGCCGGTAAACCTTCCTTAACGGGTAATGTCATTACGGGTTATGCTTCAGCCAATAAGCTCTTTACCAGTCATGCAGACGTAAATACCGGTTCAGAAAAATGGTACCTCAGGTTAAGCGGTGCACATAATAATGCCGGCGATCTGCGCACCCCTGAGGGTATTTTACCAAATAGTCAGTTTACATCAGAAAATGTGACAGCAAAGGCTGGATTTAAGCCGTTTGCCAATCATCTTTTCAAAGTTCAGTATCAGAACAACCGGTCCACTAATGTTGGTATCCCCGGAGGCGATGCATTTCCTGGTCCCGCAGATGCAACCTACACCAATATCAGCAGGCAGCTGCTTTCTGCAAGCTATGAAATAATTGATGTTACCGGCAAGCTTGCCTCGTTGAAACTAAGCTATTTTACCCAATATATTCAACGTGATGTAGCCATGATTCCCAATACAGTAACGGTAACTCCCCTTCCTTCAGGAATGCAGCGTGTGACACCTGAACTGGTATCTCCCATCGGGAATCACCTGACCAACGGGGCACAACTGCAAAGCACATGGAACTTTTCTGAAAAAAACACTCTTATTGCCGGGGTGGATGTATGGTCGCGGAAGCTGACAACAGAACGCACAAAGATTATCAGGTCTGAGGTATTGGATCCAGAAGGTATAATTATTAAAACCAATAACCTCATACGCGGCGAGACTCCGACACCTGAGTCATCTTTCAGCAGCGCAGGGATACATATACAGAATGAGAGCCATTTGATCAATGATAAGCTTACTCTAATTGTCGGAGGACGAGCGGATATTATCGGTGTTAAAAACGATGAGGGTTTAGATATTGATTACCTTGTTGTTAACGGGGTCCGGAACGACTCTCCTCCAAACCAGCGAATAACCTTTGAGAAGGGTAACGAAAGCAGCATATCGTGGAGCGCAAATTCCGGAATGCTATATAAACTATTTAAAGATACAGACCTGTCTCTAAATCTGGCGCGTTCATTCAGATCCCCGTCACTTGAAGAACGATTTAAATACATCGATCTGGGAAATTTTGTCCGACTGGGAGATCCTGACCTTCGTCCCGAAAGTGGTTATTCCGCTGATCTTGGCCTGAGAATATGGAAACCGGAAATAATCTTTCAGATAAACGCCTTTGTCAACCGGATTTCCAATATGATTGTCGAAATTCCGGGAGAATTTATATATACCAATAATACAGGACCATCAGAGGGCACAACTGATACTCTTCCTGCACTCATCAACGCAAATGTCAGCAAAGCTTTACTTTACGGAGTCGATTTTGGATTGCAGTACAACATATACTCTGGACTGGTTTTGTCAGCATCGGGAGCGTATGTACGGGGAAAAGATACGGAAGCGAACGCAAACCTGCCACAAATACCACCTCTCAGCGGGCGACTGGGCCTGCGTTACACATTTCCCCGGATAGGTTCGGCAGAGGTGACAGTAATAGGCGCAGCCCGGCAGGAAAAGATTGCAGGGGGCGAAAATGAAACTGGAGGATATGCCCGCTATGATCTGGCCCTGAATTCTGCCAGTATCAGTGTTGGGAAAAGCAAATTGCAGATATTTACAGGCATTGATAATATAACTGACCGAGGCTATACAAATCATCTTGCTACCAACCGGGGAGGCATCAGCGTTGAACCCGGACGCAATATTTACATGAGACTGAACTTATCTTTTTAGATTTTAGCTCAGACCACAGCCTGCAGTCTGGACTGTTTTCAATACTTTTATTGAATATTTAAAATTGCAGGATGTAATATGGAACCCGTCTCAAATAATGATCTGCAGTTAGCTTTTGATTTTGTTAAATACACAAACCGCAATATTTTCCTAACGGGAAAAGCCGGTACCGGCAAAACTACATTCCTGCGTGACCTGAAAAAATTATCACCAAAACGAATGGTTGTTGTTGCACCGACAGGTGTTGCTGCTATAAATGCAGGGGGTGTTACCATTCATTCATTTTTTCAATTGCCCTTTCGCCCTTACGTTCCATCGTTTTACATAAAAGAAAAGATTTCTGAAGTTCAGGCAGAGCAAAAAGATCCGCCAGGATACAAAATGAGCCGTGAAAAGATAAACATTATTAAAAGTCTTGATCTGCTGGTAATTGATGAGATAAGCATGGTCAGGGCAGATACGCTCGACGCTGTCGACTCAGCACTGAGAAGATACAAAAATCATTATCTTCCGTTTGGCGGCGTTCAGCTTCTGATGATTGGCGATCTTCAGCAGCTTGCTCCTGTTGTCAAAGATGAGGACCGGGAGATAATTATCAAATATTATGGTTCATCTTTTTTTTTCGGAAGCCGGGCACTCTGCAGTACCAGTTTTGTAACTATTGAACTGAAGCATATCTACAGGCAAAACGACCAGGTTTTTATTAACCTTCTTAACAAAGTCCGTGACAATATTGTAGATACAGAAGTGTTAAGTGAACTTGATAAAAGGTATATCCCTGATTTTGAACCTGATTCTGATGAAGGATACATTACTCTTACCACTCACAATCATCAGGCCCAGATGCTGAATGATTCAAAGCTGGGAGAACTTCCCGGCAAACCTCATTCTTTCAGGGCCACCATAAAGGATGAATTTCCGGAGTTCTCCTACCCTACTTCCAGTGAGCTTATCCTGAAGATTGGCGCACAGGTCATGTTTGTAAAGAATGATATTTCGCGGGATAAGCTTTTCTTTAACGGCAAAATAGGGAAAGTAAAAACTTTTGAGGACGATGTAATTGTGGTTAAGTGTCCTGACGATGATTTCACAATCAGGGTAGAGATGGCGGAATGGGCAAACATGAAATATACTCTCGATGACGAAACCAGGGAGATCCAGGAGACAATAATCGGTACTTTTACTCAATACCCTCTCAAGTTAGCCTGGGCAATAACAATCCATAAGAGCCAGGGTCTTACTTTTGACAGAGCCGTTATTGATGCACGTGCTGCATTTGCCCATGGACAAGTGTATGTAGCTCTAAGTCGTTGCCGTACGCTTGATGGTCTGGTTTTAAGCACCAGGATCAGCAAGAGAAGCATAATCGACGATCCCTCCATTACAGGTTTTGTTCAAGAAACACTGCAAAATCAACCCGGCCCGAAGCAACTGGCAGAGGCGAAAAAAGTTTACCAGCAGATTTTACTGACAGAACTTTTCGATTTTACTTCACTTCAACGAAACCTCAATTATTGTATTAGATTAGTCAATGAACACCATGACAGCATTTTGGGAAATCCTGAAGAGATCCTCGAAAATAGTCAGATCCTGATCAAAACAGACCTTATTGACATATCCGAAAAATTTCAGCCTCAATTGAATAAACTTTTAAACGGGGAAAATGATGCCGGATCAAACACTATCCTTCAGGAACGGGTAAAAAAAGCAAGCGAATTCTTTTCCGGTAAACTTGAAGCCGCCATGAAAGAAATTCTGGCGGGTATTTCAGTGGAAACGGATAATAAAACAATCCGCAAATCAGTTACAGAGTCTTTGGAACGCATTAGAAAAGAGAGTGTCACAAAGTTAGCCTGCCTTAAAGCTGCCAGAGATGGCTTTACGATCAGTAAATATTTAGATGCTAAAGCCAAATCGGTTATAGACTTGCCTACTGTCAGGTCTCACTCTTCAAAGGCCGTCGACGATACTTCCGGAATTATTCAACATCCTGCTTTGTTCAGCCAGCTTAAAGAATGGCGTAATATTAAAGCCAAAGAAATGGAGCTTCAGCATTATATGATACTTCCCCAGAAAACAATGGTTACCCTTGCTAATTATTTGCCTCAGTCATTGCCTGCTCTTCATTTGATAAAAGGAATGGGAAAGAAGAAATCAGGGAAATTTGGAGAAGAACTTTTAGATATTATCAGGACTTATTGTAAAAAAGAAAAAATTGAACAATCAGCATTTTCTCTTCCTGAGAAAAAGAAGGCAAAAAAGGTTAAAGAAGAGACAAAGAAAATAAGTTATGACCTTTTTAAGGAAGGTAAAACAATCTCACAAATAGCAGAGGAGAGAAAGCTGAGTATAACCACTATTGAAGGTCATCTGGCATATTATGTAGGTACAGGTGATATTACAATCGGTAAATTTGTATCAACGGAAACAGCAGAGCTGATCGCGAGCTATTTTGAAGGAACCGGTGATCTTAAAATAGGTCCTGTGAAAGCTTCTCTGGGAGAAAGGGTATCATGGAGCGATATCAAATTTGTAATGAATCATCTTATGTTTCTCAGGAAATCAAATAAAATATCACAATGAAGGAGCTTGTAAGATGGATATTTGGATTCGATCAGGTAATTACTTTTTAAAATGAAAATGATATTAACAGATATTTTTTTTGATTTCGGAAATCTTTTTACTACAATTGCATTATAGAAATGAAACTGGTGAATACAAATACAGCAAATATCCTTTTAAACGTGGTCACTGTGGTGCTCGTGGGATTATTATGTGTTCACCGCAGATAAAGAATATTTTATAAACAGATATTAAGAACCCTGCCGGTGAAGATCCCGGCAGGGTTTTTTGTTATTATAAACTTTTAAATAATCAGATTATGAAACACACCGGAGCGGAAATTATTATCCGTTTGCTCGAAAAAAAGGGAATTGAAATAATAGCAGGAATTCCCGGAAGTGCAAACCTGCCGTTATACAAAGCTTTGCACGACAGTACTATAAAGCACATATTGACACGTCATGAACAAGGGGCAGGTTTTATTGCCCAAGGTATGGCACGAAGCACGGGCAGTACTGCCGTTTGCTTTGCAACATCAGGTCCTGGGGTAACTAACCTGATAACGGCTATTGCCGACGCTAAGCTCGACTCAATACCCATTGTTGCTTTTACCGGGCAGGTGCCTACCACAATGATGGGGACAGATGCTTTTCAGGAAATTGATACCTATGGGCTCACTATCCCGATAACGAAACATAATTTTCTTGTCCGCTCGGCAGCCGAATTGCTCGAAGTTATTCCATTGGCTTTTCATATAGCTGAATCAGGAAGGCCCGGACCGGTAGTAATTGACGTACCAAAAGACGTTCAGATGCAGGAATGCGAATTTGAGCAATGGCCGGAATTTAAACCAGCTCAACAATACAAATTGATGCCAATCGAAACTGCACACAAAATTGCTAGAATGATTAATAATGCCATACGGCCGGTTTTGCTTGTAGGGGCAGGTATAATAGAATCAAAGTCAGAAAACCTCTTATTGCGGCTGGCAAATAAAAGTAACATACCTGTAACATCAACGCTCAGGGGATTAGGGTGTTTTCCACCCACCCATCCCCTATATATAGGCATGATTGGTATGCACGGCACTAAATACGCCAACCAGCTCATTGAGGAAGCTGACCTTGTAATAGCACTTGGGGTGAGATTTGATGACAGGGCAACAGGCAAAGTTTCGGAATTTTGCAAGGAGGCAAAAATAATTCACGTTGATATTGACAAAGCAGAAATTAACAAGATAAAATCCTCGCATGAGAGTGTCAATACAGATATTACCGGATTTTTAGAATCTGTTAATCCACACATTGAAACAAACAGCCGCTCAGCATGGATGGAGAGAGTAAGACAGAAAAAGAAGGAATTGCCATATATTGACGCACCCGAAAACGGAGATTTCTTCCATCCCTTATCAATTATTAAGGCTGTAGCAAGTCATGTGCCTTCTGACAGCATAATAACCACCGATGTTGGGCAGCATCAGATGTGGGTTGCAATGAAATACCCCATAACACAATCACGCACTTTCCTTACATCGGGTGGTTTGGGAACAATGGGATTTGGCGTACCTGTTGCCATTGGGGCAGCGCTTGCCAATCCGCAAAAGAAAGTTGTTTGTTTCTCGGGCGATGGGTCATTGCTGATGAACATTCAGGAACTGGCTACAATTGCTGATCTCAAACCCAATATCGTTATCCTGCTATTCAATAATGGTTATTTAGGATTGGTTCGGCAACAACAGGAATTATTTTTCGGGCAGAAATACATTGCATCACAATTTCAATCTATCCCCGATTTCACCGCAATTGCTAAAGGGTTCGGGTTGTTAGCCATAGACCTTGAGAAATCTCCTGATCCACAGCAGGAACTTGCAAAAGCACTAACCACTACTGGCCCTGTATTTATAAATGTACCAATAAAATATTCCGAGAATGTTTTCCCGATGGTACCTCCCGGATCAGCAAATAAAACAATGATTGGTTAATGACCTTAAAAATATTTAATTATGCGAAAACAAGATTATACCGTAATAGAATTGCTCGTGAATAATCACCCCGGAGTCATGTCGCACATTACCGGCTTATTTTCACGGCGTGGTTACAACCTCGAAGGAATACTGTGCAGTTCAATTGGGGAGGGAGCTACAAGCATAATGTACTTACTGGTAAAAGAAAGCCACCAGTTAATTCAGGTGGTGAATCAATTAGAAAAATTGTATGACATTTTAGAAATAAAGCAACAACCCGATTATGACCAGTCAGTCTTTTTCAAAATTGACAAACTGTTAAAAGAGAATACATAGTTGAATTGTACAAACCGAAAGCAATGCAGTTTAATACTTGTATTTTAGTATGTTGTCTGGACCAAATGTCTCTTACCTATTGTCTTTGAAAAGAGCCTTTGTGATTTTCAAGCTTTTCCCTTATATCATCGGGGATTGATAATTTGTGACTTTTTATGAAGTCAAAATAAACAATTATGTCAGTTGACTCGGCTACAGTTTCGGATTTTTCATTGCAGACAGTGTGCAATATTTCAAAACTTGTGTTCTTTATTGTACCCACTTTGGAATAAACAAATACCTCTCCGGGGTAGAACAGAGGTTTACGGAACTGGCACTTTATCGATGCTATTATTGGACCTTTTTTAGTCATTTCATATAATTGCATCAAACCTGCAACTTCCAGAAGATGAACCCTTGCAGTCTGGGTGTATTTCTGAATTGCCAGATTGTTTATATGGCCAAGGGCATCTGTTTCACTCCAGTCAATACGAAGCTTTATGCTTGTGGCATAGTCTTCCATTAATATAAATGTTTTATAAGGTCAGTCCCTGAACATACTCTGCTCCCATCTGCCTGAGCTTGTATTTCTGTATTTTACCGCTAGCTGTTTTCGGAAAGTCGTCAATAAAAAATACATGTTTGGGAATTTTAATTCTTGAGATCTTTCCACGGCAAAACTCCTGTACTTCCTCCTGGGTAAGGGTTTGATCCTTTTTGAGCTTTATGAATGCTCCTACTATTTCGCCATACTTTTTATCTGCAATCCCTGCTATTTCGACCATTTCAATCTGAGGCATCAGGTAAAGGAAGTTTTCAATTTCCCGAGGATAGATATTTTCACCGCCACGTATTATCATATCTTTTATCCTGCCTGTGATCCTGTAAAAGCCTTCTTTCGTCTGAACTGCAAGATCGCCTGAGTGGAGCCATCCATCCTTGTCGATGGCCTGCAAGGTTGCCTCCTGATTTTTATAATATCCTTTCATGACGTTATATCCCCGGCAACAGATCTCGCCCTGCACTTCAGGAGGGCATTCTTTTCCTGTTTCAGGATCGAAGATCTTTACTTCAACACCCGGGTAATTAGTTCCGACCGTAGTAGCTCTCACCTCGGGTGAGTCGGTGATCCTGGTTGCTGTCATGCCTGGTGATGATTCAGTAAGGCCATATACTATAATAATATCGCGGCAATTCATCTTAGTCATCACCTGGTTCATGGTTTCTATGGGACATAATGATCCGGCCATGATACCGGTCCGCAGTGTACTCAGGTCGAACATGCTGAACATGGGATGATTGAGTTCGGCTATAAACATTGTAGGAACACCATAAAGAGCTGTACAGCGTTCCTTTTGCACTGATGCAAGAACCATTAGCGGATCGAATTCCTCCACAAATACCGCTGTTACACCATGGGTGATAATTGCACACATAGCGAGGACACAACCGAAGCAATGAAACATCGGAACACAGATCAGCAGCCTGTCTTCCGGGGTATAGTTCATGAAATCACCGGTGCTCTGACCGCAGTTCACAATGTTATGATGGCTGAGCATCACACCTTTTGGGAAACCAGTAGTTCCGGAGGTATACTGCATATTTACAACATCATGGCAGTTGATATTTTGCCTGCGAAGATCCAGCTCATCATCGGGGAGATAAGATCCGAGAAGCATTAGCTCATGGGTATTATACATTCCCTTATGTTTTTGCGGACCTATGAAAACAACATTCTTCAACTCCGGGAATTTATCGCATTTAAGCTCACCCCTTACACTTGACCTGAGTTCCGGGATAAGATCAAAGACCATACTGACATAATCGCTGTCGCGGTAACCATCAATAATACACAGAGTATGCAGATCTGCATCTCTTATGACATACTCCAGCTCGGCAGTTTTATAATTTGTATTTACTGTTACCAGTATCGCCCCTATCTTTGCAGTGGCAAACATGAATGTGGTCCAGTCGGGAACATTGGTAGCCCATACACCTACCTTATCCTGAGGCCTGACACCTATATTTATAAGGCCTTTAGCCAGTTTATCAACGCGTTCATTGAATTGTCTGTAAGTGAACCGCAGATTCCGGTCGGGATAAACCATAAATTCATTATCGGGAATTTCTCGTGCCCATTTTTCAAGCAGTTCTCCCAGAGTGTTCTCAACAAGTTTCATGAAAATAGTGTGTTAAACAGGAACATAAACCACAGCAAGAATCCTTGCTTTCTGCGCACCGGTAGTAACAAGGTGTTTTACTATAGAATCAAGATATATGCTGTCGCCTTTTTCAAGCTCGATTATCTCATTACCATAATAAACAGTCACCTTACCGTCGAGAATATAAATGAACTCCTCTCCTTCATGAGACGATTTGGCCGGCAGCGCTTTCCCATTTGGCACCAGGTCAATTACGAAAGGCTCCATGTGCCTTCCGGCTTTATTTGGTGCGAGGGAATGGAAAGTCAGATGCTCTTTGTTGTCTGTTTCACTTGTTGAGAAGCTTATGGTCGACATATACTCATCTGAACGTATGATTGCAGGGCCGTCTTTTATAGCATCGTCAAGCAACGATCCCATCCTGATGCCAAGCGCCCTGGTAATCTTGATAAGAACCCCAAGGGAAGGAATGGAAACACCTGATTCAATGACGTTCAACTGCGCGGCCGACAATCCGGCTTTTTCCGCTAAATCTTCAATTTCAATCTTCTTTAATTTCCGTATTCCCGAGATCTTTTCTCCAATCTGCTGATTTGTAGCCATTTTATGAATTTCCTTAATTTATTGTTTAGGGCATAAATATATGAATGAATTTATTAATGAATTATTGGACATGGAAGAATTGGACATTTTTTTTAATTATTAACGGGAATAATTATTCCTGGTTATATTATTTTATTTGTAATACCTTGAATTGTAAGTGTTCTGTTGCATATTAGCAAGTAAGTAAGCATAATGAGAGACATGGGACCGGAATAAGAATAAACTACTACCTTTGTTCCTTCAATAATGTTTTTAATGAACCTGAATTTTTGCAGCCTTAGCAGTGGAAGCAGCGGAAATTGTTATTACCTGGGAAATGATTTTCATGGTATATTGATTGATGCAGGGATATCGGCAACTGCCATACGCAAGTTCCTGAAGAGTATGGATATTTCATTGCAATCTATTATGGGTATTCTTATAACTCACAACCATATAGACCATGTAAGAGGATTGGAGGTTCTTGCCAGGAAGCACAGTCTTCCTGTTTATACCACACAGAAGGTCTGGGACAGCATTCTGACTTCAGAGAAAAAGATAACAGCCGATTGCATCCGGAAAATTCCGCTCCAACATAAATTCCATCTGGCCGGCTTTGACATTGAAGCATTTCCCGTTAGTCATGATGCCCCTGAGACCATTGGATTTTTTATTTGCTACCATGAAAAGAAGATTACTATTGCCACCGATCTTGGTCATATCTGCAAGACCTCTGCACCATATATAAGAGATGCAAACCTGCTTGTTATAGAATCGAATTATGATGAGCAGATGCTTTTAAACGGGAGCTATCCGTTTTATTTAAAAAAAAGAATTCAATCAGATCACGGCCACCTGGGGAATCAACAGACTTCTCATTTCCTGGCCGATATTATTAATGACAATTTAAGTCATATCTGTCTTGCCCATCTGAGTAAAAATAACAACACTCCTGAAAAAGCGCTTCAAACTCTTCAGAAGACATTCTTAGAAAAGGGGATAAACCTTAATGGCCAGCAATATATTTCAGTTCTGAACCGGAATATTCCAACTGAGATGATCAGATTGTAAATAAATTCCACATACCTGATTATTCCCCATTTATTATTCTCTGTTCCTCATTTCAATCAAAGCCTCACTCCATTCATGCAAATTCCAGTTATTAAATTTTATGTCGAATGTCAAAAGAGAAATACCTGGCAGAGCTTTTTCCGGGGTCTTAATTTTAAATATTTGATGACCTTCAGTCATTGATTCAATATATCGGGAGGCAGTACGGGGCTCAACAACAAATCCATCCGGGATGGCGGGCTTAATAATAAAAGTATTAGCTAAATCTGAATGATTGAAAATTTTCACTTCATATTCCAGAGTTCTCCCGGGACTCGTTTTTTGTGAATACGGATAAACGCTTACCCACTGTTCGTCAACTCCATAATTAATGTTATCCCAGGGCATCAGGTCGTGAAGGATATTGTTTCGTTCAAGCAATAACCCTTTTATATAATCCAATTGCCGGTAAGAAAATGAAAAGAGAGGTTCGATATGCTGGTTTGCAAGAAGTATGCTTTCCGGAAGCTTTTTAAGAATATCCAGGCAGTATAAATATCCTGTTCCCTTGTGAAGCAGGTTGCGGTTTAACAGGCAATAATCATCTATCCCATAAGGTGTAAAGGAATCTCCGACAAAAAATATAGTCTCTCCATTCTGTTTATCAAATATCAGGGCGTCATGATACAGAGTTTGTCCGGGGTAAAAAAGGAATGTGAGGGTGAAATTTTTCCAATGCATTTGCTGACCATTTTGCATAATATTAAGATCAGTTATCGGGTCAGTTGTAAGGCATGGCATATGAAATCCTGCCGGATTTTCAAGAATATCCTTCAATTCCCTGGTAACATAAACAGGGCAGTCGAATTCTTTTACAACATTATTGATAAAGTTCGTATGATCATCGTGATAATGAGTGATAAAGATCCCGTCAATACTTTTTATACGTCCTGATTGCCTGAGCTTTACCAGCCTCTCAAATGCACTCTTTGTCCCACAATCTATAAGGAATGAGGAACTATCGTCAGCTATGACAAGATTGGAATTATTAATATGTACATACCACGATGGCGGATTTTTACATATTGTTGCAGAAGGCATCCAGTCAACTTTTGCAGATGTTCCAAGCAAATGATCTGAAAGAATCTCCATGCGATCGGTATGATTCCAGCGATTGGCAGTGATGGATAAATAGTTACTGTATAGTGAATGAATGCGGGTAATCAGTTTTTGAATGGCGGCACCTGGATTGTAGATTACTGGTCCTCGTGAAGGAATAATAATATCAGGTTTTTGTGAGGCAATAAGCTCAAGACTTGAAATTAGCTGGCCCAGCCTTACAGCATAGCCATGATATCCGTCTACTGCTCCTATTGAATCCTGGAAGCTGTATAAATCAAATATTTTTCCATCACCATAGATCAGATCTCCAGTAAAAGCAAATCTCCTGTTATCTGTATCAATAATATATGAAACGGATCCTCTTGTATAGCCTGGAGTGTTAAGTACTTTAATATCCAGATCCTGCCACTTAAGAATATCTCCTCCATGCACAAAACGGCTTACCTCTAATGGCTCTATTCCAAATTTTGTTGTCTGGTTGTTGTAATCATGAAATCTGGTGGAAATAAATTCTGACCAGATAGAATCGCCCCTGGTGAAATATGCCTTTTCTCCAGAAGGTACGACCGCGTGAGAACCCTGCTTTACCAGATCATATCCTGCCCATATCAAATCCCTGCGAAAATGAGTAAACAGGATCATATCTGCCTTCTTCACAGTGTTTTCCGGGTCTCCATAGATGACAAGATTCTTACCGTTCTTATTAACAGTAACACCATTTACTGCCCCGGAAATTAGCCGTACGCCTGGAGAAATATTTTGTGAATAAGAACAATTAAGAATAAATAAGGATAAGATAAAAATCAAGATTATATTAAGCTTTACCTGATTCATTAATATTAGATCGTTTGAGGATAAGATTTTCTTATTTAATATGCATCCGGTTTATTTCTTCAATTCGTACACCCGTACATAGTCAACAACCATCTGTTGCGGCAGCATTGAATCCTCAGGGGCTGGTTCATCAGGTCCTCCGCATGCAATATTCATGATGAGATACAGGGGCTTGTCAAATGACCATCCCGTTGTCTGATCCTTTTTATAATGCAGTATTCTCACATTATCGCGATAGAAATTGATGCTGTCAGGGTACCAGTCCATTGCATAAACATGAAATTCATTGTATATGTTGCGCGGATGTTCATAACGTCCTGATGGATTTGGTCCTTTGGTTCCATGAATGTAAGTATAAGTCCTGTTTGGCCTTGAGCCCCAGGCTTCCATCAGATCAATTTCACCCTGAGAAGATTCACCACCACCTGGTCCCCGAAGCGGGAAAGGAATGACTTTGCCCATTGAGTCACGAGGCGCATGAGGACCGGGAATATCAGCAGTTCTAATGGGACTCAGGAACCATATTGCCGGCCATGTACCGGGTCCCCGTGGCAATTTTGCCCTTATCTCAAAGCGGCCATATTTCCAGGTAACCGTGTTTCGTGTATTGACTGCTGCCGAAGTATATCTGTGCCACTCGTCATTCAATGATGTCGGATAAAAGCTTCCGGGTGTTTCTTTCCGCAATTCAATAATGAGATTATCACCATCAACCCTGGCATTTTCAAGCCTGTTGACTGTGTAATACTGAAGCTCGATTGGACGTCTGTAATAAGCTTCTTCATATTCCCAGATAGCTGGATCAGGATGTCCTTTATAATTAAATTCTTCAGACCATACCAGTATCCATTTTGCAGGATCGGGAAAGCCTTTGTTTTTGTCTTGTGATCTCGCAATCTGAAGAATAAATAGCATCAGGATCATTGTGAGGAATGGTTTTTTCATAATTTTTATTTTCAATATGATAATTAAACCATCAATCGATTATCCGGTAATTTATAAAAGATTGGTGAAAACAGAAGAATAGTCCCTCTGAAAAAGTTTCTGAGACAGATACCCCTGGCCGGTTATGGTAACTGTATAGCCAATGGTCTGATTGCTGTTTCAAAAAATTTAACCAGTTCATTGTATTCCTCATGTCCATCCATTACGCATGCCCAGTTGATATCTTCATTATAGAGCAGGTGGAAAGAGGTTATCACAGCTTCTTTTTCTGAAAAGAACATTTTTGCATGGAGCATTGGCACTTCAAATACCTTTAAATCAAACTCATGAAGGCCTTTCCGTCCTTCGCCTCCCCTGACGTAATAAGACATGTTAATCCCTTTGCGGGATGCATTCTGTATAGCCTCTTTCAGGTGGGGCCAGCCCTCAAGATTTGTAAACGGGGATGCCATGACCACAAACTTTTCTGCATTGTTGATCAGTGAAACAATGCGGCTGATATTATCGGAAGGTTTTAAAATTTTCATTTCGGACTCATTAATTACTGTCTTATAAGGCTTCAGTTTATCCGTGTTGATACCGGCCTGATATTCTGATTGTAAAAATCAACAATGGAATCATATTCCTCCTTTTTGTCAAGAAGAACAGTGCAGTTGATGTCGGGTCTGATGTCAAGATTTCCCGAACTGATCATTCCTTCCCGCTCGGAGAATATCATTTTAGCATGAAGCAGAGGCACCTCAAACAGCTCGACATTTATGCCCTCGATGCCTTTTGTTCCCTGTCCTTTCCTTACATAATACCTTACAGGGATCTTTTTTGAGGCCCTGTTTATTGATTCCTTAAGTATGTCCCATCCCGACATGTCATTGAAAGGTGAGACAATCACCACATATTCCCGTGCTCTTTCGATAATGGAAATTACGCTGGCAACATCGGGTTCTGTCTGAAAGATTTTCATAATTTGTGATATTTAGTTCTGAAATAATTTTCTTTACTCTGCCCCGGCTTTTATACCGGCCTCACCCCCTCTTTCCCCCTCTCCCGGGGTGAGAGGGGTTTGGGGAGAGGCCGAACGATCCTTTTTGAGGAGAAGCTGTCAGAAATTACTTCAAGATTGAGACCATCAGGTATAATACTCTTCCGATATTTTCTGAAGCTTTTTATCCCTATCGAGCGGTCCCATGACAAAAAGGACTATAATTACCCCAATTACTGCCAGTATGCCATATCCCATGAAAACCATGTTATATGCAGTTGCATAACCTGATACGGCTGAAATATTCTTCACTGTAAGTCCTGAAATTGACTGAAAAATTGCGCCGCCCAACCCTGAGCCGACACTGGCAACACCCCAGACCGATGCAACAGCATTGGATGGAACCACATCGGCAGGAAAAGCCATTGTGTTGGCATTATATGCAGCATATCCGAACCCTGCTATTCCCAGAACCACAAGTGCTATAGTGGGTGAGGTTATAACAAACGGACCCGATATAAGTGAAATACCCATCAGCAATCCAAAAATTGCTGCCGAAAGCTTACGGGCTTTTCGGATCTCAAATCCTCTTTGTATAATGAATTGTGTAAAATAACCACCAAGAATATTTCCCAGATCGGCTACAATGAACGGGATGGCGGCAAACCATCCTATCATAGCAAGATCCCATCCATGAACATCTGCAAGGTATCTTCCGATCCAGAAAGTGATGAAGTACCATATAGGATCGATAAAAACCTTTGAAAGAGTGAGCGACCAAACGAACTTGGATCTTATCAGTTTCAGCGGGGGAATATTTTTAAGCTTAGGCATATTTGCGGCTCTTTCAGGAGTATAGTACGTGAACCAAAACCCTGCCAGCCAGATATATCCAATCAAACCTATAATGATAAAGGTAGCCTGCCATCCGAATGACACACCTAGTAAGGCAATCAGGGGAGGTGCAATTATTGCTCCCATTGCAGCGCCACTGTTGAAAATTCCGGATGCAGTCGATCGTTCATGAGGCGGGAACCATTCCCCGGTGAGCTTAATGGCGGCCGGCCAGTTTCCTGCCTCGCCGATGCCAAGCAGAAATCTGAAAATACCAAACTGGAAAGGCGCCTGTGCCACTGCATGTAGCAATGCCGCAGTGGTCCAGAAAGCCATACTGAGTGAATATCCGATCTTTGTCCCCAACCTGTCAATAACAAATCCCGATATCCCATTTGAAATCATGTATGCAATGAAGAAAGCGGTACCAATATAACCGAAAGCATCATCTGGTATCATGTCATGCAGCGGTCCTTTGGCAGTCAGGTAATTGAATGAAAGCCGGTGAACATAATTCAGCACTGTTGCCACAAACGCAAAGCTGATCATTACCCAGCGCATCTTGCTGAGTTTCGTTACAGGTGTTTCAGGTTGGGGTAAATTCATCTGGTTAAGATTTTAAGCACAGTACACTCCTCCATTGATATCAATAGTCTCACCGGTTATGAAGCCGTCGTATTCTGCAGCCAGAAATGCCACGGCACGGGCGACATCATCAGGGTTACCTGAACGTCCCAGAGGAATGCCCTCTATGGTTTTCAGGGCAGATTCCCTGGTTGTGAATGTCTTATGAAAAAGTGTACCTTCAATAAATCCCGGGGCAACGGCATTGACTCTTATACCCTTTGGAGCCACCTCGACAGCCAGCGCTCTTGTCCAGGTAAGGACAGCTCCTTTTGTCATGGCATATACGATTGATCCGGGGTGGCCTCCTTTGCGGCCGGCAAGTGATGATACATTTACAATGGATGCGCCTTCAGAAGTATTAAAATTAGGCATCATCTCTCTGGTTACCAGCATCATGGTTGTTATATTTATGTCTATCACCTTTCGCCAGTATTCCATATCAATCTGCGCAACCCAGCGACGTTCAACCAGTGACCCTGAGTTGTTAATCAGAATATCGAAATTACCAAGATAGCTGACAGCTTCATTAACACATCTCTTTGCTTCATTCTCCTGATTGAGGTCAGCTTTGATGCAGAGCGCCTTCTGACCTTTTTTTTCAGCAATTATTTTGAGTCTTTCAGGTTCTTCTGATGATCTGAAATAGTGCATGCAAACATTGCAACCACCTTCTATCAGTAACCTTGAAATCGCGGCTCCAATACCCTGTGAACTTCCTGTTACCAGGGCCGTTTTACCTTTAAGTGTACCCATTTTAAATATTTTATTAGTTTATAATCTTTTTGTTTAAGACAATCCTGTAGTAAATTCCACTGTTTCCCCGTAATCAGGTAAATAGCTATTCCAATTCAACAAGAATGCCCTGGTACGACTCAACCCTGGGTAAAGTTACTTCTACATACTGTCCGCTGATCTTCTTTTTAAAATCAGCTTTGACAAGGGTTGAAACGTTCTTCACTTTTCTGCCTTCAGGGATCCTTATTTTCAGTCTGACATTCTCCACAGGAGCAAGATAATATTCATTCATAAGTGGTTTCTCAAATTTATTACCTGTCCAGTTGGTAAGATGCAGCACAATAAAATTTTCCTTGCTGGTGAGATTTGAAATTAGCGAAGAGGGAGCATCCAGTGAATAGGGAGCCGGTATGGATGCACCTTTTTTAATAAGTTCATTTATCAGCTCACCAAGCAACCCCGCACCTTCAGAATTATAGAGTGATTCAATTGCGGAAGCGCAATAAATGACTTTCCCCTTTCCATATTCCGACATCACTATTCCCGGAAATACTTCTCGCAGTCCGTCGCCCGTAACAATGTTCATCAGAACGTTTCCTCCGTTCAGAACTTCGACAGGCTCATAGAAAAATAAAGGAAAGAGCCGTTTTTCATCAATAAATCCGGAAACTGCCGGTTTAAGATACAGTTCATTCGGCCCCCCCGTCATTGATGTGTAATTATTTATCATGGCTTTCATTTCAGCCGTTGGAACCAAAGTTCTTACTTTAAACAGCTCTTCAAGTGCAAAATCCTGAAGCCTGTTTCCATCCTTGTCATACAACCCGGTGGCATAACTTGCGATGAGGCATCCTCCGTTATTTACGTAATCCCTGATATTGCTGATTCTGGAATCTGATAAATAGGGAACATTGGGAAGATAGAGTACAGGATATTCTTTAAGTAATTCAGGCCTGTCGAGAACGAATTCACTGATGGAACTGACCTGTGTATGATTGTACAGGCATGCTGCAAAAGCCCCAAGGCTTGAAGTGCGTGCATTGGCAGTGCCATAAAGCCATGTGGTCTTTATATGCTCTTTCGGACTTTCATAGCCAAATAATACACCTACGTATGGAACATTCTCAAGACCTTCAAGATATTTTTCATACTTTTCAATAATACCAAAAGGATAACTCACATATTTCCTGGTATCAGTGTGATACAGGTATCCGGTTGGCAGGGCAATTATTGATCCACCTCCGAACATAAGGTTTGTGAATATCTCCTGCTGGTAATTAAAGCCCTGGAATGAAAGCCTTGGCCAGCTGTGATAAGTTCCGATGTATGGCCATACATGGAGTCCGATTGAGCGGGGTACCCCTACTCCTTCTGCTCTTTCAAGAACTGAGTGGCCCCTTTCATACAGGAACGCGTCCATGCTGTTAATTATTGATGGATCTAGACTGGCCATCCTCTGAGGATTGTTGATATTGGATATAAGTGGAATATCTTTATACGATCTGATCAGTTCACAAACCTTAAGCAGTACTTCATTATAATAAACTTCCTCGTACCACTTATGATAAATGTCAATTGTCTCAAGTTCGGAATTCGTATAGTCCTGATCCCTTTCATGATAAGGGATCTCAAGTCCTGAAGTCTTCCGGAAGCCATCACGGCAGCCATCGCAATAGCATAGCCTTTTTCCTGTCCAGAAATAGAAAGGCATCCATGCATCAAAGTATACAGCATCTATATCGTAGTCCTTTACCACATGTTCAACATAATCAAAATAAGCCTTGCGGTAAGGAGTCATCCAGCATACCGTTCCATGATCCTCACCAACATACATGTGAGACCGGTTGGGCATCCCTCCGGGTGTTGACCTGTGGGCATATTCAGGGTAATCTTCAGTGACCATGGACCATGCAAGCTTATGGCCTGTCGAAATATAAGGTATTACCCTTATTCCCTTTGGCTTGCATGCATCAATTGTTTCCTGCAGAAGATCCCTTTTGCCCTGGTCGGGGTGAGTTGAAAAACGGATTCCCTGGATAGTCGCATATTTACCCATAGTACCTAGCCTGATAATATTGGCATTCATTTCCACCATTGTTTCAGCAAGCTTAGCTGCATCAAATTCCAAAACAGGTGCAAACGGTACCTGGTAAGCATCAAGAAGGAAGACACGCCCTGTCTGGATCCAGTCAAATTCGTCAGCCTTTTCAAGGATCCTGTTTGCCTGTGAATAAGCCGAAATGACTGAAAGTAAACAGAAAGTAATTACGACTGCTGTGAATTTTTTCATTGTGTTATTAATGATCGTCAGAGATATTAAATGTATATAATAAGTTGGTTTTTTGTAAGTGAATAAGAATTATTTATCATTTTTTTGTAAGCTTCAAGGCCAGTTTAATTGCTTCCACCATACTGTTTTCATTTGCTTTTCCCTGCCATGCAATTTCAAAAGCAGTGCCATGGTCTACAGAGGTTCTGACGAAAGGAAGCCCGACAGTAACATTCACACCGCTGTTGAACCCCAATAGCTTGAGTGGTATGTGCCCCTGGTCGTGATACATTGCAACAACAATGTCATATTTGCCTTTAAACGTATTAAGGAAAACCGTATCAGGAGGAAAGGGACCCGCAACATTTATTCCTTTCTCTCTCATCGCCTTAACTGCAGGTATAATTGTACTGATCTCTTCATTTCCGAACAAACCGTTTTCCCCTGCATGAGGATTGATTCCTGCAACAGCGATCTCAGGTTTTCTGTTACATAATTTTTCCATTATATCATTGGCCAGCTGAATGACTTTTTCTATTCTTGCCTGCTTTAAGCCTTTTATGGCTTCCATCAAAGAGACATGGGTTGACACATGGATAACACTTAATTTCTTGTCATGCAAGAGCATGGCATAGTCTGAAGTATCTGTAAGCAGTGCGAGTATTTCGGTATGGCCCGGATATTTATGTCCGCCGGCATGGAGGGCCTCTTTGTTCAGCGGGGCAGTTACAACAGCATCTATTTCTTTATTATTTGCAAGTCCGACTGCTTTTTTTAAGGCTTCAAAGGCTGCATTACCCGACATAGCCTGTACTTTACCCGGACAGAAATTCTTCATATCTATCGATTGAAGATCCACTACGTTCAATATTCCCTGATCAAACTGACAGTCAGGCACTTTGTATATCCTGTTCAATTTAAATGAAGAAATGCTTAAAAGATCATAAGCTGCCTGCATAATCGCATAATCGCCAATAACAATTATTTTTTGACCTTTTACTACTGATTTTTCAAAAGCCTTTAAAATGATTTCCGGTCCTATTCCGGATGGATCACCCATTGTGATGCCTATTATTGAAGTATTTTTCTTCATTTATTCTGATCTGAATTTAAAAATTTCAACACCTGTAATATTGCTGATTCATCCCCAAAACCTCCTGCTTTAGTGACAACGGTAATATGTTTGTATTTTTCATCGATAAAATTACCATAAGGAATTCCCGATTGAATTTCATTATGTATAATGGTTCCTGAGGAATTTAATGCCCTGGCGGCTTTTATAGCAGTATCTCCTCCGGTGAGAAGTAATCCGTTTATCTTTATCTCCACGATTATCCGGTTAGTTACTTCACCGAGGAATTGTGCTATCCTTTCGCTAACGTCATCCCTGCTCAAACCCATTCTGCTCCCTGAGATGAAAGTTTCGTTTACAGAATTGTTTGATGGTGAGCTTCTTATGATAATGTCTGATCCCTGGGCCGAAGCCAGATGTACTTCCTGCATTATTCTGCCCGATTCCTCCTCCTGACCGCCTGTTAGAAGTTTTTCCGTATCAATATCAATTAGCTCCAGTTTCATTCTTTCAGCTGCGTATTCAATCTGCTTTCTGGTTACTTCGCTCACGCTTCCGGCAATAATTATGTTTGGCTTATAAGGAGCGCTGAAATCCAGGTATTTGGAAAGATGCTCTGCGAAACCCGGGGAACCTGAATAAATTACTTTTTCATGGAGCTCTGAAGTTATAGAAGCTATAAGGTCAAGATGACTGTCGTTAAGGGCATCGATCACCACCAGCTGAATTCCTTTGTCTAAAAGCTTATTTATGCTCTGGCTGAGATCCAGCCTCCCCTTCCCTACCTCATTGAAATTTATTACTTCAATACTTTTATCAGTTTGTTCCGATATAATGGCGGGAATATAGGACTGTTTCACAGGAGTTCTTGGATCGTTGGCAAACTCAGTTTCATGAACAGGCACATCGTTTACATAAACAATTCCATTTTTAGTGGTCCTTTTGTTGGAAGGAAAGGCAGGGACAATTATGGTATGCTTTTTCCCCAACGCATCCATCATTCCTGAAATTTCCGCACCAACATTACCCCTGAAAGTTGAATCGAGTTTTTTGTATATGTACGGTATATTTTTCGATTTTACCAGGTTGCCGGCTTCAAAGGCCTTTTTATAAGCCACCTCTTTTTTATCAAACCGGCTTTCTGAATCAAAAACAATGACATCAGCATCATCAAGCAAACCGGTTATATGATCCTTACTGGTTGTAACAATGCATTTTAACTGATTCTTGCTGAACTGAACACCGGTATCATTCGACCCGGTAAAGTCATCGGCAAAAATCAGTGTTTTGGTTCTGATACCTGCCGGTTCTGAATTCATTTCTGATGTGACTTTCTTTTGTCTTTTTGCAATAAATGCTGTGAGCACCGGAGTTAGGAGAGCTGTTGTTATTACTGATGCTGCTATCTGGGGTGCAGCAACAGATGAAAGAGCTGCATAAGCCGGATCGGTAATGGCAACAGCTGCAGGGGTGGCAACTGCATTACCTGCAGTACTTGATGCTGCGGCTCCGGCGATACCGGTTCCTCCTGCCAACCTATCAGCCATTATGTTGAATAAACCTCCAATGAATGTTGTTATTACACCAAGTAATATACCTGATAATCCTGCCACGGCCAGCATTTTAAAATTTATTCCTGTTCCAAGTGCGAATGCAAAGAAGGGTATCAGCAATGGTCCCCCGGCGAGAAGGAATTTTTTCATTGATGTGTCAAGGTTGCCAAGTATCATTCCCGCTATTATAGGTATCAAAACTGCAACCAGGCTCATTAACGGGATAGTTGCAAGCCCGGCAGTACCAAGCGCAATCATTGTAAGAAAGGGCCCATCGTTTATGGAAAGGACAGCAATGGATCCAATATCGGTCTCATCGCCAAACTCACCTGCAAGGGCTGCATACAGGCCGCCATTGCTGTTTGTCATAGCAGCAATAATTGCAAGTGATGTCAGTCCGAGAAATCCTTTATCGCCAAAGAACCTGGCTATCAGCAGACCTATCAGGACACCTGTTAAAAATTTTGTTAAAGTTATAACTGCACCTCTTTTTAAGGACTTCGGAGCTGTTTTAAAGCTAATCCCCGCTCCCATGCATACAAGGAAAACGCCTATCAGTGCTGATGATCCCTTCGCTATGGCTGTGGTAAAACCTCCAATTTCAAGAGCTTCAGGATATAAAGTATTCATAAGTGCTCCTGCAATCAATGGAACTACCATCATCCCTCCGGGAATCCTTTCAATATTTTTTTTTATGTTCATTTTATTCTTTTTGTCCAGAGTCTAAAAAGCCAGGTCATATTTTATTTTTATTCAGAAAAAACTGCATGATCAGAAGCGATTGATTTTTTCATTGGTAGAGAAGAGAGCTATATTTTCTTCTAAAAGTTCGATTCCAGGGTCATCCTTTAATTGATCCATAACTGATCGGGAAACATACATTTCATCAAGGTGAAGAGTGTCTTTGATACGGATTATTCTTTCCTCTCCTTTTTCCAGATATCCGCAGCTCCTGAGAGCAATTTCATAAGCTTCCCTGTCACTGGCAGCAATTACGGGAATTTTAGCTCTTTCAAGAAAGCTGCTAGTTACGGCATTTGTATATGTCGTTGGAAAATCAATTTTATCAAATAGTTTTCTCGTGATCACATCAGCCAGTCCCATGCCTATTGCATTGCCATGAGAATTCTCAGTCAGGTCCAGTACTGCGATTGCTTTTATGGAGGGATATTCAGGTTCTTTCTGTCCCATGATCCTGATACGGCCGATAATATTGGGATCGAGCCCCACCCCGCTAATATCTTTTCCCATCCGGTCAACGATCAGAATATCAATATCTTTAATTGGCAGAGAAGGCATGCCGGCCCTGGCATCATCAAGCAAAAATGGCTCATGATCAAAAATCATATCTGCTCTCAGAGCCCGGATGATCTTGATATTATCAAATTTATTTTCAACAATTCCAATACCTCCGATTATTTTACCACTTTGAAAAATCTCACTGGCAATTATGGGTATTAAAACAGATAAACCATAAACTCCGTAGCTATGGACCGCGGTAGCCTGTTTTTCTTTCCCCAGTCCTATTACTGACATTTTTACCAGGCCGCTTTCATATTTGCCATGGTAATCGGTATGAGGCTTAATTCTGTTTATAAGTATCACACCATCGGAATTCCACGCATTTTTATCCATGTAAACGGGCACAGGAGAATTCCCACGTGGAAGCTCAATTACTTCCATCGTTGACCTGACAGGTGCTCCGACTCTCTTTTCAGAAATTCCGTAACCAGATAATATGCCGGCCTGTCCTTCAGAGGTAGCACCTCCATGACTTCCCATGGCAGGTATTATAAAGGGGTAAGCCTGGCAACTCCTGATAAACAAAACAGCTTCATTAATAATTACATCTATATTTTTTATTCCGCGGCTGCCTACGGCAAGAGCAATTTTTGCACCCGGCTTAATAAAATTTTGAAGATTAATTAATTCTTCTCTCAGAGTAACTTTTACGTCAACCAGAGAATCATCATTATATTTCTGCTTTATTTTATATAGATCGTAGTTGAACTTCATTTCATCAATGCATATTGCAATTAAAATTATAAAATAATAAGGCTCAATAACCAGACAGCCAATGAAGAAAAAATACCAACAAATAAAGTTCCCAGTGTCTGTAATTTATATCCCTGTTTGACGCTAAGACCTGAAAATTGAGTCACAACCCAGAAATAACTATCATTGGCATGGCTGGCGATCATTCCCCCGGCTCCTAGTGCAACAACAACAAGCGCTCTTCCTGTACCTGAATCCATGCCTAATGATTCAAGGAGAGGAGCCATAAGACTGGCCCCGGTTATTATTGCCACTGTACCTGAACCCTGTGCTGTTTTAAGCGCTGATGCAATAATTACCGGCAATAGTATGCTGATGCTTCTTACATTACCAAGGTTATCTTTAATAACATCGCCAATACCGGAGTTTTGAAGTACATTACCAAAGGCTCCGCCGCAACCTGTTATGATAATTATGGATGATGCACTAATTATTGCTTCTCCAAGCCAACCTGATCCGGAGATCATTTCCTTTGAAAATTTATGGGGAAGAAGGAATGAGAGGAATACACCGATCATCAATGCAACTGCCGGCTGCCCTGAAAAATTTATTATAGATAAAAAATACCCCTGACTCAGGGGATTAGAGGGAAGAGAACTTACCGACCTTAGTATGATAAGTAAGACAGGAACAAATATTGGGATAATTGACCTGAAAAGAGAAGGTTGAGTGGTCTCTTTTCTTTCAGTCACATCGGGTTCTGGTTCAATATATGTCCTGGAAGCGATTTTGATTGAGAATAGCCAGCCGGCTATAAGTCCGGCAATGCTTACCGGTAATCCTAATAAAAGAACCAGTCCAAGATCGGCTTTCAATATCCCTGCTGCACCAACCGGACCGGGAGTTGGTGGAATAATTGAATGAGTTACAATGAGACCAAGGCTTAACGCCATCGCTCCTACTGCAAAGGATATCTTAACTTTTTTAGTAAGGGCTTTTGCAAGTGGAGATAATATTATAAATCCTGAATCGCAGAACACAGGGATGCTGATTGTGTACCCCATAATGCTCAACGCCAACGGCACATTTTTTTTACCAACAATACGCAGGGCACTCTCTGCAATGGTTAAGGCTCCACCTGATTTTTCAAGAAACTTCCCTATTATTGATCCTGCAAGTATTACAATTCCAATAAACCCTATTGTGTTCCCAAAGCCAGTATTAATTGATTTAACAACTTCATCCAATGACATAGTTCCTGATAAAGCACCGAAACCGAAAGCTGTAATTATAAGGGATAGGAATGGATGCCATTTAAACCTGGAAGTAGTAATAATTATAAAGGCAACAGAAAAGAACAACAGGATTATCAGGTGCATATATCTTTCTTGTTTATATAAAACCATTGGAAAAACTGAAAGTATAAATAAGTTTTGATGCCTCCAAAACATGTAGTTAAAACATATCAGCTTTTTATTATTTCGTTGAAGATTCAGAATTATTAAAGCGCTTATCCCAGTAACCAAAAAGAGTCTACCGCATCCTTATTCATTAGTTGCTGTTATGGTTGCAGGCGGTTTGTGAATAATTGGCATAATAATTTAACTAAATTTTTTTTCAAAAAGTGAGAATAATGTAAATCAAACTGAAAGTTATGTAATACAAATAATTTGAAACAGAGTGATTTTTGTATTATGAAATACTTTTTCTTTTTGATAACTCAGGAAAGGGTATCAAATGAATATTTAAAGGAGCATTAAGTAAAGGATTTGCGAAGCTGAGAATTTGATGAAATTACAAGATCGAGAAGCATAAACTAAATTGAAAATGAAGTTATTTATTCATGATCAAATTTTTTTCAATAAGGCTGAAATGAATAATAATAATTAAAAATAGTGAGATCGTATGGAAAGTAGTATTATGACCGATCAGGAAATTTTAGAAGGGAAGGCAGTTAAGAGGTCAAATCGTTACGGAACGGACCTGGTTGAAGTAAACCGGATTTATAAAAAGCTTGCAGATGAAGGAAGTGAAAATTACTTCAGTTATATTGACTTTCTGGGTCTTTCAAACGAGGACAATGTTGTAGTGCTTTCTTCTTCGAATCATTATTATTATGATGATGAAGACATGAAAGATATCAGAATTATTGTGAATCAGAAATCTTTGAATTACATAAAAGAACTTAAAGAGTTTCTTCAAACCATCCATTTTATACTTCCTCAGAATGCCTTCTTTATCGGGAGCTTTATCGATGGAAAAAATTCCACCTCCTATTTATTCGGATCTAACAAACACAGATATCAGCTTGCTGAAAAAGTAGATCCTGTTGAAAATGGAATTTCGTCAAGGTTCCCGTTATTGAATATGATATATGACTTTATGGACTCAAGGACAAACAGGTATTTAACCAGTAAAACTGCGAGGGTAATGCTTGAGGCAGCAGGTTTTGAAGTACAAAACATGAGAGAAATTAACGGACTTACATTTTTTGAAGCTATTTCACGGCCATCATCTGACTAGCTTTCAGGAAACAAGTTTTTTATCGGCTTGGATAGATACAGGGAGTAAAAGCGGGAAGATAATTTATGGATATTTTTAGTACACTATACAGGCTCAGGATAATTCCTGTTTTAAAGAAATGGAATCTTGTAAACTACATACTGGGTTTAATCGATATACTGGCAATTGCATCAGCTTTCCAGTTTGCATACTATTTTAATCATCCGGGGAAATGGGAATTCTTTTTCATGTACAGGGACAGCTTATTGCTGTTTCTTGGTGTACTTCCAATATGGCTTATGATCCTATATCTTTTAAATGTTACCGAGATACCCCGGACAAAAAGGTACAAGGCTATCTTTACCGGTTACCTGAAGTCAGCAATAATCTTCTGTTTTCTTTTTGTTCTGTATTACTTCTTATTCAAAATAACATCTGTTTCTCAGATATTCATTATTGAATTTGTGCTGGCAGGCTTTCTCTTCCTCTTCGTAGTAAGACTTTTCGAATATAAATTTTTCAAGATATACCGGTCAAAAGGCTATAACCAGATAAATGCCGTGTTGATTGCAGATGATTCTTCATTGCAATTCATTGAAAATCTTCTTAATCATAAAGAATGGGGTTACAAGATCTTTGCAATTTTTACAGAATCACAAATACTAAAGGATAAGTTTGAAAAATCTTTAGTTGTTCTTCCCGGAAAATACCTGAATGTGCTTAACGATCTGATGGAAGTGGACCTGATCCATGAGGTTCTTTATATTAAGAATAAGATAGTTACGCATGAAGTTAGAGAAACAGCCAGATCGTGCGGGGAATTGGGAGTTACATTTATGCTGAGATATAAGGATTCAAAATTAAATCTGACCAATGCCATAAGGACAGAAATCGCAGATGAGAAGTTTTTGACTTTTATCAATATTCCGCATAACCCTTATCCTCTTGCAATCAAGAAAGTCATGGATATTGTGATCTCGGTAATTCTGATAATCATATTTTCTCCTTTTATAATATTGTTATCTGTGCTTATCAAGCTAACATCTCCCGGGCCAGTTATCTTTAAACAGACCCGGGTCGGACTTAGGGGTCGCCAGTTCTACCTATATAAATTCAGAACCATGGTCGCGAACGCCGAGGATATACGAAAAGAACTCGGTGAAAAAAATGAGATGGATGGTCCTGTGTTCAAAATAAAGGACGATCCGAGGGTTACAAAAATCGGGAAGTTCCTTCGTAAAACAGGATTGGACGAGCTGCCTCAGCTATTTAATATTCTTAAAGGGGAAATGTCATTGATTGGTCCGCGCCCTCCGCTTCAGAGTGAAACAATACAATATAAGAGATGGCAGCTGCGGAGATTGTCAGTTAAACCCGGATTATCATGTTTCTGGCAGATTAAACCCAACCGAAACAGCATAAAGTTCGAGCAATGGATGGAGATGGATCTGGCTTATATTGATAACTGGTCGCCCAGGCTCGATTTTATAATTCTTATTAAAACGATCAAGACTGTTTTTCAGAGGTCAGGCATTTAAGGAAATAACCCGATAAGTCACTGATTTTATTATATATTAAAGCCTGACCTGAGAAAAACATTTGTCACTTTTTTTTGTTATAGTACCATAAAATGACAACCTGCTTTAAACAAAATAGTTTAACCCTTGCTCTTTTGTATATATTATAAATTAAAAGAATGAAATTTAAAATTCTGAAAGGTAACTTGCTGTTATTACTTATAATAGCTGTATCATGTGTGCCTGCTAAAAAACTAAGCTATTTCACTGACATTAACACCCTCGGGCCAGGTGTTAATCCGAGAACACAGAAAAGCATAATGCCTTTTGATAAACTTTATATCAGAGTATTGAGTATCGATGCTCAGACAAGCCAGATGTTCAGTACATCCGATGAGATAAGGACCGGAAGCACAGGCACAGGAGGAATAATCGGATACCAGGTTGATGAATCAGGAAGTATCAATTTCCCGTTTGTCGGCAACATAAATGTCGGCGCTCTTACTACTTCACAGGCTGCGGCTAAAATCCAGAAGTCCCTGAGCGAGTATGTATCGAATGTATCTGTTACCGTAAAATATATTGATAACCAGGTAACGGTAATGGGTGAAGTCAACCGTCAGGGAGTATATCCTTTCACCCGGGATAAGATCAGTATTTATGAAGCCGTAAGCCTCGGGGGCGGATTGACCCGTTACGGTGACCGTAAAAACGTCATCCTTACCAGGCATGTAGGTGACCGGATTTTTCATTACAGGTTAAACCTTTCCGATTCGCGGATTGCAACCAAAGAATATTACTATGTGCTTCCAAATGATGTAATTATTGTGGAACCTCTGAAGACAATTTCGACAAGCTATCAGAATATCACATATACAACAGTTTTAAGTTCAATAACAACCCTGATAGCTATTCTTTTATTTACAGGAGTCGGGTTTTAATTATTTAATCTATGACGAATCATAACGAATTTGGTTCAAATGCATCAATAATAAAGGATTTTATTTCAAAGGCATTTTCAATAAAATACTTTTATGTGGCAAGTTTCTTTATTTGCCTTCTTATTGCTGTTGGATTAAACAAGTTCACTCCGACTGTTTACAAGGTTAATACAGTTATTGGCCCAATGGAAGATGAACGTTCAGTATTGCTCGGATCAAATGATCTTTTCAGGGGCTTATCAGCTCTTGAGCAAGTTGAGAATCTTGAGAATGATATCAATAATATAAAGTCGTTTACACTGGTTGCTTCAACCCTCGGTAAAATGAACCTCGAAGTAGGGTATTTCAACAAAGAGGTCAACCTTTTCGGTCAGACCAGGCAGATGTATCCAGGGCCGCCTTTCATTGTAAATATCGATAAATCCCATATTCAGCCGATCAGTGCGAATTTCAGCGTAGATATTATTGACAGGAATACCTTCAGACTAACAGCTGACGAGGATGAAATTGCACTTTACAATTATGTCGATAATGCAATTGTAAGCAGAAAGAATATTCTGAAAGTGGATACTATTTGCCATTTCAATGAATCCATAACAAACAGAAGTTTTAAATTCTCTGTTTCACTTAATAATGAGTATATGCTTAGTGATACAGAGTACAAGAATCAATATTACTTTGAATTCTATCACCTTGAAGACCTGGCAAAAAATTACCTGGCTTTAATTGAAGTAAAACCGGTAAGCATACGGTCGTCCCTGATTGACGTCAGTTTTACCGGGAAGAACCTGGACCTGGCAATTGATTTTCTTAACAATTTCATAGCTAATTTTCTTGATGACAACCTGGCAAAAAAGAACAGGATGTCACAAGGCCAGATTAATTTTATTGACACACAGATAGCCGGAATAGCCGATTCACTTACCAAATCGGAATCGAACCTAAGGGATTTCCGTTCAGCTAACCAGGTAATGGATCTCAGTTATCAGGGCCGCAGAGCGTATGAACAGATGACACAGGTTGAGAATGAACAGTCAAACCTTGAACAACAGGAACAATATTATAATTATATTCTGGGATATATTGAAAAAAATAAAGAAGGAACCGGCCTTGTCCCTCCTTCCCGTGCTAATGTAGTCGATCCGATCCTTAACACCCTTATACTTGATCTGGCATCGCTTTATTCAGAAAGATCGAGCCTTGCGGCAAGCAGCAGCGGTAAAAATATTTATGTTACTTCCCTGGATAATAAAATAAACTCGCAGATTCAGACTATCAGGGAAAATGTTAAAAATAACCTTGCCACCCTTACTCAAACCAAATCAGAGCTTAGCTACAGGGTTGATAAGATCTCAAGAGAAATATCGAGGCTGCCCCGCACCGAGTTGAACATGGTAAGCATGCAGAGAAAATTCAACCTTAGCGATGAGCTATACACTTTTCTTCTCCAAAAAAGATCTGAAGCTCAGATAACGATGGCTTCAAATTATCCTGATTATGAAATTCTTGAACCGGCAAGGGAAATTACCAGGACCATTATTGCACCAAAAAAAGTTACCAACTGGATATTTGCCATTTTCCTGGCATTATTGATCCCTACGGTCTACCTGTTGCTGAAAAATTTCTTTAATGAAAATATTTCAACCCTGTTTGATGCCGAGAACCTTCTCAAACGTCCTGTACTGAGCGCTATTTTCAGCAATCCAAATAAAAATGAAACTATCGTTACTCAAACCTCGGGAACTCCTGTGGCTGAATCTTTCAGAAACCTGCGGAGCAGCCTCTTCCTGAGGTTCAAATCGGATCCGATAAAAGTTATAATGGTTACATCGTCCCAACCCGAAGAGGGCAAAAGTTTTATATCATCCAACCTGGCTACATCAATTGCCTCGGTTGGTCATAAAACCATTATACTGGATTGCGACCTGCGAAGGCCAAGATTGCATGAAGCTTTCAAAATTGAGAATTCCAGAGGGATTACAAATTTTCTTGCTGATAACGTTTCCAAAGAAAGCCTAATTCATAAGACAGATACTGAAAATCTGTATTTCATTCCTGCCGGTCCTTTACTGGCAAATTCGACTGAAATGATCGAGGCCGGAGTTCTTGATGATCTTATTAATTACCTTAAGAATCATTATAGTTATATTATTCTTGACACTTCTCCTGCAGGCATGGTAGCAGATGCAACCCTGATGATGAAATATTCTTCACTTGTCCTGTTGGTTTGCAGAAAGAATGTAACTCGTAAAGATGTGTTCAGTGATGTCCTGAACAGGCTTAAAGCAAATAAGATAGAAAATTATGATGTTGTATTTAATGATCTTGATATTAACAACAATAAATATGGACACTATGGAAGGTATTACAGTAAACGCTGAAGCAGGTATTATAAAAACTAACATGGAAATACTTTATGATATGACAAACAACATCCTGAAAACCAAAGAAAAAATAAAATTTTATATACTGCAGGAGACTTTTGCGGAAGGTGAAAAGATTAAAAATGATTCATTGATTTTTAAAGAAGGGTATTTCGATTCGATGGGTTTTGTACGACTGGTATCATTTCTTGAGACTGAATTCAGACTGAAGATAAATGATGATGACCTGATGGAGGAAAATTTTGAATCAATCAACGCTATCGCAGAATTTGTAAAAAATAAAAAATAAAATTTTGGGTGGACTTTTGGTATTATTGATTTCATCTCCCGAAACGACAATTGTTAATTTCGATCAAATGTGAAAATAATTATGACAAAAAAGTCCTTTTCAAAAGATCTGATACTTCTTGATAATGTTGAAAATGCAGTACATGATATTGCTTCAAAGCTAAGATCCGACATATTTCATAATCTGAGGAGGTTCGGCGGCGTGATCGGTTTAAGTGGTGGAATAGATTCATCAGTAACGCTGGCATTGTCAGTAAAGGCTCTTGGTCCTGAAAAAGTTTTGGGTGTTATAATTCCTGAAAAGGACTCAAGCAGTGACAGCGAGGGACTGGCACGTGAGCTTGCCGGTATTTTCGGCGTGAAAACAATAAAAGAAGAAATTACTCCTGCCCTTTCAGGGTTCAGATGCTATGAGAGGCGTGATGAAGCAGTCATAAGGGTATTCCCGGAATACGACCCCGGGAAATACAAGATGAAAATAGGAATTAAAAAAAGTAGTTTATTTACTTCCCTGCCTCCACTGTTCTCACTAACTATTTCAGACAGTGAAGGAATTGAAAAAGAACAGCTCCTTAAGGTTGAGGAATATTTGCAAATAGTAGCAGCATCAAATTTCAAACAACGGGCAAGAATGTCTATTTTATATTATCATGCGGAGTCGCTACATTATGCTGTATTAGGCACACCGAACAAGCATGAACAGGAACAAGGATTTTTTGTTAAATACGGTGATGGCGGCGCTGACTTAATGCCTTTAAGCAATCTGTACAAGACTCAGGTTTACCAGATTGCAGACTTTCTGGGAATCCCGGAGAGAATTATAAAAAGAACTCCTACAACAGATACATATCCAGCCGAGCAAACCCAGGAAGAATTCTTCTATCAGCTTCCTTACAGGTTAATGGACATTTACTGGTATGGATTTGAAAATGGTTATTCTGCGGGCGAAGTTGCTGAAGTAATGGGAGAAACGGAAGACAGGGTGAAAGCCCTTTTCAATAATTTCCAGCGAAAACGGCAGACTACCGCTTATCTCAGAATGTCACCAATAAAAGATTATTATGGAAGTTAATATAGTTGGCGATAGAGTCTTTTTTTACCCTGAGAGGTAAAAAAATCAAAAATAAGGTCAATTAAAGAACTTTCAAGGCAAAGTTATTGTTTATCTCAGGTAACCTGTACTGAGATAAATACTTCTTTTTATCTGGCTATTAAAAAGCTGAAGATCAAATATTGAACAAATGCAGAAGATAATCTTTTTACATCACAGCACTGGAAGGAGCATTTGGGTTGGTAATACCAACAGATTTATCTACAAACTGACACAAAAAGGAGATGTTCAAAGGATTTTCGATGATTATAACAGGATTAATAAGACAGATTACATCATTTCAAATCAAATCTTTCCAAAAAATGAGCCATACGGGTGGAACAACTATCCTTATGATTATTATAATATATGGGTAAAAAATGCCGGGAATGCTGCATATAAAGGTGAACCCACACTGGAGATGCTTACAAAAGAGTATAATGTAATAATCTTCAAGCATTGCTTTCCTGTTGGAAAAATACTTCCCGATTCGGGAAATCCGGATATTGATTCATCAGATAAGAGAATTGAGAATTACAAGCTGCAGTATAATGCATTAAAAGAAAAAATGCATCAGTTTCCCGACAACAAATTTATTGTATGGACTCCCCCGGCTTCTGTGCAACTCAGGATCACCGAAGAAGAAGCAGAGCGTACCAATAATTTTTACAAATGGATGACCGGAGAATGGGATGAACAAGGAGATAACATTTTCATCTGGGACTTTTACAGTTATGAAACTGAGGGAGGCAGATTTTTACCTGAGAGGAATGCTTTTGCCAGGGATAATTCCCATCCTGGCAGGAAATTTTCAGGACTAATTGCACCCATTTTCAGTAAGTATATCATTGATGTTATCGAATCAGGGCTGATAAGAGATTGATCATATAATAGATTAAATGAATTTCAGACATCTTTTACAACGTATTCAGATTGCCATACTCAAGAGAGCCAGCGATGAAAGAAAAATAAAGTACTGGCGCAGGCAAGGAATGAGAATTGGCAAAAACTGTCATATAAATACTATGTCATTCTCAACAGAGCCTTATCTGATTGAAATTGGTGATCATGTAGCTATATCGGCCGGAACTGATTTTGTCACACACGACGGAGCAATCTGGTGTTTCAGGCAGGAAGAGAAAAGCGAAGCCGCTGATATATTTGGAAAAATAACAGTGGGAAACAATGTCTTTATTGGGATCAACAGCACAATACTTCCAAATACTTCAATAGGCAACAATACAATTATTGGCGCCGGAAGCGTTGTCAGGGGAAAATTTCCTGATGATGTTGTAATTATTGGTAACCCGGCCAGAGTAGTCATGAAAATGAGCTTTCAGAAATTTCTTTATCTGCAAAATTCTGGTTTATGTAACACGCATAAGCTAAGCGATAAAGAAAAGGCTAAGATTGTTAAAGAACTTTTCTCAAAGGTTAAACCTGATCAATAAGGGTAACTTAATTGCAATTACTCCAGACTTGCAATTTAAGCCATAATTAATGTAAAATTAACCTCATCTTAACTGACTTCAGGCATTATTCCTGTACTATTACAATACGTGATAGTTGTGAATTAAAAATCCGTTATAGGTTTGATTATGAAAAGTTTAACAAATGTAACATGTTTGATCGCCGTTCTGCTTCTGCTTTATGGATGCGAAAAAGATGATGACTCAAAGATAACTGTAACCGATGTTGAAGGTAACGTGTACAACACAGTTACCATTGGGAATCAAATATGGATGTCAGAAAACCTGAGAACAACAAAATTTACAGATAAAACTTCTATATCTAATGTGGCTGATTCAGCAGGCTGGGTAAAACTGAAAACTGCGGGCCATTATGTAAGATGTATTAAAAATTAGTATCTGTCCGGTTACCTGGAAATTAGTAGAACTAATTCATTTAAATACCAGATTATTAACTGAATATTTTCATGTTATATAAAGTAATTATTTGAAGTCTAAAACCTTAACAAACAGAATATGAATAAGTTAGCAAATCTTTTGTCTGCAATTTTACTGATTTTCTCCCTCTCGCTGATGAACAGCTGCAAGAAGGATAAATCGCTGGCTGTGCTTACAACCAGCGAAATCTCTGACATTACACTTTCTACAGCGAAATCAGGAGGTAATATTACCAACGAGGGTGGTGCGGAAGTCATTGAAAGAGGTGTGACCTGGGGCACATCAGAGAATCCCACCACTGCCGGGAGCAAAACATCGGATGGAATAGGGGCTGGGAGCTTTGAGAGCCAGATTACCGGGTTGCGTCCGGGATCAACCTATTATGTTCGTGCCTATGCAACGAACAGTGAAGGAACATCCTATGGGAATCAGGAAGAATTTTCAACACTAACAGATGTTCCCACCCTTACAACTGCTTTGGTCACTGATATTACAGTGATTACTGCCAGGTCGGGCGGAACTGTCTTAAGTAACGGAGGAGATAGTATTGTAGCAAGAGGTATTTGCTGGGGGACTACTGAAAACCCTACTATTGAGAACTCTAAGACATCTGACGGAATTGGTTCAGGCAGTTTTGTAAGCCAAATGACACAGATGACCGGCGGAACAACTTATTATGTAAGGGCTTATGCCACTAACGGCGTTGGAACAGGTTACGGAAACCAGGTTGTTTTCAGCACCTTATCAATAGTTCTTCCTGCAGTTACCACCGCAGAGATCACTTCAATTACAGCAACCACCGCAATATCAGGTGGTAATGTTACAAATGATGGCGGAGGAGCAATAACTGCAAAAGGAGTATGCTGGAATTTGGTCGGGAATCCGACAACAGCTGATAATAAATCTTCCGATGGAGCAGGCGGAGGAAGTTTTTCAAGCGATATTACAGGTCTGTCGCCAGGAATAACATACTATGTGCGTGCTTATGCAACAAACAGTACAGGAACCTCGTACGGGAATCAACTGACATTTTCTTCAATTACAATAGCTCCTGTTCTTTCGACTGTAAGTATCACGGCCATAACGTCGAACAGCGCCAAATCAGGAGGAACCATTACAAGCACAGGAGGTTTATCAATTACTGCCAAGGGTGTTTGCTGGAGCACTCTTGAGGAGCCCACAATCGAAGGAAACAAAACACAGAACGGAACCGGGTCAGGCAATTTCGTCTCCGATATCACAGGTTTGGTTCCGGTAACAACTTACTATGTACGTGCCTATGCAACAAACAGCGCGGGTACATCTTATGGAAATCAGTTATCATTTACAACAGCGCCTGCACTACCTGCTTTAACTACTGCACCGGTTACAGGAATAACTTTTACCACCGCAATATCGGGAGGCAATATTACGGATGACGGCAAGGCTCCAGTAACGGCCCGAGGGGTATGCTGGAGTACGAGCCAGAATCCAACAATTGCAAATACACGGACACAGAACGGAAGCGGAACAGGTGCCTACACAAGCAATCTTACAGGGTTAACTCCCGGAACCACTTATTATGTGCGAGCCTATGCCACAAACAGCGCCGGAACAGCTTACGGCCCACAGCAAAGCTTTACTACAACACCTGTCGGTGGTGCAACACTCACTACAACAGCCATTACAGCTTTAACCCCGGTCGCAGCAGTTTCAGGGGGGAATATTACTGACAACGGAGGTGCTGTTATTACTGCAAGGGGAGTATGCTGGAATACTAGTCCTACCCCCACGATTGCAAATTCAAGAACGACTAATGGAACCGGAAATGGCCCGTTTATATCGAATATTACCGGATTATCGAATGGCACAACATATTATGTGAGGGCTTATGCGACCAATTCAGCAGGTACATCATACGGTAATGAATTGAGCTTCATTACTCCGGTTGCAGATAATCAGGGTAATATCTATAAAACAGTCCAGATCGGCAAACAGGTATGGATGGCAGAGAATCTTAAAGTGACCAGGTTAAATGACAATACAGTAATTCCAAATGTAGTTCCAAATTCAGAATGGATAGCTCTTTCGACTCCAGCCTATTCTGTGTACAATAATGTAGATGCTAACATTAATACGTATGGTCTTCTCTATAACTGGTATGCACTGAACACAAGACAATTATGTCCGGTGGGATGGCATGAACCTTCTGACAGTGAGTATAATACTTTTGAAATCAGTCTTGGGCTGGCACCTGCAGACACAGATCTATGGGGATGGAGGGGTATTGACGGAGGTCTTAAGTCAAAGAATACCACAGGATGGTTAGACAATGGTAATGGAACAAACTCAAGCGGCTTCTCCGTAGTTCCCGGCGGCTACCGGCAGTGGATCGGCGGAGCATTCGCAGGCGAGGGTATTATAACATATTTATGGAGTGTAACCGATGATGCCGAAAATAATGAGCCAACAGTTTCATGGTACAGGCGGTTTGATAGCTCAAGCAATCAAATATATAAAGCTACTACTGATAAGAAAGGTGGTAAGTATGTCAGATGCGTCAAGGATTGAAAGCTGATGTAGCTATAAAATAAAGAACCGCCTCACTTTTGTGAGGCGGTTCTTTATTTTTCAATATACTTAAGGTAGTATTGCTGCTTTTTCGTCAGTATCAATAAGTTCCACACTAATACCATATTTCGCAAGCATGAAAGCAATCCGGTTATTATTGAAAGCTTCACCCGGAGATGGTTTTGAAAGCATTAACAATCCTTTATCCGTAAAAGTTGCAATCTGCTCGTCCAGGTCGGAACATTTGAAGCAAAGATGATGAAAGCCACCCCCTCTTGAGACAAAATTGACAAGCGACTGATTGGTCTCTAATGGTTGAATAAGTTTGATTGTAATGCTATCCTCCTTTGAAAGAAAGACAACATGTACTTTCTGAGTCTTGTTTTCAACAATATTTGTCATCTGCCTGTATCCAAAAACGTTTTGCCAGTAAGCAATTCCTTCATTTAGATCAGATACGGCAAAACAGATATGATCAATTTTCATAAGGATTAAGTTTATATGATGAAATTTTATTTTTTCCTTTTTTTAAACTGAACTTCTCTTTCAATACCATAATTATAAATTTTGTGTTTCCAACGAGGTAGCGCTTCCACATTCGTCCGGGCTCCTGAATAAGTCGGTAAAACCATTCCAATCCAGCATTTTGCATCCATAAGGGTGCTCTTTTTGTTATACCTGCAATAACATCAAATGAACCTCCCACCCCCATTGTGAAATTAACTTTTCTGAGAACTGACTTGTATTTGTAAAGAAAATTTTCCTTTCGCGGAGAAGTGATTGCAACAAACAGGAGCTGTGCCCCGCTATCAGCAATCTGGCGTGCAATTTCAGGTTCCATCTCACTGGTGAAATAGCCATTGCGGTATCCTGCTATTATCTTTGATCCAAACTTTTGAGCATATTTATCTACAACTTTCTTAACAACATCTTCCTGTGCTCCAAAAAAGAAGCATTTATATCCTTTTTGGGCTGAAAGGCTAATCAGTTCCTGCATGAGATCTATTCCGGCAACTCTTTCAGGAATTTTAAATCCTAAGAAGCGGGCTGCCCAGACAATGCTTTGCCCATCGGCATTTATCAGGTCGCATGATACCACGCTATTGTATAGTTGGTTGTCTTTCGACATTGAAACAACTTTTCCGGCATTGATAACCACATGATTTATATTTCTATCCTCCTTAATTGCACTATCTATGTGAGTGACAGTCTCTCCCATAGTCAATGAATCAACAGGTATCCCCAGAAAATTTATCTTCATTATGAATTTTTAATTGGCTGTTAGAATCTTATTGTATTCCACGATTTTATCTACAATACGTTCTGCTGTATGACCATCCCATAATTCTGGCCTGGATGGAGTGCGGTGGAGGCTTAAAGTACTCCTGTATTCAGCTCTTATCCTGTCAAGATTATTACCTACAAGTACGCTTACACCTCCATGCTCGCGTAAAGTTACAGGACGTTCGGTATTCCATCTTAAAGTGAGGCATGGTGTCCCCAGAACACAGCATTCTTCCTGAAGTCCGCCTGAATCGGTAAAAACTATCCGGGCACCCATGTTAAGGCGCAACATTGAATGATAATCAAGTGGTTCAAGCAAAATCAGAGAGGTATTGGAAAGCACTTTATCCCATAATCCAATCATTTTAAGCTGCTTGAGAGCTCTTGGATGAATGGGCCATACTGAAATAAGGTCCCTGGTAACTTCCGACAGAAGAAAATTGGTAAGACCGGTAAAGACTTCAACAGGGTCAACGTTTGATGGACGGTGAAGAGTTATTACAGTGTACTTATTATCCTCCATCTCAGGAAATTTACTGTTGCTTCCTTCTACCAAATTCTTTTCTATTATTGAAGAGAGAGTTAATGCTGCCGCTTTTTCCCTGTTCGATTCAAGAGTATCAATCATTATATTTCCCACGAAGTGGATCTTGCTCACATCTGTACCTTCCTTCAGAAGGTTATCCGATGAAAGCTGATCGGGCGTAAGCAACAGATCTGATAACCGGTCGGTTACAAGCCTGTTGATCTCTTCCGGCATGGTCATATCACCTGACCGCAAGCCTGCTTCGATATGGCATACTTTAATATTCAGTCTCTTGGCAATTACCGAG
Source organism: uncultured Bacteroidales bacterium (assembly GCA_942492865.1). Lineage (GTDB taxonomy): Bacteria > Bacteroidota > Bacteroidia > Bacteroidales > VadinHA17 > LD21. The sequence continues at coordinate 3,713,545 of OW818650.1, read as the reverse complement.
CAAGAGAGGGTGGCATTCACATCTCCGACCACAACCACCCAGTCGGGTTTATGCCTGAGAAGCACTTTTTCAAATGCGATCATTGTATGACCCAGCTGCTCGGCATGGCTTCCCGAACCAATCTCAAGATTGATGTCAGGGTCGGGTATGGAGAGACTACTGAAAAAAGCTTCAGACATACGTATATCGTAGTGCTGACCCGTGTGAACAAGGATATGTTGTATTTCATCATTATTCTCCTTGTTATATTTTTCGATTGCTTTGATAAAAGGTGCAATTTTCATAAAATTAGGACGAGCACCAACGACTGAAAGAATCTTCATAAAATGAGTTTTTATTTTTTTCTGATCTCGGATAAGTAGGTGCTCAGTGCATAAAACATCCATGCCTGTGCCCATCTCATATAAGGGATCCTTGATGAAAAATATCGGTTAATCTGATAGTAAAAATAACCATTATTTGATTGCATTTTATCAATTGTCCAATTAATAACTCTTTCAGCAACTGGCCTGAATCTTTCAAACTGATCGAGCTTGCTTAATGTAATTACAAGCTGGGCGCTGCAGTGTATGTCAACAGGGTAGAGTGAATTATTGTAATATCTGGGGATTCCCTCTTCAGTAAAGAAATTGCCCATATAATATTGAAAACCTCGTTCCATGCTTTGGATGAAGCTGTTATCGCCTGAGTATTTCATATAGTCTGAAATACATTCAAGATTATATCCTGTATGAAAATTATCAATCCACCTGTGAAATGGCAGAAGGCCGTAGCTCCACGAACCGTCTGCATTCTGGTGCCCGCAGCAAAATGTAACCGACTTTTTTGCTGCCGATATTAATTCATCTTCTCCAGTAATGCTGTAAACTCTTGCAAGCAACCTGCTTCCCAGCAATGAGGCATTATAAACAACGCTCCTGTCAAGTGGCGAGTATGAAAAAGCAAAATTACCCGTCTCGTCAATGGTACGGTTCAGATCTTTCATAATGAAATCACATGCACTCCTTGCAATTTTAACCAGGTTCTCGTTACCTGTGATTTCATAAGCATCTAGCAAAGCACTGCCTATAAAAGTAGAAGCTACAACAGTAGGAGTATTTTTAGGTTGAAAAAAAGCCCGTGCCTGCCAGTCAAAATTATATCCCCAGCATGATCCGCTCCATCTTCTGTTCTGAAGCTCAGAAAGCAATTCAGTGAAAAAATGAATTTTTTCAAGATAATTTTTTTCAGGTTTTTGAAGATAAAGTTTACAATAACCTGACAAAAACAAACCGAGAGCTTTCGGGTTATATTCCTTTTTAACGCCGGTTAAAGGCCTGAAATTCAAAGGTGATCGTTTGAATGTCTGAATCCATGCCAGCCTGAAAAATTTATTTTTTGACAGGACCGGTATTGAATTGAATAAGGTGCTGTTCAGCCCGTCATACGGATCATAACCCTTGTAAGCTTCTCTCTCGCACCAGGCGGTGAGCCTGGAAAGTGAGTCGGCGATTTTATCTGACATAAAAAGAATAAATCATCTATGTTTTGGAAACGGGTCAGATGCGTTATAAGACATCTTCGTCATACAAGTCATTAATTGATATATCCTGGGGCAAACCAGTATACAGACTGTCAAGAATCTTAAAAGTAGTTAAAGTAGTAAGACAGATGGATTTGAAGGAGACAGGGCTATCCTCACCTTTCAGAAGGGCATTAAAAAACTTTTCAACTTCCTCACTGTGTCCTTTTCCACCTGATCTAAGCTTGATTGTCTTCCCGTTCCGTATAAACAAACCGTCTCTGAAATCATTGATAATGCCAACATTTCCTGCTCCAAAGACTTCAATTTTTTCCTTCGGGAGCGATTTATCACCATTTGCCAGATAGACCAGATTCCCTACTGAGCCATTATTGAATTTTACGACAATTACGATATTATCGTGAGGAGTGATCTGTGTATTTCCTGTACTTATCGATTCTGCAAAAACCTTTACCGGCTCGGCATCGGTAAAATATTGCATAAGATCGATAAAGTGGCAGATCTCCCCAACAATCCTCCCCCCTCCTACTTCATGATTCTGTATCCAATGATCCTTGGGAATAATACCTGCATTAACGCGGATATTCACCACAACCGGCTCAGAAATATTCCGGAATTCTTTTTTTATACTTTCAGAAACGGGTGCGAACCTCCTGTTAAAACCAACCATTAAAGGCTGATGAAACCTGTTTTTGGCTTGCACAACAAGCTTTAGCTGTTCAAGAGTGATTGCAAGCGGTTTCTCGACAAATACGTTTTTTCCGGCTTCGAGGGCACTCGCAGCCAGGTCAGCATGTGACGAATGGGGGGTGGCAATAAAAACTGTGTTTATATTCGCATCATTCAGAATATCGCTGTAATTAGTTGAAGAATAAAGAAATCCGAATTTATCAGCAACGTTTTTTGATGTAATACCTCTCGTGGTAACAACTCCTTCCAGGGATGCGCCGGACGATTTTGCATTTGGCAGAAGATAGCCCTGGGCAAAACTTCCGGCTCCTATGAAACCAACCCTTATCTTACTGTCGGGGGATCTCAATCCTCCAGAAAATGGTTTTTCATCTACACTGTGGTTTGAGTACTTTAACAATATGCCAGAGTGGAACTCATTTGTTTTACCCAGGACGATATCATAAGCTCTGGATGCTTCTGAAATATCAAAAACCTGTGTTATAAGCGGCTTAATGTTTATGGCTTTCCGTGAGATCAGATCAAGAAATGATTCCATATTTCTTTGTTCTGTCCACCTGACATAAGGAAAGGGATAGTCTGTTCCCGATTCTTCATAATCAGGATCATATCTTCCCGGACCATAAGAACATGACATTCTCAGATCAAGCTCTTTCCTGTAGAAATTCGGATCTCTCTGAAGATCCATTCTTACAGCGCCCACGACAATTATTTTGCCTTTCTTCCTTGTTATCTCAGAAGATAGTTCAATTGGATCGTTCGACTGAGCAGCAGCTGTAATAATAACCGCATCAAATCCATGTCCCCTTGTAAAATTCCGGCAGGCAGCAAGCAGGTTATGATCATTTCTTTCAAGAGCGATATCAGCGGACTTTCCATCGGCCAGTTGAACCATACTTTCATTAACATCTATTCCAAAAACGGCACATCCGTTTGCTTTTAGCAACTGGCAGGTTATCTGTCCAAGCAAACCAAGACCGATGACACATATTCTTTCTCCCAGTGTCGGGTTGGCCTGTCTCACTCCCTGCATTGCAATGGCACCAAGGGTGGTAAATGCAGCCTCCTCATAGCTGACGTTATCGGGGATCTTAGCCAGAAGGTTCTGAGGCACAGCTACAACCGCAGCATGTGAGGCATAATCCTGACCTCCGCATGCTACCCTGTCACCGGGTTTGAACATACCGGATTTATCCATTGAAGCTACTACCCTTCCGGCACTGCTGTACCCAAGAGCCTTTAATGAATCGAGTTTTGTCCTGACTTTACTTAAGGTTGCAGCCATCCCTTCCTTTCTTATGTTCTGAATTACCTGGGCAACAAGATCGGGCCGCTGACGGGCTTTTCCAAGCAAACCTGCCTGGGCAACCTTTACGGTTCCACGTTCGGTTCCAGAGCTGATGAGCGAGAATTCATTCTCCACCAGCACCATGCCGTAAGAAATAACAGGTGCAGGTATTTCATCAACATACAATTCACCCGTCTTAAAATTCTGAATAAGTTGTTTCATCTAAATTTTATTTTATTAAAAGAGGTACTTTCCCGAGAGGTGTCTTAAAGGGTTCGTTCACCTGCCTGAAAAAAATTTCAAGATTGAGATTGGTAGTATCAAAAAGTTCCGAAGGATTCTCAATGACTGATGGATTAGAGTAGTAAATTGTTATCTCACCCGGGAAATTTTGTTTTACCTGGACAAAATTTACTTTATTGAAAAGTTTATGATGCCGTCCAAAGATCAGGGCTGTTAGTGATATGCTCCTGTTGTTCTTATCTATTATGAATTCTCCAAGCCTGCCTTCTGTTATTTCAAAACTTTGTAAGAAACCATATTCGTCAAAGTTTGGTTTGATTATATCTTCGGTGTCGTATCGTATAAACGGAGAAGCGAAATTATAGAAACTTGTTCCAACCAGGTGGTATTGGTCATCAATTTTAACTGCTTCAGTGAAGCCGTATGAAAGAAAAGGGACATATTCATACTTTCGACTGAGCTCTGCAGCCAGGATAGCACCCTCTGTATGGCCATACCACGATACAGTGTTCCCGGTAAGTACATTCTCAATAAAATCCCGGTAAACCGGCGAAGGAAATTCTGAACCAAGCATTATCCCTTTAATGTTCCTTTTCAGAAAATCAAGCAGGTAGGGAGCATTTACCGAAACCTCCTTTAAAAAGCTGTAAATAGAACTGGGGTAACCATGAATGAACTCAGTATTATACTTTTTAAATATCTTGTAAAGGCTGTGGTAATCACTCTCATTAAATGAATGATAGGCATTAATAAGAAATTCGTTCTGGTTGAAGTTATACTGGTATATGCTGTTCAGGTTTTTTCCTCTGATAGTTATTTTGGTCTTGCCCGGAGTGTACCCGATCTTATTCCATATATAGTGCATGTGGGCCCACTCCCTTGAATAAAAATTTTTCTCAAGGAAGAAACTAAGTGGATATCCTGATGTTCCTCCTGTATTGAATTGTTTATAAGCATATTGAACAAGGCTCCGTTCATCGACCGGCACCTCTCTCAGCATAGATTTTGTCAGGACAGGGATATTGCTGATATCCCCGCGACCTTCTATACTTTCTATCGAACAGTCCGATTTTTGCAAGAGATGCTTGTAATACCCGTTATTGTGTCTGAAATGACTATAAACACAATTAAAACTTTTTACTAGGTGATTTATCCTGGTCTCATGATCAGCTTTTATAAGTTGACCTGCAAGACGTGATGCTTTAAGATATTCATGTCCCAGCCTGAATCTGAAAGGAATACAGTTTAGCAGAACTCCTGTGAGGGGTGGTAGTTTCTCAACCCTGTTTTTAATTTTTTCCTGCAAGGTCATAAGCTCAGATAGCCGGATTTATGTTTAATTTTCTTCTCATTCCGCCTATACAGCATTGCAGATGATCAATACCGTAATTGAGGTTTATTTCAATAGCTGATATTCCCTCGTCGAGTATTGCAATATCCCATGCAACATCAGGGAATTCTGGTGTTCGGGAAGCATAATCAATAATTGTCCGACTTATTTTGTCCCAATCTTTTAAAACGAAACCTTCAAATATGAAACCAGTATCAGGATGTTTGTCAAATCTTTCGTTAGTATGTTCTGTAAAAGCATATTTATTAAGCGATCCGCTGCTAATATCTACACTAACCGAAGCACCGCCACGTGCGCTGTTATCTACAACAGCACCGTTCCTTCCTATCCGGAGTGCCACAGCTGATATTTTGTTAGAATTACCCTCTCTCTGGGTGATTACCCTTAATGTATTGACAGAAGAAGAGTTTATCGCGTTTATATCGCTCCTTTGTTTAATTCCGTCCTGGATGATAAAATCTCTCTTCCCGGTTTTTTCAGAGAATATTTTCCCGTTAAGAACTGCATCCTGCATGATAATATTTCCATTTTTTTTCCTCAATGTAAATATACCCTGCCCTCCTTTTCCGGCGTCAGGTTTGACAAAAAACAGATCTGATTCCGAATCAAGAAGGTTACTTATCAGATCATTATACAGGATCGGGTTACCTTCAGGATCATGAATTTTACCCTTTCTTATTATTGCACGTGTTACGGGAGTTTGAATTCTTCTTTCAGTAAAATAATCATACATCCTGATTTTACTATTGGTGACAGGTGGAGTTCCTGAATTACCGTAGATGGAAGGCATATATTGAGTATAGAAATACCAGGAAGGGATATAATCAATAAGTTCCTCATACGACAGATCCTTCTCAAATAACCTGTACCTGTAATAATGCATAGGATCGCATTTCCAGAAATTCCTGATGAGAGACATCTCTTTTCTGACCGTTGCCTCTGATTTCTTATTTTTATGTTGCAAATAGTCATTCAGGCCTGACCTGTAATCCAGATCGGTCATCTTCTTGTAGGTAAAGAACAGGATAGGGTTTCTCTTAACAATATTTTTCACATCACTTAATTTCATATTGTTCAATGATTTTTTTTGAGAAACTTGTTGTATGATCTCCTATACTGGATACACATTCTTTATGATTTTCAATTACTGAGATGGCTTTTTCAAGTAAATCATCCCCCGAGCCTGTTCTGTAAACAATTGTACCAGCCGGACGAGGAACTGCATCTGATGCTATTACAGGAACTTTAAAGCAGAGCGATTCCCTGACTGAAAGAGCATCGCCATCCGATTTAGTCGGCCTCAGAAAGAGGTGTACTTTTTTTAAAACCGGCCATAGCTCCATTTTTGTGTCCTCTACCCAGCAGATATTATCTGAGATGTTATAATTAAAGGCGAATTCCCTGATACTCTTCAGGTGTTTTCGTCCTTCTTCAGTATAAGGATATCCAAGAATTATAATTATCATGTCTGCATTTTTCCCTCTGTTTCTCAAATGTTCCAACAGAATTACTGCATCTTTTAATCCATACAGATCATCAAATTTTTCATTGCAGATAATAAATCCGTTGATAAGGATCTTAAAGGAGTCTCTTTTTAAAAAATTTTCAATTTTATCAGGAATTCCGGACCTGGATCCTTCTGAGGTATCTGGTGGAATAAAGGCGGGTATTTCTACGGTCTTTGCTTTAAGACTTTCAGGCATGTTCAGTGAATCACCCTCCCTGACACATATCAGCCTGTCGAAGTTTTTGAGTGAAAAGAACCCAAGCCTGCTTGTCAGGAGATGGCTAACCTGTCCGTGAATGGTGGCAATGAATAGTATTTCCTTTGAAAATAGGCCTCTCCAGAGTGAAACATATAATTTCGGGAAAATGTCACTCACATGAAAATGAATTACATCAAAACGTTCTCTGGTCAATATAAAAAAAGGTAAAAACAGATATTTGACAATCTTTAAAACTTTAAAACGGTTGTATTTCTTGCTGGTAAAGTGAATATTGAACTTTACAACATCAAAGCCGTAATTAATAAGGACCTCAGATAATCTTTGAACACTTGAGCTTACTCCTCCTGTCGACGGCGGAAACGGGCTTACAAGAAGAATACGTTTTTTCGGCACTTTAAACCCTCCGGAACACTTTATAGGGCACTATTAAGATCAGCTGCAACAATTTCCTTTTTAGATGAAGTATTTGTATAAAGGAACTGAAACTCTTTTGCCATTCTGTCGATTGAAAATTCTGCTTTTATTCGATTCCTGCCCCTGTTTCCCATGGAACTTCGCAAATCATCGTCATCGAGCAGGGTATTTATCAGGTTCACAACTCTTTCGTAGCTGCGTTCGGTACAGAATCCGGTTTCACTGTCGGTTATCAGTTCCCTGCTCCCGCCCGAGACGTCCGTTGCTATTACCGGTTTCCCAAGGGCCATATATTCGATTATTGAATTTGAGATTCCTTCCGATTTGGTACAAAGAATGCCAATATCTGATGAAGCAATTATACGCTCCACATTTTTCATTTTACCGGTCAATATGACATTATTAATATTTTCATCCTCAATTCTTTTGTTGATCCTTTCCCATTCGCTGCCATCACCCACACCGACAAATGTGACATCATTTCTCATTTTTCCTGTTTCTATGGCAGTATCAAGAAAAAGATCATAATCCTTAAAAGTTGAGAAGGAAGCAACCATCACTACCATATAATTGGTTTTAACTCCTATCTCATTCTTCACTTTTTTTATATCAATCTCAGGCTGAAACCTTCCGAGGTGTACACCATTATAAATTACCCTGGCTTTTGGTGAATTTATCTTATAAGCTGTGAGTCCTGCTTTTGAATTAGATAATACAACATCAGAAAAGTAGATATTTGTATTAAGAAGATAGGTGTATGGTGAAAACCCGTTATACTTCCGGGTTGAATCGGAAATGAGGCTGGATATTAATGGTGCCCTGCATAAGATCTTTGATGGAATAGCGTAAAAAGTCGTCATTTTGCCCCACGAATGGATGATGTCCGGTTTGAACCGGCGGCAAGTCTGATAGAATTTCAGAAAGAGCATCGGATCATATTTGGACAATTTTCTTTTCAGAATAGTAATCCTGATACCGAGATTGAAAACTTCGTCATAATAGATCTGATCATCGGTCAGTACAAGTTCAATTTCATAATCAGTCTTCTGCTTAAGAAACTGCATCAGCTCAAGTGAGCGTCGCTCCTTCCCCCCGCACTGAAGAGATTCCAGAAAGAATAAAATCTTCATTTCCCTATGCTCATTTAGTAAAGTAATTCGAATTGACTCTGTTTAAAAAGTGTTTTGTTTCCTGATATTCCGCAGATGCTTCCTGTTCCTTAAAAAATTTCTGAACTGATTGGCAAGCGAGAAAGTCCATTTCATACCGTCGACAGCAATTAGCCCGTCGATGGCATTAATTGTGTGAATTGTATGTATCCCGTGAACATCACGGTTTTTTTTATCGATTGTTATATCCATATATGGTTCTTCCTCAAAAAAGTGTTCATCGAGCCGTTTAATGATATTGATAGATATGGATTCGCCGTATGCATTCTGACAATTTTGAGTGGGCCGGTATAAGTTTTCATCCACATTTATAAAACTACCTGCTGAACGAGTGCCATTATATCCTGATTTTACGGGATTTGCCGGATGTGGAACGTATGGACCTAAAAGATTATCAGATTTGAACAGATATAAACTGTAGCCTGAAGGTTTTTCTTTTAATGTACCAAAGATCCAATAGATACCATCAATCTTTACAATAGTTGAATCTAACAGAGGCATTTTGATAATTGATTTCATGAACCTGAGAGACTTTTGAACCGGGTCATACGCGTAACATGAAAGTTCGCCATTTCGGGAGGACTCCGGGAAGAGATAGATTTTATTATTCTCTTTAAAGATAAATGGGTATGAAAGATGACTTTTTGTATCGAGGAGTACCTTCTGGTTTATCTTTTTAAAATTTTTATCAAGGGTCATCACCGAAATGTTTCCATAGTTTTCATCAAATGAAAAATCTTCAAAAATTATATCCAGATTTTCCTCTTCTGATCTGAGCAAAAAAGGATCGCCATAAAAGCGATCTATAATTTTAAGTGGTATCCAGGTAATGTCCTGAGTGAAAGTTTTAGTTCTAATAATTTCTCTTATGTCAGCATGAATAAGTCCAATTACCCATTGTTTAACGTAAAGCTTATTGAATATTTCCTTTTTCTCTGAGCTCATTAAAAAGATTATTGATTTCTTTATGTTTTTTCTCATTAAATGCATGATTATCGCGCACATACATTCGGGCTTTTTCTGAAAATTCCCTGGTATTCTTAACTTTATCCAGCGCGGCAGCCATTCTGTCCAGATCTCCGTGAGCCACTTCTCCAAGTCCTTCGTTTTGTATGACAGATCCCGGATCAACTTTCAATGAAATGACCGGTATTCCGCATGCCCACGCTTCAATAAATACATTTGGAAAGCCTTCCATCGCCGAAGTGCTTATCAGAGCTTTTGAATTTGCTATTTCAAGCATCGTTTGAGAGTGCTTAAGCTCACCAAGCAGTGAAACATTAGGATATGATTTTAGCTTGTTGTAATAAAAGTTTCCTGTCTGATCCCTGGGAGGTCCGATAACTTTGTAAGTATGTTTCGGGGCTTTATTAACAAGGTCGAAAAATTCAACAAAGCCCTTTCTTTTATCAAGCCATCCGACGTAGGCAAAATCCTTCTGAACCTGATTCGAAAGGTCCGGGATTCCGGCCAGATCAATAATGTTAAGAAGGATGGTAGACTTTACATTCTTTTTTAATAAAATATCTTTCTGTCCCTGGTGCTGTACAAGCACCAGATCGGCATTCTTCAATAAGAAAGGATATACAATTTCCACAAGTATACCACTGAAGAACCACCACAATCCTGCATTCTTGGTTAAATAATAATTTTTCCATCTCATTTCAAAACTCATAGCATCAAGATCGGAAGCCATGTGGAGAACAAATTTTGCCTTGTTTTTCCTGGCTGCCCAATATGCCAGTATATGCCTGAAATCGCGGATCCGGCAATAATAGATATCTGCCTTTTGTCTTTTTAAACTCCTGTATAATTCTGGAATCCGGTGAGTAATAGTGCGTATAACTCTAAAACCTTTATTCCAGCCCTTAATCTTAAGTACTTTAATGCCATCGCTGGTAACAAAGTCTTGCTTCGTTTTGTAATCTATCACAGTCACTTCGTGTCCTGACCCGGCAAGTGATTTTGCAAGCAAAGCCATCTGCAATTCGCCACCGCCATCTGTATTTCCAGTAAGAGCATTTGCGATTCCACCCCAAAAACAAACTTTCATAAACTAACTTTTTTGGTTGATTCGGTCAAGACAACTGATTGAATATGTTTACCATTTACTAAAACAAAAAACTGTTCTAACAGTTCATATAATTTCTCTATAGAACCCGCGCTGGTTCTATATATAGAAGATCCGGGCATCAACTCGCTTGAATGAAACATCATAACCAGATAGGGTAGCCTTATCTTCATAGCTGTCCTGATCAATTCCCCTAATAATCTGATATTCATCTGAGGCAATGGTCTTAACCATAATGGCTGATTCTGATAGAAGAGCTTTCTCATTACTTTAAGAATGAAGTTACTGTCAACGAGGCTGAAATAGTTTCTTGCAACAGAGTTATTAAGGTTTAATGGAAACCGTGTTGGAAGTATCGTAACAGGAATTTCAAAAAGGGAGCCAATGTCAAAATCGTACATATATGGGAATGGAGTTTTATCAAGGAAGTCAGGTCCTCCCTTTCCGTCAGGTATGCCTTTATGTTTGTTCCATTTAGTGTAAGGTGTAACCGATGAATCCACTATATATGAATTCAATACCAGTAACCTGGCTACATTCTCATTGAAACCAAAACGGCCTGAACGGAAAGAGTACGGACGCTTCCCGAAAGAAGTTTCGATCTGATCAGTAAGGTACTTTATCTTTTCACTTAATAAATGTTCAGGTAATTCATGTGCAAAAGCGTGGTTGCTGTCATTATACCTGTAGCCCTCCTTATCATCGAATGGAGGTGTGGTCCAGGAATGCAGGTGGGCCCCTATTTCAGCCTTATCATTTTTAGAATAATCAGAGAAGATCTCACGTGCAAAAGGATCTTCGCATACTTCTGATGTTACCAGGTAAGTAGGTTTTATTCCATGCCTGGAGCAGAGATCCTGGAACCGGGGAACATACTTTATATTTTCAACGGTAAGCTTTCGTCCATGGTCCCACTGGTTGTCAGCCTCAGTATCAATAGTCAGGATAAATTTCATGCTAAAAAATTAAATTTTATCAGGTAACGTTAACAAATTCTCTGCTTGAATAAAATCACATAACTGGTAATACTGTGGCCAGTTACTGCCTTCATGCCAGACTAATTTGTCATCCCAGTAACCTGGACAGTCCCGGACAATCCGGTCTGCAAAACAATAGCTTATCTCGTTGATAAAAGGCTTATTATCTTCTCCATAGATGAAATCATAGGCCATAGTGGTGAAATTGTTTTTTTTTGAAATAGAGAAAGCTGTCTCCACGCACCTTAAATCAATATTCTTAATATCCAGGTCAAAATTCCCGCTGCCTGATGCCCTGAAGTCATTTTTTCGCACAAACCGTCTGAAAGCAATCGCTCTGTTACCAATAACGGTAACGCGTGTATCATGAGTATTACCTGGCAGATATTTCTGAAAAAGTATTGCATCTTTCTGTATCTGCCATTCCGGATAATCCGTTTTGTCTTTAATGACACCTGTGTTCAGAAGAAATTTTCTCAAAGCAGTCTTTCCAAATTTATATAACCCCTTATTCTGAAACGAGGTAAGATTTGATTTATTCTTCAATCCCCTGGATTTGACTCCATTATTAAAAACCTGATTGAGTATTTTTTTTCCTTCTTCTTCTGAATTCACAATGACAACATTGGTAGAGCCTGCCCCTTTTGTAAGTTTGGCGACAACAGGATAAACTGTCTTTTTCAAAAATGATTCTGCAGGTTCATGATGCCAGAAAACATTTGAGTCCACAATCGGGAAATTTCTTGATTTCAACAGGTAATACTCCCTTATCTTATCTTCATAAGGCCAGAAAGTCTCATAACCAGGAAAGCATTTTATACCATACACCTGGTGGGCAATATTGTATATCGCCTCATAGATCCTGAGATCAGTATCTCCCTGTGTATGTCTGAATAAAAGATGGGTGCAATGCTTCAGATCCTCCAGGAGTGTTTCTGAGCTGGGATTGATGATCCTGTAAGGCAACTTATTGATCATGATCAGCTCCTTGTATTTCTCACTGTAGGAGCATAATTTATTGTTGGAGTTTAATAAAAGACCTATTTTCATATTTTATGTTGTAGTATCTGAGGAATATGGGGTGTATAAACGAAGTCTGTAGTCTTTCTCCGGAATCCTCTATTTTGATTTGGAAATAAAATTTTCCAGCTACCTTAACAGAACAATTCAGTTTGATTGAAGTTCAACGAAAAAATCACTTATTTTTCTTGCATGTCGTTTATAGTCAAATAATTTAATAGCAGAATCCCTGCCAGATCTTCCAATAGAATCAGCTTTATCCGGATTGTCCAGAATAAATTCTATTTCGTGTGCCAGCTGTTTATCATCCGGCTCCACAATACAGGCATTTTCGTGATGGGTGAGATAGCTGCAAACCGGATCAACCGAAGATATTACGGCAGGTCTTCCTGTAAGCATATATTCACCTGTTTTAGTCGCCATATTGTACCTGTTTTGCCTGTTTCCGGGCTTTGCAAGCAATAGTGCCGAAGCTGATGTTGTTAATTCATTCAACTTTTCTCTCGACACATATCCTGTGAGTTCAACTTTCCCTGTTAGCTTCAGTTCATCTATAACTGAAATGATTTTCTCACGGTCAACTGATCTTTCAATATCACCTGTAAGTATCAATTTTGTCTGCGGATACCTGTCAAGTATCTTTGCAAATGCCTTGATAATGGTTACAACACCGTCTTTCTGATCAAGCAGCGATCCTGTATAAACAAGTGTTGGCCTGTCTGACCTTGATCCGTTTATGATTGCACCTGCTTTAGTGGTGTCAATCAGAATTGGAATTTCCTCAATTTTTGCCTTAACTGACAGCTCTTTGATAAAGAAATCTTTAAGTGCAGATGAAATAACAATAATTCCGTCAAACAGTCGAAATTCAACAATGGTTTTTATTTTCCTGATGCCTGTCAGGTCATTCAGACGGTAATAAGGAATTTCTGTCTTCTCCCTCACAAGTCTGGCCCCTGTGAGCAGTGATGCTGTTTTAGCTGAAATGATGTGTTTTAAGGTATTGGAGACAATCAATATTATATCGGGCTTGAAACGAATAAAAAAGATAAAAGAATTGATGAATGAATGAAAATTCTGTATCCTTCTTCCCCAAAAGCTTTTGCTGATAACAGTATCGTAAGCATACCTGAATCTGACACCTTCATAAACTCCGTTTGTTTCATAATTTCTTAAATTTCCGGGTGATTCTGTTGGCCGGGGGACAAGAATGACAACATCATTGCCCAGTTCTGCAAGACCCCGGGTATAGAGATGAGTACGATTTGTACAAGCCATACCATAAGGATATTGCTCATTCAGCAGGATCACAATTTTCATAGATAAAATATTAATGGCTTTTGGTTAAACCGCCAATTCTTCTGAATAGGTTTCTCCGTCAGGTGCAACTCTCTCAGATATTTGCTCGTTCTGAAGATCAGGCTTACATAATGAAAACATCCAGAAACACATAACCATTGGTAAAAACAGCATTGAGTAACTTACAGATATCAATAATATTATAATTAAAAGAAGCAGCCTTCCTTTATAATTGAAATACTTTGACATAAAAAAAGAAGATTTAAAAGCGAAGTAAAAAAAGAAAAGTCCGCCTAACAGTCCAAACTGAGAAAGAAGGTTTCCTATTCCTGAGATTGACGAGATATTTGAGCCGAGCTTGTATGTCCACCGGTCTTCATAGTGGGCTGCCAAACCCAGAAGTGGATTGTGAAGAAGATCGACCATATCAATTTTCAGCGACAAAAAGCGCTGTGGTGTTACGGGATTTTCCCTTCCGAAAGAATCATAGAGCAATTGTTCCAGCCTGTTTGTCTCACCAATAAGATCGATAATCTTATTTTTCATAAATGGCAGTGAAAAAACAAATATCATAACGGCTAAGATTATTGGAAATACCAAAAGGATCTTTTTTACATCCTTATTGATGAAATAAAATATTATTATAACCATCAGGATAAAATAACCTGTGGTTGACTGTGTTGAGAGTAACGACAGAAACAGAACCCAAAAACGAAGCTTGCTGCTTTTTCCCTTATTATTAATGAAAAGATTTATAAAGATTGCCAGGCAGAGATAAACTGCAAAAGCACCTGGTTCCCAAGCATAACCGCAGTTTCTGGCTATTGTGAAATTATTGATGAGTGTTGTTGAGTATGGCTGAACAGAGTATAGAAATGCACTGATCCCATCACCTGACACAAATGAAATTGTTTGGAGGAAAGAAAACCGGCTAAACATATTGAACAGTGAATCACCTCCCAAACCCAGCTGCACAACCCACATGAAGAGCGATATGACGGAAAGCCAGAAAATAATGTGCTCATATATTACAAAAAAGTTGACCTTCAGCGACTTTATTGTTGTATAAGCTATGTAAATGATAAAAAGATATGTAAGTAAGAATGTCGGCTGAATGACATAATACTTTATTGATGCAGCAAGAAAGTAGATGCCGAAGAAAAAAATTATAGCATAAAACTGACCACTGTAGATCACTTTCCATTTAAATGCCAATATCCCTGCAAGAACTACCGGTATCAAAAAAAAGATTGCATTGTCAGTAATAGATTTTGACTCAAAATAAATATTTGCACGACCTGCATAAAGGATCAGAGCCAGAACAAAAAAATAATCGAAGAATGAGATCCTTTGAGGCAGAAATTCACTTTTCACTCCGGTAATGTTGGCTACATGTAACATTCGTTAAATATTCTAGGTTATTGCATTAACTGATTTAAGTCTTATAGTCAGGCGACTGTAGAACCAGGCCATTGTGATTATATATATAAGTCCTGATAGTACCCTGGTATATGCAGCTCCAGTTTCGCCGAAGTATGGAATAAGTGTAAAATTACAGATTAAAATAACTATTCCGACAATTATTGCACTGTTTCTTAAGGCCTTACCTTCACCATGTGCGCCGAGAAAACGATTTAAGAAATCACCGAATCCATTGAAAATAACACCCAAACTCACAATAAAAGTCAGTGAAATCACGGGAATGAACTCCGGACCATAAAATATCCTAATGAAGGGACCCACCAGCAGCCAGCAAAGCAGCAAAGCCGACAGGGATATACCTAATGTTACCAGAAACAGCCTTTTTGCAACTCCCCTGGATGTTGAAAAATCCTTGTAGTGTGTAGTAGCTATTACATTGGGAATAAAACTGAGAGGCTCAGAAATGGTAATTGCAAGTGCATAGTATCCTACTCCTGCATTATTAATACCGAAATAGCTTATAAGCAATGCTGAAAGTGACGATAAAGCAACATTAAAAAGAGTTCCTGTATATACATTAAACCCGTATGATTTATTGTAAGACCATATATCGGACATACGGGCTTTTATATTACTGAATGCCGGGTGCAGCCTGTAAACGATATAACCATACCCTATTATATGGCTTCCGATAAACATAATCCAAACCCATACAAGACGGCCCTCATCGATATTGTCAGATGCAAGGAACAGACCTGCTATTACTATAAAGAAGATAATCTTTGGATATAACCGGCTCTTTGCAAGCAGGCTTATTTTATTGTCAGCCTGGAATAATACCTCAAAATAGTTCATCAGCAGAAATATCCATGAAAAAGGTAACAACCCAATAAGCATATTGCGTAAACCTTTCTCTGAAATATTATTATCAACAAAAGCATATATCAGCAGTGATAATGATAAAACCATGAAGAGTCCTATCAGGATTATCAACATAGTCCCATAATATTCCCTGCCTTTATCAGCCGATGAATTCAACACCAGCGCTCTGTTACCTGCCTGAAAAAAACCAAAAGTAAACAGAACCATTGCAAGACTGAAGACATAAAAAATAAATTTGAAATCACCAAATGCCTCAGCCCCTAAGAACCTGGTTATAAATATATTAGATATAATCGATAAAGGGATCATTAAGATATTTACCGAAAACAATGAAACTACCTGCCTCAGACGCGGATATTCGCGGTATAACCTGTTAACTATTTTAAACATATAAATATCAATGTCTTACAACATCTTCTCCGTATTATCTCATAAATGTGATTGAAACTATAAGGCATTGTACCTTAACAGTACCGATTAATATTTATTAATCAGAATAATGAATAATTGTTCAATCCAGGTCTGATAATCTGCCTCTGATCTTACCTGTATTTCTTAAAGTTTCCTTAAAATCACATGATTAATGTTAAATAGTTCCAATTAAAATCTTTTAAACATTTGTTTTTGTCAAATAATAAAATATGTTTGTCAAATAATAATTGACGTTGGTCAAATTAATTAGCAATTGATGAAGAATATATTTATAGTGACATTCTTTTTTATGGCCAACTTTGCAGTTGCCTCCGAATACTATATTTCTCCCAGTGGAAGTGATAGCAACAGCGGGGCCATAAACTCACCATTTTTCACATTAAACAAAGCCTGGACTGTTGTAAGAGCAGGGGACATAATTTACGCACGAGGCGGAGTTTACAGGTTTAATACGAGGCAAACCCTTACGGGTAAGGATGGAACGGCATCTGATACTATAAGAATATGGGCTTATCCGGGAGAGAACCCGGTATTTACAAAGAGTTCATCATATATTACACCAGGATGGCCGGCAAGCCTTATTTATCTTGATGCTGATTATACTCATTGGAAGAATATAGAGATTGCGCATTATAAGCAGGCAACTTCCGCCTTATGGTATGGTATGGCAGTCCTGAAATCAAACCATAATAAATTTGAAAGAATAAACAGCCATCATAATGGTCACGGGATGGTGATCCGTGATGAATCGAGCAATAACCTGGTCCTTAATTGTGACTTTCACCATAACTATGATCCATTAACCGGTGATACTTATGGAGATGCCGACGGGCTTGAAGTTGCATACATGTCTTCATCTGCCACCAATACGATCAGAGGCTGCAGGTTCTATTATAATTCAGACGACGGACTTGATTTATGGAATAATAATGGTAACGTAATAGTTGAAAACTGCTGGACGTGGAGGAACGGATATCGAGAAGACAAAGTTACAAAAGGTGGCGACGGAGGCGGATTAAAGTTCGGATCAACCACCGAAGCTATCTCTACCCAGTTCAAACGCACGGTATCAAATTGCGTTTCAGTATATAACCGGACAAGGGGGTACAATCAGAATGCCGCTAACTGTAAATTCAACTTTTTTAACAACATAGCTTATAAGAATCCTGAAGGTTTTGTGTTTCCTTCATACAATCTATCCAATGTTTTCAAGAACAATGTAAGTTTCGAGAATGCAAATGTTAACTGGAATGGCACTTATTCAAATTCAATAAGGGAAAATAATACTTATGATCCAAGTGTTCAGCCAACAGGACGTACTGCTTCAGCATCTGATTATTCGAGCCTGGATACAACCGGAATGGCAGGTACCAGAAGATCTGACGGAAGTCTGCCCGATATTAAGTTCCTTAAGCTGGCAGCCGGATCTGATCTTATCGATGCAGGTGTAAATGTTGGTATTGCTTATGCAGGCAGCGCCCCCGATATCGGACCATTTGAATATGGAGTGAGTTTACCGGCTTCACAGCCTGAACCGGTTGTTGTTGCTTATGTAAGTTCGGAAATAAAAAATGCATCTCCTGAACAAATTACTCTTGCATATACAGCCACGCTTGCCAATGTACTTCCTGCTCCTTCATGTTTTGATGTTAAGGTTAATAATGTAAGCATACCTGTAAATAAACTAACTCTTTCGGATAAAAATGTTAATCTCACACTTGCCAGTCCTGCAAAGTACGGTGATGTTGTAACAGTATCTTATACAAAACCTGCTACAAACCCCTTACAATGCGTAGGAGCAACAATTGCTGAATCAATTACAAATAAGGCAGTTGTGAACAATGTTGCAACAGTAGCTCCGGTATACATTGGTTCGTATGTTGAGAATGCTGCTCCCAACTTGCTTGACATCACATTCAACGTTATCCTGGCCAGTATTCTTCCAGGGAGTTCAGCTTTTACAGTAACTGTCAATGGTGTCAAAAAGTCTGTCAGCAAAGCTACTGTGGCGGGAACCAAGGTCACCCTGACTCTCGTTGGAAACGTTGTACATGGTGACACTATAGTTTTGTCTTACGTAAAACCTGCAACAAATCCGCTCCAGGCCGGATCTGGAGCATTGGTTGCTGATTTTTCGACAAAACCGGTAGTTAATAATGTAAAGGGAATGACCACATCAACCTCCGATACATCTAAACATAAGAAGATAGCCATATTTCCGAATCCTGCAAGAGAGTATGTACAGATAACCAACCTTGAACCATCAGCCGATTCACAGATTCTAAGAGTGTATGACTTCTCAGGAAAATTATGCAGGGAGATAAAGCTTGAATCTTCTTCAAATCAAAGAGTGCCAATCGACCTCAAGCCAGGAATGTATATCGTCCAGGTTTTATATGGTAAAATAGTTAAGCATACTCAGAAACTGATAGTAATTTAAATCAGTCATAACTGCCAGAAGATGTCCATTCCTGCAAAGGACATTTTCTGTTCAGTCATTTAAGAAGATAAAATCAATCCTTCTGTTCTTCATACGGTCAGCTTCGGAATAATTTGGAGCTACAGGCCTGGCGCTGCCGTAACCTGTTGCTTTGAGCCTGGTACGGCTTATTCCCTTCTCAACCATATAATTAAGGATGCTCTGAGCCCTGCTTTGTGATAATTTCTGATTAGTTGCTTCTACCGGTTGGGAATTATCGGTATGACCTGCAA
The DNA here is from genome assembly GCA_942492865.1 of uncultured Bacteroidales bacterium. Lineage (GTDB taxonomy): Bacteria > Bacteroidota > Bacteroidia > Bacteroidales > VadinHA17 > LD21. Next base: position 3,694,326 of record OW818650.1, on the reverse strand, counting down.
TTTCTATTTTCACCGAAGTGTTCTTCTTCATCAGAATAATAATCTGATCGAGAACAGGGTATTCTCCATTCTTTACTCTGAAATCATCCCTGTCAAAAAACAGATCAGCCGATGTTCCATATAGTCTTTTAATGTTCCATAATTCCCTTTCAGCCTGATTTGCAGGAATATAGGTTTTGATCCTGGCATTTTTAAAACTTGAAGGCATGATTTCCCTCAAAGAAAAATAGACATCCATAAAGCTCATTCCTTCATCTATTACATAAGAAAAAATTTTCTCATCTTCAAGGTATATCTCTTTTACTGAAAACTTTGGATCTAACTTTTTAAATACATTATCATCTTTTTTAATACTTGTTCCGGATGAAATAATCTCCGCCTGGAAAATCGCTTTCTCTGCCAGTGCATCGGCTGCTGAATAACGGTATGAGATCATAGCATTGTAATAATCATTTACTCCCGGCAAAGTCTGAACTGTTTTTTCTGTCTCTGGATTGCCACTTCCCATCGCAGTTTTTCTTTCACCGATAATGATTTTTTTTGAAACACAAATATTACGGTTTATGCCGGTTGAAATCTCCCTGGCCTGTATCCCGAGGTGAATAACATGTTCCCCATTTTCCTTAAAAGCATAACTGACCGATTTTCCGGTTTTATAAATACCATTTCCAAAGTCCCAGTTATAGTTACTAATTTCATATCCGGGAAGATGGGATTCAGAACCATCAATAACAACTTCCATTCCCGGAGGAATATTGTCGGGAACCTTAATATAGCCCTGAACGGTCTCCTTAAGCTCCAGATTGTAAGTCACTTTATTAAATACTATCCTTCCTGTTTTTTTTTCAATAATATTCTGCTTTACCTGATACTTTCCAGGTCCGGGAAAACAATGATCAACAATATATCCTGCTTTGGTTTTGCCATCACCAAAATCCCATGTAAACTGAAGATTTACAGGATCTATATCAATGGTCAGATCATCCTGGAAACTGAAGCAAAAAAGATCTTTTTTCTGCTCGCCGCAATAAAAAAGCTGAGGAATAAGAGTTTTGAAATTATAGATATCCATCGAAGCTGACCTTTTCGATGTGAAAAAGCCTTCACTAATATTTTCATCAGCAATAAAAGCAAAGTCATCATATTCCGAATTTATTGGAGGATTAACCATTACCGGCTTTATCCAGACAGAGTCCATAAAGATTGAATAGTAAATATCCTTCCCTCCCATGCCCTTATGACCATCAGAAGAAAAAAAGAGATCTCCTGCCGCATTTACAAAAGGATAAGCTTCATTTCCCTCGGTATTTATAATATTACCCAGATTTACCGGGTTATTCCAATAATTGTTTTTCCACTCACAATAGTAAAGGTCAGCTCCTCCGTAACCACCTGGTTTGTCAGATGCAAAATACAGTCTTTTGCCATCAGGTGTAAGCCATGGAGTTGTAACATTATATGAATCGCTGTTAAATCTCAGCTCAGTTATATTTTCCCATTTATTGCCCGAACGAACGGCAAAAAAAATTCCCAGTGTATTCCTGGGATCTGATGTTTTCCAGGGCCTTGCATTGCCTATTATATTTCGTGAGAAATAGATAGTATCCCCTGTTCTGTTGAAAGATACGGGCCCGTCATTAAAGTTAGAATTCAGGTCATCCGACAAAAACTCAGCCTTATTTTTCAATGCTGCGGTATCGATGAAATGGATTTTAAAAAAGCTCTTATTGTCACCGGTTGAATAATTAAACGGTAAAGCCAGGCTCTGATTTGAGCAGAAAACTATCCCGTTCTTATAATAAACAGGTGAAAATTCATCATACTTGTCGGTACTGAACGGGGACTTTTCTATCAGGTAATTTTCAGTCTGGCATATAATATTCTGAAATAAAAAAAGATAGAATACCAGGAATGATGAAACTTTAGATAGCATGTTTACAATCAAAAAATTAATGGATTAATAACATTAGCCTTATACAGGAACTGATACCTGAGCATTATTTCATGCGAACCTGAACTGTAGCTACCCAATCTGTTGAAATCAAAAAAATATGAATAAGCAACTTTAATCTGATTGCTGATAATAAACTGGAATAATCCTGCAACAGATCCAGTACTGCGATAGGAAGCACCTACCCATATCTTATCGAGGAATCCGAAATGTGCATTGAAATCCGCAATCATTTTATTTCCGGGATTGTATGACAGAAATACGGACGGCAGGAATTTTGCTTTCCCTTCAAGATTAAAGAGATGACCGGTATGCAGCAAATATCCGTACTGATCGGGATGTACCACTGATGAATATTTATTTTTTTCAAAATCAAATTTATACTGTAATAAACGGGGAATGGATACACTTGCAAAATAATTTTTACGGGTGAAGTACAAGCCAAAGCTAAAATCAGGAACAATGAATGCTTTGGAGTCGATCAGGAAGAAATCATCTCCCGGGTCAAGAACAGTAAGATCGGACCAGGCGGTGTTTGTTGCAATAATTCCGGCGCCCAAGCCCATTGAGAGCCTGCCGTCCCATACATCGACAGTGAATGAATAATTAGAACCGATACTTGTTTCTTTAGTTACACCTATCTTATCGTTTGAAATATTAATGCCTAATCCTATTTTACCATTAGCCAGGGGAACATCTGCAGCCAGTGTCATAGTTTCCGGAGCGCCTGCAATTCCTACCCATTGCCTGCGGTAAAAAGCCGCAAAATTCACTGCTCCCCTGCTCCCGGCATAAGCAGGGTTAACTGTTAAGGGATTAAGCACATACTGGTCGGTTGCGGGGACGAGCTGTCCCGTCAGGTTTAAAGGAACAGCTGCCAACGTACAAAAAACAATTGCATGCGAAGCTGCCATTATAGTATCTGCTAGTGCAATTCTCATTCTGACCATAATTAACTTATCTTCTGATTACTATAAATCCTGTCCTTGATCTTCCGTTCTGCCACCTTACAACATAGAAGTAAGTATCAGATGCAAGCGGATCGCCGTTATCATCAGTTCCATCCCATGTATTATCATAATTTTCGTCTTTAAAAACCCTCACTCCTCTTCTGCTGAATACTAAAAGTTCAGTCTTTTCATTTGGAAGCAGGCTTTCAATAATAAAAAATTCATTCCTGTTGTCATTGTTTGGAGTGATCAGCGATGGTATTATAATATCGTGAACTGTGATCTGGACAGTATCGGTTGCAGGCGGACAGACGTTATTACTTACGGTCCACAGGAACCTGTTTATCCCAATAGACAAATCAGTAACCACGGTCGATGGCTTTGAAGGTTCTGCGATCCTTCCCATTCCCTCCAGCAGCGACCATGTACCAATTTCATCCTGACGGGGCTGGTTCGCCTTCATGTCTGAATTAAAAACATATTTAAGGATCTGCATTGAGCTCACAGCATCGACTATTGCCACGGGCTGTTGGAGTATTTTTATATTTACAGGTTTAACGTCAGAACATAATGATGAGTTTGTACCTTTTATATAGAATATCCCTGCCCCTGCTGATTCTGGTCTGTTTAATGGAATTGAGGTACGTGAATCGAGCCAGTATGATAAAGTTAATCCCTGTGTTGACCCTGCAGTAATGGCTGCAGCTCTGAGATCTACCGTTGCAGGTGCACAGACCGGGGCCGGATCGGTGATTGTCAGTGTGGGAGCCCCCGGGATTGGCGGAATTATGACATTCGCTGTTGATGCGGAAATACACCCGTATGAATTTGCAACAGTAAAGGTGTAAGTTCCGGGTTGCAGGTCTGATATAGTTGTGCCTGCTCCATTACCCGTTGAGACTGATCCTCCGGGCAGTCTAGTCAGGTTCCATGATCCTGCAACCGGTAAGCCTGAGAGAACCACGCTCCCTGAAGGTAAAATGCATGTCGGTGTAGTAATAGAACCGATTACAGGAGCTGCAGGAATGGGAGGAGGCGCTGCAATGGTAATATTAGCTGAAGCTGCCGAAACACATCCTGACTGGTTTGTAACTGTATAGTTGTAGACGCCGGGTGTAAGTCCCGTAACTATTGCATTATTACCAGATCCGGTTGTTGTTATTGTACCGGGGAAACGGGTTAGTGTCCATGTGCCTGCTGCCGGAAGATTATTCAGAACAACAGATCCAATTGATGTCAGGCAACCCGGCTGAGTTATAACACCTGGCACCGGAGCCACCGGAGTACCAGGCTGTTGATTGATCACTACGCTTGATGATGAAGTGGAGGTACATCCGGTGGAATTCACAACTGAAAAAGTATATGTTCCACCTGAAAGTCCCGAAATCCTTGCAGTTGCTCCTGAACCTGTGGTTTTCATTTCTCCCGGGCTGGTTATAACTGTCCATGATCCTGTACCTGGCAATCCTGATAGTTCGACGCTTCCGGTCGATAAGGAGCATGTGGGATGTGTCACTGTGCCCGTAACCGGAGCTGCAGGTAACATCGGAAGTGCGTTTATGACCACGCTGGCCGATGACGGAGATGTGCACAGATCCTCATTAGTAACAGTAAAAATATATGTTCCCTGAACTAAGCCTGCCACGGAAAAAGTTCTTCCGGTGCCGGTTATTTCGGTGCCTCCCGGAGAAAGTGTTAAAGTCCATGTACCAGTAGCCGGCAAATTGCTCAAAGCAACGCTACCCGTTGGCTGTGTGCATGAAGGCTGTATAATAATCCCGACTGAAGGTGCTGCAGGAGTTACATTTACTTCAAGGCGATAGGTAGCAACTGCTTCTTCGCACGGTGATCCCAGTGGATTATTTGTCCGTATTGTAATTGTAACAGTTTTTCCTGCATCAGATGCCGAAGGAGTATAGGTAAATGCAAATAATGGCGAGGTTGTCTGTGAAGGGCTTACAGATCCTGAACCGTTCTCTGTTATTGACACAATTGTCGCATTTCCACCGAAAGTATTGCCGCTTACGGTCAACGGAGTAATGCCGCATGTTGTTCCACCAGGGCTGCTTAATGCCAATACCGGGCCATTTACACAGGAGCAGCTAACCTTAAAGGATATTCCTGTTGTCAAACAACCTGAACTGTTTCGGACCGTGATAGTATGATCGCCATTCACAACTTCTGTGAAGACTGGTGAGTCCTGGAACGTCCCGTTATCAAGTCTGTACGATAAGCCTGTTCCTATCGGACTGCTAACAGTTATTACAGCATAATTGAATCCCAGTGAACAATCGATTGTGCTGACAGGAGCCGGCGGAGAGGGAGGTTGCGGATTTATAACAACGTTTCCTGTTGGCTGTGAGATGCACCCGGCAGAAGAAGTGACTGTGAAATTGTAAGTGCCTGGTGTAAGGTCTGGTATGGTCCTGTTACCACCAGAACCCTGTATTCCACCCGGATTTATCGTCCATAAACCAGAAGGCAATCCGCTCAGCACCACACTTCCCTCCGGTTCTGTACATGTGGGTTGTGTTATGGTCCCAACTACAGGCACCACCGGAGTTGCAGGCTGTACATTAATGGTAACACTTGCCGAGGTTACTGAAATGCATGTTGCAGCATCAGTGACCCTGAAACTATATGTACCTGGTAAGAGTCCGGGAATAGTTGTGCTTGTTCCTGTCCCTGGTGTGATCACATTATCCGGTAACCGTGTAAGTATCCATGTTCCCAGCGGTGGTAAACCATTTAATGTAACATCGCCTGTTGGCACAGAGCACGTTGGCTGTGTGATGGTTCCGATTGAAGGAGCCGGAGGACCGGCAGTTATTCTCAGTATATAGGTAGCTGTTGCAGCCTGACATGGTGATCCCAGCGGATTGTCTGTTGCAATCGTAATATTAACTGTTCTGCCGGCGTCAATTGATGAAGGAGTATAGGTAAACGAAAATGGAGTTACTTCTGCCGACGAAGGGCTTAACGTTCCTGAACCATTTTCTGTCAATGTAACTCTAGTTGCATTGGTAAAAGTATTGCCACTTATAGTTATTGGATTGCTGACACATATTGTACCTTCTGTGCTGCTCAGGTTTAATACCGGACCGTTTACACAGGGACAATCAACCTGGAAGGGGTTCCCGGTTGCTGTACACCCCACGCTATTTCGTACAGTAATTGTATAATGACCGTTTGCCACTCCGGTAAAGGACGGAGATGACTGGTATGTTCCATTATTCAACCTGTATTCCAGGTCCGCACCCAGAGGACTGCTAACTGTTATTACTGCATTGTCGAATCCAAGAGCGCAATCCACAGTATGCACAGGGACTGAGGGTGTAGGCGGCTGTTCATTTATTACCACTTCAGATGAAAGGACTGAAGGGCAATCATTATCATCATCAACTAATGCTACAATGAATGTGTAAGTTCCTGGTGCCAGATCGGTAACGACTGTGGTCCTGTCTGTTCCGGTTTTTACAACACCATCAGGAAAACGGGTAAGTATCCACTCCCCACGAGGCAACCCTGATAGTGTAACATTTCCCGTTGCCGATTCACATGTTGGTTGGACTATTATTTCGATAACAGGTGCCTCAGGAGGCACACAATCCTGTCCGTTCACCTCCTGGATCGAAATAAAAAATAATAAAAAATAAAAAAAATAGTTCTGCTTTACAGAAATATTTACCAAGTGCATTTGATATTTTAATATTTAAAATTTAACACCCGGACATGCTTCCGCCCCGTCAGTCCCATCGAAAAAACCAACCAGGGGTGTTTTTAAGGTTTATCAGCTGCCTTCAGGTACAAAAAAGCTGAAAGCTTTTAATCAAGTTTTTTACACTCAGGCCAGCCTGCAGGTTAAAAATACTCTAAGAGAGGTTATTACAGATTATATAATTCGATCAAAGAATTATATAATTCACACTTCCGGTATTACATAAAAGAGGAGGGCTGCCCTACAACCCTCCTCGTTGACTAACCCTAAAACTAACCTAACGAAAAAACCCTACATTTTATAATTAATTATTATGATTCAATTTATAATAAGCCACATTATTCTTTACAAGCATGACCAGAATGCCCCTGTTCGAACACAGGAGCTGGCAGATATTTTCCACGGTTTCAAGATCAATGTCTAAATCCTGACCAGAATTTTTTTCATCATGAACATAAATCATCTTTTCAAATATTTCCTGTGCAGAGGTAAGTTTATTGAACTCAAGAGTATTCATAATTACAAGACCCAGTATTTCACTTATCTGATTTATCAGTTCATATTCTTTATCAGTAAGAATTCTTTTCCTTTCCGGCAGCGTGGTCCTCTTTTCAGAGATTAGTATTGAAGGATCCATGACTTTAAGTATTAGACTTACTTTATTTATGCAATTTTTTCAAGTTCTCTGAAAGCATCAGCCCATTTGGGCTCATTTTCTTTCATCTTTTCATTTTTCCGTTCAATAAAATACTCTTCAATTGGAACCCCTGTTTCCTTTAAGAAATAGTTACTCAGGTATTCGTAATTGTAGCCAGTCATTTTTGAGACATACATTGAGAAGCCTGATTTCAGGTTTACGTTATCCTCAATAACATCATTCAGCAGATTACGAATTTCAGAAACAAGCTTGCTTTTTCTGAACACAACTTCCAATCCGTATTTTCTTAGTGAGTTATCGAGTCTCCTTATTTCAACAAGTGTCAGATCATCTTCGATCTCAATCTCTCCCAGCTCAAACGTGGAAAATTTAATTCCAAGTTTTTCCATTTCCAGCAAGACAAAAAACTTTGTTCCCTGGCACGCCATATTCTTTATGTAAATCTTCATAATAAAATAATCGGCTGTTCTGTCTTTCAGCAAACCATTATGCTAACAAGCATGGTACAAAAATACAGGGATGTACCTATCTGTAAATTAAGACGTGGTTAAGATTGTATTAAGGGGACGTTAATAAAATAACAATCCTGGTTTATTGCAAATCTGTGAGATTAAAATGGATATAACTGACTGATTAAATGCAAATTGTACAGTTACACATGCAGTTCTTCGCTTATAAGGTATCCGAACCCTTTTTTGGTATGTATAAGCTTCTGAGAAAATTCTTTATCAATTTTCTTTCTGAGGGAGTTTATGTGAACATCAATGACATTTGTTCCTGAATTGAATGAAAAACCCCAGATTTTTTCAGCTATGAGGAACCTGTCAAAGACTTTTCCCTTACCGTTCAAAAGTAACTCGAGGATCTTATATTCAGTAGCAGTAAGTTCAATATCCTTATTTGCTCTTTTAACAGTCCTGGCGTTTGAATCCATTACCAGATCAGCAACTTTTAGTAAAGGATTGACTATTATTTCGCGGTTTCTTCTGTTCAGCGATTTGATCCTGGCAAGCAACTCCTTAAAATTGAATGGTTTTGTCAGATAATCATCGGCTCCGCAGTCAAAGCCCATTAGTTTATCCTCTTCAGAATCGAGTGAAGTTAGCATTATAATAGGAGTCTGGTTGTTGTGGCTCCTTATTTTTTTACATAGTTCAAAGCCTGAGATACCGGGTATAACCACATCGAGTATCATAACATCGTATTTTCTCGACAGGGCAAGTCTTTCACCAATAGTACTGTCGTATGCAATATCTACAGTGCATTCGTTGCTCTCAAGTCCAATCTTTACAAAAGTTAAGATCTTCTGGTCATCTTCTACCAACAGAATCTTCATGATTAGATGTCAATTATTTAATCGGTGAGTAAAAATAGTAAAGATTCTACATAGTATTTGAAAATTTCTGAAAAAAATGACCTTAAAGCTCAGATGGTCATAAACAATAATACTATTTTACGTGAAATTATTATTTATAGTATTACTAATAAATGCTTTATAATTTATTTATTTTTTAACCTCTTTGCGGTCATCAATTATAAATTAATAACAACATTTTACTCCTGAATCAATATTTCAACAGGATTTTTCGCATTTTTTTACTATTTTTAGCTTTTCCAGTATTTTTTAAAAAATTGAGTAACAAATCAGTCATTATTGCAATTAAGCTAGTTACCATAAATAAATCTTTTAAAAGTTCCATTGATTATAGCCCGACAGATTTTGTGGCTGATTATGAGTAATTCAATTTGAGATGATAGAAACAAACACAAAAGTTTTTGATTTACTCGTTGTAGAAGATAATCCCGGCGATGCAAGGCTTACAAGGGAGATATTGAATAATAACGGGATTTCAAGTAATTTATATATTGTGAATGATGGTGTGGAAGCAATGGAGTTTCTCCGGAATAAGGGAAAATTCGTGAAATCACCTAAGCCTGATCTCATAATAATGGACCTGAATCTTCCAAGAAAAGATGGCCGGGAAGTTCTGGCAGAAATAAAAGTTGATGAAGATCTGAAACATATACCTATAGTAATAATGACAATTTCACAGGCAGAGGACGATATTTTAAAGTCATACAAACTTCACGCTAATTGTTTTATTACAAAACCAATTGATCTGAACCATTTTATAAAAGTCATCAAATCAATTGAGGAATTCTGGTTTTCGGTAGTAAAATTGCCTCCTAAAAGTTAAGGCCTGAATCAGATAAAAATGGATAATTCGGAGATTGAACACAGGAAAAAGGCTTATGCAGAAACTACATTTATGAGGCCTTCACTTAACATCCTTCTGGTAGAGGATAATCCGGGAGATGTTGAAATTATTAAAGATCTCATCAGATCATCAGGCATTGATTTTACTATAACACATGTTTCAACCCTCAGGGAAACATTAATATGTTGTATTGATAATGTATATGATGTGATACTTCTTGACCTCGGCCTGCCCGACAGCGAAGGAATGGAAGCTCTGAAGAAGCTTAATGTGTTTAAAATTGTTCCGCCCATCGTAATCTTGACAGGCCTTGATAATGAAGATGTTGCGCTGTCATCCCTTCGTGAGGGCGCTCAGGATTACCTGGTAAAGAGCAGGATGAGCTCTGATAAAATTCTGAAATCTATCCAGTATGGTATTGAGCGAAAAAAACTCCAGAATTTGCAGGCAAAGATCGCACATCAGTTTTCAGTTTTGTCAAGAACTACTACAGAGCTGAACGAATGCGAGGATATTTCAGTAATGTACACCATTATATGTGAAAGTATCAACCTTCTTCTTGAAAATGCCAATGCGATGTCGGTTGAATACATTCACCGTATGGCTTTTCGTGCTTCAAACTTCGGATTCCTCGACCCCTGGCTTGACCGGTTAAATAAAATTCTCGGAATCGATCTCAGGGATCACGTTTTCCATATTGAATATCAGAAAAAGGAAATAATAGAATTGTTCAGTAACGGAAACCTTAAAGAAATACAAGGAGGGATTTTCGAGATTTTAGGTGAAAGCGTGAGCAAGAATGACTGCCTTGAACTCGAGAAGGTCATCGGAGTCGGGTACCTTTATGCAATAGGATTCTTCAGAAACAGGAATTTCTATGGCGGGGCAATTATTACCACTCCCGCAAGAATAGGCAATGACGATATAAAAATCATTGAAACCTTATGCAGCCAGGTTTCATTAAGCCTTTACAGAAGACTTATTGAGAAAAACCTAAGGCTGAGCGAGATCCGTGTCAAAAAACTTAATGAAGAGCTTGAACAAAAAGTAAGGGAAAGGACAGAAGAACTGGAATCGGCAAATATTAAGCTGACAAAGGAGCTGAAAGAAAGAAATATTGCGGAAGAAGCGTTGAAAAAAAGCGAAACTAAATTAATTGAGCTTAATGCAACAAAAGATAAATTTTTCAATATTGTAGCACATGATCTGAAAAACCCTTTTACAAGCCTTCTTGGCTCGACCGAGTTACTGTACGAAAATATAGACATTATGGGTGTTGAGAGTATCAGGAAGCTGGCCCAGGTATTAAATGATTCTGCCAAGAGCGGATATGCCATCCTGTTAAACCTGCTCGACTGGTCAAGGTCACAGACAGGCCTTATCAGATTTAATCCTGTCCGGATCAATCTACGCAAGCTGATTGATGATAATATTGATGACCTGAAACTGTATATCATAAATAAATCAATCACCCTTGAATCTGACGTAAAAGAAGATATATTCATTATCTCCGATGAGAACATGATCAATACTATTCTGCGTAACCTGTTAAGCAATGCAGTTAAATTTACTCACAGGTACGGGAACGTAAAAATTAAACTGGTTGATACTGGCAACGAGGTGATTATATCTGTAAAAGATAACGGCATAGGGATCTCACCTGAAAACATACAGAACCTTTTCAGAATCGACTCAAAATATTCAATGCCCGGAACCGAAAAAGAACAAGGTACCGGGTTAGGACTTAAACTGAGCAAGGAATTTGTTGAAAAGCTGAATGGTAGAATATGGGTAGTCAGTACCGAAATGACAGGCAGCGAATTCTTCTTTTCCATTCCTATCAGAAATAACCAGCCAGACTAAACGCTATCCTTCCCTTTTGACAGCTATATTTGGATCTATTATAGCTCTGATTTACAATTATATACAATTTTAATCTCAAATTAATGCACAATTAATCACAACTTAATTGAGATAGGGAGGATATGACCTAAGTTAGCCATATAAACATTAAAACTTAAAGTATTGAAACTCTATCTTAAAAATATGGTATGCGCCCGATGCATAATGGTTGTAAAATCAGAACTGGAGAAATTCGGGCTACATTACACCTATGTTGAACTTGGTGAAGCAGAAATTAAGGAAAATATTTCGAGAGAAGTAAAGGATCAGCTGAATGTGTCGTTAAAGAAATCTGGCATTGAGATGATCGATGATAAAAAAAACATGCTGATTGAGAAAATCAAGATCCTTATAATAGATCTTGTTCATTATTCTGAGGAGCCGCTTGAAACGAGACTTTCAGATTACCTGAGCGGTAAACTTGATTATGATTATACATACCTCGCTAACCTTTTTTCAGAAGTTCAGGGTACCACAATAGAGAAATATTACATAACCCACAAGATTGAAAGAGTTAAAGAACTGATAATATATGATGAGCTCAACTTAAAGGAAATTGCATATAAACTTCATTACAGCAGCGTAGCTCATCTCTGTACCCAGTTTAAAAAGCTTACCGGATTAACACCTTCTCTCTATAAACATGTTGGTAGCAGAAGGCGGGTGGCACTTGAAAAAGTATAAATATTATAAAATATTACTGAAGTTATGTAACAAAAATGGCCATTTCGATGTTCAACTTTGTACATACAACATCAAGATTTAAAAACATTAATAATATACGATTAACCCTCTAAATACAAAACGATGACACTCTATATAAAAAATGCATTTTGCACAGGATGCAAAGAGATAATAGAATCTGAGTTAGACAGACTCGGAATAAGAATATCATCCATAGGTACGGGAGAAGTGAAGCTGAAAAACAAGCTTAGCTCCGATCAGCACCGGGTACTCAGGGCTTCTCTTGAAAGATCAGGCCTTACACTTCTTGAAGAGGAGGAGAAGAAAATTATTGAAAAGATAAAGATTATCTCTGCCGAGTTGGTTTACTACTCAGATGAACACATAAAGAATTACCTGCCGGGCTTCCTTAGCAAAAGGCTCAGAAAAGACTATTCTTATCTGTCCAGGTTATTTTATGAAGTTAAAAATACTTCAATAGAAAATTACATGAGCATGTATAAGATCGAAAGAGCAAAAGAGCTGCTTGTACATTACAAGCTTAACCTGAATGAAATTGCCCTCCAGCTTAATTATAACAGTGTGGCATCTCTCACAAACCAGTTCAGGGAAGTTTCAGGTTTTCCTCCAAGCCATTTCAGGGAGGCTAAAAGGATCAGACAGTCATCGGCAGTCAATGTATGAAAGATGTAAACTTTTTTAAATGTTATATAACATATTACTTCTTCAGGCTGGTCATCTTTGTATAATGTAAAGAGTTGATTTTTAAAGCATACAGTAAATAACAGGTATAAACAAGGGATAATATAAAGATTGATTAGAGAAAGACATCTTTTTTTTAACTATTAAAAATTAAAACTATGAGCACAGGAAAAGTATTATTAGGCGTTGTTACCGGTCTTGCTGCCGGAGCAATATTGGGACTTCTGTTCGCACCTGAAAAAGGTTCGGTTACTAGAATGAAAATTAGCCAGAAAGGTGAGGATTATGCTGATGCAGTAAAAAATAAGTTCAGCAGTTTCATCGACAGCATTAATGAAAAGTTTGATAGTGTTAAAGATGAAGTTTCAAAAGGAAAAGAAAAAGTTAATGAGATTAAGAGGGACCTGAAGACAAGTGCCACATCAATGTAATAATTCCGGTTAAACCCGGGTCCGGTTAATATGGAAGAAAACAACAATAATTCAATAGAGGCCCTGTTGGAAAGGACAGGTGAATACGTAAAAACAACTATCGAACTTGCAAAACTAAAGGCAGCAGATAAAGCTTCTGATTCGATCTCTTCTGTCGTCTCGCGAACTGTATCTGTATTATTGCTTGTAATGTTTTTTCTGATGGGGTCCGTAGCCATTAGTTTATTGATTGGGGATGCCCTTGGCAAGATTTGGTATGGTTTTATTATAGTTGCCGGATTTTACGGACTTTGTGGATTAGTACTGTTTTTCTTCCTGCATAACTGGATGAAAGGGCTTATAGGTAATTTAATTATCAAAAAGATCTTCACGAAAGAGGAATAATAATGCATTCAATTCAGTCAACCTTAAAATTAAAAGAAGCAATCCGGGAATTGCAAAGGAAACAGGTTGTCCAGGGAGAGTTGTTGAAGGAGCAATTTGCGATTACAGTTGAAGGAATAAGACCTGCTTTTCTTCTTAAATCGATCGGTTCAAATATATTTTCGGCCGGGGTGGCAGGGAAAATTGTTAATGCTGCTGTTGGACTAACTGTAGGGTATGTTACCAAAAGAATGTTGATTGGCTCCTCGGTAAACCGGTTAAAAGGGTTCCTTGGAAATGCAATGCAAGTTGGGGTTTTAGGGCTGATCGCAAAAAAGCCCGACCTTGTTAAGTCCTTAATTAGTAGTCTGTTGAAAATTTTTACAAAAAAGAAAGTTATATCCTGACCGGTTTTTCATGCCTGTAATCAATACCTCCCGTGCTCAGACTACGCTTTCTGAGTCAGGGAGAATTAATTTGTTTAATGGTGGCTGTCATCTTCTCTCTGCGAACTGAAATTATGATAAATTCCTAATTATTATGGCCGACATAACAAAACCCGGTATCACCGAATGGGTTCAGGTTACTGAGAACATTGAGAATTGGGATAACCAGATTAAAAAGTTGAAGGAAGATTTATCAGAATTTTCAGATGGAGAGTTGAAATTTAATTTTACTTCATCACATAAGGAAGAGGAAGTTTTTAATAAAATATAGAGTTGTATCAGACAAAATCACTATAATCCTAAACAGACCGGCGACTTCCTGTAATAGTCTCAAAGACAGAAAGGTATAAAATGATGACAGGCAGCCCCACTACTAATTCACTGCTCAACGCAAGACAAATTTTTGGAAATATTTTTCCTAAATCCAAAGGCGACGGGGATGCCCCGATTAGATCGGAATTATTGAGCGCTGATCAGATGGAAGAGTCTGGTAAAAAGCTTGCCGGTTCTCATATTCTCGACCTAAAAAATCCATCCGGTCAGCTTCTCCTTGAACGGCTTGCTGAAAATGAAGCCATCCTCACAGAGGTGAAAAATCTGGTAACGGATGCTGTAAGGGCCAACAGGCAGATCACTCCGGCAGATGAATGGCTCATTGATAACTTTTACCTGATCGAAGAACATATCCAGACCGGGAAAAGACATCTCCCACGAGGCTACAGCCGCGAGCTTCCCTGCCTTGCCAATGGTCCCTCAAAAGGATTACCTCGTGTTTATGATATTGCACTTGAGATTATTTCACATGGTGACGGGCGTGTCGATCCTGAGAGACTGACACGTTTTGTCTCAGCATACCAGTCAGATACTATACTTAAATTAGGTGAACTATGGGCAATCCCCATTATGTTACGCCTTTCGCTTCTGGAAAATCTGCGAAGGATTGCCACACTGGTTTCCAACGGCAGAAAGGAGAGGGACAGTGCCGACATGTGGGCCGATCTGATGCTGCATACTGCCGAAAAGGATCCAAAAAATCTGATAATTGTGATTGCCGATATGGCAAGATCAAATCCTCCCTTAACAGCCTCTTTTGTTTCGGAGCTGGTTCGCCGGCTCCAGGGCCATAGTTCAGCCCTGGCTTTACCGCTCACCTGGGTAGAGCAACAACTTGCCGATTCAGGATATACAACAGAAAGGCTTGTAAATATGGGAAACCAGCAGCAGGCATCTGATCAGGTTTCTATAAGCAATTCAATAGATAGCCTGAGGTTCCTTGGTGCAATGGACTGGAAAGAATTTGTCGAAACACTCAGCATTGTGGACAGGACACTTCGCCATGACCCGGGAGAAGCTTATGGAAGAATGGATTTTTCGACCCGCGATTATTACAGGCATGTTATTGAAAAGATCTCAAAAAAATCGCCTTATACTGAAACGGAAATAGCCGAAAAAGTTGTTCAGCTTGCCAGCAACAGCGCTGAAAAGAAAGATGATAATGAAAAAACCTGTCATGTTGGGTATTATCTTATTGATAAAGGCTTTTCAGAGCTTGAAACAGAAGCTAAAATCCATTTATCTTTCGCCAACAGGTTTGTGAAAATAATAAACCGCAATAAACTTTTCCTTTATACAGGCTCTATCTTTCTGTTTTCCCTTCTGGTAACAGGCTCATTGCTCGGCAACCTCTTATCTGCTGAGATTTCGGGTATTGTTTTTACTTTAATGGTGATGTTGATTTTTACGGTAGCAATTCATCCGGGAATTGCCCTCATAAATTGGATAACCACAATCATTATTAAACCAAAACCATTCCCAAGGATGGATTTTGCGATGGGGATCCCGCCTGAATCGCGCACGCTTGTTGTAATTCCGGCCATGCTTGTCGATTCAAAAGGTACAGAAGAGCTTATCGAAGACCTGGAGGTTAGATTTCTTGCAAACAGAGATGACAACCTTCATTTCGGCCTGCTCACCGATTTTGCAGATTCAGATTCAGAAACGTTACCCGAAGATGACAGCCTTGTTAAGCTGGCAAGTAAAATGATAGATGATCTTAACAATAAATACTTTGATACCAACAGTGATACTTTTTTCTTTTTTCACAGGCCCCGCAAATGGAATCCTGAAGAAAACCTCTGGATGGGTTATGAACGTAAAAGGGGCAAGCTTGCCCATATTAACTCTCTGTTGCGTGGAAAGCCAGGTGAGAATTTTTCAGTAATAACCGGAAATACCGCAATCCTGCAGAATATTAAGTATGTAATTACACTAGATGCCGACACCCAACTCCCCCGTGATTCTGCCCGTCAGTTTGTCGGGGCAATGGCTCATCCCCTTAACAGGCCATATATTGATGAAAAAAAGAAATTAGTATGTCAGGGTTATGGAATTCTGCAACCACGGGTAGCCGTCAGCCTTCCGGGAACCAACCTCTCAAGATATTCAAGGCTGCATGGTAGTGAACCCTCAATCGATCCATATACCAGGGCAGTTTCAGATTTATATCAGGACGTATTCGGTGAAGGTTCATTTATTGGGAAAGGTGTATACGATGTGGAGATATTTGACCGGGTCTTCGATGGATTATTTCCGGAAAACAGGATACTGAGCCATGACCTTCTGGAAGGTTGTTATGCCAGGTCTGCCATAATAAGCGACGTTCAGCTATTCGAGGAATATCCTTCAAGCTATTTTGCCGACATGAAAAGAAGGCACCGCTGGATAAGGGGCGACTGGCAGATACTGAAATGGATATTACCATATATCAGAGGCAGTGAAGGGAAATTAGTAAAAAATCCTCTTTCATCCCTCTCTCGATGGAAAATATTCGACAACCTGAGAAGAAGTATAACACCAGTTGTTTTTATGATCCTTCTGGTACTTGGTTCGATAAACGGTATATTCTGGACCCTTATTACAATTGCTTTGATAACAGTACCATATATTCTTATACCAATATTAGACCTTTTTAATAAAAAATCTGATGTTATATGGAAGCAGCATTTTAAATCTGTCGGAGATTCGCTGGTACTGCATATCGCCCAATCGCTGTTTGCGCTTGCAACCCTTCCGTATGAAGCCTATTCAAACCTGGACGCCATTTTCCGTACACTCTGGAGGATGGCTGTCACAAAAAAGCTGTTGCTTGAATGGAATCCATCACATTCCCATAATCAAAGTAAGATTGATTTGCCCGGGGCTTTTCGGACCATGTGGTTCTCACCATTCTCCGGTTTGACTTTTCTCGTATTTCATGCAATATTGTTACCGGGAACAGTCATACTGGTATGGCCGGTTTTTCTCCTGTGGATTGTATCTCCGGTTGTCTCCTGGTGGCTCAGTAATGTTCCAATACGGCTTGCAGCAAAACTTTCACGGGAACAGATATTATTTCTTAGGGAAACCTCAAGGAAAACCTGGGCATTTTTTGAGACATTCGTTGGACCGGAAGATAACTGGCTTCCTCCCGACAACTTTCAGGCAGATCCGCCTGTTGGCCTTGCTC
Source organism: uncultured Bacteroidales bacterium (assembly GCA_942492865.1). Lineage (GTDB taxonomy): Bacteria > Bacteroidota > Bacteroidia > Bacteroidales > VadinHA17 > LD21. Next base: position 3,676,797 of record OW818650.1, on the reverse strand, counting down.
ACAGAACCTCCCCGACAAACATGGGCCTCTCTCTGCTTGCAAACCTCACTGCAAAGGATTTTGGTTATATCCACACCGGACAACTGATTGAAAGGACTAAATTATCCTTCCGTACAATGGTAGTAATGGAGCGGTACAGAGGGCATTTTTATAACTGGTATGACACAAGATCTCTTAAACCTTTACAACCCAGATATATTTCATCGGTTGACAGCGGAAATCTTGTAGGGCATCTGATGATACTTCGGTCAGGATTGATTAACCTTCCTGTTCAGAAGATAATCAATCCCCTCATATTTGAGGCCATGAATGACACCTTCAGGATACTAAAGAGTGTGATAAAAGGTCCCATCCCCTCTCCTGTTTTGCATTTTGAAAAAGCACTGTCTATGGTGCCTGATTTTCAATCGTTGAATCTTAATGAAATATTTCATTTACTCGAGATGCTTTCATTATCAGCTGGTGCAATTTCCGAAAATATAATTTCTGATGATGACGATCAGCCTGCATATTGGGCTAATGCACTTGCTGCCCAGTGTCAGGGGGAAGTTGATGAACTGGTCTATCTTGCCCCATGGGTCCTGTCAGATGATTTTTTCACTGAACAGGATAGGTATCATCAGTTAAAAACAATTCCAACACTTAATGAGCTTGCAAATACCGAAGAAACTTTTTTCAATAACATCTCTGAAGAGACATCAGAGGAAAGGAGTTTTTCTGAAAAATTCAGGCAATCAGTAGGGTTATCAGCAGCCAGGGCCCATCAAAGAATTTCTGCCATAATGAATCTCGCACAACAATCGGCTGAATTTACAAGCATAGAATATGATTTTCTGTATGCAAAGGGAAGGCATTTACAGGCAATAGGATACAATGTGGATGAGAGGATAAGGGATTCTTCATTCTATGATCTGCTTGCCTCTGAGGCCAGGTTCAGCACGTTTGTAGCTGTATCCAAGGGGCAGCTCCCCCAGGAAAGCTGGTTTGCACTCGGCAGGCGCATTAATATTACTGACGGTGATCCGGTACTCTTTTCATGGAGCGGATCGATGTTCGAATACCTGATGCCTCTTTTAGTAATGCCTAACTATGAAAATACACTGCTTGACCAGACATACAAAGCGGCTGTAAAAAGACAAATACAATATGGTAAGCAAAGAGGTATGCCATGGGGTGTCTCTGAATCAGGGTATAATATGGTAGATATACACCTGAATTACCAGTACAGAGCATTTGGTGTTCCTGGAATGGGATTAAAAAGAGGGCTGGCTGAAGATATTGTAATTGCACCTTATGCCACTATGCTCGCTCTTATGGTCGATCCTGAAGAATCGTGCCGGAATCTTGAAAGGCTTAAGAAGGAAGGCATGACCGGGAAGTATGGTTTTTATGAAGCTATGGATTTCACCGCTTCCAGACTTAACCGGGGGCAGAATATGGCAATTGTCAAATCGTATATGGCTCATCATCAGGGAATGGGCTTTTTGTCGATTGCTTATCTGCTTCTTGACCGTCCGATGCAGCGTAGGTTTGAGTCTGAACCTCTGTTCCAGTCAAGCCTGTTGCTGCTTCAGGAAAAAATACCAAAAACAACACAGTATTATTCCAGCCTTGAAATGGGTTCTGATACACGTCTTCTTCAAAACGTTCATGAACTTACGGTAAGGGTTATAAATACACCTGACACCCCTGTTCCTCAGGTTCATTTACTGTCAAACGGCAGGTATCATGTTATGATCACTAATTCAGGCAGCGGTTACAGCATGTGGAAAAATTTTGCGGTGACAAGGTGGCGTGAAGATATGACCTGCGATAACTGGGGTACATTCTGCTACATACGTGACCTGGAAAATGGTGAATTCTGGTCATCATCCTTTCAGCCCACTTTAAAAAAACCTGAACATTATGAAGCCATATTCTCAAAAGGCAGAGCCGAATTCCGCAGGAGTGACAGTGACCTTGACACACATACGGAGATTGTAGTTTCGCCTGAAGATGACATTGAATTAAGAAGACTGAGGATAACCAACCGCTCACGCTGGAAGAGGCATATTGATATTACCAGTTATGCGGAAGTTGTTATTGCACCTTCGGCATCCGATTTATCACATCCGGCCTTCAGTAATCTTTTCGTTCAGACAGAAATCCTTGACCACAAAAAGGCAATATTGTGCACAAGACGCCCAAGATCAAAGAACGAAAATGTCCCCTGGATGTTCCATCTTATGACAATGCACGGCGCTGAAGTCAGGAAAGTATCGTATGAAACTGACAGGATGAAGTTCATGGGAAGGGGAAACAGCATAATCGAACCCGGGGCTATGAAGCATAGCAGCCCATTATCGGGAAGTGAAGGCTCAGTACTTGATCCTGTAGTTGCAATCAGATATGAGATCATTATAGAACCGGAGGCATCGGTGAGGATCGACATGGTGACTGGCATGAGCGAAACACGCGAAGAGGCCCTGAATATGTGTGACAAGTACCTTGACCGCAAGCTTTCCAGCAGGGTTTTCGAGCTGTCATGGACATACAGCCAGATAATTCTAACCCAGATCAATGCCACTGAAGCTGATGCTCAGATGTACGGCCGGCTGGCGAGTTCAATAATATTTTCAAACTCATCTCTCAGGGCTGAGCATAATATAATTTCGAAGAACAGAAGAGGCCAGTCAGGCCTTTGGGGCTATTCCATCTCAGGCGACCTTCCTGTTGTTCTGCTGCGCATTGAAGATCCCTCCAATATTAAGCTGGTTCAGCAACTGGTACAGGCTCATGCTTACTGGAGGCTCAAGGGGCTCGCTGTTGACCTTGTAATATGGAATGAAGATCATGCCGGGTACAGGCAGCTGCTGCACGATCAGATAATGGGAATGATAGCAGCAGGTCTTGAAGCAAGCCTTATTGACCGGCCGGGAGGGATATTTGTGCGATCGGCCGAGCAGATACCAAATGAAGATAAGATCCTGATTCAAACTGTTGCCAGGGTGATTATATCCGATAAAAGAGGTTCACTGTCAGAACAGATAAGCCGGCGAATATTAACTGATGTTCACTATACCCAGATCAAGCCAACCAGAAGTTATCGTATACCTGACCCTGTAACAGAACCAGATCTTCGTGAAGATCTGATGTTCCATAACGGAACAGGCGGCTTTACTAAAGACGGAAGGGAATATATTATTACTACGTCGCCCGGGCATATTCCTCCATTACCATGGGTGAATGTGATAGCTAATCCCCATTTTGGAACTGTCATCTCTGAAAGTGGAAATGCTTATACATGGTCAGAAAACGCCCGGGAGATACGTATTACTCCATGGAATAATGATCCGATTACAGATACAGGGGGTGAAGCCTTTTATATCAGGGATGAAGAAAGCGGACATTTCTGGTCTCCCTCTCCTTTTCCTGCAGGCAGAATTGGCAATTATGTTATACGGCATGGTTTTGGTTACACTGTTTTCGAGCACGCTGAAGATGGCATCAGGTCAGAGTTATGGATCTATGTTGCAATTGATGCACCTGTGAAATTTTCCGTGCTGAAGCTTAAGAATGAATCAGGACGCGCAAGAAGGCTGAGTGTTACGGGTTACGCGGAGCTGGTTCTCGGAGATATCCGTACCAAAACATCAATGCATATTATCACAGTCGTCGATCCGGCCAGCGGCGCTCTTTTTGCAAAGAATCATTTTAATCCCGAATTCGGGAACAGGATAGCCTTTTTTCAGACTGATGATGCTTACCGTGATCTTACCTGCGACAGGACAGAATTTATAGGTCGTAACAGGACATTAAGAGATCCTGCCGCAATGTATCAAAAACGTCTTTCGGGGAAAGTTGGGGCCAGCCTTGATCCCTGTGCGGCAATACAGGTTTCCTTTGACCTGGCACAGGGTAAGGAAAGAGAAGTGGTTTTCCGGCTTGGCTCGGGGCGAAATCCGGAAAACGCCAGCAAGACAGTTCGTCGTTTCTGGGGATCAGCATCTGCAAAAAGCGCTCTTGAAGCCGTGTGGAGTTACTGGAAAAAAACTCTTGGTGTAATAAATTTTGAAACACCTGACAATTCACTTAACCTGATGGTCAACGGATGGCTTATTTACCAGACGCTTGCGTGCCGTTTATGGGCGCGGAGCGGATATTATCAGTCGGGGGGAGCGTTCGGCTTCAGGGATCAGTTACAGGACTCAGTAGCGATACTTCATGCAGCCCCATTCCTTGTTCGCGACCATCTGCTGTTATCTGCTTCACGGCAGTTCAGAGAGGGCGACGTACAGCACTGGTGGCATCCGCCAACAGGCCGTGGTGTACGTACAAAGTGCTCAGATGATTACTTGTGGCTGCCCTATGTTACCAGCAGGTATGTAATTCAGACCGGCGATACCGGCGTGCTTGAAGAACAGGTTCATTTTCTTGAGGGCTCACAGGTCAGACCCGGTGAAGAGTCTTTGTATGACCTACCGGTAAGATCTGAAGAATCGGCTACTCTGTATCAGCACTGCATCAGAGCAATTCTAAGGGCATTAAATTTCGGGAAGCATGGATTACCTCTTATTGGCACAGGTGACTGGAATGACGGCATGAACATGGTAGGGCATGAAGGAAAAGGTGAAAGTGTCTGGCTTGGATTTTTTCTTTATGAGGTACTGATGGAATTTACCAGAATAGCGCGTATTCAGAATGATTCATTATTTATCGACCGTTGCGAAAAGGAGGCCGGGATGTTGCGCATTAACATTGAAAAAAATTGCTGGGACGGCGAGTGGTATAAGAGGGCATGGTTCGACAATGGCCAGCCACTGGGATCATCAATAAATCCCGAATGCAAAATCGATTCGATAGCCCAGAGCTGGTCAATACTTTCAGGCGCCGGTGATCCCGAGCGATCAAGGCAGGCAATGGAAGCTGTAAACAGTAAACTAGTCAGAAGGAATTTTTCATTGATACAATTGCTTGATCCTCCATTTGACAAATCCGAAATGAACCCGGGATACATAAAAGGATACGTTCCAGGGGTCAGGGAAAATGGCGGTCAATATACTCATGCTGCAATCTGGACTATTATGGCCCTGGCCAGGATAGGAAAGAAGGAACTTGCATGGGAGTTGCTGAAAATGATCAACCCTGTAAACCATTCTTCATCAAAGGAAGAAACGGAGATCTATAAGGTGGAACCTTATGTGGTAGCAGCTGATGTTTATGCTGTAAGTCCACATACCGGGCGCGGTGGATGGACATGGTATACCGGTTCTGCAGGATGGATGTACAGGCTGATTACAGAATCGCTGCTTGGACTCAGGCTGGAAGTCAACAGGCTTTATATAGAGCCAAAGCTTCCCGAAACGTGGGAAAAATATATCCTGCACTACAGGTTCAGGGAAACCATGTATCATATTACAGTAATACAGACTGATGATACTGAGGAAAAAAATTATATTAAACTGGATGGCATTCTAGTTGAGGATGATGCTATTACACTTGAAGATGATGGAAAGGAACATGCTGCAATACTGTATATTAGCAATAAAGAAAAAGCTTCTTACCAGTATGTGAATCATGTAAAAAATTAAGCAAATTGTGTAATATATTCAGGCAATACAGTTCTATATTTATTTGTAATTTCATAATTCTTTTAGACAGGTTAATATATTGAGCAATGCCTGAATTGCGAGCATAAATTAATAGCAAAAAATTCCTTAAATGAAAAAAACAGATCTTGAACCCAATCTTAAACATCGGGATAAAAAGTCGGATCCCGATGACGATAGCATGTATGATTATCCAGGTTATGAGCAGTATCCTTCAGATGAGGACATATTCAGAAAAAACCACATAGCATCTGAAATTGATCCGGAGGCCTTATCTAACGACAGGACATATCCAAGAAAAGGTGTTGCCCCTGGAAGTAATATTGCGGCATCTTATACTGACATAGATCTTGACATCCCCGGAGTTGAATTTGACGACGAGCTTGAATCAATCGGCAGTGAGGATGAAGAAAATAATTATTACAGTATAGTTGATGATAATTTCGATGAACTGGAAGATATTCTTGAACGTTAACTCCTGTTTTTGTATTTTTGTACCCTTACAATAGTAAGGCAGTACATAATGGCGAATATTTTATTTACAGATGCACTAAAGCTTAAAAGACCCAATGCATTCAATGTTATGGTTAAGCCGGCAGGGGCATCGTGTAATCTTAATTGCACCTATTGTTACTACCTGGAGAAAAAGAAACTCTATCCTGTAGCAGGCGAGAATAAAATGACGGAAGAGCTTCTTGAAAACTTTATCAGACAATACATAGAAGCTCAGGATGTCCCATTAGTTACTTTCACATGGCAGGGTGGTGAACCGACCCTTATGGGAATTGATTTTTTCAGGAAAGTAATCGATTTTCAAAAGAAACACAGTGGTGGAAAGAATATTGAAAATGCATTCCAGACCAACGGTACGAGATTAAACGATGAATGGTGTAAGTTCTTTGCTGATAATAATATCCTTGTAGGCATTTCTATTGACGGTCCTGAAAATTATCACGATCACCATCGCAAAACATTTTCAGGGGGTAATACATTCAGGAGAGTAATGAATGGAATTGAATTACTGCACAAAAACAAGGTGGAATTCAACACCCTCAGTACCGTAAATAATTATAATGTAAAATACCCTTCAGAAGTTTACAGATTCCTTAAGAAAATAGGCAGCGGGTTCATGCAGTTCCTTCCTGTGGTAGAACGTTCCTCTCCCCCATCGGATGATAATCTTACTCTTGTTCATCAATCCTATAATGGCGAGGCTTCCCTTACTGATTGGTCGGTCGGTGCAGAAGATTTTGGAAAATTTCTCATCACAATTTTCGATGAATGGGTCAGAAATGATGTGGCAAAATATTATGTACAGATATTTGATGCAACACTTGCCAATTATACAGGTGAGAATCCCGGTATCTGTGTTTTTTCAGAGACCTGCGGCGATGCAATGGTAATGGAGCATAATGGTGATCTGTTTTCATGTGATCATTTTGTTTATCCCGATTATTACCTCGGCAATATCACTGATACTCCATTGTTAGACCTTGCTAAGTTACAGAGCCAATTTGATTTCGGCATTGATAAAAGAAATAAGCTTCCAAGGTACTGTCTCAGATGCGAGGTCAGATATGCATGCCACGGCGAATGTCCCAAACACAGGTTTTTGATGTCACCCGATGGAGAACCGGGTTTGAACTTTCTATGTCAGGGATATAAGAATTTCTTCCATCACGTTGAACCTTTCATGGAATTCATGTCTAAGGAGCTTAAGAATAAACGAGCTCCTGCCAATGTAATGCAATGGATAAGGAATAAGGAAAACCAGGTAATAAAACCGGTGATGCCTCAAAGAAATGATCCCTGCCCCTGCGGAAGCGGTAAAAAATTCAAGGGTTGCTGCTTCGGAAAACCTGTCTTTCCGGCAAGGTAAAGTTGATTATTGTTCCTTCAACAGTATCCCTTTCAACCCAGATCTTTCCTCCGTGCCTGTCAATAAAGTCCTTGCAAAGCAGGAGTCCCATTCCTGTTCCATTCTCCCCTTCAGTTCCATCGGTGGAGAAGCTTTCTTCGACACGGAATAACTTGTCAATTGCTTCATTGGTAAAGCCAACACCTGAATCCCTTATGGAGATTGTCGTTCCTGACTCATCCTGAACAACCGAACTGATTATTATTCCTCCCCGCCTGGTAAATTTTAACGAATTTGATATAAGGTTTCTCAGGACAGTACTTATCATCTCTTTATCGCAGAAAACTATTGCATTTTGAGGATCATCAACTGAAATATCTATAGATTTTTCTTCAGCCGACTCCTTAAATAACTCGCATACCCCGGAAATGACTTCAGCTATTGAAAAGTGCCCGGGACAAAAATCAATTCTTCCTGTTTGTGAGCGGGACCAGACCAGAAGGTTTGTAAGAAGATTCATAGCTTTCCATGATGAATCATGAATGGTCTCAGCAAAAGCTTCAATACCCGCATAATCCTTTTCCCGTACTTTGGTTGCAAGAATATTGCCTAGTCCGATAATGCTGTTAAATGAATTTGTGAGGTCGTGGGCAATGATAGAGACAAACTTATCCTTTGTAACAATAAGGTCATTGAGCCTGTGTTGATTTTCCCTAAGTTTCTCATCTGCAATTTTCCGTTCGGTTATATCATGAAATTTTAGCTGAATCACCTTTTCATTTCCAGCAATAATATGACTCACATCAAGTTCTATAATAAGTTGTTTGCCCTCTTTTGTGCGGACATGTATGTCGTCTATACGGGAGAACCCTTTCTGCATAAGCTCTGCAATCCGGTTTAGCGATTCCTTCGTACCTGTAATAATGCCAGCGGTCCAGAGATCTTTCCCTGCAAGTTCTTCAGGCGAATAACCAAGCATATTTGTAAGAAAGCTGTTAATATCAAGTATCTTGTCTGTGGCACCATCAAATATCATTATTCCCACAAGTGCCGATTCAAACAGCATCCTTTCTGAAGATGTATGATCGAATATTGGAATAAGCCCATCTGAATCTTCTCTCGGTCTGGCAACATTCTCATGAGTGAACGATTTGTTCATTTCAAGCTGGACCCGCCTTGCTTCAAGCTCCTTGATAAGGCTCATTGTCTCTGCTTCAGTCCGTGAGACCTTCTTTTTCCTTAATCGCTCCGCTGCATTTATGATAAATTCGTTTGAGTCAGCCTTTTCGGGATCATTCAATTTTTTATCATCGTCTATCTCATTCTGAAGTGCAGAAGTGCTCATTGACTTTTTATTATTTAGTCAAAAGTATCAACTCCCGGTGTCAAACTTTTACAAAAAAAAATGTTCGATTTACATAAATCACACCTTTTTATACACTAAAACAGTGAAATTGACTGAATATTAAAATTTAATGTAAATCTTATCCTGTCAATAAATGAATAAGTAGCTGCACAGCGTGGAACTATGAACGGAATATATATATCGAAAACGTTTGGGATACCGGTTCTCAGACCAGCTTCGTAAAGGAAGCTACAGCCTTTGACATGAGGCGGATTGTTTAAGATAATATTAACAAAAGGTTTAACAGGAATACGGCTGATCCATCGCGGAAGATCGCTGGTGAAAGAAAGCGAAAGCAGCCAGGGGCTGAAGCCCAGGGTATCGTTCAGTGGTGAAACAAGGCTGCCTTCTGAAATTGTCATCTGCCTCGACCAGAAATCAGAAAAAGGCTCGGCAAAACGGTCGGGATATATTCCCTGGTAAAGATATTGTTCACGTCCCATTCTGCCGGCCGGTGATAATAAGTGATAGTCCCTGCCTGTATTATTTATTATCATCAGCCCTGAAAAAATCCTGATATCCAGTCCCTTATTTCTTCCATAATAACTGTATCTGTAATTAAAATCAACCGAAGCTTTTCCGAATGATTTTCCTGTTTCAAAAGACAGGTCCATCATGTAAGGATCCATTTTTCCGGTTTTTTCCATCAGGTAACCAATACTGATATACGACAGCATATTTGAATTCTCATTTATCAGAATGTCGGCAAGATCGGATACCCGGTTATAATAGCTGTAGATGGCATGATCGATCAACTTAACGGAATTGCCCGATGAAAGAGAAAAAGTCGATCCAATCTTCATACTGTTATACTGATGAGATCCGGGTGCTCCAAAACGGCTTCCCTCTAAACTGATTTTAATTTGTCGCAGGAAAGTGTTACGGGGAGTAATATTAAAAGAGATCCTTCCAAGCCCTGTAAACTTTTTACTGCCAAAAGAATAAAAAGGTATTATAAAATATTCGATACGTTCTGGAAGAATAAATCCGTTATGCAATGCTATACCTGCCATGAAACCGTCTTCCCTGGTCCAGTTGGGTAAAGGAATATACATAAGAGATATTTTTTCGGGATCCTCTATGGTGAAATAAAACCTAAGGTCAAGGGGATCTGATTTTGGAATTAATGCTGACTCACTGTAATTATTGTTTATACGGTACAAATCAGGCATCTGATGATGCGGATCTATTCTGAAATTTCTATTGACACCATAAGGAACATCGATCCATTTCCTGCCTGTGAAACCATCACTCCATTCTTCAGACACCTGTCCGTTTATTCCGGAGGTTGAAATAACAAGTGGTGAAGCAAGATCTCCTTTATTCTTTACAAGTAATTGCTCATTCCTCAATTTTGAAATTTTGTAATCGACATGTTTCTTCGTTCCTGTGAAGTCGTCAAAAAACCACTTAAGATCTTTATCAGTTCGCGATTCAAATGCTCTCCTGAGGTCATCAGGTTCAGGATGCCTGAATTTCCACTTATTGTAATAATCCTGCATAATGGAATCAAAGAGGGAATCACCAAGGAAGGCCCGCAAATAATTAAATCCTGCCCCTGCCTTATAATAAATAATCTGGCCATACTGGTTTGAAGGATAATCCGTTGATGTAAGATTTATCGGTTTATCTGAATTTTTTCTTGCCCCTACAAGCCATTCAAGCTCTTCAATACCATAAGCATGTATTTCGTCCACATGAAAAAATCTTGCCAGTTTTTCGTTCCCGAAATATATTTCCCAGGCTTTCTTCTCCGGATATTTTGCCCGCATATAGCGCTGTTCATACGCACTGGTAATCCCTTCATCCATAAAAGGATACCGCCTCTCATTATTTCCCAGTGCCCCATAAAACCAGTTGTGACATAACTCATGAATGATAACCTGTTCCAATGTATATGCATCATTAGAAAAATCTACTACTGTTATTCCCGGGTACTCCATTCCTAACCCTGATGAAAAGGGGGCCTGAACAACCGTGAAAGTATCGTAAGGATAATCACCGATGATGCCGGAAAAAAATACAATAGCCTCATGTATAAGTGCTAATGCATTTTCCCAAAACCCGGTTTCAATATCAGTGAACATTACTGATGTTTCAATGACCTTTCCCGACGAGGGCAGTATCAACCTGGATTTTCTTACCTGAAATTGTTTATCGGCAAACCAAGCGAAATCGTGTGCATTATCCTGTAAAAAATTAAGTGTCTTTTCCTTTCCGGGTGATAAATGTCTTCCTGAATGAAAACCGTTATTTCCTGAATGTAGAGCGGTATCAGCCGACAAGATAGCAAGCCATTCCGATTCCTCTTTATTCATCAGTGTTCCGGTAGCTCCAACAATATATTCAGCTGGCAGTGTTATCATTACATTAAATCTTCCGAATTCAGAATAGAATTCACCCTGATCGAGATATTCCATAGGGTGCCAGCCGTTGCGGTCATAAACTGCAGGTTTAGGATACCACTGAGATATCTGGTAAGAATTGTTAGTATGTCCTAACCGGGAGGAGGTCCCTCCCGGGATCTTTATACGGAAGGGAGTTGAAATGACTATAGTATCTCCCGGAAAAACAGGTTCATTAAGCTCTATTCTGCTTACATCGGGTTTAGACGGTAATAAATTATACTGGACGTTGGCGCCATCTACTTTAAAATCGAGCGAATCTATATATCCGATTAGTTCAGGATCCTTAAACAGCTTTTCTCTTCCCGATGTTTCCAGTAACTGTACTGCTAATCCGGTCTTGTTATTGGAATATGCATTTGGCCACAAATGGAAAAATAAGAATGTCAGTGTATCAGGTGATTTATTTATATATACTATCTTTTCAAAACCATATAGTTCATGACGCTCATCATTAAGTGTTACCTGAATTTCATAATTTACTTCCTGCTGGAAATAGGTAGTTTTCTGACCATTAGCAGCAAGCGAAAGAATATTAACGAGAATAACAGGAAAAATTCTGCTGTGAATTGATAGAATTCCTAGGACTTTGCAGACCTGATTCACGAGGTTAAGTTTTCTGTATATCTCTCATAGCCAGCTGCTTGTAATAACCCGGGCTAAAACCTGTTTCTTTTTTGAACTGGTTTGACAGATGTGCTACACTGCTGTAAAGCATTTTATAGGCGATTTCGCTTAGGCTTAACCCATTAATAAGTAATTCCTTCACTCTTTTGATCCTTTGCCCGATAATATATTTCTCAATCGTTATCCCAACCTCCTCAGAAAAAATCTTACTCAGGTACTTGTAATCGTGATTAACCTTATTACTTATGTAATCAGAAAAATTAGGTCTTGAGAGATCGTCGGAGAAGTAAACAAGATGATTTACAGCTTCTTTTACCTTACCAACGAGCAGATTCTTGTTATTTGCCAGAAGTTCCAATCCTGATTTCTTTAAAGCTGAATCTATCAACTGGATTTTATAACTTGAAATATTATCCTTGAGATCAACTTCCCCGAGCTCCACCGAGTTATAACTGAGACCTAACTTTTTCAGTTCTTCAATAACGATCATCCTGCATCGGTCACTTTCCATATTACGAATCCGGAGCATCATAGATAATGTGAATTATATTTTATTAAACATTAAACTGTTTTAAAGGGAAATTGTTTAATTAAAAGTCATAAAACGCTCAGCAAAATTGAATTCACCCGCAGGAGTGGATAGAATGGATCGGGGTCATAAAATTTTGTTTGGTTTTTCCCCGGAAGAATATTAATTTGTGTAATATTATCCTGTAATTTGAACAGTACTAATTAAAAGGTACAAACATGGTAAAAGCCAGACTTACTGTAATCTCAATAATTCTAATCCTCTCATCCTGTGCAACTACGCAAAAGACAGGTTTTCAGGAAAATGAATTATCGGTATCCCGGAAGTATGTTGGTCTGTTTGTTGATTACAGGGTCACCAGCGATCCTGTTATATTGTGGATAAAGACTGATAACCCGGAATATGGAAGGATTTCAGCATTTGATAATAAGTGTGATTTTATTCCCGGAGAAAGACTCTACCTGAGGAAGAAATTTCTCAATCCCGGAGGCATTACCGGTAATTGGGTTTACCAGATAGAAGGAGATCAGTCGGGGGCTTATTATAAACTGAGTGAATTCCAGCATGATAAAAAAGTTCTTGTACAATCCTGGTTCTGAAACAATAGATTTTCCATTTATCATTTCTCTGAAATCTGGGTAAGAAGTAAAGCTGTAACATCAAGTGAATTAATAACATATTTTACTTTTACCTCCAGTTTAAACATTTCATCTTTTTCCAGTTTCATGAATTCCTTCCCGAATTGAAGATTCAACTTTCCTTCAAGTACTTTGAATGTTACAGATTCATTTACCTGATGGGAAACCACTTCCGCCCCTTCAGGTAAAATTACAATAACAATTTGTTTATCCTGACTTTTATGAAGCACCATTGAAGTAATCTCCCCATCCTTCCAGGCTTTATTCTTTTTCAGCTTCTCAATAAGCAAAGGAATGTTATAAGGAAGAAGCTCGGTTCCAGTGTTTTCAACATTGGTTGAAATCGTCTTTAGTCTGCTCTTTTCCAGATACATTTTCCATTGTACTTAGTAAAGGCATGCCTGCTGCGTCCGATATCATATATCTATATTCTGATTTAATGTGCCGGCCTTACCTGTAACGATAATAATTGCAGAGACAAAATTGATAATAATGAAGGAGTTATTGTTATATAAATATGACAAAAGATTACATCATTCACACATAGTTTTTTAATCGTTAACCTCTGTATATTAATAAAATAACCATTTTTATTAAACAAAATAAATACATAGTTTACTCATCATTAATAAGGTAAATCCGGAGGCTGATCTGAGAATCATACTACCGGTACGAAAATATTTTTTTGAACTCATTGTAATCCTGATACATACAGGAATAGAATTATTTTAAAAGAAAAAAATCAAAAAAAAATCAAAAAAAACTTCAAAAAAGGGGTAACAATTTGGTACCGCTTTCTATTAAACAGTAATTCTGTATGGAACAATAGATGACGCATACAGGTAACATATTGATTAAGTGGGGCTTTGTCAATCTCCTGGTGAGAATGGGCAGAGGCCTTGATTGTTTTGAATAATTATTGTTGCAGGATTTGATGATTTAATTGATTCGTATGAGAGTAGAGAAATCTACATATAATTTGGGTTTAAGATTCAATAAAGGGGAGGAAGATCAGTTCTTTAGTCCTGAAAGTCTCTATTGTCAGGCTATTGAGAATGCTGATGGTGTGCCTTACCAGCTAATTTTCGGACCTGAACCGGGTGATGGCTATTATCTGAATGTAGGGTCAGGCATTAATCATCTCCTGGGATTATCACCTGATGAGTTTACTGAAAACCGGTACAATGAATTGATTGAAGAAGTTATTCCACTTTCGGAAGAAATATCACCCGATCTGGGTTTATCAAGAATAAAATTCAGAAACGGGGAGATCAAAAATTATAAAGCTGAGGTCCTGGTTAAAACCCCCGGTGGAGATAAGAAGTGGATACAGGACTCATCACTTCCTCTTATTGACAGGGAGACAGGGAAAGTTATAGGAGCCTTCGGGATACTTTTCGACATTAATGAGAGTAAAAAAACACTGGGTCATCTGGAAGAAGCAATAGAGAAGGCTGAGGAAAGTGATCGACTTAAGACCGCATTCCTTAATAATATTTCGCACGAGATACGTACACCGCTTAACGCTATTGTAGGTTTCTCAGCACTGTTGGGTGAACCTGAAAATGACCCGCAAAGCAGGCAGGAGTTTATTGATATAATCACCCGAAGCACAGATCATTTACTCGAGATAATTAGCAATATTGTGGAATTGTCAAATATTGAAGCAACTTCAATAAAGGTTAATAAGACAGAGAATAATCTTAATATAATTCTCAGAAGAATTTACGATAAATTCAGACCAAGGGCTTTTGAACAAAACATCTCATTATGTCTTACATCAGACCTCGACGATAATGATGTAAACATAATGACCGACAGTTTCAAGCTGAGTCAGGTGCTCTCAAATCTGGTTAGTAATGCAATGAAGTTTACCAGCCAGGGTGAAGTTATTTTTGGATATACATTAAAAGAAAAGGTAATAGAGTTTTATGTTTCTGATACAGGCATCGGAATCTCACCCGAACATCACGAATTGATCTTCAGCAGGTTTTATCAGACCGACAGCAGTTATTGCCGCAATTTTGAAGGGACCGGTCTGGGTCTTTCAATTTCTAAAGCTTATGTTGAATTGATGGGCGGTAAAATATGGTTTGTTTCAGAACCTGGTGAGGGTTCTGTATTTTATTTTACTTTACCTTATGAAAAATCAGGCGCTTAACTCTTTATTAATAAAAAGTGATTTAATAAAAATAGTTTATATTTGAGTAACAAAAGATCTGCAATTAAATTGTTCATTACGTGAAAGAGTATACCGACAACGAAATTATCGAATGTCTGCGGAACCGTCAGGGATATGTGGTAAAATACCTGTCTGAAAAGTATATGCCTATGATCCGGCTTTTGATTACACAAAAAGGCGGATCTGTTGAAGACTCTAAAGATATTTTCCAGGATGGTCTAATGATAATGCTTGAAAAAATAGATAATAAGGATTTTGTCCTGACTTGTAAGTTCAAGACATTTCTCTATTGTGTTTGTGAAAATTTATGGAAGATGGTGCTTGTAAAGCGGCAGGCTGCTAATAATTACTTTATCCGTAAGGAAGATACCGAAAATGAGAAGGATTTTACCGAAGTGATGGATAAGACAATTTATGAAGATCTTTTCTGGGAGGTTTTCGAGACTCTGGATGACAGCAGTAGAAAGATATTGAAACTGTACTGGCAGGAAGTACCACCTCAGGAGATAGCTGATAAACTGGGGTTTACATATGGATATGTAAGAAAGAAAAAGTGCGAAGCTCAAAGTGATCTGACTGAAAAGATAAAAAAACACCCGGAATACAGAAGGATCATGAACGAAGGCGCCATGAAGCGTGTTTCATAATAAAATCTGGTTGTAAAGCAACCACTGTGCATCAGAATGAGTCAATGTAATAAGAAAAAGTGAAAGCAATGAAAAGGCAACCAAAACAAAGCAATCCTCCAGGAGATTTTGAAAAATTATCTGGAATGGACCCTTGTGGAAATGTAAATCCGGAGGAATCACTTCTCGAGGAGTCGGTTAGAAAATATATGAAGGGAAGATTCGACATAGAGGATGTTAAAAACGATCCGGGATTACCATACATGGAAACTACCGTTATGGAAATGGTAGCTGACTACAACAGAAATACTGTCAGAAATAAAGACAATGAAAAGTTCATTAAGGATGCATTCAGTGAAATTCCTGAAGAGATGCTGCTTGATGAAATAAGGCATATCAGTTATGAAATAAATAACAGTAAAATAAATGATATTACTGCTGAATGGGTAAAGGAATGGCATGAGACAAGGCAGAAAAAAGGTGCTTTGAGTTCAAACAGGAAAGAGATTGAAGAATTCATCCACAGTTCACTTGAGGCAGAAGCTGAACAACCAGTTTCAATGCCAGGTAACGGAAAGAGGAGTACTATAAGGCCATTGATTATAAGGTACACGTCTTTGGCAGCGGCTGCTGTAGCCGGAATATTTGTTGCCATAAATATGCTTATTCCGGTATCCGATCCTGACAAACTGTATGATTCATTTTACAGTTCGCCTGATGCAGTATCGCCTGTAACAAGAAGTATCGATGAAAATTATTCATTTATTTTTGCGAAAGCAATAGATAACTATAATAAAGGTGACTTTGAGGCTGCATCCATCGGATTCAATTCTTCTGTATCCCTTGATACTTGCTCTGTATCACCACGTTATCTTCTAGGCGTTACCGAGTTAGAGCTGGGAAATTATGATAATGCAATAAAGATCCTTTCAGATATATCAGTAAGGAATGGTCCCTTTAGCAAGGAAGCCATGTGGTCTCTTGGCTTCTCATATCTGAAATCGGGAAACACTGAAAAAGCTTATGAATGTTTTACTTACCTTGCAAATCATTCAGATTACTACGGTAAACGATCTGAAAAGATCCTCCGTGGATTAAAATAGTAAACCACTATTATTACTGCTATCAACCCTACAAATAGAAGAATAAGTCCTGCATAATTCCTGGTAATGGGAGCGTTGTCTCCCATTACTTCATACGCTGCCCAGTAATATGGATTGGCAAATGTAGGAGTACAATTTTTAAGATACTCTAATTTTGCAAGTCGCATTGCTTCATCTTTATGCTTTCCCTTTGAAAGAAAAAAGTAGAAGCGTGTTATTATTGAAGCGCTGAGTTCATCGTTCACCTCCCAGGCAGTTTTGATTACAGATGAAGCCCCGGCAAGTATGAATCCACGGGCCAGACTCATAAGCCCCTCCCCCTGATTGAGAATACCAGTTCCTGAATTACACGCACTAAGTACAACCATGGGTGAGATAATCCTAGTGAGGCTGATCTCATAATTGTATAATTTCCCATCTATAGTCTCAGATTTCTGATCAAACAAAAAATAAGAATAACGTGAATTACTACTGTCAGGCAGGGCGTGCATCGCAAGATGAAAGATAACATTTCTATCTGCTGATGTAATAAAATTTTCCTCTGTTGCATTACTTCCTGTAAATCTCTTTCCTTTAAACCAGTTATATATTGATTCAATCTCCTTGTCAGCTCCCCTCAGTACGCCGAGTCCCATTCCGGTGAGACGAGCATTCCCGTAATCAGGCGAGAAAGAGAAAACTTCCGGTTCGCACTTTATCTTATTCTCACTAAAAATGAGTGCAGATGAGTATCCGTATGAAAATGTGAAGTCATGTATCAGGAAGGGAAGTCCTTCAAAATCTGTCTGAAAAGATTCAGGTTTTTTTCTCAGGAAGGCATCAAATGGCAACCACGCAATTTCTTCATCCGGAATAATTATAAGATCACTCCCGGAAAATAGCTTTTCCGAAGGCTTGATAAGCTGTTCAAACATATAATTAAGAGCGCTGGTATAAGCTAAGAAATCATTCTCTGCCCTGGCTCCATTTCTGATAATATCAGCATTTAAAGTAAACATAGAATCGAGCCCCGCTTCTCTGCATAAAATATTCTTTTTTGTTATAATAAATGTGAATAACCTCCTTTCCCCATTTTCATTACGATTTGAAAGAAGGTAATCAATAATGGTTTCATCCGCTCCAAGTTTTTCCTGTATCATTTCAGGTGAATCTGCCTCGGTTATGTGTAGCAGGTCCTGATACTTTGTCGATATACGGTTTATTTCATTAATTATTTCTTCATTCCTGCGGTTCATTGTGAAAAGATTCTCTTTCCAGCCGTCAATTTTGATTTTGTCGGGCTTCAATTCTCTGCTTTCCACGAGAATAAGATAGTTATAAGCTGCAATATCGGCGGCAATCTTCTTCTGAATAATTCTCAGGGAGTCAGGAACATCAGCCGACCACAAAAATTCATTATCTGAAATCTCATTCCTGAGAATTGCTGCTTTTGCCTGGGCGGCAACTTTATAAACATGTCCGGGTGTAAATTTATCGGGGTTTAATGAGGATAGAGTGTAAGCAAGGTGTGTAGCTAAAATGTACGTCTCTTTTTCATTTTCAGCCAGGTACATCTTACTTTCCTCAGAGGGGTAATTTTTCCTGATCTTTTCTATGAGTTTGATGGCAAGTTCAACTGTTTCAAGGCCTTTTTCCAATGAACGCAGCTTTTCACCGCTATCAATCTGCTCTCCTGCAAGAATTTCAAATGCCTGGGCCTTGCGTTTAAGGCTGGCAAGGAATTGTATGTCGAACAGGCCTGAGTCTGCATCGGGATTTTTGTAAATATCAGGGTCATCAAAACCCTTTGTGACTGCAATAAGTGATTTCTGATAAAAATGAAAAGCTGAATCGTATTCGCAATGCTTCAGGTAATGGTCTCCGATAAGACAATAAGTTTGTGAAACATGAGGATGCTTCCCTGAATAATTTTTTAAGTAAATAGAAAGAGCAGTTTCCAAAGCTTTCAATGATTCATCATTTCTGCCGGACAAATTGAGAAAAGCACTGTAATTCTTATATATCTCCGCCAGTCTGAAATAGTTTTCACCAAACCTGCTTTTCAATCCTGATATACTCTCAACATAATATTTGCCGGCTTTTGAAAAGTTACCTTTTTTTAGAAAAGTATTGGCAATATTGAATCTAAGGTTATTAAGGCCGTCAAGATTATATCTTATTTTGAGTTTTTCTGATTTATATAAATATTCAAGAGCCAGATCAAAGTCACCGACATCAAAATACGTAAGGGCAATATTCTGGTAAGATGTGGAAAGGTTTGAAAATTTAGTTGTATCAGAATTCTTCTGGCTCAGAAAAAGCCTGATGCTTTTTTCATAATATTCCAGTGATAACGGATATGCTTTCTGTATGCGATAGATTATAGCTTTATTATTATAAATGCTGGACAGGTAATTTATTCCCCTGATGTTCCGGGTACTGAGATCTTCAGCCTTGCTGTAATTAACCAGCGCATCATCATACCTGCCTGTAAACTGGTATATTACCCCGAGATTATTATATGTTGCAATCAGGTAGTCCGGTGAAAGAGAATCTTTAAACCCGAGTATCTCTATCAAACAATTTTCAGCACCTAATATATTGCCTGATTTATAGAGACCTAAAAATTCATTTAGCAATAAATCTGCCTTATCATCCTGTGCACCGATGCTGGCAGGCACAAGAAAATTACTTATGAATATTATTGCAAGGATGCTTTTCAAGCCAGTTCAAGTAATGATTCGCCGGCAAAATAAGAAAAAGAGTGATTAAAAAAAAAGAGTACCCCAAAAATGGAATACTCTTTTGCTCCTGAGGAGTCAAGATTGTTCAGGGATTCTTTGGAGGCGGAGGAATAATAATTGGTTCTTCACCATCTCCTCCCCTGACGGAAATCATTGATTGCAGACAAAGTAAATTATTCTCGGAAAGTATTGAACTGAATTTATCCAGACTTTTTATTTCTCGTGATAGGGTTGATTTTTTCATTTCAGAGTTTTTTGAAGGTTAGTTTGTTGTTTAATTGAAATGCTGGTTGATTTGTTACCCTGAAAACACATTTTTTTTTAAAAAAAAATAAATATTTATTTAAGTTCCTGTATACAAACTGATTACAAAAATAAAAAAAATTAAATATTTACGAAAAAGGTAAAGAAACTATTATTTTTCATTCATAGGGTAACAAATACGGTGCAAAAGCAATAAAACAAGAAATATTAAATGGTACCTCAACAATTATATTATATAGTCTGTCCATTTAAGCACATACAGGTCAGAAAACTCAAAAATTAAGATTATGCCAGTCACCTATTTTGTTGCAATAAAGCCACAGTCGAACGAATACCATACTGTACATAAAGATGGATGCCCCTTTATGCCAGATGATGGCAAACGGATAGTTTTAGGACAGTTTAAATCTATATTCGATGCCCTGCACGCTGGGAAAAGGCATTTTGTAAGAACAGAAAGCTGCAGGTTCTGTTCTAAGGAGCATTATTCAGAGAAAGAAAGCCATATCAACCCGGAGGTTTTCATGCATGTGAGTCACTTATCTCCCGGAAGTTTTGTCAATACATGGGACAGCGCCCTTCAATGCTGTGTAAATTAGAAAAATCTATCCGGGAAGGAATGATCGTGCAAGTTCCTCACTGTCTTTATAGGTTTTCATTATTTTTTCGAGCCTCTTATGCAGGTCTGACCTTATCTGTGTATACTCAGGGTCGTTGTAAACGTTTCTCATTTCATCCGGATCATTTTTTATGTCAAACAGTTCCCATTCATCTGTATCATAATAGTAATGAATTAGCTTATACTGCTCAGTGCTTATTCCATAATGCCTCTTGACCATGTGATAACCCGGGAACTCATAGTAATGGTAATAATGCTCTTTCCTCCAGTCTTTGGGAGTTTTGCCTTTAAGGATCGGAACAATGCTCCTCCCCTGCATATCACGGGGGACCTTCATTCCAGCCATATCAAGAAAAGTTTCAGCAATATCGATATTTGAAACCATATCGTTATTGACTGTTCCGGGTTTTACGACACCCGGCCATTTAATGAGAAGCGGGGTCCGGTACGATTGTTCAAACATCCATCTCTTGTCGAACCATCCATGCTCTCCAAGATAGAATCCCTGGTCGGAAGTATATACAACCACAGTATTTTTATCAAGGCCTGTTTTTTCAAGGTAATCTAGTATTTCACCAACGCTTTTATCTACAGCAGCAATACATGCAAGATAATCCTGCATATAACGCTGGTACTTAAATCTCACCAGTTCCTCACCCGACAACCCTGCCCCGTAAAAATATTCAATAATGGGATCATAGACTTCATTCCATGCGGAGAGCTGTTCAGTATTAAACCTGGTTAAGCCGGCAGGTACCTTATCCCCTTTTTTATATAACTTAAGATCTTCTTCCAGCCTCATAGTTTTTGAGATTGTCATATCCTGATTTTTTTCAGCTGTTCCACGACCTGTATAATCATCAAACAGAGTACTTGGTTCAGGAAAAATGGCATCTTTGAACAGGGTAAGTTCATTCGGGCCGGGTTGCCATTCACGGTGAGGGGCTTTGTGATGCATCATGAGCATGAATGGCTTGTCTGACTTTCTTGTTACTTCAAGCCATTTAATGCACTTATCCGTAATGATCTCCGTTACGTAACCTTCTTCCCGTTGTTTTCCGTTCCTCGTAATAAAATCGGGGTTATAGTAGCTTCCCTGGCCCGGTAAAATTTCCCAGTGATCAAAACCGGTCGGATTTGACTCAAGATGCCACTTTCCTATAATGCTTGTGGTATAACCTGCATTCTGCAACAGCTTGGGAAAAGTTTGCTGGGATCCGTTAAATGGAGCCTGACCGTCATTTGCAATAAAACCATTAAGATGGCTGTATTTTCCTGTGAGTACAACCGCCCTGCAGGGGCCTGATATTGAATTAGTAACAAGGCACCTGTCAAACCGCATCCCATCAGAGGCAATCCTGTCAATATTTGGTGTGGGGGCCATTGCGCTTAAAACACCCCTGTATGCACTTATTGCCTGATAGGCATGGTCGTCGCTCATTATATAAATGATATTCGGCCAGTTACTCTTTGCAGTCTGGGCCAACGAAGAACCAGCCATTGCTGTTAAGCCAAGTAAGGCAGAATATTTAATATTAATTCTCATAAAGGGTGCAGGTAAATACGTTATTTGATTTCAAATGTTCCATTTATCTCTCCGCTGTCCTTGTATCCGTACCTCACGGCCTTTACCCTGATGCTATGGGTTCCGGGCTTCAGGTTAAGAGGACCAGAATATAAATGCCACTTTGCTTTTGGGCCGGTTTCAAGTGTATATACTATTGAAGAGCCATGTGTAGGGCAATAAAATCCGACTGTCATCGGAGATGTGTATTTCCCTCCTGTTCTATAGTTTTTAGAAGCTCTGTCCTCTGCCGAATTTATTATAAAATAAGGGTTATCCGTTACAGGCTGAACATTGCCGGGCCACATCATGGCTATCATTTCGGGTTCATTCATGTGTCCAAGATCGCCTGTTTCAAGTGTCCATTCCTTGTGTTTTTTTCTCATATCGGCAAGTACTCTTTGCATTGACGGCTCGGATGCAAGGTTTTTTAACTGGAACGGATCGGCAATTACATCATAAAGCTCCTCAGGCGGCCGGGAATGTGCCATCCAGCTCTTTTGAGGGCCTGTAAGCTTACCTTCGGCATCGAGTCTGAGCATCTCCTTGTAAATAGGCATATTGCTGAGATAGGGAACCCATATTGTAAATGGCTCGTTAGGGTAGTAATTTCGTATATACAGGCATCCTTTAGTACGTACCGATCTTATCATATCATACGATTCATCAACCCTGTCGCGTGCGGAATACACTGCATCGCGGGGTTCTCCCATCTGATCACCCAGGAAAGGAATTCCCTGCATGTGGGCAGGCACAGGCACTCCGG
This sequence comes from uncultured Bacteroidales bacterium, assembly GCA_942492865.1. Classification (GTDB taxonomy): domain Bacteria; phylum Bacteroidota; class Bacteroidia; order Bacteroidales; family VadinHA17; genus LD21. Next base: position 3,653,900 of record OW818650.1, on the reverse strand, counting down.
CCAGTGACATTACGGTAGGACCAAAATCAATTGAACTGATAAGTCGCTCATCAACAGTACCTGCTTTATATTTATCGGGAAACTTAATAATGAGGGGGATATTTGTCCCTGAATCGTATAACCATCTTTTACTTCGTGGAAGGCCATCGCCATGATCGCCCCAGAAGAAAATTATTGTATTGTCAAGCTCACCTTCCTTTTCGAGCTCAGACAGCATCACTCCCACCACTGAATCAAGACTGGCAACATTGTCGTACATTTTTGCGATATTCTTTCTTATAATTTCTGTGTCGGCATAATATGGAGGAACAGATACTGTGGCAGGATCTGTTTTTACCCTGCTTATATCCCAATCCTGGCTCTCATGAGTACCTGTCCAGTTAAAGACTGCAAAAAAAGGCTGGTTTTTATCTTCACGGTTCCTGTAATGTGCGTTCCGGCTTGACTCATCCCAGATACTAGCAGGAACAGGATCTTTGGCAAACTGGTAATCGGTTTTGGAGTTGTTTGTGCAATAGTAACCTGCAACCCTCATGTATTCAGTAAAAGCCTTGACATAATGAGGAGGAACCGCTGTAAATTGAACAGGGTTTTCGACGCTTCGCCGGTATGAGGTTGTCCGCATGTGCATGCATCCTATCGAAGTCTGATACATTCCGGTTATAACACCTGCCCTTACCGGAGCGCTTATAGCAGCTGATGTATAAACATTCGTAAAACGGATACCCTGAGAGGCAAGGCGGTCGAGATTAGGTGTACGCGCCGTTTTATCGCCATAGCATCCGAGGTGCGGGCTCATATCCTCGGTTGATATCCAGAGGATATTAGGCTTTTTTAACGGCGTTTTTTGATCAACTGCTGCTGAATGCGAAGGTCCGGTCATACATAACCCAAGAAGGGCAGAAAAACCGGTTGAAAGAATGGTTGTTGTTTCAGGTATATTCATAACAAATCCGATATTTTATTAAACATACTTAGATAAGCCAAAATAAGTAATATATTCTTTATTTAACTGAACCCGGTTTTCTTCTCCCGGGACCAGGAAAACCGGTAATATCGTCTCCGAGATCCGCCCTTGCTGAAGAAGCAACTTCATTAAGTTCCTCGACCTTTTCAGGATACAAGGCGGCTACATTGTACCTCTCACCGGGATCCCTTCGCAGATCGTAAAGCTCGGGTGAGATTATCTCTTCCTGCAGGTATTTGCCGGGCCAGCCGTCATTGCCTGGCATAATGCCGGTGTATGATCTGCCTGAATGTGGCAGGACCAGTTTCCAGTAATCTTTCTGAACTGCCTCAAGGCTGTTCTGCTGGTAATAATATAGTATAGTAGTGCGTGGCGAGGCATTTTCATCTCCCTTAAGCAGAGGCAGTAGGCTGACACCATCAATTTTATTTTGAGGAAGTCCCGCACCTGTTATTTCCGCTACCGTAGGCAATATATCAATGGTGCATGCGAGCTTATTGCAGACGCTTCCTTCAGCAATGACATCGGGCCAGCGCATTATACACGGTACTCTCTGTCCTCCTTCCCAGCTCGTCCCTTTGCCTTCTCTCAATCCTCCGGTTGTACCGGCATGATTACCAAAGTTAAGCCATGGACCATTATCGCTTGTGAAGATAACAAGGGTATTATTTCCAATACCGTTCCTTTCGAGGGCTTTCATTATTTCACCAACCGACCAGTCAACTTCCATCATCACATCGCCATACAAACCTTGTTTGCTTTTTCCCCTGAATTTATCTGACACCCCGAGAGGAATGTGCACCATTGAATGAGGCATATAAAGGAAGAATGGCTCTTTCCTGTGCTGATCGATAAACCTTACAGCCCGTTCCGTGTACATTGTTGTCAGCATATCCTGATCTGCAAGCGTTCTGATCTCGCCTGCCTTATCATTTCCCTCAATAAGAGGAGGATATGGGTGACGCAATTTCGGACTGGCAGTATCTTTTAAAATGACTGGCACACCATCAAAATCAACCGGCCACATATCGTTTGAATATGGCAGCCCGAAGTATTCGTCAAATCCATGTTGCAAAGGCAGAAATTCCCTGTGATGACCAAGGTGCCATTTGCCTATGGCACACGTATGATACCCTTTCGATCTGAGGACTTCGGCAATTGTTGTCTCATCGGAGCTTATGCCTGTATTTGCCCAGGGCATAAGAGCCCCCGAAAAGCCTACCCGGTTGGGATAACATCCGGTTATGAGGCCGGCACGTGAGGCGCTGCTTACAGCCTGGGGGCAGTAATACCAGGTAAACTGCATGCCCTGGCCGGCGAGCCTGTCAATGTTAGGCGTATTATACTGGTTTGCCCCTGTCGATCCTATATCGCCATAACCCATATCGTCCATGAGAATAAGGACAATATTCGGAGCAGTTTTCTTAGATGCCGGCTCATGTGAGTATGACGGCATTGTACATAATGTTGCCATTCCAAAGCTGAAGGCAGATTTCAGGTTTATCATTTGTGGTCAGTTTGGGTTATATTACATCAAAACAATATCTTTAATCACCTCAGCACCTGCTTTTTCATTCAGCTTTTCCAATAATGCCTGCCTTAGCATCAGCAGCTCATTTCTGACAACCGATGAACGCAGATGAACATACAGAATTTTATCCCTGATATATACTTTTGAAGTTCTTGATGCAATAGCCTTTCCTACCACTTCCTCCCATGAATTAACAAGACCTATTTCGTTGAGCTTTGGGCCAAGGTTCATTTCTTTTATATAATCCTTTAAAGCCTCCGCAATAGATATTGTCCTGCTTCTTCTCATTTTTCAGGGTTCGAAGTATTCAAAATCATGGCTTTTCCGTCATCTGCGATCCTGAAAAGCCTGTAGCTGGTATTATGCGACGACAGAATCTCCTGTAACCTGCTCTGGTGAGTATCTGTAATGAATATCTGGCCAAACTTCTCATTTCCAACCAGCCTTATTATCTGTTCAACTCTTCCGGCATCGAATTTATCGAAAATATCGTCGAGAAGCAAAATCGGAGGAAATCCGGCCATATTCCTGATATAGTCGAATTTAGACAGTTTAAGGGCAACCAGATAAGATTTTTGCTGTCCCTGAGATCCGAGAACTTTTACAGGATAATCATCCATATTGAGTAAAAGATCATCCTTATGAATTCCAACAGTTGTATATTCCAGTAACCTGTCCTTAATAAGAGTGTGAATAAGAGCTTCCGAAAAATCACCATCAGCAAGATGTGACCGGTATTTGAGTTCTACTTTTTCTTTTTCCGATGAAATCATAGAATAATAATTCCTGAATACCGGAACTATTTCATTTACGAGCTTATTCCTTTCGTTAAATATATACATTCCATAGTTAACAAGCTGGGCATCCCATACTGATAAAGCTTCCTGGTCGAATATCCCTGTAATCCGGAAATCTTTCAGCAGCTTGTTTCTTTGCTGAAGAGCTTTGCTGTAACGGAGCACTGAATCAAGATATTCAGCATTATACTGGCTTATAATCTTGTTGAGGAACTTCCTTCTTTCTTCGCTTCCCTCAGAGATAAGAGCGCTGTCGGCAGGAGAAATCATTACTACAGGATATTTTCCAACATGATCCGAAAGACGCTGGTACTCCTTTCCGTTCCTTTTCAGCACTTTCTGTTTGTTTTTTTGAAATGCGCAGTAGATCTGATTTTCTTCGCCATCCTTTGAAAAAGTTCCCTGGATGATAAAATAATCCTCTCCATGCCGAATGTTTATACTGTCAATACTGTTAAAGAAACTCTTGGTAAGTGAAAGGTAATGTATGGCATCTAGTATGTTTGTCTTACCAACCCCATTATTCCCTACAAAACAGTTTATCCTGGGTGAAAAGTCAATATCGATTGACTCATAGTTCTTAAAATTCGTAAGCGAAAGCTTTTTCAGGTACATGAAGAAGATATTAAGACTGACCTAAAATTATCTCAATCATTTGGATCAGTTATTACCTGCAAATTTAAAAAAAGATGGGGATGATTAAGGAATAAGACGCTTGTTAATAAAGAAAAGTTGACACAAACCACCGCCAAAAAATAGATTTTCAGCCATATCATTAATATTTTTGATACTTTCCAGTGTTCAATCGATTAAATGTTTTTTAATTATTCGAAAAAAATTACTTTTGCGTGTTAATTTTCGAAACGTAATAGCTCGGTAATATGGTAAAAGATAAGAAAGAAGATCCGAAAGGAATTAAAAATGTTGAACAAACACTAACAAGTACAGAACAGTTTCTGGAGGAGAACTACAAACCCATATTGATTGGCCTTGGTGTTATCGTGCTTATCATTGGTCTGGGATGGCTCGGAAAATTATATCTCGATAAGAGAAACAACGAGGCGCAGTCGCAGATGTACCAGGCTGAAAGATATCTCGAAATGGATTCCCTGAAACTTGCTCTGAATGGTGACGGAAATTATCTGGGATTTATTGATATTGCCACCGAATATAAGATGACCGCCGCCGGCAATCTTGCAAAGTACTACAGCGGAATCTGTTATTTGCATCTTGGTGAATATGAAAATGCAATAACTTACCTGGATAAATATTCCGGAAAGGATAAAGTAATAGGCTCTCTCGCTCTTGGTGCAACAGGAGATGCTTATGTTGAAACCGGAAATCCTGATAAGGGGATTGATTTTTATCTGAAAGCTGCCGGGTTTTCCGAAAATTCATTTAATTCGCCCCTCTTCCTTATGAAAGCAGCTGAGATCCATGAAATGAACAATAATTTTCAGGAGGCGCTTAACATTTATGAGAGAATACAGAAGGAATATCCTGAAAGTACTGAAGGTGCTTCAATAGAAAAGTATATTGCAAGAGTTAAGATACTGATGGGGAAATAATCCTGTCAGTTATCAAATTCAAACCCTTCTAAACCGTATTTAATATGGGGACCACTAATTTGTCATCTTACGATCAGCAAGGTGTTCCGGATGCGTCGAAGATGAGAATCGGTATTGTTGTTGCCGACTGGAACAAAGAAATTACCTGGCAGTTGCTTGAGGGTGCTCTTAATACTCTGAAGGAAAATGGAGCAAAGGAAAAGAATATCATTGTCAGGCATGTTCCGGGAAGTTTCGAGTTAACCCTTGGCGCCCAGTTCCTTGCTGAATATGAAGATCTGGATGCAGTTATATGCCTTGGTTGCGTGATAAGGGGTGAGACGCCACATTTTACCTATATATGCCAGGGGGTGACACAGGGTATCACCCAGTTAAATCTTGAATACAATCTTCCATTTATTTTCGGGGTACTTACCACAGACACTACACAGCAGGCGCTCGACAGATGCGGTGGTATTCATGGCAATAAAGGGATTGAATCAGCAGTTACTGCAATTAAAATGGCTGCTTTCCAAAAAGAAATAGAAAAATAAATCTGTTTCTTTATCTCAGACAAAGGGAATGATAAGGGCAATAAGTGCATTTACCCCAGGTATCCGATGTCATTGTAAAATGTTCATTTTCACCAAAGATTTTGATAATAACTGAATTCAACCCGTCCAGAAATTGTTGTCTGACTGTACTATAATCGTCAACTACAGTTTCCATGTTGTCGTCCCTGATGATCAGTTCCCCGGGCAGTTTATCAGAATCAGTTTTTTTAATCTTATAAATGACCGGGTAAACCAGGCTCCCCTGATTACCTGATAAAAAAGCCTCACAATACAGAAGTATCTGCAGCCATCCGTCGGGCTCTTTCTTTCTGTCTTCATCAAACAGGGAACTGATTGATTTTATAAAGTCTGATACTGTTCCTGTTTTATAATCAACAATTCTTGTTCTGCCGCTTATCAGGTCTATTCGGTCAATCTTCCCTCCTACCTTTAATCCATTAATTATTCCGGGCATGAAGCTGAAATTTTCTTCAAGGGCCGATATTTTAAATGGTGAACAAGCTTTATCGGCTTTTAGTACCCTTAAAAAGTAGCTTAACAGAACTTCCCTTACTATCAATTCGTTCCCATCTGCCGGTTGATCTTCAGGCCTGTTAAATTTCTTTCTGAAAGCATCATCGATAAGACCTGTAAGCCGTTTATTATCTGATATCAGCTTGTCAAAAAAATCTCCGGTGATATTGATCCCGCTGACAGGTTTATAGCATTCGCTCATTATTTCATGAAGCAGGTTCCCAAACATTGCAGGATCAATATCTGCCTGTGACCTGTCTGGTTCCATAAGACCGTTCACATAACGGTAGTAAAACCTCATCCTGCAACTGAGCCAGGTGTTTATTGCCGAAGGTGACAAGGTTTTCCCATCCTCAACATACCGTTTAAGCAATAACCGGGTATGTTCTTCTGTACGTTCAAGGGTCTGACTAACAGATGATGCTGTTTTAATTGAAAAGTTAAGATCAAGAAAATCAGGGCATAAAACTGGCTCATATTTCATTTGAAGCAAAAACCTGCTCATTTCCCCGCTTCTCAATCCATCGGTATTGGAATTATATATAAAAGTTATATTTTTTGCCCTCTGCAACAAACGGTAAAAATGATAGGCATAAACAGACTCACGGTGGTTGATTGACGGCAGTCCAAAAGCCTGGCGCAGACTGTATGGTATAAAAGAGGGCCCTGAAGAAACTGCAGGCAGCACTCCTTCATTTACGGACAGTATAATGATATTTTCAAAATCAAGAGCTCTTGTCTCAAGTATGCCCATGACCTGTATGCCCGACAATGGTTCCCCGGTGAAAGGGATCGACTGCATTCTCAAAAGCCTGTCGAATATCCTTATCCAGGTATCATTGGAAAAAGAAACTTCCGCGCTTCCTGAAATTGCTTCAAGACGGTTAAGTAATAGAACAATCCTGTAAATAAATTCATTCCTCAGCTTTCGTTCCGATGATTGATCCTCATCTCCTGATGGCAAATAATTGGCTGAAGCGATATTTGTAAGGATCTCCCTGAAATAGCCGGACAGGGCAAGCGGAGTGGATGGTTTTGAAAAAATTGTTTTTAAATGACTGCTGCCATAAAAAACCTCAGAGTTCACCTGCAATGAATTCGAGTATCCAATTTCACTGACTAGTTCTGATTCAGATGCATCAAGCATATTGATCACAGTGTTGTTCTTCAATATTGTATCTGCATATTTTCTTTCGAAATAAACTACGCCTTTCCTCTCTGAAGAGTTATTCTGAAGATCCATCAGGTCCTTTACCAGCGAGTATACGCCTGTTTGCTTCAGTGGAAATCCCATTGTAATATTCACATCTCCAATATTATCCGGAATACTGGTTAGCATCGGTAGCAAAAGGTTTTCATCGGCAAGCACAACAGCTGTGTGACAGGCGTTTTCAGGTTGTATCGGACCAAGGTCATTCAGAAGCGAAGGCAATAATTTAACCTGACCTACATCGGATGAAGCGTCGATAACACGCCGGGAAACCTGCTGGTCTTTTTTGGTAAGGAAAGTGTCATAATTCCAGTCTGCCGGCATGTCATTGCCAAAGAGCCTAAGATTTTCCTTCATAAAGAAACCGGCAGAATTCATCTTTCCGGGTTTAATGTAATAATTATCATAATCCCAGTAGAACCGTGCCCTCCCCTCACCTTTAAGCCTGAGCATAATCTCCTTTTCGCATTCATTCAGTGCATTGAACCCGATAAAATGCACAAAATCCCAGTGTTTACCTGCATCAACTGATGATTCAGCGTTTTCAACCACATCCCTGAATATCATTCCCTCATACCCCAGGCTCCTCTCTTTAAGTGTATTTCTGAAGCTGTTATAAAGCCCTGATAAGATTTCCCATATACTGATGAAACCTTCTTTCTCCCTGGTTGATTTATTTTCATCAAAATTTATCCAGAACCGTTTGATAATTTCTGTCTGTTCATCTGTAAACCCTCCGAAAATCTCATCTATTTTTTTCAGATCTCTGACATTATTAAAAAGGACATCAGCATTTACAAGGTACTTATCGATATCATCAAAATCGTTCAAAAGCATGTCGCCCCAGAAGAAAAATTCATCGAAGCTCTCAGGTGTTTTTTTTATCTGCCTGTAGTTTTTATAAAGCTCAAAAAGCAGAATTTCATTTTCTGCAACCGATAACCCTGAAAATTTTCGGAATAACTCATTAATAGTCATGATTGCAGGTGTCCAAACCGGAGTTTTTATTTCCGATGACAGGTACTTAAGGAAGTATAGCCCTGCCCTCCTGTTGGGAAAGACCAAACAATGCCTGTTAAGTGTATTTCCAAATTCAGTGTATAGTGATCTGGCAATTTTTTCCAGAAAATATTCCATAATCAGGGAACCGGGTTAGTTTATGAAAAGTGTGTTTTTCTAAGCAAGGTGTCTGAAAAATATCTCAAATTTAATTAAAACCGGGTGAGAAGGAAGCGTCAGAAGGCAAAGTAAATAATTATATTTGTTTACTACCTGACAATAAGAGCCATGAGAAATATTATGATTTTTATTTTGTTGACCATCGTCCCTGTTATCACTGTATCGGGGCAGGTTGATATAAAAACAAAGGAAGCTGACATAAATTTCAGTCAGGCTCATATAAACGGAAAGCTGGTAAATGAAGGATTTAACCGGAGCCTCAGCTTTGTAATGGGATGGATGAAGCTGACAGACCCTGTTACGGGCCTTTTTCCCAGGAATATAAATGACAATGCAAGCAGGGATATCTGGAATGCAAAGGATTGTGCCGCAGATAATTATCCATTTATGGTACTGACCTCTGCACTTCTGAACAGGGACCTGTTTGAAGGGAAAATGCACGAAATGCTTGAGACAGAGAAGAGGCTCACATCAAGGCTCGGGTCTCTTCCCGACACCTGGTCTTTCTCAAGGCAAGGGTTTCTGAAAAGTGATACAATAATTGAAGATATAATTTTCGGATCGGCTGAGTATGTTAAAGATGGCCTGATACCGCTCTTTGAATGGCTCGGTCCGAGCCCCTGGTCAGAAAGGATGATCTCAATAATTGATGATTGCTGGAAATATGCCCCGGTTCAGACTAATTATGGAAATATAATCTCTTCCGATCCTGAGGTAAACGGAGATATGCTCCAGGCCTTATCGAGGATCTTCTGGATAACCGGCGATAAGAAATATCTTGAAAGGGCAATACGGCTGGGTGATTACTATCTTCTGGGCAATAATCATCCTACCGGAAATTTTGAAGTTCTTCGCCTCAGAGATCATGGGTGTGAGATTGTTTCGGGACTTTGCGAGCTCTATGCAACAGTTTCATTCGCCGATAAAGCAAAAAAGGAAGTTTACAAAGCGCCATTGTATGAAATGCTCGACAGGATACTTGAAGCAGGCCGGAATGAAGACGGATTATTTTATAACTCTTTTAACCCTGTTAAAGGAATTCCTGTAGATAGATCTATAGCCGATAATTTCGGATACACCCTGAATGGATTTTATACAGTATATCTTCTCGACAGAGTTGAACGCTACAGGGAGCCTGTTATAAAGGCCATTTCCGTGCTTGATGAAAAATACAGAAATTTTGAATGGGAAGGAAAAAGCCAGGATGGATATGCCGATGCAATTGAAGGAGCGCTTAATCTGTACGTAAGGGAAGAAGTTCCAGCAGCTGCCCGGTGGATCGATAGTGAAATAAAAGTTTTGTGGAGCAGGCAACAGCCTTCCGGTATCATTGAAGGGTGGCACGGAGACGGAAATTTTGCACGTACAACCATAATGTATTGTCTGTGGAAATCACGTGGCACCTGGCTTACTCCATGGAGGGAAGATCTTGAGATAGGAGCTGTTGAAGAGAAAGGTGTCCTATACCTCAGTCTCTATGCCAAAACCGACTGGAAAGGGAAACTCATGTTCGACAGGGAAAGGCATAAAGATTATATGCATCTTCCCATGGACTGGCCAAGGATCAACCAGTTCCCTGAATATTTTACACCCGATGAGAGAAGAAGATACTCAATCTCAGGATTATTGGAGAAGAACACTAAAATAAAGGGTTCAGAACTTACGAAAGGCTTACCTGTTGAAATAAAAGGCGGACAGGTATTAAAAATTATGATCAGATGAACCGGAGCTTTTCAGGAAGCTGTTAAACTCCTGAAGTATAATAATACTTACCCTGCCAGGTATCAAGTTCTTCCATACGTTTTTCGATAAGGTTCACAATCTGATCGGTTCTTTTTCTACCCCAGCCATTACCAGCCAGAAACCATGGAGGAGCTTCGCTGCTGAACCTTTCCACAACAAGGGTTGGATTGAGCTTTTCAAGGAATTTCACAAAAAAATCGATGTACTCCTCAAGTGAGAACATCTGAAAATCACCGGGATGGCTGAGATACTCCTGTTCAATAAGAGTACCTTTCATTATTTGCAGCTGATGGAATTTTACGGTTTTCAGGGGAAGACCGGAAATAATTTCTGCCTGGGCAAGCATTTCTTCTCTTGTTTCCCCCGGGAGACCGAGAATAAAGTGAGCTCCTGTGTTTATGCCAAGACCGGCAGTAATTTCAAGAGCCTCCCTTGCCTCTGCAAAGGAATGTCCGCGGTTTATCCGCATCAGCGTTTTATCGTAGCATGATTCTATACCGTATTCAACAGCAATATAGTATTTCGAGGCAAGCTCCTTTATGTAATCAAGCTTTTCAGCATCTATACAATCAGGCCTTGTGCCAATAATAATTCCAGTCACGCCAGGATACCTCAGTGCTTCTTCATACAGTTCCCTTAATTTTTCAACAGGTGCGTATGTGTTTGAGTAAGCCTGGAAATAAGCCAGGTAAGACGTTGCTTCCTTGTACCTGGTTCTATGGAATTCTATACCTTCTTCAATTTGTCGTGTAATTGATTTATCAGGAGTGCAATATGAAGGATTAAAGGCGTCATTATTACAGTAAGTGCAACCTCCGAGACCTTTTAACCCGTCACGATTGGGACAGGTGAACCCTGCATCTATTGATACTTTCTGAACACGAGCCCCGTATATCCGTCTGAAGTAGGCAGAATATGTATTAAACCTTCGTTCACCGAATAAATTTTGTATCTCAACCGGCATCATACAGATACAATCTGATTTTTATCAACATACCACAAATAACCTTCCACATTCGGATAGCCCATTTCATTCAATAATTTGCGATAATTAACGATCTGATGCCTGTAGACTGGATTTTCCTCACCAAATTTGAAATCAATAATGATAGTCCTGTCATCCCGGAAAATTATTCTGTCGGGTCTTCTTGTACTACCAGAAGGGACCAGTATTTCAGCTTCTGTAATAATTTTGTTATCCTGCTGAAACCATTCCGAAGCAGGCGGAGAGTCAATCAGCGATTTTATCCTGTTTTCAAGTTCTTGTGCTTCATTTTCTGAAATTTTCCCTTCAATCACAAACCCTCTTACTGCAGCAGGAATGTCTGAAGCAGTTATAATACTTTCAAAAACCTCGTGCATTAATTTTCCATAGTTAATCTTACGGTTTGTTTCACCTGAAAAATAACTCTCTCCATGCAATTTCAACCTTAAAGATTTCATACCCTCAATTACAGGATAAACGGATGATTTGATACTTTTATTTTCAGGTTTCCGGGATGTACTGCAAATAATACTGCCTGATTCAAATATTTTATTCTCCCTGTCATACCTCGGGCTCAGATAAGGATTATTACCTGTTATCGAGTTTTTAAGCACTTCAGCAATTCTTATATCTTTTGAAGCATTTTCAGGAATAAATCCAAATATGGCATCTTTTGCCCTGGTCATGGCTACATACAGGAGATTGATATTATCAAGGTAAGCCGAGAATTTTTCATTTAGATAATCATCTCTGAATATGGTCCCGGGGAGAGAGTTTTTATATTTGACCGGAACAATTCCGATCTCATTAAATGGAGGCCTGTCGGGATTTACCCACAAAAAAGGTTGCTTTGAATTTTTATGATCAATATTCCATGAAAGGAAAGGGAGCAGCACAACGCTGAATTCAAGTCCTTTTGATTTATGAATTGTCAGTACCCTGGCTGCATCCTGGTTTTCAGAAAGAATAACTGATTTAGTTCTGCCTGTTGATTCCCACCATTCAAGAAAAGATTTAAATCCATGGCTCATATTGCCAGTAAAATTAAGGACACAATCCTGAAATGCATTTAAATAAGCAACGTTCCAATGATAATTACCAAGCCCGAAGAAGCTGATTATCTTCTCTGTTGCCTCAAAAACAGGGAGGTCTTTTATATTGTTGAGAAAATTCTCATATCCTGCAGGAAAATTCCCGTTATTACCACTCATGAGATCTTCCCGTTTTAACGATGCTTTATCGGCTTCAGCCTCGCATTTTGAAAGCAGATAGGTTCTGAGCATCTTTGCCCTGCTTATCATATCCGAAGGATTATCAATCACTGAGATAACAGCAATAATAAAATTAATTGCATCGGAATTATTCAACAGCAGGGAGTCACTGGAAACGATATTATAATTATACTTTTCTTTTTTCTCAGGAGTGCATGAGTTACTGTAACTGATCATTTTCTTTATAACATCTGAGCCCTCTCGTCCGTCCCTTACAAGGATTCCTATATCAGAAGCGCTGAAGCCTTTATCCTGAAAAGATTCAATGACACCGGGCAGCCTTTCAAGGACCTTATCGTTCCATTTCCTGATTATTTTTTTGTCGGCACAGTCATCCTCAATGAATTCCAGTCTAACATACCCTCCCTGCTTTTTGCCCGGATCGTCCTGAACAGCTTCTGCGAAAAGCCTTTTAAAGCTGAATCCTGATGACATTCCGGGGAATTCATCGTCCATAGCTGAGGGAATATCAGTAAAAAGAGCATTGTTGAACTGAATTATTTCCGGGCGGCTTCTCCAGTTAGTTTTTAGGGGTACGCTGAAAAATCTTTCATTATCAACCAGGCTCTCCTGAAGATTATCGAGTATTCTCCAGTCACTGTTCCTCCACCTGTAAATAGATTGCTTTACATCTCCCACAACAAGATTATCCGAACCTTCGGCCATGCTGTTTTTAATCAAAGGCTCAAAATTTTCCCATTGCATAATTGAGGTATCCTGAAACTCGTCTATCATGAAATTTTCATAACGGCTGCCTGTTTTTTCATAGATGAAAGGCGCCTGATCCTGTCCTGTTATAAGCTTCAGGAATTCACCGGAATCGGATAGAAGGAATTTGTTTTCGGAGGAAGTTATTGCATGTATCTTTTTAAGCACATCCGAGAGTATCCCGAGTGCATAAATGTCAGACAGCACTGCAATTGCGCTATTATAAATTACTATATCAGAATCGTAAAAACTTAATATTTCTTTTAATTCAACTTCCAATCCTGCATCAATTGCTGCCTTTAGTTCTGCTGCAGGCTTTCCTGATGACCATCTTGGCGGTGACTGAAATATTGCCCTTACATAGGTGTTGGGATCCTTTATATTACCTGAAGAGAGATTTCTGATGAATCCGGGAACCCCTCTCCCCTTGTAGTAGAACATCTCATCCTTAAGATTGAAATCTAAAAGAAATTTTTCACATTTTCTGCCACCCTCAAGAAGAGTTTTTTCAAAAGAGGACCGGATATCCCTGATCTTTTTAATATAGCCAATCAGGTAATCCTTATCTTCAAGCTTTGACCGCGAGGCTTCAGACAGTATTTTAAACTTTTCATTAAAAAGCTCCCGGGAAAGATTTTTAATGCCTTTTTTAAGGTTCCATGATTTCTCTTCATCAAGGTTTGACATTACAAAAGCTGTAAGCCAGCTTTTTAACTTTTCGTCATTCCCTGCCGACGCAATCATATTGTCAATGGCTTTCGACAGAATAAGATCATGATCAAGCTCTACATTAAATCCGGAGTGAAGTCCTGCTTCTCTTGTAAAGGTTCGTATCACTTTCTGGAAGAATGCATCAATTGTCGATACAGAAAACCTTGAAAAATCATGAAGAATGGAAAAAAGTATTTCCCTGGCCTCCAGTCTGATTGCATCTTCGGTTTTGCCCGTAGTCTCTATCAGTTGTGGAAGGTAATCAGATTCTTTACCTGATGCCAGGCTGAAAAGATGATCAAGTATCCTGTATTTCATTTCAGCAGTAGCCTTATTTGTAAATGTTACTGCAAGTATTTTTCTGTAACTTTTACCCGATCTGAATAAACTTGTAAGATAAATCCCGGTAAGTTTGTATGTTTTACCTGAACCGGCCGAGGCGCTGTATATTGTGAGAGTCCCTTTTCCCATGGGTTTAAAGTTATTCAATATTTTATTGATTCTAAGAACTTGTAAATAAGTGTTTCAGAGTCTCAGAGTTTCAGGGTTTCAGTCTGAAACGTGCGAAGCACCTGAAACATTGAAACGTGCGAAGCACCTGAGACATCTTTTATTGGTTTCAGGGTTTCAGAGTTTCAGAGTCTCAGAGTCTCAGAGTTTCAGGGACAGTAAAACATTTTCTATCTTTGACCCGTGAAAAAGAAGGTAGTAATAGGTTTATCGGGAGGAGTTGATTCCAGTGTGGCAGCATGGAAGCTCATGGAGGAGGATTATGACGTTATTGCACTATTCATGAGGAACTGGAACGACACCACCGGCTTACTGCAGAGCGAATGTCACTGGGAAGATGATCTCATGTTCGCTGAGATGGTTGCAAAAAAACTCGGAATTCCTTTTCAGATGGTTGACCTGAGCGAATCGTACAGAAAAAGAGTTGTTGATTATATGTTTGGTGAGTACGAAAAAGGGAGAACTCCAAATCCTGATGTGCTCTGCAACAGGGAAATAAAGTTTGACTCATTCGTTGCTGAGGCAAAAAAGCTGGGCGCTGAATATGTTGCCACCGGACATTATTGCCAGAAGGGAATTCTGCAAGAGAGAGATCAGAAGATTTACAGGTTGCTTGCAGGAAAAGACACCAACAAGGATCAGAGCTATTTTCTTTGCCAGCTAAGCCAGGAGCAGTTATCCCATGCACTTTTCCCGATTGGAGGAATGACCAAGCCTGAAGTAAGGAAAATAGCTGAGAAGCTTGGTATGGCAACAGCTAACAGAAAGGATTCGCAGGGTATTTGCTTTGTAGGAAAAGTTGACCTCCCTACCTTCCTTCAACAGAAGTTAACGGCAAAAAGAGGAGATATCATTGAGATCACTGACACCAGCATGATTGCAAAATGGGAACCTGGCTTTCCAAAGGATGATCTTACTGCAGAAGAACTCATGGCATATGTACTGCCTCACAGGTATTATCCGGATGATGGAAAAAAGGCAGGTGAGCATAACGGCGCCCACTTTTTTACCATAGGCCAGCGAAAAGGTATGAATATCGGAGGGCACAAAGAGCCTCTGTTTGTTATTGCTACCGATACGGAAAAGAATATAGTGTACACAGGTGAAGGGCAATCGCATTCAGGCTTATACCGTAAAGGGCTTTTTATCAGGAATGATGATATTCACTGGATAAGGCCCGACCTTTTAATGTCAGAAAATGAAAGCCGCGACTATAAGGTAAGAATAAGATACCGGCAACCACTTCAGCATGCAAGGATCTATAAGAGGACTGATGGAATGTACATTATATTTGATGAAGCACAGAGAGGCATAGCACCCGGGCAGTTTGCAGCCTGGTACAATGGAGAAGAAGTGATCGGGTCGGGAGTGATAGACAGGTAAAACTAAACCTCTTTCAGGACTCCGTTGTTCGATCGCTGACGTATGCTTACAAGATAAACTCCTGTAAATATCAATATAGCAGAGATTATTTTTACAACATCGAGCCTGTCCTGGCCGATTATTGATGCAACCAGGGCAGCGATCAATGGCTGGCAGTACGTATAGATGCTTACAACGGTCGGACTCAGGTTCCTCAGGCCGGTTGATATTAACAGATATCCAACATAAGTGGCGATAACGATTACAAAGGCAAGTGAGAACCATTCGAATGAGGAGAACCCTGTCCAGTTTGTTTCCATCAGATCATGATAGCCGAAGATCATGCTTGTAAACATCCCAAAAAAGAAAGTCCATTTCATAACTGTCACCGGATGATATTTTACAAGCATTCTCTTAATTAATACAGTATATAGGGCCCAACTGGTTGTGCTCATCAGAGAGAGCATATTACCTGCGAAAGTCGAACTGCCAAACTCCGGAATACCTTCCTGTAAAATCAGTATCACCACACCGGTAAGACCCACTGCAAGACCTGCCCCTTTCATCAGAGAGATCTCTTCTTTAAGCAAAATCGCTGCAAAAATAAATGCAGCTATTGGGTTCATCGTAAGAATGAGAGAGGAATTGATCGGTGTTGTAAGATTGAGACCGGTAAGAAAGAAAAGCTGGTTAAAGACAACACCCAGGAAGGAACAAAGAAAAAGGTACAGCAGATCTTTCTTAATCACCTTTTCTTTCGGGATGAACTGTGCAGTTATCCAGAACAAAAGAGCAGTAACCAGTGTCCTTATTGCAAGCAAGGCTACGGGCTTAATGCTTCCGGGCATTATGCCTTTTGCAATTGAGAAATTGACACCATACATAATATTTGCAGAGAGCAAAAACAGATGGGATCTCGTATTTGTAAATGATCTTGGCATAAAATGGATCTGGCTGGCAAAAATATTAAAAGTTTTTTACCCGGTGCCCTGAAAACAAACCTCGTTATGTTATATATTTGAAAAAAAAAGATGGAAAAGATATCAATAGTAAGCGGAGGAGCATCAGGACTAGGTCTGGAGATTGCCATCCTGCTGGCCGATGCCGGAAAAAATGTTCTAATCATTGGAAGAAACCAGGATAAGCTTGAAAAAGCGGTCCAAAGGATTGAAAATCAAACAAAAAATAAAAATATTTTATCGCATAGATGCAATATCGGAAATGAGCAGGATATTTTAAATGTATGCTCATTTCTCCGGGAAAATAATTACCGGACTGAATATCTTTTCAATAATGCGGGTGCAGGATTTTTCGCTTCTGCCGATTCATCAGGCTCAGAACTGATAGACAGGGTCTTTGAAGCTAATCTAAAGGGTATGATACTGTTAACTTCTGCCATACTCAGGATCACCCAAAAAGATGAAGATCTGACTATCATCAATATTATGTCAACATCAGCTAATATCGGAAGGGCCGAGGAAACTGTTTATTGTGCGGCAAAATTCGGAGCAAGAGGATTTACCGAGGCACTGAGGGCTGAGCTGAAGGGGACAAAGAGAAATATTATTGCAGTATATCCCGGCGGTATGAAGACCGACTTCTGGAAAGCGCCCGGGCAGAACCGGAATATTTCATCGTTCATGGACCCGGCAGTAGTTGCAGAAAAAATTGTCGGAGCAGTTCTAAATTCTCAGGGACTAATTGTAAGTGATATAACGATCAACAGGAAAAGTTAGGAAAGTCTGTTTTTATAGTCTTCGTACCCGAATCTCCTTATCAGCCTGAATTCACCGTCCCTGGTCCATAAGCCTATTGAAGGATGCTGTACTCCGTTGAAGGTTGATGTTTTTACCATTGTATAATGGATCATATCAAGAAAAATAATCCTGTCGCCTGGCTTTAATTCCTTTACGAATTGCCATTCGCCCATAAAATCACCGGAAAGACATGAGTTGCCTCCCAACCGGTAACCTCTTTCTCCTTCGGCAGGATCAACCGCACCAATTATTTTGGGTTTATATGGCATCTCGAGGCAATCGGGCATGTGTGCAGTAAAGGAAACATCAAGTATTGCAGTTTTAATTCCATTATTTTCGACTACATCTTCAACAGTCGAAACCAGCTCCCCTGTCTCCCATGCAAAAGCGCTGCCCGGTTCGAGAATCAAATGCAGTCCTGTCCTCTTTTTGAAATCCTGCAATAATTTTATAAGATGAGCAGTATCATAATCTTTCCTGGTAATCAGATGGCCACCTCCCATATTGATCCATTTTATGCCATGGAAAAGATGACCAAACTTCTTCTCAACCACCTCAAGGACTTTCTCAAGTGCGTATGAGTCAGACTCGAAAAGAACATGAAAATGCAGCCCTTCTATACCTTCAGGAAGATTTTTTCCAAGCTCTTCGGAAGTTATTCCAAGTCTTGAACCAGGTGAAGCCGGATTATAAATCGTGTGTTCTATTTCAGAAAATGCAGGATTTATCCTTAATCCCGATGAGACCTTGTTCTTATGATCTTTAACAGCGCCGTAAAATTTTTTATACTGGGCTACTGAATTAAATGTTATATGAGAGCTGTAACCAAGTATTGATTCAAATTCATCTTCCTTGTAAACCGGAGCATAAGTATGAGCCTTTGTCCCAATCTCTTCAAAGCAAAGCCTTGTTTCATGTACTGAACTCGCTGCAGCGCCCGCTATATATTCCTTAAGTATGGGGAACACCCCCCACATAGCGAAACCCTTAAATGCGAGAATGATCTCAGCGCCGGATAAATCAGAGACAGACCTGATCAATTCAAGGTTTTTCCGGAATCTTTCCTCGTCAATAACGTAGCAGGGGGAGGGAATTATATTGTAATTAACCGGCAATATTTGAAGAGTTTAAGTTTATATTAAGGGCTCAGGGCGCAGAGCGAAGAGCGCAGGGCTCAGGGCAAGAGGGATTATAGTTCAAGGTCTGCATCATGGATTTCAACCCATGGCAGGCCAAGCCTGTTTAGTTCAGCCATGAAGGGATCTGGATCAAACTCCTCTACATTGAAGACACCCGGTTTTTTCCAGAGACCTTTCAGATACATCATCGCACCTATTGCAGCAGGAACCCCGGTGGTATAGCTTACACCCTGTGTACCTGTTTCCCTGTATGCCGCTTCATGGCTGCAATTATTATAGATGTAGTAAGTTTTTTCTTTACCGTTTTTGATACCTTTTATGCGGCATCCTATTGATGTCCACCCTTTATAATTCTCACCAAGCTGGCCCGGATCGGGCAGAACAGCTTTAAGGAACTGTATCGGGATTATTTCCCTTCCCTCATACATAACAGGCTCAATACCAGCCATGCCAATATTTTGTATAACCCGCAGGTGAGTAAGATATTCCTGGCCGAATGTCATCCAGAACCTGGCTCGCTTCAATGTCGGAAAATTCTTAACCAGCGATTCAAGTTCCTCATGGTAAATGACATAGGATTCTTTGGGTCCTATATGAGGATAGTTGAGTGGCTTGTGTATCTCGTGAGGTTCGGTATAAACCCATTTTCCATTCTCCCAGTATTTTCCTTTCTGCGTAACTTCCCTTATATTTATTTCAGGATTAAAATTTGTGGCGAAAGGTTTCCCATGATCGCCAGCATTGCAGTCAACTATATCGAGATAATGGATTTCATCAAAATGATGTTTTGCAGCATAAGCTGTAAAGACGGATGTTACACCAGGGTCAAAACCACAACCGAGTATCGCTGTCAAACCTGCTTTCCTGAAGCGATCCTGGTAAGCCCATTGCCAGCTGTATTCAAACTTTGCCTCTTCCGGGGGCTCGTAGTTTGCAGTATCGAGATATGAAACGCCGGTTTCGAGGCATGCATCCATAATATGGAGATCCTGGTATGGCAGTGCCACATTTACAACAATATCAGGTTTGAAGGAATTGATCAGATTAACCATACCCGGTACCTTATCAGCATCTACCTGAGCAGTTTTAATTCGATTGCTTCCGATCTTTTCAGCTATGGCATCACATTTTGATTTTGTACGGCTAGCCAGCATTATTTCGGTGAATACCTCAGGCAGAGAGGCCATTTTATGAACTACTACCGTACCTACGCCACCGGCTCCGACCACTAGTACTTTTCCCATATAATCATATTTTACTTTTTAAACTGCATTATGATGTTATTGTAAATATATTCGTCTTATATAACAGAATATCAATTTACTATATGTTTTAAAATAATTTATTATCAAATCAGAAAATTATATAAATGTAAAGATTCATCAAAATTAAACACTTTATATGATCCTTCCTACTGAATTGTTAAACAGATTAACTTTTCAACTTGTTTAATTACCTTTCAGTTAAAATTCTTTGCCCGGGGAGAGAGATCAAATGAAGATTGATTAGAACAAACCTGCACTAATACTTATATTTGACTTTTTTTTAACCTGAAATGAAGCTCATCAATCCATTTATAATACTGCGTATAATAAGTACGATACTTCTTATTGCTGCGGTTTCATTTCTATTCTGCATACCTGTAGCTTTTTATTATAATGAACCATTCCGTCCTTTCATCCTTTCTGCTGCAATAGCTGGCTTTTTCTTTATACTAACATTCGAGACATCGGGAAGATCGGCAGAGGCAAAGATGAGTAACAGGGATGGATTCATAGCCGTTACACTATCATGGATAGTATTTTCAGCAGTGGGAACGCTACCTTATATTATAAGCGGATCAATTACTTCATTTGTTGATGCATTTTTTGAATGTGCGTCAGGTATTACGACAACAGGCGCTTCTATCCTTACCGATGTTGAGGCATTACCATATTCAATACTTTTCTGGCGGAGTCTGACCCACTGGATCGGAGGATTAGGGATTATTGTACTTGTAATAATCGTTCTGCCCTCATTAGGTGTAACAGGTTATCACCTGTTTTCTCTCGAATCATCACTTAAAGAAAAAATACATCCGAAAATAAAGGCTGTCGGATTCAGATTATTGTTCATCTATGTCGGCCTTACAGCTGCACAAACTATTTTACTGTTTCTTGGTGAAATGAACTTCTTCGACAGCATCTGTCATTCGTTTGGCACCATTGCAACAGGAGGCTTTTCAACTAAGAATCTGAGTCTCAATTATTATTCTTCGTACAGTCAGTATATAGTAATGCTCTTTATGTTCCTTGCCGGTATTAGCCAGGTTGTTT
This sequence comes from uncultured Bacteroidales bacterium, assembly GCA_942492865.1. Lineage (GTDB taxonomy): Bacteria > Bacteroidota > Bacteroidia > Bacteroidales > VadinHA17 > LD21. The sequence continues at coordinate 3,633,080 of OW818650.1, read as the reverse complement.
TTTATTACTTCTTTAAATTCAATTTCAAAAAAATTGCCAATAATGAAGAATTCTGGTTTTACCTGCTGGTAACAATGGGTGCCGGTGCTGTAATAACATCTATTTTACTTTTTCAGTCCGACTCATCAGTCGAAGAAGCTTTCAGACATGGATTCTTTAATGTGGTCTCAATTATGACCACTACTGGCTTTTTTTCAACTGACTATATAGTATGGCCTGTTCCGGCATTGATCATTCTTTTTCTTTTGTTGTTTTCCGGAGCCAGCACCGGGTCAACTACCGGCAGCATTAAGATGGCAAGGCATCTCATCGTATTAAAGAACATTAAAAATATTTTCACCAAGATAAATCATCCAAATGCCTTAACTTCTGCACGTTACAATGGGGTTATTTTAAGTGATAAGATAAGTATCTCCATCTTTTCGTTTATCGTACTTTATATGTTTTTTTTCATAATCGGCTCAGTCCTGATGGTTATTTCAGGATGGGATATTATTACCGCAACCAGCTCGGTGGCTTCTTGCCTGGGAAATGTTGGTCCGGGATTGGGATTGGTCGAACCCACTGCAAATTATTCGCCATTTTCTGATCTTGATAAGATTATTTTCAGCCTGCTGATGATTGTAGGAAGACTTGAAGTAATTACAGTTTTTACACTGTTCACAAAATCGTTCTGGAAACTTTAATAAGAGGGGTGGTTAGATAATTTATTTGGATGGAGATAATCATTCATTCAGGCTTTTCTGAGAATTTTTCTAATACTCTCCAGATTTTCCGGAGTACCTATGTCGCCCCAGTATCCTTCATCATACAGGTAAGTGTAAATATCATGATCAGCCGCAAGACTGAGATACAGGTTTGTCATCGAATAGATGCCTTCATTCATTAAATGGAAGATTCCAGGATCGATGATATGAATACCGCAAAATGCTGCTTCGGATAATATTTCCTTTTCGCTCCCGGCAAGTATCTTCTCCCCGGTTGCTTTATTGCACCATCCTTTAAGAATTCCCTCCTGATTGACAAGAAAATACCTATTACCCTTTCGATGCCTGACTGCAAGGGTGGCTATTCCCTTTTTCTGATTATGGAATGCAAGGAAATCTGTCAGGTCCATATCAGTAACAATGTCGGCATTATACACGAGAACAGGTGATGAATCAAAAAACCATCTTGCCTTGTATAAACCTCCGCCGGTATCAAGCAGACCATCTCTCTCGTCCGAGACTGAAATTTTAAAACCGGTCTTATTAAGCATTCCAATCTCTGCTTCAACCATACCAGCGAGATGATGTACATTGACAATAATGTCATCAAATCCTGCGCTTGTGCATTTCTCGGCAGCATGATGAAGCATTGTCCTGCCATTTATCTCAACAAGAACTTTTGGAACCGATTGCGTTATATTTCCAAGACGCTTTCCCAGACCTGCACCAAGGATCATTGCTTTCATTACACCTTATTTTTTTCATTTAAAGATCCGGCAAGCTGTTGAAATTTAGCTGTCATCCTTATAGCATGAATGGTTTGGTAAAGTTCCGGAAGGCTTATATGCTCTTCTGAAGATCTGATCACATGTTCCAGGAGGCCTACTGCGGGAACAATACTATCAGTGAAAGTTGGTTTATTTTCATATAAGCCACGAAAACCAAAAGCTCCTAATGCCTGCATAAGCCTTATCAGTGCAAAACCTGTGTAATCTGACTTAAATTTATCCCTGTCATTACCTGTAGCATCACAAAAAATCCGGGTATAATAATCAAGAAATTTCAGTCGTGTATCGTGAGTCAGCGACAGTTTTGCGTCGTAAAGAAATGAAGCAAGATCATACTGGGGCGCTCCTTTTCTGCCACCCTGATAATCAATAAACCATGGCTCCTCCCCTGCTATCATTATATTGGCACTCTGGAAATCGCGATAAAGAAAATAATCCTGACCTGCTGCAAGCAGCCAGTCGGCCATTTTATCAAAATCATGTTCAAGCTTTTTTTCGTTAAACGGCACAGCAATGAGCTTCAGAAACATGTATTTAAAGTAGTTCATGTCCCACATCATCGATTGCCTGTCGAAGCTTTTATGTGGGTAACAAAGTTCGAGGTTTAGTCCTTTTATGCCTTCAACCTGGAACAGTACAAGCTTGTCAAGTATTTTCCTGAACAGAATTTCTGATTCATCATTAAATTTATTAACCGGCACATTCTTATAAAACCAGGTGAACAGGTTATTATCACCAAGATCCTGAAGGTAGTATGTAAATTTTTGAGACAGGTATCCGTAAATTTCAGGTACAGGAAGTTCTTTGGAAATAAAATGATTTGTAAAGCCCATAAAAGCCTCATTCTCCTCCTTATTTGGGTTGAATGCGCCAATAACAGTTCTCCCCCCTGTCAAAATCCTGAAATACTTCCTGTCGGAGCCCGATTGCGGCAGAGATGTAACAGCTATTTCCAAATTGCCAAACAGCTGTTTATAATTTTCTGATATGATCCTGATTGCGTCGTTCATTAGCTGTTCAACCTTTCATTTTGAAAAAATACTATTTTGATGATCCTTATTGATCAGAGTAATTCGCCTTTTCTGAATTTTTTTGACATTCTGTCATCGGGATGCTTAACCGCAAAACCGGCCCAGTAATCGGCAATTGTGGTCTTTATCTCTTTCCGCAGGATCCACAGGCCTATAAGATTCGGGACTGTCATAAAAGCTATTGTTATGTACGAAACGGACCATACAATAGTGGTATCAGTGAATGAAGCAATAAAAAATGCTATAACGAATATGATCCTGAAATAGATCACATATTTCGGACCTATAAGGTAAGTGATTGCACGGTCTCCATAGTACGACCATGAAATAGCTGTTGAAAAGGCAAATAACAGTAGGCCGATTGCTACTATGTACTTTCCCCAGTCGCCGAGAATACTTCTTCTGAAAGCTTCAGTGGTAAGTTGGGCGCTGTGGATCAACGATTTTCCTGTTATTGTCACTGATGAAGGTGGCAGCCATCTTCCGTCAACAACTTCTATTTTTCCTGTAAATGGTTCCTTGTTTTCATAAAATATGAAATCCTCTGCAATAGATCTTGAAGTGATTAGAGAAACCTGATTGGTCATTTTCCCATCTGAAATTTCAAGCTGACCATTATAAAGAGGAATTTTTTTACCATTTCGGACAAAATCAACCACCATCTGCTTCTGCTCCGGGACATTCTCCTCATAAACCCTGTCAAGAAAAATCATATCGGCATTCTGAAACTGATTCTCAATTTTTTCTGTCCAGGCGCCTGAAGAAAGCACAACAAGTCCGGTTAGCATGCAAATAATCACTGTATCGATAAAAGGCTCAAGTATTGCTACCATACCTTCCGATACAGGTTCGGGCGCCCTTGCAGCCGAGTGGGCAATAGGTGCTGAACCCTGGCCGGCTTCATTTGAGAACAAACCCCTGTTAACTCCCCTGTTAATGGCAAAAGCAACCGAAGCTCCTAAAAATCCTCCTGTGGCAGCAGTACCGGTAAAAATAGTTGAGAACATTGAAATGAAAGAGGGGATGATATTCTGATAATTGGTGAAAATAACAAACAATGATCCAATGAAATAGAAAATAGCCATGCCGGGCACCAGCTTTTCAGTCACCCTGGCAATTCTTTTTATACCACCTATTATAATCAACGCAAGGATAACTGCAAGTACCCCGCCTGTAATTATATGATCGATACCGAAAGTCGCAAATATTGAGTTGGAAATACTGTTTATCTGAGGGAGCCCGCCTGTTCCGAACGAGGAAAACACTGTTGCAACAGCAAAAAAAGCACCTAAGAAAGCGCCGGTTTTAATAACCTTCCCTCCTTTTGTTGTAAAATTCAGACGTTTTTTCATGTAGTACATAGGACCTCCTGAGACAGATCCGTCAGGCAAAACATCACGATATTTGTGCGAAATGGTTACCTCAACCATTTTTGTACACATCCCGATAAGAGCTGTTACCAGCATCCAGAAAAGAGCTGCAGGTCCGCCGAGGTGAATTGCGAGCGCCACACCGGCTATATTGCCTGTCCCCACAGTGCCTGACAGGGCTGTTGAAAGGGCCTGGAAATGTGATGTATCGCCTATATCAAGATGGTGGTCATATTTACCTTTTACTACTGAAACGGCATGACGAAAATATCTGATCTGAGGGAATTTAAGGTAAATTGTAAAGAAGATGCCTGTCCCCAGGAGCAGAATAATAAACCAGGGATGGCCACCCATATAGCCATCGAGATGGATGAGAAAATCGTTAATTCTTTGCATAAATGATATTTTAGTGCTTTGTGGAACCTGTCTGAACAAATGTAACAATTTTAGGAAGTAAGTTTTTATATCATTATCAGAGAAATTGAAGAAATGATTATTGAATGCTGCAGAAAAAAATAATTACATTTGAAACATTGCGGTAACCTGCAGAAATGAAACATTATTGAATGATTGTACGTAGAATAATAAATATAGCAGTTTTAATCTTTTTAATGATTTTAATTGCCCGTGAAGTTAATTCCCAGGGCAAAAATCATCCTTTTACAGATTATTTGTATCACCCCTGGGTTGATTCGGTTATGAAAACACTGACAACCGACCAGCAGATAGCTCAATGTATCTGGATTGCCGCATTTTCAAACAGAAGTATTGATCATGAGGTTGAAGTTGCCGATATGATCAGAAAATATGGCATTGGCGGGTTGATATTTTTCCAGGGAAGTGGTGAAAAGCAGGCAGAGCTTACTAATTATTATCAGAAAATTTCAAAGGTACCTCTTCTTATAGCCATGGATGCAGAATGGGGTCTGGGTATGAGGCTTAGCAATATCGAAAAATTCCCGTTCCAGATGACTCTGGGAGCCATAAGCAACGATTCACTTATATATCGCATGGGCAAAGAGATCGCATATCAGTGCAGGCTCCTTGGCGTGCATGTGAACCTTGCGCCGGTGGCTGATATAAATAATAACCCATCCAACCCTGTAATAAACTACAGGTCTTTTGGTGAGGATAAGGAGAATGTTACATCAAAATCAATTGCATATATGAAAGGTATGCAGGATAACAGAGTGATGGCGGCGCTGAAACACTTCCCCGGTCATGGTGATACAGATGTAGATTCACATTTTGACCTCCCGGTAATAAATCATTCCCGTTCAAGGCTTGATTCCCTTGAGCTTTTCCCTTTTAAAAGAGCAATTGAAGAAGGAGCAGGAATGGTTATGGCTGCTCATCTTAACCTGCCGTTTATAGATACAACAGGTGTTCCATCCTCACTTTCATCTGTTATTCTTAATGATATTCTCAGAAGAGACCTTGGTTTCAATGGAATTGTTGTAAGTGATGCCATAAACATGAAGGGAGTGACAAAATACTACAGACCAGGTGAGGCCGAAGCGCTGGCAATACTGGCCGGGAATGATATAATAGAATATGTAACTGATGTAAATGCCGCTGTAAGGGAAATTAAGAGACAGCTGACAAATAAGAAACTTACTGAGCAGGAACTCGGGCTAAAATGCAGAAGGATATTAGCGCTTAAATTCTGGTCCGGGTTGAATGATCTGGATCCGATTGAAGTATCTGGTATAACCGGCAAGCTGTCGGACAATAGATTAAAAGCATTTATCCGGGAACTTTATTCAAATTCGCTCACAGTTCTTAATAATAGTAAAGAGATTATACCTGTTAAGGACCTTCAGGTAACAAAGATTGCTTCAGTTGCAATTAACAGGACAGGAATAACCGTTTTCCAGCAAAGATTATCGGATTATACGAAAGTTGATAATTTCTTTATTGATCCCTCCGATACTGCTGCATGCAATATATTGCTTAAAAAACTTGACAGGTATGATATTATTATAGCAGGTATTTTCGGAACTGACCAGCGTCCGCAGATGAATTTCGGGGTAAAACCCGGGTTAAATAAGTTTCTGGAACATCTTACTGCACATAATTGCATCGTAACCTGGTTTGGCAATCCTTATGGCCTCAATTATTTAGGTGCACTGAAAAATGCGAGTGGTCTTATAATTACTTACCAGGAGAATGAACACACTCAGGATCTTGCTGCCCAGCTTATATTTGGAGGGATCGGTTCCAAAGGGAAACTTCCTGTAACAATAAACGAAACCTGGCCTCTTTCAGCCGGGTTAAGTACCAGCGGAAACATTAGAATGCAATACGGCCTTCCTGAAAACGGAGGTATCTCTTCAGAGAGATTAAATAAAACGATTGATTCTATTGCAAGTGCCGGATTGATGAAACAGGCTTATCCCGGTTGTGAGGTAATGGTTGCAAGAAAGGGAATTGTTCTGTTCCATAAAACTTATGGTTATCAGACTTATGATAACAGGGTGGCTCTGGCAAGGGACGACCTGTTCGATCTGGCATCGGTAACTAAGGTGGCTGCAACCCTTCCGGGCCTGATGGTTCTTGACAGTAAGGGGAGATTCTCTCCCGATGAAAAATTAGGAACTTACCTGCCGGCATTCAAAAGATCTGATAAGGGTGAATTGTGGCTTAAAGATATGCTGACACACCAGGCCGGACTCACTGCCTGGATCCCATTCTGGAAAGAAACTCTGAAAAAAAACGGAAAATTCAAGAGTAATTCATTTGATAATGAGAGCTCTGAAAGATTTCCGTATGAAGTGGCAAATGGGATCTATGTTAATAAAAAATACAGGAGCAGGATATTTAAGGAGATAAGAAAAAGTCAGCTTGGTGAAAAGAAATATGTCTATTCTGATCTGACTTTTATTCTTCTTCCTGAAATAATTAGTGGCATTACAGGTCAAAAATGGAATGAATTCGTTACTGACAGTGTTTTCAGGAAAATCGGAGCATTCGACATGACATTTAATCCCGGCCTGAAGTATCCTCTCAGCAGGATAGTACCCACTGAATATGATTCTCTTTTTCGGAAACAGCTTTTGCAGGGGACAGTTCATGATGAAGGAGCAGCGATGTTAGGCGGTATTTCAGGGCATGCAGGACTGTTTTCAACAGCCAACGACCTGATGAAGCTCCTTGAGATGTACAGAAGGATGGGTGAATATGGCGGAGAACAGATCATTTCAAATAAGGTAATGCAAAAATACTCAAGCGTACAGTTCCCTGAAAATAATAACAGGCGCGGGCTGGGCTTTGACAAGCCGCTTCTTAATAATTCAGAGGTGCCGGCCAGGGATTCATATCCCTCAAAAAGCGTCTCATCGCTTAGCTTTGGTCATTCGGGATTCACCGGGTCTTTTGTCTGGGTCGATCCTGTATGGGACATCAGTTATATTTTTCTGAGCAACAGGGTATATCCAACACGTAATAACAACCTGCTTTCGGGTATGAATATCAGGACGAGCATACTTCAGTCGGTATATGATGCGATTGACCTCTCCCCTCACGATAGCTATCGGGCCCCTCTCCCGGGTGAGAGAGGCTCAAAATAAAAAAACCAGGCTGCAAACTACAACCTGGTTTTTTTCAGTGCCCAGAACAAGACTCGAACTTGCACACCGTAACCGGCACCAGCCCCTCAAGCTGGCGTGTCTACCAATTCCACCATCTGGGCGGTTATTGCTCAGAGCTCAGGGCTCAGGGCTCAGGGTAAAAAGTTCTGAGTTTCCCTGCGCTCTCCGCTCTACGCTCTCCGCTCTCCGCTTTTTTTTATGGTGCCCAGAACAGGACTCGAACCTGCACATCATTGCTGACACTAGTCCCTGAAACTAGCGCGTCTACCAATTTCGCCATCTGGGCCTTTTATTGCTCAGGGCAAAGTGCTCAGGGCTTTTCCTCTGGGCTCTGCGCTCTGTGCTTTTATCAAAGAACCTGTGGTAACTACTATTTACCGCGGTGCAAAAGTATAAAAAAAATATTAATCAGTATAACTGTATTAAGAAAAATTCTGGTTTGAAAAATCATTTTCCTGATTATACCCGGCAGAAGGTCCATTTTCAGACAATGCCGTTTATAAATATAAATTATATTTGAACCCGATAATAAAGAATATGAACAACAAAAACAGAAGGGCAATTCTTTTTTCAGGTCTGATCATACTTATTGCCGTTTTGATCCCGGCTGCTATTATGATCTTAACTGATCGTAAATATTCATCGGGGCTACCCGACTATCCTGACCTTAATTTATTATCAGAGCCTCTCCGTGTTCAGATAACCGAAGCAGGAAAGAAAGCACGGCGAAAACCATCATCAGAAAACCTTGGTATGATGGGAATGGTTTATCATTCAAGCGCATTTTATGAGAAGGCAGCGGTTTGCTATGAACTTGCTGCCGGAAGGAAGAGTAAAGGAACAAACTGGAATTATTATCTTGGTTATCTCAACCTGGAATTAGGTGAATCAAAGAAGGCGCTGGAAAATTTCAATAAGGTAATTGAAGCTGAGCCTGAAAATATTCTTGCATGGTACTACTATGGCGAAGCCTTTCAGAATTCGGGTATGCAAGATAAAGCTGAAAATATCTTCAGGCAAATAGTCAGTTTCAATGAGGCGGAGGTTAATTCAGCATCAACCCTCAGAAAAAATTCTTATTCTGTTCAGACTTATGCAAAATTTCAGCTGGCAAGGATACAGATGGAAACAAACCGGCCCGACAGCGCTGAAAAAAATCTCATGCAGATCATTGAAAAAAACATCACGTTCGGGCCCGCCTATCGTCTGCTTGGTAATCTATATGCATCACGGGGAGACAAAGTGATGAGTAAGAAATACACTGATCTGGCAAATGATATGGCAATTTACTCTCCTCCTTCCGATCCGATAATCGACAGGCTGACTTTTATATCAAGGTCTGATCAGTACCTTCTTAAGCAGATAGATGTTGCGGTACAAAGCCTCGATCCGGGCTACACCATTGAATTGCTCAATAATGCACTGAAATATTTTCCTGATAACAAATTCCTCGTTTCAAAAGCAGTGAGTCTTTTCCTCCTGATGAGTAACGGAAAGTCAGTTTTACCATACCTGGAAAAGCACAGGTATATGTTCCGCGATGATTATAAAGAACTCCTGGATGTTGCCGATCTGTTATACGATAACGGATACCGTACCGAGGCGATCCAATATTTCGATGCTGCAAAGAAGGCTGAACCCAATAATCCTGAAACACAGTCTCAGCTTGCTAAATGGCTGATGGAAAGAGGGATGAATACGGAAGCATCGGAATTGATAACTGAACAACTCAAAGCTGATCCCCATAATAAAAATGTGTTGGTAGATGCAGTGTATATATTTCTGATTAACGGGAAGATAAGTCAAGCCAAACCATTATTATCAGAGCTTGACAGGATTGACCCTTCAGATGCTCTTACTATAAAGATGAAAGCAATACTGGCAGAGAAAGAAGGAGATCTTAATAATGCCATAGGGTTGTATAAAAAATCTTTCCTGACCAATCCCGGGGATATGTCAACAATAAAATACCTGGGGATGATCCTTATGAGAGAAGAGAGGTGGAAAGATGCCCTGGATCTTTTCAGAAAAGGGCTTGAACATCATCCGAATGAACCTTATCTGCTGGAAGTTATGGGAAGGATACTGGTGACCTGCCCCGACAAGGGATTCCGTAACTTAACAGAGGGAAAGGAGCTTTCACAGCGGGCCTTCTACAGATTCACCAGCACCCCGCTGACACAAATTTCGGCAGGGATCAATCTCTCGCTTGCCTATGCTGAAGAGGGAGACAGGAAAAATGCTTCCGAATGGATTAACAAAACTCTTACTCTTGCCAGAAAAGCAAATGTAAGTAAAGAGTATATGGCATATATTGAAGGGCTCTCAAAAAAATTCAGTTTGCCATTCTGAATTCAGAAATAGGATACATTTGATTTCTATTTATTTTTTATGGTCAGGAACAGGATTTTTATACTTTGTGCATTAATTGCCCTTTCCGGGGTGATGTTTAAAGCATCAGCTTCAGTTTTTTATAAAGCAGTTGAAGATTCCACGTCCATCAAAAAAGATACCGTGTCAAATAGTAACATGGTCAATAAGCATTTTATCATTAATGTAAAAAAAAGTACAGGAACTATAAGCCTTGATGGAATTATAAATGAAGATGACTGGCTAAATGCTGAAAAAGCAAAAGATTTTTATATGGTTCTGCCCTACGACACAGGTTACAGCATTGCGCGGTCAGAGGCTTTCATGACCTATGATAAAAAAGCATTTTATGTTGCACTGGTCGTTCATGATACTCTGACTGGAAAAAGGCCGGTTGAATCGCTCAGGCGTGATTTTGAATATCTGAATAATGACAATATTGGTCTTTATATTGATCCTTTTAACGATCAGACAAACGGGTATTGTTTTGGCGTAAATGCTGCAGGAGCAATTCGTGATGGAATTGTCAGTGATGGAAAAAATGTCAACCAGATATGGGATTGCAAGTGGGAATCAAAAACAAAAAACTACGATGATTTCTGGATCTGCGAAATGCGGATACCTTTCAAATCGGTCAGATACATGACAGGCTCTGACAGGTGGAATATACAGTTTACGCGACATGACCTGAAGCTTAATGAGAAATCCTCGTGGGCCCCTGTCCCCCGCCAGTTTCCGACTGCAACACTGGCGTATGCCGGGCAGCTTAAATGGGAAGAGCCACTCCCCAAATCAGGTTTAAGAATATCTCTTATCCCATATATCTTTGGAAGCGCTTCGCGTGATAATGAAACCGGTGAGCCGGCACATTTCCGCAAAGATTTCGGTATTGACGCTAAAGTCGGGCTTACTTCATCGCTTAATCTTGATCTTACTTACAATCCTGATTTCTCGCAGGCCGAGGTTGATGAGCAGGTTACCAACCTTGAGCGGTATGAACTATATTTTCCGGAAAAGCGGCAGTTCTTTTTAGAGAACAGCGATCTGTTCGGAAGTTATGGAACAAGGGATATAAGGCCATTCTTTTCACGGCGGATTGGAATAGATGCTCCTGTTTCTGCTGGTTTTAGATTGAGCGGAAAGATGGGCGATGACTGGCGGATAGGTTTGATGGATATGCAGACAGGAATGACAGGAGATTATCTGGCCAGGAATTTTTTTGTATCCTCACTTGAGAAAAAAATATTCTCCCGTTCAAACATAGGAGCTATTTTTGTCAACAAGCAACAGATTGATGTGCCATCAGACTTTCAGGGAAATACTTACAACCGGCTTGCCGGGATGGAGTTTAACCTTGCAAGCCCCAATGATTTTTTAACAGGTAAAATTTTCGGATTAAAATCATTCAGCCCTTCAGCTGACCAGGCGGAAGAGTTCTCGCAAGGACTTAATTTACTGTATTCAAGGAAAAACATCCAGTTGGAATTCAGCGAATACTATGTCGGAAGAGATTTTAATTCTGAAGCAGGATATACTCCTAGAAACGATTTCTTTCATATAAATCCACGCCTGACTTACAAATTTTATCCTGAAAAGGGATTATTGGAATATCATGGATTTTTTATTGAGATGGACGATTTCTATCAGCCGGGCGATTTTAGGCTGACTGACCGGGAACTGAATGCAAATTATCTGTTCCACTTCAGGAACCGGGCTCATCTGGAAATAAAATCCAACTATTCATTCATCAGGCTGCAAAAGGATTATGATCCGACAAATACAGGGAGCAACTATCTCATTTCTGGCACTGCGTATGAATGGCCTGAGGTATCAGTGCTTTACACATCCGATAACCGTAAGCTTTTTAAATATGGTTTTCAATCAGGTTACGGAGGTTTTTTTAACGGAAACAAATTCTTCGTATCAGGAAATCTTAATTACCGGGTTCAGCCTTATGGTTATATATCGTTAGTATTCACTTATAATGATCTTTATCTCCCTGAGCCGTGGGGTCGCACAGGATTGTGGCTGTATGGTGCAAAGCTGGATATAACCTTTACAGACAAAATATTCTTTACAACCTTCGTCCAATACAATGAACAGGCAGATAATTTAAACATCAATACCAGGTTGCAATGGAGGTACAGACCCGTATCCGATCTGTTCATCGTTTATTCAGATAACTATTTCCCCGAAACTATGCACCAGAAGAAACAGGCTCTGGTTATAAAACTTTCGTATTGGTTCAATTAACTAATACATTTACCCTTACCGCTCTAATATATATTGAAGAATTCCCCTCCTCGGAGGGGTTAGGGGTTGGTTAAAAGTTCAATGCCTGCTTGATTTGTATTTAATTTATTCTTAATTTACGATCACGTAAAAGTTTATCATTTTCACATGATCCATTTTTATTAACTAACCTAATTTTAATTCATTATGAGAAATTATCCAGATTGGGGAGACACTCTCTCTGCAAGAAAAATTTTCAGGTTTAAGATTCTGATGAAATTCCTGCTGTTGACGATTATGGTAACAGGAATTACTGCTTCAGCTTTGGCTGATGAACCTGACATTCAGCCGGTCGTAATAACCGGGACTGTCACCGACAGCCAGACGGGTGAACCGATGCCAGGGGTAAACATTGTTGTGAAGGGATCGACCGTTGGGACAATAACCGGTATTGACGGTAAGTATTCTTTGAATGTTTCGGACAGCAAGTCAATACTGGTATTCTCCTTCATCGGTTATATCCCAAAAGAGATTGTTCCTGCTGGAAATGTTGCCGATGTGGCTCTTGTATCAGACATGATGAATCTTGAAGAAGTTGTTGTGGTTGGTTATGGAACACAGCGGAGGGTAACACTTACAGGGTCTGTTGCCAGTGTAAACAGCAAAGAGATTGCCAAAACACCAACAACAAACATAACCAACGCCATTGCCGGATTGCTGCCAGGGGTTGTCACCAAGAATACATCGGGTGAACCCGGCAGGGACAATAATGTCCTGCTTATACGAGGCAGAGGCACCACGGGAAATACTGATCCGCTTGTTGTCGTTGATGGAGTTCAGGGAGCAGCAGGATGGGAAAGGATAAACAGCAATGACATTGAATCAATTTCTGTATTAAAAGATGCCTCCGCTGCAATTTACGGGGCGCGTGCTGCCAACGGAGTTATCCTGATAACAACTAAAAGAGGGACATTAGGTAAACCGGTAATAAACTACTCATATAATCAGGGGATAAGCCAACCTACCAGGTTGCCAAAGATGGCGAGCGCTCATGATTTTGCAGAATATGTGAATCAGCTCGATGTTGAAGCCGGTAATGCTCCACGATACACTGACGAAATGCTCCGGAAATTCGCAGATGGAAGCGATCCGAATTATATTGACGAGGACTGGTATGCAGTCTCATTACGGAAGAATGTACTGCAGAGCCAGCAGAACCTTAATATTCGAGGAGGAAGTGAAGCAATCAAGTACTCGGTTTCAGGATCATATTCAAATGAGAACGGCATTTTCAAAATGTCAGAGCTTAATTACAAAACATACACGATACGATCGAATGTTGATGCACTTATTAATAAGTGGCTGACTGTTGGAGTTGATCTTAACGGGGCTCTTTTTGATGGCAACTATCCGGGAGGAGGATCCAATTTCGGGAGTCTGAAACAAATACCATTCGTACCTGTATTCTGGCCAAATGGCTTACCTTCGGCAGGCATTGAGAATGGGAATAATCCGATCATACAGGCAAGTCCCGAATCCGGTAACGTTAACAACAGGGAAAACAGGTACCAGGCAAAGGGATCATTTAATATTACCATTCCAGGGGTAAAAGGTCTGAGTACAGACGGTTACTTTGTTTATTCGAATAACATGACCACCAATAAAAACTGGCAAAAACCCTGGACAGTATATGATTATAATAAACAAACCGATACATATATACCAAAGCTGGGCGGAGGAATTTTAAAACCGCAGCTGACACAATCGTACAGCGGGTCGTGGAGCACATTGATAAACCTTCGTGTTAAATATGAACTGAAGACAGGACCTCATAGTCTGAGCTCATTTGTTGCCATGGAGCAATCGAGTGGAATATCAAACAACTTCAACGCATTCAGAAAGGATTATATCTCCACAACTATTGATGAGCTTTTTGCAGGAAGCCTTGTGGACCAGTCAACAGGAGGCACCAGGTCAGAGAGCGGAAGGAAAAATGTCTTCGGCCGTGTAAGCTATAACTTCATGGAGAAATATTTACTTGACCTGAATGTGAGGTACGATGGATCATCAAATTTTCCGGAAGGAAAGCAATGGGGTTTATTCCCCGGAATTTCACTTGCATGGAGGGTCTCACAGGAGAACTTTATGAAAAACATCACGGCAATTGATAACCTGAAATTAAGAGCTTCTATCGGAAAGATCGGGAATGATGCCATCAGTGCATTCCAGAATCTGAGATTATATACGATGGGAAATACGGGGATGAGCTTTGGGCAGACTCTTATCGCATCGCAGGGGCTGGCATTTGGAGTTACACCAAATCCAAATATCACATGGGAAGTTGCAACAACCTGGAACGTAGGTTTAGACGCCAGTTTGTGGAATGGTTTGCTGGGCATTGAAGGTGATATCTTTAAACAAAGGAGGTCTAATATCCTTGCTGCACGCGACCTGGCAGTGCCTGCTTTTACAGGACTCAATTTACCAAATGAAAACATCGGGATAACCGAAAACAAAGGATTCGAGCTTCAGCTTTCACACGCAAATACAGTAAGTGACATCACTTACCGTATTGCGGCCAATGTTGCATATTCCAAAAGCAAGATCATCGATATCGATGAGGCCCAAAATGTTCCTGAATGGCAGAAAGCCGAAGGACATGTTATCGGCGCCGACAGATATTATGTAGCCCTTGGAATAATCCGCACTGATGAGCAGCTTGCATCTGTTGTGAAAAGAACAGGAACAAAAGTGGGCGATCTTTATTATAAAGATGTTGATGAAAACGGTGTGATAGATGACAATGACAGGATGAGGATCGACAAGACTAATATTCCTGAAGTGACATTTGGATTTAATATGTCGGCAAGCTATAAGAATTTTACGTTATGGGCTAATTTTGCAGGAGCAACAAGATACTGGCAATACTATCATGTAAATGCCAGGATAGCAATAAACCAGCTCGAAGATGTAATTGTCAACCGCTATCTTCCAGGGAGCATGGATTCAAAATATCCGAGACTGCCTACAATTGAGACTCAGACGGAAGTCAGTGGTCTTACTTCGACTTTCTGGATGATGGATGCTTCCTATTTAAAGCTGAAAACAATGGAAATATCCTACAATCTGCCCCAGGCATTGTTATCTAAACTTAACATACAGGCAATCAGGATTTTTGCAAATGGGAACAATCTGTTCACAATTGATAAACTGAAGTGGAACGATCCTGAAAACAGCTCAAACACTAATTCCAATTATCCTCAGCAGAAGGTATATAATTTAGGAATTAACCTCACTTTTTAAATTTATACAGTCATGAATAAAATAAATAATATTTCACATAGAATTGCAAGACCTGCTTTCTATAAGGGTATCCTGCTGATCTTCATGATGGCCCTCATCTTCTCTTGTAAAAAAGATGTTCTGGACACATCTCCCACCGATCGTTTTTCAGATGATGCTGTGTGGAAGGATGGAAACCTGATCGAAGCTTTTGTAAACAATACATACAGGGAAGTTCCGACATCACGTTGTTCTCAGAGCTACACATCGACCGCACTAATTTTTGCTGAATTAACTGATGAGTTATATGGAAGAGGTGGAAACCACAACTACATAAACATGGGTAATGTAACACCTGCACAATTGGGTGCTCTGGATTTCTGGACAATCAGTGGTCCGAACTATTACCGCACAATAACCAAATGCAATGTTTTTTTCAGCAACATTGACGGGGCCCCGGTTGAGGCATCATTCAAAAACAGAATGATTGGCGAAATGAAAGTTCTGAGGGCATATTCATATTTCAGACTTGCATCCCTGCATGGAGGTGTTCCGTTAATTACAAAACCTTTTAATCTTACCGATGACTTTAAGATTGGCAGGAACACTTACGATGAATGTATGAATTTCGTAATTTCGGAGCTGGATGCAGCCGCAGAGCTACTGCCAGAGAGCTATTCAGCCGCCCTCAGGGGAAGAATAACCAAAGGAGCGGCCCTCGCTGTTAAATCAAGGGCATTATTATACATGGCCAGCCCATTGAATAATCCATCAAACGACCTGGCCAAGTGGCAGAAAGCAGCCGATGCCGCCAAAGCAGTAATTGACCTCGGAATTTATTCACTTTTTAATAATTACAAGACACAGTTTTTGCTGGCAAACGCTTATAATTCCGAAGCAATCTGGTCCAGACCCTACAATACAACTGTTTCAAATGAAGGCAGCAATCCACAGAATGAATTACGTTTGTATCCGAATGGATATAGCGGATACGGACAGGTTCATCCATATCAGAACCTGGTAGATGATTTTGAAATGGTCAGCGGACTTCTTCCTAAAGATGATCCCTCATACAATCCACAGAATCCTTATGTAAACCGTGATCCTCGCTTCTATGCCACAATATTATATGACGGGGCGATGTTCCAGGGCAGAGAGGTCGAAACATTCCTGCCCGGCGGAAGAGATTCAAGGGAAGGTCCCATTTCATCATGGAATGCAACTGAAACAGGGTACTATGTAAGAAAATTCATTGATGAAACGATTGTCAATCCAAGCAACCTTAATCAGGGTAACAGTCCATGGTTATTCTTCAGGTATGCCGAAATATTGCTGAACTACGCTGAAGCCAAATTTCATCTGGGCGATGAGGCAACCTGCAGGCAGTATATTAATATGGTACGAAGCAGGCCTGGAGTTAATATGCCTCCCGTTACGGAAACCGGTGATGCACTTCTGACAAGACTTCGTCATGAAAGACGCATTGAACTCGTATTTGAGGAGCATCGCTACTTTGATGTCAGGAGGTGGAAAATTGCTCCGGTAGTCCTGAATACGCTGCCCAAGCGAATGGATATTGTTAAGAACCTTACAACCGGAGTAAAAACCTATACTGTAAGCACAATGCCTACTTTCACATTCGTGTTTACAGATAAGAATTACCTTGCCCCTATTCCGCTGTCAGAGATTGAGAAAAATCAGAATCTGCAACAAAACCCCGGGTATTAATGATAAATATTAAATAGCAATTTCAAATCTAAAATGTCAGGGCAGGTATAATCCTGCCCTGATTTTTTTGTAAACCCTTTGATTTTTGAGAAAGCTGTCTTTTGTTCATTTTTCATTAGTCTCATTTCCCATATATCCTTTTTAAGACATTATTAAAACTTTAGTTGAAGAAAGTCAAGAATTGTCATCAAATGACAGTAATTTGTACCATTTATTAATCAAAATGCGTATTTCTCAGCATAATTATTTTGAAATAAATTTAATGAAGTTGAAAAACATATAAATATTTTAATATATTTACCACGTTTCTTTTTTTTATTAAGGTTTTTTTCCCATTGTTTATATAAACACTAAAGAACGTTAGCAAAACGTATAAGAATAATAGCATACCCATTAGATCTAGCAAATTTTAAATCCCTTTCTAAATATTATTAAACCAATGTGTCTATGAAAAATCACTTACAACGGGACCATAATCCCTTTTTTAGAAAAATCTTCAGACTTAAGATTCTACTGAATTTCCTGATCGTATTAACTCTGCTATCAGGAATAAGCGCATCAGCACTGGCTGATGAGCCTGCAGTACAACAGGCTACGGTATCGGGAACGATCAGTGACGAACAGACAGGAGAACCAATGCCCGGTGTGAATATCGTTGTCAAAGGGTCAACAATTGGTACAATAACCGATGTTAATGGGAAATATTCCATTTCAGTTCCCGACAAAAATGCAACACTGGTGTTCACATTTATCGGATACGTTACAAAAGAGGTTGCAATAGGCGGTAAATCTGTGATTGATGCTACTCTATCATCAGATATGCTGAACCTCGAAGAGGTGGTTGTGGTTGGATACGGTTCACAACGAAGAGTTACGCTGACAGGATCTGTTGCAAGCGTAAGCAGCAAGGAAATTGCAAAAACTCCTTCTACAAACATAACAAACTCAATTGCTGGTTTATTACCCGGAGTTGTAACAAAAAACACATCAGGAGAACCTGGAAGAGATAACAACGTGGTTCTCATACGTGGCAGAAATACAACAGGTAATACTGATCCCCTCGTTGTTGTCGATGGAGTACAGGGAGCATCCGGATGGGAAAGGATCAACAGCAATGATATTGAATCGATTTCAGTTCTTAAAGATGCATCCGCAGCAATCTATGGTGCACGGGCAGCTAACGGCGTTATCCTTATTACCACGAAACGTGGTCTTGTGGGAAAGCCTACTATTAATTATTCATTTAGCCAGGGCATCAGTCAGCCAACAAGGTTACCTAAAATGGCAAGCGCTCACGATTTTGCAGAATATGTGAACCAGCTTGATGTGGAAGCCGGCAATTCACCCAGGTACACTGATGAGATGCTACGGAAGTTTGCTGATGGCAGTGATCCTAATTATATTGATGAGGACTGGTATGCAGCTTCATTAAGAAAAAATGTAACCCAGAGCCAGCAGAACCTCAGTATAAGGGGAGGTAGTGAATCCATCAAATACTCGGTATCAGGATCATACTCAAACGAAAACGGTATTTTTAAATATTCTGAGCTTAACTATAAGACATACACCATCCGCTCCAACGTTGATGCTGTTATTAATAAATGGCTGAGTGTCGGCTTTGACCTGAATGGTGCTCTTTTTGATGGAAATTACCCCGGAGGCGGATCAAGCTTTGGGGGACTTAAACAAATACCATTTGTTCCGGTTTTCTGGCCAAATGGATTGCCTTCGGCAGGTATTGAAAATGGAGACAATCCGATTATCATGGCCAGTCCTGCATCAGGAAACGTTAACAACAGGGAAAACAGGTACCTTGCCAAAGGTTCATTCGACATAACTATTCCGTGGGTTGAGGGATTAGGCGTCGATGGATATTTTGTTTATACCAACAATTATACTGTCAACAAAAACTGGAAAAAACCATGGGAAGTATATGATTATGACAAGACAACTGACACATACATCCTTAAACTGGGAGGCAGGATCCTGAAACCGGAACTTACCCAGACTTACAACGGGTCATTCAGCACTCTATTTAACGCACGTATTAAATATGCAGTTAAAACAGGAGCTCATAATCTGAACACTTTCGTTGCTTTCGAGCAATCTGAAGGCCTTTCTAATAACTTTTCAGCTTACAGGAAGGATTTCCTTTCCACCCAGATAGATGAAATATTTGCCGGCAGTCTGGTTGACCAGGTTACCAGCGGAACAAGATCCGAAAGCGGAAGAATGAACTTCTTCGGACGTGTCAACTACGGGTACATGGAAAAATACCTTCTCGATTTCAATTTCAGGTATGATGGTTCTTATGCATTTCCGGAAGGAAAACAGTGGGGCTTCTTTCCCGGAGTATCTATTGCATGGAGGGTTTCGCAGGAAAACTTCCTTAAAGATCTGACCTGGATCGACAACCTGAAGCTTAGAACATCTGTTGGAAAAATCGGAAACGATGCAATCAGCGCCTTCCAGTTTCTAAGATTATATACACTTGGTAATACAGGTATGATATACGGACAATCTCAGGTTGCTAACCAGGGCTTAGTTGCAGGAGTAACTCCTAACCCGAATATCACATGGGAGGTTGCAACAAGTTATAATATTGGCGTTGACGCCAGCTTCTGGAGAGGCTTACTTGGTTTTGAATTTGACCTCTTTAAACAGAGAAGAAGCAATATCCTTGCTACCAGGGACCTTGCAATTCCTTCCTATACCGGACTCAGGTTACCATCTGAAAACCTTGGTATTGTCGACAATGCCGGATTTGAATTCCAGGTATATCATTCAAAAACCATCAATGAGGTTTCTTATAGAATTGCTGCAAACATGGCTTATGCAAAGAGTAAAATTATTGACCTTGATGAAGCACAGAATGTACCGGAATGGCAAAAAGCTGAAGGACACATGCTTGGTGCACAGAGGTTCTATCAACACATCGGAATTCTGAGAACACAGGAACAAATGGATGAAAACGTGCTCTATACGGGTTCAAAACTTGGTGATCTCTATTACCGTGATGTTGACGGGAGCGGCGTTATTGACAGTAAAGACATGGTAATGACCGACAAAACCAATATACCGGAAATCACCTTTGGAACTAACCTTTCTCTGAATTACAAGGCATGGACATTGTGGGCAAATTTTGCCGGAGCAACAAGGTACTGGCAGTATTACCATGTTAATGCCAGGATAGCAATTAACCAGCTTGAAGATGTGATTCTTAACCGTTACACTCCGGGAAGCATGGATTCAAAATATCCAAGGCTGCCTACTCTTGAAACACAGGTTGAAGTAAGCGGGCTTAATTCAGATTTCTGGATGAGAGATGCTTCTTATGTTAAACTTAAAACTCTTGAAATAGGCTATTCCGTTCCTGCCAGCTTACTATCGAAGATAAATGTATCAGCTCTGAGAATTTACGCTAACGGAAATAACCTCTTTACTATTGATAAACTGAAGTGGAATGATCCTGAAAACAGCTCCAACACAAATGGTAACTATCCTCAGCAGAAAATCTTCAATTTAGGAATAAATCTCACTTTTTAAATAACCGGTCATGACTATAATAATAAACAAACTCTTTAATAAAACGATAAAGCAATCGTTTTACTACAATATATTGCTGCTCTTCATGCTGGCAATGATATCTTCCTGCACAAAGGATGTACTTGATAAATCTCCTACAGATCGCTTTTCAGATGATGCCGTATGGAAAGATAAAAACCTGATTGAGGCCTATGTTAACCAGACATACCGTATACTCCCTACCGGAAATACCTATGGCGCTCAGCAGTTGAATCAGGCAGGTACAGATGAAATCTATGGCCGGGGAGGTTCCCAGACATTTATAAATAAAGGGGAGATTACTCCTTCATCATTAGGGAACCTGAATTTCTGGACCACAACCACCACGGGTCGTAATTTCTGGCTGGTAATAACCAATGCCAATATCTATCTGTCAAATATTGAAACAGCTCCTGTAACGGATATTGCCATGAAGGACCAGATGACCGGTACAATGAAGCTTCTCAGGGCTTTCGCTTATTTCAAGCTTGCTTCATTTTATGGAGGAGTACCACTTATAACAAAACCATTCGGTTTAACTGACGATTTCATGCTGACAAGAAACACCTATGATGAGATCATGAATTTTGTTATTAAGGAACTCGATGAGGCTGCAGCTCTTTTACCGGAATCATATCCTGCTGCGCAGCGAGGAAGGCTGACAAAAGGAGCAGCATTGGCAACAAAATCAAGGGCGCTACTTTTTATGGCAAGTCCTTTAAATAATCCATCTAATAGTCTTCCAAAATGGCAGGCAGCTGCCGATGCAGCTAAAGCTGTAATTGATATGGGTATCTATTCCCTTTATCCTGATTACAAAGCTCAGTTCCTGCTTGCAAACTCTTACAATTCAGAGGCAATATGGTCCAGACCTTATAACTATACCCTTTCCCAGGAAACAGCCTATCTTGAGCTGAGCCAGTATCCTAATGGCTACAGCGGATTCGGACAGGTTCACCCCTATCACGACATGGTTCAGAGTTATGAGATGACAAGCGGACTTCTTCCTGCAAATGATCCTGCATTTAACCTGCAGAATCCTTATGTAAACCGTGATCCACGCTTCTATATGACTATCATGTATGACGGAGCACCTTTTAAGGGCCGTGAAGTTGAAACATTCCTTCCTGGTGGAAGGGATTCCAGAGAAGGCCCTATCTCATCATGGAACGCAACTGAAACAGGTTATTACCTGAGAAAATTCATTGATGAAAATGTGACAAATCCTGGTACACTTATCCAGGGTAACTCACCTTGGATCTTCTTCCGCTATGCAGAAATACTGCTAAACTATGCTGAAGCAAACTATTTCCTTGGAAACGAAGCAATTACAAGGCAGTACATAAACCTGGTCAGAAGCAGGCCCGGTGTCAATATGCCTCCTGTTACCGAAAGCGGACAGGCACTGTTAAACAGGCTTATAAATGAACGAAAGATTGAACTTTCGTTTGAAGAGCACCGCTGGTTTGATATCCGCCGCTGGAAAATTGCACCGGTAGTAATGAATACACCTGCTACAAAAATTGATATCAGAAAAGATCTTACCACAGGTGTTAAAACTTATACAGTACAGACAATGTATCAGAGAGGTTTTACAGACAAGAATTACCTGGTTCCGATCCCTCAGGCTGAAATAGAAAAGAATGCCAAACTAGTGCAGAATCCGGGATACTAAGTCATATTTAGTTTAATAATTTTCAGGGCATCTTCAACTTTTCAAAAGGTTGCCGATGCCCTGATTTTATTGTATATTGCTTAAATTAAAATTCATAAAAACAGGAAAATGAAGTATTTTTTATCGCTACTAATTTGCTTTCTGATCATTGCCCAATCAGGAATTTCAGCAAATGAAACAGTATCAGCATCAGGTGCAGCTCCGGACAGTTTGCCAACAGTTCTTACACCGAACAGGTCAGATATTGTTACAGTAAGGTTCAGGAATGAGGCTGCATTAAAATTCGCCTCTCACCAGCTTCCATCAGATCCGAAAGAATGGGAGACGTACAGGATCCAGCTAAAAAGTGAAATACTCCGCAAGGCTGGTGTACGGATCGATCACAAGCTGCCGCTGAATATGAAGGAGACCGGATCAAACCAGATGAAAGGCTATACAGTTAAAAATATAACATTTCAGACCCGACCCGGTGTATATGCCACAGCAAACTTGTATGTTCCTGAAGGCAAAGGCCCCTACCCCGGTGTCATCAATGTACTTGGCCACTGGACAAAAGGTAAAATAGATCCTAACGGACCACAGGGAGTCGGACACACCCTGGCTTCGAACGGATATGTTTGTCTGACAATTGATCCATGGGGCGCTGGCGAAAGGGCCACTAAGCATGGTGTATTTGAATATCACGGAACAAATCTCGGAGCTTCACTGATGAACATTGGTGAGTCTCTCCTTGGGGTACAGGTTTCTGATAATATGCGTGCAGCCGATCTGCTGATCTCATTACCTTATGTTGATGGCGATAAGTTAGGAGTAACCGGCGCCAGCGGCGGCGGCAACCAGACTATGTGGTTTGCAGCCCTTGACGAAAGGATTAAAGCCTCTGTCCCGGTTGTAAGCGTTGGATCATTCGAATCATACATAATGGGATCAAATTGTATCTGCGAGCTTCTGATCGACGGATTTACCCTTTCTGAAGAAGCAGCAGTACTTGCTCTTGCAAATGCCGTAATGCCGTGTAACCACCAGAAAGACTCTAATCCGACTTTCTTTCCGTCTGAAATGCTCAGAACATATACTAATGCACGGGAAGTTTTTAAGATGATGGGAAAAGAAGATCACATAGCATACCGGATCTTTGATCTTACCCATGGCTATATGCAGGAGGACAGGCAGGCCATGCTTGGCTGGTTTGACTATCATCTGAAAGGGAAAGGCAACGGACAGCCAATAACAGAAGTTCCGTTTGAACAGCTTCCTGAAGAAAAATTAATGGTGTTCCCGACAGGTCAGAGAGATGCAAACGTAATGAGCACTGATGAATACTGCAGGATTAAAGGAAATGAGCTGAGGAGTAAATTTCTTGCTAACAAATCTTTCGACATTGAAAAGAAAAGAAACGAATTGTCAGAGATGCTGCGTGTACAGAAAATGCCGGAAATTGTTAAGGTTAACCGTTATTCACCAGTAAGGGGCTGGGAAAGAGTGGCAATTGAGACTTCCGATAATAAATTAATGCCTCTGCTTATAATGAAACCTTCAGACAAATCGAAGGGTTTCGTAATAATTTGTAATCCTGATGGTAAAAAAGGCATCCCGCTCGAATCGATAGAGGAACTAAGAAAAAAAGGCACGGGAATAGCAATCCTTGACCTTACAGGCACAGGCGAAGCTATCTCAAAAGTCGATCAGACTAAAGACAAAGCAATGGTACATCATACTCTTTCACGTGCTGAGTTATGGCTTGGAAGGACAATGCTCGGGGAATGGGTTAATGAGATCAATATAGCTGTCAGCTTCCTGAAATCAGACTTTGCCGCTGAGAAGGTCATAATCGACGGCACCAGGGAGGCAGGTCTTGCCGGGCTCTATTCCGGTGCATTAAAGGGTGATGTGCAGGAAATAATACTAAGAAATTCTCCGGTAAGCTATCTTTTCGATAACAGGGAAAATGTAAGCTATTTCAGCATGGCTATCCACCTTCCGGGTTTTCTGAACTGGGGAGATGTATCACTGGCAGCTGCCTTAAGCGGGAAAAATGTCTCTTTTATTAACCCTGTAACAATGTCGGGGCAGCCGGTCAGCGCTGAAAAGTTAAAAGCATATACAACAGAATTCGGAAAGATACGTTCAGCCAGTTCACAGCCCGGCTCAACAGTTCTTAAATAGTATTCAGATTAATTATAGTATATTCTAATGAAGAGTGATCGCCGAAATTTTATAAAGCTGACCAGCCTCACAGGTATTGGTCTTGCAAGTGCCGGTGTATTACCTGGTCTTGCAAATGAATCAGGAATGAAACCGGTTCAGGATAATCCTGCAGCATCTTTTACACCGTTGAATCGTTTCTCACAGTCGGTTCATGAATATTTTGTGAAACGGGTAAGGGAATTTGAGAAGGAAGCTGATAAACGCCGTGCATCACTAAGAACAAAAAGTGATGCAGAAAAATATGTTAATGATGTAAGGGAAAAGGTTCTTGATTCTTTTGGTCCATGGCCCGAAAAAACACCATTGAATGCACGTACAACCAGGAAGATCAAAAGGAACAGTTATACAATTGAGAATGTAATTTTTGAAAGCAGGCCAGGTTTCCCGGTAACAGCGAACCTTTATATTCCACTAAAACGAAAATTTCCGCTTCCTGGAGTTGTAGTTGCCTGCGGGCATACCACTAACGGAAAAATCGGATACCAGGCCCAGGGTCAGGGACTTGCAATGGCAGGTTATATTGCCCTTGTATTCGACCCTCTCGGACAGGGAGAAAGGCTTCAGTACCATGCCGGTAACGGAAAGTCAACTGTAGGTATTGGGGTACTTGAACACCTCCATGCCGGGAACCCTCTGTTTCTTCTTGGCGATTCATTAAGTGCATGGTCAGCCTGGGATGGAATAAGAGCAATAGATTACCTGCTTACAAGGAAAGAAGTTGACCCTGCTAAAATAGGAGTAACAGGAGTTTCAGGCGGAGGTACCCAGACTACCTGGATATGTGCAGCCGACCGCCGTGTAACAATGGGTGCACCTGCCTGTTTTGTGGTTGGCTTCCTGACGAATCTTGAGAATGAAGAGGTTGCCGATACAGAACAGATCCCTCCACGCGCTCTTGCGCTTGGACTCGATCATTCAGATTTCCTTGCAGCTATGGCGCCAAATCCTGCCATAATATTATCACAGGAAAATGATTTTTTTGATGTCAGGGGAGCTGAACTCTCTTATTCAAGGCTTAAACCTCTCTATAATTTGCTGGGAGCTGAGGACAATATTCAGCTGAATATCGGCCCGGGCGGACACAGCTACCCAAAAGAAAGCAGGGAAGCCATGTATGCCCTTTTTAATAAGGCTACAAAAATCTCAACTACAACTACAGAACCTGAACTTATAACTGAAAAACAGGAAGAGTTGTGGTGTACCCCGACAGGCCAGGTAAGTGATACCGGAGCACGCACTGTATATTCGTTCAGGAAAGATGAATCAGCTGCATTAAAATTGAGGCGAGCAAATCTTAATGGGGAATCACTGAAGAAAGCAGTAATAGAAGCATTAAGGCTTCCTTCAACGGCAGGAAATCCTCATTTTCGTGTTTTGCGGGCTGGAAGGAACAGGAATTATCCAAAGAAGTTTGCTGCAAGCTATGTTGTGGAAACTGAGCCGGGGATTTCAACAGTTGTATACCGTTTGAACGACACTGTTCTTTACTCACGGCCTCCCAAAGATAAAAAACGGGCCGTTCTTTACATTTCGC
This sequence comes from uncultured Bacteroidales bacterium, assembly GCA_942492865.1. Taxonomy (GTDB): domain Bacteria; phylum Bacteroidota; class Bacteroidia; order Bacteroidales; family VadinHA17; genus LD21. The sequence goes on along the minus strand of OW818650.1, from coordinate 3,607,001 downwards.
ATAAATCATCAGATGATGAACTGCGTAATGAGCCGCTCATTTCAGAGATCATTAAAAACGAACCTGATTCAGCTATTTATACCTGCGACGTAAGGGGTACAGGAGAATCCAGGCCTAATTCAACCTGGAAGACTTTTGAGGAACCTTATGGATCTGATTATTTCTATGCTGCTTACAGTATTATGCTCGATTATCCCTTTGCCGGACAAAAAACCTTTGATATTCTGAAAGTGATTAACTGGCTCAAATCATGCGGACATGATGAGGTCCATCTCGTTGCTAAAGGTTATGGGTCGGTGCCTGCAACATTTGCCGCTTTATTGTCTGAGAATGTTGTCCAGGTGACTCTGAAGAATTCACTTACAAGCTACAGCGATATAGCTGAAACTGAAATGTATAAATGGCCCCTTGAATCTTTCGTTCCGGGTGTCTTGAAAGTATTTGACATGCCTGATTGCTACCGCTCCCTTGAAAACAAAAAACTTAAGATAGTAGATCCCTGGGATGCACATGCAGGAGATAAAGCATAAGTAAAAAAGTATTCATTAATAACATTAAATAATAAACTAAGCGTCATGAAAACCAACCGGAGAATTTTTCTGAAAAAATCGGGTATAGCAGGAATCGGACTGGCAGGCGCCAGTATCGTACCGGCCTATTCCTCATTAAAGGTTAATGATATAAGTGAGCAACAAAAAAATTATAAGCAGAAGTTTAATATGTCTGGTTATGCGGCTCCAAAGATGCAGACCATAAGGGCAGGCTTCCTTGGACTCGGCAACAGGGGCCCGGTTCACATGACAAATTTTACTCTGATAGAAGGTGCCAAAGTTGTAGCGCTATGTGATGTGGTGCCTGAAAGAGTTCAGGCTGCAAATAAAAGAATAGAAAAGTCGGGACACAAACCTGATATTTACACAGGCGGTGAAGATGAGTGGAAGAAGGTATGCGAAAGGGATGATATAGATGTTATCTTCATTGCAACGCCATGGAGCCTGCATGCACCAATGGCAGCTTACGCTATGGAGCATGGTAAGCATGCCTTCATTGAAGTTCCCGCAGCCATCACAATGGATGAGTGCTGGCAACTTGTGGAAACCTCGGAAAGGACCAAAAAACATTGTATGATCCTTGAGAACTGCTGTTATGATTTCTTTGAACTGCTTACACTGAATCTGGCCCGCCAGGGATTTTTTGGAGAGATAGTTCATGGAGAAGGCGCATACATTCACCATTTCAATTTCAATCCTGAGAATAAAATAAAAACCTGGAGGCAAAAAGAAAATATCGAAAGAAACGGGAACCTTTATCCTACTCACGGACTTGGCCCTGTGAGCCAGGTACTGGATATAAACCGCGGTGATAAAATGGACTTCCTGGTATCTGTTTCAAGCAATGACTTCATGATGGGTAAAAGCTATTCTCAGGCTGCCGAAAAAGATGAATTCTGGAAACCCTGGGCAGAAAAGGCATCAAAAAATCACAGGGGCAATATGAATACCAGTGTTATACGTACCAGTTTAGGAAGAACCATTATGCTACAACACGATATCACATCGCCTAATGTCTATTCAAGAATCCATAAGATAAGCGGGACAAAAGCAGCGGCCCTGAAATATCCATTACCTGAAAAAATATCAATAGGTGATGAATGGCTGTCTGAAGAAGAATATAAATCATTGCAGGAAAAATACAAACCTGAAATAGTTAAAAAAATCGGTGAGATGGCCAAACAGGTTGGGGGGCACGGTGGTATGGATTTCATCATGGACTGGAGGATAGTCGACTGCCTGCGGAACGGACTGCCCCTTGACATTGATGTTTACGATACTGCACTTTGGAGTGCAATTGATTCACTCAGTGCATGGTCCATATCGCACCGTTCCAATTCTATTGATGTACCTGATTTTACAGGCGGATCATGGAAAACGAACAAACCTCTGGATATTACACTTGCAAACAGCGGAAATACTGGAGTGTTGCCAAGGAGATAGAACCTCCTGCCGGCCTCACCCCCTCTATCCCCCTCTCACTTTAGGAGAGGGGTTTGGGGCCGCCAACCTAAGGGTTTTGGGAGGTATTTATATTATTGATATTGTGAATTATATGCGATATAGTCTCCCCTCCTTTCGAAACTTTTCGAAAGGAGGGGTGGCCGGGCTACAATATCACTTTTGTGTAAAAAGGTCTTCCCCGGCCGGGGTGGTTAGATAATTTTTTATCATATGGTGGTTAAACAATTGCAGTTGAATCCTGTCAAATCAGAAACATAAATCCATTATAATTAATGGGCTTTCAAGTAAGGACAGGTTTGTTTTTCATGATCCCGAATAGACTAACCACCCCGGCCCGGAATAAGGTCATTACTAATTAGATACTAACTACCCGGGCCACCCCTCCTTTTGGCAAAGGAGGGGAGAATAATATATATTCTGGATCAATCAACATATCTTAGGTTGACGGCCTGGGCTTGGGGTGAGGCCAGTTATTCCAGGCACCATCCTGCAACAGATGCCATATCATTTGTTGCAGGTATGATCCTTAAATTTCCGGCTGCATTCCTGGCTGAATAGACATTACCCGGAAAAGCAAGTTCTTCCTTGATCAATCCTTCACCGGCAGTCTGTTTCATCTGGTCCTTTGAATCAACCAATGCTATTTTACGCGGTGCCAGAGATGCTATCAGGTCGGGAAGATCGTATGCTGTCAGTGCTCCTGCCACAGCGTTGGATGCAAAACCTGTATTATAAAACTTATTAACCACTACTGACCTGTACGAAATCAGCGATCCTGAAAGTGCAACCGAGCCTATTGCTTTATTCAGAGCCGCAGCATGCAGCAATACCGGCCCCATTTCGTCAAAAGCCATTCCGCTGATCTTACCCATATTGACATCAATCCTGCTCCTGAGAAAATTTATCACCCTGGTTACATCTCCAGCCTGCATCCCGGCAACACTTCTGCCCAGCAAAACTGCCTCAGCATCTCCCCTGCCTGCTGTTTCACCTGTTCCCAGCACATCGGGCGCTGCAACGAGATATCCTTTTTTCACAAGCTGCTCTATCCTGCCTCCCGGGGCAGCATCGGCTGCTTTTCCTGCAGGATTAAGATAAACTACAACAGGGAAATTACTGCCTGTTGAAGGCACAAAAAGCAGAAGAGGGACAACAGTTTTTCCTTCACCTGTGAGTGCATACATCTCTACTGCATAGCCATTGCGCTGATAACGTCCGCGAAAAACAGGTTTCCCTTTTTCTGAAGGAGCTGTATACCCAGAGATCTTCCCTGCATTTACCAGTACATTTTTAAGATGTTCATCGCGATTATTCCTTGAGGCAGCTAATTTCTGAATCATTTTCTGTGACTCCCTTTCACTTATGTTGAAAGCAAGATCTCCTCCCAGTGATGTTGCTAGCTGACCAGTTGTCGTTACCTGCAGATCAGCAGGATCAAACCCTTTAAAATCAAGCTCTTCAGTTATTCCCGGAGTATTAAATACCTTCTGAAAGAAAGCGTAGATCGCAGTTATATTTTTATTAAATCCATGACCGGCATCATCAAAAACCTGTGCGGCCTGATCTTCTGCACCAAATACCTTGTACACCTGCTTAACCTCATCGAAAGTTTCAATTGCACCCTGAATGCTGAAAAAATCACGTGTGGTCGATGATATCAGTAATGGTTTTGGAGCCCTCACCTCGAGCAAGTCAGCATGAGTTATTCCATTCATAACCCCTTTATAAAGATTCTGTTCTGCATCCTGCGGACCGATTGATTCGAGAAGCCTCCTGAATCCCGTTATATAACATCCGGGAACAGCAGCTTTGATCCTTTCATCAAAGGCAGCTATAAAGGTAGTTTGCGTTCCCCCGCCTGAACATCCGAATATACCTATACGTTCAGGATCAACTTCCTTCCTTGTCAGAAGGTAGTCAACACCTCTTATTCCATCCCATATAAAATAGCGTATTGGTGATATTCCTGCAACAAACATCTGGTTGCCAAAATAAGAATGTTCGCTTGTCGGAGAAGTACCCATCATAGAAGTTTTTTTTGTATCATCCCAGTACTGGAGCCTTTCCCCCTGGCCAAGAGGATCAATTGCCAGAACCACAAAACCTCTTTTCACCAGATTATAAAGCTGCTTCTGGGTACCTGCTGACCTGAAAGCCGGAAATCCATGTCCGCTTACCTGGATAATAGCAGGAACTTTAGTCCGTGCTTTTATATCCGGTATGAACAGACATGCAGTTACATAAAGGTTAGGCATTGATTCATACACTATCTTTTCAATCCTGAATCCGTCTTTTTTTACAACTCCCGTTACCCTGGCGTTAAGAGGAGTTTTTTCAGGAAAGGGACCTACGGTGTTCCAAAGTATCTCCTTAACTTTTTGCTGCCTATTTACCCAGTCATCTTTTGTTTTCAACCGGGCTACTTCCTCATCTCTTTTGTCGAGATAAGCAAATGCCTCATTATTAAGCTGGTGAACAAGCATGTTCTTTCCGTCGCTCCATTCTATCCACCTGTCAAAAACATTGAGATTCTCTGCTTCCTGGGAAAATGCAGGATTTGTTCCTGATAGTCCAATCAGGATTAAAATGACTAAGCAAAATGAGTGTAACTTTTTCATAATCTTATTTATATATAATAATTAAATTTCAACAAAGAGATAAAGTTTAAGAGTTTTTATTATTCAAAACACCATTTCATTATTGATGTTAATTCTTCATTTGCATCAAAAACTCTCAGATTGTCCTTTACGTTCTTAGAAGCAAATGCAGCTCGCGGGAACGACATTTCTTCATCAAGAAGTTCCTGAGATGCCGGTTTTTTCATCTGGTCAGTTAATCCGGCCAGTGCAATCCTTCGTGGTGATACGCAGCCTATAAGATCGGGCAGATCGTATGCAGTAAGAGCTCCGGCGACAGTATAATTAAAGTAGGTAACTTCTTCAGCTGCATTGGCTGTTTTACCAAGGTTTGCAGATGAGCGGGCTTCATAAACCTTATTCATTACAATCGACCTGTATGATACCGGAGAACCAACCAGCGCAATTGAGTTAATATCAGGATTAAGTACTGCAGCGTGAAGTAACGCAGGTCCCATTTCATTAAATGAAATCCCGCTGATCTTTTTAATATCAATATCATTCCGTCTCTTCAGAAAATTTGAAACAATACCAATATCACCTGCCTGTATGCCTGCTATACTCCTGCCTGTCATGAATGAAACATAATTTGACCCGTAGAAATTATCAGCTGTCTCACCTGTTCCCAGCACATCAGGAGCAGCCACCAGGTAACCGGCCTTTACCAGCTTTTCAATGGTTCCTCCTGCTGCAGCATCGGCAGCTTTGCCATCGGGATGGACATAGATCAGGGAACGAAAATTACTCCCGGCTTCCGGTACAAATATCAGCAATGGAATTACATAATCACCCTGTCCGTTTAAAGCGTACATTTCGACTGAATAGCCAATGCGTTTATACCTGCCGCGGAAAACATGCTTAACTTCTTCAGCCGGAGTTACATAACCTGAGAGTTCCCGGGCCTTTAGAGGAACATCGGCAAGATGTGCTGCAATATTCTTTCTTGAAGAATTGATCCTGTCGATAAGTTTACCGGTTTCTTTTTTATTGATACTGAATGCCGTTTCGCCTTCAGGGAAGGAGGTTGCAAGCTGCCCGGTAGGTGTTACCTGCAATTCTTCAGGTTTAAACCCATCGAATGTTAAAATTTCAGTGGTTCCGGCTAATTCCAGTTCTTTCTGAAAAAAAGCATAAATGGATATAATATTTCTCGCAAACCCGTGACCTGAATCATCAACCGCATGGCTTATTTTTCCTTCGCTTCCGAATGCCTGATAGGCCCTCCTCACTTCCTGGTAGCTTTCAACAGCGCCCTGGATACTGAAATAATCGCGTGTGGTTGAAGAAATGAGCAGCGGACTCGGAACTCTTACCTCAAGAAGATCGGCATGTGTTATTCCGTATTTAATAGCATGATATATATTTTGTTCGGCATCCTGGGGGCCTATCGACTGCAGAAGTCTTCTGAATCCGGTTATATAACATCCTACTGCTGAGGCTTTAATCCTTTCATCAAATGCAGAAATCAAAGTTGCCTGGGTTCCACCGCCTGAGCAGCCATAGATACCCAATCTTTCTCCGTCAACCTCCTTCCGGGTTAAGAGATAATCAACAGCTCTTATTCCATCCCATACAAAATACCTTATAGGCGATACACCCGATATCAGCATCTGATTTCCAAAATAAGAATGTTCACTTACGGGTGAAGGCCCTGTAGTTGAAGTTTTCTTAGATTCGTCCCAGTACTGGATCCGTTCGCCCTGTCCAAGCGGATCTATTGCAAAAACAACAAAACCTCTTTTTACCAGGTTATACAGTTGCATCTGCGTTCCCTTGGTCCGGAATGCAGGAAATCCATGACCATGAACTTCAATCACTGCAGGAGCCTTTCCTTTTATCTTATCAGGTACAAGGAGTATTCCGGTGACATAAAATCCCGGCATTGATTCAAAAATTATTTTCTCTATCCTGAACCCGTCTTTTTTAATAACGCCTGTAATTTTTGGATTAAGCGGAGTTTTTTCTGGGAACGGGCCAACTGTTCTGTTGAGTATTTCCCTGACTTTTTTCTGCCTGCTGATCCAGTCTTCCTTAGTCTTTAAAGCAGCGACTTCATTATCTCTTTCATCGAGGTATCTGAAAGCATCATTATTCAGGTAATGAATAAGCATATTCTTTCCATCGGACCATTCTACCCAGTTGTCAAAGACTTTCAAATTCTCTTTTTCCTGGGCAAAAGCCCCTGCTGCCGATAAAAAAAGCACCAGGCTATAAAGCAGATATTTTTTTAATAGGATACATTTCATACTTAATGAAGTTTTAATCACAACTTTTCACGGTCTTTCCCGGAACCCGGTATTCTTATCTGAAACACCATTCAGCAACTGTAACAATATTTTCTGACGCAGGGATGATCCTTAGATTGCCTGAAGCTCCTTTTTGGGTGTATGCGGCTTTAGGAAATGTCATCTCCGCATCAATAAGCTGACTTCCTGCTGATTCATTCATCTGGTCCTTTAAATCTACCAGGGCGATTTTCTTAGGTGCAACAGATCCGATCAGATCCGGAAGATCGTATGCAGTCAGAGCACCTGCCACCGCATTTGCTGCAAAGGCCGGATTGTAAAAATTGCTCATCACAATTGAACGGTACGACACGGGTGAGCTTACTAATGCAACTGCATTTATTGAATTATTCAGTGCTGCAGCATGAAGCATAACGGGCCCCATATTTTCAAAAGCCATTCCACCTATCTTATTGACATCGATCTCCTTCCTTGCTTTCAGGAAATTAACAACCCTGGTTATATCGCCTGCCTGTAATCCTGCAGTGTTCCTTCCAATCAGCATTGCAACACCGGCGCCTGTGCCTGCAGTCTCACCAGTGCCTATTAAATCAGGGGCTGCCACCACGTATCCTTTTTTCACAAGAAGTTCGATCTGTCCTCCCACGGCTGCATCGGCTTCTTTTCCTTTGGGATGAACGTAAATAATTCCCGGGAGCCGGTTAGCTGAAGAGGGCACAAAGAGCAACATTGGTACTACATAATCACCTTCTCCCTTAAGTGCATACATTTCAACAGCATAGCCATCCCTCTGATATCTTCCCCTGAAGACAGTTCCTGATTCCGGCTTAGGATCTATGTATCCCGATAGTTCACGGGCGCTGTTCTTAACCCTGGACAGATGCTGATCAATCTGCTTCCTTGAGGATTCAATTTTATCAACAAGTATTTGCGATCCCATCCTGTTAAGGCTTGTGACAGTGCTGACATTTTGATATGATGTTGCTACCTGACCTGTTGAAGTGATCTGCAGCTCAGCCGGATCAAGAAACTCAACTTCTTCGTCTGCCGGATTTCCCGGATTTAAAAGATGCTTCTGGAAGAAAGCATAGGTACCTTCCCTTAGTTTTTTAGTATATCCATGTTCGAAATCATCTTCCACAATGCTAATATTCTCCTCAGAGCCGTATGCCTGATGGACTTTTTTAACCTCTTCATAAGTTTCGCGAGCTCCCTGGATACTGAAGAAATCTCTTGTTCCTGCCAGTATAAGTGCAGGATTTGGCGCCCTTACCTCAAGAAGATCGGCATGGGTTATCCCATTGGAGACATTATGATATAAATTTTGTTCTGCATCCTGAGGTCCGATCGATTCAAGCAAACGCCTGAAACCTGTTATATAATTTATTGGAGCTCCTGCTTTTATTCTCTCATCGAAAGCAAATATATATGCCGATTGTGTTCCTCCGCCCGAATGGCCTGTGACACCGAGCCTAGCCGGATCAACCTCTTTCCTTGTTAACAGGTAATCTATTGACCTGATACCATCCCAGATGAAATAGCGGGCGATTGATACTCCCGAAATGAGGGTCTGTGCACCCAGATATCCATGCTCTCTTGTAGTAGGGCCTATAACAGATTCTTTTTTCTGATCATCATAAAGCTGTACCCTCTCACCCTGGCTTAAAGGATCAATTGCAAATACAATAAAACCTTTTTTAACAAGATTCAGAATAACTCTCTGATAGTTTTGATTTCTGAAAGCTTCCTGGTAATGGCCGCTGGTAAACAGAATTGCAGGTTTCCTTCCCCTTCCCTCCGGAATAAAAAGATCTCCTGTCACATAAAAAGAAGGTTGTGATTCAAATACAATTTTTTCAACACGGTAATAATCTTTTTTTACTACTCCGGTAACCTTTGCATTAAGCGGATTTTTAGCCGGAAATGGTCCTCCAACTTTATTCATCAGAATATCCCTTACCTTACTCTGCCTCCTTATCCAGTCTTCTTTTGTTTTCAGACCAGCAATTTCGATATCCCTCTGATCAAGGTAATCAAAAGCCTGCCGGTTCAGATGATGTACAAGCATGTGACTTCCATCGGTCCATTCCACCCAACGGTCAAATACTTTAAGGTTCTCAGCCTGCCCATTTGCAATGAAGGGAACTGAAATAATAAATACTGCTAAGACAATGGTCTGCCATAATTTAGTAAAAAGATCTTTTTTCATTCTCAGAATATTATTAATTAAGTTTTTTTTAATTTAAGAAGTTAATGGATTTACATTTTACAGTTTAATTTATTAAGAGTAAAGATACATTTTCCGTCTAATTTTTTATCCGGGGAGTCATATATAATTAATACAATTTACCCGGACATCTGTTCAGCGCTTACATGATTTTAAAGTCTTCTTTCATTTAAAAAACAGGCTAATTACTGTTCGGTATTATATAAAATTATATTTTTGCTCCCTGATATTTAAAAATGATGACAGGAGCGAAAAGACATTATTACAATATCCCTGTTAAACCATGAACAATTGCAATATTTATCCCTTTATAACTTAATAGAAAAACAAAACTGACAATTAAAAGAATGAGCATCGTAAAGATTATGAAATTCGGAGGAACATCTGTCGGAAGCCCTGACAGGATGAAAGCGCTTATACCTCTGATTACTGATAATGAAAGTAAAATTGTAGTACTTTCAGCAATGTCAGGCACTACCAACAGTCTGGTAGAAATATCCGCCCTCCTTTATTCTGAAAAGACTTTTGAAGCTTCAGCCAAAATTGAAGCATTAAGATCAAAATATCACCAGGTTGTCAATGATCTTTATTCAACAGACAAGTACAGGAAAAAAGGAATTGAGCTCATCGACTCACATTTTGATCTTTTAAAGGATCTGACATCAAAAACATTCACAAAAGTTCAGGAAAAGATCACTCTTGCCCAGGGCGAGCTGATGTCAACAGCACTGGTACAGATGCTTCTGGAGGAAATGAATATCAGATCGATCCTGCTTCCCGCTCTCAGTTTTATGCGTATTGATAAGGATGGAGAACCTGATATGTACTATATTGAAGAGAATATTCAAAGGGCTCTTGAAAATCATCAGTCGGAGACACTGATCATTACACAGGGATTCATCTGCCGTAATGCACATGGTGAGATTGACAACCTTAAAAGAGGAGGAAGCGATTTTTCGGCCTCTATTATCGGTGCTGCCCTTAATGTTTCAGAAATACAAATATGGACCGATATCAACGGACTTCATAATAACGATCCCCGGTATGTGGAAAATACAAGAGTGCTCAGGGAGCTGTCTTTCGATGAAGCTGCAGAGCTTGCGTATTTCGGTGCCAAAATTCTGCATCCTTCAAGTGTGAATCCGGCCAAAGTGAAGAATATCCCTGTTAGACTGAAGAATACAATGGAACCGGCTGATGAGGGTACACTGATCACTTCCTCAAGCGTTCTTATGGACTACAAAGCGGTTGCTGCAAAAGACGGGATCTCTGTTTTAAGGATCAAGTCGGACAGAATGCTTATGGCTTTCGGTTTTCTGAGAAAAGTATTCGAGATATTCGAAACATACAAGACTCCTATCGATATGATCACTACCTCTGAGATCTGTGTATCATTAACAATTGATAATGCACAATTTATAAACGAGATAGCTCACGACCTGCGCCAACTCGGAACAGTTGAGACAGAGCTCGATCAAACCATTATCTGTATTGTAGGTGATTTCAGAACTGAGCGAACCGGATCAGCCCCTGAAATATTTGAAGCTCTAAATCAGATCCCGCTGAAAATGATCTCTTATGGAGGCAGTCAGAATAGTCTTTCACTACTGATCGACACAAAAAACAAAATTGAAGCATTAAAATCTTTGAGCCATCATCTTTTTTAAACAGGAGTATGTTCAGCAAAACTACTATAGACAAGTTCAGGGGCATTGAGACTCCATTCTATTACTACGACCTCGATACATTAAAAGCAACCTGCCAGACGGTCCAAAGTGAGTCTGTCCGGTTTGGCTATAAGGTACACTATGCCGTCAAGGCCAATCCCAATCCAGACCTCCTGAAGTTTATCTCTTCTTATGGTTTCGGAGCTGACTGTGTTAGCTGGAATGAAATAGGAAGAGCAATAGAATCAGGATTTGCTCCATCAGGGATTGTATTTGCAGGTGTGGGAAAAACCGACAAAGATATTGAAGCAGCTCTCAGGGCAGGAATATTCTGCTTTAACTGTGAATCGGTTCCTGAAATTGAAGCCATCGACCAGATTGCTTCAAAACTGAATAAGACTGCTGATATCGCACTAAGGATCAACCCCCTTGTGGATGCCCACACTCATAAACATATAACAACAGGTATTGAAGAGAGTAAATTTGGCATCAATACATGGGAACTGGAAAGTGTTTTGAATCGCCTGGGTTCAATGAAGAATACAAAGCTTATGGGCATGCATTTTCATGTCGGTTCACAGATAACCCGGATGTCGGTATTTAAGGATCTTGGAGCAAGAATAAATGAACTACAGGAATGGTTCCTTTCACGACAGGTAAACATCAGGGTTATAAACGTTGGCGGAGGACTTGGAATTGATTATGAAAATCCTGAAATAAACCCTGATTTTGAGGATTATTTCTCGGTGATACATAATTCAATAAGATTACGTGACGGCCAGGAGCTTCATCTTGAGCCCGGTCGTTCTATAATAGGCCAGTGCGGGTCACTTATATCGCGTGTTATATACATCAAGGACGGGAATAATACCAACTTCGCCATAATTGATGCAGGCATGAATGATCTCATCAGGCCTGCTCTTTACCAGGCTGTGCACAAAATAGAAAATCTAACATCAGACGGACCCTTGAACAGCTATGATGTAGTAGGACCGGTTTGTGAATCATCCGATACATTTGGCACAAATATTCAATTACCGGAAACCAGGCGCGGTGACATCATTGCAATACGTTCGGCCGGCGCATACGGTGAATCGATGGCATCAAGGTACAACTTAAGAGATCTGCCTGCGTCAGTATTTTCTAATCAGCTATAGACTTTGTGGTTTAAGCAATGTTTTAATTATTACGCCGGGTCATTCTCCTGATTATTCTTTCTTACAACACTGTGTTTAACGCCATATAAGAAATAAATACCGAAGCCGAGCCCCATCCAGATTATAAGCCTGAGCCAGGTATCGAGCGGCAGCGCAGCCATCTGGATAAAACAGATCAGGGCTCCCAAAATTGGTACTGCCGGCACCCATGGTGTTTTAAATGGGCGGTGAATATCGGGTTTGGATTTTCTAAGTACAAGGACGCTTATGCATACAATAATAAATGCCAGGAGGGTCCCGATCGAAACCAGTTCTCCTAAAATGCTTATCGGAAGAAGCCCTGATATTACCATGGCAATTGTTCCTGTGATCAAAGTACTTACGTATGGTGTCTTGAATTTAGGATGAATTTTGGAAAATGCCGGCGGCAGGAGTCCGTCCTTTGACATCGAGTAGAAGATCCTTGGCTGACCCATGAGCATGACAAGAATGACTGAGCTTAATCCTGCTATCGCTGCAACCTTTACTATTGGCCTGAGCCAGAACATTCCCTTTCCCATCGCATCAACTCCTACTGCTACCGGATCAGGTACATTTAAGGCCGTATAACTTACGATCCCTGTAAGAACAATCGCAACAAGTATGTATAGTATCGTTGATACGCCAAGTGATCCTAGTATTCCTATCGGCATATCCTTCTGAGGGTTCTTTGCTTCCTGTGCAGCGGTAGATACAGCATCAAAACCTATGTAGGCAAAGAAAATAACACCTGCTCCACGAAGTATTCCTCCAATGCCATAGTTTCCGAATTCCTTACCGTAAGCCTTAAGCCACGCCCAGAAAGATCCGTATTCAGATATCGGTGCCGATTCTACCGGATTTGCAGGTATAAAAGGAGTCCAGTTGGCAGCCTTAACAAACATAAAACCTATTGCAATGAAGAGAATAATAACCGAAACTTTTGTTATAACCATCAGGTTATTGAAATTGGCCGATTCCCTTATTCCGATAACCAGAAGTGTGGTCAGCAGGGCAACAATGAACATTGCCGGCAGATTCAAAATACATGTTACATGGTCAAGTGAATCTACATTAATCCCTGATGAGGCAAGTGTCTGGGCAAAAACATTACTAAGGGGTTTCCAGCCCATTTCAGGTACATTTACCATTACTGTACCCGTGGCTCCTGTAAACTGGGTAGGAAGAACAATGCCAAAGTCCTTAAGAAAACTCACAACATAACCTGACCAGCCCACGGCAACTGTTGAAGCTGCAAAAAGATATTCCAGTATCAGGTCCCACCCAATGATCCAGGCAAGAAATTCGCCAAGTGTTGCATAAGAATAAGTATAGGCGCTTCCGGCAATAGGTATCATCGATGCAAATTCTGCATAACATAATCCTGCAAAACCGCATGCCAGGCCTGAAACAACAAAAGACAAAACAATTGCTGGTCCGGCATACTGTGCAGCTGCCTGCCCTGTAAGAACGAAAATACCAGCGCCAATTATTGCTCCTATCCCCAGGGTCGTAAGGTTTAATGCTGATAGCGACCTTTTAAGTCCGCCTGATTTAGATTCAGTGAGCAGCTGTTCAAGTGGCTTTGTTAGAAATAAAGGGTTTTTTGACATCGAAAATCTATTAATTATTTAGCAAAATGATATAAACACTTACAAACCTAAGATTTTTTCTTAAAAATATCGATAGTCAAAAAGATTAATGACCTGACTTTAAAAAAAAAAAATTAAAAGCTATATTTAAAGTCAAATATAAATTATTCCAACATGTACAAACTGGTTGCATTACTAACATTATCTCTTATTATTTCCTGTTCACCTGTTAATAAATACAGGGATCTTCCTGATGTAAAAAAATGGGAAGTAAATATTGAAAAGTTTGAACAGGCCGACAGGGTGGAAAAATATCCGGAAGATGCAATTCTGTTCATGGGATCGTCGAGCATCGTATTGTGGAAAACCCTTGCAACCGACATGTCTCCTTTCCCTGTCATCCAGCGTGGGTTCGGAGGTTCAAGGCTGAGCGATCTTGTTGTTTATGCTGACCGTATTGTTTCTCCGCATCCCTGCCAGGCAATAGTAATTTTCGTTGCCAACGATATTTCAGGCAGCAAGCTTGATAAAACGCCAAAGGATGTTGCCTTTCTGTTCAGGAGCCTTCTCCGGATAATCCGCAAGAGTCATCCCGATACTCCTGTTTTCTGGATTGAAGTAACGCCTACATCGTCAAGATGGAAGGTATGGCCCCAGATACAGGAGTCAACAAGGCTTATACGGGAAATCTGTGATTCACGCAAAAATACATATTCAATAAAAACCGATTTTGCTTTTCTTAATGAATCAGGGACACCCAGGGATGAATTATTTGTAGCCGACAAACTGCATCTTAACGCAAAAGGATATGAAGTCTGGAATGAAATCATTAAGAAAGAACTGATTGCCAGGCTTAAGAAATAAAGTATTTCCTGAACTGAAGCAGTAGGAACTCCTCTCCGGGACAGAAAAGCTGAATATGAACCGACTCTGAAGATTTATCTGATTGTCCTTACTTTTATACTTTTCGCATACAGTTCCTTCCAGTCATCAGTGCCTGACCCAGCAGATGGCCGGTTAACATCATCAGCCTTCCGCTCAAATCTTTTAATTATATATGAAGGATCGCGTCTGCCTGATCCTTTTGCCGGCTGAACTTTATCCACAAAAGCAAGGAACTTGTTTATCTTATGCGGGATCACTTCAGGTGTTCTGATAAAGCCCACATCCTCGCTGGCAAGCTGGTAGTTATTGTGCTGAGCTTCCCAGATGTCGGCATAATAAACAAACGGACCAAGATGCGAGAAAACTGCAAAGCCATCTTTATCAGTAATTGCTTCAGAAACTGAATTTTCTTCATTCTCCCAGTCGGGAAGGGTTGGAAACAATAAAACACTGGCATTGGGAACGTTATAATCGTCGGTAAACTCTACCACCTCCACTTCAAGAAGGGTAGGGATCATTACATCTATTGTCAGTGAAGCCTGGTCTTCATCACCGTTCCTTGATATTGCAGTAAGAGTGATATTATATGGGCCTGTTCCGGTAAATATATGAACAGGGTTCTCATCACCTGACCCATAGCCATCCCCAAAGTCCCAATCATACTCTACAGCATCCCTGGAATCATTGATAAAAAATACCTCCTGCCCTACTTCAGGTTCAGCGTTATCAGTGTGAAACCCGGCTTCCGGTACTTTTTCGCATGAAAACAGTATTAGGGGAAGGGACAATGCAAGGAAAAGCAATTTTTTCATATCGGAAATGTTAAAAATTAGTCATATAAAGTATAAAGGTAGCGAAAAAATTGAGATTTTATGCGCTAATGCTTACTTCAATGCATTGCCATAATGCATACAGAGGTGCCATAAATGGCTGAAAATACCAAACAACTAAAATTCCAGTGACAGACCCGCATAAATATGCCGGGGTATTCCCGGGTAGTAGTAACGTGGCTCGTTGTTTCCAAAGCCAATGGCATTAACTATCAGCATGGACGCATAATGAGTCCCGGTAAGGTTATTTATCCCTGCATAAAAATTATGAGGTCCGGTGTTTCCTGTTTTAAAGTGAAACACAGCTTTTAAATCCATCAGGAAATACCCTTTATACTTCATCGAATTAAGATCGTTCAAATACTGGTCACCGGTGTACCTCATATTTGTGATAAACTCCAGGATTTTCATGGGATCCCACTTAAGCTGAAACTGTAAAGACTGGTCGGGAATTCCGGGAAGATTATTTCCGTTATAGCTGATGTCATCATCAATAAATTCGATAAACCGGTTAAGGGAACGTGAATAGCTGATAATGGAAGAGAGCTTCCCCGGGAAATCATCACTTTCAAACCACCTGTTCTTCAGCAATAATTCAACACCCTGATGACGAGTTTTACCTGCATTAATTCCGGTAAAAATATCTTCAGTTACTCTTTTGGTCAGAAGCAGATCATTCAGGTCAATAAGGTAAACAGTACCATCAAGTTCTGTGTTAATAAAGGGAATATTCAGTCTTATGCCTGTCTCATACTGAAACCCCTGCTCTGGCTTAATTCCCGCATTTACATCACCAGCAGGCAACAGTGTTTCTTCAGGCGATGGCAACGAAAAGCCATGTCCGGCTGAAGCATAAAAAGCCAATGTATTGCCGGGCGCATAATTAATGCCTATCCTTGGACTGAAGATAAGCGGGAAAGTACGAATGCCCGATTGATCTCCGTTAGCATCGAACAGGTCCTTCAACCTGTAACTTATATTATTTAATGCACCTGCCAGCGATATATTAACTTCCGGGACAGGCCTGTAATAGCCTATCGTAAAAAGGTTGAAATGCAGTCGTTTCTCCAGGTTCCTGTTCAGAACAACTTCATCAATATCTATCGACCACTTGTATTGCTCAGTAATTAATTCTGCACCTGCCACCAGATCAAACTTGCCTGAACGGTAAGTAAGCTTATTCCTTAGTCCGCCGCTAAGCGATTGATCGTCAAGATTATTAAAGGGGCGCTTTTCGTAATTATCGTTCCATTTTCCGAAAACAGAAAAGTCATTTGTAACGCTTGCGGAAAAAATATTGGTCAGAGTCACTGCGGCAACTCCTTTAAAATATTTCTTATATCCGCCGATCTCCTTCCAGTTAGGAGCGGCTGCTTCAGGATTGGTTTCAAAAAGAGTTCTGCCGACCGAACTTGGGATTCCTCCTTTTATATTTGAGAGCAATAATGTTGTATTTACCGACCACTTTGGTTGTTTCCATCCGGTAGTTGTGAGGATTGAGATCCTGTTATAGTCACTATTTTCCCTGTAACCTCTTGAAGATAATTGATTTATACTTCCCCATAACGAAGCCTTGCCGGTTATCAGAGTACCAGAGAGGTGATTCCTGAATGTACTGAAACTTTCGAGATGGGTGTTAAAGATCCCTTCGTTTTTATTTTTTTCAGGGGTATAGAGGTTAATGCTTCCCCCAAGGCCCGAACCATAGAGAGCAGATGAAGGACCTTTTATAACTTCAATTTTCCCCAGGTTCTGAAGATCTATCTCCTCAGGGGTTGATACTCCATCGGAAGTTGTCAGGGGTATCTCATTCAGGTATGCCCTTATTCTGTTTGTATTGTATGGTGTCCGGCTACCCATGCCACGGATAACTATCCTGTTAGTAAGGAAGGTGCCTGTTTGCATTGTTACTCCGGGCACAGTATTGATTGCCGTGGCAAAGCTGGTACCCCCTGTAAGCCTGATAATTTCACCAGGCAAGACAGAAAGATTTCCAGGTATTGTATGCAAACGACCCCTTAAGCGGTAAGCTACAACAGTAACATCATTTAGAAGTATGGCAGAATCGGAAGCCTGTTTTAGAGGTTCAGGCAGCTCCTGCTGCTGAGACTCTGCATTAGTGAAAACCAATAGCAGTAACATGACTACAAATTGATATTTATCAATTCTGAACATCACTTTTTAAACCGTTAAAAATCAGCGGGATAATGAAATTTAATATGATTGATCTATTCTACCGGGACAAGCTTTAAGATTTTACCAGGTGTTTCAACTGACACGTAGATATAACCATCGGGGCTCATTACTACGTTACGGACCCTCCCGATATCTTCCAGAAGCTTTTCGCGGTGCATCACTGAATGGCCGCTTATCACCAGTCGTTCAAGATATTTGAAACTGAGCGATCCTACGAGAAGATTATTTTTCCAGGCTTTATATCTATCGCCTGTAATGAAGGTCATTCCGCATGGTCCGATTGAAGGTGTCCAGTAAAACTTAGGCTGTTCCATTCCTTCTTTCTCGGTCAGAGGTGTGAGGACAGTACCGTCATAATTTATGCCATAAGAGATAACTGGCCATCCGTAGTTCAATCCGGGTTTAATAATATTCAGCTCATCTCCTCCCTTTGGGCCATGCTCCGATGCCCAGAGTTCTCCGGTAACAGGGTGAAAACAGGTACCCTGCGGGTTCCTGTGACCGTAGCTGTAGATTGAAGGCATTGCGCCCGAAGTATTTACAAATGGGTTATCTTTTGGAATTGAACCATCATCATTAATGCGATGTATTTTCCCGTTTGTATTGTCGAGCTTCTGGGGAAAATCAAAATGCTGGCCCCGTTCGCCATGGCCGAAAAACAGATGTCCTTTATTATCAAATGCCAGCTTGATACCCCAATGGTGTCCCCGGTCAGTGTCGGGTTGGCCCCTGTAAATGATCTGCTTGTCTGTCAGCTTGTTGCCTTCAAGCTTTGCTCTCATTATAGCAGTGTTTCCTATGCGTTTTTTACTCTCAGTATTAAGGGCTGAATAGGCAATATATATCCATCCGTTCTTTTCGTAATCGGGGTGAACAGCAAGGTCAAGCAAACCTCCCTGTCCGAAAGCCATTAAAGGGGGCAACCCTTCAATCGGAGGAGAAAGTTTACCTTTCGAAAAACGGTGAAGCGTGCCCTCACGCTCTGAGATAAGCAGATCACCGTTTGGCAGGAATGTCAGACCCCATGGAACCTTAAGCCCAGAAACGACTGTCTCAATAATAAATTTCTGCGATTCAGATTGAACAACATCATCCAGTGTTACCGCAGGTTTCAGCAGACTCCTGTCGCCCGGTATTCCTTTCTTAACATAAGCAGCAAGAGCTTCAATCTCTGCATCTGAAAAAGTCTTCAGGAACGAAGGCATTCCTATTTCAACAATTCCTGACTTAATACTATTAAATGCTGAAGCGGTTCCTTCTTCTTCCATCCATTTTTTAGCTGCAAACTTTTCAAGCTTATCGCCATGGCACCCGGCACAGAATGCCTGGTAGTTTGCAACAGCAGATCTTGGCTGAGGTGCATCGGAGGAGTCATTATTACGGCTGAAAGAATTTAAGCCTATTGCAAGAAAAAAGACCAGCTTAAAGAATGTGAAAATGCTGATCCAGATAATTGTGGTTTTTTTAAGTTTTGGGAATTGAAAAGATAATTTCATGTCTTATTTTGATAATTTTATTTAAAACGGAAGATAATCCATATTTGTTCAATGAGAAAAAAATCTTCTTCAAAATTCAGGCCAGGATTTTTACTGCAGCCATACATTAGTTGCTAATAATACATTATCTTTGCACTCCAAATAAAAGAAGCAATCGGGATGATAAAAATAACTTTCCCTGACGGATCAGTAAGAGACTACAAAGAAGGCGTCACAAGCCTTGAAATTGCTGAGCAAATAAGTCCAAAGCTTGCCAAAGAAGTGTATGCGGCAACTATAAACGGAGAAGTACGTGATCTCACAAGGCCGGTTACGGCAGATGCAACAATCAAACTTCATAAGTGGGATGATGATGAGGCAAAACATGCTTTCTGGCATTCTTCGGCCCATCTTATGGCTCAGGCGCTTGAATCATTGTATCCGGGAATTAAATTCGGGATCGGTCCTGCCATTGAGAATGGTTTTTATTACGATGTTGATCCGGGAGAAGGAAAAGTGATTACAGAGGCTGACCTGCCGGCCATTGAAAACAAAATGAAAGAACTTGCTGCAGAAGATCAAAAATATTTGAGAAAAGATGTAAGTAAAAAGGAAGCCCTTGAGCTGTTTTCAAAGAAAGGTGATGAGTATAAAACCGAGCTGATAGCAGAACTGGAAGACGGCACTATTTCATTGTATTCTCAGGGCAATTTTACTGATCTCTGTCGCGGGCCGCATCTGCCTTCAACAGAACCTATTAAGGCAATTAAGCTGACGAGTGTTGCCGGAGCCTACTGGAGGGGAAATGAAAAACGTAAAATGCTCACAAGGATATATGGAGTAACGTACCCAAAGCAGAAGTTGCTTGATGAGTTTCTTGTATTCCTTGAAGAAGCAAAAAGAAGAGATCACAGGCGTATCGGAAAAGAACTTGAATTATTCACCTTCTCTCCAAAGGTTGGCATGGGACTTCCCTTATGGCTTCCAAAGGGTACCGAGATAAGGCAGAATCTGATTAACTTTCTGACAGGCGTACTTAAGAAAAGAGGTTACAAGCTTGTAGCAACTCCACATATTGGGAACGTAAATCTTTACAAGACATCGGGGCATTATGAAAAATATGGCGCCGATTCGTTTCAGCCTATATCAACACCGCAGGAAGGCGAGCATTTCATGCTGAAACCCATGAACTGCCCGCATCACTGCGAAATATATAATGCAACACCACATTCATATAAAGAACTGCCTCTGAGGATGGCAGAGTTTGGAACAGTTTACCGCTATGAGCAGAGCGGAGAGCTTCATGGACTTACAAGGGTACGAAGCTTTACGCAGGATGATGCACATGTTTTCTGCCGCCCCGACCAGCTGAGAGATGAGTTCAAGAGCATGATCGACCTGGTATTATATATTTTCAAAATACTGAATTTCAACGATTACACTGCCCAGATCTCATTGCGTGATCCTGATAACAAACAGAAATACATAGGATCGGATGAAAACTGGATCAATGCTGAACGTGATATTATTGAAGCTGCAGGTGAGATGAATCTGAAAACAACTATCGTTCCGGGCGAAGCTGCCTTTTACGGACCAAAGCTCGACTTCATGGTACGCGATGCCATTGGAAGAAAATGGCAGCTCGGAACCATCCAGGTCGATTATAACATGCCCGAAAGGTTCGAACTCACTTATAACGGAAGCGATAATCAGAAGCACAGGCCGGTGATGATACACAGGGCCATCTTCGGTTCCATGGAACGTTTTATTGCTGTTCTGATAGAAAATACTGCAGGGAAATTCCCCCTCTGGCTCGCTCCGGAGAAAGCAGTCATCTTGCCCATTAGTGAAAAATTCAATGATTATGCAGGAAAAGTTTTGGAAATTCTAAATAATTCCGATATTTGCACACTTATTGACGACAGAAGCGAAAAGATAGGTAAAAAGATCAGGGATAATGAATTAAGAAGGATTCCCTACCTCCTGATAATAGGAGAAAAAGAAACTGAAAGCGGAACAATAGCTGTCCGGAAGCAGGGTGAAGGAGATATGGGTGTCATGAAAGTTGAAGATTTTATTACTTTCTTAAACGCAGAAATAAAAAAAGAAATAGCGTCATAATTGAATAATGCTTAAGTATTAACCAAAATAAGGAGGAAATAGCTATAACAGGACCAATAAGGCGAAGCCCAAGCAGGATTACCCAGCCGGCTCACAAAATTAACAACAGGATCATGTCAAAAGTGGTCAGGGTTGTTGGTGATGAAATTGAATCAGAAGTGATGAGTCTTCAGGATGCCTTAAAACTGGCAGATAAAATGGAGCTCGATCTTGTGGAAATTTCTCCTAATGCAGATCCCCCTGTTTGCAAAATCGTTGACTATCAGAAGTTTCTCTATCAGCAAAAGAAAAAGCAGAAAGAGATCAAGGCAAAAGCAGCGAAAATTGTGGTTAAGGAGATCAGGTTTGGTCCTAATACAGATGAACATGATTATAATTTCAAGCTCAAGCATGCGATAAAATTCCTCGAAGAGGGATCAAAGGTAAGAGCTTATGTATTCTTTAAAGGTAGATCAATTTTATTCAAGGAACAGGGTGAAGTGCTGCTTCTGAGATTTGCAAACGATCTCGAGGAGTATGGAAAGGTAGAACAGCTGCCACGCCTTGAGGGAAAAAGAATGATCGTATCCTTTTCTCCAAAGAAGAAGAAGTAATTTTTTAATATATTATCAGTCGAGAAATGCCAAAAATGAAGACAAATCCTGGTGCAAAGAAGAGATTTTCTTTGACCGGAACTGGAAAAATCAAAAGGAAACATGCATTTAAAAGCCACATCCTGACAAAGAAATCAACCAAACGTAAGAGGAATCTTTCTTACTTCGGTCTGGTTGATAAAACTGACCTTAAAAATGTCAAGCTTATGCTGGCCAGCAAATAAATTGTTCTTTGATTTAATTAATTTTTATAGTATTAACAGATTGTTCAGCATATAAGAGTCCTACAGACGGAACGCTGACATTCAAAAAAAATGAGCTATGCCAAGATCAGTAAATGCAGTAGCTTCAAGAGCCAGGAGAAAAAAGGTTCTTAAGCAGACAAGAGGAAATTTCGGATCACGAAAAAATGTTATAACGGTTGCAAAAAACACCCTCGACAAAGGTCTGGGTTACGCATACCGCGACAGGAAGAAAAAGAAAGGCCTTTTCAGGGCCTTATGGATACAAAGGATCAATGCAGGTGTAAGGCAGTACGATATGAGCTATTCGACTTTTATCGGTAACCTTGCCAAAAAAGGGATCACCCTTAACAGGAAAACTCTTGCAGACCTTGCAATGAACAGTCCTGAAGCATTTAAAGCAATTGTTGAAAAAGTAAAATAGAGGTCCCTACCCCCAGGGAAGTGGGTTCGTATTAAAAACAAAAAGCTGTTTCAGATTGAGACAGCTTTTTTGTTTTTTATACCCCCTAAATCCCCCAAATGGGGGACTTTTATGATGCTGGCGCCGATTTAGCTTCGCTGAGCTCGCGGAAACATATTCCGATCTTAGTTAAGCATTATTGGGTCCGCTCAGTTGCAATCGGTGCCGGTAAAATGAGAGTAACAAGGCACGGATTATAAATCCGCGCAACTCGGTTTTTTCCCTCCCCATTTGGGAGGTAAGGAGGGGCAATTACCTTACTTTTTTAAACATCCTTCCTAACCTGATGCTGTTAAGTCCCCTCGCTTCCTTATTGAGCGAGAGCCAGATGAATTTGGGTTTACCCACTATATGGTCCTCAGGTACAAATCCCCAGTAACGTGAGTCGGCAGAATTCTGCCTGTTATCACCCATCATCCAGTAATAATCCATTTTAAAGGTATAGCTGTCGGCAAGAGTATTATTGATATAGATTTTGCTTCCTTCAACCCTGAAATCATTTTCTTCAAACACATCAATTATCCTTTCATAAATTCCAATGTTGGAAGTATCGATCTTAACTGTTGTTCCCTTTGCAGGAATCCACAAGGGTCCGAAATTATCTTCATTCCAGGCAAGCTTCGGATCGTATGGGAAGATATATGCTTCAAATTTACCTTTCCTAGCTATTATTGGACTCACCTTTGTAACATTTGCAAATTTTGCAATGATTTCGGAGTTTGATTTTGTCAGAGGGAGTATATAAGATGCACCTGAGACCATCATCTGGTCAGATTTGTTTATATCAAGTCTTTCAAAGGCCTTCGGATTTATGGTAGTTCCATTTGTTTGAACAACATAATTTGTTTCCTGTGTGCCGTTATCGGGGATTAAAATTCCATTGATGTATAATTCACCTGACAGTATCTTGATTGTATCGCCTGGTAATCCTACACATCTTTTAACGTAATTATCTCTCCTGTCGACGGGCCTGTAAATTATATTGTTAGATTCCCAAAGTTCCTTACGGGCATTGGTCATATAATGCGACATCGGCTTTAACGATTCATTTCCGTACATATCACTCTTCATCAATTCCCTTGCTCTTCTTCGTACAATTTCATAATAGCTGGTAGCCTGGTCTTCTATTACAACAGTATCTCCAGCCGGAAAATTAAATACTATTGGATCATTCTGCTTTACCTTACCCCCACCCCACAATCTTTTATAATCCCAAACCACAATGTTCGACCATGATTTACTTCCAGTGATTGGCATGGTATGCTGGGTGAACGGAAAAGCAAGTGGTGTATTGGGCATCCTGGGACCATAGGCCAGCTTGCTCACAAAAAGATGATCCCCAACAAGAAGCGACTTTTCCATCGAAGGTGTAGGTATGCGGTAATTCTGAAAAAGGAAGATATTGATGAGGGTAACAGCAATAACAGCAAATATAAGGGCATCTAGCCATTCAATGAAAGCGCTGTTCTTTCCATATCTTTTTTTCCAGAATGTCCAGTTTACCTTTTCAGAGATATAAAGATCATAAACAACACCAAGCCCAAGGAGCAGCCAGTAATTACCGATCCAAATTACAATAAGAAGATACAGTACAGCTGCAATAGCAAAATGTATATGTTTTCTTTCAAACCTTTGATCCATAAGTATTGATTTTTATATAGAAAGGTAAAAATAAGAATAATAATTACAATCCAAGCACGTCCTTCATTGTGAAGATTCCCTTTCTCGTACTGATAAACTCAGCTGCAACAACAGCTCCCATAGCAAAACCTGAACGATTTTTTGCAACATGACGCAGGCTCAATGTATCTATTTCCGAATCCCAGGCAACTGTATGTGTCCCCGGAACCGATCCTTCCCTGATTGCACTAACGGGTATCAATCCTTTACCGGTCTTATCGGTCAGCGTCCACCCGGTATATGCCTGATGGTTATCAGTGATTCCGTTTGCCAGAGTAATTGCAGTTCCGCTTGGTGCATCAAGTTTTTTGGTATGATGTATTTCCTCTATTGAGACGCTATAGTCTCCATACTGAGACATTTTTTTTGCAAGCTCTGCATTCAGCATAAAGATCAGATTTACCCCAATACTGAAATTTGAAGCATGTATGAAAGATGTCCTGTTTTTAAGGCAGATGTCTGCAGCCTTGTCATAGTCCTTAATCCAGCCCGTTGTTCCTGAAACTACCGGTGTTCCGTTTTCGAGGCACCTGATTATTTTATCAAAAGCGGCTTCAGGGGAAGAAAACTCAATTGCAACATCTATCTCTTTCAGATTTTTACCATTAAGATCTCCTTCGTTGTCTACATCAACTATGAGTTTAATAGTATGACCTCTTTTCAGTGCGACGGCTTCAATTTCATGACCCATCCTTCCGTAACCAATTAATGCTATATTCATTATTAAAAATTTTAGGCGAATTTACCTGTTTTGAACAGATATACAGAAAGGTGCCATTTAAAATTTTTAACATAATAATGAACTTATCCCCGGCAATATTTTTTATATATTTCAGCTTCAAAACAAAATTGATCAATGAGAAAACTTATAACTATATTATTAACAGTCACATCTGTTTTTTCGGGTAGCTGCAAGCGTTATGAAACAGCCGATCTTGTAATAATTAACGGTAAGGTCCTGACAATTGATAAGGATAATCCTTCAGCAGAAGCAATAGCTGTAAAGGGAGAAGAAATAATTGCCGTCGGATCAACAGATAAAATAAAGCTGATGATACAGGATGGACAGACCAGGGTAATTGATGCAAAAGGCCGGCTTGTCATTCCGGGATTCAATGATGCCCACGCTCATTTTGGACCTCTCGACCCCTCTTTCATCGAGCTTCGATATACTACCGATCCATCGGTTATAACAGAAAAAATCAAGGCAGCCGTCGAAAAGACAGAACCCGGAAAGGTCATAAGGGGAGGACACTGGGAACATGAGATGTTCGTTGACAGGAAATGGCCATCAAAGGAATTGCTCGACAAAGTAGCTCCTGATAATCCGGTAATATTATCAAGGGCCGACGGTCATTCAGTGCTCGTTAACAGCTACGTATTGAAAAGATCAGGCATCACGGAAAAGACTCCTGATCCATTCGGAGGTGAAATTCAGAGAGATCCTCTCACCGGAGAACCAACAGGGATACTTAAGGAAAAAGCTGCGGGACTTATAAAGATTGATGTAGAAAATAATAATATGACAGCCGGTGATAGAGTCACTGATACCAGACCGGGATATCTTCTTGCCTTAAAAGAGGCAAGGGAATTCGGCGTTACGAGTATCCAGATACCCGGTAATGCTGATTTCAAAGCCTATGAAGAGCTTCAGGATGAAGGAGAACTTACAACCAGGATCGATATAGGTAAAACCCTGACTGCCGATACCACTTTACTTAGGAATTACCTTGAGCTTCAAAAAAAATATTCCCCGGAAGGGAACTGGATCAGATTCGGTTATCTCAAGGGCTTTATTGACGGCACAATAGGTTCGGGAACGGCGCTTATGTTTGAACCGTTTGCAGATAACCCGGGCTCAGCAGGTCTTGCAATGATGCCATACAGTGAGTTTGAAAATCAGGTTGTCACGGCCGACAGGCTCGGATTCCAGATCGGTATTCATGCCATCGGCGATAAAGGTAACAACTGGACTTTAAATGCTTATGAAAAGGCATTGGCGGTAAACGGCAAACGTAACAGCCGCCACCGTGACGAGCATACCCAGACTCTTCAGCTGTCCGATATTCCACGGTTTTACCAGCTCGGTGTGATACCTTCCATGCAGCCTACCCATTGCATCACCGATAAAAATTTTTATGAGAAACGTATCGGTTTTGAAAGATGCAAAGGGGCTTATGCATGGAGGAGCCTTGTAAATGAGGGATCGGTCATAGCTTTCGGAACAGATTACCCGGTTGAGCCATTAAATCCGATGGAGGGACTCTATGCGGCAGTATCCAGGAAAAACCGTCTTGGTGAAGAAGGTGAAGGCTGGTTCCCCGGTGAAAAGCTTACAATGGAAGAAGCTATAAAAAGCTATACCCTTGGATCGGCTTATGCCCAGTTTATGGAAGACAGAAAAGGGATGATAAGGAAAGGTTACCTGGCTGATATAGTTATTACCGACAAGAACCTGCTTACCATACCTGAAGGTGAAATAATGAAAACAAAGGTGGATTATACAATTACCGGCGGTAAAATTGTTTATCATTCAGGAAAATAAACCCCTTCTCTCCGCTCTACGCTTTACGCTCTACGCTCACCTCTCCGCCCTGCGCCCTGAGCACAATTTATACAATCGAATCCAGAATCCTGAAAGCCTCCTGGTTGGTGGAGCCGCAGAAGGCTGGTTCAGCCTTAAAATCCTGACATACTCTAGGCCTTGAAGGATGATTGAAAAGGGAACATATATTTCCCTCAAGCAGGTGGATGCACCTTACTCCCGCCGGTTTACCATCAGGCATTCCCGGTATCGGGGATGATATCGAGATAACTATGCAGCATGCGCCGCAACCTGGTCTGCATTTCATGCTGCGAAATTAATCAAACTCATGGCTATATTAGGCTGGAAGTATGTAATTTTGAAAAAAAATTCAAAGATGAGAATTGATATACTCACTGTTTTACCCGAACTGATAGAGAGTCCGCTTAATTATTCCATTGTCAAAAGAGCCAGGGATAAGGGTATTGTTGAAATCAATGTTCTCAATCTGCATGATTTTGCAAATGACAAATATAAAAGCGTCGATGACTATGCTTTTGGTGGCGGTGCAGGCATGGTGATGATGATCGAACCTGTTTTCAAGGCAATAGACAAGCTTACAAGTGAAAGAAAATATGACGAGATAATCTATACATCTCCTGACGGCGTAAAATTCGATCAGAAAATGGCAAACAGACTTTCTCTGAAAAATAATATTATCATTCTTGCAGGGCATTATAAAGGAGTAGATCAACGAATACGCGATCATCTCATCACGCTTGAGATATCAGTCGGCGACTATGTGTTATCAGGCGGAGAGTTACCGGCAGCGGTGATAACCGACGCAATAGTCAGGTTAATACCAGGTGCAATCTCCGATGAGCAATCGGCCCTGTATGATTCTTTTCAGGATGACCTGCTTGCGCCTCCGGTTTATACAAGGCCCGCTGAATTCAAAGGATGGAAAGTACCTGATATACTTCTTTCAGGTCACGCTGCCGAAATAGATAAGTGGAGGCATGGACAGTCGGAGGAACGTACCGCAAGATTAAGACCTGACTTGATCAAGGATGACACGGGAAACCTGACATAAGATGTCATATGCGAGCAGTAAGGAAGGTAAAAGTCCTTGGAAAAGAGAAAAAGCTTTACTAAAATTGTAGCTTGATATTTTTCAAAATATAACTAATTAATAATCAATAAAATGAATCCACAGGATTATATTAATCGTGAAGACAGGTATGGTGCCCATAATTATCATCCTCTTCCGGTTGTTCTTGAAAGAGGTGAAGGGCCTTTTGTATGGGATGTAGAAGGAAAAAGATATTTTGATTTCTTGTCTGCATATTCAGCGGTAAATCAGGGGCATTGCCATCCTGCTATTGTGAAAGCTTTAACAGATCAGGCAAAAAGGCTTACCCTGACTTCAAGGGCATTCTATAATTCTGTTCTTGGTGAGTACGAGGAATATATCACAAAATTTTTCGGTTACGACAAGGTTCTTCCCATGAATTCAGGGGCAGAGGCTGATGAAACTGCTCTTAAGCTTACCCGTAAATGGGCATATAAGAAGAAAGGTATTGCTGACGGGCAGGCAAAAATAATAGCCTGTGAGGGTAATTTTCACGGCCGGACAATATCTATCATATCAATGTCGACCGATCCGGATGCACGCAAGGATTATGGTCCCTACACTCCCGGATTTATAATTATTCCCTATAATGACATAAAAGCTCTTGAAAGTGCATTGCAGGATCCCAATGTTGCAGGATTTCTTGTTGAGCCCATTCAGGGTGAAGCAGGAGTTTATGTTCCTGATGAAGGTTACCTGAGGAAAGCTTTTGACCTCTGCAAATCAAAAAATGTACTCTTCATTGCCGATGAAGTACAGACAGGAATTGCACGCACAGGAAAATTACTTGCCTGCGACCATGAAGGAGTACGTCCCGACATCCTTATACTTGGGAAAGCATTATCAGGAGGTGTAATGCCTGTATCAGCCGTTCTGGCCGATGATGAAATAATGCTGACCATAAAGCCCGGTGAACACGGATCGACCTTCGGAGGTAATCCCCTTGCCTGCAAGGTGGGCATTGCCGCACTTGAAGTTATTAAGAACGAAAAACTCGCGGAAAATGCCGAAAATCTTGGTAAAGTTTTCCGTAAGGAAATGAGCAGCATTAAATCGGAGATGATCGGCATCGTTCGAGGAAAAGGCCTTCTGAATGCCGTAGTGATAACTCCTAAAGGGGGGAAAACAGCATGGGATGTCTGTATAGCTATGAAAGATAAGGGAGTAATTGCAAAACCCACCCATGATCATATTATTCGGTTTGCACCTCCGCTTGTAATTAATGAAAAACAGCTGCTCGAAGCAATAGAATTAATAAAAAGTGCATTTAAGCTATTTGAATAAAGTCACTCTAAGATGGCATATTACAAAAGGATCCGGATTAATTAGTCCGGGTCCTTTTTTTTTATGATCATAATTACAAAATTTATAATTTTAAATGCATCAAATAAAAAAAAACCACGTCTCTTGATTAAAATTAACAGACTGTGGGTGCAGCATTACAAATACAAACCAGTGAGTTTTTTACAATGACAAACATTGAACCTGCATTCAAAAATCTGCATCAGGATCTCATTGATGGATGTCTGGCAGGCGACCAGAAATCGCAGTTCCAGATTTATAAGCTCTACTACAAGGCAATGTTCAATACAAGCTTCAGAATTGTATCAGATCAGATGGAAGCCGAAGACATTATGCAGGAAGCATTTCTGTCTGCATTTGAGAAGATAGACACTTTTTCGGGAACGGTAAGCTTCGGTGCCTGGCTCAAAAAGATTGTCATAAACCGTTCGCTTGATTCTCTGGGTAAGAAAAAGGCTGTATTTGAAGATATTGATTTGCATATTAATATAAGCGATCAGAGCCATGTGGAAGAATCGAGGTATGAAGAGGCAGAATATAAGGTTGAAGAGGTTAAAAAAGCCATAGAGAAGCTTCCGGATGGCTACCGTATCATCCTGTCATTATATCTCCTTGAGGGTTACGATCATGATGAAATAGCTGAAATACTGGCAATATCAAGCAGCACCTCACGATCCCAGCTATCGAGAGCCAAACAGAAGCTGTTACAGGAAATTAAAGAAAACGGAAAACTAAAAAGGAATGAAAACTATAGATGAAATATTAAAATATAACAGGGATCTTTTCGAAGATAAGGAACCTATGCCAGGGCACATGGAAAGGTTTCAGAATAAGCTTCGTCAGAGATTGCATTCTTCAAAAACCATAAAAAGCATAGTACCCTATCTGTTAAAGGCAGCTGTGGTAACTTTACTTATCACCCTTTCATCATTATGGACATGGGAGCATTTTATCAGAAAGGACAGCGCTATGATGTCTTTGGGTGAAGTATCTCCGCAATACAGGGAAGTTGAAAATTATTACATGCACCAGGTAAATCTGATGGAGGATGAAATAGTTTCAATCGACTTTAATAATAATCCGAAACAAAAGGATCTGCTTCTGACCGAGATGAAAAGCATGGATTCATCTTATATCCAACTGCAGAAAGAGCTCAGAGCCAATCCCGATGATGAAAGAATTATCAATGCAATGATTGAGCACTATCAAACCAAAGTTGAAGTCATGACTTTCATATTAAGTCAATTAAAATCAATCAGGAACGAACATACTAATACAATAGAAAATGAAAAAGTCAATTTATAAATCAATTTTCATCCTTATAACGGCTCTTTGTATTTTTTCCACTTCCCTGAAGGCTCAGGAAGTAGCAAAAGAGTTTCATAGGGAGTTTGGAGCAGCCCTGGGAACCACTCTCGATCTGAACAACAGGTATGGAAATATCACTATTCAGAGTTGGGATCAGGACAAGATAACTATAGATGTAAAGGTGACTATAGAGATGCAGGATGAAGTAAGAGCTCAAAAACTGTTAGAGTACATCGACATTCAGTTCACTGAAGGGCAGAGCCTGGTCTCGGCAAAAACCATGATAGATGAAAAATTCAATTTCTCGGGATGGGGCAGCAGGTCAAAACGATTCAGCATCGTCTACAAAGTTAAGATGCCTGCCTATGCAAATCTCACACTCGCAAACCGCTATGGCGATACTGATATAGATGCACTCGACGGACGTGTTGATCTTGACATAAAATATGGTAATCTTACGGCCGGGAAACTCACAAGAGGAAATGAGAAACCAATGAGCGCTGTTAAAATTGCCTATGGAAAAGCTACAATCGGTGAAACAGGCTGGCTTGACATTTATACAAGGTACAGCCCGGTTGTAAGAGTTGAAAAAGGACAGGCGCTGCTTCTCGATAGTAAATACTCAAAAATTCAGATTGTTGAGGCCAGCTCACTGGTAGGCAATTCCAAATATGATAATGTAAGGATTGAAAATATAAATAACCTTATACTTGAAACAGGATATGATGATATCAACATTGGAGTTCTGAGGAAGAAACTTGATTTTAACGGCAGCTACGGCTCGCTTACAGCAGAAAATGTACCTGCAGGCTTTGAATCGATAAAGATAATAACAAGATATACCGGTGTTAAGCTTGGCATTGATGAATCGGCAAGCTATAAACTCGATGCAAAAGTTACTTATGGCGGATTGAAGATAGATGAAGAAAATTTCAAATACCAGAAAAGGATTATTGAAAACAACTCAAATGAAACCAGCGGAGTTGTAGGAAAAGATGAAAATCCTTCATCGGTGGTAAGTGTTCAATCTTCGTACGGATCAGTAAGATTGTATTAGTGAGCCCCTCCTGACCTTTGTTTCAACCGGCCTCTCCCCATCCCGATAGCTATCGGGCCCTTCTCCCGAAGTGAGAGGGGCTTTAATTCAGGATAATTATTTCGATGTTCGTAAAGTTAAAAGTCCCCCATCTGGGGGATTTAGCTGGTAAATAGTTTAAAAATCCATCTCCACAACCGTTATCCCCGATCCTCCGAATTCAACATGTTCATCCCGGAAGCTTTTAACCACATCAACCGTTGAGAGATACTGCCTCACAAGCTCTCTGAGTATTCCGTTTCCCTTTCCATGCAGGATCCTGAGATTGCGATGCTGAACAATGAGTGCATTATCAATAAAATCGCGTACCTCATTTATTGCTTCCTCTCCTCTTACACCTCTTATGTCTATCTCGGGCCTGAAGTTTATTTTTCTTTCATTTACAGCAGGATCGGGTTCCCTGTAAACCGGAACCGATCTCAGTGACTTTTTAAGCTCGGCCCTGCTTATTCTTTCAACTTTTTCAATATCGACAAAGATCCTTATGCTCCCTGTTTCAACCTGAATCTTTTTACCTTTAACCACCACCACTTCACCTGCTGCCTGCGAATCGATAATTCTGACAGCATCACCGGGCTTCAGTAAACCAGCCACTACAGGTTCTGGTTCCTTTTTCACTTCTTCTGCTTTCCTTATCTTTTTGGCTCTTTCCCTCAGGTTCAGAAGTTTTTTCTCAGTTTCCGTAACCGGTGTTTCAGGGTCCTGATCAACTGAACCCCTGAATTCTTCAAGTTGATTTCTGAGGTCGCGGGTCTTTTCTTTTTCAGCCTGGGCCTCCCTTATCTGACGGATGGTATTCTCAATCATCCGGTTTGATTCCTTCAGCAGGTTCTGAGCCTCGTCTTTTGCTTTAGAAATGATCTCTTTTTTGAGGTTTTTTGTCCCGGAGAGCTCGCTTTCCATTTCTCCGATCAACTCAGAAAGCCTTTTCTCCTCCTGCCTTATACTCTGCCTTTTGTTTTCCCAGTACCTTTTATCCCTGGCAATATCCTTAAGGTGCCTGTCGTAATTAATATTCTTTACTCCTGCTTTTTGGGACGCCTCTGAAAGAATCTCCTCAGGAAGTCCTATTTTCCTTGCAATTTCAAAAGCAAATGAACTTCCAGGCTTTCCTATAATTAACTGGAAAAGCGGCTGTAAAAGATGATTGTCAAACGACATGGCCCCGTTAATGATCCCTTCGGTAAGCGAAGCAAAATATTTTAGATTGGTATAATGGGTTGTTATGACACCAAACATCTTTTTCCTGTTTAGCTCTGCCAGAATGGCTTCTGCTATTGAACCTCCGAGCATTGGTTCCGTTCCCGTTCCAAATTCATCGATCAGTATCAACGATCTGTCAGTGCCGTACCTGACAAAATTTTTCATATTGATGAGATGAGAACTATAAGTACTCAGGTCATTGTCAATACTTTGCTCATCGCCAATGTCAATGAGAATATCTTTGAAAATCCCGGCTTCAGAACCTTCTTCAACCGGAATGGTAAGACCGCACTGGACCATATACTGAAGCAGGCCCACTGTCTTAAGACATACCGATTTTCCACCGGCATTTGGTCCTGAAATAAGAAGGATCCTGTTGTTTTCATCAAGTGCAATATCGAGAGGAACAACTTTTCTGCCAGGCATCCTGCTGAAAGTCATATAAAGAAGAGGGTGTATTGCTCCTTTCCATCTGAGAGAAGGCTTTTCGGAAATTATCGGTTTTATAGAATTGAGCTGTATTCCCAGAAGAGCTTTTGCTCTTATGAAATCAATTTCACCCAGAAAAACATTTGTATCAAGGAGCTCATCAATATAAGGCCTTATATTACCGGCAAAAGCTGTAAGAATCCTTACAATCTCTCTCTTCTCCTCATATTCGAGCTCAATAATATCATTATTTATTTCGACAATTTCCTCCGGCTCTACATAAACTGTCTTTCCTGACGCCGACTGGTCATGTATAAGTCCTCTGATCTTACGCTTATCATAGACATTCACGGGTATCACTCCCCTGCCGTTTCTTAATGAAACAGTTGTGTCGGCATCTACGATCCCTTCAGCCTGAGCCTGCTTCATTATTGCCACAAGACGCTTTGATACATGAGCGCTCTTGGATGCAAGTTCCGACCTTATCTCTTTCAGACGGGAGGATGCATTATCTTTTACAATACCCCGTTTATCTATTATCCGGTCGATGGAATCAAGTACATAAGGGTATGTCTTTACTGAACCGCAGAGTGACTTTAGTACCGGAAATTTTATTTCATCCTTTGTTTTGAAAAAATTAAGAATATCCTTTACTGTCTCAAGTGATCTTTTCAGGTCAAATACTTCTGATACTTCGGGAAAAGTGCCTTCAATTCTTATTTTGTTAAGCGAATCAGAAATTTTATAATAATGTTCCGATGGAAAATAATCCTCAAACTGAAGCACCAGCTGAAATTCTGAAGTAGCTGCTATTCTCAGCCTGATTTCATTATAATCATCAATGAATTCAAGTGCATCAACTTTCTCAAGGCCCATCGGACTAAGGCATTTTTCCTTCAGCATGCCCCTGATCCTGTCGAAGCCGATTTTATATTCAAAATTTTCGGGATAAACCATTTTAAGGTTAAAGGATAAAGTTTAAAGTAAGAAGATGTTCCGGGTTCCGGGTTCCGGGTTAATGAGGAACGAGAACTAAGGAACGATAAAAGATTAAAGTGAATATAAATTTCATCATTTGGATTCCTGCGGATTAAGATCTTTCATGGAAAGCTGGATCCTTCTCCTGTTGACGTCGACATCAATGATCTTAACCATAATATGCTGATGAAGCTTCACGATTGTTGAAGGATCATTCACATAAGTCTTGCTCATGTTTGAAACATGCACCAGACCATCCTGTTTTACTCCGATATCCACAAATGCACCGAATTTTGTAATATTTGTTACAATTCCCGGTACAATCATACCAGGTACAAGTTCATCCATGGAATGAATGTCGGCAAATCTGAATTCTTTGATCTTCGAGCGTGGATCCCTGCCAGGCTTGGCTAGCTCATCCATTATGTCCTTCAGGGTTGGAAGTCCGGTGACTGGTGTAATATATTTTTCAAGGTTTATCTCCTTCCGTTTGCTGTCATTTGTAATAAGTTCCCTGACTTCGCATCCCATGTCCCCGGCCATTTTCTCCACAACATGGTAGCTTTCGGGGTGTACTGCGCTTGAATCAAGCGGATTCTCTGCATTACGGATGCGAAGGAATCCTGCGCTCTGCTCAAATGCTTTTGCTCCCATTCTCTTTACTTTTAAAAGCTCTTCCCTCGATTTGAACGGACCGTTTTCAGCCCTGTAGGCAACAATATTCTGAGCAAGCTGCGGACCCAGGCCTGATACATAGGTAAGCAGATGGCTGCTGGATGTATTGACTTCAACTCCGACAGCATTAACACAGCTTACAACAACCTCGTCGAGAGATGCCTGCAGCTTCTGCTGATCGACATCATGCTGGTACTGCCCCACGCCTATCGATTTCGGATCTATCTTAACCAGTTCGGCGAGAGGGTCCATAAGTCTTCTTCCAATTGAAACCGAACCCCTTACCGTTACATCATAATCAGGAAACTCATCTCTGGCTATCTTTGAAGCCGAATATATGGAGGCGCCTGCTTCACTTACAACAAAAACCTGGATATCCTTATCAAACTTGACATATTTTATAAAATCTTCAGTCTCGCGGCTGGCAGTACCGTTGCCTATTGCAATTGCCTCAATTTTATATGCATTTACAAGCGATAATATTTTTTTTATCGATAAAGCAGTCTGGTTCTGCGGAGCATGAGGGTAAATTGTTTCATTATGTACCAGGTTTCCCTGCCTGTCAAGACAGACTATTTTGCAACCGGTACGAAAACCAGGATCGATGGCAAGCACATTTTTTTCACCGAGGGGTGGTGCCAGCAGTAATTGCCTCAGATTATCCGCGAAAACCTTAATTGCTTCTATGTCGGCTTTCCCTTTGGAAATATTTCTGAATTCTGTTTCCATTGAAGAAGAAAGTAACCTCTTGAAGCTGTCTTTCACAGCATCTTCAACAATTCTGGAGGAATTATTCCTTCCCTTGATGAACAATGAATCAATTATTTCAAGAGCTTTATCTGCGGGAGGTTCTATTGACAGTCTTAAAAAACCCTCATCCTCTCCCCTTCTCATTGCCAGCAGCCGGTGCGACGGACACTTCTTAAGGGGTTCTGACCAATCGAAATAATCGCTGAATTTATTTCCCTCTTCTTCTTTCCCCTTAACTACCTTTGAACTTATAACAGCCTCATGCTCATAAAGAAGCCTCAGCCTTCTTCTGGCATTTTCATCTTCACTGATCCATTCTGCAATTATATCCGAAGCTCCCCCTATCGCATCTTCGACTGTTATCACATCATCATTCAGGAACTCTTCCGCTTTATGATACGGATCACTTTCCTTTTGCTCCAGGATGACGGAAGCCAGTGGTTCAAGGCCTTTCTCCCGGGCTATTGTTGCCCGTGTCCGCCTCTTTGGCCTGAAGGGAAGATAAATATCCTCAAGTTCAGTCATAATGGTTGCTGCCTGTATCTTCTGAAGCAGCTCAGGAGTCATCTTCTCCTGCTCTTCAATAGACCGGATGATTGCCTCACGACGGGTATCCAGCTCCTTTAACCGTTCATATTCATCCTTGATATGCATTAGCTGAACCTCATCAAGGCTTCCTGTCATCTCCTTGCGGTACCTGCTTATAAAAGGAACAGTAGCACCTCCGTCCATAAGTCTCAGGGTGTTTTCTACCTGCCATAGATGCAATCCAAGCTTCCTCGCAATCTGTTCGATATTTTTTTCAGGATTCATATTGTTACTATTCAACATAGATTACCAAACCTTTCAGGTATTCGCTTTCAGGATGATATATGTTCACCGGATGATCGGAAGGCTGGCTAAGCTGATGAAGTATCCTTACATTCCGGCCTGTGTTTGCAGCAGCGGCAAAAACCGATTTTCTGAAATTTTCCCTTGAAACAACCTGGGAACAGGAGAACGTAAAGATTATCCCTCCCGGCTTAATCTGACCGATAGCTCTCATGTTCAATCTTTTATATCCCTGAAGAGCGTTCGCAAGAACGTTATTGTGTTTTGCAAAAGCAGGCGGATCGAGCACTATAACATCATATTTGTCCTTAATATCGTCGAGATAATCGAAAGCATCAACAGCATAAGAAGAATGCCTGCTGTCATCTCCGTAATTTAACCTTATGTTCTCGTTTGCAAGATTGATGGCTGAAAATGAGCTGTCAACAGTATGTACCAGGGCTGCATTCTTCATAGCATATACGGAAAATCCACCTGTGTAACCAAACATATTCAGGACGTTTTTGCCCCTGGAATATTTTTCAAGAAGGCTCCTGTTCTCGCGCTGATCAATAAAAAAGCCTGTTTTTTGTCCCGACTCCCAGTCTATTTTGAATAAAAAACCGTTTTCGGTAACAGTTGCCGGTCCTTCATTTCCGTAAAGAAATTCATTTTTTACATTCAGTCCCGCCATATATGGTATAGTTCCCTGGCTTTTATCATAAACAGCAAGCAGCCTGTCTTTCAGAATATCTTTCAAAACTGTTGTTATGTCATGACGAATTCTGTAAAAACCTACTGAATGCATCTGCACCACTGCCACGCCATTATAAAAATCAATTATCAACCCGGGCAACCCGTCTCCTTCCCCATGAACGAGCCTGAAAACATTCAATTGAGGATCATTCATAAAGCCTATGGACTTCCTGTAAGCGATCGCCTGCTCTATCTTCAATTTAAAAAAATCCATATCGGGCTCAACCTGCTTAAAAGAAAGCACCCTCACGGCTATTGATCCAGGAGCATAATGACCCATTGCCAGGAATTCATCTTTATTGTCATATACATCTACTATATCACCCTCTGCCGGTTCGCCATACATTTTTTTAACAGCTCCGGAAAATATCCAGGGATGATATCTCCTTAAAGACTGGTCTTTTCCTGATTTAAGGACGATCTTTACTCTATCGGTCAATTTTATAAGTTATTATGTTTGTTTTATCACACTGCCTCTTTGCAGGCAACCAGCCTGTCATATATTTCATAACATACCCAGGCATCTGTTGCGGCATAAATAACCTGTGGCTCAGAAAGCTCCGGAGCTTCCCAGTCAGTTACCTGCTGACGTTTTGATATCCTGATCCCCAGAACAATGGCGGCAAGTTTTTTCAGGCCTGAACATTCAATGCCGAAATCCCTTACATATTGCTGAAGATCAATAAATCCTCCGGGGGTAAAGTGTTTTATACTGGAAAGGTATTTTATGTCATCATGAATTGCCACACCAACCTTTATAATATCACGATTAGCCAGCAGATCTGTTAACTCTTTCGGAAAACCTGTCTTATTAATCCTGATAAGACATGCCAGCTCGTTGTTGGAAAGCTGAACAAGAGAAACTTTATTTTTACGGCCCTTTTTAAAGGAAGGCTTTGTTTCTGTATCAAAACCAAGGATCCTGGAATTCATGAGACGAGGAAATACTCTCCTGAAAGTTTCAAGGTCCTCTATTACAATAATCTCTCCCTTGAACCACGAAAGCTCATACTCCTTTATCTCTTCAAGGGTTATATTACCGAGATATTTGATGTCATTCTTCTCCTCTGATCTCTTTTTGTCTTCTTGAAATGAACCAGTCTTTTGTATTTCGTTTGTTTCCATCTGTTTCCTCTTCTGTATCTTTTCTTTGAATTTCTTCTCCCGAATAAATAAACTTATGAATTGCTCTCAACGAATTAACCAGTGATTGACCCCAGAAAGTCTCAAAATTCATCCTGCATTCCCATACAGCATCATTCATAACCTCTGATGTACCTGTCTGATATAAGAGGAGAAAATTCTTAAGATCCTGGTATATATCTGCCATATTTTCGGAAAGGCTTGACAAAACAGGTGTTTCAGACACTTTCATCCTTTCATCGAAAACTTCCAAGTAATCATCAGCAGTTCCGAATTTCTCTTTTAATGTATTATGGATCCTGAACCAGTCCGATTCGGTCACGAATTTCTCATTACCATCTTCGAAAACAGGCTCAAACCCCGGAAGAAGCGAGGCCTTAAGGTAGAGAAAAGGTAATATCCGCTGCAATATCCTGAGCATCTCATCTCCTTTTATCTCAGAGGAATGCTCTGCATATTTGCAGAATTCGTTAGCTACGGCAACAAATTCAACAACGTTCCTTGCATATACAGGATCAGAATTATCACTCATATTATTTCAAAATCCGATTTGCAAAATTAGAAATTTTTTATTGTGATATACGAAAAAAAACCAAAGCATGAAGGTGTAAATGGATATTGTACATATATTTACGGATAAAGACTCTTTTTAACTCAATTTTTCGCCTCAAAGATTGAAATTTAATTGAAAAGCCATGAAACAATATGTAGCAGCGGGAGTGGCGGGGATCGTCACAGCTTCACTGTACGGATGTTTAAATAAGAATACCCGGCCAGATGAAAAACCGAATATCATTTATATTCTGGCCGATGACCTTGGCTATGGAGACATCGGTGTTTATGGACAAACAAAAATAGAAACTCCTAACATTGACAGGCTTGCATCAGCAGGTATGATGTTTACGCAATATTACAGCGGATCGCCTGTCAGTGCACCATCACGGTGCATTCTGCTTACAGGAAAACATTCCGGCCATTCACAGGTACGTGGTAACGATGAGTGGGCCGAGAGAGGTAATGTATGGGATTACAGGGCAATGATAGCTGATTCCACTCTCGAAGGTCAGAGGCCAATGAAGAACAATACAGTCACTATTGCCAGCCTTTTAAAAAATGAAGGATATAAAACCGGCATGATAGGTAAATGGGGACTTGGTGCGCCAAATACGGAAAGCATTCCGACAAAAATGGGGTTCGATTATTTCTATGGGATTAACTGTCAGAGAATGGCTCATACTTACTATCCCGTTTTCCTCTATGAAAACGAACGAAGGGTATACCTTGATAATGATACGGTAGCTCCAAAAACCTTGCTTCCGGAAGGAGCTGATCCTTTAAAACCTGACAGCTATGCGGCTTATACATTGAAGGAATATGCACCTGATAATATGTTTGTAAAGCTTACAGAATTTGTAGACAAAAATAAAGATCATCCATTCTTCCTTTACTGGGCCACCCCAATACCACATGTCGCACTGCAGGCTCCTAACGAATGGGTGGATTACTACGTTGAAAAACTGGGTGATGAGAAGCCGTATCTTGGCGAGCTGGGTTACTTCCCGCACCGGTATCCGCATGCTGCTTATGCTGCAATGGTTTCATACCTCGACGACCAGATAGGAAACCTTGTACAGCAACTGAAGGACCTTGGTATCTATGAAAATACCCTTATAATCTTTTCAAGCGATAACGGTCCTGCACCAAACGGAGGTTCAGATTCACCATGGTTCAAAAGCGGAGGACCATTCAGGTGTGATCCGGGATATGCTAAAGGAAATGTAAATGAAGCAGGAATAAGAGTTCCCATGATCGCCTGCTGGCCCGACAGGATAAAGCAGGGTACAGTATCTGACCATGCTGCTGTAGCTTATGACATACTGCCAACATTATGCGAGGTAGCCGGATTGAAAGCTCATGAGGATACGGACGGTATCAGCTTCCTCAGTGAACTGACAGGGAAAAATCAAAAACAACATGATTTTCTTTACTGGGAATTCCCCGCATCAGGCGGCCAACAGGCTATTATTATAGGAAAATTCAAAGCCATGAGAAAGAATCTTAACAAAGTGAACTCCGGCTTTGAATTATATGATCTTGAGAAAGATCCGTTAGAGACAAATAATATTGCAGCAGACCATCCTGAGATCATTGAACAGGCCGAAAAAATTTCTCTTTCAGAACATCAGCCAACTTCAACGGAACGGTGGAAGATAAAGTTTATTGACACAAAGTGACATAAACTAACCGATCTATGCACATACAAATCAGGCAGCAGGATAGAAATAATCCCACAATCAGGTATATCATCAGCCTGATCTTTTTGATCATTTCTACCGGATCATCCGGTCAATCATTCGAATGGGGAAAGTCAATGCCTGAAAATGAAGGTTTTTCTTCCGAAAAACTCGAGGTGATGAGGGATCTGCTTGCAAAGCACAGAACTACATCAATACTGGTTATTAAAAATGATAAGATAATACTGGAATGGTATGCTGAAGGATGGGATAAGGGTAAAAAACATGGCACAGCTTCACTTGCCAAAGCGCTGGTTGGAGGTATGTCAATGTTGCTTGCCATGAACGATGGAAAAATGAAACCTGATGACCCGGTCACAAGATTTATTCCTGAATGGACCGGTGATCCGCTTAAGTCAAAAATAACTATCCGTCATCTTGCCACCCACAGTTCAGGCATCGAGGATGCTGAGATTTCTGCAAAAGACAGCGCTGATGCCAGGGCGAAAGGTATTATAATTAAGGATAAGCATATGGACATACCGGGATGGAAAGGCGCCTTCTGGCGAAGAGAACCGGACCCATTTAGCATCTCAAGGGACCAGGCGCCTGTTATCTTCCCTCCAGGCACAGAATACCAGTATTCAAATCCAGGAATGGCTCTGCTGGCCTACTCCGTTACTGCAAGCTACAGGGGAACTGATGCAAAAGACATCAGAACACTTCTGAGTGAAAGAATATATAAGCCTATTGGAATATCTGATGAAGAATGGTCAATAGGTTACGGAAGAACTTATGACGTTGATGGCCTGCAACTTGTAGCAAACTGGGGAGGAGGAAGCTTTACACCCCGTGCAGCAGCAAGAATAGGCCGGCTGATGCTCAACAAGGGGAACTGGGAAGGCAAACAGTTAATTGATTCATCACTGGTAAAGATGGTTGTTCAATACGCCGGTACACCGAAACCTTCAAGAAAAGGTGAAGAGGTCTATGCGGCTGCTTCCGGACTTGCATGGTACACAAATTTTGATGCGGTATGGCCACGGGCTCCAAGGGATCTGTTTTTCGGTTCGGGAGCAGGAAATCAGACCCTGATTGTTATTCCCAGCATGAACATGATAGTGGTACGTAATGGAGAAGACATGCATAATCATGCTGCAGAAGAACCATATCATTATGGTTATATCAATTACCTCATCAATCCGCTTATGGATGCTTACGATGAGCTCCCATACCCAAAAAGCTCTTTAATCAGTGGAATTGAGTTTGCTCCTGTTTCTTCAATCATAAGGAAAGCGAACGACAGCGATACCTGGCCCATTACCTGGGGCGATGATGATAATATGTACACCGCTTACGGTGATGGAACCGGTTTTATTCCCAAGGTAAACAAAAAATTAAGTCTGGGTCTGGCCAAAATAACCGGCGGCCCGGAAGATTTTCAGGGCATCAACATAAGGTCTGAAACAGGTGAACATTTAGGCCAGGGCCGCTACGGCAAAAAGGCATCAGGAATGCTTATGGTTGACGGCATTCTTTATATGTGGGTGAGAAATGCCAATGGAAACGGTGAAGAATCACAGGTTGCATGGTCATCCGATCATGGCAAATCGTGGAAATACTCCGACTGGAAATTTACTGAGAGCTTCGGACTTCCGGTGTTTTTAAATTTCGGGAAGAACTACCAGGGAGCAAGAGACAACTTTGTTTACATATACTCTAATGATGAAAAAGATGCCTATAAACCTGCTGACCGGATGATAATGGCACGTGTGCCCAAAAACAAAATTTTAGATCTTAAAGCTTATGAGTACTTTAATTCAATAGATAAAGCCGGCAAGCCTGTCTGGTCTAAAAACATTAACGACAGGGGTGCAGTTTTTTCAAATCCTGCTAACTGCTACAGGTCCGGTATAACATATAACCCCGGTTTGAAACGCTATCTGTGGTGTCAGACTTTGCCCTACAGCAAGCATCCTCAAGGATCACGCTTCCAGGGAGGATTTGGCATTTTTGAGGCCCCTGAGCCATGGGGTCCATGGCACACTGTGTTTTATACAAAAAACTGGGATGTGGGACCGGGAGAAACATCCTCATTACCAGTTAAATGGATGAGCAATGATGGAAAAACATGTTATCTTTTATTCTCAGGAGATGATTGTTTCTCGGTTCGAAAAGTGAATTTTACTTTAGATCCTGCTCCTGTAAAGGCTCCATATCCCAGCAGCAGTAAAATATCGGGAATGGCTATCGACTGGTCATCGCACCAGAGACATGCACCCGGAAGCGACAACTTCCAGCTTACCTGGGCCGATGATGACCACCAGTATGGAATATGGGGCGATGGTGACGGATTTGCCGGCCCGAATTCCAAATACAGAGTTTCATTCGGTGTCGCAAGAATTGAAGGTGA
The DNA here is from genome assembly GCA_942492865.1 of uncultured Bacteroidales bacterium. Classification (GTDB taxonomy): domain Bacteria; phylum Bacteroidota; class Bacteroidia; order Bacteroidales; family VadinHA17; genus LD21. Next base: position 3,564,205 of record OW818650.1, on the reverse strand, counting down.
TAACAATAATTACAAGGGTTATGACAGGTATGGACATAAAGAAAGTTCAGAACATGAAGCAACAATAAAAGGAAAAAGCTGGGGCATCATAAGTGTGAAAGGCAACCTCTATGCATGGGTTCACCCTGATAAAAAAGGGGGTTGGGGAAACTGGGCCGACCATAATAACGAATCAAGGTTGTACCTTTCAAAAGATAAGGGGGCCACTTGGCAGGCTGCTAACTGGGCTTTTACCCGTGGGGATGATTTAGCCGGGGGAAATATTCTTCAGTTTGGCAGAGATTATAATGGAGCCCCCGACAGTTATGTTTATCATTATATGGTGCAGCAGAACGCATTTACTGATACGACGGGCAAAGAGTGGGAACTGCACATTCCAGGCAATATTTTCCTTTTAAGAGTCAGTATGGATCGGCTTATGGAAAGAGATGCATACGAGTTTTTTTCAGGATTTAAAAATCAAAAACCTCAGTGGAGTAAAGACATTAATGCAAAAAAACCGGTTTTTACCGATAACAACGGAGTCGGATCACCTGTTGGCATAAGCTATAACCCGGGGTTAAAAAGATATCTGCTTACAACCGAACATTCCAAGCCTGAAGCAGGAATGATAGGCGTTTTTGAAGCACAGAACCCATGGGGGCCATGGTCAACAGTATTATACTCAGATAATGAAAAATGGTTCGGAAATGATAACCCTGATAATATTCCGGCAAATTGCTTTTTCTGGTGTTTCCCGACAAAATGGATGAGTGAAGACGGAACTTCATCGACTATGGTGTTCACTGGCGCAGGGAGGGGAAAAAACAATGACTCATTTAATACAGTCAATATTAAATTTATTTTACGCTAACCCTTTATAAAAATTCCCGTCAATGAAAAAGTATATAGGTATTCTGTTGGGGCTTTTTGTGATTGCGCCCATTTCCGGACAGAATGGGAGCATGATTGCCAGTATTAAAGATCATAAAACCGGTACCGCTGTGTGGTGGATCGGAAACAACAGCTGGATTATTAAGTCAGATGATCTTGTCATTGCCACCGACCTCTACCTCACCGAACAAAATCGCATTGACCCCAGCCCTGTTACTCCGGAAGAAATAGCAGAGGTACTTGATATCTCGTTTATAACTCATGGCCACGGCGATCATTTTAATGAGTATACTTCGCGTATCCTGCTTGAAAAATCATCTTGTCTGTTTGTGATTCCCGAGAGTTGTATCTCTATTGCAAAAAAATTAAAGATTCCTGAGAACAGGTTAATAATTGCAAAGCCAAGAGTTCCTTTTGAGGTTAAGGGAATTAAGGTCAGTCCGCTGAGGGCTATTCACGGGAATATGGATTTTGCAATTTATTATGATGCTAACATGCAGGATTGCGGATACCTGTTCAATATTAATGGTAAAAATTTCCTGCAACCCGGAGATACCTACCTACTGGAAGACCACCTTTTCTTAAAGAAGGAGCGAAACAAGATAAAGGATTTTCATCTTGATGTATTGTTCTTCTCCCCTACTGAGCATAATATGTATATTGATCAATCGGTTATACTGATCAACACACTTGATCCTGATTATATCTTTCCACAGCATCATGGAACCATTACTGTTGCCGACAACAACTACTGGTGGACAAAAGGCTACCCCCGTGAAGTATATATGCGGTTATCCCAACCACTGAAAGACAGGTATTTTATCCTTAAACCAGGGGACAGTATGGAAATTAAATAGATGCAGTAATACCACCATCAACAAAAATAAGTTGTCCGTTAATAAAACTGCTGGCCTTTGTTGAAAAGTAAATCACTGTACCAATAAGCTCTTCCGGATTTCCCCATCTGTTAGCAGGTGTTCTTTTGCACAACCATGCATCAAATTCAGGATTTTCGTAAAGGGGCTTTGTCATATCCGTCTTAAAATATCCGGGACCTATGCCATTTACCTGAATATTATGTTTTGCCCATTCAGTAGCCATTGCTCGTGTAAGCATTTTCAATCCGCCTTTTGCTGCCGCATAAGGTGCTATTGTCGGACGGCCAAGTTCACTTTGTAATGAACAAATATTGATTATTTTACCACTTTTACGTTTTATCATGCCTTTTACCGCTTCTCTACTGACAATAAAGGCACCTGTAAGATTGGTATTCAGCACATTATTCCAATCTTCAAGTCTGAATTCTTCAAGTGGAGCTCGATGCTGAACACCTGCATTGTTGACCAGAACATCGATAGGGCCAAGTTTTTTTTCAATTTCATTAATTTGCTGTTCAACTTCGCCGGCGTTCGTAATATCAAAAGCAGATCCTGAAACTTTCAAACCTCTCTTGATTAAAGAACCAGCAGCAGCATCAACTTTTTCCTGAGACCGTCCGTTTATAATTACTGAAGCTCCTTCTTTAGCTAAACCTTCAGCAAGAACATAACCCAATCCCCTTGTTGAACCGGTAATCAGGATTTTTTTCCCTTGAATATTAAATAACATAATTACAAATTTAAGTTAATGATAAATCCACAACCTGAAAATCAAAAAAAGCATTGAATAAATAATGATATAGCAGTATTTTCAGATTCAAAAATAAAAAAAATTGATACCTGAAAGGAGGTTCCCTTCCGGAAACAGGTTTGACAATATTATATTGGCAGTTAAACAATTCAACAATAATAAAATTATATTTACATATAATAAAAATTATAGTAAATAAATTAACCAGTAAATTATGGTCATGGGAAGAATTAACAGGAGGATTTTTATTAAGAGCTCTGCATTAGCTGGTCTTGGGGCCGGCACCTTAACAATCCTGAAAGCTAATGACGGTCAGAATCAGGCCTCAATCCCGGAAAGATTGAAATTAAGCCTGAATGCATATTCCTTTAACAAGCCTCTGAGAGATGGCAGCATGAAAATTTCTGATCTCATTGATTATTGTGCCAGAACCGGTTTCGATGCTGTCGATCTTACAGGGTACTACTTTCCGACCTATCCTGCTGTTCCTCCGGATGATCTGATTTTTTCGACAAAAAAGAGAGCTTATGGGCTTGGGCTCGAAATAAATGCCACCGGGGTGAGGAATGACTTTACCTGGGCCGATCCGAAAAAGAGAGCAGAAGAAAAAAAGCATATTAAAGAATGGATCGTGGTTGCACAAAAACTTGGCGCTCCAACATTACGCATCTTTGCCGGAAATCAATCAAAAGAGCAGTTCTCATGGAAAGAGAGGGCAAAATGGATCGCTGAAGATATAAGGGAATGTGCCGATTACGGAAAAGAGCATGGCGTGATCCTGGCACTACAGAACCATCATGACTTTATTAAAAATGCCGGTGAGATCGAAGAACTGCTGAAGATGATTGATCATGAATGGGTAGGTCTGATGCTCGATATCGGAAGCTACCATGTGCCTGACCCTTACAGTGAGATTGCACTGAACGCAAAATATGCCATTACCTGGCAGATGAAAGAAAATATCTTCATCAATGACACCCCGGTTGAAACAGATTATGAAAAGATCATCAAAATAGTGAAGCAGTGTGGTTTCAAAGGCTACCTGCCATTGGAGACACTTGGAGAAGGTGATCCGTACAAGAAAGTTGAGGTGCTTTATAAGAAAGTTGTATCAATTTTAAAAAGCTGAAGAATGCTTAATATTTTAAGAAAAGCTGGGTATTGATATTGATAATTACTTATATTTAGGAATATATTAACTAATCCTTTGGCATGAATATTTTTCTTGCTGATAATGAATTAGTTGAAAGACTTCAAGAAGGCAATATTGAAGCATTCGATCTACTTTACCAACGCTATTCAGGAAAGTTATATTCTTTTAGCCTGAAATTTCTGAAGTCAGCATTCGAGGCTGAGGAGCTTGTTCAGTCAGTTTTTCTTAAGGTCTGGAAGAACCATAAAAGGTTGAGAAAAGAAACATATTTCAAATCATATCTGTTTACAATAGCCTACCATGATATCTGCAAACTCTACAGAAAAAGATATTACTGGCAGAAATTTGTAGATGACACCCGGCATGAAATTTTCAACTCTACAACAGCTGTTGAGGAAGGAATTGACTTTCAGTCTGTATTGGATCATATCCAGAAATTAATTGCAAGCCTTCCTGACAGACAGAGATCGGTTTTTCTAAAAAGCCGTAAAGAGCATAAATCAACAAAAGAAATCGCTTCAGAGCTTGGCCTTTCAACTGGCACAATTGACAATTATATCTCAGCAACACTCCGGTTTATCCGAGGAAGATTGAAAAAAGAAGACATTGTATTGTTTGTTCTCTTTTCATACTTTTTCTGACACTGTAATCTATTCCTGATCAATCAGAAATTTATTTTCAAATTTTTAAATGAGAATCCTGCACTCTGAGGATATTATATGTATATGGCAAAATCAAACTAAAAGAAACCAGGTAATAAATTCGATTTTGAAACAAGACGAAAAAGTAAAAATAGAACGCTATATCAATGGAGTGGCAGACGATAATGAAAAAGTCTGGGTAGAATCACTTTTTATTGATGGTGAGAATAATCCGTATCTCCGGCATGCACTCGAAAGAGAATGGGATCATATCCTCAGGGATAATTCAAAAGACAGAGGTGATCTGAACCACCTGCTTGACAGAATCCATCATACCATAGGGATAAATGAGACCATTAATCGGCACCGGCCTTTGCAAAAAATAAAGCGGATCTACATGAGGGTTGCAGCAGTTATGCTGCTACCACTAATTGTTGCAGGAGGTCTGACCTACAGCTATTTATCTCATAAATACCCTACTGGAATTGAGAAAGAAGTTATATCCGTGATCTATGCACCTTTGGGCTCACGCGTTTCGTTTAACCTTCCCGACGGAACTGCTGGAATGCTTAACAGTGGTTCGCAACTCACCTATTCTATTCCTTTTACAAATAACCGGAATGTTAAACTTGAAGGTGAAGCGTGGTTTGAAGTAGAGCGCGACAAAGACCATCCTTTTAAAATAAGCGCCGGCAATTCAATAGTAAAAGTATTGGGCACCAGTTTCAATATGAGCGCTTACCCCAATGAAAATTATATAGAGGTCGTCCTTCAGGATGGTGAAGTTGAATTCCTGGATGACAAAGGAATTGAGAGAGTTTCCTTACTTCCCTCAGAAAGGTTGGTTCTTCATAACGGGGAAATCAAAAAATCAGTTACCGACCCGGCTAAATACAGTGCATGGAAAGAGGGAATGCTTGTTTTCAGGGGTGATCCGATGGCTGAAGTGGCCAGGCGCATCGAAAGGTGGTATAACATAAAGATTAATATAGCTGATAAAGAATTGGAAAAATATTCATTCCGCGGAACCTTCGAAGACGATAAACTCGAAGATGTTTTAAGATTTTTAACCATGACCTCCCCTATTGCATATAAAGTCACACCAAGTAAACTAATGCCGGATGGGACCTTTAAAAAAGAAGAAGTGACCATTTATAAGAGAAAATTATAAATCTATCTAAACCAAGCGCTATGAAAACTATTAACGGGCCCTGAGAAAAGATAAAAAAAGGAAATCGCGTCAACGATTTCCCCAAAAAACATCTTTCGATATTTTTTAACATGAGTATTGCCAATATCCGGGAATAAAATAAGCGAATATCAAGTAGAAGAATATAGATGTAAATTCAATTATTCAAAAATCCTAAAAAGAGAAATATGCAATTATTTAAAAGTATAACTGTTAGTTTGTTTTTACTTTTTCTGTACCCTGGAAATTATTTTCTGATGGCACAGGAAGAGAATCTGAATGTTTTTGACAGATGGATTGAATGGTCGGACGGTAATAATATGCTTATTCGTCACCTTAATCAACAAGCATTCGCCTATCTTGATGCCAGAGATAAAGAAGTTCAGGAGTTACACTCCAGTGCAGATTGGGAGTTAAGACAAGAAAAGGTCAAAAATATCCTCTTGGAAACTGTAGGCCCATTCCCGGAAAAGACACCTCTGAACGCCAGGATTACTGGCGTTATCCAGAAAGATGGATTCAGGATTGAAAAGATAATATATGAATCAATGCCGAATTTTTTTGTTACAGCATGTTTGTTAATTCCAGATGGGTATAATAAGAAACCTGCTATAATACAAGTAAGTGGACATGGATTTCCTGCATTAAGATCACCGATAAATCAGAAGGAAATATACAATCTTGTTAAGAAAGGATTTATAGTTTTTGCGATCGATCCACTTGGTCAGGGAGAGAGGATTCAGTACTGGGATAATGAAAAAAAGGATTCAAAAATAGGCAATAGTACTAGTGAACATTCTTATTTCGGAAATCAAATGTTTTTATCAGGTATATCTCCTATCAGGTATTTTATATGGGATGGTATAAGAGGGATTGATTATCTTATAACCCGTAAAGAAGTTGATCCTGATCGGATTGGGATTTACGGGGTTTCCGGCGGGGGGCTGCAGACAACATTCATTTCGGCTTTTGATGACAGGATCAAAGCAGCATCTCCTGGTTGTTACATATCAGGTTTCAGAAGACTTATTGAATCGATCGGAGCTCAGGATGCGGAACAGAATGTATATTGTATCATAAAGGCAGGCATCAACCAAGCAGACCTTCTTCAGGTCAGGGCACCTAAATCATTGTTAATTTCTTCGAATACTCGCGATTTTTTCAGTATTCAGGGTGCAATTGAGATCTTTAATGAAGTCAGGATGGCTTACAAAGTTTTAGGCAAAGAAGAAAATGCAGAGCAGGTATTGGCCGATGCCGGACATGGCATTCATATAAATACTAATGTTCCGCCTTATTTTGTTCGTAATTCAGAAAATATCTATGCCTTTTTCCAAAAAGTTTTTATGCTTCCGGGAACGAAAGAAGAAGTGAGTTTTGAAGGTTTTAAACAGGAAGATCTTCGGGTGACTCCTACGGGACAACTTTCAACTTCATTGGGAGGAGAGACAGCATTCAGCATCAATGATAAAGAATCTCAGAAATTATTATTAAAAATCAAAGATTCTAGAAATACTCCTGCTCAGCACCTTGCCAGAGTTGCGGAGAAAGCCAGGGAAATTTCGGGATATGTGGCTCCTCCGGCAGAAGTAAAATCAGTCTTTAGAGGCAGATACCAGCGTGATGGGTATTCGGTTGAGATGTATGGATTGCATGGTGAAGGAGAGTACGTTATTCCGCTGTTGGTATTTGTTCCCCAAAACAGTGGTAAGTTTCCTGCAGTTATTTATATGCATCCAAAAGGGAAAATTACAGATGCTTCCGTTGGAGGGAAAATTGAAAAACTGGTGAAAAAGGGTTATTTAGTAGTAGCACCTGATTTAATTGGCACTGGTGAGGTTCAAGATAAAAGTAATACTTATGAATATGCTGCCCAATATCTTTCCGTAATGATAGGACGAAGTATTACAGGAATACAGGCGGGTGATGTTATTAGAGTGGTTAATTTCCTTAAAAGCAGATTTGATGTGGATCAGAATAAAATCAGTGCTGTAGCATTTGATGAAATGTGCCCAACACTCTTGCACGCTGCAGCATTTACCAACTCGATAGGTTCTGTTGCATTAATTGGTTCACTCATCTCATATCAGACAGTAGTGAGTAATAAATATTATGATGAAGGGTTTATAAAATATTATGTTCCGGCAGCATTAACTGCATATGACCTTCCTGATCTTATTGGATTGATTGCACCGAGGAAGATAGCTCTTGTTGAAGTAAAAAATCAATTGAAAGAACCTGTCACTAAAGGGATTATTGATGAAGAACTGAGATTTCCAAAGTCTGTTTATTCTCTTAAGAATAGTAATAGTAACATTAATTTTATCGATTCACAAGAGGATCTTAGCTCAATTTTAAAGTGGTGTTTTCAGTAATAAAAAAGATACTTTTGAAAACCATTTAAGAAAACCAATCAACATATAAATATTCGGGATTGAAAGAATATTCTAACTGTTTTACATATCGTGTTAATGAACATATTAAAGAGTCTATTTTAAAAGGATCAGATAAGTTGATGCTTATTCTGATAATTATCAACTTTTTAAGCTCAATTTTATTAATTGATTGGCGTATTTAACTCTTTTAAATTTCTCAGAAAATATAACATCATGAAATAGAACATGGGAAAAAAGAAGTTATTATATTCATCACTTGGGAGTTTTTTATTATTTGTGCTGTTTTTATCAATGACCAAACCTATTGCACAGAATAATACAAAATTTGACTGGTTTTCTTTATCAGTAGTAATTAATTATTTAAAGACAGAACAATGGAACTTATTATTATGTCCTTTATAATGCTTTCTATTGAATTTATTATTCCAGAAAATCAGGTTACTGTTGTCACCTCACCAATAGAGGTTCTGGCAGAATTTGATGGAGCGAATCCGCAATCGCAGGAATCAATTATTCAGGAAACGCCAAACCGGTTCAGGATAAAACCTTTTAATGAGGAAGGGAGCAATGACAGTTACTATTTTCGTTTTAATACAAAAGTCATAAACCATAGCACTAAGCCCCAAAGCCTGGAATTGATTATTGAATGGCCTGTATTAAAAGAGCACCCTGATTATCCATACGATACTTATTATTATGGTGATTTTGGCAGCTGGCAGTGGACATATGCCAGCATTGAGGGAATTGAAGCGAAGTTGAATATTACAGTTCCTGCCGGCACCTCCTATGTTGGCTCTTATCCCCGATATAACTATAGTCATTTTGAAGGATTTATGAAGGAGCTGAAGCAAGATAAACATTTAAAGAAATGGATTGAAGGCAAGTCGTTTTATGGCCGGAATATTTGGTGTATTAAAATAACGGATCCCAGTGTACCGGATGAGAAAAAACATACCATTTTATTAACTGCCGGCAACCATCCTTATGAAACAAGCGGATCTTATATTGCTGAAGAAATAATTAAATTTCTTCAAAGTAATGAACAAGAAGCGGTTAAGTTAAAGAAAGGAAATATTATTTATTTAATTCCAATGCTTAATCCGGATGGAGTTGCCCTTGGAATGAATCAGCAAACCAGGCCAAATGGGGTAAATATTAGTTATGGGGTGGGAACAGATGAACCGGTTGTAACCATGCTTCTGAATACTGTCAATAATATAAAGCCCTACATTTGGGCAGATATTCATAGCTGGCCCCACAAAGGTGATGATGGAATGTGGTGCACACATAAATGGGTTGCGGATGGTTTGCTTTCAAAAATGCCGGATAAAACCTTCAATGATTACGTGTGGAATGTCAGTTTCGTAAGAGAACGTAAAACACCAGAAAATCATCTTTGGCAATGGTTAATTCGAACACATGATTCCGGTGGGGTTTCATTAAGTATATCCTGGTTTAGAAGAAATGTAGAAGATATGCGAATAATCGGTGTAAAATTAATCGAGGCTTTAGGAGAACTTAAAGAAAATGAATAAATTTTTATTTAAAAGCATCAATATATTCAGGCTCAGCTTAAATGTTTTTTCCTTGTAAAGTTTTTGACTGGATAGTTAATGAGCATGAAGGTAATAAGCATATAAAATTTTTTCCTGCTGGTATCTAATACTTTATATGGCGTTTGGACAACTAACAGCCATGGATAACATCTGGGATTGGGTGCCTTTATGTATTACCAATGCCATCATTCACGATGAAACTTTTGGTATTGCCCCTCTTGTTTATTATTTTAGTCGGACACTATTGTTAGAATTGAGAGACAAACTTATTCTTATACGACTGATATGAAAATATTTTCAGGAGTTTTCAATGATTCCTTCGGGTTTTTGAAAATCATTTTCATTTTATCATTTATAGGGGTCAGGGTAGATGCCCAGAATGCATTAAATGAACTTGATGTCATCCATTCCTCGGGTGCCGGCGGAAAAAATGGTGTGTGGATTCAATTCAGTGATGCCCATAATTCATTGTATCACTATCTTTCATCACAGGCTTATCCGTTGCTTGAAAAGAGGTCAGCCACGGTTGCAGCTTTGAATTCACTGGCCGATTGGCAAAAAAGACAGGAATGGCTGCGAACAGCGCTGCAGGAAGCCGCAGGTAATTTCCCGCCAAAAACTCCTTTAAACGTAAAGATCGTACGAACAATAAAAAAACCAGCATATAAGGTTGAACATATAATTTACGAATCACAACCTGGATTTTTTGTCACCTCGTCAATGTTCATCCCTGATGGTTTAAAGGGGAAATCGCCGGTTGTGATCTATTGCAGCGGCCATTCGGATAATGGATACAGGGCCTACCAGACCCAGATACTTAACCTGGTAAAAAAAGGTTTTATAGTATTTGCATTTGATCCTGTCAACCAGGGAGAACGTCTTGAATACTTTGATCCTGTGACAAATAAACCAAAACCCGGGGGATCGGACGGTTGGCATTCATACAGCGGAGCACAGGTGCTGTTAACCGGCAGCTCACAAATAATGTACATGATGTGGGATGGCATCAGAGCCGTAGATTACCTGCTTACCAGGAAAGAAGTGGATGCTTCAAGGATAGGTATAACAGGACGATCAGGCGGAGGCACGCAATCGTCATGGATAGCTGCACTGGATGAAAGGATATTAGCTGCTGCGCCTGAGAGCTACATCACCGATTTTACAACATTATTCAGGGGGCCTGGACCACAGGATGCAGAGCAGGAGCCTATAAATGGTATTATAAGGGGGATCGATCTGGCAGATCTTCTACTGGTGAGGGCGCCTAAACCTACACTGATTATCGCCACAACAGGAGACTATTTCGGAATACAGGGTTTCAGAAATTGCGCCGAAGAAGCCAGGAGGATCTATAAAGCCTATGGTAAGGAGGAGAACTTTGGCACTTCCGAAGATATCCTGCCACGGCATGGGGCAACCCTGAAAAACAGGGAGGCAATGTATTCATTTTTTCAGAAAGCATTAAATAATCCCGGCTCTCCCAGAGAAGAGAAAATGGAACCCCTGAGCATTGAAGAATTACAGGTCACTGCAACCGGACAGGTTTATACCTCGCTCAAAGGCGAAACAGTTTACAGCCTGAACCGGAAAGTGGCAGAAAATCTGACAAAAAAACGACAGGCCACAAAAAATGACCTTGCCAGACTTTCAGGAGTAGTAAGGTCAGCAAAAAAGCTTTCGGGTTACCGTGCACCGGTAACATTAAGTGAACCGGTTTATACGGGGAGAGTTCCCAGGGATGGGTATATGATCGATAAATATTTTGTAAAGGGCGAAGGCGACTATATAATACCTTACCTGATATTGAAACCTGACAGGCCAAATAATAAAGCTGTCATTTACCTTCATCCCGCAGGCAAATCGGCCGAAGCATCGGCTGGTGGCGAAATGGAATGGTTTGCCCGCAATGGTTATACTGTCCTCGCTCCTGATCTGATTGGAACAGGTGAAATGGGTCCGGGTGATTATCGCGGAGACTCATATATTGACGGAGTATCCCTTAATGTGTGGTTTTGTTCAATGCTCATAGGCAGGAGCATTGTGGGGATAAGAGCCGGAGATGTTGTTATGCTTGCAAGGCTGTTAAAGGCTGGCGGAGATATAAATGAGATTTACGGTGTTGCAAAGAGGGAGATGTCACCGGTTTTATTACATGCTGCTGCCTTTGATCCTGATATTCTTAGGGTAGCGCTCATTGAACCTTATTCCTCATATCACTCCATCGTTATGAACCGTTTTTACAGGCCTGAATTTATTCATGGTGCCGTTCAGGGAGCACTGCAAGCTTATGATCTTCCAGATCTTGCTGCCAGTCTTGCCCCAAGAAAACTTGCCATGATCAATGTTTTGGATGGTGAAGGCAAAAAGCCGGAACCGCAAAGTCTGGATGAAGATATGGACTTCATTAAAACCGCTTATCAATCGCGAAAAGCAGAAGAACAATTGAAAATATTATCACAAACATCAGACGAAAAACCATATGATTTTCTTGTCGAATGGCTTAAATAACTGAATAACACCTATGAAAACCTTAAAATCATGCATGTCATTTGGCCTTCCCGTCAAAGGAGCTTTTAAAAATCTATTACCGGTAATCATTTTAATCGCGTTAACGGGCTTACAAAATATTAATGCCCAGATAAAGATCTATGTTATGACCGATCTTGAAGGTGTGAGTGGGGTATATAAGTTTGCGCAGACCCGTGAAAAAGATACCCCTCTCAATATCCAGGCTTGTGAGTATTTCATGGGCGACCTGGCTGCTGTGGTAAAAGGTTTGAGAGATGGAGGCGCCACAGAGGTTATTGTTGTGGATGGTCATGGATCACAGTGCATGATACCTCACCTGATGGCGCCCGGAGCAAAATATGTTACCGGAAAGCCAAAAACCATTGGTGATGGCTGGAAGCTGGACAAATCCTTTTCCGGACTGGTAATGTTTGGGTTCCATGCCATGATGGGGACACGAGATGGTGTATTATGTCATACTCAGAGCTCGCTCACTGAAAACCGTTACTGGTACAACGGAGTTGAATCAGGAGAGCTTGTTCAAAGTGCTGCTGCAGCAGGTCAACTTGGGGTCCCTCCTATTATGGTAAGCGGGGATGAGGCCACATGCCGTGAAGCAATTAAATTTTTTGGAGATGCTATAGTTACTGTGCCAACAAAGAGAGGGATCTCGCGTGAAGCAGCCATGCTTTATCCTTTCGATTATACCAGGCAGGCCTTGTACGAAGGGGCAAAAAAATCAATTGACAATATGCACCGATGTAAACCATACGTACTTAAACTTCCTGTAAGCTGCAAAATGCAGTTTCTTCAAAGTGTTCCCAAATCAAAACCTAAACTGGTTACAAGGGAATGGATAAGTAAAGATGGCAAAAACCTGCTCGGTCCCTGATCCTCATTCAGAGCTGTAAAAATATCAACAGCCTGCTGATGTATAAATTTATCTTCTTACATTTAAGACAAAATATAAGAAGATATGAAGTTTTTCTTTTCCATCTTAATGTTTCTGTGGTGTTTTGCTTTCACCGAAACATCATCGGGGCAACCTGATCTTAGCCCAAAAGATTACCTTCAAAGATTATTGAAAGTGCTTCCTGAAGACAGGATATTTCCCGAAGGAGCAGCTGAACACGTTACCCCTGACGATTTTACATGGCACCAGTGGCTGAATCGTACAGGTTCCCTCCCACCCGATTTCGATGAGATGCCAACCCTTCCATTCCTTCCCGATCCCCTGATAATAGATGAAGGAAGAAAGAATATTCCCGTCGAAACCATGGCACAATGGCAGATGAAACGTGAGCAGATCAAAGAACTGGCCCAGTACTGGATAACAGGAAAAGTACCCCCGCCTCCCGGCAATCTCAAAGTTGAGATACTCGATGAAAAGAAACTGGGAGAGCTCACAGAAAGGACTTTGTTGTTGAAATTTGGTCCGGAACACCGTGCACAGCTTCATGTTACATTGCTGATACCACCGGGCGACGGACCTTTCCCGGTTTTCATCTGCCAGTGGATCAAAAACAGGTACGACTGGGTACAGGCAGCAGTCAGAAGAGGCTATATAGGCTGCCGCTTTACTGCTACAGATCCAAAATACGGTTACCCCGACGATAGCGAAGAATATGAGAATATCTGGTGGCCTGAATATGATTTCACAACAATAATGCGATGGGCCTGGGCTGCTTCGAGAACAATAGATTACCTGTATACCCTTAATTATGTAAACAGGGACCAGATTGCCCTTACCGGATTATCCCGTAACGGCAAAATGGCATTATGGGCAGCAGCTTATGATGAAAGGATCAAGGCGGTGGTTCCTATCAGCGGTGGAACCGGCGGAGAAGATCCCTTCCGGTACACATCATTCAAATATAATGTAGAGACCATTGAGAGAATAAGTTATAATTTCCCTCACTGGGTCAATCCAAGAATAAAATTTTTCACCGGACAGGAAAGCAAGCTTCCCGTCGACCAGAACTCATTGATGTCCCTAGTAGCTCCCCGCGGCCTGATGCTGTCATCGGCGCTGACCGAAACAGATGGTAACCCATGGGGCATTGAACAGGCATACTTATCAGCCCGTAAAGCTTATGAATTCCTGGGCGCAGGTGATAAAATAGCTCTTGACCTCCGGTGGGGATTGCATGCACCTGCTTACAGGGATATGGAAAGATATCTTGACTTCTTCGATTATGTTTTTGGCCGTGGTAACATAAAACCAAAGAACGAGCTAATTTATAATTATACTTTCTCCAGATGGCTTGGTCAAAGCGGTGAGGACATAAATCCGTTAACCTTTCCGGTCAAAAAAAATGATGATCTTTTTAATGACCTTAATGAAAGAACAATAAAGAATCAGTCTGACTGGGAACAAAAGGTCCAGGATATAAGGAACAGGATCAGCTGGGGAATGGGTATGGAGCCGCCTTCTGTCGGACCCGGACCTCAGACCGACTACCTGCAGACTGTTGTAGGATTGCCCAGGGTAGGACCGAATATAACCAGTTCACCCCTGATGTTCGGTCATCTGTACTTACCGGCTGAAAAGAAAAATGAAAAGCTTCCTGTGATCATTTACCTGCACGGTTATGCATATTCGACCGGGATAATGAATACGGGTAATATAATAACACGATTTATCAATGCAGGGTATGCGGTTTACCTTTACGATCAGATCGGTTTTGGCACAAGAAATACAGAAGAGAGTAAATTATTCTATGAGCGTTTCCCCAAATGGTCAAAAATGGGAAGGATGGTTGCCGATGTGAGATGGGCAGTCGATGCCTTGTCACAGCTCGATCAGATTGATCCGGCAAAAATCTTTGTTGCCGGTTATTCGCTCGGAGGAAATGTTGGATTATACAGTGCAGCCCTGGATACACGTATTGCCGGAGCAATATCTGTCTGTGGATTTACCCCGATGAGGACCAACACTCCGGGGAAGACGGCTGAAGGTATCTATGAATACTCACACCTGCATGGTCTTTTACCAAGACTGGGCTTCTTTGTTAAGAATGAATCACGAATACCATACGACTACCATGAAATACTAGCATCTGTTGCACCCCGCCCGCTGCTCATAATTGCACCGACATGGGATCAGTATGCATCATTCCCTGATATTCAAAAGTGTGTTAATGAGGCAGGAGAGGTATACGATTTGTATAAAGAAAAAGATAATATGGAATTATACGCTCCGGAAGATTATAACAGGTTTTCAGATGAAATGAAGGAAAAGATGATTTCATGGATGAAGGAGAATTTCAGGTAAGTTTCAGGGTTTCAGGGTTTCAGGGTTTCAGGGTTTATAAATGAATACGATATAATATGACAATAAAAAGATTTGAAGATCTTGAAATATGGCAGCAAGCCCGTGAATTATACAAAAGAATCTTCAAAAATATCACATTTTATAAATTATCTTTTCAATTCTGATTTCGATGGTACTAAAAAGAAACATTGAACTCTGAAACGTGCGCAGCACCTGAAACTCTGAAACGTGCGCAGCACCTGAAACTCTGAAACTCTGAAACGTGCGTAGCACCTGAAACTCTGAAACAACTTAACCATACAATGCAAAATGAAATTTAAATCTGCTCTTCTCAAATCAGCACTGGCATCAGCAACCTGCTTCACAGTAGGATTGAACTTCCTGCCGGCTCAGAAACCAAATGTAATTATTTTGCTTGCCGACGACCTGGGTTATGCAGATATTGGCTGCTATGGAAACAAAACTATAAAAACTCCAAATATTGACAGGCTTTACAGCGAAGGGGTGCATTTTACAAATTTTTATGTCAACAGCGCTGAGAGCACACCTACCAGAGCAGCGCTGCTTACAGGGCGTTATCAGCAAAGAGCCGGCGGACTGGAATGTGCACTTGGCGCCGGCAATGTAGGAAGATATGATGAGGCAATTTGGCTTGCAAATAAGGGTGAGATGGGGCTTCCGGCTGAAGATTGCACCCTGCCCCTTACTTTAAAGAAAGCCGGATACAACACGGCTATGTTCGGCAAGTGGCATTTAGGTTATGAAAAAAAGTTCAGGCCCGATTCACATGGTTTTGATTATTCTTTGGGCAATATTGGTTACGGAGGCGACTATTTCTATCATACCGAGCAGGCATCAATAAATCAGCCTGATTTTAAAGGCTGGTCAGGTACCCATAACCTGGCTGAAAACGGAAAAGAGATCTTCAGGGAAGGTGAATATATGACTGCCCTGCTTGCCAGGGAAGCAGTTAAATGGATCAACAAACAAAGTAAAAAGAAGCCATTCTTCCTTTACATGGCATGGACCTCACCACATTCACCATACCAGGGACCAGGAGACAGGATCGGAAGACCTTTATCCGAAAACGAATGGAACAATTCCACCCCGGAAATTTACAAAGCAATGATTGAGTCGCTTGATGAAGGTGTCGGAAGGATATTAACCGCATTGAAAAATAAAAATCTGGAAAAAGAGACCATAGTAATCTTTTTGTCCGATAACGGAGGTACTAAAGCAGGTAGCAACGGAATCCTGTCGGGATATAAGTCGCAGCTTTACGAGGGAGGTATCAGGGTCCCCTGTATCATCCGCTGGCCGGGAAGAATCAAGGCGAATAGTGTCTCAGAGCAGGTTGGTATTGGATTCGATCTCAGCCGTTCCATTATCAATCTTTCGGGCGCTTATACGAAAGATCTCAGCCTCGATGGATATGACATTATAAATCACATAACCAAAAACCTTGAAAACATTGATCGCAGCCTCTGCTGGAGATACAGGAGAGGTGATGCAACAAGGAAAGCAATCCTTGACGGAGATGTTAAATACCTGGTAGAATTCAATGGAACTTCGGTAGTCGATGAAAAGCTTTTCAATATCAGGACTGATCCGTCAGAAAAGAATGACCTTCTGAAAACAATGCCTGAAGAAAAAGGCAGGTTACAAAAAATGCTTTCAGAATGGGAAGAGGAAGTGAAATCTCCAAGATTGAAGGCATACCCAAGATAGTTTCAGGGTTTGCCTGCGGCGAACTCGGCTTCGCCTCGGTTCAGGGTTTGACTTCTCCGAGCTCGGCTTCGCCTCGGTTCAGGGTTTCAGGGTTAATAATTTTATATTTGCATAATATGACAATAAAAAGATTTGAAGATCCTGAGATATGGCTGGTATTAAAAAGAAATATTGAACATGTGAAACATATGAAACACTGAAACGGGCGAAGCCCCTGAAACACTGAAACATTTGAATTATGATAATTGATTACAAAATCAAACCTGAGGACCTGCAAAAAAAACTTGGGCAGTTCTGGGAATTATCCGGACAAAAAATTAGCCGTATCGAATCAGAATATGATACTTCCCGGGGAGCCCCTGTATTTACAGTAAACGGAAAATATTCCACACGCGGATGGACAGAATGGACACAAGGCTTCCAGTATGGTTCCGCCATACTGCAATTTGATGCAACCGGCGATGAAAGCTACCTTAAGACCGGTCGCGAAAACACTGTAAAAAAAATGTCACCTCATATCAGTCATGTCGGTGTTCACGATCATGGTTTCAATAACATCAGTACTTACGGAAATCTTCATCGTTTAATGAAAGAGGGGAAAATACCTCATAATGACTGGGAGAAAAACTTCTACGAACTGGCACTGAAAGCCTCGGGAGCAGTGCAGGCAAACAGGTGGAGCAAAACACGCGACGGTGGATTCATCTACTCATTTAACGGTCCACAATCGTTATTTGTTGATACAATAAGATCGTGCAGGGTATTGATGATGGCACATAGCCTGGGGCACTACCTTCCGGGCGAGAATGACATAAGGATCTCACTCCTCGAAAGAGCTATCTTGCACCTCCTCTCGACCGCAAAATATTCTGTTTATTATAACGAGGGCCGCGACAGCTATGACCAATGGGGGCGTACTGCACATGAATCGGTCTTTAATCCCAACGATGGAAATTTCCGCTGCCCCAATTCGCAGCAGGGTTATACCGGATTTTCAACATGGACCCGCGGCCTGGCCTGGGCCATGCTGGGATTTACCGAAGAACTGGAGTTCATTGATAATCTTGATGATAACGAATTTAAAACAGCAACCGGCAAACAGGATTTAATTGATATTTTATTGAAAGGAGCCTGGGCAACATGTGATTTTTACATCCAAAACACACCCTCCGACGGCATTCCATACTGGGATACCGGTGCGCCGGGATTGCTTTACCTGCAGGATCACTTAAATAAACCTGCTGATCCTTACAACGATTTTGAACCGGTCGACAGCTCTGCGGCTGCCATCGGCGTACAGGGATTGCTAAGGCTTGGTCATTACCTGAAAGCCCACAAGAGAGATGAAGAAGGGAACCATTACTGGCAAGCAGGCATGACAGTAATTTCACGTCTTCTTGAGACACCATACCTTTCAACAGATCCGGAACATCAGGGTTTATTGCTTCATTCGGTTTACCACAGGCCTAACGGATGGGATCATATCCCTGAAGGATTTAAAATTCCATGCAACGAGTCGAGTATGTGGGGCGATTATCACATCCGTGAAGCAGCCCTCTACCTGACAAGGATCATTAAAGGGGATATATATTATACGTTTTTTAACGGAATAAGTTAGATTATGCCTTCAGAATTAAAAGACTTTTCGAAATTATGCGTTCATACTCTTACCACAAAACCCTGGGGAATAGAAGAATGCGTTAAGAATTACTCCGCAGCGGGGATCCATGCGATAACTATCTGGCGGAATGTTCTGGAAAGGAAAAACCTGCAGGAGGTAAGAAAACTTCTTGCTGATCACAACATGAACGTTGTTTCACTTTGCCGGGGCGGCTTTTTCCCTTCAACCGAAGCGTCAAAGCGGGAATCGGCCATAGACGACAACAAACTTGCAATAGAGCAGGCTGCAGCTGTTGGCGCTCCCCTGATCGTCCTGGTTTGCGGGGCCGATGGCAGGCAGTCACTCGAAAAATCGAGGGAGCAGATTGCCGAAGGGATCATAAAAATCCTTCCCCTCGCAAAGAGCGCCGGCATAAAGCTGGCCATCGAACCTCTTCACCCGATGTATGCAGGCGACCGTTCAGCTGTTAATACGATGAAACAGGCCAACTATATTGCCGAAATGATCAACTCAGAATGGGTCGGGGTCGCAGTTGATGTTTACCATGTATGGTGGGACGATACCCTCAAAGATGAAATTAAACGCTGTGCAAGGCACAATCACTTGTTTGCTTTCCATGTCTGCGACTGGAATGTTCCTACGGTGGATTTTCTGAACGACCGGGGCCTGATGGGTGAAGGATGCATCAATATTCCTGAAATAAGGGGCTGGGTTGAAGATTCAGGTTTTGCAGGATATAATGAAGTAGAAATATTTTCAGATAAATTCTGGACTGAAGACCAAAAAAAATATCTGGAAAAAATTAAAGTTGCTTACCTCACAAAAACATGATTTGAGATATTGAATTCCTGCAGGCTCCTGATATTGCCTCCTCAACACCATGAAGGAATAAAAAAGTCCCCTTCAGGGGATTTAGGGGCGGGAATCAGATAGTCCACCTCGGGGGACATAGTGTCGAGCCATCGAATGAATCAGAAAGTCCTTTTCAGGAGATTCAGAGACGAGCTAAAAAGAGATGACAAATAAAACTAACAAAAGAAACAATCTGAACATGAGTGAAAAAATGACTATTCATAAGGTTGGGATAATAATGAATGGAGTGACAGGCCGGATGGGTACCAACCAGCATCTGATGCGTTCCATTGTTGAAATAATTAAACAGGGAGGCGTGCAGACTGGACCCGCTGAATTCATTATGCCCGACCCTGTTCTGGTCGGCCGCGACGAAATAAAGCTCCGGAAGCTCTGCAGAATGTCGGGAATCGATAAAATGACAACAGATCTGGGTGAAGTGATGAATGATCCCTCCTATCAGATCTATTTTGATGCACAGACAACCGGCCGGCGCGCCGATGCAGTTAAAATGGCAGCAAGGGCAGGGAAACATGTTTACTGCGAAAAACCCATTGCAGTTGATACTGCAACAGCCCTTGAACTGTATGAAGTCTGCGAGAAAGCCGGGGTTAAACATGGTGTTGTACAGGATAAATTATGGTTACCGGGATTAATGAAGCTTAAGAGGCTCATGGAAAACGAATTCTTTGGTAAAATACTTTCGGTACGAGGGGAATTCGGCTACTGGGTCTTCGAAGGGTCCACCGTGCCTGCCCAGCGCCCCAGCTGGAACTACCGCAAGGAAGATGATGGCGGGATCATAATGGATATGTTATGTCACTGGAGATATGTGCTTGATAACCTTTTCGGCAATGTTAAAGGCGTTTTCTGCCTTGGAGCCACCCATATACCCGAACGGGTTGATGAAAATGGCAAAAAATACAAATGTACAGCCGATGATGCGGCTTATGCAACTTTTGAACTTGAAGGAGGCATTATAGCTCATTTCAATTCCTCATGGGTTACCCGCGTAAGAAGAGACGATCTGCTCACTTTGCATGTCGACGGGACAAAAGGTTCAGCAGTGGCCGGATTAAGAGATTGCTGGACACAGCATTATGGAAACACCCCAAAACCTGTTTGGAACCCTGACATACCAAATCCAATCAACTTTTACGAAGGCTGGTCCAAAGTGCCTGAACAGGAATTTTTTGACAATGCATTCAAAGCCGAATGGGAATTGTTCCTGAAACATGTGGTCAAAGGTGAACCTTTCCGTTGGAATCTGCTCGAAGGAGTAAAAGGAGTTCAACTGGCTGAAAAAGGAATAGAAAGCTGGGCTGAACGACGCTGGGTGAACATACCGGAGCTAAAAACAAATCCAGTAAAAAAATAATAAAGCACTGACCCGATGAAGAAAACAGCACTTGTTACTGGAGGAACCCGTGGCATTGGCCTTGGGATCTCCATTGAGCTTGCAAAAGCAGGTTTTAACCTGGCTGTAAACGGAGTTCGTGAAGAAGCCATCGTCAGATCTTCAATCGATCAGTTAAAGAGTTTCGGGGTTGATGTTCAATATTGCCGTGGAGATGTATCTGAAAAAAAGGATCGCACCAGGATGATTGATGAGATAACTGAACGATTTGGCCATATCAATGTCCTGGTAAACAATGCAGGAATTGCACCTGCCGAAAGAAAAGACATCCTTGAAGCTTCAGAGGAAAGTTTTGAACATGTATTGAATGTTAATCTCAAAGGTCCGTATTTTCTTACACAACTGGTAGCTGAAAATATGATCAGAATGAAGGAAAAATATCCCGGTGAGTTTTTTTGCATTATAAATATTTCATCTGTTTCAGCAACTGTAGCTTCAGTAAACCGTGGTGAATATTGCATATCAAAGGCCGGCATAGCCATGGCCACAAGACTCTGGGCCTCAAGACTTGGTGAGTTTGATATTCCTGTTTACGAGATAAGGCCTGGCGTGATACGCACAGACATGACCGCCGGGGTTACAGAAAAGTACGATCGTCTTTTTCAGAGCGGAATGGCCATTCAAAAAAGATGGGGTACTCCATCGGATATCGGAAAGGTGGCAGCCGCAATGGCGGTGTCTTCCATGCCATACTCCACCGGACAGGTAGTTATGGTAGATGGAGGAATGACAATCCCTAGACTTTAATGGATAGTGAATATTTTTTTTTATATTTATGTCAGTTTATCCGTAGTAATCGTCAAATTTTAGTCAAACCTCCGGGTCATAAAGTCCCGTTAAATGAAATAAAATGAGAAAGTTATCAAGAAAAGTGTTTATAAGGAACTCTGGAATGGCTGCGCTGGGGATGGGTATTATGCCAGGATCACTCACCATTTTGCAGAAAGGCCGGTCAATTGGAGCAAACGACAGGATCCGGGTCGGTATCATTGGCTGTGGCGATCGTGGAAGCAATGCCCACATGCCAGGAATTCAGAAATTTGCTGAATCTGCTAATCATGAGATTGTTGCAGTTTGCGATCCCTGGCGTATTGCACGTGAACAGGCAAATGCGAAAGTAAAGGGATGGTTTGGCCGTGATGCCAGACAATTTTCATCATACAGCGATCTGCTCGCAATGAAAGAGATTGATGCTGTAATGATAGCATCTCCCGACCATGTCCATACCCTGCACCTCGAAGCAGCTGCAAAGGCAGGAAAACATATTTATGTTGAAAAACCAATGGCAATGGAGATGGATAAGCTTGTCAGGGCCGTTGATGCGGTTAAGGCAGCCGGCACCGTTGTTCAGGTCGGAACCCAGGTCAGGAGCTTTCCCGGAATAGCCGGTGCGCGCAAGCTTTTTAATTCGGGGTTCCTGGGAAAGCTTTCCCGCATTGAAGAATGCCGGAACGCAGAGCAGCCTTATTGGTACAGGTATCTGAAAGATGTCAGGCAGGAGGATGTCAACTGGGGTGAATTTATATCTGATCGCAAAATGAGGCCATTCAACTCTGATCTGTATTCAGGCTGGTACGGCTATTCAGATTTTACTCACGGACCAATTTCAGGCTTTGGCGCTCATTTTATGGACCTGGTGCATTATATTACAGGTTGCGGCTTCCCTGAATCATGTGTCTGTATAGGAGGCACATACACATGGAACGACAAGTATAAGTTCACTGCTCCCGACTGTGTACAGGCAACATGGATCTATCCTGAAGGGTTCCTTGTAAGCAGCTCAAATAATCTTGGACATGGAATGGGAAGCGTCAGAAATTTCTACGGAGATAAGGGAATGATAAATGCAGGTAACTGGTCTGCACCTTCTTACACCGAGAATGGCGCTCCACGGCGTGTTAACAATACAAAAACCGAGAATAAGGTTGTTCCGGTTGATATGCCCGACCATTTCCTCGACTGGCTCCAGTGCATCCGTACCGGAGGCACGCCTAACGCCCCTATTGAAGCCGGTTATCAGCATGCCGTTGCCGTACTTATGGCACAGAAATCTTATGAAACAGGGAAAAAAGCAATTTACGACCATAAAAAACGAATAATTACAACAGTATGATTAAGCATCCGTTAACAAGACGTCAATTCGTCGGCCAGGTTCTGGTAGCCACAACAGGTATTGCTGTAATCTCAGCAGCCAAAGCTTCTAAATGGCAGATAGGTTGTTACACCCGGCCATGGGCAGGTCATGATTATCAGGTTGCATTTGACGGCATTGCAGGAGCCGGATTCAAATATGCCGGCCTGATGACAGGAAAAACAGGGAATATTGTAACAAAAGATACAACACCTGAGCAGGCAAACACTATCGCCGGTGAGGCAAAATCAAGAGGCCTCAAAATTGCTTCAGTCTATGGAGGGAACTTCGACGTAAGAAAATCTGTCGATACCGGCATTGAAGGACTAAAAAACCTGATTAATACAGCAGAAATATGCGGAAGCAGCAATCTTCTTCTTGCAGGCATAGCAGCTCCGGAGCTTGTTGAAAATTATTATAAGGTAGTTGCCGAATGTTGCGATTATGCTGCAAGCAAGAATGTTATCATAACAGTTAAACCTCATGGACCTCTTAACTCAACAGGCAGGGAGTGCCGTCCGCTGGTCGAAAAAATAGGCCACCGGAATTTCCGGCTTTGGTATGATCCGGGTAATATCTATTTTTATTCTGACGGCAAATTAAACCCGGTCGATGATGCGGCGGAAGTTGACGGACTCGTTTCAGGGATGAGCGTAAAGGATTTCCGGATGCCAAAAGATGTTGATGTCACTCCCGGATCGGGAATGGTTGATTTCGCCGGAGTTATGGCACGGCTCAGGAAAGGTGGATTTAAAAAAGGACCGCTTATTGTTGAATGTCTTAATAAGGGAGAATTGAGTTATATCAACTCAGAAGCAAAAAAATCGCGTCAGTTCCTTGAAGAACTAATGTAGAAGTGATGTCAGGCTTCCCTTTTGTAAAATACACTCTGCTGTTCAACGTTATACTTTGCATTGGTTCGTGTCATAGTCCCGGAGCAAAGAGATCTTCTGACCTTATAAATTCATCAGTCAGTGATTCCAATCCTGTTGCAGGTAGTTACGGCTACGACCTTGAATTTCTCCGAAAGCATCTTGACATAACCGAACTGGTAAATGGTGATTCACGACTGATCGTTGTTCCTAAATACCAGGGAAGGGTAATGACAAGTTCATCATCCGGGATGAACGGATATTCATACGGATGGATCAATTATGACCTTATCGCCTCTCATAAGGTGCTGGATGATTTTAACCCTTTTGGAGGTGAAGAGCGTATCTGGCTCGGACCTGAAGGTGGACAGTTTTCTTTGTATTTTGGCAAAGGAGAATCATTCAGGACCGGGAAATGGATAGTACCTGCTGCTTTTGACAGGGAACCATTTCATCTTCAGAATGCTGATTCTTCGAGTATTACTCTGTACAAAACAGCTGAATTAAGAAATTACTCAGGCACACTATTCAATTTAGAGATAACACGTAAAGTCACATTGCTCAATAAGAACCTGATTGATGATCTGACCGGTATCGGATATGACAAATCAGTAAAAGCTGTAGCCTACCAATCAGAGAATATTTTGAAAAACACAGGAAATAATTCATGGAGCAGGGAATATGGAGCATTATCGGTTTGGATGCTGACCATGTTTAACGCATCGCCCGGGGTTACCGTTATCTTACCGTACAAAAAAGGTAACTACGGGAGAATTGTAAGGGATGACTATCTCGGAAAGATACCAGGGGAACGTTTGAAGATCGGTGAAAATGCAGTTTTTTTTCGTGCAGATGCAAAATTCAGGAGTAAAATAGGAATATCTCCCGGCAGGGCTCTTCCATTTATTGGAAGCTACGATGGTGAAAATAAAATACTTACAGTTGTTGAATATACACTACCCGACGGCGTAACCGACTATGTCAACTCAGCCCTGGAAATTCAGAAAGATCCTTTTTCAGGCGATGTAGTCAACTCGTATAACGACGGACCAAAAAGAGACGGAACCAGTCTTGGTAATTATTATGAGCTCGAGGACTCTTCACCTGCTGCATTTCTGAAACCAGGTGAGGAAATTCTCCATAAACGACGCGTCTATCATTTTGAAGGAGAGGAACAGCATCTTGATATGGTTGCAAAGTCATTGCTCGGAGTATCATTAGATGAGGTTAACAATGCGTTTAAAAAGGATGAGAACAAAATATTAAAGTAAAGCTCTGTTTATTAATAATATGAGGCTCAACTCAAAAACCTGATCTCAAATAAATTCAAACTTTTAGTTTTTTTCAGTTGCTTTTTTAGTAAATTTCGTGCCGGATAAAAATGGGTCATCCGAAATAACTCCTCTATATTGAATATTTGGATAAAATGAAAATATAAATAAATACAGATAATAATAACCCTTTAAAAAAGCTTACAAAAATTCGTTGAACTAAACTTAAAACAAATTGTCCATGAAAAACTTCAGATCATTTGGAGAAATGTTTTATCATTCTCTGAAGAAAATCAGAATTATGTTACCGGTTCTATTTTTCTTATTAATTACCGGTAATTTTATTGGTAATCAGGCCTTTGCAGCTGATTTCCAACAAACAATTACAGGAACAGTCACCGACACCGATACAAGAGAAGCAATGCCGGGTGTGAATGTTCTTGTAAAGGGTACAACTCTCGGTACTATTACCGATGTAGCAGGGAAGTTCTCAATTGCTGCTAACAAAAACGCCACACTGGTATTTTCATTCATCGGATACACAACCAAAGAGGTACTGATTGGTAACCAGGCTGTTGTTGACATTTCGCTTCAGCCGGAAGCTCTGGGTCTTGATGAGGTGGTGGTTGTCGGGTATGGTACACAGAGAAAAGCCACACTTACAGGATCTGTTGCCAGTACTGATGAGACAGCAATAAAAAAGAGTCCTGCGGTGAGCCTTTCTAACTCTTTATCAGGGCTGCTTCCTGGTCTGACTGCACTTAACCGTTCAGGGGAGCCAGGCGAAAATGTTTCTGAAATATACATCCGCGGACGTGGGACAACAGGGTCAACCACTCCACTGGTTGTTGTTGACGGTGTTCCGGATGAAACCGGAGCATGGCAGAGGATAAATCAGAATGATATTGAACAAATATCAATTTTGAAGGATGCTTCATCATCAATATATGGTGCAAGAGCTGCCAACGGAGTTATACTTATCACAACAAAGCGTGGGGAAATCGGAAAGCCCACTTTTAATTACACTTTCAACCAGGGTTTTACACAGCCGACAAGGCTGCCCGAAATGGCTAATTCATGGGAATTTGCCGAGTATGTAAATGATTACCGTATCAACATGCAGAATCTCCCGGCCATGTACACCGATCAGGAAATTCAGACGATGAGGGCGGGTACAGATCAGATCAATTATCCAAACACACGCTGGGTGGATCTTATATTCAAGAATTTTTCGCGACAGAGTATGCATAACCTTAACGTAAGAGGTGGTACTGATAAAGCAAGATATTCAATGTCAGGATCATACACTCATGAGAATAGCCTTGTCAATAAAGGCATACATGAATACAGTGGTTATACTTTACGTTCCAATGTCGATGTTGATATTACTGATAACATAAAATTCGGGCTGGACTTAAATGGCGGACTTGATGACAGGACCTCTCCTGAAGTGGATGGATTTGGCTGGGAAGGCAGCCCTCTGATCCCGGCATTTTTTCCTAATGGATTACCTGCCTCCCTCCCCGGTGATATAGGTGAGAATCCTGCCATTAACCTCGCCGGTGCGGGTGGTTATGACAATAATAAGTTATACCGGACCTTCTTAAAGCCATCTTTCGATATAAACATACCCTGGGTGAAAGGACTTGGTGTTGACGGATACGTATCCTACCGGTCAGAATACACAGAAAATAAGCGTTGGAGAGAACCGTGGACAGTATTCACCTATGATAAGCTGAATGATAAATATAACGAGAAAAAAGGCGGTACTGTTGCCAAACCTGACCTCAGGGAGCGTTTTAACAAACGCAAGGATTACCTTGTAAACCTGAGGCTGAAATATAAAAATACTTTTGGAAATCATTTCCTTGAAACATTCGTTGCTGTTGAGCAGGCTGAAGGTGAATACAGACTTATTGAAGCTTACCGTAAGGACTTTCTTTCAGGCGCAATACAGGAGCTGTTTGCAGGTAGTGGCGAAAATATGACATCTACCGGCACCAGAAGTGAATGGGGACGCCAGAATGTGTTTGGAAGATTGAACTACAATTATCTCGGCAAATATTTGTTTGAAACTAACCTGAGGTATGATGGTTCTTATGCTTTCCCAAAAGATAAACGCTGGGGCTTCTTTCCAGGTTTCTCGGTTGGCTGGCGTGTTTCCGAAGAAAGTTTCATGGATAACATCAGTGCAGTTAATAACTTGAAGTTAAGAGCATCATACGGTGAGATGGGAAATGACCAGATTGATGCATTCCAATATCTGTCAATGTATTCACTTAGGCCTATCGGTTCACACTTCGGGGGAGGAACACAGGCAGTTTTGCTGACGGGGGTTGCTGCAAATCAAAATATTACATGGGAAGTGGCAAAAAACTCCAATATTGGTTTTGATGCATCTTTATGGGATGGCGGATTAGGAATAACATTCGATCTTTTCAAGCAGACTAGATCAAATATTCTTACAGCGCGTACTGAAGAGGTACCTGTATATACCGGTCTTGTTCTGCCCGATGAAAACGTGGGTATTGTTGAAAACAATGGATTTGAATTCAGCCTGACTCACAGGAATACTACTCCGAATAATCAATTTACATATTCATTTGCAGGTAACTTTGGTTATGCCAGAAACAAACTGGTAAATATAAGTGAGCCCCAGGATATGAAGGCATATCAGAAAGCAGAAGGTTCTATGATCGGTGCACAGTTGCTTTATAAAGCACTTGGTATCTTCAGAACTGCCGAGCAGGTTGCCTCCAATCCAATTATGGTGGGAACAAAAGTTGGTGATCTTCAGTATGAGGACGTAAATGATGATGGTGTTATCAATGCTGCTGACAGGGTTAGAATAAATAAGGGTTCCATTCCTGAAATAACCTTTGGCTTTAATGCATCAGCCGAATATAAAGGATTTAACCTGTTTGCAAATTTCTCAGGAGATGCCAGGTCATGGACTTATATACATAAACACAGCAGAACCACCCAGAATTCAATAAGGGAAATCTTACAGAACCGTTACACTGCCGGAAGCATGGACTCAAAATACCCTATTATTCCACAGGAAGACGGTGTTGGAGAAGGTGAAGTAAGCGGCATGCCCAGTACCTTCTGGTTACAGGATGCATCATTTTTAAGGCTGAAAACCCTGCAGCTCGGTTATACATTACCTAACTCCCTGTTGTCGAGATTCGGAATATCCTCAATGATGATATTCCTGAACGGGAACAACCTGTTTACCATTACCAATCTGGAATGGTACGACCCGGAAGGAGAACCTGAAAGCTCTGAATATTCTGGTATAAATTACTCAACCGGTGATTTTTATCCCCAGACAAAAATTTATAACCTTGGGATAAACGTTTCTTTCTAAACCGGAGTATTATCAATAAAAAAAATAATTATGAAAAAAGATATTTTAATCAGGAAAATAAATCGGGGAATTTTATTTTTCATCTTGTCCGCAGTGCTCTGGTCCTGTGAGGACGTTCTTGAAAAATACCCTACTGACAGCTATTCAGATGCGCTGGTCTGGAACGACCAGGCTCTTACTGAAGCATTTATAAATTATGCATATAAAGTAATACCTTTTGGATTTCAGCAAACACAGGGATGGAGGTTCTTACCTTATGCAAATATGAGTGATGAGTGCAATTCAAGGAATTCAGCAACAAATATTCAGATTATTATTCTCGGAAATGCCACTCCTTCCTACTCGGGCCCTCTGAATGTCTGGCTCGGACCTGACTGGTCTTATTGGGCACCAATAAGCCAGGCAAATCAATTTTTAGCAAAAGTACAGGGAAGTACTCTCAAACAGGAAGTTAAAGACAGGTTCATTGCTGAAATGCGTGTAGTAAGGGCCTATTCCTATTTTAAGTTTATAACACATTACGGTGGCGTTCCGTTAATCAAGGAACCTTTCGATCTCGATGATGATTTCAAGGTTGCAAGAAATTCGTTTGATGAAGTTATGGATTTTGTAATAGATGAGCTTGATGCATCAATAAGTGCCCTGCCGCTCACTTATCCGGCCACTGACGCAGGAAGGGTAACAAGAGGAGCCGCTATGGCTATAAAAGCCCGTGCATTGTTGTACTATGCAAGTCCCCTGAATAATCCGTCGAATGACAAAGCTAGATGGCAGGCGGCTGCTGATGCAGCAAAGGCGGTTATCGACCTCGGTATATATCAGTTACACCCCGATTACAAGGCATTGTTTACGGAAGCCGGTGGATATAACACAAAAGAGGTTATCTGGGGAAGACCCCAGAATGATGATGTTGACCAGGAATCAAGGGTTGAAAGATTGCTCTATCCTAACGGTTGGCTTGGTTTTGCACATTCGCACCCTCTTCAGAACCTCATTGATGATTATGAGATGGCGAACGGGAGGAAGATCAATGAAGCTGGTTCAAACTATAATGGCCAGAATCCTTATGTAAATCGTGACCCAAGGTTCTATTACACGATTTTATATGACGGTGCTCCGTTTAAACAACGCACAATTGAAACCTTTTTACCAGGAGGACAGGACTCTCCCGATGGTGCTGAGTCGGCATGGAATGCATCTGAAACAAGCTATTACGTAAGGAAATTCATTGATGAAGCACAGAGTGGTGCAACAAGCGGACCTGATGGCAGCAGTTCTCCTACATGGATTTGGTACAGGTATGGTGAGGTGCTCCTTAACTATGCAGAAGCAATGTATAACCTTGGAAATGAAGATGTTTGCAGACAATATATTAATATGATAAGAAGCAGGCCCGGTGTCAATATGCCTCTGGTAACCGAAACTGGTGCTGCATTATGGACCAGACTCGTCAATGAACGCCGTATTGAGCTGGTTTTTGAAGAACACCGCTTCTTTGATGTCCGCCGCTGGAAGGTTGCCGAAGATGTTTTCAGCAGAGACAGGTACAGAATGGTAGTCCAAAAAAATACGACAACAGGTATTAAAACCTATACTCCGACATTTTTCCAGAAAGCAAAGTTCAATTCATGGAATTACCTTGCCCCTCTTCCTCAGGGTGCTATTGATCAGAACTCCAATCTTCAGCAGAATCCAGGATATTAATTTAAAAAGCATAATAAATTGTAAAAAATGCCCGCATCGTCGGGCATTTTTTTATATTAGTAGATCATATTTTGAATCGCTATAATGATAAACTGAAACTACCAATGACCAGGATCGCCCATTCATTTTTATTAACCATAGTGTTAATTTTTATTATTCCTTATAAGACTAAAGCACAGGAAGTGTTGATTTCCGATAAGGATACGATTACTTTTATTCATATTACAGATCCTCATGTTTGTAATCTTACGGGGCATCATCCTTTTTTTGTTGAGAAAAGGCAACATTACGGGAACAACTTTGCACCACTCTCGAACTTCTTTAAAACTGTTCCTGATAAGTACCGGAGCGATTTTGTTGTGATAACGGGCGATAATATTGATTACTATGAAGCTCAATCTGAAAAGAGTGGCGTTACCGGCAACCAGATTGAGCTCTATGCCAGTCTGATTGATTCAGTAAAAGTACCCGTTTTCCTTACTCTCGGCAACCATGACATTGCCAGTTACTATGTAGGACCCGACCTTTCATATACAAATAATCAGCTTAATTCAGCCAGGGCCCGTGCCGAATGGATGAGAAGCTTTTCAAGTTTTAAGAATGGCACATACTACAGCCACCTGCTGAAAATAGATACAACTCTTTTTCGTTTTATATTTCTTGATAATGCATACTATGGCACCAAAGAACATAAGGATGAAGCACTTCCATTCATCATTGATCCTGCCCAGCTGCTATGGTTCGATGCCCAGCTGAAAGCATCTCCCGACGATGTGGAAATAATCTTCATGCACATGCCTCTTGCTTATAGGGAAGCTAAAGATAGAACCATCACACCTGAACCTTTATCAACTTATGCATCCAAAGGAAAACTCTTCAATTTGTTTAGTGTACTGGGAAGAAACCCGTCAACCCGCCTGTTCTTTGTTGGTCATAATCATGATAATGTAATTAATAACTTTATTATGCCAACCGGCAGCAGGCTCACACAGGTAATGACAGGATGCTTTGGCGCGAATCCTGAAAACTGGAGGGTGATTAAGCTTACTAAAGATAAAATTACTGTGTTCTATCCCGGCACTTCATCGGTAGAATATGTGATCCCCATCTGATAAGATTCCGTTCTCTTCATATCACTATATGTATTTTGCCTGTAAATAAAAGTGAGTAATTTCTTACATTTATAGTCAATATCGATTCTGGTTTCAAATCTTATAAATGGAAAAATAATTATGAAAAAATATACTAATTCCCGCAGGGTTTTTCTCAAAAAATCATTGACCTCTGTTGCAGGAATAACAATTATTCCCAGGCATGTCCTTGGAGGAAAGGGCATTGTTCCTCCTAGCGACCGGGTAAATGTAGCGATCATCGGTTGCGGCGGACAATCGTATTACAGCGTGAGGGAGCTTTTTAAGCTTGATGATACACAGATAGTGGCAATATCCGATCCGGCGTACATCTGGAAAAACGATATCCTTTACAGGGAAGATACGGGAAGAGGGCCCGCTAAAAAAATCATAGAGGATTTTTATACAAAAAAACAACCCGTTTTTAAGGTAGCAGAGTACGAAGATTTCAGGCAAATGCTCGAAAAGGAAAAATCTATTGATGCTGTAGTCTGCGCAACTCCCGACAACACGCATGCTTATGTCTCGGTAACCTCTATGAGGGCAGGAAAACATGTTTATTGTGAAAAACCCCTTACTCATAATCTCTGGGAGGCCAGGAAAGTACGTGATGTAGCAAGGGAAACAGGACTTGCTACACAAATGGGAAACCAGCTTCACAATACCGATGCGAACAGGACAACTGTCGAGTATCTGAGGGCAGGTGTCATTGGTAAAATCAGGGAGGCGCATTCGTGGGTTTCCACTTCAAGGTGGCTGCCCACACTTGCCGGTTTCCCTTCAGATACTTCACCTGTTCCTGAAGGATTTAAATGGGACCTTTGGCTTGGACCAACATCCTTCAGGCCATTCAACAAAGTCTATACCCCTGTAAAATGGAGAGACTTCTGGGCCTTTGGCTGCGGCGCCCTCGGCGACTTTGGCTGTCATGATATGGACACAGTAACATGGGCGTTAAATCTTAAAAATCCTCAAACTGTAGAAGTAATTCCCGGCGGCAATAAAGGAAGCTCCGATATTGCACCTTATGCCGAAATAGGTTACTACAACTTTACTGAAGATGGTGAACAGCAGCCCGTAAAGCTGACCTGGTACTCAGGCGGTTTAAAGCCTCCTTCTTTTGAGCTCATACCGTCAGATGTGAAACTTGCCGGAAGGGGAGCAATCTTCATTGGCGACAAGGGACTGATATTGAACAATGGAGGTGCAAGTTCTGCTCCCCTTATATTCCCTGATAGTCACGCTAAGTCAGTTAAGCTGCCCGAAAAAACTATTCCACGGACAAAAGGCCACCATCGCGAATGGATAGATGCAATAAAAGGCGGGCCTGCCCCACTTTCAAACTTTGATTATGCTTCACGGCTTACAGAAATAACTCTGCTGGGAGTTCTTTCACTAAGACTGGGCGGCAGTAAGATATTTTGGGATGCGGATAATCTGAAGGCCAAAGGATTACCCGAGGCTGATAATATAATAAAAGAACCTGTTAGAGCAGGTTGGGAAATGAAATAAACCACTGGAAAAGACTACTATGAAAAACTCATTTATACTTAAAACCGGACATTTTTGGTCTGTCAAAATGGTCACAACAGCTCTCCTGCTGTCACTGATATTCAATAATAATGTCATCGGACAAAAACAACGGGAACTCGATGTCATAAATAGTTACTGGCTTCTCTACAGCGATGCATCCAATTCATTATACCAGCACCTCACCGGGCAGGGTTATGATCTTCTTGAAAAACGGGCAGAAAGTCTGAAAAACTTACGCACTCTTAATGACTGGCAGGCCAGGCAGACTGAAGTTCGTAACACGTTGTGGAATATAATTGGTCCGTTCCCTGATAAAACGCCTTTGAATGCGAGGATAACCGGGACTGTCAAAAAAAACGGTTACAGGATTGAAAACGTGATTTATGAATCGCTTCCGGGCTTTTATGTAACTGCATCACTTTTCATACCTGATAAAATAAAAAAGCCTGCTCCCGGGATATTATTCTGCAGTGGCCACAGCACGGGCGTTTACAGGCTGAAGAATTATCAGACCCCTCTGCTTAATCTGGTCAGCAAGGGTTTTGTAGTTCTTGCCATTGATCCGATTGGCCAGGGAGAACGTCTACAATATTTCGATCCTGCCAAAGGAGCATCTGTAATAGGTAGTTCTACAAGTGAGCACTCCTACCCTTCTGTCCAGGTGTTTCTATTAGGCAAATCAGTAGCAAGATATTTTTTATGGGATGGGATCCGTGGTATCGATTATCTTGTTAGCCGTAAAGAGGTTGATTCTAAACGTATCGGTGTTCATGGACTATCGGGCGGTGGAACCCAGACAGCATATATTTCAGCCCTTGATGAGCGCGTTGTTGCATCAGCACCTGCAGGCTATATTACCAGTTACAGGCGTTTAATGGAATCTATTGGAGTTCAGGACGGTGAGCAAAATTTCTACCACGAACTCACACAAGGGATCGATCATGCCGACTTCATTGTTGCAAGAGCTCCCAAGCCAACTCTGATCATGGCAACGATTAGTGATTTCTTCAGCATCCAGGGATCACGTGAGACTTATTCCGGCCTTAAAACTGTATTTTCTGTTTTTGATAAACCCGACAATATTGAAATAACCGAGGATGACGGGGGACACGGTTATACCAGGAAAAACCGCGAAGCAATGTATGCTTTCTTCCAGAAACATCTTCAGCTGCCTGGTTCTCCTGTTGAAGAAGAGGTAGATTACCCCACGGCAGAGGAACTGCAAAAAACGCAAACCGGTCAGCTTTCAACTTCAATTCCCGGAGAAACGGTATTCAGCCTGAACCGGGCAGATGCAGAAAAAATGATCAGTGATATACGTTCAGCAAGAACTTCCGGTCAGACCTTTGGAAAGACAGTCCTGAACTCGGCGAAGTTATTGTCAGGTTATATTGAACCATCCGAATCAAATGCACCTGTGTTCACAGGCCGCTTTCAACGGGAAGGTTATGTGGTTGAAAAATATCATCTCAAAGGTGAGGGTAATTATGTTATCCCATATATCCTGTTGAAACCCCAAAATTCAAATAAAAAATCAATCATCTATTTACATCCTTCAGATAAGCTGGCTGATGCCGGGAATGATGGCGAGCTGGAATGGTTTGTTAAACAAGGGTTTACGGTTCTCGCCCCGGATATGCTCGGTATCGGAGAAACAGGTAACGGGAACTTTAAAGGAGATGCACAAATAGGAGGCGTTACATACAATACATGGTATACCGCTGTCATTATTGGTAGAAGTATAGTTGGCATACGTGCCGGAGATGTTACAAGGCTGGCCCGGATACTCAAACAGCAGGGGGCAGATGAAATTTACGGACTCGCCCGGAAGGAGATGGCCTCTGTAATGCTCTATGCTGCAGCATTTAATAATGAAATAAAGAGGATTGCGCTTATTGAACCCATTTCATCGTACCGGTCAATAGTTATGAACCGGTTCTATAATCCCGGATTCATTCATAATCTGGTACCTGGTGCACTTAAATCTTATGATCTTCCCGATCTGGCAGGTACCCTGGCACCAAGAAAACTCCTGATGGCAGGAACTACGGATGCAAACGGCGAAAGAAATGATAAAGCAGAAATCGGGCTGGATCTGCAAGTAATAAAAAACTCATATCAGAACAGTAATGCCGGAGAGCAGCTGATCATATCGGAAGATTTTTCCGGAAAACCCTTTGATATCTATAATGAATGGTTAAAATAATTTGACCACGAACTACTCGGATTTCACGGAGAGTTCACACAGAATTTATTCTGATTCGTGAAACATCCGTGTTATCCGTAACCCGTGGTTAAACCAGACGCTAAATTAAGCCAGGCGGAAAAGGAAGCATTTTTTCAGGGTGTTTTCCAGTACAGCAGCTTTTGTTTGTCATAAGCCACCTTATTCTGATCGAGCAGCCAGCGCAATACCTTTATAACTTTTTCTTCAGGATAATCGAGCTTCTTAACCAGTTGGAGGGCATCGTAATTGCCGTTTGAAAGAATATTTTTTATTTCTTCGGAAATAGTTTCATCCGTACCCTTGGATTCATGGTCTGCTTTTTGCCGGCAAATATCACAGGAACCGCAATTCTTCGATTCTTCACCAAAATAGTCAAGCAGAATTACCGACCTGCACCGGGAACTGCTCTCTGCATAATCGAGCATGCTGTTCATCCTGCCTATGAATTTCTCCTTAACATTAATATAGTTGTCGGGCGATATCATTAAAGCTTTTCTTACAAGGCGCTCTTCAGTAAAAATCACCAGTGCTGTCTTTTTACCGGGAATAAACTTTATGATGTTCATCGATGAAAGCTTGACAAGAAACTGGTAAACATCATCTCTTTTTATAGCCGATTTTTTTGCAAGTGCATCTTCATTTATGGGAACGAATTCAGTAAACATTCCGGTATATGACCTGAGCAGCAGCTTAATAAAGCTATCGAATTTTTCATTTGCCACCTGAAACTTATACAGGTCATCCCTTCCAACAACAAAATGCACCCGCGAAGGATTATTTATCTCTTCAGTAAATTCAAGATATCCTTCCCTCTGAAGAAATAAAAGGCTGTTATATGTCTCTATCACAGGCAGCCGGTAATGCGAGACGAAAGCCTCCATATTAAAATCGAATACATTGTCCTTACCTGAACCCTGTGGTACCTGCAAATAATTGCATAAAGACTCATACACGTCTTTGATCCTTTCAACTGAAGGAAATTTCTGACGGAGTGAGTCGGTGAGCCGTTTTTTATCAGCCGGAGAAAATAATAAAACAGCGAAAGCTGGCTTATTGTCACGACCGGCCCTGCCGCTTTCCTGAAAGTAGTTTTCAATTGAATCAGGAATATCCCAGTGAATAACAAAGCGTACCTCGGCTTTGTCGATTCCCATTCCGAATGCATTTGTTGAAACGATCACCCTTGTTTCACCCCTGCCCCATGCAGCTTGTTTCCTGTCTTTTACTTCTTCGGGTAATCCTGCATGATAAAAGTCGGAACTTATTCCGTTTTTGCCGAGCAATTCGGCTACTTCACGGCAACGTTTCCGGCTTCTGACATAGACTATACCACTTCCACCGGCTTTCTTAACAGTATTGACAAGATAGGCGCCCTTATCTTCAGCGTTACGTACAAGGTATGAAATGTTCTTCCGGTTGAAACTTGTTTTGAGAACATTCCTTTCCATGAAGCCCAGCCTTCTTATAATATCATCAATAACAGCCGGGGTTGCAGAAGCGGTAAGAGCCAGAAAAGGTATATTCCCAGGTATAAATTCGCGAAGCATGGCAATCTTAAGGTAGGATGGCCTGAAATCATAACCCCATTGTGATATGCAATGAGCCTCGTCAATCACAACCATGGAGAGGTTTAGTTTTGAAACCCGTGCCTGAAATAGCCGGGTTGCGATCCTTTCGGGAGAAACATAAAGGAATTTATAGTTACCATAGATACAGTTTTCGAGAGAGATGTCAATCTCCTCACCTGTCATTCCTGAATGTATGGCAAGCGCCTTTATTTCAAGGCTGTTCAACCTGTTAACCTGATCCTTCATCAGAGCAATAAGCGGAGTAATAACAAGGCAGATGCCCTCCATAGCCATTGCAGGAACCTGGAATGTAATGGACTTACCACCTCCTGTAGGCATCAGTCCAAGAGTATCCTTTCCCTGTACAACTGACTTAATGATGTCCTCCTGAAGCGGCCTGAAGGATGAGAATCCCCAGTATTTTGTCAGTATTTGCCTGTATGGTTCTATGTCCATTTTAACATCTGAGGAAACGGCAGAACCGTTTAATTTTATAATAAGTTTACTTGCTCCGGGTGCTCCAATGCAAATGTAATAACTGTATTTCAATTTTTTATGATGGTGAAATATTCAGCGTTGTTTTCAGAGTCCTGATTTTTTTGTAATTTGCGCCAGCAAAAACTAAATATCCATCCAATGTCATTCTTAAAAGATAAGATAATTTATGAAGGTTTAACATTTGATGATGTTCTGCTTGTTCCTTCATATTCTGAAGTACTTCCGCGCGAGGTGGAAATAAGCTCAATGCTCACAAGGAATATCCGTATCAATACCCCAATTGTTTCAGCTGCGATGGATACTGTCACCGAAGATGGTCTTGCAATAGCCATAGCAAGGGAAGGCGGCATTGGTGTTATCCATAAAAATATGCCTGTAGATATTCAGGCAACAATGGTAAAAAGGGTTAAGAGAGCTGAGAATGTTATGATATTTGATCCTATCACCATCAGTCTTGAGGCAACAGTGGGTGATGCCATGAATCTCATGAGCGAATACAAGATCGGAGGCATTCCTGTAGTGGACGAAAACGGTATTCTTAAGGGGATTGTGACAAACAGGGACCTGAGGTTTGAACACGACCGCAACCGTAAGATCACTGAAGTAATGACTTCAAACCTTATCACAACGAATCACCAGACAAATCTCGAATCTGCAGCGAGAATACTACAGAGACATAAGATCGAGAAGCTCCCGATGGTCGATGAAAATGGTAAATTAAAGGGACTGATCACATACAAAGACATTACAAAAACCAAAGACCGTCCAAACTCATGTAAAGATGACAAGGGCAGGCTCAGGGTAGCAGGTGCTGTAGGGATCGCTGCCGATACACTTGACAGGGTGACCGCTCTTATTAACGCTAATGTGGATGCCATATCAATCGATACTGCACACGCTCATACCAAAAGCGTTATTGGCATCCTGAGAGACATAAAAAGGAATTATCCTTCTGTCGAGGTTATTGTTGGAAATATAGGCACAGCTGAAGCGGCAAAAAAATTAGCTGACGAAGGCGCAGATTCATTAAAAGTCGGAATAGGCCCCGGCTCAATCTGCACAACCCGGATCATTGCAGGTGTAGGTGTTCCCCAGTTATCAGCAATATATAATGTATCAAAAGCAGTCGAAGGTTCAGGTATTCCGGTTATTGCCGATGGCGGCATAAGATATTCCGGCGACATAATAAAGGCCCTTGCTGCGGGTGCAGATTCAATTATGGCAGGATCTTTGTTCGCAGGAGTGGAAGAATCGCCAGGTGATACAATTATTTATAACGGACGTAAATTTAAATCATACAGGGGAATGGGATCAATAGAAGCCATGCAACAGGGCTCCAAAGATCGCTACTTTCAGGATATTGAAGACGACATTCAAAAACTTGTTCCTGAAGGAATAGCAGCCAGAGTACCTTACAAGGGAACATTATCCGAGGTGATATACCAGCTGATCGGAGGCCTCAGGGCCGGAATGGGTTATCTTGGAGCAAAAAATATCCAGGTCCTGAAGAAAGATGGAAAGTTTGTAAGGATCACACACTCCGGAATTATTGAAAGCCATCCTCACGACGTTTCAATCACCCGGGAAGCTCCGAACTACAGCAGAAAGTCTTTTGAATAATAGCGCCAGACAATCCTGATGAGATTCAGATCGCAATTAATCTTCTTATTATTTTTTCTGCCGGTTTTATGCCAGGCACAGGATGTGAATGGCAAAATCTTATTGACTGTGGCAGGAAGAAATACAGAAGCCGGGGAATTCATCAGGATGTATAAAAAAAGTATGGTACCCGGAAAACCCTCTGATATTGACAGCTATCTTCAGCAATTTATCTTATTCAAGTTAAAGGTTGCCGATGCTATAAAAGCACGCCTTGATACTTCAGGAGCATTCAAAAATGAACTAAAAGGATACCGTAACCAGCTTGCGCAAAATCACCTTACTGATCAGCTGACAAAACAAAAACTCCTCAAACAGGCTTATGATCGATACATGACAGAAGTCAATGCATGGCACATTCTTGTATCCTGCCCGGCTAATACATCCCCTGAGGATACTCTTATTGCCTGGAATAAAGCAAATGATATTAAGGAAAGAATTGTAATGGGCGAGTCTTTTGAACATGTTGCGAGAGGAACATCCGACGATAAATCGGTTATGGTAAACGGAGGTAACCTGGGGTATTTCACTGCTTTTCAAATGATAATGCCTTTTGAAGATGCTGCCTACAAACTGAGAAAAGGACAGATCTCCGACCCCGTTCGTACACCTTACGGCTATCATATCATAAAGGTTACCGATAAAAGACCCTCGAAAGGAAAGATACTTGTAGCACATATAATGAAAGCTGTTCAGCCCGGAGCTTCTGAAAAAGAATCAGAAGATGCCTTATCGGCAATAAACACCATATATTCTGAACTGCAAAAAGGAAATTCTTTCAGTGAAACGGCAAAAAAGTTTTCAGATCATAAAGAATCAGCTGTATTGGGCGGACAACTTAACTGGTTTGGTCCGGGAGAAATGATGAGCGATTTCTCTGAAGCTGCATTTGGTTTAAAAGATACAGGCAATTACACAAAACCTGTAAGAAGCCTTTACGGCTGGCACATAATAAAGCTCCTTGACAAGAAGGCGCCTGGCTCTTTCGAGGAAGCAAAATCTTTTCTTGAAAGCAAGCTGAATCAATCCAATCTGAATTCATTAGCCAAAAAATCACTTGTTGAAAAACTTAAAAAAGAATACA
This sequence comes from uncultured Bacteroidales bacterium, assembly GCA_942492865.1. Classification (GTDB taxonomy): domain Bacteria; phylum Bacteroidota; class Bacteroidia; order Bacteroidales; family VadinHA17; genus LD21. The sequence goes on along the minus strand of OW818650.1, from coordinate 3,524,321 downwards.
AGCTGAAAATAAATTCCGCTGCTTACCAGTGGTTCATAGATAATACCGATACACTTATAATCCAGGGGTTAAAAAAATATCCCAGAGATCTTTTCCCCACAGGCAATATGTATTCTTTCGCAAATCAGAGATTTACGACCAGGGAATTTGCTTCATTCATTGAAAAGAGGGGTTCAATGATTGTTACGGATGATCCTGTTCTGTTTGTCGATAATTCTTTAAATACAAGAGTGGCCGATCATATTATCATTTATGAAAACTCAATACTTGAAAAGAAATATCCCGATTTCAGGTACCTGATGAATGAATTCCATGATGGAATTTTACTGTTCGAAATATCAGAGAAGAAAATCTGGAAAAGAGTGAGCAGTGATTCCATTGGCTTGCTAAAATATTATGAAGAACATAAAAAAGAGTTCCTTTCACCAAAAAAAGCTGAAGCAAAAATATATAATCTTAATCAGCCCGGACTGGAACAGAAGTTTATAAAAGCTTACAGGAAATACACCAGGAAACCTTATGCAGACAAGAAACTGCTTAATAAATTTAATAAAGATGGTACTGTTGTATCAATTGAAGAGGGTTCATGGTTTGAGGGTGAGAATACCACACTTGACAAGATTGAATGGACCCCCGGAACTATTTTGAACCAGTCGGGAAATTTACCTCCTGTTATTGTAATCAAAAATGTTTTAGAACCTGTTCCTTTGCCGTTTGATGAGGTCCGGGTTCAAATGATGACCGGTTTCCAGGAAGAGCTCGAGGCATCATGGATTAAGCAATTAAGAGAACTGTATCCTGTTAAGGTTGACAATAGCATCCTGGAAGCAATAAAGAAGAAGCTTAAAAATGAATAGATTAGTCTTTATTTCTGCACTGATTTTCATCAGTCTGGGATGTAATCAAAACACTCAGACTGAAAACAGGATCCCTGTTGCAAGGGTTGGTGACGCAGTACTCTACTATGATGAGATCCCCATTATTGAAAAGCTTTCTGAAACAGATAGTCTTGCAATCATCCGGAATTATGTAAATAAATGGGCAAAAAAGGAACTCGTATTCAGCAAGGCGGAACAGAACCTTTCACCACAGTTAAAGAATGATATTGAAGAACAGTTGCGGGAAACAAGGGTCAATCTTATGATTTACCAGTACCAGCGGCAGATGATGATTGAGAAGTTGGACACGATCGTCACAGATGACGAGCTTGAGAATTATTACAAGCTTCATGAAAAAAGTTTTACTCTCAACTCCAATATCGTTAAGGCAATGTTCATCAAATTACCCGTAAGCGCCCCGGACATTGAAAAAATCAGAAGGCTTGCCCGGTCAGATGATCAGAAAGATCTTCCCGAGATTGAAAGTTATTGTTTTCAGTTTGCCGAAATTTTTGATGATTTTGATGAAAATTGGATTACAATGGGCAGGCTAACCGTTCAGCTTAATCAAAATATTGAGGATGAAGAAAATTTTCTGAAAAGAAACAAATACTTTGAATATAATGACTCTTCATCAATTTATCTGATTAATATACGTGATTACCATTTAAGATCGTCACTGGCGCCATACGAATACGTGAAAGACGATATAAAGAGAATAATCTGGAATAATCGCCGTTTTGAATTTATCCAGTCGCTCGAGAACGGAATTTATAATGATGCTTTAAAAGAGAAAAATTTTACGATTTATTAAAAATTTATAAATGAAAAGAAACTTGAGTTTTGTTGTTACGATTGCAATAATATTATTTACATCTACTGCGGGTTTTTCTCAGGTACTCGTCGAATCGGTAGCAGCAATAGTGGGTAATGAAGTAATATATCTTTCGGATGTCGAAAATACAGTGATAGATGCCAGAAGACAAGGCAATAAAATACCTTCTGATGAACTGCGATGCCTGATCCTTGAACAGTTGCTTGTATCAAAGCTTTTTCTTGATCAGGCCAGGCTCGACAGTATCGTTGTAACAAGTGATGCCGTTGCCGGAAATGTTGAGATGAGCATCAATACTGCAATAAAGCAGGCAGGTAGTGAAAAAGCCCTTGAAGAATACTTTAAGAAAACAATGATAGAGATAAGACGCGATATTACAGAAAAGATGCTTGAACAGGAAACCGTAAATGAGGTGCAGGCAAGTATTGCGCAGAATATAACTATCACGCCGGCTGCTTTAAAAAGATATTTTGAACGAATCCCAAAAGACTCTCTTCCGCTTATCCCTTCAAGAGTGGAAATCAGTCTCCTCCAGCTCGATCCTCCTGCAAGCGAAGAAAATAAAGCAGAGGCAAGGCAGAAACTACTCGACATAAGGGGTGATATACTTAAGGGAAAAAGCTTCAACGCGCTGGCAGTACTGTATTCAGAAGATCCGGAATCGATGAAAAGAGGAGGTGAAATAGGCTTCCTGACAAGGGGTCAGCTTGAAAAGGAATATGCAGACGCTGCTTTCAGTCTTACAAAAAATACTGTTTCACGAATTGTTGAGACAAGATATGGCTTCCATCTTATTCAGTTAATTGAAAGGATGGGTGATATGGTTAATACCCGTCATATTCTGATCCGTCCGAAAGTTAAACCTGAGGAGGAAGCGACTGCATTGGCAAGGCTCGACAGCATTGCGGATGAAATAAGGAAAGGCTCTATGACATTTGAAGATGCAGTTAAAAGATATTCAAGCCATAAGGACAGCAAGATCAATGGCGGAAAATATGTCAGTGAGAACCCTTCAGACAGAACCACATGGTTCGCTCTTGAGGAATTGAACAGCGATATGTACTCAAGAGTCAGGGATCTGAAGGTGGGAGAAATATCAGAACCCTTCAGAACAGAAGATGAAAGCGGGAATGCAGTGTTCAGAGTTGTACGTCTCGACAGGGAAATGACGGCTCACAGGGCAAACATGAAGGATGATTATCAGAGTCTCTACAATGCGGCCCTGATGGAGGAGAGAAACAAAAAGTATGAGGATTGGATCAAAAAGAAAATTGAAATTACATACATCAGGATTAGCGATGAATTGAATTCCTGCGGATTTTTAAAGACAGGATGGCTGAAATAAAATCAACCGGCAGATACGCACTTTTTTTTCTTGTTTTTATCCTTCTCGCTCCTTCTCTTCTGTCCCAGGGTCCCAGAGTAACCAGAAGAGCAAGAATAGAGCTCTTAAATGCTGACAGCGACAAGATCAGGAAGGATCCGAAAACAGGGAACGAGGTTCATCGTTTACTTGGAAACGTGCGCCTAAAGCATAATGAAATTACAATGACATGCGACAGCGCCCATTTCTGGCCCGATAGAAACCAGATCACTGCATACAGGAACATACACATTGAGCAGGGAGATACACTGGATCTTTATAGTGAATACCTTTTTTACGACGGACGTACTGAAATTGCAAACTTACGCGACAGCGTGGAACTTATTGATAAAGAGACCCATCTCTTTACCGATGCTGTTGATTATGATGTAAAAAATGAAATTGCAACCTATAACGATAAGGGAAGGATAATAAACGGTGATAACACTCTCACAAGCATAATCGGTATCTATTATGTCTCCATGAACCTGTTCCATTTTAAGGACAGCGTCAGAATAGTCAATCCCGACTATGTAATGACAGCCGATACCATGGATTATAATACACAGACAGAAACCTCAATTTTCACTGGTCCGACTGAATTAACCGGCGATAGTATCTATATTTATTCCGAGAGAGGCTGGCATGATACAAAAAACGAGGTTTCAAGGATCTGGAAAAATGCACTTATCGATAACCGTCAGCAGATAATCAAAGGTGATTCCCTTTATTACGAAAGCAAAACAGGTTATGGCCAGTCATTCGGTAACATCAGTATTGCAGACACTGCTAACAGCTTACTGGTCCTCGGAAATTATGCATGGTATTACAAAGAGCCTGAAAAATTTATGGTAACCGACAATGCAGTATTTATTCAACATGCTTCGGGCGATTCATTGTTCCTTCATGCCGATACAATAAGGGCGCATACGGTTGCTGACACATCAGCTAAAGGGTACAGGGTTATGAGGGCATACTATGGCTGCAGGATCTTCAGCAAAGAATTACAGGCCAGATGTGATTCTCTCTCCTACTCATTCCAGGATTCAGTAATAAGGTTTTACTATAAACCTGTAATATGGTCGTCCGAGAACCAGCTCACATCCGACTCAATGGCTTTGTTTACAAAAAATCAAAAATCTGACAGGCTCGAACTTTACAATGCTGCCTTTATAGTAAGCAAAGTAGATACCTTGAGATATAACCAGATAAAAGGAAGATCGTTAACGGGTTATTTTAAAGAAAACAAAATCTATAAGATCGATGTGACCGGTAATGCCGAATCAATATACTTTCTTCTTGATGGTAAAGACATTGCCGGAGTTAATACCGGGAAGTGCGCGAGAATTCAAATATTTGTTTCAGACGGAAAGATCAATAGCATTATTCAGCATGAAGCGCCTGAGGGAGTGATAAATCCTCCTAACATATCCACACTTAAGCCTCCACGGCTGGAAGGATTCAGCTGGTTTGAGAACCTGAGGCCAAAAAAAATGGAAGATATTTTCAAAAAAAATTAGGGTCATAATTTTATGACCCTGATCTTTAATATTCATCTTCATTGAAAAAAAAGTCATCCTTGCTGGGATAGTCGGGCCAGATATCTTCAATACTTTCGTAAATATCACCCTCGTCTTCAATTTCCTGCAGGTTTTCAATAACTTCCATAGGGGCACCTGACCTAATGGCGAAATCAATCAGCTCATCTTTTGTTGCAGGCCATGGAGCATCCTCGAGTTTTGATGCCAATTCAAGTGTCCAGTACATTTATATTAGAAATTAAGCGTTAAAGTTTGCAAATATATATATTATTTTATTTAAAAAACAATACAATTTTAAACTTTGCAATTACTCTATACCGACCACTTAAGTTCCTCTGTATCAGTCTCCGACGCTATCATTCTCGAAAGCACGAAAAGGTAATCTGAGAGCCTGTTGAGGAACATAAGTACTACAGGAAGTGTAGTTTTTTCTTCATTCAGGCGTGAAACTGATCGTTCTGCCCTGCGGCAAACGCATCGTGCTACATGACAATAAGATATAATTTTGTTTCCTCCCGGAAGGATAAAACTGTTCAAAGGTACCAGCTTCTCCTGCATGGAATCAATCTCTTTTTCAAGCTTTTCAGTACAATCTTCGCCGGGGGTTATCCTTGCAGCAACGTTCCGTTCAGTGGCAAGCACAGCTGCACATCTCATAAGCTGATCCTGGATATATGATAAAATATATTTTCTGTTGACATTTTCCTCATGGGCGGCCAAAAGCCCGATCCATGCCATCAGCTCATCAATATCACCATATGCTTCAACACGGATATGATGCTTGGGTACCCTGCCGCCTCCAGTGAAAGATGTAGTACCATCATCGCCCGTACAAGTATAGATCTTCATTATCCTCAGATTGATTAAGCCAGAAGAGAATGAACTCAGAATTTGATTATATTTTCATTCCTGTAGTCCTGGGATATCTCACCATCGAGAAGCCTTATAATCCTGTGAGCATGTCGTGCTATGTCCTCTTCATGAGTCACCAGTATCACAGTATTACCTTTTTTATGAATAATATCGAGAAGCCCCAATATATCTAAAGATGTCTTGCTGTCGAGGTTACCAGTTGGCTCATCAGCCAATATAATAGATGGTTTGTTAATAAGCGCCCTGGCAATCGCAACACGCTGACGCTGACCTCCCGATAATTCATTTGGCTTATGATGCATCCTGTCGCCCAAACCTACCTGTTCGAGAGTTTCAATTGCCTGTTTTTCTCTGTCAATCTTTGGCATACCGGCATATATCAATGGCAATGTAACATTTTCAAGGGCCGTGTACCGGGGTAAAAGGTTGAAAGTCTGAAAAACAAAGCCAATCTCTTTATTTCTAATCTCGGCAAGATAATCATCCTCCATCTTGCTCACATCGGTCCCATTGAGAATGTAGCTCCCGCTGGTTGGAGTATCCAGACACCCCAGGAGATTCATGAGGGTTGATTTTCCGGAACCTGAAGGCCCCATTATCGCAACATATTCATTCCTTAAAATATCCACTGATACAGATCTCAGAGCCCGTACAATCTGCGAACCAACCTGATAATTTTTAACGATATCATGAATCTCAATAACTCTATCCATAGGGTTTAAATTTAAATTTTCGAATTTATGAAAATATTGTTTTGGAAAATATTAATTAATGTTAATACCGTATATTATAATTCCCGGATGTGATACCTTTTTTGAAAAAGACGATCCCCATTCTCCAAATATCCAATGTAAAAGAGGCTCTTTCATCCTTTTTTATTATTTCCCATGCTTCCTCCATTTCCGGGGAATAGCGGATATCATCAAAAACTATCACTGTTCTGCTGTCCGATTTTTTACAAAATGCCGAAAAATAACGAAGCACGGCCTCTTTGCGATGATTTCCATCAATAAACACAAGTCCGGGATTACCCGGCAAATCCATAATTGCCGGAAGATGTTCCTCAAATGATCCGTTTAGCAGCCTGATATTATTAAATTGTAAATCATTAAAATTTTCTGCTGCAATTGTGGCAATGGACTGAGATCCTTCAACAGAATAGATTACAGAATCAGGACTGGCGCCGGCCATGTACATGGTACTGATCCCAAATGAGGTTCCAAGTTCAACAATATATTTCCCGCCGAATTCTGAAGCCATTCTTGCCAGAAAAATGCCGTATTTTTTCGTCACAGGAGAATATCTGGCAATTTCTTTCACTCTTCTTATTCTGATTTCATTATTTCCTGCTCCTGAACCAAGATCCCTTACTTTAATTTCATCAGTGCCGGAAATCAATTTTTTTCTGATATTTTCTATCTTAAAGACAACAACAGCATTGATTTTATTCCTGAAAACTTGTGACACAAGATAAAAAACATAGGGACTGTGGATTCCATGACCATTCCTGTGGCCCCAAAAAAACAGATATTTCAGATAATTCCGTATCCTGAAAAAAATCATTTTTGCAGTTGATAACTATAAGTTGGTAAGGACTTCAAAAATAGTTATTTTCGGGCAGACACTGCAGTTCAGGTACTATTACATTGTTCCAGATAATAATCAATGAATCCTTTTCTCGATACGAGCATTACTTTTTTACCCGGGATCGGTCCGAAAAGGGCTGATATTCTCGATAAGGAATTAGGTATCGTTTCTTATCGCGACCTGCTCTATTATTTTCCATTCAAATACATTGACCGCACTAAATTCTACAAAATAGCGGAAATAGATCCGGATCTTCCATATATCCAGATTAAAGGAATTATTCGGGGGTATGCAACTGAAGGGCAAAAAAAGGGTAAAAGGCTTGTCGCTGATCTCAGCGACGAAACCGGTACAATAAAACTTGTCTGGTTCAAAGGAACCAGATGGATCACAGGATCATATCCGGTTGGAGTTGAATTAATTATTTTCGGTAAACCCTCTGTCTTCAACGGAATAATTAATATAATACATCCCGAAATTGAGGCTGTCGATAAACGTGAAGAAAGGATAAGTTCAGCTCTGCAGGCGCAGTACAGCATAACTGAAAAACTGAAGAATCAATTTATCACGTCAAGGGTCATCAGCAAGTATATCGGGACTCTTCTGAAGCTTATCAGGTTTACAATACCCGAAACACTGCCGCCGTACATTGTAAGTAAATATAAATTGATGGATCTCGACTCGTCTTTGCACAAGATCCATTTCCCGGGCGATCCTGGTGAACTTGAAAGAGCCAGGTACCGTCTGAAATTTGAGGAACTTTTTTACATCCAGCTGAATATCCTGCGTTTCAAAGTGAACAGGAACAGGAAATATAAAGGGTTTATCTTTTCAAATGTCGGTGAGAACTTCAATAATTTTTATTTCAATAACCTCCCTTTCCCGCTTACCGGGGCGCAAAAGCGTGTCATGAAAGAAATCAGGAAGGATATCGGTTCAGGAAGGCAGATGAATCGCCTGCTTCAGGGTGATGTTGGAAGCGGTAAAACGCTGGTTGCCCTGATGAGCATGCTAATTGCCATTGACAACGGATACCAGGCCTGCCTGATGGCTCCTACTGAGATCCTTGCTTCGCAGCATTATAATACAATCACCAGGTTTCTTGATGGGATCGATATAAAAGTCAGATTGCTGACCGGTTCTTCAAAAAAAAGCGCAAGAAAATTGATCGATGAATCACTCACCGATAAATCTCTAAACATACTCATTGGGACCCATGCCCTGATTGAGGAAAATGTTCAGTTCGGGAACCTCGGGCTGGTAATCATCGACGAGCAACATCGTTTCGGCGTGGCCCAGAGAGCTAAATTGTGGGAAAAAAATCTAAACCCTCCTCATGTGCTTGTGATGACAGCTACTCCAATCCCAAGAACACTGGCCATGACCCTTTATGGTGACCTCGACGTTTCGGTGATCGATGAGCTGCCTCCGGGAAGAGTTCCAATTAAAACCATGCACTTTACCGACCGGGAAAAAAATAAAGTCTTTGGTTTTATCAGGAACCAGATAGCAGAAGGCAGGCAGATCTATGTAGTTTATCCTCTTATCAGGGAGTCAGAAAAAATGGATTATAAGAATCTTGAAGATGGCTGGGATACCTTATCAAGGGTCTTTCCTGCTCCACAATATTGTATCAGTGTGGTACATGGGAAAATGACACCCGCGGTCAAGGAATCATCAATGAAGCTTTTTAAAGACGGGCACGCACATATACTCATCGCGACAACCGTTATCGAAGTTGGAGTTGATATACCAAATGCTTCTGTCATGATAATAGAGAGCGCTGAACGGTTCGGCCTGTCACAGCTTCACCAGCTGAGAGGAAGGGTTGGAAGAGGTGCTGAGCAGTCGTACTGCATACTTATGAGCACCGAAAAGCTCCCGAAAGAAGCTGCAAAAAGAATTGAAGTGATGATCCAGACAAGCGATGGATTTGAAATAGCAGAGAAAGACCTTCAGATAAGAGGTCCGGGAGATATCGAAGGAACGCAGCAAAGCGGTATTCCTTTTGATCTCAAAATTGCAAATCTTGGAAAAGATGGCCAGCTGATCGAATATGTAAGAAGGATAGCGGAAGATATTCTGACTGATGATCCGATGCTCGAGAAAACTAATAATGAAATATTAAAAGCTACCATTAAAAGCCTGTTTGCCCGGAACCAGTCATGGAGCGATATCAGCTGACCATTTTTAACTGGATTAATTATAAATAATAACAGCCGGGTTAAAACCTGACAAAAGGCACGAATTGTTATCTTTGTAACACTAAATTTGTGAACTTAGTTTTGATGGCTATTTAATGGAAGCAGGAACAAATAATATTATTCATCACGATGGTATTGTGCTTAAAGCCGGCAAAGATTCAGTCCTGGTAAAAATAACATCAGCATCAGCTTGTTCTGGCTGCCACGCCGAAGGAGCATGCGGTATGACGGGAAAGGAAGATAAATTTGTAAAGGTTCAGGGTTGCTATGGAGTATCCGAGGGTGACAGTGTGACGATAATTATGGAAAGATCAATGGGATACAGAGCAGTATTACTGGGATATGTATTACCTTTTTTTGCAGTAATTACACTGTTAGTAATTCTTAATTCAGAAGGTTTTCCGGAGTTAACTTCAGGTCTTCTTTCAATATCGGCTCTTATACCCTATTATGCTCTTTTATTTTTGTTCAGAAAAAAGATTGATAAGGAATTTACGTTTTCTTTAAAAATTTAAAACATATAATGGATTCAACAGTCCTTATAACAGTTCTTAGTTTGAGTATTCTTGCCCTTGTAGCGGCAGTAATACTTTATTTTGTAGCTCAGAAATTCAAGGTCTTTGAAGATCCGAGAATAGATGAAGTACAAGCTGTTTTACCTGGAGCCAACTGTGGCGCTTGTGGTTTTGCCGGTTGCCGTAATCTGGCTGAAGAACTTGTAAAAGCCGACACTTTAGATGGTCTCAACTGCCCAGTGGGTGGCTCTGATATAATGAACCAGATTGCAAAAATTCTTGGCAGGGAGGCCCCGGTTGTAGATCCTGTAGTAGCAGTATTACTTTGCAACGGCACACCTGATAACAGGCCTTTAACATCAAAATATGACGGAGCAATTGATTGCCGCATAACTCACAACCTGTACGCAGGTGAAAGCGACTGCAGCTACGGATGCCTCGGTAATGGAGATTGTGTAAGGGCATGCTCTTTCAATGGTGTCCATATTGATAAGGTAACCGGATTGCCGGTAATTGATGAATCGGTTTGTATCGGATGCGGATCGTGCGTTAAAGCCTGCCCCAGAGATTTGCTTGAACTGCGTAAGAGAGCAAAGAAAGACAGGAAGATCTACGTTGCCTGTTCAAATTGCGATAAAGGAGCAGTAGCCCGGAAAGCTTGTAAAGTTGCCTGTATCGCCTGCAATAAATGTTTAAAAGTATGTCAGTTCGGAGCGATAACCATAGAGAATAATCTTGCATACATTGATGCAACAAAATGTACTTTCTGCAGAAAATGCGTCAGTGAGTGCCCGGTTGACGCAATAATTGAACTGAACTTTCCTCCCAGAAAAGAAAAAGAAGTGGCACATGCCGAACAAATCAGCGCATAATTAAAATGATAAATATCCTATATAAAAAAGCACTTAAGACATTCCCCGCCGGAGGTGTTCATCCACCTGAGAATAAGCTTACTGCTGATTCAGCAATCAGATATCTGCCTGTTCCTGATAAAGTAATAATTCCTGTTTCACAGCATCTGGGAGCGCCTGCCACAGTTCTCGTAAACAAGGGAGATAAAGTAAAAACAGGCCAGATAATTGCAACCGGAAATGGATTTGTTTCATCAAACACTCATTCATCTGTTTCAGGAACAGTTACGAAGACAGATATGGTGACTGATTCATCAGGATATAAAAGGAACGCTGTTTTCATCGATGTCGAAGGTGATGAATGGGTTGATTCAATAGACAAGAGCAAAGAAATTGTAAGAGAGTTAAAGCTCTCACCGGAAGAAATAGTGAAAAAATGCCTTGAGCTTGGAATAGTTGGTTTAGGTGGTGCAACTTTTCCGTCGCATGTAAAGCTGTCGGTACCTGCTGGCAAGAAATGTGATGTACTGATAATCAACGGTGTTGAATGTGAGCCTTATCTTACATCCGATCACAGGCTGATGCTTGAAAGAGGTGAAGAGATACTTGTTGGTGTGACGATCCTAATGAAAACTCTCAATGTGGATAAGGCAATGGTCGGAATCGAGAACAACAAGCCTGATGCAATTAAGATCATGTCTGATCTTGCCTCGAATTTCAGGGGGATAAGTGTTCATGCATTGAAAGTAAAGTATCCGCAGGGAGCAGAAAAACAGCTTATAAAAGCTCTTATCAACAGGGAAGTTCCGTCGGGCCGCCTTCCTATTGATGTTGGCGCTGTTGTGCATAACGTGGGAACTGCTTTTGCTGTCTATGAAGCAATACAAAAAAATAAGCCTCTTTTTGAAAGAGTGGTCACTGTTACCGGCAAGTCACTCAGGGATCCCGGGAACTTTTTTGTAAGAACAGGCACTTCTGTGGCCAGATTGATCGAAGCTGCAGGAGGAGTCCCTGATGACACCGGAAAAATTGTTGCCGGCGGACCCATGATGGGTAAAGCTTTGCCCGGAACGGAAATTCCGGTTGTAAAGGGGATGTCGGGGATTGTCTTGCTTCCCCGGAAAGAAGCATCAAGGATGGGCACTGAGCCCTGCATAAGATGTGCAAAATGTGTTACGGTATGCGCCCTTCAGCTTCAGCCTTACCTTCTTGCCACACTTTCAGAGAAAGGTTTGTTTGAAAGAGCTGAGGCAGAACACATAACAGATTGCATGGAGTGCGGATCGTGCAGCTACACCTGCCCTGCAGGCCGGCCTGTTCTTGATTACATACGGCTCGGGAAAACCACAGTTAACAAAATGATCCGAGAACGTAATCAGAAGTAAACAGCAATTTTTTTTCTATATGAATATGCTTCTTAATGTTTCCCCGTCACCACAAACCCACGGGAAAGAAACTACCCAAAAACTGATGTATGGTGTTATTCTTGCCCTTGTTCCGGCCTTTTTAGTTTCCATCTTCTATTTTGGTTATGGCGCTGTAATAGTAACAGCAACTTCTATCATCTCCTGTATTCTCTTTGAATACCTTATCCAGAGATTCTTTTTAAAGAAGCCTTCCTCCATTTCCGACGGATCAGCAATTTTAACCGGGCTTTTACTCGCATTCAACCTTCCATCGAATATTCCGGTTTTCATTATAATAATCGGAAGCTTCGTGTCCATCGTAATTGCAAAAATGACATTTGGCGGTCTGGGTAACAATCCATTCAATCCTGCACTTGTCGGACGTGTTTTCATGCTTATCTCGTTTCCTGTGCAGATGACCTCATGGCCGGTCCCTTCAGGACTAAAAACCGGCTACACCGATGCCGTTACGGGCGCCACTCCCCTGTCGATCGTTAAGGAGGGACTGAAAAACGGAGAACCTTTACAACAACTTCTTAGCCAGGTGCCGGCACCTTCTGAGATGTTCCTCGGCCGGATGGGCGGATCTCTTGGAGAAGTTGCAGCAGTTGCCCTGCTTCTCGGTTTTGCCTACCTTCTTATTAAAAAAATTATTACATGGCACATCCCGGTTTCAATAATAGCAACAATTGCAATTTTCACAGGGATCATGTCGTCAGTAAACCCTGATGCCAATGCAGGACCATTATTTCATTTACTCACGGGAGGTGTCCTTCTTGGTGCAATTTTTATGGCCACCGATTATGTAACATCACCAATGAATCCTAAAGCAATGTTATTGTACGGATGCGGAATAGGATTACTAACGGTTATAATACGAGTATGGGGCGCCTATCCAGAAGGTGTTTCATTTGCAATACTTATCATGAATGCTTTCGTTCCGATAATGAACGCATATATTAAACCAAAAAGATTCGGGGAGGTAGTGAAAAATGGCTAAGACGGAATCGACATTTAAAAACATGACACTGTCGCTGACACTCATTTCACTTGTTGCATCGGCATGCCTGGGATTTGTTTATAAGATGACCAAAGAGCCTATTGCGTTATCTGTTCTCAACAAAAGACTTGATGCCATAAAACAGGTGGTTCCTGAATTCACCAACGATCCAAATGCTGAGATGTATAAACTCCCTACCGGAGAAGGAGACAGCCTGGAAGTTTACCCTGCAAAGAATGGCGATGAAATAATGGGCTACGCAATTAATACATATACCAACAACGGATTCAGTGGCTATATAGGTCTGATGGCCGGTTTTAAACCTGATGGAACCATATTTAATATCAGTGTCCTCGCTCACAAAGAAACACCCGGCCTGGGAACCAAGATTGCAGATCCCGGATTTAAGGATCAGTTTAATGGCAAAAATCCATCTGATTTCACTTTAAAAGTAAAGAAAGACGGCGGACCAGTGGATGCGATCACTGCTGCAACAATCAGCTCCAGGGCTTTCTGCGAAGCCATTGAACGTGCTTATAATACTCTTCAGAAAGGAGGTCAGAAATGAGCAGCTTAAGTGTCTTTACAAAAGGGTTTATCAAGGAGAACCCAATACTGGTACTTGTACTCGGGGCCTGCCCTACCCTGGCAACTACTTCATCCTCATTAAATGGCATTGGGATGGGAATTGCAACTACATTTGTCCTGATAGGATCAAACATTGTCATTTCAATGCTCTCCGGTTCAATACCTGATAAAGTCAGAATTCCGGCATTTGTAATTATTATAGCATCATTCGTTACTGTGGTTGACCTTCTTATGCAAGCTTATGTCCCCGGACTTTACGAAACACTCGGAATATTTATACCATTAATAGTTGTAAACTGCATTGTTCTTGGCCGTGCTGAATCATTTGCCAGTAAGAATCCGGTCTTCTTATCATTTCTTGACGGAGCCGGAATGGGACTGGGTTTTACTATTGCCCTGGGAATTCTTGGTGCTTTAAGGGAGGTAATTGGTAATGGATCTATTTTCGGATTTAAATTTATTCAGGGTGACGGAGTTCTTGTTTTCATTCTTGCACCGGGCGCCTTTATAGCCCTTGGATACCTTATTGCATTAATTAACAGGATCAAAAGAACCTAAATCAAAGAATAATGGAATATATTCTTATTATAATCTCAGCTGTTTTTATTAACAATGTGGTATTGGCACAATTCCTGGGCATCTGTCCTTTCCTTGGTGTTTCAAATAAGATTAATACGGCATTGGGAATGACGGGAGCAGTTACTTTTGTTATTGTCCTTGCAACAATGGTAACTTACCTTATCCAGATATATGTTCTTGAAAGGCTGGGCATAGAATTCATGCAAACAATTACGTTCATCCTTGTGATAGCGGCCCTGGTGCAGATGGTCGAAATAATTCTCAAGAAAATAAGCCAGCCCCTATACCAGGCTCTTGGGATATTCCTGCCCCTGATAACTACCAATTGTGCGGTATTAGGTGTGGCAATACTTGTTGTCAAGAAAGACTATAATCTTATTGAAGGAGTTGTTTTCGGAGCTGCAACAGCCATAGGTTTCGGACTTGCACTCACAATCCTTGCAGGAATAAGAGAACAATTTGAGCTTGCAGATATTCCAAAAGGAATGAGAGGCGTTCCAATATCGCTTATTACAGCCGGAATCCTCGCCCTTGCTTTTATGGGGTTTGCCGGTATAGTTAAATAATTAAATAGTTCAATAGTTAAATATCACAACATTCAACTTCAGTAATTTACCCGGGAGTTCATCCTAAAGTCATGAATTTTTTGTTACTTGTTTCATATTTTTCCCGGAGGTTATATGACATTATCGGAATATTATGAAGTTTTAGGCCTGCCTTTAAATTCATCACTTGCGGAAGTAAAGCGGGCTTACCGGCAAAAAGCCCGTTTATATCATCCTGATATTAATCATACGCCTGAAGCCAGGGACCTTTTTATAAGCGCAACCGAGGCTTATGAATTTCTTCTGTCAAATTTTGAAAAGCTGGCAAATAATGAGGAGGCATATAACAAGGCTGTTGAAGATTGGAGGAAATACCGGCAGCAAAGATCCAGCCAGCGTGCAAGAGCTTACGCACGGACAACATATAATCAGTTCAGGGGAACCAGCATCTACAAGACAACACGGATCTTCGACGGTACAAGAATCGTTTTAAGCCTTGTACTCTCGATCGCTGTACTGTTTTACACCATTTTCGGATATACCTATCAACTTAAGCATCCAATTCAGGGGCATGACGGACCTACTCTGTTTGGTTTCATCATGCTCCTGATGCTCAGCTTTCTATTCCTGGGAGTCTCAATAGTTTTCCTCAAAGCTTTTTATGAAACCAGGAAAAGACATAACAGAAGATCATAATTTAATGAATATCCTGTTCTTATACATCCAGTAGCATATATACCAGGCACCGGTCCACATGGCCAGGCCGTTTAAAATATTAACCAGAGTTTCGCCTCCCCATGAGAAGAATGTTTTGGATATGGGATTGAAAACTTTGATTAAAATATCATCACCACCCAGCTGGCAAAAGAGATATATAAAAATACTGTTTGCACCCACGTACATGAAAATTTTTGCACCATTCAGAAATTTACCCTTCACATCAATAAGCCAGTAGCTGAAGCATAACGCAAGAATGGCCCAGCCCCCGCTGGCAAATACAAACGACATTGTGGCAATTTTCTTAATGATCGGGGTTATGTTAAGGAAATGAAGGGAATACCCGATAATCAATCCTGTGATACCGGCTATCAGGAAAATCTTTATTTTTTCCTTCGTGGTCTTATCACTCATTATAAGCTTACCACACAATACACCCCATATTGTATGAGCTGTTGTAGGAAGCGCATTCAGCGAAGCCCATATACTGGCTTTATCGACTCCTTCTATTTTGTTATTGACCCAGGCACCGAGATTTTCGTATGCAACCCAGGGATTATTAAATCCTTCGACAGGGAATAACCGGTAAGCTATGTCAACTAACAGCAGTAGCACAATACTGAAGATAATCTGGAAATTATAGCTTTTCTTCATTATAAAGAAAGCTACCAGGTAAGTAACAGCCAATTGTGCAAGGACGTTCTGGAACCGGAAAACAATAAGTCCCTGACCCAGCCAGGAGAGCCAGGTTCCAAAAAGCAATAGCAAAAAGGCCCTCTTGATTGCATGCAGGGTAATTTTTTGTGAGGAATCTCCTTTTTTAATCCTGTTCGCAACAGCAAACGGGATGGCGACCCCGACTATGAACATAAAAAAAGGCTGAATAAGATCCCAGAAATGAAGGCCGGTCCACCTCTGATGGCTGAACTGGGTACCAATAAATGCAAGTACATTATTATCAGCATTTTGCATAATCCTGTAAAGGCGGGATCCTTCACCTACCAGGAGAAACATTGTTAAGCCGCGAAAAAAATCGACAGAAGCAATCCTTTGGGCGACGGTTACGGGTTGAGTGATCTCAGTTTTATTCATTTTAGGTTTTAATCGTTTTAGGTTTTATTGTGTCTCACTATTTGCATTACTGAACTCCCTCTGCCGCCGGTCTTGGTCGTGCAGGGCTATTTGACCTTATTACCCTGGTATTTCCTCCCTGGGCAAGAAGCAGGTCAACCGGCTGGTTGGTCTTCCATGCACCACCCGTAAAATCAGGTACGTCGATCGAATTTGAACGATTGGATACGGACCATTCGCTCAGCGGGCCAATGGCGCTCCAGAGAGCTGCATCATAAACATCCTGGTCAAATGGTAATCCGTTGCGTAAACAGTCAATTAAACGCCAGTTCATAAGAAAATCCATTCCACCATGACCGCCAACCTGCTTTGCCATTTCACCTATCCTCTTAATGATCTCCGGAGTATATTTGGCTTCAACCTCTTTCATTTCTTCTTCATTAAGCCAGCGTTGGTGACCAACAGAGATCTTTCCCGGAAGTGGATATTTCAAAGCAGCTCCGATTGTTCCGCTTACTTTGTGTATCCGGGAGTAAACATTAGGAGAAGTAACGTCGTGCTGTAGCATGATTGTCCGGCCGGCATTTGTTCTGATTGTTGCAGTTGTCATGTTTCCCCTGTACGGCTTATCGACAAATTCACTATAAAATTTATCTGAAGCAGCAAGCTCTTTAGCATGGTTATTCATTTGGAAGTCATTGCTCATTACTGATACAAGGAAGTCCATTTTATCTCCCCTGTTAATATTCATTATCTGGCATATAGGGCCTAAACCGTGAGTAGGATAAAGATTACCCTGCCTTCCGCTGTTCTCTCTTAGTCTCCACATATCCCAGTAACCCGTTTTACTGAAATTAAGGTCCATGAGATCATGAATATAAGCGCCTTCACCATGAATAATCTCTCCGAAGTATCCCTGCCTGGCCATATTCAGAGTAAGCATCTCGAAAAAATCGTAGCAGCAGTTCTCCAGCATCATGCAATGCTTTTTAGTCCGTTCTGAGGTTTCAACCAGCTGCCAGCATTCTTCCATGGTTACCGCAGCAGGCACTTCAATGCAGACGTGTTTACCGTGTTCCATGGCATATACAGCCATCGGAGCATGCATGCTCCATGGTGTTGCAATATAAACCAGGTCAATATCATCCCTGTCGCACATTTTCTTCCAGGCCTCCGGATCGCCGGTATAGACATCGGGTTTAAAACCGCTGTTGGCAATTCTCTTACTGGTTCGCTCAACCTCTTCCGGAATGAGATCGCATAAAGCCTTTATTTCAACACCTTCAAGAAGGCTAACACTTGAAACATGCCCGCTTCCTCTGCCAAGCCCGATATGACCGGTACGTACTACATCAAGTTTTGGGGCCGCAAAGCCCGACATATTGAATTTCTGATTACGGACTATTGAAGCCTGCTGCTTAATGTTGTCAAGAGCTGAGGTAACTTCGGGAGCAGTTGTCTTACATGAAGGCAGTAAGTTAGAACTTAGCGCACTAACGCCTGCAATGCTTCCGATCTTTAGAAAATTCCGACGATTAAGACGATTAAGTTTCATTTTAGAAGGTTTGAGAGTTATTATTCGGTCAATATATTAAAATAGGGTGAATTCCACCTATAAAACAGTAGAATTCACCCTTTATTTAACAATTATTAGTAATTCGGATTCTGAACTAACTGAGGAGCTTTTTTCAATTCAACCGTTTCAATTGGAATCCAATACATCTTTTTAGCAAATTTACGGGTCTGAACATGTATCAGCTGCCAGGTAGTTGTAGTAATTCCGGTATCTAAATCCTTTACTTCCACCACATCCATGCCCTTTGCATCTGTCAGAAGCGTTTCCATGGTCTTCCATCTTCTGATATCATACCATCTGAGGGCTTCATAAGTAAACTCAATCTGTCGTTCATGACGAAGAGCTGTTTCAACATCTCCTGTGAAATCAGGTAGACCGGCACGATTCCTAATCATATTTATGTAGGTGGTTGCTGTAGCGATATCACCTAATTCCAGACATGCTTCCGCATAATTCATAAGTATCTCAGCATACCTGTAAACAATCCAGATATTGGTGTTGTAACTTGTTTTACCAACTATCTTGTCATCCATCATCTTTTTTGCCAGGTAGCCAGTATAAGTGGCATTCCAGTTTTCTACCGGTCCGTTACGGGTATCAATGCCATAGGTTTTCTTGACCTCTGCTCCACCCCGTATTTCCCTGCGGGTACGTCTGTCATAGATTCCAAGAGGATCTCTTCCGGCAAGGTCTGCAAATCGTTTTTGCCACACAGAACTATCAGCTAAAACAGATGCATAAAATCTTGGTTCACGGTCATAGTAGGGGCTTGCATGTCTGTACTTTGTAGTTCCCTTGTTTTTATAAAACCCATTTGCATCAACTGTATAATGGTCGAAAAAGTTAGATCCATCTGCCATCTGAAAAGCATCTACAAGGGCCTGGGTAGGGGAATCACTTCCATAATTGGCTATACCATTAGGTCCCTGCTGCTGGTTCCAGGTGTGGCGGTCACCAACGTCTGCTACAAACATCTTTCCCCATATCAATTCCTTATCAGTGAGGTTTGTTTGTTTAAAGAAATTAAAATAATTAGTTGCTACAGCTGCCTTATCTGGGGCGCCAAAGTTTGCAAGCTGATATTCGTTCAAATCAATTACTGCTTTTGCAGCATTTCTTGCTGCAGTCCAGAGAGCGACTCTGTCGGGGTTTTCGTAACCAACATATTTACTTTCTGCAGTTCCGTCAGCTGTAAGATCACTGGCAGCAAACAATAATACTCTGGATTTAAGGGATAGAGCTGCTGCATTGGTTGCCCTCCCCGATTCCATTACTGATTTTGATTTCAGAAGGGCTACTGCTGCATCACAATCTGCAACAATAAAATCAACAGTTTCTTTCCAGGTTCCTCTCATCAAAGCTAGATAATCATCTCCAACTTTCCATTCTTTATTAATGATCGGTAAACCTCCATATACCAATGCCAGCTGACCATAGGTATATGCTCTGAGGAATAAAGCTTCACCTTTCATGATATCAGCTCTAGTTTTTATAGCTGCCCGTTGTATTTCCGGATATGCATCCGGTACTTTTTCAATATTTGCTAGAAACGTATTAAGAATTTTAACGTTATTAAAAAGGCTCCACTTAATAGTAGCGAATCTGCTGTTTGACGCACCAAAAATACCAACATTATCAGCTGTAATGTTACCCCCCAGGTAAATATCTGATCCACTGATAAATTGATAGTGTGTTTCATCCGAAACTGAATTGATTGCTCCATTCCTGGCAAAACCATGAGATAAATTTCGATAAGCAGTCTTCAGGTAGGCATCGGCCAGATTGATATCTGTCCAGACTGTTGCACTTGAGTATCTGTCTAATGGAGTCTTATCCAATATGTCTTCGCTGCAGGCGGAGAGCCAGATAAACAGAAATGCAAGAATTTTTATGCTTGTATTATATTTTTTCATAATAATAAATTTTAATATTATTTAAAAAGCAACTTTTACTCCCATGGTGTAAACTTTCATTATCGGGTAATTTTGCATGGTAGCAGACTCAGGATCTAAAATCTTATTCTGAGAATAGATCAGAAACAGGTTTTGTCCTGAAAAATAGATCTGGGCTTCCTTCATCATAATTAAATCGAGGGCCCGGCGTGGAACATTGTAAGAGAGTTGCAGGTTTTTAAGACGGCCATATCCACCTTTCTGATAATTATAATCAGTCTGATAATTTGACCTCCAATACTCCTCCTGCCTTTCATAAGCTCTTGGCTTGGTTCCGTTAATATTTGTCGGAGTCCACCTGTCTTCAGCTTCAAATGCAAAATAGTTTCCAATAGTACCAGTTTGTAAATCACTTGCAATGCTTCTCATGGTTGTTCCAGCTCCCTGGACCAGAGCTCTCAGTTCAAAGTTTTTATAGGCAACATTAAAACTAACCCCATAAGTTATTTCAGGATCAGCTGTCCGATCAAAAAGAACCTGGTCATCACTGGAAATCTTTCCGTCATTATTATAGTCTTCAATGATAATATCGCCGGGCTTAGCTCCTGAAACGTGCGGGTAACCGTCAATTTCTTCCTGATCATTGAAAATACCTATTGATTTGTAAAGTAATAAAACACCTTGAGGATGACCTGTTCTGACCTGCCATGGAACACTTCGTGCAGGTTCATCAAATTCAACAACATTATTACGGGCAAAAGCAAAGTTACCGTTGATCCCATAAGAAAAATCAGCTTTCCGGTCATTATATCCAAATTCTAATTCAAAGCCCTTGTTATCAACAATCCCAAAGTTTTCATCAGGAAGGACAATACCTGTATAAGCGGGTACTGAGGCATCTCTCTTAACAAGAATTTTATCTCGTCTCTGATAGAAAAAATCAGCATTAAAAGTAACCTTGTTATCAAGGAGTGTCGATTCAAAACCGGCGTTAATAATGTTGGCAACTTCCCATGTGATTAAGGGATTTGGATTACCACTCTGAGACAGACCTGCGGAATAAACATTTGATCCGAATACTACACCAGTTCCAAATGCATAACTTGTCAGATACTGGAATGCAGAAACCTGGTCGTTACCCATCTGTCCAAATGATGCTTTAAGTTTGAAGTAGTCAATGAATTTGACATTATTCTTCCAGAAATCCTCATTGGATACTCTCCATCCGGCAAGAACGCTTGGGAAGGTGCCCCAACGTCCACTCTCTTTTGAAAACCTTAAGGAACCGTCTCTGCGCAATGAAAATTGCAACAGGTAAGTTTCTTTATAGTTGTACATCACTCTTCCGAAGTAATTTAAACGGGCATCCAAACTGACAGACCCGTTATTGGTCCAGGCTGTATTGCCACCTGCAAAAAGATAGGGTAGCTGGGCTGAAATAAAATACCTGCGGAATGCTTCGATTCCTTTCGATAAATAGTCTGAACTCTCCATTGAAACGAAAGCGCTTACATTATGAACTCCATTAAATGTTTTATCATAATTTGCCTTCAGGTTGTAGAGTTTACTGTCAGAATCGGTGTAAGAGTCATTTAACCTGGGTTCCGGGGCCATTCCTTTTGGATAGTTTGCTACAACAAATGCCGATCCATCTTCTGAACCTGTATTACCTGCATTCAGGTATGCCTGCTTATCAAGAGAGTAGAGTGTAAATGGTTTCTCAAATAATTTTCTCACTCTGAAATATTTGTCATAAGCATAATATCCCGACAATGTTAAGCCTGGTATCCCCGGCACTTTCAATGTTGCTGTGAGTTTTGTATTGAGCCTGTATGTTTTGATATCATCCGATCCGGGATCAAAGCCCGATATGACAACCGGATTATCTCCGTACTCTATATCCGGTCCGGGCAATCCATTGGGATAAAACGCCGGGTCGGTAGGTTTACTTCTCCTCAACATCTGAAATACAATTGACTGACCTCTTGTACTGTACATACTGGCTTCCTGAGAACCAGTCATATCCACTCCAACGCTAAAGTACTTATTAACTTCAGCATCAACTGCTGCCTTCATATTATACCTTTTATAATATGATGCAGAATTTGTATATAATCCATCATCAAACTGAGTACCAAACGAGCCATAATAAGTTACGTTCTGAGTTCCACCGCTTACCGATAAATTATGATTACGGGTTGTACTATAATCTTTTAACCCTGCAGCAAACCAATCTGTATTTGGGTGCGTCCAGGGATATTGTCCGGATTTATATTTTTCAATATCATCCAGAGAAAACAACATATTACTTTCTGCAACATTCCTGTATGACTGCAATTCACGGATCATTTGAGAATATGTTCCTGCATCAGCCATTTCGGGAAGCATCGTAGGCGATAGCCGTCCCTGGTAGAATCCATAATTAAAGGTAGCAGGTGTACCTGATGTACCTCGTTTTGTAGTGATAAGAATCACACCGTTAGCAGCTCTGGCTCCATAAATAGCCGCTGAAGCATCTTTAAGAACCGTTATACTCTCAATATCAGTTGATTGAAGTGAGTTCATATCTCTTCCCTGGATACCATCGATAACCACCAGCGGAGAATTATTGCCTAGCGTAGCTTTTCCTCTGATAAGGATAACCGCAGCATTATTGCCCGGCTCACCACTACCCTGCTGAACTATAGCTCCGGGCATACGACCTGCCAGGGCATTTGAAACCATTGATACCGGAGCGGTATTAAGTTCTCTGGTGGACACAGTTGTTACTGATCCGATCACATTGACTTTTTTCTGAGTACCATAACCTATAACTACAACTTCATCAAGTCCGATCTGCGATTCAACCATGCTGATGTTGATTACAGATTCCCCCTTAAGAGTAACCTCCTGCGTTTCCATTCCGATGAATGAAAAAACAAGGGTTGCGTTCTGCGGAACATTTGCCAGCAAATATTTTCCGGCAGGGTCGGTAATGGTTCCTGCTGTAGTTCCCTTTACCTGAACGGTTACACCGGCTAAGGGAACATTATCTGACCCGGTTACTGTTCCCGATATAGTTGTTTGTTGTAGTTCTGATTTACCAGGATTTTCGGCATTAACCTGAAGTATACCACTGAAAATGAAGATAGAAAGAAATAGCAGCAATAGAAATTGCTTTTTGAGGGAATAATCAGAAAATCCCCTGCCTGACGAGGTGTTTTTTTTCATACTTTTTAGGGTTTTTAAATTAAAATATCAAAAGGTTTTCTTTAAGAAAATCGTTGCAACGATTTCCATTTTTTTTGATATTACGGTCCATTGATGATAATTTGATGGTAAAAGTTTAATTCCATTGAAGTTTTTTGTTAATTATTGCATTTATTGATCTCTTGAAATTTAAGAATTAAAATGATAAAAAAAAAATTAATTAAGCTTCATATACTTTAAGCAAGATTAAGGATGATGCTTTAACCTGAAAAAACGTGGTGCAACCCACGGTATAACACAAAAACACTTTGGCAACCATGAAAGGGTTGAACCGGAGATCATTAAAGTAGAAATCGCCAGGATTTCTGCATCTTAAAGTAAATGATTATATCAGGATGTTTTTATAAAATTGAAAGGCACATCAAGAACAGAAGAAAAATACTCCCCCCTTTCCAGGATATCGTCATCCCCGTCCTCATAAAACCAGTTGAAGATGAATTTCTTCTTCTTCCTTCTGACATTTGTCAGTTTCTGGAAAAGATGAATAAAAACTTTTGCGCTTGCACTGTTAAAATATTCGAGGTTTATGTTGATGTAGGTAATATCTGCTGGCCTTTCCAGATATTCATTAATCCAATGTTCTATGGGTTCGAAAAATTCAGCTACGTTTTCATGTATGGACCGGCCATTTATCCTGATTACTCCATCGGGACTAAGAATAATCTCAGGTGAATTCCTTGTCGATGAAAACTTTAGCTCCTTCATCTCCTAAATTTTCACTAATGTATAAAAATTTAATTACAATATATGATATTTCAGTTGAATCTGGCAAGTGGTGCAACACTTTGATCTGAAAATTCCTCCCTCAAATACCTGAAATATCCTGCAATACCAATCATGGCAGCATTATCGGTGGTGTAACTGACAGGTGGTATATAAAGGCTCCATTTTCTTTTTTCGGCCTCTTCTTTAACTGCCTCTCTCAATGCCGAATTGGCCGATACACCGCCTGCAATACCAATCTGATGAATCCCGGTTTCCAATGATGCTTTTACCAGCTTCCCCGTAAGTATGCTGACTATAACATGCTGAAGTGAGGCACAAAGGTCAGCCTTGTTATTATCTATAAAATCAGGATCATCTTTTAACCTGTCACGAAGAAAATAAAGAAAGCTGGTCTTTAACCCGCTGAAACTAAAATCCAGTCCTTTAATATGCGGCTTTGGAAAGTTGAATGCCTTCGGATTACCTGATCCGGCTAATTTATTAATGACAGGTCCTGCCGGATATGGCAATCCCATCACTTTGCCGCATTTATCAAAAGCTTCACCCGCAGCATCATCGATAGTATTTCCAATTATCTCCATCCCGAGATGGTCCTTCATAACTACTATCCTTGTATGTCCTCCTGAAACAAGAAGGCACAAGAATGGAAATGAAGGCAATGGTTTTTCATTGTTCCTGTCCTTTATAAAATGAGCAAGAACATGTGCCTGCAGATGGTTAACTTCAATAAGCGGAATATTTCTGGCAAGTGCAAAACCCTTTGCAAAAGATGTCCCCACAAGCAACGAACCCATCAGTCCGGGACCTCTTGTGAAGGCAACAGCATTGATATCATTTACATCAATGCCCGCCTTTTTTATTGCCTGATCAACAACAGGCACAATATTTGCCTGATGTGCCCTGGATGCTAGTTCGGGTACCACACCACCATATAAGCGGTGAATATCCTGGTTTGCTATCAGATTTGAGAGAACGTAACCATCGGTTATAACAGCTGCCGAGGTATCGTCACAGGAGGATTCTATAGCTAATATTGTAACAGACATTTATTCTTTGATTTCCGGTATATTTTAGGTTATTTTGAGAGCTGGTCTTTTGAATTTTTTCAATGAACAAAAGTATTAAAAAATCACTTAAGTTTTTGGTAATAATCGCAGCAGTAATCTTTATCCTGCCAACATTATTGTTCATTGTTTTACGTATCCACCCGGTTCAGAATTTCGTTGCAAAAAGGATCACCGATCATTTGTCCAACAAATTACAATCAACTATTTCTCTCGGAAAAATTGAATATGACTTCTTTAACAGACTGAGTCTCACAAACATCCTTATACAAGATCGAAATAATGACACCCTTCTCTATTCGGAAGAATTAGATATTAATATCAGAAATATCAATCTGAAATCAGGTTCATTCAGGTTGAGAAGAGCCGTTCTGAAAAAACCTGTATTCGCTCTGATCACTGATTCATCAGGTAAAATGAACCTCTCGTGGTATCTTGATTTAATGAGAAAAACTGATAATGACACCCTGAAAAAATCAAAGTTCCGGATTATCATTGATCAGACAGACATCAACGACGGGAGGTTTTCATTTACAAATGCAAATATTAAAAAAGGCAAGACTCCGATAAATTTCAGCAATCTGATGCTAAATGAATTGAATGGCCGGTTCGAAGATTTTATTATCGGGGGCGACTCAACTGCTTTGGAGGTAATGAACCTTACTTTTAAGGAATCGGGCGGTTTCCTTGTTCAGGAAATGAACAGTTCAGTTGTTATTTCAAAACAAAACCTGAAATTACGGTCTCTCCATATAGAAAGCAATGCAAGCATTTTAAATTTACAAAAATTAGAAATTACTCCCGATCCGGTCAATGCATTTAAAAATTTTACGGAAGAAGTCAGGTTAGATATAGTCTTTGAACGATCAAATATCAGCACGTCCGATCTAAAGTATTTTGTACCAATTGCAAAAGAAATTACAGAAGATATATGGATATCGGGAAGGATATTCGGAACCATAAGTGAATTGCGCGGACGCAATGTCAATATCTTTTATGGCGAACACACAGACCTGAATTGTGACTTTGACATTACCGGCCTGACGGATATTGATAATGCTTTTATTTACATCGACGTAACAAGACTTAATACAAATGCTGATGATATTGAAAAGCTTGACATAACCAGAAAAGAGAAAATAAGGCTGCCCCAATTTATTTATGAAATGGGCAATATCTCGTTCGACGGCAGTTTTACAGGGTTTACTACCGACTTCGTAACTTACGGAAAACTTTCAACCAACCTTGGAAATGTCAGAATGGACCTCTCCCTTCGTCCGGAGCAGTCGCGATTCAGGATTAAAGGACTTATTAACGGCAGCAATATTGATCTTGGAAGCGTATCAGGCAACAGGGAAATGTTTGGCAAGCTGAGCATGGAGGCCAATATTGACGGATACGCATCATCGCTTGAGAATTTTGCAACCAACATGACCGGTAAAATTGACAGCATTGAGATCAACAAATATACATACCGGAATATTGTTCTGAATGGCTTTTTTACCGAAAAAATGTGGGATGGGAATATCCACATTGAAGAAGAAAATATTAAAATGGAGCTGCTGGGGATGTTTAATTTCCGTAATGAGCTGCCAGAATTTGATTTTACCCTTAATCTGGAAGAATCAAATCTTCATAATCTGAACTTCGATCCGAAAGATACCACATCAAGGCTGACAGTATTCCTGACATCCAATTTTAAAGGAGATAACATCGACAATCTCGCCGGAGAAATAAAAATTATCAATTCAACAATAAAAAAATATAATAATACTCTTGAACTGAAAGGTTTTTCCATAAAAGCATATTCGGAAAACAGCAAACCAGCCATCAGTCTCAGAACAGATTTTGCTGATGCAGATATAAAAGGGTATTACAGTTTCTCAGGTTTATCTGATATGGTAAAGATGACCTTGGCTGGTCTCATGCCCTCGGTATATAGTGTTCCTCAATTAAAAGATCAGGAGGTAGTAAACAATTTCACATTCAACATTAACTTAAAAAACACCGATAAGATCAATAACTTTTTCAGGACAGGCCTGCTTTTTTCTGAAAACAGCTATATAAATGGAATAATTTCAGCTGACAGTATTCTGACCCTCAGCGGGAAAGCAAAAAAATTTAGTGCAGGAGATATTGTCGTCAGCGATCTTTCTATTGATGCTTATGTATCTCAATCATCCCTTTCAGCTGATTTAAGTTCAACCTCACTTGAATTTTTGGGGCAGACTGATCTTAAAAGATTTATGGCAACCATTGTTGCAAGACCCGACAATTTTGATTTTTCCCTTGGATGGGATAATCAGGAAAAAATCCTTCATAAAGGATCCTTTTCAGCACATGGAACATTTAATGAGGCGGCAATTGACGGAGGCGATGCTGTTTTAAATATCAGAATAGATTCCTCCGATGTATATGTTCGTAATAAATTATGGAAGATCCATGAAGCAGGCATTATAATCGATACCACAACCATTATAATAGATAATATCCTTATAGCAAATAACACTAACTTCTATAAGGTAAACGGCTCAGTTTCGAAAAATCCATCTGACACCCTGAGCCTGAGCTTCATGGGTATTGACATCTCACCTCTTAACTATGTCAGAAGAAAGAAAAGTACTGAAAGTACCGATTTCATCCCACTGGAGATCAGCGGAAGACTTAATGGTAATATCCTGCTGAGTGATGTATATGAAAACCCTGTTATTCAGGGGAATATTATTTTAAACGACCTTTCTTTACTGGGAGACTTATATGGCGATATGTCCATCAATTCTGAATGGAACACCAGAAAAAAAGTTATTAACCTTGATGCCTACAGCAGGCTCAACGGGACAACCATTCTTGATGTTGATGGATATTATGATCCTGCATCAAAGGCAATTGATCTCGATATTTCTGCAGATGAGCTGCCAATTGGCGCCCTCAACCCGCTGCTGAAAGTATTTGCTTCCGACATATCAGGAGTTGCAACCGGAGAGGTAAAATTATCAGGCGCTTTGAACAAGCTTGAGCTGACAGGTACTGTACTGGCCCAGGATGCCTCTCTGAAGATTAATTACCTTCAGACTGTTTACACCCTTAATGACAGGATCAATTTTGACAGGGAAGGGATCAGATTTAATAATGTCAGGCTGAACGACATAAACGGAAACACTGCAACACTAACCGGGATTGTACGACATAAAAACCTGAAGGAATACCAGGCCGATATGGTAGTGAGCATGAACAGGTCGATGGTACTCAATACAAAACCGAAGGATAATGAAATGTTCTACGGAACTGCGTTCGCTTCAGGAGTTACAACTATCAAAACCGATCCTTCAGTACTGAGTTTCGATATTTCTGCCAGATCTGAAAATAACACCAAGTTTTTCATACCGCTGAACTCAGGTTCAACCATCGCCGATTATTCATTTATCACTTTCATTGACATTGATAATCCTGATACGTTAAAGCTCAACGCAATGAAAAGCAGTGATGTTGCAAAACAAACAGGAATAGATCTCAATATAGATCTGGAGATTACGCCCGATGCAGAAGTTAAACTTATATTTGATGAAAAAGTCGGGGATGAGATGACGGGAAGTGGTTCGGGCGATCTTAATATTAATCTTGACAGGAAAGGCAATTTTACCATGTCAGGTGATTATATCATTGAAAAAGGCGACTATCTTTTTACACTGGGGAACATCCTGAATAAGTCGTTTGAAGTTGAAAGCGGAGGTAGAATAACATTCAACGGCGAGGTTGATAATGCTGAAATAGACCTCAATGCAATATATAAGCTTTCAACCTCCCTGCAGGAAATATTACAGGATGACAGGTACAAGGAGCGTACGGATGTTGAATGTCATCTTAATCTGACCGGTAATCTTTTTAACCCTGCCGTAAAACTTAATATTGAGCTACCCAATGCCGATGAAGAAACCAGGACATATCTGAGAAGTATGATCAACACCGAGGAAGAATTAAACAGGCAGTTCTTTTCATTACTGGCCATGAACAGTTTTATGGCAACCAACACATCATCGTCAGGTACTTCGGCCATGGCTGTAACCACCTTCGAAATGCTATCCAACCAGTTCAGCAACATGCTGTCGCAGATAAGCAGTGATTTTGATATCGGAATAAACTACCGGCCGGGTAATCAGAATATGAATTCGCAGGAGCTTCAGGTAGCCCTGTCAACACAGATCCTTGACGATAAGGTGCTTGTCAACATACGTGGTACAAGCAGTACTGAAAATAAAACAAATGAGATCTCAGGTGACTTTGATGCCGAGATAAAGATCACTGAAAAGATCAGATTCAGGGTTTTCAACAGGTATAATAATCCATATACAGGTAAACTTGCCGATTATACCCAGGGTATTGGCCTGTTCTACCGTCAGGAATTTGACAAATTTTCAAATCTTTTCAAAAAGAACAGGAAACCGGAAATGAAAAAAGAGGAGGAAGTGAACCTTAATGAATGAAAAAACATAAGTAAAATAGTTATCAGGAAATACATGGTTGATAAGTATTAAACCAATGTTATTTAATAATCTATAATATAATATACGATCATTACGTTTCTTGAATAACTTCGCGTAGTTTAATAAATAATATTTTTTAAATTAAATAATTAAAAAGGGTATGGTATTCTTAGAGTTAATGTTACAGCAGGATATTACTTTGCCTGTTGAAAATGTCAGTGCAGCAAAACTTACACTCCTTGACATGACACTAAAAGGAGGCTGGGTAATGATTCCCATTGTACTTCTATCATTTGTAGCGGCTTATATTTTTATAGAACGATTTTACGTGATCAGAAAAGCTTCAATGGAAGATCAGAACTTTATGAACAGGATAAAAGATTACATTCACGATGGCAAGATTGATGCTGCAATGGCGCTGTGCAGGTCAACAGACTCTCCGTCAGCCCGTATGGTCGAAAAAGGAATTAAGAGGCTCGGACGTCCGCTTCAGGACATTAGCACGGCTATTGAAAATGTGGGGAAGCTAGAGATCGCCAAACTGGAAAAAGGATTTCCTACCCTTGCAACGATAACCGGAGCCGAGCCTATGCTTGGCTTTCTTGGAACAGTTATCGGAATGGTGCAATCATTCTATGCAATGGCGCAGGCCGGAAACAATATTGAAGTCTCACTTCTATCGGATGGGATTTACACAGCATTGATAACTACGGTCGCAGGGCTGACTGTTGGTATCCTGGGGTACTTTGCGTATAATTCTCTTGTTGTAAGAGTCGAAAAGGTGGTATTCAATCTTGAAGCCACTCTGACTGAATTTATGGATATTTTAAATGAACCTGTAAAATCGCAGCGGTAAAAATGGCAATAAAGTCTAGAAGCAAAATAAGCATAAACTTCAGTTCTGTAGGCATGACAGATGTGGTCTTCAATCTTCTGATCTTTTTCATGCTTACATCTACTCTTGTCCATCCGACAGCACTTAAACTTCTGCTTCCGAAAGGGAGCACACAGACATCGGCCAAGCCTCTCACAACAGTTTCCATTACACGAGACCTTAATTATTATGTTGAACAGCAACCTGTGAACATAAACGACCTGGAATCGGTATTGAAGCAAAAACTGGGCGACAAGCCTGATACATATATCTCCCTGCATGTCGATAAAAGTGTACCTTTTGAGAATGCTGTAAGAGTAATGAATATTGCTCAGACTAATAATTATAAGTTGATAATTGCAACATCTCCAAAATAGCGATCTGCACAACTTTCCCTCTGAAAAAGGGAAAGGGCTTGCAGGCACCATGATAATCCATGGTGTACTGTTCCTTTTATTAATAATGGTGAGCTTTTCAGTGCCTGTGCCGCCTGAAGTTGAAGAAGGAATTGTGGTTAATTTCGGTACCGATGAAACCGGCATGGGAATCGTTGAACCATCACCTGCTGCCGCACAGGAAGAAGCGACCCCTCCTCCAGTTAATAACTCCCCGGTGGTTGAAGCAGAAGAGCCGTTACTAACCCAGGATGATGAGGAAGCACCCGAGGTTAAAAAAGTGGACCCAAATATTGAAAGAAAGAGACTTGAAAAAGTAGCTGCTGACAGGAAACGCAGAGAAGAGATTGAAGCAGAAAGGGTGAAAAAATTACAGGCTGAGACTGAAAGAAAAAGAATTGAAGCTGAACAACAACGCCAGGCCGAGATAATGGACAGGACAAGAAAAGCTCTTGCTAATTCCAAAAATGCAGGAACGTCATCAACAAGCGAAGGAAATACAGGAGGAACAGGGAATCAGGGTTCTGTAACCGGATCGGTTAATTCCAATGTCCGGGGGGAGGGTTCAGGTACCGGCGACAAAGGAGTATCGTATAATCTTGAAGGACGAGGTTTCCAGTCGCTGCCAACCCCTGCTTATGATTACCAGGGCGAAGGACGTGTAGTTGTTGAAGTAAGTGTTGACAGAACAGGCAGGGTTATCCAGGCCACACCTGGAATAAAAGGATCAACGACACTCGATGAATACCTGCTGAAAGTGGCAAGAGAAGCTGCCATGCGTGCTAAATTCGATTCAAAGCCGGATGCTCCGGTAATACAGAAAGGTACTATTACCTATAATTTCATCCTGAAATAAAATTCATGCTCTCTGCTTCAGCAGGCAATTGATTGCATTATTTAAATTATCAACAAGGTTAATATCCTTCATCACGTAATCATTGATACCATTTTTTGCAAGATCAAGTATTACTTCGCCTTTCTCCTGGCCCGATAGAATTATTACAGGCATTCCGGGCTTCAGTTCCTTTATCTTGCATAGGATCTGCATACCGTTCATTACTTCCTTATGATTCTTATAAAAGAAATAATCTAAAATAACCAGGTCAGGATTTTTATTTAAAGAATCAAGGCAATCTTCCCCATTGCCATACGACTCGATGAGACAATTTTCAGAAGCGAACTTCTTTTCCAGCAATTTAATGATGAACGGATCATCATCAACAATAAATATCAGCATTCTGTCAGCCATATTATGATTACATTGAAAACAATGGGAATCCCTTCACCAGGTCTGTCACCTTACCTCCTACCCTGCTAATAACTGACTCATTATCAATATCGGAAATGACTTCATCGATCAATTCCACTATCAGGCCCATATTCTGCTCATTCATTCCCCTGGTTGTAACTGCAGGAGTTCCTACACGCAGTCCGGAAGTAAGGAATGGAGATCTGCTGTCGAAAGGAACCATATTTTTATTAACGGTAATATGTGCCCTTACCAGCGTGTTTTCAACTTTCTTACCGGAAACATCCGGAAACTTTGATCTTAGGTCAATAAGCATAAGATGATTATCGGTCCCTCCCGAAATTACTTTATATCCTTTGTCAGTAAAAGCCCGGGCCATCACAGCGGCATTTGTCTTAACCATAGTCTGGTAAGTTTTGAATTTCGGATCAAGGGCTTCTCCAAACGATACGGCTTTTGATGCTATAATGTGTTCAAGCGGTCCGCCCTGAATACCAGGAAAAACAGCTGAATTCAGAACAGCTGACATCATTTTTACCTCACCCTTGGGTGTAGTCAGACCCCATGGATTTACAAAATCTTTACCCATAAGGATAATGCCTCCCCTCGGTCCCCTTAGTGTTTTATGTGTGGTTGATGTAACGATATGGGCATATTTCAGCGGATTCTTCAATAACCCTGCTGCTATCAGTCCTGCCGGGTGAGCCATGTCAACCATCAGAATGGCCCCTGTTTTATCGGCGATCTTCCTCATCCTTTCATAATCCCACTCGCGTGAATAAGCCGAAGCGCCTCCAATTATCATTTTAGGCTTTTCTCTTAGAGCAATCTCCTCCATACTGTCATAATCCACAGTGCCTGTGTCTTCACTTACCCCATAAGCAACAGGGTTATAAAGAAGGCCGGAAGAGTTGACCGGCGACCCATGAGAGAGATGCCCGCCATGAGAGAGGTCAAGGCCCATAAATTTATCGCCTGGTTTAAGTACTGAAAGAAATACAGCCATGTTTGCCTGAGCTCCTGAATGTGGCTGAACATTTGCATATTCAGCATCAAAGAGCTGCTTCAGCCGATCAATTGCTATCTGTTCTGACTGGTCTACTATCTCGCATCCGCCATAATATCTTGCTCCAGGGTATCCTTCAGCATACTTATTTGTCATTACCGACCCCATTGCTTCAAGAACCTGAGCACTCACGAAATTCTCGGAGGCAATAAGTTCAATCCCATTTAGCTGTCGCTGACGTTCCTTCTCTATCAGGTCGAAAATAACAGTGTCTCTTTTCATAATATTATATTTTTTGGTCTATTCTTCAGAAAATTGTACAAGTAAATCACGGTATGTTGTAAAAATCCTCGATTTGGAAATAAAACCTACGTAAAATCCGGAATCCAGAACAGGCAAATTCCATGCGTCTGTTTTCCTGAATGTTTCCATTACTGCTTCTATATTTTCACTTTTGTCAATATATGATGGTGGCATTGACATTAATTCCCTTATGGTAACCGTTTCGTACAATTCCTGGTTAAACATTATCTCCCGCACATCGTCAAGCGATACCACTCCTTCAAGGATATTGTACTCATCAACAACAGGATAGAGGTTTCTCTTTGACCTTGCAATGGTTTTAACAAGATCGCCGAGGGTATCGGTTGCCTTGACCTTAAGCAAGTCGGTCTCAATCTCTTTTCTCCAATCCATAAATGTTAAAACAGCCTTATCCTTGTCGTGTGTGATAAGCTCTCCCCTTTCTGCCAGCTGAACATGATATATTGAGTGCTTTTCAAAGCTCTTAACCGTAATATAAGCAACCGTTGAAGATATTATCAGAGGAATGAGCAGGTCGTATCCGCCTGTTATTTCAGCAATAAGAAAAATTGCAGTGAGCGGGGCGTGCATCACTCCTGCCATCATTGCAGCCATGCCTACAAGTACAAACCTGTTATCGGGAATACCAGCATCAAAAAACCTGTTAAGAAGGCCTGCAACCAGAAAACCTGCAACGCCGCCTATGAAAAGAGTCGGGGCGAATATACCACCGATTCCTCCGGCTCCATTGGTTGAGCTGCTTGCAACAACTTTGAGCAACACCAGACCGAGCATGAATAGCATTACAATATAGAAATTACCTGAATACTGGCTGAAAATACTGTTCCCGAAAACAAGCTGGGTATTGCCCTCAAGCAGAAGCATTATGATATCATACCCTTCACCATAGAAAGGCGGAAACAAAAATATCAGGGTTCCTAGTATCAGACCGCCGGCAAGCAGCCTGATATAGGAATTTTTTATTCTTTCATACTGTCCCTCAAGGAAAAGTGTCATTTTTGAAAAATACAGTGAGATAAGTCCGGCAAGTATGCCGAGAACAACATACCACGGAATATTTGCTATATTGAATGCTTCAGTGATATTGAACGCAAAAAGCACATTATCTCCCATCAGAAAATAGGCTACGGTAGCGGCCGTCACTGAGGAAATGAGAAGAGGCACAATTGATGATATAGTGAGATCGAGCATCAGGATCTCAAGCGTAAACACGATTCCGGCGATCGGAGCCTTGAAAATACCTGAAACAGCTCCCGCTGCCCCGCAACCGATAAGAAGTGTAATGCTCCGGTAATTAAGTCTGAAATAACGGCCAATGAACGATCCAATAGAAGAACCTGTAAGTACAATGGGAGCCTCGGCCCCGACCGAACCGCCAAACCCGATAGTAAATGTACTGGCTAAAATTGATGTCCAGGAATTATGAACTTTCAGGTGGCTTTTTCTTTTAGAAATTGCATAAAGGACCCTGCTGATGCCATGCCCTATATTATCCTTAACAACATATTTTACAAACAGAATGGTAAGGAACATCCCTGCAACCGGATAGGCCAGATAAAGATAATTTCCTGATCCTGCGGATATTCCTTTAGTAAGAAGGTTGTGAGTGTAGTGAATGGCATATTTCAGAATGGCAGCAGCAAGTGCGCTCAGCAACCCAACCACCATGGCAAGTATATAGATCAGTTTTTCCTGATCAATCTTAACTGTCTTTGGGTATAAAATCCTTCTAAGCAAGTGATTTCCGAATATGATTTCGCAAAGATAAAAACATTAATTGTCCTTACCTGTTTTTCTGTTAAGTTTGTCTTAACAATTAACTAACACTAATATTGCCTTTTAACGGCGCCATATTTAGCATAAATGATCATATTTGAACGGTTCACTCTCGATAACGGATTAAGGGTTCTTGTACATGAGGACAGATCAACTCCGCTTGTTTCAATGAATATATTATACGATGTCGGATCGAGGGATGAGCATCCTGATTCTACCGGTATTGCCCACTTGTTTGAACATCTTATGTTCGAAGGATCTGAAAACATACCTGCTTTCGATACTCCACTGCAACTGGCCGGAGGAGAAAGTAACGCCTTTACCAATTCAGATATAACAAACTATTACCTCACACTTCCTGCATCCAATATCGAAACCGGATTCTGGCTCGAATCAGACAGGATGCTCGGCATTAATTTTTCGCAATCAAATCTTGATACCCAGAAGAAGGTTGTGATTGAAGAATTTAAACAGCGTTATCTTAACCAGCCGTATGGTGATGCAATACTTATGATGCGCCCCATGGCATATAAAGTTCATCCATACAGATGGCCCACTATTGGTATGGATATCGCGCATGTTGAGAATACCGGATTAGAGTATATCAGGGAATTTTTCTTCTCACATTATGCTCCAAATTCGGCAGTACTTTCGCTTGCAGGTAACATATCCGGCGATGAGGCTCTGAAAATGGCCCTTAAATGGTTTGGACCAATCGGGAAAAGAGAGCTGAAAAAAAGGATTATTCCGCCTGAGCCTGTTCAGCTGGAGGAAAGAAGAATAACGGTTGATCGTAATGTTCCGGCAACAGCTCTCTATAAAGTATGGCATATCGGCAAAAGGACCGATCCCGATTTTTTTGCTCTTGATCTTATTACCGATCTTCTCTCAGGTGGTGAGTCAGGAAGGTTATATAATACTCTTGTGAGGGATAAAAAATTATTTACCGATATAAATGCATATATAACATCCGATCAGGATCCGGGATTAATGATTGTCAACGGACGTATAATGAAAGGAGTGGATATAGGTGAGGCAGAAAAAGAGGTAAATAAGATAATTAACGGCCTGAAAGAGGAGCGTGCCGATGAAGATGAAATTGAAAAAGTAAAGAACAAATTTGAATCTTCTGTTGTCTTTTCTTACTCAAACATACTTAACAAGGCAATGAACCTTGCCCTTTATGAGCTTCTGGGGGATCCCGGAATGATCAACACTGAGGTAGATTTATTCAGACAGACAAATAATAATATGATAATTGAAACTGCCCGGAAATATTTTACAGACAATAACTGCAGCACCTTGTACTACAGATCAAAAAATGAATGAGTTATAATGGATGATTTCAGAAAAATACAACCGCCTGTTTTTAAAATTAACACCCCGGAGATCGCGGCAGTTATATCCTTCAAGCTTGATAATGGAATACCGGTCTTTGTTATCGAATCGGGAACTGAAGAAATAATGCGTCTGGATTTTACTTTCAGGGCAGGCACGATAAATGAAGATACCTCTGTACTGGCCCTGGCTACCAACCTGATGCTGAAAGAAGGTTCTGAAAAGTATTCAGCAGTTGAACTGAACAGGATCATGGATTATCATGGCTCCTTTATCAATCTTTATATTGAAAAGGATCTTGCAGGACTTATGATCTATCTGCTTAATAAGCATTTGGACAGGATATTGGAGCTGAGCAGGGAAATGTTGTTCAATCCTGTTTTTCCGGAAGATGAGCTTTCGACATTAATGAAAAAACAGCTCAGATGGTTTCAGATAAGGAAACAGAAGGTGACTAACCTTGCAATGGATCAGTTCTTTGAGTCGGTTTTCGGAGAGAATCATCCTTATGGTAAAAAACCTTCTGAAGGTGATTTTGAAACAATGAATACTGAACTGGTTAAGCATTTCTATTCAAGGTATTATACACCCGGCAACATGGCAGTGATTATTACAGGGAAAATTCCGGCAAATATTGACT
Organism: uncultured Bacteroidales bacterium; assembly: GCA_942492865.1. Classification (GTDB taxonomy): domain Bacteria; phylum Bacteroidota; class Bacteroidia; order Bacteroidales; family VadinHA17; genus LD21. The sequence goes on along the minus strand of OW818650.1, from coordinate 3,487,178 downwards.
CCCTTCTCAATTCATATTTCGGAAGCATCCCCTTCGGGAAGACTCATATTCAAAATGCGGGCAGAGAAATCATCGGAAGCAAAGAAAAAAGGTTTCATGTTCCATACGACAAAGCAGTTCAGAATTGCATAAAAATAGGATCAGCCACAATAAATAAAAACAACCCGGAATACCAGGAATTAAAAATAGTTGATACTGTTCTGGGAGGATACTTCGGATCTAAACTGATGAAGAATATCAGGGAGGATAAAGGATATACCTATGGAGTAAGTTCCTATGTCACATCGCTCGAAGCTTCAGGGTACAAAGTGGTTTCTACTGATGTCAGTGTTGAAAATACACAGAAAGCCATCGATGAAATATTTAAAGAAATAACACTTCTCCAAACCGTTCCGGTTGATCCTTCTGAACTGGCAACTGCAAAAAATTATATGCTGGGCGAACTGATCAGGATGTTTGACGGTCCTTTTGCAAGCGCCGACAGCTTTAAAAGTGCATGGGAATTCGGACTAGACACGGGTTATTACCTTAAATTCTTTGAAAAGATAAAGAACATCACTCCTGAAGAAATAATGGCTGTTGCATCAAAATATTTTAAAATTGACGACCTTTATACCATTACAGCTGGTGTTTTATGAAAAGATGGTACAGGCTTGTTTTTTTTGTTATTACAGTTCTATTTCACCTCACTTCAGCGGCGCAAACTAATCCGGATTGTGAAACCAACCCGCCTGTTCCCCCGGTTTTAATATCAGTATCAATTGAGCCTCAGACAGGTATGACGGAGTTAAAATGGGAACTAAGTCCATCACCCGATGTTACGGCATATATAGTTTACAGTGAGCACCCCACCCAGGATGGTCTTGAACCAAAAGACACTATAAAAAATCCACTGGCAACATCCTATAAATATTATGACCCAGGATCGCAATACAAAAGTCTGCCTTATTATGTTTCAGCATTCCGGTTACCAAAATGTACCAGTATCTTTTCTAATTCACTAAATACAATTTTCTGTACGGCAGTGATCGACACATGCAGAAGATCTATAAACCTGAAATGGAACAAATATTCTGATGTGCCCTTAAAAGTTGTCCGGTACGAGATCCTCCTTACAAAAAATGGCGATACAGAAACTTATTTCACAGACCCTAATGTTACGGAGCTGAATCTGACCAGCTTTGACATTGATACAGAATATACATTTTCAGTAAGGTCAGTTCTTGAAGGAGGAGCTGTTTCTTCCTCAAAAAATAGCGTACTTATAACCTTAATGGCAAGAGCTCCCGAATGGATAAATGCTGATTATGCAACTATTAATTCAGAAGGTAAAATTGAACTGTCTTATACGATCGACCAGGCTTCTGAGATTAAGGAATTCATGCTCGAAAGGAAATCGGGCTACGGAGGCTCATTCGGTAATGTGGCAGAACTTTTTTCTGATAACGGAAAGATATTGTATATTGATGATCAGGCCGATATAAGAAAAATCAATTTTTACAGGCTTTCGGCTGTAAACAATTGCAACCCTCCTGTAAAGATTTCAAACCTTTCATCAAACATTGTAACTCAAATATTAAAATCCGGATCCGATATGCATCTTACCTGGAATCCTTACAAAAGCTGGCAGGGTGCCATTTCAGGCTACAGGATTATGATCAACAGCGGAGATGGATTTCGTGAGCTGGATTTTGTACAGCCTTCCGATACTTTATTTGTATTACCATATAGTGAGATAATATCATTCGTAACCGGAAGTGAGATCTGTTTCAGGATCAAAGCTGAAGAAACCGGGAACCCCTACGGCATAATCGGGGAGAGCATCTCCTCGGAGAGTTGCATTTCTAATGAGGAAGTAATAACTGTACCCGATCTCTTTACTCCTGACGGTGATAATATAAATGATCTCTTCAAACCGGTCCTTTCATTTATGCCCATTAAATATCACATGACAATCAGTAACAGATCGGGAAGAATTGTTTTTGAAACAAACAGCATATATGAATCATGGGATGGAACATATAAAGGAAAACCTCTCCCGGGGGATGTTTATCTGTGGTTCGTGGAAACAACCGGTCCGTCAGGAAAAAGACACACAAAAACAGGAACAATAACCATTTACAGGAACCGGTAAAAACCCTCGTTGGGAATTATCATACGAACAACATTAAATGAATAAAGTTATATTTGTAACCTGACAAAATGTTTTGAGAATTAATGGGGAATAAGGACATATTTGATGAGGAAGATAGCAATCTTATAAAGGCTGAATACGATTCACTCGTCAATAATTGTATAAGGTGCAGCAAACCCGGCGACCGTGAACTCATTGACAAGGCTTTCAAAATCGCAAATGAGGCCCACTGGAACATGAGAAGAAAATCGGGTGAGCCTTATATTATTCATCCCATATCGGTTGCTAAAATTGTTAATCAGGAAATCGGCCTTGGGGCAAGATCAATTACTGTGGCATTGCTCCATGATGTTGTTGAGGATACCGATTATTCCCTTGACAATGTGACAAGGGATTTTGGTCCCAAGATAGCTTCACTTATTGACGGCCTCACAAAAATCTCGGGTACTTATAATAATGAGAACTCTTCGTCGATGCAGGCCGAAAATTTCAGAAAGATGCTCCTTACTATTTCTGATGACCTCAGGGTGATCCTTATCAAGATAGCCGACAGATTGCATAACATGAGGACCCTCGATTCCATGCCTCCTCATAAAAGGATGAAGGTTGCAGGGGAAACAAACTACCTTTATGCCCCTCTTGCTAACCGCCTTGGATTATATGCAATTAAAAGTGAGCTTGAAGATCTGAGTTTCAAATTCCGGCAACCCCAGATCTACGAGGAAATTTCGGGTAAGCTCAGGCACAGTGAGAAAAAATATATTGCGCTCATAAATAAATTCTCATTACCCATAATAGAAAAACTGAATGAAGCCGGTTTCAGGTTCGACATAAGCGGCCGGCCCAAATCAATTTTTTCTATCTGGAAGAAGATGCAGTCAAAGAATGTACCCTTTGAAGAGATCTATGATGTTCTTGCTGTAAGAATAGTCTTTGAACCGCTTCCCGGGCTTCCGGAAAAAACACAGTGCTGGAATATTTATTCCATTATTACCGACTCATATCTTCCAAAACCTGACAGGTTGCGCGACTGGGTAAGCCGGCCAAAACCAAACGGTTATGAAGCATTGCACGTTACTGTTATGGGTCCGGAAGGAAACTGGGTGGAAGTTCAGATCCGCAGCAAACGAATGGACGAGATTGCAGAGCGGGGTTATGCGGCTCACTGGAAATATAAAGGTGATGTTACACAGGAAACGGAGCTTGACAAATGGATCAAGAAGATCCGGCAGATGCTCGAAAATCCTCTTGAGGATCCAGTTGAATTCCTTGATGAGTTCAAGATGAATCTATTCTCGTCTGAGATCATGGTATTCACTCCAAAGGGAACTCTCGTAAGTCTCCCTAAAGGAGCCTCTGTTCTCGATTTTGCTTACGAGATACATACCGAGATTGGGAACAAAGCTATCGGAGCAAAGATCAATTTTAAACTGAATCCTATTAATGCAATTCTGATGAGCGGCGATCAGGTGGAGGTCATAACATCAGATATAGCAAAGCCTGAAAAAGAATGGCTGGCTTATGTAAGAACCTCCAAGGCTAAGGAAGGAATTAAGTTTGCGCTTAAAACACAGACAAAAGACAGGATACAGAAAGGACTGGAAATACTTGAATCAAGGTTGGGTGAACTGGGAGTTACACCTAATTCAGAAATCCTTAAAAAGCTGTTGCTTGCCTATGAAGTTCCAAATAAGGATGAGCTTTATTCAGGTATTGAACTTGGTATAATTAACCTTGACAATCTTAAAAAGATAGTCAAAAAGAATATCACCGATAATGTGATAAAATACTGGGATTTCAAGCTGATAGGTTCAAAAAAACCACAAAAGGATAATACCGCTGAAATAAAGGAGATTGATAAGAGCATTCCTTTCCTGCTTAAGGAAAACGTGAAGAACGCCGAACAATCTTATGAGATAGCAAAATGCTGCAATCCGATTCCGGGCGATGAGGTGACCGGCTACCGCTCGCCTGAGGGACCCATAATAATACATAAACCCAAATGTCCTGTTGCAATAAGGATCATGTCTAATGAAGGTAACAGGATAATATCTGTAAAATGGGCCATTCATAAGCTGGTTTCATTTCTTGCAAGAATAAGCATGACAGGAATTGACAGGATCGGCCTCGTGAATGAAATAACCCATATCATATCAGCCGAACTTAAGGTTAATATGACCAATATCAATATTACGGTCAAGGACGGTATATTTGAAGGAACAATTGATTTATACGTGCATCATACAAAAGACCTTAATAATCTTATACTTAAGATATCCAATATAAAGGGTATTGAAACTGTTAAGAGAGTTGAGGATTTCTCCTGACATGATCATGAACACCATAGTGATTATTGGAAAAATTGTATAATTTTGTTATTATTTAAAAATGACCGGATATGATCAGTGACGAAACAAGGTCGACAGTCAAGAAAATTTTTACGGAATACCTCGAAAGGAAAGGTCATCGGAAAACGCCAGAGAGGTATGCAATACTTGATGAGATATATTCCCGGTCAGGACATTTCGACATTGAATCCCTGTATATCTTCATGAAGAATAAGAATTACAGGGTTAGCAGGGCTACACTATACAATACCATTGAATTACTTCTCGATTGCAGTCTGGTAATAAAGCATCAGTTCGGAAAAAATATTGCCCAGTTTGAAAAAGCATACCACTGCAGCCAGCACGATCATATTATAGATATAGAATCAGGAAAGGTGATAGAATTCTGCGATCCGAGAATAAATGAAATTATAAAGACCGCCAGCGAACTGCATAATTTTTCTCCTCAGTACCATTCGCTCTATATTTATGGGAATATCATCGATAAAAACAAATAGAGCTGCTTTCCGGTAAACCTCCAAAAAAAAAGAGCCGTCGTGAGGCAGCTCTTTCTTATTATAGTCTGTTTTGTAATTCTCAGAATGAGAATCCAAGTGCGAGGCCCACTCTTACTTTGAAGCCATCAAATATATCAACATCCAGATCACTTTCTGAGCCGGTTGTCACTTTCAGATCTGCACTGCCGTAATGTCCGCCAAAGAACAGGTCCATGGTGAAGCCTGAATCCCAAATCCATTGTCTGCCAAGGCAAACACCTCCGCCAAATGAATTCAGAGATCCTTCGGAAGTGTTATCATCAGTGGATACGGTGAACTTCTGATAACGAAGATAAGGAGCCAGGTAAACACCGTCTATCGCGGTCTTTTTAGGATAAAACCTCACTTCAGGGGTCAGAATTAGTCCCGTAAATTTGGTTCCGCTACTTTTGAAACCCAGGTACCCAACGCCAAGCTGGCCTGACAGGGCATCAGACAGTTTACGCTCATAGAACAAAGATCCTGTCCCGACAGCAAGACTTAACATATTAACCTTAACAACATTAGCATCTGTTGATACGGTAGATTTTTCCTGGGGTAAGACAGGAATTGCAAGCATTACTGCAAGAATAAGAAGTACGAGTTTTTTCATAATTAATTTTTAAAGTTTAAAAATCAGGTTCGTCAATCGGCTAAAACTATGTATTAGCTTTCTATTTTCCAAATTCTGACTGCAACTCATATTAATGCCATTTATGAACAATCTTTCCGACATAAAGAGAAATGTTTAATAAATTTGTAAATTGTGACGTTCTTTTTTAATGAAAAAAATAATCTCTAATATGAACATTGACATACTATTAGGTCTTCAATGGGGCGATGAAGGAAAGGGTAAGATAGTTGACGTACTGAGTCCTGGTTATGATATAGTTGCCAGGTTCCAGGGTGGACCTAATGCAGGGCATTCTCTTGAATTTAATAATGTAAAGCATGTTCTGCATCTCATTCCATCAGGCATCTTTCATGCTGACAAGTTAAATATAGTAGGGAATGGTGTTGTAATAGACCCTGCAGTATTTAAAACCGAGATCGGGACACTTGGCATTCCTGTCCCGGAACTTTCAAAAAGACTTATCATCTCATCGAGGGCGAACCTGATTCTACCGGGTCACAGGATACTTGATGCAGCCTACGAACATAGAAAAGGGAACACCAAGATCGGTTCAACTCTTAAAGGTATCGGCCCGGCATATACCGACAAGGTAGCCCGTAACGGAGTTAGGGCCGGTGATATTTACCGTGATGATTTTATGGAGCTGTATAAATGCCATCTTGAGAGACACCTTGAAATCCTGAAAAGCTATAACTTCATTTATGATTTAAAGGCTTATGAATCAGGATGGTTCGAAGGAATTGAAACACTTAAGAAATTCAGAATACTAAATACCGAATATCTTATTAATGATCTTATTTCCAATGGGAAGAAACTTCTTGCCGAAGGAGCCCAGGGAACAATGCTGGATGTTGATTTTGGATCCTATCCTTTTGTTACTTCTTCAAATACCATCAGCGCAGGGGCATGCACCGGCCTTGGTATTTCACCTAAAAAAATAAATGATATTTTCGGCATTTTCAAAGCATACTGTACCAGGGTCGGAAGCGGACCGTTCCCAACCGAACTGCACGAACAGACAGGCTCTAAACTAAGGGATACCGGCAAAGAGTTTGGTTCAACAACAGGTCGTCCAAGGCGATGCGGATGGCTCGACCTTCCTGCATTGAAATATTCAATAATGATTAATGGCGTTACGAAGCTGCTTATGACTAAAGCTGATGTACTATCGGGTTTTGATACCATTCAAGTCTGTACTTCATATAAGATTGATGGAAAAGTATGCAATGAGATCCCCATCAATACCAATGCAGAAATAGAACCTGTTTATACAAGCCTCAAAGGATGGAATGATGATATCTCATCTATAAGAGAATTCAGCAAACTACCCTCTTCACTGAAGGACTATATCATCTTCATCGAGAAACAAACCGGAGTTCCGGTAACGATGGTCTCGGTTGGACCCGACCGTAAAGAAACAATTTTCAGATAAGGTCAGGTCATTTCCTTATATAGATCCAGGATTCTATTGACACTGTATCGCGAAACTGCTCAAGCCTGGTAAGGGCAGTTTTTAAATTTTTATGAGATTCAACAGCCACCAGCTCAAACTTGCTATTATCAACCTTCAGTATTTTTGGCGAATATCCCATTTCCGTATATTCCTTGGCATATAATTTTGCATAAGCAGGAGTTAAAAAACTTCCGACAATAATATTATACCGCGAAATATTGGCAAGCCTGTTCCTCTCCTCAGCCTGTTGTAACGAATCGAGCCTTGCATTTTCAAGAAGAAGCAACTGATCCTGTACCTTTCTCAACGAATCTGCAACCCTTACACTATCCTGCCGGGCCTTAAGCAAGGCATAAGCCTGAGCCTTCCTGTTAAAAAATCCCTTATCCCTGAAAAATTTGCAGGAAGGAGTAACCAGCAGGAAAACAATTAATAAAAACAATGATACGTGTTTCATAATAGGTCGGTTATGGTTGGAAATATGCTTAAACTCCAATGAACATAGATCAAATATAATAAATAATAAAACGACAGCAAACGATTTAAACTTATTGATTTCATAAAGAGTAACTCAAACTTTGTTTTTTACATGGTGAAAAATATTATTAATTTGTAATAATTTAAATTTACCTTTCAATCTGATTTAGTCTAATTAATAATCACATTAATGAAATCGCTTATACAATTTTTTGAGGAGAGTGTTGAAAAATACGGTAGTAATGTTTATCTGTGGGAAAAACCATACGATAAATATGAAGGAACCACCTACGAGGAAACGAAAAAACAGGCCTGTGAATTTGCTGCAGGACTGATAAGAATGGGTATAGGCAAGGGAGACAGACTGAGTCTTATTTCGGAAGGTCGCAACAGCTGGGTTATAGGTGAATTAGGTGTATTATATGCAGGGGCAATAAATGTCCCTCTTTCATCGAAACTGACTCCTTCCGAGATTAAGTTCAGGATTAATCACTCAGAATCGGTAATGATAATGACTTCATCGGTTCAGGCCCAAAAAATAAAAGAAGTCATAAATGATTGCCCAACCATTAAAAAGATAATCCATTTCGACACACAGGAAGAATACGGACCCAATGAATTGCATTTTAATGAAGTAAGAAAATCAGGAAGGGAATGGCTCGAAGTTCCTGAGAACAGAATAAAATTTGATGCAATTTCAAAAAGCATTACTCCCGATGATTTTGCCAATATCTGTTATACCTCCGGAACAACTGCTGATCCTAAAGGGATAATTTTAACCCATGGAAACTATGTTACGAATGTATATCAGTCGTACAGCCTGATGGACATCCCCTCTTTCTATAAAACCCTCATAATTCTTCCCTGGGATCATTCTTTTGGCCATACCTGCGGAATATATGCGTTTATGGGAAAAGGCGCCAGCATCGCCTCGGTAAAAACAGGTAAAACACCTCTTGAAACCCTTAGAAACCTTCCCGGATGCCTTAAGGAGATAAAGCCAAACCTCCTAATGAGCGTGCCTGCGATCGCCAAGAACTTCAGAAAAAATATTGAAAAAGGGATAAAAGAAAAGGGAAAATTAACCGAATTATTGTTTAATCATGCCCTGAGTATCGCCTATTCATATAATAAAGAAGGATGGAATAAAGGGAGAGGACTCCAGAAGCTGAAAGAACCTGTTCTGAAATTTTACGACAGGATACTTTTCAGCAAGATCAGGGAAGCTTACGGAGGCGAACTGGATTATTTCATTGGTGGTGGTGCACTTCTCGACATTGAGCTTCAGAGATTTTTCTATGCTATGGGCATCCCGATGTACCAGGGTTACGGACTTACTGAAGCATCACCCGTTATCTCATCAAATTCAACAAGCAGGCATAAGCTTGGCTCATCAGGAGTGCTTGTCAATAATATGGAAATAAAGATCTGTGATGAGGATGGAAATGAACTTCCTGCGGGTAAAAAAGGGGAAATTGTGATTCGCGGAGGCAATGTTATGCATGGCTACTGGAAAAATGAAACTGCCACAAAGGAAGCTATAAGAGAAGGCTGGCTTTTTACCGGTGATATGGGATATCTCGATAGTGACGGATATCTGTTTGTACTCGGCAGGTTTAAAAGCCTCCTGATAGCCGATGATGGTGAAAAATTCAGTCCCGAAGGTATCGAGGAAGCCATTACCGAACAATCAAAATATATTGATCAATGCATGCTCTACAATAATCAGAAACCCTATACTGTTGCACTTGTTATTCCAAACCAGCATGCCCTTAAGCTATACCTCGAGGAGAAGAACCTGAGTGCCGATTCAGAAGAGGGTAAACGCGCGGTAATACACCTTATCGAAAATGAAGTTAATGAGTACAGGCCAAATGGTAAATTCGGGAACATGTTTCCCCATCGCTGGCTTCCGGTAGCAATAGGAATACTCGAAGAAAGCTTCACCGAAGAAAATGGCCTGATGAACTCAACTCTAAAAATAGTACGGGGCAAGATAATGGATAAATACCAGGACCTTATTGACTACCTGTACACGGTCGATGCCAAAGCTGTTACAAATGAAAGGAACATGGAGCAGGTAGAAAAAATGAAACTTGGGTAAAACTGTACTAAAACAGATTTTATGAAACCTGGCAAATACCTTTTATTACCGATACTATCTCTTATTGCATCATGTACTGCAAAGCAGGAAATAACCTGGAAAATTGCGGATAATCCTATTGTGACCGAATGGGCGGCTAAAGTGGATCCTGCCAAACCCTGGCCTGAATATCCAAGGCCTGATCTGGTACGGAAAAACTGGATAAATATAAATGGTATATGGGACTATGCCATTACTCCGAAGGATGTTGATCCAAAAGCCTGGGATGGGAAGATCCTTGTCCCCTACCCTGTTGAATCGGCTCTTTCGGGTGTTAAGAGGAGAGTCAGTGAAAATGAAAATCTATGGTACAGGACTTTTTTTAAGGTTCCTGGTATATGGAGCAGAAAAAAAATACTCCTGAACTTTGAAGCAAGCGACTGGGAAACTACAGTATGGATAGATGGCAAAGAGGCAGGTACACATCGCGGGGGTTACGATCCTTTCTCTTTTGACATTACTGACCTGCTGCAGAATAACAGGCAGCATGAGCTTCTGGTAAAAATATGGGACCCTGCCGATAAGGGTCCGCAACCCCGTGGCAAACAGGTCAGCACACCGGGAGGTATATGGTATACTCCTTCTACCGGGATTTGGCAGACAGTATGGATTGAGCCTGTGAATGAAAGTTATGTGAGATCTTTTCGGGCAGTCGCTAATGCCGACAACGGATCGCTTTCAATCAGTACCGAAGTGGAAGATCCTGAAAACTGTCAGGTGCAAATTACCATTGAACGGGAAGGAAAAAAAATTGCCGAATCAACGGGTAATGCCGGCAGCACAATTAACCTTAAGGTTGATAATCCGGTTCTCTGGTCGCCTGAGAACCCTTATCTCTACGATCTGAAATTTGAACTAAAGAAGGGGAAAAAGGTCATTGACCGGATAACATCATATACCGGATTCAGAAAGATATCACTCGGCAAAACAGATGATGGTTTTACCAGGATAATGCTCAACAATGAATTTGTTTGGCAGAACGGCCCTCTCGACCAGGGATTCTGGCCTGACGGATTATATACGCCACCCACCGACGAAGCAATGGTTTATGATATTAAAATGACCAGGCAAATGGGATTCAACATGTTGAGAAAACACGTCAAGGTAGAGAACAGGCGGTTCTATTACTGGTGCGATAAACTTGGCATTCTCGTATGGCAGGATATGCCCAACGGGGATAGTCATATTCGTGGAGATATGCCCGATATTACCAAGACAGTTGAATCGGCCAGCCAGTTTAAAGCCGAGCTGAAACAACTTATCAACAGTAAATTCAATCATCCCTCGATAGTAATGTGGGTGCCTTTTAATGAAGGATGGGGCCAGTTTGATACTGAAGGAATCACCGGTCTTGTCAGGTCCTTCGATCCTACAAGGCTTGTGAACAGCGCTTCAGGCTGGACTGACCGTGGGACCGGGGATGTCAATGATGTCCATCATTATCCCGAACCTGTTTGCCCGCAGGCTGAAGAAAAAAGAGCTATTGTCCTCGGAGAGTTTGGTGGACTGGGACTTCCGGTCCAGGGTCATACTTGGGAACAGAAAAACTGGGGCTACCGTAGAATGGAAGATACACTGCAATTACAAGAAAGATTTAAGGAATATTACAGCACTATCCACAAATTTATCAAAGAGAATGGCCTTAGCGCTTCAATATACACACAGACAACCGATGTTGAAACAGAGACTAACGGTCTGATGACCTACGACAGAAAAATAAATAAGATGGGGATACAGAATGTTTTTAACTCCATGAAGCTGCCTTAGAAGGATCATAATAATTTTTTACTTTATTGTGCGGAAAATCATAAAAAATACAGGTTGAAATAAATAATTTTACAACTTTTATATATGACCTTTCAGGATGGGAATTTTTGACATTTTATGGCCGGGTCCGGTATGGAATTACTTTCAGGAGATATGTAAAATACCCAGGCTTTCAAAGAACGAGGGAAAAATAAGGCAATATCTGTTGCAGTTTGCTGCAGATCATGATCTTGAGGCAAAGGAAGACAGCACAGGTAATGTTCTTATTGTAAGACCCGCATTCAGGGGAATGGAAAATAGGAAGATAATTGTCCTCCAGAGTCATATTGATATGGTAGGAGAAAAAAATTCCGACAACCCACATGACTGGGAGAACGATCCAATAATTCCTTTAATTAAAGATGAATGGGTAACAGCATCCGGAACCACTCTAGGTGCCGACGATGGAATGGGAATAGCGACCCAGCTGGCAATACTCAGCGATAAGGAGATCCAGTCGGGGATTATAGAGTGCCTTTTCACAGTTGATGAAGAATCGGGTATGACTGGTGCCGCAAACCTTAGTCACGATTTTTTTAAAGGGCGGACATTACTAAATCTTGATTCGGAAGATGAGGGGATACTCTTTATAGGCTGTGCCGGAGGCATTGATACAGTTGGTGAAATGAAATACTCACCGGTTGCTGCAGGGAGAAATTCTTCGGCGCTCGGGATCTCCATTACAGGATTGCACGGCGGACATTCAGGTGACGAGATCCATAAAGAACACGGAAATGCGGTAAAAATAATGAACAGTCTTCTCTCCAAGCTTTCCGTATCATACAACATTTCAATCAGCAATTTTGATGGTGGAAACCTGAGAAATGCCATTCCAAGAGAAGCATTTGCCACCATTGTTGTTAAAGACAAGGATGTTGAAAATACCAAAAAGGCTGTAAATGAGTATTTTGCCTTAATTAAGAATGAAACAGAGTCGTTTGAGCCCGAACTTAAAATAGTGGTAAACGATGCTCCTTTTCCTTTATTTGTTATGGATGAAAGATCCCAGGCACTTCTTAATGCGGCTCTTGAAGCCTGCCCTCACGGGGTAATTGCCTGGTCGGAAGATATGGAAGATCTTGTTGAGACTTCGACAAACCTTGCATCGGTTAAATTTACAGAAGATAACCTTATCAAAATTGTTACTACCCAGAGAAGCTCGGTAGAATCATCGAAAACCAAAGTGGCTGCGGAGATTGAATCAATACTTAAAAAGGCTGGCGCAATTGTGACTCATTCTGAGGGCTACCCGGGATGGAAGCCTGATCTTAATTCAGAGATACTGTCGATTACTTCACGTTCATATAAAAAGTTGTTTGGCACAGACCCTAAAATAAGAGCAATACATGCCGGCCTCGAGTGCGGATTGATATATGAGAAATTCAAGGGTATCGACATGATCTCATTTGGCCCGACCATAAAAGGCGCCCATACACCCGATGAGAAAGTGGAAATAAAGACTGTTCAGAAGTTCTGGGATCTGCTTATAGATGTAATCAGGAATATACCTGAAGAAGGATAGCCATGCCTTCTGGGATTTAACTTAATCGTAAGGAAGGAATTCCTCCCTGCCGGCACCACACACAGGGCAAATATAGTCATCAGGAAGATCTTCAAAACGGACACCAGGCTCTATGCCTCCCTGCTGATCTCCTTCTGCGGGATCGTAGATGTACCCACATACAACACATCTGTATCTTTCCATGTATTATATTGATTTTAATTACTTATTATCTTCACATAATTCAATAAGAACCCCGGAAGTGGATTTTGGATGCAGGAATGCTATATCGAGATTCTCTGCTCCCTTCCTTGACACGCGATCTATTAATCTGACACCGTTTTTCTCAGCCTTTTCAAGTTGCTTGTCAATATCCTTCACAGCAAAAGCAATATGATGTATTCCTTCTCCCCTGCCGGCTATAAACTTTCCAACCGGTCCATCAGGATCAGTTGATTCCAACAACTCTATTTTGGTTTGTCCGATCATCAAAAATGCTGTTCTTACTTTTTGCTCAGGGACCTCTTCAATATTATAACATTTCAGACCCATTACTTTTTCATAGAATTCAATTGCTGAATCAAGGTCTTTAACAGCTATCCCAATGTGCTCAATATGTGAAGGATTCATACAAATTAAAAATTTATGCTACAATGCGTTTGCCTTATTAATGGATCATCTCCATCCGTAAAGAGAAAATTTATGCTTATAAATCTTAAAATGGAAATTCAACAGGTGTTTCAATCTCTGACTGTACGTTAACAGGTTTCTTTGCAGCTACATGAACAGGATTGCCGTCCACGAAAATTGCCTTGTAAGGAGTAGTAGGGCATGCAAATTCACAATGTCCGCAGCCTATGCAGATTTCGTCGTTAACCTCAGGAATTACAAGTGTTCCTTCGTAAGGGATCATGTAAACAGCTTTCGTCGGGCAGCTTTCAGAACATGCGCCACAGGCTGTCTTTTCAGTTTTTACAATACAGTTATCCTTAATGAATATTGCCTTTCCAAGCTGGGTTAGCTTTTTAGCTTCAAGGGCCAGGGGTTTAAGAGCATACGCAGGACATATCTCAGTGCAAACAACGCAATTATATGTGCAGAAGCTTTTGTGATAGTTCATTACCGGCTGCATTATATTCTGCAGTCCGTATTCCCTTATTGCCGGCTCAAGAACGCCGTTTGGACAGGCGGTAATGCATAATGAACAAGCTGTGCAGTTTTTATTGAATTCCTCGAGGCTTGTGCCTCCGGGCGGACAAACGTAAAGCTTTCTGTCTTCTTTTACAGTTGAATCTTTTGTTGGCTTTGGAACACTTTTTTCCTGTGCTTTTATACTACTTTTTATACCAAAAAGCAACATTAAAGAAGCAGCAACAAATTTACGTTTGGAATCATCGGTCTCATGTTCTTTCTTTTTAAGTTCAACTACGCCGTACGAAAGAGCGTGATCGGGGCAGGCAGTAATGCAATTAAAGCAGGTTACACAACGGCTTACATCAATATCATGCTTCAGAAAATCTATACATGATGATTTGCATTTTATTGAACATCTGCCGCATCTTGAACAGGATGCCTCGTCAAACTTAATACGCAAGATGGATATTTTTGAAATCAGTCCCAGCAAGGTTCCCACAGGGCACACTGTGTTGCAATAGAGACGGCCTTTAGTAAGTGACAGCACTCCAATAAGCAGTAAAAAAGCAACCGGGATGGAATAAGCTATTAGGGGATATCCTTTTATCGTAATATGGCTAAGAGTATAGATATCAAAATGACCCAGTATACCAGCTAAATTGTTGTTTAACAGCAGCACAACAGGTTTTCCGAAATATGTCATGAACCTGCCGAAAATACTGTAAGGATCTAACAATATAATCAATTGTATTCCCCATATTATGGTTACAATGAGAGTAATTGCAAGCAGGCTGTATCTTAAAATTGTGTGCGGCTTTTTATACCCGTATCTCCTGAATTTCCGTCTGAAGCGGCCTCCTATCCTGCTGAAAAGGTCCATTCCTATCCCAAGCGGACACAAAAATGAACAATAAGTTCTCCCTGTAAGAAGAGTCAGAAATAATATAAATAAAAATCCTGCAGCAGCAATAGTTCCCAGATCTATGAATTTCAAAAATGAAGGAGCAAACTGCAGATAAAGAAGGCTGTTTGTATAGTCTGACGGAATTAAGTTGCGAAAATCAACGAAAACCAGTATAAAACAGAAAAGTACAATAGATGAGAATAATATACGTAATCTCCTCAGATAAGGTGAAGTCATTACAAATTACATTTTAATTCGCTTTATATTCAGAGTTTCTAGTTTCATGTTACCTAATCCCATTTTATGTGCGATAGGTATATATTCAATTTTCTCAGGTTCAATACCCAGCATCTTTGCTGCAGCAGCATCTCCAGCCACCCAATCAGTTGTAAGGATCTGTGATTTCATCATCACAATATCTTCCTTTGAAACACCCTGCGGGCCATTTTTAACCATCACATTGTAACAATCTATCACATTCAGCACCGGCTTCTTTTCATATAAAGCAAAATCGGCAATACATTGATTAAGATTGTTTTTGTGCCAGAAACCCCTGTCCCATACAACACCCATCGTATTCTTAAGGCAGGCTGTCATCCTGGTCGAATTATGATCCTTTAAAACAGGAACATTGATAAAAATATCTGTCTCAAGAAGGATCTCATGCACTTTGGCGCCTGTAAGTTTTAAACCTCCGGGTATCTGAACCTGCTGATAATAATTTTCCGAATTTCCAGGAACTACTTTTGCACCTGCAGCTTTTGCTGCCCTCTCAATGCCCGAATTCTTATAGGTATTAAGCCAGTTATCGCATGTATGATCAAATACGTAAACTTCCTTTGCTCCGGCTCTGAAGCAGTGTTCTATTATCCTTTTAACAAGCAGAGGATTTGTATTTGCACCAAGTTCAGGTATAACATCCCACCCGATATTTGGTTTGATCAGAACTTTCTTTCCCTTCTGTACAAAAGCTCCTATTCCTCCAAGCTCCTGGATACCCAGGTCAAACATTGCATCCGGGCTTCCTCCCATAACTGCAACCATATCATATTTGGCAGCAGATTTAGACGTAACCGGCAAGAATTTATCGTACATTCCCAAACTCATAACAGCTCCGGCAGACAGGCCTGCGCCAACAGATGTCCTAAGAAAATCCCTTCTTTTCATGAGTGCTATCTTGTTAAATTTTTATTACTAAAACAGTGCCGCAAAATACTACTTTTTTTTATTATTCTGTAACGAATGTAAATAGTATATTAGCGACGTGAATTTTTAAAATTTAAAACAGAGCTGCAATATTAATATAAATTAAGGCAACAGATGAAAGTCCTTTATTACGATTGCTTTTCAGGAATAAGTGGTGACATGAACCTGGGAGCCATGATAGACCTTGGTGTTGATAAAGCTTTTCTTATAAGTGAACTTAATAAGCTTAATCTGAAGGGTTGGGAACTGAGGGTTCAGAGAGACCAGAGGCATGGTATAACCGGTACGAAAGTCACTGTAAAGCAAACACAGCACGAGCATGCTCACAGGCATCTTGCTGACATTGAAAAAATAATCATGAATTCAGGTCTGGAAGAAAGCACCAGGGCTCTCAGCATGAAGTTATTCCACAAAGTAGCACAGGCTGAATCAAAAGTTCATGGTGTTCCTGTTGAAACAATTCATTTTCATGAAGTAGGTGCGATTGATTCCATTATTGACATTGTCGGAGCCGCTATTTGTTATAATACATTAAAGATAGATGCCGTTCATGTTTCTACAGTTGAGCTTGGTGGTGGTTTTGTAAAATGCGCCCACGGCAAGCTACCTGTTCCTGCACCTGCTACGGCTGAAATAATGACCGGTATTCCTACCCATAAAGGAGGAGTCGACTTTGAGGCTACAACTCCGACAGGGGCTGCAATATTAGCTGTACTTGGAACAGATTTCAATCCATCCGGATCATTCAGAATAGAGAAGACCGCTTATGGTGTGGGACAGAAAGAGCATCCTGAAGTCCCTAACCTGCTCAGGGTTTTTATCGGAGAATATGCCGGGGAAAAAGCAGGCCATGATGCTCTTCTACTTGAATGCAATATTGATGATATGAATCCCGAGTTCTTCGATTACATATCTGAAAAGCTTTTCAAAGCAGGAGCGTCAGATGTGTTCTTTACAAATATAATGATGAAAAAAGGCCGCCCGGGAATCGTTGTAAATGTAATTTGCGAAACCGGGGTTGGCGATGCTATGAAGGAAATTTTGTTCACCGAATCAACTTCACTTGGCATAAGAAGTTTCCCTTTCAGTAAAGATACACTTGTAAGAAAATTTGAAACTGTACAAACCACTTATGGCGAGGTCAGGATCAAACGGTCATTCTATAAGGACAGGGAGGTTTCGGTAAAGCCAGAGTTTGATGATTGCCGTAGAATCGCAGCTGAAACAGGAATTCCTCTTAAGGAAATCTACAACAACATTATTTCTTTGCTTATAACAATTAAATAGAATTCAGGTCATGAATATAAACGAAGTTGAAAAACTGCTCAATGATGTAAAAAATGGAGAAACATCTGTTTCCAGTGCTCTTGAGACGCTGAAAAACTTTCCCTATACCGATCTGGGATTCGCAAGACTTGATCACCACCGCGAAATAAGAACAGGCTATCCTGAAATTATTTTCTGTGCCGGCAAAACTGTTACTCAGGTAAAAGAGATTGTGAAAGTTATGGCTGAAAGAGAAAACAATGTGATAGGAACGAGGGCAAACCAGGAGATGTTCGATGCCGTAAGGAGTGTAACTCCAGAGGCAGTTTATTATCCGGTGGCCAGAATAATATCAGTCCAGAAGAAAAAACCACCGGTGCCTGAAACCCGCATCGCCATTATAACTGCCGGCACATCAGACATGCCTGTTGCTGAAGAGGCCGCAATTACTGCCGAACTGCTGGGGAACAATGTCGTTAGAATTTATGATGCCGGTGTTGCCGGTATTCACAGGCTGGTTGATAAACTTCCTGAAATAAGAAGCTGCAGGGTGATAGTGGTTATTGCGGGTATGGAGGGAGCGCTTGCCAGCGTGGTGGGAGGTCTTGTTGACAAACCGGTAATCGCCGTTCCCACAAGTATTGGATATGGGGCCAATTTTGGCGGAATTTCAGCTTTGCTTGCAATGCTTACAAGCTGCTCAACGGGCGTCACCGTTGTTAATATTGATAACGGATTCGGTGCGGGCTTTTCAGCAAGCATGATCAACAAGATGGTGTGATCATCTGACAAATGGCAGAACAGGTACTGGTTTCAACTGCATATCTACCACCAGTTGAATACTTTTCTCATATTTCAGGTGCAGATACAGTCATTATTGAATCAGAAGAAAACTATCTGAAGCAAACCTACAGGAACAGATGCTATATTCTTTCTTCACATGGGCCGCAGCTGCTTTCAGTTCCTGTTCATAAAGGAAATGATCTTAAAACCAGGATCAGAGATATCCGCATAGATTATTCGAAAAGATGGCAGCAGGTCCATACCGGGGCGATAAGATCATCATACGGATGCTCTCCGTTTTTTCAGCATTACTTTGAAGAAATTGAGCTTTCTATCAACCGGAACAATAAATATCTAATAGATCTGAATTTCAGCCTTCTCGAATTAATATGTAAATATCTGAATATCAATACCAAAATACAAAACAGTGTTTGTTTTACTGCTCCCGGTACCATCACTGATGATTATAGGTATTCAATAACGCCAAAAAACGAATCGGGCTATTCACAGAAAAAATATTTCCAGGTATTCGATGACTCCGGATTTATTCCGCGATTGAGCATAATAGATCTGATATTCAATATGGGACCCGATTCGGGGAAAAACCTGTAGAAAACATTACACCCCTCATTTAAGGAATTTTTCAACTGACTCTTAACAGTGAAACTGCAAGGTCAATGAGATTCCTCATCCTGCTGACGCAGGATTCTGAATGACAATGCCTTATAGGGTCGAAGGGGAATTGTCCCCAAGTGCGGCTGTCATCCCGCAGCGCAGCAAGAGTAAATATTGTTATTGGTTGCTAAGGCGGGAAACAGGCTTTGGGGGTAAAAAAAACCGTTCCGGTTTCCCGGAACGGCCTTCAAAAAAGTGAATTAGTAATACAAGAAAGTTCAATAACCGAATTTATATCCAAGAGTAAGTGTAAATATGTTACGATTCATCTCAAGACCTGCAACAGGGCTCCCTGCCGAGCTTTCATACAAGAGATAGTCCTGTGAATTTCTGAGGTTTGTAAATCCAAAATCAACATTCACGTTCCTTTCACGGAAACCTACACCTGCAGATAGTGAGCGGTAATGCATGTCTTCATTAATATCCCCCTCGGCAAGCGCTTTTCCATAGTAGCCATAGCCTCCCCTTAAATACAATGAGCTGAGACGTAATTCCCCACCTACCCTTATATTGCTTGCCATCCTGAGCGAATTTTTCAGCATACGGTTCTTTAATGTATAATCATAGTCATCACCTGAATTATTGAATTTTGCACTTCCGTAATCAACAAATTCATAATCTACACTGACAAGTCCGTATTTATTTATCTGCAGTGCAGCTCCAGCCAGTGCTCTGAAAGGAGTGGCCAATGCGTACCTGTACCTGTTTGGAGCATTAGATTCTTCATAATTATTGTTGGTGAATTTGGCAGTAATATCATCAAAAAAGTATTCCTTTATCCTGTAGTATGTCGGTGTATGAACTGCCAGGCCTATGCGAAGCATTTCAACGGGTTTAAATATGGTACCTATTTTAAGGTTGACTCCGGTACCTGTATTTTCGTAATGGTATGTATAATTAAAGTTTAGGAAATCAGATGGAAGATCGGCTTCTGTTGATTCCATGTGTTCATAATGGCTCGTAAAATTAATTGTATTTATGCCAACGGTCGCTCCGAAGAACAACTTGTTAGATACATTACCTCCCAGTGAAAGAGCATGTTCCGCAGTACTTCCGCTGTAATCAATCAGGCGCCTTGTAGAAAGAAGGTTATAATTTGAAGGAGGATTGTCACCGTAATTTGAGAATACTGTTCCATATTCAAAATCATATCCCGAGAGTGTATCAATAACCCAGGTATAATAAGCAAGTGCTGCATCGGGAACGTTTGACTCAAGCTCATCCTTGTATAAACCTGTAGCCTGGTCTGCCCAGTAGTCGGCCAATGAACTTCTGCCTGCATTTCCCCTTATTGTCAGAGCCTGGTTAAGGTTGTTGGTTCTGTTGAATGAATAACCAAAGTTAAGTGTAATCAGACCATCCTGGTTAGTGTTCTTCAGGATATTTCCGACGAAACCAGCCTGGCTCAGATTAAAATCATACAGGTAGTCGTCTGACGATCCATTAAACGAAGTATTCGATTTAATGTAGTACAGCTGAGGTGAAATAGATATCTCCGAGGACCTGAAAACACCAATTCCTGCCGGGTTTTGTGAAAGAGATGAAAGATCGCCTCCGAGAGCCGTAAATGCGCCTCCCATTGACATGAATCGTGCAGTTCCTCCATAAAATATCTGAGAATACCTTAAAGCATCGTCAACATTCTGAGCAAAGCTCGCAGAGGAGATGATAATAATCGAAAACAATATCAAACCAAACCTTTTCATATAATAAATTTTAAGCTTAGGCATCTCGCTCATCTATTTATGAGTGAGTATTTTATATTAATTATTCTTTTACCTTCTTGATCCTGAGGATGAACTACTGGACCTTGAAGAAGAGGAGGATGATCCACCGGATGAGGATGAGCCTCCTGAGTATGAAGAACCACCGCTGTAAGATGAGGATGACCTTCCTCCGCTGCTGTACGATGACGATGATCTGCTGGTTCCTGAGCCACCGGAATATGTTGATGAAGAACTACTGCTCCTGCGTGAAGGAACGGAATATGTTCCCTGACTACTACCTCCGCTGTATGAAGAAGTGCTTCGTCTAACGGATGAGGAACTACCATTACCTGATGGAGAAACAGTTCTTGTTCCGGAGTTTGAAGGCTGTGCCGACTGGCTTCTACCGTCAGTTGAACTCCTGCCTGAATTAATATATCTGGGAGTTGTCGATTCAGCAGGAACCCTGCTGGTGTTATATGAAGGCCTTGTGCTCATTCGTGGACTATTATAAGAAGGCGTATAGGTCCTGTTAGTGGAGTTATATTCAGGTCTCACGCTTGCTGCCGATCTTGAAGCTGATCTTGTTGCGGTCTCTGTTTTTGCCGCTTCCTGTGAACTAACAGTTGTCCTTCGTGAGCCATTATCCCCGATAGCCGGCTGCTGGGTAGAGGTTCCCCTTCTTGCCACACCATTTGAGCCGCTGCCCGAAATATATGAGTCTCTCCTCGATGTTCCTGTCATACTGTTCCATTTTGAGGATGAATTGCTCTGCCTTTCTCTCCTTCCGTATGCTACTGAATTGTTTCCATCGCGCAGGTAATAACCGGGAGAGTATCCGTAACCATAATATCCGCCGTAGTAACCACGATTGAATGGAGAATAATATGAACTATAGAAAGGACTGTAACCGTATCCATAACCATAGCCATAACCATAATAATCATTATAGAAAGGATCGTAATAATAGGGATTGTAATACCCGTATGAAGGATATCCAAACCCATATCCAAAACTGAAGCTGGATCTGAAAGGAGAATAGAAACCTGAGTAGAAAGGATCTCTCCAGTAGGGATCAAAATAGTTTCCGTAAAATCTCCTTAATCTGTTTGAGTAAGAGAAATCATCATAATAATCGTAAGTACCGTCACCTGAAGAGGCGATGTTATTAATATCAACAGCATCTGAATACTCTTCTGAGACCAGGGTATCGGCTGCATATATATTATTAAAATACTGATCAGACTTCAGTACGTCCTCCCTGGATGAATATCGCGGGGAAACCCTTGAGTCTGCTACAGGTTCATCGGTTGGTAAATAATAAAGGTCATCATATTCAGCACTGCCGGTATACAGCGCAGAACTGCATGATCCTAATATTAATCCAGCAATGATTGATATGTAAAAATAAGCTTTCATGTTTTTCTCCCTTTCTTTTCTTTATCAATAACAAATATTGTACCAATTAGCATCCTGAACCATCAGGGATTTTCGCGGTTTTACAATTTTAACATTTGGGGTGACTAATTTCATGCCTTAACAATAAAGATAGTCTTTTTTTTTCTCTTCCGGTCAGCGTCTTCTCGAATTTTCGGTTGTTGACGAGGATCTTTCAGATGAAGATGACCTTGCTCCTGATGATGAGGACTTTGATCCCGACGATCCTGTTGAACCTGATGATCTGACTGACCTGCCTGAACTTGCACTTGAGGATGAACTCCCTGAACTTCTGGTGCCTGAGCTTCCGCTGTTTCTGACAGTTCCGGAGCCGGTGTTCCTGTTTTCCTGGCGATTATAGGTGTTACCGGTACCTCCAGCATTCTGATTACCTCTGTTCACATAGGTGCCGGTGTTCCCATTATTACCATTGTTACCGTTGTTTGTATTATTATCAGTGTTCCCATATCTCCTGACACCATTATTCCCATTGCTCCCATTGTTACCGCTGTTCACATTATTGCCGTTGTTGCCGTTGTTGCTGTTATTGCTGTTATTGCTGTTATTGCCGTTATTGCCGTTGTTATCAGTGTCCCCATACCTCCTGATACCGTTGTTCCCGTTATTATCAGTGTTTCCGTATCTCCTGATGCCATTGTTCCCGTTATCCGGATTATTTCCGTTATATCTTCTGTTGTCACCCGGATTAGCGCTACGTCTTACATCACCGGTCCGTTGGCCGTTGTTTGACCGGTACCTGTCACTTCCAGAAGAAGAATTTGAGACTCCTCTCTCAGCCGGAAGATTGCTGTTTACGGATCTTCTGTATGTATTGTTTCCTGAAGAATACCTGTTTGAGGAATATCTGTTTGAAGAATACCTGTTTGAATAGTAATTATTTGAGTAATTATTATATGTACTGTAGCTATACCTGTTCCTGTAGTAGTTATTATTGTAGCTTCCGTAATGATTGTGCCCCCACCTGTTGCCGAAACCTATATTAATAACAACAGGAGAATACCACCTGTAATAGTAAGGATCGTATCCCCAGTAGTAAGAACTCCCGAAGTACGGATCATAGTAATTATAGCCAGTGGTGTAGTAAACCGGGTAATTATAGGAGTATCCGTAACCGTACCCGCTTCCGCCATAAATGCTTATTCCCCATGTGTATGGCTGGTAACTGTACCAGTATGTATCAGTATATACAGGGGCATAATATTGAAACGTACTGTAAGAACGGTGAAACCTGTTTATCCTTGAAGAATAGAAGAAATCATGATCATCGTAATAGTTATTTACTTCTATTACTGTTTCTGTTCTGGCCAGGCTGTTGCTGTAATCAGATCGTTGGGCATTACTTTGTAAGCTTGTTAGCAGGATTGCTGACAGGATCACTAGGTTAATTTTTGGTTTCATGATGACCCCCTTTTTTTTTAAGAACTAAAGTTTTTAGCTACTTTTACAAAATTCAAATTTTTTAAAAGTAATAAAACAAATTCCATACCAAAAAAAAAATGGCCAAGTTTTTAACTAACAGGGAAGATAATTATTCACAATGGTATAATGATCTGGTAATCAAAGCTGATCTAGCCGAAAATTCTGCAGTAAGAGGTTGCATGGTAATAAAGCCTTATGGTTATGCAATATGGGAAAAAATTCAGGCTGAGCTCGACAGGATGTTTAAGGCAACAGGACATGTAAATGCATACTTTCCCCTGTTTATCCCCAAATCATTTCTCAGCAAGGAAGCTGCTCATGTTGAGGGCTTTGCAAAGGAATGTGCTGTTGTGACCCACTACCGTCTTAAAAATAATGAGAACGGGACCGGCATTATTGTAGACCCTGAAGCAAAACTTGAAGAGGAACTTATAATACGGCCTACTTCAGAGACTATTATATGGAATTCATATAAAGACTGGGTGCAATCTTATCGCGACCTGCCTATTCTGATCAATCAATGGGCCAACGTGGTGAGATGGGAAATGCGCACAAGACTATTTCTGCGTACGGCAGAGTTCCTGTGGCAGGAAGGCCATACAGCTCACGCGACCCGTGAGGAGGCAATAGAAGAAACCGAAAAGATGATCAATGTTTATTTCAATTTTGCTGAAAATTTCATGGCCATGCCTGTGATCAAGGGTTATAAAAGTGAAAGTGAACGGTTTGCAGGTGCCCTTGAGACATACGCAATTGAAGCTTTGATGCAGGATGGGAAAGCCCTTCAGGCAGGAACCAGTCATTTTCTCGGTCAGAATTTTGCAAAAGCTTTCGATGTACAGTTTACCGACAGGTCGGGCAAGCTGGATTATGTATGGGCAACTTCATGGGGCGTATCTACTAGGTTGATCGGAGCTTTGATAATGGCTCATTCAGATAATAACGGATTGGTTCTTCCTCCAAGGCTTGCCCCCATTCAGGTGGTCATCGTACCCATATTCAAAAATGCAGATCAGCTCGGGAAAATAAATGAGACTGCCGAAAACATCAAGGAGGATCTTGAAAAAGCGGGAATATCGGTAAAATATGATAACCGCGATAATAATACTCCCGGCTGGAAATTTGCCGACTATGAACTTAAGGGAGTGCCTGTGCGTTTGGCTATCGGCCCCAGGGATCTTGAAAACAGAACAGTTGAAGTTGCACGCAGGGATACCCTTCAAAAACAGGTGATCGGCCTTGATACTGTAAAAACCCATATTCCTTCCCTGCTGAATGAGATACAGTCAAATATTTATAATAAAGCACTTCTTTTCAGGAAAGAAAACACGCACTATATAAATACATGGAAAGAATTCCTGGATATATTGGACAACAAGGGTGGTTTCATTATGGCGCACTGGGACGGTACACCTGAGACTGAAGCAAAGATAAAAGAGGAGACCAAAGCTACCATCCGATGCATACCTTTGAACTCACCTCCTGAAAAAGGGACCTGTGTTTACTCAGGGAGGCCCTCAGAGAGAAGAGTTCTCTTTGCAAGATCATATTAAAATCACAGAATGCCTCCAAAATGATTTTTTTATAATTGAAAGTTATTAAATTACCCCCTGTAATTATACCTAAACTGTAAAGAGATGTCGGATGTAGAAAACAAAAAAACGGCCATTATCGGAACTCTCAAAGAGAAATCGATCCTCAAACAGAAAGTTTTTGACAATACCTTTGAATCATTCTGCCTGGTTAAGGATATTTTAAAAAATCTTTCAAAGGAAATAAATTCAGATCTCGGGAGTATAGATTCGAGAGTTAAGCTGGAATATACCGACAGAAGCAGTTTTGATGCTCAGCTTAAAGTTGCGGGGGATATTCTCCTTTTCAGCATGCATTCAAATATTTTCCAGTTCGACAGGGATCATCAGGTATGGAAATCACCTTACGTTCAAAAGAACAAGTTCAATGCATATTCAGGTATAATAAATATTTATAATTTCCTGGCCGACTCTTTTAAATACTCCCGCCTGGATGACCTGGGATATCTCATAGCAAGAATTTTCATAAATCATGAGCTGCAGTATTTTGTGGAAGGAAAAAGACAAATGGGAATGCTCTTTACTAATTTCGGAAATGAAGCAATAAATAAAGAGGCTCTGCAGTTAGTAATATCAACAGCAATTCAGTATTCAATGGAATTCGATCTGCTTGTGCCTCCGTACGATACGATAAAAATTGCTACTGTTGGCCAGGCTGAAGCAAAAATTCAGCATTCGCGTATAATAACAGGGAAAAGACTTGGGTTTCAATTTAATTCTGACGATGTACTGGTTGTCAATTCTAATAAAACCTGATGTGCAATGCCGGTTTAATATACAGAAGATTACCAGGCCTGTTGATTATTCCGGTCCTGCTCATCAACTGTTATGACATTTCCGCACAGAAAAAAACAAAAAATTTAACCAGGTTAAAATCCGACCCTGATACTATAACAGACCAGATCGGTACAAGAGACAGTCTTTTCCTCAACCCTGCCGATACCATTGGGAATATGGATCTCATTCCACCGCGCGTTGCTACCGACAAGTTCATAGTGATGATGGATTCTTTAAGGGTCAGGACATCGAAAAATCTGATGGCCCAAAAAATATTCAACCTCTTCATAGTTTCAAAAGCACCGGTCAACAGCAGGCAGATAAGCGGAAAGAGTGAGTTCGGATTCCTGATGCATTCAGGGAAGACAATCAGGAGTATCGAGATCATCAGACTTAACGTTTTTGGTACAAACATTAACGCTCCTTTATATAATGAACCCGGAAAGTTACAGTCGATTCTGAATAAAACCCACTTAAATACCAATGAAGCAATCATTAGGAGAAGCCTTCTTTTTGAGGAAGGTGATAAAATTTCGGCCCTCACATTAAGTGATAATGAAAGACTTTTAAGGAATCTGCCTTTTATTGATGATGCCAGGATAATAGTTCTGCCCATTTCTGAAAAAGATGTTGATATTGTGGTTATTACAAAAGATGTATATTCTATTGGCGGCAATATCAGTTTCAGAGGAATCAAGGCAGGCCGTATCTCTGTTTTTGACAAAAACCTCCTCGGAATGGGCCACGAACTCGAATTCAAGGTTCCATACGATGCAAGAGCAACAAATAATCCTGGTTTCGGAATTGATTACACCATCAACAATATCAGAGAGTCATTTATAAAACTCAGGCTCAGTTACTATGACGGATTCAATTATAACACAATACTTAGTGAAAAAAGCTACGGTATTACTTTAAGCCGAGACCTGGTAAGCGCCACAACAAAATATGCGGGTGGGATCTCAGTGAATCACATGTCCACATTTGATGATCTTAAAACCCTTGCCATTCCTGAACCGGTAAAATATAACCTTCAGGATTACTGGGTTGCCAGGTCATATCTTATCAATAAGGAATCGGTAACCAGGTTTATCATTGGCTTAAGATATAAAAACAACAATGTCTTTGATCGTCCGTTCATTCATCCCTATTCGTACTATAATTTACAGAAATACAAGATCTTACTTGGGTCCCTTTCTTTGTCAACCCAGAAATTCTATAAGACCAATCTTATCTACAGCCATGGAAGAACAGAAGACATTCCCTACGGAGGCATGTTAAGGCTCACTGCCGGCAGGGAGATCAATGAGTTCAGTAAGAGATCATATTATGGAGCTGACGCCGCTATTGGCCGGTCAAGCCAGAGCCTGGGATATTTTTATGGAAGAGCCGGGTTAGCATCTTTTTTTGACGGGTCCAAAAGCGAACAGGGGGTCGTAAACATGAGTCTCAATTATTTCTCGAACCTTTGGCCCATTAGAGACTTCATGATACGCAACTTCCTGAATGTTAATTATACAAGGGGTTTCAACAGGTATGTTGACGAGGGTATCACCGTTATTAGGGATAATGGCTTTTCAGGTTTCAGGAACGATTCCATAAAAGGCGGGCAAAGGATCTCCATAAGTTTAGAGACAGTTTACTTCAGCCCTTCAAATTTCTATGGATTCAGGTTAGCGTTTTTCACATTTGCCGATGTATCATTCCTTACACCAAGAAAAATGTATAATGAGACCGCAAATCTCCTGTCCGGATTTGGAATTGGACTAAGGATCAGAAATGATAATCTGCTGATCAACATATTCCAGGTACGACTGGGATTTTACCCCAATCTTCCGGCATATTCCAGGATCAGCAATCTGTCTTTTTCGGGTGAGCAACTTCTCTCTCCGGCGACATTCGACCCTGGGCCACCCTCAATTATTCCTTATGAGTAATAAAGTCTTTCTTGCATTCTTAAAGCAAACTGGTTATTTTATGTCAACAATATTTTTCCTACATGACTCCGAAAAATGCTTAAAAATTTCAAAAAGTTTATAAGGGATCATAATCTGATAAGAAGCAATCAGAGAGTATTGCTGGCAGTAAGCGGTGGCATTGATTCAATGGTCATGTCAGATCTCTTTATCAAGTCGGGTTATGAAGCAGCCATTGCTCACTGCAATTTTTCACTGAGGGGATCAGAATCAGATAAGGATCAGGACCTTGTAAGCGATTATGCCTCAAAAAATAATATCCATTTTTATGCAAAACGCTTTGCAACAAAAGATTATGCTGATGCAAACAAACTATCTGTCCAGATGGCTGCAAGAGAGCTCAGGTATGCATGGTTTGAAGAAGTAAGAAAAGCCAGCAACTTCGATCTCATTGCTGTTGCACATAATATGAACGATAATATAGAGACTCTTCTGATCAACCTGACCCGAGGAACTGGAATAGCCGGACTAACGGGGATTAGTGTTTCTCACAACGGTATTATAAGACCACTCCTTTTTGCAACAAGAAATGACATAGTGGATTATTGTGAAAAGAATAATATTTCCTACCGTGAAGACAGTTCAAATGCTGAAACAAAATACATAAGGAATAAGATCAGGCATAAGGTAATCCCGGTACTGAAGGAGATCAATCCGTCGATAGAAAATACACTTGTTGAAACTGCCGGCCGGATATCGGATATAAATGAGATTGTTAATGAATACATTAAATCGATAGAAGAGAGGGTTGTTAAAAAGGAGGGTAACAATATAACTTTCAATGTCAGCCTTTTAAAGGCCCTGAAACATAACAAGACAATTATTTACGAGCTCTTCAGACCTTATGGTGTGCCGGGATTACTGGTCAATGACCTTCTGAAGATAATTGACGGAAGTACAGGCAGCCAGATATTCAGTCCTTCTCACAGAATAATCAAGAACAGGCTTGAAATTATTGTACTTCCCCGCATCACAGGAGAGGATGTTGAATATGAAATAAGCTCTCTTGAAGAATTCAGAAAGGTACCGGTAATTAAAAGTGCCAGCTATTTTAATATTTCAGCCGGATACACAATACCGGCAAGCTCACGGTTTGCATGCCTTGATATGGATAAAATTTCTTTTCCTCTTATTGTAAGGAAATGGAGAGCCGGTGATTTTTTCCATCCTTTGGGACTGGGAAAGAGAAAAAAGTTAAGCGATTATTTCATCGATCGGAAATACTCAATAACCGACAAGGAGAAAAAGCTTGTTATAGAATCAGCTGGTGAAATTGTATGGATAATCGGGGAAAGGATCGACGACAGATTCAGAATCACAGATCAGACTAAGAGTGTTCTTGTTCTCGAAGCATGATTCATTGTTTATGAATCACATCCGGATCTTCTGCTTCTCACAACTGATTCCTGTCCTTGTTTATAGCCTTATCGATCATTCTTAAATCGGTTATTACCACTGCAGTTGCTGCTTCAACAATAACCGGCATCCTTAATGCAATACATGTGTCGTGTCTGCCCTTTACCTGGAGTGTTGACATCTGATTATTTTCGAAATCGAATGTTTGCTGTTCCACTCCTGTTGAAGATGTAGGCTTAACAGCCACTCTGAAAATTATCTCATTGCCATTGGTAATGCCTCCGTTTATTCCTCCCGCATTATTGGTAGCTGTTTTTCCATACCTGTCAATAAAAGGATCGTTATGTTGCGATCCGTACATCGAAGCTGCAGCGAAACCTGCCCCGAACTCAATTCCTTTTATTGCCGGGATTGAAAAAGCCAGGTGGCTCACAGCCGACTCGAATGAATAGAAGAAAGGTTCGCCCATGCCCGGTACCGGATTTTTTACACGGCATTCTATGATTCCGCCGATACTGTCATTTTTGGCCAGAGCATCATCAAGGGCTTTTTCAATGTCTTCTTTTCCTCCTGCAGAAATAAGCTTTGCCGATATATCTGCAGGCGCTGCAAGTTTTTTTGCCACAACGCCGGCAGCCACAAGGCCCCATGTGATCCTTCCCGAGAAATGGCCGCTTCCCCTCATATCAGAAAACCCCGAGTATTTATACCGTGCTACGAAATCGGCATGGCCGGGACGTGGAATATTTTTAAAAGCATCATAATCTGAAGAGATTTTATCATTGTTCCGGGTGACAATTGTTAGAGGCGCACCGGTTGTTGTATCGTTCAACACCCCGCTTAATATTTCCGGAAGATCTGGTTCGACACGTTTGGTAGTGCCTCTGCTTCCGCTTTGCCGCCTTCTCAGATCAGCCAGGAAATCCTCAGGTCTCAGAGGCAAACCGGCAGGGCAGCCATCAATAACGACACCTATTGCAGGTCCGTGCGACTCTCCAAAAAGAGATACTCTGAAAACAGCTCCGAAAGTATTCATATCAACTATTTAATTTGTGTTGCTTAAAAAAATCTACTGCCTCCTTAATAGGTATCTTCTCTGTTATGGCATGTCCAATACCTTCTACAAATACAAAATGGATATCAGTACCGCTCCTTTTCTTATCACGGGTAATAAAGCGTTCTGCCTGTTCAGCCGGGATGGTATTTCCTTCCAGCAGATCAAATTTCTTAAGAAGCTCTATTATACGGTCCCTCTCCCCTCCACTTATCAGTCCTCTTGCAAATGAAAACCAGGTTGCTATTTCCATACCGGCAGCTACTGCATAACCATGGCTCAGAGAACTATACATTTCTATGGCATGACCAAAGGTATGACCAAAATTGAGGATTTTCCTTATGCCTGTTTCCCTTTCATCAATAGTAACGATGTGTGCCTTGAATTTTACTGAACCGGCAACAAGCCGGGCAAGCAATTCAGGATCCCTGTCTTTAACCTTATCGACATTTTTTTCAATGAGTTCAAAGAGCTCCCTGTCACCGATTATGGCAGTTTTTATGAGTTCGGCCAGTCCTGAATAATATTCCCTGTGAGGCAATGTAAGCAGAAATACGGGGTCGCAAATAACAAAGTCAGGCTGGGTGATGGTTCCAAGCATATTTTTTGCCCCGGTAAGGTTTACACCATTCTTGCCTCCCGTGCTGGCATCGACCTGGGATAAGAGAGTGGTGGATATATACCCGCATTTTATCCCCCGCATGTAAATTGATGCCAAAAATCCTGTTATATCACATACAACTCCGCCTCCAACAGCAAGAAGGAACCCTGAACGGTCAATGCCCGAATCCAGTACCTTCTCAGCAAGATTTTCAACAACAGCCATTTTTTTGCTATCCTCTCCGGGTGTTATTGACAGAACGGGAAAAGCGGGAAACTTTTCTCCATAGAGTTGGTTAAGATTATCATCGGTAATAATTACCACACCTTTTTCAGGTAATAATGTCATTGAATTTTCCCAGCTCCCGCCTACGAGCACCTGAGACTGGTAGCCTGATGTATTAATAGTTATCTTTTCCAATTTCTTTCTTTATTGCATGATAAAAATATAAAAATCTGCCTGCAATAGCGGTAAACGTTTTAAAATAAGATCATTTTTCACTTAGTTCAAGCCATCTGAGTTCCTTCTCGTCAAGTCTGGCAGCAATTTCCCCATGCTTTTTTGACTTTTCAAATAATTCCTGTGAGTTTAATAACCCCATGCTCATCTGGTCTTCAATTGATTTTTTCTCAGCTTCGAGCTCCTGAATTTCAACGATGAGCGTTTCAATTTCCTTTTTCTCCCTGAATGTCAGCCCGGATTTTCTTTCTTTATTTGATGGCTCAGTCTGAGAACCCGATTTTCTCTGGCTCTTTTCAGTTTTTGAGGCCTTGTCTTTTTCTTCATCCTCTTCCTGCCGGTCGCGCAACTGGGTATAATTGCCGGGGAAGTCTTTTATGATGCCGTCGCCTTTGAATTCCAGGATATGATCAACAACCTTGTCCATGAAATACCTGTCGTGCGATACCACTATCACGCATCCTCTGAAGCCTGCTAGATAATCTTCAAGAACATTAAGGGTGAGAATATCGAGATCGTTGGTAGGCTCATCGAGAATAAGAAAGTTTGGATTCTTCATCAGTACGGTAAGAAGATAGAGCCTTCTTTTTTCTCCACCGGATAATTTTCTTATCAATGTGTGCTGTTTTTCAGGCAGAAACAGGAAATAATTGAGGAACTGGCTCACCGACATCATATTCCCGTCGGTTACCATTATCCTTTCAGCGATATTCTGTACTGCATCAATAACCTTCGTGTCCTCATCAAATTGAATCCCCTCCTGCCTGTAATAACCAAAAACAACTGTATCTCCTTTCTCTACCATACCTGAATCTGGTTCGGCAATACCTGTTATAATATTGAGGAAGGTAGATTTACCGGAGCCATTTCTACCAACTATTCCAACTTTTTCAAAACGGTTGAACATGTATGAAAACCGGCTTAACAGCACATTATCCCCATAGGATTTACTTATGTTCCTTATCTCAAGGATCTTTTTGCCCATTCTTGCCGTATTGACATTAATACTTATTGACTTGTCATCAGGCTTCAGAACTGCTTTTTCCTTCAGATCATAAAAAGAATCTATCCTCGATTTTGACTTATGCCTTCGTGCCTTAGGCATACGCCTCATCCAATCAAGCTCGGTCTTTAATAAATTTCTTGCCTTTTCGACATTTGATCTCAGGGCAGTTTCCCTGCTTTCTTTTTTCTCAAGGTAATATTCATAGTTTCCATCATACCGCAAAAGTTCATTTCCTGAAAGCTCAAAGATCATATTGCATACCCTGTCGAGAAAATACCTGTCGTGTGTCACCATCAGTATGCTTCTTGCGGTGCTTATCAGGTACTCTTCGAGCCATTCGATCATATCAAGGTCAAGATGATTAGTTGGTTCATCGAGCACAATCATATCAGAATCTTCCACAAGCACCTTGGCGAGAGCCACTCTTTTCCTCTGGCCGCCTGAAAGGGAGCTGATAGTGGCATTCATATCGGTAAGCTTAAGCCTGAACAGGATCTGCTTTACTGCAACTTCATAATCCCATGCTTTATAGTCATTCATCTTCTGAAGCACAATATCCTGCATTTCGTGTGTTCCTGAAATAAGCGATGACTCATATTCCCTTATGACCCTGACAATTTCGCTATCGGTACAGAAGAGTTCATCAAAAACAGTGTTTGAATCATTAAGGTCGGGAAATTGCCTCAGATATGAGATTTTAAGTCCGCGTTTATAAGTAACAGAACCTTCATCGGGATTTTCCTTACCGGTAAGAATATCAAGCATCGATGATTTACCGGCACCGTTGACGGCAATTATGGCTGCTTTATCCTCATTATTGATATTCAGATTAATCTTGCTGAACAGCAGGTTGTCGCCAATTCTCCTGGAAATGTTTTCTGCCTGAAGGTAACTTATCATAATATAAAATAAGTACAAAGATAAAAAAGTGTTACCTTAACCATCTGTTTTTTTCTCAGGAATGACAATAAATGAAAGATACCGGCTGGTAATTGAATATTTCAGCAGCAATTTTCCTGTTGCTGAAACGGAACTTGATTATGGAAATCCTTTTGAACTTATTGTGGCAGTTATACTTTCGGCTCAATGCACCGATAAAAGAGTGAATATAATAACCCCTCCCCTGCTGAAAAAATATCCTGATGCCGAATCGATGGCTAAAGCTGAACCAGGAGAAATTTTTGAATATATAAAATCCTGCTCTTACCCCAACAACAAGGCAAAGCATCTTGCCGGAATGGCCAGGATGCTTGTAAGCGACTTCGGAGGAGAGCTGCCTTCCGACCCGGCCGAGCTGCAAAAGCTTCCAGGCGTGGGGCGCAAAACAGCTAATGTTGTTGCATCGGTTATCTTCAATAAACCTGTAATAGCTGTCGATACACATGTTTTCAGAGTTGCACTGCGGACAGGGCTTGTCAGTCATGCAAAAACTCCACTTGATGCAGAGATGATGCTTTCAAAACATATTGCTCCTGAGATAATGCATAAGGCGCACCATTGGCTTATACTGCACGGCAGATATGTTTGCAAGGCAAGAAAACCTCTTTGCGATATATGCGGAATCAAAGATTATTGTAAGTATTATTCATTGATGTGGAAAAATAAATAAAACATATATTTGAACCGGAAAGGAGTTTAACGGTTCCTTTAACCATCTTATAAATTCATTTCTTAAAATTGCTAATAATCTTTAATGGATTATCAGAAAAAATATAATGAATTAGTTGAGAAAAACAGGTTGCTTAAGAAAGAGCTTGCAACACTGAAGGCGTCAGCAAACGGTAATGGGAAGACCGAGGAGATGATCATGAGAGTGTTTCATTCCTCGTCTCATATTATGGCATTAAGCAATCTTGATACAGGGAAAATATTTGATGTCAATGATTCTTTCCTCAGGATACTCGGATATGAAAAATCCGATCTCATCGGGCACTCACTTGATGAGATCAGGTTGTTTTCGGATTTTGAGGAGATAACAAAATATATTAAGCTTCTCTCAAGATTAAACCGGATTAAGGATTACGCGGTTACTCTTAATGCAAGAAACGGAGAAAAAATGCCGTTTCTTTTTTCAGCTGAAACGGTTAGAGTCGATAATGAGGTTTACCTGATTTTTTTATTCGAAGAGATTGCATCATCAAAAGACAGGAAAATAAAGGAATGCCAGGGCACAATACTTGAAGAGATATTCAATACAATAAGCAGCTACCTTGCTTTATTCAGTTATGGTGATGACAAACAATTTTATATAATAGATCTCAACCACAAAGTTGAAGAAATTGAATTTGTCAGGAAAAAGGATGTAATAGGCAAAAGAATTGATGAGACACCTTTGAAGAATCGTTCAAAGCTCATAGAACTTCTTCATCACCTGATGATTACAGGCGACATCCACCAACTTGCAGCTTCCCCTGAGGGCGATGATTCTCAGGGATTTTATATGGGTTTCATCCTTACATCGGGAAATTTCGTGATCACATGGGAGCCCGGAGTCAACCAGAAAAATCGGGATGAAATATATAAACAGAGCATCGTCTTTGAGAAATTTGCAGATATGCTTCCTGAAATGGTGTACCAGGTAGATCTGACCGGCAGGATATTCTATGCAAATTCAAGAGCATTGAAATTTTTTGGATTTACCCCCTGGGATGTCGAAAAAGGAGTATTGATTTCAGATGTCTTTCCGGAGACCTATCCGCAGATGATAGAGAACCTGAAATCGCTGAAATCGCCTGATCAGGTAATCTCCAACGAGTATCTGGCCAGGAAAAAGGATGGGGAGCTTGTTCCGATTGTTTCACATTCATTCGCTACTTTCCATAATGGAACCATTATCAGTTACCGTGGTGTTGTATCCGACATAAGCAAGCAGAAAGATTATGAGAATCAGATAAAAAGAGAAAAAGCTTTTCTTGAACATATTATTGATTCCACACCTGAGGCTATTGCGATAACTGATATCCCCGGCAGGATAACTATGATAAACAAGGAATTTTCCAGACTTTTCGGGTACACTGCCGAGGAATCAATCAATCGGATGATAGACGATCTAATAGTTCCCGACGATCTTAAAGAAGAGGCTGTACTGATTGATACAATTGTCTCCGAAAAGCATAAGGAAATAAGACAGACAACCAGGAAGAACAAGAAGGGGGAAATGATTAACGTGTCACTTATTGCCACCGCAATCGAGATTAATAATATGCCTGTTGCTTTTCTTGGTATCTACCGCGATATCACTGCAGAAAGGAAGAACCAGTTCCTGCAGGAAATACTCTTTAATATCTCGACGGCAGCTTTAAGGCAGTTCGATGTCAAGGAGCTATATCCCATAATAGTCGGGGAAATCAGAAAAATATGGGATACCAACAACTTCTTCATTGCATTATATGATAAGAATTCCGAAACTCTTTCATTACCATTCTTTGCTGATGAAAAAGATGATTTCAAGGAAATTCCTGCACATAAAACCATAACCGGATGGGTAATTAAAAACAACAGATCAGTTCTCTTAAAAGAAAATGATCTGAAGCAAATGGAAGAATCGGGTGAGTTTGATCTTATTGGAACACCCTGCAAGGTTTGGATGGGAGTTCCGTTAAGAATTGAAAGTGAGATTGTGGGTGTGATGTGCCTTCAGGATTACCATGATGAGAATAAGTTCCAGCAGGATGACCTTTCAGTTCTAGGCTTTATTGCCAATCAGATCTCAATTGCCATCCAGCGCAGAAGAATGCTTGATCACCTGATCTTTACCCGTCAGAAAGCCGAGGAGGCTGCACAGTCAAAACAGCAGTTCATGTCGACAATGAGTCACGAGATAAGAACACCATTGAATGAAGTTATCGGGATCACCAACCTGCTGCTGCAGGGAGATCCCAGGCCTGATCAGATGGACTTCATTAAAACCCTGCAGTTCTCAGGAAATCACTTGCTGACACTTGTCAACGATGTTCTTGATTATAACAAGATTGAATCGGGAAAAGTAGTCTTTGAAAAAACAACTTTCAACTTCAATGACTTCCTTAATGAGATGATGAGGTCATACTCCTTCAGGTCAAAATCGAAAGATCTTTCATTTGAAATTGTAAAGTCTACCGATCTTCCTGCGGAGGTTAACGGAGATCCCATAAGGTTGAACCAGATACTTTCAAACCTTCTTTCGAATGCATTGAAATTTACACGGGAAGGAGGAATAACCGTGTATGTATGTGAATTAGGACATGAAGGAGGTCAGTCACTCATCGAATTTAAAGTAAAGGATACAGGTATTGGTATCCCTAAGGAAAAACATTCAGTTATTTTTGAAAGTTTCACCCAGGCATCGACCGATACAACAAGGTTCTTCGGAGGAACCGGTCTGGGATTGGCAATCTGTAAGAATCTGATTGAGATGCAGGGCGGAACATTAAAGGTAGATAGTGAGCCGGGCAAAGGTTCAATCTTCAGTTTTGCACTCTCTTTCGGAGTTCCTGAAAAAGCAATGGTAAAGAAGCAGGATCAGGTCGATACTTATTTCGGACTGGAGGGTAAGCGGATTCTTGTTGCAGAAGATAATAAAATCAACTTTTTTGTTGCCAATAAATTTCTGACAGGATGGGGTGTGAAAGTTACCCATGCCGAGAATGGCCAATTAGCGCTTGAATGCCTTGAGAAAGAAAAATTCGACCTGGTGCTGATGGACCTGCACATGCCTGTGGTTGATGGAATTGAAGCAACAAGGATCATAAGGAGTTCCGACGATCCACAGATAAAAGACCTTCCAATTGTTGCTCTTACAGCTGCAATAATTTCTGAGAGTTACAAAATTGAAAATTTACAGATAAACGATTTCATTCTGAAACCGTTTAAACCACAAGACCTCTTTGCGAGAATATTAAAGCATGTAAGATAGGACTTTGGCTGCTAAAAGTCAGAATTATTTAATGCAGTTCCTGCTAATATATCCGGCTGCTTTTCTATTTCCAAGGTTAAATGATTTTTGGAAATCGTGACAGGCATCCGCGGTTTTTCCTGAATTTAGAAGGGCCAGGCCTTTGCTCAACCATGCTTCCGCATTATCCGGCCTGAGGTCAAGCGCCATGCTGAAATCGCTTATTGCCCATTTCCAGGATTTAGAATTAAAATATGAATTTGCACGGTCAATATAAAGTCCGGGATCATCAGGATGCAGATCAAGATTTCTGGTAAAATAGGTCAGGGCTTTGAGATTGTCTCCCACCGTTGCCTCTATTTTGCCGGCCATGCTGAGCGCTGTTTTATCAACAGGATCTATTGAAAGATATTTTTCTATGTCTGATTTGGCTTTTTCATACTCACCTGTCTTCATAAAACACTCAGCCCGCGATATCAGCAGTCCTGCATCAGCAACTTCCATTCCTATCAGCCGGGAATATGTTTCCGAGGCTCCTGCCGGATTGGGAACCCCCATCTGTGAAATGGCATAAAGACGGAGTATTTTTTCATCGGTCTGTTCTTCACGGGTAAGAGGTGCAAGAATTTTTACCGCGTCAGCATATTTCTGGGAACTAAAGCTGATGAGTGCTCTTAAGTATGAGATCTTATCATTTTCTCTATAGGCTGATTCTATCTCCGACAGTGCATTTTCAGCCCCCTCAATATTACCTTTGGAAAGATCATATTCGATCTCTGCCATTGTTTTTTCAAGGATAGAGTACCTTTCACTTTTCCATAGCTGCCGCCACTCGGGCTTGTTCTCAATGATGCTGAAGGCAGGATCGAGCATTATATCCTTTTCACTTTTTCTGAAGTCAGATGAGAGATTCCTTTCAAGATGATAAACTGCTGTTGCAGCATCTCCCCTGAGTGCGTAAATCCTGGCAAGGCCATACTCACCCGAGTAAGGAAGGTGTTTGTTTGCTATATTGAAATCAAGAATCGCGCCTGAATAATCACCCTTTATTAACCTGGCTTCAGCTCTTTCAAGATAAAGCCGGCTGTCACTGTCATTTGAGGCCAGTGTCAGGGTCAATAAATCTATTGCCTGTCCGGGCTTGCCTGATTTAGTAAAAGACTTCGCCTTAAGCAGGTTTTCATATACCTGTTGAGCCGGAACAACACCGGTTATTGCGAGAAACAATATTATCATTAAAATCCTGTACATCTTTTTTACCCCTGGTTCATTTATTTTGAATATTAATTACCTC
The DNA here is from genome assembly GCA_942492865.1 of uncultured Bacteroidales bacterium. Classification (GTDB taxonomy): domain Bacteria; phylum Bacteroidota; class Bacteroidia; order Bacteroidales; family VadinHA17; genus LD21. The sequence continues at coordinate 3,448,628 of OW818650.1, read as the reverse complement.
TGATCCTTCCTGGGTAATAACATGGACAAAGCCCGACATGTGGAATAATTCAGTTCCGGAAATCCGGTTTTCGTAAACATCGCATGAATAAAAATAGACCCCGGGAGATACAATTTTGCCCTTATAGGTGCCGTCCCAGTTTATTCTCGGATCAGAAGTCTGGAATAACAGAAGTCCACCCCTGTTAAAAATCTTGAAATTAACCTTTTCAACAAGTCCTGATGTTTTCGCCCTTAGAAGATCGTTGAAGTTGTCGCCGTTAGGTGTGAAAACATTTGGTATTTCGTAGAAGTTACAGGAGTCGGCACAGATCATCACTGATTTCTGACTCTCATTACCTGCCTGATCGATGGTTGAAACCGCATAACACCCTGCAATAACATCACCCGGGAAATGCCTGTAAGAGAATATCTGTTTATCATTAATGGTTGTAAGCAGGGTCATTGTTTCATCATAAGTCCCTTTGTAATATAAGTTATACCCTGCAACATCTGCAAGACAGGCATCATCCTTAACTGACCATGTTACAGTATTAAATAAGCTGTCACATTCACTTGAAACATTTATATCCGGTACACAGGGTGGTTCATTATCAAAAGGTGTTGCACATGCAATCTGTGAAAAGTTGTAAAGGTCTTTAGGCATCGAATCTGCGGGATATGCTCCATAAGATCTCACATAATAACAATATTGCTGTCCGTTGCTGAGGCCTTCATCTGTAAATGAGAGTTGATTTGACGACCCTACCAGTTCAAAGGTTCCGGTTGATTCATTTCGTCTGAAATATTCATAAGACGAATTGATCCATGGCACATTCCTGCTAATGAGAAACCTTACTTTTCTGTCGCCTGATCCTGCTGCAATGAAAACAGAAGATGCATAACTGGGTTCACCTATAAGGAACCTGTTGCCAGGGGCATTGTTATACAGTTCTATCCTGTATATATATCCTTTCAGGTTAGTGTTTAAAAGAGTATCAATATATACAGTATCGTTCAGATCGGGGATTGTTGCGATCTGATTATAAATGGTACCGGTAGTCCCTTCCGCCCTGAAAACCAGATATTCAAAAGGGCCATAGGCTCCAAGGGTATCAAGCCTGGCTGGCTTAACCCACGATAGAAATATTGAGCCATTAACGGGATGGGTATTCCTCACGCTTACATTCCTTATTACAGGAACACCCGATACTAACATTGAAGTTATTTCGTTAGATGATTTGCTTTCAGTTCCGTTCGGATAAACAGCCACTATCCTGTATGTATATTCTTTGCCAAAAAGTAAACCCTGTCCGTTATCTGTATCAGTAAATGCAACTGAGGAGCTGCCGGCAATGTATCCGACTTTTATGAAACCTGATGCAGGTGGCAGGCCTGAGGTGCATGAATCCTGTATGAATGAAGACACCCCTTCCCTCCTGTAAATACTAAATCCGGCGATGTCATTTGTCCCGTATGGCGACCATCCGAGTCGTATGAATTTACCTTCAGGAACAGCACTTACAAGTTCCGGTGAAGGACCGAGTACTTTAATTGACATGTTATCAATATCAGATAATCTAACATCGGCATTATAATCATCCGATTTAAAAATAACATCATACGGCTGATTCCTTACTGCATTATGACAGGGGACCCAACGGTATCTTGCAGATGCAAAACCTGCCATTGAATCTATTTTTCTGAAGGTTGCAGGACATGACGTCAGCTGGAATGTGCCTGAATTTGAATTAAGGCTTATTGCATCTTTATTCTCATCGCTTGCGCTGAAAATAAAATCAATAGTATCTCCAACCTCGACACACCTGTTCCCAGGTATCATATTTACCGGGGGCTTATTATTAGTGCTGAATACTTCTATCTGCATATCACGTACCACAACACCGATTTTCTTATTGTTCCTCCATTCCTGGATCTCCATTGCCACATTGTATTTACCTGTATCGGCGGGGGCATCCCATATCAGGTCGCCTTTCAGGGAGTCAACTGTTATTGATTTTGTTGCAGGCGGGAGGGAATAGCCTTCAATTGGCTTCCCGTCTTCCCGGGTGCATACTGTAAGCTTATAAGAAAGGCTGTCGCCATCGGGATCGTAAGCAGCGGGGTTATGAATAAAAGTGTAAAAAAGAGCGGCTTTATCGTAGGGAGGATTAAGCAATACAGGAGTATTGTTCCTGCCTATGGAAGGATTGACAATTAATGTGGTAGAAATAGAAAAAACAACATTTACCGAGTTGGGAATATTCTTTACTCCGGCATTTCTGTTAGGATCCTGTACAACGATCCTGTAGACGCCGGGACCAGGGAAGGTATGATTTACCTTATATACATTTTTCCTGTAGAAATTAGGCAGTGAAATCCTTTCAATCCTGTCGGCCACCGATGAAGAGTTATCCCCCCACTCAACTGTGAGCTGAGGCCTGTCTGCAAAACTCAGGGTATATGTAAAAGTTGTAATGGTTATTTCATAGGTCAGATCAGATAACTGAACGTATGTTATCTCGCCTGCCCTGTTGTGGGTAGCGAAAAGATCAGAATAGAAAACCGCAATAATCAACAAAATAAAACATTTCTTCATAATGGTTCACAACAGGGTTTAATCAATGTAAAAGGTATGTTCTGTCTTTTCGGGTGTTAATTTCAAACCTTGTTCATGTTCATTGACTCTGACTATCATCATATTCGACTGATCATCATACAGACTTGTCATAAGCAAATTTTTTACCGTGATTGAAGAGGCTGATCCGACAGAATCAAAACTCATGTTTATAACAAGTTCGCCGTCAATAAGTTTTAAATCTTCTATTTTGCCGGTAAGCTTTTTTTTATCTGCAAAGATCAGGAATTTTTCATCAAGATAATTTGTTACATGGTCCCTCAGAGATTCATAGTTAACAGTTGTCCGCGATGAATTTTCATCAGCTGACCTGCCTGAATCAAGGAGAAAATCATCGTAATACATTTTCAGAAAGCCCTTAAAAGAATCTGATCCTTTCGAATAGTCTATACTTGAAAGCGTTACATGAACAGGATGGAAAATCAGCCAGGAATAAACAAGTATTGCTTTAATCATTTTTTCTAAGGTTACGGCTTTATAAAATCAACAAATATCAGACCAAAATAAGTTAGTTCAGTCCCTAATACTTACCCGTTCCTTTAAATACTGAAGGGTACCCACTTCGATAAATGAAAAACCTGAGCTTCCTGAGAAATTACCTGCGAGTACAACCACAACATCATCACCTTTTAAACTCTTACTGACTTCAAGGTGCCTCAGGGCAATATTGATAAATTCATCAACCGAATTTCTTTTTTCCTGGTAATCTGCATATACACCGTATGAAAGTGCGAGTTCCCTCATTGTTTTTTCCGAGTAGCACTGTGCCTTAATTATTTTAATGCCACGGTAAGAAGCCATATCCCTGATTGTCCTTCCCCCTAAAGTATCGGCAATAATGACTTTTGCTCCTATTTCAACCGATGTCTTTACTGCCACTTTTGCCAGATGTGCAGAGATTTCACCTGGAACGTTTACCAACGGAAGATCATGGAATTTTTCCTTGTTATTTTCGGCTTCCATCGCAATTTTTGTCATTGTCCTTACCGATTCCAGGGGATATTTTCCGCTGGCTGTCTCTCCGCTGAGCATTATAGCATCGGTTTGTGAATATACTGCATTTGCTATGTCGCTTACTTCAGCCCTTGTAGGCCTGGGATTGTTTATCATCGAATGGAGCATCTGTGTGGCAACGATCACAGGCTTTCTCATATAGATGCATCGTCCGATGATCATCTTCTGCAGACCCGGTATTTTTTCAAAAGGAACCTCTATCGCCAGGTCACCCCGTGCAACCATAATTCCATAGACCTGATCCAGTATTTCAACGAGATTTTCCACCCCTTCCTGGTTCTCTATCTTTGCAATGATCTTTATATCACTGTTATGCTTGTTAATCTCGGCTTGGACATCAATAACATCCTGTACTGAACGCACAAATGAATGTGCAATAAAATCCACTCCGTTGTCGGCAGCCATTTTAATAAAAAGCCGGTCCCTCTCTGTAACAGAAGGGAGCGTTATTCGCACACCAGGAACATTGACACTTTTTTTTGAGCCAAGCACCCCATCATTTTCGGCTATGCATTCAAGTATTTCTCCGTCTCTTCGTGATGCCCGAAGCTCAAGCTCACCGTCATCGATCATTATAACTGATCCGGAAGGTACATCCTTTGAAAAACTTATATAACTGACATATATCTGCTCTTCAGTTGTTTTTTTAGATGGATCTCCGATGATTCGAACTTTATCACCTTTCTTTACCTTAATGGGCGCATCGCATTCAGTTGTGCGAATTTCAGGACCTTTTGTATCGAGCAGTATAGCAATCTTCTCCGACACTTCCCTGGCGTTTTTGATTATCTTAACAGCTCCTTCAGGCTTCAGATGAGCCGAATTGATTCTTATAACATCCATTCCGGCTTCATACAACTGCCTGAGGAAATCTGTTTCACAATTTTTGTCAGAGATGGTCGCAACTATCTTGGTTCGTTTCCTGTTCATTTCTTGCCTGAATGATGTCCGATTCTCAAAATAAGAGCTTCCACTGCAAGCCTGTAGCTGTCAAGTCCGAATCCCAGGATACTGCCTATACAACTTCTGCCGGTGAGGCTGTTGTGACGGAACTCCTCACGCGCTACGATATTGGTAATATGCACCTCAACTACAGGGCTTGTTACTGATGCAATTGCATCGGCTATTGCAACTGAAGTATGAGTGTAGCCCCCTGCATTGAGTATCATCCCGTCAGCAGAAAATCCTGATTTCTGAATTTCGTTTATCAGTTCACCTTCCACATTCGATTGAAAATAATCGAATTCTATATCAGGATAAGCCGGTTTCAATCTGTCAAGATATTCTTCAAATGAGCTGGCCCCATATTTTTCAGGTTCCCTCTTTCCAAGAAGGTTGAGGTTGGGACCATTAAGGATTTTGATTTTCATTATTTGGTTTGAGAAGTGTACAATATACAAAAATACGCAAAAAATGATAAGGTTAAAAGCATGGTAACTTAAATCCTGTAATATAATCTCCCTACGTTTTTTAATTATATTTTTATGTCATGCAAACAAATTTGCTTACGGATGATCAATGGAAGCGTTCAATAGCTGAATTTGAGAATTATCTCAGGCTCGAAAAATCGTTATCCGGGAACAGTATTGAGGCTTACCGGGAAGATGTAATGAAGCTTGAAAGTTTTTTTTCTGACAGAGGAAGGTCAGTTACACCGGAAGCTGTAAGCTATGCCGATCTTAAAGAATTTATAGCATGGTTTACTTTAAAAAATGGAAATGCCCGTACTCAGTCACGTGTGCTTTCTGGGATAAGGGCATTCTACAAGTTCCTGCTTATGGGGGAAAGGATAAATGAAAATCCATCGTCGCTTATTGAATCGCCCAAGGTTGGAATGAGGCTGCCCGATGTGCTGACGCAGGAAGAGATAAAGATGATCATTGATGCAGTTGATCTTAGCAGGCCTGACGGCCACAGGAACAAGGCCATTCTCGAGACTCTCTACGGTTGCGGCCTGCGGGTTTCGGAGCTTGTCAACCTGAGGCTCACCGATATCCACTACTCAGAGGAATTTATTATTGTAACCGGAAAAGGAAATAAGCAGAGGCTGGTTCCGATAGGCAGCATGGCGCTGAAGGCGATAGAAAACTATAAACCTGACAGGAACAGCCTCCTCAAGATATACGATCAGAATATTCTTTTCCTTAACCGACGCGGCTCGAGGCTCACGCGTGCCATGATCTTTACTATTATCAGGGGACTTGCTGCAAAGACAGAAATCCGCAAGAAAATAAGCCCTCACACATTCCGTCATTCCTTTGCCACTCACATGGTGCAGGCAGGAGCCGATCTGAGAGCTGTGCAGGAAATGCTTGGGCATGAGTCAATTCTGACCACGGAGATCTATACACACATCGACCGTAATTTCCTGAGTTACACTCTAAAAGAGTTTCATCCCCGTTCACATGACAAATAGGTTTCAAAAATTCGATTTTATATCTTAACTTTGCACCTTATTTTCGAAAACCTATAATTTTTTATTTAATTCAAATCAATAGTACTATGTCAAAGATCAAAAGAGTTTACTCCTTCGGCAATAAGACAGCAGAGGGTAAAGCAGACATGAAAAATCTTCTTGGAGGAAAAGGTGCAAACCTGGCCGAGATGTGCCTGCTCGGTCTTCCGGTTCCTGCCGGTTTCACAATCACAACTGAAGCCTGTAATGAATATTACAAGAACAACAACACTCTTCATCCTGATCTGATGCCTGAAGTTTGGGCAGCAATGAAGAAGACTGAAGAAGCAATGAAAATGAAATACGGGGATACCGAAAATGCTCTCCTTATGTCATGCCGTTCAGGTGCACGCAGTTCCATGCCGGGCATGATGGATACGGTTCTCAATATCGGACTAAGCTCAGCAACTATCCCGGGTTTCCTCAAAAAAACCAACAACCCAAGGTTCGTATGGGATTCATACAGACGCCTTATTATGATGTATGCCGACGTGGTTATGGAGAAAGCCGAAGGTATTGAGCCTTCAGATGGTAAAGGTATTCGCAAGCATCTTGACGAAACTCTTGAAAATTTCAAGAAACAGAAAGGATATAAATCAGATACAGAAATCTCAGCTGATGAACTAAAACAGCTTGCAGAAGAATTTAAAGCAATAGTTAAGAAAACCCTTGGCAAACCTTTCCCCGACGATGCAAAAGAACAGCTCGAAGGTGGTATCAAGGCAGTATTTAAAAGCTGGAACGGCAAAAAAGCTGTTTCATACCGCCGTATAGAAGGAATTCCCGATGATTGGGGAACTGCCGTTAACGTTCAGGCAATGGTATTCGGCAACATGGGTGATACTTCAGCAACAGGAGTTGCATTTACACGTAACCCGGCAACAGGCGAAAACGTGTTTTACGGCGAATGGCTTGTAAACGCACAGGGAGAAGATGTTGTGGCAGGTATACGCACACCCAGCCCTCTGAATAATGATACTAAAAACGAGCAGAACAAGCATCTGGCAAGTATGCAGGAGGCTATGCCGGGCACTTATAAAGAACTGGTGGAGATCAGGAATATCCTTGAGAAATCATTCCGCGATATGCTCGATATAGAGTTCACCATACAGGAAGGAATACTCTATATGCTGCAGTGCCGCGCAGGAAAGAGAACAGGGACTGCTGCCCTTAATATGGCAATGGACATGCTTCATGAGAAACTGATCGAAGAAAAAACAGTGGTATTAAGGGTTGATCCTGCCCAGCTTGATGAGCTCCTCCACCCTATCTGCGATCCTAATGTTGAAAAGAAAGTAACACCCATTGTAAAAGGATTGCCAGCCGGTCCGGGAGCTGCTGTAGGAAAGATCGTTTTCACAGCTGAAGATGCAGTAGCATGGCAGCGTAAAGGTGAAACAGTGATCCTTCTGCGCGAAGAAACAAATCCCGAGGATGTTGAAGGTATGCGTGCTGCTGTCGGTATTCTTACCGCAAGAGGCGGAATGACATCACACGCTGCACTGGTTGCACGCGGATGGGGTAAATGCTGTATAGTTGGTGCAGGTGCATTGCACGTTGACGCTGTTAAGAAAACAGCAAAAATAACCGGATCAGACCTTGTTCTGAAAGAGGGAGATGTTCTTACACTGAATGGAACAAAGGGTAATGTTTACGCAGGTGCTCTAACACTCATGGATGCTACCGAGAACCCGAGGTTCCAGGAGTTCATGAAGATCGTTGACAAATACCGTAAAATGGGAGTACGTACCAATGCCGATACAGCTGAAGATGCAGAAATCGCCAGAGGTTATGGGGCAGAAGGAATTGGCCTTTTCCGTACAGAGCACATGTTCTATGGCAAGGGGGCTGAAGCTCCGTTATTCCTCCTTCGTAAAATGATTCTCAGCGCAGGTGTACCTGAACGCCGCAAGGCACTTGACGAACTGTTCGATTATGTTAAAAAAGACATGAAGGCTACAATGATAGCAATGGACGGATTACCTGTTACATTCAGGCTTCTCGATCCCCCGCTTCATGAGTTTGTTCCACAGGGAGCTGAAAAGCAGGAAGAACTTGCAAAAGCTCTTGGAATAAAGAAAGAAGATGTTGCAAAACGCGGTGAGGCTCTTCACGAGTCAAACCCGATGATGGGTCACCGTGGAGTACGACTCGGAGTAACATATCCCGAGATAACAGAGATGCAGATCCGCGCAATATTCGAGTCTTCACTTGAACTGATAAAAGAAGGTAAAAACCCACATCCTGAAATTATGGTTCCGGTTACTTGCGATGTATCTGAGATTGATTTTACAAAGAAAATTGTTGACAGGGTTTATGCAGAGGTTGCCAAGAAATTCGGTGTAAAATCGATCGAATATAAATATGGCACAATGATAGAGATCCCACGCGCCTGCCTTCTTGCTGACCGTATGGCAAAAACAGCCGAGTTCTTCTCATTCGGTACCAACGACCTCACACAGATGTCGTTCGGATTCAGCCGTGATGATACAGGCGGGTTCCTCCATGATTATCTTGACAATAAAATTTTAGCAGCTGATCCGTTCCAGACCATCGACCAGGATGGCGTTGGCCAGTTGATAAAGATGTCTGTTGAGAAAGGACGTTCAACCCGCGCAGATCTGAAAGTAGGTATCTGCGGTGAACAGGGTGGAGATCCTGCTTCAGTTGAGTTCTGCTTCAAAGCAGGCCTCACTTATGTAAGCTGCTCACCTTTCAGGGTTCCTATAGCCAGGCTGGCTGCAGCCCAGGCTTCAATAAAATTCGGAAAATAACTTTAAGATTTTTATTGTAATAACAAAAGGCTGTCTCAAATGTAAGTGAGACAGCCTTTTTCATTAAGTTTATTAACTTACAAAGCCATTCCGTCTTTTTATTTCAAATATTTCAATTATATTCGTATCCGGATACAATATACATGCTTAGTGATTGATATTTAAATAGTTAGATCTTTATTACAGCATTATCCTGCAATTGACCAACTTAAATTTGACAAAAATCGCAAAGATGATCTCTCCAATTGATTTGAAAAACTACGGAATTGAAAATGTGACTGAAATAGTCTATAATCCATCTTATAACACTCTTTTTGCCGAGGAAACGAAGCCCGGGCTCGAAAAACCTGAAAAAGGGATCATTACAAAATCCGGTGCAATTTCAGTCGATACAGGCGCTTTTACCGGACGTTCACCCAATGATAAGTACGTTGTGCTCGATCAGAAAACAAAAGATACAATCTGGTGGAAATCAGATAAAGCAAAAGTTTCAGATAACAAACCGATTTCACAGGAGATATGGGATCATTGTAAAAATTTGTCGGTAAAACAACTTTCGGGTAAAAGGCTTTTTGTCATGGATTGTTTCTGCGGTGCAAACCAGAATACCCGGATCAGGGTAAGATTTGTTATGGAAGTTGCATGGCAGGCCCATTTTGTGAAGAACATGTTCATAAGACCTGAGCCGGAAGAGCTTGAGAAATTTAAACCTGATTTTGTTGTACTGATGGCTTCAAAGGTTGTTAATCCGAACTGGAAGGAACAGGGACTACATTCAGAGAACTTTATCTTCTTCAACCTTACGGATAACATGTCAGTCATCGGTGGAACCTGGTATGGCGGAGAGATGAAAAAGGGAATTTTCTCTGTAATGAACTATTACCTTCCGCTAAAAGGAATCGCTTCAATGCATTGCTCGGCAAACGTGGGTAAAAAAGGAGATGTTGCCATATTCTTCGGATTATCCGGAACCGGAAAAACAACATTGTCAACTGATCCCGACAGAGCTCTGGTCGGTGATGATGAACATGGCTGGGACGATGACGGGGTATTCAATTTCGAAGGAGGCTGCTATGCGAAATGCATCAAGCTGAATAAAAAGAACGAACCCGATATTTACAATGCAATAAAGCGTGATGCTCTATTGGAAAACCTGGTAGTTCTGCCTGACGGCAATATTGATTTTAACAGTGAAGCGAAAACTGAAAATACAAGGGTATCATACCCTATTTATCATATTAATAATATAGTTAAACCCATTTCACGTGCCGGGCATGCAAACAGGGTGATCTTCCTTTCGGCCGATACATTCGGGGTACTGCCTCCTGTAAGTCTTTTGAACGAAGAACAAACACAGTATTATTTTCTAAGCGGTTACACTGCAAAGGTTGCCGGTACAGAAAGAGGTATCGTTGAACCTGTCCCTTCATTCTCAGCCTGCTTTGGAGCTGCTTTCCTGATGCTCGATCCTCTGATCTATGCCCGGGAGCTTACCAGGAAGATGAAAGAGTATAACGCAGAAGCTTACCTTGTAAATACCGGTTGGACAGGAGGACCGTACGGTACTGGTTCCAGACTCGATCTTCCGTCGACCAGGCGGATAATAAATTCCATTTTGGATGATTCAATAAAAAGATGTGAATTTTCAACACTTCCCGTGTTCAATCTGAGCATCCCGGTTTGTCTCAGCGGAGTTGACGATAACCTCCTTGATCCCCGAAAGACCTGGGATTCAGCTTCTAAGTGGCAGACAGCTGCAACTGATTTAGCCCTTAAATTCATCAACAATTTCAGTAAATTCGGATCAAACAAGGAAATGTCGAGGCTTGCTGAAAGTGGTCCTAAAATCTGAACATGATTTGTTGATTCTGAGTTTTTCTTATATTGCGAAGTATGATTACTGTTTTTTATATACTGGCATTCCTGATCGCTTATATTCTTGGCTCAATACCGGCAGCAGTCTGGATAGGTAAAAAATTCCATGGCATTGATGTCAGGGAACATGGAAGCCATAATGCAGGAACAACAAATGTCATAAGGGTATTGGGATGGAAAACCGGGATACCCGTGTTGACAATAGACGTTCTTAAGGGATTTCTCGCAGCAATGATGCCTCTCGTTTTTAAACTGGCGCCACCGGAATCTGCTCTGTTGACGAACCTTCAGATCCTTACAGGCCTCACTGCCATTATAGGACATATATTCCCGCTGCTTGCCGGTTTCAGAGGAGGTAAGGGCGTTGCCACCTTTTTTGGAGTACTGCTTGCCATACAACCTCTCTTAACAATAAGCTGCCTTGGAGTTTTTCTTGTAGTGCTTATTCTGACAGGAATAGTCTCTGTATCATCGATGAGTGCAGGTCTGGCCTTTCCGATCTTTCTGTTCATATTTTTTGACACACCTTCATTAATATATAAAACTTTCTCAATATTGGTGGCGGTGGCTTTGCTTGTTACCCACCGCAAGAATATCGGAAGACTTTTAAGGGGGAAAGAAGCCAAATTGATAAGGCTAAACAAAAAGAAGAAACAAACTTAATATTTTATTAATATGGAGAAAAGTCTAAAAGGAACACAGACAGAAAAGAATCTTTTAAAGGCCTTTGCCGGGGAATCACAGGCAAGAAACAGGTATGAATTTGCAGCTAAAGTTGCGAAGGAAGAGGGTTATGAACAGATTGCAGGAATATTTACCGAAACTTCATTACAGGAACTGCAGCATGCAAAACGTTTCTTCAGGTTCCTTGAAGGCGGCATGACCGAAATAACGGCTATGTACCCCTCAGGTAAAACAGCCACAACAAAAGAAAATCTTACAGATGCTGCCAATGGTGAACATGAGGAATGGAGCGAACTATATCCTGAATTTGCCAGGGTTGCCGAACAGGAAGGATTCAGCAATGTAGCTGCTGCCTTCAAGGCAATTGCACTCGCGGAAAAAACACACGAACAGAGATACCGGAAGCTTCTTGAAAATCTTATGCAGAATAAGGTATTTGAACGTGATGATAAAGTATTCTGGTATTGCAGAAAATGTGGCTATGTTCATTTTGGAACCAAAGCATTAAAAAACTGCCCTGCATGCCTGCATCCTACTTCATATTTTGAATTATTTGCTCAGAATTACTAAGAAGTAACTTCTCTACCGGCAAAAATATCCGGTTATTCACTTTATCAATATTATAAAGTATAAATGATTGACGGAATTGAAATGCTGTCGCTTATCCGCACACGGCAGAGCGACAGGCAATATAACAGCAAGCCTGTTGAAAAAGAAAAGCTTGACAGGATAATTGAAGCCGCAAGATTGTCCCCTTCAGCATCTAATGCCCAGCCCTGGAAATTCATTATAGTAACTGAACCTGAGCTTATTAAAAAGATTGCAGAAGCAGCTTCTGCAAAAATCATCGGGATGAACAGCTTTCTCAACCAGGCTCCGGTGCTGATAGTAATGGTAAGGGAACAACCCAATTTCACATCGAAGGTCGGTGGTATAATGATGAATAAAGATTATTCGCACAACGATCTGGGAATTGCTGCGGCAAATATATGTATCCAGGCAAAGGCTGAAGAGCTGGGCTCTTGCATGATAGGCTGGTTCAATGAAAGAAAAATAAAAAAAATTCTTGGTGTTCCCGGGTTCAGGCAGATTGAACTAATAATTACGATCGGATATTCAGAATCTCGACAGAAGGAAAAACGAAGGAAACCGTATGAGGCAACGGTTTCCTTTAATAAATATTGACATCTGAGCCTGAATTGAAATATATTCTCACCTCCTTTTTTTAAGGAGGGGTGGCCCGGTTTCGAGTTATATATCTGATTAAAAGTTAATTCCGGGCCGGGGTGGTTGTATTCCGGATCCTGAAAATATTATTTTAGTTTTACAAGAGCTTCCCTGATCCTCTTCACTGATTCAATCAGCAGATCATCAGAAGTAGCGTATGAGATCCTCATGCATTTAGGTGAACCGAATGAATCACCTCCCACAACAGCAACCAGTGCTTTTTCAAGAAGATACAATGCAAGATCATCAGAGGTTTTTACAGTGGTGCTTCCATCCGATTTACCCAAAAAATAACTTATATCAGGAAAGATATAAAATGCTCCCTGGGGGAAGTTAACCCTCATACCCGGTATCTCCTTAAGGAGTTTATAAATAAGGTCGCGGCGGCGCTGAAATGCCATCTTCATTTTCTCCACTGAATTGTCTTTCCCTTCGATTGCTGCAAGGGCAGCCCTTTGTGCAATTGAACTTACTCCTGAAGTGAACTGGCCCTGAAGTTTATTGCAGGCTTTGGCGATCCATAGAGGAGCTCCCATATACCCAATCCTCCATCCTGTCATAGCGTACCCTTTCGAAACACCGTTAACAGTTATAACACGGTCATAGATAAAGTCAAATGAAGCTAGACTTACATGCTCTCCTTCGAATATTATGTATTCATATATTTCATCCGACATTAAAAATACACCTTCATGTCTCTGAATGACTCTGGCAATTGGCTCAAGCTCTTCCCTCGAGTAGAGCATTCCTGTCGGATTTGAAGGCGAGTTGAATATAATAAGACGGGTTTTTGGTGTTATTGCCGATTCAATCTGTTCTGGCCTGATCTTAAAATCATTTTCAATAGTGGCTTCAACTATCACAGGCTTACCACCGGCAAGAAGTACCTGGTCATAATAACTTACCCAGTAAGGAGCAGGAATTATAACTTCATCGCCCGGATTTATTATGGATAGGATCACATTAATAAGGGAATGCTTCCCTCCGGCCGAAACAACAATCTGGTCAGGCGTATAGTTGATCCCGTTTTCATCTTTGAACTTTTTCGAGATAGCCTTCCTTAAATCATCATATCCCGGAACAGGAGGGTATCTTGTATAATTGTCATCAATGGCCTTTTTGGCTGCTTCCTTAATATAATCAGGGGTATTGAAATCCGGTTCACCAAGGCTGAGACTGATAATATCGAGTCCTTTTGCTTTTAATTCCCTGCTTTTCTGAGCCATTGCAAGAGTAGCAGAGGCTGATAATAATTTAATTCTGTCCGATAGATATTCCATGGTAATTAATTGGTTTAAGATGTTATCAAATTTATGAAGTTATAATTAAATTCAAAATAAGCTTTTAGATTCTATAATATCTTACCTCATTTCTTTCATTTCCGAATTAAAAAAGCACTGTTGTTGAAAATATGGAAATAAGCTTAACTTTGGGGAAGGATCGCAAAAACTTAAATTTTATGGAGACTTTGTCAGAAATCCTGAAGATAACTGTTCCGGCTCTGATAGTATTTTTCACAGCCTGGGTACTGTTACGAAACCTTATGAAAAATGATCAGGATAAGAGAAAGCAGGAGCTTATACTGCAGAATAATAGGCTAATTACTCCGATTATGCTTCAGGCTTATGAAAGGATAATTCTTTTCCTCGAAAGGATATCGCTCGAATCGTTGCTGGTAAGAGTATCAACCTCAGGCATGAGCGCTGCACAGCTTCATTCAGAACTTATTTCCGCAGTCAGGAGCGAATATGAACATAATCTTTCGCAGCAGATATACATGAGCGCCCAGGCCTGGGAAGTGGTTAGAAATGCTCGCTCCAACATGATTAAAATAATTAATAACGAAGCCGGAAAAATGAACGATAAAGCTACGGCTATGGATCTCAGCAAAGCTCTGCTGGAAAAGATCATGGAACTTGAAAAAGAGCCAACGCGGGCTGCAATAGAATTTATAAAAAGTGAAATTGCAAGGGTACTTTGAAAATTAATCATCCTGTCAGCTAATTTATAAAGTATTTCTGTATCAGAGTTTCCAAAAAGCTGATACTCCTCTCTAATAATCAGGTATTTAAAGATTTATTTTTACCTTATATAGAATGGTCCATATTAATTTCCCCTCCAAATAAAATTATTATGCCAAGATTAATTGCATTTTTTCTGTTCAGCACTCTGGCCATCTTGTCGTACGGGCAGGAAGCAAGCATCAGGGAAGAACTGATTGACTTTCCTACTTATGGTTTCAACGATCCTGATCCTGTAGCGCGTCCGGGAAAGATCTATCCATACTTCAGGTTTGACAGCTACTTATCCTCCGCCGTAAACCAGAAGCACAGGATGGTTGTTATGGAAAATGACTGGATCAAACTGTGGGTTGCTCCGGATATTGGTGGAAAGATATGGGGCGCACTTGACAAGAAGAATGGCAGGTATTTCATCTACCATAATAATGTGGTAAAGTTCAGGGATATTGCAATGCGTGGTCCATGGACTTCTGGAGGAATTGAATTCAATTTCGGATCGATTGGCCATGCACCCACCACCGTAACCCCAGTCGATTATCATATCCAAAAAAACGATGACGGAAGTGTATCATGCTTTGTTGGTGCAATGGATCTTACTTCCCGAACTGAATGGAGGGTGGAGATAAAACTTCCACCTGACAAAGCCTGGTTTGAAACAAAGACAAACTGGAACAATCCCACAAATCTCAGAACCTCACTGTATCACTGGCAGACAGCTGCAGCTGATGTTGGGGATGATCTTAAATATTATTACCCGGGTACAGCTTATATCGGTCATGGAGGGGAAGCATCGTCCTGGCCTGTAATGAAGAACGGCACTGATATTTCGCAATACGCAAACAATAACTTCGGCGGATCAAAGAGCTATCATGTCCTGGGGGAGTACACTGACTGGTTTGCAGGATACTTTCATAACAACGACTACGGTTTCGGTCATTGGTCGAGATATCCGTATAAGCCCGGAAAGAAGATCTGGATATGGGCATTGTCACGGTCGGGAGGCATCTGGGAGGACCTTCTTACTGACACTGACAAGGGCAGCAGGCAATATACTGAGATCCAGACAGGGCTTCTATTCAACCAGGAATCGGATGGCAGCACAATGAGTCCCTTCAAGCACATGTATTTTGAGCCGGGAGCAATTGAATCGTTCAGCGAAAAATGGTTCCCGATCAGTGAAACGAAAGGCGTTGAATCCATTTCACAGGAGGGAATACTGAATATTGAAAAAAATCCAAAAGGATTCAGCCTTATCTTCCAGTCTCTTGCTTTTGTAAAGGATGTACTTCAGGTAACTGACACAACCGGTAAGCTGCTTTATGAATTCCCTCTCGACTTGCAGCCTGAACAAATTCTTCAGAAAGATGTCAGTGCTGACCCTCAGGCAGTTATTATCAAACTGAAAGACGGTGAACTCAGGCATAATATGTCCTGTAACAAAGAAACAGTGCTTGATCGTCCCTTGGAGATGCCCGAAGGCTTTGACTGGGAATCGGTATATGGCCTTTATACCAGGGGTGTGGAAAAATCGAGACAAAGATTATATGATGATGCAAAGGATTTTTTAAACAGGTGTCTGCAAAAGGACCCTGATTATATACCGGCATACACCAGTCTTGCTGAGATCGATTTCAGAGAAATGAAGTATGATGAAGCTGAAAAGAAACTCCTGCATGCAATCAGCTTTGATACATACGACGCTGATGCGAACTTTCTTTATGGAACAATACTCACCCTGAAAAAGCAGTATAACAAGGCTCGTGATGCTTTCGGTGTTACTTTAAGGTCGCCGGCCCACAAACCGGCCGCTCTCAACCAGATTGCGCTCATCGCCCTTAATGAAGACCGCCTGGAAGAAGCCTGGGAGTATGCCATGAATGCAGGCATGTACAACGGGATGGATAAGAATATTTTTAAGACAGCTGCTGTAATTGCCCGGCTGAGAGGTGATGAGGACAATTACAACCTGCTGCTTAATCGTCTGTTAAGCCTTGATCCGCTGTCTCATTTCACTTATTTTGAAAGATATTACCAGCAAAATGATCCTGAAGCAAGAAAAACATTCACTTCAAAGATCACCAGCGAGATGAGCTATGAGACCTATATCGAACTGGCTCTATGGTATTATAATGCAGGCCAGGAAGATGAAGCTGCTGCTGTGCTTGAGTTATCTCCGGAACATCCGCTTGCTGACTATTTCGCAGCCTGGCTTGCTCATCTGAGAAATGATGAGGCCAGTGCCACACAATATCTTGAAAAGGCGGTAAAGGCCGATGATAAACTGGTATTTCCCTTCAGGCATGAGTATGTACCAATTCTGAAGTGGGCCGATCAGAAACTCCCTGACTGGAAGACCAAATATTACCTCGCGTTGCTTTACTGGAGCAAGGAACAGATTGATGTGGCAGATAAATATTTTACCGAATGCGGAGATGAGCCTGAAAGCTTCAGCTTCTATCTGTCAAGGGGGAGCTTCAGGAAGCAGGCAGGAGGCAGCGAAGAAGAGGATTTTCTGAAGTCACTTAAATACGGAGAAAATAACTGGAGGCCATATAACATGCTTCACGGTTACTATTTCTCACAAAACAATTTTGACAAAGCTGCCGCAATATCAGAGCAGGCAATGAAAAAATTCGGCAGATTATATATGGTAAGATATAATCACGCCCAATCACTACTAAGTATTGGAAAATTTGAAGAGTGTGTAAAAATACTCGAGACAACAGAAATACTGCCTAATGAAGGCGCCAGCGACGGCAGAAGGATATGGAGGAACGCAAATCTGCAGAGTGCAATTCATAATTATTCCATGAAAAAGTTTTCGAAAGCGTTGGTTTACGCCAATAACACATTTGAATGGCCGGAAAGGCTTGGAGTTGGCAAACCCTATAATGTTGATGAGACTCTCGAAAATTTCCTTAAGGCCATGATACTCGATAAAACGGGAAAGAAAAAAGAAGCTGAAGCGTTATATAATAAAGTTGCAGTGTATAAAGAAAATTCCGGAAGCGCTGTTAATTATTTAACAGTGCTCTCTATTAAAAGGCTCGGACGGGAAGCTGAAGCAACAGAATATTTTGACAAGTGGTTCGGATCTTCAAAGAATAAAACAGTTACGGAATGGGCAAGATTAGTGAATGACAATCAGATGGACAAAGCTACCGCAGTTATCAATAGCGGAACGGAAACAACTCAGAATAGCAGAGGTTTTTCAGGAAGATCTGACCCGGATTTAAAAATTATCAATGAGATAGTTAAGAATTATAAACTTAATTGACAATTCATTATCTATGATGAAAAATAATCTTTCAGCATTGAAGCAATTTTTCCTGATAAGCATTTCAGGTATTTTCTTAAGCTGTTTTTTAATCAGCGAAGCTCCGGCACAGATAAAACGCGTCTGGGCCGTGGATGACGGAGAAAAGATCAAGCAGGATGATATTACCAATCCCCTTGCAACCGACAAGAATAATGCTGTATGGAAGAAGAAATCCATCAATATTTTCGGTGGTAAGAATGAAATTATAGCTTTCCAGCTGATCATTGAGGCCGATGCCACCGGAGCAAAGGACATTAACGTAACAGTAAGCGATCTTAAGAACGGGGCATCGGAAATACCAGGTTCTGAAACAGGCCCTGACGATCCCTTTGATTACAGGGGCAGATACGTAGAGCTTTTCACCGAGCATTATATTAATATTCCGAAACAGTCGCCTCCGGGATGGTTTTACCAGGCAAGCGCGGCTCCTTCAAATTATTACCTTGGATGGGTACCCGATTGCCTGATACCCTTTTCGGCCCCGAAGGGCAAAGGCGGAGCTCCTTTCTCTGTAGAGGCAAATAAAAACCAGGCTGTGTGGGTCGATATACTTATTCCAAAGAATGCTGTTCCCGGCATCTATAAGGGGCAGATAACGATTACGGTCGCGGATATCTCCAAAACCATTCCGATAAACCTTAAAGTCTATAATTTCACTCTGCCCGATTCAACACATATTTACAGTATGTTCGGCTTCAGCTCTGTATCGGGGCGTCACGGACTGAAGGCCGGCACACCTGAATTCGACAAAACCGATACAAGATACATGCAGATGGCTCACCGTCACAGGATGAACCTGATGAAACGTCCCCGCAGTCTGGAGGAACTCGAAGCAACCAAATCATACCTGACAGGAGAAATGTATTCACAGGCCAACGGATATGCAGGTCCTGGTGAAAATATCGGAAACAATGCTTTTTGCGTAGGCTACAATGGTGCATTCCCTCTGGAATACGGAGGAAGCTTCAAAAATGCTACTCAGGAAAGCTGGTGGGCCGGTTCTGATGCATGGAAAAACTGGTTTGTCAAAAACGCACCCCATGTGCAGCTTAACAAGTACCTTTTTCCCGATGAACCTGGTTCAAAAGGAGCCCCCGGCAAAAAAGGTACAGGTTCAATGGATACCATCAGGATCCAGACCAAATGGGCACGTTCAAATCCCGGACCAGGCAGGAAAATTCCCTCACTTGTTACTGCAAGCATCAGGCAGGACCTGATGGGACATGTTGATTTCTGGTCAATGTCAGGCTCGGGTGCATTAAAGGCATTACCGGAGGATGTTGCATCAGTAAGAGCTCATGGTGATATGATCGGAGTCTATAATGGATACCGGCCTGCACTCGGTGCAGTTATCACCGATGCCGATGCAACAGATTTCAGGGTAATACCATGGATCGTATGGAAATATGACCTCGATCAGTATTTTTACTGGTCAACCAATTTCTGGGGAAGACTGGATGTCTTTTCAAATCCATATACATACCAGAACAGGTATGCCGGCGACGGGACATTCTTCTATCCGGGAACAGATGCACAGGTCCCCGGGCAGAGCAGGGAACTTGACGGCCCTCTTTCATCGGTCAGAATGAAGAACTACCGTCGCGGATCACAGGACGTTGAATACATGTGGCTGGCAAAGCAGGCAGGTAAAGAGGCAGAAATGAAAGCTATACTAAGTGCATGCGTTCCTGTTGCTCTTTGGGAGGCCAAAAACCTGAAAGACGCAGCCTGGCCGGCAAGAGGATACAGCTTTGAGAAGTACCGCGAACAGCTGGCAAAACTGATTTCGGAAAACAGGTAATCGCTTCCCCCTCTCACGCGGGAGAGGGGGAAAGAGGGGGTGAGGCAGCGATCACAGAAGTTCTACGCTTCTCTTGACGAATGAATTCAGTTCTTCGCCCCTTAGCATATTGTTGGCAAGTAAAGCAAGATCAATCATCTGCTTAACGACCTTATTGCCTGCTCCATAGCTCTCAAGTAGTTCCTTTCTTGAATTTTCTGCTGCCTCAAGTTCTTTCTTTAATTTTTCAAGGTCATCTTTTTCAACCTGTGTCAGCTCTTCCGGTTTTTTCTTCTTTTGATCCTCCTCCATAAAATTAACTTCTTCCTTAATCCTGTCCCTTTCTTTCTTATTCTCACCAAGCTTTTCACCTGCCTTTTCCTTAAGGTCCTCAGATACTTTAATTACAAGAGGATGATTCGGATTTACAACAAGATTAAAGCTGTCGGGAAGCTCTCCATAGAAATTCATGCCGCCCCCGAACTGAGACATCTCCTTCATTCTCCTCATAAACTCTGACTGGGTAATGATCACAGGCGCTTCTTTTTCGTCGAGTGTTTCAAAAACAACATTATAGAACTCCTTTTTACCGGTTACGTTAAAAACGCTTTTAAGGTCATCCTGCTGCTCTTCGGTAAGTTTAGATTCACGCTTTTCATCTTTCTGAATGATCTTTTCAATCACGTCGGAATCAACCCTTACAAATCTTGAATCCTTTAATTTTTGTTCCAGGTGATTGATCAGGTGAAGATCAAGCTGACCATCAAGGATTAATACATCATAACCTTTGTTAGTTGCTTTTTCAATATAAGCATATTGATCCGTTTTGTTGGTTGAATAAAGATAGATAAGGGTATTGTTTTTGTCAGTCTGGTTCTCCTTTATGAGCTTTTCATATTCCTCGTAAGTAAAGTACTTATCACCGGTATTCTTTAAAAGAGCAAATTTTGCAGCTTTTTCATAAAATTTCTCTTCCGTTATCATTCCATACTCGATAAATAACTTAAGGTTGTCCCATTTTTTCTCAAATTCATCCCTGTTGTTTTTAAAAATATCGTTCAACCTGTCAGCCACTTTTTTTGTAATATGGCTCGATATCTTTTTTACATTCGAATCACTCTGAAGATAGCTCCTGGAAACATTGAGCGGAATATCCGGTGAATCGAGAACCCCATGGAGCAATGTAAGAAATTCGGGTACAATGCCTTCAACTGAGTCTGTTACAAAAACCTGGTTGCTATATAGCTGTATTTTGTTCTTCTGTATCTCTATGTTGCTCTTGATTTTTGGGAAATAAAGGATCCCGGTCAGTTTGAAAGGGTAATCTACATTAAGATGAATGTGGAACAATGGTTCATCTCCGGCGGGATAAAGTTCCCGGTAGAATTTAAGGTAATCCTCGTCTTTAAGCTCAGCCGGCTTGACTGTCCATGCAGGCTTTGTATTGTTTATTATCTTATCTTTATCTGTATCAGCATACTTGCCGTCTTTCCATTCCTGTTCCTTTCCGAATGCAATTTCAACAGGAAGGAACTTACAATATTTTTTAAGAAGTTTTTCGATGCGGCTCTCATCAAGGAATTCCTTTGAATCCTTATCAATATGGAGTATCACATCAGTGCCCCTTTCAGCTTTAGTTGTCTCTTCAAGTGAATATTCAGGACTCCCGTCGCAAATCCATTTAACCGGAGAAGCTTCCTCTTTGTAAGATCGGGAAATTACTTCGACCTTGTCAGATACCATAAATGACGAATAGAAACCCAGACCAAAATGTCCGATTATGTTCGTCTGATCCTTGTATTTATCAAGAAAATCGTTGGCGCTCGAGAATGCGATCTGATTAAGATACTTATCGAGCTCTTCATGTGTCATACCTATTCCTTTGTCAGAAACTGTGATAGTTTTCTTCTTCTTGTCAACACTTACCCGTATCGTCGTATCGCCCAATTCGCTTTTGTAATCACCTACTGATGACATGGTTTTAAGTTTCTGGGTAGCATCTACGGCATTCGAGATAAGCTCGCGAAGAAAAATTTCGTGATCAGAATAGAGAAATTTCTTAATTATCGGGAAAATGTTTTCGGTTGTTACTCCAATTTTTCCGGTTTGCATATCAATAAATTTTAGTATTAAACATCAATTACCGGGCTTCATTTTCAAAAGCCATGCCGTAATCATTTAAACTGACAAATAGTCATTTCAAAAGTAGAGGGGAAGTTTGAAGCGGGCGATGAGAATCATCAGAACAAGGACGATGACGAAAATAAGTACTACTGTAATAGAAAAATTACTTTTTTTCCTGTAATGGATAATACTGTTTTCACTTATCAGCTTTTTCACTATATTATGTATCCGCAGTATTGAATTGGAATTCCTGGGTATATAGGCACTGATATTAAATTTCATTATTTTCTTTACATCCTCCACCTTATCTGCCGGAATAAGCAGAATAATTCCAATGGCGGGTTCTATCTTTATTATCTCTTCAATAAATCCGATGATTTCACGGATCTGCTCCTTATTATCATGCATGCCGATTATGGCCACCTTGCATAATGCATGTTCCTTATCTTCTTCCAGATTTGCTATCAGGTCGCGGGTTGTAACAAAAGATGAAACTTTATACCTGAAGGTATCTGAGAATCTCTTTTTTACATCATCAGAAAAACTCCTGTAATCATCATAGCAGAATATATGTGTCGTGAGTTTTCCTGTCATTATTGTCAAATGTAGCTTAAAGATACATTAATCTTTATTTCTGTAATCGACATTCTTTTCGAATTTCCAGATTCCGTTCCTGTAGGAGTAGCTATCGAGAGTGAATTCCGCACCATAAGATAGTTTATCGCCGTGGTATAAGGGCGCCAGGTGATCAAATACGATCACCCTCGGGGAGTGAAACCTGAGTGACATCACTCCGGTTGCATCATACTCAAAGACAACCCTGTATATCAAGTCATTGCCGGTATCAAACCATTTTTTTCCAAACACAGGAGTTCCTTCAGTTGTAAACCCGACCACATCGATCAACTTACGGTTTGTAAAATTGTTGCCAAAGTCAATTCCGAGGAGGATATAGCAAACCTCTTTATTAATTTTTACAGGACTAAGGTCGTAATAAAGTGCTCCATACCAGTTTTCTTGGGAATAGAGAATATCCTTGCGGATTGGTCCGTCAGTATTTGTGCCTTCAACAGCAAAGACTTTATTACCATTTATATTTTTTTTTATGAAATAACAGAAATACCTGTTTTCATTTTCTGAAAGCACCAGATTCCAGTTTATTATTTTCAGGGCTTTGTCGGGAGATGTTATCTGACCCAGAAATCTCAGATCCGTGAAACTGTGTTCAAATACCGAATCGGAAGATGCATAATCGTTTATGATTATTTTTATCGAATCATTTATTCTCAGACGATTTTCATCTGAGTCAACTTTTCCCAGCCTGGAAAAAAGATTTATCAGCTGGCTTGATATGTTCTGGCTTCCGGCCTGGGAAATGAAACTAAAGATGATAAAAAATGTCAAAAGTATTTTTTTCATTTCTTACCTGCATTTTTTACGGCATCATCCAGAAGCTTATTAATACGGGGTATGCACCACATTATCTCTTCATCAGTAATAGTAAGAGGAGGCGCAATCCTGAATGAATCGTTACAAAAGAGAAAATAATCAAGTATCAACCCGAAATCGGGAGCTTTAGAGATAATATACCCTAACAGACCTGGATCACTTAATTTAACCGCAAGCAGAAGGCCTTCTCCCCTCACCTCCCTGATAACATGATGATTGAGATTTTCTTTAAAAACAGCTGATTTTCTTATCGATTCACTGGCCAGATCTTCACTCAGGATAACTTCAAGTGAAGCAAGCCCTGCAGCACAGCAAACCGGGTGGCCTCCGAATGTTGTTATATGTCCGAGCTGAGGATCAGATACCAGGGCCGACATGATCTTTTGTGAAGAGATAAATGCACCAAGTGGCATCCCGCCCCCGAGAGCTTTTGCAAGAAGTAAGATATCAGGAATAATCCCATACCGTTCGAAGGCAAACATTGTTCCTGTTCGACCGAACCCGGTTTGCACCTCATCGAATATAAGAAGAGCCCCTGTTTCAGAACATTTTTTCCTGATTTTTGCAAGGAAATCATCAACCGGAAGGATAATTCCTGCCTCAGCCTGGATTGGTTCTACTATAACGCAGGCAGTATGCTTGTCAATTGCATCAAGCGATTGTTCATTATTAAACTCCGCGAGGAAAGTGTCAGGAAGCAACGGCCTGAAGGAATTCTTATAAAACTCACTGCCCTGAACGCTTAATGCTCCGTGGGTACTTCCATGGTAGGAATTTCTGAAAGAGACAATTCTGCTCCTGCCTGTATATTTTTTCGCAAGTTTCAACGAACCTTCAACAGCTTCGCTTCCCGAGTTTACAAAATATATGTTATCAAGAGGGCCCGGAAGAATACTTGCAAGACGGGCGGCAAACATTACCTGTGGAGACTGTATCAGTTCACCATACACCATCAGGTGCAAATATTTATCAAGCTGGTTCCTGATTGCCTCAGTCACTTTCGGATGCCTGTGTCCGGTATTGCTAACCGAAACTCCGGATATAAGATCGAGATATCGTTCACCATCAGGGCCATACATAAAAACACCCTCTGCTTTTACTATTTCAAGCATTAGAGGTGTTAATGAAGTCTGTCCCAGGTTGATCTGGAATAGTTGCCTGTTGGTAAGCATGCAGAATGATAGGATTTACCTGGCCATCAGATTAATTTCATTCAGAAGATTGTCCCTGAATGATTTGCCGATTGGAATCTTTTTGATCGCACTTCCTACAAGTATGTCAAGGGAATTTTCCTTGATAGACTGTATCATGCTCTTGTTAATTATATATGACCTGTGTACCCTTATAAATATACCTGATGGCAGCTGGCTCTCAATTGCCTTCATAGTAAAATGGATGGTGTACCTGTTCTCGTCTGTAGACAAAGTGACATAATTTTCAAGAGCTTCTATATAGATTATTTCTTTAAGCTTTAGTTTTATAAGGGCGGAGCCATTCTTTATGAATATCTCCTCATCGCCTGTTGGCGGAGGAGACTCTCTTCTGGTAAAGTACCTGGTTGTTTTATCAATAGCCTTAACAAATCTGGCATAAGTAACAGGCTTCAGAAGATAATCAACAACATTAAAGTCGAAAGCTTTTAAAGCATGACCCTCTGCTGATGATACAACAATAACATTAGGAGGTGAGTCGAGGCTGCCAAGGATATCGAAGCCGCTCATCTCGGGCATTTCAATATCGAGAAAGATAAGATCTATATCGTGACGCTCTGAAAGTATTGTCCGCGCGGCAATAGGATCATTGAATGAACCGATTAAACTCAGTGAGTTCAGTTTCCGGATAAAACCCTCAAGGATAGTGCAGGTTAATTGATCGTCGTCGATTATAATGCAGTTCATTTATTCACTTAATGTCCGTGGTCAAAAATAATAAAAATTAGTTAAAAAAGTAATATACTCTAAAATGTTAAATAAATTGATATCTGTAACAAAAAATTTATAAAAAAAAAGGGGCGTCTCACACCCCTTCTGCAATCTCGTTAAAAATAAGATTAAAGTCCTTTGTTAAGTGCGGGAGCTGGTTTGAATTTAACTACTTTCTTGGCAGGAACATTAAGTTTTGCGCCTGTACGTGGGTTACGGACTACCCTTGCACTTCTTTTAGTAACATTGAAAGTACCTAAACCAGGGATCTGGATTCTGCTACCTTTTTTCATAGCTTTTCCAAAGTTTACTACAAATGAGTTTAAAGCTTTTCCTGCATCTTTAATGGAAAGACCTGCATCAGCAGCAATTGCATTAACTAATTCCTTTTTTGTCATAATTAAAGTTGTTAAGGGTTACACCAATTTTGTTTAATTGATACAAATTTATTTTTTTTTAAATCATATCCAAATATATTTCGACGATTTTCCACAAATAATGCCACATTTTAAGTTAAATGTACATTTTATTCTTAATAAGAAAGAATCGGAATCGTCGATAAAGTCATAATTTTAAATTTGAACCTAGAAAAATGGGAGATGCTAACTGTAAATATACATTAAAAAAAGATTATTGCAAACTGACTAATTAATTTCAAATAAATTTAAAAGAATAAAAATATATTATATTTGCGGCGGATTTGGCAAAAAGCCGAAATGTGGAATTGAAATATTGGAGAAATGGCAGAGCGGTCGTCCCGATAGCTATCGGGAGCGGCGGCTTCACTGTAAACTCAGTAATAGAATTTTTAAATGACCGATTTGGAGAAATGGCAGAGCGGTCGAATGCGGCGGTCTTGAAAACCGTTGTCCTTTATCCAAGGGACCGGGGGTTCGAATCCCTCTTTCTCCGCCAAAGGCATCAAATATGTCCCCCCGATTATATGGGGGGATTTTTGTTTTATGAAAAATCACGAGCCATGCTCACTTTAGCGAGTGGTTTTAATAAAACAAAAACCGCTCGCAGAGCGGACATATTTGATGCCTTTGAAGCTCCCCCTCATGGGATCACGAGCGAAGCGAGTAATCCCTTCCGGGACCGGGGGTTCGCCCTCCACTGCAGTCCGGCTCCTTCTCTAAAATTGCCCACCGGGCAATTTCTTAACGTTCAGGCCCCTCTTTCTCCGCCAAAGGCATCAAATATGTCCCCCCGATTATATGGGGGGATTTTTGTTTTATGAAAAATCACGAGCCATGCTCACTTGAGCGAGTGGTTTGAATAAAACAAAAACCGCTCGCAGAGCGGAAATATTTGATGCCTTTGAAGCTCCCCCTCATGGGATCACGAGCGAAGAGAGTAATCCCTTTCGGGACCGGGGGTTCGCCCTCCACTGCAGTCCGGCTCCTTCTCTAAAATTGCCCACCGGGCAATTTATTAATGATAAAAGTCAGTTCATCTTCAGCAACATCTTTTCAATTCCCTTGACAAATATCATTTCCGCCACAGGATCAAAATGTGTTGCATTTGGTTCATACCCACCTTCAGCATGCGACTGCTGTGTTGGCAGATAGCCCATCGACCCGTTACAATAACCAACTATAAACGGAAAAGGACTGTGGGTGTTTGCCTTGATAGTCTTACCGATCTCATGGAATAATTCCAGTGGATAGACAACCCAGGTAAACCCTTCAAGTTTTATGGCCGAAACAGGAACATTAATAATAGTATTCCGGAAATCACGCATTACTTCACCATACCTCCTTGGACAAGCTATATTATCCTGTACAACCCTGATAGCAGATGTTTCTGCAGGAAGTGTCCTGGTTTCTGAATAAACCTTCACGACCTCCTTCCCTATTTCATATCCCAGCTCTGCAGTCTTTTTTGGATCATCCTTATTGCCATCCAGTCCACCCACTACTCTTGGATTGATGTCGCCTGCAGCTCCCTGAAGAAATATACCCGTTACACCGGGTATTGTACTTTCTATATATTCAAGCATATATCCGTTCCATTCCGGATTAACCTTATTATTCCTGCCACCCAGTGATGTCCCGTGACAGGCATAATTTACAATTATGGCTTTTGGCTCACCCGACATTCTGTCTATTCTCATTATACCAACCTCGTCGTCAATCGGTCCCGAAGGATTTGCTCCCAGTCTTGATACGCCCTCAAACTCTCTTATCAGGACTGGATTGGAAGTCTTGAATTTTCCGTAAGACTGGCTTGAATTATTCTCATCAAAAGTTAAATAGGACTCCAGATCTTCCATCTTTTTTCTCCTGTTCATGGCAATAGCAGATTTTCCAATGCCTCCACCGATTTTTACAGGCTCAAGATCTTTCAGGGCATCTTTAACAGTAAGAACGATCTTACCATTAAGTTCTGAAGCCCATTTTGAATTCTTATTATCAGCGCCGGGTGCAGGTGCAGCATGATTATGAACACATCCAAGCATAATATTTTCGAAAGGGATGCCTGTCTCTGAAGATATCTGCTTTCTGATCTTATTGTAATCCTCATTGGGAAACGACACTATATCAACCTCAACAAAAGCGATCTTCTGTTCACTGTCATCGAAAACTATTGCACGTACATATATCTTGCCATCCGATCCGTTTGATGGTTCAGCCCTGCATGAAGAATCATAACCTCCCATAAAAAGGCTCTCTGCCGGAGTTATGTCTGTTTTGGCAATCCCGGCTCTGAGCCCTGCCTGTTGTGAAAATCCATTTGAAGTGAAAATGACAACCTGAATCATCATTAAAACCGGAATTACAACCTTAATCCTTTTCATTTTCTGAAATATTAATTTGTCAGTAATATTAAAAATATTTTTGAAGATTCAAAGATTTTAAGTTTGAAACCCTTAACCGGGGTGAAGCCGGGTTCGACAAAGTCAAAACCTGACTGAAACACTGAAACACTAAAACACTGAAACACTGAAACACTGAAACACTGAAACTCTGAAACTCTGAAACTATTAATCCAGCGCCTGTTTCAGATCCTCAAGCAGATCTTCTGCATCCTCAATTCCAACGGAGAATCTTATGAGGTCCTTTGTGACTCCAATTGCATTTCTCTGCGCTTCAGGCATCGATGCATGTGTCATGGCAGCAGGATAGCATATCAGTGACTCAACGCCTCCAAGGCTTTCGGCAAGAGATATGACTTTCAGCTTTTTGAAAAATTTATTTGCGAGACTTTCATCGCCACCTGCCAGGTTGAAAGAGATCATTCCTCCGAAACCGGTCATTTGTTTTTTTGCAACAGCGTGTGAAGCATCAGAAGTAAGACCAGGGTAATAAACCTTGCTTACCCGTGGATGCTTTTCAAGAAAAGCCGCCAGTATCATAGCATTCTCTTCATGTTTCTTCATCCTTAACGGAAGAGTTTTTATTCCTCTGAGCATCAACCAGCTGTCAAAGGCACCAGGTACAGCACCAACAGCGTTCTGAATAAACTTTATCTTTGTAAACCATTTTTCATCATTTAAAACAAGGGCGCCGCCTATCAGATCTGAATGGCCTCCGATGTATTTTGTTGTACTGTGGACAGAAAGATCGGCTCCGAGTTGCAATGGCTGCTGAAAAAAAGGAGAGGCAAAGGTATTGTCAACAACTACTTTTATATCCTGCTTGTGAGCAATGGCAGCTATAGCCGATATATCAATGGTTCTTAGCAACGGGTTTGTGGGTGATTCGATCCAGAACATCCGGGTAGTTGGCCTCACTGCATTTTCAAAATCATTTACCGTACCCCCGACATAACTGAAATCAATGCCGTAATCCCTGAAAACATCCTCAAACAGCCTGTAAGTACCGCCATACATATCTTTGGCTGCCACTAGATGGTCGCCCGGTTTTAAAGTAGAAAGAACTGCATGCTCTGCAGCCAGTCCTGATGAGAATGCCAGACCGAATCTGCCATTCTCAAGTGAAGCAATGCATTCTTCAAGTGCCTGCCTTGTCGGATTTCCGCTACGCGAATAATCAAATCCCTTGTGAATATTTATTCCGTCCATCTTGTAAGTGGATGTCTGGAAAATTGGAACAATAACAGACCCGGTTCCTTTGTCAGCGGACTGACCTGCATGAATTGTTTTTGTAGAAAATCTCATGATTGACGATTAATTTTTTGTAAAGTAACAAGAATAATGGAAGATGGTTCTTAATAAAACCAAACTTTCGTTTTAACAAGCAATAGTACAGTTAATTGCAATTACTATAAAAATAATACCGGACTGAAAATTTTCAGTCCGGTATAAAGTAAAACAATTAAAACAAAAATCAGGCCTAACCCTAAAGAGCCTTTACTGCAGCAAATGCATGCTCAAGGTCTGCTTTAATATCATCGAGGTGTTCAATTCCAACCGAAAGGCGTAACGAACCCGGGATAACTCCGCTTTCTACCTGCTCCTGCTGTGACAACTGTTCATGAGTTGTCGATGCAGGATGAATGATCAGTGTTTTGGCATCTCCCACATTAGCTAGATGACTTACAAGCTTAAGATTGTTAATAAAGGAATCGGCAGCCTCCTTTCCTCCTTTTATACTGAATGAAAGAACTCCACCGTAGCCGTTTTTAAGATACTTCTGAGCCAGATCGTGGTATTTGTTTGATGACAAGCCGGGATAATTTACAGATTTTACCTGAGGATGCTTCTCAAGCCATTTTGCGAGTGCCAGTGCGTTTTCTGAATGACGCTGAACCCGCAGGGAAAGCGTCTCTAATCCCTGTATAAGCAGAAAGGCATTGAAAGGACTCAGGCTCGACCCGTAATCACGTAGTCCTTCAACCCTGGCCCTGATGATAAATGCAATATTACCGAAAGGGCCATTCGTTCCGAAAACATCCCAGAATTTCAATCCATGATAACCTTCTGATGGTTCTGTAAATTGCGGGAACTTCCCGTTTCCCCAGTTAAAATTTCCTCCGTCAACTATGATGCCACCTATACTTGTACCGTGTCCGCCAATCCATTTGGTTGCCGATTCCACAACAATGTTGGCTCCGTGCTTAAGAGGTTGAAACAGGTATCCTCCGGCGCCGAATGTATTATCGACAATAAGCGGGATTTCATGTTTCCGGGCAACTTCAGATATTGCTTCAAAGTCGGGTATATTAAACTCGGGATTACCGATTGTCTCAAGGTATATAGCTTTGGTTTTACTGTTTACTGCCCTGTCAAAATCTTCGGCTCTGTCGCCTTTAACAAAATTCACGGTGATCCCCAGCCGTTTGAACTGTACTTTAAACTGGTTATAGGTTCCACCATATAAATAGGAAGTGCTTACAAAATTATCGCCGCTCTCAAGGATATTTGTAAGTGCAATGAACTGTGCAGCCTGACCGCTCGAGGTTGCCAATGCAGCCACCCCTCCCTCAAGCGCCGCCATGCGCTTTTCCAGTACATCGGTTGTGGGATTCATCAACCTTGTATATATATTTCCGAATTCCCTTAGTCCGAAAAGATTGGCTGCATGTTCCGAATTTTTAAAAACATAAGATGTTGTCTGGTAAATCGGCACTGCCCTGGAAAGTGTAACCGGATCGACCTCCTGGCCGGCATGCAGCTGAAGTGTTTCAAATTTATGATCTGACATAAAAAAAAGATTTAAAGATTAGTAATGTTTATTATATGGTTATTATTTAACTACTGAAAGCTGTTCAGTCTCTTCGAACTGGTAAAGTACTGTTGAGAGATATCTCTCCCCTGTATCGGGAAGTACAACTACTATGTTTTTATTTTTAAATTCAGGCCTCAGACTGATTTTTAAAGCAGCAAATGCCGCAGCGCCTGATGAAATTCCAACAATAAGCCCTTCCGTCCTTGCAAGTTCGCGGCTGGTATTTATAGCTTCATCATTTTTTACCCTGATGATCTCATCAATAATACTCCTGTTAAGTACCTGGGGAATGAAGCCCGCACCAAGGCCCTGTATCTTATGAGGGCCCGGGTTCCCGCCCGATAATACTGGAGAGTCATCAGGCTCCACCGCAACAATCCTTACACGGGGATTTCTTTTCTTCAGAACTTCTCCCACTCCGGTTATTGTTCCACCTGTTCCAACGCCGCTTACGAATGCATCAACATTTCCGTTCGTATCTCTCCATATTTCCTCTGCGGTGGTCACACGATGAATTTCAGGATTGGCCGGGTTATTAAACTGCTGTGGAATAAATGAATGCGGAATACTTCCATGAAGTTCCTCAGCTATCCTTATGGCTCCTTTCATCCCTTCCGTACCCGGAGTCAGTATAAGCTCTGCGCCGAGAGCCTTTAAGAGATTACGACGCTCAAGACTCATAGTTTCAGGCATTGTCAATATAAGCCTGTAACCTTTTGCTGCCGCTACAAGTGCGAGTGCAATACCTGTATTTCCGCTTGTTGGTTCGATTATAACCGAATCATTTTTCAGCAGGCCTTTAATCTCAGCATCTTCAATCATTGCTTTCCCGATCCGGTCCTTTACACTTCCGCCGGGATTATAATATTCAAGCTTGACTATAATGCGCCCTGATGTTTCGTTTTTCTTATTGAATCTCCTCAACTCAAGCATAGGAGTGTTTCCAATAAGATCTGTAAGTGTTTTTCCTGTCATGATGTTTGTTTATTTGATTACAAACATATACAGTATCAAACCTTCCTGAAATCACGTAAAAAGGTCATTTATTGTACCATAATCATGGTATATGGAAATCAGATATTATATTCCAGATAATCAGTGAGCCCATGGCGCACTGCGAACCTGATCAGCTCAGTGACATTATTTATTTCAAGCTTCCTGAAAATATTTTTTCGGTGAGTCATCACTGTATGAAAGCTGATTATCTTCTTTTGGGCGATCTCTTTTGTCGTATATCCTTCTGCGATCAGCCTCACTATTTCAAGTTCTGACTGGGTAAGTCCTGATGGGCCTGCACTATGATTTTTTTCCTCACCTGCCTGGATGATTAGTTCAAGCAACTGTTCGCTCAGGTGCTTTTTATGCTTAAGAGCCATTTCAACCGACAACAGAATATCATCCCTTCCATCAGTTTTCAGAGAAATATTTTTAATCCCTGCTTTAAGAAGTCTCCCCATCTCGGTATTATTCATCTGGTTTGCAAGTACCAGCAACGACAGGCCAGGATGATCGCTGAGTATTGACATCAAATCATCAAGGCTGTCATAATCAATAAGATAAATATCTGTAATAAGAAGATCGGGTGAGTGATCATTTAAGAGTTTAACCAGACTATTCCTGTTGTCAGCTGTGCCGCAAAGTTCATATCTTTTTTCCGAATCAATAAGCTGTGCAAGAGATTGCGTAACCAGGTATTGTGAATCTGCTATTAATATTTTTGATCTCTCCGCCATCCGGTCTGTTTTATTTTATATTTCAAATATACACCTGAAAATTTATCAGTTAACAGAAACTGCATATTTAAACAAAAATGGAACATCATTTTTAACATGTTTAAACTTTTTGGCTTCTTATTGGTTATTTTTGCAGTATTCATTTTTACCGTAATTGAAAAAGTTAATTTCCATACCGTTGATTTTACTTATCCTTTTTTCAGGGATAACGGTTAGCTATTCCACTCATTATTGTGGAGGAGCAGTTGCGGCAACCAGGGTCTCCATTTCGGGAGAGCTTGCAGGTTGCGGTATGGAAGATCCTGCAAACAATACAAATGAATGTGTGTTAACAAGTCATTGCTGTGAAAACGTAACATCATTCTACACGGTAAGCAATGAATATGTAAATTCAATTTTACATTTCGATAAAGCCATAAACCAGGTTCTCAACCTGTCTGATATTACGGGAATCGATGCTGCATGCAATGCTCAGTTCCCTGTAGCTTCGCAAACCTATAGCAGACCACCGGGATTTTATAGTCCAAACAGTGTTATCCGGGAGGCAATCTGTATTTTCCGGATCTGATATTTATTCCATGATATCTTGAAATGCAAGGCTTATGGCTTTGTCATTTGTTTATTTCCATTCAATTAATAATCAAATTTTTATAATTATGAAAACAATTAAATCTTTTCTTGTAATGGTTCTTGCAATATTATTCAGCGGATCATCATCAGCACAGTCAGCACAAAAAGACAAGACAGAGAAATTCAAAGTGCTTGGGAACTGCACAATGTGCGAGAACAGGATTGAAAAAACTGCACTTGCCAAAGGTGCAACAAGCGCTGTATGGGATGTTAAGACTAAAATGCTTACGGTTTCATTTGATCCTGCTAAAATCAGTCGTGCTGATCTTGAAAAGCAGGTAGCACTTGCGGGACATGATACTGAGAAGTTTAAAGCAGAAGATAAGGTCTATGATTCATTACCTGCATGTTGCAAGTATGACCGGACAGGTAAATCAAACAGCTCGGACCACGACCATTCAGGACATTCACACTAATGACCGGTAAACCTCAAAGCACCCGGAACAACAGATGCTCTTCCGGGTGCAGGGGGTTTAACTTTTTATATCATGAACGGTTTATAACAGGTAATAAAGTATCATAGAATATAATGTTCAACAGATTAGTTAAATACTTCCTTGAAAACAGGCTTATAACCTTTATTTTCCTTCTTGCTTTCATAGTAGCAGGTATTGTAACAATGCCATTCAATATAAAAACTGGTATTCTACCCAGAAACCCGGTTCCCGTAGATGCAATCCCCGATATCGGAGAGAACCAGCAGATAGTTGCTACCGAATGGATGGGGCGATCTCCAAGAGACATCCAGGATCAGATAAGTTACCCTCTTACAACTGCATTGCTAGGCATTCCCGGTGTTAATACAATACGTAGTACATCGATGTTCGGCATGTCATTCATCTATATAATCTTTAAGGATGATGTCGAATTTTACTGGAGCCGTTCAAGGATTCTCGAGAAGCTTAATTCATTACCGCCAGGCACCCTTCCCGATGGAGTTCAACCTGCGCTTGGCCCTGATGCTACTGCTCTCGGCCAGATATACTGGTATACGCTTGAAGGACGAAATCCGGCAACAGGTGAGCCGAACGGAGGCTGGGACCCCCAGGAGCTTAAGACCATTCAGGACTTCTACGTAAAATACAGCCTTTCCACTGCCGGGGGAGTCTCTGAGGTGTCTTCTGTCGGTGGCTTTGTTAAAGAATACCAGGTAGATCTTGACCCAAACGCACTTAAGGCATTTAATGTCTCAGTGATGGATGTTATGAATGCCGTTCAGAAGAGCAATCTCGACATAGGGGCCGAAACCATTGAGCTTAACAATGTTGAATATCTAATCCGGGGGCTTGGCTATATAAAATCTCTGGAAGATCTTGAACTCTCTGTTGTGGCTGTCAGAAATAATGTCCCTGTAAGAATAAAGGATGTAGCAAGGGTAAACTTTGGCCCGGCTCCCCGCAGAGGCGGCCTTGACAAATCAGGCTCCGAAGCAGTCGGGGCTGTTGTTGTGGCACGATATGGCTCAAATCCACTTGATGTAATTAATAATGTAAAGGAAAAGATAAGGGAAATTGAAGCAGGATTGCCTCAGAAAACCCTGCCTGACGGAACTGTGTCAAAAGTCACTGTGGTACCTTTTTATGACAGGACCGGGTTGATCAGGGAAACCATCGGCACTCTTGAGTCTGCCCTCTCGCATGAGATCCTGATTAGCATAATAGTAATCATCATACTCGTTCTTAATCTTCGTGCATCTTTAATTGTGGCGGGTCTTCTGCCCATCGGCGTCCTGATGACATTCATCCTTATGAGGTTTTTTGGCGTGGATGCCAACATAGTGGCTTTGTCAGGGATCGCCATAGCAATCGGGGTAATGGTCGATATCGGAATAGTTGATGTTGAAAATATTTTACGTCATCTTGAGATGCCGCAAAACAAACGCATAAAAGGAAAGAAACTTTTACAGGTGATATATAAGGCAACAACTGAAGTCAGGGCAGCTGTTGTTACTTCAATAGCCACAACGATTGTCAGCTTTCTCCCGGTCTTTGCAATGCAGGCCCAGGAAGGAAAACTCTTCCATCCACTGGCATGGACAAAAACCTTTGCGCTTATTTCAGCATTTATACTTGGCATAGTTGTTTTACCCACTCTTGTTCATATAGTCTTTGACATTTCATTTGACAGGAGAAAAATCAAGGTCACCTGGAATTCTCTTCTTATCGCCTCCGGCATGTTCTTTACAATTTTTTGGGGAATATTGCCGGCCCTGGCTTTGACTGCCATCGGAATAAATAATCTTCTGGATTATAAGTGGCCTGAGGAAAAAAGGGAATATCCGAATTATATCAATATAGGTATTACAGTGCTGTTTGCTACATGGCATCTTGCTGTTGAATGGCTTCCGCTCGGTGCACACAAAAGCGAATTTTTCAATTTTATGTTCGTTGCAGGAATAGTGGCTGTCATTCTCCTGGCCCTGATGTCGATGGTACATTATTATGAGATTATTTTAAGATGGACCCTGGTTAATAAGTGGAAGTTCCTGATAATTCCGGCCTTCACCCTGTTCTTTGGACTGCTGGTATGGATAGGTTTTGAACAGGTCTTTGGGATACTGGCGACCGGAGCAGAAAAAATCGGGTGGAAAAATTTCAGGAACACATCCGCTTGGCAGAGTGGAGTAAGAACATTTCCCGGCATAGGGAAGGAATTCATGCCTTCACTAAATGAAGGTTCGTTTTTGCTCATGCCGACAAGCATGCCACATTCAGGTATTGAAAAAAACCTCGAATATGTGGAGACTTTGGATAAACGGCTTTCAGCAATACCTGAAGTTGAAATTGCAGTCGGGAAATGGGGACGCGTTAATTCTGCTCTTGACCCTGCCCCTATCCAGATGTTTGAAAATACGATAAATTACCGGCCGGAATATATTCTTGATGAAAACGGTCACAGAATGCAGTTTAAAGTTGACCGTAAAGGCAATTACATCCTGACTGACAGTTCATTATACAATCCTGCCGATCAGGCCTTCAGGGTAATACCTGCCGACAGCCTTATTCCCGATAACAGGGGTGAATATTTCAGACAATGGCGTCCCATAATTAAAAATCCGTCGGATATATGGAACGAAATAGTGAAGGTTACAAATATTCCGGGTCTTACATCAGCTCCCAAACTGCAGCCAATAGAGACACGGCTTGTTATGCTTTCGACTGGGATGCGTGCACCGATGGGACTTAAAGTATATGGGCCCGACCTCGAAACTATAGAAAATGCAGGATTGTTATTTGAAAGCGCTTTAAAGGAAGTGTCATCTGTTAACGCTTCTTCAGTTTTCTATGACAGGGCTGTTGGCGCTCCGTATCTTGAAATAAAGCTTAACAGGGAGGAGATGGCACGTTACGGGATGACAGTTAGTGATGTGCAGGAGATTCTCGGGGTTGCAGTTGGCGGCATGACGCTGACGACCTCAGTGGAAGGAAGAGAGAGATTCCCGGTAAGAATAAGATATGCCCGTGAATTACGTGACAATCCGGATGATCTGAAACGAGTCCTCATCCCTGCCATGAACGGGGTACAGATACCGCTCGGTGAAATTGCTGATATTAGTTATACACGGGGAGCACAGATGATAAGAAGCGAAAATACTTTCCTTGTGGGTTATGTAATCTTTGACAAAAATGAAAACATGGCCGAAGTGGACGTTGTAACGGAAGCAGATCAGATGCTGAGGGATAAAATCAATTCCGGGGCATTGATACTTCCTAAAGGTGTGACCTATAAGTTTGCAGGAAACTATGAAAACCAGCTCAGGGCAACCCGAAGGCTGGCCTTAGTAATTCCACTCAGTCTGATTATTATTTTGCTACTGTTGTATTTCCAGTTTAAGACCATAACTGCATCACTGATCCATTTTTCAGGTGTTTTTGTAGCTTTTTCCGGAGGCTTCATCATGCTTTGGCTGTACGGACAAGACTGGTTCATGAACTTTTCAGTCGGAGGAATGAACCTGCGCGACATGTTCCAGATACACACGATTAACCTTAGTGTGGCAGTGTGGGTCGGGTTCATTGCTCTTTTCGGTATTGCAACAAATGATGGCGTTATAATGGGTACATATATACACCAGGTATTTGAAGAAAAAAAGCCTGCTACAGTTGATGAAGTTCGTGAAGCGGTGATAATGGCCGGAAAAAAACGTGTCAGGCCTGCAATGATGACCACAGCAGTGGCCGTGATTGCATTGCTGCCGGTCCTGTCTTCCACAGGAAAAGGTTCTGATATAATGGTGCCTAT
Organism: uncultured Bacteroidales bacterium; assembly: GCA_942492865.1. Classification (GTDB taxonomy): domain Bacteria; phylum Bacteroidota; class Bacteroidia; order Bacteroidales; family VadinHA17; genus LD21. Next base: position 3,411,130 of record OW818650.1, on the reverse strand, counting down.
GGCAATACCTGCGTTCGGTGGTATGATCATTCAGGTGATGACAATTTTTGTGGTTCCGTTGTTCCAGGCGATATGGAGGGAGAAGGCAGTGAAAGAGGCACAGAACATAGGGCACAGGGCGCAGGGAAGAAGCGGGGTGCAGGGAAAAGGACTGAAAAATTTACAATAAAAGTAAAAATGAAAAGAATACGGTTAAGAATAATCTTTATCATAAGCATAGTTTTCACTATCAGCCCGATGATCAGAGCTCAGCAATATCCTGATTCCCTGTTGAATTACATGAAAATTGCTGCTGAAAACAATCCAACAGTCCGGCAGAAGTTCAGTGAATATCATGCAGCTTTGCAGAAAATACCACAGGCAGGGAGCCTTTCGGATCCTGAATTAAGCATAGGTGTGTTCATTATGCCGATGGAACTTGTGAACGGCCGCCAGATGGCCGATCTGAGACTGATGCAAATGTTCCCGTGGTTTGGTGTTCTCAGGCATGCAAAAGATGAGATGAGCATGATGGCAAGTGCGAAATATGAAGAATTCAGGGATAGCAGACTTCAGGTTTTTTATGAGGTACAGCGTACATGGTATGAATTATTCAGGTTAAAAAAGGAAATCGAAGCATCAGAAAAAAACCTTAATATTCTTGGAATAATTGAAGATCTTGCATTAGTCAGGTTCAAGACATCTCCAACCGGAGTATCCGGAGGTACAGCACCCCAAACAGGTGTCCGGCGTGGCTCTGCTCAATCAGGCAATGTTAGTTCCTCTGGCATGACAGGCATGAGTGGCAATACATCCGTTACCGTTGTTTCTCCGGCAAGCAGGTCTTCAATGCCCATGCAGAATAACACGATGGACATCTCATCAGACCAAACCAGCCTCTCAGATCTTTACAGGATACATATTGAGATATCAGAGCTTATAAATAACATTTCTCTCCTGAAAGATCAGGAAAAGACAGTATCTGCAAGATTCAACAGCATTCTTAACCGACATCCCGGTTCGTTGATTATTACAGCAGACACACTATTTGCTGATACACTGGCACTATCACCTGAAGCTATTTCAGATTCAATCCTGTCAAAAAATCCCATGCTCAGCATGCTGGAATATGAAAATCAATCATATAAGGCACGTGAAAAAATGACACGGGGAATGGGATTCCCTATGATTGGCCTGGGATTGAATTATTCGGTGATCGGCAGCAAGGATGAAATGGGATTGTCTGAATCTGCTTCCATGGGAGGCAGGGATATGATAATGCCTATGGTAACCTTAACTCTGCCGGTCTACAGGAAGAGATATAAGGCAATGCAGAAGGAGGCTGAACTGCTTGGACAGGCAACATTATTTAATTATCAGGCTACTGCCAATGTATTGCAGAACGAATATTTCGAGGCAATGCAGATGTATAACGATGCCAGGCGAAGGTTAGATCTTTATGAAGGACAAACCCTGCTTGCTTCAAAAACACTTGACCTTATAATGAGAAGCTTTTCAACATCTGCATCAGGACTTACCGATGTATTGAGGGTTCGCCAGCAGGTGCTTGATTACGAACTCAATAAACTTAAAGCTATTGCCGATTTAAACATTTCAATCGCCATGCTCAAAAGATTGATGGCCACATCAGGCATGTAAATGAATAATAATAAAACCAATGAAAAGAAATAAAATATTCCAGGTTAAATATGCCAGATATGGACTGATCCTGCTGACAGGTCTTTTTTTGGGTTGGCTGTTTTTTCATCCGGCAAGGGATAAAGAGCAATTCAACATGACTGAAGCCCGGGAAGGCCATTTACATGATGATCAGGAAAAAACTATATGGACATGTTCGATGCATCCGCAAATAAGGATGGAGAAACCGGGAGACTGCCCTATATGCGGCATGGATCTGATACCTCTTACACAAAGCGGATCATCAGCAATCGATCCGGAAGCGATACATCTGAGCAAAGAAGCGGCCGCACTTGCGAAAGTTCTTACTACAGTTGTAACAAATCAAAATCCCGTTAAAGAAGTCAGGCTTTATGGCAAGGTCGGGATGGATGAAAGATTATTAAAGAACCAGGTTGCATATATACCTGGCCGCATAGAAAAACTTCTTGTCAATTTTAAAGGTGAAAAAATTCAAAAAGGCAGGGTTCTGGCGGAGATCTATTCCCCGGCCCTGATCACTGCGCAGCAGGAACTTCTTTTGACACTTGAAACCAGGCAATTACAGCCCGAATTGTATGAAGCTTCAAAGGAAAAGCTCCGGCAATGGAAACTGTCCGATGAACAGATAAGCGCTATTGAAACTTCCGGGAAAATAATAAATAATTTCCAGGTGCTTTCAACCACATCCGGTACTGTTACTTCCCTGCTGGTAAATTCAGGTGATTACATTTCTGAGGGAACAGTCCTGTTTGAAATTGCCGATCTTTCAAGAGTATGGATCATGTTTGAGGCATACGAGAGTGATCTGCCCTTCCTGAGCATTGGTAAAAAGATAACATTCACTTTTCAGGCTTTACCCGGAACAGAATTTTCGGGTAATATTTCCTTCATCGACCCGGTAATTGACCCTGTTACTAGAATTGCCAGAGTAAGAGTTGAAGCGGAAAATAAATCGGGCAGCCTGAAACCTGAAATGTTCGCAACCGGAATTGTTTCATCGAACCTTAAAGAATTCAGTTCTAATGTTATAATTCCCCGATCGGCTGTTTTATGGACAGGTAAAAGGTCAATTGTTTATGTTAAACAGCCTGGAGATGAACCTGTATTCAGAATGCGTGAAGTTGAATTGGGGCCGGCCCTTGGTGACAACTATGTAATTACTGAAGGATTATCAATGGGTGAGGAGATTGTAACAAGCGGCACTTTCAGTGTTGATGCATCGGCGCAGCTTGAGGGCAAACCCAGTATGATGAATCCGGCATCGTTGATGAATTCAGCAGAAAGCCGGTCCGATCAAAAATTAATTACCGGACTGAATCCTCTTTTTGTCTCACAGCTCAATAATCTATATGACAGGTACATTGAGTTGAAGAATGCTTTTGTGAGCAGTGATGCAGAAAAAGTAAGAAAAGCATCTGCAACTGTTGAGGAAGCCCTGAGAAAAGTTGACCCGGTGCTTGCCAGTGGAAATGCTAACTCTGTTTGGGTAGAATTAAATAAAAATCTCGAAATGCATATAAAGGCAATTTCTTCATCCAACATGATCGAAAAGCAGCGGATAGGGTTTTCAGGGTTAAGTGATAATCTTTATAATGCCATAAAATCTTTAGGACTAATGAACAAAACTGTCTATTTTCAGTTTTGTCCTATGGCCATGAATGATAAAGGTGCATTCTGGTTAAGCGAGTCAGAAGAGATTCGTAATCCATATTTTGGCGATCAGATGCTGACTTGCGGAGAAACAAGAGAGATTATTAAATATTAAATTGACAGATCCTTTATCGCTTCCGGATTTTCATTTGATGCAGGCACTAATTATTTAGAAATAAATCATGTAACGTTTTCTATTTTTTATATAACACCCTTCTGTTCAACACCTGCCAACTTTGCACCATCAGAATTCCGGCAGTTTAACTTTCCGTTAAGCACTTAAACTAAACAGATATGAATAAAAATAATTGGAGATTATTTTTTCTGAGTGCAGTGTTGGTTTCGGTAATGATCTCATGTGAAAAAGATGAGGAAGAGGGCTTATCTGATGAGAATGAAAATAAGATGATCGACCTGATGCACTCAATAATGAGAACCATAGAAGGACTTACAATGAGCAACGATCCGGATAATGATTTTGCCATGATGATGAGAGAACATCATAATGGCGCCATATCCATGGGAAACCTTGAATTAAAGGAAGGAAATGATGCAATCCTACAACAGACAGCAAGAGATCTTATAGCAAAACAACAAAAAGAAATTGTTTCGCTGGATTCGTTCCTGTTAGTTCATGCTAAAGCTGATGACAATCCGACTTTCCATCTGATGGCGAAGGAAGCAATGGTTAAGATGATTAATAACGCAAAGCTTCAGGATTTAACCGGGGATGCAGATCATGATTTTGCACTTTTAATGATCCAGAATTACCAGGGAGCTATCGATATGTCTGACCTTCATATTCACCACGGGCATTCTGACGGGTTGAAAAAACTTGCTGAAAAGATGAAGAAAGACAGGCATAAAGAAATAATAAGGCTCCAGAAGTGGCTTCTTGAATAATAAACGGCTGACACATTAGTGAGAACCGGATCACCACATCCGGAAATTGTGGGGCTCTTATAATATATTTAAGGCATGGATTTTCATTCGTGCCTTTCCTTTTTGTAACTTATAGACTATCTTTGATATTAGTTGAAAAAGAAACCAGGCCTTGTCATTCACCAGTTTTATATATGAGCTTCTGATAGATCCGATACTATCGGGCCTTCATGAAAATGTTCTGAAAGATATCAAATCGTCAGACAAGGTTATTGATGTTGCCTGTGGTACGGGTTCACTGACTCTGGCCATCTCAAAAAGGGCAGGTAGTGTAATGGGCATAGATATCTCAGAGGTTATGATTTCAGCTGCTAGAAAATCAGCCAATAAGAAACGGGTCTGTAATGCAGGATTCATGGTGCTTGATGCTGCGGAAATGCATCTTTTCAGGGATAAAGAATTTAATATTGCGGTAATATCTATGGCTGTGCACCAGTTTGAAGCAGAAACAGCAGTAAGTATTCTTTCAGGAATGAAAAGAATTGCCTCTAAAGTCATTATTGTTGATTATAACTATCCACTGCCTCAGGGAACATCCAGTTGGCTTGTTACTTCCATCGAGAAAATCGCCGGAGTTGACCACTACAAAAACTTCAGAAGGTATATTGAAAAAGGAGGAATTAATTATTTCATCAGGGAGTCCGGTTTGAAATCAGTAGCCCAGGTAAAAAGAAGTAACGGGATCTTCATCATTACAACCTGTGAATGAAGGATAATTCTCAATTAATATTGATGAGGGGTTGGTCACAGATAACTTACTTTGACATTATATTAAAATGGAACTTTAAAATGAATGATATATGAGAAGAGCAACTAATCCGGCGCTGAAACTCTTATTATTTCTGATTCTGATCTCATCTTATACACAGATAATTGGTCAGAAATCTTTCCCGGAAAAAATTAAGTTCATTGATTACTATTACGAGAATGCATCCCCAATCAACTGGGATATACAGGGTGATACTGCCATAAAGATCTCCCTGCTTTACGATTATGAAAGAGATTCACCAAACCGGCAGTCGGGGCATTGGAATTTTAAGGTAACTGCCGAACCGGGAACAGAGCTTAAACTTATTTTTTCGAACAGGATAGATATATACAATGGAAAGAGAGCAACCCAGGTAGGTAATCTCAGTCAATTCGTTGCATGTTATTATTCCTATGACGGGAAGAACTGGACCGGGGTAAAAACAACAAGGTTACCCGATATGGAACTATTTGCTTCTGTCCCTGTGAAAGAAGGATCAGTTTATATAGCAAGTGTTCCACCTTATACAATAACTGACCTGGAAAATTTTAAAAGAAAGATCAGCCAGAATCCGTTTATCAAAATAAGCGATTTTGGCACAACTGTGGAAAAGAGATCCCTTGAAATTATCCGTGCCGGAAACCCTGATGCCCCCTACTCTATCGTCATACGGGTAAGAGCCCACCCATGGGAGGCGGCGAGCAACTGGGTAACAGAGGGTATAATAACCAAATTCATCGGTCCCGGAAAAGAATCTGAACTTTGGAGGGAAAAATATTGCCTCTACATTATGCCAATGGCCAACAAAGATGGTGTTGCAAGAGGAATGACAAGATTCAATCTGAACGGGAAAGACCTTAACCGTGACTGGGGTGCTATGTCTCATCCTATTCTTTGTCCTGAAAAATTTGCATTCGAGACCTTCATCGAATCAATGATAAAAAACGGTAAAAAGCCTGTTCTTGTCTTCGATTTTCATAACGACGATTATGGCAGCATAAGCACTGCAGCTCATGATAAGAATGATACACTTTATGCAATGCGTGTAGAATTACTTGAGTCGTCCCTGAAAAAACATACATGGTTCTCTGAAAATGTAAGGTATTCATGGAAAACCCCGCAAAGGGGATCACTGGTTTTGATCCAGGACGGACTACTGAATCGTTACGGCATCGAAGGGTTGGTTTATGAATTTAACACCAACTGGATCCCCCGGTTAAATAAAATACCTTCAATTGATGAGTGGTTTTTACTCGGAGAAAATTTTAATAAAGTGCTCTACGATTATGTTATGATGGGTTTACCTGAGAAAACATTTAATAATTATCTGGCTAAATAAATTTTTGGTGTTATGATTAAGATTATTTTAAGATCGAACAGAAGCGTTATGTATAAGATGAGCTTCATTCTGGTCCTTTACTCATCAGTGTTTATTTCTGTGCAGGCACAGACCCAGTACAGGCCCGGCCTCTTTTTCAGGGAAGACTTTAAGGAAACTCCTGCAGCAACCCCGGTCACCAATGACCACTTGTCTGATAAAAATCTTGTTTTGGGATTTTATGGCCCAGGATGCGACAGCATAAAGAAGAGCCATCATGAAAAACCTGCAGATGATCCATTTTATGTATGGTCGGGCTTATGCCGTGGAAACTGGGTACTGACACTTAAAAATAAAAATTCTTATGTGGACCTCTCTAATTATTCAAAAATATTGTGGAGGTCTAAGCAGGCAGGATTAAGAATTCTCCATGTAGTTCTTAAACTAGCAGATGGCACCTGGCTTGTAAGTGTACAGGGTGAAGGCAGGTCGGCAGACTGGAAAATAACTGAATTTAACCTGTCAGAGCTTGAATGGTATTCGCTGGATATTAAGTCGGTCATTGAAAAAAAACAGGTACAAAATCCTGATCTTTCAAAAGTAGATGAAATAGGCTTTACTGATCTTATGCCCGGCGGTGGCAGCGATGCCTGCTCGAGGCTCGACTGGATTGAGGTTTACGGCAAGCCAATAGCCAGAAAATAACTTTTCCCACCAGCAGCATTAACTTAATCTACCTCATAATGGCTGATTCAGACAATTCAATAATTATCATAGGAGCAGGTTTTGCCGGACTTGCTGCAGGAATATACGGACAGCTGAACGGCTATAATACACAGATATTCGAAGCCCATTATAAGCCAGGTGGCTTATGCACTTCATGGATCAGGAAAGGATACACATTTGATGGATGCATTCACTGGCTTGTCGGATCAGCTCCGGGCAACGGATTGCATGATATATGGGAAGATACAGGCATTGCAAAGGACAGAAAATTCGTAGACCTTGACGAATACATGAGAATGGAAGATGCAGACGGACGAACACTTATACTATATAATAATGTTGACAAGCTCGAAAAGCATCTTCTCGAATTTTCACCACAGGATGAAATACCAATAATGGAATTTACAGAAGGCATAAGAATGTGCCAGATCTTTGACTCACCTTCAAGACATGATAACCTGGTGACCAAAGTAAAGAAACAGGTACGGACCTTTTCAGGTTTCGTTTCAAAAGGTAAGAAGTTACAATACTGGATGAAGACCACCTGCGCAACCTTTTCAGACCGTTTTAAGGATCCGCTCCTGAAACAAGCATTCAGGGAAATGTGGGTGCCTGAATTTTCAATGTTTTTCGTTCTTTTTACTTTTGCATACCAGAATGCGAAAAATGCCGGGTACCCCATTGGTGGTTCGTTACCCATGTCGGAAGCAATGGCAGCGAGGTACAGGGAGCTTGGAGGAAAATTATTCTATAATAAAAAAGTGAATAAGATTGCCATAGAGGATGGAACAGCAACCGGTATAATACTCGATGACGGAACACTGCATCGCACCTCCAGGGTGATCTCTGCTGCCGATGGCTATAATACACTGTATTCAATGCTTGAAGGAAAATACGGGAATGAGAAAACACATGAACCCTACAATAAATGGCCTTTGTTTTCTTCACTGATATATGTTTCACTCGGAATTAATAAAAGCTTCAACGAAGAACCAAAAACAGTATCAGGATTTACTTTTCAACTCAGGGAACCCGTAACAATAGGCGACCGTTTGCGGGAAAAACTTTCTGTTCATATTTACAATCATGATCCAACACTGGCGCCTCAGGGTAAAACCGTCATTACAATAATGATGGATTCAGATCATGCATACTGGAAAGAAATTGCCCGGGACAAGGATCTGTATCTTAAGAAAAAAGAGGAGGTGTGTCAGGCAACTTTATCAGCATTGGAAAGCAGATTTCCGGGTATCTCAAATCTTGTCGAGGTTACTGATGTGGCAACTCCACTTACCTTTGAAAGATATACCGGTAACTGGAAAGGCTCATTTGAAGGATGGCTTCTGACACCCGATAATTATAAAGTTCTGCTGAAACCTATGTCACAAACTGTTCCCGGAATTAAAAATTTCTACATGTGCGGACAGTGGGTCGAACCCGGAGGAGGATTACCCACTGTTGTTATGTCGGGGCGCAGATTAATAAAAAAAATATGCAGGGAGGATGATATCAGGTTCAAAACCTGAAACAAATATTCCTGAACTCTCTTCCATTCACTGAATTGCGGATCGCATCCGCAATTTTTTTTAGTAAATACCCGATTCTTCCACAAAAATATCTTTGACAAAATCATATTATTTTTTGACGAATAGCAATTATTCTTTGACGAATGTGTGATTATAATCATTTTTTCCTTTTCTTAGCAGCGATTTAAGTTTTTTTGTGAAGTTGATGCACTGAATGTGGCTAATCATAAAATAGCATTGTTGTTATGAAAAATATAATAAAGCTGGTTCTGATATTTTTACTGTTAAGCGGTTCTGTTCACAGCAATGAAACCGGTTATACATTCACGATAAAAAAAGAGGTTCCTCATACGCCCGTAAAAAACCAGAGTGAAACTTCAGCCTGCTGGGCTTTTTCCGGATTATCATTATTTGAATCGGAACTCATACGAATGGGCAAAGAATCAATCGATCTTTCAGAAATGTATATTGTCAGGGAAACCTACAAGAGGAAAGCAATGGAGTATGTCAGGAAGAATGGAGGCTGCACCTTTGCCGGGGGAGGAGAATACAGTGATCTCTTAAATGTAGCAAGTGAAGCAGGGCTTGTCCCCGATGAAGTATATCCAGGACTTAATTATGGTGAGACAAAGCACAATCATGATGAAATGGATGCTGTTCTAAAAGGTTATATGAATGGTCTCCTAAATAGTCCAAAGATTACAACTGCCTGGCTGCCTGGCTTAAACGGGATACTTGACGCATACCTTGGAGGAATTAAAAATGAATTTGATTTTGACGGCAAGGCTTACACCTATCAGAGCTTCTCAAAAGAGCTTGGTCTTAACCTTGATGATTATGTAATACTCTCCTCTTTTGAAGACAAACCATTCTACAAAACATCCATCCTGGATGTTCCAAATCACTGGTCCCCAGGAACATATTACAACCTTCCTCTAGAAGACCTTATAGGTATTATAGACAATGCCCTTATGGGGGGTTATTCTCTGGCCTGGGCCAGCAAAACCTCAAACAAGGGATTTTCAATGAAACACGGAATTGCTGTCGTACCCGAAAAAAAATGGAAAGACATGTCAACTGAAGAAAGAGAAAATGTATTCAGCGGACCAAATTCAGAAATAGCAATAACACAGGAAATCAGACAGAAGGAATTTGATAACAAAGCCATTACAGGCGATCATGGAATGCACATAGTCGGAATCGCTGTTGATCAGGCCGGTAATACATTCTATAAAGTGAAAAACTCCTGGGGTAAAACAGGAAAATATGATGGATATATTTTTGTATCAAGATCTTTTGTGATGTTAACAACAACTTCCTGCATGGTTAATAAGAATGCCATACCTTCATCAATTGCACAAAAAATGGGGATAATCCAGGGAACGCCTGTTAATATGACCCAGGCTGCCGGAACGGAAAAATAAATAGCCGCATATTTTTGTAAGGTAACTTACAGGAATTTATTAATTGCCAGCATTACAACAGGCAAGGTAAACACGCTCAGAACAGTCGAGACAAATACATTTCCCACAGCCAGGCGATCGTCGGCTCCGAGCTCCTTTGCCATTATTACCACACTAGCCATACATGGCATCGATACTTCCAGTATAATAACTGCTGTGACCATCTTGTCGATTGTTACTCCCGGTATAAATGATGTGAGGAAAAACAGGGAGATCAGTATTGCAGGCACAAGTATGAGCCTGTTAAAACTGATGATATAAAGGCTTTTCTTCTTAAGAAGCCCGCCCACATTTGAAAAAGTTAACATTGCTCCAATATACAGCATTGACAACCATGTATTTGCCGACCCCAGCTCAGAAAGTGGTACCACAATGAGCTTTGGAAGCTTTACTGATAACAGAAAAAAAGCCAAACCAAGAGTAGTAGCTATTGTATTTGGATTTATTACCCTCAGAATACTTCTCTTCCACGGCATCCCATGCCCATAGGTAAGAACAATGACACCAACGGTCCACATAATAATTGTTGAAACAAGCTGGAACATGCTTGCATAAAGCAATCCTTCAGCCCCATACAATGCATTGATCAGTGGAAAACCAAGGAATATGGTATTTCCGAACATTGAATGTGCTTTAAAGACTGCGGCTTCCCTTCCACGGATGTTGAAAATTCGTGTCGTGATCCATCCAACAAAAAGCAAAAACAATATTATGAAACCTGAAACGGACAAAATAACGGCGCTGTTTGCCAGAAGCCTCGGAGTGGAGTCAAGTGTAAGAAAATTCGTAAACAGCATCAGCGGAAGGGAAATGTTAAAGATCAGTTTTGACAACATATCCTTTCCCTCAATGGTAAGAACCCTGAATTTGGCTGCTGCTGCTCCGATCAGGACAACAATTGCCAGAATAATTATCTGTGAAATTATTATGTTAGTCTGCATTTCCTTAATAAAGTTTCAAAAATAATAAAGCTAAATCCATTAACCTCACATAACCTGATGATTGTTCAGACTTCCAATCAAACTTTCTTAAACATATATTTGGAAAATTCCCGATTTTAATTGAGATTGCTTTACCTTTAATTCTCATAAAAACTAAACTAATGGAGGTATTATGAACTCAATTAAGACACTACTTATTATTACAGCATTCTTAATATCTGCCCTGTTACCGGCTCAAACCGGACCAGGTTCCGGATCATTAAGAGTGGGCATAGCTAAAATAGATATCACTCCGGATATACCGGTAATGTTGTATGGCTATGCTCAGAGAAAAACTCCTTCAGAAGGTATTCATGATCCGCTTACGGCAAGAGCCGTTGTATTTGAGGAAAACGGAAAGAAAGTTGTACTCGTATCAACCGACATTGGTTCTTATGGAGCTGACGTATTCCAGGTATTTCAGAAAAGTATTATGGATAAATATAACCTTAAAGAATCTGAGCTATTCCTGTCAACAATACATTCACACAGCTCTCCTGTTCTTTCACTCGATAAGGAAAAAGGCCATGCCAATAACATAAAGTACACTGAAGCATTGAACGAGAAACTTCTGACCCTTATTGGCAATGCGATTAAGGACCTGAAGCCTGCGACCATCGGAATGGGAGTCGGGTATTCAATGGTTGGAATGAACAGGCGGGAACAAAGACCTGATGGTTCAGTAGGGCTGGGCCGGAATCCTTATGGTATAACCGACAAGGAGGTTCTTGTAATGAAGATCGCCTCCACGGATGGAACACCTTTTGGAGCAATATTTGATTATGCAACCCACTCAACAGCATTAGGAGGCCGAAGCATGAAAATAAGCGGTGATGTTCTTGGATTATCTGCCCAGTTCACCGAAAAGATCCTTGGCAAAAACGTTGTAACACCAGTCTTTGCAGGAGCATCGGGAAATATTGATCCCTGGTACAGAGTGCTTTCTGAATTCAATGAAGAACCCGGATGGATACCCGAGCCAGTGCTTCTTGGAACACTGCTTGGCGAAGAAGTGGTAACTGTTTTCAGGGGCATAAAGGAGACAACCAGAATCGGTGGATTACAATCTTCATTCACAACAGTTGAATATCCGAGAAAAAAAATTGCAGATGCCGGTAATGCCAACACTGCAAGATCTGCCGACGTACAGCAGGAACCAATTCCGGTAAACTTCACTGTTGCAAAACTGGGTGACGATATTGCTTTTATTGGCTTTAACGTCGAGATGCTGACCGAAATCGGAATGGCAATAAAAGCCGGCTCTCCCTATAAGCATACTTTTGTAATAACACACTGCAACGGATCAAGCGGTTACCTGGTACCGGCTAATCTTTATAAGGAAGGAGGCTACGAGGTCAATACAACAAGATTTGAAATAGGCACAGCCGAGAAAATTATAAAAAAATCACTAAGATTGCTCTACGACCTGAAATAGAAAATTTTGAACACACTGATCCCTTTCCCGCCGGAAAGGGATTTTTTTTAATCAACAAATTCAACAATATCATGTTTTAATTTAAAACACTTGCTATGAAAGCTGTAATACTCAAAGAATTCGGAGGAGCAGAAAACCTGATAGAGACCGATGTTCCAAAACCATCAATTTCAGAAAATGAAGTTCTGGTGAGAACATCGGCCATCAGTATAAACCCTGTTGATATCAAGGCAAGAAAGGGTCAAAGCCTCGCATCGACTCTGAGGGAATTCGATCCGATAATCCTGGGATGGGATATTTCGGGAACTATAGAGCAGATAGGGGAAAAAGTGACACAGTTCAGGGAAGGTGATGAAGTATTCGGAATGATAAATTTTCCGGGACACGGGAAGACCTATGCTGAATATGTTGCAGTTCCTGAAAACCATATTGCCTTAAAGCCATCCAATATTTCACATGAAGAAGCTGCGGCAGCCTCTCTTGCGGCCCTTACTGCCTGGCAGATACTTACCGGCGAAGCAGACATTAAACCAGGAAACAGGATACTTATCCATTCAGCCGCCGGGGGTGTTGGCCATTATGCAGTACAGATGGCAAGACATCTTGAATTATATATTGCCGGCACATCGTCAGGAAAGAACAGGAATTTTGTTACCGGAATGGGAGCTTCACAGCATGTGGATTATGAAAAAGAAAGATTTGAGGAGTTGCTTCATGATTTTGATTTTGTCCTTGACACCATCGGTGGTGAATATATCGACCGGTCACTGAAGGTATTAAAACCCAATGGAACAATTATTTGCATCCCTACCATAGCTGCCCAAAACCTTACGGAAAAAGCTGAAGAAGCCGGAATGAAAGGACTCCGCTTTCTTGTCAGGTCAAATGGGAAAAATATGAGTGAGATAGCCTGGCTGCTTGAAAAAGGGATTGTAAAATCATTCATATCGGATGTATATAACTTTAATGAGATCCAGGCTGCACACCGTCATATCGAAAGCGGAAAGACAAAAGGCAAAGTGGTTGTCAGAATAAAATAACAGCTTGGTCAGAAGGATTAAAATAATTAACTTTAATGATTAAATATTTTTAAAATATGAAATACAGAAAACTTGGCAGAACTAACTGGGAAATAAGTGAAATAGGTTATGGAATGTGGGGCATGGGTTCCTGGACAGGTTCAGTTGAAGAGGAGTCTTTGCGTTCACTTCAGCTGGCAGTTGATTCGGGCTGTAATTTTTTTGACACAGCCTTTGCTTACGGGATGGGTAAGAGTGAACGCCTTCTGGGTGAACTTATCAGGGCAAATAAGAACAAGAAAATATATACTGCGACCAAAATCCCTCCAAAGAATCTTCAGTGGCCCAGCAAAAGAGAGCACAAACTCGAAGAGTGTTACCCACCCGACCATATTCAGAGATTCGTAGAGAAAAGTCTGAAGAACGCCGGTCTCGAATCCTTTGATCTTATGCAGTTTCATACCTGGGAGGACCTTTGGATAGAAGATGAAAGAGGAATAAAAAAGATGCTCGAGCTGAAAGATCAGGGTTTAATTAAAGCAATCGGGATCAGCATTAATCGCTGGGAGCCATGGAATGGAGTAAAGACTGTTCGAAGCGGCCTTATTGACACTGTTCAGGTTATCTATAATATTTTTGATCAAAACCCAAAAGATGAACTGTTCCCAGCATGCAGGGAGATGAACACCGGTGTAATAGCAAGAGTCCCATTCGATGAGGGCACGCTTACCGGAACTCTGACAAAAGATACCAGATGGCCGGCAGGAGACTGGCGTAATACGTACTTTGTTCCCGAGAATCTTATCCCCAGCGTTGAGCATGCCGATGCCCTTAAAAAACTTATTCCCGGTAATATGACCATGCCCGAAATGGCACTTCGGTTTATCCTCGGAGAACCTACAGTGAGTACCATTATCCCTGGCATGAGGAAGCCGGGACATGTAAAATCGAACATTGCGGCAAGTGATGCCGGACCACTCGGAGCTGATCTGATGAACGAGCTGGAAAAACATCGCTGGGATCGCGAACCAAGTGAATGGTCGCAGTGAAATTAAAAGAGTAGTATAGGCTCAGGGCGCAGGGCGCAGGGCTAAGGGCTCATATTCATCGATCCAACAAAATAGTTTGGATCTGTTTTGATTATAACATCTTTCCCACCAATAAATATTGAACTGAAAGCTGTTGTTGGATTTATAAGTTTCGGTACCCCGGAAACATATATCTTCAACTGCATATTAAATCCATCAACACAATTGATCCATCTGTAAAAAAGCTTTCCATCTTCTAAATAATATTCAAGTACCGGGATCCTGGTATCACGGAGATACTGATCAAAAACCGGCTGAAAATCAATGCCTGATTTTGTGATCATATAATTTTCAACCGCCTTCCCTGTAACGACTTTGTGATAAAATTCAATGTTAAGACCCCGCAGGATCTCTCTCCATTTCGCATCATTATCAAGAATATACCTCATCGTGTTCAACATATTGCTTCCTTTGAAATACATATCGTGAGAACCGGGGTGATTCACATCATAAATACCGATAACTGGCCTGTCGTTCAATATATTCCTTCGGCAGCCAATGGCATATTCGCTTCCCGCATCTTTACCATAATAATACTCAGTATACAGGCTTTCTGAGTAATTTGTAAAGCTCTCATGTATCCACATGTCAGCAATGTCTCTATAAGTAATACTGTTACCAAACCATTCATGACCAGATTCGTGAACAATAATGAAATCAAACTTCATACCCCATCCCGATCCGCTCAGATCGGTTCCCCTGTATCCGTTTTTGAAACCGTTACCGTAAGTAACTGAGCTTTGATGCTCCATTCCAAGGTATGGCGCTTCAACCAGCTTATATCCGTCCTCGTAAAAGGGATATGGCCCAAACCAGTGCTCGAAAGCTTTTAACATCATCGGAACCTGCTTAAACTGGTTTTTAGCCTTTGTAATATTTTCCTTTAAAACATAATAATCACAATCCAGAGATCCTTTTTCACCTTTATAGACTTCCGAAAAATGAGTGTAGTCGCCTATGTTGATATTTACAACATAATTGCTTATAGGCTTGGAAACAAACCAGTTGAATGTTTTAGTATTATCCCTGTTATCAACCACGCTCCTCAATCTCCCATTCGAGATGTTCATCAGCATATCGGGAACCGTAACGCTAATCAACATGCTGTCTGGCTCATCATACATGTGATCCTTGCATGGCCACCACAGACTGGCTCCATCTCCCTGGCATGATGAACCGACGAACGGAAGTCCTTTTGAGTCTCTTTTCCATGTTATTCCGCCATCCCAGGGTGGCCTGGCAGCGATTTTAGGCCGTCCTCCGTAATATATGATTATCGAATTCTGATCTCCGGTTTCCTGTGGTTCAATCAGGTTTACCCAGAACACATTACCTTCTCTGCAATATTTAAGCTCGACCCCATTCTGAACAACTTTTGTTAGAATCATTGGCTCCTGCATGTCGATCTGCATTATCGACGATGGCTTCAAGACTGAGTAAATAATTTTATTCGAACCTTTTATGGTGCTGTCTGCCGGATTAACCTCTATATTAAGATGATAATATTCAACGTCCCACCACACCCTTTCAGGGGTAACAGAACCTCTCAAAGTATCCTGTCTTGTGAAATTGATTTCCTGGGCACTTACCCGGCTAGGAATAATGAACAGTATAATACCGGCATATAGTAGAAAAAAATGTTTTTTCATCTTCGTGAAACCTTCATGAAATTATTATCATATAAAGATAGAAATTGGGATAATTTTTAAAAGAATATTGGTCGCAATTATCGTTAGGAGAACTATTCTTTACAAGAATAAGTTGTTAAAACTTGTTAATATTTAACACACCCGAAAGAAAGAATATTAAAAATGTTAATTTTGGAACCCGTTACTAAACTATTAAATTGATAAATTAAAGCCAGATGTTCAAGTCGAAAACAATTATCACGGTCGTTGTCATTTTAAGCACCATAATAGCTTTAATAGTTTTTAATAAGGTCGTATCAAAAAAAGATAACGTCAGTAATTTTGCAGAAGCAGTAAAAGGAGATTTTGAAATTTCAATATCCTCTTCAGGCGAACTGATCACCGAAAATTCAATCGAGATAAAAGCGCCGGAAATAAATGGAAGGGATATTCATGCATCAGAAATCAAGATCCAGGATATGGTGCCGGAAGGTACTCTTGTTGAGAAAGGTGATTACATAGCCACGCTCGACAGGACAAATTTTGATAATAATCTTAAGAGTGAGCAGGAGAGACTTGTTAATTTCAAAACAAATATTGAGATGAAGCTTCTCGACACAGCGGTTGTGCTTCAAAATTTAAGAGATCAGATAAAAAATCAGACACACTCGGTTGAAGAAGCTGAGATTGCATTCACTAATTCAGCTTATGAACCACCATCAAAGATAAGGCAGGCAGAGATAAATCTTGATAAACAAAAACGCATTCTTGAACAGAGAGAACGATATTATCAACTAAGGCTTGAAATGGCGAAAAGGGATGTCAAACATCTTAATCAATGGTACACAAAGGTAAGCCAAAGAGTATCTGATTTTGAGGAAGTTCTCGAGGGTTTTGTAATTACTGCACCTTCAGCCGGAATGGTAGTTTACAAAAAAGATCGCAGGGGTATCAAGATAAAAGCCGGATCTTCAATAAATCCATTTGAACGTGTTGTAGCTACACTGCCCGATCTGAGCTCTATGCTTTCAAAGGTTTTCATCAGTGAGATTGAAGTAAGCAAGTTAAAAAACGGTCAAACCGTAAGCATTTCCGTAGATGCTTTCCCTGACAAATCTTACACCGGACATATTTACTCAATTGCCAATATTGGCGAAAAGCTGCCCAACAGTGATTCGAAGGTATTTGAAGTATTGATAAAACTCGATGGCAGTGATCCTATTCTAAGGCCATCTATGACCACCAGCAACAAGATAATTACGAAGAATGTACCCGATGCCGTTTATATCCCTACAGAATGTCTGCATGCCGGAGTGGATGGAATACCTTATGTATATATGAAGAACGGGACAAAGCAGATCGTTGTTCCGGGTGACGCAAACGACAAGAATGTTGTGATTGAGCGGGGTTTAAAGGAAGGTTCTTTAGTATATATTACCCAGCCTGAGAATTATGATGATTTCAGGCTTGAGGGAGAAGATCTCATACCGCTCGCAAAAGCTGATGGAAACAGTTCTGTTATGGTTCAGTAGTATTGTTAACTACACAATACCTGCACAAAATATTAAACGAGGATGCCATCAATGACATCCTCGTTTCTTTTAATCATACTATTCTAAGCTTTCTTTATTGCTGCCAGAACTCTTTCGGGAGTAAAAGGTGTTCTTAACATCCTGGCTCCTGTGGCATCAAAGATCGCATTGCCGACTGCCGCGCCAACCGCTATTATTGCCGGTTCACCGCCACCCTGGGGTGCTTTATCCTTTCTGTCGAGGATTACACATTCTATTTTCGGAACCCACGAAAAGCGTGGTATCTGGTAGGAATCAAATCCCCTGTCAAGAACATTTCCTCCTTCAAACCTGACCTCCTCCGTGAATGTATAGCCCAGCGCCATTGTTATGCAACCTTCCATCTGCATCAGGCTGCCCTGTGGATTAACGCACAAACCCATATCCTGTGAACAGACTATTCTTTTAACTTTGACTTTCCCTGTACTTTTGTCCACTTCAATCTCGGCAATTTCAGCAACCCATGTACCTGCATCTGAACCGCATGCTATACCAATGCCCCGACCGCTAGGTCCTTTAGCCGGCTTATAGCCAAATTTGGCGGCAACTGATTCCAGGCAATCGATCATCTTCTGATCTTTCAGGTTTTTCAGCCGGAACTCAAGCGGATCAATACCTGCTGCTGCTGCCATAATATCAATCTGGGTTTCCCGCGCAAACGTATTTGTATTGTTGTTGGGCGCTCTCCATGGTCCGGTTGCAAAAGGATGAACCGGCGGAGCTTCCTTTCCCCTGGTATAACTTGTAGTCTTTGCATTGGGAACATCATAAATAACTTCTGCTCCTCTGGTGCCAGCATAATAAACATGGTAATCCCACATTTTTATCATGCCCGAATTATCCATTCCTGAATTAATCTTTATCACTGAAGCTGCGTGGAAATTATCATAGAAAAATTCTTCGTCCCTGGTCCAGATAACCATAACCGGTTTCCTTACCTTCAGTGCAAGCCGTGCTGCCTCTACTCCCTGCTGGAATGCGCTCTTCCCTCCGAAGCCCCCTCCGACGAAAGGTGTTATCACCCTCACTCTTTCGCGTGGTAATCCAAGCTCTCTTACAATACCATCCTGCAATCCGAAAGGTGTCTGAGTTGCAGCCCATACAGTCAGTTTATCTCCCTCAACAGTTGCAAGAGCCGTATGGGTTTCTATGGGCACATGGGCAAGATAACCATCATGAAATTCAGTATTGAATTTTTTATCTGATTGCGCGAGCGCTGTTTCTATATTTCCTGTGGTGCGGGTAACATTGGCACTGGAATCTGCCTTAAGAATCCAGTCAAAAATTGTCTCATTATTGACTTTCATCTCATTAAAGGAGTATTCAGCTTTGATCCTGACTATAGCTTCATCTGCCTTATCATGATTTTCATGCAGCACAGCGATAAAATCACCATCCTTTACGACCTGCACACCGGGCATCTTTTCTGCTTCGGATGTATCGGCCGAAGTTAACTTTGCACCATGAGAAGGGGGTCTTAATATCCTTGCATATACCATACCGGGCAGTTTAATATCGGCTGTATATTTTGCCTCACCTGTTACCTTCTGCTTTGAATCGACCCTGTATAAAGGCTTGGATATTAAAGTGAATTTGGTATGGTCTTCGGGCGTTGGTTTCACATCGAGATACCTTTCAATCCTTTTGCCCCTGGCCAGCTGACCATAACTGATCCTGTTTTTTGGGTTCTTTGTGTCTGTAATTATCCCGTCTTTTACTTCAAGCTGCGAAACGGGTAATTTTAAATGTCCCGCGGCCATTTCCATAAGCACTCCTTTTGCCTCAGCTGATGCAGCTCTCATATTCGGACCGAAGCTTCGCGTTGTCTGTGAACCCCAGGTACCGGCATCCCACGGGCAAAGGTCAGTGTCGCCCATAACCATTACGACCTTTTCAAATGGTACATTCAGATCATCAGCCATTGTTTGTGCAAGTGATGTAATAACACCCTGCCCCATTTCAATCTTGCCGGTAAAGCATTTCACTGTTCCGTCTTCTGTTATCTGGAGAAAAGCATTATAGTCTTTTGGCAGGGTTCGTGCCTGTTCCGCAGTAATGCCTGAAAGTTCAATATAAGGCCATGGCTGGAAAAAGATGAAAATTCCGCCACCAAGAAGTTTCAGGAAGTTCCGCCTAGGAATACCGCTATTTCCATTTTCAGGAGATAATTCCGATTTTTTTAGTTTTATTTCTTTCATGATCTCTTTCCTCCTTTCATTACTTTGGCTGCCGATTCAACTGCATCTATAATCCTCAGGTGAGCACCGCACCGACATAAATTATCTTCTAGTCCCTCTATTATTTCCTGCCGCGAAGGTGAAGGATTTTTTGACAGGAGTCCGACAGATGTCAATATCATGCCGGGAGTGCAATAACCGCACTGCAAAGCATCGTGATCAACAAATGCCTGCTGAACGGGATGAAGCTTGCCATTTGCTGCAAGACCTTCAATAGTAGTTACTTTTTTCCCTGCAACGTCGCTTACCGGTACTGTGCAGGATCTTATGGGCTCATTGTCAATAAGAACAGTGCACGATCCACAGAATCCGTTGCCGCATCCAAATTTTGTTCCGGTGAGATTGAAGTGGTTCCTCAAAACCCAGAGAAGCGTCTCTGCAGGATCAATCCTGACCTCCGTTTTTTTCCCGTTTAATTGAAAAGAGATTGTTTCTTCCATTTTGTTTATGGTATTTGGTTCATTGATCTTAAATATTCTTCGTAAGTATCTATATCTTTAAGAATTCCCGGGTTTTTGGTCTCCACCTCAAGCACATCATCGGGGAAGGTTCTTGCAAGTCCCTTCAAACCTTCATCCGGATCAAGTTTTAATACCTCTTTTCTGTACCTGATATCGATCAGAACCGGATGTCCTCTCTTCCCTTTAAAGACAGGAATAGCTATTCCTTTTCTTTCCTTCATGAACGAGTCAATAAGCAAATTTATATCTTCTTTGCTTATCCATGGCTTATCACCAGGAAAAACAAGAACCTGGCCTGCTTCAGAAGGAAGTGCACGGAAGGCGCATTTAACAGATGACAACATGCCGTCTTTATAGTTTTCATTATGGCAGACGGTAACCGGCAACGATTCTGCGATTGTATTTATCTCATCTGCGTAAGCCCCGGTAACAAGCATTATCCTGTCTGTTTTTGAACTTAAAATATTATCGATCACTGTCTCAATCATTGTTTTCCCGTTAACAGGAAGAAGCATCTTTGGTGCATTCATCCTTTTCGATTCACCGGCAGCAAGCACAATCGCCCATGTTTCAGGCATATTTATTTATCGTTTCGCGTTTTGTGTTTGACTTCGTCGAGCTCGGCTTTGCCCCGGTTCGTGTTTCGCGTTTCGCGTTTTAACCAGCTCAGCAGCAATACTTACTGCAATTTCCTGTACTGTAACCGAGTTTATATCCACTCCAACCGGGGTATGGATTGAATCCCATTGTTCTGTTGTGGCCCATCCTTTCTCAAGAAAATTACTGCGAAATGTTGCCACCTTATTCCTGCTTCCTATCATCCCGATATATCCTGCCTTTGAACCAATGCAGGCTTTCAGGGCCTCTGCATCATCGTTATGTCCCCTTGTTACTATAACAATAAAGGTATCAGAAGTCTTCCTCAGTTCACCAATGGCTTTGCCTATATTATCAACAATAATATGATCTGCATCTATTATATTAGTGCTATTGGCATACTCATCCCTGTCGTCAATGACTGTAACTTCAAAATCAAGCAGTGACCCAAGATGTGCCAGAGCCTTACCGATGTGACCTGCTCCTGCTATAATGAGTGATGGATTGGGAAAGACAGGTTCAAGGAAAAACAGATCAGATGCTACTTCATCCTGTTCTGATATTCTTATTTCCCTGAAATCAGTGGCATCGCTGTTTATCAATATATTTCTGACTTCAGGAGCTATTTTTTCTAAGATCTGCTGCGGCAATACAGGTTTATCATTTTCAGTCATCCAGAATCGTCCGATCAGAACCCTGTTCGATTCTATATGAGAGACTCTTGTAATGAGAACTCCGGGAACACGATTGCTGAGAGATCTTTCTATCTGTTTGAAAACTGACAGGTATTCACATGGTCTTGAATCTATGAGAACTGTATTATGACCACCGCATAATGCATCTTCACCTGCCGATGCGTCTCTGTTGAGGTAGAATGTAAGGTGGAATGAATCTCCTGAAGCAACAGCTTTCATGGAAAAATTTTGCACTTTGCCCTCTACCACTCCTCCGCCAACAGTTCCTGATATTAATCCCGCTGCATCAAAAAGAGCTGAACTACCAGGTTTCTGAGGAGTTGAGCCCACACTGCCTGTAACAGTGGCTAATACAACATTGGGGCACGTTTCATGTAGATCAAGTAACTGGAGGTATATATTTTTCATTTATCTGAAAGTGCTTCAATTAATTGAAATCCGGCATGAACAATTTCAAATATATCACTTATGACTGATTTTTCATAATTTCAGGACAGACAAATTGGTTAATTCCATATCTCACTGAAAATATTGAATTACATATTCCTCACTTTTTTTATATTTACTTAAACTAAACCCTTTTCAATATGAAAAGATCTTTAATCCTCCTTTTTGCAGGCATATTGATTTTCATCGGATGTCAATCACCTGCGAATAAAGCACTACAGCCCGTTCGTACAGACAATAACTGGCTGGTGGAAATGACTATCTCTGAAATGCAGAAAGGTTACAGGGAGGGTAAGTTTACGATTACAGATGTTGTCAACGCTTATCTTGAAAGGATTGATGAAATAGACAGGAACGGACCGGCATTGAATTCTGTAATCGCAGTCAATCCTGATGCAATTCAAATTGCAGAGAATCTTGACAAAGAGATGAAATCGGGTAAGATACGCGGACCAATGCACGGCATACCTGTAATTCTAAAGGATAATATTGATACTCATGATGCCATGCCAACAACAGCAGGGGCAACGGCTCTGAGACATTCATACCCGGCAAAGGATAGTTTTGTAGCTATGAGATTACGGGAAGAAGGTGCCGTGATCCTGGCTAAATCGAACCTCAGCGAATGGGCAAATTTCAGGGGAACTAATTCAACAAGCGGATGGAGTGGCATTGCGGGGCAGACTAAAAATCCTTATGTTCTTGACAGAAACCCCTGCGGATCAAGTTCAGGTTCCGGAGTATCAGTTTCTGCCAATTTGTGCATGGTTGCGATCGGAACAGAGACAAATGGGTCAATAGTTTGTCCTTCAAACAATAACGGGATTGTAGGTATAAAGCCAACAGTTGGACTGATAAGCCGTTCAGGAATAATTCCTATTTCGTTTACCCAGGATACTCCAGGCCCCATGACACGTACAGTTGAAGATGCTGCTATCTGTCTTGGTGCTTTAACCGGAATTGATCCTGACGATTCAAAAACATTTGCATCAGAAAATAACCTGCATGCAGATTATACCAAATTCCTTAATAAAGACGGACTTGCAGGAAAAAGAATAGGGTTCCTGAAGGGATCTGCGGGCTTTTCAGATAGGGTCGACACATTAATGAAGCAGGCAATATCATTTATGGAGAAGCAGGGCGCTGAAGTTATAGAAGTTGAACAGGCAAGGGGAACCGGATATGAGAGCGCCTCCTATACTGTGATGTTATACGAATTTAAAGACGGATTGAATAAATATCTTTCCGGACTGGCAGACGATGTTCCTGTAAAAAATCTTCAGGAGTTGATAGAATTCAATAAAACAGACAGCATTGAATTACGGTATTTTGACCAGAAAATATTGGAAAGGGCCCAGAAAATGGGAGATCTCAGCGTGGCTGAATATAAAAAATCACTTGCCCGTATGCTAAGGGCAAGCCGTGAAGAAGGTATTGACAGGATCATGAATGCAAACAGGCTTGATGCCTTGGTTGCGCCTACAGGTTCTCCGGCATGGAAGACCGATCTGCTGTCCGGCGATCATTCCAGTGGAGGAAGTTCTTCGCTTGCAGCAATTTCAGGCTATCCGGCAATAACTGTTCCGATGGGATTCATTGAAGATCTACCGGTTGGGGTTACATTCTTTGGTAAGGCCTGGAGTGAACCAAAGCTGATTGAGATCGCCTATAGTTATGAACAGGGAACTAATCACAGAAAGGTACCCATGTACCTTATAACCGATTATTAGTGAATCAGGGAAATCAGAGTTCCTTTTTAATCTCTTCCTTGGTTTCGGTTTTAACCGGTTCGTCTTCCTGCTTTGAGGCTTTTTTGAACTCTTTCATACCTTGTCCAAGCCCTTTCATCAGTTCAGGAATTTTACGTCCGCCAAAAAGAAGAACTACCACAAGCAGGATCAGTATAATTTCCGTTGCACCAAAATTTCCCATTGCATTTGATATTAAAAATAATTCTATAAAGATAGCAATGATTTGGCTAAGATCAAAAACATTGGAAAATACTTCATCAGCACCATGTCAATAATCGTTTGTTCTTTTTTAGAAATTAACTAACTTGCAGGCTTCATTTTTAAAAAAAATAATTAATCTTTTTCTTAATTTTTTAATGTAATGGCAAAATATAACTTACAACCAGTTGAGGTTCCTCAGGTAAAAACAAAGTTCAGAACTATCAAAACCAAGTTACCTGTTCCGGAATCACTGAGTATCTTCCAGGCTTTATCAGAATCCGAACCTGTCTCAATGATGGGGCAGCCACCAATTATCTGGGATAAGGCGGACGGTTTTCAGGTATTTGATAAATGGGGTAACAAGTGGCTCGACTGGTCATCTGGTGTTCTTATTACAAATGCCGGCCATGGCCGCAAAGAAATTATTGATGCTCTTCAGGAAATGCTTGATAACAGGCTTCTTTCAACTTATGTTTTTATACATGAGAAACGTGCTGAGCTGACAAAAATGCTTCAGAAAATCTCTCCTGATCCGTCACAATACCTTGTATTTCTCCTGAGTACAGGAAGTGAGGCCACTGAAAACTGTATCAAGCTTGCAAAAACCTATGCAGTTGAAAAACATGGTCCGCAAAAAAAATATTTTCTTTCTTTTTATAATGCATTCCATGGAAGGACACTTGGAGCACAGCTTGCCGGAGGTAACCCGCGATTGAAAAAATGGATCGTTGATGAAGGGAAAACCTTTATTCAGGTTCCTTTCCCCGATGGCTATAAAAATGAGGATACCTCTTTTGAATTGTGTCTTGACAGTATTAAAAAGCAGGGTGTAAAGCCTGAAGATATTGCCGGAATGATGGTTGAATCGTACCAGGGCGTCGGACCCGATTTTCTTCCTGTTGAGTATGCACAGAAACTGATGGCTTTCTGTAAAAAATATGACATTATTACAATCTTTGATGAAGTTCAGTCAGGCTTCGGAAGAACCGGAAAGATGTTCTGCTATGAACATTATGGTATCAAACCCGACCTTATTGCCTGTGGAAAAGGTATATCATCTTCTCTGCCCCTTTCGGCCGTAATCGGAAGAAAAGATATTATGAGCCTTTATGCTCCCGGGTCAATGACTTCAACACATTCAGGAAGTCCTCTGCCTGTTGCTGCTGCAATTGAAAGCCTTAAAATAATTCAGAAGGAAAATCTGGTTGAAAATGCAAAAAAATTAGGTGAGATTCTTGTACCTGAATTGCACAGGATCGCAGCAAAATACCCCGAAATACTGGGGTGCGTTCAGGGAAAAGGATTGGTTGCAGGGATACAGGTGGTTAAAAAGGGTACAAAAACACCTGACTCAGACATGGCTCAGAAAATTAACGAGAAGTGCTTTCATAAAGGTCTTCTGATGTTTGCTCCAGTAGGTATTGCAGGTGAATGCCTGAAAATAGCTCCTCCACTCAATACAACCGAAGAAGCATTATGGGATGGACTTAAAGCTTTCGAAGAAGCAATCGATGAAATTTTAGGATAATAATCACAAATAAAACTTTTATTCCATGAGTGCAATTGACATTGTTATTGTTGGTGGAGGTATGATCACATACGATCTGCTGCTGCCTTCAGCTTACCACCTCCAGCGAACAGGTTATGTTAACAGCATAAAAATATGCGCCCTTGATTCCGGACCTCTGAACGCCCTGAAGAACGGCAAGGATCTTGCTGAGGCATTCCCCGGACAGGATTTTGAAGCGTATCCTGCAATTTCAACTCCCGAGGATAAGAAGCACCCGGAACTTTATAAAGAGGTGCTTGCAAAAATGAAACCGCGGCAGATGGTTATTGTTGCAATGCCTGACCAGTTTCATTATACTGTTGTAATGGAAGCGCTGAAAAATAACCAGCATGTTCTTTGTGTCAAACCTCTTGTTCTTAAATATGAGCAGGCTGTAGAAATAGAAAAACTTGCGCTGAGCAAAGGGTTGTTTGTTGGCGTGGAATACCATAAGCGCTTCGACAAAAGAGCATTGATGGCAAAACGTGGATATCAGCTCAGGCAGTTCGGTGAATTCGTTATGGGTGAAGCAAAACTAATTGAACCATATTATTACCGGTCATCAAATTTTCAGAACTGGTTCACAACCGATAAAACTGATCCGTTCGTTTATGTTGGATGCCATTATGTAGACCTCGTCTATTTCATCACCGGATTGAAGCCGGTTGAAGTTTCATCATCGGGGGTAAAAGGCAAATTTCCTAATGGCAATGAGGCATATATGTGGGCCAACGGCAGAGTCCGTTTTGAAAATAATGCGCTGCTTTCAGTGATTGACGGACTTGGCTATCCTGATCAGGCTGCAGGCAGCAACGACCAGGCTCTGCTTATGTTCTTTGAAGGTGATCAGAAATGCGGCATGCTGAAGCATAATGATCAGAACAGGGGCGTTGAGCATTCATATCTTGATCCGATAGGTCCAGGCGGATCATACTTTAATTATGTTAGTCCCGACTTTTACAGGGTTGTTCCCTGGGAAGGTAAAGGATTCAAACCCGTTGGTTACGGATTCGACTCGGTAGCCGCTTCTATTACTATGGCCTGCATGATTGAAGATGAGGCGGGTGATTCACTGGAAAAAAGACAGGAGATGATCAGAAACACTGATGAAAAAGGAATCATAGCTACTCCAGGCAATAGTTTTATAAATGAACTTGTTGTTGAGGCAGCAAGGATCTCCATTTTAAATGACGGCGATATTGTGGATATTGTTTACAAGCCAATACCTCATGTAAAGCTCCGGTCAAAAAAATAAAGACTGCAATTTTAAGACCCCGCATTAAAACGGGGTTTTTTTTTGATCTCCAGCTAATTTTTATGTTCAAAATTTTGCACTTAAGAGGGCAATCAATACATTTACTTCATTCTACAATTGTTTTTAATAAATAACCAATGACTAAGAATATGAAAAATCTTTTTTCTTTTTCCCTGATCTTTTTATTACTGTTTTCCATATCTGTAAAAGGGCAGTACATCACTAAATATCCTGACATTCCAAGGATTGATGTTCATGCTCATATCTCCGATAGTTATTCAACAATTGACAATTATCTTATTATGCGCGACACCTTGCTCAAGAATGGCAAGATGGATATGGCAATGTGGATTAACCTTGGCGGAGCAAATAAAGGAGAGAGCGGTATAGATACTGTAACTAAAGCGAGCAAAGGAAGAATAATGACTGCCATTAGCGATTTTACACCCCATAAGGGAGTCAGGCATAATCCAAAAGACCTGGCAGGGTTAATGAAAAAAGGATACGTTGGATATAAGATATGGTATGGCCCTTACTACAGGGTTCTGAAGGAAGAAGAGAAAGGTTTCAGGTATGTCGATGATGCTGCCATGGAGTCAACTTTTACCCAAATGGAGAAGTTAGGCATTCTGGCCACTTCAATACATATCGCTGACCCGAATGGCCCATTCGGCAACAGGGGTAAGTGGGCCGCCGACCCTGTAGCATACTGGAGACAGATTGTCGGAATGGAACGCGTACTTCAGCGTCATCCAAATCTCACTGTGATTGCAGCTCATTGCTGCTGGCTTATATGCCAGGATGCGCAGATCGATTACTTAAGATACATGATGGAGACATATCCCAAACTTTATCTTGACCTGGCTGCAACAGAACAGTATTATTATCTCGTTAACAGGGAAAATCTCAGGGATTTCATGATTACATATTCAGACAGGATCATGTTCGGAACCGACAGAGGAGTGGTAAATACCAATGGAATAAGGAGCAACGCCGACAGGTACGCACGTTTCTTCCAGATGCTTGAAACAGATGACGAAATTACATTAAGAACACCTATGAAAGGTCTTGATCTTCCTAAAGAAGCGCTTGAGAAGATCTATTATAAGAATGCTGCCAGATTATATCCAGGCCTTGCCGAAAGAATGACAAGCCTCGGGTACAAATTATAAAAAATGAAAAATATCGACAGGCGGGGATTTCTAAAAAAAATCCCCGGGATAACTGCAGGGGTGGTTCTTGGGATGAATTATCCCGGATTACGTGCACTGCATAAAAATGAAGTCATGATTCAGAATGGCGTCTCAGCTCTTATTCCCATGCCTATTCAGGTTGTTATAGACGATGTCGGCTGGTGGTCGGGAGAAGACGGAAACAAAAAGCAGGAACCTTACAGAACAGGTATTTTAAGGGATCATAAACCGGAAGATTATGAAGCTATCGCCCTGCTTGGACGAACTCTCGGTATAAGACCTCAGGCTGCAATGATCCTCTGCGAGTGGGATAAGAAAAACATCCTGAGGAAGTTACCGTCAAGCACCTGGATGGGAAGTAACTGGGATAACAGCAAATGGATTGGTAAATGGCAGGAAGAAGCAGCCCACATCATCAGGTCAAACAAAGCTAATTTCGAGCTCACACTGCATGGCATCGGACATGAATACTGGGAAAATGGCAAATTCACAAGAGCCGAATGGGCCGACCGAACCGGTAAGATGCGCCCTAAGGAGGAGGTAGAAAAGCATCTTGACTTTTATAACAGGCTATTAAATCAGCATAAACTGGGACCATTCCCGGTCTCATTTGTCCCTACGGCATTTCTTCATGGATTTGGGGTCACTCCCGGAAATGATATCAGCATGGCTGAGATATTGAAGAAACATGGAGTAACCTATATCAATACACCTTTCAAAGGCATGTATAACGCAAAAGCAGCCAGTCATGGAATTTTCGGATTCGATTCAGGTGTAATGACCATTGACAGGGGACGTGACCTGATGAGCTGGTTTGCTACCGGGAAATTACCTTCCGGAAAAATCACCGGTCCTACATGCGGAATGCATTGGGCAAATATCATTCATACAGATCCTTCGCGCAACAGTGAAATAGTGGAAGCCTGGGTAAAAGTACTTGCTCCACATAAAGAAAACTATGAAACAATGCTTGCACCTGATTCCTCATTTTTTCAAAAGCAGCTTGTACATCATAAATGCACGAAGATCAGCATGAAAGAAAACTTTTTTGAATTTGATTTTAATGAAACAGATTCGTTGCCTGTTAATGATAAGAAAGCTTTTACAGTGAAGATAAAAGGCCCTGAGAATATGGGATTCACATCTAAAAATCTTAAGATAATTGAAAAGCAATTGACCAGAAAGGATGATCAATACATACATACACTTTTGCTCGCAAGAATAAAACCTGATGTCAGGGCCGGCCTGAGCTTCTCAGTCAATGGTTAAAAGCTGATGTGATGAATGAGTTGATTTCAAAGATTCGCTTTCCGGCTTCATTATTTTTTCTATCATTATTTAGTATCTGCATCCTGTCCGGTCAGTCAGAAGGAATTAACCGTGAAAAATACAGGATTCATATTAGTGAAACTGATAAAGAGATATCAATTGACGGGAACATAAACGAAGCTGTCTGGTCGGCAGCCGATAAAGCCCATACTTTCCAGAGAGTACAGCCAACAGACACCGGTTTTGCCATTGCCCAGACTGAGGTAATGCTTGCATACAGCAAGACAACATTATATATGGCCATAATCTGTTATGATCCTTATAAGGGAAAAAGGCCTGTTGAATCATTACGTCGTGATTTTAATTTTGGGAAGAATGACAATTTTCTTGTTTTCATTGACACCTTCAATGATCAGACAAATGGTTTTTCTTTCGGTATCACACCATACGGAGCCCAATGGGATGGAGTTCAGGCAAATGGTGGTACAGTAAACCTTAACTGGGATATCAAATGGTGGTCAGCTGTACAGAATTATGATGACAGGTGGACTGCTGAATTTGCAATACCTTTTCGCAGCATGCGTTATTCAGGCAATGCAACTGAATGGGGAATTAATTTCAGCCGCCTTGATCTCAAAACAAATGAAAAATCGAGCTGGGCGCCTATGCCAAGGCAGTTTGCCACTGCCACGCTTGCATACACAGGTACCCTGGTTTGGGATAAGCCTCTTCCACCCTCTGGAGCTATGTTTTCCCTGATACCTTATATTTCGGCTAAGACAACCAAAAGTAACCTGTCAGGTGAAAAAACAGGTATGAAATATTCCGCTGGCATTGATGCCAAGGTGATGCTATCTACATCAATGAACCTTGATATAACGGTTAATCCCGATTATTCGCAGGTTGAAGTTGACAGGCAGCAGACCAACCTCGACAGGTTCGAGCTATTCTTCCCGGAAAAAAGACAATTCTACCTTGAGAACAGCGATTTGTTTGCAAATCTCGGAAGCGACAATGTCAGACCATTTTTCTCCCGTAGAATCGGACGTGACAGTCCGGTTCAATTAGGCGCCCGGCTAAGCGGCAAAATCGGAAATGACTGGAGGATAGGCTTAATGGATATTCAGACTGGAGAGAAAGGAACAATCCATTCAGGTAACTTTTCTGTAGCTGCAGTTCAGCGGCAGGTATTTCAAAGATCAAGTATTTCAGCTTTCATAATAAACAAGCAACTTCTGAATTCGAAGAACGACACAGCATTCACCGGCCACCATTTTAACAGGATTGCAGGTATGGAGTATAATCTGGCAAGCCCCGACAACCGGTGGACAGGCAAAGCCTATTATCACAAATCATTCTATTCGGGTGCATCATCAGATGATGCCGCTGCCGCCGCCAATATAACTTACTCGTCACAGTACCTTACTGCTACACTTAACCAGTCGTGGGTAGCAGATGGCTATCTCTCAGAAGTGGGATATATAAGGAGAACCGGATACTATCAGGTCAATCCACAGGTTCAATATAAATTTTTTCCCGAATCAGGAAGAATTGTAAGTCATGGTCCCGGCCTGAAGGCAGATATGTATTTCGATCCCTCTTTTTCTGTAACGGACCGGGAAGTACAGCTTTCCTATTCTTTCGAATCGGTCAATAAAAACACTTTCTCAATTGACGTCAAAGACACATATATCAGGCTCCATGCTCCTTTCGATCCCACTAATACAATGGGCGATTCGCTTGCTGCCGGCTCCGAATTCAACTACATGGAAATGGGAGGAACTTTCGGCTCGGATATACGTAAACCATTCAATATAGTACTCAGCAGCAGGTATGGGAATTATTTTAACGGAACCCGATTATCCCTGAACGGTGAATTGAATTACCGGTATCAGCCTTATGGCAGCATTGCCCTGGTCACAACTTACAACAAGATCACTCTCCCAACCCCGTATAACAGTGCAGAACTTATACTGATAGGGCCAAGGCTTGATTTTACTTTCACCAATAAACTGTTCTTCACAAGCTTTGTCCAGTATAACGATCAGATCGACAATATTAACCTTAATTTGCGTTTCCAGTGGAGGTTTGCCCCCGTGTCGGACCTCTTTATTGTCTATACCGAAAATGCTTTCCCAAAACAGTTCCGCATGAAGGATCGCGGATTGTTTGTGAAGCTAAGTTACTGGTTTAATTAAGCCCAACTAAGCCCCACTCACCCGCAACCTAAGAGGTCTTTCCCGGCCGGGGTGGTTAGATAGAAGGGAAAAATATGATTAACCACCCCTTCCCCGGAATTAACACTTAATCAAATATTTAACCTCCAATCCGGGTCCACCTCTCCTTCAAAAGGAGGGGAGAATTCCTGATTTCATATTTACACTACATCAGGTACCACATAAGGTTTTCTCGGAGGACGTGAAAGAAGATTATTTGCTTCATCGTCACCGATTATTTTCTCTGTTTTCGGATCAAAATTTATTGTGCGTCCTACACGATATGCTATATTTCCTAGGTGGGCAAGACCTGATGACAGGTGTGCAGTTTCAACCGGCGCATTAAGCAGCGATTTGTCGTGAGCCCTTACTGCCTGTATGAAATTCAGATAATGGTCGCCACCAGCTTTTCCTTTAGGACCCGGCTCGCGCTTCTGTCCAAGGAAGCTCTCATATCGATCGTAGTTATAAACAACCAGATAACCTTTGCTGCCATAGAAAATATTCCCGACTTCTGCGCCATTCTCGGCATTTGTTATCCAGGGGCGGACTTCAAACTCGATTATTTTCTTTTCTTTGGGATAATGATAGGTTGAACTCAGCAATTCAGGTGTCTCCTTAGCATCGTCGAAAAGAAATTTTCCTCCACCCGATGTTATACGCTCAGGTAATCCCACGTTAAGACCCCACATGCAGAGATCAGTCTCATGAACTCCCTGATTCCCGATATCGCCGCAACCATAGTTCCAGTTCCAGTGCCAGTTATAATGGACGTGATCGCGTGAGAATGGCTTCATCTCAGCCGGACCGGTCCAAAGGTCATAATCAAGTCCTTCGGGCACCTCAGATACTCCTTTTCTGCCAATATCTGCTCTCCAGCGGAAGACCAGACCCCTTGCCATATAAACATCGCCAATGAGGCCATCACGAAGATGCTTTATCGCTTCCTGTACTGCAACAGAGCTACGAAGCTGAACACCATGCTGTACAATGCGATCGTATTTTGCAGCAGCTTCAACCATCTTTCTGCCTTCACGCATATTATGCGATCCCGGCTTTTCAACATAAACATCCTTACCTGCCTGACATGCCCATATTGCTGCGAGGGAATGCCAGTGGTTAGGAGTTGCAATACTTACTGCATCAATGGTTTTATCTTCAAAGACCTTACGCAGATCCTGTTTCTGATCAACTTTTTTGGAGTATTTCTTGTCAAATTCTTTTGCACGCTGTGCCAGTATATTCAGGTCGGGATCGCACAGGCAGGCAACCTCCACGTTCGGAAGATTCATGAATCCTTCGATATGGTCAGTTCCACGGCCGTTTACCCCAAGTACCGCCACCCGGATCTTGTCATTTGCACCAAAAACCGATTCAGGAACGATAGCTGGCATTGAGAGAAGGGCAGCAGCGCCTGCTGACTTCTGTATGAAGCTTCTCCTTGTTACTTGTGATTTTCTTTTCATAACTATTAAATTAAGTTTGCTTTTCATAGTTTTAATGACCCGAAAGTAAAATAAGAATCAGCTGCTTCTCATTTTACATGGAAATCGAGAAGCGGCTCCTTTCCCAGATAAGCTACAAGATTATCATTCCTGTACATATTTCCAATACCTGCAGGGGTTCCTGTAAAGATCAGATCACCAGTTTTGAGGGTAAAGAAACGGGAGACATAAGAGACTATTTCACCAAATCCGAATATCATATCCGAGGTATTGCTTTGCTGCACAACCTTGTTGTTTACCTCAAGCCTGAAATCGAGATTATTTATGTCCTTTATGGAACTTACCGGTATAAATTTCCCAACCGGAGCGGATCCGTCAAAACTTTTACAAATCTCCCATGGCTGACCTGCCTTTGATAATGATTGCTGCAGATCACGTGCGGTAATGTCAATACCAACCGTAACCTCGTCAAAATACCTGTAAGCATATTGGGGCTCGATACCCTTACCGAGCTTACTGATCTTAATTACCACCTCAACCTCATACTGGATCATCTTTGAAAAATCAGGCAGGAAGAAAGGTTTGTTGTTTTTTAATATGGAAGAATCAGGTTTACAAAACAACAGTGGTTTTTCGGGAATTGGCCAATTCAGTTCGGCAGCATGCTTTCTGTAATTAAGCCCTATGCAAAGAATCTTCATCTGATTACGATTTTCCGAATGATCTTAATTTAATTTCAGTTAAAACTTTTTTTGTGTACAAAGGAAAATCCCCGTTCATCATCCACGAATAATATGAAGGATCTTCATTGAATACACGCTCAACAGGTTTTCCTTTATGCTTTCCGAAATTAAAGACCTCCACTCCCGTCTCATCAAGAACTATCCTTCCCGCGAAATCGACATTGCTGTTAAAAGAGCTCACATCAGCAAGCTTCTCAACATCATTTTCAAGGTCATCGTACCGGTCGAGCTGAGCTTTCAGTACCTCGTATGTAGCCTGTGTATCAGCTTTTGAACTGTGTGCGCCGTCGAGGTTCCTTTTACAGTAGAACTGGTATGCCGCAGTGAGTGTCCTTTGTTCTTTTTTATGAAAGATGACCTGTGCATCGACATAACGCCTTTTAAGAAAATTAAAATCAACATTTGCCCGCAAAAACTCTTCTGCAAGAACCGGGATATCGAATTTGATGGCATTATAACCGGCCAGATCGCACCCCTCCAGAAAAGCAGCTAGATTCTTTGCCACCTCCTTAAAGGTCGGAGCATGTTCTACATCTTTATCAGTAATCCCGTGGATAGCAATAACCTTTGGCGGGATAGGCATTTCGGGATTGATCCTGGTGCACATCCATTCCTCTTTACCATTGGGGCTGACCTTTAAAACCGACAACTCCACAATACGGTCACTGGAAACATTCACTCCCGTGGTCTCAAGATCGAGGAAAGCAATGGGACGTTTAAGCTTTAGTTCCAATTATCAGGCGTTTATCATCATTGGCATAAGAAGCATCAGCAGATCTTCTGATTCATTTTCCGTTTCCAATGGGAGGAACAGACCTGCCCTGGTCGGATCAGCAAGCTCAATCATTACATCCTGCGAAGCAATGTTCGCAAGTATCTCCAGGAGGAATAACGATTTGAAGCCGATCTCCATTTCTTCTCCTTCATACTGGCATTTTATTCTTTCGTACGCCGATATGGAAAAATCAATATCCTGGGCCGAAACAACTGCCTGGTTGCCTGTAAGCTGCAGCTTAACAAGATTACTGGCCTGGTTTGAGAAAACAGAAACTCGCTTTAGAGTATTATAAAATTCAACACGATCAATAGTGATCTTACGTGGATTATTCTTGGGAATAACTGAATTATAATTCGGATAGTTGCCTTCGACGAGCCTGCAAACAACCTTATAATCGCTCAGGTTAAAGAAGGCATTCTTATCATCAAACTCAACGGCAACCGTACCTTCCTCCTTTGGAAGAATATTTTTAAGAAGCGATGCGGGTTTCTTTGGAAGAATGAATGATGCATTATCATCAGCATGGGCATCTGTTCTCTGGTAACGAACAAGCTTATGAGCATCGGATGCAACAAAGGTGATCTTGTCAGTCGAGGCTTCAACAAAAATGCCACCCATAACAGGGCGCAGCTCATCATCGGCTGTTGCGAACAGTGTCTTATTTATACCTGCAAGCAATACATCGGCGCTGATATTGAAAGAAGACTTTTTGTCTCTTTTGATTGCAGGAAGAGAAGGAAAATCGATCCCATTCTGACCAATAACATTGAACTTCCCGTTTTCAGAACTGATAACCACAGCGAGGGTATCGGGATTTATATCAAAAGAAAGCGGCTGAACAGAAAATTCCTTAAGAGTATCTAATAAAATCCTTGCCGGTAAAGCAACGAGGCCATCTCCTTCAGTATTCTCAAGCTTCATCTTAGTAATCAGTGTCGATTCAAGATCCGATGCGGTAATTTCAAGATCGTTCCCGGCAAGGTTGAAAAGAAAATTATCAAGAATGGGAAGAGTATTCTTTGAACTTATCACCCTGCTTATCGATTGCAGATGACTGAGAAGTTCAGAGCTGGATACTACAAATTTCATATTATAAATATTTAAGTTATATGTCTGATTACTAAAATTTTATACTAAAAGGAAAGATAATCTTGTATGAAGCATTAATATAATAGTTTCCGAAACATCAATATTACGAAAAAAAACCAATTACCCCAAAATTTAAAATCAATCGGGATAGAAATAAGATCGTCTTTTCAGTATCGGATCTATGTCAAAATATCTCAGAATAAAAATTTCTGATTGATGATTGGTTTTACCCCATAACCTGTCTGTATCCTTTGATATAATTCCGGCTGAGTTACCGGTCTTTTCCCATAATGTAAGGATAGTGTTGTTACCGGAATGTCCTGTCACGGTTATCTTTGCCAACGGACTTCCGCTTTCAATATCAAGCTTTTCCTGCTGAGTCAGTTCAAATGCCCATTTTTCAAATGGGATCCATGTAAAATAAGTAAGGTACCGCTTTACAAGTGATGTGTCCCAGCCCGCTAATACTTTTTCATTGTCAAGGAGTGAAATATTATTGCCTTCGTGAGATATGGAAAAGGAAGAGGAGCTATCGGAATAATTTTCAAATCTCAAATAAGCTATCTCGGAGGGAAGAAGATTAAATACTGTAAACGGCTGCCAGAATAATTCATTGGTAATGAATGCCGAACCTATGTTGTCTTCAAAGCCGGGAACGCTTACAATAAATGGCTTGGACCTTTCTCCTCTCTTCATAATATTTCCATAAATGTTTGAAGAAGTCTTATATACCAGGTAGGACCTTAGCTTTCCCGATCTTCCCGACACCTTTACAGTTACCGGTCCGATACCTTTCCGGATTATCTCAGCATCAAATTTTTCAGGAGAAACAGGGGATTTTATCCTCATTTCCTTAATTATCCTAATGATAAACAGAACACTGCTTTTTCTGGTTTCGGCCTTTCCATTAAGCAGCCATTCCTCTCCCTTTTTTTCCAGTACTACTTTATGAGATTCATCAGAAAGTTCAATTTTAGTTATCTCCTTTTCATCATCCACATTAAATGCACTGTTGCTGCTTCCAAATGGAGTATTTTCCCTGAAGATGAAAAGCATCAGGAGTATGATACAAAAAATTAAAATGAAATACTTAAGAAGTCTGCTCATAGATTCATCGCCTGGAATATATTTTCATTCGGAAATAATTGTAAACAAACCCGGCAAGAATAACCAATACCACAGGACCGGCAATATTTATTAACTGCCACTTTAATCTTTCAGTTTTCAATCTCTGCCTGTCAAGGAGCCTTAATTTTAATTCCCGCGATCTGAGTTCCATGATCCGGTTCTCATCAACAAGATAATTAATACAATTAACTACAAAATCGCTGTTCCCATAGGTAATCCCCGTTGTCCTGTCCTGCCCCAGCGGATAAGGTGACCCTGAGAGTCCACCTCTGCTCACTTCATTTCTGATTATGTCGGCATCTGCTACCACAACAATTTTTGTCGGAACGCTTTCGGGTCTAAATCTGAAATCCCTGTCCTCTATCAGGTGCGAGATCATTCTGTTCCTGAAGACCGATGGAAAGACACCTTCAAGCAATACCGCAACAGGTAGTGATCTACCGGCGAAAGTGCTTTCATCGGGCAGATTCTCAGCTTCACTCAACCTTATGGAAAAAGGAGGATTAACTGTCCTGCTTAAACCTGAGGTCTCAAGCAAGACTGTCTTTCTTATTTCAGGATCACGGCCAACCGTATCAATATGGTTGACATACTCCCCCTTAACCCTGTTGATGCTTCTTGTTACGGGATGCGATGATTCAGGTTTAAGTAACGGGAAGTAGGGCCATGGAAAGGGTACTATACGGGAAGGACCGGCGCCGCTTCTTACACTTAACCTTATTGGGGCGCATTCAAGGTTTTGGACAATTGATGGATTTATACGCACACCATACCTGAAAAGCTGATCCTCTATGTTAAGCGGATGGAAAAGCGCAACAGTCTCGCCGGTAGTGAGACTATCTGCATTCACACTTACTTCCTCCGCAAACCAGATAATTTTGCCTCCATTCATTAAGTACTGGTCAAGAACAAGCTTGTCGGTTTCAGTAAACTGATCTTTGGGGCCGGCAATAATTACAGCTGAATAACTGTCAAGTATTCCGGGTGTTCCTCCAATTGATCCGCGGTCGACAGTGAAAAATCTCGCAAGACTCAGGGTAACAGAGGCTACTTCAACTTCAGACAATTCGTTATGTCCCTCAATAAATGCCACTTTACGGATTGTATCTGAGCTTATTGCCGATATTGTTTGTATCAGCTCATATTCAAGCCCTTCAATGGAATTAAGTATATTTTGTTCATACGGAACATTGCTGTTGTTCCTCAGAAAATTTACCGGTACCTCTGCCCCGTTATAATTTACTATCAATCCCGGGAAGATCAATTTTGTAACTTTTCCCCCTTCCTGATCACCCGCCTGAACATTAACCGGATTTAATCCTTTTCCTGCTAAAGAATTATATTGGGCATTGCGTTGTTTCTGATCTCCTTCCGACGGATTGATGAATTCATAATCAACTTTCCTGTGCGAGATGATACCAAATTCGTCAAGCATATCTTTAACCGATCTTCTCAGCCGCTTCATCGGGACAGGCATTTCACCATCGAGGAATACCTGAATAAAAATATCATTCTTAAGATCGGACAGTATGTTCTTTGTTTGCGGCGAGAGAGTGTACCTCTTGTCTTCGGTAAGATCGACCCTCAGGTTAATTAATGAGCTGGAAGCAGCAACAATAATTATCACCGTCAGGATCAATAAAAACCTTACCCAGCTGTTTACCCTTATTTTACCTGAGTCATTCATTTTAACCGTTTCTCTTCCACCTTCGTGACAAAAGCTGCATCACTGTAAATTCATTGAATATTGAAATCAAAGCAATAAAGTATGCAATATCCCTGATGTCTATAACTCCCCGGCTCATTGATTTATAATGTTCATTTATACCAAGCCTTATTATAAATTCATCGAGCTTCTTTAAACCAGGCAGATAAGCGAATGAATCAAATCCAGCAAAAAGAATGAAGCAGATAAAGATACCTGTTATAAATGCGATCACCTGGTTATCTGTAATTGATGATGCAAAGATCCCTGCAGAAACATAGACCGCTGCAAGAAAAAACAATCCGATAAAAGAGCCAAACGTGCCTCCTTTATCAAGATTGCCCTGGGTTTCCCCAAGCGACCACACAGAAAAATAATATATCGCACATGGCAATAATGCAAGCAACACAAGTGCAACTGAAGCCATGTATTTTCCATACACAATTTCCCTCTCTGAAACCGGGCGGGAAAGAATAAGGTCAATCGTGCCAAGCCTTTTCTCCTCAGCTATCATTCTCATTGTAATGGCAGGCACAAGGAAGAGGAACAACCAGGGTGAAAGAAAGAATAGTGTGTCGAGTCCAGCATATCCGTTGTCAAGAATATTCCATTCACCAGGAAATACCCACATGAAAAGGGAATTGGCCAGAAGGAAAACAATAATGACAACATATCCTGTAAGGCTGTTGAAAAAACCGGTTATTTCTTTCCAGAATAATGAAAGCATATAAAGCAATATTTGTCAAAAATACTCAAAATGCAAAATATTTACCTGATCTCTGTTATGGCAGCATTATTAACATCCGTTACAATCACATCAGAATAATAGAAATTAATAATATCGATGAATTTATTCCCTTTGGATGCCATTACCATTGCGCCTTCCTGGCATAATCCAACGCCATGACCATATCCCCTGCCATAAATCACTACTGAGTCATTGTTAATTTTAACTGAAAAGAATGATGATTTCAGATCCAGATCCTTTCTTATCATCTGGAGAGGGAAGCTGAAGGATCCGGTTCTGTAATCAGTTAATCTTCCTTTCTGATAGAAGTCAAAGGCAGAAAGGTCATCAGATCTGCCTGTATAGCCGGCATTCTTCAGATAATCTATCCAGACTTCCGCACTTATTGTCTTTTGCCATTTTGCATTACGGGAATCAACACAGTAGGGATCAACTACTCTTTTCAGGTATGGCCGATTTGTGAGCCATACGTCTTCTGCGGTGGATGTTTCTCCACCACAGTTTGAATGGAAAGCTGAATAGATCAGTACACTGTCTTTATCAAGAATGACAAGATTATGGGTTTCCCTTGCTGCCTTAAGGAGTTCAGGCTCTGTTGAAATGCCATTAAAAGCCTGGCAATGTGTATCATCACATAGATTATAACCATCGGCCAGATGCCTGTTTAAGTTTTTATACATAAATGTCCTGGCAATAACCGCCTGTGTCTTGAAATATTCAGGATTCTGTCTTATCCCTCCCTCCGTTTTGACTACTCCGGCAATATATTGCTCTATATCGATGGTATTTACAAGCAATACTGCATTCAGATCGGGATAACAGCTAAGACTGCCTGTATAATTCTGACTTACAGGTTTAGTACCGAATGGCCTGACCGAAAAAGAGCAATCTTCATTTACCGGATTCATTTTCACTGAATCACACAAGTAACCCTTCAATCCAAAAGGTTTTGCAACTATTTTCCCATTATGATAGGCTAACAGCACTGAGGTCCCTTTTGAAATTTCTGCCGAATCACCTGCAATAACAAGAAAATAATTTCCGTTTGTGACTGTAAAAAGTGTTTCCTCCGGGTTAGGTGCAGAAAAAATACGAATACGAACCTGTGCTGATGAGGAAAATAGTATTGTAAATATGAAAACTGTTGATATACAGATGTATTTCATTTTTAATCTCATCTCGTCAACTTTCTCATAGGTCATGGTTTTGCCTTCAACGCTCTCACCATATCCTCCGCAACCCTCCTGCTTGCTCCTGCCGGGCCGAGCTTTTCTTCAAGGACTTTATAATCCGACAGCATCTTTTCCATTTTCTCTCCTCCCGGCAATATAGCTCTCAACTCTGAAATCAATGATCTTTCAGTAAGATCGTACTGCACCAGTTCCTTCACCACTTCCCTGTTCATGATAAGGTTTACGAGTGAGATATACTTTACTTTAATCACCATCCAGGCAATAAGCATTGAAAAGAAATCACCCTTATAACATACAACCTGCGGAATACCAAGCAATGCCGCCTCCAGTGTTGCAGTCCCTGAAGTGACAAGTGCAGCATCGGCTGATTTTAAGATTTCGTAGGTTCTTTCCTTAATAAGTGTAACCTGATGAATTCCGATCAGCCTGTTATAAATCTCATCGGGAAGGTTTCTAACCCCTGCAAGTACGAACTGATACCCGGGAAAATATTTAAGTATCCTGAGCATTACGGGAAGAATCAGTTCCACCTCATGCTTTCTGCTACCAGCAAGGATGGCAATAACAGGTTTTTCTTCAAGACCCAGTTCTCTTTTCAGAATACTCCGGGTAGGGAATGAATGTGCTTTGGCAGCTATTTCATCTTTAAGGGGATTACCTCTGTAAATAACATCGATCCCATGCTTTTTATAGAATTCTACTTCGAAAGGAAATATTATGTACATCCTATCGATGTACTTTCTTATCTTTTTTACCCTTTTTTCATTCCAGGCCCAAAGTTTCGGTGAGATATAATAGAATACCCTGAATCCTCTTTCTTTTGCAAATTCCGCTATCCTGAGATTAAAGCCCGGATAATCGATCAGTATCACCACATCGGGCTGAATATCAAATATCTGTTGCCGGCATATTTTAAGATTATCTGAAATAGTCCTAAGATTTTTTATGATTGTAATAAAGCCCATAAAAGCTGTTTTTTTGTAGTGCATAAGGAGCTTTGCACCTGCAGCTTCCATTAAATCGCCACCCCAGCAAAATATCTCTGCCTTGTCATCAGCATTAACTATTTCCTTAACAAGGTTCGATCCGTGCAGATCTCCCGATTGTTCGCCGGCAATTAAAAAATAGCGCATTTATAAAATTTTTATCATGAATACTGCAGCAGCCCAGAATATGGTTGTCCCTAATACACCCCATGAGGCTTGCAGCATATCAAAGCGGTTAAAGATCAGGAAAATTACAACATTCGGGAACACACATAGGCTTATGATATGTGTAATTATTTCGGCCCGTATTATTCTGCTGATATAATTTCCCAGGCTGTAGTTCCCGGCAGAAACCAACCAGATAATGACCATAATAACAAGAGGCAGGAGCAACGCAGAAATCACCCCTGTAGATATTTTATTATACTTGTCTGCAAAATTCATTTTTTAAAACGCTCTTTTAGTTTATCGAGATACCAGTGGGCGGTCATATCAACTGTTACCGGTACCACTGAAACATAATTATTGGCAAGCGCCCATTCATCAGTATCGTCCGATTCAGGTTCATGGTTATGAAAAATGCCCGTTAGCCAGTAATATGTTCTGCCGGTAGGATCCTTGCGCTTTTCAAATTCTTCTTTCCAGTTACCTCTCGACTGACGGCATATTTTTATTCCTTTTATATCTTCTTCTTGTGCGGCCGGTATATTTACATTAAGGCAAACTCCCGCCGGAAGAGGTTCAGCATCAATAATTTTCATAATAAGGCGTACGTACTTCCCGCAGATCGAAAAATCAGCCTTTGGAGAAAAATTATTCAGGGAAAAACCGACAGATGTTATTCCATAAAGTGCCCCCTCTATTGCTGCCGCCATGGTGCCAGAATACAATACACTTACCGAAGAGTTAGAACCATGGTTTATTCCTGATACGATCAGGTCAGGTGTACGCTCAAGGAGCTGATTCAAGGCAAGCTTCACTATATCTGTCGGAGTTCCGTTACAGGCGTAAATCCTTCTTTTATCAGTCTCTTCAAGGAGATGGATCCGGAGTGGTGTTTTAACAGTAAGCGCCTGCGACATTCCCGACATGCTTTCCATTGTGGAAATCATCACCACTTTACCAAACTCCTCCATTACATCTAAGAGGGTCTTTAGACCTGTTGCATATAACCCATCGTCATTTGTGAGAAGTATCAGCTTATCACCGTGCTCTAAAACCATATAATTAAATTAGTTTACAAATATATACAAATCATCAAATGTTAAAGCTGGCCGAACGTTAAGAAATAGTCCTGTGGACTATTTTAGTGAGGAGCAGGAATGTGGGGGAGGAATGATAGGTAAAGGTTAAAGTGAAGAATTTTCGTGTTTTTTGTTAAGGAGGGTGTGGGCCAGGGGTTGCTAAAACAATTTTTCGAAATTCAGTTTTAAGCTCCCTTCAGGGGGTTGGGGGCATAAGTTTCAGGGTTTGACTTCGTCGAGCTCGGCTTCGCCTCGGTTCAGAGTTTGCCTGCGGCGAGCTCGGCTTAGCCTCGGTTCAGGGTTTCAGGGTTCAGCTGCACCTCGGTTAAGGGTTTAAATGCGGGTGAAACGAAAAAATGAAAGGAAATTCTTATTTTTGCAGCCTGCTATTAAACTTTGAATACGAGTTATGAAAATTTCTTACAACTGGCTGAAGGATTATCTGGATATTAACCTTGAACCTGAAAAGGTTGCTGAGATCCTTACCACGATCGGACTTGAGATAGAAGGTATGGAGGAATGGGTGTCAGTAAAAGGCGGGCTTGAGGGTGTCGTTATTGGTGAAGTGCTCACATGCATAAAACATCCCGGTGCCGATAACCTCTCGGTGACTACCGTGAATGCCGGAAAGGGTGAACCTCTGCATATTGTTTGCGGAGCTCCAAATGTAGCTGCCGGTCAGAAAGTACCGGTCGCGACCATAGGAACTATTGTATATAAAGGTGAAGAAAGCATTGAGATAAAAAAATCGAAAATCAGAGGAGAGCTGAGTGAGGGAATGATATGCGCCGAAGATGAGATTGGCCTGGGGACTTCGCATACAGGTATTATGGTTCTTGATAAGGATGCAAAGCCGGGAACACCTGCAAGCGAATATTTTAAAATTGAAAAAGACACTGTTTTTGAAATTGGGCTCACGCCAAACCGTATCGACAGTGGTTCTCATTTTGGCATTGCAAGAGATCTGGCTGCTTATCTGACAATAAATGATGCTTCATTCAAAGGAAGGGCACAACTTCCGTCGGTCGATAATTTTAAACCTGATAATCACGACAATCAATATCAGGTGATAATTGAAAACACAACTGCATGCCCGCGTTATACAGGCATAACCAT
This sequence comes from uncultured Bacteroidales bacterium, assembly GCA_942492865.1. Lineage (GTDB taxonomy): Bacteria > Bacteroidota > Bacteroidia > Bacteroidales > VadinHA17 > LD21. The sequence goes on along the minus strand of OW818650.1, from coordinate 3,367,331 downwards.
AAGCGGCGTTACAATACGGGAATCACCCGAATGGCTGAAAAATAAGCTCAGGTCCATTGGTCTAAATCCTATAAATAACGTGGTTGACATTACAAATTTTGTCCAGAATGAAGTAGGACAACCCTTACACTCCTTTGATGCTGATGCCATTGAAGGAAGAAAAGTCATAATAAATAATCTTCCGGATAAGACGAGGTTCATCACTCTCGACTGCGTTGAAAGAAGCCTTTCTTCAAAAGATCTGATGATATCCAATCCTTCTGAAGGAATGTGTATTGCAGGAGTTTTCGGAGGAATTAAGTCCGGTGTCACCGGCTCCACAAGGAACATTTTTCTCGAAAGCGCTTATTTTAATCCTGTTTCAATCCGCAAAACCTCAAAAAGACATTCTCTTAAAACCGATGCATCATTCAGGTTTGAGAGGGGAGCCGATCCTGAAATTACACCCTGGGCTCTAAAAAGAGGAGCCATGCTCATAAGGGAGCTGGCCGGGGGAAAAATATCATCCGATATTACAGATGTTTATCCTGTGAAGATTCCCGGCGCTCTGGTCATGATAAATTTTTCAAGAGTAAGCAGGCTTATCGGGAAGAATATAGAAAAGTCTGTTATAAGACAAATACTGGGACTTCTTGATATCACCATAAAAGAAGAGAACACTGATGAATTGCTGCTGGAGATTCCTCCTTACAGGGTCGATGTAAAGAAAGAAGCCGACGTGGTTGAGGAGATCCTTAGAATTTATGGTTATAATAATGTGGAGATTGCAAATCATGTAAATTCAACTCTTTCGTATGTCGAAAAACCCGACAGGGAAAAGCTGGTGAACGTCATTTCAGATATGCTCACTGCAAACGGGTTTGCTGAAATAATGTGCAATTCACTCAATCCCTCATCATTTTACGATACTGACGATTTTAACAAAGAGGAACTGGTTATCCTCGCCAATCCGCTTAGCTCTGATCTTAATGCAATGAGACAATCACTCATTTACGGGGGATTAAGCTCAGTAAGGTGGAACATAAACCGTCAGAATCCTGATCTTAAGCTGTATGAATTTGGCAATTGTTACTATTACCGTAAAAAAGAAAACCCGTCTTCTGAGACAGACAACTATACTGAAAAAAGGGTTCTCGATCTGTTTATTACGGGAAATTCCGGTCCGCAATCGTGGAACAATAAAAGCGGACTTACCGATTTCTTCCGTGTGAAATCATACGTTGAGATGGTACTGGCAAGAATGGGATTGAAACCTGAAAACCTTTCTTCACAGGAAAGCGTTAATAAATGGTTTTCCGAATCTGTTTCCTGGTCAGTAAATGGCCAGGTTGTAGCCGAGGCAGGAAAAATCTCAAAAACATATCTTAAAAAATTCGATATTTCTGAAAATGTATTCTATGGTCACATCGAATGGGATATTCTGCTGTCAATTATAAAAAACACCAGGGTATTCTATGCGGAGCTGCCAAAGTATCCTTCGGTCCGTCGTGATCTTGCACTTCTCCTTGACAGGGAGGTATCCTTTAAAAATATAAGGGATATTGCTTTCAGAACTGAGAAGAATATCCTTCAGAGTGTTGATCTGTTCGATGTTTATGAAAGTGAATCATTAGGTAAAAACAAGAAATCCTATGCAGTAAGCTTCATACTTCAGGACAACAGGAAAACACTCACCGATAAGAATATTGAGAAAGTTATGAACAGTCTTGTATTGGCATTTGAAAAGCAAATAAATGCTCAAATCAGGAAATGAGAACTCCTTTAATTGAACTTTTTCGTGGGGATATTACGGAATTGGAAGTTGACGCAATTGTTAATGCAGCAAACAGATCACTCCTTGGAGGCGGTGGTGTGGATGGAGCTATACATAAGGCTGCCGGACCGGAACTGCTTGAAGAATGCATAAAGCTCAACGGTTGTGAAACAGGTGAAGCAAAAATAACAAAAGGTTACAATCTCCGGGCAAAATATGTTATACATACAGTGGGACCTGTATGGCATGGAGGTCTAAACAGTGAACATGAGCTTCTTTCTTTGTGCTACAGGAACAGCCTCAGAATTGCCAGAGACAACGGTATAAACAGTATTGCTTTCCCGGGAATATCAACGGGAGTTTACAGCTTTCCTCCTGACCAGGCAGCATCGATAGCTGTAACCGAAACAAAGAAATTCCTTGAAAACAACCAGTTCCCCGGAAAAATCATTTTTGTTGCATTCAGGGATGAAGATCATGAACTTTATAAGAAGCTTCTTGACCAATGAGCGCTTTTAATTCGCTTAAACATTATTTTTCGCTTGTAAAATTCAGCCACACTGTTTTTGCAATGCCTTTTGCCTTTATTGGTTTCACTCTTGCTGTTTCTAAGGATGAATATTTTTTCAACCTGCGCTTATTTCTGCTGATTATATTATGCATGGTCTTTGCCCGAAATGCGGCAATGAGTTTTAACAGAATAGCCGACAGAAAATTCGATGCCCTTAACCCGAGAACAATGAACCGGGAAATTCCTTCAGGCATTATAAGCACAAAGGCAGCTGTTATTTTTGTGATAATCAATGTGGTCTTTTTTATAGCCACTGCAGGGTTAATTAACCGGCTTACCCTGCTGCTTTCACCTGTGGCAATGATCATTGTTCTTGGTTACAGCTTAACAAAAAGATTTACTGCTCTCTGTCACTTTATACTTGGACTGGGATTAAGCCTCGCTCCCATCGGTGCATATATTGCTGTTACAGGAAGATTCGACTTTGTTCCCCTTATCTTTTCCCTGACTGTAATTACATGGGTAGGAGGATTCGATATCATTTATTCCCTCCAGGATGATGAATTTGACAAATCGAATAATCTGTATTCACTTCCTTCATACACCGGACGTAAAGGAGCTCTGTTAATCTCCATAGCCGCACACCTTATCACATTTTTTTCTGTTGTTGCCGCAGGGATCATGATTAAGGCCGGGGTCCTTTACTGGATCGGAACATTGTTATTCACAGTGCTTCTGATATACCAGCACAGCATCGTTAAATCGGATGATATAAGCCGTGTAAACATGGCATTCGGAACAACAAACGGACTTGCCGGAGTCCTCTTTTCTTTTTTCGTTATCCTTGATCTTGCAAGTGGTAAATTCTGATTATTTAAACAAAGTCGCTTTGTTGTTCATCAGATTTTTTGTTACTTGGAGTACTAATTAACCTATATGGGAGAAATTGTCGTTAAAGAGGTCCTTACATATAAGGATCGTTGCATTTTTATTAATCTTCCCGCAAAAGTTCATAAAGATGACCCAAACTGGCTTCATCCGATATACATGGATGAACGTTTGTTGTTCAATAAGAAAAAGAATAAATCATATCAGTATGCCGATGCCCTTCTGCTACTTGCGTTCCGTGACAAAAAACCGGTCGGGAGGATCATGGGTATAATCAACAACAGGTATAACGAGATTCATAATGAACAGGATGCCCGCTTCTGCTTTATGGAATGTTATAATGACAAAGAAGTATTTCATTCTCTTATAAAAAAAGTCGAGGATTGGGCAATCAGTAAGCAGATGAAAAACATGATCGGTCCTCTCGGATTTTCAGATAAGGACCCACAGGGATTCCTTATTGAAGGATTTGATTATCCACCGTTTATCACAAGTCCTGTAAATCTGCCTTATATGCCTGAACTACTTGTAGATGAAGGATACGAGAAATTGATTGATCTGGTGAATTACCTGGCCGACATGCCAAAAATGCTGCCTGCCGTATATGAAAAAGTACTATCACGACTTGCAAATAACAGTGAATATCGAATAATTGAATTCCAGTCAAAAAAAGAGCTTAAGCCATATATTATTCCCATCCTTGAACTTATGAACGAAACCTTTATGGAAATATATGGCTTCGTTCCTCTGAATGATAAAGAGAAAATAGAATTTGCTGAGCGCTATCTTCCTATACTTGATCCAAAATTCATTAAGGTTGTTCAGAATCATAAAGAACTTATTGGGTTTGCAATCGGCATGCCCGATATCAGTCCGGCTATAAAAGCAGTTAAAGGAAGATTGCTTCCATTTGGAATTTTCAGGGTAATTCAGGAATCTAAAAGATCAAAGAAGCTGCTTATGGTACTTGGAGGTGTAAAAAAAGCTTACAGGGGACATGGCATAGATGTCCTTATGGGTGTTAAGATCCTTGAATCTGGAATAAAGCATAAAATGGAAATCATCGACAGCCATCTTGTTCTGGAAAACAATACCAGGATGAGAGGCGAATATGAAAGAGTAGGCGGCAAAGTTGTTAAAAAATTCAGGATCTACCGGAAGCTCCTGAAGTGACTTCAGACAACTCCTGTCAGAATTTGAAAATAAAAGAAAAACCCACCATTTCTTTCCATTGTATTCTTGCAGTCTTCTTGTCAGTACCATCAGGATTCTTAACCGGAATGCCTCCTTCAGTTACAGATGTTTTAGTATCATCATCAAAGATAAGGTGAGTATTGAATCTTATTTCGGTAAACCAGTTAAGATTTGCGACTGCGATTAGTTCCCAGTCGACATCGATATTCTGAGGATTGTTAATATAATTTGTAAACAGCTGCAAACGGTTCGTCAGAGTTATTTTACCAAAAGGACTGAAAGTGTGATTTATCATAAAGCTGGCTCCGGGCTCGATCTTAGATTTTTTATCACGGGCCACACCATACTTGGTCTGATCGATGTTAGCAGTATCAGACACAAAAGTTCCTTTATATGAAAGAGGAGAAAAGTTAAGGGAAGTATTTTTGTTTGGTTTATAATCAAGACCAAAACCCAGGGTTAAAATAGCCGGGTTGAAAAATTTTGAAACAACCCAGGAGGTATCTCTGTCGCCTATCTTTTTATACTGCTTGCCGGGAGCAATCTGCGTTTTAAAAAGAAGAATTCCGCTGAAGTCAAATTTTCCGAAAGCTTTGTGATTCAGTTTTGAGTTGGTCTCAAGAAGGTCAAGGTTTTTCCTCATCGGGTTACCACCTGAAGCAATGAACCCGAATTTGAGCCTTGCAAAGTTATTTGATGAAAGTTTTATTGTAGGATGTGAGTAATTTGCGTACCCGGTGATATCGCTCGACAAGGTAACACTGTTCTCTCCTCCTTTTACCCAGTTGCTCAACGCCGACTGGCTGAATATAAATGATGATTCCGTCCGGTATTTCCAGTCATGCCTCTTTAATACTATTTTCTGCACCGCCAGTAATTTGGACCTGTCATGAGGCTTCAGTTCAATTTTCGGATCAAAGACATCATTTGACCTCGCAGGTTTCCTGAAGTTTACACCCTTTTCAAGATAAAGGCTGATATTGTTTCTTGAAGGAGTACCGATCCAAACGGTAACTGAATCGTCCATATCATTCTTAAGCCAGTACCTGCTCATCATGTCGGCACGGGAGTTGAGCCAGATAGGTGTAACAGCGCCACTGTTTCCTGAGATATTTATGATACTTGAGTCCTTTGCTATAACATAATCAAGGAGAGACTGAACCGCAACCTTTATTGAATCGCCCTGGTATGGATGGGTGAACTCCCTGAACGGGAATTTTTGATATTTTGAGCTGACAGAATTGAGAGTATCTATTATTACAAGTATTGTCGTGTCCTTCATCCCTGTAACAGGCAGCACGCCGGCATTTCGTCTGGAAAAATCCAGATTAGGTGCCTTCAGCGAATCTGTCAGAATTATTTTATCAGAAACAGGATAGGCCGATGTATCAGTTGGCTGAATCACATAAGGAATTTTTATTCGTACCGGCTCCCATATGTAAAACTTGTCCCATGAAATACTTAAGGAGTCATACGGGTATTGCTTAAGAAAATACTCAGCTGAATCAAAGCTCGGGTAAGAAGACGCTGCGATCAATTGTCCCAGTGCACTGCGGAATGGATCATCAGCATTATTCCATTTGCCTGCCCGGTACCATTTTTCAAGTAGCTTTTTCGACTGTTCGGTTGTAAGGCTGATAACAGGAGGTTTCTTATTTGTATTGTAAAGCAGTTGCCTGGAAAGATTAGTTGAATCATATCCATGCAGGTACGAATCGGCTTTTGTTGAGGCCATTTTTGCAGTGTCTCTTCTTTGCTCCTGAGAAAAACCCTTTAAATTAAACAAAACAAGTACAAATATCAGGATACCCTTTATAGCTCTGCTGATCATAATTTTCATTAATTTTTTATTCTTACCATACATCGACCGGCACAAAATAACTATTTTTTTTAAAAATCTTTTATCAGGCCAAAGATATAACGGTAAATGGGGCTTATAGTATATAAAGATTGTTAAACTTATTAACAACAAATCACTTAATGTACATACTTTAATTAGCTGTACTGTGCCATTCCTGCCATAAAGATCATGCCTAAGGTCGTGAAGACTTTTCTTTGATATGAGTCTCAAATTACCTTTCTTTGCGAATCAAAAAATCAAAAATGCATGATCTTACAACAGGGAGTGAAGGAAAGATGATTTTCCAGTTCGCGGCACCAATGCTGCTTGGAAACATCTTTCAGCAGCTTTTCAGTGTTGTTGACAGCTTCGTTGTGGGGAATTTTATCGGGAAAGAGGCTCTTGCTGCAGTCGGGGCATCGTTTCCCGTCATCTTTGTTATGGTTTCAATGATCATCGGGATAGTAATGGGAACACAGGTGGTAATATCCCAGTATTTCGGAGCAAAGGATCTTGTCAATGTAAGGAAGGCAATTGATACCATGTACGTTTATACACTTGCAGCGGGAGCCATCTCAACAATAGCCGGCATTGTTTTCAGCGAACCACTGCTTCGCCTGCTCGACCTTCCCGAGGAAATAATGCCACAGGCTACCCAATACCTGAGGATATATATGGCAGGGATCCTCATTTTTTTCGGATACAACGGAACAAGTGCTGTCCTCAGGGGGCTTGGCGACTCAAAGACCCCACTTTACTTTCTTATCGTTGCCACTGTGGCAAATATAATATTAGATTTTTTATTCGTTGCAATCTTTAAATGGGGTGTTGCAGGTGCAGCATACGCCACTCTTGTGGCCAACGGACTTGCTTTTGCGCTTGCAATCATCTGGCTTAATAAAACTCATAAGCTGATAAGGATTGCTATCAGGGGACTTCATTTTGACAGGGAAATATTCAGGCAGAGTTTCAAAATAGGACTCCCTACAGGAATTCAGCAAACCCTTGTTGCTATCGGGGCCCTTGCACTGATCGGCATTGTTAATCAGTTCGGTACAGATGTAATTGCAGGCTTTTCGGTCGCAAGCCGGCTTGATGCCCTTGCGATAATCCCGGCAATGTCTTTTTCACAGGCTCTTACAACATTCGTTGGCCAGAATATAGGGGCCAACAAAATGTACAGGATCAGAAAAGGGCTGATTGCTACAGTTAAAATGTCGGGACTGGTAACTATTTCCACGACAATATTTATGGTGTTGACCGGACATTTTCTCATGAGTCTTTTCAGCAAGGACCAGGAAGTGATCAGGGTTGGTTCCCAGTACCTTACTATTGTAAGCAGTTTTTACCTTCTTTTTACCCTTATGTTTATTTACACGGCGGTCATGAGAGGTGCAGGCGATACACTTATTCCTATGTACTTCTCAGTACTTTCATTATGGATAATTAGAGTGCCCCTTGCCTGGTGGCTTTCAAAAGTAATTGGCTCTTCAGGAATATGGTGGTCGATACCTGTCAGCTGGCTGATCGGACTGGCTCTGGCTTATGGATATTACAAATCGGGACGATGGAAAACCAAAACGATTGTTAAATTACAGGATAATTTGTAACTTACAATATATTTAATAAAATCAAGGAGCGATCTCTATGATAAAATCAATGACAGGCTATGGAAAAGCCGTTGCCGAAGCACCTGAAAAAAAGATAATTATTGAAATAAAATCGCTCAATTCAAAGTCATTCGATCTGAATACCAGAGTTCCTTGGCTGTATAAAGAAAAAGAACCGGAAATAAGGATCATGGTAAGCCAGAAACTTGACAGGGGAAAGATTGACCTAACCATAAGTTTCGACATGATCGATGCAGAGACTGTCCCTGTGATAAATAAATCTATTGTTAAAAATTACTACACACAGCTACAGGAAATTGCCAATGACCTGAAGATAAACATGGATAGTCAGATTCTTTCAACTATATTGAAATTTCCTGATGCCCTAAAATCAGAAAAGCCGCAGCTTGAAGAAACAGAATGGAACCTGATAAGGGAGCGCATTGCGGAATCGCTGGAAATGCTCGACAAGTACAGGATTGAGGAAGGCAATTCCATTGAAGCTGACCTTAGGAAAAGCATTGGCAAGATACTGGGCACACTTAATAAAATAGAGCCTTTTGAAGCAGGAAGAATTACAAGGGTGCGTGAAAAATTTTCTGCTATCCTGTCTGAAAACCCCGGCACTGAAAATATAGACAAGAACCGGTTCGAGCAGGAAATGATTTTCTTTCTTGAGAAATACGATATTAACGAGGAAAAAGTAAGGCTGAGAACTCACTGTAATTACTTTCTCGAAACTGTTTCGACGCCCTCTCCAAATGGAAAAATTCTGGGTTTTATTGCACAGGAGATCGGCCGTGAGATAAATACCATAGGATCCAAAGCTAATGACGCGTCAATCCAGAAGATGGTTGTAATGATGAAGGATGAGCTGGAAAGGATCAAAGAACAAACGCTTAATATATTATAAACGGAAAGTCAGATTAAAAAAATATGGAAGGGAAATTAATTATTATTTCTGCACCTTCAGGATCGGGAAAAACAACAATTGTAAAAAATCTTCTTACGAAGAACTTAGGGCTGGAGTTCTCAATTTCAGCAACGACAAGACCAAAGAGAGACCAGGAAGTTGAAGGGAAAGATTATTATTTTTTATCATCCGATGAATTCAGGAAAAGGATTGACAATGATGATTTTATAGAGTGGGAGGAAGTTTATAAAGGATACATGTACGGAACCTTGAAAACTGAGATTGACAATATCTGGTCGAGAGGTAACCATGTTCTGTTTGAAGTGGATGTGAAAGGAGGTCTCAGGCTCAAAAATATCTTCGGCAAAAAATCATTGGCAATCTTTATAATGCCACCTTCTATCGAAGAACTTAAAAACCGGCTTATGTCACGTGGCACAGACAAACCGGCTGAGATGGAAATGAGAGTTTCAAAAGCCGAACTTGAGATTGAATTTGCCGATAAATTCGATCGCATTATTGTGAATGAACAACTTGGCAAGGCTATTGAAGAGACAGTACGGACCATCACATCTTTCCTTAATAAAAAAAGTGCACTATAAGATGTCTAAAATAGGATTATACTTTGGTTCCTTTAATCCTGTGCATATCGGACATACTGCCATAGCAGGTTATCTTGTTGAATATGCGGGTATCGACAATGTGTGGTTTGTTGTTAGTCCGCATAATCCTCTGAAAAAAAAAGAAACTCTTTTGGCCGATCATCAAAGGCTCCATATGGCAAGGCTTGCAATTGGCGACAATGACCGTATGAAGGCCTCAGATATTGAATTCCGGTTGCCGGCTCCTTCATTTACAATAGATACTCTTGTTTATCTTTCGGAAAAATTCCCGGGGAATGAGTTCTCCCTCATTATGGGAGAGGACAATCTGTACACACTACATAAATGGAAGAATGTAACTGAACTGATTAACAAATATTCCTTTTATATCTATCCGCGTCGCGATCTAATAAAACCCGCTGATAAGGGGCTTGAAGAGATCCTTGCCACTGCTGACATCAAATTTGTCGATGCTCCCAAAATAGATATTTCGAGTACTTTTATCCGTAATGGTATCAAAGAAGGGAAAAATATGTCATACTTTCTTGCGCCACCTGTGTGGAAATATATTAAGGAGATGCATTTTTATGAGTGAGATTGCACTTCTTAATGATCTCCATTCCCCGTAAGAGCGCTTTTTCATTCTCGGGAATGAGATTATGGTATCTCTGAGGAAGAGATTTTTTAAGGCCTTCAATAACCTTCTCTGTTTTTATCAATGGTTTAACCTTCAGAAAACCACCCAGTACAATGGTATTGAATACTTTGGGATCGTTCATTTTTGAGGCCTCTTCAGCAGCATCAATCCGGTAAATGGTAATATCTTTCCTTTCAGGGTGCCTCTTTATTCCATTGCCGTCATATATCAGTACACCTCCGGGTTTAACAGAGCATTCGAATTTATCAAGTGATTGCTGATTCAGGATTATAGCTGTATCGAAATACCTTACTATGGGCGAGCTTATCCTTTCAGTGCTCAGTATAACAATTACATTTGCAGTTCCACCTCTCATTTCAGGCCCATATGAGGGCATCCAGCTTACCTCCAGATCCTGCATCACACCTGAATAAGCCATGATTTTACCCATTGAAAGGACTCCCTGTCCTCCGAACCCTGCTATAATAATTTCTTCAGTCATCTCTAAAAAGTCTGGTTCATGTTAAACTTCATTTTCTGCAGGCACCTTAAGGTCTCCGAGCGGATAGTAAGGAAACATAACTTCCTCCATCCATTTGTTCGATTCAACCGGGGTCATTTTCCAGCCTGACGGACAATTTGATACTATTTCGATAAAGCAGGTTCCCCTGTTAAGCTTCTGGTACCTGGCTGCTTTCCTGATGGCTTTTTTTGTCTTCTTAACATTCGCCGGTGTATGCACGCTCTGCCTCGTTACATAATAAGTACCAGGAAAAGTGGCCACTATATCGGTCATCTTGATAGGATATCCCATTAATGCCACATCGCGTCCGCGAGGCGAAGTTGAAGACTTCATTCCTGCAAGAGTTGTAGGAGCCATCTGACCACCGGTCATTCCGTAGATCCCATTGTTGACAAAGATCATCATTATGTTTTCGCCCCTGTTGCATGCATGTATGGTCTCTGCAGTACCTATTGCGGCAAGGTCGCCATCACCCTGGTAAGTAAAAACGAATTTATCAGGCATCAGCCGTTTTATTGCAGTTGCAATTGCGGGCGCTCTTCCATGTGCAGCCTCCTGCATATCAATATCAAGATAGTTATACATAAAAACGGAACATCCTACAGGCGAAATTCCTATTGCCTGCGATTGTAGTCCTTCTTCTTCAATTATCTCGGCAATTAAGCGGTTGGCCGTACCATGACCACAACCAGGACAATAAGACAGTACCGATTCAGTCATGATATCTGTTCTCTTATAAACCAGGTTCTCAGGTTTTATAATCTCATTTATTCCACGAGCCTCAGCCATATTTTATTCTCCTATGATTTTAATTTGCTGATTTCAGATTTAATTTTTCCCACCACCTCATCGGGCGATGTTATTATCCCGCCCATCCTTCCGAAATGGCCAACAGGTATCTTTCCGTTTACTGCGAGCATAACATCCTCTACCATCTGCCCTGCGCTCATCTCAACCGATAAAGCATATCTGACCTGGCTTGCCAGGGAATTTATTCTTTTATAAGGAAAAGGATAGACAGTGATAGGTCGTAACAACCCGGCTTTAATACCCTTTTGTCTTAACATCAGCACTGCTTTCTGACAGACACGGGCGCTTGTTCCGTATGCTACCAGCAGATATTCGGCATCATCGCACGAGAATTCTTCATACCTTACCTCATTCTCGCTGATCTGCTTATATTTGGCTATAAGTTTCTGATTAAACCTGTCCTGCCGGTCAGGATCAAGATCAACAGAAGTAATTATATTTCTTTCCCTTGTAGGTGGTTTTCCTACCGTTGCCCATTCGGGAACAATTTTAGAGCGTTCCTTAAATGGACTCAGGTAAACTTTTTCCATCATCTGCCCTATAGCACCATCTGAAAGGATCATTACCGGGTTCCTGTATTTGAATGCAAGCTCAAAACCCAGATCAACGAAGTCGGCCATCTCCTGAACTGAAGCAGGTGCAAGCACTATAAGATGATAATCTCCGTGACCACCGCCCTTTGTTGCCTGGAAATAATCGGATTGTGAAGGCTGGATAGTACCAAGGCCCGGGCCTCCCCTCACCACATTAACGACCAGGCAGGGAAGCTCAGCCCCGGCCATATATGTTAAGCCTTCCTGTTTAAGACTTATGCCAGGTGATGAAGATGATGTCATCACCTTTTTTCCACAACCTGCTCCTCCATAGACCATGTTTATGGCGGCAATCTCACTTTCAGCCTGAAGTACAACCATCCCGGTAGTTTCCCATGGTCTGGCATACATAAGGTATTCGATTATTTCCGTCTGTGGCGTAATGGGGTAGCCAAAATATCCGTCAGCCCCTGCCCGGATAGCCGCTTCAGCTATCGCTTCGTTTCCCTTCATCAGGCGTAATTCTCTTTCCATTAACTTAAATTTTTGTTTTATAAACCGTTATCACGCCATCGGGACAGACCATAGCACAATTGGCACAGCCAATGCAAAGTTCGGGATTTGCCGGAAATGCATAAAAATAGCCCTTGTGATTCACTTCTTTCGCCATGGCAATGGTACCTGTCGGACATGACACCATGCAAATTTCACATCCCTTGCACCTGTCTATATTAACAACTATTGAGCCTTTTATTTTAGCCATAATCAATTTTTTAATTTATTAGCCTCAGAAAAGCTTATCAGCCTTCTTTCCAGCTCACCGAACTGTTCGCGCGGAACAAGTGAGACACAAGCCCTGAGCCCCTCTCTTTCACTACCTGAGATATTCAGCGAAACTGTGCTGATGCCGTAGTACAAGAGCTTTTCAAGTAGTTCACTGCCGGTCATTCCCGGATAGGAAACAGTAAAATAAAAACCATCGCCGACAGGTTCATCAAGATCCATATCATATACTATCTTAAAACCATTTGCCAGGAACATCTTTTTGATAAGCTTTGCCTTTTCACCGTATTCGATTACATGTTCCCTGAAATTATATTTCCCCTCGTTGACAGCTTTAAATAGTGCAGCTAGTGCAATCTGGGATGAATGTGAAACTCCAGCAGATAACCCATAAAGTGCACCATAAACTGCTGAATGACCGAAACGATCACTTGAGAAGAACCTCCTCAGATCAGGATAAGACCTGTTATAAAGATGATCAGAAATTGCCATTACACCTATTCTCTGGCCGGCATAACTGAATATTTTCGAACTTGAAATAAGCAATATATAATCTTTGCAGTAATGTGCAACGCTTGGTTGATGAGGTGTTAATCCGGGATGAGAATAATCTTTTCTGAAATCCATTCCGAAATACGCAAGATCCTCAATTACAATCACATCATATTTTAATGCAAGCTCGCCAATTATGGCCAGTTCTTCTTCATTCAGACAGATCCATGCCGGATTATTGGGATTGGAATAGAGAACAGATGATATCTTTCCGGTACTGAAGTATGATTCAAGCTTTTCCTTCAGCTTCTTTCCCCTGTAGTCATATATATCAAACGAATGAAAATCATGTCCGAGCATTTTAACCTGTTGTTTGTGAACTGGGAATCCAGGATCAATGAATAATGTGCCTTCCTTTGCACTGTCACTCCTGTTCGCTACAAGGAAACTGACCATGCTTCCCATCAGGGAACCCACAGTAGGAATGCATCCCAGCGGATCTGTTTTTATTCCCATAAAAAGATCGATGAACCTTGAAGCTTCCTTTTTAAGTTCTGTTACACCGTTAATATCGGGATAAATGGCCGAAACTCCCTTATTAAGGGCAGCTATTTCTGCATCGATGGCTATCTGCGGACTTGGTAAGCCGGGAACACCCATATCGAGCCTGATAAATTTAACACCGGTCTCTGATTCGAGAACATTTACGATATGTACTATTTCCCTTATTGATGCCTTGCTTGGTGAAGATATACCTATTTTTTCAGCAGCTTTTTTTATTAAGCCTGATTGTATCGGGATATTACTCATGTTAAAATTCAAAATTTTCTGTTGTCGATCACGCGTTTTGCCTTCCCTTCACTTCTTTCGATCATCTTTGGTTCAACCAGGGTGACCTTGATTCCGAGGCCGAGAGAATTCTCAAGAGTATTCCTGATTTTCTGACGAAGCGACTCAAGCTCGCTTATCTTATCGGCAAAAAATTTCTCATCAACCTCAACCTTTAGTTCAAGTGTATCAAGGTTGTTAACCCTATCAACGATAAGGAGATAATGTGGTTTTGTTTCATTCATTCCAAGCAGCACAGTTTCGACCTGTGAAGGGAACAGGTTCACCCCGCGGATGATCAGCATATCATCGCTCCTGCCGAGGCATTTTTCCATTCTTACCATTGTACGGCCACACTTGCACTTTCCGTAATTGAGGCGTGTCAGGTCGCGTGTCCTGTACCTTATCAATGGGAGTCCTTCTTTTGTGATTGTTGTAAATACAAGCTCACCGATTGAGCCTTCAGGAAGTACTTCAAGGGTATCAGGGTCAATGATCTCAGGATAAAAATGATCCTCGAAGATATGTAATCCGTCCTGTTCATGGCATTCACTTGCTACTCCAGGACCGATAACTTCACTAAGCCCAAAAATATCTATTGCCTTTATCCTTAGTTTCTCCTCAATTTCCTTTCTCATGTTTTCTGTCCAAGGTTCGGCGCCGAACACACCTGCTTTTAGTTTCAGCTCCTCACGCTTAACTCCGCTTTCCTGTATTGCTTCGGCGAGATAGAGAGCGTAGGATGGGGTGCATGCGAGGATGGTGCTTCCGAAATCGTGCATGAGTTGTATCTGCCGGCTAGTGTTACCTCCTGAGATAGGAATAACCGATGCTCCTATCTTTTCTCCGCCGTAATGAAGCCCTAATCCGCCAGTGAAAAGTCCATATCCGTAAGATACCTGGATAATATCATTCCGTGTTGCACCTGCGCTGGTTAGTGTGCGGGCCATAACTTCAGACCATGTTGAAATATCGTGACGTGTATAGCCAACAACTGTAGGCTTTCCTGTAGTACCTGAAGAAGCATGAACACGTACTATTTCACTCATCGGAACTGCAAACAGTCCGAAAGGGTAATTATCGCGAAGATCGACCTTTGTTGTAAAGGGAAGTCTTTTAAGATCATCAGTTGTTCTGATACTCTCGGGACCGAGACCTGCCTGTTGCATCTTCTGCCTGTAATAAGGCACATTAAAATAAACACGCTCAACGGTCTCTCTTAATCTTTCATCCTGAACTCTCTTCAGTTCATCCCGATCCATGCATTCGTAATGCCTGTTCCAAATTTCCATTTTTGAGAATCAAATAAATTATTGTACTCCGGTAAAATCAAATACTGTACAGATCACTTGCTTTCATCAGTTCCATTTCATGGCTTTTAAGAGCCTTAATGGCATCCTCTGTATTGCTGCAACACAAGATGATAACTGATTTTTCACCTGTTGAAAAAGCATAAGTATATTCAACACTAATATTCTGGTCAGATAAAATTCTAAGAATATTGGCATAATGTTTGGCTTCATTTGGGGCCATAACAGAAATGACTTCTGTGAGGTTTACGGTAAAAAACTGGTCCTTAAGTACTTTTTTTGCTTTTACCGGGTCAGCAACAATCAGGCGAAGAATGCCGAACTCTGAGGTATCAGCAACACTTAACGCAGTGATTCTTATATTCTCTTTGCCCAGTGCATCAAGCACTTCTGTAAGCCTGCCCGACTTATTTTCCAGGAAAACTGATAATTGATGAATAATCATAACCAATCTGTTTTTTTGATAAATTCAAAGCCCGAAGATAAACATAAAAGTTATTTTGCATAGCAGGAACAACAGTATATCATTTTTCTATTCTGATACGTGCATCAACCACAGCTATCCCGTCTGGACTACCTATAAGGGGGTTCAGGTCCATTTCTTTTATTTCAGTAGCATACCTGAGCATACCTGAAAGTCTGACAATTATTTCCGAGAATTTCGATTGGTTAATGCCTGGTTTGCCTCTTGTTCCATGAATGATCCTGTAACTCTTAAGGCTCCTGATCATTGATTTTGCTTCTTCGAATGTCAGAGGGGCCAGACCCGACGACACATCGCCTAATACTTCAACAAAGATACCTCCAAGACCACATAGGATTATATGTCCGAATTTCGGTTCGTATTTGGCGCCAATGAAGAGCTCGGTACCTGACACCATTTCCTGCACAAGCACAGCCTTAACACCCTTAATGCTTTTCATTCTGCTGAACTCAGCCAGAAGATGATCTTCCGATTTGATATTCAGGGTCACACCTCCAACATCCGATTTATGTACAGGTCCGATAACCTTCAGGGCAAGAGGATAGCCTATTATGCCGGCCTTTGCAATTAATTCCTCCTTAGTTGAGGCGGTTTCTTCCTTCACAACAGGAATATTTGCTGCAATAAGGATCTGCATAGTAAGCTCCGGGTCCAGGTAACCATTCGGGGCATTCTCAATAATCTCTCTTATAACCGGGATCTTCGTATTCTCGAGACAGATCTCTTCTGAAGCAGGGAAAGGAGTATTCCGGATCCTGGTAAGTGCCCGGGCAAGAACAACTTCGTCAGGAAAATTCACATGTCCTTTGCTCAGAAAATATTGAAGCTCCCTTGAAGAACTTATTACAGAAGGAAGTATCGGGAATAAAGGCTTATTGCATTCCAGTATCTTCTTATGAAGCAGATCATATATCTTATTAATATCAGTTAGCCCGTTATTGCCGAAAATAACGCTCATGCCATCTATAGAAGGCAGTTCCCTGTCAACATAGTCAATGACCTTATCGAGCTGATCGAGGGTTGCCGTGGCTATCATGTCGATGGGATTGTCAGCCGAGGCTCCGGAGTTCATCATCGAAAGAAGGTTATCATGATGCTCGCCGGTTATTTTTGGAATATTCATACCCCCTGTTACAAGAGCATCGGTAAGCATTACGGCAGGTCCGCCGGCATGAGTTATAATTGCGAAATTCTTACCTTTCAGTGGTTTATGCATAAACACAGAGGCCACTGTAGTCAGCTCCTCACGGCCCGAACATCTTACAATACCTGCTTTTCTGAAGAGAGCCTCTACGGCCAGGTCGGAGGAAGCCATCGCACCGGTATGCGAGGATGCGGCCCTGCTTCCTGCCTCTGTAATTCCTGCCTTTATGGCAGCAATCCGGCAGCCCTTCCTGATAAGTGAGGATGCATGATGCAGGAGCTTATCAGGATTACGTATGGTTTCTGCATAGATAATTTTTATAGAAGGACTGACTCCCGGCTCATAAGTTTTATCCCAGTACTCAAGTATCTCCTCACCTCCTGTCTGGGCACCATTTCCAATTGAAAACACACTCGAAAATTTCAGACCTTTTGGAATTGCCGATTCAATTATAAAGACAGCCGTGGCCCCTGAACCCGAAACAAAATCGCACCCATCTCTGTGAAGCTCAGGTACAGGTGTTGTGAAAACGCCGCAGAATGACTGGGTAACTACTCCGATGCAATTGGGTCCGATAAGGCACCCCCCGGCATCATTAACGAGCCTTGAAATCTCATTCTCAAGCTTCCGTCCCTCCTCTCCCGCTTCGCTGAAACCTGCTGATAATATTATAAATGCCTTTGTATTTTTTTCATTTATCAGCTTATCAACTGCAGGCAGACATAATTTTGCCGGTATGGCAAGTATTGCAAGATCAACTTCAGGAAGGTCCGAAACATCATTATATGAAACAGCTCCCTTAACAACTGTATGTTTGGGGTTTACGACATATACATGCCCTTTATATCCTCCATCGAGAATATTTTTCAGAACTTTACCACCCGGTTTGAACAGGTCATCCGATCCTCCTATAACAGCAATACTTTCCGGGTTTATTAACTTATCATTTATCATTTTTTACCTCGCTAAGGATTGTATTTTATTTCCTGAAATCATAACTACAATCCTGAACTGGAAGGAACTGTATTATCTGACGAATATAGTAAAAAATAAAAAAAAATTTAATGAGAAATGGCATAAACGGACATTGGAAAGGACATTAAATAATGTAAATGTCACCATTAGTAAAAGATGAGCTGACCTGAAAACATGTTTAGCCTGGCTGATGCAGAAGTGATTTATGGGAAAGGGGTGATTCAAAACATTATGAGTGAAGAATTATAAAGAACATCCTGAAAAAAATTATTAAAATATTTTCATTCTTTTTTTGCAATTGAATAAAAAACAAGTAGGTTTGAAGTCAGACATTAAGTAAGGTGTGTCTATTTTTTTTAAATTGAAATATAAGCAACCTTCAAACCGCCAGCTTTACCAGTAAAATTAAGTTTACCTGAAGTTGGTGAGCTTTTTTTGTAAAAACATATTAAATAACGTAAAATGGATAAAGAACAAAAGTCTAACCTGGTGAAATTTTTCAACGGAAAACAGATCCCGCTTGAAATGCATAAAGTAAGAGTTGTACAATCTCTTAACCTTGTACCTGTTGAACGGAGGCTTGAGGCCATAAAAGAAGGTGGTTTCAACACATTCCTTCTTGGCACAAAAGATATCTTCCTCGACATGCTTACCGACAGCGGTACAAATGCAATGAGCGATGAGCAGATATCAAAAATGTTTGTTGCTGACGATGCTTATGCGGGTTCACAGAGTTATACCAAACTTGAAAAGAGCGTTAAGGAGATCTTCGGGAAAAAATATCTTTTACCTGTTCACCAGGGACGTGCTGCTGAGAACATAATCTCAAAAGTTTTCGTCAAACCGGGAACTTTTGTTCCAATGAATTATCATTTTACCACAACCCTGGCACACATCCAGATAAATGGCGGAACTGTTGCTGAATTGTATACCAAAGAAGCGATGAAAGTAAAGAGCAGCCATCCTTTTAAAGGAAATATGGATATTACACGTCTCGAAAATTTCATCAGCGAAAAAGGAAAAGAAAACATCCCCTTTATAAGGATGGAAGCATCAACTAACCTTATTGGCGGGCAGCCATTCTCGATGGCCAACTTCAGGGAAGTAAGAAAGGTAGCTGATAAGCATGGTATTATGATCGTTCTTGATGCAAGTCTTATCGGAGAAAACGCATATTTCATCAAAAAAAGGGAAGATGGATATGAAAATGTTTCTCTTAAAGATATTCTGAACCAGATGTGCGACCTGTCCGATATAGTTTATTTTTCAGCAAGAAAAGTGAGCTCCTCCAGGGGCGGAGGTATCTGCACAAACAGGTCTGATCTGTATTATCTGATGAGAGACCTGGTGCCTTTATTCGAAGGATTTCTTACTTATGGCGGCATCTCGATCCGCGAAATTGAAGCTATGGCCGTTGGTCTGAATGAAACAGCCGATGAAAATGTAGTAAGCCAGTCGCCTTCATTTATTAGTTATATGGCATTAGAACTTGATAAACTGGGCATACCAGTTATCTTACCCGGGGGAGCACTTGGCTGCCATGTTGATGCCGGACAATTCCTTTCACATATCCCGCAGGAAGAATATCCTGCCGGTGCACTTGTATCAGCATTTTACATGATCTCAGGAGTGCGTGGAATGGAGAGGGGAACATTAAGCAGCATACGCGACGAAAATGGAAAGGATGTACTTGCCGATATCGAATTAATGAGACTTGCACTGCCTCGCCGTGTATTTACACTTTCGCAGGTAGAATATGTTATTGACCGTCTGAACTGGTTATACCAAAACAGGGAACTCGTGGGAGGACTTAAGTTTGTTGAGGAACCACCTGTGCTCAGGTTCTTTACCGGACGTCTTGAACCTGTCAGCAACTGGACCGAGAAACTCCTTAAAAAATTCAAGGCTGATTTTGGATCCAGTTTGTAAATCACAGGAAGTCATTAAATATCTTCTTAAACCTGAACAACTAACCTGATTGTCATGAAAAAGATGTCACTTCTTCTGCTGGGAGTATTATCCGGCATAGTAGCTTATGCCCAGACTATCGATTATTTCATGCCCGGCGACGTTACATTTAACAAGGAAGTTCCGACACCTGCTAAATTTGCGGGTCATGAAGTGGGGGAATGGCATCTCTCTCACGACAAGCTGGTTTTTTATATGCTTGAGCTGGCCAGAGTCTCAGACAGGGCAATATGGGAAGAGTATGCCAAAAGCCACGAAGGCAGGCCTCTCGGGCAGCTTATAATAAGTTCACCCGAGAATATAAGGAATATAGAACAACTTAGGCAGCAACACCTTATCCTCTGCGATCCTTCACAATCGGATAATGCCGATATAAGCAAGATGCCGGTATTCATTAAGCTTGGTTACGGGATACATGGCAATGAATCAAGCGCTCAGAATGCATCCGTACTTGCTGCATATTATCTTGTAGCAGGTGAAGGAAGAAAGTTAGATGAGTTGCTCAGAGATGCTGTCATACTTATTGATCCTGCCCTTAATCCCGATGGCATGCAGCGTCATTCATCATGGGTCAATTTTACGAGGAGCCTTAATAATAATCCCGACCCTGCATCATGGGAGTTCTTTGAGACCTGGCCGGGAGGAAGGACAAACCACTATTGGTTCGACCTCAACCGCGATTATATTATGCTTCAGCATCCTGAATCGGCCGGACGCGTAAATGCATTTTACAGGTGGAGACCTAATATTAACACCGACCACCATGAAATGGGAGCCAATTACACTTTCTTTTTCCAGCCGGGTATTCAAAGCAGGAATAATCCGCTGACTCCTGCCGAAAATCAGGCGCTCACTGTTGAGATTGGGAAGTACCATGAAAAATACCTGAATGAAATCGGAAGCCTGTATTATACTGAAGAAAGCTATGACGATTTTTACGTTGGCAAATGATCCTCATATCCCGACATACACGGATCGGTGGGGATACTTTTCGAACAGGCAGGCACGAAAGGTCATCTGAAAGAAACACCAGGTCACCTGCTCTCATTTCCTTTTGCAATAAGAAACCAGTTTACCGTTTCCCTTTCAAGTATTGAAGCTGGACTTCGCATGAAAAACAAGCTTCTTGAAAGCCAGAGGAATTTCTACAAGGAGGCTCTTCCCCAGGCAGATAAATATCCAATTAAAGCATATATATTCAGTGAAACATCGGACCTGGGCAGGACAAGAGAATTTATAAATGTACTTCTTCAGCACAGGATCAAAGTTTACAAACTGGCCAAAGACATAACTAAAAACAATACTGCTTATAAGTCGGGAGAAAGTTATATAGTGCCCCTCAGACAAAACGAATATCGCTTTATAAGATCGCTCTTTGAACCAGTAAAAGAATTTACCGACAGTACCTTCTATGATGTTTCGACCTGGGTATTGCCAATGGCTTTCAATATCACCTATTCAGTGATAAATGCGGCAAAGGAAATGACCGGGCTTACGGGAGAAGAGATCACTGGTATTCCGGCAATTTCAGGTAAGCTGGTAGCATCAGAGAAAGCGTACGCATATCTTTTTGAATGGAATGAATACCTGGCTCCCAAAGCCCTTTACATGCTGCAGAATGCCGGCATTATTACAAAGGTCTCCACCAGCAAGTTCAGGTGCGATGACGGTACACTTAAAAGGGATTTCAGTTACGGTACAATAATGATCCCTGCCAACGGCCAGCCTGTGGGGAGGAACGATCTGCATATAATGATGGGGAAAGTAGCTGCTGAGTGTGGTTTAACAATATATGGAACAAGCACCGGGATGACCCCTCAGGGAATTGACCTTGGAAGCAACGGATTTACCGTGCTTGAAAAACCCTCAGTGCTTATGATAACAGGAGATGGCATAAACGCAGCTGATGCGGGTGAGATATGGCACATGTTCGATACACGCTTTAATATACCTGTTACAATGGTTACCGCAAACAGACTAGGGTCAATTGACCTTGACAGGTATAATGTGATGATAATAGCGGGCTCTCCAGCTGTTACTGAAAGTGTTGTTGAAAGCATGAGATCATGGAACCGCACTGGGGGAACAATTATTGGTTATAAGGGTGGAAACAACTGGTTGTCATCAAGAAAACTTGCAGAAATTGAATTTGTTCCAGTAGCAGAAAACAAAAGGAAGGTTGGTATTTATGGCAACATGCCTATTGATAACCAGTTGCAACTGATACCCGGCTCCATTTTCGAGGCCAGGCTCGACCTTACTCACCCATTATGCTATGGTTATACGAAAGATCTGCTGCCGGTAATGAAATCGGGGGCTACCGTTGCATTAAAGAACAGTAACATATATAACAACCCGGTATCTTTTACAGCCAGTCCTCATCTCAGCGGATATTGCACGCCTGAAAATATTGAAAGAATAAAGAATAACGCCTGTGTTAGTGTACATGGCAGGAGGATAATATCGCTCTATGACAATACCAATTTCAGGGCTATCTGGTATGGAACAAATAAATTATTTCTGAACGCGGTCTTTTTCGGTCAGATACTATAATTATTCTTTAATAGCTGGAGTTAAGAATTATACTCTTCCCGGATAATATCAGAAAATCAGCTCGGATATCTCACTGATTGCTGCTTCCAGCTTCCTGACAGAGGTATCTTCTTTAAGCGGGACAGCTCCGTGTATTTTTTTATGGAATGACACATTAGTATTTTTACCCGGCAAAAAACTCTCATCAAGAACATGAAGCAGAACTTCTCCCCTGCAATCATTCTCCCTGCAGATGATAACCATCCCTTTATATCGTGAGTCTACTGAAACAGCATAGATACCGCATGATGGAATAAGCTTGCATTCTTCGGTTATCAGCATCTTAAAAACAGGGATTGAAAAGATCTTATCTTCAGGCGCAAAAGGATATGTATCGGCCTTTATGGTGTAGTAATGATCGAGATATGCATTTGCCCTTTGGATGTAGCCTTCATTAATTGCCAGCCGTATCTTTGTCGAGCTTACAGTTTCGTGCTGGACTTCCTGCTCGGGAATCTCTTCAACATCAAAATCATATTTTTCGCGCCAGTTCCACAGCTGTTTGTAATCACCCTCCTTATTAAAGCCGAAATGGTGATTGAATCCTACCACAATTTTACGTGCCTTTAACTTCCTGCAAAGATAATCAGCGACAAAATCCTCACTTTTAATCTTAGAAAATTCAAGAGTAAACTTTACTATAATAACATTATCAAGTCCGGCTTTCTCCAGAAGTTCCAGTTTCTCATCACGCGAGTTAATTAATTTAAGGTCTTTACCTGCGCTTTCGGGATAAAGGACTTTTCTCGGATGCGGATCAAAAGTAATAAGTACTGATTCACCATTCTCCTGGTCAGCTAATCTCTTAAGCCTGTTTAATATAGTTTTATGACCTATGTGAACACCATCGAAAGATCCTGTTGTAACGACCGCATTATTAATGGTGCCTACTTCATCAAAGCCGTGAAAAATCCTCATTCATTTACTGTTCTTTTACAAAATAGGCTACTTTTTCCATGGAAGTGATCATATCGTACTCCTCAAGATAAACCCCATCAGGCACATTAAGCGCAATAGTCGTATAATTCAGGATACCTTTTATACCGTACCTGACTATTTCTTCAACTACATTCCGGGCATAATCGGGAGGAACTGTCAGAATAGCCAGGCGTATATCAAGATCTTTGATCATTCTTTCCATTTCACTTACCGGATAACATTTGATTCCCGAAATAACCTTATTGACTTTTTGCGGATCAGTATCAAAAGAAGCAACTATATTAAGTTTTGACCTCTTTCCTTTGAAATACCCTGCCACTGCCCTTCCCAGGTTTCCGATTCCAAAAATTGCCACATTGAGACTCTTGTCTGAATCAATAATTCTCCCAATTGTATCAATAAGCTCTTTCACATCATAACCTTTCCGTTGCACGCTTGAATAGCCTATCAGCATCAGGTCGCGCCGTACCTGGACTGCCGTAATATGCAGACGTGCTGCCAGGTCATGTGAAAAAATGAAGTTTTTCTTTTCATTGAGGCATCCCAGAAGGGTTCTTCTGTATTCGCTCAGTCGTTCAACTGTTTTCCCTGGTAATTTTGTCATAGTTCAAGCAATGGTTATATGTTCTTTTGGCAATCTTACAGTAAATGTTGTTCCTATATCTGGTGTACTATTTACAATTATAGTTCCATTATAAAGTTCGACAACTTTTTTCACAATTGATAATCCAAGGCCGCTTCCTGTAATATTTTTTGTTTTTTCATTCTTTATTCTCACAAACTCAGCCCATATATTTTCAGTTTCAGCCAGATTTATTCCTATTCCTGTATCGGAAACAGCAACAATTACTTCAGTATCATTGGAGTCAAATTTAATATCCACCCTGCCTCCTCGCTTATTGTATTTAACAGCATTCGAAATAAGATTGTTGAATACAATTTCCATATCAGCGGGATCGGCCATGATTAAGGGGTCGGAACAAACATCAAGATTAAAGCTGACCTCCATCTGAATGGCATAAGGCTGAACAGTTACGATTGAACCGGAAGCGATATCTTCAAGGTCGACCTTCTGAATATTTGCATTTTTACGTTCAAGTCTTATTTTAGTGAAATCGAGCAGATCCATTATGAGGTTCCTCATTCCCTGTATCCGCTGGAGTGATCTTTCGATATATTCAGTATAATCTTCAACCCTGTCTCCTGCTTTCTTTTCCTGCATCATCATCAGATAGCCTTCAATGGCGTTCAGCGGAGCTTTAAGCTCATGCGAAAGGACTGAGAGAAACTGGTATCTTATCTTCTTCCCCTCAGCAGTAAGCTTTTTGGTTATTCTTTTCAGATACTGCTGCTTTGTTATATTTTCTATGCTCGATTTTAGCTCCTGGGGAGTAAATGGTTTAGGTATAAAATCAGTGGCCCCGTCACGGGTGGCTCTTATGGCTACATCGAGGGAGGCATAAGAAGTAATCATTGCAACTACAACATCATAGTTCTTTTTTCTGACGTGATCCAGAACATCAACCCCCTGCATTCCTGGTAACTTATTATCGAGCAGAAGAATATCGGGTCTTTCATCCTCAAGTTTTATAAGTCCGTCTTCACCTGTAGCAGCTTCAGAAACCGAAAAAGTGTAATCTTCATCCATGAACGGATAGGTTACATGAAAGCCGTTAAGTATCCTTGACACGCCTGACCGTATACCGGGTTCATCATCTATCACCAGAACTTTTAATACAGCCATCTTATAATTTTAACAATTTCATTATTTCCTGGTCGAGCTGTTCGGCCCTTATCCCCTTCTCCAGATACCGGTCGGCCCTGATCCATGATTTCTCGTTCTCTGAATCTACACTGAACGACAAACCTGTTTCATGAGATACTGCCGTTGCAAGAATCACCGGAACATCGGGATATTTTTTCTTCAGCCTGTAGCACAAAATAAAGCCACTATCATCACTTTCCATCATCAGATCAAAAATTGCAAGGTCAGGCCTGAAGCGTGATATTACAGACTCTGCCTCCGCCTGGCTCTCAACTGATATTGTCTTATAACCCGCTTTCTCAAGATTGAAACGTGTCTGAAAAAGATAATCCGGATCATCATCAGCAATCAGAATAGTATAATCGCTTTTTTTCATTATAACAAATTTCTAAAAAATCATTCAATATGATAATAATTATGACAAATATGTTTCATTGTTAATAAATTAACAACAATCCCGTAACAATTCTTTCAATCTTATGCCCGTCGTGGTAAAACAATTTTAAAACTGGTGCCTGTTGGTCCTTTTTCGGGATCGGTATTAGATTCAACAGTGATATGCCCTTTATGCATCTTTACAATACCGTATGCTGTGGCTAGTCCCAGCCCGGTACCAATGCCAATACCCTTGGTGGTAAAAAACGGCTCGAAGATCTTTGCCCGGTCACTTTCTTTTATACCTGTTCCTGTATCACTGATAAGAATTATAACTTCATCAAGGGTGTCCTCTAGCACAATATTGATTGTTCCGCCAGCGGGCATGGCATCGAAGGCATTTTTGGCCAGATTTGTGATAACCTGCACTATCTGCTCTGTATCGAGCATAGCTTCAGGATTGGTAGTTCTGTCGTCGGTAAGGATCCGGATATTTTTAGGAACAATAAGGCTTTCCAGGCTATGGCTTACTACCTCTTTTATATTGACATTCTGATGATTTACCTGGTTCTTTCTGGCAAAGTTCAATAAGCCTGAAACAATTGTTTTACAACGGCCCGCCTGCTCGACTATCAGTTTAAGATCTTCCCGCACAGGGTCTCCCTCAGAACATTCTTCATAGAGGATATTGCTATACATTATAACAACGCCTAACGGATTATTGAGTTCATGAGCTATTCCTGCCGACAGCTGTCCCATGTGGGCCAGCTTTTCAGATTGTTTTAATGCCTGCCTCATTGTGCTTAGCTTCTCATTTGAGAGAGCAAGCTCTTTTACCGATTTGTGAAGCTTTTCAATTGTATATGGAAGACACATTTCCACTTCAGCAAGTCCGCGTTTAATCGCCATTGCATGCTCAATACAACTTTCATAACCACAGGCTCCGCAATCAAGCTGATCTTTTTTGGTAGTTTTACCCATCGATGCCAGCACTTCATTTACTCCTTTCTCATCAAAGAAGTCCAGGCGATGCTCTTCTTCGGGTTTATGCCTGCAGGAAAAATCAAGGGCTGAAAACTCATTAAAATCGTTCTGCCAGGCGGCGGAATCCATTTCCCCTTTATTTTTGCCGGCATAAGCGCTTACGAGCGCCCTCCTGTTATACTGCTTTCCGTTCTTGGATAATCCGGGACCCATAATGCATCCTTCACAGCATAGTAATTCCATGTGCTGATTTTTTATCGAACCCGCTTCAAATTCCTTCAAAGCTTCCTGGAAACCAAGCCTGCCTTCAGCAGCTATTATTTTTCCACTCACCGCATCATCGTTGATATTTGCAGTCTGAAGCAGGCCACGGACTACAGGAAAAATAGCTCCCCTTCCACCGGTTGGCGGATCAAAATCAGACGGTACGGCATTTTCCGGAACAATTCCCAACTGCTGAAAAATTTCTCTCAGCTCTGTAAA
The DNA here is from genome assembly GCA_942492865.1 of uncultured Bacteroidales bacterium. Lineage (GTDB taxonomy): Bacteria > Bacteroidota > Bacteroidia > Bacteroidales > VadinHA17 > LD21. The sequence continues at coordinate 3,340,395 of OW818650.1, read as the reverse complement.
GGTTATTGCTTCATCTATCTCATTGCTTTCAGCTTTCTTGGCAACACATGGGCCTATAAATACAACCATAGTATCTTCACCGTACTTTTTCCTCATTACCCTTCCCATTGCCACCATTGGTGAAACAATGGGTGCGAGCCTGTCAACCAGTGCAGGATGATAATACTTCACATATTTTACAATAGAGGGACAATCGGAGGTGATATAAAAATTCTGATCATCTGATACAAGTGTTTTATATCTGTCGGCTATCAGGTCGGCTCCAAAAGAAACTTCAGATACATATTCAAACCCTACAGCCCTGATCATTCCTATAAGTACCCTGTGATCAATAAGATCAGCAAATTCAGCCGGAAAGCTCGGCGCAATAATGGCAGCAATCTTCTTCCCGTTTTCAAGCAGTTTCAAGACTCTGTCGGATGTTTTAAAAAAAACCTTTGCACCCTGGCTGCATACTTTAGTGCAGTTGCCGCAGGCTATGCAGCGATCATCAATAACTTCAGCCTGGCCGCCTACTATACGTATAGCCTTTGCCGGGCATTCCCTCACACAGGTATAGCAGGTTCGGCAAAGTTCTTTTATAGTATAGACAAGCATGGTATGTCATTTTGGTTTTCAGCGAAGCACATTTCTTTTTTCAAAATGAGTGTAAAAAATATTCTTATCTGCACCTACCTTATTTCCCGGCAATAAATTTTCATAGATGTTCAGCACAGAAGGTGATTTGCATGGTAATGTAACCGCTTCCGTTTCATCGGTATGATAGATCTGCCTGGCCCTGTTCCTGATGTCATCTTTTGTTATTTTGTGTGAAAGACCTGCCCCATGAACGCATCCGCCGGGACATGCCATCACCTCGATAAGATCATACCTTACACCCGACAGCAGTGAAGCTTTAAGCCTTTCAAGTCCCGTAAGACCATCAACCACAGCAACTCTCAGGTCACGATCGCCTGTGGGGATCACTGCATCCCTGAATGATCCGGACATTCTGAGCTTTTTAAAGGTGAGACGATCAATTTCTGTATTCAACTTCAGGAAATGAAATAATCTTACAACTCCTTCGGCCAATCCTCCTGAAACTTCTGCAAGCACAGCCGATGAGCTTCTTCCCGAAAGAGGATCATCTAGGTGTTCGGGCACAATATTGGTAATATCAATCCCGTATAGTTTTATAAGCCTTAGGAGCTCTTTAACTGTCAGAACTGAGTCAACATCACTTATTCCTCCTCTCATCATTCCATCGCGCCTTGCTTCAAATTTCATGGCTGTACATGGAGTTGCCGACACTGAAAAAACATGCTCGGGTTTAACTCCGTGTTCACTTGCCACAATTGTCTTTATGAGAGCGCCGGTTATCTGCTGTGGCGATTTGACCGTTGACAACTGAGGTAATATTTCAGGCAGAAATTGTTCGGCATATTTGATCCATGAAGGACAGGCTGAGATAAATAGAGGTCCGTCCTTTTTTTTGTCGATCTGCTCTGAAAGCTGCCGGGCAATTTCAGTTATAACTATATCAGTCCCGGTACCTGTTGAATAGACCCTGTCAAAACCTATCTTCCGCAGTACGGCATTGAGCTTACGGTCAAACTCCCTGTTGTACTTTATCCCCAGCTCATCTGCAATTCCTGCTGAAACGAGAGGTGAATACTGTATAACCTTAACCACACCGGGCTTATTAAGATATTCCTGTACCTCGTTTATAACATGTTTCTCATGTAGTGCACCGGTAGGGCACACAAGGACACATTGCCCGCAATTTATACAGCTCGAAAAGTTAAAATCCTTATCCAGGGCTGTACCGATATGTGTATTTTTACCCTTATTTATAAAATCGAGGGAATTGGATGTTATTATTTCTTCGCAGACTCTTACGCACCGGCCGCATAAAATACATTTTGAGAGTTCTCTCACTATTGCCGGGCTTGATTGATCGAGCCGTGGTTTAATCTTTTTTCCGCGTATCCGTCGTTCCCGTATATTCAATTCTTCCGAAAGACTTTGAAGCTCACAATTAAGGTTGCGGTCACAATAAAGGCAGTCGTCGGGGTGATTTGAAAGGAGAAGCTCAACAATGGTTTTTCTTGCAGTGATGACCCTGGGTGAGTGGGTTCTTATTTTCATCCACTCCTCCACAGGCTGGGAGCATGCTGTGATGAGCCTGTCTCTTCCTTCAACCTCAACAACGCACATACGGCAGGCTCCGGTAGGGGTAAAGTCTTTCATTCTGCAGAGAGTAGGAATTATGATCCCGTTCCTGTTCAGAGCCGAAAGAATTGTTTCTCCCTTTTCAGCCTTTATATTCTTATTATTAACCTGTATTGTAAATAACATTCAGATTATTTTATTGTTATGGCACTGAATTTACAAATTTCAAAGCATATTCCGCAGCCTGTGCATTTTTCTTCTACAATAAAAAACGGCTGAAGCCTGGTTCCATAAATTGCATTAACAGGGCATTTTGACGCACATGCCGTACAGCCGTTGCATTTATCAACTTCGATTGAAAAAGTTCTCAGGCCCCGGCAGGAATTAGCCCTGCATTTTCTGTCGAAAATATGTTCCTCGAACTCATCCCTGAATGACGAAAGTGCGCTCAGAAAAGGGTTTGGCGCTTTTTGTCCCAATCCGCAAAGTGATGTGTCCTTCATCACCGACGCAATTGTCTCAAGCTGCATTACCCCCTTAAAACGTTCAAGGGTAGTTCCCGACCCTTCATTTAAGGGCTTCCTGATGATGCTTTCAAGGATTTCGAGCATACGGCCTGTTCCCTCACGGCATGGAATGCATTTACCGCAACTCTCATTCCTGATGAATTCCATGTAATACCTTACCAGATCGACCATACAGGTTGATTCATCAATTATCACAAAACCACCGGCTCCCATGCCAATGCCTTTTTCATGCATAAGATCATAGTCAACCTTTATATCAAGATTTTCGGGTTTTAGAAAAGAGCCGGAAGCTCCTCCGAGCTGGATTGCCTTAAGCTCTTTCCCCTCACGAATCCCGTCAGCCATCTCTTCAAGAACCGTTCTGAGGGAAGTTCCCATTTCAACCTCTATAACACCGGCCATCCTGCCTTTGCCGGTTATTGCAAAAACCTTTGTACCCGGACTGTTTTCAGTTCCGATTTTCTGGAACCATTCGGGTCCGTTTTGCATTATCAGAGGCACATTCATTAGTGTCTCCACATTGTTTATGATGGTAGGTTTACCATACAATCCTGAAGTGGCAGGATAAGGTGGTTTAAGCTGCGGCATGCCCCTTTTTCCTTCAAGGCTGCTGATCAGGGCCGTTTCTTCACCGCATACGAAGGCGCCTGGCTCCTTTTTTATCAGTATATCGAGATTGAAGCCGCTTGAAAAAATGTTATGTCCTATCAAACCATATTCCCTTGCCGCAGCAACAGCTTTTATCAGCCTGTTTCGTGCATGGGATGAACCGGATCTCATATAAATTATAGCGGTGGAAGCACCAATTGCATAAGCGGAAATAGCTATCCCTTCAATCAGTTTATGAGGATCGCTTTCAATAATTGTCCGGTCGGTAAAAGCGCCGGGGTCACTTTCTTTTGCATTGCATATCAGATACCTTGCATCAGAAACTGTGTTAAGAGCCTGCTTCCATTTCAGACCGGTCCTGTATCCGCCACCACTGCGGCCTCTTAATCCGCTGCGGTCAATTATGTCGCATACCTCTTCAAAAGTATAGTTCCTGATTGTTTTTACATAAGCACGGTACCCTCCCCTGGCAATATATTCATCGATGTTTTCCGGATCGTACCATCCGCAATTGTTAAGAACGACCCGTTTCTGACCGGCAAAAAAAGGGAGATCATTTAAAAAGGGAATGCCGCTCCATAGCTCGAATCCGGTCGAACCTACCTGGCAAAGAGCATCCTGTTCTTTTATTTCATTATGAAATACACCATTGAGTAGCGGCTCTACTTTTTCTTCTGTTATATTTTTAAAAAAGATTTTATTTTTCCCGGGAAGCTGTATACCTACAAACGGCTCAAAGTTCGAAGGTGCAAAACAGCCCACTCTGACAAGAACTGTTCCGTGTGCCCATTCATGGACAAATGAATTAATTGCTGAGGCGGTTTTCTCAGAGCCGGCAATAATACTGCAAGTTCCGTATGAAAGGAAAATCACCGGAAAGTCAGTTCTATCTCTCCTGACTTTCTGCAGTACCTTTTCCGTCTCGGAAGGCAGGGTATCTGACTCAAAAAGCAGAACCTTATCAATAAGAAATCTACTCAGCTCGTCCATTTAATCATTCTCAATAATATATTTCAGCTTGCTTAAAAGATCAGCCATCTGCTCATGCTTAACATGTGTACGGAATTCTCCGTTAACCTGAATAACCGGTCCGCTGGTGCATCCACCCATACAGGTAACTAGCTCAATGCTGATAAGACCATCGCGCGTAGTCTGACCGGGCGCTATCCCTGTTAATTCCTTTAACTTGTTGAGAATACTCCTCGACCCGTTCAGGAAGCATGAAGTTCCATGACAAATTTTGATATTTATTTTCCCTAATGGCACGAATCTGAACTGGTCATAGAAAGTTGCCAGGCCAAAAATTTTCGTAGTGCTGAGTCCGAGATGCGTTCCAACGCGGACAATAGCCTCTTCGGAAAGGTAACCCGATTCTTCCTCAAGCTCCTGGAGAAGGGGAATAAGATCTTCCCTCCTTCCCGGCCTGTATTTTTTTATAATCTGCTCTATCTTATCGGCCATTTCAGATTTTATTCTATACAAATTTAATTTTTTTTATTGTTATTCAATAAACATTGTTATTTTATTAACATTATAATCTGATATTTTAATCAGAATGTTCAATGCATTAATATTCTGATTATTAGATTGCATAATTATGATTTCCTTAATAGAGACTAATGGCTGTCTCAGAACATATTATCTCAATACTGCTATTTTAACTCACCAATTAATGATAAGATAAGAATAATCTATTACTGAAATAATTACTACTTTTGAAGCTGCTGTTTATTCATAAACAATAGAATGGCTCGTAAGAATGAAATGCATATTTGCCTTGGCAGCTCCTGCTTTTCAAGGGGGAACAAGGAAGTAGTGGCATATATTAGAGATTATCTTCACCGGAACAACCTGGAAGACAAAGTGCTTTTTAAGGGAGCAAGGTGTATGGGTCATTGCAGTAATGGTCCAAACCTGATGATAAATGACCAGGTCTTTGAAGGTGTTACTCCTTCGCAGATTGACAGCATTCTCGAAAAAGAGGTTGGCAAGATAAAATAACATAGGATCAGGATGAACAATATAAAACCGGTTCTGTATATAAATGATGCTGTTTGCAGAAACTCATATTCCTGTGTCAGGGTATGTCCGGTTAATGCAATAGAGGTCAGGCCGCAGAAGGAACATCCGTTTATAATACCCGGGAGATGCATTGGATGCGGATTATGTTTTGTTTCGTGTGCACCGGGTGCAATTGAATTCCGCGACTCAAAGCACGATGTTAAGGCGCTGCTGTCATCACCTTCAAAAACTGCAGCCCTCATTGAACCAAGCCTTGCATCGGAGTTTGACGATATTACCGATTACAGGAAATTTGTTGCAATGATCCGTAAGCTCGGGTTTGACTATGTTCATGAAGTCTCATTTGGTGTGGACCTGGTAGCGGCAGCTTATGCAAAACTATTCAGGAAAGCTGAAGGCAAATATTATATAACAGCTAACTGCCCTTCGATTGTAAAGATGGTCAGAAAGTTCCACCCTGATCTTGTTCCTAATCTCGCACCGCTTGTTTCGCCAATGATTGCTACTGCAATGGTGGTGAAGGACCTTTATGGTGACGATGTAAAGACAATTCTGATAGGTCCCTGCATTGATGCAAAAGATGAAGCTCTTGATCATGCAGAGGGCAAAATGGTTGACGGCGTCTTAACATTCATTGAACTCAGGCAGATGTTTGAAGAGGCGAGGATAACTGAGAAGTCTGTCAGGATGTCTGATTTCGATCCTCCTTTTGGTAATTGGGGAGCCCTTTATCCTCTGCCGGCAGGGATCATCCAGGCCGGAGGCATAAAACGTGATATAGTGTCAAGCAGTGTCATAACTGCTTCAGGAAAAGAGGATATAATGGAAGCGATCAACGATTTTGACAAGTATATTGATACCATTCAACACCATTTTAACCTTTTTTTCTGTCATGGTTGTCTGCTTGGACCAGGTATGGAGCATCACATGGAACGTTTCAGGCGAAGGGCTCTTGTCAGGCGTTACACTGAAAAACGGACAGGCAGGCTCGATAATGATCTGTGGCGAAAAAACATGGAAAAATGGCCAGGACTTAACTTCCGCAGGACCTATACAGCTGATGATCAGCGAATACCTGATCCCCCGCAGGAAGCTATTAATGAAGTTCTCAAAGTAATTGGTAAAAACGATCCTGATGAAGAAGTGAACTGCGGAGCATGCGGGTACGTATCATGCCGCGATTTTGCATCAACAGTGGCAAAAGGCCTGGCAATACCCGAAATGTGCCATACCTTCAATCTCAGGAACAAACAGGAGTATATAGAAACTCTCAGGCAAACAAACAGGAAGCTCGCTGAGACAAAAGAAGCGCTGAAGGATTCGGAAGAGCTTGCCAGGAGGGAGAAAGAGATTGCTCAAAGCACCTCCGACATGATGAACAACATGCTTGAGAAGCTTCCTTCAGGAGTAGTTATTGTCGATAACAACCTCAAAATCCTGCACTCTAACCAAAGCTTTATAACGCTTATAGGGGAAGATGCCCAGGCTATATCAGACGTGATACCCGGACTAGCCGGCGCCGATATAAAGACTCTTGTTCCCTTTACAATATATAATATGTTCACTTTTGTTATAAAAGAGAATCAATCTGTTGTGAGCAAGGATATTCACCTTGAAGACAAGATGCTGAACATCTCGATCTTTCCAATTAAAAAAAATAAGATGTGCGGCGCCATAATCAGAGACCTTTATTCGCCTGAAGTACAGGGAGAGGAAGTAATGATAAGGCTTAATGAGGTTATTGAGAATCATCTTGATATGGTTCAGAAAATCGGATTCCTTCTTGGCGAAGGAGCATCAGAAACTGAGCAGATGCTTAATTCAATAATAGAATCGTACAAAACAAAGAAGAAATAATTCCCGCTAACATCCTATCATGTGAGAAAAGATTTCTACATCGAAGTGAACAGTCTCCAGAAAAATTACGATGGAGAGAGGATCTGCGGCGATGTATTCCTTTACAGGTATATAAAGGAAGAAGAAAGGGTGATTGCTGTACTTTCCGATGGCATGGGACATGGTGTAAAGGCCAATATCCTGGCTACTCTGACCTCTACCATGGCCCTGAATTTCACCAGCGAACATAAGGAAGTTGACAGGATTGCTGAGATAATAATGAACACTCTCCCGGTTTGCAGTGAACGTAAAATAAGCTATTCAACCTTTTCCATAATTGATATTGAGAGCAGCGGACGGGTAAATATTCTTGAATATGATAATCCGCGTACTATAATTCTCAGGGGGAACAAGATCTTTGACCCTTCCTGGGGCAAAGTTGTTCTGAAAAAAGGGAAACATAAAGGTAAAGTGCTGAGCAATTGCACTTTTATACCTGCCAAGGAAGACCGGGTGATAATGTGCTCCGATGGTGTGGCCCAGAGCGGAATGGGAAGTGATGAATTTCCTTTTGGCTGGGAAATTGATAATGTGGCATCTTATGCTGCGAAGCTGGTAAATGGCGATGCATCGATCTCTGCTTCTGTTCTTTCAGGCAAAATAGTCACCATGGCTCATAAAAATGACAAGTATAAAGCCCGGGACGATATCAGCTGTGCCACAATATACTTTCGTGAGCCCCGTAAATTACTGATCTGCACAGGTCCTCCCTATGAAAAGGAAAAAGATAAGGAACTAGCCGAAAAAGTTAAAGCATATAATGGAAAAGTAATTCTCTGCGGAGGTACCACCGCCGATATAGTGGCAAGAGAATTGAACAGGACTATTGTCGATGAGCTTATTTTTGAAGATCCTGAACTCCCTCCTGAAAGTTTCCTTGAAGGGATAGATCTTGTCACCGAAGGCATTTTAACACTGCAGAAGGTAAGTGAAATACTGAAAACTTATAAGAACAGTGTCCGCCTTGGCAAAGGGCCTGCCGATAAGATCGTCAGGATGGTGATGGAATGTGATGAGATACATTTTATCATAGGAACAAGAATTAATATTGCGCATCAGGATCCTAACCTTCCGGTTGATCTAGAGATCAGAAGAACAGTGATAAAACGAATTGCCAGACTGCTCGAAGAAAGATGGCTGAAGAAAATCAGCTTTGAATATATCTGAAATCCATCAAGTGTGAATCAACTGAAGATCTATTAATAGCCAGCCAGCGGGGACGCGTTCATAATATTCATTATCCTCTCATAAAAATGCGGCTGTATATCCGGATAGGTAAGGTTGCCTGGCAGATGATCAAGCAAAATAATGGCGGCTATTTCAGAAGTATCCTGTATGGCTCCAAGCTCATGCACTTCAGCAAAGTATAGCCTCCCCCATCCAACATGATTATCACGAGAAACAGAATAAGTGGCAATGCATCGTATATCAAACCGGGTTGCTCCTGTCTCTTCCCTTAGCTCCCTTCCTGCGGCATCATGCGATGTCTCTCCAGGCTCAATATGACCTCCGGGTATTTCAAAGGTCGTTCTTGCCTGATGGCGTACAAATATCCAGTTGCCGTGATATCTTGCCATAATAACCGAATAAGTGAGAACCATATCCGGCTCAAAGGTACAATCGTAGAAATCAACTGAAGCCATATATAAAATGATAAAGTGTAAAGATAAAATAATTGAAAATAATAACCGGGATCTGCTCCATTCAAACACCGTGCTGACTTCTGACAGAAGGGATACCGGTGAACGTAACGGATTAAGCAGGTTAATAAATTTTAATCACTATTTTTGCGTTATAATAAGATTAGATGAAATTATTCGTTTTATTCCTTGTAGTTGAAACACTTACATGGGTTGTAATTTACAGGCATTTTTACAGAACTTCAGGTAAAGCTTTTTATTTTTCATCTGTTTTAAACCTTATTCTGAGCATCTGGCTGTGGACAATCTTCGCACGGGTACAATTAAATACAGACGGATTCGCAACAGCATGGTACTCATGGTTATCAATGAATTTAATGGCTCTGGTTTGCGCAGTTGCAGTTCCGAGATTAATAATTGTTGTTTTTCATTTTACCGGAATATTTTTAAAAATAAGGAATGCAAGAACTTTAACCTGGACTGGAATGGCACTTTCTGTACTTATGTCTTTAGTAATTGCCATAGGGGTTTTTCATGGCAGGTTCAATATAAAAACCGATAACATAACCCTTCCTGTTAAAGATCTTCCGGCAAACATGGACGGATTTAAAATAGTACAAATATCAGACCTGCACTTGCCCACTTTTTATAACCATCTGAACATACTTGACGGTTTAATGGACGAAATTAATGAGCAGCAACCTGACCTGCTTATCAATACCGGAGATTTCGTTAACATATCATGGCAGGAGTTCGGCCGAAATGATACAATCCTGTCAAAGGCAAAAGGAAGTTATGGGAGCTTTGCTGTACTGGGCAATCACGACATCGGAACATATCATCCGGGGTATGATGAGACCGATTATGAAAATAATATTGCCAGGATGAATGAGCTGATTACTGCCTCAGGCTACCGGATTCTGACTGATGAAAATATAATTATTGACATCGAAGGATCAAAAATTGCCCTCATAGGCGTAATTACAAAAGGAAGGCATCCGGTAATGATCCACGGCAACCTCGAAAAAGCAATGTCAGGAGCTGACAGCGCTGATCTTAAAATACTTCTTGCACACGACCCTAATCAATGGACAAAGGATGTTAGAGGAAAAACTGATATTGATCTGACACTATCAGGACACACTCATGGAATGCAGATGGGCATACTTACAAAAAATTTCAGGTGGAGTCCTTCAATATTCTTTTATCCTCACTGGGGAGGATTGTTCTGCGATGGTGATCAATATCATTATGTAAACAGGGGGCTTGGCGTTCTTGCAATTCCATTCAGGATATGGATGCCGGCCGAAATTACGGTCATCACACTAACACAAAAAAAGGAATAATAAAAGAGGGCAGCTGTATGAAAAGCTGCCCTCGGTTAATTCAACCGGCTTTTTTACCATACCATGTTCTTATAACTAACATACTAACCTAACTAACTCAATAAGTCTGAAACAAGAATGGTTGAATTAAGTATGATTTTTCTGCAAAAAATGATAATTATATTATTTAGACAAACACCTGCTTTACTTTATTCCCAAAATCCGGCTTTTAATTATCTTTAACATTTTCTGCGGAACTTGACTCATTATGGTCTTTATTATTTCCAAGAAATATTCCCCGTTGGCGGGAAATATTTGAAAACTTTTTATCTGATACATGCTGAAAAAAACCATTGTCCGGAAAATCCATGATATTGAGCTTAGGATAGTCTATTCAAGGAGAAGGACTCTGGGTATAAGCGTGCTCCCCGACTCATCGGTTGTTGTACGGGTACCTCACAGAACTTCCGACACAATCATTGAAAGAATTATTATGGAGAAATCGTCATGGATAACAAGGCATCGGGATAACTTCATCTTAAATAAGAAAAAAAGTCTGAAAAGGATTTTTTCCAATGGGAGCAGCCACCTCTTCATGGGGAATGAAGCTCTACTTAAGATATCAAAATCAACACGGCAGTATATCAGTTTCAATAACGGTGCGATTGACCTGGGGATAAGGAATCCTGAGGATCAGGTGGCCGTGAAAAGACTGATTTACAAAGGTTACAAAACGGAAGCCGAAAGCCTGTTTCAGTCAATGATCAACAATGTTCTCGAAAGGTATAAAGAACAAAACTTCAGGCCTGCAGGACTGATAGTACGTTCGATGAAGAGAAGGTGGGGAAGCTGTTCATCAAAAGGAGTAATTACCCTGAGCACGGAACTTATAAAACTTCCTGAAATTTACACCGAATACGTCATTATTCATGAACTATGCCACCTTAAGCATCATAATCATGGCACCGCATACTACAAACTTCTCACGGAATTATTTCCACCATGGAAGAAGGTAAGAAAGGAAATGAAGGACTTAATCAGTTAATCTAACTGTGATCCGGTATCCATTTAAATAATGTATTCCTGACCTTTAGCCGGTATTTCAATATTATTAAAACCTTCTTCCTGAAGCTTCGCTACATATTTTTTCTGAGTTTCATATTCTCCATGGACGATGAAAACTTTCTTTAATGCACTTTTGTCCTGGCAGCTTATAAAGCTGATCATCTCTTTGTAATCTCCATGTCCGCTGAATGCATCAATCTTTCTGATATCTGCATTAACTTTATGGACTATTCCGTGAATGGAGACTTCTTTATCACCCCTGAGTATCCTTGCACCGAGAGTTTCGGGAGAACAATAACCTACTGCAAGAACAGTATTTTTTGGATCAGAAATGTTATTTGCAAGATGATGCTTGACCCGGCCGGCTTCCATCATACCCGAAGCAGAAATTATAACACATGGGTATTTGTAATCGTTAAGTCTTTTGGAATCTTCCTGTTTGGTTATATATGTAAGGTTTTGGAATCCAAAAGGATCTGTATCTGTTTTAAGCACTTTCCGGAATTCCTCGTTGAACCATCCGTTTAGATGCATCCTGAAGATGGTTGTAGCATTAACTGCCAGCGGGCTGTCAACAAAGACATCAACCTTGGGAAGTCTTCCCTCATTAAAAAAATTATTCAGAGTATAAACTACTTCCTGAGTACGGCCAACACTGAATGAAGGGATAATAAGTTTTCCCTTCTTCTCCACACAGGTGTAATTTAATACATCAAGCAGTTCCTGGTCTGCTTCATGTTTATCATTATGCAACCTGTCGCCATAGGTTGATTCCGTTATCAGAAAATCAGCCTGGGGGAATGGCTTCGGTGATGAGAGGATCCTGCTGATAGGCCTTCCGATATCACCTGTATATGCAATTCTTTTTAACTGGCCATTCTCAAGTATCTGTATATTGGCAACACTGCTTCCCAGCATGTGACCAGTGCCTGTGAACTGGACTTTTATATTATCATCTATCCTGAACTTCATATTTTCAGGAACCCCGATGAACAGCTTCATGCAGTCAACTGCATCCTCACGAGTATATATCGGTGTTACAGCCGGCAGGCCTTTCTTTAAGCGTCTTTTATTAAATGTTTGGGTATCGTGCTCCTGAATGTAACCTGAATCTGCCAGCATTATTGAACAAAGATCGCGTGTGGCATTTGTGCACACTACGGAACCTGTGAATCCCCTTCTGTACAAATATGGGATCAGACCTGAATGATCAATGTGAGCATGGGTCAGGATAACATAATGTAACTCTGCCGGCTCAAAACCAAGTTCCCTGTTCATACTGTCAGTTTCGAGCCCCTTGCCCTGGAACATCCCGCAATCGAGTAAAATTCTTTTTCCTGCATCCGTCGTCAGAAGATGTTTGCTTCCCGTTACTTCCCTTGCTGCTCCAATAAACTTAATCTTCATTATAAATCTGTTTAATTATTTAATTGAATAGCTGTTAATTTCTTATCCCGATAATAGTGATATCGTCCACCTGCTCCATCTTCCCTCTCCATTTCTCAAACTCGTTTTCAATCAGTATTTTTTGCTCAGCCATAGTTCGGTCAGATATCTGTAATAAAAGCTTTTTCAGGCTGGCACGCTTGAATTTACTTCCTTCGGGACCGCCGAACTGGTCTGGCAACCCATCCGTAAGAATATAGATTGCATCACCTTTTCTGATATTTATATCGTAATTTGTAAATGGCAGTTCATTTCTGTAATGAATACCGATTGGCATCCTGTCGGCCTTGTACTCAAAAAGTTCATTGTCCGAATAAATCAGTAATGAATTATAGGCGCCGGCAAACTGGATTTTTCTCCTGTATTTTCTGATTATTACAAAGGAGATGTCCATTCCATCAGCTGCTTCACCTTCTTTTCCTGTCTGATGCAACGATCCTTTGATCTTCTCCCGTAGCAGATTCAGCACTGTATTTGCCTGGAGATCCTTGTTGTTTGTAATGATCTCATTAAGGGTCGATATGCCAAGTGCGCTCATAAATGCACCCGGTACACCATGTCCGGTGCAGTCGGCGACAGCAACATAGATATTCTTCTCATCCTCGCCAACCCAGTAAAAGTCTCCGCTTACAATATCGCGGGGTTTAAAAATAATAAATGAATCTGAAAATAATGTCTTAAAGAGATCATTTACAGGAAGCATTGCCATCTGTATTCTGCTCGCGTATTCAATACTAGAGGTGATTTCTTCTTTCTGAGCTTCTATCTCTGCTGTTCTTTCTTTTACCTTTTCTTCAAGGATCCTGTTTTTTTCCTTAAGCTGCCGCTCACGAAACCGTACTACCATGAACACCATCAGAAAAACCCCCATTATCAGCAGCATGTAGAATAAAGTCGTTCGGGTGAAAGCTGCTCTTATTGTAAAAGAAAGGGAAACAGGCTCGCCAACGTTGCCCCAGATATCCCTTGCTCTAACAAGCAAAGTATATTCACCCGACCTCGGGATCCCCTTACTATAGCTTGCCTGCGTTGACCATGCCGACCATCCAGGCATAAGCTTTGGAATATAATACTGGTACTGAGTCAGGTTTTTTTTGAGGAAAACAGGGGCAACTATATTAAAATTAATAACATTGTCACCTCTTTCAAATATTACGTTAGAGAGATCAAAATTAATACCCTTTTCATTCTGAATATTTTTTACAAACAGATCAGTTGCCGAAGCTATTTTTGACGATCCGTTCCTATTGATCCGATAAAGTCTGTTCCCCTCCTCTATTATCCATATATTATCATTTTCGAGATGAACCGATATTATATCATCGAATAACTTCAGCAATGAAATATCTTTTTCTCCAATAGGTTTATCCTTCTGGTTAAAGTACCATTCCTGACCACATTTTACGAGAGGAATATTGGAGAGCGGAAAGGTAAAAAGCTCTTCTCGGTCTGATCCGGATCCTGAAATATTATATGGTATGAAACTGGATGAGAGACTGTCATAATAATTTAGTCCTGTTTCGGTCATGATAAAGACCGAATCGTTTATCAGGTTAACAAAGTAACGCTGCGGAAAGTTATTTTCGATCCTGAATCGTTCATATTCGGTTTTCCTGCTTTCCGTATTCAGAATAGCTTTGTAAGCAATATCTTCGCCACCTAACCATAAAGTATTTTCATCTTTCTGGATCACAGAGTAAAGAGCATCATTAAACCCGGGGTCAGGAATTTCAATTTTCCATTGGTTGTTAAGTCTGCTTAACAGGAAATAGCCATCATTTGTGACCACAGCATATTTTCCGTTGAAGGGCTGCCAGCTTATAAAGTTGATATATCTGTTCCCGCCAATAAGCGTAGCCTTACGGTTATCAATTATAAAAAGGCCTCTGTTAGTAGCAGCAAGTATTCCGCTGCCGGTAGGAACCAGCTGTCTGCACTTTTCATTCAGGCCGTCAACCTTCCTGTATAAATAATCAACCGATTTTAACTTCTTTATTGTTTGCCATGTATATTTTATTGCAGGTGCGGGAGATGATATGCTTATGTTAATCTCAGGTTCCTTTTCCCTGACTTTTTCTTCTTTTTTCTCTTCTTTTTTTTCTTCTGCCGCTGCTTCAACGACTGGCTTCTTACTGAATATTCTGTTTAGTATCCCTTGCCGGCGGATCTGGGTCTCGGTGGCTCTCTCCTGCAGTGCCAACGATGGAGCCTGTTGCACAGGCACAGGAGCCGGGACAGGAACAGGAGTTATAACGGGAACTGATCTGATACCGGTTTCACTTTTTTTCAGAACCTCGATCTTTGAATAATTCTTAACCTCTGCCAGATAGAATACTCCTTCGCTTGTGGCCACATAAAGTTCATTATTATATTTTAATGAGCTTGAAAGATTGCCGGTAAGTCCCTGGTAAACGCTGAAATTACCAACAGGAATATTAAGATCGGCCCTCGTCAGACCATACTGATGCGACAACCACAATCCACCGCTTCTGTCTTTTCCTAAGCCAAAGATCTCATCGTCAGGTAAGCCGTTCTGGTTATTGATTATAAACCTGACTTTCCCGCTTCTTTTTTCCATTATTACGGCTCCACCATCAAATGTTGAAAAGGCATAGAGGCTGTCGCCAAGTGTTATGCCTTCCGATAAGATATTTGCTTTCAGGTAGCCATCATCGCCGGCCTGGTAATCGAAATACTTTATACCGTCAAAGAGCATAAGCCGTCCGTCGCTGGTACCAACCAGCACCATCGTATCATCATAAGGTAATGAGAAGAGAATACTGGTACTGGCGGTCAGATAACCGGTAACTATCGGGAAAAGGGTATCGCTTTCAATCCTGTGCAAACCTTTGCCCAATACATTTACATAAGTATTTTCATGGTTAACAAACATACCTGTAAAGGGAGCATCTCCATCAGATTCGAGTCGCAGCTCCATATTATATTTTTCGGCGTTATAACGGCTCAATGACTTTTCACTGTAGAACCATACCAGAGAATCTTTGAAGATTATTCTTGTTATAAGACCTATCCCGGAGGAATCACTCGAAAGGGAAACATATCCGTATGATCCCATCTGATCCTTTTCAATATATCCAAAATCATTTTCCCCACCAGCATAGATAATATTGTCAAACGGGTTCATTTGCAGGGAGAATGGAACAATCGGAATCCTCAATGGCACCCATTCTCCTCCATCAAAAGAGAGGATGCCTTTCCTGTTGGCAAACAGCATAACCCTGTACTCATCCTGGGTTATGGCCCAGCTTTGATTTTCAATTTCCCGGCTGGCATAATAATTTGTCAGTATAGGAATTCCTTCCTGTGCCGATAAAACAGTTGCAACCAATGAAAAATAAAAAATTGAAAATGCCTTTCTCATAACCAATTTATCTCATGAAGCCGTTCATGATACTTTAATTTGCCGTTTTTATATAAAAAGGCTTAGCAGCAACGTGAGCAATAAACCGGAAACAGATATGATAGTCTCCATAACGGTCCATGACTGAAGAGTTTGTTTTTCATTCATTCCCAAATACTTACTTACGATCCAAAAACCGCTGTCATTAACATGCGAAAGAATAGTTCCACCTGCTGCTATTGAAATAACGATCAAAGCCATATTGGTTTGACTGAGATCAAATACAGTAAGAATGGGAGCCATTATTCCGGCTGCGGTGATCATTGCCACAGTCGCTGAACCCTGGGTCACACGAACAGCTGCCGCTATCATCCAGGCAAGTAAAATTACCGGAAAGGAAGAATCGGCAATTGATTCTGCCAGTATATTTCCGATGCCACTGTCAACAAGAATCTGCTTTAGAACGCCACCTGCCCCGGTAACTAAAATTATTATTCCTGCAGGACCAAGAGCCTTTGTACTCAGATCAAGTATTGCCTGCGATGACATATTTCTTTTCAGACAAAGAAGTATTGACAGCAATGTTGCAATGATGAGTGCCGTAAAGGGATGTCCAATAAAAATTATAATTTCAGTCAGCAATGATTGTTCCACCAGACCTTTTTCAATAAACACATTAAGAACTGTGCTAAAGAGTATCAGGATAAGAGGCGTTGAAATAATCAAGGCAATCACTCCGAACGATGGCAGTTTTTCTTCCTCGTTGTCTTCGGCTTTCATGGTTTCGAAAATATCGGCAGGGGCAGGTAAAACTATCTTTTTTGCAATAAACCGGCCGAAAACAGGACCTGCCAGAATTGCACTTGGAATTCCGACAATGATTCCGACAATAACTACATACCCTAATTCAACTCCCAGAATATTTGCAACAGCCATTGGTCCCGGTGTCGGAGGAACCATTGCATGAGTGGCAGCCAGCCCAGCAAGAAGAGGTATAGCATAATAGAGAACAGATCGGTTGGAATCACGTGTAAGCGCGTAAACAACAGGAATAAGTATTATAAAACCGACATCAAGAAAGATCGGTATTCCGACAACGAAACCAGTCAGCATTAATGCCCATGGAGCTCTTTTGGTCCCAAATTTCCTGATAAGGTAATGAGCCAGCGATCTTGCGCCGCCTGAGCTTTCAAGCATCTGCCCGAAAATAGCGCCGAGCCCTACAACGGTGGCTACAAATCCAAGAGTACCGGCCATTCCATCCTGTATGCTTTTGGAGATCTGGGAAAGTGGCATTCCGGCAAGTATCCCTACAAAAATAGAAGTGATCAGGAGAGATACAAATGCATTTATCTTGAATTTCAGCACCATTATTAATAATGCTGCGACAGCTATAATTACAATAAAAAAGATATATGATGCTGACATAATTGAAAGGTTAGTTTTGGTTAGGACTTCAATGGGAACTTAATTATTGCATTTTCTTTTGAAGAACGGTAGATTGATGTGAAAAGTTCGACAGTACGTCGTCCATCCTCACCTGTAACAAGAGGTTCTGTACCATTTTCCAATGCATTTATGTAATCTTCAATCTGGCATTGCATATAATGGACTGTAGGATCGCAGCTGTTAAAGATCTCAGAGTCGTTAGCGTTCCAATTTTTGAGCATATTTTCTTCACCCGGAACTGTCCAGAGGTCATTGACCGGTGGCTCGGCTATTCCCGACATCCCGGCAATGAACATTGCACCACCATCAGTCTGAACTCCTACCGACGCACCATTCTGTCCGTGAACATGAACTTTACCGTAGATTCCGGGTTTCTGAGAGTTGCTCACCAGGATATTCCCGATAGCTCCGCTTTTGAATTTTACAATTGCTACAGCCGTATCATCTACATCTATGTACGGGTGGTTCAGGTTACGCCACACTCCATACACCTCATCTATCTCTCCCATATACCATAAAAGGATGTCGAGCTGATGCGGAGACTGGTTAACGAGCACCCCCCCTCCTTCCATTTCCCAGGTACCTCTCCATGCATCAGAATCATAGTATGCTTTATCGCGCCAGCCTAACATGGTAATTGTTCCGAGCACCGGTTTCCCTATTTTTCCGGATTCAATTGCCTCCTTAACTCTTTTCACCGGAGCATACCATCTTCTCTGGCTTATAACGCCCAGTTTTACTTTACCGGACCTGCATGCTTCTATTATCGCATCACAATCCTTAAGATCGGCTGCGAGCGGTTTCTCAACAAGAATGCTGGCTCCTGCCAATGCTGCTTCAACAGCAGGACCCCTGTGAAACTTATGAGGAGTGCAAATTATCACTAGGTCAGCTCCTGACTCCCTTACCATCGCCGCAACATCAGTCCATGCCCTGGTCTGATACTGGCCGGCGAATTTTTCGGCTGTGGAACTGGTCCTGCTCCATACACCGCAAAGTCGGGCATTGGGTATTTTCTGAATTGCTTTTGCATGAAGATGAGCGACTTTACCACATCCTGCAATAGATACATTATAGATTTTATTTGCCATATTCAGTATTCTACGGGACAAGAATGACTTTATTCAGATCCTCTTTTTTATTATACAGTTTATCAAACCAAAGAGCTCCTTCTGAAAGTGGAGCTATTTTAGATATCTGATCGTCAACTTTTACCTTTCCCGATTCAAGCAGATCAAGTACAGCTTCATATTCTCCCCGTATGGCACAACTGCCGAGAATCCTGAGTTCTCTTGTGACTACCTTCTGAAGGGGAAAATCGATCTGTGCTTTAATATTTCCTACCAGAATTACTCTGCCTCCTTTC
The DNA here is from genome assembly GCA_942492865.1 of uncultured Bacteroidales bacterium. Classification (GTDB taxonomy): domain Bacteria; phylum Bacteroidota; class Bacteroidia; order Bacteroidales; family VadinHA17; genus LD21. The sequence continues at coordinate 3,321,538 of OW818650.1, read as the reverse complement.
CTTACTGATTCTATTGCAATATTTACCGTTTCGCTTATCCCCACAGCTTCAAAAGACATATCAACCCCTCTGATACCGCCAAGGGCTTTTATTTTCTCATCAACCTTTACATCATTGGGGTTAAGAGCAAGATCAGCTCCTGCTTTAACGGCATTACCAAGACGCTGATCATTTATATCGAGCGCTATAATTTTTGAGGCGCCTGAAAGTCTCAGAAGCTTAATGATAAAGACACCTATCATGCCTGCTCCCGCAACCAGGCAGGTTTCTCCCATCTTTACCTCCGACAGGTTTACTGCATGAAGTGCAACTGCTATTGCTTCAACCATGGCTGCCTCTTCAAATGAAACACTGTCGGGAATTTTATAAAGGATATGCCGGGGAATAGAAATATATTCTGCAAAGGCTCCGTTCCTTCTGTATGTTCCTGGTGACACACCAAGCACCTCCCTGTTTTCACTCAGATTATATCTTCCCTGAAGTGTAAACCAATCCTCAAGAGGATACACCGTTGAATCAAAAGTTACCCTGTCGCCTTCTTTCCATTCCCTTACGTCGGAGCCAGTCCTGACTATAACACCTGATGCTTCATGACCCATTATAATGGGAGGGATCCTGCGGCCGGTGCTTCCGTCATAACCATGTACATCCGATCCGCAGATGCCACATGCCATGACCTTAACGAGCACCTCATTTGCAGCAATAACAGGATCGGGAACATCTTTGTAAACAAGATTTTTATAATTTTCGAGGACAAGGGCTTTCATTTTTACAGGAATTATAAATGCTTTTTTATTGACTAATGACAAATATAATAAAAACCTTTATTAATGGACAGAAGGTAACGCTCATCTGGTGTAAATCACAAAATGACTGAAATGAGAAAAAAAGAGCATTCAGCAAGTTGCCTGATGCTCTCATCTTAATTAAGCTCTGTTAATCTTTAAATGCTGAATGCTTATGCAAGTTCTTTACGGTGAGCCCATACCTTCTCGAATGCTGAAATGAACTGATCATTAAGCTCAGGCATTTCCCTGGTAAAGAAAGGCAGGGATATTCCTCTTTTGTCCACTTCTTTTGATCCGGGATAATCATTTGCCATCACAGGCAGATGATGCCACCATTCGGCTTCGTGGAATATCGCATTATCAAGGAGGAATTGTGCTCCCGCTGCACTGGCAGCAACACCCTCGGCTCTCAATGCTTTCACACAGGCGTCACGCGACATGCCTGCTTCCTTCTCATTTATAAGGAACCTGTTCGATGAATAGAATACGCGATCAACGTCAGGCCGGTTTTGCTGTTCATAAAGGCCCGGCAGCCTGGTAATCCTGTCATTAAGTTTCCTGACCTGTTTTTTCAGAACTGCATTCCTCGAATCCAACACAGCCAGCTGGCATCTGGCCAATGCTGCAGCCATCGGATGCATTCTTAGTTTCATGCCCAGTCCATAGCTGTATTTTTTATCCTCGCCCTTAAGTTTCGATGCAATTTCATAATGACCAAGGATAGAAGCTCTTTCGTAGTCTTCCTGGTTCTGATAATTTCCCATTCCGCCTTCAATTGACGGCAAAGGTTTACTCGCCTGGAAGCTGAAGCAAGCCATTCTTCCCCAGGCTCCCATAAATTTCCCATGCATGGATGCACCGTGAGCATGACAGGCATCTTCAAGTACAATCAGTCCTTTTTCATTGCAGAATTCTGATATTCGGTCCATATCGGCCGGCATCCCTAGATAATGGACAGGAAATACAGCTTTTGTATTTTTAGTAAGTTTCTTTTTGGCATCTTCGAGATCGAAGTTCAGTGTAACAGGGTTTATATCGACCATTACAGGTACCAGGCCAAAGAAGCGCATTGGGGTGATTGTTGCCCAGAAGGTGGAGCACGCGACCATTATCTCACTGCCCGGGGGCAATCTTAATGCAAAGAACATTGCTGTTATGGCGCTTGTACCATTAAAGTGAGCCTTGCAATAAGGCAGACTGAAATGTTTTTTCCAATCTTCCTCAAGCAAGTCAATAGGCTTATAATCAGGAGCTCTTAATACCTCAAGCACCGCTTTTTCTTCTTCGGCACCGTAAAGGGGCCAGGTTGTGGCGCCCTTAATTGAAGCCGTAACAGTTTTTGGCCCGCCATTCAAGGCCAGCCTCTGAGAATTGTTCTGAGGCGAACCGGCTATTGTAAAGGCCGGGCCAGTGAGTAAGATACCTGCAGTGGCTGTCCCGGCAGATTGTATAAACTCCCTTCTGGAAGCCTCTTTAATCCCTGCTTTTTTCTTTTTCATGAAAGAATATTTTTTTTATTAGCTGAAATCATCCCTGATTGAGTTTTATCAGCAACCGGATCAGTATTTCGATCCTGATTGGCTGACTAATATAAACAAAAATATAATGAATACGGTTTCCCATAACTATAGTGATAATGGGGATTCATAGTTTATTACAAAATCACTACAACAATATCCATAACATTTGTAAGGGTCGGCCCTGTAATAATATGACCTCCACATTCTCTGAAAAAGTTATAGGAATCAAACCGGGCAAGAAATTTTTCAGGATCAATACCCTTTTGAAGCGCTGATCTTATCGTCATTGCATCAACCACTGCTCCGGCCGCATCTGTTGGTCCGTCATTTCCATCTGTTCCTCCCGAAAGGATTGTAATTTCAGGCCGATCCCTGATTAAAAGTGAGGCAGCCAGGGCAAGATGCTGGTTCCTTCCCCCTAAACCATTGCCGGTAATCCTAAGGGTCGTTTCACCCCCAAACAGAAGGCATGCTGGTTTACTACCGGGCTTTCTTTTATTATATTCAAATGCTTTGTCAACAATATATTTTGCTGCGAGGTGAGTGTCGCCATGAAGATCATCATCAATCAATAAAGTTGCAAGCCCCAGACTCTCTGCTTTATCAGCAGCCGCTTTGAGAGCTGTTTTATTGGTGCCTGTAAGAACATTTACCGATTTATCGAAAACAGGATCACCAGGTTTTGGAGTTTCCGGATGCAATCCCTTGGCGCCTTTTTCAAGATAGTCAAGCAGAGCGAATGGAATTGCATCAGTTAAACCGTATCGATGAATGATAGCGACAGCATCAATAAAAGTTGAGGGATCGGGTACTGTCGGGCCCGAGGCTATCACATCGAGAGGGTCGCCTAACACATCCGATAATATAAGGCTTACAACAGTGGCCGGAAAGATCGAACGGGCAAGTCCGCCGCCTTTTACATTTGAAAGGTGTTTCCGTACAGCATTCATCTCATGGATTGTGGCTCCGGACCTGACCAGCAGGTCATTAAGCACAGCAATCTCACCGGGCGATGAGGTGGCAGGATGATCGGCAAGCAGAGCAGATCCACCACCCGACAGGAGGCATATGACAATATCATTCTCTGCAGCTTTATCGGCTATCCCAAGAATTTTGCTGGTGCCTTTAAATCCGTTTTCATCAGGAACCGGATGGCCTGCTTCGGTTACCCCTATATAATTCAGATCGCAGGTATGACCATATTTTACTATAATATGTCCCTCAGATATCCTGCTCCCAAGTATTTCTTCCGTGGCCCTGGCCATTTCAGCCGTAGCTTTACCGGCACCGATCACATAAATTTTATCTGTCTTTTCAAGGGAAAAACTTTTTAATCCTATTTTTAATTCTGAACCGGAAATTTTTAAATGATCGTGAATAAGCTTAGCCGGTTTTACACTTTGCACACCGGCTAAAAAGATCTGTTCTGCAATGTTACGGTGGGTCATGGGTTGGAGGGTTGGAGGGTTGGAGTAATGGAGGAATGGAGGAATGGAGGATTGTTTAAACTCCTTCCTCCCAATTCTGATCCCTGGTTTTCAATTGAACCACTTTAATAAGTTGTATTAATTCGTTTTCAGTTTTGAAATGAAGTTCATCTAGTTTATCAAAATCACTCTCTGAAATTTGAGAAGCAGCAAAAAAGCTACAGATACATGAATGATATTCACCACTTGACCCAAGAGCAATGTAAAGGAAATGTACATATTCTTTCACACTTTTTCTACAATATCCTTCAGCTATATTCCGGCTTATGCTGTGAGATGCATCAATACAATTTCCTGCCGATTTTTTTAACTCAAATGGAAAAAATGCTAAAATTTTCCAAGTTAAAACATATAGATCGATGGCATGATTCCATACCCTCAACTTTTTGAATCCACGATTAATATTCTTCCTATCCATCAATCCATCAATCCATCAATCCATCAATCCATCAATCCATCAATCCATCATTCCACCACTCCATCACTCCACCACTCCATCCTTCCCTCCTATAAAACAAAAAACGATGTTATCAAAACACACGCGAAGGAAACCAGTCCCATGATCATTGTGGCAGGGGAATAAACTTTCAATGTTGTATTTGTATCTATTTCGGCAAAATTGCTGAGCACCCAGAAATAAGAGTCGTTTGCATGTGAAATGATCATCGTACCCGAACCCATTGCCAGGACTCCCAACAGTCGTCCCCATTCTGTATCGAGGCCAAGAACCGGGAGCATGGGAGAAACAAATGCTGCAGTGGTAATTATTGCCACGGTCGATGATCCCTGGGCTGTTTTCATTGCAGCGCCTATCAGGAATGGCACCAGGAGGCCGAGACTGGTGCCGGAGAGCAATACTCCTGCAGCTTCGCCAACTCCTGTGGATTTTATAACCATTCCGAACATCCCGCCGGCTGCTGTTACAACAATTATTGGTCCTGCTTTTTCAATGGATTCAACAAATATTTTATTCATTTCCTTAATATGATTATTCTTCAGCATGCTGAGGGCAATTACCACACCCACAGCGAGGGCAAAGACAGGATCACCCGGTAGATAAAAGATCCTTGCGAGAAGGCTTTCTCCTCCTTTGTCAAACAGGGATATTACAGATTTAGTTGTTATAAGCAATAGCGGAACTATAATAGGCATAAATGAAATGAAGACCGGTGGCAGATTTTCCGGTTCCAGATGAGCTAACTTTGGAGGAGCCTGAGCAGGAGGATAATTCTTTCCCTTTGTTATCCACCTTGTCCAAAAAAATGCTGCGATTGCTGCAGGTATGGCAAACAAGGTTCCTATTATAATAAGGTTCCCAATATTGGCATTGAATATTCCGGCGGCAGCCAGGGCACCCGGGTGAGGAGGAATAAGACAGTGAATAGAATATAGTGAAGTTGCAAGAACCGTAGCCATAAAAGTCATTGCTACCTGGGTACGGGCGCTGAAAGATTTAGCCAGCCCGTTAAGAATAATATAACCTGAATCACAAAAAATAGGCATTCCAGTAATAAAACCTGTTATGCCCAGAGCCTGAACGCTTCTCTTTTCTCCTGTCTTTGAAAGGATAAAATTTGCTATGGAATATGTTCCTCCGGTTTTTTCGAGAGTAATGCCAATCATTGCCCCAAGAATAATCAGGAAACCAATTGAAGCCATCGTGTTCCCGAAACCTTCCTTCATTGTACTAACAACTTTATCGGGAGGAAGAGTTGCAAATGCAAGAAATACAGAAACAATAAACAGCGAGACAAAAGCCTGGATCTTGAATCGTGAGGTAAGAAGGATAATTCCCGCAATGCTGATTATCACTAATATTGATGTAACGACCATAATTGTGAAAAAATATTACGTAAAGAAAAAATAGGCAACAAAAATTGCAGTTGTTAATCCGGCAAGGTCGGCCAGCAATCCGCATCCAACAGCATATCTTGTATTCTTTATGCCGACCGAACCGAAGTAAACAGCAATAATATAGAAAGTGGTATCAGTTGCTCCCTGCATCGTACATGCCAGGCGTCCAATGAATGAATCGGCCCCGTAAGTTGTCATTGCATCCACCATCAGTCCCCTTGCACCGCTTCCACTTAAAGGTTTCATAAAAGCAACAGGCAGAGCGCCGGTAAACTGTGTATCAACACCCAGCCATGCAAAAAATCCGGCAATGGCATCAATAATAAAATCCATGGCGCCTGATGCCCTGAAAACACCTATAGCAACCAGAATAGCAACCAGAAAAGGAATGATCTTTATTGCAATGCCAAATCCATCTTTCGCTCCCTCAATAAACGCATCGTAAACATTTATTTTCTTAATAAATGCAAGAACAATGAAGAGCACTATTATGGATATGAGTATAAAATTTGCCGCAAGGGTCGATGCTGTTGTAATTTGTTCTTTCGGCAGCTGATTAAAATAAAGTATAGTTCCGGCCATAATAGCCGTTAGTCCTCCGATATATGCAAGTATGACTTTATCGAAAAGATTTATTTTCTGAATAATTGCCACACTCAGCATCCCTGTCATAGCAGCGGCAAATGTCGAAATAAGAATGGGGATGAAAATATCGGCCGGGTTCACAGCTCCGAGCTGTGTCCTGTAAACAATGATGCTTACCGGAATTATTGTCAGACCTGCCGTATTTATCACAAGGAACATTATCTGTGCATTTGAGGCCGTTTCTTTATTCGGATTCACATCATGCAATTCTTTCATCGCCTTCAAACCAACCGGGGTGGCAGCATTGTCAAGTCCAAGCATATTGGCGGCAATATTCAAAGTGATTGATCCGTAAGCAGGATGTCCTTTGGGCAATTCGGGAAAGAGCTTCTGAAAGAATGGACCCATAAAACGGCCAAGGATATTAATAACACCTCCCTTTTCGCCAACTTTTAATAATCCCATCCACAATGTCAGGGCACCGGTCAGGCCTAAGGATATCTCGAACCCTGTTTTTGCACTGGTAAAGACAGAAGTAACAAGATCATTGAATATGGCAGTATTTCCTGCAAATATAAGTTGCCCAAGAGCCACAATGAATCCAATAAGAAAAAATGCTATCCAGATGTAATTTAGAACCATATTAGCGTTTTGCCTGACGAAGATAAATAAAAAGTTAAAAGTTAGAAGCAAAAAATGCAAGTTGGAGTAAAAAGTTGACGAAGGGTTATGCGGGTTGATAGCGGCAAAAAATCTTATTTGAGCTGGCACCAATTGCAAATTGGCGCCAATCAAAGCTCAGCTTTGCCTCAGTTCATGTTTAGTGTTTCGTGTTACGGAAAATTAGATAAATTTGCATTAAACAAATCACAGGAATTATGGCACGAGCTACCAGAGTTGATGTTATAAACAAAATAAGGGAATCGGGAGTTATTCCTATATTCTATCATAAGGACGCAGAAATATGCAAGAATGTAATTAAAGCTTGCTATGATGGTGGTATGAGGATCATTGAATATACCAACAGGGGCGATTTTGCCCACGAAGTTTTCAGTGAGATCAACAAGTGGGCCGCTAAAGAACTGCCTGAAATGACCATTGGTGCAGGAACAATAGTCGATCCTGGTACAACATCATTATATATTCAGCTGGGTGCCGATTTTATAGTCTCCCCTATCCTTAACTCAGAAATGGCAAAGGTCTGCAATCGCAGAAAGATACTATGGACTCCGGGATGTGCGACTCTATCGGAAATAAACTATGCTGAAGAGCTTGGAGCCGAGATCATTAAGCTATTTCCCGTTCCTTCAACCGGTGGACCAGAATTTCTGAGATCAATAAAAGGACCTTGCCCCTGGACAAGCATAATGGCCACCGGCGGGATAGAACCAACTTATGAAAGTCTTAAACCGTGGTTTGACGCAGGAGTCGTCACGGTTGGTATGGGTTCAAACCTGCTGACCAAAGAATTAATCCAGAATAAAGACTGGAAAGGGTTGACTCAGAAAATTGCTGACCTGGTAAAGATTCTAAAGACGGTACGAAAAAAACATTAATAGATCTCCCAGGGCACTCTGCCTTCATTATGCGATAGGTAGGCTCTCCTGCCAAACTGCAAAGGAGCATTTCCGGTTTCGAATGCTCCGAGATCCGGAGCTTTCCCGCTAAATCCATCATTAAAACCGGGTAGTAATACTCCCGAATCAATTAGCGGATTGGAAATCCAGACTACCGGATCAGTTATATTTCTTTTACGGTCGCCGAATTCGTATGGGAAAGCACCCCATTTTATACTGTTGATTGTTGACCGTGGATAGAATTCAAGATTATATGATGAGATATATAATCTTGTGCCTGAAGGAGTTGTACCAAATCTTATACCATGTTCCTCCTTTGCTATCCCCCTCATATTTCCTGAAAAATAATCATAGTCATAATCTCCCATTGGCTCTTTTTCCCTGTCTGTTGCCAACCTTCCCGGCACATCAAAGATATTATTACGGGTAACACAATTAGGATTGGGATGGCTTGAGAATACGTCAAATACTCCATTCGGCTGCAGTATAGTGTTGTGAAAGAGAAATCTTCTTCCACCTCCGAATTCATTTCTTTCGCCTGTTTTCAGGAAAGCTCCGCCTCTTGTGTTCCAATGGCCGGTCCGGCTTTCTCCGGCAACATTCCTGAAAACATATAAAGGACCCCAGGTCGTTGTTGCAGTGGCAACACCATTAAAAAAGTAATGCATGTAATTTCCCCATATCCTTACATTCATATTTCCGCCTTCACTTTCAATGGCATCATCCCACACATTGCGGATTATATTTCCGTATATATCCGAATCCCTGTTCATATTACCCACATAGGAATAATTGCTTCCGCCTCCTATGGCATCATTGAACCCATGGTCCTCCGAAGAAACTATATCATTATACCTTATTACATTGCCTCCTTTACTCTGAACGATTGTAACTCCCTGTGGCCCGCTTGGATGTCCCGTTTCCCAATCGTTTGATGCTCCGCGGGGATCTTCTATCAGGTTGCGTTGAATGGTCAGGTTTGAAGTTCCGTTCTCGGCATAGATCCCGCTGTCCGAACCTCCCTCGATGTTACCGTAAGTTACCGGTCCCCCCAGTCTTCCCCAGTATGTAAGATGACATTGTTCTACGACAATATCATGCCTGTCTTTTTTTATCAGAATGCTATGAATTGCAGCATTCCTTACCTCCACACCTCTTACAATTACATAATCTGCATCTATTTCGATACCATTCCTGCCAACATTCTTAAGGTTCAGAATTGACTTGGATCCTTCCGGAACAGTAACAAGATGATAAGCTTCCGGTGTACCCGACTCTGAGATGACTATGGTCTTGTCAGATTCTCCTGCAGGAAGAATTGTGGTCTTTCCTACCGGGAACCTGTCATTTCTTGTTGTGAATTTCAGAGTTGCTTTTGAGGTATTATTTGACAATTCAACCTGGTATGATGAAGAAGGAGAAAGTCCAACAATGCTGCCCCGGTATTCACCTGTCCGTTTATCATAAACAAGGTCATATCCGTTTTTCCAGGAATTTTCCGAAGCACCCTTATATCTAATTCTGCCGGGCCCGTTCTCCCCGGTTTTCCAGTATATGCCTGAGCACTCGAAGGTTGATACAGCATATAAGCCTGTCGCATCTCCTGAAGTCTGCGCCGGTATCGGTGTCGCACCAATGATTCCAATGCAGATGGTTAAAATACTGAAGAATTTGAAGTTCATAATAAATCGTTTTTCGTTTTCTAGTTTCCCGGTGCCCTGTAAAGTTCAATATTTGACAGGATCGGGCATGCTTTTGATTTCAATATAGTAACTCGTATCCTGCCGGTTTTTACCATCGGGAACTTTCTTATCACCTTATATCCAATGGTTGTGCCATCTGTAAGAGGTACCCATTGTCCGCTTACAAAAGCTTCTGTTTTAAACTGCTGAACTCTTTGTCCAAGGCTTATGTATTCCTGCAACACTATCCTGTTAACCTCCGTCTCGGAACCAAGATCTATTATGACCGCTGCGCTGCTTATCCCATCGGCAGTGGTCCAGTAGGTATCCTTATCGCCATCGGTCACATTGGATGGATGAAAAGCTCTTCCACGTACATCCGTGGCTGAAGCTTTTTTACCTCTGGCTATGTCAGAAACGAATTCCTTCTCCCTTAATTCCCGGAATGAGAGCAATGATTTCACATCATTTTCATGCAATAATCCTCTTCTGTCGGGTGGAACATTTAGCAAGAGATTACAATTTCGTCCAATTGAGGAATAATAAAGTTCCATAAGGTTTTCAGGTGATCTCACCAAGGAATCCTCCTTCTGATGGTAAAACCAACCCGGGCGGATTGAAACATCAACTTCGGCCGGAACCCAGTATTTACCATCTTCATGACCTGCTCCGAGTATCTTTGCAAAACCACCGCCGGGATATAATTCATCCCTGTTTAAGAGGCACCAGTTTGTCAGGCTGCCTGTTCCTCTTTCATTACCTACCCATCTTACATCAGGACCGGCGTCACTGAACATAACAGAATTGGGTTGCAGCTCTCTTACAATTTTGTGCATTGATGGCCAGTCATAATAAGTTTTATTATCAATCTTCCTGGTTTCCTTTGCACCCCCATAAAACCCGTCTCCACCATTGGCTCCATCAAACCATACCTCAAAGATATCTCCATATTGTGTCAGCAGCTCCCTGAGCTGATTCTGATAATAGGCGATATACTCAGGAGTCTGATAAAGCTCATGATTACGATCCCACGGTGAAAGGTAAACACCCATTTTAAGTCCGAATTCATCACATGCTTTCCGAAGGTCAGCCAGTATATCTCCGTTTCCGTTTTTCCACGGAGATTTTTTTACTGAATGTTCAGTGTACTTTGAAGGCCACAGACAGAAACCATCATGATGCTTAGCTGTTATTATTATTCCTTTCATCCCTGCATCCCTTGCAACTTCAGCCCATTGCCGGCAATCAAGTTCTGACGGATTAAATACTGATTCCTTCTCATCACCATATCCCCATTCCTTATCTGTGAAAGTATTCACAGTGAAATGGACGAACATATAATATTCTAGTTCATGCCATGCAAGTTGCTGTTCGGAAGGAAGCGGACCGAAAGGCACGGGAGGTTTTAAGTCGGAACAGGAAAAAAGTATAAAGGCTGAAGCAATAAGAGATAATAATTTCCTTACCCCTGTATACCTAAAAGAGGAGTTGGAGTTGGAGTTGGAGTTGGAGTCAGAAAAAAGAGAAGGCCCCCATACAGAGTTTGTTGTTTGTTGTTCCATTATTTTGAAAGATCCTTAATTCTTATATTTCTGAATTTAAGCTCGGACCCATGTCCGAGGAAAGCGATATGACCGGTTGTATTCTTCAATCCCGGATGTTCCTTGTGATCCATAGTACCATTGTCCCTTGGTCCGGCTATATCTCCTTCTGTGATCACTGTGCCGTTAAGAGTGATTTTTATATAGGTGCCTCTCACTTCAACCTCCTGGTAGTTCCATTCACCGGTAGGTTTAAGAAAACCACGCTTTGAAGGAATCACACCGTAAACCGATCCGTGATACTGGTAAGGCTGAAGCTTTGCATAAACAGGAGCATCATTATCGAGAATCTGAAGTTCCATTCCGACATAGGCTGCATCACCTGTGAGCGGCGCCCTTATACCAAGTCCGTTATTGGCTGCCGGGGTAAGCTGAAACTCGAACCTGAAAATAAAATCTGAATATTCTTTCTCGGTATAGAGATTTCCACCGCTCCCCTTTGCCGGTTTTACAACAATAAGTCCATCCTCAGCCACATAAGATTCCTTATTGCCGATCCATCTGTCAAGGTTTCTACCATTGAAAAGAGAAACAAATCCCTGTTCTTTCTCTTCACTGGTGAGATTATATTCTCCATCCCTGATCTCCCTTACGTATATATCCCTGAAAGCAAGCTCATTACCATGGGCCTGCAGCTCTATTGCCCCGGCTGGGAATATTGGCAGGCTGCGATCCCAATAGTTTTCAAGCACCACATCATCAACAACCAAATGTCCATTGAGCCATACAGAAACCTTCTCACCAATCATCAGTATCCTGAACGTGTTCCAGTCCTCAACAGGGTTGTCGGCAAAGACAAGGGGTTTGGAAGGATTAACTTTATTATTGTACAGACCACCCGAACCCACCTGTGCACCTACATTGATCCTGGAAGGATCCCAGATCTGGACCTGGGGAGTTCCCCTTAGATAAATGCCGCTATCGCCTTCCTTGCTTATCTTCCAGTCAACAAACATTTCAAAATCACCATAATCCCTTATTGAACAGAGATTATTTCCTTTTCCGCTGAACCATATACAGCCATCCTTTACACTCCAGTTTTCAGACACTTTCTTATCAGCTTCGGCCTGTTTTTTTGCAAGCTCGAGCGGTTTCATTTTAGCCCGTGCAACAGGATCTTCCACAAGACCTTTCCATCCGGTCAGATCCACACCATTGAACATACTGACAAATCCTTCGTCAGCAGGCATTGAAGCGAGATATCTTTTAACATTTTCCTTATCATAATCAGCCTCAGCGCCACTTATTTTTGGCATTGCCCGAGTCAGAATATCCTTTACCATATTGCCCGTCAAACCCGTTTTTGAATCCTCCGACGGAAGCGCTATGTTCATTGCAGCACTAGCTGCGGCTGTTGAAGTTTGATTGTCATCGAGATAATTTGACACAAAAAACAGGGCCGGGTATGTCTTCAATCTTCCTGCCTCAGCAATCAATTCATTTTTACGTTCGGCGCTAAAAGCATAAGGCATTATCTTCCGGTAAAGCAGCAGTTTCTGATCATCCGGAAGGTTGCTGCTCCTTACCTGTCTCACAAAACCGGCAAAGGCTGGCGCTTCATAACTTTTATTCCCCGAGGCACATATTTCAAACAGAGCTGAAGAAGCAGAGTGATCTTTCCAGCCTGAAAGCGCTTTGAAAACGATCTCCCTCATTTCAGGAGTTCCGCTTTCAAATTCATTGAGTACTGTTTCAAGAGCTTTGCTGCCACCGGTCTTAGCCAGGACAGGAATAAGCTTTTCCTTTTTTGAACCATCTGAAATAGCATTAAGAATAGCCTCCGACCTGTCTTCACCTTCAGGAAGCATTGAGGTTGCATTAATTATCGCGTTCTGTATATATGCAATCAGTTCAGGTTTTTCCGTTGAGGCAAGGAGCTTAATAAGCGCATCAATATCAACAGTCCCGGCCAGGCTGGGAAGAGCCGAAAATGCTGCCGTTTTTACCTGTTCATCAGCTGATGCTGTAAAAGGAAATACTTCGCTGAAGAAATCATTTCTCTTTGCCCAGGCCATCAGTTCAATAACACTTTTTTTGACAGCAGGAGAACCCTCTTTTAAAACAGGTATCAGAAGGGCTACCTTTTCACTTTTCATAACAGATTTAAGGGTTGAAACAGCAGCCTGCTGATCAGCCTGACCAGGGTTATTTTTCAGATAATCAATAAGAGCCGGTATCGCTGATTCGCCGCTGATCTTTGCCAGTGCAGCAGCTGATTCGGTTCTGACATCCGCATCGGAGCTTGTAAGAGAAGAAGCTATCAGTTCTTTCGAACCCTCATCTTTTCTTTCTCCAAGAATTGAAATGATCTCAGCCTTAACTTCAGGATCAGCCTTACGAAAAACTTTCAGCCACTGTTCGCTTACCTGTTCACCAGGAATGTCCAGCGACATTTTCATGGCAGCCACCCTGTATTCTTTGTTTTTATCAGCGGAAGCTTTAAGTATAAGAGGCATTGCCTCAGCGCCATGAAATGATGTATAAATGCGAAGAGCAGCTATTTTATTTTGAATTACTGCATCGTCAATCGCTTTTGAAATTACAAGCTTGCATATCTTATCTGCTGTTTTAATATAACCCTTCTGTCCGGCTGCCAGGGCATAATTAAGAAAAGCTGAGGTGGCGCCGGAAGGTTCCCATGCATACAATACCTTCTTTGCTTCATTTGATAAAATACTGAAAGCCAGAGGTGATCCGCTCTGAGCAAGGGCATTAAGGGCAGCTGATTTAATTTTTAGGTCAGGATTTCCGGCCCAGATCAGATAATCGTTTACCGCGATATCTGATTTCATGGAGGCAAGTGCATTCATAACAGCAGCCCCGCAGGGAAGAGTATTATTCTTCAGCGACCCTGCAAGAGCTGATTCAGCGCTTTGTCCGCCAATGGCAGCAATGGCAGCTGTAGCCGGTTCACAGAGATCTTTGTCTGAAAGGTAAGATTGCAGGGTAGCAACCGACAAGTCACTGCCTACTACCTGGAGCTGCTTGATAAAAAAATCCTGCACCCCGATGTCCTTCTTACCGGTTACATTCCTGATACAAATTTTTTCCCATACTATCCGTTCCTCCTCTTTTCCTTTACGGGAAAGAAAACGTGACAGTGATTCTATAGCCACACGGGCACCTGTATCGTCTCCGCTACCGGCAGGAATTACCTGATCACATATTTTCTGAAGAGCCTCATCTCCGAGCAATATCATATCGCCCATTAAACGGTCAGTCACCCCGAGGTCATTTGCAGGCATTCTTGCAAGAAGATCAGCCACTTTGGTATCAACGGTTCTCCTGTCCTGCGGATATGATGTGATCGAGACCAGCAGCAGAGAAAAACATATTACTAATGTCTTATTGAATTTCATAATTAAGTATTTTCAAATTTCTTGTTTCAAATTAATCCTCTACTCATATTTTCCAGGGACCGCGCATAGGGGGGGTTAGCAACCTGTTGGCTCCCTCATCATCAATAAATTGCTGTTTCACCGGATCATATTTCAGGTTTCTTCCCAACCGTAGAGCAATTATTCCCATATTTACCACCGAGCATGACCTGTGGCCATTCGATTCATTAAGTGCAAATTTCTTCCTTGTGCGAACCGATTCACTGAATGTAGTGATCTGAGGTTCAGGATCGGGCAATGAATCAACCAGCTTCCTTACATCTTTTATTGTTGACTGGAATCCTTTAAACACTTTTCCGTTGGGACCTTCGATATAGGCAGCGTTGGTATCGCGGTTCTCTCCATCGAGGATTATCTGGCAGCCGTCGTCGTATGTATATGTGATCCTTCTCCAGGAACCGACAGCATCATAATGTTGCTGAGGAGCATCTATCTCAACCGAAACCGGACCGGTATCATCCTTTCCGAGAAGATATTGAACCGGATCGAGATAGTGTTGTCCCATGTCGCCCAATCCTCCTCCATCATAATCCCAGTATCCGCGGAATTTGGCATGTACTCTTTCAGGATTGTACGGTTTGTATGGCGCCGGTCCGAGCCAGAAATCATAATCCAGGTCTTCGGGAACAGGCATCGGTTTCAGGTTGGGGAGCCCGCTCCAGTAGAATTTCCAGTTATAACCGGTCACTCCGCTTACAGTAACCTTCAACGGCCATCCCAGAACACCACTGTCAACCAGTTTCTTCAATGGCTTTACCTCCGTTCCGAGGCCATAAAAAGTATCCTTGAATCTGAACCATGTATTTAGACGGAAAATTCTTCCATGTTTCTGCACAGCCTCGACCACTTTTATCCCCTCACCAATTGTCCTGGTCATTGGTTTCTCGCACCAGATATCCTTCCCAGCCTCAGCAGCTGTTTTTGCCATTATACCATGCCAGTGAGGAGGCGTTGCAATATGAACAATATCAATATCAGGACGTGCAATCAATTCCCGGAAATCGCTGTAACCCGTTATATTGCCTCCTGCCTGAGCTATTGCCTGCTTCAGATGCGATTTATCAACATCGGCCATGGCGAGAAGCCTGCCTTCGTAGCCTATATGACCCCTGCCCATTCCTCCTACTCCTATGATACCCTTTGTAAGCTGGTCGCTCGGTGCTATATATCCCTTACCACCAAGAAGATGACGCGGAATAATGGTGAAAGTTAAAGTGGCAGCAGCGGTTTTCTTTATAAAATCACGCCGTCCGAAAATCTTTTTTTCCATAATGATATACTTAAATTGGTAATTCAGGATTCCTAATGGGACCCGGTTAGTCTTGCAATTTGGGTGTTTTTGCTCAAAATACAAACAGAAGAGTTGTATTTTTCAAAAACTCATAAGAAGTTTTTGAAACTGAAATGGATCTTATAACGGGTATCAACTGTTCTCAACCGGATTTACTTACTATTGCTGTAAGGGATTTAACTATATCCGAAGTACCACCTATAACTGAAAAATTCCTTTCAATTATATCCTTCCCGATTGCATATTCAATCTTTTTGCCATCTATGTCTGTCAATTCGCCACCGGCTTCGGAAATTATCAGTCCGAGGGCTGCTATATCCCAAACGCGCGTGAACAGGTTGATGCAGCCCCCGAATTTCCCTTCGGCAACATATAGAAAGTCAACAAGTGAATTGGTGCATCTTATGTTCCTTGAACCTTTGACCACACTTTTATAGATCGCGATGCATCTGTTAAGGAATGGTTCATCATCAGTATAATCTACAGCAAAGGTAATGAGCGATTCAATCATTCCCTTTTCTTTCATCTTTATTACTTCTCCGTTCCTGAAAGCGCCTTTACCTTTTTCAGCAAAATACAGAATGTCATTAACAGGCAGGTATGCTCCACCCATTACAGGTATATTGTTTTCATATAAGGCAATCAATACTCCAAACCATGGCAGAGAAGAGGCGAAGTTGGAAGTTCCGTCGAGCGGATCAATTACCCAGGTATATTTGGAATTTTTATCTGTAAAGCCCGATTCTTCCGATAAAATATTATGTGATGGATACTTACTGCCGATAATATCAATTATCAGTGAATTACTTTTCATATCGGCCTCAGTTACAATGCTACTCTGAGACTCTTTTATTTTTGCTTCGAGAGGCTTTTCAAAATATTTAAGCAATTCTTCACCTGAAGCTTTTAATGCGCTGATTAAAGTTTCTTTCAAAGGTAAAAAATTATATAAATTGTTTTTTTCTTTTTCGTTCCGTTATCTGGTTGCCGATTTTCATTTCGTACATTCTCACAATGAGGTCTGCAGTGTCAGCAATTGAGAAAGTGTTCCGGTTAATAACTGAATCAAAAAGATAATCGATATTGGCCGATTTCTTATCAAGAAATGCCTGAATAAGGTTAAACCTCGACTCGTCATTATTAATAATATACTCCTCAGCCGCAGTGATATCCATATTCTTCTTTCTCATCATGTTCTTAACCCTCCAGTAGAACGGGGCTGTAAGCTTTATGTGAAGTGCATCTGTAATATTAGCTGAGATTGCGACGCCTCCCCTTCCTACAAGTACAATATGCCCATCCTTACAGATAGACAGTACCACATCTTTTATTGCCTTTTTAACCCGCAGATCACTCACAAAACCTCCAGAAAAAGCCATTATCATTTCTGAAACGCTTGACAATTCAATACCTTTATAAAAATTTTCAATGCGTTCAGGATTTGTATTCAGCTCTCCGGCTATTGCATAGATTATTTCTTTGTCAACCCACTTCCATTTTGTGGTATTATACTGCCGATTCAGAATGTCAACTACATTCTCAGCTACCTGTCGGGCATCACACCCGGTCATCCTTGAAATGGTAATCACAGGGCCATCATCGTTCGAAGGCTTGCTGAGAATAGCATTCCGGTACCGTCCATCAAAATAATCAAAGAACTTTTCCATACTCTGATTTTTAATTTAATGTACTAATTGTCAACAATATCTAACATCCTGAACCCTGGAAGTTCATTGAAATGATCGGTATGCTCCTTTCACAAAATCATTCCTAAAATTTACAAAAAAATTATCAATAATGAAAATTTAATTGCAGAAGAAAAATAATATTTTTGCACAATAAAAGTCATATGGCTTGATTTTTGATATAATGTCTGACATGAAGAAGATTTCCGGAGCAATATCACTTATTATATTGGCGCTTTTGACGTTTACCGGCTGCAGAAAAGATAATGGAATGAGCAGCAAGCAGATAATATTATTCCAGTACGATTATTATAAAAACTCAGGCGATCCTGCTCACAACGGCTTCTTTATCGATAATAAAGGAAACGTTATGACTTATAATAATCCTGAGAACTGGAATAACCAGGACGAGCTGACTGAGGAGCAGGTGATGGAGAATATGCGGAAATGTACTTTATCGCCAGTAAAAATCGCTGATGAAGAACTTTCAAGGCATATAAAATATATAACAAATCTCGCATCAAGCAAAGTTTCAGCCCGCAGGAGCGTTTCTGCCGGGACCGGTACGGCCAGGTTTTTATGTTATGAGTATTCAGAAACAACCGGAACTTACAAGACCTTCCTGATAAAAATGGAAGGTGAATATACCTGCGAAAATCTTAACTTTTATTCCAAGAAGACTGCTTCGTGGCTTCGTGATGTCGGAAATGCGACAGGAGAAGCAATTATCATTGAAAATAAATAACCCCGCAGGCTTCTTAAAGCCTCCGCTTAAATATTCTTGCACATTTTATTGTTTTTCTTATCTTTATGATCTGAGAAAACAATTAATTAACATTAATCATAATGAGCTCATCAATTTTTGCCCGTCCTGAGATTGTATGGTTCCTCCTTGGACTTATCCTGTTCCTGGCCGAACTTGTCCTTCCGGGGTTTTTCATTTTCTTCTTCGGATTTGGAGCCTGGGTTACAGCACTGGTATGTCTGATAGGGAGCCCTTCCACCAACCTCCAGATAATTATTTTTGCCATTACTTCAGTCCTTTCCCTGGTTGCTTTAAGGAAAATTATCCAGAAAAAGTTTTTTGAAGGAAATGCAAACACAAATGACTCTGATTCTGTTGAAGATGAATTTACCGGAAAGGAAGCAACTGCAATTAGAAGCTTTGGGCCCGGAACAAGAGGAAGGGTTGAATTCAAGGGCACTATGTGGGATGCTGAATCAGCTTCTGATGTTACTGAAGGACAAACCGTTATTATTACAAAGAAAGAGAATTTCAGACTATACGTTAAATCAAAAAACTAATACAATGGACGGATCAAGCAGTACAACATTAATTCTTCTTGGGATAATCTTTTTAGGATTCATCCTTATTGCATCAATGATTAAGATCGTTCCCCAGAGGACAGCTATAATAGTTGAGCGTCTCGGGAAATACAGGGCAACATTTACCGCAGGCTTTCAGGTGCTGATACCTTTCGTTGACAAGGTAAGGTACAGGCATACACTTAAGGAACAGGCCATTGACGTAGCATCACAGATTTGTATAACCCGAGATAACATAGCGGTGGAGGTTGACGGCATATTGTACCTGCAGGTACTTGATCCCAGTAAAGCATCTTACGGCATTGACAATTACAGGTTTGCATCGATACAGATAGCCCAGACCACAATGAGAAGCATTATTGGAAAGCTTGAACTCGATAAAACATTCGAGGAACGTGAAACAATAAATGTAACAATTGTTGAAGCCGTTGATAAAGCCAGTGAGCCATGGGGCGTTAAGGTATCAAGATACGAGGTAAAGAATATATTTCCTCCCCAGAGCATAAAGGATGCAATGGAAAAGCAGATGAGGGCCGAAAGGGAGAAGAGGGCTATCATAGCAGAATCAGAGGGAGCAAAACAGGCAAAGATCAATGTTGCCGAAGGGGATAAGCAGGAACTGATCAAAAGATCCGAGGGCGAAATGCAGAAACGTATAAATGAGGCCACAGGACGTGCATCGGAAATTGAACAGCTGGCCAAAGCAACAGCAAACGGATTGAGGGCTATTGCAATAGCTATTTCTGAAGAAAATGGCCTTAATGCCGTAAACCTGAGGATAGCAGAACAATATCTTACCGAATTCGGCAAACTCGCCAAACAGAATAACACAATGATTCTGCCTTCGAACCTTACAGATATTGCAGGTATAGTAGCTACGGCAACATCGGTTTTCAACGAATCACGGGACAGGGATAAAATAAAAGGCAAATAAAAACTGCATCAACAAGATGGGAGATTAAAGAAAAAAGCGAAGTCAGCAGGCCTCGCTTTTTCTTTGAAGGCAACAATGTCATGGATGCATATCTCACTAATAAAGAAATAATACTGCCAGCTGAAACACTGAATTAATCAGGTGTCATCAACTTCAGTTTTTTCTCATTAAGGAGGATGATCGTTTTACCTTTAGCCATTATTAATCCTTCATCTTCCATTTCCCGAAGCGACCGTGCTATTGAAGGCCTGGCAACACCGAAAAAATCAGCAAGGTCATTTTGTGTCTTATCAAATCTGAAAGATCCTTTTTTCCCAGCAGATAACTGGAGAATATATTGAGCCATTTTACCTTTTATTGTCTTGAAATTCAAGAACTTTATCTTCTCAGAAAGAAACTGCGACCGATTTGAGACCATATTAAGGAAGTTGAGCAGGATCCTTTGGTTCATCACCATCAGCTTTAAGAATTCTTCTTTGTCGATTATTAAAATTTCAGCATCTGTCACTGCTGCAACGTTCACAGGAAACCGGTTCCTGTTTCCAAATATAAATGCTGTTGCAAGAGTTCCCGGGGCAGGAATATCTTCAATTTTGATGACCCTCCCTGCAAAATCAACCATCTCTCCCTTTACAGTACCTTCCGTTATCACAAGGAGAGAGTTTACAGGTTCACCGCTCTGGGCAATGTGAGATCCGGCTCTGAATTTCCTGATCCTGTGAGGTAAAAATGAAAAGATCTCTTTTATTTCATTTTCTGTAAGTCCTTCAAATACAGGAGCACGGGATAAAAGTGAGTAATCCATTTAAATAATTTTTATAAAAATAGACAATTGTAACATGCGTTACAATACAGTTAAAGTAAATTGATCAGATTTGCACCATAAAAAGTTTAAAACGATATGAAAAGAGATATTCTGAAAATTGACGAAGAGTTGTGTAACGGCTGTGGCCAGTGTGTACCGAATTGCCATGAAGGCGCCCTGCAGGTGATTGACGGTAAGGTAAGGCTCGTTAACGAGCTTATCTGCGATGGCCTGGGTGCATGCATCGGGCATTGTCCGGAGGGAGCCATATCTATCGAGACAAGGGAAGCTGAGCCGTATAACGAAATAATGGTGATGGAAGGATTAAAAGACAAAGGGAGAAATACAGTTACAGCACACCTTAAGCACCTTAAGGATCATGGTGAAACAAACTTCCTGAAAGAAGGTATCTCCTATCTCAGGGATCACAGGGCAGAATTGAAATTTAACCTTGATGAGGTAATGCATGAAGTCCACAATCATGGCAGAGTAGCTGTTCAACCAGTTAATCACCTGCATACCGCTGTTCACAATGGCGGAGGTGGCGGATGCCCCGGATCAAGGGCAATGGTTATCGAAAACCAGTCAGGAAATGTAAGCAAAACAGATGTAACTGACCAGCCTTCTGAATTGAAGCAGTGGCCTGTTCAGATGCACCTGATAAATCCCAATGCACAATATCTCAGAGAAGCTGATCTTTTGCTGGCAGCCGATTGTGTAGCTTTCTCAATGGGCAACTTCCACAGCAAACACCTGAAAGGAAAGAGCCTTGCAATTGCATGCCCCAAGCTTGATCATGGCACCGATACCTATGTTGAAAAGATAACGGCCATGATCGACATTGCAAAGATTAATACGATAACGGTGATGATAATGGAAGTTCCGTGCTGCGGAGGACTCATTCAAATGGTCAGATCGGCTTTGAGCAAAGCATCAAGGAAAGTACCTGTAAGAAAAGTAACTGTTGGGATAAACGGGACCATACTCCAGGATGAATGGATATGATTTTTATTAGTTTTTTTGATCTGTATTATTGCCTGTAAATGATTATATTTGAGTCAGTGGTTGCTTCCTGCAAAAAAGCAAAGACCTAAAATCGACTCATTATATGAACCAGAATCAGAAGGGTGCTGAAATCCGGAAAAAATGTTTTCTGGGCTTTGACCTGGGTTCAGTATCACTCAATACAGTTATCTCAGATGAGAATGACAACATCATTGAAGATCACTATGATTTTGTCCATGGAAGACCTTTCAATGTACTTTATAAAAGACTCACCGGGATTCTTGAGGATTACCCTGCCGATTCAATTGAAGGAGTTGCCATAACTGGTTCAGGTGGAAAGCTTGCCAATGAACTTATTGGCGGAGTGTTTATTAACGAGATTGTTGCACAGGCTACATCTTCAGCTAAACTGTTTCCCGATGCCAAAACAGTAATCGAGATCGGTGGAGAAGATTCAAAACTGATAATGCTCGAGAAAGATCCTTCAGACGGGATCTCAAGGCTGGTCGATTTTGAAATGAACAGCATCTGTGCTGCAGGCACCGGATCTTTTCTTGATCAGCAGGCCAGAAGAATAGGAGTTCCAATTGAAAAAGAATTCGGAGAGATGTCTCTGAAATCCGTCGATCCACCGAGAATTGCCGGACGATGCAGCGTGTTCGCTAAGAGCGATATGATTCATCACCAGCAGATTGCAACTCCTCTTCATGATATTGTAGCAGGTTTGTGTTTTGCTCTTGCCCGCAATTTCAGGAGTAACGTAGCCCGCAGTAAGGAGATTAAGAGCCCCGTGGTCTTTAATGGCGGTGTCGCAGCAAATGCAGGAATGGTAAGGGCATTCAGGGAGATACTCAATCTTTCGGGAGAGGAACTTATTGTGCCCGCTCATCATGCTTCAATGGGCGCCCTGGGAGCTGTGATGTATGCAAGAGCGAATAATCTTGAAATGATTGGTTTCAAAGGAGCAGAAAAACTGAGAGAATACCTTTTAAAAGATAACAGCACTTTTACCAGCCTTCCACGGCTGGTTCATTCAGATGCTGTTTATAATAAAAACGTTTATTGCGGTAAGAAAGGAAATGAAAAAATCAGGGTCTATCTTGGTCTTGATATTGGTTCCTTAAGTACAAACGTGGTGCTGATCGATGAAAAGCATAATGTAATTTCACGAAGGTATCTTCCCACTGCAGGAAAACCTCTTGAGGCAATACAGCGGGGCCTGACGGAGATATATGATGAGGCCGGGGAAGACGTTGAAGTTATCGGCGCGGGAACAACAGGATCGGGCCGGTATCTTACAGGCGACTTTATTGGAGCCGATACTATCCAGAATGAAATAACTGCACAGGCTACAGCAGCAATTGATTATGACAGCACTGTTGATACGATTTTCGAGATAGGCGGCCAGGACTCGAAATACATCAGCATTGAAAACGGAGTTGTAGTCGACTTCGAGATGAACAAGGTTTGTGCAGCCGGTACAGGGTCATTCCTTGAAGAACAGGCAGAAAAGCTTAACATCAACATCGTAAATGATTTCGGCGAAATGGCACTGATGGCCGAGACTCCGCTTAAGATGGGTGACAGATGCACCGTTTTCATGGAATCGGACCTTAACTCATTCATGCAAAAAGGTGCAAAAAATGAAAATCTTGTCGGAGGGCTTGCTTATTCTATTGTGTATAATTACCTGCAGAAAGTTGTAGCCGGCAGAAATATCGGCAATAAGATCTTCTTCCAGGGCGGGGTAACAAACAACAAAGCAGTAGTGGCAGCCTTTGAGCAGGTAACAGGGAAAAAGATAATCATTCCACCTCACTTTGATGTTACCGGAGCCATAGGCGCCGCCATACTGGCCCAAAGGACCATGAAACCCGGAGATAAAACCAGGTTCCGGGGCTTTGACGTAAGGAACCTCAAATACGATATCAGCAGGTTTATATGTCCATCCTGCACAAATCATTGCGAAATACGGAAAGTAAAGATTGAGGGTTATACAAAACCGCTTTTCTATGGAGGCCGATGTGAACGGTGGGAAATTGAAGACAGAAAAAAATTGCGGACCGATATTCCGAACCTCTTCAAAAAAAGGCTTGAGATGCTCATGGGTGATTATTCCGAAAAATCATCCTCAACCGGCCCTTCAATCGGTATCCCCAGAGCCCTTATGATCTTTTACCAGCAGTTCCCATTCTGGCGAACATTCTTCCAATCGCTTGGATTCAAAGTTATAATATCAAAGGAATCGGATAAAGCACTCCTCACAAAGTCAATTGAAACCATCACGGCTGAAACCTGCCTTCCTGTGGAAATTATGCACGGTCATATTATGGACCTGATTGAAAAGAAGGTTGATTACATTTTTATGCCATTCATAGTTAATGCAAAACAGAAGGAAGGTAACCCCACAAATAACTGTAATTGCCCGTGGATCCAGACGTATCCATTTATGGTTAAGGCAGCCCTCAGGGGCAGGATTGATGAATCAAAGCTTCTTATACCTTCCCTGCATTTCAGATATTTCGAAAAAGCGCTTGTAAAGGAACTGACAGGCTACTTTAATGATAAGTTTGGCATTAGTAAAAAACTGATAAAAGAGGCAGTTTACAAGGCTGATGCGTTCCAGTCTGAATTTGAAAAGAGCCTCATAGTGTTCGGAAGCCAGGTACTGAGATCTGTTCCTGAAAATTGCCGTCCTGCTGTTTTGCTCGGCAGGCCCTATAACAGCGCCGACCCTCACCTTAATCTTGGACTGGTTGATAAGCTTATAAGCCAGAACGTGATGCCCATACCTGTCGATATGCTTGACCTTTCGCCTTACAATATTTTTGAAAGCTACAGAAATATGTACTGGCCAAACGGGCAGAAGATAATAGCCGCTGCCCAGCTTATTGCAAGGACAAGCGGACTCTACGCCGTTTACCTGAGCAACTTCCGGTGCGGCCCTGATTCATTCATTCATCATTATGTGACAGAGGAACTGAAGGGCAAACCGTTCCTGCACCTTGAAGTTGATGAGCATTCAGCCGATGCAGGTATGATAACAAGGATTGAAGCTTTCCTCGACAGTCTTAAAGGCGCAGAAATGAACGCGAAGAACTCTCCTGAAATAAAAAGACCCAGAAAGAGTCCTGCTGCCCCTCAGAAAGACAGGGTACTCTATTTCCCATATATGAATGATGCTGCATACCTGGTCTCAGCTGCAGCCCGTGCTGCAGGGATCAGATCTGAAGTTCTTCCTAAACAGACCGAGGAAGATCTGGCCATTGGAAGGAAATATACCTCATCAAAGGAATGCTTCCCAATGATCTGCACTACCGGCAGCTTTGTCAGAAAATTGCAGGAACCTGGGGCAGATCCTTCAAAGATGAGCTTCCTTATGCCCGATCATAACGGACCTTGCAGGTTCGGACAGTACAATCATTTCCACAGGGTGCTCTTTGATAAGCTGGGATTCGAAAAAGCAGAGCTTATAACTCCTTCTAATGATACCTCTTATGCTGATGTGGCAGGTGAGCATAGCCAGAAATTCAGAATCAATGCCTGGAAAGGTTTTGTCTGTGCCGATTTTCTCAGAAAAATCTACAGGGAAACAAAGCCATACGAGGTTAATAAAGGTGAATGCAAACAACTTTATCAAAAATCACTTGCAAAGCTTGAAAAATGTATTGAAAACGGATCGTTGCGATTGAACCGTCTGCTTAAAGAGATTACTGATGAATTTCTTGCAGTAGAAGTAGTAAACACCGGACGTAAGCCTGTGGTGGCTGTCCTTGGTGAAATCTTCATGAGAGATAATGCCGGCTGCAACGGCAATATTTCCAACAGGCTTGAAGAGCTTGGTGTTGAGGTTTTTGTTGGTCCTGTGGCGGAATGGCTGAGTTACTCCACTTACCGCTTTACCCGCGACAGCAGATGGAAAAATGACAGGAAAGGGATTATTAAATCTAAAATACAGGGGATTGGACAGGATCTGATAGCAGGCTCCCTTCTGAGAGGGATAAAGGAACTGACAGATCATCATAAGGATATACCTGTTCATGACATGCTGAGCCTTTGCAATCCTTACATAAATAAACATTATGACGGCGATCCCCCGATTGCGATGGGAAGCGCAGTAGCCCTTGCACAAAAAGGCGTTTCAGGTATAGCGGCGATACTTCCCTTTACCTGCATGCCCGGAACGGTAATTGCTTCAGTAAGCGATTCTTTCAGGAAGGATCATAACAATATTCCTTTTATAAATATTGCCTATGACGGGCAGGATACCGTTTCGCTCGAAACAAGGCTACAGGCGTTTGTGTTCCAGGTGAAGGAATATGCTGAAAAAACCACCAGCTAAAGCAGAGTTTCAGAGTTTCAGAGTTTGACTTCGTCGAGCTCGGCTGCGCCTCGGTTCAGGGTTTCAGAGTTTCATTTGAAACGTGCGAAGCACCTGAAACACTGAAACGTGCGAAGCACCTGAAACATTGAAACGATGAATTATTTACGGGATAGTTCAACCCTAAGCATTGATCCCGTCCCTCACCTTTTTCATATGGCTTGCTGCCTTTATATTCATATCACCTTCCCCGAGAGTTTCAATAGGAAGATAACCTCTGTATCCTGATTTTTTTATTATTCCTACGAGCTTTATAAAATCGGCGTCAACCTGTTTATCATTAATCCACATAAGTTCCTTAAGCTGCCACGATATTGCATATTTTGCAAGTTTTTCGATATCACCATAAGGATCGGCCGTCCGGACACTGCCGTTATCAATGAGGGCACCTGCCCAATCGTGGTCAATCATTCCAAGGAGCTTAACTATCTCATCAGCAGTTTTCAGAAAATCATTCTGGTTCTGAACAGCTATCATAACCCCATGCTGTTTCCCGAATTCCGCACATTCTCTTATGTCGTCAGCCATCCATTTAGCTCTCTCATCCCACGACTGATTACCTTCAGTCATTTTTCCCGTGAATACCCTGAGTGAGGGAGATCCGAGTTTTTCAGCAACGATTATCCAATCTTTTGCAACCTTCTTCTCCCCTGCTCTTTTTGCAGGATCAGGAAGGGTGAAATCGGTCCTGATGCCCATTCCGCTTATACCTATACCGTTACGGAAAGCTTTTCTCTTAAGGCTGTAAACCATCTCATCGGGCGGTACTGAGGGATAACCCAGGAAGAAGTATCCGGTTATGTCAGCTCCTTCAAATCCAGTACGGGCACAATATTCGATTACATTTTCAAGTGTCATCGTTCCTGCTAAAAGGGCTTTACTGAAGCTGTAAGCCATAAGACTTACCTTTAATCCGGTTTGTGAAGCCTGCTGAGGAGCAGATTTACTTTTTTTCACCAGAGGAGATGCTGCAGTACCAATACCAGCCATAGCAACTGCTTTTGTAAAAGATCTTCTGTCAAATTTACTTTTTTCCATAGACTTAGGTTTACATGTATTATTATCTTTCCGTAAAAGACAGGATGTTAATCCATATCACCGGTAATTATTCTGGGTGTTAAATTAAAAGAATTTCAGGAAATTCTGACTTGAAATCCCAGTTTCTGCAAAATTTCCGCTGCATTTCCCTGGTGGTTCATGATCTGCACCGTATAGGCAGGAATTCCCTTCTTAGCGGATAGTCTCCGCGCAATCTTTCAAAATCCGACGGTTTTGCCCGCAGCTTCTTATCGTCCGCTTCATTATCATAAGTGTGAAAGATGCATTCCCTTACTATATCTTCATCAGATTTTCCTTTTCCGTCTATCATGATCAAAGGGTTAGATGGATTGGGCACATCATCAGGATACCAGTTTGCGGCAGGCAGGTTAAAAAACTTCGACAATGCATTTACAGACATAGCGGTACCATTTGCCTTACCATCGGTAGAATAACCTGCTATATGAGGAGTAGCAATGAATGAAGCTTTATGAAGTTCAGAATCAATATCAGGCTCATTCTCCCATACATCAATTACTGCTCCCGATAATTTATTCAAAAGTGCATTTTTCAGGGCGCCCGTTTCTGCTACTTCACCCCTCGATGTGTTGAAGAGCCATGCACCATCTTTCATCAGCCTGATTGTTGTCTGGTCAATGAGATGCCACGTTTTGTCTTCTCCGGTAAGATTAAGGGGCACATGAAGACTTACAAAATCCGATTTACCGAGAAGCTCTTCAAGAGGTGAAAAGGCATTATTGGCTTCCTTTCTTGCTCTTGGCGGGTCGCACAGGATTACATTCAACCCCATTATCCTTGCAAAACGTTCTATCTTCGATCCTACGTTACCTACTCCAACGATCCCGATGGTCTTTTCCTTCAGGCTATATCCCGTCCCTCCGGATATCTTAAGAAGCGCTGCTGCCATATATTGCTGAACAGATGATGAATTGCATCCCGGAGCATTTGTCCAGAAAATATTTTGGTCTTCGCAATATTTTACATCAATATGGTCATAGCCTATTGTTGCAGTAGCAATAAACTTTACGGCAGTTCCCTCAAGCAATGAAGGTGTACATTTTGTCCTTGTGCGTATGAGCAGCGCATCGGTATTAAGTAACATATCCCGCGATATTTTACTACCAGGAACATACCTGACATCAGCAAAAGGTTCAAGGACCCCTTTTAAGAACGGGATCTTATCATCAGCAACAATCCTGATCATAATAATCTCATACCCTTTTCCTCGAACTGGTCTAATACTTCGGTTGGCCACACGCTTGACTGCACTTCTCCCAGGTGTGTTTTCCTGAGCAGGAACATGCATAACCTCGATTGCCCGATTCCTCCTCCGAGGCTCAAAGGAAGCTGATCATCGAGCAGCATCCTGTGAAAAAACAGTTTTTTTCTGTCCTGGCAATTCAGGATCGCAAGTTGCTGCTCCATTGATTCCCTGTTTACCCTGATACCCATGGAGGATATTTCAAGAGCTGCATTTATTGCAGGATTCCAGAAAATGATATCGCCGTTTAATCCGTGATAGCCTTCTTCATTGAGAGAACTCCAGTCATCATAATCAGGAGCACGGCCATCATGCGGTTCTCCATTGCTGAGCTTGTTACCGATCCCGATGATAAATACAGCGCCGCAGGTGCGGGCAATCTCATTCTCTCTCTGTTTGGGCGTCAGTTCAGGGTATTTCTGCAAAAGCTCCTCCGCATGTATGAAGGTTATTTTTTCAGGAAGTTGTGGAATGAGCCATGGGTATTTTTTATGCAGTGCTTCCTCTATTTCCCTTATAGCTGCATAAATTGCCTCCACTGTTGATTTCAGGTGAGCAACTGTCCTGTTTCCGGGAAGTATGTGCTTTTCCCAATCCCACTGGTCAACATAAATTGAATGTATCGGGGACAGAGTTTCGGACGGACGAAGCGCCCTCATATCGGTAAGAATTCCCTTACCCGGCTCTATCTGGTAATATTTAAGCCTGAGCCTCTTCCATTTGGCCAGTGACTGAATAATTGCAACTCTCTGATCGTTCATTGATTTGACAGCAAAGCTTATTGGCTTTTCAATTCCGTTCAGATCATCATTTATTCCGGTTCCGTCCAAAACGATCACCGGGGCAGATACTTTCACAATGTTAAGCTTCCTCGCAAGGTCTTTTTCAAAGTCAGTCTTGATAAAATCAATCATTTCCTCTGTCTGAAGCATCCCTGCTGCATACGAAATCTTTAATGTTTCTGTAGTAAATTTCATAATATCAATTTTCTTCCCGCTTCTTAAATATTTAATATTCAGGTGTTTTTCTGTCAATACTTATGTCACAACAGGTAAATTTTTCATGTTGTAAGTAAAGACACGCTTTTCGTTTTAAAATCGAAGCAATATAGGCAAATTTTTAAATTATTTAAAGTTCTGCCTAATTATATGGAAACATCGTTAATTAACAGGTGGAGAGTGAAAGTAATGTTTCAGAGTTTGACTTCGTCGAACTCGGCTGCGCCTCGGTTCAGGGTTTCAGCCTGAAATGTGAAACTCTGGAACTTTGGAACTCTGTAACATTTATTCTATAATCGTCATCTCGTCGAGCAGATAACCGGCGCCGGCAAATTTATCGATGATGAAAAGTGCAAATCTTATATCGAGGCTTATGTTCCGGCTTACCTCCGGGTCAAAGACCATATCGCTTGCCACACCTTCCCATGCCCTGTCAAAATTAACTCCAATCAGATGACCATCGGCATTTAATACAGGGCTTCCTGAGTTTCCTCCCGTTGTATGATTGTCGGCGATAAAGCAAACAGGCACGTCACCATCATGAGCATACTTTCCGAAATCTTTTCTGGCATAAAGATCTTTTAATTTATCCGGAACATCATAATCATAAATAGCAGGATTATCTTTTTCGATAATGCCCGACAAGGTACTGTAGTGATTATAATGCACGGCATCACGTGGCTTATAGCCCTGCACCTCGCCATAAGCGACCCTCAGCGTAAAATTAGCATCGGGATATAACATCTTTTCGCCTGCAGACTCCATACGGGCTTTCATATATTTTCTGTGCAGCTGCTGCAATTCGGAATTCAGCCTTAGCAATTCATTCCTTACATTTCCGGTAAGAAATATACCGGCATCAGAAGAAATTTTATAAAAGGGATCCTTTCTGAGCTTCTTTATTGAAGATGCAGAGAAGCGTCTGACAAAATCGTTGAATCTTTCCTGACCGGTAAAAGGTGATCTATCATAAATTTCATCAGATAATTTCTCAAAATCATTACTGTACTTCTTCCTCAGCTTTAAATACCCTGGGAAAAGCCATTTTTCCTCCAGTCTTTCACCATACATCTTCATAACATTTGCAAACAGCCTTTTATCTGTAGCCAGGTCATAATTTCTGAAAACTTCGTCAGCTTCTGAAATGATTTTTTCTTTTATGGAACTTATCTCCTGTTCATCCGCTCCTGCTTCGTACATTTCTTCAAGAATTCCGAGCCCCGATGAAAGGCTTAACGATTCAGCTCCGTTAAGCACCTCAGAGGTAAAAGTATTAACCACATTATAAATTTTAAGTGTATCATACAATGTCCGGTACCTGTCGAATAAATTTCCATACATACTGTCTCGTACCGGATCACTATTAACCCATACCAGAAACTTCGATTCATCTTCCTGCTTTTTGTTTACTGCATTCATTCTGTCTAGTCCCTGTATCTCTCCCATCCATTTTTTCCATGAATTAGAGATCCCGGCCACCTTTGCGTAATATTTAATTCTTATAAGCGGATCAGACTCCATGGCTTCCTTCATTATCTCTATCTTTTTTGTCCTGATATCGATGAGTGGCGGATATATATGATTTTTATACATATCAACATGTAACGATGGAACATATTCGTTAGTTGACCCCGGGTATCCCAGTACCATTGTAAAATCTCCCTCTCTAACACCTTTAAGGGAGACAGGAAAATGATATGCAGGTTTATACGGAACATTTTCCTTTGAGTATCCAGCTGGTTTATTGTCCCTGCCGGCGTATATTCTGAATATTGAGAAATCGCCGGTGTGCCTGGGCCACATCCAGTTATCGGTATCACCTCCGAAATTCCCTATGGAAGAAGGAGGAACACCTACCAGTCGTACATCGTAGAATACTTCATTAATAAAAAGAAAGTACTGGTTACCCATAAAAAACGGACGTACGCTGGCCTGGAAGTCATTATCTCTGACTGCTTCTTTTTGAATTTCAGCTATGTTGTCGTTAATTATTTTCTGACGCTGACTACCGTTCATCTCATCCGAAACTCCTTTCAAAACCCTGTCAGTAACATCTTCCATCCTTTTCAGGATTGTAACAGTGAGTCCGGGGTTAGGAAGTTCCTCAGCAGGTGACATGGCCCAGAATCCGTTTGTAAGGTAGTCGTGCTCGAGGCTTGAGTGAGCCTGAACATTGCCCCTGCCGCAATGATGATTTGTTATAAGCAATCCATTATCTGAAATGATCTCACCCGTGCATCCACCACCGAAAATCAGAACAGCATCTTTCATTGATGCCTTGTTCACATTGTAAATATCTTCAGCAGAAAGCTTAAAACCTTTTTCCTGCATTAATTTTATGTTGTATTTTTCAATAAGCAGGGGGATCCACATTCCCTCATCCGCCCTGGAACGGAGAGAGAGCAGCAATGTCAATAACAACAAGGTTGTCAGATATTTGATTTTCATATAATAAATGTTTTCAACTCTTTAACCAGTTCATGTACCGGCAGCCCCACAACATTGAAATATGATCCTTCAATATGGCTGCATGCCATAATTCCGATCCATTCCTGGATGCCGTAGGCTCCAGCCTTATCGAATGGTTTGAAATTCTTTATGTAATAGACAATATCTTCATTGTTCAACTTTTCAAAAGTTACTTTTGTTGAAACACAAAATGACTTTTCCATAAGTTTTGAAATAATACATACACCTGTGATCACCTCATGAGTGTTCCCTGAGATTTCCCTGAGGATTCTCGCGGCATCATCTTCGTCTGATGGTTTACCAAGAACCTGATCATTGCACCAGACTATTGTATCGGCTGTGATAATAATTTCATTCCCAACCAGGCCACCCCTGAACAATTCTGCTTTCTGGCGGGCGACATACAATGCTATTTCACTTCCTTTAAGAAAGGCAGGATAAGTTTCTGAATAGTCCTTTACAATTATTTCAAAATCAATACCTATATCGCTCAGCAACTGCTGCCTTCTTGGCGACCTGGAGGCAAGGATTATACGGTATTTTTTAAGAGCTTCGGATATCATACTTAATAAAGGTTCCACGTTAGTATGATCATGGCCACAACAGAATAGAGTATTCCCGAAAGCATAACAAACTTCATCATTCGCGAGGATAAGTGAAGCTGTTTTCTCCCCCGGCTTACAAGAACCTTATAAACAACGTATACAAGAGGTATTGCCACAAAAGATGTTATATAGATAAGGGTTATGGTATCGCGTATGTAAGCATACCATACAAGGTAGAGCATTGCAATCGTGATTAAATTGAGGCATACTGAGACTATTTTGGCATTTAGTATCCCTAATATGACAGGAACCGTATTCCTGCCGTATGCCTTATCTCCTTCAAAATCTTCAATGTCCTTGATTATTTCCCTTGCAAGAGTGGTAAGAAAAGCAAAAAGTGCAAATCCCCCTACCCAGTAAATTATGCTGTTAAAATCAGGAATTTCAACAGCATTAACTGCATAATAACGGTATAATGAAGGCCATTCAAAGAGAACAACAAGCAGGGGCACCATGGCAGTCAGAATGGCAACAATTATATTTCCTATCAGGAATTGCCGCTTGTAGCTGGCAGAATAGAAATAAAGCAGCCCCGATACTGCAAGAAACAGTACTCCAAGCCCAATATAACCTATCCGCCATGAAATATAAAAAGCTACCAGCACACCTGCCGAATTAAAAATACCATGCCATAGCATAGCCTTGCGCCTTGATATTTTTGTACCGACAATAACCTTCCCTTTATTGATCAGATCCGTTCTGATGTCGAAATAATCGTTTATCACATATCCGCCTGCTGTTATCATCACGGTGGACAAAACAAGAAGGATAAAATCGTACCACTTAAACTGAAGCTCCATAGGCAGGGCCTCTCCCGATCCATGAAGCAGAATAACATTAATTTTTCCGATCACAGGTCCGATTACAGAGTATCTCATCAGCACCATCGTAAGAATTACAATAAGCAGATTTGGCCATCTTATCAATTTCAGGAATGCCATCATATTTTTACCAGGTAAATGCATCGTTATCCATCCAGTTATCGTGTAACCTCAAAACCTGTTCAATTACATCCCTTACGCAACCCTGTCCACCATTTTTATCGGAGATGTATAAGGATATCTGCTTTATTTCACTGTCAGCATCGGCAGGACAAACAGGGATACCGGCCATTTTCATGACTTTATAATCGGGAATATCATCTCCCATATATAATACATTTTCAGGGTCAATCTTATGTTTCTTCAGAAAATTAACAAAGCTTTCCGATTTTGAAGCACAGCCAAGATATACGTCGGTCACACCGAGTGTTTTCAGACGGTGCTTGTATTCCTTTGATTTGCATCCAGAAATGACACCCACGGAATAGCCTTTTTTAACAGCCAGCTGTAAAGCGTATCCATCGCGAAGGTTCACACTTCTGCCCGGCACACCAAAAGAATTGAGACTTATCGTCTGAAGTGAAAGAACACCATCTATATCAAAAATAAATGCTTTGACCCCGGAGAGGGCTTCCTTGAAATTGGTCATTACCGCTTCTTTTTATAATAATCAATAATTGAGTTAGTTACCTCTCTGTAAACATCCCTGTAACCGGGTTTGAAAGATAATAAATCCAGATGCTTTTCAATAACGTTTACATCATTTCGTACGGCAGGCCCCGTTTGGGAGTTTTCAGGGCCGGCAGTAAGTGCTTTGTCAATTGTCTCCCGTATAAGTGGTTCAAAAATCTCAAAACCGAATCCTCCCGATGAAGCAATATCTTTTCCGGTAGTTAACATATGATTTGTAAAGTTGCATATAAATACTGCGGCAAGATGCAGAGCTTTTCTGTGACTGGTATCAGTAAGAAATACTTTCCCGCCAATTCTTACGGCAAGTTCCGTTAATGCATCAGAAGAACGGCTGTCTGAACCTTCAATAAAGAAAGGGAGTCCTGAAAAATCTACTTCCCTGTTCTTTGAGAAAGTCTGAAGAGGATAAAAAACTCCTCTCCTTTTTATATGACCGGGAAAGACGTCCAGTCCAATGCTTCCGGCAGTATGGACCACAAGGGTATCCTTGTCGCAATTAATCTTTTCAAGGATGGTTTTCAGATCATGATCAGGAACTGCAACAATAAGTATATCGGTCGTTGATGAATATATTAGTTCATTAGACCAGCTGGCCCTGCATGAGTCAGCAAGGCTTCTTCCATTTGATTCATCAACAGAAACTATTTGCTTTATAATGATGCCGGAACCATACATCTTCCTGCAAAGAGACCCGCCAACACGGCCTGCACCGGCAAAAGAAACAGAGTATACCATTGTTTTTTAATAGGTATACAAATTTATCTTAATAAGTATTACAACCTAACAGTAAACTATTGATAAAAGGGAATAAATGCACTATTATTTACCATAAAGCTTTACCTCCAGGTCGGTAACCTTGACCTGATAAACCTTATAATACGAACCATAAGAGTAATTGCTTGTGCTGTAGAGATAGTTGCATTCCCAGAAAACATCACCTGTGATCAATATCTGGTCACCAGGGGTGAATTTCTTAAATTTCTCATGCATCTCAATCGGATTGCAAAAGATATAGGTTGAGTATCCTGATGAAAATGAGGCTGATGTACCATCAACATTATATCTCAGAACCTGATAATCTACAGGTTCCTGATTAAGGCTGAAGAGCACATCCTTGTCGCAACCACACCTTGCCTGCTTTTTACAACCCGGGTTTGTTACCACAGGTAATATAAAGAATATCAGAATAAATATTTTTCTTATAATGTAGCCTGTCATCGCGATTTCCTTTCAATAATTAAACAACGAACAAAGTAAGTTTATATTTCGCTGATAACAAAAAATAAGCTGTCAAAAGGGACTCTGGCAGCTTATTTTTGTTAAATCATTTTTTTGTGGTTCAGGCCTGGGCAGTCGGACCTCCAAAAGACAACGGTACTGCAGGTTCAGAGCCCTTCACATCCTTAATTTCACCATGCACGGCCTCGTATTTGGCAATATTATCTTCAATAGCCGCAACAAGACGTTTAGCATGTTCAGGAGTGAGGATGATCCTCGACTTAACCTTTGCTTTTGGAATTCCGGGCATAATCCTGACAAAGTCAATGACGAATTCAGAAGATGAGTGTGTTATCACTGCAAGATTCGAATAAGTTCCCTGAGCTATGTCCTCAGTAAGCTCGATGCTTATCTGGTTTGGATTTTTTGAATCTGCCATGCCGGTATAATTATGCTGTTTTTACTTTTTCATGTTCCGCAGCCTCAGCGTGTGCAAGGTTTTCATATTCCTCGAGAGAACCGACAATTATGCTGTTATATTCGCGCTGACCCGTACCTGCCGGTATCAGGTGACCCACAATAACATTCTCTTTCAGACCTTCAAGCCTGTCGACCTTGCCTAAGATCGCTGCCTCGTTAAGGACCTTTGTTGTTTCCTGGAATGAAGCAGCCGAGAAGAAGCTGTTTGTCTGAAGCGCTGCCCTGGTGATCCCCTGCAGAACCTGGCTTGAAGTTGCAGGGATAGCGTCCCTTGCTTCAACTGTTTTCAGGTCACGGCGTTTAAGTACCGAGTTTTCATCTCTTAATTTACGGGCCGATATGATCATTCCCGGTTTAAGAGTCTGAGAATCTCCTGAATCGATAATGACCTTCTTTCCATATATCCAGTCGTTCTCATCCATGAACTCGAGCTTATCAACAACCTGTCTTTCAAGGAACTTGGTATCACCCGGGTCAACTATTTCAACCTTACGCATCATCTGGCGTACAATGATCTCAAAATGTTTGTCATTGATCTTCACACCTTGCAGGCGGTAAACTTCCTGTACCTCATTCACAATATATTCCTGGACTTTTGTAGGTCCTTTGATGGCCAGAATGTCGGAAGGAGTAATTGCCCCGTCAGAAAGAGGAATCCCTGCCTTCACATAGTCATTTTCCTGCACAAGTATCTGTTTTGAAAGAGGAACAAGATATTTCTTGATCTCATCAGTCTTGGACCGGATGGAGATTTCCCTGTTCCCTCTTTTGATCTTTCCGAAAGTAACCTCACCATCTATTTCCGAAACAATAGCAGGATTTGAGGGGTTACGTGCTTCGAAGAGCTCGGTAACCCTTGGAAGACCTCCAGTGATATCACCTGATTTACCTACAGCTCTCGGGATCTTGGCCAGTACATCTCCAGCTTCCACTGGTCCATCTGTGTCAACAACAAGGTGCGCACCCACAGGAAGGTTATATGTTCTGAGATCTTCTCCTTTCGGACCCAGAACCCTTACAGCAGGGTTTTTAGTCTTATCGCGGCTTTCAATGATCACTTTTTCCTTAAATCCGGTCTGTTCATCCGATTCTTCGCGGAAAGTGATTCCCTCTATGAGGTACTCGTAAGCTATCTTACCTGTCATTTCAGATATAATAACAGCATTGAACGGATCCCACTCGCAGATCAGCTTGCCTTTCTCGATCTCCTGACCGGGTTTAATATAAAGTTTGGAACCGTAAGGAATAGTATGGGTGGTAAGTGCAATACCCGTTTTCTTGTCAATGATCCTGAGTTCTGCCAGACGGCCGATCACTATGTCGATATTACCTTTCTCATTATCCTTCTTCGGAACCGATCTGAGTTCTTCAATTTCGGCGATACCACCATAACGGGCTACCAGCCTTGATTCTGTAGTTATGTTCGATGCAGTACCTCCCACGTGGAAGGTACGGAGTGTGAGCTGTGTTCCGGGCTCCCCGATACTCTGGGCTGCGATAACCCCAACTGCTTCACCTTTCTGAACCATACGGCCAGTTGAAAGGTTACGGCCATAACACTTCGCACAGGTTCCTTTTTTTGATTCGCAGGTTAGTACCGACCTGATCTCAACCTGTTCAATTGGTGAATCCTCAATCTTCTGAGAGATATCTTCGGTAAGTTCCTGTCCCGCATCAACAATCAATTCTCCGGTAAGAGGATGATAGACATTATGAACAGCAGTACGGCCGAGTATTCTTTCATAAAGAGATTCAACAACCTCTTCGTTCTTTTTGATAGCAGTGGCAACAAGGCCCCTTAGCGTACCGCAGTCTTCTTCATTTACAATCACATCCTGTGAAACGTCAACAAGCCTTCTCGTCAGATAACCGGCGTCAGCAGTTTTAAGGGCTGTGTCGGCAAGACCTTTTCGGGCGCCGTGTGTTGAAATGAAGTACTCAAGAACCGAAAGACCTTCCTTGAAGTTCGAAAGAATAGGGTTCTCGATGATCTCCGAACCGGTAGCTCCCGATTTCTGAGGTTTTGCCATAAGGCCCCTCATACCTGAAAGCTGACGGATCTGCTCTTTCGAACCCCTGGCTCCGGAGTCGAGCATCATGTAAACTGAGTTAAATCCCTGCTTATCAGTCGACAGCTGTTTCATCAATGTCTGCGTCAGCCTGGCGTTAACATGTGTCCAGATGTCAATTATCTGGTTATAACGTTCGTTATTTGTAATGAACCCCATGCTATAGTTGTTCAGAACTTCTTCTACCTGCTCATAACCTTCATTTACAAATTTGGTTTTTTCCTCAGGTATGATAACATCATCAAGGTTGAATGAGAGACCTCCCTTGAATGCAGAATAGAACCCGAGATTTTTGATAGAATCGAGGAAGTCAGCAGTTTTTGCTGTTCCGGCAAGTTTCAGAACTCTTCCGATAATATCGCGAAGAGACTTCTTGGTAAGGATCTCATTAATGTATCCCACCTCTTCGGGTACATACTGATTAAAGATAACACGTCCTACGGTAGTTTCAATGATGTGCCTTATAAACTCTCCGTTTACCCTGTCTTCAACTTTGACTTTGATAAACGCATGAAGGTCAATTTTTCCTTCATTATAAGCAATATTAACTTCCTGCGGGGAGTAGAATGTAAGTCCTTCACCTCTAACTTTCTCAGTAGCTGTGCTTCTTCTGCCTTTGGTAATATAGTAAAGCCCCAGAACCATGTCCTGTGAGGGAACAGTTACAGGAGCTCCGTTTGCAGGATTCAGGATATTATGTGAAGCAAGCATAAGCATCTGGGCTTCAAGCACTGCAGCATTTCCTAAGGGAAGGTGAACAGCCATCTGGTCACCGTCGAAGTCAGCGTTGAAAGCTGTACAGACAAGCGGGTGCAGCTGGATAGCTTTTCCTTCGATAAGCTTTGGCTGAAATGCCTGGATACCGAGTCTGTGAAGTGTAGGGGCGCGGTTCAGAAGAACCGGATGCCCTTTGAGCACGTTCTCAAGGATATCCCATACGACAGGATCTTTTCTGTCGACAATTTTCTTTGCCGATTTAACAGTTTTCACTATACCGCGCTCAATAAGCTTACGTATAATAAATGGTTTGAAGAGTTCTGCTGCCATATCCTTTGGCAATCCGCATTCGTGAAGGGCCAGTTCAGGGCCGACAACGATAACGGAACGAGCTGAATAGTCAACCCTTTTACCAAGAAGATTCTGGCGGAATCTTCCCTGCTTGCCTTTAAGGCTGTCGCTCAATGATTTCAGAGGCCTGTTTGCATCTGTCTTAACAGCATTTGCCTTACGTGAATTATCGAACAGCGAGTCAACAGCTTCCTGAAGCATTCTCTTTTCGTTACGGAGAATTACCTCGGGAGCTTTGATCTCTATAAGTCTTTTCAACCGGTTATTTCTGATGATAACCCTTCTGTAAAGGTCATTAAGGTCGCTGGTTGCAAACCGACCTCCATCGAGAGGCACGAGTGGCCTGAGTTCGGGCGGTATCACAGGAACAACTTTTATGATCATCCATTCAGGCTTGTTAACCTGCTTGGAATCCCTGAAAGCTTCAACAACCTGGAGCCTTTTAAGAGCTTCATTTTTACGCTGCTGCGACGTTTCTATATTTGCCTTGTGGCGTAAAGTGTAAGATAAATCATCGAGATCTATACGGCTGAGAAGCTTATAAAGAGCTTCTGCACCCATGTCGGCGATAAATTTATCAGGATGGCTTTCTTCAAGGTACTGGTTTTCCTTTGGAAGCGACTCTGTTATCTCAAGGTACTCCTCTTCTGTAAGAAAATCAAGGTATTTTACTCCGTCGGCAGCTTTGATCCCTGGATTAATGACCACATACCTCTCGTAATAAATTATTGAATCGAGCTTTTTTGTGGGAAGGCCAATCAGGTATCCTATTTTATTAGGCAACGACCTGAAGTACCATATATGTGCAACGGGTACGACCAGGGAGATATGTCCCATTCTCTCGCGTCTTACTTTCTTTTCCGTAACCTCTACACCGCATCTGTCGCAAACAATACCTTTATATCGGATCCTCTTGTATTTACCGCAATGGCACTCGTAATCCTTAACCGGACCAAATATCCTTTCGCAGAAAAGACCGTCGCGTTCTGGTTTATAGGTACGGTAATTAATTGTTTCAGGCTTTAAGACTTCGCCGCTCGACCTGTCGAGAATTTCTTCCGGTGAAGCAAGGCCTATTGAGATTTTTGAGTAACTTGTTTTTGCTTTGTTATCTCTTCTGAATGACATATGCTGATATTTTTTATTCAGTAATTAAAATAAATCTAAGTCCTTAGTCGAGTATAATACTCAGTCCAAGGCCTCTGAGCTCATGCAATAATACATTGAGCGATTCAGGGATACCTGGCAGCGGCATAGGCTCTCCTTTAACAATTGCCTCATAAGCCTTAGCGCGGCCAATGACATCATCTGATTTTATAGTCAGTATCTCCTGGAGTATATGAGCAGCTCCAAATGCTTCAAGGGCCCATACTTCCATTTCACCGAACCTCTGACCTCCGAACTGTGCTTTACCGCCGAGAGGCTGCTGTGTAATGAGTGAATATGGTCCGATTGAACGGGCATGCATCTTATCTTCTACCATGTGGCCCAGCTTAAGCATATAGATCACGCCAACCGTTGCAGGCTGGTCGAATCTCTCGCCGGTTCCGCCATCATAAAGGTATGTCTTGCCATATCTCGGAAGATCTGCTTTTTCAGTGTAATCCGTTATCTGGTCGATGGTAGCGCCATCAAAGATAGGAGTTGCAAACTGCATTCCCAGCTTCTGGCCTGCCCATCCGAGGACAGTCTCATAGATCTGTCCGAGGTTCATCCTCGAAGGTACACCGAGAGGGTTCAGAACGATATCCACTGGTGTTCCGTCTTCAAGGAATGGCATGTCCTCTGCACGGACTATCTTAGCCACTATACCCTTGTTACCGTGGCGGCCTGCCATTTTATCACCAACTTTGATCTTCCTTTTCTTGGCAATATAAACTTTGGCAAGACGAACTATACCGGCTGGCAGTTCATCGCCGATGGTAATATTGTATTTCTTGCGCTTGTATATGCCGTCAATCTCCTTGTATTTGATAACATAATTATGAAGCAGCAGTTTAATGCTGTCATTTTTCTTCTTATCTGTGGTCCATTTGCTCGGATTGACATTCAGGTAATCAACTTCCTGAAGCTGTTTGAGGGTGAATTTGCTTCCTTTTGGGATTGCATCAACATTCAGATAATCCTTCACTCCCTGTGATGTTTTCCCATTAACAAGTATAAATAGCTTATCAACAAGATGTGCTTTCAGATCTTCAGCTTTCCTGTTGAATTCTCCCTCAATCTTGTCGAGTAAAGGTTTTTCAACCGCCTTTGCTTTCCTGTCTTTAATAGCCCTGGTAAACAGTTTTTTATCAATTACAACGCCTTCAAGAGAAGGACCTGCCTTCAGGGAAGCATCCTTAACATCACCAGCCTTGTCGCCGAATATGGCCCTCAGGAGCTTTTCTTCGGGAGAAGGATCAGATTCTCCTTTAGGAGTAATCTTACCGATAAGAATATCGCCCGGTTTAATATGAGCTCCTACCCTTATGAGCCCGTTTTCGTCAAGGTGTCTTGTAGCTTCTTCGCTTACATTAGGAATATCGGAAGTAAGCTCTTCCAGTCCTCGTTTTGTATCACGTACTTCAAGAAGGTACTCATCAATATGGACTGAGGTAAACATGTCTTCCTGAACCACTTTTTCAGATATAACTATTGCATCCTCAAAGTTATAACCCTTCCAGGGCATAAAAGCAACTTTCAGGTTGCGGCCAAGGGCAAGTTCCCCGTTCTTTGTGCCGTAACCCTCAGTAAGTACCTGTCCTTTGGTAACTCTTTCACCCTTGCGGACAATCGGTATAAGGTTGATACAAGTGTTCTGGTTGGTTTTTTTGTATTTGGGAAGCCTGTAACGCCTTATATCGTCATCAAAGCTTACAAATTTCTCTTCATCTGTACGTGTGTACCTTATTACTATCTCGCTTGAATCGACAAATTCTACTACTCCGTCGCCCTCAGCCACATAGAGTATCCGGCTGTCGCGGATCACCTGTCCCTCGAGGCCGGTTCCGACGATTGGCGCTTCGGGACTAATTATAGGAACAGCCTGGCGCATCATGTTCGAACCCATAAGCGCCCTGTTGGCATCATCATGCTCAAGAAATGGTATAAGTGAAGCTGCTATTGAAGCGATCTGGTTTGGAGCAACGTCCATCAGGTCGACCTTCGTAACTTCCTCGAACGGATAATCTGCCTCATATCGGCATTTTGCCCTTATATTCTCAAATGTTCCATCTTCGTTAAGAGGAGCATTTGCCTGTGCGATCATCTTTTCTTCCTCTTCCTCTGCACTAAGCCAGATAACGCCTTCGTCTGAAAAGTCAACCTTTGAGGTTGGCTTGTCAGAAGGATCCTGTATTTTTTCGTCATTAGCATGAATAACCTTACGGTATGGAGTCTCAATGAATCCCAGATCGTTGATCTTTGCAAAAACGCATAACGATGAGATAAGACCGATATTGGGACCTTCAGGTGTTTCAATGGGGCACAGACGGCCATAATGAGTATAATGAACGTCCCTGACCTCGAAACCTGCTCTTTCGCGGGAAAGGCCACCAGGTCCGAGAGCTGACATACGGCGTTTATGCGTCATTTCGGCCAGAGGATTTGTCTGGTCCATGAACTGTGACAGCTGGTTAGTTCCGAAGAATGAGTTAATTACTGAAGAAAGTGTTTTGGAATTGATCAGGTCGACCGGAGTGAAAACCTCATTATCCCTGACGTTCATTCTTTCGCGAATTGTCCGGGCCATACGGGCCAGACCTACACCGAACTGGGCATAAAGCTGTTCTCCAACGGTACGCACCCTCCTGTTGCTAAGATGATCTATATCATCAATATCGGTTTTTGAGTTTATGAGCTCAATAAGGTATCCGATTATCTTAATGATGTCCTCCCTGGTCAGGATCTTAACATCCATTTCGGTATTAAGTCCAAGTTTCTTATTGATCCTGTAGCGTCCAACCTCACCGAGGTCATACCTCTTATCAGAGAAGAACAGCTTATCAATAACATCGCGGGCTGTAGCTTCATCGGGTGGTTCAGCGTTCCTAAGCTGACGGTAGATGTATATTACTGCTTCTTTTTCGGAGTTGCAGGGGTCTTTCTGTAAAGTATTATATATAATAGCATAATCCGAAAGGGTGGTATCTTCCTTATGTAAAAGGATTGCTTTGGTACCTGAATCGACTATCATGTCGACGTGATCGTTTTCGATCACGGTTTCCCTGTCGAGGATTACCTCATTTCTTTCTATCGAAACAACCTCACCGGTATCTTCGTCAACGAAGTCTTCGACCCATGTCTTAAGCACTCTGGCAGCCAGTTTGCGTCCGACAAGTTTCTTAACATTTGTTTTTGATACTTTATGTTCTTCAGCGAGGTTAAAAATCTCCAGGATATCTTTATCGCTTTCAAAGCCGATAGCCCGGAGGAGAGTAGTGACGGGAAGCTTCTTTTTCCTGTCAATATATGCGTACATCACATTATTGATGTCGGTGGCAAATTCGATCCATGAACCTTTAAACGGGATTATTCTTGCCGAATAGAGTTTGGTTCCGTTTGCGTGAATGCTCTGTCCGAAGAATACTCCGGGTGATCTGTGCAACTGAGAAACAACAACTCTTTCAGCTCCGTTTATAACAAACGTTCCGCGCTCAGTCATATATGGTACAGTTCCCAGATATACATCCTGGATCACTGTATCGAAGTCCTCATGTTCAGGATCAGTACAGTAAAGCTTTAGTTTTGCTTTCAGGGGAACGCTGAATGTAAGACCGCGTTCAATACATTCTTCTATAGTATACCGGGGGGGATCAATATAATATTCCAGGAACTCAAGGACAAAGTTGTTTCGTGTATCAGTTATCGGGAAGTTTTCAGTAAAAACTTTGAAAAGTCCTTCCTTCTTCCTGTTTTCGGGAGTAGTTCCAAGCTGAAAAAATTCACCGAATGATTTTAACTGAATTTCCAGAAAATCAGGATATTCCAGTTGATTTTTTCTGGTTGCGAAACTTATTCTTTTCGTATTTTTTGAGGACATTTATTAAAAGATTAAGTGAACTTATAATTTAAAGAACAAAAGGCTTAGTCCCGAAATTCTCAGGACTAAACCTAAAAAACCCAGCAATCAGGTATACTTATTTAAGTTCAACTTCAGCTCCTGCGTCTACTAATTGATTTTTGATAGCCTCAGCCTCTTCTTTTGAAACACCTTCTTTCACAGCACCAGGAGCGGAATCAACCAATGCTTTGGCTTCTTTCAGACCTAATCCTGTTATGTCTTTAACCAGTTTAACGATCTGTAATTTCTGACCACCTGCATTCTTGAGGATCACATCAAATGATGATTTTTCTTCAGCTACAGGAGCCTCGGCGGCTGCTGGTCCGGCTGCAGCAACTGCAGCAACTGCTGGTTCGATACCATACTCGTCTTTGAGTATTTTAGCAAGTTCATTGACTTCTTTTACAGATAAGTTTACCAGTTCTTCTGCAAATTTCTTAAGATCTGCCATTTTTATTTAATTTAATTGAGTTTATTACTTTATTATTCTACTTTTTTCGAAAGTGTTTCAAGAACACCATGTAATTTTGTACCACCTGATTGCAGGGCTGAAATAACGTTTTTGGCCGGTGATTGCAGCATAAGAATGATGTCACCGATAAGCTCTTGTTTAGTTTTGACTGAAACAAGGGCATCAAGCATGTTGTCGCCAACATAGATTGATTCCTGTACGTATGCACCTTTCAGGACAGGTTTATCATGTTTTTTACGGAACTCCTTAATAAGTTTTGCAGGAGAATTTCCGGTTTTTGTAAACATGATGGACGTAGTACCTTTAAGAACCGGTTCCAGTTCTTCAAAGTTTCCATTAGTCTGGTCAAGAGCTCTTTTGAGCAGTGTGTTTTTAACAACGACAAGTTTAATATCGTTTTCGAAACACTTTCTTCTTAACTCGCTAGTATCTGCAGCATTAAGCTGAGCGGTATCAGTCAGATAAAAGTGGCTGTACTCTTTTAGTTGCTCAGTGAGGCTGTTAATTATAGTTTCTTTTTCTTCGCGTCTCATAATTCTTTTCTGATTTGCTAATAATTACTCATCAAGACCTTTAGGATCGATCTTAATGCCCGGGCTCATTGTGCTTGAGAGGAACAGGCTACGGATGTAGGTTCCTTTTGCAGCTGCCGGTTTAAGTTTATTCACCATTGCGATGAATTCCTT
Source organism: uncultured Bacteroidales bacterium (assembly GCA_942492865.1). GTDB lineage: Bacteria > Bacteroidota > Bacteroidia > Bacteroidales > VadinHA17 > LD21. Next base: position 3,276,676 of record OW818650.1, on the reverse strand, counting down.
TGCATTTTCAACGATCTTCTGAGGCTCGAAAGAAACTTTCCCTATAGAAGCATGAATGATTCCGCTTTTGTCAACTTTGAAATCAATCTTACCTTGTTTTACTTCTTTAACAGCCTTACCGATTTCCATTGTGACAGTTCCACTCTTTGGGTTCGGCATCAGTCCGCGAGGACCGAGGATACGACCTAACTGACCCACTTTTCCCATAACAGAAGGCATGGTTATTATAACATCCACATCTGTCCAACCACCTTTGATCTTTTCAACATAATCGTCAAGACCAACAAAATCAGCTCCGGCCTCCCTGGCTTCATTCTCCTTATCGGGAGTACAAAGTACCAGGACGCTTGTTGCCCTTCCTGTTCCATGAGGGAGGGAAACAACACCGCGAACCATCTGATTGGATTTCCTTGGATCTATACCTAACCTTACATCTAGATCTATGGAAGCATCAAATTTTGTTTTGGTAATTTCCTTAACCAAAGAAGATGCCTCTTTCAATGTATAAAGCTTGTTCCCGTCGATTTTCTCAAGGGCAAACTTCTGGTTTTTGGTAAGTTTAGTCATTTTTTCTTCTAATTAAATATTTACAGGGAAATCACCTTTTACGGTTATTCCCATACTTCTTGCGGTACCAGCTACCATCTTCATGGCCGACTCAATTGAAAAACAGTTTAAGTCTTCCATTTTGTCCTGTGCAATTGTCTTTACCTGGTCCCAGTTAACCGAGGCGATCTTATCTCTGTTAGGTTCTTTGGAACCCTTCTTTGACTTGGCCACTTCGAGAAGCTGAATAGCGACCGGTGGGGTTTTTGTGACAAACTCGAAAGTTTTGTCGACAAATACAGTTATTACCACCGGGATAACTTTTCCAGCTTTGTCCTGAGTCCTCGCATTGAATTGCTTGCAAAAATCCATGATATTTACACCTTTCGAACCCAGTGCAGGGCCTACAGGTGGTGATGGATTTGCTCCTCCGCCACGAATCTGTAACTTGATAAGTCCAGCTACTTCTTTTGCCATAATTTAAAATTTGCGTATTTAGTGCGAGAGCTTGACAGTTATTCAGGAAGCATTATAAATATTATAACTATCAATATCTTCAGTGTTAATTCTCTTTTTCTACCTGCATAAAGCTAAGCTCAAGTGGTGTTTTACGGCCGAATATTTTGACCATCACCTTAAGCTTTTTCTTTTCTTCGTTTACTTCTTCAATTATACCAGTAAAGCTGTTGAAAGGACCATCAATCACCTTCACCGATTCGCCCACGAAGAATGGAACATTAAGTTCTTCATCGCTTGCGTTAAGCTCATCAACTTTACCCAGTATTCTGTTTATTTCGGATTTTCTGAGAGGCACAGGTTCACCGTCCTGAGAGCCAAGAAACCCGATAACATTTGGGATATTTCTTAAAAGGTGAGGGATCTCTCCGACCAGGACTGCCTCAACAAGAACATAGCCGGGAAAGAATGTTCTTTCCTTGCTTATCTTTTTCCCCGATCTTATCTGATAGACTTTTTCAGTTGGAATAAGCACCTGTGAGACCTGATCTTCAAGTTTAAGGCGAGCTACTTCATTGTCGATGTATTCTTTTACTTTCTTTTCTTTTCCACCGATAGCACGAAGTACATACCACCTTTTTACATTTTCGCTCATTAGAAGCTTCTCCTTTAATATAACAAACTGTAAACGAATTCCATCAATCTGCTAAAGACAAAGTCCATTCCGGCAACAATCAGAGCGATGATCAGTGTGGCAACCATTACCAGAACTGCGCTATTCTGAAGTTCACTCCATGTGGGCCACGTTACTTTGTGCACCAGCTCTGTATATGATTCCCTGAAGTATCCTTTTATATTCATAGTACCAATTTTATGGCACGGGAGGAGAGACTCGAACTCCCGACACCTGGTTTTGGAGACCAGTGCTCTACCAACTGAGCTACACCCGTATATCCGGCAGCATCCCCGCGTAACGGGGATGCTGAGATATATATCTGATATTTATTATTCAACTATCTGTGTTACTGCACCTGCGCCTACTGTTCTGCCACCTTCACGGATAGCGAATCGTAAACCAACATTAATAGCTACCGGGTAAATAAGCTCAACTGTTATTGTAACATTATCTCCTGGCATTACCATTTCTGTTCCTTCAGGAAGAGTTATCTCACCTGTAATATCGAGTGTCCTTACATAGAACTGAGGACGATATTTGTTATGGAACGGAGTATGACGACCACCTTCTTCTTTCTTAAGAACGTAGATCTCAGATTTGAATTTGGTATGAGGAGTAATTGAACCCGGTTTAGCAAGCACCATTCCTCTTTTTATCTCTTTCTTGTCAACACCGCGAAGCAGCAGACCAACGTTGTCGCCAGCCTCACCCCTGTCGAGGATCTTGCGGAACATCTCAACACCTGTACATATTGTTTTACGTTTAACTTCAGCAAGACCTACCATTTCAAGTTCATCACCGGTATTCACAACACCTGTTTCAATACGTCCTGTTGCAACTGTACCACGTCCTGTGATTGAAAATACGTCTTCCACAGGCATGAGGAAGGGTTTCTCGTTCTCGCGGGGAGGTATCGGTATAAATGTATCGACAGCGTTCATAAGATCCATAACTTTTTCTTCCCATTTGGCTTCACCGTTCATGGCGCCTAGAGCAGATCCGCGGATAACGGGAGCATCATCGCCATCGAATTCATAAAAGTTAAGAAGATCGCGTACTTCCATTTCAACCAGATCAAGAAGTTCCTCATCATCTACCAGGTCGACTTTGTTCATGAAAACAAGTACTTTTGGTACGTTTACCTGGTGAGCGAGAAGGATATGTTCCCTTGTCTGGGGCATTGGACCGTCATCAGCAGCGACAACGAGAATAGCACCGTCCATCTGGGCAGCACCTGTAACCATGTTCTTGATATAGTCAGCATGGCCGGGGCAGTCAACGTGTGCATAGTGACGTGCAGCTGTCTGATATTCGACGTGAGCAGTATTAATAGTAATACCTCTCTCTTTTTCTTCCGGGGCATTGTCAATCGAGTCAAAATCTCTGATCTCAGAGAGACCTCTTTTGGCAAGGACCATAGTGATAGCGGCTGTAAGCGTGGTCTTACCGTGGTCAACGTGACCTATTGTTCCGATATTTACGTGCGGTTTAGACCTGTCAAATTTTTCTTTTGCCATAACTCCAAGCGTATTAAAAATTAGTTTATCATTATCATTAATTATACATCCCATTTTACCCGTTGAGCCGGAGGGGGGAATTGAACCCCCGACCCCTTCCTTACCAAGGAAGTGCTCTACCCCTGAGCTACTCTGGCATCAAAAAGTTGAGCGGGAGACGGTACTCGAAACCGCGACCCTTAGCTTGGAAGGCTAATGCTCTACCAACTGAGCTACTCCCGCCTGATATCGTCCAAAGAGATTACTTTCTTATGCCAGCACTTCCAATTACTGACATCTTTTTTAAAGTGGGGAGAGCAGGATTCGAACCTACGAAGGCATTCGCCAGCAGATTTACAGTCTGCCCCAGTTGGCCGCTTTGGTATCTCCCCAAATAAACAAGTTTATCTCTTAAAGACATACATTACAATATCTCTTTCAAAGAGCCGATGAAGGGATTCGAACCCCCGACCTGCAGATTACAAATCAGCTGCTCTGGCCAACTGAGCTACATCGGCAATTTAAAGAACGTACCGCCAGAGCATTTAAAACCCTCAAAAAACGGTTTGCAAATGTATGAATTTAAATTTTATTTTTCAAAATAATTGAAAGTATTTTTAAATCATTTGGATCTATACTCCCCTAAGCTTCTCCTTGTGCCTGGTAATCTGCTTCTTAAGAGCATCTATTGTATCGTCGGTTGCCTCCTCAAATGATTTACTTTGTTTCTTTGCAAACAATGGCCCTCCCGGCAAATCCAACCTGATTTCACTTATTTTATTTTCTCTCTCATGATCTTTATCAATCCGTAAAGTCACTTCAGCATTAACGATATCCTCACTAAAAAGTGTCAGTTTCTCAACTTTCTGATGAACAAAATCGACTAGTTTTTTATCCGCGTCAAAACGCAATGAATGAATCTGAATGTTCATAGTAGTACCTCCTGTTATATTAGTTAATACTTAAGCCCTTGGATGAGCCTGTTTATATATTTTTTTAAGCTTCTCAAATGTGTTATGAGTATAAACCTGGGTAGCCGAAAGATTGGCATGCCCCAGAAATTCCTTTATTGAGTTAAGGTCAGCCCCTCTGTTAAGCATGTGCGTGGCAAATGTGTGTCGCAGAATATGCGGACTCTTCTTCTCAATTGTAGTAACCATCGACAGATACTGATTAACTATATTATAAACATATTTGTCATACAACTTGTTCCCCTTATCTGTTATTAAAAACCAATCACCCGGCCTGACACTGACAGCTTCATCCCTTAGCTTCCTGTATTCATAGAGTGAAGGAATAATTGTCTTAAGAAGCGGCATGATCCTTTGTTTATTTCTTTTCCCCGTTACTTTTACAAGCGCTGCTTCAAGATCGACATCACTGTCACGTAATCCGGTAAGCTCCGATTTCCTCATACCGGTAGTATAGAGTATTTCAATAATTGCCCGGTTCCTTGCACCACTGAAATCTTCGCCGAAGGCAAAACTGTCAAGCAGCCTTTCCATATCCTCCTCACCGATAAAAACTGGCAGTTTCTTTGTTTTCCTGGGAAGAACAATCTTTTCCATCGGATCTGTACTGATAACCCCTTCTTTCCTAAGATACCTGTAAAATGCCCTAAGGCATGATATTTTTCTGTGAACGCTCACGGAAGAATATTTATTGCCAAGCATACTTACAATCCATGACCTGACCGCCCTGAATGTAACATTTTCCGGAGTTAATTCCGGGTATTGCAAGGATAAGAAGCTGATATACTGCGCAAGATCGTTCTTATATGAACGTACAGTATGAGCTGAATACCGTTTCTCCGATCCAAGATACTGCAAGAATGATTCCTTGGAAGTCATGAAGGAACCTCCTTAATTATTGAACTGATTGTGTGCTCCCGGGGAACTACTCTTCGTTCTCCTGCAGCTTTTGAACGTACATTGCCTTTTTAACCTCTTCTCTGCGGCGTACTGAAGGTTTAACAAATGCCTGGCGCGACCGTAATTCACGGATCACACCCGTTTTTTCAAACTTTCTTTTGAACTTCTTTAAAGCTCTTTCAATGTTTTCGCCTTCTTTTAATGGTACAATAATCATAGTATAATTAATTCAGTTTTAACGAGGCGCAAAGTTAGAAAGAGAAAAACTTTTTTCAAAACATTTGGTTCATTTAATTTAATACATGGTTAGTACATTTAATTAAAGATACAATTTTATTTCAATAAATGAAAATTACTTCCGGTTTTATGAGCTCTGTTTTTATTCACTGAATTCAATGTAAGGCCTTACCTTATCTGCTTTTTCAGCAGCTATCAATTTATTCCCGATCATTTCTTCAACACTCCCTATCTTCCCATTCAACTCGCGGTATTTCAATATTGAACTTACTTCATACCTGTCAAAATAGGGGAATCTTATTATTTCCCTGTATCCCGCTGAATTGATCCTTATCTTCCTTACAGAAGATGAATCGGCACAGACCCTTGATGATATAAGATTGAAGGTCTCTTCACTTAATCCATACACTTCCTTCAGCTGGGTAACAGAACTGTAACCGCCAAGCAGATTACGAAACTTTATTATACGAACTGATAATACCGGACCGATACCCGGCAGTTTTTCCAGTGCAGCAGAATCGCAGGTGTTCAGATCTATGACAGGCATGGGTTTTTGATCACCCTTCATTCCGGCAATCCTTTCAGGTTTTGAATTTTTATCAGAATTCTCCTGCAATTTTTCTGAAGGAGAATCAGAATAATCATAAACGATCTCTCTTATCTCAATATCCTGTTCCGGTAAAATGAACCTGACTCCTATCACAGCAACAGTAATAACCAGAAGAATAAAGGTGGATCTCCTTTCACGGCGGGTATAACCGAACCAGTTTTTAAGAGGCTCATTAAAAGAAGGCATACCTGTTTATTTGCGAGACTTCATGCAATATAAACAAAAGAATCCATTTTCAAAAATTAGATATTCAAAAAATTAACTGACGCCTGCAGTGAATGAACAGGCCATTGCGCCGGCCCGACGCTATTAGAACGGATAACCGATTGCAAATACCATAGCAAAATCATCCTTTAAATTATAGGGTCTCTGGGCTATTATCCATTTTGATCCGCCCTCTATTTTTGGATCGCGAAGCTTCATTCCGAAATCAAGTCTTCCAATAACAAATGTAAAATCAAATCTAAGACCCAGTCCTGTTCCGATCGCCATGTCTTTATAGAATTTGTTCAACTTAAATTGAGCGCCAGGCTGAGTTTCATCATAGCTATACGACCATATATTGCCGGCATCAACAAAGAGAGCTCCTTCCAGGATCCAGAAAAGCTTAAACCTGTATTCAGCATTAAGTTCAATCTTTATATCGGCTGTCTGATTAAAGAATCCAACAGAATCCCAGTCAGGAATTGCATAAGATCCCGGCCCCAGCGATCTTACCTGCCATGCCCTGATGCTGTTTGCCCCACCTCCAAAATACTGTTTCTCAAATGGGATGGCCTTTGAATTACCATAGGGCACCCCGGTGCCGGCAAATCCCCTGTAAACGATGGAACTGACATCGTTCAGAGTTACATTATACCTTAAATCTATATCTGTTCTTATGTACTGCGCAAATGGCTGTCCGAAGATATGGTAACTTCCATCAATCTTCTCCTTCCCCGAAATCCTGCTTGCAAGCGACAACAGATTTCCGGATGCTTCTGCATTGAACCTGAGAAACCAGTAGTCGCGCGATCTCTTTATCTGCTGATTACTGAATATATAAGAATAGTTACCTCCGAATATCAGGACATTCCTGAATGCTGCTGCCTGGTAAACTGAGGTCTCAATTCTTTTTGCAAAAGCAGAATCTATGGTCCCCAGCTTGATTGCGGTAAGCTGCAGCGGGTTAATTATGTGCTCATTATACACTCCCGACTTCCAGTTATAACCATAGCTGGCATTGGCCGTTGTCCGGTGAAATGTTGGAAGGTTCTGGTAATTATAGGCAAGTAGGGCTGTGGTGGTTGGATTGTATTTTTTTACAAATTCCTCTGTGTTAAGGAAAGGAAGAAGAAATTCAGGAAAACGCAGGCTTGTTTCCACTCCGAATTCCTGGGCGCTCCTAAGTCCTGAATTTTCACGGCGAATAGCTTCATAGGCTCCACGGAGCCTCAGATTAAGCAGCTCAGCTCCGTGAAAAATATTCTTATGCTGGTACACAAGATTCAATGCGCCTCCTATATAACCTGCAGAATTGGTTCCTTCAAGTTCAATCCTGAACGATTGCTGGCTCAACAGTGTGAGCTGGATATTACAGTCGAGCAAACGTTCGGGATGCAAACTGTCGCCCCGCGACTGAAGCTCATTATATAAAATATTAACAAGCCTGTAAGTCTTTAATGACAACAGGTGCTTCTGCGTCCGTTCTGAATTTGTTAGGTTATATGTGGCACCGGGCCTGAGGTACAGCGACTGAATAATAAGATCGTACCTGATCTCAGGCTTGCTTTGCCTAGTGACAAAAAAATATCCCCTGTAATTTACTGTATCAAGGCTCTGAAGATATTCCTCTCCTCCCTCAAGCACATCCCGCGGTACATGGTCGGGATATATGTAGATATCCCTTATCCTGTAAACAGGATGATCAATTATAACAGGATCATTCGATTCATCAAGCGCCGTAAATTTCTTTATTCCATAGTAAACATTAACCTCCCGGTTCCCTATTGTGCTGTCAATCTGAAAAAAGATATGATCGCTTGAAAAATTATAAAACCCCATGTCCCTTACAAACCTTTCAAACCTCAGGCGCTCTGAAAGCATAACATCTACATCATAGGGTTTCCCCCTCTCAATAAGGCAGTTTATTGAATCGAAATAGAAGAACTTCTGAATAGTGGTATCCTCAATTTTGTAATAGATATTGCGTATCAGGTAAGGGGCAAGCAGGTCGATGTTATAATAAACGTCCGTTTTTCGTTTTTCTGTGATTGTTGTGTCGGCTACCCGGCTGTCAAAATAACCTTTTGAAGAGATATACTCTTTGATCTGGTCAACGCTCTGATCAACTGAATACGGATCATAAATAACCGGTTCCTCACCGATATTTCTAAACCAGCTGTGCGGCCATCTTGTCTTGTTTATATTAGAAAGATTGTAAAGTCCCAGGTGAAACCTGGTTCCGAAAATCTTTTTATTTGGTTTTTGTTTAATATAAGGTATAACATCGCTCTTTTTCAGGCCTTCTTTACTTATATTTATAACATTATCATCAAGCAACGATTCTTCCCGTGGAACGTATTTAGTCGGATTACAGGAGTAAATTATTGAAACTAATAATACAGGAATGAGAATTACTCTTAGAAAAAACAAGTTTTTATTTAAGGTAATTTTTTTCAAAATTTGCGTAGAAAATTGTCAGACAAATATATAATAAATAAATAGCCCTTCCATACAATGGTAAGCAAAAGCAAAACAAATTACGTAATAGCGCTACATAAGAAAAAAGTGCGGAATGAGGAAGGCTATTTTGTTATTGAGGGGGACAAGATCGTAACCGAATTCCTTGCTGCAGGGATAAGATTAAAGACCTTGTTTGCATTACCGGAATTTATAAGCTCACTTACACCGGAATTACAGAGTTTTGCAGAGGAGATTGAACCTGCAACTTTTGATGAGCTTAAAAAACTTAGTTCGCTAAAGACTCCACATAATGCTATTGCTGTTGTTGCTGAATTCAGAAGAGAGTTCAATGCTGAAGAGATCTTCAGTGAACTTGGTATTGCCCTCGATTTTATACAGGATCCGGGTAATCTCGGGACAATTATCAGGTCAGCTGCATGGTTCGGAATAAAAAATATCTGTTGCTCAGAGGATAGTGTTGATTGTTATAATCCAAAGGTGATACAGGCAAGCATGGGTGCCATTCTTCGAGTGAACATCTTTTATACCGATCTCAGAAAGCTGCTTGAAAAGGCTACAGAAAATAACTCGAAGGTTTACGGGGCCATGATTGAAGGAAAATCAATATATACTCAAACTCTTGATAATAAAGGAATTATTCTCCTCGGAAATGAATCGAAAGGAATATCGAAAGATCTTCTGCATTTTGTAACAGACAGGATAATGATCCCAAAATTCGGTGAGGCCCAACCGGGTATTGACTCTCTGAATGTGAGTATGGCTGCAACGGTGATATTTTCGGAGTTCAGGAGATCATAAAATCAAGTAGAATTCCCCTCCCTGGAGGGGAATTTTAAGAAAGAGATTCCGGCTGGATGTGCCGGAGAAGCTAAGCTCAGAATTACTGTCAGAGATAAATAAGGATCAGCTCATAGAGATACTAACAGCTTCCGCTGCTTTCATACCATCCACAGCTGAAGATACTATACCACCCGAATATCCCGAACCTTCTCCACATGGATAAAGCCCTCCCACAGTTATGTGCTCCATGCTTTCTGCATCTCGTGGTATTCTTACCGGGGAGGATGTCCTTGACTCCACACCAAGAACGGCAGCTTCGTTTGTAAGAAATCCCTTCATGACCGATCCGAACATTTTAAACCCCTCCCTTAATCTCGAACCAATCGATTCAGGTAGCCATTTGTTCAGAGGAGAAGATGTGACCCCCGGAAAATAGGAAATCGCTGGTAAAGAACCCGAATCCGTACCGGTCACAAAATCAACCAGCCGCTGTGCCGGGGCTCTCTGGGTTTTCCCCCCGTTTATCCAGGCCAGTCTTTCTATATCTTTTTGAAATTCCATACCTGCTAGCTCATTATATATGCTATATTTTTGCAAATCATCAGGTCTTATTTCAACAACTATTCCTGAATTTGCATAAGGTGAATTTCTTCCTGAGGGAGACATTCCATTTACCACCACCTCTTCCTGTGAAGTTGCCGAAGGAACGATAAATCCGCCGGGACACATGCAGAAAGACCAGACACCCCTTCCATCGACCTGCTTAACCAGGCTGTAGGATGCTGCAGGAAGGTATTCACCACGTTGATTGCCATGATACTGTATCGAATCTATCAGCTCCTGCGGATGTTCAACCCTCACTCCCATTGCAAACGATTTCAGCTGAAGCTCTATTCCGCATTTCTGGCATAATTCGTAAATATCACGGGCCGAGTGACCTGTTGCAAGTATAAGGTGTGAAGAAAGATATTTCTCATTGCCTGATGCGATAATTCCTTTTACTGAGTTACTACTGATAATAATATCTGTAACTTTTTTTTCAAGCAGGAAGAGCCCACCGGCATCAATAATAGTTTTACGTATGTTCGAGATTATCCGTGGAAGCTTATCGGTCCCCAGGTGAGGATGTGCCTCATACAAAATATTCTCATTTGCTCCATGCAAACAAAGCAGCTCAAGAACTCTCTGGTTATCCCCTCTTTTTTTCGACCTTGTGTATAGCTTTCCGTCTGAATAGGTTCCGGCACCACCCTCTCCGAAACAATAATTGCTTTCGGGATTAACAATTAAATCACGGCTTATCTTTGCAATATCAACTTTCCTTGAGTATATTTCCTTACCTCTTTCAAATATAACCGGACGAAATCCGAGTTCTATCAGCCTTAGTGCAGCAAAAAGTCCGGCCGGCCCTGCTCCTGCAATAAGAATTTCGGTTTTATTACTTACGTTTTGTGATTTAAAAGGAGGAATTTGCGGAGATGGATCGTCATCACCGCTGAATACTTCCACCATAAGATTTACACGGATATTCTTTTTTCTTGCGTCAACCGATCTCTTTAATATCCTTAAACGGGTTATGTTTTTTGGGTCAAGCCCCGACAGTGATCCGGCTATTTTGCGGATAGCTGCATCATCAGTTGCAGCTGAAGGACTCAGATTTAACAGTACCTGTTTTATCATTTTATTCAAAATGAGTATCTGGAATAAATTATAATTGACTTGAAACTAAATTATAATATCAATATGGGAGAGGGTGATTCCTCGCTGCCGCTCGGAATGACATGACTTTGTTTGTTGTATAAGGGGAAAGCAGAGGCGATTCGTTGCACGAATCGCCTCTGCTTTCCCCTATGTCATATAAAACACTGTCATTCTGAGCGTTAGCGAGGAATCTCATAATCTCATATTTTAATATTATTATTGATAACCGATAGTCTTTTTATTCAAAATGGAAGGACACTATCCAGATCTGGGATTTCATCTTCTCTATTGCATGAAAATACCGGGGGTATCTTGGATGAGGTTCGTTAACAAGAACATTATTAATGCCACTGGACAATTTTATTTCAATTGATAGCTTAAAATAAGAAAGATAGAAATCCATGCCGGTTCCCATTTCGTAATAAAGATCAGGTCTCCTTAACCTGATATATACTGCTCTTTCTTCATCATATTCCCTTTTTCCTGCAAGGTCGTAACGGTAATTAAACCCGCCTATAACGTAGGGCCTTACATTGTTAAGCCGTTCACCCTTGAATTTCAGCAGTAAAGGGAATTCAAGAAAAGATGATTCTATTTTCTGAGGTACTGGAAAATTGCCGGTATAAGAAAATGGATTTGAGGTATTACCGCTATTATCATAGCTGACTTCAGAATAATTTATTATTCTTTGCCCGAAAGAAACCCCCGGCAGAAATCTAAGGTCAAAATACCGGCCTAACCTGAGGTCCGTAACAATCTGAATGTTAATGCCCGGATTTAAACGATTTACTTCCGGGATAAGGGAATCGCTGACGGAAGGGACTATTTTAAAGTCCATTGCATTGAATCCAAGGGTAAAACCAAAATGTAGCGGCTTTTCATCATACCACGATTCGTTTTTTGGCTTTTGCACCTGGGCCGTCAGATGGCAGGTGAAGATGAAAAATAAAATTAAGATTATATTTAATCTGGCTGGTCGCAATGTTCAGGGTAATTTATAGAATAATAAACTGAAACAATAACGGTTTTATTGCATGTTTGGTTTAAATCCGGTATAAATGCTTGCAACACCGAAGGTCAGTTTCTTTTGTTTAACGTTTGTAAACCCTGCACTGTGCAATAATTTTATAAAATCCTCATTATCAGGGAATTTCATCACGGTATCAGGCAGATAACGGTATGCTGCACGGTCTCTTGAGAACAATCGTCCGAAAAAAGGCAGGATGTTGAGAAAATAAAAGAAATAAAATTTCCTGAAAATAAAATTATTGGGACGCGAGAACTCCAGCACCATAATAACACCACCCGGAGAGAGTATCCTGTTCATTTCCGAAAGGCCTTTCAATGTGTCTGTAAAATTTCTGACACCGAAAGCTGACATGGAGATATCGAAGCTTTGATCGGGAAATGCGATATTCTCAGAATCGCCTTCTATAAGTTCAATTTTTGATGAGAGGCCCTTAGCTGAGATCTTTTCAGTCCCTTTTTCCAACATTTTCAGCGAAATATCAATGCCGGTAATTTTTACAGGATTAAGTTTTAGAGCTTCGATGGCAAGATCGCCTGTTCCGGTTGCCACATCAAGGATTCTGGGTTCTGAGAATATGCCGGAGATTGACCCTACAGCTTTCCTTCTCCAAGAATGGTCGATGCCGAATGATAACAGATGATTAAGAAAATCATATCTCCAGGCTATTGAATCGAACATTGCACCTACTGACGATTTCTTTCCGGCTTGATTGTCCTTGTTTTGCTTATCCATTTACTATATAAAGCCGCAAGATAGAGACAATTCCGCTCATTTTAAAATGATCCTGAACACTGGTTTTCATACTTTGCTCAACTGCAATTTGTATTCTCAGAAGATTAAGGTTTTATTTTATTATACTAATTTTACAGGTCAAGAATTTCCTGAAAAGATGAAAAAGACCATTATGATAACTGGCGCCACTGCCGGATTTGGAAGAGCCACAGCTGTTTTGTTTGCGAGGAACGGGTATGATGTTATTATCACCGGACGCAGGAAAGAGAGGCTCGAAGAGCTTGAAAAAGAGCTTCTTTTAAATAAAAACATCAGAGTCCTGTCGCTCAGTTTCGATGTCAGGAACAGGGATGAAACAGCTTCTGTAATAGCCGCCCTGCCCGATGAATGGAAAAACATCGACATACTGGTAAATAATGCTGGCCTCGCCTCAGGAATGGATCATATAGATAAAGGCAATATTGACGATTGGGAAAGTATGATCGACACAAATATAAAAGGGCTGCTTTATGTTACCAGGGCCGTCGCTCCTCTTATGGTTGAAAGAAACGTCGGACACATCTTTAATATTTCATCCATTGCGGGTAAAGAAGAATATGAATACGGAAATGTATACTGCGCCTCAAAGCATGCCGTCGATTCCTTATCGAGATCAATGCGGATCGACTTACTAAGAAATAACATTAAAGTAACCAATATTGCACCGGGAATGGCTGATACAGAATTTTCGCTGGTACGGTTCAAAGGTGACAAAGAAAAAGCTGCAGCCGTTTATAAGGGGATCATGGCCCTTACAGGTGAGGATATTGCCGATGCTATTTTCTATTGCGCCGGCCTTCCTGCGCACGTTTGCATTAATGACCTCGTTATAACAGCCACTCAGCAGGCTAACGTAAACTATAATTACAGGAAGTAAGGTTAAAGTAAGAACAGGTTCCGCTTTCCGGGTTTCGGGTTAATGAAACATGAAACGACAAACACGAACCGAAGCAAAGCCGAGCTCGACAGCGTCAAACAAAAAAACACGAAACAATAATATATATGTACAGTTACAACTATCTTCTGGATTTTACCAAGAACATTTTTATGAAAATGGGCTGCAGCGAAGCACATTCCCAGACAATAACCGAAGTATTCCTTGCTGCTGAGTTTAGAGGACATTCATCTCATGGCATGATAAGGATAAAAGAATATTATGAATTATGGAAAGCCGGAAGGATCAATGTAAATCCAAATGTAAGGATAGTGCATGAGTCGCCCAGCACTGCTGTGATTGATGGTGACAATGCCATTGGTATGGTTGCTGCCAGGTTATCGATGGAGACAGCCATAGAGAAAGCTGTCGTCGCCGGTACCGGATGGGTTGCTACACGCAATTCAAATCACTTCGGCATTGCAGGATATTATGCGATGATGGCTCTGAAGCACGATATGATTGGCATCTGTGTCACAAATGCAAATCCGTTGGTTGCGCCTACTTTTTCAATTAGCCGGATGATGGGTACCAACCCGCTGGCTGTGGCTGTTCCGGCATTGAACCAACCTCCCTTTGTGGCTGATTTTGCGACCACTCCGATTGCCCGCGGAAAGCTTGCAGTGGCAGAAAAAAAAGGCCAGAAGGTCCCGCTGGGTTTTGTTCAGGACAAGTTTGGAAATCCGTCCGATGACCCTTCAATACTTAAAACAGGCGGCTCCATGGTCACACTTGGAGGCGACAGGGAGCATGGGAGCCATAAGGGCTATTGCCTTACTGCAATAATTGATATTTTTTCGGCTGTAATAAGCGGAGCCAACTTCGGACCATTTGTGCCACCGTGCGTTGCATATCTGCCTGTGCTTGAAAAAAAGACAGGTGAAGGAACAGGTCACTTTTTCGGAGCCATGAGGATTGATGCATTCCAGCCTGCACATGAATTTAAGGCCAAAATGGATGAGTGGATTGAGACATTCCGGGGAGCCACTCCCGGTGAAGGGCAGGAAAGAGTACTTATACCTGGGGATCCGGAAAGAGAAGCAGAACTGACAAACATGAAAACCGGCATTAATATTATCCCGGCAGTCAGGGAAGATCTGATCAAAATTGCCGGAGAACTGAATGTAAATTTTTCTTAAATCTGCATTTCAGTAAATTCTGAAACTCTTCAGACCTTGCCGGCATTTTCGGGTTTAATAAATCCCTGATCGTGCAATACCTGTAATAAAAGCTTTGAGAAGTGCTCATTATCCGAACCTTTGTACCTGACATCGGTAAATACCTGCGCAAGCGATTCTTTATTGTTTTCCTTTACGAACTGCAACGAATCCTTACGATTCTCTTTATCTGAGTAATAAAGACCAATATTTTTATCGGAGTAATCGGCATATTCTTCATAATGGACAATTGCCTCATGAGGAAGCCTGTCGGGCTGTTCGGGATCCTCACCGGGCCAGCCGAGGGTTACTGTTGTAACAGGCACAACTCCCTTCGGCAGTCTGAGGATCTCAATTATTTTATGAGCCATATAGGTTGTGGTGCCGAGGTAGCATATACCCATCCCCTTTTCTTCAGCTGCCACGCAGATAGTTTGTGCAACCAGCAAAGCATCTATAGATGCTGTCAGAAAGGATAAAAAATTATCAAATCCGGGAACAGCATTCCTAAGGAGGCACCACTTATTAAACCTGTTCACATCGGCGCAGAATGTAAGCACAACCGGAGCATTTGTAAGCACCGGCTGGTTAAAGTGGCAGGGAGCAAGTTCTTTCTTTTTTGACTCATCACGGGTTATTATAATGCTGTAGAGCTGCATATTTCCGGTGGTTGAGGTCCGGCAGCCCTTAGTTATCAGGTCCTTAAGCAATTCATCATCAACAGCTTTTGTCGAGTATTTGCGGATTGTTTTCCTTGAGAGAAGAGTAGTTGAAAAGTCGGTCATATTAAATTATTTTATTTGATCTGATTGATCTTGTATCAGCAGCAAAATAAAAGACTCTGTTCAATATCAACAAACGATTACATATAAATATTGCAACTCAAAAAAAAATTGTAATTTCAGAGGGCAATATTGTTAATGAAACTTTTAACCAAAAATACTTTATTAAATCCAAAATTATGAGCAGACCAGTTACCTTATTCACAGGCCAATGGGCCGATTTACCACTTGAAACAGTTTGCCAGAAAGCCAGGTCATTCGGTTATGACGGTGTTGAACTTGCATGCTGGGGCGATCATTTTGAAGTCAACAAGGCTGATGATGATTACTGCGAAGCCAAAAGAAAATTGCTCGAGCAGTACGGACTAAAGGTTTATGCCATTTCGAATCATCTTGTCGGCCAGGCCGTTTCAGACCGTATTGATGAGCGACATAAGAGCATCCTTCCTCCACATGTATGGGGCGATGGCGACCCTGATGGCGTAAGGAAAAGAGCAGGCCAGGAAATGATCGATACAGCAATTGCAGCAAAAAGGCTTGGCGTTAAGATAGTAAACGGTTTTACCGGGAGCCCTATCTGGCACCTGAACTATTCCTTCCCTCCTGCATCGGCTAAAATGATCGAGGACGGATTCACAGAATTCGCAAAAAGATGGAAGTCAATACTTGATGCATACCAGAAAATAGGTATAAAATTTGCACTTGAAGTACATCCTACTGAAATAGCTTTTGACATTGCATCAGCCCGCAGGGCCTTGAAAGCGATAGATAACCATCCTGCCTTTGGCTTCAATTACGATCCTTCTCATTTCGGCTATCAGGGAGTTGATTACATAGGATTTATTCACACTTTCAGCGACAGGATTTTTCATGTTCACATGAAAGATGTTGCATGGTCGGAGCAACCGGTTGAAGCAGGAGTGTTCGGAGGACATACTGAATTCGGATCACTTGGCCGTTACTGGGATTTCAGAAGTCCGGGTAGAGGAAATATTGATTTCGAAGAAATAATCAGAGCCCTGAACCGGATTAAATATACTGGACCATTATCAGTTGAATGGGAAGACAGCGGAATGGACAGGGAACATGGAGCAGAAGAAGCCTGCAGGTACATAAGGGCTTTGGATTTCCAGCCTTCCAATATTGCATTTGACTCTGCTTTTGATTCTGATTCTGCTGTTCCAAGCTGATCTTTCAGAAAGAACGATTGAAAAATAAATTTATTAATAATAATGAATAAGGGGAAGTAATGAAGAAAATGACGGCAATTGTAGCGTTAATGGCAGTTTTCACTCTGGCCATCTGTTTTATTATCATGGGTTCTATCTCTGTAGAACTTATGGATGCCCTGGGTATCAACGAGGGACAGTTCGGCACTCTTGTTATGGGTATATTTCTGACGAGTTGTATCGTTCAGCTTTTCATCGGTCCGCTGGTCGACAAAGCCGGTTATAAGCCGGTGGCAATTTTCGGATTCACCATAACCGCTCTGAGCATGTTTATACTGGCTTTTGCTACCAGTTTTTCTGTTGCCTTTATAGCCTGCATAATGGTAGGTATCGGTGCCATGGCCCTCAATACCGTCGGGAACACTCTTATACCTGTAGTACTCTTTGAAGGTAAGGACCCGGCCAGGGCAAGTAACTTCGGAAACGGTTTTTTTGGCCTGGGATATGTGCTCACTCCATTACTTATCGTTTTTATTATGAGAACTCTGAACCTGGGGTACAGCACTGCATTAATAACTATAGGTTCTCTGGCAATAATATTTCTTGTCTTTGCAATTGTTACATCATTCCCCCAGGTACCTACCGGGTACAAATTCTCAATGGGATTAAAAGTACTTGTCAAACCGGCTGTACTAATTGCCGCTGTAGCACTCTTCTGTTACATGTCTCTTGAAATCTCAATGGGAACATGGATCAAGAAGTTGATGGAAGAGCTTTTTGCCGGAAATGCAAACACAGATGCAACATTCAAAGCAGGAATCGTACTGAGCTTCTTTGGTCTCGCCATGATGGCCGGCAGGTTCATAACTTCATCAGTTAAAAACCTGACGGCAATAGGTGGCAAGGTGATCATCTTTACATCGGTATTGTCATTGATTTCAATATTCCTGATGATAATTTCAAAAGGTCCTGTGTTGGGAATAATTGCTGTTGTATTAGCAGGTTTGGCATTTGCTCCTATCTTCCCGACAATTGTCGGAATCACATTTGCAAAATTTGACCCAAGCCTTTATGGAAGTATTTTCGGGATAATTTTCGCTGTCGGATTGCTTGGAGGTACATTCGTACCTAAATTTATCGGCAACCTGAGCGTAGGCTCAACAGTTCAGCAGAGCCTTCCTATTGCAGCAATCATGGCCGCATTGTTATTATTCATTTCTTTCTTTATCGGCAGAGTTGGAAAACCTAAAGCTTAATATCTAAAATTTAAGAAAAATATGAAAAAAATTAAACTGGGAATGATAGGCGGAGGCTTTGGTGCATTTATCGGAGATGCACATCGCAGAGCTTCAAGAATTTGTAATGACTATGAACTCGTCGGGGGTATTTTTGATGTGGATATTGATGAGAGCAACCAGTTTGCCAAAAGTGAAGGGCTGCCTGCTGACCGTTGCTATAAAAGCGTTGATGAAATGATAAAGTCAGAACTTGCATTGCCGGCCGACAAACGCATGCAGGCAGTGGCCATAGTAACTCCAAATGCACTTCACTTTTCCTTTGCAAAAAGCCTTCTTAATGCAGGTTTTCATGTTGTTTGCGAGAAACCCATGACAATGACCGTTGACGAAGCGGTGGAACTGGAACAGATTGTTTCTAAAACAAAACTCTCATTCGCATTAACTCACACTTATACAGGGTATCCCATGGTACGGCAGATGAGGGATATCATTGCAAAAGGAACACTTGGAACCATTCAGAGAATCGATGCCCAGTATTATCAGGGATGGATAAATTCAATTATTCATGGAACAGAGAGCAGGATAACAGGTGTATGGCGACTCGATCCGAAACATGCAGGAATAAGCAGCTGCATGGGTGATATCGGAGTACATGCTTTTAATCTTATTGAATATACAACGGGACTTGAAATAAAGGAAGTTCTTTCGGATCTCAATCCTGTAAAACCCGACATTAAGCTTGACCTTGACGGAACTGTTTTACTTCGCTTTGGAAACAACCTAAAGGGTGTGATACGCGCCAGCCAGGTTTGCGGAGGACTTGAAAATGATATCATTATTTCAGTTTACGGTTCAAAAGCCAGCCTCAGATGGTCACAGGAGAATCCGAATTATCTCACCATGTTCAGCGACACGGAACCAACCAGGATATTCAAACCCGCTCACAGCTACAATGATAAATTTGCCGAGATGAGCCATACAATGCCTGCTGGTCATCCGGAAGGTATTTATGAGGCTCTTGCAAATATCTACAGGGGTACAGCGCGATCAATCAGAGGAGAATCATTTATTCCGGGCGAGTTCCCTACCGTTCATGATGGCGTTAGAGGTATGAAATTCATCCATTCGGTCGTCGAATCGAACAAGAATGGCAATGTTTGGGTGAAGATTTAATATTTAAAGGTTAAAGAAGTACTGTACCTTCAATATTAAAAATTAATTAATAACTATTTAAATGGAAAATAATAAATTACAGAACCACCTGACACGCCGCAAGTTCTTAGGTCTTTCGGCTGTTGCAGCAACAATGGCTGTTGTTCCGGTAAACTTCAGCATATTGAGCGAAAAGACCAAAAAACCAAATTCAAAATTTGGAGGTGTTCAGATCGGGGCTATAACTTACAGTTGGAGGAGTATGTCGCCCACTGCAGAAGATACCCTGCAGTACTGCATTGCAGGCGGCATAAGTTCCATTGAATTGATGAGCAACACGATTGAGCTTTATGCAGGTGCACCCCAGATGCCTGCCAGGCCGGCAAAAGATGCAACCAGCAATCAGAAAGCTGAATTTCAGAAAGCATCTAAGGAAGCCACCGAAACTTTGAAAAAGTGGCGCATTTCTGCACCCATTAGCAAACTGGAAGAACTCCGCAAAATGTATAATAAAGCCGGAGTAAATATCCACATAGTCAAATACTCAGCTGAAAACTGGTCAGATGAAGAGATCGAATACACATTCAGAGCGGCTAAAGCCCTGGGAGCGAAAGGTGTCAGCACCGAGATAGGAGATGTATCTGCCGGTAGGCTCGGACCTTTTGCGGAGAAGTACGGATTATACTCTATCTTACATAATCATCTTCAGCCCGGTCAGCCAGGCTGGACATTCGAAAAATTCCTCGATATGTCGCCAAGGAACATGCTCAACTTTGATGCAGGGCATTACTTCGGATCAACCGGTCTTCACCCAAACGGGATAATTGAGAAACTTCATTCGAGGATTTCAAGTATTCACATGAAAGATAAAACAGGTCCGAAGGGAACTCCTCCCAATACAAATATGGAATGGGGAAAAGGAGAAACACCTATCGCCGACATACTTCTGCTTCTAAAGAAAAACAAGTGGCCGATTAATGTCGATATAGAACTTGAGTATCCGGTTCCTGAAGGTTCTGATGCAGTGAAGGAGGTTAAGAAATGCGTTGATTTCTGCAGGAACATTCTGGCATAAGACATTTGAAAATACCTGTTATAACAAGTCTCTTCCAAGCCCCTCTCCCGAGTGAGAGGGGCTTTTAACATTATGAACCTAGGCGAAGCCTGGCTCGACGATACCAAACTCTGAAATCTTCCTCCTCTTTAGCCTTTATCCTTCTCATCCAGCCATATCACCTTTTGTTCGGGTGTATGCACCTTGCCGATTATATCCCTGTAAAGATCAGGTCGTCTCGCTTTTATATATCTCTTTCCGCCTGCATTCTCCAGTTTTCCCGGGGTAATCAATGCTGATGCAATATCGTCACCAAGATTCCGGCATTCGGAAACAATATCCCCGAAAGGGTCGATTATCATCGAACATCCGTTTTTAAGCTGATCATGATCCATTCCTATTGGATTTGCGAAAATAAGATAAACACCATTGTCGTAAGCCCTCGAAGGCAGCCATTTCAATAACCATTGACGACCTTTCATACCGTCGAACTCGATACGGAGAGAAGTTGGATCGGATTCCCTGTTTTTCCATAATTCCGGATCTACAAACCCTGCTCCGGGACGTGTTGAAGGAGTGCACATGGTGACGTGGGGCATGAAAATAATATCTGCGCCCAGCAATGCTGTTGCCCTTACATTTTCAATCACATTGTTATCATAGCATATCAATATCCCGCATTTCCATCCGAAAAGATCAAAAACAGTGTAGCTGTTGCCCGGAGTAATAAATGGATTAATAAACGGGTGGAGTTTGCGGTGTTTTGCAATAAGGCCATCTTTGCCCACACAGACATACGCTTTGTAAATATTATCTGCTCTGTCTTTTTCAAAGAGTCCTGCAAGAACAATGATATCATATTTCTTTGCTATTCCCGCCAATTGGTTTACCGATTCACCGCCGGGGATCAATTCAGCCAGGTCGAGCATCTCTTTCTTTGACAGATCGCGGGCAAATGTATAACCTGTAACCGAGCATTCATGAAAAGCAATGATCTTAGAGCCCCCAAGTGAGGCCTGCTTTGCGAGAGCATCAATCCTCGACAGGTTATAAACCTTGTCGTTACTTCTGTTCTCAAACTGCGCTGATGATATTATTAAATTATTCATTCGATTGTTTAGCATGAGGCATCGTCCGGGCAAAGATAACGATCACCCGGCTTCAATAGTTGTCTACAGATATACTTTATTTTACCGTGATCAGTCTTTCAAGTGCATATTCAGCCTCATCCTTCAGTACCGAATTAGCAGAGAGTTCCTTCACAACAGGGATTGAAAGATCGGAACCCATCCAGCTGAGTTCTTTAAGGATTAGTTTCTTAGAATCGGCTGATGCATCCTCTCTTTGAAGAACCGTTATCATCTGCCTCTCAATTTCCTGAAGTTTCGGAACATTACCGGAAGCTGCTCTTATAGCGCTTTGCAGGCATGACAGATACCGTGTACTTTCTCCGATTGAATAGCTCCCGATGCTCTTTATGGCTTCTTCAAGCGTAATCTCTTTAAAACCTACTCTCAGAAAGACACTGGAGGAAGACGGAAAATCCCAGGGGACAGGTTGAGTGACTGCACCTGTAACAGCCCATTCAGCACCTCTCTGAAATGTCTCGATAAAACCGGCACAATGCATTGCCGGACCTCCTCCTTCATCGGCATGCCCCAATGCAGTATGAAAAACTCTTCCTTTACCATAATTCAGGACCATCAGCATTGGCTCATCCCTCATTGTACCTCCACCTTTGGCGCTGTCGGCAAAAGCTGTTGCCAGAACAAGCATATTTTTGGCCGGGCCTCTCAACTCACTATAAAGTTCATCATTTCCATGCATCCATGAAACCGGCAGGTCCCTGGTTATTGGATGATCGGTTATTCTTGTTTTTACAACAAATTCCCTCCTCTTTCCATGTGAACCCCCTCTTCCGGGAGAGTTATCGGTTATCAGTTTGTCATTCTTATAATAAATATATGGTCCGTCTTTTTCTGTCCTGTTGCCCCATCCTCCAAGGCCTATGATCTCGTTAAATTCCTTAAAGCCCGGGAATGCATTGTTGGCAGCGTGGTAAACCACAACGCCTCCGCCGTTTTTAACATACCCGACAAAGTCAGAATTCGTTTTATCTGTCCAGGAATCACCATTATAATCAAGAACAACAAGCTTATATTTAGAAAAATCCGGGGTGAAAATTTTCATATCACCACCTTTTTCCGGAGTGATCATTATTTCTGATACAAACATTCCCGTTTCGTCAAGTATCTGCTTAAGCACAGGAGAGCTGGCCTTCCAGTTATGATTATTCTGCCCTGTGATAATCAGAGTCTTATAGGGTTTCACCTGGCAAGATGTGGTGAGCACAAAAGAAACTGCTGCAATAAGCGATGCGATGTATTTTATTTTCATGGTATTCAGCTTAAACGATTTATAACTGGTAATGTCCAGGGTTTCCGGTAAGGCATGCTGAGCAAACGGCTTGCCCTGGGGTTGCCTATGATCTCTTCCTTATCTGGATCCCATTTAATGGTTTCTCCGGTTGTCATTGCGATTTCACCGAGCAGGCCTGTTGATACTGCCCTGTAAGCTGAGTCGACAGGCGATATTGCCTGTTTACCTGAGTGGATACAGTCTATAAAATTCTGCCAGTGATTTTCGCTTTTATAAAGCTGGATCTCATTTTCACCTATCACTTCATCAAGGATCTTAGGATCCGATGCTGAGAGCTGGTTTCCCCTGTTGGTGTGAATCCAGCCAAGGTCACCATACCATGTAGTACCCATTCCCAGCTCCAGTTTGGAAGCATTTGCAACCCTCATTTCAATTCCATTGGCAAACTTTGCCAGTACATCATATTCAACAGGTACGTTAAAAATACCTTCAACCGGATAAACACCTTTTCCGGATATTTCAACCGGCCCGGTATATTCAAGTCCTGCCCCCCAGTTTGCAATATCCACATGATGGCCCGCCCAGTCGGTCAGCTGACCTCCCGAATAATCAAGTATCCATCGCCAGTCCCAGTGAGAAACTCCCCTGTATGGAACCTTTAGCGCCGGACCAAGCCACATTTCCCAATCGAGTTCAGGAGGGACAGGCTGGACTGCCGGTGTGCCGATACCCTTCACCCCATCGGGCAAACCCACTTCGATTCTTTTTATCCTGCCTGCCCTGCCGTTGATAGCAAGTTCGGCCCCTCTTCTGAAATTGGGCAGGGATCGTTGCCAGCTGCCGGTTTGCCAGATGATCTTATTATTCTTTACAGCATTAACAATAGTTTTTCCATCAGATATGGTACGGCAAATTGGCTTCTCACCGTAAATATGAAGTTTTTTGTTTGCTGCCTCGGTATAAATTATCCCATGCCAGTGATCGGGAAGGGCGATTGATACTGCATCGAGTTTTTCTTTTTCGAGGAATTCCCTGTAATCGTTGTAAGTACGGCAATCTTTATTTTTATTTGTCGAATCAATCAACTCTTTTGCACGTGTCAGGTGTCGTGTGTCTACATCGCAAACTGCAACAAACTGGACGGCATCATTAAGCTTAAAAAAGCTCCTCATGTTTGATGTGCCCTGCGACCCTGTTCCAATTGCACCGATGACAATCCTGTTTGAAGGAGCTATCTTCCCTCCCATCCCCAGGGCTGAAGATGGAATTATTTCAGGAAGAATGATGACCCCGGCAACTGTTGTTGCTGTACGACGGATAAAATCTCTTCTTGATGTTTTGTTTGGCATAATGGGTTAGGTTTAATTACAATTTCAGGTTGCAGTATATTAAAAGCTTTACTGCGATCAGATAAATTCAACTCTAAAACTAATTAAAGTTAATAGTTTATCTGACTTTTTTAAAAAAAAATTAAACCCAGGCAAAACCTGAAACCTGCTAACTTCAGAATCGCTTTGTAAAAGCGTGGCAATACGGTATCTTACCGTTATTGAAATAATAATCCTGATGGTATTTCTCGGCAGTGTAAAATTCAGAAGCAGCCGTTATTTCGGTAACAACCTTTAATCCTTTGTCTTTCAGTATTTTAATATTCTTTTCAGCTACATCCTTCTGCTCCTTGTTCAAATAAAAAATACCTGATCTGTATTGGTTTCCGATATCGGGCCCCTGTCCGTTCACCTGTGTAGGATCATGGGTTTCGAGGAACAGTCTTAGTAACTTCTCATAAGTTGTCTTCTCCGGATCATAAATTACTTTCACTGCCTCAGCATGTCCGGTATTTCCTGTACAAACCTCCCTGTATGAAGGATTTTTTACCTGGCCGCCAATGTATCCTGATGTGGCAGATATTACACCTGGTTCTTTCTGAAGGAAATACTCCACTCCCCAAAAACAGCCTCCTGCGAAAATTGCTGTCCCATACCGGCCGTTCTCTACCTGGGCAGGAACAAAATCGAGCGACACTGAATTGACGCAATGACGGGTATTCTTTGAAGTAAATCTTTCTCCAAGAAAAACATGTCCAAGATGGCCTTTGCATGAGGTACAAATAATTTCAGTCCTCATCCCGTCGGCATCGGGCAACCTGGTTACAGCTCCTTTTATTTCATCGTCAAAGCTCGGCCATCCGCAATCAGATTCAAACTTTGAATCGGAATAATATAAAGCTGCACCGCATTTTTTGCATAGATAAGTGCCCTTTTCAGTATTTTTGGTGTACTTACCTTTAAATGGAGCCTCTGTAGCTTTCTCGTTTATCACAAGAGCTTCGTTTTTTAAAAGATCGTTATATGGTAATTTTGGCTGTGAAAATGCTTCGCTGCTCATAATAAGGTAAATTATAGATGTTACTATTAATATATATTTCTTCATTTCTGAATATCTTAAGTTATCAAATCTATTAACAAATCTGCAATTAAAATGTTAGAATGCCGGTAACCCATCAAAAATAAGAAACAATAAACAGTCTTCTTTGTTATGTTGATGTAACTTCCGGGTAGAATTGTCAAACTTATTACTCGTGATATTTTGTTTTTAGAATGAAACGGTTACATTTGTTAAATAAAAAATCTAACAGGATTAGGGTATGAAAAAAGTAACCTTTTTATTTGCTGTCCTTTTCATCACTGCCATAACTGTCAGTTCATGTAATAAGAAAGCATGTCCGGCGTACAGTCAGGCAGATACCGTTATAACCGAGCAGGTTATCTGAGTTTTAAACCACTCAATCCCCCAATTATGAGCTAAAATGAAAAACCTGCTTATAATAGCCCTGGCGATAAACAGTACACTTCTGTTACATGGACAAGGGGAATTAAATGAACAACAGAAAGTTTTTTTCAGGAATGAGAAGTCTTTTGCAATTCTTCTCAATTCCAATGGTATTGGATTAAGTTACCGTGATGCAAAAAGGATAGATTACCTCAACAAGAAGTTTTTTGAAATTGAGGCCGGAACACTCAAACATCCCAAAGAATACAAGATCTCAAATCCTTATTCACAGACGGGATCTTTTGTTTTCGGTAAGATGAATTCGACCTTCTATTTAAGGGGAAGTTTAGGTCGGCAGCATGAGATTTTCCAGAAAGCTGATCTCGGAGGAATTGCCATCAGGTATTTTTATTCCGGCGGGCCCGTGCTTGCCTTGTATAAACCAATCTATTACCGTGTATTATATCAGAATCCAAATAACCTGAATGAAATTCAGATCAGGGAAGAAAAATTCGAATCGTCATTTTCCCTTCCTCAGGAAATATATAGCAAAGCATCTTTCTTTAAAGGAATAGGTGAGACAAGGGTAATGCCCGGCCTTTTTACCAAAGCAGGATTTAATTTCGAATACAGTAAAGAGGATAAAGTCATCCACGCTATTGAACTGGGTGGCCAGATTAACGCCTTTCCAAAGGAGATTCCCATTATGGCAGGCGATCAGAACAAGGCACTGTTTTTTTCATTGTTCGTAAGTTACAGGTTCGGAATTATTGTAGATCCTCTCCATCCTGAGTCAGGCAGGATTTCCAATTTCATGAGAAGAAAAAAGAACCAATGATGACAGCTGTCATTTGACTATTGCAGAAAAAATACTAATTTTGGCCCTTTATTAATTAACCATTTAATGATATAGTATGTCAAAAATTAAAGTAGCTATCAACGGTTTTGGCAGAATCGGCCGCAATGTATTCAAAATTGCACTGGAAAGGAAAGATATCGAGATTATTGGTATCAACGACCTTACCGACACCGCAACATTGGCCCATCTGCTTAAGTATGATTCAACACAGGGTAGATATTCCGGAGTGACTTTTGATGCCGAGAATATTATTGTAAACGGCTTCAAGATAAAAGTATCTGCAGAAAAGAATCCTGCCAGCATTCCATGGAAAGTTAAACCGGATGTTGTAATTGAATCAACAGGTATATTCACTGCAAAGGAAAGTCCGAAAGGCGGATACGGTGACCACCTGAAAAACGGAGCAAAGAAAGTTATACTTACTGTTCCTGCTAAAGATACAATTGATGCAATGATAGTTCTCGGAGTCAATGAAAATGACCTTAAACCCGAGCACGTTTGTGTTTCAAATGCTTCCTGCACAACAAACTGCCTTGCCCCTGTTGCAAAAGTTCTGAACGACAACTTTGGAATCGAGCTTGGCTATATGACAACTATACACTCATATACAAACGATCAGAGGATTCTTGACCTTCCTCATAAAGATCTGAGACGTGCAAGATCTGCAGCCCTTTCACAGATCCCGACTACCACCGGTGCTGCAAAAGCCGTTGGAAAAGTAATACCTGAGCTCAAAGGAAAACTCGATGGTATTTCTGTAAGGGTTCCCACACCGACCGGCTCGC
This sequence comes from uncultured Bacteroidales bacterium, assembly GCA_942492865.1. Taxonomy (GTDB): domain Bacteria; phylum Bacteroidota; class Bacteroidia; order Bacteroidales; family VadinHA17; genus LD21. The sequence continues at coordinate 3,249,536 of OW818650.1, read as the reverse complement.
TGGTTGACCTTGTGGCAGTTCTCAAGAAAGAAGCTACAAAAGAACAGATCAATGCTGCAATGAAAAAAGCTGCTGAAGGTCCGATGAAAGGAATCCTTGAATATACCGAAGATCCTATCGTATCTGTTGATGTTATACATAACAGCGCTTCATCGGTTTTCGATGCACTTAGTACAATGGTCAATGGAAAAATGGTTAAGGTTCTGTCATGGTATGACAACGAGTGGGGCTATTCCTGCAGGGTTGTAGACCTTATTCCGCTTGTAATGAAATAGGCTTAAAAGCTATTATAAAAAAAGAGAGGTCCCTGTGCCTCTCTTTTTTTTTGTCTAACATATCTAAACGATCATCTTTAAATCAATAGGTATCCCTGCAGTGTCCCTGTAATGTTCCCCCAGTTCAAGCATAGCCTCGTCATCCTCCTCATAGAGCCATTTCATTGTAACTGCATTACCCATGCGTGCAAATCCGGTAAGCCTCTTCAATATCTCATACAGATATTTTGAGGAACCGCTGTTGATATATTCAAGCTGAATATTGATATCCAAGGCTTTATTAATCCCGAAATGAATTGTGATCCATTCATCAAGTTTCCTGAATATGACTTCCGGATTTTCAGGTATTGATCTTCCCTTAATTTCAAGTTTATTAATTTCATTATAGTACACAATGCCCGGTGAATTTTTTAATTCTTCCTGTATAATTAGTTTTTCCATATATATACAACAATTTCTTTGATTCTACTCATATCTCAGGGCCTCAATCGGATCGATGTTGGCGGCTTTAACGGCTGGCGCATAGCCTGATACAACCCCCACTATAAAGCATACAACAATCCCTGTTATCACCCATATCCATGGTATGACAAAATCCGATTTAAGCATCAGTGAAACTCCATTTCCAATCAGAATACCAAGAATAATGCCAAATATTCCCCCAAACTGGCCAATCATTATTGACTCGTAGAGGAACTGGTTCTTTATTGTCTCGGGGGTTGCACCAATAGCTTTCCTTACTCCTATCTCCCTGGTTCTCTCTGTTACTGAAACCAGCATTATATTCATAAGTCCCACAGCAGCCCCGAAAAGTGTAACAATACCAATCAGTGTAGCTGCAAGAGTAACATACTTTATATTTTTCAAAAGCATATTTACTATATTATCACTTTTCGTAATGTTAAAATCCGATTCATCCCTTGGATCTAGCTTACGCACTATTCTGAACACAGCCTCCGCTTCACCTGACAAGATGTCAAGGTTAAGTGGATTTACAGGCATAACATTTATGCTGAAATTCATATTTGGGCGGGGAAAATACTGCCTGGCGGTGGTGACAGGGATGAAACAAACTCTGTCGGGATTGTTCATGCCCGCCCCTTTTCCTTTAAGTACACCGGTAACCATAAGTTTTAAACCGGCAACAGAAATTTCCTTTCCTTCAGGATTTACATCACCGGGAAAAATATCCCTGGCAATATCAGCTCCAATCAGAACAATCCTCCTGCTCATACTTATCTCATCAACACTTATATTTCTTCCTTTATCTATTTCATAACCTGCACTGGAGAGATAATTTTCATCAACACCTAAAAGCCGCACATTTGGATTTGTCTCCTCCCGGCCGTATTTAACTGTTGTAAGATCAGATGCATTTATAGAAATGGAAACAATAGCAGGCTCTGTAAACCTTTCTTTAAATTCTTCAGCCTCACGAAAAGAAATTCTCGAATGATTCTTTGCCCTGAACCTTTCATTCCCGATCTGTATATTCATTCCCCTCGACGAAATGGTGAATGAATTAGCTCCCATCATGGTAAACTGGTTTGTAAGCGATGATTTAATTGCATCAATGGCAGTGAGTATGCCAATAAGGGCCATTATTCCGAAGGCGATAATGCAAATTGTGAGGGTTGCCCTTATCCTGTTCGATCTTATTGCCCTGAATGCAATCCTGAGATTTTCACTGAAAATACCTGCTTTCCTCTTTAAGCGAGCCATAGTATGGACCAGACGGTAAAAATAAAAAATAAAAATACACTTTTTTCCTTTTAACAGGGTGATAAATTTTCATTAAAAAAAAATTTATTACCCATTTTATTTGCTTAACTAACTTAATCGTTTTAAATTTGTACCCGGAGGCTATTTTTAAACTTATTTTTATAATTAAATATATATGAGAGAATTAACACGTGCTGAAGAAGAAGTGATGCAGGTCCTTTGGAAAATTAAAAAAGGTTTTGTTAAAGATATACTTGAACTTTTTGAAGAACCCAAGCCCGCATACAACACAGTGAGTACGATCGTCAGGATACTTCAGGACAAAGGATTTGTCGACCATAAAGCTTATGGCAGAACACACGAGTATTTTCCTGTGGTTTCAAAAGATGAGTATTCAAAAGCTCATCTCAAAAATTTCATAAATGATTATTTCTCAAATTCCTTTGAAAAAATGGTAAGTTTCTTTGCGAAGGAAAAAAGCCTGTCAGTTAAGGAAATGGAAGAAATAATGAAGATAATGGAGGGCGAAGTCAAGAAGCAAAAGCTTTCAAAATGAATCCTCTGCTTGTATATGTGATCAAGAGTGCAATTTACCTTTCGGTATTTTACCTGATCTATATACTATTTCTCAGCAGGGATACCCTTTATAACCGCAATCGCGCCTATCTTCTTTTTGCTGCCCTTATATCACTTTTTCTGCCTTATATAACTATAAGGACAAATTCTCCTATTGAAATAAACTTTCTTGGAAAAGTCTTATCGGAGGTCCTGATTTATGGTTCATCCGATCAGTCTGGTTTGCCCGTTCAGGACAGAAGTGAGATGAGCTCTGTTCAGATACTTAATTATGTTTATCTGACAGGAGTATTGTTTTTCGGACTCAGGTTTATTCTTAACCTTCTGGAAATCATGTTTATGACCATCCATAACCGGATCAGGGGAACAAACATAATACGATTCAACGGTTATAACACAAGTGGATTTTCAGCCCTAGGATATATATTTATCAATTCGGGCCTCTCTCGCGAAGAAGAAGATTCAATTATAAAACATGAACAGAATCATCTTGATCAGTATCACTTTCTTGATATTATATTTATTGAGCTGTTTAAGGTGTTCCAATGGTTTAATCCTGTAATATACATGGCTGACCATTCGTTGCGTGCCATCCATGAATATCAGGCCGACGAAGGATGCCTTAAAAACGGCATTGGTGTGGTTAACTACCAGGAATTGCTAATGAACCAGGTTTTTAATTCAAGGATCTTCGGCCTGAAAAATTGTTTTTCCAACCCTAAGCTGATCAGGAAACGCATGCTTATGATGACACGGCAGCGTACTACGACAATTTCAAATTATAAGTTATTGATTGCCCTGCCCGTTACAGCTTTTGTACTTTTCTCTTTTTCATACAGGGCGGAAAGTCTGCAAAATGAATTACCAGCCGGAGGCTCATTGAATGAAGCTGTTGACGATACCCCCGGCAGGGCATCCAACGGGATCAACACTCCTCAGGTGTTGCCTGCACCACCTGAGAAAACCGAGATTTTGCCTGAGCAGCAGGCGACTATCATTAATAGAGAGCCAGCTGATCCGGAGCCATTTGTTGTGGTTGACGAAATGCCGCAGTTCCCCGGTGGCCCAAATGAATTGCTCAGGTACATAGCTGAAAATGTTGCTTATCCGGAAGCAGCAAAAGATCAGAATATACAGGGGAGAGTAATTGTCCGCTTCGCAGTTACAGCCAAAGGAAAAGTTGAAATGGCTACCGTCCTCAAAGGAGTCCACCCCGATCTTGATAATGCAGCATTAAGTGTAGTAAATAAACTGCCTGAATTTAAGCCCGGAAGCCAGGGAGGTGTTCCTGTACCGGTCTGGTATATGGTGCCTATTACATTTACTCTCAAATAACATATCGCAGATTTATACCTCCCCCCTTCATAACCTTCTCCAGGGAAAAGGAGTCCGATACTTGTACTACAATTAAAATTTATTTAAATAATTAATATTTTAGTTGCATAACTAATATATCAGTTATATATTTGCATTATAATATAATGTATGTCAAACTAAAAACGAATGTCATGAAAAAAAATCAGCTCATGCTTCTATCAATATTAATGATAGCATTGTTCTCATGCAGTAAAAATAGTACTGATGTGACTCAGCGATCAGAATTAGAAGAACCCTTTGTAATAGTTGAACAGATGCCTGTATTCCCCGGAGGAGATTATGAATTGCTTCAATACATTGCAAAAAATACCTTATACCCCCCAGAAGCCAAAACAAATGGTGTCCAGGGTAAGGTTATAATAAGGTTTGTTGTTGAAGGGGATGGTAGCGTAGGCAGAGTTGAAGTATACAGCGGAGCTGATCCACTGCTTGATCAGGAGGCTTTGCGTGTAATAAAAACCTTACCAAAATTCAAACCCGGCTTACAGGATGGCAAAGCTGTTCCTGTTTGGGTTATGCTGCCGATCACTTTTGTACTCAGGTAAGCTGATCGAGGACCATTCACTTTTTCATAATAATATCAGTTCCCAACTGTTTTTTAGTATACTGCTGCATCCTAACACCTTTTTTATAATTTTGCAGCCAGTATAACTGCTAATGAATTTAGACGAAAGAATAAGAGCTTTTTCAGAGCTTGGTGAGACAATAAGGAATGGCCTTTCAGAAAAGAATAACGAAATTTCTGACCGGCTTGATAATTTAATATCGCAGCAATATATCAATAATGCGTGGTTTACACCCGAAAATGTAAGGTTATCACTTGAATCCATCGCCGGTCAGCTTACAATCTTCAACCTGACAAAATGGGTTAGCGCCTATCCGGAAATTAACAGAAGCAGAAACCCTGCCACTATCGGAATTATAATGGCCGGGAATATTCCTCTCGTTGGATTTCATGATTTTATTTCTGTTCTTATCACAGGACATAACATTCTGGCAAAGACCAGCTCAAAGGATACTGAACTGATAACCTTTCTCAGCGATGCCCTCTGTATTATTAATCCTGAGTTCAGGAAAATGATCACCTTCACGGAAGGCTTTATGAAAGGTTTTGATGGAATTATTGCAACAGGCAGCGATAATACCTCAAGGTATTTTAAATACTATTTTGGCAGGTACCCTAATATAATAAGGAAAAACAGAAACAGTATTGCCGTAATTGAAGGCAACGAAACTGATGAGGAACTGCAGGGATTAGGCAGAGATATTTTTTCATATTTCGGTCTCGGCTGCAGGAACGTGTCGAAGCTATTTGTACCGGCCGGATACGATTTTAAGAATCTGATCATAAACCTGGATTCTCATTCGCAGATAGTGAACCATAGTAAATATGCCAATAATTACGACTTCAACAAGGCAGTTTACCTAATAAATAAAGAGAAATTTCTTGATACGGGTTATCTCCTTTTAAAGGAAGAAAGCCGGCTTTCCTCTCCGGTGGCTGTGGTTCATTATGAATATTATGATTCAGCTGAAAGAGTAGCAGAATTCATTAGTAACAGCAGGGAGAGTATCCAGTGCATCACCGGGGAAAATTATATTACTCCGGGCACGGCACAAATGCCTTATTTATGGGATTATGCTGACGGGATTGATACTGTTGACTTTCTGCTAAAAAAATTTAGCAACAGAAATATTGTAAAATAAAAAATCTTATATTGCACCATCGAATTTAAAAATATTATGGTCTATAAATTTGTTGTCTTATCTGATGAGGATGAATCGTTTGTGAGGGAATTTGAGTTTCTGGAATCAGATACTTTAATAGACTTTCACAACTTAATTCAGGATGAACTTGAGTTTGACAAATCTCAGATGGCTTCATTCTACCTGGCCACAGATAACTGGGAAAAGGAAGAGGAGTTTACTCTTTTCGATATGGGCACAGGTTCTTCCACCATGGATGGCGCCATACTTGAGGAGATAATTTTCAGAAAAAACCAGAAACTTTTATATGTATTCGACTTTTTCAATGACAGGGCTCTTTTCATTGAATACACTGGAGAAGCGAAAGAGGTTGACAGCAAAGATTATCCGGCTTGCACCAATGCTAAAGGCTTACCTCCCAAACAGGTGGTTTTCGGTGCAACTTCACGGAAGCTTTATAATAATATAGTTGTTTCCGTCGACGATGATGATGAAGATGAGCCTGAGGTTGATGAACTCTTCCTTAATGGAGGTGGCGAGGACGATGAACCTCTTCCCGATTTTGAAAACATCGACAACCTGAACGAAGAGGAAGAAGAAGAGTAGTCTTTCTGGTAAAAATATGAAAAATATCCTGATAGTACTTCCCGGTCCGACAGGAGTCGGGAAGACGGATATTTCATTGGAAATAGCAGGTTATTTCAATACAGAAATCATTTCGGCCGACTCGCGTCAGTTCTTCCGCGAGATGAAAACCGGCACAGCTGTTCCGGATGACTCTCAGCTAAATAAAATCAGGCATCATTTTATTCAATTCCTTTCAGTCAGAGACTATTACAGTTCAAGCATCTACGAGAGGGATGTATTGAGCCTTCTGCCAGAGCTTTTTGCCAAAAACAGGATTGTTGTGATGACAGGTGGTTCTGCAATGTACATTGATGCAGTTTGCAACAGTACAGACGACATTCCCGATGTTGATCAGGAAATCCGTGAAAAGTATACCAGGCTTGCCAATGAGGAAGGCATTGAATTTCTCAGGGCAGCGCTAAAGCTTCTTGATCCTGCCCATTATTCAAAAGTAGATCTCAGAAATCCCAAAAGGATCATCAGGGCACTGGAGATATGTGAGAGTACGGGAAGACCCTACTCTTCTTTTCTTACAAATAAAAAAAAAGAAAGGGATTTCGTTATAATAAAAGCAGGAATGAACAGACCCAGGGAAGAACTCTATCAAAGGATCAATCTGAGGACAGATAAGATGATCGAAGATGGCCTGGAACAGGAAGCACGGTCGCTTTATGAACTAAGGCATCTTAACGCCCTGAACTGCGTGGGATATAAAGAATTTTTTCAATACTTCGACGGATCAATCTCATTTGAAGAATGCATAAGGCTTATAAAGAGGAATACCAGGAGATACGCCAAGCGCCAGTTAACATGGTGGAGCAGGGATAAAAGCATTACATGGTTTCATCCGGATCAGAAAGAGGTTGTTGTCTCATATCTTGAGGAAAGGATATTTAACATCCGGTAAACTGTCAGAATGTTTCAGAGTTTGACTGCGTCGAGCCCGGTTCCGCCTCGGTTCAGAGTTTTAAAGTTCTAAAAGTTTAAGTTTTTTAATTGTCCCTGCCGGATCGGCACTGCTGAAAACGGAACTTCCGGCTACAAGGACATCAACGCCAGACTTCACAAGATTTCCCGCATTTTTTGTATCGACACCGCCATCAACCTCTATCACGGTTTTCAATCCCCGTGCATTTATCATCTCTCTGAGCTCAGATATTTTTCCATAACTCTCAGCGATGAATGACTGGCCGCCAAAACCCGGGTTAACCGACATTATCAGTACCATATCGATATATGGAAGAGTGTGCTTCAGAAGTGAAACCGGGGTATGCGGATTAACAGCAACGCCGGCTCTCATCCCAAGATTCCGTATTTCGCTCACAGTGCGCTGAAGATGCGGGCAAGCTTCATACTGAACAGTCAGGATATCAGCTCCAGCATTCCTGAAACGAGAAAGATAACGGTCAGGATCGACTATCATCAGATGAACATCGAGGGGTTTTTTAGAAATTTTCTTTACAAGTTCCAAAACCGGAAAGCCGAATGAAATATTCGGTACAAAGACACCATCCATGATGTCGAGATGAAGCCAGTCGGCAAGGCTGTTATTAAGAGTAATGACCTCTTTTTCAAGATTTCCGAAATCGGCCGCCAGTAAGGAAGGAGATACAAGGTGATCCATTAAGCAATATTTTGAACAAATATATGTATTTATCCAAGATATGTTTTCAATATTTTACAGCGGGTTGTATACTGAATTCTTTTAATGGCTTTTTCCTTTATCTGTCTCACCCTTTCTCGGGTCAGGTTCATCTGTTCACCAATTTCCTCAAGTGTGAACGGGTGTTTCATACCAAGTCCGAAATAGAGTTTGAGCACCCTTGCTTCCCTTGAGGATAATGTATTCAGTGCACGTTCAATTTCATAGGCAAGCGATTCATAAATAAGGTTTTTATCGGGACTGGGAGCGTCGTTACTCTGAATTACATCGTACATTGTATTATCCTCCTCAGAGCTTATCGGAGCATCCATACTCACTGTCCTGCCATTGGTTTTAAGAGCCTCTTTGACATCCTCAGGGACCATTTCAAGAATTTCGGCTATTTCCTGTGAAGAGGGTTCCCGTTCATATTCCTGCTCGAGCCTTGCAAAGGCCCTGTTGATCCTGTTTATCGAACCTATCTTGTTTACAGGCAGACGGACTATTCTTGCCTGCTCAGCCAGGGACTGAAGGATTGCCTGTCTTATCCACCATACGGCGTATGAAATGAATTTGAATCCTCTTGTTTCGTCAAAACGCTGTGCTGCTTTAATAAGTCCCAGATTACCTTCGTTAATCAAGTCGGGAAGGGTCATGCCCTGATTCTGGTACTGTTTTGCAACCGACACCACAAAGCGGAGGTTTGATTTCACGAGCTTTCGCAGGGCATCAGTGTCTCCTGCCTTTATTTTCCGTGCGAGGACCACCTCTTCATCGGGTGTAATAAGATCAACCCGACCTATTTCCTGAAGATACTTGTCAAGGGAAGGCGTATCGCGGTTAGTTACCTGTTTGGTTATCTTTAACTGTCGCATATCCTGACTCTTTGAGGTTTTTTTTGAATACAGACACTTAACGCAATTTTAATAAAAAAAAACTTCTTAATCAATACATTAGATTTTATTTTTAAATATTAAAGTTTTTTTTTATCTTGCTTTAGTATTTATTACACTATTGATAATCAAATTTTTAAAATAATTTGATTATAGTTCGTTGCAATTTATCAGAAAATAATACTGTATATATTGGCAATTTTACTAATATTGCATCGTTTTTCGATCAGGTTAGCTGAGTAATACAATCCTGTCACTTTATTTTCGATTTCTTGCTACGGCATTCCAATAATCATCAGTATCTCTTAATTCCATCAATCATTATCATTACATTATGTACGACATCCTTGAGTTAAGTAAAAAGCTTCTTCCCGAATTAAGGGATATAGCAAAAGAGCTTAAAGTCAAAAAATCAGAATCTCTGAAGAAGCAAGATCTGATCTACAAAATTCTTGATCAGCAGGCGATAGAAGCAGCTGAAAAAAAACCGGCGTCACCGGAGTTGAGCTATGGACCTGCTGCTGATGATCAACAGGATCAGGATTCTGGTCACAAGAGGGATAAAAGGCCCAGAACAAGGAAGCCTGCAGCAAGCAGACCAGTTGAATCTGTCATATCAGTTTCCCCTGATGACCTGAAGAAACCAGATGCACCCAGGGATGAATCTGCAGAGTCAGCAATAAAAGCTGAAAAGCCCGTAAGCCAGCAGGAACCACCAAGGAATCCGGACGCACCTGTAGAAACAAAGCCTCTGCAACAATGGAAAGACAACAGGAGAAAGGATGACAGAAGGCAGGACGACAGAAAACCTGATGAAAGGAAGCAGGATAACCGACGCAATGATGACAGAAGGCCGGACAACAGGAGGCAGGGCGACCGACGTAATGATGACCGGAGGCAGGATAACTGGAGGCAGGACGACAGAAAGCAGGACGACAGGGGTCAGAAAATGATAAGGTTCGATAAACAACCGGTACAGAAGATTGAAAAGCCGGTTATCGAAGATGAGTCGGCAATTGAAGCTGCACTTCCAATAGTAAATAATGATCTTCCTTATGAAGAAATGAAACCTGTCATAACAGAAGATTTTTATGAATTACCTGTAACGGAATCCTCTGTCAGAGAAAGCTTGCCGGAACAACCCGTAAGAGAAGAAAGAAAGGAAAGACCATACGAATTCGAAGGGATAATATTTAATACAGGCGTACTTGAGATAATGCCCGATGGCTATGGCTTTCTGAGGTCGGCCGATTACAATTATCTGAACTCGCCCGATGACATTTATGTTTCACAATCGCAGATAAAGCTTTTCGGTCTTAAGACCGGCGATACCATAAGGGGAACCATAAGGCCGCCTAAAGAAGGTGAAAAATATTTCCCTCTCATAAAAGTGGACGAAATAAATGGAAGAAGCCCCGATTTTATCAGGGACAGGGTGCCATTTGATTTTCTGACACCTCTCTTTCCGAATGAAAAATTCACACTATGCCAGCCCGGTGAAGGATCTCTCTCTGTAAGGGTTATCGATATGTTTACACCCATCGGTAAAGGCCAGCGCGGCCTTATTGTCGCCCAGCCTAAAACAGGTAAGACAATCCTGCTCCAGGAGATAGCCAATGCAATTGCAAAATATCATCCGGAAGTATATCTGATGATACTGCTTATAGATGAGCGTCCGGAAGAAGTTACCGATATGGCCAGGAATGTTAAGGCTGAAGTAATTGCTTCTACATTTGATGAGCCTGCCGAACGACACTGCAGGGTTGCCAATATTGTGCTGGAAAAAGCAAAAAGGCTTGTTGAGTGCGGTCATGATGTTGTGATACTTCTCGATTCTATCACCAGGCTTGCAAGAGCCTTCAACACAACTGCTCCTGCATCGGGAAAAGTTTTGTCGGGTGGTGTTGATTCAAATGCCCTTCATAAACCAAAAAGATTTTTCGGTGCAGCAAGGAATATTGAAAACGGCGGTTCTCTGACCATCCTGGCAACAGCACTCACTGATACCGGGTCCAAAATGGATGATGTTATTTTTGAAGAGTTCAAGGGAACAGGTAATATGGAACTGCAGCTCGACCGTAAACTCTCAAACAGAAGGATATTCCCGTCAATTGATATTCCGGCCTCGAGTACACGTCGCGAAGACCTGCTTCTTAACAAAAATGTTTTGCAGAAGATTTGGGTATTGCGCAACTTCCTAACTGACATGAATGCAGTGGAAGCAATGGAGTTTCTTCGTGATCGCCTGTTGCAGGCAAAATCAAACGAAGAGTTTTTGGTTTCAATGAATGGTAATTAATATATTTTTTTAAATTTGCACCTTCTTTTTCAACCTATTTGTTAATCAATTTTTATATTCAAAATGAGAAAAACAAAATTTATAACATGCGACGGCAACCAGGCCGCAGCGCATGTTGCATATATGTTTAGCGAGGTAGCTTGCATATATCCAATAACACCATCATCCACAATGGCAGAATTTATTGATGAATGGTCTGCCAACGGTCTCAAAAACGTCTTTGGGGAACAAGTTAAAGTTGTTGAGATGCAGTCAGAAGCCGGTGCGGCAGGTGCTGTTCATGGCGCTCTGCAGTCAGGATCACTTTGTTCAACTTTTACCTGTTCCCAGGGCTTGCTTCTGATGATACCCAACATGTACAAAATTTCAGGAGAGCTTCTGCCGGGAGTTTTTCATGTAAGCGCCCGTGCCATTGCGTCCCACGCTCTTTCGATATTTGGCGATCATAGTGATATTTATGCGACTCGTCAGACTGGATTTGCCATGATTGCAAGCGGTAGCGTACAGGAAATTATGGATCTTGGTGGCATTGCACATCTATCGGCAATCAAATCAAGAATTCCTTTCGTTCACTTTTTCGATGGTTTCCGTTCCTCTCATGAAATTCAGAAGATAGAATTGCTTGAAAAGGAGGAACTTGGTAAGTTCATTGACTGGGATGCTCTTAATAAGTTCCGTAACAATTCACTTAATCCCGCACATCCCGTTACAAGGGGAACAGCACAGAATCCTGATATCTTCTTCCAGGCAAAAGAAGCATCGAACAGGTTCTACGAGCCAGTTGCAGATATCGTTAATTCATATATGGCTGAGATCTCAAAGCTTACGGGCAGGGAATACAAGCCATTTACATACTATGGCGATCCTGATGCAGAAAATATCATAGTAGCTATGGGTTCGGTAACCGAAACAATTAAAGAGGTTGTTGACCACCTGAGATCAAAAGGAGAAAAAGCAGGCGCAATAAGCATACATCTTTATCGTCCTTTTTCTGCTAAATATTTCCTTAATGTGTTACCAAAATCAGTAAAAAGAATTGCTGTTCTTGACAGGGCAAAAGAACCAGGCGCTGCAGGTGAGCCTCTGTTTGTTGAATTAAAGGAACTGTTTTATGATTTGCCTCAGAGACCGGTGATCGTCGGCGGTCGTTATGGCTTAAGTTCAAAAGACACTACTCCCGACCAGATCGTTGCAGTTTTTGAGAACCTTAAACGCAATGAGCCTAAGAACCACTTCACCATCGGCATAGTTGACGACGTAACATTCCATTCACTTCCGGCAGTTCCCCAGGTTCATCTGGCTGAAGACGGAACCTATTCTGCAAAATTCTATGGCCTTGGCTCAGATGGCACCGTTGGAGCTAATAAGAACTCCATTAAGATCATTGGTGATACAACCGATAAATACTGCCAGGCATATTTTTCATACGACTCAAAGAAATCAGGAGGTATAACCACATCACACCTTCGTTTTGGTGATAAGCCGATCAGGTCCACTTACCTGGTGAATACACCTGATTTTGTCGCCTGCCATGTTCCATCATATCTTTATAAATACGACATGCTTAAAGGCATGAAGAAGAACGGGACATTCCTTCTTAACTCAATCTGGGATGCAGAAGAGACTAAAAACCGTCTTCCCGACAGCATGAAAAAATTCATGGCAGAAAACAAAATCAATTTCTTCATTATCAATGCAACAGCTATAGCTGAAGAACTTGGATTGGGCTCACGCACCAACACCATAATGCAGGCAGCATTCTTTAAAGTTTCCGGTGTTATTCCTTACGAAAAAGCCGAAGAGGAGATGAAGCATGCTATTTACAAGAGCTACGGCAAAAAAGGCGAGGAAGTTGTAAGTATGAACTACGCAGCTATCGACAAAGGCAGCGATGTTCATAAAATCGAAATACCTGCTGAATGGGCTAAGATCAAAGTTGCTGATGATGATAATAACGAGAACCTTCCCGCATTCATACGCGACATAATGCTGCCTATGAACTCACTTAAAGGTGATGACCTGCCTGTGAGCGCTTTCGTTGGAAGGGAAGACGGAACATTCCCTTCAGGAACATCATCTTATGAGAAACGCGGGATTGCTGTAAATATACCCGAATGGATCCCTGAAAATTGTATCCAGTGCAACCAGTGCGCTTATGTATGTCCTCATGCAACAATCCGTCCTTTCCTTATGACTGAAGAGGAATATGCCAATGCTCCGGAAGGCACCAAAGCTATCCAGGGTATTCCGGGCAACCTTAAAAACTATAAATTCAAAATACAGGTAAGCGCTTACGATTGCACCGGTTGCGGTAACTGCGCCGATGTTTGTCCTTCCAAACTCAAGGCTCTTGTTATGAAGCCTTTGGAAACCCAGCTTGCTGAAGCTGACCGCTGGACATATATGCATGAAAAAGTTGGCTATAAAGATACTGTGGTCGACAAATTTGTGAACGTAAAGAACAGCCAGTTTGCACAGCCTTTATTCGAATTTTCAGGTGCATGCGCAGGTTGCGGTGAAACACCTTATATCAAGACACTTACCCAGCTGTTTGGCGACAGGATGGTTATTTCAAATGCAACAGGCTGTTCATCAATATACGGAGGCTCAGCTCCTTCATCGCCTTACACCCACAATAAGGATGGCCGCGGTCCGGCTTGGGCAAACTCACTGTTTGAGGATAATGCTGAATACGGACTCGGACTTGCAATAGGAGCAAATAAACTGCGCGACAGGATTGCACGCATCATGTCCGAAGCTTTGGCAGGTGAAAAGGGAGCGTTAAGCGCTGAAATGAAAGCTGCTTTCGAGGAATGGCTAATAGAAAAAGATCGCGCTGAGCCATCAAGGATAGCTTCAGCTAAAGTAGTGGACGCATGTAAAAAAGAGAAATCCGGTCTGTCGGAAGAAATACTGAAACTTGAACAATACCTTATCAAGAAATCCCACTGGATATTCGGTGGCGACGGCTGGGCTTATGATATCGGCTATGGGGGCCTCGATCATGTTATAGCATCAGGCGAGGATGTCAATATCCTTGTACTCGATACCGAGGTTTACTCTAATACCGGAGGGCAGGCTTCAAAATCAACACCTGCCGGAGCAGTTGCAAAATTTGCCGCCTCAGGGAAAAAAGTACGTAAGAAAGACCTTGGCCAGATGGCAATGACTTATGGTTATGTGTATGTTGCACAGGTAGGAATGGGCGCAAACAATGCACAGTACCTCAAAGCAATCAAGGAGGCTGAAGCCTATCCCGGACCTTCTCTCATAATTGCTTATTCACCATGTATCAATCATGGTCTGAGGGATGGAATGGGTAAAACCCAGGCACAAACAAAGCTTGCTGTTGAATCGGGATACTGGCAGAATTACAGGTATAACCCCCTTCTTGAGGCAGAAGGAAAAAATCCATTCACTCTCGATTCAAAAGAGCCTGACTGGACCAAATTCCAGGATTTCCTTAAGACTGAAGTACGTTACACTTCTCTAATGAAAGCATTCCCGGATGAAGCTGAAATACTTTTCAAAGCTGCCGAAGAGAATGCCAAGTGGAGATATAAGAGTTACCAGCGTCTTGCTGCTATGGAGTATTCAACAGAACAAAAAACTGAACAATAGCAATAAGCTGCCAATATTTATTACAGGCGCCCCCTTCCGGAGCGCCTGTTTTATTTAACCTTTAGTGTCTGCAAACAACTTCAAACACTAAACTTTCTTCTTTCGCTTTAAATTTTCTTCTTTATTTCCTACCTTTGTCCCCATTAAAATTATGGGAAGAATACTTGGAATTGATTATGGGAACAAGAGGATTGGATTGGCAGTGACAGATCCGTTAAAGATCTTTGCATCACCTCTTGACACTGTAAGTCCTCACGATTTTGAAAAATATCTGGCAAACTTTCTCAAAACCGAGATAATCGATGAATTTGTTATAGGTTATCCCGTTCAGATGAACAATAAACCTAGCGAATCGGTTAAATATATAGA
The DNA here is from genome assembly GCA_942492865.1 of uncultured Bacteroidales bacterium. GTDB lineage: Bacteria > Bacteroidota > Bacteroidia > Bacteroidales > VadinHA17 > LD21. The sequence continues at coordinate 3,234,428 of OW818650.1, read as the reverse complement.
CCCTTTTCTAAAGAAACTGAAAAAGCTATATCCCCAAATCCCAACTCATCTGGTCGATGAGAGATTTACCTCGAAGATGGCATTTCAGACTATGATTGACGGGGGTGTAAAGAAGAAGGACAGGCAAGATAAATCGATGGTTGATAAGATAAGTGCATCTTTGATCCTTCAGTCATTCCTCGACAGCCGTTCCAATAAAAAACAAACAACATGATTTATCCTATTATCGTATACGGAAATCCGATACTTAAAAAGGTAGCTGAAGATATCACAGAAGAATATCCCGGACTGGAGAAGCTTGCAGAAGATATGTTCGAAACAATGCATCATGCAGAAGGATTAGGCCTGGCTGCTCCACAGATAGGAAAATCGATCAGGGTGTTTGTTATTGACGGAAACCCGGTTGCTGATGATGAGCCTGACATGGCAGGTTTTAAAAAAGTATTCATAAATGCCAGAATTACAGAAAGATCAGGTGAGCAGGTTCCAATGAACGAAGGTTGCCTGAGCATACCCAACCTCAGGGAGGAAGTGAAACGGGAATCTCACATTAAGATCAGCTATTATGATGAAAAATGGGAATTTCATGATGAGGAATACGATGGGTTCAGAGCCAGGGTAATCCAGCACGAATATGATCATCTCGACGGAATTCTTTTTCCCGAACGTTTAAATCCACTAAGGCGCCGGCTGCTTAAAGGCAAGCTGAATGATATAAGTAAAGGAAAATTCGAAGTGGATTACAAGACAATTATCCCTGTAAAAAAAGTCAGATAATATAGATTTCTTATCTTTATACAGTCTCAACATTTTCAGACTGTGCTTAATAAGGAAATACCGTTCCTTCGTATTGGCCTTCCAATATGTGCAGGGATTGTAGCCGGCCTCTGGCTCGAACCTGGCAAATTATTCCTGACAATTTCAGTCATCCTTCTGATTGTGCTATTTGGCATAAGCCTGATGTTACGTGAACACACCGCCGGCATTTTTTATGGCATGGCCCTGTCAGTAGCTTTTTTCGTATGCGGATTGATCCATTATTCAAATGAAAAGAAAAGTATATCAGTTCTTGATATGACTCCTTCAAGGTTTGCCTGCACCCTCTCTGATTTTCCCGAAGAAAAGGAGAACAGCATTAAGCTTGAAGTAAGGTTGAACAGTATCGGTGAAGGCAATATAATTAGACCTGTAAAAGGTTCAATGATACTATATAATGAAAAGGAAACATCACTTTTTACGCTTCTCCCGGGAGATAATCTTATTATCAGGTGCACTCCGCAGGAAATAATGAACAGAGGCAATCCCGATGAATTTGATTACAGGTTTTATATGCAAAACCGGGGAATAAGATACTTTGCTTTTACAACGACAAATGACATCATTAAGAACACCAGTCCGGCTAAACGGAGTCTTGTGCACCGGTCACTTATCACGAGGCAGAAGATAATTGATATGTATAGCGAAAGAGGTATTTCGGGCGATACGCTGGCTCTTGTAGCGGCGGTGACCCTTGGAGAAAAGAATTTGCTTGATCCTGAGCAGAAAGAATATTTCATGAAAGCCGGAATAATGCATATAATGGCTGTCTCAGGACTTCATGCAGTTATTCTGAGCTTTTTTATTTTTAAGATGCTGTTCTTTCTTGGTGGCAGGTTGAACATAATAAGGGTAGTTGTAACACTCATTATATTATGGTCATTTGCATTTGTGACCGGACTTACACCCTCTGTACTGAGGGCAACACTGATGTTTTCATTTTTACAGGCAGGATTGCTGATGAAAAGGCCAGTCAACAATATAAATTCAGTGCTTGCTTCAGCATTCGTACTGATACTTATCAGACCGTCTGTAATTTTCGATGCCGGATTTCAGTTATCCTACTCTGCTGTAATTTTCATCATAAGTTTTTATAAAGCCCTGTACGAAAAGATTCAGATCAGCAATTACGCCCTTGATAAATTATGGCAGATGACAGTTGTAACACTTGTTGCACAGGTTGGCACATTACCTCTGACTATAATGCTTTTCAATCAGTTCCCAGTATGGTTTATTCTATCCAATCTCATAATTGTACCACTTTCTTCATTGCTGATAATCATTGGATGCCTTGTTCCTCTGACATTTCCCATTGAATTTATTTCCGGTTTTTTTGCATCTGTGCTTGGATTCCTGACAGGGCTGACTGAATCTCTGACAAAGATATTTTCGTCACTCCCTTTATCTGTAATAGATAACATCGGACTTACCAGAACCGAATCCCTGATTTTATTATCAACTCTCTTTTTAGTGCTTATTTATGCTCTTTATAAAGATTCTGTTCCTGTAATGATACCTGTAACAGCCATGGCACTCTTCTTTACCACCGGCACTGTAATAAAGCTTTTTGACAATAAAGACTCCGGATTTATAGTATATAATACAGTTGGATCAGTATCAATCGGTATAAAAACAGGGAATATAATGAATCTCATAACCGACTCAATACCTGTTAATTCTGATGCGATCAGGCATTGTTCAACAAGAGGATACCGAACCAGGCTATTTACCTTGAATAACCATGCATTGCTTATTATGGAAGGAAAAAATAAAATCCTGATATCAAACAGGCTGTCACATGAACTGCTGTTGAAGACAAATCCTGAAACGCTGATACTGACAGGTGCTGATCCGGTTATTGATAAAAAATTAAATGATACAGCTCCGCTAAAAAAAATAATTATCAGTTCAGAAGCTAAAAACACATTCCGCATTCCTGTTCAGCTTTCAGGTAACGGTATTGACACCATCCATTATGTCAAAAAATCAGGAGCTTTTTTAGCCCGCTTTTAACCGTTAAAAAATAAATGGGAGCAAAAGCTTGAGTTTTACGCCTTTTATGTCTTATTTTGTCGTGTTTTTTTCTAATTTTTTTTCTATGAGAATTGTTATAGCCGGGGCAGGTGAAGTTGGTACACATCTGGCAAAGATGTTATCGAATGAGAATCATGAAATTGTAATAATTGATCCGGAGCCGGATAATCTGAAGCCCATTGAGACAACCCTTGATGTAATGGTAGTAAGAGGATCGGCTACATCTGTCAGTCTGCTGAAGGATGTACTGCAGAAGAAAACTGAGCTTTTCATTGCCGTAGCACATTCGGAAGACACAAATATCACTTCAGCAATACTCGCAAAAAAATTCGGTGCATTAAAAACTATTGCAAGGATTGATAATCTTGATTATCTGGAAGCAGCCAACGTTGAATTTTTTAAATCGCTTGGAATAGATTCACTGATATACCCTGAACTCATTGCAGCGAGGGAGGTGCTAAGCCTTTTGCAGGAAACCGGAACTTCTGAATTTATGGAATTTTCCGACGGTAAATTATCGATGTTTGTTCAGAGGCTTGATGAGAATGCTCCAATTATCAATAAAAGTCTCGAAGAGGTAGCCATTACAAGAAAAACTGACAAGTACAGGGCCGTCGCTATAAAAAGAAATGAAAAGACCATTATTCCGAGAGGCAAGGAACAGTTCCGACAGGGAGATCTTGTATTCGTAATATCTACCCAGGAGGGAGTTGAAGAAATGATGAAATCGTCGGGGAAGGAAAACTTTGAAGCTAAGAGTGTTATGATCCTCGGGGGCAGCAGAATCGGGAAGCACATTGCTCTGTACATGGAGAAAAGCTGCGAGGTAAAGCTCATCGATTCGGATATTGAGCGTTGCGAAGCGCTTGCAGACATCCTAAATAGCACACTCATCATAAACGGGGATGGCAGGAATATTGATCTGCTGGAACAGGAAGGAATTACAAAAATGGATGTATTCATAGCGGTTACAGGTAATTCAGAAGCAAATATCCTGTCATGTCTCCTTGCAAAAAAAATGGGCGTCAAAAAAACCATTGCCGAAGTTGAAAACATGGAATACATTAATCTTGCTGAAAATACGGGGATCGATACCATTATCAACAAAAAAATCTCGGCAGCCAGCAGGATCTTCCGTCATACAACAAGCCCCAATGTAACACAGGTCAAATACATGACCGGAACTGAGGCGGAGGTAATAGAGTTCAATGTACCGGCAAATGCCAAAATAACCAGAGGCGCCCTGAGGGGTATCGACTTCCCGAGGGATGCTATCGTGGGAGGTGGAACCAGGAACGGTGTTCCTTTTATAGCAACCGGAGATACAATAGTAAGGGCCGGAGATAAAGTAGTAGTTTTCACATTGCCAACGGCATACGATAAAATTTCGAAATTTTTCAGCTGATCTGTTATGATCAACTTTAGAATTATTGCCCGTGTATTCAGTTTACTGCTCATCCTGGAAGGCTTGTTCATGCTGGCATCGGGTGCTGTTTCCCTTATCTATAAAGAACCTGCTTTTACATCACTGCTGTTTTCATCAATTATTACCATTGTTACGGGAGTTATTGTCTTTACCCCTTTAAGAAGAGAAGAAAAGACATACGGGAACAGGGAAGGGTACATTATAGTAACAGGTATATGGCTGTTATACAGTTGCTTTGGAACCCTGCCATATATCTTCAGCCACTCAGTCACAGGTTTTACCGATGCCTTCTTTGAATCAATATCAGGCTTTACAACAACAGGGGCCACAATAATGACCGATATCGATTCATTGCCAAAAGGAATACTCTTCTGGAGAAGTCTCACACAATGGATCGGGGGTATAGGTATAATATTCGTTTCTTTGTCTGTATTGCCGGTAGTTAAGACAATCAATGTTCAGATTTCGATCCCGGAATTTTCAGGACATCCGACCGACAGGATTCACCCGAGAGTCAAAGATGCTGCAAAAAGGCTCGTTACCATATACATTCTTATTACCATAACCGAAACATTATTCCTGTTTTTGGGAGGAATGGATATTTTCGATGCAGTATGTCACTCTTTTTCAACCATCTCAACAGGAGGTTTCTCTACCAGGGATGGAGGAATTTCAATGTTTGACACCCCGTACATTAAAATTGTATTAACGGTTTTTATGTTCATCGCCGGTACGAACTTCACAATATTCTATTTTGCTCTTAAAAAGAACTTCAAAAGGATCACTGAGAACAGTGAGTTCTTTTATTACTCACTGATAAGCCTTGTTTCGATCATAATTGTTTCGTTTTTTCTCTTTACCATACATGACACACCGCTGGCAAAATCATTGATTGATAGTTCTTTCCATGTAATTTCAGTGATCACTACAACCGGATATTATACGGAGAATTATAATAGCTGGAACAATATCCTGATCTTTATTTTATTCTTCCTGATGTTTACAGGAGGTACATCAGGATCTTCAAGCGGGAATTTAAAAATAGTAAGGATACTTTTGTTGGTGAAGACCAGCAGACAGGAGATGAAACGGATGATCCATCCCAATGCTTATGTGCCAATAAGACTTGATAATAAAATAATCCCTCAAAATACTGTTTATAATGTTCTTGTTTTCCTGAGTCTCTATTTTATGATCGTTTGCGTAAGCGCAATAGTCATATCTCTTTTTGGATATGATCTGATCACATCATTCAGCACCTCCGCAGCAATGCTGGGGAATATAGGTCCGGGTCTGGGTACATTCGGTTCATTTTCCACGTATTCGACCCTTCCTGATGGCGGTAAATGGTTCTCCTCGGCACTGATGCTTCTTGGAAGGCTTGAGCTGATAACTGTACTTATACTGTTTACCCGTAATTTTTACAGGCAATAATGTCATTGCCTGGCTTGATCAGCGTTCAAGGATTCCAAGCCCCTGCCTGACAATCACGGGCTCATCGCCCGTGCAATCAACGATAGTCGATGCTTCATTATGTCCATAACCTCCATCAATAACCAGATCGGCAAAATCCCTGTATTTTTCATGAATGAGCTCCGGATCGGTAATGTATTCAATAACATCATCGTGCTCATGTATTGATGTTGTAATTACGGGCCGTCCCAGTTCGCGTACAATTTCAAGTATGATATCATTATCGGGGATCCTGATACCTACAATCTTCTTTTTATTCTTGAACATTTTAGGGATCTGGTTATTGGCCTGGACTATAAAAGTAAATGGACCGGGAAGATTACGTTTGAGAAGCTTAAAAACATTATTATCCCTGATTATGGTATATTCCGAGAGCTGGCTCATATTATGAAATATAAGCGAAAGGTCAGGCTTTGCAGGATTTAAACCTTTGAACCTCGATATCTTTTCAATTGACCTGGCAGACCTGATATCACAACCCATTGCATATACAGTATCGGTAGGATATATTATTATTCCACCTGATTCCAGCACATCAACGATCTGTCTGATATGTTTTGGGTTAGGATTCTCCGCATACAAACGGATGATCATTTCTTTAAAAATTTTGCCAAAGGTAAGAAGAAGTTTGAAGTGACTGCAATGAATTACCTCCAAAATCCACGCTAAATAACTCCTTTACCCCTGTAATGAGGGAGTTAAAGCCATTTCCTGAAATTAGCATTTCAATATAAAGTGTATGGGGAGTAAAATAAAAAAGGGTAAGCTACTTATATCGCACCGCTACAACTGCCTACCCTTGCTACCTTCCGATCCTGGGGGAGTTCAGCAGGAGCTGGTCGTATAAGACTTACCCCGTGCAAAAGTACTAACAATTGCCGATGCTGCAAAATATTTATCAATTTAATCTTCATTCCTGTTTTCCATTTTTACACTATATTTGTTAAACACTCTAAATACTTAACTAAATGGAAAAAGGTGCTAACGTCTGGAAAGCCAATCTCACCAATGGCCTCATTCTTGGCCTTATTGGTATTATCTACACACTTGTCATGTATTATCTTGACCTGACATTCAACAAGACACAAGGTTATATATTTATTGTAATTCAGATATTCATTGTCTATCTCCTTTTAAAATCGTACAGGGATAACTTTCTGCATGGATTTATGACCTATGGACAGGCGATTGGCGCAGGCATGGTCATTTTCCTTTATTATGCGATCCTAACTGCTTTATTCACATATATCCTTTATGCTTTCATAGATACAGAGCTGGCTGGCAAGCAGCTCGTAATTGCAGAAGAGGCTATGCTGAAAAAAGGATTACCGCAGGCACAGGTTGATGCAGGACTATCTGTTCAGACAAAAATAATGAAACCTGCAATAATGGCTCCCATTAGCTTTATAGCAACAATGTTCTGGGGCCTGGTAATCTCGCTTGTAGTCGGAATTTTTGTCCGCAAAGAAGGGAACCCTCTTGTTGATTCATTTGAAAATACAAAATAGCCTGATGGATCTTTCGGTTGTTGTACCTGTATATAATGAAGAAGACTCCATTGGTGAGCTGACCGGGTGGATTGAAACAGTATGCCTTAATAATAATATATCATTCGAAATTATCTATATCGATGACGGAAGCAGTGATGCATCGTGGAAGAAGATTACGGAGCTTTCTGAAGCAAAATCATTTGTAAAAGGCATAAGCTTCAGAAGGAACTATGGCAAAGCGGCTGCCCTTCATACAGGTTTCAAAGTTGCAACCGGCGATGTTGTAATAACAATGGATTCAGATCTGCAGGACAGTCCGGATGAAATACCGGGATTAATGAAAATGATAAAAGAAGAGGATTATGATCTTGTTTCGGGTTGGAAGAAGAAGAGATACGATCCATTTATAAAGCGCATCACAAGCAAGTTCTATAACGGAACAGCACGACTCTCCTCAGGCATTTACCTTCATGATTTTAACTGCGGACTTAAAGCTTACCGTAACGAAGTTGTGAAAAGCATTGAAGTATATGGAGAGATGCATCGTTATATCCCCATGCTTGCAAGGGAAGCAGGTTTCAGAAAGATTGGCGAAAAGATAGTAGAGCACAGGGCAAGGAAATATGGTGTTACAAAATATGGCCTCGACAGATTTGTAAAGGGATATCTCGATCTTCTTACCATAGGTTTTATTACCCGGTTCGGGAAAAAACCGATGCATCTCTTCGGTTCGATTGGCACACTTATGTTCCTGATCGGGTTTGTAATGGCCGGATCGCTTGGAATAAGGAAAATAATATTTCTGAAAGCCCATCTCAGGGCGCCACTTGTGACCGACAGCCCATTCTTCTATATAGCCCTTACAGTTATGATTCTCGGATCAATACTCTTTCTTACCGGGTTCCTTGGCGAACTGGTGAACCGGAATTCATCTGAAAGAAATCAATATATGTTTAAGGACAAGAAGAATCTCTGAGTCAATCATTTTTTTAATCCTGACCAAAGCTTAATGATTGAGGAGGTCATCTTATTCCATGAGAATTTATCTTTTTCCTTTCTGACACCTTCAGCAAATTGATCATACCTGTTGTTTACAAAAAAATCAACAATTGAATCGGCTATTTTCTCTTTTTCAGGTTGCACCACATAACCGCATTTTCCATCCGTAACTATCTCTTTCAATCCTCCAACGTCAGTAACCAGCATTGGCTTATCATAGTGGAACGCAACCTGGGTTACGCCGCTCTGCGTAGCCGATTTGTAAGGCTGGACAACAAGATCAGCCATACTGAAAAACAACGGGACTTCCTCATCTCTTATGAAGCTGTCGAAAAAGATGACATCATTCTCCAGATTATACTTTTTTACAAGCTCCCTGTATGGTTTATCGTCTTCATAAAATTCACCGGCAACCACCAGCTTAAGTTTTAATTTCCGCAATCGCTCATCCGCAAAGGATTCTATCAGCAGGTCAAGTCCTTTATAGGCTCTGATAAATCCGAAGAAAAGAAGATACCTATGCTCTTTATCGAGGTTCAGCAGTTTCAGCGCCTCGCTCCTCTCCTTCCTGGCTCCGTAATTATCAAATAACGGATGAGGATTGAAGACCACGGGAATGTCACTGCGAAATAATTTGAGATCATTATACACAGTGCTGGACATAACTATACCTCCGTCGATGCCTGAAGTGAAGTACATGGTAAGCATTTTGTCGCCGGGCCGTTTTTCATGAGGTATCACATTATCGAAGATGGTTATCACCTTGGTTATACCATTTTGCCTTGCTAGCCGGGCTATGGTACCAAGGCATGGAGCCATAAATGGCAACCAGTATCTAATAAGTAAAATATCAGCTTTTTTCTTTTTGATATCGCAGCCTGTAACAACCCAGTTTAGCGGATTTATTGAATTGACAGCTCTTTTAATAATTATATCGTGTGGTGCAGGTCCATCGGTATACTGGGTTTTTCCGGGAAAAAGGATCTTTGGATATTGAAGTTTGAAGGTATATATCTCAATGTCATGCCCCTCTTCTGAAAACTGTCTGGCAAGGCGGTCGCTGAATGATGCCAGACCGCCCCTGTAAGGGTAAGAAGGACCGAGAGAGATTATTTTCATATAAGTAAAGGTACAAATCCGGTCCGGTTTTTGCAATGTATGAGGAAGCTGAGATTAAATTAGTATCTTTGCTGATCACTTCGGGGCTGACTTGGTTTTGACAGCATGAGGGGTGGTATGTAAGCATGCAGTGTGTGGTGGCACGTCACTTGAACAGTGTCACAAAACAACAAAAGGCGAAAACAATTACGCTCTCGCTGCTTAAGCGAATAAAGTAGTTTAAGCTTCATCCTGGTACCAGGTACCGGGACGAGACGCTTCCCGGGCGGTCAAGCCCTGATCCAACCCGGCACGGAGGCGCACGCAATCCGGGGCTAGTCTGAGGATTGTTCCGGTCCGATGGCGAAACAACAGGAAATAAGGTACGGTTAGGTTGTTCTGCAGCTGTCCGTTCACGAAAATCAAGCAGGACTAAGCATGTAGAAAGCGTATGGCTTCCGTGTTTGGACGCGGGTTCGACTCCCGCCAGCTCCACTAAGGACTCTAACCCAATCAGTTAGAGTCTTTTTTATTTCCCCCGGAGCGCAGGTATAATGAGCGTTTCCGCTACCACATATAACGCAAGCGTGCATTATTTCTACAAACGAAAAATTGCATCTGCGCAACACACTAATAATCAAACTTCACCACAGTTGTTCGAATTCTTACCACTTCAACCCGGAAGGCGAAATCTGGGTTGAAAAAGTAGAAAATTCTTACACCATACTTCTCTCCTACCCCAATTGGTAGTAGAATTTTCTAATCGGAACTCGCAAATCTTCATCCTGCCTTGCTTTCAGAAGTAGTCATTTTTAACACTTTTTACTATGGAAAGCAATGTAAAAGTCACTTTCTGGCTGAATAAAGCCAAAAAAAATTCGCTAAACCTTACACCTATTTACATGAGGGTAGCTTACGATTATGACCATTTTACCATGAGTACAGGCATTCAGGTTCGATTCCATGATTGGGACAAGAAGTCTATGCGAATAAAGGGTGCGACAGCCGAAGTATTCGCACAGAACACTCAAATGGATTCCATAAAGCTGAAAGTTCTTCAAATTGTTAATCAGCTAACTGTGCTTGGAAAACCATTCAACATCAGTACCATCAAAAAGATGCTTGAAGGCAATGAAACAAATCAGATTACCTTGATGCGTATTTGTGAAGAACAGATTTCTGAGATGCAGAAACTTCGTGGAAAGAGCTATGCCCCTTCAACCATCATTAAGTACAAGAACACAATTCTTCGTTTGAAACAGTTCTTGAAATATAAGTATAAACGCTCTGATGTTTTTCTTTATGAACTCAATTACTACTTCATAAGCGAGTTTGAAGCATTCCTGAAGCATAAATTTGATAATTCCACAACCACATGTTATAAGCACTACCAACGTCTTACCCGAATAATCCATCAGGCTATGCATAGAGGGTATCTGGATAAGTACCCATTTGAAAATTATAAAATCCGGCAGCCAAAAAAGAAAATACAGTACCTCACTCAAGAAGAGATTGACCGTATCGAAAACAAAGACTTCAAGGTAGAAAGATTGAATACCATACGTGACATTTTTATCTTCTGCTGTTATACAGGACTCGCCTACGCTGAGATTGAATCTCTTACTCCTGATAATGTTACAACAGGAATGGATGGAGACCTATGGTTGAACATCCACAGAAAGAAAACCGACAAAGATTACCAAGTTCCATTGTTACCAATACCTCTGGCAATCATGGAAAAATATAAAAATCATCCAAGATGTCTTAAAAAAGGAAAATGTTTGCCAGTCCCATCAAATGTCAAATACAATGCATACCTGAAGGAAATTGGAGATATGGCAAACATACCAAGTGATAAACCCTTGGTTTCGCATCTCGCTCGTAAAACATTCGCTTGTACAATCGGATTGGCGAATGGAATGAATATCGGAGTTCTAAGCAGAATTTTGGGACATGCCAGTATTCAGGTTACTTTGGATTCATATGCCACCGTAATCGATGAACTTATGTTGCGGAATGTTAGAGACCTCAAGAAAAAACTATCACCGCACAAGCAAAAAGATTAAATCACAATATATTGAAAGAAACTGTTTTGCGGTGCTAATGTCCAGAACCAACTTCTTATCTTTACTTTTTGAGTGTCCAATTATGTTTACTTATGAAAGCAGCACTAACATTAAGAAGACCTGCTAACTGGCAGGATTTTGAGACCTTATGTAAGAAATTATGGGGAGAAATTTGGAATTGTCCAACCATTAGAAAGAATGGTAGAAGTGGTAACAATCAACACGGAGTTGACGTTTACGGTATTCCTGCAGGTGAAATGCAGTATTATGGCATTCAGTGTAAAGGGAAAGATGAATACACAAATAAACAGTATTCCGAAAGTGAGATATCAGAAGAAATAGAAAAAGCAAAGAAGTTTTCCCCGCCCCTTAAAGCATTCTATCTAACCACAACTGCAGTGAAAAATGCAGATATGGAAAAATATGTCCGGGAGAAAAATATCGAAAATATCAGTATTGGACTATTTAGTATCGAAATCTTCTCATGGGAAGATATTGTCGAGTTGATTGATGAAAACAAAACAACTCATGATTGGTACGTCACCAGTCAGAATTATAAAACTCAACAGAGTATATCATTTACTTTTCAGGATGGAAGTAGTGAAATTACTTGCCGACCTTTATTTACCAAAAGGATAATACATTACAAACAAAAGAAGGTTGGTGGTGAATCATTGTTTCATAATACGATAATTGGAGCAATCAGCCATCCAAAACCTACCTTTGGTAGGCTTGAAGTTATACCAACTCCTAATTTCTCAAGCAAGACTAATCATAGTTACGCTGAAATTAAACTTCGGATAAAAAATACAGGAAAGGATTCTATTGAGGATTTCAAAGTCATTTTAGGGTTTCAGGGTGAAATAGCCAATCTTAATGATACAAATAAAGAGGGACTATTTGCTAATATAAGCAGGTATGTACCCAATATAACATTATGCACCGAACATCTAACTGGTGAAATCATACCTGAAAAAAATGTCTTAGTTAGCGAGGATGTTTTTATCAGTGACTCGATATTCATTAAACCACGTCCATTGGAATCGAGAATTGTCATTAATTGGAGATTACTTTCAAAAGATTTCAAAGATGAAGGACAACTATTTATTAATGTTCAACCAGATTATATTCCAATCAACCCGACAGAATGGGTTGAAGAAAAATCGCAAATAAGAACTGAAGAGGGAACTGTTGAGGATTATATTGTTGAGGATTAAAACGAGACAAGTTCTTATAGAATACATTTGTATTCCTGCAAAAATAGTTGCATCAAATAGAATTGCTAAGGGTAACTTATTCTATGGTAAAGGATATGTTCTACTTTTTCAACCCAGATTTCGCCTTCCGGGTTGAAGTGGTAAGAATTCGAACAACTGTGGTGAAGTTTGATTATTAGTGTGTTGCGCAGATGCAATTTTTCGTTTGTAGAAATAATGCACGCTTGCGTTATATGTGGTAGCGGAAACGCTCATTATACCTGCGCTCCGGGGGAAATAAAAAAGACTCTAACTGATTGGGTTAGAGTCCTTAGTGGAGCGTATAAGAACCAAACCCAACCTTCTACAGACGCTAATAATCAATTACATACACCACTTGCCAAAAACGATGGTATAAGAATTTTCTAATTTTTCTCGCCAAAATCCCAAAGAACTGACTTGCTCAACAAATGTACAAAATTGCTTCCAGACCTTCAAAGGATGGTACTCATTCAGCGTTCAAACTTACCCGGAAGCTGCTCTGTTAAAACATTAAATCCCCAAATCCGGTAATTGCATCATCTTAAAAGATGTATTATCCAAGGATTAACTATCTGATAATGTTTTGTTTTTCAGCTTCCGGACATCTCCTGAACGCATATTTCACCCATCCTAAGAACCGTATCCTTTTGCTAAATCAGTCCGGCATTTTTAAAAAATTTCTGCACTCCCAAAATTTTTGGATTTTTTTTGCAAGTCAGGATTTTGGAATCATTTCTTTTTGCTCTGGATTTTCAAAAAGTAAGTATTTATAGAAAAAGATATTTATGTAGCACCCCCTAAGTCAAATGGGTGGGTATGCCGGGGGGACTGAGTAGTATTGGATACCTCTGGGGGGTATTACTTGAACATTATTAATATCATTACTTCAATTATGGCAAAAAAAATACATAACCAACCCTGTCAATATCCTGAAACTCTTGAGGAACTTGTTGATGTGATGGAAAAACATCCAGACCTATACCAGCATCTTAAAATATTCCTGAGTCGTGAATACAATGGTTCTCTTCCAAATTTTGGAGAGGAATACCTTGCAGTCAGCCATGATGGATTTGCTTTATACAGGTTAGATTCTGTTGATTATCAGGATGGACGTATTTTTCTGTCATTAAAAGAAGCAACCACCGACATAGCAGTAACCCATACTCTGGATATAAATGAAGAACATCCTCGCTGCTTATTCGTTCGCTGGAAGGATATCTGGAACTTGGTGTTAGATGATATCTTGAGAAGTAACGTAGACGATATTGATTTGATTGAATTAATTGAAGATTAGAATGGGAACTGATGCAAAAAATACCGTAGGATTAAAATTAATTCAATTGGCATCTGACACATACGTGATTCAACACCAATGCTTACTATCCCCTATGAAAACTGTAAGAATTGGGGAAGAGATGCTAATTTTATATCCGGATACTGTTGACCCATTGATTCATCCGGCAAAATTATTGGAACTTTGGCAAGCAGGTGATGTCCTTTATTTGAAATTGTGGAACTATAATCAGAACAAAGAATCTATATATACCCAAGATTTATCGACAGAGAACTGCCTTTTTTCATTTTTAACATTGCCCTTTATTACCAAACTGACTGTTAAAATGACTTACCTAAGCATTAATGAATCAAAGGCAGCAAATAAACAGAACCGGAACACGCAAGGACAATCTCTGATGACCAATGAACCCCTAAAAAACAAACCAGACCTTCCTCAACCGTTTTATGACAGTTCTGGGCGTAAGATAATGGAATGTATTTCTACATCAGAAATTATGCTTGACCTACCATTCATTTTGACGCAGAACCAAAGGTTGAAACTGAATATGCCCTATTTGAAAACTGAAAATTGTCTGTCCGGGAACAAAATCTCTGCAATCCGCTTATTGAATTTCGATACTTACGATACCATTATTGTTCTATATGTGCAGGATTTGCAGAGCAAAAAGACATTCAGCTTAGAGCACAATATGAATAGCTCTTCAAAATATTGGATTTGGAGTCTCTCGGACTTTCGAAGTTTAATCGACATTTCTAAGGTGGACAACTGATTTTAATTGCTGTAATAGGTCTTTCGACTAATCTGATACCTTTGTTTGAACCTTGCCTTTTCTGACCGTTAAAAGGTAGATAAGTAATCCAGCAATCAGGAAGCCAAATTCACTTATTAATGCGATAGTCTTGTATTTAAACAGTCCTAATCCGACAGACAATGAATCATTAAAAAACACTGGCATCATTGTGTCGGTTGGATAAAATGCCAGCTTTGGTGAAGCAATAATATCCAGAATTGTATGGCTAAGGACAAGCAGTCCTATTATGATACTAACTTTTTTGTTCTTGGTTATTAAAAAGGTAATCAATGCTGCTACTACTGACCAGATTATTCCCATTATGACACTATGTGAGTATGGGGCATATGGTGCTCTTTCAGATAGAGGCATAGTTTCAATCCCTGCTGCAACAAAAACGAAAAAGACAATTTCAATTAATTCAGCAGCGATTATTAAGTAAATAACGGAAATATCGGGTGCGATTCTTTTCGCTGCGAAACCTACCCCTACATGTGCAATTGCTGGCATTTTTATAAGTTCTGTTGTTGATAGAATAAAAATTAGGTAAAATAGGTTGATATCAATTGATTTGAGTTTTGCTCAGTTTCAGGAGTTTAATGGTAAACATTATCATCCATGCCATAACCAATAACCCTGCTGGCATGGCAAATAAAAGTGCTATTTTTTCTACTGCTGGCATGAAAGTTACCATTATGATATAAACTACCATCAATGAATTGCCAATTATTCCAAAATATGAAGTAGCACGACTGAAAACCTTTCCAGTCAGCATTACACAGGACATCAGAGTATTTGACAACGGTATCATAGCAAAGCCTATGAAAACACCAAGACTTCCATGTGCACCCTTAGCTAACATAGTTTCCCCGGCTGCTGCAATAAGCAACTTTTGTTCCTCAGCCTGAGCACTAAAATATTTGTGACTTAAATCCAACATGGTCAGTGCTGTATTACTGGTAACAAAAATTGTTGTTCCAACAAGAAATATAATTAAAGATAGGAGAGCTGAAGGATTGCTTTCTTTTCGATGAGCAGCATAAATAGCAAAGACTGATGGAATAAAGATTATTTGAATAATAGTATTAAGCATATCAAGATTGTACATTCCCAGCAATGGATGGTCATTAAATTGGCTGAACCTTTCAATTGCTGTCTGAGGAAGTTCTGCTACATTTCCACCAGTCACAGACCCGACTACCATATCCAGTACTATTCCCAGAAGAACAAATAATGTGGTGATTGCACCAATATTATAAATGGTTTTCCATTGTTTATCAGAAGTTTCCATGATAACTAAATGATTTGTTATTCGTCTTTATAATTTAATCTCAGCAATTGCATTTCCCGGTTTTCTGAATCGGGGGACATTTCACACTCCCATATGAACAATAAACACAGCAATCACCTTTCAGTGGTTTTATCAGAAGTCCACAATTGGTACATTCATAAAAGAACTGGCAAGCATCAGTCGGCATTATTTCTTCTTTACTGAAGCCACATCCCGGACAAGTAATTGTTGATTTAAGCTGAATCTCCATTTTCAAAAGGTAATAACCTTATCGCTATCCACAACCCAGTTTGTAAGTTCAGCCATAGTGCTTATCTCTGTTCCTTCAACAAGTGGCAGATTTTTTAATCCTCTTGCTTCTGCACAACTGCCACAGATTTTAACTTTTCCACCTTTTAATAGGACGGCTTTCAACATCCTTTCGATGTTATAATAACCATTGGGTGTGTTTTGATTTGCAATTGCGCAATTGGCTGCATCTGCCATAAGAAATACTCTTACTTCAACATCTTCATGTTCTTTACCAAGTTGCATTGACAGTCTCAATGCATTATATGCCTTCTCAGTTCCATATGGGGCATCATTTATTAAAATCAGGATTTTCTGTGCCATAAGAATAGACGTTATAAAAGTTTAATAATACGAAAGTATAAATAAAAATAAATTGAAATCAAAGTATCCCAATTTTCAATTTGAACCTTCAAAATTTTTCAACAAGTTTTTGTATGGTGAATGTTGGTAAATATATAAGGGAGCATAAAAGCAAATTAAAATATTTTTATTATATTTGCAATATGAAACTAAAATTTATTAAGGCAGAGGAAACCGAGCGCAATGCAAAGGCTACTGTTCATACAACTGGAAAGCTTGGCTTTTCAAAAGATGCTATTGAATATCTTGGTATTAACGAGGGTAATTCAATTCAATTTGCTCAAAATACTGAAGATGAAAATGACAGAAATCTTTATGCTAAGATATATGATGGTACACAAGAGGGTGCTTTTAGAATATATAAGGCAGGAGACTATTATTATGTTAATACCAAGAATATGTTAGATTCTCTCGGAATTGAATATAAAAACACAAGGATAATTTATGATTTAGTAAAGGGAGAGTATGAGGGAGAACAAATTGTCAAAATGTTAAGAAGGGATATAATAAAGAAAAAGAAAGAGATGCCGACATAAAAAACAATGCCGATAAATGTTGGAGGCATTTATCGGCTTTTAAGGATTTAAATTGTTGTTCGTCACACCAATAGCAGGGCTTGTCACCCAAGCATTTTTTAATCCTTTTTGGTATTCTAATACAAATGTATGAATTCTTTTAAGAATTGAAACGGATTTAACATTTTTTTAATGCCAACTCTCGGCATAGTTGATTTACCCTGTCGTTAAGAATAATCTGTGGGTAAACGCCATAATAAAATAGATAAAATGGCGAAGTTTCCTAAGTATATTATTAAGAGAACCAGTAACTACCAATATGTGTGGATACTGTATGCTGTAAATGGTGAAGCTATTCTGAATAGTGAAACCTACATTTCAAAACAAGGTGCATTAACTGGAATAGCGAGTAGCAAGAAGAGTGTTGCTGATGGTAATTTTTCACGAAAAACATCTGCCAATTGGCAATACTACTTTGTGCAAGTCGCTGGTAACGGAGAAACAATTGGTACAAGCGAGATGTACAATAGTAGCCAAGGTCGGGATAATGGCATTGCTGCTGTTAAGAGAGATGCACCAATTGCCGAAATTGAAGATTTAACTTAAAAATTATTGCACATGGCAAAAAATGGGAAATCCGGTGATGGTCACCGGAATGGTGCTGTTAGAAACAGAACCCAGTTTCATAATCCAAGAACTGGTTTAATGCTGAAGAGAAATCCTGCAAATGGTCAGATAATGGATGTAAAAACAAGTGGCGGAAAGTTTAAAGGAGTACGAAAGGAACACTAAAGCTCTCGAATCATTCATTTAAACTACTCATTGAAAGATGGGGATAAACTCTGATGTGGAAGGGGACTTAGTTGTCCCCTTCATAATTTAGTGCAATCGTTGAACTGAGATAAAATATTAAGTAATTCTTCAGAATTTTTTGTTCAAATATTCCTAATATTATAGCCATCCTAATTTAATCCTACAAATGTTCGAAATAGGATACTTAAATCTTACTATTCTGTCCTGAATTAACGCAAAGGAATTTTTTAGGAAAGGTTATGCAACAGAAATAAAACTATCTGGTTAATTTTATGTAATATAATCGTTTCTTATTTACTGTCTGCTAATATGTTGAATTCAGGTACTGTCAATAAAATGTAAAAGATGAAATCAATAAGACTTGATTTTAATGAAATGGCTAATCCATATTGCCATAAAAAGTGTAACCAAGAAAAACGCAGGGAAATGACTGAGGATGGACTATGTATTGAAACAGTATCTGTTATTGACGGTTTACCAGTAAGATGCGTTGGTGAATGGGCAATGAAAAAAATATTTCATCTTGTTCAATATTTTGGTATTTTCTCTACTGGGATGAAAAATAGTTGGAATGGAAAGATAAACTATATTGAAATATGTTGCGGTACAGGTAGATGCATAAATAGGTCAAATGGAGTGGAATTCAACGGCACAGCAATCTGTATTCTTGAACATGAGGCATATAAGTATCTTAATCAATCATTATTTATTGATTATAATCCAAAGGTGATTGATTCACTCAATCATCGGATTACTGAGAAAAATATAACTAATGCAAAAGCCATTCATGGTAATTATTATAATCCTTCAGCAATCTGTAAAGAAATTGTGTTAGCAACAGAGGGCATTGGCTTGAATTTGGTATTTATTGACCCAACAGATTGTAGTGTTCCCTTCGATTTGTTGAAAGAAATTAAACATTCTCTGCAACATGTAGATTTTATTGTAAATATAGCCATTGGGACAGATTTTACTCGGAACATTCGAAACGCAATTTTATCACCGGAATCTCATAAAACGGTAAAAGAAAAATACGCACACTTTTTAGGTACTGATTCTTTCTATGACAATCCAAAAGTAGTTGAATCAGCATATAATGGTAATCATGTTGAATTGAGAAGACTATTCAGAGAGGAATATACCAATAGCTTACATTCAATAGGATATAAGCATTTCGACTTTGAATCCATCGAAAATTATTATGATTTAATTTTTGCATCAATTCATGAAAAGGGTATCGAATTCTGGCGAAAAGCCAATGCTATTAAAATAGACGGTCAGCGAAGCATCTTTTAAGTACTTTGGTAAAATGAAGAAAAACAAACAAGTTTTCGGTACTCAAGAATGGGCAGTTAAGAATGCCAATTTTATAAATGGCTGTTTTCATGACTGTAAGTATTGTTATAGTAAGGAAATGGCTATCCGGTTTAAAAGAAAAACACAGGCGAACTGGCATATAGAAGAAATAGATAGTAACCCAAAGAAAATAAAAATAAAAAAAATTGATGGAATGATAATGTTTCCATCAAGTCATGATATTACACCAATGAATCTTAATCTTTCCATTGAGTTCCTTAAAAATCTGTTAGATTCTGGAAATGAAGTATTGATTGTTACTAAACCACATTTGGAAGTCATTAAAGAGATTTGCGGTAAGTTCGAGAGTTATAAAAGTAAAATTTTGTTCAGGTTTACCATCGGGTCTGTATACACAAAAACATTAAAATTTTGGGAACTGAATGCTCCGACATTTGCTGAGCGTAAGAAGAGTTTAATTTATGCGTACAAGAATGGATTTTCTACCAGTGTTTCCTGTGAACCCATGCTTGATGACTCAACAGAAGAGTTGGTGAAATCATTATTGCCATACATCACGGATTCGATATGGATTGGAAAGGCTAATTTCCTCTTGCGTAGGTTAAAAATGAATGGAACTGATGACCCTGAAACTATAAGAAAGGCACAGGAGTTAATTTCGATGCAGTCAGACGAAAAAATTAAAATATTATATAAAAAACTGAAAGACAATAAAATGATTAAATGGAAAGAGAGTATTAAGAAAATTGTAGATTTGGAAATACCTTCTATAAAAGGTCTTGACATCTAACAAGTTCCGCAATATTTATACAAGTGATTTTTTCAGCTTTGTTAGAGTATTTTTATTTGTTCTGGTTATTTGGGAAATATGTTGGTAGCTGTATCCCTTTTTAAGCATTTTAATTTCTTCTGCATAATCTTCAAGCATTTTTTCGGTGCTTTTACGATATCCAATTTTGCGACCCACTCTGCCTGAGTTAGCTCGAAAATTTCTATAACCACTTTCTAAGCGACTTTGAGTATTACGTCTTTCCATACGTGCAATCTCTGCTAATAAAGTTACCATAAACTGGCTCATTGGATTAATTTCTTTTTCCGGTGTAAGAGTTTCGATGTTGTAGTTCTGAATGAATAACGAAATCTTGTTTTGATTTAAGATTTCAATTGTTTGCAGGATTTGAAGTGTGTCACGTCCAAGGCGAGATAATTCAGTAACGCAAATCTTACTTATCGGATTGTGATTCACAAATTCAATCATTTTCATTAACTCAGGTCTTTCGCTGTTCTTCTTTGCTCCGCTAACCTTTTCAGCAAAGACTGCTACGATTTTATAGTTCCGTAACTTTGCAAGTTGTGTTAAATCATTTATCTGTCGTTCATAATGTTGACGGTCTGAAGTTGAGGAAACTCTACAGAATAGGACAATTTTTTCCATTATTTATTTGATTATGTTATGGTAGACTGAATAATATTTATAATCACTATTATAAAAACAAAACCACTTTGGGAATTTTACAAGATGTACAGGTACTGGTTCTCCATCGTCCCTTATCTCAATTTTGTGAATAGGGATACAACAAAGTCACTCCGCTTGCCCGTAACATAGGAAAAATCCAAATACCAACCGGGACATCATTCTGGTTGAGTTGAATCAGTATAACGTGGTAGTTCATAAAATCTTCCTCAAATGAGAAGGAGATTAACTGATGAACAAATCTTGTTTTTTTCTTAATTGAGTTGCCCATATGTGTGGGCAAAGATAATATTTATTCTACAACCCATACATATGGGCAGCAATTTTTTTTATTTTTACAAAAAATAATTGTGAAGAAGCCGGATAAGATATCGATTGAACAAAAGGAAATGATGGTGAAGCTGGGCAAGAAATTAAAAAAGCTCAGGTTAGACCAGAATAAAGGATATAAGCCATTGGCTGAAGAAATGGGGGTTGCCCGAAATACTTATTATGCCATAGAAGCAGGTAGATTGGATTTTCAATTTTCATCCCTGTTTCAGATACTACTTTATTATAAACGTCAACACAATATCACTTTGGAAGAATTATTCAAAGACCTCTGAAGCTTGTTTTTTATAAGAAAATTGGGTAATTTGATACAGCAAACATGCTTGCCGGGACTACAATCAGGCAAAAAATTCATTTTTTTCGACTAAAACGAGCCAAACTCATCCTAAAAAGGCTTAATATCTGTGTTTTGCATCCACCAAATACAAGAAAAAGGTACAATAAAATACCTTTAATGAGCATGATGGATGGCTTTAAATAGAGTTATTGTGCGAGTTATTTCATATATAAATGTGAATTTTAGACTTGGCTGCCTGTTAAATCTTTTAAAAGTATTTATGTGAAATAATAATAAAGTATGACCAGCAGTAGAAATATTGAATCACAATCCAAAAGAATTTCTGAAATCAGTTCCCTAATCAGAAACTGGCGTATAAATGATAATATGACCTTAGCTGATTTCAGCCAAGTAGCAGGAACTCATCCCAATTCTTTATACAATTTGGAACATCAAAGGGTGGATATCATTACGCTATTTAAATGTATCGATGCAACAGGATTGACTCTATCTGAATTTTTTGAGGGTATTGACTAAATACTTCTAAATTTCACCATGCTTATTGTGCTGTAAGTTAACAATATAGTATCTTTATGGATTAATGATTTAAATCAGCGTCAAATGCCAAGATACCTGACCAAATCAAGGTTCAAACTTGCGTTGGATTGTCCGGCAAAACTTTTCTACACTGGAAAATCACAATACCCAGACAAGTCTGAAGGAGATTCATTCTTGGAAGCACTGGCACAAGGTGGCTTTCAAGTTGGTGCTCTGGCAAAGTGTTACTACCCGGAAGGAATTGAAGTTGTTGAACGTGATTATGAGAGTTCACTTCGAAAAACCGATGAATTGCTGACCAAAAAAGAGGTTACCATCTTTGAAGGTGCTTTCAGGTACAAAAATCTTTTTATCCGAGCAGATATTGTTGAAAAGAGAGGTAATACGATAACCCTAATTGAAGTAAAATCCAAGTCATTTGATGGAAGCGATTACCGGGATATGCTTTCAAAGAAAGGATTCTTAGATTCTGGATGGAGAGATTATGTTTATGATGTCGCCTTCCAAAAACATGTCGTTGCCAAGGCATATCCGGACTTGAATGTACATGCATACTTGATGCTTGCCAATAAAAATGCCCTTGCTACAATTGAAGGATTAAACCAAAAATTCCTGTTGAAATCGGTTGATGGAGAGCGAACCATTGTCCAGATTATCGGTGATGTTTCGAAAGATAGTTTGGGTAACGAAATACTCATTAGAGTATGTGTCGATGATTTAATTGATAAAATCTTCAAGGGTACGGAATCAGCAACTCCACTAACCCAACCATTTGGTGATTTTGTGCACTTTCTGGCTGATATGTATGAAAAGGATGAGAAAATCATTGTACCAATACACAAGGACTGCAAGGATTGTGAATTTCAGGCAACACTGGAAGAAGAAACAGATGGTAAAATCTCAGGACTGAAGGAATGTTGGAAGCATCAGCTTGGCTGGGATGATGAGATATTCAAACAGCCTTGGATTCTTGATATATGGGATTTCCGGAATAAGCAAAAACTGATGGATTCCGGGATTTATCTTATGAAAGATTTAAAAGAATCACATATTGGTGACATCAAACCTTCTACAGATGGTACACTTTTCAGAACCGAACGGCAATGGTTGCAGGTAAGAAAAACTGTTGATGGGGATAATACACCTTATATTAATATTGAAGGATTGCGAAACGAACTCGAATCATTTACCTATCCTCTACATTTTATTGACTTTGAAACCTCAATGGTTGCTATCCCCTTCTTCCGTGGGAGAAGACCATACGAACAGATAGCATTTCAATTTTCGCATCATACTGTGGATGCAGGTTTAAATATTAAACACAATGGACAATATCTCTGTGACACAATAGGGATGTTCCCGAACTTCGAGTTTGTAAGACGGCTTAAAGCGGAACTTGAAAATGATAATGGGACAATATTCCGATATGCAGCACATGAAAACTCAGTGCTCAATCAAATCCTTGCTCAATTGAATGAAGCTGACATCAGTGATGTCCCGGATAAGACTGTATTATGTGAATTCATTTTATCCATTACTCATAATGGAAGTCAAACCGGAGCAAGGGACATGGTTGACTTATTGAAGCTGGTAAAATGCCAATATTACCATCCAAGAATGGGCGGTTCAAATTCGTTAAAGTATGTATTGCCAGCAGTACTGAACTCGTCTGAGTATCTGCAAGAGAAGTATTCACAGCCAATTTATGGAAGGAACTCAACCATCAAGAGTCTGAACTATGATGACGGATGGATTTGGTTGAAGAAGAATGAGCAGGGGCAAATCACTAATCCATATGAACTGCTACCACCGTTGTTTGAGGGAATTGATGATGACCATATTGATGATTTTCTTATGAAGAGCGATATCAGAGAGGGTGGAGCAGCGATGGTAGCTTATGCCAGAATGCAATTTGCGCAAATGTCTGAATCAGAAAAAAAATCAATTATAACAGGCTTATTGAGGTATTGTGAATTGGATACGCTTGCAATGGTCATGCTTTGGGAATATTGGCATAAACTAATTTATCAGCATTAGCCAAAAAGGTTAGTCAAAATTGACGGACCTTTTTTTTAAACTCGTTTTTTGTTATTTTCTTGAATTAGTGGCTATTATGTGTATTTTATCATTGTATAATACATGATTTTGAATGCTTATTATTAACATTTCAGACAATTAATAATAAGAAAGAGTTTTTGCAATCTCAAGTCCTTTTTGGGTTAGTCTTATACCTTGCCAATGAGTATACCGACCGTAATGAATTGTAATGAGTCCCTTCTGCTTCATATTTGCAAGGCTATTTGTTAATATTACCTGCTCCTTATTCCCCTTACCTTTGAAACGTTGGGGTAATCTTATACCTCTTTTTCTGACTCTGGGCATTTTACGGTTAAAGTAATTGAGTAATATTTCATTCCTGAATAAATAATCCCATGTTAAATCCCGTCTATATCTTTGTTCGTACCTTGGTTTTAAAATATTTCTTTTATCCGGAGAATAGTTTACTCGTGTATAATCATATGTTTCCAGTAATACAATCCCAGCAGTATATGCCAATACAGTCTTATAATAGGCATGTTCTAAAATCCATCTCTGTAGCTTGCTTAACCTTTGGAGTTTAACGTCTATTAATGTATCTATTTCTTGAATCATTTATTCTCCTGCTAATGTTTGAGCATATTGTTCATCCAACCTCTAAGTCATAATTCTGAAACCGGATAATTATCTTCCCAAGCAATTCATTGGTTCTATCTTGCAGAAATGAATGTCCATCACGAAGGTTGATGATATCATCCATCAGGATGTTTTTTTCACCGAAGTTTAATGGGAGGCTGGCAAGCACTTCCAGAAAATCTGCATCGACTAATTCTGAATAATCATCCTGTACTCCAATTTCCTGCAATCGTAAGCAAGTTTGCATCTGTTGTTCATCCATAATATCATCATTTTTATTATTGTATTGGTTCTCATTAAATCCTTCATCAATTGAATTGTCGGTGGTTAAAATGTCTTCATCCGCCAGATAGTCCATATAACCGGAATCTTCCATTTCCAGCCAATCAACAACTTCCCAAAACTTGTCTTCAACCTTGTGGTTGTACTTAAAACCGATATCATTGAAAACAGTTTTGATAAAACGCTCCGTTTCATCCGCATATTCGTGTGCAACCACAATTGAATCATGCCGGGTAAAGCATGGAACTCCTTTCTCCCGGAGAGGCAGGAGAATTCTGTCAACGAAAATCTCTGATTCAACGCACTGAAGGAAGACGGAAAAGTTTGACGTGTCATCTTGGGTGGTTATGTCATCAGCTTCAGGCTGTGGTTCTAAATCCTTCGCTTTGAACCCTTCTATGATTGCCATTACTGTCGGGTAATGTTCTTTCAGTTTATTAATCAAGATGTCCGATTTGGTGTTTCTTTTGAAAAGCAGCTTGAAAAGCACCAGCTTTGCCAATCCTCTCTCCGAAAAACCAAATTGTTTTTGAGTGACTGTATAGAAATCATCAAAAAACACATCATGAATAAACCGTATAACGTCAGATGTTGAATGCTTACAATCCTGTGGATAGGCAATACTAACTCCTGTTTTAGGGAGCATGTTCTTATGCACCTGAAGCACACTTATGAATCTTCTGAGAAACGTCTTTGTCTGGCTCTGCTTAAAATAGCTAAGCATAACCTTTTCACCATCGGTAATGTATATGTTTAAAAGGTTGGTAAATATCAAGAATTGAGATGTCCGCAAGTCAAATTGCACGACCGTCTGGTTATTGAGATTAATAAACTGAAGAATCTTGTTTGGGAAATTCGTGAGATGCGTTGATATCCGCAATGTCTTCCTGCTTCTACGGTAAATTAATGGAACTAACCCAATCTTGGAGATATCTCGATTGTAATGATATTTGAGGTTGCTTATTCGATTTTTCAGGAATACTTCAGTATCTGCCACATAAAAGGAATCCTTAAAGAAGAAGAACTGTTTATCCTGAAGGAGAGCATTTAATTTTGCTTTTTCTATCGTTAGGTATCTGATGTTGAACGAGCCACCATCCAGATAAAAATGGCATGGGATTACAGTTTTTCCCGCAAGTTCACCAACAATTTTTGTATTCATGAACTGAGTACAAATCTTCTCAGCATTTTCTTCGACCCATTTTGATGCCTTCGGCTTATCGATAGAAATGAAAAGATTTGTCTGCGTTATTGGAACGTACTGCATTTCTTCATTGCCGTTCATTACGACATCCTCTGCCGTCAGTACCGGGGTGTTGCTATTTACGATATAATCAATTGTCGAGAATTCATCCCCATCCGTGAGTTCAGGATTGATACGATACCTTATACCAACACTTCCGGGTTCTTTACCTTGAGTTGTATTCAGGTTTGGGTAGCTCCGGAATCCAAAGTCATAGGATTCCACAATACCCATTTCAATCAATGGTAGGATAACCTTTTCATGGTAATTACCACCAAAGATGGTTCTCCAATAAGCTGCTCCGGCTGGCACAAATCCTTTCAATCCATAATTCTCCTTTTCTTGCTTAAAATAGATAGTACCTATGCATCTCAGGAAATTATTCTTTGTACGGTACTCATACTTCTTATTTGTGAATATGTCCTGAAATATTCTCTGAATTAGCTTTACAGGCAAGTATTCTTGCTTTATGTTCTCTTTTAAGTATTTGTTTATTATGTACTTTTCTTTCTTCATTATGTTAATGTTAAGATTATGTTACCAAGTTATTGACAGGAACTTGCAGGGACATTCGACATGAACTTAATGTATAATGCAGTATTATAATAATTTACAGGCATTAATTGAGGTTCAAATTGAGATATTCCAATACCCCTATTCCTTGTTATCATATAGATTCCTGAGGCTATTTTCATTATTCTGACATGAACTTAATGGGAAATGCAACCTGAACATTACTTATCATATTATAATACAGTGGAATAGATATTAGATTTAAAGTATTTATCCACCGCATGACTTTCACGTTCAGGTTACTTTCGTTTCTTAAAAGCGTTATCATAATGATATTTTTATCGATAAACCTTATCTAACCACTTAGGCAACCTGTCTGCCTTCATCGTTATAGAGTTTTATTCGGTCAAGAATTGATATAATTATTTCAACATCATTATCAATAAGGTACTTTTCAATTCCAGAATAGTGTTCTTTAATATTTCTGGGAATAAAGCTGGGTCTACAAGAGTCCCACCAATTCGTATAAGCTTCAATGGAATTAAGGCTAAGCCAATAGAGCAGTTTTATTACATGTTCTTTGTCAATATATTGTGCTCTCTTTTCAAGCACGATTGCCTCATTTATTGTAGAATCACTAATGTCAAAACACATTTTAAGTGTTTCGATAAACTGTTCAGCTTCTGTTCTGCTTTCAAACGGTTCTGTCCAAAGGAAAGCATTGTTTTGAGGTTTCAGTGTCTGAAACTTCACAATAACTGGGTAGGTTGTATCTACCGTGCTACCTTCCGGGAAGAATTCAATCTCAGGTTCTTCTTGTTCCTGTTTTTTGAGCTTAACCTGCTTCTTCTCTTCTTTAGCACAAGCATCACATCCCTTTCCATTAATGAGAGCACTAACCCTTTGCCGGAAATCCCCATGGCTCTTACACGTGACAGTTAAAAATTCACTGATACCCGACTTATGAGTATAAGTACATTTCGTGAAATCATACCTTGAACCATATAATGCCGACATAAGTTCCATGAACTCATCTCTGGTAAGCCTGTTCTTCTCGCAATAGGGGCAACCCTTACCAGAAAGGTGCTGGCTTGGAGACATCGAGTAAACACCATGATTTTGACAGATGATGTTAACTTTCTTTGAAGAACCTCTGTACTTCACAAGGTTGTACAGGTACTTTTCACCGTGGATGGCTTTTGCCTTCGTGATGAAATTCTCATTTAAATTAACTTTTGTTTTCATGTTTATTATAATTTATATTGGTTACTATTAATTCCTCTTACTATCAAGACATACCAATTCCATTACGCTAAAATCTAATTCTGCGTTCCACTCCTTTTTCCTGATATGCTTTGGTGAAATCTTTTAATTAAAAAAAGTCAGGTTTCTTTTTCGTACCAAAGGCGGGTTTTTATGCCCGCCTTTGATAAACAATATCCTATTTAAAGAACGTTTGTTTCCCTCATCACATTAGCCTTGTAGCTTCATTCCATGCTTGGGTCTCATTGTGTTTGTGATACTTATACGATACGATTTTACAAATGTTGCAAGAAATGAAACTTTTTATCGGAACTTACGTTGCATTTTTGCAAAAGCATGCAGTAATAATCAGGTCTATTCATCTTAAAGCATTGGAAACTTGTACAGTGCATAACAGATTCTCCAAGTTAACCAGTAAGATATCATTTTGTAGGTATACCTTCTCACTATCCTGATATACCATTAATAAATGTCTCAACGAAACCTTTAATCTTGCTCAATAGTCTTTCGCCAATTGCTTTCCGTTTAAGGAGGGTGGGTTTCTCACTGATAAGAAGGTCTAATAAATCATCACGCATCGGTTCTTGGTCGGAATACAAGAAGTTTTCAATTAATGCTTGCGTCCTTTCTATGGATAGTTTTTCTTCTGTAATGATTTTCTGGAATGCCCTTTCCTGTTCAATACTCCAAAACTTCTCGAATTCCTGCTGGATATCGTCAGTATCCATAATAACTGGCATGTTTTCTCTGATAAATCTTTCAATTAGTTCCTTCTTGCTTCTTAGTTGGATTTCAGTACTCAGAAGGTTTGCTATTTCTTTTTCAATCTGGTCGGAATCTTTTTTCTGATTGGCTTTCAGTTTGATAAGTAGCCGGATGATGTATGCAACATTTATTTCATCCCGGTGGATAAGTTCAAGTTCAAAATCAACATCTTCGAGAATGCTAACCTTTTCCGTTGAATGTTCGCTCTTCACTTTATCGTGCAGGTCAAGATATTTGCTCTTATAATCTTCAAACTGTTGTTCTGTCATCGACAAATCGCTCCACTTAAAATCGGAGAAAGACGTCAGAACATTCTTGGTGCGCATCAAGTCCCTGAAGGCAATAATAAATTTCAATTCATCATCTTCAGTCACCAGATTATTAACGCTCTCGACAGTGGGTGCGATTTGAAGCAGTTTTACAAACCCATCATTAAATGTCTTAACATACTCATCATACGGCTGCATGATGATTTCCTCTATGGCATCCTTGTTGCTAAACAGAGTTATAGCTTCATCGGTGGCATTTTTCAGGTTACGAAAAACCACAACGTTACCCTGACTTTTCAGTTCATTTAGTATACGGTTGGTTCTGGAATATGCCTGTATCAGCCCATGATATCTGAGGTTCTTATCAACATATAAAGTATTAAGTGAAGGACTGTCAAATCCCGTCAGATACATATTTACTACCAGCAATATGTCAATCTTGCGTTCCTTTACCTTCTTGCTTATGTCATTATAGTAATTGTAGAAACTCTGGCTGTCTTTTGTGGTATATGCTGAACCAAACATTTGGTTATAATGTCCGATAAATTCGTCCAGTTTCTCACGAGTATTGGGATTGGTGGCATACGCAATCTCAGGTTCGGCTGCTACCGAAATTTCTTCGGGGATGAATCCATTTGCATCAGCATCGTCCTCGTTGGCAATGTAACTGAATATTGTAGCAATCTTTAATTCGTGTTCTCCAAGCTTTTTCTTACGCTGGAACAGTTCATAATACTTTATTAATGTTGCTATACTGCTTGTGCAGAACATGGCTGTAAACTCCTTGTTATGGGTTTTTTTGCCATGATAAGCGATGATGTAATCAACTATTTTTTCAAGTCGTGCCGGGGATTCCATAAGTTCTTCAACATCAATGTCCTCTACCTGAATATCAATCTCTGTGGCACTTTCTTTATTCTTATACCTACCCACATATTCCACGCTGAATTTCAGGACGTTTTCATCACGAATGGCATCGGTAATTACATATTTATGAAGGCATTCCCCGAATAGTTCTTTTGTCGTTTTTTTCCCTAACTCATTTTTTACGGCATTTTCTGCAAATATTGGTGTGCCTGTGAATCCGAACATCTGGATATTCCTGAAAAAGGAGATAATCCGTTGATGTGTCTCCCCGAACTGACTTCGATGGCACTCATCGAAAATGAAAACGATTCTTTCATCCTGAAGTTTCTGCATCCGCTCAAGAAAGTGTTTCTTGCTGATAGCAGTATTCAATTTCTGGATGGTAGTTACAATAAGTTTGGTGTCATCAGTAAACTGTCTTACAAGTTGTCTGGTATTGTCTGTGCCATCAACACTTCCTTTACTGAAACTATTAAACTCTTTGGTTGTCTGGTAGTCCAAATCTTTCCGGTCAACAACAAATACCACTTTCTTTATTTTGTGTAGTCGGGTCAGGATTTGGCTGGCTTTGAATGATGTCAGTGTTTTGCCAGAACCTGTCGTATGCCAGATATATCCATCCTTATGGCTGTGTATCACCCTGTCAACAAGTGCTTCAACGGCATAGTATTGGTAGGGGCGGAGAACCATCAGTATTTTGGATGTTTCATTCAGCACTATGTATTTGCATATCATCTTGGAAATGTGACATTTTTCCAAGAAATCTATTGCAAAACCATTTAATATGTTTGTTAGCCGTTTGTTTTCCTTGTCTGTCCAGTAGAATGTCTGCTTAAATGACTGGAAGCGGTTATTAGCATAATATTTCGTATTTACGCCATTGCTGATGACGAATATTTGGATGTACTGGAACAACCCAAAACTACTACTGAAGGAGTGACGCTGATACCTGTTTACCTGATTAAATGCTTCTTTAAGTTCCAGTCCCCTGCGTTTCAGTTCAATTTGAACCAGTGGCAAACCATTTATAAGAAGCGTCACATCATATCGGTTTTTGTATTTGCCTTCTATTGAAACCTGATGGGTAACCTGATATTGATTTTGACACCACTGCTCAGTGTTGATGAACTCAAAATAGAGGTTATCCCCGTTATCCCTGACAATATGCTGCTTCTCCCGGAGTGTTTTGGCTTTCTCGAATACCGAACCCTTACTGAGAATATTTAATACCTTTTCAAATTCTTTGTCAGAAAAAACAATATTGTTGTGTTTTTCCAACTGTGCTTTCAAGTTCGTGGTTAGTTCGGATTCATTCGGGATGTGAACAAGTGCATAACCAAGTTCCTGAAGTTTTGCTATCAGTTGTTCTTCCAGTATTAGTTCGGGTTGCTTTGACATATCTATACAAACATTTGTTGCATTAATCCTTTCTTCCATACCTCTGTTTTATCTATCTGCTTCATGGTATGGTTGATTTTATCATCAATGGATGATAGGAAATTGGCAATTTTGGTTTGTTCAGTGTGGTAAGGGATGTTCAATTCAATATCGCAAAGCCTTGTACTTGATATGCTCGTAATTTTTGAACCTTGGGCAATTTTCATTATTTGTTTGCGAACATCAATAGACTTCATTAAATAACCGCCAAATCCAGAAGCAATCTTTGTTACATCTGGTCTTGCTAAAATAGTATGCAAACCAGCAAGAACTTTCTCATCATTAAGGTTAACAAGTTCAATGCTTTTACCTACATCTGCAAGGTCTTCTGATGCATCTGCAAATACTATGTCGCTGTTCCTGCAGTAATTGTCAGAACTTATTTTTTTTATCGAAATGTCAGGATTGATAAATGGGACACTCTCTTTAGTGATGTCAAAAAGCGTATTAAACTTAGTGTGGATATCCCCATAGTGAATATTTTTTACATCTCCTTCTTCAAAGTTCAGGTCATCTCTTGAAAAAGAGTTTGTTACTCTAAAGGAATAAATTTGCTCGAATTTCATCTTTTTCCACTTCGGAAACTCCTGTCCATTATCGTCCTTGAACCTGATTTCCTGCGAGAATATTTTCTGCATCACACCCATCCTATATTGTTCCAGCAGGTTCTTCTTGTGTTTGAGTTGGGATATTTTCTGGTCAATGGCAGTAAAAAATAATGCGATTTTTTGTTGTTCGGGGAGGGTAGGGATTTGAAAATCCATATTACGAATATCTACTCCTGTAAAACCCTTAATTGACGTTCCTTGGCTGAATCTCAAAAAACGATTAGTTTTTAATTTGAAGTAATAACCAAGAAAAAAAGCATTGTCATCTTTAGGTAACAAGTTTGTAAAATCCTGACTTGTACATAAAGGTTGTTTTGAAACAGCAAATTTTCCAATGCCAACCCTTGATACCATTAAAACACTATTTGTAGGAATAATTTTTGTTGCAGATTTTTTAACCGCTTCCATGGTGATAAATCTTGAGATTTTAATTTCCTGAATGGAGTCTTCCATTATATCAGAACTTGATATCCAAGGTATGTCACCATTCCAGAACTTTACTTCAGAGGTGTCTGGTGTTCCCCCGCCACTGAAAATGCCAAGGTCTCCCAAACACTTATTCTCCCATACTTCTCGAAATTCAGGAAAACGAATAGTTGGCTTGTTTATATTTCCCATCTCTGTTTTATATATAAAAGATTGCCATTTTTAGGCGCATAATTTGGATAAAACTTCGTCCGGAACAGAATAAACGTATTACGATTCCTTTCGATTAAACCATGCTCTAACATGTACATCAATGCTAACGAAGGACTTCTTGATTCTCCAAGACTGCAATACACAAATACTTTATGCCCATTCTGTAAATGTTGATGAATAAAATCTAAAGCAGGATTTATCATTTCATCATTTACATATTTTGGGTCATCCCCATCAATCATATTCAAATAAATAGCATCAGGGTCTCTCTTGAACAAATAATATGGACTGTCTGGATTACAACCCCTACCAGTCCAACCGACAATGGATTGATGAGTTACGTAACCACTTGCTCTATTTAAAGCACAAACAATTTTAAAACCACCCAGTACCGCAGTTCTATATTCCTCTTTTGAGCCAACATAAAGTTCTATATCTCCAATTTTTACCATAATTAAAATGGTGATGGTAAGTTTAATTCATTACAGAATCCAACAATAATCTCATTAGTGGCTTTCATTTCGATATCCAGTGCTTTCAATTCATCGGTAACGGCTTTGATATCCACTGGTTCTTCATCATCAAAATTTTCAACATATCTGGGAATATTCAGATTGTAATCGTTCTCCCTGACTTCATCCAGACTGGCGACATAACTGTATTTGTCAATAGTGATGCGTTTGGTATATGTATCAATAATCCTGTTAATATCCTCATCACGAAGGTAATTCTGTGTTTTCACCTTCTCATAATGCTGGCTGGCATCAATAAACAATATATTATCAGGATGTTCTTTACACTTTTTAATCACCAGAATGCAGGTTGGGATGGACGTGCCGTAAAAGATATTGGCAGGAAGTCCGATTACGGTATCCAGATAATTTTTCTCTTCAATCAGATATTTTCTGATATGTCCCTCGGCTGCACCCCTGAATAGAACACCATGTGGCATTACAACTGCCATAACACCATTCTCAGCCAGATGATATATCATATGTTGGACAAAAGCATAGTCAGCTTTGGATGATGGGGCAAGTTTCCCATATTCACTAAACCTGTCATCGGTCATAAATAAAGGACTGGCACTCCAATGTGCAGAAAATGGTGGATTTGCAACCACCGCTTCAGCATCAAGTTTATTATGTTGTGGATGTTCCAGTGTATCTTCCAGCTTTATGTCAAATCTGGTAAAATGCACTCCGTGAAGAATCATGTTCATTCGGCATAGGTTGTAAGTTGTTCTGTTTCGCTCCTGTCCGTAAAATTTAAGTACGTCACACTCCCTTGCAAGTCGGAGAAGAAGAGAACCAGAACCAACAGTAGGGTCGTAAGCAGATTTTATCCGGGTCTTACCTAAGGTAACTATTCGGGTAAGAACTTTCGAAACCTGTTGGTTCGTATAAAATTCACCTGCCTTCTTGCCTGCACCACTGGCAAACTGTCCGATAAGGTACTCATAGGCATCACCCAAAACGTCAATCCCGGATTGTTCCAGTTTGAAATCAATCTTATCCAAATGTGACAGGACTTTTGCAATCACTTCATTTCTTTGTTCAGTAGTCTTACCAAGTTTGGTGCTGTTCAAATCCATATCTTCGAATAGATGGTCGAAGTCTTCCTCACTTTTTGTTCCCAGAGTGCTGTTCTGGATGCTTATCAGTATTTTCTGGATGTCTTCAATGATAAAAGTACTTTTCTCTTTACCGTTACCATTGCCTCGTTTTGCTACCTGCCCAAACAGTTCAGAAGGTTTCAGAAAATAACCGAGTTTTTCCAGTGATTCTTCTTTTATGGCATTAAGGTACTCCTGCCCGGTTTTGGTATCTTCGGAGATTTCCAGATACTGAATTTTATCCTCTTTAAGTATACCATTAGCATAGAGTTCCATCTTTTCGGACAAATACTTATAAAAAATGAAACCGAGTATATAATCCCGGAATTCATCTGCATCCATTTTGCCACGCAATGTGTTGGCTATATTCCAGAGTTGTTGATTCAGTTGTCGTTT
This sequence comes from uncultured Bacteroidales bacterium, assembly GCA_942492865.1. Lineage (GTDB taxonomy): Bacteria > Bacteroidota > Bacteroidia > Bacteroidales > VadinHA17 > LD21. The sequence continues at coordinate 3,199,908 of OW818650.1, read as the reverse complement.
TTGGTCTTCGCTCATAATATAAATTACTTATAATCAAATAGTAAATGTCCTATGCTCAGGGAATTTTGAAATACTAAAGATATCACAATTAAACCTTTTGTCCTATCCGCAACATTTGCAATTTTTTTTCGTATAAGTATTTAGAAACCAGTATCCCCCAGAATTCTTTTCTTGTTATAATTGGTTATAAAATCAAGGCTGATACAAAAAGTGTCAGTCTTTTCTTTTTATACTATAGTACTTATAATCAAATTGTTGTGCAACATATCCCGTTTATTATCGTATAAGTAGAAAATGAATTAGTAACCAATAATAAATAATAATATGAAAAAACTTAGTTTAAGCAAAAAGAAAATCTCCGAGTTAAGTTCCGAGTTCGCATCATTTGTAGAGACGAATTATCTTGAAAGTAAAGACTTAACGCATTGGAATAATAATGATTATCTGAATTTAGTTGATGAACATTATGAAGAATTTGTTCTATTCGTCTCTGGTGAAGGGTTAATTGATGAAAAAGAAAAACAGTATCTTCTATCTTATGATGAAGACATTGATGCTTATATTAAGGAAGATGCAATAGAAGAATTGAGGTCTCTATTAGATGAAGATAATTGATTGGGCATGATTCTTACTCTACTTGTTTAGAAGAATTCCCAAATCCATCATGGCTGACTGCAAGGTATTCCTCTCCAAAATTTGGAAGAGAACCATTGTATTCACGACTCAGGAATATTTTAAGATGCTGGTATAGGTCTGGATGTTTTTCCATCACATCAACAAGTTCCTCAAGAGTTTCAGGATATTGACAGGGTTGGTTATGTATTTTTTTTGCCATAATTGAAGTAATGATATTAATAATGTTCAAGTAATACCCCCCAGAGGTATCCAATACTACTCAGTCCCCCCGGCATACCCACCCATTTGACTTAGGGGGTGCTACATAAATATCTTTTTCTATAAATACTTACTTTTTGAAAATCCAGAGCAAAAAGAAATGATTCCAAAATCCTGACTTGCAAAAAAAATCCAAAAATTTTGGGAGTGCAGAAATTTTTTAAAAATGCCGGACTGATTTAGCAAAAGGATACGGTTCTTAGGATGGGTGAAATATGCGTTCAGGAGATGTCCGGAAGCTGAAAAACAAAACATTATCAGATAGTTAATCCTTGGATAATACATCTTTTAAGATGATGCAATTACCGGATTTGGGGATTTAATGTTTTAACAGAGCAGCTTCCGGGTAAGTTTGAACGCTGAATGAGTACCATCCTTTGAAGGTCTGGAAGCAATTTTGTACATTTGTTGAGCAAGTCAGTTCTTTGGGATTTTGGCGAGAAAAATTAGAAAATTCTTATACCATCGTTTTTGGCAAGTGGTGTATGTAATTGATTATTAGCGTCTGTAGAAGGTTGGGTTTGGTTCTTATACGCTCCACAAAGGACTCTAACCCAATCAGTTAGGGTCTTTTTGTTACCCCAACGCAGCGCAGGTATTATGAGCGTTTCCGCTACTTAATGTAACGCAAGCGTGCATATAATGAGCGAACGCAAAATTATAATTTGAAGTTTTTTCTTGGTTCCACGGTTTTAAATGATTCCCGCTCCCAGGGCAATGGCAATAAGGAAGAGCATTATTGCAACCAGGACCTGAATAAACCGTAATGTTATTTTCTTCAACAATTTACTTCCTATAAATGCTCCTGCAATGGCTGCCATTGTTGCGGCGATAATTAATATTAAATGTTCATGCAGGTTTGCTTCCTTAAACCTTGATGCATATACAGAGAGTCTTGTAAAATCTACCAGGCATGCAATAACAACTCCTGTTGCAATATACGCTTCTTTTGTTAACCCGCTTTTAATAAGAAATGCACTTCTTATTGCCCCTTGAATGCCTGTTAAACCACCAAAAAAGCCACTCAGAATTCCACCAAGAGCGAGTTTATTTCTGCTGAATTGAATTTTTTGAACTGAAGGCAAAATTTCAAGAACAGAAAAAATAATTAAAAGGATTGCGATTACAAGTTTAACAGGTGTAATTTCAAAATTCTTGTCCCATAGGTGATATTCGAAAAGTGATGGCATCTTAGTGATTCTAAGCAATAACCATGCTCCTGCAAAAGATGCAATAATGGCCGGAATGCCAAATCTTAACAGAACACCTTTATCAGCCTTCCTGCCAACCAGCGAAATTTTGAATAAGTTGTTGGAAAAATGAACTACCCCGGTTAATGCAATGGCAATGTCTATAGGGAAGAAGATGGCAAAAACCGGCATTAAAATTGTGCCAAGCCCAAATCCAGAAAAGAATGTAAGGATGGCTGTTAAAAATGCAGCCAAACAAATAACTATAATTTCCATATATTGGTTATAATCATGCTTTAAACAAAATATACCGCAATATTTTCATTCATAATATTATTTTTAATTTTAAATGTAATCTCAACCGAATAGTTGCTCTTGTACTTTTTCAGATTAAACATGTTTATATACGTTGGGTTGGAGCTCATAAAGAATATAGTAAACTTAAAAATATTGATGAAATATAACACACATAAATGAAAAACAATATGAAGAAGCCCTGGCAAAAATAGAAAAGCTTTTGCCTATGGTTGATGACAGTACACCAATTGACGACCCTGATTTGATTGAGCTTAAAAGGGTTTCAGAAATCGTTGAGAATTTCGAGTCAGAACATCATTCAATTGGAACTCCCTCATTGAGAGAGGTAATAGAATTACGGATGTTTGAAATGAAACTCAAACAAAAGGATTTAGCTGAGATACTTGAGACCAATTCATCCCGGATCAGAGAATACCTTAATGGCAAGAGAGATATTACAATTGATATTGCCCGTGCATTGCACAAAAAACTCAATATTGACAGTGATATAATTTTACAGGGATAGATCGTAGAGGGATATTTCGGATTTTGGATTGCGGATTGCGGATTGCGGATTGCAGAAGGCTTATACCGTGAGGAAACTAGTCAATCACTCTCTTTATCAGATCAAGTGAAAATTTCACACATGCATCTTCTGTTTTTGGCCCATAGTCAGACCCGTCAACCTCGTAATCGCCATCTATGTATTCCTTTGATGCAGGGAGATAGCCTCCTCCTCCTGATGCCAGTCCGATCACAAATGTCTTTTCGTACGGTGATTCCATCTTTATCCTCAGTCCAATTTCGGAAAAGAGTTCTCCCGGGAAAGTGACAAAGACAGCATCTCCTATTCTTACCGACTGCTGTTCCAGTTTACGTGTTTCAGGACGCGGCTGACTTCCGTAAAACTTTTTTGCTGAATTAAGCTTCTGATTTGCTGAAAACACCTCAACCCGTGCATTATCGAGGGTTCGGGTACCTGCGAATTCGGCTCTTTCCTCCAGGTATGCCAGCCTGGCATTGGCTTCACCCAGACTTTTTTCGGCTTCTGCTTCAGTAACCGGATAGTTTTCACGAAGAGGATAGTCAAATTCATCCTGTGCCACTTTTATTTGTTTATCATTGCCTGTTTTTATTGATGGGAGGACTTTCAGTACCGCTTCGGCCATTTGGTTTCCTTTTTTTTCTATATACCAGTAAGTGCGAACTGGCATCTCCACTCCTACTGCTGAAAGTTCTGCAGTATATCCAACATTGATATTGCCCTGGGCGCTCTGGAAAAATGCCACCCACACATTTTCTCCAATGGTCTGCTTAATTTTTTTTATTGCAAAATATGGCCAATCCTCTGAAAACAGTGTATTGCTCCAGTCGAGTCCTGATGGATGGCAGCCATAGTTAAAAGCTACTCCAAGCAATTTTCCTTTAGCGTTTTCAATCCGGATCACTGCAACCTCGGGATCGGGATGAACACCCCCATAAAGTAACCGCCTTCGATTCCGTCCAAGCTCGAAAACTTCAGCTGACTCAATACCTATTCTCCCCGGAGTTCTGCTCTTCCATGCAATTACGGCGCTCTCAACACATTTAGCCACCAGCTCACCGGGGTATGAAGATCCTGCATCATTACCTCTTCCCACGGCCGGGCCCGAATGAGTGTGAGTGGCTGAAATAATAATTTTTTCACCGGTTATACCTGTTCGCTCCTTTATACCCTCCCGAATACGGTCGGCAAGTTCCTGGGTTACTCCTAAAATTGACACTGTCATCAGCATACTGACATTACCCGATGCATCTTCAACAACCAGGGTACGTGCATGCAGGTCATCATGTATGCCTGTCGACACCTGGCTCTTCGAGAAGCCGGCCATCAGCATGTTCGCTGAAGGAGTGATCACCGTTTCACCAACACCAACTTTAAATGATTGTCCTGTTACGACAGGCCATGTTGCATGAATTGCAAGCAACACCAGTATAGATACAACCAACACTTTTTTCATTTAGCTGCTTTTATTATATATTTTCTAACTATATTTCTTATAATTTTATTTACGAAAATCCAAAATAAGAACTTTCGAACTGATAACCTATTATGAAAAGAAAAATTTCAGGAACTATAAGCCGCAGGGGATTCTTAAGTACTTCTGCAATTGCCATGGCCGGTGTTACAATCGTTCCGGGGCATACCGTTTCAGGACTTGGACATATTGCACCCAGCGATAAGCTTAATGTGGCAGCTGTAGGCTTCGGCGGTAAAGGAGCCAGCAATATTGCTGCAGTATCCAAAACTGAAAACATAGTCGCTCTCTGTGATGTGGATTGGAGCGAACCGGTAGAGAAAGTTTTTAAGCTCCACCCGGGAGCAAAGAGGTACAAGGACTACAGGGTAATGCTCGACCAACAGAAGGATATAGATGGAGTTATCATCTCCACTCCCGACCATACCCATGCCGTGATAACGATGGAATGCATGAAAAGAGGCAGACATGTTTACTGCGAAAAGCCGCTGACACGTACGGTTCAGGAAGCCCGTGCCCTGACAAAAGCAGCCAGGGAATACAAAGTAGCGACACAGATGGGCAATTCGGGTCAGGCCTCAGACGGTCCACGACGTCTGAAGGAAATGATCACTGATGGTGTTATTGGTCCTGTAAGGGAGGTTCATGCCTGGGCCGACAGGCCCAACAGGGGATACTTTGGAACCTACTGGCCCCAGGGTATAAACCGTCCTGAAGATACACCACCTGTTCCGGGAACTCTCGACTGGGATCTGTTTGTCGGGCCTGCTCCCTTCAGACCATATCATCCTGCCTATCATCCTTTCAGATGGAGAGGATGGCTGGACTTTGGCAACGGGGCTCTTGGCGACATGGGATGTCATATTTTTGACCCGATTTTCCGTGCCCTGAACCTGAAATATCCAACAAGCGTGCAGGTAGTCTCCACTCTCGTAAACCAGGAGACATATCCTCTGGCTTCAATGGTAAAGTATGAATTCCCGGCAAGGGAAGGAATGCCTCCTCTTACTCTAACATGGTATGATGGCGGGCTTCGGCCCCATCGGCTTGCAGAGCTCGAGGACGGTGAACTTATGGGTAACAAGGACAGGGGAACAATCTTTATTGGGGATAAAGGAAAGATCTTTGATGACCTTATCCTGCCAGGAAAGCTCCGGGAATCATATAAGGCTCCGGCTCCCTATATACCATCATCACCCGGGCACTATGCAGAATGGGTCAATGCATGCAAGGGCGGGGAACCGGCAGGATCTAACTTTGACTGGGCTGGTCCCTTAACTGAAACTGTTCTCCTTGGAGCGATAGCTCTGAGAAAGGAGCTCAGGGAGAAATTCAATACGCAAATTCTGAAGTATGATTCAGAAAAGCAAATATTCACAAATTCATCTGAAGCAAACCAGTTTATGCATTATGAATACAGGAAAGGTTGGAGCCTTTAAACCAGATTCCTGAATTAAGCCCTTCACACCTGGGATAGGGTCTTAATAGCTATCGGGATGGAGAAAGGCCGGTTGAGTTTTCATCCTCTTTTATAGGTTTGCCCCGCCACCAGCTCGCTAGGATAGACCCTGTCACATTCATTAAAGGACCGAATATTGCCGGTGCCAGACCAACAGTGGCTATTTTCCCCATTTGCAGGGCCAGACCTGATGCCAACCCGCCATTCTGCATACCTACCTCAAGGGCTATCGTACGCCTGTCTCTTTCAGGCATCCTGAACGCCCATCCCACACTGTAACCCAGGGCATATCCCGTTAAATTATGAAGAAGGCTTGTGAGCAGAAGCAATGCTCCCACTTTCAGCAGGCTGTCCCTGCCGGCCGCAGTTATGATGGTTATGATAACTGCAATTCCTACCATTGACAACAGTGAGAGTATACGGCTCATCAACTTATTATCTCCCTTAAGCAAATGCCTTAGTATTAAAGCGCCAGCAACTGGAAGAAAATAGAACCAGATCATTGATTTAAACAGAGCTGTTAAAAATCCTTCAATTCCGGTGTGTTTTGCCTTCAGATAGACAAGATTTGTAAGTAAAATAATGATAAAATAAACTGCCATCTGAAATATTTTTGACTGTCTGTTCTCCTTACCTGAATTGAACAGGTTAAAAATAAATCCCGCAACAATAGGAAGAATTATCATATTAAGAATATCCAGCATCATGTTCCAGAAACTTACCTCAATATACTGACCACCGAGAGTCTTCATAAGCAAGGGTGTGAGGACCGGGGATATTAAAGTTGCGACAGCGCCAATGGTAATGGCAAGGGCAAGATTTGCATTAGCTATGTACGACATTACATTAGAAGCCAGTCCGCTAGGGACACATCCAATCAAAATGATCCCGGCTGCAATCTCAGGAGGGAAGCTGAATATTTTGGAAATTGCAAACGCCACAAGCGGCATAATTGTAAATTGAGCAGCTATTCCGATAATCACGCCTCTGGGCATTTTAATTACTCCGGTAAAATCGGACAGGCTCATTTGCGAACCCATGCCAAACATTATTATCTGCAATAGAGGCACAATAAGCAATTTCAGCTGAAAATCTCCCACTGAAGTGAACAGTTGGGGATAAAACATTGAAGCAGTAACCGCAGTAAAAATCCAGACAGAATATGAAAAACCTTTAAAAGCATTAAAGCCCTGTGCACTTACAGCAAGGCAAATGAAAAAGCCAATCAGAGGCGGACCGGCATTGGCTGATTTTCCGGTACCGATAAGGATAAGTGAAAAAATCAATAGAACAAAAGCAATACCCAGGATTATTCTGAAGACATTCTGTTTTTTCATTCTCGCCAGGAATAGATTAATGACTGGTTACCAATTATTTTTTTATGGCATTCTTCCTTATGTACTGTTCAACAGGTGAATCCGGATCAGGTTTCCTGTTCTCCAATACATCGTTGTCGGACGGAATTTCAGCCATATAATGATATCCTTCGGCCCACTCGAATCCGTATTTTTCACCGAGCCGTTTATCTCCCCTGAACAGGAATGTTTTTCCATAATTGAAGTTTGCACTATTATCATCACCTTCCAGCATCGGTAGTTTCAAACCCTCCTTTGCAAGCCTTTCCCTGAGCCTGACACCATTATCCCCGGCCGGACCTTTTGCTTTATTGAGCATATTAACCTGAATTTTCTTATCAATGTATTTACTGATATCTACTATCAGGTTATCAGTCATACCCTGTCGTGAATAATAGTATCTTTCCCGTGGTGTATATCGATTTATTCCTGCTGCAAAATGTTCAGGGTAATCGTTAGTACCGGCTATCCATCGTGCTGCTTCAACAGCACGGCCTGTAACATAATGATCAGGATTTTCTTCATATATACCCCATGGATCCATAGATATTATAGTATCGACTTTCAGAAACCTGAAAAGGAATATGAATCTTTGTTTCAGGTCCTGTATGCCTATGCTATCCATTTGATGGTGAGGCATCAGCAGTTCAAATGAACCTTTCATTCCATAGTAATCAGCTATGTTCTGGTTATCAATACGGTGCTGCTTATAGTCGCCCAGGCCCCTCGAATCGTCCGAAACGGAGCAGAGGTATCCTGTATAACCTTCATCCAGAAGCTTTGCAACAAGTCCGCCTGCTGAAAGAGGGATATCATCCGAATGGGGTTGGATAGCCATCAGAACTTTTCCCTTATGAGGCTTACCTTCCACCGGCTTTTCTATTTTCACATCGCTGTATTCCACGTTGTAACCCCAGGGAGTTTTCCTGCCTGTTTCCTGCAGCATATCTGATTCCGATGAAGCCCAGCCCGATGATCCTATAATAGCGCCTGAGGCAAGGCCCTTCTGCAAAAAATCTTTTCGTTTCATGATGGTTAGTTAAATGATTAATATATTTATCAGCACGGCTTTATACAAAAATTATTTATTAATCAGGAACGATGCCTGTCTTTTGTCCGATTGTAAACCTGCCGCTGAACAGATGATCGGATGAACGTTTGTCATTCCATTCAGTTGTAGGCGCAAAGAAGCTTTTATCGGTCGGATAAAGATGCTTTTTGGCTTCCTCTTCATTCAGTTCAATGCCTAGACCGGGGGCGTTTAGTGGCACGTTTGCGTAACCCTTCTCAACAAGTTGTCTTCCATCAGTAGTTCTTACCAGGTTTGCCCACCATGGATTATCAACTGCCTGTGTTGTCATCTCAAGAGCCAGGAAGTTTTGTGTGGCCGCTGCACAATGGACATTTGCCATAAAGAGTATTGGGGAGCCTGATGAATGCATTGCCATTGCAAGGCCTTTCTCTTCGCCATAATCACCGATCTTCTTTGTTTCAAGAATCCCTCCCGATGTAGCAAGATCGGGGTGCAGCATATCTACTGCATGGGTATCGCAAAGTTTGATAAATTCCTCTTTTAGGTAAATATCTTCGCCGGTAATGATGGGTGTTTCGAGCGCCTGGGTCAGTACTTTCAGCTGATCGGTCATTTCCCACGATAGCATATCCTCAAGCCATGCCAGCCTGTAAGGTTCAAGGACCCTGCCGACACGAATGCAGTTATTGATATCATAATTGCCATACCCGTCAGTGGAGAGAGGTGTTTCCCATCCTACTGTTGACCGGACCATATTCACATACCTTGCAAATTCATCCAGGCCTTTATCGGTTATCTGCAACTGGGTGAAAGGCTGTTTGGTGCGACTGAAAGAGGTTATATCAAATGGTTTGGGATCGTTCCAGAATTTCGAGTTGACAAGTGATCCCGGAACTTTCCTTATTATATCAAGGCTGGGATAAAATTTCAACCAGGTGAATCCCTGCACATCAATTCGCTCCCTTATGTCATTTTTGAATTTTGCTTCATCAAATTTATCCCAGTCGTGTACAGGCACATAACAATACAACCTTACTTTATCACGGTACCTTCCTCCGAGCAGCTGCCACACCGGCACACCATAAGCTTTACCAGCCAGGTCCCACAGGGCCATTTCAACACCGCTCACTCCTCCCCCCTGGCGGCCGTGATTTCCGAATTGCTTTATGATCTTGAAAAGCATTTCAACATTGCATGGATTTTCTCCCAATATCCTGCTTTTCAGAAACAGGGCATAGCGCTCGTCCGCAGCATCCCTCACCTCGCCTAGTCCGTAAATCCCCTGGTTGGTGTCTATCCTTATTATGGGATTACGCGAGCCGCCATCAGGATCAAGCTGCAGAACGCAATAACGCATATCAGTGATCTTAAGGGCTGAAGGGTTTGATGAACGGTTAACTTTCGACGTTGTCTGAGCTATGGCATCCTCTGTTGAAGAAAACATAAACCTTCCAAGTGATATTCCGCCAAACATCATAGCCGACCTTTTCAGGAAATCACGACGATCGGGATGAGTATTTTTATCGGTAATCTCAGACTGAACAAAGGTCGCTTCTTTATTTTCCCGCTCCCTGTTCTTTTGGATTATTTGCTGTAAAATAGTTTTCATGTTTTTTAGTTATTGAGTTTAACATGTCATAGGTTAGAAACTAACTTAATGAACACTCCTGCCGGTTTTAAAGGAATTCAACAACATCGCCAGGAGATTTTCTCTTTTTCTGAGAGTCTTTTTGAAATCCTTCTTTTGGATAACCAAGGGGTGTGATGCAAAATATCACTTCATTTTCTTTCAGATTCAGGGCTTCCCTGAGCAGCGCCGGGTCGTAATGGGCTATCCAGCAGGTTGCAACACCTTCGTTTTCGGCAGCAAGTATCAAGTGAGTCATCGCAATTGCGACATCGGTCTCGATAGAATTATACCCGTCGAAGCTTCGGACCCATGACTTGTCTTTCAAACCGACAACCAGAAGAATATGTGGTGCGTTCTTAAACCATTCACGATGGTAACAGGCCCGCACCTTTTCCAGCATCTCAGGCGAGGAGACAACAAGGAACTTCCAGGGTTGATTATTGCATGCTGAAGGGGCAAGCCTTCCTGCATCAAGTATTCTTTCGAGAACTTCTTTTTTTACAGGATTTTCAGGATCGTAATTACGGATACTCTGCCGGCTGGTGATCAAATCGTTGTACTCCATTTATGATTGCAGTTTCCAAAGTTTTAACGTTTGTTGTTAAGTTCTGCAGAAAGATCTGCAGCAAAAAGTATTTCGTGAGTATGGAGTGCATCAGCGAGACTGGTAAGAGGCATTTCCTTACCCTCTTCAACAGAACGGAAAAATTCTTCGAACTGGGTAAGGTATGGATGATCTGATACATCGCCCGAATCAAGCATCTTCATTGACAGTTCGCTCCATTTGTTTTTATTTAGTCCGCCTAACATAGTAGAATGGAATTTATTATCAAGGATGCTCCCCTCGCTTCCGACAAGATGTATATGAAAGTAGTATGGCTGGAGACAATCGATCACCGAGGCTACTTTGCCTAAGCTTCCGTTTTTAAATTTTATGATGCTTACAGAGGTGGTAGGATACTCATATTTGGAAAAATCCTTATTTGCCGAGGAAGTTGAATAGCTGCTTATATCCTCAAATTCATGACCCATAAAAAGTACGAGTGCGTCAAGAGCATGGCAGCCTGCCGAGAGAAGGCTGCTTTTTGCAGCATCTTTTTTGATATTCCACCGGAACTGACCATACCATGGACCAACACCGTGATAATAATCCACCTCACCATAATGTATTTTCCCAAGCAGTCCTGCATCGATTACAGCTTTGGTTGCCTGCAGCTGACTCGAAAACCTGCATTCAAAGCAGACACAGGTCTTAACTCCTGCTGCATCAACTGCCGTCTTTATCGCCTGGCAATCATCCCAGGAGAGAGCCAGGGGTTTTTCTATTATAAGATGTTTGCCTGCTTTGGCCGATAAAATTGCCTCTTTTGCATGTTCGGCAGGATAGCTGCATATTGAAACTGCATGAAGATCCTTGTCGGCAAGCATCTGTTTAAGATCGGTATAGCATTTAATAGATCCGCCATGTTTTGCGCTTAATTCGCGTGAGTCAAGTTTCCTCGACGAACAAACTGCAGTAACCTGTGCAAGAGAGGTTTTATTAATTGCTTCAATGTGAGCGCCTGCTGCCCAGCTGTATCCGATAATACCTACATTATATTTTTTCATAATATGTGAGTTAAATAAATATTAATTTTTTTAATACGACAAGATCACTTCAGGGTGGCCATGAATTAATCACCCGGCTTATAGGTAACCAAAGGTGGATCAGTGAAATCCCTTGCATATTTCTCATTTGCCGCAACGTCGGGGTGACCACCATGGACTATAACCCGGTAGTGGAGATTAAGCGGGTTGCGGCTTGTAATACTATAGGAACTGTCTTTTGCAAAAGCAAAACAGAAATATGGCATGTCAGGATGTATCCTCATTGGAGTCGGATAACGCAAATTTAATGGATTATCAAACATTACAAGGCCGCCCCAGCCCCCGGCAAGCGGTCCGGTATAATCGATCCACCTGGCAGGCATGGCATTGCCCTGCTTTCTTGATAAACCTTCGCTGGTAATAATATCAAGCGAATCGGCAGGGTTAAGCCATCGGGTGTCTTTATCAAATAATAAAAGCTGCTCCTTATTTTTTGCAATAAAATCATAATGAAGCCATCCGGGAGACACTCCCCTGAATGACATTCCACCGTAATGAACCTTAATCAGCTCCATCACTTTTAATTCTGCCGGCAGGATTTCAGGATTTTCAGGGTCAACGGGCCACTGCCTGAATGATATGTCGAACATCCAGGTTTCTTTATCAGGAGTGTTATACAGTCTGACAATGCACTTCTCCCTGAAAAATGTTTTCCCTTCTACAGTTCCCTTGTTGTGGACAACAAGCTCACTGAAAACAGGGCCGCTCATTTTATCCGGATCAGCATCATCCTTAAGAGTTCTTCCGGTTGCTTTACCAAGCTCCCAGAAGTTTGTTTCAATATCGCCGAATTTCACTTTCTCCCATGCCAGAAAGATACCCCTCTGCCATTTATGTTCGGGGGAAAAATCTCCTGTAATAATATCACCATCAGGCGTCCATACAGGATGAATATATGCGCCTTTATCAAAAATGCCATCCTGCCCTTTACTTTCCTGTATGATCCCATAGTTATACTGGAGTACGGGCTTATTATCTTTTTTTACAAGAATACTTTTGTTATCAATATCCTGCAGTGTGAACGGATCTTGATTTTCCTCACCAGCTTTCAGCGCCAGTTCATAAGTCCGAACGGAACCTTTACTTAAACTGCCCTCTTCAATCCACACCAGGTTGCCCTTGCTGCCGGGCTCCTCCCACGGGAAGCGTGTAAGTGGTTCCCATTGAACAGGAATTTCTTTTCCTTTAAGACCCTTTTCCTTAAGCACAAGATAATGACCGTCAGGAATCAGCTCAACACCAATTATCTCGTTCAGATCACATTCATAACGTACCGGAATATTTAACCGGTCGAAGTCATCTGCTTCCACAGTGATTGTTCCGAAAATTTTCTCATTCCCGGTATTTGAACAAGCAAAAGAAAAATTTAAGATCAGGAAAAAAATCAGATTTAAAACGACTGCTTGATTTTTCATGAATTCAGATATTAGTGAACAAATGCGTATGATCCTCAGTAAAAAAATACGGTCTTTTCTATAGTGAACTAAGCTTGTCCCTGTTCTCGTAAACCTTAATAATGGCATCAAATATTTTATCGCACATCTCCCTGTTTGAATCAGGAATCCCGAACCTTAATACTTCCTCATCACAAGCCCTGTCACAATTAGGCAAAAGCAGTTCTTCGCGATATTTTTTCAAACGTTCGGTGGAATACATCTTTTTATAAAGGTCAAGATTCAGGATGTGATTATTAATTACCTCCGATTTGTGGAAGCCCGATGCTATGTAGTTCCCGGTACTTACTCCCTCTGCTGCAAGCGCCTTAATAAATTTAGCCCTTTCCACATTATTAAAATGTTCCTTTCTGTAGGAAGTCATGAAAATCCACCACGAGCAACTTCCGGTTCCCTCATACAGTTTTTGTGGTAGTATACCCGGAAAGTCCCTGAGCTTTCCCCGCATGTACCAGCAGTTCTCATTGCGCGTGTTATGACGCTCCCTGACACCTGCAAGTTGTCCAAGAAGTAGAGCGCCTTCGAACTCATTCATCCGGTATTTAGGACCGATCAATTCATGTTTTCCCCTTCGGCTGGTGCCATGGTTCATTACCGTAAACACCTTATCCATTAGCGCATCATCATCTCCCACTACAGCGCCTCCCTCACCACAGGCAATATATTTGCTTGCCTGGAAGCTGAAACCGGCAATATCTCCAATGGTACCCAGTTTCTTTCCCTGGAATTCGGTAAGGTGGGCCTGACAGGCATCTTCGATTACTTTCAGTTTATGTTTACGTGCAATCTGCATTATCTTTTCCATGTTTGCAGGCTGACCTCCAATATGCACGGGCATAATGGCTTTGGTGTTCCCGGTTATCCTCCTTTCTACATCAGCCGGATCGAGCTGGAAAGATTCCCTGTCAAGATCAGCCATCACCGGCAGGGCGCGGCTGAAAAGAACGGCAGAAATTGTCCCTATATCAGTATAAGGTGATGTTATTACTTCATCGCCCGGACCTATTCCAAGTGCCTCAACACAGGCACTTAGAGCCTGGGTTCCTGCACCTGTTGTAACACAATGTCTGGTTCCGATCAGTTTTGCAAATTCCTTTTCAAAGGTTGGCACAGTACCGTTAGCCGACTGGATCCTGGACCATATTCCACTCTTTGTTGTCTCAACTATGGCCTCTACCATCTTATCATCAACATAAGGGGCCGGAGCAGCAGCAGCAGCTATCATACCGGCGCTTATTACAGGTTCGCCTCCAAAAATCGCAAGCTTATTTGCACTCCTGTTTGAATTTATTGTTATATCGGTGGCTTTCATTTCATTACATTTTTGAATCAGATGGCAGCAAGCTGGCTGCGGTTTTCATAGACTTTCATTACTGCATTTATAATATCATCCATATCTGCCTGAGTGCCAAGCAATGGTCCTGATGCCCAGATCATAACCATATTGCTGCAGGTCTTATCACATACAGGCAGGTTCAGCTCATCGCGATATTTCTGAAGCCTCACGGGAGGATACATTTTCTTATAGTAATCAAGGTTCATGATGTAGTCCGACCAGGGTTCCCTGTGCAAGCCATTGGCTATATAAGTACTGAGACTTATACCCTCAGCTGAGAGCGCTTTTAGGAACTTGCTGCGGTCGGCATTGTTGAAATGCTGCTTGTTGTAACTCATTGCATAAATATAGAATGAGCCGCTGTCAGTACCAGGATAAAGTTTTTGTGGTGTAAGTCCCGGGAATCCTTTCAGCCGGGAGCTGAGATAAGCAGAATTCCGGTTACGCGTCGCGAAACGTTCCTTTGCGCCTGCAAGCTGCGAAAGGATAATAGCACCTTCCAGTTCGTTCATCCTGTATTTTGTTCCGATAACCTTGTTCCCCCCGTTCATCATCACGGTAAAGGCCTTTTCCATAAGCGCTTCGTCATTACTTATAGCAGCGCCTCCTTCCCCGCAGGCTATGGTCTTGCTCGACTGAAAGCTGAAACAACCGGCATTACCTATGGTTCCCAGCTTTTTTCCCTTGTATTCGGCAAGATGAGCCTGACAGGCATCTTCAATCACAGCAAGCTTAAGTTTTCCGGCAATTGTCATAATCCGGCCCATATCGCACGGTTGTCCCATCATGTGAACCGGCATGATTGCCTTTGTTCTTTCATTTATTTTCTTTTCAACATCTTTCGGATCGAGCTGAAAAGATTCGGGATCTATATCGGCCATGACCGGAAGAGCCCGCGCAGTAAGAATCGAAGAAATTGTTCCCATATCGGTATAAGGGGAAGTTATTACCTCATCGCCGGCTGATATTCCCAGCGCTTCAACAACACAGCTTAAGGCCTGTGTACCCGAACCGGTTGTGACACATGCCTTCGCTTCCAAGAGAGCAGCATACTCCTTTTCAAGGGTGGGAACAGTCCCGTTTTTTGACTGTATTCGTGACCAGATACCGCTACGTGTTGTTTTGACAATAGCATCTATCATTGTCTGATCAACATAAGGCCAGGACGGAAAAACTTTGGCTGGAGCAACAGGTGTTCCTCCGAGAATGGCAAGCTTCCCTGCACTCCCGGTTTTACCTATGAACGGAACAGATCCTGATGCAATTGATGCTACCGATCCGGCTGAAACAGTAGCAATAAAACGACGCCTCGTGAAATCCTTATTTTTCATTCTTATTTTATTGTTATTTTATTTCCCCAGTCAGAATTTACCAATTCTTAACATAATTACTCCTGATGCAGGCACTTCAGCCGAGTAATTACCTTTAAATTTACCTAAATCTTTTTGTCTCCAGAGGTCACGTACATTTTGCTTCCCCTTTATCTGAAGTTCACTGAAGTCAATGCTTACCGTGGCAGCGCTTTTTTCCCTGTTGAACAAACCGACGGCATGAGTTCCATCATAAAGCTTTTTAATCATAACAAATTGGCTTTCATTCCTTTTTATCACCAATCCGCTTTCACCAAGAGGATCCTGGTTTACCTCAATCACCTCAGGATTGCAGAGGATATTCAATGTGAATTCGTCAAGTTTCGACATGTCGCCGCTATACACAAGAGGCGCTGCCATAAGGCTCCAGAGCGACATGTAAGCATATTGCATGGAGGCAGGCATATCAATCTTTTTTGGCATTCCCATGCCTCGTGCCGTCCCAATCCAGCCTATCTGAATATAATCCGGATCATTCCACTCCCCGGGTTTGGAATATTCACGATGCTCGCTGTTTTTTAAAGCTACCTCAAATACTTTGTCAAGCTCATAACCGAGGTCTCCGGCTGTTCGCCAGCAATGACCTCCGACTTCTCCTCCCCACTTCCAGACATCGCCCATTCCGTACTGGCAAAGATTATATATAATGTCACGATTCTGTTTCTTCAAAATATCTCCCATTAATTTATACGGGTGCTGATAAGTTTCGAGCGGAAAAGTTTTCTGACCCGGTTTTCCTTCTGAAGCAATTTTGGAGTAGCTGCACCAGTCATATTTAAGGAAATCAAAACCCCATGCTGCAAACTGGAGGGCATCCTGTTCCTCATAATTGTATGAACCGGCAAACCTTCCGCATGTCAATGGTCCGGGTGAAGTATATATTCCTGCTTTCAGTCCTTTTGAATGAATATAATCGGTAAGGCCTTTCATATCAGGAAAATGAGTGTTTGGGATAAGATTCCCCTTTTCATCCCTCAGGGTCCCTTCGCGTGTTTTGTCGCTATACTCAGGAGCATTCATCCAGCAGTCATCGATATTTACATAATCATACCCAACATCAGCCATGCCGCTGCTTACAAGTATGTCGGCAGCCTCTCGCATCATCTTGTCGGTTATCCTGTTATAATGGGCATACCAGTGATTCCATCCCATAGGCGGGGTTAGAGCAAGCTTATCGCCTGCAATAATTGTAAGGCTGCGTTTCTCTTTTCCACTTACATTGGATGCCTGGATCAATAATTTATATTCTCCTTTGGAAGGAGCAGTACCTGTTATTATTCCTGAAGCAGGATCAAGCTTAAGTCCATCGGGCAATCCCTTAACCGAAAATGTAATGGGACGAGCACCCTGACAAGGGATCCTGTAAAGGAAAGGATTTCCGGGGCGGCACCCGTAAACGACTGGACCGTTGATGCGTGGTTCGGGCCCCGGGTTAGGAGTAAGTATCTCTTCCTGAGCCATTGCAGGCTTTAGAGAGAAAACCGAGAATAATAAAATTGCAATAAGTTTAAGTAAATTCATTTATGAGAGGTTTCAGGGTTTCAGGGTTTCAGGGTTTGACTTCGTCGAGCTCGGCTACGCCTCGGTTCAGGGTTTGACTTCGTCGAGCCCGGCTACGCCTCGGTTCAGGGTTGTTTGAAATATTATATATCAGTTAAAGTTATTTCAAGTATGTTAACAGTAATCTCACCCGGCTTAAGCATGGGCAGCAAATTTTTCTCACGCAGCTGTTTACGGTCGCCTAATGGCACATTTGATGGCTCGAGTCCAAGAACGTAGTCTCCCTGACCCATCATTTTCCACTGTGTCATATAAGGAAGAGTAGCGACATCGAACTTTAAAGAGAGACCAATTCCAAGTTTTTTGTTCTTCAAAGTGGCCTCAGCATATTTTCCGTCAGCTGCCCTCATTTTATGGATAAATACCTGTTCTGAAAAATCGGGAGTTGGTTTTGAAAAGCTTTTCATCTCATCTACCCCCGATCTTGCCTGTTCATCACGGGGAGTGCTTTCCCTGCTGCTGATATCCAGTACTGTATTTTCATCAATCAATGGATAACCAAAATTCATGTGATACATGATTGTAAACGGGCTGGGCTTATATCCGAAATTAGTAATCTTATCGGTTATTCTGATGCTGTTTTGTCCGAGAATGGTCTCAATCTGGCGTTCAAGCCTTAGCTTATGACCGAATAAATGACCCTCTTCTGTCACACCTTTCAGCAAGATATGATAATCATCTCCGACCCATTCAGAAATATCCGCCACCTGCGCGGCAGGAATTGTCGAATATCGTCCGTGAAGGCCGAGCTCTTCTCCCTCGTCAACAACCGGAGGTCCGAGGTAGGTAAGTCCGCATGTAGTGATAAGCCCACCGGCAAATGTCCTTAACCACCCTGCTTTTTCGGGATCATAATATGCTGGGTGTGTCTCGCTGTTGGGAGTGAGGTAAACCAGATTCGTTCCCTTATAGCTTGCCAGTGAAATATCCATTCCACGGTCAGGTATAACAGTGTACTGTAAGCCTTTACCTGACACAACGTCGATACATCTCAATCCCGTTCCCCATCCGCGGGTAAGTTCATAATGACGGCTTCCGCCAAGCTGGGCAAGATTGCCGATATATTTCAGAACATCATCCTTTTCCGCCATAGATTATAATATTCATATTTGATTCTTGCTTCACTAAATCAAATTGAAATATAGTAATAAATCAGAAATTGTGTATTGAACTCCTTTACAAAAAAAAGGGGGAGATGGACTTTTCTACCCCTTTACCTTCCTGCACCGTCCATCCCTCCCCGTATTTTTTAAGCTGTCACTTTTTTATAAAGTGATGCCGTTGATAGTAAACCCCGGTTTGTCCTTAATGTTCACACATATTGAGGCTTTATCAGCAATTGATTTTTCCTGCTTTATCGGCCTACATTTCTTTGAGCTTTAATGATACTTTCATTGTTATTGCAAGTATGATAAACAGCCCTATATTGCCGGCCAGATATGCAAAATCCTTAAGAGTCAGCAGTATAAAGATGAAAGAATAGAGAAAAACAAGCAATCCGCTTATCATCAGAACTGGCCTGACTTTGTGGACTATCGAATTAAGAAAGAACGAGATAAGGATAATTGTTGAGGATGCTGCTACCAGATAAGCTATATTAAAGCCTGTATGCTCACTAAGTGCGTTCAGCAGTGAAAAGAACAATACAAGTCCGAGTGCAAGCAGAAGATAATGGAATATCTGGATCTTCACTTTCGTGCTCATCTCTACAAACAGTATTGCAAGGAACGTAAGTGCAATGAAAAGTATACCGTATTTTGCCGTACGGAGAGACTTCTGGTAATGATCAGCCTCCAGTATAAATTCAGTGCCAAACGATTCCGATTCAGGAGTGTATGCATTTCCCTGCCACGTTTGAGGAAAATTCCTGTTTAAGTTTGTAACTAACCAGCTTGCATCAAACCCTGATTCGCTCACTGACCGTTCTGCAGGAAGAAAATTTCCTGTAAAGCCCGGAGCCTCCCATGGTGATTTTAGTCTGACCCGTGTTGTTTTGCCCAATGGAGTGAAATTAATGCTTTCCGAACCTGATAATTGCATTTTAAGTGAGAAATTAAACTTATTATCATCCTTTTTCACACTGGCAGGAAATGTAATGCCCGATTTGAAAAGATCTGTCTCTTTTAAGCCTGGAACAGCGTCTGCCTGAACAGCACCGGCCTGTAATGTCACTCCACCTTTTAATCCTCTGTTGTCGCTTATGCCCAAAGAGTAATAAGCTTCTCCCCAAAGCACCTCCCCTTTTTCATCCTGATTTAACGCCGGGATAAGAAATTCCCCCGAAATCTGCAGGTCAGAACTATATACCACTGCCTCATAAATGCTTCTGTGCCGTTTTTCTGTTTTCACCTCGCCGTTTATTTCAAGTACCTCGGGCATTACATGTACAATCACCTTATACGACTCATCACCTTCCTTTTCAGGATGAATCAATAATGGAATATTAAGTATAGGGCCCGAAATGGTTTGACTACCAGCCCACTGGAAAGAAATCTCTTTCCTGGTTTTCTCTGAATTTGCCTGTCGCTCACTGATTATTGACTTAACCATCTCAAGAGGTATCAAAAGGCAGATTCCAATAAATGCCAAAAGGATCACTTTCAATGTGAATGAGTTCTGCCATTTTCCTGTGTCGTCGATCTCGATTTTCATAAAATTGATTTTAAATTAAAAAGAACTTTGAATTACAAAGTGAATAATAAAAAAAAATTATTTTGTCTTTATTATATTTTCAAGTGCCGTTAAATGGTCACTGAAAAGTTTTGTTCCAACACTGGTAATTGAATAAGTTGTATTTGGTTTTTTTCCCAGAAATTGTTTGCTGACACTAATTAGTCCGTTTTCCTCCAGAGCTTTCAGATGGCTTGCAAGATTACCGTCAGTTACATCAAGAGTTTCTTTAAGACTATTGAAATCGTATGCATCGTTCACCATAAGCACAGACATAATTCCAAGCCTTACCCTGTTCTCAAAGAGCTTATTTAACCGGGATATCTCTAATCTCATATCTCATATTTTCTGTAAACTATCAGACCGTAGAGTATATTCAGGACACCAAACCCAAGAGTCCATAATAAAAGGCCGTATTCGGGAAATATTGCCGAGATAAGTCCAACAATTATTTCAGCAATACCCAGATAAAGTACATCATTATAGGTGAACCTTCCGGCATTTACAAGCGATAGTCCGTAAAATATAAGCATTGCTGGGATGATCAGCTGCAGAAGGCCCTGCGTAATCAGAATTATTATAAAAAGACCTCCAGTAATAAGAGGAACGAGCATATTGAAAAGCAGTCTTTTCGACACTGGGGTCCATATTTTTAATCCCTGAATGGAAGACCTCTTATATGAAAATAACAGCGCTACACCAATTGCCATTAACAGGACAATTATTGAATCGATTATCAAACCTTTCTTCACAATAATCATCTCTTCACCAGTCAGGTTTCTGAAGAATTCATAATTAAAATTCCGGTCAAGAATACTAAAGTATGCAATTGCACTTCCTGCAATGGCAATCAGACCGGCAAATACGCCTGACAGGCCGCTTAGGGATAAGAATCTGGTCGATCTTTCCATTATTTTCCTGATGGCATCCAGGTCTTCAAAGGATTTTGGTTTGCTTTTCATTTGAAAGTACTTTGTATTGCAAAGCTAAATAAAAAAATATTATAAACAACAGTTCAGTAAAAAAAAAATCATAAAAAATTAGATAGCCTGAAAAGGTTATGTTATGGGTCCGGGATTAAACAGCACCAGGTCGTTATGAAGTCCAAGCTTATCGCAGGCAACTATTTTTTTACCGCTTGCTGTGTCGAGTATCATATTGAAAAGCTCCCATCCCAGTTCTTCAATTGTTTTTTGTCCGAGGGCTACTTGTCCGGCATCGAGATCGATAAGATCAAACCATCGTTTGCTTAGCCTGGAATTGGAGCCGATCTTTATCACGGGCACCATTGCCAGACCATAAGGAGTTCCCATTCCGGTCATAAATACATGCACATTCATGCCTGCTGCAAGCTGAAGAGTACCACAAATAAAGTCTCCTGCAGGAGTAGCTGCAAAGCTTAATCCCTTTCGCTTTATTTTTTCTCCCGGTGGTATAACATCAATTATAGGGCTGGTTCCGGATTTTGCTGCTGAGCCAAGCGCTTTTTCAACAACGTTGCTCAGTCCTCCCCGCTTATTTCCGGGGGATGGGTTTGCGCTACGGTCAGCGCCCCACCGGGCAAGATAATCATCATACCATTTCATTTCCCGCAGCAGCGACTCTCCCACTGATGTATCGGATGCTCTGGGTACAAGTAAATGTACAGCATCACGAACTTCCGATACCTCCGAGAACATTACGCTTCCACCTGCCCTGACAATAAGATCAGAAGCAAAACCGGCAACAGGATTGGAGGTGATACCTGAAAAAGCATCACTACCCCCACATTGCATGCCAACAACAAGGTCCGATGCAGGGCACAACACTCTTTTTCTTCTGTTCAGTTTTTTCAAATGTCCTTCAGCAATTGCCATGAGTCTTTCAGCCATTGCATAAAATCCATGGAATGATTCGTCCTGCATTACGGTAATATCGGTGCTGTCAGGATTCGACAATAACCTTTCAGGTAAAAGCTTTTCGCAACCAAGCCCTGCAATTATCATCCGGCCCCCGAAATTCGGATTTGTTGCAATGTTCTTTATAGTTCTTACCGGTATTTCAGATGAAGGCTCATTGATAGCAACACCACAGCCGTAAGTATGGTTGAGCGCAATAACATCATCAACTCCAAGATATTTTGGAAGAAGCTCTTCCCTTATCCTCTTTACAATGTAATTTATAAACCCGGTAACACAGTTGACACTTATTGTTATTCCCAGAATATTTTTTGTACCTGCACTCCCGTCAGGATTACGGTAACCGTAGAAGGAATATCCGGTCAATGGCTCGGCCTTTTGTGCAGCATTAACAGTGAGTGGTATCGTATCCAGACCCGGTGCTTCGGGAAGAGTTAATGAATGTTCATTCACAAGCTCCCCACGGAATATCTTCTTTATGGCATAGCCTATTACCTGTCCGTACCTTATAATTTTCCCGCCTTCACCGACATCGGCCAGAGCTACTTTGTGGCCCATGGGAATATCTTCGCTAAGGACAGTGCCATCAGAGAGAACTGTTCCTTTCGTTAAACCGTTAATGTTGGCAACTACACCCACATTATCATCCCTGGATACTTTAATTATAACCGGCGCTTCTGATATCATCTGTGTTTATATTGAAAAGTAAATATATTAAAAACCAGCTGCGTGGCGAAGAAATAAATCAGGATCTGCCAACATAATTCTGAAAGTTACTTTAAAAAAGATGATAAAATATGCAAAAAGAAATATTAAGATTAAATTAGTGTCCTTACAAACTAACCTACCTTAGATTAAATGATGAGACATGAGTCCCTGCCCATTGACGGTTCGGTGAAAACCAATTTTCGCTGGGTTATTGTAAGCATGCTTTTTATGGCAACTGCCATTAATTATGCTGACCGTACAGTACTATCAATTGCTGGTCCGGCCCTTGCCAAAAGCCTGAACCTCGATTCGGTTTCAATGGGTTACATTTTTTCGGCATTTGGATGGTCGTATGTAATTGCACAGCTTCCCGGCGGGTGGCTCCTCGATCGTTTCGGATCAAGAAAAGTATATTCGTGGAGCCTTTTCATCTGGTCATTCTTCACTTTTGTTACCGGTTTTACGGGTTATCTTACTGGCCTGACTGCAATCGCAGTTCTTTTCATTCTAAGGTTTTTACTGGGTATCGCAGAGTCACCGGCCTTTCCCGCAAACAGCAGGATAACAGTGGCATGGTTTCCGACAAAAGAGACCGGAACTGCAGCAGCAATCTTTAACTCTGCCCAGTACTTTGCAACGGTGCTTTTTGCTCCCATGCTGGGCTTTATCGTTCAGACTTACGGATGGCAATGGTCATTTTTCTTTATGGGATTGATCGGTTTTGTGTTCCTGATCTTCTGGCTGATGTTCATTAATTCACCAAAAAAGTCAAAGCACATTAACAAGGCTGAGCTTGATTATATTACCAGCGGAGGAGCTCTTGTGGATATGGATGATGCAAAGAAAGACACCAGTAAAACCAGCGGTATTACCTGGAGCTACCTTCCCCAGCTGTTAAAAAACAGGATGTTCATCGGCATATATTTAGCTCAATACTGTATAAATGCCATCACATTCTTTTTCATCACCTGGTTTCCGGTGTACCTTGTCCAGGAACGGGGAATGACAATACTAAAGGCCGGAATAATTGCTGTTCTACCTGCAATTTTTGGTTTTGTCGGAGGAAATTTAGGCGGCTTATTTTCAGATTATCTTCTTAAGAAGGGAGCATCACTTTCTGTTGCCAGAAAAGTGCCAATAGTTGCGGGCATGCTTCTTTCAATGAGCATGATCCTGTGCAACTACACAGGAATTGAATGGATGGTAGTTGCAATAATGGCCCTTTCATACTTTGGAAAAGGAGTAGGCGCACTCGGATGGGCCGTAAATGCCGATACAGCGCCTAAGGAAATTACCGGTCTGAGCGGCGCCCTGTTCAATACATGTGGTAACTTGTCAAGCATAATAACCCCGATAGCAATCGGCTACATAATAAGGAGTACGGGTTCATTCAACATGGCCCTGGTTTTTGTCAGCATTCACGCATTCCTTGCAATTGTAAGCTATGTGTTTGTTGTAGGAAAGATCCAGCGCTTTCAACTTAAAAAAATATAATTCATAGGAGGAATAAAAATGTCAAAGATCGGATTTATAGGACTGGGAATAATGGGAAAACCAATGAGCAAAAATCTGCTGAAAGCAGGTCATGAACTGGTTGTTCTTGACCTGGACCAGGTTGCTGTGGATGAGCTTGTCGCACTTGGAGCTGAAAAAGCCTCCACGCCTAAAGAGGTTGCTGAAAAATGCAGCTTTATAATAACTATGCTTCCCAATTCGCCGCAGGTAAAAGAAGTCATACTGGCTAAGAACGGATTGATCGAAGGACTGCAGGCAGGATCAGTGGTTATTGACATGAGCTCAATCTCTCCCATAGCCAGCAGGGAACTTGCAGGCAAGCTTGAAGAAAAAGGTATTGACATGCTTGATGCTCCTGTAAGCGGCGGAGAGCCGAAAGCGATTGAGGGTACTCTCTCAGTTATGGCAGGGGGTAAAAAGGAAGTGTTTGATAAATGTTTTCCCATTCTTAAATCAATGGCTGCATCGGTGGTTCATACCGGAGATTCAGGTGCAGGCAATATTACCAAGCTGGCCAATCAGATAATAGTAGCGCTAAATATTGCGGCAATGTCGGAAGCGCTTGTTCTTGCAGAAAAAGCAGGAGTAGAGCCGGAGCTTGTGTACCAGGCAATAAGAGGTGGCCTGGCAGGCAGCACGGTACTTGATGCCAAAGCGCCGCTGGTGATGGATAGAAAATTCAATCCCGGCTTCAGGATAAATCTTCATATTAAAGACCTGGCTAACGCCCTTGACACATCGCATGAAATGGGAGTACCACTGCCCCTTACCTCTGCAGTAATGGAAATAATGCAGGCGCTTAAGGCCGACGGAATGGGTGATAATGATCATGGCAGCATCATAAGGTTTTATGAGAAGATGGCGAAGGTGGAAGTGAGAAGGGGAAAGAAGTGAGCGGAGAGTGGTGGGCGGAGAGTGGTGAGTGGTGAGTAGTGAGAGGTGAGCGGTGAGCAGTGAGCTTTTATTACAGGGAACAAGGAACTTAGGGCAAAAGCAGGAACACGAGGTACAAGGAACAATAAACGAGTAACGATAAACATGAAAGATTTCAAAGGAGCTCCGGTGGTAACTGAAATGTCAGTGATACCTGTGGCAGGCTATGACACCATGCTGCTCAATCTAAGCGGCGCTCACAGCCCTTTTTTCACCCGGAATATTGTCATTATGAAGGATAATGCAGGACACACAGGAATAAGTGAGGTGCCCGGAGGTGAACAGATAAGACAGGTACTGGAGGAGTCGAAGATTTTTGTGGTAAATAAGTCAATTGGCAATTATAACAATATACTTAATGAGATAAGGCGATGCTATGGCGATAGGGATCGTGCCGGACGAGGTTTACAGACCTTTGATCAGCGAATTACAATCCATGCTGTAACGGCTGTTGAGACTGCCTTGCTCGATCTGCTTGGCCGTTTCCTTGAAGTTCCAGTTGCTGCCCTGCTTGGTAACGGCCAGCAACGCACCGAGGTGGAAATGCTCGGGTACCTGTTCTATATTGGCGACCGGACAAAGACTGACCTTTTATATCTTAATAACAAAAATTCAAAGGATGACTGGTTAAGACTAAGATGTGAGGAAGCCATAGATACTGCTGCAATTGTCAGACTTGCCGAGGCAGCACATGAGAGATATGGTTTCAGAGATTTTAAGTTGAAAGGAGGCGTACTGAGCGGTACAGAAGAGATGGAGGCTGTTGAAGCCCTTGCCCTGCGTTTTCCAGAGGCCAGGATCACCATCGATCCCAATGGCGCCTGGTCACTTAATGAAGCAGTGTCGCTTTGCAGTAATAAGCACGATATCCTTGCCTATGTGGAAGATCCCTGCGGCGCCGAAAATGGCTACTCGGGCCGTGAAATAATGGCAGAATTCAGACGTGCAACCGGAATGCCCACAGCTACAAACATGATAGCTACAGACTGGCGCCAGATGGGACATTCATTCCACCTGAATGCTGTTGACATACCACTTGCCGATCCGCACTTCTGGACAATGCAAGGGGCTGTACGTGTTGCCCAGATCTGTAATGAATGGGGACTAACATGGGGTTCTCACTCAAATAACCATTTTGATATCTCACTTGCTATGATAGTACAGGCCGGTGCTGCCGCCCCGGGTAAAATAACCGCCCTCGACACTCACTGGATATGGCAGGAAGGACAGGAACGGCTTACAAAAGAACCTCTGCAGATAAAAGGAGGAAAAATAGCTGTTCCTGAAAAACCCGGACTTGGAATTGAGATTGACATGGCTCAGATTGAAAAAGCAAACAAACTTTACCTCGAAAAAGGCCTTGGTTCAAGAGACGATTCAATAGCAATGCAGTACCTGATTAAAGGCTGGAAATTTGACAATAAAAGCCCATGTATGGTAAGGAAGGTTAAGATATAAATGAGGATAGAGTTTCAGAGTTTCAGAGTTTCAGAGTTTCAGGGTTTCAGGGTTTCAGGGTTTCAGGGTTTCAGGGTTTGACTTCGTCGAACTCGGCTTCGCCTCGGTTCAGGGTTTCAGGGTTTGACTTCGTCGAACTCGGCTTCGCCTCGGTTCAGGGTTTCAGAGTTTCAGGCGGAGGGGGTTTTAAACAATGAACGATAAACAAGTAACGATAAACGAGTAACGATAAAAAATAATTCATGAAAAACTTAATTCGCCCCAAAGGCATTATCCCGGCAGTAATCACACCGTTGACCAGCGATGGCAAATTCAATGAGAAAGCCATGCGTAAGCTCTTAAAATACCTGATCGACGGAGGGGTACACGGTTTGTTTGTAGTTGGGACAACCGGTGAATTTTATGGCCTGTCACCAGAAGAAAAGCGGGAGATTTACAGTGTAACCATGGATGAGACAAAAGGAAGATTACCCGTATATGCGGGAACCAACGGTATCACAACGCGTGAAACGGTAATGCTTACCAATATTGCTGAAGAATGCAGGGTTGATGCCGTCTCAGTTCTGACCCCCATGTTTGTTACTCCTAACCAGGATCAGTTGTATAAGCACTACAAAACTGTGGCAGAAAATACTGGTCTGCCGGTAGTTATGTACAACAACCCGCCGAAAACAATGGTCAGTCTTAACCCTCCTACGGTTGCAAAGCTGGCTGAAATACCAAATATTGTGAGCATCAAGGATTCATCGGGAGACATGACTATTTCTGCCGAATATATCCGCCTCACAAGGCATATAGAACACTTCACAGTATTAATGGGACGTGACACCCTGATCTACGGTGGACTTTGCTACGGAGCTTCCGGCTCCATTGCTTCGGGAGCCAATGTCGCTCCGGGAATATGTGTTGAAATTTACGAAAAATTCATTGCTGGCGATCTTAAGGGATCGCTTGAAGCACAGTTCAGGCTCGCTCCCCTCAGGATCGCATTTAACATCGGAACTTTTCCGGCAGTTATCAAGGAATCGCTTGAGCTGCTTGGCATTGAAGCTGGTCCTTGCATTGAACCGGCCGGACCTGTTACGGATGATGAGAGAGCAAAGATTAAAAAGGTACTTATTGAGATGGGGATTTTAAAATAAAGCTTACCGGTGCCCGGTTTTACTGAATCCTAAAATATCCTAAATACCTCCGGGTAACACTTAATGTCCAACTTCTGCCTTTTCGCTTTCATGATGTTCATGACTTTCGGACATTACCGGCTGAAGCAGACTGCATATATTGCCCTCGGTATCCCGGAAAGAGACATATATGCCAACTCCCGGAATATTTGCCGGTTCGCCGATTACCTGACCACCCAATTCTGAAACTTTTCTTATATGTTCTTTAACATCATCGACAGCAATGACAATTGAAGGACAGTTATTTGGCATGTTTGCATTCTTTGCATAAAAGCCACCATTAATAGAGCCTGGCCTGGACGGCATTCCATTTTCATCCGATTCAGATGTCATTACAGTTACGTAGTTTCCCATCTCTTCTCCCAGGAACTGCGGTTTCCACCCAAAAACCCTTGAATAGAATTCAGCCATCCGGTGCCTGTCTTCAGCAGGCATCTCAAAATGTACAACAGGATTCATTTTCATATCATTATAGTTTTGGTTTAACACTGCACTCAGATGCTTAAAACAACATCGGAATAAATGTTAAGTTCAAGGGAATATAATGATATTTAGCATGGGAGAGAGTAATGGAGTAATGGAGTAATGGAGTAATGGAGTAATGGAACATTGGAACATTGGAACATTGGAACATTAAATCCATCATTCCATCATTCCATCAATCCATCATTCCATCAATCCATCATTCCATCAATCCTGATGATCCTTATGCACCTATATCCCAGCGGCGGAAGTACAGACTCTGACGGACTACCGGCAGGGTTTTTAATTCTATTTCCTCCATCTGTGACTGGCTGAGTGGTGAGAATTCCGAAGCTATCCTGACGTTCTCCTCAATCTGAGCAACGCTGTCGACACCGATAATAGAGGTGCTAACCGGCAGACTCATATTATAGGTCAGTGCTTCCCTTATTGTTATTGTGCCTGGTTTGCCTGTTTTGAGCCGTGCATCGGTTTGCTGCTCCAACGGAGGCGGGGTCCAGCTCGAAAGAATGCGGCTGCGGGTTGTGACTTTCATTCCGATGATGGCAATTCCCTGTTTCTGTGCTTCAGGCAAGAGATAATTCTTAAAGCTCAGGTAATGAACATCGGCAGCATTCAGAGCCATTAAAATAGAATCGAATTTATAACGCTTTATGGCCTCCAGCAGAACCAGTGGTTCAAAGTGACCGGTTATCCCAACATTTCTTACAACACCCTGAGCTTTAGCTTTTTCCAGGGCTTTTATTGCCCCGTTGGCAGCGAAGATCTGGTTAACCTGATCCTGAGTCTGCACATTATGTAGCTGCCATGTGTCAAGATGGTCGGTCTGAAGGTTCTTAAGACTTTCTTCAAGCAAGCGCATCGAACCGTCGTAAGTGCGGTCGTGTGTTTTGGTTGAGAGCCAGACCTCATTTCGCCTGGTTTTCATAACCCTGCCAATATTCAACTGGCTCACTCCCTGTCCGTATGATGCAGCAGTATCAATATAGTTAATGCCAAGGTCGATAGCCCGGTTGATGATCTTTTCAGATTCCTCCTCCCTTCCTTTAATTTCAATAGTTGCCTGGCCACCAAGGCTTAACACTCCTACCTTATAGCCCGTTTTTCCAAGAGCCCGGGTAGGCATGGCGCTAAAGGTAGCCGGGTTAAAGGGATGTTCATCATCTTTCCTGAAAGGGGTTTTGAGGGTTTCATCCGCTCCAAATGATTTTCCTATAGTTACCGCGGCGGCAGCTGAAAGACCGCTTCCTAAAAAAGTCCTGCGATTGATATTTTTCTTTTCCATGGCTGATCGTTATTTTAACTGGTTTTCATTCATAAATATATGAATTTTTTTAATCTTACAGATCGGTTCGGGGAGGCTCAAAGTTAAGTTTTAACAATTTCAGGACTAAGCTCCCTCTCTTGTGCCTCTGTAAGGGGTTCTACCTTTAAAACCACTTCTCTTTGATTTGCCGGGTGACGTTCTGTGTACTGTACTCTTATCGGGTGCAGGTGCAGAAATAAAAGGAGGCAGCGGTGAATTAAAAATTCTGTTTCCTATTAATTTCTCAATCCGCTCTATCTTGGGAATATCTGCTTTGTTGACAAGCGTTATAGCAACTCCTGTGGTTTCGGCCCTGGCGGTGCGACCAACACGATGCACGTAATCTTCAGCATCGGAAGGAGCATCGAAATTGATAACCAGATCTATATCCTTAATATCTATTCCCCGGCTCAGAACATCTGTGGCTACAAGAACACGAATTTTACGCGATCTGAACTTAAGCAGGATCTCTTCCCTGTTCTTCTGGTCAAGATCGGATGAAATGCCTTCAACAAGATAGCTCTTTGAGCGTAGCCCTTTCATAATTTCACTTACCTTCTTCCTGGTAGAGCTGAATATGAGTATGCTTGAATAAGCCGGATTATCATCAATCAGACTTTTTATCAACGGCAGCTTATCATGATCGCCTACCTTATATATTGCCTGTATAACACCCTCGGCCGGCTTCGACATCTCCAGCGCGATCTCCGCAGGATTCTTCATAATGGCTTTCGACATTGACCGGATCTTAGGAGGCATTGTTGCACTGAACATCAATGTCTGCCGGTTCTGAGGCAAATGCGAAATTATATTCATGATGTCGTCATAAAAGCCTATATCAAGCATCCTGTCAGCTTCATCAAGAACAAGAACTTCGATCTGACTGAACTTCACATAACCCTGGTTAAGATGAGATATTAACCTTCCCGGAGTGGCTACAATTATATCGGCGCCTGTCGAAAGAGCAGCTTTTTCCTGGTCCCAGCTGCTGCCATTACCTCCACCATAAACAGCAATAGAAGTAACATTTAATGTGTATCCGAGCCCCTGTATCTGCTGGTCGATCTGAATGGCAAGCTCACGTGTAGGAACGAGTATCAGCGTGTGAGTATGATCGGGGCGCTTTTCCATTATCTGGTTCATTACGGGCAAAAGGAAAGCAGCCGTTTTTCCGGTACCGGTTTGTGCGCAGGCAATAAGGTCGTTTCCGGAAAGGATCACGGGAATTGCCTTCTCCTGGATAGGAGTGGTTTCCCTGAAACCCATATAATCAATTGATTCCAGTATTTCCGGATTGAGATTTAATTCGTCAAATATCATTAATATGCTTTGTTGTTTGATTTATTTGTTAGGTATGATGCAGACAAATTCGAAACTCTCTCCGAAAGGATTCCTGAACTGATGCTTTTCGTTTGGTTTTACAAAAAGACTCTGGCCCTTTCTTATCTCGTGTTCTTTTCCGTGCTCATCAACTGCAATCCCCCTGTTCCTCTCGACTTTAATAACATGCTCATAATCATGCTGATGAAATGGAGTATTACCGCCCGGGGCAATAATAAAATGTCTCATAATAATTTTGTCCGATCCTTCGTTAAGACCGATCAGAACCTTCATCTTCACATTCTTCGCTCCTTCCATCTTAACATCTGCAGCGTTTATCTCTTCATTTATGTTGATTTTCATGGCGGATTATTTTTATTCAAAATTAATAAAAAGTCCTGAATTCAAGCGTAATAGTTCCACACATAAGTTTAACCAGGATTATACTATTATATTAATATATTAGTACATTATTGTATTATTACATTATTTATAGTCGAAATGAATGAATAATTCTGATATAATAGCATCAAAATTGAAGAAGATGAATAACGTGTAGAGATACCGGATAAAATGGCTTTAATTTGCATGAAAATTCAAAAATGAAATTTCTCCGGGCCATAAAACCAAAAACTACCAGGCGTTCTCTCCTTTTCATGGCAGCTTTTGTATGGAGTCTGGCCGGATTCATACTTCTTTTCAGAGGAATAACATTATCGTTTACCATCCAAAATTCATTCTGGCTAAAGATCACAGCCAGCCTTTTTGGGGGTTGCCTGTTCTACCTGGTACTTTTTTCCAGAATATCCCGCGAGCATGTCTGCAGGATCATAAACCTGAAAAATGATAACCCGGGCTTATTTTCATTCTTCAGCATCAGGAGCTACATTCTGATGATTATTATGATCGCGTCGGGTATTACGCTTAGGAAATCGGGGATCATTCTGCCTGAATATCTTGCAATGGTTTATATAACAATGGGGGTCCCGCTGATGATTTCGGCTTTACGCTTTTATTATCATGGAATAAGATACCGGTGAGCATAGGCCTTAAGATAAGTATTTATGTCAATATCCAAAAATCTCTACTTTTATAAAAAAAATAAATGAGATTCCTCGAACCTTTAAAGACTTTAAGGGAGCCGCTGTTTGCCAGACTATACTTTGCCCAGGCAATCAGTCTTCTGGGAGACTCAATCACATGGCTTGGTGTTGCCATCCTGGCTTATGAATTCGGCGGGGATCAATCGGCAAAGATACTGGCAACCACTTTGGTTCTGAGAGTATCTGCCTTCATCATTTTTGGCTCATACGCCGGTATAATTGCCGATACTTTCAACCGGAAGAAAATAATGATCATCACAAACCTGTTCAGGATGCTGATAGTTTTCTCTCTCGTTTTCGTAAAAGTCGCCTGGCAATTATATATACTCATATTCCTGCTTAATGTTTTCAATGCTTTTTTTTCACCAGCTTACAAATCGTGCATCCCCCAGCTTATCTCAAAAAAGGAAAACTACGGTAACGCTATAGCTCTGTCGAATGCAACTTGGCAACTTCTGGGTATTCTCGGTCCGGGTTTGGCAGGAATACTGGCTGTTGCCTGGGGTCCGCGGCAGATATTTTTCGTGGACTCTTTTACGTTTCTGATTTCATCGGTCCTGGTCTTTTTTATTCCAATAAGCTCAACCAATCATTTAGCAAGAAAGACATTTTCAATTGCAGCCACCTGGAATGATATGGTTAAAGGCACAAAACTGGTTTTCGGTAATGCGCCTATCCGCTTTTCAATCATGATCGAGTTCGCCGCAGCCCTGGCAGGAGCCCAGGCAATGGTTAATACTGTCGTACATATCAAGGGCGATATGATGCTCGGTGATGATGAATACGGCCTGGTAATGGCAGCTTTCGGAATAGGAGCAACTATTGCTGCATTTACTTCCAGCACTCTCGACAGGTCGGGAAACAAGACCTGGCTTCTTGTAACAGGAGCGTTAATGCTCGGGATTGCAGTCTCACTGGCAAATATTGCATCATTCCATATGTTAATATTTCTCTGGGTTATTGCCGGGCTGGGTATAAGCTTTGCCGATATGCCATCGCAGATACTGATTGCAGAGAATATTGACAGGGAACAGCAGGGAAAAGCTTACGGCAGCCATTTCGCGTGGACACATGTCTGGTGGGCAACCGGTTATACAATTGCAGGGATCACCGGTACATATTTCAGGGAATTCGACTTCCTGACAGGAGGATTGCTTGCATTAGGATTTCTTACTGTCCTGGGGTTATTAAGGGTCCGAAAATAACCCGAAAACAAATCAAAATGGCAAAACGTCTGCCCTTTTTATCAAAAGTTTAAAAAAATCGATAATTTTTACGCATTTGCCTAAACCTCTGCGACATATTAATGTTATAGATAGAAAGCTGTTGAAAGAATGTACAGGGTTTTCTATCTGACTGGTTTATTATCGCTCATTCCGATGTGGCTGATCGGACAATGTTCAGATCCCGCATGGATTAAACTGAGCAGTTCAACCGGCAGCGCATGCGGCATTGACCCTGTTATCATTAGTGGAAATACATTTGGAGGAGGCGCTACAAGGGTCTCCATTTCAGAGAACGGTAAGGGTTCAGTAAGCACAGCCGTTGCAACATCTTCGCCATTTACATTTACCTATATTCCCAAAAAAGAAGATGAAGGGGAGAAAGTTGTCATTACAATTATGTCAAATGATCCTGCAGGCCAGAGATGCAGGGCAGCAAAAGTCACCTTTACATTATATATTAATGCAATGCCTTCATCTCCCGCAATAGAGACAATCACTCAACCCACTTGTTCAGATCCGACAGGAAGTATAGTATTGAACAACCTTCCTGGTAGCGGGAATTGGACCCTCACCGGTAATCCCGGGGGATTTTCGAAATCAGGATCAGGCTCCTCAACAATTGTCTCAGGGCTTTCTGCCGGTAATTACAATTTCAGGGTAACAAGCCAGGGAGGATGTATTTCAGCATTGTCAGAAGAGGTAAGTATAACTCATCCGCCAGCTGCACCAACAGTAAGGGTCACAGATCCGGCAGTGGTATGTTATCCTTCAACAGCCGATATTACATCCGCCTCTGTTATTAATGGATCAGGTCCAGGTTTAACTTATACCTACTGGAGAGACAGTGAGGCAACACGGCTTTTTCAAACACCATCGGCAGCCGCCGGAGGTACATATTATATCAAAGCGACAGCTGCCAACGGCTGCTCCGACATAAAACCGGTTACCGTCACTGTAAAGCATCCTCCTGAAGCAAATGCAGGACCTGACAAAATTCTCGATTATCAATTTGAAACTAGTCTTGATGCTTCAGGACCTGTATCAGATGAAACAGGAAAATGGTCTGTAATAACAGGATCAGGATATTTTTCTGATGATGATGATCCAACAACCAGAGTCAGTAATCTTGCTCCCGGGAAAAATGCTTTTCTCTGGACTTTGACTACCGGTGTTTGTCCTCCGGCAAATGATACTGTAATCATAAGTGTAAAGGATCTTGTGATCCCGACAATGATCACACCCAATATGGATGGGAGAAATGATTACCTGGTAATAGGATCGAAAGAAGTGCCCATGAAGATGGAACTGACCGTATTCGACAGGAAAGGAGTCCAGGTTTTTAAGGATAACAACTATGCGAATAAATGGGAAGGGCTTGATTATAATGGACATCCATTACCTGAAGGGACCTATTTCTACATGGTAAAAACAGGGATAGGTAAATCCACCGGAGGATATGTGGTAATAAGAAGATAACGTCCAGCCAGCTTTTAATGCTTCCTGTCATTTACATTGGACGGAAAACCTTATTAATCTCTACTTAATCTAATCTTCATCCCAGATTAATCATTGAAAGGAATCCCTGTTATATTTTAGATGCAAAAAACAGACACTGCCAAAATATGACGGCAATAGATCATAAAGGGACCCGCGATCTGTTTAATTATCTTGACAGCAACAGGAAGAACTTTACCAGGCTTCAACTGGAATTTATTGATAATCTCCGGACACATTTCAAGGCTACCGGGTTGCTCACCTCCATTCAGACTGACAGCCTGCTCTGGATGAAAGAAAAAATCAATTCATATAAGAATTTCCCTGATAAAGATTTCATTTCAGGCTTATACAACCAGCTCCAGGAAAAGTTTTGTTAAGGCGAACCTGTTCAGGATACCTACCTCAACATCCTCTCCGGGGATGTGATAAATCAATGATGGTCTGCGTATTCATTTTAAACTCCTGATAAATATTCAGGAAGGTTAATGTTGATACATTTCAACATTTCTGGTTATGTTTATTTCTGATAACCTGTTTCCGGTTTTTTTAATTATTTTCGGAGCTTAATTTTCAGGATGTATAAAGTTAGACTTCTACTGCTACTAATGCTCGTTCTTTTCGGAGAACTGATGCTTTTTGCACAGGGAAATGCTGTGAACCGGGATAAATACCGTCTCAATATATCGCATACAGGCGAGGCTATGAATATTGACGGGGTGCTTGATGAAAAATCATGGCAGTCATCGGAGACTGCAGAAAATTTTACACGTGTAACTCCTACAGATACAGGATTTGCAATAGCACAAACTAAAGTAAAAATCACTTACGATGATGGTCATATCTACGTGGGAGCTGTTTGCTATGATCCCTCACCCGGAAAAAGACCTGTGGAATCGCTGAGAAGGGATTTTGAGTTCAATAAGAATGACAACTTCAGGATTCATATCGATACATATAATAACCTGACGAATGGATTTGTTTTTGGTCTCTCTGCGGCAGGTGCGCAATGCGACGGAGTGATAAACAACGGAACTGTATCGAGTTTTACCTGGGATATCAAGTGGAAATCGGCTGTGAAGAGCTATGACGACCGCTGGGTTGTCGAGATGGCCATCCCTTTCCGCAGCGTCCGTTATTTCGGAGGAGAGAATGAATGGGGTGTTAATTTCGGCAGGCTTGATCTTAAAACGAACGAAAAATCGGCATGGGCTCCTGTACCCCGGCAGTTTCCTCATAACTCCCTGCCTTATGCAGGAACTCTGGTATGGGATAAGCCCCTTGATAAAGCAGGATTACGGTTATCACTCATTCCCTACGTAACTGGAAAGGTAACCAAAAACAGAGAAGCAGGTGAAGCTGCACAATGGAAAAGTAATGCAGGAATGGATGCCAAAATGATTCTGTCAACATCCCTGAACCTCGACCTGACTGTCAATCCCGATTATTCACAGGTTGAGGAAGACAGGCAACAGACAAACCTTGATCGTTTTGAGTTGTTTTACCCTGAACGGCGCCAGTTTTTTCTCGAGAACAGCGACCTCTTCGCAAATCTCGGAAGCAGCCAGGCACAGCCTTTCTTTTCAAGACGCGTCGGACTTAATGTTCCGGTAAACTATGGAGGAAGGCTGACAGGAAGAGTTGGAGAAAAATGGAGAATAGGGATGATGGATATACAGACCGGATCGAGGGATGCAGTCCCGGCATCAAATTATGCCGTGGCTGTATTACAGAGGGAGATCTTCAGCCGTTCGAGTCTTGTGGGGTTTCTTGTTAATAAGGTTACTACCCGGAGCTATGATGATTCGTTATTTACAGGCTACAGGTATAACAGGGTAGCCGGAATGGAATACAATTTTGCAAACCCCGACAACCGATGGACGGGCAAAGCATTCTACCATCAGTCGTTTTATCCGGGTTCATCAATGGACGCAGCAACCGCCTCGGGAAATATAAATTACTCATCGCGGTACCTGAAAGCGAAACTTCAACAGTCGTGGATCGGAGCCGATTATATAGCTGAGGCCGGATACATACGGAGAACCGGCTTTTTTGAGATATCACCGGGAGTAAGCTATCTGTTCTATCCCTCTTCAGAAAAAAGGATCCTCAGCCATGGTCCGGGAATGGATTTCGAGGTGATCTTTGATCCTGAACTCAGCATGACGGACAGGCGTTCAGAGTTATCATATACAATAGGATTCAGAAATAAAAGTCAGATGTCTGTTACTGCCCAGGAAGATTTTGTAAGGCTCGACAAGCCTTATGACCCTACAAATACAGGTGGAGAAAAACTTTCTGCAGGAGACCAGTTTTACTGGAAAAGTGCAAGAGCAGCATTTACTTCCGATACAAGGAAAGTTTTCAATTACACCCTGAATGGAATATATGGCGGCTATTACAATGGAACCCGCTGGAACGTAAGCGGCCTTATGAACTTCAGGGTACAGCCATACGGAAGCATAGGCCTGACAATGAATTACAACAACATCATTCTCCCTGCTCCATACAACAGCGCCAGACTGATCCTTATCGGACCTTCAATGGATATTACCTTTACTGACAAGCTGTTTCTTACAACCTTCGTGCAATACAATAATCAGATCGACAACCTTAACATGAACATCCGTTTCCAGTGGCGTTTCGCACCTGTATCGGATCTCTTTATTGTATATACCGGGAATTCCTATACAGGGAACATGGAGAACAAAAACCGTGGACTGGTTGTTAAACTATCATATTGGTTTAACTAGTCCTGACCTGAGGTACTCTGTTTTTTGTTCTAACTCCTGTTTTCACTGGTCAGTTTTGCCTGAATAAAGTTTTTAAATTCTTATTATTCCGTTTATGAAAAGCTTAACTAATCTGTTGATTCTGATCACTTTTGTTGTATTCATATCTGGGTGCGAAAAGGAAAAAGACTGGAGAACAATTACAGATACTGATGGAAATACATACAAAACCGTTGAAATCGGAAATCAGACATGGATGGCCGAAAACCTCAGAACCACCAGATATAATGACAATACTCCTATCACCCTGGTGAAAGACTCAATTGCATGGTTAAATTTAAAAACTGCTGCATACACCTGGTATAGAAATGATATTAAAAATAAAGACAAATACGGTGCGTTGTACAACTGGTTTACGATCAGCACAGGTAAACTGTGCCCTTCAGGCTGGCATGTTGCAACCGATGCAGATTTCAATGAACTTGAACTCCAACTTGGAACCAAACCCTCTGATATAAATATGTGGGGATGGCGGGGCACAGGCGTAGGAACAAAGCTTAAAAGCACAACAGGATGGGCCGATGGAGGTAATGGAACGAATAACAGCGGGTTTACAATCTTACCCGGTGGTTACCGGCAGTATGTACATGGAGAATTCCATGGCGCAGGTATACTTACTTACCTGTGGTGTTCCACTGATGATGCAGCAAACGGCAATCCTGGAGTGGCCTGGTACAGAAGACTGGATGCCACTAACACTGCTGTTTACAAAGCCACTACATCCAAAAAAGGCGGGAAATACGTAAGATGCTTAAAGGACTCTCCGGCATCTCAAAAAGCTCCAGGTATTTAACATTAGCCAGGGGGAGCACAGGGCGCAGAGCACAGGGCTAAGGGCACAGGGCGAAGGGCGCAGAGTAAAAGCTGGATGCAGAGGGAGAGAATCTGATGGTCATAATGGTTATAAAAATTATACGGGAATTGATAATTTCGGTGTAAATTAGTGCAAACTAAAATTACATCCATGATCTCACACGAAATTGATTACAAGATCTACGGAGACGATATTCAGTTTGTCGAAATAGAGCTCGATCCCCGCGAAACAGTCATTGCCGAAGCCGGCACAATGGTCTATATGGAGGACGGAATAACCTTCGAGACTCGAATGGGCGACGGCTCCCGTCCCAACCAGGGAACCATGGGTAAACTATTTGAAGCAGGCTCCCGGCTGCTCACCGGAGAATCTCTCTTCATTACCCATTTCACTAATAACGGATACAGCAAAAAGAAGATTTCTTTTGCTGCACCTTATCCCGGGACAATTATCCCGGTTGACCTGATGCAGGTAAGAAATTCGCTGATCGTACAGAAAGACGGGTTTCTTTGCGCTGCTTTCGGAACAAGACTCTCTGTTACACTTAACAGGAAACTGGGCGCAGGTTTATTAGGAGGTGAAGGTTTTATTCTTCAGAAGCTCGAAGGGGATGGCAGAGCGTTCATCCACGCAGGAGGCACAGTAATAGAAAAACATCTGACCAATGAACTTCTGAGGATCGACACAGGCTGTATTGTCGCGTTCGAACCCTCTCTTGATTTTGACATTGAAACATCGGGAGGCCTGAGATCGATGATCTTCGGAGGCGAGGGTCTGTTCCTTGCAACAATGAGGGGCACAGGAAGGGTATGGCTTCAGTCTATGCCAATACGGAAGCTGGTAAGGGCGCTTTCCCCGTTTGGACGTAACCGCGGCAAGGAAGGAAGTTCATTACTCGGTAATATATTTGAGAAAATCTGATAGTCCCATTCACTCCACTTATGCACTCAGGAATCCATAAGTATCTGAATCATAAATTTCCCCAGAATTATCTAATCAGAAAACCATTGCCGGGGGTTGTGATAATTGCTGCATTCTGCTTCGGTTTTTTATTAACATATAAACCTCTCGGATTTGGGCCATCGAGAAATTTCAGCTATGAGTTCACCATGGCATTTTACAGTATCTTCTCGGGCATTGCCGCAATGATTACGGCTCTTTTAATAAGATCTTTTAAATGGTTCAGCACTAAAGTTGACTGGACAATATTGAAAGAGCTTATATCCATATTATTGGTTATCTCAGGTACAGGTATCGCTATATACCTTGTTGGCTTTATAATGGAAACGCCGACCAAAAGATGGAACATAAACATCTTTCTCGATTCTTTTGGAAATACTTTTCTGATAGGAATTTTCCCGTTCGCTTTCTTTACTTTGATCAACTACCGTTACCTTTTCCCTCCTGAAACCGGATCTTTTCAGAACCCCGGAATTAACAGCATACAAAATAAGACAGTTGAAGATCGGGTACAGATCACCTCCCAGCTTAAAAAAGAGTCCCTGAGCTTCAACCCCGATGACCTCATCTATGCGGAATCTGATGGCAACTATGTGATTTTCTATTTAACCCTCCGCAACGCGGTAAAAAAGGAGATAATTAGAAACTCTATAAACAATATAGAAAAGCAATTATCGGAAATTCCATATTTTTTAAGAACTCATCGTGCCTTTATTGTTAACCTGAAAAAGGTCATTAGCAAACAGGGAACCTCTTTGGGATACACTCTTAAACTTTCCGGCACCGAAGCGAGAATCCCCGTATCGAGGAACAACACTAAACATTTTAACAGCAGGTTCTCCGTACATGGTACCTGAAAGATTTCCATCCGCCACAGATTATTACCGCCTGCACCAGAAATTTTTCTGAAATATTACAGCTTACAACAAATCCCTGCCTTCTGTCCCGATAATTTGGATTGAAATATTACTATGCCTGACATTTGCCTCGTAAATATTTTGCAAGGATAATCAGGTTATATCATTATGAAAACATTTCAATTACTAAAAGGGATTCAAAAGCTTACAATTATGTCTTTCATTTTTACTGCCGGTATGAGTTTGTTTGCACAGTTACCAAAGAAACACAATATAGCAGGACAACTGGCTGATAAGACCAGTCAGAAGCCCGTTGCATGGGCAACAGTTGCCTTGCTCAGATTGACTGATTCGACTCTGCTTACAGGCACTGCAAGTGACCTGGATGGCAAATTCCTGTTCGGATCTGTTGCAGGAGGCAGCTACCGGTTGCAGATAAGTGCAATCGGGTATGAAAGTGAATACAGGAACATCAAACTGGAAGCTGACTGCGAGACCGGCACTATTTATATGCATGAAAAAGCTGTCGCTCTCGGTGAAGTTGTAATCAGCGGAGAACGCAAAAAAGCAGAAAACGGCGCAGAAAAAACTACTTACTTCATAAACAAAAGCATACACGATGCCTCAGCTACCGGAGCCGATCTGCTTGGTTTTATCCCCGGAATTACGGTCGACATGATGAAAAATATTTCACTCGGAGGCAGCCGGAATGTAGTTATCCTGGTCGATGGCAAAGAGCGCGAAATAAATTTCCTGAGCCAGCTTGATGCAGGCACGATCGATAAAGTTGAAGTGACAGATTCTCCTGATTCGGGTTATGATTCAGGTGTTTCAGGAGTGATCAATATAATCCTCCGAAAAGACAGAAAGTCGGGGGTGAACGGATACATAAACGCAGAAGCTCCTTCTTCAGGCTCAGAAATATACATCTTCCCCTCCTATAGCCTTGGCTATGGCAACAAAAAACTTAACCTCTATACTTCATATAGTGGTGAAGTAACCTGTCTGGATATTTTTGAAAGCAGCATCCGCACTTTTCAGAATGCCGAATCAATAACAGAGGTCATCTCTGAACAAGATGTCAGGCAGAAGAACTGGTCGCACAGGTTCCATTACGGA
Organism: uncultured Bacteroidales bacterium; assembly: GCA_942492865.1. Classification (GTDB taxonomy): domain Bacteria; phylum Bacteroidota; class Bacteroidia; order Bacteroidales; family VadinHA17; genus LD21. The sequence goes on along the minus strand of OW818650.1, from coordinate 3,158,828 downwards.
TTTGATTATTTTTTTAATGAAAACAACCAGATAAACTTTTATGCATACAACAATCCCTGGTCGCGTGAATTAGATGGTACCACAGAGCTGAATATCACTTGCGACAGTATTCAGGAGAAACACATATCAGGAACGAAGGACGACACCGACATTAATAAATCATCATTCTGGTCTGTTTACTACAAGCATAGTTTTGCAAAACCGGGCAGCCAGATAGAATTTGACTTTAGCAATTATCACTTTAAGGCAGAGAATGCGACGGCTGTCAGCCTCTACGAAGGAGATCAGGTCACACACAGATTAAATAAAGTGATGCCGGGTCAGAACTCAGTGATCTTCAGGATCGGTTATACTTTACCTCTCAATGAAAAGATAAGGATTGATGCTGGAATAAAAACCAGGCTGCAGATGCTTCGGGACAGACAGCCTGAAGGGTTTAAATCCAGTGAGAATATTTTTGCCTTACACGGATCAGTCACATATAAAATTTCAAAATACACTATTAAAACGGGATTACGATCAGAAAGATCATCATTAAACACGACTGCCAGCTTTAATAGAAATGGATTCTCCCTGCTGCCCGATGCAATGATAAATTACAGGTTAAGTCCAAAACAAAACCTTAAATTGTCGTACAGCCGTACTGTTAAGCGTCCGGGTATTTATGAACTGAATCCATATTCCTTTTCTAATGATCCTTTTGATATAAGGAGCGGAAATCCTTACCTGAAACCCGAATTCCGCCAGAATCTGAACTTCGGATATTCGAATGCTTCGGGAAGTAATTATACGTCATTCCAGTTATTTTACAGGAAGAGATCAGGAACAATAAATAGTTACAGTTTTTTAAACGAAGACAGAATATTTGAGACAAATGTTGCGAATCTTGGGACAATCCATGCCTATGGTTTCCAGGTGACGCATTCGGCAAAGATCTTCAAGATTATAACTGTAAACAGCTTTTTCAACTTATATAATATACTGACTAACGGAAACAGCATTGCCTGTAAATACTTGATTACCAACAGGCATAGAATTGCATTTGAATCGGGTACTTCAGTCATGGCCAACTTAAGATACGATATTATTGCGTCGTTGAGGTTTCAGTACGATAGTCCCCAGACAGAGATCCAATCGGCATCATTCAGCGATCCCCTGTATTTCGTTTCTCTCGAAAAAACTTTTTCAAAGAAGTTCAGGTTCGGAATTAAAAGCGCCCTACCCTTTTCAGGTCCTTTTACATACCAGGGAAATAAAATCTCAGGTATTGATTTCAGCATACGTGATGAAGGAAAGGTGATATTATCACGGTTTCCTCTCTGGTTCAGTTTCAGGTACCAGTTCAGTTCAGGTAAAAAAATAAACAGGATAGACCGAACCAGTGAAGATATCAGTAATGTCCAGAAGAAAGGATTTTAGACATTGCCAGACCGTTTCTAAGGATTAGGATTTCCCGGGTTATTCCTGCAGGCTCCACAATCCCCGTTCCCTGTTCCTCGCTTTTCGGGACAGACTGACAAACTCCCCGGCATACCTCACATTAGGAGGAACAGTCATCACCGTTGCATAACCATTCTTCAACAGTTCAGCATTCACAAAAGTGCCGTCCTCAAGATAAACATAAGCCAGTGTTCGTCCGTACCGGTCAGTATGTTCGACATCATATTCGAGCCTTACCTTCTTCCCTCCTATCATTTTCGCGAGGTAATCCGATGCTTCTTTCCCATAAGGGGCAATTTTTTTTGCAGCCGAATTACGCGATTCAGGGGCATCAATACCGATAAGCCTTATCACCTTTCCGTTCGGGGAACCATCAGCTATGCGGAAAGTATCGCCATCGGTGATGCTGAGAACAGGATAAAAAGTAACATCACTTTTAACGGCAGTGGAACAGTCAGCAGCTAAAATCAGTAGTAATATGTTTATAAGAAATATCTTTAACATGAGGCTTACAATTTTTGATTAAAATAGTTAATTAATTTATAAAAGCTTTCAGCGTTTCATATTTTGGAAAATAAAGGAATGGAGGAATGGAGTAATGGAGTAATGGAGTAATGGAGTAATGGAGGGATGGAGGGATGGAGGGGGATTACCTACTTACCTGCTTTTAATTAAAATTTACTAACCTTGCAAAATGAAAGATGATTTTATTTATAAAAAAATCCCTAAATCAAGGATAGCGACATTTGATATCTTTTCAGTGGGGTTACTCAAACATCATATAAGCGCAATGCTTGAATTTGATGTTACTGAAAGCAGAAAGAGATTGCATGAATTAAGAAAAAGAGGTGTTAATATTTCCTTCAATGGCTGGATAATTAAAGTAATTGGCGGCATTCTTGAAAAACATCCCGAAGCATCAGCATACCTGTACAACAAAAATAAACTCATAATTTTCGACGACATTAACATTTCCATACTTGTAGAAAAGAAAATTAACAGCAAAAAAGTTCCTGTTCCCCTGGTAATTGAAAAAGCCAGTAAAAAAAGTGCATTGGAAATTACCTGTGAAATAGAAAATGCAAAAAACCAGGGATTATCAGACAACGATATCGTCATTAACAAACAGTCTGATTTCGCAGAACGGCTTTATTATAATATGCCGGGATTCCTGAGAAGGGCCGTCTGGAAATTTATGCTCAGAAATCCGAAAATTGCCTATAAAAAGATGGGGAATGCTGTAGTTACTTCTGTGGGCATGATGGGTAAAATAAATGGCTGGTTTATTCAGAAATCAGTGCATCCGATTTCTTTTGGTGTTGGTTCAGTGTTAAAAAAAGCAGTTGTTGTCAACAATGAAATAAAAATCAGAGAGATATTGAACATGACTGTGCTTTTTGACCACGATGTTATAGATGGGGCTCCAATGGTAAGGTTCTTAAATGAGATGACAAGATCCCTTGAATCAGGAGAATTTTTAAATACCTGAGAAAGGCGGGCCGGGCGTTAAGTTCACTAAATTAGTCAGCATTTGTATTGTAAGTAACTTATGGGAAGATTAAAAAAATATAAATCACTTATGTTAATATTTGTTTCTGCTGTATTCCTTATTCTTATTACATTTTTCATCTTCCTGCTCATTGTAAGTCCGGGGAAACCAAAACCACTTATTGGTAAGAACCAAAAACAAGTTGAAGGCAGCATCAATGAAAAAATATTTGTTGAAATTGGCGGTGTTCAACAAGGTATGTTTATACGTGGAACTGATTTAAAGAACCCGGTATTGCTTTACGTGCATGGGGGTCCTTCTTTCTCAGAATACTTCCTTGTTGAGAAATATCCTACCGGACTGGAAAATCATTTTACAGTTTGTTATTGGGAGGAACGAGGTGGAGGGATCTCATATACACCTCAGGTTACACTGGAAAGCATGACACTGGAGCAACTTGCCTCTGATGCAATAGAGGTAACTAATTATCTTCGAGGGCGTTTTAGCAAAGAGAAGATTTATATAATGGCTCACTCAGGCGGAACAGCATTCGCTATTCAGGCAGCAGCAGATTTTCCCCGCTTATTTCATGCATATATTGGAGTCTCCCAGATCACACGGCAGGCAGAGTCTGAAAAGGCAGCCTACAAATTTATGTCAGATCACTATTCATCAGAGGGAAACTTAAAGATGGCAGCTGAATTTAAGAAATATCCAATACTGGAAAATGATGCTTTTATATTGCCATTTTTTAATTCAGTTTTCCGGGATAAGTCGATGCATGAACTTGGAATTGGCACAATGCGAAATATGAAATCAATAATAACTGGAGTCTTTTATCCTGTCTGGACATGCAGGGCTTATACCTTAAAGGAAAAGTTTAAAATCTGGTATTCAAAATTTTCATTTATAAACAAATCAGGGCTCAGGGAACAGATCATCAATTCAGACTTGACAGTTAAAGTACCCCGGCTTGATATACCTGTCTATTTAATCAGTGGCAAATATGATATGACAGTTAATCATGATCTTTCAAAGGAATACCTGAAAAAATTAGAATCCCCGGTAAAAGGATTTTACTCTTTCGAAAATTCAGCACATAGTCCAATGTTTGAAGAACCGGAAAGGTTTCTGGAGATTATTATTAAAGACGTTCTTAACCAGACAACTATTCTTGCCGATAAATAAAAACTACCTGACAGCAAATTATCGGGAATTGAGGAATTGCACTGCACAAACGACTTTTTATTTAACCACTGATTACACTGAGGCTTTTCTTACAACGCCCACCAACTACCTTCGCCTTCTTAAAAAGTAAGTATAGTCACTTCGCATAACTTGCTAAAATGCCGTACTTTACTCTTTTAATAATTGCATTATCTCATCCAGCTTTGGAGATAAAATTATTTCTGTTCTTCGGTTTATGGCCCTTCCTTCTGCTGTTTCATTATCTGCTTTTGGAAAAAATTCACCCTTCCCCGACGCGGTCAACCGGGTAGGAGTAATTTTATAGTCAGTGGTTAGTATCCTGACTATTGAAGTAGCTCTGCCAACACTTAAATCCCAATTATCTTTATAAACCGATGTTTTAATTGGCACATTATCCGTATGCCCTTCCACAAGTATATCAATATCGGAATTTTTATCCAGAACATCTCCCAGGACTTTTAAGGCTTCTTTCCCTTTTTCTTCAACAGCAGAGCTTCCTGATTTGAATAAGAGTTTATCCGACATGGAGACATATACTTTGCCGTTTTTAATTTCAACCGACAACTCATCAGAATTAAATCCGAGAAGAGCATTTCTCAAAATGGTGTTAAGTCTGTTGGTTATAGAATCCTGCCGTGCTATAGTCTGCTGCATATAATACAGGGATTTCTCCTTTTCCGTAAGCAATTTTTCCTTAGCATCCAACTCTTCCGATTTTGCTATAAGAGCCCTGTTTAATTTGTCGGTTTGAGATAAGTTCTCATTGACCATACTCTTATATTCTTCATTTAAATTATTGTATTTCCCTGTCAAATTATTATTCTGTTCAGTAAGGGTCTTGTGTTTCACTGTCAAGTCAGATAAATCGTTCTTCAATAATTCATTTTCCTTCTCCTTCGTTGCCAGATCATAACACAATATATCTCTTTCATTCACAACTGTTTTAAGCCTTTTTCCCCATGTTACGGGTTGCTTTTCAGGCTTAGTGTCTCCGCACTTATAAACTGTAGCACAAGAATTCAGCACCATAATCAGCGCTATCGGAATTATTACAGAACATAAATTTTTCATCTGCTTTAGCTTTAATTTTACTCAAAAGTACCACAATCCTGTTAATTAAAAATAAGGCGTTTCGGGTTTGTTTGTTTTTTCATTTCCTGTGCTCTGGACAACTGACGCTCACTGACGTTCATACGTCGGTCAGTGTATGTGACATTCGCCGGTCAAGTGCCTTCGGTCTGTGCTAAAAGCCTCAAAAAGTATTTTTGTATTCCAATTGAAATTTTTAATTTGGCTGTACCAATAAAGGATAATACAGTACTATATAGTTTAAAAAGGATAAACCAGGCTTATGTCAATTAATGGACAAAATTAAACTGTATGAAAAACTCTGAGAATGATTTCTTTGGCAATTCCTTCGAAAGGATCTTTGTAGCCATATTATCTGTAATGACAGGACTCATTTTAATTTATCTGGCTATATCAGGCCCTCTCTTTCTGAATTTAATTCACTACAAAACAGCTGATGTAATTAACAACCAGCTTGTGGGTCAGGATATTGTTAATTTGTTTGTACTGAGTCCGGTATTGATTATTGGGGGAATTGCTTTGTTTTTCAGAAAACATTCAGCCAGGTACCTGCTTATTATTACGCCACTCTATCTCATGTATTATGTTTTAAGCTATACAATCGGTTGGGAATGGAGCTCCCCTGTATATACCGGGAACAACGAAGCTTATACATTTTACTTTCTTTTTATTCTTATCTCATCACTTGTCATTCTGCTTTATTCTCTTTCTGTCTTTCCGGATAAGGTTGAAAGTAAATTCAGAAAAAAGGGTCTGATAGTTTACTCTGTGCTTTTCACTTTTTTCTTATTGATATTTTCATCTATGTGGATCAAAGAAGTTATGGAAGTCATCTCAACAGGAACTGCACGAGGATATGATATAGCACCAACAGCTTTTTGGTTAGTCCGCATCTTTGACCTCGGATTCACAGTCCCGTTGGGCCTGATAAGCGTATACCTGCTTTGGGTAAGGCCAAACACATCTTTCCAGGTGCAGTTCATGTTTTACGGTTTTTTTCTTACAATGATAATTGCAGTTAATGCAATGGGAATAATGATGTTCCTTAAAAATGATCCCACATTCCTGATGCGTGATCTTCTTGTCTTTCTTTCCCTGGCACTGATAGTATTTACCGGATTCTTTTATATCCTCAAAAACTATAAAATAAACATGATCCATAAGCATGCGGACTGAAGACTTGTCAAAATTTCCGTGGATATTACATAACCGTTAGCCGTGACCCTTAAAATTAATTTGCCATGAAACAAAAACTACTTTTCCTAACAATTCTTTCATTGCTTATTTTGCCGACTGCAAATGGCCAGAAATTTCCCCGGACAGAGGAATCAGTTCGTCTGCAAAGACTGGAGCCTCCAAAGGATAAGGTCAGAATGGTCCTTGATACTGATACATATAACGAAATAGACGATCAGTTTGCTTTGAGCTATGCACTATTGTCGAAAGAAAAACTTCAGCTGGAAGCTGTTTATGCAGCTCCGTTTTTTAATGACAGGTCAAAAAGCTCCGGTGATGGTATGGAGAAAAGTTATCAGGAAATTTTGAGACTACTGCAACTGTTCGGAAAATCTCCACAGGAATTTGCGTTCCGCGGATCAGACAGATACCTTGAAGATATCTCAAAACCGGTACGCAGTGAGGCAGCTCTTGATATGATAAAGAAGGCAATGACGGCAAGCCCTGAGAAACCTCTGTATATAGTGGCTGTTGGATGCATTACCAATGTAGCTTCTGCTATTTTAATAGAACCCGGAATTATTGAAAACATCGTTATTGTCTGGTTAGGGGGAAATGATCTTGAATGGCCCAACCAGAGAGAATTTAATCTCAGGCAGGATGTACTTGCCGCCAGGGTGGTGCTTAACAGCGGTGTGCCAATGGTTATAATGCCCTGCCAACCAGTTGTTAGTCATTTTCATACCACAATACCCGAGCTTGAGTTTTATCTTAAGGGAAAGAACAAACTGTCGGACTATCTTTTTGAGATAACTAAAGAAATGGGCAACGGACGTGATGCGTGGTCAAAGGTTATATGGGATGTTACTGCTGTCGCCTGGCTTGTCAATCCATCATGGATATCAACTAACCTGGTGCACAGTCCCATTTTAACGGACCAGATAACTTATAGCGTTGATCGCTCAAGACATTTTATCAGGATGGCTAAATCACTCAACAGGGATGCGATTTTTTCGGATCTTTTCAGGAAACTTTCATCCAGGTAATTAACCAAACAGGTAATTAAAAAGATTACCTGACACTTTTCCTTGTTGGAGAGAAGAATACATACATCTAAACACCATGAGTAGTGAAAATAAATCAATTCATGAATTCGACTTCAATTTAATCTGTGAATATTTTTCCAGCCTGGAACGACAAGGACCCGGTAGTCCGGAAGTAACCATTAAAGCGCTGAGTTTTATTGATAATCTCACCGAAGAATCCCTTATTGCCGACATTGGTTGCGGAACAGGTGGACAGACAATGGTACTCGCCCGGCAATCACCGGGAAATATTACGGGAATTGACTTGTTTCCCGCTTTTATTGACCTGTTCAATATTAATACAGGCAAACTAAATCTTCAGGACAGGGTTAAAGGTATCGTTGGTTCTATGGATAATCTACCATTTACTAAGGGAACATTAGACCTGATCTGGTCGGAGGGAGCAATCTATAATATTGGCTTTGAACGAGGACTGAATGAGTGGAAGAAATTTTTGAAAAAAGGAGGTTATATCTCAGTTTCCGAAGTGTCGTGGTTTACTGAAGAGAGGCCTGACGAGATTGAGAAATTCTGGCAGGATGCGTATTCCGAGATGGACACTATTCCAAAAAAAGTCGCCCTGATGCAAAAAGCCGGATATATTCCCGTTGCGACTTTTATCCTGCCCGAGAACTGCTGGACAGAACATTTCTATGTTCCTCAGGTTATTGCACAGGAAATCTTCCTGAAGAAACATGCAGGAAATAAAACTGCTGAAGAGTTCATAGCAAGCGAACGTCATGAAGTTAAGTTATATTACAGGTATAAAGAGTATTACGGTTACGTTTTCTATATAGGGAAGAAGATTTAAACATCACATCAACACCACTCCACAGGACAAGAGAGTAATATGAAACACATATTAATATCAATAATTACCTGTTTCACAGTCTTTTCCTGTTTTGGACAGGATGTGATCAGGAAAAGCTCCTTGTCTTTGAACTTCGGACCTGGTTACATAATTCGGCAGGATTTGATTTTTTCGCCTTTCATCCATACCGGTTTTTCTTTTTCAAATGTGGGAATTGTCTATACGAGGGAGGCAAAACTGTTTCAAAAAGTCAGTCTCCAATATGGCAATTATAGCCCGAGTGTGACAAAGCCTTATAATTTTACCGTTCATAGCGAGGCTAATACCGCCTACCCGCATAGTTTCAACCTTATTGATATTGATTATCTTATAGGTAAAAACCTACGGAAAACTGAAAAATCAACAATCATGGCCGGTGGACTTTTTACTTCGGATATTCAGGCCTTGAGCTATGTATATGGAAGAATCAGCAGCTTTGGATATTATTCTGCTTTTAGCCTGGGCATTTTTGGTAAGTACAGGGTTGCTGTCAATGAAAAAAATTATTTAACTGCCGCGTTGCAAATGCCTGTGGTTGTATGGTTTTCGCGCCCTCCTTATATGGGAATTGATGATGAATTTATTGAAAACATAAGTTCTCATTCTGGTTTTAAAACTTTTACAGCCTTTATTGGTGATGGAGAGCTCGTTACATGGAACAGGCTTCAAACATTTGACCTTGGAATAAAGCACTCATACAGTTTAAATGAAAAGTGGGATTTGGGTGCTGGTTATCTGTTTGAATTTATCCATGCTAACCAGCCTCAAAAGCTGCTCTCATTTCGTAATTCAATCCAGATTTCTGCAACCTTTAGATTCTAAGGCATGAATAAAATAAATATAATAATTGCATTCTCTCTTCTGTTTTTTCTGGTTGCTGCATGTGAGAAAATGTTTAAAGAACCACCGGCGAACAATCCTGAGGCTATTTTTGAAGATCTCTGGACTTCATTTCAGGAAGAGTACGCTGTATTTGCAGAAAGAGGTGTGGATTGGCAGGCAGAGTATAATAATTACCGTCCTATGGTAAGCACAAATACTCGCGATGCTGAACTATTTGAAATTATATCTCAGATGCTCGGAAAACTTGACGATGGCCATGTTAGTCTTACTGCTCCCGGCAGAGATGTCTTTTTTTCCAACAAGATAAGGAATGAACTGATTGACGATGAATTGTTCAATATCCCGGTTGTTAAAACCTATCTCGAACCGGGATACAAAACAGGTGAGGAAAACAGCTATATCTATGGTAAAATTAAGAATGAAAATGTGGCTTATATCTATTTTGACTATGTCGGCGAAAATTTTTTCATGCTCCAGGATTTCCTGAGTGACTTCAGTTCTGTTAATGGTTATATTATTGATATGCGGCATAATCAGGGGGGCGATTTTACTTATTGCTTTTCGGAAACAGGCAGGCTGACCAATCAATCCCGTTATGTATTCAGGAGCAAAACAAAAAATGGCAAAGGGCCATCAGAGTATACCGGTTGGTATGAATGGCACATTCATCCCGAAGGTGATTATATCAATAAACCTGTTGTTGTTCTCACCGACAGATACACAATTAGTGCCGGTGAACGTTCAGTTATGGCTTTTAAAACTCTTCCAAATGTTACTGTTATTGGCGATACAACCAATGGAGCTCATGGAACAATGATTGGCAGAGAACTGGCCAATGGCTGGTATTACTCGCTCGTTCCTCAAAAGGTTGAATTGTTTGATGGGAAATCCTATGAAGGTATTGGATTGGCTCCTGACATATACAGTAAAAATACCCTTGCTGAAATCAGCTCTGGTATTGATAATACACTTCAAACAGCTATTGATGAGCTGAAGTGATCATTTTTTAGCGTTTTGAAGTATAAAAACATAAATTAATTTAAATTTATACTTATGAAAAACGCAATTATGAAATTCAGCGCTCTGATAGTATTAACTATTTTTTTCGGATGTTCGTCAGGTGTTAAACCCCCTGAGAAGGACATGAAACCTCCAAAAAACGATTATTATGTTGCGGCTTATATCTGGCCATCGTGCCACGATGATTCGCTGGGCAGGGCTAAGATATGGCCGGAAGGCACAGGTGAATGGGAAGTGATTAAAAAGGGGAATCCCCGTTTCGATGGACATTACCAGCCACGTCAGCCGCTTTGGGGCTACGAACATGACAACGATCCAAAGGTGGTTGAAAAATGGATCGATGTTGCCACTGATCATGGAGTCAATGTATTCGTTTACGATTGGTACTGGTATGAGGGTGGCCCATTCCTGGAAAGTGCGCTGAATGATGGTTTTCTGAAAGCCAGGAACAACGATAAAATGCAGTTTTACATCATGTGGGCCAATCACGATGTGAAATACAATTACTGGAACGTTCACCTTCATAAGGACAATACCGATATCCTCTGGGATGCCAAAGTGGACTGGAAAAACTATCAGATCATAGTGGAAAGGATCATCAATCAGTATTTCAAGAGACCGAACTATTTTAAAATTAACGGTGAGCCGGTATTCTCCATTTTCAGCGTTAACAAACTGCTCCAAAGCTTTGGTAAAGATGCTGAAGAAGCCCGTAAAGCGCTCGATTACTTCCGCGATGAAGTGAAAAAGGCCGGTTTCCCCGGTTTGCATATCCAGTGGAACCAGGGTGGCGGCTCAGTGATGTCAGAACCGGCAGCTAACCAGTTTGTCAGCAGCGTGAAAGCAATGGGCTTCAACAGTGTTGCCATGTATAATATGGGTGGACTCAATGAAGATTATATTGTTTACGGGTCAAATTCTGTCAGGATAAGGGAACAAATGGATACTCTGCTGGAAGTACCGGTCTTTCCCTGCGTGTCAATCGGATGGGACGATACACCGCGTTTCCCTGCAAAAGGTATCCGCGATGTGGTGCACTACAACAACACGCCCCAAAGTTTCGCAACCCTGCTCTCCAAAGCGAAAAAATATGCAGACAATCACCCTGAACAACCCCGGCTGATCACCATCAACGCGTGGAACGAATGGGTGGAAGGCAGTTACCTGTTGCCCGATATGCTCAACGGGTTCGGTTATCTGGAAGCAGTAAAGGAGGTGATAATCGATGGTAAATACGACAGGTACTTAAAGGACTGACACTTGTTCTCCCGGCCTCCCCTCTTTTATCAATATTAATCTATAATTAAGCTTATCTTAATGTAATCTTAATAAACAAAACTGTTTGAGGTCCTATATTAGGATTTATAAATGTTTTACATAAACCACCTATGATTATGGACCGTCAAAATATAAAATCTCTGTTTAACTACCTGGAAAGCAATAGTGAACATCTGAATTCACTTCAAAATAAATTCATAACCTCGGTGAGGGAAAATTACAGGAATACCGGTGTATTGACGCAAAGACAGCTTGAAAGTCTTCATCATATAAAAGAGTCTGTTCCATCTCTTGCTATGGCCGAGTCTGATTATGGATCCGATCAGTACCAGGCTCAGTACTCCTCTTTCGATTCCGTGATTATCCATTGTATCTGATTACACTAACTTGTTCATAACCGGATATTGAATTCACCTTTGGAATGTAAGACAGCAGCAATTAGCGATGGAGGAAAGCAGGTGACAGAGCAATAAGGATCAGATTTATTATTGAAAATTCGTTTTTATTGCTTAATTTTTCCAACTAATTCCATTTCGATGAATAATTTCCTCAGAACTATCATTGCTGCAGTCGGAGCAAAGACTCTTGGTGGCGGCTGCGTTTCAACCGTAGTTATATTCATTGTGATCTACGTTCTTCTAAAGCAATGTGCCTGATCGACTACCTTAGAACTTACCTTGCCTCCTCTCCTTCCTGCTAAACTGAGCTGAACCCAACTCATTTCCGGTTGTTAATAATTAACTACATCTGAAAGCCTTAATATGAAGGAACAAGAAAGAATTTATACTGCGGCAGGCAGTCCGGATTTATCAAAACAATCAACCTGGAAGAATATCAGGGATGCTATCAGAGGTACAGAGGCAGATTATACCACGATCAATTTAAACAAAGCAATCCTGCTTCTTACAATACCAATGATACTCGAGTTGGTAATGGAATCTACATTCGCACTTGTTGATATCTATTTTGTGGGCAAGCTTGGCTCATCAGCAGTTGCTGCAGTAGGTCTTACCGAGTCGTACCTGTTTTTGCTCTATTCTGTTGCAATGGGGCTTTCAATGGCTGTTACTGCAATAATTGCAAGAAGAATAGGTGAAAAAAACCGGGAAGAGGCCGGAAGAGCTGCTGTTCAGGCTGTGATCGTAGGATTCCTTTGTTCCGTACCTTTTGCTATTGCAGGGATTTTCTTCTCAAAAGAATTACTCGCCCTGATGGGCGCTGATCAGTGGGTTCTGGAGGAAGGTTACCGCTATACCCAATGGATGCTCGGATTAAATGTAGTGGTGGTGCTTTTATTTGTCATCAACGCAATATTCAGGGGAGCCGGGGATGCTGCCATTGCAATGCGAATTCTCATAATTTCAAATATTATAAACATCATATTAGACCCCGTATTAATCTTTGGATTTGGACCGATTCCTGCAATGGGTATTGAAGGGGCTGCAATTGCCACTAATATAGGAAGGGGCACTGGTGTGCTTTTCCAGCTATGGTTCCTCTTCAGGGGAGTTAAGCACATTCGTGTAAAGCTTTCCCAGCTTTACTGGGATGCAAAATTAATGCTTAACATAGTACGCACTTCAATAGGTGGAGTTGGTCAGATGATCATTGGAATGACATCCTGGATCTTCCTTATGAGGATACTGGCCGAGATCGGAAGCGAGGCAGTTGCCGGTTCAACAATTGCCCTCAGGATAATGATGTTTACCATGATGCCTGCCTGGGGAATGTCGAATGCAGCAGCAACTCTTGTCGGACAAAACCTGGGTGCAGGAAACCCTGACCGCGCTGAATCGACAGTTTGGAAGATAGGACTGTATAATATGATCTTTCTGATCGGTGTTTCTGTGATCTATTTCATTTACAACCGTCAGTTGATGGGCATTTTCTCGCATGATATGGCGGTGATAGATGTTGGCGCAACCTGGCTGAAGATCCTTTCCTATTCCTATTTCATTTACGGCTGGTGGATGGTTACGACACAGGCTTTTAATGGTTCGGGCGATACAGCAACTCCGACATGGATCAACCTGGTCTTCTTCTGGTTAATTGAAATTCCATTATGCTATTCACTGGCCATAACGCTTGACTGGGGATACTCAGGGGTTTTCTGGGGGTGCTTTGTTGCTGAAACCTCAGCCGGAATCGGAACACTGTGGTTGTTCAGAAGGGGTAAGTGGAAGACGGTAAAAGTCTAATAACAGCATCAGATAGCGTACCGGATACCTGTGAGTTCTTCTGAAACGGTCCATAGTTGCTTAGCCAGTTCCCTGTCATGCGAAAGTGGTGTAGAAGAAACCCTTCCAGGTTCTCCTGTCCACTCGGAGCGTCCCTGCGGACCAAAATATTCACCACCTTTAACATCCTCACCAAGAGCTGCATAGAGAGTTGGCATTGCTCCTTTATCAGGTGAATGAGTGAATAACGAAACTAGCGGAAATAATATATTTAACCACTTTGGAATGTGCCGTACCAGATCAGTGATGCTTACACCCGGATGTGCCGCAACCGACAGTGTTTTCAAACCTGCATTTTCCATACGTCTCTGCAACTCATAAGAATAGATCAGGCATGCAAGCTTCGATTGCCTGTAGGCCGCCATAGCGCTATATTTCTTATCCCAGTGCAGGTCATTAAAATTGATGTAACCTTTTTTATGTGCAATACTGGAAAGTGACACGATCCTTGATCCTGGTGTTTTTGTTATAGTCTCAAGTAATAGTCCCGTCAGCAAAAAATGTCCGAAATAATTAACTCCCATCTGGCTCTCAAAGCCATCTTCGGTTTTAGAATATGGCGGCACCATTATTCCTGCATTGTTAACCAGGAGATCAAGCCGGTTGTAACGTGCAAGAAATTGTTCTGCAAAATTCCGTACTGAAGCAAGACTGCTTAAATCGATGAAAATTATTTCCAGGTCGGCAGCCGGGACTTTCTCCAGAATAACCTGCTTGGCTTTTTGAGCCCTTTCCCTGCTTTTACAGGCCATGATCACTTTCATTTCCTTTGCTGCAAGAGCCCTGGCCGTTTCAAATCCAAGACCGGTATTTGCTCCTGTCACAATAGCGACCCCTCCTTTTTGGGAAGAGATCCTTTCAAGACTAAATGGTTCCATTTTAGATTCAGAATATACGAATAAGATCAGGCCGCAGAGAAAATGCATTCATCCACTTCCACAAACCTTAAGAAAGAAAAACTCTTAGGGCCTTCGGGATCCCTGACTATTTATTATATGGTGCAATGACCTTCTTAAGCAAAGCAATCGTTGCCTTGATACCTTCATCTTCGCTGAGGATCTTCCCTTCGTACTCCACGTCGATATAACCTTTATAGCCTGCATCCGAAACTATCTTCATCATTCTTTCATAATCGATCTGAGTCTCATTACCCTTTGTATCAAAATCGTGTGTTTTTCCGCTCACTCCTTTTGCATAGGGCATCAGCTCGGTAACACCGGCATAACGGTCATATTCGTAAAAATTCCCAAGGTCAGGGAGTGTTCCGCAATTAGGTTTATTAACAGCTTTCATGATCTCTGCAAGCCATTTACCTATTGAAGAATTTCCGCCATGATTCTCAACTATTACATTGATCCCATAGTCAGCGGCATAATCTGATAACCGGCCCAGTCCGTCAATCGCAGCAGCCTGCATCTGCCCCATTGTTCCCCTGCCTCCGGCATTTACTCTGATTGAATGACATCCCAGGAACTTTGCTGCTTTAACCCATTTATAATGATTTTCAATAGCTTTAGTCCGTGCAGAATATGAAGTGTCAGCCAGGTTTCCCTCGCCATCGACCATTATCAGGAGGCTCTTTACACCGTATTTTTCACATTCTTTTTTAAGCTGGGTCAGATACTGGGTGTCCTCGGCTTTATCCCTGAAAAATGTTGAAACATATTCAACTGCATCGAGGCCGTATGTCTCTTTGGTTATTCTGGGAAAGTCCATATTTGTTAGTAAGCCTTTTCTTATTGACCGGTTCAGCGACCATTCGGCAAGTGATATTTTATATGCCGGTTGCTGTGCAAATAACGTAATATTGGCAAGTACTGCAAACAGAAATGAGGTTAGGATGAATCTGGTTTTCATTTTCAGGATTTATTAATAATGTCCAAATTTAAGGAAATAAATAAAGAGATGAGTCCGTCCGGAAACATCTGAAGAATTTTGGTTAACATTGCTATATTCTCAGAAAAGCCTTATTTACATTTAGGACACGTTAGAGAATCTCCCGTTTCCTTACCTGCGATAAATTCTTTTCCACATTCCTTACAAACAACAATGCTTCTGCCTTCTTCTATTCTGGAAAGAATAGCCTGGTTAAACTCCAAAGCCTGTAAATCCCTGGTAAGCGCATACTTGTCCCTGCGTTTATTTGCAGCAACAAAATCTTCCTCTTTCGGAACCGGTATATTTAATTCATCTTTCATCCGGCAAAGATAGCTAAAAATCCCGGAGTTCCAGAATTATGAGCAATCTTATCAAAAAGTGCCTGATTATGGCGCGCCGGCAACAAGAATCCTTTTTCTGTGTTTAAGTTTATAATAATCAAAATATCAAGATCATGAGTTTTATTTCATTCAAACAGGGGGAGAAAGGTATATTACTCAATACTGACAGGATTATCAGTGTAGATTTTAATTCAGAGCTCAATAAGGCACTAATTACATGTACCGACAATGTTACTTTCCAGGTGGATGACCGTGAAGAATCCATCAGAAAAACATTAGGAGTAAAGAAGGATACTGATCAAAAAATCGGGTTCTGAGAGCTTTAATGTTTAATAAGGCTGATGCTGTAAGGACTGTTCATAGACCTTTAGTTGTTCCTCAATTTCATCGAGAAGGTTCTTTTCGCAATTATGTATGAACGAAAAGGTGGAACTTTCGCTGACATGCACTATCCATTTGTCGCAGAGATTTCTGGAATCCAAGGGCTTTATTTTTAAAAAATAGACCTTCCCTTCTGATTCAAACCACAGATTTATAACATCAAAACGTCTAACTTCGTTGGAATCAAAGTAAGCTCTGAATTCTTCTATCACATCTTCATTGGAACATTTATGGGTCAGATTTTGATCAAAGCCGATAGCAATGTCCTTAAGTCTGATTTCTTCTTCCATGGTGTAATAGTATTTCTTCGACACAAGGAAATTTCCTCATTATAACAAACATCGGCGGTTTAAATTTGTTGCATTTTATTGCAAATATATTTTCCAGGTTTTGACAACCTTCTGCATTCCTGCTTTCTGAAACTTAAATGATTCTCAGCCTGCTTTCAAGTGACAAGATAATTGATTATTTTTGCAGCCCTTAATTTTAAGGTCTTTTAAACGTTTACACGGAAACACATTATAATTCATGATCACAGCTTCAAACTTAAGTATCCAGTTTGGCAAACGCATTTTATTCCAGGATGTCAACCTGATTTTTACACCTGGAAACTGCTATGGAATAATTGGTGCAAATGGCGCAGGCAAATCAACATTCCTTAAAATGCTTTACGGAGGGCTTGACCCAAGGACAGGTTCTGTCACATTTGGATCGGGCGAGAGGCTGTCAGTCCTTAAGCAGGACCATTTTGAATTTGATGAATGCCCTGTAATAGACACAGTTATGATGGGTCATTCAGCCTTATGGAAAACGATGCAAGAAAAAGACCTGATATATGCAAAAAAAGATTTCAGTGAAGAGGATGGTATAAGAGTTTCGGAGCTTGAAGAGGTGTTTACTTCAATGGACGGCTGGAATGCCGAAAGCAACGCAGCCAGCCTGCTCAGTGGTCTTGGAATAAAGGAAGATCTGCACCGCAGGCTTATGAGAGAACTCAACGGCAAGGAAAAAGTGAAAGTGCTACTCGCACAGGCTCTTTTTGGAAAACCAGATAACCTGCTGCTCGATGAGCCAACAAATGATCTTGATCTTGATACTGTGAACTGGCTGGAAAACTATTTATCTGAATTTGAAAACACCGTACTTGTGGTATCGCACGACAGGCATTTTCTCGATTCCATCTGTACTCATATCGTCGATATTGATTTCAGCAGGGTACAGCTTTTCTCAGGCAACTACACCTTTTGGTACGAATCAAGCCAGCTGGCCTTAAAGCAACAACTTTCACAGAACAAGAAAGCTGAAGAAAAGAAAAAGGAGCTGCAGGAATTCATTGCACGTTTCAGGGCAAATGTGAAAAAGTCAAAGCAGACCACCAGCAGAAAAAAGATGATAGAAAAGCTGAATATTGAGGAGATAAAACCATCCACCCGTAAATATCCGGGTATCATTTTCACTCCGGGACGAGAACCGGGAAACAATATTCTTTCAGTAAAAGGACTTACAAAGGCTTCGGAAGGCAAACTTTTATTCAGGGACCTTAATTTCACTGTAAACAAGGATGATAAAATAGCTTTTCTTTCCAGGGATCCACGGGCAATGACAGTTCTCTTCGAAATAATTAAAGGTCATGATAAACCCGATAAAGGATCTTTTGAGTGGGGGCAGACGATCGTAAAAGCCTACCTGCCTCTGGAAAATGAAAAATTTTTTAAGGAGGACATCTCCCTCGTTGACTGGCTGGCCCGGTATTCAGACGACACCAGCGAGATGTTCCTACGGGGATTTCTGGGCAAGATGCTCTTCTCGGGCGAGGAAATATATAAGAAGGTCAATGTGCTTTCCGGTGGTGAAAGGGTGCGTTGTATGATAGCACGAATGATGATCAGGAATGCCAATGTTATGATCCTCGACACTCCAACCAATCACCTTGATCTTGAATCCATCCAGGCATTCAACAATACGCTTACAAGATTTAAAGGGAACATTTTGATGTCTTCACATGACCACCAGTTCATCCAGACTGTATGCAACAGGGTAATTGAGATAGGCCCAAAAGGAATGATCGACAAGCAGACAGAGTATGATGATTACATCACTGATGAGAAGATTGCTGAAAGACGCGAGAGCATTTATTAATCAACCATTTATTGACTTATATTTGACATTTATAAAGATTTACCATGAAGATAGAGAATTTCCTGATCCTGATACCGGTTGTATGTATGCTTGCTGGATGCAGTAATGCTGACAATCTTGCACCTGCAATAGAGAGCATAGATGCAGCCGGGCTGAAAAAACATATTTCTGTTCTTGCATCTGATGAGTTTCAGGGAAGAGCTCCTGCAACCCTGGGTGAAGAGAAAACCATACAATACCTTGCAGATCAGTTCAGTGCCCTTGGTCTTGAACCCGGAAACAACGGAAGCTGGTACCAGGAAGTATCTATGATAAGGATCACTGCTAACGAGGAGATGAAATTTGATATCACTGCCGGAAACAATAAGGTCAGCCTCAAATTCAATAATGAGTTTATCGGAGGTACACCTAAGGTGACCGATCTCCTGAAAATAGATAATTCTGATCTTGTTTTTGTCGGATATGGGATCGTTTCCCCCGAATATAAATGGAACGATTACGAAGGCATTGATGTAAAAGGGAAGACGGTGTTGATAATGGTAAATGATCCGGGGTATGCTACCGGTGATTCATCGCTTTTTACCGGAAATGCAATGACCTACTACGGCAGGTGGACATATAAGTATGAGGAAGCTGCAAGACAGGGGGCCACAGGCGCTATTATAATCCATGAGACAGGAGCTGCAGGTTATCCATGGGAAGTGGTACAAAACAGCTGGACAGGACCTCAGTTCTACCTTGAAGATAATGAACTCAGCAGATCAGATCTTCAGTTTAAGGGGTGGATAACAGGAGAAGCTGCAAAAAAAATTTTCAAATCAGCCGGAATGGACCTTGCCGGCCTAAGTACAAACGCTGCACAGCGGGGCTTTAAACCTGTAAGTATGAACATCAGGGCCTCCATACAATTTGAAAACCTTGTCGAACATGTAAAATCAAATAATGTAGCGGCTTTGTTGAAGGGCAATGTGAAATCAGATGAATACATTATTTATACAGCCCATTGGGATCATTTTGGCATTAATAACGATTTTGAAGGTGATTCAATACTAAACGGAGCCGTAGACAATGCTTCGGGAACTGCTGCCCTCCTTGAAATTGCTGATGCTTTCATAAACCTTCCTGCAAAACAGGAAAGAAATGTTCTTTTTCTTTGTGTAACCGGTGAAGAGCAGGGTTTGCTGGGAAGTGAGTTTTATGCAAGAAATCCGGTATTTCCGCTTGAAAAAACAGCCGCCGTTATTAATATAGATGCACTTAATATCTTTGGAAGCACTCTTGATATGACTGTTGTAGGATATGGAAATTCAGGACTCGATAAATATGCGGAAGATCTCCTTAAAAAATATAAGCGGTATGTAAGTCCCGATCCTACTCCTGAAAAAGGCATGTACTTCAGGTCGGACCATTTCAGCTTCGCAAAGGTGGGAGTTCCATCGCTTTATCTTGCAAAGGGTGTTGATAATGCTCTGAACGGAAAAGAATGGGGATTAAAGCAATCGGAGAATTGGATCCAGGAGAATTATCATAAGCCCTCTGATAATTATGAACCTGAAAAATGGGATTTCCAGGGGATGATCGATGATATAAAGATCTATTTTGAAGTAGGATACAACCTTAGTATGACAAACGAATTTCCCGAATGGAATTCAAAGTTCCCGTTTAAAACGGTAAGAGATGAAATGATGAAGAAATAAAACCGGGGAGTCGATTTGCACAATTGAAAATTTGACTGTAAGTGCAGTCACAGATTTTATTTATCATGCAAAAAATTTATTATCATTGATATAAATTTATTGATCTGTAATAAAATGACTCCCAACCTCAAAGACAATCTCCTGCTTAAAACCATCCTTCCCCTTTCACTTACTTTGGCTACGGTTACCACTCATTCGCAGGATAAAAAGATGAATGTTCTGTTCATTTCTGTTGATGACATGAACAACGATCTCGGATGCTACGGGCATCCGGTAGTGAAATCTCCCAACATCGACAGGCTTGCATCAAAGGGAATTGCATTTGCAAATGCCTATTGCCAGTTTCCACTTTCAAGTCCGAGCCGAAGTTCTCTTCTGACTGGTCTGCGACCCGACAGAACAAGGGTCTTCAACCTTACATATCATTTTCGCCAGGACATGCCCGATATAGTAACTCTTCCGCAAATGTTCATCAATAATGGATATTATGTGGCAAGGGTCGGGAAAATGTATCATTATGGAAACCCCGGGGATATAGGCACAAACGGACTTGATGACAGGATGTCGTGGATGGAGAGGTTTAATCCCGCCGGGAGAGATAAAACCTCGCTTGAGCTGGATCTGCAATGGCCTTCCTGAAAGATATTGCGGGTAAAGATGAAGAACATACCGATGGGAAAGTCGCCTCTGAAGTGATCAGTCTGCTTAAGAAGCATAAGGATAAACCCTTTTTTATAGCAGCAGGTTTTTACAAGCCTCATTGCCCATGGATAACCCCGGGTAAATATTTCGACATGTATAACCCTGCAGACATGAAGCTTCCGGAAATATCGGCCAAAACTCCTTCGGCTTATCCTGAACAGGCGCTGGCATCAACGACTCCATGGCCTTATTTTGGCATTAAGAATAATGAAGCGCTGGAATGCAAGCTTGCATATTATGCAGCAATATCATTTGTCGATGCCCAGATTGGCAGGCTGATCGATGCAGTCGAAGAGCTCGGATTATCAGAAAACACTATTATAGTCTTCTGGAGCGATCACGGGTACCATCTTGGTGAGCACGGACTGTGGTTCAAACAGAGCTGCTTCGAGGAATCGGCAAAAAGCCCGCTGATAATTTCGGTACCAGGGAACAGAACGGTCGGAAAACAATGCACACGCATTGTGGAACTGGTCGATATCTATCCTACTCTCGCTGAGCTCACAGGGCTAACACCACCATCAGATCTTGATGGAACCAGCCTTATCTCCCTGATCAAAAATCCAAAGACAAAATGGGAACGTCCCGCTTTTACGCAGGTACAGAGGGGAAATATTCCCGGGCACAGCGTCCGGACTGAAAAATGGAGATACACCGAATGGAATTTCGGCAATACGGCAGCAGAATTATATGATGAGATAAATGATCCGAAGGAATTGGTAAACCTGGCAGGTGATCCAAAATATATCAGGGAAGTAAGCGAGCTTAAAGCATTACTGAAGAAGATACATCCGGCGCCAGTTACAGGCGGATCGCCGGTTGAAGCGACAAGAGAGAAGTTTGTAAATTAGCCGATAGTTTTTAATCCTGTCTCATTATTCCTACTTCCCACCCTGTCTGTTCAAGAGGAGCCGCTTCAGGCGTCTGTTGAGGGATATACATAATACCATGATCAATATATCCACCATGTTGGAGTACATTCCACTTTGCGACCTCCATTGTTGAGTTCAGAATGAAATCCCAGCTAATGGGATCTGGATAGATATCTTTAATGGCAATATTGTCAACAGGCATGGTTCTGAGGATGGCCCACTTTTCCGGTATCCCTTTCATGCCAAGTACAGTGCCCAGTATACCGGCAACACTTGAGGGGTTGCAATCGCTGTCCTTTCCGCATCGCATGGAAATGTTCATGCTCTTGTAAAAATCGCCTCCACCGTATAGAAGGCCCATGTAAACATACGCTCCATTGATCTTTACATCGAGGGCCGATACCACTCGCCCATCCTTAATGTTCCATTTTGGCTGAAGGGCTTTCCAAGCATCCTGCCAGTCAGGATATTGCTGATGGAGGTCAAGCACATCCCTCACCATTTTAGCATAACCGCAATCGGCCGGAATAGCTTTAAGGCTGTACTCAGCCAGCTTACGCGGATCGCTCTCAAAAAAAGCCTCGCTGTACATGGCTGCCATAGCCATTCCTGCATAAACCCCGTCGCCGAAGTTCATAATATGGCCAACCTTATCGGACCATGCATTGCTTATTCTCGGGAGCCCTGGACATATAATGCCAAAAAGATCAGCTTCTATCTGGAAATCGATTGCATCGGCCCAGGGAGTATTACGGGGATGTCCCGACATAGGAGGCCAGATACCCTTCTGGAAATTAAGGTAAGCTGCCTTATTAGCTCCCCAGATCCGTTCCGGCTTCAGATATTTTGCCCAATCTTCAGCAATCTCTTTCTGAGTTACATCAAGGCCGTTCTTAAGGATGGAATAGAGGAACATAAATTCGATATACAAATCATCCTGATCGGACATTTCCGTGGGAGTATATTTCTCCATATTATTCTTGTCGCTGTAATACTTCAGCATAAAGTTCCTTCTTTCCCTTGAATCCTTTATGGCTGAAGCCTTATCGGAAATTTCTTTGGGAACCGGCTTGTAACGATACCAGTCCTCAAGGTCAAATGGCACCATCGATTCCTGCCATTTTCCTTCAGTGGCATATCCCCACATAACAGCTATTGCCTGTCCAAGCCATCCACCTTCCATCTTATCGCGGTAAACCTCAAGCGGGATCTGACGATAGGGAGTCTGACTATCTGCAACCTGGGATGAGGCTGAACAGATACTCAGTACAAATAACATTAATGCAATGGAAGCTCGCGATTTCATAAGCAGTGACTTTGATTATGAGTATAAATTTAAACAAAGTTGATTAATTGCAAAATATTAACATTATAGCGGGGACTATTGAATAATGAGATCCCTTGCTTCGCTGCATGATGACAGGTACTTTTGGGCCTATAGGATCGCTTTCAATTACTCTTGTAATATCTCAGGATATTTAATAAATTGCCATGAACAGTAACAGGAGGACATTAAATGAAACACAGAAATTATTTATCTGAGCTGACCGCCATATCATTTTTTTTCTTAATGATAATCAGCTTTGGTGGCTGTACCGTGAAGAAATCACCGGAAATGACAAAAAATCTGCTTCCCGCTCCCAGGATGGTTGAATATAAAGAGAGAATTTCCCTGGATCCCGGGAAGATCCGGACAATTTACCTTTACCAGTCAGCTGATGATAATGACCGCTTTGCCGCCGGGCTGTTAAAAGATGAAATAGAAAAATTATTTACCACTACCGTCGATATTAAAGTAATCGACTCTTATAAAGAGCTTCCAGGCCCGTCAGTCATTATGGGCATTCCCGGTGAAGATATGCCATTTGCTGAATTCTGTTCAGGACTTCCTTCGCCCGCGAATGAAAATGAGGAATCGTATGTAATAGAAGTCATTGAAAAATCGGTAGTCATTTCAGGAGGTGGAAGACCGGGGCTTTTCTATGGTGTACAGACACTTATACAGCTTATGGAAGAAGCTTACTGGGAAAATACTTCATTACAGGGCATGACAATACAGGATTGGCCACAGATGAAATTAAGGACCGTACATTATAATTATTTCTTTCACCTTGACAGGTTTGAGTATCTCAAAGAATCAATCAGTCAACTCGCAAAATACAAGGTTAACGGGATTGTTCTTGAATTTGAGGACAGGTTTAAATATCAATCTCACCCTTTGATTGCTGCTCCAACTTCATTTTCGGCTGAACAGGTAAAGGAGCTGACTGAATATGCGCATCAATATCATATAGATATCATACCGCTTGTACAGGGTCTTGGGCATGCAGGGTTCATACTCAAACATGACGAATACAGTCATTTGCGAGAGGATCCGGAGATAAATCAGTCATGCTGTCCATTAAGGGAGGGAACTTATGAAGTCTTATTCGACATGTATCGCGAAACTATTGAGGCAACTCCTGGAGTAAAATATTTCCACATTGGCGGAGATGAGGTAAACGTAATGGGGCGATGTCCGCTTTGCAAAAAGAAAATGCAGGAGACAGGAGAGCTTGGGCTTTATCTGACATGGCTTAACAGGGTGAATGATTTCATGAAAGAGAATGGCCGCACACTGATTTTCTGGGATGACATGCCGTTAAAACAGGCGGGACTTTACAGGCTCACCTATAACATGGCGGATGAAAAGTTCGACTCAACATGGACAGCCGGCATTTCTAATCTCAATGAAATAATCGACCTGTTTCCCAGGGACGGGATCTTTATGCGGTGGAACTATGACCTGGCCAGGGATAAAGGTAATATTTATGCACTTGACTGGTACAGGGACAACGATTTCAAGGTAATGGTAGCATCAGCGGTTATAGGCAACTGGCCTCTGATACCTGACTACAAATGGACCCCTGAGAACATAAGAAGCTTTGTAACACTTGGAGCTGAAAAAGAAGTTATGGGTGAACTATGTACCGCATGGGGAGATGATGCCGGAAACCACTCCGAAATTTACTGGACAGGATTTCTGGCCTCCGCAGAGTATGCATGGAACAGCGATGATCCGGCCACTGTAGATCGTTACTGGCAAAAATACATAAGACGCTTCTTCGGGCCAAAGACAGCAGACCTCGATTCGGCTTTCTTCAACCTGTCAGAGAGGGTTAATTTCTGGAATTCTGGACTAATGATAAAGGGCACTAAAAACAGAAGAAACAACCAGCTAATTTCCCTTCCTGATCTGCAAGATCGGCCTGAAGAAGGAACCTACTCTTCACAGTTTGAAAAACTGATTGAGAAAGCCAGGATTGAAAAAGCTGCATGCCATGAGGCGCTGAAAACGATTGAAAAAAATATTGATATTGTCACTTTCAATAAATATAACCTTGAAGTTTTTGCTTCAATGGGAAGACTTATGGAAGATCATTGTGATTTCGTCCTTTCAATCGGGGAGATTGCTGCCTTTGGCGACAGGGCTCTTGAGGCCCATGAAGCAGGGAATAGTGAAATGGTGGTTGAAAATCTTCAAGGCATGGCATCGGTTGCCGAAAACGCCTGGAGCAGGACTGCCTCCGTATATGAGGAAGTGAAAGAAGTATGGGAAGTTTCAAGATATCCAAAAGGAGAAGAAGGATATGTTATGAATCCGCAGACAAATTATCTTGCCGGCATGACGGCAGATCTGTCTTATTTGATTCTTGCAGAAAAGCGAATGGATCTTCAGGGTTATGCAGAAAAAATCAGACAAAAGGCGGAGACATATAAGAAAACAGGCACTTTTACCCGGCAGCTACTCAATCTTCCCTGACGAATCCGATTTATTCAGAATGTCCTGAACGATTTTAGTAACGCTCCTGAAATCTATTTTTCCTGTGCTCATCATCGGCAGTTCCCGTATTACAATAAAATGTCGTGGAAGAGCGATATTGGGAAGCTCTGTCCCCATTTTTTTCAGGATCTCGGTCTTATTGATCTCTATAGTTACAGTAGCTATTATTGAGGAGCCTTTCATTTCATCGGTTATATCAACAACACAGCATGATACACCCATTGGAAGATATTTCTCAAGAGTATTTTCAACGGCGACAAGGGAAACCATCTCACCGCCAATTTTTACAAATCGCTTAAAACGGCCTGAATGCCAGAGAAAACCATCATCATCGAGGTAACCCATATCGCCGGTGTCGTACCAACCATTTACTAAAGCATCAGATGTCAGCTTAGGATCATCATAATAGCCTTTCATTACAGAATCCCCTTTTACCAGGATTTTTCCAACCTCACCTGTTTTACATTCCTGCGCCGTATCATAATTTTCAATTCTTACATTAACACCAGGAATTACTTTTCCTGTACTGCCGGGCCTGTTAAATTCGATGGAATTTACTGAGATCACAGGTGATGTTTCAGTTGCCCCGTAACCTTCAAGCAACGTTACCCCATGCTTTTTATGATAACCCTCCCTTAAAGCGTCGGGACATTTATCGGCTCCAGCTACCATTAATCTTAAACTGTTAAAATCTCCTGGATTTGATTTCTGGAGATAACCCCAGAAGAAGCTCGGAGTACCCACCATCAGTGTTGGCTTCTCTTCACGTGCGATTCCGGCCACGGTCTGAAAGTCAAGTGGATTGGCATAGGTTATCATTGTCATACCATGATACAGAGACACCCATAGATTTACCGTAAGTCCAAAAACGTGAAAGAAGACCAGGTTGGCAAACATTATGTCAGAGCCGGTAATGTTAACATAGGAGCTGAAGCTTTCAATATTAGACGAAATATTACGGTGTGTCAGTTCCACAGCTTTAGGATCCTTTTCGCTTCCACTGGTGAACAGGATTGCTGCGGTATCGTCTTCATTTCCCTCATGAATACTTCCAAGGATCATCTTTACAGGAAGCTTCGATCTTAAAGCAGCTTTAAGCTTATCGCCGGTAGAAACACTCTGCATTATATCCTCCAGCATTACCATCCCGTCAATCGCTGGACATTTTATCTTTTCGAGCAACGCCCTTGAAGTAATAATTGTTTTAAACCTGCACTTCTTTTGAGCATAGAGGGCATTTGCCTCAGCTCCTGTTGAATAGTTTATCATCACAGGTACACGGCCGCCCATCAGCGCTCCGACAGTTGCAAGAACACAACCGGCAGATGTTGGCACCATAATGCCAATGAACCCCTTATCGTACTTTTGAAATTTTGAACTCAGGATCAGGGCGCCGATCAATGCTTTTGAATAAGGCACCCTCCTGTCCAGGGTTCTGTCAATAATGGCCATTTTTCCCGGATTTTTCTTAGCCATTTTTACAAACTGCTGATGAAGTAGCATAAAGAGTACAGTTTTTAGTTTAGTTTTTATGGGATGCCAATATAATAAAGTAATTATGATTTTCAATCCGGGTCGAAAATAACAGAATCCGCTATATTTCCTAAGTAATTGTTTGTTAATAATTTAACAAACAACACCTGCTCTTCTGACCTTCATGATTATTATTTGATTCGAATCCCTTGTCAGTTTATCTGGTCAGTTTTAACACTGCATCTTCCCACCCTTCCGGCTTGAAAAATTCCTGTTCTGACTTATGACTGTTCACAGTCCCTGCAGGAGTATATTCGCCTGTTGAAGGATTCATCCATACCACATTGTAAGGACCCGGAAAATCCTCACAGTTCAGGTTTATCTGCTTATTACCGGGCAAATAAGCAACTATGAACCTGGAGTCAGAGCTTTTTGATGCCACCATTTTCAGAGTATCATCTTTGGCCTGGTTGGTAATTAATTCATGTGCGGGAACAAGCTTCCACCATTCAATTGATTTGAAAAAATCCTTCATTATGGTCATACTCCGGGCGCTTTGCCAGTTGATTGCTTTTTTCCAGAAATCATAAGTCGTGGAATCCTTATTAAACAACCAGACTCCGCCATGTCCTATGGGAACTTTAGGCGGAATATCCCCGCATCCGTAAGTAAAACCGCGTGATCCAGAAAGCCATGAAATCCATCCCGGTTTACGGGAATCTTTTCCCCTCCAGTTTTTAGCATCATTATTACCATAGGCATCGTACATTGCTTCTATATTAATCACCGGTTTCACCGGGGTTTCGTTCCACATATCAAGAGTCCACTGACGGGCGGCATTAGCTACACGCGTAAGATTGCCTCCATGATGACCGCTTTGCAAACCGCAAAAATCAACTGCGGTGTTCCTGTATTTCAGATTAGCTTCATAATTTGTTCCCGGATGTTGTGTTACCAGATGCTGAGTAGATGCTTTCAGGCTAATGGCAACCTTATCAAGTTCATCAATGAAGAGCTGGTCGAAGCTCGGCGAAAAGATCACCATGTGAGAAGAGAGCCTGCCGGTAATATAGGTTTCAAATCTCTGGTTCTGTTTATTTTTGGTAAAAAGATCCCTCCATGCGCTTCCGGTACCTACCATTAAGATAAAGATCCCCTTATCATTGGCATACGCAATCTTATCCTCAAGGTCCTTCCAGAAGACCGGGTCAGGAGTTCCGTCGGCAAGTACCGATATATTCTCAGAAGCTGAGGCAATGTTCCTGTTACCTGAGCCTCTCGGACTGATCTGGATAACAGTAAAGCCCTGACTTGCCCTTGTATCTACATAAAACTTCCATTCTTCCATTGTTGATTTCAATGTTGCGTTCCATCCTGTTTCGCCCATCCACAGGAATGGAGTCGCATCAGCATGAACCAGATACCTCCTGTCTTCGCTTATCCTTAAATCTCCATGCTGGTATAAAGGATTATCTCCCCTGTATCTGGTTACCCTTACTTTGCCTCGCTTATTATGAAGGTCCGGATTTAGGGGATCGCTGCAGACAGCTCGCCATTGCCAGGTACCGGCAGCAGGGAAGGCAGCCCTGAAATAATATTCCCTTCCGGTACCGGTAAATGCCGGTGTGGAAAAAGTTGCTCCGTCGGGACCGCTAAAAATTATTTCGAGGCTCACCGGACTGTCACCGGAAAAAGCAGTAGTAAGGCTATTCTGCCAGCGCTGCCAATGTATTGCCTGTCCCGATTTTTGTGAATATGTCTGTGCAGGGCATGCAAGGCTTGTAAGGAGCAGAACACAAACAATTGATTTTAAATTTATTATGAATCTCATTTTTGTATAAAATTTTTAACAGCCAATCTTTCAGAAAACACAGGAAGAAATTTATGATACGGAAAGAAGACATTATGAATCCTCAGGCTGCATATTAACCAGGTTATCTGTTTATTGCATCAATTACCATTTTAAGCGTTTTTACATTATCCCCTTCACCTGCAACAGGTTTTTCTGTCGGACCAAAACTATTTTCATTTATTTCAGGCTGCGGAAGTCCGGTATTGCCTGTACTGTACTGATCATCACGGCCTCCCAGTTTCCAGACAACAAGATCAAGTGAAGGGACCACAAAAATGCAATGACCACCTGAGCCTGCTTTCCAGAAGGCATCAGGGGGCAGTTCCTTAATTTCGCCATTAGTATTTACATTAAACTGAAGGCTGTAATTATAATGAGGATTGTAAGGAGACGCCGATGTGGCCTTCCTTATAAAATCCGCAGGAACAACCTGGACATTTTTCCATTTTCCCTCCCTAAGTAACAGGTAGCCAAACCGAAGCATATCGGTACTTCTGAGAGCTATGCCACCGCCGCCGGGATTTTCGGCTGCAGGGGTGTTTTTATAACCAAAACCCCATCTCCCCCATCCAAGAGGTTCAGCCAGGTGCGAGGCTACATAATTTTTAAGTGTCAGGCCCGTAATATGTTTTAACATTATTGCCCCTATGTGTATTGATGAGCTTGCATAAGAATAACCTCCACCCGGTTCACACCAAAGGGATTTTACAGAAAATGGGATCTTTCCCATAAACCCTTCTTTTCTGCCAAGTGCATTGCTGTCAACCATCGAATACCAGCCATCGGGCCCTACCGGGTCTATCGCTGACTCACGTCCATTAACATAAACCGGATTATTACCCCTGATCCCGGCTGAGAATGATAAAAGCTGACCGAGCTTTATTTCCGCCATTTTAGGATCACTGAGCGGGAAGGCCATATCGGGAAGATAAACAGGAGTAAAGATTTTTTGGTCGAGACCATCAGGGAACAGCTCCGGGTGCTCACTCATAAGTATTCCAACGGAGATACTGGTAAATGATTTTCCACATGAGGCAAGGTTGGGAGCTGCCTCTCTTTGTCCTTTACCAAAATAATTCTCATATACCAACCAGCCATTGCGGACTACCAGAAGGCCGCCGTTCCGTGTAGTAGTTCTTACAAATTCAAATGCCTCATCAAGCTTCTGTTTATCAATGCCTGCAAGTCGTTTTATTTTTTTGGGATCTGATTGGGTCCTCCAGCCTCCGTTGGAATCAGGTTCGGGAAAATAATTTTCATGTGAATACATTTGCCTGCCTATTATTCTTGTTACTCTCTTCATTTCATTATAGACCGCAGTATCATCTTCAATGCCTTCAAATCTGAAGGGTATTGTCTGATTTTGCACTACATTCATGTAGCCCCATGCGCAACCATTGTTTACTGACAGTCTTAACGCTTCAGCTCCATCGTTCCCGATTTTATCATCCTCGTTGCAGATAAGGGGTTTGCCATATTTTTTAAGCGCCATGATCTTTGCAGGATAGTCACTGAGAGCCGTTGTATTGAAATGGATCGTTATATAATCAACTGCTTCTGCAATTGAATCATTCATTGTTCCGCTGCCCATTCCGCTTGTTCCGACAAGAAGGTCAGGGTAAGTTTTCTTTGCCAGGTTAATAAGATCTGTCTGACCTTTTGTACTGATGAGCCATTTCCCTTCTTTCCAGTTGCGGTAACCTCCATGCCGGTACTCATTTGAGATTTCAAGCACTATATTTTTAAAATCATTATCCTTTATCCATTTTACTGTATTTACAATTGCATTTCTGATGTCATCTTTTAAATTCAGCGCTGAGAGATGTGAATTCTGGCGCTGATACAAACATGATAATATGATAACAGCCGAATTTTTGTCAGCAATTTTTATTACCCTTTTAACACGCTCCAGGTAATCCTCTCGCAGAGATCCATCCGCTTCAAAAGCGCTGTTAACAGCGCCTTCGTATCCCGGTGAACCACCCTGCAGGCTTATTGTGAAGGCATTCGCACCGGCATTAACATATTCAGGTATTCTGGAAATGAACTCATCAGTATTCTTATCAGGATCAAAGTCAACAAATTCATGCGGCATTTTATCACCCCTGTCCTCGAAAACAGAGTTGACCATTCTTACATTCATCAGTAATCCTTCGGACGGAGTGCCTTCGTTTATTATCTTATCATTAATAAACCAATTGTTTCCCCTGATGGAAACTTTTGTTTTTTCAGAAAGATCGCAGGCTGAGATCAGGAATAAGAATAAAACAAATATAACTGAAGCCGGCTTTTGCATCTTATGAGTTTGAAGTAACTAGTGAAATTCAATATTTCTAATTTATCATCATTAACAAAAACACCTTTGTCCCATAAATAAAATTCCCTATTCTGAGATTTTCATTTGGGCCATGCTGGTTATTATCAGGATTTACCATCGGTACTATAATTGAAGGAATTTTTAATTCGTTGATAAAAGGAGCAATGGGAACAGACCCTCCCATTATTCTTATAATAACCGGATCATTTCCAAAATCCTTCTTTAAAACTTCTGAAAGCCATCGGCCTGATTCAGAATTGATTTCCGTACGAAAAGGCATTGTTAAACCTCCTGTCTTAAACTTAACAATCCTCGATTTTAAAAGGCGTTCCTCTTCGGTAGGATCCCTGTCGATCACATAATAACCTTCTTTTACTATATGCTGTCTCAGCAGGTTTGTGAGTCTTCCCGGATCACTTTCAGGCACCAACCTTATATCTATTGCCGCGACAGCCTTTTCAGGCACAATAGTGCGTGCCTGGTCACCTGTATAACCCGATTGCATACCCCTGACATTCAATGACGGAAACTGAAGTGATTCCTGATAGTATCTGCCTACTTTTTCAGGCTCTGCTATTCCAATTGTTTTGTTTATCATTTCAGGAGTTTCGGGAACGTTCTTCATTACACGCTGATCTTCATCAGTGAGTTTAATGTTATCGTAAAAACCGGGTATTTCAACACGCCCTTCCTTATCTTTCATACCAGCAAGCAATTCAGCCAGTGCAAATGCCGGGTTGGGTGCATAGTTCCCGTAATGTCCGCTATGCTGCTGGGTTCTTGGCCCGTAAACTGTTAATTCGATAGTTGAAATTCCCCTGCATCCGAATATAAGTGTTGGTTTGCCCGAAAGATGAACTGGTCCGTCATTGATTATCATAATATCGGCTGCAAGCAGGTCTTTATATTTCGGGACTGCATCTGAAAGAAAAGGCGAGCTTTTTTCCTCTTCACCATCGAGAATAACCTTTATGTTGGTTTTTGATCTTCCCTGAAGATCCCTGTCAAGTATATCCAAAGCTGCAAGAAGCATTACAATGGGTCCTTTATCATCAGACGAGGAACGGCTATATACCCTCCATTCAGGATCGACAATTGCGTTTATGTTATCCCATGAAATTTCCTCATATTTTTCTCCTTTTTCCCTTTTCAGGACAGCCTTAAAGGGATCAGGTTGATCCCATTCGGAAGGATCAACAGGTTGTCCGTCAAAATGCATATAGAAAAGTATCGTTCTTTCTGCATTTTTAAAATTCCTTTCAGCAAAGAATAAAGGTATCCCTTTAGTGGAAAGCACCTTTGTTTCGAATTTTCTCTTTTGAAAGGCGTCGGTGAGCCATTCAATGTTTTTCTGCATATCTGAAGCATTTACAGCATCATTCGGTATTGCTAGAAATGTTCTGAGTTCAGATAAAGCAGCAGGAAGCTGATTTTTGCTGAGCTTATTCAGATCTGTCTGTGGCTGGGCGAAAACACGACCATAAATAAACATTAAGAAGCAAAAGACCAGATATAAATTTTTCATATCGACAGGGTATTTTTAAATCAGTTAGCCGTAATAAGAGCCGGGTGCCTGATGGGAACCTGAGTGTGCAAAGTAATATGTTTTTTGCCTTTATCCTTAGTTAGACATCACAACCTTCTCTGCATCCATTGCCCTTTGTTTTTCCAGTTCTTTTTTTAATTCCATCAGTATCTCAGGATTATCCCCTGCAACATCTTTTTCCTCATAAGGATCAAGGGTTACATTGAATAATTCGTCTTTGCCTGTTGAAAGGTCCTTTCCGTTGTGGATCAGTTTCCAGTCGCCTTTTCTTACTGCAGAACTGTTATTTAATCTCCAGTACATTATTCTGTCCTTTGGGGCAGCTACCCCATTTACAAGTGGCCAGAAATCAAATCCGTCAAGCTTAAGATCCTGGCTAACCTGAGCGCCGGCAAGATTTGCAAGAGTGGGATACAAGTCCGTTACATTTACCGGTTCCTCCAACTTAAGTGGTTTGATCTTTCCAGGCCAGATCATTAAGGCAGGGACACGGAGAGCGCCCTCATAATGCGAGGTCTTCCATCCTCTTAGCGGTGTGTTGTCTCCCAGTACATCGTGCGGCTTGAACTTACCGTTATATTCTGTTTTGGATGACCAGCTTCTCTGTCCACCGTTATCGCTCTGAAAGAATACAATGGTATTTTCTGACATTCCTCCTTTTTCAAGAGCTTCCAGTATCTTTCCTATGCCGCTATCCATGTGTGATATTGATGCAACGTTATTACGCCGTGACTCATTCTCAATGGTTTCCATGTACATACCTGTCCATTCGGCAGGTTCTTCGAGCGGGTAATGTGGCACACTGTAAGCCACATAAAGGAAGAAAGGTTTATTGTCCCTCGGTTGGTTTATGAACCTGATAGCTTCGTATGTTATCAGATCTGTTGCATGGCCTTCCTCATCTATAAGAGAATCGTTCCGGTGCCAGTTCCTGCTCATATCTTTATAGAGATGAGTTACAGGATCTATCTGCCCTCGAAGGTAACCGTATGTAGAGTTGAATCCATATTTTCCGGGCCTCCCTTCCGGATCAGCGCCCAGATGCCACTTACCTGAAATTCCGGTATCATACCCATTCTGCTTTAAAAGTCCGGCGATAGTTATTGTACCTGCTGACATCCCCGGTGCATCTCCCAGCGGAGAAAGAATTCCAAACCGGCCCGGATGCCTTCCTGTCAGCAGTGCAGCCCTTGTAGGCGAACTGACCGAACAAACATAATACCTGTTGAATTCGATACCCTGCTTAGCCATCATGTCAATATTGGGAGTTTTTATCCCCTGATTGTGATAACCAACATCGTTCCAGCCAAGGTCATCAGCAATTATCACTACCATATTAGGCCGCTCACTACCTTTATCTTCCGATCCTGTTTGTTTGCCCGGCCCGCAAGATATTAGTGATGGTAAAATTATTCCGGATATTCCGAGAATAGTAACTCCCGACATTGACCTTCCTGATAAGATTTGATCTTTCATTATTATAAATTTTTGTTGAGATAAATATAGAAATATGCAGAAAGAAAACAGTGGCCTTATTCAATAATCCTTACTGATTTCACTCCTTCCTTCCACCAATCCTGAAGTTTCCCCCTGTTAATGCTCCTGAGTGCGTTTGTACGGGTAGCTTCACTGAGGTTTAGAGAAGCGGCAACCACTTCCTCTCCAAACATTGTGGCTTCGCGGATTATGTTACCATCAGGCGATATTATACGACTTTGTCCGTGCGATCCGGTAAGGTCAGGATTTGCCGGTGCATTAGAATGCACAATAAATACATTGTTCTCAACTGCCCGTGCCTGTATCTGGGCTCTGTAAGGATCAATCTTTTTTTCCTGCAGTACGCCCGATTCATGAGAAATGTAAAAGATGACTTTGGAACCTGCCAGCACCGGTAAACGGACCAGCTCTGGGTAACGCTCATCATGACAGATGATTATAGAGCAGGGCTGACCATCAATTTTAAATACAGACAGATGATCTCCCTCATCTGGCCATCTCTCGGCAAGCTGTACCTTATGATATCGCTCAATGATACGTCCTTCGGGTGAAATTACAGTGGCTGTATTAAAAAGCTTTGTTCCTTCACGCCAGGGCATTCCTATTATTGCATAAACGGATGCTTCCCTGCAGGCAAGGGCGACTTTTTTCTCTGCCTCATTTATCCGTTCGGCCGGAAGTTCAAGGATTACTTTTTCAAAGTACCCCGATAATGCACATTCAGGAAATACAACGACCCTCGCCCCTTCTGAAGCACATTTTTTTATGAACCCGCTAATGCGTTCTACATTATCATCCAGATTACCTGTCGAACGCATCTGAACCGCAGCTACCTTCATAAAAGAATCCCCGGCTGATCTCTCCTGGGCGTTCAGATAATCTGATACCGGATTCAGGATGCACAGCAAGATAAGCATCCATTTAAGCCTCATTTTGAATGTCTCTGTTAACATGATTTTTATACTTTATACTTTATACTTTATACTTTATACTTTATATTCACTGATCCTGAAATCATCAACTTCAATATCAGCCAGGCAATTAAATAAACCCAGCCAGCTATTAAAAAAACTATGAAATATGAACCGGTAATATCAAGCAACAGGCCAATGAATGGAGCGGATAATGCTCCTCCGACGGCACCGGCAAAGCCTGCTATTCCCGTCATAGATCCAACCGCATTCTTTGGGAAAATATCCGATACAACTGTGAAAATATTTGAAGCCCATGCCTGGTGTGCAAAGGCAGCACATGTAATAAAAACTACCGACCAGACGATACTCACATGCGGAACAAGTATCACAGGCATAACGATCAATGCGCATAAGAGTATTACAAATTTCCTTGAGGCATCTATTGATCTTCCTCTTTCGATAAGCTTTGATGAGAGCCAGCCACCCGCGATGCCTCCCAGGGCAGCAAATGAATATATAGTGATCAGAGGAAAGACAAGCTCCTTAATATTCACCTTATGGACCTTATTAAGAAAGTCAGGTATCCAGAAAAGGATGAACCACCACACCCAGTCGGTAATGAACCGCGAAAGAGCAATTGCATAAGTTGACCTGTATTTTAAAAGTGACCTCCAGCTGACCGTTGCCGTATCTTCAGGTTCATTGTCTGAAAGAATATGCTCACGCTCCTTCCTCGTAAGATGAGGATGATTTTGGGGTGACTGGTAGAAAAGAAGCCAGAAAATGACCCATATAAATCCCAGGGAACCTGTTATTATAAAGGCCCACTGCCAGCCAAGAGCAACAAATATACCGGATACCAGAACCGGAGTCAGAAAAGCGCCTACGCTCGAACCAATATTGAACCAACCTGTCGCAAGCGCCCTTTCTTTCTTGGGAAACCATTCTGCCACAGTCTTGACTGCAGCTGGAAAATTAGCCGATTCGCCTATCCCAAGGAAAAATCTCATTATTGAAAATGATACAATGCCCCTCGCGGCTGCATGAGCAGTGCTGGCGATGCTCCACAGCACAATTGCGAAAGTGTAGCCGAGGCGGGTACCAAACCTGTCAAGAAACCTGCCTGTTGTGATCAGACCAATTGCATAGGCGATCTGAAATGACATTACTATATAGCCATATCCTGTCTCTGTCCATCCAAGATCGCCGGCAATATAAGGCTTGAGTATACCTATTACCTGACGGTCGGTATAATTGATGGTTGTTGCAAAAAACAGGAGTGCAACAATCCGCCACCGGTAATTATTGCTTTCTTTCTTCAAAATCGTTTAACCTGTATACTTTATAAATCCCTGTATTCAAGCCAGGCATCCCTGAAGTATCTGATCACATCCCAGCTTGCGTTTATCGCAGTATTACAGCTCGCGGCAAGAACGAATCTGTTCCTGAAAGGTCTCATTTGGGTAAAGAGATTTTTGATATAATCAAAAACTTCCTTTCTGGTTTTCAGATCCCTTGTCTCCATAGCGCTTATACCTCCCGTTACTATAAACCTGTCGTGTGTCATTTTTATTCCTTCTTCAAGACCTATGTTTCCAAGGGGAGGAAATGCAAATCCTTCCAGTCCGTCGACATTTAGCGACGATATCAGTTTAAGATTTTCCCTCTGGTTACCGCAGGCATGAATCAGAAACCTTGAGCCATGTTCGTGGCATATTGCACTTGCCTTTTCGTAAAATGAGGCAGAATATGCTTCTACAAAATCAGGTGGATGAAATACAGTATCGAGATTATCCATCGACATGATAACAGGAACGCCATTTGTTACACATTGCCGTGCGACATCAAGCATTGTTTTTTCATGTAGATCGATAAGTCTTTTCGCAAACTCAGGGTGCTCAAGAAGAAAATAAACGGCATTGACAGGGCCCATAGTAAAATGAAGCATCTTCAAAGGGCTGAACAGCTCTCCGACCATAACAACGCCCCTGTCGCCAACCTGCGCGCTGATCTGTTCGTATTTTTCCCTGTTGAACTTCCATCTTCTCGATCCAACAAACTTTTCAAAAATTGCAGCCTGCTCATTGAAATCAGTGATCAGAAAGTCTTTCTGAACTATAGTCGATTCATCGAATACGTACATCAGCTTCTCGGTCAGTTTTCCTGAACTGAAGATATATTCTTTGTTCATTATCTTGTTCTTCCCCTCATACTCAGTAGTTGTCACAAATTCTCCATCCTCGAAATATTCATCACAGATGCCTCCTATCCATGCCTCATCCTGTTTGCAGTAAACATTCCGGCTCAGTACATCGGCACCAAGATAGTTGATCATATCAAGCTGCGTTTCGCAGTGTTTTATTTCATCGGGCAGGATACCATGATTCTTGTGATGGGCAAACCATTGCCAGTAATTTGGCCCGAAAATAAAGCGGGAAGGATCTTCATTCCTTAGGAGTTTTCCTATAACATCTCTTGTAGTCAAATCCATAATGTTTAAGGTTGTGGTTTTATCTGATCTTCTTTCCCGCCAGTTCAGGCAGGATGATATCTCTGAGTGCATGCCCGGATATCTGATGATTTGGCGATGTTTCGTCGATGACAAGATAGTAATGATCCTTTTCGCCCATCGATTCCAGCCTTTCTGTCACACTTTTCTCAAAGGTTCTCATATCTGTATCGTAATTTCTTGCCGGATCGTGCTGTTTCTGACCGAAGCAGCAATTATCATTGCGGTTCAGTATTTGTACCTGCTTTCTTCCCTCACCATAAGCGCCCAGAACATAAAGGTCGGGGTAGCCGGCAATATCGCGGTACAAAAATGGAACTGTTTGCTCAATATCTCCTATGGATGATCCGATTCTGTAGTATAAAGGAATTGACCCTGCAACATTGAAGCTGTACTCTATCCGCTCGTCCAGGGCGGCAATCAGGTTTGTTGTCCATCCTCCGCCTGAGAGCCCTACCATATCGATCCTTTTATACCGATTGTTTTTCAATATGTAATTCAGACTTACAATGGTGGGATCAAGGAATTTTCTTAATCCGTATGTCGGAAGCGGATTGGGAACACCGAGATCCTCGTTATAGACAGCACAATGATCAAACCTGCATCTCTCCATAGTTTCCTTTACATGAGGCATGTACACTGCAAGTATATCATAACCAGCTTCCATAAGTCCGGTTATTGTTGCTTCAATCCTGCTGTAATGGCGCTCATCATCAATAAGGGTGCAACTATGTCCCGGATTAAATACAATCAGCCTTTTATTTCTTTTTACAGGAACAAAGAGATAAGCAAGATCTTTTACTGAATCCAATCCAGGCACAGGGATTTCAAGCCTGTCTACTCTTGCGATTGACTTATTCGGGTGAAGCGGATTCTGAATACCTGTCGTCACAATTACATCTGATCTGTCGGGTATAGCGGAAGCATTCCAGATTGCCCTGATTATTTCAAGGCGCAGGTTAATAACATCTCCGGGCTTCTTAATTCTTATTTCCCTGTCATCACATGTTCTGGGGGTGCAGTCAACAGTCTGTGCAGCGGTTTCCTGATTTAAATTTTTAATAGTTATGGGCTCCCCGTGACTGTTAAATATTTCACAATCCCTGATTATTATATTCTGAGTGCTGTCAAGAAAGACAGCTTCATTCTTACCTTCAGATGACGCTTTAAGGTCAGATATTCTGGAGTCTCTTACATCTTTCAGGTAAAGTGCCGGCCGGAAGTCAGATTTTAGATATGTAAGTTCGATATTATTCATTGTCATGTTTTCCACATGTCTGCAGAAAAATCCGTATGCCGGCAGGCTTCCGAACATCCCGAATTCAGGGTACTTTTCAGGAAATTCTTCAATCTTACGGTTTACAAGCTCTTCTGCTCCTCCACCGACAAATGAGATCCGGATATTATTAAGTTTTATGTCACTCACAGGAAAAGAAGGTAGTCCGGTAATGGAACAGCCTGTTTTACCAATATTCCTGGCCTGAATATTACTCAGCATCACGTTGAATAAGCTCCCCATTCCCGGGGTGTTCATATCCGATTTAAAGGGACGCGCACGGTTGCCCAGCCTCACGAAGATGGCGCAACCAACGTTGTCCATATTTATGTCAGATACCGATACGTTATTCAATGAACCACCGTCAACCATTTCGAGGGCTATGCCGGCAAGTCTGGTATCGTATATAGTGCAGTTGCTCATGTTAATATTATGAAAATCGCCATTCGATTCGGTGCCAAGCTTAAAAGCATTGCAATGTGAGCTAATCACGCAATTTGTTACAGTTATGTTCCTGCATGGCCTGTCGAGAGTGCTTTTTATAACTATAGCATCGTCGCCGCTTATAATATTACAGTTCGAGATGCGTACATTATCGCAGGCATCTATGTCAATGCCGTCGTTATTATTGTTGACCCGGCTGCTTACAGTGATACCTTCTATATTTATATTATCGCACGACATATAATGCTGCACCCACATGGGAGAATCTTTTATAGTGATATCCCTGACAATTATGTTTTTGCAGTTTATTATCCGTATGAGATAAGGCCGGGCCTTGTATGATTCAAAGAGGTTTTTTTCCCTGAATTCTTTTGGCAAAACGAAAGAGGCCCCATTTCCATTAATGATACCATACCCGGTAATGGCTATATGCTCAAGGTCCTCACCATAGATCAGGCTCTTATTGGTATAATTGTCAGTGTATGATCTGATTTTTGAAATCGTAACAGGATAATCTTTCAGGTCAGTGCTGCCCTCAAGTACCGCTCCTGCTTCAAGATGAAGGGTTACAAAACTTTTAAGGTAAATTGTTCCGGAGAGATACTTCCCGGCAGGAAAATAAACAGTTCCACCGCCTTTGGCAGCACACTGGTCTATTGCTTTCTGGATGGATTTTGTTGTCAGGGTCTTACCGGAATTTACTGCTCCGAAGTCAAGAACATTATACGATTCACGGGCATTGCAGATCCCTAATAATACAGATAAGAGGGATATTAATAATAATCTCTTCATGTTTATTGTCAGTATTAGCCTGAATTTAATCCTATTATAACCTGAAAGTATGTGAGTATTTTATCTGAATAGTTTCATCCATAATCCTTGGCAGTTCAGGGCTTGTCCGGTAAATATCCGAATTACGACCTTCATTGAATACAATATAGAAATCATTTCCTTCTCTCGGGTTATACCTGACTCTCAGATTCGAAAGAAAAATATCCTCGGCGCTGTTATACTGAATAAATGCACTGGCTGTAAGCTTGGTACTGAACATGTATAAAAATTTGAAACCAAATACATGAGCAAGATATCTCTGATCCCTCTTAGGGAGCTTAATGTCATTGAACAGGTACTGGCCCTCGAGCCTTATGCTTCTTGATACTGAGAAAACCGGCTTAAGGCTGAGGGAGATCACCGATCCGTCATAATATTGACCAATTTCATACTCGGAGATTATATTAAGTCCCGCTGATGAGGGAGTCCCTAATGTGCCTTTTAGTGAAAAGAAGGAATATTCGCCTTCTGGCACATAAGTGGATTGTGTTACCTCGTCCACAAAAAATGTCTCAACAATTATTTCCCTGTGGAATTCTGGTTCAAATTCACCTGTGAATTTATTTTTTGTTTCAAACTGCCAGCCGGGTCCCGCTCCGATTGTTTCAAGGTACCCATCGGTACTGAAATATGAGTTACATTTGAAGTAAGCCTGGTGCGTGAAGAGCCTTGATTTCTCAGGGGGAACCCATCCATAACGTATTCGTCCAACCAGAGTAATAACATTTTCCCGCTGCAGGAAACCTATGCCCGGGTTAAAATCACTGCCCGACCAGCTGGCAGAGTTCCTGTAACCCCAGCCTTTATTATTTCTTTTTTCCCAGAAGATTCTTGCAAAGGTCATATCGGCCATTCTTCTGTAGTTTCTTCCAGATTCAACAGACTGTGCAAATTTCAGATCTATGTAATCGTCACCGAAAGGCCTGATGTTGCCATCGATGCCATAAGTAAAATTATAAGAGCCGTCTGCACCTATCCTGGATGTGAACATTCCACCGGCATAAGAGTAAGGATTTAAAATCTTGTGCTTCAGCCTGAAAACATTGAAATTTTCCGATTCAAGGAATGTCGACAGTTTCTGGGTCTGCATGTTTATCAGCCCTACGTCGAATTTACCCATCTTGCCGGTCAGCCTTGCCCCTCCAAAGATCCTCACAGGCAGTGAATCATTATATAGTCCGATCTCCCTGCTGTAAAAGAGGTTTGCGTCCCTCCCGAGATTAAAGCTGAAAATATCGGCACGCTCCTGGAAAAACAGTCTCTTCTCAGGGTAATATGTGTCAAACCTTGAAATATTAACCTGCAGTTCATCATCCTCTACCTGTGCAAAATCAGTATTAAGAGTAAGGTCAAGGGTCAGGTTTGAATTTAAACTGTATTTAATATCGAGGCCAGCTTCCAGTGCAGGATTAATTGTTTTTTTATAGGTATTATCCCCATTAATAACTGAAAGATTGTTTTTCATTTCCCAGCCCCCCAGCAGATAAGGTGTTATATATACTGGATTTGCCGGTTTTATTCCCTTCATCATTATATCGCTTGATTGGCTGGGCTGATACCTGACCCATTTTCCGTATTTAGGATCAAGTTCGGGGAATATGATCAATTCATTCTTTCTCGGGATCCAGCGGTAAGCAATCAATCCCATAGTAACTCCTTCCGGAGCCTCCCTGAACCTGAGACTTGAAAAGGGTATTCTCATCTCAGTAAACCATCCATTCTCTGTGACAACAGTTTCCACATCCCAGAATGTGTTCCAGCTTACATTGAAGGGCAGCATATCCCTTGAATCTATCCGGGCATCGTTTGCAACTGCCATATCAAGCCTGTGTCCTGAGGGTGATGTGCCGAAGACAAACCCGTTCTGGTTGTCATTCATACAATCGAGAAGGATCCTGAAAAAATCGCTGTCCTCCCCTATATCGTCTCTTTTCTTTGTATTTATCTGAATAAGAGAAGGTTGGGAATCATAGAATCTTCCGCCTATCCACAGAAAATCATTTGAATAGCCGATCAAAATCTCGGTCTTTTCTGATGGCTCTTTACCTGCTACAGGTTGTAGTGTCGTTAACGGGATCGGCACTACATTTTCCCATGCGCTCTCATCAGGCATTCCGTCGAACTTAATTTCTCCCGACAACCTGCTAATAGTAACAGGTTCCTGGGAAAAAACTAATGAAAGTGTATAAAAAATAAAAAAAAAGATCAGGGAAATATACTTACCTGCTTTTAATGCTAAAAAATTTCTAAATCCTGGCAATAGTTATTCAGGTGTTAAGTTAAACAAGGGAAGACCTTTTTCAAATATAACAATTTTATGATTTTAAAATCGATGAGTTTAATTCCGATCTGGAAAATGTATAATTTATATTGTTTTACCTCGCGTTATCTGCTTCAGGTAATCATTACGGAGCTCATTGACTTTCCCAAATTTTTCTCCTGGTTGTTTTTCGGCGAATGTACCTCCCATAATGAAGCAGGTAAATCCACCAGAAGCAACACCCCATGATATTGCATCGGTAAGGCTGAATTCTCCTTTCAGTCCATTTTTAAGCTGCCAGGCAAGAGAAGCAATTACTCCTCCGGCAAAATTATCTCCGCAACCGGTCGTATCACCTGCAGCAATAACTCCTGATTTAAGAAGACCTGCAACACGCATTGAAACCGGCATTCTGAGCATATCGGTCTTTTTAAACATTTTCCCTCCCGACCATGCTATTATATCTTTGGGCCCATTTGTGATTATAAATGAGGATAATCCGGAAGAAGCAAAAAAATCAGCGGCTTTCTCCGGGGCTAAGGTTCCGCTTATTCGCAAGGCTTCCTCTGAATCCATGATAAGTATATCGATAAGGCCGAATGAATCTTCCCTGACAAGGGGCCAGGGTTTATCAGGATCAGCTTTCTCATTGAGAAAATCGAATACGGTATTTACGACTGTAAGGCAATTATTATTTTTTGCCCTTTCAAGCAATGAGGTGAGATTACTATGTATGTTCGGAACCAGGCCGGTTCCACCAAAGCAGACTATATCAGAGCTGAAAAAATCATCCGGCAGATGCTGAGGATAATACTCCCAGGCTGCTCCAATATTGTTTACGAAGGTCCGTTCACCGTTCCCGTTATCATAATCAGGATCAGACAGGACATCTGTGAATGGCGACTCCCTGATCTTTGTCCTTCCGTAGTTCTGAATATTCAAAGGAGTTTTTTCTACTATCTTGAAGATCCTTCGTGCAGTATCATCATCTCCCGACAAGCCAAAATATTTTACCTCATAACCCTTACTGCCAAGCATCTGCGAAGCATGAATCAGGGAAACCAGCGAGGGCCCGCCAACATTAAATGCATCGGGCTGCCTTTCGCCTATTACTTCTTTTAATACCTCCTGATAAGTCAGTCCCGAAAATTTTTCAAGCTCTTCTGTAAAAACCAGCCGGCCCGGACTGAGTCCGCCGTCACCGGCTTTTTCAGATTTAAATGCCCTGAATCCTGAACTTTCGAATGATATTCCACTATAAAGAAAATCGCCAAGAGCGCAGCCTGTGCCGGAAATAATAATTTTTTCAGAAGTCATATTTTAAGTTCTCTTTATTTAAACACGCCACTTCAAACACCTCCTCAACAAACGCCTGCCTGAGCCCGGAAATCACTGTGCATCGGTAAAATCAATCATGACCGGCTTCTTTCTGAGACCTTTTGTCATGAAAAACAAGTATACTAGTCCCGCTAAAAACCATATCCCACCCATAATTTTAGCAGGCGCCGGTAGGCTGATCCATATTGAGAAGCAAAACAGAAAGCCGAGTGAAGGCATTAAAAGGTCAAAAATAATATTCCGCGATTCACCCTGGGGACGCAGGAAAAAGAATTGCCGCAGTGATGCAATGTTGACTCCCATAAATGCCAGAAAAGCTCCGAAGTTTAATAGTTCGGCAGCGCCCTGGTAGCTTATTGTCAGGGATCCTACAATTGTCAGAATTCCAAGGATGACAATATTATAAACAGGTGTGTTTCGTTTCTGATCAAGGTGTGAAAATATCTTTTTTGGAAGAACACGATCCCGGCCCATTGCAAAAAGGAGTCTGGCAGCTCCAACCTGACCTGCCAGTCCGCTTCCCAGGCAGGCGATAAATAGTATTACTGCCACAGCATTAAAAAGGAACTGCCCGCCAACTCTTGCAGAGACATCATAGAAAGCTGTTTCAGGATTCTGAAAGGAACTGTAAT
This sequence comes from uncultured Bacteroidales bacterium, assembly GCA_942492865.1. Taxonomy (GTDB): domain Bacteria; phylum Bacteroidota; class Bacteroidia; order Bacteroidales; family VadinHA17; genus LD21. The sequence continues at coordinate 3,114,390 of OW818650.1, read as the reverse complement.
CGGGCCACACCTGTTGTGCAAGATATATCTGCAGCCCGCTGAAAAGGCCCGTGAACAGGCAAACCAGGACAGGCGCGATGAGCATGTTTCTTTTGGGATTTCTGACATCTTCGGCAAGTGTTGTAACACCGTCAAAGCCTATATAGGTGAGGGCTGCAAAGGAGGTTGCAGTCATCACGGCTCCAAAATTGAAAGTCTCAGGATTATAGAAAGGCCTTAAGGAAAATAAACCGTTCCATCCCTGGTCATTAAAGATAAACCGGATTGCAAGAACTATGAAGATCCCGATTACGGCTACCATTACAGCAAGCAGCAGTTCATTCGACTTTGATGTCGTGCGTATCCCCCTCAGATTAAGAAAAGTAATTACGCAGACAAACAGAACAACCCACACTATAAAAGGAACTGAAGGTATCAGACGCTGAAGGGTGAGGGCCCCATAAACGGTATTTATTATCGGAACAATAAGATAATCCAGGAACATTGCCCAACCTGCAAGAAAGCCAAGATAACTGTTCAGTCCCTTACCAACGTATGTGTATGCCGAACCGGCTGAAGGATACAATGAGGCCATCCTGCCATAGCTTACTGCAGTAAGCATCATGGCGATCATCGCAATGATCAGGGTTGTTACCATGTGGCCCCGGGAGCTCTCCGATGCAATCCCGAACAGCCCTACCGCTGCAATAGGCTGTATGAGGACAATCCCATAAAAAATGAGGTCCCATAAGCCCAGCACGCGATTCAGATGCTGTGTTTGTCCCTCGCTCTTAACAACAGTATCAGTATTACCGGCGCTCATAGAAATGATCTGTTACCGGAAAATAATAGTTCCAAAGAACTGAGGAAGATGGAAATTCGGTAGCGGGTTATTGACTGGCGACCATGTAAAGAAATGAATGTTGGTTCCTTTCTCAGCTATTTTGTAAAAATTTGCATTCCATTCAATTCCGGCTTTCGGATGTATTATTTTCGAATAAGTCTCAAGCATTGCTAACGGTATCCTGTATTCAATTGTCCATGTTACCGGCCCGGTTATCTCTTCATCAATTACTCTTGTGAGCGGATCAAGCGGCTCTGATATAGTACGGCCAATCTCAATCTGGCTGATATCACTTTCAGCAAGAGGAACAGACTCCTTAACGGTACGCCCTTCAACAACTTCTTTAAAATCATTGTAATGCATCAAGGGTGTGCCAATGCAATTAATCTCAAGGTTAAAATACTTATGTGGAAATGCAGTATCGGGAGAAAAGAAAAATTCCACTGCCGGTTCTTCATACACTGGTCCGTTAATTTCTGTGACAATACTTTTCACGTACTTGTCAGTTACCCTGAAGATCACATACAGGTTTTCATCATCGTACATCATTTTAGCCTCAACAGCAGGAGTAAAAAGGGGCTTGTCGCCCATCCGGTTTTTTATTTCAAGCGGTTTTATGTTGTGCCAGTGCGGTTTATTCCAGTTACCGTCAATGACCATAGACCGGTCCGATCTTTTCACTTCGTATTGTTCCATTGCTTTATTTTTATTTGATGAACAACCTGCCAATAATGCTGAAACAATTAATAAGGATAATGCAATTGTATTCTTCATCTAAGTATTTTTTTAAGGAAATATGGATTTAGTTTTTCTTTATCCAGACAAGGTCTCCAAGTATTTCCTTTAAGACATTATCCTGGGGATATCCATGACCAAGGTGCTGCCTGAACCCTTCTGCAAAGCCCGTACCGATCTCCCTTCCCCGTTTCTCAGCAAAGCGTTTCATCGATAAGATGTACTCATCCATCTTATGGTGCTCGAGCAGCCAGTTACGCTGACTGGCATGGCAGGCAAGCATTTCCTGCTTGAACAGGATCTCTGAGGTTATGTCAACATACATTGATGGTATGATCGCATTCCCAAGCTTATCTTTCGCATCCATCGAATCGCTGTAATAGAGGTATGGGACAGGTTCAAAAGGCTCCTCTGCCACTTCCATGTTCCTCATGCCCGAGCAAAAACAGGCTGTCTGAACAACGGAGCTGGTGATCTCATGGTCGAACATGTAATCGTTCGGACTTGCAGTAAAGACTACAGATGGCTTTATGCTGCGTATCAAGGCAGTCGCCTTGTTAATCGTTTCCCTGTTATAAAAAATATATATGTCGTCGAACTCAAGGCAATGATATTTTCCTCCCAGTAGTTCAGCAGCTTTAATCGCCTCCGCCTTCCTGATACGCATAATGTCTTCCCTGTTATATTCGGCTGTTCCCTTATCCCCGTTGCCCATGGTGGCTATATGAACCTCCCATCCGGCCTTTTTCATCAGGGAAAGAGTTCCTGCGCACATCATTTCGGCATCATCGGGATGGGCAAATATTCCCAGTACCACTTTTTCCATCTAGTTATTTTATTTCAATTACCTTTCCTGTTCTTGCCGATTTATAGCAAGCCTCAATTATCTTTTGATTTCTGAGCCCTAGCTCATAGCTGTTGGCCGGTGCCCTTTTTTCAAGTATGGCTGAGCTGAATTCGTCAATTTCGGCAAGGTATGTATTTACAGGCTCAGGATCGATTGAATGACCATCAGCTGCTGATCTTGCTTGTGCAGCGTCGTAACCGGCAGTTCCATTTTCAATAAATGCCGTCATTTTTCCTGACGCTCCCTGACCAATAGTTCCACTGGCAATAATGCTGCCGTTAGAACCATATAATTCCAGTATGTTCTTGCTGCTGTTATCCGGAATGCAAAAATATGTATCAACGGTACCGAGTGCCCCATTCCTGAAAAGAATTGAGACAACAGCGCTGTCTTCCGATCTGTAGGAATGAACATTATTATTAATAAAGCAATTAACGCTTTTGATTTCTCCGAAGAACATTTCAAGCAGGTCAATGCAGTGGCTGCCCATGTCCATCAGAGAACCTCCTCCTCCTGTTTTGGGATTCTGCCTCCAGGCGCCATCCATGGGAGGATACCAGCATGAAAGCTGGGCTCGTCCGTAAACAGGTTTGCCAAGAGTCCCTTCCTTTATCATTTTAAGAGCGGCTTTATGCTGGGAAAGAAATCTCATCATCAGGCCTGTTCCAAGCAAAACGTCATTTTCACGGCAATTCCTTACCATCTTTTCAGCTTCACCTGAAGACATGCCAAGCGGCTTTTCGCAGAGAATATGTTTTTTTGCCTTTGCACATTCGATAACATTCTTGTAATGCATGTTTGCCGGGGAGGCAACATATACTGCATCAATACCCGAATCAAGCAGTTTTTTTATGCTTTTCACAGGCGTGGCGCCGAATTCCTTTGCAACCGACTTGTTTGCTTCCTGATTAGTATCATAAACCGAGACCAGCTCAGCAAGGCCCGATGCAACTATACCTTCGGGAATAGTTCTTCTCCGGGCGATACCACCCGAACCGATAACCCCCCATCTTATTTTCTTTTCCAAAGCAGATCCTCCTTTATTTTGAATAAGCTAAAATCACTTTACGTAAAGCATTTCCGATCTGTACACAGTTTTCAACGGTATAGGTTGGAAACGCGAAGCAGGTAAAGGTGTGTTTTTCATGCCACCTGGCATTGGGCACCTCTATATTTGAATAATCAGCGCTTTTCGGATTTGTATATTCCTTCGATTTAAAAGGGAATCCCGAACGTCCGAATGCGATATGTTTCTGAAATGCCTGTTCAGTATGACACTGCGGCCAGAATACCTTCCATACCGGGGCACCTTCTGCAACAACAGCATCAACGAATCCTCTGATATCGCAATTCATTTTTTCGATATCCAGTGAGAAGGCCATAACAAACCATCCGTTGCGCCTTTCAGGAGTGTCAACAGGAGTATATAACACCTGCGGCAGGTCTTTTATACTATCAATTATAATATGGGCATTTCTCTGTCTTGAAGGCATATTCCAGTTATCCATCCTCTCAAGCTCAGCCAGGCCAATGGCACTCTGCATCTCAGTCATCCGGTAATTCCATCCGACCATATTATGAATATACGGTAACTTCTGTTCGAGCTCAAGCAGGCTCAGCCTCTCTTTAACATCATACCCATGATCCCTGAAGCTTTTCGCGATCCATGCATATTCTTCATTATCAGTGGTCACCATTCCTCCCTCACCACCCGTTGTGAAAGTCTTATTCTGGCAGAAGCTGCAGGCAGCAATATCGCTTACAGTGCCCGTTTTCTTTCCCTTGTATGATCCTCCGAATGCCTCGGCATTATCTTCAATTACAAACAGCTTATGTTTTCTGGCAAATGCATTGACTTTATCCATATCACAAACATTACCATAAAGGTGAACAGGCATGATAGCCTTTGTTCGTTCATTAACCAGCTTTTCAGCAGATTCGATGCTAATGCAATGATCATCAATATTCACATCAGCAAATCTCGGAATGGCTCCTGCCTGAACAACTGAGAAGCTGGAGGCAATAAATGTATAACTGGGTACAATTACTTCATCTCCAGGACCAATTCCAAGAGCTGTTAATGCAACATGAAGAGCTGCCGTACCGGTAGCAACTGAGATAGCGTATTTGCTACCCTGCCATTCCGCAAATTTTTTCTCAAACTCCATTCCTTTTGGCCCGGTCCAGTAATTCACCTTGCCCGATCTTAATACTTCTTCAACTGCTTTTATTGCTTTTTCATCGAAATTCGGCCAGCCTGTCTTGGCGCTTAGTACCGCTTTCGGACCTCCCTGGATTGCTAATTTTTCTGCCATATCAATTTGTTGTTTTTAAAAACTGAAGATAATTAAATATAATAGTTAAAAAATGTTGTTCAACTGAGTGACTGCCGATTCTGTAAGTTTTTCACCGGCCCTTTTCTCGTATCTTGTTGTACCCGGGGTTGTTTCATAACCGGTGATCATGGGAGTAAAACCGTTGGGCCCCTGAGTAAAAGATGCTTCAGTGGGAAAATAATTCTTGTTGTCGTTGGTAAGTCCCATAACAATGGTATTGGCAAAAGGTGATCGTGCTTTAATATCCATCCCGAATTCACAGAAGATCTCACCAGGCAAACCCACAAAAGCATTATCCCCAATCCTCACAACCATTACTTCCATGCTGTCAACTACATCCTGGATTTTATGCATTTCGAGCCACTCTTTTGCATAATAGGCGTCAGGCATGCCATCGGCCTGAATGGGAGGCATTCCCTCCTTTTCCACCTTTTTCATTATTTTTTCTGCCCAGGCAACCTGCTCCGCTGAAATTGTGATTCTTTTAACCGGAACCATGCGGCTTGATGCTGCTATCTCATCTCCACCGGAAGGTTTGCGGTTATTAATGGCTTCCATTGCCGAAACACCAAGAATGTAACCTATTCTCTGGCATTCCTGGTACGTATCAGGAAATCCTACCCTGTAATCGACCTGCGTGACGTTTCCGCAAGGACCGTTTAAAAATACCGGCTTGAAATCATTGCCCTTGATCCTCCTGAGTGATTCAATGAGATATCCGGGATAATCGGCTGAATAGAGCCAGTTATTACCCGTCAGAGTGGTGGCGTGGCAACTGAAGTTTACTATCACGCCGGTTTCCTTCCCATCCTGTTCTATTGATAAAGTAATAAGTTCAGGATCTGTTGGACCCCATGGCCCTATAACAAAACCGGGTTCGAACTTTTCCCAGCACATGTGAGTTGTACCATCAATGCATTTCAGTCGTCTGTTATGTGAAACTCTATCCTCCTTTGATCGTCCTATTGAGAGCAAAGAGGGCTTTAACTGCTCGTTCGCTCTGACAACAGCGCTGGCTGCTTTTGTCAGGTATTCCATTGCTCCCGGGGCATTAAGATCGGATTTTGGCCCGCTGTGAGTATGAGTGGCATGTATCATGATGTTTTCCGGAGAAATTCCCGTTTTTCCGGATATCCAGGAACGCATCATATTTACAGCTTCCTTCTTCAGGTAGCAGATATCAACGGAAAGGATGGCAACCTTCTCTCCTTCTCTATTGGATGCCACAACTGCTCTTGCATACAATGAATCATGTACACCTCTTGATGCATAATCATCACCACGGTAATTGCCAACCAGGTCCATTCCAACCGGAGGGGTATAGTTCACCTCGGCCAACCCTATTAAAAGTGAGGACTTTTGCTGCTTACCCGAACAGGAAAAAATAAAAAGAGCAATTATTATCAATGAGTTATAAAGTATTTTCTTCATTAGTCTGAGGTTATATCCTCCCGTTAAAACGGGAAATAATTATTTAGTTGTAATCTGGTTCCGGATTGAGTCCGGGGTTGTTTACCTGGTACCGGATCTTGATATTTCAAAAACCGCACCGTCATAAAATTTATTTAGTTTCACGCTGAAGCCTTTTTCCGCAAGGTCTTTGCCTGTAGCCGTTATTATCTTTACGTTCCCCGGAGCCTGGATCACATCATAAGTAGCAGCCGGATCAAGATATCTGACTATCACCTTGCGCTGGTCCTCAGGTGAGCCATGCCTGAATATCCCGACTATTCCTCCTGAGCGTGTATCATTATTTATCCGCTGGAAGCCATCCCACAATCCTTCCATGGGTTCCCCGTAACCCGCCAGATCCTGACGATACGACATAAAATCATGTTTTTCCTGGGTTGCCCTGAGCCAGTCGGCCCAGGATTTTATCCGGGCTCTTTGATCCACCTTTAATGCTCTCGGATCTCCCAATACTATAGGTAGGGTACCCGATAGTGACATCAGTGACAATTCAAATTGCGGATCGTCCATGCTCTGGTTTCCTATTACAAGCGCCGTTGCAGGAATAGTGGGAGTTCTCCACCAGGCCATCTGGCGCACACGCATTGAACCAATTGGGGCCGGCTGCTCGAAATTCGACAGCCAGTTGCCTTCAGCATGCTTGCACATATCGAGATCGATAAGCTGAAGGTCTCCCATTGTCTCAAAAGTACAGTCTATAAAAAGTTCAGGGGCTTCCTTGTGAAGGTCATCGAAAAAATCCCATGTCCTCTGGTACATAACAAGCATTGACTCATTACGGTCGGCATGCATAGGATGGTCCTTTGAATGGCATCCTGAACGGGTTTTATCTGTTGTATAGGAACCAGTTACCGCAGCAAAATCGGCCTTTATATATTCAAGACCGTGTTCCTTAACAAGATCTAGTATTATCTTTTTGATGTAGTCGTACCAGCCTGAGGTCATGCACATAGAATAATTTCTTCCGTCACCATCGGCATGCAGGTTTACAGGCGAGCCGTCGGCCTCACGCACAAGCCATTCAGGGTGCTGTTTGAAAACATTGCTTGCCGAATCGGCGGTAGCCAGGCTTATCCAGATGCCAGGCTTCATGCCTTTCGATTTTATGTAATCAAAAACCGGTTTGAAACCGTTTGGAAATTTCTTTTTATCAATGCCCCAGTCGCCGTAAATGGTTTGCCAGCCATCGTCGATAATAAACTCTTCAATGCCGCATGCGGCGGCAGCGTCCACTAATTCGTAAATAAGCTTCTCGTTAATTTCCTTTCTGAAAGGCTTCCATGTATTATATATGAATACAGGTTTCTCAGGAATCTTGCTTAGACGTGTTCCGAGGTGTTTACGTACATAATCGCTTACGAAACTGTTAAGCGGAACATAAGGGTCAGAACCTTTGTAAGCTCCGGTGAAGACCCAAGGGCTTTCCCATTTTTCGCCCGGCTCAAGCCATTTTCGGAATGCAAAATTCTGATCTGAGTGTGTAAGCCCGGTTGTGATCAGTCGTGGCTTAAGGAAGGCTGTAGTTCGTTTCATCACTCCCGGGGCCTCATTGCCAAGAACCAGTCCCTGACCGAGAGCCACATCATGAACTACAGACACAGGATCGTACCATTCACCAACAAACTGGCCAAGACCTTTCTGCCTCGCAAAATCATGCATTATCCAGCAATGAGTCTCGGAAGAGGGAAATCTAAGATATTCAATATCGAGTGATTCGAGCTTCAACTCTTTATTACCAGAATTCTGAAAAACTATATTTTTTCTGATAAGCGGCAGATCAGGATATAGAAGGTATGCTATGCTTATCCTGAACCTTGGCTCCTGGTTTTCAAGAACAACAACAGCTCCCCTGCCTTTATATTCATCGGCGATATCATAAACGCTTATCAGCTTCCACTTGTCAAGGCCTGTAAATGATTTGCCATCGATCTCGAAGCTGAACTCACCGAAATTCCTGCTTATGAATTCTTCGGGACCACCTGAAAGCCTGATCCCTCCCGATGAAATTCCGTCATCAGGTGTAAGATTGATGATTCTTCTTATTGTTCCATTATCAAGCACAAGCGATTTCTTGTCCCAGGTCGCATAAGACTGGGCAAAAAGCAAGGCTGGCAGTAAAAGGAATAAGACAGATGATAACAGGGACTTGTTTTTCATACTGAATAGATATTAACCAAATTTTTCACCCGGAGACGACTCCCCGGGATCAGGGGTATAGGTAATACCCCTGATCCACTTTCAAAAGGAGTTCGTAATATTAATAAGTAGTATATCTATCGGGCAGCATCGGGAACTTTTCATCGTTGGCAAAGATCCTGTCCTTGCGGAAATGGAGCCACTTGCCACGCGTAAAATCAGGGAAATCAACAGGTTCGCCGCCTCTTGCAACTGACATTTCAGAAAGTTCTGAAATTGCGCTCCATGCTGCTGCATCATATACGTCGATAGAGGCAGGTTTCTTATCTTTTACAGATCCATAAAAATCATTCAGCACCATATAATCTACCCCACCATGACCGGAACTTGCAGCTTTATCAGCATCCTGGCGCCAGTATTGGTGATCGTATTTTTTGATCCACTCATCTTCAGGTTCATACTGATGCTGTTTTGGAGAAGCATTCTCAATATAGATCGATTTCCAGTCACCGTACCACAGTCCTTTTGTACCCTGTACAAACTTATCGGACACATGAGGTCTCGGATTGTTGCAATCGTGAGTAACAAGAATAGTTTCTCCGTTCTGGCATTTGATCTGTGATGTAACAATATCACCGCAATTCCATTGTGCATTTTTAAGCGGATGATTCGGACCACCGTGATCGTCAACATATTTCTTAAGTCCTCTTGCTTTGGTAGCAAATGCTGATAATGTGATAAAACGGTTACCATTATGAATATCAAGAGCATGTGCTATAGGCCCGATACCGTGGGTAGGATATAGATCACCGTTACGACGTAATGAATGCAGTCCTCTCCACTGTGCCTCGGCAAAAGCTTCCTGGCCAAATTTCAGGGGTTTTCCCGGTGCATAGTTATAAGACTCTCCGTCATTGAATTTTACTCCCCTGAGGTCGTGCAGGTAACCGCAGCGACAATGCAATAGCTCACCAAAAACATTCTGTCTCACCATATTGAGTATTGCCAGACCTGAGCGGCCGTAGCAGGCGTTTTCCAGAAACATCAGTTCAACACCAGTTTCCTCATGAACATTTACCAGTTCCCATGCCTGATCAACTGTGATACATGCAGGCACTTCCAGTCCAGTATAAACACCGGCTTTCATTGCTGCAACAGCCATCCTGGCATGCCATTCCCATGGTGTGGCAATAATAACGGCATCAAGTTTCTCCTTTTCAAGCATATCTATATATGCAAGCTCACTGCCTGTATAGACTTTTGGCGCCGGCACCTTTGCATCTGAAACACGTTTCATGGCAGTGTCAATCGATCTCTGGGAAACATCGCATATTGCAACAATATCTACAGTACCAATACCCAGGGTAGTGCGAAGATGTCCTCCTCCCCTGTTTCCAACACCAATAAATCCAACTCTCAGCCTGTCTGAAGGGGCTGGAGAAGGAGGAGCTGGCTTTTTCCTTTGCGGTTCATTGATACCGGGAGTCATGGCTGCTGATGAAATTGCGGCTGATCCAATACCTGCGAGAGTGGCATTCTTTACAAATTTCCGTCGGTTGATTTTCATAATAGAAATATTTTAATAAATTAAAAGGTAATAATATAACAGATTAGTTAAGTTCATAGTTATTTTAATTTCCATCCTTTCCGGTAATCACTCCTGATCAGTGAATCTGCTGCTGCACTGTTTTTAACCCTTATTTTAACGGGATCCCACTCAAGTTTTGTGCCTGCGCGGAAAGCGATATTACCAAGATGATTGGCAATAGTCAGTGGTCCGGCATACAGGAAATTACAGGTTGTCGGTTCACCTGTTTTACATGCATTAATCCATTCCTGGTAATGGCCTGCCGACTTTGAAATAAATGGCTCGGGCCTCTGGAAACCAGCAAATTTTTCTTCAGGTAATAAGACATGCTTGCTGTAATCGGAAAGCAGCATTCCTTTATCGCCGACAAAAAGCACTCCGCTTCCATAAGCAGGTATCTTGCTATCGGTGAACAGCTTTGGCTTCATTGTACCCTGGTACCAGTGAAGGGTAACAGGGGGCATTTCGCCTCTCGCTCCATAGGTATAAATTGCGTGCATTGAGGCAGGGGCGATCTCCTTATGAGGTAACGGTCCCTCAGCTTCGATAGTGAGAGGATACTCGAGCTTAAGCGCCCACCAGGGAAGATCGATCCAATGACTGCCAAGGTCAGACATTGTTCCGTTTCCAAAATCCCACCAGCGGTACCATTTTGGTCCGGGCCAGTAAACCTCGTTAAAAGGCCTGTAGGGGGCAGGCCCCAGCCACAGATCCCAGTCAAGTCCTGCCGGCACTGGTGAAGAACCTGCGGGCCGTTCACGAACCGAAACAATATCCTTGTGTGCAATAGCTTCCTCATCGCTCTGCCATCCCCATGCGCGCGATACCCAAACATGTACCTCGCTTACATTTCCTATTGCCCCGGTCTGGATTAGTTCCACCACCCGACGGTAATTATCCCCTGCATGTATCTGGGTGCCCATCTGTGTGGCCACCTTAGCTTTACGGGCGGCTTCTGTAATAACATGTGCTTCCCAAACTCCGTGAGTGAGTGGTTTTTCACAATATACATGTTTGCCCAGCTGAAGGGCAGGCAGAACTGCAAATGCATGAGTATGTTCGCAGGTGCTCACAACAACTGCATCTATTTCTTTTGGTCTGTCAAAGATCAGACGGAAATCTTTATATCTTTTTGCCAGGGGGTATGTTTCGGCTGCCTTTGCGACGGAAGCTTCATGTACATCACATAAAGCCACAATATTTTCACTGCTTACCCCCCTGAGGTTGCTTCCACCCCTTCCGCCAACACCTATTATGGCTATATTCAGTTTATCAGACGGACTTTTATGTCCCAAACCGGAAATTACAGCTGAAGGATAAATTGCGATTCCTCCAAAAGCTGTCGCGGTAGTACTTAAAAACTTCCTTCTTGAAAACTTATTTTCTTTCATGGGGCCAGGTATTAGTATTTATGGAAATAACGGAGCTGTCTGTTCCGGCGCTGTTACTCCGGCTGGCAGCTCAATGATCCTGAGATTGCGGAAATGGATCTCTCCTCCTTCTGACTCAAGGCATATGTAACCTTTTTTCTGTGTCGATTTGCTTATCCCATTCACGAACTTGCCATTAACCGAAAGCTTAATAACACCATCCACACACACCACATCGTAGGTATTCCATTCGCCCTTTCCCTTGCATCTGTTTTCGATCGACATGCTGCGGGTGCCCCTGGGATTATCCGGGGTGGTCTTCACTCCGCCAACTCCAAAAAGCTCTCCATGAACATAGGCAACAGGTGGAACTACTCCATTACGTGTGTTCCTGGCTACCCATTCAAGATCAAGCATCTGTACTTCCACTCCATCGGGAAGGCGGGATTTTTCGTTCGGCCTGGCGCTGCTCCATACAAATGTTCCGGAATTTCCGCCCGGTTCAATATGCATCCATTCAACATGGAGGATGAAGTTCTCATATTGCTTTTCTGATCTCATCACGCCAATCGGCCTGCCGGAACAGACAAGGATATCTTTCTTAAGAGTCCACGTTTCGGGTGATGTATTGACATCTACCCAGGTGAGCGGACTATCTTTTTGCCCTGTTTTAAGCAGTGCTTTCTGAAAACTGATAGCCTTGCCGAATTTAATAATCTCCTTTTCCTGAGAAAAAGCGCTGCTGCTGCCTGTAAGGAAAATGCACAACAGCATTGCTATGAAGCTTCTGACGATTTTCATAGGAATAACCATTTATTTTTGTTAAATTTAATTGAAATGTGCTCATCAGATCCTTATAAAGATCTTCCTCTTGTACATGAAATAACAAACATACCAAAGCATTGCAGCAATAACAACTGTCGATATAATAATGATTGTAACCTCATTCGTCCAACCGAAGATCCTGTGAATATATGGATTGGTCAGTCTTGCAAAAAAGCTGCGGAAACTGCTTCCCATAAGGTAAATAAACAGAGGATTCATTCCCCACACCGCAAAGAACATCGGGATCTTCCTGAATTTAAGAACGTCTATAATCCAGTACGAAAAAGCCATCGCTAAAAGGCACCATCCGCCGCTTACTATTATAAATGAGCTTGTGCAGATATGCTTAATGATGGGAATAAACGGATTCATTGCATACCCGATTATGACTCCGGCCAATCCGACAATAGTCAATATCATTATCTTCTTTTTGGGTGTCCAGTCCTTCATCAGAAGCATTCCTACAAGAACGCCCCATATTGTATGGGCTGAAGTAGGTATGGCGTTAAACGGGACCCAGTTTCCATGATCGGTGCTCCCGGTCAGCATAAGGTCGGTCCATGAACCAAAGTTATGTCCTGGTTCGTAAGGCTGGTTAAATCCGTCAACCGGCCAGAAATTATAAAGCAAATCATTTAGCAGAATCAGTCCGAATGCGACAAGCAGTTGCACCGACCAGGGTTTCCTCATTAAAAGGAATGCTATCAGGTATGTAACTGACAGCTGAGCCATTACATTGTTAAAGTTGGAAGTTGTAGCACTAGAGCTTATAGCCCACCCGATAGCCAGAAGGAAGAAGCATCTTACCAGAACATGTTTGAAAGTCTTACCCCAGTTATCTCCACGGTCCCACCTGCGTGTCAGTGAAAAGGGCATTGCAACACCCACAATGAACATAAAGAAGGGCTGTATAAGATCCCAGAAATGAAGGCCGACCCAGGGAACATGAGATAATTGTTCACTGATAAAATACAATACAGGATTGCTTGTATCCGGATCGAGCTTTCCAAACATTCCTTCAATGCCACCAACGAGCATGAACATGGTGAATCCGCGAAAGAAATCTATTGACAGGATCCGATACTCCTCCCTGTCGAGTTGAACTTTTTTTTCCATATAAGGCTAAAGTTTAAAGGTTTTTTTTTTTGGTTTCGTATTTCGGGTTCGGGTTTGTTGCAGGTTTTATTAAGTGTGGGGTGTAAGTTAATTAAAAATTGTATTTCCGGGTTTACTGCATGCCGATCTTATTTTTTGAAATTCATTCTGAACCTCCTTCAGCCGGACACCGGTAACTGGTTGACCCGACATGGTAACGGGGTTAACAAAAATGATGTTTTTGCCTGTTAACGCAGCTGCTAGTGAAACATCTCCCCAGTTAAGAAAACCCGGAAGATGAATCCCCATGCTGAAGAAATCAATTGTTTCCTTATTATCGAACAGGTAGCTTACAGGAGCATCTCTCAGTGTTATATTACCAATATTCACTTGATTTTCCACCGCACAAAGGAAGAGTGAAGCCAGTCCGGCCTCCCTTGTACCATCGAAACTTATTTTTGTGGCTTTCAATGACTCATTGAGAAAATGAACCACGATTTTCAATTCCCTGACCCACTCACCAAGGATCGTTTTACCAAGCCATAGTTCGCCTCTTGACATGTTTGGAAAAATGATCCTTTTGCCTGGCTTGTCCATTGTTGACCAGGCTTCCCCTGTACCGGTCAGATCAACCATAACAATACCATATCCTTTCTTTCCGGGGCTCCCGGTTAATGCATCAGGAATATTCCGCATACCGTCGGTGCTGCAAAAGATCACATAGCCAAGACTCTTGTCGGATGGACTGCGATGCAGTAATGGAATAACCTTTGAATCAGTTGTTTCCAGAGCAAACCTGTCCCAACCATCAGCAGTTGAAAACCGGTTTATTTTCTTCAGTTCAGGAAGCTCATCAATCCTTAAGATACTTCTTAATTCTTTATTCTTTTCTTCTGTATCGAAATCTTTATTCTTAAGGAAAGCCGATCTCAGGTCATCACCTCTTTTTTTGACATATTCAATTGTTGTGAGTACACGAGGATCTCTTTTTCCTGTTTCAAACACCATCAGTTCGTGTTCTGTCAGAAGCTTAAATTCCTTCTCTTTTTTAAGACCGCCATCCCCTTTTCCTTTAAGGTGCATATCGAACCATCCGAGCATAGCTTCACGATCTTCTTTCAAAAAGCCATGGGGAAGATCAAAAGTACGGTATGCCAGGTTCTTTCCCCTTCCTGTCATTTCAAAAACAGGTAATGCATTTTTATATGTACGCAGCATCTCCGAAGAAAAGAAAGTTGGGTTTTGATCCTTATCATGATTACATGGCATTATTGCATTTGACAGGGCAAGAACACCTGCCTCCTCTGTAAATGTCAGTCCGTCGATAAGCAGTTCGCATATACAATTTGACCTTGTTACATACGATTCAAAGCTGCCAACGCTCACAACAGGAACGGCTGCCTTTACTCTTTCATCAACGGCAGCCAGCCACATAGTCTGATTTCCCCCTCCACTGGCTCCTGCAGCGCCTATATTATTTTTATCAACGAATGGTAGAGAGCATAACAGATCGACACCTCTCATGTTATCAGATACCTGCATCCCCAATAATGACTCGCCAAGGTTCATTACAGATGCGCCAAGGTTCGACCCATGATACTCTGTTGTACCATGCACTGTAGTTCTCTCCCCTGCTCCCCATGGGTCAATGCTAAGGCACACATATCCATCGGCAGCCAGGCTGTGACCAACTGCCTGATCATTGTCATCGAACCGTCCGGAATGCGCATGGACATTTATTACAGCAGGGAACGGCCCTTTACCGTCCGGGACAAAAAGATTGGCAGTGCAGTACATTCCCGGACGTGTCTGGAAGTAGATCATCTGCACATCATAACCGTCCATTTTTATTGTCCTTGTGACCCTGAGATCGATTGGAAGGTTATGATCAATAATGATTCCTGATTTTTTTATGATCTGTTCCCTGACATTTGCCTTATAGGGTTCCCAGTCTTTAATATTGGAAGGAAGCTGGTGAATCATGAACTTAACCATTGCTTCCTGTCTTAACCTTGAAGTTGCCAGGTCGGAGCGGTTTTCCGGAAGAACAAGTGGAAGGTCTTTCCTTAAGGATTGACTTATGCTATTTTGACTAAAAAGCATTGAAATGCCGACTATTACAATAGTAAATAAAAATCTCATTATATTCAGTTTAGAAGTTAAAACTATCAAATCAATATTAGTGATTAATATCTATGATTTTTCAAACATTATCAGGGACAATAAACGGTTTGCGGTACGACCTTGTAAGGTATGCATCTGCTTCCTTATCGTTTATGAATTTTTCCGTCTTCCCGTTAAACCTAAGTTCACGTCCTACCCTGTATGAGACATTAGCAAGTAGCGGCAGGGCCGATGAATAATATCCCTGCTCAATGCCGGCAGTCAGTTCACTGTCTTTCCCTGAGCGGACTGCATTTACAAAATTCGCATAATGTTCGGCAGCGTCGGAACCGGTTAATGAAGGAGCCTGGCGCGGGCCCGTCATTCCCGAACCGGCAAATGGCTCTTTTTCACGTTTGCGATATGCTTTCCATTTGTCACCATCTCCGTCCCAGGCCTTAAGTTCGAGATATCCCTCCGTTCCATAGAACAGCACCCCAATATCCACTCCCATCGGTGACTCAGTATTTGTATATCGTCCGCGGGTCTCAAACTCGATGATTTTACCATCGGCATATTTAATGATCGATGTCTGGGTGTTTGGAGTTTCCTGTGCACACTCCTCAGGACTGATCCCATAAATTCCACCTGTGGAATAAACCGAAACAGGATGTTCGTTTTTATTCAATCCCCATCGTGCAAAATCAAATTCATGCACACCCTGGTTTCCTGAATCTCCGTTACCTGTATCCCAGAACCAGTGCCAGTTATAAGGATGATATTTTTCATTATATTGCTTGAACTGAGCCGGCCCTAGCCAATCACCATAATGAAGGTTGGCCGGAGGGTTAGCATCTTTCGCAATGCCGAAAGAGTCACGTGGTTTGAAACAAAGTCCGCGTGCCATGTAAACCTCACCGATTCCACCGTCATGCATGAATTTGATCGCTGCATTTATATTCTGGTACGACCGCCCCTGGAATCCTACCTGGACCCTTACATTATATTTTTTTGCGGCCTCAACCATTTTTCTGCCTTCAAAAACATTATGGCATGCAGGTTTCTCCACGTAAACATGTTTTCCTGCCTGGCAGGCCCAGATAGTACCCAGTGCATGCCAGTGATTGGGTGTTGCGAACGACACAAGCTGAATATCCTTGTCGTCAAATACACGGCGCATTTCCCATTCTGTTGACGGTCTGGTTTTGGTGCTTTTTTCAGCCATGGCAGCTTTCTGTGCTGAAAGCAATTCATCGGCATCGCAAACAGTCTTAAGATTTATATTGAGTTTATCCTTAAGTGAACACCAGCTGCTGACATGGGCACCTCCACGCCCGCCAGTGCCAATAACAGCCACATTAAGGCGCTCATTGGCACCAATTACCGAACCGTATGAATGTGCACTAAGCCCCATTCCACCAATAGTGATCCCGGCGCCACCCAGGATGCTCTTCTTAACAAAATCCCTCCTTTTTGTCATCGATTTGAATTTATGGATTATAAAACTAAAGTTTGCTTTTCAGCCACATATCGAACCATGTGAAAGCTTCATCCTGCATTTTTTTATCAAATTTATGTGGACCAGGATAAAATGAGCACCTGTAGTGTCTGTCTGCTTTGGCTTTTTTATAGACCTCCTTAAGTATCTTGTCGGCATCCTTCATACCTTCCAGGGTGTACAGATCATCGTGTTCATCATTCAGCACGAGGGTTGGAAGCGGAGCTCTCAGCCCAAGAATCTCAGGAAAATCCAGTTCGTTAGGGAGCAGGGGAACGTATGTCATCCAGGTATGAGTAAAAGATTTATTCAGTACCAGGTCTTTCCATGTAGTCATAAATCCGACACAGACAGCGCATTTTATTCTTTCATCAAGACCTGCCATAAATACTGTCCTCATTCCGCCTCCCGACAAGCCGCCACAACCTATCCTGTCGGCGATAACGTCCTCGCGTGAGCACAGGATATCGAGGGCCTTCCTGTCTTCAGCAAAAAAAACACCGGGCCAGGTGGTACCGGCGCTGAAGAGCGATTTGGCCATAATATGTTCATGCCCGGAAGCCCAATTGTTATAGGCAGTAATGTTAGCTGTATTTTCAGGATCCTCATCCGTCAATCCTTCCCTCAGATGTTCAGGCACATCGCTCATCATGACCCTTCTGCTGGCGAATGGGAAAGCATCGGGAACAAGAACAACATACCCTCGTTTTGCTATCTCATTGGCCCAGGCCAGATCTGAATAATATTCTTTCTGATGGTCCACCATCACAGGATGCCTGTTTTCAGAAGTCCGGGTTATCTTCCTGTTACCAAAATATTTGTTAGCGCCATGATCATGAAATGCCAGAATACCCGGCAATGGGGCTTTTGCATTAAGTGGTTTAAGCAATATTGCCTCTGTTGGTCTGCCGTAAGGTAACTGCCACGTGAGTTCTTCAATATGAAGGCCGTCGTATGAATATTGTTTTTTGAGTTTAACCTCCGGCAGACCACCGATATCGGGGATTGCCAATCGTTCAACAGCTCGCTGGCGGGCCGCACCTCTCCATTTTTCAACCTCCCGGAATTCTTTTTTCCTGAAAGAAAGAGAAGGCAATTCACCTTTAAGCAAACCGGATGCCCATTCACCATAAGTACCGATCAGACTTGTTTTACCTGTTTTCATATTTTGATTTGTAAGAATACCGGGGAGAGCTGTATCAGTTATTATTCCGGCTTTGGAAGGCTTTAACATAAATCCGCCAACAGCAGTTGTTGCAAGATTGATGAAATTCCTTCTGGAGAACCACCTGCCATTATTTTTTTTCGTTGATTTCATTTCTATCAATTTGTTGAGGATGTCATTGATTTTTCACTCATGAAATGATTATAAGCAAATGTATTTATAATGTTACTAAAATCAAAAAGCCGTTCAAAAAATATAAATTTGCTTCCAATGAGAAACATTTAATCTAATCCTCAAAAAAACTGAAATGTTAATACCAGGAATTAAACTGCCATTGATTGCAGCTGTTTCATTACTGTCAGGGATCATACCATCGTTTTCGCAGGCAAAAAAAGAACCTGTCAACTTATTGCTGAATCCCAATTTTGAGTTCCACTCATTTGTCAATCACCGCGATGGAAAACCTGTCAGCTACTTATCAGGCAATGCAGCTTTCTGGAATACTGATTTATGGGGCGATCTTGAGGTAATACGCGAATCGCATGTGGCCGATTCGGTAAGGCCTGAATATTCAGTTCAAAACATGGTAGCCCTTAAGCCTGGTAAAAAGATCTGGCAGTTTTTCACTCTGCCCGAAGCTGGTCTGGCCCACGGACAAAAGCTAAGCCTTACTGTACATGGCTATCAGCCGAAGGGTAATACACTCAATGCCAAAATTAAGCTTATGAAAATCGACAGTGAGGATGGTGACTGGAGCCCTGCCGGATTTGGGATGAGAGATAAACGGACATTCCCGAAGCATTCACGCGGGGAGCTTGTAGTTGCAAAAGAATATAAAACTACTTCCAATCATAAAGGAACTGTTGAACTGGTAATAAGAAATGCAGAAATAACCGGAAGAACAAGCGTTGGAAATAAATCCGGTTCAAAGGATATTAACACAATCGGGATCCAGGTAGAGATAGAGAATACTGATGCCGCGGAAATTGCCTGGATATATTCTCCTGAACTCACAACTGAAAAGCCTTTTCCTCATTACCTGCCTGAATCAAGAAAGATGGAGGCCAATTACAGGTACATTCCGAGGACAATACAGAAGTTATGGAAAGGAGAACCCCTGCATATTTTGGTAATGGGTTCCAGCATTGACCGGGGAAGTGCAAATCCTCCGATGTATCTGTTCGATGAAGATCCTGGCTCAGCGACATTCAAGCAGCCGGTTGCCGAAGGATTATTCGATGGAGCAAAAGCAGGGTATACTGAACAGGATGGTTATTATGGTGAGTGGAGACATTTCTTCAGTTATTCCGGAAGGCTCAGACTGGAACTTATGCGAAAGTTTAATCTAACGCCTGATCAGATCTGTCTTAATTTCATGGCTTGTGATGGTTCGGGTTTCGGAGAGGCTCATTCCGGCCTAAAGGAATATTTCAGTCTTTCCCTGCCCCCGGCTCCTGAAATAAACGGTCAGAAAAAGGGGAAATCATGGAAGGAGCTGTATCCCGGATTATTTACAAGGCCTGAAGGACCGGGTCCCGACCTGGTCATATTCGGAAGCGGAGCTAACGAAAAGACAGATACCCCTGATGAGATAGCTGTAATTGAAGGAATGATAAGATGGATCCAGAAACATTATCCGCAAACTGAAATGCTTTTCTGCCAGTTCCAGAATTTCGGAGGCTACACCCCAAACCCTGGCGATCTGCAGGCGCTTTCTTTGCGTTACCAGATACCATTTATGGATTACGGCAAAGTTGGCGATGGACTTGTAAGATGGTGCAACAGGTACGCACTTGTCCCTTTCGACGGGCATCCGCAGGCGACCGCTCATTACCTGTGGTTCAAACAGCTCGAAAGGGCTTTTGAATGCTGGGACCCCATAATACCCGGGCAGGCTCAGCTTAATCTTCCTGAACGAATTCACCGGAATACCTATAACTGGGAAGGAGAAATGGTAACTTTTGATAAAACCAGTAAAAGAATAAATGGAAACAGATTCATCTTTGAAGACGGAGCCGTAAATTGCTGGGGCAAAGTTGACAGCGGGAAACCTTTGCCATACGTTGACGGGATATTATTTGAATCGCGGGCATCAAGTCCTCGAAGGGATATCAGGAATTCAATGTTCCGCTTCGGCCGGACTACACTGGGAGACAGGCATATCCTGGAAATTGAGGGATATAATCCTGATCTCACTTTTGTTGATTCAAAGGTAAATCCGGGCCGGAAAAATTATTTCGTCGATAATCCTGAATGGAATATTCATGGACTCACAACCGAAGAATTTGATTCTGAATGGGGCTATCCTTACGGGTCAAAAAAGCTGATCCTTAAACCAGGGCAATCGATAGAAATAGATGTTTTATGCACCGATATTTCAGTTGCGTATGCCGATACCAGGGATGGCGGGATTCTGGATGTTTTTACCGGTGACATTCTGACATTATCGCAACCCACAAATATTCCCTTTATTAATACGGAAAAAGAAGCCAGCTATATTGAAAACAGAAAAGGGATACTTAACCTTGGATACGGATTGCACAGCGTGAGACTTGAAGCAAGGAACGGACCGGTTGTGGTGTTAGGGATAATTACCTACGACACGAGATCATTGAAATAAAAGTCCGTAATAAAAAGAGGCCATCCTTCTGGGACAGCCTCTTATAAATTTTACATTGGATGATCTCTACTTATACTTCTTTGCAAACTCGTCCGAATACTTGTTTATTTCAGCATCGGTGAGGTCGGCCCCTGAGTTTACAATTACCCTGAAGCGGATAACCGCCGGTTTTTCAGCTGTTATGGTATAATTCAGCTCTTCTTTCCCAACAGTAAAGTCTTTTACTCCAAAAGGATTTGCTGCGAACAGTCCATAACCACGGGCATGCCAGTAGGTAGGATATGTCTGGTTCTTAGGATGGTCGCATATCACTATGGAAACTTTTTCACTTCCTATGCTTCCAAAAAGATCCATCCATTTTGCACGGGTGCCCCATACAGCTTCACCTGTTACACCCTCGCTGCTCCTGTAGTTACCTGTAACTCCCTGATTTGCACTTGCAAGAAGATTCATCTTCTGACCTTTGGCATCAAACAATGCACTTTTGTCTTTTGATGGCAGCTCAAGCTGGCGTGCAACCCTTATTCCGAACATACCTTCTTTGGTGTCTTTCATCAGCACCGGGCCGCTTATCGGAGTAAGAGTGGTAATACGGTCAATTATCCGAGTTGATCCGCTTTTGGCAATAAAGCGATATTCTGTCCTTTCTTTCATAACTTCCTTACCTGAAGGATCTTCCCATATTTCATTCGAAATAATGACAGCTTCACCTTTACCTTCTGAAAGTTTCTCGATATTGACATGCTTTATCACACCTCCATTGGGGTTTTTTGTTCCAAGTCCGCGGCTACCGTTTCCCCAGTAGTCAAAACCATTTACATCACCGTATGTGAGCCATAGACCAATCTGGTGTGAATGGTCATTCCTCTCACCATCTCTTGGATTCATAGGGTAACCCCTTGTGATCTCGGTACCTGCGGAGGTAATGATAGGGTACAATACCGGTTTCCATACATCACCGGGCCATGAGAACGAGGTAAAGAGTTTTCCGTCGACCATTACATCAACCTTTTTTTCAGCCTCTTTGCTGACAAGAGTAACTTTTCCTTTCTGAGCCTGTACGGTTTGGAGGCTGAAAGTTAACAGCACTGCAAGCGACACAATTATTATTGAGCGAAGTTTCATTTGTATGATTCGGTTTATTGATTAATACTAATTTCAGTTAACATTTACACCTTCTCCTCGATAACGAACGGTTTGCGATAAACCCTGTTCTTTAACATCTTGTCGGCTTCCGGATCTTTGATAAATTTCTCGGTTGCTCCGTTAAATTTCAAGCCACGTCCAAGACGGTAAGAAATATTTGCCAGATGTGGCAGAGATGCTGACATGTGACCTGTAAGAATTTCACAGGTAAGATCTGAATCTTTTCCTGAACGAATTGCATCAAGGAAATTTGCAAAATGCTCGGAACCTTCGCTTCCGGTCAGAGTTTCTGCTTCTCTTTTTCTTGGTTTGTTCTGTGCAAACGGTTCTTTCTCCCTCTTGCGGAATGCTCTCCAGCCACCGCCAAGCTCAAGATAACCTTCTGTTCCGTAGAAAATATTACCTACTGTTATTCCGAGGCTTCCTTCTGCATTTGAATAGCGTCCGCGTGTTTCGAATTCAAGAGTTTTGCCGTCACTGTATTTGAATAACGAAGTCTGTGTATTAGGTGTTTCCTGGGCACATTCTTTTGGATCAATTCCATAGACACCTCCAACTGAATAAATAAGCTCAGGATGTTCTTCTTTCTGCAAACCCCAGCGTGCAATATCGAACTGGTGAGGACCCTGGTTGCCTGTGTCGCCGTTACCGGTTGCCCAGAACCAATGCCAGTTGTAGGTACCTTTCTTCTCGTTATAAGGTCTCCATTCAACAGGACCCAGCCACTGATCGTAATGCAATGTGGCAGGTGGTTCGCTGTCGGGTGATATACCAAAAGAGTCGCGTGGTTTGATACAGGTGCCTCTGGCCATAAATACATCGCCGATACCACCGTCTTTAATAAATTTAATTGCCTCAATGATCTCATCCGATGAACGGCTCTGGTGACCAACCTGAACTCTTACATTATATTTTCTTGCAGCCTCAACCATTTTTCTTCCTTCCCAAAGACTCCAGCTTGCAGGTTTTTCAACATAAACATGTTTCCCTGCCTGTGCTGCCCATACTGTTCCAAGAGCATGCCAGAAGTTTGGAGTTCCATAAGATACTGCATGTATTTCCTTATCATCAAGAACTTTGCGGATATCCCATTCGGTACGGGGCTTAAGACCTGTTCTGCTTTCAACGGTTTTTAACCTTTGTGCAAAGGTTGTTTCTTCAACATCGCAGAGGGTTTTGATCCTTACATTTTTGACGTCTTTAAGATTGCTGAATGCACCGACATGAGCTCCACCACGGCCGCCGATACCTGCAATCGCAACATTGATCACTTCGTTGGCTCCGACAATGGATGAATATGACCTGGCGCTGAAACCCATGCCGCCAATGGCGATGCCGGCAGATCCAATCATGCTTTTCTTAATAAATTCTCTTCTTTTTGTCATTGTGATAGTTTTTTGAAATATTTAATAATTGTTTGGTTAAATAAAAATCATGCTGTTTAACGTAAACTCTGAATTATCCTGTGCAATATAGGAAAAATATTTTTACTGCATCGGTCGTTTCTGAAAATCAGAAAGTTCAGGACTTGAAGTTTTGTTAAAAATTCTTAAAAGAAACTTCATTCAATAAATGAACCACAAATTAATCCCGGACTTTATCATTATAAATATTCCAATAAAAATAATTTTAACTTAACTTACACGTTTAATGAATACTTATTAAATTTATAATTAATTACATTTTCACCTATAGCTATGAAAGAAATAATCTTAAAACGATTTAATCCAATCATTTTAGTACTGATTCTATTGCTTGGAGCGAAGGTTTATGGCCAGACTGGTATGCCTGAGGAACTTACCACCAGGCCCATGCAGGATCAGTTGAAGTGGCTGGAAGACCGTACCAGGATCTATGAAAACTTCAGGGCCATCAGGGAAGACATATTCCAGAAGGTTAAGAATAATGTCACTGACTCGCTTCGTGCCGATGACAGAAAAATAACAGAGCTTACCGGGAGAGTTTCGGCTTTGAATCAGAAAATTGACTCCCTTGAAAATACCCTTCAGGAAACAAAAACGAACCTTGATGACATGACAAATACAAAGAACAGCATCAGAGTTCTGGGTATGAATGTTAACAAGTTGACTTATAACAGCATAATATGGACAATTATTGCCGGACTTATTATTTTGCTGATCCTTGGACTGGTGGTATTCAAAAGAAACCAGGCAATAACACTTAACACCCAGAAAGAATTAAAAGACCTAAAGGATGAATTTGAGGAATACCGGAAAACAACCAGGATTGCCAGGGAGAAAATGACGATGGATCATTTTAATGAAATAAAGAAACTCAGAGGAGGGTGATTAGCTCCCTAAGCCTTTATATTATAAACCATAAGCGCATTACCATGCCTCACAAAGAGGTTACCGTTGTATATTGAGGGATGAGCAAAATGCATCCCGGTACCTGCGGTAATTTTGAATGAGCTGATTATTTTCAAGCCTGCCGGATCGGGCTGCACAAGCGCTAAATTTCCATTCTTCTCTTCATAGATATACATCAGTCCGTCAGCTGCGATAATAGAACCTTTATTGTTCCAGTTTGTAACCCAGTTCGTCTTGCCGGACTTCCAATCAACCGATGCCCAGCCTCCGACTGAATTGGTTTTCCAGGTCGAACCGTATAGATTACCATTCATCAGCACCACACCCCCGTGATGGGGATTTAGCTCGGTATTCTCCCATACAAATGAAACTGACCTTCCGTCTTCGGCAAGCTTCAGCATGACACCTGCCATGGTATATCCGGCGGTGATATATATGTGACCGTCATGATATAAGGGCGATGCAGTGAAATCGCCGCGTCCAAGGTCGGTATTACCCTTGAAGTGATCGATGGTCTTGTATGTCCACACAAAATTGCCATTTGCGGGATCTATTCCCATCATGTACTCGCTCGCCTGCGCAATGATGAGCTTCTGACTTCCCCTCTGAATGTAGATGGACGAAGAATATGACCTGGCGCCTCCCATCGATTTAGTCTTCCATGCAAATGTTCCATCGGTTTTGTTATAGGCCACTACTGTTGTTTCTGGTCCGCCAATGACAGTTATTGCAACTTTGTCGGCAATCAGCACCGATTCTGCAATTCCCCATGCTCTTGACTTACCCTTGAATTCCTTATATGGGTTTTGCTTCCATAAAATCTTGCCTGTTTTCTGATCAAGGCACACCATCTCCCCCATTCCGCTTATAAGGTAGATCTTCCCATTCTCGATAGTTGGTGTTGAACGTGAATCGGGGTAGGTTCCTGTCCATGAAAGACCGTAGCTTGTTTCCCATAATAATTTACCCTTCATGTCGTATGCTGAGCACACATCCAAAGTGTCTTTCTTTATTCCGGTTACGTAGATGATGTTATTATGTACAACAGGTTGTGAATACCCCCTGCCGATCCCTTCAATCTTCATCAGCATGGAGGGTCCGTTTTGCGGCCACTTCTTCAGTAAGCCTTTTTCCGGAAAGATCCCATTGCGGTTTGGACCGTTCCATTGAACTACCTGTGAATTACTTATATTGAAAATTATACTAAAAAACAGTACTGTAAATAAATGTTTCATCAAATTAAATTTTAGCATTGGGATTAATATTCCGGGTTCTTTTAGAAAGAGCCGTTAAGTGTTTAAA
This sequence comes from uncultured Bacteroidales bacterium, assembly GCA_942492865.1. GTDB lineage: Bacteria > Bacteroidota > Bacteroidia > Bacteroidales > VadinHA17 > LD21. The sequence continues at coordinate 3,089,001 of OW818650.1, read as the reverse complement.
TATTTCTTTGAGAGTTCGTCAGATTGCACATCAGTCTTTTATGCACCGTACCGAACAACCTTCATTCTTAATTGCATAAACGTTATCAATAAATTCTGCATTGTTATAGAGCTGACGGTGCCATGCCGTTGTGGGGGCAAATTCATTAGACGTCCACCAGTGACCTGTCTCTCCAACCGGGTTGAATGACCCGTCAGAATTACGTGAACCTCCCGGTAAGGCTTTGAACCCGCTGCTGTTATCTGCGCCGGCGTTCGGCTCGATCCATTTATCTGTTCCCGCAGCTTTAAGCTTTCCTCCTGCAGAACCAGGTCCTCCGAGGAATGTCTCGAGCTTCTTCCAGTCGTTTGCCGAAGGAACATGCCAGCCGGCCGGACAAAGTTTACGCTGATCCTGAACAGCGAACCAGTTGTAAAGGAGCCCGTAAACTGTTGAATGGCCCTGATTGTTGTCATTTAAGCAGAATGATCCTGTTGTCAGTTCAGCCCATGTAACATCCTCCTTCACTTCGGGAATTGCCTCCCCGTTTGCGTAGTGAACTGTCCTAAGGTTTTCAGCCATCCATATCTGTGTACCTATCTTCACCACAGAGTAAGTGTTTCCATCAATGTCACTGACACTATCCTGAGCCGTAGCTGAGGTTAATGAACCGGATAGAAGTGCAACTGCTATGAGCTGCGATTCTCTTAAAAATCTTAATCTCATCATCCTTTTTTTATTGTTTCGAGCCATGCCTGTGCCATAAGTTTTGCCCCTGCCAGTGTTGTGTGTACGCCATCTGTTGTCCAGTAACTTCCCGGAGCCTGCTTTTGTGCTTCATCAAAAACCGACTGATAAGGGATGAACGCAGCGCCGAACTGGTCAGCGACTTGCTTTGCAGCTTTTTGATATTCAGGAAATTCAGGATACCATGTGTCATCAACTGCTTTGACACCTCTTACGCCAAAGGGCTCCCCTATAATGAGTTGTACATTTGGCAGAGCCTTCCTGGTGCGCTCGATGAGCTCAATATATCCATTTTTGTAAATTTCGACACTACCTTCAAAACGGCCGGTGAGTTTATGCCATATATCGTTAACACCTATAAGTATGCTGAGAATATCAGGTTTTATCTCAAGGCATTCCTTATCCCATCGTTCAGCAAGCTGACCCACCTTGTTACCAGAGATCCCTTTATTATAAATTTTCAGATTGAGAGGCGCAAATTTCTCCAGCAGGTCCGCTCCGGCCAGCATTGTATAACCTGTACCTAAAATTCTGGCTGTATTATAACCGTCAGTCTGCTTATCCCTTCCTGCATCAGTTATCGAATCACCCTGAAAGAGGATGGTCTGCCCTTTGACTAATTGTATCTTTTTCCCTTTTCCTTTAACCATTGAGGCTGAAAGGATCTCAGGAATGCTGATAGCGGCAAAAGTTCCCAAAGCTGCTTTCCTTATAAAGTTGCGTCTGTTTTCCATGTTTTTGTTATTATGAATGAAATATTTCCTGAAAATAAGGTTTTTTATGTTACCTGAATAAACATTTTGTTCATGTATTGAGCGCGATACCTGAAAAAGGCAGCAATTGAGAGTATCGTGGCAACTATTCCGACCGGGTATGAAATATGTGCTCCTATGCTTAACCCTTCGGGTGCGAGTAAAATATATGTGCTTATTACGGTGGTCATGAATGCAGCAGGGATCAGTGTGATCCAGTAAAGCTTATTCTCTCTCATAAGATATACTGTTATTGTCCATAAAACTACCATAGCGAGGGTCTGGTTCAGCCATGCAAAATACCTCCAGATAATACTGAAATCAACAAGTGTCAGCAAAAATCCTACCACAAAAAGAGGGATGCTTATCATCAGCCTGTTTCTGATGGGTCCCTGCCTGAATTTGAGGAAGTCGGCAACGATGAGCCTTGCTCCCCTGAAAGCAGTATCGCCCGATGTTATCGGAGCTGCAACTACACCCAGTAAAGCCAGCGCTCCGCCAAATTTTCCAAGTAACGAATTTGAAATTTCATTAACAAGAAATGCAGCATTGCCTTCATGTGCCGTCATCATATCATTAAGTCCCCTGATGCTACCGTAAAATGTCATTCCTATAGCTGCCCATATAAGGGCCACTATACCTTCGGTTATCATGGCCCCATAGAACACCCTGCGCCCGAGCTTCTCATTTTTAATGCACCTTGCCATAAGGGGTGACTGAGTGGCATGAAATCCTGAAATTGCACCACAGGCAATTGTAATGAACATCATGGGGAATATCGGAAATCTCCCGGCGTCAACATGAAAATTTCTCATGTTTGCAAAGGTTAATTCAGGAATGTGATAGCCCCTGACAAAAAGAGCAATTATCAATCCTAACGCCATAAAGAATAGTGCAAAGCCAAAAATGGGATAGAGCTTTCCAATTATCTTATCAATGGGCAGCATTGTCGCCAGAACATAATAAATAAATACCACCCATACCCAGAAAGTCATCGAAAGCGCTTCAGGTGTAAGTCCGGCAAGGATTTTGGCAGGGCCCATTATAAATACTGCACCAACAAGTACCATCAATATCACCGTAAATCCCCTGATAAATTGTTTGGTTCCGTTTCCGAGATAGATGCCAATGATCTCTGTGATACTGAGCCCGTTATGCTTTATCGACAGCATTCCTGAAAAATAATCGTGTACAGCTCCTGCAAAGACCGATCCCAACACTATCCATAGAAAGGCAACCGGACCCCACATAGCTCCGGCCACAGCGCCAAAAATGGGGCCCAATCCGGCAATGTTAAGGAACTGTATCAAAAAAACCCTCCACCATGACATTGGCACGTAATCAACACCATCGGTAAGTTTATACGCCGGTGTCGGACGATCAGGGTCTATCTTCTGGATCCTGTCCAGAAATTTTGAGTAGAACAAATAACCCGCGATTAAAACTGCTATGGATATGAAGAATGTAATCACAGTTATTATATTTAAAACAGACCTGTAAATAAATTTCTTAAAAATAAAAAACCGCAATGAATAATTGCGGTCTTTCTATCAAATATAATAATATTATTTGGGCAATACAACATAATCAGATTCATTCAGGAACTGAAGGCTTTTGTCAACGCTTGTAAATGTGTCGAAGTCATATTTTTCAACTTCTACAATGCCGTACTTCATTCCTGATTTTTCTAATCCTGTCCAGATAGCTGCAAAATCCATCTTCCCGCTTGCGCCTATCTCTTTTTCATCTTTTATGTGCCATAATTCAAATCTTCCGGGATATTTATTGAAATAATCAAGCGGGTTTGCACCACCTTCAACTGCCCAGTAGATGTCCATCTGGAACATTACTTTAGAAGGATCGGTATTCTGAAGCATATAGTCATAGACAGTCTGCCCGTCAAGCTTGGTTGAAAGCTCCTTTGCATGATTATGGTATCCAAAACGGATGCCTTTTGCATTGCATTTCGCACCGACCTCATTGAAATAATCACAATATGCCTTTAGTCCTGCAAGGCTATCATAAGCTGTGCGGCCCATAGAAGCCTGGACAATATACTTTGCTCCAACAGCAACATGAGCATCAATAGCTTTATCCCACCATGCCATTGTCTCATCATAATTTGTGGAATCAGGGACATTCCTGCCTGTATGAGAACTGAGCACTGGAAGATTGTTGGCATCACAAAGAGCTTTGAATGCTGCCGGTTCCATTCCGTAAAATTTCCCGTCGGTATAGCCTGCAGGTTCAACAAACTTATAACCTATTTCAGCTACTTTTTTAATTGTACCGGGGACATCTTTTTTGATGGAATCACGCAGTGAATAAAGTTGCAGTCCTATGTTCTTCTTTTCAGAGCACGATGTAAAAAACATGCCTGTCAGGGCAAGGAGAATAAAAATTTGAATCAAACCAGGTCTTTTCATATTAAATGGATTAAGTTTTGACGAATATACAAAAAAATTTAAATGTACAGCCATTCACCTCCAAGCCGGGGTTGCCCCTCCAAAACGGGCCCCTCCCAAGCAGGACTTGCCCCTCCAAACCTCCCCTGAAGGCCGTCAAGCTAAAGGTTGTTAAACATTTAATTGTTAGGGCATTATATTATTAAAAAGTCCGTAATAATCAGGGAAGTTTTCGCCGTAGGCGATAAATTATTGTAGAAAGGGCCATCATCATATTATTTTTACCTCGTAGGGGTTAAACAATTGCCTAGAATTCAGAGACCTATTAAAAAAAAACGTAACATGGAATATAATGAACAATTCTTATATGAATTCCGGGAAAACCCTGTTTAACCTCTTCTATGTTGCAAACCAAATTTAGGAAGAACATTTTTCATTTTATTTTCATTTTATTTAATTTTACAAACGTGAAGCCTAAGAGGAAACAGGCTCTGCTGAGGAGCAACCTGTCAGCAATAAGCTTCATGGATGCACTGCATTTTGGGAAGGTTTTATCCTTCCCATTTTTTATAAATGCAGGTATCCTGTATGGCTAAGAAAACCTAACCTAAAAAGTAATTGCAATAAATTTAATCTACAAAAACAACCTTCTATCAACAGACCCTTTATTACTACCAGGGCTGCATTGCCTCGCTTTAATTTTTATAGAATGTGAGCTGTAATCTACGAGTAGCGGATTCTTAAAGAACCGCAAGAGGTTATAATAGGCTCACAAGGTTGTTATTTGTAGATATTACTTTAGTTAGTCCATGATAACGCATATGGCTGTTTATTTTTCAATACAAACTTTATTCTACTGAGTAGTTTTTTTGCTATTCTTACTATTGCTTTATTTGGATCCATTCGTTTGCAATAATCAAGATAGCTCTTTAATAATACAGGATCATGGCGTATTGCAATCCATGAAGATTCAATAATTGCATTGCGTAATACGCTATGACCTCTTGAAGTAATGTCTCCTGTTTTTTCCTCTTCTCCCGAGGATTTGGTAGAGGGAACCAAGCCGATATAGCAACACAATTTACCGATATTGCTAAACCTGAGTATGGTCTCCAGTTCAGTCAGTATTATCATGGCCGTCAATATGCCTATCCCTGGCAGACTTCTCAACAATATAACCTCATCTTGATAAGTTACAGTGCAACTTAATTTTTGAATTTGTTTTGTTAAATCCAGAATGGTTGCTCTTAAATTCTTACTCTGATGTATCAAAGAACTTAGAGTTATTTTTCCGCTTTCTTCGGTTAATTCAATTGATTCAAGCCAGATAATAAACCTTTTGGACCAATGATTTTGAGGTTTGCTGAATGACTCAGGAAAGTTGATGCCATGAAAATGCAAGAATGATTTAATTCGATTCTTAAACCTGGTTAGATCTTTTGCCATTGTTGCACGTGCCCTTAAAAGACCTCGGTCTTCGAGTGTTTTTAAACCTGGAACATAAATAGCTTTAAGATCTCCGTTACGTAATGATCTGGCAATTTTTCTGCTATCTCTTTTATCCTCCTTTTGCACTCTTTCCTTATTTGTTGTTGGGATATCAGCCGGATTAACAACAATAGAGTTTACCCCAAGTGAGATAAGCTTATTATGTATCCAATATCCGCAAAAACCCGCTTCATACGCGGAATAATATATGCCACCAGGAAAGTTTCTCTTTAAATACTGAAACAATAGTTCCGGATTAGGGTCCTGTGAAAAAGTCTTCACTGCCACCTTTTCAGTTAGAATTGTCACTTTCCAGCTTTTCAGATGCACATCAAAACCTACATAAATGTTTTGATTGCTGAAATCAATTTTGTTACTTTGTGTTTCCATAAGTTTCAGGTTTTTATTTGTTTAGAATGTCAAATCCAAAATAAATAACTTCCTGAAACTTTTTTTATGCAAACATAGGGCCTACGAGGTAAAAAATCATTTCTAATATCTCCGGCTACAATAGTTTAAGCCCTACGGGCTAAATATAAAAATGTTGAGTCCTCCTGTATATCAGAAAATTATAGGAATTAGCTTGACGGCTATGCCCCAGAAGGGGAGGCTTAAAGCGCCAAAAATCATCAGCGAATACTGTTCCTGTCAACCGACCTCTGATCCTTTACAAGCTCTCCGCTGTTCAGCTTCCCGTCGATGGCTTCATTCCTGAAGGGCTTGCTGGCATCATAATATTGTTTTGAGATATCCACATTACTGATAAGGATCCCGGGAACATTCTGTGTAAGATTGTTCTGAACAAGTCCGTCGGGTGTTATAAAATAGCATGGCCAGCTCTCTGCTGCAGAGGAGTTTGTAAGTGACATATAGAGATGGTTTGAACCTGCCATTGCCTGGGCAGTGACATGCATTATAACAGGATGTACGCTCCCCTTATTACCCCTTGCATTATAAAATGACTGGAAGAGAATCTGTGTGCCTGTTTTGCTGTACTGACGGTAAAGTTCAGGGAACCTGACATCGTAGCAGATCAAAAGCCCGCAGTTTATCCCGTTAACAGTAAAATTTACAAAATGATCCCCGGGTGAAAAATATTTCAGGTCACTGGTTGTGCAAAATCTTTTGTCGTACCTGTCAACTATTTTACCGTCGGGTGAGATCACATAAAGGCTGTTATGAGGTTTATTGTTTCCGCTCAGCCTGTGCATCGATCCGAGCAACACCCATATTTTAAGCTCTTTGGCAAGCGCTATCACTGAATCTGTAACTTCAAACAGCTGGTTCCAGTTGTAACCTTCAAGGGTATTCATATCAGCCCCGGGGTAACCTGAAAGGGAACACTCTGGAAAATGAACTATATCGGCTTTTTTAAGCCTGGCATCAATGATCTGTGTTCTGATCCACCTGTAATTTTCCCTGATATCGGCCGATACGGGAAACTGGCATGATGCAATGGATAATTTCCCTTCCGACTGTGCAATTACCTGGCAATTACCATTGATACCTGATAAGCACAATATTGAAATACTGCAGATTATAAGAAGAAAAGTTGTCTTTTTCATGATTCGCATCATTTTAGCTCCTGTTTGTTCGGAGTGTGTTCAAGTATCTTGTCAATATACTCATAAGCTTCAAGCCTTACTTCTGTGGGAAAATCATGACCCGATACCGGATACCTTACCTGGAGCTTATCAGCTGATTTCAGGAATTCATATACCCTAAAAGCTGAGGCAATGCCTTCCTTCACTCCCTTTACATCAAAGTTGCTGTCGTTTACCGGTGAATTGGAAAAGAAAGCCCTGGGAGCAAGTGAAGCAATTATTTCATCAAAATCAAAAGGTATTTTCTCCGGATCAAGGTTAAACTTATCCCTGAGAAGAGGCATATACCTGTCCTGTGCCCAGGGACCGAGCCGTCCGCCATATCTTTTAATTGCAGCCTCGCCGATATCATAATAATCCATCTGCGTCCAGCCGCTGCTTGAAACAATTATTTTAAACCGTGTATCAAAGGTCCCCGCAAACATCGATGTATGTCCGCCAAGAGAATGTCCAAGCACACCCATCCTGTCAGCATCCACTTCGTCTCTTGATTGCAGTAGATCAACACACCTCATTGTATTGAAAATTGCCTTCATCGTACCTGATTCATACCGGTCATTTGCAAAGTCATAATCTTTCAGATCGCCCATGCTAGGATAATCGGGAGCAATAACGACATAGCCCCTCTCCGTAAGCTCCCTCGAATATGCACGGTTGGCAATAGTACTTTCTCCGTCAGGGAGTTTTTTGCCTGGTTCCCCCGTCCCGTGCAAGACAACCATTGCAGCCAGCTTCTTTTTTTTACCTGCATTCACCGGAATATAAAGGAAAGCCTGAACCCTGGCTTCATTTTCTGCTGCTGCAAAGCTTACAGTGTACCTTGTATATGTATCCTGTTTACTGGTTTCGGTGATCTTCACATCGAGATCAGGCAGGTTGGTCCTGTCAGGCAATTTACCCATTGCCTGCTCCATACCTTCAATTATTTGAGCTCTTTTTTTCTTCCAGTCCGACCTGGTTTTTACAGGTTTGCTTATTCCGGACTCATCCCTGTAATTCATCAGGTCGGATATATGTATATCATTTTGAAATCCGGCAATAATGAAAGTTAATCCAAGGACCAGAACAAATCTGATAATGTACGATTGAGAATGTCTTTGCATAATTAATGATGCTAATCCTGTAATCTTACTGTCAGCCAATCAAACATTTTTTCCCTCATTTCAGGAGAGAATCTGTTATAATCATCAGGTGAGAATAACTCAATATTTCCCGGGCTGCTATATAAATTATAGACATTTCTTACCTGTCCGATGCATTCATGAATATCCGGGTGAATTGCATCCTTGTCGTGCAAAGGTGCAATAACAAGCACAGGCCTTGGAGCTATTGACGCCAGCACCTCATCAAAATCATAAGGAACATGAGACTCCTTTCCAACAAAGAACCCCAGTCTTGGCAACAGACCATGCAAATGTGAATATGCCTGTATTCCCTCAATACCCTTTTCGGGAGTTATTGAACGCATCGGGGTAAAACCTGCAATTGTAACGGCCCCTGCAATTCTTTTATCCAGTGCAGCAGCATGCAATGCGACTGTTCCGCCGAGAGCATATCCTGAAACATATATTTTTGAATTGTCAAGAAAATCCAGATTTGTCATTGCATCAACAGCGCCTCTAACATCAGCTACCATCTTACCCATTTTCGACCAGTGGGGATACCTCTCATAAAATCTGGTTCCCTCCTCGATACGGTTTCCAAAACCTATCATATCATAGGTAAAAACTGCATAGCCTCTTTCAACTATTGAACTTAGCAAGGTTTCAACCTGATGGTATGAATTAAATCCTTTCGAATAGTCATATTCATGGAGGTATATTAACACAGGTACATTTTCGTTCTTAAGATTCCCATCCTCATCAGCAGGGTAATAAAGGTATCCGAAAAGCTGATCTCCAAAGCCATTATACGGACTGACGGGCATCCTTCCCATTTTTTCTGTGGCCTGCGGCCGAATGAGGAAAGTCCCGAAATTATTTTCATCACCTGCTCTGCGGCTGAACTTCCCGGGACCGGGATTGTAAACACCGGCAGGTTCATCACCAAGTGCCCAGGAGACATTCTTTAGCACATCTGCCTTTTTCTTTTCCCAATCGGCCGGGCTCCCAACCTTATTTTTACCATCTGAGAGGAGATCATCTATCCCTTTTGATCTGTAATTATCAGGATTGATCTTTTCCCCGCTGAGCGTCTTCCATTTCCCGAATGAGTAGTCGAAGAAAAGCCTGTTCTCCGGTTCATGATCATTTCGTCCGAAAACATAATCATAGAAATCAATGTATTCCTCCATATCCTTTGCAGCGATACTGTGCAACCCGTTCCTCAGCCGGATCGCCAGGTTTTTCTCCGCTCCGAGGAACTTATACACCTTAAGTGCATCCAGGTATGCCTGTTCGCTGCCCCAGGGATTACCGGCTCCTTCAGTAGTTCCTGAGCTCAGCATCAAACCTCTTGGTGCAATCAGGGCCATTAAGGAATTGTTGTCGACAGGAAGCTTGTGTTCTCGGCCATAGAAAAACCTCAACCTGGGATGATACCATGATGGCTGTGCACTGGCGAGCAGAGCAATATCCTCAATATCATATTTTTTCGCACTGTATCGCCAGGGAACTTCCTGGCCTGTCCCGCTGCTCGGAACGACAGCGGTGATGCGTTCGTCGAAAGCGGCAGCTATAAATGACTGGTCGCCATTCCTCGAATGACCCGACATCGCTATCTTTTCCTTATCAACATATGGCAGGGTAACAAGATAATCGATAGCCCTTGAAGCGCCGTAAGCTCTTCTTCTCAACCTCGTAAAATCATACTGTCCGGCCCAGATCTCTGAGTATTTTTCAGTATCATCTTTTGGATCAGCTCCGGCATAAATGCACCCTACATACCCGCGCCTGACTGCAACCTGTGCCCATTCACGGTGGTTCCATTGTGTAATGAAAACCGGAAAAGGACCTGCACCGGGCGGTACCATAACCTCAATGGTAAGCGTGGCCTTCTTTTCAGGGCCGAAGGTCAATAAGATCATCTCAACCAGTGTTTCACCATCCATCTTTTTGCTCAGTATCTTTGATTCAAGATTATCAGGCGCCGGGGGGCATGTACCCGTCATGTAATATTCAAGCTGATCCCTGAGCCACCTGCGTTTTTCATCCCATTGAGACATCGTGGTGACAGGTGTATTTTTTCCTCCTTCATCAATAATAAGAGGGTCTGGAAGGAAGGGAATTGATGGCATCCTGTCAAAATCAGGTGGCAGTTCTCCTGTCCTTTCAACCCAGTGTCTTAATGTGGTGTCAAGAAATGAAACATGACCCATGTTAATACGGTCAGGGGGAAGTAGTTCAAAGATCTTTTCAAGCAGGGCTTTTTGTTTTACAGAATCGATAACCACATGAGTAATCTCCTCCGAAACAGTTGATTCCTGCTTTTTATGGCTGCAGAATGTAAATACGAACAAACCTGCTATTATGACGATCCTGTTGAAATGCTCTCTCATTTTTCTAATAAATTTTTGCCGCTAAAATCCGGATCAGTCCTGAAATATCATTTTTTCTGAAGTCTCTCTTCAAGCCACAAATACATCTTTTCTCTCATTTCCTGTGAAAGCCTGTTATAGTCATCAGGGGTAAATAGCTGCACCCCATCAGCATTGCCGTAGAGGCTGTAAACGGTCCTTACCTGATCAACACAATTCTGAATATCGGTGATATGCGCATCCTTATCCCACAACGGTGCGATTACCATCACCGGCCTTGGCGCAATAGCAGCAAGCACTTCGTTATAATCATAGGGCAACTTCGTTTCATTATTCACAAAAAAACCGAGCCTTGGCAAAAGTCCATGGAGATGTGAATAAGCTTTGATCCCTTCAGTGCCTCTGTCAAGAGTATTGGTTCGCATTGGGGTGAACCCTGCTATGGAAACAACACCTGCGATCCGTTCATCCATTGAAGCAGCATAAAGCCCTACGTTAGCGCCGAGCGAGTACCCTGCAACAAATATCATGGAGCTGTCTATAAAATCAAGGTTAGCCAACGCATCAACTGCGCCTCTGACGTCAGTAACCATTTTGCCCATTTTTGACCAGTGCGGGTACCTGTCGTAAAATCTTGTTCCTTCCTCTATCCTGTTGCCAAAACCGATCATGTCATAAACAAAAACTGCATAGCCTCTTTCAACAATGGATCTGATCATCGGTTCAACCTGATGATAAGAATTTATCCCCTTGGCATAGTCATATTCGTGAAGGTAGATAACTACCGGCAGCTTCTTATTTAATAATTCTCCCTCTTTCCCGACAGGATAATGAAGGTAACCGAATAGCTGATCACCAAAGCCGTTGTAAGGTGTAATTGCCATTACACCGGCATTTGATACCCTCAGGGGCCTTTCGAGGTAGGTTCCGAAATTATTCTCTCCCCTTCCGGCAGTGCTGAATTTACCCGGACCCGGATTATAAACTCCCGAAGGCTCATCGCCCAATCCCCATCTTATCTGATTTTTAATTTTTACCTTCTCTGACTCCCATGCTGCAACAGAACTTATTTTATTATTGCTGTCAACAGAAAGAAGATCGTTCTTATCCTTCACAGGATAACTCTCCGGATTAATGTTTTCACCGCTTAGCTCTTCCCATTTTTCAAAGGTGTAATTATAGAACAGCCTGTTCCCTTGCTTATGATCCGTTCTTTTAAATACATAATCAAAGAAATCAATATAGTCTTCCATGTCTTTTGCAGAGACACTGTGCAATCCGTAGCGTGAGCGGATAGCCAGATTGTCCTCAGCACCAAGGAATTTATACACCTTCTGGCTTGCATGATAAGCCTGTTCAATCCCCCAGGGATTACTTGCACCTTCGCTTATAGCAGTGCTAAGCATCAATCCTCTCGGCGCTATTAGGGCCATAAACGAGTTTTGATCGACAGGCAGCTTGTGTTCACGTCCTATAAAAAACCTAAGCCTTGGATGCAGCCAGGAAGGCTGTCCGCAGCCAAGCAATGCAATATCCTCAATATCATAATTATGTGAAGTATATCTCCATGGCACTTCAGCACCCGTACCGCCGCTGCTGGGGATGCATGCTCCAATGCGTTCATCAAAAGCTGCGGCCATAAGAGACAGTTTGCCATTACGCGAATGGCCGGTTATGCCAATCTGGTCTTTGGCTACATAAGGCAGTGTGTATAAATAATCTATTGCCCTGTAAGCGCCGAATGATCTTCTCATAAGCCTGGTAAAATCATACTGGCCCGCCCATATTTCGGAATATTTTTCAGTATCGTCTTTTGAATCGGCCCCGGCATAGATACAACCTATGTAACCTCTTCTCACTGCAACCTGGGCCCATTCCCGGTGGTTCCACTGGGTAAGGAAGACAGGGAACGGACCTTTGCCCGGAGGGACCATAAGTTCAATGGTCAGTATTGCCTTGTTATCCGGGCCAAAAGACAATTCAATCATCTGAACAAGGGTCTCGCCATCCTTCTTCTCGCTTAAAATCCTTGACTTCAGATTTTCAGGTTTTGGAGGATAAGTTCCGGTTACATAATATTCAAGCTGTTCCTTCATCCATTCCCTTTTCTCTTTCCATTGCTCCATATTGGTGATAGGAATGTTCCTTCCTCCTTCATCAAGAATAAGCGGATCGGGGAGAAAAGGAATTGAAGGCATCCTGTCAAAATCAGGCGGAAGCTCGCCTGTTCTTTCAAGCCAGTCTACAAAACCGGAATCGAGGAAAGAGACAGTTCCATTCATCGTCCGTTCGGGAGGCAAAAGGCTGACTATTTTATCGCGGATCGCTTTTTGCTTTACGCTGTCAACAGGCACATTATCAATCTCCTTCTGTGCAGTAGTGGTTTCTGTCTGATGCCTGCATGATGAGGCAAAGATAAAGACAGAAGCTATCAAAATGAAATTGAATAATACAGATATCCTTCTCATCCTTTTAAAGTTATTTTGATTTATTTAAAATTATCTATCGGCCAAGCAGGCTTTTTGCATCAGGAATGGTCCATTCTCTTGTCATTACCTTAGGTTCCGGCTTGGCATTGAGGTCGAGCCACTGCATTTTTGCCTGGATAGGCGCTTTGACTATATAGGGCTTGCATTTTGGTATTGCGGCAATGGCATTTTTTGCACCTTCATAGAGTGCCTTCCGTGTTTCTTCAAAGGGATATAGAACTGCTGCCTCCCTTGAAATGCCCATTTTTGTAGCAACAGTGACTATCTCAGCACCAAAGAATTTCTTTGCCTCACGGCAGGTCGCCTCATCGCCGGTTACGAGTATCGGGGGAACCCCATGATACCCGGCTATCGCTGCAGCCTGTGCCATTTCGCCTGATTCAACCCCATTATACCAGTATTTATTCTCTGACATTGACGACTGGGTATGATGGAGAACACCATCAGGGGTGCCGTTCATTGCATGAAAACCGAACATGACCAGACCTGAATATGATTTATCAAGACTCCACTGGTTGCCTCCTGGCTTTGGTTTGCCTGTAACATATTTAGCTCCTGGGGCCATAAGGTGAGGTATCATAGCCTGGTTACCATGGCCGTCGATAATAACTATTTCATCGGCGCCGCCATCGCGAAGCCCTTTTACCACAGCGGCAAGGTCACCCATAAAATATTCGCATGCCTGGATATTAGCCGGTGAGTCTTTCAGACGGGTCTGTCCGAAGTGATATACACCGCTTACACCTTCAAGGTCGGTTTCAATAAAGATCTTAATTTGCGCATCAAGGCTGGAAAATGTAATAGCAATTAAAAATAATGCAGTGCACAAATGCTTTTGGGTTTTAATTATGGTTTTCATATTAGGTTATTTAAGAGTTTGTCTGTTGTGGACCGGACAGCTCTGCCTCACCCCCTCGTTCCCCCTCTCCCGGCGTGAGAGGGGGAAGATTCCGTTAACAAGATCACTTGGACGGTTTTTGCCCCTCCCACTCGGGGGAGGGGTTTGGGGAGAGGCCTGCTTAATTACTGGTTAAGTGCATAGTTGTCGATGAATAAAAAAAAAGTGCAGCCTGGCTGGCAGGCTGCACAATTACTATAAGTCTTACAATTCAGGTATTACCGTAAGTGGCGGAACATTGAGTTCATCACCGTCGTATCCGACATTCTGATTTATCACACCAAGCGTGTTAGCTGTGATCACACTCTGCGGGATAGGCCATAACATGTGATTTGGATTCATTGTTGCCGTAGCATCCCAGAACCTGTACTTCGGCGGGTGATAAAAAGGATTGAATGCCATTACCCTGTCGTGGTACCAGTTTTTCTGGCTTATATTAGATTCGCTGTAACCACCTGTTCCCAGTTTAGCGTAAATGAATGATACCCTTACCATCTCACTGTGCCGTGGTTCTTCAGTATATAATTCCTTTGCCCTCTCAGTGAAAAGGAAATTCATATCAGCCTGAGCTGAAGTGATAAGAGGAGCTTTAGCACGTTCCCTGACTTTATTGATATCAGCTGCTGCCAATGCAGGCTGATTTTTCCATAAATATGCTTCAGCTCTCAGCAGATAGGTCTCAGCAAGACGGAATGTATACCAGTCACCCTGTCCGCCATGTGGCTGGGCATTATTTGTAGTGGGTGTATATGTCTTATACTGAGGCCAGGGATACCATGTGTCTGTTGTATCATCAAGACTTTTATAGAACTGCTTTGACAGGGGTTGACCTATATTAGGTGATCCTACCCTGACAGTAATAATTTCAGCCAGTCCGTTTTTTCCCATTTCGATCCAGTTATTTGGCGCCCTGCGCATATCCGGTGTATTCTGCCAGGTAAAACCTGCTTCGTTCCACATCCAGTAATGGAAGAAGTCATTAGTTCTGACGTCTCCGTTGCCTATACCTAATGTATCACCTGCAGGGGTATTCCAGTTAGTTGCCCTGTTGCCTGTGGCATCCAGCACTTTCCAGTATGATGGGGTGTAAAGCCTCATTGAATAAGTGCCGGGGTTGCTCCACCAGGTTTCCGGTGGTGCTGTTGGGCGGTCAATGGTTGCATAAATGGTTTCTTTGTTGTTTGATGCATTTTTATTCTGCCAGCGATGAAGATCCCACATAAGATCATGTCCTTTTCTTGCTACATCGACACCAAAACGCTGAGTCATGAGTGCGTAAGGCCCGTTAATGACTTCTGTTGCAGCAGCAATTGCTTTATCAAACTCAGCATTTGCAAGATATACTTTAGTCAGCAGGTGGTTAGCTGCACCTTTCGTAACATCTCCGCCTTTTGCAGCCGTAACCGGAAGCCACTGAACTGCGTACTCCAGGTCTTTCTGGAGCTTTGCAAGAATCGTCCACCTTGAGGTAGAAAAATAATCGAGCTTGGCGCCTTTAACTTCATCTCCAACCCATGGGATATCGCCATAAGTATTAACAAGGCGGTAATACCAGTAGGCACGGAACCAGAGTGCTTCTGAGTATATGCGATTCTTCTTATTCTCATCGGTCCATTTGATGTCATTTATCCTCGAGATGATAGTATTGGCATTTTTGATGTACCCGTATGTATTTACAAAAAAGTTGAGTACAAGAGGTACCTGGGCAACAGCGCTCGGTGTATTTTGTGTGAAATCACTCTGACGGAGAGGTACAGCCACATCTGTGTACATAACATCAACGGCTATATAGTTCTGGTAGCCATGGTTTTCAGCATTCATTTCCTTCTTGCATCTTACAAGTCCGGCTTCAAAACCTGCCGGATCAACATAGATATTTTCAGGTGCATAGAAAGAGAGCGGGTCTGGTTTTAACCAATCTTCCGAGCATGAGACAGTGCTCAGCAGGAATAGAGTTAAAATCATCTGTAATATTTTGTTTCGTTTCATATTTTTAATAATTAAATATTTCTGGTCTCCCGATAATTATAATGAGAAGCTAAGTCCGACGGTATAAGTCCTTGGCATCGGATTCATCCCTGATTCAGGGTCCCATCCCGGCCATTTGCTTATAGTAGCAAGGTTCCTTACCGATCCAAATACCTGCATATTATTAAGCTTCATTTTTTGTGCCAGATTAGTTGGCAGATTATAGGATAATGAAAGATCCTGGAATCTGACAAATGATCTTGGTTTATATATATTCAGTCCGCCTCCGAATGCTGCACGTATGGGATTAAGCCTAGCATATTCATTATTAGGATTAACAGCTGTCCAGTAAGGAACCGGTCCATTGTTCCTGTTCCACCTGTCGTTTGACTCATATCCGCTGTTCAATGCGACATTATATTCTCCTATGAATCCAAGATCAGCACGAATGAAGAATGATGCGGTGAAATTTTTCAGGAAAGTGAAATCATTCCTTAAACCTAACCTGTAGCGTGGTGCGTCATAGCCTATGAATTGTTTATCCTGAAGATTGACATACCTGCCGTCTCCGTCAACATCAACAGCTTTAAAGTCGCCAGGGAACAAGTTGTAAACAGCGGCATCAGCTGCTTCTTCATTTTGCCAGATACCCACTATCTCATAATCCCATACAACATCGATAGGCTGACCAGGGAACCATCCATTGGAATAATCGGGAACTTCGCCATAGCGATCCTCTCCCAGCAGGGTGTAATTACCTATATCACCAAAGAGCCTTTTGATCTTATTCCTGTTCAGAGAGAATACAAAGTTTGATTTCCAGGTAAAGGCTGTGTTGCTGACATTTATTGTGTTCAGTGTCATTTCAAACCCTCTGTTTCCAAGCTCGCCAAGATTCGTTGTAATATTGCTGAAACCTGTTACCCGTGGGAGGATCCTGTTCATCAGAAGGTCGGTGGTTGTCATATCATAAACATCCGCGGTCAGATCTATCCTGCTTTTCAGAATAGCAATATCCAATCCGAAATTCAGGGATGATGTTCTCTCCCACCTAAGACCGGGATTGGCCAGTGTCGAATTGAAAACACCAACACGTACGTTGCTTCCGTCGTACCACAAACTAGATCCTGTATTAGCCAGGGCAGCGTACATACCAATATCCCTGTTTCCATTTGCTCCCCATGATGCCCTTAATTTCAACCTGTTAATAAGATCGAAATTGAAGAAGTTTTCCTCAGAGACTACCCAGGCAAACGCAAAGGCAGGAAATGTTGCATGAGGGTTCTGTGTACCAAATGCGGAGTAACCGTCCCTTCTTACTGATGCAGTAAAGAGGTATTTGTTCATCAATGTGTAATTCAGACGTGCCATTAAAGCATCGCCAGTACTTCTGGTATCATTGTTGTCAATACCGGGTGAATCACCAAATTGCAATCCATGATATCCAAGTTCCTGGTTAGGCTGAAAATTTTTATTGCTCTGATTTGTCGACCAGTATTGATTTTCTTCGACGTTTGCAAGAAGCGTAAGGTCAAAATTGTGTACTCCGATTTCCTTTTTCCAGGTAAGAAGGTTATCAATCATCCAGTTCATTGAAGAAGATTCTCTTCTTTCACCTTCAGGAGTTTCATTGGCTGTTCCTCCGAGTTTCTCACTTATTGTGGTAAATTCAAGATACTTGGTTGTCTGGTAACGTGGCTGGAACGAGACCTTGAAATTGAAACCCAATGGAAGCTTGATATTTGCATACATGGCTGAGAACAGACTGTTTGTCTTATTCATTAGCGAGGTACGGTAATAGTCGAGCAATGGATTATCTGAGTGTCCGTGCGGCCATCTCTTCAGATTTCCATTTGCAGGGTCCCACATTTCGCCATAAGGGCTGTTTACATAAAAGCTAAGACTTGCAGGGACAGAACTCTCATCCCTGTCGGAAAATTGTGCATTCAAACCTACGTTCAGCCAATTATTCACTTTAAAGTCAGCATTAAGCCTTGAGCGAATACTAGAATACTGGTCGCCAACCCTGATTCCTTCATTGTCATTATATCCGATTGACCAGTAATATGATGCAACATCAGTTCCACCTGAAATACTTAGATCATACTCCTGCCGTACACCTTTCTGGAACACGTAATCATACATATCCATAGTTTCTCCTTCGAGATAGTTAGCCTGTTCTTCAGGGAACAACCTTAAGCGTCCGAACCACTCCTGAAGATTATCAGCTACAGGTGATGCACTAAGTGCACGCCACTGGTCAATTGTCAAGCCTTCGGGGAGTTTATCAGGATGTGTGTAGAAATTATAATCTATATTCGGGAACATCTGCCTGAAATAATCCGATCTGAATTGAATATATTCTTCAGGACCTAAGCCCCTCCTCTGATTATTACTCTCATTCATTCCAAGTTTGGTAGAGAAGTTAATGGTCGGTTTCCCGGTCTTGCCCTTAATAGTGGTGATCAGAACAACTCCTGAAGCTGCTTTTGATCCGAATACAGCTGCGGAACTGGCATCTTTCAGGATATCAACTGATTGAATATCATTTGGATTTATGTCCCTTAAGCTACCTCCGAATATCACTCCATCGAGCACTATAAGTGGATTGGTGCCCGCATTAAGTGATGTTGGCCCCCTTATTTCCATTGATGCTCCACCTGCAGCGGAGGTACCCTGATTGGAATTGAAGCCGGCAACTGTTCCTGTAAGCATATCAGTAACCTGAACCATCGATTGTTTTTTGAAATCATCGGCCCGTACACTGACAACTGACCCTGTGAGATCACTCTTCTTAGCAGTACCGTAACCGATAACAACAACTTCCTCAAGTCTCAGAACATCTAAGGCAAGAGCCATATTTATTGTACGCTGATTACCGACTGCTATTTCCTGGGAAATATATCCAATGAAAGAGTAAACGAGAGTGCTCATCTCATTGGGGACAGCAAGTGTATAATTACCATCAATATCGGTTAAAGTTCCTATTGTTGTACCTTTAACAAGCACAGTAACTCCAACCAGTGGTTCATTTGTCTGCGTATCCGTAACTTTGCCGGTAATACTCACCTGGGCAAAGGAACTTAACGGTATAATGAACCATAAGCAGAACAGGACTAAATATTTAATCCTGTAACTAGATTTTGTTTTTGTCATAAAATTTGAAATTTAGGTTTAGCAAAATGATTCGTAAGCGTTCAAAAATAATAAAATATATTTAAAACAGAAAACTCGTCACTGGTGTATATTGTTCAGTTAGTCTATTCTCTAATCTGATTCAGGCCACTTCAATAAAACAAATTTTCTGGTCCGGATGTTCCCGGAAAGGATCGACTTCTTAAAATAAAATATCCGGGACGACCATTAAATAACTTAATCAGGCTGGTCCCGGATATATTTAAAAAATTTTTATTCGAGGATATTCCTCATGTAATCAATACATTTTGCCGTTTCTTTAGCAGGATCTGAACCTTCAGGAACGGGATATTCCATTTCAACATCCACATTGATCGGCCATTTTTCTTTTTTCAGGAGAAGGAGTATATCTGCTATCGGTACTTCACCCTCGCCGAAAGGCCTGTTGGAATCAGGTTCAGCATGGTTCGGACCCGTTTTGTCCTTCATGTGTATTGATGGAATGCGGGTGTGGTATTTTTCGAGAATGGTATTCGGGTGCAAACCTGTTGCTCCATAAAAATGTCCTGCATCGAGGTTGAGCATGTTAGCAGGTGAATAGGCAAGATACTTGTCTATATCAAATCCGGGCTGACCAAACTGGCCGTGTGTGTGCAGAAGTGCCAGACTTTTATGTTTTTCGGCAAACTGTCCAAGTCGTTGTGCGCTCTGATCATTCAGCTCGTCAGAAATGCCGTAGGCGCCTAAAATTTTAGCAGCCTTGTAAGCATAATCTATTTCCTCATCGCTCCATGATGTCGGAGCAAATTTTGCAATATGGATCTTTACACCGGCATCCTTGTACATCTTGCCGATCTCTTCATATCTTTCCATCGGAAGCGACAGTCGCCACTGCTTCTGTTTTTCCCTGGTCTCCTCAACAAGCTTTGCATAAGCTGCCTTTTCTTCTTCCGAAGCATCCCTGGCTGGTCTTGGAGGCATCTGTGGAATTCCGAGACTCTCTTCAAGAACGAGCCTCATCTCAGCAGAACTTATACCGGCTGCAACCATGTATCCCAGAACTTCCTCAGCAGAGTGAGGCATAAGCCTGTAACTGTAAGTTGTGACACCCAGCTGGACGCCGCCAACCTTTGAATTGGGTTTTTTTGATCCTGTTGAGCAGGAAATGCCGAAAGGCATGAATGATACTGCTGCTGTCGCTGCTGCTGCAGTACCGATAAATTTTCTCCTTGAAAGAGCTGAATTTTTCATTGTCGAAGGTTATTTAGTGGTTATCAATACTTAATATTCAAGCAAATTTAAAAAAATAATTCAATTATTTCCGGCCTCCAATCCTCACACCCTTATAATAGGGATTACTTCCAGGTCTTTATGACTACTTCCTGTCCTTCCCCGTCATCTGTGTAATCACAATCACCCCGTTGGAGCCTCTTGTTCCATAAACAGAAGCTGCAGGCCCTTTCAGCACTTCTATTGTCTTAACATTCTGCGGTGAAATGCCGTCAATGCTGTTGACAATTATACCGTCAACCACAAAAAGCGGATCACTGCTCACATTTAATGATCTTTCTCCGCGGATGGTGATCTTATTTCCCGAGACATCTACGCCGGAAAAGCGTCCGCGGATCATGTCGTAAATAGTCTGGGCTGCTGCAAATTTTGTATCCCTGACATCCAACGCGCCCGATGAAGGCATTCCCCCCTGGTTATCCGTCACAGTATTATCTGAGGACTTTTGCTGACCCGGCTTATCTTCTGATTTGTCACCTAGAATGAAATCGATGGATGTCCTTCCGTTTATCTGTTGCTCTGCAGTTCCGAAAAAAGTGAACGCCATTATTTCCTTTGCAGATGCGCTGACCCTGACTCTGTAAACGCCGTTAGCATCGGTCACTGATTCTGTTTTCACATTATCAATGAACATGGTGGCGCCTTGAATGGGTTTCATGGTTGCATCTCTCACTATACCGGTTACAGTAAAGTTCTTTTTTGCCTTCTGTGCCGGCGAGAGAGCTATTATGCAGAACAGGAATGACAGGACAAGCAGAATTGATTTTTTCATTTTTTATGGGATTGAGTATCCTTATGCAGATGTATAAAAGATAAAGATATGAAAATTATTTTTATCGGGCAATTTTGAGTCTGGGTATGCAGTTGGGAACTGCATTGAAGATTTTGCATCTCTATTTTTAAAGGAGCAGGGACTCTATTGGGATGATTCCCCTCCTCGGAGGGGCCAGGGGTGGGTTTTTAGATACCCCTACTGGGAGGGGAATTCCTACTGCCCAGAAACATCAGGCACCAATTATAAATTGGCGCCAGCGTTTAAATATCCCTTTTAACTAATTATTTCATTATCCGAATTCAATAAAAACCCCCTTCTCCGCGAACTTAAGAGAAGGGGGTAACTGTTTTTAGTTCAATTGATTATGAATTTCTAATATCCCGGATTCTGCTCCATTACAGCATCGATATTAAGGTCAATAACTGATTGCGGGATCGGGAAAAGAACATTGTAATCCTGAATATTGCATGCCGGATATAACGGATTATTGCAATACTTCCGCACTCTTTCAAGAAGCTTGCCAGTTCTTCTTAGTGTAATATGTCGCCATTCTTCACCGTAAACTTCTCTGGCACGCTCATCGAGAATATAATCGATGTCAACATTTGCAGCGGCAACAGGTGTTGCATTAGCCCTTGTCCTGATTGCATTTATATCAGCAGCGGCAAGGTTCTTGTTACCCAGACCGACATAAGCCTCTGCCCTGAGCAGGTATGTTTCGGCAAGACGCATGGCATATATATCCTTATGGTTATACCCTCCGCCCGATCTTGCAGGATCATCAAAACGGTGGCACGGATCGGCAAACTTCATGATGAACGGGAAGATATACTGACAGGTGTCTAGCAAAGGATTTCTTCCCGGGGCATATTTACTGAAATCAATTTTCTTCTTATGGTAAATTGAAGTAGGGGAATCGTAGTAGAAATCTCTCTTTATATTGTGTTTTGCATTACGGATATCATTGTTCCAGTCGCTTCTCCAAATATCGTATGCCATGTAATTTGACGGGCGCATGTATGCTACCGGCCGGCCAAGAGTATCTGAATAACCGGTGTACTTTCCTGCAACAAACTCGCCCCTGAAAGCCGGCTTTCCGTCGGGAGTATAACCTACCCTGAAATAGGCAGGACCAAAACCCCTTTCACCTGCCCACTTAATTCCACCGTTTACCAGAGGCTCGAACTGGATGACCCAGAGTGCTTCCTTATTCTCCGGAAGATTCTGATTGCCGTATGCGAAGAGATCAAGGTAAACGTCGCCTGACCCGAATACATCAACAGTAGATCCGAAACGTTGTGTCATAAGGCGGTAATATCCTCCGTCAATTACGTCTGAAGCGGCATCAACAGCCTGCTGATATTTTGCCTGACAGAGATAGACCTCAGCAAGCAGTGTAAGGGCAGCTCCCTGTGTGATCCTTCCGGGGGCCTCTTCTGTTCCGGGTGCGGGAAGATTACCGGCAGCAAATACCAGGTCTGCTTCCATAAGCTTATAAACATCAGCTTTCGGGGCCCTTGTAAAATCGGTTTTTGCTGTTTTAACCACATAATCAACAAGCGGCACATCGCCATATAAATTCACAAGTACCCTGTAAGCCCATGCCCTGAAAAATTTAGCTTCAGCCAGGTATGCATTCTTTTTAGCCTCATTTGGAAAAATGCCATCTGGGGCCGCCTCAATTGATGCGATAAGCACATTGGCTCTCTGAATAAGCTGGTAAGGTCTTTCCCAGAAGAAGGGAACAAATTCATCATGACTGGGCGCCATCTCAGCTGCATAATTGACCAGTTTCCTGTTACCTCCCGGATTTTCACCATGAAAAGCAAGGTCGGTTGCAACACCTCCGTTCATAATTGCAAAACAATCCTGCCTGGTTTGTTCATCCCAGAAGCTGTTCCTGAGAAACCAGTGCAGGCCGGTAATACCCTGCTGAATCCCTTGGAAGCTTGTATAGGCATTCTCGGGAGCAAGGAAATCTATCGGCACTTCCTTTAATACATCCTCGTTGCAGGAGGGAAGCATCATCAGCAGAACGACTGCAGTGAGTGACAGTCTCTTAATGAAAAGATTAATATGTTTTTTCATCTTTTTATATTTTATATTCCTGTTATTCAACTTTAATTACAATGTTATCCTGAAACCTGCGGTTATATTTCTCATCACTGGTGTATTGGTATTTGTAACACCATCATCGGAATCCCAGCTTACCACTTCAGGATCCCATCCTGACCATTTTGTCCAGATATAAGGATTCTTTGATGCAACAAAGAACTGGAGCGATTGCAGTTTCAGGGTTTTAAGCAAATTTGCATTCAGATTATATGAAAGGGAGACATCCTGGAGCCTTACAAAGCTCCTGCTTTCATAAATTCCTCCATGAACAACAGGTGCATTAAACACTCCTGTAGCATTATTCACACCGTTATCAGGTGTCCAGTATTGTCTCACTGCAGATGAATTTATTCTTCTTGCAGTATCAGCATTCCAATCGATATTTACAACCACGGAATTATCTTCTATGAAATAACCATTTCCACCCTGGATGGAATTAATAAAGAAAGATAGGATAAAATCTTTGTAGCTGAGCGTATTGTTAATGCTGAACCGGAAATTAGGGGCCCTGTATCCAATAATGGTCCTGTCATTTACGGCTTCAATTACTCCGTCGCCATTCTGATCCACATACTTGAACTGGCCGGGGTACCAGTTTGCAAGTATGTTTTTGCTGTAAAGTTCCTCCTCGGTCCACAGGCCACCTGCTGATTCATAATCGTAAATAGCGCTTATGGGTTCCCCTACGAACCATGAATTACCAACATCCTTGTCATTTTTTCCTCCATACAGGTTCGTTATTTCGTCCCTGTTGAGAGAGAAGGTAAAATAAGTATCCCAGTTGATGCGTCCATGGACATTAACTGTTTTTAGTTCCAGTTCAATACCTTTATTATCAATAGATCCGATATTTGCCCATACATTATTATAACCCGAGGTTGAAGGTATGGCCCTGCTTACAAGTACGTTGCTGGTCTGGGATTTATAAAGTTCAATAGAGCCCGATATCCTCCTGTCGAACAGCCCGTAATCGATACCAAAATTGAAAGATGAGGTTGTTTCCCATGCAAGGTCGGCGTTGCCGAGAGAGCTGGGGTAAACCCCGATTGATGTTGTTCCCCCGTAAACATAAGGCTGGGAAGTCATCCTTGAGAAACTTGAATAACGCCCGATACCCTGGTTCCCGTTCTTACCGTAGGAAGTCCTCAGTTTAAGATAGAGCCATTTGACATCGCTTAAAAATGATTCATTGGTTGCAACCCATCCCAATGAAACTGAAGGGAATGTTGCAAATTTAGTATTGGCACCGAATCCCGAAAAACCGTCCTTTCTGATGGTTGCGGTCAATAAATATTTACTCTTGTAGGTATAGTTACCACGGGCCATATAAGAAAGGCTGTTCTCTTCCCATGCTCCTGTGGTGATATTGAAAAGGGTCCCCAGCTCTACACTGTTATAACCCAGCACCGGATTGTCAAAACCTTCCGATCTCATAAATGAACTCTCGCCCCTGCGGTTTTCCCGGCTGTATAACAGTGTACCGGTTACCTGGTGATCTCCAAATGTACGGATATATGAAAGTATATTGTTTATGATCCAGTTTTTTGTCTCCTCGGGGCTTTTTTCAGCTCTCCCTTTATTTCCTGAACCGTCAGGCACTGATGCAGGCCAGAAAGTGTTATCTGTCCTGTTGGTATATGTATTGGAGTAATTTATCTCAAAATTCAATCCCTTGATCCATGGAACAGCTATCCGTCCATAACCAACATTAAACAGTGAATTTCTGATATCGGTATTGGTAACATACAGGTTATTAAGCGGATAAGGCATATAGGCCTCACCAGTAAGGTACATCTCAAAATTAGGGGAGCCTATCATATTATTTGCCAGGGGACTGCACCTTCTTGCATCATTGATCAGGACATTTTCTCCCGAATAATCACGTATTGAGTAACTGGTATTCAAGCCAATAGTAAGCCAGTCGTTCACTTTGCTTTCGAGATTGGAGTGCAGGGTAACACGGTCAAATTTATCATTCAGCACGATTCCTTCCTCATTGGTGTATGAAGCTGACAGAAAATAATTGCTTCTTTCACTTTTGCCCGAAAGATTGATATTATAATTCTGTATCGGGGCTATCTGCTTAACTTCTTTCATCCAGTCTATCGAATTACCTGCCAGGTAATTCTCTTTTTCTTCGGTTGTTCTTAAGAATGATGCAACAACGTTCCTGTCAGTGATATCGGGCCTTACAGGCTTGCCTGCATCGCTGGTCGGATTTGTTTTATACCATGCGTAGAGATTCTGCTGCCAGTTATAATCTGAAAGCCTGATAGCATACTGATCGGCATTCATAACCTTCATTGGGTTATTGGTCATATCCTGGTACCCATAATACATGTTGAATGAAACTACAGGTTTTTCCGTTTTACCTTTTTTTGTTGTTATAAGCATTACCCCGTTAGCCGATCTTGATCCGTAAACAGCTGCCGAGCTGGCGTCTTTTAAAATATCGATCGACTCAACGTCACTGACGTTTATGTCTGTAATGGCTCCGTTGTAAATAATACCGTCGAGTATTATCAGGGGCTCGTCACTTGCCGATAAGGAAGTTTTACCCCTGATCGACAGGTCGGGCTCGGTACCTGCCATACCTGAGGTCTGAACATTTACTCCGGCCGATGCTCCCGACAAAGCCTGCGTGATATTAGTATTTGAAAGAACGGACTTTTCATCCAGGGTCACCCTTGTTACTGACCCTGTCAGGTCGCTTTTCTTCTGAACACCGTAACCAACAACCACAACTTCATTGAGCGCCAGGGTGGATGAAGTGAGGGCAACATCGATCACATTCCTGTCGGTGACCTGTACCTCCATATTTTCATAACCAATGAATGTAAAAACCAGTGTGGGATTCTGTCCTGGTATAGATAGTGTGTATTTACCATCAATATCGGTCAGGGTTCCGATTGATGTCCCCTTCACAACAACGTTAACCCCTGGCATCGCCTCCCTGTTTGAAGCATCTGTTACGGTTCCTGATACATTCCTTTGCTGCAGGTCTTCTCCCTGCACTATATAAGGAATGCTGAGAATAGTTAAAAAGATCAGGATCTTGAGACCCCTGGGAATCAGATTCAGGTACAGACAGAGCCGGACCTGCTGAAAGATTGTTTTTTTCATAAAATGGAAAAGTTAGGTTAGTATTAATTACTTCAAAAAAACCTTCACCGATAGTTAGTTTTACCGGATGAGGTGTATAGGGTAAAATATATTTTCAGTAAAAAAACAGAGCAATCTTAATAATCTACTTTTCAAACCATTCCCATAAATCAAAAAACCCTTCCCTGAATAAAACAAAAGCCTCTGGCTAAACACAGAAAAGCAATACTATAAAAAAAAATCTAATCCTACAAATACAATCATCATATCCAAATTTTCTAAAGTTAAACCAGGTTTTAGAAGGCAGCTGTTCCTGATAAATCTTCAAGCGTCTTGCAGTAAAAGAATTCTTTACTAATTTTATTGAAATCTAAAAACTGATCAATGAAATCTCACTACCTGTTAACTCTCCTGATCTTCATGATTCAGATCGGGGCCTTTTCTGCATCTCAGCAAAAAATTACTTTCAGTGAAATGCCTCAAGTAATGCCTGGTACCAGGGCACTGGTAATGGAAGGCGATATTTCTGTTCAAATGATGGACGGGGCACACAGGTTCATTGATGCAAAGATCGATGAATCACTAACTGTAAGGTCGGGGTACTGGAACCGCGACTTAAGCTCACCGGGAACTTATGAAAGATCTGTTGAACCTAATCGCTCCCGGTTCATGAGCAGTCTTGGGATAGCTGAAAAACACATAATTCCGGCAAGCCGCAGGGTAGCCTTCGAGGATAGAAATCCCGGTGTATATATGCAAAAAATATCGGTTGATGATGATCCTGAAATCATTGCAGAAACAGAAAAATACAGGATATACCAGGTGAGATGGCCCGTACTGGATAAAGTTTATGGTGAGGGATTGCTTATTCAGCCTAAAACCAATCCTGTTGGTAACATTATTGCCCTGCCCGATGCAGGTCAGACCCCTGAGCAACTGGCAGGTATGGCGCCCGGAATCCCTGCTGAATCACAATTTGCCCGGCATTTTGCAGAGAATGGATTTCGTGTTCTGATCCCGGTACTTATATGCCGTAAGTATATTAATGAAGGAAATGCCCTTCAGATGACATATCGTGAACGATTGTACCGCCAGGCTTTCCACATGGGCAAACATCTGATCGGTTACGAAGTTCAGAAGGTGATATCAGCAGTCGACTGGTTTGAAAATATTGGGCCAAAAGAGCTGAAGACAGGAGTGGCCGGTTATTGTGAGGGAGGATTGATAGCTCTTCATTCAGCTGCGGTCGATAAAAGAATCGATGCAGCACTGGTAAGCGGATATTTTAATTCGAGGCAGAAGGTATCGGATGAGCCATTGTACCGTAATGTATGGCGACTACTTTCGGAATTCGGAGATGCTGAAATAGTTTCACTGATAGCTCCCCGCCCGGTTGTGATTGAATACAGCAGTGTCCCTGAAATAATTGAAAAAGTAAGCGGCAAGGCGAACAACTCCGATATCGGTTATAAAGGGAGACTTCAGACGCCTGCTTTCGATGAGGTCAGAAATGAGTTCGACAGGATAGAAAAGCTTACCGGGAAAAACCTTCAGAAAAGATACCTTGTAAGCGGTGCCGGAAACAGACCGGCAAGTTTCGGATCAAATGAAGCCATCGAAAAGCTTTGCCTTTTAATGAATGCACCCAAACCGATTAAACTTTCAGCGATCCTGCCGGGCGACAAAAGAAAATCGTTCAATCCTGAAGAGAGGCAGTGGCAGCAGTTCGCTGAAATTGAGGACCATGTCCAGATGCTGGTCCGCACCTCCGATCAGACAAGAAACAAATTCTATCTTCATAAAGTAATACCGGGTATTGAAAAAAGGAGCTGGAGCACCCGTCCATATCATCCTTATCTTCCATCCGACAGTTTCATTGAGAAGTCAAAAGAATACCGGAAATATTTTTCAGAAAATATCCTTGGAAAATTTGAGGAGCCAATGCTTCCCCCTGATACCCGCACCCGTAAGATATACGACAGGGAAAGGTGGACCGGTTATGAAGTGGTAATGGATGTTTATCCCGGTCTTTTCGCATGGGGTTATTTCCTCATACCTAAAGATATAAGGCCCGGTGAGCGCCGTCCTGTTGTCGTGGTCCAGCACGGCCGTAGCGGGCTGCCTGTAAATATGGTAGAGGGAAACTCTACCGCTTACAACGATGTTGCAGCAAGGCTGGCCGACCAGGGTTTCATTGTCTATGCCCCTCATAACCTGTATCGTGGAGAGGACCGTTACAGGTTTCTCAGTAAAAAGGCTAACAGTCTCGGTAAAACACTTTTTTCTTTCATTATATCACAACATGACCAGATGCTAAGATGGCTGGGCAGCCTTTCTTTTGTTGATAAGGAGAGGATCGCCTTTTATGGCCTCAGCTACGGTGGCGAGACTGCAATGAGAGTGCCTACAGTACTTGAAGGTTACTGCCTGTCAATATGTTCGGGTGATTTCGGAGACTGGACCCGGAAAGTTGCAGACACATACTCTCCTGGTACCTTCATGAACACCATCGAATGGGAAATGCCATATTTCAATATGGGCAGCACCTTCAGTTATGCCGAAATGGCGTACCTGATGATCCCGAGGCCTTTTATGGTTGAGCGTGGCCACGACGATCTTGTTCAGCCCGACGAATGGGTGGGTTATGAATATGGTAAGGTGAAGTATGTTTATGATCAGTTCAATCTAGGCGATAAAACAGAGATTGAATTCTATAACGGGGGCCACTCAATGAAATGCGAAGGCACATTTGATTTCCTGCATAAGCATCTTAACTGGCCGTAAATATGACCTCTCCCCTCCCGATAGCTATCGGGACCCTCTCCCAGGTGAGAGGGGCAAAAACTAGTGAACTGTTAGAAGAATTCTTTTCCCTGAGCCCTAAGCCCTGAGCTCTGCGCTCTAAGTATACCACTGTCTCTCTCTCTTCAAATCTGAATTGAGGGCAGCTATGGTTGCATTTGCATTTTTGACAATCTGGAAATCGAACATACCGACACAGGTGAAGTCAGCTCCATTCTGATAAGCATATTTGAATCCGTCAAGAGGCTCAATTGCTCCTGCTGCAAGAACCTTATATGCTATCCATGGAATTTTGCAGGTCTTGAAAAATTCAGCCACTTTTTCAGGCTCGTTACACCAGGCATGGCCTTTATCGTGACGTTCAGGACTTGGGGCCGACCAGTAATTATGATGATGGAAGGTCTTCATGAAAAAATCAGGTTTAAGTCCTTTTTGATCGCATGTCATGGGAACGTCTATCACATGACCGGCCGTACCACCGATAAGACCCTGGCTTTTTATGTATTCAATTGCCTTATCCAGAAATTCAAGCTTATTTCCCTCAACATACTTATCTGCAATGCCGCCCTGCACAAAAGCACCGACAGCTCCGTTATCGACCGCCAGCTTTATGTTGGTCATATCATTATCCTTCGGATAGGACTGAGCAATCCACTGTATTTTACCTCCCCTTCTCCTGAATTCGGTAAGAATTCGTATTATGTGCTCATCGCATCTGAGTATCGCTGTATTGATACCTGCGGCCTCGCATATACCAAGAATCTCAATCACTTTCTCGTCGGTGAAATATCTTTTCATCAATTCCGAAACATAAAGCAGGTCGCGTGAATAGACAAATCCGGAAATGAGATTACCGCCAGGAATGAGCCTTGTTATTTCAATATTTTTGATCTTCCCCCTTGGCACCTCTCCCTGCAGTCCGGAAATGTCAAAACTTCCCGGCTGACCTGTTTTCAGGCTATTTTCAGCATAGCTTGACCATCCTGTTTTTTTTGCAATACTGAACATAGGAACTCCCAATATTGGTAATGCTGCAAGGTTCTTAATCATTTCCCTCCGGCTGTTACTGCCGGCCTGGATCGATTCAGGATTATCTATTTTCGGGAATTTCTTTTCTTTCCGGTTCTGAAGAACATCTCTGACAAGACGACTGAATCTTTTCATATTATTAGTTTTTATGTTTCCAGGGTTTAAAATACTTCACCAAGTTAGAATATTTTTTTAATTCAAAAATCAATTGATAATATATCTGATAAAGCTTTTATAAAATATTCCTTCCCCAGATGCAGTTTCTCCTCCCGGGGCAACAGGAATAACAGTTAAATCCCTTGCTGCGCTGCGGGATGACAGGGTTTTTGGGGTAATGGGGGGAAAAAGTGGCGATCCGCTACTCAGTCTTTATTGAATGATTATTCCGGATCGCCACTTTTTCACCCCCCTCAACCACCAGTGAAGCTGTCATTTCGAAGCGATAGCGAGAAATCTCACTATAACAGGCAGGGCTTTTTAAGTGTATCTCATTAATATTCATTGGTGAACACGATTATGAGATCCCTTGTACGACTTTTCCTGACCTCTGACGCTTTCTATATTTAGTGAGGTTGATCTTTTCTATTATTACCTCATGTAGGGGAGAAATTCCCCTCCTTGGAGGGGTTGTATAGGCTACACACATAGTATACAGGTGTCTACACACATGGTATACAGTTATGATTGGTAAATTTATGGTAAAAAAGCCATGCCTTTCAAAACTTTAAGTATCATGAGTCAAAAGATTGAATTTTGTATGCTAGCATCAAAAGCTGAGTCGAATATTAGCGATTTATGCAGGAGGTTTAATATAACCAGACGAACTGGATATAAATGGTTGAATAGATATTTTAGAGAAAATATTGCTGGATTGGAAGATAGGCCCCGACGCCCGGTTCATTCTCCAAATAAAACAGCGCCAGAAATAGAAGGTTATGTGTTAGCAAAACGAGAAGAGGATCCAGCATGGGGATCCTTGAAATTACATAAGATCCTCGAAAATGAAAAAGAGAAAGGCATATATGTTTATGAGAAGATACCCTGTAGATCAGCAATCAACAAAATACTGAAGCGCAATGGATTAATTGATCCAAATCTTACAAAAGGATCTAAAGCTTTTGAAAGATTTGAATACGATTATCCAAATGAATTATGGCAAATGGATTACAAAGGATATTTTAAAATGCTCAACAGAGAAGTATGCCATCCGTTAACAATTACTGATGATCACAGTCGGTTTAATATCTGTCTTGCAGCGTGCACCAATCAGAGAGAGGAAACAGTTCAGAAGGAACTCATTAACGTCTTCAGAAAATATGGTCTGCCATACTTGATGCTGACTGATAATGGTAGTCCTTGGGGAGCTGCCGGTGAAATGACTGCTGGATCAAGGAGCTTTACCACACTTGAAAAATGGCTTATACAACTTAATATTAAACTTATACATGGAAGACCATATCATCCGCAGACACAAGGCAAGGAAGAACGCTTTCATAGGACTCTAAAACAAGAGTTAATTGATAGAGAACAGTTCCGGGACCACAACCATTGTCAAAAAAGATTTGACTGGTGAAGAGAAAAATATAATTGTATTCGTCCCCATGAATCTATTGGTCTAAAAGTACCTGCTGATATGTACAAACCAAGTATTAAACCATACCCTGAAAGAATAAATGCTTATGAGTATAACTTAACAGATATAAAACGGAAAGTCCAGGATAAAGGAGTAATAAGCTTCAAAAACAAAGAAATTAAAGTTGGTAAATCTTTTACAGGAGAGTATATAGCATTAAGACCAACACAAAAGGATAATATTTATGAAATATATTTTTGTAATCAATTAATAAGAACTATAACTTTATAAAAGTGTATACTATGTCTGTGGACAGTGTATACCTTGTCAGTGGACTATACAGCCCCTCCGAGGAGGGGAATCATAACTATTAAATCTCTGCCCTTATACCTGTAAATTTCAACCTCTTTTAAATTCATGGTGAACCCGATTATGAGATCCCTTGCTTTGCTGCGGAATGACAGTCGCTTTTGTGGTAATGGGGTGAAAAAGTGGCGATCCGCTACTCAGTCTTTATTGAATGATTATTCCGGATCGCCACTTTTTCACCCCCCTCAACCACCAGTGAAGCTGTCATTTCGAAGCGATAGCGAGAAATCTCACTATAACAGGCAGGGCTTTTTAAGTGTATCTCATTAATATTCATTGGTGAACCCGATTATGAGAACCCTTGTACGACTTTTCCTGACCTCTGACGCTTTCTATATTTAGTGAGGTTGATCTTTTCTATTATTACCTCATGTAAGGGAGAAATTCCCCTCCTTGGAGGGGTTAGGGGTGGGTTAAAAGTTATAATAAAAAATCCCATAAAGGATAAACAGAGATAATACATATTGCTTGTTAAAAGAAAAAAAGTCCAGAAAATGCTCAGTTAAAAGCACTGGCAAAGAAACTCAGAAAAGACATTGCTATCAAATAAATACTACACTTGAAAAAATTAAGGAAATGATACTTAAGAACCCACCCCTGGCCCCTCCGAGGAGGGGAATCATAACTATTAAATCTCTGCCCTTATACCTGTAAATTTCAACCTCTTTTAAATTCATGGTGAACCCGATTATGAGATCCCTTTCTACGCTGCTATATGACAAGCGCTCTTTTGGGGTAATGGGTAAAAAAGTGGAAGTGATGTTGAACACTTTATACAATTTTTGGTTTAATAGTATTACTCATAATAAAAACATGCATTTTAAAAATGATTTTTTAAAGATAATTTTTAATAAAAAGATGATTTTTGTTTGATTTATTAAAAATTTATATACTTTTGCACACAATTAATCGAAATTTATGAAAATATCAGTTCTGCATCTAATTGTCCTCGTCCTTATTATTGCCTCTGGCAAATGATCCGGGAACAATATGTAGTACTAGCAACATACAGAAGCTTTCCGGAGAACCCGGAAAGTTTTTTTTTAATACGTAATTGAGAATGCAAAATAAAACAAGAAGTTCAAAAACAACCACCGGCAGAACAATGGCTGGGGCAAGGAGCCTGTGGCGCGCCAACGGAATGACAGATGAGCAAATGGGGAAACCTGTAATCGCAATAGTGAATTCATTCACCCAGTTCGTTCCAGGGCATGTTCACCTTCATGAGATAGGTCAGTTTCTGAAGAAAGAAATTGAAAAGTCTGGATTTTTTGCTGCTGAATTCAATACAATAGCTATCGACGATGGCATAGCAATGGGTCATAATGGCATGCTCTATTCTCTTCCTTCAAGGGACCTTATAGCCGACAGTGTTGAATATGTGATCAATGCCCACCTTGCCGATGCAATGATCTGCATAAGCAACTGTGACAAGATAACTCCGGGTATGCTCATGGCTGCCATGAGGCTGAATATACCAACAGTATTTGTTTCAGGTGGCCCGATGGAAGCCGGTGTGAGCAAGAACAAGTCGTATGACCTGATAGATGCAATGGTGGCAGGAGCTGACGATTCGGTCAGCGAAGAGGAGCTTTCAGAAATAGAAAAAGCTGCATGCCCAACCTGCGGATCATGTTCAGGTATGTTCACTGCAAACTCAATGAACTGCCTCAACGAGGCCCTTGGACTGGCATTTCCCGGAAACGGGACCATACTGGCCACCCACAGAAACAGAACAAGATTATTTGAAAAAGCTGCGGACCTTGTCGTTGAGCTGACGAAAAGATATTATTTCGAGGGAGATGACAGCGTACTCCCGCGATCCATTGCAACGCGTGAAGCCTTCATGAATGCGATGGCTCTCGATATAGCAATGGGGGGATCGACAAATACTGTCCTGCATCTGCTTGCAATTGCAAAAGAGGCAGAAGTCAATTTCACAATGAAAGATATTGATGACCTCTCAAGGAAAATACCGAATATATGCAAAGTTGCCCCAAGCTCTCATTATCATGTTCAGGATGTCAACAGGGCTGGAGGTGTAATGGCTATTATGGGCGAACTTGACAGGAAAAACCTTCTTGACAGCTCGGTTAAGAGAATTGATTATCCTAATCTCCGTGAAGCCCTGAGCGATTGGGATATTTCAGGAGGAAAGGCAATAAGCATGGCTTATGATTTTTTCAAAAGCGCTCCTTCAATGACCAGGACCACAAAGATGGGCACGCACGAGGGAATGTACAGGGAGCTTGATACAGATCGTGAAAACGGATGCATAAGAAGCACCAGTTTCCCATATAGCGAAGATGGTGGGCTTGCAGTTCTTTATGGCAACCTTGCTGAAAACGGATGCATTGTAAAGACAGCGGGAGTTGATGAGTCGGTATTCAAATTTAAGGGACCTGCCAGGGTCTTCGAATCACAGGAGGATACAGTGGACGGGATATTGAATGGAACCGTAAAGGAAGGTGATGTTGTGTTAATAAGGTATGAAGGGCCCAAAGGAGGCCCTGGCATGCAGGAGATGCTCTACCCCACCTCCTTCCTGAAATCCAAAGGCTTAGGCAAGAAATGTGCTTTGGTCACCGATGGCCGTTTCTCTGGAGGGACATCAGGACTGTCAATCGGACATATATCTCCTGAAGCAGCATCAAAAGGTACAATTGCTTTAGTAAAAACCGGCGATCTTATTGAAATTGATATAACAGGCAGAAAAATAAATGTACTACTGTCAGAAAAAGAGCTTGCCGAAAGAAGAAAAGCTGAAGAAATGAGAGGTGATAATGCATACAAACCTCATTCACGCGACAGGCAGGTCTCAGCTGCACTAAGAGCCTATGCTGCTCTGGTCAGCTCAGCCGACACCGGTGCCACAAGAGTGATCTGAGGTACACGTTTAACAGAGTGAATTCTAAAGAAAAAGATATAATATCAAATGATAACTGAATTGAAATCAGACATGAAGAAAGAAACAGCCGCAGGTACTGAAACCACCAGCGTTAATGGATTTGAGCATATTTCAGGTGCAGAAGCATTACTGAAATGCCTTATTGAAGAAGGAGTGGATACAATTTTCGGCTATCCCGGGGGAGCTATAATGCCGGTGTATGACAAGCTGATGGACTTTGAAGATAAGCTTACCCACATTCTTACCAGGCATGAGCAGGGAGCTGCCCATGCAGCACAGGGTTATGCAATGGTTACCGGAAAGCCCGGAATCTGTTTTGCAACCTCCGGACCAGGTGCAACAAACCTCGTAACAGGAATTGCAAATGCCTACCTTGATTCAGTACCTGTAGTGTTTATAACAGCACAGGTCGTATCGAGCCTGATAGGCACTGATGCTTTTCAGGAGACTGACATCCTAGGTGTTTCAATGCCAATCACAAAGTGGAACTGCCAGGTGAAGAAAGCAGAGGACATCCCTGAAACAATAGCAAAGGCTTTTTATATAGCAAAATCGGGAAGGCCGGGACCTGTACTTATCGATATTGCAAAAGATGCACAGATCAATAAGCTCGACTTCAAATACAAAAAATGTGAGTACCTGCGAAGCTACAATCCTGTTATTACGGTAAATCCTAAATCACTCGAATCAGCCGCCATCCTGATAAATCATGCAGAAAGACCACTTATACTCGCCGGTCACGGTGTTCTGCTGTCAGGAGCTGAGAAAGAATTGAAAGAATTTGCTGAAAAAACAGGGATCCCTGTTGCGTTAACACTGCTTGGTCTTTCAGCTTTCCCGGGCGGACACAGATTGTATGCCGGCATGCTTGGCATGCACGGTAATTACGGTCCGAATATGCTGACCAATGAGGCCGATGTTATAATAGCTGTTGGGATGCGTTTTGATGACAGGGTTACCGGAAACCTGAAGAAATATGCAAAACAGGCCAGGATCATTCATATAGAGATAGATGATGCTGAGATCAATAAGAATGTAATGGTCGATGTTGAAATACACAGCGATGCAAAAGCCGCCCTGGCACAGCTGACACCCCTTGTACGTCAGAATGCTCATGAAGCATGGATCAGGGAATTCAGAATTCATGACAAGACAGAATATGATAAAGTCATAAAAGCTGAAACAAAACCCGAATCAGGTAAAATCAGGATGGGTGAGGTGGTAAAAATGGTTTCTGATCTGACAAAAGGTGAAGCCATAATAGTTACAGACGTTGGCCAGAATCAGATGATGGCAGCGCGTTACTATAAATATACTATACCTAATTCGCTTGTGACTTCAGGCGGAATGGGAACAATGGGGTTCGGGCTTCCTGCAGCAATCGGTGCTAAGCTGGGAAAACCTGAAACAGAGGTAATAGCTTTTCATGGCGATGGAGGTTTTCAGATGACTATCCAGGAATTGGGCACAATACTCCAGTACAAAATACCGGTAAAAATTATTATTTTAAATAATGACTTCCTTGGCATGGTAAGGCAGTGGCAGGACATGTTCAACTCAAAACGGTATGCAGCTACGGAAATGATAAATCCCGATTTCGTACAGGTATCAGAGGGATTTGGGATCCCTGCAAGGAAAGTAACTGAAAGGGAGCAGCTTAAGGATTCCCTCATTGAGATGATTGAATCCAAAGGACCATTCCTTCTTAACATCATAGTCGAAAAAGAAGGCGCAGTTTTACCTATGGTTACACCAGGGTCCTCAGTATCTGAAATAACTCTAACTTATTAATAATGAAACAGGAATATACAATATCTATTTTTACTGAGGATCATATCGGAATTCTCAATCACATAACAATCATTCTGACCAGAAGACAGATCAAGATTGAAAGCATTACCGCTTCTGAATCGGCTGTCAAGGGAGTGCAGATGCTGACTCTTGTCGTAATAACCACGCAGGATATGGTCAGAAAGGTTGCGAAACAGATTGAGAAGCTTGTTGATATATTGAAAGTATTCGTTCATTTACCTGAGGATATTATTTATCAGGAGATAGCCCTCTATAAAGTTGCAACCAAGAACCTGATGTCGGGCAGCATGATAGATAATATAGTCAGAACTTATCATGCCCGTATTCTTGAAGTATCACCTGAGTTCATTGTAATTGAAAAAACCGGGCATCAGACTGAAATTGAACAATTGCTTAAGCACCTTGATCCGTACGGAGTGCTCCAGTTCTCCAGGTCAGGCAGAGTAGCAATCACGAAACAGGTTAAGGAACTTAACTCCTACCTCAAAGAAATGGATGAAGCAAACGGAAGAAAACTAAAAAAAGCAGAAGCATTTAATTAAAAGGAATTTCACTTAGTCTCATATTTAAAAATTAGTATCATGGCAAAAATCGATTTTGGCGGAGTTGTTGAAAATGTAGTAACCAGGGAAGAATTCCCTCTTTCAAAAGCCCGCGAAGTTTTAAAAAATGAAGTTATTGCAATCATCGGATATGGTGTTCAGGGGCCGGCACAGGCTCTGAATATGAAAGATAACGGGATCAATGTTATTATTGGTCAGGCTCCTGAATTCAAATCAGATTGGGACAAGGCTGTAAAAGATGGTTTTGTTCCCGGCAAAACACTTTTCACTGTTGAAGAAGCAGCTGAAAAAGGAACCGTTATACAATATCTTGTATCTGATGCAGCCCAGCGTACTCTATGGCCAAAGCTCAAACCACATCTTACAAAAGGAAAAGCATTGTATTTTTCCCATGGATTTTCAATCACATATAAGGAGCATACAGGCGTTGTGCCACCAAAAGACATTGATGTGATCCTTTGCGCACCTAAAGGTTCAGGAACAAGCGTAAGGAGGAATTTCCTTGCCGGTGCAGGTATTAATTCAAGTTATTCTGTTTTTCAGGATGCTACAGGCAAAGCTGAAGAGCGCTGTATTGCACTTGGAATAGCAATCGGGTCAGGCTATCTTTTCCCGACAACATTTGAACAGGAAGTGTACAGCGACCTTACCGGTGAACGTGGTGTTCTAATGGGCGCACTGGCCGGCATTATGGATGCCCAGTACCAGGTTCTGCGCGAAAACGGACATTCACCCTCAGAAGCATTTAATGAAACAGTTGAGGAGCTTACACAGAGCCTTATCCGCCTCGTTGATGAAAACGGAATGGACTGGATGTATGCAAACTGCAGTGCAACAGCTCAGCGTGGAGCACTTGACTGGAGACCAAAATTCAAGGATGCTACACTCCCTGTGTTCAAGGATCTTTATAAAAAGGTCAAATCGGGAGAAGAATGTGTCAGAGTTTTAAAATCGACAGGCGCACCTGACTATAAGGAAATGCTCAATGCCGAACTTAAAGAACTGGGAAATTCAGAAATATGGAGGGCCGGAGCGGCAGTGAGAAAGCTCAGACCTGCAAAAAAATAACAAGTAATAAAACTGCTATATGGACGAAAAAATAATTATATTCGATACCACCCTCAGGGATGGAGAACAAGTTCCTGGATGCCAGCTCAATACAGTTGAAAAAATCGAAGTTGCCCAGGCTCTTGAAGCCCTGGGTGTCGATGTAATTGAAGCTGGTTTCCCCATATCGAGCCCGGGCGACTTCAACTCTGTTGTGGAAATTTCAAAAGCTATTTCAAATCCTATAATATGCGCTCTTACACGGGCGGTAAAAAAAGATATTGAGGTCGCCGCAGAAGCTCTTCAGTTTGCAAAAAGAAAAAGGATACATACAGGGATAGGCACTTCCGATTTTCATATCAGGTACAAGATCAAAACCACCCCTGAAGAAATTCTTAAAAGAGCTGCTGACGCTGTCAAATATGCCAGAAAATTTGTAGATGATGTTGAATTCTACGCAGAAGATGCAGGACGTAGTGATAATGCATACCTTGCAAAAGTAATTGAAGCAGTTATTAACGCAGGGGCAACGGTTGTTAATATCCCCGATACAACAGGTTATTGCCTGCCTGAGGAATATGGTGCAAAAATCAAATACCTGAAGGATAATGTTCCGAATATCGATAAAGCAATAATTTCAACTCATTGCCATAACGACCTTGGCATGGCAACCGCAAACAGCATAATGGGTGCCATTAATGGTGCAAGACAGATTGAATGTACCATCAATGGTATTGGTGAAAGGGCCGGAAATACTTCACTTGAAGAAATAGCCATGATAATCAAAAGTCATCATGACCTTAAACTTCGGACTGATATCAATACAAAGCTTATATACAGCACAAGCAGGATGGTATCGACCCTTATGAGCATGCCTGTTCAGGCAAACAAGGCAATTGTAGGCAGAAATGCTTTCGCTCATTCATCAGGCATACATCAGGATGGAGTACTTAAAAACAGGGAAAACTATGAAATTATAGATCCTGTGGAGGTAGGTATAAGGGAATCATCCATAATACTTACAGCCCGCAGCGGAAGAGCTGCTTTGCACCACAGGTTAGAGCTACTCGGATTCAGCTATGAAAAAGAAGCTCTCGATGAAATCTATCACAGGTTTCTGCTTCTTGCCGACAGAAAAAAAGAGATCAATGATGAAGATATCAGGATCCTTACCGGTGAAGTTTCCCATGGAGAAAAATCGCTTAAACTGGAACTTCTGCAGGTAACCTGCGGAAAGTCAGCTATCCCGGTTGCTACAGTGGGTATCATGATAAACGGTGAGGTTCATACTTCAACTGCTTCAGGCAACGGACCAATTGATGCAGCATTTACCGCAGTAAAACACCTCATAAGTAAAACAGTGCATCTTGAGGAATTCCTTGTTCAGGCTATCACAAAAGGAAGCGACGACTTTGGAAAAGTCCACATCCAGGTTGCTCACATGGATAAGATCTACTACGGTTTTTCAGCCAATACAGATATAGTAACTGCAGCTGTTGAGGCGTTTATCGATGCGATCTCAAAAATTAAATAAAGCCGGATAATAATAGTAATTTTAATGAAAGCAAAAACACTATTTGATAAAATATGGGACAGCCACATAGTCCGTTCAATAACCGACGGGCCTGATGTCCTTTATATTGATCGTCACTTTATCCACGAGGTAACCAGTCCTCAGGCGTTCAATGGACTTAAGCAGAGAGGTATAGAAGTATTCAGGCCGGCTAATACAATTGCTACTGCCGACCATAATATTCCCACAATAAACCAGAATCTGCCCATCAGGGAAGAATTGTCGAGAATACAGGTGGCAAAGCTTGAGGAGAATTGCAAAACGTATGGTATCGAGTATTTTGGGCTTAACCATCCAAAAAATGGCATCGTTCATGTTGTCGGGCCGGAACTTGGCTACACCCTTCCGGGTATGACAATAGTTTGTGGTGACAGCCATACTGCAACTCATGGCGCTTTCGGAACAATTGCTTTCGGAATAGGAACCAGCGAAGTGGAAATGGTGTTGGCAACACAATGTATTCTTCAGCCAAAACCAAAGAAGATGCGGATTACCGTTAACGGTTCCCTGCAGAAAGGAGTTACCTCAAAAGACATCATCCTCTATATAATTTCAAAAATATCGGCTGGAGGGGCAACGGGCTATTTTGTCGAGTACTGCGGACCGGCAATTGAAAAGCTCAGTATGGAAGGCAGAATGACTATATGCAACATGAGCATAGAAATGGGTGCACGGGGTGGACTTATTGCTCCTGATGAGACAACATTCGAATACCTCCGAAAGATCCCATCAATTCCCGGGATCAGCGATGTTGAAAAAGCGATCGGGATATGGAAGACCCTGAAAAGTGATCCTGACGCAGTCTTCGACAAAGAACTTTCAATATCTGCTGAAGATATCGCACCAATGATCACCTTCGGAACCAACCCGGGAATGGGAATGGGGGTCGATGGCACTATACCGGTGGCCGACGGCAAGGAAGGTGAAGCGTCGTTCAATAAATCGCTCAGTTATATGGGACTCCAACCGGGAATGAAATTGATCGGACATAAGATAGATTATATTTTCCTTGGAAGCTGTACCAACGGAAGGATTGAAGATTTAAGAGCCTTTACCGCAATGGTAAAAGGCAGGAAGAAAGCTCCGCATGTTACAGCCCTGCTCGTTCCGGGATCAAAAAAAGTCGAACAACAGGCTATAAAAGAAGGTCTTGTTGAAATCCTCAATAGTGCCGGCTTTGAGCTTAGGCAGCCCGGGTGCTCTTCATGTCTGGCAATGAATGAAGATAAAATACCTGCCGGAAAATATGCCGTTTCAACTTCAAACAGAAATTTTGAAGGAAGACAAGGACCCGGTGCAAGAACATTGCTTGCAAGTCCTCTGACTGCAGCAGCAGCTGCAATAACGGGAAAAATAACCGACCCGAGGGAATTTTTAGTTTAAATCTTACAAAAATCAAATATATGCCGAAAGCTAAGTTTGAAGTGCTTGAATCAACATGCGTACCATTACCGCTTGAGAACATCGATACCGACCAGATAATACCTGCCAGGTTCCTGAGCGCTACCACCAAAGATGGTTTTGGGAAAAATCTTTTCCGCGACTGGAGATATGACAAATTCAACGAAATAAATCCCGGCTTTGTCCTTAACAATCCAACCTACTCGGGAAAAATTCTGGTGGCAGGTAAAAATTTCGGTTGCGGCTCGAGCCGCGAACACGCCGTATGGGCAATAACCGATTATGGATTCAAAGTAGTGGTATCGAGTTTCTTTGCTGATATTTTCAGGAACAATTCATTGAATAACGGACTCCTGCCTATTGTGGTCTCCGATAAGTTCCTTAATGATCTTCTTAAGCTGGTAACTGAAAAACCGGAAACCAAAGTTAATGTAGATCTTGAAAAACAGGTAATAACGGTTCTTCCAACTGGTGAATCTTCATCATTTGAAATAAATGCGTATAAGAAAGAATGCATGTTACAAGGCCTTGATGATATAGATTATCTCCTTGGGATCAGGGATGATATATCTGATTACGAAATAAAAAATAAAACATCGAGATGAGAATCGAAATAATGGATACCACTCTGAGGGACGGAGAACAAACTCAGGGTGTATCATATTCTCCGTTGGAAAAGCTTCAC
Organism: uncultured Bacteroidales bacterium; assembly: GCA_942492865.1. Lineage (GTDB taxonomy): Bacteria > Bacteroidota > Bacteroidia > Bacteroidales > VadinHA17 > LD21. Next base: position 3,047,017 of record OW818650.1, on the reverse strand, counting down.
GTTGCCAAACTGCTCCTTAAAGAGGTGCAGGTCGACCGGATTGAAATTGCTTCAGCCCGCGTTTCAAAAGGTGAATTTGAGGCTCTGAACAGAATAACGGAATGGGCCAGGCATAACAATCTTCACAGGAAAGTGGAAGTACTGGGCTTTGTGGATGGTGATGTCTCACTGAACTGGATAAATGATGCCGGTGGCAAAGTTGATAACCTCCTTTGCAAAGGATCACTGCGCCATCTTGAAAAACAGCTTAGAAAAACTCCGGAACAGCATGTTGCCGATATAAAAAAGATTATAAACAAGGCTACTTCCCTTGATATGGAGGTGAATATCTATCTCGAAGACTGGTCGAACGGGATGATCAATTCTCCTGACTATGTCTTTTTCCTTATAGATAGCCTTAGAAATGAAAACATTGTACGTTTCATGCTTCCCGACACACTCGGCATACTGAATCCCGACCAGACTTACGATTTCTGCAAACAAATGGTTGACAGATATCCTGACCTTCATTTCGACTTTCATGCCCATAATGACTATGACCTTGCTGTAGGCAACGTATTTGCAGCAGTTAAAGCAGGCATAAAAGGTATTCACACTACAATTAACGGCCTCGGCGAAAGAGCTGGAAACTCTCCTCTTTCGAGCGTCATAAGCGTAATACGCGACCAATGTCAGGCCGAAACGGGAATCAATGAATTTGAGATAACCAAAGCAAGCAAGATTATTGAAACCTTCAGCGGCATAAGGATCCCTGTCAATAAGCCGGTAATCGGCGAGAATGTTTTTACCCAGACATCAGGGGTACATGCCGATGGCGACAGTAAAGACAATCTTTATTTCAATAACCTTCTGCCTGAACGTTTTGGAAGAAAAAGAAAATATGCACTTGGTAAACAGTCAGGTAAGGCAACAATAAGGAAAAATCTTGAAGAATTCGGATTGCTGCTCAGTCCTGAATCGCTTGATAAGGTAACGCAAAGAGTAATTGAACTGGGTGACAAGAAAGAGAATGTTACCACAGAGGATCTTCCTTTTATAATATCCGATGTGCTGGGCAATGATACTATCGATTATAAGATCTTTATAAAAAATTACTCTTTATCCCTCTCCTACGGACTAAAACCCGTTGCCAGTGTTCAGATCGAAATAGACGGGAATCTTTTCCAGGAAAGTTCCTGTGGCGATGGCCAATATGATGCCTTCATGAAAGCATTGAGGGTTATCTACGACCGGCTCGGAAAAGAGCTTCCTCTTCTTACCGATTACCAGGTATCAATTCCTCCCGGTGGAAGAACCGATGCCCTCGTTGAAACTATAATCACCTGGATGCTTGGAGATAAGGAATTTAAAACGAAAGGACTTGATGCCGATCAGACAGAATCGGCTATTAAAGCTACAGAGAAGATGCTGAACATTGTTGAAGGACTGTACGATAAAAAAGAAAAAAGTCAAGCTGCCGCAAAGATTTAAGAATAACTACATTAACATAAAAACCAAAAAAAACTATGAGCAAAACTTACAATATTGCCGTAATTCCCGGGGATGGTACCGGGCCGGAAGTAGTAAGGGAAGGAAAAAAAGTATTAAGCGCAGCTGCTGCAAGATTCGGCTTTAAGCTTAACTATGAAGAATTCAGCTTCGGAGGGGAGCGTTACCTGAAAACAGGCGAAGTTCTTCCTGAAACAGCAGTTGAAGATCTGAAAAAATTCGATTCGATATTTTTAGGAGCTATCGGTCATCCGGATGTTAAACCCGGAATACTTGAAAAAGGCATTCTTCTTAAATTGCGTTTTGAACTTGATCAATACATAAATCTTCGTCCCATAAAACTTTATCCTGGCGTTGCAACACCTCTAAAAGACAAAGGACCCGAGCATATTGATTATGTCGTTATCAGGGAAAATTCAGGAGATTGCTATACCGGGATCGGTGGAGTCAGCATGAAAGGTACACCCCACGAAGTTGCGGTTCAGAATATGGTTTATTCAAGAATGCAGGTTGATCGCTGCCTGCGATATGCTTTCGAGTTCACAAGGAAAAGAAATAAAAAGAACACTCTTGCCCTATGCGGCAAAACAAACGTTCTGACATTCGTATATGATCTGTGGGAAAGAGCATTCCATGAAATAGGGAAAGCTGAATTTCCCGACATCAAACGCGAATATTACCATGTTGATGCAACAACAATGTGGATGGTTAAAAATCCTGAGTGGTTCGATGTCATTGTAACCGGTAATATGTTTGGCGATATTATAACCGACCTTGGCGCAATAACACAGGGAGGTATGGGTATAGCTGCAGGAGGTAATATTAATCCTGAAGGTGTTTCAATGTTCGAACCTATCGGAGGATCAGCTCCTAAATATACAGGCAAGAACGTCATCAATCCTCTGGCAGCAGTGTCGTGCGGGGCAATGATGCTCGATCACCTTGGCGAGAGCGAAGCTGCCCAGGCTGTTGAGAAAGCTGTTATGTACGTTACAGGACATAAGTTAAAAGATATGGGCGCCGGCAAAATGGGATATTCAACAACCGAAGTCGGTGACCTGGTGGTTGAAAACCTGTAAAAGCACCCCCTAAATCCCCCAAATGGGGGACTTTAAATCCTTCTACAAACTTATATCTTTTACATGCCTCTGCCCCAACCCCTCTCCCATAGTGAGAGGGGCTTTAATCCTGCACGAAATTTATATCTTGTATTGATATTTCTTCAAGTCCCTCCCATCTGGGGGAGGTATTTAGGGAGAGGTAAAATAAATTATTAAAACACTGGTTTTTATAATTACAGGTTTTTATTATCTTTGCACTGAATATTAAAAAATGAATTTCAGAACCTTACATCATCATCATCATACTGACGGCTGCTCTCAGACGACATGGAAATGATATGATTTAAATATCGATATAAACCCGTCTGAGCAGATCAGCCGGGTTTTTTCATTAACTGACTGATTTGCCAGGACACATTAAACATAAAATATGAACATATTAAAAATTGCAATCCAGAAAAATGGAAGACTAAGTGAAAATTCCCTCAGGCTTTTTGAAGAATGTGGTATAAAAGTTTCAAATGGTGGAGGCGTTCTTAAGTCGGTAGCTGCAAACTTCCCGGTGGAGGTACTTTTTCTCAGGGACGACGACATACCTCAGTACGTTGAGCAACAGGTGGCCGACATAGGGATACTGGGTGAGAACATGATATATGAAAACAACAAGGATGTTATTGTGCTTGAGCAACTTGGGTTTGCTCATTGTCGTCTCAGCCTGGCCATTAAGAAAGAAGATCATTATACCGGAACGGAGTTCTTCATGAACAAAAGGATTGCAACAAGCTATCCGAAGATTTTATCGGACTACCTGAAAAAAAACAAAATAAAAGCCGAGATAGAAGAGATCAGCGGAAGTGTTGAAATTGCTCCGGGCATTGGCCTGGCTGATGCTGTCTGCGATATTGTCAGCTCGGGAAGTACGCTGCTTACCAATGGTTTACAGGAAGTAGTCACGATAATGAAAAGCCAGGCTGCAATAATATCAAATAAGAATCTCAGCGATGAAAAGAAGGAGATCCTTAATAAGCTCCTGTTTCGGATAAGATCGGTTAAAAGCGCCAAGGAAAACAAATATATCCTGCTTAATGCTCCCGAAACATCAGTACAAAAGATCTGTGAGATCCTGCCGGGCATGAAAAGTCCGACTATACTTCCACTCGTCGAAAAAGGATGGTGCAGCATCCACTCTGTTGTACAGGAAGATAAGTTCTGGGAGAGAATTGACCTGTTAAGAAAAGCAGGAGCCGAAGGCATCCTGGTGATTCCAATTGAAAAAATGATCATGTAATGCAAACAATTGTTCTGCCACCTCCCGGGCAATGGGAAAACTTATGTAAACGGCCTGAACTCGATAAAGCCGGCCTGGAAAAAACTGTCAGGGATATTCTTGACAGGGTTAGATCGGAAGGCGATGAAGCTCTTATCGATTATGCAAAAAAGTTTGACGGAGCAACTCTGACCGGGATAAAAGTCTCAAAAGCTGAAATTGATGCGTCCGCCGGCTTTGTACCGGAATCCTTAAAGACGGCAATTAAAACAGCCAGCTACAACATAAATAAATTTCACCTGGCACAATTGCGTGAAGAGCCTGTTATCGAAACTGTTCCCGGGGTAAAATGCTGGAGAAAGAATATCCCTGTTGAAAAGGTCGGACTCTATATTCCGGGCGGGAGCGCCCCCCTCTTTTCAACCGTTCTGATGCTTGCTATACCTGCAAAGATTGCAGGATGCAGCAGGATTGTCCTGTGTACCCCCGCCGGTAAAGACGGCAAAATAGATCCGGTTATCCTCTATACGGCAAACATCTCAGGTGTCACTGAGATTTTCAGGGTTGGAGGCGCCCAGGCTATTGCAGCCATGGCTTATGGTACGGGGACGGTTCCGAAAGTCTATAAAATATTCGGACCCGGTAATCAGTACGTCACCAAAGCCAAGGAGCTTGTACAGGCTGAAGGTGTTGCAATAGACATTCCGGCAGGTCCCAGTGAAGTGCTGGTAATAGCCGGCAAAGAAGCCGATCCCGCTTTTGTTGCTGCCGATCTGCTTTCACAGGCCGAGCATGGCGCCGACAGCCAGGTGATACTGGTAACCGATAATGCAGAACTGATACCGAAAGTAATGAAGGAGGTTGATAAGCAGTTGGATGTGCTACCAAGAAAAGAGATTGCAGAAAAATCGTTGAAAAACAGCCTTGCAATTTTATTCAGCACCATGAATGAGTGCATTGACTTCAGTAATATGTATGCCCCCGAACACCTGATCATAAATACTTCCGGAGCTGCTGAGCTGGCAGGAAAAGTAATTAATGCAGGCTCAGTGTTCATAGGCAGGTACAGCTGCGAAAGTGCAGGGGATTATGCCTCCGGAACAAACCACACACTTCCTACCAAAGGATATGCAAAAAATTTCGGAGGAGTGTCCACCGAAAGCTTCATTAAAAAAATTACCTTTCAGGAGATCGATGCAGCAGGGATAGAGGCTATAGGTCCGGCAATAGAAAAAATGGCACAGGCCGAACAACTTCAGGGCCATAGCAATGCTGTCAGTTTAAGATTAAAAAGTTTGAAAAATGATTGATATTAATGATCTGGTGCGTGAAAATGTAAAAACCCTTGTGCCCTATTCGTGTGCAAGAGATGAATTCAAGGGCAGTGAAGGGATTTTTCTGGATGCCAATGAAAATCCTTTCGGAAACCTCAACAGGTATCCCGATCCATACCAGAACGAGCTTAAAAAAGCTATCAGCAGGGTAAAAGGAATAGCTGACAATAAAATCTTCCTTGGAAACGGAAGCGATGAAATAATAGACCTGACTTACCGAATCTTCTGCAATCCGGGTTCCGACAAAGCCCTCATCTTCACCCCCACTTACGGGATGTACGAAGTATCAGCTGCAATAAATGATGTCGGGCTTGTTAAGGCACCTCTCTCAATTGATTTTCAGATAAATATCAATGAGGCAAAAAAACATCTCGCCGACAAAAGCATTAAGATCATATTTATCTGCTCACCGAATAATCCCACCGGGAACTGCATGGATTTCAGCTCTGTTAAGGAAATAATTGCAAATTTTACCGGAATCGTTATAGTCGATGAAGCATATATCGATTTTACTGACAAGCCTTCAGCGGTCAGCCTCATTGATAAATACCCCAACCTGATAGTAATGCAGACATTCAGTAAGGCAAGGGGACTGGCAGCGGTTAGAGTCGGAATGGCTTTTGCGGATCCCTCTGTCATTATATATTTCAATAAGATGAAGCCTCCTTACAATATCAGTACATTAAACCAGAGGGCCGCACTACTGAGAATCCGAAAGAATGAGGGATTCAAAGCCCAGGTTGACAAAATAATCAGCGAAAGGGAAAGGCTGTCAGAAAAGCTGAAAAAAATATCACATACCGATAAGATATATCCGTCAGATTCAAATTTCATTCTTGTAAAGGTCCGGAACGCCGACTTCATCTATAATAAGCTTGTTGAAGGCGGAATTGTGGTAAGAAACAGGAACAGTGTGATTAACAACTGTATCAGAGTCACAGTCGGTAAAAGAACAGAGAACGATAAGTTCTTAAAAATTTATAAAAATATCAGGCTATGAAGAAAGCCCTCTTTATCGACCGCGACGGCACAATAATAGTTGAGCCGGCTGATGAGCAGGTCGACAGCATTGAAAAATTTGCATTTATTCCAGGGGTTATCACCGCTCTTTCAAAAATAGCCGGTGAAACTGATTACGAACTTGTAATGGTCACCAACCAGGATGGATTGGGAACCAGGTCGTTCCCTGAAGAGACTTTCTGGCCCGGGCATAACAAGATGCTGCAGATCCTTGAAGGTGAAAGCGTAAGGTTCGCAGAAGTTTTTATCGACCGGACATTCCCTGAAGAAAACGCACCTACACGTAAACCCGGAACCGCTATGCTTGTAAATTATCTTGCTAAAGGTATCGACCTTGCGAATTCATACGTTATAGGCGACAGGCTTACTGATGTTCAACTTGCAAAAAACCTTGGTTGCAAAGCGATCCTGTTTGGGAAACTGAAATCGGATGAGGCGGATCTGAATACTGCCGACTGGAATGAAATCTATAAATTCCTGAAAACAAAACTACGTATTGGACGATCGGCAAGAAAAACCCGGGAGACTGACATAGTTGTTGAGATAAACCTTGACGGTAGCGGTAAAAGCAAAATAAGCACCGGAATAGGATTTTTTGATCACATGCTTGATCAAATCGCAAAACATGGCGGTGTTGATCTGACCATTGAAGCAAAAGGTGACCTCATTGTCGATGGGCACCATACAATAGAAGATGTCGGGATATGCCTTGGCGAATCACTTTTGCAGGCCCTCGGAGGGAAAAAAGGTATTGAGAGATATAGTTTTGTCCTGCCTATGGATGATTCGCTCGCCCAGGTTGCTCTTGACCTTGGGGGAAGGCCGTGGATAATATGGGATGCAGAATTTGCCAACCCGATGATAGGCGAAATGCCATCCGAAATGTTCTTCCATTTCTTCAAATCATTCAGTGACAGTGCGAGGTGTAATCTCAATATAAAAGTTGAGGGCGACAACGATCACCACAAAGCTGAAGCAATCTTTAAAGCTTTCGCCAAATCACTGAAGCAGGCGATAAAGCAAACCGGCAATTTTGATCTGCCAACGACGAAAGGTAAACTATGATCGCAATAATAAAATATAATGCTGGGAATATCATGTCGGTTCGCAATGCCCTTGACAGGCTTGGATACAAAAGCGTGATCACCGATGACAGGAGAGAAATTGAAAAAGCCGATAAGGTGATCTTCCCCGGAGTAGGAGAAGCAAGTTCGGCTATGAGCTACCTCAGGGCAAAAAATCTCGATAAGATAATCACTTCACTTAAGCAGCCTGTTCTCGGCGTATGCCTGGGCCTTCAGCTTATGTGCCGGCATTCGCAGGAAGCCGATACAGATTGCCTTGATATATTCGATTCAGATGTTGTCAGATTTCCCAACACTGAAAAGGTGCCCCACATGGGATGGAATAATTTCACATCAGTTAAAGGAGACCTTTTCCGGGGAATAAACCTGACTGATGATGTATATTATGTTCACAGCTATTATGCCGAGCTGTCGAGGTTTACAGTTGCCACCTGCGATTACATAATTCCATTCAGCGCATCGATGCAAAAAGACAATTTTTATGCAACTCAGTTCCATCCCGAGAAATCAGCATCTGTGGGAGAAAAGATCCTTAAAAACTTCCTCGGGCTATGAGAATAATTGTTGCAATCGATATTATCGGAGGTAAATGCGTAAGGCTGACAAAGGGAGATTACGCGACTAAAAAGATATATAACGAAGATCCGCTTGAAGTTGCAAAAGAGATTGAGGATAACGGGCTGAAATATCTTCATCTTGTAGATCTTGACGGGGCAAAAAATAAAAAGATCACAAACTATAAAGTGCTGGAGCTCATAGCTGCCAGAACAGGACTGAGCATTGACTTTGGAGGAGGATTAAGAACTGATGATGATCTGAAGATAGCATTCAATTCAGGTGCCAGGCAGATAACCGGAGGCAGTATTGCCATTAACTCTCCTGAAAAGTTTCTTGAATGGCTCTCAGTTTTTGGAAATGAAAAGATCATCCTGGGAGCTGATTGCAGGAACAGGAAGATCGCAACTGACGGCTGGGCTGAAAAATCAGAGGAGGATGTGCTTAACTTTATTTCAAGGTATCATTCAGAAGGTATATTGTATTCGATATGCACCGACGTTGATAAGGACGGCATGCTTAAAGGTCCGGCGACAGAATTGTACAAAGAGATTCTGAACTCTGTGAAAGTGAAGCTTGTAGCAAGCGGGGGAATTACAACAATGAAAGATATTGAGGATCTGACTGAGGCAGGTTGCGAGGGCGCCATAATCGGCAAAGCAGTCTATGAAGGAAAAATTACATTAAAGGAGTTAGGAAAATTATGTTAAAAAAGAGGATAATTCCCTGCCTTGATATTAAAGATGGCCGTACTGTTAAAGGCATCAATTTCGTCAATATCAGGGATGCCGGCGATGCCGTGGACCTGGCAAAAAATTATGTGGAGCAGGGAGCCGACGAGCTTGTTTTTCTTGATATTACTGCAACTGTTGAAAACCGGAAGACACTGGCCGAGCTTGTAAGAAGGATAGCTGCCGAAATCAATATCCCGTTCACCGTTGGCGGCGGTATAGGCAATGTGGATGATGTTGCCCTTCTTATTAAGGCCGGGGCTGATAAGGTAAGTATAAACTCTGCGGCAGTCAGAAGGCCGGAGCTGATCTCGGAGATAGCCGCCGAATTCGGAAGTCAGTGCGTTGTCGTCGCAATAGACACTAACCTTGTTAACGGCCAATGGACTGTATTTGTAGATGGTGGACGCACACCTGTTGATCTGCTTACTTCTGACTGGGCACATAAGAGTGAAAGCCTCGGAGCCGGTGAGATCCTTCTTACTTCAATGACAAGCGATGGGACAAAATCAGGTTTTTCACTGGATATTACTGCCGAATTAAGCCGTTCATTAAATATCCCCGTTATAGCCTCGGGCGGAGCAGGAACAATGGAACATTTCAGGGATGTCTTTTCTGTGACCGGATGCAGTGCAGGTCTTGCAGCAAGTATTTTCCACTTCGGCGAGATTGATATAAGGGAACTGAAGAAGTACCTGGCGAAGGAGGGAATAGCTGTCAGATGAGGTTAAAGGCTGGCCGAGCGTTCAGAAATAGTTCGTATGACCTCAGGACATATTTAGAATAATATACAGAATAAATTAATAATAACTCATGACAAATATCAGCTTTGACAAGGGAAACGGTCTTATACCGGTTGTAATTCAGGACAATAGCACACTCCAGGTACTGATGGTCGGCTTCATGAACGAGGAAGCTCTTCTGAAAACCGAAAAAGAAAAGATTGTTACCTTCTTCAGCCGCAGTAAAAACCGTCTTTGGACAAAAGGTGAAACATCTTCAAATTTTCTGCATGTTGTAAGCATGGCAATTGATTGTGATAATGACACTTTATTGATAAAAGTCAATCCTGATGGCCCTACCTGTCATACAGGCAGCACATCATGTTTTAACGAGGAAACCGCAAAGGGTTTCATTTACAGGCTCGAACAGGTGATAAACGAAAGAATTGATAATAATGTCGAAGGATCATATACCAATACTATTTATAAGAAAGGCATCAATAAGGCAGCCCAGAAAGTCGGAGAAGAGGCTGTGGAGCTTATCATCGAAGCCAAGGATGACAACAAAGACCTGTTCATAAATGAAGCGGCCGACCTGCTCTACCATCTTCTTATCCTGTTCAAATCAAAAGGAGTTAAGTTCACTGATGTGGAAGAATGCCTGGAGAAGAGGCATAAATGAAGAAGTGACCAAAGGTGATGGAGCCAGAAAATATGAATTGAGGGTGTATCAAAAGCTCACTTTTCATTATTTGCCCCTATCCCGATAGCTATCGGGACCCCTAAAGGGGACTTGTTGATATGCAGGCACTTACAAAACCCCCTTCAGGGGGGAGGGGGCAATAAAACAAGCTTTTGATACAGACTCACTCTCTCATTTATAAGTCACAATATCAATAATATAAATAAATCCCCAAACCCTTAGCTTGACGACTATCAATTTTAAGGACCGTGGAAGGGGAATACAGGATTTTTTCTCTCTGATATAACTTTTTTTATCATTTTTGTTGCAGTTTTAAAAAATACATTACTTTTGTATTCCAAATATTGACGAAAAATGAATTTTGCGTACAATTTTATCACCCTCTGGTTTAGCTTCTTTTATTTTAAGAGAAGATAAGGGGATGTTGTATGCATAAGTAAAATTATATCATATACAGGGTCCCCGTAACAGGGGGCCTTTTTTTTTAATATACTAAAGATGAAAATTGCAATCCAGGGAGAAAAAGGAAGCTTTCATGAAGTGGCGGCCCGCCAGTATTTCGAAGGTAAGGATCTTGATCTGATCCCCTGCCCTACTTTCGACAGTACTATTGCGACCGTTAAAAAAGGTGATGCCGACTATGCTGTAATGGCTATCGAAAATGCACGATCGGGAAGCATGCTCTACAACTACACTCTTATCAGGGAATCAGGCATGAAGATACTTGGTGAGCATAACCTCCGGATAGTGCAGAACCTGATGGCCACACCGGGCCAGAATATTTCCGAAATAGCCGAAATAAGATCGCACCCGATAGCTCTGGCTCAATGCATGACATTCCTGAACCATCATCCTTCGATTACCCTGGTCGAAAGCGAGGACACAGCCTTCAGCGCACGGCAGATAAGTGAAAACCAGCTGAAAGGGGTGGCAGCCATTGGATCGGCTATAGCTGCTCAATTGTATGGACTTGAGATACTTGCAGCCGGAATCGAAACTTATAAGAAGAATTATACCCGATTTCTGGTTATCGGCCACTGGTATAAAAAGAAATCGGACGGGAATAAGGTCTCAATTTGTTTTTCAGCCGGCCATCAGCCGGGTTCGCTGGCTACAGTTCTTGTAAGACTTGCCGAGCTCGATATCAATCTGTCGAAGATCCAGTCAGTGCCAAGATTGAATGAGGAATGGGAATACATGTTTTACTGCGACCTGGAATTGCCCGATAATGCAGATGTCGATATGATCTTCGATGTTCTCGACAACTATACTACTAATCTGGAAGTCCTTGGAGTTTACAAAAAAAGATCAACTTTATATGAGAGTTAAACCGGCAGAACGAACTAACAACGTTCAGGAATATTATTTTTCGCAGAAGCTGAAGCAGATCGATCAGATGCGGAAAGATGGCGCCGATATAATTAACCTTGGCATCGGAAGTCCCGACCAGGCGCCGTCAGAAAATACCATCGGCCGTCTTTCGGAAGAGGCAGTAAAGCCCAATGTGCATGGTTATCAGAGCTATACCGGCATTCCGGCTTTACGTAATGCTTTTGCTGAATGGTATAAAAAATATTTTAAGGTAGATCTTGATCCTCAAAATGAGATACTTCCACTGATTGGCAGCAAGGAAGGGATAATGCATATCAGCATGGCATTTGTTAACGAAGGCGATGAAGTACTTGTTCCTAATCCGGGGTACCCCACTTATTCATCTGTTACAAACCTCGTTGGCGGTAAGGTGAGGTACTATGATCTGGAGGAAAAAACAGGCTGGCTCCCTGATATAAGTGAGCTTGAAAAAAGCGATCTGACGGGAGTTAAAATCATGTGGGTAAATTATCCCCACATGCCTACCGGAACGATAGGTTCGATCGGGTTATTCGAAAAACTGGTTGCATTTGCACTGAAACATAATATTCTCATTTGCAACGACAATCCCTACAGCTTCATATTGAATAAGGAATACTACAGCATTCTTGCTGTTGACGGAGCCAAAGAATGTGCACTTGAGCTCAATTCACTAAGCAAATCGCAGAACATGGCAGGCTGGCGAATCGGTATGGTTGCCGGTCATAAGGAGTATATAAGCAGCATCCTGAAGATAAAAAGCAATATGGACTCTGGAATGTTCCAGCCTATGCAGATGGCGGCAGTTGAAGCACTCAACAATCCGTCATCGTGGTACGATACTATCAACATGATTTATTCGAAAAGAAGAAAGCTTGTTGAAGAGATCATGGATCTGCTTGATTGCAGATATGATAAAAAACAGGTTGGTCTTTTTTTATGGGGACGTATTAATGAAACCATAGCCGATTGCGGTGATTATATTGAAGATATCCTTGTAAAGGCACACGTTTTCATAACACCCGGATTTATTTTCGGAAGCAATGGTGATCGTTACATAAGGATATCATTATGCGCTGATGAAAAAAAGCTGGAAGAAGCAAAAAAAAGAATAGCTGAATATCTCAGATCAAAAAATTAATAAAAATGTGTAACAGATGACTATAGCTGTAGTTGGTATAGGACTTATTGGCGGTTCGCTGATGATAGACCTCCGGAAACGTAAATTCGCTGACAGGATAATCGGGATCGACACTAACGTCCAGCATCAGAACATCGCACTTTTGTGCGGGCTGGTCGATGAGATTGAAACTCTCGATAACGGAATAATGAAGAGTGACCTTATTATCCTTACTGCACCAGTAAGTACAAATTGTACCCTGCTTCCCCATATCCTGAATATTATTGACGGAACAAAGAAAATAGTTACAGATATGGGTTCTACAAAGGCCGGTATTGCTGATGCCTGCAAGGACCATCCTAAAAGGGGCAGGTTCGTTGCATCGCACCCGATGGCAGGAACAGAATATTCAGGGCCACTGGCTGCAATAGGCAGGCTTTTCGATTACAAAACGGTGATTATTTGTGATCCGGGGTTAAGTGACCCTGATGCACTTGAAACAATTCAAAATATGTTTGACGTGCTGAACATGAGAAGGGTGTACATGAATTCTTCCGACCATGACAGGCACGTGGCGTATGTTTCACACATCTCACACATCACTTCCTTCTCACTTGCGCTCAGCGTTCTTGACCGGGAAAAAGAGGAGAAAAACATCATGAATCTTGCAGGTGGTGGTTTCGAAAGTACTGTCCGCCTGGCAAAGAGCAATGGAGACACATGGGCTCCTATTTTTGCAGAAAATGCCGAATATATCCTCCAGGTAATGGATACATATATTGAAAAGATGAATTTATTCAGAAAATTGATAGTTGAAAAAGACATTAATGGGTTAAAAACCATTATGGAAGAAGCCAATACAATAAGAAAAATATTAAATTAATAAGAAATCAGATGGTTGTAAATCTTAATAATATCCCGATAAATGAATGGAGAAGCTACAAAAGCCGTCCGTTCATTATTGCAGGTCCATGCAGCGCCGAAACAGAGGAGCAGGTCATGGATACTGCACGACAGCTTGCTTCATTAAAAGAGATCAGCGTGTTCCGGGCCGGGATCTGGAAACCCCGTACAAGGCCAAATTCTTTTGAGGGTGTTGGAACTGAAGGCTTGAAATGGCTCAGGAGGGTTAAGGAAGAGACGGGTATGCTTGTAGGAACTGAGGTAGCTAACGAGAAACACGTTTATGAAGCCCTGAAATACGGCATCGACGTGCTGTGGATAGGTGCAAGAACCTCCGTAAATCCCTTCACTGTACAGGAGATTTCAGATGCTCTCAATGGGGTGGATGTGATAGTACTTGTAAAGAATCCCATCAATCCCGATATAGATCTTTGGACAGGAGCTCTTGAAAGAATAGCAAAGGCAGGTATAACAAGGCTCGGAGCAATACATCGGGGATTCTCGTCGTACGAGAAAACAAACTATCGTAATCAGCCCAACTGGCAGCTTCCAATTGAACTGAGAAGAAGGATACCCGATCTTCCCCTGATCTGCGATCCCAGCCATATCGGAGGCGCCCGCCAATATATTCACGAGATATCCCAGAAAGCTCTTGACCTGAACTTTGACGGTCTCATGATAGAATCACATATCAATCCCAAGGTTGCACTCAGTGATGCTGCCCAGCAGCTTACACCTAATGACCTGAAAGAGCTGTTAAGCCGTCTTATCCTCAGGAACGCTTCCACTTCCGATCCTAAACTGCTTGACGTACTTGGAGAATTACGTCAGCAAATCGATATTTACGACGATCATCTGCTCGATATTCTTGAACAAAGAATGAAAGTAGCAGAAACAATAGGAAAGTATAAAAAGGAAAATAATATTACTATATTGCAGACCAGCCGTTGGGACGAGATAATAAAAAAGGTTATATCTAAAGGACAGGCGAAAGGATTAAGCCCTGAGATAATAGACTCAATTTTTAAAGCCATTCACCAGGAATCTATCAACCACCAGATGAAGGTTATGAATAATGGAGTTGACCACCCCGGAAATGGATAGTAACTGTAATACCGTAATATCTGATGGAAAGAACCGTAGAACCGTCGAGTGTTGAAGGCCGCATAAAGGCTCCTTCATCTAAAAGCATGACACAAAGAGCCATTGCCGCTGCAATGCTGGCTGAAGGACAGAGCACTCTCATTAACCCTTCCTATAGCGACGATTCTCTTGCTGCAATGAGTATAGCAGTCGGATTAGGCGCAAGGGTCGAACCAGGCCCCGGTGAACTGAAAATAACCGGTGGCGCTGAGCTGAAGGAGACAAAGCTCAACTGCGGTGAATCAGGACTTGCCATCAGGATGTTTTCACCCATAGCAGCTCTCTACCGGGCTGATATTACCATGTCGGGCGGAGGTTCACTCAAGAAAAGACCAATGGGAATGATAGAAGAAGCCCTCAGCCAGCTCGGAGTAAAATGCGAAACTTCTGCCGGGTTCCTTCCTCTGACAATACGCGGCCCTCTGAAAGGCGGTATTATTACAATTGACGGGTCGGTAAGCTCACAGCTTCTGACCGGATTGTTGATGGCGCTGCCTATTGCAACCAATGATACTGAAATAAATGTAGCCAATCTTAAAAGCAAGCCTTACATCGATCTTACTCTTCAGATCCTGAAAGACTTTGGGATCACGGTCGATAATAGCGATTATAAAATCTTCAGGATTCCCGGGAAACAAAAATTTAAAGCCCGTGAATATACCATCGAAGGCGACTGGAGCGGAGCTTCTTTTCTGCTCGTTGCAGGTGCCATAAATGGCAATATTACCCTGGAAGGCCTTAATATCAGCAGCCGGCAGAGTGATATGGCAATAATGGAAGCATTGAAAAAAGCCGGTGCCAAACTAATAATTGAAAAGGGAAGCATCACGGTGTCAAAATCAGAATTAAAGGCATTTGAGACTGATGCAACCGAATCACCTGATCTGTTCCCTCCCCTGGTTGCACTTGCTGCCTATTGTAAAGGAAAAACAAGGATAAAAGGAGTGTCGAGACTGATACATAAAGAAAGCAACCGGGCATCTGCGTTACAGGAAGAATTCGGAAAACTCGGCATCAGGATTACAATCGATGATGATGTTATGATCATTGAAGGCAGCAAGGTCAGTGGAGGTAATGTGAGCTCACACGACGATCACAGGATTGCAATGGCGCTGGCAGTGGCAGCTCTTGGAGCAACAGGGAAGGTGGCTATAAAAGATTCCCACAGTGTGGCAAAATCATATCCTCTCTTCTTTGATGATCTTAAAAACCTTGGCGCAATAGTTTACGAATGAAATAACAGGTTCCGGTCTGATAACGGACCATCAACTTTGCAATTAAAAAAATTTATTCATTTTTAACATCAGATTAAAATATTTAATTAGATTTGCATCAATGAAAACAACAGGAGGATATATCTGGTTATGGCGCAGCAGCAGTAAAGATGCTGTGAAACATGCCGTTGTATAACCCAAAAAAGATATTCTTTTTACCAGGCACACTGTTCACAGCGTGCCTTTTTTATTTTAAAACACTTACCAAAAACCAGAAAATATGGAAAAACAAATGAAATTCTACCTGACCGAAAAAGAAATGCCAACCAGATGGTACAACATCATGGCTGATATGCCTAACAAACCACTGCCTCCTCTTCATCCAGGCACGAGGCAACCCATAAGCGGCCCCGATCTGGCACCTATCTTCCCAATGGAACTTATCAAGCAGGAGGTTTCTCAGGAAGCGTATATTGAGATACCTGAAGAGGTGCAGACTCTCTACAAAACATATCGCCCCTCTCCTCTTCACAGGGCATATTTCTTTGAAAAGGCACTGGGGACAAAATGCAAATTATATTACAAGTATGAAGGAGGTAACTATTCCGGATCACATAAGGCAAATACTGCAATACCGCAGGCTTATTACAACAAAAAGGAAGGAGTAAAAAGAATAACCACTGAAACCGGCGCAGGCCAGTGGGGGAGTGCAATGAGCTTTGCCTGTAATCATTTCGGACTCGAGCTTCAGGTTTTCATGGTAAGGGTAAGCTATAACCAGAAACCCGGAAGAAAGCTTATGATGAACACATACAATGCAACCGTTATCCCTTCTCCAAGTAATCTTACAGAAGCAGGCCGTGCTATCCTTGCTGCAAATCCTGACTCTCCGGGAAGTCTCGGTATTGCTATCTCCGAAGCTATTGAAATGGCTGTTAAAGATCCCGACACAAAATATTCGCTCGGCAGCGTACTTAACCATGTCCTTCTGCATCAGACTATAGTAGGAGAAGAAGCATTGCTCCAGATGCAAAAAGCAGGTGATTACCCTGATGTTGTAATTGGTTGTTTTGGAGGAGGATCAAATTTTTCAGGAATCGCATTCCCGTTCCTTCGCGAAAATCTTAAAAATGGTAAAAAGACACGGCTTCTTACAATAGAACCTTCTTCATGTCCAAAGCTCACAAAAGGGAAATTTATGTACGATTTTGGCGATACTGCTGGCCTGACCCCAATGCTCCCCATGTTTACGCTCGGACATAATTTTATTCCGGAAAAGATACATGCCGGCGGACTGAGATATCATGGAGCAGGCGTTCTGCCTAGTCAGTTACTGAAAGACGGACTCATTGAAGCAAAATCCAAAATGCAGCGTGATTGTTTTGAGGCCGGTGTTTTGTTTGCCCGTGCAGAGGGAACCATCCCCGCACCTGAATCGACCTATGCCATCAGGGGCGCCGTTGACGAAGCCCGCCAGGCCGATCTCGAAGGAATATCAAAGACTATACTGTTCAACGTCAGCGGACATGGACACCTTGACCTGAATTCGTATGAGAAATATTTTGAGAACAACCTTATCGATCATGAACTCACCAATGCAGAAATAGAGGAGTCGCTCTCAAAGATCAAATTTTAGATTATAGCGATCTTCCGGCGAAGTCATCTTACTTCGCCGGAAGTTTCACCCTGTACAGAAAGAGAAAGCGAAGTCATCGGACTTCGCTTTCTCTTTAATTAAATACTTCAATCACTTGTTAAATTTCTCCTCTCTGCCGGAGATGTGACGAGGTTTATTTTTTAGAAATCTGAATAATCGGTAGGATGGCAGAGAAATGCCTTTGTTTTTGATGTTGAATTCTTGTACTCCTCCTGACCTGAAAGGGCCTTCCACTCAGGGGCATTCCTGAATAAATTCCAATGTTCCTCACGTGATTTCATGTCAGAATATGTTGTCAGATACATGAGCCTTGGCTTCTGGCTGCCGAGAATGACCTGACCATAGAATATAGCATTGGAGCCAATTTTCTCAAAAATAGCCATTTCCCCCCCTTCGTTGAACATCTGAATTTTTTTCAGAGCTTTTGCATCAGTACCACTTTCATAGCTGCGAAGTTCATAAATTCTTTCTGAAGGTTTTGTGCTGTAAGCATAAGTCTTAAATACAGGCATATATGAAAAAGCCTTCATTAAAATGTCTTCGTGTCTTACATAAGGCGGATCATTATAGGGAGCATCAAGGAATGATTTGCCTGCCTGCTGGTAAGATGCATCCTTAGCTAGCTTGTCAAGAACCTGAACATACTGGTTGATGTTCTTATAAGGAATAAAAACATAAACGATCTTACCGAAAGCGGTATCGGTTTCTATCGGCTTAAAAACCGAAATTTTTGGAATGCCGGCCTTGTGCATAGCGGGCAGAAAGGCATCCCTCAGATACGCATCAACCCTGCTCTCCTGTGAAGGTCCCTTCAGGCGGTAAATCTTAAGTTCGTAGTACATTTGTTTTGGAGCAGCTTCAGCCGCACTGATACCAACTATCGCCAGTATGAATAACAGCGGCAGAAAGATTTTAAATTTCCCGGATTTTTTCATTGTTAAAGTTTAAAATTCGTCAGATAAGTTTTTATTATGTTAAAAGTAAAGTTATCAATTTAAAGCTAAAACCGATAGCTTTTACAGGAGATAGTTTCATATAGGTATAAAGAAATGTTAATATGTAACTCCTGTCAGCCATTTAATTTCCTGTTCCTGTAGATGCAGTTTTTGCTATCGCATAAATTGCAGGTATACTTATTGAATCTGACATTATCGCCTATCCCTATGAATCCTGAAACAGATTTTACAGGATCCATCAGAGCTGAATCAGTAAGTCTTATTCCACAAAAATTGCCGGGCATGAGGCTGAACAACTTATGCTGTTCGGCAACACTCCAGTCACAGTACCCGGGGCTATAACGGTTAGTAATTTTTTTCCCTTCCAGCTCTATTGTGTTCTTAAGGGCCTCCTGCATCAGATCAGCTGCTGCTTCCACAATCTCGCTTCCGATAATATCGTAGGTATATCCTTTCAGCAAGTCGCCTTCCTTCATTGCCCTCCTGCTTATTTCACCCGGCTCCTCCCCCGCCGTGCAAAGAAATACAGCCAGCGATTCAGATCTTTTAAGCTGTCCGTAAACAATTTTTTTTACGTCAAAGGTTATATTGCCTGCCTTGATGGTCTTATCTGATTCAATGAACTGCACCCCGGGTACAACCCTGTATTCTGCCTTAATCCTGCAGGCGCCGCTGAGTTCTTCAAAAGCTGTAGAGATAAGTTCAGAGATAATCTCTTCGCTTTTTCCTTCCTCATAACCCATTACCTTCTCAATACTGCCAATAGTGATTTTCAGATCACTGAAATTATACTCAAAAGTGTTTTTTGCCATAGATAATTTGAAAACAGGATAACCAAAAGGCAGGGAATCGCTTATTACATATTACCCTGGAAATTTTCAATAAACCGCAGGGCATAGGGATCGCGGCCCATAATAAGGTCGGTTGCCCTCACTGCCGAAGTTATTTTATCAGGATTTGCTATCGGACAGGAGAGCCCGAAATAAATTGCAAGTGTCATGAAAGCAGCATTTAAAACCTCACGGTTTGGCAATCCAAACGAAATATTGCTTGCGCCTGTTGTAATATTAAGATGAAGTTTCTGATGCACAAGCCTTATGGTCTCTAACGTTACTTTACAGGCATGAGGATCAGCGCTGACAGCCATTGCCAGCGGATCTATTATCACATCTTCCTCTTCTATACCTTCATTAATGGCCTGAATAAGAATTTTTTCAGCAACCCTCAGCCTTTTTTCAGGATCGTGGGTGATACCTTCCTCATCCATTGCCATTGCAATAACTGCTACCTTATATTCCCTTGCAATAGGAAGAAGAGCCTTCATTGACCTGGCCTCTCCGGTGATCGAATTTATAAGGCATTTCCCTGAGGAAACTTTTAGTGCTGCTTCAATAGCAAGTGGATTGGGTGAATCGAGACATAATGGCACGTCAAATTTTTCCTGGATCCTCTTAACAGCTTCAGGCAGCATTCTGACGTCATCTACTCCCGGATATCCGACATTTACATCAAGCACTTCCGCGCCTGCTTTAATCTGCGATTCTGCAAGCTCGAGCAGGTAATCAAAATTATTTTCCTGTAGTGTGGTTATAAGTTTTTTTCTCCTTGTCGGATTGATACATTCACCAATAATTACCACCGGACCATTTGCATCGATGATCACTTCTTTTTTTAGTCCTGTGAGTTTTGTCTGCATACTCATCGGATGAGCTACGATAATGTTTGTTTCAGGTAATTGACAGCTCCCTGGGGATCGGGCGAATAAAAATCAGCGCCGATCTTAAGGCAATAATCCATTGTAACCGGTGCCCCTCCAACAAGAATTCTTGATGAAGGATGCTTTCCCTTAATAGCAGTCACTATATTTTTCATGTTTTCCATTGTGGTTGTGAGAAGCGCCGAAAGGCCCACAACAGCATCAGGATTTTCATCAAGGGCTTTGAGAAATTTATCAGGTCCGGCATCTACACCAAGATCAATGACTTCCCATCCTCCTCCTTCGATCATCATTGCAACAAGATTTTTCCCAATATCGTGGAGATCGCCGGATACGGTTCCTATAATAAACTTACCTTTTCTTTTCGTTTCACCCGATGTAAAAAACGGTTTGATATGCACCATAGCGCCATGCATTGCCCGTGCAGCCATAAGCATCTGTGGTACAAAAATTTCATTTCTGCTGAATTTATTTCCAACCCTGGCCATTGCAGGGATAAGGGCATTTTCAAGTATCTGATCGGGTTTAATGCCATTGTCAAGAGCTTTCTTAGTAAGCTCACTGGCCCCATCCTGGTCCTTCATGGCCGGTGGATAAGGAGATGCCTTGTCAATCTTGCCGTTTTCAACACATTCGGCAAGCTTTATCAAAATATCACTCATACTTTCTCGGGTATTTTAAGTTAATTTTTTTGAAGCACCATATTACCAAAAACTTTTCAATAATTGACTCAAATTGTTGCCGGTTTTACGATACCTGTTATAACAAAATTACAATAACCGCCCCTATTAACCAAATTTTATAGGGTCGCGGATCACTCTATTCATGTTTTAACTTTCTGATTTTTATAGCAAAAGCCCGGGCCGGATTTTTAATCAGCATCTGTTCGATTTCCTGTTCTGAAAAATTTATTTCCATAAGAGCGGGAATGAGCTTTTTGAAAAGTGTCGTGTAACCCCTGTAATTTCCACCATCCTCAGCATCGGGAGTGTACCATCCGGCATCGTGCGACAGAAGTACATTTCCCAGGAGGTTATTTTCTTTTAGATTCCTGAGCATTTCAACATACTGGCTCACATTATCATCCTTCAATCCATCGAGGCTTACCCACACCCCTTTCCTGGCAGCTTCAATGTGCTTTTCATAGTTCTTTTCCGACTGTGCATGAACCCAGATGAAAGCCTCAGGCGACACTCCTTCATTCTTAAGTATCTCAATCTGTTGAAATGCCGGAATTGCAGGTCCTGTATGGGATGAAATGACCAGTCCGGTCTTTAAATGTGTCCTCGCTGCCGCCTTTATCAGTTTCTGTGACTGTTCCGAGAGGTTGGTGCTCTCTACCCTTAATTTTATAAAGCCGGGTCTTATCCCGGTACCGCTTATCCCTTCCTCCCATTCGGAAATCCACTTCTCGGCAAATTGATCGGCCGACTGATCACTGAGGAAGTCGGGAACAACATAGTATCCTGTATTTGTAATGATATTCATACCTGAAGATTCTGACAGATTTTTCAATAACAGGGGATCCCTTCCCAGAAATACAGGGGTGCATTCGACAAAAGTATTACATCCAAGCTCTTTGGCCTCCAGAAGGAAAGGCAATGCTTTTTTGCTGACATCAGATATTTTCCATCTCTTGATTTTTGTCGTGTCACCTCCTGTGAAGTCGACCAGAATATGCTCATGAACCAGCGATAAGCTCATTTTACCAGCCTGAACCGGACCGGTAACAGTCATGATAATCTCTTCGTTTTCAGACGTATGACAACCTGAGGTTAAAAGAATTATGATGGTAGCCGAAAGTATTATCCTTATCATTTTATTAATTTTTAAACATATTATTTTCTTTACAGTGATTATATCATTGATCGGAAAGCTAAAATAACGAAGTAAAATTTCTAATTTTATTTACAAAAAGAACGTAAAACGCAAAAGATACTAACAAAATGTCACTTTTTAAATTACTGTTATTTATTATTGAAACACATTAATAATTTTGAATTAAATAAAACTAATCTTTCTTATATGGAAACCAAAGACCAACCTGTTTCAAAGAGATTGTATTCACTCGACGCCCTGAGAGGATTCGATATGTTCTGGATCACTGGAGGTCAGGGAATCTTCTTAGGTCTTGCAACGCTAACCGGATGGCCCTTTTTTGAATGGTGGGCCGCGCAGCTTGAACATGTGGATTGGCACGGATTTAAATTCTATGACATGATCTTTCCTCTGTTCCTCTTTATAGCAGGAATATCTTTCCCGTTATCGCTTGCAAAGCGAATTGCTAACAATGAAAGCAGGGTATCAATATACAGACATGTCATAAGCCGTGGGTTAATACTCGTTCTTCTCGGCATTATTTATAACAATGGAATTAAATTTGACTTCGGTAATCTGAGATATGGAAGCGTTCTTGGAAGAATCGGACTTGCCTGGATGTTCGCTGCACTGATCTTTATGAACACCAAACGGACAGGAAGAATAATCTGGTTTTGTTGTATTCTGATCGGATACTGGATCTTGTTTATTCAATTTCCTGCCCACGATCTCGGATCGACTGACATATATTCGCCCGAAGGAAACCTTGCAAGCTTTATCGACCGCCATTTAATGCCAGGGAGACTTTACCGCGGAACCAATGATCCTGAAGGTCTGTTCGGTACAATTCCGGCAATAGGCACCGCATTGCTCGGAATGTTCACCGGAGAATTTATTCTTTCTGGATATCTTAGTAATAAGCCATTAAAGAAAGTCCTGTACATGCTCTTAGCTGCAGTTGCTTTAATGGGAATCGGTAAAATATGGGATTTTGCATTTCCAATTAACAAAAACCTGTGGTCAAGTTCGTTTGTATGTTATGTAGGCGGATTGAGCCTTTTACTTTTCTCATTATTCCACCTTATAATTGATATATGGAATTATAAAAAATGGGCTTTCTTTTTTGTAGTTATCGGGATAAACCCTATTACAATTTATCTAGTGCAAAGAATTGTCAATTTGCGGGCAGCAAATAAATTTCTATTCGGAGGATTTAGTGCAATTGTACCTGAAGCATGGACCTCTATTGCAGATGCCATGGGCTACATGGCTGTTTCGTGGTTGCTGCTTTATTTCCTTTACAAAAAGAAAATATTTTTTAAAGTTTAGAAATTCATAATGCCTGTTCAGGTTTTTCATGGTTTCGGGTTTCGGGTTATATTCGCAATGAACCATGTTCAGATCGAATGCCGCCATGAATATAAATAAGTTTCGTACCTTTGAACTGATTAGTAAATGAGATTGTTATTATATCTTGAATGTGATAAAGTTTGTAATAATTAAACTCCGAAAAATGAAAAATCTAATATTGACCATACTTTTGTCAGTTTCATTACTGGCACTATCCTGCAGCAAAAATGATAAAACTTCTGAACGTTTTAAGCTTTTAACTGCTCATGAATGGGCATCCGACAGTCTTCTTGTCAATGGACTTGATGCTAGTCAGCCTGGAGGTCTTCTGGTGAACCTGAAGGGAACTGCAAAATTCAACGAGGATGGAACCGGGGCTTTTGGAGTCAACTCAGGTACATGGAGATTTAACAGCGATGAGACTGAACTGACAATTACAAGCACGGCTCTTCCAATACCTATGGTCACCGACATTGCAGAACTTAATGCATTATCACTGAAGATCACTACATCATTTCCTAATGCCAGCGACCTGTCGAATCCTTATAATATCAGGATGACATTCAAAGCTAAATGAAGCATTATCTTCTCGGCGCCATACTAATCGTCTTAAATTCAATAGTTAATCCGGCCGGCGCCACTGGAGTCTTAAAGGGCAGGGTTTTTGACAGTAAGACCGCCGATCCACTTGCAGGGGTTTACGTGATTTATGGAAACAACCTTGGTGAAATTACTGATGGGAATGGCCGGTTTATGATCAGAACGGAGTCAGTAAAGCTGACCGTTACCTTCAAATTTCTGGGGTACGAGACAATTACACGCGAGTTCTCCATAACTAAAGGAGATACTGTGGAAACAGAGATCCCGCTTGATCTCGTTATTAAAGAAATCGACCAGGTTGTTGTGACGGCAAACCGCACTGAACAGAGGATGGCTGAGCTTACCGTCTCAATGAACATGGTTAAGAACACCTTCCTTAACCGTAATCATGTTATTGATGCCCAGGAGATAGTCAATAAGACTACTGGCATTGAAGTACTGGATGGGCAGGCTTCGGTACGGGGGGGCAGCGGCTTCAGCTATGGTGCGGGCAGCAGGGTTCTGGCTCTCATTGACGGTCTCCCTGTGTCATCGGCCGATGCAGGAAATATCAAGTGGCAGTTCCTTCCGCTTGAGAATATCTCACAGGTCGAAATAATAAAGGGCGCTTCCTCTGTCCTATATGGCTCTTCGGCACTTAACGGTATAATTAACTTCCGCACTGCCGATGCCACGAGAATTCCTGACACCAGGTTTTTTGTTGAGACCGGCATCTTCGGAAAACCCCGTAATAAGAGCTGGATCTGGTGGCAAACACCAAGAACTTTCTCAACTGCTTCATTCTCTCATCTCAGCAGAATTGGGAATAATGATTTTGGAATAGGCCTCAGCCTGATGAACGATGAGGGATACAGGAGACTAAACGGCGAGCAGCTCGGCCGCCTGAATATGAAGCTCAAACACCGCAGCGCCAGAAATGAAAGATTGACTTACGGATTGAATATCAACAGCGGTCTTGATAACAAGACTGATTTTGTTCAATGGGAAGATGCTGTTACAGGCGCATTGAGACAAAGTCCGTCAAGCGCCGTTGAGGTGCATCAGAAGTTTCTTGCAGTCGATCCTTATATCTCTCTCAATAAGACCAATACTTCGAAACATGATCTGAGAATGAGAATCCAGATGTCGGAGAACAGGTTTCCTGTAAGCATTCAGAATAACAGTACAGCCTGGTCATTATTCTCGGAATACCAGGGCTGGTTCAGGTTATCGGATATCTTTGATCTGACAGCAGGCGCTTCAGAAACCTGGAGCATAGTGAATTCAGAATTTTATGGTGACCATACCGGAATGAACCTTGCAGGTTACTCTCAGCTTGAAATCAAGCCGTTTTCAAAACTGAAAGGGGTGGCCGGGATCAGGATAGAGCATAATGCCCTTGACGGCATATCTGACAGGACGGTACCTGTCTTCAGGGCAGGACTAAACTGGGAAGCAGGCGATAGAACCTTTCTGAGAGCTTCAACGGGACAGGGTTACCGCTACCCTTCGATAGCCGAGAAATTTGCGTCAACAACACTGGGCTCGGTGCGGATCATACCTAATCCTGACCTAATTCCCGAGTCGGGCTGGAGCTCTGAAATTGGCATCAAACATGGCTTACAATCAGGTGAATTAACAGGACAGGCAGACTTCTCGGTATTTTTCCTTCAGAATAAAGATCTTATTGAATTTATTTTTGCCAGTTACCCTGAAGTCGGACCTGCCTTCAAGGCAATAAATGTTGAACAGTCAAGAGTATATGGGTATGAGGTTGAATTAGTCCTCAGCAGGACTTTCGGAAAATTCAGTACTATGCTAAACGGAGGCTATACTTATATTAATCCTGTCGAATTTAACAGCCAGACACGCGAGAATACAGGCATATACCTTAAGTACCGCCGAAAGCATTCAGCCAATATCAGCCTCAACGCAACAAGGAATAAGATAGATTTCGGCCTCAGCTTTCTCATAAAATCCAAAATACTCAACATAGATAATGTATTTCTTGATCCACCTACCCGTGAGCAGATTTTGCCCGGTTTCTATGATTACTGGCTGTCAAATAATAAAGCTTACCTGTTGACCGATGTCAGCCTGGGATATAAAATAAATAGAAAACACACCCTTTCATTAATTGTTAAAAATTTAACAAACACTGAATACATGGGGCGACCAGGCGATATACAACCCCACAGAAATTTCAGTGTAAGGTTCTCCGGAGACCTTTCAAACAGACGCAGGAGCTGAAGGGAAAAGGGTTTAAAATAAATCACAGTTTAAGACAAGAAATTTACCATTATTGCTTAAAAGAATAATTTTTTTACTTTTGATGCAACATTTGATTAATATTCTTTGAAGAGAATCAAATAATTGATAGTATTGTCGACGAAACAGGTTGCCCTAATTGTAATCATGCCCTGTTGGAATTTAAAACTTAAAATTTGTCTTATGAGAAAACTATTGATCTTTTGTGCTGCCATCCTTGCTACTGCCAGCTCTTTTGCGGGCGGACTGGTTACTAACACTAACCAGAGTGCCATGTACACTCGACTTCAGAGCCGGAATGCATCCACCAGCATTGATGCTGTTTATTATAATCCTGCAGGTGTATCAAAGCTTGGCGATGGTTTCTTTGCATCGGTTAGTAATCAGGTAATAGGTCAGACAAGAAAAATAAAGAACAACTATATGTATCTGGCAGGTACTCCTAAAGAATACACAGGAAATGTAAGCGCTCCGCTCTTCCCAAGCCTTTACCTGGCATATAACACCGGCAAACTGTCATTTTCAGCAGGTGTTAATCCGATTGGCGGAGGCGGTGGAGCAACCTATGAGGATGGACTGCCATCATTCGAAACAAGGGTGGCCGATCTGGTTCCCTTGTTGGTTGCCAACGGGATACCTGCATCTCAATATTCTGCAGATATCTCTTTCGAAGGACAATCAATATATTTTGGTTACCAGGGAAATGTTGCATACAAGATAAATGATATGATATCTGTAGCAGCAGGTCTGCGCCTGGTGTCTGCTTCTAACAGTTACATCGGCTACTTGAAAAACATCCAGGCTAATCCTAATTATCCTGCATTCGGCGCATCTTACACAGGCGGAATGGTTCCTGCAAGCGGATTTTTTACTGCAGGGGCGGCAGTACTCAATGCACTCTCTACGGGTGCTAACACATTTGCTGCTGCTCTGCAACCAATAATAAATCAAGGTGGCGGATCGGTTCTTCTGGCTAACGGAACAGCTGTTGGCATGACTGCAGAACAGGTTGGTCAGGCACAGCAGATACTTGGAGCTACCGGAATGACACCGGCACAGATTGGTGCGGCAACTATTGCAGTGGCACAGGGAACATTTGCAGTAGCCGGACCTCAGTTTGCTGCCCAGTCCGGAACCATGACAGCGTATGCCGGACAGACCCAGGACCTTGAAGTAGATGCTGAACAATCAGGGACCGGTTATACCCCAATCATAAGTGTCAATATTACACCATCTGATAAACTTAATCTTTCTCTGAGATATGAATTCCAGACAAAACTTGAACTGACAACAACCGTTAACAATAATAAAGGCGGCGGGATATTCACCAATGGCCAGAAGACAATTGCCGATATGCCCGCAATGCTGGCAATCGGAGCAGAATACAGACCGCTTGACAAACTTTACGTTTCAGCAAGCATGAATATGTATTTTGACCAGAACGTTGATTATGACGGAAGCACATCGCTTAATATAGACATGATCGACAAAAATTCAACCGAGTATGCTCTGGGCGTTGAATATGGTCTTTCAGAGAAATTACGTGCAAGTGCAGGCTGGCTTGGAACATTCACCGGTGTAAATAGTAAATACCAGAACGATCAGACATACAGTTTGAACACCAATACCATTGGTGGTGGGTTTGGATACCGCATCGCACCGAAGATCGATCTGAATATCGGAGGAATGTACACAATGTATAAAGAAGGTTCTAAATCTTTCACACACCTGCTTGGCACTAATGAGATCCCTTTAGTTGAAACTTACAACAAAAGCACATGGGTGATTTCAGCAGGACTTGATTTTTATTTCGGAAAATAACCAGAACTAACCTATAATTTCATGAAAGGGCTCGCCTGCAAAGGCAGCCCTTTTTTTTTCATTTGTAGCTGCAGAGCAGCGTAACATTTTGTCAGAATTTAATTCCCCTGGATCTCAGGTTCCGTAGCAATTTTTCTTTCCCCGGCACATCTGACGATACAAAATTTCCAAACCATTCTTTGGCTTCCTCCTTTTTTCCCGATCTATTTAAAAGAATGATTAATTCGCTGTACAGCATCCCTTCCAATCCGTGATTCGACCCTTTTAATTCACCAAGCAGCTGTTTATACAGTTTAATTGATTCTGTTGTTTTTCCATCTTCCGCAAGTCTGATTGCCTCGTTTACTTTATTATTTATCTCCTGGTCAAGAGTAATTCCATAGAATGAGAAACAATTATCATGGCAATCTTCTACCAGATCAATCCATTTAGTGCCTTCCCTTAATGACGGGAATGTGAGCGTAAAATCAATCTTCTCACCTGCCGCCCTGAATTTATATGTGTCAGGGCAGGCTGGTATTCCTGAGGAAGAAACCAGCTTAATCCTCGTCTTATCGGGATAAATTATAACAATATTTTTGTCGGCACAGAACTCCCCTCCTGCAATGCGGTTTTCAATGCTTAATGAAACTGTAGTTCCGGCAGTTGTCATTTCTATTTTTTCTATTTCAAGAGTCTCATGGCTTTTCAGTGAAAAATTAGGTTGCAGAATTATTTGTGAAAATGCTCTTGTTGAAAAGAAGATTATCATTAACAATATCTGGTATTTTCTGTTCATGTTTGTCTGATTATGTTTTTGCAATTTAGGAATAAAACCATTAGCTGATTATCATAATGAATTTCACTCCATTAGAATTGTAACAATATTGTAATAATCGCTTAACATTCCTGTAACAATAAAGTATGAATTTTGTAACGAACAATTTATACGAATGAAGCACTCAAAAATAATTCTTACGGCAATACTGTCAATTACGGTCTTAAACTCAGTCGCCCAGGATAATAATGAATTTAAACCCTATTTCAAACCACTTGCTCTTGTATTTACAAATGTACATACTTCATTTAACGAAAGCACCAGCTCTGGGGCATTCGAAATTACAAGAGCATATCTTGGATTTGAATATTTCTTCACTGAAAAATTATCCTCACGGGTTAATATAGATGTTGGCGATCCCGGATCAGGCAGCCTTGAAATGACAGCTTTTTTGAAGAACGCCTATCTTCTGTATAAGAATAACGGTTTCTCGGCAAGATTCGGAATGATAGGTACAGATCAATATAATTTCATTGAGAAACACTGGGGATACCGCTATATTTATAAATCTTTTCAGGATGAATATAGTTTCGGCCCAAGCGCTGACCTCGGCACTGCCATTGAATATTCATTTTCCAATTTTCTGACACTTGACTTTTCGGTCCTCAACGGTGAAGGCTATAAAAAGCTTCAGTCCGACAATGTCTTTAAGACTACATTCGGAGCTACTCTGCGACCGTTAAAAGGATTAACATTCAGAGGTTATTATGACTTTATGAAGGATGAATTTGCCCAGACTTCATTATCGCTCTTTGCCGGATATGAGATCAGTAAATTCAGGATCGGTATGGAATACAACGTACAGCAGAATAACAAAATGGTCGACGAACATACTTTTTCCGGCATCTCAGCCTACGCATCCTGGGGATTGTCAGATAAGCTAAGTCTGTTCACCCGGTACGATAATCTGACATCTGAGGTCCCTTCAACTGAAATTATTCCCTGGAATAATGCCGGTGACGGGCAGCTTTATATGTTAGGTATGGATTATCTGATCACCAAAGGTGTCAAAATCGCTCCGAATTTCAGAGGCTGGCGTCCGGCAAGCAGTTCTGAAGATATTACCTATTTAGTGGCACTGAACTTTGAAATAAAATTTTAACAGTTTGATCATGTTTAATTAATATTAACAAAAAAATGAAAAATCTAACTATTCTGGCCATTCTTCTCTCAGTTGTTGTTGCATGCAACAGCGGAGGTACAAGTCAGAAAAAATCACAGGAAGGCAAATCAAATATATCAATCACTGCTGCAGGTGCGACCTTCCCGATGCCATTCTATAATATTGCTTTCAAAAAGTACAGCGAAACCGGTGCTGCTCAGTTAAGCTATGGAGGGATCGGGTCAGGCGGTGGAATCAGAAGCCTTGCCGACCGTGTAGTTGATTTTGGAGCTACCGATGCATTCCTTTCAGACAGTGAGCTCTCGGATATGCCTGCCGAAGTTGTTCATATTCCCACCTGCATGGGTGCGGTTGTCATTGCATATAATCTGCCTGGAGTGGACAGTCTTAAGGTTACACCCGGACTGCTTGAAGGAATCTTCATGGGAGAAATTAAGATGTGGAATGATACAAAAATCAAATCAGTCAATCCTGGCATAAGTCTGCCTGACACAAAAATTACTGTGGTCTATCGTTCTGATGGCAGCGGCACCACTTATATTTTCAGTGACTACATGACCAGAATAAGCAGGCTCTGGTCTGAAAAAGTTGGGACAGGAAAGTCGCTTAACTGGCCAACCGGCATAGGCGCAAAAGGCAATCCTGGTGTTGCAGGCACTATAAGCCAGTCGCCCGGATCAATTGGATATATAGGATCAGAATATGCTTTTGCCATGAAGATAAAATACGCTAAGGTTCAGAACAGTTCAGGAAATTATATTCTTCCCGATGTAGCAACTGTCAGTTCAGCTGCCAATATTCAACTACCTCCCGACACCAGGGTAATGGTAACCGATTCACCGGATCCGGGGGCTTATCCGATAAGTGGTTTTACATGGATCATCCTCTATAAGGAACAATCGTATAACGGCCGTTCAAAATCACAGGCAGATGAAGTGGTGAAGTTCCTCGACTGGCTGGTGGGAACCGATGCCCAGTCTATTGCGGAGAGCGTCAATTATGCGCCTCTCTCAAAAGTTGCTTCTCAGATAGCAAGACAAAACTTACTTTCCATAACTTATGACGGCAAACCGGTTCTCGAATGAACAGTGACCGTATAACAAAGATCTCTCTCTTTTCGGCGTCACTGATCGTGTTGATTATTTCGGCCGGAATAGTCCTATCGCTCGCGGCAGGATCTGTTCCGGCATTTAAAGAATTCGGATTGAAATTCATATTCACCCGCGAATGGAATCCAACTTCCGGTAAGGAGGTGTACGGAGCCCTCCCTTTTATAGCGGGCACACTGATCACATCATTTCTTGCGCTTATTATTTGTATTCCTCTTGCATTCTCCACTTCACTTTTTATTGCTGAGTACTTCAGAAATTCAAAGGTATCAGGGATTCTGAGCTCCCTTATTGATCTTCTGGCAGGAATACCTTCTATAGTGTATGGCTTATGGGGGTTTTATGCCCTGAGACCGCTTATAGTAAAACTTGGATTAAGCGATCAGGGATTCGGTATTTTCACATCCTCCATCATCCTTGCAATAATGATCATACCTTATGCAACTTCAATAAGTACAGAGATTATAGCCATGGTACCTGACGAGCTTAAAGAAGCTGCCTACTCGCTTGGCGCTACAAAGCTTGAAGTCATTTTCAATGTTTTACTGCCGACAGCACGTTCAGGGATCATGGCAAGTTACATCCTGGCACTCGGCAGGGCGCTGGGTGAGACTATGGCTGTAACCATGCTCATAGGAAACTCAAATGTAATACCAACAGGCTTATTCGACACAGGTAACACCATGGCCAGTATTATTGCAAATCAGTTTGGAGAAGCCTCAGGCATAAAACTAAGTTCCCTGATTGCTATTGGCCTGTTACTATTTGCAATCACAGCCATTGTTAACAGTATAGGAAAATTTCTCATTAAGCGATTTTCATAAGAGAGGAGATGAATTATTCAAACACCACATATATAGTTAATACCGGTCTGCGAAACAGAAAAAACAAGCTGTTTCTGGGTTTTGTAATCGCCATGTGTATATTGACGGTACTTCCTATTATATTTATTGTAGGTAAGATATTAATTGAAGGTATCGGCCAGATAAATTTCAGCTTTTTCATTGAGCCGGCCCCCGATTCCCTTCAGGCTATGACTGCAATAATAAGTAACGAAAGGATACCCGGAGGTATAGCAAACGGGATATTGGGAACGTTGCTTATAGTCCTGATAGCTTCAGCTATGGCAATACCGGCAGGCATAATGATAGGAATATACCTTTGTGAGAATCAGGGACGCAAATACTCTGACATGGTAAGAAATATTTCAGAAGTACTGCAGGGTGTACCGTCTATTGTTCTTGGGATAATCTCGTATTTATGGATTGTTAAGAACATAACTAATGGGTTTTCTGCCTTTGCCGGAAGTGTCGCTCTCGCAATAATGATGCTTCCAATGATAATAAGATCGACCGAGGAGACCATGAAGATGATCCCGAATGAGATACGCGAAGCTGCTTTTGCCATGGGGGCACCTTATCACAGGGTTATCCTGCTTGTTCTTATTCCAACCGGCTTCAGCGGAATTTCTACCGGGGTACTTTTATCCCTGTCAAGGATACTCGGAGAGACAGCACCACTTATGATGACAGCACTTGGAAGCTCATTTATAAATTTTGATGTTACAAAACCTACAAGTGCAGTACCGCTGCTGATATGGGATTTTTACAACGACCCCAATATGGTGAGCCTGGTATGGAGTTCTGCCCTGTTCCTAATGGTTGTTGTACTATCACTGAACATAATTTCACGAAGGATAAACGTTAAAGGAAAGAACAATAAGAGAAGATGACAGAAATTGTATTACCCATATCCGATCCGGTCCTGAAAGTAAAGGATCTTTCGGTCGAATATGAACCGGGCAAAGCTGCGGTAAAAAAAGTCAGTGCAGAAATTGAGCGAAAAGCCATAACTGCAATAATGGGCCCCTCGGGATGTGGCAAAAGCACCCTTCTCAGGTCATTCAACAGGATGCACGAGTTGTATCCTCATATTAAAACAACAGGAGATATATATCTTAACGGAAATGAGATTCACAACATGTCAACAATTGAACTCAGGCGGAAAATTGGTATGGTATTTCAACGACCTAATCCTTTTCCCACACTGAGCATCTATGAAAATGTAATTGCAGGTTATAAACTAAACGGGATAAGCCTTAAAAGGTCTGAACGTGACGATATTGTTGAAAACGCCCTGAAGAACGTAACCTTATGGGATGAAGTAAAAGATTCTCTTTTTAAAAAAGGCACATTCCTTTCGGGAGGGCAGCAGCAACGTCTCTGTATTGCCCGAACAATAGCATTTAATCCTGAAGTGCTGCTGCTCGACGAACCCACTTCTGCACTTGATCCAGTTGCAACATCCCGCATTGAGGACCTGCTGGTGGATCTGAAGGCAAACTATACAATTTTATTAGTAACCCACAACATGGCACAAGCTGCCCGGATCAGTGATAATTCCATCTTCATGTATCTCGGCGACCTTGTTGAATACGGCAAAACAGATACCTTGTTCACAAATCCCAGGGACCATCGTACAGAAGCATATCTGACTGGCAAATTTGGTTAAAATCTGATTAGAAGCGAGAAATTATCTAAATTGTAAATTATTAGACAATGAGTACAAAAAAGGAACTATCAATAAAGGATATCATGAACAGTGTTCAGGAAATGTCTGACCTGGTGCTTGCGCAATTGTCCCTTATTGAAAAGATAATGACAGGGGCAGGCAGAACCAATCATCAGGAGTTAATTCAGCTCATCAAAAAAAATGAGAAAGAGCTCGACCAGTATGAAATTTCCATTAGCGACAAATGCGTAAATACCATTGCCCTGTACCAGCCTATGGCATCTGATGTAAGGAAAATAATTGCGGTTTACCGGATGACGATCAACCTGGAACGAATAGGCGATCTTGTAATGAATATTTCATACTCTGTCGACGAACTCATGGAAAGCGATGAGTACAGGTCAATGTCAGTACTGATCCTGAACATGCTTCTCTCGAGCAAAATGATGGTTGAAAAATCCTTACTGTCGTTTGTTAATGATGATCCCGATTATGCAATCTGGACAATTAAAAATGATGCCGTTGTGGATGAAATGAATGATAAGCTTTTAAGGAACAGCATATCAAAATCTAAAATGAGTGATAGTGTAAAGCAAATGCTCCTGATTTATGCCGACCTGAAAAACATCATGACTAATATCGAGAGGATTGCGGACCATGCAACAAATATTGCTGAAGCAACCATATATTCATTGAAAGGAACTGATATAAGGCACTCTGGAATAGATAAAGAGCAAAACTCCGATATTAAGGATTAGATAACTGAATATTGACCATGGATCTGAAAAAACAAAAAATTCTTATTGTAGACGACGAGGAAGATCTTTGCGAAATCGTGCAATATAATCTCAATAATGCAGGTTTTATAACCGATGTTGCTCATTCAGCTGAGGAAGCCTTAAAAAAACCCTTGTTCGAATATGATCTTTTCCTTCTTGATGTTATGATGGGGGCGCTTTCAGGATTCCGTCTTGCAGGAAAACTCAGAACGGAATTCAGGATCAGCAACCCGATTATCTTCCTTACGGCAAAAGATACTGAAAACGATAAGCTGACAGGATTCAGCATCGGAGCCGACGACTATATTGCAAAGCCATTTTCAATAAATGAACTTACAGCAAGAGTAAAAGCTGTGCTGAAAAGATCGTCACCTGAAAGCAAAAAGCCCCAGGCGATACTCAAGTTTGGGGATATTGAACTCGATAATATCCGCAAAAGGGTAATGATTGACAATGAATATATTGACCTTACAAAAAAGGAATATGAAATACTTTTGCTGCTTATTGAAAATACAGGCAAAATATTTTCAAGAGAGGATATTCTACTCAGAATTTGGGGGAATGAAGTGATTGTGAGCGACAGGACAGTGGATGTAAATATTGCAAGGATCAGAAATAAACTCGGCAAATATGATATTTGTCTGAAGAATAAAACAGGCTTCGGTTATTATTTTGAATTTTAATAATTTTTTAATGAAATGATTTTACGTAATAAATTCAGAAACAAGGTCTTTTTATACTATTTCAGTGCCTTCACCATTTTCACACTGGCCATTGGAATTTATTTATATCACCGTGAAAAGAAAT
Organism: uncultured Bacteroidales bacterium; assembly: GCA_942492865.1. GTDB lineage: Bacteria > Bacteroidota > Bacteroidia > Bacteroidales > VadinHA17 > LD21. The sequence continues at coordinate 3,012,009 of OW818650.1, read as the reverse complement.
TCAGGGTCGAAACTCTAAATGATGAACTTTATAATATAACTCTGATAACCCATAACTATATAAAGAGTAACAATATTTACGAAACTAATGATTTTCCTGTTCTCGATTCTCTGATCAGGATCTTACCTCAGAAGGAACTCAGGCTTACCGTAATTGCAAAAAACGGAAATGTATTATACGACAGCTATTTGAAAGACTGGGGAACTATGTCAGATCACAGTGACAGGCCTGAGGTGATGCAATCGACCTATTCTGAATTTGGAACTGCAATAAGGAAGTCGGCTTCTGCAGGAGTTGATTTCTATTACTATTCAAGATTTTACAACCAGTATTATATAAGAGCTGCAGTTATCTATGATATAAAAATCGTTAACTTCCTTTCTGCTGAAAAAATGTTTCTTGTAGTGATCCTGTTGCTATTTATTCTCAACTGGCTGTTATTGCTTTTTTTAACAAGAAAATTTGGTGAATCAATTACAAAACTGAAAGATTTTGCCGTTAAGGTAAGTCACAACGAACCTTTGGAACAGGATATATCTTTTCCAAAGAATGAGCTTGGGATCATAGGAGAGGAAATCATTAATATTTATAAGAACCTGCTTAAAGCAAAAGAGGATCTCGCAGCTGAAAAAGAAAAGCTTTTCAATCATCTGAATGCCCTGAATGAAGGCGTTGCGTTTTTCAATAAGAACAATGAGAAGGTGCTCATTAACAACCATTTCATTCAGTACATGAATGTAATATCGGGATTGACAACTATTTCAATATCAAATTTTTTCAATATTGCTGATTTTCAGCCTGTTGTTGATTTTCTGAATGATCAGAAAAGGAGAAAGACAGAATTTCTTGAGCTGCCCAGGATGGGGTACAGGATCAGAAAAGGTGGAAAATATTTTCAGGTACAATGTATCTGGTTCCACGATGAGGGGTTTGAGGTAATACTTAGCGATGTTACGGATCTTGAGACTAACAGGATCATAAAGCAGGAAATGACATCGAATATAGCACATGAGCTTAAAACACCCGTATCATCAATAAGAGGGTATCTTGAGACTTTAATATCAGACGAAAAGATGGATGAGGAAAAGAAAAAATATTTTCTTGAAAAAGCGCTCGCACAGTCGCACCGTCTCTCACAGCTGATAAATGACATCGCTATTCTCAATAAAATAGAGGAAGCAGGCAGTAATTTCGAAATTGAAAAATTAAAAATTAACGATGTCGTCTGTGAAGTAAAAGAAAATTTCAAATCTGCCATCGAATCAAAAAAGATGACTTTTAAGTGTGAGATCGCAGATGATCTGTTTGTTAAAGGAAACCGGTCATTGCTTCATTCAGTATTTCAGAACCTTCTCGAGAATTCAATAAATTATGCCGGAGAGAACTGCGTGATCCTGATAAAGTTAGTGGGTGAGAGTGAAAATTATTATCAATTTTCCTTTTCCGATAATGGAATGGGTATTCCTGAGGAGCATCAGTCAAGGGTTTTTGAAAGATTCTACAGGGTTGACCCCGGCAGATCAAGAAAAACAGGCGGTACGGGACTTGGACTGGCTATTGTTAAGAACGCCATACTGCTTCATAAATGCAGTATCTCTGTAAAAAGTACTCCGGGACTGGGAACTGAATTCATCTTCACCCTCCCAAAATAAAGATTTTACCAACATTATCTGTTTACGTAAAAATATCTTATTCTGCAGGCTCTTTTGATATCCTGGTGATTTGCATTATCGTCAATTAAACGAACTCTCAGGTTATGTGATTTGTTTCCTAATTCATCTGCCAGGGTCAGGAACCATGGAAGATGAAGGTTATTACTCCACTCTGTGAACAGATCAATCTTTCTCCAGGCACTGCCATCAATGCTGTATTCGATTATGCCGGCATCAGGTCCTGAAACCACGGCCAATCCAATTGCAGTTCCTTTGAAACGGTAATTCAGTATCCTGCCTGGTGATGTACAGACAAGCATTGGTGAATTTACATATCCCGGCCGGGTTGAGGCTATATCACCCGGGACCCATGACGCTTCAAAAACCCAGCCCTCGTTAGCATCTTTTTTACTTACTGAAATAAGCTCTCCTGAATCGTAGCTGAACGGATCGAGCGGTGAAGGAAGAGTATCTTCAGTTTTTGCTACCCGCGATCTTCCTTGATCATAATATTCCTCAAGAAGTCTGGAAATGGATTTATAGTAGACCTTTTGCCCGAATGGTGAAGGATGAAGATTTTTAAAATCCGATTCCCAGGTAAATTCCTTGTTATAGATCCTTTCAGTCACTTCCCATGCCAAATTGATTGCCGGAATGTTGTAATGAGCAGCTACCCTTTCATGATTAACTATTTCCTGAGGTACTATGCCGTCGTCATAGTCCCTCATCTTATCAGGATCAACAAAATACATGAATATGATATCAGTTTCAGGATTAGCCGTCCGTGCATGCCTTACAATTCCTTCCATTGCCCTGACCTGGTCTTTACCAGGATAAGCATTTGTACGGTCATTAACCGCAGCTTCAACAAAAAGGAGATCAATTTTCCCTTTTGTCAGCACATCCTGCTGAAGCCTGAACGCATCAGGTATCGATCCAAGTGAAGGAATACCCGCATTTATAAATTCAAAATCAGTACCCGGAAACATCTTCTGCAACATTGAACTGATGGAATCTCTCCATCCCGGGTTGTAAGTTATCGATCCTCCCAGGAAAGCTACTCTTCCTGATTTTCCATCCTTAAACCTGCGGAAGGAATTATCCAGGCTTCCCCTGTAAAGATGGTAATTTGACGAATTTAATGTGGTTCTGAATGCCCGGGTGTTTCCTTTTATAAAATCAGCCACAATGCGCGGTGTTTCAATATCGAAATGATGTCCATGCAGTTCCTGCTTTCCGAAGGTGCATGGAATGATTGTAGCTGGCCCGCCACAACGTACATAGCGGTCAATAAGGATAAAAGTATTCTCGGCCGGAGGAACAACTGAATCATTTAATCCTATCATGTGAAGCACTGGAACCCTCGCTTCAGCAAGTTTTTCAAGATTATCAACAGGATTATCACTGTAAGCCAATGCTTCCTCATTGCTTATAAATCCATAAGATTTTAATATGAGCTCCCAGTCTTCCTTACTTGCTATCCCTTTACCAAAGCCTCCCGGCCAGCTTTTAAAGTCGCACACAGGAGCTTCTGCATAAATACAGCTTACCCTGTAAGGATACTTCTTCGCAAAATTATAGACGTATAACCCTCCCCTGCTAATGCCCTCAAGCGCCACCCTGTTATCAAATCCGAAATTTTCGGTAAGGTATCTGAAATATTCATCCCACACCTTAACCCCTTCCCGGCTTCCGTTGAACTCATCTGTATTTATATATGTGACATGGAACCCTTCCGAAAGAAGTATGCTGTCAATTTCAATATGCCAGTCGGGGAACCTGGCATTCCATATCCACGGTTTGCCTGTAGCGGGCTTTTCGGGGCAAACTATCCGGCATGACCTTCCCCTGAAATCAAAATCGTAACGTGTGAAACCTTTCCATGTACTTTTTTTACCCGGGAAGGATTGATTTTGAACAATCTGTGATTCAATTGATTTACAGTTGAGTACAACAGCTATAAAAAAAAGGAACAGGATCTTTTTCATTGGCTCCGGTCGGAAGTTAAAATTGTATATTCAGTTGTCTAAATATAAAAATTTACTGCTGAAGGAGGTCACCTCACCGATTATTGATGAGCTAACCAAACCTGCGCTTTTCAATTCAACGAGAAACTCATTAATGATATTTTGAGGAACACATATTAGCAGTCCACCTGAAGTCTGTGCATCAAATGCTGCCATTTTCAGGTTGTAATCGAGTCCTTCGGCAAATACAGAATAATCTTCGGCATAGTCAAGATTGCGGAAAGAAGCGCCGGGGATGACTCCCTGATCAATAAGGTTGTAGGTATCTCCGATAAGAGGTACTTCTTTCATATTCAACCTGATGGAGAGCTTACTTGCTCTTGCCAATTTCAGTGCATGGCCCGCAAGCCCGAATCCGGTAATGTCGGTAGCTCCTTTGATATTATATTTTTTCATTATAGCCGCACCACTCCTGTTAAGCAGTTTCATGCTCGTTTTTGCTGCCAATATATCTTTTTCATTTGCCAATCCCATCCTTTGTCCGGCCAGTATTATCCCTGTTCCGATCGGCTTGGTCAGGATCAGAAAATCACCTGGTTTTGCTCCTGCATTGGTGATGATTTTTGAAGGATGCACATATCCAATAACTGCAAGTCCGTATTTTGGAGGAAAATCCTCTATTGTATGGCCACCTATGATACTGACACCTGCCATTGAAGCAATGTCAGACCCCCCTTTCAGGATTTGTGCGTAAGCCTCCATGGGTAAGCGGGCTGCAGGGAACATCATAATATTAAGCGCCACAATGGGATCTCCTCCCATTGCATAAACGTCGCTTATTGAATTTGCAGCCGCTATCTGGCCAAATTCATAGGGATCACTGCAGACAGGAGGGAAAAAATCTGTCGTAAGAACCAGAGCAAGATCATCATTCACTTTATACACACCCGCATCGTCACTGGTATCTATATCAACAAGAATATTTGGATCTTTAGACCGGGGAAGGAATTTAAGTATCTCCTCAAGCTGCCCCGGAGGTATCTTAGATGAACATCCACCTGATTCAACCATCGTAAGGAGGTCTATTTCCATTGCTGTGCTGGAATTATGGCTTGATAACATTTCCTGAGGAGGCCATTATCTGGGCTATCTCAAAAATATTACTCAGCGAGCCAATTTTAATTTTTTCATTAAGTGAATAGAAGTCGACACATGTGGCACAAAAGAACAGCCCGACTCCCATTTTCTCAAGCTCCCTGAGGTTATTCACCACCGGAGAATCCTCCGAGCCAATCATTACACCACTATTGTAAAAAACCATTTTAGAAGGAAGCGCATCAAGGTCTTTAACAGCTTTAACAAAATTATTCAACAGCAGCTCACCAAGTTCATCGCTTCCTTGTCCCATCCTGTCTGAAGTAAACGCTACAACAAAGTCACCTTTATTGAAATGGGGTATTTCGGGGGCACAATATTCTTCAGGCTTTGTATCTTTTAAACCGGAAGCACCGCGTGTGATTGTAATTTTCCACAATCCTTCAGACTCCCCGGCGGCAAAAATGATATGATTATCCTTCAGATATCTTGAAATATTGCTAAATGACACTTTATTATCAGTCTCCACAATGAATGAATCTCCCTCATCTGTTTCCTTCAATGCTCTCTTTGTTGCAATAAGAGGCGCCGGGCACAGTTGTCCTTTTGTATTTATTATTCTCATCAGTGAGTTTAAATGATCTGCAAATGTAGGAATAATTGGTTGAATGGGACCTGTTCACCTTCAGCGATGGTTAAGGGATTATTTTTTAATGCTAATGTTTTGGCCTGAATATTTTTTTCACCTCAGGCGCATAAAGAAAATCAGTCCGGATAATATGGTTCAGAAACCATTTTTTCATAAACCATGTCATTTTATCAAATAAATAAACGCTGGAAAAGTCTTGTTCAAGAATGTACTCATTGATTTTACTGATAAAGTACCTGTGCTCTGTAATATGCTGGTCAATATTACCGTATCCCGCTTCCTTCATCAATTCTTCTTCATATTCAAAATGCAATAACATATAGTTCTCAAGGTCATTTAAAACTCCTTTGATATTTTCTTCCGGGAAATCAGATTTTTCTTTATATAAACTGACAATTTCATTTACCCTACTAAAAAAGCCTGCATGCTGTTCATCAATCAGCGGAATATCGAAAAGATACTGACTGCTCCATTCAGTATCTTTTATATTTTCTTTTTTATCCATTTTTTCTTATTATTAGTGTTAAAACCTGTCCTGATCATATTTCCCCATCCTTTCTTATTCTTTCTCAGGAAGTAATCATAATTTCCCATAAAAGAGAAAAAAACATTTAAAGGATGGTAAATTATCATTTCAGTCAATGATGTATAAAAAATCCTGGCAAGGAACTTAAAACCTTTATACCTGTTAAATACATATGTTTCATATAATGTTGCAAATAATGAAAATGATACAGAAAAAATATAAATCATAAAGGTGAGCAGAAGAAAAATCTGAATGTCTATTTTTCCCAGCGATAACATTGTGATAAAATAAATTATTCCTGTCAACTCAACAACGGGGGCAAGCCATTCAAAGAACACCCAGAAAGGAAAACTCAACATACCTATCCGTCCATAGCGTGGATTTAGAAACATATCTTTATGCTTAAAGACCATATCTATCGAGCCTCTGGTCCATCTGTTACGCTGCCTTGAAAGGACTTTAAAAGTCGTCGGGACTTCAGTCCAGCATAACGGATCAGGGATAAAGGCTACGGTATAATTCTTCTTTTCAACATCGTGCATGTATTTTCTCATTCTCACAACCAGTTCTAGGTCTTCACCTACTGTCGATTTATCATATCCTCCTGATCTTACAGTGATTTTTCGGTCGAACATCCCGAAGGCACCAGATATGATAAGCAGCCCGTTGATCCTGCTCCATGCCATACGTCCAAGTGTAAAAGCCCTGAAATATTCAAGTACCTGGAATTTTGCCCAGAAGTTCGTGGGGAAATTTACCCTTACAACCTGCCCGTTATCCACTTCACATGAGTTTGCTACTCTTATAACTCCACCTGATGCGATGACTTTTTTGCCGTCTTCTTCTTCAAGGAATGGCTTTACCATCCTTAATATTGCATCCTGCTCTATAATGCAATCAGCGTCGACAGCTAAAAACAAGTCCGACTTGCAAACATTGATACCCGCATTCAGTGCGTCTGCCTTTCCACCATTTATCTTGTCAACAACCATCAGATTCGAATAAGCCTTGTCCAACGACTTATATATTCCCCTTACATGGGCTGATGGAACTTCCTGTTCAAAAGCAAGGTCAACTTTCACAAGTTTATAATGTTCGATTGCAAGCTTAAGACTGTTATCTGAACTCCCGTCGTTGATCATTATAACTTCAACTTCAGGGTAATTCAACAGGAGTAAGCTGCGGATATTTTCAACTATAGTTTTTTCTTCATTAAAAAAAGGAGCAATGATGGAAACACCAGGGAGATTTTTAAAACCTGAGATAGAGTCGTAACGGAAATTATTATTCTTTTTTACATAAAAATTCAGTTCAAAAGATGACAAAATTGCTATCAGTATATACGTGAAAAACAAGATCAATCCATACACAAGGAAAAAATCATTGAAAATCTCTAATATCTGACCGGGCATGTCCATTAAATATTAAAATCAACTACTTCCTTATAGGCCTTTCTGATTCTTTCATCCCCTGAGTTTATGAACTGCGATACAAGATCGAATCTGCTATGGAACAACAGTCTCATTGCACCTGTTTTAACAGCGAGTGATTCATCCTTCTTTATTACCTCAGCGATAAAATCATAATATCTTGGTCCCTTAGGATTCAACTCTTTTGAGAGAATCAGAGATTTGATATCTTCATTCATATGTTCAAATTTATCAATTATAATGTCAATGCACATTTCATTTTCATCCTCCATGGCCAGGTACGCCTCCCAGAGCTCATAATTTAATTTCTCGTCGGGATGCCCTATCAATGCAATTATCTCTTTTTTAAATTCCACTAATTTCCTGTTTCGTATTAGTATAACCGCGATTAATTTCTTGCTGACATTTCCCGAATGCAATAGTGATAGGTAATCAATATCTGTCTTGCGGTTACGGAGAACAACATTTACAACTACATTTATATCGAGGAGCGACAGATGGTGAGAATAATGGCTAAGCACAGCAAGGTTGTTATTGTCGGATAATTTTATCAAAGCAGATATTGACTCTGTTCTTAAAGCATAGTTGCTGCTGTTAATATACTGTAATATTAAATTATTGTATTTCTTTATTCCAAGTGATGAAATAACATTTATAGCCAGAATATTATCACTGAAATTATTGCTGTATAAGAGAGCTTCCAGTTTGCGCCCCAGGTTAAGCATCCCTGCAAGTTCCATGAATTTTGGACCAAGATTATCTGACACATTTTCATGGATTTTAATAAAGATCCTGAATAATGTAATTACCTGAATCTTCTTTTTAGTACGCTTTTTCATTCTCGAAAGCAGATTCTCATGGTTAAGATCTTCAATACCTTCAGGGAAGAAATAGTCGATAAGGTATTTTGCAAAAAGATACTCGTAATGCTTTGTAATTCTCTCCTCTCTTGTTTTTGCAAATATGAAATAGATATTGAGCAGAGTGAAAATCATAACATTTATAAAGCTTATGGCTATAAGGCAGAAAACTATATACACCCACCATTCAAGTGATCCGGTATATTTAAACAAGGGGTTCTGTATGGAGGCACCAAAAAAAAGTGCTTCAGGCTGATAAAAAAACCAAACCGGTATTACCAGCAGTAGTATGGTCCCCAATTGCAACGATCTGATTAATACTTTTCTCAATTGTGATAATTCTTAAAACCTGTGCCTTAGAAAAATTTCTGCTGCATACCTGCTCCTGAATTCATCATCGGTATATTCCTCATCCGAATAGCCTAATGACAACTTTACTTCATTCTTTAAATTCAGGAGTATATTTCTTTCTGCCCTAATCCTGTAAGCATTAAGTCTGAAAATTCCTTCCATCCCTGATATTACATATCGGTCATCAGGAGAATTGCCATAACTTACTTCGATACCCCAGAAATTGGCAGGATTTCTTAAATACAACCTGTAATTTGCCACAAGTGCAACCGCATTACCATCACCTTTAAATACAAAATAGGGACGGATTGAAAGCCATGAATTATGGATGTATTTTTCAAGGTGACCGTTTAGAATGTAAATATTGCTGGTATCATACCTCATGTAACGGCAGCCTGCAGATCCCTCAAAGAATTTTATTACAGGAAAAAAATATTCGAAACCAGCCCTGTGATTCGAAAATACTTCTTTCTTCAAGCCAATTCCATAACTGATGAATAAATACCTTTTGTTTTTTAACAGGTGGTAATAATCAGATTCAAGAAGAAAATCTTCTTTTTCAAACCTTTTGGAATAGCTCAGCCTGGGAATCAGTGTATGCTTCCTGATCTTAAAGGAGTTATCAATAAATGCATAAGATTGAGGTGAAGGGCTATTTTTTTTATAAAAGTCCAATGAATAAAATGCCGTCAGAATATTTTGCCTGGTGAGATTATATACCTCATTATAAATCTCCTTAAAACCACGTACATTTATTATTTCATTGTCCAATGTTTTAGCATATTCTATACCTTCTTTATAATTGCCTGTTTCCTTGAGGGCAATAAATTTCTTTAAAGCCAGATTTCCTTTATTCTCATAATTATTGGATTCAGCAATATTGGCAACTCTAAGTAATTCAGCAAATTCTTCATTCCATAACAGCATATTAAGCCATGAATCATACAGTTCATTATTAAATGGTGATATCATGAATGCTTTACTTATATATATTTTTGAACTGTCGAATTTTGACTGCCAACTGTACACATTTGCAATATGGACCATTACATCTGCTCTTTCGGGCAGAATTTTCAGCACCACCCGGGCTTCAGCTATGGATTTATCATAATTTTCATCTCTTGCGTTATCTATTGATGACTGAAAAAGTGAATCCGTATTAACCTGGGGATAGGCTGTACAAAATGAAAATAATATGATAATAAGGTTAATTATATATTTCATCCTGATTAATTGTCTTTTATAAGGGTTACAAAATCATCGACCGGTATTGGTTTTGAAATTACGTGATTAGCACCCATCATCAAAGCCTTGTTATTCTCAGATTCAGAATAACCTAAAAATATTATTTTATTGACTTTTTTCAGTGTAAACCTGAGATAATTGATGATCTCAAATCCTGAAGATCCCGTAATATGACCATCGACTATCATAATTTGAAAATCAGAATCCTCTTCAAACTTACTTTTTGAAAACCTGCTATATGTTTTTACAGTACAGTTGCTTATATTGTTATTTATAATCCTTTTCAGTAATACTAGGACCAGGTTATCGCTGGCAACTATTAAGATCCTGTTTGTCATGTCGCAATATCTCCTTTTATTCCGGTATTTTATGAATTTCAGATTTTTTTTTCAATCCTGTTCCGGGTTCAGATTTTTAACCAGCTTTTTCAGGATAATGTGTCCCCGAGCCTTCACGCCTGCAGCATCATCACCGAGCATTGATATGGATGCGGACAGTTCATTTGCAAGTTCGGGATATCTGATTGCAAGCTTATATAAAATTTCCATTGAGTAGGCTTTGATCGCTATGGCAGAAAATGCCGAATTAAGAGCCAAAAAACATTGGTCGGCCAGGAGTCCATGCTGATCCTGATCGATACTGTCAAGATCGGCAAATGAAAGTATCCTAAGGAACGATCGTTTTGAGCTTTCATTATCTGATTTATCGAGCTCAGAAATTATCATTTTGAGAAAAGGTTGTAAAAGCGAAGGAGATTTATCACAGACTTTGGTTAGCGTCCAGGATGCTTTAAAGGCCAGTTTCTTATCGGGAGAAAGAGAATATTCCATGAGTTTTTTAAGAAAAACCGGATTCTCAATTGCAGATTTAGCTGCCCATTCAACATCCTTCCTGCTCATCAGCCTGTATATCATCGTCTGCAGTTCCTGATCATCTTCAGGTGAGAGTTCATCATATACCTCTGCAGTTGCATAAGGTCTCTCGTGCACAAATTCGAGGTATTGCCGTGCAACAAAGATATCAGCTTCTGAAAAATCAACTGACAAAATATTACCAGGTTTCATCCACCTGTAATCGAGATGCTCTGTAAGCAATGGCAGTTCATCAATCGTATCGCAAACAAAAGGGATAAGCCTTATCCGCTTATGACCGTAATTATGTTCAACAGGCTGCAGCCTTGAGCAGATTACAATACGAACGGAGATCTCTTCCTGTATTTCCCTGATTATGCACTCCTCCTCTGTCTCTCCGGGAGCCACTTTACCACCCGGAAATTCCCATTTGAAAGGATGATCGGTTTTTTCACCGCGCTGAACAATCAAAACCTGATGTTCCTCATTTCTGATAATTGCACATGTTACATCAATCATGACCGGTTTCAGCTAAAAGATCTTCGTACAAAGGGATCACGAGTAAAAAGTCATACTTCATATTTTCATGATCAATCCTGCAGGCATAATGACTCATCCCGTTAGTTACTATAATATAAGGGACCCTGAACTTCATATTATAGCAGACTATCTGATCAAATACCTTATCATTAAGCGGAATCCCTGGAGCTTTGCATTCTACTATCATCACAGGCTTGCCTGCCCTGTTATGTATTAGTATATCCACTCTTCTTCTGAGCTTATTAAACCTGAACATGGCTTCAACACCAATAAGTCCGGCAGGATATTTTCCCTCTTTTATCAGGTACTGGATAAAGTTCTGCCTCACCCATTCTTCAGGAGTCAGTCTGACGTACTTCCTCCTTAATGGATCAAAGATGAGCTCTGAATTTTCTTTTCCTGATATTTTAAATGAATATGCAGGGAGGTTTAACTGATTCAAGTTAGTTTTTGTATTTTTGAACAGGATAAGGTTCTGTTATCACAATGAATTCACATGAAAACGGATGCTGGTAACTTATCATTTTTACAAATATATTGAGATAAATTTAATAGATAATTATTTGTATGAAGACCAAAGAAGAAATTGTTAATAACTGGCTTCCGCGGTACACAGGCAAATCTGTAGAGACTTTCAGCAAATACTTTCTCCTGACCAATTATTCTTACTACGTTGAGCTTTTTGCCAGGTGGAACAATGTTCCGGTTGAAGGAAGGGACAAGAACATGCCCAGCGCTACATCCGATGGCATTACGATAATTAATTTCGGGATGGGCAGTCCTAATGCTGCTACTATTATGGACCTGCTGAGCGCTGTCAACCCGAATGCGGTCTTGTTTCTTGGTAAATGCGGAGGGCTGAAGAAAAAAAATACATTAGGTGATCTTATTCTGCCCATTGCAGCAATCAGAAGCGACGGAACCTCTAATGACTATCTCCCGCTTGAGGTGCCGGCCCTGCCCGCATTCATGCTGCAGAGTGCTATTTCAGCAACTATTACCCGTTATAAAAAGGAATACTGGACCGGAACCGTTTTTACAACAAACCGAAGGGTTTGGGAATATGACGACCGGTTTAAAAAATATCTTGTCAAGACAAGGGCCATGGCCATTGATATGGAGACCGCCACTATTTTTACTGTTGGTTTTGTCAATAACATTCCTACCGGTGCATTGCTGCTGGTATCTGACCAGCCGATGATATCGACGGGCATTAAAACAGAGCAAAGCGACCTTGATGTCACTAAAAAATATGTCGAGATGCATCTTAAGATCGGGATCGATGCATTAAGAGAAATAATAGATAACGGAATCTCGGTAAAACACCTCAAGTTCTGAAGCATGGCATTTACCTATGAAGCGATCATCTCCGACCTGAAAAAAAAGATATTCAAACCAGTTTATTTTCTTTCGGGTGAAGAGCCCTACTTCATCGACCAGATAACCGACTACATAGAGGAAAAAGCATTATCAGAGTCTGAGAAAGCTTTCAATCAGGTAATTTATTATGGTGAAAGCACATCAATTACAGCCATTATCGAAACATCGCGCCGTTTTCCCATGATGTCGAGCCATCAGGTAGTTATAATAAAAGAGGCACAAAGTCTGAAAAAGATCGAGGATCTTGCAATTTATGTTGAAAAACCGCTTCCATCAACCATTCTTGTTTTGAATTATAAATATAAAACCGTTGATAAGAGGACCCGATTTTATAAAATACTGCAGAACAATGCTGTCTTCTACGAATCTGCAAAGTTACGCGACTACCAGGTTCCAGCATGGATCGAAGGATATCTGATGACAAAGGGAATAAAAACAGATCCCGGCGCAAGTGCCATGCTTACCGAATATCTTGGAGCCGATCTTCATAAGATAGCAAATGAGCTTGACAAGCTTATCATAAACCTCCCGGCAGGCAAACCGGTTACATCCGATCTTATTGAAAAGAATATTGGCATAAGCAAGGAGTATAATAATTTTGAGCTTCAGAAAGCTATCGGCGAGAAGGATATCCTGAAAGCCAATATGATAGTCAATTATTTCAACGACAACCCAAAAAATAATCCGATTATACTTTCAATAGCATCGCTTTTCAGTTTCTTCAGCAAGCTCCTTACATACCATTATCTAACCGATAAATCAAAGGCCAGTGTTGCATCGGCACTGAAAGTCAATCCATACTTTGTAAGAGACTATGAAGTAGCTGCTGCGAGATATAATACTTCACGGACTGTGCACATTATAAGCCTGTTACGTACTTACGACATGAAATTAAAAGGAGTAGGCGATCTGAGCAGCGAACCCGGAGATCTGTTGAAAGAGCTTGTTTTTAAGATTCTTCATTTATAAAACAAAATATTATAAAGCTAATTCATATCCGGTGATTCTGGAAAGTCAGCCCACATCCTGTATTTATTCTTGAGGCTCCTCAGAACCCTTTTCCAGATATTATCAAGATAATTATTAAGTACAACTTCAGGTCTGATCTTGGCAATAACCCAGGAATTCTCATTTAGCTCCCTTTCAAGCTGACCTGCAGCCCATCCGGAATAACCGAGGAAAAACCGTATCTGGTTATTCTTTATCAATCCTTCCCTGATATATGATCTTATAAGTTCTATGTCGCCTCCCCAGAAAATATTTTCATCGATGCTAACACTTTGTGGAATAAGATTCCCAAGATTATGCAGGTAATGCAGGGTATCGGGTGAAACAGGACCTCCCATATTTAGATTTTCCTCCCAACCATCGAAACCAGATATTGCATCGCAAACATTTATCTCGAGATTCTTGTTTAAGATGAAACCAACTGACCCTTCGGGTGTGTGGTCAGTCAGGTAGACAATACTACGATTAAAAAAACTATCATGAAGAAAAGGTTCAGAAATAAGAATTTTCCCTTTCTCCGGAATCTTATCTTCAGGCAATATTTCGAATAAATCCAATTCTTGATCCATAACAGCAGAGTTAGCCTTTACATTAATAGATAACAGCCAATATATAATTAACAATAGTTCAATATAATTAACAAAAATCTCAAAATAAAGTTTCTCAAAAAAAAATCATTTAAAAAAATAAAGCAAAATCTCAAAATCAATTAATTATTGTAATAATTTTGCGCGCGCAACTTTTATATATATGACACAAAAAAGTACTTTTCGGATTATTGGAAACAAGGTAGTCCTGAATATCCGTGAACGGATGTGTGAAACGGAAGATGAACTTCTTTCAAGTGAAAAATTCAGGATCGTTATCGATCAGAGCCTGAAGAATCTTAATACGAAGAATTCTCCAATGCTGGAAATATTTGAGAACAGCACCTGTACAGATGAAGCAACAGACGACCTGGTAAAAACACTCTCATATCTCATTAAATATGAGGCGGCTGTTATTCCGCACATCTTTGCCGGATCAAAACCTTTTCTGCGGGACCTTGACGTGCTCCATAATTTTGTGGAATATCTTTACGATTACTGGAGGCATTTCGACAGGTTTCTTATCAATGATTCTGAAGGTGACAGGCTCGATAAAAGGCCGTATCGCACTTTTAGTGAGACTATTGAGCGTCTTACTCACCTCATCAGGACAACCTACAGGCATATTCAGGAGAATATTACCGGAAGCCATCCCAATGTTTACAGGCAGGTGACCGCCGGTGCAGAGATGGCAGTGATCTCGCTCCCAAAGGAGATACCATATCCGGCAATAAAATATTCGAAGCTGAACAGCATTCCTGTAATCAGGCAGATGCTTATTTATCCGCCGCTTGTCATTCAGCAGCCGATGAACAAACGAACCGGTCAGTTCAAAAAAATAAACCGTAACCCGATAGATCTTATTGACCTTGATTCTTCAGAATGGATCTGTTATCCTACCAAGGTAGGGAAACTGCTCATAATGGTCTATTTCCATTACCAGTTTATCGATCTCGGGTTTTCAATGTGTAATCTTTTCCAGCTGGCTGAAGACGATGACCTGAAAAAGAAACCTGATGCTCTTTTCATTTACGGCGTTCCGGGAAGGATACTTGATGAACTTTCAGATTATCCTACACTCTTCTATCATGATGAAGAAAATGACATATTCGTGGCAGGTGTCCCGGGGAGGTCTGAATTCGGATATTTCGGATATCTGAAAAAGATGATTCTTACGCTTCATAACTCGCATATTATCAAATCGGAAAATATGCCTTTCCATGGAGCCATGGTAAAAATACTGTTACAGGGTGACAAGGAGGCTACCATACTTCTCATGGGCGATACGGGAGCAGGAAAGTCAGAAACACTGGAAGCCTTAAGGGTGCTTGGTGAAAAACATATCAGGGAACTCACCATCATTGCTGACGACATGGGTTCAATAGAGCTTGATAAGGATGGTGAGCCAATAGGATATGGAACAGAGGTAGGCGCCTTCCTCAGACTGGATGATCTTCAGCCCGGTTACGCCTACGGTCATCTCGACCGATCGATAATCCTCAATCCAAGCCAGGTTAATGCAAGGATCATTATACCTGTTACACGATTTGAGACTGTTATTCAGGGACATAAGATCGACTATATTCTCTATGCAAATAATTATGAAGATATAGATAAGGAGCATCCTGTGATCGAAAGATTTGATTCACCCGAAAAAGCGATTGAGGTCTTCAGGTCAGGAAAAGTTATGAGCAAGGGAACAACAACCTCAAGCGGAATGGTGAACTCTTATTTCGCGAATATCTTTGGTCCGCCAGAATATATTGCTGAACATGATAAAATAGCGGCAAGGTTTTTTGCAGCTTTTTTCAAAAAGAAAATTTTTGTAGGTCAGATGAGAACCCGTCTTGGGATCCATGGATCTGAAACCACAGGGCCAAGGGATGCCGCACTTGAGCTGCTTAAGATAATCGGTATAGATAAATAAGATACATACAGGATTAAAAACAAGATCGCAAAGAGAGGTCTAAATACTACCTCATCTTTGCGATCTTTGTTTTACAACCCGGCCAGTCGTTCTAATCCTTCCGTTAAAAATTATAATAATTTATAGCCGGCCGGGACAGGTGGTATCTCAGGCAGGTGTTCATGCATTCTTCCTTTTCCGGGAACTGCTTCAAGAATAATAGAATAGACAGCATCGAAAATATCCTCTGCGCTTGGTTTTGAAAAATAATCGCCGTCAGTTGTATAGGCAGGACGATGTTCTTTTGCCGTTAGCGATTTTGGAGGACTGTCAAGATAAGCATAGCCTCCCTGCACTTCAAGCGCCTGTTGCATCATGAAGGCAGTAGTTCCTCCAGGAACATCCTCATCGAGGAAAAGCACCCTGTTTGTTTTCTTAAGTGATTTTAAAATTGTCCCGCTCATATCGAAGGGCACGAGGGTCTGAACATCAATAAGTTCTACTGATATATCATGCTTAGCCAGCTGCTTAACCGCTTCAACCGCTATCCGCACTGTTGAACCATAAGTAATTAAAGTAATATCGGTCCCTTCATTAAGGACTTCCGGAACTCCGATCTGGATTCGGTACTCTCCGATATTATCGGGGAGTATTTCCTTAAGCCTGTATCCATTGAGTGGTTCTATAACAATAGCAGGGTCGTTACCGGCAAGCAGGGTATTGTGAAATCCTGCGGCTCTTGTCAGATCGCGGGGTGCACAGACATATATCCCTCTCACTGAATTTACAAGCATGCTCATCGGCGATCCTGAGTGCCATACACCTTCCAGACGGTGACCACGTGTGCTTACGATAAGCGGCGCAATCATTTTTCCATAAGTCCTGTAATGTGTTGTGGCAACATCATCGCTCATCAATTGAAGGGCATACATAAGATAGTCGAGATATTGGATCTCCGAAATGGGTCTCATTCCACGCAGTGACATTCCCAGTCCCTGGCCAAGAATAGTTGCTTCACGAATTCCGGTATCGGTTATGCGTAATTCTCCATATTTCTTCTGTAACCCTTCAAAAGTCTGGTTTACTCCTCCTATATAACCAACGTCCTCACCGAAGATTGTAAGTAACGGATATTTTGTAAAAAGTTTATCATAGTTATCCCGTATGATCTGCCTGCCCGGTACCTCCGGTGAATTCTCAGAATAGACCGGGGCCACCGGTTTTACGTTAAGAACAGAGGTTGAAGTTCCATTGTAAAGGAAGGTATCATATCTCTGTTTTGCATCAGTATAGTTACGTGTAAGCCAGCCATGCAGTTCCTCCCTAAGATTATCCTTTTTCATGCAGGTACTGCATAAGTTTCTGAGGATTTTCCGGGCTGCAACGAAATTATCCTTTCTGATAGGAGCCAGCACTCCGGCCAGATCGTCGGCTATCTTATCGATAGTTTCCTCTTTCGATTCTTCCTGGCACCTGCACGAGCGTTCCTTTATTATCTTAACCAATGCATCTCTCTCAACTTTTATAGGTTCCTGGAACATTTCCCAACCCGTTCTCCTTGATTCCTTTGCTTCAGATTCAGCATCAGCGGCAACGTTATCAAGTTCCTCAGCAGTTGCTATTTTCTCTTTTATGACCCAATCCTTCATTCTTGCAATGGGGTCAAAATCCTGTTCCCATTTGAGCCTGTCCTCTCCTTTATATCTTTCGTGCGAACCTGATGTTGAATGGCCCTGAGGTTGCGTAACCTCCTCAATATGGAATAGTACCGGCACATGTTCTTTACGGCATAATTCAATTCCTTCCTCATACATTTTCACAAGGCCCGGATAATCCCATCCTTTGGCTTTAAATATTACAATTCCCGGCTTACCTTCTTCTCTCTCAAAACCCTTCAGGAGATCTGAAATACTGCCTTTTGTTGTCTGGTACCTCTTCGGGACCGAAATCCCGTAGCCGTCGTCATAAACTGAAACTGCCATAGGTACCTGCAATACACCCGCAGCATTCATTGTCTCCCAGAAATGTCCTTCGGATGTACTTGCATCCCCAATTGAAGCAAAGGCAACTTCATTTCCTTTATCCGACAGGGTTTTGAACTGATGAAGTTCTTTATTCTGTCTGAACAGCTTTGAAGCATAAGCCAGTCCAAGCGCACGTGGCATCTGTGATGCTGTGGGAGATACGTCGGAAGATGAATTTTTTTGTTTGGTCAGATCTCTCCACGTACCGTCAGGATTTATATTAGGAACTGAAAAGTGATTTGGAAATACTCTGCCACCGCTGCCTGTGTGCATCTCAGTATCGGCGTTCCCGTACAGCTGATGAAAAAATTCAAGTGAGTTATAATGACCCATTGCCATCATCCATGTCTGGTCGCGGTAATATCCCGATCTCCAGTCGCCATCCTTGAATTGCTTGGCAAGGGCGATCTGTATAATCTCTTTCCCATCACCGAATATTCCGAATTTAGCTTTTCCTGTCAATACTTCCCTACGACCTATAATGCTCAGATGCCTGCTTAGATTGGCAAGCCTGAAATCGGCCAGAACAGTTTCTTTATTGAAATAATTTTTGGTCTGCTTCATTTTATTAGTAACGTTTGGTTGTGTTTTACTTTAACTTAAACATAAACAAAATTATGATGATGTTGTTTAAAATTGAAGCGGATGATAACTATCTTTGTGGTGTTGAATTAATTATAAGAATTCAGAAATAGACTATAATTATGCTACTCAAAATATTGATATTAAGCATTATACTTATTGTTATCTCAATTGCAGGACTTGGAATCAGAATGCTTCTCAAGCCTGATGGAAGATTTCCTTCCACTCACATCAGCGAGAACGAGGAAATGACTAAAAGGGGAATACGTTGCGCTTCGCATAATGATGTGGGCTGTAAACCGACAAGTGAGCACGGTTGTTCGGCCTGCGGAATGCAAAGACTATAAACCGGGGTATTACTTTCCTATTTCTCCTGTATTCCGAGGACTTCAGTTTTATATCTCCTGTTTTCGAGTATCCTTGTGTACTTCAGAGCCAGCTTCACGTTATAATCTTCATAGGCTTTCTGAGCCCATCCGAGAGCATTATCCAGGTCGCCGTTTATTTCTTTGATAATAGCCATGTTATAACAAGCCCTTCCAGCCACTTTTCTGTTAGAATTACCGGTTTCCTTTTCCCACAGAACACCTGCTTCATCCCAATTTCCAACCTGTGCCTTCCTTTTTGCAATCTTGAAATTATTAGTCCCTTTAACATAATAATCCCTCATCACCCTTAGCTCATAAGGTATTAACCTTAAGGCATAAGCATGACCGGCTTTATTACTGGCTTCATTAACTGCATCCTTTCTTCCTATAAGACCTGCTGCTGCAACAACAGGGTTTATGCCTTTTCCTGAGTAACCAATTGCTTCAGCCAGGTTGTACTCGTCAAGAATAGCGCGTCCCTGACGATCATATATTCTCCAGCCTGTTTTGACAATAGTTTCCATATTTGCCTTATGTTCCAGGGCAGGAAGATTTCCGAAAGGTGTTTTAATCTCTGCAGGCTTATTTGCATAGTTGATTTTTGTGTCGGTGTCGTAGATCTCGAGTGAAAAAAGGGCATCATTTCCTGTTTCACTGCAGATCTTGTCAACAATATCCCATGTAAGCGGAACCGGAAACATTCCGTTTTTTGGTGTTCTGAAATCAATGTTCAATCTTTTAACCTCATCGAACCTGTTATTCGCCGAGAGCTCATCCACCAGGCCGGCGATACTTGCCTCTGCCCCATCTTTATCAAGCTTTGCACCTTCTACCGAAAGTACTTTATCGACCACATCAATCACTTTTGTCTCGTCTGTGGGGAGGCTTCTGTTTATAACTCCGATATTTTTAATATGAGGAGGAATCGTTACGGGAGCAGGTTCAACAACATTAAGATACAACTGGTTAGTTTTGCATGAAAAGAGTAAACCTGCAATCAGTATAAGGTAAAGCGAATTTTTCATTTTTAAAGTTTGATTTAATATGCTATTCTACTAAATAAAAATTAATTTCTATTATGACTCTGGCATCAACCAGTAAGTTGCATTATTATAAATATCTCCCCTAAATATCCTTTTCTCAATTCTCACCTCTCATCTCTCACTTCTCATATCTCACCTCTCACCTCTCATCTCTCACTTCTCACCTCTCACCTCTCACCTCTCAATCAATCAGCCAGCTTCTCCACCCTGATGTTCCTTATTGCTGCCGTTGTCATCCAGGAGGTTATGCCGAACGGTTTTGAGAGTTCAACTTCCGGTCTGATTGACAGCTGCTTACCGTTTATTTTGAAATCAATATACTGAACACTGTCGATCCAGGCCCCTATTTCATTTTCTTTTACAATAAGGCAAATATTATACCATCTGTTATTTTCGAACCGTTTGATGTATGTTGTCTCATTATCCGAGGCATCTATTAAATCGATGCTGCTAAGCCCCACTGTTCCACCACCCCAGCCTCCAACGACCAGAGTGCAGGGGTCCTTGTCAACTGGAAAGGTCATACCGCAGAAAAAATCATTTCCGGTAATGCGCATGGCATCGAGAGTGACTTTATAATTGATACGCGGAAAATCCTTTTTGTATGTAATGCCGGTACATCCGTCGCCCATTCCGAGTATTACCGATCCCTCAGAGACATAAACCGGCCCCTGCGGACCAAAATTGGTTATCTCCCATCCTGTGAGATCCCTACCGTTAAAAATATATGTTGAATCGTTTTCAGGAACCGCATAGCTGTCTGAAGCCCTGCCTGATTTGTTCCCTGAACATCCCGACATATAAAAGATTAACAATGCAGCGAAAGTACAAACTGTTGACTTTATTATGAGAATACTATTCCTCACTGGTCGATCCTCTATAGCCATAATTACAATAGTATATTAAGGTTAAAGATTATGATTTACTGTCATCCGTTGATTTTAATTTTTCTTCTCCACCTTTTAGCTGACGCAATGGTGTATCTATCATGGAAAGATCAGTAAGTGAGCTTTTATTCTCTGTAGCTTTAAGCTGCTCCAGTTTCCTTCCTGCAGGCACAACCCTGCCTTCCCATGATCCAACAGCTTCATTATAAGATTTGATGGCGCCTTTCAATCCGCCTTCAATCCTGTCGAGGTGGCCCGCAAATACACTTACCCTGTCATAAAGTTCCGAAGCTGCCTTATTGATCTCCATTGCATTTTCGGTTATAGTGTGCTGCTGCCACGACATTGCCACTGATTTCAGAACAACAATGAGTGTGGTTGGAGTAGTCAGAATAATCTTATTTTCCATTGCATCCTGAAGTAGTGTTTTGTCGGTCATCAGGGCTACATTCATTGCCGATTCAACTTCCATGTACAAGACTACGAAATCAGGAGTATTTGGAAACTGGGACCAGTATTGCTTCCTGCTCAATCTTGTTATATGATCCCTCAGATTGCGGGCATGTTTTGCAAAAAGCAGGTTCCGGGCCGTTTCATCGTCAGTCTCAAGAGCTTCAAGGTAAGCATCCAGCGGTAATTTGGAATCGACAACAACATGACTGTTGCCGGGCAGATTAATGATCATGTCGGGTTTCAGAACCGAGTCCTCATTTCCTGTGTATGCCTGTTCTATAAAATCGCAGTGCGATGACATTCCTGAATATTCAACTGCCCTTCTCAACCCAATCTCTCCCCATCGTCCTCTGACTCTTGGATTTCTCAGTGCATTTACAAGTGCTCCGGTCTCTTTCTGCAGGTTTGCATGAGTATTCTGCAGATGTGACAGCATCTCTGTCACCTGGCCAAAAGTCTTCTGTGAACCACTTTCAAGTTCATCTATCCTCTTTTTATAACTGTCAATAGATTCCCTCACAGGCTTCAGCATTTCTTCTATAGCTGTCTTTCTTTTGTCAAGGTTGTTTTCCGAACTTTTAACCTGTGCTTCCAGTTGGGTCTTTGCAAGATCAAGAAATTGCTTGTTATTCTGCCCGAGGGCATCAGAAGCCGCCGATTTAAAAGTATCGATCATTGCTTTTTTCACCTCAACCAGGCTGTCGTTCTGAGCCTCTATCCTGGATTGCAGAATACTGTTCAACCTTTTTTCCTCGTTCAGTTCTTCATTTATTTTTGAAAAATCAACCTGAAAATCTTTTGCCAATACCATCCTTGTTATGAACCATGTAATTAATGATCCGGTTAGCAACCCTGCCAAAACGTATAGAAATATATCCATCAGACTATTTACATTTAAGACCTTTTCAAAGGTAAAGATTTTCAATTTGCAGCACAGTTAAAAATCCCAATTTATTATCTTCGCGAATCATTCAATTAAAAGTATAAAATATGAAAAAAGCATTATTAATAATATTACCTGCTGTAATAATGTTGTTATGTTCATGTAAATCAAAACAGGAGAAGATGGAGAACCGGTTGAGGAATATTATTGCCGTTCATGAAGAGAGGTTCATACCAGTATATCGTGAATCAGCGCTTGCATCATGGAATGCCAATATAACAGGGAGCGATGTGGATTGGGCAAAAAGTGAAAAGGCCTCTTATGAATTTGCCAAAGTTTTTACCGACAGTGAAGTTTTTAAGGAATTATCCCTTATCAGAGAATCCGGGGAAGTTAAGGATAGTGTTCTTGCCAGACAGCTTGAACTGCTGTTCAACTCTTACCTTGGCGGACAAGTAGATACAGCGCTTATTGCAGCCCAGATAAAGATGGAAACAGAGATAAGCAAAAAGTACTCAAATTTCAGGGCGAAAGTAGGTGGAAATGAGATTTCTGATAATGAATTGGTGGATATCTTAAGGAATTCAACAAACAGCAGGGAGCTTCAGGCTGCCTGGGAGGGCCATAAGATGATCGGATCTGTTGTTGCTGAAGAGGTAATTAAGCTTGTAAAGCACAGGAACAGCATAGCACAAAAACTTGGGTTCAGCAATTACCATGAAATGAGCTTAAAACTCTCAGGGCAGGACCCGGAGGAAGTAACAAAACTCTTTGATGAACTGGACGAACTTACAAGGGATAATTTCACCGAACTGAAAAAGGAAATTGATACCTATTTTGCAAAACGTTACAAGCTGAATGTTGCCGATCTGAAACCCTGGCACTACCAGGACCGTTTTTTCCAGGAGGGACCTAAAATATATTCCGTCAATTTTGACAAATACTTTGAAAAACAAGATCCTGTCAGACTCGCTTCAGACTATTATGCAGGCATCGGGCTGAATGTAGATCCAATAATTGCGAAAAGCGACCTCTATGAAAAGCCCGGTAAGAATCAGCATGCTTTCTGTATCGATATCGACAGATCAGGTGATGTACGTACGCTTAATAACATGCGTCCCAATGCATACTGGATGAATACTATCCTTCATGAGCTGGGCCATGGAGTCTATTCATACTATAACGACATGTCTCTGCCTTTTACTTTGAGAGATGCTGCACATACCTTCACCACAGAGGCAATAGCCAATCTCTTCGGACGCTTCGCCACAAATCCTCAGTGGCTTCTGAATATGGGGGTAATTGATGAGCAGGAGAGCAAAAAGATAGCCGACGATTGCTATAAGGCTTTGAGGCTCCAGATGCTGGTTTTCAGCCGGTGGGCCCAGGTAATGTACAGATTTGAAAAATCCATGTACGGCAATCCCGACCAGGACCTTGACCAGCTGTGGTGGGACATAGTTGAAAAATATCAGCTTCTTAAAAAACCTGAAGGCAGGCGTATGCCCGATTGGGCTTCAAAGATACACGTGGCGCTTTACCCATGCTATTACCATAATTATCTGCTTGGTGAGCTGCTCGCATCTCAGCTCTACAGCTATATTCTTACCAATATTACAGACGCCCCCTCATTTGCAGGTAAAAATGCGGTCGGGGGATATCTTAAAGAAAAAGTTTTCATGCCCGGTGCAAGATATCAGTGGAACGAGATGATCGAAAAAGCTACAGGAGAAAAACTAACTGCAAAATATTACTCCAGGCAGTTTGTAAAATAAATTGCCGTAATTCATGTTAAGGAAGATCCCGCATACGTATGTTATTGTCTTTGCGATAGTTGTTGCCGCTGCAATACTAACCTGGCTAATACCGGGAGGATCTTTTGAGAGGCATATAGTTAATGTTAACGGGATAGACAGGAATGTAGTTATACCCGGCTCATTTCATTATACCGATAACCATCCTCAGACATGGCAGGTGTTTTCAGCATTATTTGATGGTTTTGTTGATAAAGCTGATATTATTGTATTCATTCTCATAATAGGCGGTGCATTCTGGATCATGAATGAAAGCAAAGCCATTGAAATAGCAATTGAATCGTTTCTGGTAGTTACTAAAAAGATCGGGCACAACAGGCTCGTCGCCAAAGTGGGAACAGACAATCTCGTTTTTGTCCTTATAATGCTTATATTCAGCTTATTCGGAGCTACCTTCGGAATGAGTGAAGAGACAATCGCATTCACAATAATTTTTATCCCTCTGGCAATATCAATGGGTTATGATTCCATAACGGGGATTTGTCTTTGTTTTGTTGCAGCCGCGCTGGGATTTGCAGGGGCGGTACTCAATCCTTTTACAATCGGAATTGCCCAGGGATTATCAAATCTTCCACTTTTCTCAGGACTTGAGTACCGTATGTTCTGCTGGCTGATCATCAACATATTTGGTTTCTTCTACATATTAAGATATGTTAGTAAGATCCGGAAGGATCCATCACGATCACCGGTATTTGAAGAAGACAAATACTGGCGCGATAAAAAAGATTTACAACAGAATATTCAGGTAAATTACCATACTCCATTATCGGCCTGGATTATTTATGTAATTCTTACCTGTATAATGGTGGTCATTTCAATCTACTATCCGGTTAGTGATATCTCTCCGGGAGGAACAAATATCCTATTGCCTGTATTCCCGCTTATAACGGTAATATTCTGCGTTTCGGGCTGGTTAAGCATCAGGAAATCAGTTCATTTTTTCATAATAAGCATACTCGCTTTAACAATAATGATACTGATTGCGGGGGTTATGGGATATGGATGGTATATCAGGGAGATTGCAACTCTGTTTTTTGTAATGGGGCTTGTAACAGGTATAGCAATGAGTTACTCGCCAAACAGGATTACCAGGCTTTTTCTCGAAGGAATAAAGGATATACAGTCGGCTGCTATAATTGTAGGGCTCGCAGCCGGCATAATCATTATACTTGAAAATGGCCGGATAATTGATACTCTATTGTATAATCTCTCGTCCATGATAACCGGAACGGGAAGACTGGCATCGCTGGGGATGATGTATGCCGTTCAGAATCTGATAAATCTTATAATGCCATCAGGATCGGCAAAAGCTGCACTTACAATGCCAATGATGTCACAATTGTCTGATCTCATTGGCGTTTCACGGCAGGCAACGGTTATGGCCTTCCAGCTCGGAGATGGTTTCACTAACATCATAACACCTACATCAGGAGTTCTGCTTGGAGTGCTGAGTGTTGCAAGGATTCCTTATGATAAATGGTTCAGGTGGGTGCTTCCGTTTGTTATCGGATTGATTATTATCGGATTCCTGCTTCTCATTCCAACAGTTTTTATGGACCTGAAAGGATTCTGATGAGCTAAAAAAAGAGCTGCCTTTCCGGACAACTCTTTCTTGAAATCAAAAAATTAAAATTTATTTTTTATCGTACACCCGGGTTGTTTTCCTCTCCCCACCGTCTCTGCCAGGGGTAGTTGCCTGTACAGTAAGCGTGTTGGGTGATGTGAGGGTCCAGACCTCAGTGGTTGTCATAGTATTGTTATTGAATGATCTTGTTGTTTTCACAGTAAGAGATTTACCATCAGCCGACCAGGTTGCTGTTGATTTGCTCTCTCCCCTTCCTGTTGAGTTAACACTTTCCTTTCCATCGAGGGTATATTTGGAAGACCTGGTTGTTGTCTCTCCTTCGCGTGTGAACTGTTGATCGACAGTCATGGTTGTGCCATCCTGTTTAATGGTCATCGGGCCTCCGCCCATTCTCATTCCCTGCTGTCCACCTTCTCCCATGTTACTTTTTGAAGCATTAAGTGTCCATGAACCAGAGAAATTAGGTTTCCCCTGTCCATTAACAGTTAGTGGCAGTAATAAAAAAGCCATTACTACCATCAATGCCACAAACTGAATTGATTTTACATTTTTTTTCATACCTTTAATTTTAATGTTGAGTTTGATTGATATCTATAAGACAATTTGATTTATCACTTTATTCCTTGAAATTTATAAAATCTTCAGATCATATCAGGACTGATATCAGCCAATTAACTTAATTTAACTATAAATCACCACAAATCTTATTCAATAAACCAACACACTTAACCATGGCAGCATCAAAAAAAATCAACAGGAGAAAATTCCTGGGCTCTGCAGCAACCGCTTCACTTGCTGTGACAGTCGTTCCCAGGGAAGTTCTGGGTGGAAAAGGTTTTATACCGCCAAGTGACAAGCTGACAATAGGATACATCGGTTGCGGAACTCAGGGCCTTAAAGAGATGGTAACACTTCTGGCTAATCCTGCTCTTCAGATAGTTTCAGTGTGTGATCCGAACAAATATTCTGAAAACTATGTTGACTGGTCGCAATACGGTATCAGAAACACTCTGCGGAAAGCATTGGGAGATGATTCATGGGGCGCTAACCTGAAAGGGATACCTGGCGGCAGGGATCTGGGACAGGAGCTGGTGCAGAAGGTATATGCCAAATCCAAGGAGACAGCGGGCTACAAAGGATGTACTTCCTATAACGATTTTCGCGAGCTGCTTGAAAAAGAAAGAGATATTGATGCAATAAAAATTATGACCCCTGATCATCTGCATGCAACAGTTGCACTCGCATCGATGAAAAAGGGAAAGCATGTTGTTACACACAAGCCCATTGCAAACAGGATGAATGAGGCCAAACTGACAATTGAAACAGCCCGCAGAACAGGCCTGAGCACTCACCTTCTGGCATGGAGTGACAAGCCGGGGCTGCGGCTGGCTAAGAAATGGATCGATGCCGGACTGATTGGCAACCTTAAAGAGATCCATAACTGGTCGAACAGACCTGTGTGGCCCCAATGGCAGGCAAATCCAACAGACACTCCACCTGTTCCGAAAGATTTTGACTGGTCCTTATGGCTTGGTCCAGTGCCTGACCGTCCTTATCATCCAAACTATACAAATGCCGTCTTCCGCGGCTGGTACGATTTTGGAGGAGGCAGTATTGCCGATATGGGCCATTACAGCCTATTCCCGCTCTTCCTGACTTTTGACATCAACACTCCTGCTTTAAGTGCAGAGGCCTATGGAACAACAACATGCGAACTTAAAAACAATGCATCGATCGGTGTTGTAAACGATGTGGCATTTCCGCTCTCATGCATGATACGTTTCAGATTCCCGGCTCAGAAAACAATGAAACCCTTTGATCTTTTCTGGTATGACGGGGGAATGAAGCCTTTCACTCCCGATGAGTTTATTGCTGAAGGAAAAGAATTGCCGCGTGAAGGCATGATGTTCACAGGAGATAAAGGAAAAATACTGGCTGGCTTCAGAGGAGAAACCCCTGTTATAATTCCTGGAAAGCTGATGGCCGGACAAAAACCCGAGAGTGAACAGGAATCGAGAACGGACAGCAATAATATATGGATCGAATCATTTAAAAACAGAACCCAGTCACCTGGCAGCTTTATCTATGCAGGGCCGGTTACTGAGACAATACTTCTTGGTGGAGTTGCCCTGAGGGCACGTAAGAAAGTTGAATATGATTCTTCCGCAATGAAAATCACGAACATTCCGGAAGCAAATAAATTTCTTATAAGAGAATACCGCAAGGGCTGGGAGTTGTAATTGAATTTATTGATTTAAAGATTTTATTATTATCCTAATTAAATAAAACCTGACAAATGAAAAAAATCACAAGAAGGGATTTTATGGAAAGATCTCTTGTATTAGGCGGCGCCGCCATGGCTGCTCCCTCGTTGCTTGGAGCCGAAGCCATAAGTCAGACTCCGGGAATGATCACCGATGATATTTCACTTGCACAATGGGCCCTTGTCGAAGAGATAAGATCCGGCAAATGGAAAACTCTCGATTTTGCAAAAGTTGCCCGCCAGGATTTTAACCTTAACGGGATCGAATTTGTGAGCACCCTTTTTGAAGTTCCATCAGAAGGATACCTCAGAAGGCTCAAGAGAAACGCCGATGAGCATGGAGTTAAAATGGTGCTTATAATGGTCGACGATGAGGGAGACGGATGCTCTTCAACCAAAGAAGCCCGCCGTCAGTTTGAGATCAATCACCGCAAATGGATCGATATCGCCGCTTACCTTGGGTGCAAGGCTATCAGGACCAATTGCAGGGGTGAGAAAGGAGTATCAAAAGAAGAGGCCCTGAAGTATTCTGTTGAAACCTACCAGATGATGATGGAATATGCTGTTCCCGCAAAGATCAGTGTGCTTATTGAAAATCACGGAGGTATATCAAATGATGCAGACTGGATGGTTTCACTTTTTAAGAAAGTTGATAATCTTTACTTCGGAAGCTATCCCGATTGGAGAGCGCCGGCAGCCGACTTCGACAATGTTGATTATCTTAAGAAGATGCTGCCCTACGCCTTTGGCATGTCATACCGCAACCAGCCAACAGAAGAGCTCAGTGCAAAAATGATAAAGATGGCAAAAGACGGTGGATACCGTGGATGGTACGGTATTGAATCATCAGGAAGGGACGAGATAAAGCAAGGCATTCTCTGGCTGAAGAAATATTTAGAACTAAGGTAGTTAACAAACCTCTCCCCAAACCCCTCTCCCGATGTGAGAGGGGCTTTTAATCAGTATCAGGCAAAAAGAAGTATGAGCATCTGGGCAATAAAGATTCTCAGGAACATAACCAGGGGATAAACGGAAGCATATACCACTGAAGGAGCATCTGACGGAGCAATGTTATTTGCATAAGCCAGCGCCGGAGGATCAGTCATACTCCCTGCCAGTAAGCCGCATATCTCGAGGTAATTCTTCTTAAGAAAATAACGTGCAAAAAAACCTGTCAGAGCAACTGGTATCAATGTAATGATTGCACCGTACCACATCCAAAGGAATCCATCGCCGGAAACCAGAGTGTCGACAAATTTTTCACCTGAAAGAATACCTGCGCTTGCCAGAAAAAGAACAATCCCTATCTCGCGGAGCATAAGGTTGGCGCTGGGAGTAGTATATGATATTAGTGAAAAACGGTAACCATATTTACTAAGTAATATCGCTACAATTAGCGGCCCACCGGCTAATCCCAGCCTTACAGGATTGATGATGCCTGGAATAAAGACAGGAATGGCACCGAGTATCACACCCAAAAAGATACCAATAAAAACAGGGACAAGGTTTGGCTCATTCAACTGCTTTACGGAATCACCAAGAATCGTTGTGACATTCTCAAGCGATTCCTCATCACCTACAACAGTGAGTTTATCGCCCATCTGCAACCGCAGGTCCGATGAGGCTACAAGTTCGATACCTGAGCGATGTATCCTTGTAATATTCACATTAAACCTGGTCCTGAGCATGAGCGATTCAAGCGTCTTCCCATAAATTCCCCTGTGGGTTACAATAATCCGCCTTACTGATAAAGGGCCGCCTGTTGAGGTAAGATCCACTTCGCTCTGAACACCGGTATGCCTGATTATCGCTGGCACAAATCTTTTTTGTGTCACAACAAGTATTATGTCGTTCTCATGGATCACGGACTCTGATGAAGCGAGCTTTAATTCACCATTATGCAGAACACGTGAAATAATAAATTCCTCAGGGATTTGATCTGTTATTTGCGGAATAGTCTTGTTATAGATATTGGGATTATTGACAAGAATGCTGACTTTTTCCGGAACCTTATCTGCAGGATGCTGCTCCTGGCTATACAGCTCGGATTCTTCTGAAACATTGATTCTGAAAGTCCTCTTAAGAGCAAACATTGTCAATATCACGCCCAGCACACCAAAAGGGTAAGCGACGGCATATCCCAATCCGATATCAGGAACATTATCAGCGTTTACTCCTGACGTAACCTGCGCAAGAGCGTTCTGAGCTGCACCTAAACCCGGCGTGTTGGTCACAGCTCCTGACATTATTCCGGTAAGAACAGGTATTGAAGTACCTGTAATAAAATGAAGGATCACCATTGTCAAAGCTCCGAGTATGACTACCGCCAGAGCCATCATATTCATCGTAAGTCCTCCTTTTCTGAAAGAAGAGAAGAAGCCCGGTCCTACCTGTAATCCGACAAAGAAAACAAAGAGCAAAAGGCCGAAATCGCGGATAAAATATATTACCTGGTGGTTAGCTGTAAAACCAAAATGAGCAAGTGCAATTCCCGTAAAAAGTACAAAGGTGATCCCGAGGGATATTCCGAAGACCCTGATCCTTCCCAGAAACACCCCGGTAAAAATAACAACGCTGTATATTAATATAGTCCTTGCTACTGACTCCTGGAGCAGAAGATCATTTAACCAACTCATTTTCTTCTATTTATATTTTTCGTCCTCTGCTTTCAAAACAAGAAAGCTTTTTGGCATGGGTGATTCTATGGTTACTATCTTACCTGTGGCAGGGTGGGGAAAGGAAAGATGGTATGCATGCAGCCTGATACGCCGGACGTAGTCAGCTGATGCACCATACCTGCGGTCTCCAACTATCGGACATCCCATTTCAGAGAGATGAACCCGTATCTGGTTCTTCCTTCCTGTCTCGGTACTTACATCGAGAAGGGCGTAATTATTGATTGTTTTAATGATCTTATAGTGGGTTATACTGAATCTGGCCCCCGGTCTTTCAGGAACTGACAGTACCTTTTGCTTGTTGTCTTCAATGAGCCAGCTCGTAATTGTGTCCTCTGTTTTGGAAGGAATACCTTCCACGAGCGCATAATAATGCTTACCGGTTTCTTTCCAGTTCTCCTTTATAATATCCATATCCACTTCCGATTTGGCCAGAAGGAGAACCCCCGATACCTCTTTATCGAGGCGGTGGACCACATGTGCGCGTACTTTGCCTTTTGAAAGGTCTCTCAAAAACTCAGATACAATCTGAGAAATATTCACGCTTCCATCAATACTCGAGGTAGATGTTCCGGCAGGCTTGTCCACAACAATCACATTCCTGTCTTCGTAAAGGACGGGGAATGGAAGTCCGATCTTTGACTTCGGCCCTGCTTTTCTTATAATATCAACTGTGTCGCCTGGCTTCAGTGAATATGAAAATAATGTTACAGATCGGTTGTTTACCCTGATATCTCCACTTGACAGCATTTTTTTTATCCTTGTGCGGGGTGAATCGGGATACTGCTCCTGAAGGAACTCCATCAGGGTTGACACTTTATTTATTTTTATTTCCACCTGGCTTAAATTAATAAACCGCAAAGGTCGGAAATATTACTCAAAATTCTGATGCACCGAAAGATCAATTTAAAGGCACCAATTGTAAATCGGTTCCTGTGTGTCAAATAGTATAATAAGCCAGAATATATGATATTCTCCCCTCTACTTCAAAAATATCTCCAGCACAACAACTTCCACTGGAGGTTTTAAAACCGGCAGGGTCAGGTTCAGGTCGTTTGCTGAATCATCTCTTCCCTGTGTAAAACGAATCTCCGATGCGTCATGCAGGAACTGGACATACTTAACCTTATCTGCCATACCGGGTAATGTTATCCTTCCCATCGGATAAGCCAGAAGGTGAACGTATAAACGGTTGGTAACCGGATTATAGGTAAGCAGCGTATTTTCTGGTGCTGTGAAGCCTGCAGGAGCCTCTGTACATCTGTAAACAGACCTGTTATTATATTTCATCCACTCTCCCATTGCCTTAAGCCGCTCCTGCGCCCTGAAATCGAATGTCCCTCTTGCCGTCGGTCCTACATTTAATAGAAGATTCCCTCCTTTACTCACCGATTCAGAAAGAAGCTCAATAAGCTGTGCAGGGCTTTTCCATGTTGTTTCATCGCGGTAATACCCCCACGAGCCTGAAAAGGTCTGGCATGTCTCCCAGGGTATTCTTTTACCATTCAATTCAGGCCATTTTGCAACTTTTACCTGTTCCGGGGTGGTGAAATCAAATCCACCTTCCACATCTCTCAGGTCAAGACGGTCGTCAACAATTATACCCGGCTGTAAAGACCTTGCAAGCTTTAAAAGATTTTGAGAATCCCAGTCATCGCGACCTTTCCCGTTTTTGCCCGGGAACGAATAATCGAACCATATTATACTTATCTCACCATAGTTTGTGAGCAGTTCCCTTACCTGGTTCTTCATGTACTCCCTGTATTTGTTCATATCTCTTCCTTTATTAAGAGCTTCAAAATCAGTATTAGGAGCCTGACCCTGGGGATGAACCCTGTCTATGGTATAATCGGGATGATGCCAGTCTATGAGTGAATAATAAAAACCTACCTTCAGACCTTCAGCCCTGAATGCCTCTACATATTCCTTTATCAGATCCCTGCCTGCCGGTGTGTTTGTAGCTTTGTAGTCAGTAAATTTTGAATCGAACAGGCAGAAGCCTTCATGATGCTTTGCCGTGAGCACAACATATTTCATCCCGGCATCCTTTGCCATTCTTGCCCATTCGCGCGGATTGTAAAGGTCGGGATTGAACATTTCAAAATACTTCTGATAATCTGCATCTGTTATCCTCTCCCTGTTTTTCACCCATTCATGACGTGCTGGCAGGGCATAGAGGCCCCAGTGAATGAACATTCCGAATCTTGCTTCTGTCCACCACTGCATTCTTTTTGCCTTCTGTGCTTCAGATTCTTTCGGAAGCTGTGCGGTTGAGAACTGCGATGCAAATACGAGCATGGCCAATAAGACTACTGTCAATAAACTCCTTGGTTTCATAGAGGTCAGTATTAAATTAAAAATCAGAACAATTTAAGTATTTAAAGAGAATAATGGTTCATGGTTAAAATTCCACATCTAAAAATTAAGGCCGTTGGTTGCTAAACTGTTATCAATAATCCCTGCCTCGCTAAATATCTTTTTATTCTTTTTAATGTCAAAGCCGCATATATCTGTGAGCACTGATTCAATTCCCTTGTCATATATAGCAGCAAAACCGGCATCTTCCCTGAGCATCTTTCCTTCTTCATCTCCTGCCCTGAAGCGGCAACCGCAAACCAGTGCAAAGAGTATCCTGTCATAATTGAGGTTCAGTTCAACGGCGCTCTTTATTGCCCCGGCCAAACGATCCTCAGGACCAAGCTTTCTTTTCAGGTCGCAACCTACCCTGAAGATAGTATCTCCAAGCGCCCGGTTCTGAAAGCGGAAAAGCAGGTCATCGGTATGTTCAGTCAGATGCTGCAGTGTAAACTCATCGGGATATCTGGCCAGAAGTATCCGGGCTGACTGAAGCATTGTTGCCCTGACATAATTCAGTATTCCGGGAACAGCCAGAGCTTCATACATATATCTGAAATTATGATTATAGACATATCCAATATAAGCTGCTGCAGAATGGCCCAGATTATGAATGAAAAGCTTTCTGTCAACCCAGGCCTTCATATTCTCCTTTGGCGCGAGCCCTTTGATCTCAGGAATATCGTTCCGGAATCCTTTTTTATTAAGTATGAGAGTATTATACGGTTCAGCAAATATCTGAAGAATATCTTCGCTGATATCCTTCTTTTGCATAATCGGAACCATCTTGCCTATGCTTGTCTCAATCAGTCCAACCAGGTTATAAAAAGGATAATTTTCGGGCAGGTATTTTATGAGCTGATCTTTAAAATAAGCATCGGCATTACGCATATTTTCGGCAATGATCATATCCAAAGGGTAATTTTTATCCCACTTGTATCTGAGCAGCAATCCTTTCGATAACATTGGAAAAATGTTCCTTAACCCGTTAAGTCCGACCGAAACGGCTATAATCCCGGCTGTTGCAACCTCATGAACTACTTTCTTTTCATCCGAAGCATGAACACCTCTTACATTTCTGATATTCAGAATTTCTTCCCTGTCAGATTTAATAATGACATTATAATTGCCTCTTTTATTCAGTTCATCAATTACTGGTTTATAGACATCGACAAAAACTACTTCATAGCCTCCGGTGCTGAATAATTGCCCTATAAATGATCTGCCTATCTTCCCGGCGCCGAAAAGGACTAATTTATTTTTGATTATGGAACTCATTATTCAAAATTCAATTAATTGCTGCAAGCTTGCCCCCAACCCCCAAAAGGGGGCTTTAAGCTCTATTATCTCAACCAGGGTCGGCAAACAACAATCATCAATGCATCTCTGTTTCGCATGAGCCTATCCCTCCTCTGAAATAATTGAACTGAACATTCGGATGGTCGGCCAGCAGGGACATCGGTACCGAACTATCCATCAGCCTCTTGCTTATCATGAAGGCTGTAAGCCTCTGTCCGAATGGATTATCATGAGTTCCGGCATGCCATATTGAGACCTTCTCAGCCATCCAGGTCTGAACAGGACCAACTGAAAGTGCCTGAACAGGTATTCCGGTCACAACACCCCCTGCACTTGTACGTGCATTCTGCATGCATGTAACAGGATGAAGATCAACAACACGTGCTGTGAGCTTTCTGAATTCTTCAGGTGAGGGCGGCTGCTCTTTGAACTTTCCTTCCCTTTTCACCGGATCATTAAATGCCCAGTGTTTTGTGTCACCCTGTCCTCCCTGCATCACTGCACAACGTGCCCCTGCCTGCCAGCTCCGGATATAATTACTTATCTCAGCTTTCGGAAAATGAAGGTTGCTCTCAGGCATCCTTAATTTTTTGTCGATGCGGTTAAAGCACAGCTCCCTGTCGGCCTTTTCAAATGAGAGAGGATGACCGGCATCCATCTCCCTGCCATCCACATAC
The DNA here is from genome assembly GCA_942492865.1 of uncultured Bacteroidales bacterium. Lineage (GTDB taxonomy): Bacteria > Bacteroidota > Bacteroidia > Bacteroidales > VadinHA17 > LD21. Next base: position 2,977,054 of record OW818650.1, on the reverse strand, counting down.
CATTCGTCCATGCCCCAGAAATGCGCATCCGAAAGGCTCAGCTTCAGTTCATTGACGATCCTGGCAACCAGGGGAAGCTGCTCTGTCGGACCTATCGGGCCGCAGATACCCACAGGATTATCACTCGTTGCACTCTTCCAGGCTGTAATGTACTCCAGGGCTTCAGCCAGGTAAAAATCTTCGAGAGTATCATAGAACACAACCTTAAAACCATCTCTCGACAGTTGAAGCAGGTCTTTTGGACCAAGCTTTGAAGCATCTTTCAGAATTTTTTCATCAAGAGTTGTAAAATCCCACCATTCCGGGGCCAGCATACTTAATTTTCGCATTTTCGTTGGATTATTTCTGATTTTTTTATATCTTAATATAATTATATATCGACCTCATTTAAATATGCATTCACTGAGGAATGCCGGCTTATAGCCATTATCCACGGCCCATTTCACTGATGTAAATACTTTTTCCCTGTAATCGGGCTGATAGGCTATATAGGATGGATAAAAATATTGTTCATGTATCATCAGGTCAAGAAAACCGGGCTTCCGGCCATCATGTTTAAGTGAGTCGAGGTATGGTAAAATCTCAGGTTTTTTCAATGTGTTGATTACAAGAGCGATCCTGCCAAAGATTATTCCTTCGGCATTATCTTTCCAGATGAAACGTTTTTTCAGATTACGCCTCTGCTCCTCATTAAGGTAATATGAAACCGGCGACTGACCATCATCTACATTGAAATAACCTGCCAGGGCTTTGTAACCTGAATCGCGCAATGCCCTTGCACCTTCAACAGTCGATTCTCCCCAGTGAAGAGTTGTTACCGGTCCCATTACCTCATCACCGGCAAACCTTCTGATCTGTTCTTTTACTTTTTCACAATCATTCTTAACCTGATCATATCCGGCATTTATATAAGGTCTGTCAGGATCATTCTGAAGTGCATGAAAGCTAAGCCTTATCCAGTCTGAATTATCTTTCCACTGGCTTTTATATTTGGCAGGCATCTGCGAAAGATTGAACCCATCGGTCTGATAGTAGATGTTAAAGTGCACCTTAGTTCCATAGGTATCATGCAGATCCTTATACATTCCAATATATGGATTCTCAAATATTGATTTATAATTATCTGAATTTTGTGCAATATCCTTCAGGAACCAGATATTGTCATCGAGTGAAAGCCTGTATTTATTTATAATTTTCCCCAGCTTATAGATAGTTATTGCTTGCCTGCTTCCTGTTTTTTCATCAACCGCTTCTATTTTATTTTCATATTTCTTCAGGCATACCTCAGCCGTAAAAATACTGTCCGAGAATTCAGCATTTATTCCGTTTATCCTGATCTTTGATCCCGGGTCAGCCTGTACTTTCACTTTAGTGATCAGGCATTTCCCATTATATTTCCCGTCATATTCGCACAGCATGTCGCCATCGACAGGACTTATGAATTTTATTTTATCACCCGGATGACTGAAAGAATCAAGTCCATTGGACATTACAGCAGCACCTGATAATGCAGCTAACTGAAGAAATTTTCTCCTGTCTGTTTTCATAGGATTTCAGATTAACAGGTTGGTTGATCAAAAATAATTAAAATAATCAGATCTTCACCCCCGGGGCAGGGGGACTGTTACGGGGATTTAATTTATAATCCGCAAGAGTTATCATGAGAGTTGAAGCCAGAACCATTATCCCGCCGGCTATGGACTGACTATTCAGTGTTTCGCTAAGCCATATTGCTGCGATGATCAGCCCGAAAAACGGTACAAGATAATTGGAAAGGGCTACCTGCATTGCATCTAGTACCTTAAGCGCTTTAAAGAACAGTACCATTGAAAGGAAGTTATGAAAAATGGTCAGCAGGGCCATTCCTGTCCAGGTCTGCAGTGTAAAAGAAGGAATTCGTGAAAAGATATCCGGCTCGTAGATCAATACAAGGGGTGTCAGCATGATAATTATGAAGACATAGGTAAAGAACACCATCTCAATTTCGCTAAAACGGCCGGAAATTTTTTTGCATCCGACATTATAATATGAATTCCCCACAATGGAAAAAAATATCAGCATATTTCCTATGGCATATCTTGAACTGAAATTAAGCCTGCCAATCTCACCCGCTGATATAAATATTACCCCGGCAATAGCAATTATGAAACTGACCCATCTGATTTTATTCATCTTTTCCTTCAGAAGTAAAAATGCAAATATTGCAGTGATAACCGGCAGGGTAAGTGTCAGTATAGCAGAATTGCTGGCCAGGGAATACTGAGTGCCCCACGTCATCAGTACCTGTGCAGGAAAAGCTCCCAGGAATGCAAGCTGAGCGAATACAAAAAGGTCAGTTATTTTTTTTCCGCCTTTTTTAAAATCATTAATTACAAACGGAGAGAGAAAGATAATTGAAAGAAGCATTGGAGCCCAAACCGTAAAATAGGGCCCTACCTGGTCCTGAGTAAGCTTGATGCATGTAAACTGAAGTGACCACATCAGGTTGCAGGCAAAAAGCAGTATCCATGAGATCATTACCTTTCTCATTCCGGCCGAACTTTACATTAGTGAAAAAATCGGCTACTTCCTGACCTTTTCAGCGGCATTCCGTATACCTTCGATCATCATGTCCAGATCGTTACGGGTAAGCCGTGGATTCATTGGAAGATTAAGCTGACGGGCATAAAAGAACTTCTCTGCATTATGACAAAGCTTATCAGGATAATTATATTTCTTTTTCAGTCCGGTAAAATGATAGGTAGGCTGATAGTGCAGTATGCCCTGTATGCCTTCCTCCTGGTAAAGCACTCTCATGAATTCATCCCTTGAAGCGCCCATAATTTCCGGTTCAACACACAAGGTGTAAAGGTGAAAAGCATGAAAGCAGTTCGGATTTTCATAAGTATTGGTTATCCCTTTTATTCCTTTTATCCCCTCATTAAGATAGTGACTGTTTTCCCTTCTTTTTTCCACCATCATATCAAGCTTTCTCAGCTGGGCGCGTCCGACTGCGGCCTGAGCTTCATTCATCCTGTAATTATTCCCCCATTTTCCATCATCATCGACGACATCAAAGTGAGAAGGTATCCAGTAGTCTTTAGGGCTTTTCTTTTCAAGGGTGTGGCCGCCGAATTCCCACCTGGTTTGATCGGGCGACCAGTGAGTAATGCTCATAACTCTCATTCGCTGAATCCTATCGGCAAGCTGATCATTATTTGTGGTAATCATTCCTCCTTCGCCAAGTGTAACCATGTTTTTAAGGGAATGAAAGCTGAAGCATCCTATATCGCCAATGCTGCCTGCTTTCCTGCCCTTATATTTTGCCCCGTGGGCATGAGCACAATCCTCGAGTACATAAAGCTTATGCTTCCTGGCAATTTCCATTATCTGGTCCATGTCGCACATCTGGCCTCCGTAATGGACCACATAAATTGCTTTGGTCTTTGGTGTGATCTTATTTTCGATCTGTGCCGGATCAATATTGAATGTTTTGGGATCAATATCGGCATATACCGGTTTCGCGCCTTCCTTAAGGATGACCAGCGAAGTGGCAATAAAGGTTATCGGTGTGACGATCACTTCATCCCCCTCTTTTATTCCAAATGCCTGGGTGGCAGCATGCATTGAAGTTGTGCAGTTTGATGTGGCAAGTGCATGCTTTACATCGAATTCTTCCGCAAATTCCTTCTGGAAAAGGGCCACCTGCGGTCCCATTGTCTGTGATTCCTGTTTCAAAACTGCCAGCAGGGCCCTTTCCTCATCATGATCGTAAATTGATCCGAAGAATGAATATGGAACTTTCAGCTTTACGCCGTCATTCATCTGGTAGCCTGATGTGATACCGCCCTCAGTGTCGGAGCCCGTAAACATTAATTCCTTTCCTTTTTTCATTGATATCTGGGTTTATTTTGGTTACAGTTACAGTTACTCTTTTCTTCAAACTTTAATCAATTTAGTCAAGTTTTACCTGCCTTTTCGCAGTATCTATAAAAGCAAGTATGTTTTCAAGCTTTGTATCTCCCTCGACAGAATGGGATGTGGAAAAGATATAATTTCCACGGGCGCCGTGCCTGAGAAGCTTTTCCGACTCATTTATCACATCCTCAACACTACCGTAAGGCAAAGTCTTCTGTATTGACAAGCCACCGTAAAATGACAATTTTCCTGCATATTTTGTCATAAGTGCATGTACATCCATAACTTCGGGCTGAAATGGATTAAAGCAATTCAAGCCTATACCTGTGAGATCATCAAAGAGTTCATCCACATCGCCGCACGAGTGAATAAACACATATTTACCCGCGTCCCTGATTACGGAGAACATTCTCTTAAGCTGCGGATATATGAACTCCTTCCACATGTCATACCCCATGATAAGCCCATGCTGCTGGCCCCAGTCATCGCCCAGCAGAACAGCATCTATATCATATTTTAAAGCCTCCTTTATCTGTGCAATATTCCAATCAGCAATGGCTGTCATCAACTCATGAACAAATTCGGGATAAACACAGAAATCGGTAAGCAGTGTTTCCATCCCGCGCAGCACCCAGGCTCTCTCATACAATGAAAATCCGACTTCAAAAACCCTGAACATCTCAGGATGTTTTCCAATCTTGTATTCAATATCTTCAAAATACCGTTTATGTACAGGATCGGGGAACTGATAATTTCTGAGGGAAGGTTCTTTGATGAGCCCGCCGGTTATATTCCCTATGTCCTTATCAATGCTCCTGTCCCACACTGCGCCAAAAACATCCCTGTAACAGTTGTGCCCAATATATTCGAAAAAGCCAATCTCATCTCCCAGCATAAGAAGATGGTTATACAGAACGTCATCAAGATCCTCCGTACCATAATGCTTCATCAGCATCTGCTTCGGTTCAAGAGTATATTTGAAGGACCATGGGACATAAGGTGGTTTTTGTCCGTCAAGCGCTATTTTAACAACTTCCCGTCTGGATATAGAATTCATTTTAAACTAATTATAAATTTGACTCTCCGGTATATCTGATCACATTTTCATTTTTTATAAAGCATCTCTTTTACTCCGGGGTAGAGCTTTTTATAGAAATAAAATTTGTCTTCATAAACACTCCCTCCTTCCGGTTCTATGCGCAGGGCCGGCCTAATCCAGCTCTGTGCTATACTGGTAACATCCTCCCCTGTATGGGCAGCCCTTGCCAGTATAGCTACTCCAAGACAACCGGCTTCTGTAACATCAGGCACCGTTACAGGTTTGCCAAGTATATCCGCTTTTAACTTTAGAATTTTAAGAGATCTTGTTCCTCCTCCAATAGCTCTTAACTCATTTACAACACACCCTGATTGTTGAAGAATATCAAGATTCAGCTTAATTTCATAAGTTACTCCTTCAAGGAGAGCCTTCAGCACCTCACCCCTTGTGGTTGAAAGATCGAGGCCGAAAACTGCCCCCCTGACTAAAACATCAAAATAGGGCGTCCCTGATGGAGTAAAATAAGGCAATACAAGCAATCGGGTAGGTGCGTCGGGCATTTCACCCAACAACATTTTATAGGAATCGGCATTTTTTGCAGATGACAATTCAAACTCCCGCTTCCCGAATTCATTCCGGAACCATTTCAGGAGATTGCCTCCCGTGATGCTGAATGCAATTGTTGAATATAAACCCGGTGCGGCATGATCGTAAGTACACAGATTATTTTTACGGAGCGCCGCCGAAAAAACAGGCTTGCTGAATGCAGCTGTAAGACACTCAACTGTACCTAAAGAATAAACAGCTATACCGGGCTCTATCGCTCCTGCTCCCAGTCCGCTGCAAGGCTGGTCATGGCCGCCTGTAACAATAAATGTATCTGACGGCAGATTCAGCTTTCCGGCAATTTCATTATTCACATAACCTGCAATTGTTCCGGATTGTAGCGGCCTTGAAAGCTGCTCTGTACTTATTCCTGTCTGATCGAGAATGGCTCCGCTCCATTTATGATTTACAACATCAAACAACATGGTTCTCCCTGCCAGCGACCAGCCGATAGAGGGCTTTTTTATCCCGAGCCTGTATTGAAGGAGATCTTCAAAGCAAAGAATTCCCGTAGCTCCCGACCATATTTCAGGACGATTTTTTTTTATCCAGAGCAGCTTGAATAAGGAAAACATCGGGTGGGGCGTGTGTCCCGTGATTTCATAAAGTCTTTGCTCATCAAAATATTCAGTGAATTCAGAAATCATTCCGGATGCTCTTGAGTCGGATGAAACAAGGGCATTGCATAATGCCTTTCCCTTGTTGTCGATCAGAGTAAAAGCTTCACCCTGACTTGAGATTCCTATTCCCTTCAGAGACCCGTCAGGTAAAGAAGAGGCAGCTTTACCGATAACCTCAAAACATTTTCGCATCACCTCATCGGTATCAAGCTCGGCCCATCCCGGCTGTTGGGCTATGATATCATATTCACGGTATTCCAGCGCCTTCTGGTGGCCATGTTCATCAAAGATAACTGCCTTGCAGCCGCTGGTCCCGATATCTATTCCCATGTAATGATGCATGCCCTGGTTCATTTTAAGTGTACCATAGTTCAAGGTAGCGAAGAACGATTTTCTTCATTTCACTAAAAACAATGTCCTGCCTGTAAAGGGTTGTATAATGTGAGAGAGAGGCGCTGGTCCCCCTTGAGACTCCGGTGCCTAAGAGACCTGAACGTATCATCTCTTCTGTTTTGTCTTTACCGGTTATTCCGGAAGCATTCCTTACCATGTCCTCAAAAAGGACCGGGGAGCTGTCCCTCTCGAGTATGGTCCAGATATTTACTTTTGCAATACCATCGTCAAAGAGGTTCCGTATCTGGTCATTTGTAACAGAGGATGTTCCATGAAGAACAAGCCGTGTACCGGTGAGCCTGCTGATATCCCGTGCCAGATCGCCATGATATTTCAGGTTTGAGGCGCTGGCTCTGTGTTCGGTACCGAGGTTTGCAACAATATAGTCCACACCGGTTTGTTCAAGGTATTCAGAGGCTTCAAGAGGCGTTGTCAGATTGCTTCTTTCTTCACCTGTGGCATCGACAATCTCATCGCACGCTCCTTCAATAACTATCCTGTCCATGTTTTTTTTAACAAATGCGGCTGTAAGCTTTATGTTCCGGTCAAGAGGCAGTGATGATGCATCGTACATGATCATGGAGAACAGGTTCATGTCCCATTCAAGGAGTGGTGCATCAGAATCCCATTGGGTATGATCGAGATGGACCATTACATTCAGATCTTCAAAAGGGGAGCCTTTTGATGTCAGCACCGCAATATCCGACAGAAAAAGTTTAAGACCTATATCCCACCGGCGTGTATGGGTATAATAAACCGACTGGCTCCGGTGGCTGTACTGGTTGGTAATACCTATTGTAACAGGGATGTCAGGTTTATTTATTTTACGGCTGTAATCAAGTGCAGCCGATAAGATTGCTTCGGTGGTGGTAAGGTTTTCAGAGTTGAAAGTCGGGATTACCCATTTGTTCTTCCCTGCATTTTCATAAATGTCAAGGACTTTCGTTCGTTCAAGGACAAGCGGCATAATTTATAATAAAAATGTTTAGTCAATTATTTTCCAGGTTATTTCCCATTTCAGGCTTTTTCCCGGTTGTATCTTCAGGTAGGCACCTTCAGTGAAAGATTTGGACAGGTTACTGCAGGTTCCCGGAATAGGCTCGAATGCACATTCGTTTCTCCGCAATCCTTCCTCATCGGGATAACCTGCATTGTTCCACCACACTCCAAGGGTTGGAAACAAATCTGACGGAAAATCGATTCTGAGCTTCAAACTGTTCCTGAATCCGACAGTAATATAGTCGCGGTTAATATTCCTTAACAGAAGCATTCTGTAACTCCCTCTGTCAAGCGATAAAAGAAAATCTCTCACCTCTTCCGGGCTTTTTAAACCGGTATCATCGCCGGTAGATTCATCCACTAACGATCCGAATCCGGGAAAACCTATATCGCCGATTGCGGTAAGAGGCATCAGTGCGTGCATAACATGTAAAAATGGAAGATCGTCACCCGAAAGGTTGAATACTTCAAACTGCCAGCTAATTGCATTTTCAGTAAATTCCAGAGACCGTCTGAAAGTTACTTTTGGCTTGCAACATTTAGTATAACAATACAATACATTATCAGTGAAGCGTGCCTGCCATCTGTTCCAGCACAGTTCGCCATGATCCCTGCATTCAAAAAATCCAGATGGATAAACGCAGGGATCCACTGTCGGAAAACAATCATCGTAGCCAAATACCGGCCTTATTTCATACTCTCCGTAATTTTTTTCAGGAGGTCTGAAGGTCTGAAAGCTCTTTGTAAGCAGATCGGTACCTTTATATTGTAATAATGAAATACGTGCGCCATCCCAGGGCATGCATTCAATCTTCCAGTTATAAATATCTGCTTCAATTACCTTCATTAAAGTGCAATAGCTTTTATTCCGGTAAGTTCACAGAAAGCTTTGAGCTCTTCATAAAGATGCTCACCATATCCAAGGCATGCATATTCATTGTTCCATGACTGCATAAGCATGTCAATATCGCAATGTGCTTTCACAAAGCCGTGGGGCCAGAATGGAATTCCACATTCATTTTTTCTTTGATCCAGCTTTTTGGCAGGTGGTTCAAAGATCGAGCAGCGTGTAATTACCATTTCAAACTGACCATCGTTCCTTCCTAACCTGGCAAGCACTCCATCACCAACCTTGCAAACAAGCTTGACTGACAGGCCGCCTGCATCGCCCTCAGTTGGGATACCATGTTCTGCGAAACCGGCAGGTCCGAGTTTACCGGCAAGAGAGGGCGGGCATGCCCCATCGCCGATTATCTTTATTTCATTATTCTTTTTATCGATATGTTGCAGGTCACCGTAGTATACCGGTTCACTGCTGAGATCGGTAAGGCATTTTACGGTAAGGGCTGTATTGAAGTCACCAAGTGTTGAAGTTCCCATTCCATCCTCAAGCATCATGCTTTGAGCAAAACAGGTTGCGCTGTACTCATCACCCAGGCCGGGGAAAGACTGAATTGTATAGAAATCCCATTCATTTTTACTTATAAGCTTCTTTAAAGCCAGGTACAGACGTATTGATTTCTCGGACTGCTCGCCACCGGGGATCTTCTCAGAGAAAAGTTTCTGTATCCTTTTTTTAGCGGTGCTGATTTCATCTTTGGTAATGCTTTTTGCAACAGCCAGCAGTTCAGTAGTATCTCTGGAATCAATATCAACTCCAAAGATCTTCATCCACTGGGAAGGATCTGCTGCCCCGCAGGTCTGTCCCATACCTCTGCCTCCGAAGGTACCAATAACTGCCTGGTTCAACCGGTTCTTCATAGCGCTTGCCCTGCAGTACGACTTTATTTTTTCTATCTCTTTCGGATCATCATAACTGCCGTAAACAAAACGATGCTTCAAGCCTATCTCTTTCAGAGCGCCCTGCATAACAAGACCACCTACAGGCCTCCAGCCCTGGCTACCAGGATTGGTCCAGAGAACTATCCCCTTACCGGTCGATGCAAAATCACGGATTGCTGCGATAAGATGGGCAGCCCATACCCAGGTACCTGAAAACAGTACCACTGCATCAATATCATTCATCTTTTTGAATCTGTCGAGGCACTCCCTGGCTTCCTTCCTGGTTGAAATAACCAGGTCATATTCAGCAAGCTCAAGCCCTTTTTCCTTGAGGGCTTTTTTTGCATTTTTTACAATTTTGTCATCAATAAAGGGTGTTCCATTAGGATCTTTTAATCCGTCTTTGTGCACACCATAAACAATAAATCCAATTTTTGTCCTGATCATTTTTCTATGCTTTAGAGTTAAACATTTCTGATTTTAAAGAGGGTATGATCTTAAGAATATTTTCGTGGTATATCTTCTTAAGCACTTCTTTCGGAAGACCTATTCCACAGATGGGCCAACGGGCATGATCAAAAGTTCCGTCATAATCGGGCGAGTAGAAAGATTCATCAAAAGTTTCCAGGAAGCGGAAGTAGGTACGATACATTTCCACCGAGCTGTCTATATTGGCCGGCATGTCAGTACCAAAAATTATCCTGTCCTGGTATTTTATAAAAAACTCCCTTGAACTGTAGGGCTGTCTTCCCAGCTCATCGAGCCGTGCTGAAAAATCGATATATACATTTTTATTTTCGTCAAGCAATCTTGAAACATGGGAAATATTCTCAGCATAATTGGCAAAATGGGGTAAAATAAATATTGTCCCGGGATGTTGCCTGATAAGGTCATCCCTTCTTTTTATGAGCTCTGTCTTTCCTGGAAATTTCGCATCAGCGAAGCTCCATAAGGGATATTTTTTCAAAGAGTCATAATGTTCGTTCTCAGGTGTGACGGGCTCGAAGAATCCAGACGGATCGGCCTGGTGTATCAGGACAGGTATTTGGAGCCTTCCTGCTTCTTCCCATACCGGAGAAAGCCTGGGATCATTGCAGCTTATCAGATTTCCATCTCCATCCCGAAAATGAAGGCCGAGTTCCTTAAGCACTTTAAGTCCTTTTGCCCCCAAATGCACATCACTGTGAAGCGTTTCGATGAACTCATCAATAAATCTCTTATAGTCAGTGAATAATGGCTTATTTGATGGCCTGGCAAAGTTGGCCATGGTAAAACAATAGAACCGTCCGGGATGCTTTTTATAACAATTCTCGATGAAATCACCGATATTTCCGGGATTGATAATATAACCGCCTCCGGAGAATTCGATGCGCACGTTCCCTGTAAGGTCGCAATAACCTGTAACACCCACTTCATCCATGGTTCTGATTACCCTTTCTACCTGCCAGTTGCCCCACAGATGATTATGTGCATCGATTGCCGGAAAGGCCGGCTTTTCAATAACCGTAGTATTTTTAACCAGGTAACTTCTTTTAAGCATTTCGATTTTTCTGAGCTATAAAAAGTTTCTGAAAAAGTATAGCTAAGTTAATGATAATTATGTTCAATATTTGCTCAGGAAGCAGTTATCTATTTTTCATATTGCGTTCCGTTGATCTTTAACAGCTTAAATATATCAACAATGAAAACCGGGGATATTGTAAGAGCTGCTATTAGCAACCAGTGTTCTTTGTCGATAACAGTGAAATTGAAAGCATCGCGCAACGGAGGTACCAGCAGAACGACCAGAGCCAGTCCGGCCGAGACAAATATTGCGCCGATCAGTGGCTTATTCTTTAGCGGATTTATTGCAAATGAAGATCTCGTATTTGAATGCAGATTACGAACATGGATAAGCTGGGAAAGTGCAAGCGTTGTAAATGCCATTGTCTGGCCGAGCGACTCTCCTCCATCGCGCAATCCAATAATATAAGCAACAAGGGGAATAGTGCCGATCATAATGCCCTGGTATAATACCCGCCATATCATTCCACGGGTCATAAAACCTTTTTTTGACCTGCGTGGCTGGCGTTTCATAATATCCTTTTCCGGCGGATCAACACTCAGTGCCAGCGCAGGCAGGCTATCAGTTACCAGATTTATCCAGAGTATATGTATCGGCAACAGAGGTACACCCAAATTAAGGACCGATGTTACAAGCAGCAGGAATATCTCTCCCACATTTGTTGAGAGGAGGAACTGGATAGCTTTAAGTATATTGTCATAAATCCTTCTCCCCTCTTCAACAGCTAATACTATGGTTGCAAAATTATCATCGGTAAGGACCATATCGGCTGCCCCTTTTGCCACATCAGTTCCCACTATTCCCATTGCAGCGCCTATATCGGCTTGTTTAAGAGCAGGTGCATCATTTACACCGTCGCCCGTCATGGCGACTATCTCATTATGCGATTGCCAGGCTTTGACTATACGCACTTTATGCTCGGGCGCTACCCTTGCATAAACTGAAAAAGCTCTCACTTTTTCCTTAAATTCCACATCGCTTAATTTTTCAAGATCAGATCCTGTGATTGCTATATCACCTTCCCTGAAGATCCCTACCTCACGTGCAATTGCAATGGCAGTGGCCTTATGATCGCCCGTGATCATTACAGGTTTTATTCCTGCAGTATTGCATTTGGCGACAGCCTCTATCACCTCAGGCCTTGCCGGATCTATCATCCCAAGCATGCCAATAAATACCAGACCGGTTTCAATGGTGCTTATCCCAACCTCTTCCGGAACATCAGCCATATCCCTGTATGCCATTGCAAGGACACGCAATGCTGTGTTGGCCATCTTTTCGTTTTCAGCCCCGATCTTACTCTTATCATCCAGGGTCAGTTGTTTCTCTTCCCCATTAATAATAATTTTGTCGCATACACTTAAAACTTCATCCAGCCCGCCCTTTACATTTATCCTTACAATCTTATCGGCGACCCGGTTTATTGTTGTCATTCTTTTACGGTCAGAATCAAATGGGATCTCACCTACCCGGGGATATTGCTTTTCAAGATCATTCTTGCTCCTTGTATAAAGGGTCCCGTAGTCAAGGAGCGCAGTTTCTGTAGGATCGCCGGTAAATTCACCATTCTTTTCTTCTCCGCTCACCTGTGCATCATTACAAAGCACTGCTGTAACAAGAAGTTTCTCTTCCTCCTCATCAAGTTCTTCAGGAGCTTTCCTGTTGATAACATGATTTTTATGATTGGTATAGACCTGCACCACTGTCATCTTATTCTGGGTAAGCGTACCGGTCTTATCAGAGCATATAACGGTTGCGCTGCCAAGAGTTTCTACTGAAGGAAGAGTTCTTATTATTGCATTTCTTTTAACCATTCTCTGAACACCTATTGCAAGCACTACAGTAGATACTGCAGGAAGACCCTCCGGTATTGCAGCCACCGCGAGGCTGACTGCAGTCATGAACATGCTCATTACCGAATTACCGTAAAGCACCCCCACGACAAAGATTACACCACAGATGACCAGGGCAGCTATTCCAAGGATTTTACCAAGCTGTTCAAGCCTGATGCTCATCGGTGTTTCAGTATCTGTTGTTTCCTGAAGCATCCCCGCTATCTTTCCAACTTCAGTTTTCATACCTGTTGCCACTACAACGCCACGGCCCCTGCCGTAAGTAACCATCCCGCTCGAGAATGCCATATTGATACGATCGCCCAGTGCAACATCCTCTTCCCTGATTATTGCTGTTTTTTTATCAACAGGAACAGATTCACCCGTAAGTGATGATTCCTGGACCTTCAGGTTGGCCGCTTCTGTGAGCCTGATATCAGCGGGTATCACGGCACCTGTCTCAAGGATTACAATATCACCGGGAACAAGTTCCCGTGACGGCATAATTTTAACTGTTCCATCCCGTAATATTTTTGTTTCAGGGGCAGCGAGGCTCTTAAGAGCTTCAAGGGATGTTTCTGCTTTTCGCTCCTGATATGCCCCGACGAAGGCATTAAGTACCAGAATACCGAGAATAATGAAAGTATCAAACAGACCCTCTCCTTCCATAACACCTACAACTCCCGATATTACCGCAGCAATGAGCAGGATTATGATCATAAAGCTTTTAAACTGCGCAAAAAAGATCTGGAAAAATCTTTTTTTATTTTTTGCCTGCAGCTCGTTATATCCCGACGCTGCGATACGACGGGCGGCTTCCCCGGATGTCAGTCCCTTCGATTCATCCGTTTGCAGGGAGGAAAGAACATCAGCGATCTCCTGATCATAATAGTTTGCCATGTAAATCAATTTTATTGTCAATTCAAGGATAGACCGGTTTTATTTTTTCAGAAGCTTACTCATTGCATTCATCAATGTTTCTTCCACACCGGGGATCATTCTCGTTACGCTTGTCTCATAGCCACCCTGTGTAAAAGCTGCTGCGGTTGGAATGTAACCAGGTCCTCCATCACCATAGGCAGCCATTGTGACAAACAGATCGGGACGCATCTTTTTGGCTGCAAGCTGGTACTCAACAAATAATTCTCCGGGCATGAAAAGTATCCGGGCATCTCCAATAGCGAGACATTCGATATTTATTTTTTTGCCGGCTTTGTATCTTTTCCAGTAATCACTGTTATAACTTTTAGCTGAGTCGGGGACCAAAACAACAGGTTCTGTTGTCCAGCTTATCTGCTGCGCTTTAACAGGCTCGCGTTTAGTTGATTCCCAGGCACGCTTCATGCCATCTGCAAGTCTCCCGGCCAGGATCCCCCTCATTTCATGCGAGCCGTCATTGTATTTCCCTGCGCCAACATTGCCGCCGGCACCCGTAAAATGAATATGCAGCGCATCGGGAACCTCAAGCTGACGGGTAAAACGTGCTATCCCCGGATAGTCAGGGTTTGGAATGCCTGTCTCATAATAGCTTTGGGGATGTGTTGCATAGAAACTAAGAACGGCAACCGGCTTTTCTTCATTCCAGAAACTGATCTCAGACAGAACCGGGTCAATGGTACCTTCAGGCTCAGCTCTCAGTTGAGGATCCCTGCATGCTGTAAAACGCGATCCCACAACTTTACCATCGGGGCCCAGCGGACGTCTGGTTGAGGCTACCTGGTGCACCTCAGCCTGACCGAGGCCAATATGGGTAACAGGAAGCGCATTCTCCAGCGATTTTGCAAGGGCCATTTCGAGCCTGTGCAAAACAGCGATTACAAATTCGCTCTGGATATCTCCCCGTGGAGCATCATGCTGGTGCAGAACATGAACTGCAACCCTTTCGGGTGAGGTGCCTGCAGCGCCTGCAAGTGCACGTTTGAATTCATCCTGGCTTTCATTCGCAATACCAATCCAGTCAACAGCCACTATGATTACAGGCTGACCTGAACCTAATAAGGCGATGCCTTTAGCTCTCAGTCCAAGATCAGATGTCTGTTTCACCGGGTTATATGCCATCTGGTATCCTATCGGGGGTGTTGCATCAACTTCAAAGGTGGCAACTCTAAGACCTTTGGAGTCCACTCCAGGCTGCTTGCCTTCACGACCACATCCGCCGGAAATAATCAGCAATCCTGTCAAAAGGCATAAGAAAGCAGATAATTTTAAGTTTTTCATCTTTTGATGAGTTATGTTAGTTTAAGTATTAATTGTCGAAATTTAATAACCCCTAACCCTGCCCTTCCCCTAACTGGGGAAAGGTTTTGGGATGGGGGCAGGTAAATATCAATTAAACGACATTGATTAATGTATTTCTGATTTTGCAGCTTCACTTTGCTTTTAAAAGCTTTTTCATTGCCGACATCAGAGCTTCTTCTGCCTGGGGAGTAACGTTGGAAGCGCCAACCTCATAACCTCCCTCCTGAAAAGCTTTGGCAGTAGGAATATATCCTGTTCCATCATCGCCATAAGCTGCCATTGAAACAAAAAGATCAGGCCTCATTTTTTTTGCTGCGATCTGATATTCAACAAATAATTCACCCGGCATGAAAAGGATGCGGGAATTTCCTGTAGCGAGGCATGCCACTTCCAGTTTCTTTCCTGCTTTATATCTTGCTATAAATGACGCAATATTAAGGCCATTTGTCTTGGTTGTATCAGGCACAATAGTTATCGGCTCAACTGACCAGTCTATTTCTGAAAGTTTAACAGGTTGTTTTTTTGTTGATTCCCATGCCCGTTTCATCCCATCGGCCAGACGCTTAGCCAGGATACCCCGGTTTTCATGCGAGCCGTCATTATATTTTCCGGCTGCCACATTGCCCCCGGCACCAGTAAAATGAATATGGAGAGCATCGGGTACCGCAATCTGCCTGTAATAGCGGGCTATTCCTGGAAAATCAGGATTGGGTATCCCCAGCCTGTAATAACTCTGTGGATGTGATGCGTAAAAACTCATTATCGCAACTGGTTTTTCACCATTCCAGAAACTCACCAGCGAAACCATAGGATCGATCAGACCTTCAGGTTCGGCACGGATAAGCGAATCTTCGCATGAAGACATCCTCCCTGCCCTTACCTTACCGTCATCACCCATTATACGCCTGTTGGATGCAACCTCGTAAACCTGGGCTTCTCCGATACCAATATGAGTTACCGGCTGTGCATCAGCCATTGAGGCCTTTATTGCTGCACCAATGTTGTTGATGGTCTTTCTTATAAATTCATTCTTCATTTCACCAAATGGCGCATCGTGAGGATGTACACAATGAACCGTAACACGCTGTGGTATTGTTCCTGCAGCCGTTGCAAGAACATTTCTGATCTCCTCATAATCATCATTTTGTATTATGATCCAGTCTATGGAAACCATCACAACAGGCTGACCAATCCCTAAAAGAACTGCACCTTTAGCCCTTAATCCCAGATCATAAGACCTGACAGCCGAGCCATAGGCAAGTTGATAACCCACAGGCGGAGTAGCATCTACGTCGAAAGTAGCAATCCTTAGTCCCGCCGGAGGAGCAGGATTAGCTTCAAGGTCGTATATGACAAGTGTCACAGATATAATGCAAAACAGGCTTCTGAGGTAATAAAAGAAATTGATTTTCATATTCAATTTTTTAATAATCATGCAACACACCTATAATTCCTTTATCCTGATATTTTTCCAGTATGATTTAGCTTCTTTCTGCCATGGCCTGTTAGCTCCATGAAACTGTATAGCTATAAAACCCGCTGAAGACATATTATCGGTTGTATCTACAACCGGAATATTATTTACCCATGTCTGGATCCGGTTACCCTCCATCTGGATCTTGAAATGGTTCCAGTCAAGTGGTTTGTAGGCATTCTGAGCTTCAGGCTTACCTACGAGTGTCACAAGCCATCCGCGGTTACCCGGTTCATATAATCCGCCTGACCATTTACGATCCGAACCATCCAGCTCAACCTGGTATCCCCACACATAGCCTGCCCTCCATTTCCGCGGGCCTGGTACACCGCTGAATATATTTGTAACCGTATCCTTTTCCCATATCTGTCCACGGCACTGAACACCGGAATTAAGTGAGGTATCCATCTTCACATCCAGTTCAAGAATAAAATCGGAATAAGATTTCTCAGTTGCAAGATATCCTCCTGCCGTTCCTAAAATAGTATTGCAAACAAGCATATCGTCCTCAACATAAAAATCTGGTTTGCTATCGGGATTTTTCCAATCCTGGTTGATAACTTTCCATCCGTTAAGGGTTTTGCCATCAAAGAGATCCACCCATCCGTCACCACCGGCAGATTTATTTTTACATGCTGTTGAGATAACAAAAACTGATAACACTACAAGCAAAATTGATTTTTTTAACCGTTTATAAGAATTCATAAATACCTCCGTTTCTGATTAGTTTAAAATGAGTATCCGAAATTATAATATAAAAAGATATTAATATAAGTAATAACAATTACAATCCATTTGTTCTAAATGACCCTTACCCCCCGCTTTCGCGCAGCTTCGACGGAGCAAGGCATGGGTGAAAAGCCTGTTAAACACTTATCAACCTTTACTTTAAAAGATTCCTTATTGCTGTCATAAGAACATTTTCAACTTCAGGCGCTACATCAGAAGACTGGATTTCATAACCACCCTGAGCATAGGCCTCTGATGTTCCTATATAATGTGGGCCAAAATCACCATAAGCGGCCATAGTAACAAACAGATCGGGTCTTTGGGCTTTGGCAGCAAGCTGATATTCAATAAATAATTCACCCGGTAAGTGAAGAATTCTCACTTTCCCGAGGGTAAGACATGAGATGTCAACTTTTTTTCCTTCCAGGCAGCGGAGATACCAGGCTAATTTCTGTGAATTTCTGTCTTCAGCCAACAGTTTTTTGTTCTCTTTAGTATCTTCCAAAAGTTTTACCAGATGTTTCCCCGGGGGTAGAGATACCGGCTCCACTGTCCATTTTACTGTTGATACAGGTTCAAGTTTTGTATTTTCCCAGGCTATTCTCATACCTTCAGCCATCCTATGACCAAGGATGCCACGGTTCTCATGCGACCCGTCATTATATTTCCCGGCTGCCACATTACCTGCAGCGCCGTTAAAATGAACATTAAGAACATCGGGCATCTCAAGCTGTCTTAGAAACCTTGCTACACCGGGAAAATCAGGATTTGGAATGCCTGTCCTGTAATAGCTCTGCGGATGGGTTGCGAAATAACTTAGGGCCGCAATGGGTTTCTCTCCGTTCCAGAAACTGACTATTGATATCACAGGATCCACAGTGCCTTCAGGTGCTGCCCGCAGTTCGGGGCTCCTGGCAGAGGATGAACGGCTCGCACTTACTTTTCCGTCAGCGCCAAGAATCCTACGGTTTGAGGCTACCATATCCACTTTAGCCTGACCTGAACCTATATGGGTAACAGGTTGCGCTTTCGCCAGTGAATTCTTAACAGCAGCAGCAAGGTTTATAAGAACCTCGCGGGCAAAATCACCATTAAATATTAAAGGATCTATACCGGCATCCTTCAAAATTTTTTCCGCCCCAAAATCGATAATTGGTGCATCGTGCTGATGCAGGGTATGAATAGTAACCCGTCCCGGAACAGTTCCAGCAGCATCTGCAAGTGTCTTCCTGAATGCATCCTGTGCCTCATTGGCTATGCTGTGCCAATCGATGGCACACAAAATAATTGGCTGTCCCACTCCGGTAAGCAGAATTCCCCTGGCTCTCAGGCCAAGGTCCCATTTTTCGACCACCTTGCCAAAAGCCATTTCATAACCTATGGGCGGAGTAACATCAACATCAAAAACAGAGATCTTAAGGCCTGAAGTCTGCGTTTGATAACCGGGCTGAATGGCTGCCAGATCTGACTCTGAAACAACCAGAGCAAACATTAAAAAACAGAGGATGAATCCGGTTCTTTTCATAAAAATTTAGTTTGTTGAATATATAAAACTTTAAGAGAATTTTCAGCAAGATGTTTTCACTTTAGACCACAAAGGATAAAACTCAGGCAGTATAATATTGTTCATTACATTAAAAGAGTACACTCAGGTTGTGTTTTACCCTGATACATTGGGAACAATACATATCAAAGGGAGCCTGATTTCTGATCAGAAAACAGTTATAAATGCCTGATATTTCTCATATTTGAATTATTCTCAATTTATTTTTTTTTATGAAATTTATATATAAATTTCTGCCCTCTCCAAATAGTGAAAAAGGGAAATGATTTTGGCGATTATTTGAATTGAGATTGATATGCGGAAATTGAGATTAACCTGACTCATGAAGGATTTCCTGGCGTTGAGGATTAAGAACGGAGATGAACAGGCCTTTGAACTGCTCTTCAGAAAATACTATACACCGCTTTGCAGGTTTGCTAACAAATTTTTAAATAATACCGAGGAAGCAAAAGGGACGGTTCAGGAGGTATTCGAAAAGATTTGGGCTGGAAGGGAAGATATTGATCCTGATGAGTCGATAAATGCCTACCTGTTCAGGATTGCTCATAATATAAGTATAAACAAGCTCAGGAGAAGGCAGGTTGAATCGAGATATGCCGAGATATATAAGCTTGTTTACATTGAGCATAGTGAGCATTCACCTTATGAATCGTTAGTTGGAAACGAACTGAACGAGAAAATTAATTTTGCTGTTAACAAAATGCCTCCGAAATGCAGGAAGGTATTTGATCTGAACAGAACGGAGGGACTCAAATATTCTGAAATTGCAAACACCCTGCATATATCAGTCAAAACAGTAGAAGCACACATGTCGAAGGCTCTAAGTATAGTAAGGTTTGAGTTAAAGGATTATATGTAGATCTTTTAATAATCTTCCTTAATTCTCTTAAGAAAATAACTTTTTAAAGATCAATTCAAAGAATATAGGGGTAAATCCGTTTGATATTGTATTATAAAAAAGTATAAGATTATAGAATTTAAATGCAATATAAATTATTATAACCAGATGAAAAGGAATCAATTTACAAGAAGAAAATTTATTACCACAGTATCAGCAGGTTCAGTAGCAGCAATCGCCTCAGGCCAGATATCTGCCATTGGAAATATAACTCCCGTAACTAATAACACTGGCAAACTGGCTATTCTGGGTGGCACACCGGTAGCGCCAGCCAAGGTATGGCCCGATTGGCCCTATGTTGATGAAAGAATGGTTGAGGAGATAGTTAAAACTACCCGCAGCGGAATATGGTGCAGAATACAATCAACTACCGGAACCGTTCCAACCTTTGAAAAGGAATTTGCTAAACTTATGGGAGTTAAGACAAGTGTTATGACCGGCTCAGGAACACAATCGCTCAATACAGTGGTGGAAGCGCTCGGCTTTGGTCCGGGTGATGAGATCATCACATCCCCTTATACTGATCCGGGTACTATTCAGGGCATACTTGTCAGTCGCGCTCTTCCGGTAATGGCCGATCTTGATCCCGAATCATTCCAGATTGATCCTGACGATGTTGAAAGAAAGATCACCAGCAGGACCAGGGCAATTATGCCGGTGCACATTATGGGCCAGCCATGCAACATGGAACGGATAATGGAAATTGCAAAAAAGCATAATCTAAAGGTTATCGAGGATGCATGCCAGGCACATCTTGCTGAATACCAGGGTAAAAAACTTGGAACAATAGGTGATGCAGGCTGCTTCAGCTTCCAGACCAGCAAAGTAATTTCCTGCGGTGAAGGAGGAGGAATAATAAGTACAAATGACGACCTGATTGAAAGGTGCTACACGGTTCAAAACCACGGAACTTCAAGGAAAGGACGCACTGAACTCATTGGTTCCAAATACCGTATGAATGAATTTGAGGGTGCTATCCTTCTTGGCCAGTTGCCTGGTGTTATCGAACGCCACAACACGCGTAACCGGAATGCAAAATATCTTACTGAAAACCTGAAGGATATTCCCGGACTCGTACCTCAGAAACTTTATCCGGGAACGACAGCAGGTTCATTCTACCTGTATACCTGGTCATATAAAAAAGAACACTTCAATAATGCCCCACGTGAAAAATTCCTGAAAGCTGTGGCTGCAGAGGGGATAGCGCTGAGCCCATACATTGCAAACGGTCTTCACAGGGAGCCATGGGCAAAGCACATACAGACGCTGCCTGAATTCAAAAAGTTCTACGGCTCATCGCGCCTGAAAAAATTTGATGCAGAACTTGCCCTGCCAAAAACCGATAAGGTTTGTGAGGATATGGTAATGCTTTGGGCATCAGGACCGCTGCTTGGAACACTCGCCGATATGGATGATGTTATCAATGCAATTAAAAAGGTTTACGCAAACAAGGATAAGATAAGTTCAATAGTTTAGGCACCAGGTGTTACTTATTGAACATCATCATATATTGCAGGCAGTTTAAATGATTCTACCTTAAAAACTTATGCAGCAGGTCAGCCACTGCGACATGACCATTCTTCCTTGCAAACGATTCAGCCGTATCATTATCCTTATCTTTTAAGAGAGGATCAGCCTTATTGTCAAGCAGCACTTTAACTACCTCTAGATGACCCTCCGAGGCCGCAAACATCAACGCTGTAAACTTTTCTTCTGAATCTGCAATATCGGGATTTGCTCCGTTACCGAGCAACAATTTTACGGTTTCGGCATTGGGGCCGGTAGCTGCATAGATCAATGCCGTTCTCCCGGCTGAATCAATGGTATTTACAGGCGATCCCCTGTCAAGAAAAGCCTTGACAATAGCTGTATGACCGTTGAATGCAGCTAACATCAGTGCAGTACGACCGTCAGGATCAGTTGCATTGACATTGATATTTTTTGAAAAAAGGTATTCCACTGAAGCTAAATTACCTTCCATGGCCGATGTCCTCAGATTGTCCTCGAGTATAGGGTTTGATAATACCGGGAGTGTAGAGGGATGATTTACCGCTTCACTTTTTATATCCACTTTCCCGGCTCCGGATGGTCGCTCCGTTTTGCAGTTAAAGAGAAAAAGTGGAATTAATAAAATGACTGGCAGTATAGCAAGATTTATTTTCATACTCAGGAGAAAAGAGTTAATGGTACCGGATAATAATATGATAAAGACAAATATATACTGAAAAGCATAAAGATTTTTATTTAAGGCTTTAAAAAACATTTCAGGCAGATATCCTATCAACTTTCTCCTTCCCGGTAGTCTGAATTAAAATGGCAAGCAGTTTGAATATTGTTGCAAACACATTATGTTTGTATCAATCGACTAATCCTGAAATTTTTTATACCCATAATGTCAAACATATCCTCAACCACTACAGATAAAACAATAAGCAATACGAAGAACAACAGGATCCCAAAGCATTATTTTCTTTTTTTGCTTTCAGCTTTGTTTATTGTATCCCTGATGACTTTCATTGACCATTACGGCATTCTGAACATAGATAAAACTGTTTTGATGATTGCCAGATGGTTTGTGATAGTTGTGATTCTTGGATATGCATATTTTAAAAAATCATTAACAACATGGATCCTGATAAGCATGATAGTGGGTGCTGAATTCGGGTACGATTTACCACAAATAGCAGTAAAGATGCAGGTTGTCAGTATGATTTTCCTGAGGCTTATAAAAACCATCATCGCTCCCCTGCTGTTTGCTACCCTTGTTGTCGGTATTGCAGGGCATTCAAATCTGAAACAGGTAGGGCGCATGGGATGGAAATCGCTTGTATATTTTGAAGTTGTATCAACAATAGCACTTTTTATAGGGTTGCTTGCCATCAATATAAGCAAGGCCGGACTGGGAGTGGTTGTACCGGATGTTGTTAATCAGGCTGATGTGCCACAAGTGGCTGCACAAACCGGAAGAGATATAATACTGCATATTTTTCCGGAGAATATTGCAAAATCAATATATGAGGGTCAGGTTCTTCAGATAGTTATCTTCAGTATTATTTTCGGTATTGCAGTTGCAATGGTAAAGGAAAAATACCGGATTCCAATGATCAGATTTACAGAGTCATTGGCCGAGGTCATGTTTAAATTCACCCAGCTGATAATGTATTTTGCCCCCTTTGCTGTATTTGCTGCCATAGCATATAGCATAGGTCACATGGGACTCGACATCCTTGTCAATCTTTTCAAGCTTCTTGCCACCCTCTATGTAGCACTGATTGTCTTCCTGCTGGTAGTGCTACTTCCGGTTGCACTTATATTCAGGATCCCTGTAAGGAAGTTTATAGCCAAAATATCGGAACCGGTGGTACTTGCTTTTGCAACTACAAGTTCTGAATCAGCGCTTCCCATTGCGATGGAAAGAATGGAAGAATTCGGGGTTCCCAGGAAGATAGTCGCCTTCGTTATGCCTACCGGGTATAGTTTTAACCTCGACGGCACAACTCTTTATCTTTCACTTGCAGTAATATTTGTCGCCCAGATAAGCGGTATCCATTTATCGATTGATAAACAGCTCCTGATTGTCTTTACATTGATGCTGACCAGCAAAGGCGTTGCCGGAGTACCAAGAGCTTCAATGGTGATACTTCTGGGAACAGCAGCCAGCTTCGGACTTCCTATCTGGCCCATCTATATAATTCTTGGTATAGATGAATTAATGGATATGGCAAGGACATCTGTAAACGTTATAGGCAATTGCCTTGCAACTGCAGTTATAGCCCGATGGGAAGGAGAGTTCAACCCCCCTGTAGATAGCGAACCTGGTCCACTGAAGGATAGATAGCCGGAATTAAAAATCATAAGACTGCTGGAATTCTCTTAACTCTTCAGAGTACCCATGCCGTGAGTAATATTCACCGGAATCAGGGTCGGCATCCGAAATTTTAAGAAAAATTTAACAATTCCATAAAATCTTAATTTTCATCATATTACATCATTCTGCCAAAAAATATTTATAAAAAGTATTTTGTGAATTTAGTTCTGATTATAAATTTGCAGACCGTATGTAAGTTCCATTTAAAAATTAGGAGGATTTTTTTATGATGTTCCGTACGATTATTCTGGCATTTGTTCTTTTCCCGACATTCAGGTTTATATCTGACGATACCCGGCTTAAAGCTGCTGATATAAGCCTGTACACCCCTTATACGATGATATCTGTTCCGCCTGGTGAGTCGCTTAATTATACCATAGATGTAAAAAATGAAGGCAATGTAACCAGGAATGTGAACATTTCATTAGCCTCAGTTCCAAATGGATGGATTTACAGCCTTAAATCGGGAGGCTGGGTAGTAAAACAACTTTCAATACTTCCCGGCCAGACAAAGAACCTGAATCTGCAGGTTGATGTTCCACTCAAGGTGAACAAAGGTAATTACAGGTTCAGAGTAGTAGCTGAAGGCTATGATGAGCTGCCGATTGTAATAAACGTTTCAGAACAGGGTACTTTCAAGACTGAATTTACATCAGTTCAGTCGAATATGGAAGGCCATTCCAAATCAACATTTACATTCAGCACAAAACTAAAGAACCAGACCGGTGAAAAACAACTCTATTCTTTAAGAGCAAATACAGCCCGCGGGTGGATTGTAACATTCAAACCCGATTATAAACAGGCTACATCGGTTGAGATAGAACCAAACAATACAAAAGACATAACGATAGATATCAATCCACCTGAGTATATAGAAGCAGGTACCTATCAGATTCCGGTAAGTGCCGTTACCAATATGACAACTGCCAATCTCAGCCTCGAAGTTGTGATAACCGGATCATATCAGATGGAATTAACCACTCCTATGGGGTTGCTCAGCTCTGATATTACTGCAGGTGATGATAAAAGGATTGAGCTCGTTGTAAAGAATACCGGATCGGGGATACTTAAGGATATAAAATTAAGCGCCTCAAAACCTGTAAACTGGGATGTTGTTTTCGAACCTCAGGCAGTAACACTCCTCGAGGCCGGTAAAACAGCGCAGGTATTCGCCACAATAAAAGCCGACAAAAAAGCAATCGCCGGCGACTATGTTGCAACCATCACTGCAAGCACACCTGAAGTTTCTTCACCAGCCTCGTTCAGGATATCAGTCAAGACACCGATGATCTGGGGCTGGGTTGGTATCCTTATCATTCTTGCGGCCCTTGGAAGCGTATACTATCTGTTCCAAAAATATGGAAGGAGGTAAACCGTGGATGGTAATATCATTGAACTGGTCGATCTGACTAAGCAATATGGATCCAGGACCGTTGTTGATAAACTAAACCTGACCATCAGGAAAGGAGAGATCTTTGGCCTACTTGGTCCCAACGGAGCAGGTAAATCAACAACCATTCTGATGATGATGGGGCTCACCGAACCTGACTCAGGTTCAGTGAGGGTGTGCGGTATCAATTCAACTACCAACCCTATAGATGCAAAAAAGAAAGTAGGTTATCTGCCTGAAGACGTGGGCTTTTATGATGATTATACAGGACTCGAAAATCTTATTTACACCGCCAGGCTGAACGGAATCAGTGAAGAAATGGCAATTGAGCGGGCAGAACAGCTTCTCTCAAAGGTCGGGTTACCGGAAGACGGAAATAAGAAAGCAGGCAAATATTCGCGTGGCATGCGCCAGCGGTTGGGGCTTGCCGATGTTCTGATCAAAAATCCGGAGGTGATCATTCTCGATGAGCCAACCCTTGGAATAGATCCGACAGGAGTACGTGAATTTCTTGAGCTTATAATCAAGTTAAGTAAGGAAGACGGGATCACTGTACTGTTTTCATCGCACCACCTGCACCAGGTGCAACAGGTGTGCGACAGGATAGGATTGTTTGTCAACGGAAAGCTGCTTGCAGAGGGTAATATCCAGAGTTTATCAAAGAAGTTATTTGACAATAGCGCCTACACTATTGATGCAGGTATCTCAAACATAAACGGAACTGATCAGTTCAGGGACAACCTGCAAAGTATTGAAGGTGTGATCGCAGTTAAAGAAGAGGATGGTCTTTTCCGGATAGAATGTTCGAGTGACATTACACCAGCCATAGCCAGAAAAGTTGTAGAATACGGGGCTGATCTCTATTACCTGAATAAAAAGGAATACGGATTAGATGATATTTATTACCGATACTTTGAAGGAGGACTTAATCTATGAGCACCAGGATAAAACCAAGTCGAATTACTCATCCTTTCTGGGTAATTGTGCAAAAGGAGATCACCGATCATGTAAGAAGCTGGCGGTTCGTTATTTTAATTGCCATAATAAGCCTAACCTGCCTCGGTTCACTCTATACTGCATTGACCAACATGGATAAAGCTGTAACAGCCAATGATCCTGCAGGAGCATTTCTGTTCCTGAAAATATTCACTATTTCTGACGGGACCATGCCTTCATTCTTGGTTTTCGTAAGCTTCCTTGGACCGCTTCTGGGCATAGCCCTCGGATTTGACGCTGTAAATTCAGAACAGAATAAAGGCACGCTAAGCAGGATACTCTCCCAGCCCATTCACCGCGACTATCTGCTTAACGCCAAATTTATCTCGGCTCTTACAGTGATCGGTGCTATGCTGTTTGTACTTGGATATCTTTTCATGGGGATAGGTCTGATTGCCATAGGCATCCCTCCTACCGTTGAAGAGTTTTTACGTATCAATCTTTTTATTGCTCTCAGCATTATATACGTTGCCTTCTGGTTAAACCTGTCGATTCTATTTTCAGTTCGTTTCAGGCAATCGGCAACATCGGCGCTATCGGCAATTGCAGTATGGTTATTCTTTACGGTATTTTATCCATTGATAATCAGTCTTATCACAAAACCTTTTGAGCCTTCCGAATTCAGTCATCCCTATAGGATCTTTGTTTATGACAAGATGAAGTTTCTTCTCTCCCAGGTAATGCCAAATGAGTTGTACAGCGGCGCCACAACAACTTTCCTGATGCCTTCAGTACGAAGCCTTGGTCCGCTCACAATGGAGCAGGTACAAGGCACAATAGCCGGTCCGCTTGAGCTTGGACAGAGTATCATGCTTGTATGGCCGCAGGTTACAGGACTAATAGCAGCAACACTTTTATGTTTTGCAATTTCGTATAATTCCTTCATGAGGAGGGAAATAAGATCGAGATAACAGATTTTAAGAGCTAATAATCCCTGCCAGAAAAACCCGGTTTCTGGCAGGCTGTTAAAGTATCTGTTAAATTAAGTAACCAAGGTTTAAATAACCAGAGGCCTCCCTGTGAAATTAAAAATAAACCTGCTGATTAATATTGATATTCTTTATTACGTATATTTGTATTGATATAATTACGTAACTATGGATGCGAAATTAACTTTAAATATAGATAAAGATGTAGCCCGAAGAGCAAAGGTCTACGCTAAAACCAAAGGAAGGAGCCTTTCTGACCTTGTAGAGAATTATCTTAAACTTTTGACAAAGAGTTCATCAATTGAAGAATCGGAATTTACTCCACGGGTAAAGTCCTTACTCGGATGTATTCCTTTGCCAGATGACTTTGATTATAAAAAGGAGATTTCGGACTACCTGGCCAAAAAATATCTTTAGATGACTGATTTATTCATTGACACAGATGTTATTATAGATTTTCTGATGGATAGAAAACCACATTCCAGAGAAGCTGCTGTCATCTTTACTCTCATTGACCAAAAGAAAATTAAGGGTTATACTTCCTCTCTGACGTTCAGCAACCTTTATTATGTCCTTAAGAAACTTGAATCACACTATAACGTTCTTAACAAATTGGAGAGTCTCTCTAATCTCATTAGCATACTTAAAGTAGAGGAACAAACAATAAAAAGTGCACTTACTTCGGCCTTCCAGGATTTCGAAGATAGCATTCAATATTTTTGTGCTGTAGACAGTAAAAAAATTGATGCAATCATTACAAGAAACATAAAGGATTATAAAAAATCTGAAATTCCGGTTTTTACTCCCGGAGATTACCTGAAAATGGCAAGCAGCTTACTTGGACAATAAAATAATGAAAATAGCTCACCAACTTGAAAGGGTGCTACACGATCATGTGCCCTAAAAAATAATTTAAGTATTTGCTTTACAATGAAAACATATACATACAATCTCTTCCCAAAGCAATTTCTTATTGTGGGTTACATCTTAATTTTTCTTTCAATTGCTTACATTATGGCCAGTATCCTGCTGATGGAAAGTGGGGATAAGCTTAACATTAGTGCTCCCATTGCATTTATATTTATCAGTTTTATAATTGTTTCTTTTAAATCAAAAATCATTATCAGTAATGATTTACGCTTTATTATAAAGGAATCTAACCTGTTGAATATGACCCTGTCAAAAGAAAGCATACAGATCCCTGATGGTTTTAACAGAATACTTATCAGAAAATTAATTAAGAAAGGAACCGGTTACTATAGATTCGTCCTGCCTGTTGATTACTTTTTTAAATCTTATGATATGTTTCTGGTCTCCGGATCCAAAGTTGTGAGATTAATAAATACCGATTACGCGAGATCCTTAAAAATTGCTGAGTTTTTTAAATCTAACTTCAATGTTGAATATACATTGGAATAACTGAACATCAGCCAATACGAATTGTGCTGAAAAAAAGTTTTCCATATCCGCAATCAGATTACACAGTGGAACCAGTCACCAACCTGGCATAAAATAAAAAGCACCTGAACTATTGAAATTACAAGTGCCTGATTTTCTTTGTAGCGAGACGGGGGAATGATCCCCGGACCTCATGAATATGAAGGTCAAAATCACTGATTTACAGATCGTTATTCATTTTCTTACACTTTCATTATAAAGGTCTTAACTTTACATTAGTCCTCCATTTATCACTGAAATGGACCTTCCCTTGCTGTGAACCTTGCATGATTAATTAAGTGTTTTCAAGATATTATCTATCACCAAAATTTATCTGAAATTTTTATACTTTTAATATTTGTTTTTTAAAACCTAATAATGAAATGAATATTTTATGGATCTTAATTGCAGCTACTCTTGGATTTGGTATAGCCGCAGTATTTGCCGGTATCTTAAAACTTCAAAGAAATGTTTATCTGATTATTTACATTCCTCTCGTTCTCGCTTTATTCATAATGTTTATCATAGCGAAGAATATTTCTGTCGGTGATTTATTTTCACATAACTGGTACTGGGGATTACTTGGTGCAGTAATAGCTGGAGCATTGGTCATAAAAAATGTTTACTCTCAACCTCCATCTGAAAAAAGCAAGGGTATTGGCTTTCTCATTGATATTACCTGGCCAGGCATGACTTACGGACTTACCGATGCGCTGTTGCTTTCAGTCTTGCCTGTTCTATCTATAAATCTGGCCTTGGAAGGCTCTCCGATTGCTGAACTTTGGTATGGAAAAATCGGAATTGGAATACTTGCCCTGCTTGCAAGTTTTCTTATTACTACTGCATATCATTTGGGATATCCTGAGTTTCGTGGAAAAAAGGTAATATGGGCAAATGTCGGGAACGGGATTTTAAGCCTTGCTTACATCTTAACCCTGAACCCCCTTGCTGCAATTTTACCTCACATGGCTATGCATGTTGCAGCAATGATTCATGGGAAAGATACCACGGGTCAGGTGCCTCCTCACTACAATAATTCATAGTTCTCTAATGGAAGAGGTTATTTTCAGTATCTTTTGAATACTGCCTTCTGTTCATTTGTTACGAAGGAAGAAGGTTATTGGGAAAAACTCATTTACAGATTTCTCATATTTATCATAGGCTTCACCGAAAGTCCTTCTGAGTATAATGGTCTCACCATGAATTGTCAGTTTAAATCCAATGTACAGAACAACCGGAATAGTCAGGATCAACCCTGAGTGAAGTAATAATCCTGTCGCAGGAAGAATAAATACAATTATAGCAGAATATATAGGATTCCGGCATAGACTGAAAGGTCCGGATGTAAGCAGAACCCCCGGTTTAAAGTTTTTAACAAAATAAATGGCAGAATAAATCCAGAAAATCAGGCCGGATACCAACCATATTGCTCCCAGAATTGTAATTGGTAAATAAGCAAAAGATTTGAAATTTAAAAATTCAGGATACCTTAAAGTTATTACTGTCGATAATAAAATGTAAGGCAAACAAAGCATTGCCAGTTTTGGTCCGCAACCAAACAGAGTCATAGAGTTTTTCATTTTAATCCGGAAGAATTAGCAATTTCATTAGTCAGCATTAATTCAAATTTGGCAATTTATATGAATAGTTGTTTCCATCAGGGTAAGAAATAGTTCAATGGCAACCATTATTATTAGAAATCCCAATACCTGGGATATAAATGTTATTAATTTTATTCTGTCTTGATCAGACCGATAACTGGCTTACCGAAAATACTTTCTTCTCCCTGTAACAAATGAGCTCGATTGCCTGTCTACCTGAAAGAGCTGCAATTACGGTACCAGTATACGGAGCAGTCCATTGACCTGCGGTGAATAAATTATCAAGTCGCGGAAGACGATGAACTGGCTCTCCCTTCGTCAGATTCTCATTTGTGAGGTACCAGCCGTCCGGTGATCCTTTCCAGTTATCTGTATATCTTTTGTAAGTCATTGGTGTTGGAACATCAATAACTTCGACCTGGTTTCTGAATCCCGGATACCGGATCTCAAGCTCTGATATTGTATAGTCGGCTATTTTCTGTTTTTCTGACTTATACTTATCCATATTTCCATGTAGTTTCTCCCAGAATTCGAAGTCTGAGTCATACCATACTTCAACTACTGATTTCCCGGCCGGGGCCATGGAAGGATCGAATGAATGATGCAGCATACATAACCATTTACGCCTCTCGCCAGCTATGGTTTCCGTTTTTAAAGGTTTGAATATGATCCGGTGAGGTTCGGTTGCGAAATCCATGTTAACACCCATCATCACATGAACAATCGGCTTCACAGGAATCCATTTTTCATACATTTTCTGAATCCTATCATCCATATATTTCCCTTTGAGAATATCAAATAACAATTTATGACCATCTCCAGCCCAGATTATATAGTCGGCAAGATGTTCCGATCCATCTTCAAGTCGTATACCTTTTACTGTATTCTCCTTGATGATCAGGTCGCTGATATATGATTTATACCTGAATTCGCCGCCTGCTTTTTCAAATGATTCAGCAATCTTAAAGGCTACTGCCTGCGAACCACCAAGCGGTACCCCTGATTTGATAACAGTGCTGTTTATGAAACCAGCAAGTGCAAGCATAGGATATTGAGGCATAGGCCAGCCCGGTCCATCAGCAATAAATCTCACCGCATCCCTCAGGAAAGGGTCATTGAACCCTTCAGAAAAATTCTGGAGAGTGTTCCTGCTCTCAGTTATAAAATATTTCATCAAGGGCAGGATCTTTGGAAATACCTTCATTTTTTCAGTGAATGAACTCAATTCATTAGGTCTAAGGGAGGCTGCATCAAGAATATCCGGGCCGTAAATCATTTTAATGAACTTGCTTATTCTCTTTTCATCCAAAGGAGAGATTTTCATCATTTGTTCCTCTACCTTTTGCCTGTCGGTATAATAGATCAACTTCTTTTCTCCTCCGTCGATCATGGCATAATGATCATGGACATGAAATCTGATTGAATCAATAATACCAAGTTCCTTCCACATTTTATTATGTGCTCCTTTAATAGATCCTGTAAGGAGGTGCATGCTGATATCGAAGGTATATCCCTTTCTTTTCCAGGCAGTGCAAAGCCCCCCGGGAATAGTATGTGATTCAAATATGGTAGTATTAAATCCATTCAATCTTGCGTAGTACCCTGCTGTAAGGCCTGCTATTCCGGAACCAACAATTATCACAGATTTTTCCATTTTCAGTCAGTAATGTTTCTCATTTCAATAAGTTAAATATTTATTATCTCAACTTATCCGATTAAATTGAATCAACTCCTCTGAAATTGCTGACAATAATTATCAGGGAGACTGAGAACAAAATCAGAAACATAATCATCACTGATATGTTACCTTGTTCACCATAAAAACCAGCGGCATTTGCCGCAGAGTATATTACCATTCCGTGGGCAACAGAATTAACTAAAAACGATTCCCTGTGTTTGAGAAGTATTTTGATCCCACTTACAATGCATAAACAAGCCATCAGAAACTCCGACATAAGATGAAATCCCATTTCGAGCCTTCCCTCACCCTGTTCAAAAGGTTTAAGAATAAAAGTCCACAGTAATATTACTGATATCCCAAGGATTATAGAATACCACCCAATCAGACTCATTTTCAACGAATTCATTTTTTTATTCTTCATACAAACTATTGATATTTATTCTTAAAGCAAGGTGTCAGGTATTATGTGTCATATATTAAATTTACATATTTAGTACTTAGTATTCTCAATTGTAAAAATATTTCTTCATGTGGATTTTGTTTTATAATCCAAATATAATTTGATTCTCCTGAAGTTTTGTGGAACTTTAGGATTATCAAAATACTACTTCAATTAAATTATAAATTAAAGTGTTTGGATTACGATTAGCTGAATTTATTCCATAAAAGATGGAGCCATTCAATCTAATAAAACCTGGCACAAAACAAAAACCACCTGCACTGTTGTAAGTGCAAGTGGTTGTTTTTCTTTGTAGCGAGACGGGGGAATGATCCCCGGACCTCATGATTATGAATCATGCGCTCTAACCAACTGAGCTATCTCGCCAAATATTCCTGTTTTGCGGGTGCAAATATAAATAGTTTAATGCAGTTTCACAATAAGATTTTTTTAAGTTACATAATTTTTTCTATATTGCATAAATAGATTTGTACTTGAAAAATTTGTCATGAGATTAAAATTTGAACTTGAATACACAATAAAATGTTCTCCAAAAGTACTTTTCTCAAGGTTAAGTACTCCCGAAGGTCTCTCAGAATGGTTTGCAGAAGATGTAAATGTAGATGGTGATATTTTTACATTTATCTGGGGAACAACCAGAACAATTGCCAGACTGGTGGCCATGAAGGAAAACAAGCTTGTAAGGTTTGAATGGACAGATGGATTAAAGGAAGGATCGGATTATTTTGAATTCAGAATAAATATACAGGAACTTACCGGCGATCTGGCGCTGATTATCACAGATTTTGCCGATGAGGAAGAGAAAGAGGATTCTATATATCTGTGGGACACCCAGATTTCCGATCTGAAAAGAGCGCTGGGTGTGTGACACAAAAGCATATCCTGATGGTTTAGCAATAAAATCTTTTGCCATCCGTTTTGAAACAAAAAAAGAGAAGATTCTGATCAATTTCCATAAAAAGTAAGTAGGTTTGTCATCAAAATTTCAATCAGTGAAGCAGGTTGACAGATTTGTATTGAAATCGTTTATAGGACCCCTGATTTTTACCTTCTTTATCGTTCTGATCATCCTGATCCTTCAGTTCCTTTGGATGTATATAGATGAGTTGGCCGGGAAAGGTCTTGACTTTAATATTCTGGGCGAGCTTCTGTTTAATTTTTCACTTTCATTCGTACCTACCGCCCTGCCTCTTGCAATATTGCTTGCTGCATTGATGACATTTGGCAATATGGGGGAGTTCAGCGAACTCTCCGCTCTTAAAGCTTCAGGAATATCGCTTCAAAGGATCATGCGCCCGCTGATAATACTTTCGGTACTGATCGCAGTATTATCTTTCGTTTTTGCAAACAATGTAGTACCATATTCAACACGAAAAGCCAGAACCCTGTTATGGGATATCCGAAGAAAGAGGCCTGACATCAATTTACAGGCCGGGTCATTTTATAATGGCATTGACGGCTTCAGCATCAAGATCACAAAGAAGGATCCGATGACAAACCGGTTGGAAAAGCTGATGATTTATGATCACAGAAAAGGCCGCAGCAATGCAGCCCTCACAATTGCCGACTCAGGTTACATGAGGATAACTGAAGATGAAAGTGCATTGATAATGACACTTTACAGCGGCAACACCTTCACTGAGGTGGAAGAAAAAAATGTCAGTTATAATCAGAGAAAATATCCGTCGCGCCAGGATTCTTTCGATGAACAGGTTTTGATTATTCCACTTACCGGCTTTGATCTTGAACGGAGCAGCGAAGATCTTTTCAAATCCTTTTCTGCGATGCTGAATGTTTCACAGCTTGTTTATCATATTGATTCATTGAGCACAAAATTCAATGATCATATTAACAACCAGGTGAAAGAATTCATCGACACGAAAGTGTACACTCAAAAAAATTACAGGCCGGGATTTGCGGTTGCCACCGGCGAACCATCCAAAATCCCCAAACCAGAACAATTTAACAGCAAGGCAATTTTTGACTCACTAACCATATATGAGAAGAGGAACGTAATAGGTAATGCAATAGAGAACATTAAGGAAGGAAGCAGCTATCTCACTGAAAAGAAAGAATCGCTTGAATATGAAATAAGGGCTATTAAAAAATATGAGATCGAACTGAACAAAAAGCTTGTCCTGTCGTTCGCCTGCATTGTCTTCTTCTTTATCGGGGCGCCACTGGGAGCAATTATCAGAAAAGGCGGTTTAGGCACACCTTCTGTGATATCAATCCTGTTTTTTGTAATATGGTATGTGATATCCCTCTCGGGAGAAAAGCTCGTAGAGGCAAGCCGTGTAGACACAATAGCAGGAATGTGGGCATCATCATATATCCTCCTTCCGATAGGGTTGTTCCTTACCTACAAGGCTTCCAACGATTCTGTAATAATGAACATTGATACATACATAGTGTTTTTGAAAAAGATCAAAGACGTAATATATACTAAATTTGTAAGCGGGAACAGAATGATCCCCGACCTGATGAGAAAATATAAGTAAGATGAGCGACATTAAACTAAATACTATTGAAGAAGCCATTGAAGACATAAGAAATGGAAAACTCATTATTGTTGTTGATGATGAAGACCGGGAAAATGAAGGTGATTTCATTTGTTCTGCTGAACTGATAACGCCTGAGATAGTAAACTTTATGGCAAAATATGGTCGTGGTCTGATCTGCGCCGCGCTTCCGGAAGAACGATGCGAACAACTTGAACTCGACCTTATGGTGGGCATCAATACTTCACTGCATGAGACGCAGTTTACTGTCTCTGTCGATCTTTTAAGCGGATTATCAACCACAGGTGTATCGGCAAAAGACAGGGCCCTTACCATAAAAGCGCTGGTCGATCCAAACACAAAACCAACCGACCTCGGCAGGCCTGGTCACATATTTCCGCTTAAAGCAAAATCAAAGGGTGTACTGAGAAGAGCCGGCCATACTGAAGCAGTTGTTGATCTTACCAGGCTTGCCGGATTGCAGCCCGGAGGCGCTCTGGTTGAAATAATGAATGATGACGGTTCCATGGCTCGGCTCGACGACCTCGAAAAAATAAGGGACAGGTTTAATATTAAGATAATAGCAATCAGGGATCTTATAAGATATACCCTCGAAAGGGACTCCATAATCATAAAAGGCGAAAAGGTAAAGCTTCCTACCGAAAGGGGCGATTTTGAATTCATTCCTTTCAGGCAAACCAGCAATGGCCTTGAGCATGCGGCGTTAATAAAGGGAACCTGGTCAAAAGAGGAACCTGTAATGGTACGCCTGCATTCATCGTGCTTTACCGGCGATATTTTCGGTTCGATGAGATGCGATTGCGGACCGCAGCTGCAAAGGGCGATGGAAATGGTGGAAGCTGAGGGAAAAGGGGTAGTAATCTATCTGAGCCAGGAAGGCAGAGGCATAGGTCTTGTAAATAAAATAAAAGCTTACAGGCTGCAGGACGAAGGTATGGACACTGTTCAGGCCAACCTTAAACTCGGATTTGGTGAAGATGAACGCGATTATGGTGTAGGAGCCAGCATAATGAGGGAACTGGGACTGGGAAAAGTGCGCCTCATTTCAAATAACCCGATTAAAAGAGCCGGGCTCGAAGGATATGGGATAAAAATAGTAGAGACGATACCCCTTATCATTGAAGCAAATCCCTATAACAAGTTTTATCTTGAGACAAAGGCTAATAAAATGGGTCATAATCTTTCATGCTATAAGCATATTGCCAAGGACTGATAAATTTATTAGATTTGCGTTGATTAACCTGTAATTATCCTCAATGAGAGACCTCAGGATAGTATTCATGGGGACACCGGAATTTGCAGTTGCAGCAATGGGTTGTTTCCTTATTAATGGAATAAATGTTGTTGGCGTGGTAACTGCCCCTGACAAGCCTGCCGGCAGAGGCAGAAAGTTAAGCAAATCGCCGGTCAAAGTATTTGCTGAAAATTACAAACTTCCATTGCTGCAGCCCACTAACCTGAAAGACAAAGAGTTTTTAGATAAATTGAGGGCACTTAATGCCGACCTCTTTGTTGTCGTTGCTTTCAGAATGCTGCCTGAAGAGGTCTGGAAAATGCCGCCACGGGGAACAATTAACCTTCATGCTTCTCTATTACCTGATTACAGAGGGGCCGCTCCCATAAATCATGCAATTATTAACGGTGAAACGGTAACCGGGGTTACAACTTTTTTCATAAACGAAAAAATAGATACAGGTAACATAATCCTGAGAGAAGAGGTACAGATATTTCCATTTGATAATGCAGGTGATTTGCACGACAGGCTGATGAAACACGGAGCCAGGCTCCTTCTGAGAACTCTCGCCAGGCTGTCAGATGGAAAAATAAGACCTGTGCCACAATCGGAGCTGAGTTCATCGGCTTACCTGAAAACCGCCCCGAAGATATTTCCTGATGATTGCGTTATAAACTGGAACAATGACCTTTTCACAAATTATAACCTCATACGTGGCCTTTCACCTTCTCCATGTGCAAGATCCTGGTTCAAAAACGGGAATGAAACTCTTATGTTCAAGATCTTTGAAAGCCATCCGGAAGCTGCGGACCGTGATCTGAAACCGGGCAGCATTATAAGCGATGGAAAAAGTTTCCTCAAAATAGCCTGTAAAGACGGTGTTATAGATGTAACATCTATTCAGCTCGAAGGGAAGAACAAGATGAATGTGAAGGACTTTCTGATCGGCTTTAAAATATCCGAATATATCATTTCGGCTTAGTCATCCTCAGCCATAGCCTCTGACCCGGATGAACCTCAGTGCCCTGATTCATCCTGTTCAGCTCATAAAGGCGATTAAGCTTAATGGCATATTTCTGTGATATAGAGTACATTGTTTCACCCTCGGCACAGGTATGATAATACTGACCAGCCTCTGCCTTGTTCCTTTTCGGCTGAAGATATAAGATCTGGCCTGGCCTTAAAATAAGATCGCCGTCAAGATCATTGTAATTCTTAAGTTCCCATTTTAATAATTGAAATTCTTCTTCTATCCTTTCAACTGAATCATCAGGCTTTACAATCAGATATTCAACCCTGTTATTAACCATAATCCTGCTTATTACTGCATGCACAGCAATATTGTTATTGAATACAGGTCGGGAATCAATGCTTCCCGGACTCCTGGCACCAACAGTATTATCAGTCCTTAATTGCGGTCGGGGCTGAACGTCTGGTATATTTTTTCCCGGCCTCATAACAGATGCAAACGAACCTTTAGCATAATTACCGTCATCGAGTTGTGCCAAATTGTTTTCCTCAATCTTCCTTATCAGTAAATTGGCATAATCAGGATTTGTTGCATAGCCTGCCTTTTTCAATCCATGAGCCCATGACTTGTAGTCACCGGTTCTTAAGTCAAAAAGCGACCTGTATCGTGATCCATACCGCAGAAAGTCTGAATGATCCTTAAAGGATTCTTCTGCATTCCTGTATTTCCTGAAACACTCATTTCTCCTGTCATCGTCATAGTTAATCGATGGCCCTGTCCATCCATTATGGCACTTAATACCGAAGTGATTATTAGCTTCCCTTGCGAGTGTACTTCGTCCGAAATCAGATTCGATCATTCCCTGTGCCAGTGTTATGCTGGCAGGAACTCCTGTCCTCATCATTTCAGAAATTGCAAGATCTTTATAACGTTCAATGTACGACAGGGCATCAGGCGCCGGAAATGTACTCACGCCAGTCGGTCTATATGTCCTGCACCCTCCCAGAACTCCCAGTAAGATTATGCTTATACCTAATAATGCTTCTCTGAACATATACCGTTTTGTTTACCGGCAAAATTAAAAAAAAGATGAAGCATTCAAGGAGTGTAAACCTGCCGGGACCATTTAACTTATCAATAATTATTAACTTTGCAACACTCTGATAGCCTATGAAAACAATCAAGTATTCTTTTTCATATAACGAATATGAAGACCCCAGTGAGCTGGATAAAGCTGACATTGATCTGATAAATGAAGCCAGGGAAGCTTCAAAGAATGCTTATGCACCTTATTCAGGCTTCAGTGTAGGAGCTGCTGTAAGACTTTCAGGCGGCAGCATCGTCAGAGGAACAAATGTTGAAAATGCGGCTTTCCCTTCAGGAATATGCGCTGAAAGGAACGCTATTTCAAATTCTATTTCCAATTTTCCGGGTGACATGCCAGTTGCAATAGCTATCGCAGCAAGTACTAAGGATGGGTTAACTGAGGAACCGGTTACACCATGTGGGAACTGCCGTCAGGTGCTTTCAGAAGAAGAAATGAGAAATGGTAACCGGATAAAGATTATTCTGTCGGGCAAAAACAGAATTAAGGTGATCGAAAGCTGCAGGGATCTTCTTCCCCTTCAGTTCAATATGAATAATGACTGATCATTCCTCAGAGATAATCAGCTGAAAACCTGCTCCATGTATATTTTTGATATTCAGCTTCGGATCGTCCGAAAGGAATTTTCTCAGCTTGGTAATATATACATCCATGCTTCTTGCTGTAAAATAATCGTCCGACCCCCAAATTTTCTTTAATGCCATTTCACGGCTTATGAAGGCGTTGGGATTCACTGCAAGCAATTCCAGAAGCTGTGCCTCTTTTGGCGACAGCTTTTTTTCATCATCATTAAAAGTCAGTGTCCGCAGCTTGGAATTAAAGACAAACTTTCCAATTTCGAAAATATCACGGGCGCCTGTCTGAAAATCACGGCGTGAGAGAATTGCACGGATCTTGGCAAGAAGTATCTCAGTGTCGAATGGTTTGGTTATATAATCATCACCACCTGCTCCATAACCTTTCAATACATCATCCTTCAGCTTTTTTGCTGTCAGGAAAATAATGGGTACTACCGTGTTAATCTTTCTTATTTCCGATGCTATTGTAAAACCATCGACGTGAGGGAGCATAATGTCGAGTATGCAGATATCAAAGATCCCTTTTCTGAAATGCTCAACTGCATATTTCCCGTCATCGATCCAGTCAACAGTATAATCATTGATCTCGAGATATGACTTAAGTACGGAACCGAAGCTCAGGTCGTCTTCTACAAGAAAGATCCTTGCATTTTTATTTTGCATTTCAGTTTTCACTATTAAACGGTAAGTAAATGTCGAACCTGCTTCCTTTACCCGGCTCGCTGGTAACACTTATGCTGCCCTTATGGGCATCAATTATGGCTCTGACGTAATTCAAACCGAGACCGAATCCTTTAACATCATGTACGTTGCCTGAATTCTGACGGTAGAACCTCTCGAATATCTTGCTTTGAACACTCTTTGACATTCCAATTCCCTTATCCTGAACAGATAAAACAATCCCTTTATCGGCATTTCTTGTTTCAACAACAATTTCCGGGGCATCAACCGAGTATTTTATCGAATTATCAAGCAGATTAGTAACAAGGTTTGTAAGATGCTCGTTATCACCATATATCACAGGCTCTTCTGCATTAAGCCTGAGATCTATTTTCCCGTTTTTCTGATGAATCTGAATCTCAATAGTATCGGCGACCTTTTCTATTATATTGTGAAGCGAATGGTTTTCAAACCTGAAATCTATTTCCTTTTTATCAAGTGAAGCAATCTGAAGTATGGTTTCAACCTTTTTATTCATCCTGCTGTTCTCTTTCTTAATCATGCTGATAAAATGCCTGATGCTGTTCTCGTCCTTTATCACCTTTGGATTTGTAATAGTATCGGCTGCCAGGGAAATAGTAGCAATAGGCGTTTTAAACTCGTGGGTCATATTATTGATGAAATCAGATTTCATCTCAGTTATCTTTTTCTGCCTGAGGAGGAAGAACAGGCTAAGACCGAAGGTTGCAAGAATGATCAGCGAAAAGAGCATTGATCCTCCAAGTATCCAACCCATATTCCCCAGGACATAATTGGTCCTGCTGGGAAAAATAACAGACAGCATAAGGTTCTGCCTTATTATATTATCAGGAAAAAGACTGACCATGTATTTACTTTTCAGAAAATCCTCCCTGCCTGTTCTCTTAAAGTTGCCATCACTGATTATTCCGTCCTTTATGATCGCATATTCAAACGGAGCTTCAATATTGTTATACAGCAGCGATTGTTTCAGGGCAAATTCCACCTCTCGATTGTTCAGGGCGAGAG
Source organism: uncultured Bacteroidales bacterium (assembly GCA_942492865.1). Lineage (GTDB taxonomy): Bacteria > Bacteroidota > Bacteroidia > Bacteroidales > VadinHA17 > LD21. The sequence goes on along the minus strand of OW818650.1, from coordinate 2,936,941 downwards.
CCTTTTCCCACTGATATACCTCAGCGATCATCTGATCGCTCATGTTTTGGAATTCAGTCGATCTTTTTCTTATCCAATCGAGAAATTCTTTCTTTTTTATATAAACGGAACCGGGAATTGTCTGTGAACTGGATAAATTGATTCTCAGGCTGTCCAATTCAGAAGTGAATGTAGTATCCTGGGTTACTATAACCGGCTCGCTACCCTGATCATGCGTAATAGACTGACTGGTTATACGGACACTGTAGTTACCTTCAACCTGACCTGCCGAACTCCCTATGCTGATAAATCCTGAGATGTCATTCTGGGCGCCTGATGGAGGCAGATCGGAAAGAAAATTATTAAAGAAATTCATCTTCTGGGAATTTTCTATCGCATTGGCTGCAGCTCCAAGACTTATGTTCACTACATAATCAAAGCTGTCATTACGTACTTTTACGGCGTTTTTTATCCATATTATCTGTACCCAGATGATACCGATAATTGAAAAAAGCATCATGAAAATAAGCCAGGCGAATTTCTTCTTGTTCATTTTCCGTAATAATTCGTAAAATTAGCTTTCAGGTTGATATTTCGCATCAGTTTTAACTTTTCATTAACTGAAATTAACCTGAATTTAACTCATTTAATTTTACAGATCACGCAAGTGAATTCCTGAAAAATTTCCAGACATCATTATCAGGCAAAGGTGCTGTTATTGATATCTCCATTTTACTGACCGGGTGAGTGAATTCAATCTTACGTGCGAGGAGGCTGATGCTTCCGTCCTCATTTGATCTGGCATATCCGTATTTAAGATCTCCCTTTATCGGGCATCCGATGCTTGCAAGCTGAGCTCTTATTTGATGATGACGGCCTGTATGAAGCTGTATTTCAAGAAGATAAAATTTTTCTGAATGTCCGATGATCTTGTATGAAAGGCTTGCTTCCTTTGACCCTTTTACCTCTTTGTCGTAAACGTAAGTCTTATTCTGCTTCTCATTCTTTTTAAGGAACTGCCTGATTTTGCCTTCTTCCTCCGGCGGACTCTCCCTTACGATTGCCAGATATGTTTTTCTGACCTCTTTTGTCCTGAACATCTCATTCAGCCTGGCAAGCGCCTTTGAGGTCCTGGCATACAGAATTACACCTGCTACAGGGCGATCGAGCCTGTGAACCACTCCAAGGTAAACGGCACCGGGCTTTTTATATTTTTCAGCTATATATTTCTTTAGTCCGTCATCGAGTGAAGGATCGCCGGTCTTATCTCCCTGTGCAAGATCGGAGGCTTTTTTGTTAACAGCAATTATATGATTGTCCTCATATAGAATATCTATCATTCCTTATATTTTTAGTACTGTTCCTTTTCATTTGGGAAATCCCTGGTCCGGACATCATTTATATAATTCTGAACAGCACCTTTAATCTCATCGTGAAGGTTATGATATCTTCTAAGAAATCTGGGTGAAAACTCAGTGGTCAGACCAAGCATGTCGTGAAGTACCAGTACCTGGCCATCCGTCTTTCCTCCTGCCCCGATACCTATTACAGGGATCTTTACACTTTTAGTAACTTCTTCTGCGAGTATTGCAGGGATCTTTTCAAGAACTAGAGCAAAGCAGCCTGTCTGTTCAAGGAGCTTTGCATCCTCCATAAGCCTGCGTGCCTCTTCTTCTTCCCTGGCGCGGACCACATACGTTCCGAATTTATGAATAGCCTGGGGAGTCAGTCCAAGGTGCCCCATGACAGGAATTCCAGCCGATAAAATTCTTTCTATTGATTCAACAACCTGGTATCCGCCTTCAAGCTTAACCGCAGCTGCACCTGTTTCCTTCATTATCCTGATTGAAGAAGCGAGAGCTTCCTTTGAATTTCCCTGGTATGTTCCAAATGGCAGGTCAACTACTACTAGAGCTCTCTTTACAGCTCTGACAACAGAAGCTGCATGATAGATCATGTTCTCGAGTGTTATGGGCAGCGTAGTATCAAACCCTGCCATTACATTCGAAGCCGAGTCACCTACAAGGATCACATCGATTTCTGCTTCATCGATTATACGGGCCATAGAATAATCGTACGCAGTAAGCATTGCAATCTTTTCTTCCTTGAGTTTCATCTCATACAGAACATGAGTTGTGACCCTCTTCACCATTTTATGTATTGACATTGCTAAAAAAATTTGTAACAGATACAAAGTTAAAGAATAGGTTTGACATTTTCTGTCTAACCATTTTTTTGAGTTCAATTTTTTCTGTCGTTTTGTCACAAATAACCGGAACGACACCTTATAGAATGTCATATTTACATAAATATCCCTCAATATTTCAATGGCATAATCATTGCAATAATCCTGAAAAAGAAATTAAAATTTAATGCGATGGGAAAAATAATAGGTATCGATCTGGGAACAACGAACTCATGTGTTGCAGTAATGGAAGGCAATGAGCCTGTGGTAATCCCCAACAGTGAAGGTAAGAGGACCACTCCATCAATAGTGGCATTTGTCGAGAACGGAGAACGTAAGGTAGGTGATCCTGCCAAACGTCAGGCTATTACCAATGCCAAGAAAACCATTTTCTCCATTAAGAGATTTATGGGTGAGACCTACGATAAGGTAACAAAAGAAATAAAAAGAGTCTCCTATACTGTTGAGAAAGGCGAGAACAATACTCCCAGGGTTAGGATTGACAATAGATTATATTCCCCTCAGGAAATATCAGCAATGGTACTTCAGAAGATGAAGAAGACAGCTGAAGATTATCTTGGACAGGAAGTTACTGACGCAGTTATCACAGTACCTGCATATTTCAGCGATTCCCAGCGTCAGGCTACAAAGGAAGCAGGCGAAATAGCCGGGTTGAATGTAAAAAGGATCATTAATGAACCAACAGCTGCTTCCCTTGCATACGGACTTGATAAAAAATCAAAAGATCTGAAAATAGCAGTGTTCGACCTTGGGGGTGGCACATTCGATATTTCAATTCTTGAGCTTGGCGATGGTGTCTTTGAAGTTAAGTCAACAAATGGCGACACTCACCTTGGCGGCGACGATTTCGACCATATGATAATTGACTGGCTTGCTGAAGAATTCCTGAAGGATGAAGGTATTGACCTGAGAAAAGATCCGATGGCGCTTCAGCGTCTGAAAGAAGCTTCAGAAAAAGCTAAGATCGAACTGTCAAGCTCTACATCTACGGAAATAAACCTTCCTTATATAATGCCTGTTGACGGTATTCCAAAACACCTTGTAAAAACTCTTACAAGATCACATTTTGAAAAAATCTGTGATAAGCTTATCCAGTCTTGTATTGAACCATGCAAACTAGCACTCAGGGATTCTGGTTACCAGGCTTCTGATATAGATGAAGTTCTCCTTGTTGGAGGAAGTACGCGTATGCCCGCAATACAGCAACTCGTTGAAAAATTCTTTGGCAGGGTACCATCAAAGGGTGTTAATCCCGATGAAGTTGTTGCCGTTGGAGCTGCAATCCAGGGCGGTGTTCTTACAGGCGAGGTCAAAGATGTACTGCTACTCGATGTCACACCTCTTTCGCTGGGTATCGAAACCATGGGTGGCGTTATGACCAAGCTTATAGAATCGAATACAACCATTCCAACAAAGAAGCAGGAAGTCTTTACGACAGCTGCTGATAGCCAGCCATCGGTTGAAATACATGTACTCCAGGGTGAAAGACCAATGGCAGCAGGCAATAAGACTATCGGGAAATTTCATCTCGACGGAATTCCGCCTGCCCCAAGGGGTATTCCCCAGATTGAGGTGACTTTTGATATAGATGCCAACGGAATACTTCATGTTACTGCAAAGGACAGAGGCACCGGTAAGGAGCAGAGGATAAGGATTGAAGCATCATCAGGGCTGAGTGAAGCCGAGATAAAGAGAATGCGTGAGGAAGCCCAGGTTAATGCTGAATCTGACAGGATCGCCAAAGAAAGGATTGAAAAGATCAATACTGCCGACAGTATGATCTTTACAACTGAAAAACAGCTTAAAGAATTTGGTGATAAGCTTCCGGCTGATAAAAAACCTGCCATCGAATCTGCACTTGCAAAACTCAAGGATGCTCACAAATCTCAGGATGTTGCTGCTATCGATACAGCGCTTGCAGAACTGAATTCAGTATGGCAGAGTGCTTCGGAAGAGATGTACAAGACAGCCCAGGCCACAGGTGCCGGAGCAGGTCAGGGTCAGCCCGGGCAAGGACAGCCAGGTGCCGGAGAAGGTCAGACTGGCGGAAGCGGTCCGAAACCAGGCAATGACCAGGTCACCGATGTAGATTTCGAGGAGGTAAAATAGTTCTTAAATAAGTATAATGAAGAGGTCGTTTCTGAAAAGAATGACCTCTTTTTTATTTACCGGATAGCTGAAAAACCGCAAAATTTACTGAACTAAAATATTCTTATATTTTGTACTTTTAAGGCGATTACAACGTTATCAATGAATGAAAATTAACCTGATCATTATTTCGTCACTTATACTTTTCCAGGTCGCCTTGCAGGCACAGGTTGCCGGACCCATTAATCAGACCGACAGATCGGGAAAAAAAACAGGATACTGGATAAAGAAAGAAGGAAATATAAAGATATACGAAGGCACCTTCAGGGATGATCATCCGGTTGGCGAATTCACAAGATTCAACAGGGATAATACCGTCAGATCCGTTTTTGTCTTTAGTGAAGACGGAAAAGATGCAGATGCCACGTTCTATCATAAAAATGGTCATGTTGCTTCCAAAGGAAAATACATCAATCAGTCTAAAGAAGGAAAATGGAAATTTTATTCAGGTGTTATTGAAGGCTATCTTATCTGCGAAGAAGAATATTCCAAAAACAAGAAGAACGGGCTGTCGGTTAAATATTATCCAGGCGATATCCTTGCCGAAAAACTGAACTATGTTAATGATGTTAAGCATGGTGAGTGGATCCAGTATCATTTAAATGGGGTTATGAGCCTGAAAACATCTTATTCTGAGGGAAAGATCAGCGGTAAATTCGAAGTCTGGTTTGATAACGGCTTTCAGAAAGTGACAGGCGAATATAAAAATGACCGAAAGGAAGGGAACTGGCTCATCTATAAGGAAGACGGAACACTGAGATATGAACTTGATTACGTGGCAGGTTTCGCCAACGACCGCCAGTTGAGAATTGATGAAACTAATTTTATTGACTCCCTGGAAAAAAACATAGGAAAAATACCCGATCCGGAGAAGACCGGGGAACTATGGTAATCTGTACCTTTGTGATAAAAGTGGCCAAGCTTACAGACCCATCATGACCGAAAAATTGTCTCTTACCGAATTACAATCAGCAATTAAGGATTCTATTTACATTTCATTTCCTTCAATGTACTGGGTAACCGCCGAAATAGCCGAAATGTCGGAGAATTTTGCCGGCCATTGCTATCTTGAGCTGGTAGAAAAGAACAAGGATGAAAAGAATATCAGAGCAAGAGTTAAAGCTATTATATGGAATAAAAAATACTCATTCATTAAATCCTTCTTCGAAAATATTTCGGGAGATACTCTCCGGACAGGACTTAAGGTACTGGTTAAAATAAAGGTTGACTACCACGAAGTGTACGGATTGAGCCTTAATATTTGCGATATAGATCCTTCATATACCATTGGCGAAATGGCAGTGAAGAGGCAGCTGATAATTAAAAGGCTCGAGGATGAAGGAGTATTTTCAATGAACAAAGAGGTTGAATTTCCCATTCTCCCTCAAAGGATTGCTGTAATCTCTTCAAAAAATGCTGCCGGATTTACCGATTTCATTAACCAGCTAAAAAAAAACAGTTTTGGGTATCTCTTTCATACCTGCTTGTTTGACACGGTAGTGCAGGGATCCGAAGCGGAACAGAGCGTGATAAGATCGCTCGACAGAGTTGCTGCTAATATGCATTTATTTGATGTAGTGGTTATTATACGTGGTGGCGGATCACAGGCCGACCTAAGCTGGTTTGATAATTATAATATTGCATATTACATAACCCAGCTTCCCCTTCCGGTAATTACAGGAATAGGTCACGATAAGGACATATCTGTTACAGATATGGTGGCATTTGAATCGCTAAGGACTCCTACAGCTGTTGCCGATTATCTGGTAAACTGCATCAGTGTGGCCGAAGGTGAGCTTGTACAGCTTAAAAAAGATATTACTGACATTTCCCGCATGATCCTTGAAAAAAACAAGGCAAGGATTAATACGTACATGACAAAGCTTCATCCGGTTGCAAAGCTTATGATGTCGGAATTAAGGGAGGGCCTTTCCGAAAAAATAATAAGGATAACAGCTACAGGAAGAAAAAATATAAATCGTTCGGGGCTGATTTTATCAGGCCAGAAAACAAGGCTTGTTTCGATAAGGAATTATACATCGGCAAAGATTCTCGAAGTAAAATCTTTCAGAAAGGATCTTATCTCTTTTAGTTCAGCAATGGTTAATGCAAGTGCATTGAAGGTATCCACCATGATAAATACGCTCGAAATGGTGAGACCTGAAAATGTTCTTAAGAGAGGATACACTATCACTTCCCTGAATGGTAAAATATTAAAAAGCAGCGCCGGAATCAAAAATGAACAGGTTATAGACACGCGGTTCAGCGACGGGACTGTTAGCAGCAAGGTAATATAAAGCAACAGAGCTACCCGTTCCGTTTCCGGTAATGATCCGGGTAAGCTCCCCTCCCCGCAATAATATGTGTTTTTAAAGAAAAATAATTATTTTTACTATATGGCAAAAAATGAATTCTCATTCAACAATGCGGTGGCTGAAATCGAAAAGATACTCAGGAAAATTGAAAGCGGAGATCTTGATGTTGATAAACTTTCGATTGAGGTAAAACGTGCTTCGGAGCTGATAAAACAATGTCAGAAAAAGCTGAGGTCAACAGAAGAGGAGATTGACAGCATCTTTAAGGACCTGGTATAAAAGTAAAATCAGGACCGAAGTCCTGATTTTACTAAACTTACCCTAAACCTAAATCCATGAAAAAAACCTAAATAACCTTCAATTGACTTTTCTACTATATTAAACGATAATAAAAAAGGAATGTTGCAATGTTTTAATATTTTTTTGACCAATAATTCATTTCTCAACGCCAAGTACATCTTTAAATGCTTTAATTATAGTCTCTTTGGGCAAGGCTCCGACTGCCATCTGCGGTTTACCGCTCAGAGGGACAAACAATAAGGATGGGATGCTCCTTATGCCGAATACAGCTGCCAGTTCCTGCTCCTTTTCAGTATCAATCTTATAAACATCCAATTTGTCCACATATTCAGTCGCAACTTCCTCGAGTATCGGAGCCACCATTTTGCATGGCCCGCACCAGTCGGCATAAAAATCAATGATACAGGGCTTACTGCCTTCAAATTTCCATTCTTTGGCAGTTTCATAATTAAAAACTTTCTCAAGAAATTTTTCTTTGGTCAGGTGCTCTACCATGGCATTTTATTTATTAAACAGCCGGATGCTGAATATTGTTTTAACTTCTATCTCCTTCAATCAGTGTGTTATCATCCATGTTTCCCTAAGTTAAGTATTAATTGTAACTTTGCGAAGATTTTTTTATAGAAGTGTCATATTTTAATATGAACATGTGTTTAAACGACAGGATCTTCAAACTTCTTTCAGAAGTAATCACCGCCGAGAAGGTTCAGGGTTACGTAATAGGCGGATATGTAAGAGACTGCATTCTTAAAAGAGAGCATCCAGGTAAGGATATAGATATTGTTGTTATCGGAAGCGGAATTGAGATCGCAAAAAAAGTTGCTGGCAGGATAAGCCCGGGTCTGAAGCCGAGTGTATTCAAAAATTTTGGAACAGCAATGTTCAGGTTTGATGATTATGAAGTGGAATTTGTAGGAGCCCGCAAAGAATCGTATGAAAGGGGCTCGAGAAAACCTTATGTTGAGAACGGGTCACTCGAGGATGATCAGAAAAGAAGGGATTTTACAATTAATGCCCTTGCATATAGCCTTAATCAGGAAACTTATGGTCAATTTCTTGATCCATTCGGGGGACTGGAGGATCTTAAAAATAAAATAATTAGAACTCCTCTTGATCCTGAAAGAACATTTTCAGATGATCCTTTAAGGATGATGAGAGCGATCAGATTTGCCGCACAGCTTAAATTTACAATCGAGGAACAGACCTTCAGATCGATTGCAGATAATGCTGAGAGGATTACAATTGTTTCGGCCGAAAGGATAACAACAGAGCTTAACAAGATCATCTCAAGCGATCAGCCATCGAAAGGATTCCTTTTGCTTGAAAAAGCAGGTCTTCTGAAACACATCTTCCCTGCGCTGGACAACTTAAAGGGCGTCGAAACGAAGGAAGGCAAAGGACATAAGGATAATTTCCATCACTCATTAAAGGTGCTTGACAATATCAGCCGGCACACCGATAATATCTGGCTCAGATGGGCCGCATTGCTGCATGACATAGGGAAGCCTCTCACAAAAAAATACACTCAGGAGGCTGGCTGGTCATTCCATGGTCATGAATATATAGGCTCGAAGATGATACCTGAGATATTCCGCAAGCTTAAGCTTCCCTTAAATGACCGGATGAAATATGTACAAAAGATAGTTGATCTGCATTTACGTCCGATCGCTCTATCACAGGAAGATGTAACTGATTCGGCTGTAAGGAGGCTGTTATTCGAAGCAGGAGATGATATCGACGACCTTATGATGTTATGTGAAGCCGATATAACATCAAAAAACCAGGAAAAAAAAATTAAGCATCTTGAAAATTTCAGGCTGGTAAGAAACAAGCTTAAGGAAATAGAAGAAAAAGATGCTGTCCGCAGCTTTCAGCCTCCGATCGATGGAACTGAAATAATTGAAACGTTTAGAATAAGACCTGGCCGAGAAGTAGGGATTATTAAAAATGCCATACGGGAGGCAATACTCGACGGAATTATCCCAAATAACAAAGATGCCGCACGCGCGATCATGCTCAAAAAGGGAATGGAACTCGGCCTTAAACCGGTTGATTCATCTGATTTGCAGATCCAGAAGAACCGGTAAATGGTCGCTGAATCCACCCTGGTACCTGTAACCGTTATAGGTTGAAAATGGCTTCAACCCGGGATAAGCAGGATCATCCCTGAGAAGAAAATCCGGATTGAAGATCCTGAAACTCGTATCAGAAGCAGATAATCCTGTTTTGCGAAACATCAACCCTTCCGAAACAATTACCTGATCTATCAATTCCCAGGCTCCTCTGAACCGGTAAGTTCCTGAACCTTTATCTGAAAGCTCCTTCGACAGATTAATAAGCCTGCAATCCATCGTTTCAGCCAACTTAAGCATCACACGATCAACTGGAGTACAATTAAAATCTCCGGCAATAATGATCTTTGGATCTTTACATATTTTCCCCAAAGAATCAACTTTATCCCTTATCATGCCTGCAATTTCCATTCTCAGCGCTTCGCCTGCAAGTACTCCTCCCCTTCTTGACGGCCAGTGATTTACAAAAAAATGAAGGGTGTCGTTAAATATCAGGCATTTGGAGTAAAGTACACTCCTTGTACCAGTAATTTTTCTCCCTCCTGAGGTTGGTAAAAAATTTTTTGAACTAATAATCCTGACTATATCCTTCCTGTATATGAGCGCCACATCTATTCCTCTCTCATCGGGTGAGTTCTCATGCAGTATGCCATAATCATATTTCAGCATGACGGCTCCCGCAAGCAGATCCTCTAATACTTTCCTGTTCTCTGTCTCGCAAAATGCAATAATTTCAGGAGGCTGCCATTCCCCTGCTGCAATTATCGTTTTTGCCAGAGAATTGATCTTTTTATTATACCTGGCTTTATTCCACCTCATCGTACCGGCTGGCAGAAATTCATTATCATCCGTCAGGGTATCATCATAAATATCAAACAGGTTCTCAGCATTGTAAAACATGAATCTGAATGGCACATCCTGTGAATATGCATTGCATATCAATAAAATAACCGGCAAAATTAAAATTGCCGGCCTTGGAATAAGCTTCAGCATGTATCTAATAAGCGTTTATCCAGCGAAATCTTCGTGCGTTTTCACCAAATTTTACTCCGATTGTAAGTTCATGACTGCCATAGCTCTGCTTCCGTATATCGGTAAGCGTAAGATCGACTGCATATGCGAAGTAAAATCTGTCATATTTCAGGCCTAATAAAACAATGATTGCATCTCCTGTCCTCCACGAGAGGCCTGCCCAATAATCATTTTTATAATAAGCTCTCGCTGTAAGATCCATTTGCAACGATTTAAAGAACATATCGGATGCTTTAATGAATGCCGAAGGTTCTATTGTCCAGTCGGGCGAAACCGGAATTTTTATTCCTCCTGTAAGATAGTAATGGCCTATTTCCGACCTCTTATATGAAGAGGTATCAGCAAAAGCTATTGCTCCTCTTAACAGACTGGTCATTGCAAATCCGGCATAATACTTAGCTGTTGTGTAGTTTACTCCAAAATTAAAATCGGGAATAAAAACTCTTCTGTCAAGAACATTAAGAAGCGGATCATCAAGATCCCTGACATAAAGGCCATCAACAAGTATAGCATGCTGATATAAATTAAGGGCCAGTCCGAAGGAAAGATTATTTGCAATATCGTTTCCGGTGCTCATCGGAATATGGTATGCATAAGCCAGCTGCAGTCCTGTCCTGTGCATAATGCCGTTATTATCGTTGAAAAGATACCCTCCCAGACCTACCCTGCCACCCTTTGTCGGCCTTACCTTTTTCCTGGTAACGGATGTCGATTTGGAAATATAGCTGTCTCTCAGGAGAAGTGTCTGAAAGCTGGCAGCATAAGTACTCGGAGAGTTCTTCAGGCCAACCCATTGCTCCCTGACGGTAAGATTCAGGCTGGTCGCGCCATCCCGTCCTGCAAATGAAGGATTCAGAAGAAACCCATTCATTGTGTACTGGCTGTACATGGGAGTCTGCTGGGCCATGGAAACTCCCATAATAAAGCTTGATAAAACGATCAGTATTATACTTTTCAATTGGCTCATATATTATTTTCAGCTATTATCTTATTACGCTTATTACTCCTGACTTTGGTGAAGATCCGTCATTAAGGTAAAGGATATAATGGTATGAATCGGAAGGCACCTTTTGACCTTTATGTGTACCGTCCCATGGATTCCCAAGGATATTTTTGGTTCGGAAAATAAGATCGCCCCATCTGTTGAATATCCTGACTTCAGCATCGGGATAAAGATCGATGTTACGCATAATCCAGGTATCGTTATATCCATCACTATTCGGAGTTATCAGCTGCGGTACCATAACACAGTTAAATGTTCCTTCAAAGCCGACCACAATATCTGCCGATGCTGCACATCCCAGCGAATCAGTAATGATCACCCTGTAATTTCCTGAATCTATCCCGGTCCTGTCAAGGTATGTGCTTCCATCCGACCAGTAAGCGTTGTACGATCCTGTTCCGCCTGTTATAGTAAGTGTAATCGATGCATCAGACTCATCGGGACATGATGCATCCTGGTGTACCTCTGTTACATTCAGGGCGTCTGGTTCGGATATCTGAACAGATCCTGATGCAATGCATCCCTGTGAATCTGTTACTGTAACATTATACGTTCCAGGGGCCAGACCTGTTGCCGCTGCGGTACTCTGAACAGGTGAGGCATCCCATGAATAGGTATAAGGCAGGGTACCTCCAGCCGCAACAACTAAGGCGCTCCCATTTGTAGAACCATAGCAGGACACGTCAACTTTTGTCGTAGTGATTAAAAGAGCTTCAGCTGGCTGAGTAATTACTGCATTTACAGTGGCCTGGCAATTATTGGCATCAGTAATTATAACATTATAACTCCCGGCTGCCAGGCTGCTAACATCTTCATCTGTTTCGCCATTACTCCACGCAAAAGTATATGGAGCTGTTCCTCCCGATGGTAAAAGGTCTATTGATCCTGTTGATCCGCCAAAACAGGATACATTAACCGGGGTTACTGAACCTGCCGGAAGGGGATTAACCGTGGTTATGATCCCGGGACTGAAGCCTTCACAGCCTGTTCCGTCGGTCATTCTGACGGCCACCCTGTCCTGATCAGCAAGAGAAGTTGGAGTGTAAATATTATTTGCTCCCGGACCCTGAACAGAAACACCATTTAAGAGGAATTCATAAGTGATCCCCCCCGATGCCGTGAATGTAACGGTCTCACCAAGGCATATTGAATTATCAGGATCGGAAGATATCAGTGCGGGTACAAATGTTGAAGTAACGGTAACTGTATGGGTGCATGTACTGGAATTGCCATCCATATCTGTAACAGTCCAGGTTACAAGTGTCTCTCCAATAGGATATGTACCCGTTGCATCGGCAGTACCGTTAAATGAATTGGTAATTACATGAACTGCACAGTTATCGGATGTTACAGGAGCCGGCACAATGGCATTTGCTGAACATGCGCCTGAAGCAGCACTTACAGTGACATCTGCAGGGCACGTGATCTGCGGAGCCTCATCATCAGTAACAATTACAGTGAATGAACATGTTGACTGATTTCCCGATCCATCACCAACGGTATAGGTGACAGTAGTAATACCTCCATTGAATGTGTAAGTACCTACCTGGTTGATTCCAGTTAAAGGTGATGAAGCATTTGTAGCTCCTGTCATGGCCCATGTAAGAAGTGTTACAAAGCAGTTATCAGACATCGTCGCATCAGGTACCGTAACAGAAGATGAACAAACACCGGCATCAGCAGTCTGAGTTATATCTGCCGGACAAGCTACTACGGGTGCAATTACATCATTGGCATTTATAGTTACAGTAAAGCTGCATACAGCCTGGTTCCCGGCATCATCTCTGATTGTATAGCCCACAGTTGTTACACCTGACCTGAAAATATATGTTCCTATCTGATTTATGCCTGTATTTGGTGAAGCATCAGTTGTTGCACCTGCCATTGTCCATGTAAGCGACATATTGCAATTGTCGGATATAACAGCATCCGGAATGGTTACAGATGCGGTACATAAGCCTGCATCGGCGTCGCCTGTAACATCTGCAGAACAAGTGATTACAGGGATCTCATTATCTGTTATTGTAACCGTAAAGCTGCAAAATGTCTGGTTCCCTGATGTATCCTGTGCTACATAATCTACTGTTGTTACACCAACAGGAAATATGCTTCCCGGCAGAACAGATTTAGTCCATATTATATCTCCGGTAGCAGTGCAATTGTCGGCAACTGAAGGCTCGGTCCATGTTACGGTTGCTGTACATGAGCCTGCATCAACAGGCTGAACAATATCAACAGGACATGAACTTATTACAGGGTTTTCTGTATCAATTACTGTTACAGTCATACTGGAAGTTGTAGTATGACCGTCAGCATCGCCTGCAGTATAGGTAATTGTAGTGGTCCCGGGATTAAAGGTCTGCGTACCTGCCTGGTTAATCCCCGCAGCAGGTGAGGAACCAATGGTTTTTCCGGTCATGGTCCAGGTAAGCAGCGTAACTGTGCAATTATCAGAGAATACTGCATCAGGCACAATAACTGAGGCAGAACAAACGCCTGCATCAGCATGTCGTACTATATCTGCCGGAGCCGTAATAACTGGCGCCTCATCATCGGTGATCGTCACCGTGAAGCTGCAGTTTTCCATATTTCCGGAGCCATCTGCTACTGTATAATTAATCGTTGTTACACCTTTATTAAAGATACGTGTCCCTATCATATTGATCCCTGTAACAGGCGAGGAACCGGATGTGGCCCCGGCCATTGTCCAGGTAACGAGTGTTACTGCACAATTATCAGATGTTACAGGATCAGGAACCGGAACAGATGCTGTGCACAAACCCGGATCTGTATCCTCACTGATATCGGCCGGACAGAGAATTACAGGAAGCTGGTCTTCGGCAATTGTAACAGTCATGCTGCATGTCTGGTCATTGCCGGCAGCATCTGCCACAGTGTATGTTATTGTTGTTACGCCGGTATTGAAAGTTTGGGTTCCTACCTGATTTATGCCTGCAGCAGGAGAAGAAGCAATTGTAGCACCTGTCATAGACCAGGTAAGAAGAGTCACTGCGCAATTATCATTAACTGCTGCATCAGGCACTATAACAGATCCGGTGCACAATCCTGCTCCGGCAAGCTGATTAATATCTGCAGGACAGGTTACTGATGGATCTTCATTATCGCTGACAGTAACCGTAAAGCTGCATGTCGATGAATTACCTGCCAGATCCTGAACATCATAGGTAACGGTCGTAACTCCCATAGGGAATATGCTTCCGGGCAGATGGGATTTTGTCCAGATAAGTCCGCCCGATGCGGTACAATTATCCATGGCAATTGGCTCTGTCCAGGTCACCGTTGCGTTGCACGAACCTGCGTCATTAGACTGTACAATATTTGACGGACAGCCGTTTATCACAGGATCCTGTCCATCATTCACAGTTACCGTGAATGTGCAATTTGCCGTGTTACCGGCAGCATCTTCAACAGTATAAGTAATATTGGTTATCCCCTGATTAAAGCTATATGTACCTATTTTGTTAAGCCCGGTGAGAGGTGAAGTGGCAATGGTTGCTCCTGTCATTTCCCACCTCAGCACTGCAATAAGACAATTATCGGATTTACTTTCATCAGGTACTGTGACCGAGGCAGTACAAACGCCAGGATCTGTTACACCGGTAATGTTTGCCGGACAGTTGATGTCGGGTACCTCATTGTCAACAACCGTTACGCTAAAAGTACATACATCCTGGTTGCCGGCGGCATCGCTTACCGTATATGTAACGGTTGTGACACCGACAGGAAATGTATTCCCGGGCACGGCCGACCTGGTCCATGAGAGGCTGGCCGGTAAAGTGCAATTATCTATTGCTGTTGGCTCGATCCAACTTACCACTGCTCCGCATGTTGCCGGATCAACATTCTGCACTATATCGGCAGGACATCCGCTTATTACAGGATTTTGATTATCAGTTACAGTTACTGAAAAACTGCATGTTGAAGTATTACCCGATACATCTCCTGAAGTATATGTTACAGTAGTTATACCTGTGTTAAATGAATAAGTTCCGACGGGGTTGATCCCGGTTGCAGGTGAAACGGCAATAGTGGCACCTGTCATGCTCCAGGTAAGTAGTGTTGCGGAACAATTATCAGTGGTAACCGGAGCAGGCACTGCAACCGATGCACTGCATAAGCCGGGATCAGCATTCTGACTTATACCGGCAGGGCAGGTAATTGACGGAGGTATATTATCGACGATGGTCACTGTTGAAATGCATGTAGAGAAATTGCCGCTTCCGTCTGTTACCGTAAGAGTTACTGTATTGGCTCCGATATTGGTACAGTTGAAATCGGACTTGCTCAATGAGAGTATTGGGACACCGCAGTTATCGGTACTTCCATTATTAATGGCAGCAGGTAATATGGTGACAGTTCCTGAAGCATTGAGCATAACCGTAATATTCCTGCATAATGCAACCGGAGGTGTGTTATCAGCAAGGGTAATATTAAAGGAGGTACTGCTTGTGTTCCCTGAGGGATCGACAGCTGTAATATTAACGAGCTGGGTCGTACCCACTCCTGAGATAACTGTACCCGCGGAAGGGGACTGACTTACCACTAAATCCCCACAATTATCGGAGACCGTAGTTTCACCTGTATAATCTGGTATTGTGAAGCTGCAGGCCGGCCCTAAATATTCTGTTTTATCCGCAACAGCAGAAAGTGTCGGAAGGATATTGTCAACTACCGTAATATTCATTGAACAGGAAGCGCTGTTGCCTGAAGGGCCCGTTATAGTCCAGAGTACAGTTGTTAATCCAACCGGGATCTGTGCCCCTGCAAGAGTATTGTTACCGGTAAGATCGTTGGTAAGTGTGGGGGGGCAAACACTTGTATATACCGGATCCATCTCCGCGGCATTGATTGTATAAAAACATGAGGCCGGGTCCACATTTCTGGTCTGATCGGCAATACAAGTGATGTCGGGAATGGAATTATCAACCACTGTAACATTAAAAATACAGAAATCAACCTCCACGGCACCATTCTTCAGGGTATAAACAACCTGGGTGGTGCCCACACTGAAAGTAGATCCTGGTGCAAAATTACTGCTCATGGTATATGTGGGACATGGAACAGAAATTACCGGGGCAGTCCAGCTTACAACCTGGCTGCAGGTACCGGGGGCTGCATCTATCGTGATATCGGCCGGACAATTCAGGAATGTCCCCTCGCATATTTCAGTATGTGCAATTGCATACTGTTCCATGAAATTATTAAGATCGTCTCTTCCAACTTCCGACACAGAGCCTGAATGGTGAATGCCATTGAGAGCCCAGTCATCTCCCGCATTTCTGGAAACTACCCGGGTTGTATTACCAATTGAATAAGTAGTGAACCCGGATGGCACAAATTTCATATCGAAATTAGCAGTGAAGGCAAAATCGCCATCCTTACCAATTGTCCAATAACCTTCAGGAAAAAGTTCCCTCAGGTAGTACATGTCTTCAAATAAAGGCATGCCTTCGGATGAAGGAACAGAAGGATTGAAACTGACTGTCAGAAGACCGGCTGTTGTAATATCAGCAAAATTTGCAGTAAACAACCTGTTATAATTATCATCACCCACCGGGAAATATACATTCACGTTATCGTTTACCATCCATCGTGCAAAATTGCCGCTTACCCATCCGGATGTGTAGATCAGATTACCCGGATCGGCAGCACTGACACCAAGAGTAAAGGTCCTGCCCGGCATCAGGATTTTACCGCTGTTTAGTATAAATGTGCTATTAACAGCAATATCCACATCAGAGGTGACCGGACCGACAGTATTTGATTCAAGACGGTAAAAAATTTCTTCTGTTCCTCCGGAATTTGTTATTAACTGCGGGCCCGTACCGTTAAGCACAACTTTACCTTCCTGCGGATTAAAGGTACCTTCATTTATCCATGAGTCGCTCAGGGTTATCTGGTAATCACCGGCACTTACGTCCAATACTGTTCCTGTTCCGATTGTAAGATTGCCGATGACCGATATGTTCTGTTCGAGTGTTTTTGAGCCGCTGCCGGAGGTTTGCAAATTATAATAAAATCCTGTTTTTACGATCTGAGCACCGGCTGAAGAATAATTTACAAGATTGGAATTTGTGTTTACTATAAAGCCTGTAACAGTTGGAGCAATAGCTGCTTCATAATTCAGGACCGACCCGTTGTCATTTTTCCACGACCCTCCCCCGGAAAGAACGCTCCTGAGGGTAACAGTTGATTTATTATTAACAACAGCCGGACTTACCACGTTGACAATGCCGTCGAATGCAAGTGGACCTGTACCTGAAATATTCTGGAAATTAGTATTGAAATTATATTGCCCATTCCCCGAAATAAATGATGTACCGTTAAATGTCAATCCATTACTTATATTGATAGTTTCATTTTCAGAATTATCCCACGATCCGTTTATGGTTATCAGGCCGGTGAAGGTCTTTACTGAAGTTGCCCCGGTAAAAGAGATTGTGGCCCCGGGTTCAATTGTTGTAGTTCCTGTGATAGTGGAAGTCACATCTGAAATTGATGAGGTTGCGTTATTATTTATCAGTAAGTTTCCGCCTATATTCATTGTAACTGCATTCCCTGAAGTATTGCTGACGGTTCCTCCTGAAAGTATGAGGTTCTGAAATGACTTAACTCTTAAGTTACTGCTTGTTGTAAATGTACCACCTCCCGTTATGGTTGTTGTTCCTGAAGCTGTTATCCTGTTGGCTCCGGCCTGGAAGGTGCCGGCATTGATTATAAAATCACGATTTACCGTTATGTCTGCTCCTGCTGTTTTTGTACCTGCTCCCGTAATAAGGAGGTTATTGTACGATCCGCTTTTGACTGTCTGGTTGACGCCATTGTAATTAAAAGTACCTGTACTGCTTGTAAATGATCCGATTGTATTATTGCCGGCAATATTGATAGTTCCGTTTGTAAAGCTGACCGAACCGTTGCCTGCAAGATTACCTGACATCGTCAGTGTGAATCCATCGACAGCCAGCTGGGTGGAGTTTATGGTTATGTTCCTGACGCTTGAGGTTACATTGATATTCAGGCCAATCCCCCCTCCACCTGTTATAACGACATCATGAGTTTCCGCTTCATGGCCCGGCTGGCCCGGATATATTGCAGTGGTGACTGCTCCGCTTTTAACCCAGGAGTAAGTCGTCCAGTCTCCTGAAGATGTAGCTGTAAAAGTTGTCTGCGACAGAAGGTTGGCTGAGAAAACAGAAGCAATAATAAATAAAAGCAACGTTTTAATGGCACTTGCTTTGGGATCGCATAATCCAAAAAAGCTTGTTGCGATCCTGTTATTACTTATGAATTTAAAACCAGATGAACATCTTTTAAGCAAAGTAAGATGAAGATTCTCCATATAGGGCCAGGTTCGTTTTCCAAATGTCAAGTCAAGAATGCAAAAATATCACGAGGCAGATAATCGCCAGCTGATATTATTGGTTTTAAGGTATCATTATCAAAAATAAATAAATTTACATTATTACCAAATAAAAATATCGCAAACATGCAATAATCAAGCCTCCCGTACGTATCCACAAGACTTTAAGGCATTAAATTTGGTTGCATGGGGCCCTGCATCATACTTAAGGAAGTAGCGATCTGATGAGTAAATCAGATAATTCTGATTAATTTTCGTAAAACACCGGGCAATTCGTAGAACACCGGGCAAAAAATTACAAAAATTAATATTGAAGTTTTTTTTGCAGAAATAAAAATGTAATCTATATTTGCACTCGCTTTGTAAAAGCAACCCGAATAAGGAGGTTTAGCTCAGCTGGTTCAGAGCATCTGCCTTACAAGCAGAGGGTCGGGGGTTCGAATCCCTCAACCTCCACAATACAAAAACCGGAAACGAAAGTGACCGGTTTTATTTTTTCAGTCCTGTTGAAAATCAAAGAAAAGAGGCTGTATCATAAGCACAGCCTACTCTGAAAGATTTTAAATAAAGTACTAAAACTTATAGATTGCACCTATGGTAACTGACCCGGGGGTTATTATGTTACTCAATCCAGCTCCGAAATTAAATCCTGATTCCACATCCCTGATGTCTCCGGTTTTTGTAACTACATTATTATAACCTATGTTAAAGAAATTAAGGGTTGTAAGAAGCGAGAAATTTTCACTCAGATCAAATGAGAGACCAGGGAAAAATTCAATATTCGTTCTTAAAGTCTTTGGACCATCAACTGTTATGTCTCCTGTCTTGTTCTTCGAAAAACCATAATACAAACCAATCTGGCCCTGGGCGAAGACCGATAATTTATTCCATCTACCGGCATAATACCTGATAAAAGGACTTACTCCGAATGAAGTTGATTTTGAAAATGTTTCAGGATTATCGTTTGTCTGATTTCTTGTATTACCTACACTCAAAGCTATGCCAACAGCAAAATCATCAGAAAGAAACTTTCCGGCGTAGGGTGAAAGATAAAAACCATAGTCAAAAAGTTTTTCTTCCGCTGTCGTGCCGGCATCAGTTTTATCGCCCGATGCACTGATATTGAAATTGCCTCCCACAAAAACCTGGGCGTTCGAACTGATAAAGAAAAAAGAGATTAAAACGATCAAAAAAAATCTGTATGATTTCATAAAAATGAATTATAATTATGCCTACTCTTTGGTTTTTCGGCTTACACCAATTCTGAAGAATGGAAATAATTGAAATTTTTCACCTCCCGGATATCAATTACAGACAACCGGCAACAGGGCTAATTCATCTGGGGATCTGGTAGTGACAATTCAGTGATTGCCGAATCAAAATTAAGATGAATATTCATTGCCTGAAGGACAAGAAGCAGGTGGGAGAAATCATATTCATTTCCAAGCAGAATATTATTTATAACTTCCACATTAAGACCGGTAGCCTTAACAAGTGAAATGCGCTTCATTCCACGGTCAATAAGGATATCCAGAAGATATTCAGCTGTTCTTAATCTGACGTATTTTGCTTCTTCCTGGTTTGTTTTCATCATTTATCAGAGATAGTTAGACCTCACAAAGCAACAAAAAAAAATGAGATTTCAAAATATTATGGAAATATTCTGAATATTTATGTACTTAATTTCCCTGAGGAAAGAAGACGTTATGGAAGCGCTTGTTTATAAGGTATGGTAAATGAGAAAGAAGATCCTTTCCCCGGAGTTGATCTCAGCCATATATCTCCTCCAAGCAATCCTACATAAGCTTTGCATATTGAAAGGCCTATTCCTGTTCCTCCGTACTGTCGCGATTTTGCGCTATCAACCTGGTAAAATCTGTCGAATATCTTTGACTGATGTTCAAAAGGTATTCCTATACCAGTATCATTTACATAAAATTCGAGAAATTCACCTTTCTGAACATATCCGAAATCTACCTTTCCGCTTGCAGTGAACTTGATTGCATTACTGATCAGGTTTGAGAGTATCTGGATAAGTTTGGTATCGTCTGTAAGAATATTGGCCCTTTCGTCCTCAAGCGAAAGTTTTAGATCAATCTGCAGCTCCGAAGGGTTATCCTTAATCCTGAATTGTTCATTTAGATTTCTCAGTATGGAATTTACATTGGTTGGTTTCAATATTGCTTTTGCCTGTCCAATTTCAATGTTTGATATATCGACAATATCATTAATAATTGAGAGCAGCTGTTTAGCGCTCTGAAAAATAAAATCAGTGTATTGGTGACGATCCTTATCTGTCTGTCCTTCTTCATTCAGAAGGATAGAAAAGCCTATTATGGCGTTCATCGGAGTTCTTATTTCATGGGAAACGTTATGCAAGAAAGCTGTTTTCAGCCTGTCACTCTCCTCTGCTTTATCCCTTGCTGCTATTATCTGCGCTTCAGCTTTTTTATTTTCAGTAATGTCCCTGAAACTCCACACCCGGCCAACACTTCTACCGTTAATTACCTGGGGCTGTGAAAACCTCTCATAAAATCTTCCGTCTTTGAATTCTAATGTATCATAGCTCCGGCCCTGGGGTTCAGAATACAGCTTTTCAATAATTTCAACGAAAACCTCGGGGTATTTTAACTGATCAAGAGTAAATTTTATCAGAACATCATCTAATCCTGTCTTTATAAGCTTGTCAGGAATATGCCACATATCAAGGAATTTCTGATTATGGAGCACTACATTCCTGTTATGATCAACTACTAGAATTCCATCAGCTGTCGATTCGATTGTAGCTTTCAGGAGTGATAAAGATCTTTCAAGCTCCGCAGCCGCTTCTTCCATTTTTTCCTTAATCAGGAAGAATGGCCACTTTCTGAACCATTTCCTGCATGCTACAACAGTAATGAGTACTGCTGCAAGGATAAGTGGAATAATTATTAATAAATTCATATCCTTTTATTCCTGCTCAATACGTTTCTTTATAAAAACCGAAGCAAGAATTGATATTAAAAGTATAGAAATTATTGTTGCAAGCGAATATAATATCGGAATCTCAAAATGAAAGAATGCAGCCAGCATCTTTATCCCGACAAATGTCAGAACAAAAGCAAGGCCAATCTTCAGGAACCGGAAGTAACCCATAACACCGGCAATTGCAAAATACAGGGACCTCAATCCCAATATTGCAAAAATATTTGAAGTATAAACAATAAAAGTGTCTTTGCTTATAGCAAGAATTGCCGGAATGCTGTCGACAGCAAATATAAGGTCGGAGGATTCTATTACAAGAAGAACTAGGAAGAGAGGAGTAGCATAAAGCCTGTTGTTTTCCCTGATAAAAAATCTGCCATGATGTTCAGTGTTTGTGATCGGAATAAATTTCCTGAAAAATTTAACAATGGCATTTTTATCAGGGTCCACCTCAGCTTCCTTTTGAAACAACATCCTTATTCCGGTAAACACCAGGAAACTGCCAAAAATAACAACTATCCAGTGAAATCTGTTTATCAGGGCAACCCCGGCAAAAATAAAAATAGCTCTCATCACGAGGGCTCCGATAATTCCCCAGAATAATACCTCATGCTGGTATTTATCCTTTACCCCAAAATATGTGAATATCATTATGAAAACAAAGATATTATCGACACTCAGAGAGTATTCAATAACATACCCTGTCAGAAACTCAAGAGCCTTTGTTTTACCAAACTCGTACAACACAAAACCATTGAATAACAAGGCAAGGCTTATCCAAACAAATGTCCATATAACAGCTTCTTTAACAGGTACTTTATGTGCTTTCTTGTGAAAAACGCCCAGGTCGAGGGCAAGCATGATGAAAATAAAAATGTGAAAACCAATCCAGAAGTATATACTTATCCCCATTATTTATAATTTAGTCCGCAAAATTAGGAATTTTTTTTATCTTTATTCAATGCATCTGAATCAACAATTACGTACGCTGAAGAAGCTTTTCACTAAAAGTCTGATAACAGGTTTTATTTTTATAATATATTCATTACCCGGCAATTCTCAGAAAGAGCTTACGGGAATTAATGCTATCACCTCATCGGATCTTGAAAGCCATGTCTCTTTCCTGGCCTCCCCTCTTCTTAAAGGGAGGAGCAACGGAAGTGAGCATATCGAGATAGCAGCACAATACATTGCCAGCCAGGCTCAGCTAATCGGACTTAAACCGGCAAACGGGAACAGTTACTTTCAATTTTACAAGGTTGATGAAAAGGTCATTGATACAGAAAAGTCACAGGTTCTTGTAATTAAAGACGGAAAAGACACTGTAAGAATAACCGAACCTCTTTTCCAGCTCCTTCCACAGGGGCCATCAGATTTTGTTATCGAGGGCGATGTGGTTTTTGCAGGATACGGGATCAGAAATGACAAATATAACTATAACGATCTGGGAGGCATTTCGCCCGAAGGAAAGATATTGCTTATCATGAACAGGGCGCCCTCATCTGAAGATGGGAAAAAATTCATTTTCGAAGGAGCTGACTGGTCATCATTCAGAAATGTGGAGGCCAAATTATCAAACCTTCTTTATTCAAGAGCTAAGGGAATACTGGTAGTAATGGATCCGAAATCAGGATTCAGATCATTTGACGAACAATATCCCGGTATTGCGGGACAATTGAGCTCAACAATTACCCTGTCCGGGGAAAAAACAATAGTGATGGATTTCCCCGGTATGCCAAGGATCATTTTCGTTCACAGGAATCTTGCCGACCGCCTTCTTGAAGGAACAGGAGCATCTCTGGAAGAGCTTCAGAAAAAAATTGATGCCGAACTTAAACCAAAATCATTTTTGATCGGCGACAGAAAAATAAGCATCACCGAAGTCTCAATGACACGAGGGAAGTTATTTAAGAATGTTGCCGCTTATTGTGAAGGCAGAGACAACGATCTAAAAGATGAATACATTGTCTTTTCGGCTCATTATGATCACATTGGTGAGCAGGGAGGATCAGTTAATGCGGGAGCCGACGATGATGCCTCCGGATGTGCCGCTCTGCTTTCGATCGGAGAAGCATTTCAGAGCCTTGATCAGAAGCCACTGAGGTCTGTTTTATTTTTATGGGTGTCGGGAGAAGAACTTGGTCTTTTCGGTTCAAAATCATACGTCAGCAATCCGCTTGTTCCACTCAAAAATACAGTGGCAAACCTGAATATGGATATGATTGGCCGTGTTAAAAGTGAAGCAGATTCAACAGGAGAGACTCCGATGTCCGGACCAGAAACAGTTTTTGTGATAACTGACAACCAGAGTAAGGAACTGACAGGCATTGCTGATGAAATAGATAAAAAAAGCAACCTTGATTTTGACTACGCACTGAGCGGAAGAACACATCCGCTGCAGCTTTTCAGGAGGAGCGATCACTTTAATTTTGTAAAAAATGATATACCGGTCCTGTTTTTTACCACAGGACTTCACTCAGATTATCATTCACCCCGTGATGTTACGGAAAAGCTTGACTTTACAAAAATGGAACTTGTCACCAGGACTATGTACGAGATCGGGCTGAATATTGCGAATAAAAAACAAAGACTTAAAATCGATAATCCTTATAGCACATGGCAAAAAAGATAATTACCAGGAAAGAGTTCGTGAACAGGACTCTCGGCGGAATAGCCGGTTTAAGCATTGCATCGGGTAGCATGGAAAGTATGAACCCTTTAATTGCCCCGCAAAAGAAAGTTGGCAGTACAAACATTTCTGTTACACCACTATGTTTCGGAGCAACCAGAACCAATGAGGCATCTCTCATAAGGTATGGATTGGATAAAGGCATAAATTTTATTGATACAGGCCGGGCTTATTCAAATGGCAAGAATGAAATACTCGTTGGCCAGGCCCTTGAAGGGATCAGAAAGAAAATAGTTATACAGTCAAAAATCAGGCTCGAGGAAAGGCAGCTGCCTTCAAAAGGGAAAGGTAAAAAAGGAGCCGACGAGATAAGGGCAATACTTTCGGCCGATATTGAGGCAAGCCTGAAAGCGCTTCAAACAGATTATATCGATATAATGCTCTACCACGATGCCGTAAATGAAGACCTTCTTTTTCACCCTGAGGTGTTGAAATTCTTTTCGGAAATGAAAAAGAACGGGGTAATCAAAGCATGTGGATTTTCTGCTCATAACGCATATATGAATCTGTCGGAAAGAAACAATTCAGAGCGCTTCTATGACACTATCCTTGTTCCTTTTAACCACAAAGGTTCATATATTCATTCACAGACAGGACAATACTCTGAATGGGATCAGAAAAGACTGATTTCGATACTTGAAGAAGCAGGCAGAAAAGGAATAGGCGTGATTGCTATGAAAACATGTTCAGGCGGAAAATATTCACCCTCTGCTGAAATGGAGCCAAGCTTCAGGGAAGCTGTAAACTGGGTGCTTAAGCACGATTTTATTAGCTCAGCCAACGTGGCAATGGCAAATTTTGATCAGGTTGATGAATATTTAAAATAGTTGTAAGGCATCTCCTACCACAAAGGTGCTTCCCCCAATGAAGATCATATCTGTTGGTGACGCCGCCACGGCAGCTGCATGAATGGCTGTTTCTACATCTTCGTAGCTGTCGCCCTTTAAATCATATACCGATGCCTCATTCTTAAGTATTTTCTCATCAAGAGCCCTGGGAACGGAAGCTTTTGTGAAGTAATACATTGCATCTTTTGGTAATAGCGGGAGCACCGAATGAAGGTCTTTATCGTTAACAAAACCAATGATTATATGCAGGCCGGTTTTCTGAACTCTCATTATCTGATCAATAACATATTGCAATCCTTCCTTGTTGTGTCCGGTATCGCATACAGTATAAGGATTTCTTTTTAAGATCTGCCATCGACCTGACAATCCGGTATTGACAACTACTTTTTTAATACCATCTATAAGATTCTTTCCCCTTAACTCAAGCTTACTTCCCAGAATTTTAAAGGCTTGAAAAACAGCCTGAATATTCTTTGACTGATAATCTCCGCCGAGTGGTGAGATACCTTCATAACGGGCGCCGGTGTTTAGATCTGTAACGACAAATCCTCTTTCTCCATTAAGATCTACTTCTGGCTGCAGATTACATGTAAAATTCTGATCTGCAAAACTGACCTCCGATTTAAGCCCGGATGCCCGCTTTATAAATACACCGGCAGTTTCTTTCCGAGTTTCGCTTATTACAACCGGCACGGATTTTTTAATAATCCCGGCCTTTTCAAATGCGATCTTCTCAATGGTGTCGCCAAGAATATCCTGATGATCGTGACCAATATTTGTTATCACAGAAAGAACCGGCTCGATTATATTGGTTGAATCGAGCCTTCCTCCCAGACCAACCTCGATTACTGCAACATCGACTTTTGATCTTGCAAAATGATCAAAGGCCATTGCAACGGTCATCTCAAAAAACGAAGGTTTGAGCGATCCTATGAACTCTTCGTTCCGGCTGATAAACTCACTCACTGCGTCACACGATATCATTTCACCACCAATCTTTATCCTCTCCCTGAAATCAATCAGATGTGGTGAGGTATAAAGTCCGGTTTTATAACCCGCTTCCTGCAAAAATGAGGAGATCATGTGTGAAACAGAACCCTTTCCGTTCGTACCGGCAACATGAATAGTCTTAAAATTCCTGTGAGGATTACCGAGGCGATCATCAAATGCAATGATATTATTCAGGTCATTCTTATAAGCCGCCTTACCTATTCTCTGATAAGATGGCAGCTGGCTGAAAAGGAATTCGATGGTCTGCTCGTATGTCATTTATTGTTTGGTGCTTTTTTGTTTGGCTTTCCGGGGTTTACTTACCACCGCGACCGCAAATTAACATACTTACGAGCTTATAACAATTTATTACCGAAATTAGTTATTTTTGGGAATCATGCTTTTTATTAGTTGTCGGCATTTAAAGAATTGGTTGCTAATTATTTACTGATGAGAAAAAAACACAATAAAAAGATATTCATAATTGATACGAACGTCTTGCTTCACGATTATACATGCATTTACAATTTTGAAGAGAATGACGTCATCATTCCTATAGTGGTCCTTGAAGAGCTGGATAAGTTCAAACGTGGCAATGACATTATCAATTTTCATGCACGGGAGTTTACAAGGGAACTTGACAAATTGTCGGGTGATATGCTCCTCACTGCAAATATCCCGCTTGGTGAGAATTTAGGGAACCTTCATATTGAAACAGGAAAGGATTTTTCCGAAAAGGTTAGCCAGGCTTTTCCCGAGAGAACGGCTGATCACAGGATCCTGGCAATATCTGATTATGTTGCAACTTCAAATAAAGAAAAAACTGTTGTTCTAATCACCAAAGATATTAATCTGAGGATGAAGGCCAAGTCGCTGGGAATCTTAGCACAGGATTATCAGAATGACAAGGTTGCCAATATTGATGATCTGTACAAGGGGATCACTGTAATGGAAGGATTCGATCCGGCTCTGATCAATAAACTTTATGAATCACCAAACGGTGTAAATTCAGAAGAATTGAACATTGACAAGGAGACAAAAGGTCACCAGTTTTACATACTGAAGAATAATGGTTCAAGCGCCCTTGCACATTATAATCCTGCTTCGGGGACAATAAACAGGGTAATCAAGCAAACTACCTACGGTATCGACCCCAGGAATGCTGAACAGACTTTTGCAATAGAAGCCCTTACAAACCCGGATATTCAGCTTGTGTCGCTTACCGGCAAGGCGGGGACTGGAAAGACCCTGCTTGCCCTTGCATCGGCCCTTCAGCAGCAAAAGAGATATAAGCAGATCTTCCTTGCCCGCCCGATAGTCCCCCTTGCAAACAGGGATCTTGGTTTTTTACCGGGTGATGTCAGGGAAAAGATGGACCCTTACATGCAACCGCTTTACGATAACCTTACCGTAATAAAACATAAATTCAGTCATCAGAGTCCCGAATTTTTAAAGATAAATGAGATGATGAAAGAGGATAAGCTGGTCATAACGCCTCTCGCCTATATAAGGGGCAGGAGCCTTTCCAGCATCTTCTTTATTGTTGATGAAGCTCAGAACCTTACCCCTCACGAGATCAAAACCATTATAACACGGGCCGGCGAAGGCACAAAAATG
Source organism: uncultured Bacteroidales bacterium (assembly GCA_942492865.1). Classification (GTDB taxonomy): domain Bacteria; phylum Bacteroidota; class Bacteroidia; order Bacteroidales; family VadinHA17; genus LD21. Next base: position 2,909,397 of record OW818650.1, on the reverse strand, counting down.
GTCTTTACAGGCGACATAGAACAGATCGACTCACCTTATCTCGACACTGCATCCAACGGGCTTAGCTACCTGTCAGATAAGATGAAAAATCAGGATATCTTTGCACATGTGAATCTGGTGAAAGGTGAAAGAAGCTTTCTGGCGGAACTTGCAAGTAAATTACTTTGAAACTGCCTCGCATCGTCCTGAAAGATTAACAGCTGAAAAAAATTAAGTATATTATAGCGAACATTAACTTGATAACTAAATTCAATCAAACTATGAAAACAAGAACTTTCAAATCAGGTGCACTGCTGATGGTTATTTTACTTGCAATCCCGGGCATCTTAACTGCCCAGAAAACAAAGAATGTCCAGCTCTTCAATGGTAAAAACCTCAATGACTGGGTGTTCCACCTCAAAGACCCTTCAGTTGACCCAAAAACAGTATTCACTGTACAGAATGGAGTAATACACATCAAAGGTGAACCATTTGGTTATATGAGGACAAAAAAATCATACTCCGATTATAAGTTGCATGTTGAATGGCGTTATCCAGTTGAAGCTACTAACAGCGGTGTGTTCGTTCATGCCCAGGCACCCGATACCATCTGGCTCAAATGTATTGAATGCCAGCTCCAGGCAGGAAATGCGGGTGATTTCGTATGTATGAATGGCGCCGATATTAAAGAAAGAAAGGATAAATCGACCAGGAGGGTTGTAAAAACCGGGCCTTCATCAGAGAAACCTGTGGGTGAATGGAACTCAATGGATGTGACTTGCACCGGAAATGTAATCGAAGTTTCGGTTAACGGTGTTTTTCAGAACAGGGGAACAGAATCTAATGTGACTTCAGGAAGCATCTGTCTCCAGAGCGAAGGGAAAGATATAGAATTCAGAAATGTATTCCTTGTGAACGCACAAAAAAAGGGACAGAATGCTCCCGCTAAGGGAAAGAAAAAATAAGGTCCCGTTTATTTCACCGTCAGCATCAGGCCTGAAAAACTATGCTGACGGAATAATTAAATATGGAAAAAAAGAAAGTCGCTTTTTATACACTTGGTTGTAAATTAAACTTTGCCGAGACTTCAACAATTTCAAGGTCTTTTCCGGATGAGATGTTCGAAAAGGTCCAGGCAAACACAAAAGCAGATATATATGTTATAAATACCTGCTCAGTAACCGATACAGCTGACAAGAAATGCCGTCAGGCGATAAAAAAATTCATAAACATGTCGCCTGATGCTTTCATAGCAGTTGTGGGTTGCTATGCACAGCTGAATCCGGATAAGATCTCATCAATTCCGGGAGTGGACCTGGTTCTCGGGACAAATGAAAAGTTTAATATTTCCGGATATTTATCCGGCTTAAAAAAGAAAAAGGAAGCAGAGGTTCATTCCTGTGATCTTTCTGCAGGTACATTTAACCAGTCTTATTCACTGGGCGACCGTACGCGCTCATTCCTTAAGGTACAGGACGGATGCGATTATTGCTGTTCATATTGTACAATCCCTATTGCCAGGGGCGGGAGCAGGAATCCTGAAATTTCATCAATTGTGCAGGAAGCTGAAAAGATTGCATCTGAAGGTGTCAAAGAAATTGTCCTCACCGGAGTTAATATCGGTGATTTTGGAAAATCAACGGGAGATTCTTTTGCAGGACTCCTTAAAGAACTTATAAAAGTAAAGGGAATAGAGAGATACAGGATATCTTCAATAGAGCCAAATCTCCTTACCGGCGAAATAATAGATCTGGCAGCTGACAATGAAAGGATACTGCCTCATTTCCATATACCCTTGCAAAGCGGTTGCAACAGGATACTTGGCCTTATGAAGAGAAGATATAAAAGAGAACTGTTTGCCTCCGTAGTGATGAAAGTGAGAAAGAAACTGCCCCTGGCCGGAATAGGGGCCGATGTGATCACAGGTTTCCCCGGAGAATCAGTCATTGATTTTGAGGACACATATAATTTTCTTAATGAAATGCCATTGTCATACCTCCATGTTTTCAGTTTCTCTGAAAGGCCCGGTACTGTTGCCGAAAATATGTCGGGAAAAGTTGCACATGATGAAAAGAATGCAAGAACCAAAAGGCTGATTGCTCTCTCGGAAGAAAAAAATTCGCAGTTTTGTGATCTGAACAAAGGCAGGGAAACAAAGGTCCTTTTTGAGCATGCACGGTCAGAAGGACTGATAACAGGGTTTACATCAAATTACATAAAAGCCGGATATCCGTGGCAATCGAAGCTTGCAGGGCAGGTAAAGAAAGTAAGAATGAATGGTATGAAAGAAGGTAAAATGATAGTTGAATTAATTGATTGAAAGTATTATGGATATCAGGAATATTTGTATTGAAACTGAAAAAGCTGCCCGTGAAGCCGGTGAATTTATACGGAAAGAAGCAGGATTATTCGACATCAGCAGGGTTGAAAAGAAAGGTTTGAATGATCTTGTCAGTTACGTCGATAAAGGATCGGAAAAAATGCTGGTAGAAAGATTAGGCAAGCTTATTCCTGATTCCGGATTCATTGCAGAAGAAGGTACCTCAACCAGGAAAGGGAAAAAGTATAACTGGGTTATTGATCCTCTGGATGGCACTACCAATTTTGTACATGGCTTACAGCCTTATGCTGTGAGCATAGGCCTCATGGAATATGATGAGATAATTGCCGGTGTCATTTATGAAGTCGGACAGAATGATACTTTCTCGGCATGGAAAGATGGAGGAGCATGGCTTAACGGGCGTCAGATCTTTGTGTCTGAAACCAACAGTCTGGCCGAGAGCCTGCTGGCAACAGGTTTCCCTTATTACGATTTCAGATACATAGGTCCTTACATGGAAAGCCTTACCTATTTATGCGAATACAGCCAGGGGATAAGAAGACTCGGATCAGCCGCAGTCGATCTTGCATACGTGGCATGTGGTAAATTTGAAGGTTTCTATGAATACGGGCTGCACCCATGGGACGTTGCAGCCGGAATTATAATTGTACGTGAAGCAGGCGGGAAAGTAAGCGATTTCTCTGGTAACCAGTCGAATGTGACAGGAGTGGAAATTATAGCATCTTCAAGCCTGATATACCCTGAATTTCTTGAGAGTATTGCAAAGTTTTTAAAAAAATAGAAACCGGTGCAGGCCTTATTATACTATATTTTTTATGGTTCAACATGGCTGATAACTCTCCTGCCTATCAGGGTACTTTACCTGTTTTCCGATATGATGTTCGTTCCACTTTTTTACTTTCCTTCATACCGTAAAAAAGTGGTTTCGGAAAATATCCGGAATGCCTTTCCGGATAAGAGTGAAAATGAGATCATCCTGATCAGAAAAAGATTCTACAGGCATCTTGCCGACCTGTTTATCGAATCATTCAAGCTTGTTCATTTAAGCAGGAAGGAATTAAAGAAGCGTTTTACAGTGAGCAATCCCGACCTTCTCGACAGGCTCATGAAAGAGAAGCGCGACACCATCGCAATACTGGGTCATTACAATAACTGGGAATGGCTTGCAGCTCTGCCGTTATATACCGGTTATAAAGCCATATCGATATATAAACCGTTACAGAACAAGTACTTTAACAATTTCATCAATGGCCTCAGGTCGAAACATGGAATGGGACTTACACCCATGTCGAACATTATAAGGGAAATAATTCAGAACCGGAGAGAAAATATTAATACTGTTTCTGTTTTTTTAACCGACCAGACTCCTGTAAAGTCTGAAATTAAGTACTGGACAACTTTTCTTAACCAGGACACCCCAGTTTACCTGGGCCCTGAAAAAGTAGCCTCAAAATTTGATATGGCAGTGGTCTTCTTCCATATACAGAAAATAAAACGCGGACATTACAACCTCAATATAGAGCTGCTTTTTGAACATACTAAAGGGCTCCCGGCATTCGCGATCACTGAAGCACATGTAAAAAGACTCGAAGACATTATAACCGAAAAACCGGAATACTGGATCTGGAGCCACAGGCGATGGAAGCATAAGAAGCCCGTTGAAAATGAATAAGACAACTGTTGTTATACTGAACTGGAACGGAATCAATTACCTTAAAAAGTTCCTGGGGAATGTTATTAAATATTCCGTTGACCACGAAACTGTTGTCTGCGTGGCCGATAATGATTCATCTGACGGGTCAGGTGAATGGATATTAAATAATTATCCGGAAGTAAAGCTCATTAAGCTTGATAAAAATCATGGTTTTGCACGCGGATATAATCTGGCGCTCAATGAGATTGAGTCAAAATATTTTGTTCTTCTGAACTCTGATATAGAGGTCAGCCCCGGCTGGATCCATCCTCTGACAGATCATCTGGAATCAAATCAGGATGTAGCTTCGTGCCAGCCGAAAATACTATCCTACAGTGAAAGAGATCGTTTTGAACATGCAGGCGCAGCCGGTGGCTTCATCGATAAATACGGCTTTCCCTTTTGCCGCGGAAGAATATTCAATATAACGGAAAAAGACAAAGGCCAGTACAATAACCGCCGCGACATCTTCTGGTCGAGTGGTGCATGTATGGCGGTGCGGGCCGAATCGTGGAGACAATGCAAAGGTTTTGACGATGATTTTTTTGCTCACATGGAAGAAATTGACCTTTGCTGGAGATTTAATAAGATCGGATTAAGAGTATCATATATCCCCGACTCGGTTGTCTATCATGTCGGAGGCGGAGCCCTCCCCTATAACTCCCCGTTTAAGGTATATCTGAATTTCAGGAACGGACTTTTCCTGCTTTATAAAAACCTGCCCGAAGAAAAATTTCATCAAATTTTGTTTATAAGAAAGATCCTCGACGGAATGGCAGCATTGCTTTTCATTTCAAAAGGAAACCCAAAGGCGGTGATTTCGATATGGAAAGCTCATCTTGATTATTACAAAAACATTAAGATCCTTAAGGAAAAGAGAAAAGAAGTTCTTCTTCTTCGCTGCAGGAATACTGATAAACTTATAATGAACAAGAGTATCGCTTTTGAGTTTTACTTAAAAGGCAACAAATTTTTCAGCAGCCTTAATTGGTAATTTTAATTTTATGAATAAGATCCAGTTTTTAGTTTTTGTAACCATAGTTATCGGAATATACTCTCTTGCAAATCTTTACATATTCATAAAAGGAGGAAATGCAATACCTGTTTTCAAAAATAACAGGCTCATATACGGATTGATATTTTTTACCCTCGCCTTTACATTCATTGCAGCTAAATTTATTGAATCACGACATTCTTCATTTATAACTGACGCCCTTAACATTGTTGGAGGATTCTGGCTTGCATTTTTGCTGTATGGATTCCTCTTTCTTTTCATATCCGACATATTGCTGCTGATAATCAGGCTCACTGGTCTCCTCAGTACAGATTCCGTCCAGGTTTTCCGTAAATGGTCCTTTATTGCTACTGTGACAGTATCATTCATGCTTATCCTGGGAGGATTCATTAACGCGCTTATCCCTGCTGTCAAAGAGTACAACATTACAATCAACAAACCGGCTGATGGCATTAAGACCATGAAAATAGCTGCAGTTTCAGATATTCATATTGGCAGTATAATAAGGAAACGCAGCCTGGTGCAGTTATCGGGAATGCTTACCAGTCTGAATCCTGATGTGGTCCTGTTGCTGGGTGACATTGTCGATGGAGAAATAGGCCCTGTGATACGCGGCGACCTGTTAAAACATTTTAAATGCCCGCAATGCATCAACGGCATATATGCAATAACAGGAAATCATGAATTCATTGGAGGTGCAGATAAAACTATTCCATACATTGAAAGTAAAGGTATACGAATACTCAAGGATGAGGTGGTTGTTCTCAAGGGAGGGATCCAGCTGATTGGCAGAATAGACAGGGATTCAAGGTCTTTCAGCAAGCAGGAACGAAAAAGCCTGCAAGATCTTATGGTTGATGTAGATACTCTCAAACCAGTTATTGTCCTTGACCATCAGCCGCATAAACTTAATGAGGCTCAGACACTGAACATAGACCTTCAACTGTCGGGGCACACGCATAACGGGCAGATGTGGCCCCTTAATTATATCACTGAGAAAGTGTGGGAATTAAGCTACGGTTACCTTAAGAAAGGTAATTCACAGTTCATTGTATCTTCCGGTTTTGGAATATGGGGTCCGCGGGTCAGATCAGGCAGCCGGCCGGAAGTGCTTCTTATCAACCTGAGCTTTGCCGATAAATCTTTAACAGGCAATTAAAGAAGATCGTAAATCTTTTCAAGGGCCATTCCACGCGATCCTTTGATCAATACAAAGCTTCCTCTTACCGGCTCAGCTCTCAGAAAAACAGCAAGCTCATCCGTGGAGCTAAAAGTTTTATACCCGTACTCCGATCCAAACCTGGCAAAACAGGACCCAACGAGAAGCACAGATGTATCTTTTACTGATGATATCAGGTCAAGGATTTTTTTGTGCTCTTCATCACTTTTTTCTCCAAGCTCAAACATATCGCCAAGGATCATGGTTTTACTGGTCTCCCCTATCTCTTTAAATGAACTGATAGCCATCGACATACTGGTCGGATTGGCATTATATGAATCACATATCAGGGTATTATGTTTAGTTATCCTGATCTCCGACCGGTTATTGCCCGGCCTGTAACCTTCAATTGCGTCAATAATGTCACGCACAGGTACTGACATATAGAGACCCATTGCGATAGCTGCCCTTACATTCTCAAGGTTATGGATCCCGAACAGGTTTGTTCTTATCGGATAACGCTTATCAAGATAATCCATAAGCACTAAAAGCGGTGCTATTATTAAACCAGAAGTTACAATAACCTCATTGCCTTTCGGCTTAGAATAAGGCACTGCCTTTTCCATAATCTCTGAAGCCTTTTTTGCGAGAACAGGATTTTGCTCATTAAAAAGAGCAGTACCGCCAGCAGCATTCAGATATTCATACAGCTCCGATTTTGTTTTAATAACTCCTTCAAGCGATCCGAATCCTTCGAGGTGGGCAGTACCTACGTTGGTAATAATTCCAAAATCGGGCCTGGCAACTGAGCACAACAGTTTAATCTCACCCGGGTGATTGGCGCCCATTTCAATTATCATCATCTCCGTATCAGGGGAAGCGGAAAGGATTGTCAGGGGTACCCCGATATGGTTATTAAGATTGCCTTTTGTATAATGGATCCTGAACTTCCTTGACAGTACGGCGGCAAGAAGTTCCTTTGTAGTCGTTTTACCGTTAGTGCCGGTAACTGCCAGCACAGGCACATTCAGGATTTTTCTATGAAAAGTAGCCAGAGCCTGCAATTCAGAAAGGCAATCGTCAACAACGATTGTCTTTTCACCCGAACATCCTGGGTCATCTGTTACTGCAGCAAGTGCTCCATTCCTTATTGCATCGGCAACAAACCTGTTTCCATTGAAACTTCCACCAGAAAGTGCGAAGAATAACTCATCCTTCTTTAAAGACCGTGAATCGGTCGATATTCCTGCCGATTCTTTGAATAGTCTGTAGAGCAATTCTGTTTTCATTATGGCACATTAAAAAATAACCGCAAAGAACATCTTTGCGGTTTTAAGTATCTTTTAAGTTATTCCGACTTATTTACCACCGAACCCTGCAGGACTTCCCACCCTTATCATGGCGCACCTGAAACCGATGTCATCCCTTGATTCCTGCTGGTCGAGGAATCGCCTGGTTGAAGGATTCAGCCAGTAAGCCTTATCTTTCCATGAACCGCCCTTAAACACTCTGGCGTTATCGTTTATAAGTGTAACAAAGTCCATGCTTCCGGGAGTCTGATCCTGATGATACATTCTCAGTGAGGCTTGAGTGTCGTCAGGTGTTGTCCAAGTACCTCCCTGAGGAAGTGCCGACTGCAGGTCCCCGTCCCTGTAGTTCCTGTAGTCACCTTTCTGATAGTTATACCTGTTTGCAACATCAGCTTCTTTAACCGTATCTATAACAAGCTTACCTAGTCTGTCCTTGGCTACAATATTCCCGTTGGCATCTCTCCTTAGATCGGTATATACATTACCTCTGAAAGGATTAAATCCGTCAACATCTTCAGGAGTAAGCGGACGGTAAACATCCTGGACCCACTCATTAACATTTCCTGCCATACAATAGAGACCGTAATCATTGGGCCAGTATGACCTAACATCAGCTGTTATGCTGGCATTATCGTTAAGGCTTCCTGCAACACCCATAAGGTCGCCGCGCTGTCTTACAAAGTTAGCCATCATCTGCCCGCGGTTTTTGGTTTCTGCATTTCTGACATTATGGCCATCCCATGGAAAGATCCTTCTTTCATAGATCCTTTCTTCAAAGGTATTTCCCCTTAGTGCGTATGCTGCAAATTCCCATTCAGCTTCAGTAGGAAGCCTGTAGGAAGGAAGAAGCAGGCCGTCTTCAAAGTTGGTCCTCCGTTCGGTCTGGTTTGGATTCAGGCTCTCACGCAACTGATTGACCACACCTTCATACTGACCGGCCAGGTATGCTTCTGTATTGAAATTTTTCTCATCGACCTGGTTAGGATCGGGATTTAGCTCACCTTCATTAATAAGCAGCTGTTCATTTACCCTGTCTGTTCTCCAGAGGCAATAATCATTGGCTTTAACCCAGCTTACACCTACTACCGGATAGTTGTTATACGATGGGTGACGGAAATAATACTGCACATAAGGATCATTAAAACCCATCGGGCTTCTCCATACCAGTGTATCGGGTAAAGCATTTCTGAATACTTCAGGGTAGTTCTTGTAAACCCTTCTCAGCCAGAACAGATATTCACGGTAATCTATATTTTTCACTTCCGTCTCATCCATATAGAACGATGATACGGTGACAGTCCGTGGTTTATTGTTCCAATCGAACATTACGTCCTGCTGAACCTGGCCCATTGTGAAACGGCCACCTTCAATAAGAACAAGTCCCGGTCCGGTTTTCTGTTCAGCTCCCAAAACAACTTCAAATCCGCCATTATCAGGATTATTGTACTCCCAACCTGTAGCTGAAGAGACATTTTCGTTTCCCTTCTTTTTAAATAAGCTGCATGATGACAGAAGTAGTGTTATAAGAATGAGAGATAAAGCTTTGAGTCTGTACATAATTCCTCTATTTTTTGGCTTTTAACAATTTCAAATATAATAGTTTTTATAAAACAATGTCTTCCGGTGGTCAAAAATAACTACATCCTGGGAAAATTTATGGCACCTGTACTCCTACTTTTATCAAAATTATTTATACTAAAAGACAGACCTGCCTGTAAAACGAGAGAAAAGGGCAGCATATTGTTTCCTGAGATAAGATTAAACCTGTAATTATAAAATGCCGACATTTTTCCGGTGGTAAAAGAAAAGCCTGCCTGGACATCGATAGCTTTTTCATTATTTGCAATTACTATGGTATTAAGAGACATACCCCGGTTTTCAAATACTATCCCTGTTCCGCCATCAACAAAATCCTTCTGAACCTCCAAAAAAGCAACCGGACTGATTTTAGTTCCGGAAGCTGAATTCAGTGAATGATCACCTGAAAAATGAACAAGCAATTTTCTGTGGAGCTTTTCAGCATCTGAATTATAAAGCGAGAGGGAAGGTTCAGCAAGATGGCTAACCGAAATGCCTCCGGTTACTTTCCCGCTGGTAATGACAAAGCCGGCTCCAACATCAAATACTGTATGAGCACTTCCTGCCAGAGCTTCACCCGAAGGAAAAGAGATGTTCCCAACCGGGTCTATCTGGTCAGGTAGCAGCGCACCCTGAAAACTGTATCCCCTGTGATAAAATGAAGCTGACAATCCGGCATTGATATAAAGATCTTCTCCGGCTTTAAGAAAGTATGCATAAGACAAGCCTCCCCTTAGGTCATTAATTATACCCCCAAGGTAGGTGTCGGAAAGGTAAAAGGAGGCTCCTCCATGAATAAGGTCAAAGTATGAATCGCCGGATAGATAAACCGAATGAAGATTGTAGCTTTTACCCGGGTATAAGTTCAGGTAAGATAATCTTAATTTCCCTTCGGGCTCAGCACCTGACATAGCAGGATTGTTCATCATAATCATCTGAAATCCGGATATATGCGGTGTATCCTGTGATTTTAAATTGAAGGGCAGGATAAGAAAAATAAAAAGTAACCCCGGAAAGCTTTTCATCAGAATAAAAGTACTGCAATATGAACGTAATGATAGCGTTATTATTTTAATTCCCTGCAGGCAAACGGGCAAAAAGGGTTTGTTGCTGAGGCAGATTGCGCTTAAAACTGAAAGACTTCTTATCTTAGCAGGCATTATGCGGCTGATAGTAAAAATAATATTCTTTTTCACGCTCTTTAATACGGGTTTGAATGCACAGGTGGCCGGTGAGTACACTTCTTCTTCCGTTCTTGCAGAAGGAAATTGGTTTCGCATTCTCATTACTGAAGACGGAGTTTACCGTATCGGGTATTCAGAATTACGATCACTTGGTGTTGAGAATCCGTCAAATCCAAAAATTTTCGGAAATAATGCAGGGCAGCTTTCCTATTATAATAATGATGTCAAACCTGACGACCTTAAAGAAATGGCTATTCATCTTGTAACCGGTAGTGACGGCATTTTCAATGAAGGCGATTACCTTTTATTTTACGGTAAAGGTACAAACAAATGGATTTACAATACCGGTGCAGCTGAATATCAGCATATCAGGCACAATTATTCAGACACTGCAGTTTATTTTCTGACCACAGGGCAGTTGCCCGGAAAAAGAACCGGCGTTGCCATTCAGCCTGCAGGTATTCCTACATACGCCACTTCAGCATCTGATGTTCTGTTTATTCATGAGAAGGAGATCAGGAATCTTATGAGATCAGGCAGGGAATGGTATCAGCCGGTATCACCAACGATCAATGTATCCATTGATCCGCAGTTTGAAGATATTATTCCGGCTGAAGAGATCCGGTACAGTTTAAGGGTCGCCGACAGGGCATCGATCGCAACTACTTTCAGGTTTCTTGAGGGGACGACGCTCCGGCAATCAGTCACTGTGCAGGGCATAAATCTCTATGACTATACGGGAGCCTACGCACGTATTGCTGAAGCAACCGGGTCTTTTGTGCCTCTTTCAGCGAAACCGGTATTTGAAATGAGGTATCTGAATAACGGTGAAGGTGGTGAGCATGGCTGGCTGGATTATGTAAAACTTCATGGCCGAAGGCTCAATATATATAAAGGAGGCCAGATGCATTTCTTTGACTCAAGGTCAGTGCAGCAGGGAGGCACTGCAGAATATTTCCTCACGGGCTCCGATAATAGCATGTTACTGTGGGACATAACCGATCCTTTTAATACTAAAAGTATTGATTACCTCCGTAACGGGCAAAATTTAACATTCAGAGCTTCTGCTGACTCGCTAAGGACTTTTATTGCATTTTTACCCGGAAGTGCAAAGATCCCTAAACTGGAGAGTGCCCGGCTTCCCAATCAAAACCTTCATTCTTCTGAACCGGCCGATATGATCATAGTTACCCATCCCCTGTTCATGAAATATGCAGTGAAGCTCGCCGGAATCCATGAGAGGAACAGCGGTCTTATCTCACTGGTAGTCACTCCTGACCAGATCTATAACGAGTTCTCTGGCGGTATCCGTGATATTGCTGCAATAAGGAACTTTATCAGGATGAAATTTTTAAAACAGGCGGGCTCCGATCATCCTCTGAAGTATTTATTGCTGTTTGGTGACGGTTCATACGAAAATAAAACACCACCTCCCAACCCTAATTATATTCCGACATGGCAGTCCCAAAACTCTGTTGTGGTAGTGTCTTCTTTTGCTTCTGATGATTTTTACGGACTTCTCGAAAATGATGAAGGAGAAGCAACAGGCAGTGAGGACATCGGGATCGGAAGACTGCCTGTTTCAGATACTGTCCAGGCCGGAATTGTGGTTTCTAAAATTGCCAGGTATATTAATCCTTCAGGAGGAGGTGACTGGAAAAATATAATTACCCTGGTTGCCGACGATGAGGATGGCAACTCACACATGGTAGATGCTGAAGGATTATCTTCACTACTGAGTGACAGCGTTCCGACATTTAATCTTGAGAAAATCTATATGGATGCTTTCAGGCAGGTTACCTCATCAGGCGGTGAATCCTATCCTGAAGTAAACAAGGCAATAAATGAACGGATAAATGAAGGGTGTCTGATTTTTAACTACATCGGTCATGGGAGTGAAAATGGCCTGGCACATGAAAGAATAGTTAAACCCGATGATATCAACTCATGGTCCAATACTGACAGGCTCCCTCTCTTTATTACGGCCACATGTGAATTCAGCCGTTTTGACAATATGGACCTGAATGTGGCAACAAGAGATATGTCAGAAAAAACCTCAGCCGGAGAATTAGTACTCTTTAATAAAAACGGTGGAGGAATCGCCCTGATGTCAACAACCCGTGTAGTATATTCAGCGCCCAACTATTACCTTAACAAAAATATTTTTGATGCTGCATTTCGCCGCGATGAATCGGGAAAAGCACTCAGACTGGGGGATATTATAAGGATTGCGAAAAATAATTCGGGAAGCGGACCCAATAAAAGAAATTTTTCTTTGCTCGGCGACCCTGCCGTCAGACTAGCTTATCCATGGTATGGTAATGTAGCGACCGATTCTGTAAATCATAAAGTAGTGGGCAGTGATATTGACACTCTTAAAGCACTTTCAATTGTAACAGTATCGGGCCATGTTGAAGATCTGAACGGGAATCTGGCTGAAGACTTCAGCGGAAATGTTTATCCTGTCGTTTTCGATAAGGAAAATAAAATAAGGACCCTGGCAAACGATGGTGGAAGCGTCATGGAATTCAGCCTTCGGAGCAGTATTCTTTACAGAGGTAAAATAACTGCCGCGAAAGGAAGATTCAGTTTCACCTTTATGGTTCCCCGTGATATCAATTATTCTTATGGTAACGGGAAGATAAGCTACTATGCAGGAGATGAGAAAGGCGACATGAACGGCAGTCTTACAGGAATGACAGTGGGAGGTTTCACCAACAAAGGACTCTCAGATACGACAGGACCTTTAATTACTTTATATCTGAACGATACACTTTTCAGAAGCGGAGGAATTACCGATGAGAAACCAGTACTGCTGGCCCTGATTGAAGATGAGGGAGGAATAAACACAACAGGAGCCGGCATCGGTCACGACCTCACAGGTTACATCGATAATGATCAGGGCAGCTCATTCATACTGAACAACTATTTTGAAAATGCAGTTAATGACTATATGAAAGGTCAGATAATATATAAACTACCGGAACTTGAGGAAGGAAAGCACAGCCTAACTGTAAAAGCCTGGGATAATCACAACAATTCATCCGAGGAATCGATCCGCTTTATTGTGAAAAACGGTGAAAATTTTATACTCAACAATCTGATAAATTACCCTAATCCATTTATTGAAGACACCCGTATAACGGCAGGGCACAACAGGCCCGACACATTTTTAGAGGTCATTGTTAATATCTACAACCTTAATGGTCAGCTTATAAAAATTATTAGAAAATCCGGATCATCTTCAGGTTATACCCTGCCATCAATAACCTGGAACGGGAATGATGACGGCGGCAAAAAAGTTGGAAGAGGTATCTATCCCTATTCGGTAACCGTAAAAACAGAAATGGGAGAGATAACAAGAGCATCAGGCAGAATGATCATTTTGTGAGTTAAGACAATAAGTGTCGTGAAATTTAGTTTTATATTTGCATTTCTCATGTAATTTACAAGAATCAGAATGGATAAAAGAACAATTACAATGGTCCTGGTTTTGATAGTGCTTGCAAGTACCTCAAACCTTTATTCGCAGGATAATAAAGAACTTAATGCAATACAGACTGTGGTGCCGTTCCTCACAATAGCGCCTGACTCAAGAGCCGGTGCTATGGGTGATGCAGGGGTTGCCACCTCACCCGATGTTTACAGTCAGCACTGGAATCCGGCAAAGTTTGCTTTTATCGACGGAGATGCCGGAGTGGGTATTTCCTATTCTCCGTGGCTGAGAAACCTGGTTCCGGATATTAACATAGCGTACCTTACAGGATATAAAAGACTCGACAGCAGGCAGACATTAAGCGCCAGCCTGCTTTATTCATCACTTGGAGATGTATCCTTTACTGACGAATTCGGAAACTTCGAAAGAAACTTCACCCCAAATGAATTTGCCTTTGACGCCGGCTATTCAAGGAAGTTCTCGGAGGTTTTCTCGGGAGGAATAGTGTTCAGGTTTATTTATTCAAACCTTACAGGAGGTTTCTACTCAGGCGGCGCAGCAACAAAGCCAGGAACTTCCTTTGCGGCAGATTTATCGGGATACTACCAGAATGAAACTGAAATATTCGGCAGAAATGCTGTTCTTGGTTTGGGTATTAATCTATCCAATATCGGATCAAAAATGAGTTACTCAGATTCACAGGCCTCCGACTTCATTCCGATGAATATGAGGCTTGGAAGCTCAGCAACCTTCGAAATTGATTCATATAATAAGATCGCGTTTACAGTGGATGTCAATAAGCTTCTTGTACCCACTCCCCCGGAAATTGACAGCACAGGGATAGTAAGAGGAAAAGATCCTGACGTTAGTGTGCCGGTTGCAATTTTCCAGTCTTTTTTTGACGCTCCGGGAGGATTCAGGGAAGAACTCAATGAGTTTACCCTGTCGGTCGGAACAGAGTACTGGTACAATGATCAGTTTGCCATAAGGGCAGGATACTTTCACGAGAATCAGACCAAGGGGAACCGTAAGTATTTCACAGCCGGAGCAGGGTTCAGGCTGAAAGCTTTTACTCTAGATTTTTCGTACCTCATGCCAGCAGCACAGAACCATCCCCTTGCCAGAACATTAAGGTTCTCAATTGGATTTGATCTGCGTGCTCTGAGAAACATCGTCGAATAGTAATGAATGTAAGAATCGGTCAGGGTATTGATTTTCACCGGCTCGGAGAAGGATTGGATCTATGGTTGGGAGGAATAAAGATACCCTCTGAAAAAGGATGCATTGCCCACTCAGACGGAGATGTTCTACTTCATGCAATCTGTGATGCCATGCTGGGTGCAGCCGGATTAAGAGACATCGGTTTTCATTTTCCCGATACAAGTGATGAATTTAGGAACATAGACAGCAAGATCCTTTTGGGGAAAACAGTTGACCTGATAAAGGGAAAAGGTTTTAAAGTTGGTAATGTAGACGGCACTCTATGCCTGGAGCGGCCCAAAATCTCGCCATTTATTAATGAAATGCAGGAAGTACTGGCTCCTATCCTTGAAATATCACCCGACAGGATATCAATAAAGGCAACAACAACTGAAAAATTAGGATTTACAGGCAGGGAAGAAGGTGTGATCGCAATAGCCGTGGTATTGCTCCACTTCTAAATCTGTCCCTCTTTAATGATCTCGTCGTCAACAAGTATGCGGCCACAGTATTCGCACACTATAATCTTTTTTCTTGATTTGATATCGAGCTGCCTCTGTGGCGGTATCTGGTTAAAGCATCCGCCACAGGCATCACGCTGTACGGGAACAACAGCCAGTCCGTTCCTTGCGTTTGAGCGTATGCGCTTATAAGCGGCAAGAAGCCTGTCTTCGATAATGTTCTGCACATCGTCAAGCTTCTTATACAAACCCTCTTCCTCTTTCTGTGTATCTGAGATAATCTCATCGAGCTCAGATCTTTTGTTATCAAGATCAATTTTGCGGTCAGCAAGCGTGGCTTCAGAGTCGGCTATTACAAGCTTCTTATCATCAATCTGTGCATTGAATTCCCTGATCTTTTTGTTAAATAACTCTATTTCAAGATTCTGATACTCAATCTCCTTTGATAATGAATCGAACTCCCTGTTATTTCTTACGTTTTTCTGCTGCTCTTCATATTTTTTTATAAGAGCTTCGGCATCAGATATCTCATTGCCCTTTTTTGAAACCGATTTTTCGAGTGCCACTACCTCTTCTTTAAAGTTGCTGAGCCTTGTTTCAAGTCCTGCAATCTCATCTTCAAGATCCTGTACCTCGAGTGGCAGTTCCCCTCTGAGTGTTTTTATTTTGTCTATTTCTGAATCAACCAACTGGAGACTGAACAATGCTTTTAATCTATCTTCTACTGATATTTCGGGTTCATGAACTTTTGATTTTTCCATTTCACAAATAATTTATTGGATTTGTATTTACCTCTGAAAACCGGAGTGCAAATTTAGGAAATTTTTTAATAATAATATCGTATAATATCTCTTTAGCAGCATTTTCACTTTCATAATGACCTATATCTGCAAGTAATATTCTGTCTCCCGCATCAAGGAAAGAATGATATTTTAAATCGGCTGTTACATAAGCATCTGCTCCTAAGGCAATTGCATTACTTATTAATCCAGATCCCGATCCACCGCAGAGAGCGACTTTTCTAACAGGTTTCTCCCATTTACCTGAAAATTTTATGCCTCCGGCCGAAAATACCACTTTCAGGTGTTCAAGGAATTCCCTGGGCATCATCTCGCCTAACAGCTCCCCCGTACACCCTATCCCTTCGCTGATATTCATATTTTCAAGAGGATAAACATCGTATGCTACTTCCTCATAAGGATGCGACTCAATGAGCGCATTAACAACCCTGTTCCTCAAATGTGAAAAGATGATAGTCTCGAATCGTATCTCATTTTCAAGATGGATCTTTCCTTTCTCGCCAACAAAAGGGTTTGAATTTTCGTTGCCCCTGAAACTTCCTTTCCCTTCGACTGTAAATCCGCAATGATCATAATTGCCTGTAACCCCGGCTCCGGCATTGAACAACGACTCCCTAACCCGGTCGAGATGCGAGGCAGGAATAAAGGTAACAAGCTTTAGAAGTCTGTCTTTCAAAGGGGAGAGGACTCTTACATTTTGAAGGTTTAGCTTTTCAGCCATTTTTCTGCTTACACCAAACTTTGACGCATCCAGATTGGTGTGCGCCGAATAGATTGCTATACTGTTTTTTATGGCTCTTAAAAGTACTCTTTCAGAGGCTGTTTTCCCTGTTATGCTTTTCAGATTATTAAAGATCACCGGATGATGTGACACTATCATATTGCAGCCTATATTTTCAGCTTCTGCAATTACATCTTCTGTCACATCGAGGGTTATAAGTGCTGATGTGATCTCGTTCTCAGGTGAACCGCACTGCAGTCCCGAATTATCGTAACTCTCCTGGAATGACAGGGGAATCTCATTATCAAGATAAGT
This sequence comes from uncultured Bacteroidales bacterium, assembly GCA_942492865.1. Lineage (GTDB taxonomy): Bacteria > Bacteroidota > Bacteroidia > Bacteroidales > VadinHA17 > LD21. The sequence continues at coordinate 2,892,205 of OW818650.1, read as the reverse complement.
GCATAAATCTGTCAGTTTCACATTATTTTTATATTGCGGATTGCGGATTGAGGATTGAGGATACGTTAAATATTATCCCTTATATCGAGCAGCATATTTTTTATTTTCAGGAGAGCTTCACCCACTTCGTATTTATAATCAGTCTCATCAAATTTTTCCGAAAGCCTTTTTTTAACACCTGAAAGTGTCATTCCCTCATCCTTCAGCAGATGATGGATAATCTTAAGGTTTTTCATATCGGCAGGAGAGAAAAGTCTGTTTCCTTTTTTGTTCTTCATGGGTTTCAGAACATCAAATTCATTCTCCCAGAAGCGTACAGTCGATACAGGAACATTTAGCATTTCTGCTGCCTCACCAATTGTATAGAAAATCTTCTCAACTTTAATTTCCCTGTATGGCATGTTCAATAATTCAATTAATCAAATGACTGCCCTGTCTTGGAAGCGATTTCAATGATCTTCTCATACATTTCCGGAGTAAGATCATTAAAGTAAAAGTTTACCGGATCGACATTTGATCCATTCAGCTTAACTTCATAATGAAGATGAGGAGCAAGTGAAGTGCCGGTGTTGCCAACATACCCAATGACATCTCCCCTTCTCACCTTTTGTCCTTTCCTTACATTAAAACCGTCAAGATGAGCATACATCGACGAATATCCGAAACCGTGATCAATTATTATATGATTCCCATAACCCCTCACGGATTTGAGCACATCGGCAACAGTACCGTTCCCTGTAGCATAAACTTCTGTACCGGTTGGCGCTGTAAAATCCATGCCAGAATGGAATTTTATTATCTTATAGATGGGATGCACTCTGGGGCCGTATCCTGACGCTGTTCTCGTAAGGTCTTCATTATATATCGGAAGAATTGCAGGTACCGATATCAACATCTCCTCCTTCCTCTTTGCAAATGTTATCAGTTCATCGAATGATCTTGACTGAACGTAGATCTTCTTTCGTATTTTATTGAGCCTCTCAGCGGTTTCGACAACAATCTCCGAATTATCAAATCCTTCCAGTTCACTATACCTGTTGACACCTCCGGTTCCTCCTTCACGAAGGCTTGAAGGGATTGGTTCTGACTCAAAAATTGTACGATAAAGGTTATCATCTGTTTCCTGGAGCTGGTTAAGTATCTTCTCCATATTTGCCATCTCCTTATGTGTCAGTTCATACTGAATTGTCATCTGGGCAATTTCCCTTTTAAGGGCTTTTTCTTTTGGCGAATCAACAAAAATTGTGAAGATGAAACCGTAAATAGCTGCTATGAAAACAGATCCGGTAAAAAAGGCCAGGCTCCTCATCAACAGAGCTTTAAAGCCTAATCTGATCTTATCGAAACTTAAGGATTCGGGATTAAACCTATATTTTGTTTTTACCATATCGGGACAAAGATAATAAATCCTGTAATTTTAAGAACTGCCCTGCGACAACATTGTAAACTTCATAAAACTCCAGGCTTATTGTCTGATATCCAATCCTGAATTTAATGTTTCTATCATTTCGAAATACATTTCCTCAGTAAGGTCATCATTAAAAAACTCAATGGGATTCTTGTGCTGTCCAAAAAGTTCAATCTGGTAATGCAGATGAGGACCGGAAGAGGTACCTGAACTTCCGCTGAGGCCGAGCATATCTCCTCTTTTTACTTCCATGCCCTTAGCTACAGTTATGCTGCTGAGATGTCCGTAGGTTGTCTGGTAGCCAAAGCCATGATCTATTACAACATGATTGCCGAAACCTCCTGAATTCCATCCGGCTTCAATTACCTTACCAGCCCCCGTCGCAAATACCTCGGTACCGTATGGGGCGTTGAAATCCTGTCCGTGATGCCATCGGGCATCACCCAGAACAGGATGCTTTTCCCTGAACTTTATCCCGTCACCCCGCCGGATAGTCACTCTTACAGGAGAGATCCATGGAATATGGTCCATCTCATCCTTGTACTCGCGGGTTCTTTCCGAAATAGCCCTGAACGACTCAGACTGGAAAAAAGCCTGGTTCCTTATCTCTTCAATTCGTGTACGGAAATTGATCATCAGGGCGGAGTTTTCATAGCCATAAAGATCTTCATTCCTGTCTATGCCACCGATACCAGGTTTTTTAAAGGATTCGGGAATACTGTCCATGCTCAGGACCGGCCTGTAAAGAATCTCATCAGACATCCTGAGGCTTATCAACTTTGAATTGAACCTTTCAATCTGCCGTGATGCAAGTGAGAACTTAAATTGAATATTTTCTAATTCCTGCCTCAGGTATTTTTCCTCAGGAGAACCAAATATTTTACCGAAAATGGAACTGTAGAATAATGATATAATTATAGTGCCCGCAAACCATATAAGAAGCTTCTTAAGTTTCTTCTTCAAAGGCAGCCGTACTTGCTTGTATTGCAGATCGATAGGGTCGAGAAAATATTTTTTATAAAACATCTGCCGGACTATTTTTTTGTTTTTTATACCGGTTCATGGCAAATCTAGATCAAAAAAAGTAATTTTACAAGCTTAAAATGAGATTTTTTTGGAGTTAACAGCATGATAATTAATATTAAAGCAAACGAACTAAGACGGATATTTTTTGATTTTTTTAACTCAAAAGGCCATAAAATCGTGGCTTCCGCTCCTATGGTCATAAAAAATGACCCTACTCTGATGTTCACCAACGCGGGGATGAATCAGTTCAAGGACATCTTTTTAGGAAATCAGCAGCCGGCTCAAAAAAGAGTGGCAAACTCACAAAAATGCCTCAGGGTATCCGGCAAACATAACGATCTCGAGGAAGTAGGGCACGATACCTATCATCACACAATGTTCGAAATGCTTGGTAACTGGTCTTTTGGAGATTATTTCAAGGAAGAGGCTATTGAATATGCATGGGAACTGCTCACGAAAGTGCTTGGGATACCTGAAGACCGCCTTTACACAACAATTTTTGAAGGAAGTGTAGAAGATAATGTTGCGCGTGATGATGAAGCATCGGGTTACTGGCTGAAATGTTTCTCAAATCCGGCGAACAGGATTATAGAGGGATCAAAGAAGGACAATTTCTGGGAAATGGGTGAAACAGGCCCGTGCGGACCATGTTCTGAAATTCATGTTGACATACGTGACGACAGTGAAAGGGAAAAGATCCCCGGCCATGAACTGGTGAATAAAGGAAATCCCCATGTGATTGAAATATGGAACCTGGTCTTTATACAGTATAACCGCCGCAAGGATGGCACACTTGAGCAGCTTGCTGCAAGGCATGTGGACACCGGGATGGGGTTCGAGAGGCTCTGCATGGTTATGCAGGGGAAAAAATCAAATTACGATACTGATATCTTCCAGGCAATTATCAAAGAGCTTTCTTCCATCACCGGTAAAAGATACGGGGTAAATGAAAAATGGGATGTCGCATTACGTGTAGTGGCCGACCATCTCAGGGCTGTCGCATTTTCCATTGCCGACGGACAGCTTCCGTCTAATAACAGGGCAGGCTATGTTATTAGAAGGATACTACGGAGGGCAGTGCGATACGGATACAACAACCTCGGGATGGAGGAACCATTCATTCACAGGCTTGTTCCCGTGCTTGCTGCAACAATGGGCGATCAATACCCTGAACTGAGATCAGCCGGGGAACATATCAGCAAAATAATACATGAGGAAGAGAGTGCATTCCTGAAAACACTTGGACGGGGTCTGAAGCTTATTGACAGGATGATTGAGGATCTCAAAAAAGAAAATAAATCTGTTTTCCCCGGCAAAGAATCATTTGAACTGTACGACACTTTCGGGTTTCCGGTCGATCTTACCCAGCTGATACTGAAGGAAAACGGAATGGATCTGGATGTTAAGGGATTTGAATCGGAGATGCAGAACCAGAAACAACGATCGCGCGATGCCTCAGCCAAAGTGGAGGGGGAATGGATCGTTATCCGGGATACCGAAGAAACTGTCTTTACCGGATATGACAGAATTGAAGACGAGGTACTGATCTCTAAATTCCGGACCGTTAATTACAAGGGCAGGGATATATGCCATATTGTTTTCAACAGGACACCTTTTTATGCAGAATCGGGCGGACAGGTTGGTGATACCGGAACATTAACATCAGGGAGTGAAGAGATAATTATTAATGATACGATAAGGGAAAACAACCTAATCATACATCTTGCAGACAGGTTGCCATCCGATCCATCAAATTCATTCAGGGCAACAGTTGATATTGAAAAACGGCAGATGACTGCCGGCAACCATACTGCAACTCACCTGATACATTTTGCATTGCGTAAAGTACTTGGAAATCATGTTGAACAGAAAGGCTCGCTCGTAACTCCCGACAGGCTGAGGTTTGACTTCAGCCATTTCGCAAAGCTCACAAAGGAGGAGATCGAAAAAGCCGAGATGCTGGCAAACCGTATGGTAAGAGAAGATCACCAGGCGGGTGTAATGCAGGGTGTGTCGATGAAGGAAGCGCAGAAGATGGGTGCGATGGCTTTGTTCGGTGAAAAATATGGAGAGAAGGTAAGGGTGGTTTCTTTCGGAGAATCGGTAGAATTATGCGGAGGAACACATGTTCATTCAACAGGCACTATCGGAATAATCAAGATCGTTTCGGAAAGCGCTATTGCAGCGGGAATACGACGCATAGAGGCTGTTACCGCATCAAGGGCCGAAGATTATATCAATGAACGGTTAAAGGCTGTTGATGAGATCGCAGCTATTCTGAAAACTCCGGGAAACATCAGGGACGGGGTGGAAAAGCTCGTTGCAGAAAATACTGCCCTCAAAAAATCTATTGGAAAATTCCAGATGCAAATCGCAGGATCTACTTTAAAACATATAGAGGAGAAAGCGACTGATATAAACGGAATAAAATACCTGTCGGGTATCATTGATACGGATTCACAGGATTTCATGAAAATGATTGCTGCCGAAGCAAGGAAAAATCCCGATGCCGGTATTATGGTTCTCGGAGCCATAATTGACGGAAAAGCATCTGTACTTGTAATGGTCTCAGACAGCCTGGTCAAAGAAAAGAAAATAAATGCTGTTGATATTATTAAACATATCTCGGGTGAGATAAACGGAGGTGGAGGTGGTCAGCCATTCCTTGCAACAGCCGGAGGTAAACAGCCCGAAGGAATTCCTGCAGCTATTAGAAAAGCCGGTGAATACATCCGCAGTTTATAGTTCTGTTGACCTTTATATTTTTGTATTTTTACAGTTCTTATTTTATTTTTTAATGAAGCAGAAAAAATACATCTCAGGTTTTTTCAACACTTTCCTTAAAAGGATTTTAAATCCGGTTTTTTTTTTAATCGTCCCTGCTTTCCTGTTTTTCCTTACTCTGAACAATTGTACTCCTGAATCCTGTTTTGAAGAGACAAATTCAGCAGTTAAAATTTTATTTTATTCTGATGCAACAAATGATCGGGATACACCCGACAGCCTTACAATTTATGGTATCGGTGTTGATTCCATCAGGTTATATAATAAAAAATCAGGTGTTCAGCCGGCTCTTCTTCCCCTTGATGCAGCGAATGGGCAAAGCGTTTTTGTTATAAGAATAAACGGGATTGCTGATACAATTACTTTCTTCAACTACACCACTTTTCCTCATCTTGTATCGCGTGAATGCGGCTATTCCTTCTACCATTTATTGATCGACACTCCATTATACACACGGAATATTATTAAAGATCTGACATTGAAAAACAGAAATGTAACGACACTCAATGAGGAGAATATCAGCTTATATTATTAGATCTTTATTCATGGCATTACCAGCCCTTGCCGGGGCCCAGGATACGATCATGTTCCCGTTAAAGATCAAAGCAGCGCTTGAGCTTACGGGTCCTGCAATTTATTTCACAAATAAGGATAACCTGAGCAGTGAGGCCTATGTGGCGGTTGACCTTAATGAACGGATAGCTGCTGTGCTCTCAGGGGGATTTTTAAGATACAGATACTCGCAGTATAATTATGATTACCGTAATAACGGGATTTTTTTCAAGGCGGGAACTGATTTCAATCTTCGAAATCCTAAAGTCGGTTCTGACAAGTACTGGGCTGGCATCGGATTGCGTTATGGTATAAGTTTTTTCAAAACTGAAACTCCGTCATTCAGGGAGACTAATTACTGGGGAACCACATGGTCTTCCATCCCGCCGACAAGGTCAGCAGCACATTTCGTAGAATTTACCCCGGGTATCAGAAGCGAAGTGTTCAGAAATTTCAGTATCGGCTGGTCGCTCAGCATGCGACTGCTTTTGTATAACGGAACCGGCAAGGATAACAAGCCTATCTATTTACCAGGGTTTGGCAACAGCGACTCAAGGGTCAGCGCAGGGATCGGGTATTTTGTCGTATGGAACATACCATTCAAAAAGATCCGTTATATAGTCAAACCGGAAGAGCCTGAAGAAGAACCCGAAGATCAGCTTTTACCCGCAGGGACCACACCATCACCCGGATTTGGGCCTCCGAGATAATGTGAATCGGAGGTCTGACAGACAACGGCATCAGCAAAGTTACCGGCTTACGCGTCTATTCAGCCTGATTTCTTGATTTTGTACTTTTGACGGCAAAAGGGTCAGGATAACTGCTGCTGAAGGTCCACAATCCTATGAAAGTCAGAAGACCGTTAAGCAACAATAATTCAAATCCGAATTTATAACCGTTAAACAGTTCCACAGAATATGTGCTTAGAAAATAACATATTACAGGTGAGGCAATTGCAATAAACGGGGTTACTCTGTCTCTTACCTTTCTCCTGGTGAACAATCCGAATGAGTATAGTCCGAGAAGAGGTCCGTAAGTGTACCCTGCAATTGTGAACAACTTATCAATCACTGCCTTATCATTAAGGATACTGAATGCCATTATACTCACAAAGAATACGGCAGCGACCGAGATGTGTACTATATACCTGATGAACCTTTTCTTTTTTTCTGTAAGATGATCTCTTTTTTCGAGACCAAGAAAGTCAATGCTTACTGAGGTAGTGAGCGATGTGAGGGCGCCATCGGCGCTGGGGAATGCTGCAGAGATCAGTCCTATCAGGAAAACGACTCCGGCAACAGGTCCAAGATATTCGAGGGCGATGGTAGGGAAAAGATTATCCGTCGATTCCACGCTTATCCCGCGTGTTTCAGCGAAATAGAGGAGAAATGCCCCGAGGAAGAGGAACATCAGGTTTACAAAAATCAGAATAAAGCTGAAGGTGAACATATTTTTCTGAGCTTCCTTCAGGTTTTTGCAGCTAAGGTTTTTCTGCATCATCTCCTGGTCAAGTCCTGTCATGGTTATTGTTATGAACATACCGCTGAAGAATTCCTTAAGGAAAAACCTCTGACTGTGCCAGTCGGTATTAAATAATTTGACATCCGGGCTGTGGATTATCGACGAGAACAGATCAGGAAAGGGTGTTCCGAGACTTTTGCTGATATAGATAATTGAAAGTACCACGGCCAGAAGCATGAAAGTTGTTTGCAGAGTATCGGTCCATACGATTGTTTTGATACCTCCCCTCACGGTATATAGGATGATAAGCAGAATGAAAGTCATCACTGTAACCCAGAAAGGAACATTCCATGCATTAAAAACAAAGACCTGTAATACATTAATTACAAGAAACATTCTTAACGAAGCGCCAAGAGACCTCGATAAAATAAAAAAGCCTGCTCCGGTCTTATATGACCAGAATCCAAACCGCTGATCAAGATATGAGTAGATGGATGTCAGTTTTAAACGGTAATATAGTGGTAGCAAAACAAGTGCAATAACAAAATAACCGAACAGATAACCGAACACAACCACCATGTAACTGAACTGTGTATCGCGTACCCATCCCGGTACAGACATGAATGTTACTCCCGACAGTGAAGCTCCGATCATCCCATAAGCAACAACATACCAGGGAGATATCTTATTTCCAATAAAAAACGACTGGTTATCTGCTTTCCTGGAAGTGTACCATGTTATTGAGAAAAGGAGAAGTGTATATATGAGAAAAATAATCAGGATCAGCGCTGGCGACATATATGAATTATTTATATGCAAGATTAACAAAAAGTATGGAAGGCAAAAAATTTACGGCAGCTTTAATAAGCCCGAATATTTCAACTAATTTTGCCTGAAATTATCTGATATGGGTTTTACCGGATATCCTTCAAGGCTTCTTGAAAATGCCGTCAATGAATTTGCAAGTCTTCCGGGTATTGGCAGAAAGACAGCTTTTCGCATGGTAATGAACCTGCTGAGGAGAGATGCAGTGGAAGTAAGGCGATTTGGAGAGAATATTATAAAGCTTCGCGAGGAAATTCATTACTGCAGTATATGCAACAATATATCCGACACACAAATATGCAGCATCTGCAATGATGAGAAGCGCAACCCCGAACTGATATGTGTTGTTGAAACTATCCAGGATGTTATGGCTGTCGAAAATACACGCCAGTTTAATGGATTCTATCATGTTCTCGGTGGAATAATTTCGCCCATCGATGGTATCGGACCTTCTGACCTGAAGATCGACACCCTTGAGGCAAGGGTGAGCAAAGGAGGCATCAGGGAAGTCATACTTGCTCTGAGCACCACCATGGAAGGAGACACAACTAACTTCTATCTCTTTAAAAGGCTGGGGAAATACGGTGTTATCATCTCAACCCTTGCAAGAGGTGTTGCCGTGGGCGATGAGTTGGAATATACCGATGAACTGACGCTGGGAAGAGCTCTGAATAACAGGAATCCGTATAAAGCCTGACCTGTTTTTATCCTGAGGCCCCATAACTCTTATCGCGCGCCAATAAAGGTTGCATTTTGTAAAGACAGGAATAAGGGTGTTTTTCAACAGCTTCAAAACAATTCCTTATCAGGATTGTTAAAGAAGTATGACTCAATTCTGATGATACAACTTTAAACAAATCAATATATGGCCGGTATTAATGTCATTCTGCCCGCAATGGGAGAAGGTGTAATTGAAGCAACAATAACAAAATGGCTTGTAAAAGAAGGCGCCTCCGTCAAGGAGGACGATCCTATAGTGGAAGTAGCAACTGACAAAGTTGATACAGAAATACCTGCCCCGGCTTCGGGGACTATTTCATCCATAATTGGGAAAGAAGGATCGGTTATTAAAGTAGGCGCAACTATTGCCACCATTGAAAGTGAAGCAGTAAAAAAGTCTGAACCTGCGAAGGTTGAAAAAGAGGTTTTGCGAATAAAAGAGACCATTGAAACTGAAAAAAAAGAAAGACAGGAGGTTGAAACCGCATCGCATGATCTTAAAAGCAGAACTCCGTCCGGGAAATTCCTCTCCCCTCTTGTAAGGAGTATTGCAGCCCGAGAATCCATTACATATTCGGAACTTGACACGATTGAGGGAAGCGGAATGGATGGCCGTATTACAAAAGATGATATTCTCACATACTCTGAAGCCAGGAAAAAGGGACAGGATGGTCAGAAAATCAGCCATGCAGAAGTGGCAGAAAAACCGAAAAGGCAGGAAGAACCAGTAAGTGTTGAAAAAACCGCAGAAATACCCCTGACCGTCAAGGCTGAAGAACCTGCTGGTGAGCAGGTAATGAAGGACAAACCTTCGCCTGAAAGGCTGGCGCCTGGTGACGAGGTAATTGAAATGGACCGGATCCGAAAACTCATTGCCGAACATATGACAATGTCGAAAAGAGTTTCAGCTCATGTGACATCTTTTATTGACATTGATATGACCAGGGTTGTAAAATGGAGGAACAGCATAAAGGACAAATTCCTTGAAACAGAAGGTTTAAAGCTAACCCTTACCCCTATTTTTATTGATGCCCTTGCCAAAGCACTTTCCGATATTCCCATGCTTAACATCCAGGTCGAAGGAAATTACATAATAAAGAAAAAGAATATAAATATCGGCATGGCTACCGCTCTTCCTAATGATAACCTTATTGTTCCTGTTATTAAAAACGCGAACGATAAAAGTCTGACAGGCCTCGTAAGATCAGTGGCAGACCTTGCCGACAGGGCAAGAAAGAACAAGCTTAAGCCTGATGAAATCTCAGGTGGCACCTTCACTTTAACCAATTACGGAAGTTACAGCAATCTGGCCGGCTCTCCTATAATAAACCAGCCACAGGTGGCAATTCTCGGTACAGGAGCAGTCAAAAAGATGCCTGCCGTACTAGAGACGCCCGAGGGTGATGTTATAGCCATAAGGCACATAATGATCGCTTCCCTGAGTTACGACCACAGGGTGGTGGATGGCGCTCTTGCAGGTAAATTCCTTCACAGAATAAAGGATATCCTTGAAAATTACACTCCTGATTATCCATAACTTATTTCACTATTTCCATAATATTTTGTAAATTGGTGAGTAATACCGGTTGTTTTTGACGACCATTCGGGAGGTATTTATTTATGTTTAATAAGAAATTAACAGGCATGAAAAAAAAGATACTTGTAATGTCTTTATTTGTCTGGACATTTTTTAATAATAACCTGTGTTCCCAATCCAGGCTTGAGTTGAGGAATATTTTCTTTGATGCTGAAAGCTGGATACTCTTTGAAGACTACAAAGAAGCACTTCCCTTATATCTTGCATTAAACAGGGCATTCCCCGACAATGCAAACATCAAATACAGGTTAGGGCAATGTTATATTAATACTCCGGGTGAAAAGGAAAAGGCCATTAGTTTTCTTGAATCTGCCGTAAAGGACATAAATCCCGACTATAAGAAGGGACGATTCAATGAAACGTGCGCCCCTCCCGATGCATTTTTCCACCTGGCACATGCATACCTGATCAATAACAGGCTCGACAAAGCGCTGGAAACATATAATATCTTTAATAATAATCTTAACCCGGTCGTTTATGACACAGCAGTTGTGAGATTGCAGATCCAGGCTTGTCTTAATGCCGGCGGACTAATAAAAAAGCCTCTTTATATAAAGGAAAAGAATCTCGGCAACAGTATTAACAGGGAATATTCTGAATTCAATCCGGTGATCTCCGATGATGAAAAGATACTTGTTTTTACCAGGAGCTATCCTTTTTATGATGCGCTTCTCTATTGCACAAAAAATGATGATGGGAAATGGTCGGTCCCGATTAACATGAATGAGATATTGAAAGTTGATAACTATTATTACCCGACATCTATTTCACACGATGGCAAAGAACTCTACCTGTACAGCTCTGTTGATTATGATGGTATCATTTACTCAACAAGGTTTGAGAATGGAACCTGGACACCGCTTGAAAAGCTCAATGACAACATTAACACTAAGTTCTGGGAATCTCATGCTACCATCTCGCACGATAACCGGAAGCTCTATTTTACAAGCAACCGCAAAGGAACGATTGGCGGTCTTGACATATATGTCTCAGAAAGAGACAGCAACGGGGAATGGGGTATTGCACAAAACCTGGGACCGGTAATAAATACACCCTATAATGAAGAATCGCCTTTTTTGAGCATTGATGATAAAACTCTCTATTTCAGTTCAAGGGGTCATTTTGGAATGGGGGGCTACGATTACTTTTATACAACACAACTTGAAAACGCCTGGTCGGTGCCATTGAATGTCGGCTTTCCGTTGAATACGACCGACGATGATGTATTCTACAAACCCATTAATGACGGTTATGAAGGGTACGTCTCTAAATTTGACCCAAAGGGTTATGGCAGGCAGGATATTTACAAAATTGAAATTTTCACTGATGAGCATCCCAGGAAATTCTTTGTAAAGGGAACAGCAAAAGTTGCATTCACCTCTATAAAGAAAAATGACAGAATACAAATTTCAGCAAGAAATACTGAAAATCAGAAAAAACCGGTTATTGTAAATACCGATCCACGTACAGGCGAGTATTCCTTTGGCCTGCCCGATGGAAGTTATGAATTTTCTTACAAGGCGCCTGGCGCAGAGCCGTTAAAAAAAAGCATCATGCTCCCGTTAAGCTATCCTTCCGACACAGTGCTTCTGCCTGGCATGATCCTGCAACAAGGCGATTTTACCGCCGACCTGTTAATTCTTGGCAGTAAGGAGAGGGTTGTAACAAAGGAAGATCCGGTTCAATTCAATTTACAGGTAGAGCCAGGCTCTGTTCTTACAATAAGAAGATGGAATGGTGAAAAATTAATCTCGAGCAGGCAATACTCAGTTGAAGACTCTCTTTTCTCCTACAGCATAATCCCTTCCCGCGGAAATAACAGAATAGCGTTTAATCTGAAAGATAGTTACAATAACTCAGCAAGCGATAATGCTTACGTTACATGGAAAGACAAGAATAGCGGCGGACAGAATTATATCTCTCTGCAGGATATCAGAATGCTTCCCCCATCAATAAGTATTACATCGCTTAACGGAGTTCAGGATCAGAATGGCGCCAACAACCTTGTTTCACTTAAAATAGCCATGCCCGTGAAGAAATCAGATATTTCTTTTGCCGGTATAAACCACGACTGGATACTTGCAGCAATCGTTGCATGGCTGATTTTGGTATTAATAATTTACCTGAAAAGAAAGAAGAAGGATTTTAAAACTGCTTAAGAAAAGGCTGTATAAAAAGTTTGTTATATTGCCCCCTACCCCCTAAAGGGGGTTCTTTAAGTACCTGCATATCAACAATTTCCCATTAGGAGTCACGATAGCTATCGGGATATGGGTAAATAATGAAAGATGACCTTTTCATAAACTCTCTTTATTAAAATATTTTTTCCAAATATTTTATTTTCATAATTTTTAATACATTTGATTTTCACTAAAGCCTTTGAAATGAATAAAGGAAGCCTGTTCCTCATTATTTTTTCATTCTTTTGCAGCTCGTCAGATGCTCAGGGTATTAGGAATTTGCAAAAAACTTTTCTGGAAACAGAATACTTTTTTCTTAATGAGGATTACCAGGATGCGCTTCCATTCTACCTTCAGCTTTACAAAAAAATGCCGGATAATGCCAATCTTGCCTACCGGATTGGCACATGTTACATCAACATCCCGGGCAAAAAGGATCAGGCCATTGAATATCTCGAAACGGCTTCAAAAAACATGTCAGCCAGGCACTGGGAAGGTACGCTGAAAGAAAAAACGGCCCCATACGATGCTATGTATATTCTTGGCAAAGCTTTCCTTGTAAATTACCAGTTCGAAAAAGCCAGGGACGCATTTAAAAAATACTCGGAACTACTCAGTCCTGATGACAGGGAGAATCTTGATTTTCTTAAACATGAAATAGAATCGTGCGATAAAGCAGGAGAAATAATAGCGAATCCTGTTTCATTTTCAAAAGAAAACGCAGGAAGGCTTTTCAACGACGCAAATTCAAATTACAATCCGGTCATTTCAGCTGACGGCAAATCATTTGCATACATGGTCTCGCTTAAGTTTTATGATGCAATAATGTTCTCGAGGCTGGTTGACGGAAAATGGACCGCTCCAGTTAATATCACACCTGATCTTCAGTTAGACGGCAAAATCTACCTCTCCTGCCTCTCCGCCGATGGAAATGCGATGTTCATCTCTAAAAACAATGAAACAAACAGTGATATTCTTATAAGCAATTTTGACGGGCACAGCTGGTCAAAAGCAGCAGATGCCGGTAAACATATCAATACTCCTTACTGGGAATCACATGCATTTATTTCTGAAGACGGAAATCAGATAATCTTTTCTTCGGACCGGCCGGGCGGTCATGGAGGACTCGACCTCTATATTTCAAAGAAGGTTAATGGACAGTGGGGCCCTGCAAAAAATCTTGGCAGTGAAATAAACGATTTTTTAAATGAGGACAGGGCATTCCTTATAAATAATGGCAAAACATTGTTTTTCAGTTCACAAAGCCATCAGACTCTTGGAGGATATGATATTTTCAGATCCGAACTCCAGGCCGATGGTTCATGGAGCAGCCCCGGGAACCTGGGCTATCCCTTGAATACCCCCGATGATAACATGTTTTTTATGCCGGTAGGAGATGGTAGAACAGGATACTATCCAATCTATGAAGAATCAGACGGACTGGGAAAAGAAGATATTTACAGGATTACCCTGAACTGACAGGTTTTTGTTTTCTATATGAGCGATAAAATTGTATTTAAAGGTAGCGCAGACACTAACCGGTTTCACCTGTTGCTTCTCCTTTTTTTATTATCAATAAATGTTTCAGCACAATCATCAACTGAGATGAGGAACATATTTACACAGGCTGAATCGCATTATCTTTTCGAAGAATACGAGCTTGCCAATCAATTATATATCCTGCTCGACAGACCTGAAAATTTTAATATTAAGTATAAAATCGGGACCTGTTATCTGAACATCGCAGGCGAAAAGGAGAAAGCAATTCCATATCTTGAAGAGGCAATCAAAGACGCCAGCTATGAGGCCCAGCCGGCATCATTTAAAGAACTAAGGGCTCCCCTGGATGCCCATTTCAACCTGGCTAAAGCTTATATGATTAACAATGAGCTTGATAAAGCTCTCGCCACATTGAAAAAATTCAGCCAGCTTGCAAAAGCAACACAGGAAAAAGGAGGTATGGAAAACCTCGATTATATAGACCAGCAGATCCTTGCCTGCAATAATGCTATAAGTTTTCAACAGAACCCGGTTGGAATGACCCGGGCAAATCTTGGTCCGGGATTCAGCCAGGGATCAATAAACGATAATCCTGCTGTAAGCTTCGATGGTAATTCAATAGTTTACTCCGAGCGACGTGGAATGGTCAATGTACTATTCTATTCCGTAAAGGAGAAGGGAAAATGGAAAAACCCGGTTGAAATTACAGAACAGATAAATGCAGGTGAAGATTGCTCAACATGTTCTCTTAACAAGGACGGCACACTCCTGTTCCTTTATAAGACTGATAACTACGATGGTAATATATATTCTTCAGAGCTTGTGAAAGGCCAATGGACTCCCATTAAAAAGCTGAGCAGGAATATCAATACCAAGTTTTACGAATCGCATGCTTCCGTATCGGCCGATGGCAATAAACTTTATTTCACCAGCAACCGTATCGGAGGTTTTGGAGGATTAGATGTGTATGTTTCAGAGAAGGATCTTTCTGGTGACTGGGGTCCGGCGGTGAATCTTGGTTCCACAATAAACACAAAGTTTAATGAGGATACGCCATTCATTTCCGAATCCGGCTCCGAGCTTTATTTCAGTTCGGAAGGTCATGAAGGAATGGGTGGTTTTGATAATTTCTGGAGCCAGAAAAGCGGAACTATGTGGGAAACCCCAAGAAATCTCGGGTTCCCCGTTAACACAACAGATGATGATAAGTTTTTTCAGTCGTTTAACGAAGGGAAAAATGCATTTTATTCAATTACAACCGGTTATAAAAAGAAAGAGATTTTCTACCTCAGCTTCGATAATAGCATTAACCAGACTTTTCAGTTGAGAGGGAAACTCAGCCTGCAGGATACATTAATTTATTTCAGTAAGGATTATGCCATACATCTCCTTGACAGGAAGACCGGCGATACACTTGACGTCGGATTCGCAAATAAGCTGACAGGCCACTATAATTTCTTTGTCAACCCCGGAACATTCAGGATCGTATATACCGGAAAGGGTTACCTGCCACAGACAATCGATACTGCAATTCTGCAGGATAAGTCAGTCAACATTGTTACAATTGATGTTAACCTGAAAAAAGATCCGTCAGCAAAGCCGATAACCTATGAAAAGATCGATTTAAAAAACATCCCGGTTGTACAGGCTATCGATTCCAGTATTCTGATCCGGAACATGAATATCAATGACGTGAACGACAGATCGGTGAGAGAATCTGACGTGCTTTATTACACGGTCCAGGTAATGGCAAAATATAATCCTATTGATGTCAGGTATTTTAAATTTGTAACAGACATCAGGGTAATGTACAGTGAAGAGGATAAATTTTACAGGTATATTACGGGTCAGTTTTCAACCTATGAGGAAGCATCAGCGTTGAAGGCTCACCTCATTAAATTAGGTTATCCCACCGATCTCTTCATAAAAAAGGTTTCAAAATAGATGAAATTCCAGGAAATAAGGTTAAGGGCCATGGAGCCTGAAGATCTCGAATTATTGTACGAATGGGAAAACAATGCTTCGTATTGGCAGATAAGCAATACAATTTCTCCATTCTCCAAATTCACACTTAAACGCTATCTGAAGAATTCTCATAAGAATATTTATGAGACCGGCCAGTTAAGACTGATGATTGATGTTACAGAGCAAAACGTCACTATAGGCACTATCGATATTTTTGATTTCGATGCTTTTCACCACAGGGCAGGTGTAGGCATATTGATTGCCGATGAGGCTTACAGGAGAAAGGGTTACGGTTCTATGGCTTTACAATGCCTGACCAGTTATTGCTTTAAAACATTGCAGCTTCATCAGCTTTACTGTAACATCCTTGCCAATAACTGTGAAAGCATGGATCTTTTCAAAAAGCTCGGCTTTGTTCAATGCGGCCTCAAAAAAGACTGGATAAAAACATCGGAGGGATACCTCAGTGAATATATGTTCCAACTTGTTAATAATCATTAGTTTTTTCTAAGCCCCGAAGCCAGAAGACCGCAAGCCGCAGAAATATCTGATCCTCTTGATCGTCTTACTGAAGCGGAAACTCCTGCCATAACAAGGCTGTGCCTGAAGTACTGTATCCTGTCATCGGGTGATGATATCCTTGTATCATCGTGACCCGGATGGTAAGGCAGAAGGTTAATCCTGACAGCTGAGCCGGCGAATAAACGCCTGAGCTCTTCAAGATGCCTGTCCGTATCATTTATACCATTGATCATCATATAGGCCATACTGACTCTTCTTTTCTTCTTCAGCGGATAATTCTTAAGCATTTCTATAATGTCGCGCACCGGGTATTTCTTTTCTGCAGGTACAGCCTTTATCCTCTCCTCTTCAAAAGGTGAATACAGGCTGACGGTCAGGTTACAGCCCGACCGGTCAAGAAATGACCTGATTGCAGGAGCGATACCCACCGTTGAGACAGTTACATTAGCCTGACTTATTGCCAGTCCCCACTGTGATGTAATGATGGTGCAGGCTTTCAATACCTCCTCTATGTTATCCATGGGCTCTCCCATTCCCATGAATACTACATGATCGATTTTTGATGACTGCGGCAAGCTGATTATCTGGTTTATTATTTCTCCTGCCGACAGGTTGCCATGAAATCCATAGCTGGCAGTAACGCAGAACGGACAACCCATCCTGCATCCCGACTGCGTTGAAACGCATACTGAATTTCTTTTCTTATCAGGAAGAAAAACGGTCTCAAAAGCTTTCCCTTCGTCTGTTCTGAAGAGGTATTTTACCGATCCGTCAGATGATTCCTGAAAAGTATCAGGATGCAATAAACCAGGTGTGCAGTTCTCTTCAATTAATGTTTTAAGTCCCTTTTGAATATCAGGCAACTGAGAAAAATTATATATTCTCTTCCTGTAAAAACCTTTTGCAATAGTGAGTGCATGAGACAAACCATACCCGCCTGATGCTACCACACCATGAATATCATCAGGCATCATTCCGCAAAGGCTTTTCTTCTGCATATACAGGAGAGATTCAGTACATCCCGGATATTACTTTGTCTGGTTCTCCGGGATTAGTCCCCTGTTTATAAGCAGCGGTTCAATTACTGGTTCACGTCCCCTGAAGTTTACAAACATCTGCATCGGGTCCATTGTTCCGTTTTTCTCAAGTATATTCCTGCGGTATGAATTTGCAGTCTCCTTATCAAAAATTCCTTTCTCCCTGAACGCATCGTAAGCATCATTATCAAGCACTGCTGCCCAGATATAGCTGTAGTATCCTGAATCGTAGCCTCCCATAATATGGAGAAAGTAAGTACTCCTGTACCTGGAAATTACTTCAGGGATCAGGCCTATCTTTGTGAAATACTGTTTTTCAAAATCCTGGACATCAATGTTTGCCGGAGCTTCAAGAGTATGATATGACAAATCGAGCATTGCAGCGGCAAGGTATTCGACTGTCTCGAATCCCTGGTTGAAATAAGCGCTTTCCCTTATTTTTGTAACAAGGCCCAATGGGATTGTTTCGCCTGTTTTATAGTTCTTAGCATAAGTATTAAGGACCTCAGGTTCAAGCGCCCAGTGTTCATTAAGTTGGGAAGGCAGTTCCACAAAATCCCATGCCACATAGGTCTGATTATATGTGTTCTTATTGAACAGGTTCTCGAGAGCATGTCCGAATTCATGGAAAAGAGTTGTCACTTCTTCAAGGCTGAGAAGGGAAGGCAGTTCTCCTGAAGGAGGTGTAAAGTTGCAGACAACTGTTACAACCGGGTTAATCTCCTGCCCATTCAGAACGTGATGGTTCCTGTATGAGCCGCACCAGGCACCCTGCTGCTTGCTCTCCCTTGGATGAAAGTCAAGATAGAGTACGCCAATATGAGAACCGTCGGCTTCTTTGACCTCGTAGGCCTGTGCGTCGGGGTGAGGAAGAGGAATATTGTTTATCGGATTGAATGTTATTCCGAAAAGACCGGTTGCACATGAAAAAACTCCTTCCTTAACATTATCAAGCCGGAAGTACGGTCTGAGCTCCGCATCATCGAGATCATACTTTGCCTTTCTGTGTTTTTCTGCATAGTACCACCAGTCGGATGGTTCGAGCCTGAAACGTCCTCCTTCCCTGTTGATTATAGACTGCATCTCCTTTACTTCATTTTTTGCAACAGGAAGTGATTTCTCCCAAAGGTTGTTGAGGAGCTCAAATACATTTTCAGGTACTTTTGCCATGCGCGGTTCAAGAACTACATGTGAGTGAGTCTTGTAACCCAGCAATTCAGCTCTCTGAGCTCTCAGACGCACAATTTCGGCAAGGATCTTATTATTATCGTATTCGTTACCGTTATTTCCCCGGTTTAGATAAGCATTGTACAGTTTACTGCGAAGGTCCCTCCTGGTCGAGTACTGAAGGAAAGGGTACATGCTTGGCCTCTGGGTTGTGAATACCCATTTTCCGTCATTTCCAGAAGCTTTGGCAGCCTCCGCAGCTGCATCTGTAACCGACTGTGGTAATCCGGCAAGGTCTTCCT
This sequence comes from uncultured Bacteroidales bacterium, assembly GCA_942492865.1. Taxonomy (GTDB): domain Bacteria; phylum Bacteroidota; class Bacteroidia; order Bacteroidales; family VadinHA17; genus LD21. The sequence goes on along the minus strand of OW818650.1, from coordinate 2,873,159 downwards.
TCCCGAGAACAAGCTTAAAGTTGTTAGTTTCAGCAAGGACATTCTGGCTGAACTGAACTGTCAATACAGCAAGTCGCTGATTCAATGCCTTAAGGGTATCCTGGTCGGCTGGTGGAAGATTGGCTCCGTTACGGATGAAGCTTTTGTAAAGATTTTCGAGCAGGTATTTCTCTTCATCGGTCAGCTTAAATGCTGCCTGGTTTTCATAAACAGCTTTTACCCTTTTAAAGAGATCAGGATTGAGAGTTATTTCATCATTGAAAGCTGCAAGCATGGGAGATATCTTTATTTCAATATCCTGTAACGAATCATTCGTTGCTGCAGAGCTCTGTGGAAAGAAAACAGACGCTACCCTGTCGAGAAGCTCTCCCTGGTTGTCGAGGGCAGCAATTGTATTTTCAAAAGTCGGCGATTTCCGGTTACCGGTAATTGCTTCAAGATCTTTTCTTGCATCCTCAATCCCTTTCTCAAAGGCAGGCATATAATGTTTGGCCATGATCTTTTCAAAAGGAGGAACATCAAAAGGCGTATCGTAACTGCTGAAAAATGGATTGCTCTTATCTGTAATCTGCTCTTCTTTACATGAAAGGAGAACAAAAATTATGAGAGCGGCAACGGCTGTAATCTTAAAAAAGCTTTTCACGGGATAAGATTTTTAATAATTGACCTTCAATTTAATTGCAAATTTAACTCTTTGGTCACTCTTTTTCTTATAGTTACTTGACTTTTTCTGAGATTTTGCAGAAATTAGATCCTGTGCTAAAAGGATATTATTTCAAAAAAGTAAAATGAAAAGATCGCTGCAATTCAGGATTGGTTGTATGATCCTTCTTATTACAGGTCATGCATGCCTTAAAGGGCAGACTGTTGTCCTTACCGAAAACTTCTCAGGTTTCACTACCGGAACACATTCAGCTCCGACAACCTATGACTATGGAGGATCTCTTGATTCAAAAACCATCACCCCCGGCTGGTCGGGGTATAAAATTAACTCAGCCGGAGGCGAAATTAAGATTGGCACTGAAGCAATCACAGGGTGGATTGAGACCCCCTCCATTGATCTTACTTTGAATGAAGGAAACTTCAGGGTAAAATTTGACATCTGCAGATGGCCGGGCGATGATGCTTCTGTAAAGGTACTTCTTAATGGGATTCCCATTGGGAATACACTTATTCCAATAGATAATTTCGAAACTGTGGAGTTCTCCGGAACCGGAGGAACAGCATCAAGCAGGATAAAGATAGAGGGACTTACAAAACGGTTTTTTCTTGACAATTTTTCTGTAACCGTCAATAACCTGTCAACCGGAATGAGGCCCAATGATGAAGCAATACCAGGGATCCAAATATTCCCGGTGCCTGTTCATAATATATTGTACTTAAACAGGATGCAGCATGTCAGCAACATTGAGATCTGTGATATATCTGGCAGAGCAATCAAGATAATACCAAATTATTCCGGTGAAGAAATGCAGCTTGAAGTTGGAAATCTGAGGGAAGGCATTTATCTCATAAGATTTATCTCATCAAAGGGTGTGCAGGTAAGAAGGATCATAAAAATATAGCGAGGAAGCAGTTTGTTTAATCTTGTTTCGCCTGTACGGCAAACAGACTAAAATGTTTATATTTGCACCCCGTGACGGACCGATTATTGGAGAGATGGCAGAGTGGTCGTCCCGTCCCGATAGCTATCGGGAGCTATCGGGAGCGGCGGTTGACGGAAACCATATAATGAAGGATTTTTTGGAGAGATGGCAGAGTGGTCGAATGCGGCGGTCTCGAAAACCGTTGTCCTGCGTTAGCGGGACCGGGGGTTCGAATCCCCCTCTCTCCGCAAAGCCAAAATAAACCCCGCCTGAAGGGCGGGTTGTTTATTTTACCTGAGCCTCGTTGAAAGCTTGCTTTCATAAGAGGATAAGGTAAAATAAACATACCGCGAAGCGGGTTTATTTTGGCTTTGCAGGTTCCCCTCCCGGGGATCACACCGAACGGAGTGAGGCGTAATCCCCTACCAAAGGGATCACTCCCGAACAAAGTGAGGGAGTAATCCCAAGGCACGGATTGCAAATCCGCGCCAGCAAAGCGGGGATCACGACCGAACGAAGTGAGGGAGTAATCCCCTTCTTCCTTCACCATTAGGAGAAGATCCGGATTATCAACAAAGGACAGTAAAAGCAGAACGAAAAGCACTAAATAATCACAGAGTAGTTTGGAATGAAAAGCATTTTGAAAAGTGAACCGGACTGGTTGAAATTTAAACAGGAATGGGGCATTCAATACCAGAATGCCAAGCACATACTGGCATATATGAATTCATACCCAAAAATATTATCCACTCTCAGGATGAAGGAAATTTATAGTCCTGACACTCTGGATGATGCTCAGATTGAATGGATCTGGTTATGTTCAAAATTTGACAATAAAATTGAAACTGATTTCTTTAAGGTTTACTGGGTACCGCTGGAGGTTAACTCATACGATTATTTTATGGATATTTCAGATGAGAACTATTCCATCTTTGATATAAATTATTTCTTTTATGAGCCATACAGGTGGTACAAAAAGTTCATTTCAAATGACATAAAAGAGATATTGCTTTCTCCTGATACCGGTCTTGATCTCAGTAAGATTGTGGATAGAAACAATAAGATACGATGGAAGCAGGTAGATGAATTCTTTAAAGAGCGACGAAGGCTTGGGTATGAGGGGAAAATTACTATTGAACCAGTGAACCAGTTTGAGATCATTCCGAAAGGTTCAAAATCTTCCGGGATCAGAATAAGTGTTACAGAGACATCTGTTTCAATATCTGATGTAGCTTCAATTATTGCTGGCCTCCTGCCTTTCGATCTCAAAATCTGTTTAAAATATATTTACTACAAGCATGGAAGACAATATGAAGGATTGGGTGAAGTAAGAAGCATTAAGGATCTGGTTTTTTTATTAAGAGATTCCGGATCGAGAAGGGTGGATAGATATAGATTTGATTTTACTGATTATGAGAATTGCTATTTAGAGTACAGCAATAATAATTGTAAATTAAACTATACTGATAGCAATATCCTTAAAGCGTTTGCCGATGCAGTAAAAAAACTAAAGTAATTACTATCCTTTTGACTCTAAGGGCTAAATTAGTTAAGGAACTTAAGATAATCAGCAAGGTATTCTTCCAGGCTTACCTTTTTAATATTTAAAGCATTTATAAAATCACTCATCCAAATCCCTGGTTTTTGATAATATGCATTTACCTGAGCATTATAAAATGGCAGTATTTTATAATCACTCTGATGTGAAATAAAATCAGTCAGGATATTAAAAACAGCATAGGCGTTTGAATTTAGCTCATTATAGTACTGGTTAGTAAGGTCAGTAATGATACCTTTTGCTTTCAGAAGCCTTATTCTCTCCTTCTCAGCAATTTTTGGATTCTCATGATCCAGGATGAAATTGAGATTTACTGCTTTTAATACTAAAGGAAAAACGTACTCTCTATCCACATTTATCTTTTTAAGGCTCTTGAGATAATTCACGAAATTGATTTCAAATTCCTTTAAGCCCGATGTATCAATATCCACAATTGAAGGAATAACACCTTTTATGTGCGAATACTTCACTGTAATAAACTCCTTATTGAAAATAAAGCCATTAGAACAAAGGCTTCTTACAAAACCCAGTTCAAATGAGAGAGCAAAAGTACGGTTAAAACTATTTGAAACCCTAACAAATGGGAGCCAGGTATCCTGTTTCCACTTATCGAGTTTTACATCCTTATGGATCAGGTCAATATGGCATGAAGTGAATGCCTGGGATGTAATTATTTTAAATGGAACTAAATCTTTCTCAGATACCATTGGAAATAATTTACATAATACATATTTCCCCATTTCAAGAGCTTGTCTATTATCAATTTTGTGATAATTCTGACTAATTCTAATCTAATACTTTAAATAAAAACCGCTTAAGATCATTATCTTAAGCGGTTTTTATATTCCTGATTTCTTGATAATTAAAATTTATCCGGGATTATTCACCCGCATGGTAAGTAAGGTTAAGTAAAGTAACACTGAATTCTTTCGGAGATTCCGAATAAGATACATCATAATGTGTTGCATAATAACCATCCTGCTGGTATGAAGCAGGTTGTCTTAGCGGAACAGGAACGCTGCCCGGATTGGATTTCAAATAAAGAAGATAATCCAAAGTGACCATTGGTTCCCAGAAAATAAATCTGCCGTCATAAGAGCCCCAGATAAATGTTTTTGTAAAAGTTCCACCATTAAATTCTGGCGCAAGCAGATCGACCCAGTGAGCTCCCATTTCCGGTTCTCCTCCGGGAACTTGTAAATATAAACTGGGAATATACTGTGCACCAGGAGCATTTGCAAATTCGGCAAGATCATCCGCCTCAATTTTCAATCTGTCTTCATTGGGAATAGTATAGAAATGAACATCAAAATGGGGTACGTCATATATGCCCGGAGGAACATGGCCTCCAGGATTCCAATCCAGTAAGACATGTGTGTAAAAATTCCGGCCTTTTTTTGGAGGCAATTCAAGTACATACGCAGAGTGCTCATCAGTGAGATTTTCCAAGGCTTTTTCAGACAAATTGATACCAACCGAGACAGGCTGTCCATCTTTATTTTCCTTTATCCAGGCTCTTACCACACCCCTTCCTAAAGGAAGTGTCTTACTGTAAAATGTATTTGTCAGAATTGCTGATGATTTTCCATCTTTAATGCCAAAATCATTTGCCACCGGTCTTAACTGATCATCTTTTTGACATGCCGATAATGCAATGATTCCGGCACTCAGGATCATTCCTAAATTTTTATAATTTTTTTTCATTGTAAAGAATTTAAATTAATTATTACGAATGGCTTTCAAATCTGCCCCGGTTTTAACATGGTTCCCGGTTACCCTATATTACTCTGATTGCATCCATAAACAATCTTATTTTCGTTTTGTTTGTATCAAAACAAAAAAAAAGATTTTAGGATCTTAATTAAAAGAAAACACCCACCGGATGGAGGAGGATTTCTCAAGAGAAAAGCCATCGCTTTTGCAGTAATTTTCATTTATCTAAAAGCCATCAGATAGTTTTCATCCCTGATCAATAAGGCATTACCTGAAATAGCAGGTGAGGACTCAATACGAGTACCTATCCTATATTAAAGTCCTCTATCGTTCAATCCTGAGCAGCTAATCTGTGACTATCAGATCAAGTTTTCTCAGCCATTCATCTGCAGAATTTTGAACTCGTCAAACCTCGTAATAAATATTAATTTTATACGAAACTAAAACTAAAGAACATATGATAAAGACACTTTAACTGTCTATCGCAATCCTGCTGATCCTCATCTCGGGATGTACTGCCGGAAAGTGGAAGAAGGATGAGATAATTGCATGCGGCGATAATAAGGTATTGATTATAGATAATGTAAACTCCGCCGGTGAAAATGTAAAAATTGTCTGGCAGTGGTCAGTACCTGAAGCAGATGACCTTTCTCCGGAGATGAAGAAGATGATTTACTCGACCTACGAATGCAAACCAATCAACAGCGGGTCGTCACTAAAATATTTACCAACTCACATTTGATTGTTTTTTATTATCTGCGTTACCAATGGATGTTTATTTTTGCAGGATTTATTTTCAGAAATATGCAAAATAGGGACGATCAGACTTCAGCAGCATTAGCCAGCGATATAGCAGGGAAAACAATATTTACCATTTTATTATCCATTAGCTTCTCTCACCTTCTTAACGATACCATTCAGTCTATTATCCCTTCCATATACCCGGTAGTTAAGGATTCGTTTCACCTTAACTTCACGCAGATAGGGATCATAACCCTTGTATTTCAGTTAACAGCCTCTTTGTTTCAGCCTCTTATAGGATTGTATACCGATCGTAAACCGCAACCTTATTCACTTGCTGCAGGTATGGTTATTACGCTCACGGGGTTGATCCTCCTTTCCCAGGCGAAAAATTATGCATTGCTTTTAGTCTCGGTAGCTGTAATCGGAACAGGATCGTCTGTTTTTCATCCTGAAGCATCGAAGGTTGCCTATATGGCTTCGGGCGGCCGCAGGGGACTGGCTCAATCCATTTTCCAGGTTGGTGGCAACCTGGGAGGATCACTGGGGCCCATACTTGCAGCTATGATCATCGTTCCCTTTGGGCAGTCGAGTATCCTTTGGTTTTCAATACTTGCGCTGCTTGCGATTATTGTGCTTTTAAATGTTGGCAGCTGGTATGCTCATCATATGAACAGAATGCGGAAAAAAGCTACTGTAATAACAAAAGGACATGGTTTGTCAAAAGCAAAAGTTACCTGGTCCGTAGTGATTCTGCTGGTCCTTATTTTTTCAAAATATTTCTATTTGGCATCCATCACAAGTTATTTTACTTTTTACCTGATGCATAAGTTCAATGTATCGATACAATCTTCGCAGGTGCATTTGTTTCTGTTTCTTTTTGCAGTAGCTGCCGGAACACTCCTGGGCGGCCCCATTGGTGACCGGGTGGGACGAAAGTATGTCATCTGGTTCTCTATTCTCGGTGTAGCACCTTTTACTCTGTTGTTACCTTACGCCAACCTTTTCTGGACCAGCGTACTAAGTATAATAATTGGTGTGATACTTGCCTCTGCTTTTTCGGCGATCCTGGTTTATTCACAGGAACTTATTCCCGGTAAAATAGGAATGATTTCGGGATTATTCTTTGGTTTTGCTTTTGGCATGGGAGGATTGGGGTCGGCTTTGCTCGGAATGCTGGCTGATAAAACCAGCATCGATTATATTTACCATGTTTGTGCTTTCCTGCCGCTTATCGGTGTACTCACTGTTTTCCTGCCCGATATCGGAACAAAAAGAATATAAATTTCTGCAGCTCTCTGGTGAAATAAGACTGTAAAGCGGAGTTTAATTGTGAAGCATCTCCTTTTATCAATGAGCTAATTCTTGATTACACAGTGAACACGGACTATAGAATCTGTGAATTCTTCTCCGTGTACTCCGTGAACCCTGTGGTGAAAAAGCAACAACTGAAGAAAAATTTCAATCGAGGCTTTCGGGAGATGAACATAAAAGCCTACATCAGTATCCCTGCCAGTGATGCAGAAACATAAGATGCCATTGTTCCGCAGAGCATGGCTTTTAACCCTAACCTTGCCAGGTCGGCCTTTCGTGATGGAGCGATCGCTCCTATCCCCCCTATCTGGATCGCTACTGAGCTGAAATTTGCAAATCCGCAAAGGGCAAAGCTGGCAATGACCACAGCTTTGGCGCTCAGCGCTCCGCCGGCTATCATTGGAGAAAGGTCAGAATAGGCAACAAACTCGTTGATCACCATCTTGGTTCCCATCAGGGAGCCAACCGACAGCGATTCAGAGGCGGGAACACCCATAACAAGCGCAAAGAAGCTGAAAAATAAGCCAACCACATCTTTCAGACGAAGATGGTTCAGATCAAGTCCCACAGAATCAAAAGAGAGTCCTGTCCATGCAAGGAACATCCCGAAATAACCAAGCAGGGCATCTATCAGTGCGATAAGGGCGATAACGCCGATAAGCATGGCAACTACATTTAATGAGATCTTCATACCATCGCTTGCCCCATGCGAGATGGCATCCATTATATTCGAGTACTCTGTTTTAACGTCAAGTTTTACAGCCCCTTTGGTCTCCGATTCTTCAGTCTCGGGAAAAACAATTTTTGATATCACCAGGGCTCCTGGCGCAGCCATCAGGCTTGCTGCAAGGAGATATGAAGCAGGCACTCCCATGGAAATATAAACAGCCATCACCCCGCCGGCTATACATGCCATGCTACCAGTCATGGAAGCCAGTAATTCAGACCTGGTCATTCCGTTAAGATAGGGTCGTATCATTATCTGGGCCTCTACCTGCCCGACAAAAGCGCTGGCAACATTTGAGAGAGCCTCGCTGCCGCTTACTCTCATTACTTTGTGAACGAACCTGGCAAGCACTGCAACAATCCTTTGCATCAGTCCGACATGATACGCCATGGCAACAAGCACACAGACAAAAATAATTGTCGGAAGCAGTATAAAGAGGAACACCCCTCCCCGCGCCACGCCTTCTGGCAGATTTTCAGTGACTTTCATGAGATCACCGAAAACAAACACGGCCCCTTCCCTCGAAAAATCAAGGAGCTTATTAATTGCCCTTCCCAGCCAGAAAAATATTTTCTGTCCCAGGGGAACCTTAAGGATGAATACAGCAAGAACTATTTGCAAAGCCAGGCCGGTGAAAACCAGCCGGTAATTTATCCTTTTCCTGTTATTCGACCACAGGAAGGCCAGTGCAAGTATTATTACTATGCCTATCAGACCGGTAAATCTTCCCATTACAAAGTTTTTCTAATATCAGGCTAAGATATAAATAAGGTTCGAAAGTCTGATAGTTTCCTATGGCTTCATACAGGGAATATTGACCGGAGATCTCAGAGGCAGACTGCAACCTGTCCCTGCTTCGGAAGGGCCCTGTAGATGATCTTGGCATCAGCCTTAGGCAAATGGACCCTTATATAGGGTTTATATTCGGGGACTTTCAGCAGCATCACACTTTTTAATGATGCCAGTGTATTTATTAATCTTTCGCGGATATCAAACTTCAGGGTGCTGAACCTTCCCTCTTTTTCATCCTGGTAAAAATACAACCTTACATCATTCTGCATTTCAAGAATATAGTTAACAGGCTCGGAATCAGTGGTATCAGGTATCACATCAGGTTGAAATTCAGATGTATCCCTGGGTGCAATTGAGATCATCAAAGGCTCTCTCACTATTGATGAAACAGCTTTGGTAATAGTAAGCGGGGATGAAAGCATTGTCAGAATTACAAACCGGTCTCCTTTCCTGAGGATATTGCTGATCTTCATATCGCTCATCAATGCTGTATGGACCACAACTCCGCTTATTTCAAGGTTTGCAGTGCTGTCATTAAGGTTTAATGAAAGGTAAACGGAGTCGGTTTTGGCCATTTCAATCTTTGACTGAAAGCAGGCCTTTTCTTTTAACATACCGAGATAAAGTGAATCGGAAAATAAACTTTCATTAATTATTGTCTTACCATCCTGCCGGAATGCGTATTCATCCTGGAGTTCTCTCATTTTTTTTCCCGGGCTCAGTAAGGACATCACAGTATAGTAAATAATGAACAGGGAAACCAGTAATAACCCTATCTTCATTTTTCGTCCGGTTTCCGGCTTATTGATTAATGTTCCTTCTTCCATTTTCTTCAGATCAGAAGATATATACTTTTGAGCCTATGTTCAGTGTGTGGAAGACAGCCTCAAGATCATCATCGTTCAGCCTTACACATCCGTGAGTCACAGGCATACCAAGCAATCGCTGGTATATGGTCCCGTGGATGAGGTAACCATCGCCGAGAGCAAGTGCATAATCACCAAGCACACCATATTCGAATCTTGACGAATGATCGGAAGAAGGGATCGGTAATCCTTCCTCGACAAAAGCCCAGTCGGGTCGCTTCCATATAGGATCGACTGTTTTTCCCTGAATCTGGAATTTCCCTTTAGGTGTTTTAAATATCCATTGCTGACCCTGAAGTGTTTGAAGCAGCTTATAACTACCAGAACTGCAAAATCCCTCTCTGACCAGTTTCTTGTTCCTGAAAAGATGAAACCTGTTATCGGTGGTATTAATTACAAGATATGACTGACCTGATGTAAAAGCATTATAAGTGCGTGTTAATCGCTGAAGGTCGCGGTTCAGAGTACTCAGCTCTTTTTTATATGATGCATCGTTCTTCAATTCGGTTGTGGCCGGTTTCATCTTCTGCCCGGTAATCGACAATTCCTGAAGGAACGGAACGATAAAGAGAGTGAAAACAATAAGAAAAGCAACCAGTAAATATGGAAATACAGCAATCCATATCACCCTCAGTTTCTCAGACAGCTTTTCCCTGTTGATGAATTTTTGAATAAAATTATTCATTGCAACTTTATAATTCATTGCCAAGTACTTTTTCAAGTTCAATTGTCGATCCTACAATAGTCACGGCAGTGCCAACCTTCACCATTCTGAAAACTATATCCATCTCCTTGTCTGTTAATGCAATGCATCCCTCTGTCCAGTCAGTGCCTTTTCCACCGTTCCCATGAATTTCAATAAGTCCGCCTGGTGTTGCTGAAGGGGGTATCGATCCGCTTGAGACCTCTTTTTTAAAACTCCTGACATCCTCATTATCAGGATAGTTTATCAGCAACGCCTTATAGTATCTGGTTTTGCCCGATTCGAGTTTACGGATTATTCTGTACATTCCTTCAGGCGTTGCATGATCACCACGCATCCTTTTGTCGCCAATCCAGTTCTTACCCAATTCAGCCTCAAAAACATGCTTTATAACACCGTTCTGATACCCGTAATACTTCCTCGATACTTTATCAATAATAATTGAATATTCATGATTCCTTTTTGAATCCTTTATCGTCTTATCGATCCACTTCTGCCATGTGGAATATGACCTGAAGTAATTTTTCAGCAGCTCCACCGAATTTTCATAAGCATGAATGAGAAGATATTCTGAATCTGAAATTTTCCTGTTCGCCTCCATATACTGATTTTTGCCGAATGCAACCTCAGCTTCATCAAGTAATAACTTCCCGTTTGAAATTCTGTTTCTTATTTCGGCATTAAGCGGATAGGATGTAAAAAGGTCATTATTTTTTTTAATAAGGCTGTTGAGAGAGTCTATCCTCTCTTTTAGTTTAACCTGGAAATTAGATATTTTTGTCCTGGAATATTCAGCGGCCTGACGTGCCTTCTCAGAAGACAGGCCTGCATACATTATTACATTTTCATAATCCCTCAGAAAAATAAATTTCTCGTTTTCCATTCTCCAGCCTGCCATAGCAGAATCATATAATATCCGAGCTTCGTTGAACAGCTTTTTTGAATAAACATCGGCATTTGTCCTTCGGGCCTCTGAAATAAAGTCTCCGGCTCTCTTAATTTCCGTAACCGGCGAATCAGGTGTTAACTTTACCAAAAGAACGATAATATTTGTAACAATTGTTACAATTATTATTGTAATTATTATTCTTTTTTTATGCAATCTGAACACCCTTACCTGCTTTCTTATAAAAAACCCCGGGAAAATTACCCGGGGAATTTTGATTCTTTGAACTGTTCAAAAATTACCTTCTTGCTTTTGCAATAGCATCTTTGAGTTCAGTATTGATGCCGGCAGCTCTTTCTTTGGCAGCATTAACTTTGCCAAGAGCTTCCATATAAGCACCTTTGTCGAATAAGCCCTGAGCCTCAGCAACTGTTGTGTCTATTGTTGCAATATCAGCTTTGATTTGTGCTATAACAGCGGCTCCGTCTTTTCCGCGGGGAGCTTTTGTAATAAGAGTAGCATTCTCTTCAATAACAGTTTTGATCTCTGCAAGTAATGTTTCAACTTCCTTCTTTACTGCTTCTTTTTTAACAACTGCATCAGCTGCCACTTTGGCCGCAGCAGTTTTTGTCTCTTCAAGTTTGGCTTTTGCATCACCAAAATTCTTGAACAATTTGGAGCTCTGAGCTTCGATATCAGCCATAACCACATTCATTGAGTCCTGTACAGCTGCAAATTCAGCCGGCAAATAAACAGGAGCCTCAGCCGCTTTAGCTGCTTCAATAGCAGCATTCATTGCATCAATCTCTGCCTGTGGAGCTTTTCCGCATCCCGAAAGGAAAGCAACCATCATAAGTGCTGCCATTCCCATAAAAACCTTGTTCTTCATTTTTTTTAACCTTTTTAGTACTTTGTGAACCATGTTTAAAAATAAACGGCGCGAATATACAATTATTTTAATTATTCAAAGCAAAAAATGACAACAGACTTGATTTTTCTTTAAATTGTGGCTATTATTTTTATCGATAACCTTCAAAATTGTAATAGAACCATGAATTTCATTAAAAGAGCAACCACATATTTAATTATCAGTATTTTACTGATATGTACCAGTATATATGCCACAGCGCAGGATAAACAGGTTGAAAACTGGAAGGCAGGTGTTGCAAAAGTTGTAATTACACCGGGTGAGTCAATGTGGATGGCCGGTTATGCAGCTCGCAACCATCCCTCTGAAGGCGTGCTGAACGATCTATGGTCGAAAGCTCTTGTAATTGAGGATGCTAAAGGGAAAAAGGCGATACTAATCACCAACGACCTTGTTCAGGTGCCTAAACCTGTATCTGACCGGATTCGTGACCGGATAGGTGCAAAATATGGATTAACCAGGTCGCAGATAATTCTGAACTGCTCTCATACTCATTCAGGACCGGTTCTTTACAATTCTCTGTCAAATATTTATCCGCTCGATGATATTCAGCTTACCCGGGTCAAAGCTTATACGGAGGCTTATGAAAACCAGATAGTAGATCTTGCTGGTAAGGCAATTGCTTCACTTAAGCCTGCAAAAATTTTTGTAGCGAACGGCGTCTCACGGTTTCAGGTTAACCGGCGTAATAATCCCGAAGCAACAATAAATTCAGTCACCGAGCTTAATGGTCCCAATGACTATGCTGTTCCGGTAATAAAAGTCACGGACCAGTCAGGTAAAATCATTGCGGTAGCATTCGGTTATGCCTGCCATGCGACAACTCTGAGCATTTATGAGTTCAATGGGGATTACCCGGGATTCGCCCAGATTGAGCTTGAAAAGTCTCATCCCGGCGCCACGGCATTGTTTTTCCAGGGAGCCGGGGCTGACCAGAATCCGCTACCACGGCGAACGATACCTCTTGCCCTGCAATACGGAAAAACTCTTGCAGCAGCTGTCGAACGGGTGCTTGGCGAGGAAATGCGTGAAGTAGCGCCAACACTCACCACAGTGTATTCAGAAATAGACCTTCAGTTTGCAAATCCTGTTCCCACCAGAGATGAGCTGGTAAGCATAATGGGTCCATCTTCAAATACTCCCGATTATCTGAAAAGAAATGCTCAGGAACTGATCAAAAGGCTCGATCGCGGGGAAGTTTTAAAAGACACATGGCCCTACCCCTGCCAGATCTGGAAAATCGGCGATCAGCCTATAATGGCTTTGGGAGGAGAATTACTTGTAGATTATGCACTTGATCTTAAAAAGGAATTCGGCCCCGGCATCTTTGTAATGGGCTATTCAAATGATATCATGGCCTACATTCCCTCTAAAAGAGTACTGGAAGAAGAAGGTTATGAAGGCACCAGGTCGGCTATTTTCACAACCCCCTGGAATATGAACATACAGGAAACCATCCTTAAAGAAATGTCAAGGCTTGCAGAATTGGCAGGTGTGGTAAAGAAATAGACCGGATGGTCCGAAGGCGCGGAAGCTTTCTGTTACGGGAAATTAATTAACTTAAATGTTTTATAACCACACAAAATTGTACTTATGAAAACAATCTACCGAAGGGATTTTATTAAAAGATCTGCCGGTGCAACTGCAGCAGCAATGGCCGCTCCTGCATATATCAAAAATCTTATCAGCGACAGCCCCCTTGAGAGGGTTAACATTGCTGTTATTGGTTGTGGAGGAACCCGTGAGCGTGTCAGAGGAATAATCTTTGGCAGGGGTATTGTCCATGTTCGAAGTTATGCCCCCCTTCCCAATGTTCGGATTAAAACATTATGCGATGTTGATGAAAGGTTATTCTCAGGCTTGTCAAAGACGGTCGAGGAACTGAATAAAAACAAGCCCGGCACAGAGTATGATTTCAGGAGGGTTCTTGAAGATAAGGAGATAGATATTGTCTCACTGGCAACCCCCGATCACTGGCACGCGCTTCAAACAATATGGGCATGTCAGGCCGGCAAACATGTATATGTTGAGAAGCCGACAAGTCATAATGTTTTTGAAAGCCGTAAAATGGTTGAGGCAGCAGACAGGTATGACCGAATTGTACAGTCGGGTATTTGCTACAGGAGCAGCGTTGCCGTTAAGGAAGGAATAAAGATGGTTCAGGAAGGAAAGCTTGGGAAAGTTTATATGGGACGTGGGATAACCTGGAGATACCGGGAGCCGATTGGCAAATTTGCCGACAGCCAGGTACCTGAAGGAGTTCATTGGGATCTATTCCTGGGGCCCGCTCCAATGCGTCCGTTCAATCTGAACAGATTTTATTACCACTGGCACTGGTTCTGGGATACCGGCACAACTGATATGGGAAACAACGGGATTTACAGAATGGATACCGTACGCTGGGCCCTGAACAAAAACACTCATCCTGTTAAGATTGAGTGTACAGGCGGACTGTTTGGCCGGGATGACCAGGAAACGCCGAATATTCTGGCAGCAAATTATGAATATGATGACGGCATTATCATTCAGAATGAGATCAGAGGTCTTCCCACCAATCCTGAAGGGATGACAAATGACGACGGAGTCTGCTTCATCTATGGCGACCAGGGCTGGATGTCCCTCAGCGGCGGTGGCTACAAGACCTATTTCGGTCCTAAGAATGAACCGGGTCCAGCAAAGGATGATGAGGATTTCCCGCCTGAAATGAGAAATAACGGATTTAAAAACCTTGTTGAATGTGTTAAGGCAGGAAGCAAGAAGAATCTTGACAATCCAATGATTGAAGGACACTACTCTTCATCTCTTGTCAACTTAGCCCTTATATCATACCGTACCGGACGCAAGCTGATCTTCAATCCGGCTGCCGAAAAGTTTGTGAACGACAAGGAAGCTGATAAGTACCTGACACGCGACTACAGGAAACCATACGTAGTTCCGCAGACGGTTTAGAATAACTGAGACAGGCGCCAATTTGATGGCGCCTTTTTTTTATATCTTCATCCGTTGGCGGGGATTTGCAATCCGTGCCTTGGGGATTACTCCCTCACTTTGTTCGGGAGTGATCCCTTTGGTAGGGGATTACGCCTCACTCCGTTCGGTGTGATCCCCGGGAGGGGAACCTGCAAAGCCAAAATAAACCCGCTTCGCGGTTATGTTTATTTTACCTTATCCTCTTATAAAAGCAAGCTTTCAACGAGGCTCAGGTAAAATAAACAACCCGCCCTTCAGGCGGGGTTTATTTTGGCTTTGCGGAGAGAGGGGGATTCGAACCCCCGGTACAGTTACCCATACGGCAGTTTAGCAAACTGCTGGTTTAAGCCACTCACCCATCTCTCCAAAAACGATGTGAGCGCGACAAAAGTAGAAAAAACAACCCTTAACTGCAAAATTATTCATAACTTAATTTAAGGTTTCTGAGCATATCTATGCCCTGCCTGACGGAGATCACTTCTTTTCCAGAAGTATTATGTTTTCCACATGCTGTGTATGAGGGAACATGTCAACAGGCTGTACCTTCGTAAGATTATATTTTTCCGAGAGAAGAAGTACATCCCTGGCCTGGGTGGACGGGTTACAGCTTATATAGACAATACGTTCCGGCCCCGCTGATAATATCTCTTTTATCACATCCTCATGCATACCTGCCCGCGGAGGATCTGTTATGATCACATCAGGCTTCCCGTTTGCTTCAATGAAACCTGCTGTGAGTATCGATTGAAGATCACCGGTGAAAAATGATGTGTTGTGGATATTGTTGATGCGGGAATTGATCTCTGCATCCCGTACTGCCTCTTCGATGTATTCAATCCCGATAACCCGTTTTGCAGAACCGGCAACATAGTTCGCTATGGTTCCGGTTCCGGTATAAAGATCATAAACTATCTCTTCGCCGGTAAGCCTTGCCATCTCCCTGGCGAATTTGTAAAGCTCAATACCCTGCCTTGTGTTAGTCTGGTAAAATGATTTTGGACCTATCCTGAATTTCAGCCCCTCCATCTCCGCCAGAATATGATCCTGCCCCTTATACAATACCGGGATCTGGTCGGCCAGCGAATCATTTTTCTTTGAATTTATGACGTAGAACAACGATGTAACCTGAGAAAATTCAGCAGCGATATGATCAAGAAGACCGTTCCTTCTCTCCTCTTCATCATGAAAAAAAACAACAATAACCATTACCTGACCGTCAAGAGTATTACGTATAACCAGGTTCCTTAAAAATCCATGCTGCTCCCTGAGATTGAAAAACGAAAGACCCTTTTTATAAGCGTATCTTTTTACACTGTTCCTTATTGAATTTGAAGGCTCAGGCTGAAGATGGCATTCTTTTATATCAAGCACCTTATCGAACAAACCGGGAATATGAAAACCAAGCGCTTCCTGCTTTCCAAATTCATAATCAGACCTTATCTCTTCCTGCGTCAGCCAGCGGCGGTCAGAAAATGTATATTCGAGCTTGTTCCGGTAAAGATATTCATCAGGTGACCCCAGAATAGGTTCATGTGCAGGTACAGTAACCTTTCCTATACGTGTAAGGGTATCAATAACCTGCTTTTCCTTGTATTTAAGTTGCAGATTATAAGGAAGATGCTGCCATTTACATCCTCCGCACACTCCAAAATGGATGCATCTTGGAGAGATCCTGTCAGGTGAATATTCGTGGAATTTTACAACTTTCCCTTCGAGATATTTCTTCTTCTTTTTTACTACTCTCAGATCGACAATATCGCCAGGTATAACCATTGGCACAAAAACAACCAGATTGTCAATTTTTGCCAATGCATTTCCTTCAGCTCCAATGTCAGTTATAGTGACCTTCTCAAGCAAAGGCATTACCTTTTTCCGTCCCACATCCGATAGGTATAAAATTCGATTGCAAGATTACTAATTTTCCAGATCATTCAGGAACAAAAATCCTTTTATCATGATCGGAACAGCTCCTTCAGAATGATTAAGCCCGGGAAATATTTCCATTTTTATTTCAGACGATGAAGTTCCGGCGCTGATCATTTCATCATACATTGTCAGGGTTGACGCAGGCGGCACCTGATCATCCGCTCCCCCGTGCATAAAATAAATCTGACTGTCAGTGTCCCACCCTGTAATGCTGTTCAGTACAAGGGCTTCCCTTATACCTGCAAATTTTGGATCGGTAGTAAATCCTGAAATAAAAGAAGACCTCACAAGTGTGGGGATCGAAGTGGAGAGCTGACTGTTTATCTCACCGAAAGAAAGTACCCCGGTGTAAAGTGAAGGGATCCTTTCATCATAAGGAGGATTGAGGATGTCGGAATATGGGTTATTGAACTGGTCATACCAGGAGTAAGCGTTCAGAATGTAACCAAGATAGACCGGTTGAGGATATGTTGACTCAAGTGTCATTGTCTGAAAAATGTTGTAAATACTATACGGACCGGCGCCGCAGACCGAACCAACAACATTGAAATCTTCACCATGCTCCGTTTCGAGCGACTGGTGAAGAGCAAGAGTGGCCCACCCACCCTGTGAATAACCAAAAAGGTAATATCTGTTTTCAGGGATTACACCGTCAAGCATTGCACCGCCCATTTCTTTAACTGTAAAAAGCAGATCTGTAAGCGACTGAACAGTGGGTTCCTTTACAAGATATGGATGTGGTATTCCGGAAGACTCACCGAAGCCTGGATAATCGGCTATTACAACAATATAGCCCATTGATGCTATCATTTCAATCAAATGTGCAGGAAGATCAAATAGATTATTTGTGGGGGCTGAGGAGTTCCGCGTGTTGGTGCCGTTCTGAAAAGAGATGACAGGATACTTACCCGGAACCGCCGGGACACACACCAGACCGGAAGCATTAATTTCCCCACCCTTTATTTTAGTGCGATAAATCACCTTATAAACAGACACATCGTGGGTGATCAGATTTTTTAATACAGCAGCTTCAGGATAGCTATTAAAGCTTTCAAAGAAGTTTTTAATGTAAGTACTGGAAAGAGTTATTTTCTTCTCTTTTGAAACATAATATACAAATGAAGGTTCATCTTCCTTTCTGCAGGAAAACAAAACCATCATGAACAGGATTAAAAGCCCTGCTTTGAGCAGATTCGATTTATACATTGCTGCCATCAGGATTAAAGTTATATTATTTTATTTAAACATCAGCCCTTTTCGAAGGTTCAATTAATGGTCCATGGGGTATAGTTGCCCCCCCCGAAGATAAACTTTTTCTATATTTGCAGTTCGATTTCGAAATTTATGGTTTCAATACAAAATATTTCAGTATCATTTGGCAGCTTCGACCTGCTTGATAGTATATCATTCCTTATAAATGATCAGGACAGAATAGGTCTGGCAGGGAAGAACGGTGCAGGGAAATCCACACTTCTGAAGGTAATTGCCGGACTGCAGAGTCCCTCATCCGGAACGGTGGATATGCCCAAAGATATTACCATCGGGTACCTGCCACAACAGATGAAAGTGGATGATACTACCACCATAATGAATGAAGTAGTATCAGCATTTGCAGAACTGATCTCCCTCAGTGAAGAAATTGAATATTGCAATGCTGAAATAGCGAGGCGCGAGGACTATGAGTCGCCCGACTATCTCAAGCTTTGCGACCATCTGAATATTGCCGAGGAGAGATACCAGATACTGGGAGGCTCAAACTATATGGGTCAGGCTGAACAGACTTTGATCGGACTGGGATTTGAACGAAAAGATTTTGACAGGCCAACAAAGGAATTGAGCGGCGGCTGGCGCATGAGGGTGGAACTTGCAAAGATACTTCTTAAGAAACCTTCTCTTTTCCTGCTCGACGAACCAACTAATCACCTTGATATTGAATCAATACAATGGCTCGAAAACTTTCTTGCAGGGTACCCTGGAGCTGTTCTGCTCGTGTCGCACGACAGGGCATTTCTTGATAATATCACAAACCGGACAATAGAAATTTCCCTGGGCAAGATCTATGATTACAAGGCTTCATGGTCGAAATATATTGAACTCAGGGCTGAGCGAAAGGAACAGCAGACTGCTGCCTTCAGGAATCAGCAAAAAATGATTGGAGATACTGAAAAATTTATTGAACGATTCAGGTACAAGGCAACAAAAGCGATCCAGGTACAGTCAAAAATTAAGCAGCTCGATAAGGTTGAGCGGCTTGAAGTGGATGAAGAAGATACCCGGGCTATAAACATAAGATTTCCGGCAGCCCCACGCTCAGGGACCATTGTTGTTGAAGCACAGAATCTGATAAAAAGATATGGCTCGCATACTGTCCTCAACAAGGTTGATATAAAAGTATCGAGAGGCGAAAAGGTAGCTTTTGTAGGGCGCAACGGGGAAGGAAAGACCACATTTGCCAAAATCATCACCGGCGAACTCGATCATGAAGGCATACTTAAACCAGGACATAACGTAAGGATCGGTTACTTTGCCCAGAACCAGGATGAACTGCTGGATGAAAACCGGACAGTTCTCCAGACAATCGATGATGTTGCAAAAGGTGATATAAGGACAAAGATCAGGGACATGCTCGGCGCATTTCTGTTCAAGGGAGATGACGTTGAGAAGAAGGTGAAAGTACTGTCAGGCGGCGAACGGTCGAGGCTTGCACTTGTAAAGCTGCTTCTCGAACCATATAACCTGCTTGTGCTTGACGAACCTACGAACCACCTTGATATGCGTTCAAAGGACATTCTTAAACAGGCCCTGATAAAATATGATGGAACACTGATTGTAGTATCGCACGACAGGGATTTTCTCGACGGAATTGTAGAGAAAGTATTTGAATTCAGGAATAACCATATAAAAGAGAATATAGGCGGTATTTATGATTTCCTAAGGAAAAAGAAGATTGAAAACCTTAAGGAGATAGAACGGAAAGAAAAAACAGCTTCAGCCAGTAACAGGAAGGATGATCTGTCTGTTAATAAACAAAAATACCTCGAGAAAAAGGATTATGAGAAAAATCTGAGGAAACTGCGAAGAAGACTTGAAGATACCGAAACAGAAATAGAAAAGCTCGAAAAAGAACTTGCAGGCATGGACAGGTCACTCATTGATCCATTGAGTACCTCGCCCGATGATGAAGGAATCTATATCAGATACCAGGAGCTTAAAGCCCGGTTGAATGAAACAATGAACAAATGGGCCGAGTATTCGGATGAAGTGGAAGAGCACATACGTAAAAATAATTCATAATGGATCTGCATTATCTTGAGAAGGAGTACAAGATCCATGTTTATGAAACAGGACCGGGAGGCCACATAAACCTTTTCTCAATTCTTGATCTATTGCAGGATGCTGCCTCCGATCATGCCGAAAAGCTTGGTTTTGGAAGAGAGGATCTTATAAGAAGAAATCAGTTCTGGGTACTATCGAGGATCTATGTTGTGATTTCGGAGTGGCCTCTATGGGAAGAACAAATTATTGTACGCACATGGCACAAGGGGGTAGATAAATTGTTTGGCATGAGGGATTTCAATATATTTTATCCTGATGGCAGACAAATAGGTTCTGCAGCATCATCGTGGCTGGTTATAGACAGGGAATCAAAGAAGATCCAGAGACTTGACAGCGTTCTCAATTCCGATTCAATGATGACGGATGCTCTGCCCCGAAATGCAGGCAAACTTGATAAGCCTGATGAAGAGGGTGTTGATTCTCCTTTTTTCAGGGTCAGGGTAAGCGACCTCGACCTGAATCTTCATACTAATAATTCGAGGTATCTTAAATGGGTCACAGACACTTACGACCTTGATTTCTCATTGAAGAATGCACCTTACTCTGTTGAAATAAATTATCTTGCAGAATCGGTTTTCGGAGATGAGATAGTAATCAGGACCTCCGGGGGAAATGATGACAGGAAAGTTTTTGATCATTCTGTTTTCAGAGTTAATGGCACAGAATTTGAAAAAAGAGAACTTTGCAGAATAAGATTAATCTGGAAAGAATATAATACGCAAAAAGTTAAGTAATTTTGTATATGAGTTATTCTTCAGTCATAAAGATCTTGCTCAGGCTGTCAGTTGTTTTCATACTGATACCTCTTTTCCTCTCATGCTCATCATCAAGGTACGCAACCGATCCGAAAGACCTTTCATATATATATAATCCTACTAAAAATCCTTTCAATCCAAGATATAATATTGTAAATGAATCTGATGACAGATCAGTACTGTCAGTCAAATTTTTTACTTCCGACCTGTTTTTTTCTGAAGCCAATGAAAGAGGACTGCCAACAGCATTGATGCAATTCAACATTAAGCTCCTCAATGTTACAGAAGGACTTACACTGGCAGATACTTCCATATTAAATCTTTCCATTCTGAAAGATGCAGGCAGGCAGGAATATATTTACAGGATACCGTTGCAGGTGAAGCAGGGCAATGAATATATTGCCGAAATCAAAATACTCGACAGGCTGAGATTAAGTGTTGTACAGGCTTTTGTCCCATTCAACACTGTTTCACAATATAACAGGTATAACTTTCTAGCCAGGGGTCACTTTCAGCAAAATGAACTTTTCAATCCCGTACTGAAGGTCAACGAATACATTAATCTTCTCTATCCCAGGAATCCGGTCGATACTTTTTATGTCTCTTATTTCAGGCCCTTTAAGGAAGTCCCCTACCCGCCTACCATGATACTACCTGAGAAAACCATCGATTACGGGCCCGATACAACAATTGGTTTCCCATATTCGGAGAACCAGCCTCTTATGTTTCCTAAGGAGGGTATATATCTTATAAGCATCGACGAGGAGAACAAAGAGGGGTATGCTTTAATGAATTTCGGATCGGCATTTCCAGCACTAACCACACCTGAACTGCTGATTCAGCCTCTTGCATTTCTGGCTTCACCCGATGAAGTAAATGGAATTCTTAATTCACCAAAACCAAAGACTGCCCTTGATGATTTCTGGATAAAATGCGGTGGAAATATTGAAAGAGCCAGGGAACTTATACGGATATATTATACCAGAGTACTATACTCCAATTACTATTTCCCTTCTTACAAGGAAGGCTGGAGAACCGACAGAGGTATGATCTATGTTATCTACGGACCACCCGATAAAGTATATAAAACTGCTGATGGTGAAAAGTGGGGTTATCGCAAGCCGACTGTAAAATCAACATGGGGAGGGCGGGTCCATTTAATGGAAGACTATTTATTTTTTAACTTCAAAAAGAATTCAAACATATTTTCTGACAACGATTATTTTCTTAGCCGGAGCGAAACGCCTGTAACATATTGGGATCAGGCTGTACTTTCATGGAGGAGAGGAATCGTTTATAGACTTGACAATCCTGAAGACCTTTAAGCTTATGATGAAAGAGACAGATACCATTTTTGGCTTAAGAGCCGTTATAGAAGCTATCAGGGCAGGCAAACAGATTGACCGCCTCCTGGTTAAACAAGGTTTGCAGGGGCAGTTATACCATGAGCTGATGACAGAAGTAAAGGCTCACAACATAGTCTATCAGATAGTACCGGTTGAAAGGATAGAGCTTGTTACAAGGAAAAACCATCAGGGTGTTCTTGCCTGGCTGTCGGTGATAGAATACCAGCAGATCAGTAACTTATTGCCAATGATATATGAAAAGGGTGAAGATCCTCTTCTTATCGCGCTTGATGGTGTATCCGATGTCAGAAACTTCGGAGCTATTGTAAGGACTGCTGACTGCCTTGGCGCTCATGCAGTGATAATACCTGAAAAAGGATCGGCAAGGATCACTTCTGATGCCGTAAAGACTTCAGCTGGCGCCCTTCATTCATTTCCTGTTTGCAGGGAGAAAAGCATTGTCAGGTCTGTTGAGTATCTTAAGGAATCGGGGATTAAAATAGTGTGTGCAACGGAGAAAAATGGTATTGCAGCTCCTGTTTCCACTCTGACCGGTCCTGTGGTTTTGATCCTGGGCTCTGAGGAAAAAGGTATCAGCCGCGAACTGATCTCACTGTCCGATCAGCAAATAAGGATACCCATTACAGGGAATATCCCGTCACTAAATGTTTCGGTTGCTGCCGGTATCCTTCTTTATGAGGTTATCAGGCAGAGAACTTCCTCTTAGTCGATAATATTTCTTATCCTGTCATCAAGAGCCATCTGGTCAGCGGTAAATGAAGCCAGTCCTGCCAGTGTCAACAAAGTATCGGGAGCAATCTTACCGGCAGCGATCTTTTCGGCCCAGTTTGAATGAAAAGGGATCTTACCGTTTGCTGCAATCATCGCTCTCTCTTCCTTGCTGAGCATAGGGAACATATCCTCGCAACCTTCTTCAAGTGCGATCTGTACCAACTCTTTTCCTGTTTCGGGAAGCTTTGCGGCCAGTCTGTCAGCAAGATTGATCACGTTATCACTTACCTCCCAGAATTTTTCTATGCCCGCATCTTTGGCAGAATCGTACATACTCACTTCATAATTCTCGTGAAGTCTTGATGTGAATTTCCCTGTCAGCGATTTACGCCCAGAGGCGGCAACTTTCGGGGGCATAGTGAAAACATCCGTTCCCGCAAGAAGCTCAAGCTGGCTGTGATTTCTCAGGCTTGCAGCAATCAGCCTGGTCTGCCACGGGTTTTTTCCTGACATTCCTGTTACCCAGTTCTGGGAGGCTATAACAGTTCGTTCACCTGCACCTGTTCCATCGCCAAGCTTGTTATCGATCATATACGCTCCTATCCTGCCCAAAAACACATTGGTATAATCAGGACGAACGACCCTGGTGATAAGTAAATTTTCACGCGCGCTGAATCCGAGCGTAAAATTTATTTTAACCCCCGAATCCTTAAGTCTTCTTGCACCTATAAGTCCTTCCGGTGTATAAGGAACTTTTACTATAAAATGTTCAGGACTTATGTCATGAAGCCTTTTACCGTAATATTCTATTGCCTTTACATCGCGGGCGGTGCAGGTATGAAGCTCAACACTCACCAACCCCCCGAATTTCTCAGCCAGCCTCAGCCCATGGCGGGCGTTAAGGATAAAAGCAATCTCCTTTACACGCTCCTCGGTAGGAAGTTCCCTAACGATACTTTTAGCCTCTGAAATGAAAATATCATAAATACCTTTCTGTATTTCGTTGTTTAACAACGTATTATTCGTTGTCAGCGCACTCATTTCAGCAGACCAGATTGCTTCTGCTTCTTCCATATCGCCCGTATCGAGCCACAGCTCTGTTCCTGCATTCCTTAATGATTCCCAAAAGGGGTCCTTTTGTGCCACGACATGTTTTTCATTCAGGTTCTTCCACACGAAATCGCTAATTCTGGTATTCAGGTCAGCCATATTATTGTTTTATTTAATTTTTTACTCCAGAAAATTATGGCTGTAAAAATAATATAAAAATCATCTGAATGATCCTTTATTTTTCTTTTTAAAAGCAAAGCAAGCTTTTGAGCTCATGAACAAAGCTCTGAGGAGTGTTATTATTTATGACCTTCAGGAAAGAAATTCGGCCGGAATATCCTTTAATCTTGAAATATCTTCAATTTTTTCTTTTATATTAAACCCTGCAGTGCATTTTACATTGCAACTTATGCAACTGCTGCATGCATCCCTGGGAAAATCAGAAGCTGCGATCACACTTTTTGCATGCCTGAAGTCCCTGTATCCATAAGCGTACATATAACTTCTCATTGCCTCAGGTATATCTAGTCCCGATCTGCACTGAGGCACACACTTCCTGCATTGCAGGCAGTACAATCCGCGTTCATGGCCGGCAGTTGCCGTGTCAAGCTCCTTTATCTCTGAATCAGTAAGGGTCAGGTTCTTTAACATGGCAATATTTTTTTCAAGCTCGTCGAGCGATGACATCCCTGATACAATTGAAGAGATGTTGTTATTCTGAAGAACCCACTTGAGAGCTGCATCGGTATTAACCGGCTTTACTGCCTCCTTATCGTTGAATGCCCCTGCAGTGGTTTTCATTGCTACCACAGCCATTCCGGCCTTCACAGCATAATCAATTGCATTGTTTATTGATTCTTTGTTTTCGGTCCTGAAATTATAAGCGGTCATAGCTATATCATATATCCCTGCATCAGCTGCAGCAATCAGCGCTTCTTCACAAAATGAATGCGTTGCCACACCAATAAACCTGGCTTTCCCCTGTTTCTTTACCCTCTGCATGGCATCAATAAGGGATCCATCAATTATCATCGATCGTTTGCCGGCATAAGGAAATAACAAAAAATCAACATGATCAAGGCCAAACCGCTGAAGGCTTTCATCTGCCTTTTTTATGTAATTCCTGACATCGAGAGGAGAAGCCAATACTCCTTTGCGTGTATCATAACCTTCAAGGGGCAGAGCTGTGCCGATAAGGTACGAATCTCTTGGAAGCCCCTTCAGGCCCTCTCCAACCAGCCTTTCATTGCTGCCACTTCCATAATAAGTTGCTGAGAAAAACAAGCGTATTCCTGAGTGATAAGCCGACCTGATAAGGCCCTGGCTGCTTACCGAACCTGTTCCCATGCTGACTACCGGTACTTTAATTCCGGTCCGGCCAAGTGTCCTTGCTGGAAGTTCAACATTATTTTCCCTGACTGCTAACGGAATTTGAACGAGAGATGATGCCGAAAGTCCCATTATGCTTTTTCTAAGGAAATCGCGACGGCTATTTTTTCCCATGTCAGCAAAATTAAGTCTTCAGGTTATGAAGAAAATATAATGAGCAATATAATCACTTGCCTGTTAATACTGACACTAGCTGACTATTGAATGGAGGCCTTTCGCATTTAATGACTTGCTCATTACTTTTAGGACCTCCTTTTGTCCTAGTTTTACCTCGCAACTGCCTTTAAAATGTACAATTAGTGCACATTGCTCGGCCTGAACAGCATCATGACCGCATATCTCAACAAGCGATTTAATTACATGATCGAAGGTATTTATATTATCATTCATTAAAACCAGTGAATTCAATTCACTGCTACCCCCGCTGTTGTTATCCTTTTTTAATGTTTTTTCCTTCATTCTATCTTTTCAAATAATTTTCTGGCCGTTTCAACAGGTATTTCCCTCCTGCCGAGCAATGCCACTACTTTTGAATCCCGGTAGCCGTTACGGACAAGAATATCATTATACTCTGCCGCGCTTTCAAATGTAATAAATTTCCCGATCAGATATACAGTACTTTCATCTTCGGTATTTAAAATGTCAAGCCCCCTGTTTCCTGCTACTTTCCTCAATTCATCCTCTTTCTTCTCATCAAAAGGTTTTTTCGAGCGTGCAACTTCAACCCTGAAAATCAGAGTAGGCGGTAAAGTATCGGTATCGGTGTCAGTCACTGCCTTATCATTATCTGTCACCTGGAAAAGTGGCCTGTTACTCCATTCCCTCTCTAAGGAAGCTGCTCTTTCGGCTGAAATAGGTTTTTTCCCTGAAAAAGGTACTATAAAGGAATCCTTGAATCCTTTCGATTTAACTGCAACCAGGGCCATTGATGCATCGGCCGATCTCCTGAACATTCCGGCATAATAATGTGTAAGTCCGTTTGCTGTAATCCTGAAACCGTAAACAGGAGTGATTCCTTTGAAAACAGTGGGTGCAACAGGATTTTTGAACACCGCCATCTGGATACGATAAACGAGTCCTTCAGGCACGTCTGGATCAACAGCTATTTTCTCATCCGACCTGAATGATGGTTTCTGCATCACTTCAAAAACAGTGTAAATTCCTTTCTGCTGAAGTTGTACAGCTTTTGCAGCTTGTATTATGGTATCACGGGGTATTTCTGCAACTTCTTTTTCCCGGGCAGAAGCAACCGTTACATTTCTGCCTGCCTTCACCATTGCAGCATCGTTGAATTTCTGATCGGCCTGTTTCTGGTATGATGCAGCAAGCGATTCAACCTGTAAAATTCTCTTTCTGTAAGCTTCTGCGTTACCTGATGGAATATTTCCGGTATTCTGCTTTATTGATGATGCAAGTCCCTTTAATGAATCTGCTTTATGCTGAAGATCAAGAGCCTCATTAAGTATTTTCTCATACCCGGAGGTCAAAGGTACCTTTATGGGATCAGGCGTTTTTACCGGAGGAGGTGTATATACTGTAACTGCTTTTGCATTAGCTTCATCAACGTCAGGCTGGTCCTTTTGAGTAACGACCGCTGCAGGAGGATCAGCCACAGATTTTGCTTCAGCTACGGATTCAATGATCTGGCCCTGCCTGTTCAGGCATTGCTGTATAAATTCGCTTACACCCATATCTCTTGATACTTTTCTGCCTGCCTGTTCCTCGTATTTCCTGTATGAATCTACAGCCTCGCTGAATTTGCCCGCCATTTGCTGCGACCTTCCGAGAAAAAAAAGCGCATCAGAAGGAAGTGATCTGACTGCCGCTGCCCCTTTCAAAGCTTCCTGCAGAAGCAATGTGGCTGATTCGGGATTCCTCTTTAAATGAACGAGGCACGCGCCGGAATAATATTTATAAATAGGATCCTTCGGATATATACGCAAAAGCTCAGTGAACTGTCTGTATGCCTCTTCATACTTACCGTCAGAGAATGCCTCAATGGATGATTGCCTTGACGGCTTGTTTACGTTCTGAGAGATTGCGTCACCGGAGAAATACACTGACAGTATGATTATTACCAAATAAGCAAGCTGTTGTCTGCTTTTTAAAACTGAATTTACTGAATCCTTCACAAATATATAATTATCAAATACTGTAACTTATGCAAAATTAGTTTCACTGAATGACTTGTTTATAACAAATAATCAATATTTTTCCGAAGTCATTCAAACTTTGTAAATTTACGCATAATAACAAAATTATCAAATTACATGGCTCAACTGAAAGAGGGAATGAAAGCCCCATATTTTGAAGGTACTGACCAGCACGGCAAAACCGTGAAACTGACTGATTATAAGAACAGGTTTATCATCCTGTACTTTTACCCTAAAGATAATACACCAGGATGCATTGCTGAAGCCTGCAATCTTCGCGAGCATCATGATGAACTTCTGAAGGAAGGATTTGTTGTGATTGGGGTAAGCAGAGACAGCATGGAGTCTCACAAGAATTTTGCAAAGAAATATGAGCTACCTTTTCCCATCTTGGCCGACATAGACAAAAAAATTGTAACAGCCTACGGAGTTCTTAAAGAGAAAAAAATTTACGGAAAGAGTTTTTACGGAGTAGTACGAACCACTTTTCTGATTAACGAAGAGGGTATTATAGAGATCATAATAAGCAAAGTTGAAACCAATGCTCATGCCTCCCAGATCTTTGACCAGTTTATAAAATAACATTCAATATATGAGCAACGAACGAAAAGAAATTAACAAGGAAAAATTAAAAGCACTTGAGGTTACACTTGGCAAGATTGAAAAAGATTTTGGGAAAGGGACCATAATGAAGCTGGGTGATCATCCTGTCGACAACATACAGATCATTTCAACCGGTTCAATAGGGCTTGATGCTGCTTTGGGGATAGGAGGCCTGCCACGGGGCAGGGTCATTGAAATTTACGGACCGGAAGCATCGGGTAAAACAACCCTGGCAATACATGCGATTGCCGAAGCTCAGAAAAACGGAGGTATTGCAGCTATTATCGATGCCGAACATACATTCGACAGAAATTATGCCGAAAAGCTTGGCGTTGATGTGGAAAATCTACTTATCTCACAACCTGACAATGGAGAACAGGCTCTGGAAATTACTGATAATCTTATACGCTCGGGAGCGCTCGATATTATTGTGATTGACTCCGTTGCTGCGCTTACTCCAAAAGCCGAGATAGAGGGGGAAATGGGCGATTCAAAGATGGGTCTGCAGGCAAGATTAATGTCACAGGCTCTCAGAAAGCTTACTGCCAATATCAACAAGACAAATACTTCCTGCATATTTATAAATCAGCTGAGGGAGAAAATCGGAGTGATGTTCGGAAATCCTGAAACTACAACAGGCGGTAATGCCCTTAAGTTTTATGCTTCTGTAAGGCTCGACATCCGAAAAACCAATCAGCTGAAAGACGGCGAAGAGATAATTGGCAGCAGGACCAGGGTTAAAATAGTAAAAAACAAACTTGCACCACCCTTCAAAAAAGCAGATTTCGATATTCTTTATGGTGAAGGGATCTCACAGCTTGGAGAGATAGTCGACTTTGGGGTCGAGTTCAACATCATTAAAAAAAGCGGATCGTGGTTCAGCTATGGCGAAACAAAAATCGGCCAGGGACGCGATGCAGTAAAACAGATCCTGAAAGATAATCCTGAACTCTACGACGAGCTCAAGATAAAAGTTTCACAGGCACTTAAGAATGGTCCTCCAAAATAACCATTGCTGATATAGTTGTATTGCTTGTAATATTTACAAATCCACCCTGCAGACATTGAATTAATGTCAACAGGGTGGATAATTGTATCCAAAAAATTCAGAAAAGATGAGACGATATTTATTTCCGGTACTATGCGTTTTGCTAATTTCATCTCAATGCAAAAATAAAGAGCCTGAATTAAAGGCTCCTCCGCAGTTTGACAATCAGCTTACCGTTGAGGAGATAAGTAACGGCCTGATGACCCCTGAAATTCTATGGAAGTTTGGGAGACTGGGCTCCTTCACCCTCTCACCCGACGGATCAACTTTGCTTTTTACGGTTACCGAATATGCTCTTCAGACAGAATCAAGGAGAACCGGTCTTTATAAAATATCTATAAAAGGGGGTGAAGCCATGAAAGTTATTGAGATGGAAGGTTCGTCGCCACAATGGTTCAACAAGGGCCGATCCATAGCCTTTGTCAACGACGGTAAGCTTTATACGGCTGAGAGTGATGGTTCCGGCCTTACGGTTGTGAAAGATTTGGAGAACTTCGAGAGCTACAGTATTTCGCCCGATGGTAATAAAATATATTTCACAAGAAGGGTAAAACTCGACAATACAGCCAATGAAAAATATAATATGCCAAATGCGAAGGTCAGAATAATAGATGACCTCATGTACCGCCACTGGAACTACTGGAGCGATTATTCATACAGCCATATTTTCGTTGCAGCTTTTAATGGTACCAGTATCTCTGATGTTAAAGATATTATGGAAGGGGAGAAATTTGAATCTCCCCAAGCCCCATTTTTTGATGAAGCAGAGATAACCTGGAGCCCCGATGGAAGATACATTGCATACACTTCAAAGAAACTTAAAGGCATTGATGATGCTGTTAGTACAAATTCCGATATATTCCTCTACGATCTGAAAACTGACAAAGAGATTAATATTACAGCCGGCAACAGGGGTTATGACAGGTATCCTGCATTTTCGCCCGACGGAACCAGGATCGCTTACCAGAGCATGGAAAGGGATGGCAATGAATCTGACCTTGACAGGCTGTTTGTTTACGAAATCAGCAGTAAAAGCCGTAAATGGTTTTCAGGAGGATGGGATTATGATGTTGAAGCAATAAGCTGGGCTGATAATCAGAATATTTATTTTGCCTCGGCCCACATGGGAACAACCCAGATCTTTAAGACTGATGGAAAGAACATCGTTCCCCTGACAAAAGGCGTACATGATCTTGGTCCCATCAATATCAAATCAGGTGTAATGGTGGCACAGACAATGTCAATGTCGATGGCACCGGAAATCGCATCCGTAGATATGAGTACAGGCAGCATAAAGCAGCTTACCTCCATAAATGAAGCTATCTATAAATCAATCAGGATGGGCAGGGTTGAGGAACGGTATATAAAAACAAAAGATGATAAAGACCTTCAGATGTGGGTTGTTTATCCTCCCGATTTTGATCCTGCAAAAAAATACCCTGCTCTGCTTTATTGCAAAGGTGGTCCACAAGGTCCATTGGGTCAGAGCTGGTCGTACCGCTGGAATTACCAGCTGATGGCTGCCAAAGGTTATATTGTAATTGCGCCCAACCGCAGGGGTAATTCGGGCTTTGGTCAGGAATGGAAGGAGCAGATATCGGGCGATTACGGCGGGCTTAATATTCAGGATTACCTCGATGCAACCGATTCAATGGCAGAAGAGCCTTTTGTCGATAAGGAAAAGCTTGGAGCCGTGGGGGCCAGTTATGGCGGCTACTCGGTCTTTTATCTTGCAGGGATGCATGGAGGAAGATTTAAAGCATTCATCTCGCATTGCGGAATTTTCAATTTTATTAGCTTTTACGGTTCAACCGAAGAGCTTTGGTTTCCAAACAAGGATATCGAAGGGCCTTATTGGAATACTCCGCGCAGCTACAAGTTTTCGCCTCATCTTATGGCAGATAACTGGGATACACCCATGCTGATAATTACAGGAGCCAACGATTTCCGTATTCCTTATACTCAGAGCCTCGAAGCATTCCAGGCTGCACAGCTGAGAGGGGTACCAAGTAAGCTCCTGTTTTTCGAAGATGAATATCATTTTATTACCAGACCTCAGAATTCGGTCATCTGGAATAAGGAATTTTTTGAATGGTTAGATAAATACCTTAAGTAACAGGAGCCCCTATAAATTTTTTAATGAGTACCTGATGATGGAGTGCATAACAGCTGCATTACAATAGCAATCTTTTCATCCATTTTCAATTCAGAATCGATCCAGTTAATGCAGATTCCTTTTCTTTCCATGCCCCTGAACCAGGTCATCTGCCTTTTGGCAAACTGGTGAATCGCAATCTCAAGGTCAGATACCATCTTATCATATTTGAGTACTCCGGTCAGGTAGAGTGTTATGTATTTATATTCGAGCCCATAATATATGAGGGTATCGGAGCTGATTCCTTTTTCCATCAATGTTCTGACTTCATCAACCATTCCTGATGCAAGTCTCTGATGAAGCCTTTCGGTTATTCTCCTTCGCCGGGCTTGCCTTTCAGGCAGGACACCTACAATAAGAGATTTTAATTTCGGGAACTCACTCTCCTTCTTATGACTGGTTTTGCTGAAATGTTCAATTTCTATTGCCCGTATAAGACGCTTTCTGGTATCAATATCGGTTACATTGTGCAGTTTTTTATAGGTCAGCAGGATCCCTTTCAGCTCTTCCATCGATTTTTTTTCGAGCCTTATCCTCAGACCACTGTCGGGAGGAACTTCTACCAGCTTGTATCCGGTAACCACACTGTCGATATACATTCCCGATCCGCCGCATACAACAGGATAAACATTACTTTTCTTTAATGAATTATATACCTTATTAAAATCCTTCTGATATTCAAACAGATTGTATTTATACCCCGGCTCTGCAATATCAATGAGATGACACGGAATTTTTCCGCCGTTAATAACATAATCATCAAAATCTTTTCCGGTGCCGAGATCCATTCCCCTGTAAACCTGCCTGGAATCAGCGCTTATGATTTCTCCTCCAAGCCTGGAAGCTACGGCTACAGCAAGAGAGGTTTTCCCTGAAGCAGTAGGGCCGGTAATAATAAGCAGATCATAATCCGGGGTAATTTGACGGTCCATGAAGAGGAGGTTTGATTTTGAGAAAGAAATATACCATAAATTTAATTAATTTTGCGGGTCAATATACCCAGCAACATGGATTTCAGGCTTATTTATCAGAAAATCAAGTATCTCATTTTGGATCCCGACCGTGCATGGGACGGAATACGCACAGAGGGCCAGCCATTGAAGCACGTCAGGAACAGGCACTTCTTCCCTCTTATATCTCTCGTTGCACTCGCAGCTTTTACCGGATCTGTTATTTTCAACAATCCCGGCTTGTCTATAGCCTATTCCTTCCTTTCGGCATTCAAGTACTTCCTGCTAATGATAGTGGTCGCTTATGGTTCAGCATTGATTTTGAAAGAAATAACTTATGCTTTGGATCTTGGAAGAAATTTCGTTATTTCCTTCAAACTGATAATCTATTCAATCTCTCCTTTCATTTTATGCCAGGTAATCAGCAGGTTATTCGAGTCTTTTATATTTATTAATATTCTTGCCTTTTACGGTTTGTTTATTTTCTGGACAGGAATGGAGGCAATGCTAAATCCTCCCGAGCACAAGAAGGTACCTCTCCTTATAATGGCTTCCATCACGGTAATAGGTGTTATCATCTCGGCCAACTTCCTGCTTACCATGGTAACCGACAAGATCTATTTTGCAATTTTTGCATGAGAAAATGAAAAAGGACTCTTCCAACATAGTGATAAAGAATAAAAAAGCTTCTCATGATTATGAGTTCATTGAGACATACATTGCCGGAATAAAACTTACCGGAACAGAAATCAAATCAATCAGGCTCGGAAAGGCAAACCTGGTGGAATCATATTGTCTTTTCTCAGGTGGTGAGCTCTTTATAAAAGGGATGCATATCTCAGAATACTGGTGGGGAAACCTAAATAATCACGATCCGGTAAGGCTAAGAAAACTTCTTCTGACTACCAAAGAATTACGTAAGATGGAAAGAAAGATAAAGGAGACAGGCCTTACCATCATTGTTAAAAAAGTTTTTATAAATGACAGGGGGCTCGCAAAGGCAGAAATAGCCCTTGCAAAGGGTAAGAAAGAATACGATAAGCGTGAGACGTTAAAACGCAAAGATGCAGTCCGTGAAATGGACAGGATGAGAAAAGTCTGATCAGAAATTCGGGCTCAGCAGGTATCTCGCGTAGAATGCCTTTACATAATCGACTGCTTCGTCGGAGGTATCAACTACAACAAACAGGTCAAGATCGGCTGCGGATATATTTTTTTCTTCCTCAAGCATCTCCTCCCTGATCCATTTAATCAGACCACCCCAGTATTTTTTCCCTACCAGAACGATAGGAAACTTCCCGATTTTTCTTGTCTGTATGAGCGTCATAGCTTCGAACAGCTCGTCAAATGTTCCGAATCCGCCGGGCAGAACAATGAAACCCTGGGCATATTTAACAAACATCACTTTCCTTACAAAAAAATGATCGAAAGTGATCAGCTTATCAGCATCAATATATGGATTAGGATGTTGTTCAAAGGGAAGGTCTATATTTACCCCCACCGATTTTCCATTGCCTCTTTTTGCACCTTTGTTTGCAGCTTCCATAATGCCGGGGCCGCCACCGGTAATCACACCGTATCCGTTTTGCACAAGCTTGTAAGCGATATCTTCCGCAAGCTTATAGTATTTGTCATTATAGTGTGTTCTTGCTGAACCAAAAATTGAAACACAAGGTCCGATCCTTGCAAGCTTTTCAAAACCCTCTACAAGCTCT
This sequence comes from uncultured Bacteroidales bacterium, assembly GCA_942492865.1. Lineage (GTDB taxonomy): Bacteria > Bacteroidota > Bacteroidia > Bacteroidales > VadinHA17 > LD21. The sequence continues at coordinate 2,839,217 of OW818650.1, read as the reverse complement.
GAGATAATTTTAAAAACTCTCCACGAATCGGTAATATGAATTTCATTCCAGGTTTTTTGATTAAATGCATCCTGAATCAGGTCGGCTGGTTTGTCCATTTGAATAAAATAATGATTAAAGCCTTCAAATATAATTATTTTATGAAGCAAGTTCTGCCCTGAGGAATATTCCTGTATAGCTTTCTTTGCATTTAATAAGTTTTTCAGGTGTGCCCGAACAGATAATGTCTCCTCCTTTACTGCCGCCTTCTTTTCCTAGATCGATAATATGATCAGCCAGCTTGATCACGTCCATATTATGTTCGATCACTATTACGGTATTTCCCCTGTCGACCAGTTTATTAAGCACTGCCATCAGAACCTTCACGTCCTCAAAATGTAATCCTGTTGTTGGTTCATCAAGAATATAAAGGGTCCTGCCAGTATCGCGTCGTGCCAGTTCAGTGGCGAGCTTGACCCGCTGGGCTTCACCTCCTGAAAGGGTAGTCGATTGCTGTCCGAGCTTGATATATCCCAGCCCTACATCCCTCAGAGTCTTGATTTTCTGATAAATAGATGGGATATTCTCGAAATATTCGACTGCGTTATTGACGGTCATCCCGAGCACATCGCTTATAGATTTTCCTTTATACTTAACTTCGAGGGTTTCATGATTGTATCTTTTGCCATTACAAGCCGGGCAATTTACATATACATCAGGCAGAAAATTCATTTCAATGGTTTTCATTCCTGCCCCTTCGCACTCTTCACACCGTCCTCCTTTAATGTTGAAAGAGAATCGACCGGTTGCGAATCCCCTGATCTTTGCTTCTGTAGTATGTTCGAATAATTTCCTGATATCGGTAAAAACGCCGGTATAGGTTGCCGGGTTTGACCTTGGTGTCTTACCTATGGGCGACTGGTCGACCTCGATAACTTTATCGAGGTGCTCAAGGCCTGTCATTTCCAGGTAAGGAAGCACCGGCTTTCCTGAATTATGGAATTTTTTAGCAAGCGCAGGCTGTAAGGTCTGGTTTATGAGAGAAGATTTTCCGCTTCCCGAGACACCCGTCACACAAATCAAAGTACCAAGAGGAAACTCCACATCAACGTTATTAAGATTATGTCCGGTGGCACCTTTGATCGTAAGAAAATTCCCGTTTCCGGTTCTTCTTTTTTCAGGGACGACGATCTCCTTCTTTTTGTTAAGATAATTTGCGGTAAGAGTATCACTTTTCATTATCTCTTCCGGCGTCCCGTGGGCTACAACATATCCTCCGTGCCTGCCTGCTCCGGGACCCATGTCAATAACATAATCGGATGAAAGGATCATATCCTTGTCATGTTCAACAACAATAACCGAATTGCCCGAATCGCGGAGATCCTTGAGGGCAGCAATGAGCTGCCTGTTATCGCGCTGATGAAGTCCGATGCTCGGTTCATCAAGGATATATAAAACATTAACAAGCCGTGAGCCGATTTGGGTTGCAAGTCTTATTCTCTGGCTCTCTCCTCCGGAAAGTGTCCTTGCGCCCCTGTTCAATGAGAGATATTCGAGCCCTACCTCAAGAAGGAAACCAAGCCTTGAACGTATTTCTTTAAGTATCTCCGAAGCAATAAGCTTCTGATTACCTGACATTTTGGTCTCCACATCCGACAGGAAAAAGGATAGTTCCCTTATATCCATTGAGGCCAGTTCCCCTATATTTTTATTTGCTATCCGGAAATAAAGCGATTCTTTCTTAAGGCGGGTACCCTTGCATTCGGGGCAGACGTTATACTGGATATATTGCTCCTTCAGCTTTGTCCCGCTTTTCTTCCCGCTTATCACTTCCATATTCCCGACAAAATTAATAACCCCCTCAAAAGTGAGGAAATAGTTTGAGGTCATTCCAAGAGGTGTATTCGACATTTTAAGCACTTCGTCGGAACCATAAAGTATCTTATTAAGAGCTTCTTCCGGGATATCCCTGATGGGCGTATCGAGAGTAAATCCTTCCTTTTCAGCAATTGCTTCAATCTGCCAGAATATCCAGATATTTCTGTATTTTCCGAGTGGTTCGATTCCTCCTTTTCTGATGCTCAGATCATGATCAGGTACCAGCTTCTTCTCATCTACGCTGGTCACCTCACCAAGGCCGTTGCAATGAGGGCAGGCTCCCTGAGGGGAATTAAAGGAAAATGTATGCGGAGCGGGTTCATTATAAGAAAGGCCTGTCACCGGACACATAAGGTGCCGGCTGAAGTAACGGGGTTCATTGACCTCTGCTTCGAGCACCATCATGACTCCATCACCCTGGTCGAGAGATGTAAAGATCGAATCGCGGAGCCTCTTATCAGTGATTTCCCCAATGATGAACTTATCAATCACAAGCTCAATGAAGTGGGTCTTATAACGGTCGAGCTTCAATCCCGGCACTAATTCCTTTATCTCCCCATTGATCCTTATATTGAGGAATCCCTTTCTCCTGAGCTGCTCAAATAATTCTTTATAGTGACCTTTTCGCCCCTGTACCAGGGGTGCAAGAAAGTAGACCTTTTTTCCGTCGAACCTCGACTTAACAAGATCCACTATCTGATCATCTGTATATTTTACCATCTTTTCTCCCGAAGCATAGGAATAGGCATCCGCGGCTCTTGCATAAAGCAGTCTGAGGAAGTCATATATCTCTGTTATAGTACCAACTGTCGACCGGGGATTTTTATTGGTGGTTTTCTGTTCGATTGAGATAACCGGGCTTAGGCCGCTTATTTTATCAACGTCAGGACGTTCCATCCCACCCAGGAACTGGCGGGCGTATGCCGACAAGGTCTCCATATAACGACGCTGACCTTCGGCATATATAGTGTCGAAAGCAAGTGAGGATTTACCGCTGCCACTTAATCCGGTTATTACAACAAGCTTATTTCTTGGGATTGTAACATCGATATCCTGCAAGTTATGTACCCTTGCTCCAAAGACTTTTATTTCATCACTCATCTTGAATCACCACTGAGTGCAAATCAATTGCCCTGATCTGCTTCTGTACTTCTCATCCCTGCTTCAGGGATCTTAATTGTGTATGCTTTACCGGTTTTCGGTGTAAGATATTCTTTTCGAAGCCATGGATTCAGAAACTTCAATAATTTGTAATTAGTCCCGAATTTTTCTGCAAAAACAGAGAAATCTGCAACGGCACTGTCAACTTTAACTTCAAAATATTTTAGCCTGGGGTAAAGATCAGACTCTTCAATTTTGAATCCATATCTGACAGGATCAGAGATTACCAGTTTATAAGCGACAACCCTGAAAATATACCTGGCTGTTTCTTCATTTAACAGAAGATCATAATAGTTTTTTTGTTTCTGAAGTTCGATCTGCCTGTCAAGGCCTGCCCTGCCGCCATTATAGGAGGCGGCAGCCATGGTCCAGCTTCCATATTTTTCGTAAGACTTTCGCAAATAGTCACATGCGAACTTTGTAGATTTTTCAAGGTTATATCTCTCGTCCACAATTGTATTGATCTCCATTCCTTCCTCGCGTCCGGTCGACTGCATTATCTGCCAGAAACCGGTTGCTCCCATTGGCGACACCATATTGCTGTATTCGCTTTCTGCAGCTACCAGGTATTTGAAATCATCCGGAATGTTATTTTCCCTTAGAATATTCTCTATTATAGGCAGATACCGGTTCGCCCTCTTAATTATAAGTATTGTTGAGGAGTGGCGGTAGGCGCTTGTAAGTATCTCCCTTTCGAGGCTTTCCCTGGTGTCAAAATTCCAGAGAGGCATTTTCTCCCCGGCGAAAGATACACTGTCGGGAAGCCTGTAGGCCTGGTTCATGTCCAGAGTATCGAGTGGTTCCTCAGCGATGATCGTTTCAGCACCCGCCCCTCTGAATCCTGGTGCTATTGATATAATTAACAGGACTATACCTAAAAACAAAAATCCGGTAATTATCCTTTTATATTTATAATTTATCATGATTGATTTTAGGAATTCAAATAATGTGCAAATATAAAAATTTACACCATAAAATTATCATAATGAAAGTAAAACGTCGCTAATACCAGAAAATAAAATTATCAGAAAATTCCCGGTTTTAACCGAATGAAAAATTAGATTTTTTTTTAGAAGGATCAGAATCTGAACGAAAATCCCGAGAAAACACCAAATGAATAGGGATGGATTCCGGAACCCTCCATGGATCTGAAAGGATTAAGATAGTATCTGAAAGTAGGTTCGAGATTAAATGAGATGTTCCTGGCAAATGAATATTCCATGCCCATCCCAAGAGAGCTGTTGAAACTCATAATGCTCAATCCGTCGGTCTTGCCTATGGGGTACTTATCCGCTCCGCTCATTGCATATACCGAATTGTTTACAAGGAAGTTATATGAAAGGCCTCCTATAAGATTAACATCAAGGGTTTTATCAATAATTTTATACCTCACAAAAACAGGCAGCTCAATGTAACTGTAATTTTGCTTCAGTGAATTATTGAGATAGTCGAGATCGGCTTTCAGGGGATCAAAGAATTCGTTTGTAAACTGGGTGATCCTGCCTGCGGTCTCATCAACAAGAAAAACATCTGAATTGTCGGTATAAACCATCCCGATGGATGTCATTACTTCAAAATTCCTTGACCCTTTTGTATTGTCATACCTTGTGAAGCCACCAAATGATGAAATTCCTTTTATCTCCTGTCCAACGGAGGAATAGAATACTCCAGACTGCACACTGATCCTTTTGTTTATTTTATATCCAAGAGCCAGACCTCCCGAATATGATACCAATGGTTGTTCCGATGCCATCATCTGAAGCGCTGCCTGATCTCTTCCAAACCTGAATTGTGAGAAATATGTTGGTGAGGCCAGAGCTGCAACGGACCAGCGATCAGCCGGTTTAGCTGGTTTACTCTCGTGCAGAATATCCTTATACGGATCGTCAATGTAAAGGTCTGCAGAAGAAACGTTTATTTTCTCCCTGGCAGGACTTTTAACCTTCAGGGTATTTTCAAATTCATTAAAGTTTGTTTCAGCAGGCAGATATGTTATCTTACTGATCAATACATTTTCCCTTCCTGAAATATCAGGAATGGTTGTATTTTCGTTTTTTGCAATCAGCAGTCCCTGAGGTACCGGATTTGTTTCAATAACCTGTGATGTATTGATCTCAGGAATAGCTTCAACAGGAGGAACTTGTTCCTGGCCTGAAGGGATCAAACTGTTTAAGGCCACTACAGATGCCTCCCGGCTTAATTCCTGAATAAGTAGGCCTGCTGACACAAGTAAAGCAACCCCTGCGGCTAATCTTCTGAAAAGAATAACTGACTTTTCATGTTTACTAAGTACAGGCTTAATATTTTCCCACACTTCCGCAGGTGGAAGCACTTCAAGATTTTTGAAACCGTTCCTGAAAAGGATATCTATATTTGCATCTCTGTCATCCATTGGCAACTTTCTTCTTTATACCCGTATAAGATCCAACCCTCCTCTGCAGAATAATTCTTGCACGGGCCAGGTTTGACTTTGATGTTCCTTCAGATATATTGATCATTTTGCTGATTTCCTTGTGAGAGTAGCCTTCTATGGCATAGAGGTTAAAAACCATCCGGTATTTTGGAGGCAGCTGCCTGATGATTGTAAGCAGGTCGTTAACCTCAAGCCCTGAGTAATCCTCGGCATCGGGCTCAATATTTTTTTCCGCAAGTGTATCAATGTCATCAACCCGGTAAAGATTGGTTTTACTGCGGTACTTCTCCAATGCTGTGTTTACCATGATCTTTCTCATCCAGCCTTCAAATGAACCTTCATGCTTGTAACAACCAAGTTTTTCAAAGACCTTGATGAACCCTTCCTGGAGTATGTCACGTGCTTCCTCATCATTACCGGAATATTGCAGACAGACAGCATAGAGCTTAGCAGAATGACGCCTGTACAAAAGTTCCTGGTCTCTTCTGTTGCCGTTAAGACATCCCTTTATTATATCTTTTATTTCTGTCAAGGGTTTTAAGCCTGATTAGAATATAAATATAAAACAAGTTTGTCTCAGAAGCAAGTATTATATTGATGAAGAAATGATGGTAAAGGTTGCTTCAGTTACCGGTAATGAATGAATTTTCTTTATAGATTAATTACTTCCCCGTATGCTGCTGCAGCCGCTTCCATAATTGCTTCTGACATAGTCGGATGCGGGTGCACACTTTTGATTAGTTCATGGCCCGTTGTTTCGAGCTTTCTGGCAACAATAATTTCGGAAATCATTTCAGTGACACCGCTTCCAATCATGTGAGCTCCCAGCAATTCACCATAAGAAGCATCAAAAATAAGCTTGACAAAACCGTCCCTCTCACCGTTTGCATTTGCTTTACCGGAAGCTGAAAAAGGAAATTTCCCAACTTTAATCCCGTACCCGGCGTCTTTTGCCTGTTGTTCGGTTAAACCGCATGAGGCTATTTCGGGATTTGTATATGTACATGATGGAATATTATTGTAATCAAGCGGCTCAACACCCATCCCCGAAATCTTTTCAACACATATTATACCTTCAGCCGATGCCACGTGAGCAAGAGCAGGGCCGTGTACAATGTCGCCGATGGCATATATCCCTTTTACTGATGTATTATAAAAATCATCAACAACGATTTTGTTTTTTTCTGTCTTCACTCCCACTTTCTCCAACCCTATTCCTTCAAGGTTTGTACTAACACCAACAGCAGATAATACAATATCGGCTTCAATAGTTTCGTTACCTTTTGGAGTCTTGATATTTACAACACATTTCGCCCCTGAAGTATCAGCCGATTCAACTGATGAACCAGTCATTATTTTCATTTTCAGCTTCTTGAAAGATCTTTCAAGCTGTTTTGAAACCTCTTCATCTTCATTTGGAACTATTCTCGGAAGAAACTCAACAAGGGTCACCTCAGTTCCGAGAGACTGGTAGAAATTGGCGAACTCGCAACCTATTGCTCCTGATCCGACCACAACCATAGAGCCTGGTTGTTTATCAAGGGTCATGGCTTCCCTGTAACCAATGATCTTTTTACCGTCCTGTTTCAGGTTTGGTAACTCCTTAGAGCGGGCTCCCGTAGCCAGGATAATATTTTTTGCAGTATATGTCTTTTTATTTTTATTCTCGTCCTCTACCTCTACTTTACCCTGGGCTTCAAGGCGGCCAACTCCTTTTATATGAGTTATGTTATTCTTCTTAAACAGAAACTGAACGCCTTTGCTCATGCCGTCAGCAACAGAACGGCTTCGCTTTATTATTGCCGCGAAATCAGGTTTAACTTCACCTGTAACAGTTATGCCGTATTCAGAGGCATGATTAAGGTAATCCATCACCCGGCCGCTTTTTAACAGTGATTTTGTTGGTATGCACCCCCAGTTTAGACATATTCCTCCCAGCTCTGCCTTTTCAACAACGGCTACCTTCATTTTTAACTGCGATGCCCTGATGGCTGCCACATAGCCTCCCGGGCCGCTGCCAATAACAATAAGATCGTAATCCATAATATTTTTATTAGTTGAATTTAGAGATTCATAAATCATTCCTTCTTTCTTATGATCCTTGTTAGCTGAATGGTTCCTTTTGCAACCATCCACAGGATCACCAGAGTAAAAATAATTGTTGCACCAAGAGGGATCTCTGCAAAAAATGAGATAGCATATCCTCCTGCAGTGCCTATAAAACCAGTCAGTACGGAACCTGCTACTATTTTTGGGTATTCTTTTGTGAACAACATTGCAATATTCGGCGGAATAGTCATAAGTGAAATAACAAGAACAACTCCGGCCATCCTGATGTTCAAAACAATAGTAAGGGCTATCAGGGCGGTAGTAACATATTTGAAAATATTTACGTGTGATGAGAATGTCCTTGCATACATTTCGTCGTAGGCTATGTACAGGATTGTCCTGTAAAATGTTCCAAAATAAAGAACCAGAATGCATGACATTATTCCAAGGGCGAGAATATCTCCCCTTGTAACAGTAAGAAGGCTCCCGAAGAGATAGCTCATCAGGTTCGGCGGGTATCCGGGTGTGAGATATATGAAAATGATCCCAATTGCCATTCCGAATGCCCATAGAATGCCAATTGCCGAATCTTCTCTTATCTTTTGCCTCACCGACAGGTACTCGACGCCCAGGGCTGAAAAGATCCCGAACACCGCAGCTCCGATTATAGGATTCATTCCTGCGAAATAACCGATCCCGATACCTCCGAATGATGCGTGAGTGATCCCTCCGCTCAGGAACACCATCCGCCTTGATACTATATACGTTCCTGCCAATCCGGCCGATATGCTTGCAAAAACTGCACCCAGAATACTCTTAAGAATAAAATCATATTGAAGAATCCCTTCACCCATCAGTCATGAGATTTAAGTACAGTATGCGGAATATCACCATGTGTTACAAGCTGAATAGGGCAGCCATACCCGCGCAACTCCTCGTTGGTTATTTCGGCCGATGGATGGTAATGCAGCTTCCTGTTGATACAGGCAAATGATTTTACATACGATGAGATCATTCCAATATCATGAGAAACCATCAGTACAGCCATTCGTTTGTTCAGTTCACGTAACCTGATATAAAAATCACTTTCAAACGAAGAATCGACAAAATTGCCGGGTTCATCCAGAAGCAGCAGTCTGGGATCGCCTATTACGGCCCGGCCCAGAAACACTTTTTGAAGCTGTCCGCCTGAGAGTTCGTTCAATGATGCTGATGAAAGCGCTGTCAAGCCAAGCTCCTCAATTACTGCCTGCGCCTTCTTCCGGTCATTTGCATTCATCCCTGAGGCCATTCCTTTTCTTATCATTAATCCTGAAAGAACTATATCGGTCACCGTAACCGGAAAGTTGATATCACCGGTTGACAGCTGAGGCAGATAACCAATAGAGGAAGCAGTAAGGAGCGAAGGATTCAGAATAATCTTTCCGCTGTCAGGTTTAAGTAATCCCAGGATAAGCTTCAGCAAAGTAGTTTTACCACCTCCATTAGGTCCGATAACACCAATAAAATCATTTTCATTTACTGTAAGACTGACATCTTCAAGTACGGTGTTTCCGCTATATGATGCTGATACAGATTGAATTTGCAATAAAAAGCTCATATTTCGCACATTGGAATTTTACATCATACTCTTCTGAAGAGCATGTATTATGTCAGTTATGGACTTCAGCCATTCTTCGGCCAGTGGATCTATTGTCACCACCTCAGCATCTATTTCATCGGCAATCGCCTGGGCATTCTTCTTATCATATTCCTTCTGTACGAATATTGTTCTCAATTCTTCTTTTTCAGCCCTGTCAACAAGCTGCTTTATCCTTGCAGCAGAAGGTTCTTTCCCTTCATGTTCAACGGTAATTTCCTCAAGCCCGTAGTCCCTGGCGAGGTATGCCAGATTTGGATGAAAAATCATAAATGACCTCTTTCCAATACCTTCAAAAAGTTGCCGTGCAAGTGAATCAACACCCTCTATTCTTGATTTAAGAACCAGGTAATTTGATTCATACCTTTGACTTCCCGCCGGATTCAGCTGATCAAGCAGATCCTTCACTGAGGAAGCCATCGTGAGAGCGCATGCCGGTGATACCCAATAATGAGGGTCAGCCAATTCAATGTGTCCTTCATCATGATCGTGGTGAGCCCCGATCGGATCAATTCTTTCACCAAGGGAAAGCTTCGTCATGCCGGGATTTATCTCGTAGAACCTGTCGAGCCATACGCTTTCAAAGGCAAGATAGCCATTACTGATATACGCCACGGATCGCCTGAGCTGGCTGATCTGTGCAGGAAATGGTTCATAAATATGTGGATCGGATCCGTAAGGCACCATCACATTGACCTTAAAATCACCACCCGAAATCTCGTCGACAAAATATTTAAAAGGCGCTATGCTGACGGTGATTATTTTATCTCCTGCATTATTCCCGGAGGGATTGCAAGACACCAAAAAAAGAAAAAAAACTGCAAATAGTTTATACATCAATCATATATCAAAGTCCGGATACAAATTTAACATATAACAGAACAAGTGGTTATTTGTTGGTAATAAAATAATATAACTTAAATTTGAAAACAGAACTTACTTTTTTCAGAATGAAGAACAATGTTGAGATTCTTGCAGATATTCTTATGGATTTTCAGGATTGCTTACTCTTTCTTCATAATACAAGAGAAATGATAATTGCTGAAAAAATAATGAGAGAAGGATTCATTTTTGAAAGTCAGCTACCCCATTCCACCGACCGCATTAACCCAAATAAGAACATCGAGATCACATATTTCTTTATTCAGCGAAAGGATTACGGTACATATACAGTTGTGATCGCCATTCCAAAAGCAACTTACGAACTTTATTCTTCTGCTTCAGAGGAAGATGATATTGGAATTGAGGAAGTCCTTACAATGAAAAGGCCTTATATTGGAGACAATGATGAACCTGTTTACAGGCTCTCCCCAAAACATGTGCTTGGTTACTACAATTCAAAAACAGGCGAATTCATTAAAAACAACAGATGGGATCCGGCCTATAATAACTTATCTGCCCCAAACCAAAAAAGTTAAAATGAGTAACGGCTATCAAATTATTATTCATTCCTGATACTCAATATATTTAATAACCATAAACCCAAGCTCCCGATATGATCAAAACATCACTGAATATCCTGATTATTACCATTGTAATCCTGTTACTTCCCTGTCCCGTAAATGGGCAGGCATATACTGATTACAAGTCAATGTCACAAAAAATCAGCAGTTTTAGCAGGGAATATCCATCCCTTTGTTCTGTAAGATCGCTCGTAAAAACTGCCGCCGGAAAAGATATTTTCGTGATCACGATAGGTAAGGGTGATTTGGAAAGCAAGCCGGCTATCGCAATTTTCGGAGGAGTGGAAGGAAGTCATATCCTGGGAAAAGAGCTTGCGCTTGGCTTTGCTGAAAAGCTTTTACTTAATACAGGATCGGATGAGATCATGGACCTTCTGGATAATATAAGCTTTTATATTTTCCCTGATATCAGCCCTGATGCCACTGAACAGTATTTCATGGTTCCTAAATATGAAAGAAATGTAAATTCCCGGAGAACTGATAACGACAGGGATTTCATAAACAATGAGGATCCTTATGAAGATCTTAATAATGACGGACTTATAACACAGATAAGAGTAAGTGACCCCACAGGCACATATATTGAAAATACCGGTGATGCCAGGGTAATGACAAAAGCCGATCTTTCAAAAGGCCAGAAAGGGTCATTCCTGGTCTTCTCTGAAGGAACAGACAACGATAACGATGGCAGCTTTAATGAGGATGGTGAAGGAGGTGTGAACTTCAACAGAAACCTGACATATAATTATGAGGAATTCGGACTTAATGCAGGTCTTCACCCAGTTTCGGAACCTGAAACAAGGGCGGTTCTCGATTTTCTTTACAGCCACTTTAATATTTATTCAACAATAGCTTTCGGTCCGCAGGATAATCTCGGAAAACCTATGAAGGCGCCTGATAAACCATCGGAGGAAAGAAAATTAACGGTCATCACCAAAGAGGATGAAAAAATTAACAGGCTCGTCTCGGATATTTACCATGAAATAACAGGGCTACAGGGAGCTCCTTCTTCAGAAAATACACCGGGAAACTTCATGGAATGGGCATATTTTCATTATGGGCGCTACAGCTTCAGTACACCGGGCTGGTGGGTACCAGCTGATAAGGATCTGGAATATGAAGTCTCATTTCTTAAATATGCCCGGGAAAATATTCCTGATGTGTTTGTTCCCTGGACAGTAATCAGTCACCCGGGCTTTCCAGGCAAAAAGGTTGAAGTAGGCGGGATAAAGCCTTTTTCATTGAACAATCCGCCTGCAAGCCTGCTTGAAGACCTGATATTAAAAAATTACAGGTTCATAATAAAGGTTGGCACAATGCATCCAGAACTTGAATTTTCAGATCTAAAAACCGAGAATGCGGGAGAGAATGTTTTCAGGGTGACACTGAAAGTTCATAACAAAGGTATTTTTGGGACATGCTCTGAAGCAGGCGAAAACAATATGTGGACAAGGATAATGAGGATAAGTCTCGATACGGAAGAAGGCCAGGAAATATTAAGTGGACGGAAAGTGACACAGATACCAAGGCTTGAAGGTGACCAGTCTGTTGAATTCAGCTGGCTGGTAATGGGAAAAGGAACCATAAAAATAACAGCCGGCGCAATAAACACCGGACTGGTAACAACTTCATTAAAACTGAACAATTAAAAGCATCACCGATGAAAAAGTATCTTCTGAACATAATATTACTTTCAATCCTGATTTCGTCGCGTTCTGTTGCCCAGAATGATGCACTCTTTTTTAAGGCAGCCGGCACTCCGGGCGATCCGAAAGTGCAGGTTTCCTGGAACAGATACAACACTCATGCGGGTATCAGGGATATCTGTACAAAGCTGGCTAACGCATTTCCGGGACTTGTAACAATGGAATCGATCGGAAAATCTTACCAGGGTCGTGATATTTTCGTCCTTACAATATCAGATAAAAAATCGGGTGATCCCAATCAGAAACCAGGCTACTGGATTGACGGTAATATACATTCAATTGAGATCCAGGGGACCGAGATGGCGTTATATACAGCGTGGTATCTTTGTGAAATGTATGAGGAAAATAAATTCATCAAAGAACTTCTCGCTGATAAAACATTTTATATTGCCCCTACAATAAATCCCGATGCAAGGGAATATTTTGCTTTTGAGGGCCTTCCACCCCGATCGGGTCTTATTCCTATGGATAATGACAGGGATGGCCGGTTCGACGAGGATGGGGCAGATGATATGAACGGTGACAGAAACATTAGCCAGATGCGAAGGAAAAATCCTGACGGAGACTATATAACCGACAGGAAAGATCCGAGGAGAATGATCAGGGTCCCCGATGGTGAAAAGGGTGAATATGAAATACTTGGCATGGAGGGATTGGACAATGACGGAGATTTGCTTGTTAATGAAGATGGTCCGGGAGGTTATGACGGCAACCGTGACTGGGGATTTAACTGGGAACCTAACTATGTTCAGGGCGGGGCCGATAAATATCCTTTTTCACAACCCGAGAACAGGGCTGTGCTTGATTTCATTTCCCAGCGCATGAATATTGCCGGTGCACAATCTTTCCATAATTCAGGAGGCATGATCCTCAGAGGGCCAGGGATCAGGGGAGGTGGCGCTGAAGCTTACAGCCAGGTTGATGATGCCGCAATAAATGCCATTGGGAAAAAGGGAGAACTGATTCTTCCGGGATACAAACTTCTGACTATATGGAAGGACCTTTATACTGTTTATGGTGGTGAGCTTGACTGGTGGCACGGTGCTATGGGCAGCTTTGTATTTTCAAACGAGCTGTGGAACCCCTATCTTATGTTTTATGACCCTGCAAATTCTGATGAATATGAGTTTGACAAGTTGCTTCTTTTTGAAGATTCGTTCATTCCATGGCAGAAAACAGATCATCCGGTATTCGGTGAGGTGGAAATAGGCGGGTTCAGCAAGATGTTAAGGAGAACCCATCCGGGATTTATGCTTGAAACAGATGCCCACCGCAACGCGGCTTTTTGCATCTATAATGCTTATCAGTCGCCAAAACTGGAAATATCTGATATCAAAGTCAGGAAGTTAAAAGGCGGGTTGAACGAGGTGACAGCCAGGATAGAAAATAAGAGAATGCTGCCTACTCACTCGGCCAGCAACCTGAAATTTAAAATTGATCCTCCTGATTATGTGATTCTTGAAGGAGGGAGTATTATTGCCGGAATGATTGTAGAAAACGTCGATCTGAACCTTGCTGCCGAACAAAAGAAGAATCCGGGCCGGCTTGAAATACAGAATATCCCCGGATACGGCCATGTGGATGTAAAATGGATCGTTAAGGGAGGAAGCAGTTACACCGTGAGAGTCGAAAGCGTTAAAGGAGGCAGAACTTCGTCAGGAAGCTAATATGTCTGCAGGGCTATCCTGAAATAACCTGTGGCATCCTTAGCTGTGATCTCATATTTCCAGTCACCTGTCTTATCAGTGTTTTCCTCCTCTGAGATATTGAAAGATTTTCTCCAGTTCAGATTGCCCGATTCATCTATCAAAACATCGGAATACATTTTTCCGTTCGGCATTCTTATCCTGATCTTTATCTCGCCTTCCTTGCAGTAACCTGTTATTGACATAGAAACTGTTTTTGATGTTGATGCCACATCAAATATATAATCCTGTTCAAAATCAGATCCCTTTAATGATTTGGAAAGGCTCAGTGAACTTCTTTCAGCATCATCTCTCGGGAACACTCCTGAGAGATTGAATTCAGGAAAGGAAAATGCAAAAGGTGCATCGGGGGTTCTTGGTGTTCCCGGTTGATTTCTATCATTTCTATGTTCACGGTAATTTTCCCTTACGTCCTCTATAGCTTCTTCAATGTTTTGCCGGCCTTCATTAAGTGATTGCTTAAATTCCTCAGATCTTCTGTGTTCTATCATAGCTTTCTTCTGCTGATCAATTTCACCCTGGATCTTTATTTTTTCTTCCTCTTCCTGCAATCTATCCTCCCTGGTTCTGTCCTGTGCATCAATTGCCTGGAATGAAGAGAGTAAGAAGATGACTGCTAATATTAAACTATACTTTTTCATGACAGAACATTATTAATTATTTATATCATCAAAATTAGAACCAGGGCAGCTATTATTATGTTAATGAAGGGTTAATGCTGGGTTAATGTTTGCATTTTATAGATGTAGTTTTATTAAATTGAATAATTTTGATACAAATAATAACCCATGAATAAGAAAAGTACCGTACTGATACTGGGAATAATGGCCATAATAGTCCTTATTGCAGTTCAGGTATTCATTGTATGGGGTGTATGGAAGAAAAATGACGAGGTATTCAATCTCCGGTACAGCCTTCTGTCGAGAGAAGCGCTGTCACAGATAGAGATGAGGTTTAGTGATAATGGCTTCGACACTGCAAGTATCCTAATAAATCTGTATGCGGAAAAAGTTATCAAAGAAGGGCTTACCGGTATAAAGGAGGATACTCTTTTAGCAAAGAAGAAGTCGGAAATACTGGAGTATGTGCATAATGTACTTATACTGGAGCAGGATCTTTCCGTTTACCTGTCGAATTATTTTGAAAGAAGGCGTTATGAGAAAGATTTTAGTTACGATATTGTTATACAAAGGCTTGAGCTTGTTGATTTTGATGTAAGTATCCCCATCTATGAGAATGATGAGTTTCGAAAGCGAAGGCGCCAGGCTCCCGGATCTGAAGGAAATACTTCGAGGATCCTTGTCAATGGGTATGGATTGGAGGAAAACCATTTCCGTATCTTTTTCGAATATTATATAGACTTCTCAGATAAAAAGGCCCTGATTCTTAAAGAGGTAGCAACCTCGCTGAAACTGAGCATATTCAGCATAATTTTCGTAGTCATCATATTTATGCTCACTTACAGGAACCTTGCCGAAGAAAAGCGGCTTTCGAATCTTAAGACCGATTTCATAAATAACATGACACATGAACTCAAAACCCCATTGTCGACAATAACAGTTGCAGGTAAAACACTCGAAATTGAAAAGATAAGAAAAGACGACAACAAGATACTTGAGACTGCAAAGCTTATTGGGAAACAGAGCATTCATCTCAATAATCTTATAAATATGATACTCGAGATCAGCATGTGGGAGAGAACTCAGTTTGAGCTGGATAAGAAGCCGGCTGATATGGAAGAGGTTATGAAGGACATTGTTGACAGCTTCAGGTCAGGTTGCAGCCATTGCGCTGAGATAACAATGAAGTATAATTTTGAAGGAGCCAGGGCCGATATAGATATTGTTTATTTCACTACCATGATAAACAATCTTCTTGCAAATGCAGTTAAATACAATAACAAGGAACCTGTTATTGACATTGAAGGATTCAGGGATGATAACCGTCTGGTCATAAAAATTGAAGACAACGGGATTGGCATCAACAAGGATGATCAGAAACATATATTTGACAAGTTCTACAGGGCGTCAACCGGAAACATACACAGGTACAAGGGACTCGGACTCGGACTCTATTATGTTAAAAGGATTGCAACTGCTCATGGCGGAGATGTAACGGTTAGCAGCAAACCAGGGAAAGGCAGTATTTTTACAATAAATATTCCCGGCGATAATAAAATATAATTTCTCACACAATGAAAGTACTATTAGCTGAAGATGACAGGGATTTTGGAAACATCCTTTCACAGTATGTAGCGATAAGCGGTTTTGAGGTAATGCTGGCACGCGATGGAAAAGAGGCATGGGAGCTTTTTACAAAGGATAAACCTGATATTTGCGTCTTGGACGTTATGATGCCTGAAATGGACGGGTTTACACTCGGTGATAAAATAAAGCAGGCACATCCCGATCTGCCTGTGATCTTCCTGACGGCTAAAAGCCTCAAAGAAGATATTGTAAGGGGATTGAAGATCGGAGCTGACGATTATATTACAAAACCTTTTGACCCCGAAATCCTTATACTCAGAATTAATAATATCCTGAAAAGAGTCTACTCTTCGGCCAATGACGAATTCAGTGTCTCATCCACGGTGTTGAAATATAACTCACTTGAGATTATCAGCGGTAACTCAAGGGAAAAACTGACCTTAAAGGAAGCCCAGCTTTTAAAATATATGATCATAAATAAAAATAAAGTCCTCACCCGCGAGGATATACTCACTGAGATCTGGGGTGAAGATGATTATTTTCTTGGCCGGAGCATGGATGTGTTCATAAGCAGGCTCCGGAAATTTGTATCGGAAGATAAGAATATCGACATAAGAACAGTTCGTGGAACCGGCTTTATCCTTGAAGAGATCAATAAAACCGAATGAATCATTTATTGACCAAGGACTTCCTTTACCTTGTTTAACAGATCATCGCCCCTGAGATTTTTTGCTATTATGATTCCATTTTCATCAAGCAGGAAGTTGGAGGGGATCGAAGATACTGCATATAGTCCGGCAGCAGAATTATTCCAGTACTGAAGATCAGAAACATGTGTCCAGGTAAGCTTGTCGTCAGCTATTGCCTTGACCCAGTCTTCTTTCCTTCTGTCAAGTGAAACCCCTATAATATCAAAACCTTTTTTGTTGAATTCACTGTAAACCTTCACAACATTTGGATTCTCCTGACGGCATGGATTGCACCAGGCAGCCCAAAAATCGACGAGAAGGGCTTTAGGCCCTAATTTCGATGAAAGAGAAACAGGATTCCCTTCAACATCATTCATGGTAAAGTCGGGGGCTTTCTGGCCAACAGCAACTTTCTTCATCATGGATACCCGTTCCTTAAGGTTTTGCATAACAGGTATTTCTGCAACATTTGTATCCATTGCAGATATATACTTTTCTATTTCATCGACATCAAGCTGGTAGCTGAGATTATTAAGAATAGATGGCGCTAAATACGAACCCGGATTATTGGTAATAAAATCTTTCTGAAGCTGTATCATCTTGTTCTGAATGCCCTCAGCTTCTTTTTCAAGCTCGCCAACCCTGACAATGTTCCCGGTCTGGCTGGATGTCTGATATTCAGTATATACTTTTGAATACCGGTCGCTCAGGATCTTATTTGAAGCTACAAAAGAATTATATTCATCCTGTGTTTTGGATCCTGTAACAGCTGCATTAAAAAGAGAATCGAGTGTTCCGCTGATATTTATCTTTGAATTTTCAAGATAGAAAGATGTTCTTAAGTTTTTGTCTTTGGCAACAAGCAGAACCATTTGCGGGTATTCAACAGCCCCGCCTTTCATCCTGAATGAACCTTTTTTTGAAACAGCCGAATCGATAGTAATGATTTTATCGGCCTGCCTCTGCTGAAGGAGGAATGTAACATTATCTGATCCTACGATCTTGCCCGAAACTGTATAATGAGGTTCTGTTGAACAGGCAGCTGTTATGACTATAAAAACTGCCAGGTAAATATTTTTCTTCATTGATGGTATTTATAAATCTGATTTATAACGCTAATACATTTTCAATATTTCATTTAAACAGACTCCAAATATAGCGATAAAGAATCTTCATTCGCCCAAAGATTGCAAAGACAACCCGGGGAATAATTATTTGAGGTATTCCCTAAGTAAATTACCTGCAGCCTTATACGATGTTATTGTCCCGTCATGCAATTGCTTTTCAAGAACAGGACGAAGGATCTTAACATTTTCGTTATCGTAAAAATTATGGTTAAGGTATTCAATGATAGCATCATGCATTCTTATTACTGACTGCTGTTTACGTCTCTCCTCAAAATATCCCGTTTGTTTTGTAAAAATGATATATTCATTTATGCAATTCCATATTTCGGTTATCCCGGTATTTTCAAGAGCTGAGCATGCCAGTACTTTGGGCCTCCATCCTGAGGCCTGAGGTGGAAAAAGCTGAAGGATATTGCTGAAGCAGACACGTGCGCCTTCGGCTGCTATCCTGTTTGAACCATCAGCTTTGGTAATTGCCAGAATATCTACCATTTCCATTATGCCTCGTTTTATCCCCTGCAGATCATCACCTGCTCCGGCCAGTGCAAGCAGCAAAAAACAATCGACCATTGAATGAGCTGCAGTTTCGGATTGTCCTACACCAACTGTTTCAACAAGAATTGTATCAAAGCCGGCTGCTTCGCACAGGATTATCGATTCCCTTGTTTTCCTTGCTACACCGCCAGTTGTTCCGGCAGCTGGTGAAGGTCGTATATAGGCATCAGGATGATTGCTGAGACGTTCCATTCTTGTCTTATCCCCAAGGATGCTACCCTTTGTTTGCCCGCTGCTTGGATCGATTGCCAGTACAGCAAGTTTTTTGCCCTTGCCGGTAATGTGAAGTCCGAAACTTTCAATAAAGGTACTTTTACCTGCCCCGGGAACGCCGGTAACGGCGATCCTTACAGATTTGGCGCTGAATGGAAGACATTTAGCAACTATCTCCTGCCCTTCCTCATAGTGACGCGGAAGGGAACTTTCAATGAGGGTTATAGCCCTGCTAAGGATTGCGCGGTTACCTTTTATGATACCTGAGACATAATCGTCAACCGAAAGTCTCCCCCGTTTACTGGCAGAATTATTCATCAGCCCCGGATTAACACTCGGAGGCTGCTGCACACCTGTCCTTACCGATAGTGCACTCTTCTTTACTCTTTCATCCATTATTTATTTACCGGCAACCGGCTGCTCTACGTCGGCATTTAGCATCAGCATCACTTCCGAGTTTTTGGGATCATTTGTATAAACATAAATTACCTTAGTAATTTTTCCCTTATACGATCCGGAATTGAAAACTGCTTTTATCGAACTTGACTGACCCGGCTTTATACCTGTTCCTTCAGGATCTTGCTGAACAGCAGTACAGCCACAGGTTGATTTTACGTGCCTCAGAACAAGGTCTCTTTTTCCCTGATTGGTATACTTGAATATAACTTCTTTGGCTGTGTTGCCGGGTATCTTTCCAAGATCAATTGTCTTTGATTCAAGGTTGAAAACAGGGGCATTTGCCATATCTTCTTTGGAAAGTCCCGAAAAATCTTCGACCAGGTTTGCTGAAACGTAATAGTAAACGTTTTCCTGTACAATGCCATTAATCTTAACTTTTATCATGTCGCCGCCATTTCCCCATCCGGGGTTTTTAGTAGCATCATAAGTTCCTTCTACAATCCCTTTCTGCCCTGGTTTGAGAGTGGCAGGATTAGCTTTCAGGGTAAGATGGGCAGGAACCTGCTCAAATTCAATTTTAACCGGTCCGCCTGAAGTGTTTACAAGCTGCATGACCCTGATCTTCTTTTCAGTTTTCTTTACATTGGTAAAAGCAAGATGGTTTGATTCAAACCTGACACCTCCGACAGGGAAGGAAAACAACTCTTCAATGGTTTTTTCCTTCTGGATAACCTGACCTTTAATTGTAAGAACAACCACTTCAGGTTTGGAATTTGTATAAACTGAAAGAGTTTTATTAAACGGACCCGGACGGCCTATGGGATCAAAAATTGCGGTAATCTTACCTTTTCCGCCACCCGGAATAGGAGTCTTTGTCCACTCAGGAGTGGTACATCCGCAAGAAGCGACAATATTTTGTATCACTAACGGTGCATTACCTTCATTTATAACAACGAAATCATAAGTCTTTCTCCCATCAGCTTCCTTGATTGTTCCGAAATCATGCTCTTTTGTTGAAAGCTTAAATATTGGTTGGGAAAATGCATTGATCCCCATAAAACAGATCGAAACAAACAAAAATAATTTCTTCATCTTTAGTGGTATTTGTTAAACTTTTCTCTCCTTGTTTGTTAATTTAATTGTCATATTTAAAATAATAACTCACCGGAGGGTGTTTTGGTTGCATAAATAGTAACAAAAATTAAGCCGGAAATGATTTTTAAAATTTAACAAATTTAATAAAGTTTGAATTTTTTAGTCATATTAATACATAATATAAGTAGTTTTGCATAAGATTTGGAGAAATCCGTAATAAAAGTCAAACTGGCCGGGACCGGGATCAAATTTCAGAAATAGTTCATGAAGAGACTCCTGATTAGATACATACGATCGCTGTTAGCTATTGCGTTATCTTGTATTTACCTGAATGCAAACGGTCAGTTCTATAACGGGCACCAGATGACTTTTGGAAAAAACAAGGTCCAGTATTTTGATTATTACTGGCAGTTTTACAGGTTTCAGGATTTCGACTGCTATTTCAATGAATATGGGAGGGAGCTGGCACAATATACCGCTGATTATGCCACTGAAAAACTGGAAGAAATACAGGATTATTTTGATTACACCCTCGATAAAAGAATGATCTTCATCATTTATAATAAAAATGCTGAATTCAAACAATCAAACATAGGGCTGGTCACTTTCGAGGAGGAAAGCTATAATACTGGCGGGTTCAACCGGATCATAAACAATAAGGTAATGCTTTATTATGAAGGCGACCATATTGCTTACCGTAAACAGATCGACGCAGCTATCGCAAGCGTTCTGATAAACGAGATGCTGTATAATGCCGATGTTAAGGACAGAATATCAAGCTCATCGGTGATCTACCTTCCCGACTGGTATTTAAAAGGGCTCACTAATTATGTGGCATTTGGATGGGATTACGATGCTGAAAACAGGGTTAAGGACGGCCTTAAATCGGGTAAGTATAAGAACATCAATAATCTCGAATATGATGATGCCATCGATGCGGGGCAATCGTTTTGGAGGTTTATCGGGAAAAAATATGGTGATGCCATGATCCCCAATATCGTTTACCTGACAAAAATCTATAAGAATGTAAAGGACGGATTTCTGTATGTCATCGGCAAGGACCTGGAAGAGCTACTTGAAGAATGGAAAGTATTCTACCTCGAAGAGTATTCCGGAGATGATGGTAAACCGGGAGATGATGGTAATGTGATCCGTAAAACAAAAAAAGACCAGATATTCCAGCAGGTGGAGGTGTCGCCTGATGGCCGGTTTATTGCATTTATTATTAATGACTGGGGCAGAAAGAAGATTGGGATTTACAATCAGGAAACCGGGAAGACAAAAATAATTTTCAGGGCTGAGCCGAAGTTTGAACAGGTGACAGATAAAACTTATCCTGTCCTTGGATGGCATCCGAGCGGAAGGGTTTTGACTTATATCACTGATGAGAAATCAGACCTGGTATTATACTTTTACAGCATTACTGAACGGTCAACTGAAAGGCGAAACCTGCTCTATTTCGATAAGGTCCTCGATTTTTCCTATTCACCCGAAGGCTCCCGGCTGGTATTTTCTGCTGTAAAAGATGGGGTTACAGACATTTACATACACACCATAGCTTCCGGAACAAACCAGCAGATCACACGCGACATAGCAGATGACCTTAATCCATCCTTCATGAAGAGCCCGCCGGAAAGGATACTCTTCTCTTCAAACAGGCTTACTGACACCATCACAAATACCGGAAGTCCGTTCGAGAAGGTTGGTCTTACATTTGATCTTTTCATTTACAATACTTCAGGTACGGATAACCTCCTCACAAGACTGTCTGAGGGGAAGTACACTGACAGGTTTTCTCCGGCAGATCTTGGAAATGACAGATTAACCTATCTTGGCAACCAGACTGGGATTATTAACAGATATACGGCTAAATTTGACAGTTCAATCAGTTACATTGATACAACCACACACTACAGGTTCTTTATAAACTCGCAGCCTGTAACCAATTACGACAGAAATATAATTAACCATTCTGTTGATAAGGATCTCTATGGTGAAATAGTATATAATAAAAGGAAGTACAACCTCAGGAAAGGCCTGCTCAGTAACTCAGAGCCGATCCCTGCCGGAGAGATTGAGCCTACTGCCTTCAGGATGGAAAGAAATGAATTGCTTCATAAGGCCGACAGCATTGAACAACTCAGGCAATGGCTTATCATTGAGGATAAGAAAAGGAGAGATACGCTGAAGAAACCATTATACGAGTATTACGCAAAGGATGAACCTATAGATATCAATCATTATATTTTTGAGAAGGAAAAGGAAAATTTCTACGATCAGCTCTGGAAGAAGGATTATATGGATATTGATCTTGATACTGGAGAAATGGATCTTCCTTCTATAAGGATCTACCAGCCATCTTTTTATAATAATTATGTATCGAACCAGATTGATTTCAGTTTCCTTAACAACTCTTACCAGGTTTTCAGCGGCGGTGCCCAGTTCTTCAATCCGGGTGTGAACCTGATGACACGGTTTGGCACCCTCGATCTCTTTGAGGATTACCGTATTACCGGCGGATTCAGATTCTCAGGAAATTTCGACAGCAACGAATACCTGCTTAGCGTTGAGAACCTGAAAGGCAAATTCGACAAACAGGCAATTTTCCACAGGCAGGTCTTCTTTGCAAGTGACAATAACGATCAGTATATCTACAAGATATTTACCCATAATGTCTATTTATCATACTCAAAACCTATCACCCCGGTACTGGCACTAAAGAGCACCTTGTCGTACAGGAACGACCGGCAGGTAATGCTTGCAATAGACCTTGCCTCCCTTCAGGAAAAAAATTTTACACGCCACTGGGCAAGCCTGAAAGAAGAAATAATATATGATAACACCAGGAAAAGAAGCATCAATATATATTACGGTACAAGGTTCAAGATCTTCGGAGAGTATTACCGCGAGCTCACAGAAAAAAAATCAGATATGTTTGTACTGGGAGTGGACTTCAGAAAATACACCCGGATACACAGGGAATTAATATGGGCCAACCGGTTTGCCGCCAGTACATCATTCGGACCGACCAAGCTTGTATACTATTTAGGCGGTGTTGATAACTGGATGGGGTATCTCTTTAATAAGTATCCGATGTTTGACAATTCCATTCCCGTCAGTCCGACAAATAACTATGGCTTTCAGGCAACAGCTACCAATATGAGGGGATTTACCCAGAATATAAGAAACGGGAATAATTTTGCCTTGATCAACAGTGAAATACGCTGGCCCTTCATAAGGTATTTTGCCGGACGACCGTTGAGATCGAATTTTCTAAACAGCCTCCAGGTCGTTGGTTTTGGAGATATAGGAACAGCGTGGTCGGGCAAAAGTCCATGGTCGGGTGAAAATGCATACGACACAGAAGTTATAACAAGCGGACCTATAACAGTTACCCTGGATTCGAACAGGGAACCTATCGTTGCAGGTTTCGGAGCCGGAGCCAGGGCCCAGCTTATGGGATATTTTATCAGGGCCGACTGGGCCTGGGGTATTGAGAACAGTTATATCCTGCCAAGGATCTTTTATCTTTCGTTCAGCCTCGATTTTTAAATTCTTCCAATTTTTTTATTGCTATTTAAAAATATCCATATATTTAAATGGATTTTTTCATTTGAAAAAATTAAATACTTTTGTGCCGGATTATTTAACTAAAAATATACAGAAATGGCTTACAAAATTAACAATGATTGCACAGCGTGCGGTACTTGCATCGACGAGTGTCCTGTTGAGGCAATCTCTGAAGGCGAAATTTATAAAATTGATCCGGATACATGCACAGATTGCGGCGCTTGTGCAGATGTTTGCCCAGTTGAGGCAATTCACCCGGAATAATTCCGTCAATCACAAGATAAAAGAGGCTGTATCAAAAGCTCATTTTTCATTATTTGTCCTTATCCTGATAGCTATCGGGACCCCTAAAGGGTAATTATTGATATTCAGGCATTTAAATAGCCCCCTTCAGGGGGTTGGGGGCAATATAACAAGCTTTTGATACAGTCTCTTTTTTTATTTCAGGTCGGCATTCTTCAGCCTTAACGAGTTAGTAATTACCGATACAGAGCTGAAGCTCATAGCCAGCGCTGCAATCATCGGGGACAGCAGTATGCCGAAAAAAGGATATAGTAAACCTGCCGCTACCGGAATTCCAATAGTGTTGTAGGCAAGGGCAAAAAAGAGATTTTCCTTTACATTCTTCATAACCTTATGGCTTAATTTCTTTGCCCTGGCAATACCTCTGAGGTCTCCCTTTACCAGCGTAATGCCTGCGCTCTCAATAGCCACATCAGTGCCTGTACCCATTGCAATCCCTATATCGGCCTGTGCAAGAGCCGGTGCATCATTTATCCCGTCCCCGGCCATTGCAACTTTTCTCCCTTCGGCTTGCAGTTTTTTGATTTCATTCTGTTTATCATGCGGCAGCATTTGAGCCTTAAAGCCATCAAGGTGCAAACTTTCAGCAACGGCTCTTGCCGTTTGTTCATTATCGCCTGTGAACATAATTACTTTCAGTCCTTCTTTCTGCAGATCACGTATGGCATTTTTGCTCGATTCCTTTATTTTATCAGAAATTACAACAAAGCCAATTGCACTGTTTTCTTCGGCCAGGTATGAAACGGTCTTCCCCATCTTCTGTTCTGTATCAACCTGCAACTGCAATTCAGAAGGAACAGAAATATTCATCTGGTCCATGAGCTTCAGATTCCCCAGGTACAGATTTTTACCACCGACAATTCCCCTTACTCCCATTCCCGTCAGAGCTTCAAAATCTGAAACGGGCAGAATGTCAATATTGTTGGCTTCTCCGTACGATAACGTAGCTTTTGCCAGCGGATGCTCGCTGCTGCTGTTAAGCGAGATTACTTTCTTTATAATATCATCTTCCGAAAACCGGGAGGTCGAACTCTTTATTTTTTCAACAGAGGGCTTACCTTCCGTTACAGTCCCGGTCTTATCAATTATCACCACATCGATTGTATCCATCTTTTCGAGCGACTCGGCATTTTTTATCAGGATCCCCGATTGGGCCCCCTTCCCCACTCCCACCATTACAGACATCGGGGTTGCAAGGCCAAGCGCACACGGACATGCTATTATCAGAACGGCAATGGCATTAACAAGTGCATAAACATAAGCATTTTCAGTTCCAAATACAGCCCATACAATAAAAGTGATAACTGAAATACCTACCACTATTGGAACAAAAAAGCCAGATATCCTGTCGGCAAGCCTCTGTATAGGGGCTTTCGACCTGCTTGCCGCATTAACCATTTCTATAATACGCGCCAGAAGCGTTTCTGAGCCTATCTTTTCGGCCTTCATCACAAAGGTCTTATTTCCGTTAATGGTTCCGGCGCTTACTGTATCGCCTTTTTGCTTGTCAACCGGAATGGGCTCGCCCGATATCATCGACTCATCTATACTGGATTCCCCTTCCTCGATAATTCCGTCAACAGGGATTTTTTCACCCGGCTTCACCCGTAAAAGGTCGCCTTTGTGTATTTCAGCAATGGCAACTACCTGTTCCTTACCATTTATAATCTTTACAGCTTTATTAGGGGCAAGCTTCAGTAATTCCTTTATGGCAGCGTTTGTTTTTCCGTGCGCCCTTGCTTCAAGGAGCTGGCCCAGCAGCACAAGTGTCAGGATCACTGTTGTCGCTTCAAAATAGACATAAACGGTACCGGCATGTGATCTGAACTGGTCAGGAAATATACCGGGGAACAGGAGGGCAAAAACGCTGAAGAGCCATGCAACTCCCGATCCTATACCAATAAGTGTGAACATGTTCAGGTTCCATGTTTTAACAGACCTCCAGGCTCTCTCAAAGAACATCCATGCAGCATAAAAGACAACAGGTAATGACAATAACAGCTGTACCCAGTTCCAGTATTTCCATGGCATGATGGCTGCGAGCGGATTATTGTGGATCATTTCCGACATTGCTATCACGAAGATTGGTGTCGTGAAAATAGTGGCTACAATGAATTTACGCCTCAGGTTAAGATAAGTAATGTCCTCTTCCTTCTCAGTTGTTACAATCGGAACAAGGTCCATACCGCAGATTGGGCAGGATCCAGGTTCATCCCTTATTATCTCCGGATGCATCGGACAAGTGTACTTAGCCGGAGCATTTGATGCAGAAGGCTGTTCTATCAGATCCATACCGCAAACCGGACACGATCCGGGTCTGTCGTAGGTTTTGTCCCCTTCACAATGCATCGGACAATACCAGATACCTGAACCACCAGCCGGGGTTATTGATTTACGGTCATTATGTCGCTGAATGCCTTCAACATCATCGGGGTGAAAGATCCCATAGTTACCCCCGCTTTTTTCTAAAGCTTCCTTTAATTTTTCAATAGGAATATGCGAATCCATCCCGACAGTTGCCGTGCCTTTAAGCAAATCAACAGATACATCTGTTACACCGTCTGTATCCCTCAATGCTTCTTCTACATGAGCACGGCAGTTTTTGCAGCTCATACCGGTTATTGTATAGGTATGTTTCATCCTTAGAGGTTAATAATTTTGAACTTGAACAACTAAAAACAACCAATGTTCATAAATGTTCTTGAAGGGTAATCAAAGATAGTACACAATAAATTTTTTTAATGAGAGGTACCGGCATATAAAAATAGTTAGTATATTGCAAGCCGAAAAAAGAAGAAATGACCAATTTATTTCAGACAGGTTTATGGTGGTGGCACAGAGAAATTAACTGTTGTGTTGAGCTATATACTCCGGTCAGATGAAATAATTTGTTTTTTTACAAATAAATATAATGAGGGAGCCCGCTTGACACAAGCGGGCTCCCTCGTTTTTTTGATTTTAACAGAATGAAAATAGAGATTACTTATGGAAAAATACATCTTAAAGTTTAAGACTACAGAGATACCGGCCGACACCCTTACCCCGGTTGGCACTTACCTGAGGCTCAGGGATGAATACCCCGGTTCAATACTGCTCGAATGTACCGATTACAGCTCAAGGACAAACGCATTTTCATATATATGCCTGAACCCGGTTTCTGGAGTTGAAGTAACAGGAAATGACCTTGTTATGTATTATCCGGGGAATAAACATCAAATAGTTCCGGTTGTTAATGTTATTGAGCAGATCAATGCATTCATTAAATCGGTTGAAATAGAGGGTGATACAAAAAAGCCTGCAGTTCTGCACGGCTTCTTCGGATTCACATCATTCGACAGTGCAGTTCTTTTTGAAAAGTATGATCCTTCGCTGGTTAAAAAGGTATCTCTCAACAGGGAAGTGCCGTTCCTTAAATACGACTTCTACAAAATCATACTTTCATTCAACCATTTTTACGAAACACTCACCGTTACAGAATATTATAACGATGAACTGCCGCCTGTAGACAGTAATAAGATCCTGTCGCTGCTTGCAAATCATAATATTACCAGTTACCCGTTCAATATCGAAGGGACTGAGGAGAGCCTTAAAACTGATCTGGAGTTCAAGGAAATGGTAAGAGAGTCGGTAAAGCATTGTGCCCTGGGTGATGTTTTCCAGATGGTAATTTCAAGAAGATACCGCCAGCAATTCAGCGGGGATGAATTCAACGTGTACAGAACACTGCGTTCGGTCAATCCGTCTCCATATCTTTTTTATTTTGATTATGTTGCTTATAAGATCTTTGGCTCATCGCCCGAAGCACAGCTCAAAGTCGAAAACGGAAAAGCCACTATTAATCCGATTGCCGGCACAATCCGCAGGACCGGAGATGCTCTTGCCGATTTCAAATCGGCCCAGGAACTACTTGCCAATCCAAAGGAAAATTCGGAACATGTGATGCTGGTCGACCTTGCCCGCAATGATCTGAGCCGCAGCTGCTCTAATGTTGAGGTGGAGATCTACAGGGAACTCCAGGCATTTTCACATCTATGGCATCTCGTATCGACTGTCAGTGGTGAGTTGCACGATACAATAACTCCCTTCACAGTTTTTGCAAAGACATTTCCTGCCGGTACTCTTTCAGGCGCACCGAAGCATAAAGCTATTGAACTGATCAATATGCTTGAGGGATCATCGCGTGGTTATTACGGAGGTGCAATAGGTTACTTAGGGCTGAATGGCTCCCTCAACCAGGCTATAATAATAAGGTCGTTCTTCAGCAGAGGGGGTTATCTGAACTTCCAGGCAGGGGCCGGAATCGTAATAAACTCCAGTGAAGAAGGTGAATTAAAGGAGGTTAGCAATAAATTAGACGCACTCAGGATATCGTTACAAAAAGCTTTGACATATACTAATTCATATTAACATGGCAAAAATACTCGTTTTTGATAATTATGACTCTTTCACATATAATCTTGTTCATTATGTGCAAAGTACAGGAATGCATCAGGTTGATGTTTTCCTGAATGACGAAATACCACTCAGCGATGTTGAAAAATATGACGGGATAATCCTCTCACCAGGACCAGGATTGCCTTATGAAGCAGGCCTGCTCAAACCCCTCATTGCAGAATACCATACAACCAAGAGGATCTTCGGGGTATGCCTGGGGCAACAGGCAATTGCAGAAGTATTCGGGGGAAAGCTAAAAAATATGGAAAAAGTGTTCCATGGTGTAGCCACTCCTGTTACATTTAGCAGCCCTAAACATTATCTGTTTGAGGGACTGCCCGATACCATTGAAGCGGGCCGGTACCATTCCTGGGTAGTTGAGGCTGAGGATCTTCCGGAATGCCTTAAAATAGAAGCCGTTGACAAAGATAATAATATAATGGCGTTAAGTCACAGGGAGCTCGATATATGCAGCGTTCAGTTCCATCCCGAATCTGTATTGACTCCACTCGGTATGAAAATCATAACCAACTGGCTTGACAAATTCAACTAAAGCACTGAATCAGCGTTGTTTCAGATCAAATATTATGAATAACTACTCCGGATGAAAAAACTACTTATAAAACTTATTGAGTGCCAGAGGCTCACTTTTGAAGAGTCAAAATCGCTTATGTACAGCATAGCAAAAGGCGAGGTCAATGAAGCACAGATTGCCTCAATACTTACTGCATTTATAATCAGGACCATCTCCATTGAAGAATTGAGGGGGTTCAGGCAGGCCCTGGTCGAACTTGCCGTACCAGTGAGTCTGAATGATGGTTACGGAATAGATCTCTGCGGCACAGGAGGCGACGGCAAAAACACATTCAATATTTCAACAGCATCTTCGTTCGTGGTTGCAGCTGCCGGCTATCCGGTAATAAAGCATGGCAATTACGGAGCATCAGCAATCAGCGGATCCTCTAATGTTATGGAATACTTCGGCTACCGCTTTTCCAATGATCAGAATAAATTGCAGAATGAGCTAACCAAAGCCAATGTATGCTTTTTGCATGCTCCCCTTTTTCATCCTGCACTTAAAGCTGTTGGACCAGTACGGAAGATGATGGGTATAAAGACTTTTTTTAATATGCTCGGACCACTTGTTAATCCGGGAAATCCCAAATACCAGATCTCGGGTGTTTACAGCGCTGAAGTTGGAAGAATATACTCATATTTCTTTCAGTCAGAAAATAAAAAATTCATTGTACTTTATTCTCTCGACGGATACGATGAAGTTTCACTGACATCTCCTGTCAAGCTGTTCACCAATAATGGGGAAACCCTTATAGACTTTACCGAACTGGGATTAAGCAAGACTGACCCGGTCAATATATCCGGGGGAACAACGATCGAAGCTACAGCAGCGATTTTATTATCAGTTCTTGAGAACAGGGCCCTGCCTGATCAGTTGTCGGTCATTGTTGCAAACTCAGCGCTTGCCATAAGCTGCATAGATGAAACAAAAACACTTCAGGAATCAATGGAACTGGCCCGTGAGGCTATCGTTTCAGGCAATGCTTTGCTGAAATTCAGGAGATTAATGGAAATGCAATAATTTGGTTTACTTTGCCGCGCTATGAATATACTTGACAGAATTATTGAATATAAATACATAGAGGTAGCGAAAAATAAATCACTCAGGCCGGTTAAGATGCTTGAAAAAAGTAATTTCTTTAACGAGCATCCCCTGTCATTGAAACAATCGCTTCTGAGTGAGGAAATGACAGGCATCATAGCCGAATTCAAGAGAAAATCTCCATCAAAAGGTATAATGAACTCTGCAGTGTTGCCTGAAGTTGTTTGTTATGATTATTTCAAAGCAGGTGTTTCGGCAATATCGGTCCTTACAGATACTGAATTTTTTGGAGGATCAGTTTCTGACCTGATACAGGCAAAAAAGAAAGTCGGATGTCCTGTTTTACGAAAAGAATTTATTGTTGATGAGTACCAGATCATCGAAGCCAGGTCATCAGGGGCTGATGCGGTACTGCTCATTGCTGAAGTACATGAAGCAAAAAAGATAGAACAACTCCATAAGTTTGCAAGATCCCTGGATCTTGAAGTACTTGTTGAAGTGCATGACGAGAAAAATATTGTAAAAATCCCTGCCGATGCTGAAATAATTGGTATCAACAGCAGGAATCTTGGGTCATTCAGCGTTGATATCGATCATTTATCAGAAATGATCCGAAAGCTTCCCACCGATGTAGTAAAAGTTGCCGAAAGCGGTATCAGATCTGTCTCTGATTATTTCAACCTGAAAAAATCCGGCTTCAGAGGCTTCCTTATCGGGGAACAATTTATGAGCACAGCCGATCCGGGAGAAAGCTGCAGAATGTTCATCAGTGAAATAAGAAATACGGGCCGATGAGGGGAATCAGTATAAAGATCTGCGGCTTGACAGATTCTGCCAATGTAGCGGAAGTAGCATCATTAAGACCTGAATTAATGGGCTTTATACTCTATACGAAATCACCCCGGTATATTAGTCCGGAAGATTGCATCGATCTTGTACAGGGTATCCCCGATCAGATAAAAACCGTTGGAGTACTGGTAAATGAGCCGCTGGAAAAGGCCCTTGAGATAGCCGGCAGCGGAACTTTTGATATGCTCCAGCTGCATGGACGCGAAAGTGCCGGCTATTGTGAAACGCTTCATTCTCATATCGAAATAATAAAAGCTTTTCCCATTTCCGACAGATTGCCTGACGATATCGCTGATTATCATCCATATTGCAGCATGTTCCTCTTTGATACGGCAGGGGAGAAAGCAGGGGGAACTGGTAATAAATTCGATCACAGCATTCTGTCGGGTTATCATCTTGAAAAGAAATTCCTTCTCGGAGGAGGTATTTCACCCCAGGATGCTGGGTACATTAAATCAATAGGGCTTTCTTCAATGACCGGAGTGGATCTGAACAGCAGGTTTGAAGTGAGACCCGGTCTTAAAGATATAGGCATGTTAAGGAAATTCATTGAAAAAATAAGGGAAGATGAAATCGATGGCAGATGAAAATGGGTATTATGGCAGTTTTGGGGGCGCTTTTATCCCTGAAATGATGCATAGAAACATTAATGAACTAAAGGAGAGATATCTTGAAATAACAGAATCGCCGGAATTCATTAAGGAATATGAGATGCTTCTACATCACTATGTGGGAAGGCCCACCCCACTATACTTTGCAAAAAAGTTATCTGCAAAATACGGGTACAATATTTTTCTTAAAAGGGAGGATCTTTGTCATACCGGATCTCACAAGCTGAATAATGTTGTCGGACAGGCGCTGCTGGCCAGAAGGCTGGGAAAAACAGCAATTATTGCAGAAACAGGAGCCGGCCAGCATGGAGTGGCGACTGCCACTATATGCGCGTTGCTCGACCTGAAATGCACCGTTTTCATGGGCGAAAAAGATATCCAGCGCCAGTACCCGAATGTTATGCGGATGAAGATGCTGGGAGCTGAGGTAGTACCGGCTCAATCAGGCAGCAAGACTCTTAAGGATGCAACAAATGAAGCCATCAGGTACTGGATCAACAACCCTGCCGGAACTCATTATATAATTGGTTCAGTAATAGGTCCTCATCCGTATCCTGAAATGGTTGCAAGATTCCAGTCAGTGATAAGCCGTGAAATAAAAAAACAGCTTGCAGAACAGACCGGCAGCGAAAATCCAGATGCTGTTCTTGCATGCGTTGGAGGCGGAAGCAATGCGGCGGGATCGTTCTGGAACTTTATTGATGAACCATCAGTGAGGCTTATCGGAGCCGAGGCAGGTGGCTGCGGAATAACATCAGGACTTACGGCTGCCACTCTCTCTATTGGCACAACGGGTGTCATTCATGGTTGCAAAACCCGGCTTATGCAAACTGCCGACGGCCAGGTCTGCGAGGCACATTCCATTTCTGCCGGACTTGATTATCCGGGAGTGGGACCGCTTCACTCATACCTGCATGAGCTGAAAAGGGGTGAATACATGCCTGTAAATGATTCGGAAGCGCTTGAAGCAGCTTTCGAGCTTACCAGATCAGAGGGTATAATTCCTGCCCTCGAATCGGCTCATGCACTGGCCCTTCTGCCAAAGCTTACTTTTGATAAAAAAAGTGTGGTGGTGATATGCCTTTCAGGCCGTGGAGACAAAGATATGGATACTTATATGACTAAAATGAATTCCTAGTTATGAACAGGATCGACAAATTGTTTCAGGATAAAAAGGAGAGGATATTATCGGTCTATTTTACTGCCGGCTATCCTGTTCTTAACAGCGTTGAAGAGATTATTATTTCAGCAGACAGAAACGGGGCCGACATGATAGAGATCGGTATTCCTTATTCTGATCCCCTGGCAGATGGCCCGGTGATCCAGGAAACAGCAAAAACAGCCATAGAAAATGGCATGACAATTAAAAACCTGTTTTCACAGCTTACCCGGATAAGGGAAAGGACATCCATCCCACTGCTGCTAATGGGTTACATAAATCCTGTCCTGCAATTCGGTTTTACAAGATTCTGTAAGGAAGCTGTGAAGGCCGGAATTGACGGGCTTATCATTCCCGACCTTCCCCTACAGGAATATAATGATCATTACAGGGAGACAGTGATTGCCAATGACCTCAGAAATATTTTGCTCATAACACCTGATACTTCAGACCAAAGGATTAAAAACATTGATGCTACATGCACCGGTTTTATATATATGGTAAGCTCTGCCTCAACAACCGGTAAAACAAAAAACTTCGGTCACGAGCAGGAAGAATATTTTAAGAGGATCAGGGCTATGAAATTAAAAAATCCGGTAATGGCGGGGTT
This sequence comes from uncultured Bacteroidales bacterium, assembly GCA_942492865.1. Taxonomy (GTDB): domain Bacteria; phylum Bacteroidota; class Bacteroidia; order Bacteroidales; family VadinHA17; genus LD21. Next base: position 2,805,784 of record OW818650.1, on the reverse strand, counting down.
CGGCATACACAACAGGGAGACACTGGAGCAGGTATATGCTTATTGCAACGGTGGCATAATCGGGAGTGCATTTATCCGGGAATTCCGTAAAGGAATGCCAATTGATGTAACTATTGATAACTTTTTTAAAGGACTTAATGAAACTAACAGAGCTGTTTAAACGTATAATAATATTATATACCAGCCTGTTCATATTTTCAGCCTCAGCTTATGGTCAAAATAGCGATAGCTCACAGCTAAGGGTTGAACTTCGTGAAGTCGAAATAATAGGGCAGAGAACTCCGGCAGTATATAACAATATTGCACGGGAAATATCAGTTATAAGCAACAATGAGATTAAAACATCTCCGTCGGCCACCATCCAGGATCTGCTTGAATATGTGCCGTTTGCCGATATAAGACAACGGAATATACATGGCGTGCAGGCCGACATCCAGTTCCGGGGCGGTACTTTTGACCAGGTTATGGTAATGCTTAACGGGATTAATATCACTGATCCGCAGACAGGTCACTTCAACCTTGACCTGCCTGTTGATCTCAGCTCAATTGAACGCATTGAAGTGCTCCATGGCAGTGGCGCACGGCTATACGGAGCCAATGCTTATAAGGGAGTCATAAATTTCATAACCAAAAAAGATCAGAACCTGGTCAGTACAGGTTTGAGTTACGGGCAATACGGTCTCCTGAGGGCGTCAGCAACAGCAGGTGTTTCAAATGGCAAAATATTCAACAACATCAGTTTTTCCCGTAATACATCCGGCGGATTCACTGAAAATACTGATTACAGCATAAGCAACTTATTTTACAACGGAGGGATAACAAGAGACAGGATAAACGTTCAGTGGCAGGCAGGAAGCAGCGGAAAAGCATTTGGCGCAAATGATTTTTATACTCCCTCCTTCGCAGATCAGTACGAAGAGACTTCTTCACGATTCGCCGGAATTATTCTGAATACCATGGGGAAAATTAAAGTTTCAGCCACAGGTTCCTGGAGAAGACACAATGACCATTTCCTTCTAAAAAGGAACGATCCCGCCTTTTACGAAAACTTTCACCGGACAGATATTATCGGATCAAGGATCAATGCAACTTTTAAAAGCTTTCTGGGAAAGACTTCTTTTGGACTGGAGTCACGCTATGAAGGCATTCTCAGTTCAGCCCTTGGAAATGATATGAACCTCCCGGTTAAGATATACGGGAGTGACAAAAAGTACAGTAAAAGCTATTCAAGATTTACTTCAGGAATCTTTTCCGAACACAACTATACCCTAAATAATTTTTCAGCCACCGGCGGGTTGTTGGTTAACATTAACAGTGACCAGGATAAGATTTCGCTTTTTCCCGGAATGGATATCAGCTACAAACTATTTGATCAGAAGTTCAGACTGTTTGCTTCAGTCAACAGGTCGCTCAGGCTGCCGACATTTACTGATATGTTTTATAATGATCCGGCAAATGAAGGGAATGCCGCACTTATCCCCGAAAAGCTTTTGGCTTTTGAAGCCGGAACCGATCTTAACTTAAATAATTATACTGCAGGAGTAACTCTGTTCAGGGACATGGGAAAAGATGTCATCGACTGGGCTTGGGATCCCGGGTTAAAAAAATACATGGCACTGAATATTACTGAGATAACAACCAGGGGGATCGAATTCAGATCGGAAATTAAGCTCAGTCACCTAAGATCTTTCAGTATTGATAAGATCGTATTTTCGTACGCTTACATTGATCTTAAAAAATCAACACCAGGATATGAATCGAAATATTCACTTGACCATCTGAAGCATAAGGTACAGATAGGCCTGTCACAAAAAATATCAACCTCCATAGGCGCTGAATGGAGATTAAGCTATTATAACAGGAACGGCACATATCTTGATTATGACACAAGCAGCAGAACACTGTTTTCATCCCCGTTCAAACCATATATTCTGGCAGATACAAGGATCTGGTACAGAACCGGAATATTTACGGCTCACATTGATGTTTCAAACCTGTTTGATGCAAAATATACCGACACCGGCAATCTCATCCAGCCTGGGCGGTGGCTGACAGCAGGTATTCAGCTCAATTTTGCATTAAGGAATCGATGACATATTTAAATGACTGGTAATTAAGGTTATGAGATCCCATGCTGCGATTACATATTTAAACCTTTTTAATATTCATAGTGAAGGCGATAGTGAGATCCCTTGCTGCGATTATCTATGAAACTGCCTATAAGATCATCGGTAATCCTGATAATGAGATCCCTTGCTGCGATTACATATCTCAACCTTTTTAATGTTCATCGTAAAGGCGACAGTGAGATCCCTTGCTGCGCTGCGGGATGACAGGCGCTTTTGGGATCCATGGGGGGAATGAAGCTGCGCGTTGACAGTGTTTCTCTCAAAAGTAATATCTGCATTAACGCGCAGCTTCATTCCCCCCTGTTCCCTAGAGGACACTGTCATTCCGAAATCCTGCTTCGGCAGGATGAGGAATCTCATCGACCTTGCAGAATCACTTTTAAAAAGAGGTCTATCGCGTCATCAGGATGAGGAATCTCATCGACCTTGCAGTATTTCTGCTAAATGTAGTCTTGTAAAACCAGCAGGATGGGTGGCCAAAAACTTTTTCCTGAGTGTTTTGTTTTATTTAAACATTTGCTTCATCAGAACAAGGAGAGACCATAACAACTTAAGAAACATTTATTGGCAAAAACAGCTATGCACGGGAACATTAAAGATTTCAGCAAAACCATCATAACAGCCAGCGGAACATTTGGCTATTATGATTTGAGGGAGTTCAAAAAAGAAGGTATTGATATTGAGGAATTTCCATTTTCCATCAGGATACTCCTTGAGAACATCCTCAGGAACCAGAACGGGATAAGTTTTACATCAGTGCACCTTGACAATATTATGAACTGGAAGCCCTCTCCGCTGCCTGTTGAGATCCCTTTCATGCCTTCAAGGGTGCTGATGCAGGATTTTACCGGTGTTCCGTCAATTGTCGATCTTGCTTCGATAAGATCCGAAGCTGCAAGAAGGGGAAAGGACCCGAATCATATTAATCCGCTGATACCTGTTGACCTGATCATCGATCATTCTGTACAGGTTGATTATTATGGCACCAAATATGCCTATCAGAGAAATGTTGACCTCGAATATGAAAGAAACCAGGAAAGATATGCATTGTTGAAATGGGCACAATCATCCTTCAAGAATTTCAATGTTCTTCCTCCCGGAATGGGAATTTGCCATCAGGTAAACCTTGAATACCTGGCTGATGTTGCAACTACAAGAGACGGGTTCATTTTCCCCGATACCCTCGTAGGCACTGATTCACATACACCCATGATAAACGGTATTGGGGTAGCCGGGTGGGGCGTTGGCGGGATAGAAGCCGAAGCAGCAATGCTTGGACAGCCCATGTACCTGCTGCTTCCCGAAGTAATAGGGTTAAAACTGACAGGAAGGCTAAAAGAAGGAGTCACCTCAACAGACCTGGTTTTATCTGTTGCCGAACTTTTAAGAAAAAAAGGTGTAGTAAACAAGTTTGTTGAAGTCTTTGGAAGCGGATTGGAAAACCTCTCTGTACCTGACAGGTCAACAATATCAAATATGTCGCCAGAATTCGGTTGCACCATCACTTACTTCCCCCCCGACCTTAAGACTCTTGAATACCTAAGGGCCACAGGGAGGTCCGAAAAGCATATCAGCACTGTTGAGGGATACCTGAAATCAAACCTGTTATGGAGGGTGAATGAAGAAAAGATAAAATTCACTGATGTAATTGAACTCGATATGGGCTCACTCGAGGCCTCTGTTGCGGGACCAAAAAGGCCGCAGGATAAGGTTCTGCTGACAAATTTAAAAGACAAATTCATTGACATACTGAGGAAAAGCTATGAAAGGGAGTATATTATTCCGGCTGAAAGATCAATTCCGTCAGGGAGAGAGGACGGAAGCTGGCTTAACGAAGGAGGTCAGACAGAGAAATATGTTGAGGAACCTGACACTGAAGAGAAACTTGATTCAGCAGGGATAGAAGTTACTCTTGCTGCACCAAAAAGAGGAGGCCTCAAAACCGCCAGGATAAAAGACGATATTTCTGAATACCTGTTGAGCGACGGAGCTATTGTCGTCGCAGCCATAACAAGCTGCACCAATACCTCAAATCCATCGGTGATGATCGGAGCCGGACTTGTTGCAAAAAAAGCTATTGAAAAGGGATTGCAGGTAAAACCTTGGGTAAAAACAAGCATGGCACCCGGATCAAGAGTTGTTACAACTTATCTTGACAAGTCGGGTCTCACACCTTTTCTTGACGCCCTTGGATTTCATACCGTTGGTTATGGTTGCACCACCTGTATTGGGAACAGTGGCCCGTTGCCGTTGCAGATAAGCAAGGCTGTCACTGATAGCGAGCTTATAGTATCGGCGGTGCTTTCGGGTAACAGAAATTTTGAAGCAAGGATCCATCCACTTGTAAAAATGAATTTTTTAGCCTCGCCTCTTCTGGTCGTTGCTTACGCCATTGCCGGAAGGATCGACATCAACCTCCTCGAAGATCCTATCGGACTTGATCAGAACCTTGAACCGGTTTATTTAAAAGACATCTGGCCTTCTTCTGAAGAGATACATAACCTGATGAATGTTCTTGATCATAAAGATTATGAGGCCAACTACAAAAGCATTTACCAGGGGGATGAAAAATGGAAAATGCTGGAGACTACAACCAGCAATGTTTACGATTGGAATGATACATCTTCATATATCAGAGAATCTCCATTTTTCAGGGACATTTCAACTGAACCTGAAGGATTTACACCTGTCCGATCGGCCAGGGTCTTATTGAAACTGGGTGATTCAATAACCACTGACCATATTTCACCGGCCGGAACAATAGGAGAAAGCTCACCTGCCGGAAAATACCTGAAATCGCTGGGGATAGAAAGCGCTGACTTTAATTCATACGGTGCACGCCGTGGAAATCATGAAGTTATGATCAGAGGCACATTCGCTAATGTGAGGCTCAGGAATGAGCTGGTGGAATATGAGGGAGGCATGACTGTTTATCATCCGACAGGACATTTAAAAAGTGTTTATGATGCATCACTTCTGTACAGGGAGAATAAAATCCCCTTGATCATCCTGGCCGGAAAAGAATACGGAAGCGGTTCTTCGCGCGACTGGGCAGCAAAAGGCGCTTCATTGCTTGGTGTGAGGGTAATCATAGCTGAAAGCTTTGAAAGGATACATCGAAGCAATCTTGTTGGTATGGGTGTCATGCCGCTGCAGTTTAAAAAAGGAGAAACCAGGAATACCCTTGAGCTTAAAGGAGATGAGGTATTTGAATTTGAAGGGCTTGAAGAACCGGCTCCCAATAAGGAGATAATCGTTACTGCAACAAGGTCTGATGGCAGCCGTTCGGAATTCAGTGTTGTTTTAAGAATAGATTCCCTGATTGAGACCTTGTACCTGAAAAACGGTGGAATTTTACAGTATGTGCTCAGAGCCTTCCTTAAGAAGAATTAATTCATCATCATAACCTGACGCAAAGATAACTATAGGAACAAAGTAGCTTCAGATGCATACTAATAAACTCTTTTAAGCTCCTACATTTCCGAATCTGGCCTTTTCAGTTTCGGAAAGGGTCTCATTCATTGCTCCTGTCCTGTAGCCCTTCAGATCGATAGTGATATATTTAAACCCATTGGAGAGGCAGATATTGGTTAGTTCCGATCTCAGTTTCCAGGCTTTGTCCATCTCCTCAGGAATGAATTCCAGCCGGGCCAGGTGCTCATGGCTGCGGATCCTGAATTGAGTGAAACCCAACTCCCTGAAGCTGAATTCAGCTCTGGCAAGCCTGTCGAGTTTTTCTATGGTTATCTTTTCTCCATAAGGGAAACGTGAAGCGAGGCAGGCATAGGATTGTTTCTGGGCAGTGGGAAGATTGAGCTCCAGTGAAACAGCCCGTATATCATTTTTTGTAAACCCGCTCTCAGCCAGTGGGGATATAACGCCTTTTTCATGCTTCGCTTTCATGCCCGGACGGAAATCTTTTGCATCATCGGCATTACTTCCGTCAAAGACAGCCTCATAGTTCTCCTGTTCAGCAATAAATTTTATTTTCCCGAACAGCTCCGACTTGCAGTAGTAACATCTGTCGGGAGGATTATCAGCATATCCCGGGATATCGATCTCCTCCGAAACGATTATTTTATGTTTTATACCGAGCAAAGCAGCCAGCGACTTAGCCTCCTCAAGCTCATAAAACGGATATGTGCTGGAGGTGGCAGTTATCAGCAGAAGATTATCATTATATACTTCACGGGCAATTCTTGCAAGGAAAGTACTGTCAACCCCTCCCGAAAAAGCTATCACAGCGCTTTTGTATCTTCCTAATAATCCTTTTAATGCCTGAAGTTTCTGTTCCATTTAAACTTAGATTTTATGTTACTATAATAAGCTATAATTCTCCCAAACCATGACAATCAGATTCAAAGATCAAAGGTGATAAAAATCTTTTAAATTCGAAATAAGGACAAGGAACTCTTTTTCCTTTAAACTTATGATAAATATCAGCAAGTCACTCCTTTTCCTTCAGCTTTTTCAAAAGCTTCCCTGCCTTCAGATACCGAGAACCAGATCAGTCCGGCAGCCCCAATTACATCGGCATAAGCAAAACCTGAAAGCTCGTATATCAGGCTCGACACAAGCAAAACAACCGACATGTACACACATATCCTTGTGCACCCTGCATCAGCCATGACGGGTTCAGAACCAAGCTTCCTCCCCACCCTCATTTTTGAATTCATAAGCCATACCATTACAATAATTGAGATTAATGATATAACTATCCCCCAGAATGTGGTTTCAGGTTTGTGATCAGATATGATATTTAAAATAATGCCGGCTAGGAGACCAATAGAAAGAATATAGAAGGCTGTTCCGGTGACTTTGAGAGCATTGATCTCAAAATTTGTTTTCGGAGTATCAGGATTTCTTTTTATCCGCATTATCATTACCATAATTCCCAGCCCCGACATCACTTCGATGAAGCTGTCGATACCAAATCCAAAAAGCGCCAGTGTTTCATCCTGGTATCCAAGGAATACCGATACAGCACCTTCAACAAGATTATAAAAAATTGTAAAAAGGCTGAGCGCCAAGGCTTTATTGTATAGTTTTAAGCTTTCTGATCTCATAATTAATAATTCAACTTTATTCAAATCTGCCCAAGAGGCTTAATGGTCCTTTTATTCAGGACTGTATTTTGCTCCCTCCAGTATTTTTGAAAAATCCGTTTCGCTCATCAGACCACTGAGTTGAATGTTCCGGTTTTTCATCATATATGATTCAACAATCCGGAAACCTATCCATACGGCTGCCTTACCGGGAGATTCATTGGTAAAAAAACTTGTAAAAGGCGCTTCACCCGTAAATTTTCGTATAGTAAGCTGGTCGGTTGAAAACAACAGATCATTCTCTATCAGGTATGTCCACATCTGTCCCTCATTGTTCTCACAGAATTTCATCTGTTCGGGAGTAAATCCGAAAATCACTTCATCGGGTTCAGATGGCATCATGCACTTTCCGAAATATTTCATCTTCCCCTCGTGGATAATTTCTGAAAGAAGATTAAATGCAGGGTAACTCATATCCCTGTAGTTCCATTCAGAGGATCCCCACCCGTATATACAGTCAGGAACAATGTTTTCAGGAGTCATCCTTGCCGAAATGTATTTATAGATACCCAGCATCGGGTAATATTTACAATCGGCTCCGAGATACCTGTCAAGGCCTATTCCAAGAACTGAGTCGCCGGTTATAATGCTGTTATTAAATCCAGTAATGCATGTGAATACTGCAGGAATCTCCTTTTCAGGAAAATAAAATAGATAATGCCTGAAAGCTGTCTCGAGCTTTTCAGTTAAATCATTAACATCAGGGAACACCGACATTGTCTGAGTATAGACTTCATTGTTCAACTTATCGGTACAGAACTCTGTAAGGCGGTCTGCAAATGCAGGTTCATTTATATCGCCGGTATTGATAACAAGGCTGAACAGACCAAGGAATCCGTTGTATTTTTTCTTTATCTCAGGTAAACCAGAAGAAATATCTTCGGGATTCAGTGAAAAGAGATCCTGCTCGAGACGTTTTATCCCGATGCCGGCATCAATTGATGATATATTTACTTTATAATGATCCCTTTTACATGCTGTAAAAGCAAGCAAGATCATTGCCATAATAAAAAAGCTAATTAACCGGATTCTCATTTCCTGCAATTTTCAGGTGCAAAATTAACCACTTTAAACTTAGAAGACAACAAATGAGAAAGCCACATATCTTTTAGCTTTATTATTTGCTAATTTTGCATGTCTGCAAAGGACATTCATTAACAGAATTTTTTATCAATAACTTCAAAAATGAAAAAGCTACGACCAAACCTACACATTACAGGAAAATCCATAATCTTATTTTCCTTTATTATATTATCTCTCAGTTCAAGGGCGCAGGATCTTACATTTGGATTACATGCCGATCCGATAATAAGCTGGTTTTCAACTGATATTAAAGAGGTACGAAATGATGGTGCAAGGACGGGATTTAATTTTGGAGTGAATATCAACAGGTACTTCAGCCCCAATTATTCTTTTTCTACGGGAATAAGCCTGATAACAGCCGGAGGCAGAACAGTTGGCAGCGACACAACCATTATGGTGCTTGGCAAACACGAAGCCACTACAGCAACGGTATTGCCCGGACAGTCAATAGTTTACAATATCCAGTATCTTTCGGTACCTCTCGGCCTTAAACTGCAGACAAATGAGATAGGCTATATAACCCTTTTCTCTGATTTCGGGATTGACCCCAAAGTTGTTATTGGAGGAAAGGCTGACATTCCGAGTCTCGATCTGGAGCATGAAAGAGCTTTAAAAGAATTAAGAATGTTCAATCTTTCGTATCATATAACCATGGGAATTGAATACTCAATGGGGGGTAGCACAGCTATGATCTTTGGCCTTGGTTTCGATAATAATTTTCTCGACATAACAAAGGACAGGGGTGACCAGCCACTTGATAAGGTAACTCATAAACTATTGTCCTTCAAGATTGGCATAAATTTCTAACCATATCCCGATGAAGATCACAGTAGCTCAGCTAAATTATCATATAGGTAACTTTGACAAAAATAAATCATTAATAATTAATGCAATAAAACAAGCCAGAACAGGTGGTTCAGACCTGGTTGTTTTTTCCGAGCTGTGCGTATGCGGATATCCGCCACTTGACCTTCTCGAACGATTCGACTTTATTGAGAAATGCAATCTGACTGTAAATGAGATTGCTATGGAATGCAAAGGCATCGCAGCCATAGTCGGGTCTCCAACATATAACAGGAATCCTGAAGGAAAAAAACTATATAACTCTGCTCTCTTCCTTTCTGAGGGCAAAGTGGTTTTTACAGCTAACAAAGCCTTGCTTCCGACCTACGACATCTTTGATGAGTACCGCTATTTTGAACCTGAGCGCAGGTTTTCAACCTTTTCCTATAAAGGAGTAAAACTTGCAATAACTATCTGCGAGGATATGTGGGACGAACAGGAATTCGACAACGAGTTCGAGAAAAGCAGGTTATATACCATCTCTCCAATGGATGAGCTGTCAAAACAGAAACCTGATATGGCAATAAACATCTCGGCATCTCCTTTCTCATATACCAAGATTGACTCAAAACAGACTGTTTTCACCTCGAAAGCAAATAAATACAATATTCCTGTTATTTCAGTCAACCAGACAGGCGCCAATACGGAGCTTATTTTTGAAGGCGCCTCCAACATTATCAATAATAAAGGAGAGGTAATCAGGCAACTGCCATTTTTCGACGAGATTTCAGAAACATTTGAATTAAAAGATCTCATTTCAACCACCACGCCTGAAATAAAACCCAGGCCGGGCACCATAGAGCTGATCCACAAAGCACTTGTAACAGGCATGCGCGATTATTTTACAAAAATGAATTTTAAGGAATGCATACTGGGCCTATCAGGAGGGATAGACTCGGCAATCTGCCTTGTCCTTGCTGCCGAAGCCATCGGAAAAAAGAATGTCAGGGCCCTGCTTATGCCTTCCCGCTATTCATCGGACCATTCTGTAAAAGATGCTGTTGACCTGGCAGAAAATCTTAATGTGCGTTACGACATTATCAGCATCGAAAAACCATTAAAGGCTTATGAGGAAGATCTTGCGCCACTGTTTGCAGGCAGGCCGGCCGATGTTACCGAAGAGAATCTTCAGGCCAGGATACGGGCAACATTACTTATGGCTGTTGCAAATAAGTTTGGTTATATTCTGATAAACACTTCAAATAAAAGTGAAGCGGCAGTAGGTTACGGTACTTTGTACGGTGATATGGCAGGCGGATTATCTGTTATAGGCGATGTTTATAAAACAGACATCTACAAGCTTGCAGGATATATTAACAGCAAAAAGGAGATTATACCACGTAACATTATCGAAAAACCACCTTCAGCCGAATTACGGCCAGGGCAGTTCGACACCGATTCTCTTCCTGATTATACCATTCTTGATCCTATCCTTTACAGGTATATTGAGCAGCAGAAACCTGCCGGGAAAATAATCAGCGAAGGCTTTGATGAAGTAACCGTGAACAGGGTGATCAGGATGATCAATTCAAACGAATACAAAAGATATCAGGCACCTCCCGTACTGAGAATATCCTCAAAAGCTTTCGGGGCAGGGAGAAGGATGCCGCTTGTGGCTGTTTACTGATTTTTGAAGGATTTATTCCCTGAAGAAAATCCTTTTTACCCTTTCAGGAATTGATGTTAGTATCTCGTAGGGTATGGTACCGCATTTCTCAGCCACTTCTATAATACTGATATTTTCACCGAATATTTCAGCCTCATCACCGGGTTCAGCATGCAGTCCCGTTACGTCGGCCATGCACATATCCATACAGATATTACCTACCAGTGGCACTTTCTTACCCCTGATAAAAAGGTTTCCATTACCATTACCTAACTTCCTGTTAAGCCCGTCGGCATACCCAACCTGGAGAATGGCTATATACCTCTCTCTGCTCGACACATCCATACAACCGTAACCAACAGGCTCATCAGCAGGGATCTTCTTCACCTGTAATATCCTTGTCTTGAATCTTCCCGTATTCCTGAGGGTCATTCCATCATGAAAGGCAGCGCCATAAATTCCTATCCCCGGCCTCACCATATCGAACTGGTATTGCGGAAACCTTACTATACCTGAAGAGTTAAGTATATGCCTCAGGAATGAATATCCTGTTGCAGACTGAAGGATATCAACTGCTTTAAGATAGGTCTCTACCTGACTGTTGGTAAAGGAGTCGAAAGCCGGATCATCCGCAGCAGCCAGATGGGAAAAAACGGAAATTATCTTAACCGATCCTGAAGCGTTAATCCTGCGGGCAAGTTCTTCCATCTCATCAGGCATGAAACCAAGCCGGTGCATTCCGCTGTCGATCTTAATATGGATAGGATAGTCAATCAGTCCATACCTCGATGCCACTTTTGTGAATCGTTCAAGTGACAGGAAGCTGTAAATCTCCGGTTCAAGATTATACCTGATAAGATGTTCTGATGCTGAAGGATCGGGATTCATAACCATCACCGGTATGCTTACCCCTGCATTCCGGAGCTGAATACCTTCATCAGCATAAGCAACTCCAAGATAGCTTACCCTGTGATATTCCATTAAGCCCGCTATCTCTGACGGACCTGCTCCATAGGCAAATGCCTTGACCATTGCCATTATACGGGTTTCGGGATTCAGATGCCGTTTAAATTCGTTCAGATTATGAGAGATCGCATCAAGATTTATTTCAAGCACTGTCTGATGAACCTGCTGTTCAAGAAGCTCGCCGATCCTTTCAAACTCGTACATTCTCGCCCCCTTCAGCAGTATGATCTCGTCAGAATAATCGCTGCTGATGAAATCGCGGATAAACTCATCGGTGGAGGAATGAAATTTTGAATTAGTTGCAAACGCATTTCTATTCTGCAATAGTCCCTCCCCTATTCCAATTACCCTGTCAATACCTGTATGCCTTACCAGCTCAGCCACTTCTCCATAAAGCTCCCCGGAATTTCTGCCGCTTTGTAAAAAATCAGAAAGTATAAGAGTTGTTTTTTTCTTATCCTGAAGCTTTCTGCTTTGCGACCTAATATATTCCAGCGCCATGCCAAGCGATCCCGGGTCAGAATTATAATAGTCCTCTATCAGAATGCAATTATTTATACCGTTCTTTAATTCCATCCTCATGGCAACCGATACGAGGCTTGAGATCCCTTTCCTGATAATCTTAACATCCGACCCTAAAGTGAGACAGACAGCTGCCACTGTTATTGCATTATCTACCGATGACCTGTCAGAGAATGGGATTTTAAAATCGTTATCCTGCCCGTTGTGAGTGAGTGTTACGAATGTATGACCTGACCTTTCAAAGTATTTTTTGACAAAGATCTCAGCCTTTTCATCCTTATAGGACCAGCCTGCAGTTTTTTTGTTCTTTAAATCACGATCCTCAAAGATCAACTGTCTTATAAGCTCATGATCATAGCAGTAAATTATAACTGAAGAATTTTTAAACAGTTTTAGCTTCTCAATAGCTTTCTCCCTGTTATCCTTAAAATTCTCACTATGAGCATCGCCAATATTAGTAATTACACCGATATCAGGATTTATAATGTTCTGCAGCTTTTCCATCTCCCCGGTGTAAGATATCCCTGCTTCAAAAATCCCCAGCTTGTATTTCTCATCAAGTTTCCATACCGAAAGAGGAACACCTATCTGAGAATTAAAGCTTTTCGGACTTCTTACAACGGAAGTTGACATCCCTAATATATCTGCAAGCCATTCCTTAACAATTGTTTTGCCGGAGCTGCCTGTTATGGCAATAACAGGCGATTTGAATTTTTCTCTTTTATAGGAAGCCAGCCGATGAAGAGCAACCACACTTTCTTTTATCAGTATAAATGCAGCCCCCGGATAAGATTGAATATTTTCAGGAAGTTTTTCAACTATAAATACTCGCAATCCCTTATGGTAAAGACTTTCTATAAAATGATGGCCATCGTGATGTATCCCGCGTATTGCAACAAACGCTATACCATCGGTGATACCGAGTTGTCTGCTGTCAACGGAAATATCTGTTACCATCAGGCCAGGATCGCCGTTGAGCTTCCCATTGACTATCCCCGCTATCTCAGCTGCGTTAAGCATATCCGGTTATCTTTCCATAGCTTTATTAAAACAATCCCTGCATAGTGGTTCATAAAGGTTTTTTTCTCCCACCACAACAGTTTTTCCCTCGTCAGATTTTCTGAAAGAGAACTGAGCGAGGCTCCCGCAGCGTGTGCAGATGGCATGCAGCTTGGTAACATCTTCTGCAATAGCCATCAGTGAGGGAATTGGTCCGAATGGCTTACCTTTAAAGTCCATATCAAGGCCCGCAATAATCACTCTGAGACCCCTGTTTGCCAAACTGTTGCAAATCTCCGGCAGGGATGCATCAAAGAACTGCGCCTCGTCAATACCCACAACATCGATGTCATCAGCAAGCAGAAGTATCTGCGATGAGTTATCAACAGGTGTTGAAACGATTGATCTTTCGTCATGTGAAACAACCCGTACTTGAGAGTATCTTTTATCAAGTGAAGATTTGAAGATCTCCACTTTAAGCCCGGCAAACTGTGCTCTCCTAAGCCTCCTTATCAGTTCTTCGGTCTTACCCGAAAACATTGACCCTGTTATTACCTCGATCGATCCTCTCTTTCCCGAAACCCTGTATGAATTTTCCAAGAAGTTCATCTGAAACCTGGTGTATTGAAATGTAAGCCTGCAACATTCAGACTTGCATAAATATTAGTTACTTTTGCAAAATAAGGAAAATGGTTTGTTTAATTACATGAAAAATCATGGATTTCAGTTCAACAATTGATATTATAATTAAAGATCTCGAAGAAGCACGTTCAATTATTGATGATTTGAAAAAATATCCGGGAGTACCGGGCATTCAGGTTGAACTTGCCAGGGCAAAATGTAAGAGTGCTGCAGAGATACTGGCTTACCTCAAGGATATTCAGAATAAGAATGCCGAAGGGGCTATAGCCGCGGAGAGATCACCTGCCGTTAATGAGGATCAAAAGCCTCCGTTACAGGTTATAGAAATAAGCTATGATATGCCGACAGTTGATCAGCAGCAACAGATTTCAGAGTCCGGAATACTAGCCGACCGGTTTAGCCTTGAAGATGAGGAGTATCTGAAATCTGGTCCTGTGACAAGTCTTGACGATGCCATAGGAATTAACGACCGGTTTTATTTTATAAGGGAGATGTTCAGCAACAGCAGGGATCTTTATGTTGAGGTAATTTCGAGGCTCGAAAAGATTCACAGTATTGAAGATGCAAAAGAAATAATATTGACCTACACAAAGGATGAAAGTTCAAAAGATGCAGGAAAGCAGCTGCTTGATCTTGTAAAAAGAAAGCTTAAGTCAGATGAATAAGCTGGTTATAGTACCCACTCCAATAGGTAATCTCGGGGATATAACCTTCAGGGCAGTTGAAGTTCTGGAAAAGGCTGACCTGATACTTGCCGAGGATACAAGACAGGCATCAAAATTACTGAGTCACTATAATATTAAGACTCCGCTGCAATCACATCACATGTTCAATGAACATAAGAGCGCCGGGGCAATCTGTGAAAAGATCCTGGCTGGCAAGACCATAGCCCTTATCTCCGATGCAGGTACCCCGGGCATTTCAGATCCAGGCTTCCTTCTTGTAAGAAGCTGCCTTGAAAAAGGTATAATTGTTGAAACTCTTCCCGGGGCAACAGCGCTCATACCTGCCCTTGTGAACTCCGGACTCCCGTGCGAAAGATTTTGTTTTGAAGGATTTCTTCCACCAAAAAAAGGAAGGAGAAAAAGATTATCAGGATTACGGGAAGAGACAAGGACCATCATCTTTTATGAATCACCTTACCGACTGGTAAGGACACTTGATGATCTGGCAGAACACTTCGGCCCTGACCGTGAAGCATGCGTTTCACGTGAACTTACGAAGATCTATGAAGAAAATATAAAGGGGACACTCTCTTTTCTTTCAGAGCATTACAAAAGCAACCTTCCAAAAGGTGAAATAGTCATTGTAGTATCTGGTAAAAGGGATTAACTGTTAAACAAAATAAACTTCCTTCTGTTTTTAATAGGTGAAAACTTCTGATAAAACCTGGCAATTGAACAGGAACAAGTTCATTAAATTAAGATCTTTAATGAACTGCTTACTTCTTATATTGGTTTTTCTGATAATCCCGGAAATTTCGGCCGGACAGGTAATTAAAGGCAAAATTTCAAATTCATCAGGCCAGCCTATCGCTTATGCAACAGTATATATAGCAGAGCTCCGGCAGGGAACTTCTTCCAATGCTTATGGAGACTATGAGATAAAGCTTCCCCGGGGAAAATATATGATCACATATCAAAGTCTTGGATATCAGCCTGTATATTTTAATGTCACAGTTAATGATCAGGCAATCGTAAAAGATGTCATTCTTCAGTTACAATACTACCAGCTCCCGGAAGTCAGGGTAAGCGCAACCGGAGAAGACCCTGCATACGGAATAATGAGAAAATCAATAGGGCTTGCGCCTTATTACCTTAACAATGTTAATTATTTTAAGGCAAATGTATATCTTAAAGGAAATCTGGTTATCAGAAAATTCCCAAGGCTGCTTCAGAAATCCGTCAGGGCCGAATTAAAGAAAAGAGGTTCGATTAACCGGAAAAACGATCCGGGCATAATAAAGGAAGGTGACACCTTTCTGATGGAATCAGTCAATGAAATGGAATTTAATGCTCCCGACAACTATGTTCAGAGAGTAGTTTCGTCCCAGTCCTCATTTCCTGATGAAGGTTACGAAATTTCTCCGCTCGATTATATAGAGGCCAGCTTTTACGAACCCGTCCTTGCTGATATGGCAATTTCACCTTTATCTCCCCAGGCATTGAATTATTACAGGTTCCGTTACCTTGGAGCAACACAGCAGGGCGATTTTACTGTTAGCAAGATAGAGGTAATACCAAAAAGAAAGAGCCAACAATTGTTTTATGGAACAATTTACATCATCGAAGATCTGTGGTGCCTTCACAGTGTTGATCTTACAAATGAAAACCTTGCCGGGAAAATAAGGATCCAGCAACTCTATATTCAATTTCAGGACGATATATGGATGCCTGTAAGCCATAAATTTGATATAGACATATCAATAATGGGCTTTCAGGCAGGTGCATTTTACGGAAGCTCCGTCAAGTACCTTGAGGTAAAACAGAATCTTTCCCTCGACAAGAGAAAAACGGTGGCTTATAACTATGCCTTTCCTGAAAAACCAACCGATACAATCGTAACAAGGACCCAGGAACAGATAGGAAAAATTCTCCAGAAAGAGGAACTAAATAACAGGGACGTGTCAAAGCTCTCAAGATTGATGAAAAAGGAATCGGATAACAGTATTCATGATTCCGTAAAGAAAGACCTTGAAGTTAAAAATAAAAGAATCAGGATAATAGAAGAAGATGCTGCTAACAAAGATACTGCTTACTGGTCAGAAATAAGGCCGATCCCATTATCTGCAACTGAGTTCAGGAGTTTGCAGGTAAGGGACAGCATCAGGGCAGGGTTAACAGGAACAGAACAGGTTAGAGATTCGGTTTATCAGGATGATTACAGGGAACGAGGAAAGTTCTTAAAAACTTCCGGAGATCTTCTTTTCGGCCATACGTGGTCGGACAGCCTTAGATTGAACCGTTTTGCGTTTGGAGGCTTAATAAATCTTAGAAACTTTAGTTTCAATACAGTTGACGGTTTCATCTATGGTATTGATCTCAGGATCACCAAAATGTTCAGTTATGGAAATGCCATATCGATCTACCCTGATTTCAGATGGGCTTTCAGCAGGGAGAAACTGATGTGGCGGGTGAATGGGAATTATACCTTCGGAAAAATGAGACCTCAGAGAGTATCATTCACCACAGGAAATGCAAGCAGGGATATCAGCAACGGCGGAAGCATAAATCTTCTGCTTAATTCTGCCACAACTCTCCTAGTAAAGAAGAACTACCTTAAACTGTACGAATCAGAATACTTTGGTCTTGGATATAAAATTGAAATGATAAATGGATTTTCGATGGAGATCAGTGGCTATTCTGAAAACAGAAAAGCATTGGAAAACACCTCCACCTTTTCTTTAAACAAAAGATCATCAAGGGAATATTCTCCCAATATACCAGATAATAAATACATTATTGAGACTGACAATCCCTTCAATGCAATAGTCGATCAGAAGCATTACGAGTATTCGGTAAATCTGACCTATACACCATATCAGAAGTACAGGATGGTCAATAACAGGAAAATCCCTATGGGATCTGATTGGCCGACCTTCCGTCTTAACTGGGAACACGGATTAAACCGGTTCGAATGGCTGAATAATGAATACAGGCATTACGATATGATCAGGTTTGAAGCCGGCAGTACACGTACTACTGGAGCTTTCAGTGAAATAAGGTGGCTCGTCAGGTCAGGAGGATTCATTGACAACAGAAGCGTTCCATATTACGATTTCTTTCATTTCAATTCCCAGCCGTTATCATTTCTTCTTGACAATTATGCAGATGCTTTCATGCTGCCCCCGTATTATTCACAAAGCACACCCGGGTTTTTCGGTGAGGCACATATCAAATATACCACACCTTACCTGCTTATAAAACTACTTCCGTTCCTGAGCAATACCCTTATGAGGGAAAACATAAGCTTATCATACCTTGGCTCAATCAATCATGAAAATTATACTGAAATAGGATACAGTATAAGCGAGTTTTTCTTCTTCGGAGAAATAGGAGTTTATGCAGGTTTTGACGATCTGAACTTCAGAAAGATCGGAGCTAAAGTGACATTCAGGTTCAACTGATGTTATTAAGCGAATGGAGGTTCATCATGCAGGCCCACCTCACGATCAAAATCGCCTCCGAGTTTTCTGAAATTATCTGAGTTCATCTTCGATCCGAAAGTCATGCTCTGGGCACTGTCTTTAGCATCGAGCGATCCTTCAAGGTCAAACTCGTCGAGGTCGACAAATTGTGCTTTTTCTTCGCGGAACCTTAGCCTGACATCATCAACGGGGCCATTCCTGTTCTTGGCAAGTATGATCTCTGCAATTCCTTTTGTTGATGATCCGTCTTCAAAAGCCGGGATCCCGAATTTTTCCTGCCTGTGAATGAATACAACCATGTCGGCATCCTGCTCAATTGCTCCTGATTCGCGAAGGTCAGAGAGAAGGGGTCTTTTTGTTCCTCCGCGCATCTCGACAGATCTGTTTAATTGGGAAAGGGCAAGTATAGGCACATTGAGCTCCTTGGCTATACTCTTCAGCGACCTCGAAATATTACTAACCTCCTGCTCGCGGCTTCCGGCATTTTCCGGCCCCGACATAAGCTGAAGATAGTCAACAATAACAATATCAAGCTTATGTTGCGCCATTAACCGCCGGCATTTTGCCCTGAGTTCAAAAATTGAAATAGCAGGAGTATCATCAATGAATATCGGAGCCTGAACAAGCTTTTTAATCCTCGAATCAAGCTGCTTCCATTCTTCTTCCGTAAGACGTCCATTCCTTATTTTATCGCCGGGAATGTCTGTTTCTGAAATTATTAACCTGTTTACCAGCTGTATGGAAGACATTTCGAGAGAGAATATTGCCACTTTTTTATTGTGTTCGATAGCCATATTCCTGGCCATTGAAAGGGCAAAAGCTGTCTTTCCCATTGAGGGACGGGCTGCAATGATAACAAGTTCTGATTTCTGCCAACCTGACGTAAGCCTGTCGAGTCTGGTAAACCCTGACGGTGTTCCGACCATAGCGTCTTCTCTCTTCCCTGCTTCTTCAATTTCCCTTATCGCATCTTTTATGACTATGTTAATAGGAGCCACTTCCCTTTTTATATTTCCTTCAGCAATCTGAAACAATTCATTCTCAGAAAAGTCTAAAAGATCAGTCACATCATAAGAATCATCAAAAGCCCTGTTTTGAATTTCCGTTGAGACTCTTATCAGCTCCCTTTGTATATATTTCTGGGCAACGATCCTGGCATGGTAGTCAACATTTGCAGCGGAAACAACTTTTGATGTCAGAAGCGAAAGATAGACCGGTCCACCGATACTCTCCAGGTCCTGATGGGCGCGAAGTTCTTCAGTTACCGTATAAAGGTCAACAGGGAGCTCCCTGATAGAAAGATCAGATATTGCCTTGAATATTTTCTGGTGAGCTTCCCGATAAAAACTTTCCGGTTTGAGAATGTCGAGAATAGTAATTACAGCTTCCTTTTCAAGCATAATAGCTCCGAGCACTGCCTCTTCCATGTCGTTTGCCTGAGGGGGGACCTTGCCAAAATCAGGCATATTTAAAACAGGAGACTTCTTGCCGTATTGTTGCTTTGCCATTGAAGTATTAAGTTGATTTATTGTAACTTAGAGACGCCAAATCAGTTGTCAGGCCGTGAACCAAAGGTATGTATCCGATCGTAAAAAAGAACAGGGTACCAACTTTTATTACAAACAAAACTTGTTGATAACTTGTTGATAAGCAAAAAAGGAAATAATCCGGACTTTTTGAAACGTATGTGGTAATTTTAACTTCAAAAATTGAAATATGGTTATTTTCCCAAAAGCGAAAATTAACCTGGGATTAAGAATCACGGGCAAGCGAAGTGACGGTTATCATAATATTGAAACTATATTTTATCCGGTTAACCTGTGCGATGCTCTTGAGTTTGTTGTATCTCCTGCGATTAATAATGAAGATATTCTTACCGTTACCGGTATAGAAACTGGATCTTTACCTGACGATAATCTGGTTATGAAGGGCGTCAGGCTATTACGTAAATATCACTCTTTCCCGGCAATCAATATCCACCTGCACAAAGCTATTCCGGCAGGCGCCGGACTTGGGGGAGGATCATCGGATGCCGCCTCAGTAATAAGTATCCTTAACAGGTATTTCACCCTGAATATAACCGAAAACAAATTAACTGAACTTGCACTGAATCTGGGAAGTGACTGTCCGTTCTTCCTGAAGTGCCTGCCTGCACTGGCAAGAGGGCGGGGTGAAGAACTTCAGCTGCTTGAACCATTCCTTGCAGGATATTTCCTTATAATGGTAAATCCCAAAATCCACATATCAACACGTGAGGCCTACCAGAATTGCCAGCCACACCAGCCCTCTGAAAGTCTGGACATGCTTGCCCGCCTGCCGGTAGATGAATGGAAAAACCTCATTATCAACGATTTTGAGGATTATGTGTTTAAAAAACACCCTGTTGTTGGTGAAATAAAGGAAGCTCTTTACAAGGCAGGGGCTCTTTACAGCTCCATGTCGGGAAGCGGCTCTACAGTATTTGGTTTATTCAGGATGAAAACTGCTTTGCCACGACATCTGACTGAGTTCGTGATTTATGAAGGCCTGATCTGACACCCGATTTATTTAAATCTGGCCAGTACGGCGCCTTTTGATACCTTATCGCCTACTTTTACCTCAACTTTTTCTATTACCCCGTCGCGGCTGCTTTTGATCCTGTTTTTCATCTTCATTGAATCGAGGATCAGCAGGTCATCACCAGTTTTAATCACATCACCCTCCTTTACCAATATCCCGATAATGGTACCCGGAATATGACTAACTATTAATTTCGGATCCGCCGGCTGATAAGGTTTCCTGTTTAGAAACTTTTTGCTTAACCGCGTGGTATAAATAGTTGAATTAATATTCAACCCACCGTTAACCTCATCTTTGTTCATCTCTTTCTTCTTCATATCAATTATTTTATCGTTACAAAGGAGGAAGTCCGTGTTTCTTCTCAGGCATGGTAACAACCTTATGTTCTGAAACAGCAAGTGAATGCAGCAGGAATTTTCTTGTTTCTGAAGGTTCTATCACCGCATCTACATAACCCCGTGATGCTGCAACATAAGGATTTGCAAATTTGGTTTTGTACTCTTCAACTTTCTGCCGGCGGGTTTCGTCGGGATCTTTTGAAGATGTAATCTCTTTTCTGAAGATTATATTGGCGGCTCCTTCTGGTCCCATCACTGCTATCTCTGCAGTGGGCCAAGCAAATACGAAATCAGCCCTGAGGTGTCTGGAGCTCATTGCGATATATCCGCCGCCGTAGGCTTTCCTGAGTATCACGGTCAGTTTTGGTACTGTTGCTTCACTGTATGCATAAAGGATCTTTGCACCGTGACGGATCACTCCTGCATGCTCCTGGTCAATTCCCGGAAGGTAGCCCGGCAGATCCACAAAAGTGATGATCGGAATATTGAAAGCATCGCAATAGCGTATGAACCGGGCTGCTTTATCGGACGAATCTACATCAAGCACACCTGCCATTTCAAGAGGCTGGTTAGCCACAAACCCAATGGTCTGACCGTTCATCCTTCCGAAGCCAATAACAATGTTTTTTGCATATAATTCCATTATCTCAAAGAAGTCAGAATTATCGACAACAGCCCTGACAACCTCTCTGACATCATAAGGCAGAGTGGGATCGCCCGGCACGATCCTGTCAATATTATGCTCCGGTTTGGGCTCAGCAGGTTCAAACTTCAGCGCTTTCCTGCTGTTGCTCCATGGAATGAACGATACCAGTTTTCTTATCTGCTCAAAACATTCCTGTTCATTTTCTGCAAAAAAGTGAGCATTCCCAGTGATTTCGCTGTGAACCCTGGCTCCCCCGAGATCCTCCATTGAGATTTCTTCACCCAGGACAGTTTTTATTACTTCCGGACCTGTGATGAACATTTTAGAAATATTATCGACAACGAAAACAAAGTCAGTCAGGGCGGGGGAATATACAGCGCCACCCGCACATGGCCCCAGTATCACTGATATTTGTGGTATTACGCCGCTGGATATTGTGTTCCGGAAGAATATTTCACCATAACCGGCAAGAGAATTTACTCCCTCCTGAATTCTTGCACCACCCGAGTCGTTGATGCCGATCAAAGGAATTCTCATCTTAAGGGCGTGGTCCATTATCTTGGTTATCTTCCTTGAATGCATAAGGCCCAGTGAACCTCCCGCTACAGTAAAATCCTGGGCAAAAGTAGCAACAGGCGCTCCGAATATTGTACCTGTACCTATTATAACACCATCGCCCGGGAGTGATTTTTTATCCATATCGAAGTCGCGTGCATCATGTTCAACAAACAGGTCATATTCGTTAAAGGAACCTGCATCGAGAAGGGATTCAATTCTTTCACGGGCAGTTCTCTTTCCGAGTGATTTTTGCTTTTCAATAGCCTGCTCACCTCCACCAAGAAGGATTTTTTCCCTTTTTTCTTTTAATTCACGGATTTTTTTTTCGATTGGCATATAATCAGATTTTATCTCAATTTGAATGAGAATTTTTTATGGGTTACAATTTTAAGGAAATTGAACGATTAAAAGAAACTATTTTGGCGCCTTTTTATAAAGCACAAGTGCAATAAAGGTATAAAGTATGTTCGGTATCCACATTGCAAGCAGGGGACTGAGATTTCCCTTGAGCGAAAATTGCGAAGCGAACTGAAGAAACAAAATATATGAAAAACTAAGTATCAGCCCTATTCCTATGTTCATTCCGATACCCCTGCGCATCTTTCTTGACGAAAGAGAAACGCCGATAAGGGTAAGTATGAATACTGCAAAAGGATTTGCAAACCTCCTGTGCTTTTCAATCAGGAAGAGCTTTAATTCATCTGAACCCTGGAGCTGAAGGAGATTTATATAATCATTAAGCTCGTTGTACTTCATTGTTCCTACAATACCCGGCGATTTGGAAAAATCATCGGGTGATATCTTAAGTGTGGTATCTATTGTAGATCCCTTGGTAATAATCTCTTCCCTCCCTTTCATCTCCCTCATATAATAACTGAAAAGCGTCCATTTGCTTGTTGCAGTATCATATCGCACAGTAAGCGCTGTAAGTCTTGATTCAAGCCTTCCTTCCTCCGATATTTTTTCGATGGTCAGATGGCTGCCAGTCTGGCTCATGGGATTGAATGATTCAAGGTAAACATAAACATTCGGGGAAACCTGCCTGTGAATATTCTCTATCGGGATTCTTCTGTTAACAGGCCTGTAATATTTATCTTCAAAATCCAACCTTTTAAGATTGGCATGAGGGATAACGAAATTAGTAAGTGTAAAAGTAAATACTGCAATAACGGTAGCTGAAATAAAATATGGCATCATCATTCTCCTGAAGCTCATACCGCTGTTAAGAATTGCAATTATCTCGGTGTTAACGGCCATCTTGGAGGTAAAGAAAATAACCGATATAAATACGAATAATGGTGCAAAAAGGGTTGCAAAATAAGGTATAAAATTAAGGTAATAATCAAAAATAATTGCTTTTGCCGGAGCTGAACGCTCCATAAAGTTATCGATCTTTTCAGCAAAGTCGAACACAACAGCTATAGTCAGGATAAGTACAAGGCTGAAGAAGAAAGTGCCAAGGAACTTCCTTATTATATAAATGTCGATAATTTTGATCTTCAGAGCACTTACAGCCTCTCTGAAAGTTTTTTTATCTTTGTTGCTTTCCATGCTTTGAAATTACCTTCCTCAATCTTCTTTCGTGTCTCCCTCATCAATTTAAGATAGAATGCAAGATTATGAATGCTTGCGATCTGGCCTCCCAACGCTTCACCTGAGATAACCAGATGGCGCAGGTAAGCCTTTGAATATCTCAGACTCACAATTGATGGTCCGTCAGGATCAATCGGTGAGAAGTCATCTATCCATTTTCTGTTTTTAATGTTAATAATTCCTTCTGAAGTAAACAACATTCCGTTCCGGCCGTTTCTGGTAGGCATCACACAGTCGAACATATCTATACCCCGCTCAATTGCTTCAAGCAGATTGACCGGAGTGCCCACGCCCATAAGGTACCTTGGCTTATCTTCAGGAAGTATCTCATTTACTATTTCAATCATCCTGTACAGCTCATCGGCCGGCTCGCCAACAGATAAGCCTCCGATAGCGTTCCCGGCCATTCCTGCCGAGGCTATTTTTTCAGCAGATATTTTTCTGAGGTCCGGGAAGGTCCCACCCTGCACAATGGGGAACATAAACTGTTCATAGCCCCACAAAGGTCTGGTGTTACGGAATTGCTGAATTGCCCTGTCGAGCCAGTGGTGTGTTAATGAAACTGACTCCTTTGCGTAATTATAGTCACAAGGCCACGGGGCACACTCATCAAGTACCATCATTATATCTGAGCCAATAATCCTTTGAATATCTACTACGTTTTCAGGGGTAAAAGTATGTTTCGATCCGTCAATATGCGATTTAAAAATAGCTCCTTCGGCAGTAAGCTTACGGTTTGCAGTAAGGGAAAACACCTGGTACCCGCCACTATCTGTAAGCAAGGGACGGCTCCACGACATAAAATTATGAAGCCCTCCTGCTGATCTGAGTATTTCCATTCCGGGTCGCAGGTAAAGATGATATGTGTTACCCAGAATAATTTTTGCATCGATATCATTCTCCAGATCATTCTGAAGTATTCCTTTTACCGTTCCTCCCGTTCCAACAGGCATGAATACAGGTGTGGGTATATTGCCATGAGCTGTTTTCAGCAGCCCTGTGCGAGCTTTCGATTCCTTATCTGTACTCTGTACCTGAAACATACATTAAGATCAATTTTGGGCCACTAAGGTAAGGCTTCCCCTGCATCTTATAAAATTAAAGTGTAAAATTTTAGCCCTCCTTACCGCATATCCTGTACAGGCAGCGGGCACAGTGCGATTATAAAGCATTCCTGAACTATAATACTTTATAACTTAAAAGGAATAGTTAATAATTATTTCTTCTGAATAAGAATTATCTTGCTAATTTTAGCCCAGTTATTCCGGAATATGCCATGTTTAACAACGATATTCTTTTCCCTGCAATTGTATTCTTAGTATTTTTGTTAGCTACAGCTGCTCAGCTGTTCTACTATCTTTACTTTTATCTTGCTGTTATCAAGCCACGGCAAGATAATAAACCTGCTGTTCCCCAGCCTGTTTCAGTTATAATCTGTGCAAGGAATGAAGCAGAAAATCTGAAAAACTTTCTCCCGGCGGTTCTAAGCCAGGATTTTCCTGATTTTGAGGTTATTGTGGTGAATGACAGCTCGGAAGATGACACATATCTGGTACTTGGAGAATATCTTAAGCAATATCCCAACCTGAAAGTTTCCACTCTCAACAGCAGTAATAAGCACAACAAAAAATTTGCTCAATTCATCGGCATCAAAGCTTCAAAGAACGATATTCTCGTTTTTACTGATGCCGATTGTAAACCTGAATCGGACAAATGGCTTACCATACTGACTTCACATTTCGATGAGAAAACAGATTTTGTACTTGGTTATGGCGGATATATGGAAGGCCAGGGATTACTTAATAAATATATCAGATACGATACCATTACTATAGCAATGCAGTATTTAGGAATGGCGAAGCGCGGTTTGCCCTATATGGGAGTGGGAAGAAATCTTGCTTACAAACGCTCTGTATTTTTCGGCTACAAGAGTTTTGGCGCTCATATACAACTTGCATCAGGCGATGATGATCTGTTTGTAAATACCAATGCCAGTGGCAGTAATACAAAAGTTGAATGCGATAAGGATGCTCATACCCGTTCTATCCCTTCCTCAACTCTCACCCAGTGGATAAAACAGAAAAAAAGACATTTTACAACTGCCCCTTATTATAAGATGAGAGATAAAATGCTTCTCTTCACTGAACCTGCTTCAAGGGTAATTTTCTATGCGACACTGGTCCTATCACTGATATATCCTGTCTTCTGGCCATATGCTCTTGCTGCGTTCAGTATACGGTTATTAACCATGATAATAACTCTTTCGAAGGCACATAAAAAGCTGAACGAAAAGGGCATATTAATTTATTCGCTAATTTTCGACATATTTTCACCAGTCATACATGGAACCATATATCTGAGTAATCTATGGAGTAAACCAGGCAATATCGGATGGAAATAAAAAGTGAATTATCGGAGAAAGCCAAAAATGATTTAATCCTTGTTGACCAGGCAAAAAAAGGCAATGAAAAAGCCTTCGCTGCTCTTATGAACAGGTACAGGGATTCAATATATTTCATGCTTCTTAAGATGGTAAGTAATGCTTCCGATGCTGAAGATCTTACAATAGAGGCTTTTGGAAAGGCGTTCCGGAGCATTGATTCATACACACCTAAATTTGCGTTCAGCACATGGCTGTTCATGATTGCCACAAACAACTGCGTTGATTTTATAAGAAAGAAAAAGGCTTCTCCCTCACTGCTTGATCATAACCAGGATGGGATGGATAATCTTACAGCAAACATCCAGTCTGATCTCCCCGATCCTGAAGAATCGCTTATCAATCATCAGAAAATAGCAGCTCTCAAGGAAATAGTCAACCAGCTTAAGACTCCTTACCGGAAACTGATAGAATTAAGGTATTACAAGGAGTATTCATACGAAGAAATTTCTTCTGAGCTGAAAATACCTATCGGGACTGTAAAAGCTCAGCTTTACCGGGCTAAGTCATTGCTTTACAACATACTTATAAAGACCGGACATCGATGACAGCTGAGACCTTGTCAGAATATTTTCCGGCTCTTACAGAGAAGCAGGCAGAGAGACTGCTAAATCTAAAGGCACTTTATGAAGAGTGGAATAAAAAGATCAATGTCATTTCACGAAAGGATATTGAGCATTTTGAGATCCGTCACCTGCTACATTCACTCTCGATCGCAAAAGTTTTCAGTTTTGAGACGGGCAGCCGTATTCTTGATGTCGGAACAGGCGGAGGCTTTCCGGGAATACCTCTGGCTGTCATGTTTCCCGGATCGGAATTTACACTGCTCGATTCCATTACAAAGAAAATAAATGTGGCCGCCTCGATAGCAACCGGAATAGGACTTACTAATGTTGTTACATCAGTAAGGAGAGCCGAAGAGGAAAAAGGAAAATATGATTTTGTTCTCAGCAGGGCAGTGACCCGATTCCCTGATTTTGTTAAGCTTACTTCAAAGAATATTAAAAATGACAATAAAAACAGTCTGAAAAACGGGATAATCAGTCTTAAAGGAGGGGACCTGGATGATGAGCTGAGGCCATTCAAAAAAGATATATACATCTGGAATATCAGAGATTTCTTCAGCGACCCGTTCTTTGAAACCAAAAAAATTGTATACCTGCCAGTTTGATTTTTGAAAAAAAATATTCTTCAGGTTTTTAAATTTCAAAAAAACACTATCTTTGCGATCTCAAATTAAAGCAGTAAGGAACAATTAAATAACTACAAAATGAAAAGGACATATCAGCCATCGAGAAGGAAAAGAGCAAATAAGCATGGTTTCAGAGAAAGAATGTCCACTCCCAATGGAAGAAGAGTTCTTGCGGCACGTCGTGCAAAAGGCAGAAAAAAACTTACTGTCTCATCAGAACTTAAATTAAAGTCATAATTCTTTTAATAAACGGCTTGGATTCAAGAGGCTGTCCCTGAAAGGCAGTCTTTTTATTTTTTATATTTGTCATCCCGATGGATCTTTTAAATCACATAACTGATAAAAATCTTGCAAGGATAGCTGAAAAGGTATCAGCCGGTATCGAGCTTTCGGCCGAGGAAGGCCTTACTCTTTTTAAGGATGCCGATCTGCCTCTGCTGGGCGTGCTCGCCGGGATTGTGAGAAGAAAATTCAACGGAAATTATGCATTCTTTAATCGTAACTTTCATATTGAACCCACAAATAAGTGCATTTATAACTGCCGTTTCTGCTCATACCATAAACATGAAGGTGATCCTGACAGCTGGGAATACAGCCATGAGGAAATGTTAGGAATTGTCAGGCGCTTCGATAATAAGAATGTCACCGAAGTTCATATTGTTGGCGGAGTTCATCCGGATTATGACCTTGATTATTACGGTCAGTTGATAAGCAAGATCAAAAAACATCGCCCTTCACTTCATATCAAGGCCTTTTCAGCAATAGAACTCGACTACATGATAAGTAAAACCGGGTTATCCATTGAAGATGGATTGAAAAAGCTGAAGGACTACGGACTTGATTCCATTCCGGGAGGAGGCGCCGAGATCTTTGACGAGGAACTCAGGAAAATAATATGTAACGAAAAATCATCCTCTGAGCAATGGCTGTCGATCCATGAAACGGCGCATAAGGCTGGACTTCCTTCAAATGCCACTATGCTCTACGGTCATCTGGAAAATTATTCTCATCGCATCGACCACATGAACAGGCTCCGGATGCTTCAGCACAGGACAGGAGGATTCAATGCTTTTATCCCCCTTAAGTACAGAAAGGCAAATAACAGCATGTCATACCTTGGTGAAGTAAGTATTGTTGAAGATTTTCGCAACTATGCGGTTTCCAGGATATTTCTAAGCAATATACCTCATATAAAAGCTTACTGGCCGATGATCGGAAAGGAAGCAGCCCAGCTAAGCCTTTCATTCGGCACTGACGATCTTGACGGCACAATAGACGATACTACCAGAATATATTCAATGGCCGGCGCAGGTGATAAAAATCCTGAAATGACGGCCGATGAGATCTCGGGGCTTATTCGTGAGGCCGGCTACGAACCGGCAGAAAGAGATTCCCTGTACAACATTATATCCTCTCTGTAATATCGTCTTTAGTCTTTTACGGTTTTCAGCCTTATCTTGTGACTTTTATACTTATCTTTTTTAATTATCGTTACATTTGCATAATTATCAATGATCATTTTGCATTATGAGTTTAAAGAACTTCATCTTCAGCAGGGCATTTTTTAAGAATTTGGGATTAGCCCTGGTGTCTATTGTAGCTGTGTTAATGATAACCATGATCTGGATGAATTTCTATACCCGTCACGGACAGGCAAAGACAGTTCCCGACTTTACAGGGCTTACCCTTGAGGAGACTGAATTAACGGCCAATGAGAATAAGATGAGGTTTCAGATAATAGATTCGGTATATACCAACATTGTGCCGAGAGGCTGTATCGCAGATCAAACGCCTAAACCTGGCTTCAAAGTAAAAAAATGGAGAAACATACTGCTCACCATCAATGCATTCAACCCTGAGATGGTGGCCATGCCAAACCTGATTGATCTTCCTAAGAGACAGGCCCTTGCCCTTATCGGAAGTTACGGGCTCGATACAGGAACCCTTCATTATATCCCCGACCTTGGACTTGATGTTGTTATAAGACAACTTCATAATGGAAAGCAAGTCCATGAAAATGACTCTCTCCCAAAGGGGTCTGTTATTGATCTTGTTCTTGGCAAAGGCTTAAGCAACCAGAAGAATCTTGTGCCCTACATTATAGGAATGAAACTTAATCAGGCAAAAAATAAAATCCTTGATGCTTCGTTTAATCTAGCGGCATACACTTATGACAATACTGTCATGACCAGCAAAGATACGACCAATGCATTTGTATTTAAACAGGTTCCTGAATTCAGGGACGGAGCCACTCTCCCGCTTGGGTCTGTAATATACCTGTGGCTTACAACTGATTCTGTTAAGCTTACCTTCCCAACGGATACCATTCGTGCCGGGGTGGTAAATCCCACCAATTAAATCAGATGAACCGGAAGACGATAATATATCTGTTTCTTCTGGCCGCTGGTTATATATCTGCCTCAGCTCAGGAAGTCATTACCGGACTACAGTACGACCGGAAGCTAAAAGATTACTCAGCTGAAAGGCAAAAAATAAAGGGACTCTCTGCCACCGATACACTACTCCTTCCTTTTTTCGATGATTTTTCAAATGATTCAATTATACCTGATCAAAAAAAATGGTCGGATGATTTCGCCATGATCAACAACACTTATTCGGAAGACCAGATCACATCAGGTATTGCAACCATGGATGCATTAAACAACACCGGCTATCTTTATGCAGGCGCTTCGTCGCTGGTGTTTGAAGCTGACCGTCTGACATCCCAGCCTGTAAACCTCGATTATCCTGAAACAGAAAATATCCGGCTCAGCTTTCTTTATCAGGCCGGGGGACTGGGAGACACTCCTGAAGCAAATGACTCCCTTACTCTTCAGTTCTTTGCTCCCACAGAAGATAAATGGTATTCAATATGGGCGGCAGGCGGCAGTAAGAAAACCGGATTTAAAACAGTTATCCTTCCTGTTACACACAGCCGGTACCTGAAAAAAGGATTCAGGTTCCGGTTTATCAATTATGCAAGCCTCAGTTCAAGCTCGAGCGACCAGTCAATGCTGGGAAATGCCGACCACTGGAATATTGATTACATCCTTCTTGACAGGAACAGGAATGAAAATGATACTGTTTTCAGCGATGTTGCATTTACCCTTCCGTTGAGATCGGTATTGAATACCTATGAATCAATGCCCTGGGAGCAATTCAGGCAGGTATATGTATATCTGCATGAGATGGGATCAGGGATCAAGGCTGTTTACCGTAATAACGATACAATAGCAAGGAACGTGACCAGGAATTTTCAGGTCATGGATGTTTACAGGGATACCGAAACACATTCTTTCAGTTCGGGGGCATCAATAATTGATCCACTGAGCAGTTTCAGCTACAGGGCCAATCTTATTTATACCTTTAGCAGTGATGTAACCGATTCAGCCCTTTTCAGGATAAAGGCTACCCTTATTACAGATCAGTTCGATCCAAAGGATAATGACACAATAGTTTTTTTCCAGAAATTCAGTAATTATTTTGCTTTCGACGACGGATCATCAGAAGGGGGTTATGGCATAAACGGCCTTGGCTCAAGGAATGCGATGTTTGCCTACAGATTCAAATCATTCATACCCGATACCATAAGAGCAATTAGTATCTGTTTCAATCAAAGCTTTATGAATTCCAATCAACGCGCATTTGATCTGATGGTATGGGACGATAATAACGGTCAGCCGGGAAATCTCCTTTATGTTATGGAAGAGGCGCTGGTCGAGAAAAGTGAAAACATAAATGGATTCCATAATTATATCATTCCGGAAGGTGTAAAAGTTGAAGATGACTTTTATATTGGCTGGAGGCAGCGGTCGGAGACATTCCTGAATGCCGGATTTGATGTAAACACACCTCACAACGGAAGGCAGTTTTACTGGC
Source organism: uncultured Bacteroidales bacterium (assembly GCA_942492865.1). GTDB lineage: Bacteria > Bacteroidota > Bacteroidia > Bacteroidales > VadinHA17 > LD21. Next base: position 2,774,537 of record OW818650.1, on the reverse strand, counting down.
TAAACGGAAACTGGATCCAGTCACAGGTGAATGGCAGTGTGATGATAAGGCCTGTTACAGGCAAACCTGTAACAACATCGGTAAATGATATTTATTCCGATAAAAAATCCAGAATAAAAGTCTGGCCAAATCCGGCCTCGGATTATATCAATATCGATGCAGGCGATAACAACCTGAGCGGGTCAGCCTCAGTAATAATAACTGATATACACGGACGCAAACTAATGGAAGTGCCTTATGAGGAACAGCTTCAGATAGCGTCCCTTACTGATGGTGTATGTTTCATTATGGTCAGGCACAAAAACAGAATTATAGGTGTTTCAAGGTTCATTAAACTTAGAAGATAAGGAATGGCAGAAGAAGAATTACCCGAACAGCAGGAATTGTTTGAACATTACAGGTTCATAGCTGATCCGGGGCAGTCGCTTTTGAGAATAGATAAATTTTTAAATGACAGGCTTGAGAATATTTCAAGGACAAGAATACAGGTCGGCGCTGATGCAGGTAATCTGCTTGTCAATGGCAAAGCTGTAAGATCAAGCTATAAAGTAAAGCCCGGAGATATCATTCAGGTAGTACTTCCTACTCCTCCGCGCGAGATAGAGCTGATCCCTGAAAATATTCCATTAAAAATAGTATATGAGGATGACGATGTAGTGGTTATCAACAAGGAAGCGGGTATGGTTGTGCATCCCGCTTACGGCAATTACAGGGGTACTCTTGTCAACGCCCTGATGTGGCATTTCAAGGATCTCCCGCTTTTCAGTACGGGAGAACTAAGGCCGGGTCTTGTTCACAGAATCGACAAGAACACCTCAGGATTGTTAGTTATTGCAAAGAATGAGCTGGCCCTTAACCGTCTCTCAAAACAGTTTTTTGACCGAACGACCGACAGGCTGTATGTTGCCCTTGTATGGGGAGTTCCCGATCCTAAAACAGGGACCATAACAGGCAATGTCGGAAGAAATATCAAGGACAGGAAGATAATGCAGGTGTTTACGGATGAAAGCCTGGGGAAGAATGCCATTACGCATTACAGGGTAACCGAGGAGCTCGGATACATCTCGAGGGTTGAATGCAAGCTTGAAACAGGCAGAACACACCAGATAAGGGTCCATTTCCAGCATATAAAGCATCCGCTTTTCAATGATGAAGAATATGGAGGCGATCAGATACTCAAAGGAACAACTTTTACAAAATACCAGCAGTTTGTGAGGAACTGCTTCAAGATACTTCCGCGGCAGGCGTTGCATGCACAAACTCTGGCATTTGATCATCCTGTCACAGGGAAGCGGCTGTCATTCGACTCAGCGATTCCTGATGATATGATGCAGGTAATTGAAAAGTGGAGGAAATATATTTCAGGCAGATAAGTCTTCAGCTTACCAGCTTCCTCCGGCTCCACCTCCACCAAAGCCTCCGCCTCCAAAGCCTCCGAAACCACCTCCGCCTCCAAATCCGCCACCGCCGCCGGAAAACCCGCCCCAGCTTCCACGGTGTGAACTCGAACCCGAGCCCATCATGCTCAGCAGGAGCCATAATGGCAATCCGCTGGTGCTTATGTTTTTTGAGTTCCTGCCTCCTCCCCTGCGGGAGAAAATTGATAGAAAAAGAACCACCAGGAAAAGAATGAGGAAGACACCACCCGGGGAACCCGAGCCTGTCTTAGATCTTGATCCTCTGTACTGATCGGCAGTAAATTCTCCTCTCGCCAGCGACATCAATATATTTACGCCCCTGTTAATACCTTCATAATACCTGTTCTCCCTGAATGCCGGTATTACCTCGTAGTCAACTATTTCAGCAGCCACAATATCAGGAATAACACCTTCAAGACCATACCCCGGTGCAATAAATACTTCGCCTCGTGAAGTATTGGTCTTTGGCTTCACAAGCACCACAACACCGTTATCAAACCCCTTTTGTCCCACACCCCATTTTTCACCGAGCCTCTGGGCATAATCTGCCTTGTCGTATCCATGAAGGTCAGGGACAATAACTACGACTATCTGTGTTGTTGTTGAATCACTGAACGCCACAAGCTTCTGTTCCAGTGAATTGACTTCCTGCTTCGAGAGTACACCGGCATAATCATTAACCAGTTTAGGCGGAACCGGTTTTTCAGGAATATCCTGAGAAAAGGTCTTTACAGATAACAGTAAAAGTAAAAGTAAAAGTAATGGAACAAAGGAATTTCCGGATAGTCTTCTCATCATCTTATTCTTCACTGTTTTTATTGTATCCGGGTTTATTCCACGATATCTCATCTGATAGTTCATTTACATCAGCTTTATCAAAGGGGAAATGGGTCTTTAGCTGCATCCCCGCAAGTGAAATTCCTGCAGTAAGTCCTCTTACAAATTGCCCCTCCCGGAAATTTTTCATGAGTATCTCCTTTATATCATCCCAAAAACCCACAGGAACTTTTGCATTTATCCCGGCATCACCGAGTATGGCAAATTTCCTGTCGCCGATTGCAAGATAGAACAATACGCCATTGCGCTGAGTTGTTTTCTTCATTCCCAGTTTTTCAAAAAGCCATGCAGCCCGGTCAAGCACATCCTCCCTGCACTCGGTTTCTATATGGACGCGAATCTCCCCTGAGGTATTCATTTCTGCCTCCCTTATAGAAGCAAGTATCTGATCCTGTTCTTCCTTTGAAAAAAAAGATGCTGCTTTCATGTTATCTGAAATTTTCAGAATTGAACAACAGGAGCCTGCTCGCTACCTGCATCACCTTCAAAATACGGCTTGGGCATGAACCCGAACATGCCGGCAAGGAAGTTCTGCGGAAATCTCCGAACGTAAGTATTATAGCCAAGGGCTACTTCGTTGAATTTGCGTCTTTCAACCGAGATCCTGTTTTCTGTTCCTTCCAATTCAACCTGAAGATCCCTGAAATTCTGTGTAGCACGCAGTTCAGGATATTTCTCAACTACCACCATCAGCCTTGATAATGCAGAGCTCAAATCGCCCTGTGCCTGCTGGAATTGCTGCATATTAGCCTCTGTCATATTAGTCGGATCAATAGTAACGGATGTTGCCTTAGCACGGGCCTCTATTACCTGTGTAAGTGTTGACTGCTCGAATTCGGCAGCCCCTTTTACCGTATTCACAAAGTTTGGAATAAGGTCAGCCCTGCGCTGATATTGTGTTTCAACATTACCCCACTGACTTGTGACTTGTTCATTCATATTAACCATGTTATTGTAGATCCCTGTGCCCCACATTACTATCCCGATAATAACAACTACGATAAAGCCTAAAACAATAATTGAAATTAAACAACCTCTTTTCATTTTCTATATTTTTAAATTAATGAGCACCAGTAAAAAAATATACTATTTAACAATAATGCATTTCTAATTTCATATAGTGCAATTTAGCAAAGGTAATACATCCGGAGGTTTTTTAAATACCTGCTTTAGGCTTTAATAATTTACTCTTTTAACAAATTCCTAAATATCGCGCTGGTGGAGTAAATTTTCCTAATTTTGGCTTAATAAAAAGTTGAGATAATGAGAACAATCGCGATCGCTGCTGGTGGAGATTCCTCCGAATTTGAAATTTCGGTTAAAAGTGCAAGGGAAGTTGAGAAGATCCTTTCCTCAAAATACAATACCTACGTAATTAATATAAGGGGTTCAGACTGGTACTGGGAAGATAAAAAGGGAAGATATCATGGCATAAACAAGAATGACTTTACTCTTGACACAGATGATGCAAAGATACGCTTTGACGCTGTCTTCATCGCCATTCATGGAACGCCAGGTGAAAATGGTCTTCTCCAGGGATATTTCGACATGATCAGTATCCCATACACCAGTTGCAGCGCATTTTGCTCAGCTCTCACTTTCAATAAACATGCCTGCAAGTTATATCTTAAGGAATATGGCATCTCTGTTGCTGATGCGGTATTGGTAAGGAACGATTGTCTTCAGAATCCTTTAGAAATACTTAAAAAGATAGGCTTACCGTGTTTTGTTAAACCGAATGACAGCGGTTCAAGCTTCGGAGTCAATAAAGTGAAGAAGATGGAGGATTTCCCGAATGCTTTGAGAACAGCCTTCAAAGAAAGCAATGAGGTGCTTGTTGAATCGTTTGTTGAAGGAAGGGAAGTTGCCTGTGGAGTTGTAAAGACGAGAAAGAAATCACTGATATTGCCCGTAACAGAAATAATTAGCAAAAATGAATTCTTTGATTATGAAGCAAAATATACGCCGGGAAAATCAGAGGAGGTTACACCGGCAAACCTGCCGGCATCAGTTACTCATGAAGTTCAGAAGCTTAGCGCTGAAATTTATGACATACTCGGATGCAGGGGTATTGTGAGGGTAGATTTTATAGTAAAGAGTAATAAACCCTATTTTATAGAGATAAACACAATTCCCGGAATGACTCCGGAAAGCCTTGTACCTAAACAGGCTGCGGCAGCAGGTGTGGGTTTGGATGAACTCTATACCATGGTGGTAGAAAACCTCTTTTAACAAAAAAGAGGATGTATCAAAAGCTCATTTTTCATTATTTGCCCCTATCCCGATAGCTATCGGGATAGGGGACTTGTTTATATACAGACACTTAAACAACCCCCTTCAGGGGGTAGGGGGCAATATAACAACCTTTTGACACAGCCTCTATTTTGCAATGATCTAAAGTATTATTTTGATTCCTTTGCCATCTTTAATGCCGAGGTTGTAGTGTAATATTTAGTGATCATATTAGGCACTTCCCACTCAGGCATATTGCCGTTTTTAAGATATTCAAGATATTTGGCGGTAACCTGGCTGAAGTGGTCCTCGTGAGTCACTTTATATTTTGCCGGGATGTTAATTTTAAAACTGTTCTTTCCAACAGGTTCAGCTCTGATTGAATCGTAAGGCAATGAGAGTAGGACCTTATCCAGCACGGTATTGAAATCTTTGATTGATGTGCCTTTAATATTTTCAACATAAAGGGTAGGAAGATATTTTTCAGCTTCTCCCTGTTTAATTATAAGGTCGCACTTAGACCCACGCATTAGCGAGTAATGGGTATCGCCAGTTCCCGGAGGTGCCATGTACTTCCACTCAACTGATACTTTTGCAAATACATCCTTCAGCTGATATGTAAATTCACCATTTGCATAAACATTCAACTTTCCGTCTTTTACATCCTTCTGCAGATAAGCAGGGAATTCTTCAACATTCGTATTGTTTTTAAATTCCTCCTTTGTAATAATAGTGGGCCATCTTCTGGCAGCTACCATCTTAACATCGGAAGTAGAAAGCACCTGGTCAGGGAAGCATTCCCACTGTACAAGGTCAACAAGGTGAGTTGTTACATCCACTATGCCATCGCCCTGCTGTTCAACATCAAAAAACCAGGCCGGACGAATAAGAGGCGACCCTGAGACCAGTTTTGCAAAATGATGAATACTCACTTTGGTAACAGAGGGATTTTCTCTTGTACCCGGGGTAAGTTTGCCAAATATCTCTTCATTTTGTGAAAGCATTTTCTGCATCAGCGTTGTTATTTCAAAGCGCTCTGTCATTATATCATAAAGGAGTACCCCTTTCTCCCTTGCAACCCTGAAGCTCTCCTGAAGCCCTGCAAAATCTTCAGGAAATATTATCATAGGCTTGTCGGCAAGAACATTCATTCCTGCATTGACAGATTTGCTGATATAGTCGGCTTTCTTCTGATTATTTCCTGAGAGTACAACAACATTGCCCTTTTTCTCAGCCAGCATTTTTTCGAAAAAATCATCACCCTTATAAACGATCTCGTTCCAGGTTGTCGGATCAGCAGGCCGTGCATTAAAAGCAGCTATTCTGTTTAGATGTTGCTGAAGATCAGGGCCTTCCGGCGCATAAACATTCACATCGGGAGAAACTCCAGGATACATTATCTTCTGAACAAGGGCAGCATGGAAATGCCCGGGGTCAACAGTAGCAAGTCTTACTGAATAGTTATTTTCCATCTCTTCAGAGGCTTTATTTTTTGAACCACCTGATCCGCATGAGATCATAACAAATAATGCCGGGAGAATCAAAAAGATTAGTTTTTTCATATTTATTGCTGTTTGGTTTAAAATTCATCACTGTCAGTCTTGAACCGTTAAAGATAATTTCAAAAGTTTTAATATTAAAATTTAAATTTTTCGAAGCGCTTAGCATCAACAGGCAATGAGGTGCAGATAAGATTCCGGTCGCCATAGCCATCATCGACCCTTGCCACTGAAGGCCAGAATTTATTTTCAGTTACCCAACTGCGCGGGAAAGCTGCTTTTTGCCTTTCATATTTATGATTCCATTCGTCAGCTGTAAGCGTCTTCATGGTATGAGGGGCATTCCTGAGAACATTATCTTCCCTGTCGGCTATGCCTTCTTTTATTTCCCTGATCTCGTTCCATATAGATTTCAGTGCATCAACGAACTTATCGAGCTCTCTCAGCGATTCAGATTCTGTAGGTTCTATCATCAGAGTTCCATGAACAGGAAATGAGAGGGTGGGTGCATGAAAACCATAGTCCATCAGCCGTTTTGCAATATCCGATTCGGTAATGCCTGCTTCTGTCTTGAAGTTACGGCAATCGAGTATCAACTCATGGGCAACAAAGCCATCTATCCCTTTATATAGTGTTTTATAATGGTTCTTAAGTGATGCAGCTATGTAATTGGCATTGAGAATTGCATATTTTGTAGCCTGAGTCAGTCCATCGGGGCCCATCATCATAATGTAAGCATGAGAAATTGTCAAAACCTGTCCGCTGCCGTATGGTGCACCTGCCACAGCAGTAGTGCCGTGACTTCCTCCTGTGTTAACCAGAGGATGTGATGGAAGGAATTCGGATAATTTGTCATTTACGAGTATTGGTCCCATTCCTGGTCCGCCACCTCCATGAGGTATTGCAAAAGTCTTATGAAGGTTAAGATGGCAAACATCGGCTCCGATATGTCCGGGACTTGTTAATCCTACCTGGGCGTTCATATTTGCACCATCCATGTAAACCAGTCCACCGTTCTTATGAATTATTTCGGACATCTTGATCACCGATTCTTCAAAAACTCCGTGGGTTGACGGATAGGTTATCATAAACGCAGCCAGGTCAGCTTTGTGTTCTTCAACTTTAGACTTAAGATCTTCAAGATTTATATTCCCGTCCTCATCGCATGCTGCAACCACTACTTTCATGCCTGCCATTACCGCACTTGCCGGGTTTGTCCCGTGAGCCGAAGAAGGAATAATAACGATGTTCCGATTACCTTCACCCCTGCTTAAATGATATTCGCGTATCACCATCAAACCAGCATATTCGCCGGCCGCGCCCGAATTGGGCTGAAACGACACTGCCTGAAAACCGGTGATCTCCTTAAGAGCCTCACCCAGTTCATCAATAAGCTGGTAATATCCTGCGGCCTGATCCTTTGGAACGAAAGGGTGAATATTCCCAAATTCCGGCCAGCTCATTGCAAACAGGGACGATGCAGGGTTAAGCTTCATCGTACATGAGCCGAGAGGTATCATGCTGTGAGTAAGGGAAAAGTCCTTTCTCTCAAGCATTTTTATATACCTCATCATTTCTGTTTCGCTATGGTAGGAATTGAAAGCAGCAGAATTAAGGAATTGGGATTTCCTCAGAAATTTTTCTTTCAGGCATTTACATTCGCAGAAAGAATCTGCTGCAGAAGGTTTTTTGCCTGCAGCATTGGCAAATATTCCGATTATGGTGTTCAACTCATCAAAAGTTGTCACCTCATCGGTGGTTATGCTTATTAAATTTTCCCCCGGATAATAGAAATTGATCTCAGCTTCAAGAGCAGCAATCATTATCTTATTAAGAGTTGCCTCATTTTCAACTACAATTTGTATGGTATCAAAAAACGAATCATTAACCTGACTGTAACCCAGTTTTTCCAGGGAGCAGCTTAAGGTACATGCCATGCGGTGAATATGAGAAGCTATATTCTTCAATCCTTCCGGTCCGTGATATTGTGCATACAATGCAGACATCGTTGCAAGCAGGGCCTGGGCAGTGCAAATGTTTGAAGTAGCCCGTTCCCTTTTTATATGTTGTTCCCTTGTCTGCAGCGCCATTCTCAGGGCAATCTCTCCCTGCGCATCAACCGATACTCCGATTATTCTTCCCGGCATGCTTCTCTTGAGCTCTTCACGCGTGGCAAAATAACCGGCATGCGGGCCGCCAAAGCTCATCGGAAGTCCCATTCTCTGATTTGAACCGACTACAATATCGGCGCCCCACTCACCCGGAGGAGTAAGCAGAGTCAGGCTCATAAGATCTGCTGCAACACCAACCAGCAAACCTGATCCATGGGCCTTCTCCACGAAGCTTCGGTAATCATTTATGAGCCCGGTAGCGGAAGGATACTGTACAATTGCGCCAAAGAACGATTCATTAAATACAGCCTCCTGATGTTTACCTGTAACAAGCTCAATACCAAGAGGGTTTGACCTTGTTTTCAGAACATCAACCGTCTGAAGAAATATATCTTCATCAACAAAGAATTTCACGGCACCTGATTTCACTGCAGCTTTAGAACGGGCATTGAACATCATTATCATCGCCTCAGCCGCAGCCGTTGACTCATCAAGCAACGAAGCATTGGCTATCTGCATGCCGGTCAGCTCTATTATCATTGTCTGAAAATTAAGAAGAGCCTCGAGCCTGCCCTGAGAAATTTCAGCCTGATAAGGTGTATAGGAGGTGTACCAGGTAGGATTCTCAAGTACATTCCGTACCACCACCGATAAAGGAGCAACACGATAGTATCCCTGTCCGATAAAAGATTTGTATGCTTTGTTTTTAGTACCAAGCGACCTGATATGATTGAGATATTCATACTCGCTCATTGCAGGAGGGAGATTGAGTGGTCTGTCGAGCATAATAGATTTTGGAACTGTTTTTTCAACAAGCTCATCGACCGACCTTACACCAATAGTCTTAAGCATCCCCGGCAAATCATTATCGCGTGGTCCGATATGACGATTAACAAATGAATCTGAAGTCATTATATATTCTTTAATTGATATTTTAAAATATTGTGATAATAGTATCTGTGTGCATTAAATACGAAAAATATCATTTTTGACTGAAATATGGATTGTGCTTTAACTCCTCTCCTATTGTTGTCTCTTCTCCGTGCCCTGCATAAACTACAGTTGCTGAAGGAAGAATTAGCAGTTTGGCTTTTATGCTGTTAATAAGATTATCATAGTTACCACCCGGAAGATCGGTGCGGCCTATACTGCCGGCAAATAATGCATCACCTGTAAAGACCGCATCATCCTTTTCGCTGTAGAAGGCCAGACTTCCGGGTGCATGCCCCGGTACATGCAGAGCCTTCAGTACAACAGACCCGAATTTTATCTCCTGTTCGTCAGTAATGAAACCGGCCGGTTCCGGAGGTTCATTCATGGTAAGCCCGAAAAAAAAGGCATGCTTTACTGCATTAATCCTGTTACTTTCTTCAAGGATATGACAATATGTTTTGAGGCCGTATTCCTGAAGCATCATACCGTTGCCAAAAATATGATCAAGATGGCAATGGGTATTAAGCAACAAAACAGGATTCAGCTTTTTACTGCTTAGAAACTCCTTTAATTTTTCAAATTCCCGGCTGTCGTAACATCCGCAATCAATTATGGCACAATCGCCCGATTTTTCTGCAAGGATATACGTATTTACATCAATAGGTGAAAAAACAAGTTTAAATATTTCCATATTACTTTCCGTTCACTGTTCCTGTTAACATTGGTACAAACACAAAATTGCCATGGGTGGAGTATTCAAATTCATCTTCCCCGTTTCTCTGCACAACTGTCATTATCTGCGAGGCGCCCGATCCGACGGGGATAACCAGTCTGCCTCCCTGTTTAAGCTGCTGAAGCAACTTTTGCGGGGTTTCGGGCGCTGCGGCTGTAACGACTATCCCGTCAAAAGGTCCGTACTGAGGCTGACCTTCATACCCGTCGCCATAAAAAAAATCAACCGAATATCCCAATAAGGCAAGTGTCTTTTGTGCTTTTTGGTGCAGATCGCGATAACGTTCTATTGTATAAACCCGGGCGCCCATCTCGGCGAGAATAGCTGCCTGGTAGCCTGATCCTGTACCGACTTCAAGAATCTTATCCCTTTTATTCACTTTCAGCAGTGATGTCTGCACTGCCACAGTATAAGGTTGAGAAATAGTCTGCCCTGAATTGATGGGAAAAGCTTTATCGGTATAGGCATGGTGCAGAAAAGCAGGATCCATGAAAACATGCCTTGGAACACTATCAATAGCCCGTAAAACAGCCTCGTCTGTAATGCCTTTTTTCCTTAGTTCGGCAACGAGTTTCTTACGCTTTCCCCTGGCCTCAAATGTATCTTCAGCTAACTCTTCCATGGATCAGATTATCATCCGGTAAAATTAATCGTTAATCACTGATTAAAAAATTCAAAAGGAATTGTTCAGGGTCTATTTACCATCAAGTTTTTAACTATCGGGGTAAATTTATCACCATCTGCCGTTGCGGTTCCGGATGCTTCCAAAAATCACAACCTTTGAGAATAGAATATATGATTTTCAAACTCAGGGCACAGGTCAGGGATGGAAAGCTATAACCTTCCATCTTCCAGATCGTTGACGATCATTTCAATAAGTGCATCTTCCCCATAAGGGTCATACTCATCTTTCAGATTGGTTCCGAAAATCCTTGCAATTCCCTGCCAGAAAGCTGCTGACAATCCGCCCCTGTACTGGCGGATAAGAGTATATGAAGTGTTTTGAGTTTCCCGATCGATAAGCTTAATAAGCAATCTTCCCTGGGTTATGGTCATATCCATCAGATCATCTTCATATTCGCCGAAGACATCTTTTTCAACGTTTTTCAGATATTTTTTCTTTTCATTCTCGTCGGTTAAAGCAATGAGCTCACTATTAACCTCCTCAAGCTTATATCTTACAATCAGCGCGTATGGATACACCCTCCGTATGTTATATTCAAGCCGGTCAAATTTTCTTCTTGCAGCCCTCTCCTGCCTTGGCGGGCGGGCACGTACAGTAACTTCCTTTATTTCTATTTCGGGCAGGCTCTCGCCTTCGCGATCAACTTTCCGGAGCACATAGACATGGTCGGACAAAGAATCCCGCACCGGTGCTGTATCGGCCTGCGCACCGGCCCTGAGAGCAGATGTCAAAAAAAATAATATTATCAGCAGCAGCCTCAACTTCATCTCAGTTTCCGCAAAGTTATTAAATAAAACTGCCCATTTACAACGGAAATTGTAATGCCAATATTATGCCAGAATTTATGATGAACTAAACATATTGTTAATAAAGAGTATTAAGTTAAATTTGAGCATGCCAATAAGTATTGAAGATATTGAAAGTGGAATAAAATTCAGGAAAATTGTTGAAATACCCTATTCAGGGCTGTTAGATTTCATCATGACTCAAATAAGGAAGAGATCGGCAGTAACACTGTTCTTCTGGTTTACATGTGTGACGTTTTTAGCTATGGCCATTTACATCAGGATCACTATTGCAGGTCAGTATGCATTATCTCAAATTATTCTTCAAACGCTTACCGGGATAATTATTTTTCCACTGATATCCATTCCGCTTCATGAATTTATACATCTGGTACCTTTTTATTTGTTCGGTGCACGAAACATCAGGGCAGGCATGGATCTGAGTCAGTACATTTTTTATGTTACAGCTCATCGTCATGTTACAGCGCCTTCACATTTTATCATTGTGGCTTTAGCTCCTTTTGTGATCATCAGCCTGATCATTCTGTTGTTAATATTTTCCAACCCGGGAATTTGGAAATGGAGCCTGTCACTTTTCCTTTTTTTACATTCAACAATGTGTGCCGGCGATTTTGCCTTGTTGAATTTCTACTGGATTAACAGGGAAAAAAAGATCTATACCTGGGATGATGCAGAGAAGAAGATTGCTTATTTTTATGAATTAAATGATAAGCCGGAAAGGTTTTATAATCTTGATAAAAATTATTTATAAACCTATATATATGAAAAAGTACCTGATAGTAATTTCGATCCTGATAACTTTCAGCTTATATGCCAATTGTCAGCGTAAGCGGATCAATTTACCGGATCTTCCGGGATATGTAACACTTAAGTGTGATTTTCATATGCATACCGTGTTCTCTGATGGAAACGTTTGGCCCACCTTCAGGGTAGATGAGGCTGTGAGAGACGGACTGGATGCAATTGCAATCGCCGATCATCTTGAATATATGCCCAAGAAGGATATGATCCCTCCCGATCATAATGCAGCCTGGAAGATAGCCCAGGGGTATGCCCGTGAAAGGAACCTGATACTCGTACATGGCACTGAGATCACAAAAGGCAAGATGCCTCCCGGCCATTTCAATGCGCTGTTCATTGATGATGCCGCACCAATCCTGAACGATTCTGTTTTTGACGCCTGCGCTGAAGCTCTAAGGCAGGGAGCATTTATTATGTGGAACCATCCGGCCTGGAAAGCTCAGCAGCCTGATGGTGTACCCAGAATGTACGAGATCCACAGGAGGCTAATTAAAAATAAGATGCTTCATGGAATTGAATTTTTCAATGGCACTGAATATCATCCTGCCATTTCAACTTTTTGCCAGCAAAACAATCTTGCAATGATGTCAAGCAGTGATGTTCATGGGGTGATAAGTGAGGATTACCAGGGCACACTGAGGCCAATGACCCTTGTAATGGCAAAAGAACGGTCGCATGATGCCATTAAGGAAGCTTTGTTTGCCGGACGCACAATTGCTTATGCGGATAATATCCTCGCAGGTAAGGAAGAGATTGTAAAACCATTCTTTTACAGATGTATTTCAGTTGAAAAACCTTTTCATCAGAACGACAGGAGCATCATGTTTGAAGTGGTAAATAACTCCGATATACCATTCTACCTTATAAATGGTTCCTCAGGTGCGCCGGCTTCCATAACGCTTGAGCCAAATTCAGCAACAAGGGTTGTTCTGAGTAAAAAGGTGAATGGCCCTATCGCCTATGAAGTGAGAAATGTTTTCACAGGAGAAAATAAACTTCTGAGAGTGGAGATTAATTATTAGCAGAAAAGGAATTTTAAGAGATTAAATGAAATCCGCCGTATTCAGGATTTGACCGGAACGGTTAGAAGATAAGGTCACCGGGTGTGTTAATGTTGGTAAATGAAAGCCTGTTTGCATCATTATCAGGTATGGGCATATAGCTTACATTAACCCGGCCAAGAAAATCCCTCACGGCATTATTTGAACCTTCCCTGAGATATTCGGTGAGGACACCCAGTATGGTTACATGATAAATGGCATGCAGGGGTTCCGGGTCATTACCGATGAGCGGCACCAGAGCATCAGTGCAGTTTTCTTTATATTTCTTTATCTGATCCAATACTATTTCCCTGCTTATAAAAGGCATATCCCCGGCAAAGACAAATACAGCATCTGTTACCGAATTATGAAGGGCAGCATGTATGCCTCCCAGCGGACCTCTTTTCAGGAACAGATCGCCTGCTGTCCTGCAATTCTTATACTTCTTAAATTCTTCAGGTGTGTTCGTAATAATTATTATATCATCAAAAATCTTCTCCAGTATATCGATCATCCCCGTTATCAGGTATTCTCCTTTAACCAGGATCTTTGATTTAATTATTCCGCCTAACCGTTTTGCTTCACCACCGGCAAGAATTGCAGCTGAAATATGGGTATTTGACATATACAGGAAAATATTACAAACAAAAATATACCGAAAGATGAAGAAATAATGCACTATTACCCTGTGAAATGTGGCTTTCGCATTTTTTTATTTATTCACGAAGATTTTTTATAGGTTTCTACCTGATTTTTTTGTATCTTAATTCCTTAATATTCATCAATAACCCACAGTCATGGACAAAGAGATCTCTGTGCTTTACGCTGATTATAAGAGTGGCAGGGTCAGTCGTCGTTCTTTCATAAAAAGACTCGCGCTGTTTACAGGAAGCACTGCCGCTGCTTTAACCTTATTGCCTGTACTGGAACAAAACAGTATCAGAGCAGCCGATATACAAGATGATCCCGACCTGATAACAGAATTTATCGATTATCCCATAGAGAAGGGTGCAATGCGGGCTTTTATGGCCAGGCCGCGGAAAGGGAAGAAATTTCCGGCTGTAATAGTGATACACGAGAACAGGGGACTTGTTCCCCATATCAGGGACGTAACCAGAAGAATGGCAAAGGAGGGATTCCTGGCTGTTGCACCCGATGCTCTGTCGCCGCTTGGAGGAACACCTGAAGATGTAAGCAATGTGGGTGAAATGTTCAAAAAGCTGATTAGTGAAGAGACAACAAAAAATTTTGTTGCCGCAGTTAAATATTTAAAAACAAATCCTCTGACAACGGGAAAGGTAGGATGCACAGGTTTTTGCTGGGGAGGTGCAATGACAAACCAGGTGGCTGTTAACGCCCCGGACCTGGATGCTGCTGTTCCATATTACGGAAGGCAGCCTAAAGAGGAAGATGTAGCCAGGATAAAAGCTCCCATCATGGCCCATTATGCAGGCGATGACGCCGGAATTAATGCAGGAATTCCGGCCTTCGAGGAGGCTCTTAAAAAATACAAGAAAGAATACCAGATATTTATGTACGAAGGCGCCAGCCATGCTTTTAACAATGACTCCAATCCCCAGAGATATAATGAGAAGGCAGCTAAATTAGCCTGGTCGAGGACGATATCGTTCTTTAAAGAGAAACTTTGACCTCTCCCCATCCCGATAGCTATCGGACCCTCTCACCCGGGAGAGGGTGAACGAGGAGGTGAGGCCGGCAGTTCCTGAGCTTTCCATTCCGTCCGGACAGCTTCTATAAAAGGCAGGATATGACTGAAGAACAGCTTATACCCGTTGCAGAGATAGTTAAGACCGGGCTCTCCGTCGGAAGTGACCATGAACCTGTTCTTCGGACATTCACCATTGCACATGGGCAACACCTCGCATTCACGACAGACTTTTGGAAGTGTCAGTGATTTGGCCCTGCCGAATTCTTTCTGTACGCTGCTGTCGAGAAGAGAGGCCAGGGAATCTTTCATTATGTTCCCTGCCAGGTGATCTGCATCAGCATAATGATCGCATGAATAGAAGTCGCCATTATGTTCAACTACCGGAACACCTCCGCACTCTTTCTTAAATATGCATAGAGTATGCTCCTGGTCAAAAGCTGTTCTTAAAGCTTCTTCGAATATCTGGACTTTAATACTACCTATATCCCTGGCCAGCCATTCATCAAACACTGCGCACAGAAATTCACCGAACTCTGCGGAGGGTACAGAATCAGCGCTTACATGTTTATCTGATCCTGGATGATGTATTACCAGCGGCAAAAAGGTCAGGTACCTTGCCCCTGCTTCCCTGAAGAAACTATAAAGTGCAAGTGGCTGTTTGACGTTTACTGCATTTACAACACACAGTATCTCGACCTGGATCTTCCATTTTACCAGAAGCCTGTATCCTCTCATTACGTCTCTGAAAGTATGACCCTGATCCTGTTTGATGCGATGAAGGTTATGAAATTCTTCAGGTCCGTCGATGCTGATACCGACATTGAATTTTTCCTCTGCAAAAAAACTGCACCACTCTTCATTAAGCAATGTTCCGTTAGTCTGAATACCATTTATGATAGTCTTCCCTCCAGGCTGAAATTTTCTCTGGTATCCGACAACTTTCCTGAAAAATCCTATCCCTGCAATCAGCGGCTCACCTCCATGCCACGAAAAGCTGATAATATCCTCGGTCGAAGCTTCAATATGTGTCTGTATATACTTTTCAAGAACAGCATCTTTCATCATGGTTCTCTTAACCCCGGGATATAGAGCTTTACTGCCCGTATAATAACAATATGTACACCGGAGATTGCACTCAGCCCCTGCAGGTTTGACAAACACCTGGAATTCACGGGATCGTTCAGGCATGACTTGAGGTTAAGAACAAAATAAAGATAGCAATTTTCAGGGATGAAAGGGGCTTATATAACCCACTCTGTTATTTTCTCTTTTCCCGTCGCACTCATTCTTATTCTCCAGTCAACCGGAAAATAATTATTAAACCTCTTCCCCAGGTTTTTTACAAATCCAAGGTTTATTCCATTATAGGAAACTATGTTCCATCCCTCAGGCATCCCGTCCACACTGAAAACATCCCTCCGCAGGTAAGCTACTGCCTGATGCCAGGTAAGCCCGGTACGCTGAAAAGCTTCATTATTAATCTGAACTGAAAGTGCGAGCTCATGTGAAGGCAGATAATCATCCTTCTTTACTGAAAATAATTTTGTGCCGGGTTTAACGATTCTCAGGTTCTGAAACAAATTTAAATACTCCTCTTCGGAGCATGGGATCCCAATTATTTCGTCACCCCATCTGATAAGACGTTCACGTGGAAACCGGGCCCAAATTTCAGCAGTCTGGATGTCTCTTTTTTCAGGTTTCAGCTGTGATTTCTGACTTTTAAGTTTAATGATCTCCTGATCTGATGACTTTCTTATAACAGAGATAAAGAAGCCCTCCCCTCTGACTTTTCCGGGATAAAATCCATAACCGAGAACGCCTCCTGTTTGAATTTCTTCAACTCCGGTGAAGGAGGAGATATCAAGACCAACGCATTCTGCCTCAGTTTTTTCGATCAGCCATTTAATATTTTCTTCATTCTCACCCGGGTTGAATGTACATGTGCTGTAGATAATTATACCATCCTGTTTCAATGAAGGCCATATATCCATAAGTATCCTCTTCTGACGTTCGGAACAATGAAGTGCATTTGATTCGGTCCACTCATTTACAGCTGTTGAGTTTCTGAACATGCCTTCCCCGGAACATGGGGCATCAACAATAATTATGTCAAAGAATCCCTTAAGCCTTCCAAAAGCAGCCGGATCATTCTGTGTTATAATTGTATTACCATGGCCCCATTTTGTAATTGTTTCAGCAAGAACTGAAGCCCTGCTTCTTATGACTTCATTGGACACCAGCAGATTATCCCTGCCAATGATTTCCGATATATGAGTGCTCTTACCTCCCGGCGCTCCGCACAGATCAAGCACACGTATATTTTTCAGAGAACCTGCAGCCTGATATAATGCTTGTTCCAGGAACATGGATGAAGCTTCCTGCGGATAATAACAACCGGAATGAAACAGCGGGTCAAGAGTAAAGGATGGTCTCGATTCGAGGTAATACCCGTTTCTGCACCATGGAACAGGTTCTGAGTCAGAAGGAATCTTACTCCATTTGAGGGTGTTAAGTCTTATGCTTATGGGAGATGGCTCACTCAAACCCCTGAGCAATGATTCCGCATCAATATTCTGCTGATGCTCTATTCTTTTTATGAATTCCTCAGGAAATGCCATGATGGGATGTTCTGGTATGTTCCGGTAAGATCACAATGTGGTTTGTCCCGATGAAATGTTGTTTTTATTATTATATCTCTTCCAAATAAAGTACACAGGTATTCCCAGCAGCACAATCCCCAGTCCCGGAAATGTATAATTTGGCTTATAGATGAGCAGGATTATCATAATTGAAACTGTGGTCAGAATATAAATGAACGGCACTACGGGATAGCCAAAAGCCTTATAGGGCCGCGGGATATCGGGGCGCTTCACCCTCAGAACGAAAATTGCAAGGATAGTCAGTGAGAAAAACAAAAGGACTGCAAATATTACATAATCAAGCAGATCGCTGTATGTTCCTGTAAGGCACAGTAATACGGACCAGATACCCTGAACTGCAATTGCAAATCCCGGTACGCCCTTGCTGTTAATTTCTCCAACCTTCCTGAAGAACAGACCATCCCTGGCCATTGCAAAGTAAACCCTCGGACCGGAGAGAATAAGGCTATGATTGCATCCGAAAGTGCTTACCATGATAAGAACCGCCATTATCACCGCAGCATAATCGCCAAAGATCACGCTCATAGCTGAAGTTGCCACCCTGTCGTCAGTTGCGAATTGAATGCCCCTGCTCAGAACATCGGTGCCGTCGGGTGAACCTGTTACAGGAAGTATTTTTATATAGATATAGTTTGTAAGCATGTAGAGTACAGACACGGTGAGTGTTCCGAATAATAGGCTTAAGGGGACATTCCGCCTGGGATTTATTACTTCCCCTGAGATATAGGTTACATTGTACCATGCATCGGATGCAAACAAGCTTCCGACCAGTGCAGTTCCTATGGCAGCGATGAGGCTGAGCCCGATAATGGGAACAACCTGGTTGTCAGTGCCGACCTTACTTGCTTCCCAGAATACTTCCTTGTTGATTTCCATTGGATGGGCTCCCTTTAAGGCGAGAAGGCCTACAGCGATAAAGCCCAGGAGAGAAATCACTTTTGTAGTTGAAAAAACATTCTGAACTGTTTTACCTGCAACGATTCCCTGTGTATTGAGCCATGTTAAGAAAATGATCATGACTATTGCAACAACCATTGTGCTGTTAACCTTAAGAATACCGAGGTCGAACAATATATTTTTTTCAGATATCCATGGAAAAAGTACACCCGAAAATTTGGCAAAAGCCACGGCGACGGCAGCTATCGAACCGCATTGTATTACAAGGAACGTGGTCCATCCGAACAGGAATCCAAGAAGAGGATGGTAGGCCTCTTTAAGATACACATACTGGCCTCCGACATGGGGCATCATTGAAGCAAGCTCACCATAGCTGATCGCTCCTATAACAGTGATTATCCCAGTTATGAGCCATACTACCATTAACCAGCCCGGAGAACCCACATTCCTTGCAATATCGGCACTGACAATGAAAATCCCCGAGCCTATCATAGCTCCGGCAACAATGGAAATACCGTCAAAAAGATTTACACGTCTCTGTAATTCGCGGTGTCCCTGATGTATCATACTGGTAAATTGACAAAAATAACCATTCGGATGATATGGTTACTATTTAAATATTTGATTAGCTAAAAAAAGTGGTAAATTTATTCTTCCGTTGATTTAAGAAAGTTTTTTATTGATTATAACACTTTAAACTGTTAACATAATGAAAACCACCCTGAAAAAAATTTCATTGCAATCATTCTTCCTGTTACTGCTTTCAACTGTTGCTTTTGCGCAACCAATAACAGGTTTGGTTAAGGTAATTGTTTCGCCCGATCACAAAGACTGGACCTACAAGACCGGGGAGCAGGCCAGATTTACTGTTCAGGTACTTAAATATGGTAATCCGGTTGACAATGTGACTGTCAATTATGAGGCAGGTCCTGAAATGATGCCTGATATAATAAAGGAGGGAGTTGTGTTAAAAGATGGCAAAACGGAATTTACCGGAACGATGAAAAAGCCGGGTTTTTACCGTGTGCGGGTCTGGGCAGTTGTTGACGGCAAAAGATACGAAGGAATGGCTACGGCTGGCTTTGACCCGGATAAGATAGAGCCTACTGTAAAGGATGTTGATGATTTTGACACATTCTGGAATAATGCAATAAGCGAAGCCCGCAAAGTCAATCTTGATCCGAAGCTTACCCTTTTGCCTGAAAGATGCACAAGTCTGTCGGATGTTTACCATATAAGTTTTCAGAATCATGTAGCCGGATCAAGGATCTTCGGAATACTTGCCATGCCTAAGAAACCTGGCAGATACCCTGCGATTCTCAGAGTTCCGGGGGCAGGTGTAAGACCCTATGCCGGTGAGATCCGCCTGGCCGACAGGGGGTTCATTACACTTGAGATCGGGATTAATGGCATTCCTGTCAATATGGATCCTGATGTTTACATTAATCTTTATAATACCGGGCTTAATGCTTACTGGTACTACAGGCTAAACGATGTTAATGCTTATGTTTACAAGAGAATATACCTGGCATGTGTAAGGGCAGTTGATTTTATCTACGCTTTACCTGAATTCAATGGAACTGATATTGCTGTTACCGGTGGAAGCCAGGGAGGCGCCCTGACCATAGTGACAGCAGCCCTCGATAACAGGATAAAGTTTCTTGCTCCTATCTATCCGGCAATGTGCGACCATACAGGATATCTCAATAAAAGGGCCGGAGGGTGGCCGCACTATTTCAGGGATGCAGAACCGCAGCCGGGCGAGCTCAGGACAGTAGGATATTATGATGTGGTAAATTTTGCAAGAAGAGTCAAAGTACCCGGCTTCTATACATGGGGGTATAACGATATAACCTGTCCTCCGACATCAATGTTTGCAGCTTATAATGTCATAAATGCCCCGAAGGAAATTAAGATCTTTCAGGAGACCGGCCACTGGACTTATCCTGAGCAGGTCGAGATCCTTAATGAATGGCTTGTAGCCAGGCTGAATGGGAAGTGAAATAGGGTGAATAAAGTGAGCCGGAGTTGACTGAAATAAAAAAGAGGCTGTATCAAAAGCTTGTTATATTGCCCCCTACCCCCTGAAGGGGGCTACTTAAATTCCTGCATATCAACAAGTCCCCTTTAGGGGATTTAGGGGCAAATAATGAAAAATGATCTTTTGATACAGCCTCTTTTATTTTAAAGGGTTAAGTTTTTACAGCACTTTAATCTTTACATTTTTGAAGAACACTGCATTACCATGTTCCTGGAGAAGGATGTTCCCATCTTCGGCTTCTCCGAAATTTGGCCAGATCTTGAATTTACTGTTTGCAACACGTTTTCTCCATTCGTCATTTCCTCTTTCATACTCAACAGTTTTCTGTCCATTGAGCCAGTGTTCAACATGATTTCCATTGACTATAATGGTAGCCCTGTTCCACTGGTTTGGGCCATTATCGCGTACATTAACAGGGGGAATAAGATCGTAAAGGCCGGCAAGGGTACGTGACCCGCCAATTCCGTTCAGGGCATCCTTGTTCCTTCTGTTATCAAGGATCTGGTATTCGCATCCAATTGCAGAGCCAGGGCCTTTATTCAATTCAGTATTAACAAGATACTTAATTCCGCTGTTGGCTCCCTCGGTATATTTGAAATCTACAATAAGCTCAAAATTTTTGTATTTTTCCAATGTGACAATGTCACCGGCAGCTGCTGATTCTTTTCCGCCTGATTCAATAGTTCCGAGTTCACCATCTTTAATAAACCAGCCCTCTTTAGGGAATTCATTCGATTTTGCACTTCTCCAGCCGTTTGTTGTCTGGCCATCCCACAGGAGTTTCCAGCCATCCTGGATCTCACGGTCGGTAAGCTTGTTGTCAAGATAGCTGTACTGGTGAATTACCGGGGTATAAGGGGTTGCATATTTCTCAACCTCATTTGTAATTATCCTTATATTCTTCCACTTAACCAACAGTCCAACTTTTGTGGAATCTTTCCCGATGCTATGAACCTGGAGGGCAATAAAGCCTGAAGGAGTCATTTCATCAACGAGATCCGCAGTGGGGATACCGTTGACCCATGTTCTGATGCTGTTTCCAATTGCTTCAATCCTGTAATGGTTCCAGTCATTATTTTTTAATGCTTTCTGCCCGGCAGGATTCTTGTCGAGCGGGTATAGCCAGCCTCTGCGGGCTTCGTCATAGATTCCACCCGACCATGCCCTTTCCGATGGATCCATTTCCACCTGGTAGCCATGAACACGTCCGTTCTGGTAATCAGGCTTGCTTTCACTTCTGAATTGAACACCTGAATTCATCTGAGGATCGAACCATGTATCAAATTCAAGGATGAAATCACCGTAGTTTACTTTTGAGCAAAGAAAAGAATTCGGCGAATTTGCAACAGTTGTCCCGATAATCTCACCTTTTTTTAACTCGTATGTGGCAGTTCCATTGACCTGCTGCCAGTTCGAAAGATCTTTTTTTATCAGATTTTCCCATTGTTTTTCTTTTGGCTGACATGATACTGAAATGATAATCATGGCCATAAAAACATAGATCAGATTCTTCATAGTTTGTATAAAATTTTGGTTTATATTTTTGTTTCTCGAATTGAAAGTTAAATTAATGCATTTTTTTTATTCCCTGGCAGCCAGCCCGGTTATCTGTCATACTTTATCAAATCGGGCAAAGTCCCTACTATTCCGGCTATTTATTCAGATCCCTGATCTTAATGTTCCTGAACCACGATTCATCGTTATGATTGGTAAGGATAATATGAGCCTTTTTCTTTTCGAGGAATTCAGGCATCTTATTGAATTTACTGCTCATAAAAGCGTCCTTAAGCTCCTGAGAATCGAGCTCTATCTCCATCACTTTCGCACCATTAAGCCAGTGTTCTATATGGTTTCCGTTAAATATCACCCTGCTGCTGTTGAATTCTCCGATCGGTTTCAGTACCACATTCTTTGGAGGAATAAGGTCATAAAGGGAACCAGAGAATTGTGAAGGTTTTAGTTTACCGCTGTAAGATGCACTTGCATCATCAATCATCTGGTATTCGAAACCGAGGGCAGAATATTTAGAACCGTATTTTGCCGACATCTCTTCAGATACATTGTATTTAATTCCGCTGTTACCTGATTTGTTGATCTTCCATTCAAAGTACAATTCGAAATTATCAAATTCTTCAATTGTCGCCAGGTCGCCGCCTTCTACGGGTCTTCCATCAGGAAGTTTCTTTACATCGCCGAGATTGACTTTTTTTATTGTTCCATTTTCAACGGCCCACAAACCATTTGGCACATGGTCTCTTCCAAGACCCCGCCATCCATCAAGAGTTTTTCCGTCAAAAAGGAGCTTCCAGCCTGCTTTTTTCTCTGCTTTTGTAAGTGTATTGATTCCGGAAGCCTTGGCTGCTTTTTCACCCTTGACAGTCCAATTCACCGATATGAATGACACTGCAATAATTAAGACAAGTGAAAGAAATACAGAATTCTTGGTTTTCATTTTTAAAAAATATTAATTGTGGGAGTTGAATTATTAATTCCATTTAACATCATCGTTCTTCTTTACAGCGTTGGCGGGGAAAGGATGTTTTGCATCAAAAGGATAAAGGGCTTTGGTTTCCTCTATAACTATTGTGCCTTCATTAAGGGTTCCATCTTTATTGAAAGCTTTCGAAACATCTAGTCCAAGATGCTTTGCCAGGAAAGGATAAGCAGCCTCACGCTTGTTATAGTCATATCCGTGCTTGTCGTCAGGCAGATGTTTATTTTCAACCATATCCGGTTTGCCGAATAATCCATATATATACCTTAAATGTGGATATTCGACTTCGGGATTCTGCTTTGTCCAGTCATCGCCATCCGAAATTATCAACATTGGTTTTGGAGCAACGCAGGCAGCTATCTCTACGTTATTCGTTTGAAAATCAGAACGCTTGTGTATAGGCATACCGCTTTCGCAAACACATCCTCCGAAAAAATAGGATGAAACCATAACAACTGGAACTGACACTGCTATACGGTCATCAACGGCAGCAAGAAGAAAAGACTGGGTTCCACCGCCTGAGGCACCGGTAACTGCAATCCTTTTTGGATCAACGAATCCAAGCGAGAGCAGAAAATCGAGGCTGCGGATGCTGTTCCATAGCTGTTGTTTAAGAGCCTGAGGGTGCCGGTGCTCCCATCCGTAATCTGCAAGTTGCCCGTATCCAACCATGTCATAAGCAAAAACCACTGCGCCCATACGGGCCATTACTGCAAAACGTTTCTGAGCATCAGGGCGATAACGACCATAATCTTCCGGCTTTGCCCAATGGCCATGTGCATTCAGTATCCCTGGTATTTTGCCTTTTATTTTAAGCGGCATATAAAGGCTTCCTGTAACATATACACCTGGCAGGCTTTCAAAAGCAACATTCTGAACCTGATAACCATCAAAAGAGCGTTTTTCTCCAAATACCGGTTTGAGGGGACACTTCTCAGGAAATGTTTCAAGTTCTGTTCCTCTGAGGATCTGAGCACGAATTTCTTTCGCACGGTTCTTCCACTGGTCTGCAGTTATATATTCTTTTCTCATTTTATTTAAAAAGGCCTCTCCCTGCTCGGGAGTCCAATGATTTCCCACACAAAGCATCGATTCTGAACTTTCCTGCTTCTGGGGATTCTGACTTTCCACCGGTTGTGCAAAAAGAATGAAAAGCAGTGCTAATCCTGCTGAAAGGCAGCAGCTGTTCTTAATAAATAGTCGTAGATTCATTTTATATTAAAATTAGATTTCATGTAAAATTTGGTTCAAGATAATACATAATTGTTTCAGTTCTATTCAGATGAGCAGAATATTTTGCAGATAAGACTGTGTCATGGCACACAAAAAAGGTGCCCCACAGGGACACCTTGAAAAAGTTAAATTTGACTTCATCAATAGTTTTAGTTCGCCGTGGTTACCGGCTGTTTTTTTATTGACCATTCTCTCATCCTGTAACCATAATATGCATAGAAAAGGAGATAAATATAGCATGGCAATAAAACCCAGTAAGCAAGGTACGGGTTATACTGATCGGCAAAATACCCATAAATAATAGGTACTATCGCACTACCGCTAAGACCCATAATAAGAACTGACCCGCCCATTTTTGTGAACTTGCCTAAGCCGTCAAGAGCAAGCGGCCAGATAGCTGACCACATGAGTGAATTTGAGAGGCCCAGAAGGACAAGCACCCATATCGATATATCGGCAGTGTGTCCGAGGAATGTGACCTTCCCGTTAACCAGAAAGAATACGAAAGTAAGCAGAGTTGCTGATACGGTGCAAATCCTTAGTACATTCAACTGTTTAATGAACTTTGGAATAAGTACAATTCCTGACAGGAACCCTAACATTGTGATACCCAATATATACGAAGGGAACACCTTTGCTTCAAGCAGTGGAAGATCGAGATACTGTGCGTAACCTATCACTGTGTTGATACCGGTTACCTGCGATCCGACGTGAAGGAATATTGCAACTGCACCAAGTATTAGATGTGGAAAATGTAATATACTTGTCTTTTCCGTTCCCGATGAAACAGCCGCAGCCGGCTCATTGTCAGTATCGATTTCAGGAAGGATTGAATATCTTATCATCAGTCCAAGTCCGAAAAGTACAACAGCAACACCTGCGTATGGGACTATCACCCGTCTTATAAGCTCATCAAGAGCGGCATTCCTGGTCACTTCATCCATCAGCGGGATCTGTTTGAAGAGTTCGCCATCGCTTGGCCTCAGTATTGCAGCTGCCAGAAGAAGCGGGGCAATAATACCTGCTGTCTTATTGCAAACACCCATTATACTCATCCTTTGTGCGGCTCTCTCCTTGGAGCCGATCTTGGTGATATAAGTGTTTGCAGCCGGCTGCAAGATCGAAAGACCGGTACCTATTGAGAACAGTCCCAGCAGGAAAATGCCATAAGTTCTGGTTAGGGCAGCCGGAATAAAAATAAGTGCGCCAAGGGCCATTATCCAGAATCCGATCATTATCCCTTTTTTGAATCCAACAGCTTTCAACAAGTGGGCAGCAGGAATGGACATTATAAAATATGCTATATAAAAAGCAAAGGCTACTAACAGAGATTGAACATTGTTTAACTCACAGGCGATTTTAAAATAAGGGATAAGTATTGCATTTATCCAGGTTGTAAAGCCAAATATAAAGAACAGCAATCCAATTATTCCAACCGATAGTGCGGTATCGCGTGTAGATAACGAATTTGCATCAACTACATTTATTTTCTTTTTCATCGTTAATATTTATTGTTTCTACTGTCTAAGCAATTATAGCATCCTGAATCAGATTTTAGGTTCCCAACCTTTATGGTACTCTCTTGACCAGAATTTCATGGCAGCAGGATTCTTCTTTATATGGCCGTTGGCCGGATCAATATCCAGTGTACTGCCCGAGCGCAGCGCAATATTTCCAAGCTGAACAAGCAAGGTACTCTTATATCCCGATAAGATATCAGCATTTAGAGGAGATCCTGTCCTGATAGCATCGAGGAAGTTGCGGATATGATTTGCATCGAGACTTCCGGAAGGATTGCTAAGGTTTTGTGCATCAACTTTGGTTTTAGCAGTAACTTCTTTAACAACTTTTCCTCTAACATCCATTATTGAGTAGGCATCACCACCATCGATCCTGAGCGATCCTGTTTCACCTGTGAATATTACACCGACACCGCTGCCTTCAATCGGACGGTTATTGCAGCTTACACCCTCCCAGGTCATGATTGTATTGTTACTGAATTCCATGCTTATGACCTGTGTATCGGGAGCTTCCCAGTCATCCTTATAACGATATCTTCCACCTGCTGATGTTACACGAACAGGATAGTCCACACCAAGGCCCCAGCGGCCAAGGTCGACAAAGTGGGTGCCATTATTCAGAGCTTCACCCGTTCCCCAGTTCCAGAACCAGTGCCAGTTATAATGTACTACGTTATCTTTATAAGGCCTTCTGGGGGCCGGACCCTGCCATAATTCATAATCTAACCATGAAGGAACCGGCACTTCTTTTCCAATGCCAATAGAGGCTCTGTTATTGGTGTACCAGGTTTTAGCCAGATAAACCCTTCCAATGGCTCCGGCTTTGAGTTCATTAATACCGGCGACTATGTTAGGGAATGAACGTCGCTGGTTGCCCATCTGGATAACATTCTTGTATTTGGCGGCAACTTTTACCAGGAGTTCGCCCTCAGCAGGGTTATGACTACATGGTTTTTCAAGATACACGTTCTTCCCTGCTTTTGAAGCCAGTATGGCTGCCGGAGCATGCCAATGGTCAGGGGCTGCAACAACAAGAACATCCAGTTCTTTGTCATCGAGCGCCTTTCTGAAATCAGCCGATGCTTTTGGTCTCTTGTTCTGAATTTTTTCAATATTTCCTGAACAGGTGGCTTCAGCGCGTGAATCAACATCGCAGACATAAAGTATCTCAACGTTCTGTTGTTTTGAAAAAGTGTCGGCAAGTGCCATTCCACGGGAGTTAACACCCATCATTGCAATAAATATCCTGTCATTTGCTCCCTGAATCCTGCCATAACTTCTTGCACTTAAACCCGGGATAATTCCACCCACTGAGACAGCAGCGAGTCCGGTGGCTGTTTTCTTTATAAAAGCTCTGCGATTATTTTTCATGATATTGTTATTTTGTTATTTGAAGTTTTATTTTCAGACTGTTAAGCAAATTTTATTTTTTTTGCCTGCTTTGTTGCCTTTTCGACAATCTTTGCTACCTCAACAGACGCTCCACCCTTAAGCTTACTTTCATCAGCAGCCTGTATAAATGCCATAATATCAAGTGTTTCCTCAGGTTTAACCGGCGATATGCCAGTATTGAAGAATTCCATAATCTTCACGAGCAGGGCATCGTAGCCACCATAGCTTCCAAGAGCCTGTATTCCTTTTTCACCGAAAACATTTCCGCCATATCCTGATCTTCCTTTGCGGATTCCCCTGAAACTGCCGATGCGTCCATCGTTCCAGGTTCCTACAGCCATATCAGTGTCAGTGGTCTGGGTTCTGGCAACTGTCTTTATGCCTGTTCCCATCACAGTAAAGAGCATCTCAACTCCGTGAATCCCATACCAGCTGAAATCGGTATGTGATTTTTCAAGGCTACAGGGAGAAAATGCATCTGCCCCTATTACCTTACCGATCTTTCCGGCAATAATCTCATCCATCCCTGCAATATACCTGAGTGATGAGGCGGAGAACATGGGCACATTGTAATGTTTTGCAGCATCAAAGATTGCAATTGCATCGGAGAGGGTTGATGAAACAGGTTTATCAATAAAAAGGCGCTTCCCGGCTTTCATAACAGGCAGGGCCTGTTCAAGATGGAGACGGCCGTCATTGGTTTCAAGCAATACAAAATCAACTTTGCTGACAAGTTCTTCGATTGAATTAACTATTTCAACACCAAGTTTCTGAACAGTTTCGGTGTAACCCGGGATCCGTTCGATGCTCGATTGAATATCGCTGCTGCCTTTTGGATAGGCTGCTGTAATCCTAAATCCTGCATATTCCTGTTTAGTGCCACCATTAATAGCTTTTGTGAAGGCCACACTATGAGAAGTGTCAAGTCCGATTATTCCGATCTTGCCTCCACCAGCTAAATTGCTTTTTCCAAACAAAGAGCCTGACGCAAGGCCTATCCCGGCAAATGCGGATGTTTTTACAAAATTACGACGGTTAAAGTTTTTCATGTTTTTCAGTTAAAAAAGTTGGGATAAATGAATTTTTTTCCCGGATAATAAATACTATTTACAAGCATCAAAATTAAAATCTTTTTCGGATAATCATTCCGTTTAAAAAAAGTTTATCAGCCACAGATGTCTAATCAGCCTGATACACAAGCTTACCTGCAACCATGGTCTTTTTAATATTCATTTTGAAATCGTCCATGGAAAACATTATTATATCTGCTCTTTTTCCTGGTTCAAGCTTTCCCCTGTCGTTCAGGTTGCTCATCCGGGCTGCATTTACTGAGGTCATCTGAATTGCTTTTGCAAGACTGCAACCTGTCACTTTCATTACATTACCCACGCCTCTCCACAGTGGAGTTGCAGATCCATATAATCCTCCGCCCTGCCCTGAAAACCGCAGGTTTCCTTCAGGTGTTTTCAGAATTGTCTCTCCGGTCTTGATCTTGTATTCCCCTGCAGGAAGTCCAGCATAGCTTGTTATATCGGATGTCATTACAATATTATCGGCGCCCTTGACATTGTAAATTACTTTTACCATATCGGGCGGAAGGTGAAATCCATCGCAAATAATACTTGCGATCAGCCTGTCATCGGCAAGCTGGGGCCAGATAGGATTATGATGCCTGTTGATTGTGCTTGCACATCCGTTACCCAGGTGAGTTGACATTCCAGCTCCGTTATCAGCAGCCAGTTTTATTTCTTCAGCAGAACCATTGTGATGACCTAATGAAACTACAATTCCCTTTTCCCTGCACCTCCTTATGAATTCATATGCGCCTTCTGTTTCCGGGGCAACAGTAACAATAATAATTTTATTATCTGCGGCTTTATTATATTCTGCAAACTCATTCCAGTCAGGTTTTCTCACATGCTCCCTGGGATGTGCGCCCCTGTATCCATCAACGGCTGAAATATACGGCCCTTCGAGGTGAAACCCGGGTACAGAACCAAGCATTGAAGGATCGTTCATTGCTTTGGCAATAATTCTGAAATTTTTCAGTAACAGATCCCTGCTATTTGTAGTAAGTGTGGGAAAATATGTTGTAACACCATCTTTCCAGAGTCCTTCGGTAACCTTCTTAACGTCCTCAACCGTCAGATCTGCGCTGCTTGCAGCAGTGTCACTGGCTCCCTCAAGAGAAAATGAAACCGAAAGGAATCCGTTTATCTGAATGTCAATAAGTCCCGGAGCTATAATCAGATTATTCTCTGCACTTAAAGATTTAAGTCTCTCAATCCTGGTAATTATTCCGTCCTTAATACTCACGGAAATGGGGGAGTAATCATAATAGCTGATCCCTTGTAAATCTCCGTTAAAATTCTTTAAATCACTCATAATAAATCAAATATAAATTGTGACAGTTTAATAATTAATTAACAATTAAGCCTTATTTTAAAATATCTTTCCATTTTTTTGAATAGGAAAGACCTGCTACTTCTTTCGATTACCTCCGTGTTTAAGAAAATATTCGAAAAAAGAATAGATATATTGGTTCGATTCAGGAGTGGGTGCATGAGCGGGACGATTTGTCATAGCCACCCTGTTATCATAACCCAGCAATTTATTAACGGCAATGGTATGATTAAGCGGGATCCACCTTTTTGGAGTATCTTCTGCTCCTCCGGACACAAGGAACGGACGTGGAGCCATCAATGCATGCAGTTCGTGAAGATCGTATCCCTCTTCAAGCAGTACCGGATAAAGGCCTTTGGCAGGATTCTGTTCAGTTATCATCCCTCTTTGTCTCCAGGGAGGAGGATAATACCCGAGATACCATGGTTCCCAATAATTTACATTCCCCCTCGATCCGTCAAAAACTATGCCCGGGTCGGACCAGGCGGCGCATGCGAATTTATCGAACAGACAGGAAGCAAACATGGCCCACTTGCCACCATAAGAATGACCCACAATGCCAATTTTTTTATCATCAACTTCGGGCAGTTCAGCAAGAAGATACCATGCATTTGCGGCAGCGTAAGCCAGCAGAGAAAGAGGCTGTGCCTGGGAATTATTTATATAAGGATAATAAAGCGAGTATGTCTTTGCATTAGTAGTTTCAGTTGTACCGATCGACAGAGTAACAAAGCCTCTCTTTACAAGTTGATAGGCAAAATCTCTCAGGGGATTTCCCTCCCCTATAGCTGTCTCCGGCTCATAGTACACAGTAATAACAGCAGGTCTCTTACCTTTTCCGTCCGGGACAAGCAGGTAACCCTGTGTTTCTTGTCCGGGGAGCCAGAAGAACTTTATCGTATGCTGTACATACCCATCCTTATTTACAGATTTAACAATTTTAATCTTCTGATCCCTTATAAGTGCGGGCCAGGGGCCCATCATAGTGTTCCACCGGTTAAGTATCTCCTCCCTTCTTTTTTTCCAGTCTTTAGGTGTTTCTACTTTCCTTCCGTCATAAAATTCAAGAGGAGACCGGTAGTCACCTAAATTGCCTTTGAACTCTTCTACCGGAGTGAAAAAAGGTTGCAGTTCTTTAAATATGTCATTTGATTCCTGCGAACCACTCTTCTGACAAAATAAATAAGGGTATGTTATTATTAAAGCAAAAAACAGCGAAATTAATTTTCTAAATGTTTTTTTATTGTTCATCAGCATCACCCATTGGATCTACGCGTACCATTTACGTTCGCGCTTCATTTCAGTATTAAAAAGATTATAAGCAATATTTGCATTTTCAATGACCTGGAAATCAAACATCCCAACACATGCAAAATCCGCACCACTTTCAAAAGCAAATTTCAGGCCATCAGCCGGTTTGATTGCCCCGGCAGCAAGAACTTTATAAGCTATCCAAGGAGTGCTGTTTTCTTTAAAGAAGTCGGCAGTGTCCTTATCAGACATACACCATATATTATCATTCGACATGTTATGGTCAAGTCCCTGAGGAGGAAGCTCCGGATTAGAAGGATCGATCGGGGTTGCCGACCAATAATTATGATGATGGAAAGTCTTCATATAGAAATCAACATCGATGCCATTCTCGATACATGCTTTAGGTACCATAAGTGAATGTGCCGCTGTGCCTGTAATTAGACCCTGCGATTTTATGTACTCAATTGGCTTACGCATATTATCGATCTGTTTATCGAAAACATACTTGTCGGCTATGCCTCCCATAACGAATGCACCAACAGCTCCATGATCGACTGCAAGCTTAACATTTGTAAGATCATCTCCTTTTGGGTAGGTCTGTGCAACCCATTGGACTTTTCCACCGCGTTTCCAATACTTTTCCAATATCCTTACAGTATTAGGATCGCACCTGAAAATGGCTGTATTTATACCGCAAGCCTCACATAACCATAATGTTTCAATAACTTTCTCATCGGTAAAATACTGCTTTAGCCATGTTGAGACATAAATAAGGTCGCGTGCATGAGCAAATCCGCTGATAAGGTTCCCCCCTATCATGATGCGGCTCAGTTTAAGGTCTTTTATCTGTCCGGAAGGGACCTGGCCTTTCAGTTCGCTGATCGAATAATTTTTACCGAGTAATAAAGAAGAACCCGTTACAGAGTCAGTTTTTCCTTCAAGATTCTTTTCCTCAAAGCTTATCCATCCTCTTTTTTTTGCCATTCCAAAGAATACTGCACCAAAAAGAGGAAGAACAGCCAGATTTTTTATCAGTTCGCGGCGTGAGCTGTCAGTTGTTTCGAGAATCGCATGATTATCAGCAGTGGGAAATTTAGCATCTTTCTTCCTGGCATGATTAAAAGCAATTAGCCTCTGTATTCCGTAAAGATATTCTTTAGGGAATGTTGCAATGGCAATAAGCAGAACTGCTTCTATAAGGTTATAATTGATAATATAAAAGTGACTCGTACTCGGAAGAGAAGACTCAACAAATGGCGGGTTGGCTACATAATACAAAAGTAGAAGGAGAGCGCCGGAAATACTTGCTATCCTGGTAAAGGCACCAATAAAGAGACAAGTACCGATTATAAGAAGTCCCCATATATTCATGAAATCCACAATCTGCAGCGATGTATTATTGCCGATCAGCCAATGGAAAAAACCTGCAAAAAGCCATTTTGACTCCATCAGGTATGATGCCGACGACCAGTTTGGATTGAAGAGCTTGGAAATGCCTTCATACAGAAAATGCCACCCTATAATGATCCTGAGGCCAGTAAATAGCCAACTTGTAAGTTTTTTGGTCTCCATAATTTTACTAATAATTTTAGAAACCCAAAATAAGACAAAAAGCCGGACATTTTATCCTTAGAGTGACAAAAATAATCTTTGAAAACACTATTTATTAATTTTTAACAATTTATGAATGAAAAGTTAAGCCTTAAAAGACAACGATCACTTTTAAAATAAAATCAATCACGGCAAGGTCGATGAGGTTCCTCATCCTGATGACGCGATAGACCTCTTTTTAAAAGTGATTCTGCACGGTCGGTGAGATTCCTCATCCTGCCGACGCGATAAAACTACCTTTAACAATGGATCTGCAAGGTCGGTGAGATTCCTCATCCTGCCGACGCAGGATTTCGGAATGACAGTGTCCTCTAGGGAACAGGGGGAATGAAGCTGCGCGTTAATTCAGATATTACTTTTGAGAAAAACACTGTCAACGCGCAGCTTCATTCCCCCCATGGACCCCAAAAGCGCCTGTCATCCCGCAGCGCAGCAAGGGATCTCATAATCGCAATTACCAATGATTCTCAAGTAGCTTCTAATTATAAACCAGCAAGGGATCTCATAATCGCAATTACCAATGATTCTCAAGTAGCTTCTAATTATAAACCAGCAAGGGATCTCATAATCGCAATTACCAATGATTCTTAAGTGGCTTCTAATTATAACCCAACAAGGGATCTTACTGTCGCCTTCACGATGAATATTAAATAGGTTGAAAGTGATATGCTTAGCAAAGGATCTCAATGTCGCAATTACTGATGATTATTAAGTGGCTTTTAATGATAAACCAATAGGGGATCTCACTGTCACATTTACCAATGATTAAAAAGTGCTTTCATTGTAACACCAGCGGGGAACCGGGTCCCGTCAAGCGGGGCGAGCTCACCGAAGGTAATCTCCCTCCCCGCTTGAGATATACTGATTAATTTCAAGTCAATTATAATTGATTACAGATACTCAATTAAAATTCTTAAAATTGCCACAATTTTATTTACCAGGAAATTTCAGACCAGATGAAATACAGTAACCGGAAGCTGAAACTACCTTCCTACAAGAATAGTATCATCATAGTACTCTTCACTCTATTTCTTATGTCCGGCATTGAATCAGTGGCGCAGGAACCCATCATTGTTAAAAGATTAACAGACCAGATCGTATTCGATGGTCTTCCCGATGAAAAGGCATGGAGTGAGATAACGCCGCTTCCCGTAACTGCTTTGCAACCTGTTGCAGGAAAGGAACCAAGTGAAAAGACAGAAATACTGCTGGGTTATACAGATGATTATTTCTGGATAGGTGGACGGTTTTATGATTCAGATGCTTCTCTTATACAGGCTTTCAGTAAAAAAAGAGATGAGATCACCGCTGAGAACGATTATTTTGGCGTTTTGATAGATAGTCAGAACAACAATGAAACGGGATGGTTTTTCTGTACTTCAGTTACCGGCAACAGGTACGACAATTCTTATTTTAATGATGCGCGTGATGCTGTTCCTTACAATCTGAGCTGGAACACTTTCTGGGATGTAAAAACATCATTGACTGATGATGGATGGTTTACCGAAATGCGGATCCCGTTCTCAAGCCTGAGATTTAAACCTGATAATGGAAAAGTAACAATGGGCTTTCTCATTAACCGCTGGATCCCGAGAAAGAATGAAATGATAGTTTTTCCGGCAATTGATCCGAAATTTGGTGTATGGGCAAAAAGAAGGCCAAGCCTTGCCTACGACATTGTGTTCCAAGACATCAAACCAAAAAAGCCCGTTTATATAACACCCTATGTACTGGCAGGTGAAAGAATGACTCATACTCCGGATATCGGCGTAGACTCATATAAGAGATCATCTGAATTCACAAAAGAAGCCGGTATCGATCTTAAATACAGTATTACTTCCGGCCTCACCCTCGACCTGACCGTCAATACCGATTTTGCCCAGGTTGAAGACGATGACCAGCAGGTAAATATCACCAGGTATTCATTATTCTACCCCGAAAAAAGAGTTTTTTTCCAGGAACGTTCCGACCTGTTTGATTTCACTTCCGGTTACAACGGATCGAACGGGAATGTTTTCTATAGCCGTAGAATTGGCTTGTATGAAGGAAATCCGGTCAGGATACTCGGGGGAGCAAGACTGACGGGGAAGGCAGGTAAAACAGAAATTGGTTTGATCAATATGCAGACGGCAAAATATTCGGAGGAGCTGCCCTCAGAAAATTTTAACGTATTCAGGTTTAAAAGGCCCGTCCTCAATCCATATTCCTATGCCGGAGGAATTTTCACTTCCCGCATTGGCGCTGACGGAAAATCAAACCTGACCTATGGGCTTGATTCATATCTGAGCTTCAAGGGGGACAAATACCTGGAATTGAAATTCTCACAAACATACGATTCGGAATTAAATTACCGCAGGCTCATGGATAACACCTTCCTGAGAATGAACATTGAAAGCAGGAATATCAAAGGATGGAGCTACAGAAGCTCTTTCGACTGGCTGGGAAAGGATTATGATCCTGCTGTGGGCTTCATCCAGAGAGGAAATAATTATGTATTCATGGAAAGTCTTAATTATGGATGGATCCCGGGCGAGAAATCATTCCTTTATACACATAAGGCATATTATAAACTTTACGCTTACAGCAATCCCCTTAATGGCCTTGAAACAATTATAACGGGACCCGGATGGGAGTTTGAAGCAAAAAACAGGTCAACCGGACAAACCGAACCTGAATTCAGAAGAGAAATTCTACGCGATACATTTTATATTGATAATAAAACCTTTGTACCGGAAGGTGACTACTCCTTTTTTGTTCTCAGGCAGGTTCTGCAGACTCCAACATCAGGCAGGCTGCAGATCAGGACTGACTGTTTGCTCGGGCAATACTATGATGGCTCTGTTACTTCTGTAAAGGTTATCCCCAAATGGGCACTTTCGAGAAGCATAAAGGTAGAGGGCCAGTACCAGTACAATACCATTATTTTTCCCTCAAGGAGCCAGAGATACACAAGTCATGTTACCGGGCTGAAAATGACTTATATGCTCAACACCAAACTCTCGGCCAGCGGTTTTGTGCAGTACAATAATGCCTCGGATGTATTTTTCACGAATTTGAGGCTCAGGTATAATCCAAGGGAAGGAAATGATTTCTATATAGTTTTTAATGAAGGACGGAACACCGATATTTTCCGGCAAACGCCTGAACTTCCAAGGATTGATAATCAAACACTTGTATTGAAATATTCCTATACCTTCAGCCTGTAATAAGGCAGAATGATCACCAGTAAAAAAATCACCCTTCCCGAAGGGGAGAAGGGTGATTGCATGATAGTACTGTACTATTAGAAAATTTATTTCTTCAGGATCTTCAGTGAATTATCCCTGTACAATTTTTTGAGAGTTCCATCACTCAGCCCAAGGCCGTAAAGGCACCAGCGGGTATTTGACACATCCCACTGATAAAAATGCTCATCATTGGTTTCGAGAATGTGGAATGAGTTCCTGTACATTGGAAGGCTGTAGCCCTGATCAGTTCCCCATACAAGCCTGTCGGCATATTTCTCCATGAATGCCTGCGCAAATCTTGGTATGGATGCTATATAAGCTTCCCTCTGGGATACGTCGGCATAAAGGTTAGGATATTTATCAAACATTCTGCCAAGGATATTAAGATCGTAAGTACAATTCATAAAGTGACATGCAATGAATGTAACTTTCGGATGTTTCTTTACTGCCCGTTCAAAGCTCGCTATAACTTCCTCATGACTGAGAGCATTAGGCTGATTATCGAGCCTGAAATAATAAGCTTCGAATAACAGATCATTTGTCTCATCCATCTTCTCATACATCCATTTAGGATCACCGGTATGAGCGTTTATCGGAAGCTTAAGCTCAGCCATCTTTTCATAAATCGGGTCCATCCTCGGATCATCCCAGTGCAGTTGAGGACCTGTGGCCTGGCGTGAAAACCCCCTGCCCTTATCACTGATTTCGCCAACACCTTTAGCTCCCATTTTTACACATCTTTCAAGCTCTGCAACTGCAGCCGGACCAAAACCGGGTTTATCATGACCTGAAAAATCAATTCCGCACCAGAGTTCAAACCTGTCGGGATACTTGCCGTAAACGGCCGCGTACTGATCGAACTGAGCACCGGTACCACAGAACAATATCGTCTTCTGTACTCCGGTAGCATCCATATTCTTCAGTAGCTCAAGAGCGATAGCCGCCTGGTCGCCTCCGCCACGCGGAGCATGCATGTGCATGTCGATTGCAGGATATCTGGCCTTAAGAACTTCGGTCTTTGGAACATTAAAAATTGATACTGGCTTGTGATCTTTCAGCAGAAGGCTGTCGTGCAAACCCGGAACTTTTATCTGACGGGGCTGCGCGTATGAAAACAGCATCAGAGAGGCTCCTAAAATAGTAAGAAATAAATTTTTCATAATAAATTTTATAGTTTGAAGCAAATTAAACTAAATTTTGAGAAGAAAGCATTCTCTAAAAACAATATTATTGTTATTTAACATTCGGAAAGAAATTACAGGGCTGAATATCAGACAGGGATATGGGGTTCATTATTCAACCCCTTTGGGGTTGCCAGAATGTATTTTGTATTTCCTGTGGGTTGCACGCACAGTTTTTCAAATTAAACCCCTTCGGGGTCAAAACATTAAATCAAATTAAAAAATCAATTAACAACTATATTATATTAATTATCAATAATATAAAAACATATTTCCCAGGTCACTGAATCATCCGTAGATTGGTAATTACTATTATGAAATCCCTTGCTGAGCTGTTATTAATACTTTCTTTAAAATCAATGGCAATTGCGACAGTAAGATCCCTTGCTGAGATCATCAATCACAACCTATTCTACATTCATGGTGAAGGCGACTTTGAGATCCCTTGCTGCGCTGCGGGATGACAGCCGCTTTTAGGGACAATGGGATGAAAAAGTGGCGCTCCGCTACTCATTCTTTATTGAATGATTATTCCGGATCGCCACTTTTTCACTCCTCTTAACTACCTGTTTAGCTGTTATTCCGAGCGTTAGCGAGGAATCTCAACATTACAGGCAGGACTTTATAGGTGAAACTCTTTAAAATCAGGTTCTTATTCCCATTATTTGAATTCAAAAATAAGTTCTCCCTGTTTTATCTTATTCTGAGGTTTCAGATTTTCAACTGACTTCCATAAATCTTTCTCTGGATATCCGATTTTTATATTATAAAGATCGTTTGAAAAGACCTTTGGGTCATATTCATTACCTTTTATACGTACCGTATATTCAAGGGATCCGGTTGTCTGATTGGTTATTTCTATAACCGGGTCAGTTTCGCCGCTGATCTTTAGTGTGGGCAGGTAAGCAGTTGCCTTTCGTCCGTAATTATCGAACTGGCTTATAGTTAGTGGCCAGCCCGGATGCTGATCGGTTTTTTGAGGATCCTTCAGATCGGCCAGGAAGCGCCATGACTCCATTGTAATAGATCTCTGAGTGCGGTTGAAGATGACCATGCCATAACCGGAACTTTTTACCTGGGCCAGCTCAAAACGGTTATTTTCGGGACTGAAATTTCCAGGATTACCAATAGCATATACATAATTCAGATTACCGAAACCATCTGTATATTCTCCGGTGTTCGGATAGCCATGCTCAGGTCTGTTCTT
The DNA here is from genome assembly GCA_942492865.1 of uncultured Bacteroidales bacterium. Taxonomy (GTDB): domain Bacteria; phylum Bacteroidota; class Bacteroidia; order Bacteroidales; family VadinHA17; genus LD21. Next base: position 2,736,653 of record OW818650.1, on the reverse strand, counting down.
AACAGGAGTTCCAAGTTCATCGGGTCTGAACCACCTGGAATACCCGACAGCAATAGCAGGTGTGACGTAACACCATCCTGCATCGCGAAAATCATCTATCCCGTATTGCACAATTGAAGGAACATGCTGATCGCCTGCCACATGAAAGACGAAGCCCTTTCTCATTATATCAACAGCCTTGTCACGGGCGGTTTTTGGCCAGCCCCCTGAATCAAGATCACCATAAAGGTAACCGTCCCAGGTTCCGTGATGTGTCGCAACATTGGTAAAGAGTGTCTGCGACAGCAACACTTTCATATCTACATTGTTCCAGTCCCTTATCCACTCCTCCAGGAACTTTTCCTGCCTGCGGCCAAGCATCTGAAGCTCAGGTCCATCTATTGAACGGATGTCCTTCAGTGGTTTGAGAAGATGATCAGGCCGTGTTTTCCAGGTGGCTATCCTGGTGGGACTCGACTTAAATATACGGTCGCTCACAATGGCAAAACTAATCCTTCCGTAGTTCAGGCTGGTGTACCATACTTTCATTCCCTGTGCAATGGGAGTTGGATCGTAAGGATCGGGCAAATGAGCACAGTTTGTCCTGTTTACCATATCGACAAACTTTAGCGACTGTGCAAAACCTATGTTAGGAGTCCCGGTGGAAGGGAATGCTATCCCATCCTCGCCCCATAGATTACCATGAAAAACATCGTGGTCGTCGGGAGTGCAGACGGTTGGTATATCACGCATCAGATCGCCGAAAGCCCATCCAAACATATACCATTTTCCCAGATAACTAAGTATGGCTTTATCTTCAGGTTCCCTCTTTATAGGATAACCTCCGTTCTGTTCATAGATCTGATCGCCCGAAAAATAAAGCAGATCGGCCTTGCTCAGTTCGAGGTTTCTGACCAGAGGTGAATAAGGAAAGCCATAGTGATACTGGCAGGTCAGGGCGCCTAATCTTAAAGCTTCACCATCTGGTTCTTTACGGATTTCTCCTTCATATTCAGCCGAAGCATTCTTTCCTGAAGCATTTATGTAATCGAACAGTACCCGGTACTTCTTTGCTGTTGCAGGGTCCCAATCCTCAATTTTCCAGGTTACAGTTCTGGCATCAGCATCCATTTTTTCAGACTGAAGTGTTGTCCAGGAACTGCCGTCACTAACCTGAAAATGAGCCTCCTGATTTTCAGTCTGTCCCACAGGAGGTAATTGTGCCGTCATCTTAAGTGTATTCCTGCTCAGTGTATGCATCGTCCATAAAACCGGACCAAAATTATTTCCAGGATGATTTTCAAACTTAGCCCCTTCGATTGTAAGGTTATCGAACCAGAACTTAGGACCATTGTTCCTTGCTCCTGAACCTACAAAGTTATTTACAAGCTTGATTATTCCCTCCGGATTTTTCTCAACCTGTTCGGTAAGTGCAGAAACAAGATTATTCTCAGCATCAAAAAGCTGAAGTGTTAAGTCATATCCTTCCTTTGAATTTTTCCCTTCGACTACTATCCTGAACTTATTCATGTTAAAATTTTCAGGAAGCTGTTCAGTTTTTGCGCCGATAAAAACTGAACCTTTTGTATTAACTCCGGCATTTACTCCCTGTCCGAAGTAAACCGCCGAACGGACATCTTTCTCTTCAATTGCCTCAGCGCCTATCATCATTCCTGCTGAACCAGGGTTTTCCCCTTCAGCCAATAATCCCATCTCGACCGAAACACTGAATGGATTACGGCTATCATTTAAAACAAATGGCAGTATTGAAACTGATGCATTTTGAATCTGGCTTTCAGTTTCTATGCGGCCATCTTTGACATGCCAGTCTTCAAGAGGAACTGTCCAGAATTCCTCTCCGATCCATACCCTGTCGGGAATATTATTGAAATCGTAGGATGTCGTCTTTTTGCAGGAAAACGTCAGAACTGCCATAAGGGCGCTTAATGACCAGATAAGAGATTTTTTCATAATATGTCCGTATCAATTAAAAAACCCTTCCCCGGAAAAGAGGAAGGGTTTAATTTTTTATTGTTGGTTACTTAAGAGATTTAGGTAATGACTCGAGTGGTTCCAAATCCGGATTTTGAACAAGATTCGGATTAGTCTCTAATTCACTTTCATGGATAAAATGAATTATGCGATTAGACCAATAAGGGATATAACTTGGTCCTGACCATCCCTGCCATGCCATATAGCTCCTGTCCATCGTTCTCTTATTTCTGAAAACATCAATTGGACGGTGTCCCTCAAGATAAAATTCCATACGTTTTTCATCCAGGACAACATCCAGAACAGAGGCATATCCCTTAAGATCACCTAATGTGAACAACTGTGTACCTGATAATCCGGCACGCTGTCTGATCAGGTTTACATTGTCAAGAGCAAGCTGATTCTGACCAAGTTTTGCATGGGCTTCTGCTTTTATCAGATACATTTCTGCCAGCCTGAAATAAACCGGTGATTTCAGCATGATCTCATTATTCTCAAGAGTGCCCTTTAATGTATAATAACTTGTCACTCCCATCCTGTTATTCATTTTATAGCCATAATACTTCTCAGTAGGATCAGGAATCTTGTTCCCATTAGCGTCAAGTAAATAGTGCGGAGCAATGAACTTAATCCTCTGATCATTTGGGTTTTTCCAGAGGAGATCCATTAAGGTTGAAGATGTCATGATTTCACCCCATCCTCCATCATTGTTAAATAAGGAACCATGAGAAGAGCGACCCCTGTTCTCTGAAGACATGAACTTAACGGCAAAAATAGTTTCAGAATTTTGCTCAGGAGTTAATTTGTAGGAGTTGCCCAGCGCTGCGGTACTGATCAGTGCATACCTGCCTGAGTTTATCACTTTATTAGCATATTCTATTGCTTTATCATTCTGTTCCATATACAGATACAGCCTGGCAAGAGTTGCCCAAGCAACTTCCCTGGAGGCATACACGTTGCCCTTAGGTATTGTCATAAGTTCTGCTGCTTCCAGAAGATCTTTTTCAATAAACTCATAACACGCTTTTACGCTTGATCTTGGAGGCAGTGCATATACATCAGGTTTATCGCAAATCATAATCCCCAGATTTGTTTCGGGGTTGTCATGTGAATAGGGCCTTCCAAAAACACGAACAAGATCAAACATCCACATTGCCCTCATCCACAGGTTTTCTCCTTTCAGATTTAGCACCTTGGCATCAGCATTATTAGGGATGGCTGCCAATACGGTATTAATGGCAAAAATATCCCGGTAACCATTTTGCCATAAGTCACGGTCATTATTATTATTAACAATCTGCAGGTATGTCAAAGTATATGACATATGATTACTGCTCCACCTCATCATGATGATATCATCACTCTGGAACTCCATTGCCTGGTACCTTATAGTACCATTATCTCCACCGGTTGGTCCTCTTCTGAAATAAGCGTAATTACCATAGGTGGCAGTTTGCAATAAATCCGGATCTCCGGTGATCTCATTTGTTGTTACCTGGTCGATGGGAAGATACTGAAGGTCATCGGTACAACCAGTCCATAATAACAACATGAGAAATATTAAATAAATTCCTTTATCTTTTTTCATAATGTTACATTTTTTAGATATTATTAAATATCAAATCGTATTGTAAATAAAATTTTCCTTGTTGGCCGGTATCTTTCAAGGCTGGCTGAGCCCGACTCAATGCTTGTATCAGCATCTCCAAAGGGGAATTTTGTTATTATTGCAATGTTTTCACCTGAGACACTGACATTCAGATTCTTTAGTCCGGCGACAATTCCGGGGAATGAATAACCCAGCCTCACACTTTGAAATTTCAGATAACTTGCAGGGAATAAGAAAAATGATGATTCCATCCTGGAGTTGTAAGGATCGCTGAATAATAACTGGGGTAGATCAGCCTCATCGCCTGGTTTCTGCCAGGTGGTCCAACCCTGCCATTTGGTTATTTTCAGCCTGTTGCTACCCAGGTCATGCACGGTCCAGTTGGCTGAAGTATAGACCTTGTGGCCAACTGCAAAGTTGGTCAGTATGTTGAGGGTGAAATTTTTAAACATAAAGTCGTTACTTAAACCTCCCGTAAACTTCGGATAAACCTGTTCAATAGGTATATTGCTGGCTTCATTATACACGCTGGTAGTTCTAACAGTTGTCGGTTCTACATTATTAGAGCCATGCAAAACACCGCCATTTTCATCTTCCCATCTTATCCAGAGAGGCTTACCGGTGGCAGGATCAACTCCCGCCCATTTTCTCATATACCAGTACCGCATAGGTTGTCCTTCTCTGAGAATATTTGTCCCGTCGATAATATCAGCACTATTAGCTAATTCCAGCACTTCATTCTGGTTAATATTCATATTCAGATTTGTAATCCATTTTAATATTCCATCAATGTTGGTGGTTGTAATATTAAGATCAATTCCACGGTTCCTGACCGATCCCACATTTCTTTGCTGAGAGGCAAACCCTGATGCAGATGAGAGAGGTACAGCCTGGAGAAGATCAGTGTTTATCCTGTTGTATAAGTCTAATTCAAGAGTGGCACGACGGAATATTCCTAATTCAATACCAATATTTGTTGTATATGCCGACTCCCATGTTAAAGCGGGATTTGGCAAGCGTGAAGGCAGTGCACCTGCATGACCGTCGTATGCCGTTCTGTCATTAAACCTATATGTTCCCATATGAAGGTAATTTGAAATATTGGCATTACCTGTCTTCCCGTAGCTTGCCCTTAATTTCAATATATCAATCCATGTCACATCAGACATGAAGTTCTCTTTATTTATATGCCAGTTTGCGCCAACAGAATAGAAGGTAGCCCATTTAAAATCAGGTCCGAAACGGGAAGATGCATCCCGTCTTAATGAACCAACAAGAAAATATTTAGCCTTATAGTTATAATCAGCCTGTCCGAAATATGATTTAAATCCTGATTCTGACAAACTCCCCTGTGTTATAACCGGAGTTCCTGCCGAACTGAGGGCAGTCATACCGGCAACCACGCCATTAGCCTGGGCATTGATAAACCGTGAAGCGCCATAGTTATATTCCTGTCCCAGAATTCCATTTAAAGAGTGATCGCCGAACTTACGGTTCAAATGCATTGTGTTTGAAGTTATGAGGGCTTTATCGTAATCATACTGCCAGTTTACATATCCCCCGTTTACTTTTCCAATGTTATTGTCAGCGGTAGTCATAAAGCTTTCGTCACCAAATCCAAAGCTGACCCTGGTGTTTGTGTTTAATCTGAGCCAGTCAGCAACCTGCCAGTTAAGCTCACCTGCAGCTGTGCCATTAAAACCTGACTCCAGGGACTCTGTGGTTTCCCTTTCAAGCGTATAATTATCTCTTGTATAATGGTACCAGAGAGGAACAACAGCAGGATTCATCAGCGGCGAGAGATGACCTTTAATAGCGCCTTCTCCATAATAATAAGGGTTATCATACGGGACACAGCCAAACTGATCAACCCTGGCCCTGTCTCCAAACCATGCATAAGGTTCTGTATCGTATTCTCCCGTTAATCTGGTGGTGAATGTCAGGTTCTCAAAAATCTTATGTGAAATATTACTTCTAAGAGTAGCTTGTGTATACTTACTGTCACCAGCTGTTCCTTTTTCAGCATCCAGATTAGCGCCTATGTAAAATGTAGTCCGTTCATTACCGCCAGACATGGCTACCTGAGTCCTGCTTACGAGGCCGGTTTTATTTAACAGACCATACCAGTCAGTGTCAGTGTTTAATACAGTCGGAGGAACAACATTGTCTCTGAATGCCTCAAAAGATTTTCCAACAAAGTCGGGATGATTTTCTGATACCCTGAGGTCAAAAAGGTTTCTTAAACCTAAGGTTTGCTGTTCGTACAGGCTGGCGGAATTATGAAGTTCAACGCGGTTATCCCATGCGAATGTCGGACCATTTGTAGTGGTAACTGAAACTTTGAAATCACCTGATCGTCCTTGTTTGGTGGTAACAACAATAACTCCATTAGCGGCCCTTGACCCGTAAATACCGGTTGCTGCGGCATCCTTCAAAACTGTCACAGATGCAACATCCTGAGGGTTGTAGCTGCCTCCGATAACCCCATCAACTACAACAAGTGGAGAGTTGCTGGCTCCAATTGAGCCTGCCCCACGTATTGTCATAGAGGCTCCGGTTCCAGGTCTTCCGCTGGTATTTGATACATTCAATCCTGCTACCCTTCCCTGCAACATAACATTTAAACTGCTTGAAGCAGGTGCCACTCTCAACTGTTCCACATTAACGACAGAAACTGCAGATGACAATTCGGACTGTCGTCTTGAACTGTATCCGATAACAACTATCTCATCAAGGATGGCAACATCTTCAATAAGGGCAATATTGATGGTCCTTTGATTACCAACAGTTACCGATTGAGGAAGATATCCTATAAATGAAAATTGCAGAACCGCCTGCTCATTAGGTACATTAATGGTATAGGCACCTGAGATATCAGTTATAGTTCCGATATTAGTACCGGCCACAACAATGTTGACCCCCACGAATGGAGATCCTGTCTTTGTATCGGTGACGGTACCACGTACAGCTATCTGCTGATCAATACTTTCAGCAAAAGCATTTGAGAAGCCGGTCATAATTACAATAAATGCAATTATAAACCCAGTCAGAGATTTTTTGCGGTAAAGTGCAGAACACTCTACAGAATCATGGTTTTTTCTCATAATGAGTTAGTTTAGGTATTAGATATAATTCAGTCTGAGTCAAATATATTTGATGATTTTATAAAAACCTAATTATTTTTGGAAAAATCTAAATTTTTTTTAACAGGAAAATTGTAAATTAACTCTGACTTAAAGCGTTCACCCTGATTTAGTATGGTTGCAGGGAATTGAGACTGCAATAAAAAACCCTTCCCCTGATAAGAGGAAGGGTTTAGTTTTCAGTTAATCATTCCGAAACCCGCATGCAATGATTTAATCACTGTTCACATCCGGTGACATTGAACCTGAAGATCCTTTGTTCCTGGATATTATGCGGGTTTCATAAAAACATTTTTATGGGTTTTGCACCAGATTGGGATTAACATTTGTCTCCCTCTCAGGAATAAAGTAAATAACCCTTGGATCGGTAGGTTCCACCCTATGGTTAAACCTGTCATCATCAGCGCCATGATATCCTTTATAAGCCCTTACAAGCGGCTTGTTATTTCTGAAAAGGTCAAACTGGCGATGGCCTTCAAATGCCAGTTCCAGCTGACGTTCCTCAAGAACGACGTCCAAAACACTTGCCCTGCCTTTCAGATCGGTAACTGTGTAGAGTTCTGCTCCAGTAAGACCGGCCCGTTGGCGGATAAGATTGACATCATCAATAGCAGGTTGATTGTTACCTAATTTGGCATTTGCTTCAGCCTTTATAAGATACATTTCGGCCAGACGTAAAATAACCGGAGAACAAAGGTTTGTGATTCCCTCCTGGTAATTATACTTTTTAAAGTAATATTTCGGAACTCCGTTACGGGTCAACATTGGGTAAGGAGCTGGCTTGGTTTTATCACGTATAGGCTGTATAAATAGTCTTCTGATATCGTTTGGAAACTGATAGTAGAAATTTACAAGCTGCTGAGATGCATAAGTCTCGCCATATCCGGTAGCCCAGGAAATTGTATCATTATAAAATTGGTTGCCGATGGCAGATTTGAAACGGTTATCAGAGGCGACATGACGCAAAGCGAAGATAGTTTCAGTGTTACTCTCCGGAACCAATGTAAAATAATTCAGCAGGTTCCCGGTTGTCACAAGAGTGTAACGCTTTGAATCAATTACCATATTTGCATATTTAATGGCATTGAGATTATCCTCCTTGTACAGATAGATACGGCTTAATAAAGCATAGCATGTTTCTTTTGAAGCATAGCATGAATTTTTAGCTACTGTCATTAATTCGGCAGCTTTAAGCAGATCTCTTATCATAAAATCGTAAACCTCTTTTACGGTGTTCCTTTTGGGAAGGTCGTCTATTGAGCTTTCCCTGTAAGGTATCCCCGGATTTTCTCCACCACCCTGAGGGTATGGACGTCCAAAAAAACGCACCATGAAAAAATGGGATAATACCCTAAGGTACAGGTTTTCACCTTTAATCTGATCAAGTTCAGGTGAAACTCCATCTTTTATACTTTCTATGATCTTATTTGCTGAATAAATTCCCCTGTAAGCATCAAACCAGAAATTGGTTGTATTCGCCATTGAAGGAAAATGCTTGTAAGTATAAGCATTGTACAACGGGTTTGATGTTGTACCACTCAGAGCAACATCATCAGAGGGATAAATTGATAACCAAAATAACTCTCTTGTGTAGTTTGAAGTCTTTAACCATGAATATGAACCGACAGTTGCTGTTTGTAAATCAGTTACTGACAGTAAAGCCGAGTTATCAGATTTACTGGAATACGGTTCATAGTCTAATTCACAGGAACTAAATCCTGCCAGTATGGCCACAAAAATTAATAAACGTACTATTTTCATTGTTTTCATAGTTTGCATAATTAAAATCTAACATTGATACCAAAGAGTAATTTTTTACTGATAGGATATTTGTACCAGTCACCCGATTCACCTATCGTTCCTGCTCCCGGACTGACAACTACTTCAGGATCCATACCTTTAAATTTTGTAAATGTGAACATATTATCAGCACTTACAAATACCCTTACAGCTGAAATTCTCCAGGGTTGAAGAAGTTTATCAGGCATGTCATAACCTAAAGTAATATTTCTCATGCGCAGATAGCTTCCATCTTCCAGGAATCGTGACGAAGGTTTGTTCGAGTTCAGGTTGCCTCCCAAAATTGGTTTGGGATGAGTTGCAATGTCACCAGGGTTTGCCCATCTTGTCTCACCTGAAGTTAACACTCTTTCATTGTTGGTTTCATAAGCTCCGTCAGTGTCAAGTGAGTTATAAACAAGGTTGCCATATGTAAAATTGGCAAATGTATTAAGGTAGAAACGCTTATAGGTAAAATTATTTGTAAGTCCACCTGTAAACTTCGGGAGAGCGCTGCCTGTCAATTGCATTGTAGCAGTTGCATAAGCATTTGTAGTTGAAACAGTCTTATTGCCATCAGCATCAGTGGTAATAATTTCCCATAAAGGATTTCCGTTTTCAGAGTCAACTCCTGCCCATTTCTGGAACCACCATGTATATAGTCCTTCCCCTTCCCTGAATCTGAAATTACCACTTGAGATATCTTTTCCACCTGCAAGTTTTAGGATCTTATTCTTGTTGAAAGAAATATTAAATCCTGTTTCCCATTTAAATTCACCATCGAAATTTTTGGTATTCAAAGCAAATTCAACGCCTCTGTTCCTTACTGAACCAACGTTATCCATAAACGAGGCATAGCCGCTTGTATAAGGTTTTTCCACGCTTAAAAGAAGGCCATCGGTTGTTTTATCATACCAGTCAAAATTAAGTGTAATTCTATTGTAAAGTCCAATATCAATACCAAAGTCAGTTGTCCTGGCTTTTTCCCATGTCAGATCAGGGTTGGCTAACTGTGAAGGAACAGCTCCGGGGATACCGTTATATTGCGTTGAAAAGCTATACAAACCCAATGCCTGGTAGTTACTTATATTGGCATTACCTGTTGACCCGTAACTTGCCCTGATTTTCAATTCACTGAACATTGGAAGATTGTCCATAAAACTCTCATTACTTAAAATCCATGAACTACCCAGGGTAAAGAAATTGGCAGAACGGTTATTTGCGCCAAATCTTGATGAAGCTTCATTAATGAAAGATCCGATAAGAAAATATTTGTTATCAAAACTATAGTCAACCTGAACAAGTCCTTTATAAAAGGCATTTTCTCCAATATTACCCGGACTGATACCATCGGCTTTCATAATAGTTGCAGCAGCATCCATTACATGCAATCCTGATGCTATGCCATTTCCATACATATTGTTATTGTCGCTGAAATTCTTTTCACCTTCAAAAACAGCTATTGCATTTACAGAGCTTTTTCCGAAAGCTTTATCATATTTTAATCTGTTGGAAGTGATCATGGAATTACCATTATTAAACCAGTTCCACAACTCTCCCATTCCCTTGCCTGCTTTAGCGAGAACATCATAATACCTTTCGCGTTTGCTGTTTGTGAAGCTAACACGGTTATAGGATGAAAATGTTAAATTCTTGAGTATATTATAATCAAAATTCAAGTCACCATCAAAACCATATCCATTGGTAAAATCACTGTTATATTGCCATCCATGAAGGAAGTTGTCATTTTCACGGCCTATCCATCCAACCTCTGTTCCTTTTCTGATTGTTCCATCTTCGTTATAAGGGTAGTCCCAGGGCATATTGCCTGTTGATCCGCGAAGGGCACCATAGTTACCTGATGCCTCAGTTTCGGTACCTAATTTATTGACGTTAAACTTAACTGTTATTTTAAACTTGTCGGTTATTCTATGGGAAAGATTTGCCCTGAAGTTATACTCCAGCCTGTTCGTGTGATAAACTGTTCCCTGTTCGCTATAATAACTACCGGCGACATAGAACTGGGTTTTCTCATTACCACCTGAAACATCAGCGCCATAATTCTGAGTAATACCTGTTCTGTAGCAAAGATCTCTCCAGTCTGTATCATGTTCAAGAAGACTTGCCGGGCGATATGTAGCAAAAAATGCTTCCGGAAGAAATGATTGCTGATAATCATAAGCTTCCTGTGCATTCATTACACGAAACTTACCGAATGATGGTTTATTGGATCCAACCGTAGCGTTGATATTCACCTGGGTTTTACCCGATTTTCCCGATTTCGTTGTAATAATAATTACACCGTTTGCTGCTCTTGAACCATACAATCCGGTTGCAGCGGCATCCTTAAGAATGGTAACAGATTCAACATCCTGAGGTTTTGCGGTACCACCAATGATTCCGTCAACAACATATAAAGGAGTTGAACCGGCATTGATAGAGCTTGATCCTCTGATTATAACAGCTGTACTTGCGTTAGGGTCACCTGAAGAGGATGAAACCACAACACCTGCAGCCTGTCCCTGTAACAGGTTTGAGACACTGTTTGAAGTTACCGATCTTAGTTTCTCAGGAGCCACAACAGCGATTGAACTCGAAATCTGTGATTTTTGTTTAGAGGTATAACCCACTACGATAACCTCATCGAGACCTGTAAGTTCCGCACTCAGGACAACGTCAACAACTGGTCTTCCAGCGACTGGCACCTCCTGTGATACATAACCGATAAATGAAAAAACCAGAGTTGCATTACGGTCGGGAGTTGATAGTGTATATTTCCCTTCAATATCAGAAATAGAACCAATTGTGGTTCCTTTCACAAGAATATTTACTCCAGGCATAGGATCGCCTGTCTGACTGTCAGTAATCTTTCCGGTTATACCTTGTTGTTGCAGGTCGGAAAAGGCATCGGCTGCAAAAACATTCGCCCCACTGACCACAACTATAATAAATGCAATTTTAAGTTGAGTAATCAATTTTTTCAGGACCAGGTGTGAACGCATCCATAAATCAAATTTTTCTTTCATAATTTTAAAAAGTTTAGGTTAGCTGAATAATTATTAAATGATATCTGACATAGAATTTATCTATGTCAAATTTGGTTGCGAATTTATCTTAATGTTTCCCAAAACCCTGTTTTTGCTTCACTTAATTTTCTCAAATCTGTTCCTCAGCGCATTATAAGGGTCCCACTATTTTACAGAGAACCTGTAAATTGTTGTTGACTTAAATGTTTCACCCGGATTCAGTATGGTTGTGGGGAATTCAGGATGATTGGGACTATCGGGAAAATGATCGGCTTCCAGGCAAAAACCCGATCTGTAATTGTATGGTTTACCGCCATGACCGATTTTAGTTCCATTCAGAAAATTTCCTGTATAGAGCTGCAGGCCGGGCTGGTCTGTTATCACTTCAAGCAGGCGTCCGCTAACTGGTTCATAAACTGTGGCATCAACCTCTTCCTTATTGTCAAGTACAAAATTATGATCGTATCCACGTCCCAGTATAAGCTGATCGTATTCTTCTCCAATCCTTTCACCTATCTTATGAGGTGTATTAAAATCAAACGGGGTTCCTGCAACAGGACGGATCTCACCTGTTGGGATCATTACAGAATCAACTGGAGTTATAGCGGAGGCTTTTATCGTAAGCTCATGGTCCAATATGTCGCCATTGCCGGCACCATGAAGATTAAAATATGCGTGATTGGTAATATTGAAAACTGTTTTCCTGTCAGTTGTAGCAGTATACTCCATTACTATTTCATTTTTATCTGTCCAGGTATAATTTACACTAACATTCACTTTACCCGGAAAACCCTCCTCCATATCAGGACTTATATAAGTAAACCGGACAGAAGGCTCTTTCCCGTTTTTGATAACCTCAGCATCCCACACCACACTGTGCCATCCTTTCGGACCACCATGCAGAGTATTAGGCCCGTTATTAACAGGTGTTCTGTACTCCACACCATCAAGTGTGAATTTACCGTTAGCGATCCTGTTAGCAAATCTCCCCACGGTCGATCCGTAAGATATATCACCTGTTACGGTTCCTTCAAAGCTGTCGTATCCAAAAGTTATATTTTCTTTTTTTCCATCCCTGTCAGGAATTTCAATCCAATTTATCTTAGCTCCAAAATTCGTGATTTTAAGAACATTACCGGCTTTATTGGTAAGGGTAAACAGATAAACCTGTTTCCCGGAGTAAATACCATAGTCTTCCTGCCTGATCATTTCACTTTTTTTAGATGATTGATTACACATAGTGAGAGCAAAAGATATAGCAATAATTGAAAGAGTTACTAAATTTTTCTTCATTACTTCTGATTAGCCTGCTAAAATAACTCATTAGATTCCGCTAAAACAAGAGTTATGTCAGGTTTTGAAGTAATTCAGAAAATAATTTAGTTCTGCCTGCAATATGAATTTTTGGGCAGAAGCTAAATTTTATTCAATTATCCACTCATACAGCCCTCCCGAGTAACCTCTTTGCAGCAAAGCTTTTATCTTTACTGATGATGCAGTAACACGGGAAAAAGTGACAGTGTTCCAACTATTCTTTTCAACCGGGTATCCTGACCTTGTTTTTACTGGAGTCCAGATATTTTCCTTCAGATAGAGCATTTCCCACTCGTCAGGGACCCTGAATTCTCCTTCCGGTCCGTTATCAAACCAGTAAACACTTGCCCCGGAGACTGACCGGGGTTCACTAAAATCGTACTGAACCCATACCCATTGGCTTTTTAATGGCCACCAGTCATAATGAGGGACTGATGTATCATTGGAAGAATCGGGAAATATCTGGTCATTCAGGGAAATGATTGATCGATTCAAAGAATTGCCGCTTATCCTGCTTCTGAAAGCAATTGTTGCAGCAGGAAGCGGACGGGTTTTTTCAGGCACCACGGGCAACCATAACTGCATCGGGCCGGGTCCGCGATTATTATAGAAAGGATATGGGATAAGAGTAACAGGCTGTTCAGGAAGCAGATCTATCCCCCCGGACGAATTCCTCTTTGTCTGGTATCCGGATAATCTGATAACCTGTGTACCATTTAGAAAACCGGGAATAAATTCAGTTGTCGCCGGTTCATTATCATTGATAACCAGGTTAAGTATTTTGCCATTACTATTATCGGTCCATTCTGCACAATAAATGAGAGGTCCTCTCTGTACAGCGAGCCTGCCGGTATCGGCAATGATATTCTTATCAGCTTCAATAAATAATTCAGACATAGGAAATTCAATTTCAATCTTGTCTCCTTTAGCCCACTCACGTTTTAAGACAGCAAAACCTTTCTCAAAAAATATTTCTTCGTTAACTCCGATTCCTTTGCTTCCTCCGTTAATTTTGAATTTTACCTGTTGATCTGTTTTCTTCAGGAACCTGTATTTTCCTTCAAAAAATGAATCGCCGGAAGCCCAGCCGGGGATACGTATTTTCAGACTGAATTCTGCCGGAGCCTCCGGGTCAACTGAGATCTCCACTTTGCCTTCCCATGGAAGTTTTTCTCTCACTGAAATTGAAACTTTATGGTCTCCAACCGGTACAGTTGCATCATTTGAAATAAAAAGATTTAAATAGATTTCCTTCTCTCCGACGGAATAAATATAACCCGGTATTGAAGGGAGAAGCCTTACAATTTCGGAACGGCACGATGGGCCATCTGCCCAGGGATTACGCTCATGCCTGCCGTCTGAAAATATTGGATTAATACAGGTGAAATCTTCACCGGTAGCAGAGACACAGGGTAAAACAGAATTATAAAATATCCTTTCTATTATATCATAATACTTTGATTGTCTGTCAATAAGAAAAAGGTTATGGTTCAATATTATATCTGCAACTGAGGCACATAATTCACAACTGGGTATGGGATCTTTCATGTCATAAAAACCGGCTCCTGCTACCGGTTGAGATAATCCGATGCCACCCGTGATCTGCATTTTGCCATAAACAAGTTTTTTCCAGAAACTGATCGTTTTGGATGTAAGTGAACTATCGTTTGTCAGAGCAGCAATTCCGGCAAGTGCGGCATGCCTGTAAATATCATTTATCAAAGCTTCCTGCCCGTTTATATTATTGTAAGGCGCCGGTGGTATATCCGATTTATTTTCAGAACTAATCAGCTTTACAGCATCAATATACTTTTTTTCACCTGTAACCGTGAAAAGATTTATCAGTCCTGATAAAGTCCTGCCCTGCTGACCAAGGGTCCTGAAATTTATTGAATCAGCAATAATATTATCTGCGCACCTTATTGCAGCATTAAGCAGTGTTCGCTTGCCCGTTGCAAGGTAATGGGCTGAAGCAGCATCGAACAGATGTCCATAATAATATGGAGTATCAGCTCCGTTAACCATATCAGGATTAGATGTATCAAAGTCTGATTTGCTGATAAGAGTATCAATAAATAGCTCCTGCTCAATATCAGGAAAAGTCTGAAGAGAGTAGCTTGCTCCCTCAATGATTCTAAGGATCTCAGATTTATCGATATAAATACCGGCATTGAACCCGGAATTAGAGGTATTCTTATCGTAGGCCATTGGTACGGCCACACTTTTTTTTATCCTTGGAGCCCAGAAGCTGTCTTTAAGATTAACCGAGGTGAATGGGACCGGTTCTAATGAATAATCTGCCTCCTGCCCTGGCTCTTTAATGCAACCCGGAATAATCAGTGCTATACCGGCGATTAATATTGCTATCCTGACAGGATAATACATCGGTCTGATTTACAAATTATTCTCAATAAAAGTACCAATTTCCATGTACTTCCTGAATATTGATTGATACCTTCCGGCTCTTACCGGATCGGGGTTATATTCTTTTTCAACACCTCCACCCATATATTTCTGCGCCTCAGGAATATTTTCATAAATACCGGCCACGACCGATGCTGCAATAGCAGATCCCAATGCGCAGGGCTGAACTGAATCGGACACCTTTATAGGCATATTGAGAACATCCGTAACCGTTTGCATAACATAACTGTTTTTCTGAGCCACACCTCCTGACGCAATTACACCGTTTATCCTGATACCTTCAGAAACGAGGCGGTCATTAATCACTTTTGAACCGAATGCTGAAGCTTCAACAAGGGCTTTGAAGATTTTTGGTGCATCTGAGCCAAGGGTAAGACCTGTAATTGCACCTTTAAGCCATGGATTTGAATCAGGTGTGCGCCGGCCGTTCATCCAGTCAAGAGCAATGATGGATGTTTCTTCATCGGGGATATTCGCGGCTTCACTGCTCAGCCGGGAAATGATCTGTTGAGCTGTTTCTTCCCTGATCCTTTGCCTGCTTTCTTCATCGAGCCATGTCATTTTTGATATTATCTGAATAACCGGCCACATCAGTATATTGCCAAACCAGGCATAGATATCCCCGAATGCCGATTGCCCGGCTTCAAACCCTGTGAGCCCAGGCAATATTGACCCGTCAACCTGTCCGCAGATCCCCCGTACAGGTTTATCCAATGGCCCGTTACCGGGAGCTACAGCCAGATCGCAGGTGGAAGTGCCCATCACCTTTACAAGATGAAAAGGTTTAATACCGATCCCTACCGCACCTGCATGAGCATCTATTGTTCCAGCACCTATTCTTACATTCTCAGGCAGGCCAAGCTTTTCAGACCATTCTTTCGAAATTGTACCTGACAGTGTGTCGGTTGTATATGTTTCAACATAGAGCCTTTCCCTGATACCTGTGAGCAACGGATCGAGCTTTACCAGGAACTTTTCGTCGGGAAGGCCACCGAAATCTTTATGCCACATTGCCTTGTGTCCGGCGGCACATCGGCTTCTCTTTATTTCAAGGGGATCCGTATTACCGGTAAGAAGTGCAGGTATCCAGTCGCAAAGCTCCATCCACGACCATGCATTTGTCCTCACATTTTTATTTCTGCGGAGCACGTGCAGTATTTTTGACCAGAACCATTCAGGTGAATAACTTCCACCGGAGTAGATTGTGAAGTCAGTACCTCCCCATGTTCTGGCAAGTTCATTGATCTCTGCCGCTTCTTTATTGGCTGTGTGATCTTTCCATAAAATAAACATTGCATCGGGATCATCTTCAAATCCTTTCTTAAGTGCAAGCGGGATCCCATTACGATCCACCGCAACAGGGGTTGAACCTGTAGTATCGACTGAAATGGCTGCAATGCTTTTACCTGCTCCGGGGCCTAATCCTTTGAGGGATTCCCTGACAGACACTTCCAATCCTTCTGTGAAATCAAGCGGATGCTGGCGGAACATATTAGCAGCAGGATCGCAGTATAGGCCATTTCTCCATCTGGGATATTCAAAAACAGCCGTTGCGGCTACAGTTCCGTTGGTGGTATCAACCACAACCGAGCGAACGGAGTCGGTCCCGAAATCTATTCCTATTACATGTTTCCCTGACACCTATTGCCAATTATTAAGCGAACTTTGGATGAAATCGATGATCTTCTGATTCTCATCTTTACCGCTTCCCGTTACCTTATTTGGTTCTCCGAATCTGATATGAATATGCTTACTACTTTCGAGAGGACCAAATTCTTTTATAAACCGGCCATTACCCCAAAAATCGGTTTTAATTGCTACCGGAACGACTTCAACACCGGCTTTCTTTGCCAGTTTCACTCCTAAAGAGTTAAATTCTTCAGGTATGAATATGCTGCTTCGTGTGCTTTGCGGAAAGATAACAATAGATATTCCTTTAGCCAGACGCTCAAGGCCTCCGCTCATAACTGTCTCAAAGTCTTTCCTTGGGTCGGTCCTCCCCACAACAACCGGATCTCTCGAACGCATGACATCACCGAACAGGGGATGATTAACAAGGCTATCTTTTACCACGAAAGTGAGAGGCATGTGAGGTCCGATCAGCGCGGGAAAAACCATAGTTTCGAGGGTGCTCATGTGATTGCTGATAAATATGACAGGGCCGGCCGGCTTTATTATGTTCTCCATTCCCGTGATGTGGAATTTTCCGCCTGCCTTCTCAAGCAGTCTCAATATCTCAAATGATGAGTCGGTCCATGCCTTGTTATCGTACTCTTTCCTTCTCGCCTCACTCCTTGTCCTGAGTACTATCTTCATGTATTCGGCTGCAAAGAACAGCCTGCTGTTCAAATGGATCCTTTCAGAGAGAGATAAGCGCTCTTTCTCAGGAGTTTGATATGAATAAGATTCAAAATATCCAAACATCTAAAGAATTTAAATCTGTTGGCAATTATCAGAACTGTCTGACTTAAAAATTTATCTATCCCCTTCAACCGCTTTTAACATAGCATTCCTGTACTTTTCCATAAGTTCCTTGTTAAGATTTACAGGTGGCCTGGCACTTTCGGGAAGAAACGGCTTATATGGATGCTTCTTTGAATATTCTGCAAACTCAGCTTTAATATCTTCAAGCATCTTAGGTTTTGTGAGAAGGTCAAGAGCAGTGGCTGCAATAACTTGTGCCCCGGTGTTCAGACCTTTCCATGCAGCGGTGCCATAGTTAGATGCTACAGATGACCAGTGATGTCCCACTGAACCCGGAACTCCACCGGGGAAATTAAGAGTTGCAGTAGGCGCTATCAGGGTTACTTCACCGACATCGGATGAACCTCCTCCCACGAAAGTCTCTGACGGGGGTTTTAAAGTCTTGAATTTCACCGGATAGCCCGTCTGATCTTTTCCGAGTTCTTTCTGCAGTGATTTGGCAAATTCCTGTTCCTGTGGAGTCCATTCAGGCATGCCGACCAGTTCAATATTCCGCTGGATAGCTTCAGCCATGCCTTTATTTGAATGACGCTGGTGAATTGCAGTGAGTATGGTTACGGTATCGAGAGTTGTCCCTGTTGCAAGGGCTGCCCCTTTGGCACAATCCAGAACACGCTGGTACATTTCCTCGAGTCTCTCATCGGTATTTCTTACATAATACCAAACCGAAGCCTTATCGGGAACAACATTTGGCGCCTCTCCCCCTTCAGTGACAACATAGTGCATCCTGTAGGTATAGAACAGGTGTTCGCGAAGATAATTGGTTGAGATATTCATTAATTCAACTGCGTCAAGGGCGCTTTTTGCGGTCCATGGTGAGCCGGCAGAATGAGCAGTTACTCCCTTGAATGTAAATACTGCGGAGATCATGGCGTTGCCATTCACCCCGTATGCTGTTGTCAGTTCCGAACCGGCATGATTATCGATAACAGCGTCCACATCTTTAAATAGTCCTGCCCGTACCATATAGGGTCTGCTGATAACTGTCTCTTCGGCAGGAGATCCGAAGAACTTTACTGTACCGGTTATGCCATTTTCTTCCATGCTTTTTTTAACTGCAATTGCTGCTGCAACACCTGCTGTACCCATCATATTATGCCCGCAACCATGTCCGGGAGCTCCATTAACAAGGGGTGTCTGCCTGGGATTAAGCGGCTGCTGTGAGAGCATGGGCAGAGCATCGAATTCACCAAGAATACCTATAACGGGTTTCCCGCCGCCCCATGTTGCTACAAAGCAGGTTGGCATTCCGGCAAGACCTTTTTCTACTTTAAAACCGGCATCTTCAAGTGTTTTGATCAAAAGAGCTGAAGATTTAAACTCCTGCATACCCAGTTCAGCAAAATTCCATATCTGATCTGAAATTTCTCCGAACTTTTTAACGTTTTCATTATCACCAAGGTAATCAAGGGCGCTCTTTTTGGCTTTATACAGTTCAGCCTTACCTATCAGACCTTCATCCTTCTCTTTTTCCTTTGCTTTATCCTTTTGTGAGAACGCCTGTCCTGTTGAAATTACGAGCAATATTAATGCAGCGATTGTAGTTTTAAATAGGGTAACGGTTTTCATCTTATCTAAATTTAAATGATGTAGTGAACAATGTGATAAAGAATCAGGTATTAACCTGATACATTCAAGGTGAAAAATAATGAAAAAAATCATTATCAAATACATTAATACATAATTACTGATAAAATAGGATTAAATGGGAAATAACCAGTTTTCAGATCAAAGGCGGAAAGTCGTTATCGTAGGGGCCGGTGCGGTTGGATCTACATACGCCTATTCTTTAGCCCAGAGCGGACTTGCCGATGTGATAGCACTAATTGACAGGAATGAGGACCTTGTAAAAGGACAGGTACTGGATCTGGTCCATGGGCAGCCATTTTTCCCTGCAGTGTCGATCAGGGCCGGCCAACCTTCTGATTATGCTGATGCCAGCCTGGTGGTTGTAACTGCCGGGGCAAACCAGAAGCCGGGTGAAACACGCCTTGAACTTCTAAAAAAGAATGCGAGGATCATGACAGATATAGCAGGTGAGATAGCAGATCATAATTGTCCCGGTATTCTTTTAATTGTCAGTAACCCGGTTGATGTTCTTACCTACATTGCCCTTAAGAGGACAGGCTGGTCCAAGGAACGTGTATTTGGTTCGGGAACAGTGCTCGACAGCGCCCGTTTCAGATATCTTCTGGGAGAACAGTGCGGTATAGATTCACATAATGTCCATGCTTACATACTGGGAGAGCATGGTGACAGTGAATTTGCGGCATGGTCAATGACCAATATTGCAGGCATTCCTATTGACAACTATTGCCTTACCTGCGGTAAATGCGAAAACTGGAAAGCCACACAGGACAAAATTGAAAAAGAAGTAAGGGAGTCGGCATATCAAATTATTAATTTTAAAGGCGCTACGCATTTTGCAGTGGGCCTTGCCATTGTAAGGATAACCGCTGCAATTCTCAGGGGACAGAAAAGCGTAATGAGCGTATCGTCCCTGCTTGAAGGTGAGTTCGGCATAAGCGATGTATGCCTCAGTGTTCCGTGTATTGTTACAAAGAAAGGAGTGGCAAAGGTAATCGAGAGCCCCCTTTCTGAAGATGAATCAGCCGCGCTTAAATCATCGGCTGAGATATTGAAGAAGGCAATAAGGGACACCGGACTAATCGAAAGCGGAGAAAACGCGAGGCTGGCCGGTCTAAAAAATCCTGTTTAGCAGCGGCATCACTATCAGCAAAAGCGACAGGGAGGTCATAATCACCACTGCGCTCCAACCGATTATGTTCTGATATGGTTTGTTGACATGCTGGCCCATGATCTTTTTATTATTGATAAGAAGGATCATGCAAACAAGCACAACCGGCAAAAGAATACCATTGATAACCTGCGACCAGATAGATATCCCAATGAGCGGAGCATGAGGTATAAGGATTATCAATGCAGAAACTACAAGAATTCCTGTGTACAAGGTATAGAATTCCTTTGCTTCGTTCCATTTTTTATCAATCCCTGCCTCGAATCCGAAAGCCTCACATATATAAAATGAAGTGGCAAGAGGGAGTATTGTCGCAGAGAATACAGAAGCAACAAACAATCCAAATGCAAAAACCTGCGATGCCAGTTCACCTGCAAGCGGTTTAAGAGCCATAGCTGCATCACTTGCTTCATTTATCCTGATCCCGTTAGGGTATAAAGTTGAGCCGCAAGCCACCATAATAAAGAATGCCACAACCACAGTAATCACACAACCGACTACAATATCTATTACCGTGAACCTGTAATTTTTCATGTCAAGGCCTTTTTCTATCACCGATGATTGCATATAAAACTGCATCCACGGAGCAACGGTGGTTCCAACCAGTGCTATTACCATTGTCAGGCTTTGCGGATTCATGCTCATACTCGGGTTAATGACGGCGCTTCCGATTTCGGACCACTGTGGCTTGCTCATCAGCGCCGAAACAACATAAGTCAGCAGTGAGAGGCTGAAGAGCAGAAAGATCCTTTCGGCAATCTGGTATGTACCTTTGACAACCAGAAGCCATACCAGGAAAGCTGCTACAGGAACAGAAATATATTTACTCACACCGAAAATCTGCATGCTTCCTGCAACGCCTGCAAACTCGGTAGTTGTATTGCCAATATTTGCAAAGAGAAGACCTATAAAAATGAAAAAAGTTATCTTCACCCCGGCATTTTCCCTGATCAGGTCAGAAAGACCTTTACCGGTCACAATACCCATTCTTGCATTCATCTCCTGTACTACAAGCAATACAATAAAGGAAGGGATCAGTGTCCATATAAGGCCATAACCATATTCGGCTCCGGCGACAGAATAAGTTGTTATACCTCCAGCATCATTATCAACACTGCCGGTTATTATACCCGGCCCAAGAATGGCAAAAAAGATTGCCATGTTCCTGAAGAACTTTGATTTCCACATATTGGATATGAACATAGAATTTCCCTTTACTTTTTAGTTCTTCTCTCCGTAATAAGATCCTCTACAACGTCATCAACCACCACCATTCCCTGCAGCAGATTATTACGGTCCACAACAGGTACGGCAAGCAGGTTATATTTAGAGACAACTTCCGCAATGGCTCTTGCTTTCTGATCATCGAAAAGATATACCGGTTCTGATTTCATTATCTGGCTTATCCTAAGGTTCGGTTCGGCAAGAACAAGGTCTCGCAGATTAAAAGTACCAATAAGTTCATCATTAATCTCTGTAACAAAAAGGCTGTAAAGCTCAGCAGCTTCAGGTTTTTTTGAACGGAGTTCCTGGAGCACTTCATCAACTGTTTTTATTGCGCTGAATGAAAGGTAGTCGGTTGTCATTATACTTCCAACAAGGTCATCTTTGTATTCGAGCAGTTCCCTTACTTCGCGCGACGACTCCTTATCCATCTCCTCGAGAAGCATTTCAGCTTTTTCGTCCTCAAGTTCATCGATGATATCGGCTGCTTCATCGGCCGGCATCTTTTCAAGAACATCAGCTGCCTTGCTCAACGGAAGATTATCAATTATGTGGATCTGGGCCTGGGTTTCGAGCTCTTCAAGCACATCGGCTGCTTTTTCTTCATCAAGGGCAGTAAATACCGTCATGCTCGACTTTCGCCCAAGGTCCTCAAGAATATCCGCAAGATCGGAAGGGTGCAATGTATGAAGCTTGGCATAACTTTTCGAGAGCCTGATATTTGATTTTGAAAAGTCTATTGCCTGAACGTCGTCCCACAGGATGAATTTGGCCGGGATCCTTACTTTTGTAAATGAGAGCAATCTTTTAATAGGCGCCGCAATACCAATTCTTCTCAGAAGCCCCTCAATACCTATATCCACCGCAACAGCGAACGTTCCCACAGGAAGGGTTGCCAGCCTTACATCATTCACTCTTACAAGTTTACGGCCGTTGAGATCTACAATCTGTTTGTCAAGAATATTTTCAACAAGAAGCAAACCGCTATCAACTTCATCGTTACCCAGCTCAACTAGGCCGGAGCAACTCACACTGAGCATCTCCCTTGCTTTCACGACCCTGAAAGTATTGAAAGAGTAAAATTTTATCTCCTTATTGATTTTTAACTTAACGCCTGTAATAAGTTGCTGGTTAGGGTCGCCTTGGCCTGAAGGGCTTGCGTTGATAAGCAAATCCTTTATAACCCCGATGGCATCACCGTCAGCTCCGAATGCCTCCTTACCAATTATTCCGCTTAAGTAAAATGTTGTTAGTGATGTCATAGCACCTCCTGGTTTTAGCAGTATATCAGGAAGTGTATGAAAAAGGACTTCCCTCTATACCAGGTTTTTATTTTTCCGGTTCGCAGGGTCGTCGTCCATTTGATTTTGATTTTATGATTTTCGCCGGTAAAAGTATATGTCATATCAAAACTTTCCAAATAATCTTACCAATTTGTTCAACATATTTTTCAACCTGTGTTCAACTAATAAACAACAGTTAATGCCCCTGCCTCTTTTATATTATCCTTTTTTATTTAATTTTGAGTCAGTTGAGAAATAAATCTTCATATAACGTGGGCATATTAAAAGAAAGATTATCGAAATACGATGCACCCCAGAAGGCAATGGAAGCAGGCATTTACCCTTATTTCAGAGAAATAGAATCTGAACAGGATACCGAAGTTGTAATCAGGGGAAAGAAAGTTCTCATGTTCGGATCAAACAGCTACCTTGGCCTTACCAATCATCCGAAAGTAAAAGAGGCTGCAATAGAGGCAATTAAGAAATACGGTACAGGTTGTGCCGGTTCGAGATTCCTGAATGGAACGCTTGATATTCATACCAGGCTGGAAGAGAAGCTCGCACAACTTGTAAATAAAGACGGAGCTTTATGCTACAGCACAGGATTCCAGGTTAACCTGGGCGTTGTATCGGTTCTGGCCGGCCGTAATGACTACCTGATCCTCGATGAGCTCGATCATGCATCAATAATAGAAGGCAGCAGGCTTTCTTTTTCGAAGGTACTGAAGTTTGCTCATAACGACATGAATGCCCTTGAGTGCAAACTGAAATTATGCGATAACGATTCTGTCAGGCTCATTGTTGTTGATGGAATCTTCTCGATGGAAGGAGATATAATCAACCTGCCTGAAGTAGTCCGACTTGCTGAAAAGTATAACGCATCAGTAATGGTCGATGACGCACACTCCTTAGGTGTGTTAGGAGAAAACGGATCAGGAACGGCATCTCATTTTGGACTGACCGATAAGGTTGATCTCATAATGGGAACCTTTTCTAAGTCATTTGCCTCGCTTGGTGGTTTTATTGCTGCCGATAAAGAGATAATTAATTTTATAAAACATAATTCAAGATCGCTTATTTTCAGCGCAAGCATGACTCCTGCATCAGCTGCGGCAGTTCTGGCCTCAATTGAGATAATGGAAACTGAACCTGAACGTATCAAAAACCTCTGGGACCTTTCCTTCTATGCCAGGGATTGTTTCAAGTCGGCCGGTTTTGATACCGGGAAATCAGAATCGCCAATAATTCCCCTGTTCATCCGTGATAGTATTAAAGCACTCACGTTAACCATAATGCTTCTTGAGGATGGAATATTTGTGAATCCAGTTGTTTCTCCTGCAGTTGCCAGGGAAGATTGTCTTATAAGATACTCCCTCATGGCAAACCATACAAGAGAGCAGGTTGATATATCAATTGAAAAAATTACGAAAGCAGCAAAAGCGCTTAATATAGTAGATTGAATATATGCTTTCAATCTTATCAACTTACCCGGCAATAATACCATCTATGCCATGAAAAAAGTAATACTGATAACCGGGATATCATCAGGCTTTGGAAAAGAGACTGCAATACTGCTGAGTGAAAATGGCCATGTTGTTTATGGAACTGTAAGGAAAATGCCGGAAGACAGAGATAATTTAAATTATCTTGTTATGGATCTTACTGACAATGCCTCAATAGAAAAAGCTGTGGACACAGTGTCCGGCATAGAGGGAAGAATCGATGTACTCATCAATAATGCCGGGATGCATTCAGGCGGACCATCTGAAACCTTACCGGAGGAATACTTAAGGCTGCAGATCGATACCAACTTCATCGGAATGGTAAATATTACCAGGAAGGTTTTGCCCGTTATGAGAAAACAGGGTGGAGGAACAATAATCAATTTCAGCTCAATAGGCGGATTGATGGGGTTGCCATTCCAGTCATTTTATTCGGCAGGGAAATTTGCAACCGAAGGTTTCAGCGAAGCGCTGAGGATGGAAGTAAAGCAATTCAATATCAGGGTTATTCTGGTAAATCCAGGCGATTTTCACACGGCAAACACATCCAACAGGAGAAATTATCTTGCACCTACTGGTCAGGATGATCCATACCGGGAACAGTATGCAAGAACTATGGCAATAATAGAAAAGGATGAGAATAACGGGTGGATGCCTGTGGTTCTTGCCGGGAAAATAGTGAAGATAGTAGAAAGCAAAAATCCGAAACAGCGGTACATAATAGCTTCTTTTGAACAAAAACTGGCAGTATTTCTGAAGTATATTTTGCCTGGGAAATGGTTTACAGGCATAATATCAAGTCATTACAAAATTAATTAGCATCATACTTTTTTAGAGTTTAAGCTACATCAGGATAATCAAATCGTTTATGACAGAGCTTGAGGAATATTTTAACAGGTTTCGTAAAAATATTATCGGTATAGATACAGATATTGAAACTCCTTATGGTTATAAAAAGCTTGTTTACGCTGACTGGATCGCCAGCGGCAGATTATACAGGCCTATTGAAGAAAAGCTTGTGGAGACCATAGGACCAATGGTGGGCAATACACATTCAGAATCGTCTGCCACAGGCAAGGCCATGACCGATGCTTACCATCATGCCCAGAAGGTCATAAAGCACCACGTTAACGCAAACGAGAACGATATCCTCATATTCACAGGATCGGGTATGACTTCAGCAATTGGCAAATTGCAAAGGATACTGGGACTGAAAGTTCCTGAAAGGGCTATAAACTACTGTTCTCTTGGCAGAGGCAGGTTCAAAAGCTGCAAAGAGATCCCGGATGATAACCGGCCAGTTGTTTTTCTTACTCACACAGAACACCATTCAAATCACACATCGTGGTTTGAGACAATGGCCGATGTAGTACTGCTCGATCCGGCACCTGATCTTACAGTTAATATCAGTTCGTTCCGCGAACAGATTAAGCAATACAAAAATCGCTCAATGTTAATTGGCTCATTTTCTGCATGTTCTAATGTAACCGGTTATATTCCGCCGTACAATGAGCTTGCCCGTATAATGCATGAGCATAATGGTTACTGTTTTATTGATTTTGCGGCTTCGGCTCCCTACGTGAATATCAACATGCATCCCGACGATAAGCTTGAGCAGATAGATGCGATCTTTTTTTCTCCCCATAAGTTCATTGGAGGTCCGGGAAGCGCGGGAGTGCTTATCTTCAATAAAGAGCTGTACAAAAACGAAATTCCGGATGCCCCCGGCGGCGGCACGGTAAAGTGGACAAACAGGTGGGGTGGATACAAGTATATAAGCGATATAGAGGTGAAGGAAGACGGTGGTACACCCGGATTTCTTCAGGGCATTAAAGCCGCGCTTGCCATTATCCTTAAAGAAAAGATGGGGACTGAGAAGATCAGGTTAAGGGAGAATGAACTTAAAAAGATTGTATTTGATGAATTATCAGGCATCATGGGGTTGCATATCCTGGCCGGGAATATTACTAACAGACTTGGAGTATTTTCCTTCTACATCGATAACGTACACCATAACCTTGTTACAAGGCTCATGAACGACAGATACGGTATCCAGGCAAGGGGTGGTTGCTCATGCGCAGGGACCTACGGTCATTTTTTGCTTAATGTGGATGTAGCTCTTTCAAAAGAAATCACAGATAAGATCGACGCCGGAGACCTCTCAATGAAACCAGGATGGATCAGGATATCGCTTCATCCCACCATGCTGGATGATGAATTATTTTATATAACCAATGCCATTAAGGAAATTGTTATCAATGCCGGAGAATGGAAGAAAGACTACAGTTATGATTGCCAAACCAATGAATTCTGCCACATAAACTTCAGCGAAAAAAAACAGTCAGACTGGTTTGATATAAGGTAATAAATGTGTCCAAAAACCTTGAAACAGACTACCTTAAGGCTGAGGATCATTAGCAGCTTTATTCCTTTTGGTCGTGATCAATATGACACCACCTCTTCCCTTTTCTCCATATTTCTCTGTATTTTTCAGAACCGATATGGATGCTATATCCCGGGGGTCTATCTCTTTTAAACCTTCCGTTCCTGTCATTTCGCTTTCAACACCATCAATGATTATAAGAGTGTTTGAAATCGAGCCGTCTCTGCTTCCTATTCTGATTGACGACTGATCTTCAGTTTCAGGAGGTTTAAATTCAACCGGTTCAGCAGTATTCTTTTTTGTAGATATAATAATAACTCCATTCCTGCCTTTTTCACCATAAATCCGGAGAGCGGTTTCCCCGTCAAAAATTGCCATTCCCTTAATAACTTCATTCTTGTCGATCTCACTGAATCTTCTACCGCTTTCAACACCATCAACAATTATCAGGGGATAAGGGCCATTTTTAAAGGAATCTCTTATCAGAAGAGCTTTGGAACTTCCTTTATCCAGTAACATTTCTACTTTCATTTCAGTGGAAAAAGCAGGCTCCAAATACTTGCTTACATACCCATCTGAAGAAATTATCAAATGTGCATCTTTAGTTACATTCCCGATCGTGAAATGTCCCGATGCATCAGTTATAACTCCTGAAGGGACACCTGAAATAATTACGGTTGCACCCTGGATTGGCGTACCTTCCTCATTCACAACAATTCCTTTCACCACACTAACATCCTGTTTATTCTTATCCGGTACAATATCAGCAGAGACCTTACCGGCAAAGTGCTTTTCATCCTCATGCAATGCAATTCCCCTGACAATAGTTTGCACCATTTCTGCTTCCTGCCCTGCTCCATCAAGTGCCGAAACTTGCTGATCCGACTCTTTAAAGCTCAATGACACAAGGAATACTGCTACTAAAAATAAGGTAATAGCGATCCGTACCCCATAAATGAATCTGCCTGATCCTGATTTAGTCATCATCAATAACCTTTGCTTCGTAAATGAATGATGTGAACCGCTTGTAAGTGGAATTCTGCCGCTTCCCATAATGAAATTTAACAGTTTATGTGCATAGCTTTTAATATCTGAATTATCGCTAAGAACTCCATTGTCAGCCAGATATTCATGATTTATCCTTATCGCCCTGTCGTATAAAACATGAACAGGATTGAACCAGTAAAAGGTCTTTACAAGTTCGATTAGCATAATGTCGATTGTGTGTGACTGCCTTACATGTTCAAGCTCGTGATTAAGCAGCTCTCTGTCAATTCTGCCATTCATGTATTCCTCTTTATTTAAAAATATATTGTTGAAGAAGCAGTAGGGACCTGTATTATCATTTGTAAGAATTATCCTGTAGCCTTCAAAACTTATCTTTTCATACAATCTGACCTTGTGCACTATCATGAATAAATTCCTCAGAAAGCGAAAGAGAAACAATATAACTCCCGATATGTAAAGTGCAATCAAAATTTTTGAAACTGGTGAAGGCTTTTTCCCTGAGTTTAAGGGACTGCTATTCAAATCATGAGAGATAATATTGTCATCAAAACTTAAATCAGGCATTACATAATTAAAGGCAGTGATAATATCTTCCGGTTTGGGAACGGTTTTAAAACTTACAGGTATTGAAATAACAGGTATAAGTAGTGAAAAAACTACAGATAATACCAGGAAGAACCTGTTGAATGCAAATAACTTCTCTTTTCTTAAAATGAACCAGTAAAGTCCGAATAATATTACCAGACTCAGGCTTGATTTAAAGATATAAGCTGACATGCTAATTTTTTTTTGATGTTATCCTTTTGTCAACAATATCCCTCAGTTCTTTTAATTCCTCAGGGCTCATATTTGTCTCATTTGTAAAAAATGATGCGAACTGGGATGTTGAATTGTTAAAGAAATTTTTAATTAATCCATTTATTTGATCAGAAAAATAATCTGACTTTTTAACCATTGCGTAATATTCCCTTGAGTTACCACATTTCCTGTAATTAACAAATCCTTTGTCAATCATCCGTTTTAGCAATGTCAGAACAGTTGTTGTGGCTGGTTTAGGATCAGGAAATTCGTTCAGAAGGTCTCGAATAAAAGCATTTTCCAGTTTCCAAAGAAGCTTCATAACCTGCTCCTCTGCATTTGTTAAGTACATTTTTCTTTACAATCAGGTTACTATACTCTACAAATGTAGATTAGATATTTAATATTTCCAAATATTTAACCTTAAATTGAGTATCCGGAATGCACAGCCCTAAAGGGGCTGAATATTTGACAGGGATATGGGGTTCATTATTCAACCCCATTGGGGTTGCCAGAGTATTTTACGTCTTTCCTGCGGGTTGTACCCACAGTTTTTCAAATTAAACCCCTCCGGGGTTAAAACATTAATTCAAGTCAAAAAATCAATTAACACCTATATTAATTATCAATAATATAAAAACATATTTTTCAGGTTACTGCATCAACCGTAGATTGGTAATTACGATTATGAGATCCCTTGCTGCGACTATTTAGTACTATCGCTTTTAAAACCATGATGAATCCGACAGGGAGATCCCTCGCTGGTTTATAATTAGAAGCCACTTAAGAATCATTTGTAATTGCGATTATGATATCCCTTGCTGCGCTGCGGGATGACAGGCGCTTTGGGGGTAATGGGGGAATATTAATATCTGTTGATTTAAGTTTATCAGTTCCATCATTTATTCAAAGAGATACGTTCCGAATTTTTCATACTGATGAAAATTTGTGTCGGTAAGCTGCCATAACCATGACATCCTCTGGTCATAATCATAATCGACCCTGTACATATTAGCTCTCCACTTCGTTCCCGACTTTGGTAAACGGTTCTTCAGAGGGCTCAGAAGCTTATAAGGAATGAAAAACTCTGCGGTCCACGATGAAACTGTTGCGTCACTCCTCTTTTCACCACCCTTTACACTTGTGGCATGGCTTGTCAATCTACCCGGTTCATAATGAAACGGCATCCATCTGAGTAGCTCTCCATTCTCATTTGAGATAAGCAGTGGCAGCTCATAATTAAGAGGAGAAATTTCATATTCAAAATAAAAGGGTTCGTTCTCATCTGTCCATAAAAATATTTCTACCACATCTTCTTTCCACAAATCAAGAAAATCAGCTTTCATTGTCGAAGTAAGCTTCCTGTCCTGGCAATCGAACAGATAATAAATTCCTGTTCCCGAATAGAGGATTTTTACCCTTGTCTTAAGATTCAGATCGGTTTTACCCCGGAAAGTAAGATCAATCCACTGAGCTTTACTCCAGTTTTCGCCGGAACCATCGCCGGTAACTGCAAAATCATTGGTTTTTTTGATCAGGACCTCAGATTTACCCTGGCCCGATAAACTGACCTGTAAGAAGATCATTACAGTAGCTACCGCCATTTTCAGGAATGTCATATTGTTCTTTCTCATTCTATCATTATTAATTTCTTTAACTGTGTTCCCCAGCTCTAAAACTAAAGGGCCAAAGAAATGTTAATTTAGGGAATTATTTTAATACTAAGCTTTATAAATAATATAAAAAATGAATCAGTTTGATCAAAAAGCAGGTGAATGGGACAAGAACAAGATGCACTTGGAACGTTCAGAAGCAATAGCCAGGGAGATCCTCAGGATCATACCGCTGAAGAAACAATGGACGGCGCTTGAATTCGGAGCAGGGACAGGGATCACAAGCTTCCTGCTTAAAGATCACCTTAAAGAAATTACGCTGATGGATAACTCAGCCGGAATGGTTGCCATGATAAATGAAAAAATAAGTAGTAGCGGGGCAAAAAACCTTAAAGTTCAGAATTTCGATCTCGAACATTCCAATTACAGTGGTGAAAAATTTAATCTGCTCTTCACTCAGATGGTGTTACATCACATTTCAGATGTCGGTTCCATCATCAGCAAGTTCAGGACCATGATACATAAAGACGGGTATCTGGCAATAAGCGATATTTACACGGAAGACGGTTCATTCCATGGGGAAGGCTTTTCGGGTCATAACGGGTTTGATCCCGGTCATCTTGAAAGTATCCTCCGGGATGAAAACTTTAAAATCATCTCCTCAGGCAAGTGCTTTACAATCAGGAAGAAAACGGATGGTGGGAATATCAGATTATTTGATGTATTTTTGATCGTTGCCAGACTTGATTAAATAATTCTCAAAACCACATAATATGGAAATTACATTTGATGGAGGAAAAGTCATTACTGCTCATCTGACTGGTCATACAATAAAGACCGATCAGCCTTTGAAAAGTGGTGGTAGCGACACGGCTCCTGCACCATTCGAGCTTTATCTTGCATCAATAGGCACATGTGCAGGAATTTACGTGAAATCTTTTTGTGACAACAGGAATATTCCTACCGAAAAGATAAAAATTATTCAGAGTACGGAGTTTAGTAAGGAAACCGGTCTGCCTGTAAATATCACCCTGGATATAAAACTTCCGGCTGATTTCCCTGAAAAATACAAAGCTTCAGTTATTACGGTAGCTGAACTGTGCAAAGTAAAGAAATCCATAGCCGATCCTCCTGAATTTAAGACGATCGTGTCGGAGATCTGAACATTGCTGACTTACTCAATATAAATGCTGATAAGCTGTTCTAGCAACTCCTGCTTCCCGCTTCGGATTTGCGGTTCCCCATTCTTCACAGCGATTGCCCTCAGATCATCAAGAGTCAGTTTACCATTTTCAAACTCCCTGCCGTGACCGGTATCGAACGATTCATACCTGCTGCTCCTGAACTTAAGGTAATCGCTCTCATTCAATAGCTTGTCTGCAATCAGAAGAGCCCTGGCGAATGTATCCATTCCGCTGATATGGGCAATAAATATGTCCTCTATATCGGTTGAGTTGCGTCTTATCCTGGCATCGAAGTTAATCCCTCCGGACCTAAGACCTCCTGCCTGAAGGATTACCATCATGGCTTCAGTAACCTCGAATATGTTTGTTGGGAATTCATCGGTATCCCAGCCATTCTGGTAATCGCCTTTATTGGCATCAATGCTCCCGAGAAGATCCGCATCAGCTGCAACCTGTAATTCGTGCTGAAATGTATGTCCGGCGAGAGTGGCATGGTTCACCTCAATATTCAGCTTGAAATCTTTCTCAAGTCCATATTTTCTCAAAAAGCCTATCACAGCTGCTGAATCAAAGTCATATTGATGCTTTGTTGGCTCCATAGGTTTTGGTTCAATGAGAAATGTACCTTTAAATCCTTTCTTTCTGCCATAATCACGGGCCATCGACAGCATCATCCCCATGTGATCAAGCTCCCTCTTCATATTAGTATTATGAAGGCTCATATAACCTTCCCTTCCTCCCCAAAAGACATAATTTTCACCGCCAAGCTCAATAGTTGCGGCAATGGCATTCCTCAGCTGGGTACCTGCATTTGCTACAACAGCAAAATCGGGATTTGTAGCAGCTCCGTTCATATAGCGCGGATTTGAAAAAAGGTTTGCTGTGCCCCATAAAAGCCTGACTCCCGTTTCGTCCTGCATCTTTTTCATTACCGGAACAATCTTTTCAAGTTTCTTTTCTATCTGAAAGACTGTACCGTCGCCTACAATATCCGTGTCGTGAAAACAATAGAATTCTGAACCTATCTTGGTGAAAAATTCAAAAGCTGCTTCCAGTCTCATCATCGATCTTTTCTCATTATCCTCAATTTCTGACCATGGATAATTACGTGTTGCGTTCCCAAAAGGATCGGAACCGTCGCCGCAGAATGAATGCCAGTAAGCAATAGCAAACCTCAGGTGATCCTTCATCTTTCTTCCTCTTACTTCACCATCGGGGTTGTACCATTTGAAGGCTAACGGATTTTTTGATTTTCTGCCTTCATACCCTATCTTCCCTATACCGGGATATGCTTCGATTTTGCCTTTGTAAATCATATTAATATTAATTAAATGTTTAAATAGTAATCCTGAAGGGAGTCGATTTTTAAATACACAGCTTATTTAGCAGGTCCTTCCACTTACCATAGGCCTCCTCATATTGTGGAATTAACCCTGGGTCAGGGACTGTAACCCCGATTGCTTTAAGATTTCTGAAAGCTTCCCCGCGCGACTTATACCAGCCGCATCCGATTCCTGCTCCAATAGCTGCTCCGGCTGACCCATCGGTATTATAGAGGACGATTTCCTTACCTGTTATGCACGCAAGGCATTCCCTGAAAATACCGCTTAAAAACATGTTAGCCTCACCGGCTCTTATGATAAGGGGGTCAAGGCCGGTTTCCCTCATAATGTCAATACCATACCGGAATGAAAACGCAATGCCTTCCTGTGCGGCCCGAAGCAGATGAGATTGGTTATGTATGCTGAAACTCAGTCCGCTTATATGAGCGCCTTTATCACTATTGCCAAGTACTCTTTCCGAACCATTACCGAAGGGAAGCACAAACAGATCGTCAGACCCGGGGGCTGCCTTACCGGCAATAAGATTCATATCATTATACGACATATTTCCGGCAACATTGCGTCGCAGCCAGGAATTCAGGATACCTGTGCCGTTTATACATAGAAGAACACCCAGGCGGGGATTTTCCTTAGTGTGATTTACATGAAGGAAGGTATTAACCCTCGACAAAGGATCATACTTCTTCCTGTCAGTTACCCCGTAGATCACACCCGATGTTCCGGCCGTGGCGGCCACTTCACCCGGCTCAAGGACATTTAGTGACAGGGCATTGTTTGGCTGATCACCGGCTTTATATGAAACCGGGATACCTGAAGGCAGATCCAATTCAACTGCAACCGTGGCGCTGATCTCTCCGCTTACTGAAAAAGATGGACCCGGCACGGGTAAAAGGTCCCTGCTGAATCCATAATAATCCATTAATTCATCCGAGACCTGCTCTTTCTCAAAATCCCAGAAGATGCCTTCCGAAAGCCCTGAAAATGTTGTATTTATTTCACCGGTGAGCCTGAGGCCAATGTAATCGCCAGGCAACATTATCTTATAGATCCTCTGATACACTTCCGGCTCATTTGCTTTCACCCATGCAAGCTTTGATGCGGTGAAGTTCCCTGGTGAGTTAAGGAGATGTGAAAGGCAGAACTCTTCACCTATTCCTTTGAATGCTCCCTCGCCATAACCTACTGCCCTGCTGTCGCACCAGATTATTGAAGGGCGGAGGACTTTTTTATCAATTCCTACAGCAACCAGTCCGTGCATCTGGTACGATATTCCTATAGCAGCAATCTCCTTTTTTCGTGAACCTAATTTTTCATTGCATGCAGCGACTGACATTTTAAGGTTTTCCCACCATATTTCAGGATCCTGTTCTGCCCAACCCGGCTTAAGCGCTGTTATTTTCATTTCATCCTGCGGATAAAATGCTGCTGCAATACAGAGCCCGGTATCTCCATCAACAACAGAAGCCTTGACAGAAGAGCTTCCCAGATCGATTCCAAGTAATAGCATACTTTATAAATATCGGATTATATCTGTTCTCCGAAATTAATCATAAATCTTTTAAGTTTTTCCTTCATTATAGCCAATATGAAAGGATTAGTATTATTTTTATCGCCGGCCATTATTAACTTACCGTATAAACCATTGGAAGATGAGAAGAAGAAGATTTTTGCAGGATTCCTTAAAAGTAGCTGCAGGGGCTATTCTGGCGCCGGTTGTTGCACCATCAGTTTTTAAGGAAACTGATTCATCACTAATGCAGGCGGCAGAATTAGTCAGAAGAGGGTTTATAGGTGCGCCAGATGTGATAAGGATAGGAATACCTGATGTTGCTTTGATAAGATCGGGCGATAAATATTTCAGATATGCAGCATGGGGAACAGAAACAGAGTATACCGAACCGTTATACGCCGAAGCCGTTTCGGATAAAAACCCGGGTTCAGGAAAGTTCATGGCAAGAGTTGATTATGGCTCAGGACTTACATTTCTAATAGGTTCAGCTTATTCTGAAGGTATAAGGTTTGAGGGATCGGAAGGATGGATAACTGTATCAAAAGGCAAAGTTGAAGCCGGTGATCCGGGAATATTGAAATCAATTATAACACAAGGATCAATTCCGGCAAGGCTAAGGTTTGGAGTTGAGAATAACATTTCTGATATCATACACTCGGTACTGCCAGTTGGCACCAATAACAAATTGGCGTCATCAATTACTTAGTGTTCCCTGTGCGATCAGTGGTAAAACATTCCGGGAAATAGTTATAAATTGAGTGAATTCGCTGCGTTCCTGAAAGCTCTCATATTTTCCAATGATGTTCCTGGAGTGATCTCACATCCTGCTGAAATAATGCATCGGCCTGCTGCCTCCGAAAAATTATTCAAAACTGTTTCATGTATCTTTTTACCTGTTCCATCCTGTATCACAGAAACGGGGTCGGCTTTTCCGCTGAATACCTGGTATGGCCCCAGTAAAGAGGTAAATTCCGACATAGATGGCACAAGGTGATCAATATCAATAATATCTGCTCCTGTAGCGATCATTCCCGGTAGTATTGAATGTGTGTTTCCGCATATATGGAGTTTGGCTATGGCCCCAAGCTTATGAACATGATCGACAAGAATTTTCTGCCTGAGAAATGCAAAACGGTCGTACAGATCAGGGCCGATCTGAGAGCAGAATGCATCGCCGATACCTATACAATTGGCGCCTGCGTTTACCTGCAGTTCGATAAAAGTTTTGGCGCTTTCGATTATTACATCCATTGCTTTTCCGACATTTTCCGGATCGAGCAAAAAGTCAAGAGAGGCAGAAGTTGCTCCGCGAAGGTCAACATACTCTGCAACCGGACCTTCGACCCAGCCGACAATAAACAGGTCGCTGCAAGTATTTTTAAAGATACGGATCTCTTCAATCCTTTTTCTGCAACGGTCATTTTCAATAGGGTTGTAAGGCTTTAGCAGGGCCGCTGAGACAGCATCAGAAAGATGCCCTCCCTTATCGACAGGCAGTTCATTCTCAGGATATTCGACCAGTATGCCAAAGGCTGATGCTTCAGCCCATGGATCGGACATTACCGTCACCCAGTCGAGATCAAAATCCCTGGCACACCTGACCATTGCATGGCATTTGCTCTCAGGTTCAGTACAGAAATCCCTGTACAAAACATTATCATATTTTGCCGCCCATCTCATTATTATGGGATGAAAAGGAGGTCTGTCAACTTTTCTATTATTAAGAAAAGACAATGTTCGTTCAAGCCCTGTCATAACAATTCGTTTTTCGTTCATCGTTCATTGCTTGTTTTATTCATAAAAATGAGTTCAATAACTCCCGAAATTGATTTATTGTTGCGATCGACCGGCCCGGATAGTGAGCCTGATGCTCCCAATCCCCTGCAACTGAATGAATCATTACCAACATCCCTGTTCTCGAAATAAACAGCGATCTCCTGGGCCCATCTTTCAGACATTTCAAGTTTTGGGGCCGGTGATTCCTCCTCAAAGGAATGAAGAACCATTTCGAGCATTATCTCCGGATTTTGCTTTATGATCTCTATAAGGTTATCGAGCAGGGGACTATCGGGAAGCATTCCATTTCTGAGAATTTTGAGAGTATTTTGCCCGGTAAATCTCAATGACGACTTAATCCTGTTCTTTTGTCTCGCTGAGAGATCATTCATAAAAATGATTTTTGGAAGGACATTAAAGCTTCCGGGTCTGAAATCTTCATTTAGCGCAATAAATTCATTGACTCCGGTATCCGTTGATTCATATTCCTCGAAAGAATCGAAGATCCGGATCTTCTTTGTGAAACATCTTTTTTGAATATTGCCAAGGTTGTCCTTTTCACCAAGAAGTCCCATCTGAACGGTATAGGATCCATTCTTCCGGAAAGTTTTCTGCATTACCGGTCCGCCGGGAAGGAATCCATCGCCGAAATTCCAATAATAATCAGTCAGTCTGAGATCTTTAAGGTTCATATCCAATCCATCAAAACGAACCGGCACATCAACTATTCCTGAACTATAAGAATTTATATATGCCAGTTCTATTGCCTCAATATTAATATCGTAACTAACCTGTTCCGACAGGGTATCCCCCGACTGGGTATCTAAAATATTTAATTTAACTGAATAATCCCCCGGACCGGGAAAGCAATGCAGAACCTGGGTTCCGGTCCTTATAACACCCCCTCCAAAATCCCATGTATATTCTCCGCGCACTGTATCACCGGGGTGAAGACGTTCATCATAAAAAAGATAGCAATAATTACTCTCACTAATGTTTTCGCACGATGTAAATTCAACAGGAGGAGTCCTGAAACTGAAGATATCATCTGATTTTAAACGGTTTGAAGAAAAAAAGCCTTTTTCAAGAGTTGAGTCAAAAACAATCCCAAAATCGTCGGCAGAGGAATTAAATGCTGAATCGAGGCGTACAGGAGCGATCCATAAACCATCGTTCATCTCCTGGGTATAATAAATATCCTTACCCTGCGAATTCTGGTATCCGTCCGATGAATAATAGAGCTTATTGTAATAATAGGCAAAAGGAAATGATTCATTTTTTGATGTATTAATAACTGGCCCGAGGTTAACCGGCTTATCCCAGCCATCATTGAGGCGCTTGCAATAATAGAGATCTAGTCCACCATAACCTCCGGGCATATCGGAAGAAAAATAAAGTCTTGTTCCATCGGGATCAAGTGATGGCATGCAAACAGAAAAGGCAGGATCATTATATTCAAAGGGCTTTATGCCGGTCCATGTGCCGTTTACTAATTCTGCTCTGTAAATACCCAGTTTATTTGTAGTATCGGATATATTTCCCAGATAATTTCCTGCATTGTTGTTACGGGAATAATAGATCACGTTCATTTCTTTATTGAAAGTGACAGGTCCGTCATTAAGGTATGTTGTAAGATCCTTGGATAATAACCTGATCCGCTTACTCGAGCCATTCCGAGGGGAATAAAATATCTTATAAAGCCTGTTCCGGTCATCCCGGTAACCAATAAGAGAGTTGTCACGCCTGTTGGAACAAAATACGAGACCTTCTCCATAGAATACAGGTGCAAATTCATCGTTCAGGACAGAACAAAATGGAGCCCTTTCGATAATAAATCCTGGCTCCTGACCATTTAACCCGGGTTTCAGAAAGAGTAATATAAGTGCTATTATGTATAAGTATCTGCTCATTTTAACATCAGAATTGTCTTGGTCCTATTACCTTGCGGTAATAATTGAACACATAATTCAATACTATTTCATGAGAACCACTGCTATACTTTCCTATCGGTCCCAGATCATAATCATATGAGTAAGCAAGTCTTAACTGTGGGTTCATCTGAAGCTGGAACATTCCGACAAAGATACTGTTGCTCCGGTAACCCAGTCCAAGCCATAACCTGTCCCTTAAAATAATTTGTGTATTGAAATCCAACTGGGCAGAATGGTCTGAATGAAATTTAACAAGCATTGATGGAAGAACTTTAAACTGTCTGTTTATTTCGAATATATATCCCCCGGTAAAGAAATAATTGTTACCTGAATACCAGCTGACTGACTCACTTGAGTTACGGACCGACTGATTACTGAATAGCATTGGCACTGAAACGCCTACAAAGTATTTACGGGTGTAGTAATATGAACCGAAATTAAAATAAGGTATAAGTACTGAAGGAGGGTTGTCATAAAGCAGAATATCATCAGGGTCGGATGCATGTAGTCCATTCCAATCAATATTGTGAGCTGTTGCCCCAATGCCTAACCCCATGGCCAGTTTGCCTTCATGAAATTCAATTTTGTATGAATAACTGCCGCTGAACCTTGTCTCCTTTTGTAATCCAAAGCTGTTCCTCTCTAAAAAAACGCCCAGTCCAATCTTGTCATTATTCAGAGGTGTATGTCCTGATATCATGCTGCTTGTCGGGGCACCTCTGAAGCCAACCCACTGGTTCCGGAACGATACAGTGGCACTCAAAGCATCCTGGGTTCCTGCATAAGCAGGATTAAAAGCAAGAATATTATTTAAATAATTTGCCGATGACTGAAGCATTTGTCCATCAAGATTGAATGATAGCAATGTGAACAAAAGGGACAGAGTATACCGTGTCATCACCTTCTTATTAATATTGTTCCTTTCCTTATAATCCCATTCTCAAATTTAACCACGTAGAAATAAGTGTCCTCAGGCAGTTCAAGTCCTTTTTTATTTCTTCCATCCCAGTTATTAAGGTAACTTGAATTTGAATATTCTACAACTCCCCATTGGTTAAAAATAATAAATTCAATTTTTCCAACCAGAGGTTTTAATTCAAAATAATCATTTTTACCGTCATTATTAGGTGTCATTACTGACGGAATAAAAATCTCATTAACTTTAATAACAACCTCATCGCTTGTTTCACACCCATTATTTTTTACTGTCCATAACAATATATTCTGACCTGCAGCAAGGTTTGTAACCTTGGTTCCTGGAGAATTATTATCACTTATTATACCGGAGCCTGAAATAATTGACCATTCCCCAGCTTCAGAAGTATTCAAAACCGCTTCCATCTGAGTTTCATTAACAAAATTCAACTCTTTATCAGGACCAGCATCAACTACTGGATTCCCGGCTATTATAACTGACTGACTGACTGAGTTGGAGCAACCACTAGTGTAAGTATACATCAAGTTTACTATTCCGGTTCCTGTTGGAGAAAGTATGTTTCCCGAAATGCTTGCAGGGCCATCGGTTACAGTAAAGATACCTCCTGCAGGGAATCCTGTCAATGTTCTCTGAGCGCTTATACAGAGAGGGTCAGCGCTACTCGCTATTGTAACAACAGGCAATGCAGTAACTGTCAGGGATATTTGTTCTGAGTCTGTACAACCGTTGGTACTGGTTACCGTTACAGTATATGTACCAGACATTGCAGAACTTGCATTTGGTATATTCGGGTTCTGTTCTGTGCTTTTATAGTTGCCTGGGCCTGTCCATGAGTAGCTTGCACCGCCTGACGACGTGAGGTTTATTGTGGTTCCGGTGCATATAGTCCCGGTATTTACTCCTGCAACAGCAACCGGGATATCAACGGTAATGGACTGGTTTGCTGTATTGGTGCAGACTCCGGTATAGCTGTAAAGTATATTTATCGTTCCGTCGCCTGTTGCAGTAAGCACATCTCCTGTGATGGTTCCCGGACCGCTTGTCACAGTAAAGGATCCTCCTCCCGGAGAGCCTGTAAGTGTACGCTGACCATTAACACACATCGGAGCGCCGCTGCTGGTTATGCTCACAACCGGCAACGGGGTAACCGTAACAGCTATGGATTCCGGGTCTGTGCATCCGTTGGCACTGGTTACCGTTACGGTATAGGTGCCAGACATGGTTACATCTGCATTTGAAATTTCCGGATTCTGAAGAGTGCTGGTGAAGCTTCCAGGGCCCGTCCATAAGTAGCTTGCACCGCCTGACGAAGTGAGGTTTATTGTAGTTCCGGTGCATATAGTCCCGGTATTTACCCCTGCAACAGCAACCGGGATATCAACGGTAATGGACTGGTTTGCTGTATTGGTGCAGACTCCGGTATAGCTGTAAAGTATATTTATCGTTCCGTCGCCTGTTGCAGTAAGCACATCTCCTGTGATGGTTCCAGGACCGCTTGTCACAGTAAAGGATCCTCCTCCCGGAGAGCCTGTAAGTGTACGCTGACCATTAACACACATCGGAGCGCCGCTGCTGGTTATGCTCACAACCGGCAACGGGGTAACCGTAACAGCTATGGATTCCGGGTCAGTGCATCCGTTGGCATCGGTTACCGTTACGGTATATATACCCGACATGGTTACATCTGCATTTGGAATAACCGGATTCTGCAGAGTGCTGGTGAAGCTTCCAGGGCCCGTCCATAAGTAGCTTACACCACCTGACGAAGTGAGGTTTATTGTGGTTCCGGTGCATATAGTCCCGGTATTTACCCCTGCAACAGCAACCGGGATATCAACGGTAATGGACTGGTTTGCTGTATTGGTGCAGACTCCGGTATAGCTGTAAAGTATATTTATCGTTCCGTCGCCTGTTGCAGTAAGCACATCTCCTGTGATGGTTCCAGGACCGCTTGTCACAGTAAAGGATCCTCCTCCCGGAGAGCCTGTAAGTGTACGCTGACCATTAACACACATCGGAGCGCCGCTGCTGGTTATGCTCACAACCGGCAACGGGGTAACCGTAACAGCCATGGATTCCGGGTCAGTGCATCCGTTGGCATCGGTTACCGTAACGGTATAAGTGCCCGACATGGTTACATCTGCATTTGAAATTTCCGGATTCTGAAGAGTGCTGGTGAAGCTTCCAGGGCCCGTCCATAAGTAGCTTACACCGCCTGACGAAGTGAGGTTTATTGTAGTTCCGGTGCAAATAGTGCCTGAATTGACTCCGGCAGCTGCAACAGGGTTTGTATTGACCACTATCGACTGGCTGGCTTGATTGGTGCAGTCGCCGGTATAGCTATAAAGTATATTTATCGTTCCGTCGCCTGTTGCAGTAAGCACATCTCCTGTGATGGTTCCCGGACCGCTTGTCACAGTAAAGGATCCTCCGACGGGAGAGCCTGTAAGTGTACGCTGACCATTAACACACATCGGAGCGCCGCTGCTGGTTATGCTCACAACCGGTAACGGGGTAACCGTAACAGCTATTGATTCCGGGTCTGTGCATCCGTTGGCACTGGTTACCGTTACGGTATAGGTGCCAGACATGGTTACATCTGCATTTAAAATTTCCGGATTCTGAAGAGTGCTGGTGAAGCTTCCAGGGCCCGTCCATAAGTAGCTTGCACCGCCTGACGACGTGAGGTTTATTGTAGTTCCGGTGCATATAGTCCCGGTATTTACTCCTGCAACAGCAACCGGGATATCAACGGTAATGGACTGGTTTGCTGTATTGGTGCAGACTCCGGTATAGCTGTAAAGTATATTTATCGTTCCGTCGCCTGTTGCAGTAAGCACATCTCCTGTGATGGTTCCAGGACCGCTTGTCACAGTAAAGGATCCTCCGACGGGGGAGCCTGTAAGTGTACGCTGACCATTAACACACATCGGAGCGCCGCTGCTGGTTATGCTCACAACCGGCAACGGGGTAACCGTAACAGCTATGGATTCCGGGTCAGTGCATCCGTTGGCATCGGTTACCGTAACGGTATAAGTGCCAGACATGGTTACATCTGCATTTGGAATAACCGGATTCTGCAGAGTGCTGGTGAAGCTTCCAGGGCCCGTCCATAAGTAGCTTGCTCCACCTGACGAAGTGAGGTTTATGGTGGTTCCGGTGCAAATAGTGCCTGCATTGACTCCGGCAGATGCAACAGGATTTGTATTGACTACTATCGACTGGCTTGCTGTATTGCTGCAGTCGCCGGTATAGCTATAAAGTATATTTATTGTTCCGTCGCCTGTTGCAGTAAGCACATCTCCTGTGATGGTTCCAGGGCCGCTTGTCACAGTAAAGGATCCTCCTCCGGGGGAGCCTGAAAGTGTACGCTGACCATTAACACACATAGGAGCGCCGCTGCTGGTTATGCTCACAACCGGTAACGGGGTAACCGTAACAGCTATTGATTCCGGGTCTGTGCATCCGTTGGCACTGGTTACCGTTACGGTATAGGTACCAGACATGGTTACATCTGCATTTAAAATTTCAGGATTCTGAAGAGTGCTGGTGAAGCCGTTCGGACCGATCCAGCTGTAGGTTCCGTCTCCTGAGGATGTAAGGTTAATAGTGGTACCGGGGCAGATTATACCTGTATTTACTCCGGCAGACGCAACAGGGCTTTCTTTTATAACAATGTCCACTTCACCGGCAAGCCTGCATCCGTCAGTATTATTAAAAACATTCACCAGATAAGTACCAGCCATTGCAGCAGTGGCATTTAATATTGAAGGATTTTGCAGTGAGCTTGTAAATCCATCAGGACCGCTCCAGCTAAATGAACTTCCAGATGTTGAGGATAGCTGTATTTTGTCTCCGATGCATACAGGGCTGTTACCTGTAACTATAACGGTTGCACAATTTTCCTCAATCTTTGCAAACACAGGATCACTTTTAATGTCAATCATATCTCCGAAGCTTTTCCCGGAATGATCGTAAGGTATTGTACTGAACGGAAGAATAGTATCAAGTACAGGATAATTTGGATTATCAGCTAAATCCTCCGGAATATATCCTCCTATGAATACTTTAACAGGGTTATCATTACTTGTAAAGCTGCCAAGTCCAGGTGAGCCTAATTCAATAACATTACCCATAATTACCAATGTCCCATCGACAATGGAAACAGTATTATTGCCGATGATAAGATCTCCTTT
This sequence comes from uncultured Bacteroidales bacterium, assembly GCA_942492865.1. Lineage (GTDB taxonomy): Bacteria > Bacteroidota > Bacteroidia > Bacteroidales > VadinHA17 > LD21. The sequence continues at coordinate 2,693,457 of OW818650.1, read as the reverse complement.
TACAATTAGTACAGCATTATCATTTAAAGTCAGAGTGGTAGTGTTGCTCAGGTACAAGTCCTCCTGTATTATGAGAGTTCCGTTTATAACCAGATTAGCAGGCAGAGCAGTAGAAAAAGTGAGAGAACTATTGACTTTAATTTCCCCGTTGATCGTAATATTCATTTCACCTGTGATATCGACAACAGGCACGGGCCATTCAGGCTCCCAGCTAGCCGGGTCCTCCCAGTTACCTGTATAGCTGCTCTTGCTGATACGAATTTCAGGAGCTTGTGAGAAAACACTCTCGACCGATAGACATAACACCCAAAACAACAAGGCGGTTTGTACTGTTTTTGACATCTTCAGAGGTCTGTTGAAAAAAAGACTCACTAATAAAAGTACTTTATAATAAATTATACACAATATTTAAATAATAATTCTGATCAACCAAAACTTAAGTTATAATATTTTTAACGTGGATGAATTTAAATATCTTTAATCAAATTTATACTATTGAAAGGTAATTGAATTCTCAGGGGAATAAAGGTATTTAACAGCGGCATATTCCTGATAATTATCTCTTAATTAATATTGTCCCTTTTCTGACAAGCCCATTCTCAAATTTAACCACATAGAAATAAGTATCACCAGGCAGCTTAATCCCTTTATTATTTCTTCCATCCCAGTTATTTTGGTAATCTGAATTGGCATATTCCTTATTACCCCACCGGTTAAATATAATTAATTCAGTTCCCGGGTAAGAAGGAATGATCTCGAAATAATCATTCTTTCCATCATTGTTGGGAGTGATAATTGAAGGTACAAAGAGATCTTTTATAGAAATGATAATCTGATCGGACGATTCACATCCTAAATGCATTACGGTCCACTGAAAAATATTTTCCCCGACGTTAAGGCCGGTTACCCGTGAAAAAGGAGAATTCAGGTCCGCGATCTCACCATTACCGGAGACCAGGGACCATACGCCTATTCCTTCCGGAACCGGCTCTGCTTCCAACTCTGTCTCAATACCAAAAGTTACGTCTTTATCAGTACCGGCGTAAGCAGACAATGAAATAACGGAAATTTTCACTTCATCGGAGATCCTGCATCCTCCCTCCAGAACATTAACCATATAATTACCAGCCATTGCAGGCGTAGCATCAGGAATGACAGGATTCTGGTCTTTACTTATGAAAGCATTTGGCCCTGTCCACAGGTATGAAGCACCTTTAGTTGAAGCAAGCTTAATCTCATCTCCACTGCATACCGGATCGTTTCCGCTACCTGTTACTGTTCCGCAGAGTACGGTAATAAGGTCGTTAACCGGATCTTTTTTAACATCGATCATATTTCCATAGGCATACCCTGATGACCGATAAGGAGTAGTTGAAAATGGGGGAACAGAATCAAGAACAGGATAGTCAGGATTTTCTGCCAATCTTTCAGGGACCGATCCTCCAATGTAAACCCTCGGAGGATTAATATCACTTGTGAACCGGCCCTGGCCCTCTGCTCCCGACTTTCTGACGCTGCCCATTATTGCCATAGGGCCATTTGCAAGAAAAATTGTCTGATTGTTTATTGTGAGATCGCCCAGAACGATAAGAACGGCTTTATCCTTTAAGACCAGATCAGCATTATTTCCCAATGTAAGATTACCCCTGATCACAAGAGTGTCATTTATGGTCAGAACGGTTTTGATTAAGAAGCTGAGTGAACTGTTTACTGTTATATATCCGTTAATAAAAAAGTCAGTTCCAACTCCTGTTACATCAACCTCCGGAAGGGGCCATACCGGATCCCAGCTCAAAGGATCTTCCCAGGCGCCTGTATAATTGTTTCTGCTGCTAAATTGTGAAAATACAGTTCCACCTGAAAAAATAAACATTCCAATCAATAAGGCAATCTTAACTGGTTTTGCCGTCATTTTAACAGGTATGTTAAAAAAAGATTATACACTAAAAGTAATGGTTATCGGTAAAATGTGCCAATAAATCAAGGGATATTTCATCATATTCCTATAATTTTTAACCAAATAGCATCATGGCTTGATAATCTGACGTAATTTAATTACATTCATTAAGTTTTCATCAGAAACACTCTGTTAACGGGAAACGTGCTAACATGAAAGAAAACTTCTTAAAAGATGGCTCCTCAGAGAAGAGTTATATTGCATTTTTCGATCTGGACGAAACAATTCTAAGCATTAACAGCGGCAGGGCCATCGTTAAGGAATCTTACAAAAGGAGCATAATGGGTAAGAGATGGTTAGCTAAAGCTATGTATCTCTCCGTTCTTTACAAAACAAACATTAAAAATACTCTTAAGATAATTTACGAAATGATCTCATGGCTGGAAGGATTTTCTGAACAAGCTTTTGAGAACCTTTCGTCCGATGTTTGTGCCAATATCTTAGTCCAACGTATCCATCAGGAAGTGGTACCTGAATTAAATATGCACAGGAAGCAAAATGCCAGGCTGGTGATCCTGTCTTCAGCACTGAAGCCTGTTTGTGCCAGAATAGCAGAGTCTCTTGATATGGATGATGTAATTTGCACAGAACTGGAAGTCGCAGACGGTATTTTTACCGGCAGGCCGGTCGGTAAACCATGTTTTGAAGAAGTAAAGGCTGAAAGATTAAAAAGTTATTGTGAAAAGCACAGGTCTGATCCAAAAGATGCCTGGTACTACGGAGACTCAATCGCCGACAGGCATGTTCTCGGAATAGTCGGAAATCCTGTTTGTGTCAATCCTGATAAAAAACTTAAAAGAATTGCACAGGAAAGAAAATGGAAAATTTCAGAATGGCATTGAAAGGCATTACTATTTCCTGTGAAATTATTCATACCGAAGAACAACATGCAAATTGGCCATATTTTCTGCAATTTATATTTGCTAAATTTGAACTCTGAGATTTTACTTAGATAATATGTTGAATTAATTTATATCCAGGTATGTACAAATTAACAACTTTAACCCTCGTAATGATATTATTAAATTCATGTGCAGGCAAACAGGAGAGCATTAATTATCCTGAAACCAGGAAAGACGATGCAGCCGATACTCTGTTCGGAACATCCGTTCCTGATCCTTACAGGTGGCTCGAGGATGACAAGTCGGAAGAAACTGCTGCCTGGGTCAGAGAACAGAATCAGATAACTTTCGGTTATCTTGAACAGATACCTTACAGGGAGGAAATAAAGAACCGGCTTACAACGATGTGGAATTATGAGAAGTACACTGCTCCATCGAGAGAGGGTGATTATATATATTTTTCGAAGAATGACGGACTTCAGAACCAGTATGTGGTTTACAGGCAGAAAGAAGGGCAGGAACCTGAAGTTTTCCTTGATCCCAATAAATTTTCAGCCGACGGCACCACGTCTCTGGGTGAAATTGGTTTTACCAGCGACGGCAGCCTGGTTGCCTATTCTATCTCGGAAGGAGGTTCAGACTGGAGGAAGATAATATCAATGGATGCCCTCACAAAGCAGATAATCGGAGACACACTTGTCAATGTTAAATTCAGCGGCATATCATGGCAGGGAACAGAAGGTTATTATTATTCGAGTTACGACATGCCTGATGGCAGCCAGCTTTCCGCAAAGACAGACCATCATAAACTCTACTTCCATAAGACAGGTACAAGCCAGGCTGAGGATAAGGTGGTATTCGGATCGGACATCAAGAGGAGGTATGTTTCCGGTTATGTGACAGAAGACCAGAAATACCTTGTGGTAACGGCTGCAATCTCCACAACAGGCAATGAGCTGTATATCAAGGATCTTACTAAACCGGGAAGCCGGTTTATAAATATAGTGAACAACTTCGATAACGATCATTTCATAATCGATAACGATGGCTCAAGGTTATTCATAGTTACCAACCTTAATGCTCCCAATAAGAGGATTGTATATACAGATGCCTCAGAACCGGGAGTCGCGAACTGGAAAGATCTCATACCCGAAACAGAAAATGTTCTTGATCCGGCAACAGGCGCCGGTTACTTTTTTGCTCACTACATGATTGATGCAATATCGAAGGTCAGGCAATTTGACATGTCAGGCAAAATGATCCGTGAGATAAGCCTCCCGGGAGCCGGTACCGCATCGGGATTCAGCGGGAAGAAGAATGATAAGGATATATATTTCTCCTTCACCAATTATATAACCGCTGCCTCTATCTTCAAACTCGATCCTGTAACAGGAGAGGCGGATGTTTATAAGGCCCCCGATGTTGCATTTAAAAGTAATGACTATATATCGGAGCAGGTATTTTACAAATCAAAAGATGGTACAAGTATCCCGATGATAATAACATATAAGTCAGGCATAGAGCTTAACGGCAAAAATCCCACAATACTTTATGGTTACGGCGGATTCAATATAAGCCTGACGCCTGCTTTCAGTGTCTCAAATGCCATCTGGCTTGATCTTGGAGGTATATACGCAGTTCCTAACATACGGGGTGGCGGTGAATATGGTGAAAAATGGCATCTTGCCGGTACTAAAATGAGCAAGCAGAATGTTTTTGATGATTTTATTGCTGCAGCTGAATACCTGATAGAGACTAAGTACACCTCTTCCGGTTATCTTGCAATCCGTGGGGGTTCAAACGGCGGTTTGCTTGTTGGTGCAGTAATGACACAGAAGCCCGGGCTCATGAAGGTTGCACTTCCTGCAGTGGGGGTTATGGACATGCTCAGATATCACAAATTCACAGCCGGAGCCGGATGGGCTTATGATTATGGCACCTCCGAAGACAGCATGGAAATGTTCAGGTATCTTATAGGTTATTCTCCTCTTCATAATATAGACAATGGTGTCAGTTATCCTGCGACCCTGGTTACAACAGCTGATCATGATGACAGGGTTGTTCCGGCACATTCATTCAAGTTTGCTGCCACACTCCAGGAAAAGCACCAGGGGAACAATCCCGTTTTGATAAGAATTGAGACAAAAGCCGGTCACGGAGCAGGAACCCCGGTGAGCAAGACAATTGAGCAGTACGCTGATATGTTTGCTTTTACCCTATGGAATATGGGAATAAAGAAACTGAAGTAAGCCGCATTCAGGTGTTCACTTGAACAATCAGCTTACAATGATTCTGTTCAACCTGTCACAAAGATCTTTCAGGCCTTCGGGGGTATTACCGCCGGGCATTTCTATTGTTGCAAAATCATTGTACTTGATTTCATCCAGAGCTTTCATTACAGCAGGCCAGTTAACATCACCTTCCATAAGTTTCACGCCGAAACCGGCAGATTTTCCCTCTTTGTTTGCGATCTTATTACTGAAATCCTTTATGTGGATCTTTGCAACACGTTTTCCCAGTATTTTTATCCATTGCTCAGGCCATCCATAAGCCAGGATGTTCCCGCAATCAAAATAAAATCCTACCATCTGGCTCCTGAACTGATCGACATACTGAGCTGCCTCCATGGGGCTGAGAAGAAAATTATTCCAGACATTCTCAATTGCGATCTTTACTTTCAGTTTTTCAGCAAACGGGACTACCTTTTTTATTTCATTAGCCGAGCGGTTCCAGCACTCATCATAACTGACCGAATCGCTTACACGGCCGGGTACCAGGAGTATGGTATCAGCGCCGTATGCCTTAGCATCTTCAAGAGTAACCTTCAGAGCTGCAACACCCTGTTCACGGATCTTGGGATCGGGATCAGAAAGGAGATATTTCCAATGCATATTTCCACAGACGCTTGGGATATCTAACCCTGTGGCATCTGCCGCTTTTAGAACCTCATTCCTGTCGAGGTGGCTGTTTGGTTCAACACCGTCAAATCCGGCTGCTGCGGCCGCCTGAAATTTTTCAAGAGCTGAATTTCCAACCCGTATGCTACCCCACATCAGCCCCTTCTTTATGGTTCTCTGCTGTTGCATCGAAATGGCAGGAAGTGAATAAGCAAGGGCTGAAGCCATGATTGATGATTTTGCAAATTGTCGTCGGTTCATGATAGTGTTTTTATAAATTATATTTATCTCATTAAAAGATTTCCGGTTCATGCTGTCCGTTCAGTTCCTGAAATGAGGATTCTCTTCAAACCGGTTATAAACAAAATTAAGTTAAAACATTCTAAATAATATTTAAAGTAATAAAGAATCTTCTTCAATTCCATTAAAAATATTAATGAATAACGGGATAAATAATAAACTTAAAGCAATTGACATACGTTTTGGAGCATTAATGGGGAATGAAGCTGTCATCCCGCATCGCAGCAAGGGATCTCATAAATGATCTCAACATCTTTACAGGAAGCTCCAGCGAGGATCTTTTAATAATGCTTTTTGGAGCCGATCTTATAGAGAAGAGTTGAAAGGCTCTGCTTCTAAAAATTTATCGGGTCAGAAAAATAATTTATTTTGATAATTGTCAGTTGCCAGTAATTTTATTATAGTTTTATTTGAAAATTATTTTTATCAATTCACATCCTAATGTCAGATATTTCCAAAACCGGTTCAAGAAGCTCGCAAACATACATTGTTGCTACTGCTTTCTTATCTCTGTTTGCCATTGTAGGTTTTGCATACTACGGGCTGCCTTTCTTTTATGATTTTTTCATAAGTGAAAATGGATGGACAAGGACACAGGTTACTTCAGGTAACGCCATTGCCAAGCTTGTTGTCGCTCCATTGTTCGGCTTCATTGCAGGATATTTGATTGACCGTTACGGGCCAAGGAGACTGATGATGTCGGGCGCATTAATGATGGGAACAGCTCTTATCGGGCTCAGTTTTTCCACATCCTTATGGACATTTTATCTTTTTTACATATTCAATGCTCTCGGCTATGTATGTGGTGGCCCGCTTCCATGCCAGGTGCTTATATCAAGATGGTTTGATAAAAACCGTGGAAAAGCAATGGGTATCGCCTACCTTGGAATAGGAACCGGCGGCGCACTCGTTCCCTTGCTTTCTGCAGGTCTTGAAAAGAGTTTTGGTTGGCACATTGCCTTAATGACACTTGGAATCCTTATTATTATCATTGCTTTTCCACTGTCCTATTTTATTCGTGATAATGAATCTGTCGTATCAGGTGTCAGAAAAACGCAGCCTGCAGTACCAATAGGAAGTATTCTCAGAAATCCCAACTTTTATCTGCTGGCTTTCGGCAGCATGTGTTCCATTGGAGCAGTTGGTGGTGCAGGTCAGCATCTTAAGCTATACCTGAGAGATCTCGATTTTACCCAGGCAAGCGCTGCGCGGGTATTGTCACTGATGCTTGTGGCAAGCCTTGCCGGCAGGGTGATAATGGGCTGGCTGGCCGACCTGATAAGTCGTAAATATGTAATGATCCTGATATATCTTATTGTAGGGTTATCTATTCCGCTTTTGCTGATGCCTGAATTTCCCGGACGTATTTACATCTTTGCTGTCATTTTCGGTATCGGGCTTGGCGGTGATTATATGATCATACCTCTTATGGCAGGGGATCTTTTCGGAGTAAGGGCTCTTGGAAGGACAATGGGCATTATACTGGTTGCCGACGGAGCCTCCGAAGCCCTCTTCCCAATGCTCGTCGGATACTTGTATGATATTACAGGCAACTACACAACAGGCTTCCTTGTACTTATCGGTGTTGCACTAACAGGTGCAATAATCGTTTCCTTCCTGCCAAAAACAGCTAATGGGAGTGTTCCTGCGCCCGTTCCTGAACAATAGCAACCTCATAAGTAATGAACTTTTAAGATTTTTTAACTTTTATTTTTGATATAGTTTTTCTTGTTTTAGTGATGCAAAAATTATTTAATTTACTTTTGGCCCCGAATGATTGATCTACTTTTTAATAATAATTCATGAAAGAAATAAATTATTACTCAACCTGGCAAAAAACTATTCTTGTTCTGCTCCGGTTTCTTATAGGATGGCACATTCTCTATGAAGGCATTTCCAAATTGCTTATTCCCAACTGGTCGTCAATGGCATTTTTAAAGGAATCACAATGGGTTCTCTCAGGATTTTCCAAGTGGATAATTTCAAATCCAACAATCCTTAATGCAGTTGATATTCTTAATACATGGGGACTTATTGCAATAGGAGCCGGGTTGATAATAGGACTTTTCACACGACTTGCAGCAATATCCGGTGCAGTATTGCTGTTCTTATACTACCTTAACAGTGCGCCAATGATAGGAATTGAATATTCACTTCCTACGGAGGGAAGCTATCTTGTTGTAAGCAAAACACTTATTGAAGCTGTTGCATTGCTGGCACTGGCCGCTTTTCCAACCGGGTTAATGGCAGGACTAGACATTTATGTTGTGAAATACAGACAAAAGAAATAAAAATAAAATTTAAGCAAATGGCAAAAGAGAAGGAACAGGCCAAAAAGCCTGATGATGAAAAGGCCGAAAATTTATCAATAAAACGCAGAACCCTGCTGAAAGCTTTAGCAGGCGTACCTGTTTTTGGAGCTTTAGCTTATGAAGTAATGAGCAAAAGAGCCTATGATCTTGAAAAGAAAAACACAATCATAAAAGAGCTTGGGCTTGAAGGCCTCAATGCACCTGTTGTTGTAAAGAATACGGCAAAAGGAGACCTGATAAAGATAGGCATAGTTGGTTGCGGAAACAGGTCAACGGCACATTTCAATGGTCTCGGATATATGCATCCTTCCGACGTTGAAAAGAGGCAGATCAATAATACCCTGCAGAGCTGGCTCGAACAGGAGGATATGAATGTTGCCGTAACAGGAATATGCGATGTATTTGAACTTCACGCTGAAAAAGGACTTGCAACGGCCAGAAATGAAACAAGGGCAGGCGGTGCAAAACCATCGGGATTGCCTGTAATTAGATATGCCAATTATGAAGAAATGCTGGCATCAAAGGATATCGATGCAATAATGATAGCTACTCCTGATCATAGTCATGCTGCTATAACTGTTGCTGCTGCCAAAGCAGGCAAACATGTGTACTGTGAAAAGGCTCCCTGCCATTCAGAGCAGCAGATGAATGAGGTTTATGCTGCAGTTAAGGGAAGCAGTATTGTTTACCAGCTCGGCCACCAGGTTCCGCAGAGCACCGTGTTTAAACAGGCAAAGGAGATCCTTGAAAAAAATATTCTTGGAAAGATCACATTAGTAGAATGCACCACAAACAGAAATTCTGCCGACGGTGCATGGGTAAGGCATCTGGACAAAACCAGCGGAAAACCCAAACCAGGAGATAAGAATACTATTGACTGGAATCAATGGCTAGGCGTTGCCCCTCAGATTCCATTTGATGTTGAGCGGTTTTATAACTGGACAAAATATTTCGATTACGATATCGGCCTCATCGGCCAGTTGTTTACTCATGAGTTTGATTGCGTAAACCAGTTGTTACACATAGGCATTCCAAAATCAGTCGTTTCATCCGGCGGCATCTACTACTGGAAGGATGGCCGTGAAATCCCTGATATTTTGCACTGCGTATTCGAATATCCCGACAGCGACCTTACCCTCTTATACAGCGGGTCTCTTGCAAACAGCCGCAGCAGGGGACGCGTATTCATGGGACACGATGCATCGATGGAGCTGGGTAATACGATAAGCATCGCAGCTGACGCCAATTCAACCCGGTACAAGGATCAGATAGCCCGTGGAATCATTAACCCGGGTGTACCGATGATTTCACTCAATCCGAGTTCGGGCCAGGTTGATGCTGTGACCTCTGCAACTGAGAAATACTATGCAGCAAGAGGCCTCACAACAACAAGTATTAATGGACGCTCAGTGGATGTTACCCACCTGCATATCAAAGAATGGATCGACTGTATACGTAATGGAGGAACCCCGAGCGCCAATATCGAGATGGCATACCAGGAAGGAATAACAATTACAATGGCTCATCAGGCATACGTTCAACAGCGTAAGGTAGAATGGGATGCAGTTAATAAAAAGATTGTATAACAGTTTTTAATTTCTTTAAGTATATTTACACAACGCTTTGATAAACTATTTGTCAAAGCGTTGTGAGTTTTTACAGATACCTCAATAACTTCTCTGAAAACAATGAAATACAGACTAACATTATCAGCCATTCTTCTTGTACTTTTTGTTTCCTCAGGCTATTCCCAGGGAAAACAAAAAGCAGGTTTTATATTTCAGAAAAATGAGCAGGGAATAAGCCTCATTGAAAAAGGAAAACCGGTTTTCTTCTATCAGCAGAAAACAAGGCTGCTTGCAGGAAAATATAATGTAAATAATTATCTGCATCCTCTGTTCAGCCTGTCAGGAGATACCCTGACTGAAGTGTCACCAAAGGACCATCCTTATCACAGCGGCATCTTCTGGAGATGGCACCAGCACTATGTAGGTAACCAAAGCATAGGAGAAGGCTGGGTCTTTGACGGTATTTTCCAGGAGGTAACAGATGTTAAAACAAAAGTGGAAAGAGGAACAGCCCGGATGGATATTTCAGTCCTTTATAAGTCAGCAAACTACCTGGATGGCAAGCAACCATATATCGAAGAAAAAACAAAAATTATAGTGCATCCTGCGAAACAGAATGTTCGGGCCATTGATTTCGAAATCTCATTAAAGGGCCTGGTAAAAGATGCAAAGCTTGGCGGAGCTGCAGATGAAAAGGGATATGGCGGATTCTGCCCAAGAGTAAAACTTCCTGATGGATTGATCTTTACATCAACAAATGGAGCTGTTAAGCCACAAAACACACAGATCATAGCAGGGCCATGGATGGACATGTCGGCGCCTTATGGCAAAAACGGAGAAGTAAGCGGTATTACGATGATGTGCCATCCGACAACGCCAAATTATCCTGCTCCATGGATTTTAAGGCAGAAAACCAGCATGCAGAATGTTGTTTATCCGGGCAGGGATCTTGTAACAATCCCAGTTGATAATCCGGTTGTATTAAGATACCGCCTTCTTATCCACAACGGGAATGCCGGAAGCATAGATCTTCCTGCACTGCAGAAAGAGTATGAGAAGTTGTATAATTAAAAAAAATTTAACTGAATCTATCCGAATTCTGGTCCTGAAATCAGATACTGGTATTCAATCTTTCCGGGGAAAGGATTACTGCCTAAATACATTCTGGTGAACTGACGCTGTGTTTGAAATCCGTTCATTTCAAGCCAATCAGATAGCTCCTTTCTGTTTCCCATTATATCAATTGCTATGGCGGAACCTGTTTCTACTGACTTAAGAGCCTGTGAAACAAGAAGTATAGCATCAGCAGGTGAATGAGCAAATACAGGGCCGATGTAATTGTATCTTTTACCATCCCTTCCAAGAACAAAACCATCAATTTTATCACCTTTCCTGATCAAAAATGCTTTATGAGGATAGTTATTTCTTATTGTACTGATCAGATATGTCCGGTCCACACCGAAAACTTCCCTGTCAAATTGGATTATATCACTAAGATCCTCCTGTCTCACAGGTTCAACTTCAGGGATGTCGTCAGATTTTATCCCGGCAAAGGACAGGCAGATCATACGGGATAACAGATATTCTTCAATAAATCCAAGTTTCTCATAGACCGGCTGACCTGCAGGAGTAGCATCAAGCTTTATTGCCCTTACTCCCTTCAGGCTATCAATAATGCTTGTCATCAATTGCCTCCCGATACCATGTCGTCTGTACTCCTTATCAACAAGAACCATTCCTATCCACGATTCAAGACCGGCATAATTGATTGCTGTTGCCGTGCCAATCACTTTACCTCCAGTTTCGGCAGCAAGGCAAATATTAGATTTATTATCGAATAACAGTCGCCAGTCTTTCTCAGTCTGGTTCCAACCTTCTGAAATGGCCAAATCCATGGCCATTTCCAGATCGGTTATAAGCATTGGTCTTACACAGAAAATATCATTCATGTCAGTAACTTACGACATCAGGAAAGCCATTTATGAAGGTTTTCTGCCACATAAGCATCGTCGTTCAGAGACGGATATGCAGCATAGACGCGGTCTATCTCCGCTTTCTGCCCGGGTGAAAGAACCTCATTGGGATCAAGAGTCCACAGGCCTTCAAAAATACCCTGCCGGCGCAGCACCTCATGCAATCCGGTTATGCACCCTGCAAAATTATTGGCTGAATCAAAAAATGCTGCATTGCTGTCGGTGATCATGTTGGCAAGCGCAAGTGCATCCTGCATGTTGCTATTATATTTACCTGCATGCACATCGTTCAGAAGCTTCACGGCGGAATGTGTCCATACTGCCCAATGACCCAGGAGCCCTCCTACTATCCGCTTCTTAACAACCTTATTTCCAACCGCTATTCTGTATTCTGAAAGAAGGTCAACGAGGATGTTGTCATCGTTGCCTGTGTACAGGGCAATCTCACTGGCCCTTCCCGATTCTGCTACTCCTCTTACCACATCAAATGTCTGATACCGGTTAAAGGGAGCCATTTTAATAGCTATAACATTCTCTATTTTTGCAAACTCTCTCCAGAAATCAGCGTCCAGTTTCCTGCCTCCTACTGCAGGCTGCAGATAGAAACCTACTACCGGTATGACATCAGCAACTTTTCTGCAATGTTCTATTATCTCATTATTCGATGAAGTGCTAAAAGCTGCAACACTGAGCAATACTGCATGAAATCCTTTTTGCTTTGCCAATCCGGCTTCTCTCAGAGCCTGTTCTGTCTTGCCAATAGCCCCGGCTATGCGAATAACCGGTTTTTTTGTTCTTGCAACAAATGAATTAAATTCTTCTGTTGCCAGGTCAAGCAGCGGACCATAAAGACCTACCTCCGGTGTGCGAATAGCAAACTGAGTTGTGTGAACACCTACAGCTATGCCTCCGGCTCCCGCATCAAGATAATATCTCAATACTGCTCTCTGCCTGCGCTCGTCAAGTTTCCTTTTGCTGTTAAGGGCAAGAGGAAGAGCCGGGATAACAACTCCTTTATTGAGGGAATCAATTATATCCTTAGAAATTTTATTACTCATATCATTCTGATCATTAATATTTTCCGTCCCTTACTTCAAAATGGGTAGGTTTACCAAGCAATTTTTTATCTGCATTCATCCATGCACCTATCCATTCAATAACTTTTTCAATGGGCATTTTTGGTTTGCCAAAAAGATTATAAGCTTCTGTGGAATTGCTCAGAAGAGCAGTTTCAGCCTCTTTGCCTGTAAGGGTTGGCTTAACATTGAAAAGCTCACCGAATTTTAATGCAACTTCCTTTGTGGAGAGAGTATCCGAACCTGTTATATTAAGTATTCTTGCAGGGCTTGATGCATATTTGAGTGAACGGAGCACGAAATCATTCACATCGCCCTGCCATATCACGTTAAAGTATCCCATTGTGATGTCAACAGGCTGGTTACTCTTAACTTTCTGTGCGATATCTACAAGCACGCCGTATCGCATTTCGACAGAATAATTTAGACGTATAAGCGCCACATCAGTTTTGAACCTGTTACTTCCATACTCAAACATCCTCTCCCGTCCAAGGCATGACTGGGCATATTCGCCTACTGCATCGGGCATATCAGTTTCCTTTGAACCTCCCGACTTAATCGGCACAAGCGGGTAAACACACCCGGTTGAGAAAGCAACTATTCTTGATTTCTTAAAATGCTCAGCAACTAGTGCAGGCAGGTAAGAGTTTATTGCCCAGGTCAGTGATAGGTTGTCAACCGAACCAAATTTCATGCCAGCGAGAAAAATAACATTTTTCACTTCAGGCAGGCTGTTTATAAAATTTGTATCGAGCATATCGCCTGTAAGAATCTCTATTCCGGCTTTCTGAAAATAATTTTTCTGCTCATCACTCATCGGACGGTCAACGCCAATGATGCGTCTCTTTACACCGGCTTTTTCGCAGGCACGTTTTGCCATCACCGCCATCGTTGGCCCGATCTTGCCGTTGATGCCCAGAAATAATATATCGCCATCGAGTTGGGAAAACATCCCGGTCAGTTCATTTCCCGGTCTTGAGAGAAGCTCTTCAAGTTGTTCCTCATTTGCAATTTTTTCAGGATAATCAATCATTTTTCACCTCCTTGTATAATTATGTTTTTGTATATGTTAACTGCTTGTTCAAGTTTATCAATGGAACAGTATTCATCAGTCTGATGTGCCATTTCAGGCTGGCCCGGACCTAATATTATGGTTGGGGCACTATTATAAAAAGCCTGTAATACCGATCCGTCGGTCAGATAAGGCAACGATAACGGGTAGTTGGTATCCGCAGGTTCTATGCCGCAAATATTATATACCAGGCTTACAAAAGGATCGCTATCTGCTGTTGAAACTGCTTTAAGGTTTACCAGCACTTCGAGGGAGGTCTCTGACCCAAGTTCCTCCGCAAGTCTTTCGAGGACACTGTCATGATCGAGTTTTGAAGTTGCTCTTATGTCAATGCTGAACTCGGCATGATCGGGGACTGAATTAAGATTCATTCCTCCGCTCATCTTTCCAACATTAATTGTAGGAAATCCCAGGAGCTCATCTTTTTCAATTCCGAATTTAAAATCCCTGGCTCTTAAGATTGATGAAGCTGCTTTATAAATTGCATTATCGCCCAGATGGGGCATTGATGAATGGGCCGTTTTTCCGGAAGTCACGGCATTCAGGTAGATGGCTCCTTTATGTCCGATAGCCGGCCTGTTTGAGGTTGGTTCTCCGACTATCACACCTCTTACTGCACCTGTCTTTTTCATAACACTGACGAGCTGACGGGCTCCCTGGCATCCCAGCTCTTCAGCAGCAGTAAATATGAGCCTAATTCCTCCCTCAGGCTTCTGCCCTTCAAATGCCTCTACCGAAGCGCAGATCATGGCTGCCAGACCTCCCTTCATATCGCTTGAGCCTCGTCCCCATATTTTATTATCACTTACCTCGCCTGCAAACGGGTCTGCCTTCCATTCTTTGGCCCCGAGCGGTACCGTATCGAAATGACCGGAAAGCACAACTGGAAGCTTATCGGCGGAGAGGCCCTTTTCAGCAACAAGATGCAGCCGTTGATCACTAAAAACATAATAGCATATATGGAATCCGTTCCTCTCAAGCAACTCTCCTGTATATCTGGCTATTTCAGCTTCATTACCGGGAGGATTTATGCTGTTGAAAGAAAGAAGTTTTTTCGTTAAAGAGATAACATCCATATATTGAAACGATAACCTCTACCTGATAATTATCAGCTCGCAGGATGAATTTTTGTAGTAATTTGTAATTTAAATGTCCAAAGATAATAAATACCTTAATTATTTCAAGTCCCGTTAGGCCTTTGAACGATATCAGGTCAAAGAATTCCGAACTATCTTTTCATATTAATTCAAGGATTTTTCACACAAAATTTCAGTACCAGGTAAATGATAACCGGTCAATCAGGAATTTTTAATAATTTGCAGATACTAAATTTAATCCCCATGATTAAAAACATTGTTACCTGTATTTTCAGCCTTATTACTATTAATTCGATGGTAGCAGGCGATCTGTCTGCTGCCGATGTCAGTATTATTGATTCGAGGCACTACAGTAATGTATTCGGAGAGATCAGGAACTTCAGGATCTTCCTGCCGCCCGGCTACAATGAAAATCCTGAAAAAAGATATCCTGTAATATACTATTATCACGGATGGTCGCAGCGATATTTCGGTAGCACAAGTGCAGGAGGTGTTGATAAAGGCGATGACAATGACGGGGATAACATTGCAAATTATGTTGCAGAGCATGATGTAATTGTAGTAAAACCCGATGGATATAACAGGGAAACAGGCGATGATTACTACCTGCGTCCTTATAATGTTGCCCCCGTTGAGACTTCGAGGCAATTCCCATTGTATTTTCCTGAGCTTGTCAGTCATATAGATCTTAATTACCGAACACTTGCCGACAGGGAACACAGAGCCATATCCGGCCTGTCAATGGGAGGGTTCATGTCGTTCTGGATAGGCGGTAAATACCCTGATCTTTTATGTGCTATAGGAAATTTTTGCGGTTCAACTGAATTCACAATCGGGCCTAAGGAATTTCCTGTGGAGTACAGGCATATTGATATGTACAATAACTACGCAGGCGTTAATGTGAGATTGAATTATGGCAACCAGGATTTTATAAGGTACTACCACAGGGACATGAACAGGATATGGACACGTGTAATGGATAATTACCAGTTCGGTATCTATAATGCGGCTCATTCCACCTGCGGATTGTCGGAAATGTTTGATTTTATAATGAAGACTTTTGAAAATCCTGTTCCAAAACCTGAAAAATGGAATCACACAGATGTGTATCCTGAGTTTTCTTTATGGGGATACAAGATAAGTTCCGACAGGGACCGCCCGGGATTTACAATCCTTCAGAATGTCGATAAAAGAGGCTTTCGCTGTTCAGTGAGACAATTCCTTCCTGACGGAACACTGATGCTTCATGTTTCTCTATCGCTTACCACGCCTCCCATTTACGAAAAAAATACTGAGTACATAATAAAAGATTTTGACGTGGAAAATAACAGACTATCTGATTACCCGGTAAGGAGCGATAGTGAGGGCAGACTTACGGTTTATTTTAACGGAGCCACTCACGAGATCGGGATAAACAAGACTGCTGACAGTCCAAATATCTGCGTTGCATCTTATTCTACGGATAATTTGCCTGTAGCCGGAAAGGAGATCCTCATGAGCATCAACCTGGTAAACAAAGGTAATGCTCCGGGTGAAAGCGTCACTGTAACCCTGTCGCCATTCCGCAGCAGTTCAGAAGTTTCAGGAGGAAAAGCAGATTATGGGACCATGCCTTCCCGAAATGTTGCAGGATCGAAGAAATCATTCAGAATAAAGATTTATCCTGATACCATTGAAATTGAAAAATTCAGGGTTGACATTAGCGATAGAAAGGGCAATTTATGGAGCGAATTCATTGAAATTCCTCTGGTAAAAGATCTTCCGGAGATAACAAATATTGAAATTGCTGATGGCAGGACCGTAACTGTGGCTGCCGGAGGTGACAAAACGGAAACTATCATATTAGGATCGGGGAATGGCGACGGCAAGGCTAACCCGGGTGAATCAATTGTCATTCTCGTAAGTGACAGGGATAAAACAGGTAAGGATAAATTATGGCGTACTTTCCTGAAAACTGCCGATACAAATATTAACATAAATGGCATTTCAATAAGGAAGTCGGATAGCTGGGGGTCTTATGATCATGTAGGAGGTTCTGCCAAATATTCCGTTCCGTTGATATCGTCTGATTGCAAGGAAAATAAGGTTATCGATTTTTTTGCTGAATACTGGCTGCCCGACTATCCAGATCACATTATAAAGCAGGGAAAGGTGAAGATAACGGTAAGCGGTGCTGACCGCACACCTCCTGAAATGATCTGGATGAATATCCGGGGAGACAATGTAATTCAGGCATGCATAAATGACGGCTCAGAGGTTCGGAATGTAAAAGCCAGATTAACTCTAAAGGATGCTCCTGAAAAATCATTTGAGGTGGCACTTAACGACAAAGGCATTGACGGGGATAGTGCAAGCGATGATAATGTTTTCAGCTACGCTATTCCTGAAATGAAATTCGGACTCTATAATGTTGAAGTTGAAGCAACGGATATGTCAGGGAATTCTATGAAAAACAACAGTGATAAGGTGTTTGTTTTGCATTGATGATTTAAGATTTTTTTTGGAATTATAAACTACTGTTTATTTAATTTCCCCTGAAGAATAAACCACCTTGCCACCAACAATGGTAAGAGCCGATTCTATGTTTTTTATCTCTTCAGCCTGGCAGTTTAAAAGATCATTGGTAAGAACAACCATATCGGCAAGTTTACCTGGTTCAAGCGAACCCTTCATCGATTCATCGAATGAGGCATACGCATTATTTATAGTGTACATTTTAAGGGCCTCCTCACGCGAAATAGCTTCGTTCAGACCAATTACCGAACCTCTTTCCGTTGTTCGCGTAACAGCTGTCCACATTGCAAGGAAAGGATTATACGGATTAATACTTTCATTTGCATCTATCTTTACCATGTGATCAGAGCCACCGTTTAATTTTATACCTTCCCTGAGCATGGTCAGATACGGATGATACTCCTTTATACGTTCAGATCCCAGTATATTTTCCATTGCATCAGCATCCTTATAAAACCAGGCAGCCTGAACATTACCATAAACATCCATTTCTTTCATTAGCCTTATAGCATCGTCACTGAAGAAGTTGCCATGTATTACAGAAAAGCGTCGTCCTATTACAGTCTTGGTTTTATTGACTTCATTGAATGCTGCAAGCAGCAGCTCAACTGCCCCACCGCCTGTGGCATGCGTTGTGAAACTCCATCCGAAATCATTTGCTGCAGCTACTATTGTTACCAGATCGTCGAAGGAATAATTTACCACACCTTTATAAGCAGGATCATCTATACCAAATAGCTGCTGTGCTTTAGCTCCCCATGGTTCACTAAGGTAAGCTGTACCTGTAAGGATTCCACCATCAAGGAAAATCTTGAGTGAACCAACTTTCACCCACTCATCGCCGTCACCGGTCTTTTCAGTGAAGCTTTTCAGTTTTTCATTCATCACTTCCCTGCTTACACCTCTTTCGGGACGAATAAGTATATTCTGGTATATCCTGAGCGTGAGGAGGTTTTTGTCCCTCATATCCCGGTACATATTTACAGTCTCGAAATCGCCTGAGGCGGAAAAGATACTGGTTATGCCGTACTGGTTGTATTTAGTAAACATGTTTTGCAGTGCAGCGTATCTTTCGCCGACAGATAACTTTTTAGCAGGGGGTATCTTTAAAAGTCCGAATGCTGAACCTCTTATAAATCCGGTAGCCAGTCCGGTCTTTTCATCCAGTAAAATACCAGGATGGACCGCCCGTGAAGAAATGCCTGAGATCTTCATGGCAGAAGAATTTATCATACCTCCGAATGACCCGTTAAGAAAAACAGGATGATAAGGAGCCACGCTGTCAAGTTCAGCAAGGGAAGGCTGGCGCAACTCAATGAGCCTTGTGAAGAACATTTTCGGAAAGACTATCCATTGTCCTTTCTCTTTTACCTGTGTCTGTGATTTAATCCAGCTTAGCAGCTGATTTATGTTATGGACATCAGGAATTTTATCTTCCAACTCGCTTGTTGATGCAGACTCGGGATGAACATGAGATTCAATAAGACCCGGGATAACTGTTTTTCCATTAAGATCAATGATCTTTGTATTATCGCCGGCCATTTTTTTGATCTTTCCTGTGGTCCCAACCGAAACTATTTTATCGCCGTAAACAGCCAATGCTTCTGCAATAGAAAATTTCTGATCAACAGTAATTATTTTACCGTTAATCAGGATCAGATCTGCCGGTTGATCAGTTTTACAACCTGATTGGAGAAGTGTGAAAGCAATTAAAAGGATTAGTAATTCTATTCTTCTTTTCATCTGCGTATAATTAATTTTAAGGGTTGAAAACCTGCACAGTTCCAGCAGGAGAACTGCACATTATTAACTTCGTGGAGCTCGCTATGATAAACCTTATTTATTTAAAACTCAAGTTTGTTAAAGTAAAGCATTTTGGGCTATTTTTGCACTTAATTATCCAAAAATCATAAGACGAATTTAGCATAATAATTTAACCCCACCACACCCCTGCTTATGTTGCAGTTATATGTTATAATTTTAATGCTGGCATCACTGATATTTTCACCCGGCGGGAACAAAGAAATTTCACAATGGCGCGGGCAAAACCGTGACGGCATTTATACTGAAAAAGGATTACTGAAAGCCTGGCCTGAAAAAGGACCTGAATTACTATGGTCGTTCAATGGATTAGGAGAGGGTCATTGCAGCCCGGCTTTCGGGAACAATAAATTATTCATCCTGGGAATGCCTGACTCTATTGGGGTTCTGTATGCATTTGATCTTAAAGGAAAGCTTCTATGGAAAAAAGAGTACGGTGTTGAATGGCATCTGAATTATACAGGTCCGCGATCTACTCCGACGGTAGTTGGCGACCTGGTCTATTTCGAGAGCGGGCAGGGGACTGTTTTCTGTTACAATGGGAATACAGGCAAAAAAATCTGGTCGGTAGATCTGTTAAAGAAATTTAATGCAAAGAACTTAACCTGGGGAATGGCAGAATCAATTCTTATTGAGGGTGATCGTCTGTTTTGCACTCCCGGAGGAAAAGAAAACAATGTGGTGGCGCTTAACCGGTTCACCGGAGAAACGATATGGACAAGCCCGGGAAATCATCAGCCGGCAGCTTACTGCTCCCCGGTATTCATCAGGCATAATAATGTTGAGCTTATAGTAACAATGACCGCTGCATCCATTATCTGCGTTAATGCTCAATCCGGGCAGTTTTACTGGCAGGTTCCGCAAATCCAGGGAAATAAGATACACGCAAACTCACCTGTTTATTATAAAGGAAGGGTTTACTGTTCGAGCCAGACGGGAAAAGAGAATTCAGGCCTGGTAGCTATAAAACTTTCTGACGATGGAAAGACGGCACAGATTGAGTGGCGCAACAAGGATTACAGCAATCTGATAAGCGGTTTTGTTATTAGGGACGGATACCTTTACGGTTCAAAATACGAAAAACGAGTATGGAACTGTATAAATCTTGCAACAGGTGAAATCCTGTATAGTTCTAATAAGCTCGGGGACGGAGTAATTATTTGGGCCGACGGTTTATTCTATTGCTACAGCGAACAGGGAGAGATGGCCCTGGCTGACGCCTCTCCTGACAGTTTCAATGTAATAAGCCGATTTAAAATTCCATTTGGTACCGGGCCGCACTGGTCTCATCCTGTAATCCAAAATGGCAGGTTATATGTCAGGCATGGTAACGCATTAATGGCGTATAATATAGTGGCAAAATGAACAGGGAGTGATTCCCGGTAAAAGATTAGTCACTCCCTGATTCAGATTATTTTGATGATTCATAAACGGTTTGACCGCTTACAATAGTTTTTTTGATATTCATTACATCATTATCCATAGTGAAGAGGATGATATCGGCTCTCTTTCCCTCCTTCAGTTCACCTCTGTCATTCAGTCCGTACAGCTTTGCAGGGTTAAGGCTGGCCATGCGGAATCCTTCCTCAAGGGAGCATCCTGTCACTTTAATTACATTGGCGATACTTCTCAGCAGGGTGCTACCCGATCCGCTTAGAACCCCTTGCTTAGGATACATTACTGCACCATCGGGAGTAAGTTCCAGGGTATCACCAATTGCATTAAGGTACTTGCCAGGGTTCAGACCACCAAGCGGACTGACATCCGATGTTATGACTATTTTGTCGGGGCCCTTCACTTTGTAGAAAGTACGTATTTGTTCGGGAAGAAGATGAAATCCGTCGCCTATAAGGCTTAGCATCAGGCGGTCGTCCGAAAGCTGCGGCCACAATGGATTCCTGTGCCTGTTAATCGTATTGGCACAACCATTACCAAAGTGGGTTGCAATTCTCGCTCCATTGTCAATAGCCTTAGTGACCTGTTCCATATTGCCGTTATGATGCCCGAGTCCCACAATAATATTCTTCTCCTTGCATTTTGCGATGAACTCCGCAGCTCCATTTGCTTCAGGGGCCAGTGTAACCTGCAGGATCTTGTTCCCTGATGCCTCGATCAGCGCAGAAAATTCTTCCCAATCAGGGTCCCTGACATATTTCAGCGGATGAGCGCCTCTGTACCCATCGACCGGTGAAATGTACGGACCTTCCAGATGAAAGCCGGGGATAGAACCCAGAAGCTCAGGGTCCTGCATAGATTTACCGAGCAGCCTGAAATTCTTTAAGAAGATCTGTCCGTCATTTGTTGTAATTGTGGGAAGGTAAGAAGTGACACCCTTTTCCCAGAATGCTTTTGTAATTATGCTCACTCCCTCGTGGGTGAGCTCACCACCGATATCAACAAAAGAAATTCCCATATACCCGTTCACCTGGTTGTCAAATAAACCCGGAGCCACATATACTTTTGAATCCTGATCGGATAGCTTACTGATCTTTACGACTTTACTTATCTTACCGTCTTCCATTTCAATCCTTACCGGTGAAAGGTCGAGATAAGAGATACCTTCAACATAATTTCCGTTTTCTTTCTTTTCGGCACATCCGAATATTACAGCAAGCAAAATAATTGCTGCTGCCGGAGAAAAATTTTTCATCATAAAATTTATATTACTGTTTAATTAATTGCTTCTAAACCAGGATTAAAAAAAGTAAGGCTTACCCTCGCCAGCTGACTTATAAACAGCGAGTACTATTTCTACAGCCTTTCTTGCTTCCAATCCGTTTATTTCAAAGTTGATTCCCTTTTCTACCGATTCAATGAAAGCAGTGATATTTCTGGCATGAGGTTCAAAGGGTATTGCACCCGGGTCCGACACCCCTCCTCCTCCTTCTATGAGCCCGAATTTTTTAATAACCTCTTTATCACCTTCTATCTCATCGGCAAATTGCCACACTTTAAAACTGTTCTCAACCTGTATCACAGTTCCTTTAGTACCGGTTATCTCAATGCTGCGGAACTGACCCGGAAAGGAAGCTGTTGTTCCGTAAATTGTTCCAAGAGCTCTGTTTTTAAATCTGAGAACTGCTGCTGCAGTATCTTCCGCTTCTATGTCATGTCCAAGGGCTGCTGTATATCCATATAGTGATTCAACCGGCCCCATAAGATACTGAAGGATATCGACCATGTGGATTGACTGGTTCATGAGGGCTCCTCCTCCATCGAGCTTCAGGGTCCCGTGCCAGCTATCCTTATAATATGAATCATTCCTCCACCATGGCACATGGATGGCTGCAAAGGTAACTCTTCCAAAACGGCCGTTATCCAATGCAGATTTCAGATATTTAAGAGTCTCATGGTATCTGAAATTAAATATTCCGCCGATTTTTGTTCCGGCAGCTGCATGTGCATCAATCATTTTATCAATCCGTTCGAGGCTTATCTCAAGCGGCTTTTCGCATATAACATGTTTCCCGAAATGAGCAGCTTCTATTGCCGGCTCCATGTGGGCTCCGCTTGGAGTTGCGATGGTAACAATATCGATACCGGCCGAACGCAGCATTTCTGAATGGGAGCTGAAAACCCTGCATCCGTATTTCTGAGCCAGCTTCTGAGTCTTTTCAAGGTTTGTTCCGCAAATACCAACCAGGTTTGCATTTTCCAGGCTACTTATGGCTTTTGCATGAAAATCAGCAATCAGCCCGGCCCCGATAATTCCAAAATTCCATGTTTTCATGATGCCTGTATTATACTGATTGATAATGCTTTAATTTGTTATTAGTAAAAATTTAAGACCTTATTTTACTTCCGGAACATTTATTCCATGAAATTTTGCGAGAGTCAGGCCGTATGATTTCGCCCTCGTGGCTTCATCAACATTATTTGCATCGAGCACCCTGTTGAATCTACGAATATTTTCCTTAAAGGCTTCCGGATCTTCATCTGTCGCAAAAAGTATTTTCTCCCAGGCAGGCACTGCATCTTTCGGCATGTGAGCCTTGCCAATAGCATCGGTCCACCACAACCATTGTCCCCAGAATTCCGGGTCATGTTCTTTTTTTATCAATGAAGAACCTGAAAGGTCGAAATAGAGGTTTTTATTCCTTCTGGTAGCTTCTGCTGCCTCTTCATACCATGGATTGCCGAAGTGTGCAGCATGTATGAACAGTTTGGGATGATGAGCTGCTATATCGGCAAGAAAGGATGGACGCAGGTGCGCCATTTCTCCGGTGGCAAGATTGCCTGTATGAGGGGCAACAGCCATACCGAACTGCTCTGCAAGAGTCCAGATGGTATCATATTTCGGATCATTATAATCCCAGATCTGTGTAGCAAATAATTCACCCAGACCTTTGAAACCCATTTCATGAACTTTCATAATATCTTCAACAACTGTAGGGCTGTCAATATCAATGGCAGCATAAGGAATAACCCTGTCGGGGTGCGCTTTGGCAAAAGCAATTCCCCTGTCAAGCTGATCCATATCAACAAGTACGCAGGCCATTGCATTATATCCGGTGTAAATTTCGAGGAATGATTTTTCCCATGCATCGGTACCTCCATAGTGAGTGTGCGAGTCAATAATGAAGGAAGGCACGGCATAATTATCTTTTATTTCCTTTTGTCCGCATCCCGATAATATTAGTGCAAATAAAATCTGCAGAAAGAATAAATTATTTTTCATTTATTTAAGTTTATATAATTTGTAATTCAAAGCTAAAAAGTAAAACATACAGGATCAAGGCCTTCATATTGAGGTCAGTCATTGATCTTATTGCACCTGGATTCAGATGACTCAGGCTTTAACTATATTACCTGCCTGGTCAACGATCTCTTCCCTTGTACGATCCCAATACAGTTTTTTTCCTGTGCGGTAGGCATAGGTTGCCATTACGCTGGCAACTGCGTTCCAGTACCCGGTATGAATATTACCATTGGTATTCAGGTTCCTGGCAAGGATGCAATCAAACCAGTTTTCAAGGTGGAACGGCATATTATCGTTGACATTTACAGGGCCGAGCTCATTTTTATATTCCGGTGATGTAATGATCTCCGCTTTACCTTTCTTAACCAGGTCTCTCATGCCTTCATAAAAATCGAAACCGCCCGGGAGGTTCTGGTGTTCCGGAATAAGAAACCATCTGTTACTGCCTTCTCCACCCGCTGCAAACAGCGTAGCTTCTTTTCCGCGGATGATGGTATAATCCCCAAATTTATTCGCATAATTTGAATTATAAGAATAGAGAAATTTTGCATCATCATAAGTAGCAAGAGACTGGAAAGTATCGGGGTTCTGCCGTATATCGGGCCAACCGAAGATACCTCCGTTTGCAACCATAGAATCTGGTATTGCAGTATCGGTATAGAAATGAACAAGTCCGCTTCCATGGCTCATCCATTGTGAAGTTATACCTCCGGAGTAATCGCGGAAGATCCTGAACTCAAAATATTTCCAGGGATCGAACGGGACGTATGGTTTACCAAGCAGCCATCTGTTCCAGTCGGTATCCTCTTCGCGTATTGCAGCAACATCGGGATCGGTTGGAACGTGCCAGCGATGGTTATTGTCGTTCCACACCTGGTCGATCTTTGTAATCTGACCAAGCTTGCCTGAGCGGACCACCTCCCTTACTTTAATCTGGATAGGATCGCTTATCCACTGCGAACCCATCTGGACAACCTGTTTAGATCCCAGAACTGCAGTTCTGGCCAGTTTGGCATCTTCTACATCTGTTGAAAGGGGTTTTTCACAATAACAATCCTTACCAGCCTTAACAACTTCGGCAAGAACTTTTGCATGCTGATGATCGCCGGTGGCTATCATTACAGCATCAAGATCAGGAGTGGAAAGAAATTCCTCAGAATATTTGAACTGTTTTACATCATTTCCGAAAAGCTTCTTACAATTTTCAGCAGCCTTTTCCCTGTTCAGCTTCCAGATATCGCAAACCGCAACAACTCCCAGGTTATATTTTTTTGAAGATGTTTTAACCATATCATGGTGATTCCTTCCCCTTGCGCCACATCCCAGGAAACCGATATTAATACGACCGTTCGCGCCTATTATCCTGTTATATGAAGAAGCGCTCTGAGCTGTCTTCACTGTAATAGCTGCTCCCGCCAGACCAACTGCAGCTTTCCCTAAAAAATTTCTTCGTGACAATTCTTTTTTACTCATGGGTAAAAATATTTTGGATTATTATATGATCGTTATTTAATGATCAATTGGTTTTAATATGATTAAGATTATCATCAAGAGGAGTCATCTTAGGCATCAGCAGGTGGACAAATCCGATAATCACCAGATATGATAGTCCTGATACAACAAATGCCCAGAAGTAACCTGTATTTCCTGCGGTATCCAGAACAGCCCCCAGAGCAAGGTCAGCAACAATAGCTACAAACACACCGACCATTTTACCAATTCCGATAACCGAGGCAACGGCTTTTTTAGGAAAAACATCAGGTACAAGGGTATAGCTGTTAATGGACCATGACTGGTGTCCCATTGCACCAAGACCGATCAGAACAACGGCGATCCATTTATTTGCCATCATGGGAACCAGGGCTACAGGAAGTATTATTAATGCATTTACAAGCATTGTTATTTTCCTTGATTTATTAATTGACCAACCTTTCTTGATCAATGCCCCTGATGCGTATCCTCCAAATAAAGCTCCAAAATCGGCCATGACAAAAATGATCAGGAATGGAACTCCGAT
Organism: uncultured Bacteroidales bacterium; assembly: GCA_942492865.1. Classification (GTDB taxonomy): domain Bacteria; phylum Bacteroidota; class Bacteroidia; order Bacteroidales; family VadinHA17; genus LD21. Next base: position 2,667,312 of record OW818650.1, on the reverse strand, counting down.
GTTGTCAATATCGACCCCAAACTGTTCGAAGAGGAATTTTGCTCCCCAGAACAGGTAGAACCACCAAACGGCATCGGTTATAGTGGTAAGTGCAAAAGCCCATGTCTCTTTTTTAGGAAGTACTCTTGACCAGTGTAATTTTTCTGTTGACTCTTCAATTGAGTCGCTGTTAATATATGTAAGCTCAGCTTTCGACAATTTAGGATGCACTTCCGGTTTCTGATATGTTTTCCACCAGAGGAATACCCATAAAGCACTTAAAAATCCGGTTAACAGGAAAGGAATCTGCCAGTTACCTCCTTCGGGAGTCACAATTGCAGCCACAATGAAGGGAGCCAGAATAGCGCCTATACTTGTGGAAGCATCAAAGATCCCTGTCGCAAATGCCCTGTCTCTTTTTGGAAACCATTCAGCCACAGTTTTTATTGCAGCGGGAAAATTTCCGGCTTCGCCAATTCCGAGTCCAAACCTTGCAACAACAAATCCGATAAGGCTGAAAGCAGGTTTTACTGCTGCATGAAGCATTCCGAAAATACTCCATATAGCAATTGAAAGGGTGTATCCAAGCTTTGTACCCAGTTTGTCAATTATTCCTCCCATGAAGAATAACCCGATCCCATAAGCAATTTTAAAGGACACCATAATATTGGCGTAATCCTTGTTGGTCCAATCGAATAATTTTTGCAGCGTTGGCGCCATTACACCAATTAAACTACGGTCGAAGTAGTTGATAGTAGTGGCCATGAACACCAGAGCAAGTATCCTGTAACGATAGTTCCCGATTTTTACTTTTTGTTCCTCCATCTTGTGGTTTTTTATGCAGTTCTACAATTTAGTCCCTATTTAATGTTAGCCATCATCTCGTTAAATAAAGCAACCTGTTCTTTCATGGCAGCCAGCTTGTCAGATGGAGTTGTGCTTGCTTCAACGAGAATCCAGCCTTTATACCTGATTCCATTGAGAAGGCTGAAAAGCTGGTCATACGGATATTCGCTGATCTTTATTCCACGTATATGAACTGTATCCCCTATCCATTTTGCCACTGATTTGAAGTTAGCTTCAAGCCCCGGAGGATTCAGGTCGGGATCATTGCTGTTCCAGCACATTTTTACGTTCGGTTCAGTTACCTGCTCGAAGATCGCCCTTATATTAGGTATCTCCTGGGTCAGGGGACCATGAATTTCAACTCTTACCAGCTGATCGTAGTCACGGGCAAATTTTCCAACTTCATTAAGTGATTTTGCAATCTGTGCAATAGTTTTTTCCCTCTCAACTTCCTTCGGAAGATTATTGGGTTTAACCTTAATACCGGGTGCACCTATGTCTTTACAGAGCTTTATGTATTCTTTGGTATCTTCAATATTCTTACGAACTATATTTGGATCGGGGCTATGATATTCATAGTTTGAACCGTATCCCACACAAGTTAAGGAGCTGTCGGCAAAACGCTTTTTAACTTCTGCGCGCTGTGCAGGAGTGAGATTGATCTCAACACCATGGGCATGCTGTGTGCGTAATTCAACACCTTTAAATCCTGCCTTTTCACAATTGGAAATTAGGGTGGGCAGATCCCAGTCTTTGCCCCATTGATAGGTGACCAGACCAAATTTCATCTTAGGACGCGCTGCTGATGCAATTGAGGAAAAAGGGCTGACTGCGGCTAAACCGGCACCGGCCATGACGCTTTTTTGTATGAAATTACGTCGGGTTAAATTTTTGTCCATGAGGTACCTCCTTTTTATATATATTTAATTTATAGGATATTATGAGATTATGAGATTATTTTTTACAAGATTTTAAAGATAAAAATATTTTCAATACATGTCAGTTTTTAATTCATTATTTTAAGGCTTACCGATATCCTGCACAAGCCAACGCTCTCCGCTGTATTTTCTCCCACGCCCTGAGATTTTAACCGGCGAAAGCAGGGAATTAAATCCGGTTGACTCTTCCCATACATTGGAATTTGCAAATCTAATAGAATATTCGGGTCTTCCGGTAAGGCCGGGGACCGGATCTCCCAGGTGCAGGAACAGATCATAGGTACCCTCAGGAATATTACTAGGTATCCCTGCAGAAATATTAAGTGCTATTGCTGAATCGGGCAGCCAAAACCTGGGATCGTCGCCAGTGGATACCCTGTATCTTTTTCCAGTCTTCTGTTCTCTCAGTACAAGATCACAACGCCTTCCATTGAAAGGGCTTGCAAAACCATCATTTCTAATATTAACCTTAACCGATAGTTCGTTACCTCTTGCTACTGTAGCAGGAATTTCTGAATCTAACAGCCGGAACCGATAACCCAGCCTTCGTTTTATATCATCCATGCAGGTCCAGGAGCTCAGAACTTTTTTGTTATAATCGCGGTTGAGAATGCTGAAATGAATAAATGCCATCTCATCGAGGGCAGAAGGACATTCAGACCTTGGGGCGAATACCCTGCAAGTTTCGCCACCCATCGGAACAAACCTGTTATCCATACTGAGAAACGCCATTTCATTTGCCATATCTGAACGTGAGTAAGTTCCCAGATCATCGGGGCCGGCAAGAAAACAATCGTTATGAGATCCTGTTCGGGTACGGTAACTTCCGTTAAATGCACTGTCAGGAGTGATAAAGTCCTTAACTGTAAGACCGAAAATTTCCATTTTATATCCGGGCGTTCTGACTACTACCATTCTTTCCTCGGGGAGAACGGAAAGGATCTTAAAAAGCACCTCTCTCCTGTCGCGTGTGTTATTCAGTTTATTGGAGCTGTAATACCATTCCCCCCAGGCTCCTATTAGTCCGGCTTCAACGTAAGCTATTACATCAAAATTCTCATCAAAAACAGGCTTCAGCTGATCGAGATGCATTTTAATCACTGAAAGCGAAGCATCTTCTCCGGTTTGCCGGGAAGTGTAGCTGAACCTCAGAACTAACTTCTTCCCTGCCTTTCTGGAAATGCTCATGTCATTACGTATGTTCTGCAGATACGACTCGCTGATCGGGGACTTTACAAACTCTTCGAGAAGGTAGATTTTTTGAATAACGGTAATATTTTCCGAATCGAGTGCAGCAATAGCACTCTCAGAGTAATTCCTGCCCATCTGGGTTGAAAATCCTCTTTCCGGATTCGCGAAAATCTCATCGGAAGGCTCATAAGTGATTTGCCTGACAGGCTGGAAGAAAGGCTTCAGCAGAACTAGTAAAACAATAGCAAAAATGTATCTCATTGCTGTTATTCCTGGTTATTCTGATAAAAGGAACATGGCAATTACTGCCATTAACAATCCAATAGAAAGTATTGCACCCGGAAGTACGCTGTAAATAATAAGAGATATTGCAATCGTAATCAGTGGTGAAAGGCCAACCATTGGTACGACAACAATTGCTTTCCCGTACCTGAGGGCATATACCAGAGTAAGCGCTCCTATTGAATTTAATACCTGGATCATTGCAGCCAGGTAAGGGCCTTTGTAAGACCAGTTTATTTCCTGTGAAAAATCAGTCATAAACCATGCGACAGGGATCAGCAATACCCCGGAGGCCATCATGTAAAAGAAGATGCTTTCAGCCTTCATGGTCTCATTGGAGAATTTCATAACGTATGCCTGAATACCCCAGAATATAAACACACAAACTGCAAGAATCAACCAGTTGATTCCCCTGGTAACCTCTTCGCCCGGCTTCTGATAAGAGAGAAAGAAAATTGCAAGCAGGGCGATTATTATGCCTGCCCACTGCCGTTTTCCGGTCTTCTCATGGAGAAAGATCACTGACAGGATTATTGTCAGTACAGGGAACAGTGATATGAAAGGAAAAACAATATAGGCAGGCCCATCCCTCAGCGCCTGGAACAACAACAACTGTCCGCCGGCTCCCAGAAGACCTATTGTGCTTCCAAGCAGAACGGATCTCAGGTCGGTCTCGAGTTTCCATTTAATGATCATCAGGGCAACTATTGCACACGGGATCATTGTTAACGCCCAAATAATATAACCCAATGTGGCAGGGAAACCGGCTTTTTCGGGAATTTCAATAAATGCACCCCAGATGCCCCAGAATATAGTTGTAGTGAGGGCATAGAGTAACCAGAGTTTTTTCTTCATGTACTGTTCAGTTTAGGATTATGTTAAAAATAAATTAAAGGTTAAAGATTAAAAAATATTTTCAGATCAGACCTGTAATTTTCTGGAGGTCTTGTCATTTTTTCCCGATGCAATACAGGTAGTCCATAGTTCTCAATATCATGGTGTTTCTGACGACTGCAGGTGTTGCCCATATCCCGGAATCCATCTGATTTTCTGCCACGACCTCATAATCCTTCCCTGCTTTAAGAATAAGTATCTCGCCTTTTACCGAGAAAAACCACACGTTACCATCAAGATACAACGGTGAGGCATTGAAGGCTGAAGCTTTATGTTTTGACCATATCTCTTTACCTGTAGAAGCATCAATTAACATCATATTATTCATAGTGGTAACAGTATAGATCAATCCGTCTTTAATGACCGGAGAAAGCATCTGGTTCGAGAGTGTTCTATCCTTCTTTTTCCAAATAATATTTGTTGCGGTAATATCTCCTTTGCCATCGGGGTTAACAGCCAGCAGATCTGTTTCATTGTCGCCTGCAGCATTTTCCATATAACCGGTGTACCAGAACAGGATACCTTTTTCTATAAACGGCATTGCAATCGTAGTTTCAGCGCCGTCGACAACTCTCCATATTTCTTCCCCGGTAAGCGGGTTGAATGCCTGGCATAAAGCTGAGCCGTTAGAGATCAGAAGGTCCTGTCCTTTTACATTAATTATTATTGGTGTAATATATGCCAGTTTTCCAACATCAGTTAAAGGTTTATAAGGCTCTTCCGGCCTGTCGGCTCTCCACTTTGTTTTTCCTGTTGCCTTATCAAGAGCTATCAGGTAGCGGGCATCAGAACCTTCAAAATGAAGGATTAGCAGGTTTTTATACAAAACAGGAGATGAACCCGGACCATGCACATTTTTAAAAGACAGATCGGTACGTTTCCAAACAACAGCTCCTGTTAAGGTATTTATACACGCTGTTCCCAGATCCCCGTAATGAACATATACGAATCCCTTTTCTATACATGGCGTTGGAGTCGCATAGGTGTTTACGGAGTTTTTTCTTTTAACTGCATCGGGATTAAAGACTTTTATATCGTGGATTATTTTTCCTGTTTTAAAGTCAGCACAAACGGCGAAAAGCTCTCTCCCGTCTGCCTTTGCTGTTGTAAGCCATATCTGATCTTTGTAGATAACCGGTGAAGAATGGCCTCTGTCGTGGATCTGGGTTTTCCATTTTATTACTGAGTCGTCTATTGTAACCGGAACAGACTCATTTTCGGCCATCCCATTAAGGTTCGTTCCCCTGAAATGTGTCCAGTTTTTTTCCTGGGAAGAAACCATATTTGCACCAAGTATAAAGGTTACAGAACAGATTATTTTAAAGCAGAATGATCTGTTAATCATTTCAGGACTGTTTTAGGTTGAATTAAATACTTGAATATTATATAATATAAATGAAGTAATTTTTTATCACATTGCCAAAAGTAAAAGAGCTGATCATCTGACCAGCTCTTTTATCATAGTTATTTTATAAGGTACTATTTGTATTTTACTCCAAATTCATCAGTAAATTCATTAATCTGAGCTTCAGTCAGAAACTCACCTGAATTTACCACAAGCCTGTATCTGAAGGTAACTGACTGCCCGGGTTGCAGTGTTAAATTCAGCACTTCCTTATTAACAGTAAAATCCTTAACTCCCAGCGGGTTGGCTGAAAAAAGGCCATAACCGCGGGCGTGCCAGTAAGTAGGGTAACTTGGGTTCCCGGGATGATCGCAGATAACAAGTGATATCTTCTCGTCCTTCAAAGAACCAAACAGATGCATCCATTTTGCACGGGTACTCCATACAGCCTCACCTTCAATTCCTTCGCTGCTCCTGTAATTACCTGTTACCTCATCGTTGGATAATGCTTTTACTGTTGTGATATCGCCGCTTTTTTCCTTTAATTGCAGGTCTTCCTTGGCCGGTAATTCAAGCTGACGGGCAACGCGTATCCCGAACATACCTTCTTTGGTGTCAGCAAACTTAACCACGGTGTCTGTGGCTGTCAGTGTTGCTATCCTGTCGATTATACGGGCATTACCTTTATCAATAAAATGATATTCGGTTCTCTCTTTAAGAAGTTCTTTGTTTTTGGGTGATATCCAGCTTGCAGTTGTTATAAGGACACCTTCACCATTTCCATCCTGCTGACTTTCAATACCGAGATGTTTTATAACACCACCGTTTGGATTGTTAGTGCCCAGCCCCTGGCTGCCGTTTCCCCAGAAATCAAATCCGTTAACATCTCCGTAAGTGAGCCAGTTACCTATCTGATGAGGATGGTCGTTTCTCTCGTTTTCTCTTGGCTTAATCGGGAACCCTCGAGTTACCTCGGAAAGATTCACAGACATAATTGGATAAAGTACGGGTTTGGTCATATTGTCAAACCAGCAAAAGGAGGTAAAAAGCTTATCTCCGATCATTACATCCACTTTATTTTCAGCTTCTGCTTTAATGAAGGTCACCTTGGTTCCATCTGAATTATCAGCCTGCTTCCCCGATTTTGGACCGCAGGAAGATGAAAGCAGAAAGGACAGTAAAACAATGGTAAAGAATTGTAGTTTCATAATTCTAATTTATTTGGTTAAAACTTAACTTAATTCAGCTCTTATACTTTTCTATATCTTACCGGGGACAATATAAGGTTTACGGTATTGCCTGGTCAATAATGCATCGGCCTGTTTATCATTGACAAATCTTTCTGTTTTTCCATCAAATTTTAATTCCCTGCCAAGCCTGTAGGATATGTTTGCAAGATGAGGAAGAACACATGAATAATGTCCTTGCTTAACGTCACAGTTAAGTGTCTCGTCCTTGCCTGATCTGATAGCATCAAGGAAATTTGCCCAATGTTCGGTACCTCCCGGAGCTGCCATAAATGTGGGGTCTTCATTTTTAATCTTTCCCTCTTTTGAACCGGCAAATGCAGTTTTTTCTCTCTTTCTGAAAGCTTTCCAGGGAGTTGCTGATTCACCGTAGAGCTCAAGGTAACCTTCTGTGCCATAAAAAATATTACCTATCCTTATACCTATGCTTGATTCATCGTTTGTGTATCTGCCGCGTGTTTCAAATTCAATTATTTTTCCATCGCTGTACTTAAGCAAGGAACTCTGGGTATTGGGTGTTTCCTGTGCACATTCTTTAGGATCTATGCCGTATATTCCTCCTGTGGAATAAACTGATACCGGGTGTTCATTTTTGTTCATACCCCAGCGAGCCACATCAAATTCATGCGGGCCCTGATTTCCTGTATCACCGTTACCTGTTGCCCAGAACCAATGCCAGTTATAATGGCCTTTCTTTTCATTGTAGGGTCTCCATTCAACAGGTCCCAGCCACATATCATAATGGAGACTGGCTGGTGGTTCACTATCAGGAGCAATTCCGAATGAATCCCGGGGTTTCAGACAAAGTCCGCGTGCCATGTAGATATCGCCTATTCCACCATCGTGAAGGAACTTCATTGCCTCATTCAGATTTTTTCCAGACCTGTTCTGGAAGCCAATTTGTACACGTACATTGTATTTTCGTGCGGCCTCGATCATTTTCCCGCCTTCAAAGATATTGTGGCATGATGGTTTTTCAACATACACATGTTTACCTGCCTGACAAGCCCAAATAGTACCAAGAGCATGCCAGAAGTTAGGAGTTGCAAAAGATATTGCATCTATATCCTTGTCATCCAGTATTTTACGCATATCCCATTCAGTGGCTGGATTATCGCCAGTCTTTTGGGTGATTGTTTTTAACCTTTGTGCAAATTTACTCTCATCTACATCACAAAGTGTCTTTATTCGAACGTTCCATTTATCTTTCAGATCGCAGAAAGCCTCGATATGTTCTGAACCACGTCCATTAAGACCCGCAACTGCAACATTGATGCGTTCGTTTGCACCAATGATGGAAGCATAGGATTTAGAGCTAAACCCGAGGCCACCAATAGCCATACCGGTTGTTCCGATAATGCTTCTCCTGACAAAATCTCTTCTATTAACCATTTTTAATATTATATATAATGAAGTTAATCTGTTTATCGAAGATAATTATCAGGGACCAGGTCCGGTGCTAAATTACTCAATTTCAATTGTGCTGTCCGGTTCACATACAACTCTGAAACCTATTCCTTTTATATCGGCATACCACCAGATACTCTTGGGCTGCTGGGGATCGGTCTTGAGCCAGTCTGCAGTCCGCGTATATTCTCTCGCTGCGCTTCTGAGGTCTTTTGCATCATAGGAATAATTTCCTCCCCGCACTACATGCTCCGTACCCTCTTCGGGTCCTTTTGGATCCTGAACATCCGTTTCTGTTGAAGAGTAAGCATTCTCAGAGTACCAGTCGGAACAAAACTCAAGTACGTTTCCCTGTAAGTTTTTGATTCCATAAGGATTTGGCTTAACAAATGATGGCTCCTGAGTTTTACCTGAAGAATTTAAGACATATACTATATACTGGTTAATGATGGAAGTATCGGCTCCGAAGATCTTGCTTCTCAAGCCCTCTTCTGTCAATTTTCGCGGGTCGCGTGGGAAGAAATATGGTGTTTCTGTGCCTGCCCTGCACGCATATTCCCATTCAGCCTCTGTTGGCAGCCGGTAATTTTTGCCTGTTACCTTCGACAACCACTGGCAATAAACTGTTGCTGCATAGTGTGTCATGGTTATGGCGGGTCTGTCTCCGCTGCCCCAGCCCTGATCGGGAATGCCGAATGGAGGAGTAGGACCTGAAATTGCATCAGGTTTATTGGCGTTATTCCTCATGACCTCTTCAGGATCGGCTCGTCCCTGCGACATGGTTGAAGCAAAGAAAGTCCAGTACTCATCCCAGGTAACTTCAATCTCTCCCATAAAAAATGGTGAGACAGTTACATTTCGTACCGGACCCTCATCTTTTTTCCTGAAGTGTTCATCTTCAGTGCTGCCCATTTTGAATGTCCCCCCTTTAACCGCAATCATATTAAATGAAACAGAAGACTTTGGTATCTGTTCAGTATAATTTTCAAATGAGGTAACCAGGGCCGGACTTTGAAAGATTGTTTTTTTAGTTGTATCAACCGTTGGTATACCTGTCATTTTTCCATGCACATAGTCAGGATTGTAATGGCCGGCATCAAGATGGCAGTTTATGCAATTAAGGCCAAGCTTCTCCGCATTTTCTTCATAATAAAGGTGCGCCGTACCACCATCGGCTGACAGGTCTTTGGTGAACAGATTCTGATGACATCTTGTGCACGATTCATTATAAACTATTTTTACTGCATGTTCGAGAGAGCTTTTTGCTTCCCAGTTGAATGAGGCACTATCCTTAAAATAGAAACCATAAAGATCTTTAAGTCCTGTCTTAGCCTTTTCTATGATGTATCCCTTATCTTCCTTTGGAGGTAAATGGCATTCAACACAATGCACCTTCACGCCGCTTTTATTGAAATAATGTGTCGATTTTTTCCATGATGCGTCAGCCATGGGATGAATATGGCACGACTGACAATATTCGTCAGTTGAGGTATAATTCATTACTTTTTTTCCTGCAAGCAGGAAAAGGCTCATTGAAATGACCCCAAGAAAAAAAACAAGCCACGACCACCTTGACTTTTTCCGCTTTCTAAACATATTAAAAAAAAAAATAAAAATATCCATTAACCCCTCCTCAATCTATAGAGAAGGGGTTAATGATTATTACGAGTTATTAGATTGGTTTAGCTTCGTTTCCAATTACAGGTATAGTTTCTGGAATATTTGGCACAGGGCCGAATGCATAAGTCTTCGGACCAAGCGACATACCTGAATTCATCATCTGCTCCCAGGTCACATCCTTACCTGTGTAAGCTGATTCACGGCCCATTATGGTTATCAGGGTTGAATTTACCTGAGCTTCCGCATCATTGATATATTCACCAGTTCTTAAAGCGGCCACAAGGTTTATATGCTCCTGCACATAAGGATCGGTTACTTTCCAGGTCTGATCCTCGTCGCCTTCTTTAGGCTTGGGATATTTCCATATTTCTTTCCCGTCAAGTCCATAAAGGGTTCCGCTTGCATCTGCATAACCTTTTGTTCCTATGATAAGTTCTTTTTTAAGGTTGCTGCAACCGCTTATCTGACGTGCGGCAGCATGTGTATGTATGCCGTTATCATAAACATATTCAATGCTGAAGAAGTCGTACTGATCTCCTGTTATTCTACGCTGGCGTCCTCCCCAACCAATAGCCTTCACAGGGTTTTTACCCATATACCAGTTCATCACATCAACCTCGTGTATGAATTGTTCCACTATATGATCTCCTGAAAGCCAGTTGAAATTACCCCAGTTCCGGAGCATATATTCCATATCTGTCCATTCAGGTCTTCTGTTTCTAACCCAGAGAGCTCCGCCATTACGAATAATATGAGCGCTGACAATGTCGCCAATTTCGCCATTTGCCACTCTTCTGAAAGTCTCCACATAATCTTTCTGAACCCGGCGTATTGTACCACTTACGATGCAAAGCCCCTGCTGCTGTGCTTTCTTTGAAGAAACAAGAACAGAGCGTGCTCCAACCGGATCTACTGCACAAGGTTTTTCCATAAATACATGCTTGCCTGCATTTACGGCTGCTTCAACATGGGCAGGACGAAAATGTGGCGGTGTGCAAAGGAGAACAATATCAACACCTGAATCAATAACTTTCTGATAGTTGTCAAAACCTACAAAACATTTATCATCAGGAATATCAACGTTCTTTTTGGTTTTTAATGTTTCACGGCATTTATCAAGCTGATCCTTGAAAACATCGCCCAATGCAACAATCTGAAGATTTGGACCTGCATCAAGAAAATTCATAGCTGCACCTGTTCCTCTTCCCCCGCAACCTATAAGTCCTGCTTTCAGCACTTTACCATCGGGAGCCTGGTTAAGCAGGACCGGCATTTTTACTTCGGGTTTCTTGGCAGCTGGTCCGGAGCAGGAGGTTAATACTCCAGCCCCCAGAGTACCTATGGCACCCAAAGCTGTATTTGAGAGAAATTTACGGCGGCTAAGATCTTTTTCGCTTTTCATCTTGTAAGGATTATTGAAGTTGATGATTATTAGTGACTTAAAATAAATATTTTATTACCGTGGCTCAAAATGATGGTTAAAAAATACGTTTTTCCTGAAGAAAGGCAGGTTAAATTGCTCATTTATAAGTGCGTTAAAAATAATTCAAAGATTCCTTAATTCAAAGTATTTTTAAGATACAGGATGATTTTTGACTTTAATTAACGTGATCGCCGGATATCAATTTTATTTAATGACAAATTCGCCTTTCAGTTTTATATCGTCCGATGAACTTCCAACCATTACTGCAAAGGTTCCCGGTTCAACTGTCCAGTTAAGGTCTTCATCAAGAAAAGAAAGCTTGTCGGCCGTAACACTAAACTTCACTGTCTTCTTCTCTCCCGGCTCAAGCATAATTTTTTCAAATCCCTTCAGCTCCTTGATTGGCCTTATCATCTTGCTCACCAAATCGTTAATATAAAGCTGAACGACTTCTGCCCCACCAATTTTGCCGGTATTTGCAACATCCACGCTTATATTTATCGTTCCTTCTCTTCCGTTTTCAGAAGGATCAATTTTCAGGTTACTGTACCCGAATGTTGTATAGCTCAGGCCAAAGCCAAATTCATAAAGTGGTGTCGGGTCCATATCAACGTACGGGTTCCCCCAGCCCTCATCGATCCACTGTTTTTTTGAAGGCGTGTAGTTGTAATATACGGGCAGCTGACCTACGTGACGGGGAAAAGTTATTGGCAGGCGGCCGCTGGGATTATAGTCTCCAAAAAGCACATCGGCAACGGCATCTCCGCCTTTTTCTCCGCACATCCATGCCTCAACGATGGCAGGGACATTGGCATCAGCCCAGCGGATTGCAAGTGGTCTTCCGCTTACAAGCACAAGTACAACCGGAGTACCTGTCTTATATACAGCCTCAAGAAGAGACTGCTGATAACCAGTCAATTCCAGTGTTGCAGCATCCCAGCCTTCACCATTGGTTCTGTCGCCGTTTTCACCCAGAACAAGCAATGCAATTTCAGCGCTCCTGGCTGCTCTTACAGCATTACTGATCTCGTTCAGCTTATCCCCTGTTATTTCGCATCCTTTAACATATGTTATTTTAGTATTGGGAGATACTTTTTTCTTAACACCTTTCAGAACGGTTGATATTTCCTGGAGTACAACTTTTGATGTATAGTCACCCAGCATACTTTCACTGTCATCAGAAAGCGGACCGATAACTGCGATGGATTTCAGATCTTTTTTCAGCGGCAGAAGGTTTTTCTCATTCTTCAGCAGAACGATACCTTCACGGGCAACCTGAAGAGCCAATTCCTGATTTTCTTTTGTATGAGAAACAGTAACTGCCTTTGCGGGATCTACGTAGGGATTCTCAAACAACCCAAGTTTCATCTTCTGGGTAAGCACCCTTCTTACTGACCTGTCGAGTGTAGCCATGCTAACGCTTCCGTCATTAATATTATCGCCCATAAGAGCCATATAACCTTCCTCATAAGATATTCCTACATCAACGCCTGCTTTCAACGCCTGGGCGCCGGCTTCTTTTCTTGAAGGAGCAAGTCTTTCGTAAACCAGAGTTCCTATTCCGCCTCCCTCACTTAGAACCAGACCTTCGAAGCCTAATTCTTCCCTCAAGATCTTTGTGAGGAGTTTAGAGGAACCATGAGCCGGCACACCATCGATGGCAGGATAGGTAGCCATCACACCTAAAGCGCCATTTTCTTTGATCCCGGCCACCCAGGGGGGAAGGAAGACCTCCCTGAGAGTACGTTCAGAGATTTCCATTGCACCCCGTTCCAAACCGCTGACAGGTTGACTCTGGCCCGGATAATGGCATAGACCGGCAACAACCTTGTCGTGTGCTGAAATATCATTTCCCTGTACTGCCCTTACAATATTCTCTGCTATGCGACCGCATAGGTATGGATCTTCGCTGTAACCCTCTTCATTTCTTCCAAGTCTCGGATCCCTGTTAGGTTCAATGACAAGTGTGAACAACTGGTGAATCCCAATTGCCCTCGCCTCCCTGGCAGCTACAGTATAAAGATCCTTTACAAGATCCATGTTCCAGGTACTTCCTATTGCCAGTCCTTCAGGGAAGATTGTTGCGCCTGAGCACATCAGTCCGTGTGTACCCTCCTCAGTCTGCAGAAGAGGAATTTTCAACCTTGTTTTTTCAAGAGCTATTTTCTGAAGCTCGTTATGGAATTTTGCCTGCTGTTCAGGTCCTTCAAAAAGGATGTTATTTGGTAAAGTAAAGAAGCCCCCAGCCGGACCAACACCTTTTTCAAGGGTACCCTCGGTAAATTTCTTTACACCTTCCATCTTGGCATTTACATCCTTTCCCAACCTGTTGATATAAACGCAGGGCATATTGATCTGTCCTATTTTTTCTTCGAGTGTCATCCGGGAAACGAGATCCTCAACTCTGACTCCGATAGGAAGAAGAGGATTCAGATAAGCAGGGGCTTTTGCAAAAGGAGCTTCTCCTCTCTGCTCCTTCACATAAGCGGCGATATTATGAACATTATCGACCCAAACGCCATTTGCCGGATCTGTTGCATATTTGCACAAAGCTTCTATAACGGCCATTTGTGATGTCTGCCTTCCTTCGACGTTTATCTCATGGCCGGCCAGGATGAGCCATTTTCCCTGCTTCTTTGCAGCCTCTATCAATTGTACTACCTGTTCGAATGATTTGCCATCGAGCTCCATGCCCTGCAGTTGGGCCAGATCGCAGAGGGCCGGATTATTACTGTTTTCGCCAAGCCAGTTACGGCCACTTTCGAACATCACCGATACAAGAGGAACATAGCTTTTTGCCGTAGGTCCCCTGCCAACATAAGTCTGGCCGCAGGGATATGCAAATGAGACACCTTTCACTCCAAGTACTCTTTCAAGTTCTTTTCCTGCAGAATCAAGTTCCATCTCCATCCTGGCAAGAGTGTACTCTTCAAGCGGTACACGGGAAAACCCATAGTTAATGGTACATGAGTGCAGCAGGGAGTGGTTACCCACCTCATGACCATTTTTTATTGCTTGCTTCCAGGCATCAAGTCTTTTCATCACACTTCCCATAGAAACATAAAACGTAGCCTTTACATTATATTTATCGAATAACGGGATCCCATTATCGATCTGCGTCAGACGGGCATCGTCGAACGTGAAGCTTAAGGCCACCTGCTTCCCCTCAGGCCATTTGAAAGTAGTTTTATAATCAACTAACGGATCATATCCCTGAGAAAATGTTGCCTGTGTAAAGCACAGAGCTAACAGGATAAAAAGTGCTGCGATATTGATTCTTTTCATTTTATAAGGGTTAGCTGTTTGTTTTTCAAATTCCCCTGTTGAATCCGGGGGCAAATCCAAATATGATAGAGATTATAATAAACTTTTATTTACAGGCCTTTATGAACTGTTCTGCTGCGGCTTCTATCTCACTATCTGTTGAATTGATATTGATACCCCATCCTGCTCCTAGTCCGCCATCAACAACTCCGACACTGATATTCATTGACCGGCTCAGAATATCGTCAGTCTTTGGATATGAACCTTTGGTGTGAGGCTGGCCAATACTTTTCAGATGCTCGAGCACATGCTCCATATTTGCATAAACATGCCATCCGCTCTGATCAATGGTTTTTGAGCCAAGACTTTTTGAAACTCTGGCTGCCATTTCCTTAGTGTCGAATATCACTGTACAGAGTGTTGCACAATCACCTGCCGGGTCGTTTAGTGTCCTGAATTTAAAACCCTTGGCCTCAGAAATATATTTTTTCAGTTTTGTTCTGTTTTCACGAAGCGTAGCAATTATCTTATCGAGCTTTTTCAACTGCGCCAATGCCACAGCGGCAGTAATTTCATTCATCCTGAAATTCAATCCCAGGACGTTACGTGCCCCAACCTCCACCCCAAAACGGTTTGGCTTATGGCCCTGGTCGTGAACAGCAAAGGCAGTTCCATAAAGTTCAGGATCATTTGTAACTACCAGTCCGCCATCACCTGTATTTATCGTTTTAAAGATATTCAGGGAAAATGCCCCGATATTGCCTATTGTACCTAATTTTTTCCCCTTGTATGAAGCTCCGGCTGCCTGGCAGCAATCTTCAAGAACCAGCAGGTTATGCTTCCGGGCGATAGCCATTATCTTGTCCATGTTACACTGGTTGCCAAGCATGTGAACCGGCATTATTGCTTTCGTACGTGGAGTTATTTTCCTCTCAATATCATCCGGATCCAAGGTGAGGCTGTCATCAATCTCGGCCAGTACCGGAACTATCCCGGGAAATATAACTGATGAATAGCTTGCAACGAATGTATATGCAGGGATGATGATCTCATCACCGGGTTTTAATCCCAGGGCTATAACTGAACATACCAGGGACGATGTACCGGAAGAGGTTGCCAAAGCATGTTTTGCAGTGCTGTATTTAGCAAATTCCTTTTCCAGGGTTGATACTTTATGAAGGAATTTAGGATCTGTTTCACTTCCATAGCGGAACAGATAACCTTTTTCCATCACTTCCATTACGGCTTCCATCTCTTCTTTTCCAAACCAATAAGCACCGGGACCAGGCATAGTTTTATGTTTTTAGTTATTTTATTTAATTCTAATGTGGTTTCATCAACGAATTCAAATCTACCTTGAAAAAATCATAAATCCAAATCAAAGAATAGTCTCCCCTCCTTTCGGAACTTTTCGAAAGGAGGGGAAAATATCAGGGTGACAGGTTTCCCCGACAAGCTCAAATGTGATACTTGTTTTTATTTCACATTGATCTTACCGATTGTATACCAGCCTTCCTGATCTCTTCCTTCAATTGCAAGATTTACCTTCGGCTCATGCGACTGAGGGTCGACAATACCTACCTGAAGATCATAAATGCCTGCAGGAGTATCAGGGGCAACAAAAACAGCAGCATCATAAAGATTGTCGCCAGGCAGCCAGCCGGTTATATCGGCATCGGTGATCATTACTGCTGATGCATTATTGTTTTTAAGTCTTACTGCCAGCAGGAACTTCCTGTAGCATGGGGCAACACCTTTATTATCCCACCACGATTTGAAATTCAGCTTCTCATTCGGAGCCACGGATTCGGGGTAGGAAAAATTACGCAGCACAAACCGGTATCCCATTTTTTTAAGCCACTGATCGACCTTTGGTTTCCATTCATCAGGCACACCGGATGATTTATTATTAAATGAGGAAATATGCCATTTCAATGTCTCATTTATAATATAATCAACTTGCTCTGCAGTGTATCCCTGGCAGTACTGGCAGCTATCCTTTTTTCCATGCCAGCTCATCATAGTTCCGCACACTTCAAGGGTTACCGGTGCTTTTTTCCATGCATCCTTCATTCCAAAATTTATGATCCCCTGCGGATAATAGTTGTACATGTGGGTCCAGTTCTCTCCCCAGAATCCAAGATCGCCGATGCAATCAACCCGCCATCCTACATTCGTCTGTGAGAGTCCGTACTTATTTGTTTTCTCATCAGTCAGAAGCATCACAAGAGGAGTTGTTTTGAAGCTATCGGTATAGGCATTTACAAGCGTTTCCATTGTTTTCTTTGTCAGCAGGTGTGAACCGCTTCCCTCACCCCAGAACCCTACAATCGAAACATCAACCGATTCAAGATCAGGATGTCCGTCATAGCGCGTGCCCAGTGCAGTAATAACTTTACTGAAATTTTCTGCATAACGGGGGTCTTCCGGGTCCGTAATCCAGTAGTCGGCCTGAAACTTCCTGTTCGGCCCAACCATTTTCCTGTACCAGTCCGGAACGTCATCCTTCTGGCCCTGCCCGTATGGTGCTATGCGGAGCATAAGGGTCTGCTTGCGTTCACGGGCAGTTTTCAGGGCATTATCGATCATCTCCCAGTTATATTTTCCGGGCTCAGGTTCGAGATATCTCCAGTAAACCCTGAAATATGCTATTGAGGTCATGGGGTGATTAATGTTTTCAAGGTCACCGTCGAATTTCTGGTATTCGATCGGTTTTCCTTCCGTCCAGCCAACACCCTGGTTTATGTCATCACCATTAAATCGCTGAAATGTCATAAAACCTATACCCGGATTGATCAACACATCGTCAATTTCTTTCGGGCGAACGGTCTTCTGAGAAGAGAGATCAATCGCTGTTAATAATATAACACTAAACACCAGCCAAAATTTTACTTTTCCCATTGTCTTTGAAATTATATTTGATCCGTGACTTATTCCGGAAACATTCTTAACAATACTACTCCATGCGGTTGTACTTTTGACGAAAAGCTTTTTTCAAATACTCCGAGGTCTTTTTGCCTCCAGACGTCACGAACCCTTTGTTTTCCATAAATACCAAGCTTGAGCCAGCTTGCATTTACTGTAATTTCTTTTAGTGATTTATTAAACAGGCCAACAGCTTTTGAGCCGTCTTCCATATTCTTTACCCACACTTCCCCGTCGCCGTTTTTGTCTGCCATGTATGCCTGCCTTCCAAGAGGATCCTGGTCTATTTCAATTACTTCATCATTTGATAAAAGACTTAATGTAAACTTATCCAGCTTTTCAACAGGACTTCCTATTAAAAGCGGGGCCGACCATAACGACCAGAGGCTTATGTGAGTATATTGCTCATCGGGGGTAAGCAAAGTGTAGTGCAACTCCTTATCGCCGAAACCGACCCATCCTACTACCAGCATGTCGGGGTCGGCCCAGCATCCCGGCTTTGTAAATTCGCGCCATTCCCGGTGCAAATCCCATATATCTGTAATTCCTAATGCCCATTTATCCTTCTCAAGTACTGAATTATCCCATACGTCACGTATATCGGTATTTGTTCTCCATAACTGGACATACTGCAATTTTTTTTGAGCATCATCAACAGAAAGCGGATTGCAAAGTGAAAAAACAATATCCCTCTGAGAGTTTCTTAAGATCCGGGACATCTGTTCCCTGGGATCAACAGGATCAGGCATGTCAACACGCGATGTCCAGTCATATTTAAGATAATCTATCCCCCAATCTTCAAATTGCCTGACATCGTTTTCAGCGAAACTATATTTCCCTATGTATTGTCCCTCTGAAACACTCTTATCAATTTTTATATCCTCCAGGTATCCGTTTTCATTATCAGATGATCCACCGGTATATCCAAAATATGTCCTTACCCATGGGGTTGAATAAATCCCGATTTTAAACCCTAATGAATGAACATAATCAGAAAGCCCTTTCATATCAGGAAATCGTTCGGATGGCTGAATGGCATTGTATTTTCCACCACGCTTACCTTGCCAGCCGATATCAATATTTACATAACTCCATCCATGATCAATCAGGCCGGTTTCAACCATTGCTTCAGCGGTAGCCCGGACATTTTCATCTGTCACAAAATCGCCCCAGCCATTCCAGCTATTCCAACCCATAGGTGGAGTAAGTGCAAGCTTTTCCCCGACAACCAGGCGAAATTCACGTTCAGCGGTACCAAGTTCATTCTTTGCAGATAATATTAAATTATAGGTCCCGGGTTTTTCAACTGAACCGGAAAATCTTCCGTTTTTTTCATCAAGGGATAGTCCTGCAGGTAAGTTTTTTGCAGAGAAGGTTATTGGTCTCTTACCTGTTGCGGCGATTTTAAAAATAACAGGATGCCCCGGACGGACACCGAATACCTTCGCTCCGTTTATCCTTGGTTTAGGAGATGGTTCAGGAGTTAAAATATATGATTCATAATCAGGAATAATATCTTTTTTAACTGGCTGGCTGATCATCATTAATGTAATCAGCTGTAAAATGATAATGACTGACACTTTTTTCATTATACTTCAAGTGAGTTGTTAAGCTGATTTCTTAGAATTTATACTGAGGGATCTTCATCAATTCACCGTTTTTCAAAGCTGACTTATGAGCAACAATTCCCGGAACAGTCAGGTTCAGGGCCATTGCAATGTCAACCATGGGTTTGCGGTCCTGAAGAATTGCATTTACGAATTCATTCATCAGGTATCCATGCGATCCGCCGTGCCCTCCGGGAGGTACGCCGGGGGGCAATGCAGGCCGGTTTAAATCAGGCAACTCTTTTTCAAGTCCCTCATATTTTCCATAGAATGTCCCTCTCTGCCCACGCACCCTGCCTCTCTCGCCACTATCGCCTGGTGTATCCCAGCTTACAGCCATCCTTGAGGCGCCTCCTTCACTCGTCCGGAACTGAGCTACTTCAGTGCCGAACGGATTTTTATAGACATTATTCGCCGGCTGCAGGTGATCGATAATACTTGGAATTCCTATGCATGATACTTCAGTGAAGCTTCCCCTTGTGACACCTGTCTGGTAAGCATTTGAATGTGTAGGGTACCATTGAGGAGGAAGTCCTATCCGCCAGCCTTTATATGAGTCGATCGGTACCGGCATGTAGTGATAATACTCGCCCTCGGAATAAAGGAGCTGTCCGAATCCTCCTGCATTATAGATCCGGTTCATGGCAAAAAGATCTTCGCGGAAGCAGGATGTTTCGAACATCATATATTTAAGGCCGCTTGTTTTAACTGCTTCAAATAGCTTTTCAGCATCTTCCACTGAACCGAACACGGCCGGAACTGCACATGCTGCATGTTTACCATGCCGGAGCACTTCAATGACATGTTTTGCATGACCGGGTGCATCGGTGGCAACAAAGACAGCTTCAATGGAATCGTCCCTGACAAGTTCCTCAAGTGAAGGATATGTCTTTGAGCATCTGCATACTTTTGCCAGGGCTGCACAACGTTCCGGTACCAGGTCACTGACTGCCGCTATTTCAACATTGGGATGATTCTGGAAACCAAAATCAGCGCCGAACCTGCTCACACCATATCCGACAATCCCAACCCTGATCTTCCTGTCAGAAAAAGGCACCCAGTTCTTTGAAATTTCAGGATCATACCTGTACCTTTCAAAACCCTGTATTTCCGGGATTTGCTGTTGTTGCACAACTGCTTTTCTGCTAACTGAACATCCTGTACCGATTGCAAGGGCACCCAGGCCTGCTGAACGGATAAAAGAGCGTCTTGATATTGCCATGGCTTATGTTATTTTACTGCCGGTCCTGCCGGTTCAGGATTAAGTTCAGGATTAAACGGATCGAAATAATATATATCCTTTTCTTTAAAGAAACCCAACATAGGTTTCAGCCTTACCATAAAATCGTCATAACTTCTCTCTCCCTTTGTCCAGGCTGCCTCGGCCATTGCCGATATTCTCGGATATGTCATAAAATCAAGTCTTTCGTTGTTATGAATAACTTCCGTCCAGAGGTTTGCCTGGATGCCAAGTATCTGATTATCGTACTCCTTTATTCCGGCAAGAGTGTCGGGAGGGAATTTATAGACAGCTTCAAGATCACTGAACGCACCTTTCCAGCGCCTTCCATATTTATGACTTTCATGCTGAACGAAGTCAAAATATAATGGTATTCTGGGACACATCACAACCTTATATTTTCCCTCGAACGATTTTTGCAGCTGGTCTTGCCTGTCGTGGCGCCACCACATAATAATTGCATCATGGGGGTCAATATTTGCATCTATTATCTCATCCCATCCAATTACCGTTTTGCCTAAACTTTTTATGGTATCAGACATACGTTTGACGAAATATTTTTCCACAGCCTTCAGATCTGCCAGCTTATTCTTTTTCATTAAAGATTTAACCTGGGAATTGGTTTTCCATTGGTGGTTCCCGAAATGGACTTCATCTCCTCCGAGGTGTATGTACTGTGAAGGGAAAAGCTCTGTGACCTCTGACAATATATCGGTCAGGTAAGAATATGTTCCTTCTTTGCCAGGATTGAAAGTAAACTCAGGATATTCTTCAGATCCTCCTCCTGAAAATTCAGGGTAGGCTTTATTGGAAGCTCCTGCATGACCGGGCATATCTATTTCAGGAATAACCTGGATGAATCTTTCTGCTGCGTATTTTACAATATCCTTAATTTGCTCCTGGGTGTAATATTTTGCAGGCGCTTCACTATCGGAATGATTCCCCACTCCTCCTATGGTGGTCAGCTTCGGATATTTTTTGATTTCCATCCTCCATCCGGGTACATCAGTTAAGTGCCAGTGAAAGACATTCAGCTTGTGTAAAGCCATCATGTCGATCAACTGCTTCACTTTCTGAACTCCGAAAAAGTGACGCGATTCATCGAGCATGACCCCACGCCAGCCGTACTTTGGAGAGTCTTCTATTGAACAACATGGAATATATATTTTCCCACTTTTCTTCTCTGCAAAAATAACAAGTTGCCTCAGCGTTTGCAATCCGTTGAAGACGCCATTCAATGAGCCGGCGGTAATCAGTATTTTATTTTTATTCACGTCCAGTGAATAATTTTCACCGATGATACCTTCAGCAATAATTATCTCAATCCCGGCATCTTTATCACCTTTTTGAAGTGTGAGGTAATCATTTACCTGACCGGAGAAAACAGAAATAACTGCATCCGCATCGCTGCCTGCAAAATAGATTGTAGCCTGGTTTTTCAACTTAAAAAAACCACCTGTTTCAACAATTGATTCAGGCTTTGGTATTATTGTGATACCTACATCGCTTTTTTTTGAATTGCATGAGATGCAAAGTACAAGAAGCAAAACAAGAATGGATTTCATCGTCAAAAATATATAAAGTACAGAAATGAATTCAAATTTTAATAAATGTCTTTTTTAAATACATATAATATACAATGAGCCACATAACCAACATCGCAGTGGCAGCCTTTATGAAGTTTTCTACGTTATCTGAAAACAGGGAGCTTACCCCTCCCACAACTACATTGCCGATCAGCCTGAAATCAAACAGATGGGCCATCATGTAGATGGCAATTGAATTGACACCAAAAACGATGAAGAAAAATGCCCATTTTGAATACCCCCTGATATCGATGATCAGGTAAAATAGTCCCAGCAAAAATACGGCAAATCCTACACTTACAAGGACGAAAGTGCTTGTATTGAAATCTCTTATTATCGGGAACAACAGGCTCCAGATCTTACCTGCAATTATCATTGCAAAACCCGCAATTAATAACCGCCTGACCTTTTCCTGTTTGCTGCGTTTGCTGAAGATCAGATGACCTGCAAGGACTCCTATCATCGTGATGGATATATTGTTGATCGTATTAAGAACTTTCGTTCCATACCGGCTGGCATGTTCACCCATAACTGCTTTGTCTATATACTGGCCTATGTTCATTTCCTGTGAAAAGATATCGCCATCCCATCCGGGTGCAGGTATGAATAGCCATATAGCCCAGTATAGCAATAGTAATCCTGCTGTTACAATATACTGCACCCTGACACTGGTGTTCAGCACGATAATCGAGGACACAAGATATGCTATGGCTATATATTCAAGTACATTATTATAAACCGGGAAATTTGCAAGTGTCTTGCCTGTTTCAGGCAGGTTCAGTATAACTGCGCCTGCCATTAGTCCGAGAATATACAGAATAACCGAGCGTTTAAGAATGTTGAGGTAAGTCTTTGATCTTCCCATTTTCTTCATCTTGTTATTCAAAGAAAAAGGAATAACAACTCCTACTATAAAAATAAAAACTGACTGGGCAATATTAAGAAAGCTGACTCTCGGATTTGCCCAGCTCATCTGGTTAGCAAAGAAAGCCGGCCAGTTTTCATTCCATATCATATCGCCGAAGGTTTTGAAGATGGGAGCTCCACCAATCTGGGTTCCCAGTATCAAAAACATGGCGAAACCACGCAATGCATCAATACTTACGATTCTTTCCTTAAACTCCGGTACTCTGTTTATCATGATGTTGATAATTTATAAACTTAAACTGTTATTCTGCAACAACCCAACCTTCTTTCTTCACTTCAGCCGCAGGCACAAGTGTTATTGAACGCAGATACATAAGGTATGAATCGCTTGAAGAAAGTGGTCTTATTGAAAGAGTGTGCCTCCCAGGTTTTGAAAAAGTAACATAACCAACAGGAAGGCTCTGGTAGTCAAAAAGTCCTCCTGTATGCACAACAGAGGCTTTAATGAATTCAGCGCCTGCCCTTATTTCGTAGGGCTTCTCTTTCCATTCATTGTTTGCTGAATAGGATATGATCACCTTGAATGTACCCGGTTTATCAACCTGAATATCCCAGCCGGCTGAATCTTCCGGACCGGTCCATTTTGAAATATGAAAATTTCCTTTCCGGTTGAACCTTGTCCTGGTGTTTCCTTTTGTTGTTACTGTAAGATAGTTCAATTCTATTTTCCCATTCTCATCCTGCTTTGCCAAACGCGGATCTGCCTGCGGAGCGCCATCAAGTTCAAGGGCTATAACAGCGATGGGATTATCGGGCGATTCTGAAGGAACTCTGATATAAGCAGTAACCTCTTTCTGCTCAACCTGAAGCTTTTCAGTTTTATTTACAAGAAAATAAGCAGACCTGACCTGATTTTTTAGTCCCGGAAGATCGATAATGTTGTTTTTTGGCCAGTTGCTTACAAACAGGTAAGCATTGTTGCCTTTTATTGTTGTATAGCCCCACGGCATTTCGGGGAACGGATTGGCTGTTGTTCCATATATAGCTTCCGCATTTCGCTCCACCCATGGACCTATCTTCTGAAATATATTTATCGTGGCAGCCGGGATTACTCCCTCGCCTGTCGGACCAATGTTAAGCAGGTAGTTGCCCCCGCGGCTTACAATTTCCACAAGGCGCTGTATGACGTTTTCAGGAGTTTTCCATGCGGTATCGTCTTTCCTGAAGCCCCATGTATGGTTAAGTGTCTGAGGTGACTCCCAGTATTCACCAATTCCTCCCGGTGGCATTCCGTTATCCGACATACTCTGGTAATCACCCAGAAGCTCCTGATTATAGTTTCCAACCCTGCTGTTTATAAGGCATTCGGGCTGGATATCCTTAACGAGTTCAACGAATTCAAGTCCCTGCTCAGGAGTATACATTCCACGGTCAAACCATACAAGGCCAACCGGACCATAGTTTGTAAGCAGCTCTTTTAACTGGGGCTTGGCTTTTTCATCAAGGTATTTACGGAATTTCTGCTCATGAAAAAGGTAATCACCCCAGTCATTATCATAATCCCAGTTATTGCCATATCCTCCCGGGTGATCCCAGTCTTCCCGGTGTGAGTAGTAAACACAGAATTTTATTCCTTCTTCTTTGCAGGCATCAGCCAGTTCCTTAAGCGGATCGCGCTTAAAAGGAGTCCAGTCAGCAATGTTATAATCAGTCACTCCCGATTTATACATTGCAAACCCGTCATGATGCTTTGCAGTTATCACAATGTATTTCATGCCGGTAACTTTTGCCAGCTTTACCCAGGCTTTTGCGTCAAACTTAACCGGGTTAAATTCATGAGCTATCTCGCGGTATTCCTTTACCGGGATCTTCATATACTTCATTATCCATTCGCCGTTCGCTTCTTCCTGGAACTTTCCTTTCCACTCTCCTCCCATCATAGCGTAAGGCCCCCAGTGTATGAACATTCCAAACTTGGCTTCACGGAACCATTTCAGATGCTCTTCGTTTCCGATTACAGGATAATCTGTTTTCTCAACTTGTTTCTGTTCCTGCTGCGTTTGGCAGCCAAAGAAAAGTCCCATCAGGCAAAATAATGCCGCTGTTTTAACTCTTTCTTTCATTCCCGCTTTTTATAGGTTACAATATAATATTAGTTTTTAAATATGAGCCAGCCGAGATCGGCGGGATTATCCGTTCCCAGTATCAGACGTGAAGTTGTGGGGTTATTGGGGCGCCAGGCGCAGGACCTATCCTGATTCCATTGTACCCGTACATCGACCCTTATCGGATGCAGATCGGCCCCATTTAATCCTATATTCTTAAGAGGGATTCTCGTGATCAGATAAGAGGTTCCATTTTTATTTAATGATTTGTAAGCGGCCCTGTAAATAAGAGGATATCCGGTAATATGAACAGGGTCCAGATTTTCACGATCACTGCTGAAGATGTAATGGGCCGCCGGATAAAGACGTTCAGGCTCAATTTTAATTTCCACGTTTGAAATTGGAGGTGTATCTGGAGATGATTCTCTTTCTGAAACTATAAAGTATAAGCCATCATTGTCATAGGTGGATGTCCACCGGGCAGTTTTTCCCGAACCATAATCAAAAGACTGCCACTTCAGGTCTGCTGGCAAAACCAAATCATCAGAGGTTAAAGAAATATTTGATGAAACACACCCTGCGACAGCCCCCTGCGGATTCTTCCCTGTATATTCCGGGAATAAAGGTTGATTTTCCTTTATAATTTTTCTCAGTTCCGGAACATCATTATCAAGGACTGCTTTCAGCTGATCCATACGCCAGCTGATCTTTGCCGGAAAATATTTATAACCTTCTGCTTCAGAATGAAAACCAAGGCGGGAATCATTTTCACAAAGCTCAAGAAGCCGCTTATCGTGCCTGATCTCTTCTTTAATTATTCCTTCCATTTGTTTAAGTATTTCAAGCCTTTCCTTCCCTTCCATACGAAACATCCTCTCACGCAAAAAATAGAAATTAAGGATGTTGTATCCGCTTCTGAGCTGAATTCCGAGAGCCTCTGCGATTCCAAAATCAAGCAAACGTTCAGGTTCGGCCGTATAATTATCTTTTAATTCATTAAGTATCGCCATACCCTTTTCGTATGATTCAGTCATTCGTCTTGTAAGCTCAACAACTTCATCAAGTGTAAGTACATCGCCGATGCATTCTCCGACACGGTCGCCACTGGGGGGCCATGGCTTTAATGTTGTACTTGATCCTATCTGCCAGGTCGGAGATAAAGGTGCATCGGCAGGTTTCAGGAGAAGTGGCCATACCGGCCCGTCATGGATCGGTCCGTAATACTGGAACAGGTTAGTGAGAGGGTAATTTTCATAACCTTTGCCAAAAAGTTTCCATGCCTCAACAACTTTTGAAACATCTTCCTTTTTATAGTAGATGGATGCAAGATGGTTCAAAAAGGCATCAACATCATCAGGAAATGGTTCCATTGATAGTATCCCCGCTGTTTTATTCATCAGACCCGGGTAATTCCCAAAATACCAGCACAACATGGTATGGGAAACGCCAAGATTTCTCATAGCGGCAAACTTCTCAAACAACAAAGCAGGCATGGGAACATAAGGTACAGAAGCAACTTCATGCGAATTTCCGGTCTGTATCTTTGCCGATATATCGGTACCATTCTCCTGTGCAACCTTTGCAAGGCGGTCAAATCTGTCACTGGGACCCGGATTGGAGATCCAGTAGTCGCCTCCGACCAATAACTTTCCGAACTCAGTACGGCTTACACCTGATTCAAAATTAAACTGAAGGATAACACCTTCGGGAGTATGAGCGGGAAGTTCATAAACCCAATCACCGATGGAATAATCATCTCCAGTGACAAATCTCTGAGGCGATGGCATATACTGCCAGCTTATAAGTTCGGCTTCAGGTGAAGCGGCGTGCATTCCCTCCTCCATGGCCGATAATGAAGAATTCAGTATCTCCCAGGGATGCTTTTCGGAACAACGCGGACAATTTATTTTACCTTCATTCTTCGATATGGTAGAAACAGAGCTTAAGCAGGTTGTAGCTCTTTCACCATGTGATATATTTATCATTCCCCCTAGTTCAGGAACAGCGGTAAAAATCTTATTTACTGTTTTATACAGATAGTCATGGGCTGTTTCACTTGAGGGACAAAATAAATTTCCCCTGCCGCTTGGTGCACCTGCCAGTACAGGAAAGTTGTTTAGCACAGGGTTTTCAGGTTCCCATGCACGTGGCTCAATACAAAAGATATATGTACGAATTCCATATTTAAGGCATTTTTCAACAGTCTGCTTCAGTTTGGCAAGACGTCTATCTCCATCTTTACCGTAATGGGGAGTGTATTTAGTTGAAACAAGATCCCGGAACTCAACTGTAAGCCATAACCCGTTTACTCCCTCATGAGCCAGACGATTAAGGTACTGTTCAGGATAATAATCAACATCATCCATTAACTCATCCTTCATCTTCGGAGCGCGCTTTATCGGCCCGAAAAAACAGCGGGAAATACGTCTTTGCAAAACAGGATCCTTCTCAACAGTTCCCAGTGGAAGCAATGGACCTCTTAGCCTCAGCATTTCATCTTCAATATGGAAGATCCCTCTGCGGATCCCCTCCGCATTTCCTGCAACAATAGTGCAGCTTTCAGGACTGATATCGATACGGAAGGATTCACTTTTAAGATTTTTATTTGCGGCTGTTGTAATAATATAGCTGCCATTTTCACCCTGTACATTTCCTGCAGAAAGAAATGTTTTTAGATCTTCATAAGCCGTTTCAAGCCTGCCTGCGGGATCAGGGAAATCCTCCTTAATGGTAACTCCTTTGGAAAGATCAACCTGCCCTGGGGCAGGTGGCTGTTTTTCCCATGGATGGTTCGTCCACATAGGCGATTTAAGATCATCAATGAACTTCCAGCTTTCTTCACCCGGTTGCAGGGGGACATTGGCAAGGTATGTACTGTCAGCAAAGGTTCCGGATACCCTGGTGTCTGTGTTCTGACATGCAGGGAATACTGATGCTGCAATAATTATAATCGTGTATAAAATAAATTTAGTCATTATTTAAGTGTTTTTCGTCTGATTCTAACCTAAACCTCTTATTTTTTCTCTCTGCCTCACCCCCTCTTTCCCCCTCTCCCGATGTGAGAGGGGGATGATTCCCGTGGTCAGTAAAACTGATTGTTTGGGGAGAGGTGATCCTTCAGATTATTATTGCATCTCTGAATGCTTCCAGAAGATCGTTTTCTGTCAGATTTATGATTTTTAAATATCTCCGGTTACCGGCAGGCAGCACTGAAGTGTTTTCATTTGAACCTGCTTTAACCTGGATTTCCTCTCCCAGGCTTTCCATTAATGTTAAGCTGGCCGTATTTACAGGCAGCTCAATCTGCTTATCTCCTGATATATGCCAGTAAACGGCATACAGATCCTTATTTCTTTTAAAAGTAAATGCACGTACTTCCCTGCTGCTATCTGAAACGTTAATGATCTGCTCACAGGGTACCAGTTCGAATTCTTTTTTTTCATTTATCAGCAGAATATATTCCTGGTGAGGGTCTCTCAGCATTTGCTTTTGCTCTTCCGTCAGCCATTTCCTGGCTCTGACTTCTTCCCATCTCCTGAAAACCTCAAGGTTGTCAGCTGTCCTCGGGTGCCGGGCAAATGTTGCAGGATTTGCATGAATTGACGCAGGGCAGTCCCATGCAGCTGCCTTACTTGTGACGTATTCCAGCATATCGGGCTGCGTACCCACTGTTTTTTCATCTGGCACCCAATATCCGAGCCATCCGAAATTAAGCCTGGTGAAATTATCCCGCATTCTCGGCGCTTCTGTTAAAGGATGCCTGGCCGTTTCTTCCTTTAAGACCTCAGGTCTGAATATATCAAAGGCATTTCCTCCTGTAAGCATATGCCAGCTGAAATGGGTCTTGGCTGCACCTTCGGCAAATATGGGTTCAGGTTTCAATTTGCTGAATACTCTCCATTGTGCGCCGGCTACATGATGCCAGAAAGGTGGATTAACACCTTCCGAGCCGTCGAAGTAGAAGAATTCAAAACCGGCATCCCAGATGTCTGCAATCTCTGCCGCTATTTCATCCTGAAGATCCGAGTTCTGATCAATATATACACTTGTACCACCAAACTCGCTTACATCAAGCAGACCGAACATATATCCTGCAGGCTGTGCATTAATTGTTGTTTCATCTATTCCGCGGACGCAGCCTGTGAATGCATAAGGGGGAGTTGTTGTATAACCCTCGTATGAAATCATTTCTGTTCCGATTTTTAAAACTCTTCTGTTTCTGGCCATTGTTGAATTTGCAGGATTCTGCTCTACATAAACGGTAGTATCATTCCTGCCCAAAGGTTCCGAAAGTGTGAATATTCTGAGCAGATTCAGCCTGTGATCAGGAATGGGAGTCACATATTTACTGTCCCTGCCTATATGTGAATGAAGGAAGTGAACCCCCGGGGTTATCCCTGCGCCCTTTATTTTAGCCAGCATTGCCCTGAGATCCTCTTTTCCATCAGGGTATTCCGGCCGCCAGTCATCATAATTCCCTATTTTTCTGTAGCCACTGCCTGCCATGAATGACGGATAATATATCATCATGGTTCTGAATCCGCCCTGTTTTGCATATTTAATATGTTCATCGACATTGACCGGAGTTACACCGGCCGTCCAGTAATAAGATGCACTATAGAGGTCGTGCCTGCGGCTCGCAACCCCATGAGGCAAATTATAATCTTCTTCCACAATGGCCACTTTGTCAAGCAGATTGTCTTTGGAGCATGTTATCAAAGCAGCGCCGGTCCCGGTAAGTTTAACCTTTTCATCCACGCCGGCCTGCATAATACGGTATCCTTCACCTTCTTCAGCATTGACATAGCAGTAAGGGTCCGTTGCCAGGAGGTTGACGGCCACCTTATCATCCCAGATCACATTCAACAAGTCTCCGTAATGGCCACGATCCTTTACAGGTAATTGCAGGAACCACATCTCAGAGACCGGGGGCTCGGTCATCAATATGCCATAATTATCCACGGTGAGATCGAACGCTTCAATAGTAAAGCCTATATAGTCAGGAGTTGTCTTAATTGCTACCGTTACCTGCCAGGGAATCAGCTCATAGCCAATAATAAGCTTATCCCCTTCCCTCCTGGCTGAATTTGATTTGAACGTGGTCCTCTGGTTCGGATATGCAAGCTTTACCTCGTTCTGGTAAGGCCGTGGCTCGGTTATGGTACTGACCGGAACCTTTTTCCCTTCCAGTAAACATTCCGTGTTTGTTGGTTTATAAACGAGACTTTTTGTTATTCCATCCTTTGAAATAACAAGCTTAATATCCTCATTTTCAATAACCACATCATCACTGCTGACAGATGGCTTACCAGTTTTACCGGTACAGGAACCAATAATAATTCCGGTTAAGATAATTAGAAACAAAAAGAACTTTTTCATCATTATATAATTGCGTGTTTAGTTTAGCTTCGCTTAACTCGAGAGCCCGTTTGTGATGGTTCTGATTTTACTTCCTGACAATGCATAATACATTATATATAAATAAGCCGGAATACACACAAGATAAGCCACCTGGTGGGATGCAATATCGGCTACATAACCAAAAAGTAACGGAATAAATGCTCCGCCGATAATTCCAGTAACCAGAAACGAAGAACCCATCTTGGTAAATTTACCCAGGTCGGCTATTGCCAGGGGCCAAATTGCCGGCCACATCAGAGCATTAGCAAGGCCGAGAAAGGCAACCATATATATTGATACTCCGACAGGAAGCAGCACTATTGCAATAGTTACAATAATGCCGGAAATAGTTGACAGTAATAATGCTCTTCCCTGGCTTATATATTTCGGAATGAAAAATACTCCAATCAGATAACCTGCCACCATTCCTGCCGAAACAAACCAAACGTAATTCTGAGGTGAAGGCAGGTTAAGCATTGCAGCGTAATCATTAATTGAACCCAAAGCAATATATTCAAGCCCGATATCGAAAAATATTGCAAGAACTCCCAGCAGAAGGTGAGGGAACTGGAAGATGCTTGTTTTGGAATTTGCATAAGCTGAAATTCCGGATACCTCACTCTCATCTTCTCCTACTGCCTTTATTTCAGGAAGCGGTGCAAAATAATAAAAGAAACCCATGACCAGGAGGATACCTGAAATAATATAGAATGGAAGAATTGTGTCTTCAATATGAACGTCGCTAAGATCCATAAAAACAGCCAGCATAAGTGAAGCTACCGCGTAAAAGGTTTTACTGCATATACCCATCAGTGCAATCCTGCTGGCCGCACTCTCTTCAGGACCCAGAATGGCGACATAAGTATTGACAGCGCCTGTAAGCAAAGTTTGTCCCATACCGCTCACGAATAAAGCAAGCAGAAGCAAAGGAAAGCTTATAAGTTTTGCTGCAGGAGCAATAAGATAAAAGCCTGATGCCATGATCAGGAATGCGATTATCATTGCCCCTTTGTATCCGGCCATTTTAATAATAACACCTGATGGAATTCCAAATACAACAAAGGATAAAAATGTTGCCGTCATTACGAGATATGACATGGTAACTGAGATATTGAATGCATCCTGAACAAACGGGACGAAGAAGGCATTTATTCCCAGGGCAAATCCGAGCACTGCAAACATTGATCCTATTAATAGGAGAGGGATTATAAAAGTTTTTCGGGTCATGATAGTTTTGGTTTCAGAGTTTCAGAGTTTGACTTCGTCGAGCTCGGCTGCGCCTCGGTTCAGAGTTTGAATTCGTCGAGCCCGGCTGCGCCTCGGTTCAGAGTTTTATTCGAACGGGTTCTGGTTAATGTAACATTACAGTATATTCCGTGGTTATTTTAACAGTTAATTCGGTTCCTGGTAAGAGAACATCCACAGTGCCGCCGCATGCTTCAATCTCCATAAATCCTGAGGGATCGCAGTAAACGCTCAGCTTCACTCCGCGGTTTGATGGGTATTCTTCAGGAGGAATATCTGCTATGTCAATATAATCCTGTCCTGAAGGCAAACCAGAGGAATAGCGGCGTACCCTGAAACGATCTCCTGAAATGTATTCTATCCAGGGTACATTACGGCTCAGACCAAGCTGAAATCTTTCTTTGGTACCGGTATCAATTACATATATGCCATCTGATACCCGCCTCTGCGATACACTCGGGCCGTAAAAATCCCAGACATCATTCTCGACCGGAGGTGGCATGATAACTTTACCATAATCACCTGAATCAAACTGGCAGAGCGACCATGGGGCAAGGAGGAATTCACCAGATCTGAGAGTTTTAGTACCGATATACCTGATCAGTTCAGTTACATTCTGGGTAAGTGAATTTTCCGAACGGGTGATCTCGATATGTCTTTCAAATTCGCAGGGTATCCCAACCTGCAAATTATTTACAAGGTCGATCTCAGCTCCTATAACAGTCCGATTTTCAGAAGATGATATCACTTCCCAGACAGCTCCTGTTATGGCAGGAGGAACCCTCCATCTGCCTGTACCATATTCATAGCCGAAGCAAGATCCTTCAGGGGCCGGCCACAGGGCGTCTCCGCCTGGATTAAGATATAAGGCTTTATTGCTGTGGTTCAATATTGCAGAATTAAAAACCCTGCTTAGTACAGTTCCATTGACCACGGCAAAAAGACGTCCTTCAAGGCCGAGGGCTGCAATGATACCATTCTCCGGATCGCCGATCAGGTGAGACCGTCGCTTTCCCTTCTCAAGCAGATCAATTAGCTCCCGCCCTGTCATTTTGTATATCCCATAGCTTTTTTCATATCCCTGAGGATGATCTCTTTTGCCTTATTTCCATATGATATGGAAGCATTCTTAGCTCCTTTGGAGTACCATTTATCCCCGGAGAACCTGTTCATATCAACAGCTTCAGGACAAAAAGCCATCATAAGCGAAGTCTCCTGTTCACCGGCATGATCTATAGGATAAACAGCCTGGGCTTCAGCGCTCATGAAGGGACAGATATGGATCCAGTTAAACGGATCGTTGCCTGAAGCATGATCATCATAATAGGTTGCAGAAGAGGTATCACCCCACCATCCGTCGCCACGTTCACGTTCAATAAAGGCGAATATCTCCTGCCTGGCTGCAAGTTTAAATGAAAGATCTGTGGGCATCCCGTTTGTAAAGTTCTCACTCTGATGATGAACGAAGACATAGATATTGCGGAAACCAATGCGCAACAGATTATAAAACAACTGCCGTGCAAATTTATTTAAAATATCAGAGTCGACATGTATGCCTCCATTGCGTTCCGGAGCTGCAACAGCATAAGTACCGGCGCCATAGTAGAATGGCGGCAGTATAATCAGTGGCATTTCTTTTTCAAGCATATCCAATGCGCGGACGACAAGCAGGGTGTCAACACCGGGTGACAAATGTTCACCATGGTATTCGAGTACTCCCAATGCGAGAGCAACAGGAGTATTCTTGTCAATTGCCACCCTGATCTGGTGGGGAAACATCATTTCGTAATGCATATTGTTAAAGTATAAAGTTTAAAGTATAAAGGCTGAGTTGTTTCGGGTTTCTTAATTTACTGCCTCACCCCCTTTTTTCCCCCTCTCCCGGTGTGAGAGGGGGATGATCAAAGAGGTAAATTATATCTCAATAATCTTCATAAATTTTTCAGACATCTTCTCCACTCCGCCTTTTTTTATGATTACTCCGTTTTCCCAGCGGAGTCCGAAATCTTGATCGTAGAAGAAGGTATCGACCTGGAAGGTCATATTTTCCTTCAGCTCATAATCAGAAGTAGATTCCATCCATGGCTGTTCCACTTCCATCATACCTATTGCATGGCATGGACCGTAGAGCATATATTTTTCATAACCTTTCGACTTCACCCATTTTTCGTAATCCCTCACTACAGCGCCTGCAGGTTTCCCGGCAGCCATCATTTCTATTGTCCTGAAATGGGCTTCAAGTCCGAACTCAACAAGCTTCTTTTTACGTTCCGGCAGTGGACCAATTGAAATTGGAAGTCCAACACTTGATGAGTAACCGCTTACCCTGGCGCCGATATTAAGCTGAATTACCTCATTTTTTATGATCTTGTTATGTGTCGGACGGGAGATAGCGTTATTGGTCGACTGACCGCAGAAACAATAGAGTGAATGGCCTTCATACTCTCCGCCATTTTTGTATATTTCCCTCTGTGCAATGCCAATTACCTGGAATTCTGTCATTCCGGGCTTTATTTCATTGATTATAGCTTCAATCGCCAGTTCTGAAATAGTATAGGCTTTCCGGAGGCACTCAAGCTCGTTTTCGCTTTTTACAAAGCGCAGGGGAAGAAAAGTTGAATCGGCCTGGACAATCTCTGCATCGGGAAATTGCTTTTTCAATGACATATATACCGGCATCGGTGTTATCGCCCAGCCTACAATCCCAAGTTTCCCAATGCTTCCTTTGGATGTATATTTTGATACTATATCCTTGTAAGTCAGGAATTTCATCCCAGGGCATTCCGGTTCCGCCGATTCACGATACTCGATCATCTTTTCAATATTCTTAAAAACGCTCCTGTGGGCAGCATAGATTTCGCTTTCCGGACCGACAAGAAGCACAGCCTCTCCTTCGGACGGAACAAATACTGCAGCAGTTTCAAATGTAGGCCAGTACTCGCTCAGATATCTGACATTT
This sequence comes from uncultured Bacteroidales bacterium, assembly GCA_942492865.1. Taxonomy (GTDB): domain Bacteria; phylum Bacteroidota; class Bacteroidia; order Bacteroidales; family VadinHA17; genus LD21. The sequence goes on along the minus strand of OW818650.1, from coordinate 2,632,942 downwards.
GCCATATCCGATTCGGTGGCATGAACAAGGCACGCATCGAGCCCTGCTGCTTTGATATTAGCCTGGAATTTTTCAATCCGATCGTGAAATTCCTGCTTTGGAATTGTTGTTGTATTCATAATATCGTTTAATATTTGTTAAACATATTTTTATTATTTATTATTCAAAAACAACCATGGAGTATCCATTACTTACAGGTAAGGTTACATTAATATAGCCTCCGGAAATTTTAAAAGGCAGGGCTTTTCCCCCCGGTGCCAGGTAAACTTTTCTTGGAGGTTTTCCATCAGTTCTGAGAGCAATTTTTACATTATGAAGCTCTACAGCCTCTTCGATCATCTGTGTCTTTGAGCCACGCATCTCGGGAACATACGAAAGGATGTGAACCATTCGCCTTCCCGGCTGCTCAGTGACAAATGCCCTGGCAAATGAGGGAAGATTCTCAGACCTGAACAAAGGGTCGGGCAACAAGTTATTCAGAACATTTGCAAATACAGTTCTAAGCTCCACAGGAGCCTTTTCACTATAACCGGTAAAGATCCTGTGGCTGAAATGTGCTACGTTACCATTGACAGTAAGGGCAGGTTTGTCGGTCACCTTATCGGGAGGAGTATAATAAAAAGCATATTCACCGTCCCATCCCTTATTGAAGTATGGCTTAATCAGGCTGGCTTCGACACTTGTCCCTGCCAGTGGCTCTATATTTATTCCGCTGGCATATAATGAAAGTGGCATATCGGGCAGGTTAGTGTTGAATTTTTTCCCTACTGTAAAATATGCAGGATCGAACTCATTCTCACCGCCATATTTCACACCCCATTCTTTTTCTAGAACAAACCTGGTCTTTTCCTTATCGAGACCTGATGCACCAGTTGCGATGACAGGTTTGCCCGCTGCTATATGAGCTTTAACACGCCTGGCCACTTCATCATCGAAAGTGATATCATCAGGTATCACAAGGACCTTATATTTACTCCAGTCTGAAAATGTCGTCACTATATCGAATTGATGCTTTAGCTCAGATAACATCCTTACAGCGGCTTTCAGGTCCCGGTTGCCACGAATTTGTCCGACGGTACCCGGATAAACGATTGCGATTTCTGTTATATTCTTAGCGTTATCAAACCATGAGTCCATTGTCTGCAGTTCTTTGTATATCTTTTCAATCCTGTCAAGAACTGCATTTTCAAGATCGCCTCTCGGATGAAAATGACCGCCAACATTGGGTCTCATACCATTAGCCAGGCCATAAAGCAATTCTGACTTTATTGCGGCTTCGGGTCTCAGTCCGCCAAAATCGCCCCAGTCGTAAAACCGTCCTGTCATATTAAGTACAGGCATACTCCCCAGAGTCCGTACATAATGTGAAAGGACTGGGAGATATTCGTATCCCCAGCTCCCTGTTGGAAGACATTCAACTTCAAAGTAAGTACTGAAATTTGCCTGATCTTCATAACCGGGATTATTATGATAGATAAGCAATCCGGGTTTTATTGCTGTCGCTGCTTTGTATATGTCCTCAGCAAGGCGCAGGGCCGAAAATTCAGAAAATCTGCCTACTGCGGCACGGTCATTATAATCGATGCCCCGCTCCTTCATCTCCCTGATACATGTGGGGCAGACACAATAAAAATTCTGAAGGCAGTCGATAAAGAAGCCCGATACAGGGTAATTTGTTGCAATTTCTTCCACCATAGCTATAAGATGGTCACGATAAGGAGTGTTATAACACATTGTCCTTACATAGGGAGTCAGACGGGGTTCCCTCAGTTCCCGTCCGTCGAAAGATAATGTTGTCCATTCACGGTGCTCAATACCTTCAGCGCTGCTGATACCGCCATTAAGATAAGCTGTCAGGGCTATTCCCTTGCGCTTGCAAGCATCGGCCAGCTTGCCGAACAGGTCATATTTAAGCGATGGATGGCGGATCCCGATTTTTGTATTGTAGTAAGCCATTCCAAGATTACAGCGGGCATGAAAGGTTAGGTAATCGACTCCGCATGCCTTAATGCGGTCGGTAAATGCCTCAGCATCAAAAGTTTCTCCATAATCGGGAATGGCCGGCATGGTATGATTGTCATAGAACAGGCAATACCGTGGCTGGTGAACACCGGTTTGATTAAAAATTCCCACAGGAGCTTCCTGGGCAAAAGATGGTGTGATAACTCCACAAAAGATCAGTATACTCAGAAGTTTTTTCATGTTATAATTTTTTCTTTATATTTTCTGTATCACCCAGATGCGAATAAAGTGTCTCTTTAAGAACTTCAAGTTTCTCCTTAAGTGAATAGGGAGTATAAACATAATCCTGCTCAAACTGAAATCCCAGCCTTGAATCGTGTAAGGCTGCAATTAATGACAGCTCTGTTCTGGTTATCTCTGCCTTCACTATTTCTTTCATATTACTAAGAAGTGAATTCCTTTTAATTTTGTCCATTTCGTTTACAAACTGAAGGCGTATATCTTCAAACTGCAGAATTGCATGGTCGCTTTGCATCATCCGCTGCATCTGTTCGGCAACGTTTACCTCCCTTACTGCATTTTCCCGTTTAAATTCCGGACTTTTTGCAGCAGCCAAACGATATAATTTAAGACCTTCCTCCATCTCATCACTTGCCAGCTTCAGGTACTTAAGAAAAACCGGAAGCAATTTAATCTCCTTTCCAGCCTGAATACCGGTTGCACTCCTTGCATAATTTTCGGCCCTGTTGGCTTTATTTGTAAAATCAGGATAAAAAACCATGCGGGATACTGTAAAAGGCCAAAAAGGGTTGATCTCCATCTGTTTAGCCTGCTCCCCCCATGAATACCGGTAAGTAACAGTCCTTACCGGTGGTTCCTGGAAGAAGATCGGGTTCCCTATGGCATTATTTGTTCCCATATTGGGTCCTGTGTCAGGAACAAGCCGGATAGCCTGGCTAAAATGTTCCCATGCTTTCAATACAAGATCTTTCTGATCTTGACCAAAGATCATTGATGCCATTTTCGAAAAAAGTTCATCCCTTGAAGGGGCATCGCTCCAGCATGTCCAGGCCCTAAGCTCGCTAATGAAGTTGGGTTTGTATCCCGAACTCCAGCTCTCGAGTGTCCCTTTTACTCCATGTTTTTCGAGGGTAATATATCTTTCATACCATTGATAAGGACAAGGGAGGTAAGGTGTTGTTCCATATTGCCAGCTGGCGAAGGTGTCAACTTTTGAATAAACCATCATCCCACGCGAATTTGCCTCATCAATCTGAGCTTCTGTTACTTCAGCCGGTCCTATCTGGTTAAGCGAGTAATCCCTCAGATAACCTGACATACCATCAATCTCAAAGCTTTTACCGTTTTCCCATGTAAGGAGAGGAATTGTTTTTTGAGGAAGCTTGCTGATAAAGTATCTTTTGACATCCCTGTTATCAGGATGAAAATTAATATTGTACTCCCATGGCAAAATTTCCGTTGCGGGATTAACCTTGTGAACCTCTTCTTCTACTATACCAACAGCCTCGCACCAGTTTTCTGCCCACTCCTTAATGTACTCCTTACCTGCTCCATGACCACCTCCCCATTTTTTGTACCAGAAACCTTCAGTAAGAAGAACATAACCTTGAATATCAGGAAATTCCTTAATAATGTCACGTACAAGTTTACGAAGACCCTGTTCACTTTCATCGGTGCCGGTATATTGATAGATAATAGGAGTATACACTTTAATGCCAAAAGCAGCAGCCCTGTTTATAAGGTCCCTGACCCTTGAAGGATCCTGGTGTTTTACTTCGTACAGAAGGCGTGCGTAAAAATCGGTTGAATTCTCGGCAGTTGTGCGGTCACCGTTCGGATTGGCATAAACTGAAGCAAAAATTGCATCAAAACCGTCATGAGCCAGATGTGAAAGAATCGTGTCGGGCCATTCCATCCATCCCATCCAGGAAAGTACCATCCTTGTATTATATAAACTATGGCGAATAGTTTTGAGGTTTGCATTCAGAATGGGAGCTTCACGGAGGTTCATCCGGGCCTCAAGGTTAAAAAGGCCGTACATTGCCCCACGGTCATCATAGCCACATACAATGATTTGTTCCGGAGAAAAGACTATCTCATAGGCTTTAGATCCGTTCAAAGCTTGTCCGCAGCCAGGGAGCTGATTGTATGTTCCAACAATAATGCTTTGCCGGTAAATCTTCCAATTATCCAGCGAATCTTTTTCTTCTGTTCCGACGATTACATCCTGCGATATTTCAAGGTAATTAGTAAAATCAGCCACTGCATTTCTTAGAACAGCTGAATTGCCGGTATTGTAGATCAGCTTCCATCCTTTTTCCGGAATAATCATTTCACCCTCTGCAGGTTTTGCTGCAGGATCCCTCCGCGGCTTGTGTACAGTTTCAGTTGAGAGCCGTTTATGATAATCGTATGGCGCCTCTAAAGGAAGATACTCTTCAACAATGGATGCAAACCCTTCTGCTGTATCTTTAGGTGCATTCCTTTTTCTGAAGCTTTCCCTCTCACAGGAACTCAAACCTGCAGGCAGGGCACCACCGGCAACAGCACCGACAGCAACACCTGATGCTGTCTTTCTTATAAAATCCCTGCGGCTGAATTTTTTTAATGACATGACTTAATATAATATTAAACCATACTTCGTGAAATGATTCGACAAATTACTAAAAACCCCCATTTATCCCAAATCCCCATGATTATGTTATTCAAACAAAAAAACTTTCAAAAAAAAAGGGGAAATGCTCCTTTATTTTTTAACTATAAACTCACCCTTAAGCCTTATTTTCTCTGACGAGCTTCCGACCATTACTGAGAATTTTCCCGGCTCCACAATCCTGTTCAGATCCTTGTCAAGGAATGACAGGTGCCCGGGGGTAAGTAAAAATTCAACTTTTTTGGTTTCACCGGGTTCCAGGAAGACTTTCTCAAATCCCTTAAGCTCCTTAACCGGTCGTGTAACAGAGCTGATAGCATCATTGATATATAGCTGGACTACCTCAGCGCCTCTTAACTTGCCGGTATTTGTCACATTAAGGCCGATACGGATATCTCCCTCCGGTTCAATTTCATCCGGGCTGATCTCAAGATTACTATATTCAAAGGTGGTGTAGCTCAGCCCAAACCCGAATTCAAAGAGAGGTGTTGCACTAATGTCAACGTAGCCATGTTCCACCCTGTCGTATGCTATTCCAGGACTGATATTATAATACATCGGCAGCTGACCGACAGTCCTTGGAACGGTTATCGGCAAACGTCCGTCGGGATTGTAATCACCAAACAGTACATCTGCAACGGCATGTCCTCCCTGTTCTCCTGGCCACCAGGGTTCGACAATTGCAGGTACATTTTCAGCTATCCATCTTATTGAAAGAGGTCTTCCGTTAACAAGGATTACAATAGTCGGGGTTCCTGTTGCATGGACAGCCCTGACAAGCTCTTCCTGAATGCCTGTAAGGTCAAGTGATGCCACATCCTTGGTTTCTCCGTTAGTACCAAGATTATTCTTTGCCTTACGCTCATTCTCTCCGACAACAACTATTGCAACGTCTGCACTTCTTGCTGCCTTCCTGGCTTTTTCGATCTCATTGAAATCGCTTCCAAGCACATTGCATCCCTGTACATATGTGACTTTTGTTCTTGATGATACTTTATTTTTTATTCCTTCAAGGATGGTAACAATATCATGATCAGCCGGTATTTCGTTTGGAATATAATCCCCAAGCTGATTACGGTCATGGTGGGCATTCGGTCCTATTACAGCTATTGACCTGATATCTTTTCTAAGAGGAAGCAGATCATTTTCATTCTTCAAGAGCACAATCCCCTCCCGTGCTGCCTGGCGTGCCAGCGCCTGGTGATCTTTACCGTGAACTATGCTGACCGCTTTATCAGGGTCAACAAATACATTGTCAAATAATCCGAGCTTGTATTTCAGTCTCAGTACGCGCCGTACAGCTTCATCTATTGATAAAATATTTACCTTACCTTCCATAACATTCTCATACATTGGGGTCAGGAATCCTTTTTCGTAAGTTATTGACACATCTACTCCTGCCTTGATTGATGCCGCTCCTGCCTCTTTCTGAGTCTCTGCATATCTTTCATATTCCAGAGTTTCCAGTCCACCACCTTCACTGAGAACAAGGCCCTCAAAGCCAAGTTCCTCTCTCAGTATTCCTGTAAGGAGTTCCTTTGAAGCATGAGCAGGAATTCCGTCTATTGCGGGATAAGTTGCCATAACGCCCATTGCCCCGTGTTTTTTAACACCGGCAACCCAGGGCGGCAGGAATACTTCCCTGAGAGTTCGCTCCGAAATCTCCATAGGGCCTCGCTCAAGTCCGCTTACAGGCTGACTCTGCCCAGGAAAATGACACAACCCGGCAACAACTCTGTCAGGAGCCGAAAGATCATTACCCTGGGTTCCTTTGACGATTGCTTCAGCTATACGGGCACACATATATGTATCTTCACTGTATCCTTCAGCGTTCCTTCCCATCCTCGGATCCCTGTTGGGTTCAATTACAAGCGTAAACAGCTGATGTATTCCGACCGAGCGGGCCTCACGGGCAGCAGTTGTATAAATATCTTCTACAAGCTTCATATTCCAGCTGCTCCCTATTGCAAGCCCTTCAGGAAAAATAGTCGCCCCGGCACCCATCAGTCCGTGAGTTCCTTCCTCAGTCATAAGAAGCGGTATTTTTAACCGGGTTTGTTCAATGGCCAGTTTCTGAAGGCTGTTATTTAATTCTGCCTGAAAACGTGTTCCTGCAGCACCGTGTCTGTTCATAAGATCAAAAAAACCGCCACCCGGACCAACATTTTTTTCTCTTTTTCCAAGGGTAAACTGATGTATTGCATCCAATCTGTCTTCACTTCCCCTGACAGGTCCACCGGAAGTGGGCATGTTCAACTGCCCGATTTTTTCTTCCAGAGTCATCCGGCTGAGCAGATCTTCGACTTTGCTGTTAACAGATTGTTCAGGATCAGGATTTACGGGCAATTGCCCGAATGCACCAAAGCTCACTATTAACAGGATAGTGCTTAATGCTATTCCAGAAGTATTTTTAAGTCCCATATTTCTTTTTTTTATGATAATACTTAATTTTTTAAATCACCTGAACATCAGCCAGCCCAGGTCAGCCGGATTATCAGTTCCATATACAAGTCTGGAGGTGAGTGGATTTTCAGGACGCCACGAACTGGTTCCGGTATCCTTTCTGCGTATCCGGACATCAATCCTTAACGGATGCGATTCCTCTTCACTCCACCAGAAAGTATTGAAAGGAACAGTTATTACGAAATATTTCTTAGTGGCTTTTTCTACCGTAGTTATCCAGGGGTCCATCTGATCTCTACCTCCTGTATTGAATACAAAACGTGCGTTTGGCCATAACCTTCTTGGCTCTAATTTTATTGTTATTTCAGATATCGTCCTTCTTGATTTTACAGAATCGGAAACAATAAAAAACAGAGTGTCTTCATTAAAGGATGTAGCCCATTGAGAGCTCGTTTCAACACCATGCCCGAAATTCTTCCATTGAAGATCGTTATAGGAATTTCCTGAAGGAACAGCATAAGCGATATCTCCTGAAGGCTTCATTCCGGTATATTCAGGAAAAAGCAGCTCACCATCCAGAATCTGCTTCCTGATGTAAGGAACATCATTATTAAGAACATTCCTCAGCTGCTTCATGCGCCAGCGGATCTTCTCAGGGAAATATTTATATCCCTCTGCTTCCGAATGAAAGCCAAGACGTGAGTCGGCTTCACATAATCTTATCAACTGCTCATCTCCTTCCAGTTCTTCTTTAATAATTGTTCCCATCTGTTCCAGAATATCCAGCCGCTCCCTGCCTTCCATGCGCAGCATTTCTTCACGTAACTGATAGAAATGGAGTATATTATACCCGCTCCGGAATTGAATTGACAGGGCTTTAGCCACTCCGATTTCAAGCACCCGTTCTGGCTCATTCCTGTAATCAGGCTCAAGCTTTTCCAATATTGACACTCCTTCATTCCAGATAGTGCTCATACGCCGACAAAGCTCAACAGTCTCTTCCAGGGTCAGAACATTATTCAGTGACCTGTCGATACGGATCCCGCCTGCAAACAAACATTCACCGATCCTGTCACCGCTTGGAGGCCAGGGCTTCAATGAGGCGCTGGAGCCAATCTGCCACGTAGGAGACAGGGGTGCATCCAACGGCTTCAGCAACAATGGCCATACCGGACCATCGTGCATTGGTCCGTAGTAACCGAGTTTATTCTGAAGTGGATAGTTACCATATCCCTCTGCAAGTTTCTTCCAGGCATCCACCACGGCAGGTACATCATCCTCCTTCCAGTAAACAGAAGCAAGCTTGTTCAAAAAATCAACCTCATTTTCGGGAAATGGTTCGAAAGACAACATTCCTGAGGATTTGATCATCGGTCCGGGATAGTTGCCGAAGTACCATCCCAGCATAGCATGTGATACGCCAAGACGATGCATGGCTGATAACTTCCTGTATACCATTGATGGTACCGGAACATAAGGAATTGAGGCCACTTCATGTGAATTCCCTGTTTGAAGCTTTGCAGAAACAGTCGTTTCATTTTCGCGGGCAGTGACAGCCTGCCGCTCAAATGCCTGGCTTGGACCGGGAGTAGAAAGCCAATAGTCGCCTCCAACCAGTTTCTTTCCGAATTCGGTCCTTGTTACTCCGGTCTCGAATTGCAGCTGGAGGATAACCCCTTCAGGAGTATGGGCAGCAATATCATATACCCAATCGGCATAATTTCCGACTCCCATATAGAGCCAGCTGATAAGTTCTGCATCAGGGTCGGCATCGTGCATTCCTTTTTCCATGGCTGTCAGGGAAGCATGAATAATCTCCCAGGGTTGTTTATCCTTACACCTTGGGCAATCGATCTGTCCTTCGAGCTGGGCATTTTCGTCTACCTCATTGATACAGGTTGTTTCCCTCTCATTGTACGAAATGTTTATCATCCCCCCCAAACCAGGCACTTCCCTGAAAATTCCATTCACCGCCTGGTACAGGTATTCCTGTGATGTTTTGCTGATGGGACAGAACCAGACAATATTACCACTACGGGTTCCACCCATTTCAGGATAATGGTCGAGCACGTCTATGTCGTGATAATACGGAGGCATGTTACCCCATGCACGCGGTTCAATGGTGAAAATATACGTCCGGATGCCATAGCGTAAACATTGTGCTACTGTCCGGCGCAATTTATCCAGTCGTCTTTTTGAATCTTTCCCTGCTTCGGGTGTAAACTTTGTTGAAACAAGGTCACGGAAGTCAACTGTAATCCATAATCCATTAACTCCTTCGTGTGCGAGGCGGTTAAGATACTGATCAGGATAGTAGTCAACAGAATCCATCAGCTCGTCACGCATTGCGGGCGGCCGCTTTATCGGACCATATACGCACCTGGAGATCCTTCTCTTAACAAAGGGTTGCCGTTCTATTTTTCCCAGAGGTAGCAGCGCTGAGCGGAGACTTAACATCTCATCTTCAAGGTGAAAAATTCCACGGCGTATGCCCTCAACATCTCCTGCAACAATCCTGCACCCTCCTTTTGAGATCTCCAGTCTGAAAGCTTCCCCTTCAAGATCGTCTGATAATATTGTCTCTATTACATAATCCCCTCCCGTAGAAATATTGCCTGCTTCCAAAAACCGGTTAAGATCATCGTATACTGTTTCAAGACGGTTTTTGGGATCAGGAAAAATCCTTTTAATAATTACTCCTTTTGAAAGATCTGCCTGCTCAGGACCCGGCACCACTCTTTTCCACTGATGCTTTGTCCACATGGGAGATTTCAGCTCATCTATAAATTCCCAGTTATCTCCTTCAGGCTGGAACGGTATATTACTTATGTCCAGAATATTAGTCGTCTCCTGCTTTAAATCCTTTTTCTGATTGCAGCTAATTCCAAAAATTACCAGGATTAAAATTGAACTGATATATTTTAAGTGAAGGTGTTTCATAATCATTTCTGCATCTCTCCCTCAAGATAACTTACAACCGCCTCTGTGATATCCTTACCGGCTGATGGTGTTACAACAGATACCGATGTTTCATAACCTTCAAAGCTCCACTCGGCCTCTGTAGGAACATAGCCAAACGTTCCGTTGGTATAGCCATAAAAGAAGGTAAAAGGAAATGGAGAGCGTTCACGGATTTCATTCGATATTTCACAAAACAATTCCACAGGAGCGCTCCAGATGGCAATATCCCCGTTAATCTTCAAAAAACGAATGGGTAGCCGCACCATGTTTTTTCCTGTATTAGTAGTTCTGGTGTAATTTGTATAGTCACTCGGCCAGCCCAAACCGTCTTTGCGTGGTGTCTCTACAACAACTGATCCAGAACGTATAGTTACCTTACCGGTAGTTGATGAAATTTTCTGATATGCATCCAGTATCTTATCACCCAAAAGAACACAAAACTGAGTCAGGTGTCCTTTTTCAGGAGTAGGGTACTGGCTGTAGATCGGCCCTATGTTTCCCGCTGCCCCGTTTATAAAGAGCATAGGTACCCCTATCTTCTTTTCAACATACTCCGAAACGGTTCCTGCCACATCGCCGCTGATAAGTAAATTATCTTTCCCCAGCACCGTGCCATGTATAGGATAGTTGGCAATCAGAACAAGCGGACTTCCGTCTGCCCCGTCAATCCTGAGCAGGCCTATCCTGCGGTCGACTGCGCCATCGGGATTCATTCCGAGATGTGCCTTGCCGTCAATATCAATTGCACGGCGGTTAATGTTTGCCTGAGAGTATCCCCAACCTGCACTGATACGGGCAGGTGAAAGCTGCCGTTGTGCTGCCATTATTCCTTCAATCAATGTACGCTCTATCATTGCTGAATGAGCCGTATCGTTATTCTGGACAAAACGGCCAGGCATAAATAACTGGATGATCCCGGGATCACCGATCTCGGGCGCCGAATGAGTATGGGTCATTGACCACCAGAAGTTTACAGGGTTGATTCCAAGCCTCCTGTTAATCCTTTCAGCAACCCGGTCATACTGGCCAGGTGACAAGCTTGCGGCATCCGTTGAAACGAGGAAAAACTGCCTTGTGCCATCATCCAATGCTATAATACGATGATAAATACGGTCATGTACACCTGTCGACATCCTTGCATCGTATCCCCTTAATTTTTGCGGAGCATCAGGAGTAATATCAATCTTAACCACTGCTGCCCGGAAGTCAGGCACTTTCCCGTCTGCTGGGATAAGTGGCAGTATAATCGCAATTAATGCAAGCAGGTTGATCCTGAGGAAGCGAGTCATTTTACAATAATTTATTTATATACCTAATCCATTCTTCTTGATTGTTAATAAAAAAGACAATACTATCAGTTTAAAGTTTACTGAGAATTTCCAGAACTTTATCTTCAAATATCCTTTGCCATCCGGTATCTACAATGCGATCACTGTCCTCCTGTGCAAACCCGGAGTTTTTTAGTTGTTCCTCAGTTGGAGTATAGTAAATATAGCCATTGGAAATGCTTGCAATAAAAGTAAGCTCATGGGGTGATGATTCTTTAATATTTAGTCCTATGCGACAACTCAATTCTCCCGGGAAGCTGACCATAACGAAATCCCCAATTCTCAAACCGACAATTTCAACTGTTATTGTATTGCTTCCGATTGCCTCATTACTTTCCTGATGCATCTTAAGCAATTTCAGATTGGTCTGTATCCTTGTAATTTGCTCCATTATATAAATATTCCTGAAATAATTATCCATATTCCTGATATTCTCTTCATCGAGCTTTTCGAAAACATTTCTTCCCATTTTCTCATCAAGAAAATACCTGTGCGAATAAGTTGAAGGAAACCCCGGTGAAAAACTATATTTATTAACCAGAGTGTAGAATGATTTAAAATTAAGACTGGTTCCCTTCAGGGAATTAACTTGTCTTTCCAGCTCTTTTTGCATTGAATCGATCTGAGGTCTAAGATTTGCTCTTGGCAATTCCAGTTTCTCATTGAGAATCTTCAGCTGATTTTTGCTTCTGGTTATTATTTTACTATTTGCCTGAATCACACTGAGTCCAAGCATATTCCCCAGAGGTTCAGCATCTCGTGGATTGTGAATATCCTTATACATTACAGGATTAATATCACCTGCACATCCCTGAATAAATAAGGCAATTGCTTCATTACTAAGACAATCTTCAATCAATCTGGATGCAAAGCCAGTGATATCAGCAGTGTTTCCCTTATTAGGAACACCCTGTATGGGATGGCATGCGAAATTATATAAAACGGCAAGAGTTGTACCGTCTTTCCTGTCAAGCCGGAGTATTCCTATTTCAGGATCAATGGGACCTATGTCGATTACTTCCTCGTCGGGAGGAAGTGAGTATGCATGCCGGCTGTCAGCCTCACTCCCATTTCTGAGCTTCATGCGGCGATTCTCAGTTATCCTGTCTTCAAAACCAGTTCCGAAACCGATATTGACAGGAACCATATTCCGGATGGCAAGCTTTACTGTTTCAATTGTACGATGATCAACATCTGAGCATACAACTCCATGGCAATGGCTTGCATTAACCAGAATATTTTCATTTTTTATATTCATATCTTTCTGAAGAGCTGATCTGACTTTTTGCATATAATCATTCCTGATATACCCAATCTCACCGATTGCAACAGCATCGACTGTAATAATAACAACCCTCTCGTATCTATTATCAATTACAAGCACCTTTACGTATAGAGTATCATTGATCAAAGGAGAATTCATATCGGTAATATTCATTTTTGCGACTCCTGCTTTAAGCTGAACCGAACTGGCCTCACCAAAAGCAAACTGATCAATAATCAGGCACAACAGAATAAAAGGTAAAGAACTTAATACCGTACTGCGGCTGGTCTTATTTCTGTATTTTGGCATAATGTAATAGTTGAATACTAAGTTAAAATTATTCCGAAAAGGATCAGAATTTCTTCTTCACCATAATAAAATGTATGATTTTTATTAATCAGTTGCGGATTTATATGACTAAATGAATTATTGGATGTCGTCTTTTAAAGTCACATCCTATAAATTTAAAACAAATAGTTAATATTATCAAATCTTTAGAATTCTGAAATGCTTTGACGACAAGAGTAATGAGCACTTCAACCGAAGGAATCCCCTGATTTTAAAGATTGTAATAAAGAAGGCACACTAAGTCAGAGCTTTCGTATTACCCTTTTAAATGGCCCCAGCAGTGTATTCCAGGGGATCTCCGAAAGGACCATAAAAACAAGGATCGATGGTTCAAAATGGCTGGCAGCCAGAACAATGGCCATGCCGTTATTCATATAGGCCTTACCGATAGCTATAGCTACCCTGCTCCTTTTGTTTTGTTTATAGGCCATCAGGTAACCTATTGCATGCAACAGGATAAATATCACATAAAGGATCACAAGTTGTCTGATAATTCTGATGGAGCCGCCAAGTATCACATCATGTTGATCGGATATTACTGCGTACACAAGCAGAAAAAGTAAAATGATATTAATTGAGGTGAAGAGGTGATCCTTTTCCCTGATATCTGGCGATACATATTTTTTTATAATCTGTGCAAGAACTAATGGAAGAAATACAATTATTGCCATATCTTTAAGGATAAGGGCAGGATTTATTGACAAACCGGTAAAATTGAATAACCAGAATAACAAGGGCACTGTAAAAGGTGCAATTACAGCCGTAACAATAACTATGCTTACAGAAAGAGCTGTATTTCCCTTAACAATATCGGTAAGTGTGGGAGAAGAAACACCTGCAGGCATTGCGGTAAGAAGAAGTACACCTGCTGCAAGCAGTGGATCAAAAAGCTTCGTTACCAGATAAAATATCACTGGAATTGCAAACATATAAACAGCTACAATATATGTCATAAGCCTATAATCTTTAATGCTTTCAAGAATATGCAGGGGATCGGTCTTGAGGAAAACAAGAAAAAGCATTATCATCAGAATCGGCTTTACAAGAAACATAAGTGCATCGCCAACAGGGTACCATAAACCAATAAGAATTCCACCTAACAGGAACACCCAGAAAAATTTTTCAATCGCCAGAAATACCTTCATACAGACGGCTTAGTTAGAAGCCTGCAAATATAGAAAGAAAAGTTTGGAGTGAATAGAGTTATTATTACCGGCATAATTAACCACCCCGGCCGGAAACCAGTTTGCTGCACAAGAATGACATAGTAGTCCGGCCAGAGGCTGTATCAAAAGCTTGTTATATTGCCCCCCTACCCCCTGAAGGGGGTTGCCTAAGTGCCTGCATATCAACAAGTCCCCTTTAGGGGATTTAGGGGCAAATAATGAAAAGCGAGCTTTTGATACAGTCTCAGAATTACTACCCTAATATATTTATATCCAATAACATACTAAAAGCAGATCCTTATCTTGACTATGCGCTGGTGCTGGATAAGTAATGAAAGTGCAATGACCTTTGTCGGTGTTTGGAGGTATTATTGCAGTTTTTTCAGTATCTCCTGTACCCTTTCCTCAAAGATATGCTGCCATTCAGGCGCAAGGGATGTCCAGGTGTCTTCATAGGCTTCACCTTTAAACATTTCAGCCGTCGGTGCATAACCTACCTTGCCTTCTTCCATAGGTGGCTGGCCCTTGTCACCTGTCTGATTTGAATACGCTGCAATAAATGTATTTTTAAACGGAGAGGTCTTTTTGATATTCAGGCCGATCTGAACAGCTGCTTCACCCGGAAAGGTAATAAGTACAAAATCACCGATCTTAATTCCCTGAATCTCAATCTGCAGGGTCGTTTCTCCAAGTTTTGCAAAATACTCCTGCTGCTCTTTTAAAAGAGAAATATTTGTCTGAAGTCTTGCCAGCTTATCCATAGCATAAATATTCTGAAGGTATTTATCAAGATTCCTACTGTTCTCGGCATCAAGGCTCTTAAAATCACTTCTTCCTATCATCTGCTCATGCAGATACTGGTGCGAATAGTAAGATGGATACTCAGGGTAAAGGTTATACTTTATATATAAAGGGATAAATGTCTTAAAGTTCAGGCTGGTTCCTTTTAAAGATTGAAGAAGAGTGTCCTGCTCGGCCTGAATCGAGACAATTCTTTGCGGAATGTCGGTCCTTCGGGGCAATTCTATCATCTCATGAATTACCATAAGTTCGTCAGTTTTTTTGCACTGAATATTTCTGACTGCCTGAAGTGTACTCAAACCCAGCATGTTTCCAAGAGGCTCTGCGTCTCTCGGATGATCGACACTTTTATACAACACTGTAGTTACATCGCCCCCGCAGCCCTGCAGAAATAATGCCATGGCGCCAAGGTTATCCTCAATCACCTTTGAAGCAAATCCCGGATAATCGGCAGTCACAGGTCTTCCCTCGCCCGGAACCCCCTGATAGGGATGACATGCAAAATTATATAAAACAGCAAGAGTTGTCCCGTCTTTCCTGTTCAGCCGCAATAACCCAATCTCGGGATCGACAGGTCCGATGCCGACAACTTCCTCATCGGGAGGAAGAGGATTGGCATGACGTATGGTCCATTCTTTCCCATTTTTTAGCTTTATCCTGCGATTTTCCATTATCCTGTTCTCAAAGCCTTTGCCGGCACCTGCTTCGACAGGTACCATGTTATCAATAGCTTCCTTTACGGCTTTTAAAACAGGTTTTTCGATATCTGAATAGGCCGGTTGCTTACCGTGCACATGGCTGGCATTAATCAATATATTTTCAGGCTTAATGTTCAGCTTTTCCTGAAGTTGCCTCCGTACATTCTCGAAAAAAAATCCAGATCCGACAGCATCGATGGAGATAATAACAACCTTTGTTGATCCATTGTCAACTACAAGCGCTTTGACATATAAGGAATCGTTGATCTTACCTGATTCCAGGTTAGTTATATTCTCTTTTCCAACTCCTGCCTTAAGCGGTGTGGCACTAACAGTCCCGGAAAACAGGATTACTGAAGTAATGAATATCCATAAAATACCTGATGAAGCAATAATATTCAATATTTTCTTCCTGTTCATTTCAATATTTTTTACTAACTCTATCAAATCAAATTCATCTGAATTTATAATAATAACAACTCCTGCTCCCTCATATTTCAATGCAGAGAGAGCAGTATAAATTACTTGTTATCAAATTAAAGTTCTTCTATTTTTGTCTTATCAATGAGTTTTGGTTTTGGTTTGCTGACCGAAATACTAATCTCATCAAAAACATTCTTTGCAGTTGTAACTCCTTCGCTTACAGGTCCAAACTTAACTTCACCGTTATTCCATGTTGCCTGTCCGGTTAATACAGGTACAAATTTCATACCTTCATCAGCCGTAATTTCAGCTTTGTAAAGAAGTGCGGGTTGCCCATTGCTGAATTCATCTTCCTTCAGTGTCTCTATATCAAATTCAGGAAAGGCATCGTTAAAATCGCCAGCAAGGTTCATTTCAATCCAGCAGGTCCATTTCGAGCCCGGCTTCACCTCTACTCTGATTGAAAAATAATCTGCCTTGGGAGTAGCTCCCGTAATAGCAAGGTCTGAATCACTTTGTGAGCCACCTGATTTATGTGCACTTGAAGGACCCCGGAAAGTCTGGAACCACAGAGGCAAGGCCACCGGAACATTGGCTTTCCCTTCCCAGTCACCTACAGCAACACGGTGAGTAACGAACACTGTCTTGTATTCCTTTGTTTCAGGATTCTCGAGCCAGATCGCAAACTGCGGAGGTTCAGAGAATGTAGAGAGGTATATCAGATCTTTATTCTGATGAATATCAACCTGCACAACGGTTCTTCCCCAGGTTCTTCCTATAACGATGGCTGCTAAAATAATTATTATAACAAGCCCTGTTAAAAGCAGTATTATTACTAGTCTTTTATACTTTCTGAAAAAGCCCATACGTCTATACTATTTCAGGTATAACATAGCCCTGGCGGTAAGTTCCCCTTGATATCCTGTTAGCTTCCTCGGAATTAGTAACTCTTTCGGCAGTACTATCATAAAAAATCTGTTTTTTCCCGATCCTGTATGAAAGGTTTGCCAGATGGACCAGTGTGGCGCTCTTATGCCCCTGCTCTATGTTGGCATTCGGTTGCTTGCGTGTTTTTACACAATCAATAAAATTCTTCTGATGTTCTTCATCAGGGAAATAACCATACTCTTCCGCAATAACCTTTGAATCGGTGCCAAGTACCTGCCATCCTGCTCCATGACGACCAATGTACATCATACCTTCTGTGCCGTAAATTTCCATACGGTCGCTGAGGAACGGCCAGTTAGGGAACAGATTTCCATACCTTACTTCAGGAGTGGCTTTCTGCATATATTCCCCGTATATAGATGCCTCTACTGTCATGGGAAATTCACCGAAATCATAGGTTATTGTCTGGTTATCAGGAATATCCCTTGTATCATCATATAGTACACGCCCTCCGGCACAAAAAGCCGATTTCGGATCACCGGGATCTCCGGTCACCATCCGGGCAAGGTCTATTACATGGCAGCAATCGGCAAGAGGCAGTCCGCACGAATATGCCCACCATTCATTATAACCTTTATGACGGCTTACATTATAAGGCACCACAGGGGCAGGTCCGAGCCACATATCCCAGTTCAGGCCAGCAGGTACCGGTTCATCTTCCTTTAGTATCCATGGCTTATTCCCGGGCAGCATGCAGTATGCCTTTACAAGGCTTATTTTCCCAAGTTTGCCGCTAGTGATGTAATCGCGTGCTTTAATGTTATATGCACCGCTCCTGTTCTGGAATCCGCACTGAACAATCCTGTTATACTTTTTCGCTGCTTCGATCATCTTTCTTCCCTCGAATATGTTAAGAGAAATATTCTTCTCAACATATACATCCTTTCCTGCCTGGCAGGCCCATATTGTTGCCAGTGCATGCCAGTGTTCAGGAGTACATATTAAAACAGCATTAACGTCCTTGTCATCAAATACTTTACGCATATCATCCACGCGCTGAGGCTTTATTGCCTGCTGCTTGCCTAACTCATCAATTACACGGCCTCCTCTTTCCTGATCGACCTCGCAGATATATTTTACCTCGACTTCGGGACAGGTTTTTTTGAATCCCAGAATATTCTGGGTTCCCCTGCCTCCGGCACCTATAAGTGCCAGAACAACCTTATCGTTTGCACTTGCCATTATATTATATTTTTAATTTTACATAATCAATTAATAAAGAACTATTCGCTTCAAACCTTTTCCGGTATCAGGTAACTCTCTCTTGAAGTGGCTTTCAGGAAATGGTTTGCAACATCGTTGTCTATGAAGCTTTCTTTTTCCGTGTCGAACAATAATTGTTTGTTGCCGCTACGATAGGCAATATTAGCCAGATGAACGAGCGTTGCACTGAGATGAGCCTGTGCCATATTTGCATTTGGTTGTTTACGGCTTCTGATGCATTCTATGAAATTCTTCTGGTGTTCGGCATCAGGATGTATTCCTCCACCCTGGGCTACGAGTTGCTCCTTAGGTCCGAATACCTGCCAGCCGCCACCATGCCTTCCAAGAAACATTAATCCCAGCGTACCATATATCTCAATCCTGTCGGCATTTGTCCTCCAATCCGGGAAACGGTTAGGATCCATTCTCATATCAGGAGGCGTTTTGGTCATATAACCTGTGCCATTACCGCTGTCACACGTCATCGTAAATTTCTCAAAATCAAAGGTGAATGACTGGGCCTCCGGAACCTCTTTTACAGAACCCCATATAAAATTACCTCCCCAGCCGTACATTGATTTCGGATGGCCCGGATCGCCCATAACCATGCGTGCAAGATCGAGCTGATGACTTGCATCGTTCAAAGTTCCAACATTAAAATCCCAGTAAGCCCCCCATCCTGTATGTGCGCCGGGGTTGTATTTACGGAACGGTGCCGGCCCGAGCCATGCATCCCAGTCGAGACCTGCGGGCACTTCTGCATCAGGTTTGGGCTCCCATTTTGATCCGCCATAAAGGTTATAGATCCTCACATGGACCACCTGCCCCAGTTTCCCGCTCTGAATATATTCCCTTGCTGAAGCACAGTATGCGCCACTCCTGTTCTGAAAACCTGCCTGAACGATCTGTTTGTAGCGCTTTGCAGCCTCTACCATTTTCCGCCCTTCCCATATTGAGTGACTTGGAGTTTTCTCTACATAAACATCCTTACCAGCCTGACAAGCCCATATTGTAGCAAGTGCGTGCCAGTGATCGGGAGTTGAAACCCATACTGCATCGATGTCCCTGTCATCAAACACCTCTTTCATGTTTTTTACCCCAAGCGGTTTATATCCAAGCTGTTTTTCCACTTCTGCGATGCCTTTGTTCATTCGAGCATCGTTAACATCGCAAACCGTTTTGATCTCTACGTTTGTATTCACCTTGCAGCAGTTTATTATACATGGCAGACCCCTGCCGCCTGCTCCAATAATTGCTAGGACCACTTTGTCGTTTGCGCCCTTGCAGGATGATATCATCAGCCCGGAAGCACTTAATGCCACCCCTGCTGACCCTATCACTGTTTTTCCTAAAAATTCGCGTCTCTTCATAGTGTTGGTATGTTTTGTTTTACATTAGAGTTGGTTAAAGATGTTTTCTGTTTATTATTGACAATAAAACCATGGAAATTAGCATTTTTTTCTCACACGGATTGTCAATTCTTATAATTTTTTAAGCATTCATTTAAGCCTGCCAAGTAACTCCCTCACTTTTTCCTCATATATTTTCTGCCATTCAGGTGCCAAACGGCAATTAAGATCCTCATATCCTCCGGTTCCATATTGCCGGGAAGTTGGTGCATATCCTACCGCACCGTTGGAGTAGGCTGCAACGAATGTGTTCTTAAATGGAGACATCTTTTTTATGTTCAACCCGACTTCTGCAAATACCTCCCCCGGAAAGGTTACCATAATGAACTCACCTATCTTCATGGCCTGTATCTCAACCTTTATGGGCATACCCCCGGCTTCATTATGTTCATCAAGCCTGGTCTTCAACAGGGAAAGGTTTTCCTGGATTCTCGCAAGCTTTTCCATGGAAGTTATATTACTGATGTATTTACCCATATTCCTTCTGTTTTCTTCATCCAGACCCTTGAAATCATTTCTGCCAATCGATTCTTCATGCATGTACATGTGGGAGTAGTATGATGGGTATTCCGGTGAAAGGTTGTATTTTATATAAAGAGGAATAAAAGTCTTCATGTTTAGACTGGTCCCGCGCAGTGACTGAAGCAATTTTTCCTGCTCAGTGGTTAATGACTCAATGTCTTTTGAAATGTCGGTCCTCCTGGGCAGGTCAATAGTCTCATGAATGATCTTTAATCCCTTACTTTCAGAGCTTTTTATGCCCCTTAAAGCATTAAGTGTGCTCAGACCAAGCATAGTCCCCAATGGCTCAGCGTTTCTCGCCATATTTACGTTTTTATAAAGCACCGGTGTTATATCTCCGGCACATCCCTGGAGAAAGAAAGCCATTGTTCCCCTGCTCAGGTTGTCTTCTATCACCTTTGATGCAAAAGCAGGAACATCGGCAGTAGAACTCTTATCCGGAACACCCATATATGGATGGCAGGCAAAATTATAGAGCACAGCGAGAGTTTCCCCGTTCTTTTTATCCAGCCTGAGAATACCTATCTCAGGATCCACCGGGCCAATGCCGGCAACTTCACTGTCGGGAGGTAACGGATTAGCCTGCCTGATTGTCCATTCACCTCCGGATTTTAACTGAAGCCTCCTGTTTTCGGTAATCCTGTTCTCGTATCCTTTACCGGCGCCCACTCTTACCGGTACCATGTTCTGCCATGCCCTTTTAACTGCCTGTACAGTTTTTTGCTCTACATCGGGAGATACAGTATATCCGGCACCATGAACATGGCTGGCATTGAACATGACGTTGGCAGGGCTGATCTTCAGATCTTTTTCAAGCTGTGAACGAACATTGGTAAGGTAATCCAGGCTTATCCTCACCTCATCAGCAACAATGGCATCGACGGTGATAATTACGAGTTTTGTAAGACCTTCACTTAAAACCAGTGCCTTTACAAATAAGGAGTCATTTACTGAGGTCCTGTCATCAATGATGGTAATATTGGCTTTTGCCACACCTGCTTTCAGCTGGGCATGTGCAATACCTGCCGGTAGTAATAAACAAACTGTAATGAGGTATATCCTGGTGATTTTCATAGACTATCCGTATTAAGTTATTTAAGTTTTCCCAACATTTCGAGGATCTTTCCTTCATATATCTTTTGCCATTCAGGTGCAAGGCTGGTATGCGAATCCTCATAATCCCAGCCGCTATATTGCTCAGTTGTCGGAGCATATGCATAGTTCAACCTTGTGCTGTTTGTGTGGGCTGCAATAAAAGTGTTCTTAAAAGGAGAAAGTTCCTTAATGCTTAGAGCCACTCCCACACTTGCCTCTCCGGGGAATGTGACAAGTACAAAATCTCCGATCTTCAATCCGTGAATCTCTGCACTTACTGGTTTACCGCCTTGTTCCTCTCCCTCTTCCTGATGCCGCTGCAATAAGGTAATATTAACCCCTATTCTTGCAAGTTTTTCCATCGAATAAATGTTCCTCAGATATTTATCCAGGTTTCTCCTGTTCTCAACATCCAAACCTTCAAAGTCTCCTTTGCCTATCGACTCTTCGTGCATATACATGTGTGAATAGTATGACGGGTACTCCGGATTAAGATTATACTTTATATACAAAGGAATAAATGTCTTAAAATTAAGGCTGGTATTCTGAAGGGACTTGAGCAGCCCTGCCTGCTCGGCCTGAAGAGCTTCTATCCTTTCAGGAATATCGGTCCTTCTCGGAAGATCAATTGTCTCGCTGAAAACCTTAAGATCGTTCGCAGGTTTGCATTCAATATCCCTCACAGCTTTCAGTGTACTTAATCCCAGCATGTTTCCCAGCGGCTCCGCATCGCGGGTATTATTAACATCTTTGTACATAACAGTTGTCACATCCCCGTCACATCCTTCAATGAACAGAGCTATCGCCCCGTTACCAAGGTTGTTCTCTATAACCTTAGAAGCGTATCCAGGGTAATCTGCAGTTGTCCCAAGCTGTTGCCATCCTGCTTTATCCTGTCTTGAATCCTGGTATGGATGACAGGCAAAATTATAAAGGACTGCCAGTGTTGTTCCATCTCTCCTGTCGAGCCTGAGGATACCTATCTCAGGATCAACAGGCCATATGCCTGCAACCTCTTCATCAGGAGGAAGAGGGTTTGAATGGCGGATGGTCCATTCCCTTCCGTTTTTCAGCTTCAGCCTCCGGTTCTCCATTATCCTGTCTTCATAGCCGGTGCCTGTACCGACAGTAACAGGGACCCTGTTCTTCCATGCCGTCTTCACCGCCATCACAATACGCTGATCGAGATCCATGACTGCTGCCCTGGCTGTATGAAGCTGGCTTGCATTGAGCCAGATATTTTCAGGCTTTATATTAAGGTCCTTTTGTAACTGCAACCTGACAGGTTCAAGGAATGTGCCTATTATACCAATATCAACAGAAACTATAGCAACCTGGGTCAATCCATTATCTAAAACCAAAGCCCTTGCATAAACTGAGTCCTTCACAAACCCACCGACTTCAAGATTTGTTATATTTATTTTTGCCACTCCTGCTTTAAGACCTGCGGACCGAGCGGGGGCAATTTCATTGAACAGAACGAAGAAGAAGGTCAGACTTAGATGAAGAAATCTTTTCATAATTCAAAATATTAAATGAGCTGACGGTTAAAAACCGCCAGCTCATTGATTTAATCTCCTATTCGTAATCAGGATTCTGTATCAATTTTTTATTTTTGTTCATTTCATCCCTCATGATAGGGAAGAAATATGCCTTAGCAATCCAGCTTCTTTGTTCAAGAACCTCATGAAAGATAGTAGGAACAGTCGCAGTTGTTCTGTCGGGCTGTAGTTTATAAGTAACATTTGCCTTATAAGTTGTAGTATATCCCTGGGGGCCGATTACCCAACGTCGTACATCATAGAACCTATGTTCCTCGAAGCAAAGCTCTATCCTTCTCTCATTACGGTAGCGATCGCGCAAAGCTATTCCAGATTCAGTCACAGGAGGCATATTAACCCTTGCCCTGACCAGGTTTATTGCATTGCGGGCATCGGCATCCTGGCCAAGTGCGTTGCATGCTTCGGCATAATTAAGGAGAATCTCAGCATACCTGAAGTATCTCCATGAAATTTCCTGCCAGTCGGTACCGGTAGGTGGATAGTACGCAGGATCGATAAATTTACGCATGAGATAAAGTGTCTGACCACTGTTCCATGGTTCAAAAGGACTATTGCGGCTGTCGATGCCGGGCACCACCACCATTTTGTTCTGTGCTGCATCCCATTTCTCAAAATATCCGAGCTGAATTTTCCCTGTGGGATCAATATCTTTCGAATAGTCGGGACGTGGAACCCATTGCTGACCTTCATAATGTATGGTTGCATAAAACCTCGGATCGCGGTTATCGTAGGGAAGAGCTTTGTGTGCAGGGTTATTCCAGTCGAATTTTGTACCGTCACTCATCTCATAGGCATCAACATGATTGCCGGTAGGCGTATTATTCGCCTGTCCCCCCCAGCCGTTCATACCGTTTATACGGGCCAGATTACGGTCATTATACATGGTTTTTACTGTTTCAAACCTGTTCCATATATCTTCTATCGGATTATTTTTATTGAGATAGGTTTCCACATAATTCTGAACTATATCTTCGCCTGGGGCCGGAGTCCCCTTATAAAGCCCGTAAATTCCAAGATCCATCACTGCTTTTGCTGCATTTCTTGCAGCCTCCCAGCGTGTTGTCCTGGCAGAAGCTGATTTGTCGGTATATCCTATTAGTTCCTGATTTGAGAAATTTGGGAATACATTGGTATTATACAGATCGCTGGCAGCATACAGAAGGATCCTCGATTTAAGCGCCAGGGCAGTTCCTTTTGTAGCGCGCCCTATATCATCGCCTGTGTAGGATAAAGGCAAAAGGGCTGATGCCGCATCACACTCAGATGATATAAAATCAATGCATTCCTGAAAAGTGTTCCGCGGAGCTTCAAAATCATCTACAAGCTGGTATGCTTTTGTAATGAGCGGAACTCCGCCATATAATCTTACAAGCTGATGATAAAAGTATGCCCTCAGGAACCTGACCTCGCCTTCCATCCTGTCTTTTCCATCAAAAGTTGCCTTTGAAAGTCCTTCAAGAGTAACATTACATTTCCTGATATTGGTATAGATTTTCTTCCAGTCCTCAAGAGCCCAGAAAGGAATCACATCCTGGGTGATAAGGCATTTATTGAAATTGAGGGCTGCACTGTTATCCCTGCGCTGAGCTTCATCACAAAATACTGCTTTCATATACTTCAGGATGCTCATCTGGACACTCGCGTATATCCCGTTTATATTAGCTTCTGTCAAAGCAGGATCGCGGAACACATCTGTTTCTGCAATCCTGTCCATTGGTGTTGTTTCAAGGAAGTCTGCATCGCATGATGTCATAAAAAAGACACTGAATAACACCGTAATAAATGATAATATATATTTCATTGCTGTAGTTATTAGAAGGTTAATCTGATACCTGCATTATAGACCCTGTTGAGAGGATAAGTATTCCCGACAGTTTCAGGATCGAAAACTTTCTCTTTCGAAAGGGTTAATATATTCATTCCGCTCAGAAATACAGTTAAATCCCTTACATTCAACCTGGTCTTTATGCTTTCAGGAAGATTGTAGCCAATCTGAATATTCTTTAGTCTGATGAAGTTATTGTTCCTCAGCCAGTAGGTATTATTAGCTGAACTCCAGTATTCATTAGCTGCATTCCATGTTCTTGGCTTTACGGCATCCGGGTTATTCTCGGTCCATCTGCCCTCTGCATCTTCAGCAAGATAATTTCCTATTCTTCCTGATTCGATGGTTCTTGTACGAATGGCACCGGCAGCTCCCATAAAGAAAGCCGAACCATAAAAGTTCTTATAAGAGACATCGAGATTCAAGCCTCCATCGAAAGTAGGAATATTGGTTTTTTCAAATCTTACCCTGTCAAGTCCGTCAATCTTACCATCGGCATTAACATCTTCAAAGATCACATCACCGGCCTTAGCACCGGCCCAGTGAGGATAGTTATCAACTGCTTCCTGATCCCTGAAAATACCTATTGCATTATAATACAGGCCGGCATTGATTGGTTTTCCGGTCGATCTCTGGTATTCGGGAACCCCTGGAGTTTCGTCCCAGAATTTGATCTTGTTCTTTGAGTATGATCCATTTATTGAAATGCCGTATCCAAATGAACCGACAGTATTCTTATGTGAAAGCTGCAACTCAAAACCCTGGTTGACTACTTCACCAATATTCTCACGGGGTAATGTCAGACCGGTTGAAGCCGGGACAGAAGCATTCCTGAAGTATAATATTTTGGTACGCAGGTTATAGAAATAGTCTGCTGAAAATTCAATTTTGCCATCGAGGAACTGGCTGTCGAACCCTATATTTGACTGGTTGGCCACCTCCCATGTAACATCCTTGTTCGGGATAGCTAAAGGATTGAGGGCAATGGCTTCAGTATCTTCATTGAAAACGTATGGAGTGGTTGAATATCCATAAGTGGCAAGATACTGGTAAGTATCTATCCTGTCATTACCGGTCTGACCCCATGATCCGCGGATCTTGAAATAATTTACAAGCGCAATATTGTTCTTCCAGAAACTTTCTTCTGATATCCTCCATCCGGCTGACACTCCGGGGAAAAATCCCCATCTTCCTGCTTCCGGGAAAATATAGGAGCCATCATATCTCCATACAAATTCCAACAGGTATTTATCAGAAAAATCATAATTGAAACGTCCGAAATAGTTTAACCTTGCACTTGCACTGGCCGATCCGTTATTATCCTTGAACTGATCAGATCCTGCAAATAACTGATCAATCACCGTTGAGGGAAACAAGCGCCGGAATGCGCGAATATCCCTGGATTCACCCTTAATCCGTTCACTCCCTGCCAGCACTTTTAAATTGCTTGAACCAAAAGCAACCTCATAGTTCAGTAAAGCATTCAGTGTAACCCGCTGACCACTTCCCATTGTTTCAGTAAGCTGAGGATCGGAAACTCCGCTTTTTGCAGGCGTAGTAACAGGATCGCCATTGGTATCAACTGTTGATCCATCCCATGCATAAAGGGTATAGGGAATTTCCCAGTCTTTAGTATCGTCCCAGTCTTTATCATAGGATGCATTACCTGTTACCGAAAGTCCTTTCACCCATGGTATTTTCACCAGCAATTTCAGGTTGCTCAGAAAATTATACTCATTATTTCTGTTGTAACCAACAATGTCGGTACCCATTACCAGTGGGTTCATACCACCGATGAAACCTGCAGCAGGCCTGTTCCCCGGCCACATTGCAACCACGTTCGGCCTTCCGCCACTTCCGGAACCTCCGGTAATAAGAGAGGAGAAGATCTCGCCTGTGGTGAAGCTTGAATAATTTCCTTTCCCGTGAAAACCTGAAAGGTCGATACTAAGTGTGATATTATCTGTAATATCATTATCTATGTTGGCCCTGAAATTGCTTTTTGAATAATTCTCCGAGCTGTTCTTATATATACCATCCTGGAAATCATAACCGCCCGAAACGAAAAACCTGCTTCTCTCAGAACCGCCGCTTATTGAGATATCGGCCATATACTGGTTTGAGAACTTATTGAATACAAGTCCGAACCAATCGGTATTGGGATAATGCCAGGGATCGCTTCCATCGCGGAATTTCTGGATCTCTGCATCGGTATATGTATGAGGTTGATTGTTATAGCCGTCAATTTCATTGATCATTGTTGCATAAGTAGGTGAATCAGCCATTTTTGGGATCCTTGTCGGCTGACTCCAGCCCTTATTGAACCTTATGCTGATCTCCGGTTTTTTTGCTGTTCCTCTTTTTGTAGTCACAAGGATTACACCGTTGGCAGCCCTTGCTCCATAAATAGCTGCAGCAGCATCCTTCAGAATTGTGATACTTTCAATATCGGTTGCAGCCAGGTTTGTTATTGACCGTCCTGCAATCCCATCGACAACAATAAGCGGTTCGCTGTTGTTAAGGGTATTTACGCCCCTGATCCTTAATGTTAGATCATCCTTACCGGGCTGACCTGTTGTAGATACAGCAACAAGTCCGGGAAGCCTCCCTGCAAGTGTTTGTGTAAAGTTCACCGAAGGGGCCTTTTGCAAAGGGGCAGCATCAACGGTGCTTACAGAACCTGTCAGTGTTGCCTTTCTTACAGTACCATAACCCACAACGACAACTTCATCCAGTGTTGTAAGGTCAGGGGCCATTTTTACGTCAATAACCGTCTTGCCATCAAGTGGCATTCGCTGAGCTGTGTAACCTATAAATGTAAATAAGAGTACAGCATTACGGTCATTTACGTTCAGGGAATACTTCCCTTCCGCATCTGAAATTGCACCTATTGTGGTCCCCTCCACCTGGATGTTAACACCTGGAAGAGGACTGTTATTCTCATCGGTTATGGTTCCTGAGACCCTTATCTGCTGATCATCAGGATTGACAGCAATGGCATCATTCATTCCTGTCAGAACTAATAGTGCCATTAAAATGAAGACACTAATTTTTCGAAATAATAAGGCTTTCCCGGATAGAACCTTATCTAAAAACACTTCTTGTAACAACTTGATTTCTTTCATCTTATTTAGGCTTAGTTATAAAAAGTAATTATATAACAAATTAGATCATGGTTCAACCATGATAGAATCAGGGATCATAATATAATGAGTGGTCCGGCAAGACTTAATTCCCGTCAGGAAACACGGCCCAACATGAGAAATTGACGCTTTTTTCCATAGGCAAAGGTTTAGGTTTTAGGTTATCCTGGTTTAATAAAGAACTACTATTTCAGAATTCAATTAAAACACGATCAATCCTTCTGATTTACCCATCTAAATACATCAATAATATATACTTGCAAAAAATCTACTTGAAAATTAAAAAAATATTTCTTAATTTTCAAATAGCATTAATCAACACAACAGGTATGCGTTTAAAAGTATCTTTCATTTACAACTGCGGCTGAGTAGCTGAAAACATAATAGAAAAATAAATTCTTTTCTGGCAAACGAACCAGACAAAAATTAAAACTACGGCCTCATCTTCAGACCACTTCCGGTATTTCATAACCCGGCCTGGAACTTCCGCGTGCCATAACATTTGCCTCCTCTGAGTTGGTGATCCTCTCTGTTGCAGTATCATAATAGAGCTGCTTTTTACCTACCCTGTAAGAAATATTGGCTAAATGCACAAGAATAGCGCTCTTATGAGCCTGTTCAAGATTGCCGTTCGGAACCTGGCGGGTTTTAATGCATTTTATGAAGTCCTGCTGATGCTCGGCATCCGGAAAGTATCCGCCTTCCTGTGCAATCAACTGTGAATCTTTTCCGAATACCTGCCATCCACCTCCGTGACGTCCGAGAAACATTAATCCTTCGGTTCCGTAAATTTCAGTGCGGGTGCTGTTAAAAGGCCAGTTTGGATATAGTTCCCTGTTGAACCTTATCTCGGGGGTAGTTTTGGTAAGGTATTCCCCGTAATTTGAACTTTCGCAGGTCATCACGTATTCTCCCATGTCGTATGTTACTGTCTGATTATCGGGAATATCTCTCTTATCATCGAAGAGTATGCGGCCGCCTGCACAATATGCTGACTTCGGGTTTTCAGGATCGCCCAGTACCATTCGCGCGAGGTCCATTACATGAGAAGCATCGCTTGCCATATGCAATCCTCCCGAATAAGCCCACCAGTCATACCAGGCTTTGTGGCGGCTAACGTTGTACGGCACTGCCGGTGCAGGTCCGAGCCACAGGTCCCAGTTCAGGCCATCGGGAACAGGAGAATCTTCTTTAAGATTCTGAGGTTTGCTGCCGGGAAGCATGCAATATGTTTTAACAAGTGTGACTTTACCAAGCTTTCCGGATTGGATATATTCGCGGGCTTTCATGTTATATCCTCCGCTGCGGTTCTGGAATCCGACCTGTACCACCCTTTTGTATTTAGCTGCGGCCTCGATCATCTTTCTTCCCTCGTAAATATTTATTGAAGGATTTTTTTCGACATACACATCTTTTCCAGCCTGGCATGCCCATATAGTAGCGAGAGCGTGCCAGTGCTCAGGTGTACAGATTACAACTGCATCAACATCCTTGTCATCGAAAACAGTACGCAGGTCATCAACCCTGCCAGGTTTTGTTTTCTGCATCTTGCCGAGTTCTTCGATGACACGGCCTCCCCTCTCCTTATCAACTTCGCATACTGTTTTAACCTCAACTTCAGGAAAAAGTTTCTTTATACTCAGAATATTTCCGGTTCCTCTCCCTCCTGCACCAATAAGAGCCATGACGATTTTTTCATTACTGCTTACCATAATCTTGAAGGTTAATTGTTAGAATTATCGGGTTTTTCAGTCTACTTATCCATAAAATTAAAGCAAATACCTGATAAAATCAAATTTAATGACCAAGGAATCTGTTTGTGTCTTTAAGTTAAAGTTCCAATTTAATTCAGATCCCCAAATATTGCTTACCCTCCTGCCAGATCTTCTCCAGTTCATCATGAGCAGGTGGATTTCCTGTCTTTCTCCAGCCTTCACCTTCCGCCTGGGCTTCAGGTAAAGCTTTCAGCAATTGTTCGTACTCCCTGAACAAACGCAGGAATGCCTTACCAAGAAGGGGTTTGGTGTGGATCATATTAGTATTTGTCAGACGTCCTCCGAACTCAGTTTCATTTTTTATAGCTTCAACTAAGGCTGCATCGCCCATTCCCGATGCTTCCCTTACTTTCTCCCGGAGGGTAAGGTAGCTGGCATACATCCGGAGATGATCTATCCGCTGCCGGTACTCTGACATACCGGTGACAAGTTTTGCGGCTTCATCAAGATCCCGGAAGGCCTCTGTCAAAGATTCACGTGATGCAGCGGAACCCCGCGGGTTTTTATCTGCAAGCTCATCTAAAACTGCATTTTCATCCTTCTTCTCCCCTGATCCCGCACCATCAGGATGAATCACATTCACACCCGAACCATACCAACGGACATAATATCGCTGCATCGGCAAAGCGGCCGGGCCAAAAGCCTTTTCATAAAAATCTGATATTAAATCTTTTACATCAGCATCAACATTCCAGAGCAGTTGTGAGCCGACATAATAGCTCAGTCCCCTCGCAGCCCAGTTATTGCTTGCTTCAGTATTGAATGCCGTAACATTATGATCATTGTAAAACTTCAAATCCTTCTTTATTGTTTCAGGCGTAAAGCTACCGACATAAGGATTATCCCAATCCCACTGGTACACGCTCCAATAGCCTCTGATACCAACCTGGTCAGCCCTGGCGCCCCATGTATTGATCTGGTCTTCAAGTGTCAGCGGGGTCCTGCGGAATTCCGTTGTGGTTTGCACAAAAACATTGGGCTCCAGTCTGAATGACGGAGGGTGCGAATAAGCGCTGTATCCGTAGCAGCCAAAAACCACATCAGGGAATTTCTTTCCTACTTCAGCTGCAACTTTATTTACTGCATTGAACAAGGTTTCTGATACAATACATACCAATTCACCATCGGGACGAGTAGCGAAGAATGAGCCTCTTTCTTCTTTTACCTCACCTCCTTTGGCCCATTCGCGACATAGTTTGCATTCACAATAACCAAGACCGTCGGCAGGCGTCAGGCTAATGGATTTTTCCCCGGCGGCTGCCAGGTCAAGTGAATGGCTTATCATTTTTTCTATTACCTCCGGATTTGAATAACAGACCTTGGAATTATTTCTTCTGCCTTTGACCAGAGCAAACCAGCCGGGATGAGCAGCGAAATCTTTTTCCGGATCAATACCATACCATGTATGTCCAATGTTGACAGGTGCCGCACTGCCCATATTATTAAAATAGTTCCATTTCTCCTGATCCATGCTTGATTTCGGATAAGTACCAAAACCATACCACATGGTCCTTCCCGTGCTGAAAGATGGTTTCTGCCGCATATCAAGACTAACTGTAATTGTTTTTTTCTGAGGTACTATTTCCCATTCAACACCAGGGAAAAACCAACGGCAGCCCTGATCTTTCAGAAATGCAGTTACTGCATGGCGCACGCCAAGAGGTTCATGTGCAAGAAGGTATAAATTTTTCCCTTCCGTACGCATCATGAAGCCCTCATGACCTAGGTCGAAAAGATCCTGCTTTAGCCACGGAAAGCTGGACCCCAATCCGACATAACATCCTTCTGATCCTGGGGTCGCAGCCTGTACTTCCAGTTCAGCGCCCGAAATTTGTTTTACATACTTTAACAGTTCATTTACTGCCCTGCGCTGTTCACCTAACCTGTCGACCAGCATTGCGTCGCCCCTTTCATTTCGTGGAACATCGGCTGAAGGTTTGTCAAGAGGCATGATATTGCCATCAACAAGCAGTCTGATAACAGGTTTGTTCTTTCTGACCAGTGTAACGGTGTTCTCATCTGTTGTACAGGAAAATACCAGCAGAGATACCATTAAAATCATTGCATAAAGGAATATCCTCTTCCCTGAGTGCCAATATGTAACAAACCTGGTGTGCTTCATTCGTCTTTATTATTAATCCATTTATTCAAAGTAAAAATAATAAAAAAGAGGCTGTATCAAAAGCTCATTTTTCATTATTTGCCCCTAAATCCCCTAAAGGGGACTTGTTGATATGCAGGCACTTAATTAACCCCCTTCAGCGGGTAGGGGGCGATATAACAAGCTTTTGATACAGCCTCTTTTTTGTTATTACAGATACTGCATCTTATTATTTTGTTGTAATAATTTAATTCGACAGAGTAACGGGAATGCTTATAAGATCAGTAACTGTTTTTCCGTCCCTGGTGATTCGTGCAAGCGTATAAACTGTACCGTCTTTACCCACTGCGATTGAATTCACATAGAGTGGTCTGTCGCCGTTCTCGTAGAATATGGCACCATGATCGCTATACTTCCCGGTAGGGATATCGTAAGTGATAAGGTGAAGATCTTCAAGTCCCCTTGCAGCACCTCGTGCGATGGCCTCTTCTCCTGTTACACGCTTCCCGTCTATGTAGATAGGTCCGCCTGTAAGATAATATATAGTTCTCCCATCAGGACCCAGGTCGAAGCCAAGGTATCCGAAACTGAACTGATCGTTCATTCCACTTCTTTTAGAAGGTATTGATGTTAGGCGTTCGAGAACCTCTACTCTCTCAGCTTTGGGATCAAACGAGAACAGGTAACCTGAATTACCATGAACTCCGTAGATCTTATTTTCGGGAGTATACCAGAATGTCTGACGCCAGTTATATGCCATGCTCCCTGCAGTTGAAACCTCGAATTTACCGAAATAGTCTTTCTTCATATTATCACCCGTGATCTTTTCAAGGGCATTACCGCCAAGTTTAAGTTGCAGTATGTCTCCTTCTGCATTTGTAAGATATGCTGTACCATCATGCGGGTTAACTGCAATCGAACGGCAGATAACGCGATAGCTGGTACCTCCCTTGCTTTCAGCAGCGCCGCTGTAAGGGCCGAAATCCTTCAGTTCTTTTTTCCCGACGTCATAGCGGAAGAAACCACCGGTTGGCCATGTGATTGCATAGATAATACCACGCTGGGTATCCATTGTTGTTGTAAGGATCCCTTCTCCATTGGGAGCCAGGCACAGTGATTCAGCTTTCTTTGTTTTGGGATCGTAAGAAACGAGGTGACCGCCACGGTATTTCTTATAATCACCTTTAGGAAGGCCCGGCATTTCCATACCGTCAATAATGCTGTAATAGCCCAGGTGCGTCGAGAAGTACAGCTTACCGCCATAATCATAGAATCTGACATGGCTCTTACCCTGTGCCACAACTTTCATATCCTTTTCGCCAACCATTTCGGTCAGGTCGCCGCAATGTTCAGTCTGTTGTGTATTAGGATCAAATGAATACATCTGTCCGGCAACATCCATCAGTTCTGAGCAGAGTACATAATAAATTTTACCATCGGCTGATGCTGATATCCCATTATAGGTATCGTGCGAATGTTCAAAACCTGAGTTATAAGTTTTGGCTATTATTTTTCCGGAGCCATCGAGAGCTTTTGCAGGAGCTGACTCTTCCGCAACTTTTGGCTGCTCAGTTCCACAACTCATCATTACCAGACCAAATAACAGTGAAGAAACGATTAATCTAATTTTCATGTGTCGATAAGGTTTGTTTATTAATGTTTATTTAATTCATTTTTTTACCGGCTTGCTAAGCTTAGCGGCATTGTCATAAATCTTGGTGATTGCATTTACAATGTCGTCCATATCGGCATGGGTTCCGAGAAGCATGCTCTGGCTAAACCATACAGCCTCTTCACAAACCTGATCGTTTGCCGGACACTGATTCTGAGACATATACTTTTTATAGTCGAGCATTTCGGCAGGATACATCTTCTGGAAGTTCTTTGTCTTCATCATTGCGTCGAGGTACGGCATTTTATTCAGTGGTGTATATCCGGTCGAACCTGGTACTCCTTCAGCACTCAGAGCTTTCAGGAATTCAGCCCTTGACATACCCTTGAACTGTTCTTTTTTAAAGCGGAAGGGGAACAGGTGATAAGCAGCCCTTGTAACACCTGGAGTGAGTTCATAAGGCAGAATGCCCGGTATTTTCTTAAGCTTTGCCTGGAGATACAACGCATTATCATTACGATTTGATGTCTGTTCTTCCAGACGTGCCAACTGGGCAAGGCCGATTGCAGCCTGGTATTCAGCCATCCTCAGCTTGGTTCCCGGAATTACTGTTCCCGCAGAAAGCGCACCTGCTGTTGTACCATAGGGATTCCCATAATTATGATATGAGTAGCACCTGTCCATAAATGCATCATCGTCGCTGGTAATTGCACCTCCTTCACCGATAGGCATATTCTTTGAATTCTGGAAGCTGAATGCACCTGCATTGCCTATTGATCCGACTTTCTTATGATTAATTTCCGCGAGCCATGCCTGGCAGGCATCTTCTACGACGAGTAGATTATGTTTTTTTGCTATGGCCATAATTTTGCCCATATCAGCAGGCAGTCCGAGGATATGAACCGGGACTATTGCTCTTGTACGAGGAGTTATCTTCGCCTCTATTTTAGCGGGATCGATCTGGAATGTTTTTGGATCGGTATCGGCAAAAACAGGCATTGCTCCAGATTGAATAACGGCAATAACTGTAGCTATAAATGTATATGGAGGCACGATGACCTCATCACCGCCACCTATGCCGAGGTTAATCAATGCTGCGGAAATAGCGTTTGTTCCGTTGACGACTGCAAGACATCTCTTTGTTCCTATGGCTTGTGCCCATTTTTTCTCAAACTCAGTTACCAATCCGGCACGTGACCAGACTCCGCTTCGAATTGATTTTAAGAGAACAGCTTCGTCTGTTTCAGGGATCCAGATTGGCCATTCGGGCCATGGTTTAGTCCTTACCGGGAGGCCGCCCAGCAATGCAGGAGTTGTTGCATTAACTGTATTACCGGCAAGAAGGGATGGAGTTGTTCCGAGCGCAACTGCAGCTCCAAGTCCGGCAAGTGAATTTTTCCTGACAAATTCACGCCTTGAATACATTTTTCTTGACATTTTCATTGTGATAACATATTATATAGTTTGATTTATCTGGTACGGCAATTCCCACCGTAAAAAATACTGCATCAATTTAAGAATTTTCTGTAATTTTTTTAATATGAAGAACATTTTTTGTCTGAATGCAATGGTATATATTTAAATGATAATACAACAAAGTATTGATTTACCCTTATTGAGCAAGTTTCATTTCCTATTCCGGTTTGATAAGGATGAATAGAAAGTATCCTACCGGAATATTGTCTGACCCTTTTGTTTGCTTATACTTCTTATTTTTTCAAATTCTGATTTACACTCTTTCAATTCCTTTTCGTTGATTTTTCTTCCTGAGATAGTTCGTGGACCAATGAATTCAATATTCGATCCAGCAAGAGCTGCTGCCAGTGAGATATCTCCCCAGTTAATGATTCCCATAAGAAAAACCGCACTGCTGTAAAAGTCCACATTTTCACGATCATCAAACATAAAGCTCACCGGAGAATTCCTTACTGTGATACTGTTTGCATTGCCTGATAAGGCACCATAAAACAGTCCTGCAAGGCCGGCTTCCTTACTACCGTCAAGATTAATTGTCTCAGCTTTGTAATCATTTGACAGGAAGCTACTTACAATTACAAGTTCTTTTACCCACTCGCCAAGGATAGTTTTCCCTAACCACATCTGAGATCTTGCTAAAACACGAAGTTTTCCCTTGCTGTAATTGATACTTTCAGTTTTAAATGCGGCTTCTCCGGTTCCCGACAGATCTGCTATTGCAATTCCTGATCCTGATTTGATAAGATTATTAATAAGTTCAGATGAGATATTGTTCTTTCCTTCAGGATCGCAGATTATTACATATTCCGCATTATTTCCTTTCGGAGTACGGATCAAAACCGGAATGAGCTTTCTGTCAGAAGTTTCAAGGGCCACTCTCTCCCATCCTTCCTGCTTTGAAAAACGATGGACTCTCAACAAGTTATCTTGTTCATCAAGGTGAAGTATCTTCTCTAATTCCTTTTTCTTTCCGGAAACGTCAACAGAGTTTTTTTCGAGGTTAGATTTTTTCAGTTCGTACCCTTTCTCCATGCAGTATTCTCCGGTGGTTTTAATCAACGGACTTCGCTTTCCGGTTTCAAAAACCATCAGCTTTGCCTCGGGCAGTTGTTGAAAAGGAACTTCTTTCCTTGCACTGCCATTGCCAATTCCTTTCAGGTGAAGGTCGAGCCATCCCAGCAGGGCTTCCCTGTCCTCCCGCATATAGCCGTGAGGGAGATCAAACAACTGGTAAGATATATTATTTTCAACTCCAAGCATTTTAAAAACCGGCCTGGCATTATTGTAGCTTCGTATCATCTCTGAAGGAAAGAATGCAGGGTTGGCATCCTTATTATGATTGCACATCTTAATTGCCCGGGGTGCAACAAGGGCCAGAATACCTGCTTCCTCGGTAATTGCCAGAGCATCGGGTATTACCTCACATATACATGGCGTACCCATAATATAAGAATTGAAAGTTCCCACACTGACGACAGGAACAGCTGCCGTAACGCGGTCATCCATTGCAGCGAGCCACATTGTCTGGTTACCTCCGCCGCTCGCTCCCGTTGCCCCTATTTTATTTTTATCAACATAAGGCAATGAGCAAAGAAGGTCAACTGCTCTTATGTTATCAGATACTTCAATTCCCATCAGCGATTCGCCAATATTAAATAGTGAAGAGCCAAGATTATTCCCGTCCCCATGGTCTTCAAAGATACCATGCACTGTTGTCCTTTCACCTGAGCCCCAGGGATCAATTGTTAAACATACATATCCGTTGGAAGCAAGGCTATGTCCGACCGCCTGCGGACCTGTTGAGTCTATTTTAGCCTTGCGCCAGTGACCCAGCATGTTTACCACAGCAGGAAAAGGCCCCTTGCCATCAGGAACAAACAAGCTGGCAGTTGCATAAACTCCCGGACGAGTCTGGAAATAAATATTTTTGACGGTATATCCT
The DNA here is from genome assembly GCA_942492865.1 of uncultured Bacteroidales bacterium. GTDB lineage: Bacteria > Bacteroidota > Bacteroidia > Bacteroidales > VadinHA17 > LD21. The sequence goes on along the minus strand of OW818650.1, from coordinate 2,596,301 downwards.
TTCATTGTTTCTGAGCCAGTTACTTTCATATCCAGTGGCAGATCATGATTGAAAGTAATGCCGGTACTGCTGATGATCTCATCCCTGAGATGCTTCCTGACGATCTTCCATTCATCTAAAGTTCCCGGAAGCTGGTGACCTGCAAATTTCATCATTCCCTCAAACCTCAACCTGTTTTCCAAAAGATCGGAATGATTTTCGGGAAGTACAGAAGGCAGACTATCGGGTTTGTAAAAGGCCTCCCCGGATGATGAGGTGCAATTCAGGGCCAGGGCCAGAAATATTATAATAATTCTATTCATGTTTAATTATTTCAATTTTAATGTATGACAGAATAAGATATTAGTCAGTTGAAAAATGTTTCTCCCTTTTGCCTGATTATTTTTCTGATATTGTCAAATTCAGCCTGGTATTCTTTCATTTCGTTTTCGTCAGGTTTTTGTCCCGACATTGTGACCGGATTGATGAATGTCACATCATTTCCGCCCAGGGCAGCTGCAAGGGATATGTCGCCCCAGGCAAGTATTCCAGGCAAATGAATGCCTGCACCGAAGTAGTTGATATTCTTACTGCTATCGAAAAGATAGCTGACAGGTGCATCCCGCAAAATGACAGCTTTGGCATCTTTTCCAACTGCCGACAGGAATAATCCTGCAAGACCGGCCTCTTTGCTGCCGTCAATGCTTATTACTGAGGCATTAAGATTGTCCTTCAGAAATCCTGAAACAATTTCCAGCTCTTTAACCCATTCGCCAAGAACAGTCCGGCCCAGCCATAATTCAGCCCTGGCCATGGTTATTAATGAAGCTGACCTGTCCCAGGCTTCTGACACAGATGAGGTTACTTCACCTGTGCCTGAGAGATCTGCAATTGCGATACCTGATCCTTTTTTTTGCAGTTCCTTCAGAATTTCAGCGCTAATATCTTTCTTCCCTGCGGGATTACAAACAATTGTATAACCCATGGAACGGTCTGCAGGTGCAACATGCAACAAAGGAATCATCCTGTGATCAGATGTCTCAAGGACATATCTTTCCCATCCCTTCTGATCGTTGAAACGGTGCACTTTTTTCAGCTTTATCTCTTCATTTAATCTGAGAATATTCTTTAATTTATCTCTTTTTAGTTCTGCATCAAATGATCCGGTGTTAAGATAAGCTGATCTCAGTTCCTCTCCCTTTCTTTTGCAGAATTCCTCAGTGCTCAAGACACCAGGATCACGTTCTCCTGCAACAAAGGTCATCAGTTTTTCCTGAGGGATCGGCTCGATTGACGGGATCCTTTTTTTTGGACTGCCATCGCCTCTCCCCTTTAGAACCAGCTCAAATAATCCCAGCATTGCCTCCCTGGTCTCGGGAGGATAAGAGTGCGGCCCGTCAAATATCAGGTGAGAGATGTTATTTCCGGCTCCGTAAAGCTCATAAACTGGTTTGGCATTGTCGAAGCTCCTGAGCATTTCGGAGGGATTAAAAGCCCTGTTTGCATCCTTAAGTCCATTGGATATTTTCAAAGCCCTTGGGGCAATCAATGCCAGTACTCCTGATTCTTCAGTAAAGGTTAACCCATCGATAAGCACCTCGCAAATACAATTTGACCACATTACATATGATTCAAAAGTTCCAACGCTAACTACAGGAACAGATACCTTTATACGTTCATCTATTGCGGAAAGCCACATGGTCTGGTTACCGCCTCCGCTGGCCCCTGTTGCTCCTATTTTTTCAGGATCAACATAAGGCAATGAACAAAGAAGGTCAACTCCACGCATATTATCGGTTATCTGCATACCCATCAAGGACTCTCCTACATTCATAAGTGAAGCACCAAGATTAGCGCCATGATATTCAAAAGTACCATGGGATGTGGTTCTTTCACCAGCACCCCAGGGATCAACTGCCAGGCAGACAAACCCGTTTAATGCCAGTAATTGCCCTAACGTCTGTGAACCCAAACGTCCATTTATAGAATGACCTGATGAAACAAGTACTGCAGGAAAAGGTCCATTGCCTTCTGGTATAAACAGGCTGGCAGTTGCATAAATACCTTTATGAGCCTGATATGCCAGGTTTTTAACCGAAAAGCCTTTCATTTCGACAATGCCTGTTTCCTTAATATCCAAAGGCAGACTATGATCAATATCAAATCCGGTCTTTTCGAGGATCGTTTCTTTAAGTTCAAGCTTGTATTCCTCCCAGTCTTTCAGATTATCAGGCAAATGATGCTCACTGAATTTCAAAGCAGCCTCAAGCCTTAGTCTTCCATCAATCAGATCGGCATGATTTACAGGCAGAACCAGGGGTAAATTGCCTGTGACTGCAGGACTTTGCTGTGAAGCATTTTCCTTCGGCGAACTGCAATTAATGGCAATTGAAGCAATAAATGCTATTATAATAGGGGAATAAATTGATTTCATTAGTTTTATTTAATTATATGTGAATTTTTTACTAAATTAATTCTTTTCTCCCTCATATTTTCATAATACCGGCCTCAAAGGTTTGAAGGATCAGCTTATAATAAGAAGTAGCAGGCACTCCGTATGTCGGAGATGGGCCTGCTACTTTGATTAATTAATTAAGGCAGTCTATGACTGTTATCAGACCACTTCAGGAACCACGTACGGTATACGATAGATCCTGGTAAGCAATGAATCTGCTTCTGAATCGTCTGCAAATTTTTCCAGATTGCCAACAAATTTCAGGCTCCTGCCAACCCTGTATGATATGTTTGCAAGCAGAGGAAGAGATGATGATAAGAAACCATCGTATATATCACAATGCAGATCTGTATTTTTACCTGAACGCACTGCTTCTATGAAGTTTGAAAAATGGTTTTCCCTGTCATCGCTCTTGTCTTCTTTTGAACTTGCAAATGGTGTCCGTTCCCTTTCGCGGAAGGCGTTCCATTCATCACCGTAGATTTCGAGCCAACCATCTGAGCCAAAGAACAGGTTGCCTACTTCCTGGCCCTTGCTTCCTTCGTGGTTTGTAAAACGGCCGCGGCACTCGAATTCAAGTAATGTTCCATCGGCATAAGTATAAGCTGCTGTTTGAGTGTTAGGTGTTTCCTGAGTTGTACGGTCTTTTCCGTAGGCCTCAACATCACCATAAACTCTTCTGCCCGGAGTTTTGGGCGAGTCAGGATCTTTCCTTAATCCATAAAGTCCGCCTGTGGAATAGACCGTTTCAGGATGCTCATTCTTATTCAGACCCCAGCGGGCGATATCGAGTTGGTGAGGGCCTGTATTACCTGTGTCGCCATTGCCGGTATCCCAGTACCAATGCCATACATAATGACCTCTTTTTTCATTATACGGACGTAACGGGGCTGGTCCGAGCCATCTGTCGTAATGGAATGTAGCAGGCGGTACGCTGTCCTTTGACATACCATACGAATCACGTGCCTTGAAACAAAGTGCACGTGCTGCAAATACTTCACCAATGCCACCATCGTGCAGGAACTGGATAGCTTCCCTTACATTTTTGGAGGAACGGTTATTGCATCCTACCTGGACTCGCTTGTCATATTTACGGGCAGCCTCAACCATTTTGCGTCCCTCCCAGATATTATGAGAGGCGGGTTTCTCAATATAGACATGTTTGCCAGCCTGCAAAGCCCATATTGTAGCAAGTGCGTGCCAGTGGTTTGGAATAACTATCGACACAGCGTCAATTTCCTTATCGGCAAATACTTTCATCATGTCCCATTCTGTCTGGGGCCTCACACCTGTCTTGTCAAAAGCCAGTTTTGCTCCACGCTCAAAAAGGGCCTCATCTGTATCGCAAAGGGTTTTCAGGTTTACATTATGGCTGCTTCTGATACCGCACCAGTTGTTAATATGTACTGTTCCCTGGTTACGGATGCCAATAAGGGCCAGATTGATCCGGTCATTTGCGCCCTTTACCGCCTGGTAGGATTTGGCGCTGAGTCCAAGCCCTCCGATTGCAATGCCCGCAGAGGTCAGTGCACTTTTTTTAATGAAATCTCTTCTTTTTGTCATGTTGATTGTTGATTTTGTAGATTTATCTTGAGTTAACTGTTCATTACCTTTTTCAGATCAGGCCTTCAAAAATATCTTTTTTCTGTATAAAAACCATAGAAGTAACCATTTTACTGATACAAGGCATAAAGCCATGAAAACGGGTTGAAGTACTCCGAAATATTTTGACATTCCAAGAAAGACAGCATCAGTTGTAAAGTTAAAATCAATAAATCTCTGACCAACCCAGATGGTTATAGCATTCATTCCTATTACAACCAGAAAAAAGGTCCACTTCTTATACCCTTTAACATCAATGATCCAGTAAAACAGCGCCATCAGCAGGAAGCTTATTCCCGAGGTTAGCAATACAAAAGAGCTTGTCCATACGTTCCTGCTGAGAAAGAAATATTTTCCCCAGATCCATCCAGCTGCAACAAGTATTATACCTGCGATTACAAATCCCATTATCTTCTTATACTGCGACTTTTCCGAAAGCAGCCAATAACCTGCCAGCACGCCAATCATAGTTGATGATATTGCCGTGAAAGTGGACAGTATTCCCTGGCGATCATAAAGGCCAAGACCGAGGGTACCCGGAATGATCTTCTGATCGAGCCAGGTCGAGAAGCTGCCTTCCGGCGTCAAAATGCCCGGGCCAAAACCCGGAACGGGAATGAATTTCATTGCCGCCCAATACCCGACCAGGATCAATGCTATTATGTAAAGCTGTGTCCTCCAGTTGGTATTTAATGCGATTGTGGCAGCAAAAAAATAGCAAATACCAATGCGTCCGAGTACGCTCATCCATCTCATGGCGGGCCAGTCAAAACGAAGGAAGCCATACTCTGCAAAACCGAGTAATATAAGTACCAGGGCGCGCTTGCATATATGAAGGAATATCTCATTGTCGCTTTTTCCCTTTTCCCTGCTGCGCATGATAACTGTAGGAATGAGCAATCCGACAAGAAACAGGAACAGCGGAAATATCTGGTCATAGAAATAGAATCCTTCCCAACCGGCATGTTCCATGTTCTTCGCAACTGATTCAGTTAATGAATTTGGCCATACCTGTGCGATGCTGGTAAAGATCCTTTCGCCTCCGATTATGAAAAACATTGTAAAGCCACGAAGAGTATCGACAGAAAGTATCCGGGAACTGACCGGTTGAAACTGATTTTTGCCGGGGGAGTCTTTTGTTGTCATAGTGTTTGGGGGTTCGATGGTCCAAAAATATCCTGTTGTTAATCAATCCATCCGGAAAACAGGATGGATGGCTCTGCTGAAGCTTCTGGGGAAAAGAACAGATCCTTTGAATTCAGTTTCTTGTAGGCCGATTGAATAACCTCAAGATCTTTACTGAGATCAGAACTACCTGTGTTTTTCCCGTTCCCTCCCAAAGGACCTGCTATAAGGAGCTTCGCCGGAGCTATGACGGCTGCCAGATCAGGAAGGTCATACGCTTTAAGGGCAGCCGGAACGGAATTCTGTATGAACGCCGACTCATAAAAACGCTCTGTTACGATTGACCTGTAAGAGAGATAAGGCTCTATAAGTGCAATACGTGAAATATCTTTGTTGAAAGCAGCGGCATGCAGCAGTACAGGTGACATTTCCCTGTGGGCCAGACCGTATATCTCTTTAATGCCTTCCCTTCTCTTCAATAACATTGCAAGCCTGTTCACATCACCCGCCCTTATCCCTGCAATGCTCCTTCCGATAAGTATAGAACCATACCATACATTATGGGAGTATCCGCCGATATAGGCATCTCCCTTGTATGAACCTGGTCCGGTTTCTCCTACTCCGATCATATCGGGAGCCAGAACAGTAATACCTCTTTTAACAAACCATTCAATTTTTCCCCCTTCTGCAGCTTCAGCAGCTTTTCCTGCAGGATGGATATAGATGAGCGCTTTTCCAACCGGATTTGCCGGCACGAAAAGCAGGTAAGGAAATACATAATCGCCCTCTCCTTTGATAAAATATTTTTCGATGGTATAATTATCCTTCGGTACCCTACCAGTAAATACCGGAGCACCTGCATCATTAGGTTCGCGGTAACCTGACAGTTTTTTTGCGGCCTCCGTGACCCCCTTCAGATAGCCCGGAAAATCCGATCTTTTTGATGCTATCTCATCAATCCGCTTTTCAGATTCTCTCATATTAAGAGTGAAGACAGTCTCACTATTAAGGGAAGTTGAGACCTGTCCTGTTGGCGTTACCTGTATCTCATCGTTCGAAAGAGGTACTATCACTTCATCTGCTGAGCTTCCCGGATTATTAAGGTGTTTCTGGAAGAATGCATACATTGCAATCCTGTTCTTTTCAGTTGAAGCATGAGGTGCATCATCCTCGGTACGGCTGAAATTATCACTCTTTCCGTATGCCGAATAGATACGTGCGACCTGCTTCTCAGTTTCAATCACTCCCTGTATGCTGAACATATCCCTTGTTGTGGTTATCATAAGAGCAGGCTTGGGAGCCCTTACTATAAGATAATCAGGATGATCAAGCCCGCGGCTTATCATATTGAACATGTTCTGCTCTGCATCCTGCGGACCAATGGTCTGGAGCAACCGGGTGAAATTTGTAAGGTAATTTTCAGGAGCCACTGCATAAATGCGCTCATCCATTGCTGCGATGTATGATGACTGAGTACCGCCACCCGACCTTCCGGTTATACCGATTCTTGCAGGATCAACTTCTTTTCGTGTAAGAAGATAATCGACAGCCCTTATCCCATCCCATATCATATACTTCGCCTGTGTGCTTCCGGTGATGAAAGCCTGCGAACCCGGCTGGGAGTGTTCGGCGGTTGGCCCGCCTACACGCGATTTCTTAATTTCAGGATCATAATATTCAAGCCGTTCACCCTGACCCACAGGATCGAAAGCAAAAACAATGAAATTCTTTTTAACAAGATTAAGTATCACAGTCTGATAAACTCCGCTGCGGTATCCGACATCCGAATGGCCGCTGACATAAATAACAACGGGAGCTTTTGCCCTTCTTTTAAGGCTTTTTGGTATGAACATAGACGAAGTGACGTAAAATCCTGGTTGTGATTCAAAAACGATATGCTCAACACGAAAATAATCCTTTTCAACAGTCCGTATCACCTTTGCATTCAACGGTGTCTTCTCAGGAAAAGGTCCGACGATATCAAGCAGAGTTTCCTTTATAAATTCCTGCCTCTTCTGCCAGTCAGCCAGGGTGGTGATACCATCAACTCCCTTATTTCTTACATCAAGATAATCATAAGCCTGGCCAGTCAGATAGTGGTATAATGAATTGGGTGCATCGCTGTAGAGCAGCCAGTTATTCTTAAGAACATTGAGTTCGTTCTGTGCATGTAGGCCGAAGGTGGCCGACAGTATTAATGCCGCCAATAAAAATGGTTTCAGATGAACAATGGTTCTGAAACCCTCATTATAAAGTTTTTGTTTCATATCCTCAATATTTTGTGGTATTAAAGATGATAATAATTTTCATGAAACAAAAACGGGACACGTAAGAGTTTCATCTCAAGGATTGAAAACGGACACTCTGATATCCAATTATCTACTCTTTATAACCTTACAGAGCAAGGACTCGGGGAAAAAATAAGCCTCTCTATAAGGTGATAATTAACAAAACAGTACATCACAAAGCACTGACAATAAAATTAATAAACTCTCCGCCTGTACAGTGCATGCTGTCGAGTTCCGTATCACCTTAATGCTTAAAAAGCTGCAAACCCTGGTGGCTTAAAAAAATATAAAACCAAATATTCAAATTATTGTTATCTCTATGTAACTCATATATTGAAGAATGGTTAAAACAATCGGATATATTATACTTTCTATTTCATGCATATTGTTTTTAATGATCCTAATTATCCCATGGCTCGGCTTTTCAAAAATTCACATTGCAGGGATTACAACGGGATTGATAATTGCCGGAGAGATACTGTTTTATCTGAGCTTAATAATCTTAGGAAGGAGTTTTTATGACAAAATTAAAAGCAAACTGACATTTTGGAGAGCAAAATCTAAAAACCAGAATGAACCTGATATTCCCGTCAAGGAAGATACAGAATAACATCCTGACAAATTAAAGCTCATAAGCCCGGAACCGGAGACCGCCAGCATCTACATGCCGAACCGTCTGGTTCCTGTAGCCATAAACATTAATATTCCAATTAAAGATGCCTGAGAGTAATATTTATGCTATCAGGGGTTTATCTATTTTACTGGAAGGGAGTAATATTTTACAGCATTCCCGCTGAAGATCTTGTTAACCACTTCTTTCGGAAGATGTAATCCTTTAAAGGGACTCTTAATTGAGAGAGAGGTCATTTCGTCGTCCGTTGTAAAATATTTCCAGTCGGTTGCCCAGATATTGTGTATATGTACCATCATCTCTTCAGGTGTGCGGCTGCCATCATCCACTATGTCGGTGGCATAAAGAAGCCTGTCCTGATATTTGATGCAGAAATCCCTGACCTTATCATAACCGGCAAGCGACTGATATTGAAAATGGACAATTCTCTCAGCCAGGTCAACTCCCATATCGGGAAATTTGTCGAGCCTTTTTGCAAGTTCATCCACACTCCACTCGAGGCTTCCCAGATGGGCGCCTACAAACTTCAGTCCGGGATTCTTTACAAGCAAATTGTCTCGCGCATTTATCTGGTCATCGTATGAAGGATATTCCGGATGCAGATGCATGTGATACTGCGGATTGGCTTCAAAATAGCTTCTGTCGCTGCTTACTGTCATCTGGTCAAGAGGAAGCCAGCAGTTTTTCGGCTCACCCAGATGGGCCGTTACAGGAAGTCCTTTCTTCATTATAAAATCAATAACAGGATCCATCTTGGGATCGTCAACCATGATAAAGCGACCGGACCTGTCACGCACCGTCATTCCTATGTTTTTCCATAGCTTGACAGATACGGCACCTTCAAATATGCTGTTCTGAAGTTGCTCAATTGTCCTGTTGCTCCAGTCGCTGTTATCCCAGTTGGTGGTATCAAAGAAGAAAGTCGGGGAGTAAAAAACCCTGCCGGGATATTTCTTCACTGCAGCAAGAGAATTCTTTAATTGTTTCTTAATGCCTTCAGGATCACCAAGATCGACATTAATGGTGAGAAGCCTGAAATTATCCTTAACAGCCTGCTCGACAAATACCGTCCTGTCGGTAAATAAATGCATGTGAGCATCGAATTTATCAGCTTTCAGGAAATCCTCTTCTGAATAGAACTTGCTTTTACAACCTGCTAACATGATCAGTAATATTGAAACAGAGAGTATGTATGTTTTCATTATGTGAATTTTTATCCGGTTAGAAATGAACAGTTTATTATTGTTAATTAATTTTTCCCAGGTTGTACCATCGGGCTGCATTTTCATAGTAAATCTTGTTTATCACTTCTTTTGGAAGATGCAAGGCTTTAAATGCTCCTTTAAATGCAGGGGTGGTCATTTCGTCATCTGAGGTGAAATATTTCCAGTCGGTTGTCCATATATCACGATAATGTGCGATCAGTTCACCGGTGTCAGGGGTTCCCCTGTCCGACATATCCGTTCCATACAGGATCCTGTCCTGGTATTTGATGCAGAAATCACGGACCTTATCATAATCCTCTAATGACTGGTACTGCAAATGGACTATTCGTTCGGCAAGGTCAACCGACATTTTTGGAAATCTGTCAAGTCTTTTTGCAATCTCATCCACACTCCATTCCAGGCTGGCAAGATGTGCAGATACAAACTGCAGGTCGGGATGCTTTTCAAGCATTTTATCCCTTGCAGTGATCTGCGCTTCATAAGAAGGGAACTCTTTATGCAGGTACATATGATACTGCGGGTGAGATGCAAAATATGCGCTGTCGGTTTTGACCGTCATTTTCTCAAGCGGCAGCCAGCAATCCAAAGGTTCACCAAGATGTCCGCTCAGGGGAATATTATTCTTAACCAGATAGTCAATTACCGGATCAATTTTCGGATTGTCGATCATTATAAATTTCCCCTGCCTGTCTCTGACTACCATTCCTATATTTTTCCAGAATTTAACTGAGACGGCGCCTTCAGAAAGATTTCCTTTTATTTCCTCTATTACCTTATCACTCCAGCTATCGTTGTTCCATGCAGCAGTGTCAAAAAAGAAAGTAGGTGCATAATAAACAGTTCCCGGAAATTTTTTCACAGCCTTCCGGGCCACGTCAAGCTGGCTCCTAATCTCTGCTGAATCGCCATGATCTACATTGAGCGTTATCAGGATGAAGTTATCCTTAAGCGCCTGGTCAGGAAAAATAGTGCGGTCGCTGTTAAGGTGAACATGAGAATCGATCTTCTTTAATGTGTTATAATCTTTTTCTGAATAATAGTTGTTTTGGCAGCCCGCAAGAATAAGCAGTGGCAGGAATCCGGTTAATAAGAATTTTTTCATATCAGCTCTTGAGTAAATAATTTTGCAAGTATAGTTAATATTTAAACCCTGTATCGCATAAAATTGTTGCAACACAAGAGTTTTCATCGTTAAGACTTTTCAGGTATTTTATAGCAGCGGCCACATTGGCACCTGAAGAATAGCCAACAAACAGGCCTTCAATCTTCCCAAGAATCTCTTTGGTCACTGCAACTTCTTCATCAGTAACTGTCAATACATCATCAACCAGCGAACCATCCCATTGGGGAGGGATGTAACCGTAACTTGTTCCCTGTATAATATGTCTGGGGTCGGTCACTTTTCCTGTTTTGATAATTGCCGCCTTTTCAGGTTCCACCACGATACATTTAACAATGGCCGACTGTGACTTCAGATAACCGGAAGTGCCAATAAATGTGCCGCCGCTTCCAACTATTTCGATGAAGGCATCAAGCCTTCCATTAAGTCCGGAATATATTTCAGGGCCGGTGGTATTATAATGTGCTTTTATCGAAGAAGGGTTATTGAACTGATCGGCATAAAATCCGTTTTCCCTTAATACGGCCTCCTTTGCTGCTTCTTCGGCTTTAGCTATATCGTCGCCTGTAACTTTACCTGGTTCGCCTGTTACCTGAGGTACTAGAACAACTTCAGCTCCAAGGGCCTTGAGTATTTTCACCCTGGCGGGGCTATTGCCCATCGACATAAATGCAGTGAATGGATTTCCGAATGCAGCACAGACAACAGCCAGACCTGCTCCCATATTACCACTCGTCATTTCCATCACAGGCATTCCCTTTTTTAACCTGCCATCGGCATAAGCATCAGTTATCATCTGCAATGCCACCCGGTCCTTGATACTGCCCCCGGGTTGTATGTGCTCCATTTTTGCGTAGAGATGACCTTTCCCGGTGTAGATCTTCCGTAATTCAATTAGCGGAGTGTTGTTTATGTGATCAGTAATATTTCGTAAGAGCATCTATTATCTGAGGCTTATAATTCTTTGATCTTTATATTTTTATATGATACTTTATTACCATGATCCTGTATCAGAATACGCCCTTCGGGCCTTTCACCGAAGCCAGGTGACGATTTAAATTTGCTTTTGGCAACTGTTTCTTTCCATTCATCATTGCCTCTTGTATATTCAACTGTCATCTGTCCATTTAACCAGTGTTCAACTTTATTACCCCTGACAACTATTTTCGCTGTGTTCCATTTATCCGGTCCATTATCAATCTTTGACCGTTTTGGAGGAAGCAGGTCATAGAGGCCTGCCAGGGTACGGTTCCCGTCAATTCCTAACTTTGCATCAGGGTGAAGCCTGTCATCAAGCACCTGGTATTCGCAACCTATTGATGCCAGGGAGCCGTTGTTCACTTCAGTATCGACAAAATATTTTACTCCGCTGTTTGCCCCAGGTGTGTACAGGAAATCGAATTTAAGCTCAAAATTTTTAAACTTGCCTGTGGTAACGATATCTCCACCTCCTCCCTGCTTTTTTGAATCAGGATCGACTGTCAGCAATCCATCCTTTATCACCCACCCTCCCGAGGGAAATTCTTTTGTCTTTGCATTCATCCACCCCGATGATGTTTTGCCGTCAAAAAGAAGTTTCCATCCTTCATTTTTTTCAATGGCTGAAAGAACATTGTCCTGGCAATAAACTGAACTGATATAGAATATCAGACCTATTAGAATTAGTAATATCCTCTTCATTTTTATGGTATTAAACTGACTATATAAATGTTGTTCTGGCGGTTGTTTTGCAAAGTGAGCCTATTTTGTCAAATTCATTCTTTACAGCAGTCAGGTTAGCGCCTTCCACCGGCGAACCCGACATTGTAACAGCCTGAATGAATGTAACCGGTTTCCCGCTCAGTGCCGCAGCAAGAGAAACATCGCCCCAGTTGAGAAATCCGGGAACGTGAACTGCCATGCTGAAAAAGTCAATATTACTGCTTTTATCGAACAGATAACTTACCGGAGACTGTCTTAAAATAATCTCATCGACATTGCCCTTTGTTGCAGCAAGGAAAAGTCCGGCCAGCCCTGCTTCCTTTCTTCCGTTTACGGTTATTCTGGAAGCTTTCAGCTCGGTTCGCAGGAAGTCAGTAATGACATTCAGCTCACTGACCCACTCACCAAGGATCGTTTTACCCAGCCACAGTTCACTCCTTGCCAGTGTATGAAGTACGTTGGTGTTGCCGCTTTTTGCTTCTTTTGTCGAGGATGCTTCACCTGTACCTGTCAGATCCGGAATAATAATTCCCTTCCCGGTTTTTTTCATCTCATCGATGTAGGCAAGAGGAATTGAATTCTTCCCTGAGGGATCGGTAAGTATAATCCATTCAGAATTTTTTCCTGCGGGTAATGAATAAACTACCGGTATCAGCTTACCATCGGTTGTCTCAATAGACACTCTCTGCCACCTGTTTATCTCAGGAAAACGGTTGATCCTCCTTATACGGTCCTGATCACTGATCCTCAGTACATCGCCTAATTCATAACGTTTCCTGCCAATATCTACCGACTTGCCTGAGAGAAGCGCACTCCTAAGCTCTTTCCCTATCTTTTTGCAATACTCTTCGGTATTGATCACTGATACATCACGTTTGCCGGCTTCAAATGTCATGAGCTTTTCTGCAGGAACAAGTTCGAAAGGAATTTCTTTTTTGGGGCTTCCGTCGCCTTTTCCCTTAAGCATAAGGTCGAACCAGCCAAGCATTGCAGCCCTGTCTTCGGGATGATAGCCATGAGTGATGTCAAACAACCGGAAGGTGATATTATTAGTTGAGGATTTCATTGCAAAAACCGGTTTTGCATTATTGTAACTGCGCATCAGCTCAGCAGGAAAAAAAGCTGCATTCGAATCTTTATGATGATTGCATGGCATTATCGCATTGGCCAGAGCAAGAACACCGGCTTCCTCGGTGAAAGTAAGTCCGTCGATAAGAAGCTCGCAGACGCAGTTGGAGTTCATAACGTACGATTCGAAAGTGCCAACGCTAACAACGGGCACTGCAGCCCTGATCCTTTCATCGACAGCTGCAACCCACATTGTCTGGTTCCCTCCACCGCTGGCACCGGTAGCTCCGATACGGTTTTTGTCAATATATGGCAATGAACAAAGAAGGTCCACACCCCTCATGTTGTCGGATATCTGTGCACCCATAAGCGATTCGCCGATATTCATCAGCGAAGCCCCCAGGCTTGCGCCGTGATATTCGAACTGACCATGAACTGTTGTCCTCTCACCTGCTCCCCATGGATCTATTGCCAGGGCAACATAGCCGTTTAGGGCCAGTGTATGCCCCACACTCTGATAATTGTCGTAAAGACGCCCGTTAATAGAATGCCCGCACATCACAATAACTCCGGGAAATGGACCGCTGCCATCAGGGATATAAAGGTTTCCAGTAGCATATATACCAGGACGTGCCTGATAATAAATGTTCTTAATTTTATAACCCGGCCGCTCAATAGTGACTGTCTCTTTCATATTCACCGGAAGGCTGTGATTAACAACCACACCAGTCTTCCTTATGATCTCGTTCCTCAGTTTTTCACTGTAGGAATTCCATCCTGCCGGTGTTGAGGGAAGAACATGACTCGCGAATTTTAACGCAGCCTCTGCTTTCAGGCTTGTGGTTATGAGATCAGAGTGGTTTTCAGGAAGCACCGTTGGAATGCTGTCGGAAGCCTGTGATGAAATTGGCAAACTACGGTTGTAGGTCATTCCGGAAAGTATGAGGAAGACTAAAAGTATCCCTGTTAATATGTTGAACTTCTTCATTTGAAAGTGTATATATATTTATTTTATATGGATGGATGGATGGATGGATGGATGGATGGATGAATGAATGGATGGATGAATGGATCAGTTAATTCGAGTCATAAGGCCCGTGAACCGATTTGATCAGGTATTTCTCATTGCTGTCGTCAAGAACGTAGATCATATAAGATTTACCGCCCGGATTTACCCTTATAACAATATGGCCCTGTTGTGACTTGAAACTATCGATGGCCGCTATTACAACTTTTGTTTCCTCCATCATGTTGGTCGAAAAAACATCACGTGGCCCGGGATATGCAGATGTTGACTGCATATTGCTCAGCGAATTTACAGCTGGGTGCCCCGGCGACCAGTACTGAAGAATATAAACACGCGGCCTTACAGCCTGGACAAACGGCATTGCCATTGCATCATAATATGCATGGTGATTTACTTCGCATACATCTACCGGTCCTGTTACAAGACCAATAGGAGTTTCAATATCCTGCCACTGACCGAGTGGTCCGGCAGTAATATCTCCCCCGTTAAAATAGTCGAATTTCCCGTACGACACCCTGAAGGCAATACTGCATTTATTCTCATCGGGGATCTGCGAAGGAGACAAACTTTCCATAGCAGGAAAATGATTACGTTCATTAGTACCGACACCGGTCCATACATGGCCATTAACAGCAATATTCCTGATTTCAAAATCAGGATATTTTTCCGGTGAATTAACCAGAACGAACTGCTTATTCTGCCCTGCCTGAAATTGTTCTGTTTTAACTCCCCTGTTTACCGAATGCCATTTCTGAAATTGCAGATAATTCTTCATATTTTCATCATTCAGAAGCCGTGGAAAATTATAATCGGGAAAATCCCTGTCAACAAGCTTGCTGAATGGAATATTATCGCCTACCTCGGTTATGCCTGACAGCCTGTAACCTCCTGAAGCAGATGTTCTAAGACCTGGCTTGAGGTCACCCATGTGATCACCATGGAAATGTGTAAGAAGAATATAATCAAGTTTCTTCTGCTTAACATCTTTCATCATATTGAGAATGTATCTGGTGATCCATTCACCCGGTGTCCTGGTGCTGTCGGGCCGCTGGTCGGTCACCCGTGGCTTTGCCCTGGTAGTTGCACCGGCATCAACAAGCATGGTGGTCCCATCGGGCATAATATAAAACGATGACTCTCCTTTACCTGTGTTTATGTGGTGAATATCCAGAAATCCCTGTTTCCAGTCAGGCAAGAGTTCTCCGGCCTTAGGTTGGGCGTTAATTGTCAGTGTATTTACCGATAAAAAACAAAATATTGTTATCTGTATAAAAGATCTTAACTTAAAACTTTCTGCTGCCATAGTATGTAATATTTATTTATGCCTTTTTTATAATATAAATTTAGTTCATTCCTGCCTCAATCCCCTGGCCCCATATCTATAAACCTAAGATATGTTAATTAGGCCAGAATATATGATATTCTCCCCTCCTTTGCCAAAAGGAGGGGTGGCCCGGGTAGTTAGTATCTAATTAGTAATGACCTTATTCCGGGCCGGGGTGGTTATTAAATTTCTTACTTATCTCCTCCAATATATATTCGGGTTCCTGAAAAACCAACCTATTTTCAAATCTTAAAACTGTAAAACCAAGATCTTGAAGATATTCATCTCTCATTATATCATCAGAAGTTTTGTAATATTCTCCATGAAGATATCCATCCAATTCAACAATGAGCTTTTCTGAAGGACAATAAAAATCAACAATGTAATTACCAATGCTATGTTGTCTTCTGAATTTTCTTCCTACAAGACTTCTGTTTTTCACCAGATTCCAGAAAGCAATTTCTGCGGAAGTGGAATTATTCCTCAACTCTTTTCTGAAGTGCCGAAATATTTTCCTTGTATGCAGGTTGGTGCTTTTCATAGGTTGAAGTTACGATTTATTTTTATCTAACCACCCCGGCCGGGAAAGACCTTTTTGCACAAAAGTGATATTGTATCCCGGCCACCCCTCCTTTCGAAAAATTTCGAAAGGAGGGGAGACTATCTTGTTTATAATTCACAATATCAATAATATGTTTGATTTTTTCTTAATCATTGTGAGTGCTAAACTATTTTATTCCGGCAGGTTTTGGAAATTCCCTTATGGGGCTAAAGCGTTCATAAGTTTCAAAAATATCGGTAACCGGTCCCACTACCCTCGGATCGCCTGATTTTTTTAATTCATTTGTCAGCTCAGTCTTCATTTCTTTTTCCAGTTCTGCAAATTCTTTATTCCCTGCGAGGTTTTTAAAACAGAACGAATCGTTTTTAACATCAAAAAGTTCATATTCGGGTCTTTTGCCATAAGAAAGATCAAATAAATCAGGATATTTCTCCCGGTTTTCAATGAGAAATGATTTGGAAGGAGCGGCATCCACATCTGTAAAAGCCCAATCGGAATGATGTATCCCTTTCTCATCGACACCGTACATCGGAAGTAGTTTTCCTGTTTTTAGGTCAAGCGCCTGAGGATCGCCGGCCGGCCAGAGATCGGGTCGCATATTCCAGATTAACAGATACTGCTCACTTCGTATGGAACGCTGCGGAAAACCCATGTTGTTCCATCTTGAAGAAGAGTGTCTTTCTCTTCCTGCAAAAACATATTTTTTGGTCTCATCAACTACACCTGATTTGTCTGATTTGAGAATATTTACGAGGCTTTTCCCTGACATGGGCAGCATTTTTTCGGATGATGATCCTGTCAATTCGAGAATTGTAGGAGCAAAATCGGCAAAACTTACAGGATCATCAACTATCCTGTTTGAAGGAAAGCCTCCGGGATAACTGATAGCAAGAGGTACATGAACTCCATAATCATAGGAGTTTGCCTTGGCCCTGGGGAATGACATTCCATTATCACCTGTTACTATAATAATTGTGTTTTCAAGCTCACCGATTGAATCAAGATAGTTTATCATTTTAGTCAGATGCATGTCGAACCATTCGATCTCAACGGCATAATCTAGTAAATCTCCCCTGATTTCTTTATCATCTGGGAGAAATCCAGGCACCTCAACTGCAGCCGGGTCTTTACCGTTGCGTTTCCATGAATCTTTTTCAAAAGCCCTGTGTGGTTCGTTAGCGCCGTACCAGAAATAGAAGGGCTGCCCCTGGGTACGTTCGCCCATGAAATTCCTGAAATTGGCAAAATAATTTGTCCCACCTATTCCTCCTGCCGTCCGGGGATCAGATTCGTTTTTCCTGTACTGAATTGAATTATAGGTTTTTCCTGCGGCATCTTCTTTTCTCCAGAGAGAATCGGCATCATTGCGTGCATACTGGAAAGGACCAACTCCCTTTCCAGTATGACCCGTGTGATATCCACCGGCTTCCAGAACATCAACAAAAGGAACATATTTTTTCATCCAGCTCGATGCATGCTGACCGCTGCTTTCGTTCTGCCAGTGATAGCGACCGGTAACAAGAGAGCTGCGTGAAGGAGCAGATCCCGGGGAACCGGCCCAGCAATTACGGAAATAGATCCCGCTGCGTGCTATCCGGTCAAAGCCAGGGGTATTCACAAATTTACTTCCGGCAAAGCTTGTATGCGCATAAGACTGATCATCGCTTATTGCAATCAGGATATTTGGCCGTTTGGGTTCATTACCACCTTTCTGTGTGCAGGCAGAAAAAACTATGCCGGCACTTAGTGAGCAGATGAGTGTATTTGAAGGTGTAGTCATTTATTTTGTTTAATTTATATTAAACATTATTCAGTTAAATTATTTCTGTGTAAACAAGGTTTTTAGGAATGCAAGGTAATAAGTTTTCAGGGACAATTTTACTTGCACCAGCTGGCAAACCATTTTGAAAACACATAATTTTCTTCCTTTTCAGTAATTGTAAGATTTTGAATGTTCTTTCCATATTCTTCTTCCATCATTCCAATTGAAGTTTTATGGTTAAGTCCGTCAACATGATTTGCAAGCAGCACCGGACGGGGAGATATTACTTCAACAATATCCCTGATATCAGCTATTTCAAGCACACCCGGAACGATAACATCCTGTGGAACCAGGCAAAAATTATCCTCAAGAACTGATGAAAAAGATATTAGCCCTCCACTGCAGGCAGTGGCTTTTACATCCTCTTCATAAAGTGCAGTTAAAATTGCCAGAAAGGCTCCAAGAGGCTCGGATTGTCGTTGTGGCACAGGTCTCTGCTGTTGTCCCGGACTCTGGTAGAACCTGAAATCAGGAGCATTTGGTTCAGCAAACGAATCGCCCCATAATGCAATCTTTTCCGCATCAATATCTGAACGTCCGGCAAGCCAGCGGAAGAGTGTCCTGGTATCCTTCAACCTTGACCCTGTAAGAGTGCCGCCAAGCATCAGTTCAGTTGCGGCAAGGCTCATTGCTCCGGGTCCGCGTGAATCTGTATAGGCAAGCTCGCCGCACCCCCTGACATCAGGAAGACAAACGGTGATACCATCGGAAAGTAAAGCGGCTATTTCATTTGAACGGAATGAAAAGAATTTCTCTTTTCCACCTTCTGCCAGGCCAATTACTGCAGGATGGCGTGAGGAAGAGTTTTCAGGAGTCAGAAGGAATACCGGCAGTAATATGCCAGGATCTGTTTCAACAGAAAATGCTTCCATGGTAAATTTTGAAAACTTCCTTTTCCACAATCCGGTCACCCTGCTGGTTTCTTCAGGATCAATATCTCCAAGTTTCTGTTTCAGATCGTCCCTCAGTGTTGCGGCCCTTTCGTCATGCTGCAACTCTGAACGTTTTGCCAATGACAGGCTGAGACGATTCTCAACAAGTTCAAGGCATACTGCGGAAGCCGTTTGCAGATTACGTTCACCGGTAACTGCAGGCGTAAGGCTCATTAACGCTGATTCGTGAAGCACATTATGATATTCTGTTTCAGGAACAGGGATATCGAGCCATTTATAAAGAATGGGATAAATACGGTTCCGGAGGAAAGTACCGACATTTGTACATTCACCAGGACCAGGGAAAGGACCGAATCCATCCACTGACGCAAGATGATCCTCTGCGCCGTAAAGGCCGAATACTTTTTTGTACCTGGCCCATGCGGGTTCAGCTTCTACTGTTGCCGGCCATCCTATCTCGAAGGAATAGACAAAGTTTCGTGGTGCAACAGATGCGCAGATGAACCATGGAAAAAACTGACCGCTTACGCTTTTTGGAAGATTACGGGTTGTTTCCCAGAAAGCCCAACCCGGATCGGCGGTTTCATAATCATAAGGGCGCGGACCTTCTGTGTAATGCTCTTCGGGCCCGGCTTCCCCGAAGTTGAAAGGAATTACTGCAGCTATCCTCGGATCGAGATTAGCCGTTAATGCCGCCGGGTCACCTCCTCCGGCAACTGCTCCCATTAAAACAATACGTTCCGCGTCAATATATTTCCGGTCAGTTAAAAGATCTATACCCCTGATTATATCCCACGCCATCCATTTGATAAGACTTTCACCTGCAAGATAGAGCTGATTGCCCAGGGCATACCTGCCATAATATCCTTCGCGTGACCATGGCTGCGATTGAATACGTTCCCCTGCACAAAGCTGATCCATAATGAGTACGGCAGTACCTGCCCGTGCCCATGTCATACCCATGTCCTGCAACTCCGACTGTGTCTTTGGGGCATGATGACTGTGAACCACTACAATAGCCGGGATCTTTCCTTTCGGCTTATCCGGAAGGTAGAGATTAGCCGTGACAAGTAATCCTGGCCGG
Source organism: uncultured Bacteroidales bacterium (assembly GCA_942492865.1). Lineage (GTDB taxonomy): Bacteria > Bacteroidota > Bacteroidia > Bacteroidales > VadinHA17 > LD21. The sequence goes on along the minus strand of OW818650.1, from coordinate 2,576,394 downwards.
CTCTCAAACACAAGGTTTTCGATTACGAATCCCTTTCCTTGATCTATTCTGGATGTTACAACCTGGTTCAGAGGTGTACGCTCCGGCAAAGGTCCAACCCAATCGAGCAAGGCTGCCCGACGTTTATCCCGGAAGTTCTCCCAATCACCGACTGTCTTAACCTCCTGCCATGCATCTCTTTCATCATAAGCCCCCTGCGTGATACGTGTCCGGATAAAATTTTCAAGCATCCTGCTTACACAGAGCGATTTCTGTTCTTCGTCAGACCAGGCGTGCCGGGGAAGGGAAAACACCTCTTCAGCCAGAAGACCGGACGGTACCTGTCTTTTATCATCAGATAAACTGTTGGCAGGCACATCAGCATTTTTCAACACCGGAAGGGTTATTTTATTACCCTTCAGCAACTTATAGCTTATCTGTTCATTAACCGCAGGCCAGTACCAGTTTATCTCCGGGCTATTTACCCTTTGGACCCGCACACGTTCGGCAGAGAGAAATCCAAGCGTATCCAGATACTTCAGAGGAAGGGCAGCCTCAATTGTCCAATGGTCGTTTTCTATAATTGCCCGGGCAGCAATTTCTTCTGACCAGCTGACTGGTGCAAGAGAAAGAAAATCATTTTTATTTATATTGTAAATGTCTCTGACAGATGCCATACTGACAGCTCCAAACGGATTTATTGTCAATAATATCACACTATTACTGCCTGATACAGGTGATCTGAAACGGAACATCCACCTGATCATATCCTCACGCCACCATGATGGATTTATACCCACAGAATGTACAACCAGTCTTTCAGATTCAGGCATGGAGGCAGCAAGATAGAGATATCCTTCACAGCTTGCAGCTTTTAGATCTCCGGCTGTGTCATGATTATAGAACTCTTTACTTTCAAGTGACATTGAAACAGCAGATTTCCAGAATATTTCATCCGGTTTGCCGTCGATAGTTACAGGGCTGGAAATTTCGGGGATCTCCAGAAGTGATAAAGCTTTATCAGCATGTACCCGTTCAGATTTCCTTTGACTGCAGGAAAAAAGGATAATTGACACAATAAGAAGTTCAGTAATACTGACAGATCTATTCATAATTAATATTTCTAAAATTCAATTAATTCAAATCTGCTTCCCCTGAAGCTATAACATTTATCTGCCCCTTTTCCAAACTTCCCCCAGAAGGGGCAAGGAGCAAAACTTTAGTCTTCCAGCCTTGGTTCTTCAATTCCTCTTACCGGCACATTATTTTGTGCTGCATATTTGTTTATGCTTTCATTAAGCTTATTTCGCCAGCCAGGTAAATCCATCCTCTGGTATGGGGCAATCATGTAATCCAGCCCTATCCTCCTATCGGCCGGATGGTCCTTCACATCATCCAGAACATGTACAAAATCACGTCCTCCCACACTCCTGCCTTTTTCAAACCTGCTCTTTTCCCAGGTGGAATTCACGTTTTTCCACATCCAGCCGCCCCATGTGATCAGGGAACTAAGTTTATTGCTTGCTTCAACCATGTTGGCAACAGCATCCGAAGGTTTTGCTTCTGAAGCTGAAGCAGATGCCTTCTGAAGGAGAGATTCTGCATCGCGTAAAGCAAGGATAGTATTGATAAAATAACGTTCGAGGTAAGCAATCGAGAGATATACTTCAAGGTTATAGTGGTTTCGATCAATCTTTGATACATATCCTGTAAGGCGGTCCAAAAGATCGTCATTCTTTAATTTCAGTACCTCAGCCCTGGAAATAATTGCCTGATATTTTTCCTGAAAAACAGGACTGGTTTTTAGTGAATTGGCCGGGAGTGGGATCTCAGGCATGCTTAGCACCTCATCGGTCCGGCGTGTTCCCTGGCCTTTACCATTACTATTGCCATAACCTGGTCCGCGTTCGGTACTGGTTACCCGGTCCCATCCTGATGCAAAGAATTGTGCGCCTTCTATCAGCAACCTGTATATTGCTGTCATATCAGGGCTGTTTTGTCCGTAGAATACATCCATGAAATCAGCGACGGTCTGATCTGTTGAAGGACCGTTTATGTTCCACGCATACTGTGTTACTGTTGTCCATCCAAGATGAAAGACTTCTTCGTGCAAGCCGCAATCATCCCAGGCAGCTGCAAAGCTTCCAATCGGGTTTGCGCCGATCTCTATTCCATCACGGACCACTGAAGAGATGCCATTGAAATTCTCTGAAAAATAATTAGAGAACAGCCGTTCACTTCCCTGGATGGAGCTATATGCAAGCTGACGCATACCGGTTTTCTTCTGCATTTCAATAAATGACCGGCTGCCTGCCATAACTCCATTTATTATGTCGGGAGGGAGTAATGATATATCTTTTGAAAGCAGAGGATACTCTACCCAGGCAATCATCTTTCTGCCACGCTCAGCAAGCCAGTCATGAGCCTTTACTGCAAATTCGGCCCATGCGAGGCTCCTGTTCTCATTATTATAGGGCCTGCCGCATTTATCGCAGCTTCCGGCATAGTAAACTTCATCGGTTGATACAAGGAAATATTCCACTCCCGGAGTAGCATCGATCATATCCTGGTACATGTCGAATATGAGGGCAATTGCTTCGGGATCGCATAAGCAGACCTGGTAATTGGAAGCAGGATCGGCTTTCAGATGAGCAAATTCCTTATGCTTAAGAACATAGGCCATGTGGGCAGGCGACTGAACATCCGGAACGATCTGAATATTCTGTGTTCGGGCATACCTTGTCAGTTCATTCATTTCTTCCTTTGTGTAGGCGCCGGGAGCACCTATTACAGGATGCCTTGGATACTCATATTTGTCCTCTATTTCGAGCGCTATCATGTTCACCTTGAAGAAAGCATGCCAGTCTATAAGCCGCTTCATAGTCTCCATTTTTTTCTGATGATGTTTTGTATCCCAGTGGACAAATCTCAGCTGCAGGTCGGGCCAGTCACGAATAGTACCTTCAGGAAGCTTAAACCGTCCTGAATTATCGGGTTTGATCAGCTGAAGCAGGCTCTGAACTCCATAAAAAAGGCCGGATGTACTATTACCTGTGATCTCCACAACACCCTGAGCCACTTTTAGAATATAGCCCTGTTCGTTGAGTGAAGGATCTTCAGTTCCTTTAACGATGCCCGGTTTGATAGAAAGTACAATCTTTTTTGTTCCCTTAATCCCGAATTTCAGTCCGTAAAGCTCTTCTGCTCCTTTGATCAATCGTCTGAAAGCCATATCATCCTTCCCTGATTCGTTCACTATTATCCAGGTTCCGTCGATGACAATATCGCCCTTCCCCATTAACACCTCCTGTGGGGCCGGGATAAGGCTGTATCCACGGGCACGCAGCGGAGTAAGAAAAGGGGTATCTTCCGGAAGAGCAGAAAGATTTTCAATGTTAAAAAGGAAGATAAATGCAGAACAGATGATCACCAGATATTTTTTCATAGTCAGGGAGAGGTTTTATACAATATTAGGTAAAAAACCTGAAAATGACAGTAGAAAACCAAGTACAAAAAAGAGGCTGTATTAAAAGTTTGTCAGATTGCCCCCTACCCCCTAAAGGGGGTTGGCTAAGTGCCTATAGCTCCGTTCTTATTTGGGAAAAGTTGTCAGACATCCTGCTGCTTTTTTGCTTCATCCTTTTCTATAATGCGGACTCCGGTATTTCCTCCCTTAGACAGGGCAATATCGACAGGGATGTTACTCATCCACGAGCCGCATGTAAAGTCAGGGACCGGAACCGGCTGCGACCCGTTTGAAACTGACCATTCGCTAAGAGGAACGATGGAACTCCATGCTGCTGCATCATAAACATCTTCATCGAGTGGAATACCATTTCTGAGGCAATCGATCAGCCTCCAGTCCATCATGAAATCCATGCCACCGTGCCCTCCGACTTTCTTCGCAAGTTCTCCGATCCTTTTAACAATCTCGGGAGTATACTTTTCAGTTATTTCGGCAAGCTGTTCTTCAGTAAACCACTCATGCGCAGAAGAAATTTTACCCGGCAAAGGATATTTCTGCGCCACTGCCTTTGTTCCGCTGACCATATAAAGACGTGAATAAGGTCTTGGGCTTGTAACATCATGCTGAAGCATTATAGTTCTGCCTTTGGCGGTCCTTATAGTTGAGGTATTCATGTTACCCCGGTAGGAATTGGTATCGAATTCCTTATAAAAAGGATCGGTTTTTGCCAGTTCTGCAGCTTTCTTACCCCAGCTGAAATCGTTTGACTGCATTGAAGTCATATAATCGAGCCTGTCGCCCCTGTTAATGTCCATTACCTGGCACACCGGTCCGATACCGTGAGTCGGATAATGGTTACCGTTCCGGGTCTGGCTCTCCCGCAACAACCACATATTGGGGTAATTGGTTTTGCCAAATGATATTGAGGTCTGATCGTGAAGATATCCGGCATCAGCATGGACAATATCTCCAAAGAATCCCTGGCGCACCATATTGAGCACCAGAAGTTCAAAGAAATCGTAACAGCAGTTTTCAAGCATCATGTAATGCTTCCGGGTGCGCTCAGATGTTTCAACAAGCTTCCACAAGTCTTCAATAGTAAGGGCCGCAGGCATTTCCGAAGCAGCATGTTTGCCATGCTCCATTGCATAAATAGAGACAGGAGCATGAAGTCTCCATGGTGTTACCTGGTAGATAAGATCAATATCATCCCGTTCACACATCTGCTTCCATGCATCATCAGTATCGCCATACTTTGCAGCAGGAGGAAGTCCGGCTTCATTAAGTATCTTCTCCCCAACAGCAAGGCGCTCTTTGCGATGATCACAAATAGCTTTTATCTCAACTCCTTCAATAAGTGTCAGTCGTCTGAGAGAGGAAGGACCTCTGTTGCCAAGGCCTATGAATCCTACCCTTACAGTTTCAAGTTTTGGTGCAGCATATCCGCACATATTAAAATGCTGGGTATGTTTTGCATTTGCAGCTTCCCATGTTGCTGCAAATGGCATGTTCTCCTGCTTACATGAAGCTGCTCCACCGGCCAGCATTCCTGATCCTGCTGCTCCGGCAAGCTTAATAAAACTTCTGCGGTCCGTATTCATAATTGATGTTAGTTAGTGATTAAAAATTGATAAGGTTCCTCCTCCCCAAATGGGGAGGCCGGGAGGGGCTGAAAAGCAGGGAGTGACTACTTTATTTTCAAAAACTCCCCGGGTTCCAGCGACTTATGAGTTACCTTAATAGTTTTAATCAGTCCTGCATAATAGTTGATCTCGTTCATTCTGCCGCCAAGCGATACTTTTCCCGGATCATTTACAAGTTTTTCAGTCCATGGCACTTCACCTGTAACTTCTTTCACACCATTGACATAAGTAGTAAATGTGTTACCCTTGAAAGTCAGGGCAACATGATCCCAGTTACCTAGCGGATGAGTAAGTGTTCTGTTCACCAGAGTCTTATTACCTGCATCAGTCTGCATGTAGCCATCGAGGTACCATTGATTTTCCGGAGTAAGCCGGAGTTCGACCATAACTCTTTTCTCCTGTGGGTCGGCAGGATCCTGAAAATGAACAAAACGTGGCTGGTTGCTGATTTTAAAGGCAGCATCAGCTTTGAATATCACTTCAATTGTAAATTCTTTTGCTGAGCCGATAGGATTATGATCGACCAGAATCCTGTCGTCTATCCCATCGAATTTTATTGCCTTGCCAAGTTCCGTTTTCACCACAACCGGGTTGCCAAAAACCTGGACTTTATGTCCATCAATTTTTTTCAATGACTTCAGTTCCCATAATTCTGATTTGGCATTTACGGTCTGTGCGGCACATGATAAAATAAAAATGCTTTTTCCCATAAAAAGCAGTAAGGATCTGAACATCAATTGATATTTCATAGGAAACTATTGCTAAGTTTTAAAATACAAAAGTAATATTTAACCACCGGTCCACCAGCCTCACCCTTCCTATATCTAAAATATGAAAGATGAATGCAGGTGAACCGGCAGAAATTTTTATCTTCACAAATGCAGATATTTGTATCTGCCTTTCAGAAAGTGTTAAACTTTATCCGGAACAACATAAGGTTTGCGGTACTGGCCCTTCAGTAAAGCATTTGCTTCCTTATCTCCGACAAACTTTTCATTTACAGGGTCGAACGTCAGCGATCTTCCACCAAGACGATAAGAGATATTTGCAAGGTGAATGAGTGCTGCGGTGTAATGTCCTCCGATTATGGGGTTCACCAGGTCCTGGTTTCTGCCTGATCGTATTACATCGACGAGGTTGCCTGCATGGCTTATCCTGCCCGATCCGCCTCTCCCACCTTCAGGAGCTTTGCTTCCACCTATTCCTGCACCTGCAAAAGGTTGTTTTTCCCTGTTACGGAACGCTTTCCATCCTCCCGTATATTCCATGTAGCCTTTGGTTCCATAGAATAAGTTTCCATCAGTAATATTGTTCACTCCTTCTGCATTGGTAAACCTGTTGCGGGTTTCAATCTGAAGTATCGTTCCGTCGGCATATTTGAAAACGCATGTCTGAGTGTTCGGAGTTTCCTGGAAGTTGTTATCATCGCCATAGGTTTCAACTCCACCGTAACCCATCTTTCCAGGGGTTTTGTTATCTTTTGTGAAGCCATAGATCCCTCCGAAGGAACAAACCGATACAGGGTGTTCTTCCTTTTTTATACCGACACGGCCATGCTGAATTGCATGAGGTCCGGTATTTCCTGTATCGCCATCGCCTGTATCCCAGAACCAGTGCCAGCAGTAATGGCTCCGTTTAACATTATAAGGCCTGTATGGGGCGGGCCCGAGCCACTGATCGTAATGGAAACCTGCAGGCGGTTCGCTGTCGGGTCCCATTCCATACGAATCGCGGGCATGCAGTACGAGAACTCTTGCCATATAGACATTGCCGATGCCTCCGTCGTGAAGAAAATCCATTGCCTCACCTCTTGCGATACTTGAACCCTGCTGAACGTGAACCTTATACTTTTCAGCCGCTTCAACCATTTTTCTTCCTTCAAAAATATTATGGCTCACAGGCTTTTCAACATAGATATGCTTGCCTGCCTGGGCTGCCCATATTGTTGCAAGGGCATGCCAGTGGTTAGGCGTCACAATTGATACTACATGAATATCCTTGTCGTCATAAACCTTTCGTAAATCCCATTCAGTTTTAGGAGTCTCACCCGATTTTTCCTGCACCATTTTTATGCGCGATGCAAAAAGATTCTCATCAGTGTCACAAAGGGTTTTGATAACGGCATTGTGGCTCTCTTTTATACTGCTCCAGTTATTGATATGTACGCTTCCCTGGTTACGGATGCCTATTATTGCTACGTTAATGCGCTCATTTGCTCCAATAATTGAGTTGTAGCTTTTAGAACTGAAACCAACACCCCCTATTGCAATTGCTGCCGAACCAAGAGCGCTTTTCTTAATAAATTCTCTACGTTTTGTCATTTTCAAAATTTTAGAATATTTCAAATCTTTTTGAAGTCCTTCCCCCTAGTGGGAGGGATTTAGGGAGAGGTAAAATTTATACAGCATTCTGTAATGCAAGGAATAAACTCCGGTAATATTTCAGTGACCGCACCGCATCACCTTCAAATGCAGGGATCTCGGCATCGCAATACCCTTCGTAGCCCGACTTACTCAACAGCGAGAAGAATAGGCGCCACGGATATTCATTATAGAGATCACGAAGATGAATATTCCCTATCCTGCCTTTTACAGTATTAAAGTTGGCTTCAAAACCATCACCCTCAACATCAGTCATCGGACAATTCCAGTTCACATACACATGAGGGCTATTTGAGGCATCGATATTCTTTTTGACCATGGCAAGGGTAGGACCATCGTTACAGACTCTTATCTGCACTCCGTTCTTATAGCCGAATTCACCTACTTCAGCAAGAGATTCTCCTATCTGTTTCAGCATGGCATCATCCTTTGCATTTGAGCCGAATACCCTTATACCGAGTGCTCCAACATCTTTGGCTAGCAAAATGTATTCTTTTGTTCCTTCAATACTCTTTTTTAAGACAGCGGGATCGGGAGAATTATAACTATATCCGCTGGCAAGGCTGATGGCCAGACCTGCATCCTGAAACTTCTTTTTTACTGCTGCACGTTCTGCTGCCGATAAAGTGGTCTCGACACCGTGTGCATGGGTCTGCCGCAGTTCAACATGCTCGTATTTAGCTTCATTAAGGTTTTTGATAATAGTATCTACATCCCATTTCATGGCCACCCTGTAGGTCATCAGGCCGAGTTTGAGAGGATTCTTGTTTAACTCAATAGTGGTTGCTTTTTTTGGTTTTGCAGCCATCAGATCGAGCGAAGGAAGCATTGCCACTGATGCTGTCGCAGCAGCTGTCCTTATGAAATTTCTTCTTGAAAAATCTTTATTCATATTATCTTATTCTGAAAGTTTTGCAGGAACCGGTATATCAAGAAGACGTGCCATGGTCAATCCATAACATTTTGCTCTAATTGAATCGGGAACATTATTTGCATCAAGAACTTTATTGAAACGCCTGATATTTTCTTCAAACTGATCGGGCCCCTCATCTGATCCAAATACAATTTTCTCCCATGCAGGCACAGCATTTCTTGGCATGTGTGCTTTACCAATAGCATCGGTCCACCACAGCCATTGTCCCCAGTAAGCAGGGTCATTTTCCTTTTTTATAAGAGATGATCCTGAAAGGTCGAAATACAGATTTGCATTTCTGCGGGCACATTCAGCAGCTTCCTCGTACCATGGATTTCCAAAATGAGCTGCATGAATCTTCAGGTTTGGATGTCTTGCGCAGATATCGGCAAGAGGTGCGGGACGAAGATGATGCATCAGACCGTTTGAAAGGTTTCCGGTATGAGGAGCTATCGGCATTCCAAGTTTTTCAGCCAGTGTCCATAGTGGTTCGTATTTGCGGTCGCAATAATCCCAATCGCCTCTGGCAAACAACTCACCCAGTCCCCTGTAACCCATGTCGTATGCTTTTTGCACTTCTTTCAGAACCGTTGGGCTGTCTATATCAACATTAGCATAAGGAATTACCCTGTCAGGATGTGCCTTGGCAAAGGCAATGCCATGTTCCCAATCCTTCTGGCTGTAAAACAACACTGCCATTGCATTCCATTTTGTGTAAACCTCAACAAATGATTTCTCCCATTCAGGAGTCGTCCTTGCATGGACATGATCATCGATTATGAATGGCGGGGTTTTGTAATTGGGCTCATATACAGGTTCAGCCTGAGCAGACTGTTGCGGAGCCGTCTGCCCGCATCCGGTGAATAAAAGAATGACCGGAAGGATCATTAAAAAGAAATATTTTGTTTTCATAAATCAACTTATTAGTGTATTAATAAGACCATTAAATTGCATTCTGCAACGCGAGGAACGCTGTACGGTAATTTTTCATCATCCTTATCGGCTCGCAGCTCTGATCTGATAGTTCAGCATCGCAATAACCTTTGTAACCTGACTTGCTCAGGAGGCTGAAAAGCTCACGCCATGGATACGGTGTAAACATTTCACGCATATGGATGCATCTGATCCTGTCCTTAACCAGATTAAACTGATCTTCAAGGCTCATTCCCTCATAACCTTTTGGAAGGCCCTGGCCTGTATAATCGCTGTCAGATGAGTTCCAAATAACGTACACATAAGGCACAGCAGCATAATCAAGGATTTTCTTTATCACAGGTATGTTTGCGGTACCGCGTCCATGCTCCTCCAGTCTTACCTCAACGCCAAGATCGTTTCCTACCTTCCCGCACTCGGCCACTGACTTTCCTATTCTTTCGAGTGTCTGTTCTCTTCCTTCCTGCCCTTCTTCAGGTACAGCATTTGGAAACACACGAATTCCCTGTGCGCCTACATCTGCAGCAAGCTGGAGATATACCTTTGTATCTTCAATATTTTTCCTCAGCTCTGCAGGGTCGGGAAAATGATACTGGAAGGCGCTGGAGAGGCTTATGGCGATACCAGCATCGGCAAACTTCTTCTTTACATCAGCCCTCTGTTGCTTGTTCAGTGTTATTTCAACCCCATGCTTGTGTGTGGTTCGCAGCTCAACGTGCTCGTACTGTGTTTCTTTCAGATTCTTAATGATAGTGTCAATATCCCATGTACTGGCAACCATGTAGGACATTAATCCAAGCTTTAGCGGATTCGTGTTGAGTTCAAACTTTGACTTGCTATTCTGTCCTGCCTTTTGTTTGGCCTTCTGATTACCTTTCTGGTCGCTAATACCTGACAGTTCAGGCATGATCAGACCTGCTGCTGTTACTGCAGCAGCTTTGTTAAGAAAACTTCTTCTCGATAAATTATCACTCATGATTAAAAATTGTTTAGTTTAACTGATAGGCTTATTTATTATTACTAAAATTATTTACTTGCAGGTACATTGATACCGTGTATCTTAGCCAGTGTCAGGCCCCACATCTTCGCCCTGGTCGAATCGGGAACATTATTTGCATCGAGCATCTTATTGAAGCGCCTTATATTTTCCCTTACGGCTGCTTCATCAGGTCCTTCGTCGGTACCAAAAACAATATGCTCGAAAGCGGGCCGGGCATTAAGCGGAGTATGCGGTTTGCCAATATCATCGGTCCACCAGAGGTACTCTGACCAAACCTCAGGATTTTTTTCCTTTTTGATCAGCGATGAGCCTGTAAGGTCCCAGTAGAGGTTCCTGTTCCTTCGTGAACCTTCAGCTGCCTCGTCATACCATGGATTTCCCATGTGTGCTCCAAACATATTCAGTTTCGGGTGTTTTGCTGCAATTGTCGCTAAAGTGGCCGGGCGCAGAAGGTCAAATATTCCGGTCTGTCTTACTCCTGTGTGCCAGAGTGGCACCATCTCAAGCTCCTCGAGAAGGGTCCATACCGGTTCATAGCGCTCGTCATCGTACCTGTAAAGATTTCCCGAGGGAATTTCTCCAAATCCTTTGTAGCCCATTGCATGAGCCTTCTTTATATCTCCCAGAACAGTCGGACTGTCGATAGAGATCTGTATGTAAGGGATAACAAGATCAGGATGGGCTTTGGCAAAGGCCATACCCTTTTCGGCCTTTTCCAATGTCCAGAAAACACATGCCATCATGTGATATTTGGTATAGGTCTCTACAAATTGTTTTTCCCATTCCTCAGTATCCCTGGAATGCTGATGACTGTTAATGACAAACTGAGGTGTCGTATAGTTCGGCTCGTAAGCATCTGTCTTTTGTTGCGGAGCCTGTGTTGTGCATCCTGAAACAAGGATAAAAGAGACAGCAAAAAATATTAAAATGTATTTTTTCATAGGTGAAAAATTAGCTTTTAGGTTATCAGGAAAATTACATAATAATTTAATTAACCCGAAGATATAAGATTTAAATAATGTTAAAACTTACTAAATCATATTCTCCGGGTTAATTTTTTCAATAATCAATTATCTTCTGCAGCCGGGATAGATTCCAGAGGAGGTACATTGTTCTCATACCCATCATAACCATAATTCTGGTTGATCACACCCTTCGTATTGGCGCTTATTGCTATCTGTTGAATCGGCCATAGGATGTGGTGAGGAGACATTTTAAATTCCACACCGTTAATAGCAACGACACCTTTGTTATAGAAGTCGTTTTTTTCATTTATCCTGTCGATAAAAAAGTTGTCGGTAGATATGTTTGCCAGTGTATAGGTCTTGCCGTTATAGCATGTCTGGCCTGTTTTTGCGAGGATAAAGGATATTCTGGTCAGCTCTGTTTTGCGAGGCTCCTCCCAGAACAGTTCACGTGCGCGTTCGTCAAGAATTGTACCGATGTTGATTTTAGACGGATCGGTATAAAGAGTAGCCTGGGCACGTGCGCGAACGGCATTTACATCAGCCATAGCGCTCGCGAGATTTCCTTTCCAGAAATAAGCTTCCGCCCTTAAGAGGTAAGTCTCTGCCACCCGGAATACATACCAGTCGCCTGCTCCGCCCCTTGGCTGTGGTCTTCGCGGGTCAGGTATATATGTCTTATATTGAGGCCAGGCAAACCAGTTCCTTATTGTATCAAGGGTAAGGACCGTCCCTGCTGCATTCCTGAACTGAAGAGGTTTGCCGTAATAGGCGCTTTTACCTTTGAGGGAAGTATGATTATATACCAGATCTTCCATTTCCATCCAGTTACCTCTTTTATGACGAAGATCATTATCAATAGTATTTGGCTTAAACACACCATTCGGATCGTACCATATAGTTTTTGTATGATAGCTGGTACTGCGAATCATTGCCTGGCCGCGGCCAACAGCTTCCATAATTGGTATTTCATCATTTGGTTTATCGCTTGTACCCGGGCCATAACCATCAGGGGTATATAGCTGCAACTGTCCTATCTTGCTCCATGCCGGAAGCAGCCTGTACATTGAATTAATATACTCTCTTGAATCGACCAGCTCTTCCCTGCAAAGAACCATGTACAAAACTTCTTTATTCTCGGGGTTGGCTTTATTTTCATGCCAGTGCAATCGTGCAATAACATCACTTCTTGTAATTCCGAGGTAAGTGCGTATAAAATTACTTGCTTCGGTTGGGATATTACCGAATGGCTGGGTCATGAGGCCATAAGTACCGCCGTCAATTACTCTGTTTGCAGCAGTTATTGCACCATCGAAGTCACCAAGGGCAAGACATACTTTTGACAGAAGGTGTGCACAAGCGCCTTTCGTTGGTCGTCCCCTGTCAACTTTTTCAGGAACCCATTCAACAGCAAACTGAAGGTCTTTCTTTATTTTCTCAAGGATGACTTCTCTTTTTGTTGAGTAAAAATCAAGTCGTGGCGTTCTTACTTCCTGGCCAATAAAAGGAACATCACCGAACTGGTGGGTAAGGCGATAATACCAGTAAGCCCTGTGAAAATAAGCTGTTCCGAGGACTGCATTTTTTTCTGCATCGTCTTTAAACGCACCCTGGTTGATGCGTGAAATTACAAGGTTGGCATATTTGATACCCATATAACCATATTCCCAGTACCAGTTAATATATAACTGCCTTTGGGAACCGCTCGGGGTTAGCACTATGTTCATGTTAAAGGGTGAATAAGCCTGGTCGGTGCTGCCATCAACACTTACTTCAGAAAAACAGCATTCAGTATTTATCGGCGTCCGGTTTCCCGAGGTAAACCATTCCAGCCAGATGTTGGCATCGCAGGCAGTTAATGCCGCATACATACCACGGCTGTCGGTAAATGCATTTTCAGGAGTGAAAATAGATAGCGGCTTTGGTTCAAGCCATTCAGTAGTACAGCTGTTTAACCCTATGCCGGAAATAGCCAGGAGCAGCCAGATAAAAAAGTGAAATATTTTAGAAATTATTGCTTTCATTTTAATCGTATTTTAAGATTATTATAAAAGTTAAATGGTGAGGTTGACACCGAATGTGAAAAATCTCGGATTCGGTCCGCTTGCTTCAGGATCCCAGAATACCCAATCAGGAGCCCAAACGGCACAGTTGCGGATCGTACCTATAAGTTTCAGGCTGGCAATATTCATCTTATTGCTCACCACCGATGGCAAGGTATAGGTCAGAGTAAGGTTATCCAGGCGAATGAATGATTTCTTTCTCCATACATTATATTCGACACTGCCATCACCCGAGAAATTTCGTGCATAGTCATTCAGGGGATTCTCAGGTGTCCAGTAAGGATATTTATAGGAATTGTTCCTGTCAGGATAGTTGCTGTTGTTTGCAGCCTCATTAAACTCGTCATAATGTCCCCAGTATGAGTACATATTAAACGACAGGCTGAAATTTTTGTATATATTGAAATCATGACGCATGTTCCACCTGAAACGTGGCTGACGGTATCCTAGAAAGTCTTTATCATTGATATCTAGCAAATCATCGCCATTTTTATCCTGAAGTTTGAAGTCGCCCGGGAAAAAACCACCTGCCGCTGCTTCTGCTGCTTCATCAGTCTGCCATACTCCCAGTATCTTGTAATCCCAGATCTCATCAATGGCATGCCCGATAAACCACTCATTTGTAATATCATCACTTTCTTTCTGGCCTGTCACATTGCCCGAAGCATCCATTACATCCTCCATGTCACCGTACAAGTGTATTATTTTGTTACGGTTCAGATAGAAAGTAAAGTTCGCATTCCATTTAAGATTTTCCTTTTTCATCACGGTGGAATTAAGGGAAAGCTCAAACCCTGAATTATCAACCTGACCAAGGTTGGTTGTGACATTGGCAAACCCGATAACATTGGGTAATGACCGTTCCACCAGAAGGTCAAGTGTGCTCATATTGTAATAATCCAATGAACCGCTTAACAGATCGTTCTTTAAGTTGAAATCAAGGCCAATATTTATTGACCTTGTTTTCTCCCATGCCAGGTTAAAATTAGCCATCCTGTTAACGTACAGTCTGTTAATTTCATACACCTGACCTGTTAAAGATTCGTAAGGATATTTTCCCGTTGCCATATCTGACAGGGCAGCATACCGGCCAACTTCACGGTTACCATTTTCACCCCATGAAAGACGGAGCTTACCAAAGCTCAAAAGATCTTTGGTCATGAATGATTCCTCGGTAAACACCCATCCAAGGGCAACAGCCGGAAAAACGCCCCTCGGATTACCCATTCCGAATGCAGAATAACCGTCGCGGCGCACCGACAGGGTTGTCATGTATTTATTACGGTATGAATAAAAAACCCTTGCCATCAGGGCGTCGCCGGTGCTGTAATTATCCTCACTGCTTATACTGTATGAAGCGCTTGAACCAGCACCCATATTATGGAAACCAAGAGCATCGGTGGGTGAAAAACCCTGTGCACTCATTTCATCCTGCCAGCTTTGATATTTTTCAGAATTTGCCAGAAGGGTAACGTCAATCTGATGAATTAAATTAATATTCTTACTCCATTTCAGAAGATTATCAATCTGCCAGCTTAATACCTGTCTTTGCTCACGTGAAGCTTCACCACCGTAAACCCTCCATTCCTGGTGCAACGCAGACCGGTGTTGCATTGATTCATACCATTCAAAACGCGGTGAAAAATTCAACTGGTAAGTGATCCCAAGCGGCAACTTAACATTTGCGTACATGCTGGTTATCAATGAATTATTAAACCTCTGCCGCTTTGTAAAACTTTTGTTATACAATGGATGCCTTACACCAACGGGCAGATCATCACCAATAAACATTGTGCCGTCGGCATTCTTATCCGGTTTCCATGGATCGACAAGCTCAATAGCTTCCCAGGTAGCAGGAATACTGCTTTCATCGCGACGTGCGAACTGTGTATTAAGACCTACATCCAGCCACTTGGTTACCTTACCGTCAAGATTGATCCTTGTACGGATCGTTTTAAACTTGTCATCCACAATAATTCCATTATTATTCTGATACCCTACCGACCAATAATAGGTAACATCATCTTTTTTCCCTGAAAGTGACAGGTTATAATCCTGGCGAAGGCCATTCTGAAATACCATATCACCCCAGTCAATATACTGTCCGTTTTTGTACCTCTCAATAGCCGATGGGAACATTGCCAGGCGGTTTAACCAGATAGCCGTCATATCATCCGACGGGTTACCATCTTTCCACTGGTCAAGGGTAACTCCTGAAGGTAATTTATCAGGATTATCAAAAACATACAATTTATCCTTTAATGAAGGATTATAGTAATTAAGTGATTTCATCACATCCGTTCTCCAATCAAGGAATTCATACGGTCCATAAACTTCGGCAACTTTTCCCATAGTAGCCAGACCGACGCTTGAATTAAAGTTTATAACTGCTTTCCCAGATTTTCCTTTTTTGGTTGTGATAAGAATAACTCCATTTGCGGCACGGGCGCCGAATACGGCCGATGAAGAAGCATCTTTCAAAACATCAATTGATGAAATGTCGTAGGGATTTATGTCCGACATAGATCCGGGATAGATTACTCCGTCAAGAACGATCAGAGGGGCCGATTCTGTAAGCAAGGTATTAACCCCGCGGATCTCCATCTCCCCTCCTCCTTTTGCGTCTGTTTCAAAGCCGACTTCAAGACCTGCAATTGTTCCCCGGAGAATGTCCTGAACTGCCTGGGGCTTCTCATTTTCAACCAGCTCCGATTTGACAGATGATACAGAACCAGTCAGGTCCTGTTTTCGTGCAGTACCGTAGCCGATAACAACAACTTCCTGAAGCCCTATGGCTTCTTCCTGCATTACGATATCGATCTGTGTCTTACCTGAGGAAGCTATTTCCTGCGTTGCCGTTCCAATAAAGGAAAACACAAGCGTTGCATCCTGTGGGATATCGGGCAGGACATACTTCCCTGATACATCAGTCAGAGTACCGATTGTAGTACCTTTGACGATTATGGATACACCCGGCATCGGGTTTCCATTGGCATCATTTACTGTGCCAGTGATCCGGTTTTGCACATTTTGCGAAAAACCAAAGCTTTCGGACATGCATAAAATTGCAATAAGAATAAAAAGATCCGAAAACCTCATCCTGAAAATTCGTGGGAACTTTAACAAAGATACCCCACGAGAAGTGCAAGTTTTTTTCATACTTTCAATCAGTTTTAGGTTCGTACTTAAACAAAATGCATTTATATATAATTTTTGATAAATGCTCATATCAAGACAGGAAGAAGAGGCAGAATCTTCCTGCGAACTTTAAACCAGAAGTGTGTCAAACCTCCGCGGGTAAATTGGTTCAAAACCCAGATGGGTGCTATTCGGTTTTATACTATGAGTCTGCATCTCATTATAAATTTAAGAAAAATTAATAATTGAGATGCTAAAAAGGAATATTATTTAACTTCTTATGTTGTCTCCAGTTTTGGGTTATCTGACCTGGCAATATTAAATCACCCACGAATGGGACTTGATTTTGGATCTCAAAAAACTTATCTGAATTTATTCCTTGTTATTGATCCAGATCGGACTTGACCATGCGAGGCTGCCATTTGCCTGAATTACCCTCACATAATACCAGTCGCCGCCTGTTTTCCGTGACTTGTCGTTCATTTTAAAACCGGCAGAATAATTTTCATCGAAAACGACCCGGTGTATCATAACTGATTCTGAGGTCATATCACCGGTAAAAAAGATATCATTCGATTTTGTTAGTTGCTCAAGGGAGATCTGATGATTTAAAGATGAAGGTTTGTCAAGTGAAACATTCAATTCAGTATCAGGTGAGCCAAGGATCTCAAGGATAACACTGTTTGTAGGACGCTCTTCAAAAGCCTCTATGCGACCTGTATAAGATATGAAGCTGCATCGGCTATCATCAACACCGGTTATTATGTTTCTCCTGTCCTCATCAAGCGGTCCTGACTGAAAGCACGGAGTTGCCGATAAGATCCTGCCATTCTTTACGCTGATGTCGAAATCCCAGTCAATTGTCCTGGGCACGTTCAGTCCGCTCCAGGGTCCCCATCCATATTCAATACGGCAGAGCACCGGCTTCTCCCAGCTTTTGTCGCTATTTTCATTATCAACAGGAAAGTAACGGTAGATCACTTCATTATTTCTCAGCACTTCGACCCTGTCAATTACATCTTTACCTTTTACATTTACAGTGATATCTCTTCTCTCAGTAAAAGGAATACTTTCTCCCATATAATGTCCGTTGAGACGAAAATCAAGCTCTATCCTGTCAGCATTGATACCATAAGTCCGTCGTGCCTTAATCGCCTCCATAATTGACTCACGGGTAAGGGTATCAGCATAGACTGCTACCATACCTTCCCCATAGCCTCCTGGATAACCGAGGTGATCGTCAGAACTGGCAACCACTCCAACCTGTTTGCCCAAGCTCCACAAATACTGGATGGTATTTTGTGTATATCGGCCTCCCATGCTGTGCCTTATGTAAGGAGACGGAGCTCTGTCCGATTCAGCATTACCATGTTCTGAAAAGATCTCTACAACAGGTGTAATATCCTTATTTCCGATATGTTCCCAGTTCTGGCCCCGGTATTCTTTCATGTAGGCAGGGTGATGAGGGATTAAAATGGCATTATTTGCACCGGCAAAGTCCTGCAATTCCTTAATATTGCCCGGATAAACCAGATCGCCGTCGTTTCCGGGGAAAATGATATGACTATCCCCAAAAGTGCTTGAATGCCATTCGTAGCCAATGAAGGTTACAAATTTTCCCGGCGCATAAAACTTATTTGCCATCCTCTTCAGGGAATCCCAGTCGCGGTTAACACGGGTATATGCTTCTTTAAATCTCTGCATGCTGGTGGCATTCGCTGGCTGGTCGTGCCATTGCGAATGTGGTGTAAAGCAGTAAAAGTCAAGATGGCTCTTTGCGATATCATAAGATCTGCTCAGTGAACCTTTTGCATAACCTACCTCATTATGGTTATGAAGGTCGCCCCAATAGAGGTTTTTTCCTTTGTCAGATACTTCTGCTTCATGAGTGCAGCTTATAACAAATACAATGATGAGCAGCAGGGGACTAATATTTCTCTTCATTTTATTCTGAAATAATACAACTGATATACTTAACAATAGTTTCAGTAAGTCTTGAAACGTATAAAAATCCAAAGATCGCAAAGAAGTGCTTTATTTATCTTTGCGATCCCGGGATTTTTACCATTAATATTTTCTCTTGGTTATTATCTTCACTCTCCCATTGTAATATTTGCCGGAGGTGTTATGCCAAGCATTTTTGCCATTGTAAGACCATAGCATCTGATTCTTATTGAATCAGGAACATTGTTTGCATCAAGGACTTTATTGAAACGCCTTACGTTCTCTTCAAACTGGTCGGGACCTTCATCTGATCCAAAAACTATTTTTTTCCCACGCATGAACTGCTGTTTTAGGCATGTGAGGTTTGCCAATAGCATCTGTCCACCACAGCCACTGTGCCCAGTATTTGGGATCATTCTCCTTCTTAATAAGTGAAGAACCTGACAGGTCGAAATAGAGGTTGACATTCCTGCGTGCGCATTCTGCAGCTTCTTCATACCACGGATTTCCGAAATGGGCAGCATGTATCTTCAGATTAGGGTGCCTTGCACAAATATCGGCAAGCGGAGCAGGACGAAGGTGATGCATCAGACCGTTAGCAAGGTTGCCGGTATGCGGGGCAATGGGCATTCCAAGTTTTTCAACAAGGGTCCACAGGGGTTCATACTTACGATCGCAATAGTCCCAGTCGCCGCGTGCAAAAAGCTCACCCAGGCCCTTGAAGCCCATATCATAAACTTTCTGAACATCCTGCAGTACAGTGGGGCTGTCGATATCTACGGCAGCATAAGGGATGACACATCCGGGATTAGCTTTTGCAAAAGCTATCCCACGCTCAAGGTCCTTCATGCCCATCATCAGGCAGGCCATGGCATTGTGCTTTGTATAAACTTCTACAAAAGCCTTTTCAAACTCATCGGTGGGGCGATAATGTACATGGTCGTCAATAACGAACGATGGATGCTTATAATTGGGTTGATACGCTTCTTCTGCGGCCGGTTGCTGCTGAGTACTATTCTGGCTGCATCCTCCCAGAAGGATCATCCCAATAACAATTAAAAAAGAATGTCTGATTTTCATATAAGATTAATTTAATTATTACTATTCATTTCTTTATTAAACTTCTTTTGGCAAGAGGTAGGGTTTCCGTTCAACCTGTCGCTGAAGGTATGTATTGGCTTCCTTGTCGTTCGGGAATGTCTCTGTCCTGCTGTCGAATACCAGCTTTCTGCCGGTTTTGTAGGCAATATTTCCAAGAAGCATTATAGAAGTTGACATGTGACCTCCTTCAACTTCGGCATTAAGGTTCTCCCTCTTACGGCTTCTGACGCAGTCGAGGAAATTGACAAAATGGTATTCAATCCTGCTCTTTTCCATTTCATCCCTTGCAGGATCAGCTTCCAGATCTTTCATTGTCAGGTTCAGTCCCGCCTCTTTCTTTGGCCCCAGGAATGTTTTAAAAGTGCTGCCTCCAAGCTCAGCATAGCCTTTTGTTCCGAGCCAGAGCAGGCCATCCTGATCGGCGGGTGTATAGAGGCTTCTGACCTCCATCTCAATTATTTTCCCGTCGGCGTACTCAAAAGTAGCTGTCTGAAAATTAGGAACCTCCTGGTCGTTATCCCAGGCATAAACACCTCCGCAGGAACTGATCTTAACAGGATGTTCGTTTATTCCCATTCCGACCCTTATGCGATCTATCCCGTGAACTCCATTGTTCCCGAATTCACCGGTAGCAGTGTCCCAAAACCAGTGCCAGTTGTAGTGAAAATGGTTCTCATTGAATGGTATCATGGGCGCCGGACCGCGGTGAAGCTCCCAGTTCAAACCTGCAGGCACCGGGCCATCTGGCTTCCTTCCAATATCGGGCCTGTGACCATAAACAGTGGCACGGCCAAGGTAAATATCACCTATTACACCTTCCTTAAGAAGCTGTATGGCTTTTTGTGTCATTCTATTGCTGCGGTAGTTTGTACCTGTCTGGACTATCCTGTCGTATTTACGTGCAGCCTGGACCATTTTTCGTCCTTCTGCAATTGACCATGCAAGAGGCTTTTCAATATAGACATCCTTACCTGCCTGGCATGCCCAGATTGTCTGAAGTCCGTGCCAGTGGTCGGGTGTAGCTATTGATATCGCATCTATATTTTTGTCATCCAGCAGATTGCGGAAATCAACAACAGTTTTTGGTTTTGCCCCTCCCAGTTTCTCTATCCATCCTATCTCAACCGGGAAAAGGTTCTCATCAACATCGCATAATGCAACTACTCTCGAATTTTTTATCTTGGTAAAGTTCGCAGTATGACCTGTACCACCATAATAATAACCACCACGCGATTTTATTCCGGCAACAGCTATGTTGACAGTATCGCTTGGTTTATTCTGCACATATCCTTTGATATAGGCCGGCGCTCCGATGGCAATACCTGCCGAGACTGCCATAGATTTTTTTATAAAGCTCCTTCGTGATTTCATATTACTTCTTTTTATGTGATTTATTATCATAATTTAAGAATAAGCCATTAAACGACTTTTGGCAATACATAAGGTTTCCTTTCAACCTGGCGGTGCAGATAGCTGTCAGCTTCCTTGTCATTGACAAATTTTTCTGTCTTACTGTCAAAGATAAGTTTTCTGCCTGTCTTATAGGCGATATTACCAAGGTGCATCATTGCTGTTGACATGTGACCAGTCTCTATGTCAGCATTGAGATCCTGCCACCTGCGGCTCCTCATGCAATCGAGGAAATTAACAAAATGATAATCAATCCTTTCCTTGTCGTACTGATCTCTTTTAGGATCTGGTTCCATATCCTTTTCAGTAATTGTCAGTCCGGGCTCCTTCTTTGGACCCATGAATGTAACAAAGCTGCTTCCGAGCTGGGCATAGCCTTTTGTTCCAAGGAAGAGCAAGCCACCCGGCTCCTCAGGATGATACAAACTTCTTACCTCGAGTTCCATTATCTTACCATCTTCGTATTCAAATGTTGCAACCTGCAGATTGGGGACCTCCTGGTCAGAATCGTAGGCATAAAAACCTCCGCAGCAGCTTATTTTTTTAGGATGAACATCTTTCTTCATTGCCCATCTTACCCGGTCCATACCGTGAACACCGTTATTACCGAATTCACCAGTGCTGGTATCCCAGTACCAGTGCCAGTTATAATGGAAACGGTTTTTGTTGAACGGTATCATCGGCGCTGGTCCGCGATAGAGGTCCCAGTTAACACCCTCCGGAACAGGACTGTCGGCGACCCTGCCAATGCTCGGACGATGACGGTAAACAGTGGCACGGCCCATATAAATATCGCCGATCACACCTTCGTGAAGCAATTGTATTCCTTTCTGGGATATCCTGGTGCTCCTGTTCTGGGTACCTACCTGAACTATCCTGTTATATTTCCTTGCGGCCTCTACCATTCTTCGTCCTTCAAGCAACGACCATGAGGCAGGTTTTTCAACATAAACATCTTTGCCGGCCTGGCAGGCCCATATTGTATGAAGCGCATGCCAGTAACCGGGAGTTGCTATTGATACTGCATCTATACTTTTATCCTCAAGTAACTGACGATAATCAATAACGGTCTTTGGCTTCCTGCCGGTAAGCTTTTCAATCTGTGAGGCTGACCCGGGAAGGAGGTTTGAATCAGCATCGCATATAGCTACAATATTCGTATTCTTTATTTTCGAAAAATTTGAAATATGTGCTCCGCCACGGGCATTCATCCCAACAATGGCAATATTAATAGCATCGCTTGGCTTATTCTGCATAAAGCCTTTAATATATGCCGGTGCGCCAAAAGCTACGCCTGCTGAAGCCATCATTGAATTGCCAATAAATTTTCTGCGTTTTATTTGTTTCATATTATTAATTATTAAGGGTTTGTATTGAGGATTGAGGATTTCGGATTGCGGATTGCGGATTATTAGACTACTTTCCCCCATTTCCTTAGGGCATCCGGTACTACTACACTGTATCCATTGTCTTTAAAAATGTTCATCCTGAATCAGAATTTATATTTTGATAAGTTTTAAAATTTGAGGGTGTAAACTAATAAATTTCTTTGATATCTAAACATTTAAGTGATAATAACGAGAAGGAAACAGATCCTTCCCGTTATTAAACAGTACTAATTATCATCTTCAGGCGGAATTGCAGTAAGTGCCTCCGCGTTATTCTCATAACCATCGTAATCAAAGTTCTGATTAATTAATAAATGTATGAAAAACACTTAATTTTTTGAATAATTCAAAACTGTTAAGGGGCTTTTTTAACAAAAATTAATATATTGAATAAGTTCAATATTTAACTATGTAAGTTGTAAATCAACACCTAATGTGAATTCAATACCTATAACCATTAACTAAATAATTAGCCGATACCTTGCTGCGCTGAAAATGGCCCTTTTTTAAATCATTGGTAATCTCGATCATGAGATCCCTTTAATGGTTCGTTAGAAACGACATCTTTAAAGGATCTGGTAACTGCGATTATGAGATCCCTTTAATGGTTCGTTAAAAATAACCTCTTTAAAGTATTTGGTACCTGCGATTATGAGATCCATTGCTGCAATTAAAAATACAACCTCATTTATGTCATTGGTGCTCACGATTATGAGATCCCTTTAATGGTTTTTTAAAAACGACATCTTTAAAGTATCTGGTAACTGCGATTATGAGATCCTTTTTATGGTTCGTTAAAAACAACCTCTTTAAAGTATTTGGTACCTGCGATTATGAGATCCCTTGCTGCGCTGCGGGATGACAGCAGCTTTTTGGGTTAATGGGGGAATGAAGCTGCGCGTTTACAACTTTTTCTCATATAGGAACATCTGCATTAACGCGCAGTTCATTCCCCCCTTATACCATAGAAGCAACTGTCATTGACCTTGCAGAACCACTTTTAAATATAGTCTTGTAAAACCGGCAGGATGAGGAATCTCATTGACCTTCCAGATACATTTTTAAAGATATCATAGCATTTCTCTGGGATAGAGAAATCTCAGCCAGAATGGAAGCATCGTAATAGATACTCTTGAAGGCTAACTGTGGATCTGAAAATTGTGTGCTCTGCGCTCTACGCTTTGTGCTCTTTGCTCACCTCTCTCCTTATCCCCTCCATGGCCTTACACGGCCATTTACATTAGCCAGTGAATCGAGTACTATATTACAATCTTCAACAACCTGGAAGTCGTACATCCCTACGCAGACGAAGTCGGCTCCGTTATTGAAAGCATACTGAATGCCATTCTTCGGGTGAATGGCGCCGGCAGCAAGGATCTTGAAGGCTATCCAGGGCTCCACAAGGTTGTTCATATAATCAATGGTTTGCTGTGGCGTAAAATCAAAAACATTATCACGGTAACCTTTATCAACGGTAGTCTTGCGTTCCAGATCGACCTGGGCCGACCAGTAGTTATGATGATGCATTGTTTTCACCCAGTAGTCGGGTTTTATTCCTTTTTCAACGCAGGCCTGGATCGTCTCAAGACGGTGAGCTCCTATACCTGCCGGTTTCCCTGCACTGCGGATCATCTCAAGGTATTTTACAATCTCATCAAATTTACCTTCGTAAGTTAATTTGTCGCCCGCGCCACCCTGAACGTACACAGTGCAAGCCCCTCCTTCAAGTGAACTTTCGATGGCTTTTTCTGAAACTCCCCCGTCAGAAATATATTTCATTTTCCCGTCTGTCTCGTGCCAGTATTTATTAATGATGCGGTTGAGAGCCGGATTGGTAAGCAGTGCATTAACGCCGCATTTCTCTGCCAGCTGCATAGTCATCATGATTTTCTCATCGGTATGGTAGGCTTTCACGAGCTTATCGGTATAGATAAGGTCGCGGGCATGTGACCAGCCTCCAATGAGGTTTCCTCCCATTATAAGTCTGCTCAGCTCCAGATCGGCAAGCTTTCCCTTGGGTATCTGTCCCTTAAGGTCCTCAAGCGAACTGTATGTAAAACCTTTGAGCGTTGCGCTTGCAACAGCATCAGGCTTCTTCCCCGCAAGATATTTTCTCTCATAGCTGTCCCATTTATTCTTCTTGTAAACGGCATAGGCAAATGCACCTAGCACAGGTAAGGATATCAGGTCGCGCAATACTTCCCGCCTTTGCAGAACATCTCCTTCCTTTTTTGCAGCAGGGATCGGAGCGTGAGGTTTTTCTTCCCTCCACCTTTTTATCAGGCGGTCCATTCCGTAGAAAAACTCAGCAGGCAGACCTGCAAATACCATCAGCATGACCAATTCGATGAGAGTTTTATTTACCCACATGTAGCTGCCTTCGGCTACTGTTCCGAAGGTATATCCGGGTATAGGAGGATAAGCAACAAAATAGAATACCAGCAGCAGAGCGCCTGCTATTGACGACCACCTTACAGCCAACCCCACAAACAAGGATAATCCGATCAGGATAAGTCCCCAGATATTAAGCATATCAACTGTCTTAAGTATCCATGGCGTCTGAGCCATCTGATGGAAGATATCGGAGAAGATCCAGTTTGATCCCAAAAGATACATCTTTGCACTCCATCCGGGGGTCAGTAACTTGGCTATACCTTCGTAGAGGAAATGCCATCCGATCAGGATCCTTAATCCTGTGAACAGGTAGGTCAGATACTTTTTCATATTAAAGATATTTTATTCAAATCTAAATAATTAAGCGGAGATATTCTATAAACTTTTTCAGAATTCGTATTTCAGGTTCATAAAAGAGGTTCCTGTCCGAACCATGGTCTGATACGGTTCTTTGCTTTATCAATGCTTTTAATGGTCTGGTTAATATTATCCACAATCTGAAAATCGAACATTCCTACTTCAATAAAATCGGCCCCGTTATCAAAGGCCCATTGAAAACCATCAGCAGGCCTGATGGCCCCTCCGGCAAGAACTTTAAACCCGACTACGGGCTTTTGAACTTTCTGAATGAACTCCACAGTCTCCTCAGGGAACGGACACCACATATTGTCGTGAAATTTATTATGGTCATCACTTATATTTGAGCTCCAGATATACCTCTCGCGATTTTCTTTTGGAGTTGCTGACCAGTATTTATCGTGATGCATTGTTTTGTAAAAGAAGTCAGGATCAGCTCCGGCCTCAACGGATTCTTTCATAGCGTAAACTGAATGTGAGCCCAGACCGGCAGGGTAACCCTGCTTTTTTATATATTCAATACATTTCACAACAATATCTGTCTCTCCATTAGCAACCAGCGTGTCGGTCGCTGCTCCCCGGATATAGATATAATCGACTCCCATGGCTATTGCCTTGTCAACCTCGGTATACATATTCTTAGAGGTAGGTGCCAGGTTGATCCATGTCTGGATCCTGTTGCCGTATATCTCCTTATATTTTTTAAGTAGCGGAGTGGCAAAGAATAAATTTATTCCAGCCTGCTCAGCCATCAGGTATGTTTCAATAATTTTCTTCTCTGTATTATATGCTCTGAAAAGTGAACTTACATAGACAAGATCTCTGGCATGTG
Source organism: uncultured Bacteroidales bacterium (assembly GCA_942492865.1). Lineage (GTDB taxonomy): Bacteria > Bacteroidota > Bacteroidia > Bacteroidales > VadinHA17 > LD21. The sequence goes on along the minus strand of OW818650.1, from coordinate 2,550,487 downwards.
CTGTTCCTGAGAGATGATTTGTACCCATTATAAGCCTGCTTACCGGCTTTTTCCCTTCCACCAGGACTCCCACAGGCAGTTTTCCTTCGATCCTGCTCAAAGATTTTTCGCTCAGCTTTATCGTGCTGCCTGAAAACGCATCTGCTGTTGCATATTTTTTATTATCAGTAAAAGCCCATGCGAAACCTCCTATAAACGGAAGAAAGGCAATATGCTTCAACATTGATCGACGGCTTTCAACTGGTGTATTAACAACTGATGACACTACTGGTTTATGTTTCTTCCCGGGGGCAGGCAGATTAACTCTGAACTTAAGCTTTTTCAGAAGGCTCCACAGGCCAATTTTCAGAATAGCGGGGAAGAGAGAAAGTACTATCAAAGCCACAAGCTCTATAAAAGTCTTATCGATCAGCAGATAGTGTCCTTCCTGTGGAACCCCAAAATTATAATGTTTAAAAGGAGGATAAGCAATATAATAGAAGAGCAGAAGTAATATTCCGGAATAAACTGCCAGGCGTCCGAAGATACCAAGCAATAGCGCTGATCCGATCAGTATAAGTCCCCATATATTCAGAAAATTTACAGTTTCCATTACTGAAGGCTGGGAGGACATTGAATGAAAGATCTCGGACATGAAACCTCTCGTACTGGCAAGATATCCTTCAGCTGACCACTCAGGCTGAAGCAGTTTTACCAGCCCTTCATAAAGGAAGTGCCATCCGATAATAATTCTTAAGATAAGAAGACCCCACTGTTGTGGTGCATTCATTCCATTCTGCTCTTCTTTCATTTCAAAATCCCTTCTTTTAACCTTTATTTTAACGCTCCGGGAGCACTGATTTTCTTTGCAATGGTAGTAAAAAAAATCAATTATCTGTTTCTTGTTTAGATGCTTTATATCAACCAGATAAATAAATATTCTGCAAATGTTATTGATCTTCCACCAGATTCAGCGATTCAAAAGGAAATGATTTTATGACAAAAAAAGTGCCTGATAACCGGAATATCAGGCACAACATTTATTTAGCTTAGAAGATCATACTTTATCGGGTACGACATACGGTTTCCTGTACCCGCTTTTCCTGGTAAGCAAAGCATCTGCTTCCTTATCGTTAATGAATCTTTCCTTTACCGGGTCAAATTTAAGTTCACGTCCGCCGAGGCGGTATGATATATTAGCCAGATGGGCCAGTGAAGCTGAATAATGACCGCCTTCCACATGATTGATCAGATCTTCATCCCTGCCTGAGCGAAGCACTTCAATGAAGTTGGAGAAAGCCGGTCCAACACTTCCTCTCAGATCACTTTGATCCTGCTGGGTTGGTTTCTCTTTCGGTTTTGCACCTGCAAATGGTTTTTTCTCCCATTTCCGGAAGGCTTTCCACCCGCCTGTATATTCAAGGTATCCTTCAGTGCCATAAAAGAAATTACCTATAAATGTCTCATTTGAGCCTTCAGCATTGGTATACCTGCCCCTTGTTTCAAAGACAAGCATTTTCCCGTCAGCATATTTGAACAATGAGGTCTGGGTATTTGGAGTCTCCTGTTCACAATCACGCGGATCAATCCCATACACTCCTCCAAAGGAACATATTGATACAGGATGCTCGTTTTTGCCCAACCCCACCCTTGCTGCATGCAGCTGGTGCGGTCCCTGGTTGCCGGTGTCGCCGTTACCTGTTTCCCAGAACCAGTGCCAGTTATAATGGCCCTTTTTTTCGTTGTATGGCCTCCATGGGGCGGGCCCCAGCCACATATCATAATGCAGGGAGGCAGGCGGCTCGCTGTCGGGCGATTTACCGAATGAATCGCGTGCTTTGAAGCACAGTCCGCGGGCCATATAGATATCACCTAAATTACCGCTTTTTACAAAGTCCATTGCCTCTCCGGCGGCAACAGCCGATCCGTGCTGTATATGGACCTTGTATTTTTTACCGGCTTCAATCATTCTGCGTCCTTCAAGAAGTGTATGACTGATGGGTTTTTCCACATATACATGCTTTCCTGCCTGGCAGGCCCATATTGTGCCCAGTGCATGCCAGAAGTTAGGGGTGGCGAAGGATACTGCATGAATATCCTTGTTTTCCAACACCTTGCGCATGTCCCATTCAGTAGCTGGCCGGTAACCAGCCTGGGTCTCAACATATTTGACGGCCTCACCCCAGAATTTCTCATCAACATCACATATGTTAGCTATTCGGACATTGTGGCTGTCCTTCATACGGCTGTAGGCTTCAAGATGAGCCGATCCCCGTCCGCCGACACCAATCACTGATACATTAATACGGTCGTTGGCACCAATGATCTGATTGAACGATCTTGCACTGAAACCGGCACCGCCTATGGCTATACCGGCTGTCCCCAGTGTAGTTTTCCTGATAAATTCTCTGCGTTTTGTCATTTTTATACTCTTTTAAGTTCTACATATCTTAAAAAGATTAATAGCAAAGTTGCTGACGACTAAATATATAGAAAAAACCCGGAAAATTCAAAAAAGTTTTTGAATTTCCGGGTAAGAAGGCGTCAGGGATCTTTTCTCTTTAAATTACCACGGGTATTTCAAAACCTTTCCGGTATATTCCATTCGATATGGTATTGGCCTCTTCAGAATTGTCAACCATCTCTTTTTCGCCGTCAAAATAAAGCTGTTTTTCACCGACACGGTATGCGAGGTTGGCCAGGTGGATGTGAGTGGCGCTCCTGTGTCCCTGCTCTATATCAGCATTGGGCAGCCTCCTTGAGCGAATACAATCAATAAAATTCCTCCAGTGGTCCTCATCTGGCGCCGTACCGTAATCCTCGGCAATGATTTTTCCCAATTCTCCGAGTACCTGGAATCCTGCTCCGGTCCTGCCAAGGTACATCATGCCCTCTGTCCCGTATATCTCTATGCGGTCGCCATTGAACGGCCAGTTGGGAAACTTATCTCCGTATCGTATTTCAGTTGAGGTTTTTGACATATATTCCCCGCTTGAAATGGCTTCAATAGTAATCGGATATTCGCCCATATCGAAAGTTATTATCTGGCTGTCGGGGACCTCTCTCTTATCGTCGAACAGTTCACGTCCGCCGGTGCAGAAAACCGATTTAGGGTAATCAGGGTCACCGAGTACCATCCGTGAAAGGTCGAGTGCATGTGAGCAATCGGCCATAAGGATACCGCATGAATAATCCCAGAACTCATTATAACTCTTATGCCGGCTCAGGTTATATGGTCTTTCAGGGGCGGGCCCCAGCCACATGTCCCAGTTGAGGCCTGCAGGAACATCAGTATCCTCCTTTACCAGCAATGGTTTATTTCCGGCACCCGGCAGCATATAGTTGATCTTGAAAAGAGAGATCTTTCCAAGCTTGCCGGCTTTAAGATAGTCGCGTACATACATGTTATATTCAGCGCTCCTGTTCTGCCAGCCGCATTGTACAATCCGATTGTATTTCCGTGCAGCCTCAGTCATCTTCCGGCCTTCGGAAATATTGAGAGAGATATTTTTTTCAACATACACATCCTTACCAGCCTGGCACGCCCATATTGTTGCCAGTGCGTGCCAGTGTTCCGGGGTGGCGATAACAACACCATCGACATCTTTGTCGTCCATGGCCTGGCGCATATCCTCGATCCAGACTGGTTTTACCTTCTGCTGCTTTTCAAGTTCGCTTATCGCACGTCCACCTCTTTCCCTGTCAACGTCGCATACGTATTTAACCTCAACTCCCGGAGTGCTTTTTTGTATACCGAGGATTATGAATGTGCCCCTGCCGCCTGCACCAATAAGTGCGAGGACTACTTTATCGTTTGAGGATTTCATGTATTGAATGCCAGATAATTAAATAAAATTTGTGGCTTAAAACAACTTAGGCGGAATCAGATTGCTATTTTTTTTGCTTTTTTTTGTGCCCGCGCCATTATTTTAGCCAGTTCAACAGTAGCTCCGTCGTTCTTTTTGCTTTCATCGGCAGCTTCCATGAATGCAAACTCTTCAAGTGTCTCCTCAGGACTTACCGGCACTTTACCTGTATCAAAATACTCCAGTATCTTAACCCATAAAGGAGAATATCCCGCAGATTTGGTAAGCACTTCAATTCCTTTTTCGGCGAAAATTGTTGCACCCATGCTGCCTGTTCCTGAACGGGTACCCCTGAAAGAGCCCAGCCGATTGTCGGCCCAGGTTCCTACTACAATATCTGTAGTATCAAGATGAACGCGTGATACTGTTTGGCAACCTGTTCCCATAATTGCATAAAGTAGCTCAACCCCGTGAATGCCATAATACATAAGATCGCCATGATGAGGCTCAATAAAGCAATCGCCGTAAGTATCAGCACCCAGCACTTTTCCAAGTTTTTCTTCCTTCATTTCTTTTGCTCCCGGCATATATCTCAGCGATGAGGCTGAAAAAACAGGCACATTGTATTTCTTTGACGCATTAAAAATTGCTATACCGTCGGCCAGTGAAGCAGCAAGAGGCTTGTCAATAAACATCAGCTTGCCCGCCTTAAGCACCGGTAACGCTTCAGCCAGGTGTCTGCGTCCGTCAACAGATTCGAGGAGCACAACATCCACTTTCGTCAGCAGGTCATCGATTGAATCAACAATTTCAACACCCTGCTTTCTTAAAGCCTCGGTGAACTTCGGCAGCCTTGCTATACTTATGTCCTTCATGTCTTCACTGCCTTTGGTGGGATAAGCAGCAACTACCCTGTAACCTCCGTAATCAACATTCTCCTTAGGTTTGTTGAGGCCATTTGTAAAAGCTGTTACATGTGATGTGTCGAGGCCTATCAGCCCCACTCTTTTACCAGGTGCGACATTGGATCTCCCGTTGAGAGGCAGGTTGCTTATCATACTCAGGCCTGCACCTGCCATAAGAGATGTCCGGATGAACTCTCTGCGATTTGGTGTTTTTTTCATTGTTGTACTTATGAGTTAAGATTTATATTAACAGTTTATTTTACCATGACCGTCTAATAAACTTTAAAGGATTAATGACTTATGGTTTTTAGCTGGTGTTAACTATCAGACTAAATTAAGATAAACATTTGAATTTTTTGCATCAATGGCCGGGAAGAATTTATTTAAGTATAAATAGTTCAGCCCGCCCATCTTATTAATTAACGGGCAGGCTGAATTAAAAGGTCCATTTTGCTGAAAAACTAAACTAAGGTAATTTTTGGATTAGTTTTCCATTTGCCTTTCGTAAAATCGGGGAAATCTACTGCCTTCCCTTTATTTGCAACCGAAGCTTCAGTAAGAGCAGATATGGTTCCGCTTGTCACTGAATCGTAGACATCCCAGTCAGGCATTTTGTTTTCTCGCAGTGCAGTAACCAGCCTTGTCCAGGTCATCGGTGTCTGTGTTCCGCCACCTCCATGGCCAACTATCTCACCGCCTCTTCTTGGCGGAGGGTTATAATTCTTAACTACGGGATGCTCGTATTCCTTTAAATATGGATCGGCCGGTTCCCAGGCATGTTCAACAGGGCTGAGACCTTCAATGTAGATATTTCTGGAAATTGAGTCGCCGACAAACACTCCTTTTGTCCCCTGTACGCGATAATTCTCACGTGGATGAGGTGTGCTTGTGTCGTGGTTAAGGGTTATCATCTTCCCGTTTGCTGTTCTGATCAGTGAGGCATTATAATTACCCAGTGCAATTTTCTTTTTCGTGAGAGGATGATTCTTATTTTTATAATAAATTGCTGCATAGTCATTAAGCATTCCTCCAAACGAGCTCATTGAAACCAGAAACTCCATCCTGTCTCCGTGGTTAATATCCAGTTGCGGAAGCATTGATGCCATTGGATGGTCAGGATAAAGGTTCCCGTTACGGTCAATTGAGTGCTGTAAGCGCCATGGCTCACGCTCAGGATCAAATTTAACCAGTCTCAGGTCGTGAACATAACCAGTTTCAGCGTGAACAATGTCGCCCAGCATTCCTTTCTGGATCATATTTAAAAGAGGCATATTATAGAAACCCTCTAATCCGATTGTTGCCCACTTTCCTGTTTTCTCATAAGTTTCAACAATTTCCCAGCCCTGCTCAACAGTAAGAACAATAGGAACTTCGGATACACAATGCTTATCGTTTCTCATGGCAGAAAGACAAACCGGTGCATGCCATTCCCATGATGTGCAGCATATCACTGCATCAAGCTTTTCAGTTTCACACAATCTCTTAAAATCTGTTACTCCTTTGTTATAAAGCTTTGGTGCAGGACGGCCGGAATCGACTATCCATTTCTTAGCCTGCTGAAGTCGCTTTGGAATAACCTCGCATATAGCAGGCACTTCAATACCTTCTATACCTAATGCTGCATTAAGGTGGTATGAACCACGTCCACCAAGCCCTACAAAACCAAGCCTTATGGGTTTTTCATTCTGAGCTGAAGCTCCCATGGTAAAACTTAACCCCGATAACATTGCTGCACTTCCTGCAGCAGCTGTTGAGGAAAGCTTTACAAATTTTCTGCGATTATAATATATTTTGCTCATAATTATTTTTTTTATTTTATAGTAAGTTAAAAGCTATCCTAATGTAACTCTCGGTCTGGTTTTCCACTTTCCTTTAGTAAAATCAGGAAAATCAACCGCCTGGCATTTGTTTGCCACCGAAGCACATGATAATGGAACAATAGCTCCGCTTGTAACCGAGTCATATACATCCCAGTCGGGCATTCTATTCTCACGCAGAGCAACAACAAGCCTGTGCCAGTTCACTGGGGTCTGGGTTCCTCCACCTCCATGACCCTCTATTGCTCCACCTCTTCTTGGCGGGATAGTTTGCACAGGAAGAGCGTATTCTTTAAAATACTTATCGGCCGACTCCCAAGTATGCGGTTTGGGACTGACTCCATCGAGGTATATCCTGCCTCCACGCCGTCTGCCACCGGGCTGACTCACGACAGGTGCTTCAGGCTGTTGACCAACTGTTGGCAACGCGCTTGACATATACACACCTTTTGTACCCTGAAGACGAAAATCTTCCCTTGGATGAGGAGTGCTTGTATCATGATTGAGGGTAATCATCTTTCCATTGACTGTCCTGATCAGTGAGGCGTTATAATCACCGAGCGCAACTTTGGCTTTTGCATACTGGGTATCTTTTCCATAGTTTAAAGCCGCATAATTATTAAGCATCACAGCACTTGAACTCATCGATTGAATATAATCAAACCTGTCGCCTCGATTAATATCCAATAACGGCATCATCCTGGCCATCGGATGGTCGGGATAAAGATTACCGTTACGGTTAAGTGAGTGCTGCAGGCGCCAGGGTTCCTCATCAGGCGTAAATTTAACCATCCTGAGATCGTGAACGTATCCACCTTCGGTATGGACAATATCTCCGAACACACCTTTATAAACCATGTTAAGAAGTGTCGAGTCACCGGTGCCTTCAAGCCCTATTGTTGCCCATTTGCCTGTGCTCTCGTAAGTCTCAACCAGTTCCCAGGCTTCTTCCAGAGTTATACAGATAGGAACCTCAGAGACTGCATGCTTATTATTTTTCATTGCAGCAACGCATACCTGGGTATGGAACTCCCATGGAGTGCAACATATAATAGCATCCAGATCCTCTTCTTCCATCATCCGTTTAAAATCCATTGGTCCCCGGTCGTATAGCTTTGGAGTCGGAAGTCCGGCAGCTTCAACCCATCGTTTTGCGTCGTACAGACGTACTGGTTTTAGTTCACATAAAGCAGGCACTTCAACACCTTCAATACCGAGGGCACAATTAAGGTGGTAAGAACCACGGCCGCCAATACCCACGAACCCGAGCCGTATAGGCTTGTTTGCTGATTGTGTCGATACTATTGCATTCTCAGGAGCATTCATCCCGGAAAAATTTTCATACCCATCATTGCCCCCTGTGGAAAGCTTCATAAAATTTCTGCGATCATACTTTTTGTTCATAATAGTAATTTTATTTGTAAATACTTTTAATCATTCGGATTACATTTTCTCCCTGAACTCAATCAGGGGTTTTGGATCAGGTTAGGGTTAGCAACAATTTCACGCTCAGGCAGGAATTGGACCACCCTGAGACTTGTTGGCTCAACCCTGAAATTCAGGTGGTCAGTACCATGCCAGCCCACATAATTCCGAACCATCGGAAGGTTATTCCTGAACAGATCAAAGCAACGGTGTCCTTCAATAAAAAATTCAAGACGTTTCTCCTCCAATACAACATTCAACACGCTGGTATGACCCTTCAGGTCATCAACTGTATAAAGCGCTGCTCCTGAAAGACCTGCACGCTGACGGATAAGATTAACATCATCAATTGCCAGCTGGTTGTTTCCAAGTTTTGCGTTCACTTCTGCCCTGATTAAATACATTTCTGCCAAACGGGAAACGATAGGGGAAGAGAGATTGGCTATACCATCCTGCCAGTTATACTTGTTCATGTAATACTTTGGCACAAGGCCTCTCATCTTCATTCTGCCGTCTGCCTCACGCTGTGGTTCAATAAAACTGTTACGTGCGTCTTCGGGATATTTTAATAAGAGATCGACCAGTGTCTGGGAAGCATAGGTCTCAGCATAACCAGTACTTCCGACGGGCGCATTGTAGAACTGATTTCCTATTGCACTCTTAGCCCGGTCGTCTTTCGGAACATGACGAATGGCAAAAATAGTTTCGGGATTATTTTCAGGAACAGGAATAAAATACTTTTTAAAGGCTTCGGTTCCCATTAACGAGTAACGCTTGGAATCAATCACCATATTAGCATACTTAATGGCATTAAGATTATCTTCCTTATAGAGATAAATACGGCTTAAAAGAGCATAACAGGTCTCTTTGGAAGCGAAGCATGAGTTTTTAGATATTGTCATAAGCCCGGCAGCCTTGAGAAGGTCAGCAATAATGAAATCATAAACCTCTTTAACAGTATTCCTGGAAGGCAGATCATCCTTTGTATTATCTTTTATCGGAATGCCAGGATTCTCTCCATTACCCTGAGGATAAGGACGTCCGAAGAAACGTACAAGGAAAAAATGACAAAGCGCCCTGATATAAAGATTTTCACCTTTCAACTGATCCAATGTCGGGGATGTGCCATCAGTAATTTTCTCCATGATAAGGTTTGCAGAAAAGATTGCCTTATAGGAACTTCTCCAGAAATACTCCATATTAAATGCATTTGCTAGATGAGCATAATTATAAGTATTCCAGATCGGATCACTTGTCTGACCGCTTAAAGCCACATCATCATCTGCATAAATTGAGGTCCACCACTGCTGCAAAACAAACTCGGAAACTTTTATTCTGCCATAAACTCCGTAAGTTGCAGTCTGCAAATCGGCTGGTGTTGCCAGGGCATTTTCATCTGATTTGCTTGAATATGGCTGGAGATCTTTCTCACAACCACTTACAATTGCCAGAAAAAAGGCAATCATTAAAAAACGGTATATATTTAAAGTTTTCATTATGAGTATTTTTAGAGTATTTAAAATTCAAGATTGACACCAAATAAAATTTTCTTACTAAAAGGATACTCGCCATAGTTATAGTCACCTGATGAAGCGCCGCTGGCAGCAATTACTGTTTCCGGATTCCTGCCCGGGAAGCGTGTTCCCGTCCATAAATTATCTCCGCTTATATAAATTCTTGCCCTGGAAATCAAGACTTTTTGAGAAATTGTGGCCGGCAAAACATAACCAAGTGTAACATTCCTTAACCGTATATAACTTCCTGAACCCATATTCAGAGATGAACTCTTTGAAGATTGCAGGTTTCCTCCGAAAATGGCCTGAGGATATGTTGCAATGTCTCCGGGTTTCTTCCAAATTGTCTCACCTTTCGCCAATACCCTTACATTACTTGTCTGGGCATCACCATTTGCATATCCATACCCGCTCCTCATGTTGCCGTAAGTAAAATTGGCAAATGCGGTAAGTGAAAAACCTTTATAGCTGAGCGTGTTAGATATACCACCTGTAAATTTGGGAGAAGCTGTACCTACAAACTTCAATGTAGCCAGGTTATAAACATTGGTTTCAGTCACAGTAATATTCCCGTCTGCATCTTTAACATCAAGTTCCCATAAAGGCTGTCCGTTATCGGGATTTACGCGTGAAAACTTTTTCATATAATAACTATACATGTCGCGTCCTTCACTTATTCTGTAACTCCCCGATGTAATATCTTTACCGCCAGCTAATTTCAGAACCCTGTTTTTGTTAAATGCTATATTAAAATTTGTTTCCCATCTGAAGGAAGCCCTGTTAATGTTTGTGGTAGTAAGGTTTAACTCAACACCGGTGTTTCTTACCGATCCGACGTTGTCAGTTATCGAACTATAGCCACTTGTATAAGCTTTGTCAACGTTTAACAGCAGGGCCTTGCTGGTCTTATCGTACCAGTCGGCATTAAGAGTAATACGGTTGAAAAAACTGATATCCAAACCCAGGTTTACTGTGCCTATCTTCTCCCAGGTCAGATTGGGATTAGCCAACTGAGAGGGGTAACTTGCCGGGTAGTTATAATACTGATCAGCATAAGAGTACAGCCCTAACGATTGATAATTACCAATATTTGCATTACCGATCAGACCATAGCTTGCTCTGAATTTTAATAAGTTGAGCATAGTAATGCTCTTCATAAAATCCTCATTGTTAAGAATCCAGGAAGCGCCAACTGTATAGAAATTGGCCGAGCGGTTATTTGCTCCGAATCTGGATGAGGATTCATTCACAAACGACCCAACCACAAAATACCGGTTATCATAACTGTAATCGACCTGTACCAACCCTTTGTTAAATGCATTTTCAGAAGTATTACCTGCTGCCATAGTGATCAGGGCGGCGGCATCCATGACATGCAAGCCTACCGGGATATTAGTGCCTCTCAATGAATTATCATCAGAGAAATTCTTTTCACCTTCTATAACAGCAAGTGCATCGAGAGTATGTAATCCAAAGCTTTTATCATATTTGAGCCTGTTGGAGGTGATTAGAGTATGACTGTTATAAATATAGTTCTGCAGTTGTCCGACACCACCAGCTGCAGCTGCCTGTGACCGGGCATCGTAATAAACCTCACGTTTTGAGTTATTATAGCTAACCCTGTTTGAAGTGGTAAAAACCAGGTTTGGCAGAATGGCATAATCCATATTGGCATCTACGTCCATCCCGCTTCCTTTGGTATAATCAAAATTAAACTGCCAGTCATAAATATAACTCCTGTATTCGCGACCTATCCAGCCGGGTTCATTACCTCTTTTAAGTGAACCATCAGGATTATAAGGACTGTCCCAGGGTATATTGCTGGAAGCACCAGAAAGAGCTCCATAATCGCCTGAAGCCTCATTCTCAGTATTAATGAACCTGCCATTAAACTTCATCCCCACTTTAATTTTTTTATTCAGCTGATGCAAGACATTAGTTCTGAGATTATATGTTACCCTGCCTGTATGTCTCATTGTTCCATCCTCATTGTAATAACTTCCCGACACGTACACCTGAGTTTTTTCATTTCCTCCAGAAACAGAGAGATCATAGCTTTGAACCACTCCGGTCCTGTAAAAGACATTCCACCAGTCTGTATCAGTTTTCAGAAGACTATCCGGACGGTCAATGGCAAACTTTTCAGGTGTATAAAAGCTCTTCTGGAAATCATAAAGCTCCTGGCCATTCATAGGCCTGGAGTTTCCCATTATAGCATTGTTAAAGCCATAAGTACTGTTGAAATTAATCTTTGTTTTACCCGATTTGCCCGATTTGGTAGTAATAATTATTACTCCGTTGGCAGCTCTTGAACCATATAATCCGGTTGCAGCTGCATCTTTAAGAATAGTAATTGTTTCAATATCACTCGGATCAGCATTGCCGCCAATAACACCGTCAACAACATATAACGGATAGGAACCTGCTGAAATAGAGCTTGAACCCCTTATAATAATATTAGCATTTGCATTAGGACTGCCTGAGCTGCTTGACACAACTACCCCGGCAACCTGCCCCTGTAACATATTATTAATGTTCCTGGAGGTAAATGCCATAAGCTTTTCGGACGAAACCGTAGCAACTGAACTGGTAAGCTGTGATCTTTGTTTTGACGAATAACCTACTACAATAACCTCATCAAGATTTTGCACATCTGACACCAGTGAGGCATCTACAGAAGGCTTCCCTGCTAAAGGAATTTCCAATGAAAGGTAACCGATAAAAGAAAATACAAGAACTGCATTCCGGTCAGAAACCGGTATGGAATATTTTCCTGCTATATCGGTTATAGCTCCCTGGGTTGTGCCTTTAACAACAACGTTAACCCCTGGCAGCGCCTCACCAGTCTGCCGGTCGATTACTTTACCGCTAATCACCAGCTGTTGAAGATCGTCGCCGGGAGAGATGTCTGGTGCGGCATATATACCTGAAACACCAATCCCGATAATAAGGAATGCCATTATAAGTATCCTTATCAGTTTTCTAAGGTCCGGGGTCGGAAGTACCCATAAATCAACTGCTTTTTTCATAATGTTAAATTGTTTTTGGTCAAGTTAGTTTTCAAGTTTCTATTGAGAACGGAGGTAAAATCCATCTCTGGATCTTACTCTGAAAATATTGTTTCATAGGCAATTAACTTAATTTTTAAAATGATACTATTTGAATCTTGATGATAATTCAACCTGGATTTTTATAAAAACAGTATTAGGATTGAGACCCTGTTCAGCTAACGATAAACAGGGTCTCAATGGCTACTGCTTGTATACTTGCGTTAATTCCCTGTTTTATTTCTTCAGAAACTTCAATGCGTTATCGCGATATAACTTCTTAAGTGTGGCATCACTGAGTCCTACTCCTGACAGAGGCCAGCGTGTATTTGCAACATCCCATGCATAGAAGTGCTCGTCGAGTGTTTCCCAGATATGGAATGTGTTCCGGTACATTGACAGGCTGTAACCCTGATCGGTACCGTACACCAACCGGTCCGCGTACTTCTCCATGAACTGTTTTGCGAACCTGGGGATTGTTGCAACATAAGCCTCTCTCTGAGATACATCGGCATAGAGGTTGGGATACTTATCAAACATCCTTCCAAGCTCATTCAGGTTGTATTCCTGATTCAAAAAATGGGCTACCACAAAGATTGTTCGCGGATGTTTTTTCAGGGCGTTTTCCAGGGTAACCATCAGTTCGGGATGGCGTAAAAAATTCGGTTTGTTGTCAAGCCTGAAATATAATGCCTCGAATAACAGGTCATTATGTGCATCCATCGGTTCATACATCCATATTGGGTCGGCCCAATGGAAGTTGAATGGAAGTTTAAGGTCGGCCATCTTTTCCAGAATAGGATCCATACGCGGATCGTCAATGTGCATACCGGGAGCGCCGGGAAGGCCAGCCCCCTTATCATGGACCTCACCAACTCCTTTAGCTCCGAGCTTAATACATCTTTCCAGTTCGGCAATTGTTGCAGGGCCAAAACCAGGTTTATCGAAGCCCGTAAGATCCAACCAGCACCAGAGTTGGATGCGATCGGGGTATTTTCCGAAAGCTGCCGCATTCTGATCGAATGTTTTTCCGATCCCGCAAAAAAGAATTGTTTTGTCAATACCACAGGCATCCATGTTTTTAATCAATTCGGTGGCAGCAGAGTCAAGATTTCCTCTGCGTGGGGCATGCATATGCATGTCTATAGCCGGATACTTAGCCTTCAGAACTACGGTCTGGGGCGTAACAAAAATGGATCTGGGTGTATAGTCCTTGTGAAGCAGGGTATTCTCTAATCCGGGTTCTTTCATCTGGCGCTGTTGCGCATGAGATAAAAACATTATTAACGAACAGAACAATGATAATAGTAAAGTTTTCATAATCAGGGTTTTTTATTAAGAAAATGATTTATAATAGAGCAGTAAATATTTTAGTCTGTGAACCGGGATTCCCTGATTATTTTAAGATATCCTTCCAATTTAAGAAAATATATTTAATACATCCCTGCCAAACAATAAATATTTTTATTGAGCATTCGTAATTTAATTTCAATATAAATTGTGATGCAAAATAAGTAATGATAAAATATTTAAATGATTGGTAAAACTACTGATCAGTATGATAATAGAATTTATTGTGCTGCAAAGTGGCACAATATGAACAACCGTGGGTGTCAATCCACGGTAATCCGAACACAGAATGTCACAGCCCTTAAGGGGCTTAATATTTGAAAGGGATGGGGGGGGGGCATTATTCAACCCCTTTGGGGTTGCCAGAGTATTTTTTGTATTTTCTGTGGGTTGCACCCACAGTTTTTCAAATTACACCCCTTCGGGGTTAAAACATTAATTCAAATAAAAAAATTCATTACCAACTATATTATATTAATTATCAATAATATAAAAACATATTTTTAAGGTTGATGGATCACCCGCAGATTGGTAATTACTATTATGAGATCCCTTGCTAAGCTGATAATTACACTTCCTTTTAAATCATTCGGTGGTCTGGATTATGAGATCCCTTGCTGTGCATATCAATTACAACCTCTTTAAAATTCATGCTGAGCACGACTTTGAGATCCCTTGCTCCGCTGTGGGATGACAGCTGCTTATGGAATATTGGGGAATTAAGCTGAAGGATTAATGATCTTGAATTCCTTAGATCTTACTTTCGGATATCAATGATCTGCTTTATTTCTTCACTTCTTTCATCGAGGAACTGACGTAGCTCAGAAAGAGAGGGGAAAGCAGTTGTTCCGCCGGGTTTTGTTGTAGAAATTGCCGCACAGGCATTTCCCCAAAGAGAGCAGTTCTCAATACCTGAGCCCTGCAAATACTGATATATAAACCCACTGTTAAAACTATCTCCGGCGCCGGTAGTATCAACAACATCGACCTTAAAAACTTTTGAATGAATTGTTCTCGTCCCGCTTCTGACCCAAGCTCCACTCCTGCCTGCTTTAATAACAATGGTATTAACGGTCTTGCCCAGCATTTCAAGTGCTGTCTCTATATCTTTACATTTTGATATATTCAGCGCCTCTTTCTCGTTGGGAAGGAAGATATCAACATACCCTAGTGTTTCAAAGATTTTACTATCCCAAATATCAAGAGGATCGCTTCCCGGATCAAATGATGTGGTCAATCCCATTTCTTTTGCGCGTCTGAACAGCATAGCGCTGCCTTCCTGCATTCCTTTCTGAAGGTAATAGCTTGACATGTGCAGATGCCTGGCTGTTGATATATATCCAAAATCAATATCTGATAAATTAAAAGTCTCACGGACCCCGGGAAAGCTGGCCATTGCATAATTTTCAGGAAAAGATAAAGAAACACATATTCCTGTTTTTGCTTTTTTATCTTTGATAATCAATGATGTATCAACATTTCTTTTGTTTAGGCTTTGTATGACAAATTCTCCAAGATAATCATCACCTGTCTTACCCAGAAATCCAACCTTTAAACCTAACCTGGCAATGTTGCTGGCAAAAATAGCAGACGCGCTGCCCAGAGTAAAACTCATATTCTTTGAGAGTTTGCACTTTCCCATTTCGGGAAGGGAAGGAAGTCCTGTCAGAATGAGATCAGCATTAAGCTCTCCAACAACCACCACATCCAATTTTTCTCTTAAAATGCTATTCATTATAAAGATTGTTAACGGATTAGCAGGTTTTATCTAATCCAGGTCCTTACCAACTGCCAGTGCACGGTAATATCCGAATAATTGTGTTATGAGCATTATGAGTACTGGTGTGGCATTTTCAGATAAACCGGATTTCAGTTCAAATACATAATCAGCTATTTCTCTAATCTCAGGCGTGGATTTCTCACATATTATCTTGATGTGCCCGCCCAGCCCCTTTATTCTTCTCAGCAATTCAATTTCCTGGCTTTGCACACTATCCGACAATAAATAGGTTATCAATGTTTTACCATTCACAGCATACTTCGGGCCATGCATAAATTCCATACCGTGGAAAACTTCGGATGGGGTGCATGCCATTTCCTTAATTTTCAGCATTGATTCTGCAGCAAGACCATAAAATGGACCATGACCCAGATAGATATAAAGATTAAAGTCACTATTGCCAGCCATATTCTCGATATAAGGCTGATACTCTCTGATGAGCCTTTCACCATGTGCCGGTAATTGCATGAGTTCATCCTCGAATTGTTTGTCGCCGGAAAGGAATGCTGTTATAAACTGAAAACCGAGCAGCATGCTGGTAAAGGATTTTGTCATATACTTAGTCTCTTCTGCCGCCTGGGGGCATGTAATAGTCAGATCAGCCAATTCAGCAATCTGGCTCCCTTCCGAACATGAGATCAGCAAGGTACCTCCCTTAACGACATCTTTTACGTATCGGGTTGCAGAAAGCGTTTCAGGTGTTTTGCCCGATCTTGATACAGATACAAGAAGGTAATCCCTGTCATTAGCAAAAATGGTTTCAGGAAAGAACATTATCTCAGATGCCGGCACTCCCCTGGCTTCCCTTCCGGTAAACTTTGTAAATAAAGCGGAAGCTGTTAGCGGCAAATAATAAGAAGTTCCACAACCTGTCAGAATTAATTCAGCTTTCTGATAATTTTTTAAATAGTTCAGTATTCCCGTTCTCTGGTCAGTAAAAACTTTAATGGTTTTTTCCCATGCCTGTGGCTGAAATAAGATCTCCTGAATTGTTTTTCGCATAACTATTGAATTAAAAATAAAAGCAAATTTCCAATTTATTTCTTTTTGAATTTCAGGCTCCATGAAACCTGTTCCTCCATACCGGTGAAACTTACCTGTAACATTTCATTATTCTGCAGATTATAAGTGACATCCTGGGCATTTGAATCAACTTTTTCCAAAGAAAAATCTTGTGGGATATAAAAGTATAATGAATATTTCACTCCGGGTACAGATTCAGAAACACCACTTAATGTCGTAAGCGAAGCATCCCAGATATTCTTTTTAATACCGAACGAACCGCTTATATGCCTGTTATTACCAATAAGTTGCGGATTCCCGCTCTTCTTATGAACAAAGAATACACGGGTTCCATGGGCAGGAAGATCAATTGTAAAAGGTTCTGTAAACAAACCAGCCATTTTCTCCTGCCAGAAATCAAAAACAATATATTCTCCACCGGCCAGGGATAACTCCTTTTCAATTGAAATTAGTTGATTCGCCGGTTCGATTTTCCAGTTTGTGACTGCCATAACATCGTAAACACCTGCAGGCTGATTTATTTTCAGATCAACAATTTCGGGGTAAAGCTTCCGGTCGCGGCCCCGTCCAAAAAGATCAACAGGGAAAATCGGTAAAACGGGTATTGTTTTACGTATAAGCTCCATTCGCTCCTCTTCAAGGTTTAACAGGTCATCACCGCTCAGATACTGCATTCCGGAAAGACCAAGAAGGCTGGCGCAGGTTTTCGCTTCCTCGAAGGTAAGGAAGGGAATTTTTTTAAAATCTCTGCGGTTTACATCGGCTCTTGTCGGCTTACCTCTGAGGACAATACAATCGGGATCAGAATACCAGATAATATGGTTTTGATAAGAGTTATTACTTATTACCTCCAGCATATTGTTCATTTTCTCCCATCCCACTCCCGGATCCCTTCCGCAGCCGGCTACATCAATAAAACCCATTCGTCCGCCATCAACATCAGGATGGTTGGTATGCCACACCTCAGGCCCCATAATTTCCCGCCAGATCTTCATCGTTCTCACGGCTGCATCATAACTGCTTATGGTGGTGTCATGAAAGTTATCCTGATAGGTGTGCCACATATAGGAAGTATTCCCCATATCAAACTTATGATATTCCCATCCCTGTCTTTTAAATTCCTTCCACAGCGGGATCCAGTATTCCTGAATAACTTCCTCACGGGTAAAATCCAGTTCTCCTCCACCCTGGTAATCCATGAGGATTTTTCCTTCATCATCACGGATGAACCAATCAGGATTTATGTCATTTACTGAATAGCAATATGGCACTGTCCAAAGCCCGGGGATCAGGCCCCTCGATTTAATATACTTTGCCAGCCATTCAGGTCCATTCGGAAAAGTTACAGGGTCCCAGTTTTTGACCCATAAGCGCCTGTCAACATGATCATATCCATCGTCGAGCTGACAATGTTCCATCCCAAATTTCTTTAAATTTTCTGAAATAAAATCAGCATGATCAACAATATCCTTTTCAGTAACCTGCCGGAAAAAAGCCAGCCAGTGGTTCCAGCCCGTGGGAGCTGTTGTGTGATAAGAATCATCATAAGGAACATAGTTGGGCATGCCTAAAACCTTAGTGTAATAATCAGGAATTAAGATTATAAGGTCTATTACCGCATCAACCGGAACACTCACTTTCATAAGTGTCTGGTCATCAGGTATTCTTGTAAGCCGTGCAGCAGGAGGAAATTGTATAACAGTGTTCCCTGGTTTGTCGAACAGGCAAAATAAATCGGGAGATTCAATTCCTCCCAACGAAAGATACATGACATGAGGATTTTTGTCAGGTATGTAATATTTCTCAAACTGGGTCACCCCGGTATAATCGCTTCTTTTATTTGTGGTACTTACCAGAATCCTGGATGAATCAGCAACCCTGGCAGGAAAACGGTTTACTGACACAGGTATAGTACCTGTAACAGATGAACCCTGCAAAGACGATTCAACTGTGATCCTGTTCTCCAATATTTTAAGCTTCCATGAACTGGCTAATGGATCATTAGTGCGAATAATAAAGCCTTCCTTGTCTCTTTTTACCTTCCAGCCGGAAAGCTTCGTAACGGCACCTTCATTTAAGTAAGAGAGGAACCCGCTATCCAAAACCTGACCAAGAGTTCCTGATGATATTGAAATTTTTTCATTAGCAACATCAACTGCTATATCCCACCCGTTTATGGATACCTTATTGGTCTTTGTATTCTGACATGATACAAGTACAATGACTAACAATAAAGTCAGGAAACCACGAATAATTTTCATACTGATCAGAATTAGTTTTTAATGTAGTCTCTTTAGGTTCAGAAATGATCTATTTGAATAGCCTGGAAAAAATTCCTTATCAATCAGGTAAATTTTCTTTGATAACTCTAAGCAAATTCCCTCCCATTACCATTGCTACGTGTTCATCGCTATATTTGCGTTGATACAGAATATCCATAAACCGGCTATTCTGTTCGTACTTGGTCAGCCGTTCAATTTCACCATCAGGAAAGGGTTCCTTGGAAATTCCCGGGACATAATCAGGGGTTGGATTTCCAACATCATGACCCAGCCAGGCGATGTTAATATGTTCAATGCCAACCAGATCTGCCACATAATCTATTATGTCGGCACAACGGCTGTATGGAGTGATCTTATTTGAATGATACCGCATTCCCACAATACCTCCTGTTGAAGCAATTGCTTTTATCTCTTCATCGGAATGCTGCAGGTCGGCATTATTAAAGAATGCCTTTGGATTCTGGTGTGTTGATACAATGGGTTTGGTTGAAATCTCTGCAGCTTCAAATATTGCCTTTGCCCCGCAATGGGAAAAACCTATCATCATACCCAAACGGTTCATTTCACGGATCAGCGGGACTCCATATCTCTTTGACAGTCCCCCACCCATAGCGCCTTCCCATGAGCCTTCGGAAGCCATATTACGGCCATCGTGTGTTAACTGCACGCCACGAACACCCATCCGGAAAAAATTTCTTAACGCCGCCATATCACATCCTGGATAATATTGTTTTGGTTCAGGAGAGGGCTGTATGGTTGCAACGCCTTCCATATCAAAAAAGAACTTCACATGATTGGGATCGGGTTTTTCAGGGACATCTTTTTTAGTTAATATCAATGAGGCCTTTCCATTTGTCTTTTCTATTTCCAGGAGAAGCATATCTATTGTCCGCATACTTCCTTCAAGGATCTGATCGCTGCCCATTCTCTGATCGCATGAATCGCCGCATGGAGGCATTACAACAACGCTTACTCCACCGTCCAGTAGCCGGGGCAGAAGAAAATCCCTCAAAGGTGAGTTTTGTGATTTGTCTTTTGTACCAAAACGAGCATTGAATTCCCATATATCATAATGTCCCATAGCAATGACAATATCTTTAGGCCCTTTACGGGACTGTGACGATAATGGAGAATATCTGATACCGGAAATTCCGGGCAACCCTGCTGAAAGGCCTGCTGAAGCAAATCCTGATTTAATTAGAAAATTCCTCCTTGTGGTTCTCATTATTCCAATAAATAATTAAAGATTTCAGAATGAAAAACGGATTATCAATATACTGGGAAATACTGATATATACAACAGAGGCACAATGAATAATCAATGTGCCTCTGTAAATGATCTTAAAAGCTTTTATTTAAAATCTCAAACTTTATCGGGAACGACATAAGGTTTGCGATATTCACGGGTAAGCATTTTATCGGCTTCAGGATCGTTTATGAATTTTTCGGTAGTACCGTTGAACTTCAGACTGCGTCCAAGACGATAAGAAATATTACCCAAATGAATAAGAGAATTTGAATAATGGCCGCCGATGATAGGGTTGATAAGGTCCTCTCCTTTACCCGACCGGATTACATCAAGAAAATTAGTGAACAGATTTGTCCTTTCGGAACCTCGTCCTGAAGTAGCTTTCTTTTCACCTATTCCAGCGCCTGCAAACGGTTCTTTTTCCCATTTACGGAATGCTTTCCAGCTTCCGCTATACTCCATATAACCCTGTGTTCCGTAAAACAGATTCCCGTCGGCGATATTGTTTCTTCCCTCATAGTTGGTGTACCGGCCCCTTGTATCATGCACCAGCGTTTTCCCATCACTGTATTTAAATATACATGTCTGCGTATTTGGCGTTTCCTGTGAAGTTTTATCCTGGTCATAGGCTTCTACTTCTCCATAGACCATCACCCCGGGTGTTTTATGATCATCCTGACGGAAACCATACAGCCCTCCATCGGAAAAGACTGAGACAGGATGCTCCTTTAATTTACCAAGACCAATAACAGCAGTATGTAACTGATGAGGTCCGGTATTTCCTAATTCACCGTTGCCGGTGTTCCAGTACCAGTGCCAGTTATAATGACCTTTTTTCTCATTGTATGGTCTCATTGCGGCAGGTCCGATCCACATATCATAATGCAGTGTGGCAGGCGGTTTACTATCAGCTGACATGCCATAAGAATCACGTTTCTTGAAAAGAAGGGCGCGGGCTGCAAATACATCACCGATACCTCCGCTTTTCAGAAAATCAATACCTTCACCAACGGCAGGACTGGAGCCATGCTGAATATGTACATTGTACCTGGCGCCTGCCTCAACCATTTTTCTTCCTTCGAAAAGAGTATAACTGATTGGTTTTTCAACATAAACATGTTTGCCTGCCTGGCAGGCCCAGATGGTTGCCAGAGCATGCCAATGATTCGGCGTGACTATTGATACCGCAGTGATATCCTTGTCATCAAACACTCTGCGCATATCCCATTCAGTCGTTGGTTTGATCCCTGTCTTGTCAACTACGATTTTCGAACGGGATGGATACAGTAATTCATCTACATCGCAGAGAGTCTTAATCACCACATTATGACTTTCTTTTATGTTGCACCAACTGTTAATATGTGAGCTACCCTGGTTACGGATACCAATAACCGCAACATTTATGCGTTCATTGGCTCCTATAATTGAGCTATAAGTCTTTGCACTGAATCCCATACCCCCAATGGCAATACCGGCTGAGCCAATAGCACTTTTTCTTATAAATTCTCTTCTTTTTGTCATTTTGATCTCTTTATAAAAGTTAATTGTTTTAAAAAACTCTATAAACCAGCTATCAAGCTATTAAAGATTGATACTTGTTCTTTCATCGCTGCTAACTTGTCATCGGGTTTAGTGCTTGCTTCCAATAAAATATACCCATCAAAATCAATACCTGACAACAATTTAAATAACTGTGAATAAGGATACTCCGGAGCATTTAACTCATGTACATGTACTGTGTCGCCTACCCATTGCTTAACCAGGTTGAAATTACCTTCAAGTCCACCTGGCAGCTCAAAATCGGTATTGCCGCTGTTCAGACATATCTTCACGTTAGGTTCAGTCACCTGGTCAAATATCGCTTTCATATTCGGCAATTCCTGCGTCAGCCTGCCATGAGCCTCAACCCTTATCAGCTGACCATAATCACTTGCAAATTTCCCAACCTCATTAAGTGATGCCGCAATCTGAGCAATTGTTTTTTCCTTTGGCACTTCAGTCGGAAGACCATTAGGCTTCACTTTTAAACCGGTAGAGCCAATGTCACTGCAAAGTTTTACATACTCTTTTGCGCCTTCAATATTCTGCCTTACCGCAGCAGGATCCACACTATGAAATTCATAATTTGATCCATAACCGACGCATGTCAGATTGCTGTCTTTGAATCTCTTTTTCACCTCGGATCTTTGCTCTTTGGTTAGAGATGTTTCCACACCATGTGCATGCATTGTACGAAGTTCTATCGCCTCAAACCCGGTTTTCTGGCAATTGGCAATCAGCGTGGGCAGGTCCCATTCAGCGCCCCATTGGTAAGTGACAAGGCCGAATGTCATTTTTGGTTTCTTAGTGCAGCTGAATAACCCATTAATAGCGGCCAGACTAAGGCCTGCAACAGCTGTTGTTTGAATAAAATGCCTTCTGGATAAATTCTTTTTCATAATAAGATAGTTTAAATTGAAATTTTGATAAAGGCTAATAACCCGGGTTTTGTTTTAACTGAGGAGCCCTCTTTAATTCATCGGTTTGAATGGGAATCCACCACATACTTTCAACCCACTTATTAGCTACCTGGGATACTATATGTTTCCAGGTTGTTGTTCTTAAACCTGTAGCGACCGTATATGTCTCGACAATATCAACACCGTTACCACACGGTACAAATACCTGTGGCATGATTTTCCATCTTCGTATGTCGTACCATCTGAAACCTTCGGCATAAAGTTCAACTTTTCTTTCATGACGTAAAGCTTCGGTAATATCTCCTGTAAAATCGGGTAGCCCTGCCCTGTTCCTTATCATATTAATATATGTGGTAGCGGTTGCCACATCACCTAGTTCCAGGCAAGCTTCGGCGTAATTAAAAAGTATTTCAGCATAACGTATTTCGATGGCTACATTTGTATTAAAGTCAGTTGCTCCCCATATAGCAGGATCCATAAATTTTTTTGTGAGATAGCCGCCATAGCTGCCATTTTGCGGATTAACAGCTGCGCCACGGGTATCCAGGCCATAAACATTGGTGACCGTCCCATCTGCAGCAATAGTTTTACGTAATCTTCTCTCATAAATTCCAAGAGGGTCCCTGAGAGCTGCTGCCCCCTGCCTTGGCTGCCACACAGCGCTGTCATACAGCACTGAAGCATAAAACCTTGGCTCGCGATTATAATATGGGCTTTCGTTCCTGTATTTTGTTGATATATTCTTTATGAATTTATTGGCATCTAAAGTGTAATGCCCGGAATATTTTGATCCATCTTTCATTTCATACTCATCTACCATTCCCTGGAATGGCCCATTCCTTCCAAAGCATATATTACCGTTTGGACCATTTGCCTGGTTAGGGGTGTAGCCCAATCTCACGATAGTTTGATCTGAAGTATACTGGATTCCCCAAATCACTTCTTTATCAGACAGATCCTGTGCCTTAAAAAAATTAAAATAGTTTTCAGCAACCGCTTTTTGATCAGGAGCTCCAAAATCGGATAACTCGCAGGTGCCCAAATCCATAACTGCTTTTGCCGCATCCCTTGCAGCTGTCCATAATGCAGTCCTGTCAGGATTAATATATGAAACAAGGTCACCTACATTTTCTCCTTTAAGGTTTGTCGCGTTTGCGGCTGTCCCATCAGCTGTAAGGTCGCTGGCTGCAAAGAGAAGCAATCTGGATTTAATTGATAATGCAGCCTCTTTTGTAGCTCTTCCAAGCTTCTGATCAGCTTTCAGTGGAAGCAATCCTGCAGCTGCATCAAGATCTCCAACAATAAAATCGACAGTTTCTTTAAATGAAGATCTGCCAATAGCAGAAAAATCATCTCCAAGCTTACTTGCCGTCTTCAGAATGGGAAGTCCGCCATAAGTACGGCACATTTCAGTATAGATGAATGCCCTCAGGAAGAGAGCCTCTCCTTTCAGTATGTCAGTTTTTTCTTTCATACTGACCCTTTGAGATTCAGGATAAGCATTAGCAACATTGTCAATATTGTCAAGAAACAAATTGATTCGTTGAAGATTGGCAAACTGCGCCCAGCTTGAATTAGGGTACCAGGGATTTCCCATAGCACCATTAGTGTTATCGGCCGTCATTGTACCAATATTATAAGGAGTGGAACTTGACCCCCTGCTGACGTGCATTTCGTCAGATACTGCGCCAATCATAACATTTCTAAACTGCCCTACCTGTGCCCGGTTGTAACAGTAATTTAAATAATTGGAAGATAAATTAACGTCAACCCACACTGTGGCATCAGAATACTTATCCAATGGACTTTTATCCAAAATCTCTTCAGTGCAAGCCAGGTTCAAAAAGACAAGGCTTGCAAAAATTCCTGTTAATATTTTATATTTCTTCATCATTTAAAATCTTTAGATTAATTAAAACTTAATTTGCACTCCTCCGGCATAAGTTCTCATTAATGGATGATTTGACACATCACCAAGTTCCGGATCAACTTTCCAAACAAATGCATTATACAACAGGAATAAATTCTGCCCGGTTATATAAAATTTTGCACCCTTCAGCCATACTTTCCTGGTTATTTCATCGGGAAGAGTGTAAGAAAGCTGAAGATTTTTTAACCTGGAGAACGCTCTGTTGTTGTAATCAAAGTCTGTCCTGTGAGTGCTTCTCCAATATTCTTCTGTCCGGACGAAAGTCCTTGGTTTTTCAGCATAGATATTATCAGGAGTCCATCTACCTTCACCATAATAGGCATAATAGTTACCATCCAGTCCCATGTTCATATATTCAACCCGTTTCCATGTAGCGCCTGTTCCCTGAACCAGTCCCGTCAACTCAAAGTTTTTGTATCCCAGTGAGAAAGAAATTCCATAAGTTATCTCAGGGGTTGCTGTTTTATCGAAAATCACCTGATCATCGTAGGTGATCTTACCGTCTCCATCAAAATCCTCTATGATAATGTCGCCCGGTTTAGCTCCGGTTACATGCGGATATGATGCAACATCTTCTTCGTCGTTGAATATACCGATGTACTTATAAAGGATCATCGCACCTATTGGATGCCCTGTCAGCACCTGCCAGTCTACATTTCTTGCAGGCTCATCATACTCGATGATCTTGTTCCGGGCAAATGCAAAATTTCCACTTAATGAGTACGAAAAAGCTCCTGCCCTCTCTGTGTAACCTAGGATAGTCTCGAATCCCTTACTGTCAACAATACCAAAGTTTTCATCAGGCAGTGTCATTCCCGTAAAATTAGGAATGGAGGCGTTCCTTTTCACTAATATCTGGCTTCGTCTCTGGTAAAAAGCTTCAAAATCAAAATTGACTTTATTATTGAACAGAAATGATTCAAAACCAGCGTTATATACATTTGCTACCTCCCAGGTAATATTAGGATTAGGAACACCTGTTTGTCCCAAAGAAGATTCATAAAGCTTATTTGAGCCAAATGTCATACCATAACCGTATTGGAATCCGTAGCTTGTCAGGTACTGGAATGCATCAACTTCATCGTTACCCATTTGCCCCCATGATGCACGCAGTTTAAAATAGTTAATAAATTGAATATTATTCTTCCAAAAATCCTCGCTGGAGGCTCTCCATCCTGCCAGTACACTCGGGAAAGTGCCCCAGCGGCCACTTTCTTTGGAGAACCGTAACGAACCGTCCCGACGTAAGGAAAATTCAACCAGGTATTTTTCTTTTAAATTATAACTGAGCCTGCCAAAATAATTTAGCCTGGCATCCAATGAGACAGAAGAGTTATTATTTAATTCTGACGATCCCCCGGCAAACAGATAGGGCAATTTGTCGGAAACAAAATACCTCCTGAAAGCTTCAATGTTTTCCAATGTATATTCAGAACTTTCTACAGCTACAAACGTGCTTATGTTATGAATACCCCTGAAAGATTTTTCATAATTGATCTTGGCAAGAAAATTTGTGGATTTTGAATCATACCGGTCCTCGGTCAGCCTTGGTTCAGCAATGGGAATATAACTGGCAACTAAAAAAGCTGATCCATCTTCCACTCCGGTATTTCCTGCATCATAATATGCCTCTTTATCAATATTGTAAACATAAAACGGCTTCTGGAACTCCTTAACTTTTCTAAAATACATATCATAGGCATAATATCCTGAGATCGATAAGCCTTCAATCTTAGGAACATCGAGATTAACTGATATCCTGTTTTCTGTACGCCACCGTTTATCGTCGCTAAAGCCACCTTCGAGAGAAGTTGCCATAACTGACTGGGTAGGACCTTCAGCATAATTCGGTCCTGGAAATCCATTAGGAAATATCGCATGATCGGTGGGCCTGCCTCTTATCATGTGATCCCAGTCACCGCCCCATCCCGGATTCATCCTGTCTTCCTGAGAACCATTCAGGTCTAAACCAATTGTGAGGTACTCATTCAGTTTGACATCAGCGTTCATTTTTAAGTTGTACCTGTCGAAAGTAGCAGAATTAGCTCTGTATAACCCGTTGTCATTAAGCTTACCAAAAGAAAGATAATAATTGATTGCTTTGGTTCCCCCGGTAACTGAAAGATTATGGTGACTGGTATTTGAGAATGGCTTTAAGGTCGCATCAAAAAAGTCGCTGTTCGGGTGTGTCCATGGGTACTTTCCCGATTTATACTTTTCAACATCATCCAGAGAAAAAGCCATATTAGCCTCAGTAACACCACGGTACGACTGCTGTTCTCTCATCATTTGGGCATAAGTAGGTGCATCACATACTTTGGGTAAAATTGTCGGTTGCTCCATACCGAGATAATAATCATATTTAAGTGTTGGCAAACCCTCAGTACCTCTTTTTGTGGTAACAAGAACAACACCGTTTGCAGCCCGTGCACCATAGATTGCCGCTGAGGCATCTTTAAGCACAGTCAGGCTTTCAATATCACCGGGTTCAACTGAGTTTAAATCACGTCCGGGGATGCCATCTATAACTATTAATGGCCTTTTATTGCCAAGAGTAGCATTCCCCCTGATTAAAATACTTGCCTCATCTTCTCCCGGGGCGCCGCTTGCCTGCTGTATTATTGCCCCTGGAAGACGTCCTGCAAGAGCATTGGATATTTTTGCTACGGGGGAGGCATCAAGCTGTTCACTGCTGACATTAACTACTGAGCCTATTACATTAACTTTCTTTTGAACTCCATAACCAATTACAACGACTTCATCAAGAGCCAGAGCATCAGATTTTATAATTATATCAATGACCGATTTCCCTGATACTGGCATTTCTACCGATTCATAGCCAATAAAAGAAGCCACCAATACGGCATTCTGGTCCGGTACAACCATTGCATATTTACCATTTATGTCAGTAATGGTACCAATTGTTGTCCCTTTAATAATTATGTTAACCCCGGGCATGGGACTCCCGTTCTCATCAGTTACTGTCCCGGTGACCTGTCCCTGTTGAAGTTCATTGACTGAACCTTCTGAAGGCATCGCAATAGCATTTGGAATGCCCATTACGACAATCAGGATTGCGATTTTAATGATTAGGATGAGTTTTCTTAGGATCGGGCTTTGATGAACCCATAATTCAATGTTTCTTTTCATAACGTAAAAATTTTTTTAGTTAGGTTATTAGTATAAGAAACTTAGCATTAAGTGCATGGAATCGGCTCTAATCGATTTTCTGCATTGCATTTAAGAAGCTATTAAATAATAAAAAAGAACATCTTCGGAATTCTCATCAATGAATTTAGGGCGCTGATTTGTGCCTTTAAAATAAAAAGCAGTTCCTTATCAAAAGGAACTGCTTTAATCATAACTTTTAACCTAAATATACGAAACTATTTACCTGAACTATATCTTTTAAAGAAAATCGCAAATCGAAATCCTCTTTAAGGGGCCACAACTCTATCCATGTTTTTTTAGCATTGAAACAGGATCTTGTAATCAACACTGACTTCTTAATCATATCAGTAATATCCTTTAATCAACGGATACACCTATCCTGATATGAAAAAATCAAATCTTTTTTGAAAAACTGGTTCTAAGCCGGGGGATGCCCTGCTTATCCAGCCAACTAAGTAAATCAGATTAATTGGCTATAATCCGGGATACAGTTTCCTTGCGTTCTTATTGTAAATCTTCTCAAGTACATCATCAGGAAGATAAACCCCTTAAACCTTCCAACCGCCACTCTCTCCGGCGAGTTCCATGTTTTTGGCCATGCCACCTATATGCGCCGCGATTCAAGTCACCTTCTTTTTTAAGATTAAGATATGCTACATTAATTTGAAATAAGGTATCTGTTTCAGGCTCAAAAACAGAGTCGTTCAGCATAGAATCTGCATCTCCGGTAAACAGGGACAACACTCTCTCCTCCTGATCTGGTCTGGTGCGGCATGCAAAGCTTCCGGCGGGGAATATTAAAGTACCTTCAATTGAAAGGATACCTTTATAATCTTGTGCAGTACGATGATAGAACAATATTTGTAAATTATCTGCAGCCCGGGTAAATACAAAATACCACTCACGTTATCTACGTATTAAAATCACTCATGGATAAATTATTGTACCTAAACTAATAATATGGTCTCTTCTTATTTATCAGGTAGTTTGAGGGCCGATTAAAATTCTTCTTATTTTTAGAAATCTGAATAATTATAAATACCCTATCTATTAACTTTTAAAATATCCATTATTATGTTAATTAATCTAAATAAAATTAACCGTTACATTATCACTTACTTATTATTGATAATCTCAGTTGACGGAATCGGGCAAGAGAAGATTACTCAATTCAGGGGCCCAATACGGAATGGCATTTATCCTGATAAAAACCTTTTAAAAGAATGGCCGGAAGGCGGACCCACAGTTGTTTTGAAAATCGAAGGGATAGGACAAGGATATTCTTCTGCAGTCGTGCATAATAATATTATTTACACTTCTGGTTTAAAGGATACAATGGAGGTTGTTTCTGCTTATGACATGAAGGGTAAGTTATTGTGGGAGAGAGCTTATGGAATTGGATATCTAAAGGCCCATCCCGAAACAAGGAATACCCCGACAATACAAGATAATAAGCTTTTTATTAAGTCAGGATCAGGAGAAATTGCGTGCATGGATGCCCGGTCCGGAAAGATTATCTGGAAAAGAAATCCGCATATCGAATTTAAAGGCAAATTTTCCGTTTGGGGGCCGGCTGAGTCATTGTTACTTACTGACAATGCTGTAATTTATACCGTTGGAGGGGCGGATGCTTCAGTGGTTGCACTTAATAAAAATAATGGCGAATTAATCTGGAAGAGTCCTTCAACCGGAGTTGCCGAAGCTTATTGTTCACCAATAATGATTAACAGGAATGGGAA
The DNA here is from genome assembly GCA_942492865.1 of uncultured Bacteroidales bacterium. GTDB lineage: Bacteria > Bacteroidota > Bacteroidia > Bacteroidales > VadinHA17 > LD21. The sequence goes on along the minus strand of OW818650.1, from coordinate 2,521,011 downwards.
CAAAATTATCCTTGTTGCCTTAGAACGAGATCTCCTTGGTATTAACCCTCTGAATGGCGAAATAATATGGAATTTTGATCTAAGACCTGAGGAGGCAAACAGGTTAACCTGGCTGAACCATACAAATGCACCTCTTTACAAAAACGGGGAGATCTTTATTACCCGGGGATATGATATGTATGCATTAATGCTTTCTCTTTCGGAAGATGGAAAGAAAATAAGTCTGAAATGGAAAAACCGGACTTTAGACACCCATATCGGGGGAGTTGTTGAAATAAATGGATTCATTTATGGATCAAACTGGGTTTCCAACAGCAAAGGAAAGTGGGTATGTCAGGAATGGAATACCGGAAAAGTTATGTATGAGCAGGATTGGTTTAATAAAGGAGCTATTTTATGTGCAGATGGCCATATGTATTGTATGGAAGAAAAGGATGGCAATATTTCTCTTGTTTTGCCTGATCCATCAGGATTTAAAGTTAAAAGCACATTCCGGGTCACAGAGGGTAAAGGACCTTATTTCTCTCATCCGACTATTTATAATGGAAATTTGATGGTACGTCACGGGGAGGTTCTTATGATTTATGATATAACAAACAGAAATCGTAATATGAAATAATAATTAATCCCAATAAAACCTTAAGTTATTATTGGGATTAATCTTGTTACTTAATATTTATTAGTTTCCATCACTATAAGAATAAGGAAGAAAATATTCCTTATTTTATCCATTCCCTTAATAATTCATACGGCTTTTCAGTCGGGTCAAAGGACATAATAATCAATTGGTCAGCTGCATTCTTGTTTTGATAAGCTGTTTTAACTATTGCCAGGTCTTTAGTGATACTGGCAGGATCAGTCTTTTTTCCATTACCGTCAGTTGTCCCCGCCATCATCAGCTTTCTGGGCGCAAGGCTGGCTGCAAGATCAGGAAGATCATAAGCTTTAAGGACTCCGGGAACAGTCCCATGAATAAATGAGGAACTATAAAAATGATTCATCACTATGGAATAATAAGAAGAATAAGGACCGATAAGGGCGATGCGGGTTATTGCCGGATTAAAAGCTGCAGCATGCAACAATACCGGAGCCATCTCCTTCCTGGCAACCCCATAAACCTCAGTTAAAACACTGTTATTCTTCAAAATACCTGCGAGTCTTACAACATCACCGGCACGTATACCTACTATGCTTCTGCCTATAAGCATGGAAGCGTACCATAAATTATGGGATATCCCATCAATATATGCGTCACCGGTAAATTTACCCGGGCCCATCTCTCCCACACCAATCAAATCCGGAGCCAGAATGGTAAAACCATTCCTGGCAAACCATTCGATTTCACCACCGATAGATGCTTCGGTTGATTTACTTTCAGGGTGCAAATAAATAATGGCTTTATTGTTTGGCCTTTCAGGTACCACCAGCAGGTATGGAATTACATAATCACCTTCACCTTTCACAAAATACTTTTCTATCACATAACCTTCCCTTTGAAAGCGTCCCGTGAATGAAGGTACATTGATTTCATTTGGCTCCTGATAACCTGAAAGCGTTTTAGCTGAATTCAATACCTGGGGCAGATTTGTGGTAAGATTAATTCTTGAAGAATCCAATTTAGTTAACAGTTTTTCTGATTCTTTGCGGTTTAAACTGTAGACAGTTTGGCTCAAAAGGGATGTTGAAACCTGCCCTGTAGGAGTCACCTTCATTTCATCTGCAGTTAAAATCTTAACCTCTTCGTCAGCCGGATTGCCGGGATTATTGAGATTTTTCTGGAAAAATGCATATAAGTGTTCCCTGATTTTAACCGTATAGCCGTGCCCAAAATCATCTTCAACTATTCCTATATTTTCTTCTGCTCCAAATGCTTTATAAGCATTCCTGACCTCTGTATATGTTTCCCGGGCCCCCTGTATGCTGAAATAATCTCTGGTTCCTGCACCTATTAATGCCGGAGTTGGAGCCCTGACCTCAAGTAAGTCAGCATGCGTTAAGCCATTCAGTATACCCTGGTAGAAATTCTGTTCAGCATCCTGCGGTCCGATTGATTCAAGCAATCGTCTGAATCCCGTAATATAATTCACAGGTGCTCCAGCCTTTATCCGTTCATCAAATGCAAAAATATAGGATGATTGTGTTCCTCCACCCGATTGACCTGTTACTCCGATTCTTTCAGGATCAACCTCTTTACGGGCAAGAAGATAATCAACTGCCCTGATGCCGTCCCAGATCATATATTTAGCTTCTGAGCTCCCGGTTATAAATGCCTGTGTACCTGCGTATGAATGTTCCTTTGTTGGTCCACCAACAAGTGAGGTGCCGGTTTGCTGATCAAAGTATTCCAGACGCTCTCCCTGACCTACGGGGTCAATTGCAAAAACGATGAATCCCTTTTTTACCAGGTTGATAATCACATGTTGATATCCTCTACTTCTGTAGCCATTGGCTGAATGACCGCTAACATAGAGTACGGCTGGAGCTTTTATATTTTTCTTAAGTCCGTCTGGTATAAACATTGAAGATGTTACAAAAAATCCTGGTTGTGACTCAAATACTATATGCTCTATCTTGTAACCTTCATTATTGATGATCCTGGTTATTTTTGCATTTAACGGAGTTTTTTCAGGAAAAGGACCTACAATGTTAAGAAGAGTCTCTTTTACAAATTTTTGCCTTTGCTGCCAATCGGATAATGAGCTTAAAGTGGCTATTTTGGATTCCCGCTGAGCAAGTAAGACATATGCTTGTCCGGTAATATGATTATACAAAGAGTTTGCAGCATCTGTGTAAAGGAGCCAATTATTACTTATCACATCAAGTTCATTCCTGGGATTCTGAGCATTCAAAAAATCATTAGTCAGTAAAATGACAAGTGAAAAGAGGAAAATGAATTTGATTAATATTGAAAGCTTCTTAACCTTTTTGTATAGTACGTCCTTTATTTTAGTCATAATCCGGGATACAGTTTCCTTGCGTTCTTATTGTAAATCTTCTCAAGCACATCGTCAGGAAGATAAACCCCGTAAACCTTCCAACCGCCCTGATAGTGGTGAGCTTTAGAGACATCGAAGTATTCATCATCAGTTTCATACCAACGCCAGTTGAGCCTGTACATCTCCGCATTAATCGGCCCTGCATCACATCCGTCTGATCCGAAAAGAAGCCTGTCGGCGTACTTGATCAAAAACTTCCTGGCGGTATAGGGCTGCCTCCCCATTTCATGGATCCTCGCTGAGGTATCGTAATAAAGATTGGGATATTTGTCGAGCCACTCTCCGGCGAGTTCAAGGTTTTCGGCCATGCCACCGACATGTGCTACGATGAAATTGGTTTTGGGGTGCCTGGCGATCATCCTGTTTCTCTGCTCCATTATCTCATCTATGCTGTAAAGTTCCGGTTTGCTGAACATCCAGTCGGGGTGGTCTATCACCTCCTCAAGCCGCTCATTCTTTGCGTCAAGGGGTGTAAAAAATGCGAGTGGATCACCAACGTGAATGGTCACAGGGATACCCAGCTCGGCACATTTCTCCCATACGGGATCCAGTTTTTTGGAATCAACCGGTAAATAGGTGCCGTCATTCAGTTTTATCTCCAATCCCAGCTCCTTTCTTATTTTCAGAGCCTGTGCTCCCTTTTTGACATCCTCTTCGATCTTTTTGGCCATCTGTTCGCCAAAATCGGGATCATCCAGGTTGGTCCAGTCGAGTCTTGTATAGACAAGAAAGCGGTCGGGATATGCCTTTTTCAGTTTCTCCAGACTTTTTTCAAACTGTCCTCCCGGGTATCCATCGAGATCCACAACTATCTGCACGTTACAGTCGTCCATAATTTTTACCAGATTGGCAATGTCCGCATCAGAATTGACAACACTTCTGAGATGATCGTGGGCATCAATAACCGGAAACTTAGCTTTTTCAATCGTTGTCTCCTTCACTTTGAGCATTTGTACCGGTTTATAATCAATAAGGCGTATGTCTTTCAGAGACTCCTGGTTACTGCAAGCGACCGATAAGACCAGTGACAGGAAAATTAAAATTGTACTTTTCATAATCTCAATATTACAAGTTTTATTATGTGAAAATAGGAACAAAAATATCTGTATGAATATAATGATTATAGATTAAATTGAACTATTATATTTTTTTGTGTTATCCTGTTGCTTAGAAGGAGGAAATATTTCAGGCTTTAAATTTTAGATGGAAAGGGAAACCGTCCGTCTTCTTTGACTTGAATGTAACTGTCAGAATATTTCCTTCCATAATACCTGAACACTGTGCTCCTGTACAGACGGCTCCAATAAACTGATAACCTATCGGGACACGAATGTGCATAGTCAATGGGAATGTTTCAATAAGGTGTATTGTTCCTTCAAGAGTTTTTGTTCCCTCTTTCCATTCATAATTTTCGAGTTCCATTCCATTCTGGGCTATATGGCGATCGCTGCTTACCCAATGAGGAACACTTTTTACTTTATGAATCGACAGTAGTCTTACTCCATGAGCGGGAATCTCCATTTCAAAACCTCTCTTCATTGTGCCCAGGTCCTTTTGTGTCCAGAACTCAAACAATGTGTAATCTACTTCTGTATCTATACCCAGTTCTGCATTGGAAAATGAGACCTTTTTGTTTTCATCGTCCCAGTTAAAAAGAGCAACCACGTTATAATCTCCAACCATTTTATTCCTTACATGCAGATTCCATACAGGCATCATTGAAAAATAGGGATAAAGGCTTGAAGGCCGCACGCCAGCGGGTGGCAGGGTCTGCTGTAATAACTTCATCCTTTCTTCAGCCAGGCCGGCAAGTTTATCTCCGAAGAAAGTGAGCTGACCAGGTAAAGCCACGATGGTCGCAGATACCCTTGCCTCTTCAAGTGTTATATCACGGACAAGCAGTGTATCCGGATCGGCATACGTTACAATATTATGTGTAAAGGCCTGGTTCATAAAGCATCGTCCCTGACCAAGGACCCCAGACCATTTAACAGGTTGATTCGGATGAACAATGTCGGCTCCAATCCTCGATGCATCGGCATAGAGTGCATCCGGACCAGATGTATGTCCCTGACATGCAAGCATCACACGATCCTCTCCCATACCTTCCCGGAAAGCTTTAATACAAAGCTCGAATGGATTTTTACATGAAGGATCCCTGAAACATGCCTTTATTTCAGGACGTTCATACAGATGTGCACAATAACTGTGACTCCGGCCCGACATACCGTCTATCTTGAAATATTCATAACCCCATTCACGGGATGCGATCCGGAAGATCTCTTTCAAGTGGTCAATTGCCTCCGGTACTGAAGGATCAAGAGTATAAAGTCCATTCCAGCATGAAATTGGCTTACCGCTTTTATCATGAAGGAACCAGTCCTTATGTTCGTTGTAGAAATCAACATTCCCTGTACCAAATGGAGCCATCCACAAGCCCGGTTTAAAACCCAGTTCACGGATGTTGTCAGAAAGCTTTTTCATTCCACCGGGGAACTTGTTCCTGCTTGTTTCAAGATTCATGTTATGAAAGTCCCTTACCGGAAGAGTATCAGAATTCTCCTGCCACGATTCAATATGCCATATTTCGCATCCGAAAGGCTGAAGATATCTCTTTCCCAATCTTGCTTCGGCAAGGTTATCACCGGCTGTTGCCTTATCAAAGTAAGTATTCCACGACATCCATCCTGTTGGAGCTTTAGGTGCACGTTTCCTGTTTATGGGATGATAATACGGGACATACCGCATTCTGAAATAATCTCTTTCAAGATTGAATGAAAAAACAGCTTCGGAAGATTTTTCAATACATCCTGATACTTTGAAACTATAAGATCCGTCACCCGCTCTTTTAAGATTAAGATCTGCTGCATTAATTTGAAATAAGGTATCTGTTTCAGGCTCAAAAACAGAGTCATTCAGCATAGAATCTGCATCTCCGGTACACAGGGACAACACTCTCTCATCAGGATCTGGCCTGGTACGGCATGCAAAACTACTAGGAGGGAACATTAAAGTACCTTCAATTGAAAGAGTACCGTCATAATCCTGTGCAGTACGATGATAGAACAATATTTGCAAATTACTTCCGCTCCGGGTAAAAATAAAATATCCCTGCACATCATCCTGAGGATCAACAATTGAATAACGGTCAGGGATCCCATCACGTGACTTTGCCACTGCCCATTTCTTTTTATCCGAGACAAAGCTCATTTTCCCTATAACGGATACAGGTCCATTTTTGAGTGTTAAAACGGATGATGGCTCATCAAAGGAGATCTCCCACCCGGATAATTGAAATACTTCTGATGCATTTCCCTCCCCCATAGACAGGCTGGCGCTTGTATCCAGAACACTAAGGCCGGAACCTGCAGAAAATGCAGCAGATCCTAATGCGGCTTTTTTTAAAAAATTCCTGCGGGTATCTTTCATGATAGCGAGTCTTCAGGCTTTGTATAAACCATTTTTAGTAATTTAACTTAAAAATGTAAGCCTGCCTTCTGCCTGAATCTGTTGAATTAAAACCGATCATTTTACCACCCGGGCTCCAGCGGCAATGAATATCGCATCGCCAGAATCCGTTATATTCCTGAGGGTGCAAAAATCTGCCAAGAGAGAGCACAGACTCTGTTTTCATATCCATAAGGAAAATTTTTTGCTCTCTCAACCCGCCTGAGGGGTATGTATCAGTGACCATCCATTTCTGATCAGGTGAGAAAGTTCCATGTCCGTCATAATCTAAAAGCCCGTTCCCAATCCTTTTATAGTCATTCTTTCCGACGGTGAACAGTACATGAGCATATTGTTTCCCTTCAAAGTTTGATGTTATCATTAACTTATCATCATTAAGCCAGTCATAATGTGAACCTGCCCACTCATCGGGGAAACATCTCCTGAGATCACTCCCGTCTTTATTCACGGTAAATGATGTAGTTATTCTTCTCTCATTATCCATTTGCCTGGAAAGCCAGAAGATCTTGGTTCCCATCCTGCTAAACAAAGTATGGTTAAACCATTCAATATTGCCGTCTTCAAGCGGGGGGACCATGTTTTTTATCTGATCATACGAAACCAGCAACTTTGATTCTCCGGTTTCGAGATTAATTAAAAAAAGTCCATCGTCGGTCGGGAACGGAATATTTTTACGTGAATCCTGTCCTTCTCCGCCATAACCATAATCAGGACGTGTTAATCTCAACCGAGCAAAGTTTATGCTTAATGCTTCCTTCCCGTCATGTGATACAGCACTGACAGGGTAAGGATAGGTTCGTATTTCCTTTTTTGATTTAACATCCAATACCACTGAAATAAAGTTCCCTTCTCTGTAATCATTGTAAATTATTTCATTGTCACCGATCCAGTGTGCCATGCAACCCTGCTGAAAATTCCAGGCCCGCGTTTTGGCAAGGGGAATGAATTCTTTTGTTTCCAAATCGACCATACCAAGGGTGGCAGGATCATTCTCACCGGGAAGTTTAAACCGTATATCCGTTTCAAGCACTGTAACATATCGTTCCGACCTGTCAAAAGAATTTATACCATAATAACTGGCAAATAGATGCTCCTTATCATCACTGGTAATCTGAATTGCAGGACTTACTTCCGGAAATCTGACAACCATTCCGGATTCTTTATTGCTGCAACATGCTGAAATAAGTAAGCCAATAAGAAGAAAATTTATTCCTTTCATGGTATAATTTTAAGGTTATATTAGTCGCATAAAGGTTCCCGGACCACCATCTTTCCTATTGCAAAAAATCAATTATTAATTGCCCCCTCTGATCGCTGCTACTGTTTTGGATGATCCAGTTTTTTGTGCTCCTCAATCCTTTATATGTTGCGAGAACTGCTTTATTGACCCTATCCAGTTCAGGGGTATCAACGGATTTTTTATCTCCTGATAACGGATTAACCACCAATACCGGTTTTGGACATAAACCCTGATAAACCTGGGGCATATCAAATTTTTCAAGGATGCCTGGTAAAACAATCTCATCATGATATCCTGGTACCCTTACGCGAATGATACTTTCGAAAGATATCAACGGTTCTTCGAGAACAAAGCCTGCAATATTATCTGTTAATACACCGGAAAAGGCACTGTAGAGAGATCCCATCCCCTTTCCCCATATCTTAATATTTCCCGCCTTAATTTCAGAACTCTTCAGCCAGTTTACGATTGCAAGAATGTCTTGCACCCGCTGTCCGAAAATGGGTTTCCCGCTTAGAAAATCCCAGTGCATACCTGCCATATCGGGAGCAGTTTCTCCATATCCACGCAAATCAACTGCACAAATAGTCTGTCCTGATGCTAACAATTCTTTCACAATATCATTATCATTCAGAAGATCTTTTTTGCCGGACTGGCTTAAATACAGAATTGTTGATGATCCTGCAGGTTTAGTATCCGGTTCCAGTAGTATTCCCGGCAACATGATTCCTTTTTCAGGCTGGATGATAAATTTACGGATCCTGAAATCTCCGGCATCATGAGTTCCAATGAAGTTAACTTCAGGAATATCATTCAGCGGACTAATCCTGAGAATATCCTTAACAAGTTCAGGCATTCTGCTTTTGTGCTTAATCAGTGCGGCCGAATTCTGAGGATTAGTCCAGCCTGCTTTATTCTCAGCAAGATAATCGAGGACCAGTTCCTGAGATTGCCGGCTGCCGGGAACATCATAAGTGCTGCCATTCGCCGTGGCCCATAGGTCCTCGTCCTTTTCAATTTTTATATCCTGCTCCAGAAAATCTGAAGAATTACCATCCATCCATTTTAAAAACCATGAATAAGCAATCTCACGTTGATCACGGTTATAGCCATGTCCTGCTTCAACCATTGTAGTTGTGAATTTTTCCGGCGCTCCATAGGCTGAATACGCTTTATATAGCCATGTGGATAACTCCCATACTCCTCTTGCGGGATTCAGATTATCATCTGTTGTGGCATTAATTAACAAAGGTTTGGGAGCGATCGCAAAAAGAGGATCACCCCTGGGGTCTATTGCACTTTCAAAGCAACCAAATATGATCTGTTCATGGTCTGCAGATAAACCTGCGTGAACCCGATGCGACCATGTATTGGGGTTACAGGCTGCCACAGCCACACTTATCCGGGGTTCAAAAGGAAGAATATAAGTTGTCATCATTCCTCCACCGGAACAACCTGTGATACCTATCCTGCTTCCATCGACCTCCGGACGACTTACTAAATAATCGATTGCCCGTATTGCATCCCATACCATTATATTAAAAACATTCGTTCCAGCAACAAAAGCTTGTATTCCGGTGATCGTATGTGCATTACCAGGAGCGCTGCTCCAGGCAGAGTAGTCAGCTACCTGTCTTTCTCCCTGTCCAAGGTTATCAATTGTAAGTGCAACAAAACCTTTTTTAGCCTGAAAAATGCTCCGTAATTGTGCTATATCAGCAGCTTTTCCGTTTGCCATATGACCCAGAACATTAAGAATTGCCGGCCGGGGGGAAGATACATTTTCAGGCAGATATAAATTGGCACTTACATAGAAACCAGGACGACTTTCAAAAAGGATCTTTTCAATGGTATATCCATCTCTCTTCAATGTCCCGGTTATTTTTGCATTCAAAGGATTGCGGTCAGGAAACGGGCCTGTCCAGGAAATCATTGAATCCCTGATCGTCTTTACTCTTTTATTCCAGTCGCCGGCTGTAATTAGTGTTGACAGCAAAGAATCCCTGATTGCAAACTGATGGTCAACAATGGCTGTAAGATACCTCCTCATCATTGTGTCAGCAGGATTCTTTAGAACGGTCAGGTCATCGATGGAAAGCGTTTTCTGGCCATAAATAAGGTTACAGGCCAAAATCATTACAAGAAATATCTTTATTTTAATTGTTTTCATTTGATTTCAGTTAGTTAAATATCCTGTATGAATCGGAGAATTAGATCACTTCGTTCAGAACCGGAAAGGCTTTTAATCATCCAGTCTTTTTGTATCCTGATTGATTTATAAGTGGTTTTAACATGTTCATCGATTTTTTCAATTTCAGATGATCCTGAATTTTTTTTATCACCTGATAAGGGATTTAAAACAAAAACAGGTTTTGGACAAATGGCCTGATAGACCTGTTGCATGTCAAAATTTTCCAGTATTCCGGGTAATAATATTTCATGATCGTATCCTGGTTTTTCTGAATTAACAATACTTTCGAAGGAGATCAGCGGTTCTTCAAGAATGAAACCTGAGACATTATCGCTCAGTACCCCTGCGAATGCCCCGTATACTGAACCCATTCCTGTCCCCCAGTAAATGATATTACTTTCTTTAAGATCATTCTCTATCCATTTTATAACTGAAAGGATATCTTTTACCCTTTGCCCGAAAATAGGCTTCCCGGAAAGAAAGTCCCAGAATTTGTTGGCCATATCCGGAGACGTTTCTCCAGTCCCGCGAATATCAATGGCACAGATATTATAGCCGCTGCGCAAAATTTCGGTTGTAAGAATATGGTCAGGCAGCAATCCCGACTTGCCTTTCTCATTGATATAAAGCACTGTACCTTTTGCAGGAACTGAGTTGACGTCTGACAGAACTACTCCGGGAAGAATAATTCCTTTTTCAGGTTCGATTATGAATTTACGGACTGATATATTTCCCGAATTACTTTCATTCTTTAATTCAGATTTTACAGATATGACATTCAGGTCTGTATGGAGAATTTTTTTAACATGAGCGGCCATCTCAGTTTTATGGTTTTTTATTACATTTTGTTTCCTGACAATTGGCCAGGCAGCCCTGTTTTGATCGAGGTAATCAGCTACGAGCTCCTGTGGCCGACGGCTACCCGTTTCATTGAATATGTTCCCGCCAGTAGCTGCCCACAGATCTTCTGCGGTTTCTATTATGGCTTCCTGCTCGTGATAATTTTCAGAATTACCTCCTGTCCAGCGTGAAATCCATGAATATGTAATTTCCCTCTGTTCCTGGTTATATGCATGAGGAGCTCTGACCATTGTTGTGGTAAATTTTTCAGGTACACCGTGAGCTGAGTACGATTTAAACAACCATGATCCCAATTTCCATACCCCGCGTGGAGGATTAAGATTATCATCGGTGGTGGTATTTAACAGAAGTGGCTTTGGTGTCTGAACAAACAGGGGATCTCCACGTGGGTCAATTGTTCCGGCAAAAGCGCCAAAGAAAACCTGTTCATGGTCGCATGAAAGATTTGCATGAACCCTGTACGACCAGGTATTTGGATTACATGTAGGTACTGCAACAGCAAGCCTGTTTTCAAAGGGAAGAATATATGTTGTCATCATTCCTCCACCGGAGCTTCCGGTGATGGATATTTTATTTTTGTCTACCTCCGGGCGTTCCGTCAAATAATCTATTGCCCTTATAGCATCCCATACCATCAGATTAAAAATATGTGTTCCGCACAAAAAGGCCTGTGTGCCTATAATCTGATGTGATGAAAGCAATCCTCTCTCCCCCTGTCCCATCTGGTCCATTGTCAGGACGATGAAACCTCTTTTTACCTGCGAAATGCTCATTCTCTGGTATCTTTCATTGGCTTTGCCGTCCTGGGCATGCCCGATCAGATTTAATTGTGCCGGGCAGGGAGATGAAAATTTCTCTGGCAGGTACAGATTCGCTGAGACAAAATAGCCTGGCCTGCTTTCAAAAAGTAGCTTTTCGACAACATAACCATCACGCTTTAATATTCCTGTCACCCTGGAATTGAGAGGTGTCCGTTCAGGAAGAGGGCCCGTCCATGAAATAATTGAATCTCTTATTACCTGAGCTCTCCTGTCCCAATCAGCAGCTGTTTTAAGCGATGATAAAATGGTATCCCTAATTCTGAATTGCTCATCGACAATTGAAGTGAGGTAATTTCTCATCATAGTGTCAGCGGGAGATACCAACACTGTCAGATCTCTCGCAGTTAAGAGATGCTGAGCAGCAACAGGGCTAACGATCAAACCTGAAATTAAAACTGAGAGGATGATCAGGAACTTATTGGATCTTTTTTGACGCACTATCATAACAAATTGTCTTTGAATATTTTAGATGTGATAATATTAATAATTACTGACATTTACCTGGCGCTCCGGAATATTTTTTTCACGCAGCCTTGCTGAAAACTGTTCCTGAGTTTCACCCGGACTTGGCCACACATCACTTGGAGAATGTGAATTTTTCATTATTTCTTCCATCCGTTTTGTAATATCGGGAAATTGGCTGGTCAGATCATTTCTTTGCTGAGGATCTGCAATGAGGTCGTACAATTCAATATTTTTCCCGCTTGCCTTATGTGCATACCATTTACCGCTTCTAACTGCCTGTTCCTGCTGGTATTCCCAGTAGAGATACTCATGCTTTTTCTGTTCATTCTCGTTTCCGAGCATCGTGGGATAAATAGAAATGCCATCAATACCTGCAGGAGCTTCAACACCTGCAATTTCAGCTGCTGTTGGCATGAAATCCCAGAATGCCCAGATATGGTCATTAACCTGACCTGGTTTAATATGTCCGGGCCACCTTACCATAGCTGGCACATGAAAAGCTCCGTCATAAGAATCGCCTTTACCACCACGTGTCGGAGAATCCTGGTTGAAGAATTCTCTGATAGTTGGTGCTTCCATAACTTTCAGGTAGCGTCCGTCATAGCCTCCCTGGTTCCCGTTGTCTGATGCAAAAAAGATAATTGTGTTATCATCTATATCCAGCTCATCCAGGAGAGCCAGCAATTTCCCTACTTCAGTATCCATTCGGGTTATCATTGCAGCCCATTCCTTATGCTGAACTGGCCAGTCCTCATCCTTGTAAATACCAAGGTCAGGCACAATCAACGGTCCATGAGGAGTAGTATAGGCGAGATAAAGGAAGAAGGGATTATCTTTGTTTCCCCTGACAAATTCAAGAGATTTTTCAGCATAAGCATCAAATGAATAAGTACCCGCAGAGGGATTCTTCATACCGTTCGGGATAACCTTTCCGTTATCATCATATGGACTTTGTACTGAGTAATTTGCAAGTTTAAAGTGTTCGGCATTTTCCGGGTAATAGATCCTTTGTTTATTGTGATACAGGAATTCAGGATAGTATGTATGAGCGTGCTGCTGGTTAAGGTATCCGAAAAATTCATCAAATCCCATATCATTAGGAACACCCTGCTGATCATGATTTGCCAGACCCCATTTACCAAACAGACCAGTCTTGTAACCTGCCTGTTTCAATAACATGGCTACGGTAAAATCATCTTTCAGGAGTGACTCACGATAACCTTTATAAGAATTGTCTCTCACTCTCGCATGACCCGGATGCATTCCGGTCATCAGTCCGCAGCGAGAAGGCGCGCTTACAGCATTTCCACAGTAAGCCTGGGTGAACCGGATTCCTTCGTTTGCAATCCTGTCTATATTTGGAGTCTTGATTTTTTGTTGTCCGAAACATCCTAGATCACCCCAGCAGAGATCATCACTGAGAATGAAAATTATGTTAGGATCTCTTGTTTCTTCTTTTGGCGCATTTGCACATCCTGCTGACAATACGCATGCTGCAGTGATCAGGCCTGTATTGAAATTTTTCATCATCTAAGTAAAGCTTTCAGGTTTATTAACATAAAATATCAAGTTAAATTTCTAGTATCCCGGATTCTGCTCAAGTGCCGGATTTTCCTGGATGATTGTGCTGTGAATTGGCCACAGATAATCTCTTTGGGCGTTGAAAGTCCGTCTCTGAACAACTGCTCCTTTACTGTTCAGGACTTCACCGTTCATCACAAACTCTGCTGTTCTCCATCTTCTGATGTCGTGATAATAAAGTGATTCACCGGCAAGTTCTATCCTTCTTTCAAGTCTTAATGCAGTCCTCATCTGATCTTTTGTCAGACCGACAGGTATATCGGGCATCCCTGCACGATCACGCACCTGGTTGACAGCCTCATACACAGAAAGATCAGGACCCGATGCTTCATTCTGAGCTTCGGCATACATCAATAAAATATCGGCATACCGCAGAACAATGAAGTTAATTTCCGAATAGCTAATACTAGGCTGAGCAACATTATCTTTATATGTGGTATATTTCTTAAATCCATATCCGGTGCTGAAATACTTTGTATTGTTGACTATACTACCCCTAAACATATAACCGGGAATCACAATTGTTTTATGCAAACGGGAATCCCTGTTCTCGTATGGTTTGGAAGGATCGAACAATGGAGACTGAAGGGTAGTATTTCCATCAGACATCAGATAGCTGTTCACAAGATCCAGTGTTGGTGCAACATTTATCTGCAATTCTATTATAATATCAAAGCTGTTATTGTATTCAGGTACAAGATATTGCACATCAAATATTACTTCTTTATTACCCTCATTTTCAAGATAAAACAACCCTCTGTAATCAGGAAATAAAGAATATTCTTTCAAATCTATAACGGCCTTAGCTGCTTCGGCAGCCTCAGACCACCTTCCCTCATACAACAAAACTCTTGCTTTAAGTGCCATGGCAGCTCCTTTTGTTGCCCGACCTTTATTAGCTCCTGTATAAGATTGCGGAAGAACAGAAGCTGCATTATTCAGGTCTGTAAGAATCTGATTCAAAACCTCCTCCCTCGTATTACGGGGAAGACTACCCTGAGTTGTAAAATCAGGTTGATTAAGTATCAATGGAACTCCCCCGTAATAGTTGACCAGATTAAAATAGAATAAACCTCTCAAAAAATATGCTTCCGCTTTAATTCTGTCTTTAAGTGCCTGATCCATCTGTACTTTGTCAATGTTGCCAAGAAGGTAATTAACTCTCCCAATGCCCTGATAATTCGCTCCCCATTTGTTTAAAAATCTGTTGTCATTCCCAGCATTATGATTACCGACATCAACAGGAGAGTCTCCACCCATGCTGTAGGAATTTGGTGAAATATTTTCTTCTCTGAAGGCTGTGGTCCCGTAAAGCTGATCATTTCTCAGAACAGTATAACAACCGTTTATCGTAGAGATAACCTGATTTTCCGTTTGCCACCATGTTGCGTCATTATATGTATCGGTGGAAACAGTATCCAAAAAGCTCTCGTCACAGGAACTTAAACAGAAACCTGATAGTACTAATGCATAAAAAATATATTTCTTCATGACAATAATTTTTAAAAAGTAATATTTGCGCCTATGGTAAATACTTTTGTCGTAGGATACTCATTTATAAGTTCTCTCAATACATCTCGTTCGGGATCAGTAAGCTTATATTTGGAAAAAGTCAGAAAATTCTGTGCGTTCACATAGACTTTAAAACTACTTATATTAGCTTTGCTTATGACAGAAGTTGGAACTGAATAACCAATCTGAAGATTCTTCAATCGCAGATATGATGCATCATGTAACCAAAAAGTTGAATTCAAAGAATTTGTTTTCGTTCCCCTTGACGGCTCAAACAATCTTGGATATTTGGCATTTGGATTTTCGGGTGTCCAACTGTTTGCTAGCTGATCTTTGGTAATCCCCGCACCATTGTAATTACCCCATGCAAGATTATTAGTAGTATAGATATCTAAATCCTGTACTCCCTGGAAGAAAGCATTGACATAGAATCGTCTGTACTCAAAATCTGTATTGAAACTATATGTATATCGGGGGACTGACCGGCCCATTACTCTCATATCGTCCACATCGATGACTCCATCTTCATTAACATCGCGATACTTGATATCCCCGGGTACAGTTTTTGTATTCTGGAATGCATGGTTTGCAATTTCCTCTTCATTCTGGAAAAAACCTATCGCTTCATATAAATACCATGAGTTAACAGGGTGACCTTCCTTTATCACACGTAAATTTCCAAAGGAATTAGTCGTGTATTGAGTATTCCCATTTAAATAATCGACATTATTATTTACAAATCCGATGTTTGCACCTACTTTGAAGTTCAACTTCCCGATTGTATTACGATGAGCAGCGCTGAACTCTATTCCTTTATTTGACATGCTATATAGATTTGTAATTGGCCCGGTAAGATCTCCAACCTGGTTTGGTATATTAATCCGGGCCAGGATGTCATTGGTTCTCTTATCAAAAACGTCAACAGTTATTTCCAATTTGTTATTCCATAGTGCTGCATCCAATCCAATATTGGTTATTGTTGTGGTTTCCCAGGTTATGTTAGGATCTGACAGAGCGGTTACTGCACTGCCAGGAACAACAGTGCCGGTAAAGGACGTTCCCTGGTTAATATTAAGATTGTTCAGGTAACTAAAAAGTGATATCTGCTGGTTTCCCAGCTGTCCCCATGAAAGCCTGAGCTTAAGATTATTAAGTTTCTGGAAATTTTGCAAAAAGGGTTCTTTGTTTATTAACCATCCAACTGAGAAAGAAGGAAAGAACCCCCATCTTTTACCTTTTGCAAATCGCGAGGATCCGTCATAACGGAAATTAAATTCAAAAAGGTATTTATCTAAAAAGCTATAGTTCGTCCTGCCAAAGTAAGACATCAATTTTGATTCGGAGGAAGTACCTCCTACATCTTTATTTATAGTACCTGCATCAAGCTCAGGTAATTCATTACCAAGAAATCCTTCAATATATGCTTCAAAATTTGAATCATAGAATGATTCCATGCTGAAGCCCAATAATAAATTAACATTATGCTGATCAGCAATATTCTTTGTCCAGTTAAGGGTTTGAAAAAAGCTGTTGTCAAGATTGCTGTCATTCGTACGTTGCACACTCCGGCTGATCGGGTCAAATCTCAACAATTTAGGGACAGTCGGCTGTTTAGGATTAAAGATATATATTTCAGGAATAAAACGGTGATTATTAGCATCATATTTGTTGACTGAAAAGTTCACTTTGTACTTTATATCAAATGGTAAAATGTATTGAGTATAGAGATTCACCATCATCCTTTGGGTCCTATAATTATTCTTCCCTTCAAGCGCATGTGCCACCGGATGCCGGAACAGATTATGTCCAGGTGTTACAAGCCAGGTATCTCCATACCTGCCATCGGAAAGAATATTTGGATGTATCGGAAGAGCACGACTAAGGTTGGGAACATTTCCAACTACCGAATTATTTCGATCCCAGTAGGACCCATTAATTATTGCTCCAAATTCCAAACGGTCAGATTTCTTAAATACAACATTCGAATTCAATGAATATTTCTTTGCATCTGTTCCCATAAGGACACCTTCCTGATCAAGATGAGTCAGAGAAAATGAGAATGTCACCATCTCTGACCCCCCCGACAGGCGTAAGTTGTTCTCCATGACAGGTGCAACATCGAACATTATGTCATACCAATCTGTATTAGGATATAAATCAGGATCTGTACCATTTCTATATTCATCAATCTGAGCCTGGGAAAAAGGACCGGGCTGTCCATCATTCGTGTAAGCCTGATTGAGAGAAAGCATCCAGTCAACAGAGTTAGTGACGGCATCAGGCAAATAGGTTGCTTCCTGCCATCCATAGTAGTTATTAAACTCCACTCTCATTTTTTCTACTTTTCCTCTCTTGGTTGTAACAAGAATTACCCCGTTTGCAGCTCTGTTTCCATAGATCGATGCGGAGGCAGCATCCTTTAAGATAGAAATGTTGTCAACATCATTCGGATTGACATCTCTTAAACTCGATTGAACTCCATCAACCAATACCAGTGGTTCATTATTATTTAAAGTACCTATACCCCTGATACGTATGGTAGCTGCATCATTTCCAGGCTGACCACCAATCTGATTCACATATACGCCGAGAAGTCCCTGCATCGCTTGTGTAGCATTTGTAAGAGGCCTGGCTTCAATAAAATCCGAATTTGCTGTAGCAACCGAACCTGTAAGTGTAACTTTTCTTTGGGTTCCGTAACCAACCACAACAACTTCATCCAGTCCAATTGCCTGCTCTTTTAAAACGACATCAATTACTGTCCGCCCTTCTAATGAGATTTCCTGTGGCGTCATTCCAATGAATGAAAATGCCAATAACCCATCGGCAGGTACGTTGACAAGGGAATACTTACCTGCCAAATCTGTAAGAGTACCAAGTGTAGTCCCTTTAACAATGACAGAAACGCCAGGCAAAGGACTTCCATTTTCATCAGTGACTGTTCCCGTTATCTGCTTTTGTTGAAGGTTACCGGAATGTGCACCAGAGATCTTCGGGGATTCAGAAAAACCAGGTTCGGCCATTATATTAGTAATGCCAACCAGGATAATCAGTAAGGAAATCTTAAATTTAAGGATAAGTCTTTTCAGGGAAGTGTTTGTATTTCCCCATAAATCAACTTTCTTTTTCATAGATTTGAAATGTTTTAAGGAGGTTATTTTTTCAAGTAACTGAAACAAAATGATGGAATGCTATGGAATTTCTTTCCTGTTTTGATTTAAAGGAAGAAGCTGTTTAATATTTACCTGCTCAGCAGCAGTCTTACGTGGCCCATAATATCCATCAAAGATCAAATGAACTGAACAAGAACATCACTGTTGGGCAGGATTTTATACAGACATAAAAAACTATCCTTGTCCGGTAAGGACAGGAAAGATAGCATTCACTTCAGACGTGACAAGGTTTTGTAAAATCATAGGCAATCAGTTTGATTTTGTTAGGGTTAAATTATAATGATAAGTTTGTATCAATATTTACAATTCCTCAACTCTGCCTTGCATTATTTGAATAAATATAGAAAATCATTTTAAAAAATCCCAAATTTATTTTATTAGGACTTAACAATAATATCAGATGGGATTTCCCTGAGTTGCAAAATCTCAATAAAAGTATTGGATCAGTCGTAGTCATTTCCATTAAGGCTGTTCACAACAGATTTAAGCCATGATTAAAGTTGATTTTTCATCGATCCGGCTTTTTCTGATTCCATGGTAATAAGACCTCTTTCTTCTTCCGGGTCAGATTCAAGGTAGTGAAGCTCATTTTTGACCGATTTATCATTTAACGATCAATCCTGCACCAACAGAGTTGTCCTTCACAATGCATTCTTTGGCGCCACCCATATCGATGGCAGTTTTAGCACCTTTTGCACGGCGGCCTAAATCAATCATCACATTTCCGCTGACCAGGATGCGGTTGCAGGAGCTGTTAGCTTTAACCGCTTCAACTGATAATCCGCCGAAAACATTACCCGTAATTGCATTATCAGATGTACTATTTAGCACAACACCGGTTCCCACGTTTAAATTCATCTGGTTAATATTTTCAGCAGGATCGGTAGACCAGCCGAACTTACCTTCACCAAAGTAGTTATTACAGAAATTATTCCCTGAGATTATGTTCCGGCCGCTTTTCGGACCAACTAAAACAGAGAAATTATACACATTTACAAAAGTATTTGCCGATACTGTGCAACCCCATGCATCACGAAGATCTACTCCACCGCCAAGATCATGAGCAATAACGTTAGCACTGATTGTAATACCGCTGCAGTCACGATCAAGAATGATAGCAGTGCCATTGCACTCTTCAATCATATTGCCTGAGAGCACACATGCATAAGTATTTTCTATAACCACTCCATGACGGAGATGGTCATCAATATTATTTCCACTCATTGTCAGGTTAAACCCGTCTATAAACTGTAAAGCATCCTGGTTTTCCTCGAACTGATTTGCGTTTACAATGATGTCATGATTGCCGTAAATATATAATCCGGCTTTTGCATTATATGTGAGAATACACTGACTGACACGTGGATCCTCATAGCAGTTGGTCAAATTGATACCATGACCACCGTTATGGTCTACTGAAAGGCCTGTAATATACACCTCATTAACCTTTTCGATAAGGATGCCATCTCCACTTTTATTATTTCCGCTTACCCGGAAGTCACTAAGCTGAATGCGCCAGACATATGCCTCATTGCCAGTATTGGTCTTAGGTTTGACGATAAGTGCCGGCTGACCGTTTTGATTCCGATTGATAATCTGTGTAGAAGGTCCTGCTCCCTTGATATGGGTGTTGGCTGTAGTAAGGATCAGAGGTTCAGTAATTTCATATTCACCCGGGGGTATAAGCACCTGTCCGCCGCCATCAGGAACCGCATCAAACGCTGCCTGGATTGTAGGAAATTTTGATGCATCAATAATTGCAGGTTTGGACAGGAGTTCCTGGACAGAAAATGGAGATGCCTCTGCTGTTGTATAAAAAAGTAATGCAGAAACGAAAGTGAATAGAAACAGGGCATTAAATTTCACTTTTTTCATGATAATAATTTTTAATTTAAGTCTGATTAGTTTTGCACGTCGTACTTTATCAGTCTGAATAATATTTTATCTGAAATTCGCACTCATCCAGGAGACCACTTTATTCTTCATATCCTCTGTAAAATGGTTGTAATCTTCAGGTGCAAATAATTCGATTTTTTCCTCCTGTTTGTACAGATCATAAACTTTCCTTACTTCATTCACACAGTTTCTGACATCAGGGAATGAGGCATACTGATCCCATGTCGGCGCTATTATCAAAACTGGCCTTGGTGCAATGGCTGCCAGTATCTCATGAAAATCATAAGGGATATGTTTTTCATTTTTAACGAAAAAGCCTAATCTGGGAAGGAGTCCATGCAGATGTGAATATTCATAGATCCCCTCCGTAGTTTTTCCGGGTGTATTGAACCTCATCGGGGTAAAACCACAAACTGAAATTACCCCGGCAATCCTCTCATCCAGCGCTGCACTGTACATACCTACTGCCCCGCCAAGCGAATACCCGGCGACGTAGATTCTTTGCGAGTCTATTGATTCAAGCTCTGACAATGCATCAACAGCCCAGCGAACATCGGCTACCATACGCCCCATTTTTGACCACCCGGGGAAACGGTTGTAAAAAAGACGGCTTTCTTCAACAAGCCTGGATCCAAATCCAATCTGGTCATATATACAGACGGCATATCCTGCATTCACAAATCGTGAGATAATGTCACCCTTTTTAGCAATCCCTGTGGCATAGGCATATTCGTGCAGGTATATCACAACAGGTAATTTTTTACCATTTCCTTTACCTGTAGTGTCAGTTTTATAATACAACCTTCCCAACAAAAAAGGTGTACTCGTTATATTCTTATCTACCCTGGGAAGTCCGATCACATCCTGGAGATAATCACTTTGCGGACCGGGCCCGATCGATGGCGGCTCCATACCAAGTCCCCAGTTTATTCGCTGCCGGATATCCGGCACTTTTTCCTTCCATGCTGAGGAATTCTTTATGATCTTCCCCTTTGAATCAATTAACAGATCTTCAATTCCTTTAGCTGGGTAAGCAGTCGGATCTATTCTTTCGCCACTCAGGTTAAGCCAATCCGAAAATGTATAATCATAAATGAGCTTGTTCTCAGGTTTTATACTGCTGCGGCCAAACACATAATCGAAAAAATCAAGATACCGTTCCATATCTCTGTAGGCAGGGGCATGCAGGCCATAGCGCAAATCAAGGACGATTTTGTCCGCTGCTCCCAGGAACTCATATGCCCTCCTTGCCGAAAGATATGCCTGTTCGATGCCCCAGGGATTACCTGCCGACTCAGTGACAGATGAGGTTATCATTAAACCCCTTGGTGCAATTAATGCCATCAATGAATTTTGATCCACCGGAAGTTTACCTTCCCGTCCTGAAAAAAACCGGAGTCTGGCATGCATCCAGTGAGGGCGACCACGTGTTGTTCCAGCCATAGGTTCATTATTATATTTGTCCGCTGTGTACCGCGTTGGATTTTCTCCACCCGTACCACCGCTGATAGGGATGACGGCTTTGATACGCTCATCATAAGCAGCGGCCCATAGTGCCATTTTACCATTCCGTGAGAGCCCGGTAAGGGCAATCTGTTCCTTGTTGACATAATTCAGAGTGTATAGATAATCTATAGCTCTTGATGCAGCCCATCCCCAGCGCATTAATGCACTGAAATCATATTGTGGCCACCATATCTTCTCATATTCTTCGCTATCGTCAGGATAGCCGTATTTAGGATCTGTTGCAGTATAGCGGCATCCGATATATCCCCGTCGTACTGCAGCCTGAACCCAGCTTTGATTGTCTTTTATCCACTGACACAGAAATACCGGAAAAGGACCATCACCCGGAGGAATTAATAAAGTAATATGCAATTGTGCCTTGAGTCCGGGGCCAAACCTTAATAAGACATCCCGTTCTGTAAGTTGAACTATTTTTTTCTCTCCCAGCAATTCTGCCTGAACATTGCCCGGTGAAGGAGGAACCGTGCCGGTGATCCAATGCTGAGCAAGATCTTTCATCTGTTCCCGTTTTGCGTTCCATTGGCTTATGGTCTCTACAGGAATATTCTTTCCACCTTCATCAATGATCAATGGATCGGGCAGAAAAGGCAATGATGCCAACTCATCAAAATCAGGTGGAAGTTCATTTGTCCGTTTTAGCCAATCCCGCCAGGTAAAATCCTCAGGAGATACATGTGCCGGGGGAGTTCCGGGCAACTGATCAGAGCTGGCCCTGGTTACATCCGGCGGGAACACCTTAAGCAATTGTTGCAGGTACTCCTGACGGTTCAGACCTTCCTGGCCAAAAATGATTCCTGAATCCAGAAGAACCAGTAGCGTAATTCCAATTGTCAATTTAAATACGTATTTCATGTTTTTATTATTGAATTAGATCGGCTGACAGAATACAATTCCTGGAAGCAATGATTCAGAAAATTTAAGAGATCATTCTTTTGCGACGAGATTACCAATCACAAGCGATTTAGGCAATTCATTGTGGTCGCTGACATTGTCTATCAGCATATTATTTGCAAACAATATGCTACTCGGCTGTTGCTCAATTTTAACAGCTCTATCAGAGTTTATTCCTGAAAAAACATTTCCTGAGAACAGAATATTTCTGCTTCCATTAATTATCACCCCACCGACTTTTTGTTCGCCGGACAGCTTAAGTTTCCCTTCACCAATATAGCTGTTAGAGAAATTATTACCGGTAACAGTAATCCTGTCCGACTGAGGGCTAAAATATATGGAATGCATCCTGTTGATTGTAAATGTATTTGCACTTATAGAAATCCCATGTGCATCTTCAAGCCTGACACCACCACCGTTGTGAGCAATTACATTCGATCCGATGGTTATACCATAACAATCACGATCGATAATAATAGCCATTCCATTACTTTCTTCAATCATATTACCCGATACGACCGAACCGTAAGTGTTTTCGATTACAACACCATTCTTTATATGATCATCAATGTTATTACCTGACATTGCAAGGTTGTAGCCGTCAAAGCAATGCAGGGCATCCCCGTTTTCTTCAAACTGGTTGCCATTCACCACAATATCGTGACATCCGACAAGATTCAGGCCGACATTCTTGTTATAAGTTATGTTGCAATGAACAACCCGAGGATTTTCTTCGCATCTGTCCATCAATATTCCATCCTGGCCGTTATTTGTAACCGTAAGACCTTCAATATAGATCTCCTGTATTTTCCTGGCCATAATTCCATGGCCCGATTCTTTATTTCCGGTGATCCTTAAATCGGATAACTGAACCCTCCATAATGCTTCAGGATTGACCGAATCAGCGTTCGAGCATATGATTAATGCAGGTAAATGATCTGTATTATTATTTATTATCTCCGTTGAAGTGCCTGAACCCCTCAGGCAAACATCGCTTTTGCTTAATATCAAAGGTTCTGAAATGACAAATTTGCCGGGAGGAATAACTATGATCCCGCCTTCTTGAGGTAGAGCGTTTATTGCATCCTGTAAAGAAGTGAATTTTTCAGCATTGATTACTTTGCTGCCAGTTTCATTCCCGGCACATCCTGCAGTTAATGCGATTATTACTGTTACCACCAGAAATAAGATGGTTTTGAGTTTTTTGGAAATTGAAGCTTTCATGATGATTTTTATTAATTTTTTATAAAGTAATCTGATCTTTTTATAGACATGAATATTTTATATTTAATTAACAACCACTTTAAGATGTCCCGTTGCCTTTACCCCTGATTTGATGGTTCGTTCAACCCTTACTATGTATTGTCCGGGTTTTGAGAATGAATGAACAGTTTCAGCAAATTTTCCTCTGGTTATATTTTTCCTGTCTATTTCAGATTTTACCATCACCGCAGGTGAGCCATCCCCGAAATCCCATATCTCATATCCGTCATCAGGTTCTACAAATGATCTTACAAGAAAAGTTACAGGATCACCGGGTTTGATATTCAATGATGGGTGAAACGCCGGCTGAAGTACAGGAACCGGAGTGTCAGGATTATTCCTGTCAATGACCACAACAACCGTAAAATCATAATCCGTATTACCTTTTGAGTCGGTTATTTTAAGTATCTCACTGTACTCACCAGGAATGTAATATGATTTCCTTTGAACCAGACCTTCAGCATCAGTTCCATCGCTGAATGTCCATTCGTATTTTACAATATCACCGGCAAAGCTTTTTGATTTCCGGCCATCAAATATTGCTTCCTGCCCGGTCTGAAGGAAATGGTGAGGCCGGGCTACGCAAATTAATTCAGGCTTGTATTCCCTCACATAAGCTTCCCAAAGATAAGGATACGAATCTTCCACTCTCCAGGAACCTGAAAGAGTATCTTTTACAAAAATCGAAAAATGCAGATGGACCCAACCTCCGCTTGATCCCTGCTTCCCGATGTAACCTATTCTCTGTCCCTGCCTGACCTTTGCACCGGGTTTGATCAGTTTGTCTATACTGTCCAGGTGGCTGTACCTTGCATACCAGTTCCTTTCATCAAGAACGTAGACACCATCCGTCGCATCCTGCCTGCGAAGGCCAAGCTTTTCATTTCCGGAAAGAACCTCTCCGCCTGCTGCAATTACCATCCCCTCAGTTGCAGATACTATCTCATCCATTCCTTCAGCGCCACCTATATCAATTGGAGCATGATAATAGATTTCCTTGCTGCCGGGACTTTCACCCCAGTTCACATATGTCGGTTCGTTGCTCAACTGTGTCATACTTGAAAACCATCTTTGCTTTATTGGATATGTAAAACTGCCGGGATCCAGAAATGGTGATCCTTTTTCCCATATCCTGAATGCGGCATCCTTTTTGAGACTCCAGAAATCCATGTTCGTATTGGAGTAATAACCTTTTGTTACCGGGCAATCTATTTGTATTTTTCCAACAGTGACCGGCAGATTATAGTTCCCTGAACTTAGAGTTATGTTTTCACCATCGACGGATATACTGACAAGAGAAATCCTTATTGCATCCCTGAGACTATCACGAATATCTTCAATCTGAGTAAGGGAAAGGCTTACAACCTCACCTCCCGGTAATTTTAAATCCTGCGATTCACCAATATTTAATTCCGTGTAAATTCTTACAGAATCTGATTTTTTATTATTACAACTAAATGAAATACAAGTAATTAAAATAACAACACTACATATAGATCTGATTGATATCAATGACATAATTTCTTATTATTTTATAGTTAATTTAAATGAGTATCGGAAATCAATAATTAAGGTTTGTAAATCTCAACCACATTCATATTTTCTAAGCTCTCATTCCCCAGTGCCTTGCTCCGCCGAAGCAATATGCTACGCGAAGGCGTAGGGGGAACAACGGGTTAGGGGTAAATTACTTATTGACTTCAATATGAAGACGTGTCAATATGTTAAACCCGCATTCATTTGTCCGTCGGACTGAAACAATATAATGGCCTGGTTCCGAGTATGAATGGATCGTTTCCGCATATCTCCCCTGTGTCTGATTTTTCGGGTCAAATTCTGACTTAACATTAACTTGTGGCGAACCATCTCCAAAGTCCCAGATTTCTTCCCCGGTGTTGCATATCAGGACAGATCCCCTGAAAAATGTACGAACAAGAAATGTAACAGGATCACCTTGTTTTATTCCGATTGTCGGATAATAGCTTGCATGCATATAAGGAATCTGGCCGGGATCAGTACTGTCAATTACCTCCACTGCTGCAAAATCATAATCAACATTGCCTTTTGAATCAGTAACTTTCAGTATTTCAGAATATTCCCCTGGAGTTTGGTAGGATTTTTTCTGTACAGCTCCATTGGCAGTTGTTCCATCGGAAAACGTCCACTCATAAGAAACTATCTCACCTTTAAAACTTTTTGATTTGCTGCCATCAAGTATGGCATCCGTTCCGGTCAATACAAGTTCATGTGGACGTGCAACAGCAACCAGCGATGGTTTATATTGACGTATATATGCATCCCATGCATAAACATAGGCATCTTCTGTCCACCAGTTTCCCGACAAGGTCTCCCTGTTCCTTATATCAAAATGCAGATGGACCCACCCCCCGCTTGTACTTTGTTTACCTATAAAACCTATCTTCTGCCCCATTTTAACATTATCGCCTGCATTAATTAATGTATCAATGCTGTCAAGATGGGCATATAACAGGAACCACCCCCTCCTATCAAGAATATACACGGCATCTTTCCATCCCATTGCCCGCAAGTTTAAGCTTTTGTACTCTTCAAGAGTGTTTCCTTTTGCAGAAATGACCAACCCGTCAGTAGCAGAAACTATTTCATTAATCCCTTCAGCTCCGCCAATATCGAAACCTGCATGGTAATAAATACTTTTCACAGCAGGATTTTCACCCCAGCACGGTTCATTACCGGCCTGGGTCTTGCCGGCAAACCATTTTTGTCTAACCGGATAAACAAAAGTACCCGGCTGAATATAAGGTGATCCCTTTGGCCAAAGCCTGAACCGGGCATCCTTTGACATTCCCCAGGAATCCTGGCTGGCATTTGTCATATATGATTTCAAAGCCGGACAATCAATCTGCACTTTCCCGGTAACAACCGGCAAGTTGTAATTCCCGCAGCCTATTATAATCTCATGACCATCAACAGAAACTTTTACACTGGCAGCTCGTATCGCATCTCTAATACTGTCGCGAATTTCCGTGATTCCCAGAAAGCGCAGGTTGACAATGTCTCCATTCGTTAATTTTATATCCTGTGATTCCCCGATATTTAATTCCGCGACGATCCTTTCGGGTACCAATTTCTTTTCCCTGCATCCGTATTGAAACGGAATTAAAACGAAAGCTATAAGCAGCAAACTTCTGAAACATATTTTTGACATAGAGAAATACAATAATGTACTAACATCAATTATTAAGCTTTTTACCCCAAACGCCCAAGGGGGCTTTCCTTCGCTCTTAGCCATCAATTTATTGAAAAATTGGCTTAGCGAAGGCAAGTCCCCCCGGGGAATTCAGGGGCAAGCATTTTGAATTTTAATTATTCAATTGTTTCAATCGGCGGGATATTATTTTCAGCTCCCTGGTACCCTATATTCTGATTTATTTTGCCTAATGTGTTTGCAGTGATAATGGTCTGCCTTATTGGCCAGTAAACATTATACGGAAAAATTCTTGCCTTCGGGCCTCCCCTGATACTGAATCCGGGTGTCCTGTACCAGTTATTATACTTCATTACCCTGTCATAATACCAGTTTTTTTCGCTGAAATTACTCAGGCTATAGCCATTAAGATTCAATTTCGCCATAATATTGGCTACCCTTACCATTTCAGAATGCCTCGGTTCTTCAGTATATAATTCACGGGCGCGTTCATGAAAAATGTAATCAATGGTGACATCACCTGCTGTTATAGGCACAGCATTTGCACGTTCCCTTACCATATTTATATCTGCTGCTGCCTGGGCGAGCTGATTCTTCCAATAATATGCTTCCGCCCTGAGAAGAAATGTTTCAGCCAGGCGGTAAACATAATAATCACCATTACCTCCTACCGCCCTGCCTGTTGGCCGGCCACCTTTAACCGGATCCATAAAAGTTTTGTAGAAAGGATAGGATCTTCTCATCCAGCACGTATCCTCCTGATTAGCCAGATACTTTGTTTCAACCGGCTTGCCCTTATCAGGCGACTTGGGATCAGCATAGACTATTTCAGATGGCTCAATCCAGTTAATGTTGGCCCTACGTAAATCCGGTGTGGTTTGCCAGTTATACCCGAATTCAGAGTAAAGAGTATGACTAAAAAAATGATTTGGAGCCACATCGGCGTTTCCCTGTCCCAGGGTATCTGCCTGTGGAGATTGACTGGATACACCTGCTGTTCCTCTGGAATCAGGCCATGACCACCAGTGGCACACATACCCCCTTGCCAAATATAGACCAACAGCCCTTGCTTCTGCCGGAGCTTCCAACCTGTCAATCAGAGTAAAGATGGTTTCAGTGTTTTCCGGAAGATTTTTGTTCTCTGCTCGGTGAAGATCCCATAAAACATTCCTGTAAGGCTGATTTTTGTAGGATCCAAACCTTGATTTCATCAATGCAAACGGCCCATTGATAATAACTGAAGCAGAAGCTATAGCTTTGTCGAATTCAGTGTTTGCCAGGTAGATCTTTGTTAAGAGCATGTTAGCCGCGTATTTTGTTGGCGCACCAATAGCTGCCTTTTCAGGAAGCCATTCTGCGGCAAATTCCATGTCTTTCTGCAGTTTTTTTAATATTGCCCACCGGCTGTATGTATAGAAATCCAGCTTGGCGCCATTTAGCTCCTCTCCTATCCAGGGCACATCTCCATATGAATTGACAAGACGATAATACCAGTAAGAACGGTAAAAATACCCCTCTGCAAGCAAATAATTTCTGGTTTCCTCATTATCCCATTTAACATCATCTACTCGGGATATCAAGACATTGGCATTTTTAATGTATATGTACACATTGGAAATCCAGTTAACATGCCTTGAACTGCTGGGAGTGAGAGTGATAAAATCCTGCAATTGTGCAGATGTGGCCAGGTCGGATGCTCCGAATTCACTCTGAATAGGATTCTGATCATTGTAAAACTCACTTTTAAGATCCTTTCTCAATGTTGGCAGGATTGCTCTAAGCCCCTGTTCATTAATATAAACATTCTCTGGTGCATAGAAGGAAAGAGGATTGGGAGTCAACCATTCCTCCTTGCATGATACCTGTATCATGAGAAATGATATTGTTATTATAAATAAATTTCGTTTCATAATTTAACCTTATTTGTTAAGATTTGAATTTATATAGATATATCTATTCCCAAAGTAAAGGTTCTGGGCATAGCATTCATCAGTGATTCAGGATCCCATCCGGGCCATTTGTCAAAACTATAAAGGTTACGGATTGAGAAAAAGGTGTTTACCCTCTGCAACTGTAACTTCTGAGTAAGGTTTTTAGGCACCATATAAGAAAGTGAAAAGTCCTGAATCCTGACAAAAGATAATGATTTGAATACCCTAATACCTCCACCAAAAGCAGGGGCTCCTACATTGGCATCCAATCTTGGGTATTCGTTATTCCGGTTTTCAGGCATCCAGTAATCATATGGCTTTGCACCCATGCTAACCCTGTCAAATTCGCTTGATCCCTGAAAAATCGGAGTATACTGACCCTGATGGCCCAGGTCAGCGCGAATGAACAATGAGGCAGTGAAGTTTTTCAGGAAAGTCACATCATTTCTGAGACCTATACGATATCTTGGTTTCCTGAAACCTATGAACTTTTTATCCTGTACATTAACATACTTTCCATCACCATTCACATCAGTAGCCTTATAATCACCGATTCTTGATCCAAAAACAGCTGCTGCGTCAGCATCTTCCTCCTGCCAAATTCCCAGGAGTTCATAATCCCAAATCACATCAATCGGCTGATCCGGAAACCACTGGTTTGTAAAATCTGGCAGCTCACCGGAGCGGTCTTCTCCCAGCAAGGTATAGCTCCCAACATTACCAAACAGCTTTTTAATCTTGTTCCTGTTAAGTGAAAAGACAAGGTTTGATCTCCACGTGATATCAGTATTATTGATATTTATTGTATTCAATGTAGCCTCAAATCCCTGGTTTCCCAGTTCACCAAGATTTGACATGATGTCCTTAAATCCGGTAATATCGGGAAGAGTCCGTTTCATTAACAAATCGGTTGTAGACATGTTATAGTAATCCAGGGTAAGATCAATCCTATCCTTGAACAACCCCATGTCAATACCTGTATTTAACGATTCTGTTCTTTCCCATTTTAAACCGCTGTTTGAAAGTGTATTATTAAAGACTCCGACAACAACAGATGAACCATTATACCATACGTTTGAGCCTAAATTTGCAAGTGCAGAATACCCGCCAATGTCACGGTTACCATTTACACCCCATGAAAACCTGACTTTCAATCTGTTGACCGGTTCAAAATTAAAAAATTGTTCATCGGATATCTTCCATGCCAATGCGAGAGCCGGAAATACAGCCCTCGGATTTTCCTGTCCAAAGGCAGAATAGCCATCTCTCCTGACGGAAGCTGTAACAAGGTACTTACCTAACAGGGTATAATTTAATCTTGCCATTAATGCATCCCCTGTTGCTTCAGTATCGTCAGTGGCCATTACAGGGGTATTGCCAAATTGCATTCCATGGTATCCCAGCTGTTGACTTGGGTTAAAACCCTGGTTATTTATTCTTGTTTCCCAACTTTTTAGCCTTTCAGCATTATAAAGAAGAGTGATATCAAAATTATTTATACCGATCTCCCTGTTCCACTTAAGCAGGTTGTCAACCATCCACTCAAAGCTTGATGATTCTTCACGGGTGCCATAACCTCCTACATGATCAGCATAACCGAGTGTATGGCGTTCGCCATAGAAATTAAAGTCTTTAAGGAATGAAAGACGTGGCTGGAAGGACAATCTGTAAACAATCCCAAAGGGAAGATTTATTTCACTGAAAATGCTTGAAAACAAAGTATTGATCTTCCGGTTTCTGTCGGTATAATAATATTCCATCAACGGGTGCTCTGTCGTCTTATTCAGCCTGAAACCGTAATTTGCCTGAGGAGTAAGGGGGGGATTATATGTCGGGTCACTCCAGGGACTGATCCGATAAGTCCTGTTCAGGTTCCCCGGCGTGGAACTCTCATCCCTGTCAGCAAATTGTGTATTCGCTCCAACCTTAAGCCAGCTGGTAATTTTAAAATCTACATTTAATCTTGAGCGTATGGCGGAAAACTTGTCACCTTTGATTATCCCTTCATTATTAAGATACCCCAATGACCAGTAATAGTTAACATTTTCTGTTCCGCCGCGTACACTAAGGTCATAATCCTGTGTGACACCCTTCACCATAACCATTCCATAATAATCGGTTGGCGTTCCTGCCAGATACATCTGAGCTTCATCCTC
The DNA here is from genome assembly GCA_942492865.1 of uncultured Bacteroidales bacterium. Classification (GTDB taxonomy): domain Bacteria; phylum Bacteroidota; class Bacteroidia; order Bacteroidales; family VadinHA17; genus LD21. The sequence continues at coordinate 2,489,852 of OW818650.1, read as the reverse complement.
ATATAAGTTGAGCCTTTTAATATATTCAGCCTGATTATCGGGATTTGGGTTAGTAACGTAATTTCTCCAGTCATCTATGCTTACGTCAGAAGGAAGGTTGTCAGGATTTGAATAATAATCACGTGGTTTTGAAAAATAGCTTTGAGTCCTAAAATAATCACCTCTGAATTTTAGATAGGCTTCAGGGCTCAAAGGCCTGTAGTCGGTTTCAGGCTCGATCATCCCTATCTTGGCTGAAAAATTAATTATTGGCTTGCCGATACTGCCTTTTGCGGTAGTTATAAGAACGACCCCTGATGCTGCCTTAGAGCCAAAAATTGCAGCTGAACTGGCATCCTTCAGTATGTCCATTGACTGAATGTCATTAGGGTTTATATCCCTCATACTACCATTAAAAATAACACCATCAAGGACTATAAGAGGATTGGTGCCTGCAGAAAGAGATGTGGGCCCCCTGACTTCCATCGAACTGCCACCTGCGGCAGACGTCGATTGAACAGCATAAAATCCAGCGACTGTACCTGCAAGCATATCTGATGGCTGAACCATGGATTTAGTCTGAAAGTCCTGCGCAGTCACCCTGACTACTGAGCCGGTCAAATCGCTCTTTTTTGCTGTTCCGTAACCGATAACTATAACTTCGTCCAATCCAATTGCAGCCTCCTTCAGTATGACGTCAACGTTTGACCGCCCTGAAACAGAAACCTCCTGTGTTGCCATCCCGACAAAGGAGAAGACCAGGGTTGCATCCTGCGGTACATTTGATAAAGTATATTTCCCTGAAACATCTGAAAGCGTTCCAAGAACTGTTCCTTTTACAACAATAGTTACCCCCGGCAATGTATTTCCATTTGCATCGGTAACGGTTCCTGTTACCTGATTTTGCTGGAAATTTGAACTATTTAGAGTATTGTTTGCTCTTTCGAGAGTTTCAGTTGTCAAAAGAATCTTCCTGTCAAGAACAGCATATCTTACATTTGTCCCATCAAACAATTCAGGCAGAATATCAGTAATTAGCTTATTATCTGCCGCAACATCAACGACTCTCTTAACATCCACCTGTTTCTGGTTAAAAATGAAATAAAATTCACTTTGTTTCTCTATCTCATCCATAACCATTTCAAGGGTTGTGTTCTTCATGTCGAGAGAAACTTTTGCAACCTGCGAGTATGAGGGTGTTGCAAAGGCATTTGAAATACCCGTTACAACGATCAGGAGGGCGATTTTAAGTTTCATGATGAGTTTTTTTAGGGTCGGGCTTTGATGTACCCATAAATCAATGTTTTTTTTCATAACTTGACAATGTTTTTAGTTAGGTTATTTGTATAAGTAACTTAGCATTAACTGCAGGGAAGCGGCTCCACCCGCTTTCCTGCTTTGCTTTTAAAAAGCTATTTCATAGGCATTATTCTTTCTGGTACCAGCAATTTGTGTGAAATTATTTCTCTCCTCTCAGTATATTTCTTATGAACTGCTTTCAGAATTTTCAATTTTCTATCTGAACATCTTCAGGAATCTCTTCAATGAATGTGGCTCCTTGTCTTAAGCCTTCAGAATAAAAAGCAGTTCCTTTTGATAAGGAACTGCTTTACCCTTACTGCTAACCTAAACCAACTAAACTATTTACCTGAACAATAGCTACTGAAGAACATTGCGAAAAGGAATCCTCTTTTCCGGTCCACTGATCTCTCCATGACTTTTTCTCATAGAAACAGGATCTTTTAATCAATACTGACTTCCTAATCATATAAGTAATATCCTTTAATGACCTGATACACCTATCCTGATCTGAAAAAATTATAATCTTTTTGTATGACAAATCCTGTCATTGCTGACAAGAGTAATTAACATTTAACGGATTACACAACGTAATGATGCAAAGAGGAAATCGTGATAGCGAATTCCGGTAAAAAGAAAAGCCGTCCCAATTTTACTTTGAGACGGCCTCCTGTTCTATGCCGGATTGATTCCTACACTTCCTTTGGCAGGACATAGGGCTTTCTTTCTTCCTGCCTTGCCAGGTACTTGTTAGCATCTTTATCGTTTACAAATTTTTCTGTTTTGCCATCAAAGGTCAGTTTTCTTCCTGTTTTGTATGCAATATTCCCGAGATGCATCATGGCAGTTGAGATATGACCCTGCTCCACATCGGCATTCAGATCCTGCCACCGGCGGCTTCTCATACAATCAATGAAGTTCTGAAAATGGTATTCTATCCTGGCTTTTTCCAGTTCGGCCCTGACGGGATCTGCTTCCAGATCTTTAGCAGTAATATTTACTCCCGGCTCTTTTTTGTTACCAAGGAATGTCTTGAAACTTGTTCCTAGCTGGGCATATCCTTTTGTTCCAAGGAATATTATGCTGTCTGCCTCATCAGGAGTGTACAGGCTTCTTACCTCCAGTTCCATTATTGTACCATCGGCATATTCGTAAGTGGCCACCTGAAGGTTAGGTACATCCTGGTCCGAGTCAAAAGCATAAAAACCACCAGAGCAGCTTATCTTAACAGGATGTTCCTCTTTTTTCATTGCCCATCTTACCCTGTCCATATAATGAACACCGTTATTTCCGAACTCACCGGTACTGGTATCCCAATACCAGTGCCACTTATAATGAAAATGGTTAGCGTTAAACGGAATCATTGGCGCAGGTCCTCTGAACAGATCCCAGTTGACTCCTTCAGGAACCGGACTATCCGGAACCCTTCCGATGCTCCCCCGAAAACCATATACAATGCCGCGTCCCATATAAATATCGCCTATTGCACCTTCGTGAAGTAACTGGATGGCCTTCTGTGAAACCCTGGCACTGCGGTACTGGGTTCCCACCTGTACTATCCTGTTATATTTCCTGGCTGCCTGCACCATCTTTCTTCCTTCTACTATCGACCATGAAAGTGGCTTCTCCACATAGACATCCTTGCCTGCCTGACATCCCCATATTGTATGAAGGGCATGCCAGTACCCGGGTGTTGCAATTGATACAGCATCAATACCTTTATCATCCAGAAGCTTGCGGTAATCAACAACAGTTTTGGGTTTAACACCACCCTGCTTTTCAATGTTGCTTACCATTGCCGGAAACAGATTCTGATCAGCATCACAAAGAGCAACAACACGGGAATTCTTTATTCTGTTAAAATTCGAAACATGGGCGCCTCCACGGCTGTTAATTCCGACCACTGCTACATTAATTATATCATTAGGCTTATTTTGCACAAAACCTTTGATATAAGCAGGAGCGCCCAATGTTACTCCTGCTGAAGCCAATGCTGATTTTTTTATAAATTCACGACGTTTTACTGATTTCATATTGAGACCTCCATTTTTTTTAAAGTTATCATTTTTTAAATAAATCTCGTTTCCTACATTAATTCCCTGGCTTTTTTTGCTGATTCCTGCATTACAGACTCAAGTTTTACCGTTGAGCCTCCCTCATTCCTGCTTATGTCTGCTGCTTCCATGAAAGCAAAAATTTCAAGTGTTTCTTCAGGAGTAACAGGCACCTTTCCAGTCTGGAAGTATTTAATTATTTCTACAAGCATAGGCCTGTATCCGGCAAATTCTCCGATCTCTACTATTTCTTTTCCGAAAACCCTTCCTCCAAATCCTCCCCTGCCTCCCTGTGGTGTAGCTCTGTAAATTCCTATCCTGCCATCGTTCCATGTTCCTACTATTGCATCGGTGCCTTCAGTATTGAATCTGACAACTTCCCTGCAGCCTGGACCCATAACGGTAAAGAGTGATTCTATGCCATGAATGCCGTAAAAGAACATATCGGGATGTCCAATAGCCTTCCCTGCAGGGCAATAAGTATCAGCACCAAGTACCTTCTCCACCTTTGTTCTTCCCTCTACAATATCGCGTGCATTAGGAGCGAATCTTGTTGCTGAAGAAGAAAAAACTGGCAGATTATATTTTTTCGATGCTTCAAAAATAGCCATCGCGCCAGCCAGTGAGTTGGAGATTGGCTTATCAATAAACATTCTCTTTCCTGCTTTTAGTACAGGAAGTGCAAGTTCAAGATGAGGCCGGCCGTCAACCGACTCGAGAAAAACCACGTCAACTTTCTTTAGCAACTCATCTTCAGAGTCAACTATTTCAACACCCATACCCCTTAGCTTCTCTGTAAATCCTGCCAACCGGTTTATACTTGAAGGCATGTCGGCGCTTCCTTTGGTAGGATAGGCAGCTACGATCTTATATCCTCCAAACTCCGGGCCGGCTTTCTCATCGTTCAATGTCTGGGTAAAAGCTGTAACATGTGATGTGTCAAGGCCTATTATTCCTGCCCTTTTACCCTTTTCCGCCTGAATACCCGAAAATAAATTAGAGGTATTTCCTGCCAGACCGAGGCCAATTCCGGCTGCTGCAGTTGTTTTAAGAAAATCACGTCGATGATAATAATTTTTCATAGATGGTTGTTATTAAGTTATGATTGGAGTATTGGAGTATTGGAGTATTGGAGTATTGGAGTATTGGAGTATTGGAGTATTGGAGTATTGGAGTATTGGAGTGGATTAAATACTTAATGAAGGATTTTTTATAAATAATCCGTTAACCAGTCATAAGTAAGTTTTTCAGAAAAAGGTGTTACCGAATGTCCCTGTCCGTGGTTAAACAGTTCGATATTGCTCTTTTTATTACCATAAAGTTCATATACCGGGTACACTGATTTTATATATGGACGGCTTATCTCACCATCAGCGCTGTCGCCACCAATGAGCAGGAAGGGCTTGGGCGCTATCAAAGAAAGTAATTCATGATGCTCGTGCTTAAAATCATGGATCTCTTTTCCGAGATACCAGGGTGCGTCCCAGTTTGAAAAACTGATCCCGATACCGCCTTCATTACTTACAGTGGCCTTTACCCGGTCATCAAATGCTGCGAGGTAGAAAGCTTCCTTTGCCCCAAGCGAATGGCCCGTTGACCCTATCCTGTTGCTGTCAACCTCGGCCAGTACTTCCAGGACGTCAACAGCCCTTTGTGCATCGAAGAGCATCTTAGCCATCCCTTTTGATTTCGGGTGACTTTTTTTAAACCTCTCGACCTGCTGCTCTGATGTCCGGTCACCCTTATCGTGGTAGAGAAAGCACAATGGACATAGTACCACAAAGCCCTTTTTTGCCAGCCTGTAACCAAACGGAACTATTTTACCCTTTTCCACACCAGAGATAAAAAGCATCTTGTTATCACTTGTCGAATGCATTGCAACAATCCCTGGCAGCGGCTTATCTATTTCATCGGGTTTTATCAGATAACCCTGCACCACAATGCCAGGTTCACTCTCATATTCAACAAGCTGACGGACAAGCCCCTCAGGTCTGTCTTCCTTTATAACGGTAAGAACGGGAAGATTTGGATTTGGATCAAGAATACCCAGGTAATCATGCCAGCGTTTTTTTATTACTTCCCTCTGCTTCTTCCATTCTGTTAAAGTCTTAATTGGTTTGCCATCCTGATCTGCAAGAATTAAAGGCAGGGCTGATGAGCTTTTATCCTGCTCAGTCTGGAATTTTCCTTTGTTGAATCCTTTTAAATCAGAAGCAATAGCTAATCCCGTTAATCCGGTTACAGTTTGTCTGATAAAATTCCTTCGGTTGTTTTGCATTGGATTAATATTTCTTATTTTTTTTAATCAATCACTTTCCGGAAATACCCTTATACTTCAGAAAATAATCAAGGAACATATAGGCTAGTTCATTTGCTTCAGCATCGGGAATGTGCGCGGGCCTGTTAGTCATGGCTACTCGGTTTTTAACACCAAGTAGATTATTCACAGCAATGGTATGATTTAACGGGATCCACTGTTTAGGAGTATCTTCAGAGCCACCTGAGACAAGAAATGGCCGAGGCGCCATCAGTGCATGGAGTTCATGAAGGTCATAACCTTCTTTTACGAGTCTGGGATAAAGGCCCGCGGAAGGATTTTGCTCTGTAATCATTCCTCTTTTTCTCCACGGAGGGGGATAATACCCAAGGTACCAGGGTTCCCAGTAATTCACATTTCCTCTTGATTCATCAAAAACAATACCCGGATCGGACCAGACAGCACATGCAAATTTGTCAAACAGGCAGGATGCAAACATTGCCCACTTTCCACCGTACGAGAGCCCCATGATCCCAATTCGACTTGCATCAACGTCAGGCACTTTTGACAGCACATACCATGAATTTGCAGCAGCATAAGCCAGAAGTGAAAGTGGCTGCGCCTGGGAGTTTTCAATACCAGGGTAATAGAGTGAGTAGGTTTTAGCTTTTGATGTTGCCGTGGTACCTATTGAAAGTGTTACATATCCGCGTTTTGCCAGTTGATTGGCAAAATCGAGATTCGGCGTGAACTTCCCGATACCTGCGGCAGTTTCAGGTTCATAAAAGACAGTAACTACAGCCGGCTTTTTACCTTCACCATCAGGAATAAGAAGATAACCTTCTGTTATATCATTGGGCAGCCAGTTAAACCTTACACGTTTCAGGACATAGCCATCCTTCTGAGTGGTCTCTATGACCTCCATTTTTTGACTTTTTATCAAAGGAGGCCATTCCCCCATCATGCTGTTCCATTTATTGAGGATCTCTTTGCGCCTTTTCTTCCAGTCTCCCTTAGTTTTCACATCCCTGCCATCATAAAATTTTAAAGGCGACCGGTAAGTTCCGTACTGTTCCTTATATTCCGGGGAAGGTGTAAAATACGGGGAGATTTTTCCCCATAATTCATTTGCATCAGAAATACTGCCGCCGGCAGGCTGACCGTAATTTTTAACCGGAGCGCTAACGATGAGAATAAAACTGAGTACGCTTATGGTTAAAAGTTCCCTTTTGATACTTTTCATTTTTTAAATTCATTGATTTCGTGATCGGAATATCCCACCAATTATTGAACTAATGGATTCTTATTAACAGTCATTAATCACGACTTATCAGAATAGAGAAGAACATTTTGCTTCTCTATCTGATAAATCATGATCAAAAATCGTTTTGAGCATTACGCCGTTGAAAGAAATTTCTTCCTGATACTATGTTTTAATAACCAGGATTTTGTTCCCATTTAACGTCGCGGTTAAGATCAAGCTGTTGCTGAGGAATGGGCCAGAGGTTATTGTGATTCTGAATATTCGCTCCGAGCTGCATTGGGTTGTCATTGTATCTACGTGTTCTGTCAATAAGCTTACCCATGCGCAGCAGGGTGATCATCCTCATCTCTTCAGCATACAGTTCCCTGACTCTCTCATCCAGTATATAATCGATATCTACAGCATCGGGTAACACCGGTTTTGCATTGGCCCTTGCCCTCACAACATTTATGTCAGCTGCGGCTGCCACTTTATTTCCAAGTCCCACATAAGCCTCTGCTCTAAGCAGAAATGTCTCAGCAAGTCTCATGGCATAAAAATCAGTATGCACGGTACCGCCACCGCCTCGTGCCGGGTTGGTCCCGTTTCTCTGAACCTCAATTACAGGCTCCCATACCTTCATTACAAATGGATAGATATAATTTGTAGTATCCTTGAACAGATTTCTTGTTCCGGGAGCGTACTTTGAAAGATCAATTAACTGGCCGTCATAAGCCGAAAGTGGATTTGAATAATAGAAATGCCTTCTTATATTATGTTCAGCATTCCTGATATCATTGTTCCAGTTATCCTTCCAGACATAATAAAAAACCAGATTTGTGCCGCGTGACCGGGCTACTCCCACACCCAGTGTATCCTGATACTGTGGATTGAAGGCAGCCTTTCCGTCAGGAGCATTACCAAGGTATGAAAGTCTTGGTGAATAGATATTTGACCACGGATTACTGCTGCCGCCTTCAACGTTTGGTTCAAACTGTATCACCCATATACTCTCAGTATTTGTTGGTGGATTTTGATTCTCATACCTGAAAAGATCATAATAGACATCACCTGAACCAAAAACATCTGTTTTTTCTCCAAAACGCTGGGTCATCAGCTTATAATTATAGTCTTCAATTACAGCTGAAGATGCATCAACAGCCTGCTGGAATTTGGACTGTGCAAGATAAACTTCTGTCAGAAGCTGCCACGCCGCTCCCTGGGTCAGCCTTCCGGCAGCTGCTTCAGTGCCCGGTACAGGCAGGTTCTTTGTTGCAAAAACAAGATCTTCTTCAATCTGTTTGTAGATATCTGCTTTGGGAGTCCTGACAAAATCAGTTTTAACAGTCTTGATCACTTCTGTTACAAGGGGAACATCACCCCAAAGAGTGACTGCCATGCGGTGCGCCCAGGCTCTGAAAAATCTTGCTTCAGCTTCAAAAGCCAGCTTTTGAGCTTCATCTTTCCATTTACTCTCCTCCATATTTTTCACTCCGTCAAGTACAGTATTTGCCATCTGAATTTCTGCATAGAGATACCTCCACCAGTTCAGTATAACACTATATTCAGGAGTAACAGATGTAACATAATTTGTAAGGAATCTCTGACCCCCGGGTGTTTCACCGTCATAACCAACATCAGTTCCCATTCCAAACAATCCGTAAGCCTGCGAACCTCCATTCCTGTACCATCTGTTTCGTACATCTTCATATATGCCAAATATTCCCTGCTCTATTCCAATAACATCGGAGTAGGCTGTTCCGGGATAAAGAAAATCGCGGGGCGTTTCCTTGAGTGTGTCTTCACTACAAGCTGACACCATTAAAAGTGTCACTAAAAGCATTATATATTTTTTCGTTTTCATTGCATCTCTTTTTAAAGATTTAACCAGCATTTTTAAATTTTTACCCTGATACCTAATATTATACTTCTCATTAAGAGTGCACTTGTACCTCCTATCTCAGGATCATATCCCTGCCACTTTGTCCATGTATAAGGGTTTTTAGCATTGATATATACCTGCAAGCCCTGCATTTTCATAATATCGAGTATTTTCTTATCGAGGTTGTAAGTAAGAGTTAAATCCTGAAGTCTGACAAAGCTCCTGTCCTGGTAATTACCTGATAATGTTGTGGGATAATTATATATTCCGGGGGCGTCATCAACACCATTGTGAGGGAGCCAGTTTTCACGGATAGCGGGCTGATTGGTCCGCTGTGCATAATCATAGTCTGAGGTTGCTTCAAGAAATGCCCTGTTGTTGGCAAGATAATAGCCGTTTCCTCCCTGGATGGAATTGATAAAGAATGATAATGACAGATTTTTGTATGAAAAGCGATTACTGATACTGAACCTGTAGTTTGGTGTTGCATATCCCACAATTTTCCGGTCGTCGTTTGCGGTGATAAGATTATCTCCGTTCAAATCTCTTAATCTGAACTGACCCGGATAGAAGTTAGTTAATATTGTTTTGTTATATAATTCTTCTTCCGTATATAAGCCGCCTGTGCGTTCGTAATTATATATTGAACTGATGGGTTCACCTATAAACCATGAGTTTCCTATATCATCCTTCCCGTCTCCATAAAGATCAGCTATCTTGTCCCTGTTAAGAGAAAAGATAAAGCTTGACTCCCAGCTTAAGGGGCCCTTAAGATTCACTGTGTTCAATTCAAACTCGATCCCTTTGTTGTCAACCCTTCCTATATTTGTCCACACCGATGTATATCCGGTTGCAGGAGGAAGAGACCTTCTGACGAGAACATCGTTTGTATGAGCCAGATAGACATCAATTGAACCCGAGATCCTCTGATCGAGGATGGCATAATCGATGCCGGTGTTGAATGAAACCGTAGTTTCCCAGCCTAACTCATCATTTCCCAGTGAACTTGGGTAAATGCCAATTACCGGGCTTGATCCGAAAATCAAGGTGCTGATTCCCATTCTTGCCAGACTGGAATAACGGCCAATACCCTGGTTACCGTTTTCACCGTAGGAAACCCTTAGCTTGAGCGTATTTAACCACTCCTGATTTTTAACAAAAGATTCATCCGAAGCAATCCATGCAAAAGACAGTGACGGGAAGGTTGCGAATTTATTGGCCGCTCCAAAGCCCGAGTAACCATCCTTTCTGAGAGTACCGGTAACCATATAGCGGTTTTTCAAAACATAATTTGCCCTTGCCATATAAGCCAGACTGCTTTCATCCCATTTACCTGATCCGACCACAGGGTATTTTCCCAGGCTCATGTTATTATACCCGAGACTGGCATTGTCAAACTGCACGGCACTCATATTGGAACCGCTTCCTTCACGTTTTTCATAACTATACAGAAGCGTGGCATTCACCCTGTGATCAGTATTGAAATCACGGACATAGGTAAGGATATTGTTAATACCCCAGGTTTTATCCTTGGAGTATTCCCTGGTTGCCTGGCCCTTGCTTGCGAGTCCTTCATAAACAGTAGCAGGTATAAACGTGTTATTCTCTTCAGAGTTACTGTTATTTGAAAAATCGAAATTATAGCTCAATCCTTTAACTTTCGGAATTTCTATCTTTGCATTTGCCACTACGAAAAAGTTGTTTCTGATATCATAATCATCAACCAGGTTATTGCGGAGAGGATGCCTTTGAAGAAATTCACCATAAAAGTCAACAGGGTAGTTACCTTTTGCATCATACATCGAAGCCAGCGGACTTGCATTTCTTGCATAATCCATTGTTGCCTCCAATCCTGAATAATCGCGGAATGAATAGGCGGTGGTCAATCCCACAGTAACTCCTTCGAGTACTTCGGTTTCAACTTTTGTATTTAATGTGGTTCTGTTGAAATGATCATTTACCTGTACTCCTTCCTGATCTGCATAGGAACCCGAAATATAATAGTTGGATTTCTCAGATGCTCCTGACAAACTCAGGTCGTAGTTCTGTATCAGTCCTCTCTGTGTTACCACATCGATCCAGTTGATTTCATTTCCGGCATTATAATTGGCCACCTCATCAGGCGATCTCAGAGCAGCTGTTATGACACTTGGATTTGAAACATCGGGATATTCAGGCTTTCCACCGAAATCAGCAGGGCCGGTCGGCATCTTCTTATACCAGTTGTACAAATATTGCAAATAGATGTAGTCAACCAGCCTTTTTGCATATTGATCAGCATTCATCATTTTGACAGGGTTATTTGTATAATCCTGGAACCCTGCATAACTACTGAAATTTATTGATGGACTGTTCCTTTTTCCTTTTTTGGTAGTGACAAGCAAGACGCCATTTGCAGAACGTGATCCATACACTGCCGATGCACTTGCATCCTTCAAAACTTCAACCCTTTCCACGTCCTCTATATTAATGTCCGACATGGAACCCTGGAATATGATGCCATCAAGTACAATCAGCGGGCTGGTGCTTGCCGATAAGGTGTTCTGACCCCTTATTGACAAACTTGGTTCATCACCTGCCCTGCTGCCTCCTCCCTGAACATTTAGTCCGGCAGTACTTCCCCTTAATGCCTGTGTAAGGCTCATATTTGCACCGGAAGGAATGTCTTCCATACTTATACTTTTAACAGAGCCTGTAAGATCCCTCCTTTGTGCGGTTCCATATCCGATCACCACCACTTCATTCAAACCAATGGCCTCTTCCAGCAAGACTACATCGATCTGAGTCCTTCCTGAAACAACAATTTCCTGATTTGCCATCCCGATAAATGAAAAGATCAGAGTGGCATTCTGAGGCACACTGGGAAGGGTATATTTGCCGTTAGCATCTGAAAGTGTTCCCAGGGTCGTCCCTCTTACAACTATTGAAACTCCGGGTAATGGAGCTCCTTTATCATCTGTCACAGTACCAGCAACCTGTTCTTGCTGCAGTTCAGGGTCTGAACCCCCGGCAGGAAAGGCCATAACATTCGAAATGCCCATTACGACAATCAGAATAGAGATTGTAATTTCCATAAGGAGCTTTTTCAGGATCGGGCTTTGATGTACCCATAAATCAATGCTTTTTTTCATAATGTAAAAATGGTTTTAGTTAGGTTATTTGAATATGTACCTTTTAAATTATTACAGGGAAGCTACTCAATCTGCGTCCCTGCTTTGTATCAAAATAGTATCATAAGTTACATACTTTTTTTCAGATATTCTTTATTTGTGTGATATTATTACTTTCCTCCTTGCGTAAATATCATTCGGACTGAGTGCAGAATTTTCAATCTTGTATTTTAAAGGTAAGCTGCGTTTTAAAAAATAAAGAACCTCTTCAAGACTCTCGTCAACGAATGTGGCACGTAAACGAAAATCATACGATAAGTTTCCTATTATCACTACATCAACATTATACCACCTCTCGAGTCTCCTGGCAATAACATCAATAGGATCATTCCTGAAGACAAGTTTACCATCGGTCCAGGATGTATATTTTTCAGGCTGCACCACTTCGGAAGATATGACCTTTAATGTTTTATCATAGATCAACAGGTCATCCGGATCCATTATCCTCGACCCGCCGGAATCGTCCGTACTGAATTCCAGCTTTCCTTCTTCAAGTACCACCTCAACATTCTTTTCATTTTCGTATGCAGCTATGTTGAATCTTGTGCCAAGGACTTTCACCATCACATCACCTGCATTTACAACAAAGGGCCTTTTCTCATCTTTTGCTACATCAAAGAAGGCTTCTCCTGTTAAATTGATTAAACGGTCATCAGTAAATATTCCGTTGTATCTGATGCTAGAACTGCTGTTCAGCCATCCTGTTGTGCCATCTGGCAAACTGAACTGAGCACGGGTCCAGGCAGGGGCTTTTATCTCCACCCATGTTTCCTTTGCTGTATAGTATTTACTATGTCCTTTAAAGCCCCAGTAAACTGATATTGCAAGAATTATAATTCCTGCGAGCCTTAATGTTAAAGTCAGATATTTATTGATATGCCGGCTTTTCTTCTCAGCCGATTTTGTAATTATCCCATAATTGATCTTGTGAAGAATATGATCAAGATCTTTTTCCTTACCTTCTCCTGAAAGCGTTTCATAAAACTGGCGGGCCATAAGCTGCCTTAATTCTTTCTCGTTCTCAGAGTCTTGTAATATTTCAGAAATATATGCTTTATCAGTTTTGGAGTCATTTCCTCTGAAATACCTTTCTATCTTTTCGCTGTTGAAGCCAATTTTCCCCATCGACTAATTCATCTTATCTATTAATAATCTCATTAAAATAAAAGAGGATGTATCAAAAGCTCTCTTTTCATCATTTACCCCTATCCCGATAGCTTTCGGGACCCCTAAGATATGCATGCACTTAGGCAACCCCCTTTAGGGGGTAGGGGCCAATATAACAAGCTTTTGATACAGGCTCTTTCCCATTACTGCTAACCTAAACCTACGAAACCTAAGTTACTAATCATATAAGTAATATCCTTTAACTTAAGGATACACCTATTGAAGGGTGAAGAAAGTGTACTAAAGTGTACTAAAGTGTACTAAAGTGACTAAAGTGACTAAAGTGACTAAAGTGACTATAGTGACTATAGTGACTATAGTGAAAAGAGGATGCTTGTTGCCCCGGTTTGATATTTTGTCATAATAAGAATAAGACAAAACCCAGGGTAACTGCCAGTTCTTCTTTCTTTAGATTTATCCTTATAAATTTCAGGGCATCGGTCAACTGATTCTCCACAGTCTTGTGACTAATTTTCATCTCATCAGCAATTTCTTTAATGCTCTTGCCTTCAAATCTGCTCTTCACAAAGACAAGCTTTCTTCTGTCGGGTAATTGCTCCACAAGTTCTGAAACATAATTGTATAACGAATTATATGATATTTCTTTGGAGGTTCGCATATCCAGCTCATCTCCTGTACCTGAGTGTAAATATTCCGAGATTACAGCCTGAGTCCTGAAATATTTCCGTACCATATTGAAGGCAATCGTAAACAGGTACGATTTAAATGAGAGCTCCGGCCTCAGATCCCTGCGTTTTTCCCATATCATGGTAAATATTTCCTGGATCATCTCCTCAGCAACAGCTTCAGCTTTTAAATACCCATTTACAAAGCGAAACAGTCTTCCACTGTATTCTTTAAATATAGTATTGAAAGCCAGAATATTGCCTTTTGACAAACTCTTAATGAGCTTCGCTTCCTGAACTCTATCTATCATTTTGTTTTTATTATGATTATAGATTCTGTTCAACCAGTCTGAAAATATGTTTAAAATAAATCAAACAACAGGCAATCAGTATAAAATACTGATTTAAGTGTATTCTACTGTATATTAATACATTACTACAGCGACCTTGCCCCGGATCTGGGGCAACTGAACGGCTCATGAAACTGTTTCATAGGCAATGGTTGGTTAGTAAGGGTTAAAGGTCAGGTATATAATAAATTGGCTATTACTTTCACTGTTTTGCTGCCTATATTATCATATAAAATTAAGAAAAATCAGGAATAAACCAAGGATTATAGAGTTTTTTTGAAAAATTGTTAAAAGGCTATAGGGGCGGAGGGCAGGGAGCGGGGAGCTATTAGTACAGGGCACAGAGCTCAGGGCACAGGGCAAGAGCTGGGAGCGGAGAGCGGGGAGCGGAGAGGAAGAAGCGCAGGGGCTCAGAGCTCAGAGGAAGACAAAAAGCGGGGGCAAAAATCGGTGGATCGGTGGATTGGTTAGTGTGGAAGTGGGTTAATCAGGTTTACGTTCCGAGCTTCCAGCTATATAAAAATGGTCGCCTGACTTTTTGATATTATACAGGTTTAGAGCATTTTCGCGTAGGATCAGCTCTGCAATTGAGATTGCTTCATCTTCGGAATAATAACCGTCCTTGACCATCTTAAAGAGGACTTCAGAAATGATCTTTCGTGCAAGCACGGCATGTCCATAGACCCATTCAACTGAACTTCCCATATCGCCTCCGAAAGCCATGATTTTATTTGCCGGCACATTGAAAAGCCATTCTTCCAGGTACTGCCTGCTGGCTGCAGGAGAGATGATGTACATCCAGCACATGTCAATGTATACATTGGTATAATTTTTGGCCAGATTTGTAAGCTCTGCCATATAAGGATAGCTGCCATGAAAGATCACAAACTTAACATCAGGATATTTTGTAAACAGATTATTGAGCAGCCTGGCATTGGTATTTTCAAGCGGATTTTTTGCATTTGAGCCTGCAAGCATTCCGGTATGTATCTGAAAAGGGAGCTTGTACCTGTTCATCTGTCCAAGCATATGATGCATAAGGTGATCCTGCAGTTGCTTAAGTTCTTCGGCAGGGATCTTTTCCCCTCTTATCCTTGATCTGTAAAATATTTTTTCGGCAGTTTCAAAAGGAACATTATCAAAAAAAAGAGTTCTGCCATAGGCCAGCCCGGATTTTATTCCTGCAATCCTTTCCTTCTTTACGGCCTTGTATATCAGAGTATCAAAAGCATTTAGATAATCGACAAGAGAATTTATTTTTATCCCTGTTTGTGCACCTGCCTCATTGAAACCCCTTTCACCTGCCTGGATAAAGATGTCAAACCTCTTCACCTTCACAAAATATTCATCAGAATAGTTATTATCCATCTTCACATAGACATCGAGGGGATCGATTATACATACATCGATTCCTGATCTCTCCCTGAGCACGTGCCTGTACCAGCCGGTCGAATCAGTACCGGCAAGCTTTTTATCGAGCTCTGCGTATGTCTCATTATCTATATCATATATCCCGAACAGGTCCCTGGCAGTTATCTTAATGCACTGACCGTAACCGGTGTTCTTTGTTTTTTCCCAGTAAGGCTTGAATCTTGCCCATCTGTCGCTCAGCGGATTTGCATGGTTGAAAACAAAATTATAATCCTCCCCGGGCATTCCGGCCGATTGCAGATCAGCCGTGAAATAATTTCCCATCAGGTAAAAGAGACCTTTTGGGATCTGCTTCCTTCCTTCTTCCGTGACAAGATGCTCGTGGGTATCGACGATCTTTATATCATCGACAGCCTGACTGATCCTTGAAAGGGATCTTTCATCACTGTTTCTACGGTTCACGCATGCAGTTAGAGAAAAAGAGCCTGCAATGCAAAAGATCACTGCATTTTTAAGAGTAAATAGGTTTTTCATTGTCTGGTCTTAAAGTTATCAATAACTAAATTCTGAAAACCCCCTCCCCCTTTGGGTACTCCCCCTTAAGAAGGTGGAGAGTTGTTTATGCAAACTCCTCACCTTGATCCACTGATCCCCCGAATACCGATCCTGCCCATGACCCCGGTCTTGCCCTGTGCCCTGAGCTCTGTGCCCTGCGCTTTTTATTCCCCGCTCCCCGCCTTTACACCATTTTGCCTTTGTGCCTTTGCGCCTTATTTCTTCAACACCCCTTTATCTTTTAAAAACTGAATACTTTTCGCATGGTTTTCAAAACACTGCTCCTTGTCTTCAGGTGCCAATAGTTCAATGGCCACATAATTCACATTCTGCTGACCCATTAAATTAATCACCTTTTCAACAGGCAATGGATTTTCAGTCAGCGTCGGCTGCATGGTTCCACCTGTTTCAATGATCGTTTTCAATTGGGAAGTAACCCACCTGTTACCCAGTTTAGTGAGAAAACCTGAGACTTCTCCAGGATCTGACATTACCCTTATTGTGCCGGCGAACGGGTTACCTGTGTCAAACTGGAGTCCGGTTATAGTGGTACTTGAAAAGAAATCGGCCAGTCCGAAATAATTTATCCCGTCGCCGAAAAAAGCTTCATTGACATTTTCAACAATGAACAAAACTTTCTTTTCCCTGGCAACAGAGGAACAACTATCAGCAAAATTTGTCAGCTTCGTAAATTCCTCTTTACTCCATCCCTTTTTAGAAGGATCAGCTTCGAATTCAGACCTTGATATCAGTGTGCGCATAACTCCGGGTCCCGGAAGGATCACTGTATTCTCCAATCCTTTTGTAAAAACTCCGGGAAAGCCGTTATCAAGAAGGTTTACCTGGATCTCATAGATCACCTCCACATTATTCTTTTTTGCAACCTCTGCGAGTGACTTGCATTCATCAACCGACAACCTGGCCAGCTCATCACGAAGTTCTATGAAATGGTAGCCTTCATTTGCTGCATATTCAATGAGCTCGGAGAGATTGGCTACATTGTTAGGCATAGCCTTTTGAAAATTTTGTGTTGAAAAGCCGATTTTCATACCAGGAAAATCAGTGAACTCCAATGTCTTCTTTTCCGAAGATGTTCCGCAGGATGAGAGAGCCAGGCAGAAAATAAAAATTACGACCGGCATTGAGTTTTTTCTATTAATAATTGATCTCATGGCAGATGTTTATTGTTTCAATAATTAACCAATTAAAATTAGTAAAGTTTTGAGATAGTGCCAGGGAGCGGGGGGCGGAGAGCAGAGGGCGGGGAGGAAGAAGCGCAGGGCACAGAGCTTGAGTGTTCTCTGCTCACCGCCCCCGCTCACCGCTCCCTGCCTTACAACTTCCTCCTGATCATATGCCTCTGCCCTCCTACCTCAACTTCAATTTCCACAGGATCTTTTCCCGAATAAAGGTCCGTCATATCAGTAATGATCCGGCAGGCCGGCATTGTTTTACCCTTGTATGGCACTAAAACTGAAATAAAAGTGAGAGGCCCCCGGCCCTTATACTGTGCTGTAACTGATGTTCTTTGCTCACGTTTCCCATATTCAGAGGCTGTCCAGCCATCTTCTGTATGAAGGTTAAGTGGCTGTTTTCCCTGTACCAGGATCAGAAGGTTTGCATCATCAAAATCAGTGGTGATCCGCCCGGCTTTATTGTCAATCTTTACAGCACCGGGAGCCATCGGGAAATGAAGCTCAATATCTCCTCTCTGGTCACCATTGGCCTCATCAAGAATGACAAAAAAAGGAGTGTTGCCCTTTTTATTTGAGAACCAGATGGTACGACGGTGCAGGAAGTACTGGTATGACTGGTTCTCAAAACAAAGGATATCCTGATCTGGGTCAGACTTCCACAGAAGTTGTCTTCCGATAATGTTTGTATCCCTTCCGTTTAAAGTAAGTGTAGGATGAACCTTTGTCTGCCTGTGCCATGCTCTTGCTTCCTTGTCATGTCCATAGGTATAGAAACCCGTATCGGGCATGAGCCACCGACCATATGCAAATAATTCAAATGTGCCGTTATCGGCTGTGTCATGACCACTGTAAGCAGGCGGAGAGCAGTGAAGAGCCATATATACATCATCGGTCGACCAGCCATTACGCATGGCATACAGGCCAGCCTCAGAAAATGCTGTACTTCCGTTTTCAGGCAGTTGTCCCGTATTAAGATCTGCCAGCGCCTGGTATTTTGGATCCCCAAACTTTTGACCTGCTTCTTCAAGCATGCCGTATAGCGGCCATGTATTCCTGTCTTTAGATTGGCGGTGACCGCGGCCGGTATCTCCAAACATCGGAAAACCAAGATCAGGAGTGGAAATACCAAAGATATGATCGGCCATTGCCTTAACCCGACTTACATAATAATCGGGCATCTTACGACCAAGATCACTGACCCGCCCGCTAATTTCAAGTACATCCCTGTAAACTCCGGAATGATACCCCCCGCACCATTCCCTCTGAACTCCATCAGCAGTGGTTTGGGCAAGGAAATTTTCGCAGGTAATTGCAATAGCTGTATCCAGCCATCTTTCCTTATCTTTAAATTCCGGGAATGTATGGATCACATTAAAGAATCCCCTCTGTTCAAAAATAGCCTTGTTATGTATCATTCCCATTGGCATTTTTTCAGTTTTTACCTGGTGATCATACAGGCTTGCAAGGAGAAGGCCCAGGAATTGCGGGGTAAATGACTTTGAATTGACGAAAATCCTGAAATTGGAACAAATATTTGTAGCTCGTATGCCTGTTTGCAGGTCAAGCCAGGCATATCCTTTCCATCCACCGGACCCGTATACTCCCTTACCATACACCGGATGGATACTATCCAATGTTTTTTCCAGCGGGTGCTTTCGGATCCAGTCAGTTGACAATTCAATAAATGATTGAGCATACCGCTCATCCCCAGTAATTCTATAGGCATTACCAAGCTCGTCTGCCCAGAAGAACCTGTAGACAGCTGCAACCCACTCTATATCGCCTGCAGGATCGGCTGCCCAATCTATAACCGGTCCATAATCTGCAGCTGCATAGGGTCCCCACTGAATGATATGCTTTACCAGGTCATCTGCTTTTTCTATAGTCCTTGTATCACTTTCACTTGAAGAAGACGATTTTTGTCCGACAGGCTTGGGATAGCGTTTTCGGTAATAGTCCAGCAGCGCTTTCAAAGCAGCATCATTTCCTTTTCTTTCAAGCGCTTTTTTAACTGCAGCTAATTCCGGATTATCGAGGTCAAGCACTGAGAACAAGTCAGAAGGTGATAATGAAACAAGTTTTCCGTTATCTACCTGGATTGAGGATATTTCTGACCGGCCAAATGAATGTACCGGCAGTAAGCTACCCGCACCTGCAGCAAAAGAAACTAATCCGATCTTCTGAATAAATTGCCTGCGGTTTTCTTTTTTTCTCATAGGTTTCAGGGTTTCAGGGTTTCAGGGTTTCAGGGTTTCAGGGTTTCAGGGTTTCAGGGTTTCAGTGTTCAGAGTTTGACTTAGTCGAGCTCGGCTGGGCATTCTCCCCCTCTCCCACTCACCCACTCTCCATATCAGATCTTCAACTCCATGCAATCCTCAACTCACCGACTAACTGATCCACTGATCCACCTACCCACTGCTCTTCCTCTGAGCCCTGCGCTCTGAGCCCTGTACCATAAGCCCACTTCAACCCTCATTAACTCCTTCAACTCTTCAACCTTCTTAAATCTTCGGCTCCCAGCCGGGTTCATATTCACGCTTCCAGAGCTTCATGGCTGAACGGTCTAAAATACGGCCCGTTGAAGGATCAACTTTCAGCATCTGTTTGTTTGTGCGGAAAGCAATATTTGCCAGGTGATCGAGGTGAGTGCTCTTTACTCCCTCTTTAATAGGTGAATTTAATTTCTCCTTACCCCTTATGGCATTGAAGAAGTTAACAACATGCAGTGTTGACATGTCTCCTCCTCCACCCAGTACATTACCGGCTTCCTTGCCTCTTGATTTTCTTACTTTCAGACTTTTCCCGGTACGGTCAAAGAGTTCATAACCGTCCCTGTCGACAAAAACAGTGCCCTCCGAACCATAAATGACAGTTCCTCTTCCGGCGTTGAAATATGTTCTCTGTCCGTTCCGGCTTTTGCCGTCCCACTGGATTATCTTATTTCCCGGGAATCTGAAGGTAGCTTCCATGGTATCGAACATACTCCAGCCATCATCCTTGAAATGCCTTTTGGCTGCTTCGATAATTACCTGGTCCGGGAGGTCAACCTGCAGCGCCCAGCGAGCCACATCCAGTTCATGGGTTGCATTGTTACCGGTCTCTGCAGTGCCGAAATCCCAACCATACCAATGCCAGTTATAATCCCAGGTGTTATGCATGTACTCCTTTCTTGGCGATGGTCCCTGGAAAAGATCCCAGTCAAGGCCTTCCGGAACGGGAGCTTTTTCCGGCACAGGCACTCTACCCCTGCTGTCGGAATAGAAAGCTACGGCTTTGTATACTTCGCCAATAGCTCCTTTATGTATTTCATTTATGATCTCAATCGATTCGGGCGCCGAGCGTTGCTGGGTACCCATCTGCATAACCTTTCCGTATTTGTCCTGAAATTTTACCAGCAGCTCTCCCTCATAGGGATTATGGCTGCAAGGCTTTTCAATAAATGCATGTTTACCGGCCTGGACTGTCATACAAGCCAGAGGAGTATGCCAATGGTCGGGGGTTGCATTGAATATAGCATCAACCTTAGTGTCGTCGAGTATTTTACGGATGTCATTTTCCAGAACCGGTTTATAATTTATCAGTTTTGAGAATCTCTCAGCCGCTTTTTCCCTCTGGCTCGCCATAACATCGCAGAGATATGCCAGTTCGACATTGCTCTCTTTTTGTGAGATAGGCTGAAGATATGCTCCCAGACGCCGTCCCAGTCCGGCAATCGCCACCCTGATCCTGTCATTTGAGCCGAGTACCTGGTTATAGCTCTTTGCACTCAGGCCGAAAGTGGTACCACCTACAGCAATGCCTGCCGCACCTGCTGTGAGTGTTTTTATGAAATTTCTCCTTTTGGTCATCTTATTATAATGGATTAGTTAAACATTTGATCTTAAAAATAGCAATTAGGTAACTACCGGGCAAAAAGATAACTAATTTTTAACTTTCCATAATAAAAAAATCTTTAAATTACATTTTTATAAATGACCCACTTTCCCGTTTCACCCATGGGGTAAAAGCATTTAATTTGCCTGTGAGTTCAACTTATATAACAGAACCTCCCGATCTATTTTAAAACAGATAACCTTATACCAAAGACAATGAAACGAAGAAATTTTCTTAAGAACTCAGCCCTTGCAACAAGCGCTGCAATAGTGCCGTTCAAAATGCCGGATAAACTTAGTTGTGAGGAAACCAATCTTATAAACAAAAACGAAGCCATCGCACTACAGGTGAAAGGGCAGATGCCAAAAGGAAAGATAAAAAATGTGGAACTGAGCCGTTTGATGGCAGGTGGTAACCTTGTAAGCGGATTCGCACATTCGAGGGACCTGATCTATGTTTCAAAATTGTTAAGGACCTATTTTACAGATGAAAAAGTGATCGAAACATTGAATATCTGTGAAGCATCAGGTATCAATACTGCCGTCCTGAGGTGCGATGAAAACATGATCAGGATCCTTGGCAAGTACCGGAAACAGGGAGGGAAGATCCAATGGCTTGCCCAGACATATCCCAAAAGCGGAGACCTTACAAATATTAAACTTGCGGTAGATAACGGGGCAATTGGCGCCTTTGTAATGGGCGGCAATGCTGAACAGTTCCTCAGCAACAACAAAATTGAGGATCTGAATACGTCAATTGAATATATAAAGAGCCAGGGGATCATAGCCGGAACAGCTGCCCATACAATAAAAATTCCTGTAGCCTGTGTTGAGAATGGTATAAAACCTGACTTTTTTATGAAAACCTACCACAACAACGATTACTGGACAGCTTCACCTATCGACCCGTCCGATCCGGAACTGCCGAAACAGGGCCATGACAACATGTGGTGCGCCTCGGCTGAGATCGTTGCTGATTTCTTTAAAACTAATACTACTCCATGGCTCGCATATAAAGTTCTTGCGGCAGGAGCCATAAAGCCGGCAGATGGATTTCGCCAGGCATTCGAGAACGGCGCCGACTTTGTGGTTGTCGGGATGTTCGATTTCCAGATAGTGGAAGATGTGAATATTGTTTCAGAAATACTCGGCTCGGACCTTAAGCGTGAGAGGAAGTGGTACGCCTGATAGGTAGAGCGGAGAGCGGAGAGCGGAGAGCGTAAAGCGTAAAGCGGAGAGCGGGGAGCGGAGAGCGGAGAGCGGGGAGCATTGAGGGAAGAGTGATGGAGGCAGGAAGGGACAAGTGAATATGTATTTCTAAAATAGATTAACCATTGTTTACTTAATTTGTTATCATCAGTGTATTAACTGAAAATAACTGCGACCATGAAAAGAATCATCGCCTTCATCCTTC
Organism: uncultured Bacteroidales bacterium; assembly: GCA_942492865.1. Classification (GTDB taxonomy): domain Bacteria; phylum Bacteroidota; class Bacteroidia; order Bacteroidales; family VadinHA17; genus LD21. The sequence goes on along the minus strand of OW818650.1, from coordinate 2,467,417 downwards.
TTATTTTTGCTGTTATTATCCCCATTGAAGCCCAGAAAAAACTTGCTATCATTGATAAGGCTCAATTCATAAATGCTGAGATTGAAAAAATACTCACAGACAGGTTGGCTGCCGAATCGATAGAACTTACATCCATTGTCGATACTAAAAACCGGTGTGACTACTGGTTTGCAAACCTTGTCATGTCAGGATCCGGCTTGCAACTGTCTTTAATTGATTGCAACGATAAAACTGCAGGAACTAAAAACCTTGGATCCAGAATTATGACAGCTGCTGATTCCGAAAAAGGACTTCTTCTGTACTTTCCACTGTCAGAAATGCTGAAGGAGCCATTTAAGGATGTACAGGATACACCTCAGGTACAGGTATCTCCACCTGTGTATCCGGAAACGACTGCTGTTGTTACTGATCAGGGACATCACAAGTCACGATATTTCTTTGCCCCTTCTTCATATAATCTTGAGAAAGGAGAAATCTATTATAATTCGCTCTATTTTATGTTGCATGACGTGCAGTATGGCATCAGCGACCATTTCTCAATGGGAATGGGAACTACCATTTTCGGATTTCCTTTTTACCTGACACCCAAAATTACAATTCCTGTAAATGAAAAATCGGCATTTGCCATTGGGGATATGTTTATGATCGGTACCTATGGCTCCAAATTCACGGGAAATCTTCTTTATGCAACCTACACAACAGGTGGAAATGATAAAAACATCACAGTGGGAGGAGGTTATTTATATGCCGGTGGAGGTGATATATCCAAACCGGTAAATGCAGCCGTCCTTAACTTTTCAAGCCTTCTGAGGGTCTCAGGACACATATTTTTTATTACGGAAAACTATGGCTCAAAGTTAAATGTACAGAATTCGGTTTCGCGTTATGATGTAAATACTGGTCAGGTCGAATTTTCATATTTCGACCAGGATCTTTTTTTCATTTACGGCCTTACCGGATTCAGGTTCGTTAACAGGACGAAAGATATAAAGAGCTGGCAGTTCGGCCTGTCGTACATTATATCTTCCCGTTCAGAAATCCCGGCCATGTATTATAACTCCTGGTCCCTTGAAAACAGCAGTGGAAGTGGGTTCACAGCCTTTCCCGTTATAGGATATGCAAGGAAGTTCTCGGCGAGGTATTAGGAAGAAATGAGAGATGAGATGTGAGAGATGGTCTCAATTCACCCTAGTCAGCATTATCAGTCTCATATCCATCACCGTTTTACCGGGTATATCAAGGGCTTTCAGGGTAAGTAAGCCTGTTCCCTTATCAAGATGTATCGCGCCTGCTTTTAATGGCTTAAAATCCTTGACATAAGTATTGGTCCGCATAACGCGATCTGTCTCCATTCCTCTGAGGGGCGGATCGTTGGCTTCATTGACCCTGGCTGTCAGAGTGTTATTATTAAATGAAAGCTGAACTCTTGAACCAATATCCTCAACAGGGCAGGTATAGTATATCTCTGCTTCGTAATCGCCTGTCGAAAGTACTTCAACGCTCCAGGTTATACTGTCATCAGGAAGTGTCCAATTTGTATAAAAGGTACTGTTCGGACTCGGATTCGACCTGACTATATTGCCTGTGGCCCTGGCATCGCGGGCAGGCAGTTGGGTGTATTTATAATCAGGATGACCGACAGGTATCCTTCGGTCGTCAGAAGGTTTATCCGAAATGACTTTACCGGAAAAAACATCTTTTTTCCAGGTATCAGCTGCGTCTTTAAGTTCCTTTGTGATGTCCTGATTTTGAGCAGATACATCAATCCTCTGACCACCGTCAATGATCATATCAAAGAGTTTTCCATCATTATCCAGTCTGTGAGTCTGGCTTCTGACACTTAACCTGCCATTCCAGTAATTAAAGATCAGCCGTTCAGGCCACTCATTACTCTGCTTCAGCAAAAGCGGCTTCAGGCTTACTCCATCAAGTGGTTTAAGGGTTTGCACACCAATACCTGCCATATCGGCAAGAGTCGGTAACAGGTCTATTGTCCCAGAAATCTCGTCTATATTTGTCCCGGGATCTATCTTCCCCGGCCACCGGATAATAAGAGGCGAACGCACACCACCCTCGTCAACAGAGCCCTTGCGCCCTTTCATGCCACCGTTCCATCTCGGGCCGTTGGGACCATTATCATGAAAATAAACTACAATGGTCTCTTCTTCCATATCCAGGGCCTTAAGTCTTTCCATGATACGTCCCACGTTCCAGTCGTTGTTCTCACACATGGCGAGTACTGCCTTTGTAAACTGAATATCTTCCTTATCACGATCATCAGCAAGCATTTCCAGTTCCTTATCTTTGAATTTATCCCACCACAGATCAGGTACCTGCAATGGTGCATGCGGAGAGTTGTAAGGGATATAAATAAAGAACGGTTCTTTTTGATGTTTTTCAATAAAATCTAAAGCCTTTTCAGTAAGGTCGTCGGTTATAAAACCGGTTCCCTGTATTAGCTTACCATTATGTTCAAGCTGCGGATAGAAATATTCTCCCCAGTGGCCTGAACAGAATCCATAAAACTCATCGAACCCTCTTCCATTCGGATGGTAAGGATACTGCATACCATTATGCCATTTTCCAAAAGCTCCTGTTTTATAACCGGCTTTCTTAAACACCTCAGCGATTGTTGTCTCGTCGAGGTTTAAGCGTTCGCCTCCCTCAGAAGTACTGTAAACCCCAAGGCGGGAATTATAGCGTCCGGTAAGCAGTTCAGCCCTTGTAGGAGAACTGACAGAGCATGCATAAAAGTGGCTGAACACAGCGCCTGACCTTGCCAGACCGTCAATATTCGGGGTACTAAGGTTGGTGTTCCCGTTAAGGCTCAGATCACCCCAGCCCTGGTCATCTGATAAGATAATTATTACATTCGGGAGCTTTTTTTCTGCTGATGTACAGCAGGTTAACCCCGACACCACCGGTAACAGCAGCGAAGATGCACGAAGGATCCTGGAAACCATTATGAGTTTAATTAATATTCAAACTTACCGGAAATATCACCCGCCTCTCCCGCCCCGGGAAATAATTTTCCCGGGGGTTGAGGTCAGCAACTGCAGTATCCTGATACCCCCTGAATCCTCCTTATCAGAAAATGCGGATTACGGATTGGGGATTGCGGATTGAGATTATACCACTACTTTTTCCCAGTTATCGCTGGTAACAGATTTCTCGAGGGCTTCCAATACTCCCATGCTGTAAAGTATCCTGTCGTGGCTCCTGGCATTCTTTCCTGTACGCAGCAATTCCACCATATCTACATAAGCTTTCGGAGGATCTGTCTCCTTAACATCACTGATCACTTCTACTATGCCCTTCTTCGTTTCGGCAAAATAGCCGCTCTGGCCCGAGCCGCCAGTGGTTGTAAATATTACTGTGGCCAGCATCCCGTTTGTAAACAGAAGTGAACCTGTTGCGGTATTGCCCTGTTTTGTGACCCGGACTTTTTCAACATTATCACCGAAGATGTTAAGAATGTTATCTATGATATGTACTCCGTAAAAGAACACACCTCCCCATTGCGATTCTATATCAACAGGTGCGAAGGCCACAAAATTCTTTAATGCCCCGAGCTCGTCAATACGCTTTTTCATATCGGCATTCCTGTCAGTATGTGCCGATGTGCTCCATGACGATACAGGAGTTCCGTTTGAACGGGCCAGTGCAAGAAATTCCTTTCCTTCAGATACCCGGTAGCAAAATGGTTTGTCAATAAAGGTTGGTATTTTTGCCTTAATAAAAGGAAGGGCAGCCTCAAGGTGGTATTTCGGATGGCGGTGGTCAACAATCAATGCATCGATTTTTCCCAACATGTCAGAAGGTTTTTTTACAATGTTTGGAATTTTCCCCTTTTCGCTGGCAGCAGCTGCAAATGCGTCAGTCTCTCCCCATACATAGACCACTTCAACACCTGGAAATTTTTTATCAATGTTGAATAATCTGCCGTAACCGACAGTATGAGAATTCTCCGCTCCTATTATCCCAATGCGAAGAGGTTTTGGCTGCTGAATAATATCAGCAGCCTTTGTGATGATCCCCGGGGTCAATGCAGCAATGGCGATTGATTTGCCGGTATTCTTTAGAAATTTTCTCCTTGTATTCATTTTATAATATTTTTTGTTTAATATACAATAAAACAATATTTCAGATAATCAATAGCCGGGATTTTGTTCCCATTTAACGTCCCTGTTCAGGTCAATCTGCGACTGTGGAATTGGCAGTACAGTATTGTGATCCTGAATATTTGCAGTCGGAGTAAGTGGATTATCACAATATCTCCTTACCCTGTCAATCAGTTTACCAAGCCTCATCAGTACAATAAGCCTCTCTTCTTCCATGTACAGTTCTCTGACACGTTCGTCGAGGATATAGTCTATGTTAACCTTATCGGCTGTAACAGGCGTAGCATGTGCCCTGTTGCGTACCATATTGATATCGGCAGCGGCTGCTACAGTATTTCCCAATCCCAGATAAGCTTCTGCCCTTAAAAGATATGTTTCGGCCAGTCGCATTGCATACTGGTCGGCATGATTCTCAGCATTACCACCTCGCGACGGGTAATAGGTAGCCTGCACAACAGGCTGGAAGCCTTTTGTGTAATAGGGATAAATGTAATTAAGGGTATCCTTCTGTATGTTCCTTGCCCCGGCAGGGTATAATTTCCAGCTTATCTCTTTACCAAAGTATGCTGATTGCGGATTGGTAAAATAAATATGTCTTTTTATATTATGTTCTGCATTACGGATGTCGTTGTTCCAGTCGCTTGCCCATATATAGTAGAATGTAAGGTTTGTACCCCTGTTGTAAGCTACGGGCCTTCCAAGGGTATCATTGAATTCGGGAACAAATGCATTGAATCCGTCGGGTGTTTTTCCCCAGCTGAAATACCTGGGGTTCCAGTTATTCGTTGATGGTCCGCCGCCGCCCTGTGCCAGCAGTGGCTCATTCTGGAAAGTCCAGATAGTTTCCTTATTAATTGCCGGATCCTGGTTGCCGTATCTGAAAAGGTCCCAGTAAACATCTCCCGATCCAAACGGCTCAAACTGGTTGCCGAAGCGGGCCGTCATCAGGCGGTATCCGAAATCATTAATTACATGGGAAGCTGCATCAACTGCGCTCTGGTATTTAAACTGTGCAAGATATGCGCTTACCAGCATGTGCCAGGCAGCACCCTGTGTCAGCCTGCCCTGCTCTGATTCAGAACCGGGGACGGGAAGGTTTTGTGTTGCAAAAAGCAGATCTTCCTCAATCAGTTTGAACACATCGGCCTTAGGGTCACGTTTAAAATCAACTTTTGCGGTTGTGGTCGGTTCAGTAATTACCGGAATGTCGCCATAGAGTATAACACCCTTGTAATAAACAAATGCCCTGAGGAATCTTGCTTCTGCAATATACCTGTTCTTGAGCGCCTCTTTGCCTGTCCATATAGATTCATCTGTTCTTTTAACTGCATCAAGAACTGTATTGCACATGTGGATCTGGCGGAAAATAAGTTGCCAGAAAGCTTCAACCTGGTTTTGAATTCCTCCTCCCTGCGGTGTGCAACTCAGCGGATAGTTTGTAAGCCAGCGGTTAGCACCTGGTGATTCACCATCATAAGACACATCGGTTCCTCTGTGCAGGTTGGCTGGACTCTGCCAGTTACGGGCCTGTGAATACAATCCTATCACAGCCTGGTCAACTCCTCCCACTGTGGAGAAGGCATTGGAGGTAGTAAGGAAATCACGTGGTATCTCTTCAAGGATCTCATCCTGATTACATGCGTTGAAGATGAATGGCAGCATAAATAAGACTAACAGCCATCTTTTGTGAAATATATAGTTTATGTTTTTCATTGCTATAAATTTAAATCCATAATTTATTCAATATAATGTCAAACTGGTTTATAAGCCGATACGTACACCCATTATTATGCTTCTCATCTGCATATCCGTATTGCTGTTAAAGCCGCCGCCATAGGATTCAGATACACCACCCTCAGGGTCATATCCCTGCCATTTGGTCCAGGTATAAAGGTTCTTACCACTTACATATACCTGAAGACTTTGCACGTGCAATTTGTTTAACAAACTCTGGCTGAACCTGTACGAAAGCGATACGTCCTGTAACCTAACAAAACTTCTGTCCTGATAATTACCCGATGCAACTGGTGGATAGTTGTATATTGCCGGTGCATCAGTTACTCCGTTAAAAGGTGTCCAGTTTGTTCTGATTGAGGGCATGTTGATCCTGTTTGCGTAGTCAAAATCAGAAGTGGCTTCAAGAAGGCCCCTGTTATTCTGGATAAAATACCCATTACCTCCCTGTATCGAGTTTATAAAGATTGACAGGTTGAAGTTTTTATAGTCAAAATTATTGTTAATGCTGAAGCGGTAGTTTGGAGTGCGGTAACCTACGATCTGCCTGTCCTTATCAGGTGTAATACTGTTACTTCCATCGATATCTTCTATCCTGAATTGTCCGGGATTAAAACTACTATGTATTGCTCCGGAGAATAGTTCTTCCTCTGTCCATACTCCACCTGTCCGTTTATAATCATAGATAGCAGTTATCGGTTCGCCAATAAACCATGAATTACCGATATCATCCTTATCATCACCGTAAAGGTCCATGATTTTATCCCTGTTCAGAGAAAATACGAACCTGCTCTCCCACCTGAAATCACCTTCAAGGTTTATTGTATTCAGTTCAAGCTCTATCCCTTTATTGTTGATTTGTCCGATATTGCTCCAGACGCTGGTAAATCCTGTTGAGAGAGGCAGTGATTGCCTTACAAGCACATCTTCGGTATTTGAATTATAAACATTGATCTCTCCCGAAATCCTGTTTTTCAGAACTGCATAATCCAATCCTATGTTTATTGACCTGGTCGTTTCCCATCCTAAATTTGCATTTCCCAAAGCGCTGGGACCAACTCCGATTGCTGTTCCGGAGCCAAAAGCATAATATAAAGTTCCTATTGTTGAAAGACTTGAATAACGGCCAATCCCCTGGTTCCCGTTTTCACCGTATGATAATCTTAGTTTTAAAAAATCGAGCCATTCAGCGCTTTGTATAAAAGATTCTTCTGAAATGGCCCATGCCAGCGATAACGATGGGAAATCAGCAAGCTTCTTATCTGCTCCAAACCCGGAATATCCATCCCTGCGGTAAGTACCTGTCAGGAAGTACCGGTCATTATATATATAGCTTAACCGGGCCATATAAGCCAGGGAGTTTTCGTCCCATGCCCCTGAATCAGTGGTAACCTGGCCAGCAAAACCCATATCATTGTAACCAAGCAATTCGCTTGAAAAATTAGATCCGTCAATCCCGGAACTTCTTCCAAAGGTTTTTTCCCTGGTGTAAACAAGTGTTCCGTTCACCCTGTGGACCCCTGAAAATTCATTTGAGTAAGTAAGAATGTTGTTGAAAAGCCAGTTTTGTGAATTATTGATTGAGATAACTGCCCGTCCGTTATATGAGGCTCCTTCCTCCACTTTTTTAGGATAATATGTCCTGTTATCCCTTGAAGTGTAATTTTCTGAATAGTTAAATTCATACGTCAAACCCTTAATTCCCGGAATCTCTACCTTTCCCACGAATGAGGCAAAAATATTTTTACTGAGATCCTGGTTAGGAACCAGTTCGGCCCTTAAAGGATGGCTCATCAGAAATTCATTATTGTATAATTGAGGATATTCACCGAATTCATTGTATTTTTTTGACAACGGTGTTGTATTCCTGGCATAGCTCAGTGTGGCAGGGATCCCTGAATTATCACGGTTAGAGATAGATGTGGTCAGCCCAAGTGTCACCCAATCGAGAACTTTACCCTCAACTTTACCAAAAAAGGTAGACCTGTTAAACTGGTCATTGACAAGAACTCCCTTTTGATCGATATATGAGCCCGACACATAATAATTATAGTTATCGCTACCTCCTGAAACGCTCAGTTCATAGTTTGCAATAGGAGCTATCCTTGTAACTTCATTTACCCAGTCAGTCTCATATCCTTCAAGATATGCATCCTTTTCCGTCTCGGATCTTAATACCTGGAGAACCAGCTCATCTGTAAGCACATCGGTATAAACCGGTCTTCCTCCCTGATCAGTTACACTGGTAGGTCTTTTGTTATACCATGTATATAACTTCTGCATATAAGGGAAGTCGATCTGCTTGCGCACATACTGTTCTGCATTCATAACAGTTACAGGATTATTTGTCATATCCTGAAAACCGTAGTAGGTGTTAAAATTCATGGTCGGCTTGCCTTCCTTACCCTTTTTTGTTGTAACTATTATAACACCGTTTGAGGCTCTCGCACCGTAAATTGCTGAGGCGCTGGCGTCTTTCAGGACATCAATCCTCTCGATATCTGCCACGTTTACATCGGAAAGTGACCCGTGATAAATTATTCCATCAAGAACGATCAATGGATTCTGACTTGCCGACAGGGTGTTTTGTCCCCTAATGGTGAATGAGGGTTCTGCACCTGCAGTGCTTCCGCCTCCCTGAACATTAAGTCCAGCAGCAAATCCCCTGAGCGATTGGGCCAGGTTTGTACTGGCAGAAGGTGGCAGATCACCCATATCTATACTCTCGACAGATCCCGTAAGGTCGCTCTTTTTCATGGTACCGTACCCGATAACAACTACTTCATCCAGGTTCAGTAGATCGGGCATCATCTGAACATCAATGGCTGCACGTCCGCCGATGTTAACTTTTTGTGATGCATAGCCAACGAAAGTGAACACAAGCACAGCATTCCTGTCGGTTATGTTGAGTGTATATTTTCCGCTTACATCGGAGATCGTTCCGATTATTGTTCCCTCAACTGTAATATTGACACCTGGCAGCGGTGCACTATTCTCATCTGTAATGGTTCCTGAAACAGTTATCTGCTGCATATTATCGGCAAGGCCGGTTCTCATTGATACTTTATCGTCTCCATACGAAACGGCAAAGTTAAAGAAGAGAATAAAGCCTGTAAGAACGAACATTACCGTTCGGTTTACTTTAAAGATTCTTTTCATACGTATTATTGATTTAGGTTAATTTATCAGAAATGTACTATACCCGCAAATAGGAAATTTATGCTAATAATCAGGCAGGGAGGCCCGGGAAGACTTCCCTGTTTACTTAGCAAAACAAATATATCATAGGCATCGGAGATTTAGGTTAGTCAAGCAAGGTTATCTTATGTCGTACTTATTCAAATCTTAAACCTATAAGAGTATAAAATTAAAGAAAAAAATGAAATATTATCAGAAGAAGTGACAAAAAACAGTTGTATACGTTGTCTTCCTTTATAATATTAAAATTATTTTCTTAGCCTATTTAGAATGAAAAATCCGGCCCGCATGCATAAAGGGCCGGATTTAACTGCCTTTATTTCAGGTGCCTGTCAAACCATGCCAGTGCTTCATCCTGTATTTCCGCATCATAGCAATGTGGCTTGTCGGGTGTAAAGTTTTTGAACAGATCGGGTTTTCCGGCCCAGGTATACGCTTCTGTGATCTGTTCTGCGGCTTCTCTCTGCCCTCTCGGTGGAAACAGCTTGTCCTGGGTTCCCTGTACCACCATGCAGGCTTTAGGCGCAGCCATGGAAATCAGATCAGGTATGTCAATCCGGTCCCATACACCCGGAAGAAGGTTAAAACTGCCAATAGCGCCATTCACATTATATGCCTGCTGGGTATCGCCCGTTGTCATCCATCCTACGGTTACGCTGGCTTTTATCCTGGGCTCAAGGGCTGCTACAATATCTGTTCTCCATCCTCCGCCTGAAAGCCCGGTACACCCGATACGGTTTCCATCAACTTCTTTCCTTGAAAGCAGGTAGTCAACGCAGCGGCTGTCATCACCGTAGTTAACACCTGCCCAGGTTGTGCCTGCCCAATTGAGCTCCCTTACCCCATAGTATAATACTTCACGTGTTAGATCATGATACTTTGTATGGGTCTCTTCATCAAGTTTTGCAGGATCGTACGATTCGGGAATTCCGTTAATTCCACGGGGAGCACGATGTCCGAAATGGAAAGCATCGATGGATATGACCGCATACCCATGTGAGGCAAACCAGTCTGCCACGGGCCTTCCTGATGCAATGGAATCACGATGTCTTTTTACCGCAGGATGAACCGGATCTCCGCAAACACGATCAGCTCCGAAGAGCATCGGGCCTCCCCATTCATGAAAAACCACCAGCGCAGGCACCGGAAGGGTGACGTTCTTAGGGGTATAGAAGTACCCCGGCACCCTGAACCAGGGAGTTGTATTGAATTCTATTTTTTCGCGAATAAAAGATTCAGTCTCTATTGTCTCAAGTGTTTTAGACTGCAGGTCAACAGTCGGCATATTGTAATGAAGGCCTGTCGTCAGGCATTCCCGGGCTTGTCTTGCCCATTCCTCATAGCTTCCGCCGGGATTGTTTTTTTTCCATTCAATTGCATTAAGGTCGAGTGGTCGGTATGATCGCATTTTCTGCATCGACTCTTCGTAACCTCCATAAAGATTTAGCGGTTTGCGTCCAAGGTATTCTTCTGTCATAGGGATGACAGGTCTTGGGAGAACGGATTTTATTGCCTGATTTGATCCGGAGGCGGATGGAGATGATTTGCATGAAGCTGAAATACCTGCCAGTGCAATACCTGAAGCCCCAAGAACGCTTGTTTTTATAAAATCTCTTCTTTTTGTCATTTTATATATTATTTAAGGATAGCGATTAAAAGTAAAAGTTCGCAACGGATCCCGATGCGAACTTTCAATATAACTCATGAACCATAACTTTCAGAACCTGTCCCCTTCCCGATTCTCCTGATGAGAATGGGGTATGGGGACGGGTTTAGTATTTCATGGTATGATCAATTTGTTCAGTATCCGGGATTCTGTACAAGCAGGTTATTCTTTTCAATCTCCTGCAACGGAATAGGAAGGAGATAGTTATGCGGATAGAAGTGAGCAGGCAGGTGAAGCCTTATCTCATAAGTTTTAATGCCCTGAGCATTTTTCGTAATATACATCCTGGTATGATCGACGCTGAGCGCTGCTTCAGCAATCTTCCAGCGGCGTACATCGAAGAAGCGGTGCTCCTCGAATGCAAGCTCAACACGGCGCTCATTAACTATCCTGTCAAAAAGGGCAGTTCCGGTTTCTGTAATGGCTGGCATCATAACGGTTGGCCTGCTCCTGATAAGATTAAGGTACTCTCTGGCTACAGCCTCATTTCCAAGATAATAGTTTGCCTCGGCATAATTTAGCAGAACCTCACCATACCTGAACCAGGGCCAAAGTGCATTGGTATTTCCAGCACCGATATCGACCAGACGCTCGTCAGTTATGAATTTCCTGAGATTATATCCCGACTCTGAAGCATTCCAGGATGAAATTGGCGATTCGAATGAATCAAGTCCGCCCGGTATGAAAGTATCAAGGGTCCTGCCTAGGAATGGAACTCCGTCATAGGCGATAGTTGCATAGAACCTCGGATCGCGGTTTATGTAAGGATTCTGAGCGTTATATCCTGAACCGGCCTGTTCAATTCTGAGACCGTTAGCCATCTCGTAGGCATCAACCATGTTCTGGGTTGGCGGTATGTGACCGTGACCCATCGATCCGTTAGGATAGATCCTTCTCTCAAGATATACTTCAGGTTCAAGAATGTGGTTGAATGGCCGTGCCCAGATGAATTCCTTATTATTGGCGCTGTAGCCTCCTTTTTCAGTAAACAGCTCCTTGTAATTGGGATAAAGACTATAAATACCGAGATCTATAACTGCCTTGGCTGCATCAGCTGCTTTCTGCCACTTTGCCCTGTCGTTCGATGGATTATTAAGAGGGCTGGCTGCATACAGAAGGGCTCTGGCCTTAATAGCCATTGCAGCTCCTTTTGTAATTCGGCCTGAAGATGCTGCTGAAGGATAAGTTATAGGAAGCATTTCAATTGCAGCGTCAAGTTCGCTGATGACAAAAGTCATCACCTGATCATAAGTATTTCTTGCAACATTGAAATTATCATCAAGCTCAAAGGGCTCGGTTATCAGCGGAACTCCGCCATAGTAGCTTATAAGCATAAAGTATGAATATGCTCTCATGGTCTTTGCTTCACCTGTCATCCTTGCAAGTAGTGGAGGATCTATTTTAGAAGTCTTTGTTTTAAGAAGGAATTCATTTGCCTGTTTTATTGGTATCCAGTAATTCCTGTAGTTCCTGTCTGTTCTTGAAACACCGGCGCCGGTCCATACGTCAAGGACTCCAAGATTCGATGTGTTGTAATTTCCCAGAAGGATCGGCCCGTAAGATGCTGCACCTCCTTTTACATGAGCTTCATCGGTTGCGCCTGCAAGAGGAAGAATGCTGCCTGCCTCCTTGAAGCCGTGAGGCATTATTCTGTATGCATAGTTCAGAAATGATTCTGTAAGGGCAGGGTCATCAAATACGGTAGCTTCCGTATAGCTGTCCTTCGGAGTAAGATCCAGAAAATCATCCTGGCATGCTGTAAAGCTGATTAATCCGGTGAAAAGAGCCATAAGGAACAGGCCCCTTCCATTAGATGTAATTTTGTTAATCTTATATAATCGTTTCATATTGCGTAATATTAAAAAGTAATTTGTACACCCAAATTGTAAACTTTAGTCTGTGGATAGAAGTGAGCACTGCCGTATCTGTTACCGTCATTAGCGCCTTCAGGATCATAGCCCCTCTTTATACCGGTTACTGTAAAGAGGTTGCTGCCGCTAAGGAATACTCTTGCCCTGCTTAAATTTATCTTTGTCAGCAGACTCTCAGGTAAAGTGTAAGACACTTCAAGTGTTTTAAGCCTCAGGAATGAAGCGTTCTGAAGCCAGAATGTAGATAGCATTCCGCTGACCTCGGTATCAGGCTCCCATGTTGGTATCCATGGATATTTTGAATCCATGCTTCCCGGGGTATACCTGTTGGCAAGAAGTTCTTCGGGTGCATTCCTTACAATTCGTGCAATTTCATAAAGAAACCAGTGTGCCCTTGCAACACCGGAAAAATGTGCAAAAACGGCAAAATTTGAATAATCTGCAGTAAGGTTGAATCCGTATGTGATCTCAGGAATATGCGATTTATTCATTCTTACCCTGTCGAGTGCGGTAATGGCACCGTCGTTGTTAACGTCTTTATAGTAAAGATCACCGACTTTGGTTCCTGCGATTATCGGAACTGAGGCAAGCTGCTCGTCGGTCCTGATAATGCCAAGTGCTTCATAATAGAGCCCGGCGCCGAGGATACGGCCTTCTCTCTTCTGGTATTCAGGGACATCTGCTGCTTCAGCAATATCAACAACTTTACTTCTTGAGAATGCAAAGTTACCTGACACTCCGTAGTTAAACCCTCTTCCCAGTGCAAGATTATTCCTGTGATTCAGGGAGATTTCAAAACCTTTGTTTTCAACAATGCCGATATTTTCAGCAGGAAGTACCAAGCCTGTATATGCAGGTACGGCAAGGTCTCGGGTTGTTAGAATATTTGATCTTCTTTGTTTGAACACGTCAACCGTGAATCCGAGTATGTCGCCGAATAACTGGCCATCAAGGCCCACGTTGGTTATTGAAGCAACTTCCCATGTTACATTCGGGTTAGGAGAAACGTTTCCGTATATCACTGCCGATGGTGTTGATGGATTTCCGAAGTTATAGCCAAGCCCCCTCAGGGTATAGCCCTGCAGGTACTGGAAAGCATTGATTTCATCGTTACCTATTTCGCCGTATGATGCCCTTAACTTTAGTTCAGTAAGAATTTCGTTATCTACGAGGAAATCTTCCTGTGAAATTCTCCAGGCAGCTGATATGCCAGGGAAGAAACCCCACCTGCTGTCACTTGGGAACCTGTATGAACCGTCGTACCTGAAATTAAAGTCCATCAGATATTTTTCGCTGTAGTTGTAGCTTACACGTCCGAACACATTCCTGCGGGAATTTTCTGCGCTCGCTCCGTCAGTATTCTGGTTGGCAGTTGCTCCTGCGAAGAGCTCATCAATGGCAGTGGCCATATAGTCTCTCCTGTAAGCCATGAACCTGTTGTAATAACCTTTTTGCTGTTCGGCAGCAATAAAAGTACTCAGGTAATGCTTGTCAAACTGCTTTTCAAATTTAATTCTGAAATTGATAAGGCTGCCATTGTCATTTGTGTACTCCTGCCTGAGATTTGCTTTTGTGTCGTATCCTCCTTTATAGGGAATAACCTGCTGATTGGCATCATCCCAGCCATAGTAAGTCCATGGAGTGGACCATATCTTGTTCGTAAAGGTCTCATCCATATAATTGAAATAACCGTCAAGGCTAAGTCCTTCAACCACGAATGGAAGTTTAAGGTCAAATCCCACTTTTCCTGACCATCTTTTTCCGATACGGTTATTATATCCCGATCCTCCTGTATTATTGATCAGCGGGTGCTGGCCCTGATCGCTGGGTGGATTGCTGGGATATCCTCCCGGCCAGAAAACCGGGAATGTAGGAGGATTGACAATAATCGTACCTATCTGCGGATCATAAGGCTGCATCCGGTCTCCAAGACCGGCGTTAAGGTCGAGACTGATGCTGAGAAGCTTGCTTACGGTAGCATCTATGTTGGAACGAACTGTATAGTTCTTATACTTATGAATACCTTTCTTTATTAAATCGTCCTGGTTCAGGAATGATCCTGAAATTGAATATTTTACATTCTCCGAACCACCCCTGACGTTCAGGTTGCTCTGGTTCTGCAAAGCAAAATTCTTCAGGCTCTCCTCCATCCAGTTTGCATTCGGATAGTTGATGGGATCGCTGCCATCCCTGAATTTCTGAATTTCATCTGCAGTATACATCGGTTCAGCACCTGTTCTTATAAGGTACTCGTTCGAGTATTCGGCCAGTAAAGCGGAATTGGCCATTTTGGGAAGATTGGTAGGTGTAATAAATCCCTGGTTCACTGTGAGTTCGAACAGGGGTTTTCCCGTTTTTCCCCTTTTTGTTGTTATGAGAATAACACCGTTAGCTGCCTGTACACCATAGATTGCAGCGGCTGCGTCCTTTAGAACAGATATCGATTCAATGTCGTTGCTGTTTATACGCTGCCAGTCAGTCTCGGGAATTCCGTCAACGAGTACAAGAGGGTCGTTATTTCCGGTTGTGTTCCTGCCCCTGACCAGAATAGTCGGAAGGTCGGCTCCCGGTGTACCTGTACGCTGAAGAGATATCAAGCCTGGCATGGAACCCTGCAGTGATGCCGCAACGTTACTAGAAGGAGCTTTTACAATCTCCTTGGCATTGACACCTACCACAGCGCCTGTCAGAGTTGCCTTTTTCTGGGTACCATAACCAACAACAACAACTTCTTCAAGACTCTGCAGATCGGATAGCAGAGAAACATTTACAGACGATTTTCCTGAGATGGATGCTTCCTGGTTAACATATCCTATAAAAGAGAAAACAAGAATGGCATTCGGATCATTTGCATTGATTGAATATTTACCGTCAATATCTGTGATAGTACCAATGGATGTCCCTTTGACAACCACATTAACGCCAGGCATGGCTTCATTTGTCTGACTGTCAGTTACAATCCCTGTGATTGCCTGCTGGGAGTATGCTGCAAAGACCGGCAGCATGAATAGAAGGCACGCCAAAATGATTGTTTTTCGCGAGCATAAGCCTGTAAGGGCTGCCCGGCTTGAAATGAACAAATTTTTCATACATTTAAAGAATTAGGTTTAATAATGCCTGCGAATTGTGCAGGTACGTTCGTAATAAATACACTTAATTTTAATTGTTCAGGTTTTTAGATTTTTTTTAGATTTTAAATAGTTTTTCATCATAAATTGCCTTGATTTAGTTCATTAATAAAATTGATACGTAAAGTTCAGATACGTAATTAAATCAGTCTTCGGGAAAGATCTTACCCTTTTTATGAGGGCCTAAAAATACAAAATATTTTCCATAACTTCAGCTTTGGAATTCATTTAAAAGCTTTAACATTTACTTCATCTGATAATTAAAAATATTTAGTGACAAAACATCCTGATTTGAAAATGATTTTGATTTGTGTCCGGTCACTAATTTTTTTACCTTTCAGAAAAATTAAAAGGATATGAAAATCAAGGCGGCTATTCTATCAGTAATAATATTGGCTTGTATTCCGGTTATATCTTTTTCCCAAAAGACCTCCAATAAAATTATCATTACAGGAAAAGTGATGGATTCCGGTCAGCAGCCCGTAAGCAACGTAATAATATTTGTCGACATGGTTAAGTCGGGCTCAACAACAAATAGTAAAGGAATATATAAGATCAGAGTTAACAGGGATGCCCGTGAGATAGTGATCGTTTCACCGTCGAATGGAGCGGCAAGCAGTGAGATTAATGGAAGGACAAATATTGATTTTATCCTGACAGGTCAATTTAAGAATGTGTCGACAACACCTATTGAAGAAAAGGTCACGATAGGTTATGGAGAAGTAAATAAAAGAGATGCAACTTCTTCGGTACCTAAACTTGATGCCAGGGGTGATAAATTCATGGCTTACAAGGATATTTACGAAATGATGACCGGCCGGTTTCCTGGTGTTGAGGTATCGGGAAAGAGCATAAGGATCTCAGGGGCATCATCATTTATGTTAAGCACCGAGCCACTATTTGTTGTTGACGGGATGATAATTGAGAGCATTGATGGCATAGCTCCATCAACAGTTAAGACAATAGAAGTACTTAAAGGCCCTGCTGCCTCAATTTACGGTGCAAGAGGAGCCAATGGGGTCATTGTTATTACCACACTTACGGGAAGGGATTAATTCTGTTAATACCGCCAGCAACTGTTTTAATCAACCGACTCCCGGACAGTAAGCGAAGCGACCCTAAAGAAAACGTAAGGATTAAGACAATCAATACTGGTGATTATTGCTTAGAACCGCCGTTCCCTGCTTGGCGTTAATGATCCCGTTAGTGAAATTATCAGTAATAAGGTTGTTCTTTCCTCCCTGAACAATTATTGAAACAGGCTTGCCATTGGTTTTCCGGTCATCGGTGATAAAATTACCCGATATCTTTCCGTTCTCTGAGTCTTTTACAAGGATCCCCGCAAAGTTGCAGTTCACGATAGTTGAATTGGCGAGGTTATAGTTCTGACAACGGTCAATCAGTATCCCTGCAGGCTCACCGATAATATTGTTCAGATGCAAACCATTGATTGTGATATTACGGCTTTCAATTATTGAAATGTTATCGTTGGTGCTCATTGTCTTGCTGCCATAATGAGGGTTTTTATCGCTTAGGTTGTTGCTGATAAGTATATGCTCGCTCTGCTCTATGAGAATATTGTTTTTCGTACCCATGTAGAAGGTATTACCTGTAATAATAACATCCCTTCCATACTTAATATGCACATTGTCAAAAGTCTCGCTCAGATTGTTGTCGGCAATGGAAATCATACCGACTTCGGTTCTTTTATCAGGTCCATGTCCGATGAACCGGATATTTGATGAGCCCGGCACCGTATTATCATGCTGAATGGTACACCCGACTATCGCACCTTCCATCAGTGCTCCGTTTGATACATCAATGAGGATATTTGCCGTAGGAGGTCCGTTCCTGCTCATATTGGCTTCAATGTCGCAGGTACCGATCTGCAGATTATGAACATCACCATCTTTGACAACAATTCCTCCGCCCCCGTTATAACTGATATGACTGTTACTTATATTTATCTGATGAAGGTTTATCACATCAAGAAAGATCCCGATACCCCTGTTATTATAAATATGGCATTCCGAAATAATAATGTTCCTGTTCCTGCTGAAGAGGCGAATACCATGAAGCGCCTCCCTGATAAAGACCCGTGAAATAGTCAGCTGCATTGTTCCGTTAGCTTCAATGCCTATAGCTTCAGGGTGTCTCCCGATAATTTCCAGGCCATCGACAAACGGCATCCTCTGATTTCTCCAGACATTATTTTTAAAGGTTGAAGGACCGGCGCTTCCTTCGTGAGTACCAACAAACTTAAATGCAGGTCCGGCGCCGGCCATTATAATGGTGGCTGAGCCAAATCCGTTTAAGCTCACCGGTCCAGCTTTGTCGAGATCAATAAGGATCGTCTTATTGATCCGGTATGCACCTTTAGGAAATACAATCTGGCCAATTCCTGAATCAACAGCTTTCTGAATTGCTTCAGTATCATTTGTAATACTGTCGCCCTTAGCGCCGAAGTCCCTCACTGTACCCTGAGCAGGGTTTTGTGTCATCACGTTTGAAGTGCATAAAAGCATTCCGGAAATCGTGAATATTATTACTGTTAAAAATTTATGGCGGATCATATTTATTTGTTTCTTTTAATTTTAGTTTTTATTTTTTCTGACCTGAATATTCATAAAAGACTGTATTCATATTTTTACCAATATCCATCCAAGCATTTTTTGTTGGCACATTTTTCAGAGTGCTCATCCAGTTTGCATTAAGCTCATAAATAATTGCTTCAATGCCATAACGTTCATAAAGTCCGCATGAAAAAGTTGTAACATCAGAAGATGAATACTTTACAGTCTCTGAATAGGATGTATGTTTTCTCATGAGTGTTTCAAAAAGCTTCATATTACCCATAAGTTTCGGATCTTCTTTGGTGAACCTTGAAAGATGCAGTCCCCCGGAACTGTCATTATGCAGGTCAATACAAAGGATTGGTTTTTTCCCTTGCCTGATAAGACTTTCAATGAACTCTTCAAGCACATATTTTTCAGGACAAAGTATAGGGTCAGATTTTGCCTCCCAGTTCCTGTTCAGGTCTTTTCCTTTTATATTGAACCTCGACATTCCCCTCATTACGCCATCCTTGTTTGCCATTGGCATAATGTAAACACAGAATTTATTCTGCCATTCTTTGGAACTGTTTTCAAGAAATCCATTTATTAGTCCTTCAACCAGCCAGTTACCACCCGATTCCCATGGATGTGCCCTTGCTCTTAACAGGAAATGATAAGGAGCATCAGGATTCCCGATCTGAATGATCTCAAGGGGTCTTTTTTCGACTGTCGTACCGATGTCGTAGATTTTCACCAGTTTATTGCCTTTGATTTGCTGTTTTAATTCTTCGAGATCAGTTAAGGTGTACTGAGGCATCCTGGCAATATATGCATAATCATCCTTCATCGTAAATTCAACTAAAAGATCACCTTCGGCCGACAGAGACGTAACTGCTGTGTCCCATTTTTCCCTGTCGTAGGAGATATAACAGGGAAGATTTTTTTCCATGGAACGTACGTTGGATACCCTTCCATTATAAGCTCCGGGCAGCAGTTTGGAAATAAGAAGTCTGATCTTTGTTCCCTTTTCAGCCTCCACTCCGAAGTACCAGTGTGTTGTCTGCCGGTTAACTGACTCACGCTCATAATCGGGAAAGATGTAGATCTTATGGATCGTATCTCCCTGCAATTCCCAGCAAACCGGAGAAGCATGCTCAAAATAACAGTCTATGAATTTTATGGTACCGGGCTGACCATATAAATTACCTGTTTGAAATAATGTAATAGCGTAAAAGGATAATAGTATGAGCAATATTTTTCTGTTCATTATTTAATCATTTTAATAAATTCGGCTGCCATGAAGGCAGCCGAAAGGTCTCTTCTAATTATATTTATGGTATTACCTGCAGTGGCGGTTCATTCAGCTCCGCCCCGTCATATCCTGTATTCTGGTTTATCCTTCCCATGGTGTTTGCCGTGATCACATTCTGTGGAACTGGCCACAGCATGTGGTGCGGTGACAGCATAGCAACTTCTGCCGTATAAGGAGCAATATAACGCCCGGGCAGATAAGATGTATTAACCCTCATCACCCTGTCGTAATACCAGTTTTTGGTGGTTATTGTTGCAAGACTGTATCCGTTAAGGCTGAGTTTTGCAAACTGATATGATATTCTTACAAGTTCAGAATGTCTTGGTTCCTCCATGTATAATTCACGGGCACGTTCGTCAAAAATATAGTCGAGAGTAACATCTCCGGCGCTTATCAGAGGCGCTTTCGAGCGTCCTCTTACCTTATTAATATCATCAGCGGCCGGACCTGTCTGACCTTTCCACCAGTAAGCTTCAGCTCTCAGCAGATATGTTTCGGCCAATCGGAACACATACCAGTCGCCCTGGCCTCCGTGAGGTTGCACCCAGTATGGAGTTCTTGGTGTTGGAGTAAAGGTTTTGTAATGCGGCCAGCTGAACCAGAGTTCGATTGTATCTTTCTTGTTTGGCAGGTATTTCCTGTTAAGAGGTTGTCCAAAGTTCGGGGATCCGACCCTTACCGTTATTATCTCTGAAATGGAAGGTCCCATCTCGATCCAGTTGGCATTAGCTCTTCGCAGATCAGGAGTATTATCCCACCTGTAAGTTGCATCCTTCCACAGATCGTAAATAAAGAAATCACATGAACGGACGGCTGCATCACCCGATCCCAGTGTATCACCCGAAGGAGTGTTCCAGTTGGTTGCCCGGTTCCCTGTCTGGTCAAGAACTCTCCAGTACGATGGAGAGAAATGCCTCATTGAAAATGTCCCCCTCAGATCCCACCAGGTTTCAGGAGCCTGGTTGGACCTGTCAATAGTTGCATAAATTGTTTCGGTATTACCGGCAACATTCTTATTTTCAACGCGATGCAGGTCCCATAAAAGATTATAGTAAGATCTCCCCTTGTCAATGCCGAAGCGTTCAGTCATCAGCGCATAAGGTCCGTTGATAACTTCGGTAGCAGCAGCAATGGCTTTATCAAATTCACAATTGGCGAGATAAATCTTTGCCAAAAAATGATTTGCAGCTCCCTTCGAAACATCGCCGCCTTTTGCGGGAATTACCGGAAGATGAGCTGCTGCATATTCAAGGTCTTTCTGAAGCTGGTTAAGTATGGCGGCCCTTGATGTTGAATAATAATCGAGCTTTGCGCCCGCCAGCTCCTCTCCAACCCATGGAATATCTCCATAAGTATTGATCAGGCGGTAGTACCAGTAGGCCCTGAAAAAATAAGCCTCGGAAAGAACCCGGTCCCTTACGGCCTGATCATCCCATTTAATCTGATCAATCCTGGAAATAATAATATTTGTATTCTTTATGTATTCGTATGCCCTCAGGAAAAGGTTATGTAACCCTGAGCGACCACCAACGCTGCTTGGTGTATTTTTGTTAAAATTGGGCTGCTCAATTGAATTCGCAAGATCTGAATACATAATATCGGTTGCCAGGTAGTGAAAAGCCCGGTCGCCATGACTGTCGGCATTCATCTCCTTCTTGCATGTTACCAGCGCAGATTCGAAGCCTGCCGCATCGACAAAAGCATTTTCGGGAGCATAGAATGAAAGAGGATCAGGTTCCAGCCATTTATCTGAACACGATGTGAAAATCATCAGGAACATGGTCAGAAGTGTTGTACTTATCTTTATGTTTTTCATAATTATAACTTTAAGATTTTATAAGGAGAAACTAAGACCTACTGTATAAGTCCTTGGCATCGGCGTCATTCCAGATTCAGGATCCCAACCGGGCCATTTTGTAAATGTTGCAAGGTTCCTCACGGTCCCAAATACCTGGAGATTTCTGAAACTGAATTTCTGGACTATTGCAGCCGGCATATTATATGACAGTGAAAAATCCTGGATCCTGACAAATGATTTGGGCTTATAGATCTGAAGTCCTCCTCCGAAAGCTGCGGTATAGTGGTTCAGCCTGGGAAATTCATTATTGGGATTATCCACTGTCCAGTAGGGATCAGGCCCGTCACTCTTGTTTGCCCTGTCGGCCTGGCCAGGAGCGCCCGTATTGTATGCACCTATGTGTCCGAGATCGGCACGTACAAAGAGAGATGCTGAGAAGTTCTTCAGAAAATCTACACTATTTCCCAGTCCGAGACGGTAACGCGGAGTTTCATAACCTATAAACTGCTTGTCCTGAAGATCAAAATATCTGCCATCATTATTAACGTCAACAGCTTTAAAATCGCCCGGACTAAGATTATAAGTTTTAGCTTCATCAAATTCATCTGTCTGCCATATTCCGTTAACCTCATAATTCCATACGACATCGATATCCTCACCCGGGAACCACTGGTTGGTAAAGTCGGGTAATTCGCCGGTTCTTTCTTCTCCCACTATGGTATAGGTGCCGGTATCACCGAACAACCTCTTTATCTGGTTCCTGTTGAGAGAAAATACCAGGCTCGATTTCCAGTTAATGACCGGTGTTGTAACATTTGTACTGTTCAATGTGAATTCAAACCCCTTGTTTCCAAGTTCACCCAGGTTAGCCATTATGCTTGTAAAACCGGTAACCCTTGGAAGCACTCTTGTCATCAAAAGATTCGAGGTCGTCATATCATAGGCATCCATGGTAAGCTCAATCCTGTTTTTAAGTAGCGAGATGTCCAGACCTAAGTTATATGATTCTGTTCTTTCCCACTTAAGTTCCTTGTTAGCCAGGGTTGTGACCTTAATGCCGATGCGCCTGTCCACTCCGTCGTACCATAATAGTGAGTTTACATTTGCAAGTGCTGAATACTGACCGATATTCCTGTTACCGTTCACGCCCCAGGAAAACCTCAGCTTAAGCCTGTCAACAATGTCACTTTTAAAGAAATTCTCCTCTGAGATTACCCATGCAAGAGCAACAGCAGGGAAAGTTGCTCTCGGGTTTTTTGTACCAAAGGCTGAATATCCGTCTTTCCTTACAGATCCGGTGATAAGGTATTTTCCCATCAGGATATAGTTAACACGTGCCATTAAAGCATCGCCTGTGCTCCTGGTATCAATATCTTCTATGGCAGGGGCATCACCGTATTGCAGGGCATGGTAACTTAACTCCTGGCTTGGCTGAAAATTCTGATTGGAATGGTTGCTCGACCAGAATTTATTCTCTTCGGCATTAGCCAAAAGGGTGATATCAATATTATGTATCCCTATCTCTTTTTTCCAGGTTAAAAGATTATCTATCATCCAGTTAATACTCGAAGTCTCCTCTCTTTCACCTGAAGGTGTTTCATTGGCAAAAGCTCCGAGCTTCGGACTGATCTTTGTAAATCTGTAGTATTTGGATGCCGCGTACTTTGGCTGGAAAGATGTACGGAATTTAATGCCCAACGGCAGTTTAATTTCTGCATACATGTTGGCAAAAAGAGTGAATGTTTTATTCAGGAGGTCGGTACGATAAGTTTCCAGCAATGGATTATCGGTATGTCCGTGAGGAAGCCTTTTAAGGTTCCCGGCGGCATCATACATCTCGCCATAGGGGCTGTTGGACCAGAAGTTAAGGCTTGCAGGGACCGAACTCTCATCCCTGTCAGAAAAATGTGTGTTCAATCCGATGTTAAGCCAGTCAACAATTTTAAAATCAACATTCAGACGAGATCTTATGCTGGAATACTGGTCTCCGGTCCTGATACCCTCATTATCATTATAACCTACCGACCAGTAATAACTTGAATTCTCTGTGCCTCCTGTAATGCCAAGATCATAATCCTGGTTGAGACCTCTCTGAAATACCTCATCATACATATCCATTGTTCTTCCGGCGAGGTAATTAGCCTGTTCTTCCGGGAAAAGACGCAAACGTGCAAGCCATTCCATTGTAGGATCGGCCTGTGGGGAGGCGCTCAGTGCTTTCCACTGATCCACAGTCATATTACCTTCCAGGGCATCCGGATTTGAGTAGAAATAATAGTTAAGACTTGGTGAAACCTGCCGCAGGTAATCTTCCCTGAATTTCAGGTAAGCATCCGGGCCCAGTCCCCTTAGCTGATTAATGTTTTCTGTTACACCCAGCTTGGTGGAAAAATTAACTGTGGGCTTGCCGGTGACTCCCTTATTGGTTGTTATAAGTATTACACCCGTAGCTGCACTTGAACCATAAACAGCCGCGGAGCTGGCATCTTTCATTATGTCGATCGACTTGATATCAAAAGGATTTATTTCGCGGATACTACCTTTAAAAACAACTCCATCGAGTACAATAAGCGGGCTGGTACCTGCAGAGAGTGATTTGGGACCCCTGATCTCCATGGAAGCCCCACCTGCCGCCGAAGTACCCTGATTTGAATTAAAACCTGCCACTGTGCCTGTTAGCATCTCGCTTACCTGGACCATCTGCTGGTTCTTAAAATCATCACCGGTAACACGCACCACCGATCCTGTCAGGTCGCTTTTTTTCGCTGTACCGTATCCGATTACTATGACCTCATCCAAGCCGACGGCTTCCTCTGATAAAACCACATTTATCTCGCTTCGTCCACCAGCAGCTATCTCCTGGGTTGACATTCCTATGAAAGAGAACACAAGTGTGGCATTCTGGGGAATATTGGGTAATGAGTAATTACCCGAAGCATCAGAAATGGTGCCTATTGTTGTTCCTTTTGCAACAACAGAGACCCCTGGCAAGGGATTCCTGTTCTGATCAGTGATGGTTCCTTTAACTGATGCTTGTTGTAGAATTTTTACAGGATCCGCATTATTAATGTTCAACGGATCACTCTTGCTTCCGAATGCAAAGGACGATACAAACAGAAGCAGGTTCAGTAAAATAGTGGTTTTCACAGAGCAGATCCTGAATAAAGCCGCTCTGTTTGAAATGAAGAGTTTTTTCATGCAATTAAAGTATTTAGGTTTACCGTATTCTCAAAGACAATCTGATACCGGACAATTAAAACTAAATCTAAAAGGCACTCCGGAAGGAAAGCGAGTTAGTTAATCCGGGAATTATGTTTCATAGGCAATGACTTATAAAGAGTTATCTATCTGGTTATTATTTTTTTAAAAAAAAAGAATTATAAAATCAGGATTCAACCGACCTTTAATTCATTATGATTCTATAGAAGTAAAACAAATATAAATTAATTATGACAGTTATGACAGTTATGACAGTTATAATAGTTAAAAATCTAAAAAATATTCACCGCATCCCAAAAGCGCCTGTCATCCCGCAGCGCAGCAAGGGATCTTGCTGTCGGGTTCACGATGCATTTTAAAGCGATCCACCTGTAATGTACTGCCTGTAATTGTGAGATTTCTCATTCTGGTTAACATGATTTAACTGTCTTTATCAGGTAAACTGCAAGGTCGATGAGATTCCTCATCCTGCTGACGCGTTAAAACTACCTTTAACAGAAATACTATAAGGTCGGTGAGATTCCTCATCCTGATGACGCAATAAAACTACCTTTAACAGAAATACTGTAAGGTCGGTGAGATTCCTCATCCTGATGACGCGATAAAACTACCTTTAACAGAAATACTGCAAGGTCGGTGAGATTCCTCATCCTGATGACGCAATAAAACTACCTTTAACAGAAATACTGCAAGGTCGATGAGATTCCTCATCCTGCCGAAGCAATAAAACTACCTTTAACAGAAATACTGCAAGGTCGATGAGATTCCTCATCCTGCCGAAGCAGGATTTCGGAATGACAGTGTCCTCTAGGGAACAGGGGGAATGAAGCTGCGCGTTAATGCAGATATTACTTTTGAGAAAAACACTGTCTACGCGCAGCTTCATTCCCCCCATTACCCCCCAAAGCGCCTGTCATCCCGCAGCGAAGCAAGGGATCTCACTGTCGCCTTCACGATGAACATTAAAAAGGTTGAAATTTGTAATCGCAGCAAGGGATTTCACTATCGTGTCCACCATGAATTTTAAACAGGTTGTACCTGATATGCGCAGCAAGGGATCTCACTGGCACCTTCGCTATGAACTTTAAAGAGTGAGTTGTAAGTAAATGAACGGTATGAAGGATTCCCCGAAGTTAAGTTCTGGAACATATCAGGAACTTTTACCAATTATATCTTCCTCAACAGGTCGCCATTCGATTTTACCATCTTTGTTTAGTTCTCTCCAGCTTTTATTAAATTTTTCAATTAGTGCTGACTTCTTAATTCTTGAGTATTTTTTGATTTCTTTCTCCCTTACTATGGCAAGTTCAATTGATTGGAATTCTTCAAAATAAACCAATTTACTAACATTATATTTCCTGGTAAATCCATCGTTTTTTCCTTGTTTATGTTCATAGCATCTTCTAACCAGATCATTTGTAACCCCTGTATATAGAACAGTATTATTTGAATTTGTAAGTATATAAACATAGTATAAGTGCAATCTCATGTCCTTGCTTATTTACTCAAATTTAAGTTTTTGTTGTCTAAAATACATTGTAAAACCGTATGCAATATAATTTCTGCAAGGTCGGTGAGATTCCTCATCCTGATGACGCAATAAAACTACCTTTAACAGAAATACTGCAAGGTCGATGAGATTCCTCATCCTGCCGAAGCAGGATTTCGGAATGACAGTGTCCTCTAGGAACAGGGGGAATGAAGCTGCGCGTTAATGCAGATATTACTTTTGAGAAAAACACTGTCTACGCGCAGCTTCATTCCCCCCATTACCCCCCAAAGCGCCTGTCATCCCGCAGCGAAGCAAGGGATCTCACTGTCGCCTTCACGATGAACATTAAAAAGGTTGAAATTTGTAATCGCAGCAAGGGATTTCATAAACGGGTCCACCATGAATATTAAAAAGGCTGAAATGCATAGCAAGAGATATCAATATCGCATTCACCATGAATGTTGAAGAGGTTCACATAAAAAATCCTGCCTGCAATTGTGAGATTTCTCGCTAAAGTCTTTCAGGAATACCCGTGCTGATCAGAGCCATTTATATTTTGATTGTGGTTCACCGGCAACAACCAATTCAGGCATAAACCTGCATGCCAATGTAATTCCGACCCAGGCTGGAGCTCCCTTTATCCTGCTTCAATATATTTCGAAATAAATTATTTTTTACAATATTATTTTTATTTTTTAATTTTTATCTGAACTAAAGGATGTTTGTCAACATCATAAAAACCGTTTGTTAACAGAAATTCAAGTTTATCCTGTTCTTCTGAAAAGCTGATTGTTTTAATTGTCCGGGGCCATAATTCAATAATCTCCGGACTATCTTTTCTTCCCCGATCTCCTGTTTTTTGAAGAATAAATGGTAAATCTGATGAATTCTCAAGTTCGGCATATAAGGTTTTTTTACCTTTCACTTCAGCAGACCGGAAATTTGGATGCAAAATAACCGAAGCATTGAAAAGTTCCCTGATTAACTCATCACTCCCCACAAATGTATCCCCAAAATAGCCTATTGTGCGTTTTGCAAAAAGCGCCTCTTTTACTCCTTCTGTATTTCTGTCTTTAGAAAAAACCAGAGTCATTGCGCGATGGTTAAGAGGATCTGACAGGTCATACCAGTAATTTATCGGCGTATGTATATCTGTACCTGAAAATACAGTTAGATTTTTCTCTTTGCACCATTTCAGCGCTATTGGATACCATTCATCCGTATTAAAAACTTCAATACCATGCAACCATCCTTTTTCAAGAAGTGAAGTTTGCACATCCCACCATTTTGTAGTATCAGGTACCGGCCTGGTGTATCGCGAACCGGGATGATTCCATGTAATGAATGCACCCTGTGCAACAGCTTCCTTAACCTGGATCATCATATCGTCATTTACAAGCTTATTGACATCTTTCACGAATAAGACATTCAGGTGTCCCCAAAGCATATTTTTTGATATTTCAGCACCAGGAATAAGCACAATATTGAGTTCTTCAGCTTTTGCTTTTGCAATCTGGTAGCCCAGGTTTAAGTCAGCCGGAAGGTAATCACCATACCGCCGGACTTCAATATGATCTGTTATGGCAATCACATCCAATCCTTCGGTCCATGCTTCTACTACTCTGAAATCGGGCCAGACCGAACCATCTGAAAAGATTGTATGAATATGAAAATCGCATTTCAATGAGTGGTAACCAGGTATATCAGGAATATTCAGTGCCCTTCGTACCCTGTTCATCTGGAAATCTTTACGCTCTATACGATTTACATTCTGGGCAGATGAAACTGACACCCAAAGCATGAAAAATCCTATACTGCCTGATTTCATTAATGAGAGACTTCTTTTCATGTTTTTCCCTATGAATTTATCTCATAATTTACATAAATGCTCAAACTAATAAAAATAAAAAATACATAAATCTCAAGAATAAAAATAAGCCTGGAAAATTACATTAAGGTTAACTTCTTCAACTTCCTGATACAGATAATAAATCGGTTTACCGCTGAAATATTTGTGTCTGATTCGTATTTAGTATCGTCATTTATGCTAAGTACATAGCCGCTTTTTGTCGTTGATGGCATGATCGTCGGGAATATAGATGGAATAGCTCCATCAACTGTTAAAACGATAGAAGTCCTTAAAGGACACTCGGCTTCAATTTACAGCGCAAGAGGCGCCAATGGGGTTATTGTTATAACCATATTGACGGGAATGGATTAATCCTGGATACAACCCGGTAAACCGGTGAATCAGATAGGTTTTTTAAAATAATTCTTATAATGATCTGATTCGGTAAGTATTCCACCGCTTTTCTTATAAAAATCATCATTAAGATTAAATACACCGTCCTGAACTTTTCTCCATGAGGCATCCTTAAATGGATGGTAGGATTCCAGTAAAGCCCAGTTACTGTAATTCTGATGTCCATTCGTTTCAAGGAGGCCCGTTCCTAATCCTGGGAATGCATCCAGCCTGGCAGCCACGTTCTTGTTCCAGTCGATAAGAACAGGAGGGACGGTCAGATCGGCGCAAAAACATGGAACTCCATTCTTTTTAGCGGCATTTGCGATCTTCATCGTCATGCTGAGCGTTTTGGCTATAGCTTTCAGGGCAATAGCCCTGTAACCCATCTGGATGCGGGTAAGAGCATCCTCGACAGTATGAGCGCTTTCATCTGCGGCCAGTCTTAGAGGAATATCTGAAACATCTATTTGTGCCTGTTCAGGAAAGGGTTCTTCAATGATCGCGATCTGTTCAAAAGCACCTATCTTTTTCGAATGATCTATCAGCTTAAGAAGAGTATCTTTCATCTCATACCTGCCGTTCGCATCGAAATAATAGGGGAGCTTTCCGTCTTTGGTATGTTCGGTACGGTAATCTTTCAGAGCCTCATGTATCTCGGTGAGCCTGGCTTTATCCTTTTCAAGCATCTCCGCCTGGTTGCCCGGTTGCCCGATTTTTATCTTCATAAAAAAATACCCCTCTTCTACTGCCTGCTTAATCTCGGCAACAGGAACTGAATAATTGATTAGAGGGATGCATGCAACTGTCTTATGGTGAGTAGATAAAGCAGGCTTATATTCCTTGGGTATCATACCATCAAAATCGGCAATCCCGTTTTCAGCTGCGTATAACATCCATAATGCATTATCGACCCCACACAGGGAATTCAATGCAAATGTTTTCTTAAGTCCGGCGACACCGGTTATATCAACACCGTAACGGTAAACATCATCCAGGATATCGTCTATTACCTCCATAGGGTTGGTAAATGTACGGCCTTTAAGCAGCTGAAGGGCATATTCGGTCATGGAATACATAAAAGCATTACCTGCAGCATGCGAATATGAGGTAAAAACCGTGGAATCTGACCAGTTGATGCCCTGGCTACCCAGAGCCACCTTCCTGATCCCTGAAACTGATTCCAACATGCACACAGTATTCCACTTTTCGGTATGGTAACCGCCTTTAAATCCAAAAGGCCGGGCCAGCTGTTCCCTTTCAAAATCTGAATTGACGGCCTGTATCGTAATTTTCTTTTCTATCATCTGCTACAATATTTTTTCAAAATTATTTTATTCACCTCATATTTAACCTGTGACGCGGATTTATCCTCTTTTGATTTTATCCCTGTTTTCATAAACTTTCCTCATAGCATTTACTATGTCATCCATCTCCTCCCGTGAATGAAGAAGGATACCCATTCCATAGAATGCAAGTACTTCATTGCAAACCCTGTCGCAATTCGGGTAATTGAATTCATCGCGGTACCGTTTCAGGGTGGCAGCAGAATAGATTGATTTGTAAACATTCATATTCAGCATATATTCATTCCATGGTCCCTGCTTATGAAAACCATTCCTTATATACGGGGTCATCGGAATCCCCTCTGCCCTGAGCGCTTTTGAAACTTCATCAATGCTGACATTATTCATGTGCTCCTTTTTGTACGAAACGGCATATCTCCAGTAAGTGGAACGTCCTGTTCCAGCATACTTTTTCTGGGGAACAAATGCAGGGATGTCTTTAAGCTTCGATGTAATGTACTCTGCATTGTCGTTACGGATATTAAGGCGTTCTTCCATACCTGGCAACTGTCCCATAAGGGCCGCACCTTCAAATTCGTGCATGCGGTATTTCGGTCCTATCCTGATGGCGTTGCTGGCTTTAAGGTGACGTGCCATTCCTTTTTCCATATAAGCCCAGGAACTATTCATCATATCCGGATCATCTCCAATTACAGCTCCTCCTTCACCGCTGGCAAGAGCTTTGCTGCCCTGAAAACTGAAACATCCAAGATCGCCGATACTGCCCAGCTTTTTACCGTTGAATTCTGCAAGATGAGCCTGGCAGGCATCTTCAATTACCTTAAGATTATATTTCCGGGCAATAGCCATTATCCGGTCTATATCGCAGGAGACACCCATAATGTGAACCGGTATTATAGCCTTTGTGTTTTTAGTAATTCGCCTTTCTACATCAGCAGGATCGATCTGGTACGATTCAGGATCTAGATCGGCCATCACCGGCAGTGCCCGTGCCATCATTATAGCCTGGATGGTCCCGATATCGCTGTAGGGAGAAGTTATCACCTCATCGCCTGCACCGATGTTAAGTCCTTCGACGGCAGTGTTCAATGCAGATGTGCCGGAATTGACACAGATACACTCCTTGCGGTTGTTCATCCTTGCCCATTCCTTCTCGAATGCAATAACATTTTTACCACCGAATCTAAGCCAGTTACCACTTTTTGTAACTTCCATAACAAGATCGATCACCTTCTGGTCAACTCCGGCTTTTGGCCATTCCAGCCAGGGTTTGGTTCGAACCGGATTTCCTCCCTGAACAGCAAGTGGCCCGCTGCTGAAGATCTCAAAAGATGCCGGAACGGTTCCCGATGCTACAGTTCCAACTGATACTGCTGATACGGTCGAGATAAATTTACGTCGGGTCAGATCTTTCTTTTTCATTTTACTGGTATTTTATTTTCTTTTGAGTATCCGATCAGTTTTTGATATTACCAAAATCAGGACTCAGCTTTTCTTAATCACTCCTATTCCCGGTTTTGAGCCGGCGAGGGAGTACAATGGGTCATTAAAGGAGGGGCCTCCTGTGAAAGGTTCGTCATTTGGATTGATATGCGGATCGAGATCAATGTAACTGAAATATCCTGTCCCGGCGGCTATGTGAACCGAGCAACCCAATGCAAGTTTGCTTTCGAGCATGCACCCTATCATCAGTTTAATGTTTGCACACCTTGCAATAGTAGCAATATCAAGGGCTTCGATGATGCCTGATTTCATTATCTTGACATTTATTACATCGGCGCAACCCATTCTGACGATATTTAAAGCATCCTGACTTGTGAAGACAGATTCATCGGCTGCAATCGGAACTGAGGTATTATCCCTGACAAATTTCATTCCGGCAAGGTCATGTTTTATTACCGGCTGTTCAAAGAGAATGGGCCGAATGTTTTTCTTTTCAAGCTCTTCAAGAAAATGGAGAGCCTCACAGGGAGAGAATGCCTGATTTGCATCCAATGTAATACCGATACCCGGCGCACCTTCATTTATTGCAATTATCCGGTCAATATCATCCAGAAGGTTTTTTCCTACTTTCGTTTTTATGACCCTGTAACCCTTACCCGATAGCTTTACTGCATTTATTCTGGCTTCAGAAGGAGGAACAATATCAATTGTGTAGTCAGTTTCCAGTTTATCGTCAGCTCCACCCAAAAACTTATATAAAGGCAGGTTCAGACATTTTGTATAAGCATCCAGCAGAGCCATTTCAACAGCGCAACGTGCAGTTACCTGCGCCCAGAAAACCGATTTAAGATAATCCGAAATTTTTCTGTAGTCCGACACATCTTTACCTGTTAGAAAATCACTGCAGCTGTTTAACGCAGCCAAAACAGTTGCCTGATTCTCCCCGTTAATTGGTTCCATAGGTGCCGCTTCTCCATAACCTTCAATACCATTTTCAAGCAAAAGGGTGATCAGTACATTTTCAATATTGTACTTGGTACCGATTGAAATTTTAAATGGCTCATCGAGAGCTATGTTAATCGGTTCAATAGTTACTTTTTTAATCTTTATCGCTTCCATTGTAACGTCTCCAGGTTTTTAAACTGTCGATCAATGCTGCAATCTGTTCATTAGTATGACTGGCAGAGGCAGTGATCCGAACAATAAATTTATTCATTTTTACCGGATAAGTAACATAAGGTACGATAATATTATTCTCCTTCAGGTAAACCGATAAGGCCGACGCTTTCTCAACAGAATTAAAAAAAAGTGAGATAATGGGAGTTGATCCTGAAATTGTCGCAAAGTTAAGTCCGGCGATGCCATCCGAAATATTTTTTATGTTTTCCCTCAGAACGCTTCGTAATTCAGGCTGTTGAATCATGATCCTGACAGCCGAAATTGCAGCAGCAACACTTGGAGGAGGGAGGGCCGTTGAACCAAGATAAATCCGCGATGTCTCCTTAATTGCTGAAACAATATCACTATCTGCTGAAATAAAGCCACCGAATGACCCTATCGCCTTGCTCAGAGTATCAGACTGATAGATATCCGGCATAGCGTCAAGATTGAAATGCTCGGCAGTGCCTCTTCCGTTTTTTCCAAGGATACCCGTCGCATGAGAATCATCAGTAATAAGAACTGCATTATATTTCTGAGCCAGAAGGTAAATTTTATCAAGCGGCGCTATTTCGCCGGTTAATGCAAAGACCCCATCAGTTATTATGAGAGGTCTGAATTTCTTATGCTTCTTCAGAAGGGTTTCAAGGTGGCCGGTATTGCAATGATCGAAAATAAAAATATTTGGAACGTCACCGGGAATAGCATCGTGAATGCTTGGATGAGCTGATCCATCGATAAAAACTGCGGAATATCTGTGCTTAAGCACCTGCAGCAATATTCTGTTTCCCAGATAGCCGGATGCATAAACTACGCTTTCTTTTTTACTTTTAAATTCAGACAGTAGCGCTTCAAGCTCAAGGTGGAGACTGGACGTTCCTGTTGTTTGCCGTGATGCTGAAAAACTTACTCCATATCTGTCGATAGAATCCTTTGCACTTTTTATAACGGCGGTATGGCCTGCAAGTCCAAGATAGTTGTTACCCCCGAAATATGAATATTTTCTCCCCTGCAAAAAAATATAATTATTGGCGCTTCCTGATATTTCCACAAAACTTTCTTTAATGATTACTTAAAATTTTCTTTGGCCCAGACAACCATTTTTTCTTTTATTCCATCAGAGAAACGGTTATAATCATCGGGTGAGAACAGCTCAATATTTTTGCCCGCTCTGTAAAGGTCGTAAATATTCCCGGCTTCTTTCACACAATTCTGAACATCTGGAAGAGAAGCATACTGATCCCAGGTTGGAGCAACAATAAGTAAAGGTCGTGGCGCAATGGCTGCAAGTATTTCGTGAAAATCGTATGGGATCCGGGCTTCATTTTTTACAAAGAAACCGAGTTTTGGCAGGAGGCCATGCAGATGAGAATATTCATAAATACCCTCGGCTGTTTTCCCCGGTGTATTAAGGCGCATGGGAGAGAATGCGCAGATTGCTATCATTCCGGCAATTCGTTCATCGAGAGCTGCACTGTACAGGCCCACTGCTCCACCCAAAGAATATCCGGCTGCATAGATCCGTGACTTATTAATGAATTCCAGTTCGGACAGTGCATCCACTGCCCATCGGACATCAGCCACCATTCTGCCCATCTTTGACCAGTGGGGAAACCTTTCATAGAAGAGCCTGCTCTCCTCAACGCTCCTGGTACCGAACCCGATCTGGTCGTAAGTATATACGGCATATCCTGCATTTACGAATCGTGTTATAATATCTCCTGACCTTGAAATTCCCGTTGAATAAGCGTACTCATGCAGGTAGATTACAACCGGAAGCTTATCCTGTGTACCCTCTGTTTTATAACCGGCAGGATAGTATAAATTACCAAATAAAAGAGGCATGCTGGTGATCTCTGAACGAACCCTCGTTAACCCTACCACTTCATTAAGATAGTCGGTTTGATTACCCGGGCCTACAGAAGGAGGTTCCTCTCCCAGTGCCCAGTTGATCCTCTTCTGTATATCCGTAACCTTTTCCTTCCATCCTTCAGTATTCCTTATATTTTTGCCATTGATGTCAGTCAGAATGTCATCTATACCTTTCTCAGGAAATGAATTCGGATCGATCATCTCACGGCTCAGCCCTAACCATTTTCGAAAAGAGTAATCATAAACAAGTTCATTCCCGGGTTTAATGTTGCCACGACCGAAAACATAATCAAAAAAATCGAGGTATCTCTCCATATCCCTGTAGGCAGGTGAATGGAGGCCCCAGCGCAGATCCAGCGCAATTTTATCTTCTGCCCCAAGAAATTCATAGGCTGTTCGTGCTGAAAGATATGCCTGCTCAATTCCCCATGGGTTACCTGCTGATTCGGTTATTGCTGAAGTGATCATCAGACCGCGGGGGGCTATAAGGGCCATCAGCGAATTCTCATCAACCGGCATCTTGCTTTCCCAGCCTGTGAACAGCCTGAGGCGGGGATGCAGCCAGTGTGGGCGCGCCCAGGTAAGCAGAGGCATTGTCTCATTAAAATACTTATCGGTTGTGTACCTGAAGGGGTCCTCGCCTCCGGTGCCTCCGCTAATCGGGACCACAGCTTTTATTCGTTCATCATAGGCAGCCGCCCACAGAGCCATCTTGCCGTTTCTTGAAAGGCCCGTGAGAGCAATATGATCCTTGTTTACATTATCCAGTGTGTGGAGATAATCGATTGCTCTCGAGGCAGCCCATCCCCATCTCATTATTGCGCTGAAATCATATTGTGGCCAGTATAACTTTTCATATCCTTCACTATCGTCGGGATATCCATACTTCGGATCAGTTGCAGTAAAACGGCATCCTATATATCCCCTGCGCACTGCTGCCTGCACCCAGCTGTAATTATTAATTTTCCATGGACACATAAATACCGGGAATGGTCCTTTGCCCGGAGGGATCAAAAGAGTGACATGAAGCAAGGCCTTATTACCGGGCCCAAACTTCAGAAGAACATTCCTCTCTCTAAGCGGACCAATATTTTTTTCTTCAAGGACTTCAACCTGCATATTGTCAGGTTGGGGCGGAACGGTTCCGGTTATCCAGTGCTGTGCCAGCCTTCTTATTTCTGCTTTTTTCTCATTCCATTGAGCAATAGTTTCTACCGGAATATTTTTCCCTCCCTGATCAATTATCAAAGGGTCGGGCAAAAATGGCAACGAAGGCAACTCATCAAAGTCGGGCGGCAACTCGCCTGTCCGCTTTAGCCAGTCGCGCCATAAAAAGTCCTGCGGAGATATGTGAGCCGGGGGTGTCCCGGGTAACTGATCACCAGCAGGGACAGTCTTATCCTCTGGAGTGACCTTCATTAATTTCTCAAGGTACTCCTGCCTTGTAAAGTTTTGCTGGCCATAAGAAACTGCCTGGAAGAATAGAATCATCAGGCTTGAGATCAGTAAATTTTTAAGGAGCTTCATTTTGTTAATTATTATCTTTAGATCAGGATTAAAACTTGCCTTCATATAGGATAAACCAACTTCAACGAATAAATTTAAACAAATAAGGTAAGGTTTCAAACCTCTAATAATATTTTTGTGTAATCAGTAAGGAATGAAGCCTGCCTTTTGAAAATGTTAAATGAACTATTCTGCAATGGGTATATGGAATGACATTATTACTGCTGGAATAATAGGACTGGTAAGCGGCATTATTCCCGGTCCTGTTCTGACAACAACATTTACTGAAATCTTACAATCGGGATTGGCCAAAAGCTTTAGAATTATCTTATGGGCAATGCTTATTGAGACCATTGTGGCTTTTATCAGCATGGCAGCCCTTTCATCAATGCATCTTTCAGAATCTGTTTTTTACGGACTTTCATTTATAGGAGCAGCCATTCTTCTCTGGATCTCTGCAGGGATCTGGAAAGTAAAAAAAATAGACCCGGTCGAAAAGGTCTATTTCAGTCTTGGGAAAATTACGATGATGATACTTTCAAATGGCGTGCTCTGGAGTTTCTGGATTATGGTAATTGTACCCAAAGCCATATTATTCAACGAAAAAGTTGCTTTTGGCAGTATTCTCTATCTTGTTATTGTTGAAATTGCCTGGCTTGTTTCAACTGCTCTTGCAGCATTTGCTTTTTCAAGGTTCAGAAAGATACTCTCCGACCCAAAAGTGGTCCCTGTCGTTTTTAAGATATTTGCACTGGCTTTCGTCTATTTTTCAGTTGAAATGTTTTACAGGAGCATCGCTTATTTTCTGACTTAAATAAGCTATATTTAGGTTTTACTGATAATAAAAGGTGAAAACAATCTTCCAAATTGCTTTACTCCTGATAATACTGCTATCATGTTCAGAACATGATAATTCAGGTGGCATAAAGGCACGTTTAAGGGAACAACTTGTTGATATTGCGGAAGGATATATTACAGGCCAGCTCATAGAAGCAGAAAAGACAACTGATGAAAATGGGAATATCCGTATTGGGAACAAACAAATATCTTATGCCATTGATCCGTCAGCGATATTAACAGGAAAAATAAATGATGATTTAAAAGTTGATGCAATAATCCCACTGGCTTTTTATACAGGACCATTTCTGCAAAGGACCGAGCATCTTTTTGTAATGAGAAAAGGTAACAGTTTCGAGATTGAAAAAGTACTGGATACTCTTATGAAAGTAATTGAAATAAGTGAAGGGGTCGTCTATGCCGAGATCTCAAAAGTTGACACTGATTCCCCAATGTATGGTTGTTCGTTATGCAAGGAAATAGTAAAATACAGATTCAGCAATGGAGACATTGTTTTAGCGGAATAAATATCATTTTAATTTTAGTCAACCAATAAAAATACCATGAAAAACTCATCAGACTTAAACATTGTCCGGAGAAGTTCAATAAGAGTTTTTTCGGCATTGATCGTGACTGCAATTTTATTGTCAGCCTTTGACCAGGGGGAAAAATCAATATCAGAGCAAAAGAAGGCTAAAAAAGATGATAAGATTAAGATATTCATGCTCTGGGACATGGAGGGTACAAGCGGGCTCTTTACAAAACCCCAGGCTTGGTACTGGGATCCTGGAGTACCGGAGGCGGTCAAGCAGGAAGGGCTGGAGCTTATTACTGCAGATGTCAATTCTGCGGCAAAAGCAGCACTCGATGCCGGCGTTGATGAACTTATAATATGCGATACCCATCATGGCGGCAATAATATTATACCTTCAAAACTGATTTCAGATCCCCGGATCACATTTCTTCCCAGGAGCACAGGGATGGAAAATGGAAAGATGCGCTGGATGCCTGGTCTCGACGCGGAGACTGACGGTTTTATGGTAATGGCTCATCATGCCAAGGCAGGAACTGAAGGTGCATTCCTTCCTCATGCACAATCGCTCTCCTGGGCCGATATCACAATAAATGGATTGAGTGTCGGCGAGATTGGAATCGAATCATGCTTTGCAGGTCATTGGAGCATACCCACAGTAATGATGTCGGGCGACAGGGCCGGATGCCGTGAAGCAGAGCAGCAATATCCAGGAATCGTAACAGCTGAGGTTAAGCATGCCGTTACCTGGGAACAAGCAGAAGGACTTGACCCGGAAGCAGCCAGAAAGCTGGTAGCAAAGAAAGTCAGGGAGGCCGTTAAAAAAATCAAATCAGGCCACAGCTTTACAACTTATAAGCCTTCGTTGCCAATGACTGTTGTTTTAAGACTGACCACTCCGCAGGAAGCTGACAGGTTGGTTAAAAGACCGGGTGTTGAAAGAGTTGATCAGAATACTGTAAGGGTACAGGTTGCAGAGCAGTCAGATATAATGAAGGCCTTAACTGGAGCCAGCCTTGACATGGAGTTGCCGAAGAAGTAGGGTGGAGAAAATATAAATTAAAGCCCATCTCACACGGGAGAGGGTCCCGATAGCTATAGGGAGGGGGAGAGGAGGTAAAGGCTCAGCAGATTATATTCCCAGTATTCTTTTTGCATTTCCCGATCTGAGCATATCTTTTGTAGCTTCATCAGCTTCTGTCAGGGGCATAGATTCAATTCGCACCCTTCCTGAAAGATAGTCAAGTATTGGAGAGTGCGATCCGAATGCAAATTTATCGCTCCCGAACCTGTCCATTAATTCTTTTAGTCCTGAAGCGGACCTCCCGGATGTGTCAAAAACCAGATCGGCGTTCTTAAATAATTCCAGTTCCTCGTCATTTACCCTGAATCCGTTTGCAACATTCACAATAATAAACTTTGCATCAGGAACTGCTTTTATAATGGGTGCTACATTCCTGAGCTGCCACTCCTTTCTTATGATATCGGCCACCACGCCGGGCTCATATACAGGGATATCCATCCAGGACCGCTGACGGCTGTCAACCATTCTGATATCGATAGCTACCGGTATGCCCTTGTCGCGGGCCATCTTAACCAGTTCAATAAAAGGAGGATCGGTAATCCCGTAATCATGATATTGTGGAAATACCCTCAGTCCTTTCATTCCCATTTTAGTAAAACAGGTTTCAAAGTCCTTCTTCCATGCTGCATAGATAGGATTGATAATTGCAAATGGAATAAACCGGTCAGCGAAATTTCTGTCGGATTTCAGTTCACTAAATAATTCTTCATTAGCCGACTGGGTATTTTTATAAAAAATGCCATTTAGATTGCTTATAACTGAGGCATCCACCCCGAAATTATTCATCCTGGCAAGAAGCTTTGAACATGTATTATATTGGAGCTGTTTGAATGGCCAGTGTCCTACATAAGCATTGATATCAAGCAACATTGCGACCTCCTCTCTTTAATACATTGCTATAATTATCAAAAAATATTTTTCTTTTCTGTTCATCAGTCGTATCTGAAGCCATTACCCGACCGACACCATGGTGAAAGGAACCGTCGCAACCGAAGAAAATACGGTCCTCGCCAAGATGTCTTATTGCAAAATCGATGATATTTTCCTCATTGTTACTACCCCCTGTATCTACATAAATATTGGGACACTCTGCAAGTGTCTTGCATTGATATTCCCAGTCGCCACCGCCGCCAATATGTGCAAAATGGAATGTTGCTTCTGGGTATCTCTTTGCAGCATCAACCATATCTTCGGGAAGAGTTGTGTTCTCGCCAGTGCCAATATTATACTTCATCCTGTACCCTGCCATACCAAGCTGTGTAAAAGTGTGCATGAACACAATCATTTTAAGTTCAATCAGCTTTTCAATAACCGGATAATAAAGAGGATCATTTACCTTCACCTGTGTATAGCCCTTATATCCGGCGAATCCGAGGTCAACACACCTTTTAAGCTCCTCCATTGACTCTTTCGGGTAGGCCGGATTAAGTGTAAAGAATCCAATGTACCTGTCGGGAAATTTCTTAACCGCTGCAATAACCGCGTCATTGTTTTTCCTTATCTCATCAGGGGTCGCTTTCGGGTTAACAGAAGGTTCTGAAATCTGCAGTTTAGTAATGCCAAGCCTGTCAGAAATCTCAATCTGGTCGTCTATATTGTCGGGAGGATGTGCATGTGCATCGATCTTCCGGAATTTAAGAATTTCTTTCATCACATCATAAGAAGAAATTACCGCTTTTGCCTCCTCATTGCAGCTGCCAATGCTGTTACCCAGGACAATTCCTGCTGCTGTTAATGAAGTTCCCGCTAAAAATTCCCTTCGGTTAATTTTTGACATAATTCTGTCTAGTTTTAGTTCCTGTTTTATTCTCAATTAATTATCTGAAACACCAGTCAACCAGTTCTCCGTAACTCTCAGGTGAAGCATTTATCTTAAGATTGGCCTGTGCTCCTTTACCGGAATAAACTGACAAAGGAAAAGCAAGCTCTTCTTTAACAATATCTTCTGAAGCCGGCTTAAGGGCATGGTCTCTCAGATCTGTCAGAGCAACCTTCCTGGGGGCAATGCATCCCAAAAGGTCAGGAAGGTCGTATGCTTTCAAAACACCTGTTATTCCCCAGGTAAAATCGACCTCATAAGGATGGCCGGTACCTCTACCCACCTTAGTAAGACCTATCATATACAATCTGTCCATGGCAACTGAACGGTATGAGATAAGTGAACCTGTCAGAATGATATTACTGATAGCAGGCTCAAAAGCAGCAGCGTGCAGCAGGGGAATACACAACCCGTCCATTCCGATGGCTCCGATCTTTTGAGCATCCACATAATACTGATTTTTAAGGTATTGTACTATCCTGACAATATCACCTGCCTGGATTCCGACCAGATTCCTCGCAATTGAAACACCTGTATAGCTGTCGGTATTTCCACGCGCGGCAGTATTTCTGGTTTCTCCAATTCCTAATATATCGGTGGCAGCTACTATGTATCCCTTCTTTACCAGTTTCTCAATCTCGCCCCCGGGAGCTGCATCGGCTGACTTACCGGCAGGATTAAGATAGATCAGAGCCGGATGTTTTTTACTATCATCAGCGGGTACGAACAGCAGGAAAGGAATGGGGTAATTACCCTCCCCCATTATTGAATATTTACCCACTGAATAGCCGTCACGCTGATAGCGTCCGTTAATGAATGAGTTGACTTTTTCAGGGGAAGGAGCAATAAAACCGGAAACTTCCCTGGCCTTTTTTCCTACCTTTATGATATGAGAATCAATATCATTTCTTGACAGGTTAAGGTCATTGACAAGCTTCTCTGCCTCGCGTTTGTTCACATCAAAAATCATGTCCCCTCCAAAGGAAGTTGAAATTTGTCCAGTGGGAGTAATATTCAGTTCATCATATTTGAACAGTTCAGCCTCAATTTCCGAAGGATCGCCCTCAATATCAAAATGCTTCATGAAAAAGGAATAAATATCATATCTTATCTTCCTAGTCATTGTATGTTTTGAGTCATCTTCCGAAAGCTGAATATTATCCTCCAGTCCGTATGCTTTATAGGCGCGCTTTGCTTCGGCAAGAGCATCACGGGCGCCCTGAAGGGCCAGGTATTCGTCGCGGGAGACGAACGTCATAAGAGTCGGCTTTGGCGCTCTTACTTCTATGAAGTCTTCAAATGTTATTCCTTGTGCTATTCCATGAGGTATAATAGACTCACCATCCTGACCTGCCTTTGTATTAAGAAGAGCTCTGTTCATTGTAGCCCAGCTGCATGGTACTGAGACCTTTACCCTTTCATCAAAGGCTGAAATGTATGAGGTAACAGTGCCTCCACCCGAAAACCCGGTTACTCCGATTCTTTCAGGATCAACGTCATTCCTGCTGACCAGATAATCAATTGCTCTTATGCCTTCCCATGTAAAATACCTGGCAGCGGAGGAGCCTGTCAGGAAGCACTGGTTCCCAAAATAAGTGTGCTCAACAACAGTATAGCCCACCGAAGAAAAATTTATCTTCGGATCAAAGTATTGAACATGCTCACCCTGGCCCGGAGGATCAATTGCAAAAACCATCATACCCTTCTTTACAAGATTGTAGTTAATAACCTGGTATAGCTCGTTACGAAAAGCCTCCTGGTTATGACCTATCACATTTAAAATGGCAGGCACCCTGCCTTTAACACCTTCCGGCACATAGAGGCATCCGGTAACATAGTAGGCAGGCATTGCTTCAAAAATGATTTTTTCAATCCGGTAACCGTCTCTTTTTATGGTGCCTGTTATCTTTGGATTTAAAGGTGTCTTTTCAGGAAAAGGGCCAACAATTTCCATTAGTTTTTGCCTGACAAGATCCTGCCTTTTCATCCATTCACTTTTGGTAACAAGTTTTGATATCTCACTGTCCCTTATGTCATAATGATCATTTGCCAGTTCTATAAGGTGATTTACAAGCAGGCTCCCGGGGTTATTCCATCTGAGCCATTGCTGAAATACATTCAGGTCTTCAGGATCGGGCTTGAGGTCGACCTTCGCATTAATGAGCTGGCCATTGATATTTCCAGTGGCAATAATTACACAGAAAAAATAAATCAGGAAGTACTTTATTTTCACTTGGTGTATTTTAATATTTACTCAACTTCTTTGGAATTCAGTTTATACCCGTGATTTATTTTGTATCAATTCAGCTTCCTTAATGCCTTCATTATGAGACTTCAGGTTATATTCCTTCATAATGTCGCTGATAAGAACCTCCGGTGAAAGACTTTCGATAATGGTCCATTCTTCTTCGTGGAAAGTTGTTATTTCAACCTTTCTGCCATATTTCTTCTTTATCTCACGGTATTCCTTCAGATAATCATAAGTTGGAAGGAAGACCTTTTCGAGGTTTACTTTACCGCAAAAGAAATTTTTTTCCCAGATGCCGGTGCCTGTAACCATCCTGCCATCAATGTCGCATATTTTTGATGTATTCTTGTTTGTGCTCGAGACAATGACACACTTATTCTGCAAAGCTTTCATATTCAATTGTTGCCCCCCGTCAAATGCCGAAACCCAGAAAATAATCTTCACTCCCTGGTCCCTTAACATTTTCCATCCATCTTCCCAGTTAATATCATAACAGATCTGAATTCCGATTGGGCCGAATTCAGTTTGTAAAGCTGGTTGGCTGATAGCGCCGCATGTAATACCTTCTTCCACATATCCGGTGGTTTCGTGAATCTTGTTGTATTGCCCTATTTTCCTCCCGCTTCTGTCAAAGACGACGGCTGAATTATAGATTCTCCCTTCTGATGAGGTAAAGACAGGACAGATGGTATAACAGTTATGTTCCCTTGAGAACGCGGAGAACTGTTCAAGCACTTTCTCCGAAAACTCAACTCGCTGCTTAAAAGAAAGCCGTGTTTCCACATATTCAAAAGGGAAGGCCTCAGGGAGGCAGACGAAATCAGGATTATATGTCACTGTTGCGTTTAAGACCTCCATTATTTTTTCTACCATCAGTTCAGGTGTTTTCGCCCTTAATCCCTCCTGGGACACTCCTGCGATCCATACTTCACGGGGAGATCTGTTTTTCTGATTCCCGGAAGAGAGATCACCTGCAAACCCTAATGGCGCAACGGTGGTGGCCATTCCTGTTGTCAGTGCAGTTTTCTGAATAAAATTCCTGCGTGAGATATTATTTTTCTTCATCATAGAATAGACTATTATTTTTTGAAACACCAGTTCACAAGGTTCAGTGAGCTCTCGCCCGTTGTAACTTTTATGTTATCAGAAACATTTTTATTTGCATACACTGAAAGCGGAAAAGACAGATCCTGCTTAACAAGATCTCCTCGCGCCGGTTCAAGATTATGATCTTTCAGGTCCGATAATGCAATTTTCCGGGGAGCGATACAACCGATAAGGTCAGGAAGGTCGTAAGCAGTCAGCACACCTGCAATCCCCCAT
Organism: uncultured Bacteroidales bacterium; assembly: GCA_942492865.1. GTDB lineage: Bacteria > Bacteroidota > Bacteroidia > Bacteroidales > VadinHA17 > LD21. The sequence continues at coordinate 2,423,952 of OW818650.1, read as the reverse complement.
GAGAAATCCACTTCATAAGGATGATTGACACCTTTGTTCCCTGTTGGTGTCAGTCCAACCTTAGTAAGCCTGTTTGTAACAATCGAGCGGTACGACACCTGCGACCCTATTAAAGCCACACTGCTTATGTCCGGATCAAAAGCTGCCGCGTGTAACAGGGGGAGGCACATCAGGTCGATTCCCACGGCTCCAATCCTGGCAGGATCCACCTCATCGAGTGTCTTCAGATGATCTGTAACCCTGACAATGTCAGATGCCTGTATAGCAACAATGCTCCTCCCGATCAGCACGCTTGTATATCCGTCGGCACTGCCCCTTGAAGCAGTATTTTTTGTTTCCCCTATTCCAAGAACGTCTGTTGCTGCAACGACATAACCCTGCCTGACAAGCTTTTCAATCTCTCCTCCGGGAGCTGCATCGGCAGCTTTACCTTTTGGATTGATATAGATAAGGGCGGGGTTCTTCTTAATATTGCCCGAAGGAACAAATAGAAGAAAAGGAATCGGGTAGTTGCCTTCTCCCATTATAGCATATTTTCCTACTGAGTAACCTTCACGCTGATATTTGCCATTGATGAATGATCTCAATCCTTCACCTGAAGGAGAGATATAACCGGAAACAACCTTTGCCTTTATCTTCACATCCATGAGGTGCTTATCAATATCTTCTCTCGATTTTTCAAGATCCTCAATCAGCTTTTCTGTTTCTCTTTTATTGACATCAAAAATCATGTCGCCGCCGAATGAAGTCGCTATCTGCCCTGTGGGAGTAACATTCAATTCTTCATACTTGAATAACTCAGCCTCGGTTTCAGAAGGATCGCCCCTGATATTGAAATGCTTCATGAAAAATGAGTATATGTCATACCTTATTTTTGGCGTCATCCAGTGTTTTGAATCATCCTCTGAGATAAGGATATTATCTTCCATTCCAAAGGCCCTGTATGCTTTCTTTGCTTCAGCCAGAGCTTCGCGTGCGCCCTGTAAAGTAAGATACTGATCGCGCGAAACGAATGTAAGCAGTGTCGGTTTGGGAGCTCTTACCTCCAGCAGGTCTTCAAATGTTATTCCTTCCTCGACCCCCCGTATGAATTCAGTTTCTGCATCCTGCGCTCCTTTGGTTTCGAGCTGCCTCCTTGATGCCGTTGACCAGCTGCATGGTATTGACACTTTTACCCTATCGTCAAAAGCAGAAAGGTAAGATGTTATTGTGCCTCCACCTGAAAATCCTGTCACTCCTATTCTTGCAGGATCAACATCCTTACGGCTTACCAGGTAATCAATTGCCCTGATGCCCTCCCAGATAAAGTACCTGGCAGCAGAAGAACCTGACAGAAAGCACTGGTTTCCAAAGTAGCTGTGTTCAACGACTGTATAGCCGATTGAAGAAAAATTGATCTTAGGATCAAAGTACTGAAGATGCTCGCCTTGTCCGGGAGGATCGATCGCAAAGACCATCATTCCCTTTTTTACAAGGTTATAGTTGATAACCTGGTACAGCTCATTCCGGAAAGCTTCCTGGTTATGACCGATCACATTTACAATAGCAGGCACTTTTCCTTTTACTCCTTCCGGTACATAGAGACAGCCCGTTACGTAATAATCGGGCATTGCTTCAAAAATGATCTTATCTATCCTGTACCCCTCTCTTTTTATTGTTCCTGTAATCTTCGGGTTAAGAGGGGTTTTTTCAGGAAAAGGTCCGACGATTTTCATCAGTTTCTCTCTTACCAGATCCTGTCTGTTCATCCAGTCGCTTTTGGTGGAAAGCTTAGCTATCTCCCTGTCTCTTATCGCGTAATGATCCATCGCCTGGTAAATAAGATGGTCAAGAAGAAGCGACCCTCCATTGTTCCACCTCAGCCATTGCTGAAATACGTTCAGGTTCTCTTCATCGGCCGGCAGATCAACTTTTGTGTTAACAGGAGCACCCACCTGCGCGTTTATAATAATGGCCGTAATTATCATGACTAAAATGAAAAACAGTAATCTTTTCATATTGATTTTATCGGTTCAGTTTTATCACTCTTTTAAAGGAAGGGGCTGAGGGAAGGACTTATACAGCTTAAATGACTTCCGACAGCCCCATATAAATTAATTTAAATTATTAATAATTAGGATTTTGAACCAGGACACCAGGTTGCAGATCCAATTGGGTTTGCGGTATTGGCCAGTATTCGTGTTTGCCGGCTATGAAAACTGCAGGAGAAGATCCACCGAGGTAATTTCTGAATTTTATATCCTGTTTTATATACATATTTATTGTATGAGCAGCAATTCCCCATCGAACAAGGTCGAAAAACCTGTGGCCTTCCATTGCGAGTTCGAGGCGCATTTCCATTCGGATTGCCTTACGTGCATAATCAACATTAGGGAAAGTTGCAGGATACTGTTTCACAAGATAGTTTGCAGCAGGGATTGTATAATCAACCTTCAGACCACTCTGGCTCGGCAGTGTGAAGGTACGGCATCTTCCCATAACAACATTATTGTCGGCCCTGTCGCGTACCATATTGACAAGCTGCGTTGCATAAGGCAGGTCGTTAGTTTCAGCGGCCACTTCAGCCCTTAGGAGAAGAACATGTGCATATCTTACAGCACGGTAATTTCCAACATTAAGACCTGTGGCCCAGCCTATTGTATTTGAACCTGTTCCTACCTCGCTCTTCAGGAACTGGTATTTCCTGTTAATATAGGGTCCGCCGTAAGCTTGTTCACGGATCCAGGCATAACCACGCATTATTCCCATATCAAGGAAAGGAATTCCACGGCGGCCAACTGTATAATCGAGCCTTGGGTCAACTGGGGTAACGGTATCCTGAACAAAGTAAGTGGTTGAAGTAATACCCATGTCGTTTTTCAGGTTAGCAAGTGTATCAGCATCAATAAATGGCAGTCCGGTTACGGGATCTACCTTAAATGCATTAACAAGTGTCTGTGTTGGCTGATATCCACCACAGCAGCTGCTTGTACCGTCAACACCGATCATACCATTAACAGCATACTGACCATAGCCGGCGTTGGCCTGTCCGCTGGCCCCGTCATAAATACTGTATTGTATTTCAAAGACAGATTCCTTATTGTTTCTCTTTGCGATGCGGAAATTGTCTTCAAAAGCAGGCATCAGTTCAAATTTTCCACTGGCAATAATATCATCGAGAAGTGGCTTTGCTTCGTTCCATTTATTCTGGAAAATATAAACTTTCGCAAGGACAGCTTCGGCTGCATATTTTGTTGCTCGGCCAACATCTTTACCCCAGTCGGCAGGGAGATTTTCTGCAGCATATTTAAGGTCGGCCTCAATTCCCGGCCAGGCCGAAACAGTATTCGGAACCTCTGCAGCAACGTCATTTTCTGTTATGTAGGGTATGTTGTTAAACACTCTTTTTGCCTCAAAATGCATAAACCCCCTTATGAACCTGGCCTGAGCAGTATATGAAACTTTATTTGCTTCAGAGATGCCCTTTGTAGTGGCCATTATTCTCAAAACATCATTGGCACGCTGAATGGTATTGTAATCCACGCTCCATCTTCCTTCAAGATAAGGAGTGTTAGCATCGGCTGTATAGGTTTCTATTACTGTACTCGAAGCCTCCCCGGTCTGACCCTGTCCTTTATATGCATCATCAGAGGCAAACCCCCCGAAAACCCAGTTAGATGTAGAGCCAGGCAGACTTCCTGAAGTGGTTGGTGTTCCATCAATTCCTGCATAAGCTCCTATCAATAACATCTGAACTCCTTTTTCACTTGCAAGTATTATATTGTTTGCTGAACCTGTCGGCACTGTTTCCAGGAACTCTTCGGAGCAAGCGGCTAACACAGCCAGCAATAATCCGATAGCCATAATTGAAACAATTATTTTCTTTTTCATAGTTTTTTATTTAAGTGATTCCAAAACATAAACCTTTTAAATATCTAACCTGATTCCAAATACTATCTGCCTTGATGTTGGCCACTGTGATGCGTCAACACCTGCATTAATACCCGAGACGGGAATTTCAGGATCGAGTCCTTTGTATTTGGTAAGTGTAAACAGGTTTGTGCCCTGAATATAAACATCCACTTTACTCACCGTGAGCTTCTGGGTAAATTGTTTCGGCAGGCTGTAGCTAAGCTGCAGGGTTTTTAATCTCAGGAAAGAGCCGTCTTCAAGAAAGAATGTTGAAGGGTACTGGCTTTCGTTTCGTGTATCAGCCAGTGGCAGAACAGCATCTGCATTATCGGCAAGGTACGGGCTGCCCCATGATCTGTAGAGCCGGTCCTTTGAACGGTTCCCGTTGAACTGGGTAAAATCGTAGAAACGCCTGATATAGTTGGCGACCTTATTCCCGTACCGCGCATAGAAGAATGCGCTTAACGAGACGCCTTTGTAAGCTACGTCTGCATTGAAACCTGCTGTAAATTTAGGATGGGGACTGCCAATATATGCCCGGTCATTATCATTTACAATACCGTCACCACTTACATCACGGAATTTGAAATGTCCTGCTACATTATATGCTCCCCCGTAGATCGGCGCATATCCGGCGGCCTCCTCCTGTGTCTGGAATATACCATCAACAATCAATCCGTAAAATTCAGGGTAAGCTGTACCTTTCTGCGCCCGTGTATATCTCATATATCTGAATTCCCCGCCGTTTATGAATTCACTTTCTTTACCTGAGATCTTAAGTATCTTATTTTTATATTGGGAAAGAGTCAGTCCCAATCCATAAGTAAGATCCCCTCCTATCGCCTTATTCCGGTATTCCAGATTAAGATCGTAACCCTTGTTGTCCATATCACCTATATTAACTGAAGGAGCCGATGCAGCGCCGCTTACCATAGGAATAGATACCCTGTAAAGCATGTCTTCGGTTTTCCTTCTCCAGATATCAACTGTGGCAGTAAGGGTATTCTGAAGAAATCCCAGGTCAAATCCGATATTTGTAGAAGTGGTGGTTTCCCATTTTGCATCGATGTTTCCGAAAGCAGATGCATAAAAACCTGCGGCTGCCGAGTTGATCGATCCTGTTATCGGGTAAGAGGCATTAGTCTGGTTTGAGCTGAATGTACTGAAGCCGTTGTAATTACCAACTTCATCATTACCTGATTTTCCCCAGCCGGCACGAACCTTCAGATTGTTGAAAATATTCTTTGTATTTTCCATGAAACTCTCGTCTGAGACCCTCCATGCTGCCGAGAAGGCAGGGAAAGTTCCCCAGCGGCTGTTTGCACCGAAGCGTGAAGATCCGTCGTAGCGCAGAGTCGCTTCAAGAAGATATTTCTCTTTGTAATCATAGTTTAACCGGCCGAAGTAGGACATCCATTTTACTTCACTCCCATTTCCGCCGTTGGTCTGATTCTGCTCACCGGCATCGAGATACATGTAGTTAACATCGTCTGAAAAGAAGGTTGAGCGGCTGGCAGTAAAAGTATTGGAAGATGCAGAAACTGCCTCGGTACCCAAAAGGATATTCAACCTGTGTAAGTCGGCGAAAACGCGCGTAAAATTAAGGGTGTTTGCCCAGTTCCATTGTACCGTTGTACCTGTTGAAATTGTCAGAACGTCGGTAAGACTGGCTTCCTGTGCTTCGGGACTCTGTCGTGCAATAGTTTTATTTTCATAGGGTCTGTAGTCAAATCCAAAGAGTGACTTCAATCTGAGACCCTCCATCACCTGTATTTCACCATAGACATTACCAAGCCCCCTGAGGCCATTCTGATAATTATCACGGCCACGGTATGCCACTGAAAGTGGATTGGTACCTTCTGTTCCGGTACCTCTCGTTCCTGCAAAATTTCCCATAATATCATATACCGGTATAATCGGTGCAATACGTGTTGAATATCCTATCGGCGACCATTCGTTTGCTTCGCTGCGATCGCCCTTGCCAACAGTATAGGTTAAGCCAAGGGATTCACCAATGGTTAGCCATTTGGTCGGGTGCGCATCAGAATTGGAGCGCAGTGAATAACGGTCAAACTCGGTGTACCTGACAATACCTTTCTCATTCAGATATCCAACATTGAAAGCATAAGTAGTTCCTTCGTTCCCGCCTGCTATAGCAAGGTTATATTCCTGCATCACGCCGGTCTGGGAAACTTCTTCGAACCAGTTAGTTCCCTCCTTGTTGGCTCTTGTAATATTGTTGAAAGTGGAACCTGGCGTGTAGTTATAGGCACTCGGATCAGTACCAGGAGCTCCTTCATTTGCAACAGGACTTATATAATCGGGCATCACAGGTGTGGCACCGTTTCCGTAAAGTATATGTGATGGAGCAAGACCCATGTTTTTAGCCTGAAGCCAGATCATTTCACCAAATTCCCGGGCATTCAGAAGATCGTACCAGTTATTGAAATTGCTGAAGCCCATCCTGCTGTTGAAAGATATTCGTGCCTTACCGGGTGTTCCACGCTTTGTAGTAATGATAATAACCCCGTTTGCACCCCTTGCGCCATAAATAGCTGCTGAAGATGCATCCTTAAGAACGGTCACTGATTCGATCTCATCAGGATTGAGCTGTGATGTTGAGGATTTGGTCGGAACTCCGTCAATAACAAATAATGGTGAATTGTTATTAATTGTTCCTAATCCGCGTATGGTTATTGTAGCATCAGCTCCCGGCGCCCTTGCGGTAAGCACATCAACACCTGATGCCTTGCCCTGTAGCCTGGTGATTGCATTTGCCGAAGTTTCTTTCGCCAGCGCCTGTGAATTCACGGCGGATACAGCGCCGGTCAGTGATTTCCTTGTCTGGGAGCCATACCCAACAACTACTACCTCTTCAAGTTGCTGAAGATCAGCTACCAGCGAAACGGAAATATTTGATCTTCCTGCCAGAGGAACTTCCTGTGATGTGTACCCAATAAATGAGAAAACCAAAATGGAATTTGGATCACCTGCCGTAATAGAAAACCTTCCATCTGTCCCGGTCATGGTACCTATGGTTGTCCCTTTAACAACCACATTTACCCCGGGCATTCCCTCATTTGTCTGGCTATCGTTTACTATACCTGTTATCGTTCGTTGCTGCGCATTTACAACAGCAAAAACATTAAAAAGCACAGTAAGAAGAAGAAAATTTGTAAGTCTCAGGATCTTTGGACATCCCTTAAATAAACCTGTTAAGTTTAATCTGAAGATTTTTTTCATAGATTTGAATGATTTAGACCGTTAAAAAACTAAATCGCATAATACCCGGCATTGCCCTGGTATTTATGTTAAAAACAGGAAAGGGAAGCCGTGACGGGCTTCCTTGTTTCTTTCATACAGAAATTTATTGTTTCATAGGCAGAATGTATTAGGTTAGCCATGTAACAGAGTTTTAAAAAAGCAAATCCTTACAGAATGATCTAAAAAAACAGCACCCTCCAGCCTGATAACTCCCGGTAATAACTTATAGAGCATTGAAACATCAACTCAATTTAGTATTATTTTTTTAATTATTAACCAGAGAAGGTAAAAAAATTAGAATCTGTAAGCAAAATTCGAAGATCCTTAATTTCCATCTGCAAATAATTTGTGCAACAATGGTTTCTTGCAGCCTAATGCAGGCGCCGGCTAAAACGCCCTGATCGCTCTTACATAACCGGCATAATCCTTGCCCCCATGGCTGAACTGACGGCCGCTGCTGAAGTACTGACCCCAGGCTCTTGTGCTGTCGACTTCGGTGGAGCTCCAGTAGCCCCTGGCAAAGCCTCCGATAATATCTTTTTGTAAATACATCAGGTTCAGTTCCGATTTTGAAGGCAGGTACCAGTCATTATATTCAATTCCATTTACTGTAATGGAATAATCAGCACAAACTCCGGCTGCAAAGTGGCCTTTGCTATCATCCCTGGCAAGATCTGCTGCAATTTTTTCCGTATTATGTGCTCCTGCCTGATATCCGTCATCGTCAGAACCGGTAAACCTGCTTACACCGTTATGCCACTTAATGCCTTTTCCCTGATCGGCCGCTGCTGCAATTAATCCGTGCATACCGTCATCTGTTGTAAAGAAAACTATTCCACCTCCAAAATGCTCACCTAAATAATGTTTCCCTGATCCTCCGGTTAACTTTTTGAAATGCATTCCTTTTTTCAGATTATTCCTGTTAGTATCCACGACAACTGCGGCTTTTGGATGAGCAATTTTTGCAAATCTTTCTTTATAATCAAATTCAGCCACTTTGTGAACTGTGTTAGCATGGCATTCAAGACAGCTCTTTTCACCCGGAAGAACCGTTTGTGCATTGTCTTGCCCTTTGTGGCAGGCCTCGCATGTTACGCCATCTTCTTTTTTATAGGTTGCTGCAAAATATGAAGCATCGAGACCTCCTCCTGTTACATGGCACTTAAGGCACACAGGGCTTGCTGCGGCACTTCCTTCAACTTTTGCCTGCCTGGCATAAACTTCAGCTTTTCTGGTTGACAGGACATTATAAGCCTCAGCATGAGGGCTATTCTTTATAATGTCATACTGAAATCCAAGCTCACCGTTTTGATGACACTTCTTTGCACATTTTTCAAGTCCGGTGTAAATATATTTTGAATTATTCTGCAGTGATATGATGTTCTCATTTTGCGAACCTTCATGCGATGAACTGATAACTGATATGAGTGCCAGAGCTGGCAGGGCGAACAGAGTATTTATTATTGCTCTTTTCATTCTCGGCAGTTTAGGATTATCAAATATAATATTTTACCTCATCTGGCGCTGAACAGATGACAAAAAACATTAAAGGCAGAAAACGGATCAAAAATCACCCGCGTGATTTTAACTGATCCCTGTTCTCGTAGATCTTAACAATTGCTCTGTAAATATCGTCCATATCAGACCTGGTTCCCAGCAACAGGCTGCTATGAATTCCGATGCTTTCCCGGCATAATCTAACAGTTTCAGGTGCTACAAGAGAGCTTCTGTATTCATCAAGCCTCTGCTTTGAAAATAACTTCTGGTATGTTCTTGAACTGATTACAGACTCAACCATCCCGTTCTGAAATAATGGATAGGAGGTGACTCCCAGATTTACGCTCACCGGAATTCCTTCGGCCTGCATTGCTTTCGCGAAAAGATCGCGGGTAATTCCAATTTCCTTTTCCTTAACCCTGAAACCATAATAATAATAGGAGGTTCTGTTAACTTCTCTATAATCCTTACGCGGCACTATACCCGGGATCTCACTTATTTTTGATGTCAGATAACCGGCATTTTCAGATCTTTTCTGAGTCTCCTGTTCAATGGTTTCCATTTGAGTAAGGATTATCGACGCCTGAAATTCTGACATCCTTGCTTTATTGCCCAGGACAGGAAAATTGCCCTTATCGGTGGGCATAAATTTCCCTCTTGCTGAACCTACATTATGAGCAGCGTAACAGAGATCCATCGTCTGTTCATCATCACCAATTATTGCACCACCCTCTCCGCATGTAAGCTGCTTTCCATTCTGCAGGCTGAAGCATCCGAGATCTCCCAGATTACCTGCTTTTTTACCGTTCCACTCAGCCAGATGAGCTTCGCAAGCATCCTCAACCACTTTCAGATTATGTTTCTTTGCAATGGCATTTATCCTGTCCATCTGGCATATACCTCCGGTTATATGTACGGGAAGGATCACTTTGGTGTCAGGATTAACCATTTTTTCAATCTGGCCGGCATCCATCATCCATGTTTCAGGATCAATATCTACAAATACCGGAAGGGCATTATTAAGGAACACACATGCCATAGATGAGATCCAGCTCCAGGGAGTTGTAATCACCTCATCACCTCCTTCCACACCAAGCGCCCGCAAAGACGAAACCAGCGCTGTTGTTCCGTGGGTTGTCAATACACAATATTTAGAACCCATCAGCTCCGCAAATCTCTTTTCAGCCTCAGGTACAACTGTTCTTCTTGACCATACTCCGCTGCGAAGGACCGGAAGAATACCATTTTCGTCGTTTGCATCCCAGACTGGCCATACTGGAAATCTGGAAGTGCGCACCGGATCACCTCCCATCACCGCAAGTTTCGAGGAAACTTTCTGGGTGAAGCTGTACGGGAAAGCTCCTCCCGCCAAAGTAAAGAGAGCTCCGGAGCCTGTAGTTGCAATGAACCTTCTTCTTGATTGACTTTTCATGGAATGTATGATTTTGAGATTCGTACTGAATACAATATAGAAAATTTTAACTATTTTCACTCAGATCATTGAACCAATGATATATAATTTTTTATGATAAATAATTAATTCAGGTCATTGATGATAATCGCATTACTTTTCTAAAAAAAAAAGTAATTTTTATTTATAAACAATATAGCTTTTCCTGATCTATGAAGTCAATTAATTATTACAGAAGAAATTTCCTTGGAAAGCTTAGTCTTGGTTTAGGTTGTACCGTTCTGATGCCATATCTGTCACTGAACGCAATTCCCCGGGAAAAACCCAATATAATTCTTGTTATGGGAGACAACCTTGGATTTGGTGATTTTGGTCTCAGCGGTAACGAAAAAGTGAGAACACCGAATATTGACAGGTTTGCAAGTGAAGGCATCCAGTTCTCCAGGTTTTATGCCAATCCGATGAGCGCGCCCACACGAGCAAGCCTGATGACAGGACGTTATTTTTACCGCACAGGAGTGATACATACTTCACGAGGAGGCGCCAAAATGCATGGTGATGAGATTACAATCGCTGAATATCTGAAGAAGGCCGGTTATGTAACAGGGATGTTCGGTAAATGGCATCTCGGTGATAATTACCCCATGCGTCCTCAGGACCAGGGGTTTTCGCAAACATTATGGCATAAGTCGGGTCGTATCGGACAGGTACCTGATTATCCAAACAGATATTACAGTCCGATGCTATGGAAGAATGGGGAAATGATCCAGACTGAAGGATATTGCACCGATGTATTTACTGATGCCGCCATAGAGTTCATCGAAAAGAACCGCGACAAACCATTTTTTGTTTACCTGCCCACAAATGCCGGCCATACGGCCAATGAGAAGGTAGTCGGACCACTGGTCCCTTCAAAATACAGTGATCCTTACAGGGAAATGGGCTTAAGAGACATCGTTGCTAAGGTTTATGGCATGGTCACCAATATTGATGAGAACTTTGGCAGACTGCTGGAAAAACTTGATGAGTTGAACATAAGAGAAAATACCATAGTTATCTTCACAACCGACGACGGACCAGGTGCGGACTATAATGCAGGCTTCCGTAACGGATCTGTATATGAATCAAAAATGCGGGTGCCCTTTGCTGTTCAATGGCCGGCAGGACTAAAAAATAATTCATTTGTTATCGATAAAATTGCTTCACATATTGATGTGTTACCGACACTGCTTGATGCCATCGGAATGGAAGTTCCGAAAAAACCGGTTATCGACGGAATGAGTTTAATGCCGCTTCTCACCGGAAGAGAGTTGAATATGGCTGACCGCCAATTTTTCTTTCAATGCCACAGGGGTCTGCAACCGCAGATCTACAGGAACGTTGCAGTTGTAGGACAAAGGTATAAGATGGTTGGTTATCCCGATTCATTTGACATGGGTCCGGAGATATCGGCCGAGAATCCGGTTCTGGAACTTTATGATCTTATCGATGACCCCGGCGAAGAGAATGATTTAGCAAACGAGCAGCCTGATCTACTTAGGTCCATGAGAACTGAGTATGAAAAATGGTTCAGCAGTGTGAAAAACACCAGGAATTTTAAACCGGGTTGGATAAGTATAGGTTCAGAATATGAGTTGACAACTCATCTCTGCCGCTACCAGGATGCATCCTTTCATGACGACAAGCCTTCAGGCTGGCCGGTGAATGTTGAGAAAAGCGCTAAATATGAAATTTCGGTTAACAGGGTTTCTTCAAATCCGGGCGGAACTATTTTCGTAAAGATTGGGGACAAACAGCTCAGCCAGCCATTAAAACCGGGAGAGAAAAGTGCTGTATTTAATCTTCCACGTGGAAAGTATAATCTTGATATATGGTTCCTCGAAGAAGGAGAATTATCGTATACTCCAAGGACAAGTGAGGATACCATCGGAGATGTCGATATTAAACGGTTATAGTACTCTCTGGTGACATTGAATAAAAAAATCCGGTATTACCGGATTTTTTTATAAGACCCTTCAGGGTTCTATGTCAGAGATTTGCGGTGTGCCCACACCTTCTGAAATGCCTTTATATACTGCTCAGTTACTTCGGGCATTTCTTTAGTGAAATACGGAACCTGGAATCCCCTTCTCTCACGGTCCTCAACACCAGGGAACCTGTCGGCAATTATTGGAAGGTGATGCCACCATTCAGGTTCATGATAAAGCGGGTTCTTTGCCAGGAACTGTGCACCTGAAGCTCTTGCTGATACACCTTCAGCAACTAAAGTGCTTTTAAAAACGCATCCCGTGGAACTCCTGCTTCTTTTTCATTGAAATATAATCTGTTCGGTCCGTAATAAACCCTGTCAACATCTTTCCTGTTCTCCTGCTCATAGATCCCTGGAAATTTTGTTATGACATCATTAAGCTTGCGGACCTGTGCCTTAAGCAATGCATTCCTATCATCAAGCTTTGCAAGCTGTGCCATTCCAAGAGCTGCTGCCATAGGATGCATGCGAAGCTTCATCCCAAGTCCGTAGCTATACTTACTATATTTGCTTCCTTCTCCAAGTTTGGATGCTCGTTCATAATGACCAAGCATGGTAGCACGATCATGGTCATCTTTATCTTTGTAATTTGCCATTCCTCCTTCAATTGCAGGTAATGGCTTGCTTGCCTGGAAACTGTAGCACGCTATACGTCCCCATGACCCGATCTCTTTCCCTTTGAGTTTTGCTCCATGGGCATGGCATGCATCTTCAAGAAGTATCAGACCCTTTTCCTTGCAAAAATCAGCCATCAGGTCTATGTCGGCAGGCATACCGCCGATATGGACCGGGAATATTGCTTTGGTATTTTTTGTCAGCTTTCTCTTTGCATCTTCCAGATCAAAATTCAGTGAAACAGGATTAATATCGATAAATATCGGTACCAGCCCAAAGAAGCGCATTGGAGTTATTGTTGCCCAAAATGTAGCGCAAGGCACCATGATCTCGCTTCCAACAGGCAGGTTAAGCGCAAAGAACATTGAAGTAATTGCACTTGTTCCGTTGAAATGTGTTTTGCAATAGGGCACCTTAAAACGCTTTTTCCATGCATCTTCAAAATCATCATTAGGCTTATAATCAGGATCTTTAAGCACAGCAAGAACCGCTCTTTCTTCATCAGCGCCATAACGTGGCCAGGTGGTACCGTCATCCTGAGAGGCGGTCACAGCTTTTGGGCCGCCATTAAGGGCGAGGGTCTCCTGCATCCCGGTTGCTGAACCACCGATTGAAAAAGCCGGGGTCATAAGTATTCCGGCTGATGCCACACCCGTCGATTTAAGAAAATTACGGCGCGATTCACTATTTTTTGATTTGCCTGTTTTCATTGTCAGATTATGTGTTAAAATTTCTACTAAAAAAGGTATAATTTACGAAAATAAATTGATATTTTGATTAACTAACTGGCTGAATTGTACTTTTTTAACATTTTACAATCATTTTCAGCACAACTTTTTATCCAGATGATTTTCAATTACTTAATGGTATTCAATTTATCATTGATCTTTCCATTGATCTCATTAACTTTCGAGATTATATTTTTTTCAACCGTTGGCGCCCAAATATCCGGATGAGCAGCGCCCCTGTAAAGCGTTGTTGAAGTGAATGTTAATGAGTTACCACCTTCATAGCCCCCCTCTTTCCATATTCTGAAGCTTGGTATGTAACCCAGGAAGTCATTGCTGTAGGCTGCAACCCAAACATCGCCCGGCAATTCACGCTTGAGCCGCAGTGAGTAATCAACCACAACCTCACTGGCGAGAGCGACCAGGGTAAGATCCTTGCCAAAACGCATTACCTGAACAGGATAAGAGTATGATCGCGGAAGCTTTCCGTCTCTTTCAAGCTTCTCAAGAAGCACCTGGGCATTTTCCCTTGTTGCTGCATCTTTGGCTTCAGTCCGCTTATTTAATTCATCATAAGAAGGAACTGTAAGGTATTCAAGTGATGCAGTCTCAAGGATGGATTCAAGTCGCGGTTCTACAGTCCGGGGATGAGAGTTCAGGGCAGCTTCGACCGCAAGAGCCAGTGTGCGGCCATGCATCTTAGCAAGATCAAGTCCGTTCAAACCACTCACCATATCACCTCTGGGATGAGGGTTCTGGTCGGCGCCGCAGCCTGCAATAAATAATGCGGTGGCACCTTCGTGCGACTCTTCGAGGTAATGCTGGGCAAAACCGGGATAATCGCCATGAAAAGTGTAGTTACCCAGAGTCGTTGCATGGCAGGCATAACTAAAAATAATTGCCATCAGCTTATCATTTGCATCAGTTACCCTGAGTACCGGAACGTCATGATCTACAGGACCATTGGAAGTAATAGCTTTCCCATACCCCGGATCGTTTTCAGGCAATGAATAATCAATCCTTCGGTTCATGGCAAACCCTGCCTTTGCTTTTCCGTAAGAAAGTTTAGCCGGGACCATACGTGAAAATGCCTCACCTGCCACTTTCAGTATTTTCTCTTCAAGCTCCGCCCTGTATTTATTAACCAGCTCTGTCCGGGCAGGATCACGCTTAAAGAGAGCAGTTTCGATGCTTCTAACCTCAGGCCCGCTGTGGGTATGCGAATAGCTCATCAGAAGATAAGAAGGAGATATGCCATAGTTCTCCGACACTTGCTTCTCAACCATTTTGCGGAGGTTTGCAGGAACCCCGAGAATGTCGAGTGTTATAATGAGGGCTACCTTCCCGGTGCCATCTTTAAGTGCAAGGGCTTTTGCATGAAGTGGGTGTGCCACTTCATTCCCGGGTTTATTCCGGCTGCCATATCCTGCCATCCACATGGGCATAGAAGGGGTAATATCAATTGAGGAAACTCCGGCCTGCCATTGCGGATCGGTTAAGCTTTGTCCTTTAACTTCCTGATTAAGGATCAGAGTCGCAAAAAGTATTGACACTAATATTAAAGGTCTCATAATTAGCATATTAATCACTCTTCACCTGCAATGCACTAATTGTCTCTTTCTCAACAGAGTTAATTATCTCTTTCTGTCTTGAATTAAAAGCTTCATCAAGTTCCTTAACTATTCCGGGTTTTTCCTGCGCCCGGTTATTCGTTTCTGAGAGGTCTTCCTTAAGATTATATAACTGCCAGTGTTCATCCGGTTTGGTGCGTACAATTTTCCAGTCGCCGGCCCTAAGCGCTGCATGTTTCTCATACTGGAAAAAGAATTCTGTATGAGGAGATTCCCTGGTTTTTCCAAGAAGAACAGGAAGGGGATCTTTGCCATCAAGCTCAAGGCCTTCAGGAATAACAGCGCCGGCAAGTTTAGCGGATCCAACAAGCAGATCGGGTGACCATAGTGGGGTTTCGATAACAGATCCCGCTGAAATTTTACCGGGCCAGCGTGCAAAAGCTGCCACCCTCAACCCTCCTTCCCAGCAGGTCACACCTCCGTCACGAAGAGGTTCATTTGATGATACCTCAAGGCCACTGTCTTTAATCATGAACGCCCCGTTATCAGAGAAAAGGAATACGAATGTATTATCTGCTATCCCAAGCGAATCGAGAGTATTCAAAACTCTTCCGATTGCAGCATCGAGGGCAGTTACTACAGCATTATAGCGTTTTTTGGGATCAGGCTCGTCGGGTGAAAGGTCGTAAGCTTCCAGCGCCCAGTCCGGTGCCTGCCATACATTCGGCACACCAGGCGCATTATTGCGTACATTGGGATAATGAGGGGCATTAAAAGGAAGATATGTGAACCAGGGTTTTGCAGCAGCTGTATTCCTTTTGATGAAATCGATTGCTGCATCTGCAAACAGGTCGGTGCAATATTCTCCTTCCCTGAAAATCTCGGTTGTATCCTTATACAGGTCGTGCTTAGTCTGGTAGTAATGTGTATAATAATTTATATTGCCCGAGACATGTCCAATGAATTCATCGAATCCGCGTTCAGTAGGACGTGACCCCGGAGCGAAACCGATGTTCCATTTGCCGAAGGCCCCTGTTGCATAACCGGCGCTGCTTGTTTTTATGATCTGCGGAATCAGAACTTCGGAATGTCTTAACCCAATCCCGTAATTTCCCTCCAGTCCCGGAAGCTGGTAATCGAGTCTGTTCCTCTGCGGGATCCTTCCTGTTAACAAGGCAGCGCGAGAAGCTGTCGATGTTGGTGACGCCGTGTAGAAACTGGTCAGCCGGGCGCTCTGTGTGGCAAACCTGTCTATATTGGGAGTTTTTATAGGTGACCTGCTGTTGTAAGCAAGCAGATCACCATAACCAAGATTATCAACGGATATGATAAGGATATTTGGTTTTGGTTCTTCAGTTGTTTGAGGCTTGCATGACGGAAGTAATATTTCACCTGCCATACATATCCCGGCAACACCTGTAAGCTTCAGAAATTCAGATCGGGTAAGCATTTATAAAGGTATTATTGTTTGATTTTCTTTGTGCACGCTATTGGGAGATTTCGAACTAGTAACCTGAGGTACACCTGCTTTTTCAGACAGTCTGATCATCTCCGTCATGATCAGTTCTTCAATATCAGGCGCCCATTTAGCCGGTAGGCCTTTCGCTTCCTGTGATGACTGTCCTTCATAACCGCCTTCATTCAATACTGATAATGATGGTATATAGGCCATATTAGGATCGTTCGAATAGCCAAGAACAAATATATTCTGACCAAAAATCTCCTTCAGCTTTATTGTATAATCCACAACCAGTTCGCCGCCAAGTATCATCACCGGCTGTTCACCCAGCTTCCATACCTGTAAAGGGTAAGGATGAGTAGTCATGAGCGGTTTTCCGCTTGCAAGTTTCCCAAGCATATACCTGGCCCAGCTCCTCCTCAGCCCGGTAGTTGTCTGCTCGATTTTTAATAACTCTGCCTTCGTGGGTGGTTTTGAAAAATTCAGTTTTATCTCCGAATATGCTGCTGAAAGCTTTGGAGAAAGCTCCGTCATCTCCTCATTCAGAACTCTTTCCGCAGCAAAAGCAAGTTCCTGACCGTATTGCCTTGCCAGCCCGACTGTCCTACGGGGGAGTGGATTCTGGTTGGCCCCTGCACCCTGGAAAAACAGTGCCGTTGTGCCGGGGTAATTTTTCTCAAGCTCTATCTGGGCAAATCCGGGAAAATCGCCCGACCACTGGTAAAGGTCGAGAACAGTAGCGTGACAGGCATAACCGAAAGCAACTGCAATCATTCTGCCTTCATTATCGGTCACTTTGATCACCGGGACAGCATAATCATTGGGACCGGTAAGATCGGTTGCCGTAACAATAGATGCTTCAGCATTGTTCCTTCTGTTTACCTGGAATCTTGCAACACCGTTACCAGAATAAATTTTTGCCGGTTTCATTGCACCAAGCGCTTTTCCTGCAAGCGCTACAACATCATTTTCAAGCTTTTTATTGTATTGAACGATCTTTTTAACCTGCTCCGGATCCGGTTCTTCCATTCTCCATTTAAATTTTTCAAGATCTACTTCGGGACCAGTGTGTGTGTGTGAGCTGTTCAAGGCGATCTGAGACCTGGTCAATCCGTATTTAGCCGTGATACGATCACAGATATTGTCCGATAAAATCTTGGTGAATCCAACGAGATCTGAAGTAATAAGCAGAACTTTTTTCCCGTCTGCATCCTCTAATGCCAATGCTTTGGCCCACAGATCGTGAAGAGTTCCTTCGGAGGGATGGTTGCGTGAGGCATATCCTGCCATCCACATTGGGTATTCGGGAGTGATAACTACACTCGCAACACCCGCTTTCCATCCCTTTGATTGCTTTGGCTGACTGAATAAAGATGTGTTAAAACACAGTATAACTGAAGTTGCTATTAGAAAAAGTTTATTCATGACATATAGATAGTTTCGTGTTTATTGTTTAGTGTTTAGTGTTCTTCCTCTGAGCTCTGAGCTCTCCGCCCTGTGCTAAAATCCCCCTCTCCCACACAATCTTCAACTCCCTCTCAATCCTTCTTCACTGCCTGAATCCCTGCCTTCTCTGCCAGTTCTGACATTGCCTGCAAAATAATTGTTTCTATTTCAGGCTTAAAAGTACCTGGAAAACCTGATGACAATTGCGAGCGTTCTCCTTCATAGCCTCCTTCTTTCATGATTGTGGGTGAAGGAATATAACCAGGAATATCATTGGTATAACCCATTACAAATATCTCCTGTCCAAACATTTTTTTCAGCTTAAGCGAATATTCCACTACAAGTTCTCCTCCAAGCGTAAAGATCGGTTGTTCACCAAGCTTCCATACCTGAACAGGATAGTGCATATAGGCCTTTTCAATGCTCTCTTTCTTTTCAAGCTTTGAAAGCATCGCAGATGCCCATGCTTTATGCCAATCGGGAAATTCTGAGGATTCAGAAGCTATCTTTTTCAATTCTTCTGCTGAAGGCATGTCTGTATAAGGAAGTTCGATCTCCCTGTATGCAGTGGACAGCTCCGGGGAAAGTGATTTCATTTCACCCGAAAGAACCCTGTCAACAGCTGCAGCAATTTCCCTGCCGTACTGCCTGGCCAGTGCAATCTCGCCACGTGGAAGTGGATTCTGGTCCGCCCCGGCTCCCTGGAAAAACAAAGCAGTAGCTCCGGGATGCAGCTTTTCGATTTCAGCCTGCGCAAAGCCCGGATAATCGCCCGACCATTTATAAAAACCTGTAGTTGTAGCATGGCACGCATAGCCGAATAAGATTGCCAAAGGATTTCCCGACACATCGGCAACCTTAAGAACAGGTACTGAATAATCGTTGGGGCCATTAAGATCCATCAAAGGGTTTAATTCCCGCTCAACATTATTTCTCCTGTTAACAGCAAACCTTACAATTCCATTAGATGAAAAGAGTCTTGCAGGTTTCATCGAATTCATTGCTCTATCAACAAGCCCCATAATGAGTTTTTCATATTGGAGTGAATATGTTCTTATCCTGTCTTTCTGCTCCTGGCTTATCTGGCTGTACTGTTCCCTGTACGAGTTGTAAAGAACCGGGCCGGAATGAGTATGTGAGCAATTAACAATGATCTGCGAGCGTGTAAGTCCATATTTTTCAGAAATGCGATCGCGTATCTGATCTGAAATATTTTTCGGAACCTTAACCAGATCATTGGTAATGATCAATGCTTTACCCCCTTTGGCATCCTCGATTGCAAGAGCTTTCGCGTAAAGCTCTGTCTCAGTGCCTTCTGAAGGTTTACTCCGCGAACCGTAGCCGGCGAGCCACATCGACTGTTCAGGTGTTATCAGAACTGTAGCAACTCCTGCCTTCCATCCATTAAGTGACTGACCCTGAGAGATATTACAATGGATAATTATCAGGGAAAGAACAATAATTATGAATGATTTTTTCATGGGTTTACATTTATTCAGTTCACGAATTATAGGCATTGCTAAAATAACAAAATATAAAGATTCATTTCAGGAAAAACATTATTATCATACGTGCAGATAATCAAAAAAAATACCCCCCTGCCGGATGACAAGGGGGTATTGAATCAGATTTATTTGATTTATTCAATTATCTCCGAAGGAGCAATATTTTCTTCATAGCCGACATATCCCCAGTTCTGGTTGATAACGGCTCCTGTGTTTGCTGTTATAACCTGTGAAGGTATCGGGAAAAGAGTATGATAAGGCTCCCTGAATGCTGTAAAACCGAGACGTGTTATTGGCATTGTAAGCCAGTGATTGCGGCGATATTGCCTGTCATGTGCCCAGTTCTTGGTATTGAAATTACTAAGTGAATATCCATCCTTTCCGAGGGAAGCAATTATATAGGAGGCCCTTACAAGTTCATTATGACGTTTTTCTTCAATAAACAGCTCCCGTGCACGCTCGTCAAAGATAAAATCGAGAGTTACCTCACCGGCAGTTATTGGTAAAGCCTTTGCACGTGCACGAACCATATTTATATCTGCTGCTGCGAGGGCAGGCTGATTGTTCCAGAAATAAGCTTCAGCCCTGCAAAGGTACGTTTCAGCCAGTCTGAAAACATACCAGTCGGCATCACCACCAAGCGGGGTTGCAGTGGCATTATGCTGTATGTTCCAGGTTTTCATAGTCCAGTTGGAAAAATACAGTGTATTGCTGTCTATCTGGGTGGCCAGAAATTTAGGATTGACAGGTTTTCCAAAATCTACAGAAGCCGGGTTGTTGCTGAGTAATTCATTCTTGTCGTACCAGCAGGTGTCGGCCCTTCTGAGGTCGGTGGTGTTTTTCCAGGTCTGGCCTCCGTAAGACCATGCAGCGTATATCATCCATTCAACCATCGGACAATCGGGGTTGCCTCTTCCCAGGTACCTGTAAATCGGACCCTGGTCGATTGTGGGGCGCTTACCCTGGCTGTCCCTGCACAGGGAATGCCACCATGAGCAATTATAGAATCTCATTGTACTGCAACCTGTAATGGTAGTTGTACCGCCTGTATAGGTTCTGAACCTTTTAGCATCAGTAGGAGCTTCATACCTGTTGACAACGGAAAGAATATTTTCCGTATTCTCTGCAAGGTTTTTATTCTCAGCACGATGAAGATCCCACATAACATTGCCTTCAGGAACATCTTTATCAATACCGAACCTGCTGTTCATAAGGGCATATGGCCCGTTAATCACTTCATTAAAAGCTGTAATGGCCTTGCTGAATTCCAGGTTTGAAAGATAAATCTTACCCAGCAGCATGTATCCTGCATATTTATTAGGCATACCGGCCACTTTTGATTCTGACATTTTTGGAGCGGCCCATTCCATATCGGCCTGGATCTTATCAAGAATCGCCCATCTGCTATGTGTAACAAAATCGAGCTTTACTCCTTTGATCTCCTGCCCAATAAAGGGCACATCTCCCCATGAATTTACAAGTCTGTAATACCAGTACGAGCGATGCCAGAATGCTTCAGCCAGAATTTCATCTTTCTTTGCAGCATCAGTTATTACGGCATCATTTATTCTGGATATAACGATATTTGCTTCCTTCACATAACGGTACATCACCTGGAAGGTGGTGGTATAGAGGTTATTATTTGAAGGAACCATAAACTGGCGTGAATCGATTTGAAAAGTATTTATTCCTATATCGGACATTTGTGTCTCGACAAGCATATGTGAATTACCCTGGGCGCCGTGGGAATCCATTATAAGATTCTTACGCATTGAAGCCAGGGCCGACTCAAGTCCTGCTGCATTAATATAAACATTATCAGGAGAGAGTACCGATAGTGGTTCAGGTTTCAGAAAGTCTTCCGAACACGAGATCTGAAACAGAAGACCTGCCGCCAAAATCCAGGTTGTTATAAATTTTAGTTTCATATTTTTATAATTTACCATTTTTAAACTTTTATAATGAAAGGTTTAAACCTAATGTAAAGGATCTCGGCATAGGTTGATTCTGTTCGTTTGTTCCGCCAGTTTCAGGATCCCATCCGGGCCATTTTGTGAATGTTGCAAGGTTTCTTGCAGAAACAAATACCCTGGCACTTCCAACCTTCATTTTATTTACCACTGCCGTAGGAATGTTATAAGCCAATGATGCGTCCTGCAACCTTACAAATCCTTTTGGTTTATAAAAATCTATCCCTCCTCCAAAGGCATCATAGACGTGTGCAAGCGATGGCCACTCATTATTTGGATCAGTGGGGGTCCAATACGGCCTGGCAAGTGCATTATGCCTGTCGTAAGTAGATGTTCCTATGATCACATTGGGTCTGCTGCCAATATGCCCGAGATCGGCACGGAAGAAGAAGGAAGCGGTCAGATTTTTAAAAAGAGTAAAGTCATTTCTGAATCCCAGGCGGTATCTTGGAGTTTCATGCCCGATAAATTTCTTATCGTGTTCCTCTGTGTACCTTTTATCTCCATCAACGTCATCTGCCTTTAACCAGCCTGGCTGTTGCAGGAATTCAGAGGCAGCAGCTGCTTCTTCATTCTGCCATACCCCTGTTATATCATAATCCCATACAACATCAATTCCCTGGCCCACAAACCATTCGTTAGTAAAATCGGGAGCATCACCAGTGAACTCCTGGTTAAGAAGGGTGTATGTCTGTATATCTCCGAACAATTCAAGAATCTTGCTCCTGTTCAAAGAGAAAACAAAGTTCGACCGCCAGTTGAATCTTTCAGTGGTATAATTATTTGTATTGATAGTCAGCTCTATCCCCCTGTTCTCAAGCTTTCCAAGATTTGCCATAATACTGGTGAATCCTGTGATCCTCGGAAGCTGACGGGTCATCAGCAGGTCGGTGGTAATACTGTTGTATGCATCAATTGTAATATCGATACGGTCCTTAAGCAGGCCAATATCCAATCCAACGTTCGTTGCATTGGTCCTTTCCCAGCGAAGAGATGTATTTGCAAGAGTGTTCGCAAATGTTCCGATAAGAGTGGTTGACCCATTATAATATGGATTTGATGCAAGTTGTGAAAGCGCTGAATAGGTACCGATATCGCGGTTTCCGTTTACACCCCATGACAATCTGAGCTTCAGCCGGTTCATCACATTTTCTGCACCTGAGAAGAAATTCTCATCTGATACTTTCCATGCAAATGCAAGCGCAGGGAAAGTTGCTGTAGGATTCTCCTGTCCGAATGCAGAGAAACCATCCTGTCTTACTGATGCAGTAAGAAGATATTTATCATTAAGGGTATAATTAATCCTTGCCATAAGTGCAGTACCGCTTCTTTTTGTGTCGTTGCTCAGAGCTGCAGGCAGTGTTCCGAAAGCCATACCGTGCCATCCGAGCGATTCCGTAGGAAGAAACGTGGCTGTCTGTGATGTTGTCTCATAGGTTAACAGCTGTTCAGCGCTCTGGAGAAATGTGACATCAAAATTATGGATTCCGAAGGTTTTGTTCCATTTTAAAATATTATCTATCATCCATTCATAAGATGACCCATCCTCGCGCTCTCCGTATCCACCTGAATGCGTTTCTGCTCCTGTGGTGGTATTGGAATCCCAGAAGTTATAGTCCTTTGAATTTGAGAACCTGGGCTGGAAAGCAATCCTGTAACTAAATCCTAATGGTAGCTTTATTTCGGACCAGATGGAAGCAAACAGGCTGTTTGTCTTATACAGCCGCTGCTGCCCGTAATAATCGAGGAGCGGATTATCAATAATGGTATAGTCATTAGGGTACCATTTTATAGTTCCGTCATCATTCCTTAACTTAGAGTACGCAGGCATCTCGAAATAATTATTAAGGTCAGCCTCTACCGTGCTCTGATCACGGAGTGTGAACTGTGAATTGATACCAACCTTCATCCATGGAGTAATATCTCCGTCGAGATTAAGTCTTGATCTTACAGCCGAAAATTTATCACCTACAATAATTCCTTCATTATCAAGATATCCCAATGACCAGTAGTATCTGACATCTTTTGTTCCACCGCTCATGCTCAGGTCATAGTCCTGGTTCAGACCGGTCTGAAATACCAGGTCGGTCCAGTCAAGGTAATGATCAGGACCTAAAGCTGCTATCTCTTTTTCAACCGGGAAAAGGTTCATTCTGCTGTACCACTCCTGCATATTATCAGCCTGCGGAGTACCGGCAGCTGCCCGCCATTGTTCAAGTGTTACCCCCTCAGGAAGGTTTTCCGGGCTGAACCAGTAATAGTCAGGTTGCGGTTGGTTCCTTGTCCTGAAGAAATCCCTTCTGAAAGTCAGGTAATCATCTCCCTTAAATGGACCATAGTCTTTATTGATAAGGTCTGAAATCCCTACTTTTGCTGAGAAGTTGATAACCGGTTTACCGATAACACCTTTCTGGGTTGTAATAAGAAGAACTCCATTGGCAGCCTTTGAACCGAAAACGGCTGCAGAGCTGGCATCTTTAAGAATGTCGATCGATGCAATATCGGAAGGGTTGATATCGCTCAGGGAACCGTTATAGATAACTCCGTCGAGAACGATAAGAGGATCAGTGCCGGCGCTTAATGAGGTTGGCCCTCTTATCTCCATATCACCACCACCGGCGGCTTTGTTTCCCTGGTTTGCACTGAAGCCGGCAACAGTACCGGTAAGCATCTCGGTGATCTGCTTTATGCTTGAATTCTGGAATGTTTCAGGCTGAACACGGACCACTGAACCGGTTAAGTCGGCCTTTTTAGCTGTACCATAACCGATTACGATAACTTCTTCGAGGCCCACCATCGATTCGGCAAGTGTTACATCATAAACATTGCTGGCTGTAACCGGAACCTCCTTTGTTTCCATTCCGATAAAGCTGAATACAAGAGTATTGGACGAAGCCGGAATAGGTAATGTATATTTTCCTTCGATGTCCGTCAATGTTCCTGTAGTGGTCCCTTTGACCATAACAGAAACCCCTGGCAGAGGAGTATTATCCGCACCGATAACGGTGCCGGAGATTGTCCTTTGCTGAGCCATAGCGTTTAGCTGGAAAAGCAGAATAACCGCTACAAGAAAAATTCTTGCAAGCAGCTGCTGATAACGCTTTCCAGACAAGATCAGGTAAGATTCATGTTTCATAGTTTGCGTTTTTAGGTTAAATAAAAGTCTGACGATATAGATTAAAATTTTAAAATAAGTTGATTATCCCACATGTATAAAAATTTCACCCTACTTTATAAAGTCATATCTTGCCAAATGGCAAAATAATCTCCGTTCCACAAAATTACATGGTTTTATTTTTTGATCATCCTGATACACTCCAATCAATCAGGAAACTACACCTTCTAAGACTCTGAATGGAATCTGTTTTCAAATTCGAATTAAATATAAACCTTATATCAAATATTAAGAGTATTCAAATATATGTCTTCCCATAATTTTTAAATTTTTTGGGTCGGAAAAATTAAGCAATAATTTCCGTAAAAACAAGAGAACATGATACATTTATATATGTTACTTTAAAAGCTATAGATCTTCAAAACGTTTTCGATTGTCCCCTCCTTTGTTTTAACTGCAGGTTTTGGAAGTGCAGGATTCAGATCGAGATATTGCTTTTTTGCTTTTATGGGTGTCTTAAGTATGTATGGCCTGCATTTTGGAATATTTGCCATTGCCTGTCGTGCTCCATCATAAAGTGACTGTCGTGTTTCATTGAAGGGATACAGTACTGCTGCTTCCCTTGAAACACCCTGTTTAACGGCAACGGTTACGCAATTCTCGCCAAAAAACTTTTTAGCCTCCCGGCATACAGCAACATCGCCTGTAACCATTATTGCAGGGATTCCGAAATGCCCTGCGATCAGGGCTGCCTGTACTATCTCTCCCGATTCCACACCGTTATACCAGTACCGGTTCTCTGACTTCGATGACTGGGTATGATGAAGTACCCCGTCGGGTGTTCCCATCATGGCATGTGCTGCGATCTGAACAAAACCTGCAAATGAATCATCAAGTCCCCAAAAAGGAGAGCCGTTTGCCATTACGGGCTTACCCGATCCGGTAACATGCAGGGCTCCTGTTTCAAGAAGGTGTGGAATAACAGTCTGTGAGCCGTGTCCGTCGAGGACTATTATCTCGGTGGCGCCTCCTTCCCGCAAACCGCGGATAACAGCATTTATATCACCCATCAGGTATTCACAAGCCTGGATATTCAGAGGTGTGTCTTTAAAGCGTGTCTGATCAAATTTATAAACTCCGCTGGCTCCCTCCAGATCTGTAACTATATAGATCTTTTTCTGTGCTTCAGCATTTGAAAGAATTATTAACAGCAATAAAGTCACGATCACTTTTTCAGCAAGCTTATTCATTTTTAAATTTTTTACTAACGTACACTCAGGAAATTACTGAATATTCACCCCTGCCTTTGGCGCCATCTTTCTGAATTCCGAAAGGATCTTATCCTGGATACCTTTCTCCCATTTTGAAGGCATACCATAAACTTTCTGTGAAGTATCTCCCTCATAACCTCCCTCTTCGAGCACCACTTCTGAAGGAATATAGGCCATTTCGTCATTAGCGTATCCCATGACAAAAGTATCCTGTCCAAACATTTTTTTCAGGTCGATAGCGTACTGGATGACCAGCTCGCCTCCAAGAGTTGTTATTACCTGGTTACCAAGCTTCCAGATCTGAACAGGATAAGGATATGAAGTTAATAATGATCCTTTTGTTTCAAGTGTCTTAAGCTGATTCTGTGCCCATTTTTGCTGTGATCCGGTCAATTCCTTTTCCATTTTCTGAAGCTCTTCTTTGGTGGGCAGATCCTGGAATCCGAGCTGCACCTCTGAATAAGCCGTGGAGATCGAGGGCTCAAGCTGATTCATATTCTCTTTAAGCACCCTGTCAACAGCAGCTGCCAGCTCACGTCCATACTGTTCAGCCAGCTGGATAGTTCTTCTTGGTAATGGATTCTGATCTGCGCCGGCGCCCTGGAAGAACATAGCGGTTACATCGGGATATAGTTTTTCAAGTTCAAGCTGGGCATATCCCGGATAATCTCCTGAAAAGAGGTTAATGCTAAGTACCGTTGCATGGCAGGCATATCCGAAGACGACAGCCACCAGTTTACCTGAGGCATCTGCCACCTTAAGTACAGGTACGGAATATTCATTGGGCCCGTTAAGCTCTGTTATATTAAGGATATTCTTCTCAACATTATTTCTCCGGTTAACCTGGAAGCGTGTAATTCCATTTCCTGAATAGATCTGAGCCGGCGCCATGGATTTTAAAGCTTCCCCGGTAAGGTCCACGATTTTGTTTTCAAGGTCGGCAGAGTATTTTTTTATCACTGCAACATGCTGCGGTTCAAGAGGGTATATATCCGATAAGGCATCCTGAACAACCGGTCCGGTATGAGTGTGTGAACTGCTTAGTATTATCTGAGCCCTTGTAAGTCCGTATTTTGAACCGATCCTGTCTCTTATCCTGTTCGACATCTTTTGCGGAAAGCCAAGAATGTCTGTTGTGACAAGAACCGCTTTTTTTCCTGTTGCATCTTCGATTGCAACAACTTTTGCCCAGAGTTCAACAAGAGTGCCTTCCGAAGGATGATCACGCCCACCGTAACCTGCCATCCATATCGGCTCCTGTGGCGTTATGATAGCACGTGCAACTCCTGCTTTCCATCCTCTCGCCTGTTGCTGATCGCCGATGGCCGAAACATTAAGAAATATAAGTATTAATAAAGAAGAAAAAACTGCAGAGATTCCTGTTCGATTCATGTTTAAAAAAATTTATAAATATTGAACAAACAATTATAGCAATAAGTTTTAAACAATTTTCCTGTTTGTTTCATCCCATTCCATTCTTCTGTGTTCGAGGTATGACCTGTGCGCCATTATGCAGGCGATACCCTCTTCAAAAGTCCGCTCTATATTAGCGCTGGGAACGCCTCCGTTCCTTATGCAGTCGAGCCACTCCTTGATATGAAGGTGGGTTACATCAACATTTCTGCCGTTAATAGTAGTGGTTGTAAGTCCCCTTGAAGCATAATATTTCTCTGTCGCAGATGTCACCGCATCAATACTGCCCGAAGTCGGATTAAAGGAGATCATTGGTCCGGAGGGATCTATCAATCCTGATTCAAGATGTTTTGCATACCGTGTTGAATTTGCATCGGGAGTAATGCTTATGGCGCTTCCCAGTTCCATTGTTGCGTCATGACCCATAAATTTCCGTCCGCGGCTATAGCTGTTGCCCAGTGTGGCACTGTATAAGAGGGTCATGTCGTGATTTGGGTATTCAAATACACAATGAAGAGTATCGGGCATATCGCGGTCGTCCTTCCAGTAATAAATTCCGCCTGATGCTACAACATATTTTGGGATGCCGATCCTTAAAAGCTGATTTACCGCATCGTATTCATGAGTAAATAGCTGACCTATTAACCCTGTCTCATAACTGAAGAATTTTTGCCAGTTGTAATAACGATTTGTAGTGAAAGGGACCTGTGGGGTGTTTCCCAGCCACTGATCCCAGTCAATCGATTTTTCATCTCCGGGCTTGGGCTTGCCGTTAGCATCGAGATGTCTGATCCACGCTCCATCGGCTGAGTTTCGGTTTGTGGTGGTTTCAACAATTGATATTTTCCCAAGGATATTCTTCTTAATAATATCTTTAGCCTGCTGAAATACAACACTTTGGGTTATCTGATGACCCAACTGAAAAACAATATTGCTGTTTTTAACGGTATTATAAACATCATTAAGTTCTGCTTCACTCAATGCAATACTTTTCTCGCAATAAACATGTTTTCCGGCCTTAGCGGCTGCTGCTGCCATTGGTGCATGATGATGATCGGGAGTTGCAATCATTACTGCATCTATGTCCTTATCATCGATCATCTCCTGGAATGTTCTGTAACGCTTAACCGGCAGGCCAGAGGGCTCTGCGCCTCCTGTCCGGTATTTGGTGCCTGCCGTCTGAAGGCCCCTTTCAGCATGCGCATCAAAGACATCACAAATACCTGTAATTGCAATATTCAGGTCTTCCTGTGCCATCCAGTCTTCGAGGGTGCCATTTGCCTTCATCTTTTCATAATCGTCAGGATGGGTGTAACCTAGCCCGTGAACATGGGCCACAGCCCTGGCTCCGAATCCTACAATTCCGATACGGATAAGGTTTCCTTTTGAAGTGCTTTTTAGTATTGCAGGAGCCTGCAGTCCTTCAAGATCCAGTTCTCTCAATACCCTGTTTTTCTTCTCAAGGTCATAGTATCTTTTTTTTGCCAGTTCATAGGCAAAAACGCCTACAACAGGTAAGCCAATAAGAGCTTTCAGGATTGTTCTGCGTTTTAAAGGACTTCCCTTTGCGGCTTCGCTCTTTTCACCGGGGTTTTTTATCTGTTCATTTTCCATGGTCTTATTCCTTTTGTTTTTCCGTTAGCTTTTTTGCAAACATATCGATACCGAAAGTATGGCTGGTTGGGAAAAGGGCAAGTATAATAAGCGCTGCAGCCTCTATGAGCGTCTTGCTTACCACAAGGTAGTTACCTTCGGTCGGCACAGAATATTCCAGACCTATAAGTGGCGGATTTATTGAATAATACATCAGCAGGAGCGCGGCCCCGGCAAAGGCTGCCAGTCTTGCAAAGATCCCGAGCATCAATGCGAGACCAATAGCAATCAGTCCCCAGGTATTAAGAACGTCAACGACTGCCAGCACATTATCATGTGCCAGTACAAATTTGGCAAATCCGGCCAGTATCCATTTTGATTCCTGGAGAAAACCAAATGAAGTCCAGTTTGGGATCAGCAATTTTGAGAACCCTTCAAATAATAAATGCCACCCGATCAGAAACCGCAGTACAATTAAAGCAGTGGTCTGAATTGGTGAAAACTGATTTGATTCTTTCATGTTTAATTAGTTTAATCATTTATAATAATCAGTAATATGCTATCCAAAACAAGCCCGTCGACCTGACTTAAAAAGTACATTTTAATTGTCTGATCGTATCCGGCATTTACCGCGGGCTCTCTCATTAGTATAAAAGATAAAAGATACTAAATTGTTCTATATTTTCAAAATTCTTATGGCATTACCCGACCTGAGAAGCTCTTTTACCGGCTCGGAAGCTTCTGATTCTTTAAGGGCTTCAATGCGTAACCGACCTGATAGATAGTCGAGTATGGGGGAATGGGTTCCGAAAGCGAACTTCTCCTTTCCGAACCTGCCCAGCAAAGTGTTCAGGTTGGAAATTCCCCTGCCTGAGGTATCGATCAGCACGTCGGTATCTTTCAGGATCTTCGTTTCCTCTTCATTAAGCGAAATTGCTCCGGCATTGAGCAGCATGTACCGGGCATCAGGGACTTCTTTCATTACAGGGATCCAGTCTTTTACTGTCAGTTCTTTACTCAGGTCCATCCAGTGCCTGGGCCTGCTGTCAACCATTCTGACTGTGAATGCAACAACCAGACCTTTATCCCTTGCCATTTTTACAAGACCGGTGCATAAAGGATCGGTAAGTTCATAATCGTGATACTGAGGATACATCCTGATTCCCTTCATACCTGCCTTAAAACATTCGTTCAGATCATTTTCCCATCCGGCATAATTGGGATTAATAATGCCAAAAGGAAGAAATCGGTTCCTGAATTTTCTGTTCGAATTTATCTCGGCGATAAGTTCTTCATTGGAGGCATGCGAATCTTTGTAAAAGATCCCGTTCATATTACTTACAACAGAGATGTCAATCCCGTAGGTATCCATTCTGTTAAGCAGGTCAGTAAAGGTATTACAATTTGTTTTGATAAAAGGCCAGTGGCCAATATTTGCGCTTATATCAACTAACATCTCTTCCTATTTTTTTAAGTATGCCATTATAATTTTCAAAGAAGATCTTTTTCCTCTGGGCTTCTGTAAGCTTCGCCGACAGGATAGTGCCAACGCTCTGGTAAAAAGAGCCGTCTGAGCCATAGAAGAGCCGGTTCTCGCCGAGGTATTTAATGGCGAAATCGATCATATTCCCTTCATTATTACTCCCTGAAGTATCAACATAAATATTCGGGTAATCCCTGAACATCTTACAGGCATATTCCCAGTCTCCGCCTCCGCCTGTATGAGCATACTGGAAAATTGCTTCCGGGTAGCGTTTGGCCGCTTCTACAAAATCCTCGGGAACGGATGCATTTGGCTGCGAATTCCCGTATTTTGTCTTTTTCCCGCCAACACCTATGCCGCAATGGGCATGCATCAGTATCGACATGTTCAGATCGATCATCTTTTCAATTATCGGATAGAATAACGGATCATTGATTTTAACCTGGTTATAGACCTTTAATCCGATCATTCCTTCGCCCACGCACCTGTTAATCTCTTCCAGCGATTCTTTTCCGAAAACAGGATTAATAAAAAAGCTCCCCAGATACCGGTCGGGATATTTCTTCATCGCATCAAGCACAAGATCGTTGCATGCCCTGAAATCTTCAGGTTCCGACTTTGTTGTGGGCGAGTCAGAAATGGGTCTGGAAATCTCGAGCTTTTCAATTCCGAGCCTGTCGGCCAGATCGAGCTGCGACTCAAGCGAACCGCCCGGATAAACATGCTCATGAGCATTGATCTTCCGGTATTTCAATGTTTCCTTCATTATATCAAAAGAGGCAGATGAGCCTGCAGCTTTTACCTCAGCCGCATAGAATTTACTGCCGAGCATAATGCCCGCAGCTGAAAATGCAGTATTCCTGAAGAACTTTCTTCTGTTTATAGATATTGACATTTAAGTAACTATTTTTTTGTTTTTTTCATAAGTTTCAGGGCATTATCCCTGTAAACCTTTTTCAATGTTTTATCGCTCAGGTACATTCCGTAAAGAGGCCAGTGATATTTCATCATTATCGGTTCATAATAATGTTCATCGGCCGTTTCGAGCATCCTGAAAGTGATCCGGTAGAACTGTTCACTGAAATTAACATCTGTCCCGTAAACGATACGGTCCTGGTATTTTTCAACAAACTGATGCATGAATTTTGGGATAGGTCCGACTTCTGCATACCGTGCAGATATATCAGCATAGAGGTTCGGATATTTGTCGAACCAGTTTGCCAGTACTGTAAGATCGGCACAGCAATTCGACAGGTGAGCCGCGATGAATGTTGTTTTTGGATGCTTTTTGAGAGTGTTTTCAAACCGTTCAAGCATTTCCTCATGTGATTTTGCACCATTTTCCATCTTAACCTGCCACTTAGCGCCATTCATGAGGCCATCGTTTGTCGAATCTATCTTTTCGTACATCCATTTATCTTCAGAAATATGAAGGTTCACCAGCATTCCCAGCTCGGCGCATTTCTCCCATAACTGATCCATCCGGGGATCATCGGGGAGCATGATGCTTTTATTCCTTGATGTGGGACTAACGCCCTGACCTTTGAACATCACTTCTCCAACACCCCTGGCGCCGGCTTTGAAGCATCTCTCCAGCTCCTTTACAGCTTCCGGACCATAGCCAGGCTCATCATAACCGGTATAATCAAATCCGCACCACACCTCAAAACGATCGCCATATTTTGAATACATCTTTAAAATCTCGTCAAACCTTGCTCCGCTGGCGCCTGCAAATACAATTGATTTTTCAATACCGCAAGCGTCCATTGCTTCTATCCACTGCTGAATCTGTTCATCATTCACACCATAAACATGAGTATGCATGTCGATTGCGGGATATTTTGCCTTTTCAACTTTTGTTATTGGTATGTTGAAGATTGACTTAGGCCGGTAATTCATCAGCTTCAGTTCACTTGCATTCTGGGCTCCGGCAGTCAGGATCATGCACAGGAGTGCTGTTGAAACCAAAACAATGCGATATTCTTTCCTTACATTCATATTACGAATCATTTTTAAGTTATTTGACATTTCTTCTGTTCCTCATAAATTTTCGATCCTAATATATTTGAATTTTGCTTTACAGGCATAAAATGTCATATTTAATTTGAATCGTCAGAACATACTTCACCCGTTACACTCCCGTGCTGATCAAAAAACACAACAAATGTAAACTGACTTACTTTACATTCATTATCCCTGCCTGGTACACTACCCTCCTCAGATCCGGACCGTCGTAGCCATGGTTGGTGGCAACAATTGTAAGGTCAAAATCGCCGGCATTTGCATAAGTATAAAAGGCATACCATCCACCTTCGGTTACTGTAGTTGTAAGACCTTTAGCCTTAACCAGGCCATAATCGGAGTAGCAGTCACTAGCCACCAGGACAGGGTGGTTGAACATATCAACAGAGTCCTGAGTACTGTTTTTCTTCTTCATAATGGTCCTTACACCACCGGGCCAAATTGAAACCATGTTGGCATCGGTATAAACGACAATCTTTATTTTTTTATCCTCCAGTATCTCTGCTATCAGCGAATCCTTTCCATTCTGGTCAGTCATGAACATCTGTATATCGTTTATGACAGGATCGGCTACATTATCCTCCTTAAGGCATGAAATAAGGCCCAGCGGAACTGCAAGAAGCAGTATCAGTATATATTTTAAATTTTTCATAATCATAAGTTTTAATTTTTTGCACTTATTTGATCTGTTAGTAACCCGGATTCTGTGTCAGGGTCTGGTCCTTTTCAATTTCTGCTACAGGAATAGGAAGTATCAGCTGGTAATCAGGTATCGGCTCCGTTCTGAAGCTTCTGTTCTCATAATCCTGCTTGCTCATCAGCTCAGCTGAAATATAGTCAATAGCCTTACCTGTTCTGACAAGATCAAAGTACCTGTGACCTTCAAAGGCCAGTTCCATTCTTCGTTCGTGAAGGATACGGTCGATATTCAGATCAGCTGCTGATATCGGGGCCATGCTGACCCTCTGCCTTACCTGGTTAACATAGCCGGCAGCAGCATCTTTCTGTCCGAGTACCATAAGGGCTTCGGCATACATAAGAAGTGCATCGGCATAACGGGTTATCATGTAATTGTAATCTGACCCAATCTTATCATAAGCTGCGATCCCTTTCAGCGGAGGCATAAGCTTCAACGGGATAGGTGTAATAAGGTTGTTTGTGGCGTGCCAACCTGAATCGACGGTAACTTTGTACCGTGTCCATTCCTGTGATGCAAAAAATTCATCCATCAGGTTCTTGCTGCCTGCAAACACGCAGCTTGATGTTGTGACTTTATGCAGATTGAATCCGACTGATGACATGTTCCTGTAGAAATAACTCGGCACCCCGGCTGCAACATTGTAGTTGATCTCAAATATCGACTCTGAATTAAATTTGTTTGAAGACAGCCAGATCTTTGAATAATCAAGCAGCAGGGCATGTTTGTCGCCGGCTTCCTTGTCAACGATAAGTTTTTTCAGTGTCTCTGCAGCCCTGGAATGGTCATTCATGGTAAGATAAACCTTTCCAAGGATTGTCAATGCTGCTCCTTTAGTAACACAGGCTGGTCTGCTGCTTATAGCTGCATCGCCTTTCTTATAGCAATTTGCAAAGGCGTATTCGAGATCGGGGATAATGACCTTCGTATAGATATCGCTTACGGGGGTACGGCCCATTCCGAAAGCAGCGCCCGGATCTTCAAAACGTTTGGTTACCAGAGGAACATCACCATAAAGCCTTACAAGGTTGAAATATGAAAATGCACGCAGGAAAGTTGCCTCGCCTCTGTAAGCATTGACCACTGCAACCTCGGCTTCGGTTTTAGGCTTATACTTGTCAATTATGTCAATGATATTGTTTGCATTGACAATTATTTTAAAGAACCCGTTCCAGTAAGTTGCAAGTGAGTGAGTATTATCCTTAAAAAACGAATGATAGTAGTTCACTGAAAACGGATTTGAACCATCATCTGACATCTGTTCAAGTGGAGCGCTCAGACCTCCTTGGTTATAGATTGCCTGCAGGGGTTGATAAACCCCCATTAGACCGGTTTTGATATCTTCGGGAGTATTAAAGAAGATGCCCGGAGCCAGAGTATCCTCAGGTTGCCTGTCGAGAAATGATTCGGAACAGCCTGAAAATATTACTGCCAGAGACAGTATGATTGAAAATATCTTTTTCATATCGGTAATTTTTTCTTAATTATAATGACACATTTAGACCAAATGAGACTATCCGTGTGATGGGATAGGAACCGTTATCCATCCCCTGCGAAAGGGCCGAGTTGCCCGCATAGTTAACTTCGGGGTTGTATCCGGGATATTTGGTCAGGAATAATGCATTCTGTATGCTGGTATAGACGCGTACCCTTGAGAGGCTGAATTTTTGAAGCAAGGCAGCAGGCAGCGTGTATCCGAAAGTGATATTCTGAAAATTAACATAGGTGCCCTTAAACACAAGCGTTCCCCTGTTTGAAGTACCGTCCCACGATTTGCGTGTTGGAGCTGCATATTTTCCGTCGGGTCTGTCGGGTCTCCAGTAATTGTTAAAATAGTCATAAGTAACATTACCGGCGCCTGTGGCTCTTGCCATAACACCCTCAAGGTTTGTGACAATATGGTCCCCACCCTGAACACCGTTAACCTGCACTACGAGATCAAAGCCCTTGTATCCGAAGGTATTGGTCATACCCCATACAAAATCAGGTGTCGGGTTACCTATTATTGTATTGTCGAGCCCGTCGATGATACCGTCGCCATTTACATCGTACAGCTTGGCTGTTCCCGGAGATGAGCGGTACATCCATTTCGGATTGCTTGCGTTCACAACAGGATTGGTCTTAACATCTTCCCAGTCGTTGTAAGCGCCAAGGAAGTAAGTTCCCCACAAGCCTGAAAGTGGCTTTCCCTCTATATTATATGCATTATTGTTTATTAATGGTCTCTTATCTTTTCCTGTATTCAGGAGCCTGTTCCTGTAATAGGAGAGGTTGAAGTCAGTGGACCAGTTGAATTTGCCTGTAACATTCCTGGTCTTCAGAAGGTATTCAAATCCACGGTTACGCATTGAACCGATATTGACCATATATGAACTGAAACCTGTTATTGTCGGAAGAGGCATGCTGAAGAGCATATCTTCGGTCAGTTTGTAGAAGTAGTCCATGCTGAATGAAACCCGGCTCTTAAACAGTTCAATATCAGTACCGAGGTCAAGTTCAGTATTTGATTCCCATCCCAGGGTTGAATTTGCAACCCTTCCGTCAACATAACCCGGGGATAATGTTGATCCTGTTCCTTCGATATATGATGTTGCCGTAAGTGTACTCAGTGCATTGTAGTTACCTATCCCGGAGTTGCCGATAATACCCCAGCCGCCACGGAATTTAAGATCATTTACATATTCCTTCAAAGGAGTAAAAAATGCTTCGTCCGAAATACGCCAGGCAGCTGAAAATGACGGGAAGACACCCCATTTTTTATCAGCCCCGAATTTTGATGAACCGTCGCGGCGCACACTGGCGGTGAGATAATATTTGCCTCCATAGTTATACATTGCCCTTGCAAAGCTTCCGATCATCGATTCGCTCGATCTGTTTGTGCGTGCATCGTTCTGTGCGCTGAGTATTGTAATAGCCTGGTTAAGAGTCGGGACCTGGTCGGTTGCATAATCATACTTGCTTATATATGAGCTGTTGTATGTAGTCTCTTCGGCTGAATAACCCAGCATTGCATTAAGGTTGTGCTTTCCAAAATTCTGATTATAGGTAAGGAAATTCTGGAAGTTCCAGTACAACCTGTTGGAGATATTATTAAGTCCCTGAGGTCTTGATGTATATGCAGAAGTTGTTGGATAAGAAGTGGGGAGAAAGTAGTTCCTCTCCCAGTTCCTGAATTCGTTATGGAACTCAGAACGGAATGTAAGGTTTTTGAGAATATTTATCTCGGCAAAGATCGTCGAGAGGTTCTTTGCTGTTCGCCTGTCATCAGTTATAAGGTGATTAACCAGCGGATTTACTGTTCCTCCCATGTTCCATTCCTTCCATGCCCATGGGCCGGGTGTACCTGCAAATACCCCCATCCATGTCGGATCCCCGTTTTCATTATAAGGCGATTCGATGGGAAGGGCGGTGCTTACCAGGGTCTGGAAATATCCCTCCATGCCCGATGTTATATCTACATCTTCAAGAGTCGGAGCCAGCAGGAGGCCCGTCTTCATCCAGTTATTTACCTTCAGTTCAACATTAGCCCTGAAAGAAAATCTCTTGTATCCTGCTGCTTCAATGATTCCGTCCTGGCTGTAATAGCCTCCCGAAACCATGTATTTCATATTGTCGGTACCGCCCGATGTTGAAAGCTGAAAGTCGTTTACCCTGCCAACCTGGGTAGCGGCATCCTGCCAGTCGGTATCATAAGGCTGAGCCCTTGTAGCATCAGTCAGTGTAATCCATCTTTCATACAAGTTACCTGGTCCACCGGAAGTCATAGGGGCAGCATTACTTGAGTAATGGGTCCAGTTGTATATTCTTGTTTCATTGTCATCGGTCCATTGCCAGTGTGGTGCATTGGGGTCGTTTGAACCATATAAAGGATCTTCAACAACATAAGCCTGGGCGCGGGCATCATCGGCATATTTCAGGAAATCCTCCCTGTTGAGTACGTCCATTTTGTGAATCATCTGCTCCATCCCTGAGCTCACGCTTATATTAATGGTAGGTTTGCCGATCTTTCCCTTTTTTGTGGTTATCAGAATTACACCGTTGGCAGCCTGTGCCCCATAGATAGCACTTGAAGAGGCGTCCTTAAGGACTTCTATTGATTCGATATCAGCCGTATTGATTGCATTCAGCGGGTTTTGGGCCTGGTCAAAGCCATCTTTCAGGGGAAATCCGTCGATAACAATGAGCGGGTCGTTGGTGGCATTTATAGAATTCACACCTCTGATACGTATTATTGATCCCCCACCCGGGGCGTTGTTCGATGATAAGATCCTTACCCCTGCCAGTTGTCCCGACATAGCTGTGGTAAAGCTTGCAACAGGCTTGTCCTTAAGGGCTTCTGTGGAAACTGAAGCAATTGAGGTTGAGACATCGCGTTTTTTCTGAGTACCATAACCGATAACCACAACTTCCTCAAGCCCTATAGCTTCCTGCTTCATCACCACATCTATCTGGTTTTTCCCGCTTACCGGGATCTCCATCGGGGTCATTCCGACGAACGAAAAGACCAGTGTTGCATCTATGGGAACACTTGCCAATGTGTATTTTCCTGAAAGGTCAGTCAGGGCGCCAAGGGTCGTTCCTTTCACCATTACAGTAACACCGGGAAGCACACTGCCGCTTTCATCAATAACGGTCCCTGTTATCCGTACCTGCTGAACAATCTCATAATTGTTCATATTCTTGCTCATCAGAAGTATCTGCCTGTCTTTTACAGTGTACCTGATATCCGTGTCGGCCAAAAGTTCATCCAGCACTTCAAAGATATCTTTCCTGTCAGCCTGAATATCTACTTTCTGATCAACATCGATCATCTTCGAGCTGTAAAGGAAAAAGAATTCGCTTTGGTTCTCAATTGAGCTTAAAACTGCCTGGATCGGAACATCCTTCACGTCCAGGCTTAACCTGGCTTTCTGTGAATAAGACTCGCTCCCGAAAGCATTTAAGACGGCAACCAGCAGAAGAAGGGTAGTTAGTTTCATAATTCTGAGGTTTTCTTTTGAGCATACCTTTAAAAAGGCTGCCCGAAGTACATTAATTATTTTTTTCATAAATTTGAATGATTTAGGGTTGTTAAACTAAATCGCATTATATTGGGCAATAAGCTCAATACATTTGCTTAAACAGGCAGGGGAGCCCGGCACGGTTTCCCTGCTTTTTTTAAATCAAAAAAAAAGTTTGTATCATAGGCAATTTTCTATATATATTTTAAGGTAATGGTTGTTTAGTGTATAACTATCCTTGGTTTCAGATATTTATCATCCTCAATGGTCATACGATTATTGATTTCATAATCGATTGGACTGACAGCTTTAAGCATCTGCATCACTTCCTCTATTGACTCATCAATAAATGTTGCTGTGTATTTCATCTCAAGAAGACCACGGTTCCTTATCTCGAATGTTACATTGTACCTTCTTGCAATTTTCCTTAAAGCTTCTTCCAGCGGAGTGTCAATGAGGCGCAATTTATTCTCCTTCCAGGAAGTATAAATTTCTGTTGGCACATCCCTGATTATAGCTGTATCTGTTTTTGTAAAATAGACAACCTGTTGTCCGGAACTGAGCTCAATAGGCTCCTTCCCATCAATCAGAACATTAATTTTCCCTTCTTCAAGGGTCATTTCAATACGGTTGTCATTATCATAGCTAAAAACATTAAACCTGGTTCCGGTTGCTGAAACGTTTATCCTGCCCAGGTTAACTGTAAAAGGCATATCCGGATTTGTCCTGACGTTAAAATATGCCTCTCCCTGAAGGCTGACAGAACGCTCTTTTATGTTATAGTGAGATCCGTACCGGATTGTTGTTCCCGAATTTAAAAAGACCTGTGTTGAATCGGTAAGATAAATACTTGCTTTTTCTCCCTCACCTGTCTTTATCACTGTGGATTCAAGTGACATCTGCTTTTTTAACTGCAAATCATTTATAAATAAAACAGATCCTCCTAATGCTAAAATAAGAGCTATTGATGCAGC
The DNA here is from genome assembly GCA_942492865.1 of uncultured Bacteroidales bacterium. Lineage (GTDB taxonomy): Bacteria > Bacteroidota > Bacteroidia > Bacteroidales > VadinHA17 > LD21. The sequence goes on along the minus strand of OW818650.1, from coordinate 2,384,998 downwards.
AGCCACTATTTTTATGTATTTTTCCCTGGCCAGAACAACTACATTGCTCTTTTTATGTGAGCTTATCCCTGCTTTTTCAGATAAAATATTCCAGGCTTTGTCAATTTCCGAATCATCTATTTTAAATCCCGACTCCTGCCACAACAGATTGCTACTGTCGAAGATCCGGCGATTCTCTGCATCTTCTTCAAGCCAGCGCTTAAATATCTCAAGTTCCCGTTCAGAAATTTCGTTCGACAGAAACTTAACTATAAGGTTCTTGTATGGTAAATTATGATCTTTCATTCCATTAAAATCTACTTAAATACGCTTCAGGAAGTATTTACCCTTAGTTGCTAAATAAAAAAAGAAGAAATAGTTTCAGGGTTTCAGGGTTTCAGGGTTTCAGGGTTTCAGAGTTTCAGCGGTTGTCTGCGGTGAAGTCGGCCATTGTAAGATGAACAATAAAAGAATAGCTCAGAGCGCAGGAAGAAGAGCGCAGAGCGCTTAGCGAAGATTGCAAGGCGTAAAGCGCAGTACGTCCTGATTTTTGACAAATAGTTCAGTAGAAATTTACACCTTTTCACTGATGGAGCTATTTGGCTATCCATAATTCCGGATACCTGGCAGTCTGATCACACTACAAAGTACACCAGATGTTTATATGCAGGGGATGACTGTTTTATTAGCCCGTAGGGCTTAAACTATTGTAGACGGGATATTTAAAATGGTTTTTTACCTCGTAGGCCCTATGTTTGCATAAAAAAAGTTTCAGGAAGTTATTTATTTTGGATTTGACATTCTAAACAAATAAAAACCTGAAACTTATGGAAACACAAAGTAACAAAATTGATTTCAGCAATCAAAACATTTATGTAGGTTTTGATGTGCATCTGAAAAGCTGGAAAGTGACAATTCTAACTGAAAAGGTGGCAGTGAAGACTTTTTCACAGGACCCTAATCCGGAACTATTGTTTCAGTATTTAAAGAGAAACTTTCCTGGTGGCATATATTATTCCGCGTATGAAGCGGGTTTTTGCGGATATTGGATACATAATAAGCTTATCTCACTTGGGGTAAACTCTATTGTTGTTAATCCGGCTGATATCCCAACAACAAATAAGGAAAGAGTGCAAAAGGAGGATAAAAGAGATAGCAGAAAAATTGCCAGATCATTACGTAACGGAGATCTTAAAGCTATTTATGTTCCAGGTTTAAAAACACTCGAAGACCGAGGTCTTTTAAGGGCACGTGCAACAATGGCAAAAGATCTAACCAGGTTTAAGAATCGAATTAAATCATTCTTGCATTTTCATGGCATCAACTTTCCTGAGTCATTCAGCAAACCTCAAAATCATTGGTCCAAAAGGTTTATTATCTGGCTTGAATCAATTGAATTAACCGAAGAAAGCGGAAAAATAACTCTAAGTTCTTTGATACATCAGAGTAAGAATTTAAGAGCAACCATTCTGGATTTAACAAAACAAATTCAAAAATTAAGTTGCACTGTAACTTATCAAGATGAGGTTATATTGTTGAGAAGTCTGCCAGGGATAGGCATATTGACGGCCATGATAATACTGACTGAACTGGAGACCATACTCAGGTTTAGCAATATCGGTAAATTGTGTTGCTATATCGGCTTGGTTCCCTCTACCAAATCCTCGGGAGAAGAGGAAAAAACAGGAGACATTACTTCAAGAGGTCATAGCGTATTACGCAATGCAATTATTGAATCTTCATGGATTGCAATACGCCATGATCCTGTATTATTAAAGAGCTATCTTGATTATTGCAAACGAATGGATCCAAATAAAGCAATAGTAAGAATAGCAAAAAAACTACTCAGTAGAATAAAGTTTGTATTGAAAAATAAACAGCCATATGCGTTATCATGGACTAACTAAAGTAATATCTACAAATAACAACCTTGTGAGCCTATTATAACCTCTTGCGGTTCTTTAAGAATCCGCTACTCGTAGATTACAGCTCACATTCTATAAAAATTAAAGCGAGGCAATGCAGCCCTGGTAGTAATAAAGGGTCTGTTGATAGAAGGTTGTTTTTGTAGATTAAATTTATTGCAATTACTTTTTAGGTTAGGTTTTCTTAGCCATACAGGATACCTGCATTTATAAAAAATGGGAAGGATAAAACCTTCCCAAAATGCAGTGCATCCATGAAGCTTATTGCTGACAGGTTGCTCCTCAGCAGAGCCTGTTTCCTCTTAGGCTTCACGTTTGTAAAATTAAATAAAATGAAAATAAAATGAAAAATGTTCTTCCTAAATTTGGTTTGCAACATAGAAGAGGTTAAACAGGGTTAAGCAATTGTTTAACCGCTACGCGGTAAAAATTAACATGCTGATTGTTCTCCTACAATAATTTATCGCCTACGGCGAAAAGTCCCTAAGACAGCTTTTAAAACATTCAATTTCAATATATTAAAAATTCAAACCGAACTAATTTTGTTAAACGTCACAAATCAGAAAAAAAAAGGGTTAAGCGAGTTTCATGGTATACCTGCGGCGATAACAGCTGTTGTAAGATGACAATAAAAGAAAAGCTCATAGCTCAGGGCGCAGGGCGAAAAGCGGAGAGCGTAGAGCGTAGAGCGTAGAGCAGGCGAAGAACTCTAAGATTATAGGATCCCTTGCCTAAAATTCAGCAACCACAAGATCATATACCTTGAGTCGTGGGACTCTGAAATGGATAGTTTCTTTGCCGGTTATCGCAAAATCCAGTATTTCTCTTCCCCCAAGATCAGGAGAAAGAAGCAACAGCTCCCGGATTTTTTTACCTTCAGGAATTTTCATGGTCACATCAATACCGGTTATAAGGGTGTCTCTGTCAAAATCATAGTTTACAAGGTGAAGCATAAGAGCACTGTTTTCCTGGTTCCTTGTCAATTCGGCAGCGACATAGGGAGGTGCTTTTACTTCCAGGGGAAGATCTCCGTCTGATGCCCATTTAACCGATTGAACTAATTCTTCAAAATTAACCGGGAGCTTCCAGTACCTGTTTGTCATGGCAGCCCCGGAAGGTTTTTGTAAAGCCGGCTTTATTTCGGGGAGATAGACGACACGGCTTTTATTTATAATATTCCTCTTTGGCTGAATAGAAGGAAGCTGCTCATTATTTGCAGGAACGCTATAATCAGCTCTTTCAACGTCATACCCTCTCCAAACGGGAGCTTCTGCATTGAACAGGTCGCTAAGTCCGAAATTTTCACGTCTGGCGAATCTGTCATCATATAATGAAGTAAGCTCTGTTGCAACCAGATTGCCCCCATTTCTGACAAATGACTGAATAAGACCAATGTTACGGTCGCTCAGGCATTTCTGATCAGCAATTACAAGCACCCGGTATTTTGACAGATCCTCGAGGTTTTTGTCGAAAATAATATCGAATGGGATCCGGGCCTGGATGAGCGATTGTTCAAATAACCAGGTACTCTGCCAGGGACGGTTATTATCAAAAGCCAGCGATGCATAGGTATGCAATACTGCAACGTCAGCGATCTTTTCTGCTCCCCTGAAATACTGATAATTATCATTGAAGAACCGAACATATCCGGCCTTGTGTTTCATGTCCTCAAAGCTTTCCCTGGCCATTCCTTCCGAGTATGGATTATCAAACCCAATGCTGGTACGCGGTTCGGTAATTTCGTAGCCTGCCAGGAGGCCCCCTACCATTCCTATGCATTGCCTGTTAAAAGCCATTGATTCGGCCATGTCAAGCCTGCTGTCGCCGGTATAAGTAAAGACAGTATTATTAAACAGCGATGCCATTTTATAGGTCCTGATCTTCGATACCATTATACTGTCGCCGGTATAATCCGGATTAGCCGACTCATCCCAGAAAGCATCAGTATGTGGAAGCAGGCGGGGATAATCAATGCCTGAATTCCACATTGAGTTAGCTCCTGTCAGTCCTGCCGGGTTATTTTCAACTGCAACCTGCGGATTCATTCCCTGGATAAACAGCTCCATTTCAGAATAATAGTCTGCAAGTTGCTGGCATCTGAAATCGGTCCATAGCTGAAAAAGCGGATCAATGATCACATTCAGGGGGCCTGTAAAATATGGAGGTTCCACATAATTAACATCTTCAAATCCAAGTAGCTCTTTAAGTTGATGGGGTGAATATTTACCCTTAAGGTAGGAACGGAAATCATCATGAGCCATCGGGTGGAAAAAAACTGATTGCACGGCCTGCCCTGAAGTATTGTCAAAATGAATAAGGTCGGCCCCGAGCTCCTTCACAGCAATCCGGAGAACCTTTTTTATATATTTCCTGTAACCGGGATGCATGAAATAAACTTTTTTCCTGAAAGTCTGAGTACCACCGTACCTCACTGGCTGACCACTGAAATCAGGTACAAACCAGTCCTCTGCATCAGGAACTTCTGCTAAAAATGTCTCATACCCTATTGTGCTTCCAATATAAACACCCACCCTTATACCGTGCTTTTTACACAAGGCTGCAAGTTTTTTTGCATCCTCTAGCTGATCCTTTTCAGCTTCGAGTCCGAATCCCTTGAAGAAATGTATCATTGCCATCGTGACGCCCATCTCCTTCAAGCTGACGATGGCTTCCTCGGAGTGTGTTTTCTTATAATCTTCCATATCCCATTTCTGGTACCCTCCCTTGCGGATCCTGAAAATTGGAGCTGAATCCCAGTTACCGACCATCACTATGGCTTCATTTTTCATCCACTCAGGAGTATCTGCAAGTTGAACGGCTGCCTGATCATCTGCACCCGGTTTTACATTCTGACTGTTGCATGAAGTGAGCAATATCACTATGGGAACAATATAAACCAAAGGACTCAGGATCTTTTTCATTACCTGTTTTTTTTAATTAAACATCTGGTTCTTTAATAACCTTTCGAAAAGCTCATTCCCAACAGGATTATCGCATTGCTGGTTTTTGCATTTTCAACCGATCGAAGATTTACATGCTTCACAACTTTTCCGGGTCTTGAATTTACCCACTCATAAGAAAAGAAGGTAACCGGTGCTGAGCCAGGGCCGGCACAGTTAATTGCATCGGCTTCATATACGTATTTCTGTGCTCCGCTTTCCTTATCCGGCAAAGATATTCTTTCGCGCCATCTCCAGTCGAGAATGTTGATCCCGTATCTTAGAGGAACAGTCTCAATAAAACCATCTTCATAGGTTATTTCATACCAGCCAAGCAATTCAGCTGTCTCATTAAAGTTGTGAATTAACCTGTAGGCCATGTCATTTCTACCCTGACGGGCAGATGCGTGAAGGAAAACAATGCTGTTTACATCCTGCCCGACCGGAATACCTTCCGCGGAAGTTTGTCCGCCTTCAGAATTGGCAACTACCACGGCACGTTTATCTGCATTTGCTGAATTAACTTTAAACGAAATGTTATTCAACCTGACCTCACCGGATAACAGTTCAGCGGCATTCAGATTTTCAATTCCTGTTGTGAGTGATGAATTTAAATGTGCAGAAAGATCTACAGTACTTATCTTTTCCGAATAATGCGAAGGAGGTGGCTGGCCTTTGAAATTGGACCTGATACTTCCCATAAGCGATTGTGTAAGAACCGATAATTCCTCCTTACTCATCTGATGATGCGACCATAACAGGTTGGCGGTACCAAGAAAATCAAAGATCTGGTCCTTTCCGAAATTCAGCTCTGTTGTTGCGGCCCATGAAGACGGAGCTCCGCCAAGCAGCCCTTTTATGTTGGTCCTTTCATCCCATAATGTTATATCGGGAGTAAAGTTCCCGTAAACCTGTTCAAAACCTAAATCAGATAACTGCCTGTCATTACTGATACTGCTCCAGAACCAGTTAAAAATGAGAATATCTTTTGGTATTAATTCCTTTACCTGCCCGGGAGTCAGTGCACCGGGAATATTGTACTTGTAACCGGTCGATGTTTTCCATTCCTGGTGATCCTTATTTCGTACTGATTCAAGGAGGTGATCGCCCCATAATGCAGTTTTAATGCCTTTTTCAGAAAGATAATCGTGAATTTTTATCACATCATCTGCAAAAAGACGTCCATAATCCTTTCCCCTGCAGAGTTCGCAGAGGTCCTTTTCCATTCTCCATTCATCATGACCTATATGAATCATTGCCGGATCAATTACCCCGATATATTCATCCAGAACATCAAAATAGATCTTGTAATTTTCTGGTTTCAGCGGGCAATAAGTATCAGGAAAGGGTTGTGCCAGGTTTTCCGCAAGCTCTTCATGACCATGTAATAAATAGTATGCGTGCGTTAATGATGGAATCTCAGGAATTACCTCAATACCAAATCTTCTCATGTATGCAACAAGGTCAGCCACCTCTTCTTTTTCAAGTATACCGCCGTCTGCATTGTCCTGATGCGATGAATTCTGAAATTCCTTATGTACTCCTTCAGGACGGTCGAGCCTGTTGAAATTAAGATACCGGTTGAATTTAACAGCGCCCTCATTCAATTCCTGATGCTTTTCGAAACGCATGTTTGCATTCAGCTCAAGAATTATTTTGTTGAATTTGTATAACGCAGCAAAATCCTTAATAAATCTTTTGAAAAATGTAATATTTTCTCTTCCCGGCAAATAAAGCTTTATACCTCTGAACGGGAAGTTCGGGGAATCTCTCACCTCTACTTCCGGAATAAATATTTTCTCCCCCTCTTTAACAATGATCTGCCTTAGCGATTCGAGACCATACAACGCACCGTTCCCTGTCTTTGCAGCAACAACGGCGCTGTTCCCTTTAACTATGAGAAGGTATCCCTCCCTTCCGAGTGCATTAAGCTTATGAATTAACCCTTCCTGCTCACAGTATTTTTTTACAAGAGGATTGGAAATATCTCCAATCAGGATAAATTTATCCTTTTCAGATAAAGCATTTTCCCGTTTGATGGTTGCCAAATTTTCGCCTTTTCCTGAAATTTCATTAAAGATCAGGCCTGCGAGGAACTGATAATTTTCATTCTCTTCTTCAGGTAAAAGAATTGAGGTTTCTTCATCAATATAAAATTTTCCAGAACCGTATTGAATTTCAAAAGGAACCGGGAATATCCGTGGATTTTCCGAATAGACATTAAGCCATTTCAGACTGAACAGAATAAATAGAATGCCCGCCCTGATGACATATTTGCTACTCATAACTGCTTTTTTACTTATTTATCATCATTTGCCGGGTTGAAAAAATTGAGAGGCTTTCTGAACCATGAAGTCCTGTAAGCTCCGTAAAGGAATCCTGCAGTGAGCCAGCAAAGTCCGGCAATCTTTGCTTTATATCCCAGGCTGAGCCAGAGGTACAGGCATACGGTAAAGCCAAGAACAGGTACTATAAAATTACTGAAAGTCTTCTTTTCATTTCTCAGGAAGTTATGCACGAATGAGGAGGCATTAACACCCATAAAGGCAATAAGCGCTCCAAAATTCAGAAGTTGTGCTCCAAGGGGATATGAAAGAAGGAATGCACCGATGAGAGTTATCACACCAACCAGTATTATATTATTGCTTGGGATATGGGTGCGCGGATTAACAGCGGCAAAGAACTTGTTGGGTATGGCATTATCCCTTCCCATTCCGTATAAGAGCCTTCCTGCTCCAAGGTGAGCGCCGGAACCCGATCCGATTGTAGCTATCAGGAGCGCCAGGTTAACAGTGTTGAACAGCCATTGCCCCCCTGCCCTGCCTGCTACGTGAACAAAGGCAGTGTCCTGATCCGGAAAATCCGTTCCGGGCCATATAAGCTGGGCTGTATAAACCTGAACGGAAGCAAGGATACCTGTTATGAGGCAGACAATCACTGAAGCGCGAAGGATATTTTTACGAGGATTGTGAACCTCTTCCGACAGTGTTGATATCCCGTCGAACCCGATATAAGTAAGCACAGCCAGTGAAGCACCCGTTGAAATAGCTGAAAAAGAAAATGTCTGAGGATCGTAGAAGGGTCTTGTCCATTCAGAAAAGCCCTGTGGAGGCTGAATCATCAGATAACGTACGGCTGAAATAAGAAATAATACAATTACGACTCCGAGTCCGGTTGCAATCACCGTGTTGGTGCGGGCACTGGCCTCAATTCCCCTTAAATTCATAAGGGTAAACAAGATAGAAAAGGCCACGGCATAAACGCCAAATGGAATTTCAGGTACAAAGTTCATTGCAGCTTTGCTAACCCAGATAACACATATTATCGGATTCATCACATAATCGAATATCATTCCCCAGCCAATGAAGTAACCCATCCCCGGATGAATTTCACGGCTTACATACGTATAGGCCGACCCTGCATTTGGATAGACGTTAGCCATTCGACCATAACTGATTGCAGTAAAGAGCATTGCAAACATCCCGATAAGTATGGTAGTTACAACATGTCCTTTTGCAAGAGTTGCGGCTGCGCCAAATAAAGGCATTGGCGCGGTTGGCTGAATGAGAATTATACCGTAAAGGATCAGTGCCGGTAAATGAAGGGCCCGTTTTAAGCCGGGGCCTCCTGCAGCCTGCTGGGATGTATTCTGGTTCATAAAAGGAAATTGATCTAAGGGTTCATTATACACCGACTAAGATATTAAAATTTATGAGTAACATCAATCATGCAATTAAAATGTAAAAAATCAGATAAGGTGGCCCGGCAATCACATGAAAGAAAAAAGTTTTATTAATTTCAACACCTCACCTGAAAAGATAGATCGCTTTGCAGAGGAAAGACTAACTCCAGTTGTTGATCAGGTGTAATTTTAATTTCTTATATTTAATAACAGATTTTTGGAAAACGACATGGTGAAAAATGTAAAATTACTATCAGTCAGCTATTTACTAGTTATTACAGCCTTAACCTGCCAGGCTATGGCACAGGAAAAACCGGCAGAACCAAAGCTGAAGTATTATGATCAGGATTTTTTTGCTGTTGAAGGCACAACATTTATGGATTCCGTTAAAGAAAACCTTTATGACCGTCTGCCAGCATCATATAAGGATAAGGTTCGTCCGCCTGTATGGAGTCTTTCAAAAGCTACAGCAGGTATTTCCGTCAGGTTTTTAACAAATTCCACGACGATAAAAGTAAAATGGGATTTACTCAACGATGTAAAGATGAATCACATGCCCGAGACAGGAAGCAAGGGTATCGATCTTTACTGCAAAACAACCAATGGATGGGAATACATCAATACTGCCCGACCGGCCGGCAAGTCCAATGAGTTTCTGATGATAAGCAATATGAAGCCGGAAAAGCGTGAATACTTAATGTACCTGTCGCTCTACGATGGAACTATAAGCCTTAAGGTTGGGATCGACAGTTTGAGCAATATTGAGAAACCCCAAAGAAGAACAGGAAAACCGATTGTGTTTTATGGTACAAGTATAACGCAGGGAGGGTGTGCCGCCCGTCCGGGAATGGCTCATACAAATATTATCTCAAGAAAGCTTGACAGGGAATGTATTAATTTTGGGTTCAGCGGAAACGGGAAAATGGAGAAACCCATTGCCGAACTGATCTCCGGCATTGATGCATTATTCTATGTACTTGACGGTGTGGGCAATATGACTCCCGATGATATCAGTCAGAATGCGATTCCGCTTGTGAAAATCTTAAGAAGCAAACATCCTTCAACTCCCATTATATTTGTGGAATGCACATGGTTTGAGAAGACAAGGTTTGATGAGAAGGAATACAACACAATTAAGAATAAAAATGACATGCTCAGGAGTGAATACAGGAAGATGATTGAAATGGGATTCAGGGACATTTATTATATAGAAAGTGCCGGAGCAACAGGATCGGATCATGAAGCAACCGTTGACGGTGTTCATTTTACTGATCTTGGATTCCTCAGGTATGCCGACTTCCTGATCGGAAAATTTAAAAAGATCCGTTCTGTCAATAAACTTATTTAAGCTTTAACATATCACTGACATAACTTAAAACTAATTTCATGTTAATAAATCGTATCTCTGCAGGATTTGTGTTTTTTATCTCATTAATTGCTCTCCTTTTAGCATGCAATGCAGGAAGATTAAAACCCCTCAGGGTTATTGCAGAATTAAATGTAGGTGAGACTCAAACAGTGAGACTGACAAGCATGAAGCATATTGAGGTGAAATTAGTTGAAATAAAAGAAGTCCGTGATTCCCTGAGGAATGCCATTCGTGAGGCGTATGTGAAAGTTATTGTTGACGGGAATGAAGTTACCCTCAGTGTTGGAAACTACAATTTGCCGGTTGCTGTAGGAAAAGTACAGATAGACTGTCCATGGATAAAGGGATTCGTGCAGGACACATCCTCTCAAAACAGGGGCGATGCAATGTTAAGGTTATGGCCCGAAGCATCTCCATATATTAATCCGCTAACCTTTTCATATCCTGTTAAGCAGCAATGGTTTGCAAATATGACTCAGACAGGAAACGAACCTGCTTATGTTGACTGGGGAGAGAATCCTGCCAGTAAAAACATTTATTATCATTACGGACATGATATCGGCGGCGCTGAAGGAATGGATGAGATCATCTCAGCAACAAACGGACTGGTCATTGCAGCGAACAACGAGGTCCTTGAGGGCTATGAATCATACCCGGTATTTGCCCATCCGGATGCCGTGAGCGTGATCGATGACAGAGGCTGGATCATTGAATATGTGCATCTGTTCAGCATCGATCCGGAGATAAAACCGGGTGAGAAAATAAGCACAGGCAACAGGATCGGCCTGCTGGGTAAAGAAGGAACCAGCGGTGGCTGGGCACACCTTCACTTTGAGATAAAAGCTAAAGACACACCATCAGGTCAATGGATAACAGAGGACGCGTATCCGTACTTGTGGGAAGCATATATGAAACAGCTTACTACCAGCATAGTTGCCGTTGCACGTCCGCACCATTTTGTATGGACAGGACAGGAGGTCACACTTAATGGTAGTAAGTCGCGGAGTTTAGGCGATCAGATAGCTTCGTATGAATGGATATTTTCAGATAGCACAATGGCTTACGGCCCTGTTCAGAAAAAGGTATATAAACACCCGGGAGAATACTCAGAAATTCTAAAAGTTACTGATTCAAAAGGAAATGTTGATTATGATTTTGCTGTTATTCAGGTCAGCAACAGGGAAGATCCCTCAAAAGTCTTTCCTACAATTCAACCGGCATTTTATCCTACAACAGGAATAAAGGCCCGGATGCCCGTTACTTTCCTGGTGCGTACATTCAACACTGATGTGGATCAGGAGATATGGGATTTTGGTGATGGCACACCTCGTATTTCAGTAAAATCGGAAACTGTTGAAAGGAAAGAAAGTACAAAAGGAAAATTTGCTGAAACCATTCATTCATTCTCCAAACCCGGACATTATATTGTAACTGTTGAGCGCTCAAATGAGAACGGATATAAAGCTACAGGAAGATTGCATGTAGTTGTTGAAAAATAAATAATATCAGTTTTCACTTTGTTTGTGAACTTCAGGGTAAGGCCTGTCATATCCTTTTACCGCATGCCAGATGATCCTGTTGAACGTACCTTCATCTATACGGTCAACTTCATCAATATTCTGCTCCATTGATCTCTGCGCCCAATAAAGCTGCTTTCCTGTCAGCTGTGAAAGAGGTTTATTAAGCTGATCAATGGGAATATTGTTCTTCAAAGCTTTATACGGAGTAAAGTCAGGCTTTTCGGTGAAGCATTCAACCATAGCTTCTGCGGTAAGATCAAGCTGGTTCATCGGCGGCAATCCAAGTATATTCTCCATGGTCCTTACCATATTTATCTGTGAATAATAGTTTGAAATTACCTTACCTCTTTTTGTATATGGGCTTATCACAAATCCAACTGTGCGATGGCCGTCAACGTGGTCAAGACCTGCCTGCGGATCATCTTCAGTAACAAAAATGCAGGTTTCCTTCCAGAACCTGCTGTGTGAAATGGCTTCCACCATCTGACCAAGTGCGAGATCGTTGTCGGCAAGAGCTGCCTGCGGTGTGGGCAATTCAGGGCGTGTTCCGGAAGTATGGTCATTAGGAAGAAGCATTATTATGAAGTTTGGAAAGTTATTATTCTTTTCGAAATTCTTCAGCTCTTTTATAAATTCACCTGCACGGTAAACATCCGGGATTTTATTTGTAAAACCGGGATAAGTAGGGCATATAAATGCTTTAATAGTTTCAATATTTGCCTTTCCGGTGATTTTTATATTGCCGGTCCCGTTATTAAAATCATCATACATTTCCTTGAAAGTAGAACTTTCCGGTTCTATTAAAGCTTCGACGAATTCGCCATAATTACGGAATGTAAGTCCATGCCTAAGGACATTGTCCCATATAAATCCTGAGCTCGCATAGGCCAGTGCATCATTGCCGTCGTATGGATAGCTACGGGTAAACTGTCCGAAAAATTTTTCAAGGTAATCTGTAACGTATGCTTCGTCTGTCCACTGATGCCCATCGGCGCTCAGTACACCGCTGCAATTGAAATTATCCATCAGTACAAAGTCCTCTGCTATCTTATGGTGGTTTGGCGTGATCTCCCTGCCGAATTCCAGAAGACTGGTATCCCCGTCACCTTGTTCAAGATCGCTCAGCACCTGGTCATAAGTACGGTTCTCTTTGATGATATAGACTACATGCCTGAAATGCGAGACCTCTCCCGGCAGCACTGGCACAGGTACCTTCTTTATCTTGCCCTTTCCAGGTTTCAGATTTTTCATCATCTGCGGATAAGAATTATTCTGATGTACAGTCTCAGTCATTAAATTGAGCTGCTTCATGCCAGGCACCTTAATTATTGACAGCGATCCCATGTGATCATGAGAATTGTATCCTCCCCGGTCGGTTCGCTGATTCCGCGAACCAATGCCCTTAACGTTGGCAACAAAAAGCCTGTCGCCGCTCTTATTCAGTATCACAGAACCGGGATACCATCCGACTGGTATATATCCGATTATTTTACTCACAGGTGAAGTTTCAATTACACAAACAGCATTTTCTGTTCCGTTGGCTACATAAAGAAATTGCCCGTCGGGTGAAATAGCAAGGGCATTGGGTGCACTTCCAAATGGGATGTCTTTCTGCAGGTGAACCGAGATTACCTCAGTAACTTCATCGGTCAGGGTACTGATAACCGAGATCTCATCACTGTTGGCACATGCAACATAGAGCTTTGTCCTGTCAGGACTAAGAACCATTCCTGAGGGGTGCAGACCTACTTCAACCATTTTTATCTGCACATTCTTCTCAAGATCAATTACTGATACTGATCCACTGCTGGCCACACCGGTCTCAGGATCTACAAGCACCTGGCTTCCCGATGAATTATATGTTTGTTCACCCACAACAGGTCTTCGTCCTCCCCAGTTACTTACATAGGCTTTAGTTCGCGACACCTGTAAAACATCATACGGAACCATTCCAACCGGAATCTCTGTTACCAAAGAATCCTTAAGACTGACAACACCAAGAGAGTTATTCCTGGTAAGAGTAACGTAAATTCTTTCTCCATTTTCGTCAAGTGCAAGTCCGCCGGGTACAGGGTCCCCTCCAATGGAAGGCTTAGGCAGGGTAATGGGCTTCAACCATCGCATTATGTTATTTTGATCCAGCTCTGCCATGCACACCCTGTCTTTGGCGTCTGTAACAAAAACGCGGCGACCATCTTGAGAGAGGCAGATACCGGTGAATGAGCCTCCACCCGGCCTGAAGGGCAATGTCTGAAGGACCGTCCTGTCAGCAACCCTTACCAGGTCAATGTCAAGCCTGTTTTTTACGAAGAGTAATCTCTCATCATGACTCAGAACAAGATCAACCGGTCTGCCGGGCAGATAGAGCTGCAAGCCTGCTGGCCGGAGTAACTGGTTTGTTGGTACAAGTATGCTGCTGTCGGGCTGTATGCCGACTTTCTGGTTAGTGAGAACAAATTGCCTATGAACAATGTAGCCCGATAAGATTGCGAATGATAAGACTATGCTGACAACCATGATTTTCTTTTTCATAGCAGGTACAATTAAACATGAGATAAACAATTAAAGATACCATTTTTTATCCTCAATTTCAACCATTATAAGCTATTTATGAAAGAGTTATAATCAATTTTCAGTATGCGCCAGCAAAAAAGAAATTTTCCCAACGCAGATTGAAGCCTCTCTCACTTCGTCAGATGGGCACTATGGCCATTGTGATCAGGAGAGGCCACCTAAATTACTACCGGCAATTATTATAATCTCTTGTTTTACGGTTCAGCGATCTGAAAAATTAAAATAAACAGATAACTTTATTCAGTAAAAACTAAATGATCATTATGAATAAAGTACTTTCTTTCCTGCTTATAATGCTGGGAATTCTTGCAGAAACTTCTGCACAGGTAAAAGAGTCAACTGATACTTCCTTCATCCGTTTGCCAGGCGAGGGCTGGTGGGGAGGTATTGTTGTTGACGGAGTGAAAATGCCATTAGGCGAAGGAGATTATTCATTTAACCTTTACGGCAATGACGCAGGGAACCAGGCTGTACCGTTATTGGTCTCAAGCAAGGGCAGATTCGTCTGGAGCGATGATCCTTTCCGCTATTCTTTCAGGAACGACAGTATTATTATTGACAAAACTTTCGGTCCGGTAAAAACCGGGAGAGCCGGTAACAATTTAAAAGACAGTTATTTATATGCTTCAGGCAAATTTTTTCCATCATCCGGTAAATGGGTTGACAGTCTGCTTGTTACAGCTCCTCAATATAATCTCTGGATCGAGCTGATGTACAATCCGAACCAGAAAGATGTGCTTGACTATGCAGAAAAAGTTCTGGCAAACGGCATGCCTGCAGGAGTACTGATGATAGATGATAACTGGAGTAATTATTACGGCCATTTCGATTTTGACAAGGCTAAATTCCCCGATGCCAGGGCTATGACGGATGAACTTCACCGCATGGGATTTAAGGTCATGTTGTGGATCTGTCCTTTTATAAGCCCTGACAGTCCCGCCTACCGTGAGCTTGAATCGAAAAAACTATTGCTTCTCGACAGCAGGGGAAGGAAAGATGCCACATGGGCAAAGGCATCGGAGCCTCTGCTCATAAGCTGGTGGAACGGATACAGCGCCTGTCTTGATCTTTCCAATCCTGATACACGCAAATGGCTTAAGGACCGGCTGGATTTTCTTCAGCAGGAATATGGCATCGACGGGTATAAGCTTGATGCGGGCGATTCAAGGTACTACAGCAGCCCCGACCTTGTGTCGTATGAGATAATATTACCCAATGATCATAGCACTTTATGGGCCGAGGTTGGTCTTCAATACCCTCTGAACGAATACAGGGCCATGTGGAAGATGGGGGGCCAGCCACTCGTGGAAAGGCTTCGCGACAAGAGCCATACCTGGAGAGATCTGCAGTCGCTGGTTCCCAATACTATCGTGCAGCAGCTTGCAGGCTATACATTTACCTGTCCCGACCTGATCGGAGGAGGATCATTTGGCTCGTTCCTTCCGGGCAGGAAGATAAATCATAAGCTCATTGTACGATCAGCTCAGTGCCATGCGTTGATGCCAATGATGCAATTCTCAGTTGCACCCTGGAGGATCCTTGAGAATGAACACCTCGAAGCTGTAAAAAAGATCGTTAATATACGGCAGGAGAATATGCCATATATAATGAAGGTTATGCGTGAGGCAGTAAAGACAGGTGAACCGGCTTTAAGAGCCATGGAATACGAATTCCCCGATCAGGGATTTCTTAAAGTCACTGATCAGTTTATGCTCGGAGAAGAGATGCTGGTTGCACCTGTTGTGACAGAATCGGACACAAGGGTGGTTATGCTACCTAAGGGAAGGTGGAAGTATAAGGATACTATAATCAGAGGTCCTGCAACAAAAACCATAACTGTTCCACTGGATGAACTGCCGGTTTTCCGGAAGGTTAAATAATTTTTTACCGGAATTTGTGCTGGCGCCAGTAGCCAGGATACGACTATCTATATAAATTGTAATGCATTGTCAATGAGAATCTGAATCCTGCTCATCTGATACAAATGTCTTTAACAGGAAAACAACCAATATGTTAATTTTTACCGCGAAACAGTTAAAAAATTGCTTAACCCTGTTTAACCTCTACGAGGTAATAAACCAATTTAAATATCCCGGCTACAATAGTTTAAGCCCTACGGGCTAATGAAGCAGTCAATCCCTGCATTTACCAGCTGTTGTACATTGTATTGTGACAAGCCTGACATGTTTACAATATTATGGATACCCAATTAGCTCCACTGGTGAAAAGGTGGAAATTTCTACCGCACTAATTGTCACAAGCAAGGAAATGTATTTAACAGTGAAACTGGCAGGTCAGGGAGATTCCTCATCCTGCTGGAGTTATACAATTATCAACTAAAAGTAATTCTGCAAGGTCAATGAGATTCCTCATCCTGCTGGTGCAGGATTTCGGAATGACAGTGGCTTTTATGGAACAGGGGGGGAATGAAACTGCGCGTTAATGAAGTTATTTCTATTTAACAAAAACACTGTAAACGCGCAGTTTCATTCCCCCCATTACCCCCCAAAAGCGGCTGTCGTCCCGCAGCGCAGCAAGGGATCTTACTGTCATCTCCACCATGATTTTTAAACAGATTGTAATTTGTATGTGAAGCAAGGGATCTCATTGTCGCGTCCACCATGAATGTTGAAGAGGTTGCAATTTGTATGCGCAGCAAGGGATCTCACTGTTGTGATCACCATGAATTTAAAAGAGGTTCACTTAAAAAGTCCTGCCTGTTATAGTGAGATTTCTCGCTATCGCTTCGAAATGACAGCTGTACAGGTAGTTAAGAGGGGTGAAAAAGTGGCGATCCGGAAGAATCATTCAATACAAGGACTAATTAGCGGTTCGCCACTTTTTCACCCATTACCCCCCAAAAGCGGCTGTCGTCCCGCAGCGCAGCAAGGGATCTTACTGTCATCTCCACCATGATTTTTAAACAGATTGTAATTTGTATGCGAAGCAAGGGATCTCATTGTCGCGTCCACCATGAATGTTGAAGAGGTTGCAATTTGTATGCGCAGCAAGGGATCTCACTGTTGTGATCACCATGAATTTAAAAGAGGTTCACTTAAAAAGTCCTCCCTGTTATAGTGAGATTTCTCGCTATCGCTTCGAAATGACAGCTGTACAGGTAGTTAAGAGGGGTGAAAAAGTGGCGATCCGGAAGAATCATTCTATAAAGGACTCAGTAGCGGATCGCCACTTTTTCACCCATTGCCCCCAAAAGCGGCTGTCGTCCCGCAGCGCAGCAAGGGATCTTACTGTCATCTCCACCATGATTTTTAAACAGATTGTAATTTGTATGCGAAGCAAGGGATCTCATTGTCGCGTCCACCATGATTTTTAAACAGATTGTAATTTGTATGCGAAGCAATGGATCTCATTGTCGCGTCCACCATGATTTTTAAACAGATTGTAATTTGTATGTGAAGTAAATGATGATTAACGGGCTTTAAATGCTTTTTAAAAACAACATTTTGTTTTTAATAAGTTCTGTAACAGAATTTGTAGCCACGGGGAACACTTTTCTCAGATCAATTTCGTCAGTGGTAAGGAGGATGCTTTTAAGTTTTTTCATAAATGCATCCTTGATCTCAGTGGCGAGATTTATTTTGCAGATCCCGTGTTTAACTGCATCCCTCAGCATCTCATCAGGGATTCCTGAGCTGCCATGCAAAACCAGAGCTGCAGGCACAGCCATCCTGATAGATTCGAGCAATTCAATCTGCAATACCGGGGATTCTTTATAAAATCCATGCGCTGAGCCAATCGCAACAGCAAGGGCATCAACGCCGGTCAATTCAACAAATCTCAACGCTTCTTCGGGCTGAGTAAACACCTTACCGGATTGTTTCTGTCCAAGTTTGGCAACATATCCAAGTTCTGCCTCGACATTTGCACCATACTTCCGGGCAAGTTTAACAACTGAGGAGGTTATTTCCACATTTTTATCGAAAGGCTGTTCGCTGGCATCAATCATTACCGAATCAAATCCGGCATCAAGACATTTTTTTACAAGGTCGACACTGTCGCCATGATCAAGGTGTATCCATCCCTCAACCCTGTAGTCCTGAAGTGCCTTTCGGGCCATTGTGGCAGCCAGTCCAATGCCTATATAATCCAGTGAGCTCTTTGAGAGTTGCAGAATAACAGGTGATTCTGATACAGCTGCAGCCCTGAGGATACCCTGTAGCGTTTCAAGATTGTAAAAGTTAGTTGCAAGTATTGCCTTGCCGTTTCCTCTCAGCTCATATAGTTTATCTCGAAGTCTCATCCTACAGTGTAAAATTGAACTTTTCCTTTGCTGTTTTCCTGATCAGTTCTTTCGATTTAAAAGCGGCTGTTCCACCTGCCGCCGTAGTGCTGATAGCTCCGGCGAGATTTGCAAAGCTCAGACATTTTTCAAGCGACTCGCCTTTAACGAACATGTGCACAAATCCGGCATCAAAACTGTCACCTGCCCCAATAGCATCGACAACCTCAGTATTGAGAAAAGCAGGCATTTCAATTTTCTCTCCTTTCTGCGACCACAATACAGCGCCTCTGCTCCCGCACTTTATGACAATATTTTTTCCGTGAGGCGCAAGTTTCCTAATGGCATCTTCAAGATTATCAGTGCCAGCTATACCTAACATCTCCGCCTCATTGGGAAGGAACACATCAACATAAGGCAGAATGTTCCTGTAATCAATATCCCATTTCTCCGAAGGATCCCACTGGGTATCGAGCGAAGTTGTGAGTCCCAGGTTTTTTGCCCTCTTGAAAAAATCCTCCACGTCCTTTCTTATTCCTGCCTGAATAAAAAATGACGAGAAATGAATATGCTTTGCCTGACGTAGTATCTCATCGGTAATGTCGTCAATTGTAAGATGATTCATTGCTCCCTGGTATGTTACCATTGCACGGTCCTCGCCCACATTCAGTACAACAGTGGCTCCGGTGGTGAACTTGTCATCGTTGATCACATAAGTGGTATCAATTCCATTTTCAATAAGGCTGTTCCTTACGAGCTCGCCGAATGAATCGTTACCAACTTTTCCAAGGAATCCGACTTTCGAGCCAAGACTCGAGGTATTCGAAGCAAAAATAGCAGTTGAACTTCCAAGTGTCAGGGTCATCGCCTGCGCAAGAATTTCCTTTCCTATCTCAGGTGTTCCCTCGATATTATTCAATATCAGATCTACATTCAGTTCACCGATCGCAAGCACATCGAATTTGGCGTTTTTCATCAGATAATTATTTTGAAGGATCCATAGGTTGAGAATACCTCTTCTATGGATTTATTCAGGATTAAACTCTTACAGGTACATATTCAGGTCAACCAGGTTAAAGCTCCGGAAATATTTGTCAATTCCATGCTCAATACGGAGAAGGACTATTTCCTCGGCATCAATACCGTTTGAATTAAGATTTTCATACAAGAGGGATCTGGAAACCACAACTTCCGGGTTCTGCCATATATAACGGCATCCTGTTGAGATGAGCCAGGTTTTCCTCTCCTCACTTATATCATCGAAATTAAGTCTCTTCTCCTCGGGAAGCAGCCATTTCTTCCAACGGCCAGAGTCAATTACAGCTTTCCACAGTAACTCCTTTATCCGTGACCTGATAGCTATCCTGTCCTGCTCAAACAACTTACTTTCAATCCCTTCAATCTCAACAAGAGCTTCATATTCGCTTATTGTGAACTCCGGACCCACATTGGCGGCTCCCATACCCGACAACGGATATTCTTCAGGATTTGTAACACCATCGGTATAATGACCTTTTATCAGGCTTCCAAAAGGCTTCACTTTTGCAGTAAGTGCAGCTGCAACTTTGGGATCGAAAGTTGTGGTGTGCAAATCAGTACCCACCTTTCCGACAATGAAGCATGGCCATGCAGTTACATCCTTTTCCTTTAATCCTTTTTTTAGCAGTGAAAGAAAAGTATCGAAAGTCTTTTCATCGGCCAGCCCGCCGTGGACTTCTTCCGTACCGACCTCATACGAAACAGGCGGGAGGTTATTTTTTTTCCTGAAGTTCTCTATATGTGCTATTATCTCAACTGTCCTTGTTGCAACAACATCGATAGAGATCACTTCGCCAGGCTTAAGGAATATATCAACTGTGGGATCAACATGTATCAGGTCATAACCAGCTTTAACCGCCTCAGTCAATGATCGTTTAACTCCTTCCATTGCCTTATCGAGAGGCCATTTTTCAATCGATTGAAGATCCTTCAGCCATGGACCGCCATGATCTACTGCTATTAAAACAGGGCCGGTGAAATTTACTTTTTCCCGTTCCTGCTTTATATACCTTACAAAATCAGATTGCGTCAGTTTTACATAACCACCATCGGTATCAACCTGATTTAAAGTGGCCGCAAACTTCAAAGGAGCATTATTTCTTTTAGCCGCACGCAGGGCTGCTTTTATGACTGATATCGAGTTGGGACAAACTGCAAAAAGGGTCCTGTGAGGGTGCCCTTCCTTGTGAAGCTCAGCGATCCTGTTTAATATATATTCTGTTTGAGGCAGAGCATTTACTGCTTTTGTTTTTTCAACCATGATTTTAAAAATTGTGTTTTAAAATTTTAATTTATAGATTTTTACTCCTTCGACAACCCTCGAAATAGTACCGGAAACAGATGGATTATCAGGATCCAGGCCAAGTGAAAGGGACTTATAATATCCTAATAATTGCGCAAGAATAACTTCGACCATACAAAGGTATTCAATATCTGCTTCAGATTCATTGCTGCTGCCAAAACATATATTCAGGTCAAAATCAATCTTATCAATTTTCACCGGGAGGTGTGAAAGAGCAATCTGAGCTATCCCTTTATTGCCGGCATTTATTTGTTTTACAAGATCAAATTCATATTTCCTGCAATTTTCATCATCGGAAAACAGGTAAACCAATAGAGTTTCATTGTTCACAACAGCCTTGGGGCCATGACGGAATCCCAAAAAGGAATTGAAGGTACAGATAACAGCGCCATCAGACAATTCCTGCAATTTAAGGTGGCTTTCCTCAGCAGTTCCCCTCAGCGGACCAGAGCCCAGAAAAACAGCTCTTTTAAACTTTACCGAAGCAATTTCAGCAATAAGTTTTTCAGAACCATTAAGTATTTTATCGCCCCACCGGCCAGCCATTTTTACCTTTTCCCTCTCCTGCTCAATGGTTTCTATCTTTGCTATCAGGATAAATGCAAGCATCATGGAGGTAAAGCTGCTTGTCATTGCAAGGCTGAGATCGTTCGTCTCAGGAGGGAGCAGAATTTTGAGGGATCTTTCTGAAGCTGTTTTGCAATAAAGATCACCGGTTTCGCTGCATGTTATTATAATATGGTAAGGCTTCTCGCAAAAATTATTTACCAGGGCTACGGCAGCCATGCTCTCGGGACTATTTCCCGATCGTGCAAAGGAGACGAGCACAGTTGGTTTTTCCTTTATAAGAAAATATTCAGGGTGGGTGATCAACTCGGTAGTCGGAATAACACGGGAGGGTTGTTTCTGATTTTTCATAGTAACTCCGAAAACGGCATTGCCCACAAAAGCAGAGCTGCCTGCTCCTGTAAGGACCATATCATAATCACCTTCAAGGCTAAGGTCATTAAAAAAGTCCGTTATCAAATTTCTCTGTGAATAAATGATCCCGAAGGTTTTATTCCACATCTCAGGTTGATGAAATATTTCTTTTCGTGTAAAGATTCCTTTTTCTTTAGGAGCGTTTTTTTCCATTTCTAACTGGTTAATTGTGTTACAAATTTAACAGTAATTCTGCTATGGGCAAGGATAAAGATTTTTTTTACCTCCCTGTTAATTCAATAAAAAAGAGGCGTGCCTTAAAAGCACGCCTCCGGATAGAATTTATTTTAATATTATGTAAGATCAATCTGTGGACGAGTTTTCCACTTTCCTTTTGTAAAATCAGGGAAATCGATCGGTTTTCCCCTGCCGGCAACTGATGCTTCAGTTATCGGAGAGATAGCTCCGCTCGTTACTGAATCTTCCACATCCCAGTCAGGTAATTTATTTTCCCGCAAGGCAATAGCCAGACGGTGCCATTCCATAGGTGTTTGTGTGCCGCCTGATCCATGACCTTCGATCTTTCCCCCTCTTCTTGGAGCAGGATTGTAGTTCAGTACGTACGGATGCTCATACTCTTTCAGATATGGTGCAGCATCTTCCCACTGATGTTCTCTAGGGCTCATGCCTTCTATATATATCTGGCTGCTTACTGAATCGCCAAGGAATACCCCTTTAGTACCCTGAACTCTGTAGCTCTCTCTCGGATGTGGAGTGCTTGTATCATGAATGAGAGTTATCATTTTGCCGTTCACTGTGCGGATCAGTGATGCATTATAATTCCCAAGAGCGATAGGTTTTTTTGTAAGAGGATGTTTTTTATTCTTGTAATAAATTCCTGCATATTCATTCAGCATACCACCGAAGGAGCTCATTGACACAAGATAATCGATCCTGTCACCGTGATTAATATCCATTGCCGGCAACATTTTCTTCATCGGATGATCGGGATAGAGATTTCCGTTACGGTCAATTGAATGCTGGAGTCTCCATGGTTCACGCTCCGGATCAAACTTAACAAGCCGCAGGTCGTGAATATAACCAGTTTCTGCATGGACTATATCGCCAAGCATTCCTTTGCGGATCATGTTCAGGAGAGCAAGCTGGCCGATACCTTCGAGCCCGATTGTTGCCCATTTTCCTGTTTTTTCATAAGTCTCAATAAGTTGCCATCCTTCATCGAGTGTGATACAAATGGGTACCTCTGAAACACAATGCTTACCATTGTTCATTGCTGAGAGGCAAACCGGTGTATGCCATTCCCACGATGTGCAGCAAATTACAGCATCGAGCTGTTCGGTTTCGCAAAGCCTCTTAAAATCGGTTACGTTCCTGCCATATAATTTAGGTGTTGGCAAACCTGAATCCTCAATTCTTTTTTTGGCAGCCTGCAGGCGTTTGGGCTGAACCTCGCAAATTGCAGGTATTTCAATACCTTCCATTCCGAGGGCACAGTTAAGATGATAGGTTCCACGGCCGCCAATTCCTACAAAGCCGAGCCTGATTTTCTTGTTGCTTCCCTGTGCTGATATTACTCCGGGCAGGCCTGAAAGAACTGCGCCTCCCATGGCAGCAGCCGAAGAAACTTTTATAAATTTTCTGCGGTTATAATGTATTTTACTCATGATTGTAATTCTTTTATTTTGGGTACTTAACTAGTAAATGAGAAACGTGGCCTGTTCTGCCATTTTCCTTTTGTGAAATCAGGGAAATCGACTGCTGCAGATCTGCTTGAAACAGATGCGCATGACAATGGACCTATTGCTGAGCTGGTTACTGAGTCGTATACATCCCAGTCGGGCATCCTGTTTTCTTTTACAGCCTTGATCAGGCGGTGCCATACGAGCGGTGTCATGTTGCCTCCACCTCCGTGTCCTTCAATTTTACCACCTCTTCTCGGCGGAACAACCTCCCGCGGAACTGCATACTCTTTAAAGTACTTATCAGCAGGTTCCCAGGTATGAGCTTTTGGACTTAAGCCCTCAATATATATTCTTCTGCCGTTTGAAAGGTAGATTCCTTTTGTTCCCTGAAGACGGTAGTCTTCCCTTGGATGTGGTGTGCTTGTATCATGAATGATTGTCATCATTTTACCTTTCACTGTTCTTACCAGGGAAGCATTATAATCGCCAAGGGCATAATCCATTTGTGCATAAGGTGACTTAGGGCCATAGTTCAGAAGAGCGTAATGCTTCAGCATCTTTGGATCTGAGCTCATTGATTGTATATATTCAAATCTGTCGCCATGATTGATATCGAGTGCAGGAAGCATCTTGGCCATCGGATGATCGGGATAAAGGTTTCCGTTCCTGTCGATGGAATGCTGAAGTCTCCATGGTTCTTCGTCTGGGGTAAACTTCACCATTCTAAGATCGTGAATATAACCTGTTTCGGCATGTACTATATCGCCGAACACACCTTTATATATCATGTTCAAAAGAGTAGGATCGCCCATTCCTTCCAAACCTATTGTTGACCATTTTCCTGTGGTCTCAAAACTTTCAACAAGTTGCCAGGCTTCATCGAGGGTTACACATATAGGCACTTCCGAAACAGCATTCTTCCCTGTCTTATTAGCCAGCACACATACAGGCGTATGGAATTCCCATGGTGTACAGCAGATAATCAGATCAAGGTCCTCGTTTTCAAGAAGCCTCTTGTAGTCTTCCGGTCCGCGGTCATACATCTTTGGGGTAGGAAGTCCGGCTGCTTCAATCCACCTCTTTGCCTGGTACAGACGTACAGGTTTGAGTTCACAAATTGCAGGGACCTCAACACCTTCAATGCCAAGTGCGGCATTAAGATGGTAGGATCCTCTCCCTCCAATACCAATGAACCCGATGCGGACAGGCTTTCCACCTGTCTGATTCTGAGGAGAAACCCCCACAGAAGAACTCTCTTCCGGCAGTAAGGCGTCGCCGGTGGAAAGATTCAGAAATTTTCTGCGATCATACTTGTTGCTCATAATTTTCTATGTTTCAAAATTTAAAAATATTTTCAGTCAAAAGATATTTAAAAAAAATCAATCTGAGTAAATTATTTTGAATAATGAGATTGATTTTCATCCTGCCATTCATTAATGACAATCCAAATAAAACCTCTAATATGAACTTATTAGCCGCACTTAATCGACCAGGGTTATCTAAGGCTTACATTCCTTTTAAAGGTTAGTTTAGGAGGTTAAGGAATCTGAGCCTTAACAATATTAAAAAAAATAACTATACGAAGCAATATATTCTTATGATTTTTCAAAATCAATCTTTAATAATAAGCCTACTTTTACGGAAAATTAATTGCATTATAGTCTTGCCTTTTGGACTTTCAGGCTGATTCATAATAAACTTCTATCCCAAAAAAAATATTATAATTGCCCAAAATATTCACCTTGCATCACCCGGTCAGCATCAGGTGATCAGTTTAAGTCAAACTTTTGTTTTTCAAGCACATAAATTATATCATGACAATTCCCGGATCTATATTATCATTCCCCACCGCAAGATTGCTGATGATTTTTCTATTTTTCCTGCTGAACCGGCAGGCTTCATCACAGGAAATTATTATAGAGAAATCAAAGTATCTTCATCTGATTGTGAATAAGTTTATCTCCTTTCCTTTGAAAACAGGCAACCTGCCGGACGAGGAGGGCTTTGAGATACTCTCTTACAGATCGGGACTATCTGAAGAAGATGACTATTTCCAGCTTAACGGACATAATGAAGGGGGAAGATCGGGTTACCACCTCAATTCAATCTTAAAACTGCGAATGGCAGGAGGACATTACCTTCTTGACGGTATTAATAATGATATTGACATTACGTGCAACGGCATGAACGACAGCATAGTCCCGCAGATAGCAGCCCTAAAGAAAGGCCTGGTTATGGACGACCTTGCCTTTATAAGGAGCGAAGTACCCGACATGACAAATTCTATGTGGCAAAGGAATATGCTATTTATCAAAGGGACCGGACTTATTGTTATTGACAGAACCACATCAAGAAAAACATCCGAATTTGAAATCGAATGTTCCTGGACCCTCCCTAAAGATCACATGGATATCTCGTTTGACCCGGAAGCGGTGAAAACAGGAGGCGGAACAGTAATCAGTTTCGCAAATCAGGGAAGGTTTCAATTTGAAAGGGTGAATATCATAAAACAAGCATTTGCTGTCAGGTTGCTGAAAGATGACTTTTATGATATCGGCAACCTCATCTATCATAATTCAGATTCATCCATTCTGCAAAATATTAAAAAGACAGGTAAAAACCACTTCCTTGTCTCAGGAAGGAAAAGTATCTTCATTGGTTTGGGTGAAGGCAGAATTGAAGGACTTGAAGTCAATTCAGCATTCTTCTCTGTTGAGCCTGAACGGATATTTTCAGATGGTTTTGAAAAACTCGTAATTGGGAATCTGGTAACGATTAAATCGGATACCCCGGTATCATTGACATGGAATACGACCAATAATAAACTTATCATCAACTCTCCAGCACACGGTACGCTTTCTTATGAGACTGATACAGAAAAATATATCATCGCCTTTTCTCCGGGGAATAATGTCTTCGAAGATATTTATGCAACCGGGATGAATGAAAAAATCACTTCAATCATGGGCGGATTGAAAAACAACCTGTACCACGATCCCCTGCCATTTTTTAAAAAAGACCTGCAAAAAGTTGACTGGCTTCCGTAATGGAAACAGGAAAGATCATTGAAACCGGATAGCCCAAATATCAGTCGAAACGATAGTGGGTTTTATTTAATTATCTTCATTATTCTGAGCTCCCCGCATCTATAAACATGCAGAACATAAAATCCAGGGGGATATGAACTCATTTCAATGAATGATGTTCCTGTTCCTGCTCCATCAAATAGCTTTATCCCTGCCGAGTTGAATAATATCAGCCTGGCAATATTTTCCTGATCATTCAATTCAATTGCAAGCCAATCTTTAACCGGATTTGGATAAATCCTGACAGATCCTGCTGTATTTATCTCTGTGTTTATCTCAGCGTTCTCTATAATCTTATTTTCAGCAAAGGCGCCTTTTGAGTCTGATGTTTCAAACGGCCCCAGATCAGGATTATTTCCAAAATATGGTAATCCGACGTTTACACCTGCCCCTATCAGGTCTGAACCTGTAATCAGTTTGAGGAATGTGATCTCCGGCAGGCTCCCGTCTGACTTTCTTTGATCGTCAAGTTGTGAACCGTCAACGCTGACAAAATCAGAGGAAGTTACTGTTACACCTCCGTCCCAGCTGTTGTGGTCCGATATCCTGATACTCCCAGGCTGCTCAATCCCATCCCCAAAAGCAATATTGTTGCGAAGTATATCGGCCATGTCGAAGCCGTAGAATGACCATCCCCAGGTATTATTACTATATGAAATATTATTGTAAAACACCTTCTTCACATTTGCTGATTCCTGAGAAAATCCTCGCTTCCTGTTATCGTATGCAATGCAATTATAAGTATATCGCCTGGTCACTCCATCGTACCTCTGTCCATCAAGGCCATACTTGAATCCGCACCCGTTACCGGCTGCCGTAACTCCATCGGGCCTGTAACCATTATGCCATGCCCAGCAATTTTTCAGGTAATAGATACCGCTGTAGCCGCTGCCCTGGTACATATCGAAACCGTCATCGCCGTTATCCCACGATCTGCAACTCTCGAGTGTTATAACAGGATTACCATAGGCATATCCGATATCCCAACCATCAGCATCATCGCCCGGGGTTGTGGAATAATGATCATAATTTGAATATGAATCGCAATTAATGAAAAGAGTGTTATGGGCATCGACCCTGGTGCCGAAACCATAGCCTCCGTTGTGATGCGAAACACAATTCTCTATTGTAATATGATTGCCGCTGTTAATTTCCAACCCGATGCCGATGTAAAAGTTTCCTGTTGAGAGTTGATCTACCCTGGTTATTTCCAGTCCCCTGATATGCCAGTACTCACAGCTGTTAAGGTAGATCCCGAAACGCTTATAGCTTGTACCACTGATGTTGCGGCAGTCAAGCACAGGAGTTTCGCCCGGATAGGCAAAAACAGTAATTATGTCTGAGCTTGTTCCATGTTTATTATCAACCACAACACCGCAGTATCTTGAACCGAAAGTAGTGGGATTTGCATAATAAACTCCTCCCCTTATACACAGAGTCTTTCCTGGCGTAAGAATATTAAATCCTTTCTGCCAGGTGGCGAAAGGTCTGTCGAAGGTTCCGGGATTGCTGTCACTCCCATTAGTTGCAACCCAATAATCAGCATTTACTGCCGGAACCACTTTAACGGTCAAAACTGCCACATTGCTTGTCACAGGGTTACCGCATGAACCGCTAACAACTACTGAATAATTACCTGCATCTCCTGCAACGAGATCTGTTTTAGTATAAGCAGATGAATTTGCACCGGCTATGACTTCCCCGTTTTTTTTCCATTGATAAGAGATACCGGTACCTGAGGCAGTAACACTGAGCTCAGCTGATGCTCCGGCTGCAGATAGAAGACTGACCGGCTGGTTCGTAATTGCTGGAGGAAAGCAGATTGAAAGAGAGGCGTTATCACTTGTCACAGACCCGCATTCACCACTTACAACTACCGAATAGTCGCCTGCATCATCTGCTCCGGCGTTATAAACATAATATACTGCTGAATCTGCTCCGTTAATATTTATCCCGTCCTTCAGCCATTGATACGCAATGCCTGTACCGGTTGCATCACACCGGAATTCACAAGAAGAACCTGCAGTCAACATTTTGGTTTCAGGATGTTGCTGAATTGACGGAACGGTGCAAACTGAAACCGGTAAACTGCCGCATGTTAAAAATGCCACTTCATTAATTAACAGGTTTAATGAAGCATCAGTATAATTTTCGTAATTATAATTTACCGGAACAGCGCTGTCATCAGCTCCTAAATTTAAATATGTCCTGTAGCCTGAATGTATCCCGGAACCGGGGTAAGCTTCCCTGTTGGGCTCCCATCTGGCCATCAATACCGTGCCTGCACCTTTTGATGCGTTACCTGCAAGAATAAGAAGTGGCTTTCCTGTATTTGAACCTGCTATGAAGTCAGCAGGGAAATAGTTGATGTGATCGTAAAACCACTTATTATATCCGAAGCTTACTCCGCTTGTTGCTATGTTGGTGAAAACAGGGTCGCATTTTCCATCAGCGACTGCAACCGGGACAGCATTGGTAATAAGGCTGCTGCTCACAATCGAACCATCGGCTGCAGGAACAACGGAACTGATATTCAGAAGTCTTAATCTATTATTGCGGAGACAATATGAATTAAGCACAATGACGGGTATATTAAGTGAGTTCCATGAAGCATAATCGGTAAAGTCGCCGCTGCTTACAGCTCGGCCCAGTATTATAAGATCATAATCACCAAGAGCTGTAAAATTAAATGGAGCATATAAAGTCGTTACAGTGTATCCCTCATCTATGAGTCTCTGTATCAAGCCCTCCTGGTGCCCCTGAACGGAAGGATTCTGCAGAAAAGCAATTTTACTACCCTCGACAGACAAGATTGCCCCATCGCTTGTAACAGGCTCACCATAGGATCCATCTACGATCACAGCATAGCTGCCAGCATCTGAGCCCGTTACCTTATCAATAGTATAGCTCGGTGATGTAGCACCTTCAATATTTATGTCATCCTTTTTCCATTGGTATGTCAGATCAGTTCCTGCTGCTTCAATGGTAAAAAGTGCGGATGAACCCATATTGGCGGTCTGACTCTCAGGTTGGGATTTAATGGAAGTAATAACGCCTCTTTTAGTAAGCAAGGCTGCTTCATTCATGAATAATTTCAGGGAGGCATCTGTGTAGGAATCATAGTTATAACGTACAGGTGAAGAGCTGTCATCCGCACCTATATTAATGAAGGTCCTGTACCCTGCATGTATTCCCGAACCCGGGTAGGCTTCCCTGCCTGGTTCCCATCTTGCCATCAGGATGGTTCCCGCCCCTTTTGATGCCTCAGGGGCAAGTACAGCAAGCGGTTTTCCGGTATTTGCACCGGTTATAAAATCTGCAGGACGATAGTTGACATAATCATAAAACCACTTGCTAAATCCGAAGCTTACCCCGCCTGATGCAATACCCCTGAGCACCGGATCGCATGTCCCATCGGCCAGTGTAACAGGCCTTGCATTAGTGATAAGGTTGCTGCTTATTGCCGAGCCATCGGCAGTAGGAACAACCGAACTGATATTCATAAGTTTTAACCTTGTATTACGGAGACAATATGAATTAAGTACAATAACAGGTACTTCAAGTGAATTCCATGAAATATAATCAGTAAAGTCGCCGCTGCTTACGGCCCGTCCGAGTATTACCAAATCAAATTCCCCGAGATTTGTGAAATTAAATGGAGAATATAAAGTCGTTACTAAGTAGCCTTCACCTCTAAGCGCCTGGATTAATCCGTCCTGGCTGCTCTGGACAGAAGGATTTTGCAAAAAAGCAATGTTTTGTGCCAATATAGATCCATTTACTGACAAGATCAGTACGAACATAATTATCCTGTTCTTCATAATTCCTTATTGAAAGTTGGTTTAACTAAAATATTTGCTTATCTTCTATTGAAGAAGATATCACCAACTGAATGAGGAATATAAGATGATAAGATTAAAATGACTTTTTTTAGTTTTTTGCAGGGTTTCGTTAGGTTTCATTTTGATTAATAATTAGTTAGTAAAATAAGTAGGGCTTATTGAACTTGTTATTGAGAAATTATTATCAGTGTTGGCAAACACAGGTTCTCTATCTCAAAGAGGACAGACTGTGATTCGCTCAGGTTTCTATTCATTACTCTGATCGTCGCTAAAATCTAAAAAAATAAAATACTTTTACTTACAGGGTTATCAAACAGTGTAAGGCTACCTCAACTAAAAAGAATTGGACATTAACTACGTACAATGATAAAAATTAAAATGGATTATCTACAACAACAGCCTAAATTTTTCTAAATTTTTAGTTCGTTTTATTGCAACTGCAAATGGCACAAAGTTTTAGAAAAAGCACTCAGAGAAGGAAATTTTTCAAATAATGCTAAATAAGTACCTGACTGTGATAATAACGTCTATGATTTCCCTTGCGGCTCATTTCAGTTTCAACCTGTTTAAAAATCATGGTTGACAGGACAGTGTGATCCATAGCTGCGCTGCAAATTACAACCTGTTTAAAAATCATGCTGGACACGACAGTGAGATCCCTTGCTGTGCCGGCAAATTACAACCTCTTCAATATTCATGGGGGACACGACAGTGTGATCCCTTACTGCGCCGGCAAATTACAACCTCTTCAACATTCATGGTGGACACGACAGTGTGATCCCTTGCTTCGCTGCGGGATGACAGACGCTTTTGGGGGATTATAGGGTGAAAAAGTGGCGATCCGCTACTCAGTCCTTTATAGAATGATTATTCCGGATCGCCACTTTTTCACCCCCCTTAACTACCTGTGCTACTGTCATTTCGAAGCGATAGCGAGAAATCTCACTATAACATGCAGGACTTTTTAAGTGAACCTCTTTTAAAATCATGGCGAACATGACAGTGAGATCCCTTGCTTCACACATCAATTACAAACTCTTCAACATTCATGCTGGACACGACAGTGAGATCCCTAGCTGCGCCTGCGGGATGACACCCGTTTTTGGGGGATTATGGGGTGAAAAAGTGGCGATCCGCTACTCAGTCCTTTATAGAATGATTATTCCGGATCGCCACTTTTTCACCCCCCCCCTAACTACCTGTGCTACTGTCATTTCGAAGTGATAGCGAGAAATCTCACTATAACATGCAGGACTTTTTAAGTGAACCTCTTTTAAAATCATGGCGAACATGACAGTGAGATCCCTTGCTTCACACATCAATTACAACCTCTTCAACATTCATGCTGGACACGACAGTAAGATCCCTTGCTT
Source organism: uncultured Bacteroidales bacterium (assembly GCA_942492865.1). Classification (GTDB taxonomy): domain Bacteria; phylum Bacteroidota; class Bacteroidia; order Bacteroidales; family VadinHA17; genus LD21. Next base: position 2,353,504 of record OW818650.1, on the reverse strand, counting down.
CGCTGCGGGATTCCGAAATCCTGCGTCAGCAGGATGAGGAATCTCATCGACCTTGCAGAACCCCTATTAAAAGAAAGTTGTATTTCCCAGCAGGAAGAGGAATCTCATCGACCCTGCAGCACCCCTATTAAAAGAAAGTTGTATTTTCAAGCAGGATGAGGAATCTCATCGACCTTGCAGATTAACTTTTCTGCTTTTCCGCTTTTATTTTAAAGTCACTTTCAGGACAAACCCGTTTTCAACATTTTTCACTCCTGTTGGAAGGTCTGCTTCAACCCTGTTATCTGACACTCTCCATGTAAGGTTCCTGTCGTTACCAAGCAGCTTTATATTTTTAATCTTACCGGCCGAATTAACCAGCGACTCAACTCTCACTTTGCCCCCTTCCGGCGCAACTATAGAAATGGCATAAACATACTTTCCTTTTGATGTAAACCAGAAATCCTGTGAAGTGAAGACAGTATTAAAACCTTTCTTTTCCCTGTCGGTAGTGCTTTTCATCTCCAGCGAGGTAGGGCCCTCCTTCAATGTGGTCCATTTGCCTGTTCCGTAGATGGCTTCACCATTAATCTTCATCCAGGTTCCAATCTGCTTCAGGATGTTAACACTTTCTGCCGGAATTTTGCCTGTTCCGTCCGGTCCAACATTAAGCAGGTAGTTTCCTCCCTTGCTTGCTATCTCAACAATCCAGAAAAGCATCTCGTCAAATGTTTTCCAGTTATTATCATAGCTCTTGTAGCCCCATGTATTGTTAAGGGTGCCCGGTGTCTCCCATGTTTTATACCTGCTGGCAATGTTAACCGGTATCTGGTTATCACCTGCTGTGAGCACATCACCAAGATCATTTCCTACACGACTATTTATCAAGCACTTAGGTTGATATTCGAAAGCTAATTTATAAAATTCAAAGCTTTGTTGAAAATTCATCTGATTTGGATAGTCGTACCATATTTCAATGAGGTCTGGAAACTTTGTCAATATCTCCCTCATTTGCGGCTTTGCCTTCTTCTCAATATAATCTTCATACGAGACAGGTGCCGGATCAAAATTGTTTGTAGCATATTTATTAACAAAATTTGGATCCGTTTTCCTGGTTTGGGCCTGACCGGCGTCACCTCCATCCATCCAGTCAATAGAATGAGAATAATAAATACCCATCCTTATTCCATGCTTTTTACAGGCTTTGTAGATCTCATCGATCGGATCGCGTTTGAAAGGACTCATATCAATAATATCATAATCGGTGACTTTCGAGTCGTACATGGCAAAACCATCATGGTGCTTTGGCATGCATACAATGTACTTCATACCTGCATCCTTTGCCAGCCGTACCCATTCATCAGCATTAAAGTTAACAGGATTGAAGTTTCTACATACTTCCCTGTAATCAGCCCTGGGTATCTCTGCATGGTACATTATCCATTCACCAAGTCCGGGAATTTTTTCTCCTTTCCACATTCCGCCCAATGAAGAATAGGCTCCCCAGTGGATGAACATTCCGAATTTAAGGTCGTTGTATTCTTTATAGGACTTATTTTTAGTACCGTTCATTTCTCCCCACTCAGCTGCCAGCTTATCATTCCCCTGAGGGAAAGCATTAACAGATGTTATAAGAAGTATTACTGCGAAAATAATTTTTTTCATACCTTATTTATATTAAGAAGACGGGTGTCAGGTAAAGTTAGCTTTTTTCCTGATACCGGATTTCATGAAATGGCGATATAAATAGATTTCAGCTTAATATGAACTAATCAGGAAGGAATTTTGTTAAATAATTGCGAAATATACATTTTGGTGCAGCCTGAGGCACTGTTGCCTGAATAATTTTTAGGATGACAATCAATAATATTAAACGTCAATCAATTATGAGAATAACTGCAACGCTGGTCCTTATTTTTGCAGTTATATTTCAGGGTAATTCTCAAACCCGGAAAGAAAAATTCTTTCCCACATATTATATTAAATACGGCAGTAACCCTGCAGTTACTCACAAAGCTGAATATTCAGCCCAATTTGACCTGATAATATCGGGCTATAGCTTTTATTATCATTGGGCGGAATGGGGTCTGAATTCATGGGAATCCCTGAAAAAACATAACCCTGACATAATGATTGCATTATACCAGATGGGACCTTCGGAATATGATGTTACCCGCGGCGGCGTTCTAGGTGACGGATGGAAGTGGATCAGGGACAATCATGGCGCTGCAGCAGGGAATGAAAGATGGACAGCCAGCGGACACAAGTATCCTTATCTGGCAAATTCAAATTATCCCGAGGAGAGACTGATGTACATAAAGAATCCCGACTGGCAGAAATACTGGACTGAAAACACATACAAATACCGCTACGTTGACAGGCTGAGCCATTATAAAGGAGCCGATGCCATCTTCTCCGATAATACAAATTTTGTTGTTGCATGGCCAAATTCCTGGTATGATGAAAATAATCCCGGTAAGCCTGAGTTTAAGGATCATCCTAAAGACTATGCATCGCCAGATGGTGAATATGACAATGCCACCTGGAAAAATGATATGAAGTCATTGCTTTTATCATCGGTAAAGATCCTTGATAAAAAGCCAATCAAGGTGAAAATGGTCCTTAATTTTGGCTATATGGGAAGGCATCCTGAATACTGGGTTGAACTTGACACGATGAAACCAACAGTGTACGCGGCAATGGAAGAAGGTGCATTCACCAACCCATGGAATAAGACCTTTACTATTGACGATTGGGAGACCAAGATCAAAGTAATGAAGAATCTGAAAAACATTATTGCACTGATGAATAACACAGGCAGGGTACCTGTTGGCCAGGGACTCGGGAAGATGGACACTCTCATGACCGAAGGCAATATGGGACCTGCCACAGGCTGGGATGCCCTCTGGTTTTCTATGACAAGCTTTCTGATGGGATTGAATGAAGCAAAATCTAACGGGATATTTGGTTTTACAATATGGGGATATGGCGAAAATTATTACCTTGATGAATATAATCCTGAATATCTGCATCTTGGAAAACCTGTCGGAGAATATTATATACCAAAATCAGGACCTTCAAAAGATATTGCATTCCGTGAATATGAAGACGGATGGGTAGTGACAAATAAACCTCATACAGGCAGGAAGACGAATGTACCGGTGCCTGAAGGCCAGGTTTATGTAGTCAATCACAACAATCTGAAAGATCCTTATTCAGGAAAAGCTGTTACTAAATTTGACATTGGTGAAAACCGTGGATTGATCCTGCTAAAAGTTGGAAAAAAAATAGGAAATCAGGATAATTAAAGGATCTGAGGTTTGAAATTCAACTTGCTGCAGTAGGGCAATCTGCCTGTTCCATTGTTTCAACTATTTTTGGAATACCACATAAGCCGTGAAAATATATTCAAAAAGAATATATTTGGAAGTTTTTTGCAGTATAAAATATATATTCAGCTAAGTCATCTAAATATTTACATTATAAAAATCATAATTGATCATGTTAAAAAAGAAGAAAATCAAAATAGCCGTAATTTTACTGGTCGCATTAATTATAATTTCAATCGGACTTGCATCTTATGCTATTTTCAATACAAGGGGACGTACACTGGTTCAATTCGATATCCATCAGAATAAAGATCTTATCTACCTCTCTACTTTTTCAGAACCCCCACAGTTTGCTATCTGGATCGAAAATGTCAGAACAAAGGAAACCAAAACTGTATTTGTAACTCACCGGGTTGCAGTCGGCGACTGGGAAGGAAAGGCAAATGTGCCTGTTGCATTACCGCAGTGGTTTCTCACATTCCGCGGACCATCAAGTAAACATTCGTCGGGTAGTGGCGGCCCGGAAAAAGACCTTGCCATTACAGGGGCAACACCCAAGGAGGATTACTTTACAGTAAGGGCTGAAGTGGAACCAGGTTCAGAATGGATCTGCTGGATCGAAATGAACCTGGCAGGTGACTTTAATGATGCATATCCCGAATTCAACATGGAAAGCCTTGAAGAGGATGAATTCAGCTGCGGACAGCCTTCCTTGCTCTACAGAGCTGAAATTAAGGCAGAGGAAGATCTTAAATTTACTCCGGTGCTTGAAGCCCAGTCCCTGTGGGAAAACGGTGAAGTGACGGTGGAGCCTGTTGGTGATGGTGTTACAACTGCAAAAGAAGTATTCGACAATATCCAGATATCTGTTATACGTCCTAAACCCAAATTAATTGACAAGTACAAAGTAAAAGACATATAGTCTTTTATCTTATAAAAAAGTGATTAATAATAAGTAACTGATATGTTAAACCGGGCCTTTAATATATAATAAAATATACCATGATGAAAATATCTTTTAAAATTTTATTCAGCCTGATGTTAACCGGGCTGCTGGCAGGTTCATTTACAGCTTTTGCCCAGGATGAGGCAAAAAGAGCAGAGTTTGAAAATAAGCGTAATCAGGCTTATTCTGATCAGCTTGAAAAATATCTCAGAACATATCTTGTTGATCAGTACGATGAAAGAAATGCAAAGCTATGGAACCGTGATTACAGCAGCCAGGATGCATTTGTCAGAAGTGTTGAGCCGAATCGCCGCAGATGGGAAACAAATGTTATGAAACCCCCTGTGCTGACAAAAACCGGTCCGGTTGTAAAGAAACCTTACACTGTTGAAGGTGTAAAAGGAGAGTGGATAGAACTCCCTCTAGGTCTGTTGAATGCAGAAGCATTTCTCGCTTTTCCTGATGGCGCCAGTGCAAAAAAACCTGTTCCAATTGTTATTGTACAACACGGAATTGGAAGTACACCTGAGACACCTTTCGGCGGAGGCAACTATCATGAATACGCAAAAGGACTTTTAAAAGCCGGCTATGCCGTTCTGGTGCCCTTTAACCTCAGGTCGGTTCCGAGCCGCAACCGCATTGAGCGTCTGTGCAGACTAGCCGATGTCAGTCTGCCGGGCATTGAGCTAGTAAGAGTTCAGAATCTTCTTGATGTTGTGCTTTCCGATCCAAGGGTCGATTCAGAGAATGTTGGAATGTGGGGGGTATCACTCGGAGGCATGGCCACCATGTTCTGGATGCCGCTCGAACCAAGGATCAAAGCCGGAGTTGTTTCAGGCTGGTTCAATCACCGCCGCAACAAAATGGTTATACCCGATGAACGGTATTCATGCTTCCTTGAAACTCTTGAGGATCACGCATTCTTCACAGGATGGCTCACCGAATTCACCGATTCCGATGCAGCCTGTCTTATCTGCCCGAGACCTTTACAGTTCCAGCATGGCAAAAAAGACGGAATTGCTCACTGGCCACAGGTAATTGAAGAATTTGAAGTCACCAAATCACATTATCAGAAACTGGGTATCGGGGAGCGAGTCGACCTTGTAATACACGAAGGAGGGCATGAGGCCATAGTGGATGACGGAGTGGAATTTCTGAATAAGTGGCTTAAATAGGAGCCTCACCCTTCCCGATAGCCATCGGGTCCTCTCCCTATTCTCTCCCGGTAAGAGGCATAGCTTTAACCTTATATATGTTGTTGAGCCAGAATATATGATAGTCACCCCTCCTTTCGAAAACTTTTGAAAGGAGGGGTGACTATCTCATTTTTAATTCACAATATCAATAATAAAATAAATCCCCTAACTCTTTAGGTTGACGTCTTGGTATTGGTAAAGAAAGGTTAAAGCCCCTCTCACTCGGGAGAGGGGTTTGGGGTGAGGCCTGCAAGCGGGCAGAATTTCAAATTAGTATAAGTATCAGTCAGATCTCTTATTTTATACCAAACAGCTTTTTCGCCGTACCGCGGTACACAGCTTCCAGAACCTTGTCAGGCAGCTCAAGTCCGCAGTATTTCCACCATACTCTTCCTGTAATTTCCTCATCGGCGGTCTCATACAGTCTCCAGTGGACCTGGTACATCGATTTTGCACGACCCTGGTCGGTACCGAAAACTATCCTGTCCTTGTATTTCTCAAGAAATTTAGCTGAGTTCCTTGGGGTCCGGCCCATCTCGTAATCTCTTGCAGAGGAGTCGAGGTAAAGATTCGGATGCTTGTCCATATCCTCACTTAATTTCTGAAGGTTATTGCCCATATTCCCAAGGTGGCAGCAAATGAACTTCGTTTTCGGATGCTTATCAAGTAACCGGTTCCTCATTTCTATAAGCTGATCGTAGGTAAGCACATCTTTTCCAAAAAGATTAAAATGCTGATAATCGGGAGTGCGTTCCTGGTGTACATCAAGTGGCGTCCAGCACGATGGATGATCGGCCATGTGCAGGTTTACCGGCATATTGAGTTCAGCGCATTTCTGCCAGAAAGCATCAAGTCTCGGATCGTCGGGATGCAGCCTTTTGTTCGGGGCCAGCGATTCATCGCGCGTAATGCCGGTACCTTTGTCAGAGATCTCTCCCACTCCCACGGCTCCTTTGCTATGGCATCTCTCGAGCTCGGCAACTACTCTTTTTGAATAGTCGGGATTGTCAAAATCGCTTCTGTCCATTCCGCAGTAAAGCAGAAACCTGCCCGGGTATTTTTTAGGAAGCAGCTCAACAAGATCATCAAATGCCTTGCCGATTACTCCTGTCAGAACAACCGATGTCTCCATTCCCACTTCATCCATGGTTTTTACCCAGTCGGCAATCTCTTCGGGTGTCCGGGCAACAACGTGAACGTGACAATCGTATGCAGGGTATTTAGCTTTTGGAACAAGGGTGACCGGAGTAACAACAGATGACCGGGGAGCCCAGTCCTTAACAAGCAGTTTATCCATTGGTCCGGGGCCGGCAGAAACACCTGGTCCGCCCCATTCGCCATATTTGATCCTGTTCCATTCCGGATCGGTATGCCAGTCCTTCTCAGCAACAGGCGCCGGGGCAGGAGCCTGTGTTGGTGAATTGCAACCAGGAACAATGCTCCCAAGGGCTATCCCGGTTGTTCCTATGACACTTTTCTTTATAAAATCTCTTCTTTTTGTCATCCTGATTTGATTAAATTTTTTAATATTTTGCTGCAAATTCGTCAGAGAGCTTGTTTATCTCTTCATCGGTAAGATGTGAACCTGAGTGAACTATAGTCCTGTATTTCATAGTCATTGACTGACCTGGAAGAATTTTGTAATACAACTGCTCTTTGCCTCCGGTGAAATCTTTCACTCCGAAAGGATTAAGGCAAAACAGTCCGTATCCGCGGGCATGCCAGTATGTAGGATAACTTACATTATCTGGATGATCTACCATCACCACTGAAACTTTTTCTTCTCCGAAGTTTCCGTAAAGGTTCATCCATTTCGCGCGTGTGCTCCATACAGCTTCGCCTTCCACACCTTCACTACTCCGGTAGTTCCCTGTAACACCTTCCTGTGTCACAACAGGTTCCTTCGAGGGGTTACCCTGTGCGTCGGTCATGGTACGTTTGTCTTTTGAAGGCAGTTCAAGCTCTCTTGCAACCCTGATCCCGTGCATACCTTCCTTTGTGTCATTGAAGGTAACAGTATCTTCTCTGGCTGTAAGTGTCGTAAGTCTGTCAACGATCCATGTCGATCCATTTGCGGTAAAATGATATTCTGTTTTTTCCGACATAAGCTCTTTTCCGCTGGCTGTAAGTATCCAGCTTTCATTTGATTTCAGAATTCCTTCCTTACCATCAGTCATGCCGTCAAATCCAATATGCTTAATGTATCCGAGTCTTGCTCTCCTCTTAACAACTGCTGCACTTGTATCATTAGGATCGGGATTCCCGGTATTTCCCCAGAAGTTATACCCGTTTACATCGCCATAATTAAGCCATTCTCCATTATGATGAGGGTGATCGGTTGTTTCAAACGGCCTGTTTTTAATAGGGTATCCCCTGGTGATTGTAGTACCTTCTGATGTATTGATAGGAAAAAGTATGGGTTTCATCACGTTATCGGGAAAATAAAATGAAGTGAAGAGCTGCCCCCCAGCCATTACATCAACTTTTTTTTCAGCTTCATTGCTAACAAAAGTTATAGTTTTCTCTTTGCTGCAGGATACTAAGATCAGGACTACAGCCAGGATTACTGAAAATGTTTTTAATTTCATTGTATTACAGGTTATTTAATGAATTGAACCCACATGCATTAACATGTGGGTTCATTAGAAATAAATCAATTTTTTTAAACTTTATCCGGAACAATATAAGGCGCCCTGTATTTCTTGGTGAGCAACTTATTTGCATCAGCATCGTTGACAAATTTTTCTGTTACCCCGTCAAACTTCAGCTTTCTTCCAACCAGGAATGAGATATTTGCAAGGTGAGGAAGAGCCGTGGAATAATGTCCTCCAAGCACAGGATTAATGAGATCCTCGTCTTTGCCGGAACGGATAACCTCAATAAAATTTGAGAAGGCATTAACCCGCGGGCGTTGAGTGTCTTTTTTCGGACCTATTCCTGCGCCTGCAAAAGGTTCTTTTTCGCGTTTACGGAATGCTTTCCAGCTGTCTCCATACTCCATATAGCCTTCGGTACCGTAGAAGATGTTTCCAATCTTAACGTCGGTGATACCCTCACCGTTTGAATAAGCTCCCCTGGTGTCGAACACAATCATTTTGCCATCGGCATATTTGAGAACTGTCTGCTGGGTATCGGGTGTTTCCTGTTCACATTCTTTAGGGGTTCCATAAATTCCACCATCGGAGGAGACCGTAACAGGATGTTCATTTTTCTGAAGTGCTACCCTGGCAGCATTCAGCTGGTGTGATCCCTGGTTTCCGGTATCGCCGTTACCTGTATCCCAGAACCAGTTCCATGAGTAGTGCACCCTCTTTTCGTTATACTGACGATATGGAGCAGGTCCCAGCCACATATCATAGTGAAGTGAGGCAGGTGGTTCGCCGTTTGGCACTTTCCCGAACGAATCGCGTGGTTTTATGCAAAGGCCACGGGCCATATAAACCTCGCCAATGCCTCCGCTGTGAAGAAAATCCATAGCCTCGTTAGTGGTAGGACCGAAACCGGTTTGTATATGTACTTTATACTTTTTACCGGCTTCAATCATTTTCCGGCCCTCGGCAATTACATGATGAATTGGTTTTTCAACATATATATGCTTCCCGGCCTGGCAGCCCCAGATAGTTCCAAGTGCATGCCAGTGGTTAGGAGTTGCGAACGAAACTGCATGAATATCCTTGTTGTCAAAGACTTTACGCATGTCCCATTCGAATTTTGGTGTTGAACCAATTTTGGCTGCTACAACTTTACCGCCTTCTGCCCAGAACTTTTCATCGACATCACAGATTGTTGTCAGCATTACATTATGGCTTTCTTTAAGATCGCTGAAGCCTGTAAGATGTCCGCGACCGCGGCCACCAATACCACAGACGGCAACATTGATACGCTCATTGGCCCCGATTATGTTACCATACGACTTAGAGGTAAACCCCATGGCGCCTATGGTAATTCCGGCAGAACCTAATGCACTCTTTTTAATGAATTCTCTTCTTTTTGACATTTTTTCAGGTATTATCGTGTAATAAATGTAAGTTAAAGGTATGTAAGTTAACACATTATTTTGAATAATGCGAAGGATTTTCATCCTGCCACTCATTTACCCCATCACGTATCCTGTTCCTGAATGTAAGAGTATCCTGGCAGTGATAAGTATTGGCGCCAACAGTATACTGATAGTTCAGAAGAATTTTCCTGTCCTGAAGTAGCCTGGCCTGGTTGTATGAGTTTTCACCGTCGGATGCATAAGTGTTTGATGCACCTGTAGCAGTACTCAGGGTCAGGTTACCGCCATTTAGCGTAAGAACCAGCTCTTTTTTAGAGGTGGAAGTTTTATCGCTGTATCCATTGGTTGCAACAGCATTTGGTGCTACGGTGGTAAGTCTCCATATCTTATTATCATCCTGGTTCCTCCTGGTATAGTACAGAATAGTATTAATAGTCGTACCTGTTGCATCTTTCACTGTGGTTATACCGCCATGCAGGTAGTTCCCAAAGAGCATATTCTCATACTTTATACCAATTACAGCTGATCTGTAAGGCTCAAGAATAGAATCAGCATCCGCATCATTAATATAAAAAGGTATTACATAATTGGCATCCAATGTTGCGGGATCGCTCAAAAATGCTGCCGAATCAGCTTTAAATGTTACAGTACCTGAATGCTCGCCCGCCTTGATTACTATTTTAGAATCGCTTAGAGTATAATAGCTTTCAGGAAGTGCTGCAAGGGTTGAAACATTTGCTACCGCACTTTTGATGAAGGCATAGCTGCTCGCCTTCATAAGTAATAGGGTAGCTGGGGTTATCAGAGAATTATCAAGAACAAAGCCGACATTCCTGTCTATTTTGTTCTCTCTGACACCTCCGAGGGCTGCACCGATTTTCACCTGCATACCTTCTCCAACAACCACTGTTCGAACATCAATTTTGTTTGGAAAGTAGACGGTTGTATAGTCGAAGTCCTTTATATAATCATCATAGCAGGAAGTTAATGCTATAGTGATAAAGAGAAAAGCAAATATTTTTTTCATAAACTGAGTATTTTTTTATTATTAATTCCAGCCGTCCCAACCTTCATTCTGCACAAGTTTGCTCATCCTCAACATTTCGGCGTAAGGTATCGGCAGGTACGCTGATGAAAAAGAGCGGTGACCAACTTCAACATTCAGGTTGTATGTGAATGTATTATCTGCATTTTTTATGATGCCCGCACCATGAACAGGCTTATTCAGTTCAGCCAGATCAGTTGACCACCTTTGCAGGTCGAAAAATCTGAGCCCCTCAAAACATGTTTCAAGTCTTCTTTCGTTTCTGACAAGAGCATCAAATGCTGACTTTCCTGCTGCGGCTACTTCTGTAAGATACGCATCAGGTGCACTCCCGACAACCGGTGATATTCCATTTGCCACGGCACCGGAAGCGCCGTTAGTAACCCTTCTTGAACGAATATATTGTATAGCAGTCCTTGCTGATATTCCATATTTAGCCTGGTCTGTCGGACCAACTACCTGGTTGGCTGCCTCAGCAAATACAAGGCACATATGTGCCCACCTTATGAAAAATTTTGAATGAGGCTGCCTGTTCACTGAAGCATCTGCCCAGTTTAACTGGGGATTTACAAACTTTTTAATGTGGTAGTTTGTAAGACTGTTGCTCGACGATACTTCGGCAGCATCTCTTCCTCCGTTCGACCAGTTTTCAAAGGTAAACATTACAGCTCCCGTATTATTCCTTTTTACCTGCACATTATTATAAAAAATTGTGGAGTAAAATCTTGGATCTCTGCCAGCATAAGGGTTTGCTGCACTATAATTTCCCCTGTTTGCCGGATCATTAATCGGATAGCCGTTAGCCATCGGGAATGCATCAACCAGCTCCTGTGAGGCGCCCATAGCGCCATCTCCCTGGAAACCTCCCGGGTAAAACATACGTTCCATAGCCTCCATATCTGCGGTACCTGTTGTCCAGCGTGAGCCAAATACAATCCCGGGGAACATTGGACTAAACCAGTTCACCTGAGTAACAGGATTAAACCCGTTAGTTACGTTATCAACTGTAAGCTTGAAATTCATGACCTTTCTGGCATTCACGGCAGCGCTGTCCCATCTGGATATATCATTTCCAGGATTAAAACGCGGACTTGCCCAGGTTAAGTACAAATTAGCTTTAATAGCCCTGGTGGTAATACCATCCATTCTGCCCCAGTATCTTCCGCCTGCATATAAAAGATCAGGTGAATTCGTTGGATAAAAGAAGTCACGGTGGGCAATAGGCAGATATTTGTAAGCTGAATCGCAGTCTGCAATGATCTGTTGAACACATTCATCATAAGTATTCCGGGCAAAGTCAATGTCTCCTTTAGGATCGACAGGCTCGGTAATGATTGGAAATCCAAGCATCTGACCATCAACGCCCCTGCCTCCAAACTTCTGCAAGAGGTCCCACTGGAACCAGGCACGAAGAGCAAAAGCTTCTCCCTGTAAACGAGTTCTCAGAATGTCATTAAGATGGGAAGTCCAGACATCATTTATCTTACTATTCAAAAGAAAGCGGGTATTATATCCTCTCCTGTCTTTCAGAAATAAATTTGCAAGGTAAATCGCCTGGTAATCCCTGATCCAGTATGAAACAAATGGATCCTGCCCTGTGGTCATTGACCCATTTGCCATCCTGCGCAGGGCATTAGTGGAGCTTGTTATTTCGGCATTATCTGTAGCACCGTCAAGATATGCTCCTTCATTATTGTTATAATTGATCGACATATAATCGTAACAGCGACCTATAAGGCCCTGCACATTATCCGGGTATTTCCATATATCCTCACCTGTACGTACTCCGTTTGGATATGGGTCCAGGTAATCTTTACATGAACCAGCTAACATCAGTATTAACCCGGACAGTAATAATATTTTTTTATTCATAATTTCAATAATTAAAAGGTTAGTTTAATTCCCCCTGAGAAAGTCTTGTATAACGGATACATTGACACTCCGGAATTAATTGACTCGGGATCGACATCTTTTACTTTCGTTACTGTCAACAGGTTTGCTCCTCTTACATACAGCCGGATTCCCTGTGAACCGATCCACTGAAGCTTACTTGCAGGAATGGTATAAGCCAGTTCAACATTCTGGATCTTAAAATAGTCTCCTTTGGTCAGCCAGAAATCTGAGCTTATAAAGTTATTGTTCACCCTGTAGTATGTCAGCCTCGGATAAGCGCCTCCAATGTTGTCTTTAACGAAGTTGGAATAGTTCTCATCACCCCATCCGTTCCAGTAATAACTGTTTGTCATAGGGATATCGAACATAGCAGCGCCTGCTCCGGTTATTGTCATTCCAAAATTCTTATAAACCAAATTTATATTGAGAGCATAGAAAATACGTGGAGTTGTGTGGCCGATGGCGCTCATGTCATTGTCGTCCAAAACTCCATCGCCATTCATATCCTGATATTTCAGATCGCCCTCATGAAGAGCAGCGTCATAGGCCTGCAGCACTCCGGATGCTTCTGCATCACTTGAGTACTTGCCAAGAGTAGTCTGTCCCCAATAAGTGTCAATTGGTTTCCCGATACGGGTCTGATATGCATACCTGAAATCAGGTTCGTCATATTTTTCAACCCTTGAGTTTTGAACAGTGGCGCTACCTCCGATTGAATATGCTAATTTTCCGGTCTGGCTGGCAAAATTTATGCCCGTTTCCACACCATAGTACCTGAATTTATTCAGGTTGAACCATGGCAGAGCGTTTGCATATCCTGCAACATAAGGAAGGGAGTTACCCAAAGATGAAATCTGGCCGTCACGCAGTACATTAAAATAATTAAGTTCAAGAGTTAATCTATTATCTAACATCAGGCCATCAAGTCCGACAGTGAACTCTCTCCTTTTTTCCCATGTAAGATCAGGATTCCCTATCCTGGATGGATATGCCCTGTAGGGAGTTTCCCTGGTGGTTCCGAACCAGTATGGACCTGTGGTATAAGGACCAAAATTCTGTCCTGTACCGGTTGAGAAGTTATCAAGGTTGTAATGGGGAGAAAAGAAACTTTCAGATCCCAGAATCCCTGCTTCAGCCCTTAGTTTCAGGAAATTTATAAATTTAAGGCCCGTCATGAAATTTTCATCAGATATAACCCAGCTAGCTCCGACTGAAGGGAACAGGGTTTTCCTTTTATCTTCAGCGAAACTATAGGTCCCGGCATAATTCAATACTCCCTGAATGCTGTATTTATCATTATAAGTGTATTTTCCTGTCCATACGCCCAATTGCTCCCTCTGAGGCTCTTCAATCCCGTTTCTCACCATTCTGTACAGAAAGTAAGTTAAAGAGGTTTGCACATTATGAACCCCGATACTTTTCTCATAGTTAAGGTTCTCATAAAACACAAAACGCTGATAGTAATAATCATGGAGGTTCTGAAGAGCAGGGTTGTCAATACCGTCATGAGCTTTGGTCAGAAGTATTGTATCATTTCCTGCTGCTGTGGTTGATGGTTTTGCTATATATGCAAAATAATCCTTGGCCTTTCCGATCCTTATAAGGTTCAGAAGATCGAATCCGAGGTAACTCTCCGATTTAAGCCCCGGAACAAGATTGGACATGTCATAGTCAAGGACAATTTTTGCCGCGCCTTTTCTTCCTGTCTCATTATAATATCCGTTACGGGTAAGGTTAGCAACCGGGTTAACAGGAAAAATGGAAGTAACGCCATACCATGGAGCCTTTAACAAAGGATCGTTGTTGGCATACAGGGGAAAAGCAGTTGGCGGTATATAGTTAATGTGTGGCAAAACAGAGCTGAACTCTTCAAGATCAGTTAACAGGTACCCTACTGCTGAGCTACCCTCACCAGTGGCATAACCGTAATTTGGAGAACGACGGTTGGTAAGACCAGCTGAAAGATCGAACTTAACTTTAAGAGCGTCGTTCACCCTCATATCTATATTTGTCCTGGCATTGATACGGCCATAGTCAGCCGTCGATCCGATCTTATATATATCTCCTTCACCATTATAACCCAGGTAGGAATAATATTGAACAACATCGTTACCTCCCCTTGACGAGACACTGGCCCTTCTGAAGGCTTTGGTGTCTTTCAGCATCATGTCCCTGAAGTTAATATTGGGATGGTACATGTCATAAGGGTCATTCTGACTATATGCATCAATGGCCTGCTGACTATACAGAGGAACTAATCCATCGTTTTCTCTTGCAAGGTTATTAAGCGTGGCATAATCCGAGCCGGAGACCCATCCGGGGAACCTGTCAACAACACTTACCCCATTCTCAATATTTACATTCAGAATTCTGTCATTTGGCCGCCCGCGTTTGGTTGTGATTTTTATAATGCCATTTGCTCCCATTGGGCCGAACATTGCTTTTCCTACAATGTCGTTAATAATGGTCACCTTCTCAATTTCATAGGGGTCAAGTGTCATTTCTGTAATATCCACTGGCATATCGTCAATTACATACATCAGATTATTGCCACGTGAAGTAATATCGAGTTTATCGGTGATACGGTAGTTACCAAGGTTCTCTTCGGCGCTGATTCCCGTAGAACCATTATGTTCGGTAACTCTGAGACCTGTAACAAGACCGACAAAAGCATTACGAAGGTCAACTGAAGGATATTTCTCCAACTGCTCGCCTGTAATCACTTTTCCGCTTCCGGTAAGGTTCCTTTTCTTCAGTTTCAGGTATGGAAGATCGATTTCGTCATCGGATGTCATATAAAGCTTTGCCTTTACAAGCTTTATTGTATTATCCTCTAACAGATTCTGTACCTGCGACACTCCTTTCTCATGGCCGGGTGAAGTAATTGTTACAAAATCCTCAGGGTATGCCTTAAATGAGTAGGCTCCGCTTTGATCTGTAACAGCATGGATTATTCCTTCACCCACAACAATTTTAGCATTTGGAACAGGCGATCCGCTATCATCCACAACCTTGAGGTTAATGTTTATCATTGGGGCCTTTTCTTTAGGTTGATCCTGTGCATCCACCGCGACAGGTATCAATATACCCAGCAGAAGCACAATGTAAAGCCTTAATGTTTGAAATAAAATATAATTAAATCTCATAGTCTTCATTTTTATAAATTAAAAATATTACCAGACCTTTCCCGGGTCAAATCTTTTCATCTTATAATAATCGGCCGATGTGAAAGGCAGATAATATTTTTCATCATACCAGCGGGTCTGACGATCGTCTGAGAGCGGCAAGCGTGTGTACCTGTATCCGGTAGGATATTCGGCAGATACCGCAACTTTTTCGGCAACATTTCCCATCAGCGGACCGGCCATCGTAACGGGTGCCTCTTTCCAGCGACGGATATCAAAATAATAGTGTGCTTCAAAAGCCAGCTCAACTTTGCGTTCGTTCCTTATCCTGGGCCTGAATGCTTCGGTGCTGGTAGTAAACTGTGCCTGTACAGGTGCAAGCTGGGCCGGTGTCCAACGGCCAGTACTGTTTCGCAGATAATTGATTGCCTCAACTGCGGTCATTGTTGCACCTGGGGCAGGGGTATTAGGTCCGTAAGCCTCATTTGCTGCTTCCGCATAATTAAGATAGAGCTCTCCAAGTCGGATCATCGGAGTTGTATGCATAACTGCGTCAGGTTGTTTTATGCTCTGCCCTCCCCAGTTCTTCCTCATATAGTAACCCGTCCTGGTAATGCCTGCATAAGCCGGATCAATAAGCTCACTTGCCACAGATACACCATTTACAACCTCGGTATAAATCTTGGCTGTACCATAACCCGGAATAGGAGCACCATTATAAATAATATTAATATAAAAACGCGGATCCCTGTTAACAAAAGGATCCTGTTCATTATAATGACCCAGAGCTGTTGCAGCATCTCTTTCTGCCTGTGTTCTGAGTGGATCTCCCCATCTGGTCTCAAACAGATCGACTGTTCCCTGGGTAGGACATAATCCGGAATTATTTGTTTTTTCATTTGCAAAAACTGCATTAAAACCCTGTTTTGAAATTCCGCTGTTCCGTGTAACCGTACCATAGTAATGACCCCAGATCATCTCGTTGGAATACTTTGTACCCCAATAATTTTCAGTATACTTGGCTGCGGTTAACAGTCTGTACCCTTGTTGTTCAGCAAGTTGTATTGCCTCCCAGCTGGCTTTAGCTGCTGCTGCCCAATCCTCTTTATTATCATTCTCGTTGTTAAGGGGGCTTGCAGCATAAAGCAGAGCACGGGATTTGAGACCTATTGCTGCCACACCATTGGGGTATTTCTGATCGGGTGCATCAAGATGCCCTGACCCGCTTGGAGGATCTCTTCTTAATTTGCCTGCCTTTGCAAAAAACATATAAGCCGAATCCATATCAGCAGCAACCTTGATCATAGTTTCCCGTTTTGATAAGCGCGGGATATCCCACTGATCATCTGGTCCTACTGGTTTAACAAGATAAGGCATTGCACCCCAGAATCTGAAAACTTCAAAGTGGGCAAAAGCCCTTACAAAATAGGCCCTTCCTATAAGATCATCAATATCTTCCTGCTTACCGTCAGTAAGCTTTTTTACATTCTGCAGGAAAATATTTGCTACCCTTATTTTCTTAAAATGTGCCGGTAAGATAGGACCGAAATGAACATTGTTATCCCCAAGAGGACCCCATTTATGATAAGCCCACCACATTACGCGGCCGGCATCACAGAAATCAGTAACACAGTTATAATCGAGACTACCCTGGGCTGTTATGGAAAGCTCTGAGGTAGCAAAGATTCCGCCATCAGCACCGCTAGTATTGGTATTATAACAATAGTCCAGGTATTTAAAAGCGTTATCATAAGTGGCAAAGACACCTTCGGCTGTCAGCCCCGATTCAGGCGCTTTGTCAAGATATTCCTCAAGGCAGGAAGTCATTAACAGCGCTCCAACCGTGATGAATAAAAATAAAATTATATATTTCTTCATTTTCTTTGAAATTTAAGATTTTAGAAAGAGAGCTTCACTCCTAATTTGATGGTCATCATTAACGGGTAAAATCCACGCTGAAAATCTTTTCTTTCAGGATCACCTTCAACAAGCTTTGTAAAAGTAAGGAGGTTATTGGCTGTTGCATAGACATGCAGATTGGAAACTCCAAGCCATTGTTTAACCGCACCCTCGAAAGTATATCCAAGATATACATCTTTTAAACGAAGGTAATCTGCATTTCTCCAGAAGTGACCCGGAAGCCTGATATCATAACCTTCAAGAGCAGCGCCACCGGCCCATACGTATTGGGGGATCCCTCCTCCTCCACTGTAATAGTGAAGAGTTGAATGATCGGGATTAGGATTGTCGGGCCTCCAGTAATTCAATTGTGAGGCATGAACGCTGTAGTTACCCATTAAAAACTCACTTTCAAAATTGTCGTTAAAAACAACATATTTGCCAACATTCCCCTGGAACATAAAGTTAAAGTCGAAACCCTTAAAATTAATACCGCTTGAAAGTGAATAAGTTATTGGCGGGTAATCACTTCCTTTAACTGGATATTTATCTTTGTTGGTTATCTGGGCATCGGCATTGTAATCGAGGAATCTGTAATCTCCCACACTGAGAAGGTTCATTGCGATCGGAGTGGCAGCATTGTGAATTTCATCGACAGATTCAAAATATCCGCTGCCTGTTGTCAATACACCTGCAGCCTGGTCATCCTGCCTGTTATGCGGCATGCCTAAAGGTTTACCTGCAGCTTTTGCATAATCGGGAGCATAAGGAAGGTCATCCTTATATATTACCCGGTTTTCGTTAAAGCCAAAAATTCCTTTTACAAAATAGTTTAGTCCGTTCCCTGTTGTTTTAGTAAACTCAGCTTCAACCTCTATCCCATGTTTTTTCAACTGGCCGAGGTTCAGATCCTTGAATGAATTACCTACAAGGAACGTTACACTCTGAGGACTCAGAAGCATTTTGCTTCGCTGTTCATCAAAGAAGTCAACATTAAATGTAAACATGTTTTGAAACAGACCTATTTCGATACCGATATCCCTTTTACGGGCCTCTTCCCACTGGGCACTGATATTCGCACCCAGGTCCTCCCTTAAATAATCAATACTTGAAATTCTCTGGGTGTAATATTCACTCATATAAAGCCAGCGGCTGCGTGCTTTATCGCTTCCCACAAGTCCATCGGAGTAACGGACCTTAAGTTTATTCATCCATGGAACTGCATTTTTAAAGAACGGTTCCTCGGAGATAGTCCATCCGACAGCTCCTGAGGGGAAGAAACCAAAACGGTTACCCGGAGCAAATCTCTCGGAGCCTGTGTAACCCAGGTTAACTTCAACCAGATATTTATGGGAAAAATCATAGGTTAGCCTGCCTACAAGCGCTTCATTGAAAAAAGGAAAATCGAGTACACTGTTTTTCTGCTGACGATTTATAAGTGCAAGGCCCGAAACGTAATGGTTACCAAAAGTATTGTTGTAACTCAGTGCCGCCTCATAGTACAGGTCAGTATAATAACCCGGATCACTTCCACCGTTTTCACCGGCATTCAGACCGCCGACGTTGATGTTTACAGGAGGGGGGTTGTATACTTCCTGTGTCTGGCCAGCTCTTTCCCATGGGTTATCTGCTGTTCCTATTCTTTCAAATTTCAAAAAATATTCCGGCATCCTGTAATCGGCAGTCATTGTTGTCATATTGTAATATGTGCTCAATGATACTTTGCCCCTTAAAGACAATCCCTTTACAAGAAAATCAAGTTTCTGATCAAGTATCAGGTCAGTAAAAACAGTCGAACCAGTATAATTTCTGAAGCTGCCATCCATAAAGTTAGTATAAGGATTGCCAAAACGCTCGCCCCATGCTGCTGCACGCCTCCATCCTGTTGAACCGGGATAATCAAGATCCGGAACTTCCTCAAGAACCCACTCGGGGAAATAGGCAGGGAACCTTGACGGACCTGTCATATAAAGAGTTTCCCATGTACTTTGAGCCGTAGATGGCTGATTCTTAATTGAAAGATCGCCTCCAAGATTTAAAGACAGTTGGGTTGTTCCTGTTAATGCAAAATCAACGTTAGCACGATAGTTAAACCTGTTGTTTTTAAATCGCGAATCAAGATATCCGTCTTTCAGTCCAACGAAAAAATCACCCTCATGCTGATAACCGAGTGAAGCGAAATACTTAACAAAATTAGTTCCACCTGAAATATTAAGGTTAGCATTTGCAACAGGAGCAAATGGCACTGATATTTCTTTAAACCAATTAACATCAGGGTATTGCAGAGCATTTAATGGTGAAGATGGGCTTCGGTATTCATTAAGGATGTTATCTTCAAGAAGATATGAATATTGCATATCATTCATTCTTGCCTCATTTAACATGGTCATAGTTTGATATGAACTGATATGATCCGGAATGCCTGATGCCCTTATTGTACCGTAAGCGGCTGTGAAGTCAAGCTGGGGCTTGCCAAGTGACCCTCTTTTTGTAGTCACAATGATAACACCGTTTGCACCTTTTGCTCCGAACACTGCAGTAGCCGATGCATCTTTCAGTACCGAGATGGTGTTGATTTCGTTAGGATCGATATTGGAAAAATCACGTTCAACACCATCGACCAGAACCAGTGGTTCCGAACCGTTCCAGCTCGACAGACCACGGATGATAATTTCAGAAGAGTTAGCTCCGGGCTCGCCTGTATTCTGGATGGTTAATACACCTGAAAGCTTACCTGCGATTGCGTTGGTAACACTTGTAGTACCTGATCTCATAAGTGCAGCGCTATTCACCTGGGTAATGGCGCCTACGACACTTTCCTTCTTCTGCACTCCATAACCTACAACCACAACCTCCTGCATCTGGGTAACTGCCAGCTCCATTGCAATATTTATATTTGCGCCCTGCTGTGCCTGTATTTCCTGGGTTGTGTAACCTATAAAAGAAACAGACAGTAATGCATCCCTGGTTGGTAACCTGAGGTTGAACTGCCCGTTAATATCTGTAATGGTTCCGAGGGTTGTTCCCTTTACCATTACAGTAACTCCAATCAATGCTTCTCCAGTTGCTGCATCCTTTACAGTTCCTCTTACAGCATCCTGCTGAATTACATCTGCTGATGATGATCCATTATCCGGACCGGCCAGAATAATAGCTGCAGGGCTTAAAAGGAATAAAATGCACAACATTGCCAGAACCAGCTTTCTAAACCGGAAATTACTGGCAGGTGATATCTGCTTTTCATTAATTTTTTTCATGCATCTGAAATGATTAAACATTAATACTAAAGCTGGATCTGAACCAGACCGGGAATGGAAAATAAAAGATCATTTTCCGGTTTTTTCTCTCATGTTTCATTTTTCATTATGGTTTAGGTTAGTTTATTGTTGTAATTATTTTATAACAGAAAGGGCATGGAAAATGGTGATTCTACCCGTTAAAATCCGGGAAACTCCAAAAAATAAATTAAACAGAAAACTGATGTTAATCAGATTCATTCAAGAGGTAAATTAGGATTTATCAAATATTCTACGAGCAATATCCGATCGGTTAGGCTATCAGGTAAATTGGATATAGCTAATATGCAATACTAAAAATAAAAACTTTGAGGAGCAATTTTTTCTTAACTTTTTTTTAAGAATTAAAATTTATTTTAGGATTATACAAGCAAGACCTTGTAAACCATCACTTAAATTAAAAGAAATAAGTATCCGGAATGAATACTAATTGAACTGAATCAATATTAAAGGAACATATCAGAGCAGGTGAGGGGCGTGCCTATCTGGCGATGCTAATACAACATGCTTATATGATTGGCAAATACCATTATGAGATCCCTTGCTGTGCATCTATTGAACCTCTCATTTAAATCATTTGTAATTGCGATAATGAGATCCCTTGCCTGGTTTATTTACAAACCCACTTTAAAGTTCATCGTGAAGGCGATTATGAGATCCCTTTCCTGGTCTATTTACAAACCACTTTAAAGTTCATCGTGAAGGCGATTATGAGATCCCTTGCTGCGTATCTATTGAACCTCTCTTTTAAATCATTTGTAATTGCGATAATGAGATCCCTTGCTGCGCTGCGGGATGACAGCAGCTTTTGGGGGTTATGGGGAATGAAGCTGCGCGTTTACAACATTTTTTTCAAAAAGCAATATCTGCATTAACGCGCAGCTTCATTCCCCCCTGTTCCAAAGAAGCAACTGTCATTCCGAAATCCTGCTTCGGCAGGATGAGGAATCTCATCGACCCTGCAGTTACACTGTTATTTGGTTGTATCACACCTGCAGGATGAGGAATCTCATCGACCCTGCAGTTCTATTGTTATTTAGTTGTATCACTTTGGCAGGATGAGGAATCTCATCGACCCTGCAGTTTCACTGTTAAAGACTGTAGTACTAATCAGGATGAGGAATCTCATCGACCTTGCAGTTTCACTGTTATTTAGTTGTATCACACCGGCAGGATGAGGAATCTCCTAATCTATTGTTTTTAGTTTAGTGCAGATAACAGATACTAATAATAAATACAATATAGGTAATTTAAGATTTCCTAAATTGAATTAATGTATTAACCCCGAAGGGGGCTTGATTTGAAAAACCGTGGGTGCAACCCACGGTAAAGACAAAAAACCCTTTTGCAACCCCGCCGGGGTTGAATAAGGTGACCAGGAGTTCACTCCCATGATTGTTCAGATTGTGCCCCTAATGCTTACAGATAAACAATCTTACCTGTTCTGAAGGCCTTATCGGCGGCAAGAACAATTTTCAGGCTGCTGATTGCGTCATCCTGGTGACTGGTCAGATCAATATCATTTATTATAGAATTGTAAAAGAATTCCTGTTCGAGATCACATAATCCCTGGTGATCAGGCTCATCTTCGGTGTTGATTATCTCGTCGGCCGGCTCGAAATCACCGCTTCCATTTAACTTTGAATGATGGAGAAGCAGCCTGTTCGTTTTTGTGTGCGAATCAATATCATCCGATCTCTTTCCTTTGCTGTCGGCATCCATTATGCTCACTGAACCTTCAGGCCCTATAACATCCTTCACAAAAAATGCAGTCTGGCTCATCATGGGCCCCCACCCTGCTTCATACCATCCAACCGATTTATCCTCGAAGGTCACAATAAGCTGTCCGTAATTATACATATCACTGCTGATCTCATCCGAGAGCCGGGCCCCGATAGCACTTACATGCACCGGTTTTGAACGGGTCATCTGGCACATAACATCAACATAATGAACCCCGCAATCGACTATGGGCGACATCGATTTAAGCAGATTTTTATGCCAGGGCCAGGTCTTGCCTGTACTCTGCTGGTTCAGGTTCATCCTCATAACGAGAGGCTTCCCTAGTGTGTGGGCAATCTCAATGAATTTTTTCCATGACGGATGGACCCTCAGTATATATCCTACAACCAGCTTCTTTTTCATGCTCCTCGCCTTTTCCACAACCTTTATTGCATCCTCCACACTCTCTGCTAGGGGTTTCTCTACAAATACATGAGCTCCCGCACTAAGGCTCTTAAGGGCAAGTGAGGCATGAGTTTCAGGATAAGTGCATATTGATACTGCATCAGGCTTAATTGCTGAAAGCGCTTTGTCAAGATCATCATATTGCGGGATGCCTCCCAGCTCATCTGATAATTTTTCCCTGTTCGGGACATTGATATCCACTAGTCCGGCGAGTTCAAAACCAGGCAGCCTGTGATATGCCCTGGCATGTGAAGAACCCATGTTCCCGCATCCTACAACAATTGTCTTAATCCTGTTTGTCATTATATTCAAAAATTTGTCGTGGGAAAATAGTGAAAAATTTCGATTACGCCAATAACTTTTCTCCGGCTGATTACCTGTTATTATCACTCAGCAGAATTCAACCTTCAACCTGGTTGTCAAGGGTAGCGCGACATAATCTAGTCATGGTTGTTTATTATCATAGTGTTTTATACCTTTAGGCTGCTGAAAAAAACTCCATGCCGCTAACCGGATATTCATTTAAAGGGCCTTACCGATCTGCAATAAAATTTAACTTAATCCTTATTGCATTCACTTTTCTCTTAACAGGAGGCTGTAATGGACCCTCTTCAATAAGGTCAGACAACAAATACGGCAACTCATTCCTGGACCGTTGCCTTAATGACCCGTCAGACTATTTTTATTTTGATTTTAGTGGAAACGACCCCATCTCTTCAGACCTTCCTATTGGGATGTTTGATTCAGGGACAGGGGGATTGACAGTAATGAATGCCCTGATTAAATTTGACCGGTACATTAATCAGACAAGCCAGTTTATTATGGAGGGGGATGGTATAGGTGACCTTAAGACCGAACATTTTATTTATTTTGGCGACCAGGCAAATATGCCTTACGGTAATTACTCTGAGGCAAAAAGAACCAAATTCCTTGAAGAGCTGGTTCTGAGAGATGCCTTGTTCCTTTTAGGTAATAAATATTACCGGAGCGAAAAAGACAGGAAATACAGAACCGGCAAGGAAAGTGTGAAAATGATTGTCATTGCCTGCAATACCGCAACGGCTTACGGGAAAGATGATATTGAAAAAATGCTGACTGATGCCGGAAGCACTATTAAAGTAATAGGTGTCATTGATGCCGGGGTCAGGGGAGCATTATCAACATTTGAAAAAGATGAAAGCGGCACTGTTGCGGTAATGGCAACTGCCGGAACTGTATCATCTGACGGTTATCTTAACACCTTCCGGTCGCTCAAAACCGAAATGGGTTACTCAGGTAAGATCGATTTTATCCAATACCCGGGGATAGGAATTGCCGAAGCTGTTGATGAAGAACCCGGTTTTATTGTAAGAGGGGCATCCAAAACAAGAAAAGAATACAGGGGCCCTACCTTCGACAATGACAACCTGAAGATCCGGAAAGAATTAATGGGAATCTATAATTTTGATACTCTGCAAAACGCAATCTTATGCGACCGGCAAAACGGCGAGTGCTCCCTCATGCAGATCAACAGTCCTGAAAACTACATAAAATACCATCTTGTATCGCTTTGCGAAAAGTTAAGGCAGATGCCGGATGTTAAACCTCTGAAAACGCTGATCCTGGGATGCACTCATTATCCCTTTTTAACGGACCAGATAGAGGTTACCCTGAAGGAGCTTTATGATCTCAGCTTACAGGGAAAGTATTTATACAGAAATGTACTAAGCGACAGTATTGTCATCATCGATCCTGCAGTAAATACTGCTGCCGAAGTTTATGAATATCTTGCTTCGAATGACCTTCTTAATAAAACCGGAGATAATCGCCGGAGTGAATTTTACATAAGCGTACCTGACCGGTATGGAAACAAAATAAAAACAGATTCCCTGGGACGTTTTACCTACGACTATAAATACAGCAGGGATGCAGGTCACTTCTATGATACAAAGCAGGTGCCTTTCAGCAGGTTAAACACCAGCAATGAGATTATTACGCGTTTTCAGGAACAAATTCCAGATGTTTTTGATCTGATCAGCCGATTTAATTCGGATAATGATAAAACAACTTTTCTGAAACCTGAAGAACGATTCTGAAATAAACCGGGTCCGTCAACTATGAATATTGAACTTTTAAAAGGGATCGTAATAATTTTCGCCCTGTCAACACTGGTTAATCTCTTATTTACAAGGATCCGGGTCCCCACTGTTGTTGGCTATCTGCTCACAGGTGTGATCGCCGGCCCGCATATTCTTGCTTTAGCAGGAGCTCAGCATGAAATTGAGGTACTTGCCGAAATCGGTGTTGTACTCCTGCTTTTTACAATTGGTCTTGAATTTTCACTTCAGCACCTCTTCAAGATCAGAAAAATAGTCTTCCTCGGGGGCTTTCTGCAGGTGATGATCACGGCCGGTGTCTTTTTTGTAATGTCTCATTTCTATAAAATGACCTGGCAATCGGGATTGTTCATAAGTTTCCTGGCAGCACTGAGCAGCTCGGCGCTTGTGATGAAGCTGTTGCAGGAGCGCTCGGAAATAACCTCCAACTACGGGCGAACTGTTCTGGGCATCCTGATATTCCAGGATCTCCTTCTTGTCCCTCTGCTCTTATTCACCGACCTGCTGGGCGAGAATGTTGTGAATGTCGGTAAAGAGATACTTACTCTATCCTTAAAAGTTGCTTTGATAATCGGCATGGTGTATGCAGGCAACAAATGGGTATTTCCCAGGCTTTTACATCTGATTGCAATGACGAGGAATCAGGAGCTCTTTCTGATGAGTGTTGCACTGATATGTTTTGCTATTGCCCTCCTGACATCGAGTTTGGGCATGTCTCTTGCTTTCGGAGCATTTTTGGCCGGACTGATGATTTCAGAGTCGGAATACAGTCATAATATATTTGGAAATTTCCTCCCGATAAAGGATATTTTCACCAGCTTCTTTTTTGTCTCAATCGGAATGCTGCTCGATATCCCCTTCGTTATCGACAATATTCAGCTAGTATCCATGACCGTACTGCTGCTCATTCTCTTCAAAACAATAATAGCCGGGGGAACAGGTTTCATACTCGGGCATACCCTGAAGGGGACCATTCTTATAGGGTTGTTCCTGAGCCAGGTCGGAGAATTTTCATTTATACTGGCAAGGCTGGGTTCTGAAGGTAATATAATTTCCAATTTCTACTACCAGCTATTTATTGCAGTGGCTGTTATCACAATGGCCCTTACTCCCTTCCTTATTTACCTCTCTTCGCCTATTTATAAGCTCCTTACCAGGTTCCCATTGCCAGATTATCTCATAACGGGAATATTTCCCTTAAAAGAAGCTGAGATACCGGATGTCAAGAACCACCTTGTTATTATTGGCAAGGATCCGAGCGCAATAAAGCTGTCAGCCATGGCAAAATTTACCAATATTCATCATATTTCTGTGGTCTTCGACCCTGCAATTGCAAGGGAAATGATGAAAAAGGGCGATCTGGTTGTGTACGGAGATGCAAGTAACGAACCTGTACTCAGAAAAGCCCATGTCGATACTGCAGGCATCGTTGTCATATCGGTCGGAAGCATTATCCCGTCGATGTTGATTATCGAAAGGGTAAGGAAACTGAATGACAAGGTTTACATAATGGTGAGGACGCCCCTTACTCAAAATGTGGGACAGTTATACCGGCTGGGCGCCGACCAGGTGCTTCCCGAGAAGCTTGAACTGGCCATTGATTTTTTGAACAGGATACTCGTTAAACGCTCCGTTCCTCACGTTGAGATAAACCGGGTAATGGCTGAAATAAGGAATATTAACCTGGGTGATTTCAGTAAAAAGCATGTTTTGAAACAACCATCGGTACTGGGCGAATTTTCTGATGTAAAAATCTCTTATATCAGGGTTGGGAAAGGATCTGCTGCAGAGGGCAATTCACCTCTGGATATCGAGTTGCGAAAGAAGACCGGTGTCACACTGTTTGCAATTAAAAGGGGAAATGACGTCATGGAACATCCTGCACCCGATATTATTTTTCAAAAGGATGACATAGCATACGTTCTTGGGGACCCTCCCCAGGTTAAGCTTGCCTCCGAATTATTTATCAGAAGATAATAATGTTCCGGGGCTTATCCTCCTATCCTGTACAAAAAGTTTTCAGTCCTGACAATTGCAGAATTTCTCAGAATAGCGGGAGTTGCCCATATACCTGATTCCAGACTGCTTTGAGATACTACCTTGTAATCTTTTCCTGCTTTAAGCACAAGCACTTCTCCCTTAATCGAAAAGAACCATATATTACCGTTAATGTAAAGGGGTGAGGCATTGTAATTTGAAGTCACGTGCTTCGACCAGATCTCTTTCCCGTCCGAAGCATCAATGCACATCATAACATTCCTTGAAGTTACAGTATATATCAAACCATCTTTTATAACAGGCGACAGCATCTGGTTGGAAGCCAGCTCATCGGACCTCTTCCAGATTATGTTCGTCTTTGTTATATCGCCCCGGCCATCAGGATTCACAGCAATCATATCGGCATACTTGGTTCCATCGCTTCCGACCATGAATCCCGTGTACCAGAAAAGCCTTCCTTTTTCTGTGAAAGGCATTGATACCGTCGATTCAGCTCCTCCTATCACCTGCCATATTTCCCCTCCGGTAAGGGGATCATAAGCTATACATATTGCTGAGCCATTTGATATAAGAAGATCGCGACCTTTAACATTTATTATTATCGGGGTAACGTAAGCTTTCCTTCCGATCACTGTAAGCGGCTCATAAGGCTCCATAGGTCTGTCAGTCTTCCATACAAGCTTCCCTGTTGCTTTTTCCAGCGCCACAAGATATCTGACATCAGTACCTTCATAATGTAATATTATAAGATTCTTATAAATAATTGGTGATGAGGCAGGTCCCTGCACATGCTTGCATTTCAGGTCTGTAACCTTCCAGACTATTGATCCGTCAGCAGTGTTTATGCAAGCTGTACCCATACTCCCGTAATGGACATATACAAATCCCTGCTCCAGTGCCGGCGTTGGTGTTGCATAAGAATTCAAAGAGTGCTTTCTCTCCACCTCAACGGGAGTGAAAACTTTTATGTCATGGATTATCTTACCGGTCTCATAGTCGGCACAAACGGCATACAGTTCCGAGCCATCGGCTTTGGCAGTTGTTAACCACACCTGGTTATTGAACACAACAGGCGATGAGTACCCGCGATCGTGAACAGGAACCTTCCATCTAATTGATGTTTCATCCCATTTAAGCGGAATATTTTCATTCAGCGCTATCCCGTTCAGATTACTGCCCCTGAAGTGTGTCCAGTTCCTGTCCTGGGCACTTACCTGCAAAGATCCCGATAGTAGAAATCCGGTTATCAGTAACTTTATGAGAAAATATGGTTTGTAGTTCATATTGCGGATGTATTAAACTCTAAGAAACCTTTCATAAAGAAATATAATTCAGTGGAAATAAGCAAATCAGAATATACGGAATAGATTCCGTGAATTCTTCTCCGTGTTCTCCGTGAACCCTGTGGTGAAAAAAATTATTGAAGCCAGGTTTCTTTATCTACCGTAGGAAAAAAACAATTCCTGTTTCTAATCATAAAAAAAGGAATCCATAATCTTCATTAAAAATTCACATAGCCTTTTTATTTTTAACTATTTTTAAAAGCTTTTGTCTTAAATTTTAGGAAAATATCAGAAAATGAAATTAAAAAGAAATATTGCAGTTAGCGAATCGGGGTTTCTTTTTGATCCTACAAGCGGCGAATCTTATTCACTCAATGAACAGGGTACAGAAATCCTTAACCTGCTGAAGGAAAAGAAGTCAGACACTGAGATTACCGGCTATATGACTGACACCTACGATATCTCGCAGGATGAATTTGAGAAATATTATCTCGACTTTGTTGGAATGCTCAGGCAATTTAAACTTCTTGAGGATGAGTAACAGAAGAAACCTGACAATAGCGGTTACAGGATTAAACAATACTGACAATCCCGGACCGGGAATTCCTGTTATCAGATCATTGCGTGAGTCGAACGAATTTGATCTGAGGATTATAGGTCTGGCCTATGAAAACCTCGAACCGGGAATATATATGCGCGACCTTGTCGACCGTACCTACCGGGTGCCATACCCCTCAGAAGGATCGGACATCCTTGTAAACAGGGTGCTTGAGATAAACAAAACCGAAAATATTGATGTGCTCATCCCAAATTTTGATGCCGAGCTGATGGCATTCATGAAATCAAGCGGGAAATTAAAGGAAGCCGGCATTCACACCTTTCTGCCTGAGTCTCATCAGTTTGAAGAAAGGCATAAATCCAACCTTCCTCAATTCGGAAAAAAGTACGGGATAAAGGTACCTGCCGGAAGGCCTGTAACAAACCTTAAGGAACTAAAAGAAATAAAGGAGGATTTTGAATATCCTGTTGTTATAAAAGGTAAGTTCTATGACGCATATATTGCCGGCAACTACGACCAGGCTGCTTTATATTTTCACAAGATAGCTGCCAAATGGGGTCTTCCGGTCATTGTTCAGGAGTTTGTAAGGGGAACAGAAGTAAATGTAATTGCCCTTGGTGATGGAAAAGGCAAAACTATCGGAGCGGTGCCCATGCGTAAAATGTATATAACCGACAAAGGAAAGGCCTGGTCGGGGATCACTCTCGACGACAAAAGGATGATAGACCTTACACAACAGCTCATCTCCCGGACTCACTGGAGGGGAGGAATGGAACTTGAGCTTATCCGTTCGGAGGATGATGAATTTTACCTTATCGAAATAAATCCCCGAATCCCGGCCTGGGTCTATCTTGCTGTGGGCGCCGGCCAGAATTTACCGGAAGCACTTGTAAAGCTGGCCCTGGGAATGGAAGTAAAACCTTTTACCGATTACCGTAAAGGAGTAATCTTTGTACGTTATTCATTTGATCTGATAACCGATATTAAGGATTTTGAAAAGCTGTCAATATCCGGAGTACTTTAATACTGAATTTTATGAAAAAACAATTTGAAAGACCATTAATAAAAAAGATAAGAGCCGGCATTCCATCGAAGTTCGGGATGAGCACTCATACAGAGCCAATAACTCATATTGATAATGTACCAGTTTCTGATCTTGTTAAAAATTTCGGCTCGCCGGTATTTATCATTTCGGAAAAGACCATCAGGGAAACATTCAGGGAAGCAAAAAGAGCTTTTGAGACAAGGTATCCGAAGGTACAGTTTGCCTGGTCGTACAAAACCAATTATCTCGACGCAGTATGCAAAATATTTCACCAGGAAGGATCATGGGCAGAAGTGGTATCAGGATTTGAATATGAGAAGGCGCTGAGAAACAACGTGCCCGGGTCACAGATAATTTTCAACGGCCCTGATAAATCGGCCGGGGATCTGAAAAATGCCATTGATCATGACTCGCTGATCCATATAGATCATTTTGATGAACTCTATACACTTCTTGAAATTACAAGAAATTCAGGGAAGAAGGCAAAAGTTGCCATCAGGATAAATATGGATACCGGGATCTATCCCATGTGGGACAGGTTTGGCTTCAATTATGAAAACGGAGAAGCCTGGGATGCAATAAACAGGATCATGATGGACGGGAACCTCGAACTCGTGGGATTGCATTCGCATATCGGGACATATATTCTCTCGACTGATGCATACAGGGTTGCCATGACTAAGATGGCAGAGCTGGCATACAGGACCGACAAAAAGCATAACAAACCCATAAGATACATCGACATAGGTGGCGGATTTGCTTCAAGAAACACCCTTAAAGGTGCATACTATAAAGGCCATGACACTGTTCCCGGCTTCGATGAGTATGCCGAA
Organism: uncultured Bacteroidales bacterium; assembly: GCA_942492865.1. GTDB lineage: Bacteria > Bacteroidota > Bacteroidia > Bacteroidales > VadinHA17 > LD21. The sequence continues at coordinate 2,322,795 of OW818650.1, read as the reverse complement.
GCGATAACATCGGCCCTGATGAATTCTGAAATAGATCCTTCAAAATTGCCAATGATCATCCTGGAAACAGGCCGGGCGCTTATTGATGATGCAGGATACCTTCTTGGAACAGTTCTGGCCAATAAACGGCTGGCAGATGGCAGACGTTCAACAATATTTAATACCGGTGTGAATATTCTCTTCACTTCATTCTGGTACGAGCTTGAAATACACCCTGCCAAACCCACGTCCGATCATCTTGAAGAAACAACTATATATGGCCCCCTGTGCATGAATATTGATGTAATAAGGGAAGCTGTCGCATTTCCTCTGCTTAAAAAAGGAGATAACTTTGTCATTAAACGGGTCGGAGCATATAATATGACCCAATGGATGCAGTTTATAACATACCGGCCAAAAGTAGTTCTCCTCGACCAGGAAGGACGATCGCATGTGATAAGGGAAGCAGAAAACCTGCAGTCGATTACAAACCTTGAAAATATGCCTGACCACCTGGGATAAGGCCCAGGCAAATCTTTTATATGCAAATAACATTTCTTAAAAAAGATGATCTGAAAAGATTCTTTAACGAGATACTAAACAGCTATTCGCAGATTTTCTTCTCTGACAGTAAAGTCTTTGCAGTTTCTTTACTGATGGTGTCGTTTGCTGATATATACGCGGGGATTTGCGGCTTACTCTCAGTAGTTGTCACTTCCTCAATTGGAAGAATTATAGGCTTTGATCCAAAGATCATGTCAAAGGGCATCTATGGTTACAACAGCCTCCTGGTAGGATTAAGCCTCGGAATATACTTCTCACCCGGACCAGTTCTTTTTGTACTTGTAATCCTTTCTGCCATACTTACTCTCTTCCTTTCAGTGAACCTGCAGGGGGTAATAGGCAAGTACGGACTTCCTTTCCTGAGCGTCCCTTTTGTGCTGAGCGCCTGGATAATGACCCTTGGAACCCGGAACATGACTTTCCTGTCAATCAGCGAAAGAGGGATCTTTACAATGAATGAGCTATATACCCTTGGAGGACAACCATTTGTTCAACTCTACGACTGGTGGAACAATATTGAGTTCATAAGACCTCTTAAAATTTATTTTATTTCTCTGGGCGCTATCCTTTTCCAATATAACGTCCTTTCTGGTATGGTCATTGCAGCAGGGTTGCTTTACTTCTCAAGGATCGCCTTCTCTCTTTCAATAATCGGCTTCTTCGCTGCCTATCTTTTTTATGATTTTGTAGGAGCCGATATCACCGAGAATAACTACAGCTATATAGGATTTAATTATATTCTGACCTCGATAGCTGTGGGTGGATTTTTCATTGTTCCATCAATCAGGTCGTACCTCTGGTCATTGCTTCTTGTCCCTGTAGTGGCTATATTATCCATAAGCCTCTATACCTTTTTTGTATCGGCCTCACTGCCGGTCTATGCTCTTCCATTCAACTTTGTCACACTGTTATTTCTCTATACATTAAAATTCAGGCTGAAACCTTCCCGAAAACTGGCTGAAGTTGCAGTTCAGCAAAATTCACCTGAAAAAAACCTGTACTCCTTCGAAAATTATACCGAACGCTTCCGGCACGACATCATCCCTCTGAGGCTGCCATTTCACGGAACATGGACAGTTAAGCAGGGATACGACGGACCACATACCCATAAGGGAGCATGGAAACATGCACTTGATTTTGTTGTGGAAAACCAGGAAGGTAAGCAGTTCAGGGATAAGGGTGACCTCGCAGGGGATTACTTCTGCTTTGACAAACCGGTCCTTTCCCCTGCAGACGGATATATTGAATCGGTCATTGATGATATTGAGGATAATGTAATAGGGAAAGCGAACATCGCTGATAACTGGGGTAACACGGTAATTATAAGGCATACTCCTAATCTTTATTCATCGCTAAGCCATCTAAGGAAAGGTTCTGTTACAGTTAAGCCCGGAGAAAAAATCAGGCAGGGCAGTATTATTGGCAAATGCGGAAATTCAGGAAGATCATCTTACCCTCATATGCATTTTCAGATGCAATTACTGCCATTCATTGGTTCACATACTTTGCATCATCCTTTAAGCTATTTTATTGAGCACCGGGATAACATAACTGACCTGAAGAGTTTCTCGGTTCCATCATCCGATCAGAAAGTTTCGAACATACAGACAAATGAGCTTCTTGTGAGAGCTTTCGATCTGATTCCCGGAAAAACTTTTTGTTTTGAATCGATCAGGAATGGAGTGAAAACAATGGCCAGATGGGAAGTTAACACCACCGAATTCAATATCCCATTTATAGAGTGCCTTACAACAGGTTCAATTGTGTACTTTACCAGTGACAAAAATCTTTTTTTATGCAGCCATTACCAGGGTAAGAAAAACACACTTTTGTACTTCTTTTATCTTGCCTGCTTTAAAGTTCCCCTGGGATTTTACAACAATATTGTCATTACCGATCGCTTTCCTCTGAATATGATCCTTAAAAAGCACTTTTTATTTTTTCAGGATTTTACTGCCCCTTTCATGAAATTTCTCAGATCAGAGTACCGTTTGACCTATAATTATATAGATAATGAACTGATGCCCTCAAATATCATATTATCCTCTTTATCTGTTAATTATATTGCCAGACATGAGTTATCCCGATATGATTTCAATATTGAAATTGATGAAAAAGGCATCTCAAAGTTCATTATTTCAGGTAAGGATCTTTTAATCTCTGCGTCATCATGCCAAAGTCAGTAGTCATATCAACCATTCTGTTTTTTCTGTTTATCAGGGGCATATCCCAGGAAACCGGCTTCAGATATTCCGACAGCATTACTTACCAGCTTTACATGCAGAAAAGCTGGGATGATCTGATAAAAACCGGCAAGGAGGCGATTGGTGACGGGCATGATTATTACTATATGAGAATGAGGCTCGGCATCGCATATCTTGAAAAGAAAAATTACGGGAATGCTGCAATCCAGTTCAAAAAGGCCCTGCTGTTCAACCAGAACGATCAGGTTGCACTGGAGTACCTGTTTTATGCGCATTTATATTCAGGAAGATACACACAGGCCTGGGCCGTACTTTCAGGGTTACAAACATCAAACAGGGAAAGGGTTATTAAGGAAAGTAACATTAAAAAGAATACAATCACCATTGAAACTTTTTATAATGATGCTCTAACTGATAACATCACTAAACAACCTGAACTTTATCTTGCAGATCCTGAGCCGGGAACTCAATCCATTACAACCCGTTTTATCAATAATAGTATTTATCTTTTCCATATTACCGGTAAAAGAACCAGTTATTTCCATTCGTTTACCAACCTCATAAAGGACAACTATTTTCACTATTTTGACGGATCGTTCAGGGCTGATCTTATATCACAGAGGGTGATTCAAAACCAATATTATGGAAGACTCGGCTTTTTTGGACCTTCAGGATGGACAATTAGTCCCTCAATTCATTTACTTACGGCCGGATATCCCCTTATATATTTCAGCTCTACCGGAAGTGCATCTACCTACAGGGACAGGTCGGGAGGATTTGCAGGAGGCTTAGGCATTACCCGGACCGGAGATTTCTTAACTCTTTCGGGCGAAGTGGTTTATTCCAGTCTCAATAAAACAAAACAGTTACAGGGTTCATTATCAATAACAGCTTACCCGGCAGGAAACAGGAACCTATATTTCGGAGGAAGCTTTACAATGGTCTCAGACCACTGGTCGCCTGAAACAAGCAGCAGGTTCATACCCGGATTTATTGCAGGTTTTTCGGTCAATGAAAAAATCTGGTTTGAATTTTCAGGAAGTAAGGGCGAAATGAAAAATTATAGTGAGAATGTAGGAATGATAATCTTTAACAGCACTGATTACCTTACCGAAAAATACAGTGGAAAAATTATAATTCCTTTTTACAGGGCAGGGTTTACATTATTTGCAGGAGCAGGAAGAAGCGCATCATCAAGCGAATTCTTGCCATTGCCGGGAGAAACCGGCATTGACATGAACAAAATTAATTATAAAAGTTATTCAATTACAGGAGGCATATCATGGAACTTTTAAGACGGATCTTTCTTATATCTATCGGTTGTATAATTTTTATTAATTCAGGCTTTTCGCAGGACTTTAATAAAAAGAAGGAAGCATTTCTGAAGAGCTATTCTGAGGAAGCATCAGGAAATTATCCCGCAGCACTTAATGCATTAATGTCGTTATACGACGAGAGCTCATACGAATTAAACCTGCGCATAGGATGGCTGAATTACCTTGCAGGCAATCTGACAGAATCAAAGATCTACTACAGTAAGGCAGTTGCTCTGATGCCATACTCCGTTGAAGCTAAGATGGGGCTTGTTTATCCCCTTGCAGCACTTGGTAATATGAATGAAGTAACCTCTCAGTATGAAGAAATACTTAAAATAGTTCCTAACTATTCTGTAGTTCTTCACAGGATGGGACTGATATACTATGGCAGAGGAGAATTCGATAATGCATTAAAATATTTCGACAAGGTGGTAAACCTGTGGCCCTTCGATTATGACGGGCTTACCATGCTTGGCTGGACATACTTTAAGCTGAATAATCCACGCGAAGCTAAGGTCCTGTTCCAAAAAGCCATACTAAATACACCGGATGGAGCTTTGGCTCTTGAAGGACTTAATCTTCTGAAATAAAGTATCCGTTGTTCAGTAAGTCGTAATTTTTGCAATAACAACCGGGTTTATCTGCTTCCTCCTGCTACTGAGGCACCTGCAACCTTCCCCGCTGCTTTCCACTTAATTCCGCATCCAACTGCTTTAGTATTTGTATAAGGTATCTCATAACCCTTGATAAGTGCATTTACAACATCCTTTACGTAATGCTTGCCGGCTCCTGATGCATCATCTGCATTATTATCAATAGCCCCTACATACTCTATTGAAAGATGGCTGTTGCGCTTTGATACCACATATACATGAGGCGTATTTGTAGCGCCATACTCCCTTGCCACTTCCTGCGATTCATCATAGAGGTATTCAAAAGGATAATTTTTATTCATGGCTACTTTCTTCATCTCTTCATAGGAGTCTCCGGGTGAAACACTCTTGTCGTTGCTGTTGATTGCAACCACAGGATAGCCCTGTCCGCTGAATTCTGCATGAAGGTCTATGAGCCTTTGCTCATATTTTTTCACAACAGGACAGGTGTTGCATGAAAAAACAAGAATATAGCCCTTTACGTTTCCCATATCAGACAGTGAAACATATTCACCCCTGATATTTTTCAGCTTAAAATCAGAAGCATAATCGCCGATCGTGTAAGGCTGTTTGGCAAAAGTTGCATTCATGAGGAAGAATACAACCAACGGTAAAAACACTGACTTTTTCATATTACTTTGATTTAATTTACATAATTAAAGATTTGCATTTATCAGATTCCTCAAACCTGCTTCGTCCATGGCCCCAGGCCTGAAGCTTCTTTTTTTCTTAACATTGTTAAAGACAAGCGTTGCAGGTATATCCCCCTGCCATGAAGGGTCCACTTTATCAATCCATGAATCATAATCAAGATCCGTCATAAGGGCAACCCTGAGCTTTACGTCGTTTCTTTTAAGGAAAGGTATTAGCTGCTCATTTACCTGACTCGGAAAATCGAGACTTACCATAATGAATTGAACCTTCTGGTCACTGAACTCTTCAGAAACTTTTTTAAAAGCAGGAAATTCCTTTATACAGGGAGCGCACCACGTTGCCCAGAAGTTAATAACATATAACTTATTATCCTTGCTGTTAAGAATGTTTTCAAGCTGCGGAACCTTAAGATATTCTAAATCCTGACCGGTTACCGGCAAATACGTAAATCCCAGAGCTGCCACAGCTAAAATATTCAGAAAAAATTTCCTCATCCTGAAGTTTTTTCTAATAAAACCATGACATACTCCTGAATGTTCAGTAGTTTAACCATCAGGAGAGTATGCTATTTGGCATATCCCCAGAATATAAGTCTCACCTAAAATTAAGGCTAAGCCATTGATGAGAATGAGCTTAGCCGTTAATTCTAATTATTTGAATTATAAAACCAGATCAGGCTTACTATAAGTTACTCTTTATTTGTCCCCTGACTTCACCACCCGGAAACTGTGAGGTATGTACGTTGACATAGGTCATACCGCTGACCATCAGGTCAATAAGAGCAGACAGCTCTTTACCTGCAAGCATTCCGACAAGATTTGCTTTGGTTATGACTCCCTGGTTAAGGATCCCGTTTGATGTACCAGGAATAAGTGCTGCAGGAGGAGCGGAAGGATATAACCATGTAACGACAGGACCGTTTGCTGTTGGGGAAGCCACATGAATATGCGACATTGATACATTTTCAATATTCGACACAATTAATTTATAGCTCAATTCCTTGCCATCCCTGCTCAACTGAAAAACAGCCTGTCCCTGAGCTTTGGTCAAACGAGGCGGCACCTCATTATCTCCTGAAAGATGAGCCTGAAAATTTAATACTACATGACCCTTCACAAGGCCAGTGTCTTTCCCTGCACTCAGATCATTTCCAAGATCATCAATCATCGATTTATTGCAGGATGCCAGCATAATGCCAAACATAAATAAAGGGAGAAATAATTTAGCTTTCATAGTTTGAATTTTTAATGATTTATGCAGCTACTAACAAGTGTCAGCATTAATTGTTTTGGAATTTTGATGACCACCAACTCTGAACTATTTCGCTGAACATCTGTATGAAGAATTTGTTAGGTGGATACAGGAATCTGAATATCTGAAATTAACAAAGTAAACCCATGGAAACACTTGAAAAAATAAAAGTAACGGTTGAGGTAAAAGTTAATGCACCCATTGAAAAAGTGTGGGATCGCTTTACCGGTCCAAATCATATTATTAACTGGAACAATGCATCTGATGACTGGCATACGCCCAGGGCCGAAAATGATCTGCGTGAAGGAGGCCGTTTCGTATCAAGAATGGAAGCCAGGGATGGAAGCAGCGGTTTTGATTTCTCAGGGAAATATGTTAAAGTATTGCCTCATAAGCACATAGAGTACATCATGGAGGATGGCAGAAGAGTGAAAATAGATTTCTCTGCAAAACATGGCATAACTACATTAACAGAGACCTTTGAAACGGAACAGACAAACAGTGTTGAACTGCAGCGGGAAGGATGGCAGGCAATACTTGATAATTTTAAAAGGTATGTTGAGCAATAGATGAATAACCATCAATCCCGCTTTTAAGGATAGGGGGTAAAAAGCCCGTCTACACCGTTTACGGAAATTTATCAGGAAGAATGCTGTAAGGAATGGCTATTCAACTACAACATTCAGATGGCCTATGGCAGGGTATCCGTTCTCATTAACTCTTTCTACCCTTACAATGTAGCTGCCCGGTTTTGCAAAAGTGTGAACCGTTTCGGCATACTTTCCCTGGTTTTGAGTCTGCCTTTGCACAACCCCTGAATTAACCGTAACTTTTGGTGTGCCGTCTCCGAAATCCCAGACCTCATCGCCGATATCACTGCCGAACGTTCTGACCAGGAAAGTAACTGGATCTCCTGCTTTTATATTAAGTGTCGGGTAATAAGAAGGATGTATGGTTGGGATCCTTTTTTCTGGAGCGGCTCTGTCGGAGACCTGTACATACATAAAATCGTACGATGTATTGCCTTTTGAATCAGTTACTTTCAGTATCTCACTGTATTCCCCTGCAACTGCATATTTCCTTTTCTGAACTGCTCCGGCAACTGAAGTACCGTCAGTAAAGGTCCACTGGTATGAAACGATATCGCCGGCTGTACTGAACGATTTGGAACCGTCAAGAGTTATCTCCTGGCCGGTCCAGGCTAGTAGATGCGGCCGGGCAACTGCCACGGCTGTTGGTTTATATTTTGCAGAATATGCTTCCCAGAGGTAAGGATATGCATCCTCCACTTCCCATCGCGATGTTGCAGGATTCTTATAATGCACTCCAAAATGCAGATGCACCCAGCCTCCGCTTCCGCCCTGTTTTCCCATGTAACCAGCTTTCTGTCCCTGTTTGACATTAGTCCCGGGGTCAATTCCTGCCTCGATGCTGTTTAAATGACTGTACCTGTAGTACCAACCCCTGCCATCAACGACCCAGATAACATCGGGCCGTACATCCCCTGGAAGGTCTTCATATCCCGGAAATACTTTATTATTTGCCGAAACAACCAAGCCGTCAGTTGCAAAGAAAATCTCATTCATTGCCTCTGCCCCGCCAAAATCATGTGTTGAATGATATCCGACATTTTCACTGTCGCGGCCTTCGGCCCATCCCAGACCTGCCGGCTCATTCTGTGATTGTGTTCTTATTGAGAGCCATTTTTGCTCGAGCGGAAAGCCAAATGTACCGGGCTGTATGAAAGGAGAATTAACCGGCCACAGTCTGAATCTCGCATCACCCTGCATAATTCCGTCATTCTTGTAATAACCCGACCGGGCTGTATGTTCCTTGATAACCGGACAATCGATCTTTACTGTACCCACAGTTACCGGCAGGTTATAATTTCCCGAACCTATAATCTTCTCTTCTCCATCGACTGATATTTTCAACTTCACCGCCCTTATACCCTGCCTCACCGAATCCCTTATAATTTCCATATCATTAAAGGCAAGCTTCACTGATTTTCCATTAGTCAGCATTACATCCTGCGTTTCACCGACATTCATTTCCACAACAACATTAAGCCTTGTCAATTCCTTAGGTTTACAACTGAAAACCAGGCAGATGACTGTTAAAAGTAAACTTCCCGGCAAAAATCTTCTGATAGTCATATTAATAATTTATTAGTTCTGAACTTTGATCAGGTCATTTAGATTATACAATTATAAAGAAATATTCTTAAATTAAACAGCTTCTCACAATCATCTGTTTTGTGTTTGCTAATTGTCTACGGACTAAACTCAGCTACTGACACCAGCCCTTAACTGTCATAAGTTAACAAGCCGGGAGGAAAAATGGCTGATAAAATTCTTAATAGAAGTTAAAACAGGAGATTATAACACTTTATATTCAGGTAAAGATTTTTTTTGTCACATTTTTTTAATAATTATGCAATCGTGTAAAGTGATAAAACCTTGATTCAGATAATTAATATTTATTCAAAAATTATTTTAATATTATGAAAATCGACCGTAAGAGTTTTCTTAAAGTTGCAGGATTAGGTACTGCAGGCATGATAGTCAAACCTTCCTCAGTATCTGCAAAGGCAGACATTGAGGCTTCTGTTCAGGAAGGCCATGTTCAGAGATTCAACATGCACGGATTCAGGGCTCCCAAACTTGACAGGGTAAGGCTCGGATTTATTGGAATAGGTAACCGTGGTTCAGGCACTGTTACAAGATTTGCACGTATAGAAGGCGTGGAGATCAAGGCGCTATGCGATATTGTCCCAAACAGGGTGAACAGGGTTGCGACTGCAATAAAGAAATATTCGCATAATCCGGTACTTTATACCGATGGAGAGAATGCCTGGAAAAAACTCTGTGAAAGGGATGATATTGACTTTGTGATAGTTTCCACTCCCTGGCATCTTCATGCACCTCAATCGGCCTATGCCATGGAGTGCGGCAAACATGTGGCCCTTGAGATACCGGGTGTAAAAACCCTTGAAGAATGCTGGCAGCTCGTTGAAACTTCAGAAAGAACAAAAAAACATTGCATGCTTCTTGCAAACTCGGCCTTTGGCGATTTTAACATTCTTGTCCTGAATATGGCACGGCAGGGATTTTTCGGCGAGATAGTCCATGGCGAAGGCGCCTATATTCACGACAGGGCAACACTGAACAGCCAGTGGAAAAGAGACTTGAACAATGAAGGCTGGTTCCTTTACCGTCCGTGGAGGCTGAAAGAGAATATAAGCAGGAACGGCAATCTTTATGCAGCGCATGGACTTGGATCTGTTTGCCAGGTGATGGATATTAATTATGGGGATAAGATGGAATATATGGTCTCAATGTCAGGAAATGATTTCACACTCGGACCCAAAATGAGGGAGATGGCCGAAATAGATAAATTCTATGAGCCATATACAGGACTGAAATTCCGCGGGAACATGAATACAAGCATTATCCGTACATACAGGGGACGCACCATTATGCTGCAGCATGACATTAGTACCGTACGTCCGGGTGTCCGTTTTAACATGATAAGCGGAACAAAGGGAATTGCCCAGCAAACCCCGGAGCCACCAAAGATCGCCACCGGACACGAATGGCTCTCAAATGAGGAATATAAAGCACTTGAAGCTAAGTACACACCTGAGATCAGCAAGAAAGCAGGTGCAATGGCCAAGCAGATGGGTGGCCACGGTGGCGTCGATGCTATGCTGGCATGGAGAATTATTGACTGCCTTCGCAATGGACTTCCCTGTGATGTTGACGTGTACGACGTTGCATTATGGAGTTCAATATGCCCATTGAGCGAATGGTCGGTGGTTAATCGTTCTAATTCGGTTAATATCCCCGACTTTACTTCAGGATCGTGGAGAACAAATGAAAGAGGAATGGATATAAATATGGAATTAGGCGGCGGCTCAACAAAATTCCTTTAACAGCATTTTAGAAATTCCATTGAGGCTGTATCAAAAGCTCATTTTTCATAATTTGCCCCTATCCCGATAGCTATCGGGACCCCTAAAGGGGACTTGTTGATATGCAGGCACTTAATTAACCCCCTTCAGGGGGTAGGGGGCGATATAACAAGCTTTTGATACAGCCTCTTTTTTTATAAGGTTCTCAAACCTTTCGTTTGACCTTGTTCCCAAAACATATCATTGTACATTTGCGTTGTATTTTTTTCCTTGATTCTCAAGTATGGACAATTATCTGAGGAATTTAATATCACAGGGTGAAAATCAGCAGCTTGATTTTAAATACTGCATTTCCGACAGCAAAAAAATTGCACGAACCCTTGTCGCCTTTGCCAACAGCGATGGTGGAAAATTACTTATCGGGGTGAGGGATAATGGCAGCATTGCCGGTATTCAATCGGATGAGGAATATTATATGGTTGAAACGGCCGTTCATCTTTTTTGCAGACCGGAAATCAATTATACTATAAAACAACATCCTGCAAAAGGCAAGGCCATCCTTGAAGTTGAGGTGATGAAGGGCGACAAAAGGCCATACCAGGCTAAAGATGATGAGGGAAAATGGAATGCATATTTCAGGCATAATGATCAGAATCTCGTTGCAAACAGGGTCCTCCTCCAGATCTGGAGAAAAGAAATAAGGAGATCAGGCGTTTTGGTTCAATTCAGCAAAGCCGAAAATACACTGCTTGATTATCTCGCAAAAAACGGATCAATATCCTTATCAAAATTCAGAAGAATAGCCCGGATCTCTTCAAAAAAGTCTGAGGCAATTTTAGCAAACCTTATCATATTCAAAGTTATTGTTATGAGAGCCTCTGAAAAGGGTTTCACATACGAGTTAAACCAGAATGTATCAACCGTTCCCAATGAATTATCCATTACAGCCGGAAGCCAGGTCAACAGGTGAGCCCAACCCTGCTGTAAGAGAACATTCTTTCAGGATTTAAAACTTCGGAAAAATCTTGAACAGAAATTTTTACTAATATTGGCCTCTTAAATCAATATCTGAACAGACAAGATGGAAAATAAAAAGCTCATTGGGTTCGATAATGAGAAATATCTTAGCGAGCAAACACATTCTATTCTTGAAAGAGTCAGCCGCTTTAATGATAAGCTTTACATTGAATTCGGAGGTAAAATATTATTCGATTATCATGCGTCAAGAGTACTCCCCGGATTTGACCCCAATGTAAAGATGAGGCTCCTCCAGAAATTGAAAGATAAGATTGATGTAATTCTGTGTATTAATGCCGGAGATATTGAAAGGAAGAAAGTAAGGGCCGATTTCGGAATTACTTACGACGTCGATGCATTGAAAACAATTGACGACTTCAGGGAATGGGGAATAGAAATCACAGCAGTTGTCATCACCCGTTACCAGAACCAGCCTCCTGCCAGGGCATTTAAAAACAAGCTTCAGCTGAGAGGAGTTAAGGTGTACCTGCATTATCCGACAAAGGGTTATCCCCTCGAAATTGATCAGATTGTAAGCGATGAGGGATATGGCGCAAACGAATATATAACAACAACCAATCCAATCGTGATAGTTACCGGCCCTGGTCCGGGCAGCGGTAAGCTGGCAACCTGCCTGTGCAATCTTTACCACGAATATAAAAAGGGAGTCAAAGCCGGATATGCAAAATTCGAAACATTCCCAATCTGGGATATCCCTGTGGACCACAAGGTGAATATTGCCTATGAAGCTGCAACTGTCGATCTGGATGACAGGGTTCTGATAGACGAGCACCATCTGAAGGCATATAACATTAAGACTGTAAATTATAACAGGGATATAGAGGCGTTCCACCTGCTTAAAAGGATCATTGAAAAGATAACCGGAGGTGAATCAATGTACCAGTCACCCACCGATATGGGAGTCAACAGGGCAAGCGCCGGCATTGTGAATGATGCGGTTATTTCTGAGGCGTCGGTACAGGAGATCATCAGGCGCTATTTCAGGTGTGCAGTTGAATATGTACTCGGCCTTGCTGACAAAGACACCCTGGAACGGGCAATTAATATAATGAAAAAAGTAGGGGCAAAAGAAGAGGACCGTAAAGTTGTATTGCCTGCAAGAAAAGCTGCAAAAACCGCTGAAGAATGCATGAAAGGCAACGCAGGTATCTTTTGTGGAGCGGCTATCCAGATACAGGATGGCACGATCATAACAGGTAAAAACTCACCTCTTTTGCATGCATCTTCAAGCCTTATTCTAAATGCAACAAAACATCTGGCAGGCTTACCCGACAATATGCATCTTCTTCCTAAGACGATAATAGATTCTGTTGCCTATCTTAAAAAAGATATACTGGAAGGAAAAATGATCAGCCTCGATGTCGAAGAAACCCTGATCGTTCTGGGCATTAGCGCTTTGTCAAATCCTGCAGCACAAATGGCCCTCGATAGCCTTAAGCTGCTCCGTGGATGCGAAGTTCATCTTACGCATATTCCAACACCCGGGGATGAGGCAGGATTGCGGAAGCTCAAGGTAAATGTGACCTGCGACCCTGAATACTCGAGCAAGAGCCTTTTTATAATCGGATAACCTTCAGGGTAACCCGGCTACTGATTTTTGAATTATTTTCTGCATACCGTAGGAAGATTATACTTTTTGTTTCTAACGGATAAAAAATATTAATCATGGAAAAAAAGAAAGGATTCAATCTAAGGAGTTTCACCAGCTTTTCACTTGTTCTGTCGACAATCATAATGTCATGGTCAGGGTTCATTCTTTATGTTGCCCCTCCCGGAAGAATAGCAAACTGGGGTGAATGGAAATTGATGCTCTTCAGTAAAGCCGAATGGCAGGCGCTTCACACTATATTTTCTTACATGTTCTTTATCCTGGTTATTATCCACCTCTTCTTTGTCAACTGGAAGACTTTCCTTACATACTTTAAAAGCAGGATCAAAGCCGGACTCAATAAAAAATGGGAACTTACCACAGCATTAATAGTTTCAGCAATATTCTTCATCGGCACACTTGAATCGTGGCAACCATTCGGACCTGTAATGACCTTCGGGGAAAAAGTAAAAGAAAGCTGGGAAGGGGCCTTTGAAAGTCCGCCTGTTGCACACATGGAAGCTTATACTCTTAGCAGACTTGCATCAGACTTCCCGGGAATTACCCCGGAAAACCTGATGAAAACACTTAATGACAGCAGTATCTCAGCCGGAAGTATCGATATGACATTGAAATCTATTGCTGCCCAAAATGAAATTACTCCCTCGAGAATCTATGATGTTCTTAAAAGCAGATATAAGGAAAATGCAGTGATTAATAAAACAGAAACTCCCTCCGGTGTGGGAAAAATGACATTGAATGCTATAGCTGCCAGACTGGAAGTTGAACCATCGGAGCTTATCAAAATAATAAAGGAAAACGGTTTAGAAGCAAATGGTGAAACAACCATGAAAACTATTGCCGATCAAATGGCCATCTCTCCGCACGATTTATACAGCCTGCTGGCAGGGAAATAAAAAGAGTCAATGGTAATTGCGATCGTGAGATCCCTTACTTGGCTGCTTGATGACAGGCGTTTTTGGGGATTCAGGTCAATTAATATTTATTCAGGATACTCAATATTTATTTTATTGAAAATAAACGTATTATTACAATAATAAATAGTATCTTCGCGAATTAATATAATATAAAATGAATAAAGGAACAGTAAAATTTTACAATGAATCTAAAGGATTTGGATTCATCAAAGACGAAAATTCATCAAAGGAATATTTCGTACATTCATCCGGATTGAAAGAAAGAATATCAGAAAATGACGAAGTTTCATTCGATCTGGAGCAGGGCAAAAAAGGATTAAATGCAGTGAATGTTAAGCTTGTATAAGCATTAATTATAACCGTTTAAACTTCTTCAAGTCCCGCCAAAAGCGGGACTTTTTATTCCAATAATTAAAAAATTATGTTCGAAAAAAAAGCACCAGCTGTAAAATCTCCTGATCTCTCGAGATTAAAGGAGGTGATAATTGATCACAGAACAAAGATTTACATCCTTCCTGAAGCAGATGTAGAAGAGGCTAAATTCAGGTATTTCAATCGCAATTCAAATAAGAGACTAAAGTAAGTCCCGTCAAAGTATTTTGTTTAATTTATGCTCAACGGTATTGAATTGCAACCGGAACAGTCATGAAAGGATCCAGATACAATAGTGCCCGATTCAGCTTTTATGCTGCATTATCAACCACCGCACTAACTATCATAACCTTTGGTATTGCAGTCTGCACACCTCCTCTTTCAGGCCCGTTCTGCACGGCCGGCTGTTTTCAGTATCCATACAGTGATATAATAAGCCGTTTCCCAAGAGATTATTACTGGATGTACCCGGCAATATTATTGTCTTTCTCCTACCTGGTAATGATGCTGTGTATCCACCATTTTTCCCGGGATGAAAAGAAGCTTTTCAGCAGCATTTCTGTTGCATTTGCATTGATCAGCACATTGATCCTGACATTAGACTATTTTGTCCAGGTATCATTTATCCAGCCGAGCCTTATGGCAGGAGAAACAGAAGGAATAGCTTTTTTAAGTCAGTATAACCCTCATGGAATATTCATCATCATGGAGGAGCTGGGTTTTATTACAATGAATTTTTCATTTTTTGCCCTCATACCGGTTTTCTCAACCTCCGATAAGATTGAAAGAGGTCTGAGATTTACCTTTATTACAGGCTTTATCCTCATGCTTCTCTCCTTAATTCTTGTTGTTCTGATACATGGGATCAACAGGGAATACAGGTTTGAAGTAATTATCATTTCAATCAACTGGCTTGAAATGATAATTTCAGGAGTCCTGCTTGTCATGTATTTCAGAAAATTAAATAGATGAAAACTATCCAGATTTGCCCCAAATGCGGAGTCCCTGCCATAAAAGTCAACAGCAAAGCCGTAAAGTACAATTTGAAGCGTGAGGTAAAACAGGAGCTCAATAAGAAATCAAAATGGCATATATGCTGTAATCCGTCCTGCGATATTTCATATTTCAGTAAAGAACGAATTTTCAACACCTCAGATCTCACAAACGGATTATTCTTCAAAGATCAGTCCGACGATGTTCCAGTTTGCTACTGTGCCGGCATTTCACGCGGCGATATAAAAAATGCTGTCAGAAACGGTTGTAAAACAATAGGTAAAGTACGCTCCTTTACAAGCAAAAATACTACAGGTCATTGCGAAGAGAAGAACGCACTGGGAAAATGCTGTAACCTGGTATTTATAAAGACGATCAAAACTGAGCTAACTGCCCTGCACCAATAATTGATTTTATTACTTATTTTGTGCAATAATCATCTGCTGAATTTTATGAAAAATATTTACATACTGATCCTTACATTATGTGTTATGAATGAAGCCAGTGGACAACAATCGGGTTTCAGGGGTCCCGACCGCAATGGCATATATAATGAAACAGGATTGATGAAGGCATGGCCCGCATCCGGACCTGCTTTGCTTTGGGAACTAACCGGAATCGGAAGGGGGCAGTCGAGTGCAACGGTAACTGATGATGCAATTTATATAACAGGCAGGCAGGGAAATAATGACGTTCTGACCTGTCTTGACCAGAACGGCAAAAAGAAGTGGGAAGTAGTTTATGGCACCTCTTCTGCAGCTACAAATTTTCCTGAAAGCCGTAGTACCCCGTCTTACTCAAATAACAGGATCTTCGTAGTAGGCGGACAGGGAGAGCTGGTTTGCGTTGGGAAAGATGGGAAAATCATCTGGACAGTGAATTATTTTAAAAAATACGGCGCCGAACAGCCTCTGAATGGAATTGCAGAATCTCCATTGATAGTTGACAATAAGGTTATCGGAACCCCTGGTGGAAATATGGCATCCATGGTCGCATTCAATGTTGAAAACGGAAAGGTGATATGGGAAGCAGAACCTATAAACGAACTTACCAACTATGTAAATCCATTGCTGATCCGTAACGGCAACAACAAGATAATTGTAACATGGACAGCACACCATCTTATTGCTGTTAATGCCCTCTCCGGAAAGCTCCTGTGGAAAATCCATTGTGAGGGATTGAATACCGAGCAGCTCGAAAGAAGGAACAGGGTTAATACCCCTGTTTACCGCGATGGACATATCTTTGCCGCCAATGGCTACGACCAGGTGGCAATAAAGGTCAGGATCAAACCTGACGGCACTGACCCGGTCATCGTATGGAAGAACACCGAAATTGATCCACATGTGGGAGGAATATTGCTTACGGGAAATTTGATAATCAGCTCAACACATGTAACAAACTCAAAGGGGAAGTGGATCTGCGTTGACTGGACAACCGGTGAAACAAAATGGATATACGACTGGTTCAATAAAGGCGCCATAATATCAGCCGATGGGATGCTTTACATCATAGAGGAAAAAGATGGCAACGTCGGTCTGCTGAAGCCATCAGGAGAAAAGTTTGACCTGGTGAGTACATTCCGGATTACCAAAGGTGAAGGTCCTTATTTCTCACACCCCGTCATAAATAAAGGAAGATTATTTTTAAGGCACGGCGATTACATGGCTGTATATTCACTAAAAGCAAAATAGTTCATAATCCAGGAATAACCTGATTTCTACCTTCAAAACGGGACACTTATTCTTCATTTATTGGTTTTTTTTAGCTATATTTGAATTATACATTCAGCACACTTAACTGTGTAAAAATCTGTCCTGTTACGTTATGCAAAAAAACATCCCCTTTACTGTTGGTGCATTGAAAGATGCAGCGAGACTGGAAGAAAACAAAATTCTTCCTGATGCAAGCGCCTTAATTCAGAATGTTATTGATTCGGAAGGTCCCATCATGGTAATTCTTGTTGCCGGAAAAGGTACTCGTTTCGGCACAGAACCCAAATGCATTCAGCGCGTTCATGGCAGCCCCCTGGCCAGGCATTCCATTGATGCATTCAGGAGGATTAACCCCGCACCGGCGGTATGCATAGTCGGGTACAGGTACCAGGACGTTGCGGAAGCCCTGGGTCCTGATAATATCTACATCTTGTCTGATAACCCAACGGGAGGAACAGCTTTTGCCGCCTTTGAATCATTGTGCGTCCCGGGGCTGCTTGAGAAGAATCCTCTGCTTGTTATTACAATGGGCGATCGCATTGTACCATCCTCCATAATCCGCAAGATGTCAGGCATACATGATGAAAATGGGCAGGAAGCTGACCTGACTTTTCTTACTGCCATATATGAACCACCAAAGAATATAGGCAAAGGCCGTGTTCTGAGGGATGAAAACGGGAGAGTCGTAAAGATAATCGAGGAAAAGGATATTGCACTTGAAACTGATACATCCAACCGTCAGGCGTTACATGATCTAAGGGAAGGCAATTGCCCTCTTTATATTATGAGAGCTGCAACGCTCCACAGCCACCTTCTGAACCTCGTTAATGACAATGCCCAGGGTCAGTATTACCTTACCGATGTGGTTGAGTCAATAGCAAAGAGCGGCGGTGTTATCCGGACTGTTACCACTTCGATAAGTGAATATGAATACGATTTACTTACTTCCGATGTCACACAACCAATGGACCTGGCTCTTCTTGAAGGCATTCTGTCGTCCAAAGACGGTTTGCGGATCCCAGAAGAGATTGAAGCTGAGCAGGTGGCCCGTACTATTATGGCAAACCGTCCTGCAGAACAGATAGCTTCCATTGCCAGGCAGCTGGATGAACTGGCAACCATGATCAAAAAGGAAAAACTGCTTTTTGATCAGGGAAAATCTGTCGGAATAGGGATTTCGGGCGGACGACTCCGCATTGCATTCATGCATCCTGACATGGTACGTTTCTTTGGCCCGGCATGGCAGATGCCAATTGGCGCAGGTAATGAATCCGGTGATGAACAGATTGTGGTACTCATTCAGAGCGCTAATGACGGCCGCATACATCTTACGCCCAGCAGTAACCAGTACAGGGAAAGCATCAATTTCATTCCCGCTGATTTCGGAGCCATGTACCCGGGAGAGGAGGTTTCGGATATGAGCGCTTATGAGAAATTCGGAACACGGATGAGTGAGGGATTACTTCTTTCGCTTGGTTATTTCAGCGATGAAGAACTCGGTGAAAGAAGAAAAAAGAATGTCCCATTACCCCCATCCACTTTATGGGTTACAAGCAATATGAGGCGCCCCTTTGCACTCATAGGCAACGCACTGGCCTCTTTCCGGACACTGCGGATCGGTAACCTGGGTGCAAAAGTCAAGGAATATCTCGGATTCACTAATTTTCACGGATTACATATTGTTACAACAGGCAATATACCACAGGGAGGGTTCTCAAGCTCTTCCGCTGTTACAGTGGCTACAAAAAATGCCATCAATTCCCTGTTTGAGATCGGGATCTCGCCCGACCTCCTGGTACACCTGGCATGCCAGGCAGAATATGGAACAGGTGTCAGAGCTGGTTCCCTCGATCAGGCAACAGAACAAAAAGGGCGTGCCGGGGAAGGAACACTTATCTCTTCAAATCCGAAAGATAATTATCGGATTTTAGGAACATATCCGATCCCGAACGACAGGTTCCAGATCATCTTTCCATATACGGTCGACCGCGACAGAAATGCATGGCGCTGGTCAAACGGGATCTATGCCGAAACAATGGGAAAAGAAAGATTAACCACTACCGAGATACGTAAGATGACCGGCAAAGCAGCAGAGATCGCTGCCATCCTGGTACACCTTCCTTTTGACACCGATTTCTTTAAGCATATCGAAGATGATCTTGTTTCAGATGGAGAGCTGAATAAGGAGAACCACGCCTGGATCTGCTCAACACTGAAACAGCTGCCCTTGCTGATAACTAAACAGGACCTTCAGGATAGAGTCACTGCGAACCTTGAATGGCTCGCTGATCAGATAGCAGGCAGCACTAATATTGAACTGGCAAAGGCACGTCAGAAAGCCGAAGATAGTGTCAGATCGCTGTTTGACGGCTGGAGAGATCCTTCAATGATGCACACTGATGATACAGGCAATATTAAAGAGCAGACAGGTGTGCCTCTGAGAGCAATGGTGGCTTATCTTTTTGGCGAGGTAGCTAAAAATTTCTACCTGATTCACCACCCTGAAGACTGGATAGATTGCGTAACAAGGTCGCAGCGAGGCGATTGCTGCTTTGATATTGACCCTGCTCGTTTACCTGAAAAACAGGTGATGGAGAAACCAATTGACTGGGAAAAAGGTGTTACTGGTCCGGAATTATTAAACCTTTGGTTCGAAAAATCTGGAGCCAGACCGTTCAATTTTAACAAAGAGCTGGATGATGAAACACTCACCAAGGGAAATTTACAGTTTCACAGGCTGGAAGGCTCAAACTTCTTCCGTGGTCTGGCCCTTATAGACCTGGCAGAAGCCATGCTTAAAAAAGCTTTCGGCAGCAATGCTGTTGCCGTAAGGATAAATGCGGCAGGACAAGGTGATTATTTTCAGGTTCATATCGACAGGAAAAAAGCTGATCCTGCAATGGTCAAACAGTTTATTACCAATGCATTTTATAAAAGGTTCGGACTCACTCCCGATCCCCCGTTCGTTGAGGTCTTTACAGGAGGGGGAGCTGTCGGGGTACGCTTAAGCAGATATGATATCCTGCCACAGCTTGTACAGCTGCTTAAGACACAGCAAAAAGCCTGATCTGAAAATCTGGTTAATTTCCTCCGGCCCAGGCCCATATCATGCCTACATACTCATGAATTGCCCCCTTCATGCTGCTTATGTTGTCTGATGATGGTATATATTTCAGAAGAGCCCTTCGATTATTGTTCTTCAGGATAAAATCAGCAGAAGCGGCAATGGGATCAAGTCCCGCCCCTCTGAAGTGCATCATAGCCCTTGGCATGTGCCTGGCGCTGGTAACAACAATGAGATTATTTTTGGTACCGGAAGTTTTGGAATAAACTTCAGCCTCCATCCTTGTATTTGAAGGCGTTGTCTGCATGACCATCGAAGCTGTATCTATTCCAAGGATAACAGCGGTCCGGTATTGAACAAGAGCCTGAGGGAGGTCCGTTCTTCCTCCGTAACCTGATAGTACCAGCCTGCTGCCGGGGATGAGCCTGTGAATCCTGATTCCTTCAACCAGCCTGCACAATGCTGCAATGGACAACTGATTGTTGGGCGAAAGATCTTTATTATTGGAGTGCCCCCCGCCCAGAACAATTATATCGGTGGGTCCATGAATATTACTTATGGTTGCTTCAGTAATTTGAGAATATTTGCCTTCAAGCGAATTAATAAGGTATTCCGGAATAAATGGGGTTGTAATTATTATAAACCATACTATGGCAAACCCCATTATTGTCTTCCCGGTTTTTTTATGGTTAATTAAAAGAAAAACAGATCCCGCCAAAAGCATTAAATAGAGTAATGCAACAGGATTCAACAAAAAGGTCAGAAATTCGCGCATAGCTTAAAATCATTTGTTCGAATTTGCGTTAAAAATAGAACATAACAAAAATCCGGAAGATTTTTCTGCAGGATTCAGGTTTTGGAGTGGTTCGCTGAAGGGGAAAGAATTTATTATTCGGAATTTTTCCTGTAATAGACTGTTTTCCAATTATGGTGTTTGGCGATAAGGACACCATTATGATCAATGAACAAATTCCTCAGATTGCCATTCGGGAAATACTCTTCATAGGTTGTCAGGTCATAGGATTTCAGTATCCCGTATCCCGGTATAAGAACATAATAAACATTCCCTGTCCTGTTGAATATATTCTCCATTGATGTTCTGAACCCGACAGGAACGTAACAAACCCTGGTATAAGTCTGTCCCAGATCAGTCGATTTGTAGATTGCTTCGCCCATGTTTTCCTGAGTGACAATATATATCTGGTCCTTGTCATCAACATACAACTTATGTGAAGACTGGGGAGCATTTATATGTGTCCAGTATTTGCCGTCATCTGTTGACCTGTAAAGGCTGCAGCAACTGCTGCCGTGAAAGAGCAGTGTGCCATTACTAAGTCTGAATACATCTCCAATACCTTCCGAAGCCGGTAATCCGCTTTCAACTGTCAGCCATGTTTCCCCAAGGTCTTTGGAATAACGCAGAAGCCTGTCAAATGTAAAGATCCATACATAATTATCCTTTGAAACATAAGAATAAACAGGTTCGGAAATATCAGGAAAAGGCTTTGTACATTTCTGCCAGGATCCACCATGATCTGAACTTTTATACAGATCTCCTTTCCAGGTAGTTATAAACATTATGCCGTTGCCGTCAATTTCAATAGTTCTTGGAGACGGCACACCCGGATCTTCAATCAGTTCCCACTCGAAATAGTTGGCACCCTGCCTGTAAAGCTTGCTATTGGTAACCATGAAAGTGATCTTGTTTGTAGTATCGGCTACCATGTAACTTATCTCAGCATCAGGCGAAAGGCTTATTGTATCCCACCTGTTAAGTCTGAAACCATAGGCAACAAAATCGGTTGAGGACAAATATTTCCCTGAAAGGTCATACGTTGAAGCTCTCAGAACCTGACTGCAGCTTGACGTTCCAAGCTTCCATGCTGTGGACGCCACTCCCTCATCATCAGTATAAACCGTTGATTTTGTAACTGTGCCGCTACCTCTTACAACTTCAAAAATCACTCTGGACGAATCTTCAGAAGCTTCCAGATTATTATTCACTCTGTAACTGATGCTTTCATCGAGGTATTCACCCGCTATGCTTTTAGGTTGCGGAGTATTCAAAAACTGGAATGAATAAAATGCCAGCATTTCATGTGAAGGGTCACTTTTGTTGTTGCATGAAAGCAGGAATCCCATAAACCATATTAGAATTATTGGCATTCCCCTGAACCGATAGATTTTATACATTGTGATCATAGCATGCATTTAAAAGGTTGATTAATAAATGGGTAACTTATACCCCAGCAAAACAGCTATTGACCCGTTCCGGATGAAAACATCACCCTCTTCCCTTCTTTGATTCTGTAAAATATCCTTAAAGCCGGTATTGTATTGTATACCTATATCAATACTTCTATAACCGCCAACGGGAACTGAGATCCCTCCCCTGAGAATCCATCCCCAGTCATTATCTTTTATCAGTCCATCAATATCATCATACACATTTGTCTCACTCAAAATGTAAGCGCTTTGGGAAATTGATTCTTTTACTGCCACACCTGTACAACGCGAATTAATTCTTAATCCAAGATAGGGACCTGTGGTAATATTGAACCTGCCTGATCTGCCAATGCTTAAATTCAGCAAAACAGGCAGTTCGATGTAGTCAATATCAACCTTCGTATCCAAAGAATACATAGGTCCATCATCACGAATATATCTGAAGTAGGAATTGCTTGAATCCCTGAGTGCATATCCTTTTCGTTCAAACAAAATCTCTGTCTGGAGCGATACTTTGTTGTGGAAATGGTAACTGAGGGATAAACCAAATGACATGCCGGGTTTCAATAAGTATTTATCTTTATTTATATTGCCCGAATTCCATGAAAGATTCATCCCCAGTCTATATTCTAAAAACACTTTATTCAATGTTGAATCCCGCCCTGTTTTAAAGGGCGGGTCACTAAAAGCCTTATTTAAAAACCCGTTATAATCAAATCCAAATGTTAATTCTGTTGCACCATGCTTATAATCGGCCCCTTCCATAAAAGTTCTTCTTCCTGTTATATAACGAACACCCAATGAAGCCTGTAAATCTGAAGTCAACGGGTAAGAAAGGCCTGTGGAATATAAAAATCCCAAATCATTCTTTTCGGGTTTGACGTTAGACATATAATTCAGACTGTAATCCTGTAAAAACGAGAAGTAGAGTCCTGCAGTCAAATTATAACGCACCCGGGTCGGAGTGGTAAGCTTAAAGAGAAGTGGGAAACGGAGGAAAGTAAAATCCATCTTCTCAGTAGCCGGTGGAATATAATATGGTGGCCAGTAAATATCATAAGTCGGATAAATTCTATTCTTTTCATTATAAGGTAAATACTCATAATAAAGTGTAGCATAGTCAAGCCCTGTTTGAATACCAATAACATTATTAAATGAATAATCTAATAAAAGACCCTGAACAGGTCCTGTTTTGATGGCATGTTTACCTGAATGAAAAGATCCGTGAATATCTGAGAAGTTTATTCCGCTGTAAAGTCCGGCTCTGATTTTCTGAGCGTAAATAGCTGAAGGGATAGTTAAAAGAAATAACAACCACATCAAAAGAACTTTCCTTTTCATGCAGATTTGTGTTAGAGGGTTATAAAACAATCTGAGCAATAATCGTACCAACATGGAACGTTTACAGATCGAGCGAATAAAACAATTCCTCTGCATCGTCATGAAACAGATAGCCTATGCTGCTTATCATTATGAATCCATGTTTTTCATAGAGCTTTCTTGCGGCAGTGTTTCTCTTTCCTACAAAAAGAAATATTTTTCTTGGCTTGATTTTCAGTTCAATAAAAGAGTTTCGGATTTCATCAATTACAAACGAAACGAGTAATGAGCCTATACCATGCCCCCTGTAACTTTCAGCGATAAGCACCTCTTCAATCTCTGCAAGACCCTGGGCAGCATTTTCTTTTACATGCCACTGAAGAACACCCACTATTTTATTTTTATCCTTAGCTATAACAGTTGAATTATGGACCAAATAACAATCGACCCTTTTTTCAATAAGCTTCTGATTGGGGTAAAATTTAAACCAGTTTATCAGCTGTTCCCTATCATTTATTGTTGCACTGGATATTAATATATCATTCATTTAATTAATGATTTATTCGATTTTCAGATTGAAAGTCAAATTATAAATAATATTTAAAAATACAAAATCCCGCATGATTTGAGAGTTGAGTAATGAGAGGTGAGTAATGAGAGATGAGCGGTGAGAGATGAGTAGCGTTGTGATGAAAAAGTGATACTTTATTCTACAGGAACATTTGACGGTTTAGTTTGTTTTTATCAAAATGAATCGCAATGACCTTCTAATTAAAATTTAAAATTTAGGTTATGAAAAAAATTGCAATACTGGGAACAGGAAGTGTGGGCCGGACATTTGCTGAAAAATTTATTACTCTTGGGTATGATGTGATGACAGGCACACGAAATGTGAAAGAGAAGATGGCAGATAAATCAAAGGACGGATATGGGAACCCTCCTTTCAGTGAATGGCACTCAGCTAACCAGGCTGTTAAAATGGGTACATTTAAAGAAGCTTCTGCCTTTGGGGATATTATACTTAATGCCACAAAGGGAGTTGAATCTGTCAATATTTTAAAACAAGCGGACCCTGCAAATCTTCAGGGTAAAATCCTTATCGATGTCAGCAATCCGCTTGATTTTAGTAAAGGAATGCCCCCGGTCCTTCTGCCTGACCTTTCCAACACCAATTCTCTTGGAGAAGAGATTCAAAGATCATTCCCCGGTCTTCTTGTTGTCAAAGCTCTCAATACTATGTGGGCCGGACTAATGGTAAATCCACAAATGCTTAACGGAGGTGATCATAATGCTTTTATCTGCGGAAACGATAGTTCTGCGAAAAGCACTGTGAAAGAAATCATGAAGTCATTCGGATGGTCAGATAAAAACATCATGGATCTTGGTGATATCACCGCATCACGGGGAACAGAAATGTATTTACCTCTATGGCTGAGAATTTTCGGGACAACCAAAAATGGCGCGTTTAATATTAAAATTGTATCCTGAGATCAGAAGCCGTTTAAAGATAGCCTGACCGGTTTGTGCATCATCTATTTACGACTGTTATCATCGAGGCCCGATGGTACCACATTGGATTTGCAGCCCTGCAGGTATTTCATGGTGTTAACCCCGAAGTTTTCAGGACTCTGGCATTCAGGTTATAGACTACGATGGGTCACAGATGGTCAATTCCAGTTTATAAGATAGGTATTCCCCAATAGATCATCATAGCCGATACTAACTACCATTAACTTTGAGATATCTGCAGGTGTGACAATCTTTGCAATTGAAAATCCTGTTTTATAGGTTAACCTGTTATTACCACTCTCATATATGATATTTTGGTTGGTATCAACTAACTGTACCATAACATTTGTAAGAATACTGGCAGGCTCTACCGGATCTCCATTGGGCAATGTATAATCAAGTGTAATTGAGATAAGTTTCCCTTCACTGTTTGTATTAAGTCGTGGTGCAACGATCACCAGGCTATTCATGGCATCAATATTTGAATAATCGAGAGTGTAATTCTGGTTGCCATTCAGTGTTAAAGTATATGTTCCCTTCATAAATGGGGGGTGCATACTTTCTCCGGCGTTATTATTCCTTCCGAATGATGCCAGGAATCCCCTTCCGGCTCCAGGATTGATATGAGATCCCCATAAAGATATATCGCTGTAAGGATTTCCCACCGGACCTGATAAAGAAATATTCCCATCTCGAAAAGTCAATGCTGAACCTCCGGCAAACTCCAGGGTATATTTTATTTCACCCAGGTTCAAAACCGGATTTTTACTATTTAATCCATAATTCCCGGCGGGAACACCAAAAAGAGTATTTAAAACCAACTCTTTGTTAGCTAATACATCCGGAACACCATCATTATCAGCATCGATATTTTTCGCCATAGACTCATAATATTCATCTAAGGTTCTCAAACTGTTTAATTCTGTTTCAGAAATCGTAATTTCCTTTCCAAACGGATCGTGCGAAGGGATAACACTCTTCCCATCCAGAGTAACTGAAGAGAGGTCAATAACAGTATTCTCGCCATCGGGAAGATTCCCCAGCGGCAGCATATTTAATCCTCTTGTGGAAAGTGTTCCTATATACTGATTGGCCCCATCAAGAAATATAAGCGCTACACCACTTCCCATTTGTCCGTTAACACTAAAACGACCATCGACGATATCAGTTATGCTATAATAATACTTACTGAATACAATTACTTTTTTTGCATCAGTCATTGAAGAAGCCATTCCTGATTTACTTTTTGATGCCCCTGAAACAGTACCTTTTATAGGGATCATCCCATTCCCGGTATTATTGTCTTTATTACAACTTACAAGAAGAATCAAAATTGAGAACAGGAATATCAGGTTTTTCATATTTTATAAGATTTTGGGGAAGTTACACTTTATTTACTGATATAAACCAGACATTCCAAAATGAAAACTACAAACTCGATAACATTGAATATCAGTTCTATAATATTTAAAGACTGGAACTTCTGCTGCAAACGAAGGAAAGAATACCCACATCTTGCCGGTTTAGGTAAAGTCAGTATAAATAATCGATCTCCAATCTATCACCCCCCATAAAAACAAAAACCCTTAAGACGTTGATATTATGGGCTTTGTGCTTTTTTGGAGATTATGATTCTGTATTGATGAATAAAAAATAATTTGACTTGTGAACCACGTTATCGTAACTTTAGTAATAAATTAAGTTTTACATAAATCTTAATAATTAAACAAACTGGCTTCTATATAGAAAAACTATACCTGGATTGTATTGACGAACAGGGAAATTGCTTTATTGTCTATTGGGCAAAAGCCGAATTTTCTTTAATAAGGTTTGTATATTCCGGTCTGATATTTTGTAACTCAGCAGGTTTTATAACTGAAAAGTCCACGTTACGAAAGGCTAAAAAGCCGGTAATTAATGGAAAATTACTTCTAAGCAATAATTTTTTAGATATTGATGTAACCTTGAAAAGAGATGACGATCAGATTACGCGGTTGTTATATAAAGACGGTGATAACAATGAATTAGTATGGAATTGCCACCATCCCAAGGCTTTGGCTGAAGTAATTTACAATGGCAGCATCTATAAAGGGTTTGGGTATTCGGAAACGCTTTTTATAACTGCAAGACCATGGAATCTGCCTGTTGTTGAACTAAGGTGGGGTCGTTTCTTATCAGATTCTTATACTTTGATCTGGATTAACTGGAAAGGGAAGTATCCGGTTAATAAAATATTTTTCAATGGCATCGAATACAATGATGCCATTTTTGAAAAGGATATGATTCTCTTCAATGATCGTATGTATGAATTAAAGTTTTCAGATATTCAGCTTATAAGGAAAAGCGTGCTTTCAGAATTACTTTCAAAAATGAAATTCTTAAAATTATTCTTTAATCACAGGTTATTAAGATCAGTAGAGATCAAGTACAAAGCAAGAACATCCTTAAATAAAAACTCTTTCGTTTTATCAAGTGGCTGGTCATTATTTGAAATTGTAACATGGGGAGAATAAAAGCAATATCAGGCAGGGTCTTATACGGCTTATTATTTGTCGCAGTAATTCCTTTTCTTTTGATTCTCTGGGCAAAGCATACAGGCAGTATTGTTAAATTGCCTCTCCCCGGGAATTTGTTCTTCGGATATGGCCTCTTAATAACCGGGGCATTATTTATTTTATCAGGAATATGGTGTCTCTGGGTATTGGGTGATGGATTACCCATGAATGCGTTCCCGCCAAAGAAGTTTGTTAAAGATGGCATTTATACTTTTACTAAACATCCTCTCTATTTCGGCGCTGTAATATTAAGTTTTGGTCTATCGATTGTCACCAGATCGGTATCCGGATTCTGGCTTATAAGTCCGCTATTTACCCTGATGACAGTAGCATATGTTGTTGGATTTGAAAATGAAAGGACGCACAGTATCTTTGGAATGCAGGATTATAAACCTTTTCTGTCACTTCCGGACGCTACCAGTGATTCACCATCTTTTATAGAAAGAATTTCATTATATTTTCTTGTTTTTATTCCGTGGCTGATTTCCTATGAGGCCTTCATTTATAGCGGCGTACCAAATGATGCTATAAACACAACTCTGCCTTTTGAAGAACGCTTGCCTGTATGGGAGTTCACTGAAATCTTCTACGTGTTTACTTACCTGTTTGTTTTGTCGGTCCCCATAGTTATTAAAACCAGTGAACAATTAAGGTTTTTTATAATTGACGCATGGTTTGCAACGATAATTGTAAGTATTATTTATCTGGTATTCCCGTTTGTCGTAAACCAGAGAGTTTTTGCTCCACGAACATTTTTAGGGCACCTTATCCTGTTTGAACGCTCAGTGGATGGAGTAACCGGAGCACTGCCATCATTTCATTGTATATGGGCGTTCCTGTCTGCAAGATATTTAAGCAGTTCTCTTCTGCGAGGTAAATGGATATGGTATTTTCTGGCAGTTCTGATTTCAGTGAGTTGTGTTACAACAGGAACCCAGTCATTGCTTGATGTTATTGCAGGTTTTACCATGTTCATTATTATTGTTTACAGGTCGCTAATATGGAACTATATCAGGATGCAAACCGAACTTCTTTCAAATAGCTGGCATGAATGGAGATGGGGTCCGGTAAGAATTATCAATCATGGTTTCTATGGAGGTGCTGCCGGATTTGCCGGAATGTTGGTAGCCGGCTTTTTTCTGGGCCGTCAGTTTGCTTTGGCAGGTTTTGTCATATTGATATTTGTTATTGTCGGAGCCGGCCTCTGGGCACAGTTAATTGAAGGATCTTCAAAATTACAGAGACCATATGGCTATTATGGAGGGCTAACAGGAGGGATAGTCGCCTGCATCCTTGTTTCCTTAATATTTTCAATAAATGTCTTTACATTACTTGGATCATTTGCAATGGCAGGTCCATGGATACAGAGCATAGGACGCCTTCGCTGCCTGGTACAGGGTTGCTGTCACGGAAAACCTTCCAATGATGAAATCGGGATTCGCTTTACACATCCATATTCTCGTGTAAATAAGATATCAGGACTATCCGGCATTCCTCTTCATCCGACGCAGCTTTATTCGATAGGTGCCAATATAATCACAGGTTTAATTTTAATCAGATTATATAGCATCGGATCGCCTTCTTCCCTTATTATCGGAATATATTTTATATTGAACGGAACAGGAAGATTCGTGGAAGAATCATTCCGCGGGGAAGCTCAGACTCCCTACTGGAAAGGGATGAGGATATATCAATGGATTGCGATAATCAATATCATAACCGGAGCCTGCTTTACAATAATTCCCAAAAGTGGAACTCTGTTATTCCAACCCAATGGTTTATCATTGTTCCTGGCAATAGCAATGGGCGTTCTGGTTGCCATTGCATCGGGCGTTGATTTCCCTGAATCAAACCAGCGTTTTGCCCGTCTGACAAGCCAGTAATGGTTTTTCTTTGAGGATTTATATTTAATCATGAGTTTTTTAAATAAATATTACGCATTCATCAATGAGTGACTTTAAGAAAATAAAGCAAATATGCGAGGAGAATAGTAAGATATCCTCAAAAGTTATTGACGAATTCCTGATTTATTATGCTGCGGAACGAAATAATCTGGAACAGGAAATGAATAATAGATTTGCTGCATATAAACATATTATACGCAAATTTCCAAATGAATTAACAAACAGATTGAAAGCTCAATACATTGCACATAAGGTATTCAAACAGGAAGGACTTATTAAAAGCTACCTTAACCATAGTGCGTTGAGAAACCTCCCTGAGAAGGATAGAAATTTTCTTGTATCTCAGGCTGATCAATCATGGAGATTCAGTTTTAGTATTATCAAAAACAATCCGGCCGGGAATTTTTATATGATGGAAGATGTATTTTCCAACGAAGAATATCTATTATATTCTCCTGGTATAACAAAAACGCTGGAATCTCAATCAGCATTACTTTGGTTAAACCTGATATCTTATAATGGTTCCTGCTACCAGAGTTTCGGTCCCATTGGAGCTTATATGTCTTTTGAACCTGATGACATTTTCTTTTTCGCAAGTGAACTTAATCCGGACATTACTGAAGCAGAGGAACTTCTGACAAACCTTGAATACAATCCATTACCATACATGATGCTCGTAACAGGAGCCGATATTCCCCTGGTTTATAATAAAGAATATCAAATAGTGAATGTGATAGCCGGATATGATCTGGATAAGATTAATAGAAAAGACCTTACAAAAAGTTTTAAATCGGAATATAAGAAAGGAGTTTACATGTTATCACTGAAGAACTGGAGTGATCCACCGCACTTCTCTCAGGCTTATTTCGATGAAAATCAGAATATTATCCTACTTACTTCTATGACTGACCGAGGATTCAGGGCTCTTTCAGAAGGTTTAAACGAATACGGGTTTGATTTTTCTGCTGACCCGTTCCTTCGTGTTAACCTCTCCATGTTAACAACAGCTGCTGACATTTTGAAAAGAAAAATCAGGTTAAATGAGTATGAAAACCTGTTTTCAAAAGAAACCTCACAACCTGATAAGGAAAATCTTGATAAACTAAATGCACTATTAAAATTTGTTTTGCCAGACATCAATGCAGGCCGTGAGCCTGATATTGAATTTCTGGCTGCGAAAGCAGGAGTTGATATTGAGACTGCAAGAGATCTTATTTCCCAGATAAGAGGTAAGTTTAAGGGACCTGATCATAAAAGAAAGAGAAATTAAAAGGATTCGTATTTTATTGTCAATGTGAACACTATAAAATCCCTCCGTACTTTCCTCAACAAGAAATTTAAAACCCCGCAGATCGTTGATCTTTAAGGGGTTATTATTTAAAAAAGAGGTGCCACTTCCATTTGAATAGCGCCATTTTTTATACCTTCATTTGTAGAAATCCACCCTCCTCTATCTCTTTCAATCTATCCAAGTTCAGCTAAAAACAAATTTACCTTTCTATTTGAAATAGAAAAATGTTCTCCAATTTTGGTGGCATTAATGGTATTATCAAGACTAACCTCACGGGAAATTACCAAATCAAATTGATGGAAAAGAAGATAAGAAGATATATTGACTTCAAATGTGTTTTCATTTTTCAAGTATTCTGATAGGTGCAAAAACCGACCGGATTGACCACATCTGGCGGTTCAGATTACAAATCGCGTAAATAACTAAATATCATGTACATAACTCCGTAGTTTGGTGGTCAATTCATTCCAGCCAGAATTAGTCAAGGATTCTGGCCTTTCCAGTAAGGT
The DNA here is from genome assembly GCA_942492865.1 of uncultured Bacteroidales bacterium. GTDB lineage: Bacteria > Bacteroidota > Bacteroidia > Bacteroidales > VadinHA17 > LD21. The sequence continues at coordinate 2,291,239 of OW818650.1, read as the reverse complement.
AATAAAATATCTCCTGCCCTTTACTCAAAATCAGTCCACTTTTAGCTGAAATTATCCACTCTTTTATTAAAAAGATGAATGTAGATATTCTAATTTTATAAGTTAGCTATCCAGGATACCAGACCTTTCTTGGGTCATCAGCCGCCCGCACATAATTCCATGCAGCATCGGCCATTTTCCTTAGGTCATATTTAGGCTGCCAACCTAAAATAAATCTGGCCTTGCTATTATCGAGCCAGGTGCTAAAATATTCGGTTTTTATCTCCACACTGGGCAGTTGCCGTGATTCTCTCAAGTAAGCGGCAAGCTCACCGTAATCGACTGGTTCATTCATGCAAATATTAAAAGTCTGCTGCCTGGCTTTGGGATTTTTAATGCTTAACAATATGGCATCTGCCAAGTCATCTACATGAACAAAGTTACGCTTCACAGGTAAGCCTTCCGGGTCTAACATCACCGGGATCGTACCCGCTTTTTGATAAACTTCTGCATTTTCTTTACCCACTAAATCGCGCCAAACTGGTCCGCCGAATACGTCTTCCCCGAATGATAACTGGTGCTTAAAATCGTCCTTTTCCATGATCCACGGAGCGCGTAAGCAGCAGCCATTGAAATCATACTGAATATAGTATTGCTCCAGCATCACTTCTTCCAACACTTTTGATAAGGCATAACACCCCGGATACGCACTGTGATTTTGAGTTTCTGTTACCGGGTCAGTTCTCGGGTAGAAAAAATGTCCTACTGATGCATCCCCACCTATCAAAATAAATTGTTGAAAATCTCTATTAGTACGACAACTCTCCAACAACCAAAACAGTCCTTTTACGGAAATGTCCATAATTGTGTCGGGAGTTTCTTTAGAGGTAGCCAGGTGCAATACATGGGTCATGCCTTCCATGGCTTTCATTACATCATCCTTTTTGTCAATAGAACCATATACTACTTCCAGTCGCTCATTCGTATCCATGTCCCGTTGATGACAAAAAGCCCTGATTTTAAAATGATCAAACTGTCGATTCTCTATTAGTCGCTCAATAAATACTTGTCCCACTTTCCCGGTTGCTCCGGTGACTAAAATCTTGTTCATAATAAATCTTTTACAAATTGATGAGAGCTAAATGGTATATGTCTTCAAACCAAAGCAATATAATCTATCATAAAGTTAAGTCATACTTTTGAACTAATCAAAAGGTCTAATTTTCTTTGTTTGTTATTACTTGGAATAGATATAGGGAGCTCTTCAAAAAAGGCTTCTGTAATTGACGGTGAATCAGGCAAATGCCTGGCAGAAGCATTTTATCATAAAGATGAAATGAAGATTATCCTCCTTAAGACCGGATGGGCTGAGCAGGAGACTGAGGTTTGGTGGACCAACCTCAAAGCGGCTATTGGTAACTGTATGTCTCAGCTTGGATCTGGTAATTTCACAGCTTCAAAACTGGCCTGGGTTAAGGAAAATGAGCCTGAACTTTGCAGTAAGAATTATTAATCAGAGAAATTCTTTGAGTACTTTAAGTGACGGGCATTGTGCATATTTGTGATTAAGCTTCAACTATTCTATCCCCATTTGCTTCTGAATCTCTTCCAGAGGAATACCTTTTGTTTCACGCATTGCGAATATTACCCAGAGCAGTTGTCCTACCATGCAGACACAGTAAAATGCAAATGTATATCCCCCGGATGCTTTAGCAATTAAGGGGAAAGTCCATGAAATAAGTGCTGCCGCTAACCAATGTGTTACGGAGCCGAGTGATTGTCCCCTGGCACGGACCTTATTGGGGAATATTTCACTCAGATAGACCCAGATAACTGATCCTTGCCCAAATGCATGGGAGGCTGTAAAGAGGAAAACACTGACCAGTACAATCATGCTTCCTGCCTTTGTAAACTCAGTGCCATAAGTAAAGAAAGTCCAGGCTATTGTTCCAAGACTGATTATATAACCTATTGATCCGACAATCATGATTTTCTTTCTACCCATACTATCAATTACTGCCATAGCTGCAATAGTGAAAACGAAGAAAATACTTCCTACTCCCATGGAATTTAAAAGTGCAGAACTCTTTTCAAATCCTGCCATGTTAAAAATGTGAGGGGCATAATAAAGAACCGCATTAATGCCCGATAACTGGTTAAAAAGGGCGATCATAATAGCCAGTGTGATGGGGATCCTGTACTTTTTCGTAAAGAAAGGTTCCTTAAGGGTGTTTTTATCAAAACTGAGAGAATGTTGGATGTTAATGATCTCTTCTTCGACATTGCCTGTGTCAGTACCACACAATTCAAGTACTAATCTTGCTTCAGCTATCCTGTCTTTTGAAATCAGCCAGCGTGGGCTGCAGGGATTTTTGAATAAAAGGATAAAAAACAGCGCGGCCGGGAATGCTTCCAAACCAAACATCCAGCGCCATTCTGTTGGTCCTATATCCAACCCGGCGATAAAGTAATTTGAAAAATATGCCAGTAACATTCCCAGTACAATATTCAACTGTGCTACAGCCACAAGTCTGCCTCTGAAACGGGCTGGCGAGATCTCGGCAATGTACATTGGAGAAACCACGGAGGCTCCACCCACACCAAGACCGCCAATAAACCGGAAGATGAGAAAACTGTACCAGTTCCATGCCATAGCTGAACCAATTGCAGAGATCAGAAACAGAAGTGCCAGTATAAAGAGAATATAGCGACGGCCATATCTATCAGCAGGACGACTGATTAGCAGAGCACCTATGATAGTGCCAATAAGCGCACTGGCAACAGTGAATCCAAGTTCAAATGAACTGAGGTTAAAAACATTTTGTAACCAATCAGTAGTTCCTGAAATGACTGCAGTATCAAATCCAAAAAGTAATCCACCCAGTGCAGCGACTAAAGTAGATAAAACAAGAGTTTTCTTCATTATATTAAATTTTTTTCTTAATTCGTGATATTCAACCGTTAATTTGCCCTGATTTTATTGGTTTCCTGAACAGATCCTTACCTCTGAAAAACCAGTCTGTTGTAAAGTCTGCACTGCCGGCAGGGGGTATTAACCTTGATCTATATATTTCAGAAACAGGGGGTTTGGATATTACAAGATTCAATGGAATTGCAGAATTTTCGTTTACGACTGCAAGCCCATTATTTTCCGGATGAATATTACTCCAGCAATGATCGCAGGGTTGAAAGTCAATCCTGGCTACATATAATTTTTCTCCTCTGTTCAAAACAACAGGTACCAGGCCTTCTGTTTCTCCTTTCATTGCATCGGGAATGTAAAACTCAAGAGCCATTTTATCACCTTTTTCCCTTGCATATTTAAGGTATTTCCGGCTCTTATTTACAGGATGTTCAAATGCTCTCGGATCGATAAATGTACATAAACGATTCATGTTTGTATCGCTTAACATTGTAAAGTCCTCAAATTTTGCAGGAATTAGATCTATGTAACCTTTTTCTAAATAGAGGCTTTCGAATTTTCGTTTTGGGTCCTTAATCATTACGTAAGTCCATTCATTGTCCCATGATGCATTTGGGGGCATAAATCCATTGATCTTAAATCTGGCATCCACTGTACCCGAAGGAACATGATCCCCTCCTGTCCAGATTTGAGGATCGAATACAAATACATTATTGTGTGCATGTCGCGGAAGGAAGGGTGTTATTAGTCCTTTGTTACAGACAGCATCATTGATGCCGATGTAGATTGCCAGAACTGTCTCCGGCACCTTTAATATAAGATGTGCCAGTTCAAGAGATTCTATTCCCTCTGAACCACATAAGTATTGGGGATATTTTTGAAATAGCAGGTATGCCCTTTCCAAAAAAGTAATATACTCTTTGCCTGTCATGGAGCTTTCTTTTGGCAAGTTCAGACTGCTGAGGATCGATTCTTTTCCCATGTGTTTAAAATTAAGTTGGGATTAAATCAGAGTCTGACGGAGTGTACTTTTTTGCATTGATCCGTACCAGCTGTCCCAGAATAGTTCCTGATCCTTCCCCTGCAAGATTAAAATAACTGTGGTGGGTCATGTTTACTATGGTTGTCTGATCTGTAATTGCAGAGAAATGAATATTCAATTCATTATCTCTGGTCAGACTATACTCCACTGTACATTGTAAGTTCTCTGGGTAGCCTTCTTCACCATCCTGGCTCAGATAACAAAGTTTTACACCGATCTTTTTGTCAGTAGAAAACTCTTCGCCCTTCCATAAAACTTTATTGAACCCTTTTTTCCCACCATGTAAGTGGTTTCTCCCAAAATCGGGAAAAGTATTAGAAGAGAGTTTGTAGTTTATACCATTAAGGGTAAATTTGGTACCTCCCATTCGGTTAGCCACTCTTCCAATGGTAGCCCCAAAATAATAAGTATCGTTTTCATATCCTTCCAGATTGTCATAACCCAGAACAATATCTGCCATTCGTACCTCTTTGTCCGGAACCCTGATGTTTTTCACAATAGCCCCATATTCAATGATTTCCACTTCGATATTTTTTCCGTTTTGAAGTAGAAACGAATTAACAGTTGTTCCGTCATCCAGTTTGCCAAAATAGCTTTTTGTTATTTTCATTTCAGAATTGTTATTACATGCTGAAATTAACTGGCTAATGACCAGAATCAGCATCAGCGTAGATGTATTTTTAACCATAACAGATTTATGAATACCAAAATTTGTTAGATAAGGGTAGCTTTAAAAATGAATTTATAACCTCTTAACTCAATAAAATTCAGAGAACCCGTTAAACGATTTTTTTTAATTATTAAAAAACACTCATAGAAGGAGCTTATGATCAATGAAATTCATGCTTCTTAGTTAGTGGTGATGCGTTAACTTTTCAAAAATTTATATAAAACACTGATAATAAAATTAATATAAGCGTTCTTTGATTTTGTGATTTGATTTGACCTGTAGTTTTGCACCGTTTAAGTGCAAAATTATGAATTCAGGTAAGTATGTCTTTGCTCAGATACTTCAGTTTGTCAATAAGTATGAGTTTGAAAAGTGTGTTTCTAGTTACAAAGGAGATCATCGGGTCAGAGATTTAAACTGTTGGAATCAGTTCATTCAACTATTCTTTGACCAGTTAACCTCAAGAAACTTATTAAGAGATATTTGTTTATGTCTGAAGGCCCACAAAAACAAACTCTTCCATCTTGGGATAAAGCAAAATGTCAATCAGTCCACACTATCCAGAGCCAATGAAAATAGGGATTGGAAAATTTTTGCTGACTTCGGTGAGTACTTGATAAAAACATCCAGGCCCATGTACTCTGACAGTCCAATTCCTAATGTCGACATTGACAATGATGTTTTTGCACTTGACTCAACAACAGTCTCATTAAGTCTTAAACTATTTGCATGGGTCGAGGGTAAATACTCCAGGGGAGCAATCAAGATCCATACAATGCTTAATTTAAGAGGCAGTATTCCAACGTTTAATTTTATCACCGATGGCAAGTATCACGACAGTAATGTACTTGATGAAATTCTACCTCAACCTGATGCCATATATCTGATGGACAAAGCTTATATCGATTTTGCTTCGCTGTATAGAATGAATAAAGCAGATGCATTCTTTGTGGCAAGGGCAAAGGTGACTATGGATTACCGGGTGCTTGAAAACAACTTCAATATGGATGAAACTACCGGACTCAGAAGTGATAGGATCATAAAGCTGAAAGGTCCAAAGTCTAAGCAACTATATCCGGATACTCTTCGAATGGTAGAATATTACGATGACGAAAAAGATCTGTTACTTACTTTTATAACCAACAACTTTGAAGCCTAGTCACTTGAAATTGCAAGACTATATCGGAATCGCTGGCAAATCGAAGTGTTTTTCAAATGGATAAAACAGAACCTTACCATAAAAACGCTTTGGGGTCATTCAGAAAATGCGGTAAAAGTCCACATTTGGATCGCTATCTGTACCTACCTCATCGTCGCTCAGGTTAAATATGCTCTTAAAAGCACGTTGTCAATCTATGAAATTATGCAGATTTTAGGAATATCTGTTTTTGACAAAACACCTGTAAAAGAACTACTTACAGAATTACAAATCAACCAAAATTTCAAAGAACAAGGTAATTTATTTAGTATCAACGATTTATTAACGCATCAGTAGTAAATATAGATTATTAATTTAAATATCAAAAATGCGATTGCCTTTCAGAAATGGCTTGCCAGTAAACTTATTAGCAGCTTGTTTCAACAATACATCAGCTACTTATAAGTATTATTGGTTTCTATCAATACTTCAATCTATTGAGGATGGCAAAATAAGAATCTCAAAAAAAGAATTATTTGCCAGAATAATCTCAAACGCCTGGTTTACTGTTAATGATTTTCATATTTCATTTGGCAAACAGGATAGACTTCAAAGAGCAATTGAAATTATTAAGAATTGTGAACCTCTTATGATCGATGATAAAAGAGATAAAATTCTGAATCTCCTTATCAATACAAATAACAAAAGCTCTTTGGATCAACTTAAATACTTCAATAATCAAGTCCCACATTGGTTTTTAAGTCCATGGTTTCCGCAATTGAATAGAAATGAAATCTATATAGCCTCTCAAGAATTTAAAAACCAATGTCCGTACTCTTTGAATGATAACTCGATTGAGATAAGTGAAGAGTGGCTTAAATACCTAAATCAGAATGTCAAAATACTTAAAGATTTTTGTTACTGGAATCTTGTGATTTTCTTGCAAGCAAAGAATCCAAGTGTACCAGATATTCCTAACAAGCTAATAAAACCAGCTTTAAGAAATAGCCTGAATAAACAGAGAAAGAATTTTTGGGATATCGTTGTCAATGAACTTGGTTCTGTTGACTGTATATATACTGGGAAGAAATTAACTGTAGGAAATTATGCATTTGAACATTTCATTCCTTACTCTTATGTGTCTCATGACTTAATCTGGAACCTAATACCTGCTGATAAATCTTTTTATAGCACTAAGGGTGATAAGCTCCCTGCCCTTGATAAATATTTCAATCCATTTTTCTTCTTGCAGGAATCAGCGATTAAGATTGTAAAAGAAAAGAATCCTAAGAATAAATTCTTGGAGGACTACCTTACCATTTTTTCATATCTTGAAAAATCAAATGGTTTATCTGAATATTTTACCAAAGAAAAATTCAAAGACAGATTACAGCCACTAATAACTATAGCATCAAATAACGGTTTTGAATTTATGCATTAACCCAGATGAAAGACTTTTCTGAAATACCTAAGGAGAATATAATATTTAAGGGAGAACATTTTTTTATCATACTAGATTCATTTCCAGTATCTCCAGGTCATTTGCTGATTATTTCAAATAGCGTTAAGCAAGATTACTTTCAACTTAATAAATTGGAAGTTGAAGAGCTGAATTCTATGATTCACAAATGCAAAGAGATTATTGAAATGGACTATAAACCTGATGGATACAACATAGGTATGAATTGCGGTGAAGCTGCAGTACAGACTGTTTTTCAATTGCATTGTCATGTAATTCCAAGGTATTTAGGTGATATGAAAAATCCTAAAGGTGGAGTTCGACATTGTATTGAGGGTAAAGGATATTATTAATTGCCAGTAGTTTATTGTTTTATTATGGATGATCAAATTAGATTAGCTGCATTTGAGTGGCTTGATAAACAAACCATAATCTATGGAGATGTTTTACCCAGAGGAATATTAGCTGGTGGATTCTTTTACAATGGTGAGAGAATTACCTTATTGGGTCCCCAGGGTATATGGAAGCCAAAAATAATGACTAACCCTTTGTCTATAACTTCTATCTCAAACGGACCCTATTCTGACTCGTATACCAATGAAGGATTTCTTAAATACAAATACCGAGGACTAGATCCTAATCATTCCGACAACCAAGGATTACGAAGATTAATTTCACTATGGGAACCCCTGATTTTTTTTCATTCTATAATAAAGGGTAAATATCTCGCGACATGGCCAGTATTCATTATTAATGATAACAAGCAAGATTTGGTTTTTACTGTTGCAGTGAATGACATTAAGTCTGTTAAAAAGGAATATGAACAAGTAAATGAAGATGCAACATATTACAGACGATCATACTTAACTTCTACTATTCGAACAAGAGTTCATCAAAGATCCTTTAGGGAAAGAGTATTGCTTGCTTATCAGAATCACTGTGCTTTATGTAATCTTAAGCATGTTGAATTACTTGATGCAGCCCATATTATTGCCGACAAAGAAGATATTGGCGATCCGATTATTCCGAATGGATTAGCGCTGTGCAAAATAAATCATGCTGCATTTGATAATAATTTTATTGGTATAAATGCAGACTACATTATTAAAATCAGAACAGATATTTTAACCGAAACTGATGGACCAATGTTAAGATATGGAATACAATCACTTAATAATGCTAAACTTATATTACCTTCAAATAAAATACACTGGCCTGATAAAGAAAGACTTGAGAGAAGATTTTCAGCATTCCTAAAAGCAAGTTAGCTAAGAGATTTTGAGAATATTATTTATAAAACATGTTCTAGTATGATTCCAAAGTTGCTGTTTGACATTTGCAATTGTGCCAATTTCAATGAAGTGATTATAGACACGAATGTTAGAAATTCTTGTTCTAAAGTTGTAAGCTTTCAAAAAGGAGAAGGTGTAACTAATAAAGCCAATTTTCATATTCCAGAACCATGGTCTGGAGATATTGTTAATGCACCAATATTATTTATAAGTTCTAATCCTGGTTATGCAAATGGGGAATTCTATCCGATGTATTCTTGGCCAGACCCAATTAAGGCGGATTATTTCATTAACAGATTTAAAGACCGCGGAAACGGATATAGTTGGGTTTATAAAAACAAACTACTTAGAAGCGATGGGATTCAGGGAAAGTCAGTAAGGTACTGGTCAAGTATCAAAAAAAGAGCAGAAGAATTACTTGGAAGAGAAGCATTACCAGGTAAGGACTATTGTAATACAGAGTTAGTTCATTGTAAATCGACCGACCAGATTGGCGTAAATAGTGCTCTTTCTGAATGCACTAAGCGATTCATTAATGAAAAAATTAGTATATGTGGGGCGAAAATAATTATTGGCATTGGGAGTTTTGTAAAAAACTTCTTTAAAAGCAATTCAACTATAAATGGAATACCAATTATTTACCTTCCTCATCCAAATGCATTTGAGTCTAAAACATTTACAAAAAAATATTCAGAACATGAGATTCTAAGAATCAGAAATATAATTAATTCTAAAGTCACTCCAAAGACGAAGATTTCGGTCTGTGATTTTGGCATGCCGTCAGATGAAGAGGTAAAAAATTTCATGGAAAAACAATTCATTGGAAACAAACACGATCAATAATTCAATAACTAACTTGAATTAACTTTACTATGTGCTTGACTATGTTCCTGTTGTAAGATCCGTCACCGATTTCGTCACCTTCTCTAAAACAAAATCCCGCAAGACATTGATCCTACTGATAAAAATTGCGTGAGTGTGAGTGCGGGTATTGGGAAAAAAGAAACGGGAGTGCTCGCTCACGCTATCACTCCCGCTCTTTTTTAAGTGGTGCCACCAGCCCCACATAGGTCTTTGTGTAATTTACTGCCAAATGATAAAGGTACCCTTAAGTATTACATTGATAATATCTATGAAGACATTTTTTGTAAATTGGAAAAAATTTATCTGTTAAAAACGAACCCATGGACAGGAGAGTATTTTCAAAGAATAGTGCAATAGCAGGCTTAGGTCTTACAATATTGCCAACAACCCGTATATTAAGAAAATCCGACAAAACGATTCTTGACTCAATAACGGAAGATGAGGTACGCGATTTCCTCAGTAAATTGTTATATAAACCGAATGAGGTGGATGATTATTTCGAAGACAGAGCATTCCCTTTTTCAAAACACAGTCAGGAATTTGGCTGGTTACTTCGTGATGCATATTTCCAGGATGGTGTCAATAAATCATTTTCAGTTTATCATTATGCAAAACCTGACGGAGAGCGCTTAATGTCTAATTATGCAGATAAACATTGCAGGATAAATTCCTATGGGAACAGTTTTACACAATGTCATCAGGTGAGTGATAATGAGACATGGCAGGAAGTCCTTGCCGCCAATATTCAGGAGCCGGTAAGAAATTTTGGCATTGGGGGCTGGTCAGTGTATCAGGCATATCTGCGCATGTTAAAAGAGGAAAAACGTACTCCATCCGATTATATAATTTTTAATATCTTCAGTGATGATCACTACCGGAATCTCGACTCATGGAGGAACATACGTGTGCATAAGCACGTCCAGTTTATTGAACCTCCGTTACCACATATGAAAGTTAATCTTAAAAACAGGTCATTTTCTGAACATCCTAATCCAACACCCCAAAGAAGAGATTTTTATAAGTTGTGCAATATAGAAGAAACTTATAACCTGTTTAAAGATGACTTTGTTACTAAAATTTTGATAGCTCATAACAAATCCAAAGAACGTAATGAAAACCTGGATTATAAAGAAATTCAGGCATTAACAAAAACTCATGGTATTGAAACAAGCCTTGATATTAATCCGACAATGTCACAATTGGTAAATACCTACCATCTTGAATGTGCTCTTTTCAGCACTGAAAAGATTATTGAAAAAATTGAACAATTTGCAGCCGAAAGAGGTAAAAAGGTTCTGTATGTCTTATCTTATCCGGCTAACTATATTGCTCAGGTTCATGTTGAAAATCGACGGTGGGATCAAGGGATAATCGATTATTTTAAATCAAAGAACCTGCCTATTGTAGATTTGGGGGAAATACATCTTTATGAATTCAGCCAATTCAAAATCAGTTTGAAAGAGTATCTGGAAAAGTATTTTATTGGCCATTATAATCCATTGGGAAATATGTTTTGTGCTCAAGCCATAAACTCAAAGCTGGTGGAAATGATGAAGCCCAGGCCGGTACCATATAATGAGGACACCAAGTCAGGAAATTTTTAGATATTGGCACAAAAATAAATCTGTTTATCAATGTCATAACTGCTTCTTATCCATAAAGTTTTATCCCACTCCTATGGATTTTTAAGGTTTCTTTAAAAAATATTATAAGTAATAGTTTCACCAGCCATAAGTGAGTACTCATTCGCAAAATACAATTCACACCCTGAAGCTTCCAATCCAAGAGACAATCCTCCACATCCTGCAAAAAGTTCTATAAACTTAAGGTTCATTCAGACAATTATTATAGATAAAAACAGACAAATTTTCTAGGTTTTAAGATTATGCAAATCAAATATTTGTCGATTACACATATTGGATCAATATAAAGTTATTATGTAACAGCTATCTCTAAATATATTTGTTATACACTGATTATTAAGGTATTAAAAAATCCATCACCGAATCCGTCACCCCCTTTAAAACAAAAACCCGTAAGACGTTGATCTTACGGGTTCTGCGTTTTTTGGAGGTGGTGCCACCAGGAATCGTCCCGATAACTATCGGGACGGGGCACATGGATTTTCAGTTCCATATTCATTTAAAATTTTATGAACAAGTTCAGGATATCTCTTTAAATTTTCAATATACTTTCGACTCTTCATCTTCTTAATTTTTGCTTCAATAAAAACAGCCTGTCCGATCGTTGTGCAAGGAATTAACAAGTATAATTCCCAATCAGTAGACTTATAACTATAGGTTTTGGTCCCAAAAAAACCATTGTTGTGGAGTTTTAATCTTTCATTAATATCGGAAGTGTACCCAATATAAAATCGATTTACCAATTTACTGAATAGTATATAACACGAGTAATTCATAAGCTTATACGACATATAAAAATACAAAAATCCCACAGAATTTTCTGCAGGATTTAGGCTTTGGAGGTGGTGCCACCAGGAATCGTCCCGATAACTATCGGGACGGGGCACATGGATTTTCAGTTCCATATTCATTTAAAATTTTATGAACAAGTTCAGGATATCTCTTTAAATTTTCAATATACTTTCGACTCTTCATCTTCTTAATTTTTGCTTCAATAAAAACAGCCTGTCCGATCGTTGTGCAAGGAATTAACAAGTATAATTCCCAATCAGTAGACTTATAACTATAGGATTTGGTCCCAAAAAAACCATTGTTGTGGAGTTTTAATCTTTCATTAATATCGGAAGTGTACCCAATATAAAATCGATTTACCAATTTACTGAATAGTATATAACACGAGTAATTCATAAGCTTATACGACATATAAAAATACAAAAATCCCACAGAATTTTCTGCAGGATTTAGGCTTTGGAGGTGGTGCCACCAGGAATCGTCCCGATAACTATCGGGACGGGGCACATGGATTTTCAGTTCCATATTCATTTAAAATTTTATGAACAAGTTCAGGATATCTCTTTAAATTTTCAATATACTTTCGACTCTTCATCTTCTTAATTTTTGCTTCAATAAAAACAGCCTGTCCGATCGTTGTGCAAGGAATTAACAAGTATAATTCCCAATCAGTAGACTTATAACTATAGGATTTGGTCCCAAAAAAACCATTGTTGTGGAGTTTTAATCTTTCATTAATATCGGAAGTGTACCCAATATAAAATCGATTTACCAATTTACTGAATAGTATATAACACGAGTAATTCATAAGCTTATACGACATATAAAAATACAAAAATCCCACAGAATTTTCTGCAGGATTTAGGCTTTGGAGGTGGTGCCACCAGGAATCGAACCGGGGACACATGGATTTTCAGTCCATTGCTCTACCAACTGAGCTATGGCACCTCTCAATTGGAGTGCAAATATATATCTCAAATCTGATGTAACAAAATTTTGTGCCAAAAAACTTGGTACATTTGCATTCTTAGTAAAAAATAATGGATATCCTCCTCCATACATTAGATAACGGTATAAGGATGGTTCACCTTCCTGTATCAGGAATGGTAGCCCATTGCGGGTTAATAATAAACGCCGGTTCAAGGGATGAAAAAGAACATGAACACGGAATAGCTCATTTCATAGAACACATGCTTTTCAAGGGCACTGAAAAACGAAAAGCCTTCCATATCCTGAGCAGCCTCGAAAATGTAGGAGGAGAGCTAAACGCCTATACCACAAAGGAAGAAACAGCTATCCATGCCTCTTTCCTTAAAGATGACTATGAAAGGGCCATCGACCTGATAAGCGATATAACTTTCAATTCCCTCTTCCCCGTTAAGGAGATCTCCAGGGAAAAAGATGTTGTGATTGAAGAGATCAATTCATACCTCGACAGCCCTTCAGAACTGATCTTTGACGATTTTGAAGAGCTCATCTTCTCAGACCAGGCCATCGGGAGAAATATTCTGGGATCCCAGGAGTCGGTAAAATCATTCTCACAGCAGTCAATAAGAAGCTTTATATCAAATAACTACAATACCCATGAGATGGTCTTCTGCTCTGTTGGGAACATAAGCAGCGACAGGATCATTAAACTTTTCATGAAATATTTCGGCAACATTGAAACTCATAATAAAGAAACACGACTGAATAAAAAATGGATCTATAAGCCTGTATCTGAAACAAAAAAGATGGATACCTTCCAGAACCATTGCATCATGGGAAATATTGCGTATGATCTGAAAGATGAAAGAAGAATGGGAATGTTCGTACTGAATAACATTCTCGGCGGACAAGGCCTCAACTCAAGGCTTAACCTTTCCCTTCGTGAAAAGAACGGCCTGGCTTATAATGTGGAATCAAACTACAATCCTTATTTCGATACCGGAGTCTTCTCAGTCTACTTCGGCACCGACAGCCAGAATCTTGAAAAGAGCATCTCTATTGCAATGAACGAGCTCAATAATCTGCGTTCTTCATTGCTGGGCCCGGTACAGCTAAGTAAAGCAAAAAGACAGATCAGGGGATATCTCGCAAGGGGGTATGAAAATCACGAAAGCCTTATGCTGAGCCTGGGCAAAAGCATGCTTGTTTTCAACAAGATTGATACTCTTGAGGAGATCTATACAAGGATAGATAAGGTTGAAGCTTCCCAGTTACGTGAAATTGCGAATGAAATCTTTGATCCTTCAAAATTATCGACACTAATCTATAAATAGTGATGAGTGCGAAGCTGGAAAAATATCTGTCCGATCATACTACACCCGAGGATCCGGTCCTCGAAGACCTTTTCAGGCAAACTCATTTAAAATTCGTAAATCCAAACATGGTAAGCGGCCATCTGCAGGGGAAACTGCTTGAATTTATTTCATGCATGATATCACCTGAAAAGATCCTTGAGATCGGCACCTTCACAGGCTATTCAGCTATTTGCCTTGCCAGGGGACTGAAGTCCGGCGGAAAGCTCATTACAACAGAGATCAATGATGAACTTGCAGGTTTCAGCAGATCTTACTTCGAAAAGACCGGCCTTGCCGACAGGATAATTCTGATGTCGGGAAAAGCCCAGGATATAATACCGGAACTGGACGAGGTGTTCGACCTGGTCTTTATTGATGGAGACAAAAGAGAATACATTGAATATTACAGGCTCATCTTTGATAAAGTAAGAAAAGGCGGATTTATTCTTGCCGATAATGTTTTGTGGGGAGGAAAAGTTCTTGAAAAAGAGACAAAGGATCAGCAGACAAGGGGGGTGATTGAATTCAATGAAATGATCATGGGTGAAACAGGCATTGAAAAAGTGATACTACCGGTAAGGGATGGACTGATGCTGATCAGAAAATTATGATGATTTCAGATTTCCTGCATATTCAATGACCCGCTGCAACCGTTTGGCAAGTTAAATGGTTATTATATCAGAATATACTGGTACGCTTTTTGCAAAACAATACAGTAAAACCAAATTATATGAAACGAATCATCATTGCTTCCATACTTGTCCTTAGCTCTGTATCGCTGATGTCTCAGGCAGTTCAAAATTACCGGGAGCAGAACCAGGCTGACCAGAATACAAAGATAACCGCCACTCTGAAATCGTCAAGCAGGCTTTTTGGTGAAAAAGATGACCTTACAACAGTGATAATGATCATTCCTTCAGGATCGACAGTAGAGGTATTGGATACTGACAGCACCTATCATCATGTCGTTTATGAAGAAAATGAAGGGTATATTTTTAAGCGTCATGCCACCGTTAATCGTTCCTCCGGTGAAACAAATTACAAAGGAAGAAATACAGTACCTGCCAGGGAAGTTCAGGAATACAGACAAGAACAATCGCAACCTGTAAGCAGGTTCTCAAATCTTGAAAATAAATATGGTTCCAATACTGCCGCCAGGCTCATGGAAGGAAAAATATGGCGGGGAATGACGGCTGAGATGGTTAAAGATAGCTGGGGTACGCCACAGAAAATAAACAGGGTCATAAACGGTAATTCTATTAAGGAAGAATGGACCTATAGGAATACCTGGCTCTATATTGAAAACAATACTCTCCTGGAATGGGGATCAGTGCAAACAGGCAGGAGACAATGACACTGACTGTTAATAAATAAGAAAGCCACCAAAATGGTGGCTAATTTTGAGCGGGAGACGGGACTCGAACCCGCGACCCCGACCTTGGCAAGGTCGTGCTCTACCAACTGAGCTACTCCCGCAAAATCACGCGCAAAAATAATCATTTTTTTTAAACTCCAAAAACGAGAAGCCAAATTAAAGGCAAAGAAGAAATTTTTATGTACTTACCCGACTTATTTCTTCGCACTTTGATGCATTGCTGAAAAATATCATTTTCATATTTTATCTATCTTAGTACCCGAATCTTACAGGAACAACTCAAATAAATATGAAAAAATATTTCAACTTATCTCTTCTGCTAATTTTAGCTTTACTCTTTTCCTGCAAATCAGAAAAGGATGAATCACTCCTCTCCATTCCTTATGAAAAATACACACTGCCGAACGGATTAACGGTCATTCTCAACGAAGATAAGTCAGATCCTATTGCAGCAGTTTCGGTTTACTATCATGTCGGTTCTAGCCGGGAAGAGCGGGGAAAGACAGGATTTGCACATCTTTTTGAACACATGATGTTCCAGAAATCGGAAAATGTCGGAGAAGATCAGTTATTCAGAATGATCCAGGAGGCAGGAGGAACACTCAATGGAGGCACGAACCAGGATGAAACGGTTTATTATGAAGTTGTCCCGAAAAATGCACTTGAAATGGTGCTTTGGCTCGAATCGGACAGGATGGGCTATCTCGAAAATACTGTAACAAAGGCTGCATTTATCAACCAGCAGAATGTTGTTCAGAACGAGAAACGCCAGAATTATGATAATCAGCCGTACGGATTTAACCGCGAACTGATCGCTAAAAACCTTTACCCGGGCGATCATCCTTACAGCTGGCTCACAATCGGTGAAATGGCTGATCTTGCCAACGCCACTGTTGAGGATGTTAAATCGTTCCATAGAAAATATTATTCACCAAACAATGCAACTCTAGTCATTTCGGGAGATATAAATACCCCAGAAGTAAAAACACTCGTCGAAAAGTATTTTGGTGAAATTAAGGGCGGTGAAGAAATTGCTAAAAGGGATCCGATGCCGGTGAGCCTTCCTGCAACCAAAAAAATATATCATGAAGACAATCTGGCAAAGACTCCCCAGTTCACGATGGTTTTCCCAACTGTGGAAGCTTATTCCAAAGATGCTTATGCACTTGATTATCTTGCTGAATTGCTGACCAATGGGAAAAAAACACCTTTGTATAAGATCCTCGTTCAGGAGAAAAAGCTAACCTCGCGTGTCTCATCTTATAATTACGCCCAGGAACTTGCCGGCACCTTTACAATCTCTGTTCCCGCAAACCCCGGGGTCAGTCTTACTGAAGTGGAAAAAGCAATCTTTGAAGGTTTTGCAAGATTTGAATCAGAGGGTTTTACTGAGGAAGACCTGGTAAGTATAAAAGCAAGAAATGAAACAGGTTTTCTTAACAGGTTAAGCAGTGTTATGGATAAGGCATTTATGCTTGGAGACTACCAGATGACCAGAGATGATCCCTCCTACTATCTGAAAGACTTTGAAAGTGCTCAGGCCGTTACAATGGATGATATAAAATCGGTATATCAGAAATATATCAAAGACAAAAACTATGTGGCTACAAGCTTTGTGCCCAAGGGAGAAGTCAGTCTTGTGGCAGAAGGATCTGTTAACGCCGGCATTGTGGAAGAAGATATTACAAAAGCTACAGAGATGAAGGCTGAAATTACTGAGGAGGAAACTATAGTGAAAACAAAGACCTCTTTTGACCGTTCGGCTGCACCTGTACCTGGGCCTGATCCTGAACTGACCCTGCCCGGGATCTGGACCGGCGCTCTTTCAAACGGCATCAGAATATGGGGCATCAGCCATTCTGAATTACCTCTTATTGAATACCAGCTGGTTATTGAAGGCGGCCACATGCTTGACGACCTGAGCAAATCGGGTACAGCCAGCATGGTTGCTTCCATGATGAACGAAGGTACCAGAAACAAGACCCCTGAACAGCTTGAAGATGCTATAAAACTTTTAGGTGCAGGTATTTCAGTTTCTGGCGGTACCGAAGGCATAATAATACGTGTAAGCACGCTTGCTCGGAACTTTGAAAAAACACTTTCTCTCGTGGAGGAGATGCTCCTTGAGCCCAGGTGGGACGAACAGCAATTCGGTATTGTCAAGAGCAGGGTGATAAATACCATTAAACGCAACCAGGCAAGTCCGACATACCAGGCCTCTGTTGCTTTGAACAATCTTATCTACGGAAAAGAGAATATTCTCTCGACAGAAACGATCGGGACAGAGACAACTGTTTCAAACCTTACCATCGATGACCTCAAACAGTTCTATGAGAAGAATTTTTCACCCTCCATTTCGAGATTCCTGGTTGCCGGAGATATCGATAAAGCCAGAACAGAAGCTGCGCTTGACGGCCTGAACCGGAGATGGATGGCAAAGGATGTCGTCATACCTCAGTTCTCAATGCCTTCTCCACCTGAAAAACCGGCAATCTATTTCATTAATATTCCTGATGCAAAACAATCGGCAATAAGCATTGGCGCACCTTCGATCCCCAGAACTCACCCCGACTATTATCCTCTTACCGTTGTCAACACAAAACTCGGAGGTGATTTCAACAGTCTGTTTAATTTGATACTTCGAGAAGAAAAAGGCTTTACTTATGGAGCAAGATCATATTTTTCGGGACTGAAGCATTCTGGATCATTCTCAGCCTCTTCAACAGTGAGAACAACTGCTACACTCGAATCTGTAACTATATTCAAAACGGTTATGGAAAACTACAGGAAGACGATACCGCAGGAGTACATCGACTATACAAAAGATGCCCTTCTTAAGAGTAACGCCCGCCGCTTCGAAACTCTGGGCAATCTCTTAGGGATGCTCTCAACACTCAGCTCCTACAATCTTCCGCATGATTATATTAAACAGGAAGAAGCTTTCGTAAAAGGACTTACCGTTGAAAAGCAGCTGGAACTGGCTAATAAATATCTTAATCCCTCCACAATGTACTATGTGATTGCAGGTGATGCCAAAACCCAGCTGAAAGAACTTGAAAAGGTTGGATTTGGCAAACCAATTTTGATAAATAGTGGTTTATAGATCATTAAGAATGCGGTAAAAAATCGGCGATCGGCTCATAACTCATGGATGTAAAGATCCATCCTGATCGTTTTCCATTCTCCCCTCCTTTTTGAAGCTTCAAAAAGGAGGGGTGGCCCGGCTAGTTAGTATCTAATTAGGAATGACCTTATTCCGGGCTGGGGTGGTTATTAAATTTCTTACTTATCTCCTCCAATATATATTCGGGTTCCTTAAAAACCCAACCTATTTTCAAATCTTAAAACTGTAAAACCAAGATCTTGAAGATATTCATCTCTCAATATATCATCAGAAGTTTTGTAATATTCTCCATGAAGATATCCATCCAATTCAATTATCTAACCACCCCGGCCGGGAAAGACCTTTTTACACAAAAGTGATATTGTAGCCCGGCCACCCCTCCTTTCGAAAAGTTTCGAAAGGAGGGGAGACTATATCGCATATAATTCACAATATCAATAATATAAATACATCCCCAAATCCTTAGGTTTATGGCTATGGGGTGGCCGGACCACCAGATTATTCTTATGCAGAAACTGATTCCCGGCCGGGGTGGTTGCGCCCAAAATGATGTCATCTAAAATTTTTTCCATTCTTTTTTGCTTCTTAACCTGCGGACAGGTAAATTTATCCTGAATTATATTTCAATTAAACGAAATCAAAATGAAACAAAAGATTTTTTTATTACTGATGATCCTGTTTCCGGGATTATTATTTACCGGCTGCAATGAAAATGCCAACAAGCTTACTGAGCAGGAAGTTCAGGAAGGCTGGTCACTGTTGTTCGATGGTGAAAGCATGAATGGCTGGCGCGACTTCAAAGGAGAAGGGATCACTGCCCCATGGCAAGTGGAAAAAGGAACTCTTACATCATTGGGAGAAGGAAGCGACAGTACAGGGTACATTGTTTCCCAGAAACAATATGAAAACTTTATTGTGACCTTCGACTGGAAAGTTGAAGATGGAGGAAACAGCGGATTCCTTTACCATGTAGTAGAGAGACCACAATATAAGGTCCCTTATGTTACTGGTCCGGAATATCAGCTTATTGATGATGAAGGATTCAAGGCTCCGCTTGAAGAGTGGCAGAAAGCAGGCGCAGATTATGCAATGTACGTGGCCGATCCGTCAAAAAAACAACTTAAAAAGGCAGGTCAGTGGAACAATACCAAAATCGTTTTTGATAACGGGATGGTTGAATACTGGCTTAACGATCAGAAAATAATTGAATTTGAAGCCTGGACCGAAGACTGGTTCAAACGCAAGGAAAGCGGGAAATGGGACTTCGCACCTGAATACGGACTGGCGCGCAGCGGCCATATCGCATTACAGGATCACGGCGACAGGGTATGGTTCAGAAATATGAAAATCAAAGAATTACCCCGCAAACCAAAGCAGGAGACTCTCTTTAATGGAAAAGATCTCACAGGCTGGGAAATTTACGGAACAGAAAAATGGTATGTTGAAAATGGGGAACTGGTGTGCGAAAGCGGACCCGAGAAAGCTTACGGATACCTGGGTACGAGAAAGTACTATGATGATTTCGAACTGTCAATTGATTTTAAACAGAGCGCCAACGGTAACAGCGGAATTTTCATCCGCTCATGGATTACCAAAGGAGTAAGCATCTCAGGATGGCAGGTTGAGGTTGCGCCTCCCGGAAATGACTCAGGAGGTATATATGAATCTTACGGTCGCGGATGGATCGCCCAGATCCCCGATGAAAAAGAAAAGATCCTGCAAATGGGTAAATGGAATACAATGAAGATCAGGCTCCAGGGCGACAACGTGAAAACATGGCTCAACGGCGAATTGATGACCGACCTGACCGATGGCAAAATAGGTGAAGGCAAAGGACGCATCATGCTCCAGATACATAGCGGAGGCGGAATAAAGGTGAACTGGAAGAATATTCAGCTGACAGAGATTTAATTCTGTTAAGCACCTTTCTTATGTTTTACCACGGGTTGCACAGGGGACACGGTGCTTATAATTTCCGTGATTTTCTCCGGGAAATCCGTGGTAAATTCATTGATACGATTGCCTGCTGCTTCGAATAATTACAAATCAGATTCCGGGCGGTTTTTACAGGACTATTAAACCATAACATAATGAAACAGAATTTCTTTACTCTGCCATTTTTGATTGCTATTGTATTAACAGCCAGCTGTTGCAGCAGTGGCAGGAGATACGATGTAGTTATCTACGGAGGAACCTCAGCAGGTATAAGCGCTGCAATCCAGACTTCAAGAATGGGAAATACTGTAGTGCTTATTGAGCCTTCTCAGAGACTGGGAGGATTGACAACAGGAGGCTTAGGGGCAACAGATATTGGTAATAAGCAGGCTGTCGGCGGTATATCACGGGAGTTTTACAAGGGAATAAAAAAATATTATGAAGACACCTCCATCTGGAAATGGCAGAGGGCTGAAGAATATCAACAGGACAGGAATATAGCAAATACCGATGCAATGTGGACATTTGAACCTTCTGCTGCACTTGAGGTTTACAGGAGAATGATGGAACCTGAAAAGATCAGAGTCGTATATGGTGAAAGACTGAACAGGGAGGATGGTGTCAAAAAAGAAGGCGCCAGAATAGTTGAAATTGAAATGGAAAATGGAAACTCATACAGGGGCCGGATGTTCATTGATGCCACTTATGAGGGGGACCTGATGGCCGCAGCCGGGGTAAGCTATAGTGTTGGCCGTGAGTCGAACGATGAATATGGGGAGTCATTAAACGGGAACCAGCCAAACAAAACAAGCCTGACCCTTCGTGGTAGGACATCCCGGAATCAGTATAACCATAACTTTATTGATGGTGTTGATCCGTATGTGGTGAAAGGAGATCCTTCAAGCGGATTGCTTCCTTTCATAGGATCAGAAGGCGCGGGTAAAAATGGCCAGGGTGATGACAGGATACAGGCTTATTGTTACAGAATGACCCTTACCGATCATCCTGATAACAGGATCCCTTTTGCAAAACCTGAAGATTATAATGAACTTGATTATGAGCTCCTGTTCAGAAATTATGAGGCCGCCAAAGGACCTGTAGAAGAAATGTACAGCTATGGCGACAAGCTGGTTCCATGGATCAATACAAAGATGCCAAACAGGAAGACAGATACAAATAATCAGAAAGGATTTTCGACAGATTTTATTGGCCAGAATTATGAATATCCTGAAGCTTCTTATGAATTACGTGAGAAAATCGCTGAGCGCCACAGGAAATTCCAGGAGGGCCTGATGTGGACCCTGGCTTATCATACTAGGATCCCTGAAAAAGTAAGGGCGGTGGTGTCGCAGTGGGGAATGTGCAAGGACGAATTCACCGGCAACCAGGGCTGGACCGATCAGCTTTATATTCGCGAGGCACGACGACTTATAAGTGATTATGTTATGACACAGAAGCATTGCGAAGGGTTCGAAGTGGCTGACGATCCGGTTGGCCTTGGGGCCTACGGAATGGATTCTCACAACGTGCGGCGGTATGTCGACAGCACAGGTTTTGTACAGAACGAAGGAAATGTGGAAGCTCCTGTTGCAGGGCCTTACCCGGTAAGCTACAGGTCAATTATCCCAAAGAAAGCTGAATGCACAAATCTGCTTATTCCGGTTTGTCTCAGCGCCACTCACATCTCTTATGGCTCTATAAGGATGGAACCTGTCTTTATGATCCTGGGGCAATCAGCAGCAACTGCTGCCTGTATGGCCATCGATGCCAGGGTGAACATACAGGATGTTGAATATGAAAAACTTAAGGAACGTTTACTAAGTGACGGGCAGATCCTTTCTGCGAAACCGTGAAACCAATTTTTAACCCACCTCTAACCTCCCGCTGTGAGCATCGCCGTCAAGCTAAGGAGGAACAGGCCTCTCCCCAACGGGGGTGAGGCTCTTCATTATATGAAAAAAAACCTGTCCATAATAATCACCCTGTTTATAGTACAATTGGTATTGCAGTCCTGCAAAAACGATTACCGGTCAATTTATGTTGATCAGCTTAAATGCAATAACATTGAAAATCCGGCCGGAACAGATAATAACCCTGACTTCAGCTGGATCTTATCTTCAGCAAACCACGGGACCCAACAGACAGCATACCAGATAATACTTGATAAGAATAGGGCCAGCCTTGATGCAGAAAAAGATTGCCTGTGGAATACAGGAAAGAAAATTTCTTCAGAGTCAGCCTCAATACCATATTCAGGACCGGACCTTCAACCGGCAACAAAGTATTTCTGGACGATAAGAGTATGGGATAACAATGACAAACCTTCAGCCTGGAGCAAACCAGCATTCTTTATTACTGGCCTGTACAATGAAAAAGAATGGGGCGGAGCTGCATGGATAGGTTATGAAGAAATTCCCGATTCCTTATTGCTGGTTCCCGGGATTCATGGTAATGGCAATAATCTTGGCGAGGTTGCAAAAAAAAGGACAGTTGTGCCTTATTTCAGGAAAGAGTTCAGGATTGATAAAAAGGTAGATCAGGCTTTGGTTTTCATTTGCGGCCTGGGCCACTATGAACTTTCGGTGAACGGTAAAAAATCAGGTGATCGTTTTCTTGCTCCCGGCTGGACTGATTATGACAAGACATGCTATTATAACACCTACGATATAACCGGAGATCTCAGAAATGGCAGTAATGCAATTGGTGCAATCGTCGGGAATGGTTTCTATAACATTAACAGGGAAAGATACAGGAAGCTTGTTATCGCATACGGAGCGCCAAAGATGATCCTTAAGCTGAAAATTACATACGAGGATGGTTCAGAAGATATTATCATCAGCGACGGGTCATGGAAAACAGCTCCTTCTCCCATAACCTTTACAAGCATCTATGGAGGGGAGGATTACGATGCACGGCTTGAACAGGATGGATGGAATAAATCGGGCTTCAATGAGAGCAACTGGAAAAATGCTCTTCCTGTAAGAAAACCAACAGGGATTCTCAGACCCGAAGCTGATCATCCTGTAAAAATAATGGAGGAGTTTAATTCAAGGAGAATAGCTGCGATCAATGACACTGCATTTGTGTACGATTTCGGACAAAATGCGTCTGGTATAATCGGACTGAAGGTTAAAGGCAAAAAAGGACAGGAAGTAATGCTGACCCCGGCCGAACTGATAGGAAAGGACTCCCTTGCCAATCAGAAAGCATCCGGATCTCCTTACTATTTTTCGTATATACTCAAAGGCGACAGCCAGGAGGAGTGGCAACCTTCCTTTACCTACTACGGATTCCGGTATTGCCAGGTTAACGGTGCTGTTCCTGAAGGAATGCCAAATCCTGGTGATCTGCCCGTGATATCTGAACTGAAGCTCCTTCATACACGGAATTCATCACCGGTTGCAGGAACCTTCAGATGTTCAAATGATCATTTCAATTCGGTATATAATCTTATTAACCGGGCAATAAAAAGCAACCTTGCCAGCGTAGCAACCGACTGTCCGCACCGTGAAAAGCTGGGATGGCTCGAGCAGACACATCTCATGGGAAATTCCGTAAAGTATGCTTACAACATACATAATCTTTTCAACAAAATGATAGATGATATGATCGATGCCCAGCTTGAAAACGGACTTGTACCCGACATAGCCCCTGAATTTGTGGAATTTACAGGAGGCTTCCGTGATTCACCCGAATGGAGCAGTGCATGTATAATTCTTCCGTGGGACCTTTATGAATGGTATGGCGATCTGCAGGCGGTAAGGAAAGCATATCCCATGATGATAAAATACCTTTCGTATCTGGAAACAATGGCAACGGATCACATTCTTTCCCATGGTCTCGGCGACTGGTACGACCTGGGACCGAAATTTCCCGGTGTGGCCCAGCTTACACCAAAGGCAGTAACTGCAACATCTGTTTACTATTATGATGCCATACTGCTTTCAAAAATGGCCGGTCTTCTTGGGAAGCAGGATGATATGAATTTTTATGGTGAATTGTCAGAAAAAATAAAAACTGCTTTTAACCGCGAATTTTATGATCCTGAAACGAAGGTCTATTCAACTGGCAGCCAGACTGCCTATTCAATGCCTTTGTTTTTCGGTATGGTTAATGACTCTGTAAGGAAAGAAGTAGTGAATAACCTTGTCTCTTCAATAAGAGCAAATAATAATGCGTTAACGGCAGGTGATGTAGGGTACAGGTACCTTCTAAGAGTGCTCGAGCAGGAAGGTAAATCGCAGCTGATCTTTGATATGAACTCGAAAAAAGATGTTCCGGGATATGGCTTTCAGCTGGCCAAAGGGGCAACAGCCCTGACAGAATCCTGGGCCGGCCTGACAGAAGTATCAAATAATCATTTCATGCTTGGTCACCTGATGGAATGGTTTTACAGCGGCATTGGCGGAATAAGGCAGACCGATGCTTCGAAAGCATTTGAACACATCATCATCTCGCCTGAGATAGTCGGAGATATCACATGGGCCGAAACTACATTTAACTCTGTAAAAGGAGAGATCTTTTGCTCATGGAAGCTCAATGGTAACAAGTTGATTATGACCGTAAAGATACCTGTCGGCTCCACGGCAAAAATTATCGTCCCCCAGACAGATCCGGAAAAAGTAACCGAAGGCAACATGCTGCTGAAAAATTCAGGATCAGTGAAGGAAATAAAAATAGTCGGCGGAAAGATCCATTTCGAAGTTCCATCCGGTGAATATACTATCGGGACCGAGATCTGATTTTCAAAGGTTATATTTTCCCGAGCTCGTTAACATATTGTGCGTTGGCGCCTACTTCATCAAACATCCATGGAAACATGCCTACTATCACTCCATCAGTTGGCTTTATATTTTCGAAAGCAAACTGGAAAGCTGACCGCACATCTTTCTGATTATTTGTCATTCTCCCGGCGCCAAGTATTTTAAAACCAAGACACGGCTGCTTAACCTGCCTTACTACCTCGGTCATCCTTTTCGGATCTTCCCTGTGAAAATTATAACTTCCAACCGGCAGGATCTCATCGGGTATAACCTTATCCTTTGGACGTGTCAGAAAGTAGAAGCAGGTCATGAAAAAATCAACTTCCCAGCCTTCATCGGCAATCTGCCTTACAACATCAGGGTTGTGAGCCGAGACACCTGCCATCAAACCTCTGTCCTTTACTGCCTTTACAAAGTCGTGCACCGATTGCTTTTTACCTGTTGCAAATGCCCTGTCGGTCTCACCACCATGATGAACCAGGGCTATTGATCTTGCAGCTTTTACCGTTTCGTTGAGCTTTTCGGTTGTATCAGCGCCTGAAACAAGAGAAATAACCTTGATCCTTGAGTTTCTTTCATGTAAAATGGGAAAATAATCGATCCTTGACGAACTCTGGTGCGCCGTAATACCTGCCCTTTCGCAGGTGGTAAGAAGATCTGCGGCTCTCTGGCTGTTGAAATATTCTTTCATGTGATTATCAACATGCGGACCCATGTATGAATAACCCAGAAAAGGGTTTGATCCGCATAGGATCCGGCTTATCCGATGGGTCCCAAGTGAAATGGAAGGCATAGAAAACAGCTGCTGCCCTGCTTCAATATTTTCTGCGAGTGATTGGGGGGCATCACTTTTAGCACTTATCAGACCTGTTACAGCAACCGATGACAGCATCGATATAAACTGTCTTCTCCCGGTCTTTCTGGTTTTCTTTTCCTGATTTTTCATATTAATAGCCTGTGTGTCATGTGAAATTTAATTGCCCTTTCAGTTATCAGTCAGCGCTTTCGGTTTGTTTCACCTTTAAATCCGGAAAAATCCTGCAATTGATTTAAAATTATGCTTAATTTTCGGAAGAACAAAATGTTCCGGGATGCCGTATCCATATTTATCCGGCAACTTTATTTTAGCATAATTGTTCTCCAGTTACCTTATTTATACAATCATGAAAAGGAGACTTATTTATCTGATAACTACAATCATTATCTTTTCATTGGTCTATTCCTGTAAAAAGAAGGTAGATGAAGAGGTTGAGAAAATTCCCCAGGCTACGTTGCTTACCAACCAATGGATATCTGAGATCATGAGCCAGTATTATTACTGGAATGACCAGATACCGGCCGGAATCGATCATACAAAAGAAGCCGATCCTGAAGCCTATTTTTACAAATTATTGTATGACAGGGACAGATGGTCGCGCATTACCGATGATTATCTCTCACTTGAAGCTGAATTAAGCGGTGATCCATCAACCATGGGATATTATCCAGCATTCTATCTTGTTGCTGCAAACAGCATTGTAATTGCAGTCGGCTATGTTTATCCGGGGTCTCCGGCTGCAGATGCCGGATTGCAAAGAGGTGACCTGATCCTCTCGATCAATAACACTCCTCTTGATACTTCCAATTACTTCACTCTTTATTCCGGTAAGAATTATTCGGTCCAACTTGGTGAAATCAGGGATAACAGGCTTGTCAGTGCGGGACGCTCATTGAGTATGACGGCCCGTACAACCACTACTGATCCGGCCATTTTCCGTAGAGTTCTGGATATTGGAGGCACAAAAGTGGGATACCTGGTATATGTTGGGTTCATTGCAGGCAATAATAATGCTTTCCTTACTTCAATGGATAACATCTTCAGTGAATTCAAAGCAGCCGGTATAACGGAACTGATCGTTGATCTACGGTACAATCCGGGAGGTGATATAACATCGGCAGTTCATCTTGCATCGTCAATAGTACCTGCTCAGATTGCATCAGGAATGGAGATAATGGTAAATCTTGAGTATAACCAGGAATTGCAGCAGTTCCTTGAATTTAATAACAGGACAGATTATCTGAATTACAGGTTTGAGCCGGTTGTTTCCAATCTGAATATGCAGAGAGTGTTTTTTCTGAATACTTCAACAACTGCCTCAGCAAGCGAACTGGTAATTACCGGGCTCGATCCTTATATGGATGTCATTAAAATAGGTGAAGCAACCTATGGCAAATATGCAGGTTCATGGGTCATTCCCGACGATAACGAGCAATGGGCAATAATGCCGATCGTACTTAAATATGCCAATTCAGCCGGATTCACTGATTTTGAAAACGGGTTACCTCCCGATCACCTGGTTGACGACAATCTTTTTGGGGCCTTACCCTTCGGAGACATCACAGATCCTCTCATTGCAAAAGCAGTTGAACTTATATCTGGAAAATCTGCACCATCAAAAAAAGCAGGTGGTGAATACTCTGAAACAAAAAAGCAGATGGTGCCGCCTCAGATGGAAAGGAAAAGGAACCTGTACTTTCCGGTAATCAGCAGAGAATGAAATCTTTCAATCAATAATAAATCGTTTCTGCAACTAAATGAAGAAAATACTCCTTATTTCCTTCTTTATGCTGACCGGGATATTGCTTGAAGCACAGAAGGTCAATGTAGAAATAACAGGAGCTAACTATGCTTCAGCATCAGGATGGCAGCTGCTGAACGAGGCTTATCAACCTGTTTCGGCATCATACCAGTTTGCAGGAAGTGATACGGTGATTTTGGTGCTTGAAGCCAACAGAAGATATTATTTCAATGTATCATTTTATGAAATATTTAATACTGAAGCTGTTCTTTATGAAGTAAAAGTTGATGGAGAAACCATTCTCTCAATAGGATCGGTCAAAGAACCGGGTGAACATTCTTTTCCGTTCATAACAGGCAAGCCGGAGGATACAAAGATAACGGGTGGAACTGATGCGAATATCTCGGAATTTCCATGGCAGGCATACTTTAAAGCGGGAAATTACAGATGCGGAGGCTCGATTATAACAAATGAGTGGATACTGACAGCAGCTCATTGTGTCAAAAACGATACGGGAACCATCGGGGTAAGTAATATGTCGGTTATACTGGGGACAAGCAATCCTTACAATCCGTTGGAAGGAAAAGAATATGCTATCAGTGAAGTTATCATTCATGAAAAATACAATAATGAAACTCTTGAAAATGATATAGCCTTACTTAAACTTAAGTATCCTGTAGATCTGAAAAATGCCAGGGCAATAAAGCTCGTTTCTTCTTATAACGTCAGTGAAGGAGCCACCAATCCTGGTGTAATGGCATGGGTTACCGGCTGGGGTCTGACAAACACATCTCCTGCCTCCCTCCCCTATTCACTGCAGAAAGTTCAGGTGCCGATCGTATCAAATCTGACTGCTTCCCTGGTTTACAGGAATATCCCATCAACAGTAATTATGGCAGGTTATATAAGCGGTAATAAGGATGCATGCAGAGGTGACAGTGGCGGTCCGCTGATGGTAAAAGTCTCGGATGAGTATAAACTGGCAGGAGTAGTAAGCTGGGGAAGCTCAACATGCAGCAGTTTCGGCGCCTATACACGGGTGTCAAATTTCGGAACATGGATAAGATCCAAAACAGGAATACCGGAAGAGTATGTTCCCCAAAAACCATCCGGGGATTCTATTATATGCCAGAATACGGCTAAAGGTTCCTATAAGGTGGAATCATTGGCAAATGCCTCTGAATATACCTGGAAATTGATTCCTGAGGAGGCCGGGACAATAATCAGGGATTCAAATACTGCTTCAGTTATATGGAATCAGGATTATTCAGGCTCTGTAAAGATTATGCTGCAGGTTAAAATTGACAATGTTCCCTCTGAATGGTCCGTTCTGAAAGCAAAGCTGGTAAAGAATACAAAACTGTTGACCCGGGCTGATGATGCTGTTCTATGTGCTTTACAGCCTCATTCCATAAATGTCGTTGCCGAAGGTTACAACCTCGCTTATGAATGGTACAAAGATGATATCCTGTTGCCTGACAAAAATAAGAATCAGGTTACTTTCCCAGCAACGCAACCTGAAAACTCAGGTATTTACAAAGCCAGGATAACCGGAAGCTGTGGTACCGTTTTTTCGGGAAATATGAAGCTGACCGTCCATCCGCTGACAAAGATATCTGCAGTCTCAACAAATGGAGATGCTAAGCTTGGTAATAACTTCTCGCTGGAAGTAATTGCAGAAGGACATGATTTAAGCTACCAGTGGGAAAAAGACGGTAAACTGCTCAACAACAGCAATGTACCAGCTTATCTTTTCCCATGGGCCGATGCAAATGACATTGGACTATATAATGTTAAAGTATCGGGCACATGCGGATCGGAGATCAGTGACAGTATGTATGTTTTTATTCAGCCTGAAGAGGATCCCAACGGACCTGATTTTCTTGTCTGGCCGACTATAACCGATAGTAAGATTAATATTGCACCGGGATATGACGACTACTACAATCTTGAACTGTATAATTCCATGGGAAAGATCCTGTACAGGAGAACAAAATGCCGGTATCAGAATACATTAGATATCTCTTCATTGGCTTCCGGGGTCTATATAGTAAAACTATTTAACAGGAATTTCAACAGATCCTTCAGGGTGATAAGGAAATAGGGATGCTAATGCAAGAACGTCACATCGCCTACTTTCTCAAAATAGGTTCCGTCGGCATACCTACCTGTTACCTTCCACACATAAACCCCCTGATGTGAAAGATATCCATTCCCAAAATATCCATCCCAGCCTTTATAAAGGTCCCTGCTTTCATAGATCAGATTCCCCAGCCTGTTATAGATCTGCAGATAGTATTCAATTACATTTTCGAAAAATGGTTTAAAGATGGCATCATTAAATTCTCCTTCATGCCAATAGCCACCTGTTGGTCCCGACCGGTTCCATCTGAAAGCATTTGGATATCTTATTTCACCGGTCCTGTAATCAACATTTACCGGTGAATCGTACACCATTGAATCGAGGCAGCCGGCTTCCGAGGTTACTTTTAATGAAACTTCATAAACTCCTTCGGATAAATATTTATGCCATGGATCCTTTTCTACTGATGTTTCGCCGTCACCAAAATTCCATAGCCATGATATTCCATATAAAGAATAATTATGGAATACAACTATCTGAGAATTATTTATCACATTGGTCGGATAGGCTTCAAAGACTGCAGTCGGATTCTGGTTGACAATTATCTTACCACGGTAAACTGATTCGCCTGAATAATTAGTTACCTTCAATGTAACAATATAATTTCCGGGTACATAATAAGTATGAGAAGGGTTCCGGGCGTTTGAATAGGTCTTATCCCCGAAATCCCAAAGGTATGATTCTCCATGGCTGCTCATATTCTTAAAGTGCACATTGAGGGGAGTACAGCCAGTTGTATCGGGCTTGAAAGATGCTACCGGCAACGGAGGCATAATCACATTAATATGAATTGTATCAGATCCTGAACATCCGAATCTGTCGGGAAGAGTATGATATGTGATTACATGCTTCCCTGTATCTGCTTTAATAGGATTGAAGATATTTCCCGTTATCCCTGGTCCTGACCATATTCCCCCGGATGGAGAAGCTGTCAACTTAATTGCAGGATCGGTAATAAAGAGATTGCCAACAGGCGTTACAGAGGCCACCGGAGAATCCATTACTGTGATAATTATTGAATCGGAGTCAGTGCACCCATAGCTGCTTTTTACCGAATACTTCACCTTGTGGTTTCCAGGTCCGGCGAGGGAAGGTGCGAAGCTTCCGCCAATGACACCATTCCCTGTCCATGTACCACCCGGATCATGGGCGCTTAAGGTTACCGGACCATTTTGAACACATAATGTATCAACAGGCGCGATAGTGGCATCCGGGTAAGGAACAATAAGGATCTTTGCCGTTGTCACAACAGGCGGATGATCGCCGTTTACAGCATCGGCTGGTGGCCCGGGAATATTAGGATCATCATAAGGATTGCAATAATTCCAGTTGCGAAGGGTGACCTGAAAATACTGCCCGATCAGCTTGTCATTCTGAACATTGATCACATCAGAGTATATACCAGAACCTGTTACTGGTCCCGGAAGCATAATTACAGAACCAGTGTGCGGAAATGATACCCCTGTCCCATTTATTGTAACAGGAATTCCGGTCATGGTTATATCAGTGCCGTAGATCCATTGTATCCATCGTGTGTAGAGATTAGGGACATCCTTCTCCTGCGGAGGAACACAGTTGAATTTGGTCAGATCACGGAAACGTACATTTGCAGCATTACCAAAACAAACCGGATAAACTTCCGGGTTTATGTGCATATCGCCTCCGTTGTGGTCGTCATCATCCCACACTGTTACAATCTGTTCCTGGGTTGAAGAAGAACATAGTACCCCGTTTACAATAAGACTTGATTTTGGACGATAATTGCATTTAACTCCTGAGGAAGTATATGTGTGAGAAGCCGTTATTGTGAAGAAACCAGGTGCACCGGCTGCAGGAATGAGAGTTTGGACTGTGCCATCATCCCAGTCGAACTGTATAGAAACGGGTGAACCGGCATTATTGACTCCTGCATAACTGACATTCCAGCTAACGGAAACCGGTGAACACAATTTATCGGGCGTGATACTGTTTGCTTTGGCTGTAATACTGCAATCCTGCCCAACACTATATATTGAGATGATACCAAAGAAAAACGATAGAATTACTACTTTCATAGAAACTACCCGCAGGATTACTTTCACTTATCTTAAACGAGAAATATTTATTATTGTTACATTGAAATCAGCAAGAATTCTCCCACTCCCCCAATCTCCCCCTCATATCTGCACTCTCTTGCCCTCTTGCTCTCTGCCTTCTGCCCTGAGCTCTGAGCACTGAGCTCAGCGCTCTAAGTCGTGCCATATTCTAAAATTTAGTATCTTGCGTCCTCCCTTATTTTGATTAACATTATGCCTCACTTTTTCTCACGGCGTAAATTTATGGGCAGCATTGCAGCGGCAGGTGCCGGACTGTACCTGTCGCCTTTATTCTCAGGCAAATCGATCAACGGTACATCTGTTGAAGAACCCCTGTTTGACTGGTCATTGTGGCAAAATTACCGTGAAACGATAAGCCATCCATGTCTGACACTTAAACCTGAGAACATCAGCTTCGCTCATGAAAATATAAGGCGTTATGGATGGGCAGAAGAATATGCCGCCAGGAAAGAAAGTTATATCAGACGATATTTTCACCTTCTCTCGAAAGAATTCCTGGAGGAGATGATTGAAGAGACCACTCCCGGTGATCCTCTCTGGACACCCTGTCCTTCGTGCCGTGATAAGGGCAAGCCGGTGCATCCTCACGGATTATGGACATGGATTGTTGAAAATCCCGGTATAATCAGGTGCGATATGTGCGGGGTTGAATTTCCAAACAGCAGTTATCCTGAAGAGATCATTATCAATACCAGCTGGGGAAGACCCCAAAAACTCTCTTACTGCGGAGGAGATCCGTTTGTGATATTTGGCTATAAGAATGGCAGACCTTCCTTCAGCGCCAATATCCGATCAAGGAAGGTCCGATGGATAGCAAACTATTGTCATACTCTTGCGGAAGGATATATGCTTACGCGGAAGGCAGAGTATGCCATTGCCTGCAAAAACATACTGAGCCGGTTTGCCGATTGTTATCCTTACTGGCTCGTACATGAAGGATACGGGGAATTCGCCGATATGGATCCGCGTATTGCTTCACAATACATAAATAATCTTCCGGAACCGGAAATATGTCCTCCTCCGAATGAACCGGATAAAAAATTATGGACAGGCTTCTGGAGTGCAGGGCGTGCGTCAGGTGTCGGGCTTGAGTCAGATTTCATCAGGAAGGTTGTGTCAGCGTACGATCTTACCTGTACTGCTAAAAACGGATCGGGAGGCAGCATATATTCCGAAAACGACCGTAAGAAAATTGAAAAGGATCTGCTACTGGAGAGCACTATCCTACTGGTGTGCGATAAACAGATCAACAATAAATCGGTAAGCAACAGAACAGCTGTGGCGCTTGTCGGGATGTGTGTCGGGCATCCCCTGCTGATGAGGTTTGGACTTGAAGGATTCAACCTGACGGTGAATGGATGGTTCCAGCCTGACGGTACCACAAGTGAATCGCCTTTTTATGGTTTGATGACCATAGGAGGTATATGGGATATGGCCCATGCGGCCAAAGGCTACAGCGATCCCACTGACTTCAAGGATGATGCAGGAAAAAGAATAGACAGGCTTGACCTCTATCACGGCTCCCCTTATCATAAGGTTTGGGACGCGCTTTTTAAAGGCTTGCAGGGAGACCTTCGTTACCCACCGTATGCAGATTCATTTCGTTCGACTAACCTTGATGTATCTTATGTTGAGCTGATGTCAGCAAATTATCCTGACCGGCCCGAATACCTTGCACTGCTGAAAAAACTCTGCGGGAATGATCTTGCATTACACAGCGGGTCCGGAATTTTTATGGATGACCTCTCAAAAATCCAGACTGATGATGAGCCAGTTCTGGAGCTGCCGTATGGACTCATAAAGCCAACAGGTTTTACAGCCTTTTCATTTTACTATCGCAAACCAGGACTGGAGAACGTGGAAGCTCCTGACTTTAAGTTACCTGACTGGTGCCCTCCGGATCTCAGGATCGGCCATCTGCGAACCGGAACAGACGGGATGGAAAGCCTTCTGACGTTGAGTGCAAGCGACTGGGGCATTCATCATGAACAGGATAGCCTCAACCTTTATTACTGGAAGAGAGGAAGCGAGATTTTATCAGATCCCGGCTACCTGTGGGATCATCCACTTAAACCGAAGAACATTCGCACACTGGCACATAATACAGTTATTATTGATGAAAAAGATCAGAGAACCAGGGAGCGTAAAGGAGAGGTGCTGCTATTTAAAACATCGGAGAATGTTAAATTGATGGAAATGGCCTCCTCGGCCTATATAGAAACCTCCCTTTACAGAAGGACATCAGCCATAATTGATCATGGTTACGGGCAAAATTATGTTGTTGATTTTTTTCGGGTTGAAGGAGGTGAAATGCAGGATTATGTTTTTCATGCCGTTGAAAATAAATGCGAGGTTAAGGATCTGATATTAAACCCATCTGCTGAAGTCATTTATGATTTAGCGAATACCCGGTCAGGAGATGGTTCAGTCCCGTGGAAAGCGACATGGAAAAGCGGAAAGATAAACTGCAACGCATTTATAGCAGGTCAGCCGGGAGAAAGGGTATTTATTGGTGACGGATGGGGACAGCGGGACTGGAAAAATTCGGATATCGGGGCCACCGTGCCTTATATAGTACGAAGATCGCGTGGAAAAGGCTTAAAAACATTTATTTCTGTTTTTGAAGGATCTGAGACAGATGAATCTTTTGTCCGCAATCTTAAGATCATCGATCAGGGAGGTATTATTGAGGTGGAAACTATGAAAGGCTTTGATTATATACTCTCCTCAGTGGATTCGGCAACACACACAATGGGTAAAGGGAAAAACATGATCACTCTAAAAGGTCATTTTGCAGCTGTATCAATGCAAAACGGAAAAATTGTCTGGAGATTTAATTTTCCGGCCTCACCCCCTCGTTCCCAAAGGCTATCAACTTAAGAAATACTGATTGAGCCAGAATATTGATATTCTCCCCTCCTTTACCAAAAGGAGGGGTGGCCCGGATTGCAGGTATCTATTTGATTATATGTTAATTCCGGGCCGGGGTGGTTGAATAAATCTCTTCCTTATTTCCTTCAATACATATTTCGGATTCTGAAATGGTTAGCGGAAGAGAAATATGGAGAGTGTTATGTTTTACCACTGATGACACAGAGAACATGGACTAAAGAATCCGTGAATTCTTCTCCGTGAATTCTCCGTGAACCCTATGGTGAAAACCAAGAATTGAACGTATTCTCTAAATTTAGATCTACCCCAGTAATCATTGTTTTTGATAAAAGTTTAAATTACTTTAACCCGGATTAAAAATTCTAAGAATGAATAGAAAAATTTATTTATCGCTGATAACGATATTATTTGTATTTACTTTAATGTCCTGCACCAAAAACGACCCATCAACTGAGGAAGAGAATGGAAACGGGAATCAGTTCCCGACGAGCGGAATAATGTACAAAGGTGACGTATTTATATATGTTATGAATGTTGATGGAACAAATCCACGGAAATTATCGCTGTCAAAGGAAAATTACGGGGAAGATTATCCTTCATCGTCACCCGACGGGAAGAAAATTGTGTTCAGAAGGTACAGCAAGGGCCTTGTTGTCCAGGATGCGGCAGGTGAAAAAGTGATCCTTAATGATAATAATACTCCCTTATTCCCTACCTGGGCCGACAATACAAAGATCTATTACACACGCTATAATGGGGCAACATCGGGTGCCAAGGAATATATTTATTCTGTAAATGCCGATGGAACGGGTGATGTACAGGTGAGTCCCAATTACAACGATACTACCGATCCGCTGGACTATCATCCTTCAATTTCACCCGATAAAGCATATATCCTTTTCACCACAAACCGAACTGGCAATGTTGCAATAATGAAAATGAAATTATCAGACGGCTCTAACTCATACCTGACTTATTCCGGAGGTGTTCTAGGTGAAACGGTTATCAGCCCCGCCGATTACCCCACCTGGTCGCCCGATGGCACTAAAATTGCATTCTCGGCATACCCCGGTTATCCCGATCTTTCGAGGAAAAAGCAGATCTATGTCATGAGTGCCGACGGATCAGGGAAAAAAGCGCTTACAAGTGAGACAGAAGCAGGTTGTGAATACCCTTCATGGTCGCCTGATGGCACTAAGATCGTCTTCCAGAAACAATATCCGTCATTTGCCAATGGCAATGCCATTTGGATAATGAATGCCGACGGAACCGGGGCAAAAGCTCTTACTGACCGCATGGCAACAGGATGGGAAATACATCCATGCTTCATTGGGAAACCAAGGTAAAGCTGTTTCATCAGGCTGTGACCAATTTGTATTCTGATTGGATTTTCTTAAAGGAGGTGATGCTTCCTGTTTCAATTAAAGATTATTTGTTTTAAATTTGCACTTCCATTTCTTCATCTTTAGTTCTTCTGTTATCAAGACCACAGTACCAGAAGACCCCAAGACATTAGAATGCCCGGATGGTGGAATGGTAGACACGCAGGACTTAAAATCCTGTGGCCATTACGGCTGTGCGGGTTCAAGTCCCGCTCCGGGTACAGAAAGCCTCGATTTATCGGGGCTTTCCTCATTTAGTAGGTGCAAATCAGGTGCAAATTTTTATTTTGTAAAAATTCTAAATTGACTTATTTTTAATAATGAAAGTCAATATGAGTAAAACGCAATTTAAAGAGCTACTTGAAGAGTATATCTCAAACCTCGAAAAAGATTATGATTCTAATCAAACTGGGAACAGCAATCATCCTACGTACTCTCTGATTAAGAATACGTACAAAAAAATTGAAGACAAATATTTTTATAGGAAGTTAGGTTTCACTCTAACATATTTCTTATTCTGTTTGGTATATATAGCAATAACTATTGCCATACCTTCCCTCCCATTGGCTTTCTTCATAGTATTTCCATTTATGATCTTATTTTTCTTTTATATAGTTGTAACCAAACTTATTAAAACACCGGACTTAGTCGATATTACAAGCCTAGGCGACAGAATCTTACTAGTACGAGAAAAAATAAAATACTATGATTTTGATTACCTTGAGGTTAAGGAAATGATCATTGACATTGATAAGATTTATCATTTGGAACCGATTGCCTACTTGAAAAAGTACGTTGAATTAATGAAACCAACTTTTGACGGTAACAAAAATAAAAACACAAATTATGAATCAAATCCGGTTGAAAGATTGATTGCAATTGATCAGATAATTGAAACCACCAAGATTCCAATTCAGAACGAGGAACGAGCGTTGCTACTTTCAAGTATTCTCAGGATTAGTGATTCAGATTTCCCGAATGTAAAAACCTCATTGAATGTTTTAAATAAAATTAAAAACAAAGAAGAACTGAAAGATAGTGAGTTAAAAAAAATTGAAGCGATAAAAGAGTCTTTAC
This sequence comes from uncultured Bacteroidales bacterium, assembly GCA_942492865.1. GTDB lineage: Bacteria > Bacteroidota > Bacteroidia > Bacteroidales > VadinHA17 > LD21. The sequence continues at coordinate 2,253,810 of OW818650.1, read as the reverse complement.
GAAATACAATTACAATTCTTCAGGTCGCAACAAAAAATGCTGAAAATTTGTTTAATACATTAGATAAAACCACCTAAAAACAAAACCTTTTCAGACCTGAATTTGACTTAAATAGATAAAATATTGTCATTTTTTTGTACTGCACATAAAAACAGTACAAAATGGAAAACATTATTATAGTTAATCCAAACGATTTTTGGGATAAGCATCGTGAAATAACCAAACAAGTTATAAGGGAAGAATTAGATAGGGAGAATCCACAGAAAGAAAATGGGGAAGATATCCTGGTTATTGAAGATGTTTGTAAACTCCTCAAAAAATCCAAACAGACAATCTACAACTGGATGGAGGCCGATATAATTAAAGGCCATCACATTAATGAAAGCCTTTTCTTTTTTCGAAGCGAAATAATAGATCTACTTAAAAACGGTATTAAAGAATATAAGAAGAGATGATGGAACTTGCTCATAATCAGTATAGCAAAAGTATCTATGTGATACTTTTAAAGTATGCACTAGATACTAATAAGGTATTTATTTTAACCTAAATGGATACTTTTCAGGTATATAGAAGTTGTGCGAAAAGTATCATTTTATTGTAAAAAAGTTACTTGTATGAAATATATCCCTTTAAATAAATTCCCGGAGTATGACGAAAATCCCTTCATGGAAAATGCTCTTGAGGAGATAAACAAACATTCAATTCAGAAGAAAGTATTTGTCAGAGGGAATAAATCAGTATTTAACCATGTAATAAACGACAATGGAGAAATTGTTGCACATAGTGCATTTTTGCGCACAATTGAAGTAGATGAAAGTCAATTCGTTAAAGTCTACCTAAGCCGGTTTGCAGCTTTCTATGATCTTAATAAGGCTGCAATGAAGGTGTTCGGCTACATCCTTACAAAATGCGTAATACCCAATAAGGATATTTTATATATAGATTTTGGCGAAGCAAAGGATTTTACAGGCTATTCTGCCAATAATATAATTCGTGCCGGATTATCATGTCTTGTAGAACAGGGAATTATTGCCAGATCAACAAATCCTTATAAGTACTATATGAATCCATTAGTTGTATTTAATGGAGACCGGATAACGTTTGCAGATTCTTATATTAAGAAGAAAAAAAAGATTTCTGATTCAAATAAGAACCAATTATCAATTTGGTCAGCGGAATTATGAATTATTTATAGTTTGGGTATGAACTGTGACGAAGCCAAAAAAATTGACATAATTAGTTTCCTTGCAAAAAATGGAATAAATCCTGACTATAATCAAGGTGTCAACTATTGGTACAAATCTCCTCTCAGGGATGAAAATAATCCTTCCTTTAAAGTAAATTCTTATAAAAATCTCTGGTTTGACTTTGGAATCGGAGATGGCGGAGATATCATCAAACTTACAAGCCTGCTTTTTAAGGTTGATAGTTCGAATGCGTTAAAGATTTTATCTGTGAATCATTATTCTAGTCATCAAAAAGGCTTATATGAGGCAGACTCAAAGGTCTTAATCACTAATGTAAAAGAAATATCAAATATTCAGCTCATTAACTACTTAGAATCACGCAAACTAAATCTTAAACTAGCAAAAGAGTATTGTAAAGAAGTTTCATTTATTCTTAACGACAAAAACTTTTATGCCATTGGATTCCAGAACGATTCCAAAGGGTATGAACTCAGGTGCAAATATTTCAAAGGGTCCAGCTCTCCTAAAGATGTGACTCTAATCAAGAATAATTCTGATAAGCTCTTAATATTTGAAGGCTTTATAGATTTCCTATCATGGTTCAGTTGCAAGCAATTCTTAACTGGTTGTAACCATGATTACTTAATTCTAAATACTCTTTCATTCCTGAACAAGAGTAAAGCTTTGATAAAAGAATATAATGAAGTATTACTCTTCCTGGATAATGACGAAGCCGGTAAGAAGGCTACTGCTGAACTTATTGGAGCTGGTCTTTCTAAATGCATTGATATGTCCAAATGGTATTCAGAATTTAAAGATCTGAATGATTCATTATTCAGAAGATAAATAGTCGCATTTTCATCTTATCATGCTCAACGATTCTGCTATTTTAAGTAAACAATATATTATTTTTAAATATTTATAATATTTTATTATGTTATAATATTTAAATTATATTATTTTTATGTAATATTTATAATATTTACAATATTTGCACTTTTATAAAGAAAATAAATGAAGAAAATAGTTATTGCTAATCACAAAGGTGGAGTTGGAGAAAATAGTTATTGCTAATCACAAAGGTGGAGTTGGAAAAACCACTTCATCAATAAACATTTCTGCCGGGCTCGCAAAAAAGGGGAAGAATGTACTTATTATTGATGCAGATCCTCAATCCAACCTTACAGAGAGTTTTGGCATTTTTGATCCCGTTAAAGATCTATACCTATCTTTCAGTAAAGGAGAACCGCTACCAATAATAAATATCAAAAAGAATTTATCCATAGTCCCAAATTCTTTGAATTTCTCAGGAATAGAATTGGAAATTGCAGGAAGAATGCCAAGAGAGATTATTCTAAAAGAACTAATGGCAGGGCTTGACAAAACTTTTGACTACTGTATAATAGATTGTCCGCCCTCACTTGGATTAATTACCCTAAATGCTCTAGTTGCTGCAGACGAAGTTTACATACCAATGGAAGCTGAATTTTTGGCATATAGAGGAATTGACTCTATTGTTGGAATTATAAACCTGGTCAAGAAACACTTTAACCCTGGACTTATGATAAAAGGGGTATTCTTCACAAAATATAATGAGCAAAGGGTTCTTACTAAGGAAATCAAAAACCAGATTAAAGGATATTTCGGCGACAATCTTATGAAAACAGCGATAAGAGTTAACGTAGCACTGGCCGAAGCTCAATCAAGCGGAAAAGATATATTTGAATATGATCCTAAAAGTAACGGGGCAAAAGATTACATGAGTCTGGTAAACGAAATTATAAAAAGATAACCAATGGCAAAGAAGAATTTTGATAATCTAAAAAACAGTCACTTGGGAGGGGGTCTGAGCAACCTGATTCCTGAAATGAATGAAGATCATGAATCGAAAAAAACTAAGGCTGCTTACAAGGATGTTCCAAAGACTTTTCTAATGGTACTCGAAGATTATGAATACTTACAAACCTATTCAAGATACATGGCTTTTCATAGCAACTCCAAATACCCCTTAAAGAGGACCCTGAGCGATGCTATTAAACTTCTAAGGGAATCGCACCCGGAAATACAATAGAATAAAAAAAGCCCCAGAGATTCATTTCAAGGGCTTTTTTCTTGGAGTAAAAAGAAAGAGGTGGCAGATGTGAAAGTTTGAAATTGTGAAAGTCAATGTCTGCAATACAACCATGATCGAGTGACCGGGTTTATGCCACCTCTTATGTGCTAAGGTAATTCAATTTTAGGGTTTAAACAAAAAAAGGGGGGGTGTTTACCCCCCGTAATTTACTTTTCTTCAGTTTTTACTTTACTTTGAAATTCTACTGTATCAACAGTACAAGTAAGAACCGCAATTGCTTTCTTAGCATCTTCTTTGTCGATGTATGCCCTTGCTGAAACGTCTCCCTGTATTGTAACTTGCGTTCCAACTTTAAGAAAAGGGAAAACTTTTTCACGGTTCCAAAGTGAACACTCGAACCATGTAGTTTCGGTGACTTTTTCACCGTTTTTGGCTGTGAAATGTTTATCACAAGCAACGTTAAAGTTAAGAACTTTAGAATCACCAACCTGTGCAACTGGCTTCACTGAGCCGATGTTGCCTGTAAAAATTGTTACGATCATAGTAATAAATTTTTAAGTAAATAATAATATAATGCTGTAAACCAGCAATTTTACGTGAAGTGCAGCCTATAAGAGTAAATAAGGAAAAAAGGAAACGCAATAAATAACAAAGTGGCTTTATGGCGTAGTCTTTTGAGCGGGGCGGGTTGTATTGCATTGGCCTCCATTTTAATCGTTAGGCTAAATTTATGGAAAAATCTGGTTAAATGACCATGAGGCTAAGCCGAATACCGCTATTTCTTTATTTGATTTTTAAGCAAAAGCTGGCTGAAGCGTTCCCCCTGCCGAGCGAGGATTACACAGCGAGGAACTTTTTAATTCCAAGGGAGCAAAAGGAAAGTGTTAGCCTTTTTGAAGCGTAGTGGAGCGAAGGACGGTCTTGTTTCTGCGAAGTGAAACAAGGGCGGACGAGAGCGAAAACGGAGCGGAAAAATAGGCGAACTCTTTCCAGGCAAAAGGGAAGGGGTTTTAAGTTTGTAGTTTTTTCTACTACAAACTTAAATCTCCTTTTTAGACAAACATTTTTAATCTCCTGTGTTTGGCTAAAAACCGTGCGTGGGCAAAGCCTGCCTTTATTCATCTTTAAACAGAAAAAAATACCCCGAAGGGTATTAATTTTAAAGCTGACCTTCATCTGCGAAGCTTCTGTAGAGATCTCTCTCAGGAGTCAGGATAATGTGATCGAGGAGCTGAATGTCCAGGAGATTTCCAGCTTCTTTTATTTTATTGGTAATTTTCAAATCGCTCTCGCTGGGATTGGCATTTCCAGAAGGGTGATTATGAGCGACGATTATTCCTGAAGCGTTAGCCTTGATGGCATACTGGAAGATCAGTCGTACATCAGTTACTGTGCCGGAAAGTCCGCCTTCAGAGATCGTGGTAATTCCAAGGACTTTGTTTGCCCTATTTAGCAGGAGCATTTTAAAAGACTCCTTATGTTCAATTGCGTTTTGATTCCAGGAGTCGAAGAAGATCTTGTGTGCATCCCTGGAACAGCTAACTACGAGGCGCTCCGAAGGTTTAACTTTAGTCACATAGGTGAGGGTAACTTCTGCTACATGAAGAAAATCGATTGATTGCTGGGTGGACTGTGTGTTTTTCATAATGCGATAGAATTAAGTTAAACAAAGTTTTTACCAGCGGACGAAAGCCAGAAGGACTAAATAAGTGCAAAAGGAAACGGAATAAATAGTGCAACGGCTTTATGCCGTAGTCTTTTGCGTGGGAAAGGCAATTGAAGGTATGGCCATCGTTTTAGGACTTATGGCTAACTTTGTAAAAAACTTGTTTATAGACGTGAGCCCGGGGCGAACACCACTTCTGTATTATGATTTTAGTCGTGTACCATTGTACCGCTCAAATCATTGCATTAGCACTGTGAAGGGTTTAGAACATGAAGAAGCTTTTTATAGCTTCGAGGCTTCCGAAGCGGAGCGTAGCCAGCAACATAGCGGCCACGGGAATAAATAATGTGATTGTAAAGAACACCACAACCATGTAATGCCCTTGAAATTTTAATATTTATAATATTTCTAATAATTTTAATAAAGTATTTAAATATAATATCAATCTATTGCAAAAAGTGTTATTATCAAAATTGATTTTGCCTGCACATCTGCTACCAGTCCACCGACAGATATTGTTGCTCCTGAAATTGAATCAATTTCTTTTCCCACTCGAAGTGATTTGTTCCCATCAAAACCTATAAACTGATTCAACCAGCCTTTAACCATTATCTCCTGACCATGTGTGGCTTCGTAATTGAAAACTCTTACAACCGCAACTTTTTTTTGTGAATTAAATAAAATAAAATAATCAAAATATTCATACTCACTTTCATAATCACTATCCATTTGAATTGAACAACCCCCTGCCCTGCAACTGTTAACTCTTCCAATATAAGCCAGGTATTTTTCACTCTGCTTACACATTATAGTAAAGAATTTCCCATTCATCCTGAGATTTCTAACTATTGAGTCTGGTAACTGTAGCTCTTTCATCTGGAAATCTTCTCCGCCTATAAGGGCGCTTAGTTCCTTTTGTAGCAGTCGTGGTTTGAAATTAATTTCCTCATCAACATTACTTCTGATAAAGAGTGAAAATATTCCAAAAATCATGGTTATTAGTAATTTCATTTTAATAAATTATTAAAACATTACACCGATTCCTGCATTTATGGTCTTGCTGAACTCATCCGCAACAGCAGATTTTGAGAACTGGATATCAGTTTTGACAACTGCTTTTTTATTCAACCTCAATGTAATCCCGGTTGTAACCTGTGTGGTTTTATAGTTCAGGTTTTCAGCATTACCTATATCAACTGACTGATGAGTATTATAGAACTCATACCGGATGAATGGAACTAGTTCCTGATCTATATTGCTGAAAAGCTTAAATATATTATACCCTGCTTCAGCATAATAACCCAACATCGATTTTCCAAGATCATTATTTGAACTTCCTGTCCTGGTAAAAGTGTTATATTCTCGGGTATTTGAAATGGATGTATAGTATACCTGTCCTCTGATTTCTACCCCTTTCAGATTGAATCTGGCGTCTACGCCTGCCATTGCTATTCCAACCGCTGAAGAATCAGCTTTTGCTCTTAAACTTGTATTGTCGTAAGGAAGCTTTCCAAAAAGTTTACTTTGAGATTTACCCAAATAACCTGAAAGACCTATATTAAAGTTTCTAATCCCATAGAATTCAATTTTCCCCGTCAATGCGGGAGAACTCATGTAGGCCTTTGAACCCTTCTGTCTTCCCTCTCTCAATCCGGATGACCCGTTAAAGATTGCTTTTGTATCATAACCATTCAATCCGCCAACTGCATATATTTGATACTTCAGATTAACTGGCAACAGATTTCCGGAAAATCCAAAGCCAACCTCGCGCCATGTACTTAAAGATAACCGATTATCGATTACTGGCCTTTCGACTCCGTTAAAGGTTGTAGGCTCATGGTATTCATTGATAATTCCCATTGGCACCAGCAACAATCCAGCTCTGAAGTTAATAGATTTTGTAATCTTATGCTGAAGGAATGCCTGTTCAACCCAGAGTTCTTTCGCATATTCAAATTCGATTTCAGATACAAACTGTGTCTTTTTTGAAAAATTATACCCCAGAAACATAACCATCCTATGCACATCCAGTGTGCCAAGTTCTTTTTGATTTTTTGAAACAGGTTGATTATAGTGCACTTCCCCATAGCCGCCGATATTGAGCTTGCCATCATTTCTTAGCATTATTTCGGCACTATTCAGATATTGTATCCCGGTAGAATCAGGATTCTGAGCTTTAATTGTTGGTGAAATTGTCAGGACTATAGTCAATACTAATATTATATTTTTCATTTCTATGCAGGTTTAATTACTATTCATCTGCAAAGAAAATGTGGACCAGGTTACCCAACAATCCCAATTAGTAATGAAAAATGTTGTTCTCTATCACAAGAAATAATAGATAATACTGAATCTTATAGGTTTTCCAGAGATATAATATTGTTAGAGAGAGCATATATTGTCAGTCCTGATTGACTTTTTATCCCTGTTTTTTGAGTTAAATTCTTACGGTGACTAATAGCAGTATGTACACTTATATTCAAATTGTCAGCGATTTCTTTATTTGAAAGTCCTTTTGAAAGAAGCTTAAGTACTTCTGTTTCCCGTTCTGAAAGCAGTTTTTGCGGATGGACAGTATTGTTTCCGACTTTATTTATCGGTATACTGATTATTTTTCTGCAGATATCTTCAGACTTTTCATCTATCCTTACAATCTCATCAAACTCGTTCAATGTCTCAGTACTGATTAAAGAATTCATTATACCAATCCAACGAATTCCGGATCGTTCTCTTTTAAAATTCCTGAAAAGTTTTGCCCTGTTTTGAATTAGGATTGTATTTAATATTATGACATCGAAGGATATATTTGGTATGGATCTGTTAAAATCTTCTAGCTCATCTATTCTATAAAGCCTCAAATTTGAATTATGTTTCAGTAATATATTGGTCAGACCTTCAAACAAGAGATCAGAGGGCTCAATTATCCCTATATTTAAGATCCTTGATTTCATTTTGTACTTTTATTCTCAATTGACAATACAAGAGGTATCAGTATCTGTTCTTCTATTAAGGAATGGATTTTCAGATCAAATTCCAGTTCAAATAAAGAGTTTAATAATTTTCTTTTAACCATCCCCTGGTTCTTTATTTTAATGTGTTGCAGAAGAAGATTCTTCAAATCTGCCAGCTTAGATTCTATATCAGAATGATGGTTCTGGTAATGAGCTGCTGAAAATTTTTCTCTGGATGAACTCTGTTTCTTTTCACAAAGTCCGGAAAAATACGGGAAGGCAATTTTCTCCTCATAATCAAGATGTTCCATCACTTCCTCAAAATATTCATTAAAAAAAGCTTCAACAAGTTTCATTTCCTTGAGTTGCCCTGAAGAATTCAGCTTCTTGATGTAATCAGTTATCTCAGGATATTTTTCATTTATGTAATAAAGGTGACTATTATTCAAATACATTATAATAACCGGAATGGATGAAGGATTAAGTTTCGATGTATCACCAACATTAAATCCGTTATATAGATTGCATATGACAATAAATAAAAATTCATCAATTTTATACTCGCTACATAACTGTGAAACTGTTTTGTCTTTCAGAACATCATCAATACCAAAATGTTCCAGAACCAGAAGTATAGATGGATTCTCCCTGACTATATCTGAGATCTTCATATCAGATTTTAAATAGGTTTTACTGGTAAGATACATTGTTGAATGTTTATATGATAATGCAAATTAGGTCATTTTGTTCAAATAACACAGAATTCAGGATTTTTCTCCAAATATTTGCCCCGTTTGCTTCTAAAAAATGAAGGATCTGTTCCATGTCTGTCTATTCTCATATCGATTTCTTAAACCACCTTAATAACACCTTAATTAACAGGTTCTTTACTTACTAAGAAACAATAGTTAATGGCATGTCGCAAATCTTATATTTGAAGAATGGAATTATAGGATTGAGGACTATATTTACAGTGAGTTAAAAGAATCGACAAAGAAGTACATTGATAGATAAGAAATATCAGATATTAAGTTTTATGTGATTATATTTCTGATAATTAGCTGGTGAATAAAGGCATTAAATTAAAATGGCAATTATTAAACCTATATTGATCTTCATTGGAACAGTTTCCCTTTGTATCGGGGTACTGGGGATATTTGTTCCGGGCTTGCCAACAACTCCATTTTTATTAATTTCTGCAGGCTTGTATTTAAGAAGTTCGGAAAAGCTATATTATAACTTAGTTTCAAATAAGTACTTAGGATCTTATATGTTAATATTTCAGTCAGACAAAGGAATGACAAAGGGTGTTAAATTTTATTCTATTTGCATAATGTGGATTATGCTTACGCTATCCTGTCTGGTTCTTACAACACCTTTATCAGTAAAACTAATATTTTTAGTTCTGGGGATAATTGGAACAATCGTTATGGGTTTTATTATACCAACTATAAATAATTCAAAATATTAATCATTATATTAAATATATACATAAATCAATATGAAGAGAATGTCAACCTTATTGCTGCTGATAATTTTTAGTGCTTCTCTGATTTCTTGTTTGCCATCTAAAAAAACTAAGCAAAAGAAAACTCCTGAAATCAGAAACATTGTCCTTATGATTGGTGACGGCATGGGCCTTCCGGCTGTGTCTGCGGCAATGAATGTCTCAGATCATCCACTTAATATTGTAAGGTGCAATATTATCGGACTACAAAAGACCAGTTCTTCAAACAACTACATTACTGACTCTGCAGCTGCAGGAACCGCATTGGCAACGGGTAATAAAACCAATAATGGAGTAATTGGTATGGATTCTCAGGGGAACCAGGTTAAATCCATTCTGGAAATCGCCGAAGAACATGATCTCGCTACTGGACTGGTCTCAACCGCATCTGTCACACATGCCACACCTGCATCCTTTATTGCTCATCAATTAAGCAGGGGCAGCTATGAGGATATTGCTCTGGATTTTCTGAAAACCGATATCGATGTTTTTATCGGTGGTGGATATGATCACTTTGCAAAAAGGGAAGACAACTTAAACCTTATTGACAGCCTTAAAGTCATAGGATATGAGATAGATACAGCATTAAATGAGATTCTTAAATCTACGGCATTGAAGCTTGCAGGACTCACTGCTCCTATACATAATCCTTACCGGTTAAAAGGAAGAGGAGATATGCTCTCTGCTTCCTCCGGTAAGGCTATCGAAATATTGAATAAGAATCCAAAAGGATTTTTTCTGATGATTGAGGGATCACAGATTGATTGGGCAGGTCATGCAAACACTGCTGATACTCTTACTGACGAAACACTTGATTTTGACAATGCAGTTGGCAGAGTACTTGACTTTGCGCAACAAGACGGGCATACCCTTGTTATTATAACAGCTGACCATGAGACCGGAGGTGTGACAATTATTGGTGGTGATAAAGAAACTCACGAGGTAAAACTGAATTTTTCTACTAAAGATCATACAGCGTCCATGGTACCTGTATATGCCTATGGCCCTGGTGCTGAAAAATTTATCGGTATTTATGAAAACACCGAAATCTTTCAAAAAATTCTAACTTCTTTTGGGTTTGGACCATTGGAATAGAAATGCAAACTGCACAATCCAGGTATCAGAAGGTAAAAAGTAAGTTACAAAATAAAATGAACAATTTAATACCAATAAATTCAACAGATGACATATTTCCGGAATACAGGCAAACACCTATCGGCCTGCTTCTGGAGTATCACAATCTTAACCGGCCACTCGAAACCTATGACAAAGCACAGCTTCTGGTCGGGATGTGTATGGACAATCGAAAACATTTACACATGCCTGACAATTTTGCTTTTATTATCCGATCGGGTGGAGCAAACCTACGGTATAGTGAATTTAAAGTATCATATGCAATTGCTGTTGGACAAGTAAGTCACATCGCACTCATAGGGCACAACAATTGCGGAATGGTTAATCTGATTTCTCGCAAAAAAGAATTTATAAATGGACTGGTTACAATCGCAGGGTGGGAAAGAGATAGTGCAGAGGAACATTTTATGCATTTTGCCCCAATGTTCGAAATTGGTAGCGAGACCGACTTTATCTTGAGTGAGACAAATAGATTGAGACTTCGTTATCCAAAAGTTAAAATCGCACCTCTTTTTTATTTGGTTGAAGACAGTAAACTTTACTTTATTGGGGAAAGCTAACTTCCAAGATAATCTTTATTCTTAATCGGATAACAAATACCTTATTAATCCATTAACACCTTAGTATAAAACTCTTCAATTGATCATTATATTTGAATAATTAGAAATTGGATTTTACTGCATGAAATATTTAATAAAAGAACTTCACAGACATTTTTGGAGGACCGTTGCAAGCATCAGCGGATACATTATCGCGACCCTCTTTATTTTTCTTGTTTTATCTGTTACCCGAACAAATGAAAAGGACTCATTCGGAATCCTGAAAGGGACCGGCACACATTTTATAGTGTATATTCCAAGCAACACTTCCTGCTGTGTCAGTTGTGACAGTGAAGGAAACTCTGCAGGAGGTTCTCTTTTTGCCGAAGGTGTATTTACAATGATGCTGAATAGTGACTTAATTACCTCTATAAAAAAAATAAACGGAGTTAAAGATGCTGCTCCCTATCTGCTTTATAAACTTTACGATGAGAAACTTCAAAAAGAAATTTCATTAGGAGGAATAGATACCAGTAGTATAGCAACAAAAAATAATGTTTGCGCAGCAACCAATCTTATTGCAGGAAAATTCCTGTCAGATAATCCTGCTGAAATAGTTGCAGAGGAATCATTTGCTGTCGCGCATAATCTTTCTGTAGGAGATACCTTAGATGCCTACGGCGGAGGTTTGGTATTAGCTGGAATTGTCAATTCAGGGATTAAACCCGGGAAAGCAGATCTTTATGCGCCTATTGAAAATGTCAGAAGTATCCTGAAAAATAAACTTAATTGCATATCACCTGGATTTGATATGAATATAGTACTGGTTGAAGTTACAGATGCCAGGATTCAGAAAGGAGTAATTGATGAGTTGAAGAAAGAAATGGCTTATTTATCAGTCTCCAGTTACAATTGTTATGAACCAGCTGGAGCGGTTATGACAATAATTGAAAAGACTTCTGGGATGCTCTCAATTATGATTTTCCTTTTTCTAATTGTGTTTTCAACCAAAACGCAAATAACATCCCTTATGGAAAGGTCGAGGGAAATGGGAATATTAAAATCTCTGGGTTGGTCCGACTTCAGACTCAGTAGCAATATATTACTTATCTCACTTATACAATCATTAATTGGTGTAACTATAGGCATTTTGTTCGGTGCTTTAATAATTTTTCTGATGAACTGGTATAATATAAGGCTTTTTGATCTGATGGAATTCAAAATCCAGTACAACAGTATACCCGGATTAATAATGATGTCATTTTCAGGTGGAATACTTGCAAGTATTATTCCAATTATAAAATTGTATCGAACAAAGGCGGGTGATATGATTAATAATTATATGTAATACTTATAATAGTAAGATAATGAGCCAATCTCAAATTGAATGTATCTCTTTAAGCAAACAGTTTATTAGGAATAAACAGGTTGTCACTGCTGTGGATGATATAAACCTGCAAATCAATCAGAATGAAATAGTGATAATTAAGGGTCGCTCTGGCGCGGGGAAATCAACATTATTAAACCTCATGTGCGGGTTAATAAAACCATCGAATGGCAGAGTAATAATTGGTGACACAAGTATCAATGAACTTTCTGGAAATGACATGAGCGATCTGTTATTGAACCAGATCGGGATTATTTTCCAGAGTTTCAATCTACTACCAACTTACACAGTTTATGAAAATATTGAGATAGCGCTCGTTCCAAAAGGTGGTAAGCGGAAAAGTGTTAATGAAAACATCTTAAATCTCCTGGAACAATTTACTTTAAAAGACAAAAGGCATTTGCTACCATCTGAATTAAGTGTTGGCCAACAGCAAAAGGTGGCTATCATAAGGACTTTAGTTAAGCAACCTTCCATTATATTTGCAGATGAACCTACAGGTTCAGTTGATGATGAAACTGCTGGAGAAATATTGGAACATCTCATGAGTTTAAAAACCGAAAAACAGGTGACTCTAGTCCTTGCTACCCATGGGAATATCCGTGAAAAATATGCCGACAGGGTTTTTATTATTGAAAACGGTCGATTAGTGAACTAAGACATCCTTATTAATAAACTGGCGATAACAAATTGCCTTGATTGACACCAGTGGTCATTTAGTCATACCCATTATCATTCCGCCTATGTAGGGTATAAGCCAGATTATCCACACGATTAAACTGTATCGGTGGAATCGTTTGCGGGAGTATTCGCTCCCTCTACTAACCACATAAGTTGCCCATATTGCATGTATAAGCATAAGCCAGAGAGCAACTTGTCCGGTCAGAGTATGAATATCGAGGAGGTTAAATGGGTGTTCTGAAAGCTTCCCCATAGCCCATGTACCTGATATATCAAACAAGAAACCAATCCAGAAAGCTGCAATATGCCATCCCTTAAGGTACCTTGAAAAACGTTCAGACCATACTCCGGTTGAGTAAAAAAGAAGTGCACTTGTAATGAGAACCACTGAAAGTACCGTACTCATAGTCAGTAATATCTGAGAAATCTAGTTTTTCTCAAGACAAAATTAGAATAGTTTCCCAAATATTTTTGTGTCATTTTCAAATGTTACTATTTTTTCTAGATAAATCGAAAAACAATCCAACCTGAAAAAAGTCTCTTCCGGTTTCATTATTTATTTTATAGTCAAATTGGGTTAAGTATCCTAATTGAACTGATGTGTCTTTTGATACTTTGTAATTAATAGAAAAAAGAAGTCTGTTCCTTTCAAAATAAGGAGCCTTATCAGTAAAAAACAATTCATCGCTAATACCTAATTGAAATGGTTTGTACCCATTAACTTCTTTGCCGAGTGGATAAGAAATGCCCAACCTGTATCTATAGCGGTTACGGTAACCATTGCTTGTAAACCTAAATTCAACTCTATACCTTTGTTCTATCTTGAGTTTTCCAATAGACTGAATTAATGCGATCTGAGGCCATAATCTGAATTCATCATTATTCATTGGCAATATAAAATTTCCTCCTTCATTGTAGGTGTTATAGTCCCCGGCACCAAAAGTGAAAATTAAACTTGAAAGTACTTTATAGTTAACACCACCTTTATATTCATAATAGTGAAAACGATCATAGAATTCTAAAGAACGTAATTGTGCTTCACCAAAAACGCTCCACTTCTCGTTAATGTTATATTTTCCATTCAGGATATTCCAGCTTCCTAAACCTGAATTTTGTCCATGACCTACATTAGCCATGGATATTAGCAATATGCTTAAGAGGTAAAAAAATTTCATTTCACAGGTCTTTATGAGTATTTTGAATAAATTATTTTCAATTGGTCTTTAGAAAAGAAAGGTTAGGCTATATTTAAGTCAATTATTCTGAAGATTGGCAGTCCGTTTAATTACCTAGGTCAAGTGACTTAAAAGAATCTTCACTCCTATTCCAATTAATATCAGGCCTCCGATAACCTCCATCCTTTTTCCTAGTCTGCCTCCTACTTTTTTACCAAATAATATTCCTGTCATTGATACAAGAAATGTGACAACCGCAATAACCAGAATTGACCAGTATATATTCATTTTAATAAAAGCAAAACTTACTCCGACAACTAAAGCATCCACACTGGTAGCTACAGCCATCCCAAGGAGTATAGACAGACGTAATGGATTGAAAGTGCTTTTTTCATTGTCATTCTTAAAACTTTCATAAACCATTTTTAAACCAAGGATAGCTAATAACCCAAAAGCGATCCAGTGATCATAATTACTTATCAACTGTTCAACCTGTTTGCCAAGAAGCCACCCCATGAAAGGCATAAGCGCCTGAAAGATGGAGAGCGTAAATGCAATTCTTATTGCTTGCCAGAACCTGATGGTTGTTACTGTAATCCCGGTAGATACTGAAACAGCAAAAGTGTCAAAGGATAGACCAATGGCGATCAATAAAATTGTTATAAAATCCATGGTGAATTTATAGCTTAATTTAAAAATGAATAAAAAAGCTCTTTGCGGTAATCTTTTCCGCAAAGAGCAAATCAACAAAACCTAATAAAAACAAATGAACAAATTGAATAAACCTATTTGCTTTTTGCATATAACGATATAACATATTTTTCAATACCTATTAATGGAAATATTACAAAACCAGAAGCAACAGAAATAAGAATATCACGAAAATCCAATGACGTTGTGCCGAATACACTCTGCATAAAGGGAGTATAAATTAATAATGTCTGCAGTATCAAAATAGCTCCTATTCCGATTATAATTGTGTAATTACTGAAAAAGCCAATCTTGAATACTGAATCTTTCAATGACCGGCAATTTATCATGTAAAAAATTTGGAAAATTATTACAAATGTAACCGCAATAGTCTGAGCCTTTTGGAGTGCCTTAAGATCAGAAATGCCACTGGATAGGGCCCTTGAATATTCCCAGTTGAAAAGTAGAATTGTTCCTGCTGTCATTATTATTGAAACGAAGACAACACGAAAAGTAACAAACTTATTAAAGAGTGGCTCATTGGGCTTCCTTGGTGGTCTTCGCATTGCGTTTGGCTCTTTGACTTCAAAAGCCAATGGAATGGCTAGGGCTATGGCAGCAACAAGGTTAATCCAAAGCAGTTGGGTTGGCAGCATAGGCAGTAAAAGTTCCTGGGTTATCGGATTAAAGGGGAAAAACATTATCCCGTAAATCAGAATAAGTGCCAGCCCCAGGTTTGTAGGCAGTAAAAAGGCAAGTGATTTTATAAGGTTATCATATACACGTCTGCCTTCCTCCACTGCTGCACCAATACTTGAAAAATTATCATCTGCAAGAACAATATCAGCTGCTTCTTTTGATACAGACGTGCCTGTAATACCCATAGCTATACCTATGTTTGATTGCTTGAGTGATGGAGCATCATTCACACCATCTCCGGTCATGGCAACAATCTGAAAATTTTTCTGTAAAGCTTTAACCAGGCTAAGCTTGTGTTCGGGAGCAACACGGGCAAAAATATTTATGTTACTTACAGTTTTAGTAAGTGTTTCTTCATCCATTGCCGCAAGTTCAACACCTGTAACCGCTTCTCCGGTTGCAGACAACCCTAAATCTATACCAATTGAACTGGCTGTTGCCCGGTGATCACCTGTAATCATTTTTACAACAATTCCTGCATTATGACATGCTTTTATCGCTTCAATAGCTTCAGTGCGGGGTGGATCTATCATGCCGATAAGACCAACAAACTGAAATCCCTCAAGTACATCGTTTGTTGTAAGTTCCTTATTACATTGTGTACTCCAGTCTTTTTGAGCAACTGCTAAGACCCGCATTCCTTTGGACCCTAAGCGTTCAATCTGAGAGATAATTTGCTGGTAATCTATAGCATACCCTCCAAAGTGCTCAATGCATCTTCTCATTATAACCTCTGGTGCACCTTTAATGATAATCTTACTATTTTGATTACCAATGAGCGTAGCCATATATTGAAGGTCCGAATCAAAAGGAATAACATCTATTCTTGGACTTAAGGTCCGTAATTCATTGGCTTCAATATTAGCCTTTGCCGCAGCAACAATTAGTGCAACCTCTGTAGGATCGCCCGTAAAACCATAACCGATTCCTTCTTTTTTAATATTTGCATCGCTACATAAAACGGCATTTTTCAACAGAGATCTGACATCATCAGGTAACACTGTCAGTTCTTTTTCATTTAGTAAAAATAATCCTGATGGATTGTATCCCACACCAGTTACATGGTAAGAGTTTTTAATAGTCCATACCTCCCTTACAGTCATTTCGTTTCGGGTAAGTGTTCCTGTCTTGTCGGTGCAAATTACAGTTGTGCTACCCAATGTTTCTACAGCAGGGAGTTTACGAATGATTGCCTTCCGTTTAGCCATACGCTGCACCCCGATCGCAAGAGCTATTGTTACTACAGCAGGTAGGCCTTCAGGGATTGCTCCCACAGCAAGGGCAATGGCAAATATTAAGCTATCTTTAAGTGCCATATCCAGCAAGATGCCTTGTCCTGTTGCTCGGATTGTTCCAATTATCATAATAAAAACGGTAATTATAACCACCCCAATTGTTAAATACTTGCCGACTGTTGCCAGTTTTTTTGTAAGAGGAGTCTCCAAATCAGTTGCTTCACCCAGCATATCTGATATTTTTCCAAGTTCAGTTGACATACCGGTTGCAACAACAACTGCAGTAGCTGTTCCAGCAGTTACAAGTGTTCCACCATAAACCATACATTTCCTATCTCCAATGGCTGCATCTTTTAATACAGAAGCAATTGATTTCTGCACCGGCAGAGACTCACCAGTGAGTACGGCTTCAGCGACCATAAGATTTTTTTGGTGAATAAGTCTCATATCTGCCGGTATCCGATCCCCGGCTTCCAGTCTTACAATATCACCCGGGACAATTTCTGATACAGGAATTGTCTTATTTGAACCATCCCGTAATACTGTCGCATTTTCAGGAACCATATCGCCAAGAGCCTCAATAGCATTACCTGCCTTAAACTCCTGTATAAACCCAATAACAGTATTAATTATGACTACTGCAAGGACGACTAATCCATCTGTAATTTTACCAATTAAAGTTGCTAATGTGCTTGAACCAATAAGAACCCAGATCAGAGGATTATTTATCTGTCGCCATAAAAGTTTAAATGGTCCATCTTTCCTTTTTCTTTTAATCTGATTTGCACCGAATTCCTGAAGTCTGGTTTTGGCTTCATATGAAGTTAATCCTAATTGGGAACTCTCCATCTCCTCAAGAACCTTATCAGATTCAATCTCATGCCATTTGCATGACTCAGAATTTATTTTATTCATTTATTGTATTATTTTAACGGAATCCCAAACCAATTTTCAGGCTCCAATTTAAGACTCCTCTTCTCCAAATCACTTTTTATTGAATATTTCGAATTCAGCCCTTAGGTCTCTGATTGGTTTTAACGAAATTTCAGTCCCCCGTTCACCGTTTGCAGTATAATCAAACGGATTATCCAGATCTTTGATCAATAAAAACATATAGGAAATCAGAAATGTGACAAGTAGAGTGATGAAGAGAGCAGCGTAAAATGGCTCTATTTTTATAATTATAAGCCCTAGTCCTGTTAAAAAACCCATAGCTTCGACAATTGCATAAGCAGAACCAATAAATTCTGTATCCCTGATTGTATCTATTCTTAAAACAATTTGCCTTAAGTTGTTTTGTTCATTCTTTAGTTTTATAATATAATTTGCCTGAATTCCTTCTTTATCAAGTCCGATAATAAAATCATTCATCATACTGATTTTGTTCAAAATTGATTTTGTTCGTTCTTTTTTATGAAACCAATCTATCAACGAATTAGTAAATGATTTCTGAAATTCAATAAAGCTATTTGCTGTTTCAGAGTTTTTTCCCTTGAGGATTGTGTAAGAGTCATCGAACAGTGTTTTGATTGATGCCGAAAGCTGGCTCGGCAATTTTTCACTTTCCTTATAGTCGGAAAGTACTCCACTAATTAGAAATCCTATCAGGAAAATGGTTCCGGCTACTAAACTTGTAAAGAGAGCATTTAACTCCATTATCTCAAATCCAAATTTGTGAGAAATGAACTTCAATACTGCTATCAAAATGATCAGAGGCATTATTTTGAATGCAATTGACCATTTCCGCCACATACTTTTTGTTGATTTCAAAATTATCTCTTTCGGTTTCATGATTTAAAAAATAAGTCGTTATCAGATATTATAAAAAGTACTTAATTACAACAAAGCCACCTATTAAACACGCAGTAAAACCTAATGCGAGTAGGTTGAAATATTTTTCTAAGAACCGTTTAATACCAGGTCCAAATTTCCAGATTAGCCATGCAACCAGGAAGAATCTTGCTCCACGACTGACTACTGAAGCAATAAAAAACATCATCAGATTTATATCAAATACTCCGGCTGTAACTGTAAATACTTTATAGGGAATTGGGGTGAATCCGGCTGTAAAAATGACCCAGAAATCCCACTGATTAAACAGAGATTTAATATTATTGAAAAGGCTTACAGAAAACCCGGGTATGTTGTTAAAGAAGAAATTTGCGAATCCTGTAAATTCTCCGACAGGAGAAATCCAGGCAAAATGACCCACGGCATAGCCTGCAAATGCTCCAGCCACGGAACCGATAGTACAGTATAAAGCAAATCGGAATGATTTTTTAATGCTTCCAAGTGCCAACGCTATGAGTAATATGTCGGGGGGAATAGGAAAAAAGACAGATTCCGTGAACGCAAGTATAAAAAGAGCTAATGGTCCGTAAGGAGTTTCTGCCCATTTCAATACCCAATCGTACATTTTTCTCAACCAATTCATAAGTATATTTTAAAAAACTTTAACAGCAACAATGACAATAGCGATACAAGCTGTAGCTATAATTGCAATAGGTTTCA
The DNA here is from genome assembly GCA_942492865.1 of uncultured Bacteroidales bacterium. Classification (GTDB taxonomy): domain Bacteria; phylum Bacteroidota; class Bacteroidia; order Bacteroidales; family VadinHA17; genus LD21. The sequence goes on along the minus strand of OW818650.1, from coordinate 2,234,374 downwards.
AATTAAACTCAAGTAGTTTTTTAACTTCTGGACCTATTTTTATTATTAATAAGGCCAATAAAAAGAATTTTATTCCCTGGCTTATAAGTGTAGTAATGCAAAAGATGAATATATTAATGTCAAACACACCCGACGAAATAGAAAATATCTTATAAGGCAACGGGAGGGCCGATGCTATAAACAAAATCCAGAAGTCCCACTTTGAATATAGAATATGTATCTTATCATAAATCTCTTCTGAAAATCCCGGGATATTAATAAAAAGAAATTGTGCTAGTCCTGTAAACTCACCGTGCATATTTATCCATGCAAAATGGCCAATTGAATAACCTGCAATAGCCCCTGATAATGTTCCCAGAGTCGCAAATAAGGCGTATGTATATGTTTTTGTAATATTCAGTAATGCTAATGCCAGAAAAAACATAGGTGTTGGTAGCGGTAAGAATGATGCATCAGCAAAAGCGCAAATAAACAACGACCACGTACCCCATTTTGTGCCTGCCCACTGCAAACTCCAGGTCCGAAATTTCTTTAACCAATTATTCATGAAGCTCTTTCTTCCTTCTTAATTATCAATCGAATAATTATAAGGGTTTTCTGGTTTTCTTATAGGTTTCGAAGAGATCTTCAGCATCCTTGCCATCCTTGATTCCTCGCATTATCATAACCAACAATGCCGGGATTTCACTTTCTTTAAAACCTGATTTTGCAGCAAAGCCACTTGCAAGACGCATTTCATGGTCATCTATTTGGCCATCGGCTAGAGTCATGTACACAACATCATATAGTTGTTCAAACCTCTTTGCTAACTCATACGGAGGGTTATGGTCCTCTTTAGCTGCCATGTCAATTAAATTCTTAATCTCCGGTTCGGTAAAACCTAGCTTTCTGCCCATTCGCTGTAACAATTCAAGTTCTGTATGCCAGATAATTCCATCTGCCATTGCAATTTTTACGAGGTGAACAAAAAATTCCTTATTCTGTTTTTTTATCGGGTGATCGAAATTTTCTAAGTGGTTCATATTATATCTTTTATAATTAGGTATTAAAAATTTATTGTATTTTAGATAAGAAAGAAAACCGCAACCGAAATACGATTTTAGACTATCACCTATAAAAAAGGTTATTCCCTTCGTCCTAAGTATATCATAATGTAGTAAAGTAAGGTTGCTAAAGAACCTAATGCAGCTACTACATAAGTATAAGCAGCCCACCTCAGTGCATCCTGTGCTTTAGGATGGGTGGAATAACTTGTTACATTTGACGTCTGTAACCAAGCTAATGCTCTTTTACTGGCATTGATCTCAACGGGTAATGTTATAAAACTGAAGGTTGTTGTTAATGCAAATAAGACTATTCCAGCCAATAAAAGTTGCGGGAAAGTATTTATTAGTAGTACCCCTCCCAGTAAGACCCACTGAACCCAGTTAGAAGCAAAACTAACCACGGGTACCAGGTTTGAGCGCATGCGTAACCATGAATATGCATTTGCATGTTGAATTGCATGACCACATTCATGTGCCGAAACAGCACCGGCTGCTATATGATTTCCAAAATAAACATCCCGGCTCAGGTTAACTGTTTTATTAATAGGATTATAATGGTCAGTTAGTTCACCAGTTACCGACATTATCTTAACATCAATAATCCCATTCTCTCTAAGCATTTTTTCGGCTACATCCCGGCCTGTATAACCATTATTCATTGGCAACTGAGAGTATTTCTTAAACCTCGATTTAAGCTGGTGACTAACTAGCCAGCTGGCCAGCATGAATACTCCAAAAATCAATAGATATGTTATCATTGGTTTAAATTTTACATTTTATATTAATCTGCATAATCATAAAAACTAACCGGATAATAGAGGTCCATATAAGTTATATTATCAATTTCAATTTGTTCCTCCATCATATACCTGTTAGGATCATGTATTGCCGGTTCATATTCACTATCCTCTATCCATGCATGTAATTCTAACCAGCCTGTGGTGATGGCATAGAATGGATTTTCATCAGGCAATTCAATTCTTAGAACAGCATAAATACGTCTGGGTATGTTCTTTAGGGTTGCCCCGACCAAGCTTTTAATTTTATCCGGTAAACAAACCCAGTATTCGTAGCATCGTAATCCTTGCCTGTGATTAATTTCAGAAACAGGGATGTCAACTCCAAATTTCCTTAAATCATCAAATCGGATCTTTTTCATTATCATCAATTCCATCATATAAGTGGCAGCATCACTTTCAGGACTTGAACTCATTACTCTATATGCTGCTACCCTCATGGGTGGTAATTCTTTGATTGAGACCCGGATGGAAGTCTTTTCCGCAGTTATCATATCCTGTTATTTTATTTTGTATACCATTAATGCATCGCCATGTCTGATATAAAGCCTCCCCTTATTTATTACAGGATGAGCCCAATGCTGATCTGAGCCAAGAGGTACTTTAAAACTGCTTAATACAGTAAATGATGAAGGACTTGCCGAAACCAATGCCATTTCTCCTTTTTCACTGTAACAATACATTAGTCCATCAGACATAATAATATTTCCATCCCCAAAATTATTTGAGGAATATATTATCTTGCCTGTGGTAGTATTGATACAGTACCACAATCCTTTCCTGTACATTGACCCATAAATATGACTATCAGTTACTATAATACCCCCCATAAGGTTTTTAAATTCTTCATTTCGCCATAAAGTGGTTACGCTTTTACCATCATCAGACAATTTCAGAGCAACCAGGCCAAAATTGGTTTTAGCATTATCGCTCGAACAGTAAATAATCCCGCTTAAATAGACTGGGGTATTCGCATGGATTTTATTTGTTTGAAACTGATCAACCTTCCAATAAAACTGTCCGGTAACCGCATCTACACAAACAATCGATTCGGCAGTCATCGTCACAATTAGTTGAGATTTATTATGTCTGACCAAAATTGGTGAGCAATAAGCAGAAGGTTGACGGTTTCCCGGGCTGGTCCAGATGGTTGTTCCTGTTAACCTGTTAAGAGCAACAATATTGTTTTCAATGCCTCCGGGTGTGCAGAAGAGTTTATCTCCATCTATTAAAACTGACTCAGCAATTCCCCATGTATTATTCCTTCCGTTGAACTTTTTAACAATATCTATTGACCATATCAGGTCACCGTTATTGGCTTTGTAGCAAAAGAGGACTCCTTGTCCGCTAATGAAATAAACATAGTCGCCAACTATTGTCGGAGTAGATCGCGGACCAGTATAGTTTTTATGCCATTCAATGCCATAGTTTTTTTTCCACAGGAGTTTTCCCTTGAAATCAAATGCATACAAAACTCCGGTAGTGTCAGGCATCCCTAATATGAACATTTTATCTTTCCCGATTCCGACATTTCCATGTCCGGCGCCAAGACCTTCAAAAGACCATAGTAATTCCGGGCCCTGAACAGGCCACTTTTGAAGCAAACCAGTTTCAGTATAAATTCCATTACGGTTTGGACCCCGCCATTGAGAATTTTGAGAGTAACCTGTTGCTCCAATTGCGACACAGAAAAGTGATGACAAAACTATTATTTGAATAATTGATCTCATTAGGAACGATTTTAATAACTGTTCACTTATTTTATTTTGTATACCATCAAAACAGTGCCATGCCTAATATAAAGCCTACCATTATCTATTACCGGATGTGCCCAGAATGGTCCTTCTCCTTTTGTTATCTGAAACTCACTAACTATGTCAAGTTTTGTGTTGTCGGCCTTAGCAAGAGCAACCTTTCCAGACTTCTCTTCAAAAAGGTAAAGCATCCCATCAGCTGAAATTATTGATCCTCTCACGTTCCATTTACTTGTCCACAAGGTTTTGCCTGTTGTCCAGTCAACACACACCCATTCATCTGTTGGTTTAGATTGGTGATTTGCACCAAAGATATTATTCCCCAGAAGGACAACTCCTCCATGCTGTGGATCAAAATTTCTATTTTCCCATACTATATCCACTGAGTTTCCATCGGCTGAAAGCTTAAGTTTAAGAGCCACCCAATTGTATCCGTTTGCAATCAGAATATATCCATCTCTGTAAATCGGAGTTATAGCATGATTCTTCCTGACCCTGCCTTCTGCCGCGTTAACCTTTGCGTAATCTACTTTCCAGATGACTTTTCCGTCTTTAGCATTTACAGCAAGAATATCTGTTCCCATTACGGTAACAATCATCTTCTTCCCTGCATATTCAATAAGTTTGGGATTAATATACTGTGGTTCCTGATTCAAAGGTTCTGTTTCCCAAACAACTTTACCATCCTTAGTCTCGAAGGCAACAATTGATGCTTTTTTCCCACCCGGAGATGCAATCACCTTGTTATCTACAATAAGTGGTGATTCAGAAATTCCAAACATTATCGGTTTACTTTCATACAGGCTATAATGATTTTTTGACCATTTTATCTTTCCATCTGATCCAACACAAACAATATCGCCACTTCCGCTGATTAGAAATAAATTTCCGTTATAATATGTGGGAGTACTTCTCGAACCGGTATGGTTTGTCATCCAGGCTTTGCCATATTTTACTTCCCACTTCTTTTTTCCATCAAGCGTCAGAGCAATTAATACATCAGAACTGTCTTTTCTTCCTGTTATATAAATCGCATCATCAGTCACAGTTGGGGAAGAGTAGCCATCACCCATATTACTTACTTCCCATAAAAGAACAGGTCCTCCATCAGGCCACTTTTTCATTAATCCGGACTCATTATAAATTCCACTGCGTTCTGGTCCACGCCATTCATAAAGCTGACCGTAAACTAACGTTACAGTAGCAGAACAAATAAGCACTGATACAAATAATTTTGTGAAAATTGATTTCATGGTGATTGATTTTTAATTATTTAAAATCATTGTACTTGGGATAACTGTTTTAAACATGGATAACCTGGTATTTTAACAGGGTATATGATATTTAAAAAGTAATATTCAAAATTTCTATTTGTCTTTCATGGGTTTAACTTCACCCTCTTTTAACTGTTTTGCCGTAAATCCGAGTTTTTCAAGAGACTTCTGAATCCCCTCAGCAGAGTTTTTATCTTTCTGATAAGCAACAGCCACTTCCTTGGTCTTCAAATCACAATTCACATCTTTTATACCTTTCTCCAGAGGGAGATTTGTCATAATCTTGTTAACACAAGCTGCACAGTCGATTGATGTTGAGAATCTAATTGTCTCAACATTCTTAGTTTTATCCTGTGCTATTATTGATACTGGGAGAATCGCTAGAAGTGCGATTATTAAAATTTTTTGCATTGTTTTCATAATTTAATCATTGTTAAGTAAATAGGTTATAATTTATTCTATATCACGGTTCAGTAAAAACCTTAATCCTGCATAAATCTTTCGACCATGTACAGGCCCCCAGATAAGTCCTGAATCGAAATAATCTCCAAATGGATCATCAGCAGCAATAATTGGCTTCGACTGTTTGAAATCTAGAAGATTTTCTGAGCCCGCATAGATCTGCCATTTTTTAAAGTTTCTGGTAACCTGAATATTCATTATTGTAAAAGCATTGAATGTATCTAGTCTCCTGTACACTTCCGGATTGGCATTTGTTGAAGGAACTCTCCCAGGACCGTTGATCTGCAATGTGTAATCATATTGCCATTTTCGGAGATGAGTTAGATAAGAGAGTGTAAACAGTCCTTTATACCTACTGGACAGGGGTTTACTTCGCAGGGTGTCATTAAAAGTCATTTTCACATCATTCCACCTCCACGCAACCAGAAGGTCCAATCCTTCAGCAAACTGACCTGAAGCTTCAAATTGAAGGACATTTGAGTATGATTTTCCATGAAGGTTATAAAACCTGATATCATTCACATCAGTGTCAAGATCAGTTACTATCTGGTTTACAAAAATTGTATGAAAAAATTCAGATGATAACTTAAGTACTTTCCCCGAAACCGGGATATTACCAGTAAGGCTTAACCCGGCATTCCATGCTTCTTCAATCCGCAGGTCGCTGGCCATTATCATATTACGGCTGCTTGCAAGAAGGTATGAATTCTCAGCAAGAACATTAGCCGATCTGTACCCTTTCCCTACTGATGCTCTGAGTGTCAGTTTCGGAAAAATTACATATCTCATATGTATCCGTGGTGTTACCAGTGTACCATAAAGATTGTGATTATCAACCCTTAACCCGGCAACAACTGTAATTTTCGCTGTATCGGCGTAGGTATACTGGATAAACATACCAGGAACAGATTCATTCCTGTCCAACTTCAATGCATCAAGGTTCTCATTATAGAGATCATATTTATAGCTAAACCCTGCATCAAGAGTATGTTTGCTAAGAAGAGGGTTCCACTGGTAAAGTAGATTTGAGTAGTAACTCGTTTGTGTTCCACCGTATTGTCTTGGACCATAAAATGAATTCTGATTATGCCAGGCAACATTCTGTATCCAGCCAACCGACATGCTTCTGTCTTTCATAAAAACGCCACCGGCTTTTGTAAAGGCCTCAAATCGCTTGGTTCTTATATTGATCCCAAATCCGTCAGACCATGTATTCTGGTCACTATTTTTGTAACTTAACTGACCACCTAATCGTTCTTCTTCAAGATATTTTATTCCTGCCCTGAAGTCTGATACATCAGTCAGATAATCCCATCTATTGAAGATATGGTATTGTTTTACATTCGGTTCATCTCTGAATCCATCTCCGTTATGGTCACTATTTCCATTCTGATTCTCTGCATGAGCCATAAGCGAAGTGCTCCAGTTCTTATTTAAAATCGCTGAAGTATTTGCATTAACCTCTTGTCTTCCAGCGTCACTTATAAATCCGTTTACATATACTTTTTCACTGGTTGCGGGTTTTTTATATTCTACATTTAACTGGCCGGCAATGGATTCGTATCCATTTCTTACTGAGGATGTGCCTTTTGAAACCTGAATTGACTCCATCCATGGGCCTGGTATATAATTCAGCCCGTAAGCAGAAGCAAGTCCATACATTGCCGGGATGTTTTCCGTAAGTATCTGAGTATAATTGCCTGCAAGTCCGAGCAATTGAATCTGTTTGGCACCGGTAGCCGCATCAGTATAATTAACATCCACTGAAGCATTAGTTTCAAAACTCTCTGAAAGATTGCAGCAAGCAGCTTTTCTAAGTTCAGCTCCCGTGATATTTAAAGTGAGGATTGGATCTAATTTACTTATATGAGTTCCTGCTGCCTTTCCATAAACAATAATCTCATTCATTTCATTCTGCTGTCTCAGAGAATGTTTTATATATGTTTCCTCCGGACCAACAGTAATTGTATCAGATTTATAGCCAACAAAGCTTATAATCAGTCTGCTGGTTTGCTTTACTCTTCTTAAGCTGAATACGCCAGCGACATTTGTTGAAGTACCAACAGTTGTTCCTTCCCAAAATAAACTTGCCCCTGGCAGTCCCATCTGATCACTGTCCGATGTGTCAACGATTTTCCCCTCGAGCTTTGTTTGCCCTAGAATTAATTCAGGAAATAATATTAACATTAGAGTAATCAAGAAATATTTCTGGTTCTGACTCATTATTTCTGACTCGTAAAAGTTTATTATTAACTTCTTTTTCAAATTCTTCCTTAAGTTAATTTGTAGTTCCTTTCAGAATCTTGTCCAGAAAACCTGTAATCTCATTCAGGATACCTTGTAAGCCAGTCTGACTGATACTATTAATTAGTTTTATTATTAATGGTAGCAGAACTATAATTAAGACAATTAATATTGTTAAGACCAGCAAACCAGCCAATATGACAAGTAGTTTAAGCTTCTTGTTACTCCTGATTTTTTGCAGAATATTCAACCAGTTTATGTTTCCCCCATGTTCGGGGGATGAATGGTGCGATTCATGAACATACGCATCATTATCAGGGTAGCGGAATCCCCTCTTGTTTTCATGATGTCGGTCTTTGTTTTCGAAAAATTCTTCAAATCCCATTTTTATAGGTTTAAGATTATAGAATAGAATAAATACCACTTTTTACAGATGGTTAAGTATGATCAAATCTTATAAGCACGAGCATTTAACTTATGCATTACTAATGATGTGATCGGAAAATTATTCTAAGAAATCTTGGGCGGTTGCCAGAAAGTGAAGTAAAAACTTTGACTCATAAAAGTTTCCATGAAAAAGGAAATCTGACAATACTCAGCTATTGAGTGTGTGTTAAGTGATTGACAAATCTGGTCCTCATTTAGAGATTCATTACCCAGACAATTACAAATCTCATCATTGCAGGAGCATGAAGAAATTTCGGTATGGACAGGCTTAATGCTGTAATATGAAAAGGCATTTATTCCGGCGCATAAAAAAAACGTCAGTATGAAAAAAATTTTAAAAATCATTTTTCGGGCTCTTTTCATGGAGCAAAAGTGATATTAATTTTATTCATCGAAAATAAAATCCTGTTAAATTATTGTTAAATAATTAAGTGTAGCTTAATTATTGCAGTTGAATATTCTTATTTTTGTCCTACAATTGTGTGCCTATGAAACGAATTGGAGAAAGAATTAAAGGAAGAAGAGAGTTACTTGGCCTCCACTTAAATGAGTTGGCAGGTAAAGTCGGCATTAGTTCAAGTGCACTATCTCAAATTGAAAATTCAAAAGCATTCCCATCTATAATTACATTAAAGTCAATTGCGGATAATCTCAATACTACAGTTGGATTTTTGATCGGCGAAAACGATAATCTCAGTAACAATCCAGTGATTAAAAAAAGTGATATCCGTTTTGTGCATAAGAATAATTCCGGGACGGAAATATACCTTTTATCGCAGCATGATATTAGTAAACAGATGGATACATATCTGGTACGATTGATCAAAGAATCTGATATATCCGATCTTTTTCCAACTAGTTTTGGTCAAACCTATTGTCATGTTCTGTTAGGGGAAGTAGACTTTCAATTGGATGAGAAAAAGTTTATTTTGAAACAAGGTGACAATATCTATTTTAATTGTAAGTCCGAGTATCAGGTAAAAAATAGTATGCGAATCTCTGAATTGCTTTGGATAATTTCTCCTCCCAATTTCTAAAATCAAATTGTTAAATTTTTGTTAATATTAAGTTCTACTTAATATATTAAGTAGATATTTAATAGATTTGCAGGCAAATTTATGTTAATTATGGCAAATCGCCCTGCAATATTTTTAGATAGAGACGGCACTATAATAGAAGACCAGGGAATTATTAAAGACCCTTCAGATGTGGTCTTCTATCCAATGAGTTTTAAAGCGTTGAGCATTCTGCAAAAACACTTCCTTCTCTTTATTATAACAAATCAATCAGGTATTTCAAAAGGATTTATATCTGAGTCAGAAGTAAAGGAAGTTAATAAATACCTTATTGAGTATTTAAAGGCCAGAAACATAGTAATTTATGATGTTTTCTTTTGTCCCCATAGAACCGAAGATAATTGTGATTGCAAAAAACCTAAACCGTATTTTATTAAAAAAGCTACCGATTTATATAATTTAAACTTAGCCGATTCATTTATTATTGGAGATCATCCTTCTGATATAGAATGCGGGTTAAATGCTGGTGTTAAACCAATCTACCTGTTAACTGGACATGGGAATAAACATAAGGATGAATTGGCACCCAATGTAAAAATCTGTAATAGTATATTGGAAGCTGCAAACTATGTTGTTGAACTTAAAAAGACGAAAAGTAAATAATGAAAGATTTTTTTGAAGTACTTAAAAAGAAAAAAATAACGTTGCCTGATGATGTTTATATACTACTCATGAGTTGCAAAGAATTTAAGCTTTTCGATACTGTAGAGCAATTAGCAATTACTTCTGTTGATGGTGAAAACAACAATACCTTTAAAGTTAAGTACGATATTCCCGGACTAGGGGAATTTACCGAGGCTATAATTAATAGAGTAACTAACGGTATTTCTGCTAATTATACTGAGTCTTACATGCGTCGGCGTGACCCGGATACTTTGTACATATCCGATGATCTGCCTAGCGATAAAGAGAGGTTTAAAGATAAATTTGGGTATGAATTTCAATTACTTAAATCAGAAACCCATAATTGGCTGAAGGAGCAGAATTTGGCAGTTTTTTTTTATTTTGCCGGAAGAGAACAAATCGGAGTAACAGGCATGGCAATTGTTCCGGCTAACGCAGGATTTTTTGCTATGGGGTTATCGATGTTACAAAGCATCATCCCCGTTAATGACTTACCTGAGAATTTTACTGTTGATTCAGTAATATATGTTGCGCCCACTTTTCGTCACACGCACTTTAAAGGCAAACAGGTAGTTGTTCATAACAGATATGAGAGGCTGCATGAAATTTATTCGTATAATCTTTATCCGGGGCCAAGCGCTAAAAAAGGATTGTATGGAGCATTATTAACTAAAGGTGAAAAAGAGGGATGGATTATTGCCCATTGCTCCACAGTTCAGGTGATAAGCCCATACGATAATTTAACAACCTTTATGCATGAAGGGGCAAGTGGTGGTGGAAAAAGTGAAATGCTTCAACATATTGTAAAGGAGCAGGATGGTCAGGTATTAATTGGACAAAATATCTTCACAGATGAAAAGAGATTAATAAACCTGCCTCTTTTTTGCTCTTTTAATCCTGTTACTGACGATATGGCCTTATGTCATCCATCCATACAAAAAGATAATGGAAAATTAACTGTTCTTGATGCAGAGAACGCATGGTTTATTCGTGTTGACAGCATCTCTGAATATGGTGATGATCCATTTCTTGAAAAAATCACAATTAACCCCAAAAAACCATTATTGTTTTTAAATATTAAAACAAATCCTGATTGTACTGCATTGATATGGGACCATATAGAAGACCAACCAGGGAAAAAGTGCCCTAACCCCAGGATAATCTTGCCAAGAAATAATGTGCCAGGGGTTATCAGTAAACCTGTCACGGTTGATGTTCGGAGTTTTGGGGTTCGTACTCCTCCCAGTTCAAAAGAAAATCCTGATTATGGTATAATTGGATTGTTTCATATACTTCCACCTGCACTGGCATGGTTATGGAGACTTGTTTCACCCAGAGGACATGCCAACCCGAGTATTATTGGAGGTAGTGGAATGGAATCAGAAGGTGTTGGCTCTTATTGGCCATTTGCGACCGGAAAAATGGTAATCCATGCAAATATGCTTCTTGAACAGATAATACAAACTCCGCGAATGAGGTACACATTAGTACCTAATCAACATATAGGCGTTTGGAGGGTTGGGTTTAAACCACAGTTATTAATGCGGGAATATCTTACACGGCGTGGAAATGCAAAATTAAGGAGCGACCAGTACCAGGATGCCAGATGCCCGCTGTTAGGATATGAATTGAATTATCTTACCATAGAAGGGGCAAAAATACCTTCAAGGTTTCTCAAGGTACACATACAGAACGAAGTAGGTATTGAAGGGTATGATGCAGGAGCACAGATTTTATATGATTTCTTTAAAAAGGAATTGCAGAAATTTATTACACCGGAATTATCTGTTATAGGAAAAAGGATAATTGATGCATGTATGTCGGGCGCTACAGTTGAAGATTATAATTTGATAATGCCAATGAGTTACCAGTATTCATTTTTAACAATAAAAGATTATGAACAAAGTAGTGATAATAATGGGGTCTAAAGCGGACCTTGAATGGGCTAAAAAAATCGTCAGTGGACTTCAGAAATTTAAAATTGATGCTATATGCAGAATTGCATCTGCTCATAAAGTACCGTTGCAATGTTATGATATTATTAAGGAATACGAAAAGTACAACGTTGTTTTTATAACTGTTGCAGGTCGAAGCAATGCCCTTAGCGGCTTCACTGATTCTCAAACATATTGTCCTGTTATTGCATGCCCCCCGGTAAGTGATTCTTATGGTGGGAGCGACATTTTTTCAAGTTTACGCATGCCATCGGGTGTTGCCCCTGTAGTAGTTCTTGAACCGGAAAATGCCGCACTGGCTGCAGCTAAGATGCTTGCCATTTCTGATGAGAAAATACGAAATATGGTAATTGAATACCAGGAAGAGAATAGAAAAAAGATTATTGAAGATGACACTTGTATTTCGGTGTTAAAAAGTAAAAATCAGGAATTGTAATGATCAAATCAGGAACCGATGTTGTTTTTGCTGCAAAATGTATACGTGAAGGTGGTTTAGTAGTTTTCCCTACTGAGACAGTTTTTGGCTTGGGTGCCGATGTCTTTAATCATCTTGCAGTAGCTAGTATTTTTAAAGTTAAACAACGTCCGGCTTTTGATCCTTTGATCGTCCATATTTCTGATCTGAACCAAATAAATATTTTATTTGATGATCCTATAAATAGTTTGGTGTATAGAATAGCCAATGCTTTTTGGCCCGGACCTCTTACTATTGTACATCGAAAGTCATCAAAAGTACCTGACATTGTTACTTCTGGGTTAGATACAGTAGCTGTCCGAATGCCTTCCCATCCTGTTGCACTCGAGCTTATTAATTTAGCCAAAACACCAATAGCCGCACCGAGCGCTAACCGTTTTGGTCAGTTGAGTCCTACTAGACCAGAACACGTGTTAAAGCAACTATCAAATATTGATTATTTGTTAACTGGTGATTTTGTAATGGGAGGAATTGAATCAACAGTAATCTCAATAGAAAATGACCATTGTTCGTTATTGCGACCAGGAGCCGTTTCATTAAGTGATATCCAAAAGGTGGCTCCATGTTTTGCTACGGTAAATGTGAATAACGTTAAAAACCTTTCTGCACCAGGTTTGTTAAAAAGTCATTATTCACCAACCAAGCCTCTGTATTTGCTGTCACGGGAAATAAATTCACTTCCCCCTAATTCGGGCTTGATTCTGCATCAGAAAACAAAATTGATTTCGAATGCCAGCAAGATCATTTACACATCAGCTAACAAAAACTATATAGAAATAGCAGCTAATCTGTTTTCAGCTTTGCATTCAATGGAGGATGACCCTATGGTATGCCAGATTTTTATCGAATCAGTTAAAGAATCAGGTATTGGGGTTGCAATCATGGACCGGATTAGAAAAGCCTCTTTCAGGTATACACTGAAGAATAGTTCAATCTTTTACAATTAAAGACAAATATGAATAACATAATATTGAACCGACTTGATTATTTAAGGATACAAAAGTGCATTAGTGATGCAAAACTTGTGAAATCCATAAGTACTTCAGAAGCAGAGAATTTAATGAAAGAGTTAAATTCTGCTAAAATTGTTGAACCTAAAGAAATTCCGGATAATGTTGTAACTATGAATTCCATTGTAAAGATCAGTTTTCTAAACACAAATAAACATGTAGAATTTCGGATAGTATATCCAAATCAAGCTAATTTAAAAGAAAATAAAATCTCAATTTTTTCTCCGATAGCAACAGCATTAATTGGATGTAGAGTAAAAGATGAGATAGAATGGATTGTCCCTTCCGGTCTTACAAAAATCAGGATTGATGATATTATTTATCAACCTGAGGCATCTGGTGATTACAACCTATAAACAAAAGCGGGATCTTTTCAAGCGTCCTTTGCATTAAAGCCTTACGGTTCTATTTCAAGATCGACCGGGCATACATTTTTAGTAAATTACAAGTCAGAAATACAGACAAGAACAGTGAAATTAACAAGACTTTTTAGGGAATTTTTTGACACTGAAAAATCAGGAGGCATAATATTAGTCCTCGCCACGTGTTTTTCACTTGGACTTGCAAACTCAAACTGGGAGGTTGACTATACTAATTTTTGGCATTATAATTTAGGTGGACTAAGTGTAGTTCAATGGATTAATGACGGCCTAATGACCATATTTTTTCTGCTAATCGGGTTAGAGTTAGAACGGGAAATTTATTATGGAGAACTTTCAGACTTTAAAAAAGCATCCTTACCAATAATTGGTGCATTTGGGGGTATGCTTGTTCCAGCAGGAATATTTTTATTATTTAACTTCGGAACAAATACACAATCAGGAGCAGGTATTCCAATGGCTACTGACATTGCTTTTGCCATAGGTATTCTATCACTGCTAGGTAAAAGGGTTCCTGCCTCACTAAAAGTTTTTTTATTAGCATTTGCAATAACTGACGATTTGGGCGCAATCGCAGTAATTGCAATTTTCTACACGAGCTCATTAGTGTTTGCAAATTTATTAATTGCCCTATTGATCTTTGGTTTTCTCCTCATTTTGAATCGAAAAAAAGTGCACAATTTAATTCTATATATAATTGGAGGAATTGCGATGTGGTATTTTATGTTGAATTCTGGTGTTCATGCTACAATAACTGGCGTGCTGTTGGCATTTGCAATTCCATTTGGTGATGGTGGAGAAAGATCACCTTCATATATTATTCAACATTTTTTACATAAACCGGTTGCTTTTTTAATACTTCCACTTTTCGCTCTGGCTAATACTTGTATTGTGGTGGACGACAGCTGGCAAAGCAGTCTAGGCCAAACATCCAGTTTAGGAATTATAGCTGGACTTGTAATTGGCAAACCTCTGGGTATTTGGCTCTTTTCATTTTTAGGTGTTGGATTGGGACTTTGTGTATTGCCGACAGACCTGAAATGGAAAAACATTATTGGAGCAGGTTTCTTAGGAGGTATAGGATTTACAATGTCAATTTTTATTACACTTCTTGCTTTTGAGAATAATGAGTTAGTAAACAATTCGAAAATTGCAATACTAATTGCATCACTTATTGCAGGGACAATAGGTTCCTTATGGCTCAGACTGACACTTAAAGTACCAATTAAAAGTAGCGAAATCATTTAACGCGAAAGAACGTCTGTGTGTAAAAAGTATGGCTTATTTCTACGCTTTCATGACATTTACGATTTTTCTTTACAAACCAATATGTTACAAAAGTTTAACAAAAACTTAATACTGTGAAACTAACTAATAACCTAAGAGTTAATACTTTTGCTATCATAAAAGTAAACTCATTTTTTAAAACATTATGCAGCAGAGCATCATTATTTGGTTTTCTAAACTGTTACATATTAAATTCTTAATAAATAATAGATGACATTTTTATACATTGTTATATCTCTCGTTCTAATCTTTGATTTCTGAATGGATTTCACGATTCAGCCAATTCATTTGCAACTGTTGTATCGACTAAGGTGATGTCTCCAATAGCTGCTGTCACTCTTGCTGCTACCTTTAACTTTTTAGCCTTTCTTATCTTTCCTCTTAAAGTTGCCACAACAATTGGTAAAGGAGTTGTTGATGCGGAGGTTATTAACCTGACCATAATTGCAGCTGCTCTGGTTGCTGCCATCATCTGGAACCTTTTAACATGGTGGTGGGGTCTCCCATCAATTTCATCACATACACTTGTTGGAGGACTCGTTGGAGCGACAATCGCAGGTAGCGGGTTTGGATCAGTTATCATATCAGGTATGTTAAAGATTGCATTATTTATTGTAATTGCACCAGTGCTGGGAATGTTGATTTCGTACATTATCTCCATCATTGTAATCTGGATTGTAAAGAATCAAACTCCATCAAATGTTGATAAGCATTTCCGCCGTTTACAACTGCTATCAGCAGCTGCATTCAGCTTAGGTCATGGAGGAAATGATGCCCAGAAGTCGATGGGTATTATATGGGTTGCCCTGATAGTTACAAATCAGGTTGCCAAGGATGCACCGATTGATTTATGGATAGTTTTGTCGTGTCATTCTGTAATCGCTCTAGGCACATTATTCGGAGGTTGGAGAATAGTTAAGACCATGGGGCAAAAAATCACCAAGCTGAAGCCTTTCGAAGGATTTTGTGCAGAAACAGCCGGAGCACTAACACTGTTTGGCGCAACCCATTTCGGGATTCCTGTAAGTACAACACACACAATAACAGGCTCAATTATTGGAGCAGGAGCAATAAAAGGAATATCAGCAGTGAAATGGGGTGTTACAACAAATATTTTCTGGGCTTGGATTCTGACAATTCCGGTATCAGCATTAATTGGGGGAGCAATGTATTATTTACTAATGGTGATAGTTTAAAGAAGGTTTCATTACAGAATTTACTGACATAGTACTCAACGTTACTTAATTTGCAATATTATTAAATCTCAAACCAAAAACTCAATTTAAAACCACGTACTGAGATACCTGGCTGGACCAGTCACCGCTATTATCTTTTACCCGGACCCGGATCTGCTTCTGCCCGGCACTACCAAAAACATAACGGACCTTACTCAGCGGAGAACTAAATTTATAATTTGCAATCGTATACTCGTACTCTGTAATTTTCCCGCTAAACCTTTCATCTTTATCATAAGAGGCCGAAGCATCCACTTCATATTCGTATGGACTTGAAACGCCTATTTTCCTTACAGAAAATTGTGCAACTGGAGCTATATTTCGAAAAACGGTAAATGTTATAGAAAACTTAGCTATTTGACCAAAAGAATCTTTAGCTGCCAGGCTAACTAGATTCTTGCCTTCATCAACTCCTGTGAAGCTAATTAATCCAGCACCAACCTGAAAAGTGTTTTTTTGTTGCTCCTGTGAGACTTGTAATATAATCTTTTCTTCATCCTGTATAGAATATTGTAAGGAAAGTGGTACCCCGATCTTGAGAGAATCAGAAAGAGTACTACCCTCAAGCGTAACCCCGTTTTTAACCAGCGAGAGTGAAGGGGCTTTGTTAACATCAATAAAGTAATCTTCCCGGTTATCGCACGATGAGAAAAAAAATTGACCGGCCAAAACAGGAAGCACAATGAAAATTTTTAACGGTTTCATTTTTTTATGATTTTAATATTTTTCTTAGAATTTCTGAAACCGTTGATTTCCAAAATATAAATATCTGATTTCAGTGAGCTGAAGTCAATTGTGACAGCCTCGCTGTCAAAAATAAGAGACTTGATCATCTTACCTGAAATATTGAAAATCTTAACGGTTCTTATTCTTTCGTTGCATGTAAGCCAAAGTTTTTCGCTTACCGGATTAGGATAGTATGAGAACGTAATTTCCTTATTCTTCTCGATGCCGGTAACATCATTAACCACGGTAATCAGGTCCTTCTTCAAAAGAGAATCCTTGCAACCATTCGAACTAACAGCTGTGAGCATGACATCGAACTTATTTGAATTTGAACCTTTGAGGGTATTGTAGTAATGAACCGGGCTTGTTTCATGAATAATATCACCCTCAAAGAAATTCCACGAAACGTTGCTGGAATTAACGCTTGTACTGGTAAATTTAACTGCGCTACCAAGAGTAACTGTAGTAATGTCATTTGTGAAACCGGCTTGCACGTTATCCACGAAAAGGGGTATCTCCACTGGGTCACTGAAGCATCCCAAAGAGTTAACAGCTTTGAGGAAATACTTTTTATCTGAAGAAAAATTGCTAACATTTATTTTCGTTCCATCCTGAATGTAGTTCTGCGAACTGTCGTACCATTTATAGCTGACATAAACCGGGTTAAGTACGCTCAGCTGAAAACTTGTACCAATGCAGTAAAAGCTTTTCGCATCAGTCGTTGGTATGTTCAGGGGTTGATATACAGTTACTTTAACACTATTTGAAAACGAAGAGTTTGCACCACTGGTTACCCCTCTGCGGAAATATGTGTTCTCGGTCAATATACCAGGTTGTATGGAAGATCCTACTTCACCCTCGATGGTGAACCAATCTGTATTATTGAACGATTTCATCCACTGAAAACTAAACAATCCGGTTCCTCCCGAAGGAGTGGAACCAGTTATTAAGTTCGGGGCGGTTTTAAAACAGATTGTCTGGTCGGCCGTAACTGTTCCCGGCAGGAGTTGATTAGCAACTGTGATAGTAACAGTATTGGTTTCAACAGATCCACAAGTGCTACTTGAGGTAACACGTTTGAAGTACGTATTTAAACCAAGGATGCCGGGTTGATATGTTTCAGAGGTAGCACCATTCACATTTACAAAATAAGAATTGTCCTCTGATTTCATCCACTGAAAGGTATAGGGCAAAGTACCTCCAGAGGGACTTTGTAATGATGTGAGTAGAGCTGGAGCTGTATTATAGCTGATCGTTTGGGAAGATCCAATTATACCACCGGAGAACTGCTGAAGAACCGTTTTAGTGATCTGGTTACTGATCACGGTCCCGCATGATCCTGAGATTTCTTTCCTACGGAAATAAGAGGTAGAGGTAAGGGCATTAGGGGTAAAGGTTTCGGTAGTTGCTCCTGTTATATCTATCCAATCAGTACCGATGAGCTTTTGCCATTGGTAGGTATATGCCCCCGTACCGCCAACCGGGGCTGTATTGGTTATCATTGTGCCAGGGCTATAACCATAACAAATGGTTTCATCACTCTTTATCGAACCGGCAACAAGCTGACTATTCACTGTTATAAAGACAGAGTTCGTTTGCACAGTACCACAGCTCCCGCTTGTTTCAAGCCTCCGGAAGTAGAGCGAACTGACCATCGGAATGGGTTGGTACTCCTCATTTGTCGCACCCGCAATACTGTTCCAGCTAACATTATTGGTAGAGCTTTGCCATTGGTAGGTGTATATCCCCGTAGCGCCCGATGGAAGGCTTAACGATGTAAAACGGCCAGGAGCTGAATTGTAGCAAATACTTTGATTTGACGAAATGCTCCCCGGTACAAGCGGAGTGCGAACAGTGACGGTATCATTTAGAGAATACCCGCTACCGCATACGTCCGTTACCTTTCTACGAAATAATGTTGTTTGAGTCAAGATACCAGGTTGATAGGTTTCTCCAGTTGCACTTGGGATCAGGTTCCAGTCAATTCCGTTATTACCGGAGCTCCATTCGTATGTGTAAGATCCACTACCACCTGAGGGAGCGATTTTTGAAACTAT
This sequence comes from uncultured Bacteroidales bacterium, assembly GCA_942492865.1. GTDB lineage: Bacteria > Bacteroidota > Bacteroidia > Bacteroidales > VadinHA17 > LD21. The sequence continues at coordinate 2,215,525 of OW818650.1, read as the reverse complement.
CGCCGAAGGAGAATAACCGTAGCAGATTGTTTCCGGGTAGCCGATATTCCCAGCCTTAAAGATGGGTCGGACAGTAACCGTTACAGTGTTGGTGAAGCCACCGTTACCACATATAGCATCCGTAACCAGAATTCTATATTTAGTGGTCACTGCAAGAGTGACAGGTTGGTACTCGTTCATCGTAGCCCCAGGAATTGTCACCCAGTCGGTACCATTCTCAGTGCTTTGCCATTCATATGTGTACATTCCTGATCCGCCGGATGCCGATACGGTGAATGATATAATATAGGGTGTCTGGTAGTAGCAAACTGTTTGGTCAGACCCTATAGTTCCGAAGAAGGAAGAAGATCTGACGGTAATTTTTACCGTGTTCGTGAATCCGTTTCCACAGGAAGCATCCGTTACATGCCTCCTATAATAAGTTGTTTGCGAAAGTACACCGGGTTGATATGTTTCACCGGTTGCTCCAGAAATATTATTAAAATCAGTACCGTTTAAAGAACTTTCCCAGTAATAAGAATAGACTCCCGCGCCTCCTGATGGGCTTGTACTTGTCAGTAATGCTGGAGCTGTATTTATACAAATAGTTTGAGCCGATCCAATAGATCCAACTGAAAAAACAGGCTTAACAGTAATTGTTACTGTATTATTGTAACCATTACCACATAATGCATCAGTCACTTTTCTGCGGTAATATGTGGTAACGGCTAAACTTCCTGGTTGATACGAAGCTCCAGTCGCTCCTGTAATAATATTCCAATCCGAATTATTAAGAGATCTCTCCCAAATATACATATATGTTCCTTGCCCTCCCGATGGGGGAGTTGAGTTTGAAAGAATAACAGGCGTAATGCCATTACAAATATTTTGACTATTTCCAATAGTCCCAATAGAAAAAGCTGGCCGAACGGTGACAGTTACCTTGTTTGTATATACTGAAAGACAGTTAGCATCTATTACCTTTTTCCTAAAATACGTGGTTTGTGTTAAAGCAGTTGGTTGGAAAGAAACAAGGTTGGCTCCGGGTATAGGGTTCCAAGTCGAGTAATTTAGAGAGCTCTCCCAGGCGTAGGTAAAAGAATTAGATGCCCCTGAAGGATTTACCAGGGTGCCAATAATCCCGGGTACTTCATTATAACAAATTGTCTGGTCGCCTCCAATGCTACCGCTTGATAAATCCAGTCGTACATTAATTGTTACGGTATTAGTATAAACCGTACGGCAAGCGTTTATAATTGCCTTACGATAATACCTTTTAGCTGGTAAGGCTGGCGGCTGGTAATTCTGACCTGTGGAAGATCCTGAGGCAACGGACCAGTTTAAGTTATCTGTAGAGCTGTACCACTGGTAAGAGTTTGAACCGATACCCCCGGTTTCAATAGAAGTCACCGTGAGAGGGCTTGGAGTAGAGTTGTAGCAAATATGCTGGTCTGAGCCTATCGTTCCTGGTGTCAGATCATTATAGCCATGTATCTGAATTGAATTTGTAAATGTCTCTCCACAACTTGCATCAATAGTTTTTCTTTTAAAATACGTGTACCCCAGGGTAAAAGATGGCTGATGGGTCTTTGAGGTTGCACCTGAAATGGGGTTCCAGTTTATATTATCTGAAGAGCTGTACCACTGATAACTATAATTTGGGTAAGAGCTTCCACCTGTTGGTGCGGTCGTTTCCGTTATTAGTGCCGGTGAAATATTATAACAAACATCCTGATTACTTCCAATTGCTCCTGTGGTAAGTTGTGAGTAAACATACTTTATTACTTCATTACTGGGACCACTTACACAACCCAATTCTGTAGTGGTAATAAATCTTCTATATGATGTTGTCTGATTTATATAAGTTGGTTGATACGATTCCAAGTTAGCTCCTGATATAGAATTCCAACTACCCGCACCAATTTTGCTCTGCCAATTAATTGTATAAGCAGAATTAGAGGTTAAAGAATTATTAACTATATTTTGTGGTGTTCCTCCAACATTACAAATGACCTCGTCCGAACCGATAGAATTACTATATATTCCAGCAACTTTCAGAGTAAAAGTGGTGGTATAACTTGTTGAGTTACATTCATTTTCCGAAAGGCACGAAAAGGTCCAATTACCAACTACATTAAAAAACCCGGCAGGAAACACATAAGAATAAGACGAAGAAGTAAAGCTTGACAAACTCCCCTGATCTATTACTAACGCGGTAGATCCATCAGGTCTTTTAACCGTAATATCATTATTCCACCAAAAATCATATAACAATCCCCAATCGGCCCATTCATAAACATAATTGGGTTTTCCCGTTATAGTATTACCAGAGTTAACACATATAGAAGAAACAGATTCTATGGTTTGTGGTAGTGAGTAACAACCATATTCCTGACCAAAAGAATAATTGTTTGAGGTAAAAGCAATTATAATGCTTAACAAAAAGTAATTCCGAAGCTTTTTCATAATCTAGAAATTATAGTTCATTCCTATTTTTATAATGAAACTGGCACTTCCAACCTTGCTAAGCTGTAAGAATCGCTGGTCAAAATCCAGGTTAAACATTATCTTGCTTGAGATGAAATATTCAGCGCAAAGCCCTATGTTCTCACCAATAAAAAACTGGTTCTCCTTTTTATCGAGCACTGAATTTTTTATGAACTCCGCTCCTGTTAGAATACCTCCTTTTACATTGAAAAATAACTTATCCATGGGGTTATAGAAGGTATACATAAGCTCCGGGTTTGCATATACAATTGAGGCCTTGCTTAAATCAAAGTTTACTCTTTCATAGTCAATACTTCCTCGAAAAGCCAGGTTGCCACTTTTATAGAAGGTAATTCTTGAAGAGACGTTAAAACCATTTTTAACGTAGGCATAATTAATCCCCAGGGCTTTACTTCCTTCAACGTGTATCAACTGTGCGCCAGCCGAGACAGAAATAATCAAAAATGTAAGTATTAGTCTAATTTTCATTTTCGGAGAGTTTTTGTTCAAATACTTTCACTTTTAACATCTTCTCTCCTGGGATCTCTATAATCGGGTTACGGGTTCCCTTAAGTTCCCTGAGCTGGATAACTAGTGAGCCTCCCTTCCCTCCTGTAAAGCGCTCTGTTACGTAACCCAGCTCTTGTTTTTGATACGCAGTGACAACCTTAACGGGAGACTCAAACTCGATTTTAATTCTCTGCTCGATTTTGGCCTCATTTTTTTTCATCCCTTTTCGCTTTCCTTCCACAACCTTGCTGTAAATGCCGTCAATATTATAATCGCTTCCCGTATTGTTAATTATGATGAGCTTGAAGTATGTAAAACTGTCATCATTCTTGATGTTTGCAATTTGAAAGGTCATTCCGTTTTCTACCTTTCCGATTGAATTATATTCTACCTTATCCGATAGTACACTGTTAAGCCTCTCTCTCATCTTTGAATTGTTGCTTTGGACGCTGACGACCTCTTTCATTTTCTTCTCGTCAATCTTTTTAACCTCTTCACTTGTGTAGTCATAGAAAATCTTCGTGCTGTCGCCATATTTCAACCGGCCATACCAGATCTTTTCATTATCGAGCTTTACGGTTATTGATGTTTCCGGAGAGAGAGCATCGTTACCCCGGATTACGCAATTCTTGCCATTTTGAAAAATGTCATAATATTTATTTCTATTCTCCCCAACAGATGGGTTGTTGCCAACAACAATGAAAACAATACTATCAGTGAAATTAAGGGTTGCGGTAAAGTCTTTATTTACCTCTATTACACCCATATTTTGGGCAGTAACCGGGCCAGCCAAAAAAGCAAGAAAAACCGTTAAGAAAATATTTCGCATGTTACTCTTTTTTAATAAAAACTCTGTAGCCTTTATATAAGCTTATAATTGGATCCTTTTTCCTTGTCATAGCCCTTATCGTATTATCCACAGCGCTAGCAGCAATGCCAACGCCTGTTCCTGCTGCAATACCGGAGGAAACTGCAGAAGACGTCTCATTAGTGGTCTGTCCTACCCCCTCCCTTACCGATTCATTAAGGTTTCCTTCGTAAGGAAGTCCGCGGGAGTATTTTTCATCAAATACAATCAGCCCGGCTACTGGCGAAACAATACCATCGGTATTCATAATCTGGTAAATATTGATATCGAAAACATTATTGTTTTCTCTTGCCTTACCGTAGAGAATTGAATTTTTTTTGTAGACCGTTCCTTCCACCGCGAGATCCTCCAGGAGGAAAAACACAACCGAAGATTTGTTTTTTATCCTGGTGTCCTCTTCCAGCATGGCACCAATAAACCCGGCGTTGTTAGGTGAACCAGATGTGGATTTTTTCCCTGAGGATCTTTCTGCAACAGTTATCCCAAAGCCTCCGGAATCTTCTTCTTTCTTCTGTGAAGCATCGCTTTTTATTTCTGCTTTTATTTCGTCTTTTGCTTTTATGGGCTCTTGCTTCAGAGTTACAGGCATTGTAACCTGGTCTTCAGTGCTGGACTTTTCAACATCTTTCCGGGGTTCTGACTGGTAGGTTTTAAAATTAGCGGTCTTGGATAAATCCGGTTTTGCTTCCGGTTCCTGGTAAGCATTAGCCTTCTTTAGCCGGTTGTTATATTCCTCCTTTGCCAAATCTTTCTCCACCAAATCAGGGACGGCAAAGTCAGCTGCAGATCCGGAAGAAGTGCCTTTACCTGAATAAACACTCACCCCATAAATAACCATGATAAGAATAACCACCCCAATTGCACCAAAAAATATTAACTTCTCCTTATTCATAGTTATTTAATTTCATTGCGGTTATTCTCTGCAAACCTTGTGATCAGTAGCCCATGAGGGTTAAGAGGATAGTTCCGGCTAACAAAAATTATTAACCCGGTTGTTTCAAATGAATATCTAACTGTTTGATCATCCTGTGTAATGGACAGGTTCGCCTTTATCCGGAAAGAATAAGGCTCATTATTACCCTCAATCTCGATATTCTCCGGCAGTATTTCAATTGTTTGATTTATTCCATAACTGGAAACCCTTGTATACCATCCGTCATTCTTTCGTTTTATATATAGTTGCTCAATTGAATTATCACCAAACCACAAAGCTTTTTCAAGGCTTTTATCAACATTGAATGCATCATATTGATAAAAATATGTGTGAAATTTTTCAAGGTGGTCCTTGATCTCAATCTTAATGTTTTCATCTCGCTGCATCCACTTCATGGGTATCACTTCACCGTCAGTATCCAGAACAAGAACCGTGTTTAACTGCTTCGAATAAAGTTCATTAATGGCAAAAGCGAATATTGCCGCTGAAACTATAAAGGCAATAGTAAGACCCCAAACAACCATACGGTTGACAATAAGTGTTTTGTAAATATCAACTTTGGGTTTTTCCATTGCATTACTTAATTAATTCTTTCAAAAAAGGCATTGACATTTTAAAAAGCTTGATTTTGATAATTATAACCAGTATTAAAGCCAAAATAACCATCAATCCACCTGAAATAGCCATGCTACCGGGACCTACAGCAGAAACAGGCGTTATAAGAACAGTCATGGTATCGAACAGGGTGTTTGCAAAAACAACTACGAAAGCATAAGGAATAATGATCAGATAGTACCTGGCATACATCTTGAAAACAGTGTATATGTAATCTTTTGTTTTATCAAAAATTGAAAGGGCAATCATCAGGGGTACAAAAATCTTGATCAATCCCATGAAAAAATACCTTTCAGCAAGAAAAACCGGGTAAATTAAAAAGTCAAGGATTTTTAATAAGAACTGCGTTATGTGGGTGTAAGTACCTCCTGTCCAGCTAGAAGGATTCATCATATTTACAACTTCACCCATCTTTCTTAAAACACCGTCTATTGCTGATTCATTAGCTGGTGGGGGTGTAACATCTGGCGTAGATACCGTAAATAAATCCGGTTTGTTATTAAAACCTTTTAAAGCCTCCCCTTCAACCATTGCACAAGCAGAATCAAAAACATCTAAGATCTGTGTGCTAAAACCAACCAGCAAAAGAAGCCCCAGCATTCTAAAAAGGGTATATGGTGAAAATCCTTCTTCCCCCTCGGTAAATACTTTCCCTGCTTTGGAAAAGCTTTTGAAAAAACTTTTCCAAAGGGAAAGAATTAGTATAAAAGCTCCAATAGATTTTGAAACGATGACCAGGTAACTAAGATCACCTGCAAACATTGCCTTATAAACCTTATCTAAATACTCTAGTCCCATCGTCAATTATTTAAAAACGCTGTTTAAATAATTCAGCGTTCTAAGTTGCATGCGCTGATTATCAAGTATTTCAACTTCTATTATTGCGGCATTTATAACTCCAAGATTTTCTCTCAGTTCTTTTATAGCGCTGTTCATGTTAAGCAGCCTTTCGCCGTCGGACATTTCAGAAAAATTATCAGTAAGCACCACGGTAAGGGTAGTAATGGAGTAGCTTGTCTGGCTAAGCAATCCCATCATTGATTCGCTTATAATATGATATTCAGAGGGCTTAAAACAGTTATTATCACTAATCCTTTTAAGTGAACTAAGTACCCTTGTATATGCTTCGCCAACCTGTACTATAGCCAGTTCAAGATTATGATAATTGGCAACCTTACGATTAATCTTCTTAAGCTTTTCTGTTGCATCTCTTATTACCTGTAAGCTTTCTTTTTGTGTATTCACTTGTTCGGTAAGAGTTGATATTTGCCTTATGCGATCAGCTTTTTCCAGACTTTCTTTTGCTGCATCTTCGGCCTGCCATGCAGGGTTTTTTACAACCATGGTTAAACCTGCTGGAACCTGACCAAAAATTTCGAAATTCAGCATTAGAAGCAAAAACATATATAAAGTTTTCATTTTAACCATTTTTGATATTACTGTATTTCTCTATTGCACTCTCCATATCTCCCGTTTCTTTATAAAGCTCCATGACCTCTGTGTACTCCTTTCCTTCTGTTTGAAATGCTAGTAGGACTTTCTTCGCCAGTTCCAGCCTCATTATATTGCTCTCAGATCCTATCTTGAGTAAAAATTCTGAATATTTTATCTTTCCCGTGAAGTTGTATTTTATCGATCCAAGCTGATTCTCATCATGCTCCTTTAGAGAAAGGCGTTCAATAATTTCCTTGTAGCCTTTTTCGTTTTGCATGATGTACATCACCTGTGTATTATCAATCATTGCATTTGAAGCATCGTTTTTTGGTAGCTGACTTGGTGATTGAAGCACTATTCCAATTGCGGCCTCCTGTTTTCTGGCTGCCTGGTAGAAGTACTCTGCAGAGCTGAGTATAGATGGGAATTTTAACATCTTTGCGAATTCATCAAAGAAGATTACCCCCTTTGTACTTCTGTCCTTCCAGACAACTTTCTGAACGGCTTCGCTGATCATGTGAAGCATGATAGTAAGCAGGACCTGATTATCTTTAATCTCATCAAGTTCAAAAACGATGAATTTTTTTCCCTCGATCTTGTAACTATTGTCCGTTTTTGCTTCAAAAAGAAATGAGTAGATCCCCTTTCCGATAAATTCTGAGGTAATATGCAGAAAGTCCTCTATGTCAAAGAATTTTGGATTAAGCTCCAGAACTTTCATAATATCCTCTTTGTTGCTAAATATGAAATCATAGAACTGGGGAAAACTGTGTTCTTTTTCAATAGATTTATAATAGAGAGTTATAACTTTTCTTAGACTCACGGCTTCATCTTCTTCAGGTAGCCGGTCCCTTTTCCAAAGCTTGAAAACGAAAGTCGAAAGCTCATTGATTTTTGTAGCTGAAATGTTTTCAGCTGTATCAACAAAAAAAGGATTTAGACCAATACCAACACCATCCTGGTACTTGATGTAAACTGTATCATCAGGGTACAACAGGGAAAGCTTCCGGTAACTGTCTCCAAGGTCAATGATAACGATCCGGATATCGTTCTCATAGAACTGCCGGAAGATATGATTTGCAAGGACTGATTTGCCTTCCCCTGTTGGAGCGATTATAAAGAAATTCCGGGCCTTTATTCTTTTTCGGTCTTCATCCCAGACATCTTTTTTTACCGGAATATTATATACCCTGTCATTAAAGTAAATACCCTTTTCGTCGTTTTTGTAATTTGTTACATTCGTAAAGAAACAAAGGCTCTGCTGCAGATCTATTGGTATTATAATATTCGACTTGTCAATGTTAGCAACATTGGCAAAAAATGAATTCAAAAAAAGATTTTTTTTATTAGCTCCGATGGGGGCGTAAGGGGTTATATCGAGGTTCTTAAACTCGTTGGCCACCATCTGCTCGAAGGTGAAGAAATCCGCCTCATTCTCTGCATAAAACACCACGTTAAAGTGGCAGCCTGAAAGAATAATCTTCTCATCCTTGGTAATTGTATCAAGGAATTCACCCAGCATTTCTGCATCGCTTTCATATTCCTTTTTGAATTTTCTTGCACCGTAAAGCATCGTCCTTTGATCTTCAAGCTTGCTCTTTTCGTGCTTATGGTTTCGTATGTATATAATTTGATTATAGATGTGATCGAAGGGAAGATTTAAACCAAGGTTGTCCGCAAAGCCGGTGTGGTAAACAAAATCTCCGGCACTCATTTTTTGATCATAAGAACATGTCTTAACCGTTTCGCCCAACTGTTTAAATTGGTTGACGGCAAAAAGTCCTATGAACTTATTGCCAACCTTCATTTTATCGACATCAATCTCGGTATACCTGTCCTCATAGAATGAATTGAAATAGCCAAATTCCAAATATTTATAAACCTCCTCTGTAACAGGATCAAGCTTCAGGTACCGTGAATTATTTATATAATCAAAGCACCGTTCGACGCTGATTTCAAATTTCTTCTGATTATCGTACTCTTTAAGGTATTCGGCTGTTTTGATGGGTTTTTTAAAGGGGTTCTTGAATCCCTCGTTAATTGTTTTCCCGCTCTCATTAAAAATAAAAAATACAAAAGAGTGATGATCGTTAAATTCTCTGCCCTGGAAATGATTTTTGGTTGCCTGTTGAAGGAAAGTTTTTGAAGGCATCGAGCTGGAATCAAACTTCTTCTTGATATATAAATCGCATTTATGAATAATGGTCCCTTCCTCAAAATCTCTAAGTGCATTATACCAGATATCGTGAATTGTGTCAAAATCTTTCTCAGAGTTTGAATATATTTCCCGAAGGTGAACATGAAAACCATAAATAACGCTACCGTTATTTGAATAGCATCGGTGTCCATCACGAAAAAGTACCGAAGGAGCATTACTTAGAGTTATCTCCATGGCTAGTTATAATTATCGTTTATGATAGTATTTGGAAAGCGTTCATTTGAGATTGAGCCTAAAAGAGCGCCAGAATTCAATTTATTAAGGACTAAGTATCCTACAATTAAAATTATTGTATAAGAAACAAGTTTGAAAAGGGTTATACCTGTTGAAAGCAGGAAAATAACAATGATTAAAAAAAGGATATAGAGATAAAACAAAGACAACCGCAATCCCAGGATATACGGTTGCTTGTTAACATTTTTGTATACACTATATGATTTCATTAACCTGCCATTATAAAGGCTACGATACCTACCAGACAAAAATATACTGCCAGATAAAGTACTATGCTTGTAATAAAACCTCTATAATCCCGTGAATCGCCAAGGACTTTACCAATGCTAGCTAATGCACCAACAATTAATACAAGACCCCCAATAATTGGGATTGCCGGTTTGACCCAAACAGTATAAAAATTATTAAGAACATTCGTAACCTGTGCCTGGATCTCTATAGAGAATAGCAAAAGCAACGCAAATAAAGAAATTGTCTTTTTCATAGGAATATTTGTATAGTTTGAAAATTGTATATCGCAGACCTAAAACAGAGAGAATTAACACTGATGAAAAAGTCAATAGGTTTAGCACTGATGAAATTTCCCATGTTGTACTGTTTTTAGAAACAGTACAAAAAAATGACAATATCTTATCTATTTAAGTCAAATTCAGGTCTGAAAAGACTTTGTATTTAGGTAGTTTTATCTAATGTGGGAAAAGAGGTAGCAGTGATTTTGGTTTTGCTGGAATAAATTGACTACTAATAAGCAGAGTCAATTACATTTTGTAAGTAAATAGAGATACGCGAGTAAAATTTCCATGTCACGAATAAATTATCCAGATGGCAATGCAAAACTGCAAAACGATAAATAGTCCCTTTTTTGCATAATATCCTGATTCAGAGTAAATTTTTTCATTAGAACTCAACTCTGTAACTGACTGAAGGCACTATAGGAAATAATGTTACTTGTTTAATCTCTCCATTATTTGCTGTCAAATACCATGGATTAAGTTTGGAGTAGAGATTGTAAATATCAAATTTTAATATCTTTTTACCCCATTTAGTAGATATTTTTCGCTCAAGACCCAGGTCGAGCCTATGATAGATCGGGAAACGTATATTGTTTATTCTATCAAGATATGGAAGTGGAAAATATCGATAATCATATTGAATTATTCTATCATAAAATGAGATCATATTTCCGCTTTGAATTACCCAATTACAACTTAGACTTAGTTTACTATTTGCGCGATATCCGATTGTAATATTTAAGTCATGTGGTTTATCGTATTTATAATTGAAAACCTTACCCCCATTTACTTCAGGTGATTGGCGTGTTGTTTTGGAGATTGTATAAGCAAGCAGGACAAAAGTATTCTTAAGATGAGCCTGAATAAGTAGCTCCGCGCCATAAGAGCTGCCTGTTGCAGTTGTAATGTTGTCCTCCCACCTGGGATTCAAAACAAAACTGGCCCCTTCTTTATAAATGTAGAGGTCACGCATATTTTTATGGTAGACATTCAATTCTGTGCGGAAAAGTTTTCCGGCATCATAATAAACTCCCAATTCACTCTGATAGGATCTGGAGGGTTTTATTTCTCCATTAGCAGGCACCCAAAGATCATTAACAACCATTGCATTTGAAGAACTTATCATGTGTATGCTCTGTGTTGTAATTGTATAAGATCCAATCAGTGAAATCTTGTCATTTAATTTATGAGAAATGAATAGACGGGGTTCGGGATTGAAATGAACCGTTTTGAAATCAGATAAAATTGACAACCTGATTCCGGGCCGGAATGTAGTTTTGTCATTTATAGAGTATTGATCCTCAAGGTAAATTCCTGTCTCAATTTGTGAGTTTTTGGGATCAAGGTTATAAGAACCGCCTGAATTATTTGTTAGTTCACCATTGGTATAAAGATAGGTTCCCACCAAAGGAGTGATTGCTCTTAGATATGAAAAAAAACCAGTGTTTATGTTGTGTTTGCCGGCTTTAAACTGATAATCATTTGTTAATCCGAATTCCTTTATATGACTTGAATTTGTATTTATCGCATCATCGGTTTCTTTGATGACATCATACTTTATGCCATGGATTTCTTCGGAGGATTCTGAAAGGAAATTCTGGAAGAATAGATTTGTCTGGATCTTTAAGTTTTCATTGGTTTTGTTTGTCCAGGAAATACCGGCAAGCATGTCATTCCATCCGGCTTTTGCAACATTCTCAACAGTTGATTTAATTCCCTGATTTAAATCCAAATAGGTAGTCGATTTTTTGATAAAGTCTTTACTTAAAAAGAAAGTAAAAGAGATCTGGTTCTTATCATTTACTTTTCGGGCTGCATTAAGGTTAAAATCATAGAAGTTGTAAAAAGGGAAAGTAGGAAATATCCTGCTTAACATATTATTTACAGGCATTGTTGTTCCAACTCTGCCTGAAATCGAAATAGTTGTAAGAGTATCGGGGGAGAATCTTGTTGCAGCTCCGGACACAAGTATGCCTGTTTCAATTGTAGTCAATACAGAATCAGAAATTGGTTTGTCAGTGCTGAAATTAACAACTGAAGAAAGTTTACCTCCATATTTTGAAGGAAAACCTCCTTTCATAACCTGGATATCTGAAACAATAAAAGGATCAATTGAAGAAAGCAAACCAGAAAAGTGATATGGCTGATAGATTGGAAAACCGTTGAGATTAAAAAGGTTTTGATCATACTGGCCACCTCTGACGATAAGACCTGATGAGCCCTCATTTCCAGACTGAATCCCGGGCATGAGTTGTACTTCTTTAAGCAGGTCGTCATTACTGCCAAGTCCGGGTAAAAAACTTATCTCAGATGGAGTAATTTTTGTAATCTCAAGATTATCTGATTTTTTGAAACCTGAAATTCTTGAACCAAGAACTGTTACTTCGTCTATTGGAACGATTTTTTCATAGTAGAGAACTAGCGTCGTATCTGAAGTAATATTTACAGGGATGCTCTTCTCGTCAAAATTTCCCTGCCTGATTGTAACCATAAAGTTACCAGCAGCTTGTTTTACCTTGAAATATCCGGCATTGTCCGATCTGTACAACTTTTGATTGAATTTTATTTCAGCGTTTGGAACCGGAATTTGGGTCTGAGCATCAAGAACTCTTCCTTCAATTCGCAGTTCTTGTCCCTTGACCAAGTTACTTATAACCGAAAGAAAGATAAATAAGATTATATATCTAAACATAAATCATTCCTGTGTTAAAACTGTAAAGTGTCTATGTCAACAGAAGAAAATGCGAATATTCCGCAACCATCACTAAGATTGCTATACATCTTAATTGGCTCAGCGAAAGGATCGTTCTCTGTTTTTATGAATTTCCACCTGTCAACCATGTATTTATAGTAATCTTCATTGATTGTGTACAGAGTTATTAAATATTTTGTTCCAGGTGAAATTACGGCATTACCAGGTATAAGAATTTTTATAGTTTGTTCTTTACCATTTGAATTTTTATCATTTAAAAGTATTTCATGTGTTGTCGGGTTCTGCCATCCGGAATATATCGGGTGTTCTGTTTTATAAGTGAATTTCATAAAGCAGGGATCAGGGGATGTAAGTGAAGCATACTGAAGTCTGCTTTCAAAATAGTCAAAGGGAAGTGGTCTTGGTCTTGTAATAATATTCACTCCTATACGATAGAAATTTGATGCCTCAATTGGATCATCGAAGGTAATAGTGAATTCGATTAATGAAGTGTCTCTTTTTATTATACCAGTGTGGTCATCTGAGTTGGATTTTGAAGGTGTTTCATAATACCAGTCTGGCATCTCACCTACGAAATATCTGTGGGATATTTCTTTAATTTTTACTGCCTTTGGTTTAATGCTTTTCGCGGTAACTAGTTCGAATCCCGGATAATTTACTTCTATTTTGTATTCTTTATTCTCAGAGAATTGCACACCGGGGTCTGCGAAAAATCTTAAGTATCTCTGTATATCTGGGCTCTGAATAAACTTTGAGGGATCCAGATTTAAACGGGTAAAAAAAAGATCATTTTCATAAATATCAACCTGGCAATTTCGGTCCAACTGGATATTTGGCTCTTGTAGTGGCCTTGCCATTGTTACTATAAGTTCGAAGTCTTTGTCAGGATCACCAAATGACTGAACTGCAAGTAAAGGCTCAATTTCAGGAAGATTAAATTTTATGTCTTCGGAACAGGAGAATACAGAAATACACGTAATTAAACACAAATATAAAAGCCATTTACTTTTCATGTCCTTCTCTCAGTTAGTTTTGTCTTAAATTACCAGTAATAAAAATCACAACAACCATGCCATTGTTAATTTATTAACAGACAAGATTATTCTGGTTTTGTTAAATTATGATGTTTCTTAAGAAACAAATAAGTACCTAAAATTCCTAGGGATTCTTTAGAGGCACTTCACTTCATTCATAATACGGTTAAAATTGTCGTTAAGATCTTTTTCTGTGATATGGTGCTTCACCTTTAATTCCAATCGTTTAAAAGGAAACAGGTCAAAATTATAGAGTTTGTCCTTCCCGTCAGCAAAAACAAAGAATTGTCCCTGCTTAAGTCCGGTGAAATCCTGGTTCTTATACTTGGATGTTTCCCTTGTTCCCTCCGATGTTCTGGTATCACCTCCAGTAACGGAATTAGTAAAGGATCTGGAAACGGTCCTCTTTTCAATTTCCTCGCTAATGTTCTTGTAGTATCTAACACTATCCGGGTCATTCGCTTTACCGATCATTTGATATGAAAGATTTGCGAGAAGGGAGCTTGTAATAACATCCCCATAATTTTCTTTTGCCAAGGCCCGGTCCTGAGTTGAAAAGACGGTGGCTATATTATAGCTTCTCATCGTTGCAGGAATCTTGGAAATTCCATCGATGTAAAAGGTTGTCCCTTCATCAAACAAAAGAAAACTGGCTGGCCTGTTCCGTATCTGCATACTGTTTATAGCCGTGCTTATTATTACAGAAATAAATGGGGCATTTATTCTTTCAAGCCGTGGATCATTTACAATGCTCAAAAATGTTGGATTTTCCGGGTTGTTTATATCAAGATCAACGTCATTTGCACTCATTACCCAAAATATTGTCGGAAGAGCAAGATCTGTTAATGGTAGCGAGAGCGAAGCTTTAACACCTGCCACCTGGTTTTCGGATATAAGCGAATCTACCAGAGGAGATCCTATCGCTCTCGAATATGGGTTTTTCGAGATAAAGTCAACTATCTCAGTTGGAGTTTTCACCAAGCATAAAGCTACTGCGTGAGGGAGAGTACACATTTCAGGGTAATCTACTTTTAGTCTCCAAATAACAGCTGCAAGTGTCGGCTCAGGGATCTTGTCAAAGAAACTGCTTCCTGATTCCTTTACGTTATCAACTTTCTTAAGGTTTGCAAAGATCAGCTTTGTCTGTTGCCGCAGGTGTTGCTCAGTTGGTATGTACTTCGGAAGAAATGGGTTTACCCGATCCGAATACATAGGTGAATGAGGTATTATCGTTGCTTGTTTTATTGTAGAATTCTGAAAGAAATAATGTGCTATCTCTGTTATCTCTCCATTTTTATAATCGTAGCATAGACAGGGGATGTTTCTTTCCCCGGCATGTTTAAGAATTGGGACAAAGCCGCTCTCGGTTTTTCCGCTACCTGCACTACCAAAAATTGCTATTCCTCTTTTTATGTTTTGCATAACAAGCGGGGAAGAATTTCTAATGGGAAATTTAACACTCCAAATAGGATCAACCTTCCCCTTTTCCCCTAAAAATGAGGTACTGGTTATTATTAAGAAAATTATTGAAAGGAGTCCTCCAAAAATAAAAATGGCAACATGAAGGGGTAGACTGTAACTAAAGAACAGAGTAAAAAACAAGTAAACAAGACCCTGTACAAGAAGAATTAGTAGAATTCTCCAGTAATACTTAATCTTATAAGAAAGTATCAGGAATTGAAGCAATGAAACAACCAAAACAATCACTACTAAAATAAGCTTCGCAATAAGTGTTAATTGCTCAAAATAATTAATTATACGCTCCATGCTTTGTATTTATAGACCCGTATTCAAGGTAGTTGTTAAAACCCTTTTACCAATATCCAGAACAATTTTTGATGGGTTATAAGCGTAACTAATTGCTTTTATACACTCTTTTGCTCCTGGCACCTGTTTAAAAACTGCTGAGAGAGCATCCAGAGGATCTTTTGCATTTGCCAGTTTCATAGCAGTATTTACAACCCGGGACGCTTTACTATATTCTTTTACTCCCGGCACGTCTCTTGCGATGCTCATTGCAATACTTTTTGCGGTATTTCTCATCTGATTCTTCATAGTGTGATAATGAGAAAACTTATGGTGATGAGCTCTTTTGTAATCAAAATTTGTATCAAAGCTTTTTTCACAGTTCTGAACAAATTTCATCCTGTCAAAGCCGATCTGAACCTCTTTCCCATTTAAGATATTCTTGGAGTTTTTAGCATTTGCCATCGGGCTTAAACGAATCTTCTTTGATCGATCCATTCTTGAAACAACAACATGAATGTGTGTTTGAAGTCCCTCTTTCTTGTCTCCAGCTTTATACAAACCCTCTTTCACTTCTGCAGAGTCTCTTCCATAATATCGGGAATGTTCAACTTTCCCAAAATATACAAGGTTCTCTCCGGAGAGTCCACGGTTGAAATTTTTAGCGTACTGATCCATGACAATTCTAGTGTAGTCTTTTAATGCTTCCTTGTAACACTTCAACTCGATGGAGGTCAGTTGTGAGATGTTTTTTATATCTCTCCCAGAAATTGATTTACAAATATGCTTTAATTCATCTTTGCTTGGATTTACGGTGATCATGTAAAACTTGATTTCGTCTTTCCCCAGCTTTCCTTTGTTATTATCGATTGAGCTTTGTGCAGTACAAAAAGAAATGTCGTTTGTTTTTTGATCAAAAAATTTTTCCTGGCTGAAGATATCCTTCTCCTGGTTCTCCTTCTCCAAATAATTTATCAGGTCGTTACAACTACCCCTGTTATTATCCTTTTTAGATGAATGAATCTTAACGTACATTAAAGTGTTTTTAGATATTTTCTGTATTCATTAATGTCACCAATTGGAAGCTCAATAACCGGTTTTCTATTTAGCCCTGTGGATTTTTCTTCGGTATGTGAAAGTATATTTTCGAGATATCCTTTGGTCGTTTTTAATTTCAATTCTGCTTTATTAAGTTTCTCCTGAAGTAATTTAATTTCCCCGGACTGTTCATCATTTTTTGATGTTTCAGTCACCATGGATACACTCTTTTCTTCCTTACTTATTTCTGTAGAAAGAGCTAAAGATTTAACCTTATTTTGTCCCGTCACCTCTCCTCTTTTTGGTGCTTCTTCATCAATGTAAGTTACAAATCGTGCGATTAATGTATCCATTTTTCCGAAGGTGGGTTTAATAAAATCATTCTCCTGCTTTCGCATGAAAGATATTATTGTATCCCGAAATTTTTTAAGTTCCTCTGCCGGTGAAAGTACTTGCAAGTCTTTCGGATTTACCCCGGTGGTGTCAAAGTATTTGGCCATTGCTTCAGCAAAATCTTTTTGACTCATTTCAAATTTATCTGCCAGACGGTCAATAATTATTTTGCTCTTGGGAGTTATGCTTATTGTGACGTATTTTTGCATAAAATAATTATTAATTAATTAGATTTACATACAAATATATACATTTTATTGATGTTTCAAAATATACATCATTATATAATAATTATAATTATTTTTCAATTACTTGATTATCAGGCTTAGCGTGATAGCAGAATCAGGCGAGCCTGATTCCATCTTGCTTTCTTTCAGAAACACTTCTGTACATCGTGAATATTAGTTGTACTTGATTCAATTTTACTACCCGCATTAGTGTTGTGTAGGGTTTAGATCACGAAGAAGTTTTTTCTACTTCAAGGCTTCCGATATATAATGTAGCCTGGAACAAAACGATCATTGAAATAATAAAAAACCTTGCAAAGAAAATAACCGCTACCGTGAAATGCCAAAGAAATAAAATAAAAATCTATGTGGTGCTTCGCTAATTTGTATTATGATTTTTCCTAGTTTTTTTTGCTCAATGAATTTGGGCGAAAAGAACAGAAAGGCAAACGTGTAGAGATAGAAATTAAAAGCAGTATATTTGAATATATCTTGTTCTAAAATCAAATATCGTTGAACCTTGCAGATTAAAACTTTGAAATGAAACTGACTTTTTACAGGGGCACAAAGAAGTTAACGGCAGACAAAATACGACAATAAAAAAATAAAATGGAAATACAAGAAATTTTGGGTAACCTAGATAGAGCGATAAATACCTTGCTTGAAAAAGAGTTTAACATTCTGCAAAGGGGGCTTCATGAACTGAATTTAAATGGTCATCTAACCCAATATTTAACACCACTATTCCTAAATTATACAGTTGACCCTGAATACAATGGAGACAAACTAAAAGAGAATGATAGAAAAGCTATTGATATTGCAAAATCAAGAATGATTGAAATTGGAATTGAGCCAAACGATACAAATAACTACAAACTGACACCAGACATAATAATTCACACTAGAAACATTATTGAAGACAATTTAGTTGTTATTGAAGTAAAAAAAGACACTTCATCAAATAAGTTAAAAGAATTTGATTTATTGAAGCTGGAACATATGACAATTGATTATATGGGAAATCACTATAACTTTAAGTTTGGGGTTGCAATTGTATTTGGAACAAAAGAAAGGGCTGGTAGTTTTGACATTTTTTATTTTCAAAATGGAATAAGAACAGATCGAGAAAAATTAAAATAATGCCAGCCGCTAACATACAGTATACTACATAGGTCCTGCCACCGACGCCATACAGGCCTCTTCAGCATACTCTTGTCCGTTGGCAGCAATATTTGTGCGAGACTACCTAATGAAAATAATTTTAATATGAAAGTATATTTTACAGATTTTTTTAATGTTTCTTCTGACAAATTGGAAGAATATGGCGCATTTAATGTTTCTCTCATAAACGACCTTCCCTTATTCATTGATCCATTTTTATTATTTGGAAGCAAAAAACCTGAATACCAGGAACTTCATAAAAGCATCCTGAATTATCTTACATTTCTTAAATCAAAATCAGAATTAGGAATTACCGAGTTGTCTCAAATTAAATCATGGTATTTATTCCCAGAAGTTAAACAAAATTGGTTTGGTTATAGCAAAGTTGGTAATGGAGGTAGTGGTTTAGGTGAAAAATTTGGAAGATCAATGTCTTCATCAATGCATATCGTGTTTGATGATTTAGGAAAGGAAATAATCACACAATCCTCTCACCTAGAGAAAGCAGGACTTTTTGAAATTGGAGTTGGAAAAGACAATATAAGTGACTTTTCAACCAACTTAACCAAAGAATTTCTCCTAACTTACACTGAAACATTTGCGACACAAAGTATTGATCCTAAGTTGCTAAAAAGAATTAAAGTCGAAAAAGTATATTTCGATTATGAGTTGGAACGATGGATGCCAAAAGAATTTGTCCTCCCGTTCCTTTTTAATGACTTTATTATTCTAACACCTAGGGATATATTAACAAAAGACGATAATTGGATTAACAGTAACGATTTAAGGGGAGATTTTACTAGGATTTGTAATAGCATTCCCAATGACCAACTAAGACACGAAGTTTTTAACTACTTCCGAAAAAGACTTCCAAAGCCACCTCGTAACAAGAAAAACACTCAGAAAGAAATAACACAAGCTATTCAAGAAACCATAAGGCAATTTCCTGAAATCATTAAATGGTACATAAAAAGACAGGAAGAGAATAAAGAGGGGGCGAAAAATATATCCCAACAAAGAGTTACTGAAGTAGAAACTCTATTTGTCAGCAAATTAGTAATCTTGTAGAAACGCTACTTCACAAAACAGAATTCTATAAAATAGATTCAGATAGTTCATTTGATGAAGCATTACAGCGAATAGCCTTTCTAAAAGATGTTATTGAAAACAAGGATGGATACAGACTTTTTTATGTTGACAAAAAACCAATCAAGAGAGAAGAAGACTTGCAAATTATCTATCGTCTTACTTGGTTCGCTTCTGATTTCGACGTGAATCGAGAACCAAATAATGGCAGAGGTCCAGTTGACTATTCAATTTCAAAAGGTTCAAAAGACAAAACACTAATTGAATTTAAACTTGCTTCAAACACTAAATTGAAACAAAATTTAGCGAAACAGGTTGAAATCTATGAGAAAGCAAATAACACACAGAAATCAATTAAAGTAATTTTGTACTTTGACAATAGCGAACTAAGAAAAGTATTAAAAACACTGAAAGAGTTGAAGTTAGATAATAAGCCGAATATTATTATAATCGATGCAAGTAGAAAAGTATCAGCTTCGAATGTAAAATAAAAGAAACGCTACTGCCAACATACGAAATATAATTCGACACCTGGAATAAGATCTAATATGAAGGATTAAATGACTGAAAAAGAGTTAAGAGAATCATTGGGATTGAAAGATAACGTTGTTTATTATTATTGCAGTATTGAAGCAATGTATAGTATTTTTTCTAATAAATCCTTTTGGCTAACTTTTTTAGGATCATCAAATGACTCTATGGAACTTAGATTAGCTGAAAAGATAATTATGGAAGCTATTAAGGAGCTGAAGATTGATTTTCCTAGTAGTGAGTATATTAATATATTCGAACAAATAGAATTGGCGCCAAAAGATAAAGGCTATAAGAAATATAAACCAAAATATAAGTATTATGGGTTGTCACTTGTTGAAGATAAAGATAGTTTAACTCACTGGGAACGTTATGCAAATAATGCAGGGGGGGTGTGTATCGGCTTAAATATTGCCTTAATTGAGAATTTATTTATGGCATATGCGCTACCTGACATTGTATCAGATTGGTTACAAGCTGCCCCAATAGTATATTCTTATGAAGAACAAATAAAATATGCCAAATCTTCTGTAATGACTAAAATTAAAAGATTAACTCAAGAAGCTGATGATTTTAGAACTATAGAACATATCTATTCGACAATTTATTATTCAACTTTGGCAACACTAAAACCACTTTTTAAACATATAGGTTTTGCTAATGAAAAGGAAAATAGAATTTATTTGAAAGATGGCGAAGCAGAAGCTACAGCTAGACATATTAAAGATATGATGAATTCGCCTGTTTCTACTGATAGAGAACTATTTATGAATATAAGTAATCACATAATTGAATTAGCATCAAAATTAAACGTATTACGGAAAGATATAAGACATGGCGTTTTTAAAGATGGAATAAGAAGTTATTATGCACTTAATTTAGGAGCGATTTGGAGTGATACTCTGGTTCCTGAAGTTGTATTAGGACCTAAGTGTTATCAAAACAAGAAGGAGCTTAAGAGTTTTATGGAATCGTGTGAACTCTATAGAACAAAATTAAGTGTTTCTAAAATACCAATAAGATAACAAGTATCATATAAAATACTTCGCATAACATGCTGTTTACACTATTAGCTCTGACGTTGGCGCAACAATCACTTAGGGTTCATACGATCAACGTTGAACAAAGAACGGTCGCCTCACGAAACGGATTATAAAGTACGTTAGTGTAAATTTATAAAATTTCATCGTGCTAGAATTCGATAAATGGTAGCGTGTATATAAAATAATTACAAGTGTTAAAAGACAAAAAATATATGGTGACATGCAAATTTGTTTAATGAATTTTCTTAGTTTTTTTTGCTCAATGAACCCTGGTAAAAATGGAATAAAAAAAGAGACCTCTGTCGAAGATCTCTCTATTATAATTTTGGACGTTCTTGTTTAAATTCGATAATACTAGTTTATAAGTTTTACTCCAAAAAGATTAACAGAATTACTATTCTTAAAACAAATCCCATACTGGCCAAGAGTAAACCTTGGAACAGTAATTAAGTATGAATTGGTCCCGTACTTTTTTGCATTGAACTCTACCTTTTCAGACTTTGAAGTGTTCCAGACTCTTTTAGTGTTTTCAATTTTCAATTTAACAATACTAACGAGGTCGTATGGGTTAATTGAATTATCTGAAACCCGGACAATAAACTGAGAATTTAAAGAATCTACAGATACAGTGGAACAACACATTTTAAATTCTAATATCAACTGCGTTGTCATATATTTAATTTTTGTATTTACAGATGTCTGGTGTTCCAGTAAAACACCGCTACCAATGGAATCATTTACAAAAACTGCTGTCTCAGAAAAATCCGGCTCGACAATTCTGACAGTTTTGAACTTTTGACAATAAGTCTGAGCTATTGAAAAAAATAAAAACGATAAGATTAATAAATTCCTTTTCATGATTTAAAGCTATGATATACTTTTCTTGGTTTTATATATTATCTCCTCCGAATCCTCTTGAATTGGCATGAAACTATCCTCCTCAGGGATAGGGTATAGTTTTGGTTTAATTAATTCGCCTTTTTTTCTCAGCCCTTTTACTAGCTTATTCTTTTTGAGTACTCCGTCTTCAGCTGGCAGACCAGAGACTTTACTTAAACCCTTTGATTTTATCATGGCTATTATACTAGTAGATTAATTACCCCTCTATTTTAATATCTTATTTAAGATCAGCTATTCCTATTGTTCTTTTTTTTAAAGCCATTAACTGTCACACCTTCTTTTCGAAGATATTGGTAAATTGTTGATCGACTGACATTTTGTGTTTCCTCGATAAAGTTAATTGATTCTTTTTGTTTGTAAAGAGTAACAATTGCAGAAGCTTTCTTTTTGTTGTAAGATCCTGCAGGTCTTCCTCCTTTTACACCCCTTGCCCTGGCTGCTTCAATTCCTTTTATCGTTCTTTCCCTTAGAACGTTTACCTCCATCGTTTTAAGTATGGCAATAATCTGAAATATTGCCTCCCCCATCGGGCTTGACGTGTCAAATATTCCTTCAGATAAACTTTTAAATGTAATACCCTTTTCTTTAAAGTCATTTAAAAGGATTATCAGCTCTCTTGTGGTTCTACCCAACCGGTCTATGCTAAAAACTATTAATGTGTCACCTGGCCTGATCTGTTCAATGAGTTTTAAAAGCTCCGGACGGTTTGGAGATCGCCCGGATACTTTCTCCTGGAAGATCCTTTCACAACCGGCTTTTTTAAGAGCATCGGCCTGTAAGTTTAAATTTTGTTCTTTTGTAGAGACCCTTGCGTATCCAAAAATCATAATAGTTCTAATATATGTATCTGCAAAGATAAAAAGAACTTTGATTAATGAAAAGCGATTTATCGAACTTTTTACTTAAAATACCTGAGTGTAAAAATAGTTTGATTAAACGGTCGTTTAATAAAACTTATTGTTTTGAATTGGTGGATTTTGATAAGTCATGTGAGGTAAGTAAACTTCAGTATGTTGACCAGGTGTATTTTAATCAATATACTTAAATAACCTATCATTTAAAATTCCGAAATCTTTTGGTTCACCAAGTTCGATGCGTATTGTGTACCCACAAACTGCGCACTGTGCTTTTTCAACACGTGTTTTATTATCAGCAATTACAGTCCAATAATCAAATGTTGTCAGCGATTTTAATCCACAACATGGGCAAGAATGTATTTCATAATGCCCCAAATAATGTTGCTTAAATAAAACTTGAAGTTCTGCTTCTTCTCTTTGTCGTTTGTTGAAACTTTGTTCAATTGTTTTTCTATGCTCATCAGAAATAACATCTTCAAGCATGTGTATAGGATTATTATAGGAAGCTCTTCCTAATTCCTTAAAATGGTTTATTCTATTTAGGTTTTTAGTTAATTCCTCATATTTTGATAAGTCCTGAAAGTTTTCAATTATGGGTTCCTCTATTATTTTGTCAAGAACAATTAATCCACATGCTAAATTTCTTTCGAGATATGGCATTGGCTTTTCCAATCTTAATAATCCACAAATCAGTGGTAATAGCTTATTTACAAAGAGAACTTCATAAAAAAACCGATTTAATAAATGTTGTCCGGAATGGATAATGTCATTCCTAAGTTTTGCGAGAATCCGTAATGTTTCAAAAAATGCAACAAAGAAATGATATTTTGTGGGAACTTTAAATTCATTTGGAATTACATCGTTATGTATTATTAAAAATTCAAGTCTTTGCAAAGCAATAGAATAATCAATATTATTCTTATTTTTAATATCAATGCTATTATATTGATTACAAATTAGATTTACTAAATCAATCTCTTTATTAATTCTTCCTTTTGCTAAAATAGGATTAATATTTTCAAGAATCTCCAGTATAAGTTGCTCAAAGTATAAATGCACAAATGTTATTGATGCAAAATACTTTATAATATAGTCATGGCTTCTTACTTCACTAAGAATTGATCCGTTGGATCCTTTACGAAAATATTCAAAGAATCCTGAATCAGAAAAGATACTGGTTGTTGCATAATAATTTAAAAGTCCATTTCGCAATACCGTATGTTTACTATCCGGAAAAAACGGATTTATCAAGATTAAATTATCACTATATGATTTAGGTAATTCATTCATTTAATTGTATCTTTTTGAATTGTGTTTTTATTTAGTCTCTCAATAAAAAAAATTAAATAATCATCATTTTCAATAATTCTATTTGCTTGAGATTCAAATTCTGTGCCTTTATAGAAAAATGGATTTTCTCTTAAAACAGTTGGCATAATATGAGGGTATTTTTCTGTTAACCAAATTAAATCAACCATCTCATAGGTGAAATTCATATTCTTTAAAAGTCTGTATTTTTCTATGAGTGGTTTAAATGCTTCGCCATAATAAGTCAACCCATTCCAAGCAATTAAATTTATCTCTGGTGCAGAGAGTTGTGCTCTTAAAATCTTTACGTATTTATATTTTAATTCAAATGTCTTCAATGATTTATCATCATCAATATATTTCACAATATGAAACAGGTTCCTAAAATAATGTCCTAACATATATCCATAAAGACCGTACGTATGATGTAAAAATGCATATACAAAAATAGTTTGAATGGATTTATCGGCAGGAAACCGTATTTCTTTAACTTTCTCATATCTATACTTGAAGTCCTTTGCCAAAAAATCAAATGCCTCTAACTGGGATATTTTAGTGCGATTTTCTGGATAAGTAGCAATCAAATCATTCTCTTTGTTTGGTTTAGGTTCAATAACAAATGAATCAATTATTCTATGATGTTGCTCAAGTAATCTAAAGAAATTATTTTCGAAATTTTGAATATTATTAATTTTATTTTGCTCGTTAATATCTTGCCTCTGAATAATTATTGTAACTATAAGTCCCGCAAAAGCAAGTGCAGTAAATAATGAGCCTAGGGCATTAAAAATATCTCCAAAAGCTTTATCGCCACTGAACCTTCCAAATTTACATGCCATCAAAGTATCAGCATAAAACCAAAGTAAAAAAATTAGGAGAAATATCAGAAGTGAGATTATTATTGTCTTGGTTTTCATTTGCTGTAGCGTTTTGTAAAATTAAGCCCAAGCTTTTGGTGGTATGAAAGTTCCGACTGCAGGCGATTACTTATCAGGTTACAACGGTCATCAAGCTCGTTTGTTGGTGTTTCAAGGTCTTTCATTTATTATTCATTTTATTTTCCCAATAGTTTAGAGTGTAAGCTATAAGAGTTATTAAAAATGAAATACTTGCCAAAATACTAAGAAAAAGACCAAACCAATAAAGTGTGGAAAGTTCAAAATATTCTGCCGCTCCGAGAGTTAATAGGGTCAGTAGAAGCCCCCAAAGGTTTTGATTTAGATTTATTTTAAAATTATCTGAGTTCATTGTTCTGTCGTTTAAGGTGAGTTGTTTATTCACTAGCTACCACTTCCAAATCAATCTTATATGTTTCAAGCAAATGATTCTCAGTAACTGCTAATAATTCTAATTGTTGTTCCGAAGCGTTTTTTGCAGATAATCCAGGTTGTATAATGTATATTTTGAAATCAGTTTTGTAAAAACGTTTACTCTTTTCCTTTATTAATGCTAGGTCAATTAAAGTTCCTTTTTCAAATCGAGTGCTTCTATTATTTGAGATTCGTCTAGATTCTCTTTCTATCATATGCCTTAATAGTTCGAACCCTCCTTTCCCTTTCCAAAAAACACTTTTTTGAGCTTGCCCACAAACTTCATATAAATCGCTTATTCTGGCTCCGGCATTTTCAGCATGAGAATATTTCAAATGATATAATTCAACATCGATATTTTTTGAAATATCATCAACCTTAATCGTAATCAAATCTGCAGCTTCGCCAGAACTATCATCATCAAAAATAATATCATAGTCTTTGTTAAGAAGCTCTGTAATAACTTTGTGTTGAATATTTCCTATGTTTTTTTGTTCCCCCTGTGATTCTTCTCTGATATTTACTCCTGACCAATTCCATGTCCTTATTTTAGTGCGCACATATGGACTACCATTAAATACAAAATCAACGAATTGATTCCCCTCTAACCAAGCTCCATTAAAAAATCGGATAATTGGCGAAAAACTATAAAAGAAGTCAGTTAAACTATGTGTTTTTGAACCAAACTGAATAAAAGCTGGGTTTTCTACACTGATAAATTTAAAACTCTCGTCATCTATTTCTAATCTATAAGTTGACCTAAATCTTTCATTATATAATTTAATATAGATATCACCTGTTTCTGATGGATTATCCAGCTCAAGTTCTATGGAATCAAAAGGATATAAAATCTCGTTATAAACTATAAAAATAGCTTGCTCATTTTTCTTATAAATTTCTTCATTCCATTCAATGGATATTGGCATTAAATCAGGACGACTTGAAATTGTATGTGGATAAACTGCCCCTCTTAAAATTGCATTAGGGTCTATTGTTTCATCTAATAGCTTATCTCCCGTATAATTACACCAATTAATTAACTCTTCAATATTACCGTTTTTCCTGGTCCATACCCTGCCTTTATAGGAACAGCCAATAGATACCTTATCTCCGTTTTCAAATCCTACACCAAATATGTTTGATTTAATTTTGTTAAGCAATTGAACAGGACTAAGGGCTGGTTCAATATCTTCTCCTGTGTACATTGTGAAATTTTTCTGTTTTCCCAATTGTTCCTTTAAACCAACATTGTTAATCTTTAATCTATTGATATTGCCTAAGCTACGATAGACATCTTCTGCATTAATTGGCGATGCTGTACCCATTGAAACAACCTCTGCAAGTTTTTCAAACATACTCCCATTTGCGGAGCAGTTAATATAAAGTAATTGCTGACCTTGATTCCAATAGACTATATACAAAGTCCATTCTAACTGATAAATATCTTTTAAATCACCCCATTTAACGTGAACTTTGTTGCCAGTGACTATGACTAAAGTTCTTTTTTCACTATTAATATCATAATAAACTTGATCAAAGTTGTCAATTCCTAAAATTCCCTTTTCAAAGTTATTAGGTTGCCATGTATCTGTGTTAGTCTTGTAAACAACTGTACTTAAAGCAGGTCTGATATTTTGTAATTGTAATTCTTCTGGAAACTTGTCAAACCCCTTCATAAACTCATATAGGCTTTCTTGCTCTCTAGTACTTTCATCGGAAATTATTGGTAGGATCTGATTCCAGTCTGAATCTTGGGAATACAAAGATTGCAGTTCCTCAGCAACTTCAACATTTGCAAGATTTACAATTATTGAAGCATTCCCAAGATTGCTATCTCTGCTTGTCCTGGTGAATCTACCTGCCAACTGTAGAGTAATTGGTAAACTTTTTTTTATGTCATGGAATGCTGCTATTTTTAATTCAGGCATGTCAAAACCTTCACCAAACATATCAACACAGATAATTACCCTAGTCTCATAATTTAGTATTTTGCGTCGTGACTCTCTTTGTTCTTCTTCTTTTAAACCTGTATGTATTTGAATCGGATTTAAACCATCATATCTGCTATAAATTTCATATACTTGATTTGCTCGATATGTTGAATTTACTCGTGCCATTAGAATATGATTATATCCACTATCTAAATCGGCTGTTAATATTTCAACCGCTTTAGCAGCTATTGACCTGTCATATTCCATAGAATTAAATTCATATATTGGGTGGTACGTAATTCTCTTAAAATAGCCCTCGTTTTGCGCTTTCTTAAGTGGATAGTTAAAAATAATTTTACCCCCTATTGATTTATCGTCATTTCTGAATGGTGTAGCAGTAAATTGCAGAATAAATTTTTCTTTAAAGACAGAAGTGAATTCTCTCCAGGTATTCGCAGCGATATGATGTGCTTCATCAATAAATAAATGAGTGCAATTGTTTGAAATAGCTAATTGAATTTCAGCCTTTAATTGTCCAACTACGCTCATTGTAGTAATAACTACATTACAATTTTCAAAAAATGTGTTTACTTCTTCTACTGATAAAGGTCGATGTTTCATTATGCCAACTCTCGGAAACAATGATTCCTTATTTGTAATACCTAATTTCTTTAATAAACCAAGAGTTATGAACTTATTTGCCAATTGAGACCGTAGGGCATCTGATGGAACAACGATTAATACCTTTAAGCAATTTGCAGCTATTAATAAGGAAAGCATAGTTTCTGTTTTGCCTGTTCCTGTTGGCATTACTATTGTAGCTGGTTCGTTTCCAACTTGCCAATGTGCTAATGCTGCATAAATTGCTCCAATTTGTGGAGCACGGAGTCCTTCAATCCCTTGTTCTAAGTTTTCTTTCTTAAATGAAAAAACACCACAATATGAATTAATTACTTCTTGACATGTATTAGCTTGTGCAAAAGCAGGATGTTTAATCCATTTAAATTTTTCTTTGCTAAGATCTCCTTTTATAATCTCGATATCCTTAGCAAATACTATTTGATCAAATCTGGCATGAGCTGACCAGTTCTTTTTTGAACTAATCAGTATTTCTCGACCTCCATTTCCTATAATTAAATATCCGTGAACTCTGTTAAACGAATATGCTTCTATTGTTCCTTCAATCTCAGATTTATCAAAGTTCAATTGATAAACATAGTCTTTGCCAATCTTTTCAAGTAGTGAAAAATGGCTAGGTAGGATTATTTTCATGATTATTCAATTAATACTTATTTTTTGAATGGTCACCTAAACAATGGATGCCAGAATCTCAAAAGAACAACTTGTCGTATTTATTCGTATTATCTAATTCTATTAATCTGAAACGAAGTTAATAATTTTTTAATTGCGAACTTTTTTCAATAAATCTCTTTAAAACAATTGATTGAATTGAATTCAAGAAGTAAATCATAATAATTTACAACATAACAACTGAGAAGTTAACTGGGATTGTCTATTAGAAGAGGTTTCAATAAATTTGACTTTGATTTAAACATTGTATAATTTTGATTTCTAGTCAAATTTAAATTTAATATCTATTGTTATGTCAAATTATCATGTTTCAAAAGACAAGGAGACCGGGAAATGGAATATCCAAAAAGAAGGAGGAACTAGATCTAGCGGATCTGAAAACACTCAACGAGAAGCCGAACTTAGAGCAAAAGAGTTATCAGCTAATTCAGGTGGTGGAGAAGTTAGGATACATGGTCTTGATGGAAAAATAAGAGACTCTGACACAGTTAAACCTGGTAATGATCCTAATCCTCCCAAAGATACTAAGCCTTAGAAATTGAAATGAGAGAAAAATTTAAGACTGAGATTAATTGAGAAAACTATTGTTCTAGAATACTATAAAGCATTTTCAGATTGTTTTAAAAACCCTACAACATTTAAAGTATTTTCAAAATATCTTGAGTCGTCTTTAATTCTCTTGGCGATAATTTCAAAGCCTCCTTTAGCATATCCTTCCATCATATGAAGTAGTTCATTTGCCTTTTCATTTGCCTGTTCTTCATTCAAATCTTCTATTGCTTCAAATGGAAACTCAGCTAATGCAAGTAAACTCATAAATAGATATTGAGTAATTTGCTTTGGTCTCCATTCTCCAATTGAAAGAAACTTTGTTCCTTCTGATCTATTGAAGGCTAATCGGTTTTTAGCTTTAATTCCAATCATTACTGCATACATGTAGCACTCGTAGTACGTTCCGAATGCTTTTCCTTTCTCAAATTGTTCGACATCCGTTTTGTCAGAAGTGCTTACTTCTTTTTTCCTTGATAGAGAATCAATAAGATCTCTGTAAATGTCTGGATAGTTTGGTGTTTTCGATTCAAACTTTTCTAATAGTAGTTTCATATCAAATTAACTGGTTTGATTTTTATAGATAACTCTTTTCTATTGGTTCTAGAAATTCCATCGGGAATATCAAGATAATGAACAGTCAAAATCTTTTTGTTTTTCTCGATCACCTTTTGAAGTTCTTTTATTTCTGATATATCAGGTTTGAAACGATTGGTTCTTTCTTTATCCTCGTTAAGAAAATCGTAAATGATGACGATGCTCTGATTGAATGTGTTTGCTGTTTCAACCAAGAATGACTTTTTCTTCAGTGGATCAAAATCTGAAATTGGAGCATCTGCTATGAGTGGGTAACGGTTGTTGTACCCTCTGCTTTGATTCGCACTCATTATTGCTAAAATGATCGACAACTTCAAAGAAGATGTTTGTGAAGTATTAGGATTTGAAACTCTTTGACCGCTATCATCAAAGTTTTCTGGAATGTAACCCCCACCTGATGTTTCAACGAATTTAATTTTTCCATAAAATGCACCAGTTGGTTTGTTGATATTTACATAGTGTACGTTGGCTGCTTTTTCCAACTGGTCTACTAAACCTTTATATTGCTTTTCTTTTACTCTTGTTGTAAGCTCAACAAGGTCTTCAAGTAGTTCTTTTTTTTGCAAAAACATTGGATTAATGCTTCCGATAGAAAGTTGCTTTAATCTTGCATCAACAGCCTTCAGTTCCTTTTCAAGGTTTTCCTGTTCTAATTCTAACCTGCCTTTAACCTTTGAATATTTTTGAATGTCTTGGTTAGTAACCTCAGCCATAGAAACTATGTCGGTTGCTTTGTCTATACCGCTGTTTAGAATTTCATTATTGATGTCTGCGACAAACCTTTTTATTTCTTCTTCAAGGTCTACTTTCTTTTGAATTAATTTATCTCTATCCTGAATAGCTTTTGCAATTTCAGTGTCTGCATTTCCAAATTTGTCTGACATTGAGAAACAGGTGTTCCATAATCTCCTTAAATCTGATTCAATGTCAGGTTTTGTGTCAATTACACTTATTAGTTCAGGCAAAAGTTCTTCAATGGATCTGTATTCCGGCGTACCTTTCTTTGCAGGCCTATTACATACCAGACAGGTTTGTTGGTCCAACATTTTTTGTAAATGCATTCTTTCAGGAATACCTCTTGGCAATCTTGTTTGTGAGTTGGTGTTAGCTTTTGCAATAGATTCTGCAACTTTCCGCTGGCTTACAAAATCATTGTAGATTTTATATTTTTCTTCAAAGAGACTTACAAGTTTTTCAGTCCCCATCAGTAACCAGTAATCGTTGAACAAACGCTTAGTGAAGTTTAATTGGAATAAATCAATTCCACTAACAGTTTCCTCTAACTCATTGACTTTTTGCTTTCTTTTTTTATCTAAGTCAGTTATTTTTTGTGCAGAATCCAACTTACCAAGAACGGAATTGAACCTATTATTTGCTGCTTCATGATTAGAGATAGCGTTGCTCAATTCCTCTTTTACTTTATCAAATTTGCTCTTAATTGAGGTTTGATCAATCACTAATCTGTCATATTCCTGCTGATTGCGATTATTATTCTTTAATTCTCTTGTGAAGTCATTGCTAGAAGTTGTAGATGCTTTCTGAATAATGGCGAAATAATTATCCCACTTCTCAATATCAGAAAGCTTTTCAATAACTCTTTTGAGTGCATCCTTGCTCGATGTGTCAATAATGCTATTAACACCTTTTTCACCTTGAAACCACACATAAGGCATCACCTCATCTCCAATCAAGTGGTTAGGAATTGTCAGTGCCAAATCTTCATCAAGAGGTTTGAAGTTAATCACATCTTTCTTGTAAACTTCAAAGGAACTTGCTTTTGCTTCTACCCAAGTATTATCTTCTTTCAATGATGCAAAATATTTTCTCTTTAACTGGTAAGTTGTGCCACAGTCTGAAACTTCGATCATTACTTCACAGAATACTTTCCCTCCTGTTTCACATTCGAGCAATGCTTTTTCTGAAATCAATTCTCTTTTTAGAAAAGAAGTATTCTTAATTCTTCCTGGTGTTGAATCATCGGTTATGCCATCTTTGAAGACCCATTGGAATGCATCATAAAGTTTGGACTTTCCATAACCATTTGCACCAAGGATTAAATTCAATCCATCGTCAAAGGATATTTTGTTATTGCTACCATAGTAGCAGAGAAAATTAGTTAGAGATATACTATGTAATTTCATGGTTTTACTTTTTCAATCTGTTGTCTAAGAGATTATTGATTTGACCAGCAATGATATTTGAAGTTAATCTATCATCAGTTTGCTTGTTTATAATTTCTTTGAGAACAATTAGTTCAGGGATATTTTCTGTACTTGTCATGGAGATGTTATCAATGTCCTTATCTTTTAAGTTGTATATTGATTTTAACTTCTCCCGAAAAATTTCGTCTAATAGAAACGCTCTAAGTGTGTCTTTTTGCATAATTAACTCTTTAATTCAAGGTGTATGGTATCTAAATTTAAATCATAATACTCACATATCCTCTTCAAACCTTCAATTGCATCATATTTATTTATTGCCATATAGGCAAAATGAACTACTCGTTCCAGTTCCTTCTGAACAAGTTTTCTTTCGCTTTCAAAATTAGGGCTGCCGCTAGCAACCATTGGGATCACAACAAGGTCAAAAATTTTTGCAAACTTTTTATCGGGATGTTTTCTTAGAATTCTTCCTCTACGTTGAATAAACTGTCTCGGATTTCCCGTGCTTGAACAGAAGATTGCTTGCTCAGTTCGAGGGATGTCAACACCTTCATCTAAACACTTCATAGAAAGAAGAACATCAATCATTCCATTTTCAAAACTGCGAAGCAAATTTTCTTTGTCTTCGCTTTCGCTTGTATACTGAGCAATATGTGTCTTAGGTGAAATACTTCTCACAATGTTCGAGTAAAAGTCAATAATTCTTGAATCACTATCCACCTCAGGAAATTCTTCCTCTATAAATTCATCATCTGAATGATAGCCTTCAGGAGCATATACAAGCGTATACTTCAACCCTGTTTCAGAATTAATGATGTCATTTACAATACTTTTAAATGCATCAAACTTATTTTTAGCTTTGTGTATGATAGCTTTTCTCAGCATCAGTAAGTTTTCATACTGCTTTTTTACACTCTCATCCTGCGCCACTTTTTGAAATAATCTTGCAATTCTTAATGAAATTTCATTGTATTCTTTCATTTCATCTTCCTGCAAGCTCACAAGCGTTGGAAAATAATAGTACTTGCACAAAATATTTTCCTCGATGGCTCTTTCCATCGGGAAATTGTAAGTGTATGGTTCATAATCATGGAAAAAAGCTTCAATCTCCTTTGTACCTTCTGGGTCGTATGCTCTTTTTGGGGTCGCTGAGAGACCAATTCTTTTTGTGATTTTCAGTTGAAAGAGCTTGCTCTTAACATTTACAGCACCAATGTTATGTGCTTCATCAGCAATAAAGATTTCATCCGTGTTTAAATCCTTTACAAACTCTTGAAACTTGTCGCTAGTGAAAGATTTATAAGTAGCAATCAGAATGTATGATGTTGCTATGCCAAATGAATCTTTCGTCTTAAGTTCAGTCAGCGTCTGTTTCCAATTTGGATTTTTGGATGAAACAGTTATAATGTTGTTAAAGTTGAAGTTCTTAGCCTCATTTTTCCATTGCTCAACCAGTACTAATGTTGGAACAAGAATTATTGCCTTGTAAGTCTTTGTTTTCTGGAATTCATTTAATACACAATTCATTGAAGTGATAGTTTTTCCCGTTCCTGTTGCCATGGCAAACACACCTGAATAATTATTTTTGACCCAATTTTCATAGGCGCTTTTCTGATAATCTCTTGGCTTACCGTTATGTGGGAACCTGGGACTTCTTCTTATTTTGTCAATATCTTCATATATTTTAATTATTGTACTTTTCAACTTTCTGTTCTTAATCAAGCTCATTTTCCTTTTCAGCAGTTCTTCTTCTTGCACAATAAGTTCATTAATATCTTTTTTTCCGAACTTATCTCTGATAGCAACTTCGATTTCGTTTACAGATAAGTATTCAACATCTTGATCCTTTTCTATAAAATAAG
This sequence comes from uncultured Bacteroidales bacterium, assembly GCA_942492865.1. Taxonomy (GTDB): domain Bacteria; phylum Bacteroidota; class Bacteroidia; order Bacteroidales; family VadinHA17; genus LD21. Next base: position 2,181,975 of record OW818650.1, on the reverse strand, counting down.
CATCAATAACTCTCAACTGCTTATTAATGAGTTTGTTTGATCTGCCATTTTCCCAACTTAAAAATGCTTCCAGCTCTTCAAGGTTTTCAGACAAACCAAATAAAGTGAAATTGCATGATGCTTTATATCCGACATGGCTAACACCATCACTGAATACACCCGATTTGTAATGAGCAATTCCTTTCCCGTTTTTAGGTTTGATTACTTTGATTTCAATTCTCTTTTCTGCAATCAAATAAGCCAAACACTCAAAGAAATGAGTATCATAGTCATCCAGAGTTTTCCCAAGTGAAACGACATCAGATAAATCAAAAACATTTATTGATCTGTCAATATTTTCAGCCTCCTTTATTGCCTCTTTATCTTTTTCGGAAAGTAAATGATTAATAACCATTTTCATTTTTCCGCCTTTGCTAATAAATGTGGCAAACCCAACTGAAAGCAAATTAATTGCAGCAGAACTAAAATATCCAAGCAATAATTGAAATTCAGAACTGTTTGCCAATCCTTCCAAATAAAACTGCATCGGTTCGTTTTCCGTTCCCGATTTGTAATCCCTATCTATTGACCAGTCGCAGTCCTTAAGCATATCTTAAATTTGGTTATCTTAATTCTGAAATAGTTTTTACAACTTCATTCACTTCATTTTCTATATTGAATCTACCCAATGAAAAACGGATTGAAGCAAATGCATCATCATCACTCAACCCCATTGAACCTAAAACATGAGAAGGTTCAACTGCTGCCGCAGTACAAGCTGAACCATTTGACACTGCAATATTCTTCATTCTGCCAATCATCACATTTGCATCACTTCCACGAAAACAAATATTAGTTGTATTATAGATTCTGTTCTCCGGGTTCCCATTGACAAATGTTCCATCAATTTTCAGCAACTCAATTTCTAATTCATTTCTCAATGAAGAAATTCTTTCAGCATCTTGTTTCATTTCTTGATCTGAAATTTCACATGCCTTCCCAAGTGCTACTATGCCCGGTACATTAAGTGTTCCGCTTCGCAAACCTTTTTCATGTCCACCTCCGTGTATAAGTGCTGATAGCTTCACACGATTCATTCGATGCCGTACATACAATGCACCGACTCCTTTAGGTGCATACATCTTATGTCCACTCATGCACAACAAATCAATTCCAAGTGCATCTACATCAATTTCAATCTTTCCTGCAGCTTGCGTAGCATCAGACATAAATAACGCACCTGTCTCATGAGCAAGCGAAGCTATTTCTTTTATCGGTTGAATTACTCCCGTTTCATTGTTTACATACATCACACACACTAGAACTGTGTCCGCTCGCAAAGATTTTTTCAGGTCGTTCAAATCAATCAATCCGTCTTTCCTCACTTGCAAGTAGGATACTTCATATCCCTTACTTTCAAGATGCTTGCAAGAGTCAAGTACTGCGTAATGTTCTGTTGAGACTGTAATGATATGTTTCCCCTTTGCAGAATAATTTTCTGCAACACCTTTTAAAGCAAGATTGATTGCCTCCGTAGAACCGCTTGTGAAAATTATCTCGTTTTCTTCTGCTCCAATTAAAGCAGCAACTTGGGTTCTTGCACTTTTTACTGCTTCGTTTGCTGCAATTCCAAAATAATGTGTGCTGCTTGCGTTAGCGAAATTGTTTGTCAAAAAGGGGAGCATTACCTCCAATACTCTCTTGTCAACCTGAGTAGTGGCGTTATTGTCCATATATATATTTTTATATACTCCCATCTTTAAAAGCTTACAACAAACTGTAATTACGAGTGAATTCACTTACAATATCATTAGCAATTCTTTTTACCTCTGAATTTGAGGTCCTTCTTGGAAATCTATCATGCCATGACACAATTTTGTAATTTGGGATTAAACTTCCTTTGCTTAGTTGAAGTTCCTTCATCACTAAATATTCAACAGATTCCCTATAGGAATTTTCTTCACTTATATATAAGCGTTTTTTGGGTAATGGGAAACTTAAGAGAATCATATCTTGGACATTTTCAATTCCAATTCCTTTTTCCTGCAAAAATCTCTTTCTAAATGTACCAGTTGAATTAAAATGACCATGAGCCCTTCCAATTGGACCAGATGAATTATTTGTCATTCCGATATAAATGAGGCTAGACGATTTTGAAACCCATATATAAATATACGCCGTATCAATCCCATTATGAATATTATAGACATTAGTTTGAATCATTCATTATCGGAGGTATAGTTTGGAGGTAATTCGTTTTCTAATTTACGTACCATATGGGCTAAAAATTCAGAAGCAATTCTTCTGAAATCCCACAGTATTTTTTTGACCATTTCGTAATCAAAGTCCGTTATGTTTTTATAAGCATAAAACTCGGAGTCTGCAAGTTGAAGCATAAATAAATCAAATGAGACTTGCAGATCTTTATTTTCAGAATTGTTCTCATAAATATACAAAGCGAATCGATGGAGCTTATTTATACGAACACAATTTCCCAAATCAGTATCATAGTATGGCTCCCAAAGAAGATTATCTGTTACAGAACTTACTCTAAATATTTTAGAAAGCTGTGGATTAATCTCACCCTTAATTGCTTGCTCTTTCTCTTCCAGCGAAATTTTATCAATATTACCTGCTTCTTCCCCTCTATCTTCTCTCATCATTTTTACTATGAGCTTCACCTTTGTAGCCATGTCATTTGTAATAAGCTCAAGTCTCTTTTCGGCTACCTCTTCAGTAGGAATTGCATCTCCGGGAAGAACTTCTATTTGCTCATATTCACTGAGCAATTTATTTGCAATTTCATTAGGGTCTTTGTTAATGATTTCTTTACGAATTCTCCCTGCATTGAGCCAAGCGTTTTTGCTTTTATTTCTAGCTTCTCTTGTGACATCACTTATTATTCGCCACGCTTCATCAGATAGCGTTAAGGTTGATTTTTTGACATCGATATTAAAAAAATCGTCTGCCGCATTATTTATTGAAATGCGACCTCTAAAAGCATAATAATCCTGGTCATATGGAATAATTCCATTCAAGTGCGATGCCCAAGAAATCAATCTGTTGTTTCGATATACATAAAAGCCATAATTCCCTGACTCAATCAAATACTTCTTTCTTATTTCAGCATCTTTTGCTTCACCTAAATGCGTGATACGAAAAATGGGCGGATAAGGCAAATGTGTGATTTCTATTTCGGCTGTTATCTTAGCTTCATTATCAAGCGTAATTGTCTTTCTCTTCTCAACCCATTTCACTTCTGTTCCATCCCAATTGTTTTCATCCAGGTTTCCATTTAAGTTAGCTTCTTCTTCAAAAAGAGGATCTATGGCACTTACAACTTTATCAGCAATACAAATTTTAATTCCTTTCTCTTTTATAAAATAGAAATAAATTACGCCTACCTTAGTATTAAGCTCATCTATAGTATTTCTGACACTTGGATGATTATTTTTTCGAATACCTCCAATTCTTATAATCGTTCCTTTTTCCTCAGGTAAAAATTTAGATATAATTTCTTGGTCAATTTCATCAATATCTTTTTCCTCAGCTGTATATACGTTTGTTTTCATTATTACAGGTAATGAAACTTGAAGTTTATTAAACTTGGTGCCATCTGAGCTAATCACATCAAGAATATCTCCCTGGGAGAAAGCAGCTGATTTCAAGCCCAATCCAAACTTGGATAAAGAATGTTCTCCATATTGATCATCTGGTGAGCCAAGTTTTAAAGCATCAAGAATTTGATCACGACTCATACCATCTCCGTCATCAATTATCAAATACTCTTTAACATTATTTTTCTTAGCATCAGAAAAATCATTACGGTCCTTAATTATCAATAATTGAACAAAAGTTGCCTTGGCTCTAATCGAGTTATCAATTATGTCACATATAGCAGATGTAGTTGTATATCCGATACGACTTAAGCCGTATAAAAGCCTTCCAGCATTAATTTCTAAGTTTATAGCCATATTAATTTGTTTATATAAAACATGCTGCACATCCTTCTCCTTCAGCTTCTCCCAAAATATCAATAAGATATGGTGATTTGCTTTGTGACTTCTTTTCCATGCGTTTTAAATAATCGGTTTTAATCTGCTGCATTCTCTCTGGCTGAATCAGTTCTTCCAAACTTTCACCTTGCCCCCAAGTATAGCCGTCTTTCTCATACTGCATCGCTTTTTTGTAAAGGTCAGGATGCTGTTCATACAACCAAACCCATTCAATCTTTTGTTGGAAGAAACAGAAGTAGCACCCTGAACGGCTTCTTGAATACTGTCCTACTTTTCCGTTTACATCAAAATCAACTTTATTGTAATAGGCAGGAACTCCAACCCCGCTTTCTTCTAGTATTCTGAAAATATCTTCTCGTATCAGAACTTCATCGTTATCTAGAAGCGGGAACGAAGTTTCTTTTGACAATGGGTAATCAGTTGATTTCAAAAACTCAAACACCAAATGATTGAACCCTTTTACATCAGCATCAAGCAAAGAATTTAATTTCTGTGCTTGTGTGAAAGATGGATCTAATTTTTTAGTAATAATTTGATTCATCCTTTCGTTTAAACTTCCAAAATCAACATTTCTTGATAGTGCTTGTAGTTTCTCAAAGTTTTGAGTAGAGAACATTTTTGCAATTACATCTTCGCTCCAAATATTTTTCCTGAAAGGGAAAATTGATTGAATGTTTTTCTTGGTTGAAATATATCCTTCTCTATCTTCATCGCCTCGTATGCCTACATAAGAAATCACTGGATCTGTCCCAACATATTTTTCAAAGGGTTCTAGCTTTAATTTCTTGGTGCACCAACGGGAATTTGACGAAGGCAAAAATCCACCATACATTTTTAAGAAGTGGTCAAATGAGTCTTCGGAACTGTTCTGTGCTGCTTGCAACAAATTTATTTTGATGCCCAGGAATACTTCTAGGTTCTTTATAAGTTGGTATGTCTCATCTAATTCCTTTCCAGTATCACATGTATAGAAATCAATGTTTATGGAAGGATATTTTATTTTCATGTAGATAGCTAATGCCGCACTGTCTTTTCCACCTGAAATACCTAATACATGCCTAACTTTACTCATTGTAATAACTCTTTTAGCAGGTTTAATACAGCTGCAATATTGGACGTTTTATCAGAACCAAGTTTCTCTTTCATTGCAGATTTCAGTTGTTCAATTTCTTCGGATTTTTTCTTCGGAACCCTAACTATTTTCGGATTAATTGTGCTAAAGAAGGTGTCTATTTTTACTCCAATTACTTCTTCGCTATTCTCATCGAAGTCGGCTTTTGAAATGTTAGTTAAACTATCCAGTTCAAAAATCATCGACTTAAATTTTTCATAAAGCAAAATTTCATCATCATCAGTGAACATTTCTAGTGTTCTTCCTGTAACAGCTTGTGCAATGGAATTAAGCCATGCTTTTTTATCATCCAATAATGAATCAATTCGCTGGACAAATGTTTTTTGGTTTGCCAGCAGCAAATGCTTTTTCAGTTTGCCAAATCGTTTTTGCAAATACTCTTTGTATTCTTCAAAGTCCACCTTCTTTCCAACAAACTCATTACATATAAATTCTTCAAACCGTTGTACCAGATCAGAATATGAAGTTCTCAATTCACGAACGGCATCTTGCAAACTAGTTGTGTAGCTATGCAATTTTGAAGCATCTTTTTGTAACGTAGTTAATGAAATTCCTAAAGCATTCGGGAACGCTTCGAAGAAAGTTTCTTCAGGGTCTTTGCTACTTGTTATTGCAGCCCGTATTTTCAATGCAGAACTGCTTAATCGCTTTGTCTGTTTTGAGTATTCAGGTAACCCTTTATAGAAAGTGATAAAAGGTTTTATAGTTTCAATGAATGATTCATTGTTAAACTTAGATTCGGTAGATTGATTTAAGAATTTCCGGTAACTATTGAAAATATCCAATTTGACACCCTCAATGTCAAATGTTTTAATAGTATATTTTTCAGGATACTTTGCAATGAGTTCTAAATTTTCATCTGACAAATTTGGAATGTATCCTTCATCGTTGAATATTGCAAAGTCTTCTCGCTTGATAAATAGAAACGTTGGAATCCAAAAATCAACTAACCCTTGCTTTAGTTTCAGAGGTCGCTTGCTCAAAACCGCTGCGAAGTCAGAAATTCTTTTCTGTTCTGACTTTGCACTCTCTAAAAATCTAGTGGAATATTCCCAAAGGTTGTTGAAAGTTGAATCTATATTTACGGTAGCCACGTCAAACGAATTTTCCCGTACAGGAGTAATGCCATTTTCTTTCAGCAGCGATAAGTAAATCGTTTTTTCGGGTGGAAATTTCCCATCTTCAAAACCTAAGTTATCTTTATCCCAATGGTTAGCCAAGGCTTTGAAATAATTACGTTTAGCTGTATGAATTGAGGAAGAGATCTTGTGTTTGTTTACCAATTCATTCCTGAAAACCGGAGTTTCATTGTAAACCTCACTACATACTTGTGACAAAAGTTTGTTAAAATCTTTCTTGTCTGTAATTTGTTTTGGTAAGCCTTTAAAAAACCAAACTACTTCTTTGCTTCCTGTGTAAATACTGTCAGTAATATAGTGGTTTAGCAAGCGGATTTGTGCTTCAACAATGTTTTCCAATTCTCTCTTGGCGACTTTATCTTCTTTGTTTTCTTCGATTACCCTCTGAATTTTTTCAATCTCAAAAAGCAAGGATTTTATTTCCGTGGAGTTTTTGAAAAAGCAATAAACAATTGCTTCCTTCTGATTTTCTGATGCTGCTTTTATTTCCTCAAGCTCTATTTTGCCGTTGAAGATTAAGTTTACAAAACCATCTATTTCTCCTTGGGGGATTCTTGAAATAGGAAATTCAGAAATTACAAACTCAAAAAATCTTGGTGTCCCTTTATCATAAGAATACAATTTTGCAAATACCGGTGTGAAGTGAAAATACTTATTCAGCAAAGCAATTACATCACCAACTTCTGAAATTTTATTTCCGGCTTCAAGAATTGCTGATTGAATATCCAAATCAGTTCCTTCAAACAAAATGTATCGCTTACTGTGTGAACGGTAACGAATTATTCTTTTCTTCTCTAGAGTGTCAATAATTCTACTCGCATCATTAACTCCACAAGCTGTTTCAAGATAGTTGCTCAAAAAGTTTTCATCCAGGATTGCTCCGCTGGCGGAAAATATATTTAGCAGACCGATCGTTTTAACTGTTTTAGTGTAATCACCAATGGAACTCTCAAATGCTCTTTCAACTTCTTCTAAAGATGAACGGATTGAACTCCACGCAGAAAAATCAGGATTGTATTTTGAAGTGAGAAATGAGTAAAAATTGTAGTTCAAATAATCATACACACAACTCATGTTGTAAAACGGGTTTCCTCGTTTGTTGTATTTAGAGAGGCCCGTGTGGTCTGTGGATTCGAGGAACGAAAATAAAGACCTTTCATTCTGCCCATATCGTTGTAATGATAATGTGAGAATGTTTGCAGAAAGAATGTCAAGAGGACTAAGTTTTGTTGAAATATCACTCAGAAAATCTTTATTGAAGTTGAACGCATTCGTTTCAGTTGCCAGCTTCAAACATTTTTCAATAGCTTTTTTTGAGGATTTGTTTTCAAAATTTTCAGAAACATATTCAGAAGCCAAAAACAAAAGTTGTTCAACCGGCTCGTTGAAAGTAATTTCCCTAAACCTACCTTTTACTTTTGTCCACTCTTGTATTTGGGAGCTTGAGAGAGAGTATGCATATGATTCAAAACTTTGGTGAACTGCTGTTATAAGAACAATATTGTATTTCGGGTTGTTGCAAAACTCTGCTAATTGCTGAATGAAATACAGTTCATTTTCGGGGTTGTGCTTGCTTGCGTACTCTAAGAATTTGCCAAATTCGTCTAAGAATAAAAATAAAACTCCATTGTCTTTTCCAAGTGAATGATAGCGGTTGAAAATTTCAGAAAGAATATTTTCATGCTTATTTTTTGAGGTGGTTACTTCGAATGTATCTGCAAATTTATCAATAATCGAGGTGAACGAACCCACAATTTTTACAAAGTCAACTTTAGGGTTAGAAATGAAGTTAGGATCAAAATATCTCTTCGTTCCTTTAATACTCTGCTCTAAAGCCAAGAGGAATGACGATTTACCCGTGCCATAAGTTCCAATAATGTTGAATGTACGAATTCCTATTTTAAAGTCGTTTACAATCTGACTTACAACCTGCCTGGCATTTGGCGTAGGAATGTAATGAAAATTCCTATCTGTGTCACGGAGTATATTTACAGATGTAGTGAAATTATTTGCCATAGTATGTATCTAAGATTGAATATGCATTAGGTTTCTTTTTGAACTGCAACTCTTTTATTCCTGCATGGTCGGTGAAAGTTATTTGATTATAATCTCTGACAATTTCAGAAATTTTATTTGTCAAACCTGAACGATTTAGGCAGAAAATTGAGCCGGGGCTATTATTGTCATATTCCAAAGAATTTAAACCGATGGAATCACCGTAACTCGAGTTTTCTAAGATTGAAAAAAGTAAGACTGCCCGTGGCAGCTTATCTCTTTCGCTGTTCTCAATTTGATATTGTTCCTCTTTCCCTTGGTTAATTGTTTTCAGTAATTCAATTTCACAAAGAATTCCCGAAAAACTGTCCTCAACATCATTACTACTTTCACCACTCTGGTACATTTTTACGAAAACAATAAAATCTTCTGCAACAGTGTTGTCGTTGAAGTTGAGCGTTTTATCTGCTTCCTTGATTCGTTTCAGATAATTTACGAAAGTGACTTTGTTGAAAAAAAGTTTTTCTTTTCGGAACTCATTAAAGATAATACTATATGTTGAAGCAAGCCCAGTCTTGATGAGTTGGTAATGCAGTAACCACAAACTTGCATCGTCTTCAAGGAAAGGGTCATAGCCTTCATTGTCCAAAAGTTTTGCTCCAAACTCGGTTGGCTTGTCTTTGCTGTCAATAATATTGAACGCTTTCATCCAGTAGCGAATGGCAGAAACCATATTCTTCCCAACTCCTAATTTCACAACAGCATCTTCATCATTGAAAGATTTATTGGATTGTATGTAATCATAACCTTTTTTTAGCCAAAGTTGTCGACACTGAAAGGAATCATGTCCTGAGAATGTGTATTTTATCGATTCTGAATTCACCGTACTCATCTATCTTCTGAATGTATTGCTGTTAAATAATTTTAATGTAAAGTAAGTAAAAATAAGAGAACAGTGTAAGGGGAAGGGGGTACAAATTAATGACAAAGCCACAAGTCCAATACTGCATGGCTAGGGAGCAAGTAGGAAAGGCATTTGGGTTCTTTAAATAAAACTTATTTTACGATCAAAGTGATCCAGGATAACAATCAAAGTGTCTATTCGATAGTCTAGTGTTCCCTTCTCGATCTGGCTGATCCGTGCCGGAGAAACACCAACCTTAAAAGCCAGGTCTTTTTGACTTATCCCTGAATTGTTGCGCAGCATTTTAACGAGCTCCCCGATCCGCCTCCTCTCCTCCCCTGTTATGTTTGTATTAAAAATTCTTTGTGCCATAATATGATTATTCTTCGTGTCCCTGACACTCTTTAGAAAACTGTTTCAATAATAAAAACGGTGTCCCTGTCTTTTTATCTTTTTTACGGATTATCCCATTTGCAGACAATTCGCTCCATTTTATTTGAAGGATGTCCGTGTCAACCATATTAAAACCGCAAGCGCACTCAAAATGAATTTGAATGGGCTTGTATGTTATTGTTCTCATTTCTTTGTGTTTTTAGGTAAATATTCTTGACCTATCGGTCCCGCTTTAATTATTACCTCGGTTCCCTTCGAAACAAAAAATGGTAGTGACCTATAAGTTAAAGATGTGTTCTCTTTACAAATTCTAACAGCTTCTGATTCTTCAAAAGTAGCTCCAATGGCTTGCTTTTCTTTATCCTGAATGACAAATATTGATTTCATTGTAAAACAATTAAGTTATTTTCTATAAAATGATGCATAAAAAGCACCCATTTTTCGCATAAGCTTTGGGATTTGAGAAATATCTTCCGGGGGCTGGTCGATCCATTCTACCTTATCAAAGGTACGATCGACAAACAGAGCTCGAAATTTTGGCGGCCGTAAATGGTGGATAACGTCTCTGTGGTCGGTAACCTTTTCTATCTTAAAAACCGGGGCTTTCTTGATATATTCCTTTACCAGTTCATCACTCGGCTCTTTCTTGAAATAATCCTCTGTAGTGTAGCGAAAGAGGTCGCCGCCGGGCTGGAAGATCTGAAATACTTCATCCGTCTGCCGGATGCGGTAAACAGTGGATCTGCTCCGGTCCTCCAGTATCTCAAGGGAGCAGACCTCAAGCATTTTTAACCTATTAACAATCTCAATGCCTGGTTGAATGGCAACATCATTAAAAAGCTCATTAAATAAGCTATCAATCTGTTTAAGTCCAAGCAAGTGCCAGTCATTTCTAAAAACCACACCTTTCATTTCGGGTTCCATCATTTCAACAAATTTAAGCTTTTTATCGTCCCATGGTCAAAAACATTAATGGCCAGCCGTTTCTCGATGTTAACGGCTGGCCATCCGGCCGCTTCAGTTTTCTGAAGGAAGGAACAGAACATTATCTGCCAGGTAAATTTTAAAGACGTCAAAATTTTCCTCGTAATCATCTGTTAACGAAACTGTACTAAAAAGCTGTTTTAAAACAGGTACACTATCAAGATATAAAACAACCTTCCACTCCCCGTCGTTCTCTCCCTCTGTTATCCGTTCAAGGGTCCAAATTTGAAACTTTATAGCCTTAACCACCCTTCCACCCTGATAAGATAGAACCGTGTCTAAAAACCAGCATAGTCCTAATTTATCAGTAATGTGTTTTACCCCATCAGTTAAAACGAATTTTGAAAAAAGGTTTGAATGTCTGTAATAATTTTCAGATCCCCGGAATCCTAAAAACTCATCGTTTAAGGATCTTCTTTCTTGTTTTACATTTTCCAAATTTTCCATATTTTACACAGTTTTTCCGGTGTGTCTCACCTTTCTGGTTAATTAAATATTATTTGTTTGGCAAAAATTATCAAAATAAGCGTTTTCCTGTGCTTCAATAAAAGAGCTGGTGTTTGCTGTTTCCTCTTCCTGCGTGTATTTTTTTGAAGACCTGCAGTAAACTTTTTTATTTACTCTGTCAAATAAACAGTTTTCGCCTTTTGCGATTATTGCGCCAGTCTCAGCACATTTGCTTTTGAATTTTGCATTAATAAAGTTCATAAGTTTAAACAGTTTTTTCGGTGTGTCTCACCTTTTTTAAATTTAAAGTTGTAAAAGTAAGCGGGGATGGGGTTCCCACCCCCGCTTTTATTTAACTGACCATTTCAACTTCTTCAACTTCTTCAACCTCGTTATGGCTTTCTGATTTGATGTTGAAATATGGTACTGCTTCCGGGAATCTTTCAGCTATATAACTGATAGCCTTGTAAGCTTCACCGCAAACTTTGAAAGCCAGATTTTCATCTTCTTTCAGGCTCTCTTTCCAGCCCTGCAGATAAACAGCTGAGTTAATTTTTTGCTGTTCAGGAGCAAAATTATTGCTGGCCATAATGAAAGCGGAGCTAATTTCTGCCACCAGTTCTTCAATTGCATAGGCCTGTTTATGGTCTTTATAGCTCTCATTAAACTTCTTAATTCTTCCTGTCCTGATATCATGGCCGGTGCTGTGTGTTACTTCGTGTAACATCGTTGCATAAAAAAACTCATTGTTTTTAAATTGTGGTCTGTCAGTAAGTTGAATAAAATCATTTATCGGACTATAAAAACAACGATCTGAACCGGGGACCAGGTTAATTTTGCATTCCCATGAAGAAAGAACTTTTTCGCAACCTTCCAGAATTCTTTCAGGATTTGAGTTAATAATTCCCTTGCTTTCTGTTTCATTTAACAAAGTGTTATTGATCACTGTTTGTAAGCTTTCCCCGGTCTGGACATTTGAAAACTGCGCAACATTAAAAACATGGTGAATTTTAATAAATGGAAGCTTTGTAATTTTAGCTTCATTTAATTGTGCTGTTGTCCAGGTGTTATATGGGCTTTCAGGTAAATTTTTCCTTTGTCCGTTTATCATCTTGAAAAAAGAAAAGCTGTAAAAATATACCGGTAAACCTTCACTCCCTTTGTTGACCAGATAACCAAGGCTTAAGCCCTGTTTAAAAGTCATAAATTGAAGAGTGCTGAAACCTTTAAACATTGTTGCAAAAAGAAGAAAAATAAAATTCCCGTTTTTGTACTGGTGGCCGGTCTTGTAATTAGTTACGGCTGAATTTTTGTTTACTGGAACAAACCAAGGTTTTTCCCAAGATTCATTTAATTTGCGGTTTAACATCTCGTTAAACATCTCCTGAAGTTGTTCTTTTTTCATTTTGTTAGTCAGTTTTTACGGTGTGCCTCACCTTCTAAAATTAAATTATCAAATATGGTTCCACGTGGAACTGAAAACTCTGTCTATCAATCAAATAACATACTTAAAGATACAACCATATATGATATATTCCAAATATTTTAACAACTATTTTCAAACATTTCTATACTTTTTTCACTCATAATCAATATGTTAAGGAGATCAGCTGCCCCAATATTCATATTTTCTTGCTTTCTAAATTCACAGAAATCTATTCCTGATCTAATTGGAATCATATAAGGACTTGACAAAAAATTCCTTCATTTGTCCTCTTCATTTTTGCACGGGAGCAAAAATGTATAAACAATCATTTCGGAATGGGCATTTGCGCCGAAATGGTAGTGACTAACACCTTTTTTGTATTTGAAAAAATTCTTAATCACGTTTTTTCCCTTAAAAACTTCTTCATTTCTTTTCTGCTATATATGATTTCAAATCATGATTCCTAACTTTAAAAACCAATCTGATACCGATTATTAAAAATAAAGTTTATTTTTGCCCAACTAAAAAATCTATTATGGACGAAGGCCCTTATCATAGGAAATTAATTTATTAACTTATCTGTAAGTGGGTCTGCCTTCTTACAGGTTCAATGTAAGGAGGACAAAAAATGATTAAAATTTTTAAATCTTTTGGAGGATATGATGAAATCCCCAATGTAGAAAAAGGTTGTTGGATAAATGTAATTCAGCCAACATCTGAGGAAATTCTTAGACTCTCAAATGAATTTCAGCTTCCGCAAGACATTATTCAGGATATTCTTGATGCAGACGAAAGACCTCGTGTAGAATTTGATGACACATGGTCACTGGTTATTATGCGTATTCCACTCAAAAATATTAACAACGGAATTCCATTTATTACAGTACCACTGGGAGTTTATATCTCCGACAGTTTCACTTTAACTCTGTGCTTACAGGATAATGATATCTTACCTCTCGAACAATCTCCCCTGATAAGAGAACAGTATCGTCAGATTACCGATGTCTTTAATTTTATTCTCCGGCTATTCCTACGCTCAGGAAACATATATCTCAGATATCTGAAGGAGATTAACCAACATACATCAGCTATCGAGCAGGACCTGGAGAAATCTATTAAAAACAGAGAATTGAATAAACTCCTGAAGATGGAAAAGTGTCTTGTATATTTCATTACTTCAATTAAAGCAAATGAGATAGTTCTTGCCAAACTTCGGAATTCCAAGAAAATAACAACCGAAATAAATGAAGATTTACTTGAAGATGCCATAATTGAGAACAAACAGGCATTAGAAATGGCACAGATATATTCTGATATTCAGAGTGGAATGATGGATGCCTTTGCATCTGTTATTTCAAATAACCTGAACGTTGTGATGAAGCAATTGACTGTCATTTCAATTATAATAATGATCCCGACATTAGTAGCCAGTATTTTTGGAATGAACGTCCCTAATTTTCTGGAGGAGACAAAATGGGCTATCCCATTCATCATTATTTTTTCCTTCTTATTGTCTGCCATCGGTGTAATTATATTCAGGATAAGAAGGTGGTTTTAGCTTAAGCTGACTGGCAATAATTTTCTTGAAGGTGGTAGATAGGGGAAATGAACCTTATTAAATATGAATAAAAAGATAAAATTAATCTCAACTATAACATGTCCTGAGTGTGGCTTTAAGAAAGAAGAAGCAATGCCTACTGATTCATGTCTGTTTCTCTATGAATGTACAAATTGTGGTAAGATGCTTAAGCCCAAAGGAGGCGACTGCTGTATCTATTGTTCATATGGGAGTATAAAATGTCCCCCGATTCAGGAAACAGGGAAATGTGATTGTTAATTACCAAATACTTAAAAAGTAACCTAACAAACCCTAACATTTCCTTCGCTCTCAAGCAATAAAACTTTGATTAAATTCTGCCCTGGAAATTGGTTACATTATATAGAGGCTACTATTTAAAAACTTAACCGGGTTAAGAAAGTATCTTATTAAAGAGCACCAGTAATTCATTTTTTACAGTTTCAAAATCAGGCAATTCTCCTGTTATCTGATGTGCCAGACTATTCTTCCATGCCGATTTAAGATGCTTGTCGTTTTCAGGATTTATCAGTTGCTCCACTCCTGTAAAGGCATGACCTTTAAATGCGAGTTTTTTATAAAAAGCATCAACTATAGGCTGATATCCTAATTCAGGAAAGTGTTTTGAAAGATACCAAATATCGTAAAAATCTCGTGGGGCCGAATAGGAACGCTGAATTAAGGAGCGCATCTTTTCTGCAACTACTTCTTCGATACTATAACATGGAATCTGTAAAGCATTGTATGTTAGCTTATCTGAATAATTATGGGTAACATCTCTTTTAGATACCGGGAACAGCACCAGTTCATAAAGAATAATTTCAATTTTCACTTTCGTTAGCCATCGTTGTGGAGGTGGTGGCGGTTCATTTCGCTTATGATCAGATCCCCAGAATTTTATTATTGCTTCATATCCTGTAAGCTTGTCTTCATATTTTAACTCTTTCAAAGAATCAATATATGTGGGCATCTCAACCCTTTTTTTTAAAAGTGCGGTGATGTCATTCAAATGTTTCATGGTAAGTATGAAGCCTTTATCAATTGATGTAAAATCCAGGTCTTCTGAAAATCGATAATCCGGAATGTAGCATTTTTTTAAACAGGTACCTCCTTTGAAAATCAGCTTTTGCCGAAGTTCAGGAATCGAGTAAATAGCATCAATGAAGTGGCCTAATGCCCAATCTTTATCGATAGTGCTTTTAACTACTCCTTTTTGTGCTGCGACAGCAACTATTTCTTTTTGTAAGATCATTAATATTGCTTGTTACAAATATCCAAAATCTCATTGCGGCTAATATTTAACCTTAACCGCCAGTCATTTACAAATTCGCCTTTGTCTGTACCGGAAGGGTCAAAAACGTTATATGATTGATTCTTTTGCTGTTTTGCATATTTTATAAATGTTTTGAGTCCCCTTTTTTCAAGCAATTCTGATAGAAACCCCATACGTTTAGTAGCTGCAATATTGTCAATAGCCATGCAATAGGCTACCATTTTATCGCTTCCGAGTTTTGCGTGGTTGAATGCACGGATAAGCTCAGCATATCCTCCGGAATGCTCTGGCAGGTCAAAGCAGTCCACTATGGTTTTTTCAATATCCGTAATCCAATATTTTTTATTGCCTTGTCCCTGTGTAAGTATTCCGGTAATTTTGGAGGGAGCTGCATTAACGAACTTGTATGAAGTCCCGAATACTGTTTTATTTCTTTTAGGTTTGGATGTTTGAATAAACACATTATTCGGAAACTGTTCTGTAAACCCATGAGCATTCAGTGCGGACCAATAAGCAATAGCCCCTGAATTGCTTATAAAGCATCCTATTACTTTTTCGTCAGTAAAATTTGCACGGCAGTATTTGCCCCGTTCAATTCTGGAGAGTATTTTTTTATGGACTAAATTTTCGACAAGTTCATTAATGTCAACAAATTGCTGGCCGAATTGTTTTTTAAGTTCCTCCAACGTAAATATTTCCAGCTCATAAGCATCTAATGACAGCATAAAATCAATTTGCTGCTGATTAAGATTCTCTGATATGTATGTACTTCTTGCCATTACTTACTACTGTATGATAAACCCTAATAATTGGGGTTTATAGTCCATTAAAATATAATGCTAATATATTAACATAATTTTAATTTACAAACAGTAAAAGTTATTTTAATTACAAGGATGAAGCTAGTCCTAATGTTAATTGGAACAGTCATTGTATTAAAGAATTGAATTATTCTAATATATGAAAATTATTAATTCTGATTTTGGTTTTGCTTGTGAGAAAAAAAATAGCAGAACTCTAATTTTGAGAAATAAGCTCTTTTGGTATATGGTTTAAACTCAAAACATTCCAGGTATTATCCATGACCTGACTCTTAAACGCATCGGTAATCTTCAGATATTTTTTCAAATCTTTCTCTTTTTTTGGTGCTCCCATATCCTGCAAAGCTTTTATGTTTACCCCAAGCATAATGCTATTGGTAATAAAAGTTTTTCTGGCAGTATGGAAAGTAATTGACTCATGGAGAGGAAGTGATTCTTCTGTAGTTTCGCTGCCTATCACACTTTTTTTTATCACCAGCCGGTTAAATCCTGTTTTTGGAAGCTGTTTAGAAGCGATAATTCCACAGCCTTCTTTCAAGTATTCGTTAATATTCTGAATGGACATTTTTGGAAGAGGATCTTCCTCCTCCTCATACTTTTTAAGAATTTTAAGAGCAAAATCATTTAGGGGGAGAGTTTTAACATACCCTGTTTTCACTTGCGTTTTAGTTAAAAGCTTATTGTTTATATGTTCTCTTTTAAGAGAAATGACATCACTATACCGAAGTCCTGTAAATGAGGCAAAACAGTATAGATCCTTCACTTTATTTAATCGGTGACTTTCAAAGTTATAATCCATGAGTACCAGAAGCTCATCCATACTTAAGAAAACAACCTCTCTCTCGGGTTCGTCAACTTTAAGTTTATCGTAGATCTTCCCCTGATAATAGTTACGTTCTTCAGCCCAATGCAGGAAAGTTGAAAGTACCCTGGTAATCTTGGCATAGTACCCAACCTGCTTCCTTTCGGTTATAAACGTATACTTTTTTAGCTTATCAATAAACTTAACATCAATATTGTCCCAGGTTAAAGTATACTTTGTAGATTCCTGAAATCGGGTTATATAGTTTTTAACAGTTGTATATCCCTTTATTGTGCGCTCAGCTTTATCTGGTTTGTTAGATTCAATAAAATCGCTGAAAACTTCCATAACTGAAGTTGATTTAAGCACAGAGGTTACTTCGGGAGTATTGAGAAGATTTGTCAACTCAAACTCCGAAGGTTTCCTTCTTTCCTTGGTAACTTTATTAAATAGCAACCTGGCCTGGGTTTCAACGTCATCGATAAATGCGTTCATTTTTGAATTTTCTTCATAAGCTTTTGTATTCTGAGAAGACAACCTTAAGCGTTGTGATTTTTTATTCCAATCACGAATTCTTACTTTTCCCAACTTCATTCTATAGGCCTTATAGTTGCTGTAGATCGAAGCTAAAAGAGTAACCTTTCCATGTTTATCAAGCTTTTCAGATTTAAGATAAAATTGAATTTCTGTCATTTTTGAGCGTTTTATATCAAACTATATAAACCAAAAGTAGGTGCAAATTAGGTGCAAACTTGTACTCAAATGTAATAAAATGAAATCCAATAAACAAAATATAAATTGTTAATATGCTGTTTTTCAAGTATATTAAAACAATGAAGTCAAATGCAGTAAAATAGACTCAAGTCCCGCTCCGGGTACTGAAAAAGTGTGAGAGTGAGAGCGAGTGCGAGAGCAATGGCGAACACTCTCATCTCTTTTTCCTCAAGACTCACTCTCACACTCACACTATTTTTTCTTAACTTTAATCCGTCTCGCTTGAAAGAAATGAAAGAGGCAAAAGACTACCCTGTGGAAATTATCAGATATATCGATTAAATCATATACTAAACGGAATATGAGGAGTAAACAAATTGTTTTAGCAACAAGACCTTATGGTCTTCCTTCATCAGAAAATTTCAGATTTGAGGAGAAAGAAACGGGCAAATTAAACGACAACGAAGTTTTGCTTAAAACATGGTACATCTCTGTAGATCCTTACATGAGAGGCCGAATGAATGATACAAAGTCATATGCAGCACCTTTTCAGCTTGGTCAGCCATTTTCTGGAGGCGTTGTAGCAAAGGTTATTGAAAGCAGGAGTAGTTCTTTTGCTGAAGGTGACACTGTATTTGGAATGTTACCGTGGGCGACATATTGTGTTGAAAAGGCAGAAAACCTTCGTAAGCTTGATACTCAATCAGTACGGCCGAGCTATTACCTGGGCATTCTCGGAATGCCTGGTCTTACAGCATATTTTGGTATGACGGAAATTGGTAAACCAAAAGCAGGTGAAACAGTAGTCATTTCCGGAGCTGCCGGTGCCGTTGGACTTGTGGCCGGACAAATTGCAGCATTGAAGGGTTCACGTGTGGTCGGTATTGCCGGTTCAGACGAAAAATGTAAGTTATTGAAAGAGCAATTCGGGTTTGATGAAACTATAAACTATAAAACTGTAAAAGCCATTAGGAAGACCATCGCGGATGTTTGTCCCAAAGGTGTTGATGTTTATTATGATAATGTCGGCGGCGAAATTACAGATGCAGTTATTGATAACCTGAATTTCCATTCGAGAATCGCTTTATGCGGTCAGATTTCATTATACAACAGTACTAAGATCCCAATGGGACAAAGAGTATTTCCAAAACTATTAACCAGAAGCGCTCTTGTGCAGGGTTTTATTGTAAGTAATTACAGTGAACGTTTTGGAGAAGCTTTTGCAGATCTGACTCAATGGATTAATGAAGGGAAAATAAAATATACTGAAACTATTACGCAAGGTTTCAATAAACTACCTGATGTTTTTATTTCTCTCTTTAGCGGCAAAAACCAGGGGAAAATGCTGGTGGAGACGGAATGACATAGGAATTTTTTAATAATCCTAAAAAACTCACAAAAAAATATTTATCAGGAAATTTCAGATAGTAATCTCCCTTGTGCTGGTTGCAACTTTCGTCCTCTAATCTCTTTTTCCTCAAGACTCACTCTCACACTCACATGGGATTATGTTAAGTTATATCCTTTTATCTAAAGTCTTTAAAAGGATCGATTTTTTTGTATAAATGTTCAATTTCTGAAACCGTAATTGCCCGGTTATATATACATACCTCATCAATCTTTCCCTCAAAATATTGTTTCCCCGACGGGTAATTTCCCAGCATCAGAATCGTAGGTGTACCTTGCTGGGTTTTTTCATCCGACCGGGTTATCTCTTTCGCATTTAAGTATAAACGATGTGTTGAACCGTCAAATGAGTAAACACAATGATACCATTTTTTAGCTTCTGGAGGGGAGACCTGTAATAAAGTTCCTCCACCCCAGTTCCACGTATCAAAACCAAGAGTATTATATCCCGGACTACGGAAGCCAGCCTGAACGCCAATGCCTTCATCCCTGTTAACCAAAACGATCATATTCTGAGCACCCGAGCTGGTAGTAAACACCGGAAGTTTTTCATTGTAAAACCACCATGAGAAAGAGATGGGAGAGTCAATTGAGGGCATATTTTTCATATTAGCCAGAATGGTGTTGCCGGCACCGTTAAAACTAAAGGCACTTTTTTCATTGCCAAACCTGTCACTGGTTAAAGTAGCACCTTCAACAATACAATCATTCCCTTTACCACTCTGGTCAGTTGCATCGCCACTGAAGGGATAAAAGGCAATTATACCTGTATAAATACTTTTATTACAGGCATTACATATTACTACTAGCAGTAAAAGGGATGCAAGAACAAAAACGTATTGATTTTTTTTCATTTATGATGGATTTGTTAACAGAATAAATTACCGGTTGCACTATTTATTATCTATTATTTCTATTTTCCCCATCCTATACCAGCCATCCTCAGTTACTCCTTCAATAGCCAGTTTGATAACAGGTTTTAATGTGTTGGGTGAAATAATACCAATTTCGACGTCATAGGTTCCAACAGGCATATTATGGGGAATATACAGCTTCTCATCGTGTATGATATCTCCGGGTAACCATTCAAAAAGATTTGCACCGGTCTGCAGTATCTCTGTTCTCTGGCTGTTTTTAAGACGAAGTGCAAATTTGTAAAGTTTGTAAACAGGGGCAACTCCTTTATTATCCCACCATGATTCGATTGGTAACTGACCATGAACCGTTACAACAGCCGGGTAAGTGAATCTGCGAAGCACGAACCGGTAACCCATTCTCTTTAACCAGTTATCCACCAGCGGCTTCCATTCCTCAGGCACCGGAGAACTTTTTGCATTAAAGGAAGTTATATGCCATTTAAGGGCTTGTTCAAAACTGTACTCCACAGTTTCTTTAGTGTATTTCTGTCGCTCGAGCCAGCTTCCAAAAGTACCGCATATTTCAAGCGTTACAGGCGCTTTTCTCCAGGCTTCACTCATTCCACTTCTTATTACGTCTTGCGGATAATTATCAATCATGGCTTTCCAGTTACCTATTCTCATGTCTCCCAAACAGTCGAGGCGCCAACCCAGGTTACGCATGTGAAGGCCTGTGCCATTATTTCTGCCGTCTGGCCAGGAAGCGGCTATAGCTGTACCTCTTACCAGTATCCCGGGGTCTGGAGTATCACCATTGAGTGGCTGCCAGGTAAGTGTGGTCTTTTTAAAATAATCCATATATGCATTTATCAGTGCTATCCGTGTGGCGTCGGTCAGAAGATGGGTGCCTTCACCCTCACCCCAGAATCCTGCAAATGAGATATCCACTGATTCCAGGTCGGGATGTCCGTCATAACGCTGCCCCATTGCCTTAATCATTCCTCCAAAATACTTTACAAACCTGGGATCTTCAGGGTCAATTCTCCAATTTTTTGCTTTCTGCGGTGTTTCCTTTCCGACCATTTCCCTGTACCAGGCGGGTACATCTTTTTCAGCACCGGCTTCATAGGGGGAGATACGGAGAATCAACGTTTGTCCCCTTTGTGCAGCAGTTAATAAAGCGCTATCGATCATCGGCCAGTTATAATGGTTTGGTGATGTCTCTAAAAAACGCCAGTTTACCCGGAAATAGGCAATTGTCGTCTGAGGATAGTTTTTGTTAGTCAGATTACCATCAAATTTCTGATATACAATGGGTAAACCTTCAGTCCATCGGGTACCTTCATTTAAATCATCTCCATTGAAACGCTGAAAGGTCATAAATCCCATACCCGGATTTAAAAGTACATCGTCAATCTCTTTCGGTATGACTCTAACAATAACATTCTTCTCCTGTGCCATCAGAACTTCCGGCCCAAGTAACCCGAAGAACAGATAAAAGAAAATAGCTTTCATTGATTTAGATTTATACAATTTAAAATGTTTCGATATATTTTACATGATTTGATTACGAAGAATAACCACCGGTATATCCAAAATTACCTTAACTGATTTACATACTGTTTAATTCAAAGCTTCCAGCTTTAATGTGCAGCAACCGGAGTGATAATATCTTCCACTGCATTGGGATCTCCTTTGGCAGGGCCATACCATACACCTCCACCAAAAGTTACTACAAAAATCTTTTCAGGATCCCTTGGGTCGGGATCTACCCTCTTGCCCCATTTGAAGTTAAATCCCTTTATGCGTGTCCAGATTTCTCCCTGATTTTCTGACCGGTAGGCTGCGCCATCAAATCCGCAGGCATAGAAGGTACCCGTTCGTGGATCAAAGGTTATATCGTGAATGTGCTGGTCTTTTTCGAGAACCTGAACCCAGCTTTTCCCGTCATCTTTTGAAAGGAAAATACCTCCACCTATATCAGGTGAAGACTGACCTTTTGTAGATCTTCCCCAGGCAGATAAAAGCAACCTGGTTGGATTTTTCTGATCAAATTCAATACTCATCGGCCCGTTTGTTCCGGCAGGGAGAGGTAATTTTGTCCACGATTCAGCTCCATTAACCGACCTGTAAAGTGCACCGTCCTCTTCATTTCCTATGCTTCCGTCTTCACTGCGCCTGCACACTACGAGGAACAGTGTTCCATCGATTTCTCTCTGCCATATTCTCCAGGCAAATGGCTCCTTTCCCTCAATACCGTTATTTTTTTGCTTCCATGTTTTACCCCCGTCAACAGATTTATAAACGCCCTTTCCAAAGGCACATGCATATAGTGTTCTTGCTTCTTTATTACTGCGGGGATCGATTAATATATGTGTCACTGCTGATTCTCCGATATCTGCGCTGATGGGTTGCCATGATTTTGCACCATCTTCAGTCATCAGGATGCCACCTCTGTAACCGGCAGTGCCTTTTGCTCTGAACATTTTTGGCCGTGGCAGATCGTGCGTTGCGCTCATAACTGCCCATATTTTTCCTTTAACCTCCGGGTCGAAAGCCATCCAGTAAGTGCTGTTTGACCATTCCCTGGGAATACCATTATTTATGCGGCCTACACTTGTCCAGGTAATCGCCCCGTCTTTGCTTTCCATCAGACCAATATCAGTATTTGCCAGAAAAACATGATTTTTGTCGAATGGATCAAACAAGACAGCATAGCCAGTGTTAACTTCGAGTCCGGTCGAAATCCATCCTCCTCCTTCCTTCCTCTTTGTATAAACCTGTTCCCAGTTTTTTCCCCCGTTAATGGTTTTTATGGTACGTCCGAAATCCGTGCCATAGCAAACATCAGGATTTACCGGCGATACTCCGATGCCAAATGGATTTTCACCCCATGAAGGGCCAAAAGAATCTTCAATCCATCCGGTTTTCAGGTTGGCAGAGGATGTACTTCCTCCCTTTGTTATTACATCCTTCCATGCCAGCTTCCAGTTCTTTCCATAGTCTTCGCTTTTAGCTACCCCTATACATGTGGTATCATTAGCGACTCTTAGATCGGCATAGGATACGTATATTACAGAGGGATTACCCGAAGATGTTGCAATGCAACGAAATTCGGGCACCGGGGCACCCTGGAAAGTGAATTTCAGCAGCCCATCCTGCCTGTTTTCCCAGGTCTTCCCTCCATCGGCGGTATAATAAATACCTGATTTTTCATTAGCCGGATTAAAGTAGGACCTGCCCGAAATTGCATAAATAATATACTTGTTTGTTTTCTTATCAAAACCTCCTGCATATTCTGTAAGGGTTTTAACATCAGCCGGTCCGATATTGGTTTTCCAGATACCATTTTCGCGGGATGTTATAGTATTCCTGCCAGTCAGGTAAATAGTGCGGTTATTTTTAGGGGATGAAGGGACTATGAAAATATTTTTTGCTCTCTCTTCAAGTTCCTTTTCTTTTGTCCAGTGGGCTCCAAAGTCGTCAGATATATAAAGCGCATTAGAACGGCCATTGGTTATGCTTGCAAATAACTTTTTTGAATTTGCAGGGTCCACAGCAAGAGCACTGACACTTTTTCTGGTACTGTCGCGGGTTATTACGACCTCCTGAGCATGATCCCCTTTGGATATTATGGCTTTAATTTCTGAAGGATCGGGATATATTATACTCCAGGTTGTTCCGCGATCGGTACTCCGGAAAAGAGCAATTGAATTTGCATAAATAACATTGGTATTCTGAGGATCGAAAACAAACCAGCGGACAGGACTCCGTAAGTTGAACATTCTCCATGATTCGCCACCATTATAGGTGACATAAGCTCCAGTCATATCGCACCTTACAAATGCATAATCAGGATCATGTGGGCTGACTGTCGGATTGAACATAGCCCCCCCGCCTCCGGCACCAACGAAGCCCCAGGTATCATATCTGCCATTAGGATTCTGATTCGGATTAGTTTTCCTTTGCGGAATAACGAAACAAATCATTAAAACTCCGGTAAGCAATATCAGACCATAAACAAGAATGGTCCTGACTTTTATACGATTTTCCATAATTTTATTTATTGCTTTATTTAAGATAAAGTTAGTAATGTCCCGGGCAATAACAAAGCTCTTTCTTTTGGCCCCTTTGCTCCTGGTACCCTGAGGCACAAGAAGTCAAAATAGACTTATTTTGGAGCTTCCCAGAGCATCACTAATCCTGATCACTATAGGTAAGTCCAACTTTAGTTTGACTTCCGGTATAGTTGAACTTCTTCCGGTTGAACTTTGTTAGATAGAATAAATGAGAAATAAAATATTAATATTATTAAGCCTGATTCTTTTTATTCTCTTCTCGTGTAAAAAAGAGACTGAGGAAGATCTGACAGGTGTTCCTCTGTTGAATATAAAAACCATATTAACAGGTTATGAGATCATCTGGGGTATGGATTTTATTCCAAACGGAGATCTGATCTTCGGAGAGAAACGAGGAAAACTATACAGAAAAAACAATGAGACCGTTATTGAGATTACCGGTTTTCCGCAAGTCCTTTCTTCCGGACAGGGGGGATTACTTGATATCAGGGTGCACCCTGACTATTCAATAAATGGCTGGATATATGCATGCTATGCTGCATCAAATCCCGCCGGAGGTGGCCAGCTGAAACTTATTCGTTTTAAGATCACCAACGATCAGGTTCAGAATATTGAAAATATCTTTAATACCAATGGACCAAATACATGGTATGGTCATTATGGAAGCCGGATCGTATTCGACATGTCAAAATATCTTTATCTTAGTGTAGGGGAAGGTGGAGTTGGAAGTAATGGCGGACCCAATACGATCAATACTAATGCACAGGACAGGACATCTTCATGGGGGAAAATCCATAGATTGAGAGATGATGGCAATATACCACCTGACAATCCTGTTATTCCCGGAAATTCAGGACCTACATCCATTTATACGTATGGACACAGGAATCCTCAGGGCTTGACACTGCATCCTGAAACAGGTGAAATATGGGCGTCTGAACACGGCCCCAGAGGGGGCGATGAAGTCAATATCATAATCAGCGGAGAAAATTATGGGTGGCCTACTTACTCCATAGGTGTCAATTACGATAGTACCACTATCTCATCAGGTCACAATGCAACAGGCATAAAAGCTCCTATCTATACATGGACCCCGTCGATAGCAACCTGCGGTATCGCATTTATTACCAGTAACAAATTTAAATCGTGGAAAGGCAACCTTCTGGTGAGTGGACTTGTTTCACAAAAACTCATCAGATGTGTGTTCAATGGTGATAAATTAGTTGAAGAAGATGTTTTACTTAGCAATACCGGAAGAGTAAGAAATGTTATTCAGGCTCCTGACGGGTCAATATATGTATCCGTTGAAAATCCGGGGAGGATCATTCAGATTTTACCGGAGTAAATAATGGGATGCTACTTTAGCTGGTTGCAATTACCTTAATGATCATTTGGCCAGAGGTGGAATTACCAGCACCTGTCCGGGATAAATGAGGTTCGGATTTTTTAGCATCGGCTTAATAGCCTCAAATATCAGATTCTCAAGTTTATCATACGACTTCAAATGTGATCTTTAAATTTACACGGAATTCTGTGATTTTATCTTTTTTAACCACCGCACTCATATCCTTAACATAAACAGACCGAATCTCTTTAACTGTTTTACTGGCATTCTTAACGGCAACAGCCGTAGCGTCTTCCCAGCTTTTTTCTGAAGACGACATGATTTCAATAACTTTTAATACTGACATAGATTTAAAATTTAGTTAATTGATTAAATAATAATTATACTAAGTCCATATTCTATAACAATGCTTGCTTCTTATTGTTTATAATTAAGCCCACTAATAGGGGATTGCTTGACAGAATATTCATTGAAAAGTTATGTTGAAGCAAAAAGAGGTGCCTCGTTAACATCGAGACACCCTCTTCTTTGCAAATCAATCACTCCAATCAGATTGATTATTTCATTACTTCATTATTTCTGAACAACTATCCTCCTGTAAACCTTATCCTTACCACTGTTTAATACAACTGAATAAAATCCATTTGCTAACGGGGGGAGTTCAATCTGCTGATCTAACCTGCCGCCGTTCAACTTTAGATTCCTCACTTCATATACCTTCGAACCATACATATTGTACACTTCAATAGAGAATGTCTCATTTTCCGGGTTCACGATTGAGACAGTGAAATGACCATCGCTCGGTTGAGGATATAAATTATAGGACGCCTGTGCAGGAAGGGGATTGACCGTTACATTGAAAACTGTGGAAGATGAAACAGTGCAACCATTGGCATTAGTATAAACCGGTATTGCATAACTAAGAAAATGAATTACAGAATTCACACATTCCATGCGAAATCCATGTCTTGCCCATAACTGCTTTAGGATTTTATCTGCAAACTCCATATCTTTATTAAGGCCTTATTTCGATTATTAAGGAACCCCAGAGGTCAGAAAGAACCTTATCCATGGCATGATTGTTATGAAGCATACTAAAATCGAATGAAAATACTTCTAACAGGTTCAACGGGTTATATTGCACAAAGATTACTGCCCGTATTATTAAGTAATGGACATGAGGTCATCTGCTGTGTCCGCGACCGGGCCAGGTTTGATTCAGAGAAATACAGATCATCATCTTTATCGGTGCTTGAAGTTGATTTTTTGAAGCCCGCCACACTTAATAATATCCCTTCTGATATTGATGCAGCCTATTACCTTATTCACTCTATGTCAACTTCAACAGGCGATTTTGAAAGAATGGAGGAGACCTCTGCAATTAATTTTAAAAATTGCATTAACCAGACCAAAGCCCGCCAGGTTATTTATCTGAGCGGTATTGTAAATGAAGAAATTTTATCTAAACACCTTTCCAGTCGAAGAAATGTAGAAAGAATTCTCGGCTCAGGTTCATATTCATTAACCACTATAAGAGCCGGAATTATAATTGGTTCAGGAAGTGCTTCCTTCGAAATAATTCGCGACCTGGTAGAGAAATTGCCTCTGATGATTGCTCCCCGTTGGCTTGATACAAAGTCACAGCCTATAGCAGTACGTAATGTTATTGAATTTCTTTCAGGAGTGCTTCTCAACGATGCAACATTCAACAATAGTTATGATATAGGCGGGCCTGATATTATGACATACAAGCAGATGCTTCTAAGGTTTGCAAAAGTAAGGGGACTACGGCGCTGGATTGGTATTGTTCCTGTGATGACACCAAAGCTTTCATCTTACTGGTTATACTTTATAACCTCAACTTCCTATTCTCTTGCACAAAACCTGGTCGACAGCATGAAAGTGGAGGTTATCTGCAAGGATAACAATCTGAAAGAATTACTTGGCATCACTCCTGTATCTTATGAAGATGCCATCAGAGAGGCTTTTGAAAAGATTGAGCTTAACCAGGTTCGCTCCAGCTGGAAAGACGCACTTACATCCAATACTCTTTATGAAGGTTTATCACGATATGCAGAAGTCCCGGTACATGGCTGCTTTTTTGATCACAGGAAGCTTCGTGTCGCCGACAGTGAAAAGGTAATTCAAAGAATATGGTCAATAGGCGGCAGTACAGGTTGGTACTATGGAGACTGGCTCTGGGGTATTCGTGGCTTTATTGATAAGCTGTTTGGCGGTGTCGGGTTAAGAAGGGGCAGAAAAAACCAGACTGAAATCTCACCCGGCGAAGCTTTGGATTTCTGGCGTGTTCTGATTGCCGACAAAAGAGAAAGAAGATTGCTTCTGTTTGCTGAGATGAAGCTTCCCGGGGAGGCCTGGCTGGAATTCAGAATTGACAATCAGAATGTATTGCACCAGACTGCAACTTTCAGACCTTTAGGATTGTGGGGCAGGTTATACTGGTATAGCGTTCTGCCTTTTCATGGATTCATATTCAGGGGAATGATTAGAAATATTGTCAGATGAGGAACAAAAAAATTTAAACACGATTCCGGATAAACAGTTTTATGTGAATATGAATAAGAAGAGCACTACAAAAGAATATATAGAGGGTTTCCTTAAGGCAAGTGACTTTGCTATTCTGGCAACAGAAGGCAATGGTCAGCCACATGCGAGCCTGATAGCTATAACCCCTCTCGAAAATTGCAGGCAACTGGTCTTCGCAACCTATAGGAATACCCTTAAGTATCGAAATATTGAAAATAACAGCAAAGTGGCTCTTCTCATTGAAAGTGAACGAGAAAATAAAGAAAATCTTAAGGAAAGAATCGTTCTGACCATTATCGGATACATAAGAGAGTTCAGTATAACAGAGAATAAAGCGGCTTACCAGGCACATCTGAAGAGGCATCCCGAAATGGAGTCCTTTATGCTCTCATCCGATTGTGCCCTTATTATGGTTATTGCCCGGTCATATCAGATCGTAAATGGGATTGACGACATAAGATGGATTTCAGCAGATGAACTGTATTCAGCCTGATCATGATAAGTTTCGGTTTAATCAATTATAAATTAAACATCAGCTGGTGTGTTAAAAATGTTTCTTCAGGTCACTTGCTGACCTTACCGGGTAAATGTTTTTAAACTTCTCACTAATAGGATTATCAGCCATAGAACCGGATACAAGAATCTTTTTTGACTTAAATGTTGTGCTCAGGTTATTTAAGTACTCTTCAGGATCAAAGACTGAAAGCTCTGACATTACACCCGTAACAAGTATATCAGAATACCATTTTTCGCTCGCTTCAGTGAGAGCAGAAAATGGGGTCGTCTGACCCAGGTAGAGTACCTCATGACCCAGCTTTCGAATCAGATATGCATAAAAAAGAAGCCCCATCTCATGCAATTCATTATCCGGAAGAAACATTATTACTCTTTTTCTCTTTGCATCATTAGCCGGTGGAAGTGAATCGATTGCTGCTATGAGTTTCCCACGTAAAATGTTTGTTACAAAATGTTCAGCACCGGTATTTGCAGAACCTGTATGCCACATTATCCCAATCCTTCTGAGAAATGGGAATACGACATTGGAAAAGGTATCCTCAAACCCAATGCTTATTACTGATCTCAGGAGAATCTCATTAACAGCGTTACCATTAAAAGAGAGCGCAGCAATAATTAATGATTTGATATTTGTATCAGATATAACAGAATCTTTAGTCAGGAGCTCAACCTCCTCTATAAGCTCAGATTCTGAATATTTAGCAACTTTTGAGATCTTAATTCCACTATGATACAGGATGGAGATATTTATTAATCTCCTGAGGTCATCATCATCATACCACCTTCTGTTTGTATCAGTACGTTTAGGCCTTATGATATTGTACCTTCTCTCCCAGACTCTTATTGTAGCAGCCAGTATTCCAGTCAGCTTTTCAAGCTCATTCAAAGTGTAATGTGTCATCTGAGAGAAATTATATTGATAAATATAAATAATATTAAAGTATCAGGAGTTGACCAAAAAAAAAATCTGCAGCCTTTCGACTGCAGATTTTTCAGGTTTTAATTCTTATTTACCCGAAGGTAAAAGAACCTTGTTTATTGTATGAATTACCCCGTTAGTTCCCAGAACATTTACCAGAGCAGCGTTTGCGCTGATATTTGCCATTGTTCCGTTCCCGGAAGTAACAGTTCCTGCAGTGGCGCTGATGTTTAAGTTACTATTCAAAGCAGGTACATTTCCTGTAACCAGGTCGCTTGAAAATACCCGGCCTGTTACGGTTGTCGGTGAAGAAACAATATGATGCTGCAACACGGCTGTCAAAGTACTGAGATCTATATCATTAATGCCTGTCACACCCAATGCTGTGTATAGGGCCCTGAAAGCAGCATCGGTAGGTGCAAAAACAGTAAGGTTGGAAGAGGTTGCTGAAGCAGCATTAAGCAATGCCGGTACTCTAGCCAGAGCAGCAACCAGTTGTGTAAATTCTGCACCTGAAGAGGCTGATGAAAGAGCCGTAGCAATCTGAGCTATAGTTTGTGAAGGAGGTAATAAAGCGCGGTCTATAACATGAACTACACCATTATCGGCCATGATGTCTGTGGCAGTAACACGTGTGCGGCCATTGATAAAAACACCATTTGAACCACGGTTGCTCAGGTAGAACACTCCTCCTAATGTAGTTATAGCACTATTTGCCGGAGCAGCATTGGCTGGAAGCTGACTTGCCTTTACTTCACTGCCAATTACGTGATAGGCCAATATGGCATCAAGAGTAGCCCGTGACGGTAATGCTGTAATTCCCGCTGCAGTGAAAGCGTCATTAGTCGGAGCAAAAAGAGTTTTCTTTGAAGAACTGAGCAAAGTTTCAAGAATTGAAGGGCTGGCTGCCGTTACAGCTGCAATAAGCGTGGTAAAGTTTTTATTGAAATAGGCAGGCTCCACAACTGTATTAACAAATCGTGAGATAGATGCCGGTACAAGGACCTTATCTATGATGTGTACCACTCCATTTACAGACTTTACATCAGCAGTAATTACTTTTGCAGATCCGTTCAGGCTAATGCCACCTGTTGTAGTTACAGCTATGTTTTCCGTATTGGCAGTAGCTACATTACCAGCCATTAATTGTGTTGAAAGAACAGTTCCGGAAGTTACGACATGATACTGCAATAATGATTTGAGAACAGGCTCAGGAACATCGTTAATGCTGCTTTGACCTATTGTTTGGAGCAGAGCTGTAAAAGCATCATTGGTAGGAGCAAATACTGTAAATTGTCCTGTCCCGCTAAGTGTTGTAACCAAATCGGGATATTTCGTAAGAGCTGTAACCAGCGAACTCAGTTCCGGCTGAGCCTGAGCAAGCTCAACAATGTTCTGCGTTGGCTGAGGGTCATCCTTTTCACACCCTGTAAAGACTAAAATCCCTGTAAGTGCGACTAATCCTAAAGTAAGCTTTCGATTTTTCATTTTCTATAATTTTTAATTTATTATCACTTTTTGAACATTAAACATCCCGGAAAAATAAATGTTCATTTTTTTGTTCATTTATTTTTATCTTTATCCGTTCATTTTACAAATTATAAAATAATTATTCATTGTTTAAATTTGTCTATTTATCTATTTTTTAATGTTTTATGAATTTTACATAAAATTAATGAATATATATTTCTGTCCTTTATTATTTTATTTATATTGAACATTACAGTATTTACAATGTTATTTTTTTGGTTTCATGAGAAATGAGCCGGACGGTTTTTTAAACAGATTGATCTGATCAACAACGCAGGGACTCTTTCGTCGTTCATTACAACTTTGGGATAAAATAACCACTAAATCAAGCAGATATGAAAATGTTTATTATAATTTTGACTTTAATTACATTATTAACCCTACTCATTCAATCTTTTACAATTATGGCAGCAAATAAAACTGAAGAACAAAAACACACACTCGTTCGTAAGTACGATGATTTTGAGATCAGATTTTATCCCTCTGCAACTATTGCAACAATTAATTCGAATGCAAAAACTTACAGGGATCTCTCAGGACCGGGATTTCAGAAACTTGCAGGCTATATCTTTGGAGGTAATGAGGCTAATACAAAAATCTCAATGACAACACCCGTTCAAATGGATATAAACGATTCTGTTTCTACAATGAGTTTTGTAATGCCTTCTGAATATTCAATAAAAGACCTGCCTAAACCGAATGACCCCGGCGTCCTGATAAAAAACACGTCAGATGAATATGTTGCGGCGATAAGATTTGGGGGATATGCCTCTGATGAAGATCTGAAATTCTATTCGGAAAAACTTCAAAACCTTCTGAAAGAAAATGGGATCGCCTCCTTAGGCAATTACAGATTCCTGGGATATAACTCTCCATTCCAGCTTATTGGAAGGAGAAATGAGATTATTGTGGCAGTCGACTGGAACCATCAGGCACATTAATCCCACTACCTCTGCGGAACCGTAGACATAATCGTCTCTTTCGTCCCTGTTGCTGTATTCTGACTTGACAAGATCGCTTTCATGCTTTTGAGGAAAGTTTTCGTTAGTTCATCAGGGATCCTGAATTTTCCCGAAGTCTCCTGAAATGAATTAAGTGCAGGGTTGAGGCTTATTCTGTTATCTATTGCTTCTTAATAATCCCTTTCGAACTGAGTGATGAGTTTTTCCCTGTCGCAGTCGTGGAAACTGTCGACTATATAATCAGAAAGCCTGACAAAACAATAGATACTTTAAATTGCTTCCCTGATCTCAGGATTAAGATAACTCACAGCGATCGAAAATGAAGTACTGTAGCTGACAGTTATCAGTTTGCTGGTCCTGTAGGATAAGTCTCTGAACAATTTCTGCATTGCATCGGGACATTATATATTTCAACTGTTGGACCTCAAAGATGCCAGTTTAATTACAAATATAGAGTGGTAATAATCTCCGAATTCAGAGCTTCACGTTGATTTCGAGGTTTATCAGATATCTTTTCAGATCGGGTATCCTTATAAGTCCGAAATGAAATACTGAAGCAGCCAGAAGTATTGTTGCTCCTGCCTTAACTGCTTCGGGAAAATGCTCCAGCTTACCAGCACCTCCAGATGCGACGACTTCAGCCTTTACTGCATTCTTAATTGCCCTTATCACCGGAAGGTCATAACCAGTCTGAGCCCCGTCACCTGCTTTGCTGGTTGGAAGAATGAACTGTACCCCGTATCCTTCAGCGCGTTTTGCCCATTCGACAGCATCCACTCCGGTTGCGGTCCTTCCACCGTCGATGTATACTTCATACCCTGAAGGCAATGAACTGTTTTTGTCAACATCTATTGCAACCGTAACCTTCTCAGGTCCAAATGCCTTAACCATTTCGCCAATAAGTTCAGGTTTTCTGAAAACCGCGCTGCTTGTTGATATCTTGTCTGCTCCTGCGCGAAGTACTGCTTCGGCCGATTTTACATCTGAAATTCCTCCTCCTACAGTAAAGGGTATAGTAACCACTCCGGCAACCCGCCGTACAACATCGATCATGGTGTTCCGGTTCTCAATTGTTGCCGTAATGTCGAGCATTGCAAGCTCATCGGCGCCAGCCTCACAATAGGCTTTTGCACATTCAACCGGGTCGCCGGCATCTTGTATGTCGACAAAATGTACACCTTTAACCACTCGCCCGTTCTGCATGTCGAGGCAGGGCATAATGCGAATATTATTATTCATATTAACCTTATGTTAAAATAATTCAACGAAAATAAGAAAGAAATCCATATCCTTGCAATTAATCAAGGTAGTTTGAGGCCGGAGGATTTCCCTTCTTCAGTGCCTTTAGTATTTTTTATATTTCCTGTTGACATCTTTTCTTGCCTTTGTATTATGATGTGAGTAATATGCCCTGTTCATCCGAAGTTTAGTGTTCTCCTGGAGCATCAGGCCCCTGAGTGAACCGCTATATTTTCTGGACGAACCGCATGAATTGCAAAATATGGCTAATGCAATGAAAAGAAATAGTGAAATAATTGATTTCAGCATGGCCTTGTAATTTAAGATGGCTTCTTGACTAATGACTACAGTTTCTGACAATATTCATTCTTTATACGTAAAATAAAAAGAATAGTTTTAACCGGATCATGTAACACCCTGATCTGTATTTCAAACAAATAAGAAGAAAGAAGAAAAAACATACCCTGATTGCGATCAAACAATGCCAATATTTGTTTAATGAAAGATGAAATCAATTCTCAATTCTAATTATTTGAGGTATGAAACAATGATACTGGCTGGGGTCTATTTCCTAGCAGACCCAAATCTAATCCGCGACTGTCATCTCGAGCGAAGCGGGAGATCTTATTATCCAGACTACCAATGTTTTAAAAAATGTTGTCATTAGCAGCAGCAGCAAAGAAAAATCTCATTATTTTGATTACCAATCATTTAATTAAGCATATCCGGCAGTTAAAGGCTCCAGTTGCAACGGGGCGTAACAGGAGACATTTTATATATTCGTAAATATATTATACTGAGCTCAGCAAAGCTAAATTGGCGTCAGATAGACCTTATTTATCTATATTTGTTAATACCCAGTATGAAATAACATGAAAATGTTCTGCTGAAGAGAACAGGAGCTTGCTAAGAAATGAGTCTATAATTAATCTCATGACTGATAATAAAGGTATTATCATCAGAAAACTTATCCATCTTTTCATTGGTTTGATGATATTGATTTTTAGCTGTGTCTTTGAAAAGGATGTTTTGCTTTACTTGATCTTAGCAGGAACAATTTTCTCTTTTTTGACTTTCAATTATAAGAAGTTCCATCTCTTGCATAAAACCACAGACGCTAGTCTGGGTACCATTTATTATCCCGTTGGTATATTATCCGCATATCTGATTTTGTATAATCTGCCCTTGTATTATTTTCATTCAGCATTGATGGTGCTATCCGTTTCAGATACCCTGGCATATTTTGCAGGTCAGATAAAGAAGGGTAATAACTGGATCCGGACTTTCCATGACAGGAAGAGTATTTATGGAATTATCGCTTACTGCCTTTCGGCCTGTGTGATTTTTTATCTTTTTTTGCCTGGTTTATTGAGTTTAAATTTCTTTTATATTCTTTTTGCTTTATTATGCGCAGTCATTCTTGAGACCGCATCAATGCGAGGTTCTGACAACTTCAGTATTCCAGCCGGACTCGCCCTGTTTTTCTTCCTTACTTATCATTCTGAGGTTGATTACTTTTATTTGTCCGCAATTCTTCTTGCTCTAGCGTCTGCGTGCTTTTTGTTATTTAAATTTAATATTCTTACCCGCCGGGGAAGCTTTGTTGCCTTTTTACTGGGATTTTATTTTGCATGCATCGCAGGGTGGCCCTGGCTGATAACCGTTTTGCTCTTCTTTCTGAGCTCTGCCGCTTTTACAAAATTACAGCATGCAATTAAAGGCGTTGGGAATAAACCTACAGGCCGCAATGCCTGGCAGGTTATAGCTAATATAATATGGGCAGTAACCAGCTCTGTCTTATTTCTTATTACACGAAATGATATATTTATACTATTCTTCATTGCTTTCGTGGCTGCTGTAACGGCTGATACCTGGGCCAGTGAAATTGGTCCTTTGCTCAATAAAAGATGCTTTTCTTTGTCGAAGATGAGAATGGTGCCAGCCGGTACCAATGGTGGTATTTCTTTTTTTGGCAGCTTAGCTGCATTGACAGGTGCGACTGCCATATCTTCCTTATCATACTACCTCTTTTTTGGCTTCTGGCATTGGGAGATAATAGCAGTTCTAAGCATCTCGGCGTTTATTGCCTGCTTTGCAGACTCCCTGCTTGGAACTTTTGTCGAAGACAGAATGCTTCAGATGAATTATTTTAAGAAACGAAATACAATAGAGTCCCTTTCTCCTAATGATCTGGTAAATATGATTGGTTCTGTTACGGTTTTGATTTTTTATATTCTACTATCATGGATGTTCTATCAGAGATAACAGACTTATCATTCAACGTTATATCTTCTTTTGAAACATGTTTATCTTTTACCTTAAATAGAAGCCAGGCATTTTCTCCTCTGTCTTGAGTTTTTACCAGTGCATATCTGAAATCGTAATGCAAATGCAAAGCATCATGCTTCAGAATTACAAAGCGCAATTTTTGTATTTCAGTCTTGCCACCTGTAGGTTCCGGACTTTCTTAAAGTTTCTTTTTTCTTTGTATTTTGTGAGTGCCATTGTTATGCCCGGAATAAAATGCATCAGCCTGTATATGCCGATGGATTTTTATTATCTCTTTTTGCCTCATCGTATTTGGCTTTTCCTCTTTCCACTAAATTTTCAGCATTTTTTTTAGTGCTCTCAAATTTTTCTGTAACTGAATCAACAATACCATCAAACTTTGATTGAATTTTATCAGCATAATCTTCGCCTTTATCGCTGATTTGTTTGCGGATTTCTGAACCTTTTTCGGGTGCGAATAAAATTCCAGCAATTGCTCCAATGGCAAGTCCTGCCAATGTTCCTAATACTACTTTACCTGCATTCATAATTGATTTTTTTATGCACCACTTACTTCCCCGGAGGGCAGGCTTGTGAAGCTGATTAATTTATAATGTTAATTATTTCACAAAGGTGATAAACATAAAAGCGAATAGCTTTACACAATTCAATACAGATATTTCATAATTCACATTCCTCTTTATACTGAGGAGTTTGCGAAGGTGCTCAGAAACCCTTAAAAAACCGTAAAAAAAGAATTTGTCTATTTCACAGATTTATCTGACTGATTGTCCCGTGCGTTTTTATTGGAGCCGGTTTGGAATTTAGAAAACCAGGCTCTTACCTTTGTAAACCTTCTTTTGATAGATTTACCACCACCATTTTGTTCTTTATATTCATAGTTGCCAATTAATAGTGCGATTGGTTTAAGTTCTTCAAATTCCTCACAAAACACTTTCAACATTGCAGTAAACGGCAAAAACAATATCATTCCTGCCACACCCCATACTAAAGCTCCAATGATCAGACTCAGAATGGAAGCTAATGCATTAATACTTAAACCTCCTCCTACAATTTTTGGACTGAGAAAATTATCCGAAATCAATTGAACTGCCCAAAATAAACCTGCAATTGCTAATATGGGCCACAGAGAATCATAAGATACAAAAGCATACAGGATAGGAATAATAGCTCCCAAAGCTGTCCCTACGTAAGGAATAATAGACAAAAAAGCCCCTAAAAAGCCAAAAAGGAAAGGACTGTCAATGCCGATAATCCAAAGTCCGATGCTATTTGCCAAGCCTATTATAATGATGAGAAGAATCATTCCCGACAAATACTTTTGTCCAACCTGCTGAACTGATTTAAACATCTTTAAAACTCTTTCTTTTTTATCTTCAGAAGCAAACCCCATTAAGGCCTGTGTTAACCCATCTCTGTAAATTAAAAATAGAAAAGTAAATATCATTGTTCCAAAAAGTCCGGCGAGAAAAGTTGTTGATGTGGTGAAGGTTTTGCTTACTAATGAGCCTGCAGATTCCTTAAGCCAATCCTTGATTTCATCGGATAGATCATTTTTCTCCAGGTTTGATATAATATTCACATTCTTGTTGATATATAGAGTTACATCAGCAAATGCACGGACGATTCTATCCTGGAAGTTAGCTAACTCTTTGGAGAGCCCGATAAGCTGAGTTGAGAAAAGGAAAATACCTCCTCCTACTATTAAAGTAACTGTTAAAATGGAGAAAAAAGCAGCGAAAATTTTATTCATTCCCCATAACTCAAATCTCTTTGCTAACGGAAACAGTATAAATGACATAAACAAAGCAATGCCTAAAGGTATAAGAATAGATTTAGCCAGAATTAAGATTGCAAAAAGCCCAAATACTGTGGCCATTGCATAAAACAGTTTTTGAAAAGACAGATTCATCTTAAATGATTACAGTAAGTAAATTTATAAAATTATTCAACACGGTGGTTACATAGTCGGGGTGCTTCCTGCTTTCTCAATCCAAAACAGCAACAGAACTATCAGGGCAACTGCAGGCACAACCACCACCCAGTCGTTCACCTTTAGCAGGCGTGGAATAGTAATATCGCCGAAATCGCCTTTTTTCAGGATCCCATCCTTTAGTTTAGGGTACATTACAGCAAAAATCCATGTACCCAGCACAATACCGGCCAGTCCGCCAACTATTGCATCCAGATAACCGTTACCAATTGCTCCGGCAATGGTCCCGGGACAATACCCAAGCACGGCGAAACCAACACCAAAAACAAGGCCGCAAATCACGTTCATGCCAACCGAACCCTTCTTAAGCGAAAGCTTAATCCAGCCCAGCGATTTCATAAAATAAATCCCAACCATACCTTTTGCTATTGATGATAGCATAATTTTCACAACCGTAAAATCGGTGAGCAGCAACTGGCCTACAATCACATCATATTTGGTTGCTCCGCCTTTATGCAGCAGAAAGCCGAAAATGATGCCAAAACCCAAACCAAAGAATAAGGGTCTTCTATCTTCCGCTGCTACCATATCCTTTTCATCTTGTGTTGTTTCTGAGATATTCTTTTTTATTTCCATAACGGACTGGTTTTGAGTTAAGCAATAACACGATAAATGATATGGGCAGTTATAATCCCCCCAATAAAAAAACAGATGGCCGAAATCCAGCTTGAGACGGCAAGCTGCAGGGTGCCGCTGATACCGTGCCCGCTGGTGCATCCATCGGCGAAGCGTGAGCCGAAGCCTAAAATGATGCCCCCGACCAAAGCAACGATTACCCTGAGTACTGAGCTATCGCCAAAAGCTGAAGCCCAGAGTGATGGCATCTCCTGTGGATCTAAAATGCCGGTCCAGCCCAGCGTTAGCATACAGCCAATGGCAAAAATGTCAATGCGAACCAGATCGAGTACCAGCATTATTACTGTTACACCAAGTATTAACAGAACTATAATAATACCCGAATCCATTATTTCTAGTTAAGTACGATTCAAAAATAATGCTGTTACTTAATAGAATAGTTACATATTTATTTTTGGGAACAGTTACATAATTCACATATCCTTTTTGAATGGGAGAAGCTGATTGAGCCTGTCTATTCAAACGTGTGAATAGTGTAAATTTTCCAATCAATTATATAACACATCCCGGAGTTATTGTACTTAGTTTTATAGCTCTATCTTTTTTATATGTAGCAGTTAAAAGTAAACGTTATGAAAACAGCAGGAATAGTATTATTGATTATTGGAATGGCATGTACCTTAATTTTTGGAGTACAGGCAATTCAGGATACGGAGACCTTCAGTTTTTTAGGGATCGACATAGGCGTATCGGATGCTAACTGGACTCCTGTAATAATAAGTGTAGTAGTTTTAATAATTGGTATTGTCCTGATGAGCCTTAACAAGAAGAGTTTAACCTGATTGCCGGCGACTAAACATTTTTTGTCCTTTCCTCGCCTAATTAATAATGTTCCTGCGGTATAGCAATATTTACCTCGCTGGAGTTTGTGTTTTGTCATATTCATAAAAAAGAAGCCTGTTTTTGAGTTTAATAATCTCATTCTGCAGGATTTCTATTCGCTGCAATAAATAGGTTATAGTCTCAATCCCTTCCAGATTAATATCCAGGTCATAATAGAAACGGACAAACTTTTCAAGCTGAGGAAGCTGCTCCTTTTCTACAAAGTACTTTGACTCTATTATTCTGAGTTTAATTAATCCGTTTTGTTGCAACAGATCAATAAATGAAATCTCAATATTGTGATGGACACAGAATTCATTTACTGCTATGAAATCATCTATTCTCTTTGCATCCATAATAAAAAATTTATGATTTTGATAATTCTGTGAATAAGCTTTTTTGCCTTTCGGTTAAATTGGTTGGGATTTTAATATTAAAAGTAATGGACAGCGCTGGAATTGTTTGCTCTGATTATAATCATTAATTGTTTAACTGTGTTTAAACAATTAATAAAATGCCAGGAAAAACCACTTATAAAAGAAGATTGGATAGCATCAGGTTTCTGATTACCGTTTTGCCAATCTTACAATCATCAAAGATTTCTCCTGACACTATATAGCAACTAAATATTACTATATAAACAGAATGCTCTATGCATCAACCAAAGCATCACGCAAATCTTTTATATAGTCGTGGTCGGCTTCCAGTAATGATTCCTGAGCATTAATCATGGCCTGTTGTTCTGCACTTAAATGTTCAAAATCATCCTCTAATACATTATCATAAGCATCTTGTGCCCTTTCTTCTCCAAACTCACACGAGTTGAGAATTGCTTTGCGGTCTTTGCCAGTAAGTGCTGCCTTAACATCCATCCAAACACCAAAGAATTTTCCTGAAGTCTTCGTACCTTCGGCTACGTCCCCACCCAATTTGTTTACTTCCATAACTAATTACTGTTTGCATTTTCTACTGGTTGATATGAATTGTGCAAACAAAGTTTTTAAATCATGTTCTTCCGTTTCTTTTGATGCTGTTTCATAACCTTCTATTCTATCGTTATTGATAGTGATGAGAGAGTTTAGCACTTCAATTGCTTTTGCTTTTGCTTTTGCTTTTTCCATTTTTTTTAATTGTTATTTATGAATTGATTGTTAACTACTTATACGGCAGTAAAGGTGCCCCTGAGTAATGTATGAACGGGATATCTTACCCACAGGACCGTACTCTTCTGCCAGAAATTTGTCGTGCCACGGAGCGGCAATTGGATACTGCTGATTATTAAACTAACTGCATTGCCCTATCAAAACCCAGATAATTATAAATACCACAATAGTTCCCAAACAGCCGCCACCTAATTTCATTGCTCCGTAACCTGCAAATAATCCTCTGAAAATATTATTCATTTTGTATTGAATTATGCTTCTATGTGTGCCGCTTCTACATTAATTGCTTAAGTTGCAAGCTCTGTGCTCTCACGGTCACGAAACATTCCTGTTATCGAACCATGATCTGTTGACATGTTTTCACCATTTGATTTTGATTTTCTTCCATCATAATTTTATTTAAACAGAGAATTATTATTTATTGAACTGTGCCGTTAGCCCGTTTACTTTCTTAACTGACAATTATTTTACAAAGGTGATACACTTAAAAACGATAGCTTTTATAAAATTTTTGAGAAATGTTTCATGATTAAGCCAGTCCTCTTTGCAAATTATTTAAAATGTGCCTGCAAGTCAATTCGTTAAAACAGATCTTCGCATTTATTACCAAAAAAAAGCCTGCTCCAATTTTAACAGAACAGGCTTTCGCGAAAAAAAATATAGATTATATCAATCAGTTCCAGCGATTATAATAATATATAAATCATGAACCCAATAATAAGCAAAAAGGAAAATGCCAGATGGATAAGCACGGTGAGTTTAGCGCCTTGTTTTATCAGATCAGGATTATTATGATTTTTAAATATTATTTCTGCAGCCTTAGGAAAAATAAGAATGTAAGGGATAAGTGCAAAAAGTAAGAGCCATGAATTACCAGGGAAACAGATAAACAGTAAAATTACATTTGCAATTATCCCTGATTGCACCAGAAGATATATTACAGAGGTAAACCTGGTACCCATGCGTGATGCTACACCGTGCTTACCTCCTGCACGATCTGCGTCCAGGTCAATCATCTGCCCTGCAAGCAAAATTGATGAAGTGCTGAGCCCGGTAGCGGGCATCAACAGCCAAACCAGAGGATGCATTCCCAGGTTTTGACTCACGGTAGCGATCAGGATGGCCATGGGACCAAAAGCGAACCAGACAGATATTTCACCCCAACCCCTGTATGCCAGTTTAAAAGGTGGTGCAGTATAGTATTTGCTGAAAAAGGCCGATAGCAAAAAGAGCCCCCACAGATATGGCCATAAAATCTTATTTACAAGTGGCATAAGTGCAATAGTTCCTGCAAGCGCCACTATCAGTCCGATGCGGGCCAGAAGATACATTTTACCCATTAGTTCAGGATTCTCAAGTAATACACCTGAACCTCCGCTGGATTCATTGCGGTGCACATTCACCTTATCCGTTCCCTGTATGGTGTCAAAAATGTCGTTATAAACATTGGTTGCTACATGCAAACCAATACCGATAATCAAAACTATCAGAAAATTGAGCACTTCAAGTCTTCCGTTCAGATGAACAGCCAGCAGGGTTCCCAATATTATGGGAGCGATAATGGACGACAGAAAGTGCACCCTGATCATTTTCCCGATTCCTGGTTTCTTCTTCATAAGTTGTTATCTTCTTTCATTATTTATGTATAAATTTAGCATAAAACTCAACAATTATAAAAGATTTCACTTGCTCCCGAACCATATAATATTATAAACCAAATGACAACATGGACATAGAGATCTTATCACGTGTGCAATTTGCATTTACCATTGCATTTCACTACATCTATCCTCCAATGAGTATCGGATTAGGAGTTGCTTTGGTATTTTTCGAAGGGATGTACCTTCGCACCAGAGACAAACAATGGGAACAACTTACAAAATTCTGGATCAGAATATTTGCCCTGATATTTGGAATTGGAGTTGCAACCGGTATCGTAATGGAATTCGAATTTGGTACAAATTGGGCAGCCTACTCCAGATATGTCGGAGATATATTTGGAAGTGCTCTAGCCGCCGAAGGAGTTTTTGCATTCGCCCTTGAATCTGCTTTTTTGGGTGTTTTGCTTTTTGGATGGAACAAAGTAAGTCCAAGAGTTCACTTTTTTTCAACCCTCATGGTAACTTTAGGCTCAATGTTTTCAGCAATCTGGATTGTGGTCGCCAACTCATGGCAACAAACCCCGGCAGGATTTAAAATTGTAGTGGATGGCGCTAGTACAAGGGCTGAAATTACCGATTTCTGGGCTATGGTTTTCAACCCATCTTCAGTTGACAGAATTATCCATGTGTGGATCGGAGCGTTCCTGGCTGGTACTTTTTTAGTCCTTAGCGTTCATGCCTGGTATATCCTTAAGAACAGGTTTGTTGAGCAATCAAAAAAGGCATTTGGCATAATCCTGGTAATTGCAGCGATTTCAGCCCTTGGACAATTGTTCACAGGGCATAATTCGGCAATGGGAGTAGCAGAAAACCAGCCTCCTAAACTTGCTGCTTTTGAAGGTCATTATGATAGCCTGGCCGTGGCCGATATGTACTTGTTCGGGTGGGTAAACGAAACTGAACAAACCGTTTCAGGAATAAAAATACCAAAAGGACTTACGTTTCTGATTCACCAGGACTTTACGACTCCGGTTAAAGGCCTCAACGCTTATAATGAAAACGACAGGCCTGCAATGGTTAACTTTATATTTCAGACATATCACTTAATGATTTCAATAGGTATGTTCATGATTATGCTTACCCTGTATTCCCTCTTCTTATTGTGGAGGGTAAAACTTTTCAACAAACGATGGCTCATGATAATATTCAGCTTTTCGGTTGTGCTTCCACAAATAGTAAACCAGGTAGGTTGGTACGCAGCCGAGGTAGGCCGGCAACCATGGGTTGTTTACAATCTTTTAAGAACTTCTGATGCCCTATCTGAAAATGTCATAGCAGAACAAGTGGTATTTTCCCTTATCTTATTCACCATAATTTATATAATACTGTTCAGTTTATTTATCTACCTGCTTAATAAGAAGATACAAACAGGATTAGATCTTGAAGTACCAGGAAAAGATATTCCTCAAAAACCCATAATCACTGAATAATGGAAACATTTTTAAATATAGACTTAGGAACATGGATGTTTTTGGTCATTGGTGCAGTATTTAGCGGATACGCAATCCTCGATGGTTTCGACCTTGGGTCAGGAACAGTGCATCTATTCCTCAAAAATGAAGAGGACAGAAGAATAGCTCTTAATGCAATCGGCCCTGTGTGGGATGGTAATGAAGTATGGCTGGTAATAGGCGGAGGAACCCTATTTGCCGGTTTCCCGAAAGTTTATGCTACGTTACTTTCAGCCTTTTATACCCCATTTATATTATTTCTGGTGTTACTTATTTTAAGAGCCGTCGCCATTGAGTTTCGCAGTAAAGAGCCTATGATGTGGTGGCGAAAACTATGGGATATTGTTTATTCTGTTTCGAGTACTCTGGTTGGGTTAACGCTCGGAGTGGTACTGGGTAATGTTGTAAGGGGTATAGCAATTGATGATAACATGATTTACAAAGGGGGCCTGCTGGACATTTTCAATCCATATGCTTTGCTTACCGGACTTACCGTAGTTGCTCTTTTTGCACTGCATGGTTCAGTTTACCTTGTAATGAAAACTTCTGACAAACTTTCAGAAAGATTGGTATACATCTCCAAAATTGCCGGAATGTTCTTTACAATTTGCTATGTTACTTTGTCAGTTGCTACACTCCTTTACGTGCATCATGCTGCTGCTGACTTCAAAGAAATGCCTATTTTATTTGTAATTCCACTAATAACACTTTTGTTGCTTCTAAATGAGAGAAGGTTAATAGTCAAGCAAAAATACTGGAGGGCTTTTTTATCATCGGCTGCCTTGACAGCATTATTACTGATTACT
Source organism: uncultured Bacteroidales bacterium (assembly GCA_942492865.1). GTDB lineage: Bacteria > Bacteroidota > Bacteroidia > Bacteroidales > VadinHA17 > LD21. The sequence continues at coordinate 2,138,152 of OW818650.1, read as the reverse complement.
ATTGCAATAGGCCTCTATCCAACTATACTTCTTTCAAGTATTGACAGTTCATATTCCCTTAATATTGCCAACAGCGCTGCCTCTTACAAATCGCTGGGTATAATTTTGACCTTTACACTGATCGGAGCTCCGCTTGTATTTATATATTTTATTTTCCTCTTCCGAACGTTCAGAGGAAAGGTTGTTTTGGATGAAATGAGTTACTGATTAAAGTACTAAAAATGAAGAACTTTCTGATTATCGGGCCATCTTCCGGGATAGGAAGAAAACTGGAAGACATGCTGGCAAATTCCGGTAATAAAGTCTACGGCACTTTTTGTACCAGGCCCATTCAAAACGACACACAGGGGATTGAGTATCATTTACGTAATGTACTGGATGAGAACCTGAATTTTAATTTTTTGCCAGGGAGCCTGGATGGACTGGTTTATTGTCCGGATAGAAGGCTTATCCGTTTCTTTAGCAGCAGAGCTTGCTCCAAAATACGGGTCAATTGCATTGCTCCTTCTCTTACTGATAATCCGCTGGCAGAACCACTATTAAATAATGAGACCAAGCGGGGGGCAAATGCTCAGCGCCATCCGTTAAAAAGAATTGGTAATGCTAATGATATAGCAGAAATGGCCGGATTCCTGATTTCTGATAAATCGGGATGGATTACCGGACAGGTATTCCACGTAAATGGAGGTATATCGACCCTAAAAACATAATATATGGCATTTTATCAGTTTATTAAAAAACAAATAATTAATGGATCAATAGAAGAAGTATGGGACTTTATATCGTCTCCAAAGAACTTAAAAGAGATCACTCCTGATTACATGGGTTTTGAAATCACTTCAAAAAACCTTTCAGAAAGAGTGTATAATGGAATGATAATATGTTATACTGTAAAACCAATATTAGGGATCAAAACAATCTGGATAACAGAAATTACAAATGTTGAAGAAATGAGGTATTTCGTCGACGAGCAGCGAATCGGTCCTTATTCGATGTGGCATCATCAGCACTTTGTAGAACCTGCCGGCCAGGGTGTTCTAATGACAGACATTGTGTCCTATTCACCACCGTTGGGTTTTTTGGGAGCTTTAGCCAATAGAATCTTCATCAATAAACAATTGGATAGTATATTTAATTACCGTGAAAAAAAGCTCGAGAAACTATTCCCGAAGGTTAATGGGTAAAAAAAAGGAGCTTTAGTAAAAGCTCCTTAATTTACTCTATTATTCTGTTAACTACTTAGGAAGTACCACTCCGTCAATAACATGAACAACTCCATTGGTTCCTTTCAGATCTGTTGCAGTAACGAATGCTGATTTTCCAGATTCATCAGTTAGTTTAACTTTACCCATGTTAAGTGAAGCAGTAAGCTTGCCACCGCTGACAGTTGTTAAAACTACTTTACCATTACCTTTTTTAATTGCATCCAATACTGCATCTGCATTAAGATTCCCACTAATAACATGATAAGTTAATATCTTTGCCAACTGGGCCTTATTCTCAGACTTCAGTAAATTTGCAACTGTTCCTTCAGGCAGCTTATTAAAAGCCTCATTGGTTGGAGCAAAAACAGTAAATGGACCAGAACTTTTCAAGGTTGCTACTAAATCGGCAGCTTTAACCGCAGCTACAAGAGTTGTGTGATCCTTAGATCCGATAGCTATATCAACAACATCCTTGGTCTGACTGAAGGCAGTTATTGATGATACTAATAAAAGTAATAATGCGCTTAACTTTTTCATCTTTATTATTTTTTAATTTATATCACAGAAACAAGCATTATAACTTTTTGTTCACTTATTATATTATATATATGAACTATATGAATATAAACTTAATTAACAAAACAATCTTTATATATTGATTTATAATTTGTTAAATAATTATATATTAATAATTCAAATATCATATTTATATATTTGTTACTTTTTTACGATCTTTATATGAACATTAAATTAAAAGAAAGGAAATATAATATTAGATGAATCTTCATAATGATGTTCATTTCTGCATAAGGAGAATTTGATATCCAGAAAATAACATCGTTCTCAAATAGCATTGAATTTTCTGAATCGGTACATGCCAATACCAGGAATTGGACTTCCATTTATAATGTCAATCTTAAAACGGCATTTCAGATAATTGAGGAATCTTATAGAAAACTTGCGATAAGCTCAAAGGTCAATTTCATCTCATTTAAATATCGAACTCGCCTTATCCAGCCTTACCATATCCTCATCAGAAAGTTTGAATGACATTGCTCCGCAGTTCTCCTTAACATGAATCTCTTTTGTAGCACCAGGTATCGCCACAACTGTATCTCCATTATAATGTATAAGCCAGTTTAGAGCAACCTGGGAGGGAGTTACATTATACTTAATTGCAAGCTCTTTTAAAAGAATAACCACCGGCCGGCTTCTCTCAAGTCCATCAGGTTTGAATTGTGAACTGTATTTTCTAAAGCCGATATTTTTTAAAAGATCAGGATTGTCATGAAATTTACCGGTTACAATACCCTGAGATAGAGGCGAATATGCGATAATAGTGATGCCAAGTTTTTTTGCCGCATCCATCACACCATTCGATTCTATTTTGCGATCAAGCAGGCTATACCTGACCTGATTTGTTGCCAGAGGGATGCTTGATTTTTGTAGTTCCTTCCACGAGTTTTCCATTTTTTGGGCCGAAAAATTGCTTACTCCAACGGCTTTTATTAATTTCTTGTCATGAAGCTCAGCCATCATTTCCATTTCACTGTTTTCACTGGAAAAACTAAACGGCTGGTGCACCTGATAGAGATCAATCGGATATGGAGATAGTAAATTTATACGCTCCTTTATGGTTTTTCTGATATTCGAAGCGAATCGAAACATTGGCCACCATTTTGTAGCAACTATAACTTCACCGGGTTTTTTACCTGCCGCCAAAAGGGCGTTTGAAAGAGCTTTCTCCGACTCACCACCGCCATAGACTTCTGCGGTATCAAACCAGTTGATACCGCCATCAATGGAAAGAGAAACTATCTTTTCAATCAGGTTATCTTCAAGTGTGGGCCAGAATTTTCCAGCCATATTTTTTTGCTTGCTGAACTGCCAGCAACCAAGTCCTATGGGAGTAACCATGATACCTGTGCGACCCAGTGATCTCAAGCTAATTTTGTTTCCCATGATTCAGGTTATTGATCAACACAAGATAGTTAAAATATGGTGCCTTTCGGCATTAAAAATACATACCTTTATAAAATCGAACCTCTTTCGATTGTAAATCAGGTAATATAAACCTTTCACCGGATCTGATTGTTATATCAAACAATAAAACAAAATGAAAATACTTCTAACAGGTGCTACGGGATACATAGCACAAAAACTATTACCCCTTTTATTAGAGAATGGACACGACGTGATTTGCTGCGTTCGTGACAGGGCAAGGGTTGAGACAGGAAAATTCAGGTCAACTCAGTTATCGGTCTTTCATGCTCTAATCAGATTGTACGATTATTATGGTTATCGCCCAATCGTTTCATATCGTAAATGGAATTGATAACACAAAATGGATTACAGCAGATAAACTCAACTCAACTTTAATATGAATAATAATTTTAAATAAATTCAGACTTGAAAGGAATGAAAGGAAGAATCTTTTTTTGTTATTGTTATTGTTCTAACAATTGTTTTATTTCAATCTTTTAGAGCTATGCCAACTAATGAGGTTATAGTTACAGTTGACTGGCAAGAAAAATTATAAAGATAATTATGCTGAAACTCTCTGCCTGAAATATAGGAAGTCCTGATTGATACTGCTGGTTTACAAACGATAATTATAGAAATAGAACAATGGAGACCCCAATTTTTTTCTGGATACTTTTCAATGCTTTTGTGCTACTTATGCTGGCGCTTGACCTGGGAGTTTTTAATCGAAAGGCCCATGTGATTTCTATAAAGGAAGCATTAACCTGGACTTTCGTCTGGGTATTCCTTGCATTGATTTTTAACGCTATAATATTTTACTGGAGAGGACGGGAACAGGCTCTGGAGTTTTTTACCGGATATCTGGTGGAAAAAGCACTAAGCATTGATAATATCTTTGTTTTTATTATGATCTTCACTTATTTCCAGATCCCTTCAAAATATCAGCATAAAGTGTTGTTCTGGGGTATTTTAGGAGCACTTGTTATGCGGGTAATCTTTATTTTTGCCGGGGTTGCACTAATTGAAAAATTTCATTTTACTATCTATGTTTTCGGTGCATTACTTATTTACACTGGCTATAAAATGTTTTATCATAATAATGCAAAGATAGAGCCCGATAAAAATCCATTGATTAAGTTCTTCAAAAAATTCATTCCTGTAACGCCTGATTTGCAGGAAGATAATTTTTTTGTCAAACTCGACGGTAAAAAATATGCAACTCCATTATTCCTGGTTTTGATTCTTATTGAAACTACCGACCTTATTTTTGCAGTGGACAGTATTCCTGCGATACTGGCAATAACACAGGACCAGTTTATTGTATATACGTCCAATGTGTTTGCAATACTCGGATTGCGTTCTCTGTATTTTGCTCTTGCTGGCGTGGTACATCGCTTCTGGCTGCTGAGTTATGGACTGGCTGTAGTCCTGATCTTTGTAGGGATAAAAATGCTTCTTATAGACTTATATAAAATTCCAATCGAATGGTCGCTAATTTTTATTGCTACAATAATTACAGGGAGTATCTTCCTGTCACTAAAAATAAAGAGAACTAATTAGGTTGTTATTATGATTCTTTTGGAAAGTAATTTTTGGAACTACATATTTGATGCACATCATATAATTGAATTCGGCGGTTTGCTTCTCATACTTGCAATAATTTATATAGAAACAGGCTTTTTTTTCGGTTTTGTATTGCCTGGAGGTGATTATATGCTCTTTGCTGCCGGGATTTTCTGTGGCACGCATTACCTTGATATTCCGATTTTTTGGCTGGTTACGTTACTTATTATTGCATCCTTCTTTGGCGACTTTACAGGCTATTTCAAAGGAAAGTGGCTGGGACAGAAGTTATTTACTGATAATAAATCACGTTTTTTTAAAAAGGATTATCTTGAACGAGGAATTGGTTTCTACTCCCGTTTTGGAATGTGGGCCTTTATTCTTGGCCGTTTTATGCCCATAATACGTACACTTGTACCCATGATTGCAGGTGCAACGGCATTTCCCTTACGCAAATTCTTACTTTTCAATATTCTCGGTGCAATTACCTGGGTTGGAACTCTTGTGCCACTCGGTTATTTTATTGGCAAAGCTTATCCCGGAGTAATAAAATATTCAATATACATATTCTTGATTTTTGTTGCTATAGCTTCTTTCCCCATGCTAAAAATTATGTTCTCAAAAGTAAAAAAGTCATGAACCCTATATTCGAAGCAGCGCAAAAAATAACTAAGAATAAAACATTCAATGTTTTCATTTTTGTCCTCATCTTGTTTTCTGCAATTATTATCGGTATTGAAACCTATTCCGGAGCAGCTTCTGAACACAAATTTTTACTGGGTTTTCTTGATAAGTTGATAATTTCAATTTTTGCCCTCGAAATTGGTTTAAAAATCATTTCCTGCGGGAAAAGGTCGTGGAACTTTTTTTCAGACCCATGGAATGTATTTGATTTTGTAATAGTTGCTGTTTGCCTCTTTCCGGCAGGCGACACTCATTTTTTTGCAGTATTTCGGATTTTAAGGATCCTTAGAATACTTCGGATGATAACCTTTCTTCCAAAACTCAGACTTCTCATTGGCGCTTTAATAAAGAGTATTCCCTCTATGGGTTATATCATCCTGCTTATCGCAATACTATTTTACGTTTATGCAATTGTGGGAGTGTTTATTTTCGGAGCTTCCGACCCCATGCACTTTGGTGATTTGCACCATACCCTGGTTACACTTTTTAAAGTGTTAACACTTGAAGGTTGGACAGATATAATGAATACCCATATTTATGGTCCGGTTTCGAATGGCAATATGCAAATAATATCTATCTGGCCTTTTATGTATTTTGCGAGTTTTATCCTGATAGGAGCTATGATAATTATGAACTTATTTATAGGTGTAATAATGAACAGCATGCAGGAAAGCCAGAATGAATTATCGCAAGAGCTTAAGGAGATTAAATTTCAGGATATTAAATCGGGAGAGCTTTATATTCATTTAATGGCTAAAATTGACGAACTTCGTAAAGAGATTCAATCCCTGGATAAAACAAGAAAAGGATAATTGTCTTTTTTATTAACCCGACAGGCTCAGTCCGGAATTTCTGAATTAAAGATCCGGTAACGAAAGTTGCATATAAATAATATTAATAACCCTTTTTAAAGTCCTAAGCGTTAACGCTAAAATAAATGACTTATAATAAAACCCATAAGATTATGAAGAATAGATTATTTCTATCGGCTGCGTTTTTTGCGCTTTTACTTTCATTTAATGTATTTTCACTAAATGGTCAGGCCTCTATCGACTTTGAAACAGGTGCTGTAGTAACTGGTTATAATAACGTACGAATTCCAGGTGACCAGGGAACTCTTTTTTCATTAAAGGATGATCTAATTTCAAAAACAGAGATTTTCTTCAGGCTAAGGGCAAATTATACTATAAAATCACGTCATACATTATCATTATTATATGCTCCGCTGGAAACTGTCTCCACCGGGAATGTGCCATATGATATATTATTTGAAGGAGAAACTTTTCCTGCAAATACTGACCTGAAAGGCACCTATAAGTTTAATTCATACAGATTCACTTACCGCTACGAAATTGTACTTAAGCCGAAGATTGAATTCGGACTCGGTTTTACAGCTAAAATCAGAGATGCTAAAATAGCAATGGCCTCTTCAGTACTTGAAAGTGAGAAAACCAATGTTGGATTTGTCCCGATCATTAATTTCAGGTTAGTTTGGAAGCCTTATGAGAAATTTGGAATCCTCCTCGAGGGCGATGCCCTTGCCGCACCACAGGGGAGAGCTGAAGACATTCTTATTGCAGCAACTTACAGGGTTTCTGACAGGTTCGGATTAAAAGCCGGATACCGGATACTTGAAGGCGGGGCTGACAATGATGAGGTTTATAACTTTGCCCTGTTCAATTACGCATTGGCTGGACTTTTCATAAATCTCTGATCTTAAAACATTGCTGAATTGTTATTCTGTAGGTTCAATCATTTCTATTGCGATTTCTTTTACCCCAATCCGAGGTTGGGAATACTGGTGAGGAGTTTTAATAATGTGGATTTAAATAAAATAGATTTTCTGTAGAATGGAACTGGGGATTTTCTCGCCTCTTTGTTAAAGGGACTAGCTGCAAACGGGGTACATTATATGAACATATGCAAAAACAACCTGCATTGATTTCAGTAAAATATTCTGAAAATTTCACTATACTTACATGCAATATACCTTAAGTTTAGAAAGTTATGAAACTAAGAACTTCCAGTGCTATAATGTTTTTGTTTTTTGCACTCACTGCAAGAGCTCAGAACGGAAATGCCGATATAAAATGCGATACTTCGAAATTCAAATTCCGGGCAATCTCAGAAATCGGTTTTGCATCGGTTCTTGCTCATCATGTTCAATTTGGTCAGAATGGGACCTATTTCGATTATGTGAAAGACGGAGGGCAGGATGTGCTTTTCCCGGTAACCCGTTTTTCCATTGAAATGGATGTGAACGAACGCAACACTTTTATTTTGCTGTATCAGCCACTAAGGATAGAGTCTCAGGCGGTTCTCAGAACGGATGCTGTCTTTAATGATATTACATTTCCTGCATCAACCGGTATAAACTGTCTCTATAACTTCCCGTTTTACCGGTTCAGTTATCTGAGGGAACTTATGCCCGATAATCCCAAATATAAGTTTGCCATTGGAGGTACTCTGCAGATACGCAATGCTACGATATCATTTGAGTCGACAGACGGATCGCGCTTCACAACTAATGGAGGAGTCGGGCCTGTTCCGGCATTAAAAATACGTGGCAAGGCTCAGCTGAATAATTGTTTTTATGCTGAACTTGAGGCTGATGGAATATATGCCCCGGTAAGTTATCTGAACGGGAGCGATAATGAAATTGTAGGCGCAATACTTGATGCCAGCCTGCGGATGGGCGCACAGATAAATGAGTCAGGCAGACTATTTCTTAACTTAAGATATCTTGGCGGTGGCGCTACCGGAACAGATACCGGTGATGTATGGCCCGGAGATGGTTATGTAAAAAACTGGCTAAATTTTCTAACAGTTTCGACCGGATTTGCTTACCAATTTTAAATAATACTGAAATGAAAAAATATTTTGACCGGGGGACAATTCTTGTGATAGTGATTACTTTTTTGCTTTTTACAGTTGCTTTGTTTGTTAAAGGTTTTACGCATACCCTTTTACTGGAAGCAGGGGTACTTCTGGTTTCGATCAAACTGATAATGATGGCATATCGTAATAGTTATAATTACAATGATTTAAAGAAAGAACTGAGTGAGATCAGGCGACTACTGGAGGAGAAAAACCAGATCATAATCAAGTAGATTAATAATCAAATAGTTGAATTAACTTAATTACTTCAATCTTATGTGGTATATTATATTATTAATTTCCGGATTTGTACCACTAATTATCGGAGCAAACCTTTTGGTTGATAATGCATCCTCGCTTGCAAAACGATTAAATATCCCGGCGATGGTTATTGGCCTCACCATCGTTGGTTTCGGAACATCTGCCCCTGAACTGGTTGTCAACCTTTTTGCCTCATTTGAAAAAAACTCAGATCTGGTTTTGGGGAATATTATTGGAAGCAATATTTTCAACATTTTAGGGATCCTTGGAATTTCAGCAATCGTTTATCCTCTGACTATTAAGAAAAACACTACATGGATCGAGATTCCGCTTTGCCTTCTCTCAGCAGTTCTCATTATCGTGCTGGCAAATGATATGCTTATCGATAAGATGAACTACTCCTTGATCAGCCGGATAGACGGATGCATTCTTTTGCTGTTTTTTCTTATTTTTCTTGCATATAATATAACACTTTTAAAATCAGAACAATATAATGATGAGATATTAGTTAAAGACAAACCGGTTTTCAAATCTATATTTCTTATACTGATTGGTCTTGTTCTTCTTATCGCTGGCGGCCGTATTATTGTGTTTTCAGCCGTAAAAGTAGCCTCTGCAATAGGACTTTCCCAAAGGATCATTGCTTTAACAATAGTGTCGATAGGAACATCCCTTCCTGAAGTTGCCACAAGTGTGATAGCCGCAAGAAAGAAGAATGTTGACATAGCTATCGGGAATATAGTCGGATCAAATATATTTAACGTCTTCTTCATTTTAGGCATAAGCGCAGTTATTCATCCTGTTTCATTACAACCCTTTTCAAATTTTGATATGCTCCTGAACATTTTTGCAAGCTTACTATTGTTCATGTTTATCTTTACCGGGAAAGGGAGGAGAATTGGGATGAAGGAAGGAGCTTTTTTCTTACTGGTTTATATTACATACATTGTTTTTCTTATTATCGTTTGATTATAAACCATAAAATGGTCCCAATCAAAATCGGAGACAATATTCCCGGGTTTGAACTTAAGGATCAACATTGAAATCCTTTCGATATCAACACATACTTCCACTACTAAGTTGGCACATTTTTAGAAGCAATTCCAGGAATTCTATATTTTATTTGCAATAAGATATGTAATCAGCGAAATGGAAGCTGCTAATACGGAACCCCAGATTAAATCAACAACCGTGACTAATACAGGCCAGTCTTTTAAAGTTGCCAGATTTGTTAAATCTTAAGTAGCGGATGTTATCAGACCAAATAATGCCCCGAATATCAGTGCATGAACCCATGAATGCTTTTATAGAACTTTTTTGCCACTAACACCAGCCAAACCATATCAATTACAAAAAAGACAGGCAAGGCAAACAAAAACAATTTTATAAACATTTCAATAACAGGATTATCAGCCAGAAAACCGGGTACAATAATTTTTTTTGACTTGAATGTTGTGCTTAGATTATTTAAGATCAAAAATAAAATATTAAAGGCAACTGAACGAAACTATCCAGGGATTTATTATGAAGACGATTTTGATATTCGAATAAAATTAAATTATTAATTTAAAGGCCGTAAAAGGATTATTACATTTTAAATTACAGGAAAATAATTCATGATCTATGCTTGAATGGATCAGACATTGGCGATTTGGCAATCAGTTCGGATACGAGACCTACTTCAGGGAGCAGGACCGGCGACCGGTTGGTAAAACTGGTGTTATCCTGTCCGATTTAGGTATGCCTGAGTCATATAACCCTGATTTTTACATCAATTTCATGGACCATGTTTTCAAATATTCATTGCCTGTATTTCTCCAACACTTCATTCTGGCAGACAGGGGAATCGCTTTGATTGATCCTGCAAACCCGTTGGCAAGAGAGCCTTTTGTTCCTCTCCGGCTGGTCGATATGAATGGCTCATTTACCAATCGGGAGGGCCGTCCATATGTTGATTGCGAAGTGACCTGGCGTCCGCCGGGAATGAAAAGAAATCCTGCAGATCACGGCTACTTTCTGTACACAGGAGATGGAAAGTGTGGTGCCCCTGATGTATGTCAGAAAACAGGGGCCAAAGTTGTTGGATGGTATTATGGGCACATTCTTCCTGAGAAAAAAGTTGCCTGGGAACACCAGTGTAAGTGTATTTATGAAGAAACAGTCTCCGCTCTTAAAGAAAAATTCCCGGAAACCGAATTCCGTCATGCTGCTTACACCTATGAAGAATCTATAATTAACGCAATTGAAGAACTTATAGATAAAGGATGCAAAACAATAGTTTACCAGTGTTACTGCAATCCGGTATACTCCGATTTTGAGGACTATTCTTTCGCCCTGCCACAGATCCACAGGTTTGTGAACAGACGTGCTAAAGTCATTTGTGCTGATCAATTAGGTAATCAGCCAGCATTGCGCAAAGCGTATATTGCAATAATCAGCGATCATCTGATTAAATTGCCTGTTCACTCCAGTATACTCCTTATCCTTTCAAAGCATGGTCACCCCTTCAAAAAAGAGACCCAGGACAAAAGGGGAGCCGAATATCATGGGCCACTTGAGGATGCAATGCGAAATCTGTTAGAAAAGAGAGAGGGAAAATGGGATTTGGTATGGAGTGATGATGAGTATGCAGATGAATACTGGGACCCGGGAAATACAAAACTGTCAACCTATGCTGCGTACCGCATGGCAATAAATAAGGGATTCGACTACGCACTTGAGGTTCCGACAGACTTTATTGCTGAAAACACAGACCTTATGATACTGCATGCAATGAAGAAGTTTAAAGCATTCAGTACTTATGATCCAAACGAACCAATTCCTTATCCGGATTGGGAAAAACCGCTGGTACGAACTTTCCGGGAAGGAAAAACTACTGGTATCTATGCAGGATGCCCGGTTGGGCCATACCGCAAATATGTTGTTGAGTCAGCAGTGGCATCAATTACGGAAATACTGACACAAGGGGATATAAAGAATTAGTAATGAAATAGTCCGGAATCCTTTTTTTAAAACAATATGGACCATCCTGAGTTGATAAAGAGATTAAAAGCCGGCCTGAAATCAGATGAAACGGGCAATAAAGCTAATTCCCTGTTATTTCTTCACAGGTATGGTTTCAATATTCCGGTAAGTTTCCTGGTAACAACCCATGCTTATGAAAAGTTTCTAAAAGAGGGATCTGCATTGTTTGATGAACTCAGGAAAGAGGTTATGAAACTTCCCGATTTAACTTATGCAGTTCGCTCATCAACCACTGCTGAAGATTCAAAAGATTACAGTTATGCCGGGCAGTTTCAAACCCTGATCAACATCCGCGGATCAGAGAATATTCTGAAAGCAATACACGAGGTATGGAGGTCAGCATCACTATTAACTGATAACGAATATCTGAAGAAAACAAAGATATCTTCTCTTAAATGCGGAGTCATAATCCAGGAAATGATTTCGTCCAGACTGGCTGGGGTCAGTTTCAGCCGTAATCCTGTTACAAATCAGAATGAAATTGTCATTGAAGCCGTTGAGGGATACGGCGAGGAACTGGTTCAGAAGGGTATTACACCTTTACGATGGAGAATAAGAAAGAATAAAGTCTATGAAGGGAATGAGCATCATCGCTATTTCTCCGTTATCAGACAGGTGGCATCAGATACCGCAAAGCTGAAGCGTTACTTCGGATCGCATACTGATATAGAGTGGGCTTATAACGGCAAGAAGCTTTATTACCTGCAGCTAAGGCAAATAACCGCCAGAAAGGACCTTCAGATCTATTCCAATAAAATGGCTAAAGAGATGCTTCCCGGACAGGTCAAACCTCTTGTATGGTCAGTTAATATCCCAATGGTCAACGGTACATGGATAAAACTGCTGTCAGAGATCACCGGTACCCTTGATATAAAACCTGAAGATCTGGCAAAACCTTTTTATTATCAGACCTATTTTAATGTGGTTGCCCTCGGGAAAATCTTCAATGAGTTCGGAATGTCGGCAGACAGTCTCGAATACCTGATGCTGCGTAATGATAATTCAAGACCTGCTTTTAAACCAGGCCTTAAGACTTTTAAACACACGTTCAGGATCATTCGATTTATTTATACAAAGCTTGTTTTTGAAAATACTTTTCTGAAAGAGTACAAAGATCTGAAGGAAAAATATGGACAGATTGATAAGTTATTGAATGAAGAGTATGACCCCAAAACTTACTGTGATTTATATGCTCTTCTTTTTAATGAGGGAAAAAGACTGACATACTTAAATATTCTGATTCCAATGCTCATGTCATTGTATCATAAGAAACTTAAGAAGCAGCTTGCAAAAGGAAATCTTGATTACGACAATCTTGATTTTCGGCAGGACTTCCCTCAGTTAGTTTCGTATACTCCCCTCCCTTCCATTCAAAGGATAAAGAAACAGATTGATAATTTACCCGAAAACCTGAAAGAGCAATGTATCTCTTTTGAGAAACTCAGGACAGTTAAAGAAGCTGGCAGTATTGTCAGTGAAATAGAAATATTTTTAAAAGAGTTCGGCCACTTAAGTGAAAGTGGCAATGATTTCTCCTTCCCAAAATGGGAGGAAAATCCGGAGCTTGTTTTCAATATGATAATGAATTATTCTCCTTCTGAGGAGGTACTAAAGTTGTATACCATTAACGGTTTAGAGAAAAACGGACTGAAAATCAGACCTTCATTACGCAGAATTTATAAGAAAGCAGGCAATTTTAAAGTATACCGCGAACAGATAAGTTCCTTATTTATATATGGCTACGGCCAGTTTCGCAAGATTTTTATTAAACTTGGGAAAGATATGAAGAGAAGAGGAATTATAGACTCAGAGTATGATATTTTCTATCTCAGGAAAGAGGAAATTGATGCTGCTCTTGAAAAAATTGAAACTTCACAGATTAACCGGTATAAGGACATTATTCAAAAGAGGAAAAACGAAATGGAGGAGACGAAAGATATTGTACTGCCTGCGGTTATCTATGGTGAAGAAGCCCCGATCCTGGAAAGAGGGAAAGTGAAAAATCATTCGGGAATCAGCACATCCTCAGGAACTTATTCAGGCAAGACTAGAGTTGTGAAGAGATCAGATGATTTCGATGCAGTAATGAAAGGTGATATTCTGTTGATTCCTTTTTCAGATGTCAGCTGGACCCCCATCCTGGTCAAAGCCGGAGCCATTGTATCTGAAACAGGCGGTATGCTCTCACACTGCTCAATTATTGCAAGGGAAATGGGAATTCCCGCACTTGTTTCGGTAGAAAATGCATGTTCACTGGGCAGCGGTTTAACAGCAAAAGTAGATGGTTCAAACGGAGTTTTAACTATTCTTGATTATGAGTGAAGTCACAGCGGTCCTACTTCAAAAACCATGGCTGCTGATCATTCTTTGCAGTCTGAGCGGATATCTATTAGGTTCAGTCTCGTTTGCCCGCATTGTCTATTTCATTGTTACCAAAAACAGGAAAATCGGATCCTTTTCTGAACCGGTCCCCCATTCTGGCGAAATATTCGAATCTAATCTTGTAAGCGCCACTCTGGTGACTAAAAAGATCGGAGCCAGGTATGGCTGCATGACTTCATTAGCTGACATGCTTAAAGTTGCTTTACCCACCCTGCTGGTTAAGCTTTTTTTTGCTCCTGAACCTTACTTTCTGCTCACTGCGCTTTTCGGGGTTATTGGCCATAATCTTCCAGTTTATTACAGGTTTAAGGGAGGCCGGGGAGAATCTCCAATAATTGGCATTCTTCTCGTAATAAACTGGTTTGGTCTTCTTTTGGTAAACCTTGCTGCTACCATTCTGGGCTTTATTTCGGGTAGTGTTCTTGTTGTGAGATGGGGCGGATATGTTTTAATTATATTCTGGCTTTGGTATTACTTTAATGACTGGCGCTATGCTCTGTTCATGGTCCTTATTAACTTCTTCTTCTGGTTTTCAATGCGCAAAGATCTTACACGTTTTATCGAACTGAAGAAGAAAAAAGGTATTGAGTTCACAGAAGAGGATGTATCTGAGTTTATTCTTATGGGGAGAAGCCTGGGCAGGGCTCTTGACAGATACAGTCTCTATGCTGGTTATAAAAAATTAAAAAACAGACCCCGGAAATAAAAATAATGAGCAGATGACCTGGAAAATTATACACACAATTTTTGCAGTAATGTTCCTTGGCTGGCAATCTGCCGGAGGTCAGAAGACGGGTCTTTACCTCCAGAACCAATTAAGCGGCTGGGCCGGGTTTAATTTTTCAGATCCGATCAGATACCAGGCCGGAGCAAGGTATATTCCGACCCTCAGCCCCTGGTTGAAATTCGGTAAGAATAATAAAATCGATGCCGAGGTATCTGTAAATAATTACGGGAACCTTCTTTTTTCCGGATCAGACTTTGATACTGCTAATTATTCTTTAAAGCCCTACAGATTATGGCTCAGGTACACTGGCTCAAACTTTGAACTCAGAGCAGGGCTTCAGAAGATTAACTTCGGTTCAGCTAACATCCTGCGCCCTTTGATGTGGTTCGACAAAATGGATTACCGTGACCCTTTGCAGCTGACAGATGGTGTTTACGGGTTGCTCGGACGTTATTATTTCAATAACAACACTAATATATGGCTATGGACTCTATATGGGAATGATAAAGTTAAGGGCTGGGAATCAGCTTCTTCTGTTAAAGAGATTCCGGAATATGGCGGCAGGGTGCAACTGCCTGTTCCAAGAGGTGAGGTCGCCTTCAGTTATCATCATCGGGTAGCTGACTACTCTCAAATATATTCCGGATTACCTGTTATTACAGAAACCAGTTTCAATGAGAACCGCATGGCAGTTGATGGGAAATGGGATCTTGGCATAGGTTTATGGTTTGAATATTCTAAAAACCTCAACGATAAGGATCACCAGCTCATTGGCAGATGGGATAACTATTATAATTTAGGATTAGACTACACATTCTCCCTTGGTAAAGGACTGAATCTTATCTCAGAATTCTTCCACTATGGTAATGATCCTGCCGATGGACAGGAAAAAGCCAAAAGCAATTATTCAATCATGGCATTAAGCTACCCGCTATCTCTGTCTCATAACATATCAGGATTTGTTTATTATAACTGGGAAGCGAAGGACTGGTACAGCTACCTTAACCTTCAGCTTAAATATGACTATATTAGTCTTTATTTTATGGCTTTTCTTAATCCTGATGTTCTCCTTCTTTCCGGTGGTCAGGATAACAATAATATTTTTGCAGGAAAGGGTATTCAGATAATGCTGGTACTTGATATATAAAGATTTAACACCATGGCTCAATATGAATGATGAAGTAATAATAACCATAGAAGGACTTAAGAAGCATTTCCCGATTGGAAGCGGCAGATTTACAGCATTAAACGGCATTGATCTTTCATTTGGCAGGGGCGAGTTTGCCGGTCTGATTGGTCCAAGCGGTTCAGGAAAAACCACGCTGCTTAATATCATAGGAACGCTTGACATACCTTCAGAAGGGATAGCAATTATTCTGGGCGAATCGGTCGGTAACCTCTCTGCCAGGGCTTCTGCTTCATTGCGTAAGTCACAGCTGGGTTTTATTTTTCAGAGCTTCAATCTTTTCCAGGTGCATACAGTATTTGAGAATGTGGAGTTTCCTCTCCTTTTGCAGGGAATTGAAACATCCAAAAGAAAGAAAATGGTTCTCGATGCCCTGGATTGGGTTGGACTGACCGACAAGATTAAGTCAAAACCCGCTCAACTATCCGGTGGAGAGAGTCAGCGTGTTGCCATTGCCCGTGCCATGGTAAAGAAGCCTGCTATCGTTCTGGCAGATGAGCCAACGGCTAACCTTGATGCCGCCAACTCTCATAACATACTGCAGACAATGGAGAAGCTGAACCGTGAGCTGCAAACTACTTTTATATTCGCAACTCACGATGAGAAGGTAATAGGATATGTCAGGAGGAAGATATTCCTGTTAGATGGCAAAGTGGCAAAGGATGAGAAGATAGAAAAAAACTAACGGGGAGATAATCAGATGCTGGCATTTAAACTTGCATTAAGGAACCTTCTGGGGGCAGGTTTGCGAACCTGGCTGAATGTAATAATCCTTTCGTTTTCCTTTATAATAATTATCTGGCTTAAGGGGCTTCTTGAAGGATGGGACAGGCAGGCAAAAAACGATATGATCAACTGGGAGATCGGAGGAGGTCAGTTCTGGCATGCTTCTTATGATCCCTTCGATCCATTTACGCTTTCGGACAGTCATGGAACAATGCCGGATAATCTATCTGATTCTGTAAGTAATGGGACACTTGTTCCGGTTCTTATTTCTCAGGGCACTATTTATCCCAATGGCAGGATGCAATCAGTACTTATTAAGGGAATATCCCCGGTGCAGAAGGTGCTGGCTTTGCCCACATTAAAACTGAAATCAGACGGAATTGACATACCTGCAATTATTGGAAGCTCCATGGCCGAAAGTGCACAGCTTAAAGAAGGCGATTATGTTACTGCCCGCTGGAGAGATAAGAACGGAACCTTCGATGCTACTGAGATAAGGATAGCCGGCATTTTTGAAACCAACGTACCAACGGTTGATGTAGGACAGGTATGGCTTCCGATCGATAAGGTCCGTGAAATGATGCTCCTTCCGGGGGAAGCAACCCTTCTGATAACAAACAAAGAGGGGTGGCAAACTGAAAAATATGACCAATGGGTTTTTAAGGATCAGAAAACGCTTCTCATTGATATTGAGAATATTATTAAGGCCAAAAGCTTTGTAGGTATTTTAATATGGGCTATTCTCCTCATGATGGCTATGCTGGCCGTGTTTGACACTCAGGTTTTGTCAATTTTCAGAAGGCAAAAAGAGATAGGGACTTATGTTGCTCTGGGTATGACACGCGGGCAGGTGGTGCAATTATTTACTATCGAGGGAGCCATGCATTCCGTGCTGGCAGCTCTTGTGGCCGCTTTATATGGGATTCCACTTCTGACACTGCAGGCCATAAGAGGGATATCTATCCCTGTAGAAAGCAAGGATTTTGGTATTGCTATGGCTGCAAAACTATATCCGGTTTATAGTCTTGCCCTAATCGCAGGCACTGTTATCGTGGTACTGGTGGTAACAACCATTGTCAGCTACTGGCCTTCACAGAAGATAGCTCGATTAAACCCGACCGAAGCTTTAAGAGGGAGGATGCAATGATCAGATTTCTGTTTAAAGGACTTTTACGAGACAGGCACCGCAGTCTGATGCCATTCATCGTTACAGCAACCGGGGTTATGCTTACCGTAGTGTTTCACAGCTGGATAACCGGCGTGATCGGCAACAGCATTGAATTTAATGCCCGATTCGCTGCCGGACATGTAAAGATCATGACCAGGGCGTATGCAGAAAACCCGGCTCAGACACCTAATGATCTTGCTATACTTGGAACAGACACTCTGACCAGAATTATCTCAGAACAATTCCCTGAAATGGAATTTTTCGAACGTATTTACTTTGCCGGCCTGATTGATGTGCCTGATCAGTCTGGTGAAACCAGAGCCCAGGGTCCCTCAATGGGAATGGCGATAGATATGCTTTCCGGAAATCAGACAGAGATCGGGCGCCTGAATATTCCATCGTCACTAAAGAGCGGTTCTCTTCCCCACGAACGAAGGGAAGCGCTGCTGAGCAGAACATTTGCTGAAAAGCTGGGTCTGAAATTAGGAGATACTTTAACTCTTGTCGGTTCAACAATGCTGGGTGAACTTGCCCTTTATAATTTTACTCTCTGCGGTACAATTGAGTTTGGTACCACAGCTCTTGACCGGGGAACTCTTATTGCTGATATAAATGATGTAAGAGATGCGCTTAATATGACTGATGCTACCGGAGAGATCCTAGGTTTCTCACGAAGAGGGCATTACGATGATGAAGAAGCAAACATATTATCAACCCGCTTTAATGAAAACTTTTATTCAGAGCAGGATGAGTTTTCGTTAATTATGAAGACCCTGGCTGATCAGAACAATATGGGTTTCCTCGTTGAATACTCAGGCAAGCTACAGGGTATTCTTGTATTTGTCTTTATCATGGCTATGTCCTTAATCCTTTGGAATGCTGGTCTGCTTGGCGCTTTGCGCAGATACGGAGAATTTGGTATGCGCCTTGCCATCGGGGAAGAAAAAAGCCATGTTTACAAAACCATGCTTATGGAATCCCTTATAATCGGGTTTTGTGGTTCCCTTGCAGGAATAATAACCGGACTGGCCATCTCCTATTATCTGCAGACATACGGCATTGACCTGGGTTCAATGATGAAAAATGCTTCAATAATGATGCCGCAGGTATTCAGAGCCCGCATTACCCCTGAAGCATGGTACATAGGATTTATTCCGGGAGTCCTTTCAGGTCTCTTTGGTACAATGCTTGCAGGTATTGGGATATATAAACGTCAGACCGCACAACTATTTAAAGAACTTGAAGCATGAAAAAACTGATGGCACTCTTCCTTATGGGCTTCAGCACTTTGTACGCCCAGTTACCAGACGGGAAGCAGATACTTGACAGAATAGATCAGAATTTGTCATCTGAGAACCGTGTATTCTCATCTTCGATGATAATTCACGGAAGAAGAACAACTCATACTGTAAGACTTAAAACATGGACTGCCGGAGAGAATAAATCGTTCACCGAATACCTGTTTCCGGTCCGCGAACAGGGCACTAAGATGCTAAAGCTTGATGAACAGTTATGGATATATTCCCCTTCTACCGACCGTATAATACAGATTGCAGGGCATATGCTGCGTCAGTCTGTGATGGGTTCGGACCTCTCATATGAAGATCTTATGGAGGATAACAAGCTTACAGACCAGTATAATGCCATCGTAACCGGTTCGGAAATTGTCGATGGCCATAATTGCTGGGTTATTAAACTTACCGCATTCGTTCCTGAAATAGCTTACCAGAAGCAAACACTTTGGGTAGATCAGGAACGCAATATTCCCCTCCGGGAGGAGATGTATGCAAAAAGCGGGACCCTTCTTAAAAAAACCGAGCTATCAGATGTTCAGCATATCAATGGACGATGGTACCCGAAGAAAATAGTATTTAAGGATATGCTCAAAGAAGGTACCGGCACAGAATTTATCATTGAGGAGATTGAATTCAATGTACCCATTGCCGATTTTATCTTTTCAAAAGCCAGCCTTAAAAAATAATTACTCACTTTTTCTCTCAAACTCAATTGAGGTATCAGTTTCTAAAAAAGCTTCAAATTGCCCGGCTGATTTCAAATCACCATTCAAATGGAAATTCAGCCACGATAAAAGATATTTTACAACAATTGCATGCTGAACTTTAACTGTAATTTCAGGATCAGGCTTACATATTGATTCGGCAAGCCTGCATTTAGTACTTCTGTCTGCCATCTGGCAATGACTACCTCCCTTTATTGTGATAATTATTTTAGAAAGACTTTTTAAGCTTGAAAATATTGGCACCTGATGAATCTCCGGGGGCGTTACACAATCATTTTTTCCTGCAATGATCAACGAAGGTATCTCAAGCTCCGATGCTGCATCGATGGAAGAGGGTCGTGTATTCAGCGGTGCAAGTAATGCAAGGGAACGAATTGATGAACTGAACCTGGCAGCCAGGATCGCTGAACCACCACCCATACTGTGACCCATGGCACAATTCATTGAATCAACCCGGTTATAAAAAACTGATGATGGATTTTTACCCGATTTACCCATCTCTTCGAGCACAAAAGCAATATCTTTTGCAAAATCAATGTGCGAAGGGAATAGTTTCATTTCTGTCCTGGGGAAGGCAACTATAAATCCGTGGGGTACGAGAGAATCACTAAGGTAGCTGTATAAATTCCATGACATCTGGTAACCATGGCCGAAACAAATAACAGGAAATTTACCTGCGAAAGTCTCAGCAATAACAGAGGTGTCTGAAGGATAGAAAACCTCTGCTCTTATTTTTCGATTATTTCTTGATGAATCAACAAATAACATACTTGTGTGAACAGTCTTGAACGACTGTGAAAAAAGATTGAATGAGATCATAAGTAATCCCATGATAAAAAAAGATCTTAAATAGGAACTCATAATCAACTATATCTGTCTTTTAATATATTAAAGATATACCTATTATATCATAATTTAAAACGAACCAGGCTATCGCTCATGAATAACATACCTTTTTAGGGATTCGCTTTATCTCTTTGTGATTCCATTAAAAATATTACTTAAAGATTGATCTTTTTTATTCAAATAAATATCGTTGTGAAAATAATCCAGTTTTTTGAGCAGGTACGAAAGGGTGTTTATCTCTTCTTCAGTCAGATTACCTACAACAATTTTAGTGACCTTGCTCATAAGCGGAAGAATTTTTAGTATTTCATTTCTTCCCGTTTTGGTTATAGCAACTCTGATGCTTCTCTTATCATTCTGATCGGAAGTCTCAGCAATCATTCCTCTTTTAACAAGACGGCGTATAACTTCCGATCCGGAAGTCTTTTCCATTACCTGCTTTGCTATCAGCTCACTCTTGGTTAAATTATCGCAAGTCATTAAAGTGATCAGAAACGCAAACTCATCCGATGTCTGCAATTTGCTCTCATTGAGAACCTTCTTAATGTATGATTTTGCATAACGGTTCATTAAAACAATTAAAATTGAAATATCACTTGCAGAATTTCGGTATTCATCTTTAAACCACTCTTTATTCTCTCCTGAGATTTCTCTCATCACCAACTCCTGACTGACCGATTTCGAGTTCAGGTAACCGATGAACTCATCTAGAGAATACTCATCATGATTGCTTCTTTCAGCATCAAACGAAAAGAATTTGTTAATTAAAGTTGTAAGTATTTCACTCTTTGTCATTATTGCCAGCCTTTATTTCTAAAAACAAAAATATATAATATTAGTTCATTTCCGTATTATTTTTTACTTTATTAAACTTTTTCGTACTTTTATTGTTAAGATTTTAAAATAACAGTGATGAATACGGAAATAGCAGCCAGTATAAAGGGTGCAAGCAAAGAGTACAAAACAGGCGAAACAATAATTACAGCACTTGAGCCAACAACTTTCGATTTCATGAAGAAGGAGCTTACACTAATTATAGGTCCGTCAGGTTCAGGTAAAACTACTCTTCTATCTCTTCTTGGGTGTGTGATCTTCCCAACCACGGGTGAAGTTTATATTGATAACCTTCTGGTGAATAATTTAACTGAAAAAGAACTGGCCACGGTCAGACTGAAAAATATCGGCTTTGTTTTTCAGAACTTCAACCTTCTTGCTCCACTCAATGTACTTGAAAATGTTATGCATCCGCTAAGGCTTTCCGGTACCGGCAAAAAGGAGGCAAAGATCAGGGCTGAAGAAGCCCTTAAAAAGGTAAATATGGAAAGCAGGGTGAATAGTCTGCCGAAAAACCTTAGTGGTGGAGAGCAGCAAAGGGTTGCAATTGCAAGAGCACTTGTTACCGAACCATCGATAATGCTTTGTGATGAACCTACCGCATCACTCGACATCAGAAGTGTCGGAATAGTAATGGAAGAGCTGAAAATGCTTTCAGATTCAGGCAAATCAGTTATTGTGGTGACTCACGACCTCAGGCTGAAACCTTTTGCCGACAGGATCATTTACGTGAACAATGGGATTGCCTCCGACAAACCCGCGGCTGATGAGCTATTTCATAATTAGAGATTAAATCCATTAAATCAGAATACTAATATCAAAGCAATGAATAATAAAATTTATCTTGTTATAATTCCATTAATTATAACAGCGTGCAGTGGTAATAAGGAAAATAAGGCAAAATCGGCTAATGTACCTGAAACAGTCAACAGTGCATTGGTTGATGTTTCCGAAGTCGTCGGGGTAGGCAAGGTTGAACCGGAAAAAGAGATCATTAGTCTGGCATCTCCAACTGGCGGAGTTGTTAAAGAGATCTACAGGAACGACGGCGATAGCATCAAAAAAGATGAGCCTCTGGTGAGACTTGATGATGAGCTTGAATTAATCAGGGTATCCCAATTAAGGAGCCAGTACAATTCTCAGAAATCACAGGAAGAGATTGATAAGCTTAACCTTCGGGAGTCAGAGGCAAGGCTTTCCAATAAGAACAGACTCCTGCAATCGGTAAGAACCCTGGAATCAAAAGGTGCAGAGACAACACAGACTCTGGATGATTTGGAGACAGAGGTAACTACCCTTTCTCTTAATGTTGAAAAGAATAGCGCTTCAGTGAATCTTACTGCCAGCAGGCTGAGGGAGCTGGCAGAACAGTTAAGATATGCTGAAGCTGAAGCTTCGAAAAAGATATTACGTTCACCTTATGAGGGGCTATTGCTCGAAATGAATATAGAAAAAGGAAATGCAGTAAACCAGTTTGAAAAATATGCCGAGGTTGCCCCTTCTGGGCCAATGACAATAAGAACTGAAGTTGATGAGCTTTTTGCCGGCAGGCTCAGCAAAGGTCTTGATGCTGATATCAGGTTTATCGGAAGCGATTCTGTTGTAGCAAGGGGAAAAGTGATCTTCCTTTCCCCCTATCTAAAAAAGAAGTCGCTATTCTCGCAAAAAGCAAATGAGCAGGAAGACAGACTTGTAAGGGAAGTCAGAATAAAGCTTGACGGAGATACCAGACTAATACTGAACTCAAAGGTTGAATCTGTAATCAAACTTAAAAACGACTGATTATGATATCTACTGCTTACAGGTTTATAAGATATGACAAGGTAAAGAGCATAGGTGTAATAATAGGTATCGTTGTCAGCGTCTTCCTTATTGGTCAACAGATAGGCATACTCAGCTTTCTGACAGGGTTAATGGGTGGTCTGGTAAGTAACTCGAGGCAGGATATTGCCCAGATCTGGGTTGTCGATAATATTACAAGGAATGCTAATGAACTTCCTAAGCTTAATGAGGGCCTTGTCCGTGAACTAAGGAGCATAGATGGGGTAATGTATACGTATCCAATAGTTGTCTCCGGGGCATCGGTCAAATTTGAGAACGGCAAGCTTGCACCTGTGCTCATTATTGGAAGCGAATCGCCTTTGTTCATTGCGGGTCCAAAGCCAGAATCAATAATCGAGGGAGACCTTCTATCGCTTAATGATGATGAGGCCGTATCAGCTGAATTTTACGACCAGGCTGTGTTCGATTACCCTGTAAAACCAGGTACAAGAGTTGAGATTAACGGTAAAAGCGCTACAATTAAGCTACAGACAAAGAATGCCAGGGGTTTTGCAGGCTCATTTTTCTATACAACATTATCGAAGGCACGCTTCTATACATCATTCCCCGAGTCGAAAGTAAGCACTATTGCCATCCGGATCAAGCCCGGCTATGCTGTAGATGATGTTGTCAATAATATAAACAAGTCGGTCTACGGTATTAAAGCATGGGATGCTGAGAAACTTAGAAAAACAACAGTCAGCTATATCACCATATCATCCAATATTGGTACCAGCATCGGTTCGCTGGTAATTTTTGCTGTAATCAGTGGATTCTTTATCATAGGTCTTACGCTCTATTCGTCGGCTGTTGACCGTATACGCGATTACGGGACTTTGAAGGCCATCGGTGCAACGAACCAGTATATTACGAGGCTGATTCTCACACAGAGCTTCCTCTTCGCACTTACCGGTTTTATAATCGCAATGATACTGCTCGAAGGATTCAGGTCAGGAGTGTCCAATGCCGGGCTTGTATTCAGCTATTCAATCAGGGAGTATGCAGCTCTCTTCCTGGTAACAGTGTTTATATCGGTTGGCAGCTCTCTTTTCTTCTCTATACGAACAATCAACAATGTTGAACCGGCTGCAGTATTCCGCAGCTGATAAATTAAATGATTACTAAAGATGAAATCAATAATTCATTCAATAATATTTATCCTCCTTATCAGCTTATCCCACAGGCTATCAGGGCAGGAAATAAAACTAATTACCTGTCTTGACTCCGCTCTGGCGAATAAGGGAAACATTCGGGCGGTCAGGACTGATATCGAGATAGCAAAGCTCCAGACTTCATCGGCTTTTCAGAAGTATCTGCCTGATCTTTCGATAAGTTATAACTACAGATATAATCCCATAATTCCGACACAGATAATTCCCTTTGGACAGTTCAGCCAGATTCCTACAGATGAAAAAAGGCCGATAAAATTTGGTACCGAATGGCAGCAGAATTCAGGATTAAATCTGTTCCAGCCAATAATCGACCTTTCGATAAAGAGCCGGGTTGCAGAGAGCATGATCAATGAAAAACTCAAGAATACAGATGCTGCTGCCGCTGAAAGGGATCTGAAACTGGAGGTAATAAAGAGCTTTACAAATATTTGGCTCCGGGAAGAGCAACTTCGTTCTGCAATCCTCGACACACTCCGTACATCAGGAACAAAAGAGCTTTTCATGGCAAAATCTGAAGTGGGTAAGGTTCTGAAGACAGAAGTTAACAAGGCCATTCTGAACCATAATAATTCCCTTTCAGATTATACTGCTGTTTCGTCAGAACTCACCAGGGAAAAGATTTATATGAGCTTCCTCACTGGAATATCACTTGAGATTTTGCTGGATGGGAAGTTTGACTTTTCACCTTTTTTGGATGATATCCTTCAGGTAAGTTATTCAGATCCTATTTTAGACTCTATCCCTTCCGTGAAAAACCTCAGGCTCAGGGTTGAGCTTCTTGTACAGCAGCAGAAGTCGGAAAGAATGAAACATACACCCAATATCGGTTTTGAGGGATTCCTGGGAGCAAACCAGTATACCGATACTTTCAATCCATTTCTTACGGAGAGCTGGTATGGAAGCAGCTACGTGGGCCTTAGTCTTAGATTTCAGATACTTTCCGGAAGCAGCACAAAGAACAGGGTCAGTCAGTTGAAGATGGAAGAAAATGGTCTGAAATCAAGACTTGAGGATGAAACCAACAGTGTAAACAATAAAGGTCTTTTGCTCGCCGAGGAGATAAGGCAAATTGAATATCAGGCCGGATTATCGAGACATAACATATCGCTTTATGAGGAGAACTTCGCACTGAATCAGGATAGATTCGAGAAAGGGCAGATAAATGCTTATGATTTGTTGACAGATGAGATCGATTTTCAGAAAGAGGTTTCCATGTTCAATGAAAAAAGAACTGAGCTGGTATTTAAACAGATTGAACTTATCAATAACTCAGGGGCTCTATCCTCATTCATTGATAATTTGCGATAAAATAATCATCACACAAATAAATATTAAAATGTTTATCATAATTTCAGAAAGTTTCAGAACAACTTGCATACTAACACTACCAGTAATGTTGATGAAGCATTCAGGATTTTAAAAGAACTATATTAATAATAGATTTGAGTCAATAAACAATAATCCGTAATTTTGAATTTCAGAACTCTTTAAATAAATATTCATGGGGAAAATTCAGATAGGTGATCTAATTCCTTCTTTTACCCTAAAAGATCAGAATGGTCTTGATTTTGATATCTCCTCCGTGCTTGGCAAAAAGAAACTGGTCATCTTTTTCTATCCACAGGACGGGAGCCTGACCTGTACAAAGGAAGCCTGCTATTTCAGGGATCTCGCTGATGTATTTGATGAAGCAGATGCAGTTTTAATAGGCATAAGCGGGCAGTCGGTCGAAAGCCACAAAGAATTTGCAGAAAAAAACAGGCTTACATACACACTTTTAAGTGATACCGGGAATCATGTAAGAAAATTATTTGGCGTTCCAGGAAAGATTTTCGGTTTAATACCCGGACGAGTTACTTATGTGGCAGACCGGTCAGGCCAGGTTGTTTATATTTTTGAATCACAGAATGAGGCTCAGCGTCATGTGGATGAAGCTTTAAAGATCTGCCTTCTGCTGAAAAAAACTGATTCTGTGATTGCCTGATTCCTGTTTTTCCGTCCCATCTTAAAAAATAAATTGCCTGTC
This sequence comes from uncultured Bacteroidales bacterium, assembly GCA_942492865.1. Lineage (GTDB taxonomy): Bacteria > Bacteroidota > Bacteroidia > Bacteroidales > VadinHA17 > LD21. The sequence continues at coordinate 2,111,647 of OW818650.1, read as the reverse complement.
TGTGTTTTTTATTAGTTTTGATTTATGAACACATCCATCACTATCGATGGTTTTTCGGTATTTCTTTTCCTGGGGGTATTCCTGGGACTTGTCCTATCGCTTTTCTTTGTTTTCAAATCGTCATCAAATTATTCTGCCAACAGGTACCAGGGTTTTTTACTGCTTACCCTTACCCTGTGCATACTTGAAATGCTGCTCAATATGACTGGTTTTATAACCAGGATTCTTTTCATAACTAATTTCACCGAACCTCTGAATCTTGTAATCGGACCTTTTCTATATCTTTTTATTAAGAGAAGTATCGGCCAGGGGGGGTCGAAAAAAGAGTGGCTGCATTTTCTTCCGTCAATAATATATCTCGGATATATTTTTCCGGATTTTCTCCAATCAAAAGAATTTCAGTATAATTCTTATGTGAACAGCTTTCATCCCGACTGGCCTTTGATCGATGTTAAAACAAACTTTGCCACCGATCCGCTTGACATCAAGAAATACCTTAACATTCTGACAGCAGGACAGATCATATTCTACATTTCACTTTCAATTTTGAAACTTGATAAGAAGTCACAACTTTCCGGCTTATCGGTCTTCACAACAAAAGATGATCTGCTGAAGTCGCTCAGGAACATGGTATTCCATATCCTTGCAATTATTCTGATCTTCATAATCGTGAAGCTCAGGTTCCATGCTGACCTGGGTGATTATTTCATCGGGATGTATGTTTCCCTGTTTGTAATGATAACAACTTTCAGGGTCATGAATGACTCTACCTATTTTGAACGCTCGGCCTCATTCATGGATATCTCTATAGGGAAATACAGGAAGTCATCACTGAATGAGTCAGATAAACAAAGAATAATGGCAAATATTATTAAGGAGCTGGAGAAAGGAGGCTACTATACAGATAATCTTGCCTCTCTTGAAAATCTGGCTAAAAAGACCGGAGAGAGTAAACACCATGTTTCACAGGTGATAAATGAAAAACTCGGTAAGAGTTTTTTTGAGCTCCTTGCATCATACAGGATAGAAAAGGCTAAAAGCATTCTTACAGAAGATAAAACCTGCCGGCTGACTATAGAAGAGATCTCGGAAATGGTCGGATACAACTCAAAAACAGCCTTCAATAATGCATTCAGGAAGCTGACAGGCAAAACTCCATCGGAATTCCGTAAATCATTAAATACTTAATTTTCAATTTAATAACATCTTTATTTAATACATGCCGATAAGGAAGTACATCATCCTTACCGGCATGTTCTTTAAAGGACATAAGATGGATATAGTTTTGATCGACCAAAACAAAACTATCAGCCATGACACAAGCAATTTTTAAATCAGGTTCAACAACATCCAGCCACCACAGAGATCTAATTGATGCATGCAGAAATGGCGATCAAAAGGCTCAGTTGAAGATCTACAAGTTGTATTTTAAATCTGTTTACAGTATTTGCCTGCTGATCGAAAAGGATCCTGCCGCCGCCGAGGATATAATGCATGAGGCGTTCCTGTCAGCATTTGAGAACATCAGTTCATTTAGCGGCAAAATCAGTTTTTCTTCCTGGCTCAGCAGTTTCATACTAAATAATAAATAATATGAAGAGATTCCTTAAATGCTTCACTGTCAATCGCTACTGGAAAGTCGCTATACTATTCATAACTGCAAAACTACTTATCCATTTTCTTACCAATACAAGGTACGAACTTCTAAGGGATGAGATGTTGTTTTTCAATATGGGAGAACACCTCAGTGGCGGTTATGCAACAGTTCCCCCGGTAACCGGATTCCTTGCATTTCTGATTAACAAGATCTTTGGATTTTCGGTTTTCGGGATCAGATTATTCCCTGCAATTATGGGAGCTGTCTCAGTCTATTTAATAGCCGCGATAGTCAAAGAGCTGGGTGGGGGCATTACTGCACTTACTATTGCCGCTTCATCTTACCTGGTTGCTCCGGGTTTTCTTATTTTCAATACTCTCTTCACCCCTAACGCAGCAGAGGAGCTGATCTGGCTGCTTTCAACGTGGAAGATATTCAGTATGGTAAAAAGCGGAAATCCCCGGATGTGGATTCCCATTAGCATAATTCTAAGCATAGGTTTTCTCAATAAATACTCAGTTCTCTTCCTGATTGCAGGATTCATGCTCTCTCTGCTTTCTACCGGAAACAGAAAATTATTTGTAACAAAGTACTTCTTTACCTCTGTTATAATTGGATTGTTGATCATCAGTCCGAACTTGATATGGCAATACAACCACAACTGGCCGGTCATTAATCACATGAGGGAACTGAAGAGCAGCCAGCTTGACCTGATGGGGTATGTTGCTTTCCCCGTTTCACTGTTTGGCTTTTGTCAGGGGTCAGTAATTATCTGGCTTACAGGGTTGATTGCTTTACTGTTTGTACGTAATGAAAGACAATATCGCTACATAGGAGTTGCATCGTTGATAATACTTATCCTTTTCCTGCTTGGAAAGGGGAAAGGGTATTATGCACTCGGAATTATTCCCTTTCTGCTTGCATTTGGAGGATATATTTTTGAAAAGTACTTAAATGGTGGTCTCCGGATCGTAATATATTCTCTTTTTTCTTTATCTCTTCTGATGTCATTAGCTTCAATGCCGTCAGGCCTGCCTGTTATGTCGTACGACAATTACAGCCGTTATATCGGGAAAACCCGTCGTTTCATCGTCCATCCCCTTCTTGAATGGGACAATGGAACAAAACACAGTTTTTCACAGGCATGGGCCGACATGACAGGATGGAAAGAGCTTGCAGGATACGTGGCGAAAGCATATTACTCACTCTCTGAAGATGAGAAAAAAAACTGCACAATTTTTGGTGAAAGGAATTACGGGTATGCCGGTGCAGTATATTTTTATGGGAAAGAACATAATCTTCCAGAAGCAATCACATTTCACGAAAGTTATGTTTTCTGGGCCCCGGATACCATCCCAAACGGACCAATGATTTATATATACAGGGATATTAACGATTTGGAGAAATATTTCGGGAATATCAGTGTGGTTGGTAGTGTTGACAATGAGTTTTTCAAAGAGAGAGGACTGAAAGTATTCCTTTGCAAAGAGCAACTTACTGATGTTGCTTCAGTGTATAAAGAACTGGCCCTTAATGAAAAAAACAAATACACCAGACTTCAGACAAGAAAGGCAGGGATCACAGGTAGGCTATTTCCATAATTTCAAAAACAATATCCCCAATGTCCCGCTTCAGTGTAACCTTTTCTCCGGCTTTTTTATTAATCAATGCTCTGGCCAAAGGGGATATAAATGAGATCTTACCTTTTGCTATTGCTGCCTCATCAACACCTACTATCTGAAAAACCTGAATAACACCGGTTATTTCTGTTTTAAGAGTTATTGTTGCACCGAACCTGATTTCATCTTGAAGTTGCTCCTTCAGGTCAACAACTTTGGCCCCGGCAATTCTGTTGTTGAGCAACTGTAACTTTGCATTGATAAAGTTCAGGTCAATTCGTTTCTCATTTTCGCTGGTGCCGGTGAGGTTTTCTCTTTCATCAATCAGCATCTTTCTTTCAGTCAACAGCTGATCCATTCCTGTCCGGGTAACAAAGTTTATAACTCCCTCCGGCAAATAAGCCCTCTGCGGCACTATCGGAATTTCTTCCTGGTCATCTTCTTTGACAAATCCTCTGCTCATTTTTTATGGATTCTGACCACTAAATTATCGATAAAAAAGATATTCTCTCACATATAACACTATGGGCAGATAATCTGAACAAGTATGATGCCCATACAACAGGGTTTCAATTAATGTAAATATTTTCACCCTGATATTTTGCTAACTTTGTGGTGATGAATGAATTCTTTAACATATTCAGGATAGATTCTGCCAGGGCAATGGAAATTGCAGCTTCGCCTGACAAGCCCCATTCACACGATTTTGAAGAGCTTATTGTCGGCATCAAAGGCAGACTTGACCATTTTGTCGATTTTAGATCAAAGATCATCGAAGCGCCATTGGTCAGCTTCATTGCAAAGGGAAAAGCTCACAGGGTGATTACACTATTACAGGATGGCGATTTCGATATGTGGGTGTTGCGCTTCAGAAGTGAATTTATTGCCGAAACCATCTTCCAGTTATACAACAGTTTTCATAACAACGCCGATCAGGTATTGCAAACCGGAGCATGTTTCAACCGCTTAAATACAATCTGCGAAATTATAAATCAGGAGATGAAACAATCAACTCCTGATTTAGCGATTGTACGGCTCCTGCTAAGTGCACTTTTTATTATGATAGAATCGGAAAGAAAAAAAACTACTGAAAACGCAAATTCGATCAACTCGATTCAAAATGAGACATTTATAAACTTTCTGAATATTTTAGAGGATAATTTCCGACGACCTTTGAACGTGGATTTTTATGCTGAAAAATTATTCATGTCATCGCGAAACCTTAACCTTATTTGCCAGAAGATAATGAATCAAAGCGTTTCAGAAATAATTGAAACCCGGAAACTGACTGAAGCCAAAAATTTGCTCGCGAGCACCAATAAGTCAATCTCTGAAATTGGCTTTGAGTTAGGATTCAACGAGAAATCTTACTTCTCCAACGTATTTAAAAAGAAATCGGGACAAACGCCATCCGAGTTCCGCGATGAGATGCAAAATCTCCTTTCCTAAGATTACAACCCTTCTTCCTAAAATCATTACCACCTTTCCTTCCCCCCATTGTATTTTTGTGTCATAATATTTTAAACAAAAATTCAATGGAAAATTTAAGCAATAATTCAGTAAAATGGGTACTTGACCCTGCACACAGTGAACTTACTTTCAAAGTAAAACACCTTATGATCAGCAGTGTAAAAGGAGAGTTTAAAAATTTTACAGCCGAAATTGACAATGAAAATTTCGAGAACGGTTTAACAAAAGTAACAGTTGAAACATCTTCAATCTTTACCAATAACACCGACAGGGACAACCACCTGAAAAGCGCTGACTTTTTCGATGTTGAAAATCATCCAACCCTTACTTTTGTAAGCACCGGCATCAAAAAAGTTGACGATAATGAGTTTAAACTTAAAGGTATGCTTACAATAAAAGGCGTGAGCAAAGAAGTGGTACTATATGTTGAATTCGGAGGAACAAACAAAGACCCATGGGGTAATGTAAAAGCAGGATATTCTTACAGTGGAAAAATCAATCGTAAGGATTGGGGACTCAACTGGAATGCAGCTTTGGAAACTGGCGGTGTAATGGTTAGCGACGATGTCACCATTAGCGGTGAGGTGCAGTTCGTAAGAAAAAGCTGATGGGAAAAACAACCGAAAAACTTTAAAAAATGGCAGATACAATTCTTCATAAATCAGAAAGCCGTGGTGATGCCAACCACGGCTGGTTGCACAGCCGGCATACATTCAGCTTTGCAAACTATTATAACCCCGAAAGGATGCACTTTGGCGCCCTCAGAGTTTTAAACGATGACTTTGTGGCTGAAGGAATGGGGTTTGGAATCCATCCACACAACAACATGGAAATTGTTTCCATTCCTCTTGAAGGTGCACTGGAGCACAAAGACAGTATGGGAAACGTGTCGGTAATCAAAAATGGAGATGTGCAGGTTATGAGCGCTGGCACCGGGATTACTCACAGCGAATACAATAAGAATAAAGACAAACCCGTCAAATTTCTCCAAATATGGGTATTACCAGACAAAAAGAATGTAACACCTAGATACGACCAGATTACACTTGATCCTTCCCACCGGCGTAATAAATTTCAGCAAATTGTTTCTCCCAATGACAATGATGAGGGCGTATGGGTTCATCAGGACGCCTGGTTTCATCTCGGAACGTTTGACAAAGGCTTTTCAACCATTCATCACATTAAAAAAAGTGGAAATGGTGTTTACGTTTTCATCATCAGGGGAGACGCTAAAATCGACGGGGCACTGCTTAACGAACGTGACGGGCTCGGAATATGGAATACAGGTAAATTTACTTTTGAAGCTAATTCAGCCGATGCTGAAGTATTACTGATGGAGGTCCCTATGAACAAATAAAAATGATATTGTGAATACAATTATAAAAAAGAGTCTCGATACGGGTAATTATCCTGTTAATATTTCATTAGCATTACTGTTTCTCCGGATTATTGTTGGCGTTTTTATGTTAACACATGGTTATGGCAAAGTTTTAATGCTTTTTGGCGATGGCCCGGTAAAATTTGCCGATCCGATAGGTTTGGGAGAGACGACTTCGCTGATAATTACAGTTTTCGCTGAATTCTTGTGTTCGATATTCCTGATTTTTGGAGTGGCAACTCGCTTTTCAGCAGTTCCGCTGATAATAACCATGCTGGTGGCAGCTTTGATTGTTCATGCACCTGACACTTTTATGCGCAAAGAACTGCCATTACTTTACGCAGCAATTTATTTAGTAATTGCATTAGCAGGAGCAGGAAGTTATTCCGTCGATAACTGGTTAATTAAAAAATGAAGTAATTACAGGATCAAGAGTGAAAAAAAATTTTCACTCTTAAAATAAAATGTTGCAATAATGAATTTAAACTCTATTGATAAATTAACATCCAGGTCAGGCAGTTCATCAAAAATGCCCGTACTGTTTCTCGGGCATGGCAGTCCGATGAATGCCATCGAAGAGAATGAATTTGTTGAGGGATTTCAAAACATTGGAAAATCAATCCCCAGGCCAAATGCCATCCTTTGTGTATCGGCTCATTGGGAAACCCGTGGCACCTTTGTTACTGCGATGGAGCGACCAAAAACCATTCATGATTTTGGAGGCTTCCCAAAAGCGCTTTTCGATGTACAATATCCGGCTCCGGGTTCACCTGAACTGGCAGGCGAAATAAAATCTAATGTTACAGTCACTAATGTTGAAATGGACCATAAATGGGGTCTCGACCATGGAGCCTGGAGTGTAATTAAACACCTCTATCCCAAAGCAGATGTGCCCGTAATAGAAATGAGCCTGGATTATTATCAGACACCCCTTTATCATTACAATCTGATGAAGGAACTACATTCACTTCGAAACAAGGGCGTACTTATTATTGGAAGCGGGAATATGGTTCACAACCTTAGCCTGGTATCCTGGGAAAACTTTGATGCCGGCAATTTTGCCTTCGACTGGGCCCAGGAAGCGAGTGAAATAATGAAAAAATATATACTGAGCGGCGACCATAAAAGACTCATCAATTACCGGTGCCATGGCAAAGCTTTTGAACTGGCAATACCAACTCCCGAGCATTACCTGCCATTGTTATATGTAATGGCATTAAAAGAAGAGAACGATGATATTCAGTTGTTTAACGACAAAGCTGTGGCGGGTTCTTTAACAATGACATCGGTTAAAATCGGATGAATGACAAAATAAAAAAAAGCTCCACTGATGGTGAAGCTTTTTTAGTGCAATTTATTTTGCTTCACTGGCAGCCGCAGCTTTCATTTTTTCATTGGCTGAAATCAAAAATTCAACCCTGCGGTTCTGAGCTCTTCCCTCCTCAGTTGCATTATCATGTTTAGGAACTGATTCACCGAATCCTTTTGTTGTCACTCTCTGTGCAAGAATTGATTTGCTCACCAGGTAACCTGATACCGCTCCGGCTCTCCTTTCAGACAGGGTCTGGTTGTATGAATCGGCTCCACTGCTATCGGTATGTCCCTGTATTTCAATGTTGGTATCGGGATAGGTATTAAGAACCGTTACCAGTTTGTCAAGATTTGATTTGGCGGCTGTCGAGAGATCGCTTTTATTAAGCTCGAATAAGACATTATTGCTGAATTCAACAACGATACCTTCACCAACGCGTTCAACTGTGGCGCCGGGAACGGTATTCTTTATTTCTTCGGCCTGTTTATCCATTTTACGTCCGATTATAGCTCCGGTGGTACCGCCAACAGCAGCGCCTATTATAGCTCCGAGAGCTGTATTGCCAGAAACTTTGCCCACAACTGTGCCCACACCTGCACCGGCAGCTGTGCCTATTACTGCGCCTTTCTGGGTTTTATTCATTGAAGCACAACCTGAAAGCATTATGGCTGCTATCAAAGCCAAAACTGGAATTTTTAAACTTTTCATAAAATTAAAATTTGATTAAACTTCAACAACCTGTCATCCTGATCTATTTATGATTAAGAACGACTGATCGTTTATTAACTATTCAACATGTAATAAATTTTTTATCTGGTTCAAATCGCGTTTCAGATGGCAATTTCGTATACGATACTATACTGCAAAAATAGATTTATTTATGCTGATTAGTATCATATATTATTGATTTAGCGATGCTTTTTCAGTAATCCCCATCCTTAAATAAACCTGATTACAATTCAATTTACCTATTCTCCTATTGTTTTAATCAGCTTACCGGCGGGAACAGCCGAATTAAGTTCAAGGTTGTTAAGTAAGGCAAGCTCCTTAAGCTTGTCCTGTGGCACACCAAAAGATGTGAGAACCTGGCTCAGGGTACCTGGGTTTTTTACAGTTCTGACAATTACCTTCTTAGGTTTTACATTTAACTTTGCCGGATCGGTTAGCGGTGCAAAGCTTGAGAGAGCAGATTCAATCGCAGGCTGGTATGTCTTGAAATCTGCTTCTGTTGAGATACCATGAAATATATAAACTTGTCCTCCATAGCTAATATAGAATGAAAGAACCTGATTGGCAGCTGCCTGCTGTCCGGAAGACTGAGCCTGATCCTGCTGCTGTGATTGTTTTGACAGAACGGCCATTGCAGGAAGGCCGTTAACAGTAATGTTTTTACTGTCTGTTACAGTAAGCCCGTACTGTTTGGTAGTTGCCTGTGCAGCCTCATCTGGTGTTTTTTGTTGGGCCATAGAAAAAATGATCATTGCTTTACCGTCTTTTGGCGCTGCAGCAACCTGTATTGGTGAGTTTTGCAGTTGCCAGCCGGCCGGATAGTTGAACCTGAATTTGAGCTCCGGGTGATAGAATACATTGCCTTCGGTGTAACCCTGCCTGGGATCTTCTCCATATATCAATCCGTCTATCATCTTTAGGTAACTATCTGAGTTAACTCTCCAGTCAGTTCTTTTAATGCTGTCCTGCCATGCTTTTGTCTGCTTCCTTACAGCTGTATTCCTGTCAACAGGATTGGGATGTGTAGAGAGAAATGTAGGAACACCGCCCTCCTCATCATCCATGCTCATCTTATTAAGCACATCAAAAAAATCAGCCATCTTGTTTCCGTCATATCCTACCTTGGTCATATATTCAACTCCAAGACGATCGGATTCACGTTCATTGTCACGGCTGAATTTCAGGAAAAGAACCTGCATTGCCTGCATTGCCTGCTCACCATATTGTGCAAATTTTTCTGACGCCATCATTCCTCCTATGAGTAAAAGTTGTCCCATCTGCTGCTTGCTCTGCTGGCTTACAGTATGCCTGGCAGTAATATGCCCCATCTCATGACCAAGAACACCTATAAGCTCGGCCTCATTATTAAACTGCGCAAGTATCCCGCGTGTAAAATAAACATATCCGCCGGGCACAGCAAATGCATTAACCACAGGCGAATCGAGTATTTTTACATGCCAGCTTAGATTGGGCCTGTGGGAGATCTTTCCCATCTCGGCGCTTTTCGCGTTAACAAACGACTGTAATGCATCATTCCTGAACTCACCGAAAGTGGCAACTACCTGTGGATCGTACTCCTTACCCATCTGTATCTCCTGCGCTTCCGACATCAGCATCACCTGCGATTTGCCAGTAACAGGGTTAATAGCACATGTTGTTGTAATGATCGCCATTGACATTAAAAGCAATGATCTGAGTAATAGTTTCAACCGTCCCATTGTAATACATTTTTTATTTTACGTATATTAAACAAAATAACGGTAAATATGTTATTGAAATTTTACGAAATCACCCGTAAAATTATTCAGGTTTATAACAAAAAACATTCATCGGGGTATAAAACAACTTATGGCCGGTGTGATAAACCGGATAATGTAGATATTTTTGCATGCATATTTTAATAATTATGCGCATCAGAAGGATAAGGCTCAGAAAACAGTATCGGTTTAAAGCATGGCTTTTCATTTTAATAATTTCTTCTTTATGTTTCATCTTTTTACCACAGGCCAACAGGGCTATGATGGTTTCATTTTTCAGCAAAGATTGCAGGAACTATCAGCAGGTTTACAGCAGAAATCTTAATGACAGGATCCCTGACTACCTTGAACTGGCCCGGTCAGCTGGCATAGAAAAATGTTCTGATGAAGGTGACATAAGCAGAAGAATTTCTTCCGGTGAATTATTAAGGGTCAGAAGTGGAGGAAGTTTTGTTATTGAAGATATGACCCATAGCTATCCGTATTTAACACGTGAAAGTAAAAAACTTCTTAAAGAAATAGGAAAAAGGTTTAAGAAAAAGGTTGACAGAGACGGACTCAGGGGATCTAAGTTCATATTAACATCAATGACCAGGACCACGGAAAAAATGACAGGACTTGGGAAGAGAAACATAAATCTCTCGGATAACAGCCCCCACCTGTATGGGAATGCTTTTGATATTTCCTATGCACGTTTTGAATTCATGAAACTATATATAACCGAATGCGATAAGTGGTATCTGAAGGAAGCCATTGCAGAGGTTCTTTTTGAGCTGAAACAGGAAAAGAAGTGCTGGGCAACTTATGAAAAACAACAAGGTTGTTTTCATGTTGTATCAAGATAAAATCCCGGGACATTATTTATTCCGGAAAACATTATTTTCCAGCTAAATGCCTCAATTCTGTCGCTCCAGGGATAGCTTATTCCGGTATGATGCTATTGTCTGAAATTAACCACCTCTTCAAAGCTCTTCCTGGTAGTTGCAGCGGTGACAGCATCCACACTTGTATCGACATTGCCAATCCTGAGTACTACAACCGCCTTGTAACCTGAAGGTATCTGGAAAAATTCTTTTTTTGAATTGACATTTCCAGCCGGTCCGCCGTAAATGCGTGCACCGAGACCAAGTCCATGTGCGGCAACAAACATGTTTTCAGTTGCCAGAGCGCAGTCAAAATCAGGGGTCTTGCCATCGGGCGATTCAAGTCCGGAAACAACGATCAGTAAATTCCCGGGAACGACATTATTGATTATCTCCTTCATAATGGCTTCGTCCTTAATTACAGTAAATTTCCATGGCTGTCCGTTCTTTGAGCTTGGAGCTTTTATGCCGCAATTCAGGATAACATTTAGCTTGTCGTCAGGGACAGGTTCTGAGGAATAAGCTCTTTCAGAATATCCCGAAAGCAATGATCCGGTTACACAGTCACCGGCAGTTTGAGCAAAAACTTCTGAAATAACAATAACAGAAATAACCAGCAAGAAGAGCTTTTTCATTATATCAAGTTTAAAGTTTTACAATAACCATTTTCTAAGTTCCTCCGGTGAATTTTGTGAAAGATATCCAAATGGAATATCAAAGACTGTGCGGGCTCCTGTCTGTCCGTCTTTTGCCATTCTGCCGATTGCTCTGGCAAATGCCACCAGAACGCTTGCAGTAAATTCAGGATTGCTTTCCAGGGCAAGATTGAACTCTATCCGTTGCTTTGTCTCTTTTCCAGTAACTCCCGACCTGAATACTACTCCTCCGTGAGGCATGTTTGAATGTTCAGTATTAAATTCTTTTTCAGTGATGAAGTTAACTGTTGTCTCATATTCATCGAAGTAATATGGCATCGTTTTTATTGTCTTTTCGATGGCTGACTTATCGGCTTTTTCATCTGCAACAACATAACAAACCCTGAGGTGCTTATCGGAAGTTGAAAATTTGGGTGTCTGGCCTGAACGAACCATCTCAACGGCCTTTTCTTTCGGAACAGTATATTGGATGCCAAGTTTCACCCCCGGCACACGCCTGATTGCATCGGAATGCCCCTGGCTTACACCTTTGCCCCAGAAGGTATAATCTTCTCCCTGCGGCAGCACACTTTGCCCGAGCAACCTTATCAAAGAGAATAAACCCGGATCCCATCCGCAGGAAATAAGGCTAAGCGTCTCACCTGCTCTGGATGATTCATCTATCTTTCTGAAGTAATCGGGTATTTTGGCATGAGTGTCGAAGCTGTCAACAGTATTGAATATTTTTGCAAACATTGCTCCCTGTTCAGGAAGGTCGGTCGATGATCCTCCGCAAAGGATCATCACATCGATTTTTCCCTTAAAATCTTCCACCTGTGATACCGGAACCAGCTTTGAGGAACTCTTTATTGCCGATGGCTGCCTCCTTGTAAAAATTGCAACCAGCTCCATATCAGGATTCTGCTTAATTGACAGTTCCACACCTTTTCCCAGATTTCCATAACCTGCAATGCCAACCCTCAGTTTGTTATTTGGAATGCTTCCCATTTTATAATTACTTTTTTTAATATATGTATATCAGTTATAAATAAAAACTTAAACAATCGATAACGAGATCACTCGTTAGACTTCTTAATTACAATGACTTATCGGATCAGTGGGAAATCTCATAGCCGAGATTACCAATGATTTAAAAGAAAGTGTCATTGTCAGCGTCAGTGAGGAACCTTAATATATTAAACCCCCTCCGTTATTGAAGGGGGTTTTAATAATCGATCAGTTTATTGACGGATAAAAAATTTTAAAAATATCAATACTGAAATACCTTTCCTCCGGCCAGTACTTCCTGTTTTGCCTCATCAAATGATGCTTTTTCACCGGTTCTTAGCGCTGCGGTACACATTATATTTGCTATAGAATGGTTATACCCCGCAATAACATTGGCGTTAGGCTGTTTCCTGCTGCGGACACAATCCATCCAGTTCTTAACGTGTGCGACGGTCTGTGGGTCACCGCCGGTATCGGCAGAAGTTTCAACTCTCGAACCCGGAAGTTCGAATGGCTCCAAAAGATTGGCTTTAAGCCCCATTGCCTTGGCTTCTCTCTCACCTAATCCTCCGTCGGGGGTGATCTTATTGGTATCGAGGTTCATCATACCGCCATTTGAATAGTACAGTTCCTTGACACCTCCAGCGGAGTTGGTGAATCTTGAAGAATATACTACCTGGAACGCAGTATTCGTTTTGGGATTGATATACTCCATCACAGCAGTCATCGTATCGAAATTTGATCTTCCGTCTTTCCACTGGTAGATTCCGCCATTGGCTGCAACGGTACGCGGATGAGGGATATCTGTAAACCAATGTACAGTATCTATCTGGTGTGCCATCCACTGCCCCGGAATACCCGATGAATATGGCCAGAACAATCTGAATTCAAGATATTTTCTTGGATCAAATGCTGCTTTGGGACGGTTCATCTGGTACCTTGTCCAGTCGGTATCAGCTTCCCTGAGCTTTGGAACATCATTGGGTCTTCTCCATCTTCCTGGCTGATTAACGTTCCAGGTCATCTCAACCATAACTATGTTGCCGAATTTTCCTGATTTAATATATTCATTGGCAGCAATATAATTGGGAGTGGATCTGCGCTGTGACCCGATCTGGACAATCTTACCTGTTTTTTCAACTGCAAGTTTGGCTGCACGTGCATCAGCCATCGTCTCAGCAAAAGGTTTTTCACAGTAAACATCTTTGCCCGCTTCAACAGCTTCCTTGCAATGTAGAGCATGCTGGAAGTCGGCAGTACTTAATATTACAGCATCAGTATCCTTTGCACTATACAGTTCTTCATTATTACGGTATGCCTTGATATTTATTCCTTTTTCCTTGTAAAAACCTACAGCAGCATCGCGTCTCATGTTCCAGATGTCTGAAACTGCCGTGAATTCAAAGTTATGTTGTTTGGCAAGACTTAGAAATGCCGGAGACAATGCCCCTCTGAAACGGTCTGAATAACCGACAATACCAACACGGACCCTGTCATTAGCGCCCTGGACCCGTGAATAGCTCTTTGCACCAAGAGTGATGCCAGCAGTACCAAGCGCTGCCTTTTTAACGAATTCTCTTCGATTTGTCATAAGAAAAAATATTAAAGGTTGTGTAATTAGTGTACAGTCAAAGTTCCTCTAAAATTCAAAAATAGATTAAATCAATGTAAAATGTGTAAAATTTACTTCTTTTTTAACTATCCGGCCAGATATCTTTTTTTAAGATCCTCAGACTATCATCATATATCCAAAATCATGCCGGAAACCCGGCTTTAAAAACTGGAATACGATTATCTTTTGTCTGGCATATCTTAAAATTGTGTAACTTAAACCTTATTACGTGCTTTATTTAATTCAATTCAGGGAATAAATGAAGAGCCTTAATGATGTTTGTTAACCCATTACTAAACAGTTTATTTATGATAAAAAGAAGAGATTTTATAAGGAAAAGCTCGGTACTGGGTGCCGGCATGGTTTCAGCAGGTGTTCCTATTTTATCATGCAGGTCAGAATCAAAAAATAAGGAAATCCTTCCGGATAAGGCATCAAGATACGCCAGTCTTGATAAAGCGCTATCTGAACCTGTACTGAAAAAGGAATTATTTGCATCACCGGTAATAATTGACTCCCTTGAATTATTAAGCTATGAAAGGAGCTTCCTTTGCAGAGTGCGTTCAAAAGATGGCGCTGAAGGAATTTCTGTCGGACACAGCAGCCTCTCGGAACTCTTCCCCATTTTCCTCAGAAGGCTTAAACCTTTCTTTATCGGACAGGATGTACGAGAACTGGACCTGATATTGGAAAGAGTGTACATCTACAGCTTCAATTTCAGACTGAACGGGATCGGACTCGGCTTACCTCTTGCTACAATCGAATTTGCAATACTCGACATGCTGGGTCAGATTGCCGGTAAACCCGTGGCCGAGCTGTTAGGGAAAATTTATAATCCTGAAGTTGCCATTTATGTAGCTACTGAGTTTCGTGAAAAGCCGCTTGAAGAACATTTGGACAACATCAGGAAAGCAGTGGCTGAATATGACACAAATGCTCTTAAGATAAAGGTCGGATACCAGTACTCATCCACTAAGGACATCCATTATAATGGTGTACCCGGAAAAACTGAACAACTGATACCCCTGGTGCGGAAAACATACGGAGATGGAATGTCGCTATATGCAGATTCCAATGGATATTATGGTGTAAAAGAAGCTATTAGTGTTGGAAAACTTTTGGAAGAATATAACTACAAATATTTTGAAGAGCCGGTAATGTACGATCATTTTGAGGATATAAAAGAGGTGGCCGATGCTCTTACATTACCAATTGCAAACGGAGAACAGGATCAGAGCTTTGTCAATTTCAGGTGGCTGCTGGCCAATGATGGGATAGAAATTGTTCAGCCCGATATTTATTATTTCGGAGGGATGATCCGCAGCACAAAAGTTGCAAGGATGGCCGGCGTTTTCGGAAAAACGATTGTTCCTCACATGTCGGGTGGGGGCCTTGGATTTCTTTATAATTCAATTCTCGTCTCCTCCCTTCCAAATATTGGGGAGCACCACGAATTTAAAGGACTGGACACAACCGTGGTTTTTGAATGCCCAACCTCCCCTTTGAAAGTAATTAACGGAAAAATCAAGGCTCCCACAGGACCTGGAATGGGCGTTTTAATTGATCCTGATTTTATTAAAAAACATAAAGAGATTGATATGTAGATTAAAAAAGTTCGTGAAAATATTATCCCGGATGGAAATTATGCAACATTTCCTATTTCGTGTTAACTATTGAGCAATCTCATAACTTACGAATGCCAATCTCCTGCTGTCGGGTGCCCATGAATTAACATTGATTGTACCCTGTCCGCCAAAGAGCTTTGCCAGCAATTCCGTTTTACCTCCCTTTGATGATAAGAGTCTTAGCTCAACGTTCTTATTTGCCGGATGAGACCCTGGATCAACATCCCCTTTTGCATAAGTGATAACCATAACACGTTTACCATTTGGAGATACATGAGGGAACCATGTATTTGCCTCATCAAAGGTCATCTGTTCCTGACCGCTGCCGTCAGTCTTCATCCTCCAGGCCTGCATCAAACCTGTTCTCACCGAATTGAACCAGATATATTTCCCATCGGGTGTATATTCCGGACCATCATCCAACCCTGGGGCAGATGTCAGCCTTAATTCATTTCCACCTTTCAAAGGAATTACATAAACATCATAATTCCCGTTCCTGTCAGCACAATAGGCAAGAAATTTATTATCAGGTGAAATTCCGTGCAGGTAGCTCGGGCTCTTTTCAGTAACCAGGTCAGGTTCACCTCCTGTAATAGGCAGTACATATACCTGGGAGCCTCCGGCAGGACCTCTCGCACTTATTGCCAACAAGCTGCCATCAGCTGAAATAATATGATCATTATTACATTCCTTTATTGTCCCAGTACTTATGAGTTCAGGTTCACCCCCGGTCACGGATATCTTATACATTAACCCTTTGCTGTTATATACCAGGTATTTCCCGTCAGGTGTCCAGTTAGGAGCCTGAACGTTATAGTCGAATTGCCTTACAACAACCCTTTCCCTGGTCTTAATATCTATGATCTCCAGCCTGCTGATTACCTTTTGATTCTGGCCGAAAGATGCATTCGTGGAGAGCATGCATAAACAGAGAAGAAATATTTTTTTCATAGAGAATAATTTTACACAAATGTAAGTTTCTTTCCCATACATCATTAACTCATCTCTATTTCGATATCTTCTGCAGGTCTCTCAAATCTACTAATACAGATTATAAGTAAGGATAATTCCTCTGATCTATGAACGCTTACCTGTATATTACACGGTAAATCAAGGGATATATTTCGCATGCAATGCATAATCCAAACGCAGCTTCAAGGAAAGAAAACAATCCTAGAATTCCTGCCAGCAAATAAGCTGGAAAAGCGGTATTGAGAACTAATAAAAGAAAGATAAGGCTGCTAAGTATAAGACCCAGTCGTGCTGCAAATATTTTCGGCCCTGCATTGATAAGGTTTATATTCAATCCAAGATACCTGACAACACTTTTTGATGAAATTGCGATAATGCTGTATCTTGAATTATCTGAAGCCCGTAATAAAAAATCAGTCATAAGAATAAATACCGGGATTATATTTTGGGTCAATCCAAAAATAATAAGCAGAAGAACAGTGAAGACTCCGCTGATGCGGGCAGCCTGACCGTCAATTCTTTTTTCGGAAACCGGGCATAAGACGTATGATTTCATAATTATGATTCTTTTAAGATTCGTTATTTTTTATTAATACCTCCCTTTTCAGAAAGATGTGACACAAAGGTATCTGGTGGGAAACTTGCTTGAAATAGCCTTGATGCGGTATATTAATACCCTGCTTATGGTAGATGGATTGTGCTTTTAATGCAGGCTCAGGGCAGACCTGAAGAAAATAAAAGATCCTCAGAGGTAAAAACAGGATCTTTATAATCAGCTGTTCAGTGCTTTGATCCTTGATACCATAAAAGTTATGCCAAGACCGAACAGACCCACCACTGCAAAGGAGTAGCGCAGCCCCGCCGCTTCAGAAATATACCCTATCATCGGTGGCCCCAGCAGGAAACCAAGGAAGCTTACGCTTGAGACAGTGGCAAGTGCAATTCCCGGAGGTACCCTGGCATGCCTTCCTGCGGCGCTGTAAACGGATGGGATAATACTTGAAACACCAAGTCCTACAAGCATGAAAGCAATTGTTGAAGTAATCAGGTATGGGAATAATACAGCAGTATATAATCCGGCTGAAACCATAAGTCCGCCTGTCTGCATTAGTCGTTTTCTCCCAATTTTTGAAATGATATAATCGGCCATGAAACGGCCTGAGGCCATCATTATCATAAATGAAATGTATCCCATTAAAACCAGGGAAGAGGGAGAATTTACCACATCCTTAAAATAAACTCCGCTCCAGTCGAACATCGCCCCCTCGCTCGCCATGCTAAAGAACCCGATTACACCCAGCTGAATCAACAGAATATCGGGCTTGTTGAAAAATCTTCTTTTTGGCTCATCAGCCTTAACAGCGGGCTTTCCTTTGATAAGATGATTGTGGTTATACCAGATTATGGTCCATACTATAAGGATAACTGAAATGAAATGAATATAAGGATCTACATTAAGGTTTATCATGATCAATCCGAGGATAGCTCCTGAAAATCCTGCAATGCTCCATCCGCCATGAAATGAAGCCATTATAGGTCGTTGATATAATCTTTCAACTGTTATCCCCTGTGTATTGATCGAAATATTGGAAAGATTACCCGCCAGCCCAAACAGGAACAATGCGATCGCTAATTGCCAGCCTTCCCTCGCAAGACCTATGTTGCTCAGGCAAATTGAGTATAGAGGGAGAGCAAAAAGCACCATCTTACGGCTGCCAAAGCTGGTAACCAGCTTACCTGAAAAGGTCATCATCAGAAACTGGGCAGCAGGAAGTGCAAATAAAATTGTCCCGAAGAGGGCATCATTAAGATGAAGCGATGTTTTAATATCAGGTATCCTGCTGGCCCAGGAGGAAAAAACGAATCCCTGGCTGAAATAAAACAATGCTACGGCTATCCGGAGCCTCTTCTTGTCAGCAGCCATCTCAACTTTCCCGAAATCGTAAAACGAATTCTCCTTCATCAACGTTACAGGTTACAAGAGGCCGGGCAGGTGTAACACAAACCATGAAAAGACTAAGAATGCCAGTATAAGAATTGCTCCGAATATCCAGTGAGGTTTCAGCAATCGCGATACCTCTTTATTGAAGAGCCTCTTCTGAACTATGAAAATACCGGCAAATACCCATAATGCCTGCAGAGGAGTCAACAGTATCCCATCAACTATGGCTCCAGCCTTTAACAATGCCACCGGCTGAAGCCCTAAAGTAAATACGATTGTCATATTGGTAACAAAAAAGAAGACAAGGAAACCTCTGTACTGTTTCTTCCATGGTATCCGGCCGAAACGCGGAAAGCATAAACGAAAAGTGTCGGCAAGCAACCGCGGCCATCCTGCCTGTTGTCCAACCTGTGTAGAAATAAGGGCTGCGGTACCTCCGAGCATAAACAGGAACCCACCAAGTTTTCCCCATTTTGATGCAAAAATATTGGATAGCCCTACTGCAAGTGTAGGCCCTTCAGGAGCTAATTGCATTGGTCCCAGTACGCCTGAACCGGCAATCACAAAACAGCCTGTTATTACCACACCGATTATCATAGCCAGAGTGGCATCTGAATAGACAACATTAAACCATCCCTTTATTTTCACTGCCTCTTCCAATCCCATCTTCTTTAATTTGTCAGGATCGGCCGGCTTCCCATAGATATTCTTTTCGGCCATTCCATACCCTGCGCCCATCACCCAGTATGAATACCAGACCTGGCTCGCAAAGCCACCTGCCCCCCAGCCAATAAGCGGAAGGATCTCTTTCCATGGATTGGAACTTATCCCCTTATCAAGAGCCCACAACGGAACTACTGATTCTCCCGGCACCAGGCCGCTCAATATCTCTTTCCATCCCGGGAATGCATAAGCGGTAACATATAAAATTCCTGCAAGAACAACGGTAATCAGAATGGTCATGATAACTTTCAAAAGCTTATACTCGCCCGACCATGATATTACAAAGGCGAAAATTGCTACCGCCCATCCGCAAACTCTTGCGTTAAGAGGCACCAGGTTGCTCAGGAATACTCCCGCAGCATTCGCAAGAGAACCAATAGCTATAACAGCGCCGAAAAGCTGAGCGATCATCACAACCCAAACTCCCCAGTTACGTGGACCGGGAATGCGGGAGATCATATCTATCATACCTTCGCCCGTAGCAACTGTATAACGGGCTCCGCTCATACCAATCCAGAATTTCAAAAACACTCCCATCAAAACCGCCCATAGCACTGACGAACCAAGGATAGCTCCTGTCCTTGTAGCCAGGATAACTTCTCCTGATCCTATATATTCAGAGCACCACACGAGCGATGGCCCTAAAATGAACAGAATAGCTAAACCTTTCGGTGGTGTTTTAAGATTGTGCATCAGTTTTATATTAATTCTTCAATAAATATATAATCTTTACATAAACATACCTGAACTTTAGGAAATAATTGTGCAGTCTAACCCTGGAAAAGCAGAAAAAATAATATGGAAATAGTGATTTTGGATTCCGGTTACAGATCATATTCATTTGAGAAGGAAATTTTTGAAAAGGACGGATTTACCCTGAAAATCCATCCGGAATATAAAGGAAGTCCTTCAGATAAGAGGCACTTTGCCAGAAATGCAGCTGGCATTCTTGTCAGGCATACAAAAATTGACGATTCCTTCCTTTCCGATATGAAGAACCTTAAAGCAGTTGTACGTTATGGCGTGGGCTATGATAATATTGATGTTGAAGCTTGCACCAGGCACGGCGTTAAAGTAGCAAATGTGCAGGGTTATGCAAGCCATTCAGTATCAGATCATGCGTTGGCTTTAATGTTATCATGCTCACGCGCTATGTGGGATACCAAGCTACAGCTCTATAATAGTTTCGGAGCTGCTCCTGCAACCGATATTTTTGAGCTGCATGAAAAAACTCTGGGAATTATCGGCGTTGGAAGAATAGGCAGTGCATTATGTAAAAAAGCAAATCCTCTCTTCCTTAATATTATGGCAAGCGACCCATATAAACCTGATGAACATTTCGGAGACCTGAATGCCCAACGGGTTGAACTGGGAGAACTGCTGGTCAGATCGGATGTTATAAGCCTTCATTGCACCCTTACAAAAGAGACAAAACATCTGCTTAATGCAGAGACTTTCTTGCTTATGAAGCGGAAACCTGTAATAATTAATACTTCCCGTGGAGAGGTGATCGATGAAGCAGCATTGCTGGATGCATTAAATTCAGGCTTAATACACAGCGCAGGGCTGGATGTTTATGAAGATGAACCGGTAACACATAATCAGGCAGGTCTGATAAGTCATCCAAGGGTCATCTGCACGGGTCATTATGCCTGGTATTCCGATAAAGCTTCCCTGGAACTTCAAAGGAGAGCTGCAGTCAATCTTTTCAATTTACTGACCGGCAGTCAGGTTGAAGATTCTCTTAACTTTCAATGATCAAACCGGCATTATGAAAACATTTATTGATCTTCATTGCCATCCCTCACTTAAACCTTTTGGCCAGGCATGTCCGGGAATATGATATTTCTGTCAAAATACTTTTAATCAATGAAAAAGATTATACCATTAACTGTAATTATCCTCGTAACTTTAGCTGTTATTACGGTAAAGTCACAGGTTCAGGCAGAGGACACTTTAAAACATAGTAAAAGTTTATATGGTGAATTTATAGGTGCCGGATCTTTTCTGTCGTTAAACTATGACTTCCGGCTTAACAAGGGCAGGACAGATGGTATTGGTTTGAGATTTGGTGCAGGAGGCGGCGGGGTATTGGGCAGTACGATCTTTACCATCCCGGTTGAAATGAACTACATATTCAGCAAAAAGAGGTTTTCCTTTGAAACCGGATTCAGCCTTACTTATGCGAATATTACAAACAGGGATCTGTTTAGCGACAGTGAAAGCAAGGGAGAAGTTCTCTTCAGCTATATCCCACTGGGATTCAGGCTCAGACCATCCGATTCAAAGGGCTTTATGCTGCGCTTTAATATCGGTCCGGTAATCAATTACGGAGGTCCAAATGAATTCTACGACCCCGTTTTGTTTATCTGGGGAGGGCTTTGTTTAGGTTATACATTTTTTTAGATATTCATGGTCATATCAAACAATATTTCTTCAACAAGTATCCTTAATAAGATATTTTCTGCTAAATGCTTTATCGTTCTTATCTAAATGCTATAACTGAGCTATTTAGTGAAAAATGTAAATCAGAAACAAACTCCGAAAATAAATTTAAGCAATATCCCATTATAATTTGCTATAGTATTTATAGTCCCTGTGCGTCCGACATCGGTTGGAACGGCCGTGTTAGTGGTAACCTCCCAGGAAACTTTTTCGATTTTTGAAGTTAAATAATCCAGTGAGAATGTCACATAGCCATGTTTGCCAACTTTCCCTCCCATGCCTAATCCAGCGCTTAAATAAGGTGCTGAACCTTTATAATTTTTCATGTAGGAATAGTCAAAAATGATACCGTCCATAGTTGCAACACCATAATAACCATTTAATTTACTTTGACCAAAAGCGCCCTGCAGGTACAGATCAGGTCTTGCTGCTCCATTATTAAGTATCATATAATACCGGATCAGCCCGCCAAATTGTAATGCCGCCATACTCATAATATATTTTACTTCAGAGACTTTTGTTCTGGCACCTATTCCACCGGTCATCTTTCCGAACATTCCAATACCAATTCTTTTTACAGGTTTGACAACTAATTCCAAGTCTCCTGAATATAAAAATGGTAATTTATCAGAATAGTCATAATCAGGTGTAGCTCCGAGAGTGTTTTGGGTCCACAGAGCAGCTAATGCAGGGTTCTTTGCGAATTGAAGCCCGAAACTGCCACCCATACCAACAGCAAACTTAAAATTACCGGGAGAATAACTTTTCTCTTCAATTTGATTAACAGGACCATATCGCGGGGATACCTGTTCTGCAACAGGTGCATCCTTAATTTTCCCTTCCCACGCATAAATCTTGTCCCTCGAACTACGTGCATCTGAAGCATCAGGCATAAGTTTCAGGTAATTTTCCATATCGGATATGCTGTTCCTCAGAAGTCCCTTCATTTCATAAAGCATAGCACGATTGTAGTAGGCCAGAGGGAAATATGGAGATATATTAAGTGTTGCAGACCATAAAGAAATCGCATCATCATATTTTTTTTCCTGAGTGGCACTAGTTGCCTGAACTGCATATTTTCTTACCAGCTCTGTAATTTCCGGCTTTGACCTCATTAGTGGATATACAATATAGAAATTTTCCCTGATGGTATTTTTAAGTTCCATATCTTCACTGGACAGGCCCGGGGAAAGTAACCACGCTGAATCAAGATTTCTGAATGCATCATTTATTTTTATATTGGCGAGAGTCTTTGAAGGGATAGTAGATTGTTCTGATAATAATATCTGGGCGTCTTGTGTCAGTTTTTTTGATTTCTCTCTCCTAAAATCAATATTAAAGATATCAGTCATGCGGCTTCCCGAAAAATACGCTTCTTTTGACGGATCCAATTGAATAATTTTCAGAGCTAAAGCATTAGCTTTCTCTTTATCTCCATTTTTTAAGAGAGCAAATCCCTGTAAAAGCATTGCCTCCATATCATTTGGCCGGGCAAGTAAAAACGAGTCAAAATCCTTTATGGCTCCGGTATAGTTACTGAGTTCCATATTCGCCTGTGCTCTGAAAAAATAAATTCTCTCTGTTGAATTCTGAAACTTTTGAGCCAATACCAGCGCCTGATCGAAATCAATGACTGCCTCCTTGTATTGTTTATTATAGAAATACGACCGGCCTCTCTGAAAATATATTAAATAAATTTCTTTATCAGAACTACCAACTTTTGATAAGGCCATGTTATAATCGAATATAGCTTTGTCATGCATGCCTTTTGCATCAAGGCAATTTGCCCTTATGGCATAAAGGGACAGAGTTTGGGGGGAAAGAGAAATTGCCTTGGTAACATCGGAAATGGCATCATCATGGTTTCCTCTTTGTAAATTTATTTTTGCTCGATAGCTATACCCTGTCCAGTCATCAGGTTTCAGACTTATAGCTTCAGTGTATTTATTTGCAGCCTCGTCAAGTTTACCTGCCTTCTCATATTCAATTGCCGCCAGACAGAGTTTTGTGTAGGCATTCTGGCCGAAAGTTGTATTTGAAAATAAAGTGAATAAAATAAATAAACAGAAAAAATTAGTACATGATGATTTAATCATAGTTGTAGTTTTATGCATTATTATTATTATCATTATTACAATCCAGGCAGTAAGCAGGGTTTTATTGTACTGGTGAGTATCAATTTGCAGGACAATTCTTAAGCTGGATCTTAATATAGTCCATATCGTTCTGAATTTTTTTAACAGCCTCTGAAGCCTTTCCGTCGGCATCACGCAATGTGGTTATATTGGCAAAGCTGGTAAGCATATCTGTTATATTGTAAGCCTCATCAACAGTCAGCTGAGCTATTGTAACGTATGGGACCTTCAGAGCACCTTTTATCAATGAGTTCGGTTTTATTAACACGCTGGGGTCGTCCATGAATTTATTTATAATTGCACCGGTTAAAAACTGGCCGGCATCAACCCATGGTGTCCCGCTTAATAAATCCTCTTCTTTAAGAACATCAATTATCTTCATGCAATCTCCATCTGATTTTGCTAATTTTTCAGTCGTTCCCTGTAACAGATTTCTTGCCAGATTCACATAATCCCAGGGCTTCATCGATTCCTTAGCCAGCTGGGTGACATTGCACAAAGTAATTCTCTGGTCCAGCAGTTTTTTATATTTGATGATTTCCTCCGGTGTGAAAATTTTATCTTTTATATATTTAGCTTCATTGTTTTCAAGAACTTTCTTTATACGGGTAGCACTCGATCTGGTATCATCGAGGTAATCAAGAAAAACACCGAATGCAGAACTTGCTCCATCAGTCACAGCATTCCAGAATGCATCATTATTTTGTTTTTCCCATTTTTCAAGTTCGGTTAATGTTGATGTATTCCATGCATGAAACCTGACCATATCTGACCTGTATCTGGTCAGTTTTTCATTAAGCGCCTTGCAGTCGGGTTTTTCAATAATTGGTTCTCCCCTGTTTTCGCTAAGAGCGTTCGCTATAATTTTGACAGCAAGTTTCTCATTTTCCAGATATTTATCTGTAAGGTCCACTGCCGTCTTAATATCCGTGTAAACCGGATTGCTTTCAGGCTCAATTAATGTCTGAAAATCTACCTCAGAGACTGGTTCTCCGAAAAAGTTATTTCCGCCGGAAGGAGTGTTCAGAGTATTTACGCCTGAAGGATTATTCAGAGTATTTCCGGTCGGTTTTGGTTCAAATTGATCGGCGGCCTCTTTCCTCAAGGTTTCCATTTCACCATCCAGCGATTTAAAATCAAGTGATTCAGAACCCGAAAGAGATTTGGTCGAATTCATTAAGTTATCGTGCTGTTCCTGCAGCCTGGCAGCTTCTTCCAGTCTTAGTTTTTCAGCTTCAAAAGCAACCCGTTCCACTTCTGCTTTTTCAGCATCAATTTCTGCCTGACTCTTTGTTGGTGTCGGACTCAGGAGATTATTTAATAAGCCCTGCATCACTGCCCCGGCAACAGCATTTGAGATAACTGATGATGATGAGGGCATCACTCCGCCAAGGGCAGAAGCTGCTCCGCCCACACGACTGGGAGCCGACACTGCCGGCACTCGTACGCTACCTATTGACCGTCCGGCAGCTTGCTCAAGCTGCCCCAGTGCTGATTGAGAAAAAACTAGATCAGGAGAGATCATTATCAAGGAAAAGATAAATAACGAGATGTACAACTTTTTCATAGGTTACATTTCTATAAAACATTTAAAACCTTCTTTCCTATTAGATAATCCTGAAGCATCTACAAATTTGTAAGATTACCTGATGGAAAAATTTAACATATTTACAGATAATTTTAGATTTAAATATAGAATATTCTAATCATTTTGATAAATGACCAAAATTATTGCTTGAGTCTTTCCAAAAAGTAAATCAATCTCACCCTCAATTTTGGGAATAGATATAGAGCCCGGGTAAGATAACTTACCCGGGCTCTATGTGATTCAATCTATGTCTTTGCTGATAGTCAGAGACAAATCGTCCGGATCACCCCTGATTCAACCAAAAGGCAATATGTCTTTTATTTACCGGTCGGGCTTATACAGAAGAGATGCTTATACCCCCTGATATAGAATTTCCCGTTGCTGATGGCTATTGATGCCATCATCTTCTCTCCTATTGAATTCTGAGCTACCTGTTCGAATTTGGGACCAGGTTTTATAACAGTAACCACTCCATTATCATTCGGCATGTAAACCAGGCCATTGGCCAGAACAGGTGATGCATATTGAGCACCCATGTCCTTTGTCCATACGACTTTCCCTGTAGCAACTTCAATACAATGGACCTGACCTGTAGTCATTGTAGAAAAAAGATAATCATCGGTCGTGACCGGTGACGGGACATAATAAGCCCCTTTTCTCGATTCCCATACCACATGGCTATTGGTAACATCGCCCTGACCATCGGCCTTAATTGCCACAAGGTTCCGGATTGGCCATGCACTGCTGACAAGGACCAAACCCGATTTGCTGTTATAAACCGGACTTGAACAAAAATCCTCCG
Source organism: uncultured Bacteroidales bacterium (assembly GCA_942492865.1). Classification (GTDB taxonomy): domain Bacteria; phylum Bacteroidota; class Bacteroidia; order Bacteroidales; family VadinHA17; genus LD21. The sequence continues at coordinate 2,085,435 of OW818650.1, read as the reverse complement.
ACGGACCGCTTACAAACCAGTATTTAGCTCCATTGGCCGGATTATAGGAGGCAATTTCCCTGTTACCTAAAAATATCATTTGAGTTTTACCGGCAATTTTCCTGATAATAGGTGTGCTGAAGCTGTGTGCCGGCCTCTCATGCGCAACTTTCCATAAAGTACTTCCGTTGGTCCTGCTCAAAGCCGCAACAAACGAATCACCCTGGCTGTCCCCGTTGATAATGACCTTATCTTCGAACAGCACAGGCGAACAGCTATATCCATGAGGGCTGGCAAATGTTCCCGGCCGTTGAATCCAGACCTGTTTGCCTGAAAAATCATAAGCTGCAACTACAACATCCTTGCCATCGAGAAAGGAAACATAGACCTTGCTGCCATCAGTTGCCGGAGTACCCGAAGCGTAACTGTTATGATCGTGTTTTTTCTCAAAATTGGTTTTCAGCAAAGTCTTTTGCCATAAAAGACCACCCTTTTTAGCATCGTAACAAAGCAGTACCTTCTCCTGAGTTCCGGAAAGAGCTGTTGTAAGGAATATTTTATCGCCCCATACTACCGGCGATGAATAACCCACTCCGGGCACTGTTGTCTTCCATACAACATTTTTAACTGAATCCCACTTCAGGGGTATGTTCTTTTCCGTACTTGTTCCGTCGCCGTTAGGCCCGCGAAAAGAAGGCCAGTTCTGACCCATGGTCACAGTGAGGTTAGTTATAACCAGGAAGAACAGTGTAAAGCTGAAATATCTAAAATTTATCATTTATCAGGATTTTGATTTCCGGTCAAAAATAGGAAAAAATAAATCGCGCGGCATATCACTTATCAAATTTTTAGATTTTTAAAGATAAAGTCAGTTACTGCCTGATGATCTCACCAAGCCGCTGAACACTCTGGATCATTGATCGCACTGTATGATAGTTGATCTTCCATGAGTTCCCCATGTGGGTCCAGACCGGTTCTCCCTTCCTGCTCATCAGCGGATACCATTCACCAACTTTTTTGTTAATCATTTTATCGAATACAAAACGGTGTACGTTTTTATAAGCATTCCAGTACTTCTCGTCGCCAAACAGGATAACTCCATCAAGCAGGCCGATCAATACCTCAGCCTGCTGCCAGAATTCCTTCTCCCTGTCATAAACACCTCCTGAATGGGGGCCCTCGACATAGACGCCACCGTACTCATTATCAATCCCGTTTTCAACTGTATGATCAAAAATTATTTTTAACAGCTCTGCATATTCCTTCCATTCAATTTTTAAGATTTCGAGGGCATGGATCAGGAGCCATGCAAATTCTGCATTATGACCGTAACAGGTATTGTCAGTTGCATTTCCTTTCTGGCCTTCCTCAGAAAACCTGTCCATCCCCCAGACAATATCAAATTTTATCTGGGGTGCAATGCTCCAGTCCTTATAAAACTGCGGAATCCCGGTTTTGTAGACAGGATGAATGATCCTATAAATCAGAAGATCAATATCTTCAATCAGCTTCCTCCGGTGGACATCTTTCCCGGTGCATTCATATAATGTGGTAAAAGCTTCCATTAAATGCATGTGAACATCAAGCGTTTTTCTGTCACCTCCCTGGCTGCCCTTTCCGCAAAGGGTCCATTCGCGATGGAACATTTCCCAATACCCTCCGTACATCGAATCCACACAGTACTTCTGGATCAGGTCAAAAGTCTTTTCGGCGTATTCAATTCCACGTTTATCGCCGGTTGCAAGGGTATATTCACTGAGCGCATAAATTGCAAAACTCTGGCCATAAATTATTTTTTTATCGATCTTAACTTTCCCTTTCCGATCCATCATCCAGAAAAAACCACCATTTTCATTATCCCACATCTTATTAATAAGGAAGTCGGCCCCATGCCGGGCCAACAATTCAAACTGACCGTTTCCATATCCTGCCCTGTGGGCGGATGATGCCGTATACAGACAGCGAGTTTGTGCAATAAGCGATTTTTCGTCTTCACCCGTGTCTTTACCATCCTGGTCAAAATGAGTCAGATAGCCTCCATTCACTTCATCTTTCATTCGTGCTGACCAGAAGGGCAGCAATTCACTGACAAGATGTTTTTCTGCTTCGGCCTTTAATTTATTGGCTTCCGTTTTATCCATATTGAAATTCCGTTTTTAATCAGAGATTTTTTTTGTCAGCTTTTGATAGATGGCAGGCAGAAAATCGCGGTTATCGGCAACCAGATAATCCATTTCACCACCCATCCGCTGGAATGTTTTGCAATAACGAAGATAATATGCCGGGTTGTCCATTGGAGGTTCGCCGTCTTTCTTCCAGTTCCAGTCCGATTCCGCCAGATCCACCACAAGCATGTAATGATCATTAATGGGACGGCATTCCTGTAATTTCAGGTTCATTGCCATTGAGAATGCCTTTTCAAAGATCATCGGAGACATAACAGCTGATCCAACCGACATGTACACTCCATGATCGAGGTTGCTGACACTTGCTGAAAAAGAGAGAAAATCATTTAATGCGGTTCTTCCGATTGCAGCGCCATTATTCAGGGGATGGGTATAAATTATATCATGTCCTATCATAGGGTGACCCGTGAAAGGGATCCCCAGTTCATAAGCCCGCGACTGAACGGAATATTTTTTATAGGGATGGGAGATCTGAATAAACCCGGGCTGCAATTTATACCTTCTAACTACACTTAAAAGATCAGCTGCCGAAGCAGCAAGTTCCGGCTCGGTTTCCACTTTCTGAACAACTATCAGGCTCAGTTCCTCATCGCCGGGGATCTGCAATCCATCCTGTGAGATCATTTTACCAATCGACTCGCCATATCCCAGTCCTTCATAAGCCCCAATTATAATAGCAAGATTTATATAAAAACCGGTCTCATCCCATATACCAAACTGGCCTTTACCAACATTCTTTCGGACGTCTTCGCTCGACATACCCTGGAATGCAAATTCCCAGTCGTGAATTATCCCTGCGCCATTCGTCGCCAAATGTGTGAGCCACCCTTCTTCCATTAAGCCTATAAGAACGGGAGCCAACCCGTTTTTTATTGTGTGTGCCCCAAATGCAATTATCACAGGTTTCTTCTGTTGACGGGCCAGTTTAATCCGGTCAACTGCTTTATCGATCAGTTTTTGTTGTGAATCTGTAAAAGCAGCCGGCTTCCGGTCCAGGGGAATATGATCTTTTTCGATATGGACCTTGTTCTCCCTCTCGTCAAGCTTTTTTATAAGGAGCCGGCTTCTGTCAAGTTTCGGGTAAGGCATTTTGCTAACTGATATTTAATAATTCCAGTAATAAAGATGACTGGGAAAAATCAGGAATGATGATATCGGCACCTGCCCTTATCAGTCTCTGCCGCTTTTTCTCATTCAGACCGAAACGTCTCACTTCATTGCTTGCAATTCCAACAGCAATCCCGTTTCGCTTTTTTGTTTCCCTCATTTCAACAGGACCATCTCCAAAAGTTACCACCGTGCCGGCCGATGATTCCTCAATGATATCAAGTATCTGGTCGAGCACTATTTTCTTTGCTTCTTTTTTGATGTCTCCCACAGCGCCAAAGATCCTCCCCTCAAACAGATGATCGTACCCCAGGCTCCGGGCTTCGCTTTTCACATCTCCAACATCTGTTCCGCTTGCCAGGTATAGTTTTATCCCCGCATCATGCAGCCTTTCCAGAAATGGAATGGCATTCTTTACGGTAAAATCTTCAATAGCAAGCTCTTTGTTCTTATATTTCTCTTCACGAACACTTACCATTTTCAGCAGCTCATCGTTATATATCCGCTTATACCCAAATTCATCGAATCTTTTCTCTACAGGCACAAAACCAAATTCTTCAATAAGGTCAATAAGGCCCTTCATCTGGGCAAGAGTCTGTATCCCTGTGGTTTTGTCGATAAAATCATCAACCCGCAGCCTTACCTTTCTGAATAAAGCTTCATCAGCAGTAAGATAATTATCGCCGAGTATTGCTTTTATCATAACTGGCGCCATTATGAGTTCCCATCCTTCACGAAGTGTTGAAATTGTACCATCATGATCAAATACTGCGTGCCCTATCGTCTGTTTGTTTTGCAATTTGTTCACGATCTCTATTTCGGAAGTGCCCATGTATTTTGCCTGCCGTATGTCATCTGCAAGCCCGGGCGAAAAGATAAGATCGGGATCCTCACCGATCGCCAAAATTTCATCATAAGATGCGGTCCCTGTCTGGAATAATTTCTGCACCGTGACACCTGCAACAAAAGTTCCTAACTGTGCAGCTGTTTCCATGCTGTTCCCTGCAGCCAGGGCCGCTGCAGCTCCGGCGAGATAACTGTCGCCTGCACCCACAGTGTCAACTTTTGAAAGGATCATTAAACCCGGAATTTCAGATATTCCCGATTTTTCAACAACCATCGAACCCCTGTCACCCCTTGTTATGAAGAGAGGCTTATGGAACCGGTCAAATAAGGTTTGTGCAAAGGATGCAGATTCATTATCCGGGACCGGCTCATCGTGATTCATATTTTTGCCGCACATTCTTGCAGCTTCAATATAATTCATTTTACGGATGGTCCCGTCATAATAATCATTGTAATTCCGGCTGTCGGTGATGAATTTTTTATCAGGGAATTTTTTAATCACTTCAAGCAATCTCTTTCTGAAATATTCTGAATGTATTCCCGAAGGCACCTGTTGATTGATAATTATAATATCTGCGCCGGGCGCTTCATTGACAACGTTGCTTATCAGGAGGTCGGCCGTCACGTCTGTTAGCTGATTAAAATTCCCGAAATCAATCCGATTCAGCTCCCTGTTTTGGATGTAAGGTTTGGCAAAGATGTGGGTATCCCAGTCACTCTTCTGAACGAGCAGATTCTTTGTGTTAATACCTGCTTCATGCATAATACGCACCATCTCCTCGCCAAACGGATCGACGCCAATCACCCCGAAGGCGCGGACATCCTTAACGCCCATTGCAGTAAGGTTAATTGTTACGTTGCCTGCTCCACCGAGTGTATATTTTTGCTTTCTGACAGGCCTGGTTACTTCATTTGTCTCGATAGAGATCTCACTCATCGACTCATCGATGAACCAGTATGCATCGAGGCAAAAATCGCCTAATACGATAATCCTTACAGATTTTATTTCGTCAAGTATTTTTCTCAGCAGCTCTTTTTTCATTGATCAATCGGCAGATAACCTGTAATGAAATATAATCCTTCTAGTGTTGACTTCCGAAAAACTCTTTTTCTACAATAAGGCAGATTGCATGGTAAACAGGCATAAGCAACTCCTGGACATAAGATGTACGCGTTTCCGGCACATTGACCAGTATATCGCAGAAAGGTTTTAATTTTCCTCCTGACTCACCGGTCAGTCCAATGACCGACATTTTTTTTGCCCGCGCCGTCAGGGCTGCATCAATGACATTCTGAGCATTTCCGGAAGTAGAGATACCGATCAGGACGTCTCCTTTGTTCCCGTAACCGGCTACCTGCTGGGCATAAATAAGATCCGCACCGATATCATTTGCTGTAGCTGTTACCAACGCACTCTGGTCAGGAAGAGAAATGGCAGGTAAGCCCTGCTGAAGATTTTCAGCAAGATACTCTCCCCGTTCACCATGAGCAACAATTAAACTCCTTTTCAGATCCTCACTGAGGGGACGTTTACTCTCAAAACCTTTCATAAGCTCCCCCACAATGTGACCTGAATCTGAACTGCTCCCACCGTTACCGCAAATCAGCACTTTTCCTCCCTGCCGGTAACAAGCAATAAGACAGCCGGCTGCCTTCCGGATTTCATCTTCAACTGTGGACAGTTGCGGGTACCTTCCGGTCATTTCCCTTAATATAATGTTTTCCCCCATCGAAGATCTTTGTTTAGGGTTCAGATATTAAAATAATATGAGAGCTTTAATATTATAGTCCGGTCATTAAACTGAAAATATCGCGAAGCTGTGGGATTGGATTCATCAAATCGTCCTTCATTATATGCAAGATAGAGGAAACTCCCGGGTCTGTATTCCCAGCTGAACAGACCGCTGAGAAGGTAGTCGTTATAGACCTGCTTACTGTCATACCAGGTTGTTCCGAATATTCCCTGTGCATGCAGCCGGATGAAGATGTCCTTTGTGAACATATATGTTGTATTGGAGGATATCTTATAATATTGTCCGTCGTTCCTGCCGGCCGGATCGAAAGTCATTACAAAATCACCCTGCAGCCTGGTAAGCACATTATGGAACACCTGTGCATTTGCATTCGCGGAAATTCCTTTCTGATCACCAACATACTTCTGGTCGAAGTTATAGAAAGCTCCTCCGGTGTAGCTGACATTACCTGAAAACCTTTTACCCATTTTAAGAGGCGTAATTGAGTAGCCAAACTTGTAATAGTTTCCTGAATAATCCCCGGTGAGCTCTGTAGCCGAAAAGCGCTTGTATTCACCGGTGAATGTCATTTCATTTAAGAGGCTTATCAGGATGTCGCCACCACCCCTGTAGTTTCCTGCGCTTCTTGATCCTCCTTCGATGTATCTTTCGAGGCTGTCGGTCAGGCCGACTGATCCGAACCAGTCGCTGGGGAGCAGCAGTGGATTATTATTAAGCCAGGTGTCTATATATCCCGATGTGAAAATATCTGTTGACTGTTCGGCTTCGAGATTGGCAGTTATCCTGCGTATGCCATACTTATTTATTCTCGGGCTCACCCGTAAAAGGCCATTCAGGGTATTCCAACCCCTGTTGGTCTCTTTCTTTATGTATCCGATCCTGTTTATCTCAAAGCCCGGCTCGACCCTGTTGAAGTTCACCTGGCCTCCCATGAGGTCGCCGGTGCGGATGAACGACATATTATACGCCATATTCCGGCTTTGTCCGAGTTCATTTTGTCCGGTAGCTATCTGGAAATCGATAAGATTATACCTGCTCAGAAGAAAACTCCCGTCAAATCCAAGAACCCTGTTGAAGTTACCGTTACCTTCCTTTGTTGCAGCCAGGATACCAAGGCTGCTTGAACCGAGTATATCCTTTTTCACCCGCATCACCCCGAAAGTTGCGCTTTCAGGATTCAGCATGGAGCTGGAGAACATCGACTCACCGGTTATGTTTCCTAACATTCCGAATTCGAACCCGTTATTCAGCTTACCTGTCACCTTTGCACCACCCAGAATATTACCCCTTGCTCCTACCCTGCGGCTGTAAAAAAGCTCGAGCGGAGTATTGAAAATACTTGTACGCTCGGTAAAAAAAGGCCGAAGCTCTTTGAAGCGGGTCGGAAAGCGGGTAAGGTTAATCTCGAACACATCAGCATCGACCTGTGCAAAATCGGGATTCAATGTAAAATCAGCCGTAAGATTGGTGGAAGGGCTGTAACGGAGGTCTCCTCCAATGCTGTATGTCATAGCAGGATCTGATCCTGCTGTTTCAGTCCTTCCTGCAACGCCATAAGGCCTGAGTTCAAATGTCCTGCCCGATTTTATTCCTGTAATACCCTCTATGTTACCCATTTGCGACATACGTGTAGTATTGTCCCATTCAGGCAAATGAGGTTTCCACTGTCCCCTGGTAGCATCCTTTGACACATTCCTCATGATATTGAAACCCCAGGTCTGGTCCTCTTTGTTAGAGAACCTGAAGTTGTAAAAGGGAATTTTTATCTCGGCGTACCATCCGTTCTCGTCGATTGATCCAGCCGAATACCATATCCCGTCCCAGTTTGGGTCCCTCTTCAAATCATCATAGCGCAATTCATCGGACTGCACTCCGGATGCTGAAACAGTGAACTTATACCCGGTACGATGATCGTGATAGCTGTCTATGAATATGAAGAGATTATCGGGTCCGTCTGTACCTCTTGGCGCAATAAGCCGGTTGATCTTTTCAGGTTCCGTATCAAAGCACCAGGCACCTATATAGAGGTTTTCTTCGTCATACATTATTGCAAACTCGGTTTCCACACTCATCTTCACCAGAGGAAAGGGTTCCTTTTCAAGAAAATTTCCCCTGCGCTGGGCCGCCCTCCAGGCACCTTCGTCAAGCTTGCCATCGATAACCACTTTCTCAGATTCGGTCAGGCGATATGCCCTGATAATGTAATTTTCTCTTGCAGTATCATTTACAAGCGCCCTCACTGAATCAAAGTATGCTGCCGGGATCTGATCGTATTTCACCATTCGCTGCGCTGACGCAGGATAGAGAATAAACAGGATCAGGATAACCTGGGCAATGACAGCAAACCGGAACTTTTTTGTTCTGATCATCTTTATACGATCCGTTTACCTGCCGTGGGACCCGGTTTCAATCCGTAGATTTCTTCAATATGAACAAGAACTACCGCCTTTGGCTTAGGCATGCCGGCTTTTAATGATAACTCGGCAGATCTGTCGTAGGTCTCTCCGCTGGTCAGTACCTCGGGTTTACCAACAAACCTGTAGCCATCTACCATCTCCCTGTTAACAATAGCAACCGCTGCTTTGGAACCATCAAGAATATTTTTATATGTTGCACCTCCTGTTCCTTCTGAAAATATCAGAGTTTCATCATCAAAAACCCTTGTTGACCTCTTGGGTGCGTTATTTGGAATACCTTCTTTACTGACTGTTGCAATAAAGCATTGCTGAGTCAATATCATATCCTTCATTTCCTGTGTAAGCTTTGCCATTTATTTACTATTATTTGTTTCCAAATATCGTAAAAAATTTGGTTTGACTTTACTCTTCAGTCCAAAGATCATTCTACTAATTCAATTAAAACCTTTTGCCTCATCCGGCAGGATACAAAAGTTTCCCTTCATATCCCGATAAACCCTTTTCTGTTATGACGGTCATGCGGGGATTGACTTTCTGGTTCATGGATGCGCAACCTGTTTCACCATTTTTATTGATAGCTACAAATTTCTCAGTCGGGAAAAATCCGGGATTGACTTTTTTATAGCGCCCGGCTATCATTTCTATTGCGTCCTCACAAGCCTGCTGGGGTGATCTTCCTTCCCTCATCCGCATTACAATAAAATAGGAAGCGCACGATTTTATAACATCTTCACCCCGGCCGGTAGCTCCCGCAGCTCCTACCTCATTATCGACATACAGACCTGCCCCGATAATGGGCGAATCGCCGACCCGGCCGTTGAGCTTGAAACTTAGTCCACTGGTTGTTGTGCAACCTGCTATATCGCCGTTGACATCGACCGACAGCACATTAGTGGTTCCATAATGATGTTCAACATCAGGAAAATCCCGATAGAATGCTTCACTCCTGATTATCTCCTTTAAATGGTCAGGTTGCCCCCAGTCATCATCCCGGCTCATCTCTTCCTTCCAGCGTAGCCAGATTTTACGGGCTTTTTCCGTAAGAAGGTTTTCCTCCTTAAATCCCCAGGCTCTGGCAAACTCAAGTGCACCGGCGCCTGCCAGGAGAATATGGTCGGTGTGCTGCATCACAAGCCTGGCGACCGATGCAGGTGTTTTGATATTTTCGAGGCATGCCACAGCACCTGCTGAATAGGTCTTCCCATCCATGAATGAAGCATCGAGCTGTACCACTCCCCTTTCATTGGGCAATCCACCGTAACCTACACTTGTATCTTCCGGATCAATCTCGATGACGTTTGCGGCTTTTTCAACAGCATCAACAGCATTGCCTCCTTTTTCAAGAATAGCCCACCCGGTCTTTAGTGCGTCCTGACCGGTTTCATTGGTGTGGCTTGTAACTATCAGAGGGATCGTTCCCAGTGGTCTTTTTTGCAAAGCAGATCCCTTCATAACAGGATAAATGAGTGTCGCTGCACCCGCAGCCAATGTACGCGCGAGAAAATTTCTCCGGGAAACTGAGTATTTCATAATGAACAGTATAATTTTTTCTTAAGTATTTTTTTCAGGACTAATACGAGCACTACCATGTCCGCAGGACAAACAGCAACTCGCTACTTCAGGCCCAGTTTCTTATTTAGTTTTAACAATTCCGTTGATTCTTTCAGTCTATTTCTGATTGTCTCTTCCCTTTTAGCATGAGTTATCCAGAGAATAAAATGCTTTTTATAGGTCTTAGCCATAAGATTGAAGTTCTTCAGTGCCGGCTCATTTTTTGAGAACTCATCAATAATAAATGCAGGCACCTCAAAATCGCTGGTGATCTTTGCTTTAGCTACTTCCTGCCCCCATTCGATCTTTCCATTCTTAAGATAGCTGTCAATCTTTCTTAACCCCGCCTCTGTCATACTGCCGTTCTTAACCAGCTCAAGGACTTTTTTCTTATTGATGGCCGACCAATTGACAGTATCTTTTCTCGGGATGAATTTCCTTGCGTACCTGTCATCATCCACTCGTTTGATTATGCTGTCTATCCATCCGTAACAAAGTGCCTCATCCAGTGACTCATCGTAACTTATGCCTTCTGTCTTTAAATGTTTTTTATAGAAAACCATCCATATTCCGGGATTATGTGAATGGTTATAGCTCAGCCACTTTCTGAATTCTCCCTGGTTAAGGAAATGAATATATTCAAGCTGGTTATCAACCGTCCCTTTTATTTTCATTTTTTACATACTATCAAAAACTCCTTAGAGCCCTGATTAAGAGGCTTTTCTTTATAATCCCCGAATATCTTATAGTTTTTCGAAAACTTCGATCTTTCAACCAGATGCTCTATCTCATATCTGAAAAAAAACCTCATAGGCACTTCCCATTCTCCCTGTTTAATATCCGTACCTCTCTCCCATTCAAGACGAAAATTAACATTTATAATCTGGTTTACCAGGTCGGGAGTAGTTGACACAAAGCGCCTTAGCTTTTTATCCGGCGCATATTCTCCGTCAAAATCCATTACATTGTTCAGCCCCTTCAACAATTGGTTCAGGTCAGGTATAAATACATCGAAAATGAATTTCCCGTTTTTGTTTAAATGGTCAAAAACATTATCAAGAGCCATGATCTGTTCTTCCTTTGTCAGCAGATGCATGAACACCCTGAAGGGTGAGATGATAAGATCAAACTTAAAATCGTAACGGAACTGAACAATATTCTGCTGACTTATCCGCCGGTGGTGGACCCTGGGAAGTTTTTTAAAAAGGACTGCAAGCATTGCCTCGCTGATATCCAGCCCATAAACATCAACTCCCTCGTTTAGTATATTCATGAATAATCTTCCTGTCCCCACCCCTGCTTCAAGAACTTTCCCCTCAGCTTTTACAGCCTGGTCAAGAAAATATTCACTATCAGCCGAATCCCTCACTGAATGGTAGATAATGTCGTAAAACCGGGCAAAGATTTCGGGATATTTATAGATCATGAAGCCAATTTAGCTTTTTCTGATGAACATTCAAAACGAAAAAAGTTTATTTAGTGATAGCACCGCTCAGAGGATTTTTGATGATCAAAAAATGTTTTTCTGTTGTATCGGGAACTACAATAAATGATTTGCCGAAACCAGAGCCGTATGCTGAAGAGGAAAAACTTTTACTGTAGTAGCGTGAGGAGCCGGGAAATCTTTTTTCTGCAATGGAGTCCTGTAACCGCTTTTTCGTCCGACCGGGATTAAAATTTCTCGGGAACCGGTCCTTATCAGGATATTTATTCCTGTCATAAAATATGTCTGGTTTCCTATTAAAAACCGTATCCTGATTTTGGGACCATGATTTTAGTTCTTTATCCTGCTGCCCTGGTAATTTAAATGAGAACAGCAGAAATGCAGGTATAAGAATGATTATTGCCTTCATGCCAATTTTATTACTCCGCATTTAATCAGTTCCTGATCAACAAAAATTATTCCATTAAATACTTTCCAAAGGAGATATTTCTTACTTCTTATCAGGTTTTTACATTAAGTCTTAATAAAGCTTCATCAGTTGATTCAACAAAACATATCGCTCTACCTTTATTGCTTTCTCTTATAAAATCCCTGAGGCTTTTACTTTTCAGTTCAGAGAAATCACCAACAATTGCCAGTCTCATCCTGTAATTTGAAAATTTTTGAAGTATTTCACCAGCCATCCCAGACTGAAGATCAAAAAAATCAGGATGAAAGGTTTTTTCATTAATGATAATCCCATTGCAGTTATTATATCCTGCTTCGACCATTATGTCAAGGATATCTCCTGGTTCTGCTATGATCTCAGAACCGGGCAGAAATTCGGCAATCTTTGAATTTTCAGTATTATGGTATTTGATCATTTCTTAAGTGTCGGACAACTTTTTGAATCTAATTTATATAAATTGACACTGTCATTTTAAACTCTTTTTGTACTTTATAATCTGTAGCAGGTCACTGAGATGATCCGTGTTTTTGATATTAATTACCAGGGGCAACAGTTTGCCTACAGCCTGATGGTTAGTGAAATCATTTTTTATTTTTTCATCAATACCAAGTTCCATTATTCCTGCAGAATTTTTAGCAGTGAAATAAAAAGAGGTTTTGAAAAAACCCTCCCATACAGATAGCCAGAAAACTGTTTTTTTCTTAAAGCATGTTTTACATAGCCATGCTTTCCCATCACTGTAGTATCTCCATTCAGGAGTCATCAGAAAGTCATCACCTGAAATGACCGACATTAATTCCTCATATGCACTAAAACTGGCTCCAAGAGCATCAGCCAAAACATCCTTTGAAGGAAATACATCCTGATCCTTAAGAAGCATTGTCTCCATTACTTTTATTTTTTAGCCAGGGATATCGGAGTATAAATTACTGCCATCCGATATCTGAAAAGTGGGGCTGCGCTATTTCCGACATATAATCATGACATACAATAATATAAAATTTTTATGATTCCATGAAATTTAAAATTTACAGGAGGCAGCCGACACAAACGGGGAGTTTAAATGATTGCAGGGATTTGAAGGTTAATAGTGATTTAAATCTTATTTTCTGCCACTTTTGGATTAATAGTTTCTGCATCAGATCCGCCTCACCCTCTGAATCTCCCTCTCCCGGAGTGAGAGGGAGACAATTGTGGAATAAAATCACTTCCGGATAATCGGCATGGTTCCGGAGATTTATAAATTTCCCCTCTTCCCACTCCGGGAGAAGGGGCCAGGGGGATGAGGCCAACAGTACAGGTGGTATCAATCTTGATTGCTTTGAATTATTCAAGTAATTCATTAAAAGCAAATTCCGTCAGCATTTCATGGTTGCCTTCAAAAATAACAAGCTTTATATTTCCAAATTCCTTTTGCAAACAGATGGTTCTCCCTGATATGCTTCCGAAGTCACCCAATGGCTTCCGGAATTCAAGCAGCCTGAGCTTTTCATAGTTTGTAACATATCTTGATGTATCGGAAACTCCAATATCTGCAAGTATTTTATTATAAAAATTGATTGAATGCGTTATCGGGACGCTGCCCTGTATGCCGTCATATATGCCTGCATATATTAACAATTTCGATGCAGCGAGCTTATTACCGGGAGTTTTCCAGTACAGGGGCGATTTCTGTCTGGCAGCTTCTTCATTCAATACCTCTCCTGAAGAGGTGCATGCGAGGATATGCTTTGCATAATCAGCACCGCGTATTTTGCTCTCGTTATACCAGGCAACCAGGTCGGCAATAGAAGCCCATGCCGAGAATTTAGCAATTTTGTGCTTCGATTTCATGAAAGCGCTTAATGTTGCATATCCTCCGCCGCTTACGCCTGTTATGAATATTCTGTCTTTATCGACATTTGAATTTTTAATGGCATACGAAATTGCATCATCAATATCATTTAATGCAAGCTCGCTGCAACATGCATTCTTTGTCCAGTTCTCACCACGAAAATCAGGATGGATATAATTTATATCTTTTTGCCGGCACATTCCGGCAAGCTCATCGACCTGGGTAAAGTTTCCGCTCCAGGTATGCAGGCTGACAATAAGCGGCCTCTTGTTGCCTGACACTGATTTATAAAAGTAAGCTTTCTGGATTGTACCGTCGGCAGTAGACTTTATCTCTGAAATTTTAAAGTCGGCTGCCCATTTAACTTTTCTTGTATCATCAAATTTAATAGTCGTCTCTTTCTTTTCCTGGGCCACAATAGATTTTGATATAATGAGGATCAGCAATATCAGAGCAGATGATTTAATAGTATCCGGTTTCATAAATAGTTTAATTTAAAAATTGTTTTGCCCTCAACTTTGCCCCCTAAATCCCCCAATTGAGGGACTTTAACATCTGCAGGAATAAGCCCTCTCCACACCGGGGAGGGTTTGGGAGGGGCATAATGATTTAATAATTATTCATCCTTATAGCTTTCCCTGCAAGTTTGCCATTATACTCACCTTTTTCGATGACAACATCACCATTTATAATAAGATATTCTATTCCGCTGCTATAGCGGTGCGGATCGGCAAAAGTTGCATTGTCCTGTATTGTTTCAAGGTTCAGCAGGACTATATCGGCTATGTTGCCTTCCTTAATTGTTCTAGTGTCTTTCAAACCTATCATCTCCGCAGGCATTGAGGTGCATTTCTTTATTGCCTGTTCCAGGCTGATAACCTTCTCATCCAAAGCATATTTCTTTATCTTTCTCGTGAATGTTCCGTAGCTCCTTGGATGCGGAACTCCCTGTCCGGGACTTACAATACTTCCATCCGAGCCGGTCATTACGAATTCTTCCTTCATAAAGTTCAGAATGTCAGCATCCTGCATATTGAAAGAAATGATTGAAGGACTGTTTTCGAGTATAAGCTGCAATGCTGTCTCAACAGGACCTTTCCCAAGAATGGTACTGATCTCTGCCAGGCTCTTTCCGTCAAACCTCCTGTCGGGCGGATATCGAACAATCACTAGCGACTCAGGACCACCCCGTCGTTCAATATTTTCTTCTATTTCTTTCTTTATGCGTGGAAGTAAATCAGGATCTTTAAGCCTTGAACGCGACTGACCACCCACCGAAACCCAGGAGTTAAGAACGGCTCCGGAAAGTCCGGTGTTTGAAGCATTATAAGGGTACTGGTCGGCAAGTATGTTTATTCCCTTATTACGGGCTTCTTTTATCAGATCAATAATCTCGTCCGACAATCCCCATACTGGTTTTCCCAATGCCTTTATATGTGCTATCTCAACACGCACTCCGGTTTTCTCTCCGACATTTATTGCCTCTTTAACCGATTCCTTCAATCCCACATTATAATTGCTCTCGTCACGCATATGTGTTGCATAAAAACCGTCATATGTTTTTACCACTTTTGCAAGCTCAACAACTTCATCTGGAGATGAATAAGCCCCGGGTAAATAAAAAAGTCCTGTTGCAAGTCCTGCTGACCCCTCATCCATAGCCGTTTTCAGCAATTGTTTCATCTCATCCAGCTCGGCAGCTGTTGGCTGACGGTCATCCATTCCCATCACTTCCCTACGTATGGTATTATGTCCGGCGAGATGGACCATATTTGCTCCTATTCCTATAGAATCGAGGCGTGAGAAGAATCTTTCAACCTTCCAGGTACCTCCGCCGCAATTACCCCCCACAACTGTTGACACACCCTGTGTCAGGTAATTCTTCATTGAATTCATGCCTGGTTCGAGCACTTGTCCGTCGCAATGAGTATGAATATCTATAAATCCGGGTGCTACAACTAGTCCGCCGGCATCAATGATGGTTGCTCCCTTTTTCTGAAGGTCCTCACCGATGCTGACTATCCTGCCGTCAGTAATTCCTAAATCTGATATAACAGGTGAATTGCCTGTTCCGTCATAAACTGTTCCATTTTCAATTACAATGTCAAAACGTTCATTATTGCATCCTGTAAAGAAGATAAGGATCAGAAGACCGGTAAGAAGCGAAAAAAAATGATTTTTCATTGCGTCAGGATTATTGCTTATTCAATAAAAGTAAAGAAAAAATCATTAACTCCAATGATGCAAATATCAGGTGCCCTTTGCCCGGTCTCTATCCACATGGAACCTGGCCATCGGTCGGCTATTTGATTTATTATCTGCAACCTCAAACCCAACCCGTTCCGGGGGCGCACCACGGTCCCGATAGCTATCGGGATCACTGAGAACACGGAAAATACACGGATTGATTAAAATAAATTTATTCCGTGATCTTCTCCGTGAGATCTGTGTGATCCGTGGTTAAATAAAATTAATCCTCCCGTTTTTATCCAAATCCGTTGAATTTACTTATTTTTGCAAATCATTTTTCGGCTCGTAGCTCAGCTGGTAGAGCACGTGACTCTTAATCATGGGGTCGAGAGTTCGATCCTCTCCGAGCCGACTAAAGCAATTGAATTAATTTTGGTATAAAAATTAATCCTCCTGCCACAACGGCTATAATGGCCGACATCAATACAGAAGCAGCTGCATAATCTTTGATCTGCTTTATGCCGGGATCAATTTCCGGCTCTATCATATCAGCAATCTTTTCGATCGCTGAATTTATCAGTTCTGCTATGAAAACCAGTCCGATCACAATAAAAATAATCACCCATTCGATTGTACTTAATTTCAGAAAATAACCGGCAATTACAGCCAGTATTGCTGCAATAGCATGTATGCCTGAATTAGGTTCATTCCGGAGAAGTGTAATAAACCCCTGAAATGCGTACTTGAAACTTTTCAGTCTTGACCGTATGCCACGATCCTTTGTCCTCATACTGACATAAGGTAAGTTATTTTTTCAGAATATCTCTATTATCTCTTTTAAACTTCCGGAATCCAGCAAGGAGATAGAAATTCTGCTAATTAACCATTCCTTCAAGCCACTCCAGATAACTTCTAACAATAGCCGACGAGGAGCTTTTTCTGGTTGTTCTTAAACCAGTCAATACATTTTTCTTAATATCATCTGAAACTCCAGGAGATGAATTTATTGCCACGATATCGAACATAACCTGTTTGGCACCGGATGACATTACCGGGTCGGATTGTGCCATCATATCTGCAAGTGGTCTGAGCATTGTAACCCCGATAGCTGCTGCCGCCTCATGCGCAATGATCCTTCTTTCATCATTCTTATCAGAAAATCCTTTTAGTACATATTCAGGTTCTGCATCCAGATCACGGATAAAGATATTTCGAAGCTTAACAAACTGCCCTCTGGTAGAATGGTTACCCTGGAAGCCGATAAAGCCAGAGTAAGGTTTCCCGGCCAATGTTTTCACAGTATCAATATCTGCCCTGGTTACGATTTTGTCATCCACTGAGATGGTCACAATGTTCCTGTCGCAACTGATCTCCAACCTGTACCACTTACCTGTGGTTTCGTCAGGCCTGTCATTTACAGCAACATGACCGTACATTGAACCGGTGCAGTGAAGGTCATCCCTGTAGGGGGTCCACGGTGCAAGAAGCTGGACCTCAAAACCTGATTCTTTGATGGCGGGATCGGTCCGGATGAATACACCGCTGTTACCAACATCGGACAACAGGAATTCCAGTCTAAGTATGAAATTGGTAAAACGTTTCTCGGAATATATATCTGTTCCTGCACCAAAACTCCGTGATACCATCTCTCCGCTGACCACCTCGAATCCTTCGGGATTGGTGAGTGTCCAGCCCGACAGGTCCTTTCCGTTGAAAAGAGGAACAAACCGGATATTGTCCTGTGATGATGCGGACATATCATACAGTAATAAGATGGCGGTCAGAAGGATTATTTTTTTCATAATGCTCAATTACTAAACTTTCAAGGACCAGGGTTTTCTGTACTCTCTGAAAAGGAGATAATTTGCTGCATTATCACCGATAAACTGCTCTTTTTCACTGTCCCATTGCAGCTTACGCTTCAGCCTGTATGAGATGACCGCAAGATGCATCGGAACAGTCATTTCGCGGGCATAGAGAAGGTTGCTTTCAGGTTGTTTCCTCGATTTTACTGCTTCGATAAAATTGGCCTGATGTCCTTTTGAGCGTGGGATCGTCTGTGGAACTGAAGAAAGATCATTCACTACCTCATTTCCAAATCTGATTATCCTGGTGGTATAATCACAGGTAAGAGTTCCGTCTGTTCCCTCAAAATGAGCGCCTATATGCATTTTTTCAGCGCCCGGTACGGGAGGAGGTTCATTTGTCCAGAAAACATCAAGATCCCTGAACTTAAAATCAACATCTATCTTAGCAGGAGCATCGGCAATACCATTTTTCGGTCTTTCACCCCTGCTTTCAATACTATACAATCCTTTAGGGTGAACCGACATATACATTATATCGGCTATATGGCACCAGAAATCGGCAAATACACCTCCCGAGTAATCAAGAAAATGACGATAGCTTCCATGGCAGCGTACCGGCGTGTACTCAGCATAAGGAGCAGGGCCGAGCCACATGTTCCAGTCGAGTGTTTCAGGCGGCACCTGGTTGGGGGGAAATCCCAGACCGGGAGATCCTCCTGTTTTCCATAGCCTCACTGTATTTATCTTTCCGATCTTTCCTGATTGTAAGATCTCCGCCACACGGTGATAGTTTTCACCGGCATGGATCTGAGTTCCAAGCTGAAAAACAGATTTATTCTTCTGAAGGCTCTTAAGCATTGCCTGACCTTCAGCAAGACTATAGGTAAGAGGCTTTTCTCCATATACATCCTTACCTGCCTCAAAAGCCGAGATGGCAATCAGGGCATGCCAGTGGTCGGGACTTGCACATGAAATGGCATCTATGTCTTTTCTTTCAAGAACTTTCCTGAAGTCAGAATAAAGCTCCACTTTTGCATTGCTGTTAACCGAAGTAAGCTTTTTCCCGGTATTTTCCAGCCTTACCTTATCAACATCGCAAAAAGCAACAATTTCAACATCGGGCAGTGCATTAAACCAGTTAACATGGGCATTCCCCTGGTTTCCAAGTCCGATATGAGCAACCCTGACCCTGTCGCTTGGCGCAACATTCCTGAAACTACCTGAAATAAATGGCAAGCCAATTGCACCAAGCACAGTATTTTGAATGAATATTCGCCTGCTGGTTTTACTGCTTCTGGTCATTCAATTAATTATTAATTTTTGGAATAAATATATTATTATTTTCTTACCGGGATGCCTGCAACACCGGCAAGCCTGTCAACTTCTGTGATTATAAGGGTTTCAATATTATCTTTCCAGGGAGCAGGAAGTCCGAATGCAATCTGGGATGAGGCTCCTTCATATCCGCCTTCCTTAAGGATCTTCTCAGAAGGGATATAGGCCATAACATCATTTGAATAGCCTAATACAAATATGCCGGAGCCATATTTCTCTTTGAACTTCAGGGTATAATCAATTACAAGTTCTCCACCCATGCTGATCAAAGGTTGTTCGCCCAGCTTCCATATCTGGATAGGATAAGGATAATCTGTCATAATTTTTTCACCTGTTTCCATTTTATGAAGAATCTCTTCAGCCCAGCGCTTCTGATATCCTTTTGATTCATCTGCTATCTTCAATAATTCTTCTCTACTCATCGGTGGGGCAAATTCAAGGTTAATCTCCGAATAAGCTGTCGTAATCACTGGTGACAAAGGTTTCATTTCTTCTTTTAGGACCCTGTCAGTTGCTGCAGCCAGTGAACGTCCGTACTGCTGCGCAAGGTATACTGACCGCCTGGGCAAAGGATTCTGGTCGGCTCCTGCTCCCTGGAAGAACATGGCAGTAGCGCCTGGATACAGCTTCTCAAGTTCTATCTGGGCAAATCCGGCATAGTCTCCGCACCATTCATAACCGCTCAGGGTGGTATTATGACAGGCATATCCGAATGCCACGGCAAGAAGATCACCTGATATATTTGTTACTTTAATCACAGGAACGGAATAATCATTAGGTCCGTTAATTTCAGTTTGAACCGATATTTTTGCCTCAGGATTACTCCGCCTGTTAACCTGGAATCTTGTCACTCCGCTCCCTGAAAACAGAAGAGCAGGTTTAAGGGATCTGATCGCCTCGCCAGCCAGTGCAGTAATTGTTTCTTCAAGCTTTTTGGAATACCGGGTTATCTTCTCTATCTCTGCAGGATCCTGTGTGTAAATATTATACATTCCCTGCAGGACAGGACCTGAATGAGTATGTGAGCTGTTGAGGATTATCTGGGCTCTTGTAAGACCGTACGTGGCACTTATCCTGTTCCTTATACGATCCGACAGGTATTTTGCAAAAGATTCGAGATCTGTGGTTACAAGCAAAGCCTTCTTTCCTTTACTGTCTTCCAGTGCGAGTACTTTAACCCAGAGATCATGAATCGTCCCTTCCGATGCATGATCACGTGAACCATACCCGGCCATCCACATGGGCTCCTCCGGCGTTATTACTGCCCTTGCAACAGCCGCCTTCCACTCACCGGAAATGTTTGAATCCTGTGAATTAGCCGGCGCTGAACAATAAATTATCAGAAATAAGAAGAAAGCATGAAAAACAATAGTTTGCTTTTTCATTTTTGAGCTGCCTTTTTAATCTCACCTGCAGTATTATGCACTTTTTCGATCGCCGAAACAATATCATCCATATCGGCCCTGGTCCCCAGCAGCATATTTTGTGAAAACCATACGGCTTCCTGGCAGAGAAGATCATTTTCAGGACAATGGTTTCTTTCAAGATATTTCGTGAAATCAAGCATTTTTTTTGGGTACATGGCCCTGTAGTTCTTCGACTCAAAAGTACTCTTAAGGTAAGGCTTGTCATTCTGGGTCACATAACCTGATGAGCCCGGTATGCCTTCAGCTCTGAGGGCCTTAAGGAAGTCGTTTCTTGATAATCCACTGAAAGCATCTGACTTATATCTTAAAGGAAACTGCCATGCTGAGGTTCTCGTAACATTGGGACTAAGCTTAACAGGTACTATTCCGGGCATCCCCTGCAATTCAGATTTCAGGTATTGTGCATTGTCATTCCGGGCATCGGTCTGCTTCTCAAGCCGCTTCATCTGTGCAAGTCCGATTGCAGCCTGATATTCTGTCATCCTCATTTTTGTGCCATTCATAACCGTCCCTCCTGTTACTCCTTCAGGCAAAACCACTGAACCATAAGGAGTTCCGTAGTTATGATATGAATAACATCTGTCCATGAATTTTTCATCATCGCTTACAATTGCTCCCCCTTCCCCTATTGGCAAATTCTTTGATGTCTGGAAACTGAAACAACCTGCATTACCGAATGTACCTACTTTCTTATTATTTATTTCTGCCAGCCACGACAGGCAGGCATTTTCGACCACAATCAGATCGTGTTGCCGGGCTATCTGCATGATCTTCTCCATATCGGCAGGCATACCAAGGGTATGAGCAGGCAGGATAGCTCTGGTGCGTGGTGTTATTTTAGCTTCAATCTTAGAAGCATCGAGCTGAAATGTCTCAGGATCGGTATCAACAAAAACCGGCATTGCACCGTTTTGAAGGATACAAACAATAGTTGAAATAAAGGTGTAAGGGCCTATTATGACCTCATCACCTGCTCCGATATCGAACTGGGCCAAAGACGCAATTAGGGCATTTGTGCCGTTAACCACTGCAAGCGCCCTTTTGGTTCCGACGGTTTCCGCCCACTTCTTTTCGAATTCCGTAACCGTGCCGGCTCTTGTCCACGAACCGCTTCGGAGTACTTTAAGCACCATTCCTTCATCTGTATCTGAGTCCCATACGGGCCAGCCCGGCCAGCCTTTTGTTCTGACAGGTTCTCCGCCGAGCAATGCAGGGTAAAGAGCGCTGTTTGTTTTTCCGGCCGCCATGTATGGTGACACTCCCATTGCAACCACCGCACCAAGACCTGTTACTGAGTTTTTCTTCACAAACTCACGCCTGGAATACTTTTTCTTTGTCATTTTAAGTATTATTAATATTTTTGTTTAATATATTTTAAACATATTTAAAGCATCATGAATGAATAATAATTGACTTTTAATTTATCATCGCTATCACTACAACGCCCAAGGAGACTTCCTTTTAAATCATTGGGAATCTCGATTATGAGATCCCTTGCTTGATACTTTAATAATCACATCTTTTAAAGTCATTGGTTATTACGATTATGAGATCCCTTGCTACGCTGCGGGATGACAGCAGCTGTTGGAGGCAATGGGGGAATGAAGCTGCGCGTTTACAACATTTTTCTCAAAGACCAATATACTTACAAACGCGCAGCTTCATTCCCCTTGAACCCTATAAGCCATTGTCATTCTGATTGCAAGCGAGGAATCTCATAATCAATTGTTTTAATTTTATTATTGATACCCGATACTCATATAAAGTTATTCATTTTTGCTGAAACAGCTTCAACTAAACTGATCTTTATTTTTTGACTTTCAATAGCTTCCGCATAGTTTCTAATAGTATCGCTTCGGCTTCCGGTGTTACAGCAGATGCAATACCTGCTTCATATCCCCCCTCATTATATGCTTTTGCAGTGCATATATATCCGGTGGCATAATCACCATAAGCTGCCATTGCAACAAACAGGTCGGGTCGCATTTTCCGGGCTGCAATCTGATATTCTACGAACAGTTCACCGGGCATATTGAGAATACGTGCATTACCTAAGGCTAAGCAGCTTATATTAAGCCGTTCGCCTGACTGCTGGCGCCTCAGCCATACCAGTTTAAAAAGGTTATTTGTAAGGTAAACCATATCTTTTGTTTTCATCTCTTCCTGAACGCTGGGAATAAATGAAGCCGGCGGTAATTCAACAGGGACGAAGCTCCATTCAATATCTGAAGCCGTTACCGGCTGTTTCTTTGTACCATCATAAGCTCTTTTCATTCCATCTGCAAGTCGTGTGGCAAGTATCTCCCTGTTCTCCTTCGATCCGTCATTATACTTACCGGCTGTCAGATTACCTCCTGCCCCGTTAAAATGAACATGAAGCGCCTCGGGAACGGCAATCTGGCGCATGAAACGCGCAACACCCGGATAATCAGGATTGGCAATACCAAGCCTGTAGTAGCTCTGGGGATGATTTGCATAATAGCTTAATACTGCAACCGGCTTGTTGCCGTTCCAAAAGCTGACGAGTGAAACAAAAGGATCAATCAGACCTTCAGGCAGAGCCCTCAACGATGAGTCTCTTGTTGAGCTGGAGCGGGATGCAAATGCCTTTCCTTCGGAGTCAATCAGCCGCCTGGCAGCAGCAACTTCGTAAACCTCTGCTCTACCAAGGCCGATATGTGTGAGTGGCTGAGCCTTTTCTATTGAATTACTGACGGCTTCCCCGAGTCTCCTGATAACATCGCGTTGGAACGTACCTTCATAGCTCTTTGGTTCTAACCCGGCTTCAATCAATAGCCGTTCTGCCCCGAAATCACTTATAGGAGCATCATGCTGATGTACAGTATGCACTGCGACCCGTTCAGGCAGAGTTCCGGCTGCTTTTGCCAATTCAATCCTGAATGCATCCTGGCTGTCGTTTGAGATCCCTATCCAGTCGACGGAACATAGAATTATAGGCAGGCCTGCTCCCATCAGAACTATTCCCCTTGCCCTTAATCCGAGATCCCATCCATTTAACATCTTATCATAAGCAAGATAGCTTCCGACAGGAGGTGTTGCATCAATATCAAAGACCGATATCCGCAGACCTTCCTCATCAGACTGCTGTTGAATGCCGCCTGCAACTATGTAATGTGGTGTAGCAATGCAGAATATGAAAAAGACAAAAGCTATTTTGATTTTGTGATCTGAAATCATCAGTGTGTATTTTAAAATATAGTTCACCCGTATAAACGTTTAAAAATAATAAATAGATTGAATATGTAATTTGAATCTGTTCAACACACACTAAAAACTATTTGGAAAAATGTGATTTGTATGAAAAAGAAGGCGGTTCCGGGACTTTTTCAGGCTTCTCCGGCATGGTCAGGAGTTCTTAAAAAGCACTTTTCCAATCGGTTGTTTAATAATTCATAAAATTTAATCAACAAATATCATTGTTTTGTCAAAAAAAGCAGACACAAAATGTTAATTAATTTTAACGTTTGGTGACTGATATTCAATTTATTAAAAAGGGTGATTGATTTGTTCGGTTTTACGTTAATCCAAGAGGGCATTTTTGACGAATATCGAATCAGTGTATATAAACCTTAACAATCCTTATTTAAACATGTATTTTATGTTGATTACATCGTGTGACATCAGCATCTGTTGGCTATTTGACACGAATTGAGTTATTATTTATTTTAGTCGTCAGAAAGAGCACGATCAACACTAACCCTAAAATACTCATTCGAAATAACCCGATGTCAACTAATAATAAAAGAATATTCCTTTCCAGTCCCCACATGTCGGGGAATGAGATGAAGTACATCAATGATGCTTTCGATCATAATTATATCGCTCCACTAGGTCCGAATGTAGATGCATTCGAGCAGGAAATTGCAAATTATTCCGGAGTCAAGCACGTAGCGGCATTAAGCTCGGGGACAGCTGCAATTCATCTGTCGCTTATTATGTTAGGTGTTAAGGCAGGTGATGAAGTCATTGCATCAACATTTACTTTTGCAGCAACCATCAATCCAATTGTTTATCAGGGCGCCACGCCGGTTTTTGTGGATAGCGAACCTGATACATGGAACATGGATCCTGAGTTACTTGAGACTGCAATAAGAGAGAGAATGCTTGTTGGGAAAAAGCCAAAAGCCATAATTCCGGTGCATCTGTACGGAATGCCTTCCAACATTGAGGAGATCATGAACATTGCCAACCATTATGACATCCCTGTTGTGTTTGATGCAGCTGAAGCCCTGGGAAGCCGCTATAACGGGAAACCGGTAGGCTCTTATGGCAGGATGTCAATATTGTCGTTCAATGGAAATAAGATCATAACAACATCCGGAGGAGGCGCTCTGCTTTCGAATGATGAAGAATATATTGCAAAGGCAAAATTCCTTGCCACCCAGGCCAAGGATAATGCTCCATATTATCAGCACAGCAAGATAGGATACAACTACCGCATGAGCAATGTTCTTGCAGGTATCGGACGTGGTCAGATCGAGGTGATTGAAGAGCGTGTCAAAGCCAGGAGAAATAATTATTTCTATTACAGGGGAATACTTGAAGGTTTTGAAGGTATTACATTTTTAAGGGAACCAGATGAAAAATATTATTCAAACCACTGGCTCACAACCATCCTTATAGATTATATAAAAACAGGACTGACACCACAGGTACTGCAGAAGGAACTTGAAAAGATGAACATTGAATCGCGACTCCTATGGAAACCGATGCACATGCAGCCTGTTTTTGAACATTGTCCGGCATATCTCAACAGAAATGCTGAGAAAATGTTTTATCAGGGCCTTTGTCTGCCATCAGGATCCAATATGTCTTTGTTTGAACTTGAGAGCGTAGCTGAAACCCTCATTAACAGCATGTCGGAGAACTCAATCAAGAGAAGCGCAATATTGATCCCGGTCACGATATCTTCACCAAGAGAGGCGTACAGGAAACATGTACAATAATTTCCTGTACTTCCTTATTAATAAGTGTTTCCCACAGGAATCGTAAGCGGAAACTACTCATTCATTTCAACTTAAGATATGTTGATTGATCCAGAATATATAATATTCTCCCCTCCTTTGCCAAAAGGAGGGGTGGCCCGGGTAGTTAGTATCTAATTAGTAATGACCTTATTCCGGGCCGGGGTGGTTATTAAATTTCTTACTTATCTCCTTCAATATATATTCGGGTTCCTGAAAAACCAACCTGTTTTCAAATCTTAAAACTGTAAAACCAAGATCTTGAAGATATTCATCTCTCATTTTATCTTCAGAAGTTTTGTAATATTCTCCATGAAGATATCCATCCAATTCAATTATCTAACCACCCCGGCCGGGAAAGACCTTTTTAAACAAAAGTGATATTGTAGCCCGGCCACCCCTCCTTTCGAAAAGTTTCGAAAGGAGGGGAGACTATATCGCATATAATTCACAATATCAATAATATAAACACATCCCCAAAACCCTTAGGTTGACGGCTACACCCCTGGCCCCTCCGAGGAGGGGAATCATAACTATCAAATCTCTGCCCTAATTCCTATTAATTGCAACCTCTTTTAAGTTCATGGTTATGGCGACAATTAGATCAATTGCTGCGCATATTAATTGCAACCTCCTTTAACTTTCATGGTGAATGCGATTATGAGATCCCTTGCTGCGCTGCGGGATGACAGTCGCTTTTGGGGATAATGGGGTGAAAAAGTGGCGATCCGCTACTTAGTCTTTATTGAATGATTATTCCGGATCGCCACTTTTTCACCCCCTCAACCACTTGTGCTGCTGTCATTTCGAAGCGTTAGCGAGAAATCTCACTATAACAGGTAGAACTTTTATGTGAACCTCTTTTACATTCATGATGAACACGATTATAAGATCCCTTTTACGACTTTTCCTGACTTCTGACGCTTTCTATATTTAGTGAGGCTGAAATTTTCAATTACTACCTCATGTAAGCGAGGAATTCCCCTCCTTGGAGGGGCTAGGGGTGGGTTAAAAGTTATAATAAAAAATCCCATAAAGGAAAAACAGAGATAATACATATTGCTTGTTAAAAGAAAAAAAAGTCCAGAAAATGCTCAGTTAAAAGCACTGGCAAAAAAACTCAGAAAAGACATTGCTATCAAATAAATACTACTCTTGAAAAAATTAAGGAAAGGATACTTATGAACTTACCCCTGGCCCCTCCGAGGAGGGGAATCATAACTATCAAATCTCTGCCCTAATACCTATTAATTGCAACCTCTTTTAAGTTCATGGTGAACACGATTATGAGATTCCTTGTTGCACTGCAGGATGACTAATGATGGCGCCAATTTAGCTTCGCTGAGCTCGCGGGGAATGGTTTGTTTTAATAAAGCATTATGCCCCGCTTGGTTGCATTTGGTGCCCCGTATTTTAAATTTATTGATCGTTTATAAAGTATTTAAAACGGGTCACAATAGGTATGAGGGATGATCGAACAAGGAATAAAGTTGTGGGTTTTTGAAGGTTTAAAACCAGTCTTAGACAGCACTGTTTTACCTGGTTATTCTGAACCGGAGTTTTACAGGGGATATATTTGTATACTTTTCTCCTGATAATTATGTACGTTATCGTTACCTGTTCCGTTCCATAAATGGATGAGTCAGGCACAGATTAAAAGCCTTTACTTATTAAATAAACTTAATAAATATTTGCATATTAAATATTTAATATATTTTTATTCGATAAAAATTATTGTGAATATAAAATTCAGGAACAATGTGGAATGTGAAGCGTAGAATTAGAATCCTTTAATAATCAACTTCTATGAAATATCTTTACAGGTTCATAATAATTACCATATTCTGGAATTTAAGTGCAGGAGCAGAGGCTCAGGAGTTCAAACTCAAGACAGGTTTTAATATGTCGACCATGTCTGTGGAAGCGTTTGAAACTGCTCCGCCTGCAGATATTACGGCCAAAACCTATCAGATAAAACCGGGATTCCATGTTGGTGGCTTAATAAATATGCATGTTACCCGGACCATTGATATTGAATCAGCAATTTTATTTAATTCCCGGGGTGTCAGAATCGCATCGGAAGAGACAGGTGCTTCATCTGATATAACGAATTCTATTAACCGCAACCTATATTATTTAGATTTACTTCTGCGTGCCAAAGTACCATTTCGAATGAAACTTATCAATTTTTTTATTTCCGGAGGACCTTACATGGGTTACGGATTATTCGGACAGGATATAAATAAAACAGATTACGGATCATCTTTTAAAACTAACGTAACAAATATTAATTGGGGGACAGAATCAGTTGACGATTTGAGGAATCTTGATTATGGATTATCATTTGAAGCAGGTATTGAATTAAGCTCATACCTGAATGCCGGTCTGATGTACAATCTTGGACTGGAAAATATTTCACCAACCCGTAATGAAGGATCGAAAATAAGCAACTCCATCTATGGCATTTCACTTTCATACAGGTTTGGAGATGGAAAGGGACCTGAGGAAAAAAATATTACAAGTAATGATATAAGGAGAAAGGATCGTGTTGAAAAAGCTTCCGGAGAAAAAGACAGTAAAAAAATCATATCCGATATTACAAATCAGGATCAGGAAAAGGTAAGCACCGAAAACGTGGATGCTATCAGGATTGAGCAGGAGAGGATTGCAAGGGCAAAAGCTGTTGCTGACAGTATTGAGACTTTAAAAAAGAATGCTATATTATCAGAAATTAAATTAAAACAGTCCGAAAAAACCAGGACTGACAGTACATTATCTGCTCAAAAAATTTCCGAAAAGCCGGCAGATATTGTTGTTTACAGAGTTCAGTTTGCGAGCAGCATGACAAAGAAAGGCAGTTACAATATTTCAGTCGGAAATAAAACCTATAGAACATGGGAATATTTTCACAATGGAGCATACCGTTCAACAGTTGGGGAATTCAAAACACTTAAAGAGGCAATTTCTTTCCAGAACAGTATGAGAAATGCAGGTATTAAACAGGCATTTGTTGTTGCTTTTAAAAATAATGTTAGATCAACTGATGCGGCGCTATTCAGATGACAAATAGCTCTTGTCCAGAAATTTAAGAAGCTCTTTTGTAAACTTTTCTGCCCCAAATTCATTTAAGTGTGAATTTGCGATCCAATCATTGTCTTTATCGAAAATCTCACAGAATTCTTTTGAATTAAAATTATAAAGTCTTGCTGACTCTCCGTTCGCAAAGCTGAGTAAGTATGGCCCTACACGAGAAGAATTCTGTGTGTTTTTGAAGCCTGGCATTTCAATAATTAATAAATCAATATTATTCTGATTGCATAATCTTGCAATTTCTCCAAGGTAAAATGCATTTTCAAACGGTTTTATATCCAGTTGAATATTCCTATGGATTGTATTATCGGAAGAAGTCTTTCTGAATTTCAACTGACCTGATGATAATTTAGCATTTCTATGGGCACTGCTGACAATTTTCTTACTGAATTCCTCTCCTAACCATTGAAATTTAATTAATGGAAGGTCATGAAAGTTAAATCTGTGATTTTTCATTGAAACCTCAATAATAGGATGAATATCATCCCCATCGGATAAACCCAGATAAGAGCCCAATCCTATCAGTATAGTTTCTGGTTTGTGATTGTATCTGCTCAGATATTCCTCTAACTGAATGTAATTTGTTCTTAAAGAACTGCCTCCGATTGCAAGATTGTATGTTTTTAAGCCGTTTCTTGTGAGTAATTCGGCATCAATTCCATCCATCGCCAGGCTTTTCCCGAGCACCAGAAGTTTAAACTCCGGATTTACAAATTTCAACGACTCCAATCTCTTTCTGAAATTAAAATCGGTAAGCATAATGGTCCCTAAAAATAATACATTAATAAAAAGCATAAATATTATGAAATACAATGCACATACCGAAAGTCTTTCTAAAAACTTCTTCATTCTTCAAAACTGAAAGTAAATAAACGCATGTTCATTACCTGCCATTAGAATTACTGCTGCGGCTAAGGCATAATAGACAGCCCATCGCAAGGACCGCTTCCACGAAACACCCAATTTAGCCAGTCCATATTGATTTTCTCTGCCAAACCATTCGATTACAAAAAAAATACTGATCGTAATTAATGATGCACCAGGAATTATAGCAGGAAATGTAAACAGAGATTTTGAAAACAGGATTTTAATGTACAGGAAAGCTTCCTCAACGCTGTTTGCTCTGAAAAAGATCCAGGCTATAGTTATAAAAAGCAGTGTAAACAGCGTCTCGATTGTTATTAGGGATATGCTTTTGTTGTTTAGTTCATACCTCTTGAACAATCGCTTCCTTGGTTGTTTCATAAGGTGATAAAAAATAAGTAATAATCCATTTAAAAATCCCCACGTAAGAAAAGTATAATTAGCGCCATGCCACAGACCGGTTAAAAACCATGTTATCAGGCTTGCTGAAATATAAATGAATTCCTCAGTTTTTAAGTAAAATATTCTGCCCTTTGAAATTTTCCATGATATAGAAAATGAAAGTGGCAGAAACAGGTAATCCCTGAACCAATTAGTTAAGGAAATATGCCATCTTTTCCAAAATTCAGTAATATCGCGTGAAAAATATGGGTAGGCAAAATTTTGCATCAAATTAAATCCAAGCAGCTTTGCGATTCCAATTGCCATATTAGAATATCCTGAAAAATCGGCATATATCTGAACAGTAAAAAACAAAGCACCAATAGCAAGGGTACTTCCTGTATGGTTCGGATAATTTAAGAATATATCATCCACTACGGGAGCCAGTTTATCAGCAATAACGACTTTGGCAAACAAACCCCACAGGATCTGCTTTAATCCATCCACTCCCTGATCATAATCAAACACACGAAGATTTTTAATCTGGGGTAATAATGTTAATGGCCTCTGAATTGGACCGGCAAGTATAATCGGAAAGAAACTCAGGGCCAATAGAACATCAATGACATTATTATTCCCGCTGAGTTTTTTATTATATACATCAATTATATAGCTTAATGATAAGAATACATAGAAACTTATACCTAATGGAAGTATGAGTTTAAGAGTGATCTGAGGCAATTCATATCCGAAGATAGCGGCCATATCTACAAAGCCACTGATAAAAAAGTTAAAATACTTGAATACCCCAAGGATACTGATATTAATAGTTAATCCTGCAAGCAGCCAAATTTTTCTTTTCTTCTGAAATTCAATATTTTCAAGTTTCCTCCCAATAATATAGTTTAAGAGAGATAACGCTGCAAGTAAAATCAGGAAACGCCAGTCCCACCATCCGTAGAAAAAATAACTGGCAAGCAATAAGAGCGTATTCTGGGATTTTACATTTTTTTCAAAAACGAACCAATATACTGAAAGTACGGTAGTCAGGAATATTGCGAATTCAATAGAATTAAAAAACATATCTTACCAGGCGCTTTATTATTATTATCCCGAACTGAATTCAGATTTAGTTCATCATGGAGTCAATAAAATTATATCTTTTCTTATTTTATTTAATAAGTCAGCACAACTATTCTATGAACTCATTCACCAGATCAACTATCCGGGTAACACTGTCGAATGCTTCCGGAGTTGCTTTTTGAGGTGGTATTTTTATTTTAAATTTTTTCTCAATATAAACAAGTAAGGATACCATCGAGAATGAATCAACATATCCACTTGAAATCAATGGCGTATCAAAATCAATCTCAACTTCATCATCATCAATATATTCTTTCTTCACATAATCCAGTATGAGCGTTTTCATTTCAATAACCGATAATTTTTCCATAAATTCTTTAATATTAATTAAGTATAAATATTATCTGATTTATTCATTTTCAATGGTAGATGTATCTCCGATTTCTTCATTCCATTCTTTTGCATGGAGCAGTCTTCTCATTATCTTGCCGCTTCTCGTTTTCGGAAGATTATCCATATATTCTATTTCCTGGGGCATAGCTAACGGCGATAGTCTTTTCCTAATGAAGTTCATTATATCAAGTTCCAGATCAGGATCAGGTTTAAATCCTGGTTTCAAAGTTATAAAAGCTTTTACAACCTCCATATTCACTTCATCCGGTTTTGAAACTACTGCTGATTCCCCAACTGCAGGATGTTCCAATAAGGCAGATTCAACTTCAAAAGGGCTTACGAGATGTCCGCCGGTATTAATTACATCATCATCTCTTCCCACAAACCAGAAATATCCTTCTTCATCAATTCTGGCCTTATCTCCGGACAAATACCAGCCTTTAATGAATTTTGCCTTGTATTTTTCCTCATTATTCCAATATCCTCTCATCATCGAAGGCCACCCTGGTTTAAAAGCGAGTAATCCAATTCTCCCGGGATCCATCAAAGGTTCATAACTTTCAGGATCCAGAATTACTCCCGTAATCCCCGGGAATGGTTTACCCATTGAACCAGGCTTTACTTTCACCCCGGGATAATTTGAAATCATAATAGATCCTGTTTCAGTCTGCCAGAAAGTATCATGAAATGGTTTCCCAAACATTTTTATAGACCAGATAACCGCTTCCGGATTTAATGGTTCTCCCACACTGGCAAGGTGACGAAGACTTGAGAGATCATATTTTTTTACTAATTCATCTCCTGCTTTCATTAAAGACCTTATTGCTGTTGGTGATGAATACCACATTGACACTTTATACTTGTCAATAAATCTATACCAGGTCTCAGCAGAGAAGCCTGCATCAAGAATACACTGGGTGATACCAAGACTCCACGGACCTATAATGCCATAGGAAGTCCCCGTTACCCAACCCGGGTCTGCAGTGCACCAGTAAATATCATCTTTCTGAAGGTCCAGTACCCATTTGGTTGAAAGATATTGAGAAATCAGTGAATAATGCACATGCTGCACTCCTTTTGGCTGTCCCGTAGTCCCGGATGAATAATGCATAATTGAAGGAGACTCACTCTTAGTGGGGAAAATATTAAAATTCTCAACAGGAACAGCTTCTTCATAAGAGAAAGCTACTTCTCTATTCTCCAGTTTTTTTGATTTAAGGTGATCAACAACAATAATGTATTCCAGGAAGGGTAAGCTATCCTTAATTCTTCTTAGCTTTGATAACTGTTTGGTCTGGGTAATAATTGCTCTGGTTTGGGCATCTTTTAATCTGTTATGCAGCGACTCATCTCCAAAAGCTGAAAATAAAGGCTGGACAACTGCTCCCATTTTCAATACACCAATAAATGAAAAATACAATTCTGGTATTTTGTCCATGAAAAGACAGATCCTATCTTTGTCTTTCAATCCGATATCAATGAGAAATTTCGCATATGTATTGCTGGCAAGACGCAGATCGTTAAAAGTAAACTTTTTCTCAACACCTCTGAAATTATCATATAATAGTGCGATATTCCCGCCTTCCCCCTTCTGGCAAATCCTGTCTGAACAATACCAGCCGATATTTAAAACATCTCCATCTTTGTATTCAAGTTCATCTTCTGCTATGGACCAGTTAAAATCTCTTAACCTTTCCATATAATTCCCAATATTTGACATAAGAAAAAAATTTAAAAACAGATTTATATAAAATTAATATTTTTAAATGACTACTGATACTGGTTGGCTATCATTCATCCGGCACATATTGTATTGCAAACTTTTCAAACCATATTATCCATAGCATAAATACAATTGCATAAATAATGTAGTTGTACATATCATGCACGTCCATCTGAAGAAGGTAATCTCCGTTTTTTTGCACATGGATAAATAGGAATACGAATCTCAGGATGTTCGCAAAGTTAAGCAAAAGGAATCCTGATAGAATGTATATCCACCGAACCTTATTACTTGTATTTCCTGTAAGAAAGATAAATAAAACAAATAAAAGAATGGTCTTGTAACCGATACATGATTTAAGCATGAAGATAGACCCATTGTCTCCTATAAGGTAAAAGGGTTCCACAACAGCTGAATAGCCCAGAATGCCTAAAATTTTCTGCGATGAACCAAAAAGAAACGCTATCCAGATTTGATAATCGTAGATGTTATACAAAAGATAATAAATTATAATGAAAATGTATCCGAATATCAATGTATTAAAATCGTTCTGCAAGAGTTTTTCATTGACTTTAAACTTTGTTAATCTTGGAAGTATTAAATGTTTGTGCCGCCGGTACCAGAAAAAAATTATTGTAAATAAACATAAATAACCGGCTGTCTCAGGAATTGATATTAACTCTGGATTTGCTTCTCCTTGCGTGGCAAGGTAAGCTCCCGTCGCCATATAAATTGAATTAATTAAAAAATGTACAATTATGAGAAAACAGCTAAATAAAGTTTTCCATTCCCATTTTGTACTTGTGATCCAGATAATGATCATGAAAATTACCATAGTTTTTCTGAATCTGGTCATTGGTAAAAACCCGTTGACCACATTTTCATTTAAAATGACCTGGTGATTTTTAATTGAGAGTTCTGCCCCGGTAACTCCGAGCATACGATTTGACAATTGTTCAATCGAAAAAAGATAAATTTCATTTATCGTCGATAGTATCGGAATATCAGCTTCTTCGCTGAAGAAAAAGCCTGGCAAAATGCTGTATAGTCCAAATACAATCAGGAGAGCTATAAGAATCTTACTGAATTTAATTCCGGATATCATAAACTTCATGGCTGAACCAACCGCAATATAATTAATTTAATATTATGGAAAATACGACTATTTGACAAACTGGCCATTCTCATTGATTAATGATTTTGTTGTAATCTGATTGATTTATAGATTTGTTTTAAACTTTTCTATTATGAAAAAAACAAGAATTTTTCTTATCATTGCTGTACTGGTCTCTATTAATGTATTAGAAGCGGCAGCTCAGTCAACATCCGAAAGCTTAAGGCTCCAGGACCGTCATCGGCATCATCACCGCCGTCCAACCATTGGAGCTCCGCTTGACGGAGGCTTACTGGTTGCATTGGGTGCGGCAGGTGCAGGATACCTTATGGTGCGGAGAAGAAAGAAAAATAACAAATGAGATAGTCATTACCCGAATGTTTAAGGCTTAAGTTAATTACACACTTGAAGTAATAAGTGTATACTTAGCTTATTATACTAACAGATAATAATTCGGGCTGAAATGTACTTTGAATTCTAATTACGGAATCACACTATTATCAAAAATTTACTATGTTTAAATAAAATTAAATAATAAGATAATTCATTAAGACTTTAACCTAAACTTTGAAAATGGAATCTCAGGCAATTAAAGAAAAAACAAGAGCTTATATCAGTCAGTCAGTGCATGCTGAAAGCAATAAAATCAAGGATGACACCCTGGTATTCAAGGAAGGATTTTTGGATTCCATGGCATTTATTGTGCTAATTACTTTTCTGGAGGATGAATTCAAAATCAAGACTTCCGACTCTGATCTGATTGAGGAGAATTTTGAATCTATAAACGCTATAACTGATTTTGTATTAAGAAAATCAGCCAACTGAAATGTGCGGTATCGCAGGCATCATCGATTACAACGGCAGGGAAAATTCTGTTTCTGCTGTTGAAAACATGCTAAAACCAATACACTACCGGGGTCCGGATGAAAGCGGTATCTGGCATTCGGCGTTTTCAACACTGGGACATGTGAGACTAAGCATTATTGATCTGGCCGGCGGACAACAGCCATTGCCTGATGAGTCGGAAAGATACTGGATAGTTTTCAATGGCGAGATTTTCAATTTTGAAGATTTACGCGAAGGACTCAGAAAAAAAGGTTGTAAATTCAGAACAAACAGCGATACTGAAGTTCTTGTAAATTTATATGCCATGCATGGCAGCCATTGCCTGTCAATGCTTAACGGACAGTTCGCCCTTGCAATATGGGACAAAAAGGAACAGGAACTCTTTATGGCAAGGGATCGCGTCGGAATTCGTCCGCTATTCTATACCAACACAAAAGGAGTTTTTTCTTTTGCTTCGGAAATAAAATCCCTTTTCAGGCAAAGTTCGGTTGAGAGGGAGCTTGACACAGAGAGCCTGTCACAAATTTTTACTTTCTGGACAACAATCACTCCCCGTACTCCCTTCAAAAATATCAACGAGGTCTCTCCGGGCCATTTTATGGTTTTTAACCGAAAGGGATTGATAATCGAAAAATTCTGGCAGATCACCTATCCCCGGCTGGATACCGGACTCTCACTTGATGAGGCTGCAGACCAATTTCATGAGCTTTTTACCAGCGCCGTAAGACTCAGGTTAAAAGCAGATGTCGAGGTAGCAGCCTATCTAAGCGGTGGAATTGATTCAAGCGCAACGGTAGCTTATATAAAGCAAATAGAACCCCGTGTTCTTAATACTTTTTCCATCGGTTTTGCCGAGAAGGATTTTGATGAATCTTCATACCAGGATGAAGCTGTTAAGTACTTCGGTACTAATCACACATCCATTAGGTGCACCTCCCGCGATATTGCAGATCTTTTTCCACAGGTTATCTGGCAGTCAGAGATGCCTGTTACAAGAACAGCACCGACACCGATGATGATCCTTTCCAGGCTTGTGAGAGACAATGGAATAAAGGTAGTAATTACCGGTGAAGGTTCGGATGAAATACTTGCAGGCTACGATATTTTCAGGGAAGCCAAAATCAGGAGGTTCTGGGCATCCCAGCCAGACTCTTTGATCAGGCCTTTGCTACTGAAAAAGATCTATCCCGATATCCCTCATCTGCGTAATTCCAATCCCGGGATCCTCAAGATGTTTTTTGGATATAAGCTAAAGGATACAGCCAATCCTTTCTATTCACATATTTTGCGTTGGAATAATTCCAATCACATCAAGAAACACTTTTCCGCATCTGTAAAGGAATATCTTGGAGATTTCTCTCCGTTAACGGATCTTAATAACAGATTGCCGGAAGGTTTCGACAGGTGGGATGATCTGGCAAAGGCCCAATGGCTTGAAACTACAATCTTTATGTCGGGATACCTGCTTTCAACACAAGGCGACAGAATGGGCATGGCAAATTCCATTGAAGGAAGATACCCGTTTCTTGATTACAGGCTGATTGAATTTTGTGCAGGACTGCCTGCCGATTATAAACTGAAAGGGCTTAAGGAAAAATACCTTCTGAAAAAAGTTGTTAAGGACAAGATCCCTGAAAGTATTCTTAACCGTCCTAAACAGCCTTACCGTGCTCCGATTAAGAGTGTGTTCCTGTCTGAGAATCCTCCGGGTTATGTACGCGAGATGCTTTCAGATACTTACACAAAGAAAGCAGGGATCTTTGATCATGAATCTGTTTCATTGATGATTCAAAGAATTGACAAGACAGGAGTCTCCTCTGAAGTTGACAATATGGTGCTTGCTGCAGTAATCTCCACACATCTTCTCAACTACCAGTTTATTGAAAATAATAATCAGGAGTTTATTAATGGTAAACTGAAAAACCTGAAAGTCATAAAAAATTTATAAATGAAAAACAAAAAACCATTTTCAAAGGAAATTATACTCCTCGAAGATCCTGAGAGTGCAGTAAACCAGATTATTGAAAAACTAAGGAGCGACATTCTAACTGTCTTTAAACGGAACGGAGCTGTAATCGGAATAAGCGGCGGCATTGACTCTTCAGTCTGCATGGCGCTGGCAGCAAAGGCCTTCGGACCCGAAAAAGTGCTGGGGATCATGCTTCCTGAAAAAGACTCAAACCCTGACAGCGAAATGCTGGCCAGGGATCTTGCAGCAAAATTCGGTGTAAGGGTAATAAAGGAAGAGATCACTTCAGCTTTGTCTGGTTATAATTGCTATGAAAGAAGAGATGAAGCTGTGAAACGTGTTTTCCCGGAGTATGATCCGAAAACTTACAAAATGAAAATCGGGATCAAGCAGAGCGGACTTTTCACAAACCTGCCTCCTGTATTTTCTCTGACTATAGTGGATCCTGACGGAGCTCAGAAAGAAAAGATGCTGCCTGCCAGAGATTATCTGCAGATTGTGGCTGCGTCAAATTTCAAACAACGCGCCAGGATGTCAATGCTTTATTACCATGCCGAGGCACTCCATTATGCAGTAATTGGCACTCCCAACAAGCATGAGCAGGAACAGGGTTTCTTTGTCAAATACGGAGATGGAGCGGGGGATGTTATGCCAATCGGGAACCTTTATAAAACGCAGGTCTACCAGTTGGCTGAATATCTAGGTGTACCGAAAGCCATCATACAAAGAACTCCCACTACCGACACTTATTCGGCTGAACAGACACAGGAAGAATTCTTTTACCAGCTGCCATTCAGTCTTATGGACATATTCTGGTATGGATTCGAGAACGGATATCCTTCCGCCGAAGTGGCAAAAGTAATGGGTGAAACCACTGAGAGAGTTGAGGCTCTTTTCAGGAATTTTGAGCGGAAGAGAAAGACAACAGAGTATTTGAGGATGGCGCCGGTGAGGGATTATTTTGGAATTTGAGTAGAATGTTTCAGAGTTTCAGAGTTTCACTGTTCCAGAGTTGTTATTATTAAAAGTTATTTTGATTTGAAAAATGTAGTTTTTCCTAATATAATTGTAATTCAAGCCCTGAACCGAGGTGCAGCGAGTTCCATGAAGTCAAACCCTGAAACCCTGAAACTTTAAACCGAGGCGCAGCCGAGCTCGACGAAGTCAAATCCTGAAACTCTGAAACCCTGAAACCCTGAAACAGATGAATTCCTTTGATTATTTTTTCCAAAACTCCAGTAACCTGGAAAAGAAGTTTCTTGTCGGGAAAGAAGAAATTTCTTTTAAAGAACTCTATTCCTCATGCCTTGATCTATCAGGGTGGATAAAAGATAAGGTTGGTGAGAATAAGCATATTCTTCTCCTGTCCCCCAACAACCTCTTCTTTTTAAAAGCTTACCTGTCGATCATTAAATCGGGCAATATCTGCATCCCGCTGGATCCTTCAATAGAACCTGAAAACTACAGGTATATAAGTGATCTTACTAAACCTGAGTTGATTTTCATTACCAGGGAAGTAGAAAAAAAACTTACCCTGAATCTCGACAAACTCATTTTCCCTGATACCATAAACCCGGAACCCGGAACCCGGAACCCGGAACCCTTCGACCGTGAAAGATGCGCCGAGATTATTTTCACATCAGGATCTACAGGTAAACCCAAAGGGGTTATGGTTTCGCACAAAAATCTCATCGCGAATACAGATTCGATAGTAGAGTATCTCAAACTGACCCAGAACGACAGGATGCTTGTAGTGCTCCCGTTCTATTACTGTTACGGGCTTTCGCTGCTGCACACGCATCTGAGAGCCGGAGGATCAATAGTTTTCAATAATTCATTTATTTTCCTTGGAAGCATCATTAAGAACCTGCTTGATTACAGATGCACCGGATTTGCAGGTGTCCCAAGCCACTTTCAGATACTTCTGCGAAAATCGGATTCATTCAAGCTAACTCAGTTTCCCGATCTTAAATATGTTACACAGGCAGGAGGAAAACTCGCACCGATATTTATAGATGAGTTCCGGCAGGCTCATCCTGATGTAAAGTTTATAGTGATGTACGGTCAGACAGAAGCAACGGCAAGATTATCGTGGCTTCCTCCCGATTTGTATGAAAGCAAAAAAGGATCTATGGGCAAAGGAATCCCAGGTGTCACTTTAAAGGTTATTAATGAGAAGGGTGATGCGATTAATCCTGGTGAAACAGGAGAAGTGGTAGCCAGCGGCGACAATATCATGATGGGCTATTTTGCCGATGAAGAAGGAACAAAGAACACAATAAGGAACGGCTGGCTCTATACCGGCGATCTTGGAACAGTTGATGAAGATGGGTATATTTTCCTTACAGCAAGATCGAAAGAGATAATTAAGGTAGGCGGCAAGAGGATAAGTCCAAAAGAAATAGAGGCCGTAATATTGCAGATCCCGGAAGTTGTTGACTGTTCAATCGAAGGAATAGAGGATCAGATACAGGGCGAGGCTCTGAAAGCAACAGTAGTGGTCAAAAAAGGAACATTAGGGATGATTACTGAAGAGATGATCAGGCATCATTGTTCGCAACACCTAGCGTTATTCAAGATTCCTCAGTTCTATGAACTGAAAGATGACCTGACCATAAGCGCTACTGGGAAAAAAATAAAGAAAATTTGATTTTTAGACTATCCCAGGATAGCCGGAAATAATCATGTCTAATATGCAACCTATGCAAGGGACTTAAGTGCATTGGGCTGTACCTCTTATTCATGAAACAACATACATAGATCTCCCCTCTACCTGCAGTATAGCAAAAGCTGCATTCATTTCCTTATTTTCTTGCCCTTTAATGGTGATTAAGAATTTTTCAGCTTCTCTGATTCCATAAACTGTTTATTAGCTGTTTGCACTAAGGGTCACCATTAATATCTGATTCCATTTGAGGTATCAGATGATCTGACCGTTAAACAAAATCGTGTGAAGCACCATGATTAATTTTTAATCAGGGCAAATCGATGTTCGCAACTGGTTCGATTAAAAATGGTTACAGAATAATTTAAAAATAAATCAATTTTTAGTGTAACAAAATCAGATATTAACCGTTAAAACATGTGCATTGGTCACTATTTATGTGCCATTCGTCAAAAATGCATATATATGAAAAGGAAAAATATCTTCTGTCTCAGATTAAAACAAGTTCTTATTTCTGTATTTCTTTTAATAAGCTCAACGCTAATGGGAAGAACTTATTATGTTGCCACAACAGGAAATGATAACAATACCGGGACAATTACTGCACCATGGGCTACTTGGACGAAAGCTTTAAATACAGCAGTTGCCGGAGATACAGTTTTTTTCAGAGGTGGCACATATTATTCACAAAAAGCAGTGGAAATAATACGATCAGGTACACAAGGAGCACCAATCTGTTTCTTTGGCTATCCGGGAGAGAAGGTCATAATGGATTGTAAACACCATTGCGATCAGGAAACCCCATCCTGGGGATATTTTTATAATGCCGCTATTACTGCTAACGAAAAACAATATATTCATTTTAAGGATTTTACAATACGGAATGTATTTTTATGCTATGCGAACCGAATAAGTGGGGCAATAGCTACATCAAGTTGTGCCAATTTTACATTTGAGAATATTACAATACATCAGGTTGGGCAGCGCGGATATTGGATGCAATCCGGAGCCTGGACAGAACTTGACGGACCTGATGCTCCATTTGAATCAGATACAACACGCTGGATCAACTGCGATACTTATGACCTGTGTGATACGCTTGTCACTAATCCAGGAAATGCTGCTGATGGCTGGAAGATTCATACCTATTCCGGCAATTATTATACCTGGGACGGCTGCAGGGCGTGGAACTACTCGGATGATGGTATTGATGTTAGCGGTCAGGGGACAAGAGTCCTCACTAATTGCTGGGTAATGCCGTCAGATAAATATGCTGAGTTTGATATAGAGGGTAACGGCTTCAAATTAGGGGCCTGCCACCAGCAATTTATCAGTGGCGATGTAACCAGACCATTTATTACAGTAAGGAACAGTATTGCAATATTTGGGGAGGGAGCAGGGTTTTATGACCTGGATTATGACGACTACCAGAACAACAACCCGCACTATTTTAATAATACAGCCTACGACATGGGGTATGGATTCCGGTCAAATTCCGACAGGATTGAGTCGGGTATATGGAAAAACAACCTGAGTTATTCTTCAAATTTAATAGGTGCCACGCAGGAACCTCTTGATGTTTTTATTTCAACATCAGCCGGAATGTACCCTGAAAGTCATAATACATGGGATGCGAAAACATCTTATCCGTATTTTTCTAATACTGATTCTGTTACAGTGACCGATGCTGATTTTGTTCAGCCTGATCCGTCAATTATCGTTGCTGAGTTTACAGCAGCACGACAGGCTGACGGATCACTTCCTGCCATCAGGCCATTACGGCTAGCGCCAACATCAGACCTTATAAATGCAGGAAAGGATATCGGATTTACATATTACGGTTCAGCCCCCGATATAGGTGCATCTGAAATGATTACCGGTACACCGGTCGAAAATCCTGTCTATTTAAATTCTGCTGTTGACGGATCCTCTCCTTCAGTAATAAGAATGAATTACAGCTTAACTCTTGCCAATATAGTTCCACCCGCCTCTGCATTTACTGTCATGGTTAACTCAGCAGCCCGTACTGTAAGTTCGGTTTCCATCTCAGGCAACAGGGTATCTCTGACACTCTCAAGCCCGATTGTTTACGGTAACATTGTTACGGTGGCATATACCAGTCCTTCAACAAATTCTTTGCAGACATCTACCGGTGGCCAGGCAGTAAGCATCAGCGCCCAGCCCGTTACAAACAATGTGCCCGCTGCGGCAGTTCCGGTTTATGTCAGCTCTCTGATAGCCAATGCAACTCCTTCTGTTCTTGAGATGACATATAACTCAACCCTTGCCAATATTGTTCCTGTTGCTTCTTCATTCAGTGTTATGGTGAATTCGGCAGCCAGGACAGTCAGTTCGGTTTCCATTTCCGGGACAAAGGTCCTGCTGACACTTTCCAGCCCGGCGGTATATGGCAATGTTATTACGGTGGCATATACCAAACCGGCTGTAAATCCGCTGCAGAACGCTGCTGGCGGCCAGGCCGTAAGCATCAGCGCCCAGCCCGTTATAAATAATGTGGCCGCTGCGGCAGTTCCGGTTTATGTCAGCTCTCTGATAGCCAATGCAACTCCTTCTGTTCTTGAGATGACATATAACTCAACCCTTGCCAATATTGTTCCTGTTGCTTCTTCATTCAGTGTTATGGTGAATTCGGCAGCCAGGACAGTCAGTTCGGTTTCCATTTCCGGGACAAAGGTCCTGCTGACACTTTCCAGCCCGGCGGTATATGGCAATGTTATTACGGTGGCATATACCAAACCTGCTGTAAATCCGCTGCAGAACGCTGCTGGTGGTCAGGCAGTAAGCATAAGCGCCCAGCCTGTTACAAATAATGTGGCCGCTGCGGCAGTTCCGGCTTATGTCAGTTCTGCGATAGCCAATGCCACTCCTTCTATTCTTGAGATAACATATAACTCAACTCTTGCCAATATTGCTCCTGTTGCTTCTGCTTTCAGTGTTATGGTGAATACAGTCACCCGTACAGTCAACTCCGTTTCCATTTCCGGGACAAAGGTTCTGCTTACACTTTCCAGCCCGGTAGTATATGGCAATGTTATTACAGTTGCATATACCAAACCGGCTGTAAATCCGCTGCAGAACGCTGCTGGTGGTCAGGCAGTAAGCATAAGCGCCCAGCCTGTTACAAATAATGTGGTCGCTGCGGCAGTTCCGGCCTATGTCAGTTCTGCGATAGCCAATGCCACTCCTTCTATTCTTGAGATAACATATA
Source organism: uncultured Bacteroidales bacterium (assembly GCA_942492865.1). Lineage (GTDB taxonomy): Bacteria > Bacteroidota > Bacteroidia > Bacteroidales > VadinHA17 > LD21. Next base: position 2,042,767 of record OW818650.1, on the reverse strand, counting down.
ACTCAACTCTTGCCAATATTGCTCCTGTTGCTTCTGCTTTCAGTGTTATGGTGAATACAGTCACCCGTACAGTCAGCTCCGTTTCCATTTCCGGGACAAAGGTTCTGCTTACACTTTCCAGCCCGGTAGTATATGATAACGTTGTTACTGTGGCTTATACCAAACCAGCTGCAAATCCGCTGCAAACAGTCCAGGGTGGTCAGGCAGCAAGTATTACTGACCGACCAGTAATGAATAACTGCATCTCTTCAATAAATCTGCCCCCGAATGTAAGTATCACTTCGCCTGATAATAACAGTTCATTTAAAGATCCCGGAACTATTGAAATCACTGCTTCTGCTTCTGATATTGATGGTACTATATCTAAAGTAGAATTCTTCAGTGGCGCCAATAAACTAGGTGAAAGAACCTCCGCTCCATATTCTTTTACATGGTCAAATGTACCTAGAGGTATTTATTCGATCACAGCAGTTGCCACAGATAACCTTAACTTAAAAGTTGTATCAAATCCACTGAAGGTGAGCGTCAGGAGCAGATTAAGATATACAAAGGGGGCGCCTGTTATAAGCTTTATTGAACCAGAAAACGGGGAACATTTTGTTGCAACTAAAAAAATAGATGTTACTATTGATTCTTATGATCCTGACACCCTGATCAGCAAAGTAGAGTATTTAATTGGCGACACCAGAATTGGAGAAAGCAATCAGGCTCCATACTCAATTTCTTTTGATAGTCCGGCTTCGGGATCATATACAATAACCTCAAATGCATATGATGAGTTAGATGAAATTGTTTATTCATCTTCTGTGGATGTTTATATAGAGGAAGGTACTGGGCTCATAAATCTCTATCCCAATCCAAACAATGGCCAATTTTCTATTGAGTCATTAATTCCATTACAAAACAGTGGAGATATATTGAATATTGTAAACTCAACAGGTCAAACTGTTTATCATGGGACATGGGAAAACAAAGTAAATACAAGGCAATTTAACCTATCTCATTTAGATCCTGGTATATATATATTGATTATTAAAAATCAGGGAATGTTATTTACAAAAAAATTCATAAAGAACTAATTTAAGGAATCTCTCATATCTTCAGATTATCTTTTTTTGTTTATAAGCAAGCTTTGGACTGCCTGTTGTGCAGATTCAGGAGATACAAGATTCATAAGTCTGAAATTTCCCGGAACAAGAAAATTATTGTTGAATACTATTTGATTAGTGCTTTACTACTCTTAAAAATTGAATTGATCTATCAGTCCTAAGTCTCAACAAGTAATACCCAGAATTAACATTTGACAAATCTATTTCAACTTTTCCTCCAACAACATTTAATCTTTGATTTAGTATCACCTGACCAGAGATATTTATCAGGTCAATGGTACAGGTTTCTTCACCGTTAAAAGCAGATTCAATACTAAGTAAACCTTCCGTTGGATTTGGATATACGAGGATTCCATGTTCAGGAAGTATTTCCTGCTCTGGGAACTCAATTGTGGTCTTAGCTTCATTCTTTCCTATTACTGAACTGCCTTTTGAAGTGCTTCCATCCCAACCTGCTATTCTTGCCAGCATCCACCACATTGCCTTTGCTATTCTTAATGCCCCTACTTCTCCAATATTAAGTTCATCTGCTACGGGAGGAATTATATTCCATGATGCATCATAATCCATGAGATTGTCCGGATGAATCTGTGCATGTGGACGAAGAGTGCCGCCATCATTCCAGGCGACTGTATTTTTTACTCCACTATTACTATAACAGAGAATATCTGCATAATCAAAGAGAATTACATTGGAATGAGAGGCAACATAAGCCCTTATATAATCATGTTTTAATTCACGCTGATATGCTCTGTCAGGATATGAATCTACTGATCCGGTACTGTATATAAATTTTGTGTCAATACCACTATTCTCACAATACAGATTATATCCTTCCCAGGCAGCAAAATATGTATCCATACTTACTGAGTTCCCGGTTAAGACCTGATCTTCTGCATCAAGCCCCCATCTGCGATTACCTTCAGGACCACCGTCTGAACCACCAGCCCAAAGTATTTTAAAAACAGGGTCTAAACCCCCACCAGGAGGATTTGTCCATGACATTTCATAACCCCAATCAAAACCAAAAACAGCAAAAGGATTCCCGGCGGTACTAGAATTTCTGACAACACCTGTTTTAATAGTATTAATGTATGATGCCGAGGTATAAATTTGTTCCCCTATCACAAAAGGCTGACCAAACCGTAAATATGAACCTGAAGAAGCAGGAAGTGGTTCTCTGGTATAAGTTAATACCTGGTAAACAGAATTATATAATTCCAATAATTCCAAACCACGACGATACCCGGTAGCATTAGATGATTCGCCTCCCATGCAAACCAACATTTTCTTTACCTCATCAATATATGTTGCTGGTATATCATCATATTTGTCAACAACAGTATGATCAGCTATGATCTGACCTCCATACGTGTTTTCAGAAATAGTAATTGGTAAAGTCCCATAAATACCTGAGCCATCATTGGCTGTTGCCCTTGCTGTAACAACACCACTGGTCAGCGCTGTAACAAGACCTGTGGAACTTATGGTGGCCTGTCCCGTGCCGTTTGTAACCGACCATGTTACTGACTGGTTGGTGGCATCAGTCGGAGTAACTGTTGCACTTAACTGAAGTGTTCCATTAACCGTTATTGTTGCTGATCCTCCTGTCAATGTAATTCCTGTAACTGGGATAACTGGTAAAACCTGGTTTGATATGGTAATTGGCAGTGTCCCATAAATACCTGAACCATCACTAGCTGTAGCCCTTGCTGTTACAGTACCATTGGTTAGTGCTGTCACAAGTCCTGATGTGCTTATAGTTGCCTGTCCTGTACCATTTGCAACCGTCCATGTTACTGCCTGGTTGGTGGCATTCGCTGGTGCTACCGTAGCGGTTAACTGCAGTGATCCGTTATCCGATGTGATAAGTGAGGATCCTCCTGCCCCTGCCAGTGTAATTCCCGTAACTGGGATAACCTGGTTTGATATTGTAATTGGTAGTGTCCCATAAATACCTGAGCCATCATTGGCTGTTGCCCTTGCAGTAACAGTACCATTGGTTAGTGCTGTCACAAGTCCTGATGTGCTTATAGTTGCCTGACCTGTACCATTTGTCAAGGACCATGTTATTGCCTGGTTGGTGGCATTCGTCGGCGATACTGTAGCTGTTAATTGGAGTGATCCGTTATCCGATGTGATAAGGGAGGATCCTCCTGCTCCAGTTAATGTAATGCCAGTGACGGGAATATTATCTGTAACCCCATCCCAACCTGCAATTCTTGCCAGCAACCACCACATTGCCTTTGCAATTCTTAATGCCCCTACTTCTCCAATATTAAGTTCATCTGCTACGGGAGGAATTATATTCCATGATGCATCATAATCCATGAGATTGTCCGGATGAATCTGTGCATGTGGACGAAGAGTGCCGCCATCATTCCAGGCGACTGTATTTTTTACTCCACTATTACTATAACAGAGAATATCTGCATAATCAAAGAGAATTACATTGGAATGAGAGGCAACATAAGCCCTTATATAATCATGTTTTAATTCACGCTGATATGCTCTGTCAGGATATGAATCTACTGATCCGGTACTGTATATAAATTTTGTGTCAATACCACTATTCTCACAATACAGATTATATCCTTCCCAGGCAGCAAAATATGTATCCATACTTACTGAGTTCCCGGTTAAGACCTGATCTTCTGCATCAAGCCCCCATCTGCGATTACCTTCAGGACCACCGTCTGAACCACCAGCCCAAAGTATTTTAAAAACAGGGTCTAAACCCCCACCAGGAGGATTTGTCCATGACATTTCATAACCCCAATCAAAACCAAAAACAGCAAAAGGATTCCCGGCGGTACTTTTAGAATTTCTGACAACACCTGTTTTAATAGTATTAATGTATGATGCCGAGGTATAAATTTGTTCCCCTATCACAAAAGGCTGACCAAACCGTAAATATGAACCTGAAGAAGCAGGAAGTGGTTCTCTGGTATAAGTTAATACCTGGTAAACAGAATTATATAATTCCAATAATTCCAAACCACGACGATACCCGGTAGCATTAGATGATTCGCCTCCCATGCAAACCAACATTTTCTTTACCTCATCAATATATGTTGCTGGTATATCATCATATTTGTCAACAACAGTATGATCAGCTATGATCTGACCTCCATACGTGTTTTCAGAAATAGTAATTGGTAAAGTCCCATAAATACCTGAGCCATCATTGGCTGTTGCCCTTGCTGTAACAACACCACTGGTCAGCGCTGTAACAAGACCTGTGGAACTTATGGTGGCCTGTCCCGTGCCGTTTGTAACCGACCATGTTACTGACTGGTTGGTGGCATCAGTCGGAGTAACTGTTGCACTTAACTGAAGTGTTCCATTAACCGTTATTGTTGCTGATCCTCCTGTCAATGTAATTCCTGTAACTGGGATAACTGGTAAAACCTGGTTTGATATGGTAATTGGCAGTGTCCCATAAATACCTGAACCATCACTAGCTGTAGCCCTTGCTGTTACAGTACCATTGGTTAGTGCTGTCACAAGTCCTGATGTGCTTATAGTTGCCTGTCCTGTACCATTTGCAACCGTCCATGTTACTGCCTGGTTGGTGGCATTCGCTGGTGCTACCGTAGCGGTTAACTGCAGTGATCCGTTATCCGATGTGATAAGTGAGGATCCTCCTGCCCCTGCCAGTGTAATTCCCGTAACTGGGATAACCTGGTTTGATATTGTAATTGGTAGTGTCCCATAAATACCTGAGCCATCATTGGCTGTTGCCCTTGCAGTAACAGTACCATTGGTTAGTGCTGTCACAAGTCCTGATGTGCTTATAGTTGCCTGACCTGTACCATTTGTCAAGGACCATGTTATTGCCTGGTTGGTGGCATTCGTCGGCGATACTGTAGCTGTTAATTGGAGTGATCCGTTATCCGATGTGATAAGTGAAGATCCTCCTGCCCCTGCTAACGTAATTCCCGTAACTGGGATAACCTGGTTTGATATTGTAATTGGCAGTGTCCCATAAATACCTGAGCCATCATTGGCTGTTGCCCTTGCTGTAACAGTACCATTGGTAAGGGCTGTAACAAGTCCTGTGGAACTAATGGTTGCCTGCCCTGTACCATTTGTAACCGACCATGTTACTGACTGGTTGGTGGCGTTCGTCGGGGCTATCATAGCGGTTAACTGCAGTGATCCGTTATCCGTTGTGATAAGGGAGGATCCTCCTGCCCCTGTCAGTGTAATGCCGGTAACCGGTATAACTGGTAAAACCTGGTTGGATATGGTAATCAGCAGTGTTCCATAAATACCTGAACCATCACTAGATGTTGCCCTTGCTGTAACAGTACCATTGGTCAGTGCTGTAACAAGTCCTGTGGAACTTATGGTTGCCTGACCTGTACCATTTGTAACCGACCATGTTACTGTCTTGTTTGTGGCATTCGCTGGTGCTACTGCAGCACTTAACTGAAGAGTCCCATTATCTGCAGTTATTGTCGTAGCTCCTCCTGCTCCTGTTAATGTAATTCCGGTAACCGGTATATTATCAGTAACACCATCCCATCCTGCTATTCTTGCCAGCATCCACCACATTGCCTTTGCAATTCTTAATGCCCCTACTTCTCCTATGTGATCTTCTCCAAGTGCATCCGTTTGTATGGGAATTATGTTCCATGATGCATCATAATCCATGAGATTTTCGGGGTGTATGTTTGCATGCGGACGGATTGTACCTCCATCATTCCAGTTCGATATATACTTCTGTCCACTATCATTCCAGCAGAGAATATCTGCATAATCAAATAAAATTCGAGTAGCATCTCCGGCGACATAGTTTCGGACATAATCATGCTTAATTTCACGCTGATATCCATTCTCGCTTCCTGCATTCCCATCAACCGGGCCTGTTGTAAATATTGCTTTGGTCGGGTATCCGTTGGTTCTACAGTACTGAATATATTGCTCAACAGCACCAAGGTATGTATCCATGGATATTGAATTCCCTGTCAATACCTGATCTCCGCTATCAAGACCCCATCTGAGGCTTCCCTGAGGTCCTCCTTCGGAGGATCCTGCCCAACGCACCCTATACACAGGATCAACTGTTCCTCCGGGATCGTTAACCCAGGTCATGGTATAGCACCATCCCAAACCAAAAACATGAAATGGATTTCCTGCATTATACTGCTCGGTAATAAAATTTTTTTGTGCAGCTATGTAACCTGGGGAAATGTAGAATTCTGTTTCTCCGGTAGGATAATGTCTCCCAATTCTCATAAATTGATCTGACCTGGCCGGAGGTGGATAGCTGCTATATGTCAATACCTGAAATTTCGGATCCAGAAGCTCCAGTAGCTCTGCTCCGTTCCGATATCCAATGGAATGTGATATCCCTGCAATATTCACCAACATCTTTTTTGCAGCGTCGATATATTGAGGGGGAATTTTATCGTACTGATCGACTACTGTATGATCAGCAATTATCTGACCAAATTGAACTAACGAGATCTGAATAAAAAACAAAATAAATAATAACCTTTTTTCAATCATTGCCTGACTGTTTAGAGAATATTTAACTCCGGATAATTAATCTCTTTAGAAGGATTTCCCGGTCGATCGTGTATAAACTACCTGGATTAATTTAATGTTTAAGATTCCTCAATCCTCAATTATAAAATTTCGGTTTGAGATGAGTATAAGTGAAAAATGAACCACAAAGTTTGAATGCACAAACTTAGATTTAATAATTTCAGAAGCCATTAAGAAGTAATTAAATACTTTTTAAGATTGGATTAATACTGGTAACGGGGATATTATCTTTGATAAAATCCCAACTTGCATACTTGCCAGTATCAAGATGCTGATTATTTCCATTAAGATTATGTTGGTATAATCCGAGCCAATTTCATATCTCTTCCACTTGAACTTTTGTTTAATACAATCCATCTTAATACGGTGAATTGAAGAATTAAAGCTCAAGAAATCAGAATGCCATCGGAATAATAGGTTAGCTGGAATTCTAGTGCATCAGAACAATTTTCTTTACCTCCCGGAGGCTGTTTTTTGATAGGACAACCATGTAAAACCCGGAAGGTATCTGTGATGTATTTATAAAATTTAAATTCTCATTTATCTTATTTGTAGATATCAGATTTCCATTTAAATTATACAGATCGAGCTGTCCATTCATAAATTTATTATTCGCATTTACGGTTAACCTTTCTCCATGATTTTCAACCAAAATTTTCGATTCTTCAGGATTCTCAATTATTGAGACACCAGTCGGTAACCCAGTCCCATCCCACCCGGCTATTCGCGCTAACATCCACCACATTGCCTTGGCGATTCTCAACGCACCGACTTCACCGATATGATCGTCGCTAAGCGGATCTCCGCTACCATCAGGAGTGATAATATTCCATGATGCGTCATAATCCATCAGATTATCAGGGTGTATGTTTGTATGCGGACGGATTGTACCTCCATCGTTCCAGTTAGTCATATATTTCTGGCCGCTATTGTTCCAGCAGAGAATGTCAGCATAGTCGAATAAAATACGTGATGCATCAGCAGCAACATAGTTACGGATATAATCTTGCTTCAACTCCCGCTGAAATCCGTTTTCAGATCCGCCATTCCCATCGACAGGTCCTGTGGTAAATATTACTTTTGTCGGATAAGAGTTGGAGTTACAATACTGAATATATTGCTCAACAGCGTTAAGGTATGTATTCATAGAAACTGAATTCCCTGTCAATATCTGATCTCCGTTATCAAGTCCCCATCTCAGGTTGCCCTGAGGCCCTCCTTCCGAAGAGCCAGCCCATCGTACATTGTGAACCGGATCAATGGTACCTCCGGGATCGTTTACCCATGTCATTGTATAACACCATCCCAAACCAAATACATGAAATGGATTTCCTGCATTATAATGCTCGGTAATAAAGCTCTTTTGCGCTTCAATATAAGCAGTATTTGTATAAAAACTATCTTCACTCGTTGGATAAAGTCTTCCAAGTCGCAGGTAGTTATTTGAGGGGGCTATTGCGGGGTATCCGTCATAAGTCGTTGTCTGAAATTTTGAATCAAGCAATTCAAGCAGATTAACTCCATGTCTGTACCCGATGGAATGAGAAATTCCTGCGATATTCACCAGCATCTTTTTAACTTCATCAATATATTGCTGGGGAATATTATCATATTTATCAACGACAGTATGATCGGCTATTATTTGTTGTCCGTAACCAATCAAAGAAATTTGAAATAGAATCAAACTTACCAGGATTTTCATAGGTTATTGTTTAATAGTTTCTATTAAAATTTTGATACTGAAAGAACAAATAAGATGCAGATTAGTTCTTGACAAATAACCTGGAAAAAATGGTTTCGTGGCTTGAAATTACAAGTATGTATAAGCCGGGACTCAGATATGGCAGATTGAATTCTTTAACTGACTGTGTATGAGGCATTGACTCGCTGTGAACGATTCGTCCATCATTTGATATAATTGAGATCTGACTTTCAGAAGACCTGGCTATGGGTAATACAAGGGTAAAGGAGCCTTTATTTGGATTAGGGTACAGATTAATGAGTTCTTTCTGTGATACAGCTTCAAATGTGACTACAGAGGAGGTAGTCTGGCAACCTTCGGTATCAGTAGCGACAGCTCTTAGTGAGTGAGTTCCGGATGAAAAATCAGTAGAAGAAAATAACCATGGATCTGATGTCTTTTCCAGAATTTTTTTTCCATTATCAAAAAGTTCCAGACTACTGATACCCTTGTCATCTGACCCGGTCAGAAGGATATCAATTGACTGGTTGTATCTCATACCATGTGAGGGAAATACAATTTTTACATTGGGGCATTTATTCGGGCTCCCTGGTTGAAAGTCATACTCCAGCGCTCCAATTTCAGGTGCCGAACCAACGAAAAACAAGCCTTTATCCCTGCCCTTATCAACCAGGTCTGAATTCTCTCTCGGTCTGAGGAAAGTGATATCGGGAAGTGAGCCTCCCGGTTTCCTGGGTAAAGTTAACTGCCAAAAATCCAGACTCATAAAGTCGCCGTCACTGATCGACACAGAATCAGTAATTTTGAACCAGGGATAACCAGTACTGATTGCATCCCACGTATTATGTGATTCGGAATATTTTCCGTCAGCATCAGCTATTGCAACTTCTAATGGTTCATTTGTTGAGCTGATTGTAGTACTTCCATAAGAAATATTATTTATCCAGATGGCGGTCTCCTGTTCCTGGGGACTTCCCGAATTACTTCTAAAACCAATTCCCATTCGGTAGGCCGAATTGTTATAATAAAGGGCGTTTGTTCTCCTGTAGGTTTCATAATCGAGGTCGTAGAATCCGGTTCCTCCGCCGTTGGCTGCAATACAATTCTGAACAACAATAAAATTAGCATTCTGATTGCCTGTCACAAAGCTTGGATTAACTGCTCCAAGTTTAAATCCATTCGCCTCAATACCACCTATAGGATCCACGGTAACAAATTTATCAGTCGGCATTACCCAGCAATTCTTTAAAACTCTGGTTCCCTGACCGCTGACATCGATCCCATCGTCAGAATAATTCCAAGCTCTGCAGCCTTCCCACAAAAAATAATTATTTTCATAGGTGTGTATCTTCCATGCATCAGCTGCATTACCTGGATTATTAACCAGTGTATCACATAAATCATAGACATCACAGTTGATCCACCTTGTAGTGTCCGATTCAAACGGAGAGTTTGGGCCATCAATCTCATTCCATGCACCTGACTGTAACCAGTATCCTCGTTGCCCGACCTGGTGGATTGTAATATTTTCGAATGTCAGATTGGCACATGAGGCAACAGAAATTGCTCCTGCAATCCTGTTACTGTCGCACACAAAGACATTTCTCACAGTAAAATCTTTAAAATAGACATGCTCTGTTTCCTGGAGGGAAATACCTGAATTATAAATATACCCCCATGATGGCTTCGGCTGATCACAATGAAGCCGGCAGTCAAGGATAACGGTTTGCCCCGGGTATCCGAAAAAACATATAGGTTTTCCGGGTAACCCTTTATGTCCCACACCTGTCCTGGGAAACATCTCCACCGTTCTGGTAGTATAGTAGGTTCCACCCATTATATAAACAATATCACCGGCATTCGCTGTAGCAAACGCTTTTTGCCATGTTGCCCATGGCCTGGCATAACTACCGTCATTTAGATCGTTTCCATTGACAGAAACGTAGTAATCTCCTCCAATATCCTGTGCCGTCAGAATCGAACCATAGAAAGCAAGTATAGATAGAACAGAAACTAGTTTCATCTTCATGGTATTGTTTTCAACAAGATCAATCCATCATGGTTCACTTACCGTCCCAGCCCGCCATTCTTGCGAGCATCCACCACATAGCTTTTGCGAGTCGCAGTGCGCCGACTTCACCGATATGATCTTCTCCGAGAGGATCTCCATTACCATCAGGACTGATTATATTCCACGATGCACCATAATCCTTAAGATTATCCGGGTGAATGTTTGCATGCTGCCGAATTGTTCCGCCATCATTCCAGTCAGTTATATATTTCTCACCTTTATCATTCCAACAAAGAATATCCGCATAATCGAACAGTACACGGGAGGTATCAGCAGCAACATAGGCCCTGATATAATCATGCTTTATCTCGCGCTGATATCCGTTCTCAGATCCTCCGTTACCATCAACAGGACCTGTTGTAAAAATTCCCTTTGTGGGATATCCATTCGACTTGCAGTGCTGAATGTATTGTTCAACTGCATTAAGGTACGTATCCATGCAAACCGAATTCCCTGTAATACTTTTATCTCCACTGTTCAGGCCCCACCTCAGACTGCCTTCCGGACCGCCTGAAGAGGACCCTGCCCAGCGAATATTGTGCTCAGGATCTTTTGTTCCACCCGGATCGTTAACCCATGTCATTGTGTAACACCACCCCAGGCCAAAAACCTTATATGGATTTCCGGCATTATACTGCTCTGTAAGAAAACCTTTTTGTGCACCAATGTAATTGCCTGATATATAAAATTCAAACTCCCCGGTCGGATAATTTCTTCCCAGTCGCAGATTATTGTTTGAAGGTGCAGGCGGTGGGTACCCATCATAAGAGAGAACCTGGAATTTCGGATCTAAAAGTTCAAGCAATTCTGCACCGTGCCGATAACCAATGGAATGTGATATTCCTGCAATATTGACCAGCATTTTTTTTACTTCATCAATATATTTCTGCGGAATATCATCATATCTGTCAACTACAGTGTGATCTGCTATTATCTGTCCCGCATTAAATTCAATGGGATCAGGTTCCGGTTCTTCATCACTTTTACAGGAAATAAATACAAGTACAATTAGAGTTGTACAAAAAAACATAAAAAACCTCGGAAAGTCTTTCATTTCGTTTCATTTAATTATGATTCAAATATATAGTAAAATAACTTAATCCAACAAAAATCTGCCTTTTATGACATTTAATCAGGAGATTTCAACCATTCATCAACAAATTTATTCCAAACATCAAAAAAGCTATTAACTTATTGATCAATAGAAATTTAAAGACTATTTTTAATTAAAATTATTAATCAATCTAAATACTATACTGAATGAAAAAAATTAAGTATTTACTATCAGCAATAATACTTGCTGCATCTGTTGTTTCCTGCAACCTGGTTGAATGGGATGACATTGTAAGTCTTGATGTTACACCAACCCTGATCAAGAAGGTCCCAAAAATTTACCCTGGCGGTAATGCCGAATGCTCGACTGTTGGAATAAATGGCCTGGTTCAGACAACGGGGAGGAATAATTATAACCCGTCAACCGACCAATTTGAATCGGGATGGCCATCGGGATTAATCGTCCAGGTATCAGACGATAAGTCAGTTTCATTCCAGATTGACGGTTCAATAAATTTAGGAGATGGAAAATGCTATAAAGTGGGAGCTGTTATTGTAAAAGGAAGCAATGCTTCAAACTTGTATGATTATACTGAAATAAATGGAGTACAGACTGACGGAGTGGCTATGGACAGGGGACTGGTAGCACCTGACAATTCAAGCGGGGAGCCTGCACAATTAAGTAATCTTACATTTTGCTTCGTAGAGTGTCAGGAACAAACACCGGTTGTAATTGCTGTTAAATCATGGTACTGGCTTTCTCAAAATTCTTTCGATAATCAGGTATGGGACGATTACAAATACACAATGAGCAATGGGACATCTGTCTTTACAACAGGAGCATGGTGTGATAATCTTGGAATTAATTATTTCCCGGGCACATCAACTTTTACCCTGTCAGATGATGCTGGCACTGTAAAAGTCGAAGAGGCATTTCCGGGAGGTATAGCTTCGCTGATAATTACTGTGGATCTTAATGATGGCCTAATATTTGATAACACTTCCTTATATGTTGGCAGCTTACAGGGATTACTTGATGGAGCAAAATCGACCGATGGCTGTCCCATATATAGCAGCTGGCCTTACCAGAGCAACTCAAAAACAAATACTCACATTTTTACGATCCCATTGCAGTAAAATATTTAAATTTCATTCTGCTCATTTAAGAGGAATTGTCTTTACAATTCCTCTTTGAGTTTTGGGTATCAGGATATTAATTTCTTTATTCATTTTACGATTATGATAAAACTATCTTTTACTTATTTTTGTTAAGGACTTTAATATCCAGTATTATTAAATCAGATTAAGATGAAAAAGTATATTAAAAAAGGAATATTTATGTCGGTCATATTATTGACTTCTCTGGGATTATTCTCCTGTAAAAAAAATAAGGCTTATGATGCCAGAGTAATTTTTCTTCATCACAGTACAGGTGAAGTTATATGGTACGGAAGAGAAATCCCACTTATAACAAAAGCAGCCAAGAAGGTAAGCGGAAAATTAGCTGATGTTATAGGGGCAAAACCCCGGATGGTAAAATTATTTGAAGAATATAACAGGAAAAATAACAAGAAGTTCGCCATTGAAGAAATCGAATTTCCAAAGGCTGCTCCTTACGGCTGGAATAATTTCCCTTTTGATTATTATAATATATGGGTTGCGAATGCCGGAGAAAAAGCATTTATGGAAGAACCTACTCTTGAGATGCTGACAAAGGAGTATCAGGTTATCATCTTTAAGCACTGTTATCCCGTGAGCAACATTAAACCGGACCAGGGATCTCCTGATATCAATTCCTATACAATGACCATCCCTAATTTCAAACTTCAATATGATGCCCTTAGAGAAAAACTTCACCAGTTTCCTGAAACGAAATTCATACTTTTTACCGGAGCTGCACAGGTTAAAGCGAATATACCTGAAGATCAGGCAATAAGGGCAAGAGAATTTTTTACCTGGGTGAAAAATGAATGGGATCAGTCGGGTGACAACATTTATCTCTGGGATCTTTATGAACTGGAGACTGAAGGCGGGATATATTTCAGGGATGAATATGCAGAATCACCAACAAATTCTCATCCCGGAACTGAATTTGCCGGCAAGGCAGTTAAATTATTATTTAACAGGATAATTGATGTTATTGAAAACAATGGTTCGAAAACATCGATTACAGGTGAAATTAATTAACGATCAGGTATAAAATGAAGAAGGTGGCACACTGCCACCTTCCCATTTTATAATTTTTCATCTCTTACATTCTCCGTATGAGATGATGTAGTTCAATGTTGTCCTACCTTTCAATTTTATCTGAAATATAATCTTTACTTAAAACTGTCATAAGCTCACTGGTGAATTTCTGCGCTCCATACATATTAAAATGTGACATCCCGGACCAGTCTCTATAGGAATCGATTTTTTTGCAGAAATCCTGGTTATTAAAATTAAAAAGGGCTGCAGAATGCCCATTTGTGAAACTCAGTTGATACGGACCAAGCTCAGATACATTTTGGGTTTCGTTTACTCCGGGTATCTCAATAATAAATAATTTAATTCCACTTTCCTTACATAAACGTGCTATCTCTCCTATCCATTGAGATGATTCAAATTTTTTAATGTCCAAAAACCTGCTTTGGTATTTGGAGTTATCCGGAGTGATCCTTGTTGTCTTTTTTTGCCCATAAGATGTATACATTTTCCTATACTCACTGCTGAAGGCTTTTTTGAGAATCTCCATACCAGCCCATCTGAATTTGGAAATAGGGATATCCTTAACGCCATACTTATGTCCCTTCATTGTAAATTCTATTACAGGCTGGATCCCATCTTTATCAAATTCTTCAAGACTGGAATTCAGAACCATAAGTACATATTCGGGTCTTCGCTGGTACTTTTCAATATATTCAGCAAGTTGAATATATTGCGTTCTGACTGAACTCCCAACAACTGCAAGATTAAATGATTTAAAACCCTTAGAACTCAACAATTCAGTGTCAAGTCCATATTCTGCAATGCTTGATCCGAGGACAAGAATCTTATAATCCGGATTCTGGAAGTTCTGCGATTCCAGTCTTTTTTTGAAATCCAGGTCGGTGGTGGCAATAAAGACCAGGAAAAAGAAATTAACTATCGCAGAAAATAGCACCAGGAACAAAGCAAATAGGATGGATTTTTTTAAGAAATTTCTCATATCTAAAAATTCGCGTAAACAAACTGTTGTGACTTTAATCCTAAAACGAAAATAATTGTTAGAACTGTGGCATATACCGACCATCTGATTATTCTGTTCCCCGTACCGGTTCCCAGCCAGGAAAGTTCTAATTTATCATATAAACCTTTATAATCATTCTTAAGCAGTTCGAAGAACAGAAAAAGCGGAATGTAAAACAAAACCATGAATGGCTTTGTGCTCATATCATGAACAACAAAGGGCCAGCTGACAGATGTCATTTTTGAAAAAAACAGGAATACAGAGCTGAGATCGGGGGCGAAGAAAAAGACCATGCAACAACAGTAAAACAGGTATGTAAAAATCCGGCCAATCCATTTCCTCGGGAAATCGGGAAATTTTGAAAACAGTTTCATTCTCCAGTTCCTGGTGAAAAATTCATAAATGATAACTAATGCGAGTAATAACCCAAGCGCCATGAAATTCCAACCTGCCCCGTGCCAGACCCCGAACAACATCCATGTCAGAAAAACACCATATACGGAGGCATAGGTCCCCCATCTTCTGTATTTAAAGCAAACCTGTCTGAACACATAATCATTAAACCATGAAGAGAGGGAGATATGAAAGCGCTTCCAGAAGACAGTCATATTTTCAGAAAAGAAAGGACGGTTAAAATTTGGAAGAAGTTCAATCCCAAACATTTTTGCAAATCCGATTGCTATATCAGTATAACCGGAGAAATCGAAATAAAGGTATTGTGGTAATAATACAAACAATATCAGCAGCGAATTACCATCAAGTGAATTCAGATCGGAGAAAGCACCCGATATATAAGGAGCCATCGGACTTGCGATTGCTACTTTTTTAAAAAAACCAAACAAAGCTATCCTCAAACCCTCCGATACCTGTTGCCCGTTAAAGACCTTATTATCTCTCAGTTGCGGTAAAAAGTGATTGGAGCGTTCGATCGGCCCTGACAAAAATTTTGGATAAAATACAATGTATAGGAGGAAGTTCATGAAATTCCTCTCCGGTTTTTCCCATCCCATTTTGATATTTATCAGATAACCTATGCCCTGAAGCGAAAAATATGAAATACCTATTGGAACAAGTATTTCTGAGAGTCGGGATACACGAATGCTGTCACCTAAAAGACTGAAGAAGGGATCAATGGCAAATGAGGCATACTTCAAAATAACAAGTTGCAATATGCTGAAAATCACACCGGCTCTGAACAGTAATTTTTTATCAGGCGAATCCGGGATCTTTAAAGCGATATAAAAGTTTATGACAGAATAAAAAACAACATAAATCAGAATGTAATAATTAAATAATGCAATCAGACTGCAGCTTACGATTGCCAGAAAGGGAATTCTGTATTTCTGATCTATCAGGTAATAGATAAAGAGTGATCCCAAAATCACCAGTGGATACTTAAGCGAAATAATGTCCATTTGTAGTCTCTTGTATTGGCATTGTTATGTTAAACTCTTACAGATCAGGCTCTCAGGATGGTTTTTAATATAACCCGGATATCTCCAAAAAAGCTCCTGTTATAATAGTAGTGGAGATTTATCTTTACCTTATCAGGCCAAAGGACTTCATCATTGAATTTTCTTGGATCTTCAGCAGAAGCCAGTAATTCTTCCTCATTGGCATATTTTAATGTTGCAGGTCCAGTTATCCCCGGCCGCAGTTCAAGTATAAGACGATCCTCACCGGTAAGTTTACTGGCATATTCCTTCATATCAGGTCGTGGACCAACAAAACTCATGTCGCCCTTTAGCACATTCCAGAGTTCGGGAAACTCGTCCAGTTTGTATCTTCTCATTCTGGCTCCAAGAGGTGTTATCCTGCTCTCCCCTTTTACAGAAACAGTACTACCTGAATGATCCCGGACCATGGTCCTGAATTTATAAAGTGTAAATGATCTTCCAAATCGCCCTGCTCTTTCCTGACAAAAGATAACTGGCCGGCCCATTTTAACAAGTATTAAAAGACCTATAATTAAAAGTACCGGGCTAAGAATAATCATTCCGGTTAATGAGGCCATAATGTCAAATAGCCTTTTTGTCAAGTGTGAAAGATATTTACTTTCATGTTTTGAAATCTTCTCAGATACTTATTCGTCAATTGGTTGTCTTCCTTATGAATTCAACAAGCAGGTAGTCATTTGGTAAATCTTTCAGCACCACCATTGAGGGATTTTTTGAATGGGCACGCATCACAAGTGCATTATTACGTGAGATGGTAGAGAGACAGTGAAAATTCATTCTCCATGCTGTTTCATACATGATTTTATTCATAACCAAACCTATTCCTTTTCCCCTGTAGTTTTTATCAATAAGTCTGCCGACAAAACATTTCCTGTTAAGAAAGAACCTGAGAAAAAAATATCCGGCCATTGTTTCCCCGTCAAAAGCGCCCATCATAAGGAACGAGCTATTGCTCAACTGCTTCCTGAGAGAGGACAGATCAAACCCATGTGGATTAAAATACTTAAGATCATTGGTATCCTGTCCTCGTATAAGGTCGTACAGAGATTCAATATCAGCTTCCCCGAGCTGCCTGTATGTATAATGTTTATCAGGAAATTCACTGAAGATAACAGGAAGGAGTTGATCCAGCCTGGACTTATAAACCAGATTGAAAATAACACTGTTTATGCGTTCAATTATTCGCCATAAAAATGCAATATGATGCTTTATCAAGAGCAATATTTTTTCCATTACATATACTTTTCAAGTTCCTGTTTCATCCCTTTTTTTACCGGAAGCTGCCAGAGAAGCTTACACCAGTTATGATTCCCCTCAATAAGCTCCGGCCCATTATCTGTTATTGCAATGTCCCATCCGACAGACTTATTTTCAGGTGTAAGTAAAGCAGCATTTTCTGACAGTTCGACAACTTCTTTCCAGTAAGGTATAATGAAACCTGTAATCGGCCTTCCTGTAACAGGATGTATCTTCCTGTCTTCCTTTGTAATATCGCTATAAACACCGGGCCCATTAACAACTCCTGTTTTTGGATCTATAGGAGCGGCGAGATTTCCGGCAGCCATATTATCAACCGGAGAATTGACTGACACCCTCAGACGGGCTCCAAGAATATCAACTTTCCCTGAATGAAGCTGTGTAAAGACCCGTACCGTATTCAGTCCTGACGCCGATAAATCCATAAGTGATTTATGTTGAATCACATACTCTTCAGCCAGATCAAGCTTATTATCTTTCATGTACCCGGTTAAGGCATCAGAAGTAAAACCGGCGCAATCAATAACTTTTACCTCAGCGCCCACCTGCCCCCTTGATCCCTTAAGAACCAACTTTCCGGAAGTGTTCGACAGCATCATTTCAGCCAGATGTTTTTGATCTTTTAATTCGTTGTAAGTAAAATATTTTCGTTTAACGAACGATTTAAAATGCTGTAGAAAAAGGATCTTATTCTCCAGGACTTCACGAGGTCCCTCAGGATTCATTATAAGCTGATATTCGTACATAAATCCTGTTCCTGCCCACTTCTTCCTTTCAATATCACCAAGTTCAAAGAACCTGAAACTGAAATAATCTTTCAATGAAACATTGTATTTGAAAACTGAAACAACAGCATCACTCATGATCCTCATTCGCGATTTTCCTGAACCGGATGATGCATACCTCAAAAATGATGAAAGAGTGCTGTAATCCGATTCTTTAAGATAATAGAGAAGATATATGAACCGCCTGATGTTCTGCATAAAAATTTAATTACAATATTTTTCCAAAACCTTTAATGAGCTCATGAATTCAACATCAGGCCATCTTTTTACAATTGTATTAAGAAGATCCTTCAGTTCCCTCAGGCCCTTTTCCCTGTTGGCAACATCAATACCCCCTGCAAAATTTACACGATGTGTACTGATTATTGCAGGTTTACCCCACCGGAATGCCGCATCAATCTGCATAAGCGTATAATCAATCCCGCTGTAATTCTCACTGCATGGTTCAAAAACGCAATTACGCAGATAGAAGATAAGTCCGGAAGTGTTTTTCTGACCTGAAAGGTAATTTTTCCTAATCATATTACCGCCAGTATCCCGATAAAACATATTTCTGTTTACATATAGAAATTTTATACCCGAACGAGTAACATCTTCTTCAAAAACCGGATGAAATACAGCATTGCCGGGAACAAATATTTTTGGACTAAATCCAAATATATCTCTGAATAACTCCACTGAATCAGTGATTGAACGCTTCAGAAAAGGTATCTCTGATTGAGAATTATGATAAAATTCTGCCCTGAAACCATTCGCCAACGGATCGATACCCGGTATTTCGGGAGAAACGAATTCTTTATCAAATGCGACTAAAAGGTCCCTGTTCCCTTCTTTTAACATCCGGAGCCAGATCTGAACTGACAAGTGTTCCCTTCCATGCAGCTCAGGAATGAATAGACCTTCTGCAATACCTTGCTTCCAGAGCCCGAATATATTTTCCCCTCTTCCATATCTGATATAAGTGTCAGTGAATTTTTCATAATGGTACCCGGAAAACCCTGATTGCCTGATCTTTTCAAAATCAGGATTAGCCATATTAGACACTGCTGTCACCACAGGATGATGACCCGAACTGTCTATGACACTATATAGTACGTTAAAAAGCATCTCGAGATCTTCCGAGGTCTCAATTGTGTCGTTGATAAACCTGTCATTTGGAATCCTCAGTCCCGATTTCAATAACTCTGTATGAACTTCTTTTGATGGCATTCTGATGCTACCCCAATCATCACATTCAATAGCGACACACTTGTTTTTAATGTATCTGCCAGGGATATTCTTAAGATTTGTCCTGATGATCTCTTTAATGCTCATGTTTTGATAAAATTCAGAATTGGCCCTTACTGTTTTGCTATAATATCAATCCTTTTCAGAGTCAATTTTGCAGGGTCGAGGTCTTTGATTATTTCAATCAAGGGCTTAAAGGAGAAACTTGCAAGAAGGCGGGACATTTTTTTCTCTACAGTACCCTTGTTCAATCTGAATAACGATAATGACAATTTTTTCCTGATATCTGATGAAGACATTGCTTCATAAAAAAAATCAGGATACCTTTTAGTATCAAGTTCGTATGGATGTGAATAAACAATCACGGGCCGCTTTTGCTGAACAGAAATAAAAGCCTTACGTGTTAAGTAATATGGAAAATGTCTCAGATAACCTCCTCCACAAGCCGGTATCATTCTGCCTAAGACGCTTACCACCGACAGCGGCACTTCGATCAGTGTTTTCTCACCAGGCAATTTCAGCCTATGTATGTCATTTGAAAAACCTGTCCATCCATACCTGCCTGTCCTGGCAGGCATGATGCTGCTGTCGTATGTAAAACCCGCTTCTTCTATAACAGGGAGCGCCCAGGCTGTTGAAGGTATAACTGAAAATGCAGGAGCTCTATGTCCGAAGACCTTTGTTCCTGTAAGGTCTTCGAGTAATGCTTTTGTATATGAAATCTCCTCTTTCACCTCATCAGGAGTCAGCATAAAATAACGTTTATGAGAATAACCATGTACGCCGACCTCGTGTCCCTTTTGAGAAATCTCTTTTATTAAAGTGGGAAAGTGTTTTGCAACATCACCCAATATGAAAAAAGTCGCCTTCACTCTATGTTTATCAAGCAGATCAAGTATTTTGCCCGTATTGATCTGAACCCGTTCGGTTGGAGCCATCCTTATATTGAAATAGTCAAACATCGCAATATTGATGCCGTCCTCAACATCAACTGTAAAGGCATTAGTCATTCTCTATTTATAATCTACTGGTAAATTAAAATCTTTATTCAGATTTTAGTGCTGTTCTTGGCTTTCCTGAAATCAGCGTTTGACATTTTCTTTATGTTACCGACGGTACCGTATATGAAAGGCATAGGATCGGCAAAACTGAAGTCCTGAAGCGATTGTTCCTTATTGAAGAAGTTGAACCAGCCTGGACTGGCCCTAAACCTGTTTTTGCTGTGAACAAACCATAAAAGGTCAAATCCAATATGACGCAATTGCTTTCCCGGAATATATTCATACTTTTCAGGTTCCCTGCCAAGGGAGGCATCAACGATAAGACTTGCATAATCGACACCTGAGTCGACTGCTGATTTGACACAAGCCGGGATCCGCGGGTTTATCTCCATAATCTTTTTCACTCCATCCTTTGGATCCTCAATAAGGTCAAAGTCGGCAAATCCTGTCCACCCGATTTTTTTCAGTACCTCATAGCATGTACCAACCTGTGAATCGTCATTTATCGTTGTGTTAAAGCAACTACTTCCGCCGGAAACAGGATAAAATCTTTGCTTGTGTATCACAGAAGAATTGATTAGTCTGTGGTTTTCATCAAGAAACAATTCCACTTTAAACTGTCTTCCTCCCTCCTGTATAAACTCCTGCAGATGACAAGGTCCGAACTGCTTCACATTTGAATCATAAACTTCCTCGAGTTCTTTCCTGCCAGCCAGTATCTTCATACCCCTGCCTCCGGTTGTCAGATTAGGTTTGAGTATGGCAGGGAAAAAAGTATCCTCTATAGAAGCAATATCAGTTACAGACATATCGAAGGTTTTCGGATGCGGGAAACCGTAATCCCTGCACACTGTCATCAGCTTGTTTTTATCGTAGCCTTTCATAAAAACTTCATAATCAGGTGCAATAAACTTACAAATCTGTAATAATGAATCCCTGTTCCTGCTTAGAAACATTGCACTGGGATCACTCATCGGGATCACTACATCAATACCATTTTTAATAACATAGTGCCTTAGAAACTCATCAAACTCTGCTTCATTAGTTATAGAGGGAGACTGGACTCTGTGGGAAGCGTAGCGTGTTGCATATCCATAAGAAAGCTTATGAACATAAAAAACATGAACCGAATGTCCCTTTTTATATAGCGACTTCGCTATAGGAAGCGTCTGTGTCCCTCCCCCGTCCAATAATAGAATCTGTTTTTTCATTTTCATGAATTTTTTACTGCTCAAAAAATCCGAAATCCTGTAATTGCGGATTGCGGAAGGTGGATTGCGGATTGGAATGCTAATGGTGAATCAATCCGAAATCCGAAATCCGAAATCGTGCCTTACTAAGATCAGTTTCATCCAACAAAATGCCTTATGATAGTATTGTAAGAGACTGATGATGTAAAATTCTGATTTAGCAATTTAAGGGAATCTGATTGCATTTTCTCAACTGTTTCTGAATTACCAGGGTCACAGAAAAACTTCACCGCTGATTTAAATTCCTCAAAATCTCCATGCAGTGTTGAGACTCCGCATCCGGCATCAACAATTGTTTTTCCAATATCGGTCGCATTGTTCACTGAGCACAAAACCGGCTTTCCTGCTTCAAGATAAGAAAGGAGACGTGATGGGAACTGCGGGACATTATATTTTGAATCAAGGAGTATTACTCCGACATCGCTCGACAATAGCAACTCATCAAAATCATCTGCCGGAAGTCTGCTGTAGGTGCCTGTATTTTTTAAATTCCTCCTTTTAATTTCCCGGGTAACTCTATTGAATTGCATACCGTTACCACCAATTAAAAAATATGCTTTATCAAAATCTCTGAGCATTTCTATTGCATCAAGATAAAAATCCAATCCATGCGCACGTCCGATATTTCCGCTGAAAATGAACACCACAGCCTGTTCCGGGATATTAAATTTTTTTCTTATAAGATCCCTTGAATTTCTTAATGTTATTGTACGGGGAGTGATTGTATTGGGACATATCTCAACTTTGCTTTCAGACAAAAAATTATTGTGTTTAAGTAAATAACTAACATTATATTGTGACATGCAACCAATATAATCAGCAGCTTTATACATTCTGATTTCATGGATCCTGAAATAGTAATAAACAAGTCCGTACTTCCTTATAATTTTAAGATCTGCCGGTCCGTCGGGCCAAATGTCCTTGAGCATATAATACAGTGGTGCATTATACATTCTCTTGAGAAATCTCATCAAACCCGACAGGATAACCGGGGGCGAATTACTAATTATCAAGTCAATTTCCAGATCCGGCCATGACCTGCGAACCTCTTTTTTCAATCTTGATCCAAGGTTGAAAAAAGCGAGGGCTTTTTTCAGTTTACCTGTTTTGCGGATCCTGGTTGTATTTACTCTGAGGATGTTTATTCCATTTTCTATTCCGGAAGTTGTGACCTGAATTTTTTCATCCGCGCACAATACATATACAATGTGGCCATCCCTGACAAATTCATCCATCAGGTCCGAGTAAAGGTTCCTTTCACCTTTGGCAGGCCAGGCAATTGTTGCGAAGAGTATTTTCAACCGGGAGTAAGTAAGGGATGTTTTTCAATTAAGGTGCCAAATTATTTACCTAAGACCTTCATAATAGATTCAGCAGCTTCCCTTATTCTTAACGAATAATCACCATATATAACAGCATCCATGTTCCTTTCAGGGAGATCTGAAAGAATTGAAGCAAGTTCTTCCGGATTGTCAGGATGAAAATATGTTCCTTTATCTCCGAGCTGCTCAATATTGACATCCAGATTAGATGCTATTACCGGGACCTGGAGCGAAATTGCGTCTTCGATGACGGTGCTCCATCCTTCGAACAAACTGGGCTGAAGTACAGCCTGTGAGTGCGACATAATTTTAAGCTGATCACCTCTTGGTATTACCCCCAGCATACAGATCTGGTCCTTCATGTTGTTTTCATTGATGATCTGGTGGATTTCATTCATATACGGAGAATTTTCGGCTGAAGGAAGCTTACCGGTCATTGCCATATACTTTATTATTCCTTTCTTCTTCATAATTGCAAGGGCCTGAAGCAACACTCTGTGATTCTTATGCTTATGAAATTGATTGGATACCATGTAATAGTCCACAGGTAAATTATATTTTTTCCTGAGTACCTCAATGTTTATGTCAGGGTAATCATCATTTACAGAGGTAAAATGATAAATATGAAATCTCAGATCATCCCGTAGCTTAAAGAACCTGGAAAAATCATTCTTTACAGAGTTGCTCGACACAATTATATCGCTGGCATTCCTTAGCATGAGCTGTAATCTTATAGCCCTGTGTATCAGTCTCGATCTGCTGAAAAACTCAGGATAATGCTTATGCTGGAGATCAGCGAACCATGCAATAAATTTGGCTCCGGTCTTATTCTTTACAGGGAATTTATTGACCGGGTAAATTGTATCAATCTCATATTTTTTTATAAGATCATCATAAAACACATTTTTCCCTTTCAGCCATGATTTCAGATGTCCGCTGATAATTGAAGGCGATATCCATTCAATTGCATGCAGGTAAGGATATTTGAACTCTTCCAGAAATTTTTCGAGTGAAGGATTGTAAAAAAGAAATATTTCAGGTTTGTCATTGTCATCCAGTCGGTTGAGTGTTTTTACCAGATTAATAAGATAAATAATTCCTCCCATCCAGGTTGGATTGAAATTAAATATCATTCCAAGTTTTAACCTTTTCTTAGTCATGTACATTGGTCGTTTAATTTTTCCAGCTATCAACCAGGTTCTTTATTCCTTCATTAATTCCCCAGACAGGCTTCCAACCGGCAACTGTCTTGAGCTTTGTAACATTGGCAAGGAGATGCTCACGTTCAACTTTCCTCACCCTGTCGGGATCCACTTCAATTTTTATCTTTTCATTTAACTGCCGTTCAAAGGCTTCAACAATTTCCACCACTGAATACTCGGCACCCTGACCCAGATTGAAGGTATCATACCCTGTATCCTTAAGCTTTAACAATTGCTTTACGGCAGATGCCATGTCATGAGTATGAATGAAATCTCGCTTTGGGGTAAGATTCCCTAATTTAATTGTCCTGGCTCCAGCTTTCAGCTGCTTTTCAATTTCAGGTATCAGGTGGGGATTGGTTTCATTTGGTCCGAATGCATTAAAAAACCTGCAGACTATTGTGTCCGTTTTAGTTTCAAGAAAAAATTCTTTGCACAATCTTTCTCCTGTAAGTTTGCTTAATCCGTAAATATCCAGAGGGAGAAGTTCATGTTTTTCATCAACCGCATCATTGCATATCGGATATACTGCCGCGGTGGATGCAAAAAACAACTTGTTAATGGTCTTGGTACCTTTGGCTGCATCAAGAATGTTGATTGTTCCGCGAATGTTGATATCGGCCGCTTCAAACGGATGCTGGTTACAATAAGGTATAAAATGTATCGCTGCCAGATGAACAATTATTTCCGGTTTAACTGATAAAAAAACTGACTTTACATCTGCAGCATTCCTGATGTCAGTAAGGAAGAAGTGATCATCCCTGACATCAATGAACTTCCGGTTTCCTGATGACAGGTTATCCAGTACAAATACATCATAACCTTCCTTCTGCAGAACAGGTACAACTGCTGACCCGATAAATCCTGCGCCACCTGTAACTATTACTTTCATATAACTTTTTTTTAGTAAAATTTTTAATCTTAACTAAGGAGAACTTTAAGATACTGCTCTCCGATTCGCTCAATTGAGAATTTTTTGATATCATCTTTTGCTTTGTCCCCCATTTTAAATCTAATCTCATCATTATCCATCAGGTATTCCAGTTTTTTTTGAAAAAGATCAAAATCGAATAACGGTATCAAAAATCCATTTATATTATCTGCTATCATCTCTGAAGGGCCGGCGATGCAATCAAAGGAAACGACAGGTAAGCCGGCCGACATAGCCTCGCCGATGACATTGGGGAAACCTTCTGAGCTTGAGGTAAAAGCAAATATCCTGCTTTTAAGGTAGTATTCATCGGTATTTTTCTGTTTTCCGGCAAGAATTACCGTGTCGCCGGCATTATTCTCTTCGATTATTTTCTTCAGTTTAAGTGACACCTCCTGTTTAAGATGATCATACCCGACAATGACCAGCTTCCAACCTGGTTTTGAGATCTTCAAAAACAGTTCGATAAGCTTATCATGATGCTTTGACATTATAAGTCTTCCCACAGTCAGCACGATATTTTCCCGTCCAGCATTACTGCCTCCGGTTAAAATACTTCTGATGGGATTGCCAATGACTTGTATGTTCTCATTAGAGATCATTGCCTGGTAGATCTCCTTTGCCGCGGATGTCTGTACTATTATCCCGGCTGATTTACGATACAATATTTTCCGAAGCAGGTCATGAAATTTGCCCAGGCTTTTATCCGGCTGACACCTGTCTGATACAAATACCCGTGAATTCAATCCCAGCAATGCAAGAAGAAGGTAGCTGTTCCAGTATTCACCGAAACTAAGAATACTGTAGGGCTTTAGTTTTTTTATGATCCCTCGCAGATAAAAGAGAGTTCGTACAGTACTGTAAAATCGCCTGTCATTATTGAAGGTGAATGCAGGTTTATGAATTATTACAGTTTCAGGGACGGGGTAAAAGATCTCCCGTGATATTCCATAAAGGACAAGATGTATTTCAATTTTCTGCTTTGAAGAAAAGTGCCATGCAAGCTCTGACATTACCCTTTCCATCCCTCCTGCCTGTAGTGACGGAATTACCAGACATACTTTTACCTTCTGCATCTTGTTTATATATTCACTTTGGCTCAGGGCTCAGGGCTCAGGGCTCAGAGCTCAGGGCTCAGAAAAATTACTCTCTACTCTCTACGCTTTACGCTCTACGCTCTACGCTTATTCTTTCCGCTCTACGCTCTACGCTTTACGCTTTCTTCTCAACGCTTCTTAAAATGTCCTCAACCATCCATCCATAAGGATTGAATTTACCGGCATGCCACACCAGATTACGGTCCCAGTAACCGGGGCATGGATCATAACCATGCATTGCAAATCCATAGCTTATCTCAACGATCAGGGGTTTGCCGTTCAGAAAAACAAAATCATACGCCATGCTCTGAGATCCAAGCTTTTCAGAGATCTCAAATGATAAACGGATAGTATCGTCATCAAAAAGCTCCTTATCGTAAAGTATCATTCCGCTTCCTGAAGCCCTGAAATCATTATCACGTACCATTCTTTTTATTGCAAATGCCTTGTTGCCGATTACTATAACCCGGATATCATGATCGTTGTCCGGAATAAAGTCCTGAAAATAGGCATATCCGATTTCTTTGCCTGTAACCCTTGCATATTCTGTTTTATGGAAAAGCCTCAAAACTCCCTTCATCACATTCCATGAGGTGGTTTTTCCAAGCCTGTACTTCCTGTATCTCTCCTTCAGATTAATCCATCCCTCATATTGTCTGAATCCTCGTCCGAAGGCCTTATTGATAATCCTTACTGTTTCTTTTTTTGATCTGACCAGTTTCACATTATCAGACCCGGCCCCATTGCGTAACTTGAAAACTTTTGGGAAGGATGTATTTCCAGCCCATTCAAGTGCTTCCTTTTTGTCGTAGAATACATAAGAAGGTGCCAGCGGGGCTCCTAACGATTCGAGCAGATACTTTTGTCCCACTTTATCATCAAAATGCCAGACAGTATTAAAATCAGGAAATACCTTTTTACCGCAAGCTTCTACTGAGTAAAGCAGCTGTTTGGCAAACTTGCTTGCCTTTGGGCTTTTATGGTTGAAATGCCACATAAGAATATCACAGTCAGATATTTGCTGCATTATATCCGAACTGTAGCAATCCACAATTCTGTAATCAACATTATTTTCCTGACAATATGGGATCCAGCGATCGCAGAAGAAACCCTTAGTATTGTGAATTGCTATTTTCATAATTATTGTCAAGGTATAATGAAGCCCATACTTCAAATGAAACCATCACCCATAATGCATCTAGTTCGAAATACTTCAGGGTTCCTATTTTTGAGAACCATTCCGAGGCCAGTTTGTAATTAAATATCCCTCGTCTTTTTATCCCAGGGATCACTTTATCATTAAGAAATACCGAAAATCTTCTATCCATAAGGAACTCACGAACCGGAATTCCGAACCCCATTTTATTTCTGAAAGCGAAGTCATTTCCAAAGATCTTTGAAGTCATTTTCTTAAGAAGATACTTTTCTGTATTGGACCCCTCGGCGCTTTTTCTGAGAAGCAGAAGGTTTTCAGGAATGGTGAATGCAGTTTCAACGACTGTATTATCAAGAAAAGGAACACGGTTCTCTATTGAATGTGCCATCGACATCTTATCCTGTCTGAGAAGCAGGTCGGGCAGATAGGAGTTTATCTCATATTTTACCTGCTTATCAAAAAGGGAACCACTCAGTGACATGTACAAAGTTCTGCGGCCTGATGTCGCTCTTTCTTTGCTGAATCCATCCCTAAGCTTCGCTGCCAGGGAAGGGATCATGAACGATGTGGCCATTATTGCCCTTGAAGTCTGGTCAAAGTAATCAGTAAATCCATCAGGGTGTATGGCATATTTTTTGACTACACTGAGCAACTTCCTCATCCTGAATGGATAGGCTAACTGATAAAATCTTTCATAGCCACCAAATACCTCATCAGCGCCTTCCCCGCTCAGAAGTACAGTCACATATTCCTTTGCCCGCTGCGACAATTTATATATGGCAATTGTATTAGGATGATTAAGAGGCGCCTCAAAATGCCAGGTAGCACGTTCAAAATTTTCAAAATAATAACCCGGATCCAGCAGAAACTTATGTGAAGGAATTTCAAGTTTGTCAGTAACAATATCGATATATCTCTCTTCACTGAATCGTTTATCATTGAAAATTATAGAAACGGCCTCAAAGTTATTTCCACCATTATTACGGTTAGCGAGCCATGTAACCAAAGACGAGTCTATTCCACCTGAAAGCTGGCATCCCAGCTTTACATCGCTCATTAGCTGACTTTTAACACTTTGAGCCAGCGTTTTTTCAAGCGTGACCGTGAAGGATTCAATGTCGCCTGTGGCTTCACCTGACCGCATGTAATCGTTAATATTAAAGTACCTTTTCTTCAACAGGCCGTTCTTAGGACTGTAATTTAAATAATACCCGGGGGTAAGAGAGAGAACATCGCGGTACAATGTATCTGAAAGGTTATTCCGGAAGAGAAGAAATTCATCGAGCTGGTCTTCATCGAGACGGAAAGTAAAATTTTCAAGATACTTAAAGCTTTTAATTTCAGAGGAGAATGCCAGCCTTGTCCCTGTTGAGATATAGTACATGGGTTTAATGCCAAATCTGTCGCGCGTAATAAAGAGCTCATTCCGGCCGAGATCTGCTATTACAATTGCAAACATTCCGTTAAGACGCTCAAGCAATCCGTCAAACCCATATCTGAGATAAAGTGCAAGTACGATCTCCGTATCGGAAGTGCTTTTAAAGGAATATCCCCATTCTTTAAGCTCATTTTTAAAATCGAATGCATTGTATATTTCACCATTCAGGACCAGTAGTACTCTTTTATCGGGACTCTCCATAGGCTGGTGCCCGTTAGCCGAGAGGTCCAGTATGCTGAGCCTGTTAAAACCCAGAATACCTTCAAAATATCCATCTATTTTCCGGAGACCGCCTGTCTCAACTTCAATTGACTGACCTTTAGTAAGACTAAAAGCCCTGATCCCTGAATCATCCGGTCCCCGGTGCTTCTGAACATTCAGCATCTTCAGGATGGGCCCTGAATTATCAACAGGTTGCTGATTTAAATTAAGATATCCGGTTATTCCACACATATGAGAGGGTAGCGATGAGTGATGAGAGGTGAGTGATGAGCGTAGAGCGTAGAGCGTAGAGACAAATACACCTTCTCTATTCTCTTTCCATTACGCTTTACGCTTTACGTTTTACGCTTTACGCTTTACGCTTTACGCTCTACGCTTTATTCATATTGTTTAAGCATTCTTTGAAGAACATCACGATGAGATTCACAGCGTGTGATATTTAACAGAAGAAGGCGTTTTCTTTTGGACATTAGTTTAGGAAATAATCCTCTTTTTCTTAGTGATGCAATTTTTTTGCCAAAATTTGGTTCAATGAATGCTTCATACATTGGCTGGACTGACTTACAGTATTTCTGAAATTCAGTTTCCAGATGATCGTCATCGGCAATTATTTTATTGAGACGATCCATCTCATTTAAAAAGCCCCCAATCTCCTCTGAATTGAGATGAAAAACTCCCGGAATCTCATTGCATTGTTTAATTGGGATAATTTCGAAGTCAGTTCTATCAGATACTTTAAGCCTCACAACATAACCCTGGTTCCACCTTGAATTCAATTTTCCGGGCCAGTCATAGATAAAGTTTCCCAATCCGTAGAAGATTGGTTTTGAATCATATATTTCATATCCCGACCAGGCATGTGTGTGATGGGCAATTACCACATCAGCACCGAGATCAGCAATATACCTGTATAACCTCTTTGTCCGGGGTGATGGCAATTCAAAAAACTCATTCCCGGCATGAACGATTATTATCAGAAAATCATTGGTTTGCCTGGCATTTTTGATATCATAAAACAAGCGGACCTGATCCAATGGATTACATGTAAATGATCCGTCCGGAGTTGACAGGAACTCGTTATCAGCATAATTCAGTATTGCAAATCTTTTCCCCTTTATATTTGCTGAAAAAGGTTTTGAAGCAGCTTCCAGAGATTGCCCCACACCAACCGTATTAATTTCTGCTCTTTTGCAAAGATCAATTGTATCCTGAATACCATTGTTATCATAATCCATGATATGATTATTTGCCATCGCAGCAAGGTTAATCCCTGCATATTTCAGGATATTAATACAATCGGGATGAGCCTTCTGATGGGGACCCGTTTTTGGTCTTGCTGTTTCCGATGTTGTCAAAGGGCACTCCAGGTCAGTAATATTCAGATCATTCCCCTGAAACACATCAATGAAATCATTGAAGATTGCTCCGAAGTCTTCTTTAAGAGCCAGTTTCTCAATCCGGTTGTGGGGACAGAAGTCTCCGGTTAGGAGGATCTTTATGGGATCTGTGTTTATTTTTTCAGATTGCATTTATGAAGCGATGAGAGGTGAGCGTAGAGCGTTTAGCGTATAGCGTAAAGAAAGAAAAAAGAGGAGAGAATGGAGAAATTAATTATTGCACCACTTATCCAGGTTATTGATCATAGATATAAGTATTTTACGGACCTCTAAATATTCATTCATAAAGTTGACATGTTCCGCATCAGTAATATATTTGCAGTCTTTTGAATAATCAAGCCAGACTTCTGTTTCATTTTCTTCACCCAGTGAGTCTGTAAGTTTGTTAGCAAATGCTTTTTCATACCTTCTCTTTGCCCATGATTCAGCCAGGCATGAAGTCACAGATCTCGATGATCTTCTAATTTGGTCTGTCAGTGAATATTTTTCCTCTTTCGGAAAACTTTTGGATATTTCAAAAATCTCCATTGCCAGCTTGTACGCCTTTTGATAAACAATTAAATCTTTATGACTCTCAATCTTACTCACTGTCCTTTATAATAATGGGTACTCTCTTTCCTCTTTCCTCTTTACGCTTTACGCTTTACGCTTTACGCTCTCCGCTTTACGCTCTCCGCTCCCCCGCCATCATTTCACCAAGCTGATCTGAAGTAATGAAGATGACTTCGGGCCATTCTTTCAATATCCGGGAAAGAAGCTCTTTCAGTAATCTTAAATTGTTATCCCTGTTACTTTCATCTAGTGATCCTATAAAGTTTATACGATGACTGCCAATTATTGCCGGTTTATGCCATCTGAAAGCGACATTTATACGGTTAAGGCAGTCTCCAACCGGATCAGTTTTTTTGGAAAGAGAGGGTTCGAAAAAGCAGTTCCTGATGAGATAATACTGTCCGCAGGAGTTCCGCTTTCCCATATAATGAATTTTCTTTGTGTACTTCCCGAATGAACCGGTGGGTACTGATTGAATTACCAGTCCCTGGATATAATTTACCCCGTTTATATAAAGTGTTTCCTCAATATTGCTATCCCAGGTATAGCATGGCGGAATGAATGACTGCGACCTGAAACCAAATATTTTTTCAAAATTGTTCAGTCCTTCAACAAGACTTTCCTTCATTTTTACAAGGTCAGCCCTGCTATTATAATCAAGAACCTCCATGAAATTATAATCCCCCTCACCCGAGAATGTTGTCTCATTTTCAAATGCGAACATTATCCCCGGTGTTTTCTTCCTGAGAGCACTCATCCACCTGACAACATTGACGTGTTCACGGCCATGAAATTGTGGATGGAAGACCTTTTCAGTCTTTCCCTGCAACCAGAGAGATTCAACCTTTTCACGGCCATCATATCTTCTGAGCGTTTCTGTAACCGGTTCATAATAATAGTCATTGAAATCTGACTCCCTTATCTTTTTAAAATCAGGATTACCTACAACCATATTTGCGGTAACCACAGGGGGATTGCCGTGCGAATCCCTGAACGAGTGAAGGACTTCATACAGGTTTATCAGATCATCATTGCTTTCGAGGGAATCAAGTCTGTTATAGTCGCTTCCTGTAAGTTCCAGTCCTTTTTTCAGGAATTTTGAATAAACCTCATTTGATGGCATCCTGATACTTCCCCAGTCGTCACTTTCGATAACAATGAACTTGTCAGGAGTTCTCCATCCTCTAATATTAATCAGATTCTGTGAGACAAGTGCCCGCAGATGAGCATAACCTGGTTTGTTCTTCATCAAAATAAAACTTCAAATAAGGAGAGGTCGGGCATAAATAATGGCAATCCCAATCCGGGAACAAAGATCCAGGCATTAACAGATGGAAATCCTATCCTTAAATTTACAATAATGTAAAGAAGCATAGGGAATAATCCAATAATTGTTAGCCAGTTAATCCGGGTTCCGGAAATTTTCATGAAATAGTAAATAATATACAATGTGGCAAACAAAAAGAACACCAGCATAAACCTTCCTCCGAAGGATGGGATTATTGAACCAAAATTCACAAATGAAAGAAAAAGAAGGGTAAAGCTGTACAGATTTTTTTCTTCCTGGGTTTTTTCGCGGGTTTTTGAATTAAGCTGGATTATAAAAATTGCAAAGAGCAGGTAATACAAGACAAGATCATTGCTCATCCTGAGGAACCAGGCACCCTGAGCCAGTTCATCCTGCCTGTGCAAAATATAATTCTCGCCGGCATATCCTTCATACCTGTTTTGAATTCCTCCGCCCAATCTGAGTGACAGAGATTGAAATAATGGAGCCAGCAATTGCGGAAGGACAAAGGAGACTGCCGCCAGCGGGAAATAAATTATGTTCCGGTTACCGGCAAAGTAATAGATAGCGAGCACTGCACTGGCACTAAAAAAACTAAAATGAACAAATGAAGAACATAAAGCAATAAGGAGATACCGCGGATCACGATTTAATACAACATTATATGCCCCAAAGAAGAAAATCCATGCTGCTGTCCACATCCTGAAACCATTAATGAATGTAATTGGAATAATCAGCACAAAGAAGATCAAATGAATAAGTGAGTTATACCCCGGATTTTCATAAAAGTGCCTGTAGACCAGCTTAATGCTTTTAAGGTAGAAGAATCCGAAGAAAGCTGCATAAATAGCAAACAGAAAACCGTAATCATTAGTAAACCGTGATACAAAGAAAATCAAGAGTGGCTGTATGAGGTCAACCGAATCTTCGGCTACATAAAGGTCACCGACTATTTTAAAAAATTCTGAAAATGGCTGCCTGGCAGCAGTAATAAGCCGTAAAGCCTGACGTTCGGCATCAGGTCCATATCCTCCCAGTTCACTTATTACAAATGTAAGTCCATAATAAATGAAAAATATATAGATTACCTTTCTTGCTTCTTTCTGGCTGAAATTGATAACTGCCAGCATGAAACTCAGAAATGGCCATAAAATGAATAAAATAAGATAGTTCCCGCTATTCAGCTTTGGGACAGGTAGTAAATATGCCGGAGTGTTATTCATCTGCTCTTTGAACCTATTTCCGGGTACGAACAATTCATTTTATGAATTCAAGAAATTCAGCAGAGACCTGCCTGATATCATATCTCGATTTTTCAATCACTCTTCTCCCCTGATAATTCCTGTTAAGAAACTCAATTACAAGTTCTTCATTAAGGTATGCAGAACTTATATTAAGGATAGGCCGTCCTGTTAGGGCATAATCAATAAGTTTGCTCGGCACCGCCTCAGTATTGGAAAGTGAATCGAAAACGGTATCAACATTTACCAGGAAATCTGCTTTGCTCATTTCGTACAATAAAGCTAATCTTTCAATATATCCCCTTACTTCCAGCTTATCTCCCAGCAAAGTCTTAAATTTGCTGAACCAGTCCATTTTATTTGTATAAACAATAAAATGGAAGTCCATTGTACAACCTGATAAAAATTCAAGAAATAATGACAAGTCCCTTTTCCCCGGAATTACAGAACCTGCAAAAACAAAAACAGGTTTCTGACTATCCCATGGACCGTTATATAACCTGATTTCGTCAAAATTAAATCCCTGCGGTATCACCTTGATTTTTGAAAGAAACTCTGGGTAAAACTGAGATTGCATTTCCCTGAAAGGAATTGTAATGAAGTTACATTTACGGCAGAAAAATTTTTCAAAATATTTGAAATAGAATGGCTTCCTGAATCTATCCAAACGCGCAAACATATATGGGTCACCGCAATCAGCGATCCAGGTGCCGGCAATATTGTTCTTTGCTGATCTGGCCCAGGCGACACCCCAATGAACCGGGAACGGAACTGCAAGTGAAATCATCATGTCATAGCCCGTTTCATTTTTGAGTAACTTCTTTACTCGGAACATATCTTCAATAGCCGGATATTCAAATAAGACCATCATTATTCTGGATAAAGCCTTAGTTACTACAGAAAATGGCTTAACCTTTAAATCGGGTACAACCGGAAATGTTATATTCCACATTTTGATCGTAAAATGAAAATCTTTCAGAAAACCGGAATAATCATGATCGCGGAATTTTGTGATCACTGATACCGTATGACCCTGTCTGCAAAATTCTTTAGCAAGCTCTGTTGCCCTGAAACTTCTTGGTGAAATTTCAGGATAAAATCCGTTGGAAATAATGAGTATTTTTTTCTTTCTGTTCATAGTTTTATGACAAAACGCAGCTAAATTGTTAACTCAATTTCCCTTTATAATCCTGGCTGGTACTCCACCAAGAATAACATTACTCTGGAACGACTTTGTTACAACGCTGCCAGCACCTACAATGACATTGTCACCAAGTTTTACACCAGGGAGTATAACGCAATTCGCTCCTAACCAACAATTTTTTCCAATAATTATCGGATCTCCATCTTTAACATGCTTGCTATAATCCTCCTTGTCATGATTGGCTGAAATTACTTTAACACCTGAGGCAAACATGGTATTATCACCAATATAAATTTTATTTATTCCTGAAAAATAGCAGTTGCCAGAATTTGCAAAATACAATGCAACATTTTTTCCGAGATAAACTGTTTTTCTTACAGTTGATGTATAATGGACCATGAAAGGCACCTCTGCATTAATTCTGAAAATCTTCTGGAAAATAAAATTGATGATACGCAGTCCGTTAGGGCATGGAGACAATATATATTCAATAATGTTCCCCGGTTCATTTTTCTTCCAGTTTTTATAACCGTATCTTTTCAGTCCCATCTTTCAGTTAAGTTTAACAAGATATCCGGCTATCTGGTCATGGTTTAACTAATTTCAGAAGCGGCGTTCCCAGTTTTCTATGTATAAGATACAAGCATGGATTCAAATTATATAAGAAACCTTCGATCCTGTAAAAATTATTACATCCTTTCAGCACGCATTTTCTTAACCCATTTGATTTGAGTCGTTCACTTACTGTCTTGAATTTCTCTTTATCCTTCACGGTGCTCATCAGTGGAAGAAGGGTAAATTTGCATATTGGCTGATTCATGAATTTTTTTTGAGAATCGTTTAATTCTCCTTGCTCTCTGAATTTTTTGAGATTACATGCTGCAAGTATAAACCCATTTACAGCTTTATCTGAATAAATAAGCATGGATCTGGTGGCAGAGCCCTTACGTGCAGTCCTTAGGTAAAAATATCGGGAATCAAAGATACAACGATCAGCCAGGCATAATATCCGTGCTATAAGTTCTCCATCCTCAAGATACGGGACATCAGGAAGATATCGTAGATTATTGTCGTTCAGAAATTCCCTCTCGAATAGCACAGCCCAGGTTCTGTCAGGATCAGTTCTTCCATCTCCCCTTGATAGATGATACGCGTCAATCCCTGAATAAAGATTATCACGGTGTTCTTCATGCAAGACAGAATTCTGCGGATTACCCATTCCATCCATAAGAGTGAACCCAAGGAAAGAAACCTGGGCATTCTGAACTGTAATATTATTAAGTATTCCTGCAAATGTATCCTGATGCACAAAATCATCAGGATCAATGAATAAAAGATACCTGCCACAGGCCTTTTCCATCCCGTTATTCCTTGCCCTCGAGACACCTTGATTTTCCTGATCAATAAGTATAATATTATCAAATTCAGTCTGAAGTTTTTTTACTATTTCCCGGCTATTGTCAGGCGAACCGTCATTAATGCATATTATCTCATAATCATTTCTCTGAACATCCTGATTTTCAAGACCCCTCAGGCATCTCTCGAGATAAGGTTCAACATTAAATATGGGAATTATTATGGAAAGAAGTTTCATGTTTAAGGCAAGGTGCCGGAAATTAATGGAAAGATCATCGGATCACAGTGAAAAGGAGTTATGCATAAAATTCATTGTCAATCAGATTTTTATTCAACTTTTTCCTGACCCATATAAAATATCTGAATGGATTGAGATACACTGATAAAATATTCAGGAGGAAGCGGTAATGAGTTTTGTTTTTATTAAGTAAAGAATTTTTAAAAGGCAGCGAGGTATAATATTGAAAACGCTGATCCAGCCTCAAATGGAGAGGCATGAAAGGATAAGTGTATATTCTTCTGAATTTTTCAGAGTTGAAATAATTTGGATTGATCAGGTAAGAAATACCCGTATTATTAATGGCGTTGACATGCTGCCTGTAATTTACCGTAACTTTTTCCATAAAATGAAGCCGATACCCGTTCTTTGTCATTTTGAGCCACAACGGGTAATCTTCCTGCATTTTAAATCTTTCATCAAATCCTCCCAGTGACAGGATTGTTGATCTGTGAAGAAAAACTGAAGGAGAATAATGTATCCTGTCGCTTACCAGGAGCATCCTGTACTGAGAACCGGCATCTCTCTCTGGTGACATAATGCTCTGTTCTGAGAATGGATCGCCGGGAATTGTCCTTATAAGGTTCTCTGATTCGAAAGTTCCTGCATATAATTCCACATAAGAGAACAAACCTCTGGCATCGGTATGCCCTGCTATCCAAACCATATTTTCTTCAATGCACTTCGGTTTCAGGGTATCATCAGCCCCAAGGAATTTTATCCATTCCCCCGTAGAAGCATAAAGGCCCCTGTTGGCATTTGCAGTTACCCCTGTGTTAACAGAACTCGTGATTACCTCACTTCGCCTGAATCTGTGAGAATTGGCATCCAGCCATCTTCTGGCAATTTCAATTGTGTTATCACGCGAACAATCGTCAGTAATGATCAACTCCAGATCATTCCAGGTTTGTTTTAAAATACTCTCAAGTGTTTCAATTATAAAGGGTGATGAATTGAAACTTACGACTATTACTGAAACCAATGGATTCATTGATGCTGTCAATGCTTTTTAAACTTTTCGAGTATAATTGACTTGATATCCATCATTTCATTCATTTTCATGAATGAATATATAACTGAATAAACCAGCACAGAGATGCCTGCAATATACCTGATCAAAGGACCTTGCAAAAATACTGTGAGGAAAGATATCATGACCAGGCTGTAGGTAAGCAGCAATTTTATATAAAATTCACCCGGGAGATCAAAACTGTATTTTCGCCTGAGTACCAGGTATGACATGGTCATGCCTGCAATATATGATAAAATAAAAGAAATACCTAGTCCGTTCAATCCATACAGGTGATAGAACAATATATTAAGAAGAAGGATGATGGTACCGGAAACAATCTCAAGAGTCAGGAACAGACGGCCGTTACCCTTAGCAAGGAAAACATAACCCAAGGCCCATGAAATGGCCTTAAACTGAATTCCAAGCACTGTCAGGTTGGCAAACATTACTATTGGCATGAATGCCGGAGTGTACAATATCCTTACAATGAGCGGCATTATTATGATCAATAGAGACAGAAGAGGTGTCAGGATAAGAAGTGCTATCTCGATCTGTTGCCGCACTAATTCCTTAATTTTTACATTGTCGGTTTGAATGGCTGACAGACGGGGAAAATAATCTGTCCCCATTGCAGTGAATATAATACTTGTATACTGGCCTATTACAGCCCATCCGGCACTATAGAGGCCAACCTGCTCAACACCGCTACGGTTGCTGATAAAAGCGTTAAGAATGTAAGCG
Source organism: uncultured Bacteroidales bacterium (assembly GCA_942492865.1). Lineage (GTDB taxonomy): Bacteria > Bacteroidota > Bacteroidia > Bacteroidales > VadinHA17 > LD21. The sequence continues at coordinate 2,004,715 of OW818650.1, read as the reverse complement.
GAAAAAGAGGCTACCAATCCTGCAATTGTCATATAAATACCAAGCTTAACCATCCCCATTCCTGAATTATATGTCTCTTTTACAGTAAGCTCTACCTTTTCAATCGCTATCTTACGGGAGAAATGCCATGAAAGCCAGAGGGCTGTAACAGCAGTGACCAGCATCGCCGGTACAATTCCTTTTATGCCAAACCAATAATATAATGGAATTGAGGTGGATAAGCCTAAGGCAGAGCCAATTACACTGGCTTTAGCCATCTCTTTCAATCTCCTTGTACCCTGAAGAATAGCGCTTTGCCCTTTGTTAACAGCCTGCAGGAACAAGGTGAGCGACAACCAGACGAATGCCCATGTATATTCGCGGTTTCCGAATGTCCATTCGCTTAGCAGGGGTGCAAGCGATGCTGTGATTACAGTTCCCAGCAACCCTGTAAACCATGACCAGCGCCGAAGAATTGTAATTGTTGTTGCAATCCTTGTTTGCTGGCCAGAGGCATTAGCTTCTGATATATCCCGGACTGCACTATAGGATATACCCAGACCGGTAAGAGCTATTATAAACTGAAGAGGGGCATGCAGAAGTCCGATTATGCCTACACCTGCCGTTCCAAGCAGAACAGCAACGAATTTGACCCTGACAACACTTATCAGTATAGTAAAAACCTGCACCCCTCCGAAGATTGAGGTCGCTTTGAAGATCTGCCTGTAAGAGGATGTTTGCTGTGTCAAGATCAGCTTATGGTACTCCTAAACGGAGAATTTATTGATAATATTAATAACCTGCTCCATTTCATTATCATTCATTACCTGGCTTATCGGCATACTCAATACTTCCCGGTGAATTTTTTCAGTTAATGGGAATATTAAATCATTCCACTCCTTATATGCCTGTTGTTGATGAGGCGGTACAGGGTAGTGGATCAGCGTTTGTATCCCGTTCTCAATAAGATAATTCTGCAAACGTTCTCTGAACAGTGAGCGGACAACAAAAAGATGCCATACATGAGAAAGGTCAAAGGTTGGATTTTCAGGTAAAATTATTCCCTGATTCCTTATATTTTCAATATAACATTTAGCGATTTCACGGCGGCGCTGGTTATCATGGTCAAGCCTGCGCAACTTTACATTTAATGCTGCTGCCTGTATCTCGTCAAGCCTTGAATTCAATCCCTGATATTCGAATACATACTTCTTTGAAGAACCATAGTTCGCCAGCGATCTTACAACCGCAGCAAGTTCATCATCATCAGTAGTGACTCCGCCTCCATCTCCTATGGCACCTAAATTTTTCCCCGGATAAAAACTGTGACCGGCTGCATCTCCCAATGAACCAGTTCGTTTCAGGGTCATCTCTTTCTTGCCCTGAGCCCTGAGCTCTGAGCTCTGAGCCATTTCCTCCTGAGCTCTGTGCCCTGTGCCCTGTGCCTTCTTCTCCTGCGCTCTGCGCTCTGAGCTCTGAGCCATCGTCATCGCTCCTGCCGCTTGTGCATTATCCTCTATTATCTTCAGATTGTATCTGGCAGCAATATCCTCCAGGTTTTCAGACCAGCAGGTCCTGCCGTAAAGATGAACGACCATAATTGCACGTGTGCGGGCAGTAATGCTCTTTTCAATTAATGAAACGTCTATATTATAGTTATTTATTTGCGGCTCAACCAGGACGGGTTTTAACCGGTTTTCAGTTATTGCAAGAATGGATGCTATATAAGTATTCGCCGGAACAATGATTTCATCTCCTTCCTTCATCATTTCCAATTCCATATAGGCTCTGAAAATGAGCCTGAGTGCATCCAGACCATTTGCCACACCAATGCAATGCTTTGATCCTATATAAGACCCATAGCTTTTTTCGAAATCGCCTACTTCATTTCCAAGCAGATACCATCCTGACTTAAGGACACGGTTAACTGCTTCCGAAAGCTCATCTCCGAAAGAATCATTAACAGCTTTGAGATCAAGAAATTTTATCATCTTTTTTACAGCTAAACCATAATTCTGAACCCATACCTGGCAGATACTCAACCATTTTATCCAGACCTTCGAGACAGGAATTATCAATAATGTGGTTATCAATAATTGCTTTCATCTGGTCATGGGTGAATGGTTTAATAAAATATGACCCGGAATCAATTACTTTAAAGCCCTGATTTCTCATTAATGCTTTGAAAGACTCAATATCAAAAACACTCTGCCTTTTAAATAACTCATCGTGCCCCGATTTCTGAAAAACATTTTCTATCAGTCCCATTTTGAAAGCAAGTATCCGGTGGAATGATTGAGCGTTAGGCACATAAGTGTAAACAACTGTATCGTCAGAACAGAGAACCCGCACTGCACTTAAGACTGCATCCGGATTGTCTATTTCGTGCAGAAAACCTCCGATTATTACCAAATCATAAGAGTCATTCCCGAGTTGTCCTGATATGTTTTCAATTGTATCATTGATAAGCGTTATATCAGATCTTGTACCAATCTGTGTACGCACAATTTTTGCAAAATTTTTACCAGGCTCAATTATTGTCATTCTTTCGAATCCGCTGAAATAACTGAACAGCGGATTGGACCCGGGGCCTATTTCAATAATTCGTTTATGGGGGTATTCCCTGAGCTTGGTCAAAAGATTTCTGAAACGGAATTTCCGGAGTGCGTCTTCAAATGGCAGATCAAGATAATTGTCTTCATAACTGCTGGAATTACATGGGAGACTTTTATTTTCAACATCAAGCATTGTGGCCTTCTCCTCATCTGTGAATGTCCTGATCAGTTTTGCCGGGCAACCTCCAATAACCGAAAATGCAGGAAAACTTTTATTTACGTAGCTGTGTGCCGCAACTACGCAGTACTCACCTAAAGTCACGTTCGGCATTATCGTTGCACCGGATCCTATCCAGCTGTCATTTCCGATCGTTACCGGCCCTTTGACTATCGGAAAAATTCTCATCATACCGGGAGAGGCATTTGGACCCGAATCGACCATTATATTGACAAACTGGGATATACTGACATTCTTCCCAATGGTAAGTTTGGCTGAAAAACCATTAAGCACGCTGTTCATACCAACATAAGAATTGGGTCCCAACTCCAGCGGGTTCTCCGGGCTGCCATATATGCTGCATCGCTTGGCAATTCTGACCTTATCGCCTATTACAACATTATTAATTGAGGTGGAAGGATCTATTTCAACATCCCTGCCCAGACTGATATTGGCAAATTTCATATAAAGGATTTATTTGAGGAATGATCTGCAAACTTCAAAAAAATAGTCCATATCATGCTCATTTAATGCCTGATGAACCGGAATAAAAAAAGCCTCCTCTCCGTAAAAGACACTGCATTGGACACCATGGGCATAGTAATACTTTTTCAATTCAGGAAAATCGATTCCAAGGCTACCCGTTTCAAACATAAAGACTCCGGGAACCACACCATCCTCATCCTTAAACCGGACCTTTAATCCTAGTGATCCGAATTTTTCTTTCAGATAATTAAAGTTTCCTATCCTTTTTTTTATTATTTCATCCCTTGAACCTATATAATGCGACAAAACATTTCTTATATGTCTGGCAGTCATTTCATCAGCCTGTCCTTCCCTGCTGATCTCCCTGTCAAGATTTGACACAAGCAATCCACCAACCTGCAGTGGGAACATCTTGGGAAAGCTGTAAATAACGAATTCACCTATGTTACCAATGTTGTCATACTTGTCGTGGGAAAAGAAGGAGCCTGCACAATCTTCAATTATCGGAAGGCCATATTTTCTTAGGGTATGCAGGTCAGGAAAAGGATACCCAAATTCATGGTTCACAAAAATTATCTTTGTTTCAGGCTCAATCTTACGTGACCATTTGCAGAATCTCTCAATTTCCTTCGTCACACAGCCGCTAATATAGAAATTCCCGCTTGTGGTAAAGATAGTGACGATGTCATCTTTATCGAGGTTATAATACTCCAGGGCAATGTTTATTGCCTTTCTTCCATTAAAGGTATAGATCAGATCTTTTGCTGCAAACCTTTCATTAAAATATTCATCTGCCAGGTAACTAACCGGCAGATTATGGTTTAATGAGAGATCTGATGTACGAAAAGGTCCGATACGGTAACAAGGGAGGCTATATGGGTCGGGATTTAATACGAACATAGTTTACTTTACCTTCCAGGTGAATTTATATCGCAGGGATGATGATCCTTCGTGAGATTCCTTGAAACGCAGAAGTCCTTCATTCGGGTGCCCGTTTTCAGTAGAGATACCAAGGTCAATGTATTTATAACCTTTGTTTTTATAAAATGCCCACAGATTAAATGCAAGAAAATCCATGGCCCGAAGGGGCCTGCCTGTTTCATTATCACCCCAGAAGGCAGCATAGCAGATGTCAGGATGGCTTTGATAAAAGATGGCCGATGCTACCAGTGTACCGTCAGTTGAGTTTACCTTAAAGAAATCCACCGGCCATAAGCCGGCAGTATCGTTAATATCTTTAAGTGTCATAAAAATGGGCCTGCCGAATTTTGCCCTGTTGCTGGAGATGAGACTATAAATGTTTTCTTTATCTGTCTCATCCCGGGCCAGACTAAAAGTGAGGCCGAACCTGACAGCCTGATTATAGTATTCACGGCTGTTCCTTTGTGAAAAAACCCCGTTAAAATTATTTAGCTCAACCCAGTTGGTCACCTCCGGTATAGCCGGTTCAAAACCATTACGTACCAGGCAATTGATAGTTTTGGCATTGAATGTCGGGTGGTAAATATCGGGTGGCATTATCAATTCAATTCCGCTATATCCTTTCGAAACAATATGCGATTGAAGTGACTTCAGAAAATTGTCAATTTCGCTTACATAAATATTCTGCTTCAGAAAGTGGAAGCCTCCGAAAGGCGCCGAAAAAGGAGAATATAACACACCTTCTTTAATACCTGCCACCAACCCTATTACAGGTTTCTGCGTACTCTCTGCCAGTCTAATAATGACATCTGCCTTATTTCTATTAAGCTCAATAAATGGAGCGGATATAAATGGATGCGGATTTACAGGGAAATATGAATTGTAAGTACTTATATCGAAGTCAGTCAACATTAGTATTAAGTTTCAGTTTTTGAAAATCAGAATAGTCGCGGATATAATCATCTGCAGAATATTTTTCCGAAGCCATCACGAGGCAAATTGCACCGGATGAAAAGTTAACTATCTCCCTCCATATACCAGGCACCACAAACAGACCGAAATATGGCCTGTTCAATTGAATGATCTTCTTGTTGGTGCCATCATCGAGAATTACATCAAAGGAACCGCTGGCAGCAACAATTAGCTGGTAAAGAGCCTTATGCGCATGACCTCCTCGATCTGAACCACCGGGGACATCGTAAAGGTAATATACCCTCTTAATTCCAAATGGCTGATGATCACCATTCTGAATGATCGTTATATTTCCTGCCCGGTTATGTATTTTAGTCAGTTCAACTACATTACAGGCATGAACATCCGAAACAATATTATTCATTGATTTCTCAATTGTTTGAATTTATCAAAGTCCCTGATATAATCATCTCCAGAATAATCAGTAGATGCAATTATGAGAGCGAGAGAATTTGTTGAAAAATTCTCAAGGGTTCGCCACAGCATTTTTGGAATATATATTCCGAAATAAGATCTGTTAAGGTGAAACCTGTATTCCCTGTTCCCATCGTTCAGGATCATGTCAAAGCTTCCCGACAATGCAACGATCACCTCTTCAGTATCTCTGAATGCATGACCTCCCCTGACCTCGCCACCAGGAACATCATAGATCCAGTAAACACGTTTTATCTTAAATGGCAGCTGACTATCTTCCTCAATAAAAGAAAGATTTCCGCGGGCATCTAAAAATTTGGGAAGATCGATAAGTGTTGGAGTCATTTTATTTTGTGACTATTATAATTACAGTTAATTTTTAAATAATCAGAAAGAAAATATGCATAGGTTCAAATCACTATTATTTTTCTGTTTTTCTTTTTTCACTGGTGTAGCCGTACTTTTCGCTGTAATTGTAATGCTTATCACCTGCCTGGATATCGTTAATTATCAGACCAACTCCAGGGGTGTTGTTACTACTTATTTCAATCATTGTGTTTTCGAACATATCACGCTGTGTCAATCCGGGCCTAACCACAATAAGGCATGTATCAGCAAGTGCTGCTATGCGGAATGGGTCTGATACCAGTCCTATCGGTGATGAGTCAATAATAATATAATCAAATTTTTCTTTTAGCAATTTTAGCAATTCTTCTGTTTTCTCAAGCTCAGTCAATTCTGACGGGTTTGGAGGAACAGGTCCCGCAGGTATAACATATAAATTCGGGTAAGCAGTCTTTTGTATAATATCCTGCAGATTATCTTTACCAATCAGGAATGTCGAAACTCCCTTATCATTATTAAGGTTAAAATCCCTGAATATTTTTGGTTTTCTCAGGTCAAAACCCACAAGCACCGTCTTTTTATCCATTATGCTGTACACAGAGGCCAGGTTGATTGCAGTAAATGTTTTACCTTCCCCTGGCATTGATGAGGTAACAAGAATCACCGGGGATACAGCCTCTTTGGTAAAAAACTGCATTCTGGTCCTCAACAACCTGTAGGCTTCAGCAATAGATGAACCCGGGTTTTCAAAGATAACTGCATTTATTTTTCCGGCATTGTGCGGAATATTTCCAATTACAGGCGTATCTGTAATATTTGCGATATCGTCTCTTTTAAGCTTTTTATTAAAAACGAATGCAAGAAAGATAATTACAAAAGGAATTCCTGAGCCAAGAAATATTGCTGCAAAATTTACCAGGTTACGATTTGGTGAGACAATGTAACTATACTCAATATTTGCAGGATCAATTATCTCACAGTCAGCCATATTTGATGCTTTTTGCATTTGCTGTTCAGCCCTGGTCTCAAGAAGAAAGGTGTACATCTCATCATTTAACCTGAATTTCCGTTCAATGCCCAAAAGTTGTCTTTCTGTTACAGGTAGTCTGGATGCCTGGGCATTTATCCTGTTGATCTGATTCTGGTTTTCATTCCTGGCAAGGTTGTTTGCCCTTCTTAATCCATTGAGCGTTTCAAGGAGAGCGCTCTTGGTACTATTCACCTTTTGAACAATCAGATTCTGAACCGGATTCATCTCTATTGATCCCCTTGCAGAGAGCTGGCTTTGTAAATCAGCAAGTTCTGTAACCAGCCTGGTCAGTCCGGGATCAGTGATGCCCATGGTTATCGGAATAATTGGCAGTTCCCCGGTTACATCTTTAGCGAGGTAATCGGCCAGGTAATCATAATAATTCGATTCAAGACTTAATCGTGCCTTTTCATTCTCAAGTATGGTTACCTGTTGTATAATGGCCTGTCCCTGTGCCGAGAGGTCCATCACCTTATTTGATGAACGAAACTGCTGTAACTTGCTCTCCGTAATTGAGAGTGAATCTGAAATCCCGATAAGCTGCTCATCAATAAACTGGATCCTTCTGATTGCTTCTATATTTTTCTTATCAAGTGATGATGCCTGAAAGACCTCTGCAAGCTTATTGAGAAAATCAACATCTTTATTCCTGTTCGTTCCCTGCAAACTGACACTCAAAATTGAACCTGTCCGTGATAAATGTTCCACATTGAGCCTGCTGTTATAGTAAGATGCTAATCTGGACGGGCTGTAAATAACAAAATAAAGTTTTTCCTCCCTGTTGGCATTCATCCATGGTTCGTCGCGACATTCTATTGTAAAACTTCCACCAGGAGCCTCTATAGTTTCCCCAAAAGAGGAAGTTTTAGTTAGTTCAAAATATTCCGATTCAGATTGTAAAATAAATTTATTATTGCCTGAATATAAGATTGAAAATTCAACATCCCTGGGAAGCGGATTTTCAGTATGAAACAGAATCTTCACCGGTAATTCAGGGTAAATAGGAAGTTCATTACGGAACGTCTTATGGTAAAACTCAATTTCGAATGGTAGTTCTTTCAGCGCTTTTTCCGTCAATGCTCTTGAAGTGAGGATCATAATCTGATTATCAATGTTCCTCATCCCGCCAGGCAGGCCTAATCCCTGCAGAAGTTCTTCATTTCCTGCAAGAGTTCTTTCCTCCGTTTCATTTATCAGGATAGTTGTAGTTGACAGATAGGAAGGTAACGTATGACCTATATAAAATCTGGCGCCGAGCAAAGCCACAATAACACCAATAACAAGATAATACCAGTTTTTCAGAATAAGCGACATAACCACATGCGGATCTATCCCTATCTGTTTTGCATGTTGCTCCTTTTGTTGATTTTCAGAATTTTTCATTTGTCTGTAAAAAAGAATATGGGTTTCGAAGCAAACTACTGCGCATTGTCACTATTATAATTCAATATAACGAATATTGTCGTAATAGCCGTAAGAATGGTTGTGAAGGAGCCAAGTAAGATCTGTGTAAAAGATGAATTCATATCGAATGACCTTCGCCTCATAGGTTCAGCATAGATAATATCATTTGGCATAACATAGTAATATTCAGATGTCAGGATACTCCTGTCGCTCAGGGAGAATTGCTTCACAACAGGTCCATAGGGAGTCTGTCTTATTAACTGCACTTTCTGCCGGTTGCTGAATAAACTAAGGTCACCCGCGAGGGAAATTGCTTCAAACACATTAAGGCGGTCTTTTGTCATGGGATACCTCCCGGGTGTTGTAACTTCCCCTATAACACTTATGTAATTATTGACCAGACGAACTGTAATGGAGGCATTATTAAGATAACCCTTAAAAATCGTATCCAAATGGACCTTCACTTCAGCCAGCGTTTTCCCACCTACCTCTACCTTGCCCACATAAGGAATTTCAATATTACCATCATCATTCACTGGATAGCCCAGTAAAGATGCGCTTTCAGTCGTCATTGCGCCTCCCTGTCCGGTTGCCATAACATTAAAAATTTCTGACCATTGTGGATCGGGAGTTATTACCCTTATAAAAAGCACATCGTAAGGCATCAGCTTATATGCAGAAGGAGTGATTGATATCCTTAAATCCTTCAGAGGTAAATCAGGAGCTTCCATCTGGCTATACTGAAGATATGTAAGTTTTTTTTTGCTTACGCAGGAACTTACCGATAGAAATATTGCTAACAGGAGGAATATATTAATTCGATATGATTTCATTGGATTCTATTTTAAATGTTTCAGTGTTTCAGTGGTTTCAGTGGTTCAGGGTTTCAGAGTTAAGCTCAGAGCTCAGGGTGCAGGGAGGAAGAATTAAGAAGTGAGACGTGAGTGGTGAGTGGTTAGTGAAGAATCCTTTTGCACTGTGCTCTGTGCCCTGAGCCATTTATAATGCTTTCGCATGGTCAGTCCCATTGGAATCTTCCTCTAACATAATAATAATAATCTGATTACAGCCGTTTTCAGGCACTAATGACTATGTGTTATTTGTAATTGAGAAGACTGGATTCAACAGGATCGATTAAACTTTACAGGGTTAAATATAATTAAAGAATGGAGTTGGCATGAGCTTTTTTGATGAATGCAATCAGAAACCTGACAAATTGCCATTTTAATTCGATATTGAAAAATCAACTCTTTCGTTGAAGTTCATGTCATCTTCCTTAGTATTCACAACGACCGGCCTGGTTCCGCCATAACCTGTTACTTTAAGGCGTTTAACGTCCATACCTGTTCCTACCAGGTAATTTACCATCATCTGGGCCCTTGATCTGGAGATCCATTTGTTTCTTGCCGGATCTCCCTGCATATCTGAGTGGACTCCGATTTCTATGGTTATTCCGGGATATTTAACCATTAAAATCGCTATCTGATTAAGCATTAAGATTCCATTTGTTAAAAGCTTATTTCCTGAATCAAAATAAGAATCGCACAGGTTACCGTATTTATTAATCAGATTATATAATTCCTTTTCTGCAGGATCCCTGAGTGTATAAAGCCTTATTCTGGTATCATTAAAGCCCGCTGCAATCATGTCATTGTAAGCAGGATAAGCAAACATGAGGTTCATTTGCTGATCAACAACATAACTATACAGCCCCTGATCAAGATCAAAGATCTCCTTCACTTTATAATTCTCCGGTATTTTCCCGGTAAATGAACTGGTGGAAGATATCCTGGCCTGCGAAGAAAAGATTACCACCTGGAATACTGATTCTTTAAGGAGTTCTGCCCCTGCAGAATAATATCCTTTGATCTTGATATTTTTATTATCATAGATATCAGCAGGGTTCTGGTTTTCTGAAATCTCCGTTGTGTATGAAGCTTTTTCCTGAATATCATTTAAAACTCTTATTTTCCTGGAAACGACTCTTTTTTCAAAATGACCATTTGCATCAGATTTAAGAACAAGACCCATGCTGACCTCATATTCCCCCGCATTTGCAAATTTGTGATTTACATTTTCCCCGGTCCCGTACGACCCTTCTCCGAAATCCCAATAAAAACCTGTTATGGTATAACCAGGGCATTTTGACTTCAGACCATCAAATGCAATCGACTCACCTTTGACTGCAATATCCACAGAATTGATAAACGGCTGGTCTATATCTACTACCTCAAGATCATATGTGAGCTTACGGAAAAACAGTAACCCTGTTGTCTTATCAACAATATCAAGGCTTATATTATAATGTCCCGGTCCATTAAAACAATGCTTCGCTTTGTTTCCGACCGTTTTTGATCCATCCCCGAGATCCCATACATACTCGAGCCTGTTTGTGTCAACCCTGATTGACCCGGTGTCTGATACCGAAAAACAATACATGTTAGCTTTCTGAAGCCCGCTGAACCAGAACTGGAATCTGTTTGATTTAAACTGGTAAATATCAATGGTTTTTCCCATTCCGGAAGAAAAATAGCCCTGGTTTGCCAGGAGATCGGTTACAAGGCCAAAATCATCATACTCGGAATTAACGGGGGCATCGAGCCTCACAGGCGGATACCATCCGGATAAATACTGTTTTGTTACAAAAATATCTTTACCTCCAAGCCCTTTATGGCCATCTGATGAAAAGAATAGTTCTCCGGCTGTATTTATAAAGGGATAGGACTCGTTGCCTTTTGTATTTACATTTGGCCCCAGATTTACCGGATCATCCCAGTTTCCTTTTTTCCATTGGCTGTAATAAATATCGAAACCACCGTATCCGCCAGGTTTGTCTGATGAAAAATATAATCTTTGCCCGTCATGGGCAAGACAGGGGGTAGTGACATTATACCATTCACTGTTAAATCTGAATTCACGTATATTAACCCAATTTTCACCTGCACGAACAGCGCTGAAAATGCCAAGCTTGTTCCTTAATCCCATTAGCTGGCTGGTTCTGCGATCCACATTAAGATTTCTGGAGTAGTAGATAGTATCTCCACTACTGCTGAATGTGGCCGGTCCGTCGTTAAGGATGGATGTCAGATCCCTGGAAAATAAAACTACCTCCTGACGCTTATAAGTTCTGGTAGTATCAATATACTTCATTTTAAACAGACCATTACCCGAACCATCTGTATAATTATATATACTCTGAGGACTGTTAGTGCAAAATACTATGCCGTTGTTATAAAATACAGGTGAGAATTCGTCATAACGATCTGAGCTGAAAGAAACCTTTTTAATTGTATAGGCATCAGACTGTGAGAAAGACAGCCCTGGCAGTATCAATGATATAAACAGGTAAAAATATTTTCTACAGTTCATAACGGCGTTCCTGATATCTAAAAATTCAATGGATTCACCGCATCCAATTTATACCTGAATTCATACCTGAACATTATCTCATGCGATCCATTGCTATACCTGGACAGATCCTCGAAATCAAAATCGTAAATGTATGCCAACTTTAACTTATTATTTACGGAAAATTGCATCAAACCGGCTATAGATCGGTTGTTCCGGTAAGAAAACCCGGTCCAGAACCTGTCAGAAAAATTGAAATGAGCATTGATATCATACACAATCTTATTTCCCGGAGAAAATGAAACAAGTACGGAAGGAAGGAACCTGGTATTTGAAGAAAGCGGGAAACGATAACCCGTATTGAATAAGATATTGTACTGTTCAGGATTTACCTGAATGGCATATTTATTTTTATTAAAATCAAAACTATACCCTAATAACTTAGGTATAGAAAATGCGGCAAAATAATTATGATATCTGTAATTAACTCCAAAATTGAAGTCAGGCACTATGAAAACACGTGAATCAGAAAGATAATGACTGTCTTCCTTATCTACGATAACCAGGTCAGACCAGGCTGTATTGGTAGCTATTAAACCTGCTCCAAGTCCAAAGGAAAGCATTCCTTCCCCTCGTTTAATTCTGTATGCATAAATCGTATTTAAGCGTGATTCTTTAGTAACCCCGGTTTTATCCGACGAAATCAGCAAACCCAGGCCAAGCTTTGAATCAAGTAATGGTCCGTCAATAGCCAGTGTCATTGTTTCAGGAGATCCTGCAACTCCAATCCATTGTTTCCGGTAAAATGCTGCAATGTTCAATACTCCGTTGCTGCCTGCGTGGGCAGGATTGATCACAATGGGATTAAGAATATATTGATTTGAAACAGGGGTTAATTGTCCTGAAAGGCTGAAAGGGATCAGCAGCAAGGGTAAAACCTTAAGAAACAGAATATCTAAGTTCAGTCTCATCTTTTTATTACAATAAAGCCACTGACCGGTTTTACATTCTCTGATTTGATATTATAAAAATAGGTATCCTCCGGAAGGTCCTTATTATTATAATCCACCCCATTCCAATCATTGTTGTAGTTGTTGTTCTCATAAACCTTAACACCTCTCCTGTCAAAAATTATTAAAGAGGTTTTTCCTAGAGTTTCAATTCCCCTGATTATAAAATATTCATTGTAATCATCCCCGTGATCAGGGGTTATTAATGTCGGAATTTCCAGGTTCTTTACAGTTACCGTTACGTCATCGCTTACAACAGGGCATACTCCGTTTGTGACAGTCCACCGGAATTCATTAATTCCGGGTGAAAGTCCTGTTATTTCTGTATTTTCTTCAGTTGCATCTTTAAAAATCCCCGAGCCCGTTATCAATGACCATGTACCGGAACCGTTATCAGAAGCTGTTGCATCCAGGGATGTTTTGAAAAGGTACTCCAGTATTATGTCAGAGCCTGCATCAGCAACAGGCTTTGTCAAAACCTCAACTTTAACATCGTCTTTGTTCTTACATCCGTTCTGATCGGTAAGGGTAACGGAATATACTGTTGTGGTCACAGGAGTTGCAACGGGATTGACCAGAGCAGGATTGCTGAGCGAGGCTGAAGGCTCCCAAATGAAGCTGCCATTGCCGGATGCGTGAAGCTGGGCTGATCCATCTTCGCAAATTACAGTATCCGGGCCCGCTGAAATTTGAGGGAGTTCATGGAATACTACTGTTATGAAATCAATTGAGCTGCACGAACTGTTTTCAATTGTCCAGGCAAATTCATAAGTACCTGTTTTGCTAACGCTTACAGTCGCATTATAGCTTGAAATATTGCTGAAAATTGCATCGCCCGGACCGCTGATCTTACTCCATTTCCCCCCTGTAATTCCTGGTGTAGCATTTAATATATGATCAAGGTCGCATTCTTCACCTCCTGAGCCTGCATTTGCTGCAGGCTGCTGGACAAAAGTAACATTAACATCCGAACTGTTTGAACATGTTCCATTGGTAACAGTCCACCTGAACCTGTATGCACCAAAACCAGGTACTGTTACTATAGCGTTTGGAGAAGTATCCGATGGTGAGAATAAAACAGTGCCTGTACCGCTTACTCTGGTCCATACTCCTGTACCCACGTTCATCGACCCGTTGAGATTGAACTGAAGTCCGCAATTATTGCCTCCTGTTCCTGCATTTGCAACAGGTTGCTGGTAAAAGTTAACAGTAATGCTGTTACTTCCTGAACAGATACCATTCACTTCGGTCCATCTGAAAGTATAAGTGCCGTAAACCGAAACAGTAACTATTGCATTTGGTGTGTTTTCATTCGGACTGAACGATGCTGCGCCGGGACCTGATGTCATTGTCCAGGTGCCTGTACCTGCACTTGATATTGCGTTAAGCTGAAAGTTGAGATCACATTCATTCCCTCCGGTCCCTGCATTGGCTGTCGGCGTTTGCAGGACTGTTACAATCACCGGTGCAACATCGTAACATCCTGCGCTTGTAGTTCCCTTAATATAATAAGTGCCTGAACTTGCTGTCGTTGGAGTGGAATACGTTGCTGTAGCCGCAGCATTAGTCCAGTAGGTGTAAGTCAGATTCGAGGTTGAACCGGTCGTAACAGCAGGAGCAGTTATATTGACTGTTGATGGAGAACAGACCGCTGCAGGATTGGTTACTGTCACTGTCGGTATTAAAGGTTGTGCCTGGATATTAACGATTGTTCCTGCTGATGTACATCCTGCAGTGTTTCTTGCGGTAACAGTATATGTACCGCTTGTTACTGCGGTGAATACCCCGGTAGTGTTTGTATAAGTAGTATTGTTGATACTGTAGGTCATTCCGATACCAGTAGGAGCTGTAACGGTTACTGAACCTGTCGGAGTATTACAGGTTGGTTGTACGAGGGTAACTGTTGGGGCCGGAGGTGTTGCCGGCTGAGCATTCACTGTCACTGCGGTTGTGGGAGAAATACATCCGGATGCGCTTCTTGCAGTGACAGTGTAATTCCCTGCACTGACATTGGAAAATACTCCGGTTGTATTTGTATAGTTGGTCCCATTGATGCTATAAGTAAATCCTGTTCCGGTCGGAGCCGAGATATTGATCGTACCTGTAGGATTTATACATGTAGGATGCAAAACCGATCCTATGGTAGGTGCGGATGGTAACGGATCCACTGTCAGCGTTGCCGGATTTGAAGCAATACTTGTCGCGATGCCGCAATTGGAAACCAGGCAGCGGTACTGCCGACTTCCGGCCTGGGTAATACCTGAAACACCAAGAGTGGCGCCCGTTGATCCGGTGTAGGAAGCTCCGGAAGGAGTGCCATTACTAACATTTCTCCATGTGCCGCTGTCATTGTATTGCCATTGATATACAACAGGAGTTGTTCCGTTTACGCCAATCGTAAATGATGATGTTCCTGAGATCATACACATATTCCTGTCTGCCGGCTGGGAGGAAATTGTAGCACTCACACAAGTTGAAGTGACGATAACTATGACAGTAAATGATGCTCCGGGACATGATCCGTTTGAAGGTGTTACGGTATAGGATGCGGTCCCTGCTCCTGAGGGGATACTCAGGGTCCCTGTAATATTCGGCTGGGGTACAGTTTGGGCCGAACCACCTGTCACTCCGCCAATATAAACAGGTGCAGTCCATGTATAAGTAGTTCCTGCCGGGACACCGGCTCCTTCAGGTGTTATGGTAAATGTTGTTCCTGTTAAAATTGCTGTTGTCTGATTGGGAATAACCGGGGTGATGTTAACAACTGCAGTTATATTGAGCCTTGATGAACTTTCGCATCCATTCACAGTCTGACTTGCAAAATAATGTGATCCGTTGACCAGCGCTGTAGAAGAAGCAAGAAGGTTTCCCCCGGTTAAGGCATCATACCATCTGATACTAGTTCCTGTTGCGGCGAGATTGGTCACTGTCGGCAAAGCGCCCGAGCAGAAGGTCTGTGTTGAGATTCCAGTGGGGGCGGGAGGCGTTGTATTTACAACTGCGGTTACATCGAGCCTGAGATTACTTTCGCATCCATCCACAGTCTGGCCTGCAAAATAGTGACTTCCGTTGACCAGCGCTGCTGAAGAAGTAAGAAGGTTTCCACCGGTTAAGGCATCATACCATCTGATGCCAGTTCCGGTTACGGTGAGATTGGTCACCGTCGGCAAAGCGCCCGAGCAGAAAGTTTGTGATGAGACCCCAGTCGGAGCAGGAGGCGTTGTATTTACAACTGCGGTTACATCGAGCCTGAGATTACTTTCGCATCCATCCACAGTCTGACTTGCAAAATAATGTGATCCGTTGACCAGCGCTGTAGAAGAAGCAAGAAGGTTTCCCCCGGTTAAGGCATCATACCATCTGATACTAGTTCCTGTTGCGGCGAGATTGGTCACTGTCGGCAAAGCGCCCGAGCAGAAGGTCTGTGTTGAGATTCCAGTGGGGGCGGGAGGCGTTGTATTTACAACTGCGGTTACATCGAGCCTGAGATTACTTTCGCATCCATCCACAGTCTGGCTTGCAAAATAATGAGATCCGTTGACCAGCGCTGCTGAAGAAGTAAGAAGGTTTCCACCGGTTAAGGCATCATACCATCTGATGCCAGTTCCGGTTACGGTGAGATTGGTCACCGTCGGCAAAGCGCCCGAGCAGAAGGTTTGTGTTGCGCTGCCTGCGGGAGCGGAAGGAGTTGTGTTTACAATTGCAGTTATATCGAGCCTGAGATTACTTTCGCATCCATCCACAGTCTGACTTGCAAAATAATGTGATCCGTTGACCAGCGCTGTAGAAGAAGTAAGAAGGTTTCCACCGGTTAAGGCATCATACCATCTGATACCAGTTCCTGTTGCGGCGATATTGGTCACCGTCGGCAAAGCGCCCGAGCAGAAGGTCTGTATTGCGCTGCCAGCGGGAGCGGAAGGAGTTGTGTTTACAATTGCAGTTACATCGAGCCTGAGATTACTTTCGCATCCATCCACAGTCTGGCTTGCAAAATAGTGACTTCCGTTGACCAGCGCTGTAGAAGAAGCAAGAAGGTTTCCCCCGGTTAAGGCATCATACCATCTGATGCCAGTTCCTGTTGCGGCGAGATTGGTCACTGTCGGCAAAGCGCCCGAGCAGAAGGTCTGTGTTGAGATTCCAGTGGGGGCGGGAGGCGTTGTATTTACAACTGCGGTTACATCGAGCCTGAGATTACTTTCGCATCCATCCACAGTCTGGCTTGCAAAATAATGAGATCCGTTGACCAGCGCTGCTGAAGAAGTAAGAAGGTTTCCACCGGTTAAGGCATCATACCATCTGATGCCAGTTCCGGTTACGGTGAGATTGGTCACCGTCGGCAAAGCGCCCGAGCAGAAGGTTTGTGTTGCGCTGCCTGCGGGAGCGGAAGGAGTTGTGTTTACAATTGCAGTTACATCGAGCCTGAGATTACTTTCGCATCCATCCACAGTCTGGCTTGCAAAATAATGAGTTCCGTTGACCAGCGCTGTAGAAGAAGCAAGAAGGTTTCCACCGGTTAAGGCATCATACCATCTGATACCAGTTCCTGTTGCGGCGAGATTGGTCACCGTCGGCAAAGCGCCCGAGCAGAAGGTCTGTATTGCGCTGCCAGCGGGAGCGGAAGGAGTTGTGTTTACAATTGCAGTTATATCGAGCCTGAGATTACTTTCGCATCCATCCACAGTCTGACTTGCAAAATAATGAGATCCGTTGACCAGCGCTGTAGAAGAAGCAAGAAGGTTTCCACCGGTTAAGGCATCATACCATCTGATACCAGTTCCTGTTGCGGCGAGATTGGTCACCGTCGGCAAAGCGCCCGAGCAGAAGGTCTGTATTGCGCTGCCAGCGGGAGCGGAAGGAGTTGTGTTTACAATTGCAGTTATATCGAGCCTGAGATTACTTTCGCATCCATCCACAGTCTGACTTGCAAAATAATGAGATCCGTTGACCAGCGCTGTTGAGGAAGCAAGAAGGTTTCCCCCGGTTAAGGCATCATACCATCTGATGCCAGTTCCGGTTACGGCGAGATTGGTCACCGTCGGCAAAGCGCCCGAGCAGAAAGTTTGTGATGAGACCCCAGTCGGAGCAGGAGGCGTTGTATTTACAACTGCGGTTACATCGAGCCTGAGATTACTTTCGCATCCATCCACAGTCTGACTTGCAAAATAATGTGATCCGTTGACCAGCGCTGCTGAAGAAGTAAGAAGGTTTCCACCGGTTAAGGCATCATACCATCTGATGCCAGTTCCGGTTACGGTGAGATTGGTCACCGTCGGCAAAGCGCCCGAGCAGAAGGTCTGTATTGCGCTGCCTGAGGGAGCGGGAGGAATAGGATTTTCAATTATAACAGCACTGCCATTCATTCCGGAAGTTCCATCCCCATTTACTCCGATCACGGTATAGGTCCCGAAAAGTTGGTTTCCGAAGGAGATAGATGAACCACTACCGGGAACAGGATCCGGTTGAGCTGTTCCGTCCCGGTAAAGGGTATAGAGGACATCTGCTTGAGAATTATCAAGACCGACAGCTAATCCACCAGACCCCACGCAATATGAGCCACTACCTGTAACTGTAAATGGGGTCGGTATCTGAGCCGAAAGAAGTAAAGAAAAGACGTTAAGCAAACACAGAAGAATGTACTTCTGAAATAATGACCTTTTCATGAATTTGCTGAATGGCTTTTTACGATACTATGAAATTCAACGAGTTATCTCTTTAATAGATCGAATTGATGATCGGGACATGGCATGCTTTCGCCCCCTCAGTCACACTTACTGAGCAAATCCGAAAGTAATTGTTTTGTGGAAAATATAAGAAATTTTTTGACGAATTAAGTTAATTCATCCGTAAACAATATTTTTTGAAAACCGGAGTTTTTTTACAAATCAGTTTTTTCATGAAATATGCTCCCCCGGCCTGTTAAAAAACTTGTATAAAGTATTCTAACGATTCTAACCCGGGATTCACAACTTTGAACTGTGAAGTTACAGAATTCCGGATCTCTGATGATAATTATTTTTTTTACCACGGATTGCGCGGAGAACACGGGTAGAGCACGGATTTTTTCAAATAATGAAACCCATGATTCTGTCTGTGGCATCTGTGGAATCCGTGGTAAAAATTTTGTTCAGGTTTGAACAAATGACTCGCGGAGAACGCTGATTATAAACGGATTGACTCAGCCAATGGTCCAGGTCATTGGCATATTCGTAAAAAGTTCGTATTTTTAGAACGCTTATGAATTAAAATAAAACTTATGAAGACACTGATAAAAAACACCGATATCTACCTGGAATCGTCTGTAATCCAATCGGGCTATATTATTACAAATAACAAAAAAATTGAATCTTTCGGGAAGGATCTTCCCCTTATAAACGAAAAGGAATACAATGTTATCGATGCAAAAGGTGCAATAACGGCCCCGGGCTATATGGATTCCCACTGCCACGGAGGTAACGGTTTCGATTGCAACGATGGAACCGTTGAAGCGGTAAGGGGAATGGCAGATTTTTATGTTACACGCGGAGTCACCTCTTTATATCCATCGACATCAGCAGACCCTCTGGCAAAAATTGAAAAAGCATTTGAGTGCGTAAAGCAGGTAATGGAAGAAGACAACGGTGAGGGACTAGAGATAATGGGTCTCCACATGGAGGGTCCTTTTATAAATCCAAAGTTTAAGGGATGCCAGGCTGAACAGTACATCCTCGAGATGACCGAAGAGAATTTCGGAATTGTGGAGAGGTACAGTGATATTATAAAAAGAATAACCATCGCCCCGGAGATAGGCTCCAACATGTCAAAAATCAGGAGACTGGCCGAAATGGGGATAGTTATTTCAGGCGGACATTCAGATGCTACTTATGAGCAGGTTCGCGAAGCTCATTCACTCGGAATGAATATGACAACACACCTTTTCAGTGCAATGTCGACCATTCACAGGGAAGGACCTTATCGCATATCGGGTATGCTTGAAGCTTCATTAAATATCGATACGCTTTACACCGAGATTATTGCTGACAGGAAGCACCTTCCCGACGAACTTATGCAGCTTGCCGTAAAATGCAAAGGCAAAAAAATGATTATGGTATGCTCCGATGCAAATCGCGGTGCCGGCCGGCCCGAAGGCGGAACAATTTACACCTGCGGGCAGGAGGCAATTATTGTCGACGGCGTGGCAATGGTTCCCGACAGGTCGGCATTCGCATCATCAATAACCCCGGTTGACCAGATGGTAAGGAACCTTATCAATTTTACCGGGATCTCCAGGCTTGATGCTGTAAATATGGCATCGGCAAATATTGCAAGAATGATGAATGTGTTCGACCGTAAAGGCTCAATTGCACCAGGTAAAGATGCTGATCTTGTCTTTCTGGATAATGACTTTTTCATAAAAGCGGTAATGGGCCGCGGAAAAATGTGTTATGGATCACTTTAATCAGCGAGGTGAGCCTTATAATTTAAATGACAAATGGAAGACAAACTAACCGATTTGGTAATGCCTGTTGTTCCCTGGCTTTTAAAACACGGGATACGGATTGTTTTTATAATTGTTGCAGCTTATATCCTGAACATAATCCAGATCAGATTAATAACCAGGGCTGTAAGGGTGGCAGTGGTGCGTGACAGCACCATGACTGTGGAAGCCGAAAAAATGCGGGAGAATACCCTCATACGCATTCTCACTGTTTCCATTTCCATTGCGATTACAATAATGGCGCTGCTGATGGTATTAAAAGAAGCTGACCTCGATATCGCTCCTCTTCTGGCAGGCGCAGGAATAGCTGGACTTGCTCTGGGCTTTGGAGGGCAATATCTCATTAGGGACATTATTACCGGACTCTTTCTTATTCTTGAAAATCAGTACCGGATTGGAGATGTTGTGCAACTCAATGGCACTGGAGGTCTTGTTGAAGACATAACACTTAGAATCACAACACTGAGGGATATGGATGGCACAGTTCATTTTATCCCGCATGGTGAGATAAAGATGGTTTCGAATCTCTCAAAAAACTTTGCACGGGTCAACCTCGACATAAGTGTAGCCTACGACTCGGATCTCGATCATGTGATAAGCGTAATAAATAAAACCGGTGAAGAACTGGCACAAGATCCCGTTTTTAAAGATTATCTTATAACACAACCAAGATTTTTGCGGGTAAATGAATTCGGCGATTCTGCCATTATTTTGAAGGTTGTCGGAGATACAAAGCCGCTCAAACAATGGGAAGTATCAGGCGAATTGCGCCGGCGGATCAAGGTGGCATTCGACAGGGAAGGGATTGAAATTCCTTTTCCGCAGAGAGTTATCTATCATATTAACAAGGAGGTTGAAAATAAAGATGCCCGGGTTGAAAATGCAGCCCGGGGCAATCAAATAGATAATCAGAAATTTTAAATCTTAAGGTATCGGTTTGTTTTGTTTAATGTAAAAGGCAAACAGAGTCCGGTACCGGGAAATTCAAAAAAAGGATATCATATCATTTTAACAGTAACCGGCAATTACCAATATTCATATTGTTGCTTGTTATCCTTATCTGATATTCACCTTTAACAAGTTTTTCTTCAGGTTTGTATTCCAGATCAACCTTCCTGCCCGACTGAGCCGGGCCACCCTGCAAACCAGCTGTGAGATTCAGTGGATCGGAGAAAGTCCAGGACAGGCCCTTATTTGCCGGATTGATCAATTCTCCTGTTGGAGAGATTATCTGAAAGCTGACTGAATCGTTCAGATTCTGAGGCACCTCAAAATTAACATTCAGCTTTTGTGCACACCGGGCTTTAGCAACCAGCCTGTCATTTTTGCCTCGGGTGGCATATACTGAAAAGTTATCAGATGCATAAGTTTCCGATTGGGCAAACCGGGTGATAATTTCTTTTCTTTGTGTCTCTATATCCTGAATTGTTTTCTGCAATTCCTCGTTCCGGGCAAGTAATGTTTCATGTTCCTGTTTAAGGGCCGACAGGTTACTCTGAAGTTCCGAGTTATCGGCCTGAAGCTGTTTCAGTTCTTCAGTGGTTTCATTCAGGCTGGCATTTGACCTTGACAGAGCAGCAATACGCCGGTCTCTTTCTGAAATGGTTAATGCATTCTCAGCTATTCGCTTATGTGCTGAGTCATCTCTTATCTGAAGAGCAGCGTAAACAGTTCTGAGCTTATCCAGCTCTTCCTGTACCATCCGGTTTTCAGTCTGAAGGTTTTCGGTCTTTTTCATTTCCTCCATCAGGTTACGCTTATTTTTGGAATTTGAAACGAATCCAAAAATCGTTGTAAAGAGAAGTAGTGAAATGATGCCGACCCCGACATAAGTAATTGCATGGTCTTTCATAACATTTTGTTTAAAGGAGGTTTTTCAAAATACAATGATAAAATTTCTTTATTAAAAGATGATTAAATATAAATTAAATGCAGATTAAAAACCATTAAAGCTACCCAAAAATTGATGTCAACCCACAGAGCAGCAAGGGATCTAATACACTTCTGGCGCCAATTTGCAATTGATGCCTTTTATTTTTAACGTATTGCAGTTCCTATTTGCACAGTTACATTCAGTCTCCGGGGATAGAATAAGGAGCAAAAAATTATTTGAAATGCAGGGCACCAATTTCAAATTGGCGCCAACGAAGAGAAAAGTCGTACAAGGGATCTCACTGTCGTGTTCACCATGAATGTTGAAGAGGTTCACTTAAAAAGTCCTGCCTGTTATAGTGAGATTTCTCGCTATCGCTTCGAAATGACAGCTGCACAGGTGGTTGAGAGGGGTGAAAAAGTGGCGATCCGGAACGATCATTCAATAAAGAACTATGTAGCGGATCGCCACTTTTTCACCCCATAACCCCAAAAAGCGCATGTCATCCCGCAGCGCAGCAAGGGATCTCATTATCGCGTTCACCAGGAACTTTAAAGAGATTGCAATTTGTAATCGCAGCAAGGGATCCCACAATCATGTTTACCATGAATTTAAAAGAGGTTGTAATTAATATGCATAGCAAGGGATCTCATAATCGCATTCACCATGAATGTTAAAAGAGGTTGCAATTAATATACGAAGCAAGGGATCTTATTATCGCGTTCACCAGGAACTTTAAGGAGGTCGTAATATGAAACCAGGATTGGAATCTCACTGTCGCCTTAACAATGAATGTTAAAGGAGGATGCAATTAATATGCGAAGCAAGGGATCTCACTGTCGTGTTCACCATGAATGTTGAAGAGGTTCACTTAAAAAGTCCTGCCTGTTATAGTGAGATTTCTCGCTATCGCTTCGAAATGACAGCTGCACAGGTGGTTGAGAGGGTGAAAAAGTGGCGATCCGGAACGATCATTCAATAAAGAACTATGTAGCGGATCGCCACTTTTTCACCCCATAACCCCAAAAAGCGCATGTCATCCCGCAGCGCAGCAAGGGATCTCATTATCGCGTTCACCAGGAACTTTAAAGAGATTGCAATTTGTAATCGCAGCAAGGGATCCCACAATCATGTTTACCATGAATTTAAAAGAGGTTGTAATTAATATGCATAGCAAGGGATCTCATAATCGCATTCACCATGAATGTTAAAGGAGGTTGCAATTAATATACGAAGCAAGGGATCTCATTATCGCGTTCACCAGGAACTTTAAAGAGATTGCAATTTGTAATCGCAGCAAGGGATCCCACAATCATGTTTACCATGAACTTAAAAGAGGTTGTAATTGATATGCACCGCATGACATCTCACCATCGTGTCCACCATGAATGTAAAAGAGGTTGTAATTAATATGTATGAAGGTTGGTGCCTTTCATAGAGAGAAGTTACAATTTAATTTTATCTAACCACCCCGGCCGGGAAAGACCTTTTTACACAAAAGTGAAATTGTAGCCCGGCCACCCCTCCTTTTGGCAAAGGAGGGGAGACTATATCGCATATAATTCACAATATCAATAATATAAATACATCCCCAAACCCTTAGGTTGACGGCTACACCCCTAACCCCTCCAAGGAGGGGAATTTCTCCCCTACATGAGGTAATAATTGAAAATTTCAACCATACTAAATTTTGATTTCGTCGGAAGTCAGGAGGCAGACCGGAATTTCTTAATCTGGTAAAGAATCGCTTTATTATATCATCTAATGAGCAAGCTCAAGGATTGGCCTGAAGCTCTTTTCGGTGATTACCTTATCGGCAACAATATTTAGCATCTTATTATCGGAGCAGAAAGAAACTCCTATTCCGCTTTCCCTTAATAAACAAATATCATTTTCACTGTCCCCGATTGAAATTATGTTGGAAACTTCTACAGTATATTTCTCAGCTAGCTGAAAAAGCACGTTTGATTTGCAGATATCATGATGGCACTTGCTTGAAGACGTCCTGAAGAAGTACGAGGGAACCTTGACTTCGCCAGTGGCTATGCTCCTTGAAAATTCCAGTTCATTTGCTATCGAAAAGTTCATTCTCAGCTTGTTTTTGATATGATTTGTTACAACATCATAGCTGTCGCTGATGATTCCTGTTATATAACCTCTTTTTCTAAGCTCATCAATAACTTCCTTTGCATCTTCAATTATGTCGATCTTATCAGCAACTTTCAATATCTGATCAAGAGATAATCCGTTCATTAACTTTGCAATAGATTTTGTCCTCAGGTAAGGATTGTCATTTTCAGTTACAATTTTTACCAGTTGTTTTTTGAAATCAAATTCTTCCGCTGCAGCTGTTATAAAACTTCCTCTCAGGATTGTGTTATCCATATCGAAGATTATCATCTTCTTCATTCCCTTGAGGCTCTCTCTTATTGCATACTCCATCTGCGTCCGCACAACACTTATGTCCTCAAGTGTTTCAAGGCTTGATACTTCCATTTTATTTGCTCTTTTCAGGATTGCTCCTGATACTTCCCTCGACATTTTGCTAAGTTGCTCCCATGTCTGCATCTTGTTTTCAATATATCCAATATCTACCTCCCGTATCCTGGCTCCAAGAATGTGCATGTCGATCAGTATGCCGATATCTACTCCATAGTCATTCTCAAATACTATTTTTTTGAGAAAGCTCTTCTTCCCTGCAATCATCCCGCTGAGCGGCTGGGAAAATCTGGTCAATGCCGGGAACAGTATGCTTATAAGAGGCTTGGCTACCAGCTCCGTCACCCTTCCGGCCTGCCTGTCGAAACATGATTTAACAAAATCAACTTCTTCATCTATAATAGGCCGGGTAAGCATCTCGATAATATTTTCAGGATAAGTCGGAATATCAGCATCGAGATAAGCAACTATTTCATTGGTTGCAAGCATCATGCCTTCTCTCATTGACGCTCCTTTCCCAAGACTGGTGCTGGTGTAAACCTTTGTAAGCGGCATTTGTGCCTGTTCAATCGTATCATCAAGCGATTTATCATCCAATACCAGTATTTCACTTACAAGCGGCGATTTCGAGACAAGCTCAATAACACTCCTGATTGTTTTCTCTTCGTTCAGTGCAGGAATAATGACTGTTACCATAATATTCGCATTAGAATTTTCATTATCAGAATCGCAGTGTTCTGGTAACAATTTACGAAAAAAATCTCAAAATACCTATTTAAGGAGCTTCCTGATATTATACAGCTTGTTCAAAGCCTCAACCGGTGTAAGGTTATTGATATCAATCTCAAGAATTTCGTCCCTTATCTGTTTCAGAACAGGATCATCAAGCTGGAAAATACTCAGTTGTATTCCTTCCCTGTGACCAGCGAGTTCACCAACAGGTTTTTTTAAATCCTGCCTGCTATGGCCCTGTTCAAGTTCCTTAAGTATATCTCCTGCACGGCTGACAATGCTCCTTGGCATGCCTGCCATCTTTGCCACATGTATCCCAAAGCTGTGTTCGCTGCCTCCTCTAATAAGCTTCCTCAAAAAAATCACTTTATTGTTCTGCTCCCTGATAGCAACATTATAATTTTTTACCCTCGGAAAAGAGTTTTCCATCTCATTAAGCTCATGGTAATGCGTTGCAAATAATGTCTTGGCCCTAAGCTTATTCTCATGCAGATATTCGACCATTGCCCAGGCAATTGAAATGCCATCATAAGTGCTTGTACCCCTACCTATTTCATCAAGCAGAACAAGACTTCTGTCAGAAAGGTTATTAAGAATGCTGGCGGTCTCATTCATTTCGACCATGAATGTCGATTCACCAAGGCTTATATTATCCGATGCACCGACCCTGGTAAAGATCTTATCGACCATCCCGATACTGGCTGCCTTTGCCGGCACAAAACATCCGGTCTGGGCCATCAGAACAATCAAAGCCGTCTGTCTGAGAAGGGCCGACTTTCCTGACATGTTAGGACCTGTAAGAATAATGATCTGCTGATCTTCAGTATCCAGTGTCAGGTCATTGGGAACATAAGATTCACCAGCGGGAAGCTGCTTTTCTATTACCGGATGCCGTCCGTCAGAAATTTCAAGTATTCTTGTATCATCGAGCACAGGCCTTACATATCCGTTTTCAACAGACACCAGCGCAAAAGAAAGCAGGCAATCGATCCTTGCAATAAGGGAGGCATTAAGCTGGATAGGGGTAATAAATTCAATAATACCGCGAACAAGGTCGTTAAATAACCTCGTCTCCAGCTCTGTTATCTTCTCTTCAGCTCCCAATATTTTAACTTCATACTCCTTCAGCTCCTGGGTAATGTATCTTTCTGCACTTACCAGGGTTTGTTTCCTTATCCATTCGGGAGGAACTTTATCTTTGTGAGTATTCCTGACCTCAATATAATAACCAAAAACATTATTGAAGCTTACTTTAAGCGAGCTGATGCCGGTCCGGGCCGATTCACGGTCCTGAAGGTCCTCAAGGTATTCTTTCCCGTGATACAATATCTTCCTCAGGTCATCAAGCTCCTCTGATACTCCTTCGGCAATAATATTACCTCTGTTGATAAGGACAGGCGGATCATTTTTCATCTGACTTTCGATCCTCTCAACAATTGAGATACACGGATTCAGCTGCTCGGCAATTTTTACAAGAGGAGGACAACTGCCTGAACCGCAGATCTCCCTTAAAGGAGCTACTGCTTTCAGCGCACGTTTAAGCTGAACAACTTCCCTTGGGTTTATCCGGTTCACTGCCACTTTTGAAATAAGCCGTTCAAGATCCCCTACCTGCCTGATCAGTTCCGAGATATCATCCCTGAAACTGCTGTTCTCATAAAGGTATTGAACAACATCCAGCCTGTCATTGACGGGCTGCATATCCTTCAGGGGAAGAGATATCCATCTTTTAAGAAGCCTGCCACCCATCGGAGAAATTGTCCGGTCTATAACATCCGTAAGAGTGCTTGCTCCGGGATAAGGTGAGCTGAACAGCTCAAGGTTCCTTATTGTGAATTTATCGAGCCACACGTACCTGGCTTCATCAATTCTTGACAGGCTGGTTATGTGGCCGAGCTGGTCATGCTGGGTTATATCGAGATAATAAAGTATGGCTCCGGCTGCAATTATTCCAAAGGTAAGATTCTGAACGCCAAAGCCTTTTAGTGATGTTGTTTCGAAATGCTTCAGAAGCCTGTCGTTAGCTGAGTATTGAGTAAAGATCCAATCATCAAGCTTGTATGTATAGTATTTGCTCCCGAAATATTCCTGAAAAAGATCTTTATGTCGCTTTTCGAAAAGTACTTCCTTGGGCTGAAAGTTGCTTAACAGCTGGTCAATATACTCCACTGTACCTTCAGAGGCAAGAAATTCCCCGGTTGAGATATCGAGAAATGCAACTCCTGCAATCTTTTTTTCTATGTGAACAGCTGCAAGAAAATTATTCTCTTTATGGTTGAGGACGTTCTCATTCATGGAAACACCCGGAGTAACCAGCTCGGTAATACCTCTCTTAACAATCTTCTTGGTCAGTTTCGGGTCTTCAAGCTGCTCACATATCGCAACTCTCTGCCCTGCCCTTACAAGCCTGGGAAGGTATGTGTCAAGAGCATGATAAGGAAAGCCGGCAAGCTCAACAAACTGTGCCGAACCATTAGCCCTTCGGGTAAGAGTGATACCCAGTATTTCGGATGCCCTGATGGCATCCTCGCCGAAAGTTTCATAAAAATCCCCAACCCGGAAAAGCAGTATGGCATCAGGATGTTTTGTCTTGATGTGATTATACTGCTTCATCAGCGGTGTTTCGGCATACTCACGGGTAATTGACATATTTGCAGGATAGCGGGACTTACTTTTTACTGTTACCTAACAAATATACATACCTTTTCGCGGTTATCATCAGAACTTCAGATAGAAATCCTTCGTGAGATTTATATACTCTTCTGTAAATTCGTGCCGCTTCCCTTTTTCAATAGTCAGAAATTTTTCTGTTACGGTTGTCCTTTTTCGGCTAAATCCGAGGATCATTCTCCTTATCTCACCTGAAGGCAGAGGCCGTATTTTTAAAATGCTGTTACAAAACAATCCATATCCTGCCGCCTCAGCGATAAAAAGATTTCCTTCCACCCAGGGTAGTATTATCTGAAACCTGCCATCTTCCGAAAGCAATCTGAAAACACCACTTAGAATCTCGTCAGTAGTAAGATTAATATCATGACGAGCTGACGCTTTCCTTTCATCAGGGTTCTTAAGCGAATTAACAAAATAAGGCGGATTGGTAACAATAAGGTCAAACTGTGAGTCAACAATGAATTCCTGCAATGAGGTATTTTCAATTCTGATCCGGTTGCTCCATTTGCTTTTCTGAAAATTTTCCTTTGCCTGACTATATGAATTTTTATCAGGCTCTATAGCTTTTATCTCTGCTATGCTCCTCTGTGCAAGCATCAGGGAGATAAGGCCGGTGCCGGTTCCTATATCAAGGATGTTCTTTGAACCTGTAACCGTGGCATAAGCACCTAACATTACTCCATCGGTGCCCACCTTGAAAGCACACCTATCCTGTTGTATCAGAAACTCCTTAAAACGAAAATAATCATTACTCATAAGTACAAACTTAATAATTATTGTTTGCAGGTCCTGCCGTGAATCTTAACTTTGAAAAAACAATTCCCATGTTAAAGAAAATTGCCCATACAGGTATTCTGTTATTATTTATAACAGCATTATTGTCATGCAGCGGGAAGACAGGTAAAATATCAGAACCGGCAGAGCTCTGGTACAAACAACCGGCAAAGTCATGGTCCGAAGCACTGCCTGTAGGGAATGGCAGGTTAGGAGGAATGGTCTTTGGAGATTATATGTCTGAGCGCATCCAGCTTAACGAGGAAAGTCTCTGGGCAGGTTCAAAGATCAACAATAACAATCCGGATGCGACTGATCATCTGAATGAGATTCGCGAAGCAATATTCAGGAACGAATACAAAAAGGCGATTGATCTATCGAACAGATATCTTCTTGGAAAGCCTCCCAGAATACGATCGTATCAGCCTCTTGGCGACCTGGTTATTCGTTTTAAAACAGACGGGGAACCAAACATGTACAGAAGGTCGCTTTCACTAAATTCAGGCATTGCAAAAACTGAGTTCAGCATCGATGGAAATGAGCTCGTCCAGGAGGTTTTTGTATCGGCCCCGCATGATATAATGGTTGTAATTCTTAAAGGGAGCAAGCCGTTCAGTACCGATATTCTCCTGTCACGGGAAAGGGATACCTCAAAAATGCCACGCGACAAGAGTGGAAGGATAAGGCCGGTTTTCAGCATCGATGAGAATGATTACAGGTCTGAAAATGGCATTGCATCTTTTACAGGACAGATAATTGACCTTGATAATCCTCTTACAGGTCCTGGTGGAAGACACATGAAGTATGCAGCTGCAATGAAACTTCTCGGGGGATCAGAATCATCAGACCCGGTAGTAACGGATACCTCGGCAGGCTTCAGATTAAATTCCGTAAGGAAGGCTGTCATCATCATCACCGGAGCCACAAATTACAATATCGCAGATCTTGACATCGATCAGGGCAAAGATCCGTATTCTATCTGCAGCGAGATCCTCACCAGGGCATCGGACTACAGTTCTGGCAAGCTTAAAAAGATACATGAGGATGATCACCGAAGATTGTTTGAAAGAGTCAGCTTATCACTAAGTGATGACGGGGATGCAGACATCCCAACGGATGAGAGGCTCAAAAACATGAAAAATGGAGGCAAAGATGATGGCCTCATAGCGCTATATTTTCAGTATGGGCGATATCTGCTTATGGGATCATCACGAAAACCGGGAGTTCTTCCTGCTAACCTTCAGGGTATCTGGAACGATCAGGATGAGGCTCCCTGGAACTCCGACTTCCATACTAATATTAACTTACAGATGAATTACTGGCCAGCTGAAGTCTGCAATCTGCCGGAAACATCTGAAATACTTTCCACCTTCATGCAAAAGCTGATGGTGCCGGGAGCCATTACTGCCAGGGAAATGTATGGAACAAAAGGATGGACACTTCATCACCTTACCGACCCGTTCGGCCGGACCGGTGTTGCTGACGGAGTGTGGGGCATTACCCCGATGGATGGGCCATGGATGACATTCCCTGTATATGAGCATTATCTTTTCACTATGGATACAACATTCCTCAGGAATACAGCATATCCGATGTTAAAAGGCGCTGCAGAATTCGTACTTGATTTTCTTGTGGAATCTCCTGAAGGATACCTTGTCACTAATCCTTCCCACTCTCCTGAAAACGACTTCAGAGATCCTTTAACAGGAGAAATATCGGCTATAACTTATGCTGCTACATTTGATATCCAGCTGATAACAGCCCTGTTTGACTACTGCACAGAGGCAGCCTCTGTTCTTGGAACCGATCAGGAGTTTGCAGAAAGGATCATGGTAGCAAAAAAAAGGCTTCCGCCAATACTTATCAATTCAAAAGGGGTCATTCAGGAATGGATCAGGGATTTTGATGAGCCTGAACCGGGTCACCGGCACATGTCGCACCTGCTTGGCCTGTATCCTCTCAGCCTCTTCACCCCCAGAACCCCTGAGTTGTATGACGCCGCGCGTGCTACAATTGAAAGGAGACTTTCATTCGGAGGCGGACACACGGGATGGAGCCGTGCATGGATCGTAAGTCTTTTTGCACGGCTGACTGACGGTGAAAAAGCTTATGAGAACCTTAATGCACTTCTTGCAAAATCAACCCTTCCCAATCTTTTTGATACACATCCGCCATTCCAGATCGATGGCAATTTTGGTGGTACCGCGGGGATAGCTGAAATGCTTGTTCAGTCGCATAACGGGACAATAAGTCTGCTCCCTGCCATTCCGGCTGCATGGAAGGAAGGAAAGGTTAGGGGCCTTCGTGCCAGAGGAGGATTTGGAATAGAGATGGCATGGAAGGAGGGAAAGATCACAAATGCCATTATAAGTTCGGAGAAAGGAGGGAAATGCAAGGTTTCATTTAATGGGACTGAACAGGAAATAAATCTGAAAGCCGGAAAATCGGAACAACTAAAATTATTACCTGTTAAAAAATAGAACCGTATATCAATCCGCTGATCGTAGCCATTAAAATCACCAGGCTGACATAAACAATTGTCTTCTGATTGCCCAGAATACCTCTTATTACCAGCATATTAGGCAGTGAGAGTGACGGACCGGCGAGCAGAAGTGCAAGGGCGGGACCCTTACCCATTCCTGAGGCTATAAGTCCCTGAAGAATTGGCACCTCAGTGAGTGTGGCGAAGTACATGAACGCTCCCACAACTGATGCAAAAAAGTTTGAAAAGACCGAATTTCCACCAACCAGAGCCGATATCCATTCGTTAGGGATCACCCCTGCAATAGTCTTACCGTCGTGCGTTGACCCCAGAAGAAAACCTGCGGTGACCACACCGATGGCAAGCAGAGGGAGGATCTGTTTGGCAAAATCCCATGTTGCAAGAGTCCATGCTTTATTTTCTTCATCCACTTTGTCAAGAATAGTGATGACACTTAATGCAATTATTCCGACAAGCATTGGTACCAGAGGTCTGAGCTTGTCGCTATCTATAAGATTATCTGAAAGTATCACTGATGCTACTGTAACGAGGAAGGCACCGAGCACCCACTGCCATTTGATCTTAAGGACCTTAATAAGCGAATAGCCCAGGATAAGACTAAAGAAGCCGGTTATCCACCATTTATAATGCCATAAATAGAACCATGCACTTGTGGTATCGTCTTCACCGGGTTTTCCCCAGTTGGCAAAGACAAGGATCAGAACGAGAGTAAAGAAATGCAATGAAGTCTGCCACATCGGTCTTTTTTCGGGTAGGGGAGTTATATTCATTTGTTCTTCCTTCTTTACTTTTTCTTCCTTCCTGTAAATAAATGCCATAATCAATCCAATTACTACACTGAAGGAAACGGCTCCGATTGTCCTGGCAACACCCATTTCGAAGCCAAGGATTCTGGCAGTAAGTATTATTGCCAAAATATTTATTGCAGGTCCTGAGTATAAAAATGCAATTGCGGGTCCCAGACCAGCGCCTCTTTTGTGAATACTTGAAAACAAAGGAAGGATCGTGCATGAGCAGACAGCCAGAATAGTTCCTGAAACGGCCGCAACGGTATATGCCACCCATTTTTTTGCCTGTGCGCCAAAATACTTAATTACTGATGCCTGGCTCACAAATACCGATATCACCCCTGCAATAAAAAACGCAGGAAGCAGACAGAGAATAACATGTTCCTGTGCATACCATTTTACAAGATCAAGTGTAGCAGCAATGGCAGTATTGAATCTTGCACTTTCTATTGGTAAGAAAAATGCAAAAGCAAAAATGGCTGCAATCCAGAACAGTATTTTTAATTCTTTTTTGAGTTCCATGTTAAGTTGAAAATTTGGTGGTTTAATTAACAGATTCCTCATTTCGCTATGCTTCATTCGGAATGACAGTTTTATTTTTTTGGGATATGGATCGGAGGAAAAACGCTCAGGTGTTTTTCCTCCGATCCATATGACCCCCACAACCATGTCATTCCGAGCGATGCGAGGAATCTTAATCTATTTATTGGATTCCTGTTTTTTAAATTACATATAAGCTCTTATAATATAATAAATCCCGATTGCAATAAACAGAACAGCTATGATACGCCTGAACCAGAGCTCAAATGTTTTTATCTTTTTATAAACAATGCCAACACCTGAGACAGTGTATGCAAGCAGCCAGGCAATTATTATAACAGGAACTCCTGTTGCAATTGCAAAGACCAGAGGAAGGTATAATCCTGATGCGCTGGTGACTGTCATCGGAACAAGCATTCCAAAGTATAACACCCCGCTGTATGGGCAGAATGCCAGTGCAAATACAATGCCCAGAAGAACAGCATCAAAATAGCTCCAGCGTTCTTTATTTTGCATACCCGAGGCCAGTCTGCTGAATCCGGGGAATTTTATTTTTATAACATCGAACATCAGTAAGCCGATGATCAACAACAGTGGGCCTATAAATTTTTCACCGTACCGCTGAAAGAATCCTGAAAATTTCAACTGGTCAACCCCCAGGAATATTATCAGAGCAAGACCTGTATATGTAATCGCCCTTCCAAGTGTATAAAAGAGGCCGTTGAGAAAGACCCTGTTACGGTCTTCAATATCCTTGCTGATAAACCCTATCGCTGTAATATTTGTGGCCAGCGGACATGGACTTATAGCAGTCATTAAACCCAGCAGCAATGCCGTCAACCAGGGCATTGTACTGTTATCCAGCAAATTTGTCAGAAATTCCATCAGTTATCTGCTGAGAAGATAACTAACTTTCTCATTAATCACTTCTTTGAACTTTTCCGGTTTAACCATGGCATACATGAAGCCTTCGTTGGTTATATTTATCTTTTCGCTTCCCTTTACCAGCAATAAAGTCTGACCGCCTATACCAAGTTTCTGTGCTAAAGGTTTGTTAACTGCCTCATCGAGGTTGACTGATTGAAACGTAATCAAACCGTTTTTAAAGTGCTGCGGATAGAGAACTTCGAGATTCTCCTTTGCTTTCGCCTCGATAGCCTTGCAGGTAACACATCGGGCCGTGAAGTGAAAGTAGTACGCTTCAATTTTATCAGAATTGCCGGTATCAGATTTAACTTCCTTTGCTGATGGCTGTGCTGTACATGCATAAACGGGGGCAAATAATAACACTGCAATAAATAACCTGAAAGTTTTCATAATTTCTGCTTATTGGTTTTTAATGAGAATTTCTTTCACCTGATTCACAGTTGGTACCTGGCCGCTGATAACGACCTTTCCGTTAATAACCAGTCCCGGTGTATGCATTATCCTGTACTCCATTATTTTGACAATGTCTTCAACTTTGTCGATTGTTGCAGTAATACCGGATTCTGCAACAGCATCTCGTGTCACTTTCTCAAGTGTTTTGCATTTCGGACATCCAGGACCTAAAATTTTTATTTCCATTGACTTTAATTATAGTTTAAACGTAATTAATTGATGAATAATTAAGTATGAACAACAGTTTTTACATTGTCACAGGAAAAATCAGCTGATTTATTATCACTCAGGAAATCTTCAAATAATTTCTTCGCATTATCCCAGTTCTCCCTGTTGATACAATATTTAATATACGGTGGATTGATTTCTCCCTGTATCAGACCTGCATATTTCAACTCCTTCAGATGTTGCGAAAGAGTAGATCTGCCAACCGGTAGTTCTTCCACCAGATCTCCGCTGTAGCAACAAGAGTCCATCTTCGACAGTTTATGAAGAATATATACTCTCACCGGGTGACTAAGCGCTTTTGAAAATCGGGCGACCTGCTGCACTTCATGAGAAAATTCCAATTTACCTGACATGATTAATATTATTTTTACTTTGTTATTTCGCAAATATACGAAATGTTTTTATATTTGGTATGTTATAAGTTTTCTTTTGAGTTACAATTAAAATCCTATTGCGGTTCCGGGCCCGATTTGACCGTTCCTGATAAAGCAAAGGCTCATAAAATCACTCTTTAAGAAGATAAATCTTTGTACTATTTAAATATAATTGATATGAAACCCAGATTGAAATTTCTCGACAGGTACCTGACACTTTGGATCTTTCTTGCCATGTTTGTTGGTGTCTTTTCAGGATATTTCTTCCCTGCAATAGCAACATTTTGGGAATCATTAAAATCTTCTCCTGAAAGTACAACCAATATTCCCATTGCGATTGGACTTATTTTAATGATGTATCCTCCATTGGCAAAAGTCAAATATGATGAATTGGGTGGTGTATTCAGAAATTTTAAAATACTGGGGCTGTCCCTTGTGCAGAACTGGATCATCGGCCCTGTACTAATGTTTGCATTGGCTATATTATTCTTTAAGCTTTTTCCAGGTAAAGACAATGCAAACCTGCCCTACATGTATGGAATAATTATGATCGGACTTGCCCGTTGTATTGCTATGGTAATTGTTTGGAACGATCTGGCTAAGGGAGACACAGAGTATTGTGCAGGGCTGGTAGCCTTTAATTCAATATTCCAGGTATTGCTGTTCTCAGTTTATGCCTGGATATTTATTGCCATATTACCGGGATGGTTTGGTGTGCCCACTAATTCTATTGTTGAAAATATTACTATAGGACAAATTGCAAGGAGTGTTTTTATATACCTTGGAATACCTTTTATTGCTGGTTTTCTTACCAGGTATATTTTAATAAGAATAAAAAGTAAGGATTGGTATAACACTAAATTTATTCCCAAAATAAGCCCGATTACGCTTATCGCTCTATTGTTCACTATTGTGGTAATGTTTTCACTCAAGGGGGAATACATTGTTAAATTACCGCTGGATGTAATATTAATAGCAATTCCTCTTATAATATATTTTATTATAATGTTTCTATTTTCATTTTTCATGAGTAGAAGAGCGGGTGCAACGTATGCGCAAACAACCACACTTTCCTTTACTGCAGCGAGTAATAACTTTGAACTGGCAATTGCAGTTGCAATTGCTGTGTTCGGAATAAATTCAGGTGAAGCATTCTCAGCTGTTATCGGGCCATTGGTAGAAGTTCCGGTAATGATAGGGCTTGTAAATGTTGCACTTTATTTTAAACGAAAATTAGCATGGACCTGACTGCAGCTTTGAGCCGGTTTCCCCGTTCGGGTTAGTTTATGATTACTAGAATTTCTCAGAAACACCCAGTCCAAACAGTGCAAAATCGTATCTGACGGGATCGTTTTTATCAAATGATCTGAGAATTTCATCCAGTTCGGCAACGGCTTTAGAGTCATTTTGCTTCCGTTTGAGAATACCCAGGCGTCTGGCTATATTACCTGAATGAACATCAAGCGGACATGAAAGAATGGAAGGTGAGATAGCCTTCCATATTCCGAAATCCACACCCCTGTCATCTTTTCTTACCATCCACCTCAGGAACATGTTGATCCTCTTTGCTGCCGAGCCTTTGAATGGATCACAAACGTGCTTCTCTGTCCTTCTTTCGTGAGGGAGCTCAAAGAATATCCTGTGAAACTCGTGAATTGAAGGCTGCAGTGAACTGACAGCCTGATGGGCATTGAAAATGACTTCAATTCCTCCTTTGTTCCTGTATATATTCTGCAGAGACTTCATAAAATATATCAGATCTACCGAATTGAAGGTCCGGTGAACGAACTTATCGATTCTTTCAAGGTCTGAAGCATTGTGGTTCATGATAAAATCAAAGGGAGAATCATCCATCAGATTCATAAGCCGGTCAGCGTTCCTGAGGATCATTTTGCGGTTACCCCAGGCTATAGTTGCAGCAAGAAATCCTGCTATTTCAATGTCTCTCCTTTCAGTATAACGATGTGGAATGCTTATCGGATCAGGATCAATAAAAGAAGGCCGGTTATAGAGATCCGCCTTTTCATCAAGAAACTCCTTCAGCTCATGTTTTTTTAATTTCATTCCCTTAATTTCGACGTCATAAAAATAAGGAAATACGATTAATAATCATGATACCTTAATCAAGCCATTCTCTCCTGCCCTCTTGATGTTTACCAGAATGGACAGTTCAGATCGATTTTACTTTGCTCTGATGAGATGTTTTTGAAGGCTTTTCTCTATAAATTTTACATCTTTATTAAACAAATATTTATAAATCAATGTTATTATCTGATTATTTAAAATCTGATATCTGACATGAAAATTAAATTTTACTCAGGAATTTTATTAATTCTTTTCCAGCTACAATCCCTTTCTGCCCAGGACAATACAATCTATAAGTTCAACCTTAATATTCCTTTGGCAGACTTCCCCCAAAACGGCACTTTGCCGTACAATTATCCATCAATGAGCCAGGCTCTCAACTTGTCTTATGGAATGTATGAGTTAGGATTCTGGGGCATAGACGAGCTTGGTGATTTGCTTTTTGCAACCGGTGATAAACAAAATACCAAAATCAGAAAGTCAGCAAACAACCTTTTCAAATATGCTTTAAGCCTGGGATTTTCGAAGTATGGCAGTGAGCTTCCGATTCCTCTGGGTGTTTGGGGACATGAAGAATTCCATCGCTCTGCAATTGGTGTTAAAAAGATTTCTTCAAAAAACGGTAACTGGATGTTCAGCAGGTGGGATGGAACTGTTTACGGGATTTCAGACCTGATACTTGATGATCTTAAATATACGGATATTGATCAGTTACTAAATTCTTATGTTGCCGGTGTTCATTATGAAATTCTCCTGAATGAAAACATCAGCATTAATGATTTTTATAAGAAAAAGAGCATGACACGATCTGCACTTCTTCTTTATAATGCTTATTATGTTTTTGATTATTTCAGATTTTCGACAAGTGCAGCAAGCGATTCAGTAAAGATCCTGGCACCGCCTGATGAGAGCACAAACCCTGTGGAAAGGGATTATACAGGATCGGATCTTACTGCATGGGTGTACGATATGTTCAACCCTGATCTTCCTTTTACTTCAAGGGATCCGTTCCCGGGAGGTGAAGGGGTAAACCGGAGAATAGGGTTCTCAGATCTTTCGGTTGAAGGACGTGATTTCCTGATAGCCCAGAAAAAACTTTCGCTGCTTAATTTCCTGAATCCTGCAATATTTTTTATCGACAGGATCAAAATCTCGGAAAATTTAGATTTTAATTTTTTCACCCGGTATGCCCCGGTTTATTTTGGTAATGATATTGCTGTGCATGTTCCGGTCCGGTACAGAAATCGCGGGTTTGTTATCAATGCTCACAGATATAGCAGCAAAGATGAAACCGGATTTGGAGCAGGACTTGGAATTTATTCTATGAAAGCATTCCGCAACACCAGTTTTGATATCAATTGTAATTTCTGGAATCAACCGGAATCTTTTTACAGCAGTAAAAAGATTTCAGGTGGTTCAATGGGAATTAAAACAAAGTATCTTATCTCTGATAATTTCTCGGGAATATTACAATTGACAGGAAAGACAAAAGGCTGGGAACTCGGGAATCCTTATCTCGGCAGCAATGTATCTATGCTGCTTGGCCTGTCATACGATCTGACTGAAAGATGAAACCATAGTCTGAAGCTCTGATTAATCTACAATCTGCCCATCCCTGATCTGCAGTATACGGTCCGACATATCAGCCAGTTGACGGTCGTGTGTTACTATAATTATTGTCTGTCCGAATGAATCCCGCAGTTTGAAGAAAAGTTTATGAAGTTCATTCTTGTTTTCAGTATCAAGGTTACCTGACGGTTCATCGGCAAGAATAACCGTGGGATTATTGACAAGCGCCCTCGCCACAGCTACCCTTTGCTGTTCACCTCCGCTTAGTTCAGAAGGTTTATGATCAAGCCTGTTACTAAGATTAAGGAACCCAAGTAA
Source organism: uncultured Bacteroidales bacterium (assembly GCA_942492865.1). GTDB lineage: Bacteria > Bacteroidota > Bacteroidia > Bacteroidales > VadinHA17 > LD21. The sequence goes on along the minus strand of OW818650.1, from coordinate 1,966,287 downwards.
TTCTTCTGCCCTTGCCTCAGCTTCTGCTTTGCTTTTACCAGCTATAAATGCGGGTATGCATACATTTTCAAGGGCAGTGAACTCAGGCAGCAGCTGATGAAACTGAAAAACAAACCCGATATTCCTGTTACGAAATGCAGCAATTGATTTCCCTTTCATCCTGCTTATGTCCGAACCGTTATACAGAACAGAACCTGTATCTGGTTTATCCAGGGTTCCTATTATTTGAAGAAGAGTGGTTTTTCCGGCTCCGCTTGCACCAACTATTGACACGACTTCTTTCTCTTTAATCTCTATGTCAATCCCTTTCAGTACTTTTAATTCGCCGTAAGACTTGGTTATCCCCTGTGTTCTTATCATAAAGAAAGTTAAAACCTGGAACGACAAACTCTAATCAGTGTATTCGTACCGGTATTCATCACGGTCGTATAAATCTTTCTTGGCGGAATCGGAAGGTTCTTTCTTTTCAGGATCAGGTTGATCGTTCTGGACGTTTTCAGCTATCTGGTCAACATCCTTTTTGATTTCTTCGGACATCTGATCGACCTCACTCTTAATTTCCTCTGACATCTGATCGACATCCTTCTTGATCTCTCCGGTCATTTCCTCGACATCCCTTTTGATGTCATCAGTCATCTCATTAACATCATTCTGAATATTATCCGACAGTTCGGCGACATCTTTTTTCAGAGAATCCTGAACTTCAGTCAAATCCTTCTTTAAGTCAACTGTGCTTGTTTCAATTTCCCTTTTTATCTCATCTGTTGCTTTCCTGAAATCCCTCATACTCTTACCGAATGTTTTGGCCATTTCAGGTAATTTATCTGCACCGAATAGAAGAAGAACAACAATAACAATAACAAAAATTTCCTGTCCGCTCATATTGTACTATAAGTAACGAATGATCTGTAGCTTGATTAACGGCAAAGTTAGAAAAGTTTCAGGATAATCATTAATAATATTTAAAGATTCAAATACACAAAAATCTAAAAATCCTGACTTCATCCCGCAGCGAAGCAAGGGATCTCATCATCGTGTCCCCCATGAACTTTAAAGAGATTGTAACTTGTAATCGCAGCAAGGGATCCCACAATCATGTTTACCATGAATTTTAAAGAGGTTGCAATTAATAGGTATTAGGGCAGAGATTTGATAGTTATGATTCCCCTCCTCGGAGGGGCCAGGGTGGGTTCTTAGGTATTCTTTCTTTAATTTTTCCAAGAGTCGTGTTTATTTGATAGTAATGTCTTTTCTGAGTTTTTTGCCAGTGCTTTTAACTGAGTATTTTCTGGGCTTTTTTTTCTTTTAACAAGCAATATGTATTATCTCTGTTTATCCTTTATGGGATTTTTTATTATAACTTTTAACCCACCCCTAACCCCTCCAAGGAGGGGAATTCCTCCCTTACATGAGGTAAAAATAATTGAAAATTTCAACCTCACTAAATATAGAAAGCGTCAGAAGTCAGGAAAAGTCGTACAAGGGATCTCACTGTCGCCTTCATCATGAATGTTAAAGAGGTTGAAATTTGTAATCGCAGCAAGGGATCTCAATGGAAGAGGTTAAACAGGATCTCCCTAAAACAAAGACTGCCCTTCCGGGCAGCCTCAATATCATGTAAATATGCTATTTTAAAACTTAATTCCTCTTTTCCTGGTGGTGTCGTATACGATCGATGACGCCACAAATATTGACGAATAAGTACCTACTACGATACCTATTATCATTGCAAAAAGGAAACCCCTGATCGTGGCACCGCCCAAAAAGAACATTGCTATAAGCACCAGGATGGATGTTACCCCCGTATTAAGTGTACGGCTCAATGTATCGTTCATTGCCAGATTGATGACATCCTTTACAGGCCGTTTCCTGTGAAGTGGTAAAAATTCCCTCAACCTGTCGAATACAACCACCGTATCATTTATTGAATAACCTATAACTGTCAGAATAGCAGCGATAAATGCCTGGTCTATTTCCATAGTGAACGGCAGAATGCCCCACAGTAATGAATAAATTCCAATTACTATCATTGTATCGTGAGCAACGGCAACCATGGCTCCAAGTCCGTACTGCCAGTTCCTGAATCGCATATAGATATAAAGGAACATCAGTACAAGTGCCAGGAACACTGCCCACACAGCCTTGGTTTTTATATCGCTTGCAATTGTCGGACCAACTGTTTCAGAGCTTCTCCTGTACTCCGAAAGGAATTGTTCTCTTGAAACATCCGGACCAACCATATCTTTAAGGCCGGTGTATAAAGCAGTCTCCACTTCTTCATCAACACCTGCCTGGTCAATTTTATATTTTGTGGTAATACGCACCTGGCTGGCATTTCCATAGGTCACAACCTGTGGCGGCTCGTCAAAGTCATCGGCCAGGGCATCAGCAACGTCCTGTGTATTAACAGGTTGTTCGAACTGAACAACATAAGTACGTCCCCCGGTGAAATCGATACCCGGGTTAAGTCCGCGAAGCACCAGTGAGCCTATGCCGATAATTGTGATCAATATTGAAATTCCATAGAATATTCTTCGTTTGCCAATAAAATCTATATGGGTGTTTTTGAGAATATTAGCAGTGATCTTTATAGAGAAGGAAAGTTTTACATTTTTCTTAAGCAGATACTCATAGATAAGACGTGTAATGTAAATCGCACTGAATAATGAGGTGAAGATTCCGATAACAAGCATTGTGGCGAATCCTTTGATAGGACCTGTTCCGAACACATACAGCACAACACCTGTAAGGAGGGTGGTAATGTTTGAATCGAGGATAGCCGACAAAGCCCCTTTATAACCATCGGCAATTGCAAGTTTAATTCCTTTTCCGGCCCTCAGCTCTTCCCTGATCCGCTCATATATCAGAACGTTGGCATCAACCGACATACCCATTGTAAGAACAATACCGGCAATACCCGGAAGTGTAAGCACTGCGCCGAGTGATGCGGAAACCCCCATAATCAGAAAGACGTTCGCAAATAGCGCAATGTCAGCAATTGTTCCTGCACTACGGCTGTAATAGAATATCATGTAAAGCAAGACGATAATGAATGCAATTATAAACGAAATCATACCGGCATCTATGGATTCCTGCCCAAGGGTCGGACCAATAACTGTATCGGATATTATCTTTGCAGGTGCAGGCAGCTTGCCCGATTTAAGAATATTGGCAAGGTCATCTGCTTCCTCAATTGTGAAATCCCCTGTTATCTCAGTGTTCCCGCCGGTGATCTCACTCTGCACCCTGGGGTAGGAACGAACATAGCCATCGAGAACTACAGCAACGCAACGGTTGATATTTTCCCTGGTCATCCGTGCCCATACTTTTGCTCCTTCAGCATTCATTGTCATGTCAACCTTAACCTCTGATCCGGTAACTCCCGATGTCGGCCTGGCTGATGTCACAACATCTCCGTCGAGAGGTGCGCGTCCGTCGCGGGTGGTAATTTTTATGGCATGAAGTTCATAAAGCGAATTGGTCGGATCGTACTGGTATGGATTCTGGCTCCACATCAGCCTGAGGTCACGTGGAAGAAGAGACCTTATCTGGTTCATTCCCAGATAGTCATTTACTTTTGCTGTATCCCTGGAGCTCGCCAGACCTACCATGCTCGATGGAAGCGGTTCTCCCTGGGGACTAACCCTCGGGTTAAGTAACCCGAATAAGGGATTCTGACGAGTAAACTCAGCCAGTGACTCTGTGCCTGCGGCCTGTGTCGTATCGTTATCTATAATATCAAGAAGCGATTTTTCAGTTGTATCCGCTGCTACTGTCTGGCCGGCTTGTGCAGGAGTTACAGGGGCAACGGTATTTGCCTGCATTTCCCTCAGGAGATTATTAGCCTGTGACAGAAATGGTAAAATCTCACCATTTTCATAAGTTTCCCAGAACTCCAGGCTGGCAGTTCCCTGGAGCAACTCGCGCACCCTCTTTGTATCATTAATACCCGGAAGCTCGATAAGGATGCGTCCCTTGGTTGCAAGCTGTGTTATATTGGGCTGTACTACCCCGAATCTGTCGATCCTGGTCCTCAGGATATTGAAAGCGTTGGTAATGGCAGCCGAAACTTCTTCATCAAGAACCTGCATCACATCTTCATTCGACGAATTGAAGTTGATCTTTTCCTTCAGATCGACTGTTCCGAAGATAGCCGCAAGCTTGGCATTGGGATCTGTTTCCTGGAACGCACGTCCGAAAAGGGTAAGAAAATCAGCCTGACTTCCCTTCTGAAGCTCCCTGGCTCTTATAATCGCAGCTTCAAAAGTCTTATCTGTATTGTAGTTAGATAAAGCCCTGAGTATATCTTCAACGGAGACCTCGAGAATAACATTCATTCCACCTTTAAGGTCGAGCCCGAGATTCAGCTCCTTCTTCTGGACTTCCTTGAATGTATTGCCAAGAAAGCTCCATTGGTCCTTAGGGAGTATTCTTATTGAATCGAGGTAAACATTTTCTTTAACAAGGTCTCCCTTGGCATATTCCCTGGCGTCTTTTTTAACTTTATATGATGCAAAAGTAAATGAAAGCTGGTAAACAGACACCAACCCTAATGCAATTGCCAGAATGAGGATAGCTGCTTTGTTCTGCATTTTATTTCTTTAATTAATCGGTATTTTCGTAATTAACGAGGCGCAAAGATAAAAAAAATTTACAAAAAAAGGGCTGAAATACAAATCCCGCCCTTAATAATGAATTATTTATAATGCTTTACCTATTGCAGCAGTTTTTCATAATCTGTTCCGAGAGGTTTTCTGCTGACAAAATCAAACAGTGCAAGTCTGCGCATATTATAAAAATAACTCCAGTAGTTCTGCAAACTCTGAACGTACGCCCTCCTGTTCTGGTCTTTGCGTGTATCAGCGTTATTGAGCTCAAGAACTGAGATCCTTCCTATATAGAACCTTTGTTTTGTAACTTCAAACATCTTCATCGCCACGGTATCTGATTTGGCAGCTATTGCGACCTGCTCGGCCTGAAGGTTGAACTGTTCAACATCGAGCATAAGGTTCTGCTCAAAATCAGCTCTTGCCTGGTTGGTCTGAACCTGGGCAAGCTCAAGCGATGACTGTGCCATTTTGTAGCGACCACGTCCAAGACCCCAGTCGAGAATAGGGATGGTAATTCCCACCCTGACACTTTGCTGCTGGTTTGAATTCTGATATGCAAGATCGAAATCGGTATCCTGGTCACGCAAGCCGAATGATGCTATAAGATTTGCATTAATGCCTTTTTCGGCTTTTGCCTGGGCCACACTGCTCTGAGCCGATAATAAAGTTATCTGCTGGTTGATCATCGTTGGATTATTCGAATATGCCAGGTCAAGAACTTCTTTTACATCAACCTGCAGATCAGGTATACTTGAAGGCAATATCAGTTTGATACGCACATTCTCATTAAACCCTAAAAACGAACGAAGCCTGATCTCCCTGTCACGGTAATTCATCTCGGCTGCTTTCCGGTCAGTCTCTGCATTCAGCCACGAAAGCTGCATCTGAAGAAGTTCGTCCTCAGCTATGGTTCCCAGTTTGAAGCGTCCCTGTGCCATTCCCCACAGAGTATCTGCATTGGAATAGTTCATTGCTGCTATCTCCCTGTTGATTTGAGCTGTAGCCAGCGAGAAGAAATAATTCACTGCCTGCTGGTGGACCTGTTCGATGCTCTCAAGAAATGCTTTCTTTGAGGCATCATACCTTAAAGGCTCGATCTTTCTTTCCCATTTGAGTGAATTATACCTGAACAATGGCTGGGTAAGAGCCATGCTCAGAGGAGCTGTAATGTACCTGCGCGAATCATTCTCGAAATCATTCTCAAGTGTAAGATCCGAATTAAGTGAAATTTCACCACCTGTGAGCCCTATATTCTGAGATAATGAAAGACCTCCGATATTCCTCAGTACATTGGTCGACCTGTAGTCCCACTGGTTATTATTGGAGTTCCACACCCTTTCATAAGCAGTACTGTAGCTCGGGGTGGTCCCTGTGAGTGTTAATGACGGACGGTACTGAGCGACAAATGTTCTGTACTGCCAGTAGCTTGACCTGAAACGGTGCTGTGCAATGAGGGCATTTGGCGATTGTTCCTCAGAATACTTAATTACCTGATCAAAATTTAAAATTAAGGTGTCCTGTGATTTTGATTCTTTTATTGAAAAAAGAAGGATGGTAATGAGGATAAGTAAATAAGTTTTATTCATCTTAAAAAAATTATTCGTATCTTAAAGATTCAATCGGATCTCTTTCTGAAGCTCTTTTTGCCGGGGAATAACCAAATATTACACCGACGGCTGCTGATACTCCAAAGGCTATAAATACAGAGAAGAATGATACAATTGTCATTATTCCTGCAATCTGTTCAATAAGCTTAGCCATTATAACTCCAAAGAATATCCCGATGAAGCCGCCCGATACACTTATGAGGACAGCTTCTGAGAGAAACTGAACAACAATGTCCATTTTCTTGGCGCCGATGGCCATTCTGGTTCCGATTTCCTTTATTCTTTCCATAACCGAGGCGAACATGATATTCATTATACCAATCCCGCCCACTATCAGGGATATACTGGCAATTGCACCAAGCACAATGTTGAAGATATCCTTAGTCCGCTGCTGTTGCTTAAGAAGCAGTTCAGGGACTGTTATTTCAAAATCCTTGACGTTCGAATGCCGGCGTGTCAGCATGCGGCTAAGGATCTCCGTTGTCGCATTTATCTGCTCGGTCTCTTCTACCTGTACAACTATCCTGTCGAGCTGGTTATAGTTTGATTCGGAACTCGTAGAGGCATCAGCGCTGCTGGAAACGATCCTGGCCATACCACCGCCAATGAAGAACATATTTGATGAGGCTTCCGACACTGTCTTGGTATTAATAAGAGCCCTGTTCTGGTATCTCATCAACATAGTTTGTATGGGAATATAAATGTTATCGTTATAAACATTCACACCTTTCTCTTCAAATCCGGTAAGACTCACATTGGTTTTTTGCAGCACGCCGATAACCTTGAGCCAGTTGCCATTGAACTTAATATACTGACCAATGGGGTCTATCTTGCTGAAAAATTTTGCACGTATATTTGCTCCGATTATGCAAACCTGTATTCCGTTTTCTTCCTGGTAATCATTAAAGAATGCACCTGATACCAGGGGAAGATTATACAGCTGGAAATAGTCATTCGAAACGCCCACAAGTTTTGCTGTATATTTCACTCCATTCAGCATCGCGGTGGAGTTAAATGAAATTTCAGGACTTATCCTCTTAACCGACGGAAGAGTTTCACGGATAGCATCCACATCAAGCATACTCAACCCGCGTGAGAATTTTTTCTGCTGTTTCTCTCCTTCGTCGCCTGAGCTTGTATTGTCGGGAATGACAGGATTTACAAGGATATTATTAACCCCTACCATCTTCATCTGTTCCATTATCTCCTGTTTGGCTCCTTTGCCTATTGCCAGCATGGCAATAACCGCAGCTACCCCGAAAATAATGCCGAGTGCAGTAAGCATTGATTTTAGCTTATTCGAAATTATCGATTCAACTGCAATCTCAATATCATGAAAGTATCTTAGGATAAATCTGAACATGTTGCAATTCCTTTTTTAGGTTAATTCTCAGTCTGATTAGCTCTCCTTACCTGGCCACCCTGGCCTTGCGGTCCTCCCTGGGGCACCTGACCCGACAGGCTGTCGCGGTTGCGTCTTCCCTCACGGAGCTTTTGCATCATTTCGGGTGACATGTTCCTTCCTCTCATTCTGTTTCCGCTGTCTTTCTGCTTCTTAAGCTCTTCTTCCTTAAGGAGCCTTTCTTTTTCTTTAATTATCGGGATCAGATCCTCGCCTGAAGTATTGAAATTCTCCGGTGTTTCAGGGGTACTGAGATAGAGGGTTTCCCCCGGCTCTATTCCTCTTTCCACAACCACAGTATTCTCATTTGATTCACCCAAAACCACTATTTGCTTTACACCATCCCTCATGTAAACAAAAGGAATGCTGTCAAGACCTGTCTGTACGCTTTCAAGTGGTATGTAAGTAACGTTTTCGATGGTCCTGGTGATTATCTTATTTCCTGTTGTCATTGAAGGCCTGAGGATCGGATCGGATTGATCAACCTTGATCATTACCTCAAATACTTTTGCATCGGCATTGGGTAATTGCTCACCGATATTGGCAACACTGGTCACCGACCCTGTATATTGCCGTTCGGGGAATGCATCAACAAGGATCTCCACTCTCTGCCCTGCTTTTACCTTACTGACATCGATCTCGTTAACATAAGTTTTTGAGATCATCGACGACATGTCAGGCAGGGTTGCAACCACATTATCATAAGGGCTTATCGAGGAGCCGACCTTTCTCTTATTTCCCATCCTGTCGCGCTTATAGATTATCATTCCCGGGGCAGGGGCAGCGATAACAAATTTTTCAAGGATTTCGCGCAGATCCCTTACCCTCTGTTTTTGTTCATCGAGATTATTATTGATATTCCTCATTTCCGATTTAATCTGTTCAACCCTCAGGGTATAGCCTCTTATTGCCTGGTCGAGGGTACGATTCGACCTGTCAAGCGCTATCTCAGCCTGACGTATTGTTGTGGGAGGTTCATATTTTGATTGTTCAAGGGTCAGCCTTGCCTCTTCAACGGAATACCTGAGATTTTTGATGTTATCCCTAAGATTACTCAGAGTTACGGCAGTATCAAGGATCTTCACTTCAAGATTGGTCTCCATGGTCAGCAGTCTTTCGAGCTCATCCTTAAGGGTATTGTCGAAAGTGGTCCTGTCGAGTGTGGCAATATAATCACCTTCTTTCACCACAGTGCCCTCTGCAACCAGGTCGGTTATTTTAATATCGGATGCCCTTATATTCCTTCGCTGGGTAATTTCAGGGCCTCTTATATCAGTTGAATTTTCGGCCTGTAATTCGCCTGTTGTGGTAACAATGATGTCAAACTGTCCCTTTTTTGCTTCAGAATATAAGCTGGCATCACCCTTTTTTGCACTTACCTTACCGATAACAATCAGGCTTAATACTGCAACTATGACTATAAAACCCGTAATAATAATTGATCTTTTTTTCATTTTGTTTTACTTATTTTTTGCAGAAAAACAGTTTCAAAAGTATCAAAATTAATGTTCTCCTCCCGGCCGTTAACATTAATTAACAACTTCCTGAAAAAGTCTTTACATCATAAAGACATTTCAATTCACTGTTTTATTCCGGAGATTTAAAAAAGAATTCTTTTACATTTCATTAACTATCTTAATGATCTTGTCAGCCAGCTCGTCGGCGTCTTTGGCAGTTCGTCCTTCAGCGTAGATACGCATTACAGGTTCTGTATTTGATTTTCTGATCTGAACCCAACCGTCACTGTTTCCAATCCATAATCCATCTCTCTCATCAGTTTTATAATCTTTGAACCGGCTCTTCACGGCTTCGGTTATTGTCTTAAAATCAACAGATGGCTGAAGCTTCAATTTGTTCTTGGAAATCACATAATCGGGATAAAGCTTCCTGAGTGATGTGCATTTAAACTTCCTGATTGCAAGGTTTGAAAGGAACATTGCGACACCAACCAGTGCATCACGCCCGTAATGTAATCCGGGATAGATGATCCCGCCGTTACCCTCTCCTCCTATTACAGCATCCCTTTTCTTCATCTCTTCAACAACGTTTACTTCTCCAACTGCGGAAGAAAAGTGACTGCACCCATGCTTTTCGGCAATATCAGCAAGTGCTTTAGTCGACGACAGGTTCGAAACGGTACTGCCAGGCGTATGTTCAAGAATATAATCTGCTACCGAAACAAGTGTGTACTCTTCCCCAAACATTGATCCGTCTTCGCAAATAACTGCAAGACGATCAACATCAGGATCAACAACAAATCCGACATCAGCATTTGTCTTAACAACAAATTCCGAAATATCTTTAAGATTGGCAGGGATCGGTTCAGGGATATGGGCAAAATTACCATCCGGAACCGAATTGATCTGATGCACCTTTTTAACTCCCAGAGCTGTGAGAAGATCCGGGAGAATAACATTTCCAACTGAATTAATGCAATCGATTGCAACTGTAAAACCTGCCTGCTTAATCGCATTCACCTTTACAAGATCAAGGCCAAGGATCATTTCAATGTGCTTCCCTGCCCAGCTGTCATCTCTTGCAACGGACCCAAACGAATCAACAGCTACGTATATGAAATCCTCTTTAGCTGCTATTTCGAGCACACTCTCACCATCAGCTGCCGAAAGAAACTCACCTGTCTCATTTAGCAATTTCAGGGCATTCCATTCGGCCGGATTATGGCTTGCGGTAATAATGATCCCCCCGTCGGCATGCAAGCCTGTAACGGCCAGCTCCACCGTAGGCGTGGTAGCAAGCCCGAGATCAGTAACATTGATCCCCATTGACACCAGCGAGCCAGATATGAGATCATTGAGCAACGGACCTGATTTTCGTGCATCCCTGCCTATGACAACCAGAAGATTATTTTTCCTGTGTCGTCGCTGCAAATAGGTACCAAACGCCGATGCGAACTTAACAATATCAACAGGAGTAAGACTTTCACCGGTTTTTCCACCGATCGTTCCCCTGATTCCTGAAATAGATTTTATCAATGCCATACACTTAATTTTCCGGAGTTTGCAAAGGTGCAAAAAAATCGGCAGAATTTTAGTCTCGCTAATTAATTGTACCTTTGCAAACTGAATTATTTTAATTTATATGGAGAAGAGAAATCCTTCACCTAAGGACGCACCGGTGAGGCTGAACAGATTTATTGCAAACAGTGGCGTATGCTCAAGAAGGGAAGCCGATGAACTGATAAAGGATGGCCTTATTACTGTAAATGGCAAAAAGGTTACCGATATGGGAATAAAGGTTACCGTCAGGGATGATGTACGGTACAAGAACAAAAGGCTCACATCGGAGAAAAAAGTGTATATCCTCCTTAATAAGCCAAAGGGTTATGTAACCACCGTTGAGGATCCTCATGCTGAGCAGACTGTTCTGGATCTTATAGGTGACGCTGTTCCTGAGAGAGTTTATCCGGTGGGCCGGCTCGATAAGGAAACAACCGGTGTTCTGCTGCTTACTAATGACGGTGAACTGACAGGCAAGCTTATTCATCCCAAATTCAAGAGGAAGAAGATCTACCATGTCTTTCTGGATAAGCCGGTTATACAGAATGATCTTTTCAGGCTCACGGGAGGAGTTGATCTTGAAGGATTAAGTGTAGCCGCAGATGCCGTATCGTACGCAGATGCTGAAGATAAAAGCCAGATAGGGATCGAATTGCACTCGGGACAGAACCGGGTTATAAGACGCATGTTCGAAACACTTGGTTATAAAGTCAAAAAGCTCGACAGGGTTTATTTTGCAGGTCTCACAAAGAAAAACCTTCCCCGCGGAAAATGGAGATTCCTTAGTGACAAAGAGATAACAATGTTGAAAAGAGGCATTTTTTAAAATTTAAACTCTATGGGACACAAGTCTGGTTTTGTCAATATTCTGGGAAATCCCAATGTGGGTAAATCCACAATAATGAATGCTCTTGTTGGTGAAAAACTGTCAATTATCACATCAAAAGCGCAAACTACCCGCCACCGAATAATGGGTATTGTCAACAGCGATGACTTTCAGATAGTCTATTCTGATACACCAGGCATACTAAAACCACAGTATGAGCTTCAGAGGTCAATGATGACCTTTGTGAACACTGCTCTTACCGATGCTGATGTGATTCTGTATGTAACCGATGTCACTGAATCAGTTAAAGACAATGAATATATAGGAAAGATAAGAGACTCCGGAATCACTGTTATTGTCGCCATAAATAAAATTGATATTTCGAGCCAGGATAAGCTGGAAAAAATTGTTGAATCGTGGCACCAGATATTCCCTGACTCTCCAATTATACCTCTGTCAGCACTAAAGAATTTTAATCTGGACATACTTCTTAATGCCGTATTAAGCAAATTACCCGAAGGTCCGGCATATTTCCCGAAAGATCAGCTAACCGATAAATATGAACGCTTTTTTGCATCGGAGATCATAAGGGAAAAGATCCTTAATAATTATCAGAAAGAGATACCTTATTCAGTGGAGATAGAGATAGAGAGCTTTAAGGAAGAGAAGGAGCTGTTAAGGATAAACGCTGTGATCCATGTAGTACGCGACAGCCAGAAAGGTATAATAATAGGTCATAAGGGATCTATGCTTAAAAAGACAGGTACGGAAGCAAGGATCGATATGGAGGATTTTTTCGGACGAAAGGTCTATCTTGAGTTGTATGTAAAAGTTACAAAGGACTGGAGAGATAAGCCCTCGGCCCTTAAAAATTTCGGGTACCGTTAATTTCAAATATTTTCAATCAATGAGCAGGATAATAGCAATAGTGGGAAGACCTAATGTCGGTAAATCAACACTGTTCAACAGGCTTACCGAATCGAGGGAAGCTATTGTTGATGAAATCAGCGGTGTTACACGCGATCGTAATTACGGAACAGGTAACTGGAACGGAGTTGATTTTTCAGTTATCGATACAGGCGGATATGTTCAGAATTCCGATGATATTTTTGAAGAAGAGATAAACAAGCAGGTACTGCTCGCAATTGAGGAAGCCGACATTATATTGTTCATGGTCGATGTTTCTTCAGGCATTCATGATCTCGACACTTCCGTGGCATCTATGCTAAGAAGGGTCAACAAAAAGATAATTCTTGTTGTCAATAAAGTTGATAATCCCCAGAGGCTGATGGATGCCACTGAATTCTACAATCTTGGCCTGGGTGATTATTTTGCGTTAAGCTCAATGAACGGAAGCGGCACAGGTGAATTACTTGATGAAGTAGTAAAAAACCTGGCTGGCCAGCCGGAGGAACAGTTACCTGATATACCAAGGATAGCTATTGTAGGCAGGCCTAATGTCGGAAAATCATCACTTGTCAATTCTCTTCTGGGAGAGGAAAGGAACATTGTAACTCCGGTGGCAGGAACAACACGCGATTCAATTTATACACGGTATAATAAATTCCAGCACGATTTTCTTCTTGTCGACACGGCAGGGCTTAGAAAGAAAGGAAAGGTGAGTGAAAATATCGAGTTCTACTCTGTAATGCGCGCCATAAGAACAATCGAAAATTCCGATATCTGCCTGCTGCTGATAGATGCAACAAGGGGTATTGAATCGCAGGACCTTAATATTATTTCTCTCATTCAGAAGAATAGCAAGGGAATGATCATCCTTGTCAATAAGTGGGACCTGGTCGAAAAGGAAAGCAATACTTCTACATTTATTGAAAAGGAGATCAGGAATAAAACCGCACCATTCACCGATTATGATATTCTTTTCATTTCCGCTACCAACAAGCAGAGGATCCACAACATTCTTGAACTTGTTGAGAAGGTTAATGAAAACCGGAAAAGGAAAATACCGACCTCACAGCTTAATGAAGTGATGCTCGATGTAATAAAAAGCAACCCCCCTCCTGCCCTGAAAGGGAAATATGTGAAAATAAAGTATGTGACACAATTACCTGTCAGTACTCCTACATTTGCATTTTTCTGCAATCTTCCGCAGTATGTAAAGGATCCTTACAAAAGATTTATTGAAAACAGGATGAGGGAACTTTTTGTTTTCACAGGTGTTCCACTTAGGATATTTTTCAGAAAAAAATAGATTATTTTTGTATATCAGTTAAGAACAATGAAACCCGTATTATTTTTCACTTTTATTGTATTCATACTTACGGCGTCATGTAAAAAGATCCAGCAGCAGGATCCTGTTCCCATGGTCGAATTCACGAGTTTTACCATTTTTGATACTACAGACATCCTGGGAAACGATTTAAAAGGTGGAAGACTGAAGTTTTACTTTGAAGATGGCGACGGCGACCTGGGGCTCAATGCACCAAATGGAGAAATAACTGATTCAACAAATCTCATATTCACCCTTTACCGGAAGACCGGCGGAATAATGGTTTCTGCCCCTGAAAACGATCCGCTTCAGCCTTCCAGCTACAGGATCCCATACATGGAACGTGAAGGTATAAATAAGATGTTAAAGGGGACCATTGCCGTTACATTCCTGTATCTTTTTTATTCCGACTCCGACACTATAATGTATGAATTTTTTATAAAGGACAGGGCAACCAATGAAAGCAATATTGCTCAAACCAACGAAATTGTGCTTTCAAAAAACGGAGTTTATTAAAAAGAGCATCAGATCTTTATTCCCATAATAAGGACATCGTCAACCTGATCGTGATTACCTTTCCAATCATTGTAGAATTTCAGCATTGCTTCCTGCTGTTCGATCATCGGGTCACCTGAAATAGAATCGATCAGGCTCTTAAGTCTTGCTATCTTCATCTTCTTGCCGTCTGTTCCGCCAAACTGATCGGGCATACCGTCAGAAAACATGTAAATGATATCTCCTTCGTTAAGATAATATTCCTGGTCGTCAAAGAACTTATCGGTAATTGATTCACCTCCTACCGACGACCTGTTACCTTTGATATAATATTGTTGTCCGTCAATAACTATTATTACAGGGCGCATTGCCGAGGCAAACCTGACATGACGGTTCTTGAGGTTAAATTCGCATACAACCATATCCATTCCGTCATTTGACACACCGAATTCCACATTCTTGTTAAGGGTTGAAAAGATCTGCTTGTCGAGCATAGTAAGGATCTCGGAGGGTTTGGACACCTTCTGCCGTGTTACAATATCCTGTAAAAGTGTTGATCCTATAATTGACATGAACGCACCCGGAACGCCGTGACCTGTTGAGTCGGCACATACCAGGACAAACCTTTCCTGATCAATTTTATCGAACCAGTAAAAGTCGCCGCTTACTATATCGCGGGGGTAGAACAATATGAAAGCGTCCCTGAATGTCTCCTTAAGTTTGTTAATATCGGGCAGGATGCTAGTCTGTATCCTCTTCGCATAGTTTATACTGTCGGTAATTGCCAGGTTTTGAAGCTCTATTTCGCTCTTCTGCTTCATCATGACGCTTGTCCTCAATTCAAGTTCCTTTTCCAGGTATTCCTTGGTTTTCCGCTGAGAGGCCTCCCTCTGCCTTACTACAAATATTATTATTGTAATAAGCATTACCGTCATAGTTATTATTCCCCACCAGGATCTCCAGAAAGGCCGCTGAATGTTTATTTCAATAGAAATCGGAACAGACCTTAATGAAGCCTTTTCTCCTTCGGAAAGCAGAATACCCTCTGTTGTGGATATCACCTGGAACTTATATTTTCCGTCAACAAGGCTGTATGGTACTTCCCTTGATTTGGAAAAGGGCGACCACGACTCATCATAATTTTCAAGAAAAGTACTGTAATAGACTTTTTCCGGGTCGCTGAAATATACCCCAACATACGACACTTTCACATTATACCTCTTACTATATGGAAGCAGGTATGATTCTTTATGAGGATATACAACACCGTTTATTGTTACGGAGTTGATATTAATAAGGGGATTAACCTCTTTTTTCTTATCTTTCCGGAAGTCGTAAATGAGAAGCCCCCTGGTTGTACCGATGAATACCTTATCATCTTCCGATTCGAACATAGCATCGGGATTGTATATTCCGTAGTGTGCAAACTCGGAATCATAAATATTAATTGCCCCGGTCTTCTGGTTCAATTTGGAAAAAGCACCTTCATGTCCTATCCAAACAAAATTTCTGGAATCTATTAGTATGCCGTAGCAGTAATTCGACTTCAAACCCGTAGCTGTCGAATATGAAATAATGGAATCGCTGTAGCATTTAAAGACACCGTTTCCAAGCGTTGAAGCCCACACAGTACCATCTTTTGCTTTGGCAAACGACATAATCCTGTTCTGAAAATTATCAGTCATCCTCTGGTCATCAGCAGAAAGGCCTGAATAGATACTTAACTTGTAAAGCTTATCACTTTCGCATGCAATATAGGCGCTTCCGTCGTCGTTAAGATAGATCTGGTTTATCAGATTATGCGGTAACCCGTTATCTGTGTTATAAACCTTAACCTGCCTGCCCGATCTTTTGTTCAGGATCACGACCCCATTCACAGTGGCGAGCCAGATGTACTTGTCATCTACTTCAACATCATTAATATTATCCCTGCCCGATTCTCCGGTACTGTACACCTGTCTTACATCCCCTGAAATACTGGTAACAAAAAGTCCGTTCCCTTTTGTGCCTATCCAGATATTATAATCATTATCAACAAAATAAGTTTCAATTCCCACATTTCCTGTCAATCGCATAAGATCAACGTACTTTGTCTGCCTGAAACTCACCAGGTCAAAAATAAAGTAGCCTGAGGGCGTCCCCAGAAAATATTCATCTCCGATCTTGTTGATATATATTATGTTATTTGTCTCTCCGGCACCGGGAGTAAAGAAGCTGAATGCATACGAAGTAAGCAAGGAGAGTCCATCACCGAAAAAGCCTATCCAAAGGTTACCTTCAAGGTCCTGATATAGCAGTCTTACATTATTACCCAGGAGACCCGAATTCCTGTCAAGATGATTTACCGACAAAATACTGTCGCCATGTTGTGAGAGATAAAGCTCATATAATCCATTTTCGTAAGTTGATATCCAGCTTACAGAAGGACTTTCCTGGAATATTGACTGAATCCGCAGAGATTCCAGTTCAGGATATCCCTGGAACCGGCTAAGAGTGTTCCCTGACGGGCTGAGTGTAAGCCTGAATAATCCATTCCCTTCAGTGCCGATGATATAATTATCATCACCATTTATTTTTTTAACTGATTGAAGATTGGCATAATCAAAGCCATTGACGATTCCTTCTGTAACGATGGTGTCTTCACCGACATTACAGATCCTTAGATTCGCATCAGTGCCAATAAGTAACTTCCCATCAGAGGTGAAGCAACCTGAGAAGGAATTAAAAAATTTCCCAATATTATATTTTACAAACTCGCCTGGTTTTACGGGATTGACTTTAAAAACAGCCTCGCCCTGGGGGAGAATATATATATTCCCATCGGGACCCTCAATAATCTCGCTTATCCACCGGCTATTGACAATAGGAAGTTGCTTTAGCTCATTATCAACTACATAGAAAACTGTACCATCGTCAAATCCGAACCAAAGAGTTCCGTTCCTGTCTTTCAGACTTACCCTTGCATGACGATTTGTGACCGAATCTGGAAATTCAATATTGTAAAAATCGAAGCCGTCAAATTTTGACAGGCCACTGCCTGTACCAACCCAGAGATAACCATCATTACCCTGGATCAGAGAATAAATAAAGGTATTTGGGATTTTGCTGTCAATTCCGTAATTTTTAAAATTGTAAACCTGCCCTGAAACAAACTGAATGAATAAAAAGCACGTTATTGTGCTGACAATAAACTTCCTGTACTGAAAAACCCTCATTTATGCTCAGTAATTTTTCTTGCTGGTGTTGCCACAATACGTGGTTTATAAACAGGCACTCCGCCAATGGGAGAACTGTAAAACTGCAGTGGATCCCCCCTCTGGTTTTCAAGTGTCACAACAACATTGTTGTTTCTGACCAGGCCCCCTTCACTTTCCTGCCTTTTATGAAACTGGAAGTCCAGTGAAGATCCGACTTCAGGCGGCTCTATGGATATTCTTGACTCTGCCCAGTCATTCTCATCCGAAATGGCTTGCTTAATTCCCTGCTTGTACCTTGAAACAACTATTATTTTGCCATCGTCGTCCCAGTCAAAATTCCTTTGCCTTATATGTATAATACCCGTATCAATATAAGGATAGATATGTGAAATGCTTTTCACGTTGTTCCATAATCTGAATGTATATTCGTAAGTAAAGGCATTTAACCCTTCAATAGCAATATCTTCTTTTGGACTGCGGCTGAGAAAAAACCTGTAGAGATTTCCATCATCGCCACTGACGCCTTCACAGATTATTTTAAAAACATAGGCATTCCATTTCTCATTCAGGTCTCCCTCGGTCGGATTGAACGGACCGAAAGTATAGTAGCCATTATCATATTGAGGATCAGCACCAAACATCCTGGATGCTAGAAGGTTGCCCGTTTTATAGTCAACATTCTTCAGGACACCTCTTGAAGCTTCATTTTTGTCAGGATCTACCCCCTTGCCACCGTAAACAGAAAAAAGACAATGGGTATCATAACCATTTTTTGGTTCGTCGTTATCGCCTCCGGTATCCGGATCATAAACACGAATATAAAATTGCTGTGAAAAATCACGATTAATTGTAAAGAACCATATCTGGTTAAAATCATCATCTCCCCAGGAGGTTTTCCCGTCTTTTCCAAATGTTACAAGGAACGGGATATTCTCATCCTTTCCGGGAACTGCCTGAGAGTATGAGGCAACTGTACTCAAAAACAAGGTTGCAGCAAATACTATGAAAACAAGATATATCGATCTGTTACTATTCATCACATTCAAAAATAATAATTTTCATCTAAGTGGCAGTCTTCTGACTGTTTTTTTTAAATACCTGATCGTCATGCAATTACCATTCAGAAGCTGCTCTCTGCAATTCGGCTTCCAATTTATAATCTTTTTCGTTCAAATAACATCACTTTCAACATAAGTTTGAATTAAACAATAAACACGACTCGGGGCGATCTCTTTTCAGGGCCTTTCAACTGTATATTTTAAAGGGAACTCTATGTAGAATGTGGTTCCCGTGTCGGAATTTGACTCAAACCATATTTTTCCATTTGCGTTTTCAACATATCTCTTAACAATTGACAGGCCGAGACCCATACCTGAGGATTTTGTGGTGAAATTCGGAGTAAACATCTTCGTTTTAATCTCATCTGGGATACCCGTGCCATTATCTGATACCATTACAATTACCTTATCAAACCTTACTTCGGAAATTACTTTTATAAATCCTTCTTTTCCTGAAGGTATTGACTGAATGGCATTTTTGATAAGATTTGAGAAGATACCGTTAAGATGTTCCCTGTCGGCATAGATGAAAACCTTGCTTTCACGCGGCCAGGTAACTTCAAACCTGACGTTATCTGTATTTTTAAACAATTCAAGAGTTGTTCTTATCTGTTCAAGCAGGTCTGTTTCAACAGGATTTGTCCCCGGCATTTTTGCAAAAGATGAAAAAGCCGTTGCAATAGATGACAGGTTATCTATATATTCAATCTGGTTTGCTGTAAATATCTCTATTTTCTTTCCGAAATCAGGAATTCCGTCTTTCCATGATTTAAGAAGCTGCTGAACATTAAGTTTCATTGGTGTCAACGGGTTTTTGATCTCGTGGGCTATCTGCCTGGCCATTTCTCTCCAGGCGTACTCACGTTCCGAATTTGCAAGCTTATGTGCACTATCCTGTAGCTCATCCACCATCCTGTTATATTGTTTAACGAGCTCTGCTATTTCGTCATTCCCCGTATATGAAAGATGTTCATTCTTCTTGCCAAGCTGAACCGAAGCAAGTCCCTTGTTCAGCATTGAAAGCGGGGAGGTAAGCCTTCCGCTTATTATCACAGCGAGCGCCATGGTAATGACAATAAGAATCAGCGTGAAGTTAATTACGGCTACAATCAGGTTTGAAATCTCACGGGTTAGTATGCTTTGTATCCTGAAGTAGGGCAGGTTAACAAAGGCCAGAAGCCTGTCATCCGAACTGATAAAAGGCACATAGGCTGAAATGTATTCAAGGCTGCCAATCTTTTCTTTCTGCATAAACTCACTCATGGCCCTGTTTGACAGGCGGGTCCTGGCCATATCATCCATCCTGATGCTCCTGAGGTTCCTGTTAAAAATCTCAGGCCGTGAAGTTGCGATAAGGAATCCATCGGTGCCATAAAGGTTAATATCGGTGTTGAAAATATTGGAAAGTTCTATCATGAGCTGATCAAGTGATGTGTAAGTACTGCCGCTCCAGCCTGAGGTAAGCTGTTTTTCAAGTGATAAATGATTGTCGAGCTCAATATAAACCGAATTTAGCTTTTCCTTTATGTTCCCGTTATGCTTTGCAGTAAATTGATTAACAGTAAGATACGCCACAACGACTCCGATAAGAATAAATGAAAGAAGCAGCACCCCGATAAATGACATTTGCAGCTTCTGCCTGAAATTCATTCCCCACAAGCTCTTAAGGGCCGGCTTTCTGATAAGCAGCAGCACTCCATTGGAGAAAAGAAAGATGAATGTAAAAAGATAAGCAAATGAAATAATTAAATCGCCGACCGTAAGCAGGGGTCGGCTTATCAGGGTGGTCACATTGGCATTTTTATAAAGTATATGCCTGAACCCGGACTCTTTAAAGATCCTGTAATCAGTCTCTTTATCAATATAATCAACATCATTGTTATGATAAGGATAATCGCCCGATTTGATTACTATTTCACCATTAATATACTTGGCAAAAGAATAATCCTTAAGCCTGGCAAATCCATAATAGTTCTTATCGAAAAGCAGTTCTGAATACCCCGGCTGGAAAATATTGATGTCGTTATATAGTTCAATGAACAGTCCATTAGTCAGATTATCTCTCCTGAAGAAGATCCTGCCCAGGTAATGCGATCTTCCTCCCTGGTTTTCCAGAAAGTAAAATTGCGTACCGGTGAGCCGCTTCCCGTCTTTTCTTATCCTTTCATCAAAGAATGAAAAACAGTTATCAACCACCCTGTTTTCATTACCTACCCTTAATGGTTCATTGTCGGCACATGGCACTATATTAAATTTGAAATTCCCCAGATAATCACCGAAATAAGTGTCAAGGAGATATTTCGATATACGGTCATAATCGTTTTTTTCAAAGAAATCAACATCCATCATATTTTCAAGAATAGTGTCAGATTCCATCTCCGGCCAGATATCAAGTAGATAATATTCTGCAACCGGGTCATTCCCTGTGGATAATGACAGCAGTTGTATTTTTATATTTTCATCATTTCTCTTACCGGAGTTAACAATTATGAAGAATACAGCGTAAATACCGAATACAAGAGAAAATAAAATTGTCAGGTTAAAATAATCCATGTGTTTCCGCACAATGATCCAAATAAACACCACTGCTATTAAATAAAAGGAGAGTAATGGGAATAACCTCCCTGGTTCATCTGAATAGTAACCAGCTATCAGTAGGGACGATGATATTATTGAAGAAATTAGTACGCCTTTTTCCAATGTTCCGTATTTCTGCATAATTTTCAGAACAAACAGGACGGCAACAAGCAGGAGCAGGGATACAGCAGTAAAACCTGCTATGCTGAATGCATTAAGCTGCAGTATCCGGTAAGTTTCAAAACTGATATTTGAATTCAGGATTACCCTCGTGAAGGTATGATTGAAAATTACGAATAACGCTGCTGATACTAAAAACATAAGAGTCAGAACGATATATTTACGGATACTGGTTCCATGCCTCAGATCACCAAGTGTGAAATGACGGAAAAAGATATATGAAAACCCTGCAGCAAGCACAGTTAGCAAAAGAAGGTGCCCGAGCGAGGGAATAAATGGTACAGGAGAAAGAATATATGGAGAAAAAAGTTCTGTTTCAAAGAGTACTGCCGGCCATTTAGCCAATAGTACCAACAGGTAGATAGCTGTAAAGATCAGGATGGAAAAAAATACTCCTGTCCTTCCCTTTCCAATGCGGGTAAGAGATCCTGCCATCCGGCTGATCAGAAGAAAGATCAGAATGAAAGCAAGTGTATACAGAACCAAAGGAATAAAAATGAGGATAGTTCCTCTTTTTTCCTGAGGAAAGATAAGACTGAAAAGAAACTCTCCGGCATTGTTCCTGATCCGGTACCGGGAAGCATCCGGATCAACGCTTAGCCCTGCATCAACCGGCAGCCTGAAATCCTTTACAAAACCGTTTTTTACAATATCGTTTTCGAATCCATAATCATTATTGATGCGGAGTAATCCTACAATAATCTCATTCCCGGCTTCTACTTTTTTTGAAAGAAACCAGCCGTTCTGAAGAAAAACCATTGGTCCCGAAAAAAACGTTTCATCAAGCAGCAATGGAACTTCAAATCCATTATCGGACCAGTATATCAGCTTGTTGTCAAAATATTCAAGTATTGTTATTTCATTCTGGCTTGCAACAGAAAAAACATTTGTCTCAGAGTCCGATCCATGAGGTTCTCCGTTTGCAAGAATTGGCTTCATCAGCTCAAGGCAGGCCTCCAGTATTTTTTCCTTTTCGTTGAGAAGTTTATTGAATCGTTTTGTTTTCAGATTATATTCAAAATCACTGAAATACACCAATTCAGATGCAACGGCAAGCAAAACAGCCATTGCTGTCAGTATGACGAGCCATAACCTGCGTACTTTTGTTTTCATGACATATCCAAATGACTATTCATGATGGTAAGGTTCTCCGTTCAGAACCGTAAACGTCCTGTAAAGCTGCTCAACAAACAATAATCGTACCAGCTGATGTGAAAAGGTCATTTTCGACAGGGATAACCTGAAGTCTGCTCTTTCGTAAACTTCCTCAGAAAACCCCCATGGACCACCGATCGCAAATACAATTCTTTTTTTTTGAAGCATTAGAGTTTTGTTAAACCAGGCGGCAAATTCAATAGTTCTGAATTCCTTCCCCTTTTCATCGAGCAATATAAGATAATCTTCAGAAGTTAAAGTCTGAAGGATTTTTTTCCCTTCCCTGATCTTTTGTTCAGAAGCTGGCATACTTCTTGTGTTCTTAAGATCGGGGAGGGTAATAATTTCAAATCCGATATATTTCTTTATCCGGTCTGAATAGATACCTGTTCCTTCGGCTATGGATTTTTCATTTGTTTTGCCCGACTGCAACAAAATGATCTTCATGGCTTGCCCGAAAGGTTTATATTTTGGTTGTGAACAAAAATAGTAATTTAATACAGTGTTATGACAATTCTGAACAGTTCGAAGGTTAAAAATGAAGTTCTTAAAGTTATTATATTAACTTTGCAGATTCATACTGTTTTTAACTAAGGCATTTTAAAAATGAATAAAATGAGAGTTTCATTTCTTATTTCAATAATTTTAACGGCCTTTATTCTGACTACTTCCGGGACCGTACAGCAGCAGGCAAGAATACCTGCGGGCATTTCAACGGCCATTAAGGCAGGTAATGCCTCTGAGTTGTCAAAGTATATGAACTCAACTGTTGAACTTCTTCTTCTTGATAAAGAGGATTTCTATAAAAAAGATGTAGCTGAAACAATTTTAAAAGACTTCTTCAAGTCATACCAGACAAAAGATTTCGTGATACGCCACCAGGGTGCAAAAAATGATGCTCAGTATGCTATCGGAAACCTGACTACTTCAAAAGGTGTCTTCAGAGTCTATTTCCTGCTTAAGAAGGTAGATAACAACCTGCTGATCCATCAGATACGTATTGAATCTGACAATGAAAAGTAATTTTCTAAGGGAGTTCATTTTAGGAAGCCTTAATGAAGACGTTGGTGATGGAGATCACTCCTCTATGGCTTGTATCTCATGGGAATCGACAGGCAAGGCAAAGCTGCTGATCAAAGAGAAGGGCATACTTGCCGGAGGGAACATTGCTGCTGAGGTATTTTATGTGGTGGATAAGGACCTTAAGGTTGAACCGTTCATTAATGACGGGGCTGAAGTCAGTCCTGGCGACATAGCCTTCCATGTTGCAGGGAGACAGCAATCAATCCTTAAAGCAGAGCGGCTTGTGCTTAACATAATGCAGCGGATGAGCGGAATAGCGACCAGCACGCGTCTCTATACCGACAGGATCAAAGATCTGAAAACAAAAATCCTTGACACAAGAAAAACTACACCAGGTATGAGGTTTCTTGAAAAGGAGGCTGTGCGGTTAGGAGGAGGATCAAACCACAGAATGGGCCTCTATGATATGATAATGCTTAAAGATAACCATATTTCTTATGCCGGTGGAATTGAAAGGGCTATTGATAAAACAAACGAATATCTTAAAAAATCCAGTCTTAAGCTGAAGATTGAGATTGAAGCAGGCAGCATCAGCGATGTGGAAAGGATCCTGCGCAAAGGTGGAATTGACCGTATTCTGCTCGACAACTTCAATCTGGAAGATACTGCCACAGCTGTTAAGGCAATAGACGGAAAGTATGAAACCGAATCATCAGGAGGAATAACGCTGTCAACAGTAAGGGATTATGCCCTTTGCGGTGTCGATTTCATTTCCATCGGTGCTCTCACCCACCATATCATGAGCCTTGACATGAGCCTGAAAGCTATCTGAATATCCATCGCCTCACGGTAAATGGTTTTGCTCTTGACTAATTGATTATTTTTTCATTACATTTATCGCTTCAAACTATCTGAATGAATAAGTGGCTAATATTCCTTCTGCTGCCATTATTTGCCGGCTGCAGGGAAAAAGCGGATGAATCGTACCTTACTCCTGAAAAAGCAATACAGTATTTCAGAGAAATAAAAGAAATATGCGACAGGGACAACGGTAAACTCTGGGGGCAAAATCTCTATGGACCATTAATGCTTGTTGACAGGCAAACCAGGAAGATTGTTGCAAATGAACCTGATAAGAAAGGATTGCTGAAATACAAGGATGGTGTATTTACTGGGTTTTATCCTCTGGAACGTATAGTGAGCAATTCAAGGATCGACTTTGGCGGAGTCCCCTTTGCCACTGCCGCCCTGCCCAATACAGAAGATGCTTACCGTATAAAGACGAGAGCCCTGCACGGCCTTTTCCATAAGATCCAGGAGGAAGCTGGCATAGAAACAACATTCTTCAATATAAAGAGCATGGATGAGAATAATTCAAGACTGTGGCTTAAGCTTGAATGGAAAGCTCTGGAAAAAGCATTGAATACTGAAGGAAAAGAAAGACAATCGGCAATACGCGATGCACTCATATTCAGGTATAATAACCGGGATCTTCATCCGAGAGACGCCAGAGATGCCACAAAATTTGAGACCCAGGAAGGTCTTGGAACATTTACGCAGATCGTTCTATCAACCGATTCACCTGAAGAATTTAAAAAAAGGATTCTCGAATACCTCACAAGGGTATATTCATTCAGATCCTATTCAAGGTCATACGGATTTATACACGGAGCCATTTACTCGGCGCTCCTTTATGAAAAAGGATTCGATTTTAAAACCATTACGTCCGAGACTATCGACCTTGGTATGAAAGTAAGAGAACTATATGAGGTTGAACTACCCGAAATATACAGGGATGTTGCCGGCAGCATCTCAATGAATTATGATTTGGATGCAATATACAGGGAGGAGGAGTTGCGTGTGGCCGAGATCAGGGAGAGCATTCATAAGCAGGTCAGCAAATTCACCGAAAAGCCTGTTGTTCTGCTGGAACTGGAAAGCCCCGCTTTTGATTTTGAACCTGAAGATATACATCCGCTCGATACGCTTGGCACTCTGTACAACTCATTAAGGGTCTCTGATAACTGGGGCAAGCTGCATGTCGAAAAAGGTGGATGCCTTATGTCGAATAATCTTAAGTTCCTGAGGATAACCGCAAAAGGAATTAAGACAGAAAAGAATCAGATATCGGGTGAAGGCTGGACAATCATGCTTAATAATAAAAACTCCCTCACTAAGGTCAACGACAATTATCTTATACGCTAAATCCCCTTTAGTCTGTTGGCTTTGAAAACTCGAAGTACTTAGTGGTTACAACGTATGTCCGCTGTTCAATGCAGGAGATGATTTTTACATTAGCCCGAAGGGCTTAAACTATTGTAGCCGGGATATTAAATGGTTTAATTACCTCGTAGAGGTTAAACAGGGTTCAACAGGGTTAAGCAATTGTTTAACCGCTACACGGTAAAAATTAACATGTTGGTTGTTTTTCTACAATAATTTATCGCCTACGGCGAAAAATTCCTCAGACAGATCGCAGTTTTAAACTTTCTCAATTAACCTTATGATAGCCAAATCAAGAAGGAGTGGGATTTAAAATTTAAACAGCACCAATTCTGATAACTATCACAGTCAGAACCTTATATTCTTTATGTTTACTTCTTTTTCAGCTCCGATAATCTCTCTTCGAGTGAAGTAATCTTCAATTCAGCATCGGTCCTTTTTTTCTTCTCCATATCAAGAACATTGGCCGGGGCTTTATCAACGAACCGGGAATTATTAAGCTTTTTCATTACTGATTCGAGGAAGCCTCTGTTATATTCCAGCTCTGCAGTGATCTTCACCATCTCCTCTTCAATATTAAGCCCCGATCCTAGAGGAATATAGAACTCAGTGGTTCCGGCAAGGAACGAAGCAGTTCCATCCTGCTTTATTTCAACAAAAGTTATCTCCTCAATATTGCATAATTTGGTTATCACCGGCAGGAATGTGTGGTCAGGACCGGCGCCGCCGGAACGTACCATCAGTCTGATCTTCTCTTTATTCGGTATATCCCTCTCTTTTCTAACAGTCCTGACTGAGCTTACAATCTCCTTTATAAGATCAAAACCTGATAACAGCTCTTTGTTGAATTCCTTCGGCTCGGGCAGATGTGAGATCATAAGGCTTTCTCCTACTTTTCTTTCTATAAGCAGCTGCCATATCTCCTCTGTTATAAATGGCATGAAGGCATGTGTGATCCTCAGAAGCTTGTCAAAAACGGAAATAGTCGCCTCGTATGTGGCCCGGTCAATCGGTTTCTGATATTCAGGCTTGATGATCTCAAGATACCATCCCGAGAATTCGTCCCAGAATAGTTTATAGTTGACCATCAGCGCATCCGAGATCCTGAATTTCTTAAAATTGGAATCTATTTCGGATATTGCCCTGTTAAGCACCTCATTCATCCATTTGATTGCAACAGCCGATGAATCAGGTTGTTGGATCGTACTGTCGGGAGTCCAGCTTTTTACCAGTCTGAAAGCGTTCCATATTTTATTAGCAAAGTTTCTCCCCTGTTCGGGAAGTGAGTCTTCATACAACAGATCATTGCCGGCAGGTGAGCAAAGAAGCATTCCCACTCTTACACCGTCGGCTCCGTATTTTTCTATCAGGTCGAGGGGCTCCGGGGAATTTCCAAGCGATTTTGACATTTTCCTGTGTAGCTGGTCGCGTACCAGTCCTGTCAGGTAAACATTTTCGAAAGGCTTTTTGCCGGTGTATTCATACCCGGCGATTATCATGCGGGCAACCCAGAAGAAAAGTATTTCGGGAGCTGTAATCAGGTCATTTGTAGGATAGTAGTACTTAATATCGGGGTTCCCAGGTTTGTTTATCCCGTCGAATGATGTTATTGGCCACAACCATGATGAGAACCAGGTATCGAGTACATCTTCATCCTGGTACAGATCAGTTTCAAGAAGAAGCCTGTTGCCGCTTTTTTCCTTTGCAAGCACAAGAGCCTGTTGAATATTTTCTGCAACAACAAACTCATTATTTCCATAATACCATGCAGGTATTCTGTGTCCCCACCATAGCTGACGGCTAATGCACCAGTCACGCACATTCTCCATCCAGTGGCGGTAAAGATTTTTGAACTTAGGCGGATGAAGCTGTATCTCTCCATCCATAACTGCCTTCAGCGCCGGAACAGAGATCTCTTTCATCCTTAAGAACCACTGCGTAGAGAGTTTGGGTTCTATAACGGCATTTGTACGCTCCGAGCGGCCTATTTTATTATCGTAGTTTTCGACCTTAACCAGGGCGCCTGTTCTCTGAAGCTCTTTTTCGGCAAGCTCTTTTGCCTCAAATCTGTCGACTCCCACGAACATTCCTGCCCTCTCGCTTATAGTTCCGTCATCGTTGAATACATCAATTGAGGGAAGGTTATGCTTAAGTCCTATCTCGTAGTCATTAATGTCATGTGCAGGCGTGATCTTGAGGCAACCTGTCCCGAACTCAATATCAACATAAGGATCGAAAATGAATGGTACTTCACGGTTGGCCATCGGAACTATCACCTTCCTGCCTTTGAGATGCTGATATCGCTTATCGTCCGGATTGGCACAAACTGCTGTGTCGCCGAGTATTGTCTCAGGACGGGTTGTGGCAACCATGACATAATCATCTTCCCCAACAACTTTGTACCTTACGTAATATAGCTTTGATTTTTCCTCGGTATAATTTACTTCTTCATCCGAAACAGCGGTTTTAGCTTCAGGATCCCAGTTGACCATCCTGACACCCCTGTATATCAATCCTTTATTAAACAGGTCAACGAATACCTTTATCACCGAATCATATCTTTTCTCATCCATGGTAAAGAGTGTACGATCCCAGTCGCATGAGGCTCCAAGTCGTTTTAGCTGCTCAAGGATAATACCTCCATGCTTATTTGTCCATTCCCATGAATGAGCAAGGAACTCTTCCCTTGTAAGATCTTTCTTTTCAATTCCTTCCTTCTTCAGTTTTGCAACAACCTTTGCCTCAGTAGCTATGGAAGCATGGTCGGTTCCCGGCACCCAGCAGGCATTCCTGCCCTGCATTCTTGCACGCCGCACAAGTACATCCTGTATAGTATTATTCAGCATGTGCCCCATGTGCAGTACTCCGGTAACATTCGGAGGAGGTATCACAACAGTATATGGCTCCCTTGAATCCGGAACACTTTTGAATAATCCATAATCCATCCAGTATTTATACCATTTACTCTCAGCTTTACCGGGCTCGTATTTTGAAGGAATCTCCATAAGGAACTGATTATTTAATTGAAAGGCAAAATTAAAAAATAATAGTTAATTTTGCTGGCCCCGTCTTATAAAAACCATAATCAG
The DNA here is from genome assembly GCA_942492865.1 of uncultured Bacteroidales bacterium. Taxonomy (GTDB): domain Bacteria; phylum Bacteroidota; class Bacteroidia; order Bacteroidales; family VadinHA17; genus LD21. The sequence goes on along the minus strand of OW818650.1, from coordinate 1,937,598 downwards.
CAAATGCATTATCGCTTTTCATTTCTCCAGGGTAATGAACAGACATCTAATGTAACCCGTCTGATCCTGCTCTGTTTTGTGTTTCAGCTTTCGCTTTTGTTTCTGACTACCTGTTCAAAGGAACAGACAGAACAGGACAGAAAAGAGGATTTTATAAGCAGCATGCTGAATGACATCAATTCAGATTCACTGGAGGCACAGACTGCCTGGCTGCAGGATATGGGTACAAGGTTCACCCTTGCGAAGAATAGGAGAAATGTAGCAATAAGGATAAGGAACAGGTTCAGAAGAATGGGTTACGAAGAAGCCGGTTTAGATTCTTTCATGATAACAAAGACCTTCAGGAATGTTCAGTATACTCAGACCCAGTATAATGTAATTGCTGTAATCCGTGGAAGCGAGTATCCCGATTCACTGTGCATCCTTGGTGGTCATTATGATAATTACACCTCAACAGGCGATCCGTTTGAATACGCTCCGGGCGCACACGACAATGCCAGCGGTACAGCTGCAGTCATCGAGGTTGCAAGGGTTATGAAAAAGCATAATTTCTCTCCATCACGATCAATTATGTTCGTTGCATTCGGTGCAGAGGAACTTGGACTATTCGGCAGCAAGGACCTCGCCTCAGATCCTGGTGAATACTCCGGAAAAATTTCATTCATGCTCAACAACGACATGATTGCTTATGAACCTGACGATGATCCTGCATCCTGGAAAGTTAACATAATAGATTACGATAATTCTCATATGCTGAGGAGGGATGCCGAACAGATCGCGCTCAGGTTTACAGGCTTGTCTTATAAAAACGACAATAAGTATTCGCATGCCAGCGACAGCTATCCATTTTTTCTGAACGGTTACAAAGCATTGTTCTTTTATTCAGGAAAGGAGGATCCTTACTATCATACACAGGACGACCTGGTTTCGAACTGCAACTTCGATTACTGCCGCGAAATAACCAAGATCTCCTGCGCTTTACTGGTTGACAGGAACTATTGAATATGAGACACAATATTTTTCCCGGTTTTCCCGATTTTACTTGAAAATATGCCTCGAATAAGGTAATTTTATAATTTAGCCCTTTCAGTTATTTAATTCTAACTACGTAAAAAGATGCCATCAATATCCGACAGGGGTAAAGCAATGCCTGCTTCACCAATCAGGAAGCTTGTTCCATATGCTGAAGAAGCAAGAAGGAAAGGAAGGACAGTTTATCGCCTGAACATTGGTCAGCCCGATATTTCCACTCCGGAAGCAGCTCTCAATGCCATCCGTTCGATAAGCGACAGGGTGCTCGAATACAGTCATTCAGCAGGTAATGAGTCATATCGCAAAAAGCTGGCTGAATTTTACAATGAAAAAGGCCTCAATATCAGCCACACTGATATGCTTATTACCACAGGAGGATCTGAAGCCATACTCATAGCCTTTCTTTCGTGCCTTAACCCGGGTGAAGAAGTAATTACCTTTGAACCTTTTTATGCCAATTATACCGGATTTGCAATAGCAGCCGGCATTAAGATCATACCTGTCACATCATATATTGATCAGGATTTTGCACTTCCGCCTATAAGTGATATTGAGAAAAAGATAACCCCCCGGACTAAAGGCATAATTATATGCAATCCGAATAATCCGACCGGATATCTCTATTCAGCAAAAGAACTTCGGCAGCTGACTGAAATTGTAAAGAAGCACGATCTTTATCTTTTTGCCGATGAAGCATACCGCGAGTTCTGCTATGACGGTGCCGAATATCTGTCTGTAATGAAACTTGAGGGAATTGAGAAAAATGTGATAATGATTGATTCCGTTTCAAAGCGATACAGCATGTGTGGTGTAAGAATCGGAGCCCTTGTATCAAAAAATAAGGAAATTATCTCAACCGGGCTGAAATTTGCCCAGGCACGTCTTTCTCCGCCCGGACTCGGCCAGATTGCAGCTGAAGCCTCAATTGATACCCCTCCGGATTATTTTGAAAATGTAAATAAAGAATATACTGCCCGACGAAATTTCATGATTGAGGGTCTGAACAAGATCCCCGGCGTTTACTGCCCGAAACCAAAGGGAGCATTTTACACGATCGTAAAGCTGCCTGTTGATGATGCTGATAAATTTGCCCAGTGGCTGCTCGAGGAATTTGAGTACAAAAATCAGACTGTGATGATAGCTCCCGCTTCAGGTTTTTACTCTACCAAAGGCTTAGGAAAAAACGAGGTTCGCATTGCCTATGTGCTTAAAATAGAAGACCTTAAAAAATCAATTGAAGTACTTGGCGAGGCCCTTAAAGTTTATCCTGGCAGAGTACAGGCAGGATGACTCCCCAAATGAATATTCAGGAGATTTTTTAACTGAAGGCATTATTTATAGAGAAGGTGCTTCTCCCTTACTTTCGCAAATTCATTCAATCCGGCTTTCCAGGTTTCACGTATCTGTTCTGAAGTCATCCCGCTTATGATCTGCTCACGCAACTGCGGGCCCCCTGACAGAACATCGAAATACGGGATGAAAAATCTCTTTTTATCAGGGAAATCATTATATGCACTTATTATCCAATCAAGGTTAAGATATGGAGCCGGAACAATTTTATCATTAATGGCATTTCTGAGGTCGGTTCCATAGCACCTTTTACCCTTCAAAGGAGGGTTCAGAGCCCCGGCGACACTTTCCGGCACAAAGCTGAAGCCCTTGTCGGGCAACTCCGGTGACCCGAATGCCTGGAAAGGAAAGGCAGTTCCCCTTCCTAACGAAAGATTTGTCCCTTCAAAAAAACAGGTTGAGGGATAGAGATAGACAGAATTCTGGTTCGGGAGATTTGGTGATGGCTTTACCGGCAGCTCGTAAAATGTGCTGTGAGTGTAATTTTTGCACCTTATAACTTCAAGGTCGCATCTGATACCCCCTTTTAGCCATCCCTCGTCATTTATCAGGTGAGCATACTCTCCAATAGTCATTCCATGAACAACCGGGACCGGATGCATACACACAAACGACCGGCGGGCACTATCGGGAATATTACCGTCAACATAAAAACCATTGGGATTTGGCCTGTCAAGGACAATACATTTTATATTATTCTCGGCACAGGCTTCAAGTATATAATGGAGGGTTGAAATATAAGTATAGAATCGTGCCCCGACATCCTGAATATCGAACAGAACTATTTCAACATCTTTCAGGTCGTCGGAAGTGGGTTTAAAATGTTTTCCATAAAGGCTTATTATATTGATCCCGGTTTCAGCATCCATGCTGTTCTCTATCTTAGCTCCTGCATCGGCCATATCGCGAAAACCATGCTCGGGAGCGAAGATTACCCTGATGTCCATCCCTAACGAGACAAGAGTATCTACAAGATGAGTACTGCCTGTCAATGAAGTCTGGTTGGCTACTATTGCCAGTTTCTTTCCTGATATCATCGGCTTGTAGGAATCGATACGCTCAGCTCCGACGACCACCCTGTCGCTGCCGGAAAATGAGACTGAACGACAGGAAAGAAGAAGAAATATCAAAAGATAAAATGGTTTTAGCATCATATACGAATCTGTTGCAAAAGTAAATATTTTTATCTGACTTAACCCAAATCCCTAAAGGCTGGCGACGAAGGAGAGCCCCGCTTCACTCAATCATAATCTAAATAACTGCCAATTTAAATGAGATCCCTTGCTACGCTAAGTAATGAAACTACTTTTAAAATCATTGATGATCACGATTATGAGATCCCTTGCTGCGCTGCGGGATGACAGGCGCTTTTGGGGATTAGGGGCTTTGCCGTCAAACTAAGGGTTTGGGGATGTATTTATATTATTGATATTGTGAATTATATGCGATATCGTCTCCCCTCCTTTCGAAACCTTTCGAAAGGAGGGGTGGCCGGGCTACAATTTCACTTTTGTGTAAAAAAGTCTTTCCCGGCCGGGGTGGTTAGATAAAATTAAATTGTAACTTCAAGCTATGAAAGGCACCAACCTTCATACATATCAATTACAACCTCTTTAAAATTCATGGTGTACCTGACTATGAGATCCCTTGATGCGCTGCGGGATGACATGCGCTTTTGGGGGTTATGAGCTTTGCCGTCAAACTAAGGGTTTGGGGATGTATTTATATTATTGATATTGTGAATTATATGCTATATAGTCTCCCCTCCTTTGCCAAAAGGAGGGGTGGCCGGGCTACAATATCACTTTTGTGTAAAAAGGTCTTTCCCGGCCGGGGTGGTTAGATAATTGAATTGGATGGAGATATCCATGGAGAATATTACAAAAATTCTGATGATATAATGAGAGATGAATATCTTCAAGATCTTGGTTTTACAGTTTTAAGATTTGAAAATAGGTTGGTTTTTCAGGAACCCGAATATATATTGGAGGAGATAAGTAAGAAATTTAATAACCACCCCGGCCCGGAATAAGGTCATTACTAATTAGATACTAACTACCCGGGCCACCCCTCCTTGAAAAAAGGAGGGGAGAATAATATATATTCTAAATCAATCAACATATCTTAAGTTGACAGCTATACCCCTGGCTCCTTCGAGGAGGGGAATCATAACTGTCAAATCTCTGCCCTTATACCTGTTAATTACAACCTCTTTTAAATTCATGGTGTACGTGATAATGAGATCCCAAATATCCATTTCTCCATAAATCCATTCTCCCATCTTCCTGCTTTTTTACTACTTTTACCACATGAACCTGCCATATTTCATAGCCGGAAGGCTTATCAAGGGAAGACGGGAAGAAACATCATTTTCACGGCCAATAAATGTTATAGCCATAGTTGGCATTGCAATGGGGCTTGCGGTAATGATACTCGCCGTTTCCATTCTCACAGGCTTCAAGGAACAGATTCGTGAAAAGGTTGTCGGTTTCGGATCGCACATACAGATCATGAACTTTGATTCAAACATCTCATTTGAAACAGCACCGATAAGAGACGCACAGGAGTTTATTCCTAAAATCCAATCCCTCCCGGATGTAAAGCATATCCAGGTATTTGCCACCAAGGCTGGTATAATCAAGACAGGAGATGAGGTTCAGGGCGTGGTGCTCAAAGGGATAGGAAGCGATTATGACTGGAGCTACTTTAAAAACAGCATAGTTGAGGGCGACATATTTACCGTTAACGACACTTCACGGTCGACAATGGTTATCATTTCAAAAAAACAGTCGGAGATGCTCAGGCTGAAAGTCGGCGATTCCTTTGCAATGTTTTTTATCCAGAAACCTGTACGTCAGAGAAAATTTACAATAAGCGGAATTTATGAAACCAGCCTGGAGGAATTTGACAAGATCTATGTATTCTGCGATATAGGCCAGATAAAAAGGCTGAACGGATGGGACGACAACGAGATAAGCGGTTTTGAAATATTCATAAATGATTTTGACAGGCTCGATGATGTTACAATGATGGTCAGGGATTCAATAGGATACAGCATAACAGAGGCCGACCCCAGATTCAAGGTTACCAATATAAGGGGAAAATACCCCCAGATCTTCGACTGGCTTGGATTCCAGGACATTAATGTGTTGATCATTATAACTTTAATGCTTGTCGTTGCCGGATTCAATATGGTGTCAGGACTTCTTATTCTGATTCTTGAGAAAACCAATATGATAGGTGTTCTAAAAGCACTCGGTTCGGAAGACCGCATTATAAGAAGGATCTTCCTTTACCAGGCTGCTTACCTCATCGGAAAAGGTTTGATATGGGGAAACATGATAGGTATCGGACTGGCACTCTTGCAGCTCAAAACAGGCTTTATTACTCTCGATCCTACTCTGTATTACATAAAGATGGTACCTGTAAATTTTGATATTATTCATATCCTTATGCTCAATGCCGGAACCATGGCAGCGATACTGCTGATGCTGCTTATCCCATCACAGCTTATAAGCAGGATAACACCTGTTAAGGCAATAAGGTACGATTAGGGTTTACTGCCGTTAATTGTAGAAAGTCCACGCGAGCCCGTATCTCATCATTCTTATATTCATAGGGTACCCGGGAATCATATTATATTCATACCCCATCAATCCGGCATTAACATGATCGAACATTATGAATGCCCTGGTGCGCTGGATCTTAAAGTTAAGGAATACGTTTACAAACGGATAGTTTCCGGTCTGAGTCCTGTTCTGCCGGTAGTATCTCCCTGTTGCAGGCATGTAGTCGTAGGCATAATACTTCGAATGCATATTGGCCTCTGCTCCAACCTGTATGTTCAGGCTGCCATTAGTGCTTTTGAACCTGAAAAGGTGTTCAAAATATCCTGCCGACCTGATGGCTATTAAAGGAAGGCTAAGCACATCCGGATTACTGCTCTGTTGTATCAGCACATCATTATCAAGATGGAACTTCCAGGCTCTGAGTCCTTTCTTTATTGAAAGTGCGGCTACAGAGAGTCCACCGCTGTTTTGTGACGGCAACGCTCCTGTATCAAAATCGGTATAATTATCTATTATGGCATAATTGAACCTCAGGTCAGCATTGCGTCCCGGTATTGAGAAAGCAGAACCCACATCAATCCTGAATTCCTTATCCATGTTATTGGTCCACCGGATATTATTTCCTCCCCACTGCCCGTACCAGAACGACGGCTGACGGTTAAGCATGCTTCCGAATATCTTCCATGAAGCCCTTCCTTTTTTCCAGTCGAATGATTTGACTATTTCACCATCGAACCTGAAATCGCCTGCCCGGTTTCCTGTGAGAAATAATTCACCTGCTGCCATCCAGCTGAACTTGTCGCCTATGTTATTGAACAGCTTACCTACAAGTGCATTATTATTTCTTTTCCAGCTTGCAGTATCTGAAAATACAGGGATCGTATCGATAGTAGTTTCCCGCTTAATAAATATAGTATCAGTTGGAGGCACCGGTATTATCTGACTATAGCGGTGAAGTTCATTTCTGATTCCGAAACCTCCCCCAAGCCTGAATTTCCGCGAAGGATCGGTCAGAAAATCAAAGCGAAGAGTATTCTTAATGATTCTGAACGAGAGAGAATCGAAAGTGACAGATCTGCTTATATAAGTTGTATCGTAAAAACCTGACAGGGGGCTGTTATCAGAATATGACCTCCGGTTGTTTTCCCAGGTGAAAATATGGGAGAAGGTACCACTCAGTCCCAGGAAGCCGGTCTTTTCAGAGGAAGCGCTGTCGGATGGTACCGCTGACGAACTTCCTCCGATGGTATATCTCTGAACAAGCAGGACATTGCGGTTTTTAAGTACGCTTACTGCACGGTTGAGATCTCCAAGGTTTACCTGCACCTCACGTGTATCAAAATCAGGGAGCTGAGCAGGGTCAGCAATACCGCCGTTTTCATAAGATGTAAGATTATTTATCCCTGCAGAGAGATATGCCTTATACCTCTGGCGCCTGTATGAAGAATAGAATGTGAAATTTTTGTCTTCCGCCCGCTGGTAATTGTATTGGCCAAGACTGTAAATTATGTCATATACCACTCCTATGTTGAAGAATCTGTTGATATTCTGGGAATGACGTACCCTGAAGGTCTGCTCGGAAGTCTGGGCCGGCGCTCCGAACGACCAGACCAGCTCTGAAAAAGGAACCTGTGTATTCATAAATACTGACCTATCAGGCTCATACATCACGGGAAAGTAATGTGTACTGAGAAACTTATCCGGATCGGTTATCCTGTCAAAAAAATTGATCTGGTAAAATGGCAGTCCATAGTTGCCGGGGAATGCATTAGCAAAAGAATACCTGTCGGAAACCCTGAAACGATGGAATAACGAAAAGACGGTATCGAAGGGGATATTTACCTCCTCGGTGAAATCACGCGACAGGCTCCACTGCTCAATAATTTTACTTGCAGTGTCCTGTTCCTGTGCAAACAAACCCAGGGAAAGAAGAAGCAGGACTATAACTGAAACATACCTGATCATAGCCTGCAAAGATAAAAATTTTATGGTTCATCCTTCCTCAGGAAGCTCAGTCAACATTATCGTTCAGATAGGCATTATTTTCCCTCAGGATGGGCTCATCATTGTCATTAGGATTCAATGTGAATTTCGACAGCTTGCTTTCATTCAGTTTCTCATCTTTACCTATCAGCATGTTCCTTCTTATGTAGGCAGGCACATCCTCAAAAGTGTCAATATTCTCTTTCATTGTTTTATTCGACAACCCCTCTCTCTTCAGAAGATTCTGCATGTGCTTCACCTTACGGAGTGTTGTTTCAGGCTTTTGAGGGATCTCTTCTTCTTCATAAGTTACAATGCCCCTGGTCTCTTCACTGTTCCCGCGGTTAAAATCTATTACACCCTGGCTCTCATCATCCAGATCGGTTATGATCTTTTTGCCTTTTTCCCTAACAGAAAAATCCTCTTCCTGGCGGGATGTCAGGCGGTCGGGTAATGCTGCATTCCTGTTGCCCAGCAATTCAACCTTCTGCGGCTTCTTTGCTTTATATGGCTGGAATATGTCATTTGTATCGAACCCTGTTGCAATAACTGTTACGGAAATGTCATCCTTAAGATTTTCATCCCTCGAAAGACCCCTGATAATCAATGCATTATCCGATGCGGCCTCATACATATGGTCGGTTATCTCACCAAGTTCATCCATAGTGATCTCATTCTCTCCGGTACCCGAGGCTATATTAATAAGTATGCTCCCGGCGCCGGTGACATCATTTGAATTAAGCAATGGCGATCCGAGAGCATTTTGTATTGCTTTCAATGCCCTGTTTTCGCCTGAAGCTGCTCCCATTCCCATGATTGCCACTCCCGAATTCTTCATCACCGTTTCGACATCGGCAAAATCAACATTAATATAACCTGTTACGGTTATTATTTCTGCGATCCCCTTAACGGCGGTCGTAAGAATGTCGTCAGCTTTGGCGAACGCAGTTGAGACAGGCTGGTTGCCATATATCTCTCTCAGCTTTTCATTATTTATCACCAGCAATGAATCAACACAGCCTCTGAGTTCGTTCAGCCCGTCAATGGCCTGTTGGATCCTTATTTTCCCTTCCGATTTAAAAGGGATGGTAACCACTCCAATTGTGAGCAATCCGGAATCTTTGCATGCTTTGGCTATTACCGGGGTGGCTCCTGTTCCTGTCCCTCCTCCAAGGCCGGTTGTGATAAAAACCATTTTGGTATTACCCGACAGCGCTGCCATAACATCATCTATATTTTCAACTGCAGCCTGACGACCAATTTCAGGTTTGCTGCCCGCACCCCTGCCTTCGGTAAGAGATTCGCCTATCTGCACTTTAACAGGCACCTGGCTTTTCATCAGGGCCTGGTGATCGGTGTTGCAGATCACGAAGTTTACATCTCTGATACCTTTATCAAACATGTGATTTACAGCATTATTACCGCCTCCGCCTATTCCAAGAACTTTAATTATTGATGATCGCTCGACGGGCAGATCAAAGTTCATTATTTCATCTGACATGGTTTGACTTTTTATTGTTTGGTACACTGCTATCAGTTGATCGCCTGATCTTCTATTTCAAACATTTTTGAAAACATTACTTTGATCTTGTCTGTCAGGGAAGCTTTTTCTTCAGCCTGAACGACTTCCGGAACAACTTTTTCTTCCTCTTCCTTTTCCTCTCTGGTTTTATCTGATTTCCGCCTGGTATATTCTTCAATCTTTCCTGAGTTGAATGATTTCTTATAAGTCTCAAGATAATCAAACCCTCTCATTATCAATCCGACACTTGTGGCATACATAGGCTGGTTTATTTCATTGCGGGCCGATCCTGTAAGATGCTCGTTGGGAAGACCAATCCTGACATCCATTGCAGTTTTGAATTTCATCAGCTGAGGAAGATGCTTCAGCATGGCCCCTCCGCCGGTAATAACGACTCCTGCTGCCAGCTTATCGGCATAACCTGAATTCTGTATTTCAAAATTCACTGCATCAATTATCTCCTCCATCCTCGACTGGATTATATAGGCAAGGCTCTTGAATGAGATCTCCTTGGGCTGACGGCCGCTTATGCCGGGAATGGCCACCACCTTGTCCTCGGGCGCTATATCACCCAGCGCCGAACCATACTGGACCTTAAGCTGCTCGGCATGTCTCTGCAAAATTGCACAACCTTCCTTTATATCTTTTGTGATAACATTTCCACCGAAAGGTATCACTGCGGTATGGCGTATTATGTTATCATAGTAAACCGCAACATCGGTTGTCCCGCCGCCGATATCCACAAGCACAACGCCGGCTTCTTTCTCATCATCGGTAAGGACCGCATCAGACGATGCCAGAGGTTCCAGGATCATATCCTTCACATCGAGGTTGGCTTTTCTTATGCATTTCTCAATATTCTTGGCAGCAGCTATCTGTCCGACCACTATATGGAAATTGGCCTCAAGCCTTCTTCCGCACATACCGATCGGACTTTTAACGCCTGTCTCATTATCGACAATGAAATTCTGCGGGATCACATGCACGATCTCCTCACCTATATCGACATGGATCTTATGCATGTCCTCGATAAGCCTGAACACCTCTTCCTTGGTTATTTCATCGTCGTAGGCATCGCGTGTTATGTACCCCCGGTTCTTCATGCTCTTGATGTGTTGCCCGGCTATGCCCACGAAGACTTCAGAAAAGCATATACCTGATCTTTTCTGAACATCCTCCACAGTGGTCTGGATGGCCGACACTGTCTCCTCGATATTAAGAACAACACCCCGTTTAACTCCTTTCGAGGGAGCTTTGCTTAACCCGAGAATTTCAATTTTCCCGTACTCATTTTTTGAACCGACAATCGCCACAATTTTAGTGGTTCCTATGTCGATTGCTGCTACATACTGTTCCTTTCTGTTCATAATCCTGTCCTTCTGTTTATCTTCGTTTACAAACTATCTGATCCTTATACTCCAGATTTATATTTGAATATTTGTTCCATCCTACTTCAGGCAAAACCTTGTCGTAAAAAGCCTCCAGATTTCTTAATTTACCTTCGAGGTTTTCGGCAGTTCCAAGATGTATCTGATGATTCCCGACACGAGGAATAAAATTGATTTCGTTATTGCTGTCGACAAAGATCTGATCTATCTGTGCTGACCAGAAACTATCGCCGGATATGTATTTAACAATATAAAAAATGTCCTTAAGAACTGAATTCCGGATGGTTGTATCCATTACGCTCACCCCGTTAAGCATTGCCTGGGTAACTGTAATATTACCGCCGGCGATGTGAACCCTTGGCGAATAGAGATTTCTTCTTCTGATCAGATATCCCTCGTCATCCATGAAATAGTCGCCTCCTCCATCAGGCATAACTCTCAGTATTGCATTTCGCTGATCGGCGTAAACATGGAGAGTGCCTGTAACATCCATATATACTTCAGCCTCTTTAAGTTCCCTAAGTCCCTTTATTCTGCTTTCAATTTCAGTCACCGGTATTTCACCAACCGGGCGGCCCAGAATTTTCTTATCCCCATAAGCGAGGTTCAGAAGATTCTTCTTAGTCACAAAATGATAATCAGCTGAATCCTTAATATAAATCTTTATACCTGAGCAGGGTTTCGATTTTATCTCTTCTGTCAGGAATAACGGAGCAGCTATTAGATACAGCACCGGAATAATTGATAGTATTTTAATTACTTTCCTCATAGCTGACTTTCAAACCTTAACTTTTCTTCTATCGGTCCCACAAGTTTGTCAATGTCTCCGGCTCCTATCGTAAGAAGAACATCCAGATCATTCAGATGAAGTGAACCGAGAACATCTTCCGTATTCATCATCTTCTTGTTCCTTAACTTCATTTTTCTGAAAATCAGGTCCGATGTCACACCCTCAATTGGTTTTTCCCTTGCGGGATAAACCGGAAGCAGTATCACCTCATTGAGCTCATCAAGTGACGCAGCAAACCCTTCTGCATGATCCCTGGTGCGTGAAAATAAATGCGGCTGGAATATGCCTGTAATTCTTCTTCCCCTGAAATATTCCCTTATCGATTTAATAAATGACCTTATCTCCTCAGGATGATGCGCATAATCATCCACAAAGGTAATTACAGGAAGGTCGAGCCTTATATCAAACCTTCTTCTCACACCTTTGAAAAGCACAATTGATTTACGGATCTCCTGCTCCGTAACACCACATTGCATCGCTACTGCAATAGCTGCAGTAAGGTTCTCAATATTTATGATCCCGGGGAACGGGAAATGCAGATCCCTTATCACCCCTGAAGGAGTTTTAAGATCAAAGCTGTAATAATCTCCATGGTTTATTATGTCGAAACTATGAAAATCAGAATTTTGATCAGGACCATAAGTATAGAACAATACATCTTCGGGGACAATAAGCTGGTTTTTTACCCTGCTGTTAGCAATCAACACACCTCCCTTTCTGATTTTTTTACAGAATTCATTATACCCCTCTATCATGGTGGTGTGATCCCCGTAAATATCAAGGTGATCGGGATCGAGGGATGTTATGACTGCCATAACCGGGCTGAGCCTGAGAAATGACCTGTCATACTCATCGGCCTCCATGACGGTATAGTTACTGTTCCCTGTGAGAAGGTTTGAATTATAATTTTTGGAGATCCCTCCGAGGAAGGCTGAACAGCCTGATGCTGACTGGGTAAGGATATGGGCAAGCATCGTTGATACGGTTGTTTTGCCATGCGTGCCTGCCACTGCAAGCGTATTGGTATTAACCGATATCTCACCAAGTATCTCAGATCGCTTTTTCAGAGAGTATCCCGAATCCCTGAAGAAGGCCATTATACGGTTTTCAGCGGGTATCGCCGGGGTATAGACAACAAGTACTTTCGATTTATTATCCCTGAACCAGGCCGGTATATTTAAAACATCATCTTCATAAGTTATCTGGCAACCTTCATCAGCAAGTCTCCTGGTAATAAAGCTCTCTGACCTGTCGTATCCCGCAATAGCATAACCACCCTTCCTGAAATATAATGCCAGGGCGCTCATCCCTATTCCACCAATTCCGGCGAAGAAAATACCTTCTATGTTTTTAAAGTCGGTCATTTGCGTATAAGCTTAAGAACTTCGGCGGCTATCCTCATATCTGAATCCCTGTCGGCAAGCTTCAGTATATTTTCTGACAGCTTTGCCTTTTTCGTATTATCCTTTATCAGCCTCACCGCCTCATCAACAAGCAAAGTTTCAGCCTGGATGTCAGTGATCAGGATTGCTGCTTCTTTATCAGACAGGGCCCTTGCATTTTTTGTCTGATGATCTTCAGCAACATTAGGTGAAGGGACCAGGATCACAGGCTTACCCACAAGGCATAACTCCGAAATTGTACCGGCGCCCGCCCTCGATACTATAACATCGGCGGCAGCATAGGCATAATCCATCCTGTTGATGAATGCACTCACCACTATGTTTTCAGGAAATGAAACAGACACCAGGGCCATCACATCTTCATAATAATATTTACCTGTCTGCCATATCCATTGGCAATCTGAACCGGCCATCCTGTCAATCTTCCCTGACAGGCTCCTGTTGATCGTTCCTGCACCAAGCGACCCTCCAAGGACCAGAACTACAGGTTTGTCCTTTTTCAGCTTAAAAAAATCGAGGGCTTCATTTTTTATAAGATGAAGATTATCATAATTATGTCTTACAGGATTTCCTGTTTTTATGATCTTGCCGGCCGGAAAATATTTCTCCATTCCATCATAAGAGACACATATTACCGCAGCTTTTTTAGCCAGCAACTTATTAGTGACACCCGCATAGCTGTTCTGTTCCTGGATCAGAGTAGGGATCCCCATTTTCCCTGCCTGCCTCAGAACAGGTCCGCTGGCAAATCCGCCCACGCCAACCACCACATCAGGATCAAATTCGCGGATTATCTTCCTGGCCATCAGAAGGCTTTTAAAAAGGCCTGTAAGAACAGATATGTTTTTCAATGTAAAATTCCTGTGAAAACCCGATACAGGCAATCCTTTTATAGGGTAGCCGGCCTCAGGCACCTTTTCCATCTCCATCCTCCCTTCGGCTCCAACAAAGAGTATCTCCACCGATGGATCGATACGCCTGAGGGCATTTGCAACCGAGACAGCCGGGAAAATATGGCCGCCGGTCCCTCCTCCGCTGATTATTATCCTGTCAGGACGCTTCCGGTTCATATATTTTATCTCCATCATCAGAAATTTCATCCTCATGCAAAGGCTCTTTTCTGAGCTTTGCATTTACAACTCTGCTTACACTTAAAACAGCCCCTATCGAGAAGCTCATAACAAGTACCGACGTCCTTCCCCAGCTTACCATGGGAAGAGTCTGACCCGTCACCGGGAACAAGCCAACTGCAACAAGCATATTCAGCATAGCCTGGGTTACGATCATTATAATCAATCCCAGCACCAGGAAGGCAGGGAAAGCATTTTCACACTTCTTCACTATTGTTATGCCCCTGAACAGGAGTATCAGATAAGCCAGTATCAATGGGATGGCTCCAAACAACAATCCGTATTCTTCAATTATTATTGCAAAAATAAAGTCAGAATTGGACTGGGGCAGTACATTACGCTGGGCGCTTTTGCCAGGGGCATTACCAAAGAGACCTCCTGTTGAAATAGCTATCTTGGCGTGATTCGACTGGTAATCTTCGTCTTCATCTGCAGAGCCTGTGATGAAGTTCTCAATCCTGTTCTTCCATACATCCACCCTGTTATTTTCTGATACCATGCTCAGCACCATGGCGAACATGAAAACGCCCACTAATGCTATACCGGCATACGCCAGGAGGAACTTCACGGGGACCCGGCCGACAAATAAAATAATTACGCTTATACCAAATATCATCAATGCTGTTGAAAGGTTATCGGGAAGAATAAGTCCGCAAATAATTGCAACAGGAACCATCATGTATTTCGTTACCAGCATGAAATTACCCAGCTCTTTCTGATATTTTGCAAGAGCCCTTGCCAGGTATATTACGAGTGCAACTTTGGCAATATCTGAAGTCTGAATTCTGAAGCCGGTACCGGGTATCTCAAGCCACCGTGTTGCTTCATTAATTCTGGAGCCAAAGGCAAGAGTAAGTACAAGCAGGCCGGCAGCGATGACAAGAAACAGGCCTGCCAATGAAAAATATATCCTGTAAGGAAGGTAGTGGACAATAACCATTATCCCAAGGCTGAGCAGAAGCATTACAAGCTGGCTCCTGAGAAAATATGTGGTGTTTCCGTCATATTTAAGGAAAGCCACGCTGGCCGATGAACTGTAAACGGCAAGAAGGGAATATATCATAAACAGAACAACAAGGCCCCATATAGTCCTGTCACCTTTAAATGTTTTTGTAAGCCAGCCCTGCTGCATAGATCTAAGTTTTTCAGAGATTCCTTACTGCCTGTTTAAACTGCCTGCCCCTGTCCTCGTAATTTTTAAAAAGGTCAAAGCTTGCACATGCAGGCGAAAGAAGAACAGTATCACCCTTCCTTGCAAGATAGTATGATGATCTTACCGCCTCCTCCATAGATGCAGTTTCGACTATTGTCGGAACCTTATCGCTGAAAGCTTCAATAATCTTTTTATTATCCCTGCCAAGGCAGACTACAGCCCGCACTTTCGCCTTCACAATGGAAAATAGCTCGGAGTAATCATTACCCTTATCGACCCCTCCTACGATCCAGACTATCTCGGTATCAACACATTCAAGGGCATACCATGCCGAATTGACATTAGTTGCTTTTGAGTCGTTTATGAAGTTGATACCGCAAACCTTGATTACCGGTTCAAGTCTGTGTTCAACTCCCTGAAAATCGGCAAGACTTTCCCGGATGACTTCCTTGCGGATTTTCATTACTTTCCCTGCAATGGCTGCAGCCATTGAGTTATAGGTGTTGTGATGGCCTTTTAAAGCAAGTTCATGAATGGTCATAAGGTTGGTTTTATTTTGGTATTCAAGAATTAGTTCACCGTCTTCAATATAAGCTGCCATACCGGCTGTTGTTGTATCGGAAAATGGCAGCATCGACATTCCATATTCCTTCTTAGCCAGTTCAGCTCTGATGACAGGATCGTCGGCCCAGTAGATAAAAAAGTCTGACATGGTCTGGTTTTGAGTTACCCTGAACTTCGAATCAATATAGTTCTGAAACTTATAATCGTACCTGTCGAGGTGGTCAGGCGTAATATTCATCAGGATAGCGATATCAGCCCTGAAATCGTACATTCCATCGAGCTGAAAACTGCTCAGTTCGATAACGTAATAATCATACGATCCGGTTGAAACTGCCATTGCGAAACTATTGCCTACATTGCCAGTCATTGCAACGTTCTTCCCGGCTTTTTTAAGGATATGGTATATAAGGTTTGTCACCGTAGTTTTACCATTGCTGCCGGTGACGCATATCTTCATCCCTTTAGCAAACCTTCCGGCAAACTCAATTTCCGAGATGACAGGTATATTTTTTTCGTGGATCTTTTTAATAATCGGCGCTTTTTCAGGAATGCCCGGGCTTTTTATTATCTCATAGGCCGAAAAAATCTCAGTTTCTGAATGAGTTCCCTCTTCCCATCTGATGGCATTATCATCAAGTATCGATTTGTATTCGGGCTTAACCGTACCTGAATCGGATACAAAGACATCATAACCCATTTTCTTTGCCAGGACAGCTGATCCTGCCCCACTTTCTCCTGCACCTAATATCACTATCTTCTTCATCTTTACCCCTGCTATCTGATCTTTAATGTCACAATGCTGATAACTGCCAGAATTATTGCTACAATCCAGAACCTGGTCACTATTTTTGGCTCGGGATATCCTTTTTTCTGGTAATGATGATGTAGCGGAGCCATCAGGAAGATCCTTCGTCCTTCTCCATATTTCCTTTTGGTATGTTTGAACCATGAAACCTGCATTACCACCGAAAGATTTTCTATAAGGAATATCCCGCACAGAATGGGAATAATAAGCTCTTTCCTTATGGTAATGGCAAAAACTGCTATTATGCCGCCCAGTGCAAGGCTCCCGGTATCGCCCATAAAGACCTGGGCCGGAAAGGAGTTATACCAGAGGAAACCTATTGTCGCCCCGATAAATGCACCTGCGAAAATTACAAGCTCCTCCGATCCGGGTATGAACATAATATTAAGGTACTCGGCATAAATCATATTACTCGAAACGTAGGCAAGGATTCCCAGAGCGCTTCCTATTATTGCCGAGACCCCGGTCGCAAGCCCGTCAAGGCCATCGGTAAGGTTTGCTCCGTTGGATACGGACGTTACGATGAAGATAACAATCATCACAAATACCAGCCATGTCCATAACTGCCTTTTTTCTTCATCTATAAACGAAACCAGCCATTCATAATTAAATTCATTGTTTTTTATAAAAGGAATGGTTGTCTTGGTTGATTTCCTCTGAATATCAATCTCGCCGGGCATGTTTTCCTGAGCTGCAGGATCAAGCAGTTCAACCCTTTCCATGTCAGACAGGTCAGAGAAGCTGACCTTTTCAACAATTATCACGTCATCGCTGAAGAATAGCACAACACCAACGATAAAGCCAAGTGTGATCTGTCCTATCAGCTTGAAACGACCCTGTAGTCCCGCCTTATTTTTTTTGAAGATCTTTATATAATCATCAAGAAAACCAATTAACCCAAGCCATATAGTAGTGATCAGCATCAGAATCACGTAAATGTTGTCGAGTTTGGCAAATAACAGTGTAGGGATAATGATTGAAGCAAGAATGATTAACCCTCCCATTGACGGAGTGCCGGTTTTCTGAAACTGACCTTCCAGACCGAGATTCCTTACCGTTTCACCGATCTGCCTCTTTTGCAGGTACAAAATGATCCTTTTGCCAATAAGAAGTGAAATAAAAAGTGAAGTTATGATTGCTGCGGCCGAACGGGAGGAAATAAAATTAAATATACCTGCACCGGGTACATCAAGCTGATCAAGGTATCTGAATAAATAATATAACATCTTCTTCAGTTTATTTCTGTGAAAAAGCTTCTTTTAGTTCTTCCCTGTCATCGAAATGATGCTTCACCCCTTTTACATCCTGGTATGTTTCATGACCTTTACCTGCAATGAGTATAACATCACCCGGCTTTGCCAGCATTACAGCAGTCTTTATTGCCTGTCTTCTGTCGGTTATCCTGATGGTTCTGCCCTTCAGCTCAGCGGTAATACCCGCCTCCATATCGTCGAGAATTTTCTCAGGATCTTCTGTCCGCGGATTGTCGGAGGTAAGGATGATCTTGCTGCTGCCCTCAGCTGAGATTGCTGCCATCCTGGGTCTTTTGGTTTTATCCCTGTCTCCGCCGGCGCCTACAACTGTTATCAGTTGCACATTTGCAGGCCTGATCTTATTTATGGTATCAATTACATTCAATAAAGCATCAGGGGTATGTGCATAATCAACCAGGCCAGTTATGCCATTGCCCGACCTGATAATCTCGAGCCGTCCCTGGACTGACCTGAGACTACTCAGGATCCTTAGTATTTCATCCTTGGAAGCGTCGAGCAATACTGATGCTCCATATACAGCCAGAAGATTTGAAGCATTAAAGTCACCAATGAAGCTGGTCCACACCTCTTTATCCTGAATCCTGAGATGCATCCCGTCAACGCTCTGTTCAATAATCTTACATCTGAAATCGGCCATCCCCCTGACAGAAAATGTGAACAGCCTGGCTTTGCAGTTCTGCAACATTACATTGCCATTTTTGTCGTCGATGTTTGACAGTGCAAAGGCTTCGGCAGGCAATGAATCGAAAAATCCCTTTTTAGCTGCCAGGTAATTGTCGAAAGTCTTATGATAATCGAGGTGATCGTGAGTAAGATTAGTAAAAATACCTCCGGCAAATCTCAGCCCGGCTATTCTCTGCTGATCGACGGAATGTGAACTTACCTCCATGAACGCATAATCACATCCTGCAGAGACCATATCAGCTATCAGCTTGTTAAGCTGCACCGGGTCGGGAGTGGTATGAGTTGCAGGGAGCTCCCTGTCAACAACATAATTGCACACTGTTGAGAAAAGCCCGCACCTGTAACCAAGCCCTGTGAAAAGATTATAAAGGAGAGTTGCAATCGTTGTTTTACCGTTTGTCCCGGTGACGCCTACAAGCTTAAGGGAAGATGATGGGTTATTATAGAAGTTTGATGCTGCCTGTCCCAGCGCTTTTGCAGTATCACCGGTCTTTATCCAGCAGATATTCCCGGCCCGGTTTTCAGGAATAGTTTCACACATTATTGCCAAAGCGCCTTCCCTGACTGCATTATCAATAAATTCATGGCCGTCTGTCTTTACACCCCTTACTGCCACAAACATTGATCCCCGTGTAACATTCCTTGAATCAAAGGTAATTCCGGAAATAACCGTATCCTTATCTCCAAGAACTGAGATAATGCTTATTCCTTTTATTATTTCATGTACCTTTTTCATCTCACATTGTCATATCCAAAAAAACAATATCACCTTCATTTATTCTGGCTCCATGTTCGGGCGATTGTCTGCGAACCTTACCCTTTCCGCTGTACCTGACAGCAAAGCCGTTATTTTCAAGAAGGAACAATGCATCTCTCAGGCTCATTCCCCTGACATCGGGTACAAGACCTTTCTGAACCTTAACACCGGCAAGTCTGATTGTATCGCCGGTCTCCCGTGTTGCTACCCAGTCGCTGTCGGATGTTCGCTTATACCGCACTCTGAAATCGCCCAGCACCTCATTTATGTCGCTCCTGTAACCATTTCCCGCCTCAGGCGCTAATCCAATTTTCTCGGTGTAAGCCAGACGATAATCCCTGAAGAAGCTGGTTGAATAGACTTTGTCTGAGATCTCCCTGAAAACTGATCCGGCCACAAGATTTCCGTAGTAAACACCGTTTGAAGGAGCATTTACAACTACGATGCATGAGTAGATAGGGTTCTCAGCCGGAAAATAGCCGACAAAAGATGCCTGGTATGAGATCGCGGCCCCCTGCCTGTAGCCGAATTTACCCTTCGCAATCTGGGCAGTACCTGTTTTACCGGCAATTTTATATTCGGAATTCTTCAGGTTGGTTGCGGTACCGTGCTCCACGACACCTTCCATCATCTTCCTGGCCTTTCGTATTGTTGACCTCGATGCTATAGAATTTATTATCACTTCAGTATCGAAGCTTTTTAATGTGCTGCCGTTTCTCTTTACTGAGGTAACAAAACGTGGCTTCACCATTCTGCCATCATTGGCAACAGCATTATAGAAAGTCAGTATCTGCAATGGTGTCATTTGCACCTCATATCCATGAGACATCATTGGAAGAGAAAGTCCCGACCAGAATTTTTCGCCCGGGTACCTGATAAGCGGTTCACCTTCCCCTTTGATCTGAATATCAAGCTTTTCGTTAAGCTTCATGGCGTAGAGCCTGTTCACAAACTCTTTAGGCCTGTCCTTAAAATGATCGGTGATAAGCTTTGAAGTGCCTACATTCGATGATAACTCAAAGATCTCCTTCACTGAAATAGGCCCGTAACCCTCCTCTTTGGTATCGCGAATGATCTTATTATAAAATCTGATACTGCCATCGCCAGTGTCGACAATATCGCCTGTATCGACAACACCGTCTTCCAGCGCCGCTATCAGAACAGGAAGCTTGAATGTGGAACCCGGTTCGGTGCTTTCGCCGATCGCATAATTATAGGTCTCATGATAATTGCCGTCATTACCCAGTTCAAGATTCACAATGGCTCTTATATCGCCCGTTGACACTTCCATCAGGATCGCACAGCCATGATGGGCATTGCTCTTTCTCAGCTGATCGTTCAGGGCTGATGCTGCCACATCCTGCAGATCCACATCAATGGTAGTGACAACATCGTTTCCATCGCGTGAATTCACACTTGCTGCATCGCCCACTGTTATCCAGTCGCCTCCGGTAAGTCTTTGTTTTACAACAATACCATTCTTTCCGGCCAGCTCCCTGTCGAATGAGCCTTCAATACCTACCTCATTCCCTTCACTTCCCAGATTAAGATATCCTATTGTTCGTGCAGCCAGTTCATTATTCGGATGGATGCGTCTGCTCTCAATCTGGACAACCATTCCCCCCTTGTACTGGCCCTCTCTGAAAATTGGCAGTTCCTTGATTTTATGAAAGGTTTCATAATCGACCCTCCTTTTAATTAGGAAATATCTGTCGCCTCTTTTCCGGGCATCAGTTATTGCTTTCTTCCATCCTGCGGCAGATCGTTCTCCTGCTAACCTTGCCAGGCCCGATGACAGGCCATTGATGCCGTTCGAGAATGTCGCACCCGTCATCCCGCTGCTTTTCGTATCCATATATATGGTGTAGTAGGGAACAGAACTTGCAAGCAGACGGCCATCGTGGGCAAGAATATCTCCCCGGTTGGCAGGCATCTCAGCAGTTCTGTAAACATATTTTTCACTCATGGCCTCCCATTTGCCATGCTGCACATACTGGAGAATAAGTATCCTGACGAGAATAGCAACAGCAAGAAGAACGATCACTACATAAATGATCCCGCTTTTCATTACTATCTCTTCTCTTGCTCCCATACTATTTTTTATCAATAAGAAGCTTGAAGGGAGGTGATTTTAATTCCTCCAGATCAAGACCCTTTTCTTTGACCATCCTGTACACACCCGATTGCCTGCTCACGAACATAAGCTCTGTGGAGGTGGAAAGGGATTCTGCCCTAAGATCTTTTACCTCCCTTATCAAAAGTGTTGATTCCCTCGTTATTTTCTCGGCATGAAACCTGTTTGCGATATAAACTGCTGCCAGTAACGTAATGAACAATGTGTACCCCAGATTATTTAATATTATCTTTTCAGATACCATGGTACCGCTCAGAAGCTCCTTCAAAAAACTTCCGCTCTTCGTCTTTTTTTTATCTTTTCCTTTAATCCCGGCCATAATTCAGATCTTTTCGGCTACTCTGAGTCTTGCACTTCTTGAACGTGTATTTCTGCTAATCTCCTCTTCACCCGGTGTGATCCCTTTTTTCGTAATAAGTTTGAAGGGAGTATTCAGGTTCCCATAAAAATCCTTCTCCTCTGTTCCATCAAAATTCCCGGTCCGCATGAAGTTTTTAACCACCCTGTCTTCCAGAGAGTGATAGGTGATGATAACCAGCCTGCCGCCAATGTTAAGGACCGACAGAGACTGTTCGAGCATATCTTTCAGGCTTTCGATCTCATTATTTACAGCGATCCTTAATGCCTGGAAAACACGGGCATAGAATTTATGCTCCTGCCTGAAAGGGGCAAATTTTCCTATTGCATTAATAATATCATTCACACTGGTCAGTTGCTTCGCCTGTCGTGCAGCAACTATTTCCCTGGCAATCTGTCTTGAATTTCTCAGCTCGCCATAATTATATAAAATGTCAGCCAGCTCTGCTTCTCCGGTAGTATTAAGAAGGTCGGCGGCGGTGACCTGACTTTTATTGTTCATCCTCATGTCGAGCGGGGCATCCTGCCTGAATGTAAAGCCTCGCAATGGCTCGTCGAACTGGTGGAACGACACCCCAAGGTCGCCAATAATGCCATCGGCTGATTCTATTCCGTTGAATCTGAGGTTATTTTTCATATACCTGAAATTCTGGTTCAGGAACAAGAGTCTTTTATCATCCGGAACGTTCTTAATGGCATCCTCATCCTGGTCGAAGGCGATGAGCCTTCCTGTGGTTAGTTTCTTAAGTATCTCAAGGGAGTGACCGCCTCCACCGAATGTCACATCGATATAAGTCCCTTCAGGCCTGATATTAAGGCCGTCTATGCTTTCGCCCAGGAGTGCGGGAATGTGGTAGGCCATTATTTCTCAGGTTCAATATCGCCCATGATTTTTTCTGCAAGATCTGCAAAGTCATCGGCGGTCATATCAATCTTTTCATAAGTAGAAGCTTCCCAGATCTCTATCCTCCCATCCTGGCCGGCAAGAACAACATCCCTGCCGGCCTCGATTGCTTCGAGAAACCGTTTCGGTATAAGTATCCTGTTATTGCTGTCAAGTGTGAGTTCGGCAGTTGCCTTGAAAAAATTTCTAAGAAATTTGTTATGCTCACGGTTATATGGGTTGATCCTTTGCCGTATCTTTTTCAGCTGAATGTTCCAGTCATCAATTGAATAAAGGACGAGGCAGCTTTCAAAAATATCCTTGCGAACCACGAAATGATCAGGCGCATCAGCTGGAAGCTGCTTTTTGAATGCCGCCGGGAGGATTATCCTTCCTTTAACATCCACTTTGCACGTATAATCACCTATAAATGTGGCCATAAGTAATTCTGACTTATAAAAAGCTAAATTATATAAAAAATATCCACTTTACTCCACTTTACTCCACTATTTTACATTTTGTTGAAAACTTTATTTCAGCTATTTATCTCCTCCGGGAAATTTTGAATGCTTTGTTCTGATGATCTTTATGGATTAACTTCAATATGGGGGTCGTTGAAAAATAATTAACTTTGTCTTTCTTTTTCACGCGAGTCAGTAATGGAACCATCGTCAGCAGGAAGCAAAACGCCACGTATAAACGTCAGAGAGGTCCTAAGGGCCAAGAACAGGAATCTGGCAAAGGTTATTCCTTCCTTCATAATAAATTATATTGAAAATATTATACATCAGGAGGAACTCAACGGGTTTTTGCAGAGGAGCGGCCACCTTAGGGATAAGGAGTTTATTGAAGCCTCCCTTGAATTTCTCTTTACCGAGTACACAGCTTACGGACATGAAAATATACCTTCGGAAGGAAGGTTCATCTTTGTTTCGAACCATCCGCTCGGCGGGCTTGACGGGTTGGTTTTCATGAATGAAGTTTCAAAATACTTTGATAATGTCAGATTTCCAGTGAATGATATCCTGCTTAGCCTTGAGAACATGTCAGGTATTTTCCTTCCTGTCAACAAGCATGGGTTCCAGGGACGCTCAGCGGCACAAAGGATAGAAGAATCTTATGCATCTGACGACCAGATACTTTATTTTCCGGCCGGGTTATGTTCAAGAAAACAAGGGGGAGAAATAAGAGACCTGACATGGCATAAAAGCTTTATAACCAAAGCAATCCAATATAAAAGGGATATCATACCTGCTTTTTTTTCAGGCCGTAATTCCAATTTTTTCTATAACCTTTCAAATCTGCGGACATTCTTTGGAATTAAAGCCAATATTGAAATGCTCTACCTGCCTGATGAAATGTTAAGACAGAGGGGTAAAGAAATAAAACTCGTTTTTGGCAAAAGTATCCCATGGCAAACCTTTGACAGGTCAAAATCTCCGGCTGAATGGGCACAATGGGTTAAATCAATTACCTACGATCTAAAATCAAACCTCAAAGCAGATTAAAATAATTTGCCTAACTTGCATCGCATTTTTCATTATTGTATATAAAAGAGCTGGATCAATAAATTCAAAAAATGAAGCCGATAATAGATCAGGTGCCTAAGGATCAGATTATTGCTGAACTTACAAAAGATAAGTTTCTTAGGATGACCAACAATGGTAATAACGAAGTTTACATTTTCGATAACAATAACTCACCTGCCCTGATGAACGAAGTGGGAAGGGTACGGGAGGTGACCTTCCGGCATGCAGGAGGTGGTACCGGAAAAGAAATTGACATTGATGAATTCGATATTGACAAGGAAGATCCTCAGCAACAACTCATTGTATGGGATCCGGAGAACAGGGAGATAATTGGGGGATACAGGTATTACTTTCCTAAAAAAGGTTGTACCAATTGCGACATAAGCAAGCTTGCTTCATCGGCTTATTTTAATTTTTCTGAAAAATTTCTGACAAAGTATTTCCCTCATCTTATGGAGCTGGGCCGCTCTTTTGTACATCCCGATTACCAGTCGCGAACCATGGGCAGAAAAAGTCTTTTTGCCCTTGACAATCTCTGGGACGGACTTGGAGCAATAATAATTGACAATCATCATCTCCGGTATCTCTTCGGAAAGGTGACCATGTACCCTCACTTTAACCAGAAAGCACGTAACATGATCCAGTATTTTCTGAAGAAGCATTTCAAAGACCCTGATAATCTTGTTACTCCGCTTGAGTCGGCTGATATTGATATCCAGGAAGAGGCTATGAAAAAGATTTTCAAAGGCTGGCGTTACAAGGAAGATTACAAGATCCTTTCGAGGGAAGTACGGAATCTGAATGAAAATATTCCACCGCTTATCAATGCTTATATGAACCTCTCTCCGACGATGAAATCTTTCGGAACCTTCATCAATCATAAATTCGGTGATGTTGAGGAAACTGGCATAATGATCACATTGCGTGATATCTATGTAGAGAAGATCAACAGACACCTGGCCTCATATAAGAAAGATTTTGAGATCACCTGGTTCTCGCACGAGAATCAATAAGCCCTTACATTCCTGCCTTCAACATAATTGACAAACGACTGGTTGGCAACCTTGTTTCCACCGGGTGTAGGATAATGTCCTGTAAAATACCAGTCTCCGGTATGACCGGGGCATGCCTGATGCAAACCTTCTATTGTCTGAAAAACAAGCTCTATTTCTGAACCAATGGTTTCTGTCTTCAGCATTTCCGATATTTTTGCTGAGACCTCCTCAGGTTTAAACGGAGCATAAATATCCTTAACCACATTCCTCATCTGATCGATGGGTTTGGTTAGCTCTTCCCTCGCATCCTTATAGATTTTCCCGATTAGCTTTTCATTGGCCCTGTCATTATGAAGTTCTATTGCTGCCCTGAAAGCAATAAAATCCCCAAGCTTTGCCATATCAATGCCATAGCAATCGGGGAATCTTATCTGTGGCGAGGAAGATACAATCACAATTTTTTTAGGCTCAAGCCTGTCAAGTATCTTTATAATGCTTCTCTTCAGAGTTGTTCCCCTGACAACAGAGTCATCGATTACTACCAGGTTGTCAATGCCTCTGCGAATAACTCCGTAGGTTATATCATAAACATGTTCCACAAGATCGTCGCGGCTTTTGTCGCCTGTAATAAAAGTCCTCAGCTTTACGTCCTTGACAGCGATCTTTTCGGCCCTGGGGCGTGCATTGATTATTTTTTCAACATCTTCCCGGGTCAGATTTTTGCCTTTTTCAAGTATAGCATCGATCTTTGATTTATTGAGATAATCCTCAACTCCTTTCAGAAGACCGTAAAAAGCGCTTTCAGCAGTATTGGGGATATATGAAAAGACTGTCTTTTCAATATCGTAGCCGACTGCCTTCAGAACAGGATGAGTAAGTATTTCACCCAGTTTTTTCCTTTCCCTGTAAATATCCTTATCCGTTCCTCTCGAGAAATAGATCCTTTCGAAAGAGCATTTTCTTATTTCATTTTCTTCCCTGACCTTCTCCACTGTTGTCTCTCCCGATACTTTCATAATAAAAGCGCTGGCAGGCGGAAGCTCTTTTACATCATCAGTTCGTATATTGAAAACGGTCTGTATCACAGGGCGTTCTGAAGCTACAACTGCTATTTCATCATCGGTGTAATAGAACACCGGCCTTATGCCCGAAGGATCGCGCATCGCAAAAGCATCGCCATGCCCTACCATCCCTGTCATGGCATATCCCCCATCCCAGTTGCGGCTTGCTTTTCTCAGTATTGATGCAACGTCAAGATCTTTTTCTATCAGGGGTGATATTTCCTTTTTTGAAAAGCCCAGGCCTTTATAATGCCAGTAGAGTCTCTCATTTTCTTCATCAAGACGATGACCGATGTTTTCAAGAATTGTCACGGTATCGGAAAAGTCAACAGGATTCTGCCCCAGGTCGATCAGACTCCTGAAAACTTCACCCACATTTGTGAGGTTGAAATTTCCTGCGATGACAAGGTTCTTCGATTTCCAGTTGCTCTGCCGGCTAACAGGATGCACGCAATCAATATTGTAGTTTCCATAAGTTCCGTATCTGAGGTGACCCATGTAAACATCACAGGCAAAAGGAACATTAGCTTTGATGAAAGCAGGATCATTTACCTTATCCTGTTGATTGAGAGTGGCTTTATCAATGTCACTGTAAATTACATTAAATATTTCCTTAATTGCATTAGGCTGATTGGAGCGCTGCCGGAAGATGTATCTGTAACCGGGCTTTACATTCATCTTTATCCCTGCTATTCCTGCTCCGTCCTGGCCCCTGTTGTGCTGCTTCTCCATCATCAGGTACATCTTCTGCAAGCCATATGACCAGGTACCATATTTTTTAATATAGTATTCCAACGGCTTTAGCAATCTGAGCATTGCTATGCCGCATTCGTGTTTTATGCTATCGCTCATGATTAATTCTTTTTAACGTCAGGGAAGTTGATCTTGTCGGGTACGTGGTACGCATCAGGAAATTCTTTACGGACCATCAGGAGGTCTCTGTATCCATCAGCTTTTGTTCTGTAGTCGCCCACTCTTACAATAAAATATCCCGGTGCCTGCGATTGCAGGTATGAAGGGATACCAGGGAACTTACTCAAAAACCTGGCTTGTGTCTTTGCGGCTTCTTCCCTGGCCGATCTTATATTATTGTAATAGATCTGTATCCTGAAACCCCATATCCCCTGAGTGCCATCCGAAGTCCTTACCCTGCTGTTGTTAAGTATGTACCTGCTCAGCAGAGTATCGATCCTGGAATCCTGATTTATGGTGAGAGTACCGATTGAATTTCCACTATTTCTCTGAAGAAGATCAGTTGTTTTGAATGAACTCTGGCTCCGGATAGACGGGCAAAAGATCAAAAAAAGACTGATTAAAAGGGCAATGCGGATCATGGCGCAAAAGTAATAAACCTGACAGATTAAAAAACGAATTGCGATTAATATTATTTCACTTAACAAAAATTAAAATGTCCCCGGAAGGTACTTAGCGCAGGAATTTACTTTATCAGAACTATTACAATTCCTGAGCCAGCTCATCGGTGATCTCAAGGTTGTGATAAACGTTCTGTATATCGTCATCATCTTCAAGGGCCTCAATAAATCTCATCAGCTTTTTGGCCGACTCGATATCCAATTTCTTGGTTTCATGAGGAATTCTTTTCAATCCGGCTTCTTCAGGCTCAATACCAAGTTCATTAAGCTTCCTGTTAAGGCTGCCGAAATCTTCTTTGGCACAGGTTATGGTTATGGTATCACCATCAACATCTATATCTTCTGCACCTGCATCAATGATATCGAGCTCAAGTTCGTCGATATTAAACCCCTCATTGCTGATTGTAAAAATACCTTTCCTTTCAAAAAGGAAGCTGAGCGACCCGTTTGTCCCAAGATTGCCGCCATATTTATTAAACAGCGATCTCACTGTGGCAACGGTACGGTTATTATTATCGGTAAGACATTCAGCAAAGACAGCTATACCGGCAGGCCCATAACCCTCAAATGTTGTCTCAACAAAGTTATCAGCATCAGAGCCAACAGCTTTCTTTATAGCTCTCTCAATATTGTCTTTTGGCATATTGGCGCCCTTTGCATTCTGAACAGCAAGCCTCAACCTGGCATTTGTATCCGGGTCACCACCTCCTTCTTTTGCGGCAATGATGATCTCCTTGATTATTTTAGTAAATATCTTTCCTCTTTTGGCGTCAATAGCCCCTTTTTTACGTTTAATAGTTGACCATTTACTATGACCTGACATACAATATAGATTTTAATTTTCCGGTCTCAAATTTAAGTATTTCTTTTATTCCTCAATCATACTTGATACTTTTGTGAATTAATAAGATGTAGGATTTTGCGGAAAAACTGAAAGATATTTTAATGATTAGAAAATTATATATTGAAACCTACGGCTGCCAGATGAATGTGGCTGATAGCGAGGTTGTTGCATCTATACTATCAGATTCAGGCTTTATTCTGACCGATAAACCGGACGATGCAGATCTTATACTTATCAATACCTGTTCCATAAGAGACAACGCCGAACAAAGGATATGGGGAAGGCTTAAAGCCATCGGTCATTTAAAAAAGAAAAAACCTGGTATAAACATTGGCGTCATCGGCTGTATGGCTGAAAGGCTCAAGGAGAAAATGCTTGAGGAAGAGAAGCTTGTAGATCTAGTAGTTGGTCCCGATGCTTACCGTGAGCTTCCATTGCTTGTAGCTGAAGCGGAGTCGGGTCATAAGGCAGTGAATGTACTTCTTTCACGGGAAGAGACTTATGCCGATATCTCACCCGTCAGGATGGACAATAACGGGGTCTCCTCATTCGTCTCGATAATGAGAGGCTGTAACAATATGTGCTCATACTGCGTTGTTCCTTATGTGAGGGGCGCCGAAAGAAGCAGGGATCCGGAATCCATAATGAAGGAAGTATCCGGCCTTTCAGAAAAGGGTTATCGTGAAGTGACCCTTCTTGGTCAGAATGTAGATTCATATAACTGGAAGAAAGGCGATACTGCTACCGGATTTCCGGAACTCATCGAAAAAATCGCTCTTGCAAACCAATCGATGAGGATACGGTTCTCGACCTCTCATCCGAAAGATCTTTCCGATGAACTGCTGCATGTTATGGCTTCACATAGTAATATATGCAGGCATATCCATCTTCCTGCCCAGAGCGGAAGCACCCGTGTACTTAAGCTCATGAACCGCGATTACTCAAGGGAATGGTATATGGACAGGATAGAATCGATAAGAAAGATACTTCCCGATTGTGCAGTTTCGACTGATATGATAGCAGGTTTCTGCACCGAAACGGAAGATGACCATAAAGCATCCCTTTCACTTATGGAATGGGCAGGTTTTGATTTTGCCTACATGTTCAAATACAGTGAAAGGCCCGGAACAAAGGCTGCCCGTAAATTAATTGACGATGTTCCTGAAATTGTTAAAGCACAAAGACTCAATGAGATGATCGCCCTTCAGAACACTCTCTCACTAAAATCTAAAAAGAAAGATATCGGCAATGATTTCGAAGTGCTGACAGAAGGTTTTTCAAAACGATCAGCTGATCATCTCTCAGGAAGAACCTCCCAGAATAAGGTTGTGGTTTTCCCTGCCGGAGACCATAAGAGCGGAGAATATATTAATGTTCACATTGAACGAAGTACATCGGCTACACTTATAGGAAGGATACTAAATGATGCACCTCTCTCCTCCCGATAGCTATCGTGCCACTCTACCGGTGTGAAAGGGGCTTAAATACCGATCCACCGATTACCGAATCACTTCTTCTTCACCTGTATCATCAGCTCATCAAGCTGCTTGTCCAGAATTGCCGAAGGGGTATCGAGCATGACATCCCTTCCGGAATTATTTTTTGGAAATGCTATAAAATCGCGTATCGAATCATGTCCGCCGAACATTGCAACCCAGCGGTCAAAACCGAAAGCTATTCCTCCGTGGGGGGGCGCTCCGTATTTAAATGCATTAAGAAGGAATCCGAACTGTTCTTCAGCTTCTGCTTCGCTGAAGCCAAGTACTTTGAACATCAGTTTCTGGACCTCAAAATCGTGTATCCTTATTGATCCTCCTCCTATTTCGACTCCATTGATCACAAGGTCGTAGGCATTAGCCCTTACTTTACCCGGATCTGATTCAAGGAGATGTACATCTTCAGGGTTTGGCGAAGTGAACATGTGATGCATGGCATAGAACCTTGATGTTTCGTCATCCCATTCAAAAAGAGGAAAGTCAACCACCCATAGTGGAAAGAATTTATCTTTTGTTCTCAGGTTAAGCCTTTTTCCCATTTCGAGCCTCAACTCCGACAACGCTGTTAGAGTCTTCTTCCTGTCACCTGCAAGAATAAGCATCAGGTCGCCTTCTTTTGCACCCATTTCATGTGCCCATTTTTTCAGCTCATCGCCAGAATAGAATTTATCGGCTGATGATTTAAGTGTGCCGTCTGTATCATATTTTACATATACCAGTCCCTTAGCTCCTATCTGTGGCCGTTTAACGAATTCGGTAAGCTCATCAAGCTGCTTTCTGGAATATCCCGAGCAACCTTCTGCGCATATACCCCCGATATACTCTGAGTTATCAAACACGGCAAAATTATGTCCCCTGACCAGTGTTGTAAGTTCTTTGAATTTCATTCCAAAACGCAGATCGGGTTTATCTGATCCATAGCTTTCAATCGCCTCCTTGTAAGGAAGCCTGAGGAAAGGCTCATTGAACTCCAGTCCCCTGATCTGCCTGAAAAGGTGCTTTGCCAGACCCTCGAAGGTATCGAGCACATCATTTCTTGTTACGAACGACATCTCGCAATCGATCTGTGTGAATTCCGGTTGGCGGTCTGCCCTCAGGTCTTCGTCCCTGAAGCATTTGACTATCTGGAAATATTTATCAAATCCTGCCACCATAAGTAACTGTTTAAGTGTCTGAGGTGACTGTGGCAAGGCATAGAAAGTACCCGGCTGCATTCTTGAAGGCACTACAAAATCGCGTGCGCCTTCGGGAGTGGATTTTATAAGAACAGGTGTTTCAACCTCAATGAATCCTATCGAATCCATATACTTTCTTACTTCCTGTGAAGTTCTGTGTCTGAGAATGATATTATTTTTTACCGACCCTCTTCTGAGATCAAGATAGCGGTATTTCATCCTTAGCTCTTCACCTCCGTCGGTTTCCTCCTCAATGGTGAAAGGCGGAATTTCGCTTCGGTTTAGGATATTGAGCTCTTCCGTTTCAATTTCAATTTCTCCGGTAGCCATCTTCAGGTTTTTGTTGCTCCTTTCCCTCACCTTTCCCTTAGCCTGGATAACAAATTCCCGTCCCGTTTTTCGTGCTTTCTCACAAAGATCCCTGTTGGTTTCCATGTTGAAAACCAGCTGAGTAAGGCCATAACGGTCGCGCAGGTCGATAAATGTCATTCCCCCTAGATCCCGTGATTTTTGAACCCAGCCGCATAATATCACCTCTTTCCCGGCATCTTTGATGGTCAGCTCCCCGCATGTATTTGTTCTGTATGTCATGGCTTTAAAAAATTTCAGCAAAAATAAAGAAAATTATAAGATTAAGTTAGAATGGGAAATCACCAATTTCTTTATATTTTTATGACTCAAAGCCTTATAATGGACCTCAGCAATACGGAAAAATATATGAAGGCGGCCCTTGCCGAAGCCGAAAAAGCCCTTGCGAAAAATGAAGTGCCTGTTGGGGCAGTGATAGTATGCAAAGATGTGATAGTTGCCCGTGCGCATAATCTGACTGAAACGTTAAAGGATCCTACCGCACATGCTGAAATGCAGGCCATTACGGCAGCTACCGACTATCTGGGAGGAAAATATCTGACCGATTGCACAATCTATGTCACTCTTGAACCATGCGGAATGTGTGCCGGGGCTATCGGATGGAGCCAGGCAGCAGGACTGGTTTTCGGCGCATCTGACGAGAACAGGGGCTACCGGGGAATTTCAGAAAAGCTCCTTCATCCAAGAACGATAGTCAGTTCAGCCATTCTTGAAAAGGAGTGCAGGGAAATCATTTTAAAATTCTTCAAAACAAAAAGAATTTAAAAGCTATAAATATCACAGGTTGTCTGACTCCGTGTTCTCCATGCAACCCGTGATAAAATAAAGGTTTTTTTAATTAAATTTACAAAAAACACCTTTCTATGACATTTGATAATAGCCGGACCATTATCAGCGTGAGAATTAAATTATTCGTCTACACAGTTTTATTTATTGTATTCCTTGTTTTGACGTGGGTGGCGAAGATTATTGATTACCCCCTTCTTGGAATGGATGAAAAAACATGGTCACTGATCTTCACGGCAATATATGCAGCGCTGGTATTTCTGCCAATGTTTCTGAATTACCAGTACATATTTTTTTCAGATGAAGGAGAATACATTGTATTGCGATATTTTTCTGCAGGCATTACCGGAGGAAGAAAAAATTCGGTTGAAATTGACAAAAGAACATTTTCAGGTTATAAGATAGAGAAGCGTATAATGGGGCTCTCGCGGAGCATTATACTATTTCAGAAGATAAATAACGGAACGGGCACGTATCCGCCGATTTACATTACTGCCCTCGATAAGGATCAAATGGCAAAACTGGTGATGTCGCTGAATAAGTATGTGAAAAAATGACTGATAGCCTTCACCATAATTATATATATGAGTTTTATCATTTTTAAATACTGATGTCTTAGAGAAATTTGGATGTCGTTTTAATGTCAGAAAACCAAATCATTATATCATGAATGTAGAAAAAATAATGAACAATCTTTCCAAAAAACATCCCGGAGAGGTTGAGTATTTACAGGCGGTAAGGGAAGTGCTTGATTCTATCGAGGAAGTTTATAATGACAACCCCCAGTTTGAATCGGCAAATATTATTGAAAGGATAATTGAACCTGACCGCATAATTACATTTAAGATTCCATGGGTAGACGATGAAGGAAATGTGAAAGTCAATCTTGGTTACCGGGTCCAGTACAACAATGCTATCGGACCTTATAAAGGTGGCCTTCGTTTCCATCCCAGCGTTAACCTTTCAATCTTAAAATTCCTTGGATTTGAACAGATATTTAAGAATGCTCTTACCACGCTTCCTATGGGGGGCGGCAAAGGTGGTTCAGATTTCGATCCAAAAGGCAAGTCAAATTCAGAAGTGATGAGATTCTGCCAGGCTTTTATGCTTGAATTATGGAAATACATAGGTCCTGAGACAGACGTACCTGCAGGGGATATAGGTGTCGGAGGACGTGAAATAGGGTATCTTTACGGAATGTATAAGAGGCTCTCAGGAGATCATACAGGTGTTCTCACAGGCAAAGGAAGCAACTGGGGAGGATCTCTTATCCGTCCTGAAGCTACAGGCTTCGGAGGCATTTATTTTACAAAAGAAATGCTCCAGTCAAAGAATGAGACCTTTAAGGGTAAAACAATATCTATCTCGGGCTTCGGGAACGTAGCATGGGGAGCTGCATTAAAAGCTACAGAACTTGGAGGCAAGGTGGTAACACTTTCAGGTCCTGATGGTTATATTTATGATCCTAATGGAATATCCGGAAAGAAAATAGATTACATGCTTGAACTGCGTGCTTCAAATGAAGACATTGTAAGTCCTTATGCGAAAAAATTCGAAGGTTCCGAGTTTCATGAAGGGAAACGCCCGTGGGAAGTTAAGGTCGACATTGCCCTGCCCTGCGCAACACAGAACGAGCTTGACGGCGATGATGCCAAAGCACTTGTCGCAAATGGCGTTATGCTTGTTGCTGAAATATCAAATATGGGATGTACACCTGAAGCCGTTGAGGAGTTCCAGAAAAACAAAGTTCAGTTCGCTCCGGGAAAGGCAGTTAACGCTGGCGGAGTAGCAACTTCCGGGCTGGAGATGACACAGAACTCAATGAAACTGCGCTGGAACAGCAAGGAAGTCGATGATCGTCTGCATGAGATAATGTGCAATATTCATGGACAGTGCGTTAGATACGGCAAACGTGAAGACGGATATGTTGATTATGTAAAGGGCGCTAATATTGCAGGCTTCCTCAAGGTAGCCAATTCCATGATCGACATGGGAGTGATCTGACGTTAATCAAAAATAATTTAGCCATAAGGCGGAGATGAAATTGATTCATCTCCGCTTTTTTTATATATTTGTTTGTCGCTGGTACTTGTGCTATGTCAGGAACCTCGCTGAAGCATAAAATTGCATTGGGCCTCATTCCTCGCATTGGTGATATCAATGCCCGGAAGCTTGTTTCTCATTTTGGCGATGTTGAAGCCATCTTCAGGGAATCATACCGGAATATGATAAAAATACCGGGAATAGGACCCGGCCTGGCCAGGTATATCTGCGAGAGATCATATCTTGATGTTGCTGAAAAAGAAGCCGAGTATATTGAAAAAAATGATATCAGAGTTTACTTTTACCTTGACAATGATTATCCGTTCAGGCTGCGTCAGTGCGATGACTCGCCGGTTGTCTTTTTTTTCAGGGGAAGTTGCGATCTTGATTCTCCAAAGATCATTGGTGTAGTCGGAACCCGTAATGCGACAGGCAGAGGGAAAGAAAAATGTGATGAGATAATAGGAGAACTTGCCGGGAACCATCCCGACCTGATCATAACCAGTGGCCTCGCATACGGAATTGATATTACGGCCCATAAGGCAGCTCTGGCACACAACCTTAATACAATAGGTGTCCTGGGCCACGGTTTCAAAACTATCTATCCTTCAGTTCACAGGTCAACTGCCATGGAGATGGTCAATAAAGGAGGATTACTATCCGATTTTTTATCAGACGCCCTGCCGGAACGAAATAATTTTCTGAAAAGAAACCGCATAATAGCCGGAATGTCTGATGCAACCCTTGTGATAGAGTCGGGTATAAAAGGGGGAGCATTGATCACTGCTGACATTGCGGCCTCTTATAACAGGGATGTTTTTGCAGTTCCCGGCAGGCCCGACGATCAATGGTCGGCAGGGTGCAATGATCTGATTAGAAGCAACAAAGCAGCTCTCGTTGAAAGGGCATCTGATATTGAATACATCCTCAACTGGAAAACAGAACATTCAAAACCACCGGTTCAAAGAATGCTATTCTCTGAACTGAATGATACTGAAAAGAGTGTTCTTGAACTTATCTCAAAAGAAGGGGAAATGCCGATTGATGTTATCTGCAGATCTACAGGAATGCCTGTTTACAAGCTATCCTCACTCCTTCTCCAGATGGAGTTTAAAGGGATAATAAAATCTTATCCGGGAAATATTTACAGGGTAATATAGAGAGAGCACACCCGATCAGCACCTTCCCCAGCCCTTCCCCAAAAGGGGCAGGGAGCAGCTAAAGTTTCCAATGAATTGAATTAAGTCTTTGAAACATATTAATTTTGCAAAAATATTACAGAGTTGTTATCATGAAGCTGATTGATACTCATACTCATCTTTACCTGCCTGAGTTTGATGCCGACAGGAATGAGGTTATAAGCAGGGCTGTTGAGGCAGGTGTTGTAAAACTCCTTATGCCAAATATTGATGTTCATTCCGTCAATATAATGAACCTGATTGCTGACAAGTATCCTGGTACCTGTTACCCGATGATAGGGTTGCATCCTACGCATGTAAAAGACGACTGGCCGGCACAGATTAAGATCCTTGAAAAGGTTGCTACGGAGCAATTTTTCGTTGCCATAGGCGAGATCGGAGTAGATCTATACTGGGATAAAACTTTTCTTAACCAGCAACTCCTTGCATTCAGATACCAGGTTGCCCTCGCCATCAGCCTCGGTCTTCCTGTTGTCATTCATTCGAGGGAATCGACACAGGAAGTATTTTCTGTTCTTGAAGAATTCAGGGGAAAAGGCTTGAAAGGAGTCCTTCACGCCTTTACAGGAAGCTTAAGCGATGCCGAAGAAGCCATAGCGCTGGGATTGAAGCTTGGTATTGGGGGAATAGCTACCTTCAAAAATTCGGGTCTTGATACAACGCTCAGAGCGCTTGGACCTGATAATCTTGTGCTCGAAACCGATTCACCCTATCTTGCTCCTGTACCCCGTCGCGGAAAAAGGAACGAAAGCTCTTACCTCAGGTTAATCTGTTCCAGGCTTTCGGAGATTCTCAATGTTGATGAAAAAGAATTAGCCAGAATCACATACGCCAATTCAGTTACTCTATTTAATCTTTAACAATGGTAAAAGAAACTTCAATCCTGATCATCTATACCGGGGGAACAATCGGCATGGTCCACGATTCTGTAAGGGGGACCCTTGTGCCAATCGATTTCAGATATATTACCGATCATGTACCCGTATTGGGTCATTTCGGATATGATCTTCAGTCGGTCTCTTTTGATCCGGTGAGGGATTCTTCAAATATGGACCCTGATGACTGGGTCAGAATTGCCTCGACTATAGAAGCGAATTATGACAGGTTTGATGGATTTGTTGTACTGCATGGCACCGATACAATGGCTTATTCGGCATCGGCACTAAGCTTTATGTTAAAGAACCTTTCCAAGCCTGTAATATTTACCGGATCCCAGCTTCCGATCGGATTACCGCGAACTGACGGAAGAGAAAACCTTATTACCGCCATTGAGATAGCAGCAGCAAAGGAAGATGGCCAGTCTGTTGTTCCTGAAGTATGCATCTATTTTGACAATCAGCTTACAAGAGGGAACCGTACGACAAAGTCGAGCGCAGAGCATTTTGATGCATTTCATTCTCCTAATTACCCGCCACTCGCGCAGGCGGGGTTACACCTTAAATATAATTACAACCTCATAAGGTATCCTTTAAACAGCAAAAAGCTGGAAATAAATAAATCATTCGACAATAATGTGGCCATCCTGAAGATCTTTCCGGGGCTTAACCGGAATTTTGTTCAGGCAGTTACAAACACAGAGAAGTTGAAAGGATTGATTATTGAGACTTTCGGATCGGGCAACGCTCCCACCTATAAATGGTTCCTCGACGATCTGAAGCAATTCATAGATTCAGGCGGGATAATATTTAATGTTACCCAGTGTCATGGCGGAAGTGTTGAAATGGGATTGTATGAAACAAGCAGGGAGATGCTTGCCGCCGGAGTTATAAGCGGCAGGGACATAACTTCCGAAGCTTCTGTGACAAAGCTGATGCATCTTCTTGGCTCATGCGACTCAAAGGAGGATATTGAGAAGTGTCTTGCAAAATCGCAGGCAGGGGAAATATCATAAGGGATTATTAAAAATATTTCTTAATTTTGCGCCGCTGTTTTTAAGCTATTTAACCATTTTTGGAGAGATGCAGGAGTGGTTTAACTGGCACGCCTGGAAAGCGTGTGTACCTCAAAAGGGTACCGGGGGTTCGAATCCCCCTCTCTCCGCAAAGCCAAAATAAACCCCGCCTGAAGGGCGGGTTGTTTATTTTACCTGAGCCTCGTTGAAAGCTTGCTTTCATAAGAGGATAAGGTAAAATAAACATACCGCGAAGCGGGTTTATTTTGGCTTTGCAGGTCACCCCCTAAGGGATCACGACCGAACAAAGGGAGGGAGTAATCCCCTTCTTACGGGATCACGACCGAACAAAGGGAGGGAGTAATCCCCTTCTTACGGGATCACGACCGAACAAAGGGAGGGAGTAATCCCCTTCTTACGGGATCACGACTCCTCTTGCCTCACCCTAAATCCCTCTCCCTGGCCTCTTAAGGACTTTTCCCACTTCATAATGGAAGAATGAAACATTAATAATCCTTCTAATGTACCACGCCTGTGGAAAAATATCGGGAAATATGTAAATTGAACCTTTAAAATTAAATTATTATGATACTCCGATTCTATTCTCCCGCCGTTTTGTTATTGATGCTGTTCCTTACTGATGCCTATACGCAGGAAACCCTTAAATATCAGACTCCTCCTGCATCGATCCTGAAAATTGTTGATGCTCCGCTGACACCCGGTGTAATTATTAGTCCTGATAAAAAGCATATCATCCTCACTGACAGAGCAGGGATAATTACAATCAGCGAACTGTCGGAAGATGAATTGAGGCTTGCCGGCTTACGCATCAATCCGCTCATTAACGGACCGAGCCGTCAGACCTACAACAAGGCATTCAGCATCATGAACATTGACGGGAGCGCCCTTCAGAAAATCCCGGGCTTACCTCAAAATGCCCGGTTAAGCGCACCCTCCTGGTCCACAGACGGTACAAGGTTTGCCTTCACAATAACAACATCAGAATCAATTGAATTATGGGTATGCGAGCTGCCGTCATTTAAACTGACAAAAATTGCGGAGGGACTGAATATGGTTTTCGGCACTGCATTCAGCTGGCTTCCCGGCAACAAGATTGTTTACAGGGTAGTTGATCCTGAAAGAGGGAATGTACCTGATGCAGTCAGGGTCCCTGAAGGACCTGTAGTTCAGGAGAATACCGGAAAGCAAAGCCAGTCGCGTACATACCAGGATCTTATAAAGGATCATAATGATGAGATAAAATTTGAATACTATGCAAGGTCATTGATAATGCTTTGGGATGGTAATCAGTCTGCCCAATTAGGTGAGCCAGCCATAATTTCTGAGATAATACCTTCTCCCGATGGAAAGTATCTAATGACCACGGTCATAGAAAAGCCTTTCTCCTATACTGTGCCTTACAGATATTTCCCATCATCAATACAGATCCTGGACATGCAAGGCAAGCTCTTAAGGACACTGTCAGAGACCCCATTGATTGAGGACATTCCAAGAGCATACGATATGGTTCTGCCCGGTCCGCGATCTTTCGGATGGAGGGACGACAAACCTTCATCTGTTGTCTGGGTAGAGGCGCTTGATGGGGGTATATATGAAAACAAGATGCAATACCATGACCAGGTTTTTACCCTCGATGCTCCTTTCACAGGAGATCCTGTAAGGCTGATCGCAACAGAAATGCGTTACAGTGATATTATATGGGGTAACGATAATTATGCAATATTACGGGAACAGCTCGGCAAGGCCAGGCAGGTAAGGGTAAGCTTATTTGATCCCTCTGATCCTCAAAAAGTCAAAACAATTCAGGAGTTCAGTACGGATGACCGCTATGGAAATCCCGGGAGTTTTCTTACTGCTCAGAATTCACTCGGAAGATCTGTTCTTCTGTTTGCAGATAAGGGAAAGAGTCTTTTTCTGACTGGCACAGGATCTTCTTCCGAAGGAGACAGACCGTTTATAGATAAATATGTAATTTCAACCGGGAAGACAACAAGATTATGGAGGTCAGAGGCTCCTTATTTCGAGAGTGTACATTCTTTCATCAGCGTAAATGAAAACCTGGTGATCACCAACCGCCAGTCTGCAACGCTGGTTCCAAATTATTTCATCAGAAATCTGAAAAACGGCAGGCTTACTCAGATCACACAATTTGAGAATCCTTATCCCCAACTTGAAGGTATAACCAAAGAGCTTGTGAGATACAAAAGAAAAGATGGAGTCGAACTGTCGTTCACCCTCTATCTTCCTTCAGGTTACAACAAAGATAAAGACGGACCTCTTCCAGCCTTGCTCTGGGCCTATCCGCGCGATTTTATCGATCCTCTTTCAGCAGGACAGGTAACAGGCTCTCCATACATGTTTACCAGGATCAGTCCCGAATCGCCGCTAGTGTATGTCACCCAGGGTTACGCCATTCTAATGGATGCCTCCTTCCCTATTGTGAGAACCGGCAAGACAGAGCCAAATGACACTTTTGTGGAGCAGCTTGTTGAAAATGCAGAGGCGGCAATCGATATTGCAGCCGGGATGGGTGTTGTCGACAGAAAACGGGTTGCTGTAAGTGGTCATTCTTATGGCGCTTTCATGACTGCCAACCTCATGGCAAACTCCCGTCTTTTTGCCGCCGGGATCGCTGAGAGCGGGGCGTATAACAGGACCCTTACACCCTTCGGATTCCAGAATGAAAGAAGGACCTACTGGGATGCACCCGATCTGTATAACAGGATGTCGCCTTTCATGCATGCCGACAAGGTGAAAGATCCCCTGATGCTTATCCATGGGATAGCCGATAACAACGATGGCACCTTCCCAATTCAGAGTGAGAGGTTTTATTCAGCACTTAAGGGTTTCGGAGCAACAACAAGGCTTGTTCTCCTCCCGCATGAAAGTCACGGATATGCAGCACGGGAAAGTATCCTTCATAAGCACTGGGAAGCGCTGACCTGGATGGATAAGTACGTCAAAAATAAAAAGTAGTCTGATTTACCGGCCTCACCCCTTATGTGGGATGAGTGAAAAAAATTTGTTCTTATGCTTGAAATCTGATTTTTTGTCTACACCTACTAATCCTGTCTTTAAAAGGTGTGCGTTAACAAAAGTCTTATTTTCAAGATAAAGATAACACAGAAGATTATTGTTCTTATCGTATTTTATTCTATCATATTTGAGATAAACTTTTTTGTTTTTTGTTTTACTTTCAAGAAAAGCAGCTGCTTTTTCTGATAAGCCCGGGATTTCTTTAATACCTAAGAGTCTTATTGTTAAATCATTGTTAAGGCGAATTTTTGTGGGACTTAATATTTCTTTAACTTTAAATAATTCCTCTCTTTTTTTACCGCCATTAATGTCAATTTTGGAACCAAACTGAAGTTTTTTTGGATCAACTTTCTTATTAAATTTATGTGGATCGCTGAAGATATAAGGTAAATTCCGGATTTCTTTTTCAATGTTAATTAAAGGTTCCTGAGTTACTGATTCATAGGTAGTTTCATCTAAATTATTTTGATCAAACTGTAATTTGTCTTTAATCACGGTAATAAAATCCTTATTTATTTCATATCCGGCAGAGCTGCGTTGAAGTTTTTTTGCAGCCAAATTTGTTGTTCCGCTGCCGGCAAATGGATCAAGTATAGTATCCCCAACAAATGAGAACATTTTAATCAGCCTCTTTGGGAGTTCTTCCGGGAACATTGCAATATGGCTGTCTTGTTTAACACCTGAAAAATTCCAGTGGCTCGCAAAAAATGTATTCCATTCTTCAGATGTCAGTTTGGATTGTTCCTTAATTTCTTTAGCTGGTTTTGGTGCAACTCCAGGTTTCTTAAAGGTAATGATAAACTCATAATCAATCTTTAGGATGCCATTTCTTGGATAGGGATAGGAGCCCATTTGAACTCCCCCTCCTGTAGTATTTGATGTTGTGACTTTCTGCCAGATAATAGCACCCATATAATCAAACCCTGCGTTTTCACAGAATTTTATAATCTCTTCACGAATAGGGATTACTTTATATCTGCCGTAATAAGCAGCACGGGCAAACTGATCTCCGATATTAACACATAACCGGCATCCGGGATAAAGCACGCGATAGCATTCCTGCCATACCAGATTAAGGTTATTTATATACTCCTCATAGCTATCATTATACCCGATCTGATCTGGAGATCCGTAGTCTTTAAGCTGCCAGTATGGAGGAGAGGTTATTGTAAGATGAACAGAATTATCTGTCAACTCCAGCATTTTTCTGCTATCCCCGTTAATTATTTTGTGATGTGTTTTCAACTCTCCCTTTTTACGAAATTACTAATTACAGCTATCAGACGTGAAGTGTTTATTAATTTGCCCGTGTTAGCCTTTTAGCGATTTTGGGAAATTTATTGATACAAACTTATCTCTTATTAATCAATGTAAGTCTCTTTCAGGACTGCCTTAACCTTTTTTATCTCTGGTCTTGAAAGTTTACCGAGGTCCTTGATTATTCGTTGTTTATCAATTGTTCTGATTTGATCGAGGATGATCCAACCTGTTTTGTTATCATGTTTTATATCAACTCTTGTAGGATAATTTTTAGAACTGGTTGTCATAGGTGCAATGACTACAGTTCTCAAATGATCATTCATCTCATCGGGTGAAATCACAACGCAGGGTCTGGTTTTCTTTATTTCACTTCCGATTGTAGGATCAAGGTTGACCAGGATGATTTGATATTGCTTTATTTCCATTCCTCGAGATTTTCTTCTTCGAATATATCTGCCATTACTAGAATATCATCACCGTTTTCGTGCATTTCCATAAAGGCTTTATCCCATCCTTTTCTGGGTTTTGAAAGTGGTTTTATAATAATCTGTCCTTTATCCAGAATTAAATCTACGGTGTCTTTAATATTATATCTCTCCAGAATGGTTTTACTGAATCTTATGCCCCTCGAATTTCCTATTTTAACAACTGATACTTCCATGACGAGTATGAATTAAATGTAATTACAAAGTTAGCACATAATATTAAATTGTAAGTCAAAATCACAAATTTTTTCATCTATCTCGACCGATATTTTCAGATGTTCCCATTTTTTATCTTTTTTTCGCTTTTTACGGATTATTTTATTTTAATTTCCTTGTTAAATTCTGTCAAATTATTGATGAATTTGGCCTGATTCTGTGGAGAAATTGATATCGCCTTATAATTTCCGTATTCAATGACGATACAATTCCATGATAAGGCTGGTTTAATAATCCCTCCAACTGTTTTCTGATCTGCTATTATTTTTCTTATATCTTTGATCTGAACCAGAAATCTGAAAGGTCCGCAAACAGCAACAAGCATGACTTTGTCGATCACATAATAAGTACTTGTCCAGCACCAGATAAAAAGTCCGATTATTAGAACAGACAACAGAGCCTTAATGATTAACTCCAGTAAGTTGATGGGGTGTTCGGAGATAATCGGCAGGGCAAAATTTAAAAACAGAATCAGAATACTGATTGATGAAAGTAAAATGCCCAGTCCAATGCTTTTCTGAGATCCATATTTTTCAGCCATGTTAATTATGAGTTAACGTTATTGTCTTGACAGCATGCCGGAACTTTCAAAAAACAATTGGGATAAACCTTTTTAAGCAGTTGCGATTCTCAATCACAACAGCTGCCTCTCTCTTTTCACTCCCTTCATTACATCTGTCAGGATGTTACAATCCTCGACAACCTGGTAATCGAACATCCCCACACATAAGAAGTCT
Organism: uncultured Bacteroidales bacterium; assembly: GCA_942492865.1. Taxonomy (GTDB): domain Bacteria; phylum Bacteroidota; class Bacteroidia; order Bacteroidales; family VadinHA17; genus LD21. The sequence goes on along the minus strand of OW818650.1, from coordinate 1,894,304 downwards.
GCTCCGCTCTCCAATGCATATCGGAAGCCGTGTTCAGGCTTGATCGCCCCAGCTGCAAGTACCTTAAAGCCGATCCATGGCTTATTGACTGTTTGCATAAATCGGGCTGTTTCAACCGGTTCACGGCACCAGTAATTATCTTTATTGTTCTTGACAGCCCTTATCTTTGGCTCATCAGCCTGATACGACCAGTAATTGTTATCATGAATTGTCTTCATGTAAAAATCGACAGGATAACCTCTTTCCTCCATCGCTTTCACCACATCAAGCTCGTGGGCGCCAACACCCAGGAGAACTCCCTTTCCGTAAAAACGGCTGAACCATTCATCAAAAAGACTGAAGTTGCCTTCATTTACCCATACATCTGCGTTATCACCCTGTATATAGATCGCTGAGGCACCATTATCCATTGCCAGTTGTGCATTAATGGTAAAATCCTTATCCGTATCTATTGTCTTTGTCTGTGCCAGCCACTGAATTTTTCCACCAAGCTTCCAGTATTTGTGAATCAGCTGAACAGTATTGGTGTCAGTCCTAACAAGAACTGAATTGATCCCGCAGGCTTCACATAAACGAAAAGTTTCCCATACCTTTTCTGTTGTGAAGTATTTCTTCATCAGGCCATCCACATAAATAAGGTCTCTCGAATGTGCAATCCCCGACAACAGGTTACCCCCGCATATCAATCTGCTGACATTCAGATCCTTTATTTTGCCTGCAGGCACTTTTTCCTTTAACTCCGACAAGCCTGCAAATGTCCTGAACTTGGTCGAGGCTGAAGTAACAGCATCTTCTCTTCGCTGGAGACTGGCATTCATTTCAACCGTTTCATAGGCAAAATTCCTTAATAATGCATAAGCAAATCCTCCCAAAACAGGTACTCCGATCAGATTTTTTATGACCGTGCGCCGATCTGATTTTGACCCTGCTCTTTGACTTTTCTGTCCTATCTCTGAAGTAAGGTTGTCTTTTCTTTCAATTTCTTCCGCTCCCGGCTGTTGCTCTTTTTTTCTTCTCTTTGGTAAAACCAGAAGTCTGTCGACACCAAACATCCATTGTACAGGCACTTGAGAAAGCAGGACCAAAACAAACATTTCTATAAGGTTCTTATTGATCCATATATAACTGCCTTCAACAACACTGCCGTCCATCAATCCTGTAAACGGAGGATGGGCAAGGTAATAGAGCAGAAGCAATGCTGAACCTGACCATGCGGCAATTCTTGTAAACAAACCAAGAAACAAACACAGCCCTACCAGAATAAGTCCCCATATATTCAGAAAATTAACTAACGGTAAAAAAGGCTTTCCGGCCAGAGCTTTGAATATTCCGGAAAACCACCAGGTTGATTCAAGCAGATAAGCGCTTGCACTCCAGGACGATTCAACCAGCTTAACAATGCCCTCATACAGGAAATGCCAGCCGATAACTATCCGGATGATACTCAGAAGATAACTCAATGTTGGTTTAACCTTAGGATACTGTTCATACATAGCAATCAGATTTTAGGTTCTTATTAACTGAAAAATCGAATCGGAGGAAATAAACCTCCGATAACATTCATTCCGGGGGCCAGGTCAAAATGATAAATTTAAGCTAAACAATTCAAAAGCCATTTATTTCCGGCAAGGAATTTGACCGCTCTGTGCCCTGTGCTATCAATGACCCACCCCTTGCCCCTCCGAGGAGGGGAACTCCTGAGAAAGCTCTTACTCACTAATTACAGCTCACCAATAACCACTTTTGCCCTACTCTCTGCGCTCAATACCCTGCCATCGCCGGCGTCATGCTCATCCTCGCCGAATATTCTCCCTGACCTCCTTCAAAATAGAGGGTGCCTGACTCAGGGGTAACTTTTGAAGTTGAAACAACTTTATTATCCTTCATAACCTGCCACGTTCCGGGTGACAGATCTGTTATAAGGATCTTATGGCTGCCTTCAGCACCGACGCTGAAAGAAAAACTGCCGTCAAGCTTTTCGGAAATGCTGCTGAACAGTACAATCCGGTTTGATATACTGACACCTATGACTTTGTTCCCTTCAATCTTTTGTACCTTAAGCTTTTCATCACTGTCTGCATCAGAAACCTGCATCACATTCAGAAAATAATCTTCTGTTGAAGGAACCTTTGGAGAGATCTCGATACGCCAGGCAGCACGTTCATAAGTATTTTCCCTTTGTGTACGCTGCTCATTTTCCCAGTTTTTACCAAACACCCAAAACTCCTTTCCGGGTCCTCCAACAGGTGTAATCTCTGCATTTTCAGGCAGTAGCGTTGTATTTATGAGCCTGCCATTATCACCTGAACTGGTTCTTGTAACCGTGACTTCTTTCCCCTTAACTGCAGGTTCATCGATGCTGTGAAGAAGCCAGTATTTTCTGAACGTGGGATCGGATGATATCACTTTGTCAAACACGATGAAAACAGCAGGAACTTTATCATTTTTCAGGTTAAGGAAAGTAAATGTCCTTTTTACTTCCTTTACCTTGCTGCTGTAAGCCTTAGTAATATCTCCCTTCAGGTAAGAGTATTCAGGTTCCCTCAGGTCGGGACCGAAATCGCTTGCTATTATATCGCCGGTACGGTAACCGTTCGCCGGGGATAGAAGCACATTCAGATTCCTGGGCTCGTTCCGCCTGTTCGGCAAACGCTGTCCGCCGTCGTTCCCCCATGCTGTATTGGTGCTGAATTTTTCACCTGGATCGTAAATAAGGAGTGTATTATGTGCAATTGTGCGCCAGTAATAATTCATTGAATGCGGACTTCCGTAAGCACCGCTTGTTCCTGAATATAGACCGGATTCGGTGGCAAGTATCCCTTTGTAATATAGCTGAAATGAACCTGCATCCATGTGCTGGTGGTTATTGAAATTATATTCATTAATCTTCATTTCGGCTATCACGGAATTCTTATCCCAGCCTGTCCGGGCAACCATCCATCCGAACGGCGACCCGAAATATTTTGTTACCGGAAGCGATTCGACCGATCCTCTCTGCAGCTTTGTATCCCTCCACAGGAGCTCGAATAAATTCTCATTCCCATCGCTTCCGCCTGTTCTTAGCCACTGATCGTAAAGGATCGGGTCATTGTAATAGCTTGCAACCAGAATACCCCCAAGATATGTTCCCCATGGTCTTCCCGGAGGTGTGCTGTGACTGAATGTATCGCCGGCCCTGAGCCTCTGCCCGTCGGGACGTGCGGTGTAAATCCAGAGATAAGGGACATATTGCATCTCCCGGTTATATATATTTTTTACACCCATACGGTCGAAGATGAACAAAGGATATGTGTCCCAGTGAAAGCGGTGGGGGCCATAAGAATCGCCCTGGTGATAGGCATGTCCGTTATAGAACCAGTTGCGTGCCGGGAGATGCTCGCGAAAGATCCTTGCGGCTGCAACCTCGTACATTTCAGGGTATTCATTATAAATTGCTATTCCGGCCGATAGCATGTCGCGCATTACAAAACTTTCGGATGAATGTCCCGTAACAGAACCCTGTCTGGTTGGAGGATAATCACATTCAAGAGTTTTGGCCAGCCTGATCAGTTCAACGATGAAAGATTGTTTTACTGCAGGTGTGAGAAGCGGGTACAGCCAGTCGTAAACAATCGCACCAGTTACCATCATTCGGCCCGTAACACGAGCAGCATCACCAATGTCGGGAAGCTCGGTCCTTCTTAACAAAGCCAGCGTACTGTCAATGGTAGACATGCCAAGTACGCGATCGCCCGAAACAATATAACGGATAGCATCCCATTCAACTTTGAACTGAAGCGTTTGCGTTGCCTGCCTCCGAAGTTTTTCTATAACGGGCTGAAGGACGGGAACCTCAAGGCGTGTCTTCATCTGTGAAGCATGGACAGGTGTCAGGTAAAGCCTTGGGTGGCCCGCCGGCGGTACTGGTATGGAAATACCGCCGGCCATTTTCCAGCCGGGTGATGCCACTTGTTGCGATATAACAACAGACGCCTGAGATAGAATTATCAGAGCACAGCTTATATATGCTAGTACCGGATTTTTCATACAGATCTTTTTAAGCTTTAACACAATAATAGTTATTTTTTCAACTTGTGATGTGTCCGCGCAATCTTCCGGGAATTAAATGTTTCTTTTTCTTCAGACACTAAGAAGAATATCCATACTTTTAATAATTTAGATGCTGAATTAATAAAATAACCTCATGACAACGAGAAATAACCTTAAAGCACAACTTTGCCTGATCGGACTGTGCCTCTTAACTGCCATATCCTGCAATAAAGGAGGAACTGTTGTTACCAGCGGAGATCTTGTAATGGAATTCAATGAAAAAATGTTTGTGAAGGTCACAAACACTACCCCCGAAGCCAAACCTCTGATGGATGAATTTTCTGCATCTGAGTACCTTATAGGGAAGAAATTTGATGCCAGGGAATATAAACTGTCAAACTCTGAAGAATCTGAAAGCAATGGCATTACACGGTTAACTCTGTCAGGCACTGCCGGAAGTGAAGGAATATTGGTTGAAAAGATTGTGGAAATTACTGTTGATCCTGAATTACAAGGACTTGCCTTGATGAATGTCAGCTATGTCAACCGTGGTGAAAAAGCTTTGATGATCACGGGATGGGTTAACAATCAATACAATATTCTGAGCCAGGGCGACACACCCAGCTTCTGGTCATTCCAGGGAAGTTCAAGCAGCCGTCGCCTCGACTGGATCATGCCCGTCGATTCCGGATTCTCGAAACAGAACTTTATGGGGATGAACAGTACCGACTATGGAGGCGGGATCCCGGCCATCGATCTTTGGAGAAGGGATGCCGGCATAATGACAGGGCATGCCGAGCTGGTAGCTAAACTGGTTTCATTACCTGTTGAAATGGACAGATATGATGATTTTGCAACCATTAGTGTCAGGTACGATTATCCTGAACCTTTTGATTTCAAGCCGAATGACACGATAAAGACATATACAACTTTTGTAAGTGTCCACCAGGGTGACTTTTACGTGGCCATGGAGCAGTACTCAAAGCTGATGCAGAAACGAGGAATCAAATTTAATCCCTCCACACCCGAGGCTTTCGAACCTGTGTGGTGCGGGTGGGGCTATGGCAGAGGTTTTACCTTTCAAAATATTTTAGGCGCCCTTCCTAAAGTTGAAGAACTGGGAATCAAATGGGTCGATATCGATGATGGTTTCCAGATCGCTGAAGGCGACTGGAATGTTAATCCTGACAAATACCCCGGTGGTAATGCAGCCATGAAACGACTTATCGATGAAATACATGCCCGCGGAATGAAGGCAAAATTATGGTGGGCGCCACTGGCCGTTGACCAGGGAACTGAATTAATACAAAAGGACCGGAACATCCTTCTTCGCAGAAAAGATAACTCACCTCAGTACATCACCTACTGGGACAGCTATTATATGTCGCCTACATACAAGGGAACGATTGATCACACCAAAGAAGTTCTTGATATGGTTATAAAAGAATGGGGTTATGACGGACTGAAGATGGACGGGCAGCACCTGAACGCAGTAGCTCCGGATTACAGTTTCAGGCGGCATAATGCAGCACACCCCGAGGAAGCTTATGAAAAACTACCTGAATTTTACGGGATGATTATGGATGAAGTCACGGCAGTTAAACCCGATGCTGTGCTTCAGATCTGCCCCTGCGGATGTGCCATGTCTTTCTATATAATACCATACCTGAACCAGGCTGTAGCTTCCGACCCGGTTTCCAGCGCTCAGAACAGGCAGAAGTGTAAGACTTATAAGGCTATAAATCCTGGACTTGCATATTATTCCGACCATGTCGAATTAACTGACGGAGGAGACGACTTTGCAACACAGATCGGAGTCGGAGGTGTTCTGGGCACAAAATTTACCTGGCCCGAAGTTAAAGGAACCGGTAAGCCTGACAGGAATTATCTTTCACCTGAGAAGGAAGTTGTATGGAAAAAATGGTTCGACATCAACAGGAAAAAGATGCTTTGCAAAGAAACATATCTTGGAGGATTATATGATATCGGATACGACCTGCCAGAAGCACATGTAATAAGCAAAGGAGATACATTGTTCTATGCTTTCTATGCAAAGGAATGGAATGGCAGTGTGGAATTAAGGGGATTGAAAAGCGGGAAATACGTGGTGAGGGATTATGTGAACAATGTTGATCTTGGAAGCGTAACCGCTGAAAATCCTGTTCTTAAAACCAATTTTACCCGGAACCTTCTTGTGGAAGCGTACCCTGAATAAGCAAACTGGTGAACTGATGGTTACAGAATAAACAATGATAATCATCCGGCTTAAAACAAAATGTCATAAATCGCTGTTTAAAAAGAACACCAATAATTACAGTTATGGCATTTACACTTCAGCCGGGGGAACAACCTCCATATTTCAGGTTACCCGCAACTGACGGAAAGACATATTCATTAACTGATTTTGATAAAGATCAGTACCTGGTTATCTTCTTTACCTGCAACCATTGCCCCTATGTGCTTGGCTCCGATGAAATTACAAGGCAGACAGCCCTTAAGTATAAATCCAAAGGAGTCAGGTTCATAGGCATCAATTCAAACAGTGAGAACACCTATCCTGAGGATAGCTTTAAAAACATGGTTAAAAGAATGGAGGAATACAAATTCCCCTGGATTTACCTTCGCGACCAGGAGCAAACGGTTGCAAGGGAATACGGTGCACTTCGTACTCCTCATTTTTTCGTGTTCGGCCCTGAAAGGAAGCTGGTTTACACAGGCAGGGGAATAGATAGTCCGAGGCATCCCGAAAAGATGACCGTTAACAGCCTCGATGATGCTCTTAACGAACTAACTTCCGGAAGGGAAATATCTGTTGCTGTAACAAACCCGATAGGGTGCAACGTCAAATGGGAAGGACAGGATGCCCATTGGATGCCTGCCGATGCCTGCGACCTTGTATGATCCTATTTGCTGTCGACCAGTATCGGGAGGTTCTTACCGTTTGTCATAAATATCAGCTTGGCATTGGGAGATGCTGAAATTGCCTTGATCATCTCATATTGAAGCATCTTATCGCTCAGGCCTGTACTCAATATTTTCTGATAATCGGCAATACCCTGAGCTTCGACTCTTTTTCTCTCGGCTTCCTGCCTTTCCTTCTGCAGGATGAAAGTCATCTTTTGTGCATCCTGCTCGGCATTTATCTTTGACTCAATTGACAACTTTACCGAAGCAGGAAGTGTGAGATTTCGTACCAGCAGTTGTTCCAGAAACAAACCTCTTTCCCTGAAGTTCGATTCGATAGTTGTGAATATCCTGGTCTGAAATTCATCACGCTTGGTAGAATATAATGAAATTGCGTCGTAGTAAACTGCATTATCCCGTATTTTAGTCCTGCAAATAGGACGAACCAGCACATCGCGGTAATCTGTTCCGACTTCCTGAAGGATACGGGGCGCTTCTGAAGGTATAACCCTGTATAAAACAGTAAGGTCAACTACCACTTCCAGCCCGTCGGCAGATAAAACATGGATAGCATCATCTCCCATCTTCAGACCTTCTTCAGTAACTCCCGACATTGTGTAGTTTTCAGTCCTGACATCGAACATTACTACTTTAACCAGTGGATTGATAATGTTCAGTCCGCTTTTAAGTATGTTGTTATTAACCTTCCCAAACAGTTTCTGTACTCCAACCTGCCCGGGCTCAACCTGAATAACGCACGAAAGGGATAATCCTATTGCTATTACAATTATCCCGGCAGTCTTAATGAAAGTTTTATACCTCCTCAACTGTGGATCTGCATTTGCTGCAACATATCCGAAAATGAGAATTATCACCCCGATTACTATTATTGTCATAATTTGAATATTTTATTAGTTTAATGATCCTGATACTCCGGGTAAAGGTAATCAGATTAATGAGTTTCTATGGTGTTCAGACATTATCGCGACAATTCCCGTTCAATTTCCTCAAGTGATTTGCCTTTGGTCTCGGGCAACCTCCTGAAGATGAAAATGAAACCGAGCAGACAGATAATTCCATAAAGCCAGAATGTTCCTGAAGCCCCAAGTCCTTTATTCAGCAAAGGAAATGTATAGGTGAGCACAAAACATGCGGACCATAACGCAAATGTTGCAACCGACATTGCCAATCCCCGAATCCTGTTTGGAAATATTTCCGATAGGATTACCCATGTAACAGGTGCCAGCGTCATAGCATAGCATGCAATTGCCAGAACTACCATTATTAAAAGTGACAACCCTTTCAGCTGTAAAAAGTACATGGTTCCGATAACTGCAAAAATCCCTGCCAGTCCTCCTGTTCCAAGCAGCATAAGGCCTTTTCTGCCAAACCTGTCGACTGTGAACATCCCGACGAGGGTGAATACCAGGTTCACGCTGCCGGTGATCACTATATTGAATAATATATCAGAAACGCTGTATCCTGCACCACCGAAAATTTCCTGTGCATAGTTAAATATCACATTTATGCCGCACCACTGCTGTATTACTGCAATAACGATCCCTATTATAAGTAACCTGGAAATTCCGGGCCGGAAGAGTTCTTTCATTGCAATCTTTTCATCTGCAATATTTAGCGTTTTTTCAATAGAAGAGAGCTCTGAATCGGCGTAATGACTGCCGCCGATCCTCGATAATATCCTGCGGCTCTTACTTGTGTTTTTACTGTTCCTGGAAAGCCATCTTGGACTCTCAGGAACAAACCACATTGAAATGAAAAAGATCAACGCCGGAATGGCACAGGCATAGAACATCCACCTCCACCCCATCTGGCCGTTCCATGAACTAAGTATATCGGAGGCAGTAGCGCCTGCCGGTACCGGTTGGGCAATCCTCCAGTTTATCAGTTGCGCTGCAAGAATTCCGATAACTATTGCAAGCTGATTGATTGTAACAAACCTTCCCCTGACATTGGCCGGAGTGATCTCAGCTATATACATTGGTGAAAGATTCGAAGCCAGCCCTATACCAACTCCGCCAAGTATCCTGAAAAGAAAAAAAGCATTGAAAGATAATGCCGCACCCGTCCCTAATGATGCAGCTACAAAGAGGCCTGCTGAAATGATCAGCAGTTTCTTACGTCCAAAACGATCGCTTGTCCAGCCCGATATTACTGCTCCTATCAGACAACCTGCAAGTGCGCTGCTCATTGCCCAACCCTGCATCGCAGGATTACCTGTTATCCCAAAAAAAGGTTCGTAAAATGGTTTGGCACCGCCTATAACCACCCAGTCATATCCGAAAAGTAGTCCGCCAAAAGCAGAGATCACTGAAATAATAGTCAGGTATCTCCAGTTAATGCTCTCACTCATCATGCCTGGTCCTGATTATGAATTGAACTCTTCGAGAGCTTCGAGCATAGCTATAACATTTTCAAAAGGAACGTTAGCCTGGATATTATGGATTGAATTGAAAACAAAGCCGCCATCTTTATTAAGGATCTCACACTGTGTTTTTACCTGGTCTTTTACCTGAGCCGGGGTTCCGAAGGCAAATACACCCTGGGTGTCCACGCCTCCTCCCCAGAATACAAGGTCGTTACCGTACTTCTTCTTAAGTTTCCCTGCATCCATCCCGGCAGCATTGATCTGTACGGGATTAATAATATCAAAACCTGCTTCAATAAAGTGCGACATCAAATTTTCTACGGCTCCACATGAGTGCTTGAATGTTTTCCATCTGGTATTGAGATGGATCCAGTCATTCACTTTTTTATAATACGGCAGCCATACCCTGTCGAATGATTCCGGCGAGCAAAAAGTCGAATTCTGTGTTCCGAAATCAGTTCCGCAGATAAAGATGGCATCGATCCTGTCGCCTAAAATTTTATACAGAAGCTCCAGGTTGGAAACCGCAATATCTGTCTGCCTGTCATAAATTTCCTTTACAAAGTCTTCCCTGATCAATGTAGAGATATACCATTCCTCAACTCTCCGGATCCCTTTAGGATTCTTAAGCCATACTGCAGGTACGAGAGCAATGTCTCCAAGGGCTGTCCCACCAATAGATGCAATAACGGCCCTTGAATTACCTTCAATTGAATCAATTTGATTTTTCCAGTATGTGAGGTCATGATCGGTCACGGGAGAAAATTCTTCAAGATTATCTTCAACCTTTAAAGTGGATTCATCAAATGGATGCTGCCTCTCAATAGCATCAAAGAAATATCCTGTTTTTGGCATCATTCCGCTTGGTGGGATTGAAGTATCACCTTCAGGATACATCAGGATATCGCCATTTTTATTAACAGTATAATTGAAAGTCTCAGGGAACATGACCTCCTGTCCCCATAATGTTCTGTGCACTTTCCACCCCCTGTTGGGTACTCCGAACATGTTTTTTTCAGAGAACAATCCAATAACGTCAATATTCATAGCTCTCTGAAGCTCAGAGTCAATTTCCCCTAACATCTGATAAGGCTCGGTTACTTTTACAGGCTTTTTAACGAGCCCGTAATACTCCCTTAGCTTTTCCACAATCCTTACATGTATTCCGGTAACTGCGGTTGATCCGAAATCTACTACTACCTTATCAGGTTGCTGGTGGTTTATGGTCTTTTTAAAATTCTGTCTTGAAGAAGTTGACATAACAGGGCATTTAATCAGTTGATTTGCCCATAAAGATAATGGAATATGAATTTCATATTCTAATCGGTATGATTTAATTCATCATAACGCAAAACACTGAATAAGAACTATGTTTTTTAAAAACCTTAATAAATATTCAGCTTAATTTAGTTGACCACTACAGTCCCGGTCATGCCTGAATGAAGTGTACAATGATACGGAAATGTACCGGCAGCTGTAAAGGTAAAACTGAATGTCCCGTTATTTACAACTGTCCCGCTGTTGAAAATACCCGTATTGCCTGTAACTGTATGATTGACACCGTCACTATTGGTCCATTTCACAGTTGTTCCGGCAGTAACGGTAATTGTGGAAGGAGTAAAAGCCGATCCCGACATAATTACCTCATTTGCTTTTGTTCCACCATTATTACCAGTGTTATTGTTTACGTTGGTGTTATTTTCAGTTCCATCTTCTGCCTCTGGTTTCGAGCAATCGGTAAAAACAGTCATTGCTGTCAGCAATATGCCAATTGCAATCATTACCCTTCCCTCATTAATAACTAAACTTTTCATGATGATGAGTATTAAATAACCATTGTATAACTAAACATCATCCCGAATATTTAGTTCAAGCTTTATATGATTGCGAAAAGCATTCCCGGCGTACTTAAAATAAATAATTCCGGATGCTGAGAGCTTGGATTATCTTTGTATTATGCCAACTGGTTTTCACATACCTGAGCCTTTTTTATTCAATCCGGTCAAGCACCACCTGGATTATATCCGAAATTTTATTTACAATTACTTAGAAGCTGGAATTTACAATAATAATATCTTACTCAGGGAGCTAAAACATATTGGAAATTCTGTCACGGATGTTTATACGGGTTTTTTGCAACCTGAGGATATCTGTGCCGAATTGAATGATTTCCTTTGTAAGAATGATATTCTGCAAATTGAGAAATATATTCTCTGGACCGGGAAAGAAGCAAATAAATACAGGATCAAAGATCTTTCGGATGGTTCCAGGTGGACAATGAAGTATCATAATAATGATCTGAGGTACGTACATTTTTTCCCGGCGAGGTTCAGCAAAAATACTTTAAGGATAAAATCCAACTCACTTAAATCAGCTCTCCTTTATCATGCTCTTGTTGGCAAGGATAAGATAACCGTGGCTGATCTTAATAAAGTACGAACTTATCTCAATCTGCCCCCGGTAAAAGATGTTGAAAATACTGAAGCCATTACTGAAATGATCGAAATATTAAGTGGCCATAGGGAATAAAAAGGGGGATTCGGTTGTCTAATCAATAAATTGCTCATCAAGATGAAAAAGACTTTTATCATAACCGGAATTGTTGTTCTGACCACCATAATTGCGTTGATTATCTTCAACAGACTGACGACCGAAAAACCCACCAATATTTTTGCTGAGGTAATGAGAGGTAGTTTTGAAATTACGGTTTCGGCAGCAGGTGAATTGCTACCGGAAAAATCGGTGGATATTATGGGGCCGATGATCGGTCAGCAGGGCAACCAGGGTGGTCAGCAGGGAAGGTCACAAGGTCCCAGCGGATTTGGCAGAGGCAGCGACATGAGAGTGAGCGAACTGAAAATACTTGATATTGTACCTGAGGGAACATTGGTAAAACAAGGAGATTATGTAGCCCGTCTCGACAGGACAACATACGACAATACCCTTAAGGATGCACTGACAACGCTTGCCACATACAAATCAAATGTGGAAATGAAAATTCTTGATACTGCGGCAGTGCTTACAAACCTAAGGGATGAAATAAAGAATCAGAGAATCACAGTTGAAGAAGCTTTGTTAACCCTGGAGCAGTCAAAATATGAGCCTCCGGCAACAATACGGCAGGCCGAGATAAATTATGATAAAGCAAAGCGTAACCTGGAACAAAAAATAAAAACCTATGCACTCAGGGTTGCTCAGACCCATTCTGATATAAGACATGAACAGGTTCAACACCTTCAACGTCAGGAAAGACTTGTACAGGACCTGCAGGATTTCCTGGATGAATTTACTATAACGGCACCTGCTTCAGGGATGATCATTTATAAAAAAGAAAGAAACGGGGCAAAAAGAAAAGCAGGATCATCACTTAATCCTTTTGATATGGTGATTGCAACATTACCCGATCTTACATCAATGATGTCAAAGACCTTTATCAACGAAATTGAAGTTAACAAGATCAAGCCAGGACAGGAAGTCAGCATCGTTGTAGATGCATTTCCAAAAAAATCATTTACCGGGAAGGTGATCAGCATAGCCAATATAGGTGAAAAACTGCCCAATTCTGAAGAGAAGATGTTTGAGACGATGATAAAGATAAATGGCTCTGACTCTGATCTCAGGCCGGCAATGACTACAGGCAATAAAATAATCATTAAGAAGATTGAGGATGCTGTCTATATACCACTTGAATGCGTTCAGACAGGACCTGACAGCATTCCGTTCGTGTATGAAAAGAGAAAGACAAAACAGGTTGTTTTGCTCGGAGACGCCAATGAAAAAAATATTATTGTCGAGGATGGTCTTGAACCTGGCACAATTATTTACATGAACCCACCTGAAAAATCAGAGTCATTCAGACTTGTCGGACAAAACCTTATCCCGATTATTAAGGAACGTGAGAAAAAGAAACGATCTGAAATTGCTAAGTATTATTCAGATCCTAACGTGAACTAAAGTGAGTTATACTGTGGTATAGCGTCTTAAATACCTGAATTTTAAAGAACCTGGTTTTTAAGTACTCTAAGTACTTTAGTCACTTTAAGTACTTTAGTCACTTCTTCCTGGTGATCCCGGAGAGATTCGAACTCTCAACCAACAGAACCGGAATCTGTCATTCTATCCATTGAACTACGGGACCAAAATTATCACAAAAATATAACCAATACCCCGGTTTTACAACTTTTGAAGGAAATATAAAACTACCGCAGTCTATTGGGATGGTCTCCATGGTAATATTTAACAAAGATTTCCTAATTTCGCAAACCAAATAATTGAGTAATAAACTTCAAGAAAAGTGCAAGATGGATTATAATTTCCATGAGATTGAAAAAAAGTGGCAGAAGTACTGGGAGGAAAATAAAACATTCAAAACCGGTGAAGACCTGACAAACCCCCTTAAGTGTTATATTCTTGATATGTTCCCATACCCTTCAGGAGCGGGCCTTCATGTCGGTCACCCCGAAGGATACACGGCAACAGATATATTCAGCAGGTACAAAAGGATGAAAGGCTATAACGTGCTTCACCCCATGGGATGGGATGCGTTCGGGTTACCTGCCGAGCAGTACGCCATCCAGACCGGAACGCATCCTTCAATAACAACCAGAAAAAATTGCGATACATTCAGGCGACAGATTAAAGAGATCGGCCTTAGCTATGACTGGGACAGGGAGATCAATACTACCGATCCAGGATACTTTAAATGGACACAATGGATCTTCATCAGACTTTTCAATACCTGGTTCGATGAAAAATTACAAAAAGGCCGTCCTGTTTCCGAACTTACTATTCCTGACGAAATTTCCAGACAGGGCAAGAAGAAGATTGATGAATATGTAAATTCAAAAAGACTTGCTTATTACGACAATGCCCATGTGTGGTGGTGTAACAGCTGCCGTATTGTTTGCGCAAATGAAGAGGTATTGTATGATGGATCGCATGAAAAATGCGGAAACAAGGTTGAAAAGAAAAACCTGAAACAGTGGATGCTGAGGATCCCTCTCTACGCTGAACGGCTCCTGAAGGGAATTGACGCCCTTGACTGGCCTGAAGGAATTAAAGATATGCAGCGTAACTGGATTGGACGATCGACCGGTGCAGAAGTGACTTTCAGGATAGATGGTACAGATCAGGACCTGGCCGTTTTCACAACAAGACCCGACACACTCTTCGGGGCAACCTACATGGTAATTGCCCCTGAACACAATCTTGCCAGGAAGATTGCAACCGGAGAACAAGAAAAAGCAGTAAATGATTATATCAGGGCCGCATCCCTGAAATCAGATCTCGACAGAACCGATCTTGCAAAGGATAAAACAGGGGTATTCACCGGAGCTTACGCAATCAATCCGGTTAATAAAAAACGGATCCCGGTATGGGTTGCCGATTATGTGCTGACAGGCTATGGCACCGGAGCTATAATGGCAGTGCCTGCGCACGATTTCCGTGACTTTGAATTTGCATTAAAGTTTGATCTGCCGATTGTATGTATCCAGGATCCTGCAATAGATGATCCTGAAAGAAAAAACAAAATACTTGCAGGCAAGGAATGCTGGACCGAAGACGGGAAATATATCAATTCATCAGACAAGATCACGGGGATTGATATAAACGGATTAAATAAAGAACAGGGGATAGCAAAAATAATAAGCTGGCTTGAAACTGAAAAAATTGGTACGGCAAAAATCAATTATAAGCTCCGCGACTGGCTTTTCAGCAGGCAAAGGTACTGGGGAGAGCCCTTTCCGGTAATTCATTGGGAGGATGGTGAAATAACTCTTCTCGACGAGAAAGATCTTCCCCTTATGTTACCCGCACTGGAGAAATACCTTCCGGGTGAATCGGGTGAGTCGCCTCTCGCCAATTCGGAAGAATGGCTTAACGTTACCGGCAAAGACGGTAGAAAAGGAAGAAGGGAGACCAATACAATGCCCCAGTGGGCAGGTTCATGCTGGTATTATCTGCGGTTCATCGACCCTAAAAATGAAAAAGCCATCTTTGACAGTGCAAAGGAAAAATACTGGATGCCTGTTGACCTCTATATAGGAGGCGCAGAGCATGCTGTACTTCATCTTCTTTACAGCCGTTTCTGGCACAAAGTACTTTATGATCTTGGAATAGTTTCAACAGATGAACCTTACCAGAAATTATTCAATCAGGGAATGATACTTGCGTTTGCCTATGAAAATGAAACTGGAGCAAAAATATCATCCGATCAGGTGGAAGAAAGGGACGGAAAGTACTTTAATAAGGAAAATGGGGCGGAATTGAAGCAGATAGTGGCCAAAATGTCGAAATCACTTAAGAATGTGGTCAACCCCGACGACGTGATATCAAGATACGGCGCCGATTCATTGAGGCTTTATGAAATGTTCATGGGACCGCTTGACGTAACAAAACCATGGGATGACAAGGGTGTTAAAGGTGTTTTCGGTTTTCTTGGCAGGGCATTCAGGTTCTTCTCAAATCAGGAGAATATTATTATTGGTAATGAAGATCCGGAGATACTGAAAGGACTTCATCAGATGATAAAAAAGGTTCAGGGTGATATTGAGAGCCTCCATTTCAATACAGGTATTTCTGCAATGATGATCTTTTTAAACCTTGCAGCCAAAAAAGGAAAGGTGACAAAAGATACGGCACTGACATTTGCCAGGGTTGTTGCACCCTTTGCGCCTCACATGGCCGAAGAGCTGTGGCACCTGCTGGGTAACAGCAAAACTCTTGCATACGAGCCATGGCCCGCTTTCGATGAAAAGCTGCTGATTGAAGAGACATTCCAGTGCCCTGTTTCATTTAATGGTAAAATGAGATTTAAAATAGAGCTGCCTGTAAACCTATCTGAAAATGAGGTTAAAAAAATTATCCTCACAGACGAAAGAACACTCAAATGGATCGGAGAAGGAACTCCTAAATTTATTGTGGTACCGAACAGGATAGTAAATGTCGTTGTCTGAGATCATAAATAAATCTTAAAAAACTTTAATAAGCAAGGTGTTCTCTTGATTCGTATAACAGAAATACTACTTTTGCCGGAGTCAGAGAGCTGCAAGCCAGAGTGAAAATGGTTAATCAGTCCTTAAAAATTGCAGAATACTAACTTTTATAAGATGATAGAGATAAAATTAGAAAGGTTTCAGATATATTTTTTACTCATCGGTCTACTTTTCGTTTTGTCATGCGGCAGAGCAAACAATTACAGTTATACTGTGAATAATCCGGTTAAGACCGATACAATTCCCGTTACTGACAGTAATGCCTATAACGGCACTATGCTTTTTGGTATCCCTGTCGATTCATATAATGTTGAAACAGGGAAAGTCAAAAGCAACCAGTTTATTTCGACAGTATTTGAAAATTATGGAATCACAGGCGACCAGATCAATCAGATACTGTCAGAAAATAAGCAAACCTTTGATCCCCGCCAGTTTAAAAGAGGCAGCAACTATACTGTTTTTCTTTCAAAGGACACACTTGCCAGGGCTGATTATTTTATATACGACCATGATGATTTTGTCAAATATGTATTTTCTTTTAATGATTCTCTCAAAATAAACAGACATAATGCCGAAATAAGAACTGAATTGAGATTCTCTTCAGGGACAATCAGAACTTCTTTATGGGATGCCGCAATAGAAAATGGCTTAAACCCAAATCTCACAGGCGAACTGTCAGATATCTATCAATGGACAATAGATTTCTTCGGGCTTCAGCCGGGCGACAGGTTTAAGGTGGTTTATGAGGAACAGTTCATAGAGGACAAATCGGTGGGTATAACCAATATTTTCGCAGCTCTCTTTGAGCATGCCGGCGCCTCCATTTATGCAATTCCCTTTATACAGAATAACAGTACCAGTTATTATGCTCTCGATGGGATAAACCTTAAGAAATCATTCCTTAAAGCGCCCCTGAGGTTTTCAAGGATCAGTTCGCGTTTTTCAAATGCCAGAAGGCATCCTATACTTAAAATAGTGAGACCTCATTACGGAATTGATTATGCAGCCCCAGTTGGCACGCCTGTTCAGTCAATCGGCGACGGAAGGGTTATTGAAGCATCATATCAGAGCGGAGCAGGCAGGATGGTAAAGATCAGGCATAACAGTGTTTATACAACAGCCTATCTTCATCTGAGCAGGTTTGAGAAAGGGATAAGCCCGGGTGCTTATGTAACACAGGGGCAAATTATTGGATATGTCGGTTCAACCGGGCTCTCAACAGGCCCGCATCTTGACTTCAGATTTTTCAGGAACGGTTCTCCTGTCGACCCACTTAAAGTTGATGCTCCTTCGGCCGATCCCGTTTCGGAAGAGAATCTTGCAAGGTTTGAAATGATTAAAACAGCTGCCCTGAGCCTGCTGGAGACTATTGATTAGGACATACTCTCAATAAGTTCCTCTATTATAGGTGGAAAATGTTCGTATTCAAGGGCATGAACCTTTGATGCCAGCGTTTCAGGGCTATCTGTCTTCTCAACCCTGCAACGTGCCTGGAAAATTATATCGCCCGAATCATACTGATGATCAACAAAATGTATTGTGATGCCCGATTCGGTCTCATGGTTTTCTATTACACTCCTGTGAACCTTTTCACCATACATACCCTTTCCTCCATGTTTTGGAAGTAAGGCAGGATGAATATTAATTATGCGGCCTTCAAAAGCATCGAGTATAACCGGTGGAACCAGCCAAAGAAAACCTGCCAGAACAATAAGGTCAATTTCATTCTGAAGGAGACAATCAAGAACTTTTCCTGAATTATAAAAATCTTCCCGGTCGAATGAAACAGAAGGAATTCCATTTGCAGAAGCCCTTTTTAAAACTAAGGCTTCACGGTTATTTGATAAAACAAGTTTTACTTTGGCGCTGTTTCTGTTCGAAAAGTATTTAATGATGTTTTCGGCATTTGTCCCGGAACCGGAGGCAAAAATGGCTATGTTCCTCATTTACAATTAATTATAATATTCAGGGAAGCTTCATAATTTTCATTAATAATAATTTTATATGCCTGATTTACTGATCATTACCTGGTAAGCAAAATAAAATACCCTTAAATCCTTGAAAAATATGGTACAAATATATTTCTTTGCATGGTTTAAAAACTATTATTAATTAAAAATTATTCATTATGTCTGACATTGCCACAAGAGTAAAAGAGATTATAGTTGACAAACTTGGAGTTGACGAATCAGAGGTAACTCCTGAAGCCAGTTTTACTAACGATTTAGGCGCCGACTCTCTTGACACTGTTGAATTAATCATGGAGTTTGAGAAAGAATTTAACATTGGTATTCCTGACGACCAGGCAGAAAGCATCGGTACAGTAGGCGATGCAATTAAGTACATCGAGGAAAATGCAAAATAAATTTTGCATTGATAATAATTCATTTATGAGAAGAGTTGTAGTTACCGGACTAGGGGCACTTACGCCTCTCGGGAATAATTTGCAGGAATTCTGGGATGGTTTGAAAAATGGTGTTAGCGGGAGCATTATGATAACCCGTTTTAATACCGAGAAGTTCAAGACCAAGTTTGCCTGTGAATTAAAGGATTACAACTCAGCAAATTATTTTGACAGAAAAGAGGCTAACAAGCTGGATCCTTATTCGCAGTATGCACTTATTGCAACTGAAGAAGCAATAAAAGACTCAGGATTAGATCTGGAAAAAGCCGATAAAGACAGGATTGGAGTGATATGGGCCTCTGGCATCGGAGGACTTGAGACCTTTTTTCTGGCAATCAAAAGCTATGTGGAAGGAGACGGCACTCCACGTTTCAGTCCTTTTTTCATTCCAAAGATGATAAGTGATATTGCTGCCGGATCAATTTCCATCAAATATGGATTCAGAGGTCCGAACTTTTCTACAGTGTCGGCTTGCGCCTCATCCACCAACTCAATAATTGATGCTATCAATTATATTCGCCTTGGAAAGGCTGACATCTTTATTACAGGAGGTTCAGAGGCAGCTGTGAACGAACCGGGCATAGGTGGATTCAATGCCCTCCAGGCTCTTTCGACAAACAATGATGAATTCAAGACAGCTTCAAGGCCTTTTGACAGAACCCGCGACGGATTTGTAATGGGCGAAGGTGCAGGCGCACTTATCCTTGAAGATCTGGAACATGCCAAAGCAAGGGGTGCAAAAATATATGCCGAAATGGTTGGCACCGGCATGACCGCAGATGCACACCATCTCACTGCACCGCATCCCGAAGGACTGGGGGCCTGCAATGTAATGAAGCTGGCTGTAGCTGAAGCAAACCTGAGGGTTGATGAAATAGACTATATAAATGTTCATGGCACATCAACTCCCCTCGGCGATATCTCAGAGACAAAAGCAATCACAAGCGTTTTCGGAGAACATGCTTATAAGCTTAATATCAGCTCAACCAAATCGATGACCGGACATCTTCTGGGAGCAGCCGGAGCAATAGAAGCGATCGCATCAATAATGGCTGTTGTCCACAATATTGTGCCCCCTACTATCAATTTCAAACATGAAGATTCTGAAATTGACAGGAAGCTGAACCTTACCCTGAACAAAGCCCAGGAAAGGACAATCAATTACGCTATAAGCAACACCTTCGGTTTTGGTGGCCATAACGCATCAGTAGTCATTAAAAAAGCTGATTTTTAGTGTTGCTTTTCCGCAAACGGTCAAATGGCACTTATATTCTTAATAACAAGGAGTTTGGAACACGCCTGAGAGAGCTGTTGGGTTTCAATCCCGGAAAATTAAGGCTATATGAAATCGCCTTCATTCACCGTTCTGCATCTTTTACCCTGCCCGATGGGAAAAAAATAAACAATGAAAGGCTCGAGTATCTCGGTGATGCTGTTCTTGATGCCATACTGTCGGATTATCTTTTCGAAAAATTTCCTGAGGCAAGCGAGGGCTTTATGACCAAGATCAGGTCAAGGATAGTTAACAGGGAAGTACTCAATCAGCTGGCCATCTCGATGGGACTGAATACGATCCTTGTAAGCAATATAAATTCTTCCCACCCTACAAAAAACCTATACGGAGATGCTTTCGAAGCCCTCATTGGTTCAATATTTCTTGACAAGGGCTTTAAAAAAACAAAAGAACTTTTTATAAAAAAAGTATTCAACAGGTACCTCGATCTTGACCAGATAATAAGTAAAGATACCGATTATAAGAGCCTTGTTTTCGAATGGGTCCAGAAACACAAAAGCACCCTCATCTTTACATATAATGAAGAATACGATTTTAAACTTAAGAAATCTGTCTTTTCAACAGCTCTCATTATTGACAAAGAGGAATTCGGAAAGGGGCAGGGTTCCTCAAAAAAAGAGGCTGAACAGGAAGCAGCATGCCAGGCATGGACCAAATTGAGAGATCAGGCGGGATCTATTGCATAGTATCTATTTTTTTCTACCTTTATCTGCAGCGAAGGGGGAGAAAAAATGAAAAATATAAAAAAAATAACCCGTATTCAGCTTGAAACCAACCACCTTGAAAAGGTTTACCTCTATGGTATTGTATCCGCTGAGCCTGATTATAAACTCTCCCTACTGTTAAATAAAAAACTTCGGATCTCGCTTAAAAACATTTCTCCGGTTAATATCAACAGTTCTAAAGGTGAACAGCTTTCTTTCAGTCGTTTCTCCTGTCCTGCACCCACAACTGACGAGTCATTCACCCTTATCTCAAACCGCAACGGTAATAATTTCCTTCTGAAGAATCTCAGGAATATAGATTACATACTCAGGGTACAGGAACCGGATATGGATAATAATATTGACCTTATAACATCGACTCTTAAGAATACCGAAACTATCTCTGCATTCTTTTTACTGGATCTAAAATCTATAAAGGACAAATATTTACAGTACCTGATCCCATAAGATTATGGAAAATTTATATTATAACCTTTCAAAAGACGAGTTTTCCAGAAGCAAGAAGATTCTGCTCTGGAGTTTTTGCGGGTTTTTCTTTTGTGTCGGAATATATATACTCGTTGTAAGCCTTATACTCGGAAAAGCATCAATGGCCCCTGAACTTTCGCTTGCTCCTTTTGGAATAAGCGTGGCAGTTGCTGCAATCGCTTCACTGGCAACTTTACAGAGAAAAGATCTTTTTTTCTCAATTGATGATGAAAAGATTGAATTCAGATATGGCCTTTTCAGACCGGAAAAACATCTGTACAGATGGACCGACATAAAGGAAATCACCATGCCATCTCGTCAGAGGAAAGCCCGGCTGCTGCTTAAGGATAACACCTCATTTATTATTAACTTCACATGGATTGAGGGGAAAAAGTCAAGCATAATTAAAAAGCACCTTTATCATAAGGCTATTACTAAATCGCTCAACGTACTGCGGGTTAAAAATTTAAGCAGTAAATAAAAAGAAAGAGCCGCCCTGGGAGAGCGGCTCATTTTGATAACCCTAAAACTAACCTAACCTATGAAAAAAACCTCTATAACTTAATAAACAAATATCGTGCCAAACATTAAATATGTCAATAAATAAAAAGAAGAGCCGCCCTGGGAGAGCGGCTCACTTTTGATAACCCTAAAACTAACCTAACCTATGAAAAAAAACCTCTATATTTTTTGTGTGTTACTGTCTCTTAATTACTCTGCAAATATAAATCTTGTTTTTGTAATGAAAAAATATATTAGTGCCAATAATGGATAATTAACATTTCTTTAATGATATGTTAAAATATTTTAGCTGCCAGCCCTTAAAAATGCACATAATAACTGATTTCTATCCACAGAGTTAAAGAATGTTAAAGGATGGGATAATTAAATATTACAAGTATTTTTGTCAGTATGAAGCGGAAAAACATAGTCTTACTGGCGATTTTCTTTTTCCTGTCATTTTCAGGCCTTATCCTTATTCAATTATACTGGATACAGAATTCCATTAAGATAACTGATCAGCAATTCCGTTACAATGCAAACAAAGCTCTCGAATCGGTTGTTCTCGAACTCGAAGAAAAGGAATTGATTGCAAGTATCATCAGGGAAATCGGACCTGAATCATTTGATTCTATAACTGCTGTTGTACCTTCAAATTCTCCGCTGAAAAGAAGGCTTGAGGGATACCGGCCAAATTCAAGGCTTCTTGAAATTTACGGACTGAACGAGCCCGGCGGGCCGATAGCCGTAACAAGTTCAGGACAGAAAATATTTCTTTCTGAGGAGGTCGCACTTCCTTCCTTTCCCGATGAGGAGTTGCCGGAAGCTCCTCATGAAACTATCACGGCTGCTGTGTCACAGAGAGTAACCAACAAGATAGTATTCCTCGAGAACATCATGGAAAAGATCCTCCGGAATACTCCTGAGATAAGGCAAAGGATAAGTCCGGAGAGTCTTCAGAAACAAATAAGAACAGAATTAGACAATGTAGGTATAGAACTTGAATTCGAATATTCTGTCCGTTCCGGATCAGAAGGAATAATATGGAAGTCGCCCGGCTTTACCGATAAGCCCGGAACAAATAAGTTCATTATACAACTATTTCCCAACGATCCTGTTCCGGGGCAGAATCAAATTGTCATGTATTGCCTGCAGGAGCAACATTACAAGCTTCAGAAAACAGGTAATTTAGTCTTCCTGTCCCTTCTTTTCACCTCCCTGCTGCTTCTACTCTCAACAGGAACATTCATAGTAATTTTCAGGCAGAAAAAGATGTCGGAGATCAGGAACGACTTTATTAATAATATGACCCACGAACTGAAGACACCTATTTCCACCATAAGCCTGGCTTCCCAGATGTTAGCCGACAAATCCATAGAACCTGACAGAAAAAATATCGATGCACTTGCCAAAGTTATTTCCGATGAAAGTATGAGGCTGAGGTTTCAGGTTGAGAAAGTTCTTCAGATGGCAATTTTTGAAAAGATGAAGATGAAGCTGAATATGACCGAGACCGATATTCATGCAATAATAGATAAAGTCATAAAAAATTTCACATTGCAGATAGGGAGCAGGAATGGAAGTATTATTAAAGATTATAAGGCTGATAATCCGATGGCAATGGTCGATGAATCACATTTTCTCAATGCAATATCAAATCTTGTTGACAATGGCATTAAATACTCAAGGGGGAAACCCGAGATTACTGTTTCGACTTATAATGTAAAGAAGGGTATGATAATCACCATCGAAGACAAGGGTATTGGGATCAGCAGGGAAAACCTGAAACGAATTTATGATAAATTCTACCGGGTCCATTCAGGTAATGTTCATAATGTAAAAGGATTCGGCCTCGGACTTTCGTATGTCAAAAATATTGTTGAGGAACATAACGGAACAATTGAAGTTGAAAGTCAGTTGAATAAAGGAACAAAATTTTCACTTTTTATACCCCAAAACAGATAGTATGATGAACAGTGTCAGAATACTTCTTGCTGAAGATGATACCAATCTGGGTCTGCTGCTGAAAGATTATCTTACAGCAAAGAACTATGAGACTACACTAGCGGTAAACGGTCTCATTGCCCTTGAGGATTTTAATAAACGTTCATATAATCTTTGCATCTTCGACATTATGATGCCCGAGATGGATGGCCTTACCCTTGCAAAGGAGGTACGTTCAATCAATCCTGAAATCCCAATTATCTTTCTTACTGCCAAAAACCAGAAAGAAGACATAATAGAGGGGTTTGTGGCAGGCGCCGATGACTATATTACAAAGCCCTTTTCGATGGAAGAACTTATTTACCGGATTGAAGCAATAATGAGAAGGGCTGCTTCTCCGGCTCCAAATAAAAAAGCTGAATCGTATCAGATAGGAGAATACTTTTTTGATCCGGTTAAACAGCTGCTCCATTACAAAGATAAAACCATAATAAAGCTGACAACCAAAGAATCAGAGCTTCTTGAACTCTTATGCCAGCAGGGTTCTGAAATTTTAGAGAGGAACTTTGCTTTAAGGACAATCTGGATCGACAACAATTATTTTAATGCCCGCAGTATGGATGTTTATATCACAAGGCTCAGGAAATACCTGAAGAAGGATCCCAATTTAAAGATCCTGAATATCCATGGAAGGGGATATAAGCTGATATCCTGATCGGAAGATTTTCCGCGTACCTCACACCTTTTTTCCTAATCCAGCTTTAACACAGCGAGAAATGCCTGTTGCGGAACCTCCACATTTCCAACCTGCCGCATCCTCTTTTTACCCTTCTTCTGTTTCTCAAGCAGCTTCCTTTTCCTCGTTATGTCACCTCCGTAACATTTTGCAGTAACATCTTTTCGCACGGCTTTAACTGTTTCCCTGGATATTATCTTCGCCCCTATCGCAGCCTGTATGGCAATATCGAACTGCTGCCGGGGTATCAGTTCCTTCAGCTTGACGCACATCTTTCTGCCAAAATCAGAAGCATGACCGCGATGGATAAGTGTTGAAAGGGCATCAACCACCTCTCCGTTAAGCAGGATGTCGAGTCTGACAAGATCGGCCTTCTGGTAGCCAGAGTAATAATAATCGAAGGAAGCATATCCCTTTGAAATACTTTTCAGCTTGTCGTAAAAATCAAACACAATCTCGGCGAGCGGCAATTCAAATGTCAGTTCCACCCTGCTGCTGGTAAGATATACCTGGTTTTTCAGAACACCTCTTTTATCGATACAAAGGTTCATGATCGAACCAACATATTCTGATGCCGTAATCACCTGGGCGATAATATATGGCTCTTCAATATGATCGATGTAATTAACCACAGGCAATCCTGAAGGATTGTGCACATCAATCATTTCTCCTTTTGTGGTCTGCACTTTGTAGGAAACGTTTGGAACCGTGGTTATCACATCCATGTTGAACTCCCTGTCTAAACGCTCCTGTATTATCTCCATGTGCAGCAGGCCTAAAAAACCGCACCTGAACCCAAATCCCAAGGCAGCCGATGATTCGGGCACAAAGGTTAATGACGCATCATTAAGCTGAAGCTTTTCGATTGAGTTTCTCAGATCTTCATATTCATCAGCATCCACAGGATACACACCGGCGAATACCATTGGCTTTACATCTTCAAACCCTTCTATTGCCTTGTCGCAGGGGTTGTTGACCTGCGTTATTGTATCTCCCACCTTAACTTCAGCTGAAATCTTTATCCCGGAGATAATGTATCCTACATCACCTGCACTCAGTATGTCACGTGGGGAAGGCTTCAGCTTTAGCACACCAATCTCTTCGGCATTATAGTCATGATCGGTATTGACAAACTTAACATGGTCACCTTTTCTTATTGTACCGTTCACAATCTTGAAATATGCTATTATCCCCCTGAAGGAATTGAATATTGAGTCAAAAATAAGGGCCTGCAGCGGAGCGTCAGGATCACCTTTGGGTTGATGGATGCGTTCCACAATTGCTTCGAGCAGTTCATCAATACCCATTCCCGTTTTGGCGCTTACTTCCATTATGTCATCACGTCTGCACCCTACGAGGTCCACAATCTGGTCCTTGACTTCTTCAGGCATGGCATTTGACATATCCATCTTGTTCAGCACGGGAATTATTTCAAGATCATGGTCAATGGCCATGTAAAGGTTTGAAATTGTCTGTGCCTGGATTCCCTGTGTGGCATCCACTACGAGCAGCGCTCCTTCACAGGCAGCTATTGACCGTGAAACTTCGTATGAAAAATCAACGTGCCCCGGAGTATCAATAAGGTTCAGAAAATACTTTTCCCCCCCATGGAGATATTCCATCTGAATAGCATGGCTTTTAATAGTAATGCCCCGCTCTCGTTCGAGATCCATGTTATCAAGAATCTGTGCCTGGGATTCTCTTTCCGTAACCGTATTGGTCCGTTCTAGCAGCCTGTCGGCTAGGGTGCTTTTTCCATGATCAATATGAGCTATTATGCAGAAATTACGGATATTGTTCATCAACTGATATGCTTTTTATTTCAGGGTTCAAATATATAAAATTATGAGGATGATCAATGTATAAAGAGCCCTTCATCGCTATGAATGAAGGGCTCTCACTAAATTAATTATATTATTGGGACCTAATTACATCATTCCCGGCATTCCGCCACCCATTCCCTGTGGAGGCATCATAGGAGGATTCTTATCTTTCTCCTCAACAATGACTGCTTCCGTTGTAAGGAACATACCGGCAACCGAAGCTGCGTTCTCAAGAGCTACGCGTGTTACTTTTGCAGGGTCAATAACGCCTGAAGCATACAATTTCTCAAATTTGTCGGTTTGAGCATTATAGCCAAAGTCACCTTTTCCGCCTTTAACAGTCTGAACTATTACAGCGCCTTCTTTTCCGGCATTTGCTGCAATCATACGCATTGGTTCTTCAATAGCGCGTTTGATAATTTCAATACCTGTTGTCTGGTCTTCATTGTCGCCTTTAAAACCTTCAAGTGACTGAAGAGCGCGGATATAAGCAACACCACCACCGGGAACAATACCTTCCTCGATAGCAGCACGTGTTGCATGAAGTGAGTCATCAACACGGTCTTTCTTTGCTTTCATTTCAACTTCAGAAGCTGCACCTACATAGAGAACTGCAACTCCACCTGCCAGTTTGGCAAGACGCTCCTGTAATTTTTCTTTATCATAATCAGAGGTGGTTGTGGTCATCTGCTGTTTGATCTGGCTAACGCGGGCTTTGATCATTTCACTTTCGCCGGCACCGTCAACTATTGTTGTATTTTCCTTGTTTACTGATACTTTTTCAGCAGTACCAAGCAAATCAAGGGTAGTGTGCTCAAGCTTCAGTCCCTTTTCTTCTGATATTACTGTACCGCCTGTAAGGATAGCGATATCTTCGAGCATTTCTTTTCTCCTGTCGCCAAAGCCGGGAGCCTTAACTGCACATACTTTCAGTGATCCACGAAGACGGTTAACAACAAGAGTTGCAAGAGCTTCACCTTCGATATCTTCTGCAACTATCAAAAGAGGACGGCCTGTCTGGGCTGTTGCTTCAAGAACCGGCAGCATATCTTTCATTGAAGATATTTTCTTATCATAAATAAGAATGTACGGATTCTCGAGTTCAGCTTCCATCTTTTCTGCATTGGTTACAAAATAGGCTGAAATGTATCCACGGTCGAACTGCATACCTTCTACTATTTCAACTGAAGTGGCTGTTCCTTTTGATTCCTCAACAGTAATAACACCTTCTTTGTGTACCTTGCCCATAGCTTCAGCTATAAGCTTTCCGATTTCTTCGTCATCATTTGCTGAGATCCTTGCAACCTGCTCGATCTTCTTCAGATCATCGCCAATTACCTGAGCCTGGTCAGCAATTGATTTAACTACTCTTTCAACTGCTTTGTCGATCCCTCTTTTAACTTCCATGGGGTTTGCGCCGGCAGTAATGTTTTTCAGACCTACGTTAATTATAGACTGTGCAAGAACAGTAGCGGTTGTTGTTCCGTCGCCGGCGATATCACCGGTCTTGGAAGCTACTTCTTTTACCATCTGGGCGCCCATATTCCTGTATGGATCGGACAATTCGATATCTTTTGCAACTGTCACACCATCTTTGGTTACCTGGGGAGCGCCGTATTTTTTCTCAAGAACTACATGACGGCCTTTGGGACCGAGAGTTACTTTAACTGCATCTGCCAACTGATCAACACCTTCTTTAAGAAGTGTACGTGCTTCGATATTGAATTTTATCTCTTTTGCCATAATATATTAAATTTATTGTTTGTTACTATGCGATGAAAACTATGTCAGACTGTGAAATAAGCAGATAGTCTTCTCCGTCTATTGTAAGTTCCTGACCTGAATATTTACCGTAAAGAACTATATCTCCTGTTTTCACTTCCATTTCCTCGTCTTTTTTCGGAGCTCCTACGAGAACAACTTTACCCTGACGTGGTTTTTCCTTTGCAGAGTCAGGAATGATAATTCCGCTGGCGGTTTTTGCTTCTGCTTCATCAGGTTTTACGAGAACCTTACCTGCCAGTACTTTTCCTTTAATTTTTGCCATTTTTCTATTTTTTTTTAGTTAAACACCTTTTTATGACTCCAAGAGATTACA
Organism: uncultured Bacteroidales bacterium; assembly: GCA_942492865.1. Classification (GTDB taxonomy): domain Bacteria; phylum Bacteroidota; class Bacteroidia; order Bacteroidales; family VadinHA17; genus LD21. The sequence goes on along the minus strand of OW818650.1, from coordinate 1,865,997 downwards.
TAATTTATGCCAAACGGTTAAACATGTCATTTTTTAGCCTAAACCGTCATTTTAACTGATCGGCCTGTCATAAAGTTTAAATTTTTACTGATAATCAGCCTATTATTAAAAACAAAAAGTGTCAGTATATGACAAACTGACACTTTGATTTATTTTTAATTAGCTGTTACCTGGTAGTATCACCAGCCGGAATTGAGGATGGGGGTATAGCAGTCGGAAGGTTAGGAATGGCATTGGGATCAACTGCATTCTCTATTTCAGTTCCTATCCTTGATTCCCCTCCCGCAGAGCCCCTTGGAATAGCTGCAGTTGCTACAACGCAAAGAATCAGTATTGCAGCAGCAAGGGTCCATGTTGACTTTTCAAGAAAATCGGCGGTTTTGCGAATTCCCATTGTCTGACCGGCTGATGTAAAATTAGCTGCCAGACCTCCTCCTTTGGAATTCTGAACAAGAACGATCAGTATCTGGAATACGCAGGCTATTATGACTAACACAGAAACAAAAATGTAAATTCCCATTTGACTATTTTTTTATTAACTGGTATACTTTTTCAATAAGAGTCGCAAAGTAACTGCTTTTTTCCGGAAATTTCAAACTTAATTTCTCGTAAATGTCTATAGCCTTTGAATAATATCCCTGGTTAATGTAAATTGTGGCAAGGGTTTCTGTAATAAATCCTCCCTTTTCCTCAAAAGCATCCATGGAGACTACTTCCTGTGGCGGTTCTGATTTTACCTTCTGAGGTTCTATCCTTGGATTTTTGGCAATAAACTGATCGATCAGATCAGCTTCACTAAGTCTACCTTCCTCACCTGCATGTAAATCTTCAGAACTGCCAGCTTTAACAACTGCCGGAATATCGTGTATAACCGGAAATTCCGGCTCAATATACAGGAGATCATCTGTATTAAAGGGTAATGAAAAACCGGGGTCCATATAAAATACTTTATCTTCATCCGGTCCGGCCTCTTCATTGATAACCATCATTGAAATCCTGTCTTCATCCTCCACCGGATCATCAGATAATATTATTGAATGACCGGGAACTGCCGGCTGATCACTTCCTGAATGAAATGATGACCCGTCTTCACTCTCACGTATAAGGTCATCACTGCTCCTTCCTTCTATCACACTTTGCCTGGTGTCTTCCTCGTTAGCAAAAAAATTACCACTGGAAATCTCAGTTGCAGGGAGGAATAATGTTTCAGAGGTTTCAGATGTTTCAGGGGTTATAAGAGTTTCAGATGTTTCAGATGTTTCAGGGGTTTCAGGGATTATAAGAGTTTCAGATGTTTCAGATGTCTCAGGGGTTTCAGGGGTTAAAAGAGTTTCAGGGGTTTCAGGGGTTTCAGGGGTTTCAGGGGTTTCAGAGGTTTCAGGGGTTTCAGACGTTTCAGACAATTCAGACAATTCAGACAATTCAGACAATTCAGACAATTCAGACAATTCAGACGTTTCAGGGTTAGGGATATCATCTATAAAAACCTCTTCGTTGTCAACCATACCTATTAATGCATCCTGAAAAGGTGAGTTTTCTTCAGATAAACTGATCTCTTCAGACTCAGCAGGCTCATGAGATAAGGTTTCAGAAACTGTCAGTTTTTCTGCCTGGGGCAAAGGATCGGGCAAAGGGTCCATCCCGGTCGACAGGATTGCTTCATCTGAGAGAACGGCCGGAGATGAGAGATAATGATAAAGAACTTTTCTGTCGGCAATATGTATTGCCGATTTCCTGAGCTGGTTGCCGAATCTGACGTCGGACGTATCATGAAGGAGCCTTAAAAGGAGAAGATGAGCACTTTGAAAATATGGGAATATCTCAATCAGCTCACCTATTTCGGAAACAACCTCACGGCCGGGTGCAGGATTCCTTATAATATTAAGAAAATCGCTTCGGTTCATTTATCACCAGTTTGCAAATGCCCTGTTAAATATATCCTCAATTATTAATTCGACAATTTTTTCAGAAAGATCATCTTCGACCTGGCTAAGATCAATATTACTGTCATAATCCTCATACCTTGAAAAGGTTTGTTCAAAGCTGTTATCAGGATCAACTACATTTGTGAATTTAACACTGACCGAAATTGTGAACCTGTTCATTGCCGCCCTTGCATCAGCAGCAACAGTAAGAGGCATTGTACTGTAGCCTGTTATGACGCCTTCAAAATTCACATCGCCCACATCCTTCAAAAACTGAAGGTTTGTCTGAGCCCTGCATTTATCAATTAAAGCATCGGTAATGAGCTGGCTCAGCCCTGGCTGAACCATGCTTGACCTGTTCTGGAAATACTGGACACTGATAGTTTTTACCTGTGGTGAGATACTTGCTCCTGAAAATGAATATTTCATTGTACAACCTCCGGTGAGAACAATTGCCGAAAGCAGGATAACAGTTAATAGGCTGTTTGATCTGACTGGGAGACTATAATTACATTGCAATACCATACTCTTTGATTTTTCTATAGAGGGTCCTTTCTGAAATACCAAGCTCAGCCGATGCAAGTTTTCTTTTTCCATTGTATTTCTCAAGAGCTTTCTTTATCATTTCAACCTCTTTATCTGATAAAGAGAGGGATTCTTCAACCACTTCTTCAGTGTCCTGGATATTTACCTGTTGCCGGGGAGAAAAATCAACAGGTTCAGCTTCAGCTTCGGCAAGATCGCTTTCTAAGTTTTCACCTCTGAAAAGATTCTTAATAGCCCTTGAATTTGCCTCATGGAATTTCAGATCAGGCTCTCCCCGCATCATATCATAGACAAGCTTTTTGAGATCATTCATATCACTTTTCATATCGAAAAGGAATTTGAACAATATTTCCCTTTCTGACGAAAAAGATTTTTCCTGATCCTTTTTTATGACAGCAGGGAGCTTGGCATTATCATAGTCAGGAAGATATGATTTCAATGTGATGGCATTTATCTCTCTTTCCTGTTCGATTATGGAGATTTGCTCAGTTATGTTTTTGAGCTGCCTCACGTTGCCAGGCCACGAATATTTGATAAGCAGCTCTTTAGCATCAGCGTCGGGCCTGATTGCAGGCATGCGGTATTTTTCGGCAAAGTCAACGGCAAATTTCCGGAACAGCAGGTAAATATCTTCTCCCCTCTCCCGTAAAGAAGGTATTCTGATCGGAACTGTATTAAGCCTGTAGAAAAGATCCTCTCTGAACTTACCCTGATCTATCGCTGTGGGTACATCAACGTTGCTCGCCGCAATTACACGGACATTGGTCTTCTGGATCTTTGAGGAGCCCACACGAATATATTCTCCTGTTTCAAGAACTCTCAGCAGGCGTACCTGGGTTGAGAGAGGCAGTTCAGCCACTTCATCCAGAAAAATGGTTCCGCCGTCAGCAACCTCAAAATATCCTTTACGACTTTCGGTTGCACCGGTGAATGAACCTTTCTCATGCCCGAAGAGCTCTGAATCGATTGTCCCTTCAGGAATGGCACCGCAGTTCACCGCAATATACGGTCCATGCTTTCTTGAACTGTAAAAATGAATTACCTGCGGAAATACCTCCTTACCTGTACCGCTGTCGCCAGAAATCAGAACAGAAAGATCGGTTGGAGATACCTGAACAGCAATATCGAGAGCTCTGTTAAGCCCTTCATAGTTACCTATTATGCCGAATCTTTGCTTTATACTCTGAAGATCTCTCATTACTTATTTTAAACGTGCAGCAAATTTAAGGTTTTTTTAAATCACCGGGAAATGCATTTTTGTAAATTTGCAGGATGAGACAAAATGGAGATTATCAGTTTGCTGGCATTATTCCCGCACGGTATGCCTCAACGCGTTTCCCCGGGAAGCCTCTTGCAATGATCGGCAATAAGTCGATGATCCAAAGGGTGTGGGAACAGGCAAAAAAAGCTCTTGATACTGTTTATATTGCTACCGATGATGATCGTATTCTGGAAGCCGTCGAAAAATTCGGCGGCAAAGTAATCATGACCTCTGCGGGTCACCGTACCGGAACCGAACGATGTGCGGAAGCGGCCAGTAAGATAGCTGAATCGGGACGTAAAGTTGATGTTGTGATAAACATACAGGGAGACGAACCATTCATCAGACCTGAACAGATTGAACTGCTTGTCTCATCCTTTACCGACAAAAATGTTGAAATAGCCACTCTAGTAAGGAAAACGAAGAAAGGAGAAGATATTTTTAATCCCAACCAGCCAAAAGTTATTCTCGATGCCGCCAATAATGCAATTTACTTCAGCAGGTCGGTCATTCCTTACATCAGGGATCTTGATCCAGGCAAATGGTCTGAACAAAATTATTTTCTTAAGCACTTAGGCTTATATGCTTATAAAACTGAAGTACTCAATAAGATCGTTCATCTGCCTGAGGGGATACTTGAAAAGGCTGAATCACTTGAACAGAACAGATGGATAGAAAATGGTTACAGAATAAGAGTTTCCATCACGGAATGGGAAAGTATTGGTATAGATACACCTGAAGATCTTGAATCAGCAAAAACATTATTAAACAAAATCGAAGAAAATAATTAACTTTGGCAGGATTTTGGATAATGATATAAAATTAATGGCATTTAATGAAAAGGGAATTATCCATATTGTTGTTTTTTATTTTTTCCATCTCATTACAGGCACAAAAAGACAGCCTTAATACTTCGTCAGGTACAGTGCTTAAACGAACTGTTAATGATATTTCAAACATAAGCATAAGCATTTTCCCGGTTCCCGTAAGGGAGAACAGGTTTACAATAAGGTGTAATACCGATATTTTATCAGTTAAGATTACAAATATTATAGGACAGGATATCTACAGGGCACAATACAAAGAACCTCAGCAGGTTATTGATATCCATCTGCCTGATAATCATAAAAGGGGGATGTACCTAGTCACTTTAGTCTTCAACGACGGAAGAAGGATTGTAAAGAAAATCCTGATGGAGGAATCAACATAGCCGGAATTTATCTCAGATCCTGATTCCAGGATACTATTCTTTTTATTAAAATATTATTCTTTTTATTAAACGTTTGATAAACAATCAAATTATTCGATTGTTTAACTACAGGAAATCATATACAATCAGCCTTTATTTTTATACTACTGAAATTTTATCACCCATGGAAGAAGGAATGAATGTTTTTTCGATTAAAGACCTTGAAAATTTTTCAGGAATCAAGGCACATACCATCAGGATATGGGAAAAAAGATACAGGATACTTGAGCCTGACAGGACTGAATCAAATATAAGAACCTATAGCGAAACGGAACTGAAGAAGATTCTGAATGTGGCATACCTTAACAGGAATGGACTGAAGATATCAAAAATAGCAGTTCTGAACGAAGATGAACTTACTCAGCAGGTGATCTCGGTAAGCAGTAAATATGACAACCAGGACAAAAATTTTCAGCCCGGAAAGATGCTGATGTCAGCCATCAGGTTTAATGAGGAACTGTTTAAAGAATCCCTTTCAAATTTTACAAAACGTTATGGCCTTGAAGAAGCCTATCCAAAGTACTTCTACCCCCTGCTTGAAAAAGCAAGGATATTATGGCAGACAGGAAGCCTCTCAAGAGCCCAGGAACAATTTGTAAGAAATACAATCAGACAAATAATTATCATTGAAGATAACCAGATCAGTCTGCCGGCAAAAAAGCACAGATCGGTTTTTGCAATGATAAATACTTCTGACACTTATGCAGAGAATAATTTCCTGTTCTATAAGTATGCGCTAAAGAACCGCGGACACGATGTAATATTTACGGGGGGCATTCTGCCTGCTTCTGAGGTAACTGAAATTCACAAGATCAAATCCTTTGATTATCTGGTGATAAACTCAAGCACGTTCGATTTTGTAGAAAATATGTCAGGCTATTTTACAAATATCGGTAAGTCGCTTATGATAAAGAAAATAATTTTTACAGATTCGGTTGAAGAACCTGCCGAAAAAGGAAATGATCTTATTATGATTTCAAGAGATCCGACAGATTTTATAAGCTCTGTTGAAAAGCTGAAATAATTTGTCCGGTCCTGACTTTCTTATTTCACTGATTGAGTGAAGTAAAATAGACTTTCTCTCTTTTAAGATCTATTGAAGGTTCTTTTCTCAGAACAGCTTCAATACGCTCTGCCATTATTACTGTAAACTTCTTTATCCCGGCCGGTGAATCAGACATGAGCCTGTGCTCGGCAGCTTTAATAATCCTGGCAACTTCATTTCTTATTTCGAGGGTACCTCTGTCGAGAAATGCCCCGGCGAATGCCTCCCAGATATAATCAACAGCTTTCTCAGAAGGATGCAGCATATCATTGGCATAATACCTGTAATCCCTAAGATCATCAAGCAGTAATTCATAGGCAGGAAAATATCCGGTTGATGGAAAACGGGCAAGCAGTTTTTCAACTGACAGTAAGAGTACCGCCTTGCTTACCTGATTTCCGTGTGCCCCGTCTTTCCAATGCCTTACAGGGCTTATTGTGAAGACCACTCTCAATTTAGGGTAAAGAGTTTGCAACTGGTCAAGCCTGGCCGACCAGATCTTTTCAATTTCCTCCACTGATAGAAGCTCCCGGACAAAAAAATCAGATGGCAACTTATGACAATTTGAAACTATCATACCGCTTTCACGCAACCTGAATATCCTGGCTGTTCCGAATGTGATAAAAAGAAATCTTGCTTCAGATAGAAATTCATGAGCAGCATTTGTCGTCTCATTGATCCTTCCCAGTACTTTATAAGCCTTACTTGATGAGAATTCTGTATTATGGAAAAAACTTAGATATGTATCATTATAATTATACAGATCTGCAATTTCAAATTTTCTTTTGGATGAAATAATTTCCAGGACATTGGAAACAGAGACAGGATTATAGACCGCCCCTGCAGGGTTTATCATAACCGGCATTCTTCCTTCTTCAAGCTGTCCGCCAATTTCCGATGCAAAACATGAACCCAGGAACATGGCGGGGTCCCTGTAGGTTATCTTAACTGTGGAGGGATCGATGCTGAATGTAGTTCTGAAATCCATTGTCAGGTAGTACTATTCATAGCTTCAACCTTGCATTAAGCCAGTTCATGATATACTCAAAAAACTCAGCCTTAAACGGCTCATTATGTAGCTCATGATACCCGTTCTCCCAAATTTTCAACTCTGCCATTTTTGCCTTGGCGGCAAATTCTATGGATCCCGATGGGGCACATATCATATCATCTGATCCATGTAATAACAATAAAGGCACATTAAGGTCAGATGCATGGGCAAGGCAATAACGTGAAGATTTCATGATCCCGGTGAAAAGATTTACTGAGATCTTTCCATGAACAAGAGGATCGCTGCGGTAAGCCTCAGCCACTTTGCTGTCGTGCGACAGGTGGTCAGCTAAAAGACCAGTCGGCTGTATAAGGCCTGGCAGAATATATTTCATTATATCGGCAAAAGTGAGTCTTAACTTATCCGGTTCAAAAGCAAGACGAAGTAAAGGAGAGGTTACGACAGCCCCTTTTATAAGCGGCTGCTTTTTTAAAAGATACTCCAAAACTACCAGGCCTCCGAAGCTGTGACCATACAATACAACCGGGATACCAGGAAATGTCTTTTTACCCTGACTTATAAGAACATCTATAATTTCGGCAAGAACATCATAGTTTTTAACATGGCCTCTCCTCCCATCTGTGCGGCCATGGCCGGGAAGGTCCACGCCTGTAAATGCAATATTTTTATTTAAGAAAAAATCGGCCAACTCATCATATCGCTGAATATGCTCTCCAAGTCCGTGCACCATAATAATAAGGCATCGCAAATTGCTTCCCGGACTCCTTATCAAACCTTTAAGGATCTGTCCGTTGCTCAGCTTGACATTATAATCCATTTTTTTCTTTAAAAATAATAAAAGCGCGGCATTTGCAGTGATCTATGCTGTTAATATGTACACAAATTTCATAATATTTATTTCATTTAATTTTTACTAAGATTAGAACGTGTCGCCGTAAACCATTGTTATATGAGGCTATGAGTGCCATTATTATTTGAAAATAATTTAGATTATAAAGATTTTAAGATATTAAGATTTGGTTATCTTTATTTAATTGTATATATTTGTATCAACAAACTTAAAAAACACGGAAATATGGCATCATACGACTTTAATACCAGCCTGATAGGAATGAGAAGTAATATGCAACGATTTGCCATGAGTCTCACTTCTGATCGTGATACAGCACTTGACCTGGTCCAGGACACATATCTTAAGGCAATTACTTATAAAGATAAATTTGTTGATTACACAAATCTTAAGGCCTGGGTTTTTACAATAATGAAAAACACCTTCATCAATAATTACAGGAGAAATATTAAAGAAAATACAATTATTGACGGCACACAGGATCTGTACTACATAAATCAGCCTCATGACAAGGGTTTCATCTCGCCTGAATCAATTTATTCGGAAGGGGAAATTGAAAAAGCCATCGACTCCCTTGACGATGAATTTAAAATTCCTTTCAGAATGCACATTGAGGGGTATAAATATAAGGAGATTGCAGAAAAGCTTGACCTTAAAATAGGTACAGTAAAAAGCAGGATCTTTTTCACCCGTCAGAAACTAATGCTAATGTTGAAGGACTACGTTAAATAGCTAATAATTAATTATATCGAATTGTTTATTAAAAAGGAAGGCTGATCAATGATCAGCCTTCTTATTTTGTTGAGGAAAGGCGGCTTCAATGTTTCTTATCATTCTTTCGTATCTGATCCGGGCAACAGGACTTGCCTTAAATAGTTCATCGAACCGGTCCCCTGTTAGTGAGAACCATTCTTTTTTAGTCATGCTTTCAATGGAGTGTGATAACCGGAATTCAGGATTGGTATTGTTCCGGGCGTTCTTATTCCATGGACAAACCTCCTGGCAGATATCACAACCAAATATCCTGCCTCCGAATTTTTCTGAAAATTCCAAAGGTATGCTATCCTTATTCTCGACTGTAAGATAAGAAATGCATTTTCTGGCATCAATTGTACCTCTGCCGGTTATGGCACCTGTAGGACAGGCATCGACACACAACCTGCATTCCCCGCAATGATCTGCCTCAAACGGCTTATCAAATTCAAGCTCAGTATCTACAATCAGTATTCCAAGAAAAAAGAATGATCCAAACCTGCTGTTTATAATCAGCGAATTCCTTCCCTGCCATCCTAAGCCGGCCTGCCGGGCCCAGGCTTTTTCAAGGATGGGAGCTGAATCAACATATACCTTACCGTTTACCGAAGGTTCTTTTTCCCTGAGTATCTGCAGTACCTGCTGAAGCTTATTCAAAATAACATCGTGATAATCGTTTCCGTAGGCATACCGGGAAATGACAGGAATTCCATTATGTCCTTGTCTTTGTTCGTTATAATAATTTATACCGGTAACTATTATTGATTTTGCTCCCGGGAACAAAAGCTCCGGATCGAGACGCTTTTCAATATTGCGTTCAAGAAAGGACATATTTCCATTCATCCCTGAGGAAAGCCAATCTTTCAGATAATATTCATGCTCGTTAAGTTTAGCTGCAGGTGCAATTCCGAACAGATCAAAGCCCAGATGAAAAGCTTTCTCCCTGGCTGTCCTGGTCAGTTCCTTAAAATCTGCAGGATACATTTTAATGATAATTAGAGAAAACCCAGCTCAAGTTTACCCTCTTCACTGAGCATGTTCTTATCCCACGGAGGATCAAAAGTAAGCTTAAGATCACATTCTTTCACACCTTTTATTCCCGCAACCTTATATTTCACTTCTTCAAAAAGCTCCTCGGCCATCGGACAGTTGGGAGCAGTAAGTGTCATGGTTATGTGTGCAATGTGATCGTCGTCTATGCTGATATCGTAAATCAGTCCCAGGTCATAGATATTAACCGGGATTTCAGGATCAAAGATGCTTTTAAGAACACCTGTGATCCTTGTTTCTATTTCGAGTTGTTCGGATATATCCATTGCTTGTTGTTTATCGTTCTTCGTTCTTCGTTTTTCGTTCGTTCTTCGTTTCAGGTTAACCCGGAACCCTGAACTCAAAAAATCCTGAACATCTTCCTATCTATACCTTTTATACTTTACGCTCTACGCTTTACGTTATACGCTATACGCTCTACGCTTTACGCCTGTCTTCTTGCTTCAAAAGCCATAGCATAAAGCTTAATCTGCCTTACCATTGAGAGCAGGCCATTTGAACGTGTAGGGGAAAGATTCTGCCTCAAACCGGTTTTGTCAATAAAATAGAGCTCTGCTGACAATATCTCTTCAGGAGTCCGGTCAGACAGAACATTGATCAGCATGGCGACTATACCCCTGGTTATTATTGCATCGCTGTCGGCTGTGAATTTAACTTTATTATCAATAAATTCAGGATGTAACCAGACCTTTGACTGGCAACCTTCTATCAGGAAATCTTTGGTCTTAAACACCGGGTCAATCACAGGAAGGTTCTTCCCCATTTCGATCAAAAGATTGTATTTATCCATCCAGTCATCGAACAACGAGAATTCATCAACCAGCCTGTCCTGAACTTCATTAATTGTCATAGGTCATAAAAACATTTGTTTTACCTTTTCAATACCATCAGCAAGAACGTCAATTTCTTCCCTGGTATTGTAGAAACACATTGAAGCCCTTACTGTGCCATCGATACCGTAGAATTCCATAAGAGGCTGTGCACAATGAGTGCCTGTTCTTACCGCAATTCCAAGTTTATCAAGTATCGTTCCGGTATCGTATTGGTGAATGCCATCAATGAGAAATGACATTGTCGGTATTTTGTCAGGTGATGTTCCGAAAAATCTCATTTTTTTGATTCCTGACAGTCGTTCTGTTGCATATTGCAGAAGGTCATCTTCCCTTGCCGTTATGTAGTCTCTTCCTACTTCATTCAGATATTCAAGGGCCCTGGCCATACCTATTGCACCTGCATAGTTTACGGTTCCTGCCTCAAATTTGAACGGAAGCTGATTATAGGTAGTCTTCTCAAATGTAACTTTATCAACCATATCGCCACCGCCCTGGGAAGGAGGAAGATCTGCAAGCCATTTCTCTTTACCGTAAAGTACTCCAATACCTGTAGGGCCATAGATCTTGTGTCCCGAAAAAGCATAAAAGTCACAGTCCAGAGCTGTAACATCAGTGTTCCCATGCTGTATTCCCTGGGCTCCATCAATAAGAACCGGTATGCCATGCTGGTGGGCAATACTGATTATGGCAGCTGCTGGTAATTTGGTCCCCAGTACATTTGAAACCTGGGAAATGGCAATCAGTCTGGTTTTTTCTGTAATTAGTTTTTTGAAATCCTCAACAAGTATCTCACCTTTTTCATTAATCGGAATAACTCTCAGCCTGGCATTTTTTCTTTCGCAAACCATCTGCCATGGAACAATATTGGCATGGTGTTCAAGCTGGCTTACAATTATCTCATCTCCCGTCCGGATATATTTTTCACCAAAGGAGAATGCTATGGCATTAATTGCACCTGTTGTTCCGGAAGTGAACACTATCTCTTCCCTTTTTGAGGCATTAATAAATTGTCTTACAGTCTCGCGGGCTTTTTCATAAGCTTCTGATGTCATATCGCTCATGGCATGAACACCTCTGTGAACATTCCCGTTGTAGTTTGTATAAACATCCCTTACTGCATCAAGAACGCACAGGGGTTTTTGAGTCGTTGCACCATTATCAAAATAAACAAGTGGTTTGTTATAAACAGTTCTTGATAATAAAGGAAAATCAGCCCGTATTTCAGATATATTTTTCACTTCATTAAGCTTTATCACACCTGACCAGACAACTTGCGCACCTTGAGAGGTCTCCTCTAAGCCTTTGCATCACAAGGTTATCCATTCTTTCGCGCAGCGCCTCAACTTTTATGTTTTGTATTACCTCATGTGCAAAACCGAACATCAGCATGAGCCTTGCTTCATTCTTTCCTATACCTCTCGACCTCATGTAGAATAGCGCCTCTTCATCTATCTGCCCCACCGTTGCCCCGTGGCTGCATTTTACATCGTCAGCATAAATTTCGAGCTGAGGTTTGGTATTCATTTTTGCATCATCGGTAAGAAGTATATTGTTGCACTTCTGGTAAGCAAGAGTTCCCTGAGCCCCTGGTCTGACCATGATACGGCCATTAAAAGCCCCTGTTGAAAGGTCATCCAGCACACCCTTAAAGAGCTGGTTGCTTGTACATTTAGGAGCTGCATGTTCTACATTAACAAAGTTATCGATATGCTGGAACTTATCGGTAAGGTACAACCCGTACGAATGGCTCTCGGCACCCTCTCCCCCGAGGTAATGGTATGTGCTGTTTCTGATCAGCCCGCCATGCAGGCTGATATTGTTCGATGATGCTATGCTGTTTCTCTCCTGATGAATAAATGTATGAGTTATCTTACCTGCGTTATTGTGCTCATTCTGGACCCTGATAATATCAAACCGGGCATCCTCACCGACGAAGATTTCGGTAACCGCATTGGTAAGGAACTTTCCCGGAGAAAGTGTATGGTCGCAGATAATGATTGATACATCAGCATTTTTTTCAACAACAACAAGATTCCTGTGCTGGTTAAAGATATCCTCATCTGAACTAACAAGATTTACTATCTGGATTGGTTTTCCAATAACAGAGCCTTCGGGAACATATATAAAAACACCATCCAGCGCCATTGCGGTATTCAGATGAACAAGCCCATCTGTTTCACTCTTTGCATACCTGTTATAGTGCCGCTCTATGGTTTCGCTGAATTTTACCGATGCTTCTCTGAGACTGCCTATCCAAATTCCATCAGGGAGTTGGCGGAGCTTCTCATTTATAGTCGGATAAAAGCCATTAAGCAAAACTATTCCATGTGTGTCGAGGTTGGCAACATCGCAGCGAAACTGCTCGGCCTTAAGGAAATCTTCTCTTCGTGGTGAGAAATAATTTTTATAATCGTAATTGAAGAAGGGATCGAGATTTGTGTATTTATAGGCCTCGTTCTTCTTTGTCGGGATTCCCAGTTCCATGAATTTTTCCAGGGCAGGCTCCCTGAATGCGTTGATAAAAGGAGATGTGCCTTCTGCTATTTCCCCGATATGCTCAAGGTAAAGGTCAGAATATCTGTCTTTTAAACCAGCTGTTTTGTTCATATCAGCGTACATTTTCTATCTCTTTCTTTATCCAGTCGTAACCTTTTTTCTCGAGTTCCAGAGCAAGCTCTTTTCCCGCGGTTTTCACAATCCTCCCATCATAAAGCACATGCACAACATCGGGTATTATATAATCGAGTAATCTTTGATAATGTGTAATTATTATTGATGAGGTATCAGTACGTTTAAGCTTATTAACACCATTGGCAACTATTTTGAGGGCGTCTATATCGAGCCCGGAGTCAGTTTCATCCAATATCGACAGTTTCGGTTCAAGCATAGCCATCTGGAATATTTCATTCTTTTTTTTCTCTCCACCCGAAAAACCCTCATTTACCGATCTGTTTGCCAGCTTTGAATCAATATCTACAAGCTCTTTCTTTTCGCGCATCATCTTCAGAAAGTCTGAAGCCGACAGCGGATCAAGTCCTTTATGTTTACGGTGTTCATTCACAGCTGTTTTCATAAAGTTCACCATACTTACTCCCGGTATTTCAATAGGGTACTGAAATCCCAGGAAAATGCCATCCCTGGCCCGGTTTTCGGGAGACATCTCGAGAAGGTCTTTCCCGAAGTATGATACTGTGCCTTCTGTCACCTTAACAAATTCACGTCCGGCCAATACCGCTGCAAGAGTGCTTTTCCCTGAGCCATTGGGGCCCATTATTGCATGTACTTCACCGGGCTTAACTTCAAGACTGATTCCCTTGAGGATGTTTTTTCCGTTAATGGCAGCTTTTAAATTACTAATTATAAGCATTATAAAAAATTATTTTTAATCGTTTTATCCTACACTTCCTTCAAGGCTTATCTGAAGGAGTTTCTGTGCTTCAACAGCAAATTCCATAGGCAGCTTGTTGATAACTTCACGTGCATAGCCATTGACAATGAGGCCAACGGCATCCTGGGTCGAAATACCCCTCTGGTTGCAGTAGAATATCTGATCCTCGCCAATCTTTGATGTGGTTGCTTCATGTTCCACTATAGCTGTCTGGTTATCAACCTCAAGGTACGGGAACGTATGGGCCCCGCACTTATCTCCGAGAAGTAAAGAATCGCACTGGGAAAAATTTCGTGCATTAGTCGCATTCTTCAAAACTTTAACCAGGCCCCTGTAGCTGTTCTGACCATGACCTGCTGAAATCCCTTTTGAAACAATTGTGCTCTTTGTGTTTTTACCTATATGTATCATCTTGGTCCCAGTGTCGGCCTGCTGATAATTATTTGTCACCGCTACCGAGTAAAATTCACCGATAGAGTTATCACCGCGTAAGATGCATGAAGGGTACTTCCAGGTAATTGCAGAACCAGTTTCTATCTGGGTCCATGAAATCTTTGAATTTTCACCTCTGCACAAACCACGTTTGGTCACGAAGTTATAAATTCCTCCTTTTCCCTCCTTATCACCAGGGTACCAGTTCTGCACAGTTGAATATTTTACTTCAGCATTATTCTCAGTAATAATTTCAACAATAGCGGCATGAAGCTGGTTTTCATCCCTCATTGGAGCTGTGCATCCTTCAAGGTAGCTGACATAACTTTCTTCATCGGCAATAAGGAGAGTTCTTTCGAATTGTCCGGTATTGGCCGAATTTATTCTGAAATATGTTGAAAGTTCCATCGGACATCTAACTCCTTTTGGAATATAACAAAAAGAACCATCGCTGAAAACAGCAGAGTTCAATGAGGCAAAGTAGTTATCTGTATAAGGGACGACCGTTCCCATGTATCTTTTTACCAGCTCGGGATATTCCTTTACTGCATCGCTGAAAGAGCAAAAGATAATTCCCATTTCAGCCAGAGTCTCCCTGAAAGTCGTCTTTACTGAGACACTGTCCATAACAGCGTCAACAGCCACTCCTGCCAGAAGCTTCTGCTCCTGAAGAGGTATTCCGAGCTTATCGAAAGTCTTTTTCAACTCGGGATCAATGTCATCGAGGCTATCAAGACTGACTTTTTGTCTAGGCGCGGCATAGAATATAATATCCTGGTAATCGATAGGCGCAATCTTAAGATTCGCCCATGCGGGCATCTTCATTGTAATCCAGTGCCTGTATGCTTTAAGGCGAAACTCAAGTAACCAGTCAGGTTCATTCTTCTTGCCCGATATTACGCGGACTACATCCTCATTAAGTCCCTTCCCAATGGTATCGGTCTCAATATCGGTGTAAAAACCGTATTTATATTCACCCGTTGTTACGTCGGTAATTATTTTATCCTGATTCTTTTCCATTATTTTTTTTAATCAACCTTTCAGTGGTATATCCGGTAAAGGCATGCTTCGGTACAGAAAGTCAAAGCCGGAACAATGTATTTTATTAATCCGTTAATTATATTTAATCTAAATAAGACATGCAAAAATAGGAAAATATTGGGATATGGTGAACTTTATGGTCCTAAAAAACCTTTCCTGCCAGATGTTGAAAAAAGACCACATAAAAATCATCTATAAAAAAATATTTCCATACATTTGCCAACTTCGGAAAAATTGGTTCAATTAAAATAATTTTGAAATGAATATTCTCCTTAAACAATCCGGTTCAAGTATTTACAGGAAGTTAATGATCATGTTAGCATTTTTAATAACCCCTGTCATGTTACTTGGCGCCGGAGGAGAGGTTCCCATGCTTGGACCTGTAAGGGTTGAATTCATAATTTTCGGCTTCATACTTCTTGGTGTGGCGCTTTTCCATAAGCAAACTTTCTGGGTTGCCATTACAGGACTTACATTGCTGTTAATATTCAAATTTGCATTTGATCCCGGATTTCATTTCATGGAACACATGTTCGGCTCGACACCATTTGGCGAACAGCTGGCTGACAAGGAGCTAAGGCAGGGTGAGTGGAGCATCCTTCTTAATCTTCTGGGATTACTGCTTGGTTTTGCAGTGCTTTCAAAGATATTCGAAGATTCGGAGGTACCTGATATTCTTCCCAGGTATCTTCCGGACGACTGGAAAGGTCCTTTTATATTACTGATATTCGTATTTATTCTCTCATCATTCCTTGACAATATTGCTGCCTCACTCATTGGAGGTACAATTGCACTGGTAGTATTCAAAAGAAAAGTCCATATAGGGTATATTGCGGCAATAGTTGCCGCAAGTAATGCAGGGGGTAGTGGCAGCGTGGTTGGTGATACAACCACCACCATGATGTGGATCGATGGAGTCTCCGCATTTAGTGTGCTGCATTCCTATGTGGCAGCAGCAGTGGCATTGATATTCTTCGCCTGGTTTGGGGCGCATCAGCAGGACAGGTATCAGAGAATTCAGAAAGATGCAAATACAACTGCCAGGATAAAATGGGTAAAGATCTTTAGTGTGGCATTGATACTGGCAGGAGCAATCATATCTAACATAATGTACGACATGCCGGCGCTTGGGGTATGGATCGCTATTGCTATCGGCGCCTTCCTGACTCCGGTTCCCTGGAAAGAGGTTCCCGGAGCAATAAAAGGAACCTTATTCCTGCTCAGCCTTGTCATGTGTGCATCAATGATGCCGGTTGAAGAGCTTCCGAATGCATCTTGGGTAACAGCATTTGCCCTTGGATTTCTTTCAGCAGTGTTCGATAATATCCCTCTTACCAAGCTTGCACTTGAACAGGGTCATTACGACTGGGGCATGCTGGCTTATACGGTCGGCTTTGGAGGATCGATGGTTTGGTTTGGATCCTCAGCAGGTGTAGCCATTACAAATAAGTTCCCCGAAGGGCGTAATGTGATTGAATGGGTAAAGCATGGCTGGCATATAGCTGTGGCTTATGTAATTGGATTTTTCGCGCTTTATTTGCTCCTCGGATGGGAGCCTTCCGATTCAAAAGAGCATAAAATAATTAACTGCCCCGTACCCGGATGTCCTATGGCAATGCCCGACCAGGCATCGGCAGCACCGGCAGCAAACTACACTGATCTTGCGAATTAAATTTTTTCGGGAAGCCTGTTTTTGAGCTTGAATTCGTGATATTCATCTATAAGGGTCTGAAACAGCTCCTTAACTGATGTGATATTCGTTGCGCGGAAGGCATTTGCACCTGCAAACGCATAGCCATGCTCGAAATTACCCTTGAATGCATTCATAAGCGCAGTAATAATGCAATAAGGGCTCTTTGATATGTCGCAGGTTTTTATGCACTTGAAAGGACATTTCTTTGGCTGCTTTTTCCCTTCCTTCACTTTTAAAATGAAATTGCTGAAAATAGCCCTTCCGGGCATGCCCACCGGACTCCTTATAATCTCAATATCCTTTTCCTGCGCATCGATATATGACTGTTTGAAGGCCATCGACGCATCACATTCGTTTGTGGTTACAAACCTGGTTCCCATCTGCACTCCGGCAGCGCCAAGTTGCATTATGTCATAAATATCTTTGCCTGTATAGATTCCTCCGGCTGCAATCAATGGAATATTCCGCTGATACTTTTCTTCAAAAGGCTTTAATTCATTGACAATCTCCGGAACAAGCTTCTCCAGGCAAAAGTCGCTGTTGTTGATCTGTTCCTCTTTGAATCCGAGATGACCTCCGGCTTTGGGGCCTTCAACTATAACAGCATCAGGCAGGTAATTATACAGTGTTTTCCACTTTTCACAAATTATCTTTGCCGCCCTTGCTGATGATACTATTGGCACAAGCTTGGTCTCACTTCCATTTTTCAGAAATGAAGGAAGATCCAATGGCAAGCCTGCCCCCGCGATAATTATGTCAACCTTTTCTGAGATTGCTGTCCTTATCATATCAGCGAAATTTGTCATGGCAACCATGACATTTACACCTATTATACCGACGGTTTTTTCCCTTGCCTTACGAATCTCTTCTTTAAGTCCTAATATGCTCGCTTCCAAAAAGTCGGATGAAAGCTCCTTATATAATAATCCGAGACCGGCACTTGATATTACACCTACTCCGCCTTCATTAGCCACAGCCGAAGCAAGGCCCGACAGCGAAATACCTACTCCCATCCCACCCTGAAATACGGGAACTGCAATTGACAGGTTACCTATTTTAAGTCCGTCCATTAATATATTTTTGATCAATCTGCAAATGTACTGTATTTAAAGCCTGCTTTTATAAAATAATCATAATTATCAACATTAATTGGTACGATTAATGTTATTTAACATCTGAATAATAAGAAAGAACCCTGACCAGTCATTTTCAGGCATATAATATTCAGTTTGAATAAAGTCGTATTTTTGATGTTTAATTTACACCTCATTTTTATGAAAAAATCAATTTTACCGGCAATCTGTCTTTTTTCAATAGCATTCAGCTTGCATGCTCAACCCGAAAAGGAGATCAAAGCTGTAATTGATCATGTTATGGTTTATCCCGACAGGGCCCAGATATCACACCAGGCGAAAACCGACATACCATCAGGAAAGACCACTATCAGGCTTACAGGTCTTTCCCCATATATTGATGGCCAGAGCATTCAGGTTAAAGGTTATGGTGAATTCACAATCCTCTCAGTAAATCATCAGAATAATTATCTCCAGAATCTTGAAGATCCTGCCCAGGTAGCAAATATCAGAAAACAGATCGAGACCCTCTTGGCGCAAGTGGAAAATGAAAAAGCGGCAATTTCCATTCTAAAGGAAAAAGAAACATTCCTTAATGCCAACCGCACAATACTTGTAAAAGAAATTACATTTTCAGTTGAACAGTACAGAAGTCTTCTGGAGCTGTACACCACAAACATTGAACAGGTTACAATGACGGTGCTTAAGAAAAACAGGCTCATAAAGGACTACGAGCAGCAGATTGCCAACCTTCAGAATCAGATCACCAACAGGCCCGGCAGGCAGGAACTCCCGACCGGGGAGATCAGGGTGATGTTATCAGCCGATAAGCCTCTTCCGGGTATTCTTGACATATCATACATAGTTACAAATGCAGGCTGGTATCCATCATACGACATAAGGGTTGATGACATTACAAAACCGGTTACGATAATAACCAGGGCAAATCTTCAGCAAAATACAGGAGTGGCCTGGAAAGATGTTAAATTAAGTTTTTCAAATGCAACACCCTGGATCTCAGGAAATGTACCTGTGTTATATCCGTGGACGGTTGATTTTTATGTGCCGCAGCCACCTCGTCCTTACATGTCAAGAATGAAAGCCGCAGATCTGAATACAGCTCCTGCCCGAAGTGAGGCAATAGCGAAAGAAGTGATAGCTGAATTTGCAGAAGCGCAAACAGTTGCAGTCGAAAGGAGAACAGGACAAACATCAATAACCTTCGACGTGGCTCTTCCATACACAATACCTTCCAACGGCAGCTACCAGACTATCGAAATACAAAAGGCAACAACTGCTGCCGAATACAAATATGTAACTGTTCCGCGGATCTCAAACGGCGCATACCTTACAGCTAACATAACCGACTGGGCAGAAAAGGTTATCCAAAGCGGTGAGGCCACTCTGTATTTTGAGAATTCCTATGTCGGAAAATCATCAATTAACGCAGAACAGGCAACAGATACTTTCGCTCTTTCACTCGGAACAGATAACGGGATCATTGTCAAAAGAGAAAAAAGGAAAGATTTTACAAGCCGGAGAACACTGGGAAGCAATAAGACAGAAATTTATTCATACCTGATTACTGTAAGGAATAATAAGAAAAATCCTGTAAAATTAACCGTTAATGATCAGATACCTGTTTCATCAAACAGTGATATTACTATTGAAACGCAGGAGCTTTCAGGAGGAAAGCTTGTACCCCAGACAGGCTTTGTAAGCTGGGATCTTGACCTTAAAGGAAATGAGACAAAGGAACTAATCCTTACATACTCAGTAAGGTATCCCAAAAACAGGACCGTAATAATTGATTAACTATGAAAATTCTGGGCAATATTATATGGCTTATACTCGGCGGCTTTGCAATATTTCTTGAATATCTCGTTGGCAGCCTGGCACTTATGGTCACCATTATCGGGATCCCGTTCGGCATACAGACCCTTAAACTTGCAATGCTTGCAGTATGGCCATTCGGAAGAGACACCCGCTCACAAGCAAGGGCTTCAGGATGCCTTTATATTCTTATGAACATCATCTGGCTGATCTTCGGTGGGATCTGGATAGCGCTGACACATGTCTTCCTGGGATTTATCCTTTTCATTACGATTGTGGGGATCCCATGGGGAATGCAGCATTTTAAGCTTGCCGCTGTTGCACTGACTCCGTTTGGAAGGGATATTATATATACCGGTTGAGTGCAAAAGGAATAAAAATCTGATATGGAGGAAAAAGATAAGACAAAAAAAACGATCGGGCAGCTTGGTAAATTCGGTCTGATAGAACACCTTACCGGTCGTTGCAAATCGATGGGCAGAACAACCTTTCTTGGCATAGGTGATGATGCTGCAGCTATCGATCCCGGAGGATCGCTGACCCTTGTTTCTACTGATCTGCTTCTTGAGGGAATACATTTCAACCTTATCTATACGCCCCTGAAGCATCTTGGTTATAAGAGCGTAATAAGAGGAATCTCTGATATTTACGCGATGAACGGCACTCCGGGCCAGGTGATGATTGCCCTGGGAATAAGTTCTAAGTTCAACCTTGAACAGATTGAAGAACTCTATGAAGGTATTGACCTTGCATGCAAAAAATATTCTGTTGAGATTGCTGGTGGTGATATG
This sequence comes from uncultured Bacteroidales bacterium, assembly GCA_942492865.1. GTDB lineage: Bacteria > Bacteroidota > Bacteroidia > Bacteroidales > VadinHA17 > LD21. The sequence continues at coordinate 1,845,222 of OW818650.1, read as the reverse complement.
ACAAGTACATTAACCGGTCTGACAATAAGTGTTACTGCAACAGGAACAGTGGAAAAAAGCAGACTTGTAAAAAGAAGCGGAGCCAGAAATAACGACCTTATTTGTGTTACCGGTGATTTAGGGGCTTCATATATGGGTTTACAGCTGCTTGAGCGGGAGAGGAAACTGTTTGTTAAAGAAAAAGTTCAGATTCCCGATCTTACAGGCTATGAGTACGTAATCGGACGACAGCTGAAACCTGAGATTCCGGCTGACGTTCTTATTTCACTTGAAAAGGCCGGCATTATTCCCTCTTCGATGATCGATGTGTCGGACGGCTTATCTTCCGATCTACTTCATATATGTAAGGCTTCAGAGAAAGGCTGCAGGATATACTACAGCAAGATCCCGGTCGACGATGAGACATCCAATCTTGCGGAGGAATTCAAGATTGATCCTGTGATAGCTGCTTTAAATGGCGGAGAGGATTATGAGATGCTCTTTACAATTCCGCTTGAACAATATGAGAAGATCAGAAATATCTCATCCGTTAAGGTGATCGGACACATTACCGATATGGCTTCAGGTAAATTTCTGGTGGGTGATGACGAATCTGAAGTTGAGCTGACTGCGCAGGGATGGGGATCTTGAGTCAGGATTGTTACCTTGCCCTGATAACACCCCTTTCCGAGTTTCTCACAAAGTCAATGATATAATCCCTGTCGGGAGTTTGTTTGAACTCCTTCTCAATTTTGTCAAGTGCCTGTGAGAAATTCATGCCACTCTGGTAGATAACCCTGTACATATTATGTATCTCATCAATTCGCTCCTTTTCAAAGCCTCGCCTTGACAGACCAACAGAATTAAGGCCCATATAAGAAAGCGGCTCCCTGTCGGCTTTGATGAAAGGGGGCACATCGATCCTTACCCTGGCTCCGCCACCACATATAACATGAGAGCCTATTCGCACAAACTGATGCACCAGGCTGCCTCCACTCAGTATTGCCCAATCATGAACTTTCACTTCACCCGCAAGACCTGTCGTATTGCCTATTATGCAGAAGTTCCCAACTGCGCAATCGTGGCCAATATGCGAATATGCCATAAGGAGGCAGTCGTTACCGACAATTGTTCTGCCTACTGCTGCCGTTCCGCGGTTAACAGTAACGCCTTCCCGTATGGTTGTACGGTCGCCTATTTCAGCTGTTGAGTCTTCTCCCCTGAATTTCAGATCCTGGGGAATACCTGATACAACGGAGCCCGGGAAAATCCTGCAATCTCTTCCTATTATTGCACCGTCCATAATAGTTGCATGAGGACCTACCCATGTTCCATCGCCAATAGTCACTTTTCCTGCTATATATGCAAAGGGCTCAATTATTACATTTTGACCGATCCGGGCATCAGGATGAACGAAAGCTAAATTTGATTTCATTGCTATTACTTGTTTTTAACGACCTGCGCTGTCATTTCACCTTCAACAACAAGATTGTTACCCACAAAAGCCTGCCCGAACATTATAACAATTCCACGTCTGATCGGCTCTATAAGCTCAAGTCTTAACAGAACCGTATCTCCCGGAACCACCTTTTGTTTGAATTTCAGCTTGTCTATTTTCAGGAAGTAAGTTGAGTATTTTCGGGGGTCATCCACATTGCTCAGTACAAGCAGCCCTCCCGTTTGAGCCAATGCTTCAACCAGCAGTACTCCCGGCATCACAGGCTCATCGGGGAAATGCCCCTGGAAGAAATGCTCATTGAAGGTTATGTTCTTTACACCAACAATTGAAGTCTCATCGAGATGGATAACCTTATCGACAAGCAGAAAGGGGAATCTGTGAGGCAGACGTTTTTTAATATCCTCAACAGTATATACCGGCGGCTGAGCAGGATCGTAAACAGGAATATTCTTTTTTGAAGCTGATTTCTTGATCTCCTGCCTGATAAGCCTTGCCATACGTGTATTGGCAAAATGGCCGGGTCGGGTAGCAACAACTTTCCCCTTAATAGGCTGGCCTACAAGTGCAAGATCACCCATTATGTCAAGAAGCTTATGCCGCGCCGGTTCATTAGGGTATCTCAGTTGAGTATTATTCAAAATCCCTGCATTATGTGTATTGATACCCGGCCTGTTAAATAATTTGGATATGCGGTCTATTTCTGATTGTTCTACCTCTTTTTCAAGGATAACTATCGCATTATCAAGATCTCCTCCCTTGATCAACCCTTTTGTAAACAGAGGTTCAAGTTCATGAAAAAAGACGAATGTGCGGCTTTTTGAAATTTTTTCTTCAAAATCATCTATTGAATCGAGGATGGCGTACTGGTTTCCGAGTATCCTAGAATTATAATCGATAAGTACATTAATGCTGAGATGATCGTCGGGATAAATTATCAGGTCAACTCCGTGCTCCTCATCTGAAAAAACTAACTTATTTTTGATAGCATAGTAATTTCTATCCTCCTTTAGCTCAACTATACCCGCCTTCTTTATAGCTTCGACAAATGCCCAGGAAGCACCCCCCATAATAGGAGCCTCGGGGCCGGTAAGGTCAACGAGAGCATTGTCAACACGAAGGCCATGTAAAGCAGCCAGTACATGTTCAACTGTGGCCACCGATGCATTATTCTGGACCAGTGTCGTGCCCCTGGAAGTATCTGTAACATACTCGGCAAGCGCATCAATAACCGGTTTCCCCGGGAGATCAGACCTGCAAAATTTATATCCGTGATTGGCCGGAGCCGGCTTAAAAGTCAATGTAACATCTATCCCGGTATGTAAACCTTTACCGGTAAGGCTTATTTCATGCGCAAGCGTGCGTTGCTTTTCACTCATTAAGACTATTTATTCGTTAATTAACGGCAACAAAAAAAAGAAAAATTTTCGAACATACCAGTAAAAAAATGTCTCAGCCTGCTGCCGGATGAATATTAATATTTGAAATTAATCCTGTTACAACTTGTTTTTCAGAGATTTAACTTCCTTTTCAAGGTCGTCTAATTTTGATTTTAAATCGGGTAATTTCTTAAACAGGACTGAAGACTTTAAGAAATTCCTGAAATCGATTGCAGGGGATCCGATAATTGTTGTATTTTTTTCTTTTACATCGCCTGCTACACCTCCCTGGGCGCCTATCCTGGTTCCATCGGCCACCTTTATATGACCTGCGAGCCCAACCTGTCCTCCGAACATGCAATTTTTCCCGATTTTGGTCGAACCTGCAATTCCTGTTTGCCCTGCCATTACAGTGTTTTCCCCTATCTCAACATTGTGACCTACCTGGATAAGGTTGTCAAGTTTGACACCTTTCCTTATAATGGTGGAACCCATTGTTGCCCTGTCGATTGCCACATTTGCGCCTATCTCCACATGATCCTCGAGGATTACGTTCCCCAGTTGCGGGATCTTCATGAATTCACTTTCAGACTGTGGTGCAAACCCGAATCCGTCGCTTCCGATCACTGACCCCGCGTGAATTATACATCCCTCTCCTATTATGCATTCATGATATATTTTTACTCCCGGGTAAATAATGCAGTTATCTCCCAGCTTTGTACTGTCTCCGACAAATACATGCGGGTAAACCGAGCATCCGTCGCCTATTATACAATTTTCACCAATACAGGCATAGGCACCAATATAGACATCAGCTCCGATTTTTGCCGAAGTCTCTATTACTGCTGTTGGATGAATTCCTTTTTTCTTTGGCTTCGATCCGGCAACAAGGTTAAGCAGTGAAGCAAATGCCTCATACGCATTATCAACTTTTATTAGTGTTGCATCAACTTTTGAGGAAGGCACAAAATCTTTGTTTACCAAAACAATGGATGATCCGGTAGTATAGATATATTGCTCGTATTTAGGATTGGCAAGGAAGGAGAGGTCTCCTTTTTTCCCTTCCTCGATTTTTGCAATATTGCTTACGACCGTTTCGGGGTTTCCATCTATTTCACCCTTTAAAAAACCGGCAATTACAGCAGCAGTAAATTCCATATTTATAATTTTAAATAAATCTGCATTCTTTGGGATAGCAAATAAAAAACTTAGTGATTTTTTCAGACACGAACCGGTGGTCGAACATATCGGATACTTCTGAGATGTTTACTATTTTACCGTATTTGAGTAAAATTTTTACTTCAGGCACGTCGGCAGTATAGGCAAGGTTTGATATGCTCCCGGTGAAGATATAATAATCAAGCATTCCATGATCTATTTTCATCAGTGTCTGAGCCTTCTTTTTAAGGGCTGCAATTCTTTCATCAGAAAAAGGTTCATTCTGAAGTTCGACCGCAAAGAGGTTTCTCCCCGACAGACGGGCCGAGAGATCAGAAAGAACCCTGTCGGAGTCATCGGCCCAGTATTTTGCTGATACCAGAATATCAGTATCATCAAGCTTCATGAAATTTGATGCTATAAGTCCGGGTGTAAATTCCCTTTCTTCTGAAAGATCAGACTTTTCGATCTGGTTATAGAGAAAAAACCTTAGTGGAGAAGTAGCGTAAAGGTCATGTCCCATCAACGCCAGTTCTCTGGCACGTTTGAGCACTCTCACCAGTAGACTTTCTGATGCCAGCACTGTTTTATGCATATAGACCTGCCAGTACATCAGCCGTCTGGCAATAAGGAACTTCTCAAGCGAATAGATGCCTTTCTCATCAATAACAAGATTATCGTTAACCACATTCAGCATGCTTATGATCCTGTCCGAACCCACTGAACCTTCAATAACCCCGGTGAAAAAGCTGTCTCTACGCAGATAATCAAGTCTGTCCATATCAAGTTGACCGCTGATGAGCTCATGCAGGAATTTCCTGTGATAAGTCCCTTTAAAGACATCGATCGCCATCTCAAGCTTACCGTCATAGATCTCATTCAGCTTTTGCATTATTAGCAATGAAACGTCCTCGTGGGTAATCCCTGTGATAATTGAAGTCTCAAGTGCATGTGAGAATGGGCCGTGCCCTATATCATGAAGCAATATGGCAATGGCAGCTGCCTCTTCTTCTTCCGGTGTAATTTCAGTCCCCTTGCTTCTTATTGTATTTATAGCCATCTCCATAAGGTGCAGCGCTCCGATTGCATGCTGAAACCTGCTGTGATTTGCCCCCGGATATACAAAGCTGGTAAGACCCAATTGCTTTATATTCCGCAGACGCTGAAACCATGGGTGTTCTATGAGATCATAAACCAGATCTCCCGGTATGTTGACAAATCCGTAAACCGGATCATTTACAATTTTCCTCTTATTGACAAGGTAACCCACCTGAGAATATTTAAAGTACAAAAATAGAAATTAGTTTAACAATCGGAATTGCCTTGTTGGTTATAGCTTCAATCCGGTTTACAAATCCTAATCTGAATCTAAATTATATTTTTATTGCAACAATATGAATAAATGCGTCTTATTTCACAGATACTGAACATAATCAACCTTCCGATTCCAGGCATGGGGAGGAAGTGGATTTGATCTGGGCCCAATTTATTCAAAAGGATTCTCTTTTTTGAAATCCGGCTTGTAATTCCTGTAGCTATCCATTTCCTGTATCCATCCGTTCCGGAAACCGAGGCTCTCCATAAAATCAACTACCTCCCTGTATTCATTTTCATAAAGAGTTCTACCCAGTATTGGGTGATTCACGACGTATTCGGTGGGATGATACTGCGACATAAGTGAAAGATGAACACCAGTTGAAAGCTCCCTGGCGATTGTCTCAATTACTTTTTTGCTCTCGTCGGCATGGCCCGGCAATACCAGATGCCTTATAAGCATCCCGTTTTCGGCCAATCCGTCATCGCCCGTTGAAAGTACAGATCCTTTCTGGTAATACATTTCCTTTAATGTCTGCAGAGCCACCTCCGGGTAATTGCCGGCATCAGAATATTCATTTGAAAGACCTGATGAGACATACTTAAAATCGGGAAGATAAACATCGATCAACCCTTCCAGCTTACGGATAGTAGATTGCTTATCATACCCATTAGTATTATACACGAAAATGGGTTTTAAACCTCTTGCCTTTATTCCCCTGATTATAGCCATCATCTGCGGAATAACATGTGAGGGAGAAACAAAGCCAACGGCTCTGATACCCGTTGTAAGTATTTTTTCAATATGATCAAGAGTATCCTTCAAATCAGTAAAGCCGGTTCTGAAAAGTGATCCCGGCCGGCTGATCTCATAATTCTGGCAGTATCGGCACCGGAGGTTGCAGCCTCCAAAGAAAATATTGCAGATACCGTCAGGGCCGCTTATAGGAGGCTCTTCTCCCCTGTGTATGCAGATGGATGCTATGTTTAATCCTGCATCCATCCTGCAATAGCCTAAACGTCCCGCAAACCTGTCGATCCGGCACTCGCGGGGGCAGATTGTGCATTCGCGGAGCAATGCAGTTTCGTCGTTACTATAAATATCATTCTGATTTTTAGGCTCTTCTCTCATTCTTTATATTCATTTCCAGGGAGACAAAAATAATCTACTTCGTTGAATCCCAAATACAATACATGATTAAAATCAATTATTTCTTTTGGTGATTTAATAATAATATTTACCTTTGCAACCTGTTAGTGGGGGTAATATGACCAAGGGGACTGAAGTCCCCTATTTTATTATCAGTTTGAAATGATAGAAAAAAATAAAATAGAAGCAATTGTGGCAGAGTATGTTATGAATACTCCGCTATTCCTTGTTGCTGTAAAGGTCAGTTCTGCTAACAGGATCACTGTTCTTGCCGATACAATGAAAGGCATCACAATAGATGAATGTGCCGCATTGCATCGTGCTATTGAAAGCAAACTCGACCGGGAAAAAGAAGATTTTGAATTGCAGGTATCCTCTCCCGGGCTTGATATGCCGTTTATGGTAACTGAACAGTACAATAAGAATGAGGGCCGGATTATTGAGGTTCTTAATGATGACGGCGATAAGTTCAGGGGAATACTAAAGAATGTAACAGCAGGCGGATTTGAGCTTGAAACAGAGGTAAAGGTCAAAGGGAAATCAAAGGAGGTTAAGGATGTATCCTTTAATTTTGATCAGGTAAAGTCAGCCAAAGTATTTTTTAAAATTTAATAAAGTAATTATAACAGGTTTACATCAATGGAAAATGTTAATTTGATCGACACTTTTTCGGAATTTAAAGAGCTGAAGAATATAGACAGGCCCACAATGATGAGCGTTCTTGAAGACGTATTCAGGGGCATGCTGGCTAAAAAATTCGGTTCTGCTGATAATTTCGACATTATCGTCAATATCGATAAGGGTGACTTTGAAATTTGGAGGAACAGGGTAGTAGTTGAGGATAATGAGGTTACCGATCCCATAACCCAGATCCCTCTTTCTGAAGCCAAGAAAATTGATGAAGACTATGAAGTTGGCGAAGAAGTATCGGATGAGGTTAAATTTCTTGACTTCGGAAGAAGAGCCATCCTTTCGCTGCGACAGAATCTGACCGCAAGGATCCTCGACCTTGAGAAAAACAACATTTACATAAAATACAAGGACAGGATCGGGGAGATTGTAACTGGTGAGGTTTACCAGATATGGAAAAGGGAAACACTGGTTCTCGACGATGACGGAAATGAGCTTATCCTGCCAAAGAGTGAGCAGATACCTTCAGATCACTACCGGAAGGGAGACTCAATAAGGGCTGTTGTAATCAAAGTTGAAATGAGGAACAATACTCCTTTCATTATCCTGAGCCGCACCTCGCCTGTATTCCTTGAAAGGCTCTTTGAACTTGAGGTACCTGAGATCTTTGATGGTCTGATAACCATTAAGAAGATCGTAAGGGTTCCCGGTGAACGTGCAAAGGTTGCTGTTGAGTCGTATGATGAAAGGATTGACCCCGTTGGAGCCTGCGTCGGTATGAAGGGATCAAGAATTCACGGTATAGTAAGGGAACTCCGAAATGAAAATATCGATGTCATTAACTATACTTCAAACAACCAGCTGTTCATTCAGAGAGCATTGAGCCCGGCAAAAATCACTGCAATAAAATTAATTGAGGAAACAAAAAGGGCACAGATATACCTTAAACCAAATGAAGTATCGCTTGCTATCGGAAAAGGAGGGCTGAATGTCAAGCTCGCCAGTCAGCTTACAGGTTATGAAATAGACGTTTACAGGGAACCGGGCGGAGAAGATGAAGAAGATGTAAACCTGGAAGAATTTGGAGATGAGATAGAAGACTGGATAATCGAAGAACTCAAGGCCATTGGTTGCGATACTGCCCGCAGTGTGCTGAATTTATCAATAAGCGATCTTGTTAAAAGAACAGATCTTGAAGAAGAAACCGTTAAAGAAGTAGTTAATATTTTACGAGCTGAATTCGAATAAGATATATAAATTAATACAACCTGTTTTAAAGTTATTTAAAAGACAAGGATTGAATATGACTGATGATATTAAGGCAACAAGATTGAGCAAAGCTGCCCGTGAATTCAATGTGGGCATCTCTACCATTGTGGATTTCCTTCACAAGAAAGGATTTGATCTTGACCCGAATCCAAACACAAAACTCCCGCATGAGGCTTATATCTTGCTCGTAAAAGAATACAGTACCGATATCAGCGTAAAGAAGGAGTCGGAAAAACTGATCCTCAAAGATCTTCACAGGAAAAAAGAATCTGTTTCGATAGATGATTTTTCTGAAAAGAGTGAAACTGAGGAATCTGAAAAGGAAGAAGAAATCGTGGTTAAGGATTCCTCAGGATCAAAGGTTGACATTAAGACCGAGGTAAAGAAACCTGACATCAAGCTTGTAGGAAAAATTGATCTTGAAAAAGCCTTAAAACCAAAAGTCAAAGAAGAAATAATTCCACCTAAACAGGTAAAGGAAGAAAAGCCGGCGCCCATACCACAGCCTGAGAAAAAGGTTGAAAAACCAGTTGAGGTGGTTCCTGTTGTAGAGGAAAAGCCCAAGTCAAATATTGATCTTCATATAGTAGGCAAGATTGATCTGGATACAGTCGCAAAACCTCCGAAGAAAGAAACTCCTAAAGAGGTTAAAAAGGAAAAACCTGCTGCTGAAAAAGAAAAACCTGCCGAAAAGGAAAAAGAGCCGGTTACTGCTCCCGCTGAAGAGATTAAGGTTAAGGAAGAAAAGAAAAAGGAGCCTGTTGCAACTGTACCCGAACCACCCGTTGAAGTACCTGTAATTGAGGATGTCCTCCCTGCACCAGCTGTTCCTGAAATAGAAGAGGATATTATAGAACTGTACAGGGCTAATACTAAGAAATTATCGGGCCCCACTGTAGTCGGTAAAATAGATCTTCCTGTTGAGGAGAAACGAAAAGTTACTCCTTTCCAGGGTGATAAACCCGGCGAAGGTGATTTCAGACGGAAGAAAAGAAGGAAAAGGATCTCAAAAGAAAAAGAGGTGCAACCTGTTGTCAAGCCTGTTGTACAGGGTGAAAAGAAGAAAGAGCAGGTCAGTAACAAAAAGGTAATTAAAAAGAGGCCTATCCGTACCGAGGTGAATGAGGAAGAGGTACAGAAACAGATAAAAGAAACACTGGCAAGGCTTACCACCAAGGGAAAATCAAAAGGCTCAAAATACCGCAGAGAAAAGAGGGAAGCTTTCAGCCAGAAACATCAGCAGGAAGCTGACATGATCGAACAGGAAAAAAATATTCTGAAAGTAACGGAGTTTGTATCGGTAAATGAGCTTGCCACAATGATGGATATTCCTGTAACCGATATTATTTCGACTTGCATGAATCTTGGCCTTTTTGTTTCAATTAACCAGCGGCTGGATGCTGAAACGATGGCAGTTCTTGCCGATGAATTCGGTTACAAGATTGAGTTTGTTGCCGCCGAAGTTCTTGAAGCAGTGAGAGAAGAGGAAGATGATGTTACCCTTCTTGAACCACGGCCGCCCATAGTAACTGTAATGGGGCATGTTGACCATGGAAAAACAAAATTGCTTGACTATATACGCCGTACAAATGTCATTGCCGGCGAAGCAGGAGGAATAACACAGCATATCGGTGCTTATAATGTAACTCTCGATGACGGCCGTAAGATAACGTTCCTCGACACTCCCGGCCATGAAGCGTTTACCGCCATGAGGGCCAGGGGTGCGCAGGTAACCGACATTGCAATAATAGTTGTTGCGGCCGATGATGGAGTGATGCCGCAGACTGTCGAAGCTATCAACCATGCCTCGGCTGCCGGAGTACCTATCGTATTTGCTATAAATAAAATTGATAAGCAATCGGCTAATCCCGAAAGGATCAAAGAAGAGCTGGCCAATATGAACTATCTTGTTGAAGACTGGGGCGGTAAATATCAGTCTCAGGAAATTTCTGCCGTAAGCGGCCTTAATATTGAACTTCTCCTCGAAAAAATATTACTTGAGGCTGAATTGCTTGAATTGAAAGCCAATCCTAATAAGCCTGCAACAGGTACAATAGTTGAATCATCACTCGATAAAGGACGTGGTTTTACAACAACGCTTCTTGTAAAAGCCGGGACTCTTAAGATTGGAGATATAATGCTTGCAGGAAGCTGTTACGGGCATGTAAAGGCAATGTATAATGAAAGGGGGAACAAGGTCGATAAAGTTGGCCCCGCAACACCTGCTCTTGTACTTGGACTTAATGGTGCACCGCAGGCAGGTGATAAATTCAATGTTATGGAGAGCGACCGTGAGGCAAGAGACATCGCTACAAAGAGGTCGCAGCTTCAGCGGGAACAGGGACTCCGCACCCAGAAACATATTACCCTCGATGAGATCGGAAGAAGGATCGCCATCGGAAACTTCCAGGAGCTTAATATCATTGTGAAAGGTGATGTCGACGGTTCCATAGAGGCTTTGAGCGATTCTCTTATCAAACTATCCACACCTGAAATACAACTTAACATTATTCATAAAGCAGTTGGCCAGATCTCCGAATCTGACGTATTGCTTGCAGCTGCATCGAATGCTATTATAGTTGGTTTCCAGGTGCGGCCTTCAATGAGCGCCAGAAAGCTTGCTGAAAAAGAAGAAATTGATGTCCGCCTCTACTCGATCATTTACAATGCTATCGAAGAGATAAGGTCAGCTATGGAAGGAATGCTTGTTCCTGAAATGAGAGAGGTGATCGTTGCCACTCTTGAGATCCGTGACATATTCAAGGTGACCAAAGTGGGCACAGTGGCAGGGTGTTATGTAAAAGAAGGAAAGATCACAAGAAACACCAGAGTACGTGTAATCCGCGATGGTATAGTTATATATACAGGCGAGCTCGGATCACTCAAACGGTTCAAGGATGATGTCAGGGAAGTAGTCGGCGGTTATGAATGCGGATTAAACATCAGCAACTTCAACGACATAAAGGTCGGTGACTTTATTGAGGGATACCAGGAAGTAGAGGTAAAGAAGACCTTATAATAATTTCTTATAGTCTTCTGCCGAAAGCAGCGACTTTACTTCAGCAGGATCGGATATTTGTATTTTTACCATCCATCCTGCACCGTAAGGGTCCTTGTTTACAATTTCCGGGCTTTCTTCAAGCATAGGATTAACTTCAAGTACCTCGCCACTGACAGGCATAAACAAGTCGGATACTGTTTTTACAGCCTCTATTGTTCCGAAAACCTCTTCTTTTTTAAGTTGATCCCCGATAGTTTCAATTTCAATAAAAACTATATCACCCAATTCACCCTGGGCAAAATCGGTTATGCCAATGTAACCTGTATCACCCTCAACTCTTATCCATTCATGGTCTTTGGTGTATCTGAGATTTTCAGGAACGTTCATAATGATTAATTTTTGAAGTTTATTTTTTGTTCAACATTAAGCTAAAATCAAAAATAAGCTTTTTTTCGGACAAGGGAAAGAGTAAAAATCATAATTATTGGACCAGTGTGAACCTCAGGCTGAAGCCGAAGTTGGTGTTAGATGTAGGAAATGTATTGGCTACAAATGGATTATTCATGGTATGCTCGGCAAATACCTGAAGGTTGAACCTGTCGCTCAGAACATAATCGGCATTACTCCTTACAGTGAATTCTTTCCGTCCAAGTACGGGCTGGTTGACATTTTCAACCAGCTTTCTTGCCACGGTCTTATTATCCCTGATCGAAAGATCCAACCTTAAGTTGAGATCACTTTTCAAAGCTCTCTGCCTTCCACCGGTTCTGAGCATTATTTGTACATTATCGAACCTGTAGCCTGCTCCCAGGACGATCTCATCAACTCTCGCATCGGCTATCTGGTTACTGGTCAGGTTAAGTGAAACAGTCCTTGATTTTCTTAACTCGATCCTGGTCGAAAGACTGTTTTTCCAGTTCAGGTCAATATTTATCAAAGGACTGAACTGTTCATTCAGCGTAACAACATTAATTTCGTACTGCTGAATAAAGTTATCCTGCATGTCCCTGATATTGCTTATCCCCGATTCATCGGTCCTGTAACCAAGATTGGTTGTATACGATCCTACCTGGTAAGTGCTCCTGTACTGGTGGGAGATATTCACCGATCTGAAAACACTTTGGATGAAGGCCAGTTTTGACAGTCCGTCGAAGCTTATCCTCCAGTTTGGCATCATTTTCATTGCCGACGGGAAGGGATCTAAAGTAACCTTATCTGCATCTGTCCTGGTATAGGCAGCAAGAAAGGCCGGAATAAGCACTTCTCTTGAGGTGCTGCCGTAACCGCTCTTATACTGACCGTCTAATGCATTACCGGATGGATCAAGATTTGGATCGTAACCGGGATCAGCCTCCCGCCTGTCGTCTCCCCTTCTACGGGATATTACCTCCCTGTTTCTCATGAAAGCTTCAAAAGTCGGAGATACATAGTCATTACTCTTGGAAATCTTTTCAAAGGCAGTGCCCCATGAAATTACTGATATAGAAAAATTTCCTGAAACAATCCGGTTCCGTGTGCTGTCGGGAAAATTGCCATTAATATCAGCTAAATAATAGGAACTGACAGATTGCAGGAAGCGGCGGTCAGCGCTTACATCGACCCTCAGTCCCGGATATGGTTCAATAGTGCTTCTCATCGACAGGTCCTGCCGTGTGTTTGAAAGAGCCGGTGTATTTAATAATGTGTCTGTCGTAATCCACTTACGTGACACTGCTTTATCGAAAAAATTTTCATCACTAACTCCAAAAATGAAGGGCCATCCTGGAGCCATTACTCCATTCTGTTCCGCCATTCCAAGGTATTTGGTCCCTGGAAGGTATCCCGGAAGGAACTGTCCATGGGCAGAAGTGTAGGTAAGACTTAACGATCTTACTCCCATCATTGCTCTCACAAGGTATTCGCCGGTCACAATAAACGGATTCCGCTTTCTCGGAACCTTTCCTTCAATAAGAACACTTGCCCCGTCAACCTGCCGGTCAGTAGTAAATGTCATCCTGTTGTCGCTTGAGATCTCCATCTTACCGTCAACACCAGCGCCACTTTTATCTGTAATTTTTACAGTAATATCTCGGGTCTTGAGGTTGTGTACAATCGACCTCGGAACATTTGGCCTGAAACTGACATTCTGCCGGGTAAATGTAACCGTTTCCATGTCAGCAATGTTTTTCCGGGCTTCAGGCCGGGTATTGGTTTCTATCCTCTTGAGGAACTTTGATTTTCCATACAAGGTCGCAAGGTTTCCCATTGCAGTGAAGGTAAGATCGTTTGTATTCTTGATTGAATTACCAAGGTTAATATCGACAGAATCGGGAAAAAGGGTTCCTGCAAGCCAGGTATAACTGGCGCCATACCGGGCATTGGCATTTACCCACGAAAGAAGAGGCAGCTTGTTTACGGGTATGTTGTAAGTGACGTTTATGAAATGATTATATGAAGTGGTCCTTCCCATGTTCCTGAGATTTACCATTACAGAATCGCGCCAGGTATCATACTCATTGGCATATCTTGACTTGTCAACACCTCCGTAGGGCTCGTCGATCCTGGCCAGGTTTGTCGCTGTAAAATCGAATTTCAGCTGGCGGGTTATATCATATTTCAGATCATATATCCTGCTCCATTCAAAATCTTTCCTGAATGACGGCCTGACAATCAGGTATGGATTATTAATGTTCCGGGTTTTAACTTCATTGTAAAAACGGTTCAATTCTGTCCTGAATGAAAGGTTCCGGGGTAATGCATAGAAATTAAAATCCTTAATGATCCTGAGCATGGGAGAGTTCAGTAATTTTACATTTTTAAAAGGAACTATATTGGCAGGCTGTCCTTCATAATTATAGTTTATCCCTCCACGGTATGTTTTCTCTACATCAATTTCGGTATTTGTATTACTCTTATATATCTCATTGTATGTGTAGTTTACGCTCAGGTTTGCGACATCCCAGAGATGGGGCTTTTCACCCCGCCTGGTGATACCTGCGTTGCTGACAGTCAGCGTCTTTCTCCTTGCGAGATCATCCGAAATATTAATTATTGAATCGCGCACATGCTCATCGTCAACCCTGTCGAGCACCTCTTTCAGAGGTATGTCAGGATCGAGTGGATTATACTGCGGTCTTATCCTTGTTTCGGAATACCCTACATAAACCGGAAGTCGCACACCAATCTTCTCAGGAAAGAACTTCCCGAATTCAATATTTGACGAAACATCGTATTTCATTATTTGTTCCTTGCTCCGCTCATTAACCTTTTTATCAATGCTTCCCCATCCCGGAGTGCTTGTCTGGGCTACCATGTCAACAGTACCAAGATCGGCAAGACCTGCCTGCAGGTGTGTGTTTGCAGCCCACCCTCCATCTTCCCTGAAGTTACTCAGCCGGAGCTCGTTCACCCATATTTCGCCATATTTCGGATTACCGTCGTCGCCCAGAGGATCTCTTGTTTTTATCGGGTTCCGCACTCCTACCATGATTACTCTGACATTACTGAGGTTGGGATTTCCTGACACGGAAATTCTTTTCGTACCAGCCTGGTAAACAAAGACATCTGATACACTTAATGAAGATCCGGGTTCCTGCATCCGGCTGTTACGCTCCTGCTTGGCTTCCTGAAGAAGAGAAAGATCAATATCAAACCTGTTCTCTTCGGGCCAAACAAGCGCCCTTTCATCTTCCAGATCATTATTGTAACGACGTGGAGCCGTCAGCTTCAATGGCACTTCATATTCATAGAAGTTGCTTTTGTAATCCGATCCTATCCTGATAAAGGCAGTCAGTTCATTATCCTGCAATGGCTGGCCTATTATCGCCTCAGCATGCACTTCCATTCGAAGGTTCCTGTACTGCCTTATATCAAGGTTCACGTTCCTGAATGCCGCACGGGCATCTCCGTCTTCAAGGTTCTGGACTTTAAGCACCATTGACTGTTCATTAAGCTGGCGGAGTTGCGGATTCTGAGGATCGGTTATCCTGTCAAATCCCGGTGGCAGAACATAGTTAACAGGCTCTTTCCCCGAGTTTTCCTCAATGCTCACTGAGCTTATGTCAAATGTTCCATCGGAGGCTTCCGGAACGGTTACCCTCTCTCCCCCCTCCATAAAGGAAATGTTGTACTTGCGCCATTCAGCCCTTACAAGGTCAAGCTCGGCAAAACGCATTATTACCGGATCACTGAAGTTCCTGAGGTACATCCTCATAAACCGGATCGATTTGAAATCTCTTATTGACCCTACAACGTTCTGATAGTCTCTGATAGGAATTTTGAACTGGTACCATTTTACCTTTGATTTTCCGGTGGCCATTGTAGCCTCAGCCTCAATCTCGTCAACAATAAAATTTGAACCTACCCTGAAGTCCTGGGGCTTCATACTTATCCTGTACTGATAATAGCTTTCTGTCTCACTCAGAGTATTGTCCCTGTTAATGTCTTCCATGTCGGGGAGTGTGGACCCGGAAGTGGGATAAGATTCGGCCGACATATCCGATGTAGGGGAGTTTCCTTCGTGGTTATTATAATTCTTGTACCTCTCAAGTATCCCCAACTGCTGGTTATCGTAATCTGTTCCCCGGTAATAATGAAAGTTATCGCCTGAAGGGTCCTGCAAGATCCTCTGGTATGCCTCCTCATTTGTTATCAGGCCCGATCGCTGAAGGTAACTGTCGAAGTAAGCCTGTTCCTCTTCATCCCGTAGACCGTCAAGCCCTATATCCTGAAAAAGCCGGGATTCGGGGGCATTGTCAAAAGCATGAACAACAGCCTGCACGGTAGGAACTCTTCCCCATTGAGTGGTATCAACATTCTTTACAACAGCCGACCCGGGGAGTCCGTTCTCGAAACTCTTTCTTGAATCGGGTAATATATCCTCGGAAATATTACCAAGGTTAATATAAAGGTCGCCTCCGGGATGAGCCGGATTCTCAACAAAGGGATCCATAAGCCAGAACTCTATATACTGGACGTTTGCCGTTTCAAAATCGCTGGTAAGGATCTCCCTCATTATCCCGCCCCACCGGGTTTGGGGATCATTAAGAAGACCACTGCTGTTCATTCCTCTTGAAAACGAACCAGGATCAGTATCATAGTTATAAGGACCTTTTTCATTGGGATAAAAAGCAAGGTTAAGAACCGTTATGTTTGTAGGTATGCCGCTGGGACTTTCACGGTAAGGATATATTTCATTCTCATATATCTCCCTTACAAAGTGGCTTGACTGAGTTTCGGGACGCTGCTTAATGTGATCGGGAGTTGATGATCCGTTTCTTAGAAAGATAGGATCAATGACATACCAGGCAAGTTTTGCCCTGTTGAATCCGGATGCAATATTATTGTTCAGCCTTGCTTCAGGAAAGACAAGATCCTGGCCTTTGGGAATACTTGAAATAGTCCAGGCATTGAATGATTTCAGATCAAGTGGGATCTCGCTTGCTTCAAAATCGTCTATATATGAGTTCCCGCTGCTTGATATGGCCTTTGAGTGGCCCGGTATAAGATGGGCAAATTCACTGAATACCGATATAGTTGACGGTGTGCTTGTCTCAAGAAACGGGATCTTGTCAAGCATATTAGTAAGAAACTGGGATTCTGTCTTATATGACAAATTTAATCCCCATATCGTATTAGAAATCGGTTCTTCGCCAAAATTGACTTTCTGAGTGTATGGTCTTTCGGTAAGATGAAGTATTGTTCCGCCAATATCAAAATTGTTCGAAATCTTATAATCGAGGTGAGTCCCTACCAGAGTCTTTGTCTGGAACCCGAAGAACTGGTTGCTCTCCAGTGCTACCTGGATGGGTGTCTGTGATTCTATCAGGGCCGAATTGATAACCCTTACAGTACCCATGTTATAATCAACAATATAATCAACATTTTCAGTGAGAGGAACTCCTCCTGCCGTTACCTTTACACCTCCCTGCGGAATGCTGGTGGCATTCAGCCTTATCTCCGACCCCGATTCTGAAGAGTATCGGCCTGCCAGCTTGAACTTGTTCTTTTCGGCCATCTGGCGTGCTACCGTCTGGGTCGAATCGTATAATTCCTGGAATACATATTTGGCTGCTATCTGTGCATCACCGATCTTGCTTCTCAGATGACTGCCAAATGGTTCAATAACGGGGAAAACTATCTTTCCTCTCTCAACCATAACAGTGACATCGCTTATGAAGTCAAAGTTACCGTCGGGATCCCGGTCGAGCTGGGAGTTCAGATTATCAAGTCCCATAACCTGCAGAAGGATCTGGTCGGCCAGCCTTCCTTCAGGAAGGTAGTTGATGGAATTTCCGGTTTTATCGTCCTGGTAAAGGATGTGCAGCTCGAAATCATTGCGTTCAAGCTGGCCGGAGCCGAGCGAATAGATGTTTTTCATCATCAGATCCCAGGTTGGCAGCCTCGGACTTAGTGTGGTCCCTTTCAACAGCCTTAACATCAGCGCTTCAGGGGCATTAATACCATCTGTTGAAAATTCACCTACTTTAAAAACCTGCCCGTTAAGCGTATATTCATACGATACTGCCAGCACCTCATCGGTATTAAGGGCTGTGTTTAGTGAAATGTAACCCAGTTGCCTGTTAACGTAAAACTCCCTTTCATTCAGTTTCCTCGCATTTTCGATTTTCTCAAAATCACGTCCTATCTGGAAACCAGGGTAAAGAGGCTCAAATACATTTATCACCTGGTCAACATCTCTTACCCGTGAATAGGCAGAGGTAAGCTGTTCATAAAGCTGATTTGAACTGTTTGAAGGATTTACCGGTCCACCGGGGGTTTCCTGAAAGGCCGGAACAGGATTAAAAATATGATTCCCGTTTTCCCCAAGGTCCATAAAAGCCACTATGTTCCTGTTGCTGGCTTCTTCAAAGCGGCTTGTCTTATTTGTGATCCATACCTCAATACGCTCGATGTTAAGCCCTGAGCTTACGAGAGGAAGGTTCCTTAACGATTCATCATAAGTATCGCGGAAATACTGGGAGAGAAAGAAGTGACGGTTTGACTCATACTCATCAGCAAAGAGTTCAAACTGGGTTTGCTGTGCCCCCCCTTCCACCTCGATAACAGACGATTCCCCTTTTTGCTGTGAGAGAACCGTGGTAACTGTCATTTTACCGAATTGCATCTCAGTCTTTAATCCGAAGAGGCTATAGCTTCCGGTGATAAGTGAACCGGTTAGAGGAAGCGTAACATCGCCGGCTTCCACTTTTTTTAATATCTCATCCTCCTTCCCGGCGTACTGAAGCTTGGTCCTGTTTTCAAATTCAAACATTGCATCGGTGTTATAATTGACCCCAAGCTGAATTTTATCACCTATTGTACCGGTCACATTCATCTGGATCTTCTCCTTAAAGTCGAATGTGGGGATTGTCCTCAGTTTTTCGGAAAGGGTAGGATTTTCCGTGCGTGAAATATTAATACCGAATATCAGTTCAGCCGATCCCTGCGGGACGATATTGATAACATTGCTTCCAAAGATCTTATCGAATGTTTCGCCGCCGATTTCAATCTGAGGTATCAGGCCCGATCTGAAACCAGGCTCCGAACCTGTTATCCTTGATTCCCAGTATTCACGCATAGCCCTGTCATATTCATATTTCCTGAATTCCTGAGGGCTCATGTGAACAGGAGTACGATAGTCGAAAGTACCTACCTTCTGAAATATTACATATTCATTCTTAACAGGATCGTAAATGGCGCTTGATCTGATATTAGACGGATTATTAAGGAACAGCGGGGATTGACGGGTTGATTCCCAGGGTGTAAGGGGAGAATCATTCAGCTTCAGGGGGGAACGCCGGACAGTATCAGCCTGTCCGCTTGCTTCAGCAGGTAATAAAATGAATGAAGCAAAAAGTACAAGATAAGAATAAATCAGAAGAACTTTATGTGATATTCCTGATCCCAATCGGCCAATATTGTAGTTACAAGTTCTTTAGGGCTCTCTTAATCATATCCTCAACAGTCAGATTTTTTTCTGCTCTTATCATATTGTCAAGAACTTTGGATACAGCGCCTTTGGCAAAGCCAAGCATTACCAATGCTGATAACGCCTCATCCCTGTTTGTATTGTCTCTTACGGCAAATATTTCCCCTGCTGCAGCATGCCTGCCGATCTTATCCTTAAGGTCAACAATTATTCGCTGGGCGGTTTTTAATCCTATTCCCTTAACGCTTTTAAGGAGATTGACATCTGAACCTGTAATAGCCTTTTCGATTTCTGCCGGATTAAGGGATGATAACATCATTCTCGCGGTGTTAGCCCCGACACCGGTAACAGATATCAGCAACCTGAAGATGTTTCTTTCTTCCTCACCGGCAAATCCGAAGAGTATATAACTATCTTCTCTTATCACTTCATGTATGAGGATCCTGTATTCACTCTTGCCTTCCAGCATGGAGAAGGTAGTAAGGGAAATATTAACATGATAACCTATTCCTCCTGTCTCAACTGTAATGAAAGCAGGTGTAATTTGCGTAATTGTTCCCCTGATATAATCTATCATAAAGGCTGTTCTGAATTAAAAATGTCGGGAGGCAGTTCATCAACTCGGTCGTGACGAATGTCGATATCCTGATGCTTCAATGGATTTTGAGTTATTTCGGTGTACATTTTGCGGTTCCTGAAGATCTCCACTGCAAGATAAATAGCCTGCCTGAAAGAGTTCTCTGAAGCTTCGCCTTTTCCTGCCAGGTCAAAGGCTGTTCCATGCACCGGCGATGTCCTTACAAAAGGAAGTCCGGCAGTAAAATTCACTCCCATGTCGAATGAGAGGGCTTTGAAAGGTGCAAGACCCTGATCGTGATACATTGCAAGGATACCGTCGAAACGGGCAAATGATCCCGCTCCGAAGAATCCATCGGCCGGGTAAGGACCAAAAGCAAGTATACCATCTTTTTCGGCTTTTGAAACTGCAGGTATAATGACATCCGCTTCTTCGCTGCCGAGCAGAGAGCCATCGCCTGCATGCGGGTTAAGACCCAGAACGGCAATTCGTGGTTTCCTGATCCCAAAGTCATAAATAAGTGACTGGTTCATTAGCCTGATCTTACGAGTCAGATTATCAATTGTTATCAGGGATGAAACTTTACCAAGGGGTACATGGTCGGTCGCCATTCCGATGCGCATGCTTTCAGAAATCATGAACATCAGAACCTCGTCAACACCTGCACGTGATTTAAGGTAATCGGTATGACCCTTAAACTGAAAATTTTCCGATTGAATATTTTTCTTGTCTATTGGTGCGGTAATAAGGACATTTATTTTACCTGCAATAATATCATCAACAGCTTTTTCAAGAGAGATCAGAGCAGCTTCTCCACCCTGTTGGGTTGACTTTCCAAGTTCGACCCTGATATTATCATCAAGGCAGTTTACCATATTAGCCTTTTTACTATGTGCCTCATCGGGAGTCCTTATATTGTTAAAGCTGAAATTATTTATATTCAGGGCCTTCCGATGGTAGGCGGCCACCTTTGGAGAACCATACACCACCGGAACACACATGTCATTAATCATGCTGTCCATCAGGCTTTTTATGATCACCTCATAACCTATACCATTTATATCACCATGCGAAATTCCGGCCAATATTGTTTTCTGTTCCATAATCTATTGATCTATTTTGAATAAGTGGTTACCAGTTTTTTCAGGAAAGTTGCCAACAGTCTTAATCCTGATCCTGTACCATCTTTCAGCCTGTAAAAGTCATCCTTTTTTATCATACTTGTTCCGGCAATATCCAGATGAATCAGAGGAAATTTTGTAAAATTCTCAAGGAATTTTCCGGCAATTATTGCTCCTGCTTCACGACCGCCTGCTATGTTCTTCAGGTCCGCAACATCCGATTTTATTAGTTCACCGTATTCTTCCCAGAAAGGAAGTTCAGCAATCCGTTCGTAAACTTCTTTCCCTGACTTATCAAGTAAATCAACATATTTACGATCTGCATTTGTCATAACTGCTATAGCCTGATTGCCGAATGTCATTGCAGCAGAGCCTGTGAGTGTGGCTATATCGATAATTAATTCAGGTGAGTATTTTGAAGCATAACTGATTGCATCGGCAAGAATGAGCCTGCCTTCAGCATCAGTATTTTTAACTTCAACGGTAAGTCCGTTATGCATCTTTATAATATCACCCTGGGTATATGCATTACCTCCGGGTCTGTTATCTGTTACAGGAACAAGGCCGACAATATGAAGCGGTATCTGAGTTTTAGCTGCAGTATATAAAACACCTGCAACTGCAGCTGCGCCGGCCATATCTCCGTTCATGCCTGCCATGAATTCACCGGTTTTTATATTTAGTCCCCCGGTATCATACACAATACCCTTTCCCACAAGAACAAGCGGTGATTTATTTTGAAATTTTTCAGGCTTCCATTCAAGTATGCAAAAAACAGGAGGATCAACGCTTCCCCTGTTCACTGCAAGCAGGCCTCCCATTTTGAGTGTTTCGATCTTAGCTTTATTCAGTACTTCAACCTTAAATCCTGCAGATGCACCTAAATTCCTGATCTCTGTTGCAAGTGCTTCCGAATTAAGGTGATTAACAGGTTCATTAACAAGGTCCCGGGTAAAATATGCCGCACTGGTCAGACTGGTAAACCAGTTGATCTCATGTTCATTTATATCACCATGAAGAAGAAGCTTTGATGGATATTTATATTTTTTTTTCTCCCTGTCTTCTTTGGTCTTGTATTTTCCGAATGAATAAGCGCTCAGCAAGAGCCCCTCTGCAAAGTCTAGAACAGCCTCTTTGTAAGTACTGTCGGAGGTAATCACAAGCTCATCATGATTATTGCCCTTTATCAGTTTTCTGAGACAATAAGCACTTCTTCGCACCTGCTCTCTTTTTTTATAGTCGCTTCCGTTCTCCTTAAGCCTGACAATGTATGTACATTTGAAATAAGAATTTATAAAGATCTGTTCTTCATTTGCCTGCAACTGTTTAACCGCATATTCTTTTTCTGTTTTACTCAGCCCGAGACTATCAGGGATTTTGTCTGTACCGGTAATACATACAACAGACTGATCAGGCGATATTTTCAATATTTTTAAAATTGCAGTTTCCATAGCTGAATAATCAGGATTTTCTTAAACCGCAAAGTTAATTAAATAATTCATTGTTCCTTTCCAATGCATTACCTTTGAACCTTCTAAAAAGGCCTTTTAATGGAATTAAAGCAACTATATAACAAAGCTCTCAGCCAGGAGGATCTTGATCAGGAAGAAGCATATTTTCTTTATACTAAGGCACCTCTTGAAGAACTCATGTTTATAGCCAACATGTTAAGACAAATTCATAATCCTGGGAATATTATCGGTTGGATGATCGACAGGAATGTCAACATTACAAATATCTGTTTTTCACAATGCCTGTTCTGCAATTTTTGCAGGAAAAAAGGATCTTCCGATGCCTATACAACTACAATTGAGGACTACCGGACTAAAATAGATGAGCTATTCAGTCTCGGAGGTGATCAGTTGCTTCTGCAGGGAGGAATGAATCCTGCCCTTGATCTTGAATATTATACAGGCTTGTTCAGGGAATTAAAGAGGCTTTATCCTGCATTGAAGTTGCATGCCCTAGGTCCGCCTGAGATTGCATATCTGGCAAGGAAAGAGAAAAAGTCCTTTTTCGAAGTTCTTTCGCTGCTTGTTGATGCCGGGCTTGACAGCCTGCCCGGTGCAGGGGCAGAAATTCTTTCTGACATGACCAGAAAAATGATCTCGCCGGCCAAGTGCACAACCGGGGAATGGCTTGATGTTATGAGGGCTGCACATCAGCTTAATCTCCCCACTTCTGCAACAATGATGTACGGTCATGTAGAGACCGGGATGGAAAGGATCGAACATCTGGTCAGGTTAAGGGATTTGCAGAATGAAAAGAAGAAAGACCAGTATGGTTTTGTAACTTTCATTCCCTGGCCTTTCCGCGATGAAGGCACGGAATTATTGAAGAAGGGTATCCACAGCAGTTATTCGGGACGCGATTATATAAGGATAGTTGCAATAAGCCGTATTGTCCTTAATAATATCAGGAATATACAGACATCAATACTTACAGTAGGGAAAGAAATTGCAATGATGACATTGTGGGGAGGTGCCAATGACCTTGGATCGATAATGATAGAGGAAAACGTTGTCAGTGCGGCAGGCTCATCATTTCGTTTTACCTCTGCAGACATGCAGTCAATAATAAAGGAAGCCGGGTTTCTGCCTGCAAGGAGAAACCAGAAATATGAATTCCTTTGAGAAAAGGTAATAAAAAAAAGGCTTAATAAAGCCTTTATTCTATCGATATCTGATTTTTAAAATCTTTCCTCTTTGGCTGAAGATGCTTCTTTTTTCTCTTCTTCAGGATCGAATTTCGATGACTTTTTAAATTCTTTGATACCCTGTCCCAATCCTTTCATAAGCTCAGGAATCTTACGCCCGCCAAATAGGAGTACCACAACAAGCAGAATCAGAATTATCTCGGTCATACCTAGTTTTCCCATCTCATTTAGTATTTGAATTTGTGCAAAGATATAAATAGTTTAATCATTACCAAGAAGAAAAAAACTAAAAATAGTTCTTAATAAGTTTCAGAATATCATTACCATTAGCGTAGAGAAGCAATGAAAGAAGAATTACCATCCCGACAATCTGTGCATTTTCAAGAAATTTATCGCTTGGTTTCCTGCCCGATACAACTTCATATAATAAAAACATCACATGTCCCCCGTCGAGGGCGGGTATTGGCAGGATATTCATCACTGCAAGGATTATAGAAAGGAAGGCGGTAAGGTTCCAGAAAGCCTGCCAGTCCCATACGCCTGGGAAAATGCTTCCTATTGTTATAAATCCGCCAAGTGACTCATAAGCTTTTGTATGTTTGGAGAAGATCAGCTTAAACTGCTTAAGGTAATCTCCCACCGTCCTGAATCCTTTTGATATACCTGCCGGAATTGATTGAAGGAATCCATACCTGAGAGTTTTCAGTTCAAATATCTGGTCATATAACCTGCTGTCGGCTACTCCGAGCAAGCCGGTTTCGGTTGTTTTAACAGGAAGATTGATGTTATTGCCGTCACGGAGGATATTCAGGATGACCTCCTTACTCTTATTTTGTGACATATATTGCTGAAACTCATCGTACCAGTCAAAGGCAATACTGTCCACTCCTGTTATCTGGTCTCCGGCTTGCATTCCTGCTGCCTTTGCAGGAGAGTCTTTACTGAACCTGTTGATTATAAAGGGGGGAAAGGGTCTCCTTGGTTCAATCTGCCCCTTGACTTCAGAAGTGCAGGAACATAGTCGGCCGGCAGTGGAATATTAATCACCTCCCCGTTTCTTTCGACCTGGATTGATTTGCGGTTATTAAGTACTATTTCAGGGGTTATCTGGAGGAAATTCTCAACAGGTTGATTATCTACAGTAAGAATTTTATCACCATTCCTCAACCCGATGGCATGACCTGTTGAATCAGTCACAATACCATATTTTGCATTTGCGGTCGGAAGGTAAGTTTCGCCCCATGCATAAAGAACAAAGATGTATATCAGCATTGCCAGCAAAAAGTTGAAAATAACCCCGCCGGTCATAATGAGCAGCCTTTGCCATGATGGTTTGGATCTGAATTCAAAGGGCTGAGGCGGTTTCTTCATCTGTTCCTTGTCCATCGACTCATCTATCATACCGGATATTTTAACGTATCCACCCAGAGGTAGCCATCCCAGGCCATATTCCGTTTCACCTTTTTTAATTTTAAAAATTGAAAACCAGGGATCAAAAAACAGGTAGAACTTTTCAACCCTCGTCTTGAAAAGCTTTGCAAGGAAAAAATGGCCCATCTCATGTATTATAACGAGAATTGAAAGGCTCATCAGTAATTGAAGTATCTTTATAAGTACAACCATCATTTTTTCTGAATTTTATTAATATAATTTACAGCAGTCTCCCGGGCTATACAATCTGATTTTTCAAGCATTTCCAGATCCGGATCCTCCGAAAACAAATTATTTTCCATAGTAAACTCAACAACATCCGGCATCTGCATGAATCCTATTCTTCCATCGAGGAAGGCATTAACGGCAATTTCATTTGCTGCATTAAGTATGCAGGGCATGTTCCCACCTTTTTTCAGAGCTTCATAAGCCAGGGAGATGTTTCTGAACTTCCTGAAATCAGGTTCTGCAAAATTAAACGTTTTAATTGAATTTAGATTAAGCCGGCCTGCATCCGATTTAAATCGAGATGGATATGTCAGGGCATACAAGATCGGAACTCTCATATCAGGCATCCCGAGTTGTGCCTTAACTGACCCGTCAGCAAAGTGCACCAGAGAATGAACCACCGATTGCGGATGAATAACGATGTCTATCTGGTCGGGCCGGAGATCGAACAGCCATTTAGCCTCTATAACCTCAAGCCCTTTATTCATCATCGACGCAGAGTCTATTGTTATCTTATTCCCCATATCCCACTTCGGATGCCTGAGAGCCTGGTCAGGAGTAACATTATACAACTGATCAATTGAAAGGTTCAGGAATGGTCCGCCCGAAGCAGTGAGTGTTATTTTTTCAACAGGATTATCAGCTTCCCCTACGAGGCATTGAAAAATGGCAGAGTGCTCTGAATCAACAGGAATGATCTGGCTTCCTGACTCATGTACGAGCTTACTTATTATTGCACCGGCCACCACAAGTGTTTCCTTATTTGCCAGGGCTATTTTTTTACCAGCTTTAATTGCCGATATGGTCGGCCTGAGTCCGGAATATCCTACAATGGCTGCAAGCACAACATCAACAGAAGAGAATGCGACCACCTGATCAAAAGCTTCTTTGCCTGCATAGACTTTAACCGGAGTATTTTTCAGGCTCTCCTTCAGTTGTTTATAATGGTCAGCGTTCCCGATGACTACAGAATCGGGAAGAAATTTCCTGGCCTGTTCTGCAAGAAGACAATGATTGTTCCATGCAGTTAGGGATACAACTTCAAATTCTCCGGGATATTTTGCTATGACATCAAGCGCCTGGGATCCTATTGATCCTGTTGATCCCAGCAATGCAATTTTTTGTGGCATAATGTACAGCCTGATTTAATCTTAGAATAATATATGTTTTTCCGGGTCCAGGGGGTTTCCTTTGTACCAGATCTCAAGATGGAGATGCGGACCGGAAGTATAAAGCTCACCTGAGTCGCCTACGATGGAAATAGCTTCGCCCGCCCTTACAAAGTCGCCTGTCTCTTTCAGAAGGTTGGCATTATGTTTATAAACCGAAATAAGGTTATTTGCATGCTGTATCTGGATCACAAAACCTGTTTCCATTGTCCATCCGGTGAAAATAATTGTTCCGTCGAGAGCGGCACTTACGGAGGCTTTAGGTTTTGTAACAATATCGCAACCAAAATGCCTTGTTCTGGGATCGTATCTGCCCGATATTATTCCTTTTACCGGAGGGAAGAAGTGCAAGCCCGAAAAACTTGTCACGTTTCCCCGGGAAACCGGTCCGAGTACCAGGTTGTATTTTTCCTCATTTTCTATCTGATCCCTCAGTAATGAATCCTGAGGGGATCTGTTAAAACTTATCAGCTTATAGTTTACCGATGTATCCTGAACAGAGCGGATCTCTGCAGGAGTATTTCCTGACACAATAGACTTAAGGTTATTAAAGTACATATCCCTTAATGCAAGTTCATGCTCAAGGGAATCGAGCCTTATAGCGTTTATCAGAATATTCCTTCGCATTGTTACATCTGGATAACCCGGTATTAGTTCTCTTAAGTTCGTGAAAGCCAGAAGGGAGTAGGTCCCTCCTATTATGAATAGTATTATTGCTGAAACAAGAAGAAACGCATTATACTGCGTAAGACGGATTCTCCAAACCTCCTCAAAGGTTGTATCATTAAAGATTGTAAACCGGAATTTATCACGCCAGGTCTGTTTTTTATTTTCGCTCTTGGCCATTTTTTAATTATAATCGGCAGGTAAATATAGTAAACCTGTTTCTGATAATCAGTATTGTTGTAAATATAAGGATCAATAACCGGCCGGCCGTCAGCGCTCATTGAGGGGATGCAATGGCTGCTAATCCCGTCTGACAGGAAAAAGGATGCTCTTATATCACTTTTACCGGTTTATCTTCACTCTGCCACAGACCATGTTTTGTACAAACTGCCATAGCAGAAAGATTCATTGATACATCAGGGGCAACGATATAGAAATCGATCTCAAAATGAGAGGGCGTATTACCATAGACGCCGGCGGTATACCTGGCTTCTGCAAGCAGGGTTTCCCTGTTCCAGAGCTGTATAACGCTGATGAAATGCTCATGTTCATCGGGATGCGGGTATTCTTCTCCCAGCTTAACCTTTACAGCAAATTTTTCGCCTCTCTTAATCTGGTCCGGGCATATTACGTGAGGCATGTGCCGGTCGAGATAATCCCTTTTAACCTCTTTCTCTTCCTTTTCAATTTCTGTTGCTTTAAATACTCTTGGCATAATGTTGTTTGTCAATTATAATACAGGGTCTAAAGGTACTAATAATCCTGAAATTTCCGTCGGGTGGCAACATGCTTGTAATAAGCCTGTTTCATTATAACCTGGTTGCCCGGAAAAAAACATCATATTTTTTTGTTAATTGGAACTATTGCGATTATCTTTGCACCCATTAATAAAACTGCGGGGTGGAGCAGTGGTAGCTCGTTGGGCTCATAACCCAAAGGTCGGAGGTTCGAATCCTCCCTCCGCTACTAAAGAAGACTCCTCATCATTTTTGATGGGGAGTTTTTCTTTTTTACCTCCCTGAAGTCCTCATAAAATCAAGCTTTAAGGAAAACAGACTATTAACTTTTGAGGTTAGATATTGACGTTTTTCAGTATCAAGCCCAGAATATTTTTTTTGTAACACCCCATTTCACCGCTGAAATTCCTTTTAATGCTCCTGCTCCAATAATTGAGCCTGTTATTGTATGTGTTGTACTTACAGGAATCCCGAAATGGGTTGCACCAAACAGTGTTAGTGCTCTGGCGGTTTCTGCACAAAATCCTTCGAGAGGCTTAAGCCTGGTAATTTTTTGCCCCATGGTCTTTACTATTCTCCAGCCGCCGAATAGTGTGCCAAGTGCGATAACCGAATGATATGACAAGACTATCCACAAATCAATCGGTGCATCCTTGGCAACCTGATTTGTGACTATCAGGGCAACCCATATAATACCCATCAACTTCTGGGCATCATTTCCACCATGACCTAAGCTGAAAGCAGCTGCTGATAGCAACTGTAACCTGCGGAAGTGTTTGTCAACACGAGATGGAGTTTGATTGAATTCGCGGTACGTGAAATCCATTGAGAAAGTCAATAATCAGTACGAGAACAATAACGATTATCAAAAATGTCATTTTGAGTTTGGGCTAGGTTAAATTCTTATATGAATTGGCTTTATAATTCTTATAATCAATACTTTATCACTTGGAGTTCCCTCCTTAGGTTTTAATTTTATTATAAAGAAAGAGGCGGCTAAAATGTTTGCCATAAATTATTATAATATTTTGGCGAACTTATTAAATTGCTACTTTATTTATTAAGCAATACTTAAATTTAACAAAAACTTAACAAGTTGATTTTAGAAATTTGGAGGAGAAAAAAATAAGGTTATCCAAGTTTGTGAAAGGGGCACTTGAACTACTTCTGACCTTACCTGCCAATAAATTTAATTGGATGTTAAGAAGTTCTCTTCTCCGTTTTTTCCATTGCACCACTTCGTCTCATAATAATGTATATTGAATAGTAAAAGAAAGAAAAATCTAATGAATTAATTAAGGTACACTTAATTTATTAACAATTAATTAACAGGAAATATTTTTCGATTCATTAAAATATTTTCACATTTGCTTTCATGAAAAGAGAGCAATTATTGTTTTTAAAACTTTTTTTCATTCTGACGTTTTTCTTATGCACTGGTATAAATGCCTTTTCATTCTACAGCAATAGTATTGTCTCCACTGAAGTTTCTTCATGCACCTGCAATGATGAGATTTGTACTTGTCCGGTTATTGATTGTCAAAATGAAGACCAGATTTGCCAATCACTAAATTCACTTTCAGGCAAGGAACTTTGTGATACGCCGCTTTTCAAGGGAACATTTCTGATTACAAGTTTTTACTTCACTTTCTGGCAACCGCCCAAGATTTCCTAGAATAGTTATGTGATCATGTCACAATTAAAGCATTAGTTTATTACTTATGCTATTGGATTTGATCAAACTTAACCTTTTGAAATAAATGGTATTAATCCTATTCAAAAATCAAAATAAAATAACAGGAGATGATAACTGCGGAAAAGACTTCCATCCGGCCCTCAATCAAAGAATTACCTCCAATGAAGGTGGCAGCATACAGAATTGTTAGTTCAAATCCTGAAAGTGATGCTGCAACTTATATGATGGAGTTGATACAAGCGAAAAAAATAAAATTTGATGAATTAAGAAAATTTGGTGTTGACATTCCTGTATCTGAAGCTTATCACAGTAAAGGTTTACATGGGTACGAATACTGGGTTTGCCTGCCGGATAAAATAAAAAATGTAATCGGAGCAACACTTAAGTTCATTCCAAGTCGTAAGTATGCAGTTTTGAGAATTGAAATTCCTGATGAGAAACCATTTAGTGCCATTTCGAAAGGTTGGTTAGAATTGCATGACTGGATTGAGACCAGTGGATATGAAGCGGCATTGCAAGATCCCAACAGGTATATGCTGGAGGAACAAATAGAAATTGATGATGCCGATTATATGGATCTCTATTATCCAGTCTGTTAAATGATTTTACAAATTAAATTCAACGTAAAACTTTGAAATTATGATGACATATTTGTTGATTTTTGGTGTATTTATGCTGGCCAGCTGGCTCGTAAGCCACCAGCTTAAATCGAGGTTTAAGAAATACTCGCTGTTACCAATGAATAATGGTTATACTGGCCGGGACGTAGCAGAAACGATGCTCAGAGAGAACGGAATTGTGGATGTAAAGATCATTTCGGTAGTAGGTGAGTTAACTGACCATTATAATCCGGTTAATAAAACGGTTAACCTTAGCCGTGATGTTTACTTTGGAAATCATATAGCTGCAGGTGCAGTTTCGGCACATGAATGTGGTCATGCCATTCAACATGCAAATGCATATTCATGGTTACGGATGCGTTCAAATCTGGTACCTGCAGTCAGTTTTGCCTCAAAATGGGTTCAATGGATCTTACTTGGAGGTGTTTTGCTAATAAATACTTTCCCGCAACTTCTGCTTGCCGGTATAGTATTATTTGCATTAACAACAACTTTCAGCTTTATAACATTGCCCGTTGAGATCAATGCCAGTAAAAGAGCATTGGCATGGCTACAAACGGCCAATGTAACAAGCTATTCTACACATCTTAAAGCTCAGGATGCGTTAAAATGGGCTGCATATACTTATGTAGTAGCTGCTTTGGGATCGCTGGCTACATTACTTTACTACATTATGATATATTTTGGAAGAAGAGAATAATGTTATCTTAAATTGAACAAATAAAATCGAATTTTGGTTGTTGCATTCTTTTTAATTCAAAATCCAACAGTTATTTATATATTTAATTTAAAAGATATAATATGAGCCACTTAGAAAATTTCGATCACCCAATAAAAATACAGAACAAAGATTTTTTTATTCATCTGGTCAAAATTGCAATGTCAGATGGAATTATCTGGCATACTGAATTGGAGTTGTTGCAACGAATGGGCAGAAAGCTGGGTTTTACCGAACCAGAGATTAAAAATCTGATAGACACAGCAGCCAAACAGGACCATACACCTCCTTATGAGTTGGCTAAACGATTTGAACAACTATATGATGTAGTGTATATGACATTGGCTGACGGGCAAATCGATAACCATGAAATGCGACTTGCAAATGGGGTTGCTGCAAAATCAGGGTTTAAAGAAAGTGAAATCCCGGCATTGCTGGTTATGATAATGCGCGGTATCAAGGAGGGCAAGGATGAAGAAGATCTTTTTGAAGTCTACAAAAAAAACAGAAAATCCTTATAATTATTAAAATGCCACATAAGAAGAAAAAATTCGAGACCTTAAAAACACAAACCTGGCATTTGTCTGGGAAATAAATTTAAATAAAACGAGAAATGAAAAGAACTAATTCCGAAGCATGGCATTTTCATGCAACTGAATATGATGAAGTTCTTGAGGAGATGGAAAGTTCACAGAACGGACTATCATCCTATGAAGCAAAAAACAGACTTCAGGAATTTGGAGCGAATCAGATTAAAAGAAAAAGAAAAGACGGACCATTTAAACTTTTATGGAGACAGATAAATAATCCTCTGATCTGGGTTCTGATTGGGTCAAGTATACTGGCAACCTTAATCGGCAAAATAACCGATGGATTAGTTGTTTTGGCAGTAGTTATAATTAATAGTGTTATTGGGTTTATACAGGAATTTAAAGCAGGGAACGCGATCGAAGCACTTAGCGATATGGTTCCCGAAAACGCAACCGTATTGCGTGATGGCACTAATATAACCATTCCTGTTTCTGAAATTGTTCCTGGAGATATTGTAAGTCTGGAAGCAGGAGAACGTATTCCGGCGGATATGAGACTTATTCACCAGAAAAATCTTATGGTTGCTGAAGCCGCTCTCACAGGCGAGTCGCTACCTGTACAAAAATCAATCACTTCTGTTAACAAAGATGTGCCATTAGGTGACAGGAAATGTATGGTTTATGGAGGTACTCTTGTAACTGCAGGTACGGCTAAAGCAGTTGTGGTCGCAACTGGGATGTCAACAGAACTTGGGAAAATATCGTATATGCTGGGTGAAGCAACTGATCTCGAGACTCCTCTTACAAAAAAACTTGCTACTGTTGGCAGGTATTTGACAATAGGGGTTATTATAATCACTGTTTTTATTATGATAATTGGTACAATCCGTGCAACAGGCCAGGGCATTTTGCTGAGTCTGGCATTAAAGGATAGTATAATATTCGCCATCGCTCTTGCTGTGGGAGCAATCCCGGAAGGTCTTCCTGCTGTTGTAACCATAGCTCTTGCAATAGGTGTGCAGCGGATGGCAAAACGCAAAGCTATAATTCGCAAACTTCCCGCAGTGGAAACATTAGGGAGCACAACAGTTATTTGTACTGATAAGACAGGAACTCTTACAAGAAACGAAATGACCGTAAAGGAGGTATGGACTGTAAAAAATTCCAGCCATGTAACTGGAGTAGGGTACTATCCGTCAGGGTTATTTGTACTAAATGATCAGGAGCTGAAGGTTTTACCTGATGATATTAAAACTCTGCTAAAAAATGCCGTTTTATGTAGCGATGCAAATATTATAAAAGAAGGAAATGAATATTCTATAATTGGCGATCCTACTGAAGTTGCACTAATTGTTGCTGCAGCTAAGGCAAATGTTATTGCCAATGAAGTACGTACAGAACATCCCAGGATTGATGTTATTCCTTTTGATTCGGAACTGCAATATATGGCAACCCTTAACGGGAATCTGAATAGTCAAATCATCATTAAGGGAGCTCCGGAGGTAATTATGAATAGATGCAATGAGCATTTAGGAGGATATGCACTAGAAGACCAACAAATAATTTCTCAAATTGATCGATTAGGGTCGAAAGGAATGCGGGTATTGGCAGTTGCTCAAAAAGATTGGAGTAAAAGCAATTATAAGGAACTTTCAACAAAGGATGTACTTGATGGGTTTAAGTTTGTCGGTCTTTTCGGCATGATTGATCCCCCACGTACTGAAGCTATTGAGGCAATTAAGGCATGCCATAATGCAGGAATTGAAGTTAAAATGATTACTGGAGATCACCGGGCCACAGCCCGCTCAATTGGGATTGAATTAGGATTATCTGCTACCGGTGAAGTTATTACAGGTGTTGAACTCTCTAAAATGGATGACAGGACTTTAGCAAAAACTGTAAGCCATATTAATATTTTTGCCCGCGTTGCTCCTGAACACAAACTTAGCCTGGTTAAGGCATTACAAAGTAATTATCAAATTATTGCCATGACAGGCGATGGGGTGAATGACGCTCCTTCACTCAAACAGGCAAACATAGGTATAGCTATGGGTATTACTGGCACTTCAGTCTCAAAGGAATCAGCTGATATCGTACTTGCTGATGATAACTTTGCAAGTATCAGCGCTGCTGTAGAGGAAGGCAGACGTGTATATGACAACATGATTAAATCGTTGGCTTTTCTTCTTCCAACAAATCTGGGTCTGGCACTTATACTTATTTACGGGATAATGTTTTTCCCGTTTAATCCGATAACCCAGGAGCTTTTTCTCCCGATGCTGCCAACCCAGTTGCTTTGGATAAACCTTGTTGTTGCAATAGCTCTTGCCTTGCCCTTGGCGTTTGAAGTTAAAGAGCCAAATATAATGTCGCGGCCACCTAGAAAACCTTATGAGCCACTTTTTAACAAATTTGTTACTTTTCGTGTAGTTTTCGTTTCTATTATAATGTCAGCAGGAACTATTCTGCTATTCAACTGGGAACATTCAAGAGCACTTTTAAATGGCATTTCTGCTGAAAAGGCACTCCCAAAAGCTCAGACCATTGCGGTTACATTTGTAATAATTTTTCAAATTTTTTATATGATAAATTGTCGGTCACTGAAAGACTCAGTATTCAGAATTGGTGTTTTTAGCAATTACACAGTTTTTATAGGAATAGGAGCTATTTTAACACTACAGGCATTGTTTATTTACGCTCCATTTATGAACACCGTATTTGGTACTACAACATTGGATTTCCGGGATATTCTGGTTTCTGTCGCTTCAGGTTTTGTTATATTTCCGGTAATTGGAATTGAAAAATATGTTCAATCACTATATGCAAAAAATTAGGCGTTTTTCATCAAAAAGCCATGAAGTGTCAGTGAAAGAGGCATTAACATGGACATTTGTATGGGTTTTTCTTGCCCTGATATATAATATAATTAATTATTTCTGGAGAGGGTAGCAGCGGGCATTGGATTACTTTACCGGATATATGGTTGAAAAGGCCTTGAGCGTTGACAATATCTTTGTATTTATAATGATTTTTACCTATTCCAAATACCTTCAAAATATCAGCACAAAGTTCTTTTCTGGAGTATTCTCGGGGCATTGATCATGCGTGTGATTTTTATTTTTGTTGGGTGTTGCACTGCTTGAAAAGTTTCATTTCACGATATATATTTTCAGAGCATTTTATTATAAACTACGAATTTCATGGACAGATTTATAGGATTAACGCAGAAACTGATAAACAACAAAATCTTTAATGTTTTTATATTTACTCTTATTCTTCTGTCTGCGGTTATCATAGGATTAGAGACTTATCCCGGGCTGGCAAAACAATACCGTGTTATTTTGTCGGTAGCAGACAAGCTCATAATAGCGATTTTCACAATTGAAATTGCTTTGAAAATAATTTCAAAGGGAAAACGACCCTGGATTTATTTCTCAGACCCATGGAATGTCTTTGACTTCATTATTGTAGCTATTTGCCTTATTCCATTCAGCGACACACACTATTTTGCAGTCTTTCGAATACTTAGAGTTTTAAGGATTTTTCGAATGATTACTGTTTTCCCTAAGTTAAGGTTAATAATTGGTGCATTACTCAAAAGCATCCCTTCAATGGGTTATGTTGTATTGATTATTGGAATATTATTTTATGTGTATGCGATAGTAGGTGTATTTGTTTTTGGAGAGATTGATCCAATGCATTTCGGCGATTTGAACCATTCATTTGTTACCCTCTTCATAGTGTTAACCCTGGAAGGTTGGACAGATATTATGAATGTACATATTTTTGGGCCTGCAAATAATGGAAACCAGCAAATAGTATCACTATGGGCCTTCTTGTATTTTGCGAGCTTTATTTTAATTGGAGCAATGATTATCATGAATCTTTTTATTGGTGTAATAATGAATAGCATGGAAGAAAGCCAAAAGGAATTAGCTCAGGAAATTAATGAGATTCAGTATAAAGAAAATAATACGGATGAGCTTTATAAGCACATTATTTCCCGATTAGATGATTTAAACAATGAAATTAGAAGTTTAAAAAGAACTAGATAAGACAGCGGACCACATAGTTGTTTCCCGCTGGGAGGGACAAGTTGTCATGCTTTTTGCTGATTTTAAGACATTTACCAGGATTTTATTTGGCACCCGGATCTGCACCCTTGCCATTTACATCATCTTCTTTTCTTTTATCCCACCTGACATAAAAAATAAAAAGCAACAAACTAAATACTGATCCCCAGAGAAGTCCCTTCATGAGGCCTTCCGTGCTTCTTCCTATAATAGCTATAAACAATATAAGCGGGGCAATGCCAATCATAGTTGCTGTAATGAACTTTATATAACCCATTTTCAATATCCCTGCCACAAGGCTTATGGCATCATTGGAAAGGAAAGGATTAATCCGTGTAATAATAACCGCCCAGAATCCGTAAACATCAATGAAATCGCGCACTTTCTTTTCAGTTTTATGGCCGATCAGTTTCTTAACTACAACATCACCGAAATACCTTCCTATGAAGTATCCTACAGAAGATGCAGCCCAAACAGCCACGAAAACAATAATGCTGCCCGCTTCCGGGCCATATGAGAGAATTGAAACAACCATAAGTGCAAGGGTAGGGATAACCAGAAGGAACATTTGTGCAATCATTGCAAGAATAAGTACAATGGGGCCGAACCAGCCGAAATCATCGACCCATTTTCTGATTTTCTCCTCATCGTCACTTGTGAGTATGTCCCATGCTTCATTAAAAAACTCTTGAACCCCGGGAATAAAAAAATTAGACAATACCACGAGAATTACAATGCTGACGGCAACATATAATGGAGCCTTGCTTTTCTTTACCGAAACCTTCTCAATCGAAGAATTGTCCATTATTATTAATCTTAACCAAAGGGCTTAATAAACAAAGCTGAATATAGTTAATAATTGACAAATTCTGCTGCAAATTGTTCGATCTCCCGTGGGACAGAAACCGGGTCTCAACCTCAGAAGAATTATTAATATTTTAACACACGATCGGCTAAAAGAGTATCTGCAGATACTTTTATCGCTCCTTTTGATTGTTTTTAACCAATACGAACCAATTTAGAGCATTACAATTCAGATTAGTTAATTCGCTGAAAATCGGTAGAGGCAATTAATCCCGACTTAAGTCGGATAATAGTGTTAAAATATATTTAAATTAAGTGTAACAATTAAGAATATCAGTAAATTTGCTCATGAGATTTTACAACAATTTTAACGGTGAATTTAAAACGAAATTTAAAAACTTAAAGTGGAGATTTAACTTATGAATACTAGCAGCATCCTCGATCAGTTACTTAAATCAGGCCAGGGAACGGGGCAGGACGGAAGTGAACAATCTAAAAATGTAAATTCGCCTTTGGGCGGACTTGGAGACCTCCTTTCGGGCAGTGGTTTGGGAGGCATGCTTTCCGGTTTTGGTGGAGGAGCTCTTGCAGGTGGCGCACTTGGTTTATTGCTTGGCAATAAAAAAGCCCGTAAGGTTGGTGCAAAAGTGGCAATGGTTGGCGGCCTGGGTGCGCTTGGATTAATTGCTTACAAAGCTTACACCAACTGGCAGACTCAAAAAGTACAAACTACGCATAGCGAGCCAAAAACCATTGATCGTTTGCCTGCACCACAGGTTGAGCAGCACAGCATGGCAATTCTTAAAGCCCTTATTGCTGCATCGAAAGCTGATGGTCATGTCGATGTAAAGGAACGCCAACTCTTGGACCAGGAATTAAACAGGTTTTCAAACGATTTGGAATTACGGCGCTTGTTCGAGTCTGAACTTAATAAACCGCTTGATCCTGCTGATGTAGCCAGTGAAGTAAAAACACCTGAAATGGCTGCAGAGATGTATATCGCAAGTGTTTTGATGGTGGATGAAGAAAATTTCATGGAGAGATCATACCTGGAGGAGCTGGCACGTCAGCTAAAAATTGATCCGGCCCTTAAAGGTGAGCTTGAAGCTCAGGTTCGCCAGGCGGTGAATCGCTGATGATACAACTCATCCTGATTATTGGAGGATTTTCTGTCTGTCCCATAACTGGATCTAGATTTTTTTCATTCAATAAACACTGATTCAGTTCAATAAAATTCCGGAATTTAGGTTATTCAGTACAGTAATATCAATTCACACAGTGACTATTGGATTTCCGAGTAAGATAATATTTTCTTCAATCCTCTTCTAAAACCGGTCAATCATCTTTATCAGGTTAGTTCTTCTTTTATAATTTGTGCGAAGTTCATCAGATATCTTTCCTGCTCTTTCTCTGTTAATCATATTTATCTGATCAATAGCTTCAGCGATTTTCAAATAATGACTTTCACCTGTAAATGGCAGTTCTTTGTTGATCCTGTCAACAAAGAAATTTTCCGCATCCCGGGAAACATACTTCTTGTTTCTTTTATAAAAATCAAACGCCATGTAATCACCGATTTTGCCGCTTTTAATAAAATCGATCGCCTCAGGAAATAATTATTCTTTTTCAAGATAAAACAGGTATTCTTCAGGATTCTTGTTTTTAAGAATAACGGATATCTCAGAATATTCCCTGATATTCATCTGTTTGATCCGGAGAAGGATTTTTGCCAACGGACAGTTTTTTATGGCTGTCAGAGCTGCTGCTTTTAAATCTTTACACAAATGCACTTAAAGTTCAAGATAAAGCAGGTTAATCTCAGAATTCCATATCGCACGTTCTGATGAAATAATATTTTCCAGTTCATTAAAGGCTTCATTATCCTTTTCGTTAGACATAAGTATCGTGCAGTATTCTATCAGATCAGTTTCGTTTTCCTCCTTAAGTCTCTTTAACAATTTCATCTTCTGCGGCTCTCGTAACTGATCAGAAATTCCTTTATAAAACCTCGATAACAATGTAACAGAAACCCTATCAGCATTTTTTAAAAGAAATTCGCTCAGCATTTTCTTTTCATTCCCATGAAAATAAACTGAGAAATCCAACCCTATCTGCTCAAACGTACTGTAATCCATATAATTGATCGACTCATCCAGACCTTCCAGGAACTCAATTCTTTCGACGAATTCAAGTTGTCTTACAAATCCTGCGACAAAATCACAGAATTCTGCCGATTCAAAGAAATCATCCCCCTGAAAATCTTCAATATACAAATATCTGCTGTCAAAAGCATGGTTAACTTCCTCTATTATAAATAGAATAAGTTTTCCTGTTTCATCTTTCAAGTGAGATTCAAAGCCTTTTAGATTATTAAGGTTCTTTAATAGAGCACCTTCAAACTCAGATGGTGAAAAAAGCAATTCTTCATTCTTAAATAAATTCTCAATTTTATTCCGGGTTTTCCTGAAAATCGTCTTTGCCTCAGTTTTACCCGAATTTCGGTTAATAATTTCCGCTCTATATTGCGAGGAAGCATATTTATCAACCAGCACAACTAGTTCTTCGTGGCTGAGAGAATCCAGATATTTCTTCCAGAGCACATTTTTATTATCCCTGCTTGATTTTGGTCCAGTCAACTCCGGCTTTTCATCAAATCCTTTTTCAGAAATAAGGATCAGCACAGCAATAATATGCTTACACACATCTTCATATGGACAGGAACAAAAAGCTTTAATTTCGCTGTTCTCGGCAAAGATCCTTACTTTATATTTTTCTCCTCCTTTTACAATTGCCGATACTGTGTACTCTGCACTGTCGAAAATTACATTTTTTACAAGACCCTTATCATAATATTCCCGACCACGCTTATAAATAACGTAATCGCTGTTCGACTTTATTGCATCTTCAGTAAGATTATCAATATATGATAAAAAAGATTTGTTGCCAAGATCAAAAAGATAATATTCTTACCGCATCAAATGATATTTAATTATTTGAAACATTCCTGATGACAACAAATCTAACAGTATTTTCAAAAAGTAGTATCTCTTTAGTATCCGGAATTTTCAATTATAAACAGGATTCATAGACTCTATGATTTCCAGTATTTTAAAAATGTCTTCAAGTAAATCAAGGTTAGATATTTCACAAGCCTCCGCTACAAGGAAAAATCCCTGGTGCGATAGCTCCGGGGATTTTTATTTTTAGACCGAGCCGAGCTTGCTCTGGTGAGGGATAAAAATAAAAAGATCCGACAGACGCTGCAGGCGGATGCAGGGCTTTTTCTTTGTTAAGCGCCCCCCAGAGGATCACGCCGAATTCAATAAGGCGTAATCCTCTCCTTCCTACCCCCCAACCTCCATATGGGGGGCTTAAAAAACTTTTCACCTATCTTTGACGACAGCGGATGCAAGGCTTTTTCTTTATTAAGCTACCCATCAGAGGATCATCCGCCAGCTGGCGGATAATCCTCCCTCCGATACAAAGTAGTAGTTTTGTTTCGAAAGCAGTGAGGGGTTTTTTGTTTTGCCCATTATACTTTATTTCGTATCATTAAGCTATGGATTCAGAAATTACATATTACAGACAGTTACAGGAACATCTTGATAAGCTGCCCATTGGGTATCCTAAAACAAATTCAGGGGTAGAATTAAGGATTCTTCAATTACTTTTTA
This sequence comes from uncultured Bacteroidales bacterium, assembly GCA_942492865.1. Lineage (GTDB taxonomy): Bacteria > Bacteroidota > Bacteroidia > Bacteroidales > VadinHA17 > LD21. Next base: position 1,805,277 of record OW818650.1, on the reverse strand, counting down.
CATCTATTGAGGTAAAAGTGGCTCTCTGCCTGAGCCTGGGAAATGTTTCCGTTGAAACGGTAAGGAAAAGACTTGAAAAAAAATTCAGGATTTCGTATGTGACCGAAAAGGTAGCAAGAATACTTCATGATATGTTTATGAAAGGTGCTATTAACAGGTCTCATATGGAACCATTCAAATATAGTAATGCAATGCTTGCTATCGGGATGTTTGAACATCAGGTAGGTGACTTAAGCAAGGAAATGGTTGAGATGGTTCACCAGTACTTCGATGAGGGTTTTGATGATGAATTTTTCAGGTCTTCATTGCCGCAGTTACGTACAAGTCCCCATATGAAGGCTATTGTGCCTGAATTTAATATCGCCACCTACGATAATATGAGGGAAATTGTAAAGAAGACAAGCAAGTCCATACAGGTAGCAAATTGTATATGCAAGGAAGGGGAAGCGATACTTGGTAAGCCTTGCAAACAAACTAAAGATATCGAAGTTTGTTTGATGTTTGATGCGAAAAATTATTTAGACAGGGGGAAGGCCAGAACCATTACAAAAGACGAGTGTCTGGAAATCATTAACCGGGCGGAACGGGAAGGATTGGTTCTGCAGCCTGGTAATTCACTTCAACCATTTTGTATTTGCCTTTGTTGCGGATGTTGTTGTGGCGTTTTAACCTCCGCAAAGAAATACGAAAAGCCTGCTGAATTAATTGCACATAATTATTATGCAAAAGTAGAAGAAGATTTATGCAATGGGTGCATGCTTTGTATTAAGAGGTGTCAGATGGAGGCTATTCAAATTGAAAATGAAAAAGCATTTATTGACCTGAATCGATGCATTGGATGCGGCCTGTGTGTCACTACTTGCAAAAAAGAAGCACTGAGTCTGCTTTGGAAAGCAAAAAAAACGATCCCTCCCAGGAATGCGGCGATGTTGTACCTGGGCATATTGAGCGATAAAGTAAGCAAACGAAAGATGATGGGAAATATGTTAAAGCTGCTTACGGGCAGACAACTTTAGAATTAGTTTTATTATTCTATCAAAATCCTTTATCAAATCAAGGTTAGATATTTCGCCAAATTCCGCTACAAGGAAAAAGCCAGGCACAAGTGCCAGGCTTTTTATATGGGCTGTTACGGGATTTTTGCCAATATTTGGATACTGATATATTCCTGCAATTAAGCAGGAAGGCCCTGAAGGTGACCTCTTTGTTTAACCTTGGAATTGACTCTGATAAGATCTGCAATCCTGTTCCTTATTTATTACTCAATTCCAAGATATTTGCCTATGATGGCAGATTCTGATGCATCGAGCATTGGCAGGGACGGCAAATTGTACAAATTCGCGGTACTGACATCAAACGCACCCCATATAGATGTACGAATACAACTATAACCATTACGCCTGACCGCATTAATGATCTCATCATTTCCCGCTCCGTTGCCATAAGGAAGAGACAATACTTTTACAGGCGAAATTGTAACAGATTCAATGATTTTTTTCGAACCGCCTAGCTCCTCATCAAGATAAGCTGAATATTCGCTATTGTTATTAAATTGCTCTTTCATGTCAAGAAGGTATTGGTGATTCATCGTATGAGAGGCAAAGATAAATGGTCTGTCCCCATCCTTGTCTGTATAGTGACTCAACAGATCAATCTCTTCCCATGATAAGCCTGATTCTGTTCCGATCTGTGACACCCATAGAAAAAATGTGGCTTCCATATCATACTTCAGCAGGAGTGGCTTTACATTTGTAAGCCAGGATACGTCACCGTCATCAAATGTGATTATAGCCTTATTTCCCTTTGGTAAAGTTCTCTTTTTTACCATTTCTTCGAGCTCATCAAACCCACACACCGTAATATTATTAGCTATCAAGTAATTGAGATCAGATTCGAAATCAGCGGAGCTTCTCTCATAAAGGTTGGTTGGTTCTCCTTTAGTAATACGATGATACATCAAAATAACAACTTTGCCATATTCTTCTGAATCAGTTGGTTTTGAACAGCCACCTGCCAAGACAAGAATGATTAAGAGGTCCTTGAAGAGTTTTTGCATGCAGTAAATTTAGCAAAAGGTCCGATTTTTCAAACCTTTTGTCTACAAAGAAAAAATCCCTTGCCGTGAAACGGTGAGAGATTTTTCGTTGTTAAGCACCCCCTCTGAGGATCATGAGCGAAGCGAATAATCCTCCTGAATTAAACGATGTTGGGGTAAAGTTTTTCTTTTGTAAAACCCATGAGGATCAAAGCTATTAAAACGAGCTGTAATCCTCACTTTTTTTCTTGCCCCCAAACCCCCTAAAGGGGGCCTTAAGCACCTCCCTGAGGTTCACGAGCAACGCGAGTTATCCTCCATCTGCTTAAGCGGCAAGGTAATGACCTGCAAGATAAAACTTGCAGGTATTTTTATGTGAGGTGGGAAGCATTTGGGAAACTATTCCTTATTTTGTTCTCCTGATTCCATTTTTCAAATTTTTCAACATTTACACCTTTAATTAAAAGCCATAAAACCATTAGAACTTCTCCAATCCAGGTATATTCACTAATTATTATACCAGAGTTGGGGTACAGAAAGAATGTTGTAAAATCAATTAGATAACCCAAACAGGTAACAATTAAAAAAACACCTATAATTTTTGGGATGAATGTTGATTTGAAAACCAAATATCCCATTGGAAGTAACCAAAGTCCAAAGAATATTCCTGCAATTTGATGTCCATATCTGTGCAAATCTAAAAAGATAGTAACCAAACTATGCAATTGACTTTGAGTAAATATGATTGCTAATTCGTGGCTTTTTAATAAAAGTAATACAGCAATACTATTGAGTTCATTGAGCATGGAAATGGGGGCTGCAATCAAAGCGAAAAGCAGTATCCATTTAGCATTGTTTTCATTGACATACCTGAGTACTTTATAGATATATAGTGCAGTAGCAATAGTAACCAGTGCGCAAAGTATTGCACTCACAATACTTAGACGGAATAAAAACTCATTTGCCAGAATATTGAAAGCTGTTGCATCCATATTCCCCGTAACCATTAGCACCTTAGGAACATACAAGATACCAAAGACACCAAGTGGGATCTGAAGGAGATATAGAAATCCTGCAATTCTTGCAGTGGTTTTGATTGAAGTCATTTTATCCTTTTTTAGTTTTATAGAAATTATTGAGATAGTATTTGAATTTTCGCTACCCATTAATCATCATGTGCGCAGACCGAGCCGAAATCGAGCATTGTGAATCGAATTGCATTACCTTTCAGCCGTTATAGACGATGGTTTAAAGCCTTTGACGACGAGGTAGATGCCAAGCGAAAACTCAAATAGTACAACTGTTGATCTATACGCATTTATTTACTAATCAACTGTTAGTTTAGTAATTATGAATGGTGGTAAATTATTCTTATCCGGAATTTTGTTCCATGTGCTAAGAACACTGTTACCCTGATTAAGTTCATTCCAAACTGAATAACCTTCCTTAGATTTCGAAGCGGACAGGCTGGCATGGTTCATTATCATTAAAAAAGCCAGCCACGCGTCGCGTAACTGGCTTCTCCATATTCTAATCTAACCTTTGAAATGGGACTCTTGACTAATGACCAAAAATGTAAAAGACCCCCAGTTGAACACCTCTGTTAAATGATTTTACTGCATCGTTTTTATTAATGTTGCTTAATCCATGATTATACCTTACATCTAAACCAAACCCAGTTGAGGGAACTACATAACTGATACCCATCCCCACGCCAAGGTCGATAGAGTTCAGATCGTTTTTATTGTCTGCCCTGACCAGTAGCCCCAACTGCGGACCGGCCTGTAATCTGAATCCATTGTCAAACATATACTGAAGGAGGACAGGTACATTAATATAGTCAAGCTTTTGCTCAATACCCCCGCTTTTTGCCCCCTGGCTTGAATAAAGAACTTCAGGCTGAACAGCCCATTGGCTATCCAGATGGATATGACCAATCAATCCCAGATGAAACCCTGTTATCTGATCATACGCAGTGTTGTCGTCACTGCTGATCTTGTACATATTTATCCCGGCCTTGATTCCAAGATTAACTTTTCCACTGGGTGAACTGCTGTGCTGTGCGCTTGCAGCACTGGTAATCAAGACTGCTGCAATAATACCGATTAAGAATTTCATTGTCTTCATATTTATCTATTGGTTAATTCTCCCTTCTCCAGTATGGCTCAGGGTTATAGCCGGTAAAGAACGAGGTATCCTATTTCAGATTGTTATGTAATTGCAAATACTTCTTACATAATTCACAGATTAAACATTTGATTTTCTCAGGCGTGTTCAGTGAGACCCGCTTTTCGAGTATATTTGTAAATATTATTATTAATCTGATTCCCCACCGGTACATTATGGCACAACAAATATTAAACCCGGAACAAAAGAAACAATATGAATCTTTGCATGACCTGCTTCAGGCTTGTCTTATATTGACAGAAAAATGTGCAGACACCGGGGCATACAGAATTATCCAGGATAGACTTTCTCATATGCAGTCAGCTGCACTTTTAGTAATTGTGGGGGAGGTAAAGTCAGGGAAAAGCAGTTTTATAAATGCACTTCTTGGCGAGGAAATTTGCGAAGTTGCACCTGACCCGTGTACAGCTGGTATACAGGAATTAATCTATGGAGAGGTACGAACAAAGAAGAATCTTGGTGACAATTGGGAACGTCTCACTTTGCCTATGGAAGTCCTGCATGAGATTTCCATTGTTGACACACCGGGAACAAACTCAATAATTAGTAATCATCAAACAATTACAGAAAACTATATTCCCCGGAGCGACCTTGTTATATTTGTATTTTCTGCCAAGAATCCTCATACCGGTACCGCCTGGGATTTTCTGTCGCTTATCCGGAAGGACTGGTATAGGAAAATGGTGTTCATTTTGCAGCAATCTGATCTGGCGACACAACACGAACTCACAATCAACCGCGAACGAGTTCAGCAGTATGCAAGAGAAAGGAACGTCCAGAATCCTATAGTATTTACAGTATCGGCGAAACTTGAAGCTGAGGGAGGAGAAGATAGCGGTTTTACTGAATTCCGCCAATACTTACGTAACGCTATTCAGACTGGGGAAGTCTGGAGGATTAAATTGGAGAGCGCGCGGGATACTGCCATAAAAGTAGTCACAAGTATTATTGTCCGTCTCAAGAATGAACAGGCTGCCATAGCGGACGACAGGGTGTTTTACGAAAACTTGATTGCCAGAGTTCATACACGTCGGAATAAAGCGGACGCTCTCAGGCGGCTGGCCGTCGATAGCCTTTGCGTTTCTTATGACAGGCTTGCCCTTAAGCTGGAAAAGGATTTTACTGAAGGATTGGGCGTAGGAACTATTTTGCGAAGAGCAATTCCATTCCTACGGGATAAGAATATTAAGACATGGCTGACTGAACTCCAATCCAACTTTGAAAGCACCGCAAAATCAGAGATTGACACCGAATCATTGCGAGTGTCGAAGGACATATCGGATGAAATGATTACGATGTTCAGTGAGCTGACCGAGGCAATTGTACATCGACAAAACAATGTAATCGGAAGTTTTTCGGCTAAAGATACCGACCGGATTGAGATTCTTTCACGTCTGCAACAGCAACTTCAAGACCTTCGAATAGCGGATATTACTGGTGACAAGGGAATTCAGGGGTCCGAAATCGGTAAGCTTTCACTTGCAGGTGGAGGGATTACAGCTCTTGGCGCTATAATTGCCTTTTCAACAAAAATGGTAATTTTTGATATCACTGGTGGTATCATCGCGCTGGTTGGGGCAGGCCTTGTCGCTGTTACATTGATATGGAAACGGTCGGGAATATTGCAAAACTTCTCGCAACAAATGAAAAAGTCACGGGATGAGTTCCGGGATCGGTTGGATAAAGAGATTTCCCGGATCTTTGAAAAGCTATTTATAGAAATAGAACAACGCTTAAAGGAGCCACTCGCGCATCTCAATGAAAAAGCCGGGCAATTAACACCATGTATTGAAGAAGCAGACCGTATAAGGCAATTGGCAGAAGATATATAATGCGTTAAAAATATTCCAGGATAACACAATTTAATTATCACATTCCGCTAAAAACAAAAAGCCCACTATTTATCTAACGTGTGTGAAGTTCTGTCAGACAGTATTTACAACCGTCAAAACCATCATGAATGGCATCGTTCAACACATAGTATCCAATCCTGTAAGCCTGGTCAATTTTTTCCACCCAGTCACAACCTATACGGTGCACTTCCATGCGTTTGGGATTGCAATTGGCTACGAATAATGGCACAGAAAAGATTTTTCTTGGCATTTCAACGAGGGAAATCCTCGTTGCTGCTGTAAGTTCCTTATCATCTATTGTAACAGGTCCTGGCTCAACCTTAAAAGTCAGATTATCCGGAATAACATAATCATTGATATTGAGTGTCGTAATGTTTTTTTTCAATTGTTTGTTAAACGCACTCACTTCAATCTCTTTTTCAATTAACGGAGGCAAAAGGCGGATTGCCGGGACCATTGGTAAAATCAGACCTGTCAGGCTGTTCATCAACCAGTTGCATGCATCACTTATCAGATCGATCCCAAGATCAAAATCAACTTTAACATTTGTAATCCGGGCACTGATGCCTTTTGTCAGGTCACAGATAAGTTCTGCTTCTATATCTTTCAGCCCTTCATTAAAGCTGAATGATCCATTGATCAGATTTATCTCCGTACTGGAAGTATTTATGATATCTTCCTGGTGCGGAAAATTTGGCCACCAGCCATTGGCATCAATTTTTGTAGTAACAGTAATTTTAGTGTAAACGTGTAAATAAATGTTGATTCCAACACGAAACTCCTTTATGTTGATCTTATTTCCGGGAAGAAGTTCGAAGCTTGGCTTATTAAGTGAAACTGTAACAGATGCATCGCATTTAAGGTAATCAACTCTTACATCGGTGGATAAAACACCCAATGTAAGAATATTCGGAACAGTTGAAACAAGAATGTCATGAAATTTATTTATATAATCAAGTGCCTTCGAAGGAATCACATCATAGCTGCCACTCCAGTGTCTCCTTTTTTTGTGATATGCAGTATTGCTCCAGACATGATCAAAAATCATGATCATTGCCTTTTCAGTCGTGCCAATCCACAGATCATTTCCGTCAACATAATTTCTCACAGGATCCATATACCCAACTGGATTATCGAAAATATTCAGACCGAGTGTCAGCACCCTCTGGTCCATTGTTTTGAATCCTCCAAGATCAACAGGTATAGGTAATTTACCGGGCAGTATACCAGGCATTTTATCATTTATTTTCGCAGGGTAACCCGGTTCAGCGCGCCTTTCTGCAACATTCCAGCAAAAATATTCATCACCCTTGAAAAAATAAGCCTTCCCGTTGTTCCCCAGCATAACCGTGTCAATGCCATCAGGCCATATCCCGGGCCAATATAAAGCTATGTCCATCGGATATCCTTCGTCGGCACTACCCTTTGAAAAATCATACCTGATAAATTCATGACCCTTGAAGAAATATGCTTTGCCATCATTCCAGATAACAGCAGCATCTATTCCATCAGTCCATAAACCTTTCCATCCGTCCTTGATCAATGCGGGATATCCCGGGTCAGGGGTACTGCTGCCCAGATGATATCGGATATAATTTTCATTCCTGAAAAAATAGATATAGCCGCCATGAACAAGGGCTGCATCTATTCCATCGGGCCAGATTTCTTTCCACCGTGCTGCTATTGAAACCGGATTGCCTGCAGCAGAACCATTATCTGAAAGACTATAATTGACAAATGAGGCCCCTTTGAAGAATAAAGCATTTCCATCAGGTTCAGGGATGATGGCATCTATGCAACTGACAGGATCAGGGAGCGACAGAGTTTTAAGAAACGGGGTAAGATCCACATCCTCCATTTTATCCAGCATCTGTGACCTGAGAATCCCTTTGATCACTTCATCCATGGCTTTAACAGTCTTAGCAGGGATCTTGTTACGATCATTAAAGATGATTTCATTTATCAGGGCCTGGCTCAAATCTGCTACTATATGTTGTGTGGCAGGAAGAAGCTTCGGCAGGACTGTAAGAGATGCTGTTATTTCAAACTTATTATTTATGCCGTTCAAGACGGAAATGATAAACTCGAGGTTGAGTAGCATAAGTATGCTGTTATCCTTAATCGCATCAACCGTTGGTGGCTCTTTAAGACGCATCTCAAAACTGACATCACCAATACTCTTTAATCCGGCAGGCAGCTTTTTGGATATTGCGACTTTCCCATTAATAATGGTTGGAAAAGCTGAGGTATAAAAAGCAATTGCGAGGGCCCTGTTGATCAGATCTTCCCTGATTTCAAACAATAAATCAAAATTGGACGTCTTCATAGCATAGATATTTAAGATGCAGTAAAAGTCAATATTTGTTTAAATATATACTCAATTTTGCTTAACAAAACTATTTCTGGTAAAATTATTTTATGATTATCCGGAAGATAATGGCCGGGAAAATAATTAACTTAGGGGTGGTCTATCACTGCCTGAGAAGCATGATCTGACTTAATAAATTTATAAATGAGACAGTATAATTCACAATGAAATCAAAATGAAAAACCCATTAATAATTATTAGTGCTATTCTGATTACCATAACCGCTTGCAATGGCAGTGAAAACCCTGTTCTGAAAATTGAAAACGGGGAAATACAGGGTATCCCAACAGAGACTCCCGGTGTGTATATTTATAAAGGGGTACCTTATGCAGCACCTCCGTCGGGTGACTTGCGCTGGAAACCACCACAGCCGGTAATTCCATGGGAAGGGGTTAAGGTGGCTGATACTTACGGGCCCGCAGCCATACAACCTCCTCGTCAGCCCGGAAGTTTCTATTATAAAGAATTTTTCACTGATGATGGCCATCAGAATAGTGAAGATTGCCTCTATCTGAATATATATACCCCGGCACCCGGTAAAACGGATTCCGGATTGCCAGTGGCAATGTTTATTCATGGCGGCGCTTTTGCTTCAGGGTACAGTTATGAAAAGCAGTTTTTGGGTGGTGAAGAATGGGCGAAACATGGAGTAATTCTCGTTACTATAAACTACAGGCTCAACATTTTCGGCTTTCTTGCACATCCTGATCTTTCTGCTGAAAGTCCAAATAATGTTTCAGGCAATTACGGCCTTTTGGACCAGATAGCCGCCTTAAAATGGATTAAGAACAACATACGACAATTCGGTGGTGATCCGGATAACATTACAGTTTTTGGGCAGAGTGCCGGTGCCATGAGCGTACAAAGTCTTGTCACTTCACCTCTATCAAAAGATCTGTTGCAAAAGGCTATTATACAAAGCGGTGGTGGTGTAGCTGAGGGATCCCAGCCTGGCGGAGCCCAGCTGGCTGATGCAGAAAAGGCAGGCAAGGATCTAATGGATTTTGGCGGTTACAATAATCTGGTGGCTATGCGAGCGGTGTCAGCCGGGGATTTACTGGATCTTATGAACCGCTACAGGAAGGAGAAAAGAATGGGAATGATGTCACCTGTCACAGACGGGTATGTTTTACATAGCAATTTCAGCGATGCTGCACGAGCACAAAAGATAGCCGATATCCCATATATTATTGGTTATAATAAGGATGATATGGGCATGATGAAGAACGGCTTAGGACAATTTTGCAAGCTTCGCAGGGAGAATGGCGGAAAAGCTTATGCTTATGAGTTTGAGCGGGCACTGCCCGGAGATACTGCAGGGGCCTTTCACTCTGCCGAGTTGTGGTATGTCTTTAATACGCTGAGTAATAGCTGGCGGCCTTTTACTGAAGGAGATTATGCATTATCGGATTATATGGTCGATGCATGGACAAATTTTGTGAAATATGGCGATCCTAATGGTAAGGACAAAGAAATATGGAGTCCTTACACTGAAGATAATCAGCAGTTCATGATCTTTAAACTTGGTGCTTCAGGGAATGCGGAACCAGCAATGGGCTTACCTTCCAGTCCTCAGTAAATTGGCATTATTGCCACCAGGCATAATAGAAAATGTCCTTTAGGAATTTAAAATAGAAGTCAGGATATCTAATTATGATTATTTTATTTAACCCTGGATTGCACGGAGGACACGGGTAATGCAATCCGTGAATTCATTCCGTGAAATCTGTTTAATCCGTGGTGAATCAATTCGTGGGAATCAATATTCGGAATATGATTACAAAGAATCTTGCCATTTATCTCTCCGGCCTGTGACTTGAATACCCTTTTAAAACCTTTAATTAAAAAATAGGATTTCCTGCCGCACTAAATGTCAGAAGTCAGGATATGACCATTGATTTAAAATTAATTTATGATCGAACTGATTATTGGATCGTTATAATATTTGAAATACCTTTACATAGCCACGCTTAAAATTTGACCTGAAATGGTAAAATATGGTTTGATGAGATAATAAATGTGTCAAAAAGAATGAAATATCAGTAAACTTTTTATATGCTAAAGGCACTTTATAAAAAGCATCAATATTTTTTCAACATGCTGGCAGTTCTTGTATTATTAGTACTGACAAGAACGCTTGATTCATTTGCATGGACACCCCCTGCCCCTGGTAGAATAAAAACTATATTATCTGATCACCTGTTTCAATTTTTTTCTTTCCTGCCATTTATTTTTCTATTCATATTCTCTTACACCTGGGCAATCAGAAGGAAGTTAACTTTGCTGCTTTATTGCTTCATTATCTTTTTTACATTTTTCGGGCCGGTATTATTCCTGTTTTTAAGCACATGGCTTGAAACTGTCCTCTGGAATGGTTTTGTACTGCCATTTTCACTTGATCTGGTTAAAAAATATTCACCCGGTGCCAGTCTGGTTTTTTTATTTTTAAGTGCCACATATTTCCTGACTCACTTTATACTTCAGACAAGTAAGCAAAAAGAAACAGCCCATAAGGCAGAGACATTGGCCAAGGACGTTCAGCTAAAAATGCTCCGTTACCAGATTAATCCGCATTTTTTATTTAATGTGCTGAATTCTATTTACACTTTAATAGATGAGAATACTGAAAAGGCGAAGAAACTTGTTATTGATATGTCGGAATATTACAGGTATACCCTAAACAAACAACAAATGACAGTCTCTATCGAAAAAGAGGTAGAATCAGTATATAAGTATCTTGAAATTCAAAAAACAAGATTCGAAGAGAAATTTGAATATAAGATCTCGGTTGGTGAATCAGCAAAACCTGTTTTAATACCTTCATTTATTATTCACCTGCTGATTGAAAATGCAGTAAAGTACGGAACTAAGACAATGAAGCAAAATCTTATTATCAGGCTTTCAACTATTTTAGTTGACAAAAAGCTTATCATCAGTGTCTCAAATACAGGTAAATTAGTTCCTGCATCTTCATCAACAGAAAATACCGGTAACGGAACCAGTAACGGAATAGAAAACTTAAAAAGAAGGTTAGGTTTATACTATAGTGATAATTATTCGTTTTCGCTTAAAGAAGTTGATGGGTGGGTTTTAGCTACAATTGAAATTGAAAATATTAATGCAATATGACAACCCTGAAAGCTATCATAGTGGATGATGAAAGACTGGCGAGGTTAAATCTTAAGAAGTTGCTCTTGCCTCACCCTGAAATAAAAATCGTTGGAGAAGCCGATTCGTGCGACTCTGCAGTAGAATTGATTAACCTTAATAATCCACAGCTTATTTTTCTCGACATACAGCTGGGCGGAGAGACAGGTTTTGATTTATGTGAAGTTATAAACAGTTCAATAAAGATAATTTTTGTAACAGCTTATGATGAGTATGCTATCCGGGCTTTTGAAGTAAATGCAATTGATTACCTGTTGAAACCTGTAAACCCCGACAGGCTGAATAGTGCGATTGAGAAAGTTATAAAAAGAGAGAAGGCACAGGAGGGTGAAACAAAGAGTTATGAATACTCCGACAGTATTTATGTCAGGTTGAATAACTGTACTTCGAAGTTTATTAAATTAAGCTCAATATCATTCATTGAGCCTGTGGGCAATTATTCCAAAATCGTTACAATTGAAGGAAGGCGCTGTCTTGTTTTAAAAACGCTGAAACAATGGCAGGAAGAGCTTCCGGATAATAATTTTGTAAGGATCCACCGCTCGAGTATTATTAATATGGAGCATGTCGACCGCATTGAAAAAAAATCAAATACCCAACACAGAGCTTATCTGAAGAACATACCTGAACCACTTGAAGTAAGCCGAAGGTATGCCAAAAATCTCAAATCTTTAAATTAAGGTATCTGCTCATTTTTTCTCAGAATAACCATTTATCATTTTATCTGACCACTAATCATATTTCACTTTGCTTGAGCACATTGCATCAGTTTCTTTGCAGATAGTAATTATTAACAGATTATTTTTATGAAAACAGCAGCAAGGATCACTTTCCTGATCCTTTTATTTATCACCAACCTGGGTTTTTCTCAAGCAGCAGATAACGAGCCACAAGCTGCGACACAACAGAATTATACTATCAGCGGATACGTCAGAAGCTCAGAAAATGGGGAAGCCCTGATCGGGGCTACGGTACAGATAAAGGAGCTGCATAAAGGCGTTATGGCAAACACATACGGTTTTTACTCAATTACCTTACCCGGAGGGAAACATACAATTCAATTTTCATACATGGGTAATATCAGTAAAACTGAAATCATTGAATTAACCGGTAATATCAGCAAAAATGTTGAGTTACAACAGGGTTCAATAGAAATCGCTGAAGTTGTAATTATAAGCGAGACCTCCAATAAGAACATAAAGGCTCCTGAAATGAGCGTTGTAAAAATATCTCCAAAAGATGTGGTATCTGTTCCGGTGATATTTGGGGAACAGGATATTTTAAAAACCATCTCACTTTTGCCTGGAGTAAAATCAGCCGGCGAGGGGAATAGCGGGTTTTATGTAAGGGGTGGAAGTGCCGATCAAAACCTGATAATTCTGGATGAAGCCCCGGTTTACAGTTCTGCGCATTTACTGGGCTTTTTCTCAGTATTCAATTCAGATGCTGTGAAAGACATGGAGTTTTATAAAGGTAATGCTCCGGCAAATTATGGCGGACGTCTGTCATCGGTACTGGATATTCAAATGAAGGAAGGAAATTCAAAAAAGATAGCTGCTTCAGGGGGCATAGGACTAATAGCCTCCCGACTCACTATAGAAGCTCCGATAGTTAAAGACAGAGGCTCATTCATTATTTCAGGCAGAAGAACTTATGCAGATATATTTCTACCCTTATGGGATGATCCTGCAGCTAAAAGCACTAAACTTTATTTCTATGATTTTAATGCAAAAGCGAATTTTAGAATTAATGATAAAAACAGGATATTTCTTTCAGGGTATTTTGGCAGGGATGTTTTCAAAATATCAGATTTAGTGGGCTTCAACTGGGGAAATAAAACTGCAACTTTAAGGTGGAATCATATATCCGGAAATAAACTTTTTTTAAACAGCTCCATCATTTACAGCGATTATAATTATGGTATCGGTTATAACGTCGGGGAATTATTGGAAGTTACTTCAGGTATAAGGGATTTAAATTTAAAGGAGGATTTTCAATACTACATCAACACAAAAAACACCATTAAATTCGGATTTAATACAATATACCATACATTCCGTCCAGGTGAGTTAAATTCAGGGAACGAAGATTTTACTAACTCAAAAATTATTGATAAGAAACATGCTTTTGAAAGTGCTGTTTACATATCTCATAAGTTTGATTTATCAGAAAAGTTAATATTAAATTATGGGTTACGCTATTCAAATTGCACTGTTATTGGTCCGGGTACAGTTTATGCCTATAATGAAAATGATCAAATAACCAGCTCAAACTCATACATCAAAGGCGATGTAATTCAGAATTATGGCAATTTGGAGCCAAGAATGACTTTAAACTATATAGTTAACGAGAAATTGTCTGTTAAAATGTCTTATGCAAGAAATGCTCAGTATATGCATCTTCTGTCAAATTCGACAGTCGCTCTACCCACCGACGTATGGATCTCAAGCAGTAAAATTGTAAAACCACAAATTGCCGACCAGGTTGCGTTGGGATTTTTTGAAAATTTCAAAGACAATATGTTTGAAACATCAGTAGAGGTATATTATAAAAATTTCGGGAATCAAATAGACTATCAAAACGGTGCAAACATAATACTTAATGAACATGTTGAATCTCAGCTGGTTTTCGGAAAGGGAAGAGCTTATGGTACAGAACTTTTTATCAAGAAGAGAACCGGTGACTTAACTGGTTGGATCGGATATACACTATCAAGAACGGAACGATCAATTAATGAAATTGATGATGGTGCATGGTACCCTGTGAAGCATGACAGAACACACGATGTGTCAATTGTATTGATGTATGGTTTTAATGATAGATTGAAAGTGTCAGCAAATTGGGTATACAACACCGGAAATGCTGTTACTTTTCCAGACGGAAAGTATGTAATTGATGGAGTTACAGTTCCTGCATACACAAACAGAAATGGCTATCGTATGCCTGATTACCATCGACTTGACTTAGGGGTAACTCTTACAAATAAAAAGCGGAAAAAATTCGGATCAAGCTGGAACTTTTCAGTTTATAATGCTTATGCCCGTAAAAATGCCTACTCAATTAGTTTCAGAGAGAATGAAAATGATCCTTCGAAAACAGAAGCAGTTCAACAATCTCTTTTCCAAATGGTCCCTTCAATTACCTATAATTTTAATTTTTAATCGAATGAAATCAATACTAATTTTCTCTGTCCCTATTATACTCTTAACATCATGTGAAAGTGTAATTGAAATTGAGTTAGACTACATGAAACCAAAACTTGTAATTGAAGGTGTAATAAATGATTCTGATAACCAGTGCATTATAAAGTTGTCAAAAACGACCGACTATTTTAATCAGACAACAAATCCGACAGTTTCAGGTGCTGTTATTACATTAACAGATAATACAGGAACAATAATAAATTTCAATGAAGCAGAACCGGGTAGTTATCTGGGAGAAAGTGTTCAGGCAAAATCGCATCTAAATTACACTCTCAGCATCCTTTCAGAAGGAGAAAAATATACGGCAAAAGCAACTATTCCTCAAAAAGTTAATATTAATTCAGTAACCTCCCTGTATAATCCTGCAAGCATCTTTTATGAGGTCGGGTATGTTGTAAGTTGTCACTTTTCGGACCCCGTCGAGTTTCGCAATTTTTACAGGTTAAAAACATACAACATTAACGACAGAACAAAAGCCAGGAATAGCAAAGATCTTTATACTGACGACATTTTTAATGGCAATAATGTTGAATTATCCTGGAGCTATGATGTATATCAACAGAATGATACAGTTGTAGTTGAACTATACTCACTTGATGAGAAAACGTATGATTATTATAAAACCTTATTCCCGATTTCAGGTGGTGCAGAAATGATGTCATTAAATACCCCGGCTAATCCCAACACAAATATAAGCAATGGAGCACTCGGCTATTTTGGCGCATATACTATAAGCAGGGATACAATAATTATTTCCGATCGGCCATGATCTACACCCGAGGATATCTAATGATGAATAAACATATCCGTGAATTCATTCCGTGATCCCGATAGCTATCGGGACCGTGTAATCCGTGTTGAATAAATTCGTGACTTTCAATCAGGGTAAACCACTTATCATTTTATAAAACCGCTTATCATATTTCCCTTTGATTGAGCTTGTTGCATTATTTCCTTTGTGCAATAATTAATCATTAATACCATCAATTATGAAAAGGTCATTTTTAATTTTAATTTTTACCTTGTCTGTCACTCTGGTATTCAGCCAGGTTTTAGCTCAAACAGATTCTTCATCTTCTCCGGAAGAAAAGCAGGATGTAAAGATGCGTCACTCTGTTGGAAGCTCTCTATGGCTTCTGGGGAATATTGGTGATTCTGTCAGATTCATACAGTTGAACTATGGGTACAGACTCTCCCTGAAAGATAACATCATAGTTGAAGCTATCACCTGGACATATTATGAACCTTTAGGAACATATTTGAACTCAGAGGAATACTACCCCGGGAAGGTCAAAGCTACTGGTCTAGGTTTGGGTTATCAGCGATTCCTGTGGAAGAACTTATTTACCACCATCGAACCAACCTTTTTTCTTCAACAGTTCTATGATTCGGATGACAAAAAAATACAGAAGGGCTTTCAGTTATATCTTCAGTTTATCGCAGGCTACCGCTTTGAATTTTTCAAGAAACATATGTTCGTTGAACCTGCTTATGCACTCAAATATTGGCCAGTCAACACTAATTTCCCTGCCTCATTTGCGGCCATTGAAATCGGAGCTCCAAAATACAAATTTGAACCGGTATTGAATTTTGGCTTCAGATTCTGATAATAATAAATATGAATGAGAATTAAAATAAAATTTGAAAATCATGAAAATAGATACAATCAAAAAGAAAAGTTTTGCAGTATCAATTATTGCATTCCCGGTAATGCTGTTGGCCGGATTTGTAATGCACCCTAATCTCTTAAAACTCGAGGCACTTCAGACAGTTGAACAACTGGTTGGCAGGTTTCACAATCAGCCAATATTCCACATCGGACATCTAATTGTAATGTTTGCAGTCCCTGTTATAATGATATCTCTGATCAGTTTCATGAATGTATTGCAGGGCAGTGGAAAACGATTAGGTTTTTGGGGTGGTATCATAGGATTATTCGGAGCATTCATCCTTGCTGTCGATAAAGGAGCCTTATGTCTGGTACTGTCGGCATTCGACACTCTGCCGGAGGCTCAGTTTCAGGAGTTTGTTCCTTTTCTAAGTGTTATTGTGGACAAAGCAGGCTTGCTCTGGGTGGTCTGGTTACTGCCATTATTACCTGTAGGGGCCGCAATACAGGCACTTGGACTATTTAAAGAACGGTTTATCAGTAAATGGCAAACAATATGCATTATGACAGGGCTCCTGTTACTTAACAATCCTGATATAGAATTAATAAGTGCAACTGGTGCTTTGCTAATGTGTGCCGGGTACATGCCATGGGGAGTAAGGATTCTTCAGGGCAGAATGAAATGTTCTTCAAAAGCATGCCCCATATACGACACAAAGAAGGACGAAAATTTTAAATGTCTACAGCCATGTGGATAGTTATTGGAATAGTGTCAACATGGGCAATAATGAAACGAAAATTGAAAAGCAAGACTATAATAAAAGTTCAGGGGCATCTCAATGGCAAATGGAAGGAATGCTTTGAGGGTATGGAGATCAGCTATGAAGGAAATAATACAATTCTTTCTGGAAAACTTAAAGATGAAGCACATTTGCATAGAGTTTTAAATATCGCAAGGGATAATAACCTGATAATTATTTCGATCAATCCGGTAACACATAAATTGATTTAATTATGAATAATAATGTACGTTTTCCTTTCCGCTTCTTCCTGAGGACATTTATTTGGTCATGGATAATCTGGACTCCACTCATACTGGCTAGTCTTAAAATCATTCCGGTTTCAGAAAAAGTGTTATCAATAGCGACAATACCTGTAATTATGATTGGTGTTTATGGGCCACTGGCAGGTGCACTTTATGCTTTACGTAAGGAAAATGGAAAGGGTTATGCAAAAATATATCTCAGGAGTTTTCTTGATTTCCGTTTAGGATGGAAAGCCTATGTTTTTTCAATATTAATTTTCGGAGGCAGTACATTTATAGCATGGTTTTTACCTGAATTATTCGGTGAAGTACGATTGCCAATGTTATTACCGTCCGTTTGGTTATTTTTTCCTTATTTATTAATTATGATACTTCTGGGTGGAGGTCAGGAAGAATTTGGATGGAGAGGTTATGCTCTCCCGATTCTTGAAAGCAAATTCGGAATATGGTATGCTAACATTATTCTGGGATCCATCCATGCTTCCTGGCATCTCCCCTTATGGTTCATAACAGGTACAAGTCAAACTTATATGAATTTCGGAGGTTTTATTCTCCTTATCGTTGGTTATTCCTTCATTCTTTCATGGATCCGGAAAATCTCAGGCAACAGACCATTTTCAGGACTTTATGCCCATGGTCTTGCAAATGCCTTTATTCCCCTATTACCAACATTAATTTTGCAAAAGAACGTATCTCAGCCACGTTTTTGGATCTGGGTAAGCCTGACATTCATAATCGGTATTATTATTACCCTCATTCGTGATAAGAAGGCATAAACATTTATAATACTCTTATACCGCTTATCATATTTCCTCTTAATTGAGACTGCTATGCTTTATCTTTGATATGATATTTACTTATAATGAATCTATTATGAAAGCAATTGTTCACACAAAGTACGGACCACCGGATGAACTACAGCTTAAAGAGGTAGAAAAACCGGTTCCGGGAGACAATGAAGTTTTGATAAAAATACATGCTACTACAGTAACAACTACGGATTGCAATGCCAGAAACTTCACATTTGTCCCTGAATCGTTTATGTTTTTTGCACGAATAATTTTTGGTTTCAAAAAGCCCAGAATAAAAATACTTGGGATTGATCTGGCAGGAGAAATTGAAACCGTAGGAAAAGATGTAAAACTGTTTAAGGCGGGTAACCAGGTCTTTGGATCACCAGGGACCAAATTTGGTGGTCATGCAGAGTATTGCTGTGTTTCTGAAAAAGGAGCACTTGCTATAAAACCAGCTGATTTGAGTTGGGAAAAGGCCGCAGCCATTTCTTTGGCGGGAAACACTGCATTGTTTTTTATAAGAGATTTAGCAAAGATCCAGCCAGGACAGACAATACTTATCCATGGCGCTTCCGGAGCGATAGGTACTTATGCAGTCCAACTTGCAAAGTACTATGGAGCAGTAGTTACAGGTGTCTGTAGTGCCGCGAATGCAGAAATGGTGAAATCTTTAGGCGCCGATAAGGTAATCGATTATACTAAAGAGGATTTTACAAAAAGCGAGGAGAAATATGATTTTGTATTCAGTGTTGTAGGCAAGACTACTTTCTCTCAATGCAAGGGCATACTAAAACCAAATGGAATCTATCTTGAAAATATGTTGGAAATCTGGGATTTTCTGAAAGTGCTGTGGACCTCAATAAAAGGTGGTAAGAAAATCAAGGGAGGTGTATCAACTGAACGTGCTGAGAATCTGAATTTCTTTGTTGAACTCATTGAATCAGCAAAGTTAAATCCGGTTATCGACAAAGTCTATCCATTGGAAAGGACAGCTGAGGCTTTTCTGTATGTCGAACAGGGTCATAAAAAAGGGAATGTAGTTATAAGTAATATTAATAACGAATTATAAATGAAAATACTTGTAACCGGTGGCACCAACGGAATGGGAAAAGGAGTGGCTAAGGTATTGGCCGGAATAGATGACCAAAATCATGAAGTTATAATATTGTGCAGATCCAAAGAACTTGGTGAGGCTACAATCAGAGAAATTGAAAGTTCCACAGGGAATAAAAAAATATCAATTATTCTGTGCGACCTTACTAAACTTACAGATGTCAGGCTTGCAATCGAAGAGATTCAAAGTAAACATAAGTTTCTCGATTGTATTTTTATAAATGCCGGTTTAGGCTATGCCGCAAAACGTGTTGAGACTGAAGATGGAATGGATCCACATTTCCAGGTTAACTATTTATCTCAGTTTATGCTCACTTTAAATTTATTGAACCTGCTGGAAATCTCAGAGAATGGCGGAAGAGTAATATTTAATGTTACCCGGGGTGGCAAAATATTCTGGGATGACATTCAGATGAAAAGAAATTGGGGTTTTGAAAACGGGATCCATCAGGCAATGCTTGCCAAAAGAATGTTCCTTGTTAAGTTAAATGATCTGTACAGAGGATCGAGGCGGCCAAAAGTATCCTTCATTGGCTTTGAAATATCAAAAACCGTGTGGAGCAATCAGCTGAATATTATTCCACTGTCAATGAAAACAATGGCAACAATAATGAAGTTTTTTGGCACATTTATTTCTATAGAGGAATGTGGGAAAATAATGGCTCCTTTGTTTACCGAAAGTCAGGACGAAAGCATTAAGCGGTCAGGGAAATTTATTACATGGAAGAAGAATAGTTTTATTGAACTGGATGAAGATAAAATCGTTTTTGATAATGAAATGCAGGACAGGCTTTGGAAAATAAGCCTGGAGCTATGTATGGATGAGAAAACTATCCAAATTGCAGACTCTGTACCCAACTACTAATTACCGGTAAGCACTTTTTATTTTACTGACAAAATGAAAGCAATTGTATGCACAAAATACGGACCACCTGAAGTTCTTCAGCTGAGAGAAGTCCAAAAACCAACACCAAAAGATGATGAGGTGCTTATCAGAATACATGCTACTGCAGTAACGGCAAGTGATACGTTTATCAGGGGATTTAAGATACCCATTCAATACATGATCCCAATGAGGATAATGATGGGAATAACAAGACCCAGAAAACCGGTTATCGGATTAGTACTTGCAGGAGAAATAGAATCTGCAGGCAAAAAAATCAGGCGGTTTAAACCTGGTGATCAGGTATATGGCCTTACCGGGTTTGGGCTTGGTGCCTATGCTGAATACAAATGCATGAAAGAAACAGATTCGACTTATGGGTGTCTGGCATTGAAACCAGCGAACTTAACTTTTGAAGAAGCAACTGTTGCTGCTTATGGCGGACTTCTTGCGTTTCAATCTATGGAAAAAGGAAATATTCAACACGGACAAAATGTACTTATTTATGGAGCTTCCGGAACAACCGGAACTACTGCGATTCAATATGCCAGTTTTCTGGGGGCAAAAATAACTGCAGTATGCAGCACATCAAATCTGGAACTGGTAAAATCGATTGGAGCAGATAGTGTAATTGATTACACCAGAGAGGATAGTCTAAGCCCGAAAGCAAAATACGATTTTATTCTTGATGCCGTTGGGAAAAGTAAAACTTCAAAACTGAAAGATGCCTGTAAAAAAGCTCTTGCTCCGGGAGGGAAATACCTGACAATTGATGATGAATCCCTGTTGCTCGACTCAAACCGATTGAACAGAATCAAAGAATTGGCTGAAGCCGGATATCTAAAACCAATTATTGACAGAATATATAAATTGGAGGAGATTGCCGAAGCTCATCGGTATGTTGAGAAAGGACACAAGCGAGGTGGAGTGGTAGTAGAAATAAATTAGGTTGCGAAGTGCTAATCAGGCATTTCTTTTTCTGAACGAAGGACACTCCTTCTCAGACAGTTTATGATAGGAACAAAACCACTAATCACATAATACGACCACAAATCATATTTTACTTTGATTGAGAATGTTACAGTGCTTCCTTTGTTGTCATTAATCATTTTATTAAAAAATTATGAAAACAACAAATTTTAAAAAGCTTTTTGCTGCAACATTAATGATCGCAGTTTTCACTGCAACTTCGTTCAGTCAAAACCATCCGAAGGGGAAATCTGTCAGAAACACAGTTCCGGACTACAAATTTTCAGTAAGTACTACTTACTATTCATTTTTAAATTTTGAAGAAGAAAAGACAAACACGCACCATTACGAGTTTCACCTTGGTTACAAACTTACTCCAAAAGACAGAATTGGAATAAAGTTAGCCACATGGAAAATGTTTGCCCCAATGGGTATGCCAATGCAGGAGCAACTTAAGTACGATGAGAATAATTTCTACACCGGCAGACTTCGGGAAAGTGGTATCGGTGTAACCTACCAGCGTATGCTATGGAAAGGATTGTTTGCTTCTGTAGAAGTTTTGCCTCAATTGAAAACCTACATGGACCAGAATGATATTAAAATCGGAAATGGCTTCAAGTTATATACTTCGTATCATCTTGGATATCATCTCTCCTTATTCAAAGACCGAGTTTCTATAGAGCCTCAGATTCATTGCCAATATTGGCCTGTTAACACCAATACACCTCAAGCCTTTAAAGAAAAAGATAACAAATGGAATAACTATTTTCTCTTTGAACCAAACTTGTATATCGGGGTCAATTTTTAAATATCAGTCTGTTTGTCAAATATTTATATATAATTAACCCACAACTTATGCTGAATAAAAAATAAGAAAAATGAAAATCAATGTAAAAAGTGTTATCACAAGTGGAATTATTGCCGGTTTGGTAATCAGCCTGAGTGCAATTACTATGGTCCCGGTAGTTGGGAACGAAATGGATCTGGTTCTTGAAAGCAGGGGCCTCCCTCCTTTAAGCAATATGGCGATGATGTTTTTTGTTGTGTTAAGCTTCATAAACGGCATTACTCTCATTTTGCTGTATGCACTTGTAAAAGAACGCCTTGGGGCAGGAATAAGGACAGCTGTTATTGTATCGGTGGTGTTCTGGTTCCTGACATATTTTTTGAGCAATGTATCTTTGATTGCATACGGTTTTATGCCAGTTCGCCTGACTGTAATCGGAACCATTTGGGGTCTTGGAGAATTGCTGCTTGCAGGAATAGTCGGATCTAAATTGTATAAGGAGGCTAAACAAATACCTCAAGCGTTACAAACAGTGAAGGACAGTGAATAAGGATTCAATATTATCAGGAATTGCATTGGTTTCAATTTCACTATTAATTTCTTGTACCGGAATGAAGAACCTTGATCGTCCCATACCATTAGAGAATGAGGCTGGTGCCTTTATATCTGTCAGAGAGGGAATAAATCTCTTTGTCTATGAGCAGATTCCTAAATATGATTTTAGGAGAACAATATATATCATCTCAGGAATAACAGGTATAAATCACAAAAATGAACAAGATATTATTGAATTATTGTGTAATAATGAAAATCGTGTTGTTGTTATTCATCCGCGCGGAACCGGCTATTCTGAGGGAAAAAGAGGTGATTTTTCAGATATAAAGGTTTTTATATCTGACTATATCGAAATAATCAAGGGCGACAGGTATTATTCTGATAGTACACGGAAGATAGTTTTATATGGACACAGCATGTCATGTGCAATTGCAATAAAAGTCGCAGAGGAACTGGATAGAACGGACGGCCTTATTCTGGTGAACCCACCCTGCAAATTAAAGTCCGCAAAAGGAATGAGTCCGGGATTCGGGGATTACCTCAAGTACATTTGTTACTACATTTTTGCCCCGCGTATTCCTGTTGTGGACATGTCCGGCGATTCGTCGGTAATTGAAAACGATGCCGACAGAAAGGAATCGGAGTTAAGGACCAATGATCAGCTTCTCGTTAAGTATTTCAGTATGCGCAGTATGACAGAATCAAAAAAATTATTGGATGCGATGATCGAAAATTCAAAGCAGTCAGATAATCCATTATTGCTGTTATATGGTGACAATGACATGATTGTTGATATAGAAGGGTGTAATGAGATCTTTGCTGCCTGGAAGAGTCAGAATAAAAGATATGAAATAATATCAGGTGGCTCGCATGGAAAATCAACTGTTTTTAAAGGAGCGGAAATTATACTTAGATGGATGGATGGTATGTAAGACCTTGTCTTTTATAACCGTAAAACAAGATTTCATTTTAACCCTTGAGGAATTACCCGTTCACCAACCTTTTTGGTTTAAGCCTTGCATTAACTATTCATTTTCAATTTTATCCACTGCCTTTTCAAATCCCGACTTCAAATGAATGTCCTGCTGTGGAAAAGGAATTTCAACATTATTTTCTTTAAACTTTCTGAATATCGCATATAACAATTCGCTTCTCAAAATCTTTGGACGGTCGATGTATTCTGAAGTCCAGACAAGTACTTCAAAATTTAAACTACTTTCACCAAACTCCTGAAAAAGGATGTATGGCGCTGGCGCAATTAATACGCCTTGATTCTCACCTATCACCTCCAACAGCAGTTTCCTGATCCTTTCGGGATCCTCTTTATACGATACTCCAACAGGGAAACTCAACCTTACTTCCTTGTTATTGTGGCTCCAGTTAATAACCCTCGAATTAATGAAATCGGAGTTGGGTACAATAACAACAATATTGTCGTTTGTAATGATTGTGGTTGCCCGTGCCGAAATGTCAACGATATTTCCTGAAAGATTGTCCATCTCAATTCGATCGCCAACCTTTATTGGCCTTTCGAACAAAATTATTATGCCACTGATAAAATTATTGGTGATACTTTGTAAGCCAAACCCAATACCAACTCCGAGAGCTCCAACCAATAAACCTAATGCGCTTAAATTAATACCGGAGGTCTGAAATATGATTATCAAACCTACAATAATCAATAAATAGCGTACAATGGTTGCTATCGACTGACTGACACCTATATCTAGATTATATCGCGGAAAAACTTTATTTACTAAAATATTCCTGAATTTTGAGGATAAATAAAATAACAGTAAAAGCGAAAATGCAAGTAATAGAAAGGTTTTAGTCGTGAATTGGCTACTTCCTAAATGGAATAATTCATAATTCCAGGTTGTTTTTAACCATTCAAGAAGCTCTTTTGAACTAATCATTATAAATCTCTTTTAAATTCAATTACTAAAACCCCAAACCGGGTATACAAATCCATTACCGGGATATTTTAATACTATTTAGGTAGTCTTTAACTTCACTTTCCAGAATCGGAATGTATCGGGGTAAGATAAGCAAGATTCTTAATAATTACCATGAGCAGGAAGAAATTCTTCCTGCAGTAAGGGATGACTCTCCTGGTTTATTATCCTAAAATGTATCGCCCTGTTCGAAGTCTCCTGTCTTCCATCCTTTCAGGAACCATTCTTTTCTCTGAGCAGATGTGCCATGAGTAAATGCATCCGGAGTGATCCGTCCCTGGTATTTCATCTGGAGGTTATCGTCACCAACAGCTGCAGCTGCATTAAGAGCTTCTTCCACATCTCCTGTCTCAAGAATATTGAGCATTTCCTGAACATTGTGTGCCCACATCCCCGACAGAAAGTCGGCTTGCAGTTCGAGTTGAACTGTGAGCTGATTTGCTCTCTTTTCACTAAGCCTCGATCGTTGTGCGTTGACCTTGTCAAGGATCCCCAGCTGGTTCTGCACATGATGTCCGATTTCATGAGCAATGACATAAGCCACTGCAAAATCACCATTTGCTCCGAATTTTGTTCTGAGGAGATCGCAGAAACTTAAATCAATATATACTTTTTCATCAGACGGACAGTAAAAAGGACCGCTGGCTGCGCTGGCAAAGCCGCAGGCTGAGTTGACTTCATTTCTGAAAAGAACCAGTGTTGGCTGGCGATATGTCGAACCCCACTCCTGAAAGATCTTACTCCAGACCGTTTCAGTATCTTTAAGCACA
Organism: uncultured Bacteroidales bacterium; assembly: GCA_942492865.1. GTDB lineage: Bacteria > Bacteroidota > Bacteroidia > Bacteroidales > VadinHA17 > LD21. The sequence goes on along the minus strand of OW818650.1, from coordinate 1,779,983 downwards.
ACTGAAACGAACTGCGCCATCTGATCTTCTTCTGCTGTTGACTGAAATTGTTCAGTTTCAGTACCGCTCTGCATTGTGTCAATCAACTGGGACGGATCGCCTCCAAGAAGCAGTACTATAATGGCGATAACAACTGTACCTATACCACCACCAACTGCCATTTTCCCTCTCGACATGCCACGCCTGTCCTCGACATTACTGCTTCCCTGTCTTCCCTGCCATTTCATTTCTATTCTTTTTTGTTGATAATCAAATACATAAAATTAAGCTCTTTTAGAACACCATCGACCATAAATTATAAAAGATTATATAACTTCTTTGTCCTTCAGATGGGATTGTTATCCCCTCGTTTTTGAAGGAAATATTTACAGAAGAAATTTGGCTATACCACACTGAGCAATTATTCCTATAAATATAGTTTTAAAAAATTAAAATAGTCCGGCTTTATCTGGACCGGGATTCAAAAGCTGATCATTAAACAATCATCCCTGCTCCAAAGTTCAGGAAGGTTAAACACTTAAGAAACAGTAGAATTTTAAAAATCACAATCTACTTCAGAATAGTTTGTAAAACATACCGTACCACCGGTAGTGAAACAGGCATCCCTTGGAGTATCATAGTATTTTGTAAATATTGTTGAACAGCTTACAGACTTTGCCTGCACAACAATGTTAGTAGAGCCTCCGGGAATGACATACATTTTGGAAGTTCCGGCAGTAATATCACCGCTTGACCATGAAACAGGAGTACCTTCCCAATTACTGTAAGAAACTGAAAATCTTGCTATATACCATCCGGGACCATAAACTTTAATCCTGCCCATTTTACTTGTTGAACATTCAGTAGCAGTATAATCGGTTGTATATCCCATTTTAGCCACTTTATTGTCCATCAGGAACTTGACTGTATATGCAATCGGAACACCTGGATTGCTTTTGGAATAAACTGCATTCTGTCCGGTCAGAATTGATTCAAGATCTCCGAAATTACGGGCAGTAACTGCCTGCGAGGCAGTGTCGGCATTTCCTCCTATTGTGACCACTTCAATTGAAGAATTTTGCAGGATACTTTTATATTTTGCCTCCAGGGTAGCTGAGGCTGTGGTTACTCCTGTACTGTATTTCATAGCACCCTCGACTTCCATGCTTGTTGCAGATTCAGTGGTTACCATCCTGAACATAATGATCCTTCCATAGCTTACAGAATGAACATAACCAGGAGGTTCTGCATTACTAAAGGCTGATTTTATCTGACCGGTGCTAACAGAAGCATCAAAAACAGAACCAGGCTGCGAAGGGGTGTCAAATGTTACTGTATAAAAAACCTGTTTAAAGGTCATCATGGCTACTTTACTGGTAGAGGAACTTGTATAACTGAACTGTGTCGAAACACTTCCCGATGCCCATTTGACATTTAAACCCAGGTCAAGGGCAAGCTGTTGTGATGAGAAGGAAGTTGCAGCACTGTAACTTGAGTTCGACGCATTTACATATCCCTCAACATATTGATTATTATTCCACCAGTCGAGAGCTTTGTCAATTTCGGTCTGAGTATTTGAATTAGTAGGTTCTTTAACAATAATGGTTCCCTTTGCTCCCATTCCCGGAAGATCAATTCTCAGTGTTGTGGGAGAGGGCTTCAACGTTACAGGTTCAGGCATTCCGTTCAGTAATCCTTCATTTACTTTAACCAGGGCTCCCGGCCATATTATACCGTTTGTGGGCCTGATTATTGCTACCTGTTCAGCATTCTGTTTTAAATTGTAAGCAACTTGCTGACATACTATTAAGTTGTTATTTTGCATCACTTTATTAGTAGAGGAATTCGTTTGCGTTTTTAATGATCCTCCATCAATGTTCTGCACGTTCAGCATTGCATTTGGATCATAATTCAGACTCCTGATGTATTGAGAAATCTCCTGGGTCTGCACGGCAGGATCAATTTCTTTCTTACATGCAAATACTACAAGGAAAATCACAATAAAAGCGGTAAGACTTAATGATAACCAACGATGATACCTTACCCATAAAACCAAAGAAGCACAATTCTTCTTGTTCATAATAATTAATTTAACGATTAACAAAAGTTTAAAGACTTTGAAACATAAAAACCAGCGTTCAGGCGGGTTAAGTAAAACTATTATGAGCAAAAGAAAGTATTGACACTCATAACAAAACAGGCAAAAAGTACATATTAAAGTTACAAAGATATCTTCAATTGTTAGCAAAGATTAAACAAAACTTAACTGTAAACTTTCCTTTTCACTTTTCTAAGGCTACGATACATTTGCAGAATCCGGCTCCTGTTATACATAGGCCCGGCGAAATATATATGTAATAGGTTCAACAACATTTAAAGGTGAAAATAAATTATTGCTTATTATTAATAATCCTTCAGGCAGCGAACAGAATAACCTACCCATTTATACGAGTATCCGCCGCCAAGTGTCTCCCAGTCAGTCTGTAAATCTCTGTATCGGCCCATCACCATATCAAACTGAGTGGAGGACCACCAGTAAGCTTTCCTGTTGATTCCGCTAAAACCATTCCCCCTGAAACCTGACGGCATCCCTGAGAATCCGGTGGCATTTCTTTTCAGTGGAAAGTCGGTGTTGCCGACACAACCATCATCTAATGTGAATTCCCAATATATGGATGGGGTAGACGGGGGTGGGCTAAGAAAGATCATCGCTGTTGAGGCTAGCGACTTACCTACTCCATTCCCGACAACTGAAATATCATAATTATAACCATTCTTTATAAGATAGGTCTCAAGAGTATAAAATTCATCAAAATCCGGAACGTGCCAGCCTGCAGGACAAAGATTACCCGGACTAACGGCCCAGAAGTTGTAAAGTGCTCCAAAAATATTCTTATATGTCGATTCATCGTTGTTGTACCAGCAATATGCAGGCTCATACCTTATTGCCATCCAAGCAGCATTGTCAGTTACAAGCGGAATGGGATCGCCATTGTTAAACTTTGTGGTTTTAAGGTTCGTCGCCATCCAGGTCTGTGTCCCTATTTTAACAGTGGGATATTTGTTGTTGTCACCGTCCTTACAAGGGTAAAAGTCGAATGTTATTGCTTTACCCGATGAAACCACATCAGTAAAAGTTGAGATACATTCCCCGCCGGTAGCAGTAAAAATAAGTCTGTCATCGGTATTATATTGCATAACTACTTCAGAAGCTGTGCCTTTAGATGAATTTTTTATTTTCTCTGACGGAACAGTATTTTCATAAGTCATTCTTATGTCACCGTCATCACTTTCATTGCTGATAACCCTGCCCGATACCGAATATCTTCCTGTGCTGACCGACACAAAATAAATACCCCTGTCAAAGCCTTCCATCCTGTAGACATGTTCTCCGTTTGTAAGATTATCCTGCTTCCTGAATATCTTCCGGCCCGTTATATCATAAACGGCTATTTCTGTTTCTCCTTTTACAGGCAGTGAAAACTTCATCCGGGTATTGTGGCTAACAGGATTAGGGGAAAATATCACCTTGTTTTCGTCATCACCTGTTATCTGATCCATGCCGGTAGCAATTGAAACAAGATGCAGTACTTCATCCCCGCTTAAAGTAACCTCAGTACCCTGAGTTATATTCTCTACCTTTACTGATTCAACGGTTGTACTCGCCCCCGAACCATTAAAACTTATGAGATAGTCCTGGGCCTTAATATAACCCAATGAAAGAATCAGAAATACCAGCAGAGTGTAAATTTTTTTTTTCATGATTAAAAGTCTATACGATTAGTATTATTTAACCTCCCTTAAATCAATAATATAAGAAGGAATTACTGTAAAGAATACTAATTTAATAATTCATTTAATCAATTACAATTAAATTTGACTGACTTGTTTTAAACAAACATTAAATGCATTAAAGTGCATCCGGGAAACCCTGTAAAGGTCATTGTTTGGACCAACCGATAGCATAAATGTTCCCGACCAGGTCGGTATAAAGGATATCGATATCTGTGACATCATCAATTTTCACAGGAACTGATATCGAAACATTTTCAAAATCGGGCAGTCTGTTCTGCAGATCAAATATTGATCCCTCCTGATGCAGTACTTCCATCGCAGTTCTTTTAAACTGGATTGCCAGAGTAGTGAAATATTTTGAATGATCTACCGGAGTGCCGTCCGGAAGCATATATTCAATCTCCACTCTCGTTACAATTCCTTCGTTATTGGTTATAAGCACAGGTACCGCAAGCATTAAAAAGTGTTTTGCACTTATACTTGAATAAGATAATGTATGGTCATTTATCCCATCCAGGCTGAATGAATAAATCCCCTTGCCAAAAGGAAGAGGAATGTAACCCTGATTATGAAACTGGCTCTGACGCCCGAAGAATGCATTAAAGCACTCACATCCGTCGGAGTATTGATATCCCCTTGTAAAAATGTCAGTGTATGGATTAAGTTCCGGGCCGGTAAGTGACATGTCAATAGTCTGGGGAACAATTGCTTTAAATCCTGCGATCCTCATCCCATAATGTAACTCCAGCTGGCTGCTGTCGAGCCTTACAGCCTGAGTGCCATTCAATCCGAAAACTCCTCCTTTAACATCAAATTCCGAGTTTACCACTATATTCTTACCTGAGAAAATATCCAAAATACCATCATTATCGGAATCAAGATTTTTTGAAAGAGCTTCAAAATAGGACCCTAATTCCCTGAGCATTTTAACATCCTCCTGGCTTATTTTTATCTCATTGCCTATTGGATTGTTTGCAGGAATAACACTTGTCTCAAAAAGAGTGAGAGTTGACAGATCAATTACAGTATTATCACCATCTGATAAATTAATAAGCGGCAGAATATTCAGGCCGCTAACGGTCAGGTTACCAATATAACGGTTTTCAGCATCCACAAATATCAGTGCAGTTGCACTTCCGACTGGAGCATTTAATGAAAAGGTATTGTTTTTAATATCAGAAACCGTGTACCTCTCACCTGTAAATACGACTACACTGGCAGCATCGGTAAGCGACACACCTTTCCTGTTGTAATCTTCCCCTGATCCCTTGCTTCCTGAACCTAACGTACCCGTTATCATTACCTGTCCATCTTCATCATTGTGATCATCTTTCCGGCAGGCAATTAAAGATATCCCGATAATTAAAAACAAAATGAAATTTTTCATGTCTGCAATTATTAAATAATATGCTTTGACAGTATGAATATCTCTTTTATCAGTTAAATGTAATATAATAATTTAAGATATTCCGGTCTTTCCTGAATGCAGGAGGTCATAATTCGTGCAGAGAAGTTCTCATACGTTAAATATGAGATGGATCTTTATTAAATTTGACTTCTTTTGTTTGTAATTGTTCTATATGTAAATGTTTAAACAAAACAATATTTCATACCAAATTAAAAAAGGCAAACAGATATGAAAATTTACAGTTCTATAAATAGCAAAAGGGTAATCTACTCACTCCTCTTATTGTTTCTACTTGACACATCATTTGGCCAACAGAGAATAGAGGCATTATCGTATATTGACGGTAAGCCTGTGTCAATTGTTGTTAAAAATGGCAGGATAGCTGAAGTAAACAGGATTTCAGAACTTCCTGCCGGTCAGGATAAATATTTCGTTGCTCCGGGGTTGATAGATAACCAGGTTAATGGTTTTATGGGTGTCTCATTCCTTTCTGAGATCGGCGGGGATCTTACTCTCGAAAAAGTACAGAAAGCCACCCGGGCATTGTGGGAAAAAGGAGTTACAACCTATCTTGCCACACTAACCTCTAACAGTAATGCAGAGTTACTGAATCTCTTTACAAAATTCGGCAAATTCAGAAATGATAAGTCCCTGCTCGGATCAGTTGCCGGCTTTCATCTTGAAGGACCTTATATCTCGCCCCTTGAAGGGTACAGGGGCGCGCACACGCCGAAGTACATCAGGAAACCCGACTGGGATGAGTTCATGAAGCTCTACGCTGCATCAGGTAATGCAATAATGAACGTGACTGTAGCTCCCGAAGTTGAGGGGGCAATGGATTTTATTAAAAAATGCACCGAGAAAGGAATTGTAGTTGCACTGGGACATCATAATGCTGATGCAGAGGTGTTAAATAAGGCAGTTGCAAACGGTGCAAAAATTTCAACTCATCTTGGAAACGGTTGTGCCAATATGATCAACCGTCACCTGAACCCACTGTGGCCCCAACTGGCAAATGACAACCTTTCAATAAGCATTATCTGCGACGGATTTCACCTTAACGCAGAAGAGATAAGAGTATTTTACAAGGTAAAGGGTAGTGAAAAAACCATCATCACATCAGATGTTGTAGAGTTCGGAGGAATGGCACCCGGTAATTACAAAGTATGGGATGGGTCCGAAATTGAGCTTACTCCTGAAGGAAAGTTAATGTACCCTGCTGAGCAGGTCCTTTACGGGGGAGCATCTGCCCTGGATCGTGGCGCCAGACATGTTATGAATGTTACAGGTTGCTCACTTGCTGATGCAATAAAAATGGCAAGTACAAATCCTGCTGAATTATACGGACTAAACGATCGCGGAAGCATAGAGGTAGGAAAGCGTGCTGACCTTATACTCTTTAAACTGGGCGATTCCAGATTAGAGATTATCAAAACATTCGTTAACGGAGAGATGGTATTTGATTCTGAAAAAAAATAAGGATTTCAAAACCAACTCTGATTCTTTAACTCCCCGTTAACGGGTATGGATCGATTTCCACTCAGATCACTGGCATTTGAGATTGGTTCTCTGTGCTTTAGAAGCAGCTGCAAATGGTCCGAACAATGAATTCTTGAACGATTCACATGCTTTTGCTGTTTCTCCCTTACCGGCCTGGGCAACGGCAAGCTGATAGTAGAATTTGGCCTTTGCCTCGGCATTGCCTTTTTCAAGGCTCAGACCCTTCTGAGCATATTCTGCTCCATTGTCAAAATTTTTCTGCTTGTTGTAAACATCGGCAAAGTAGTAGAAAAGATCCTTGTCATCACCGTATTTAGCTCCTTTATTGAGAAACCCGATAGCATCATCAAGCTTCTCTGCCTGGTTAGCCTGTGAACCGGCAGCACGAAAATATTCAAGAGCCATTGTGGATGCCTGCTTAGCTCTTACGGTATCATTAGCGCTTCTTAGCTGCTCAAGATATTTATCTATTGCCTCCTCAAAAGCCCCGGCATTATTCTGATTCCTGAAAATTAAAGCTTTGTTATAATATGCTGTGGAGTAATCAGGGTTTATCACCAGAAGACTGTCAAATGCCAGAAGCGCCTTTTCATAGTCCTTTGCGGTAAAATATTGAGTGCCCATCATGGAATAGCCTTGTGCCAAAAGCTTACCGGCGTTATCCTTAACAGATTGGTTCTCATATTTTTCTGCTGCGGCAACAGCTGTCTTTGCGGCTCTTACTATTTCCGTTCCGGTTTTTTTCTGATTCACGGAATTAGCGGCTGCTTTTAAATATAAACCCGGTAGAACTTGTACAGCCTTTTGTTTAAGATCGTTGGCGGTCTCACCCACCTTGCCTGAAAGGGTGACAACATTTTCGAAAGCAGCAATGGCAGCCTGAATATCAGTTTGCATGGACTTTGCCCCTTCATTATACGCTGCAATGACTTCATTCCTGTCCTGTGCTGCCAGACTTGAACAAAAAAGTGCAGAAACAATAACTATTGCAACAATACTTCTCATAATTTTCATAATATTAATAAATTCAGATTATTATAAACATATTACTTAAAAGCCTAAATTTAACAATTAAATTGACTTAAGCGCTACACACCTGCTCTATATTATGTTACGGACATTTAAGTGGCGCCCGTCATATAATTGCTCTGTACTGAAGTTTCGCTCGCTAACTTATTAACTTACATAATATAAACAATCTCCATGTTAAAAAAGTTTTTAACAATTTGATTTAGATTGCCTGAATGATCCTTCTTTCAGACTTCCCCCTGCCAAAAGCCCGGATTTCATTGTCGGGCCTCCATGAAATTTTCAAATATTCTTAATAAGTATTGATCTAAATTCTTCAGTAAATTAGTAATTTAACAGGCAGATAATAAACAGGTTGTTTTTCTGAAAAACATCTCATCTCAATCCGGAAAAAATCATGGTTCCGGAAAAGGTTGGCAAAGGACAGAACTTTAAATGGAATAAACCGTTAAATAAAGGATAGACATAAATATAAAATTTCTACAACATGAAAATCGGGTTAAGCAGATTCATCTATTTTACAGATCAGGTCAAATTGTTGTTAAACGAAGCCGGTAAACAGAAAGACCCGGCATTATGGCTTTTTAAAAACAACCTCCGGACTCCCTTCTTTATGCTCGAGGGACTTTCAAGAGTCTACGGGCAGATGCATAACTCAGGTAAATTCGACAAGCTGAAAGGCCAGTTCAAACTGATTGAAGATGAACTCGGGCAGATTGACCATTATCATTCGCTGTATCTGAAAACTAAAAACAAAAAACAGATACCTGCCGAATGCCGCTCTCATATTAAGACAAGACTGGACGAAAGCATCAAACATCTGAATCTGGTTCTTTCAGATAAAAACTGGTTATCGGTTGAAGAAAAACGGATTAAAAAGATTACCAGAAGGCTGAAAGATATCGACTGGATGAAACCCGGTGAAGAAATAGCTGCTATTGCGGATGTCTATAAATCTTCGATTTCAGGTGTTACAGAATTTGCTGAAAAGACCGGCTTCCATTTCGACAATGTGGAGAATGATGTTCATGAACTAAGAAGGAAGTTACGCTGGCTGAGTATTTATCCTCATGCACTTCAGGGGGCCATTCAATTCTCACCGACCACAAGAACTGCTAATCATTTAAGAAAATACATGACCGGTGAAGTGATCAGCTCTCCATTTAACCAGTTTCCACCCGCAGGGAACAATAAATCCTTCTTATGGCTTCGGAAAAATTATTTCCTGGCGCTCAGCTGGATGATAGCGCAATTGGGTAATTTAAAAGATGAAGGCCTCATTCTGACTGGCTTAAGCGAATCATTAATACATACTACCGGTTGCAGCGAAGAGGAGGCATTATTAAAAGCAGGGACCCTTCTGGGTAAAAAGCAACGAAATATGGATATCATACTCGCTGATGCTGAGAAAATTACAGAAACCTATTTCAGGGAAAACAATCTGCAGCGGCTCATTTCAAAGATAGGATCTTAGATCATTTTAAGAAGCAGGATGGAACACAGGCCAATCGGAAATACCGGCATAGCGATACCACCGGTCATTTTTGGCACTAGCTCTCTGGGAAATCTTTATACAGCCCTGAGCGATGAAACAAAAATAGAAATTGTGAGAGAATGCCTTCAGAGCATTCCAAAACCTGTTGTTTTTGACAGTGCAGGAAAATATGGTGCAGGTCTTGCGTTGGAACAACTTGGCAAAATATTGAAAAACCTGAAGGTTGATCCGTCTGAAATAATAATCAGCAACAAGTTAGGCTGGCTCCGGGAACCGATGTCTGCTTCAGGACCGACCTTTGAAAAAGGTGTCTGGTTCGATATAAAAAACGATGCGCGTCAGAACATAAGCTACCAGGGGATCCTTGACTGCTGGGAGCAGGGAAATGTACTGCTTGGATGCAGTTATAAACCCAAACTTGTATCGGTACATGATCCGGATGAATATCTTGGGAAGGCAGGGAATGATAATGAATTCAGGATGCTTACCAATAATATTATTGAAGCTTATAAAGCCCTTTCAGAATTAAAATCGAAAGGAAAGGTAAAGGCAATCGGAGTAGGAGCCAAGAACTGGAAAACCATCAGGCTCATCGCAAATGAAGTTGATCTCGACTGGGTGATGTTCGCTAACAGCATGACAATTTACCGTCACCCGAAAGAATTGCTTGGATTTATGGAATCTATTACTGCAAAGGGGATTGCCATCATCAACTCGGCTGTTTTCCATGCGGGATTTCTCACTGGAGGCGATTACTTCGATTATGTGGTCATAAAACCTGATTCTTCAGAAAACAGGGCAATTTTCAGATGGAGGGAAGCATTTTTTGGTGTTTGCAGGAAACATAATGTTGCTCCGGCCGATGCCTGCGTACAATTTGCCCTTACCCCTCCCGGCGTGATAAGCATCTCGCTCAATACTTCGAGCCCGCAAAGAATAAAGAGAAATGCCGGGTCGGTGAATTGCAAAATTCCTGATGAATTCTGGAAAGAGATGAAAATGAAAAAGCTTATCGATAATGATTATCCGCATCTTTTTTAGACATTTGCTACCCTAATTATCCACCTGCCATGAAAAAAATGAATGCTGCAGTCTTAACAGATTACGGAAAAATCGAATGGAAGACAGTAGAAAGGCCCCAAATTTCAGGTAATGAAGTCCTTATTAAGGTTGGCTACGCCTGTATATGCGGGAGCGATCAACATGTCTTCCTTGGTGAATTTCATCCAAGAACATCAGTTCCTCTTATACAGGGACATGAATTTGCAGGCACCATAGTAGAGACTGCCTCTGAAGTAAAAAATTTCAAACCCGGCGACAGGGTGGCCGTTGATCCCATTATATGGTGCGGCCACTGTGAAGCCTGCAAAAGACATCATTATCCTGCCTGCTCATCGTTAAAACTGGTCGGTATTGATCTCGATGGCGGTTTTAGTGAGTACATGAAAGTACCTGAGACTATGCTTTATAAAATACCAGATAAGATCTCCGATGAGCATGCTGCACTTGTGGAAGTTTTATCAATTGGATTTCATGCATGCAAAAGAGCAAAGGTCACATCGGGCGACAGAGTGCTGATAATGGGTGCCGGCAAAGTCGGTCAGTGTATTTTGCAGGCAGTGAAAACAAAGACCACCAATACGGTAATTATGGTTGATGTTCTTGATCAGAGGCTTGCGATTGCAAAAAATGCCTACAGCGATGTTCACATCATTAATGCAACAAAGGAAAATGTATCTGAAAGAATAAAAGAACTTACAGGGGGCGAAGGAGTTGACATTGCTTTCGAAGCCGTGGGACATGCCAGGGAACTTACCGGCGTTGTCAATCCGGTAAGAGGATGCATACAGGCCATAAGAGGAGCAGGAACAGTTTGCGTGCTCGGTTTGTCATCCGAGCCATCTCCGCTGTTAATGAAGGAACTGATCTGGAAAGAAGGTATCATAATGACATCGCGTGTTTCGCACGGAGAATTTTCAGAGACTATCGAAAATCTTAGCCTTGGAACCCTTAAACCAGAAGCTCTCATAACCGACGTACTGCATCCATCAAAAGCACAACATGCTTTTGAATTGCTTGAGAAAGAACCTCATAAGCACCTTAAGATCCTGCTGAAATTCAACCAATGAAGATCGATTCACATCAGCATTTCTGGGAATATAACACCACAGAATATGGCTGGATAGATGAGATGATGCATTTGTTAAAAAGCGACTTCCTCCCAGGGGATCTGCAAACAGAATTAACCAAATCGGGCTACCAGGGATCAGTAGCGGTACAGGCCAGGCAGACTATTGAGGAAACCCGATGGCTCCTGGAGCTTGCATGTGAGAATGATTTTATAAAGGGGGTTGTTGGATGGGTGGATTTAAGATCGGAAAATAAGTTAAAAAGAGATCTTGATGAATTCTGCAAATCAAAAAAGTTCGTTGGATTAAGGCATGTTTTACATGACGAGCAGGACGATAATTTCATGCTCCACGATGATTTTCTGAGAGGCCTCAGCCTTCTGAAAGAATATAATCTCACCTACGACCTTCTCCTTTTCCCAAAACATCTTCCCATCGCAGAAACCCTGGTCTCAATGTTCCCCGGCCAAAAATTTGTTCTTGATCATATTGCAAAACCCCTGATAAAAGAAAGAGTTATCAGCCCATGGAAAGAAGACCTTAAACGACTCGCAGATCATCCGAATGTATGGTGCAAGCTCTCAGGCATTGTCACTGAGGCAGACTGGCAGAACCCTGTCAGTGAAGATTTTAAACCTTATCTTGATGCTGTGTTTGATGCTTTCGGACCTGACAGGCTTATGATTGGAAGCGACTGGCCTGTATGCCTCCTTGCAGGAAAATACAAAGATGCAATAAGCATTACAGAGGAGTATATCCTAAAAATGTCTCATGTAACACAGGAAAAAATACTTGGCTTAAGTTGTATAGATTTTTATGGACTGAATGGCTTCTAAATAAATATAACTTCGCCTGCCATCAGATATTTTGTTTCAGATTGATCAGTATCTGTTGAACCGGGGATTTACCACATTACTGTAAATTGAACCGAAAGTATAGTAGATGCCCAATGAAGTCCCGATTTCAAAATTTGTTGCCTGTTGTTTCAGACGGAGCAGTCTTTCTGCTTCAGTAAGTTCGCCTTTCCTCTGGTTCAGCCGATCGTTTATATAAGCTGCCTCAGCACCAAGCGAAAATGATAAACCTTTTAAAATTCTGATCCGGATAAATCCATCAATTTCAATTCTGTTTTTTGAAAAATCGTGTAAATAATTCGATCCGGTTAATGACAGGTTAACGGATCCCCACTTTTCCTGAACCCTGTAAGCCACCCTGATTTCATGCATGAAGCGGTGCTCACTGGTAAGGTTAAAAATCGTACTGTCAATATAGTTGGTGTAATAGTAACCTGCGCTGTACAAAACTCTTAATTGCCTGTGTGTTGCTTCAGAATAAGGATAGAGGTCATATTCAACAGCAGGCATAATCTGTTGATACATATTAAAATTTGCCTGGGTTGACCCACCCATGCGCCATTGCAACCCGGCTGACCAGTGTTCACCGAGACTTCTTACAAAAAGAATATCGGCTGACTGGGATTGCCTGATATAGGTATTTTCCTCCTCTTCCTCAATGTACCTCTGCCTGTTAAAATAATGATCCAGGTCAAGTTCAAGCTTGATATCGGGTGTTATTTTTGAAATGTTAATAGAGTTGAAGAGGTTCACTGTCTTATAACTTTCTTCTGCATTGAACCTTGGGCTCGTTTGCAGATCAATGACCCAGTTATTCCATTTGTCAATCACCTCTTCAGCCCGTAATGATTCATTATGGCTGATCTCTATCTCCTTTCGCAAAGGTGTATGAGCAATATATCTCATCAATCCCATTTTAAGTATATTGACCTGTCCTTCGCGTATTATTGAACTTGTCTCACCCGGATAAGTATTAAAGAGCAGGGTGTCGTTCATGCCCTGAAATTTACTCAGACCCTGGTAAGAATATGTGTATTTATTTCCTCCACCGCCAGTGCTCTGGTTTGTTACAAGTACGTAAACCTCCGCTTCACGGAAATCCCTTACATAATTTACATAAGGTATCTCCTGTCTGATATAATTTAAATCACAATTACAATCTATAAATACTTTCAGTGCATCATTCCTTGACAAGATTGAATCAGGCTGAAGAGACTGAGTCCAGGATGATAATGTGAAACTGAAAAAAACTGAACAACACAATATTAATTTATGGTAACTACTCATTCTAAAAGAATTTAAATCCAGTTATTATAAAAGTTCTGATGCAGCTCCAGAGAACCCTTTTGCAAATTTAATATTATTATAACCAGTACTGGCAGCACTTATTAATGCAACTGTTTTTTTCCTGCTTATCCGCACCGGAATTGTGGCTGTGACAGGTACTGAAAAAAGTCCGCAATCAAAATAAACTTGACATGGATCGTGTTTTTTTGTAATTTGTATAGATGTTCGTTCAGAATTTAATCATTAACCAAATCAATTATATATGAATAACTTACGACTTTTAAATTTTGCATCCCTCAGAATTATTCTGGGACTTTTAGTTCTTGGATTCTTTGGCTGTCAAAAAAACCTGAATGATCCGGTCGATTTTTATGATTCCGGGTCAGTAACAGGAAATCTGACAGGAATAAAGATGAAAAATTTTATTGTAATATCTAAATCTGAATCGGCTCCTTCCGGTTTCGAATCGCAGCTCGCCGCTTATGGCGATATAATAAGTTCCATCCCTGAAATTGGTGTTTTTGTTGTAAGTCCAACCACTTCAAACTTTGAATCAAAAATTTCCAAACTCGGAGATGTACAGTCAGTGGTTCCTGATCTAACCACCCGATGGATTGAACCTGTTAAGTTTGTTTCAGAAGCAAATCCTCCAAGCATCGGAAGTGATGAACCAATTTTCAGCCGGCAATGGGGAATGGATGCAATTGATGCTCCTCAGGCATGGAATGCCGGGCAGAAAGGTGAAGGGGCAAGGGTTTTTATTCTCGACAGCGGAATTGATGCAGAGCATCCTGACCTGGCACCAAATCTGAATACATCGCTCTCCACTTCATTTGTTCCTGGTGAAGATTATAATGTAGCTGCCGGATTCTACTTTAATCATGGTACCCATGTTGCGGGAATAATAGCTGCTGCAGATAATAGTTTTGGGGTAATCGGGGTAGCTCCTGAATGCGAAATAGTTGCAGTTAAAGTAATTTCTGAAACTACAGGGTCGGGTGCGTTCAGCTGGATCAATGCAGGGATCGTTTATGCTGCAAACAACGGGGCCGATGTTATTAATATGAGCCTGGGCGCCAGTGTAAACAGAAATGGCTTTTATCTTGATGAAAACAATGAAGTACAAAAAATCCCTGCAGTTTATTTACAGGAGCTGATACTGGCTCAGCAACGTGCTGTAAATTATGCGTTTAAAAAAGGAGCCGTTATTGTCAGCTCAGCAGGAAATGAGATGGCTGATTATGATGGAAATGGGTCTATTATCAAATTGCCTGCAGGACTTCAAAACGTTATTGCTGTTTCAGCCACAGCTCCCGATTACTGGTATAATGATCTTCTTAATGGAGTAGCAGATCCTTTTCTGGATATTCCTGCAAGCTATACCAATTTCGGAATATCACTGGTTGATATTGCCGCTCCGGGAGGCGATTTTGATTTTGCATATCAGCCTAACTATCATTGGGACATGGTGATAAGTACAATCAGCGAAGGCTGGGGATGGGCTGCAGGAACAAGCATGGCATCGCCGCATGTTGCAGGAGTAGCTGCATTAATCGTTGCAAAAAATGCAGGAACCCTGAGCCCTGATGCTGTTACAAAACAGCTACTTAAAACAGCTGATAAGATTGAAGGGAACGGAGCTTCCGATTATTTCGGAATGGGACGTGTAAATGCATTACGGGCAGTAACAGAGTAAAGGATAATCCTTCCGGAAAGAGGTTGTATCAAAAGCTCACTTTTCATTATTTGCCCTTATCCCCATAGCTTTCGGGACCCCTAAAGGGGACTTGTTGATATGCAGGCACTTAGGAAACCCCCTTCAGGGGGTAGGGGGCAATATAACAAGCTTTTGATACAGTCTCTTTTTATTTCCCTGATTTTTGTCCTTTATCTCTCCGAATTTGAGTTAAACATTCCATATACTTTTATAAATTAGCCGACAAGTACTATAAAACATAAATATGAAACCCTACAACAGGAGAGATTTTATCCGGACATCTGCACTTGCATTAGGTTCGGCAACAATAGCCGGTCTTAATTCATCATGCGGCAATACAGTGAAAAAAAGAACCTTTAAATATGCCCTCTGCAGCGAAATAGTGAAAGAATTCAGCTGGCAGGAACAGTGTCAGATAATAGGCACCGCCGGATATAAAGGAATTGAGATAGCTCCATTTACCCTGGTAAAGGAAGGAGTTGATGAGATCACAGCTGGAAACAGGAAACAGATGGTGCAGCAAATGAAAGACTCAGGCATTGTTTGTGCCGGATTGCACTGGCTGTTTGTGCCGCCCCCGCAGGGACTCCATTTTACCACTTCTGATGAAAGCTTAAGACAGAGGTCTGTAAATTATCTTGATAAATTAGTTGATTTCTGCGGCGACATGGGCGGGGAGGTCATGATTTTCGGATCTCCTCTCCAGCGGGGTACATCACCAGGGGTATCAATCGAGGATGCCAAAAATTACATGGCAGAAGGCCTGTTAAAAGTTGCAGACCATGCTAAGGAAAGAAAGATAACCATTCTTGTTGAGTCTCTCCCGAAAGCGGAGAAGACAGATGTCGTGAACACACTCCAGGAAGCGGTGGATATGGTTAACCGGATAAACCATCCCAATATCTCAAGCATGTTCGATTATCACAACACAAAGGATGAAACCGAACCGCTGACGAAACTTGTTGAAAAACATATTCAGCATATCCGCCATGTACACGTTCAGAACATTGACGGTACACTAATAACTCAGGATAAAATACCTCAGGGACTGGTTGACATCCTTTCAACCCTGAAAAAACTGGATTATGACAAATGGGTATCGATAGAAGTGTTCGATTTCTCACCAGGGGGAAAGTTCATTGCTGAAGAAGGCATGAAGACTTTCATGGAAATTGAGACAAGAATATGATCTTCAAGCCGTCAAGCTAAGGTTGTTTTAGTTTGATTTACCGGCCACACTCCCTCTTTCCCCTCTCCCGGGTTAGCTACTCTTTATACACATTTTTTTATTAAGGTTTTGCTATTCGGAAGGAGATCCCTCATTCCTCCAGACCTCCGCAGGCTCCGGTCTATTGGAATTCGGGATGACACCATTTTTTGAGGGGACAAGGGAATGAAGCGAGGGATCTCCTTCTCTCGTTCTGCAAATAACTTAAATTGCAATGTGATGAAAGATTAACTCACGCGAGAGGGGTTTGGGAGAGGTCGGTAATTCAGAACCTCCGGCAGAGATAAAAAAATTTGCATAAATCTTCCTTTTTCATAACAAAACCTCCTAATAATTGTTTAAATAAATGATATAATTCCCTCTTAAACAGTTTTTTAGCCACCATTTCATGAAATTTTTTCCTTTCCAATCAGGAAATGCTTACATGCAATGTTTAAGGCGCCTTCCGGCTTTGATTACTTACTCTTTTTTGATACTCTTCCCAACTTATATACTGAATGCACAGTCGGGTTCCGGTTTTACCGAAATAAAAACTTTAGAGACGGTTAACTCATTTGCAGGCCAGTGGTGCTGCTCTAATGGCGGATATATATATGGTACTGGTGTAGAGTATGGGCTTCAGTCAGAAAATTATACTACTGTGCTCCGGAAATTTGAGAATGGACAATCTTATGAAACAAGAGGCAGTGTTACTTCTCTTAATCCCGATTTCAGGATTCAATATAGAATATTCTCAACTTCAATTCCAGGCCTTATTTTTGTCCCTGTCAAGGACGGATCAGGTGTTTTTCATCTATTAAAAAGCCGGGATGGCGGGGCTACTTTTACTGATGTTTTCACCTTTGGGGAAGGCAATGGACCTTCGGGTACGAATGCAGCAGATGTAAGGCTTTTAAGAGGTATCCTTGAGCTGACAAACCCTCTTCCAGGTGGAGGCGGAACCGGCTCTCTATATATTGGCGAGTATAATAATAGTCCTGACAGAATAAAAGGGTCCGAAAACGACAGGGTTCGGATCATGAGATCCACCGATCAGGGCAATACCTGGTCCAAAGTAGTGGAATGGAACACCAACGGAGCAAACCAGGTGGGACATATCCATGCAATGAAACAAGATCCTTATACAGGTGAAATATATATTTGTACAGGAGACGTTAACCTTAAGGCAGCCATAATAAAATGGGATGGCAGATCTCCCTGGTCAGATAACAAAACACCGGCTGAGATAAAATCAATGAACGGATTTGAGGTTCTCACCGGAACTCAAAGATACCGGGTCTGTGATGTCCTGTTTGATGAGAATTATTTTTACACTTTCGCTGACACACAGACTCCCAATAATCCGGGAGGTACTGAAAGCGGAATCTGGAGAGGCCGGAAAAACTTCTCGTCCTATACTAGAGTTGATAATCAGGTCTATGATTATGACCCTATGCACATCGGATGGTATGGTGAGAAGATCGGTAGTACCTTAATATTTACAACTGCCCGCGAATATGTCAATGCTGATAATGCCTGGAAAGAACTAAATACCCGTGTCTATATCAGTAATGATGGAATAAACTGGCACTCTTCGGGAGTAATTAACTGGAGAGACAGAAGTGATCCTGCACGTACCGAATACATTACCAATGTATTTACTCATAACAATAAGTTATACATTGATTGTGTGGGCGGTGCGGGACATTTTTCTACTATCAAATGTGATCTTATTAAAAAATGGAAAACAAGCGAAGACCCGGTGATTCTTCATCCTGTATATTTCGTGGGAACATGGAATACCACAGGCAATGATGCAAATTCGGGAACAAATCCCGATGCCCCGAAACAGACTTTAAAAAATACTATTACATCTGATAACATAAGTGCAGCAGCAAGGGTAAAAATTTCAGCAGGTAATTTTAATGAAACAAGTATTTATCCCCTCTGGTCAGGTGCAGTTATACAGGGAAGGGGAAGCGTTGTTATCGAAGGACAGGGAATGGACAAGACACATATAATAAGGTCGTCGGGAAGTGAAAATTCCTATGGTATCTATCTTGAAGCGGCAAGAACCCTTACAGACCAGAATACACCTTTAATTCTGAAGGATCTCGATATCTATTTAACTGTTGACGGGGGCGTAAATCATTCCAATTATGTTTTAAACAATATTGATTCATATATTAAAACAATCGGCTGCAGGATCGGGAATACAGCAAATGATGACTCGCCCCTGATCAATCTCAATGAGGAAGGAGCAAAATATGTTTCTGAGAACTCTATCCATATAGCCAATTCTGCAAATAGCATTCATAAAACCATTGTCCGTTCAAACGCGGCAAATACTGCTTATCATTTAAAAAATTCTGTTATACTGAATGCGCACAATGCTTTCTCCAGTAATTATCCGGGGATCAGCTTCAGTTTAAAAAACTGTACTTTTTATGGAATAGAAAATGCTGGTGTCATATTTGGATCAGCCTGGAATACAGTTCCTGTAATTAAAAATTGTATTTTCTCATGCGGTGTGGTACCCATCAGAGCTGTATCAGTCTTAACCAGATCAGATATTGATTATAATTTATACAACAGGCAAAACAGTAATATAGCTGATGGCGGGCACAGCCCTGCCGTAGGTTCAGACCCTTCATTTATTGATGCGTCAAATGGAAATTTCAATTTAAAATCCAGCTCACCATGCCTGATGAAAGGAATCTCTCTTTCTGACATATTGTATGATTTTGAAAGCAGGGAGAGAAAAAATCCTCCAAGCATAGGAGCCTTTGAAACACCTGCACTCATTGCCGCACCTTCGGATGTAATAATTGAATCAAAATCAGGGGCAACGGGTGAGGTAAATGTTACTTCAAATTCAATCTGGAAGGCGTCAGTGGACGTTCCCTGGCTTTATCTGTCGTCAGTATCAGGAAATGGCAGCACAACACTTACAGCTACTGCAACAACTCCCAATATTTTGAAGGAACCCAGAATTGCAAATCTGACTTTTTCTTCAACTAGCCTTAGTCCGGTTAAAATTATTATAAGGCAATTATCTGACATCACTACAGACACGCAGGGAACCAGAAAACCTGGGTTAACCGTTTATCCAAATCCGGTATCAGGTATTATCAATATAGATTATAAGAATGATATATTCAAAACGGTGAGAATTTTAAATTCAGCGGGATTAATTATGACCTCAGAAAAAACGATATACCCGGTACAGCAACTCGACTTTTCAGCATATAAGAACGGCTTTTTTATACTTGAGTTCATCGCTCCCGGGGGTGAGGTAAAGAGAATAAAAATTGTTAACCGGTAAAAAGCAATGTCTTTTTTGCAGAAATACGTTGCTGTCAATATTTAAAACGGACAATAATGACATTCTTAAAAAATATTAAGCGCACAGCATTGCTCATTTTAATGCTCCTTCTTCCTGTTATTCATACTTTTCCCCAGGATCAGAATGTATTTAAAGCGGATCCGGATACTGACTGGTCAGTTGAAATGGCAAATACCATACTTACCATCAGAACCACAGACATGAGGTGGGACTATACGGTCGGATTGCTGCTTGAAGGCATGCTCAGGGTATATAAAAGAACCAATGACCAGCGGTATCTGAATTTTATAACTGAATGGGCAGAAAAACATATTACAGAGAACGGATCGATCTTTTCTGAAGGTAAAATAATGACAGAGGTAAACAGTCTCGACAATATAATGCCCGGTTTTTTGATGATCCATCTGTACAGGGAAACCGGGATTGAACGATTTAAGCTGGCAGCAGACAAGCTGAAAACCCGGTTGAAAAATACTTATCCGCGGATACCCGACGGATGTTACTGGCATAATACTGATTTGCAGGGAGAATTATGGCTCGATGGACTATATATGGGGATGCCCTTTCTTGCAACATACGGAAACAGGATTGGCGACCAGGATTATGCTTACTCAGAAGCTATTAAACAATTCAAATTACATATCGATTATCTGACAGATAATAATACAGGATTGTTACTTCATGCATTTGATTATGATGGTTCAGCATCATGGGCTTTGCCCCCCGATAATAGGTCCCCATACGCATGGGGCCGGGCAATCGGATGGGTAATGATGGGACTGTCTGAGATACTCGATATCATTCCTGAAGGATTTCCACAACGAACTGAAATTGTTGAGCAGTATAAAACTTTATTAAAATCACTGGCTAACTACCAGGATCCTGCAACAGGTCTGTGGTACCAGGTTGTCGATTATCCCGACGACCAGAGAAACTGGCTGGAAACCTCCTGCAGCATGATGTTTGTTTACTCATTATCGAGAGCTGTTCAAAAAGGATTCCTGGATGAATCTTATAAAGAAAATGTGACACTGGGTTACAATGGAGTTTTAACCAAAATAAGTAAAAATGCAAATAACCTGGTCGAATTAAAGGATATCTGCGATGGCACAGGAGTTTCAGCTGATATTAATTATTATTTTAACAGGCTGAAGAAGATCAATGATAATCATGGGCTTGGAACTTTCATGATCATGAATGAACTGGTTAAATATGACAACCATCCCTGGATTACGACAGGACCTACATTTGAATATGGAATCAAAAAACAAGAAATCAAGGTATATCCCAATCCTGTCACCGGCATACTTACAATTGACTTTTTAGAAAGTGAGTTCGAGTATTTTAACATAATAAACTCCGGAGGCTTCATCCTATCAAAAGAAAAAGCCCTTGTTCATCTGCAGCAATTTGACTTTTCAAAATACGGGAAGGGATTATATATATTGGAATTTGTCAGATCGGGGGGTGAAACAGTAAGGATTAAGGTTGTAAATTACTAAAATCCGAATCCGAATCACGCACAAGCGCAAGGCCGTCAAGCTAAGGAGGTGCTGAATTAAAGGCCTCTCCCCAAACCCCTCTCCCGAAGTGAGAGGGACTTTAAACATCCTATATGAGCTTCTCAATTGTGAGAGGAGGGACCGAGGGATAGTCATAAAAAATTATTTGTCTTTTTTCCCAAATTATACTTCCCGTTTTCAATAAGGATATTATCTTACTGAAGATAATTCTTTAATGATCATCTGAACCTACAAATATGAATGCTGGTATTTTAAAAACCATGACACTGTTTACAGCAGGAGTCAGCGTAATTGGCTGCAGCTCACATAAAAATGAGAACAAGCCGAATATTATTTTCATAATGAGCGATGACCATGCCTACCAGGCAATCAGCGCTTATGGCCATGGGTTGAATGAAACACCCAATATTGACCGCCTTTCCCGTGAAGGTGCAATTTTCACAAGGGCATGTGTAACAAATTCAATAAGCGCACCCAGCAGGGCTGTGATGCTAACAGGCAAACACAGCTACATTAACGGGAAGGTTGATAACGTGCAGCCTTTCAACTGGGACCAGGATAATTTTCCAAAGCTGCTTCAGGCTAATGGCTATCAGACTGCCATGATAGGCAAGATCCATCTCGATGGTCTGCCCCAGGGATTTGACTATTCAATGGTCTTACCCGGACAGGGACAATATTACAACCCCGATTTCCTTATCAACGGGGAAAAAACACGGATAGAAGGATATTGTACCGAGATCATTACAGAAAAAGCACTTGACTGGTTAAAAAACAAACGTGACCCCGACAAACCATTCTGTCTTCTTTACCATCAGAAAGCTCCTCACAGGAACTGGCTGCCAGCTCCAAAATATGTAAACCTTTATGATGACAGGTCATTTGAACCTCCCGCCAGCTTCTTCGATGATTACAGTGGCAGGGGAACAGCTGCCAGGGACCAGGAGATGAAGATTGACGGTCATGCAAGGTGGGGTCATGATTTCAAACTGATTGTCGATCCCAACGGAGATACAACAGAATTCTATAATGACCTGAAAAGAATGAACCCGGAGCAGCGGGCAAACTGGATGGCAGCTTATGAAAGTGAAAATCAGGAGTTCCTGAAAGCGGGACTGACCGGAAAGGAGCTGGCTCTATGGAAATTCAACCGGTATATCAAAGATTATCTCAGGAGCATTAAATCAGTTGATGATGGCGTTGGCGAGCTGCTCGATTACCTTGAAGCAGCGGGCCTGGATGAAAACACTATTATCGTTTATACTTCTGACCAGGGATTTTACCTGGGCGAACATGGCTGGTTCGATAAAAGGTTCATGTACGAAGAATCATTCAGGACACCGCTCCTGATGCGCTATCCTAAAGAAATCAAGCCCGGAACAAAAATTGACAAACTGGTCCAGAATCTTGATTTTGCACCAACATTTCTGGATTATGCCGGGGTAACTGTCCCCTCAGAAATGCAGGGATTGTCGTTCCGAAAGCTTGTAAGCGGAAAATCTTCGGAATGGCGCGATGCAGTCTATTACACTTATTATGAATATCCATCGGTCCATATGGTAAAAAGGCATTATGGTGTTGCCACCGACCGCTATAAACTAATGCACTTTTATTATGATATCGATGAGTGGGAAATGTATGATCTGCAGACCGACCCTTCAGAATTGAAAAATATATATAATGACCCTGGATATAAAGAGGTAAGGGAAATGCTTCATAAACGTCTGGAAGACTTACGTAAACAATACGGCGACAGTGATGAGATAAATGATAAATTTCTCAAAGACTACCTCGATCATCAAAACAAGAATAAATAGGTCGTTCGTCTTTAAAGTCCACCTTTCACTTGCTTGAAAATTTCAGGGAACGGCTGCAAATTAATATCCCAGATAAGTGGCATTAAAAACCAGATGAAAAGGATAATCAGGGTTGCTGACAGCAGGTTCATCCAGATTCCAGTTTTTACCATATCCTGCATCTTTACATAGCCCGAACCGAAGACCACTGCATTGGGAGGCGTGGCAACGGGAAGCATAAAGGCGCATGAGGCGCTCAGGCAGGCTCCTGCCATCAGTACAAACGGATGAACATCAAGTGCAAGTGCCAGGGAAGCCATCACGGGTAAGATCATGGTTGCTGTGGCGGTATTTGAAGTTACTTCTGTTAAGAAGTTAACAATCAGCACAATAATTGCAAAGATAAGGAAATAAGAAAATCCATCCATCACACTGAGCTGAACCCCAATCCAGTTGGCAAGACCTGATGTTTTGAATCCTTCGGCTATCGCCAGGCCACCTCCAAACAGAAGAAGTATTCCCCAGGGAATCTTTACAGCTGTTTTCCAGTCCAGAATCGCCTCTCCTTTCCGCGAGGATGGGATAATAAAAAGCAATACCGCTCCTGTAATAGCTATTATAGTGTCATCCAAAGCAGGCACAAAAATGTTCAGAAGGTAAGTGCGGGTGATCCAGGCAAAGGCTGTCAGGGAAAACACTGCCAGAACCCATTTTTCCTCAACCTTCATTTTACCAAGTCCGAGGTATTCGTTTTTTATTTCTGTGTTAAGCCCCTCTTTTATTGAAAGAGCCGCTGAAGCAGAACCCGTATGAAGGCTTTTTAACGGGAATGCAATTCTGACCAGGTAGAACCAGCAAAGGAAGAGCAATACCACAGTAATCGGAAAAGCTATGAACAGCCAGTCAGCAAAAGAAATCTTAAAATCAAAAAGCTGGTCGACAATTGCCACAAAAACTGCATTTGTGGGGGTTCCTACCAGGGTAGCCATGCCTCCGATGGAAGCGGAATAGGCAATACCAAGCATCAGGCTTTTACCAAAACGCTGATCATTGGTTCCAACAGTGCCGGAGCGGTTTAAAAAGTCAGTAAACTGAACTATTACAGCCAGGCCAATGGGCATCATCATCATGGCAGTAGCTGTGTTGGAGATCCACATTGATATAAACGCGGTAGCGATCATGAAGCCTAATATTATACTGCGCGGATTCGTGCCGACCATCAGTATTATTTTAAGCGCTATCCTCCTGTGAAGGTTCCATTTCTCAAGGGCCGTGGCAATGATAAATCCACCCAGGAAAAGATATATCATCCTGTCGCCATAGGCAGCCGTAGCTGAGGCAGCATTCAAACCGCCTGTAAGAGGCAACAGGATAACAGGGAGCAGGGAGGTTATTGGCAGGGGCACAGCCTCGGTTATCCACCAGATGGCAACCCAGAGGGTGCTTGCAAGCACAGCCCTTGCAGTCTCCCCCATTGTTTCAGTGTCAACAAAACCCAAAACCAGGAAAAATACCAAAGGACCCAGAAGCAGACCCAGCGCTCTCTTATCAGGAATGAGATTATTCAAAAGAAACAATTATGTTGGTTTTTAAACGGTCCCTATCCGCCGGGACAATGCCAATATATACAATAAATTGTAAAACCGCAACCATAAAATCGCAAAACCTCAGGGACCCCAGGGACCAAATGAGTTGCCGTATGGTTATTGGAATAGCATCCAGAATTGTAGAGCAAAAAGGTTTTTATATCTTAGCGGAATGTATCGTAGTCAGCAGATTATTTGAAGTTTCAAACGGTAGTTAACAATGAAATGCTACTCTGACGCACCTAAAAAGTATCCTATAATATGAGAAGATTACTAATACCAATACTTACAGCGATCATGATTTTTAGCACTGCCCGGTCACAGGAGAAACCAAAGGTTGTACCTGTTGTTGACCTTAAAAGGTATACAGGCACCTGGTATGAAATTGCGCGTTTGCCTAATCCATTCGAACGGGGTCTGAAATGTATTACAGCCACATATTCTCTTCGTCCTGATGGCAAAATAACCGTTCTCAACAAGGGCCGTAAAATAACCGACCCTTCCAAAGAAAGTGCAGCCAATGGAGTTGCCCGTGTGCCTGACAAAAATGTTCCTGCAAAGCTCAGAGTACAGTTTTTCTGGCCCTTTTCAGGCGACTACTGGATACTGTACCTCGATAAAGACTACCGGTATGTACTTGTTGGCGAACCTTCTTATAAATATCTGTGGATTCTCAGCAGGGAAAAAACGATGGATAAAACGACTTATGATATGCTTATTGAGAAGGCAGTGGAACAGGGATTTGATACCGGACCAATGATCGTGGTGGAGCAGAGCTGCGATTGAAAAGCAATAAGAAAGGCAGCCCCTGTTCAAGGCTGCCTCTGATTTCTTAAATAATAATTACATTTTCAGTGTTATACCGAGTGTCAGGTAGGAAATTCCCCAGCCAAGTTCTCCCATTACTGCAAGATTTTCTTTGAAATAATATCTGGCTCCAATGAATGCGGCTGATGTAAGACCACTTGCTGAAGTAGCATATAAACCAGTATAAGGGGTGTCAAGGTCTTTTGTAGTTACAATATTGTACCCGATAAAAAGACCTGCATAAGTATCAAGTTTATCAACCAGCGGGTAATGAAAACTTCCTCTCGGACCTATTACTAAATTTGATGTCTGCCAGTAATTCGAATATTTGGCTGAGGCATAGCCAAGGTATCCGCCAACTCCGATAACACCTTTTTCAATAATATTGTCAGCAACTCCAAATTCCAAAGAGGCTGACAGGGCCGGCATCCGGCTGGTGTACCAGCCTGCATAATAACCTGAACCTATACCAACACCAAGATTTAGCGCTTTATCACCTTTATTGAAGGTGGATTCCTGGGCCACAAGCTGGTTAAGTGAAAAAATTACAGCCACAATTAAAATTAAAAGTTTTTTCATGTTCATAGAATTTTGTTACTAAAGGTTAAAACTAAATTTAAATATGTTATACAATTTGATAAGGCCATTTGTTCGAACTGTTTTCAATATATTAATATCCTTCCCTTCAGGCCTGTCAATACTTATAGTTTTAAACTTACATTAAACAAAATTATTTCGTACGAGAATAAATTTTCCTCCCACTCAGAAGAATGCATGATAAAAACAGAGTTGGAGTTACTGCTGACCCGGAGAAAAAACGTCGACCTGCAGTTCAGTATTTAACTTCATTGGCCCATGCTTTTGAAGCATTTACGGCCCGGTTCCATCCTATTATACGTGTATTTGCCTCTGCTGACCGGAGTTCAGGGGTAAACACCCTTTCCATTTGCCAGTGCTGCCTTATCTCACTGACATCGCTCCAGTATTTCACTGCCAGGCCAGCAAAATATGCGGCGCCAAGAGCTGATGTTTCGGTAATATTCGGGCGCACTACGTTTACCTGGAGCAGATCGGACTGGCATTGCATAAGCTGGTTATTCACTGCTGCTCCGCCATCGACACGCAGCTCGGTAATATTGATCCCTGAATCTTTTTGCATGGCCTGCAAAACTTCAAACGACTGAAAAGCTATACTATCAAGGGCAGCACGTGCTATATGCGCCGAGGTTGTAGCCCTGGTAAGTCCTACAATCGTACCTCTGGCATTCTGGTTCCAGTGTGGCGCTCCCAACCCGGCAAAGGCAGGTACAAAATAAACACCTCCGCTGTCATTAACGGTTGATGCCAGGGTCTCTATCTCTTCTGATTTTTTAATGATCCCAAGACCGTCGCGGAGCCATTCAACAACAGCTCCTGCAATGAAGATACTACCCTCAAGAGCATACTGGGTATTCTTACCAATCTTCCATGCTATAGTTGTAAGCAGCCTGCTTTTTGAAGTAACAGGTTTACTGCCTGTATTCATAACCATAAAGCAACCTGTGCCATACGTATTTTTTATCATACCCGGCTCTATGCACATTTCACCGAAAAGGGCTGCCTGCTGATCACCTGCAATTCCTGCAATCGGTACGGGTGATGAAAAGAGAGCTTCTGTGCTGCAATATACTTCACTCGAAGATTTAACCTCAGGTAGCATGGATGCGGGGATCTTAAAAATCCCGAGCAGTTCTTTATCCCATTCAAGTTTGTGAATATTGAAAAGCATGGTCCTTGAGGCATTTGTAACGTCAGTTATGTGATACTTACCGTTTGTCAGCTTCCATACAAGCCACGAATCAACGGTCCCGAAAGCCAGTTCACCGTTTTCGGCCTGTTTCCTCGCATCTTTTACGTTATCAAGTATCCAGCTTATCTTGGTTGCTGAAAAGTATGGGTCTATAACGAGTCCTGTTTTCCTGAGTATCTTACGGCTGAGCTTATCATCTTTCAGCCTGTCACAAAAATCAGCAGTACGCCTGTCCTGCCATACAATAGCATTATAAACCGGGTTTCCTGTTTTGCGGTTCCATACAATGGTTGTCTCACGCTGATTGCTTATTCCAATGGCAGCAATATCTATGCTCTGAAGGCCCGCTTTTAACATAACCTCAGCTGCTACTTCCGACTGTGTTGACCATATATTCAGTGGATCATGCTCAACCCATCCCAGCCGGGGATAGATCTGAATAAGTTCCTTCTGTGCAATGTTCACCGGAATACCTTTATGATCAAATAAAATTGCCCTGGAGCTGGTAGTGCCCTGATCAAGAGCCAGAATGAATTTATTCATGAAATTATGAGAATGTCTGATTATTTTACTCCATAAACTTAAGGCATCCCGGAGGAAGCAATTTGTAATTTTCCCCGGCGCCAGACGGTAATCCTGATTTCCTGTCAATTGTAAAAACCGAGATATTTCCTGACCTCTGGTTTCCCACAAGCAGATATTTTCCTGTTGGATCGATAACAAAATTCCTGGGCCAGTCGCCGCCGCATGTTGTGCGACCTGCTAATTTGAGCTTACCTTCAGCGCCTATCCTGAAAGTGACGATAGTATTTTCGCCTCTGTTCGACCCATACAGATATTTCCCGTTCTTACCTATGTGAATATCGGCACAGGCGCTCTTCCCTTTGAAATCTTCAGAAAGTGTTGACAGGGTTTGGATCTCCTTCAGGTTCCCTTCAGAATCCCTGTCAAAAACTGTTATTGTCGAATTAATCTCATTTATAACATACATCTTCTTTTCGTTTGAACTGAATGTAAAGTGCCTGGGGCCGGCACCTTCTGCAAGACTGGCTTTGCCTGTCTGATGTAGTTTCCCATTTTCGTCAAGGCTGTAAATAACCACCCTGTCGAGCCCAAGATCAGTAACATATATCCTCTTCCCCGATGGATCGGGGGAGATCATGTGTGCATGTGAAACTTTTTTACCCTCAGGTTCGTATAATATATAATCGGCAACACCCAACGGCATTCCTTTGCTGTCAAGCTCCACAACAGCGACCGATCCTCCTGAATAATTTGCAAACAAGAGAAAATCCTCACCGGCTGAAAGTGATATATAACACGGTCCTCCATTCGGTACAGCCATTTCGTGTATCTTCTTCACAGTTGCTGTTGCAGGATCATAACTCAGAGTAGTAAGGCTGCCTGACTTTTTTCCCTCATAGGTTGTAATCTCGTTGGCAACATAGATAAAGCCGTGTTTTTCCGAAATACAAAAGTATGACGGTTGAGGCCCTGCATTGGACTGACTAACAAGCTTGAGGGTCCCGTCACCAGAATTCATGTCATAGATGGTGAATCCGTTTTCACCGGTTTGAGTAAAGCTGCCTGTAAACAATCTCATGGTTTGTGCTTCACATAAGTTAATAGAGATCACCATAATTGAAATACAAACAAGGAGGATTTGTTTTTTCATAATATGTGAGATTTTCTTTCTAAAATAAAAGAGGCTGAATTTACAGCCTCTGCATTTTTACACTTCAAAACTGTCTGCATCCCTGTAAGCCTGGATGCAACGTGCCTCCCCTTCTTTGGATCTGTTACTCAGGCCATGTTCCATACAAATAACCCCATCGTAATTTTTGCTATGGATGTATTTGAAAACATTTTTGAAATTTATTTCTCCTGTGCCGGGCTCATTTCGTCCCGGATTATCACCGCAATGGAAAGCTCCAATATGTTCCCATGAGGCTTCGATATTGGGGATCAGGTTTCCTTCGGTGATCTGCTGGTGGTATATATCATCCACTATTTTGCATGACTTCCTGTTTACTGCCCTGCATATCGCGTACGACTGTGGCATGCCGGTAAGGAATAGCCCGGGGTGATTTGTGAGAGTGTTCAGTGGTTCGAGAACAATAGTCAGTCCGGCCGGCTCCACAATGTCGCAGCAATACCTGAGGTTATCAATGACATTTGCTGTCTGGTAATCGCGGTGAAGCTTTTCATCATATCGCCCGGGAACGACCAGAGCCCATTTAACCCCTGTTCTTTTTGCAACTTCGACACCCTGCTTCATCCTGTTTATAAGCATCTCACGTGTTTCCTTGTTACTGAGAACAAAAGAAGTCACTTTAAAATCGGCATAAAGGACAAATGGCCCCAGCTCCATGCCAAGTTTTTTCATTTCTACAGCAATCTTCTCCTGTTCTTCAACAGGTCTGTTCATCAGTCCGTTGTCGAACATTGCCCTGAAACCCATATCGTTACAAAACTTTATGTTGTCAACGATCTCACGTCCGGCATGCTCCCTGAACATTCCAAAGCCCGGGGCATACTTCAGCTTAAAAGGTTTGGTGGCTGCCGCAGCTTTCTGCTGAACGGAGGGACCTGTCTTGCCAAAAAGCCGGGGAGCAGCCAGTAAGGCGGCTCCCACAGTTGCACTCTTTATAAAATTCCTTCTTGAATTATCCATATCGTATAATTGGAAAATAAAGAAACTTATTTTGTAACCTGCGATCAGTTTCAGCCTTTTTTGGCTCTGGCTGCTCTTTCTGCTGCTTTTACTTTTTCAGCTTCAGCGTCAAAGGCTTCCCCTGCGATAGGAACACTTTTATCCATATCAACAGGTCCGAATGCATAGACCTTTGGTCCGATCTTGAGGTCGGAGTTCATCATTTCATCCCATGTTGTCTCTTTTCCGGTGTATGCTGAAATACGACCCATTATTCCAACAAGAGTTGATGTTGCTGTTGCCTGGGCTTCATTAATTGCCTCACCTTTACGGATTGCTGTAACAAGGTCAATATGCTCCTGAACATAAGGATCGACCATCTTGCCTTTTGATGGTTTACCATCATCGCCGGCCGGGTATTGGTATTCCCATACATTAGCTCCGGTATTATCTTTCAGGTAAACGGGCTGACTCTGGAAAAGGTAAGCAGAGCCTTTCGCTCCCTGTATCATCTCAGAAATATTATTTGCGCAGCCGTTTATCTGGCGGCACATACTGTGAAAATGCATGCCATTTTCAAAGCTATAGTCTATGCTGAAATTGTCATACTGATCTCCCGTAACGCGGCGGAGGCGTGAACCGAATCCGACAGCTTTTACAGGATGTGAACCGGTGAACCAGTTCATTACGTCAAGGTTATGCACATGCTGTTCTACTATATGGTCACCTGAGAGCCATGTCCAGTTAACCCAGTCGCGTATCATCCATTCCATTTCGGTCCATGATGGATTACTTTCGCGATGCCAAAGCTTTCCGCCATTCCAATATACGGTTCCGCCGACTACATCACCTATAAGTCCCTCCTGCACTTGTTGCCAGGCAGCAACATAATCGCGCTGATGGCGGCGCTGTGTTCCTGTAACAATATTAAGCCCGAGTCCCTTTGCTTTTTCACCGCTTGCCATAACTGATCTTGCACCCACAGGATCAACGCAAACCGGTTTTTCAGCAAAAACATGCTTCTTTGCTGTAATGGCAGCGGCCAGATGCTCAGGCCTGAATGCAGGTGGAGTTGCAAGAATAACAATATCAACTCCTGCATCAATTACCTTCTGGTAAGCATCAAATCCAACAAAACATTTATCAAGAGGAACATCCTGGTTATGAGTTTTCAAAATTCTTTCCCTGCAGGCGTCTATCCTGTCCTGGAATGTATCGCCCAAAGCAACGACCTGAAGATTAGGACCTGCATTCAGGAAATTGACTGCAGCACCGGTTCCGCGGCCACCGCATCCAATAATACCTGCTTTCAGAACAGGACCATCGGGGGCCTTGTCAAGAAATTCCGGAACAGCTACAACTTTCTTTTGTTCCCTGGAACAACCGCTGATGAGCGAAGGAATGACAACTCCTGCTACTCCAACAGAGGCAGCCTTACCCAGGAAAATGCGCCTTGAAATACTTGATTTTTTCATGATAAAAGTTCTTATTAGAGATAATTTAAGGTTATTGTTTGAATATAATAAAAAGTAAATATAGACTTTTAATATAATAAATATTTAGGTTGCTTTAATAATTTTAGCTCACTTACTTAACATACTGTTTTGCATCATCCTTAACATCTTCCTTAAAAAGTACCAGGAAAGCAAGGAGCAGTACAGCAGATAATATCAGTGTGAAGCCCCAGATAGCATCCCAGTTATAAATCCTTATACCTGTGGAAGTGTCTGTAAATATTCTTATTACCTCGCCG
Source organism: uncultured Bacteroidales bacterium (assembly GCA_942492865.1). Classification (GTDB taxonomy): domain Bacteria; phylum Bacteroidota; class Bacteroidia; order Bacteroidales; family VadinHA17; genus LD21. The sequence goes on along the minus strand of OW818650.1, from coordinate 1,748,330 downwards.
CAGATAAGGTTTCCTGCCAAAAGCCCTAAACCAAATGTAACCAGGAAAATAAATCCCTGAGCCTGGGATTTCAATTCATCCGGAGCTTTTTTATCGATATAAATCTGCCCTCCGACATAAAAGAAACCAAAGATGAGGCCGTGGACAAGAATTCCTATATAATAAAGCCATTGCTGGTTAACCACTCCACCGAAGTAGAATGCCGCGTAACGGATCATTAATGCAATTATACCAAATATAAGAACTTTGCGTAATCCGAATTTTCTGATCGCAAAGGGTACAAGAAGCATGAATCCCATCTCGGCAAGTACTCCCCAGTTCATCATAACAGTAATATATTTTGTATTGATGTTCAGAAGGAATTCAGAAAAGTAGGAGAAATACATTGCAAAAGGGATCAATGAGAAGAAAGAAAGTATGATGAATATTGCAAAATTTCTTTCTTTCATCAGCTTTATGGTTCCCAGTCCGAAAGCATCTACCAGCGATCCCTTCCTTCCTTTTCCTGCAGGAGGGGTATCAGGTAAGGTAAGGTTAAACAGTGCAGCCACTAATCCTGTGCCGGCACCAAAATAAAAAGGAATGTTGGTACCGTCAAAGTCAAGATTAAACAATTTCACAGCCACCACGCTGAATAAGCCTGATGCCACCCAGCCGACTGAACCGAATACACGTATTCGCGGGAAATCCTCCGATGGAGCGTGAGCCATAGCAATGGCGCTTGTAAGACCCCAAGTGGGCATATAAAATATCATTGTAAAGAGAAGCGTGATAAACAATAATCCCGGCGAGTTTATACCGGGTGCCAGGAAAAGGAATATGCTATTGAGGATATTAAGTGCAAAAAGGACTTTCTGTCCCGCAAAGAATCGGTCAGCTATCATGCCGATGATGGGAGATGCAATGCATCCTATTGCCATAGAGCTCAATATCAATGATTTCTGAGTGCTTGAGACATCCATATTAGTCAGATAAGCAGCCAGCGGAACCCACCACACTGCATACATGAGATACTGAAAGAACATCATCAGTGATAAACGTAGTTTTATCATGGGATCAGGGTTAGAGTTATGTTTTTTCTCAGGATGTCAAAGATAAAATCAGTTCTGCAGCGAAATTCCGCCTGTTTTCTCATCAAATTCGCAAACGACCCTGAATCCGACATTAAAACAATCGGAATACCACCAGATGCTCTTAGGCATCTGTGGATCGGTCCTGAGCCATGCATCGGTCTGGGTCGAATCGCGTCCGGCACTGCGTAAATTTCCTGCACTGCTATTGAAAGAACCGCCCCTGATTACATGTTCAGTACCTGATTCCGGCCCTTTAGGATCCATTACAATGCCTGCGGGATACTGAGAATAAATATCACTCTTATACCAGTCGCTGCAGAATTCAGCCACGTTTCCGGCCATATTCCTGAGACCATAAGGATTTGGTTTAACACGGCCGGCCGGATGGGTTTTACCCATACTGTTTTCCTTGTATATTATAAATGTATTTATCAATGTTGTGTCATTATCCGACAGTTTTGCCCTGAGTCCTTTCTTCTCAAATTTCTTTGGATCGCCGGGAAATGAATATGGTCCGTCTGATCCGGCCCGGCATGCATATTCCCACTCTGCTTCCGTGGGCAGCCGGTAGTTCTTGCCGGTAACCTGTGAGAGCCATTTGCAATATGTTTCTGCTGCGTGAAATGAGAAAGATATTGCCGGCCTCTGGCCCATACCCCAGCCCTGATCGGGCTGGCCATAAGGTGGAGTGGCTCCGGTGATGGCATCAGTCTCAGAGTTGCTGCTTTTCCTTGATCCTTCTGTATCAGTCGAGCGGCCTTCTCCCGCTGTCTGGGCATAGAATGCCAGATATTCGTCCCATGTCACTTCAACCTCTCCCATGAAGAAAGGGCTTATTCCTACTTCTTTTACCGGACCCTCATCTTCTTCTCTGAAAGGCTCCTCTTCAGGGCTTCCCATTTTGAAAGTGCCCCCGGGGATTGCTATCATGTTAAAGCTGACCGGTGAACCAGGGATCAGTTCGGTGAATGATTTAAATTCACTAACCGGTGCCGGTTCAGAATAGATCTCTTTAGGAGCGGAGGATTCTTTTCCAAAAGTGGAATTTGTACCGTGAGTATACCCTTCAATATAATGACCTGCATTAAGATGACAATTTATGCAATGAAGATCGGGAGTCTTTTCCCTCTGTTGCTTATAGTATAAATGTGCATCCTCGCCTTCCTTTGTAAGTTTTGCCGGAAAAAGATTCTCGTGGCATTTTATACAGCTGCTTTCATAAACATAGGTCCGGGCTATTTCAAGTTTCCTGCGTTCTTCCCAGTTGAACGATGCAGAGTCTTTTGTAATGTAACTCCACAGGTCCCGGAACCCCGTTCTTCCTTTTTCCCATAAATATTTTTCTCCCTTTGGTGGAAGATGGCACTCCACACATGCGATCCTGTATCCCGACCGGGTATCATAGTGTACCGACTTTTTCCAGGCAGCATCGGCTTGCGGGTGAATATGACATGATACACAAAATTCGTTTGTGGATGTTAAGGTTAAAGCTTTGCCACCTCCCAGGAAAATTACCGCTCCCAATATAAAACCCGGGAGAAGCCATAAAGCGATTCTCTTCATATATAATAAAAGTCATTTTTTGGACGTGGTCAAGTTAGAAAAATAAATTATATGACGTACCGCTGAGGGAGATTTAAAAATAAGGGTTTCACCCTGTCGTTAAATCAACAAAGTCAATAAATCATTAAAATAGCGAAACATTATTTGTTGTATTCATCAAAAAAATCATTCCCCTTATCATCAGTGATAATAAATGCGGGCATATTCTCAACCCTTATCTTTCTAATAGCTTCCATTCCCAGATCCTCAAAATCAACAAGTTCGACCGATTTAATATTCTCAGCAGCCAGTATTGCAGCCGGTCCTCCTATTGATCCCAGGTAGAAACCACCGTATTGTTTGCATGAGTCAATAACCTGCCTGGTGCGGTTTCCTTTTGCTACCATTATCATTGATGCGCCTAAACTCTGGAACAGAGGAACATAAGCATCCATTCTCCCTGCCGTAGTAGGACCAAAGCTGCCTGAGGCCATTCCGGCAGGTGTTTTTGCCGGTCCGGCATAATAAACAGGATGTTTTTTCATATATTCAGGGATAGGCTTACCCTCGTCTATCATTTTCTTTAAACGGGCATGAGCTATGTCGCGGGCCACTATAAGGGTACCTTTCAGATTAAGCCTGGTTTTTACGGGATATCGTGAAAGATTAGCAAGTACTTCGGCCATTGGAAGATCAAGATCTATCTCCACAGGTTTTGCTAGTTCAGGGGCTTTTGCCGGCATGAACCTGGCAGGATCTTTTTCAAGTACCTCGAGGAATATCCCCTCCTCATTTATCTTTGCCTTAATATTTCTGTCGGCGCTGCAGCTTACTCCCAACCCTACAGGACAAGATGCTGCATGCCTTGGCAGTCTTATTACCCTGGCATCGTGAACAAAATATTTACCCCCAAACTGGGCCCCCACGCCATACTCATGACAGATCTTTTCAATTTTCTTTTCCCACTCGAGGTCCCTGAAAGCACGGCCGCTCTCATTACCAGATGTGGGAAGGTTGTCAAGGTTTCCGGCTGAGGCTTCCTTGACCGCCTTAAGTGTTGCTTCGGCCGAAGTTCCTCCTATAACCAGTGCCAGATGATAGGGAGGGCATGCAGAAGTACCAAGATCTCTTATTTTTTCTTTAATGAATTTGCTAAGGGATTCCTCGTTAAGCAGCGATTTTGTCTGCTGGTAAAGGAATGTCTTGTTGGCCGAACCACCTCCCTTAGTAACAAAAAGGAATTCATAAGAATTTCCATCAGTGGAGTAAATGTCTATCTGTGCCGGCAGATTTGTTCCCGTATTATGCTCGTCGAACATCGACACAGGAGTTACCTGGGAATAACGAAGATTTTTCTCATTATAAGTCTTATAGATGCCTTTTGAAAGATAAAGTGCATCATCAACCCCTGTCCATACCGATTCTCCTTTTTTCCCGATAACCACCACTGTTCCGGTGTCCTGGCACCATGGAAGCTCACCCTTTGAAGAAATAACAGAATTACGGATCATCATGTATGCCACAAACCGGTCGTTATCGGTTGCCTCCGGATCACTGAGAATCAAGGAGAGCTTTTCGAGATGTGCAGTCCTGAGGAAAAACGAAACATCCGACACAGCTTCTCTGGCAAGAAGCTCCAGTGCCCCGGGGTCAATCTTCAGGATTTTTCTTCCTTCATATTCAATAGTTTTAACAAAATCTTTTGTGAGCAACCTGTAATTTGTAGTGTCCTTTTGGATCTGAAAAGGTTTTTCATAAATGAACCCGGCCATAATATTGCGTTTTAAATTACCAGTGAATTGATTAAGACTCTGAAATTTAAACTTATTTTTCCATTAGTACAAGATCATAATTCAAGTTCACGGAAACTGAATCTGTCCTTAGCCCTGATCCCTTTCGGAGTCATTTCAAGAGTACAGCATTCGGTTATTTCATCATGCTGAATGACGAGGATTTCATTTTTTTCAAGAGCCTCTGTCAGAACCGCCCTTTTTTCTTCAATTGTTTTAAGTGATTCAATGTCATAGCTCATGTTCCAGATTAGCGGAATATGTGCCACCGTTGGTATAAGATCACCAGGGTAAACAAGAGTCTTACCATCAGCTTTTATCTTTGGGATCATAAGTCCGGGAGTATGTCCATAACAGATCTTAACGCTGACATCCTTAAAAAGCTCACCATCTTCTTCCACCAGGTTAATTCTGCCGCTGTCACCAATGGGAAGGATGTTTTCTTCAAGAAAAGAATCTTCCTCCCTCGGGTTGTTTTTCAGTGCCCACTCCCATTGGGTCCTGCTTACATGATGCATAGCATTTGGAAATGTAAGCTCATAACCTCCGTTTTGTTTTGCTCTGACAGCACCACCGCAATGATCGGCATGCAGGTGAGTAAAGAAAACGTCAGTAATATCACCAGGCTCATAGCCCCTGTTTTTCAAACCTTCCAGCAAACCTTCTCCTTCGTGCAGGTGAACATGCCTGAAAAATTTCTCATCCTGCTTGTCACCCCAGCCAGTATCTACCAGAATTACTTTACCATCAGTTTCTATAACCAGCGATCTTAATGTAAGTACGATCAGGTTATTTTCGTCCGATTTGTACACCCTTGACCAGAGCACCTTCGGGACAACACCGAACATTGCTCCTCCGTCGACCTTGAAATTTGCAATATTGAAGAGTGAAACTTTCATTTCTTTTTTTCGGTACAAAATTAATATCTTTCGTCCGCTTAATGAATTTAAATCGGAACACATGAAAAAAATATTTTTCACCTTATCATTTATATCTGTTGCATTGATTGTGGGCGGACAAACCGGCAAAGTGATGGATAATCTTTCGCTGCCCAGCAAAATATTAAAAATGGACAGGAAATATGCTATCTATCTTCCTCCCGATTATGAGACTTCTTCGCGCAGCTATCCTGTTTTGTACCTTCTTCACGGAAGAGGTGATAACCATACAGGCTGGATACAGTATGGAGAAGTAATGTCTATTGCCGACAGGGAGATCTTGTCAGGTGCTGCCACAGCAATGATCATTGTTATGCCAGATGCAAATACCGGCCGCTGGGGATACGTTAACGACTCCAAAGGAGAGTGGAATTATGAGGATTACTTCTTCAAAGAATTCATTCCATATATCGAAAAAACGTACAGGATCAGGGCTGAAAAACAATATCGTGCCATTGCAGGTCTTTCAATGGGAGGTGAAGGCACATTCATTTATGCCCTTCATCATCCTGAAATGTTTTCAGCAGCCTGCCCCCTCAGTGCAGCAACAGGGCCCAGAGATGTTGATGATATGAATAATTACCTTGGCAAATATCAGCTATGGGCACAGGCCGAAAAAATAGAAGATTCATTAAAAGAAGAGTATTTTAAAAGATACAGTGTCCTGAGCCTGTTGAGGAATATGCCCGATGAGCAGAAGAGAGCGGTGCGCTGGTACATTGATTGCGGCGATGATGATTTTCTTTATGAAGGCAACTCACTTGTTCACATTACCATGAGAGACAGGGAAATACCTCATGAATTCAGGATCCGCGACGGGGTACACAGCTGGGTGTATTGGAGGGAATCCCTGCCGCAGGTCCTCCAGTTTGTTTCGAAGGGTTTTCACCGATAAAAAAGAAACAGGGTTCATACCAGTTTTTTCCGTTTCCCGGTCATAAGGAACATCAGTCTCATCATAACCCTGATCATCTGGTAAGAGAGCCAGTCGGGAAGCCTGAAGAGCCATGTCTTTCTCTGTATATAGTCATCGAAAGTTACCTGCCTGCAGTCTTTGCTTATTATCTTTAGCAGCATTGCTTCAAAGCGGTGCGTAAATACTGAATCGTCGATGTCTACATTTGTCTCAATACTCCCGTAATCGCTCAGGTGATTGAGATTATAGCTTCCTATCGTGCTCCATCTTCCGTCAACAGTGGCAACTTTTGCATGAAGGTTGGCAGGAAGATATTCATAGATCTTTATATTATTACTCAGTATAAATCTATATAGAAAATTGGTAGCCCTGGCTATCATCGGAGCATCAGAAACGCCCGATAATACAATTTTTATGTCAACCCCCCTCCTGCTTGCATTTCTCAAAAGCCTGCGCTCGCTCCTGCCCGGAAGGAAATAGCTGGCAAACATTATCAGCCTGTTACGGGAATGCCTTATTGCATACCTGTAGATCTTCAGTATTTCTATCCTGTTGCGGTACCAGTTATTCTGTAAAACTCTAAGGTGCACGTTTTCCGTGTAAATAACCGGATGATGTATTAATTCCCTCGACCTGTCCCTCTTTGAAATGAAGGTTTTATTCCATAGTCTTTCCACTATCATCAGTACACGGGCACATTCAGGTCCTTGAAATTTTAAAGCAAAATCGAGCCATTCTTTTTTACCCGGTGTCCCGTGGTATCTGTCGGCCACATTTATTCCACCGATAACTGCAACATTACCATCGGCAAGAAGCACTTTATGGTGAAGCCTGAGACTTAAAAGGAATTCTTTTGTGATAAGAGTAGGAGAAAAAAACCTGAAGGAAATACCCGCATCTTCAATTTTTCTTATGAATCCTCCGCTCAGGTACCTGGTGCCAAAAGCATCCAGCAGCAGATAGACCCTGACACCCCTGCCTGCTGCCCTGATCAGCGCATCTATGATCCGGTTTCCGGTTTGATCCTCATCAACTATATAAGTCTGAAAATGAATATAATGAGCAGCTTTGTCAATAACCTTTTCGAGAGTGCCAAAATAATTTTCACCACTCCTCAGCAGCTCAATAGAATGACCACCTTTGTATTCATGGTTTAAGGCAGCTTTCATAAATACTATGTTTCCTTTCACAAATATAAAGTTTAAGAAATAAAAACCTGCATAAAATTCTTAATGAACTGTATGAATTGTGACAACTGAAGTCCAACCTCATAGCAGAAAAATAATTAGCTTTACTGCGGCTCAGGGATACATTTTTATCCACTTAAAGTTCATTCACCTGAAAAATACAATATAAGACAGAATGAGAGTACACTTCATTGCAATAGGCGGAGCAGTTATGCATAATCTTGCAATCGCCCTGCATAAAAAGGGTTACAAGGTGACCGGATCGGATGACGAGATATTTGAGCCATCGCGTTCAAGGCTGGCACGATACGGGCTTCTTCCCGAAAGTGGATGGGATACGGGAAGGATCACCGGTGATATCGATGCAATTATCCTTGGGATGCACGCCAGGCCCGATAATCCGGAACTTAAAAAAGCTGTGGAGACAGGTTTGAAAATAATGTCGTTCCCTGAATATATTTATAATCAGACAAAGGATAAAAAGAGAATAGTGGTCGCCGGAAGTCATGGAAAAACAACCACCACCGCAATGATTATGCATGTATTCAAATATGCGGGGCTTAAGTTTGACTACATGGTGGGGTCGCTGATAGACGGCTATGAAACTATGGTGGAACTATCGGAGGAATCGCGTTTTGCTGTTCTGGAAGGAGATGAGTACCTTACATCACCGATGGATAAAAGACCTAAGTTCCATCTTTACATGCCTGACATAGCGATACTGAACGGAATAGCCTGGGACCACATGAATGTATTTCCCACTTTTGAAGGTTATGTTGAGCAGTTCAGGATCTTTACAGGAAAGATAACAGATGGCGGAACTCTCATTTATTTTGAAGATGATCCTGAGGTGAAGAAAGTAGCCCTGCAGGCAAAAAAGACCATAAAAAAGATTCCTTATAAGGTGCATGGACATTTTCAGAACAAGATGGGCTTTTACGCAGCAACTCACAGCCGGGTAACCCCACTTAAATTTTTCGGCGAGCATAACATGCAAAACTTATCCGCAGCCAGGGAAGCATGCCTTGCAGCGGGAATATCTGAGGACGACTTCTACAGTGCAATATCAGGATTTGAAGGAACTTCAAAAAGGCTTCAAAAACTAAATGAAAATGAGAACGGGGTTGTATATCTTGATTTCGCACACTCTCCCTCGAAAGTAAAAGCCACAGTTGATGCAGTAGCTTCAAGATACCCCGACCGGCAAATTATAGCATGCCTTGAACTGCATACATATTCGAGCCTGAATGCTGAATTTCTAAGGCAGTACAGAGGTACCATGGAAAATGCTTCAGAAGCTTTTGTCTATTACAACCCTCATGCACTTGAATTGAAAAAGCTCCCTCCTATTAATCAGAAAATGATTAAGGAATCTTTTGGCAGCGAAAAGATCCTGATCTTCAACGATTCATCAGAAATGCTTACCCTTATAAAAGAGAAAAACTATAAACAACCAGTATATCTTTTCATGAGTTCAGGCGATTTTAACGGGTACGACCTGGCAAGGTTATCTCAGGAATTACTTTTGCCAAAGAAAATCTGATCAGCAATTTTCTTCTATGGGAATAGTTTAAAAATTAGTACCTTTGCATCCTGAAATTCTAATACAATTTTATCATGAAGAAAGCACTGATCGTAGTAGCAATTATTTTTTCAATCAATTCAATCGTCACTGCTCAGGATTACAAAACAAGTATCGGACTAAGGGCGGGCCTTCCTTACGGGCTCACAATCAAACATTTTGTTAATGATGTTAACGCATTCGAAGGAATACTCGCAAGCAGGTGGGGAGGGTTTGTAATTACCGGTTTATGGGAGAATGAGCACTGGACAGGTGAATATCCGGGACTTAACTGGTTCTGGGGTTTGGGCGCCCATGTAGGTACATGGAATGCCGGATTGAATCCAAGATTTAATGACACTTACAGCGGTGCCGTGATTGGCGCTGATGCCATACTGGGGCTTGAATACACCTTTGATGAGATCCCTTTAAACCTGTCAATTGATATCTTACCAACAATAAACCTTATTGGCTATACAGGATGGGGTGGTATCAACAGTGCAATTTCAATAAGATACGTTTTTTAATTCAAAAATATTTTGAATTAAAAAACTTTATTTTATCTTTGCACCGCATTTTTAAGTTCTTTGCATGGTCCATTCGTCTAGTGGTTAGGACGTCAGGTTTTCATCCTGGTAACAGGGGTTCGATTCCCCTATGGACTACAAAATCATTTTTTTAAGAAATTCACAGTTAATTATGGCAAATCATAAGTCGTCGGTAAAAAGAATCAGGCAGACCGCTACAAAAAATACGGGCAACAAGTATTATGCTAAAACTATGCGTAATGCACTCAAGAATATGCGTTCGCTAACAAGCAAGGAGGAAGCCACTGAGATGCTTCCCAAAATGAACTCTATGCTCGATAAACTTGCAAAGAAGAATATCATTCACAAAAAGAAAGCTTCAAACCTGAAGTCGTCTCTTACGAAACATGTAAGTAAGCTCTAACTCCATTTTATGATATAAGAAAAGGCTGTCCGCAAGAACAGCCTTTTTTATTTGCACTCCTCATAGCTATTGTACCGGGGGTTTATACAAAACATTTGTACCATAGAACAAAAACCCTGTTTTTTTAGTTTAATAACCTGCTTACATCATAATAAATACTCTAAATTTATTTTGAAGGGATCAGTTTATATTCTAAATTACAAATCTAACTTATTACGCTATGAGTCTAACACCTAACCCTTATGTTTCTGGCTATATCAGGCCGTTATATCATATTAACCGGTTTTTAGTCATCCTCCTTCTTTTAATGCTTAACGTTTCTGTTTCCGGTCAGAAGGCCTCAAAAAAGCCTGTTCCCCAACCAAAGATATTCCGTGCAGCAGTAGTAAAAACAGATATCACGCCTGAAAACTCGCAGTACCTGGTAGGTTATCAGGAAAGAAAATCGACGGGTATTAACGACCGTATTTACCAGAAAGTTTTACTTCTCGATGACGGCAACACTCAGTTTGTGCTGGTATCAACCGAAATATGCATTCTGGCTCCTGCCGAGTACCATCGAATAGCATCAAAAGTAAAGGACATTTACGGTATTGATCCTGCAAATTTCTGGTGGTCCACAACACATACCCACGCCGCTCCAGAAGTAGGCGATCCCGGGATCTATACGATCTATATGGGTGAACGCAACAAGCATGAGATCGACAAGGAGTATACTTCCATGATAGAGCAAAAAATTATTGACGGGATAAAGGAAGCAAGAGAAAAGCTTACTCCCGCCCGTCTTGGCGCCGGTTGGGGCTATTCGCAGGCAAATATAAACAGGCGTGCGATCGATCTGAACGAAAAAGCGTCTATCGGCCTTAATCCTGATGGTCCTGTTGACAGAAGGATAGGTTTACTTAAGATTGAAAGAGAAGATGGTACTCCAATAGCTTTGCTGGCTAATTATGCCATACATGGCACAGTGATGAACGGGACCAATGTCCTTATCAGCGGTGATGCACCCGGTATTGTCTCTGAATACGTCGAGGAGAAGATAGGCGCACCTGTGTTATTTATTAATGGAGCAGCCGGCAACCTGGCTCCCATTTACAGCGTTTACCCCACCCCAAGAGCTGGTCACCTTGGCGAGTTCAGGGTATTGCTTGGAGATAAAATTATTGAAGCATATAATAAAATTTATTCCACTACCGGCAAGGTCACTCTTAATGCAGAATCAATAATTGTTGAGAGCCCCCGGAAAGAGGGAATGGACTGGCCTGCTGATCATTCCATGTACACAAAAAAATCAGCCTCGGGCTCAAATCTGGTTCTGTTTCCCGTGGGCCTGTTGAAGATTAACGATGATATAGCTATCTGGAGCGCTCCATGTGAACTGTTTTGTGAAATATCCAATGAGATAAGAGACCAGTCAAAGTATCCGTTCACATTCTATTTTGGCTATACCAACGGATGGTTTGGATACTTTGTGGCCGAATCACAGTATAAGTATGAAGGTTATGAACCACGGGTCTCCCCTTTTACCCCACGGGCTCACAAGGACCTTACCAGCACACTGATACCATACCTGCAGGAACGGCAACCGGTTAGTCAGTCAGTGAAACAGGAAACAGAAAATAAGAGGTCACGAAAATAAAATTTGGTTTTTTGAGAGGGTTTAAATGAACCCTTTCTTTTTATGTGATATATAAGTTTTCTTTCTTCTATTTCAAAATCCACAAAACCAGTTAAAATGAAGAGCAATATTCTGTTTGATTTAAAACCACTGGCCGGACTTCTGATTTTCCTGCTGATAATCATTGGTGTTCGGTGTCAGCGATCGGATTCACTTGAAACAACTGTTTATTCGTCCTCTCAGGATGGTGACAGGCTGGCATTGATCAAAGGAGAGAAATTTAAAAAGGAAAAGGGGGCTTCACTTCCTGTAATAACAGTTAACGAGAAGGTGAGGTATCAGAAAATTGACGGGTTTGGTGCCACATTCAATGAAGCAGGGATGATCTGCCTGAATTCTCTTCCTGAAAATGAAAAAGAAAAGGTATTGAAAATGCTCTTTGACACAGTATCCGGTGCCGGTTACAACCTTATGAAATCACCGATAGCAGCCTGCGATTTTGCTTCAGCGGGCCCCTGGTACTCATATAATGATACTCCTGGCGATACAGCAATGGAACATTTTACCATTGAAAGGGATCTCGGGCCCAACGGACTTATTCCTTTTATTAAAGGAGCTGCCCGTTATGGAAAGTTTGAAATAGAATCCCCAATGGATTTTGCACCAACATGGATGTATTTCAGCCTGAAGCCGGGAGATAAGCATATCAGGCCTGAATTTTACCGGGCCCTTGCTCGGTATTATTCCAGGTACATCAAGGCGTATGCCGACAACGGCATCACGATCGGCTATCTTAACCTGTTCAATGAAGCCGATAATCGCTGGTATTCAAACGTTACTTACGAGGTAATGGGGAAAATGATTAAAAATCATGTTGCTCCCCAGTTTAAAGACGATGGTTTGACGACAAAAATTCAGGTTGGCGAATCGGCCAACCGTCCGGAGGCTGTGAAAAAATTCCCGGCAGCCCTCGATGATCCTGAAGTGAGAAAGCTTGTTCATTCAATGACCATTCACGGGTATGACTGGGATAAATTTTCGACCGTTACCGATCTGCATAACAGATATCCCGAACTCCCTATATGGATGACAGAGGTTTGTTATGTTACTAAAACCTTACATCCAAAGGGTGGGCCTGAAAAATCGCCTGTCTTTGAATTTTCTGACGGAGAATTCTGGGGAAATATGATCATGGGTGATATGAAAAACTGGGTTTCAGCATGGGTTTACTGGAACATGATACTTGATCAGAACGGCGGCCCATGGCTGGTAGCGCCCGAATATGGCAATCCCGATCCTAATGAACAGCATCCCGTAGTAATTGTCAACCGTGATACCAAAGAGGTGACCTACACCGGATTGTATTATTATCTGGCTCACTTCAGCAAGTTTGTCAAACCGGGAGCTTACCGGATTGAATGTACAGGCGGAACTCCGGCGTTAAATTTTGTGGGTTTTCAGAATAAGGACGACTCCATAGTGCTTAATATTATTAATAATGGTGAAGCTACCGGCTGCCAGGTCTCGTGGAACGGGAAAATGATAAGTCAGAACTTAAAATCTCATTCAATAACCACGTTGATGTGGGAACATCACTGATCAGTATCCTCGAAAATTCCTTAATAAATACTTCCTATGAAAAAAAAATCATTAAACCGCAGGAACTTTGTTAAAAAGTCATCATTTGGCGCTGCCGGGATTACCCTGGCTGCAAGCGGGATGACATTTCTTTATGCCGGCCCGACACAGGATTCAAATAAGCTTGCATTGCTTGGCGGGGCACCGGTGCGCCAGAAAGGTTCAAGGCTCGGCGCCGCATGGCCCATTTATGATGATAGTGATGTCCAGATGTATGTCGACGCATACAAAAGCAATAAGTGGTCCGAATACAGCAATATCGAGCAGGAACGGGTGTTCCAGTTTGAAAAGATGTATGCTGAGCTAATGGGTGTTAAATACTGTGCTACAACAAACGGAGGAACAACAGCAATTGAGACGGCCCAGAGGTCAATCGATATCGGACCTGGCGATGAGGTCATCACCCAGACAAATACCTTTATTGCAACAGCGCTGACAACATTTAACTTATTTGCTTTACCTGTACTGATAGATTCAGATCCAGAAACTTTCATGATAAATGCCGATCTGATAGAGGAGAGAATAACTCCAAACACAAGAGCTATCATCCCAGTGCATATTGGAGGAGCTGCTGCCGATATGGACAAAATATTGGCAATTGCAAAAAAGCATAACCTGATGGTTATTGAAGATGCTTGCCAGGCTCACCTTGGCGAGTGGAGAAATAAAAAACTTGGTACAATTGGCAATCTCGGCTGCTTCAGCTTCCAGGCAGGAAAGAGCCTGGCCGGAGGCGAAGGAGGCGCTGTAATAGGAGATGACGAATATCTTATGGCCAGGTCGAAAGCCTTCACACATATTGGGAAAGATCCCAGGGGCCAGAAGAGAGGGTTTGCCGGTACAAATTACCGCATGACCCCATTCGTTGCTTCCATTCTGATGGGACAGATCCGACGCCTCGAAGCTCAGAGTAAGCTGCGGGATGATAATTCTGCTCATCTTGAAAAATTACTTGGAGAGATCAAAGGAGTCAGGCCAACAAAAAAATATGCGGGTCAGACCCGTCGTGCTTATTATAAGTATGGAATGATATATGAAAAAGAGTTTTTCAGGGGCCTGCCAAAAGATAAATTCCAGGAAGCAATGCGAGCTGAAGGAATCAATTTCGGCAACGGGATCGATTCATCCCTTCACAGAGATCCTTTTATTGAAACATATTTCAACCTCAGGGGATTCCAAAAAGTTTTTTCAAAGGAAAGACTTGATAAGTACAGGAAAGAAAATCTCTGCCCGGTAAATGAGAAAATCGGAGCAGAGACAGGATTATCCCTGGGGCAGACTGCATTTCTGGGCAGCAAAAAAGATATGGAAGATATTGTATCGGCAATTATCAAGGTGCAAAAGAACTCGGCCCAGCTTCTTTAGACGAAAAGAACCTGAGTTGGATCGGGCTCACCCTCTTTAACTACTTTTTTGATCATAATTACACTTTTCGGAGAGTATCCTTAAATATCGTTTAATCTAAAATAAACAAATCTATGGCAGGTATTTTTAAATTCACATTCGGCCCCTGGAATATTCATGAAGGGGCTGATCCATTCGGACCTACAGTACGCAAAACGCTTGACTTCGGCATTAAGCTTTCACTCTATAAAAAGCTTGGCTTTGACGGCGTTCAGTTCCACGATGACGATGCTGTCCCTGATATGAACAAGCTCACACCTCAGCAGATGATAAGCAAGGCCGGAGAAGTAAAAAAGGCTCTCGATAATGAAGGTCTTGCAGCAGAATTTGTTGCGCCGAGGCTCTGGGAAGATGAAAGGACCATTGACGGAGGATATACTTCTAATGATCAGGTTAACAGGAACTATGCTATTGAACGTAGCAAGCGTTCAATCGATATCGCCAATGCCCTTGGCACTGACCTAATTGTCCTATGGCTTGCCCGCGAAGGAACTTACATCCGTGAATCAAAAGACAGCAAAGTTGCCACTGAAAGAATAATAGAGGCAATTAACAAAATGCTCGAATATGATCCGAAAATAAGGATCTGCATTGAACCGAAGCCCAATGAACCGATGGATCATGCCTATATTCCAACAACAGGTCATGCAATAGCCCTGGCTTTAAAATGCATCGATCCGAAAAGGGTCGGAGTTAATATTGAAAGCGCCCATGCCATCCTTGCGGGATTGGATCCTTCCGATGAAATGGGATACGCACTGGCTTTCGATAAGCTTTGGACAGTTCATCTGAATGATCAGAACGGATTAAAATTCGATCAGGATAAGTCATTCGGTTCGGTCGATATCCGAAGAGCATTCAACCAGGTAAGAATACTGGATAAGCATAACTATGGAAGTAAGGGCGAATACATCGGCCTTGATGTAAAAGCGATGAGAAGCCAGAAAGATGGTGTGGCAACAAGGCACCTCAGCAACAGTAGGGAAATATTTCTAAAGCTCCTTGAGATCTCAAGAAACCTTAACGAGGATCTGATTGCAAAATGCATAAGGGAACGGGATTATGAGGAGCTTGACCTGTATATAATGAAATCACTAATTAAATAAAATCACACCATGTTTGACTTATCCTGAAAAGGAAATATTTTGCAATATCATTATAAAAAAAATCACTAATTGGCTGATTATTCACAAAATAGTTTAAATTTAAACCAAACTTTACTGCCTATGGATGACCTCTGATCCTATAACCTCTGATAATTCCGATTTACTAACTATTAATAACTTCTCTCTATGAAAAAAAACCTGATTTTTTACGGAGGACCAGGAACTTATCCGTTCCTTCGAAAGCTCTTACTGACAGGAGTTGCTACCCTGTTCATGTTGTTCAGTTTTCTTGACGTTTCGGGCCAGCAGCAGATAAATGTTTCCGGTAAGGTTACCGATAGTGAAACAAGAGATGCTATGCCCGGGGTTAATGTTCAGGTGAAAGGAACAACTATCGGGGCAATTTCAGATATCAATGGAAATTATACCGTTACAGTACCTGCACGTGATGCCATTATTGTATTCTCCTTCATCGGTTACCTGCCGGTTGAAGTCCCTGTTGCAGGAAGGTCTGTTATTGATCAAACTATGGTTTCAGATGTACAGGCTCTCGAGGAGGTTGTTGTTGTAGGTTATGGCGTGCAGAAGAAAACATCAATGACGGCTTCTGTGGCAACAATGGAAGGAAAAGGAATTGCCTCAATACCTGTTTCAAACATTGGAAACACCCTTGGAGGAAGGATCTCCGGTCTGATCACCAAGCAGGACAGTGGAGACCCAGGCCGTGATGAATCTGATATTTACATCAGGGGCAGGTCCTCAACAGGATCTTCACAACCCTTAACAATTGTAGATGGTGTTCCCAGGGATTTCAAACAGCTCGATCCGAATACTATCGAATCATTTTCAGTATTGAAAGACGCTGCTGCTGTTGCCGCTTATGGTGTTGCAGGAGCAAACGGCGTTATCCTGGTTACAACCAAAAAAGGTACTACAGGGGCTCCTCAGCTGACTTACAATGCCTCATTCGGAGTACAGAATCCGACAGTGCTCCCAAATACTGTAAATGGTTATCAATATGCTTCTCTGCAGAATGCTGCAGCCGATGCAGCCGGTCGTACCCGCCCCTATTCAGACGAGACACTCCAGCATTTTCTTGATGGAGACGATCCTGACCGCTACCCGGATCCCGATTACAGGGATATGATTAACAGGAACAACCCAATCACAAAACATAATATAGAGATCAGAGGCGGTACAGAGACAGTAAGATATTACGGAAGCCTGGGCTACCAGTACCAGGAAGGAATGTGGAAAGACAATGATACCAAAGCAAGCAGGTTCAACTTCAGTCTTAACCTCGATGCCGATGTTACCAAAACAACAACGATCAATTTCAACTTCAACGGCAGAAAGCAGGACAGGGCTTACCCATACACTCCCTACAGCCGTTTATGGGAAATATTGCTTTACACCCACACCGAGCACGACGGACCGCTGTGGTTCACCAACGGAATGCCGGGTGCCGGATTCACAACCCTGCTCGGTGCAGAGGGTTATGACAAAACCGATGCCATGAACCTCTATTCACAGATATCAATTGATCAGGATATACCGTTTATTAAGGGCCTTAAAGCCAGGGGACTAGTCTCTTATGACCCTTCATATACGCTTAATAAGATCTGGAACACCCCTACCTCAAAGGCTTCAATTGATGTTTCACAAACTCCTTATGTCATCACTCAGCCACCTCCTCCTGAAAAGAATTCTTTGACAATGGACCTGAGTAAAGGACATCAGCTTACTTACCAGGCAGGTCTTACCTATGACAAAGCAATTGGGAAAAGTAATTTCAGCTTCCTCACCCTTATGGAAGCCAAGACTAATACCTCACTCACCATGGGTGTTGACAAACGAAATTATGATCTTTCAATTGATGAGATCAATATGGGCAGCGCCAATCTTGCCGACCAGACGACCCGCGGAAGCTCAGGCTTAAGAAAACAGGTTGGATTCCTGTACCGCCTGATCTATGATTTTGACGGTAAATACCTGTTTGAGACCAGTGCAAGATATGATGGCAACTTTTATTTTGCACCGGGCAAACGCTTTGGTTTCTTCCCGGCTGTTTCTGCAGGATGGAGGATATCAGAGGAATCATTCATGCAAAACTTAAGCTGGCTCAACAACCTCAAGATCAGAGCATCTTATGGAGAAGTTGGAGCGCTTGCAGGTTCCGCGTTCCAGTACCTGAGCACTTATGCCGTTTACAGCCCGGCTACCACTATAGGAGGATTGGCTGTTCAGGGTATAAACGAGCGTTCGGAAAGCAATCCCGAGATAACCTGGGAAAGGGCAAGAAAATCTGACCTGGGGTTTGACTTAGGGCTCTTTAAAGGACTGATAAACATGGAATTCGATTATTTCTATGAAAAAAGATCAAATATGCTTGTAAATCCTGATGTTGTTGTTCCTTCCGAATACGGTATCGGGCTCTCACAGGTAAACAAGGCTATTATGAGCAACCAGGGTATGGACATGATGATAGAGGCTAACAAGAGTTTCTCCAGCGATCTGGAAGTATCCTTTAATGCAAATTTCACCTTCGCCCGTAACAAGCTTATACAGATATTTGAAACATCTTCAACATTCAATAACCCGGATCGTAAAAGGACAGGAAGATCCTACAACACCCAGTTCGGACTTTTGGCTACCGGTTATTTCCAGGAGAGCGATTTCAACGCTGACGGTTCATTAAAAGAAGGTATTGCCACCCAGCCATGGGAAAAATTACAGCCTGGCGACATAAGATATGCCGATATAAATGGTGACGGTAAAATTGATGCATCAAATGATGAGACTGAAATCGGCAAACCGGAATCAGTTCCTGAGATTATTTACGGGTTCGGACCAAATGTCCGCTACAGGGATTTTACACTGAGCTTATTATTTCAGGGAGTTGATAATACCGATCTGTATCTGACCGGGGAAGAAATATGGCCATTTTATAATGGAATGTCAGCCTACGTGGATAATTTTGATTACTGGACCCCTCAAAACACCAATGCAAGATTTCCAAGGATCACATCTACCAGGACAACCAATAACAGCCAGCAGTCTTCGTGGTGGATTGAGAGCGGTGCCTATCTGAGACTGAAAACCATTATGCTTGCATATGATCTCCCTTCCAAAATTGCGGCAAGGATGAAAATGAACAGTGCAAGGATCACTCTCTCGGGAGAAAACCTCCTTACCTTCACCAAACTGGATAACTGGGATCCTGAAACCGGCTCTAACCGCGGGGAGAACGTATATCCCATGCAAAAGGTGATTGCTGTAGGTCTCAATATCGGATTTTAATTAACGAAAATAATTAAACACTATGAATAATATAGTTTTAAAAACATACGGCAAGCTTGCTTTGCTGATAATGATGACGACACTGGTCTCCTGCGACGACTGGCTTGAGGTAACGCCAAAGGACCAGGTGACAGATGCCACTCTATGGACCACAACCGGAAATGCAGATATCTTTCTGAATGACATTTATCGCTATCTTCCTGATCCCTGGAATGGTGATGATCTTGAAGACAACTATACCGATGATTCTATGAGCGGGATTCCGGGCAGAGCCAGCAAGGTCACATATAACAAGGGTATTTACACCCAGGATAACTGGAACGGCTATTGGAACTCCGGTACAAACCAGTACACTTTTATAAGAAAGTGTAATGTTTTCATAAAGAATGTTGAAGCCTCCACCCTTGATCCGGCATGGAAAAAAATGAGACTTGCCGAAGCAAGATTCCTGAGAGCATTCTTCTATCATCTTTTATGGACACACTACGGAGGCGTTCCCATCATTACCGAACCTCTCGACCGTTTTACGATGGGAGAAAATATTTACAAACCTAGGAATACCGACCAGGAGACATACCAATTCATGATAACTGAGCTTACCGCAATAGCCGATGATCTGCCGGTCAAGCCTCAGGCAGGAAGAGCTTCAAAAGGTGCGGCACTTACATTAAAAGGATGGCTCGAACTCTTCAGCGCCAGCGCACTTAAAAATCCTTCCAATGACCCGACAAAGTGGGCCACGGCAGCTGCAACATTCAAACAGGTAATGGATCTGAATACCTATAAGCTTTTTACTAATTACGAAACAATGTTTTATGAAGAGAATAATAACAACGTGGAAGTAATTTTCGACAGGCATTATTTAGGAGGATCATCTACAATCGGAGCCAGCAGGGAAGGACTCCAGGGGCCATGGTTCATTTGCGGCAACCAGAAAGCATGGGGAGGAGTTGATCCGACCCAGGACCTTGTTGATGAATACCAGATGGCAAACGGTCTTTCAATTACAGCTCCCGGATCAGGTTATAACCCGCAGAATCCTTATGCGAACAGGGAGAAAAGATTTTATCAGTCTATTGTCTACGAGGGATCTTCCTGGCTTGGCTGTGTAATGACATTTAAGCAGGTTTCAGGAAACAGGAATGCAACCGACCTTGCTGATTTCAACGAAGCTACAAATACAGGATATTATTTCCGTAAAGGACTGGATCCGAAATACGCAATTAACGGCCGTCACAGAAAAAGCAGCGCCTCTTATATCATTTTCCGCTATGCCGAGGTCCTGCTAAGCTATGCTGAAGCACAGAACGAAGCAACAGGTCCCGATCAAAGCGTTTATGATGCAGTTAATCAGGTAAGGGTCAGGGCTGAATTACCTGTATTGCCAGACGGATTAACCAAGGATCAGATGAGAACTGCCATACGTCGCGAGCGCAGGGTTGAGCTTGCATTTGAATTAAAGCGCTGGTACGACCTCATCAGATGGAAAATTGCCGAGGTCAACATAAACCGGCCAAAGCGTGCAATGCTTATCACTGTGGAGGGTGGGAATACGGTCTATTCAGTAATTAATGCCCCCGGCGGAGAATGTACTTTTGATCCTGCAAAGCATTATGTATGGCCAATACCGAGAGCTGCTCTGGATAAAAATAAAAATCTTGAACAGAATCCCGGTTATTAGGTTTATACAATAAACATTAAAATTATGAGATCCTTAAGTATAAACAAACTGAGTAGTTTTATTACTATTCTTCTGATGCTTGGTATCAATGCTTCCTTTGCCCAGTCAGGATTCAGGGCGGCTGTCGTTAAAACAAACATCACCCCCGCTACTCCTCAATGGCTGAGAGGCTACAACCCCCGGCAATCAACGGCAATTCTCGACAGTTTGTATGTCAGGATCATTGCGCTGGCCGATGGAAAGAACCAGATGTTCCTTATTTCGACCGATGTAGTGGGTATGCCGTCCCGCGAGTATGAGAAGCTTACTGCTACACTCAAAAGCAAGTATGGTATTGATCCTCTTAATGTATGGTGGGGAGCAACTCATACTCATTCCGCACCTGAGATCGGAGCACAGTACCAGGGAATACCTTATCCTTCAATGGCCAACCGCAGCAAGCTCGCGGCACAGCATGAGATCGACACTGTGTATACCAATACGCTGAGGCAAAAGATAGTTGACGGTATTGTAAAAGCCAGGAACAACCTGGCCCCGGCAACTCTGGGTGTCGGATGGGGATTCTCGCAGGCTAACATAAACCGCAGGGCTATTGATGTAACCGGTAAGGCTTCCCTTGGGCTGAATCCCGATGGTCCGACAGACAGGAGGATCGGCCTTATCAGAATTGACAAAGCCGGCGGCGAACCACTTGCGCTCATTGTCAATTATCCGATGCACGGAACAGTGATGGGCGGGGAAAGTACGGTTATCAGCGGTGATGCACCTGGTGTTGCTTCAAAATACGTGGAAGAGCAGATAGGCGTGCCTGTCTTGTATTTCAACGGGGCAGCCGGGAACCTTGCTCCTATCTACAGCGTATATGCCACCCACAGAGCGGGGCATTTGAGCGAGTTCCGCGTCCTGCTTGGAAACAGGATCCTTGAAGCCAATAAAAAGATAACAACTTCAACAGGAGATGTTAAACTTGTTACAGGTGAAATTATTCTGGAAACACCAAGAAGACCCGACCTCGGATGGTCGCCCGATCTTGCCAGATATACCTCAACAACCGCATCTGGTATCAATATGGTAAGACTTCCGATAAGGTTCCTCAGGCTGAACGAAGAAATAGCATTATGGAGCGCACCTGTTGAGATGTTTTGTGAGATCTCAAACGAGATCCGGGACCGTTCACCGTTCCAGTATACTTTCTACTTCGGTTATACCAACGGATCACTTGGATACCTTCCCACCGCAGAAGCGTGGAAAAGCGAAGGATATGAACCTAATGTTTCCCCATTCACACCTGCTGTTGAAAAAGATGTCATAGAGGCAGTTTCAGGTTATCTTGAAGGAGAACTGAAGAGCAAATAGGACATCCTTCTCTTGTTTGTGTGAAAAAAAAGTAAAATGATTTCAGGAGGGTGTCTCAGCAAGACACCCTCTTATTTTTGTTTCCACGAAAATATTTTTTCTTATATTGTGTCTGGTTGCTTAAGTATTTTAAATTAAAAGAATTATGGACCCACTAAAACGTTCTCTCGCTTTATTTATCATCATTGCATTTACAGGTAGCAGCTTTGCACAACCTGGTAAGAAAAATCTGTCCCAATCCGAAAAAAAATATGAATCACTTTATTCATCACTGTCTGCCAAAGTTGATCAGGAAAGGCTCCGGAAAGGGGTATATTACCTTTCAAAAGAACCTCTGCCAAGGAGGGTTTTGAACTATACTATTCCCGGCCATAAGCTTTCCACTCTTGAAGAGGCTGATGAATGGATTCTGGCACAACTCTCGGAACATGGCTATAAACCAGTAACAGATGAGACAAAGGTTCGGGCCTTCGGAAGGGATTTTTCGAAACCACTGCCGCGGCAGTATGCCCCGCCGCCAGCCGATGCTCCATGGTACACGGCCCGTAATGTGATCGCCGAACGTCGCGGTACAAAATATCCCGATGACCTGATAATCATTATTGCACACAAAGACTCCCAGAGCTGGATCCCTTCTCCGGGCGCAAATGATGATGCAATAGGCACCCTTGGTGCGCTTGAACTGGCTATACTTCTCAAAAAATACAAGCCACAGCATACAATACGATTTATTTTCTGCAATGAGGAGCATTCTCCATGGACCAGCATAACCGCAGCAAAGGCAATCAAATCTTCCGGATCTGATGTTCTTGCCCTGATAAATGTTGATGGCGTAGGGGTAAAAGCTCCCCGGTCCGACGGAAAATTTTTGAACGTGACCCGTTATGCAACTGATGAGGGAGAAAAACTAGCCAATATGATGACAATGCTCAATGAAAGGCATTCCATCGGACTGGTTCAGTCCATCCTTCGCAGTGAAAGGCCCAACGACGATGACGGATCGTTTATTAATGCGGGATTTCCCTGGTCGATACGGAATGCCGGATCAATACCAAATTCACATCCCGGATATCATACCGAAGAAGATACAGCTGAAACAGTTGACTATGAGAATGCAGCAGTAACAATAAAACTTACCCTCGCTGGGATCCTCTACCTCGATATGTTTGGTAGACCATAGACGAGCGGAGAGCGGAGAGCGTAAAGCGTAAAGCGTAGAGTGGTGAGCATGGGTTAAAGTTTCAGGGTTTCAGAGGTTTCAGAGTTTCAGGGTTTCAGAGGTTTCAGAGTTTCAGGGTTTCAGGGTTTCAGAGGTTAGTGATTGCACCGGATCGGGAGCCTATATAGTGGAATTCCCCTCCCTGGAGGGGTTAGGGGTGGGTATTGGCTCAGAGCACAGGGCGCAGAGCGCAGGGCAAGAAACAGAACACGGAACGTAAAACAATATACTTATGAAAATCTTAAAAAATCTTTCAGCAATTGTCCTGATGCTGGCAATAACTTTCGCTAGTGGCATGGCCAGGCAAAAAGGAACTGATCCGGAAAAGGAAAAAGTGTATAAAAAAACTTTCGGCTCCTTATCTAAAAAGATCAATAAGAACCGGATAAAAAAAGGTGTTTATTACATCTCACACGATCCGCTTACAAGGAGAGTGCTCAATGACACCTTGCCAGGTCATAATGTTTCAATGCTTGAGGAAGCCGATGAGTGGTTTATCAAGCAGCTCTCAAAAAATGGCTATAACCCTACAACTGACGAAACAAAGGTGAGGGCTTTCGGAAGGGACCGCTCAAAACCGCCATCGGCACAGTATGCAAGGCCGGCTGACAACGCACCATGGTACACAGCTCATAATGTCATCGCTGAAAAAAAAGGGTCGGAATTTCCCAATGAAATGATCGTAATAGTGGCACACAAAGATTCGCAGAGCTGGATCGCTTCTCCGGGCGCTAATGATAACGGAGTCGGAACATGCGGTGCGCTCGAGCTTGCGATGATCCTTAAGAACTTCAAGCCGAAACACACCATAAGGTTTATCCTCTGCAATGAGGAACATACCCCCTGGACAAGCATCACCGCAGCACAAAACATAAAATCGTCGGGCTCCGACATTACAGCATTGATAAATATGGATGGAATAGGCGTGAAAGGTCCGCAGCAGGCAGGTCGCATGACCAATGTTACACGGTACACAACGCCTGAAGGTGAAAAACTTGCCGATATGATGGCATATCTGAATGAGCGTCATAAAATAGGTCTTGAACAATCGAAGTATCTGAGCAAGAGACCAGGTGATGATGACGGCTCATTCATCAATGCAGGATTTCCATGGTCGGTACTCAATATAGGATCAATGCCTTATGCCGATCCCAATTACCACCTTGAAACAGATACTGCCGAAAAAGTAGATTATGAGAATGCCGCTCTGACAGTGAAGCTTACCCTGGCAGCAGTTCTTTACCTCGATACTTTCGGAAGACCGTAGGAGAGCGTAGAGCGTAGAGCGTAGAGGGGTTATTGGTGGGTTACTGTTTCAGGGTTTCAGGGTTTCAGGGTTTCAAAGTTTCAGAGATTCCAGAGGTTAGTGTTAACACCGGATTGGGAACTCGATTAGTGGAATTCCCCTCCCTGGAGGGGTAAGGGGTGGGTTTTAGCTTAGGGCTCAGGGCTCAGAGCGCAGAGCGCAGGGCAAGAGAGGTTAGCATAATCCAAAATCAGGCGATTTTCTTTTTTATTTGCCATTTTTTCTTTATCTTGGATATGCATTTCAATTCGTGCTGCATGTCTCTGAAAATTACCGAATGGGCCGTCGAGGACAGGCCCAGGGAAAAATTAATTCAAAAAGGTACTGCCAATCTCAGCGATGCCGAATTACTGGGTATTCTCATCAATTCAGGCACACGGGAAAAATCTGCAGTTGATCTCGGACGTGAGCTTCTGAAATTGGTTGATAACAATCTGAATTCATTAGGGAGACTGACTATTTCCGATCTTACGAAACTTCGCGGAATAGGTACCGCACGTGCAGTTACTATCTCAGCAGCCCTCGAGCTTGGACGGAGAAGAAAACTTTCGGAATTACCTGACGTTACCCAGATAAAATGCTCGAAAGATGTTGCAGACATATTTCAGCCTATTTTATCCGATCTTACACATGAGGAATTCTGGGTTTTGTACCTTAACAGGTCTAATAAAGTGATTAACAGGCTCCGGCTTAGTCAGGGAGGGATCAGCGGCACCGTCACCGATGTCAGAATAATATTGAAAAAAGCAATTGAATGCCTCGCCTCGGGTATGATTGTTTGTCATAATCATCCGTCAGGCAACCTTAATCCAAGCGAATCGGATTCAAAAATAACCCAGAAGATAAAAGAAGCCGGCAGCCTTATGGAGATCCAGTTGCTCGATCACCTGATAATATCTGATAAGGATTATTATAGTTTCGCGGATAATGGCCTGGTGTAAGCCTCTGCTCTAAACTCTATGCTCTACGCTTTACACTTTACGCTCTTTTCCCTGAGCTAATACCCCCTCTCTCCCCGCTCCCTGCCTTTATACAACTCCACCCTGCTGCTATCCCCGCAGGTTTGCAACAAATATTTCATTGATCTTTTCAACACAGGATGATAAATTTCAGGAGCAATCTCGCACATCGGCACAAGCACGAATCTCCTCTCGTGCATTTCCGGATGCGGTATTACCAGATCTTTCTGAACTATGACCCTGCAATTATAGATCAGAATATCAATGTCAATCACTCTTGATGAGAATTTATTTTCTGTTCTCACCCGCCCCAGATCTTTTTCGATCGCCAGAAGCTCCTTCAGCAGAACAGAAGGATTTATGGTCGTACTGATCTTTAATACACCATTCAGAAAACTGTCGCTGCTTTTAAACCCCCATGGTTCGGTCTCATAGACAGAGGAAGATATTACCGGTGAAAATGTCAGTGCTTCAATCCTGGCAATAGCTTTATTAAGGTTTTCTTCCCTGTTGCCGATGTTGGAACCGATCCCCAGAAAAATGTTCTGCATAATAGGATTGCTAAGGACTCAAATGTATTAAATCCTGTTAATCAAATTAGCTATTCGGTAAGTTTTTCATATATTTAAGGTCGCATTCTTCCAAAAAAATCATTCATGAAAAATTTTTTAAAATACACGCTTGCAACAATAACAGGAATATTTATAACATCAATCCTGTTCTTCCTGATAATGCTGGCAGCAATCGGCACAATGATAGCTTCAGGTGATAAACCTGCATCCATTAAAGAAAATTCCATTCTTGTCCTTAAGGCAGGGGTGCCAATTCCTGACAGGGCCAACGAAAATCCTTTCAATAATTTTGACTTTTCAAGTTTTAATTTATCCCCATCGACCGGACTAAATGAAATACTGAAAAATATAGATAAAGCGGCAAGAGATAAAAAAATAAAAGGAATACTGATTGAAAACGGTTTAATGCCTACAGGCTGGGCCACGACCCAGGAGATCAGGAATGCCCTGCAGACTTTCAGGGACAGCGGCAAGTTCGTAGTTGCTTACTCTGATTACATGATGCGCCAGGAGGGTTATTATCTTTCAAGTATTGCTGACAAAATCTATATAAGCCCCGGTACTCTTGTGGATTTCAAAGGACTAAGCGCTGAAATTATGTTCTTTAAAAAAGCTCTTGATAAGCTTGGTGTTGAAGTGCAGGTAATAAGACACGGGAAATTTAAAGGCGCTGTCGAACCTTTTATCCTTGACAAACTAAGCGATGAGAACAAATCCCAGATAAAGGATTATGTGGGATCAATCTGGAACAATGTTATACTTGACATTTCGAAGGCAAGAAATATACCTGCAGAAAAACTAAATTCGATTGCAGATAATCTCGAAGCCAATCTTTCGGCAAATGCACTTAAAAATGGCCTGGTGGATGGAATTTTGTTCCGCGACGAACTGACCGACACTCTGAAATCCCTTTCCGGGCTTGAAGAGAAAGAGGATCTCAGGCTGGTGCAAATGACGCGTTACAGCAACGTACCCGACACTAAAAAAGAAATTTCGGTAAAGAACAGGATTGCGGTAATATATGCCGCAGGTAATATCGTAATGGGAAAGGGAAATGAAAATAATATTGGCGGGGATCATTTTTCAGAGGTCATCAGAGAACAGAGGAAAGACAGCTCGGTTAAAGCAATTGTTTTAAGAGTCAACTCTCCCGGAGGCAGTGCCGTTGCATCCGATATGATCTGGCGCGAGGTTGAACTGGCTGCAAAAATCAAACCGGTGATCGTATCAATGGGTAATTATGCTGCTTCGGGAGGATATTACATTGCAGCTCCGGGGTCAATGATATTAGCCAATCCTACTACAATCTCAGGCTCAATCGGTGTTTTCGGGCTGATACCAAATGCCGGTAAGTTCCTGGAGCAGAAACTGGGCATTTCAACAGAAACTGTAAATACAAATAAATATTCTGATTTCCCGGCCATTTACAGACCAATGGATACCTATGAGAAAGAAGTGATGCAGGCTTCCATTGAAACCATTTACAGTGATTTTGTGGGAAAGGTTGCAAAAGGAAGGAAGATGGATGCTGCTTCGGTCGACAGTATCGGGCAGGGAAGAGTCTGGTCAGGAACAAGCTGCATTAATATTGGCCTTGTTGACAAGCTCGGGGGACTTAATGATGCGATAAAGGAAGCTGCAACTCTCGCAGGTGTTGAAACTTACTCAGTAAGGGAATTGCCCGAAGTGGAGGACCCATTAACAAGCCTGCTGAAGCAGATGAACGGGGAGCTGAAAATGAGTTTTCTTAAAAAAGAGATGGGTGAATCAGTCAGGTTCCTTAATGAGTTCAGGGAAATCAGGGATCTTTCAGGGATACAGGCACGGTTACCATATTTCGTTGAGATCAATTAATTCATGGTTAAAAGGAGAAGCATTTTATTGTATCCTTTGTCGCTGATCTATGGCTGGATAACCGGGTTAAGAAACTTTTTTTACGATTCAAATATTCTTCGTACCCACAGATTTGATCTTCCTGTTATCTCTGTCGGAAATATAACTGTTG
Organism: uncultured Bacteroidales bacterium; assembly: GCA_942492865.1. Classification (GTDB taxonomy): domain Bacteria; phylum Bacteroidota; class Bacteroidia; order Bacteroidales; family VadinHA17; genus LD21. The sequence goes on along the minus strand of OW818650.1, from coordinate 1,720,208 downwards.
GCGGTACCGGCAAAACCCCTCATACAGAGTACCTTGTAAAGTTGCTGAAAGACAGTTTTAAAATTGCAACTTTAAGCCGCGGGTATAAAAGGAGAACAAGGGGTTTTAAGATTGCGGAACCTTCATCCGATGTAAATACTATCGGGGATGAACCGCTTCAGATTTACAGGAAAAATACGGACATAACAGTAGCTGTCGATGCCGACAGGGTCCGCGGAATTCAGGAGATAATCAGGGAGAGACCAGAAATTACCGTAGTTATCCTCGATGATGCCTTTCAGCACAGAAGAATAAGTCCCGGCCTTTCAATACTTCTTGCTGATTTCGGGAGGCCGGTTGTTAAGGACTATATGCTCCCTTATGGTAATCTCAGGGAGGGGGCTTCCAACATGCGTCGGGCCGATGTAATAATAATCACAAAAACACCGGAAAATATTTCTCCCATACAGAAACGGATAAGACTGAGAGAACTTGACAAAGCTCCATATCAGAAACTTTTTTTCACTTCCATGATGTATCTTGAACCATCCCCTGTTTTTTCAAAAGACAGCTCTGAAATCCTGCCTGAACGGGCTGAATGGAAGAAAATAAGCATCGTGCTGGTTACCGGAATTGCTGACGCTTCACCATTCAAAAAGTACCTTCAGAAATATTTCGGAAAAGTTGTTCATGTTGACTTCCCGGATCATCACTTATATGATGAGCATGATCTGTCAAAGATCCAATCAGCATGGAAAGAGATAAAAAATCCTCTTAAATATATCATTACCACCGAAAAAGATGCAGTCAGACTGCAGGAACTGAAGAATATTGAAGAACCTTTCAGGTCTGCGTTCTATTATATTCCGATAGGGATCAATTTTTTGTTTGATGAAAAAGATATATTTGACAAAATGATACTTGATTATGTTAGAAAAAATAAACGAAACAGCCGCCTTCCTTAGGTCCATGGGTTTTAATGATCCTGATGCCGGAATAATACTGGGTACGGGCCTGGGAGGCATGACCTCTAAGATGACTGATACAATTGAAATTGATTACAAAGATATTCCTCATTTCCCTGTTTCAACTGTCGAAGGACATGCCGGAAAGCTGATATTCGGTAAGTTCGGAGGCAAAAAAATAATTGCCATGAAGGGGAGGTTTCATTATTACGAGGGGTATGGACATGAGCATGTCGCACTGCCTGTAAGGGTTCTTAAGTATCTGGGGATCAGACATCTTTTCCTGTCAAACGCTGCCGGTGGAATGAACACCGCATTCAGGGTGGGAGATATAATGATAATAACCGATCATATCAACCTGTTGCCAAATCCGCTTATTGGCCAGAATGATGAAAGGATAGGTCCGCGGTTCCCCGATATGAGCGAGGTTTACGACCGGAGTCTCATCATGAAGGCAGAACAGATCGCAGAAAAAAACAATATCACAATTCATAAGGGAATTTACCTTGCAACAACAGGTCCTACATTTGAGACTCCTGCAGAATATAAGTATTTCAGGATAATTGGTGCAGATGCAGTAGGCATGTCAACAGTACCGGAGGTTATAGTAGCCCGGCACATGTTCCTGCCATGTTTTGCTGTCAGTATTATAACCGATCTGGGGATCGAAGGAAAAATAGAATATACCACTCATGAATCAGTTAAAGCTGCGGCAGAACATTCAGAATCTAAGATGACAGTTATAATGACAGAACTGATAGCATCCTTATAGACCGAAAGAGCCGGCTCACCTGATCACAGTGCATACCTTCTTCCAATTCCTGACCTTCCCTGCTGAATTATACATTTCAATAAAAACAATGTAAATTCCACGGCTGACAAGGGTTCCGTCATCTGCGTTCCCATCCCAGATAAATGAAGTTTCGGGTGCAGCAAGGAATCTATCGGTCAGCTTCCTGACTATACTTCCTGTCTCATCGAAAATGGTTATTGTAACAATATTCCCATTCTCATTTGTACTCAGGTCAATTACCAGCGCGTCCTCAAACCCGTTATTGTCGGGTGTTATTTTTGTTGAAGAGAATGTAATTTCTTCAGGCTTATGATCAAGCTGAATATCTGCTGAATTTTCTGCACCCGGTGTCCCCCAGCCTGATGATTCAGATGCTGAATGCCATGCATATAATGATGAAGGACCGTCCCGGACGATTTTTTCAAGAGCAATGCCTTCGGTATTTTTAAGAAGAGAATAATGCATATCAGAATTATAAGTTACATTATCGATAACGTCGAGTTCCCTGCTGAGAAGGATCAGGTGTCCAGATTCATCATTCATGGCCGGCAATGAGTTTACCCGGAAAATAAATTCTTCATCTGAGGATGGGTACCTGTTTAGTATCTTACTTATGTCGGTCGTTATTGCATAGTACGACTGCGGCATGATGCATCGTTGCTCTTCAGACACCTGAACAAGCGAAGAAGTATCTCCTGTAGTGGTGTTTACCGATGCAACCCAAAGGGTTGAAGCATCGATTATCTTATCAGAATTATTATAGAGTTCAATATAGTCAGGATCACCGGGCAGCGAATTGAAAAGCAGTTCATTGAAGAGCATGTCGGACCTTTGAGCATTATCGGGAATTCCAAAATCGAAACTGCCTTTCCCAGGTGTGTTTCCGGCAAAATCGGTAATATCAGCTGCAACCTCTAACCTGTAAGTGAGTCCACGCTGCAATGGCTTATCTGCATGTAAGAGAAACGATCTCCGCAGCTGGCAGGCCGGTGCAATATTTGTTATTTCAATACCCCGATCAATAAAAAAATCGATGCAACTGTCAATACCGGGGGCATATTCGGAAAGTTTCACCAAAACACTTAATGAATCTTTCGGAAATGTATTCATTATTCCCCTGAAATATTCATCAGGATTTCTTTCTGCCACAGAATTATCCATTCCGGGAGTACCGCCTGACCTTGATACTGATACTGCCCAATTGCCATCTTCATAAAAAGGGAACATGGCATCTTTCAATTCAACTGACCATCCTCCTGAAGCTTTCAGTTGTGAACCGATCCACCTGGAATCATATTCTACGCAATGGATCATGTTGCCGGTACTGTCTGATAGTGATAAGATCATCCGGGTATCACTTAATGGGGGAAACTGCTTCAGCCCGGTAACGAAACCATACTTTTTAAATGCAGCAGTATCTGCTGACGAACAGATTATCAGGTGTGTTGATGCCCTTAAAATTAAATCAGGCAGCCGTTCAAATCTGCTTCCGGCTTCCAGCTTCCAGTTTTTCATGTTAAAATCGAATGTTGTCAGGTTGGTAATTTCGACATATTCCACGGGCGGCAATGAGACCGTCGGAACCGGATCGGCCATGATCTCATTAATAACCACATCTCCGGGTTCAGGAAAAACAGGAATAAACTGCAATGTTACATTTTCTGAACAATTACCTGCTTTATCGCAGAGCTCCTTTAAACCGAGGCTGTTTGATTTTTTGTTCAGGAAATGCTCAGAAAAAATCACAAGAAATTCTTTAGCTGATTTCCTTCTCACCGCAACAGGTTCTGTGGCTGCTCCATTCAGAGTAAAATTGCCGGGTTGTACCGAAGCAGGTGAAGGCTCTTCACTGAAAGAAACCTCGACTGAGCGGGTGCCTGCAACTCTCAACCGGGAAATTACAGGAGGCTCATTATCCTCATAAAAACGGCCCTGAATGGTTATATCATCAATCCACAAGAGCCTGTCGCGGGTTGAAGTATATTTGTAAAATATCCCAAACCAATGATTTCCTAACAGTTCATTATCTGATCCTTCACTGGTATCTAAGAATTTCCCGTCAGGGCGGCTGACTGAAAGCTTCCATTTTCCGGTAGGTGTCCTTTCTGCAAAAATCCTGACTGCAGAGTCAATTCCTATGTTGTTCTGCCAGTTGATTTTGCTCGTAACAACACTTGTAATTGATGATCCTTTTACTTTCCAGATCCTGAGGGTATCGTCATAGCCAGTCATATTGACTCCTGCAGCATAACCATCAACACCTTCTCCAGGCAGCATTGCTGATGGTTCCGTATCGGACATTAAAAATACTGACCAGTTATTTGATGAAGAAGGATCACAGCCGTATCTTATCAGGAAAGACCATCTTGCCGTATCTTCTGCCGGATGCAGGCTGTCAGTGAGGATCCCTGCCTGGTCCGCTCCCCCTTCAGAATTATTAAAAGTATGGCCAAGAGAAAAATTTCCTGATAAAGAATTTGATACAGCGCTCCACCGGCCGGCCTGGCTAAATACCCAGTTCTGCAGACTGCCCGATTCAAAATTTTCGACAATCTGACACGTTGCCTGAAATGGCAAAAACAGTATAAGAAAAATAACTTTTTTCATGCAGCGAGATAGAATGAAAAAAAAAGTTATTTTTGACCTTTTTTAGTCAGACATTAAATATAATAAATTATCTAAACTTATCAAAGATAAACAATGAAAATAGCAGTCGTGGGAGCCACCGGAATGGTTGGCCAGAAAATGATCCAGGTACTTGAAGAAAGAAATTTCCCGGTAACTCAGCTGATACCGGCAGCTTCAGAAAGATCTGTTGGTAAAGAGGTCATGTTCAGGGGGAAGGCTGTAAAAGTAGTTAGTGTAAAAGACGCAGTAGATGCGAAACCAGTTTTTGCGATCTTCTCGGCAGGAGCTTCGACATCAAGGGAATGGGCCGGGGCTTTTGCAGCGAATGGCAGCATAGTTGTAGATAATTCATCATACTGGCGCATGTTCAGTCATGTACCGCTTGTAGTACCCGAAATTAACAGCCATGTAATTAAAAAAGGCGACAGGATCATTGCCAATCCGAACTGTTCAACCATACAGATGGTGATGGCGCTTGCCCCCCTTCACAGAAAATACAAAATCAAACGTTTGGTCATTGCTACATACCAGTCGGTAACTGGTACCGGTGTAAAAGCTGTACAGCAGATGGAAAATGAAAGGAAGGGCATTAAAGGGGAAATGGCTTATGCCCATCCAATTGATCTGAACTGTTTCCCACACGGAGGATCTTTCCAGCCTGACGGTTATACGACCGAAGAACAGAAACTGGTTGACGAAACAAGGAAGATCCTTGAAGCGCCGGATATGCAGGTAACTGCCACTGTTGTGAGGATCCCCGTTGTCGGCGGTCATTCGGAAGCAGTTAATATTGAGTTTGATAAAGATTTCAAAATAGAAGATGTCATTTCACTTATCGGCAGCTTCCCGGGGAATGTTGTTATTGACACTCCTTCTGAAAACAAATACCCCATGCCACTTACCGCACACAACAGGGATGAGGTTTTTGTCGGCAGGATAAGAAGGGATCATTCAAGGGAAAAGTGTCTTAACATCTGGATAACATCTGACAATATCCGTAAGGGCGCAGCAACGAATGCTGTTCAGATTGCAGAATACATGGCGGCGAAGAAGTTGTATTAAACCTCACCCCCTCGTTCCCCCTCTCCCGGTGTGAGAGGGGGATGTCCAATGACATGGATGACTCGGAACTTGCAAGGCTTTAGCCCCTCTCACTTGGGAGCTAATCTTTCATCACATCTGCAAAAAAGCTAACTTTTGAAGGGGGAGAAGGAGATCCCTCCCTGCGGTCGGGATGACAGGTAATTAGTTTAGACATAGAGGGAAAGAAGCGGCGAGCCGCAAACGTGCCATTTTCCATTTATCCTGAACACTGCTGCGGCTCGCTGCTTCTTTCCCTCTCTTTTTACCCCAATGCCTTGTCATCCCGAATTCCGACAAACCGGAGCCTGTGGAGGTTGGAGGAATGAGGGATCTCCTTCTCACAGCAGGACTTATATAAAAAAACTGTGTATATGGATGAGTCATTTGGGAGAGGGTCCCGATAGCTATCTGGAGGGGAGAGGTTCTTTAAACCTTAAACAGAAACTCATTATACGGATACCTCTTCACGTGTATCTTCTTCACCTCTTCGTACAGAACGGTCCTCAGCTCCTCTATATTTTCCTTGGTTGTTGCCGAAATGAATATTGACTGGTGGCTCTGATCAAGGGCCATCCATGTCTTCTCAAGATCTGCAAGAGAATAGTTTTCCCTCAGAACGGGGGTAAGATCATCTGCATCCTTAACTATGTATGAGAATGCATCGATCTTATTAAAAATATTGATCCGGGGCTTTTCGAATGAATTAAGCTCACGGAGTGTTTCCTCAACAACCTTCATCTGCTCTTCAAATCCGGGGTGAGAAACATCAATCACGTGAAGGAGGAGATCTGATTCCCTCACCTCATCTAGGGTTGATTTGAAGGCCTCAACAAGATCATGAGGAAGTTTTCTTATAAAACCTACCGTGTCGGAGAGCAGGAACGGGAGATTTCCGATGACAACCTTTCTTACTGTTGCATCGAGGGTAGCGAACAGCCTGTTCTCAGCAAGCACCTCCGATTTGCTGAGAAGGTTCATAAGAGTTGATTTTCCTACATTGGTATACCCTACAAGAGCCACTCTTACCATCTTACCCCTGTTCTTGCGCTGGGTAGACATCTGAACATCAATTTTTTTTAACTGATTTTTCAGCAGTGAGATCCTGTCACGAATTATCCGGCGGTCCGTTTCGATCTCTGTTTCACCCGGTCCTCTTAAGCCGATACCTCCTCTTTGCCTTTCAAGGTGTGTCCATAACCCGGTAAGCCGTGGAAGAAGATATTGATATTGTGCAAGCTCGACCTGTGTACGTGCATGGGAAGTTCTCGCTCTGCTGGCGAAGATATCGAGGATCAGGTTTGTCCTGTCAAGAATACGACACTCAAGCGCCTTTTCTATATTTCTTATCTGGCTTGGAGCAAGTTCATCATCAAAAATTGCAAAATCGATCTGATTTTCCTTTATAAAAAGAGATATCTCCTGAATCTTCCCTGATCCGACAAAAGTTTTGGGATTAGGGAATTCAAGCTTTTGAATGAATCTCCCGACCGGCTCAGCGCCCGCTGTCTCTGCAAGAAAGGCCAGCTCGTCGAGGTAATCTTCAGCTTCACGCTCATCCTGGTTAGGATAATTAATGCCGATAAGGATTGCCCTTTCGACTGGTTTATCAGTAACAAACATAACCATGAAACAGGAACATCAGAAATTCTGAAATGTTCCTGTCAATCTATAAAATAAACCTCCTGTTATTTTGCATTGCTCCCCTGATAGCCAGCTTAAGGGTTTCAGAACACCTTACAACCATATCAATATCTGACGGGAACGGAACGGCCTTCGATTTTATACTCTCACGCTGGGCCGCATTAAGAGCCTGAACATCACCCAATGCGCGGGCTGAAACATGCTCAAAAGTTGATTGAGCGCCAAGCGGATCTTTTTTCAGGATCTTGTTCGGATTAATCTGGATAACTTCAATATCGCCTGTTATCTGGCAATTTTTTATCTGGACTGTTTCGATAAGTGCACATTGCAGTGTCTTATACTTTTTGATCTTAATATCATTCCCGGCAGTATCTCTCATTACGTTCCCCCTTTGATCGAGCTTATATACGAATCCGTCTTCAACCTCACGTTTTATGACAGTATCACGCTCCTCAGACATATCGGGGCTTACAACAATATTCCGTACATTAACATTTACAAAATAATCATAATGTGTGTCAGGATTGAGATTAACGGTATGGTATTCCACCCACTGGTTATTTAAGCTGGGCAGGTCGAGAGCCAGAAGATCATTTTCAAATTCCTTCGGGAACTTAAGTATTGAGTTATTCTGGATAGTTACAAAAACCCTGCTCATTCCTAAATACTGGGCCTCCTGGATCTTGTTATCAATTCCCGGATAATCGCCTACATATTCTTTTGCCCTGATGAATTCAGCAAAAGCCTGCCTGTAAGAATCTTTTATCTTACTCTTCATCAGCTCGACTCCGTGGGCAAAATAGAAATCGGCAGCTTTCCGTTTGGCCATTACCATCTCGGGCACATAATCAACATAAGTGTAATCTATGCTCCGTCCGTTAAGGTTCAGCGGAAGAACGGTCCTAACATAAGCCTGCCTGTCGCTGAGGCTTTTATAAACAAGATAGATCTCATCCCAGTTATTGGGCTTCCCTTCCATCTTCAGGAACCGTATTCTTTCATTATCCTGGTCATTCATAATCTTATATGAACGATCAAGAATATCTATCTGTTTGGCATCGTCCGGATTGCGTCTTAAATCCTTAACTGCCTTGTCAATAGCTGAAGCGTAATTCCCTTTCTGTAGTTGTTTCTTCGACGTTCCGCATCCTGCCAGGAGGATTGTCATTACGAATAAAACGGGTATAATTCTTTGCATTATGCTTATTTTTAGGGTTAGTCCGGATAAAGATAACAAAATTTCAAAAAAAACAAATTTCGTGCCAGGGCGCCCATTGAGGGGTTAAAATTCAAAGTTTATCCAGATGGAATACCTCACCCTTACGGGCTTGCCCCTCTGGTATCCGGGTGTCCATTTTGGGGATGATTCAATTGTTTTAACTGCTTCATTATCAATTACTGGATCAACTCCTTTAAGCACTATTACATTGGTTACGCTCCCGTTGGGCTCAACAATGAATGTAAGTAGCACCTTTCCCTGGATTCTATTGTCTATTGCTATCTGCGGATAATTTGTCCTTTTCTGAACCCAGCTTCGAAATTCATTTATATCTCCGCCCCTGAACATTGGCATTATCTCTACGATCATAAAAGGTTCGTCAGTCTCCTCCCCTGACCCTATACCCGGAATTATGCTTTCGGCAACTCCATTGCCGACAATTTCTATCTCTGTATTATCAGGTCCCGCAAGTACTTCCTCTATGGTGGCTATTGGCCTTTCATCAAGCGATATTGAATCGACTATCACAGGCGGAACATATTTTACCGTTTCCTGTATCTTTGCAACCTGGGGTGGAGGAGGCGCCGGGGGTACATAAATTTCTTCAGGCATCTCCAGATCTTCAAGCTGTACATTAACATAACCGGGAGCGCCTGAAAGTACCTGGCCCTCATTCCTGGTGGGTATAAATGGAATAATTACAGCCAGCGACATCAGAACGGATGATATTATAAGGCTTGCAATAACTACTCTGTTATATCTCCTTCGTAACTGATACGCTCCGTAATCCCTGTTTCTGTTTTCGAACAGAATGTCATCGAGAGAGGGTTCCTCATTAAATAATATTGCCATCAGGTATATTGAAACCTTATTGAATAGGTATTCTGAAAATTTCACGGCAAAATTACAAAAAATAGCTCCTCTTCCTAAAAATATCAATTACTGCTTTTCAGGAGTGCACAAAATACCCTTCAAAAACCCTCTACCGTCACTTTCAATTAATGATGAGGTGCAGGAGGCTGAGGGCAGGGAGACATATCATGACTGACCAGGAGTGTTGTATGGTGTGGATGTGGCGACCTGCACCTCTGAATCAGGCAAAAAGGCAGAAAGTTTATACTTTAGCAATTTACTGATTTCCTCCGCCACCGATTACAGGCCACCTGCTTACCCCCTGCCGTTCATCGAAATTTGATACCGTTTATCGCAATTTGCGACTACTCACACCAAAAAGCTGCTGTCTGCTCCACAGATCATTGATAATTGAGCAAAACTATAATAAATTGAGCTTTAAATTTATTTAAGTATGATTTGGTCAATACATTAATCGGAAATCCAACCTTTTAAATAAATTAGATAAAGGATTTAAAATTATTTTCAATAATGGAGTCAGAAACAATAAGGAAAAGTTATTAAAATACAAATGAGAAGGGCAGGGTTTTTACCCGTTATACAATCTTGATTATGAAATATTTAATTATTATCGTAGTTAGTCTTTCCCTGTTTAATGACAGTAAAATAAGTGAAAATGATTCAATTACTTTCAGTTTAGAAGACTTAACAAAAAAAACAACAATCAGACTTTCTGAACTGGGGGTGACTGATATTGAATACATCCCATTGGAGACCAATGAAAAAAGTTATATTTCAGGTAATTTCGACATGATGCTGGCAGGAAGCGAAATTTTAGCGGGTAAGGATTTTTATATTATCAAGCACTTCAATGAAATAAAAAAATTCAGTGAAAACGGATCTTTCGTTGCGTCAATAGGAGTAACCGGAAGAGGACCGGAAGAATTTCTGACTGCCCATGATATTGACATTAATAGAAAAACAAGGGAGATCTATGTGGTCGATGGATGGAAAAAAAAGTTCTTTGTTTATTCTGAAAATGGTTCTTTCTTGAGATCATTTCCTGCACCGGTCAATACAGTTGATTTCAAATTGACTCCTGAAGGGATTTTGTGTTATAGTTCAGATATAACCGGCGATACAAAATATAGTTACACCTTAATCGATAATGCTGGAAATATTTTGGAAAGGATACCGAATAAGTACCAATGGAATTTAATTTCAAAAAACGGTGCTTTTGTTTTAAATGAAAATATATTCTATGAGCATGATAATCAATTATTTAAAAAAGAGGTGTATTCCGATACCATTTATCGTTTTAATAATGGAAAGTTCGTCCCCCATATTACCTTAAACCATGGTAACAAATTGATCACACCAGTGGCCCGTTCCGTTCAGGCTCCAATGGATTTAATGACAAAATTTATTTCACAGGAGAATATTTTTGAATTTGGTGATTATATATATTATGAATTTTTAACTGACAGACATAAGCATACTTTTATTGGATCAAAGAAAACAAATTCTAAAAGAATAATGATCAATAATCTGGATATATCCACAAAAAGGTTTAAAGGATTTATTAATGACATAGATGGTGGTCCCGCACTTCTGCCATATACAGTAAAAAATAACAATATAATGGTATGCATTGCTGATGCCATACTTTTGAAAAAATATCAATTCTCAAAAGATTTTACAGAGTCCAGTCCAAGGTATCCAAACAAAAAAAAGGAGTTGGAAAAGCTGTTAAAAAATTTGAAAGAAGACGATAATCCTGTCCTGATATTGATGAAAATCAAATAATCCTTCAATATAACCTGATAAATTTATTAACTATCGAAAACTTTACAGATGAAAACAGGTTTACTCAGTTTGTTGACTCTTACAGGCCTATTGAACAGTAATGGACCTGACACCCTGAATGTAATTGAAATTGTTAAGCCAGCGGAATTTACCATTAATCGCCTTTCAGAAATAGCATCTGACATAAATTATATACCCCTTGAGACCAATGAAAATTCTTCCATAGAAAGAATCATTACTCTTAGAATTAATGATAAATACATTTATGTGGGAACTCTGAATAGTATTGTTTGTTTTAATAGTTCCGGGAAATTTCTTTTTACACTTAGTAAGAAAGGCCGTGGAAATGATGAATATGAATTTTTTTTAGACTTTGATATAAATGCATATAATTCAATTATAGCTATTCCTTGTCGTAAAAGTATCATATTATATAATCAGACCGATAATGGCTTTGATTTTTTAAAAAGAATAAACATTTCTTATCCAATAAGCAAGATTGATTTTATAGGAGATTCAGATAATATCCTTCTTCAATTTGGAAATTCTGACGGAGAAATCCCATATTCAAAACAACTTATTAATACTAGCGGTGATATATTAATGTCATGGCCCAATTATATGATGTTCAAAAAGAATACTGAAAAAATTCAAATTGGTTACATGTTTGAAAATGCCAGTTTTAAATTTCAAAATCAGTTGTTTCTAAAATCAATTGGAAATGATACAATATTCAAACTCAAACCTGAAAACATCATAGAACCATTTCTTGTACTTGATACCAAAAATAAAAGACTTACTCCGGAAGTAAGATCAGATCCTCAATTCCATGTTGATCATCTGAATGAATTCATTGTAATGCAAAAAATTTTTGGCAGCAGCAGGTTTCTTTATTATACCTATGAATATCTCGATTCAAAAAAGCATGAGATTTTTGATTTATTAAAGAAGATCCGTTATCGTATTCCGGAAAATGAATTTTTAAAAGATGATATTTCCGGAGGTGCTAACTTTAAACCTGAATATTCTAGTGACGGTATACTTTATGGATGGATAGAGCCTCTTAAAATGAAAGAATTTATTTCTGACAGTTCATGGCAAAATTTAAGTGTAATTAATGAACCGAAAAAAACTTTATTAAAAACTATTACCGACACACTTAAAGATAATGATAATCCTGTTCTGATCATGGTTAAAATAAAGTAATATAATATAAAGTTATAAACTGCAAACTTCCGATTCATCTAAAATTTAATATGAGTATCGGTTATCAAAAATAAAATTAAAACAATTGATTATGAGATTCCTCCCTGGCGCTCAGAATGACAGTGGCTTATAGGATTCAAGGGGAATGAAGCTGCGCGTTTGTACATATACTGGTCTTTGAGAAAAATGTTGTAAACGCGCAGCTTCATTCCCCCATTGGCTCCAACAGCTGCTGTCATCCCGCAGCGTAGCAAGGGATCTCATAATCGTAACTACCAATGAGTTTAAAAGATGCGATTATTAATGTATCAGGCAATGTATCTCATATTCAGGATTCCCAATGCTTTAAAAAATCGTCTTTGTTAGTAATAGTGATATCGATGATTAAATTTAATTTCAATTATTATTCATTCCTGATACTCAATTAAGAGAAAAAGCATTTACATCAGCAAGCTACCGGTTAATCGATTACCGACAATAGAGACACTGAATACTGAGCCACCAAATACTGATTATCGAATTATCTGATTATCTAATCATAAACAAAACCATGAAAGTAATTAATTCAAAATTCATGGTTTAAAACTGTTACCTGGATTATCTGATCTCCTGAAATATGGTGTCAATTCAGCATTTGTCGGTGCTTTTGGATCAATTGTGTTGAAATTATGTTAACAAAATAGCCTGATTTAATTTGAAAAATAAATAAAATAAATTGGGGGGGCATGAAAAAAAATCTTATATTTGATTTAATGCAATCAAAAATATATTGTTTGTGATTTATTATTTACTGAAACCTTAAATGCCTGACCGTATTTAAGATTTTGATAAACAGATGTAAAACGTTTATTTTTTTTTAGATATGCAACTGGTAAATTCAGAAGATCACCCATTACTTGAAGTCAGCACCAACAAAGGATTAAAACTGGTATCTATCCATGACATACATTTCATCAAAGCCTCAAATAAAGGTTCAATAATATATATGAACGATTCCGAAAATTTTTTGACAAAACATTCTCTCGATCTTTATATTAAACAGCTTCCTTTGCCTTACTTCTTCAGGTGCCACAGGAAATTTATTGTCAACTGCAAGTTTGTTGATTGCTTTTCTTTCTGTCAGTTAATTTTAAAAGATAACATAAGGATCCCGATTGCCCGGACTAAAAAAAAGCAGTTTAAAGAAAACCTGATTGTTTTTCAACAGCTCTCCTGAAAATATTTTAAACGTCCCGGTTAAACAAAGGCTCACATAATTATCCTAAAAAGAATTTGCCTCGTTCGCTTCATCCTGAAAAGTTGCGTGTTGAAGGCCGGCTACCCTGCATTACTTACTGAACTGATCTATTCATTCTTTGTAAATACCGATTACTGATAACCGATCCACCTCTTTGCAATTAATCTGTTTACCACTAATAGAATTACCACCTACCGTTCATCGAAATTTGATTCCATTCATCGCGATTTGATGCCGTTCATGCTAAAAAGCTGCTGTCTGTTCCATCAGGGCTTGACAATTATCTGCGAGGTGAGTAATTTGAGAAATATTTCTATTTTATCTAATGACGACTCATGCATTAAATAAGAGGACAAAAACCGGAACGGTACTATCAGATTATCATCTGCGGCGACTTGCTGATGTCCTTCTTCTAAACGGAAGCTTTGCCGTTAACCCTGGTTTGCTTAAAGGGAAAATGGGCATTGCAATTTTCATGTATAACTATGCCCGCTCTACCGGAAGTGAATTATATAAGAATTATGCAGGAGAGCTACTCGATGAAATATATGAGGAAATAAGCACCTCCACTCCGGTTGACTTCGAAAACGGCCTTACAGGCATCGGATGGGGCCTGGAGTATCTTATTAAAAACGGGTTTGTGGAAGCTGACACTGATGAAGCCCTTTCAGAAATTGATAGTGTTATATATAAGACGATGATGCAACAGCCTGTACTGATTGTGGATGGTTGTGATTTGTTCGGATATGGCTTGTATTACTTGGCAAGACTAAGAGGAAGTGCTAAGAATGACGAAAACCTGAGTTCACTCATAAAGAAACATATTCTGATTTACCTCATTGATGAATGTGAAAGGCTTCTTGTATTCAAACGATACCTTGATTTCAATATTAAATCCCTGGGTATTGATACGATCAATTCGCTTTCCTGGTTCCTGATTGAAATGGACAAACTGGAATTGTTCCCGTCGAAAACTGATAAGCTGTTGAGGCATCTTCCATCAGAACTTGAATTTACTGTTAAAACCGATAATGATCCGGTTAAACAGTATGTATTATTTTATCTGATCCAGCAAATAATACCACGGGTAAGCGGAAATGAAATCAGGCATAAATATGAATGGTTAGCAAAATTGATGTTGGCCGCGTGGAAAGATTTTGTCCCTCATGATGTCAATTCTTTAACTGACAGCTTCTCCTCTCTTACCTGGCAAAAGCTGATATTTAGTCCGGTAATTGAAGATTATAAGGAGTCGTATTCCTTCTATGAAAAAGTCTTAAGTGTAACCTATAATGAAGACGACTGGTTAGCAAAAGTTGAAAGACTCAGCTACGAGAATATTGGCTTAAACGGACTGGCAGGTTTAGGTTTGGGATTGTTGGGCGGTATGCAAAATCAGATTCATTAAAACTCAACAATTAAAAAAATGAATTGCCATCCTTCCATTTCTGTTGTAATGCCTGTTTTTAACACCGGACAGTATGTCGGAGAAGCAGTTCAGAGTATTTTGGATCAGACTTTCACTGATTTGGAGCTTGTAATCGTCAATGATGGATCAACTGACAATAGTCTTGAAGTAATCAGGTCATTTAAAGACAGGCGAATCAGAGTCATTAATAATGTATCAAATTCCGGACACTACGTTGCCCGAAATAAGGGCATGGGAGCAGCCAAAGGTAAATATATATGTGTAATGGATTCAGATGACATCTCAACATTAAACCGGCTTGAGAAACAGTTCATTTATATGGAGGAGAATCCGGAAATTGGCCTTTCGGGTGGAGGTTTCAGAATATTAGGAAGAGAAGAAGATATTTTCTTCAGGGAAACTGAATATGGAAAAATCAAGGTACTGCTGCTCCGCGGTTTCTGCTTTTATCACACTCCTCTTATTTATAGAAAAAGCCTTTTAGATAAACATGATCTGAGTTATAATGAAAATTACCGACTTGCTTCGGACTATGATTTTGTTGTGAGATGTTCAAGACATTTCCCGGTAACTAATATCCCGGAGGATCTTTTTCACTACAGGATTCACGATGATCAGTTTTCATGGAAGTTTCGGCCGGAACAGGTTGCTGTTATGAATAAAGTAAGGCTTATGCAATTACCCTTCATCGGTATTGAACCTGATATGCTTGAAGCGGAATTACATTTAAACCTTCTTAATAAAATTCCCATAAAATACAGCTTTAGCGGAAATGTCCATTCCTGGATACACAGAGTATTAACAGCTAACCTGCAAAAAAAATATTATGATACTGAAATTCTGGGGCAGTTTTTTGACGCGCTCCTGTCGGAACAGCCATTTTTAAACACCGGCTCACAAAAATCCCTGGATTTTACCAGATTCAGGAAAGCGAAACATAAAATTGATCTTGATGATGCCACCGTTTTTCTATTTGCAAGGATTCACTCCAAAAGGCAAATTAAGAATCTGAATGCAGTAATAAAACATATTATTGATAATTTTAATACAAGGATACGGATAATAGAAGCAGATTCCTGCCGGAAATACTTCCCCGATTTAAATCCCGATTTAGTACAATATGAATTTATTAAAGATGATTTTCCCGTACTCCGGAAGAACTTTTTGCTCCAAACTCTGGTCCGGTCTGTTGATACACGATTTCTTTCAGTCTGGGACACAAATACAGTTGTTCCGGTCAGTCAGGTTATCCGGAGCATGGAGCAACTCCGGTCCGGGGAAGTGATCCTAAGCTTTCCTTATGATGGGAGGATTTATGCCTGTGATGATCTGATTTCGGAGATTTTCAGGCAAACCCTTGTTACAAATATATTACAAGACCACAGTAAAGCATTCTCTCTTTATGATGGATGGCATTCATGCGGATCTGTCTTTTTTGCACTTAAAGAAACATATATAAAGATTAACGGCAATAATGATAAGATACTAAACCAGAAAATTGCAGACGAAGAGAGAATAAAACGGATGGAGGTTTTGGGTTTGCCTTTTTCGAAAGTCAAAGGGCCGGCCTTCAGGCTATGGAATCCCGGATTAATCGGCTATGCCCTTCATGGAAATGAAGCCGAAATAAATGACAGGAAAATACTTCTGAAAACATGCTCGGAAATACAATTATAAATTTTGTTCAAAACCAAGGTCTATGAAAAAAAGCAAGGAAGAAAATACCGTATCGGTCTTGCAGAAAGCAATCAGTTATTTCAATGTCCCGGTAACTGAAGATACCATTAAAGAGTCTCTCAAAGCTCATTCTCATTATCCTTCATTAAAAAGTGTTTGTGATGTACTTAGTGAATGGAAAATAGAAAATTACCCACTGAAATATTCAGCAGTAGAATTGAATGAGCTGAAATCTCCATTTATAGCACATTTCGGAGCAGGTGGCGGCAGTCTTGTCTTCGTAAGCAATTTCCGCAACGGATCTGTCACTTATTATGAATCCAAAACAATAAAAAGAGAAATTCCGTTCAGTGACTTTGCTGAAAAATTTTCAGGGGCGGCAATACTGATGAATCCTGATAAGAATTCAGGCGAAAAGGATTTTAAGAAAAATTCCCGGGATCAGTTTATTCACAAATCAATCCTTCCGCTCACATTAGCAGTAACGTTCCTTTTTGTAGTAATGCTGGTAGTCAGTATTATATCGTCAGGAAATTTTCCGGACGGAGGTTTGCCCGTTGCCCTGCTGACAACAAAAACAGCAGGTATCATTTTGTCAATGCTGCTTGTATTTCATGAATATGAAATCCGGTTGAAGCTGACCGATAAATTATGTCATCTGGGTAAAGTCACTGATTGTAATACAGTGTTGAATGCTGAAGCATCAAGGGCTTATGGATGGATAGGCTGGGCTGATATCGGGCTCGTCTATTTCACAGGCACTTTACTTATCCTGCTCCAAAGTTTTTTGTCTTCTAATTATTCTGTTTTATCTGTTATTTCAACAGCAGCAGTCCCTTATACAGTATTTTCTGTTTACTACCAGGGTTTTAAGATCAGAAAATGGTGCCCTCTGTGCCTTGGAGTGCAACTGCTGCTCATTACCGAGTTCCTGATGATTTTACCTGAACTCAGCAATCTTCAATTTTCATTTAATGGAATTTCTTCTTCAATACTGATATTGTCATCTATCTTCCTGGTTCTTTTACTATTAAGGGCATACCTGAAAGAAAAAGCATCAGGAGATCTTCAGCATTATAAATATTTAGGACTCAGGAAAAAACCTGATGTTATAAAAACTTTGCTTTTGAAGCAGAAGTTTTATGATATACCTGATACTGAACATAGTTTGTTGTTCGGTTCAAAAGACACAACTCTCAGAATTACTGCATTTTTGAGTCTTAATTGCTCGCATTGTGCACGGTCATTTATAAAAATAAAAAATGCATTAAAATCGGGTATCAGTGCATCATTTAACATTATCCTTGTAACTGATGAGAAAAAAATTCTCAACACACTTTATCATTTAAATCGTGGAAACAAGGAGGAAGAAGCTTTGGTCTTGCTTGACCAGTGGTATAACGCTGCACCTTATTCCAGGTATAATTTTTCAGAAAATTACTGTATTCCTGATGCAGACGATGTATCCATTGAAGTCGGTAATGAAAATAGCAAACTTTTTAAAGAATGCAATGTAATCGGGACGCCGTCAATTTTTGTAAATGGATATAAATTGCCGTCACAGTATGATATTGACGACTTAAAATATTTCTCTGAAGTATTTTCATTAATTGATTCCGAAACAATAAGCAAAATACATTTATAACCAGAAGGTGAAGGGCAGGGATTTTACCCTGTGCTCTGAGTCCTGAGCTCTGAGCCTCCAATCCCTGCCCGGACCTTTCCTTAACAGAAAGGAGGTGTATTCATGCGAAGATAGGAAATTTCATGTGACAAATGTTGATGTTTCATGTAACTAATGTCACAGCCTGTGAAATGATACATCGGGTTTTTTTATAATAAAATTAAAAAAACTTCAAGAATTATGAAAAAACTTAGTAAATTAAAGATCAACCCTGAAAAATTGATGAAAAATGAGGAGCTTTTAACACTACGGGGCGGATATGGAGGCACATACTCTTGCTATAAAGAGGGATATACGTCTGCCTGTTATAAACTGTTAGGGACATACAACACTACTGATTGTAATGCGGCCTGGGACATTTGCAGGACTCTCTATAATGGCTGGTGCGTCATTGGACCTGGTTGTTAAGTACCGGATCTTATTTGGGTATCCTCTGAAAAACTCAAATAAATTATTTTTTCATTGGATACCCATACTGATAATCTTTAGCTTTATATAAATGATTTTTTTAATTAACTTCCTATCTAAAAATATATTAAGAAATATACTCTCTAATCATTCTACACCATGAGAATAAAACAAATAGCATTTTTTCTGATCCTATCTTACTCTTGTGGCGATAAGACAACCGTTAAAATAAACAATATTGAATCAATCATTGAGTTAGACCTTCAGTCTGAAGCTGAAACCAAACTAACAAAGCTTTCTGAGTTTGCCAAGAACATTGAATACATAAAGTTACAAACCATTGAAGGTTCGTTGACAGGCGCCAGTTTAGAAAAAATTGTATGCAGAAATGGAAGAATATACATTCAAACCACTGAGAAGATATTGTGTTTCAACAGGGATGGTACATTTCTAAATAAGCTTGAGAGCAAGGGAAAAGGGCCGGAAGAATATCCGGGCATTGAAGATTTTGACGTCAGTTCTGATAATAAGTTTCTTCTGATCCTTTCAGGTTTAAACCACAAGTTACTGATATACGGAATTTCTCAAACGGGCTTTAAGTTTCAGAGATCAGTAAACTTAAAAGAACCAGCTCCATACAGGTTCGGCCTTGTTCCGGGTAGTCAGAATGTTTTTTTGGCAGTTCCGCCCTGGAGAGGAAATGAACAGACTTTAAGCTTATTGATAAATACCGCTGGTGATACTATTCACTTTAAAACTAATTGCTATAAATATGAGTTGGTCAGAAAAATGAATTACCGTTCTGGTAATGAAACACTTGTATATAGCATAGGGGATATGGTCTGTTTTAAAGAATTATTCAGTGATACTGTCTTTTGTGTCAATGCAGAAGATAATCATTTTAAGCCCCGATTGATTTTTAATACTCATGGCACTCTGACAACACCTGAGGTAAGGGGTGGCTCTGAACCTGCAGGAAATCGCTTGACATATATTGCTAATATTTTCGAAACACAAAGATATATTTTCTATTACTATTTTAGTTCCGGTCCGACACGAAACAGAATTCTCTTCGACAAAAAGACTAATACTGGGTACAGACTTAATATTGAAAGCGAACTGACGGATGACATAAATGGCGGTCCTGATTATAATATCGAATTTTTGAATAATTATTGCAGCAGCGATAAACTGTTTTCGTTTGTTGAAGCGATAGATATGAAGAAATATATTGCGAGTTCAGACTTTAAGAATGCAAAGATCAGCGATCCAAATAAGAAAGACGAGCTGAAGAAACTTGCTGATTCACTTAACGAGACTGATAATCCCGTTTTGATAATTGTAACTCCAAAAGAATAAATCTCATACCAATTTTCTATTCTTTTCATCATGAGGTGGAATTTACTGTTTATTTTGACAATCTTCATATACTCCTGTGGAAAAACCGATACCGGACAAAACAGGATCAATGCTCAGATTAAGGAAATGCCAATACTTGTGAAACCTGATTCAATAATTACAAAAGTATCAGAAATTGCTCTTGATATTGACTATATTCCCCTTCAATCGCCTGCCGAAATTCCAATAAAAGCTTTGGACAAAGTTGTCACCTGCAATAATAAGATATATGTCAATATTATAACTAATATATTGTGTTTCGATGCAGATGGACGGTTTCACTATAAATTATTCCGGGATGAAAATGATGAACACATTGTCGGAATCTATGACTTTGATGTTGATTTGGCTGACACATCCCTTTTTGTCCTTGCTGCTAATACAATATTATATTACAAGAACACAGGATCAGAGTTTGAATATAAACGGACTATTGAACTTGGAGAGATTTCAGCATCAAAGCTTACCTTGGTTCCCGGTGACAATAAAATTTTATTATCCCGTCACCGAACAAAAGGATACGAATCGGCACTGCATTATTTGATAAATATTCAAGGGGATATACTTTCATGCAAATCAAATTATTTTAATAGGTTCAACCCTGTAAAAAACTATTTACGCGAAGAACTAATTCATTACAAGTTTGATAACAAAATATTCTGTAGAGAAAGATTTAATGATACATTATTTTCAGTTGACAAAAAATCAAACACTTTTACAGCAGAATTAATCCTTAATTCCAGGCTTTCAAGTACAAATTCAAAAAATATCAATGATCCTGAGTATTTCAATATTCTTCCGAATGTTAAAAATATTTTTGAGACCCACAGATATCTTTACTATGCTTATAAAACCGGCCCGTTTCATCATAAAATATTTTATGACAAAACTCAGAATAAAATATTCGAAATAGACCCTGACTATAATTTGTTGAAAGATGATATTGCGGGTGGTCCTGATTTTATTCCTATATCATTTAGCGAAGGGAATATGTGCTCATGGACTAGTATGAGGCGGTTCAGGAAATATCTTAAAAGTGAAACTTTTAGTAATGTGCAGGTAAAAAATAGCACAAAAAAAGAAAACCTCGAAAAGGTAGTATTATCCTTAAAAAACAGTGATGATCCAATTGTGACTTTTGTAAAAATAAAAAATTAAAGTAATCGGAGCACAGATTACCGACCCACTTGCTATCCAATACCGTTCATCGTAATTTGATACCTTTTATCGCAATTTGAGGCTACTCACACCAAAAAGCTGCTGTCTGCTCTACATATCCTTGATAATTAAGCACAACTATAATAAATTGAGCTTTAATTTATTATACATGAAATAACTAATGAATATAATGAAATTCCATCCATTTAAATGAATTTGACAGAAATTTAAAATATTTCTCTGAAGTCTTTTCATTAATTGATTCAGAAACAATAAGCAAAATACATTTATAACCAGAAGGTGAAGGGCAGGGATTTTACCCTGTGCTCTGAGTCCTGAGCTCTGAGCCTCCAATCCCTGCCCGGACCTTTCCAAAACAGAAAGGAGGTGTATTCATGCGAAGATAGCAGTTTTCGCGATAATTGATCGTAACTTTTGAAAAGGTAATCTGGGAGATTAAATAATAAACAAACTTATTTATATGACGTTATTCAGAAAGTTCATACTTTCAGCCATACTTCCATCAATTTTCTTCGGATGTCATTCTAAAAACAATAGTATTTCTGAATTTAATCCAAATTCAATATCTGAAAATACGATCACTTTATCAGAGATTGCCGATGATGTCTATTATATTCCCCTGGACAACTACTATCCAATGGGATTGATTTACGATAATATTGAATTTATAAATGGATCAATATACTTGTCAGCAAAGGATATCGGGATTTTGTCCTTTAACAGTGATGGAAAACTGGCAAGAAAAATTGGAGCCGTGGGTAGAGGCCCGGGTGAATACGTATATTGCTACTCATTTGCAGTTGATAATAAGTCAGAAAGAGTTTATGTAAATGATAGATCTTACATAAAAATATATTCTAAAAATGGAAAATTCTTAAAAGAGTTTCCGTTAAAAGAATATGGCTATATATCTGAGATAAAAGTTTTTAATTCAAATTTGTATGCTTTCTATGAAATTCAGAATGAAGGGTGTAATTATAAATGGATACTTGTTGATTCATCAGGTATTATTTCACATAAGCAACGAATAACAACAGAACCATTCAAAAGCGGAGTTGGAGGAGGAGTCGGTATATGTATGAATAATAATAAACTTACTTACTGGAACGGAGATTTTGATGATACAATTTTCTCCATCTTACCGCATTTATCCGAAAAACCATTCCTAAAGGTTAGTTCAGGTGAATTCAGATTACCTAAAAATAAAATCATATATCCAAACGAAGTAGATAAATTCTTTTCAATCGCTAATTTAATCGAAACAAACAACTTTATTATGATTAAATATTTCTGTAATGAAAAGAAATACTTTGCCATTATTGATAAGCGGACATCAGAAAAATATACAACTAACTGGGATTTTGACGGAAGCGGGAGCATTTTAAACGATCTTGATTGTGGAACAGACTTTTTGCCGGCGGTTTATTTTGCTGAGAATGACAGAGAGTTTTTAGTTGCAAAGATCAATTCTTATCAAATCATTCACCATCAGCAGAACAGCAAATTCAAAGATATGAATACGAAAGACCCTGAAAAGAAAAAAGAACTTGAAAAACTTGCAAATAGCCTGCAGGAGACTGACAATCCGGTTTTAATGGTAGTGAGATTGAAAAAGTTAATTTCGATAGAAACTCCGTTCCCACTGTTTGCCGAATCTCGGATTTCCAATTATCAATCGCTGATCTTGCTAGTTTTCCAATACCGTTCATCGCATTTTGCTACCGTTTGTCGCAATTTGAGGCTTCTCACACCAAAAAGCTGCTGTCTGCTCTGCAGATCTTTGATAATTAAGCACAACGATCTCTGAATTCGACAATCCTGTTCTTATTATCATTGAAATTAAGAAGGAATTCTAATATGAAAAACATTACTATATCGATACTCATTTTAGTCCTGGTTTCCTGTGGAAAAAATCAAAAAGAACCAAAGATTGAGTTAACTAATGACAATTCCGTTGAAGTAATAAAGTTTACTCCTGAGTATGCTGTTGAAGTAACATTTGATGAGCTTTTCAAATCATTTGAGGTAATCGAATTAAATAAGCCAGAAGAATCAAAACTTCCACCAAAGGTTTTTCGTTCAGATTCTTTTTTAGTTATATCCTGGAGCAAATATTATTCGGTCTATGATCTGAAAGGCAAATTTATTACCAACACTGGCAGTGCAGGTGAAGGGCCTAATTCAAATATTACATTGGCATACTGCTATGTTAATAATGAATCAATCCTTTCAATTTGCGATACTAAGTGGATCAGGTTTGGAATAAAAGAAAATATTCTTTCAAAGGGCTGTTTGCCTCATTCTGTAACAACATCCAGTTTTATTCCACTAAATGATAAAACATGGCTTTTTTATGTGCCATTAATATATAGACATAGAGATACACTCAGGTTATGGACTACGGATCAGAACTTCCGATTAAAAAAGCAATATCTGTTTCATGAAAGAAATGCCCCTTCCGGAGGTCTCGGGTTTTTAAAATTCATTCATGAGACAACTAATGGAATATTCATCACTGACAGGACAATTGATACCATTTACAAATTTATGGAATCAGGTATTAAACCTGTCTATTTTTTAAGTTTTGGCAATTACAAGTTTAGACGACAACTGGAAATGAGAAAATTGGAATTTAATGAGGCATCTTGTTTATTTAAAATAGTCTCGTCCAATGCAGTATTATTTAAGATCAATATGAATGACAAATACTATTTTATTTATCACGATCGGTTAAACCACATTACCAGGACTATTTCGAAAATTACAGATGGACCGGATTTAATAAACTCTGCAGAAATTGTAGGTTCAGATAAAAATGATAGGTTATACTGGCAATTATCAACCAAGTATGGCTCCTTAATTGATCAGTCAGCCATAAAATATGGTTATGCATCATTGATGAATAAAAATCAGATCAAGGGCACTGAGGCAAATCCCTTTTTGCTCGTAACCACTATAAGGTGAGAGACTGACAATCCGGTTTTAATGGTGCTGAGATTGAAGAAGTAAATTTAAATAGAAAATCCATTACTATCTAATAGCGACTCTCTGATTCCCGTTTACCGATGGTCTATCCTGCCAGTTTTCCAATACCGTTTATCGCAATTTGCGGCTACTCACACCAAAAAGCTGCTGTCTGCTCTACTTATCCTTGATAATTAAGTACAACTATAATAAATTGAGCTTAAATTTATTATACATGAAATAACTCAATAAATAAAACGAAAATCCATCCATTTATTTAATTTGATAGCAACTTAAAATATTCCTCTGAACTATTTTCAATAATTGAAGAAAAATCAAAATTAATTATTAATAAAAATTAGGAAAGAAATGGCAGGAAGATTATCTGTGTGACCTGAACGCTTCCTTTCATTAAACAAGAAAGGAGGTGGTGGCAAAGATAAAAGATTTTTATCTTAAAGGATTCCTTTCCATGGGAATAAAAGAAAATGGAAGCGTATTTATATTGTTTAATTGTAAATTTCAACAAAATGAAAAAACTGAATAAATTACAGATCAATTCTCAAAAAATAATGAAGAATGAGGAGTTGATAACTTTGAGAGGTGGTTATGAGGCAAATTGTTGTACATGCAGTAATGGAGGAATTATGAATGCTATAACTGCAGCAGACTGCAAATCCGCTTGTGCCGATATAAACCTTGGTTATCGCTGGAGCTGCGGTTAGTTTAAAAGAATTGCATCCAAAAACAAAATTATTAATAAAGGAAAGGAGATTTGGATACAGCTTTGATAGAGCATTTATAAGAAGCTGGTTTTGATACAAACCAGCTTCTTAAAATCTCATTGAAAGTATGAATTTCTGGATTTCTAATAGCCTTTTTATAATTACTATTCAAATTAACTCAACTAAAGGAAATCAAAAAACACAATATAGAAAAGATAAGCTATAATATTAATAGAAACTCGTTGTTATGAAAATAAAATGGCAGTTTATCCTGATTCTTATTTTAATTTCCTGTAATACAGAGAACAATTCACTCCTTGAATTTGATCCGGGCAAACTTGTTGAAATCAAGATAAATTTATCCGAAATAGCTGATGACATTAATTACATTAAATTGGATAATAAATATCCTTTGGGATTGATTTATGATAAAATAATGTTTATAAACAACTCAATATATTTATCTGCACATAATTTGGGAATATTGGTATTTAATGAAGAAGGGAAGCTACTTAGCAAAATAGGAACTATTGGAAGAGGACCTGGCGAGTACATTCATAATTTTAACTTTGCTATCGATGAGAAATCAGAAACTGTCTATGTTTGTGATGAAGCCAGTATAATTAAAGTCTTTTCAAAAACAGGCGACTTTCTGAGAAGTTTTTCATTACAGAAATATGGAAGTAGTGTTGATGTAATTGATATTTTTAATTCCAAATTATTTGTAGCCTATGATCTTCAATTTGATGATTCAAAATATAATTGGATAGTTCTTGATACACAAGGCAATTTAATTAAAACGCAGGAAAGAACTATTCCTAAATTTATTTGTAATGCCGGTGGTCAAGGGGGGACGTATAAAAATGAAAACTCCTTATCTTTTTGGAACCAATTTACTGATACCGTTTTCTCAATTTTACCTGATTTAACACAAAAGCCTTCTTTTATTATTGGCCCGGGAGAACACAGATTACCAAAATCAAGGATTTCTTCAATGGAGGAGATGTCTGATTACATGCTCATTAGACAAATATTTGAAACACGTAGGTTTATTGATATACGATATTATTATAGCTTCCCGGTAAATAAATTTGCCTTTGTTCTTATAGATAAGAGAAACAATAAATCATTTCTAACATATTTGAAATCTGATGGAAGTTTTATGCCAGAATATACTGGCGGTATCATAAATGATCTTGATGGAGGTACTGAATTTTTGCCCAGAAGCTACTATATGAATAACAATCGGGAATTTATGGTTGGATTATTAAATCCCTATCAAATTAATTCTCGAATAAAAAACTATGGATTTAGGAACTCAATCTCCAGGCATCCTGAAAAGAAAAAAGAGTTTGAAAAACTGGCAAACAGCCTGCAGGAGACTGACAATCCGGTTTTAATGGTGGTGAGATTGAAAAAGTAAATTTCGATAGAAACTCCGTTCCCACTGTTTGACGAATCTCGGATTTCCAATTATCAATCGCCGATCTTGCTGGTTTTCCAATACCGTTCATCGCATTTTGATACCTTTCATCGCAATTTGAGGCTTCTCACACCAAAAAGCTGCTGTCTGCTCTGCAGATCCTTGATAATTAAGCACAACGATAATAAATTGAGCTTTAATTTATTTTACATTAAATAATTCAATGAATAAAACGAAAATCCATCCATTTAAATGAATTTGAAAGACAATTTAAAATTTTGCGTGAATTATTTTCAATAATGGAATCAGAAACATAAGAAAAAATCATTAACAACCAGAAAATGAAGGGAAGTGGTTTTACCCTGTCCTCTGAGCCCTGGGCTCTGAGCCTCCAACCCTGCCCGGACCATTCCTTAACAGAAAGGAGGTGTCAACCCGTGCGAAAATAGCTGTTTTCGCGATAATTGATCGCAACCTGTGAAAGGATAAATCAGGGGAATACTATTGTTTAAAAAATAAAAAATTAAAAAGATGAAAAAAATTGGTAAAATACAAATCAATCCTGAAAAGGTTATGAAAAATGACGAATTGATAAGATTAAGAGGAGGATATCTTGGTTGTTATTGCGATTGTTATAATTCTCTAAATCAATATGAGGAAACGTTAGGGGGGGATGTAACAGCATTACAATGCAATGTTGAGTGCTTGATTTTATATGAACATGGATATGGTGATTGGAGATGTTAAGATTCTTTTTAAGAATCTTAATCAATTTAGAGGCTGACATTTTAGTCAGCCTCTATAATCCAGATCAGTGTTTAAAAGTTTAATTTTCAAAATATTCGAATGGAAAAAATAAAAATTATTTTGTTTGCTATCCTTCTAATAATTTATCCTAAGTTCAATTTCCTGATTTATGGACAAATCAAAATAGCAGAAACTCCTTTCAATATTGATATTAAGGATAATATAAAAAACATAAAAGCAATTAAACTTAGCATTATTGGTAAAGAACTAAAGTATATTCCTCTTGAGACTACTCCCGTTTGCCTGATTCATCATATTTATCAGGTTGAGTTCAGTGAGTCGTACATTTTTATCCATGATCATGACAGGATTCTCCAATTTGAAAGAAATGGGAAATTTATAAGACAGATAGGTTCCACTGGAAGAGGACCAAAAGAATATTATAATATTAAAGATTTTTGCATTGATGAGCAAAAAAAGGAAATTTTTATTATTTCAACTCCTCAACTATTATCAATATTTGATTTCGACGGAAATTTCAAATATGCTTATAAGTTATCGGAGATGATTACTCAGATAATTCTTAAAGATAAAAACAATCTGATGTATCATTTAAGGAATTCTCCTGGATCAAATAATCCCAGTTGGATAATTACAAATAAAAAGGGAATTACATTGGCTAAAATAAAAAATAACCTTTCAAGAATTAACAGACCGGGTTTGACTATACTAAGTTCCCCGTTGTACTTATTTGAAAATTCAATTCACTTTATGGAATTTGGCATTGACACTTTGTACTATTTCAATAACAATGTAAAAAAACCATATGCTATTTTTTACATGGGGGATTTAAAGCTGGATCCTGATCCACCTTCAATAACAATCAAAAATAGAGATCAATTATCTGCTAAATTATGGGTTGGCTCTGTGAAAGAGAATGATGAATTTTTATTTATGAAATTGTTTCGAGGATGGTCTACAGGTTATTTTACTGCAATTTATAGTAAAAAGACAAACTCAGTTACTTTCCTTAAAGACGATGTCTTTGTAAATGATCTGCATGGGGGAGCTCCTTTTTGGCCGAAACAAATAGTAAATGATAATACATTGGTGGACTATATAGATGCATTTGATCTGTTAAAATATATTGTGCCCTCAGACCTTAGAAGGAAAATTTCCGAAAGTTCAAATCCTGTATTAATGATTCTTAATTGAAATATATGGACAATTCAGTATTATGGCCTTAATTAAATATTTAATACCATTTTTTAGTACGTTCTTTTTCTTAAACACGACTAATTTTCCACTTAGGAGCCAGTATTTTATTGATGTCGCGAAATCTTTCAACTCACCCAAATCAATAAATTTAAGTTCAGTAGGTAAAAAGATTACCTATATTCCTTTGGAATCTGATCCAAAGTGTTTAATTCAGGAAGTACATAAAATAGAGTTAAGTGAATCTTTCATTTTTGTCCAGGATTTTAACAAATTATTTGTATTTAGTAGAACTGGGAAGTTTGTAAGACAGATCGGGAAGAGTGGAAGAGGACCTGCAGAGCAGACTCTTTTGCGCAATTTCTGCATAGACGAAATAAAGAAAGAAATATACGTAATATCACTCCCTGGCAAACTGGATATTTTTTCTTTTAATGGGGAACATATAAAATCTATAAAATTAGATTTCAAACCAGAACAGGTTTTAATTAAAGACGAGAATTCCCTAATTTATCAGCTTTGGGATGACCCTGGGAAAGACGACCCTGGTTGGATGATCACAGACAGGCGTGGTAAGCTACAGACTACCTTAATGAGAATGCAAAAAAGGGCAAGCACTCCGGGTGTGCTAATTATTAAAACACCATTTTACAGTTTTAATGGAAAGATCCATTTGATGGAGTTTGCAAGTGACACCCTTTTTTACCTGGAAAAGAATATAAAAACACCTTATATTAAATTCTTCTTTGGAAATTTAAAGATGGATCCCGACCCAGTTATGGCCCCACCTGGAAATAAAGGGCGGAACTTGTTTACTGATAAACTTTGGGTAGTTGAAATGGTCGAAAATGAAAAATTCATTTTCCTGACTTTAGCAAAAGGAGTTACTAATGGGTACCTGACTGTACTTTTTAATAAAGTTTTAAAAGAAACTGTTTTCATTAAATCAGATATGCTTAAAAATGATATATCCGGGAGTGCCGGATTCTGGCCAAAACAAGTAACCCGTGATGGCATCTTAGTTGATTATATCGATGCTTTTGTTCTGCTTCAGGGTATAATACCGTCAGACCTGAGAAGCAGGATTTCAGAAACTTCCAATCCAATTATAGTTATGTTAAAATAAAAATTTAAAAATGAAGTTCCCATATTTTAAGCAGCTTGATTTTATGGACTGTGGGCCATCCTGCCTCCGCATGATTGCTAAACATTTTGGGAAAACATACTCACTTCAGGCACTTCGCTCAAAATCATTTATTACAAAATCCGGGGTCTCAATGCTTGGCATCAGTGATGCCGCAGAGTGTATCGGTTTTCGTACCCGCGGGTACCGCCTCACCTGGGAACAGCTCCGCGATGAAGTCCCCCTCCCCTGCATCGTTCACTGGAACCAGCGCCACTTTGTAGTTGTGTACGACATAAAGAAGCGGAGGGCTGAGAGCGGAGGGCAGGGAAGCACAGGGCACAGAGCTCAGAGCACAGAGCAAGAGGCTTATGGCACTGAGACCAGACTGAACCCACTTGCCGAACGCGAAGAGACAGAAGCACAGAGCAAAAGGCAAAAAAAGAAAGAGGCTGTGGTTTATGTTGCTGATCCGGCCGCTGGTCTTTTAAAATACTCAAAAGATGAGTTTTGTAAATGCTGGTACAGCACAAAAAGCGATGGCACACAGGAAGGAACTGCACTGCTGCTTGAACCTACCCCTGATTTCTACCGGCAGGAGGACGAGGAAAAGGGAAAGCTTAATTTCATGTACCTGCTTGGCTACATCCGGCCGTACACAAGATATATCCTGCAGATAATGCTCGGCATGCTCACGGCAAGCATCATAAGCCTGATATTCCCTTTCCTTACCCAGTCGCTTGTCGATACCGGTATCGGGAACAGCAATATGTCTTTTGTTGTGCTTGTACTTGTCGCCCAACTAATACTTACCTTGAGCCAGACTGCAAACGGGCTGCTTCGAAACTGGATCAACCTCCATGTAACTAACCGTATAAGTATCTCGCTTATATCAGATTTCCTTATAAAACTTATGAAGCTTCCAATATCGTTTTTCGATGTGAAGCTCATTGGCGATATAATGCAGCGTATAGGGGATCATAACAGGATAAGAACTTTTCTCACAGAATCCCTCATTAGCATCGTCTTTGCCGTTGTTACCCTTGTCATGTACACAATAATAATGGCAACCTACCACTTGGGTATCCTTGGCGTTTTTATGCTCGGCAGCGCGTTGTACATAGGCTGGGTCGTTCTTTTTCTTAAGAGACGCAGGGAGCTCGATTACAAAAGATTCCAGCAGAATGCAGCAAACCAGAGCAATATTGTCCAGCTTGTAACCGGTATGCAGGAAATAAAGCTTAACGCCTGTGAAAAACAGAAACGGTGGGAATGGGAAAGGATACAGATAAAGCTTTTCAAGGTGAGCATTAAAAGCATGACCCTTAACCAGAACCAGCAGCTTGGGGCAACGCTCATTAACCAGGCGAAGGATATCTTTATTTCGTTTCTTTCAGCAAGTGCAGTCATCAGCGGTGAAATGACTCTAGGTATGATGATGGCAGTGCAGTATATCATTGGTCAGCTTAACGCTCCTATTCAGCAGTTCATCGGTTTCACACAGGCTGCACAGGATGCCCGTATAAGCCTTGAACGACTTGGAGAGATCCACGACCGGGAAGATGAAGAAAAGCCTGAAGATGAAAAGATAAGGGAAATACCGACTGAAAAGGACATTGAAATAAGAAATGTTTTGTTTCAATATGAAGGTCCACACTCCGAAAAAGTACTCAACAATGTTTCCCTTTCCATTCCGGCTAAGAAAGTCACGGCAATTGTCGGCATAAGCGGAAGCGGAAAAACAACCCTCCTGAAACTTCTTCTTGGATTCTATAAACCCGTTAATGGTGAAATATATCTTAATGGCTTGCCGCTCGACAAGTATAGCCAGTCAGAGTGGAGAAAAAGATGCGGAGTAGTAATGCAGGAAGGATTTATATTCTCTGAGTCAATAGCCGGGAACATCGGACTCATAGATGATACACCGGATAAGGAGAAAATAATAAAAGCGACAGATACGGCAAACATAAGGGAATTTGTTGAAAGTCTTCCTCTTGGATTTAACACCAGGATAGGTAATGACGGTCACGGGCTCAGCACCGGGCAGAAGCAAAGAATACTGATTGCAAGGGCAGTTTACAAGGATCCTGATTTTATTTTCTTCGATGAGGCGACTAATGCTCTGGATTCAAAAAACGAAAAAACGATCATGGATAATCTCGGGATATTTTTTAAGGGTAGAACGGTTGTAATAGTTGCACACCGTCTCAGTACCGTAAAGAATGCCGACCAGATAATCGTACTTGAGAAAGGCGAAGTAGCCGAAATAGGAACACATAAGGAGCTTATTGAAAGAAAAGGAGCATATTATAGTCTGGTGAAGGATCAGTTGGAGTTGGGGAGCTGAACATCAAGGTTAAAGGTTAAAGTGTAAAGGTTAAAGTAAGATCTCAAAAAATTTAGAAACCAGAAACGAGGAACGAGAAACGAGGAACGAAGAACCAGGAACGATGAACGATGAACGATGAACGAGGAACAATTAAAATGCCTGAAATCAACAAACACGAGATCCGCAGTGAGGAAATGAAGATGGCTATATCAGCAGGGAAAGTACCGTTTATCGCAATTTGAAAACGTTCATCGCAATTTGCTGCTGCTCACACCAAAAAGCTGCTGTCTGCGCTATAGATTCTTGATAATTAAGCAAAACGATAATAAATTGAGCTTTAATTTATTTCAATATGAAATGACTCAATAAATGAAAAGGAAAACCATCAATTTAAATGAATTTGAGAGACGACTGAAAATATTTCACTGACTTATTTTCAATAATGGAATCAGAAACAAGATTAATTCATTAACGACCAGAAAATGAAGGGCAGGGGTTTTACCCTGCCCTCTGAGCCCTGAGCTCTGAGCCTCAGCCCCTGCCCGGACCTTTCCTTAACAGAAAGGAGGTGTAATAATGCGAAGATAGCAGTTTTCGCGATAATTGATCGCAACCTGTGAAAGGATAAATCAGGTGAATATTATTGTGTAAAAAATAAAAATTAAAAAAATGAAAAAAATTGGTAAAATACAAATCAATCCTGAAAAGGTTATGAATAATGAGGAGTTGTTGCAGTTAAGAGGTGGTTATGCTGAAAATTGCTGTATGTGTCGTAGAGTTGGAGAAGAACTGGGTTATATGATTGGGGCAACACCAGAAAATTGTCATATCTTATGTGCTGAAGCATACTTTGGAGCTTATGGAACCTGGGACTGCCTGGTTTAGAATATAAAAGCTAAAATCTTAACTGACCTAATTGCATCAACAGAGAGGTTGTGTACCTTAACAACTCAACCTCTCTATAATTATTAACCTTTATAGTAAAACATTTTATACAATGAAGATTAAACTTAATTATCACTTGAGAATTCTATTTCTAATTTTATCTATTGTTAAGATGTATAACTCTAACAGAGTTTATTCTCAAAGTTTACCTTATAAACTTGACCTTAGGAAGTATGCAGATAATATCATGTCTTTTCCTTTGAGCGATCTTGGGATGGAGCTTCAATACGTTCCGCTTGAAACCACTTCTGAATGTCTTATAAGGCATATCGATAAAATAGTATTTACTAAATCATATATTTTTATCAGCGAGATTGATAAGTTATTTCAATTCGACATTAATGGCAAATTCATAAAGAAGATAGGTTCAATTGGAAGGGGGCCCGGGGAATACTTATCTGTTATTGATTTTTGTATTGATGAGCAAATCGAAAATATCTATATAATTTCTTCAGGTCAATTATTGGTTTTTAATTTTGAAGGAACTTTCATAAACTCATATAAATTATCTTTCAGACCTTCTCAAATTATCAATATTGATAATTCCAGTTTTATGTTTCATTTATTTAATATGCCTGATCCTGCAAATGGTGATGTATATAGTTGGTATATAACTGATAAGAAAGGAGTAACACTGGCCAGAATAAAAAATCATCTCAAAAGGGTCAGTCGTCCGGGTTTAATTGTTGGTGATACTCCATTTTACATGTTTGGTAATACACCTCATTTTATGGAATTTGGTATTGATACTCTTTATTTCTTTCAAGGTAAGATCAAGCAGCCCTACGCAATTTTTAACTTTGGTAATTTAAAAATGAATCCTGATCCTTTAATAACATCAGCAAATAGAAAAGAAGTAGCCAGGCAGCTAAAAGATAAATTATTTATAGATTGGATAAATGAAAATAACGATTATTTATTTTTTGAGTTACATCTCGGATTGTCTGATTCAACATTAAACTCAATTTACAATAAGAGAACTAATGAAATTTGTATTCTAAAGGATAAAGGATTTAAAAATAATATCGATGAAGGACTGACTTTTTGGCCAAAGCATTTTTCTAACGATCTAATTATTGATTATATTGATTCTTTTGATTTACTGAAATTCATAAAGAAAAATAATGAAGCAAGAAAGATGAAAATTTCAAATGAAATAGTCAATCTGGGAAAACGATTAAATGAGGATTCTAATCCTGTATTAATAATATTAAAGAAACCATGATCAAATTGGATAATAGCTCCTTTAGCTTAAATCTTTTATTAATTTCTTCAATTATCCGGATGCCTGATGCTTAACCGACAAAATCAAAAAAGCTGAATTAGAAGACTCCCTGCACCTTCAGGTGAAGGTGGCGCGTGAAGGGTCGAGGAAACAAGGACTTTAAAGATAGAGAAGAAAAGCGCAGATCACAAGGCACAGAGCACAGGGCAAAACCGAAAACGCGAAAGAACGAAAAACGATGAACGAGGAACGATGAACGATAGAAATGCCTGAAATCAATAAACACGAGATCCGCAGCGAGGAAATGCAGGAAGTTATGTCAGGGATACCTGGCAGCTTCCTGAAATGGGGGCTTTTTCTATTTTTTGCAATTCTTTTTATTCTGGTTGCGGGAAGCTGGTTTGTCAAAAAGCCCGAGGTTGTAACTGTTCCGGTAGTAATTACCACACAGGATCCTCCGGTTTCTCTTGTTGCCCAATCCGGCGGGAGAATAGATAAGCTTTTTGCAGAGGAAGGAACCTCGATAGAAAAAGATTCAATTGTTGCTATAATTGGCAATACATCTGATTTTTCATCTGTAAAAAAGTTATGCGGCTTTATTTCGGAATTTAATGGATCAACTAATTGGATCACGGAAGTAAAGACTAAATCAATCCCACAAATTATCATTCTTGGAGAAATACAGGGAGATTACACAAGATTTGAAAAGGCCTGGAAACAGCTTAAGGATTACCTTGAGCAGGCTTATATTCCCATAAAATTGAATTTTCTTGAAGAACAGATCAGGCGAAAGACTGATTACAATAAAGAGCTTCAAAGACAAAAAGAGCTGCTTACCGAAGATATAAAGCTTGCAAAGGCTGGTTTTACACGCGATTCACTTTTTTATGTAAATAACAGCTTTTCAATTTCACCTCTTGAATATGATCAGTCACGCCAGGCATATATTCAGAAACTTTACTCATTCAGTGTTTTCAACGCCTCCATTAAAAGTAATGAATCTGACTTTCTAAGAATGAAGGAAACTAAGCTTGACCTTCAGTTGCAATATGAAAAAGAAGTCAGGCAATTACTTCTTTCCCTTGATGAAACACTCCAGGCTCTAAACTCATCGGTTAGCATCTGGAAGGAAAAATATCTCATTAAATCACCTGTTGCGGGTAAAGTTACTCTTACACGCTTCAGGACCGAGAACCAGGTAATAAAGCCGGGAGAGATTGTTGCCACGGTAATCCCTGATAATCCGGCGGATGTTGTTGCAAGAGCTGTAATACCCGCATCGGGATTCGGGAAAGTGGAGAAAGGACAGGTAGTGAATATCAAGTTATCGGGATTTCCTTATATGCAATATGGTGTTCTGAAGGGAAGAATATCCTCTTTCTCACAGGTGCCCGGGGAAGAAGGCTTTATCGCAGATATTGTGCTTACGGAAGGTATGACATCCACATATAGTGAAAAGATAAAATTTATCCACCAGATGAACGGGACGGCTGAAATTATAACTGAAGAATCCCGCCTGATCTTTAAACTGATATCTCCCTTAAAATCAATTATTTCAAATAATTAACCGGAATTTAACCTAATCATTAAAAAAGAAATGAAGATACTGGCATTCTACGATTTAAAAGGCTGGGCCTGGTGGAGCAGGATCAATAATATTGCAAAGCATCAACCATCTGATATACAAATCGACTCAATGAAGATCGGCTCCTCTTTTGATCATACGAACTATGATTTGATTATGGTCTTCGATTCATCCCTTACTGATATAATCTCAAAAGTTCCGGGCCATAAACTTTTATTGGGATGCAGCTGCCCTAAAAAATTAGATGGTTTCATTAAAACCATGGAAAGTTATAAGCCTTTTGCCGGTTTTGTCAATAATGCCGCGATGTATAAACAATCCAGGGATCACTTTCAGAATATTCATTTATGCCCAAACGGAGTAGATGAAACTTTATTTACACCGGCAAAAAAAATGCCTGAAAAACTTACTGCCTGCTGGGTAGGCAACTCGAAACACTATGCAGGCAAGGGCTTCGACGAGATAAAACAGGTTTGTAAGAAAGCAGGAATAGATCTTGTCAGTTATAATTTATCTGATAATAAGATCCTGTTACCGCAGATCGAACTACGTAATATGGTATATCATAAATCCGGTTTTTACGTCTGTTTTTCGGAGTATGAAGGTACGCCGAACCCTGCCTTAGAGGCTTTATCCTGCGGCCTTCCCGTGATTACAACACGGGTTGGCAATATGCCGGAAATAATTATTGACGATGTTAATGGTTTTCTTATTAACAGAAACGAAGATGCATTATTAAAATGTTTTTTAAAACTTAAGAAATCCGGATTAAAAGAAATGTCATTAAATACAAGAAAATCAATACTTAACGGATGGACATGGAGAGACCAGGCAATTAATTATACCAGGATGTTCACTTCCCCGGATAACCAAAATATTTAATAATGAGAATAGCAGTTCATTATTCTGACAGGGAGCTCCCACACAGCTATTCACTGCGTTGGATTCAATTTGCAAGGGAAATGGGAATTGACGTTCTGCAAACTGATTTCCTGCAGCCGGGAATAATTGAAAGAGTAAGATCTTGCAATGGAGTAATGTGGCACTGGAATCATCTTCCTGATGATAAACAAACAGCTCCCAGGATTCTTGATTCGATTGAGACAGGCTTGAGAATCCCTGTTTTCCCGAACAGAACGACACGCTGGCATTATGATGAAAAGATATCCCAGTCCTATCTGTTTGATGCACTTAAAGTCTCAAAAATAAAGTCATGGATATTTTATAGTAAAAGGGATGCAATTCAATTTATTGAGTCAGCCGGATTTCCGCTTGTTTTCAAATTATCGGTAGGCGCCGGATCAGCTAACATTCTTAAACTTGAGGACAAAGAGAGTGCACTTTATATAATCAGATTGATGTTTGGTCAGGGTATTAAACCCTATTCTTTTAACGAATTCAAAAGGAGTGATAAAGGCAATGCTTTGCAAACTGAAAATCAAGACATGCACTGGTACTACCTGACCCAGAAGAACTATGTCTATTTTCAGGAGTTTCTTCCCGGGAATGAATTTGATATCCGGGTAACTGTAATAGGGAACAGGGCATTTGGGTTTATCCGGCATAACAGGAATAATGATTTCAGAGCATCCGGAAGCGGAAATATTGATTATGATACTGATAAGATCCCAACGGAGGCAGTTGAATTATCTCACTTTATCTCACGTAAGAATAATTTTCAAAGCATGGCTTATGATTTCTTATTTGATAAATCCCATAACCTAGTTATAAGTGAAATAAGTTATTGTTACAATAATCTTGCAGTATATAATTGCCCTGGTTTCTGGGATCGTGATCTTACCTGGCATAAAGGACACATCTGGCCCGAAGAAGTTCAGGTGAGTGATTTTTTATATTATCTGGAAACAGGAATGTTAATATAAGATATGGTGATTGGCTTTATTTGCCTAATTTTATAGTTACTAATTCAATATTACCGTCAGATCTTCTTTGATTTCATGAAAATGTTCTAAATTTAGATACCTTTTGTCTAACCTATTAACCCTGAAGATGCCAACAGCCCGACTTACAATTATCCTTCTGCTGATAACAGGTCTTACTATTTCATGCAAAACCGAAAAACCCGGAAACCTCGAGGAGATGGCCCGCCTTCAGGCTCGTCCTGAAGCTGTTCTTGTCAGATCGGTGCCGCTTAAACCTTCAACATTCTTCCATGAACTGATAAGCAACGGTAAGGCATGGTCATCAGAAAAAGCTGTTATTCCTTTCAGGGTCAATGGTATAATAACTAATCTCAGCGTACGAAACGGGCAGAAGGTGAACGCCGGGGAGCTGCTGGCAATTATAGACGATTTTGAATATCAGGCTAAGCTCGATCAGGCTAAAATGGGTCTCGAAAAGGCAGAGATCAACTTCAGAGATGATCTTCTTACAACATATCGTACCACCGACACTGCCGGGCTTTCACAACCAAAGATCAAAATGTCGCGTATCCGCAGCGGTCTAAACGATGCAATTGCATCATTGCAGATGGCCGAATACAACTTCAACAACACCCGCATCTACTCCCCTATCAGCGGTCTTGTCGCAAACCTCGATGCTATGCAATGGAATCCAAGCCAGAACTACAAAAACCTTTGCACGATTATCTACGACGAAGTTATGGAGGTGGAATTCCCGGTTATCGAATCGGAGTACGGCTTCATAAGCAGGGGAATGCCGGTTGGCATCATTCCATTCATCAACGACAGCACACTCATTACCGGACAGATAACCCAGATAAACCCTCAGGTCGATGAAAACGGTATGGTGAAGGTCAGGGCGGAGTTCAGGAACAACGGCCGGCTTATCGACGGGATGAATGTGAAAGTAGTCATAAGGAAGCCTGTTCCGGGAAAACTTGTTGTTCCCAGAGAGGCTCTTGTGATCCGTCAGGGCAAGGATGTGATCTTCGTGCGGCAGGATTCGCTCGCGATATGGAAATATGTGACCGTCGAATACGAGAACAGCACGAGCGTTGCCATCAGGGAGGGAGAGAGCCTTTCCCCGGGCGACAATGTAATTATCGGGGGTAATGTAAACCTTGCACACGAAACAATCGTAAGGGAGCAATGAAGGGTGAACCTCAATACAGATCATTCATATCCACCTTCACTATCAATATTCTCTTTGTAGTTCTTATCATCGTAGGCGCTGCAATGATCCCACTTCTCTCCCTGCAGCTCAATCCTACCCGCACTCTCCCTTCACTCACTATCTCATGGACCTGGCCCGAGGCTCCGGTCAGGGTTGTCGAACAGGAAGTGACAACGACTCTGGAGGGTGTTCTTTCAACTGTATCAGGAGTAAAGAAGATTTCCTCCATAACAAACAACGAAAGCGGAAACATCACTGTTGAGTTCGACAGGAACTCCGATCTGAGGGTAAAGAGGTTCGAGGTTTCTTCGCTGCTGAGGGAATCACGAAGCCGCCTTCCCGACAGGGTTTCATACCCGGTCGTAAGCATGAACATGCCTGAAAACCCGGCAGGCTCGATGATACTCAGCTTCCAGGTAAACGGCAATGCAAGCACATCATATATTTACACGATCGCTGAAGAGCAGATCAAGCCGCGGATATCCCTGGTTGAAGGGGTTTACAGCGTGGAAATTACCGGGGCCACCTCACAGGAGTGGGAGATCATTTACGACCAGGAGAAGCTGGAGGCAATCAGCGTCAGTTCTTCTTCCATCGGCAACTCTATTGACCTTTATCTGCAGGAATCGGAACTTGGTGGAGCAATTGAAACCATCGAAGGAGGACTTACAAAAAGGACTTACCTGACCCTTACAGGCAGTAACAGAGATGCTTTCCGATGGGAAGATGTACCGGTAGCAAAAACCTCAGGTCGCATTATTCATCTTACCGATATTGCGAAAATAAGGCTGAAAGACCAGCGTCCACGGAGCTATTTCAGGATTAACGGGCTGAACACCGTAAACATCATTGTAAGCGCCGGGAAAAACGTGAATAATGTCAGGGTTGCCGAGGAGGTCAGTCAGGAAATTGAAAAAATAAAAAAAGAGCTTCCTCCCGGATATAGCATCCGCACCGATATTGACAACACAACTTATATAAAAGAAGAGATATCAAAGAATATTTTCCGCGCAGTGCTCTCGGTAATTCTGCTTTTGCTTTTTGTCATGGCAATAAGCCGCGAGCTCAGATACCTTCTTATCATCACGATCAGCCTTGTTGCGAACATTTTCATCGCTTTCATTTTCTATTATCTTTTAAAAATTGAGATTCACCTCTACTCTCTCGCTGGTATAACAGTATCGTTCGGTTTAATCATCAACAATACGATAGTTATGACCGATCATCTGCGCTATCATAAAAACCGGAATGTCGGCATATCCCTGCTGGCGGCAACCCTTACAACAATAGGTGCGCTGGTAGTGATCTTCTTCCTCGATGAAACCTCGCGGGTTACTCTATCCGATTTCGCTACTGTGGTTATAGTTAACCTTATAGTATCGC
Organism: uncultured Bacteroidales bacterium; assembly: GCA_942492865.1. Taxonomy (GTDB): domain Bacteria; phylum Bacteroidota; class Bacteroidia; order Bacteroidales; family VadinHA17; genus LD21. The sequence continues at coordinate 1,680,264 of OW818650.1, read as the reverse complement.
TGGCCGTGGCCATATTCTTCATTCCTTCGCTGCTTACCAAAATAAGGCTTGCACCGAAATTAAGCGCACTCATAATAAGAAGAAAAAGAAGAATAGTCCGGTTTTCCCGTTTCTACCTGAAAAGCATTGATTTCATAATCCACCGGCGGACTATCTTTATCATAGTCGCAATATTTGTCTTCGGGCTTCCGGTATTTTATCTTCCCGACACCCTTCCCAAAGAAAGGCCCAGGGATTTCATTGAAGAGGATCTTACAAAATTCCAGAAACTCTATAACAGGATACCCGGCAACCCGAAGTACGTGCAGAAGATAAAGCCAATCGTCAACAAAGCTCTCGGCGGGACCTTCAGGCTCTTTAACGAAAAGGTCAAAAACAGCAGGTTCTATTATTATGGCAGCCGGGATGAGGAGCAGAGAACACAGATCTCGGTGCAGATAGGACTCAGTGAAACAGGGCTTACGATCGATGAGATGAACACCACCTGCATGGGACTTGAGAACATGCTGGCCGCTTATGAAGAAATCGATATGTTCACAACCCGGATATTGAGCGCCGAAAATGCCCGCGTGTCAATAACATTCAAACCAGAGCATGACTTCACGATATTTCCGTACATACTGAAATTCAGAATCGAGGATTACATGAACGGAATCGGAAGCTACCACTGCCAGGTTTACGGCGTCGGGAAAGGCTTCAGCAACCAGGTTTACAGTGATTATATCAGGGCCTCATATTCGGTTATTATGAAAGGTTACAACTATGATGAGCTTTACGGTTATGCGGAAGATCTTAAGGAGAGGCTCATCGCAAGCGGCAAGGGAAGGATCAAGGATGTTTACATTCTGGGCACATCAAACCGTGGATTTGTCATGGGAGGCACTAAGAAGCAGTACCGCAACCGACTGGAAATGGACAAATACTTTCTCACGGAGAACAGCTCCGACATTGCTTTTGCCTACTCCGAGGCAAGGCGGTTTTCAAGGAGCTCCCCTCATGTCCGGCAGGTTTATGTGAACGGATCTCTGACCCCGGCCTCAATCCGCTCGCTTCAGGCTGACGAGTATGACTACTGGAACTTCCTCAATGCGCCATTGCAGACTCATTCAGGAGTATTTGTAAAGATGAAGGATTTCGCTTCAGTGACCTCAGAGATAACCGATAATACGATAACCCGAGAGGATCAGCAATATATACTTTCCGTAGGTTATGATTTTATCGGGAATTATGAGCTCGGCAGGATTATCCTCGACCGGAACATCGACGAAACCAGCGCGATGCTGCCCCTTGGATTCACTTCCCAAAGCGGGTCATACAGCTTTTCATGGAACCAGAAAAAAACAAATTATTACCTGATCTTCCTGGTGCTGCTGATCATATATTTCATCTGTGCCATCCTGCTCGAGTCTTTTAAACAGCCGTTCACCGTCATAAGCCTAATCCCGTTTTCCTTCATCGGAGTATTTTTAACATTTCATCTCTTTAATATCCAGGCCGATGAAGGAGTGTTTGCCGCTCTTATACTGCTTTGCGGAATAGTTGTAAATGCAACGCTTTACATCCTGAACGACTTCAATCACCTCCGCCGCGTTAAGCCGCTACTTCCCGAGCGGGTAGCATATTTAAAAGCCTTTAACAGCAAGATAACTCCCATACTGCTCACTAAACTGTCGACCATTGTAGGTCTTATCCCCTTCCTGCTCACCGGCAAAGACGAAAGATTCTGGTTCGCGCTGGCAGCCGGCACCATAGGTGGGCTCATATTCAGTATGATAGGCCTGCTGGTGTATCAGCCTCTTATGCTAAGCGAAGAGCGAAGAGCTCAGAGCCAGGACTAAAAGTAATAACTGAATGAAACCATGATGTGCATAATACTATGAATCCTGAAATTAAATATATAGATACAATAAATGAAAATCACCTGCGCCCTGTGCCCTGAGCTTTGAGCATTTAAAATAAATTGTATGGTAAAATTCCTCATAACCCGCCCCGTTGCAGTCATCATGACCTTCCTTGCACTGATAATGCTTGGGATCGTCGCATCCGGAAGGCTGCCGGTATCACTGATGCCTGATATAGATATTCCGGAGATTACGGTTGCAATATCCCGTCCTAACGTGAGTGCGAGGGAGCTTGAGAATTCGGTTGTAAGCGTGCTCCGGAGGAACCTGCTGCAGGTCCCGGGGCTCGATGATATAGAGTCCGAATCGCGCAACGGCAGTGCACTGGTAAGACTGACTTTTAAATTCGGGAACGATATTAACCTTGCTTTTATGGAAGTCAATGAAAAGATCGACGGTGCAATGAACTATCTTCCCCGCGATCTTGAACGTCCAAGGATAATAAAGGCAAGTGCAACCGACATACCTGTCTTTTTGCTCAATATCTCCCTTTCTGACAAAAATGCAGGTGATGAAAAATTCCTCGAGCTAAGTGAATTTGCCGGGACAGTAATTAAAAAACGCATTGAGCAGCTTCCCGAAGTGGCTATGGCCGATATAACGGGACAGGTCAACCGGGAGATCTATATCAGTCCTGATAATGAGAAGATGCAAAGCCTCGGACTTACCGAAAATGATATTACAGAAGCGATCAGGATGAATAATATCAATATCGGGAACATCCTGGTGAAGGATGGCAAATACCTTTACAACCTTGAATTCAGCTCTTACCTGAAGGATATGGATGATATCAGGCAAATTTACGTCAAATCGGGCAGCAGGTTACTGCAACTGAAGGACTTTGCAGAGATCGGACTGAGGCAGGAAAGACCCAGGGGACTCTATTATTCAGATGACAGCCGCGCGATTTCACTCGCCATAATAAAGGAATCATCATCACGGATGTCATCTCTGGAAGATAAGATGAGCGAAATGATCGAAATTTTCCGGAAGGATTATCCGCAGATGGAATTTTCGGTCTCACAGGATCAAACGCGTCTTCTCGATTATTCGATATCAAACCTTAAGCAGACACTTTATGCAGGCGGTTTACTGGCTTTCTTCCTGATGTTCTTCTTTCTCAAGGATGCAAAGTCGCCCCTCATTATCGGGTTCAGCATCCCGGCAACACTTGTTATAAGCCTGCTCTTCTTTTATGTTGTCGGTTTGTCGATAAATGTCATTTCACTTGCCGGACTCATCCTCGGGATCGGAATGATGATCGACAACTCAATTGTCATAATAGAAAACATCACACAATGGATCGACCGTGGGCTTTCGCTCGCTGAGGCCTGCGTCCGTGGCACCACCGAAGTTATAACACCTCTTATCTCCTCGGTGCTGGTGACATGTGCAGTGTTTGTACCTTTGATCTTCCTGAGCGGCATATCAGGCGCTCTTTTTTATGACCAGGCAATTGCCATTGTTATCGGCCAGGGTGTCTCGCTCCTGGTCGGCATCACCCTTCTTCCCACCATTTATTACCTCCTTTACCGTAACGGTCGAGAAGGAGCTATGACAAGACTTGTTAAGAAAGTAAGCATTAAGGGGCTTGAAGATAGGTATGAGGGAGGAATGAATTTCTTCTTCAGGTACAGGACGGCTGCCCTGTTCTCATTTCTGGGAATAATAGTGATTATGGCTGTCCTGTTCATAACAATGGAGAAGGAAAAGTTTCCGGCAGTGAAGCAGGATGAATTGGTGATTTCAGTTGACTGGAACGAGAACATAGACGTAAATGAAAATATCAGGCGGATAAAGGAAATGACCGGTCACAGCAGCGATCTGACGGTTCAGACAAATTCATTTATAGGCGAGCAGCAGTTCCTGTTCAACCGTGATTATGACCAGTCGTACACACAAGCAAAAGTTTATGTTAAGGCAAAGAATTATGAACTCCGGAATGAAGCTGAAAGGAATTCCTACGCATTTTTAAGGAAAAACTATCCTGTGGCAATGATCGATGTAAAGCCTCAGCAGAACATTTTTGAGAAGCTCTTCTCAGCTTCTGAAACACCGCTGATAGTTGAAGTCAGTCTGATGAAAGAAAAAGAAGTCCCTCGTGTCAACCAGATGATGAATGTAGTAGGCACACTTCAGAAGAGCTGGCCGGAAGCGGGTATTTCACCACCACAGCTCGAGGATAAGATAATGCTGAGGCTCGATCCGGGCAAGCTGTTGCTTTACGATGTTGATCCCGGCACCGTTTACAGCACACTTCAGACCTCATTGAACCAGAGGAATATAGGCGAGGTAAGGGCATCGTATGAGTTGCTGCCGATAGTACTTTCCGGTAATGAAAAACAGGTAAGTGAAATAGTTCAATCTGAGTTTGTCCGGAACAAGACCGGCCAGATGATCCCGGTGAACGAAATAGTGAAAGAGCAGCGCGTTCATGATTATAAAACGATCAAAGGCGGGATGCACAGCGAGTATGTGCCGGTGAATATGAATATTTCGACCAATGCCCCAGAAAAAGTAACGGCTGATATACGCACCCTTGTCACAGCCGATCAAATGCTTGATGTAAGGTTCAGCGGTGGGCTTATTACAGGTCAGAAGCTTTTCAGGGAGCTTTCGATAGTGCTGGTTGTGGCCCTGCTGCTGCTGTATTTTATACTTGCGGCACAATTTGAATCGCTCAGTCAGCCGCTGATAGTACTACTCGAAATCCCTATCGACATTGCGGGGGCATTGCTGCTTGTAAAGCTATGGGGAGGAACGATAAACATCATGACAATGATCGGTCTGATTGTCATGTCCGGGGTAATTATCAACGACTCAATTCTGAAGGTCGATACAATAAATAACCTGAGAAGGGAAGGTTTGAGTCTGAAGGAGGCTATCTACACGGGAGGCTCACGCCGACTTAAGCCGATCATTATGGTAGCCATGGCCTCCCTTGTGTCCACTGCGCCAATACTTTTCAGCCAGGGAATAGGATCCGAGCTTCAGCGCCCTATGGCCCTGGCGCTTATCGGCGGAATGTCGCTCGGCACAGTTGTGAGCTTATTCTTTATCCCGCTTGCTTATTGGTTTATCTACAGGAAGTCGGTGGAGCAGTGATCTGTGGGTTGGTCAACGGCGGTAAGTATTTGATAAGAGAGTCTATCCTATTGCGAGTTTTACGCACTTTTTAAAAAATCTTCTGAAATACTTAGTTAGTAGAGATCGATTTTAAATTTTGGGTGTATTAATCCTGAAAACAGAAAAATAGCTCCTCTTCCTAAAAATATCAATTACTGCTTTTCAGGGGAGTATAATATTTCAATTTTTTGCTACATTTGCCGCATAAAACACCGGGGGTTTAGCTCATCCCGATAGCTATCGGGAGGCTAGAGCGTCTGAAAAATTAGTTTGTTCTTTTCTATATGGGGGTTTAGCTCAGTTGGCTAGAGCGTCTGGCTGGCAGCCAGAAGGTCAGGGGTTCGACTCCCCTAATCTCCACGATATCAAGCATTTGCAACATTTAAAATCCTGTAAATCAATATTTACGGGATTTTTTTATGCTGCCCGTACCTGAAAAACTCCATCAAAAAATATTTCTCCGTGTGCTAAACTAATCAGTATATAAAATGTTTTATTACAATTTTACATATACATTATGAAACCATTCATAATCCCGCTTACTACACCTTTCTGAAAAATCTGTTATTTATTAACTAAAAAATTGAAACATGAAAAAGAAGACATTGTTTGTACTCTGCATCTTTTTGAGCTTTTCATTGGTTCAATTATCTGCTCAGACTGATACAACCATTAAGGTTATAAACAAAACAGTTGTTTTTAACATTGATGATTTTGGCTATTATGCCCCGGTATATTGCGACGGGAAGATTGTTGATATGCTCTGGGGCAATATCAGAGTGAAGTATTTAGACCATATTGAAAAGGGCTTCGTAAAATGGGAGATGTTTATCTGGGATGGCGAATTAAAAGGGTTATACGGCGAGGTTTTTCAGATACATGAGTCGGATAAGATCGGAATACCAAACCCGGGTGTTTATACTTATCATTTTAACCTGGTTGGGAACATGGGTAGTCATTATATAAACTCAGGTACCTATGATTGGCATACCGGGATTGTAACGATTGACAAGGCAGTTTGCCCGGGGAAATAACTCTAACTTTGCCCCCATCTAATATTTATACACATTTACGTATATCGTTGAATATTTAATACTTGCAATATCTTTTTTCTTCATTTCTTTTGCTCCTCCAAAAGAAACGAAGCAAAGAAAAGGAGGCCGGAAATGATAACTTCAGCCTTTTTCTCCGCCCGCTACAAACAGCCTTTGCTTTGCCGCGCCACGAAAAAGGCTGCAAGTTCCCGCCATTTCCGGTTTGCCTGCGCACTCCCGGAATCAGATTCCTGCATAGGATCAAAACTGTTTAATTTAAAAAACAATATAAAATAATAAAGGCAACAAATCAGATTACAGTGAGTGCGGTGGCAACCCCCAAAACCGAGCGAAGAACAGTTTTGTTTTATGCAGAATGTGGGCAGAGCGAGCTCGCCGAAGGCAAATGAGCGAACCGGATGACTTTGGGCCCCATGTGGCGTAGGGTTTGCGGGTAACAAAGTCCATCCGGTTGGATTTTTGGGCGGCTTTTCTTTGGTACTTTCTTTTGCCGCCAAAAGAAAGTACAAGAAAGAAAAAAAAAGATGTGTATAAAGATTAGCCTCCATAAGGAGGGTAACAACTCTAATCTTACCCTCCGTAGCTTTGGCGAAGGAGGGCATTTTCAACTAACCCCGTGCCCGCTTCTTTTAAGCATGTTATTATAATTATCAAAAAAGATCTTCTTCTTCTGTTCCTCTGTGGCATCAGATGCCAGGATCTTACCGACAGACTGGTAGTAAGAGTTGTCTGAACCAAAGAAGATCCTCTCCTCCCCTAACTGCTCAATGCAGAAATCAACCTGCCGTTCATCGTTGTTACTGCCTGAAATGTCAATATAGATATTCGGGTAGTCTTTTATGCATTTAGCGATGTATTCAAAATCGCCCGATGCAATATGAGCCCATTGAAACATTGCTTCGGGGTATCGACGGGCTGCCTCAACCATATCCTCAGGTATCGTTACTTCAGGTCTTTCGCGTTCATCGTATTTCATCCTGTAACCGCCGATACCAAGCTGCAATTCGGCATGCATAAAACAAATCATTTTTTGATCGATAAGTTTTTCGATTATGGGGTAATAGAGAGGGCTGTTCACTTTCACCTGTGTGTACCCTTTATATCCGGCCATACCCATATCGGTACAGCGCTTTATCTCCTCGAGTGATTCTTTCTGATAAACCGGATTTACGGTAAAAAATCCTATGAACCGGTCAGGGAACAGCTTCATGGCTTTATGGATAATGTTATTATATTCCCTGAATTCCTCCGGCGTACCCTTGCCTGATGTTATTGGCCGTGAGATACTTAGCCACTCTATCCCGAGCCTGTCGGCCGAATCGAGTTGTTTTTCGGCATCGTCCGGCAATGGTCCATACAGCCCCACATGATCATGAGCATCAATCTTCCTGTACTTCTTAACTTCCTGCATTATATCGTAAGTAGCTAAGGCCCGCTCCTTCCTCCCACGGGGTAATGAAGCAGAAGCAGCAGCCGCAACCGATCCTGCCGATACGGTGGTAATAAACCTGCGACGTGTTATATCTTTCTTCATAGTTTGACTGTTACTTATTTGTTGAAATGATATCTCCCATCATCCTGATTGCATTTCCCGACCTCAGGAGGTCCTTGGTTATCTCATCAGCTTCAGAGTCGCGCAGGGATTCTATCCTTAACATCCCTGTCAGATAATCGAGAAACGGAGAATGTGTTCCGAAAGCAAATTTCTCCCTTCCATACACCTTAATGAGATCGGGAAGAGTGTTTATCTGCCGGCCCGAAGTGTCGAATAAGATATCAGCCTTTCTGAATAGCTCCAGGTCCTCACCTTTAAGCATAATGCCGTTAGCTACATTTAGTATCATGAATTTTGCATCAGGCACGGCTCTGACTATCGGAACTATGTTACTCAGCGTCCATTCTTTTTTAGGACTTGCAGCTCCTGCCACAAACGGAATGTCCATCCACGATCGTATCCGGCTGTCAACCATTCTCAGCTTGAATGCCACCGGAAGACCATGATCCCTGACCCTTTTTACACATTCTATAAGTGAAGGATCGGTTATTTCATAGTCGTGGTATTTTGGATACAACCTTACCCCCTTCATTCCCATTTTTTTCACACATATCTCCAGGTCGGTCCGCCATCCGGCATAAATCGGATTTATAACAGCAAAGGGAATAAACCGGTCAACAAAGTCCTTGTCAGACCTGATCTCATTAAATAACTCTTCATTTGCAGGTTGTGTGTTTTTATAGAAAAGTCCGTTCAGGTTACTTATCACCGACACATCTATTCCAAACTGGTTCATCCTTCCCAGGAGCGATTCGCAGGTATTAAACCTGCGCTGCATAAATGGCCAGTGACCAACATAAGCATTGATATCAATATACATTTTTACCTCCTTTTTTCAGGTGTTTAATAAAGGATATTTAGCAATTAACCCTTTTGGATCCTTGTTTGACGGGGCTATTTTATTACAATATTGATCTCACTGTTTTTTCTCAGCATCACCTCCGTTATCTTTTTACCTGCCTCGATTTTATAAGGTGCCATGTATGTCTTAACCTCTCCCTCTGAAGAATATTCGGGAAGCTCGACTGTGAGGGTGCCATCGGGATCAGTACGATGCACAATTACTTTTCCTGTCCTGTCTTTTAGAATTATCTCAGCATCTTTCACCGGCTTTCCTTTTTTATCTGTAAGATTTAGCCTGAGTGTCCAGTAAACCGTATAAACATGCTTTCTTTGTGTGGCATCGATACCAAAATCAAGATTTGAAAAAATATTGGACCGGAATTCGGTACCGGTTGCTGCGTTGTTTGATCCCATCCTGACAGGCTTGAATTCAGAAGTGGCATTTTCTGCCTTTTCAAAAGTGTTTCCTTTCAACCAGGTATTTTCTGCAGTCCCGTAAGAACTTGCAACCCAGATCGGAGTTACATTTGATACTATGTGGTTATTAAATATTTTCCCTCCTCTTGAATTGCCTATATAAAAAGCAAACGCTTCTGCATTGGATCCGGGATCCAGATGGTTTATAATGATCTCGTTCCCGAATATCTCGTTATCTCCTGCACTTGCACTGTAAAAGAATGCCGAAGCCATGGGTATATAATTTGGATACTGGCTGTATATCTTCCCGGTAATAAAAAACTTATTGTTATAAACCCTGTTACCAAAACTTCCATTGGGGGCTCCCGGTGCAGCTCCATAGTCGGCAATGCGAATGGCATTTGTACTAAGATGTTCATGATATTCGCAGCTTGGTGGCGCTGCACTGATATGAAATTCATTATTGAAGATCTCAATGTTTTTCCTCCTGAATATTTCAATTCCTGACCCTATCTCCGGTTCCAGACGATTCGCAAAGATCTTCGAACCGTCTCCCATGGCCATAATGCTGTAGTGGTTTGTAACAGTCTGACGGTTGACAAAAAAATTATGATGTATGGCTGAAAATTTTCCCTTGAAGCTCAGGCACCCCTGTCCTCCGTAAAAATCACAGAACGATACTTCCGATGCCTGGTCACCTCTCAGGTCCACGGCATAGAATTCAGAACCATGACGATTGATAATGAATGGATTTTTTACATCAAAGGTACAACGGGTTATAGTAGCCTGCTCAACGTCAACTGCAGTTGTATTTATTCCTTCGGATACAATCTTCACATTATCGAGGATGACCCTTACATTTTCTGCAGTTGACTGAATTCCCCATGACAGCATGCCGATTGTTCCATTTCTTATGATGCCGTTCTTAATGGTTACTGTCCCTGCACCATCGACGACAGGTATTCCCTCAACAGGCTTGCCTGTCTTAACATCATCAGTATAATCGAAGAAGGCTGTATGACTGTTGTTGTACATATGATGATAATGACCAACAGGATGTGTTTCCTCAACAATCCCTATTCCTGCATCAAATCCTGGCCTTATGTCTATTTCATCAACAAGGCATTCTGTTTCGGCTTTTACTCTGATACGGTACCTGCCGGCAGGAAGATTATTCAAATGTGCAAAGACAAATCCACCGCCAAGGCGGGTTGAACGGTTTATCACCGGACAACTGACCATTGTTGAGTCCCTGTACCTTGTAAGGCAGGTTACCTCCTTACCCTGTTCATCATCAACATAAATGCTTATACGCATGTCATTTTTCAGATCTCCCTTCATATCATTATAATAGCTGCCGGTCAAACCGCACATGGCAATGTATGACCGTCGGGCAACAGGGAGATTGATGTAGCCCGAGGCTATTTCATCACCTTCCTTAAGGCGGAGTATCTTTTTACCAATGAAAGCATGGACCTCTTCAGTGTTTTCAATCTTTGCCCCCGGAGCTTTGGTAATATCCCAGCCTGTCAACCCCTCTTCAAAACCATAATTAGCAACATGCTCATAGCTCCCATCAGCGTAACTTAAAGTATATCCGTTAAGATCGAGTGTAACGTCCCTGCCGAGAAAAATGGTGCTTTGAGGCGACGAAATATCATTTACCAGGACATATAATGTTCCCTGTTTACCATAACTTCCGGGTTTGCTAACCGGCACTTCATCAGCTGAAGGAATCCTGTGTTCAGGCTGCACATACTGTCCGGAGGCAGGAGAAAACAAAAATATTCCCGTAAAAATTACGGATAATGAAGTTAGAAGGCTGAACCGATTTATCATTTTATTATAGCCCTCCCCGGCCGTTCTCCGGTATGTATATCATCTTCAAGCACTACGACTCCATTTACCATCACAAATTTTATTCCTTCGTTGTAATGAAAAGGATCGCTGAAAGTAGCCTTATCAATAACCTTGGCAGGATCAAAGACTGTTATATCGGCAAAATTCCCTTCAGCCAATGTGCCCCTGCCTGTAAGTCCGAGTTTTTTGGCATTTAGTCCGGTCATCTTGTAAACTGCATCTTCAAGTGTTATAATCCCACGGTCCCTTGCATACACGCCAAGTACCCTGGGGAATGTTCCAAAGTTTCGTGGATGCGGGTTCCCTGTACGAAGCGGTCCTTCGGTAGCCAGCGATGAGCCGTCAGAGCCAATGGAGCACCAGGGCTGCTTCATTGCCAGATTCATATCTTCCTCGGTGTGATGTGCATAAACAGTGGAGATGGTACTGTTCTCAGCGATAAGAAGATCGAATAGAATATCGAGAGGGTCTGTTTTCTTTCCGGCTGATTGTACCGTAATTACCGAATCCATGGTCCAGCCAGCATATTTACCTTCACAGATCAGCATCCTGCTCCAGTCTTTTCCGATTGCGGTATAATGATTATACCACCCGTCTATACCGTTTTCAATATCCTTTTTCAATCTTACACGCTGCCCATTATCCTTAAGCCTTTCCATCATCTTTGGAAATCCTCCTTCATGAGCCCATTCAGGGATTATTGTACCAAGACTATTGTTCCCCCGTGTATATGGATAAACATTGGCGCTTATATTAACTCCGCTGTTCCTTGCAGAATCTATCAGGGCAATAATTTCATTCATTCTTCCCCATAGCCTCTGGTCAGCTATTTTAATGTGCATAATGTCAACCGGAACACCTGATTTCGCACCTATCTCAATAGCTTCACGCACTGCATCCATAACGTATGTTCCTTCGCTGCGCATGTGAACTCCAAACACGCCATTATATTCACTCACCGTTTTGCAAAGCTCAACCATAGTCTCAGTGGGGATCAGCGAGCCCGGGACCTGGGCAAGGATCGCCGACATTCCGAATGCACCTTCCTCCATGGCCTGTCTGACTATTTTCTTCATCTCCTCCAGCTGGCTTTCGGTAGGGGCATCAAAGCCATAACCCATTACACTTCTCCAGACGTTTCCTACACCAACATAAGAGATTACATTTACTGATGATCCATTTTTTTCAATTATCTTAAAATAATCCCCAAGCGTTTTGATGGTATCCCTGCCATACTGAGTATTAACTACTTCGGGACTGAGCCGGCCTGTAAAAGGACCGGGCGATTCCTGCTCGCCCACCACTTCGGTTGTCACACCCTGCCTGATCTTGCTTTGGGCGTTCCCGTCATCAAGGAGCCTGTATTCGGAATGAGTGTGAATGTCAATAAAGCCGGGAGATATTACGAGGCCGGTGGCATCTATCTCGACCGAAGCCTTTCCTTTTACATCGCCAATGGCAGCTATTTTGTCACCGAGAATGGCCAGGCTTCCGGTATATGATGCCTTTCCTGTCCCGTCAATTATCTTACCATTGACAATAAGGACATCATATTTTTGTGAACAGCCTGTCAGAAGGATTATTAATGAAATTAAAAATATTCTACTCATGGTTATAGAAATAAATGTTGTGAAATCATATTTCAAAATTAGAACTTTAAGATCACCTATAGAGCTGAGAATAATAAATATATTTACTTAAATTTTCCTATGTAAGTTATGCAGACAAATATATCTAAAACGCAACTAACATCTGACTTTTGTAATTAATTGATGAGAATGTTACAAGATGAGAAAATAAGGGATTACAGCCTTATTGGTCGTGAAGCAAAAATTGCCATACAAAAGGGTTTGGATGAGGCAGTATGGTACCTTTCTCCCGTGCCCAGGGATAAGATGAGCGAGCTTCTCAAAAGGAAAGATGGCCCGGCAATACGGGACACCCTAATATGGTTTGGTTTAATTTTTGGTTCCGGCTACCTGGTTTTCCTGCTTTGGGGTTCATTGTATGCCATTTTCCCTTATATGATTTATAGTGTTTTGTACTCATCAACATCTGATTCAAGATGGCATGAATCCAGTCATGGAACCGCTTTTAAAACCGACTGGATGAATAATGTATTATATGAAATTGCATCATTTATGGTATTCAGGCAGTCCACGGTATGGCGATGGAGCCATACGCGGCATCACAGCAATACGCTTATACGCGGTCTTGATCCTGAAATAGCTGTTCCCAGGCCTCCAAAGCTTAGAAAAGTAGTCCTCGGATTTTTTGGTTTACGTGGTTCAATACCTGAATTTAAAAGACTTATTAAACATGCGTCAGGTAAAATTGATCCCGAAGTTGCAACTTACCTGCCCGAAAAAGAGTATGGGATAGTTATTTTTAAGGCACGTATTTACATTTCCATTTACTTGACTGTAATAGCCGTAAGTGTAATTTACTGGACATTTCTACCTCTGTTATTTTTTATCTTCCCTTTATTTTTCGGGAGTTGGTTAATGCCAATATACGGCTTGACCCAACATGCCGGCCTTCAGGAAAATGTCCTTGATTTTCGTTTAAACTGCAGAACTGTTTATATGAACAGGTTGCACCGGTATCTTTACTGGAACATGAATTACCATGTAGAACACCATATGTATCCCTTGGTTCCGTATCATGCCTTACCGGAATTACATAAATTGATAAAAGATGATTGCCCTGTCCCTTATAAAAATATTGCGGATGCTTTTAAGGAGATCATTCCAACATTGCTGAAACAGGTAAGTGACGTAAACTACTATGCCGAACGAATATTACCACAAAAATCAGCGGTAATTGAACCAAAAGAAACCTACAGGCTTGTTGGTGATAAGAAATTTGAAAAAAATGGCAGGATAAAAGTTTGCGGTTCCGGCTCTCTTCCAGTGGGACAATCTCTGAGATTTGATTTTGGTCAGAAGACCTATGCTATCTATCGGACAGAAACTGACAAATTTTATGCAACAGCCGGACTCTGTACACATGGAAATGCTCATCTGGCAGATGGCCTGATAATAGGTGAACTCATAGAGTGTGCAAAACATAACGGACGGTTTAATTTAAAAGATGGCGCTCCGAAACGAATGCCGGTAACTGTTGGATTACGAACCTATAAAATTGATATTGAAAAGGGAGATATCTATCTTCACTATTTAACTGATAAGGATAAAAAAGAAACTGACACAGATAAGGAAATAATATGCAAAGTAATCAGCAATAAAAATGTGGCGACATATATCAAAGAACTTGTGGTAGAACCTATGAATGAGTCGCCTTTTAAATTTAATCCGGGAGAATATATACAGGTGGAGGTTCCCCCTTTCGGATTAAATTTTGATCAGATACATATTGATGAGCCGTTCAGTAATACATGGCATGATTCGGGCTTATTCAAATGCTTTGCAGAAAATCCGGTATATCTCAGGAGAAATTTTTCAATGGCATCTAACCCTGTATCTGAAAAACAACTTAAGTTTAACATTCGGATTGAATTACCTCCTGAACTGAAAACCATTAGCGCTGGTGCCGGATCATCTTATATGTTCAGCCTAATACCAGGTGACAGGGTAAAAATTTTCGGCCCTTATGGAGATTTCCACATCAAAAATTCGGCTTCTGAAATGTTTTACATAGGAGGCGGAGCAGGTATGGCGCCTTTACGTTCACATTTATCTTATCTGTTCGAAACTGCAAATACTGAAAGAAAAGTAAGCTTTTGGTATGGAGCCAGGTCAATGAAAGAATTATTTTACAACGAATATTTTGAAAATCTGAAAAAACAATACACGAATTTTTCTTTTAATGTTGCACTTTCCGATCCCAAAGAAGATGATAAATGGGAGGGTTATACAGGTCTTATCCATGATGTTGTATTTAATGAATATTTAAAAACCCATTCGCAACCTGGTAAAATTGAATATTATTTGTGTGGCCCTGCCCTTATGATAAAGTCCGCGTTAAAAATGTTAAAGAGACTAAATGTTGATGACAGTAAGATTGCCTTTGATGAGTTTTGAATTTCAGCAAGACGGCTGGTCTTCTCCTTGACAGATCCGGTCCAGCCAATCGCAATTCCCCGACCAGATCCCATCATTAGCAGCATGAATGCATTACGAATCACAAAAGAATTTCAGAAACTTTATATTGAATTAAAACCGGCACCGGGATGAATAAGGATGAAAAAGCAATAGGATATTTCAGGAATAAGTTCAATTGTGCACAATCAACATTTACAGTTTTCGGACAGGATTACGGCTTATCGGAAAATGATTGTCTGAAAGTTTCATGTGGTTTCGGCGCCGGAATGGGACGGCAGCAATTAACATGCGGAGCGGTTACCGGCGCCATGATGGCACTTGGAATGAGATTTGGAAAGGCCTTGAATGATCCGGAAGAGAATAAATCAGAAACCTATAATAAGACAAGACAACTTTTCAATGAATTTGCAAAAATAAACGGATCAACTTCCTGCAGGCAATTGCTTAACGGACTCGACATGAATGATCCTGATGATCTTGAAATAATCAAAAAACTCGGGTTATTTCAAACCAGCTGTGAAAAATATGTCGGCGATGCAGTGAGGATTGCAGAAAAGTTAATTGGTTAGGAGTTGGTAGGCATAGCCGTCAACCTAAGGGTTTGGGGATGTATTTATATTATTGATATTGTGAATTATATGCGATAGTCTCCCCTCCTTTGCCAAAAGGAGGGGTGGCCGGGCTACAATATCACTTTTGTGTAAAAAGGTCTTCCCCAGCCGGGGTGGTTAGCACTTTATACTTTTTTTCACACTTCTTATATCCCGCCCGGAAGATCAGGGTCATCCAAACTTTCTTCCTATCTTTGTAAACAGCTGACCTGTCTTAAATGCCCTTACGTTATTTAAGAACTTTTGATGTGCTTATTAAGATTCTATACCATAATCCTTCTCAGTTGGACATGTACCTCATTATACGGCCAGAAGGATTACCGGATACGGAACTTAAAATTTGAAGGCAATGAGATCCTGTCAGACAATGAGCTGCTTGCTCAATTCAACACCCAACCCGAAAAGCAGCTTGAAAAGATCTTTTTCTGGAAAAAAAATCCCGATCTTATTCTTTCCGTACTTCAGGAAGACACTGTAAGGCTGAGGAGCTATTATAACCGTAATGGTTTTTTAACTCCTGAAATTGATCTGGAACTGGACACTTCCGGTTTCCGTAGGCTTATAAAAATTACCATTAAGATCATTGAGAATGATTTTGTCAGAGTTGATTCGGTGAAGCTTGATCCCGGTTTGGAAAAAGTTGGTGCAAGGCTTCTTGATTCAATCAGACCAAAGCTGCCTTTTAAACCGGGACAGCGGTTCTCCGATGATAAAGTCTTTGCAACACAGATCATGCTTGAAAAAACCTTTTCCGATCATGGTTATCCATTCACAGAAGTTGACTACGAGATCGGCCTGAAGGATGAAAACCGCATGGCAGATGTAGATTTTAGGATTTATCCGGGAAACAGGTTTTTTTTCGGAAAAACTGAAATAACAGGCGATACTGCCGTTCCCGAAGGTTTCATCAAGAAATACTTCCGGTTCTCTGAGGGAGAGCTTTACTCACAGGAGGAGATCGATAAAACGCAGCAGGCCCTTTTTGAAACGGAGCTCTTCCAGTATGTTGTCATTACATCACTAAAAGACAGTGTTCAGAAAGACCGGATCCCTATAGAGATCATGCTGAAGGAACTGCCCCGGTGGAACCTGGAAACCGGTTTTGGCTACGGGTCCGAAGACAGGCTTAGATTATCAGGTCAGCTAACAAAGCTGAATTTTCTTGGAGGTGCCAGGCGGCTGGTCATCAATGCCAAAACATCCTATTTCAACCCGTTCGGCTTTGAATTTAAATTCATCCAGCCCGATATATTCGCACCTAATCTTGATTTTGTCTTCAATCCTTTCTACTCCAGGGAACGTGAGCTTAGCTATAGTTACGACCGTTATGGCGGCGGGATCAGTTTCCTGTACCGGCTTGGCAGGAATATCAGTGCAAACATAACCTATTCATTTGAGAGAGTGCTTATTAATGAATTTCAGGATCTTGAGCCTGAAGAACCTCAGATGAAATATAACAAATCGATAATAAACCTGGGAAGCCAGCTTAATTCAACCGATGACAGGTTTTATCCATCAAAGGGATACAGGATCGGAGCTAATATTTCACTGGCAGGAATCGGGTTCCGGACCGAATTGCCTTATTTCAAGGCTGAACTTTCTCTAATCAATTATTTCCCACTTGCTAAAGATCTGGTATTAGCCACAAAGATCAGGACAGGTTCTATCCAGCCGACGCGGACCGGAAGGCAGACACCCCTCGAGGAAAGATTCTTCCTAGGCGGAGCATCCTCACTCAGGGGCTGGGGCCGGCATGATATATATCCTGTGAGTTTGTCAGAATTTGTAACAGGCGGCAATACGATGATCGAGGGAAGCGCCGAACTGAGATTTCCGATATACGAAATTTTACAGGGAGTACTGTTTATCGAGGCAGGGAACGTCTGGTCCGACCCATGGTTCTATGATTTGGGCCTTTTGCATTATAATGCAGGAACAGGGCTGAGGATCAGGTCCCCTATTGGTCCGATCAGGCTTGATTTTGCAACACCGATAATAAATGATGATCCTGCTTTCCAGTTTTTTATCTCGGTAGGTCATACCTTCTGATGAAATGTGATGATAAAGAGAGTCTTTAAAATATTATCCTTAACAGCAGCTTCAGTGATAATTTTGCTGATCCTCCTTATCTTCATAATAAGGGCAGGATTTCTTAATAACTATATCGCAGGCACCGTATCAAAAATTGCAGGCAGAAGCCTGAACGGGGAACTGGAAATAGGTTCCCTGAAAGGCAATATATTTTCATCCTTCAGCATACATGATATTGTTATAACTTCTGACTCCGACACAATCCTCCGATGTGATGAAATAGAAGTCAGCTACCTGCCATACAGCCTTCTGAACCATGAGTTGGACATAAGCAGACTCTATATCGACCACCTCTCGGTTAACCTGAGCCAGAACAAGGATTCGGTATGGAATTTTATGAACCTCTTAAAACAAGGTGAGGCAAATGACACCACCCCAGCAGAGTCTGCATGGATCGTGAATCTAAGGGATTTCAGACTTACAAAACTGGCTGCAGGAATTAATTCCGTCGGCGAAAATCAACTTATTCCTGAATTCATCACATCTGATATCAGACTTGGCGCTTTTATGTCGGGGGATATATTGAAGGTCAGCCTCGATAAACTCACCCTGGTAACCCGCAACCCAGATTTTCAGATAACAGATTTCACCGGTGCCTTTTCAAAGAAAGACGATATGATCAGCTGGGAAAAAATTGAGCTACTCACTGCACAATCAGTTATTATAACAGGAGGAAAATACTCACTTAATGAAACGGGCGAAGCAGATCTTGAAATTGAATTTGAGCCTTTATCCTTACAGGAGTTCCTTGTCTTTTTCGAGGGTACAGAATTGCACGGTTCCCCGGAAATATCAGCTTCCCTTAAAGGAGAGGCAAAACATTATTATTTTGATGTGAATATTGCCGAGAAGGAGCAAGGGATCAGTATAGAAGGATCGGTTAAAAAATTCAGAACCGATCCGGAGTTTTCAATAAAGATGGTTGTTAAAAACCTTGACGGCTCTTACTGGACAGGCAACGAAAAGATGAAGTCGTTAATTAGCGGAGTGGTGGATTTAACAGGAAGAGGCTTTGATATAAAGGAAAACGATCTCGTGGTCAGTGGAAAATTCGGAGATGTGAGATACGGAGAATACCGCCTTAGTGACCTGTCCATCAGTTCTTCAAAACAAAAAGACAATGTCGTGGGCAATATTGGCTTCAACAATGTGGCGGGGAACCTGTCCCTCAGATACGATATTGACAGGATCTTTTCAAACCCGGTTTACGATTTGAATGGAAGATTCCGGAATGTCAATCCGGAAGTCTTCATGGAAATGGATTCACTCGAAACGGACCTCAATGGTTACTTTGCCATAAAAGGTGAGGGAATTTCACCTGAAACGGCCGATGCAGAGGTAGAGCTCAGATTGGAAAACTCGGAGTTCATTGGTGAGCCCGTTGGTGATTTCTCCATACTAGCGGATTATAACAAGGGAGATTATGAATTTGAATTAAAGGATTTCGGAATTCCGTTTTTCACTGTTTCTGCCAGCGGAGATGGTAACATTTACAGGGCAAACAATATCGACTTCGAATTAAAGCCTCTTGATCTCGCTGGTCTGGCGAGGGCATTCAATTTGCCGGAAGTGAATGCCACCGGCAGGATCACAGGGAAAATTGAAGGAACAACTGATTCGCTGAGCTTATCGGGCGAAATGTCCCTTGCAGAAATCAGGTATGACAGCATTTCCGTGAAAGAGCTCAACTCAGATTTTAAAGTCCGGTTTGCGGATAGTCTTTATAATATTGTATTGAATGCAGGAGGTATCCGGTACAATGATCTGAGCATCCGTTCGGCCAGCCTCGACGCAAGCATGTCAGGCCGTTCCATAACGGCCGGTCTGGAAGTAACTGTAAACGATTCACTGGATGCAGTGTTTTCAGGAGAGATAGATGGATTTAACGATCCGCTTATTAAGATAGGCCGGCTGGAGATTGGGTACAGCGGTAAAAGATGGATCAGCAGAAATGATTCGGCATCCATTCATCTTGCAAAGGATAACATCTTTGTTGACAACTTTTCACTGGTTTCGGGAGACCAGTCACTGAATGTGCACGGAAAATTATCTTTCGTTGGCGAGCAGGACCTTTCACTTGCGATCGATGCTCTGAAGCTTGAATCCCTGCCGCTTTACCTGTTTACTTCCATGGATATTTCGGGTACTCTTTCTTTAAAAACAGATATAACCGGAAATTCCAAAGAGCCTGTTATAAGAAGCAGCATCAACATCGATGATATTGTTCTCAATGAGTACAGAATAGACAGTGTAAGATCAGAATCGGCTTATGAAAAAGAAATGCTGACATTTTCCGGAGCAGTGAGTGCATACGGCTATCGCCTTGTGGATATCTCGGCCGGTCTGCCTGTTCATATCAGCCTCAGCGATTCGGTGTATGTCCTTAAAGACAGTCAGGCGCTTTCGGTCTCTGTAAATATCGACAGCGTTGATCTTAAGCAGATAAACGAAATGTTCCCGGTTGATAACACTTCATTCACCGGTATGGCAGAAGCAAGCCTGAATATTTCAAATAAAGTGAGCCAGCCTCAAATAAGAGGAAACCTGAACATCCTCAATGCATGGTACAAAAACACTGAATACGGAGCAATATTTGACAATATCCGTTTTAAAAGTAATATTGACAGCAACCTTGTAACAATAGAAGAGTTCACTGCCACATCGGGAAAAAAGGGAACCATAAGCATACAGGGAACAGTTGGCATCTCCGATTTGGCATCAATAGATCCTTCCTCACTCGGGCTCAGTATCATAGCCGATGATTTCCAATTGATGAAATCGAAAATGGCTGAGCTTAATTTTGATTCGGACCTGAGGATCTCGGGTGAATCAGGCAAACCAACATTTGGTGGTGAGATCACCATCAACAATTCGGAAGTGAATGTTGATTACTTTGGCACATACCTCTCAGAGGTAAAAGATGATCCCAATCCTCCGCTTCTTATTAAGGCGCTTGGTGACACCATTAAAGGGCCGCTCATAAATGATACTCTGACGATAAAACCCGGGATGCCGGGCGCAGCATTTTTTAAGAATCTTACAGGTGAGGCAGTACTTAAAATTCCCGGGAACACCTGGGCAAGGGGAAAAGATATGAATGTTGAGCTCCAGGGAACACTAAGGGCCATCAAGTCGGGAGAGGGAATAAGCCTTTTTGGCGATATCAACATCAACAGGGGATACTACAAGCTCTATGGCAAGAGATTTGACTTCAGCCAGGGAAAAGTAACCTTCACCGGTGGAAGTGATTTAAATCCCAACCTGGATTTTGAGATCATATATAAATTCAGGGACATCGAGAGGGAACTCAAAAATCTGAAGCTGACAGTGAAAGGGAATCTTAAGGAGCCTGAACTCGGCTTTAGTCTTGATGACAGGGTGCTTGAGGAAAAGGATGCCATTTCCTACATAGTTTTCGGAAAAAGCATTAATGAGCTCAGCTCTAATGAAAGAAGCAAAGTGGCAGGTAATGAAGCTATTGCATTGAACGCAGCGTTATCGGGCCTTGCTTCTGTACTTAAAGATGTTTTGCAGCAATCGGCCGGCCTCGATGTGGTTGAAATTGCGGGCGCAGAAGACTGGAAATCGACCAATGTCACAATAGGCAAATATATAACGAACAAGCTCTATCTCAGTTACGAGCAAAGCTTTGCCTTCGACAAGCAGACAAAAGTAGTAGATACTGAAAAATTCATGCTCGAATACCAGATCCTCAGAAATCTTATACTGAAAGCCACCAACCAGGATATTAATTCAGGCTTTGACCTGATCTTCAGAAAAAATTGGAAATAAGTTTGAATGTAAATTGCCTGCATGGACTGGAGTACTTAAAGTAGTTAAAGTACTGGAGTTCAAAATGCCGATATTTTCAGATATATTAAAACATATTTAATTATAGTTTGTTATATACGTGAAACAAACATGCCTTGCACTAAATAACTACTGGAAATTGTGAATCGCAGTTAAATGCCCGGAGTTGTAAAGACTCCAAATATCATGTACTCAGGCCAATAAATTGAGGTTAAACAACCTGCCTTAATTACTTTCGGATTATACTTGTGAATACTAATCCAAATTTAACTTAAACACATCTGCCCGTAATTCTTTACTCAATCTTAAAGAATATCCGTCAGCTTCTGCCTTTGTGAAATAAGATGGCAACCCCTCTGTTCCGGGGTAAAGGGGGAAGGTTGGAGATAGGTCCTCGAACGATCTCCTGCGTATCATTAGAAAATGGAGGTTATGAAAACAAGAGTATTTATTTTGTTTGTTATGCTGTTTGCTTATAAAGGATTACTTAAGGGCCAGGATCTGTACCTTACCTTCAGCGGTTACGGGGCAAGCATTTCGGTTGATTCGGTTTGGGTTGAAAACCTGACCAGTGGAGAAAAG
This sequence comes from uncultured Bacteroidales bacterium, assembly GCA_942492865.1. GTDB lineage: Bacteria > Bacteroidota > Bacteroidia > Bacteroidales > VadinHA17 > LD21. The sequence continues at coordinate 1,658,349 of OW818650.1, read as the reverse complement.
CTCATTTTAACCGGAAGCCAGGTTCTGCATCTTGCTCAGATGGTTACAGGAACCAAAAAGGTAAATGCTGATGTAAAAAGCGGTATAACCTTTTCACCCAATCCCATTAATGAATATTCAATAATGGAGTTTTCAGTTCCCGTTACGGGGAAAACAGCGATCTCGATAATTGATCTTTCAGGGAAAGAGGTCCTTAAAATAAGTGGCAGTCTCTCCCGCGGAGGTCACCTTTACAGAATAAGCGGCCTGAAAACAGGCATGCATTTTGTGAGGATCACCAGCGGGAGATACTCTTTAACAGGCACACTCATCAGTATCTCTTCCGGAGAAGATGTAAGAGCCGAATATATTAGTACGGCATCTGTCAGGGAACCGGAAAAAGATATCGCGGCATCAGAAAAACAGGAGCCTGAAAAGAAAGGACCTGAGGGAACGGTATTTATGGAATACTCGGCAGGACAGAACCTTAAGTTTATGGGGATAGCCGGAAATTACAGTACAGTAATGGTTGATAAACCCGCTCAAAGCAAAATAATCACCTTCGAATTCATTCCCTGCGCTGATGGAGATAACAATAATTACCCGGTTGTTAAGATCGGGGGTGAAATATGGATGGCCGAAAACATGAAAGCAACAAAATTCAATGATGGAACGCCGATTCAGAATGTGACAGACAATGAAACATGGAAACAAGTGGGTCCTTATCATGTACCGGCTTATTGCTGGTACAATAATGAAGTAAAATATAAGGATATCTATGGAGCACTATATAACGAGGGAGCAGTGGTGAAGGTAAGCGGTAAGAACGTTTGCCCTGTTGGCTGGCATGTTGCATCCGGTGAATGGTGGCACATGCTATCATTGCTTGATCCGAATACAACTGAGGGGGATAGCGATATTGCAGGTATCAAACTTAAAGAATCAGGTAGCAGTCACTGGAATTGTTCGGATAACAGTTCAACAAATGAAACAGGTTTTTCGGCCCTTCCCGGTGGGTTCCGATATGTAAATGTCCCTGCATTTAAAGATATTGGCAGCGGATGCATCTTCTGGGACGGATCAAACGGGAAATTCTCAATGAATTGTAATTATGGCGGCGTCAGCTTCACCGAGGGCTGGGATGACTATGGTTTATCGGTGAGGTGCGTAAAAGATAATCAGTAAGCAACAAAGTATAAACCATTTATATTATTTTATATATCATTTTCTTCCGACTGAAATCAGCTTAGTCTGGGTTCTGAAGAATATCATTCCTCCGGTGATTGCAGGCGCAGTAAGGCTCGCTTCATCCATCGGTATCTCAGCGAGAACGTTGAAGCTGTTCCCGTCCTTAAGTATATAAACCGTGCCCTGCTCATCGACTATGTATATCTTCCCGTCGGAGGCAACAGGCGAGGCAACGAAGCTCCTTGCCTTACCCAGCTTTGCGTTGTAGATCTCTTTCCCGGTAAGCGGGTCGAGGCACTGCATTGTGCCGTTCCAGTTGATATTATACAGGCGACCGTTGTAGAGGAGCATCGTATGCATATAAGAGCCGCCCCGCGGGATGCTCCACTTTATGAATTCATTTGATGTCTCCCCCTCTTTAAGGGTAATATCACCGGCAGCACTTGTCTTTACTGCCATTATTGGTGAATTTTTGCCGTGAGCGCTGTTGAAGTATATCATATCATTGCCCGTTACAGGTGACGGAATCTGTATATCCCCTCCCCCTGCCATTGTCCATACAAGCTTTCCGGTCTCAAGGTCGTATCCTGCACGGCTTTTGTATCCGTTTACTGCAACATACGTTTTGGTGCCGTTTTTATAGATGTTGGGTGTACACCAGCCCGGATATTCATCGCGGGTTGTCTTCCATAGTTCCTTTCCGGTCTGTGCCTCGTAAGCTGCCACAAATGAATTCTCCAGGACATCGCACTGAATGATCACTTTGCCGCCGTATATGATTGGAGAGCTTGCCCATTCCCATTCAGCCTCATGCATCGTGAAAAACACAGATTTCAGAACTCCGAAATCCTTCTTCCACTTAAGGTTGCCGTTCACGTCGTAGCAGTACAGGCCTTCTGAGCCAAAAAATACAGCAACATGCCTGCCATCGGTTGCCGCAGTTGAGTTGGCATGAGTTGATTTAGGGTGTCGTTTTATTTTCGGAATCCCCTTGTATGATATTCTCTCCCATACAATTTTCCCTGTATTTTTATCGATACAGTAAATCTTCCATTCATGAACGGAATTGTCGTTCACAGGGGCAACGCCCCCGCCTATACCTGTCATGATGCCGACCTTGTCAGAGCTGCTGACAGCTGTTGTAATGAACAACTTGTCACCCCATATAACAGGGCTCGAAAGGCCCATTCCAGGGATCTCTGTTTTCCACTTTATATTCTGGTTCGAAGTGAAATCAAAAGTTTCAGGCAACCCGGCATTATCGAGAACCCCTGAGGACAGATATCCCCGGTAGGAAGACCATTGCCGTTCAGGATTCAGTTGCTGCCCGTTCAGCAAAAACGGGAATAAAGCTGCTACATACAGAAGAAATATTTTCATCACAGGATTATCATTTAATTATTTCCCAAAGTAAAAATAAATCTGCGATTATTAGCTGGGGAAGGGGTCTTGACTGTCAAACTAAGATCTTTTGTTATCCGAAATATATGATATTCTGGGGGTGTCTAAAAAGTCAAAGATACATTGTTAATAACTAATAAAAAATGGGGATGAAATGGCTGTTTCATCCCCTTGTTTATTCTCCAATCTGTTATAAATTAGAGATATAACAAACATCATATGGCTAAGATAGTATTTAAGCAGGACAAAAGCAATCAGTTATTGTTGCTTCCTCCAGAAATAGGGAGTTTAATACCAGATAATCATATAGTTAGAGTCGTTGATGAAGTTATCAACCAAATCAAATTGGCTCCACTGTTTGATACATATAAAGGAGGCGGGACTAGCAGTTATTCGCCAAGAATAATGTTAAAAGTACTCACTTTTGCATATACCCAGGGGATCTACACTACTCGCAGGATCGAGAAGGCATTAAGGGAGAATGTAAATTTTATGTGGCTAAGTGGGATGAGTACCCCTGATCACGGTACAATCCACAACTTCAGGGCTAAAAGGATGAAAGAGGCTGTAGAGAATATTTTTAGTTCAGTAATAGATGTTCTTATACAAAGGGGGTATGTAAAGTCAGAAAATCTTTTTGTTGACGGGACCAAAATAGAAGCTAATGCAAGCAGGTATAGTTATGTATGGAAAAAGAATGTTGAGAGGCACGAAAATATGACTAAAGAAAAAGTAAAGAAGTTATTATCTCATATTGAACAACTTCAGAAAGAAGAAGATGCCGAGTACGGGTCACATAATCTGGAAGAGCTTGAGGGTAATATAACATCTGAGCAGGTTGATAAACTGGTAGAAGAGATAAACCAGAAATTATCAAAAGGGACAAAATCAAAACAGGCAGCCACGGATTTAGCAAAGCTGAAGAAGGATTATACTCCAAAGCTGAAGAAGTACGAGCAGCAAAAAGAAATGCTGGATGGACGCAACAGTTGTTCCAAGACTGACACGGATGCTACGTTCTTTCGTATGAAAGAGGACCACCTGGGAATGGGTCAGTTAAAGCCTGGGTACAATGTTCAGATAGCAACAGAGGATCAGTTTATTTTAGGTTACGGGATATATCAGAAAGCTGCAGACACCTCCGTATTTATACCTTTCATTGATAAGGTAAAAAAACAATTAAGAGGAGTTCCTAAAAATATTATAGCAGATGCAGGGTATGGAAGTGAAGAAAACTATGACTATGTAGTCCGCAATAATATTGGTAACTACATAAAATACAACAACTTTGATTATGAGAAGACGAATGAATACAAGAAAAGGAACTTTATATCTGACCGTTTCGTCTATACTCAGGAAAAAGATCAGTATCAATGCCCCTCAGGCCAGGTGTTAGATTTTGCATATATCAAGAAGACCCAAACAGATAATGGATACAAATCAGAAAGAATAGTTTATAAATCAAGATGTTGTGAAGGATGCCAATACAAAGAAAATTGCTGTAAGGGGTTAAATAAAAGAACCATAGAGATAAGTCCTAAGCTAATAGAGCACAAGAATACTGCACGACGAAATCTGGAATCAGAAACTGGTAAAATTTTGCGCTCAAAACGAGGAGTTGACGTAGAATCTGTCTTTGGACAAATAAAACATAACAACCAATTTAGACGATTTTACTCAAAAGGGCTTAAAAATGTGAATACAGAATGGGGTATTATTAGTATTGCACATAACATTAAGAAGATGGCTAACTAGCCATCCTCTTTAAACTTTTAATTAATAGAAAATTGTACAAAAAGTCACTTCAAAGCGTAAAAATATTTATAAAACTATACTTTTACTTTTTCAACACCCCCTGGCCCGGCTAGTTAGTATTTATTTAGTAATGACCTTATTCCGGGCCGGGGTGGTTAGTTTATAGATCACGGAATAAAAGAATCTGTGAATTTTTATCCGTGCACTCCGTGAATCCTGTGGTGAAAAGCAAGAGATAGGCAATTTCAACCAACCACCCCGGCCGGAAATTAGATTTATGCACAATAATGATTTGGTGGTCCGTCCACCCCCTCCTTTGAAAAGTAGGGGAGAATTTGACTACATTAACAATCTTATATCCAATACTATATAAAATATAGTTCCTTAGGTTGACAGCCTTAGGAACGAGTTGGTAAGGTCATTCAAAATTCCACAATTATACCTATTGTCGGAAGAACCGTAGCAGACTCATTGGTTATAAAATTAAGCTTATACCTTGCAGGATCCACGGGATCAGTCACCGGAAGCTTGTTAATATCGGTCTCTCTTATCAGCAACGGAGGCTGATCGGCCTTGTGATTATAGATATTCTGGACATCAAGATAAAACATTAAAGACCACTTATCGAAGAAATATTGTTTGTCGATGCGGATGTCAAGCTGATGGAACGCATTCAGGCGAAGGGTGTTATATCTTGTATAATCGAGGTATCCCCTGCCCTGTATATCCCAGAAAGCCTTGGAAGATGACCTTTCAATATCATAAGGTGTAAAGGGGGCGCCGCCTACAAACCTCCATTTAATGCCAAGATCCCAGTTCCGGTTAAACCTTTTTGTTGCTGTGAGATTTATTATGTGCCTGTTGTCCCACGATGAAGGTAACCAGCCTGCATTGGAAAGTCCTTTGAACTCACTCCTGACAAATGTGTATGACATCACAAGATTAGTCTTTCTGAATTCCTTAAGCCTGGCAAGAAGCTCAATCCCATAAGCCCGTCCGGTAGAAGTTGAAATGAGTTCCTCATCACCAAAAATCCCGTAATCGATGCTCTTGCTCGACAGGGGAACAGAATCCTTAACAGAGAACGGATAATTTGAATACTTTTTGTAAAATCCCTCAAGAGTAAGCTGCATATTCTCCGTGGGAACAAGCTCAAAACCGGCAACAATATGATCGGCCCTGATATATTTCAGGTTATCTTTATTGAGAAATAGTCCTGATAACGAATAGCCGAGGGCAGTATATGGAGGCAACTGATAATATCGCCCTGTGCTGAAATTAAAGCGGAAATTATCAACGATACTATACGAGGCGGAAAATCTGGGTGAAAGCTGGGTAAGCGGATTTGCCATCAGTTCCGAATATGAATTTCCATCGGCTCTGACTCCAAGAGAAAGTGACAGTTTCTCTTCAAAGTAAGACCTGCTTGCCTGAGCGAATAATCCATACTTTCCTAATTTCAGGTTTGCATCATAATCAATAATATTTTCACTGCCTCCAACCAGCAGTCGTCTGAAGGTAGAGTTCCTGTAATGTGCATACTCAAAGCCTGCACCATAACTTAACCTGAAATCATTATCTCCGAGAATAGTTCTTTCATAACGCGACTTAATCTCCCCCTCGCCCGATTGATAATCGAGTACTCTGCTTGAATCGTTCTGAATATTATTGATATCCTTATACTGGAAATTATTCAGATAGTTACGGCTCAGGACCCAGGTATCAAAACCGTTTTCCCTGTAATGCTTATAAACCAGCCCAAATACATAGCTGTATTGCTCCTGGACAGGTATATAATCAAGAATATAGCGCTGGAACTCAGTGTCATTTGCCTTAAGATTAAGTGCGAAATCATCTTTTGCTCCTATTCCGATTAAAGTAAGTTCATTCTTTAGATCAAGCCTTACCTTATATTTCAGCTGAAAATCTGTATAGGCAGGTAGAAAGGGAAGCTCCAGCAGGCTGAATAACAGCTGGAGGTAGGATCTCCTTACCGAAAACAAAATAGAACCGTTCTCACCTGCAGGACCGTTAAGGGACAGCCCAAGATCGGAGGCTCCGACAGTAGCCCTGTATTTCATCTTATCCCTGTCGCCGTCAATAAATGAGAAGTTAAGTACTGAACTGAGGGCATTCCCTTTTGATGCGGGAAAGGCACCTGAGAGGAAATCAACCGACTGGACAAAATCTACATTGACGATGCTTGCCGGCCCTCCTGAAGCACCCTGTGTTGAGAAGTGGTTAAGATACGGGATCTCGATATTATCAATATAGAACCTGTTCTCATTGGGTCCCCCGCCCCTTACTATGACATCATTTCTGAAAGCCGGGGTAGAGGCCACTCCCGGGAAGGACTGAAGAACCCTGAAGACATCACGGTTCCCGCCTGGATTTCGTTCAATTTCATCGAGTCCTATTATCCTGGCTGAAAGAGGCGTTTCAATTTTCCTTATAAAAGGTGAAGCTCTCACAACAACTTCACCCAGACTTATCTCAGATTCTTCAAGAGGAATCTCGAGATTCATGTGATTACTGTTTGTAACCATCAAAGCGCCCGATATGTATGGTTTGAAGCCGATTGACGTGACCCTCAATTCAACGAAACCGGGCTTGATGCCGGTCAGTGAAAAATTACCATTCTCATCTGTAAAAGCTCCGGTTGTTGTTCCCCAGACCTGGACAGTGGCAAAAGGCACTCCTTCGTTTGTTTTTGTATTGAATATCCTTCCTTTTATTACACCTGCATTCTGTTGTGCCGGCAGGGTTGATATAATAAATATTCCAGTAAAAAGGAATAAAATAATTCTTTTCATATAAAGGGTTTAGTCTAATAAAGAACAAACAATAGTGATATTTGTTGAATATACTTATCGGCCTCACCCCCTCGTGTGCGCCAATTCCGGTTTTCCATCGCGCAACCCGGAATTCTATTTATTAAGATATTTATAATGTCAGGTAAAATTTACAGCCTGCATTTGTATTCATCTGAATTTTAGTTGTAAATTGTTAATAAAATTGGAATAAAACCGCTTGTAGGTTATATTATTAATCTCAAAATTTTAAGCCATGTACCGTCTGTTTATTATTGCTCTTCTCATTTTCCCGTTTGGAATCAATACCACTCTTAGCCAGCAGCTTAAGGTTCCTGGTCTTCGGCAGCCGGTGGAAATAATTCGCGACCAGTATGGCATTAACCATATTTATGCACAAAACGAATATGATCTCTTCTTTGCCCAGGGATATTGTGCTGCCAAAGATCGTCTCTTTCAATTTGAAATCTGGCGAAGACAAGCTACAGGTACCATTGCTGAAATCCTTGGTCAGCGTGAGCTTAACCGGGATATCGGTACCCGGCTTTTCAAATTCAGGGGAGATATTACCTCCGAATTCAATCATTATCATCCAAGGGGAGAACAAATAATCCTGGCATTTACTGACGGAATAAATGCCTGTATCCGGGAAGCTCTTAAAGATAAAGATACTCTTCCAATCGAATTTAAACTGTTGGGAATTGAGCCGGGATTTTGGACTCCTGAAGTGGTGATTTCCCGGCACCAGGGTTTACTGGTAAATATTGTTGAGGAAATTCAGACGGCCAAGCGAGTAGCAATTCTGGGTGCAGAGAAAGTTAAAGAACTTGGGGTATTCGGACCAGATGAACCGGTTTTGAATATCGATCCCTCTATAAATTCTGAACGTCTTTTTGATGATGTTATCGGGATATATAATGCCTTCAGAGATCCGCTGGTTTTTACTCCCGGGGATCTCTTAAGTTCTGCAAATACCATAACAAAATACAAACAGGCATCGACAGCAGATAAGGAATCTCTCCAATTCTTACTTGATGCTGAGAAAACCACAATTGGCAGTAATAACTGGGTTATCAGCAGTGGACTTTCACAATCAGGTTATCCTCTTCTGGCAAACGATCCACACCGGGTAATAACAGTCCCGTCATTGCGATATCTTGTTCACCTGAACGCTCCGGGCTGGAATGTGGCAGGAGGGGGTGAACCAACTATCCCGGGCATTTCTATCGGGCATAATGATCATGGAGCATGGGGAATAACACATTATTATCTTGATAAAGAGGATCTGTATGTTTATAAACTTAACCCCATGAATCCAAATCAGTATGAATACCAGGGGCGATGGGAAGATATGCGTCTGATCAAAGATACGATAAGAGTCAAAGCCTTACCGGAAGTGATAGTTGAACACCGGTACACAAGGCATGGACCGGTTACCTATTCAGATAACAAAAACAATATTGCTTACGCCATTAGATGTGCCTGGATGGAAACCGGATGCGCACCTTACCTGGGCAGTTTACGGATTAATCAGGCTAAAACCTGGAATGAGTTCAGGGAGGCTTGTCAGTATAGTTTTGTTCCTGGCTTAAATTTGATTTGGGCTGATAAGGAAGGCAATATAGGATGGCAGGTGACGGGGATCGCACCCATCAGAAAAAATTGGAGCGGACTTGTACCCGTTCCGGGAGACGGACGTTATGAGTGGTCCGGGTACCTTCCTGTACTGTCTCTCCCAAACCAGTATAATCCATTAAAAGGATTTTGGGCTACGGCCAATGAAAACCTGGCCCCGATCAATTACCCGCATAAGAACGCGATTGGACTCAGCTGGGCAGATACCTATCGTTCAGATCGTATAAATGAAGAACTGGCTTCAGGAAGCAGACATTCTCTTGCCGGTATGATGCGGCTTCAATTTGACTATCTCTCAATACCTGCAAGGACACTTGTCCCATTCTTAAAAAACCTGCATTCAGACAATTCTAAAACGGAAACAGCAAGAAACCTGCTGCTTGCGTGGGATTTTGTGCTTGAAAAATCCTCTGTTGAGGCTGGCATATATGTTGCCTGGGAGAAAAAAATCTCTGAGAATATCATCCCGGTTTTTGTTCCTGAGAAAGGGTTAAGCTTATACAAAGGCCTCCCTCTTAGCAAAATAATTGGCTGGATTACAACTATCCGGCCCGAATTTGGAAGAAATGCCATTGAAGGCAGGGATAAATTCCTGTTGGATTGCCTGCAACAAGCCGTGGATGATCTGACAAAGAAGCTTGGGCCAGATATGAAAAAGTGGATATATGGCCAGTCTGCATATCATCATGTGTTAATAAAACACCCTATGAGCAATGCTGTTGATGCGGCTACCCGTAAAAAATTAGATCTGGGCCCTCTCCCCAGGGGTGGCTATGGCTCCACTCCCGGAGTGACGGGTACTTCTGATAATCAGACCAGCGGAGCATCCTTTCGTATGGTTGTTGATACAAAAGACTGGGATATGTCAATGTTCACAAATTCTCCCGGGCAAAGCGGAGATCCTGAAAGTCCTTTTTACGGTAACCTTTTTGAGCTTTGGGCCAGGGATCAGCATTTCCCGGTTTATTTTACCCGTGAAATGATTGAGAAAGCTGCATTTGAAAAAATCACTTTATCTCCCTGATAGCATTAGGTCAGGAAAGTATTTTTAAGAGGCATTTTGAAAGACTTGATTAAACCCGCCCAATCCTCAATCCGAAATCCGCGATCCGTTTACTGCTTAATCATCTGCCCCTGATCCGGGTTGTGACAGGCAGGATTAATTCACGGTGAATTCTATATCAACAACAACGATCTCCGATTTCCCGGTTGTCCTCACAGGAGGACCCCATAACCTGATGCCGCTGGTTACGAAAAAATGAGTGTTGCCTATTTTCCTGTAACCATGACTTATCTCATACATGCTTTTAACAATGAGGTTTATCGGGAACATCTGCCCGTTATGTGTGTGTCCTGAAAAGGAGGCATCTACTGCGGTTTTGCTGATGTTAATTACATCTGTCGGACGGTGATCTATTAAAATGACCGGCAATGATTCATCAGAATACTCCAGAATTTCTTCAATCGGTTTTCTATCCCTGTCATTTCTTCCTGCCAGGTTGAAAAGATTATCTATAATCACGACTGTATCACGGAGAAGCCTGATATTTGTTTTGTCATGGAAGGTGCCCCTGTCGTGGCCTGAATAATGTTCATGGTTGCCAAGAACAGCGTAAGATCCCATCGCCGGAGAGAGTTCCCTGATTATTTTCTCGTATGCAGTTGTATCTTCCAATCCATTTCTGCGGTCTTCAACAATATCTCCGCCATAAAGAATGATGTCAGGCATTAACTTTCCTATCTTCTCAGCATACCTCCTTACAAAATCAATATCCATACCTTCCTGAAGATGAAAGTCAGCCAGGAATGCAATTCTGATATTTTTTATCTGCGATTCCCTGCCTGGTATGCTTATCTGATAACGGGTTGTTCTTATTGTGTTGAAATTAATTATGCCCAGCCCGACCACAACAACCGGAAGAATGAGTATTGATATGAATGCTGTATTTCTTAGTCCCCTGCTCTTCAGCTTTTCAAAAGGAATGATACGTGTTGCCAGATTTATAAGAAGCAGGATGTCGGTGAGCAGAACAAAAAGGAACAGGTAAAGGTAATATGGCAGAAGATAATCAGTAATGTTTTCAAGGAATCCGATATCGAGGATATTGCCAATGGGATAAATCGATGCCACAAGCAGATAAATAACAACATAAGCAATGCTTTGGCGCTTCGTGATAAAGAGCTGCCATATCCTTATAAAAACATAAATATTCGGTATAATATACCCAAGGGTCATTAAAGTATGGAACATAGTTATGGATACATTTAAAGTTTCATATCTACGGTAAAAATAATCTTAACGGTTCCTTCCGCGGTAGTTCTGTGTTTCCCTTCTCCTGCCGGGATTGGATGCCCTCTGATTCCTGCTGTGCTGCTGTTTGGGAGGTTTTACGGGGTTATTATCAATGAGAGGGAAGGGATGATCATCAATTACCTTAAGCTTTTTTGTGATAAGCTTTTCGATATCTTTAAGATAGGCTTTTTCTTCTGCGTCACAGAATGAAATTGCAGTTCCGTTTGCACCTGCTCTGCCTGTTCGGCCAATGCGGTGGACATACGTTTCGGAGATATTGGGGATCTCATAATTAATTACGTACTCAAGATCATCAACATCAATTCCTCTTGCTGCAATATCTGTTGCTACAAGCACACGCGTTGTCTGAGCCTTAAAATTTGAAAGCGCCCTCTGACGTGTTGACTGGGCCTTATTGCCATGAATAGATTCAGCAGAAATATTCTTTTTCTGAAGCACTTTTACAACTTTATCAGCACCGAATTTTGTTCTGGTGAACACCAGGGCGGTCTTTATTTTTTCGTCCTTAAGCAGTTCAACAAGCAAGGCATTTTTGTTTCCTTTATCGGTGAAATAAACGAACTGATCAACAATATCAACCGTTGATGCTGAAGGGGTTACTTCAATCTTAACGGGCTTGTGCACTATGGATCCGGCCAGTTTAACGATTTCGGGAGGCATGGTGGCTGAGAAAAAAAGTGACTGCCGTTTTTGCGGCAGTGCAAGCAGGATCTTTCTCACGTCGTGTATAAAGCCCATATCAAGCATACGGTCAGCTTCATCGAGCACAAATATTTTAATGTCTTTGAGGGAGATATAACCCTGGCTCATAAGATCAAGCAACCTGCCCGGCGTGGCGATAAGGATATCTATTCCATTTTTCAGGGCCGAGACCTGAGGATTCTGATGAACCCCGCCAAAGACTACAACACTTTTTAATCCTGTATGCCTTCCGTAAGCATTAAAGCTTTCTTCTATCTGTATGGCCAGCTCCCTTGTTGGCGTAACGATAAGACTCCTTATTTTTCTTCTCCTGTCAGCACCCCTGTCATTATACAGCAGCTGAATTATTGGTAAGGCAAAAGCTGCTGTTTTTCCTGTTCCGGTCTGGGCGCAGCCTATCAGGTCGGTTCCTCTGAGTATAATGGGTATTGCTTGTTCCTGTATCGGTGTTGGTATTGTATAACCTTCTTCTTTTAAAGATTTTAAAATAGGATCAATAAGATTCAATGGTTCAAAATGCATATATTAAATTTAATTTAAGTGAAATAAGACCAGCCCGGTATGGGCGGAGATTATTTAAGCCGCAAAGGTACTCTTTTTATCCGAGATCCGGAAGGGACATAACATATTGTATCATAAATGCTTCTTTGTCTGGATGATGCCCGCCATTTTTGTAACAATTGATCTTGGAAGCAGCCTTATTGAAAATGCCATTACCTTATTTTTCAAACCGGGTATGGCAATACTTTTCCCTTTCATCATTGCATTATACCCGTAAGCGGCAACCGACCGGGCAGGTTTTAATTTTCTCGATTTAAGAGGCTTATTGTCCATGACGGCAGCATGGAAACCTGTTCCTGTAGATCCGGGACATAGGGCAGTAACAGTAATGCCTTTATCCATTACTTCCCTGTTTACAGCTTCTGAAAAGTTCAGAACAAATGCTTTGGTCGCAAAATAAACCGACATTGTCGGTCCGGGCTGAAAGGCTGCTGTTGATGCAATATTCAGTATTTTTCCTCCTCCCCTTTTTATCATTTCCGGCAGGAAAAGCCAGGTTAGATAGGTAAGCGCTTTAATGTTCAGATTGATCATTTTCTCCTGCTTCACCCAGTTGCTTTCCGCAAAAAAACCGAAATCACCTAACCCGGCATTGTTTATGAGATAGTCGACATAAATTTGCTGAGACAATATTTCATCATATATTTCCTTCGGAGATTCCGGCAGAAAAAGGTCTTTTGTAATAATATGAACTGAAATTTTATGTTTCGCCTGAAGTTCATCCCTCAGATTCAGCAGCTTCTCATGATCTATATCAGCAAGAACAAGATTGCCTCCTTTCTCAGCATGTATGCGTGCCAGTTCCATCCCTATTCCGCCTGTTGCACCTGTGATTAAAGCCGTTTTATTCATTAATATCTTTTAAAGGTTTAAAGATATATAAAAAGATTAACCGCTCGTTTTATTGTCATTCTCTCCACAAACGTCTTTTACTGTAATACAGCAATTAAATCATAAAGTCCTTTTTACAGGAACGGGAGCAGTAAACATTCATTTCATAATAGTGTTATATAAAAATGGACAGGGTAGTTCTGTACGACGGAATATGCAATCTATGCAACGGCACAGTCAATTTCCTCATTAAGAATGACAGGCGTAAAATTTTCAGCTATGCTCCTCTCCAGTCTGAAAAAGGTAAGGCCCTGATGAAAAAATACGGTTTGCCTGATGATAAATTTGATACTATAATTTTCCTGAGGGGTGAAAAGCATTACGAGCTTTCAACAGCAGTGCTCAAAATATTTAAGGAACTTGGGGGTTACTGGAAGCTAATGTATGCCTTTATAATTATACCACCTTTAATAAGGGATTTCATTTACAGGATGATTGCAAGAACAAGATATAGTATCTTCGGCAAAACTGACCAGTGTCTTAAAACATAGAAACATTATGATTTACAGAAAGGCTTCTTGCGGCTTAGCGTCGGTAACATCACCGGTTATGTACTTTTTATGAAGATGAAACGTTATTCTATTTATGATTGACCTCAAAAAAGCTGTAAGAATTTTTATTATATCATGGATTGCTGCACTTCTGGCTGCAGTTGTATTTATTATTTTAGTCTACCGGGGCGCCTTTGGGGAACTGCGTAACAGGAAAGCACTTAAAGATTATGAAAATGCAATTGCGTCAGTGGTCCTCTCCGATGAAGGGGAAATGATTGGGAGATATTTTTCTCAGAACAGGACAAATATTTCATTTGAAAAAATACCCCAACATCTGCATGATGCACTTTTAGCAACCGAGGATGTCCGTTTCTATAAACACAACGGCATCGATACAAAAAGCCTTTTAAGAGTCCTTTTAAAATCTATCATATTCAACGACCCCAGTTCCGGAGGTGGAAGCACCATTACACAACAGCTGGCAAAAAACATGTTTGGCAGGCACGACTACGGGCGTTTTACGCTTCTTATCAACAAAACAAAGGAGATATTACTTGCCAGAAGGCTAGAAAAAGTCTTTACAAAAGAAGAAATACTGACTCTTTACCTTAATACCGTCTCCTTCGGGGAAAACCTGTTTGGAATTGAAGCTGCCGCAGGGCGGTATTTCAATAAGAATGTGAGCTCTCTGAAGATTGAAGAAAGTGCGGTCCTCATCGGAATACTTAAGGCTAATACATATTTCAATCCACGGATCAATCCCGGTAATTCGATCGGTCGCAGAAATGTCATCCTTAGCCAGATGGAAAAATATGGCTTCCTTCAGAAAACTGAGACCGACTCACTTGTAAAACTTCCTCTTTCGCTCGATTATGTAAATTATGAATTGGAAGGTCCGGCCGACTACTTCCTTGTACAGGTCAGGAACGCCGCAAGGACCATTCTTGAGGAACTCACCACTGAAGCAGGAGAAGAGTGGAACCTGGAGGAAGACGGACTGATAATAAATACCACACTCGATCTTGAGCTTCAGAACTATTCAACCGGAGCTTTCAGGGAACATCTGGCATTAATGCAAAAAAGGCTGAGGGATCAGTACTCAAACCGGTACTGGAAAAATGAGCTTTCCGGTTTAACGGAAAGTGAATTGAAAAGGAATAATCTTACTGAGAAAGCTGACCTGATAAAACCTCAGCTCATATTTGACTGGAAAGGTTCATATTCCGACTCAATATCAGTGAGAGACAGCCTGAGTATTGCTCTTACACTTCTGCATGCAGGCTTAATGGCGATGGATCCTTTGACCGGTGCCGTTAAATCGTGGGTGGGTGGCGTTGATTTCAGAACTCAACCGTACGACCAGGTGCTTGCCAGAAGGCAGATAGCCTCGACATTCAAGCCTATTCTCTATACCGTGGCCCTGGAAGCAGGCGTTGAGCCCTGCTCCTACCTCGACAATGATTCAATTGTTATTACAGGTACCGATGAAACATGGTCACCCTCAAATTTTGACCATACCTATGGGGGCGAATACTCCCTGCAGGGCGCTCTGATACATTCCATGAACATACCTTCTTTCAATCTTTTTCTCAGTACTGATTTTGCCGGAATAGACTCCCTGTGGAGAAAGATGGGGTTTGCATATCCGCTTTTTAATCATCCTTCACTTCCTTTTGGCACAGCTGAAGCAAATATCAGGGAAGTTGCTGTTGCATTTTCCGCATTTGCAAATGGTGGTTATAAGATCAGTCCATACACCATAGAGTCAATTACAACCCACGATGGCAGTATCATCTGGGAAAACAAATTGAAGGAACATGGTGAAAGGCTTATATCCGAAAAAACCAGCCTGATTATGAGTGCAATCCTACAGAGAGCAATAAATGAGGGAACCGGTGCTTCTGTAAGAGGAAGATACGGGGTAACCTTGCCTCTTGCAGGCAAAACAGGCACCTCACAGGATTATGCCGATGCCTGGTTCACTGCTTTCAACCCGGGAATAGTTATGGTAGCGAGGGTTGGAGCCTCAACTCCATCTGTCCATTTTTCGGAAGGATCTTTCGGATCGGGAAGCGCACTTGCATTACCTATTATAGCAATCACACTGCAAAAGCTTCAGGAAAATCCGGGGCTGAGGCTGGAACTTACCGATCCGTTCCCGGATCTTCCTCATGACCTGCAGGCTGCACTTGACTGCCCTGTTTTCAGGGAAGACAACATGATTGACAGGTTTATTGATTTTTTCAATAATGATGAAGTAAATATTGACAAGGACTCAGGAAGAGCCGAAAGGAAAAAGAAATCATTCTTCCGCAGGTTATTCAGACGGAATTAATTTTATTATTGTATATTAATTTTTCATCAGTTACATAAATAATTTCATTATGTAATTAGGAGGCTTTTTACTAAATTTGGAACCATCGTCCCCCGGGAGGTTGTTTGCTTGTTGATACCTGAAATTAATACTGTCTATATAAACGAAATATAAAATGGTCAGCATCATACCCTTGAACATCTCCAGACATATTATTCTCATTCTTCTTTTTCTAAACAATCTATTAATTACCCAGGCAAATGTTCTTCAGGAACCGGTAAAGCGAATACCTGGGGTATTCACCCATGAAGAGATGGTAAGAGGTGAACGGTTGTTTCATGGACTTGTTTATCTTGAGAATGATGCAATGAAGTGTTCTCATTGCCATAATACAACCTATTCCGACAGCCTGAACTGGAACCCTGATGCTATTGAGATTTCAAGGAAATACCTCAATCTCACTTCAGATGATCTTGCAAGGGTACTTCTCAAACCTTCCGGTAAGAAGATGGCAGAATCTCATAACTCCATTAAACTCAGCTCTGAAGAAATTATTCTCATTAAGGCCTACATGGATGAGCTTTCGCATGAGGAGCTGGTCCCGCGAAAGATAGAAATAACCAATCTTCTTATTTTTATTGCAGCATTCCTGTTGATTCTTTTTGCCATTGCTGATCTAATAGTAATTAAAAAATTGAGCCTCTGGCTTAACTTTGCCATTCTCACACTTACAGGCGTTGTTGTAACCTATTATCTCGTCATCGAAGGGATCAACCTCGGTCATTCTCCAGGTTATACTCCCGATCAGCCTGTAAAATTTTCACATCTTATCCATGCAGGCCAGAATCAGACTGATTGCATTTACTGTCATAGTGATGCACCATACAGCAAAGCTGCCGGAATTACACCGGAGAATGTTTGTATGAACTGCCATCTTATTGTCAGGAACGGTACACGATCGGGTAATTTCGAGATATCTAAACTCCTTACCGCTTACGAAAATAAAATGCCGATTGAATGGACCAGGGTTTACAGCCTGCCCGATCACGTATATTTTAACCATGCACAGCACGTGACCTCCGGGGCCATTGAATGCCAGACCTGCCATGGCCCCGTTGAAGAAATTGACAGGATCGGACTTGCGCAAAAGATGACGATGGGATGGTGTGTGAATTGCCACCGGAGCACCGCAGTCAAATTCGGAGAGAATAATTTCTTTTCACAGTATACCGGCCTCAACGAACGGGTCAGAAGAGGTGAGGCACGGGCCGATAGTATTACCATCGACAAAATGGGTGGTATTGAGTGTATGAAGTGTCATTATTAACGAAAGTTTTGAAAAGATACAGGATGAAGAAATTCTGGAACAGCATTGAAGATTTTCACGGTGTCATACCTGAAAAAGACAGGAATTATGAACTGGAAGAAAAGAATGAGATTCTGCAGGTATTCGAAGACGAATTCTTAAAGCAAAATTCTTCCAGAAGAGGATTTCTGAAGGTTTTCGGATTCACCTTATCTTCAGCTGCAGTAATCTCGGCATGCAAAAGACCCGTTCAAAAGGCAATGCCCTACGTGATCCAGCCTCTTGAGATCACTCCGGGAAAAGCGCTTTATTATGCAACAACTTTTTATGATGGCCACGAATATTGCAGCATACTGGTAAAAACACGCGATGGACGGCCAATAAAAATTGAACCTAATGATCTCTCAGTATTTAACAAAGGGACTTCAGCAAGGGTACAGGCTTCCATCTTAAGCTTATACGACGATGCCCGATTGAAAGAACCACTATCCGGCGGGGCGCCTATTCACTGGGAAGGTATCGATATGCAGATCTCCGACGATCTTGAGCGTATTAATTCCGAAAAGGGAAGGATTGTGCTGCTCACCCCTACCGTTATTTCCCCGACAACAGTAAAGCTGATAAATGAATTCGGATCGCGGTTTAACGATTTTCAATGGATTCAATATGATGCAATATCCTGTTCGGGAGTACTGGAGGCCAATCAGAAGTGTTTCGGGAAAGCGGTTTTTCCTGATTATCATTTTCAGAATGCATCGCTGGTTGTGTCAGTAAATGCAGATTTCCTGGGAACATGGGGTGCTCCTTTGCATTTTATCACTGAATATGTTTCCCGAAGGAGGCCTGAGGACATTGAAAAACCCATGCTTCGCCATGTTCAGTTTGAATCGGGGATGACTCTAACCGGCTGCAATGCCGATGAAAGGATAAAAATAAAACCTTCAGAGGAAAGATCGCTGCTTACCGATCTGTATAACCGTATCGCAACAATAACAGGTGCGGAGAAAATGCCGGGAGAAAAATTCAGGGAGGATCTTTCGGAACTTGCAGCATGCCTGATAGCAGCAAGAGGCAGATCAATAGTCGTCTCCGGAACCAACGATACAGAACTGCAGATAATAGTTAACGGAATCAATAACATGCTTGGAAATTATCCCTCCTGCATCGATCTTGAAAATAATATCAGACTCGCTGCAGGAACAGACATCAGCATGGAAAATCTGGTGAACGAAATGAATGCCGGCGAAGTAAAAGCGCTGCTGATGTATAATATCAATCCTTTATATGATTATCCCGATTACAGCAGGTTCCTTTCAGGTTTGAAAAAGACAGTGGTCTCGGTTAATATGTCTACCTCCCTGAACGAGTCGGCCGGAATCTCGAAATACGAATGCCCGGTAAATCATTATTTAGAATCATGGGATGATGCGGAAATTATACCCGGAGATATTAGCCTGAGCCAGCCATGCATAAGCCCGATTTTCAATACACGTTCATTCCAGGATTCACTGCTAAGGTGGTCGGGAAGTAAAATCAGCTGGCACGATTATCTTGTGTCGAACTGGGAAAATGAATATTTCAGTAAATCTGACTCTCCCTCATTCTCAGTATTCTGGAATTCTGTTCTGGGTAACGGAGTCTTCAATTACAAACCTTCTGAGACCGAACCATCACAGTTTAACAGTGAAGCACTGGCAACTGTTATGAATTCCTTACCGAAACCAACTGAAGGATATGAAATAGTTTTTTATGAAAGTGTGGCAATAGGAAACGGAAAACATTCGAATAATCCATGGCTAATGGAACTGCCCGACCCGGTATCGAAGCACTGCTGGGAAAATGTGGCATTTATCTCACCTGCCGATTCATTGGAGCTGGGCATTGGAACGGGCGACCTGATCAGGCTTGATGAAAACATTGCTATTCCGGCTCTCATTCAACCCGGACAAACAGAAAAAACAATTTCGATTGCGCTTGGTTACGGACACACCAATTCTGGCCCTGTTGCTGACAATGCGGGAGTAAACGTCTTTCACCTGATCCGCTTTGAAAATGGCAACCGCAAATATGGCTACTCAACAGGAAAGATTGAGAAGACCGGGGAGAATAAATTACTGGCTCTGACCCAGACGCATAACTCGATGGAAGGGAGACCTATAGTAAGGGAAACGGTTCTGTCTGAATTCAGGAAAAATCCCTCCTCGGGCAACGAGCTCCACACCGAATACGAAGAAAAACATAAAACTCTTTACCCTGAGGTAAACTATGATGGATTTCACTGGGGTATGGCAATAGATCTTAATAAGTGTATAGGCTGCAACACCTGTGTCATTGCATGCCAGGCCGAAAATAATATTCCCGTTGTGGGAAGGGAGGAGGTAAGGAAAAGAAGGATCATGCACTGGCTTAAGATAGACAGGTACTATTCGGAAACACCCGATAATCCAAAAGTCTATTTCCAACCTTTGACATGCATGCATTGCGATAATGCACCCTGCGAAAATGTTTGTCCGGTTTCGGCCACCAACCACAGCAGCGAAGGTTTGAACCAGATGGCTTATAACAGGTGCGTGGGAACAAAGTATTGCATCAATAACTGCCCGTACAAGGTAAGAAGGTTCAACTGGTTCAGGTACACAAACAATAAGGCGTTTGATTTTCATACCACTTCCGATCTTGGGAAAATGGTCCTAAACCCTGATGTGACTGTCAGGGAAAGAGGTGTTGTCGAAAAATGTACTTTCTGTGTCCAGAGGATCCAGGAGAAGAAACTGCAGGCCAAGCTCGAAAACCGGACACTCAGAGATAATGAAATACAGCCGGCATGCATGCAGGCCTGCCCTGCCGGAGCCATTGTCTTCGGGAACATGAAGGATAAGAACAGCAAGGTATCTCAGATGCTGGGTACACCAAGAAACTACCACCTGCTTGAGGAACTGCACACATTGCCCTCGGTAGGCTACCTGACTAAAGTATGGAATGACGTGAAATTAAAATCATAACATCATAAAAGACGATGTACAACAGAAGTGTCAGAGGACCGCTAATTGAAGGTAAAAAGACTTTAAAACAGATCTCGGCGGAAATCCTGTCTCCGATGGAAGCCGCAGCCGGGCTATGGTGGTATATAGCATTTGGCATATCAACCATAGCTGCAGCTTATGGAATATATGCCATTTATATCACCGTTTCTCAGGGGATAGGGACATGGGGTGTAAATAATTCCGTTGGCTGGGGATGGGAAATTGTAAACTTTGTCTGGTGGGTAGGAATCGGACATGCCGGAACAGCTTTTTCAATTTTCCTTCTTATTCTCAGGCAAAGATGGAGAACCTCCATCAACAGGTCGGCCGAAGCCATGACCGTTTTTGCCGTTATGATGGCGGCACTTTTCCCTGCTTTACACATGGGACGTGTATGGCTGGCATTCTTTGTAATTCCTTATCCGAATACCAGGGGCCCTTTATGGGTTAATTATAATTCACCGCTTTTCTGGGATTTTATTGCTATTTCTGCATACCTGCTGATTTCTTTTTCTTTCTGGTATCTTGGCATGCTTCCTGATTTTGCAACTATCCGCGACAGGACCAAATCAAAGATAAAAAAGGCTCTTTTTGTAATCTTCGGCATGGGGTGGACAGGTTCGAGCAGGGATTGGATCAGGTTCGAATCTTTAAGTTTCGTACTTGGAGGCATAGCAGCCGTTCTTGTTGT
Organism: uncultured Bacteroidales bacterium; assembly: GCA_942492865.1. Taxonomy (GTDB): domain Bacteria; phylum Bacteroidota; class Bacteroidia; order Bacteroidales; family VadinHA17; genus LD21. The sequence continues at coordinate 1,637,285 of OW818650.1, read as the reverse complement.
TTCAGTTCACTCAATAGTTTCAACCGACTTTGCCGTGGGTGTCGAACCGGGCTGGCATACCACGCTGTTTCCCCCATATTTTGTTGTGGGCGCAATATTCTCAGGCTTTGCAATGGTGATGACACTTATGGTGATTATAAGAAAGATTTACAGGCTGACCGATTACGTTACCGATAACCACATGGATGCAATAGCCCGCATACTGGTATTTGTTTCCCTTATAATGGGAACCGCGTATGCCACTGAAGTCTTTATTGCATGGTATTCAGGAAATGAATATGAGATGTTCACTTTCTTCAGGAACAGGATCACCGGGCAGTATACAGTTCAGTTCTGGGGGATGATAATCTGCAACGCCCTGGTCCCTCAGCTTTTCTGGTTCAGAGCAGTAAGAAGAAGCTGGGTTGGTCAGCTTGCGGTCTCCCTCATTATCAATCTTGGAATGTGGTTTGAGAGATTCAATATAGTAGTGACAACTCTGAGCAATGATTTCCTCCCGTCAAACTGGGTAACTTACAAACCTACCTATATTGAGATAGGAGTGTTCGTGGGGACGATCGGAATCTTTGCCGCCGGTATATTGCTATTCTTCCGTTATCTGCCGGTAATGGCAATCAGCGAAGTGAAAGGCGTACTTGATATTGGTAAAAAGGTTGATGATTAAAATTTCCGGCTATGAACAGGACATTTAAGATTGGCATTTTTGATGAGGAGGAAAAATTCATTTCCTCCATCAGGGCATTGCAGGATAAGAATCTCACAATTCATGACGTGTTCACTCCATATCCGATACATGAGGTTTTCCATCTTCTAAAGGTCAAATCAAGATTACCGCTTGCAGCGTATCTCTTCGGAATATTTGCAATCTTAGCCGTACTGGCGTTCCTGTATTATACCTCGGTGATGGATTGGCCAATTGATTATGGCGGCAAGCCTTTTAATTCATTTCCTTCATTTGTGGTAATAACAGTGGTGCTCACCATATTTACGGTCACCATCCTGAGCCTTGGGGTTTTCTCAGCACGGTCAAAGCTTGTCCCGGGAAGGGAAAATACAATCTTCGATCATAGGGCAACCGATGATAAGTTTGTGATAGTAATCGAAACGGGGAAACAAGATAGCGCCTCACTAAATTTGATTGCAGATATTATGAAGGAGCATGGGGCATCTGAAATTCACGATAAAGAATTTGAAAAGATCTACGCATGAAAAGAAACATCATACCCTATTCAAAATTTACATCCCTGCTGCTGGCGATGACATTTTTTCTGGCCTCATGCGACAGGAACAGGAACCATCCGGGATGGGATTATTTTCCTGATATGTTTTATTCTATAGCTTATGAAACAAATACCGGAAATCCCAATTTCAGTAACGGTATGACTATGAGGACACCCGTACCGGGTACCGTTCCGCGGGATGTTTCAATATTTAATTACACCACTGATGACGAATCGCGTACCAGGGCCGGTGCAGAGTTAACGAATCCGTTCCCTCCTGATGCCTCAAATATTGCAAGGGGGAAGGAACTATATGAAGTCTTTTGCGATAAGTGTCACGGACCTGCCGGCGATGGGAAGGGACAGCTGTTTACCAGAGGTCTCTATCCTATGCAACCACGTCCTGTTACAGGCGAGATTGCCGAAAACCTGAAAGATGGGGAGATTTTTCACACTATCACTCTGGGATTTAACACAATGGGCGCTCATGGACAACAGGTAAAAACGGATGACAGGTGGAAAATTGTTCATTACATAAGAGTCTTGCAGACTGAAGCACGCAAAAATGATCACCAAAACTAACCAGAATGAAGGATAAATTAATTATCACAAATACCTTCAGAATAACCACCTTTATATTAATTATTATTGGCGTAGTTGCATTTATTGCCGGTCTTGTCACCGATTCTCAAAGGACATGGTCAAATTACCTGATAGTAAATTATTATTTTTTCTCCCTGGCAATAGGAGCCGCCTTCTTCCTTACCTTACAGTATATTTCACAGTCGGGCTGGTCGTCGGGCTTCATTCGCATTCCCGAAGCAATGATGGCATATATTCCATTTTCAGCTGTTTTCTTTCTGCTTATCTGGTTCGGAGTTCATGATCTTTACCACTGGTCACATCCCGGAGTTACTGAACATGATCCGCTCCTGCTGCATAAATCAGCATACCTTAATGTTCCATTCTTCTTTATCAGGCTTGTTATTTTCTTTGCCTTATGGATATTTTTCACCATGATATTAATGAAGATCTCTGTAAAAACTGATACTGTTGCCCCGGAGTCAGTAATGAAGTATTTCGATAAAAATGAACTCTATTCCAAAATCTTCATTTTTATTTTTGCTTTAACATTTTCTGCCTCCTCTTTTGACTGGATCATGTCACTCGAGCCTCATTGGTACAGCACTATCTTTGCACTGAAAAATGTTGTGGCAGCTTTTCTTCATGGCACCAGTATTGTAACATTAATAGTGATCATTCTTTACAGGCTGGGGTATATCCCATTTCTTAACAAGTATCACCTTCACGATTTTTCAAGGTATATTTTTATGCTTTCAATAGTCTGGGGGTATTTCTGGTTCGCACAGTTCATGATAATATGGTATGGGAATATCCCTGAAGAGACTGTTTACTATTACACACGCTGGCAGAACGGCCTGAAAATTCTTTTCTGGCTCGAGATAATCCTTAACTGGGCCGTTCCTTTCTTTATTCTGCTGCCGGTTAAGAATAGCAGGCGCATGAATTTACTGACAATGGTCATTATTATTCTTATTGCAGGGCAATACGTTGACTTGTATTACCAGGTTATCCCGGCAACAACAGGCCTGCTGAAATTCGGACTTATTGAAGCTGGCATGTTCGTTGGATTTGCCGGCTTGTTTGCCCTGGTAGTTGCAACCGCTTTAAGCCGTAATAAGATCATTCCGGTAAATCATCCTTACCTCGATGAAAGCAAAAATCACAGGTTTAATTGAGAACTGACTTATTCCTGCGGAATGGATGTGCCTCAAGCAGGCAGGGATTAAAATATCCTGTCTGAAATCAATAAGATCATCACAAACAGAATATATGCATCGAGCGAGTGGAAATACCTCCTGAAGTTTTTCTTATCCGCAGGCTCCTTCAGCAAACCTGAAAATTGAATTAAAAGAGCAATTGATACAAAAATGGATATGTACAACAGAAATTGCTCGCTAAGTTCAAAATAACTCAGTAAAAGGGCAGCTGCAGCAGTAGCTGTAACAAGTCCGAAAGTAATTCTTTTCATTAAAGCGCTACCTATCAAGCCTGAAATAGTAGGGATGCCGGCATTTTCGTATTCATCGCCGTATTTCAGAAGCAGGAGCATGAAATGTGGGATCTGTCCGGTAAAAAAAAGCAATCCGATTAATAAAATTGTCCTGTCAAAGATACCACCACCTGCTGCAACCCACCCAATCAGGGGAGGCAATGCTCCGGTGATAGCTCCGGGGATGATTGCATACCGCGTAAATCTTTTGGCATTAGTATAGATGCCATTGTACCAAATTACAGTAAACAATCCAATAAGCGAGGCTGTAAGGTTTCCGGCTAATGTTATCAACACAGTCCCGGCAACAAGCATCAGAAAAAAAAATATACGGGCATCGACCGGTTTAATCTTTCCTGCCGGCAGGGGGCGACCTGCCGTCCTGTTCATCTTTGCATCTAAGTCAGCTTCCTGCAACTGGTTCATCACCGATGCAGCAATTGCCATGAATAATATTCCAAGGGTAACCAGTAATAGTCTTACTGAAATTTCCGGATTATATAAAAAATACCCGGTCAATCCGGTGAAGCTGACCGGAATCATAATTTTCAACTTGCTAAGTTCCAGGCGTGATTTAAGTTTATTCCCTGAACTTTTCACTTCAGAGTTTTAAGGTATTCAATAATCTTCGCAATATCCTCTTCGGTTATTGTACCTTTGTAACTCTGCATCATGCCTTTTGGGTATCCCCGGGCTATTTCAACATTGGGTTCATAAATTGCCCTGTGAATATAATCCTCGTCTATTGTTAAATTGACTTCCTTTCCATCTTTGACCACGACCTGCTGCTTTCCAATAAGATTTAAATAGCTTGGACCGACAATTTTCGATCCATCGGAAGAATGGCATGCATTACAGCCATTTTTCTGAAGAATGGCTAATCCGGCCGAACCAGGTTCCATTCCCGAAGTATCAATCGCAACTATTGAAGTATCAGCATACCAGGCCTGGAATTCTTCAGGTGAAAGGACCTTAATGACACTTGTCATTGATGAATGCTGTAATCCGCAGTATTCAGCACAATAAAGGTCATACTGACCCTCTCTCTGAGGCAGAAACCACATCATCTTCTCCATACCCGGTACCATATCAGATTTTAACCTGAATGCAGGAATAAACAAACTATGCAGAACATCGAGCGAAACGAGGTCTATTTTAACCGGAACATTTACAGGAACAACAAGCTCAGGGCTTTCTTTTCCATTTTCATAACGGAAGCTAAAACTCCACATCCTGGCAGTGGCAGTAACATTCATTGCATCATCTGGAGGCTTGTTAAGGGGCTTCCAACCTACCCACCCGTAATGGAACATTGCCAGGGCAAGAAGGATTGGAATTACGGTCCATACAATCTCAAGTCCCACATGACCTTCAATCTGAGTTGCAACCTTGTTTCGCTTCCTGTTGTAACGGTAAACGAACCAGAGCATCAGAATGGTCAATCCGACAATAAACACAACTGAAATTGCCACAATGAAGTAGAAAGCAATGTTAAAGCTTGATACATAACTGGATGGGTCGATTCCTGAGCTTGAGTACATATCTGTTATTATCTAAAAATATAATCTGCAAGAGTTATAATGATCACAAGGGCAAGCAGAAGTGTAACAGCCCCCACCATCAATGAAAAAAACCTGCTGTCGAATTTGAGGTGCATAAAAATCCTTAATACAAAAGTAGATTTTACAGTTGCTATAAGAAGGGCGATAGCTACTGTGAATGCGCCAAGGTATATTTTAGTAACTGCAACTGATATTATTGTCAGAACAATAAGTCCAGCCAGTATTTTAAGGTATGTTTTATAAGGAACTATATGATCTTGCCCGTGGTCCATGATTAGCATTATTAAGTGATAAGGTAAAACAATGGAAATAAAAATATCCAGATCAGGTCGACCAGGTGCCAGTATAATCCGCTATTTTCAAGCACTGCATAATCGTCATGTAATACCTTGTTCCGGACTATAAGAAAAAAGACAACTCCGATAAAGATCAGGCCTACAATGATATGCAAGGCATGAAGTCCGGTCATGAAATAGTACAATCCGTAAAAAAGAACATCACCGTGTCCACGAAAAGCCAGAATTTCTGAACCCGGATAAATTCCCATTTCGATGTGGTGGCCCCATTCGATATATTTGTTTCCGAGAAAAGCCAGTCCGAGTAACATTGTAATGCCCAGCAGTACCAGCGAAAATGATTTATGCTTCAGCCTTATTGCAGTGATTGACATTGCAACAGTGGCACTGCTTGCAAGCAGGATAATGGTATTAAAAGTACCTATTGTAACGTCCAGCTCGCTTGCTGCGAGATGGAATGCTTCAGAATTCAGATACCGGTAAGTGGAATATACAACGAACAGTCCTCCGAACAGAAGCATTTCAGTCAGAAGGAACAGCCACATGCCAGTTTTGGATGCAAGATCATCGCGGTGCAGCTCCATGGGAATCTCAATTATAATCGTAAGGTCCTTTTGTTACAACAGGAATTTCATCAAAGTTCTCCGTAGTCGGAGGTGATTGGATCGTCCATTCGAGAGTTTTTCCTCCCCATGGGTTTGCCGGGGCTTTAACGGCTCCCCGCAATGATGCAAACAGATTAATAATTATTATTGCAAGACCGGCATACAATACCCATGAACCCATAGTTGAAATGATATTACCGGGATGGAATACGGGATCAAAATCATAATACCGCCTTGGCATACCCTGTACCCCAAGGTACAGCATTGGGGCATAAAGCACATTAAAACCTATAAAGAACAACAGGAGTCCGATGTTGGCCCAGCGTTCCTCATACATTTTTCCGGTGATCTTTGGAAACCAGTAGTGCATTGCAGCGAAAAAGGCAAATCCCGTTCCTCCGAACACTATGTAATGAAAGTGGGAAACGACAAAATGAGTATTATGCAGATGTACATTAGCTGCAAGCGAACCAAGTATCAGTCCGGTAAATCCGCCGATCATAAATACAAAAATAAAACCCATCGCCCAGTAAAAAGGAGTTCTCAGCTCAATGGAACCCTTATGCATGGTTGAGATCCAGTTAAACACCTTGATAGCGCTTGGAATGGCCACAAGGAATGTCAGAAGTGAGAAAAGGTATTGCGACACATCGCTCATACCGGAAGTAAACATGTGATGGCCCCATACAAAATAGCCGACGAAAGCAATCAGTACGCTTGCCACCACCATGAATCCATATCCGAAAAGTGCTTTGCGTGCAAAAGTCGGAATAATCTCCGAAATTGCTCCCATTGCAGGTAATATCATAATGTAAACAGCCGGATGACTGTAGGTCCAGAAGAGATGCTGAAAAAGAATCGGATCGCCTCCGAGGGCAGGATCAAAAAAGCCAATACTGAAGAGCCTTTCCGCTGCTATCATAAGCAAGGTAATCCCTATTATAGGAGTTGCCAGAAGCTGGATCCATGCTGTGGCGTATAAGGTCCAGGGGAACAGCGGCATTTTCATCCATGTCATTCCGGGCGCCCTCATCCTGTGAATTGTAGTAAGAAAATTCAAGCCGGTAAGTATCGATGAGAACCCAAGGAGGAAAGCGCCAAACACGGCCGGCAGCATAGTGCTGGTTGTCTTGAAGCTGTAAGGGGCATAAAATGTCCACCCTGTGTCAGGTGCCGAATCTCCTGCAAACTGCGATATGACAACCATAGTAACGCCTGACAGATATAAATACCATGAAAGCAGATTTATCTTTGGAAATGCAACATCGCGCGCGCCGATCATCAGGGGCAGTAAAAAGTTGCCGAAGGCTGCAGGCAGTCCGGGTATAACAACTGCAAATATCATTACAATGCCATGAAGTGTAAAGAATGCATTGTATGTTTGGGCGTCCATCAAAGTTTTCCCCGGAGCGATCAGCTCAAATTTCATCAGCAAGCCGATTGTGGCGCCTATTGCAAAAAAGGTAAGGATCGAAAAGAGATATAACAACCCGATCCGTTTATGATCAGTTGAGAATATCCATGCAAAAATCCCTTTGTATTTTCCTTTGTGATCCAGGAAACTATGTTCCTGTATTTCTTCCTGAACAACCATAATTTATACTGAAGTTACTTTTTTGCGGCCCAATGCAAGAAATAAGAATATTGCAATACCCATTGCGATAATGAGGATTCCCGAGACTTTTGTGACATTGAAAACAAAGTCATTCTTGTTTTCGTCATAAGAATAACAAACTGCAAGAAGCCGGTTTATGCTTGGCCCGATCTTTCCGTTCGCGGTTTCAACCATTGTAATTTTTATATCGAAAACCGGAAAATCAATCCCCCTTAAATAACGTGTTATCTTCCCGTCCTTTGCAATTGCAATAAGACCTGTCGGATGTACAAATTCATTATTAATGTATTTATAATTAAATCCGACCGATTGGGTGAGTCTGGCAATATTTGCACTGTCGGAAACGAAAAACATCCAGTTCCCTGCTTCATCTTTTCTTGTCATGGTACTGAGATAATTCTCTTTTTTCATTATCCCCAGGTCAATGCCTTCAGTATAATCAAAGCTTATGGTTAACACATCATAGTCGGTCCCAAGCTTAAGGTCGAGGCCATCAATGAATTTGGATACTCCCCACATAAGCGGGCTGCAGGTTCCGGGACACCTGTAATATACAAGGCTCAGAATTGTGGGTTTATCTATCACATCGCCGAGTGTAACAGTATCTCCCTTTTCATTAATCAGCCTGGTGTCAAGCGCCACATACTGTCCCTGCTTTTCCTCAAATCCTATTGCCATCTGCTGTTCAAAAAGCGTTGGCTGGGAATGTGCGTTTAAGCTTAACAGAAATGGAAATAGCAGTAAAAACAATTTAATTTTTGACATATTATCCATGAATTTACAGATAGCTTAAAGATAATACAATTATAAGAAATTTATAAACTCAAAGTTTAGAAATTTCTCTCTCGTTTAAGCCAGGATATGGATAATGATTTATCTGGTCAGGTTAACGCTGACACCAATATGGGGATAAACAATGACAGTTAAATGCAGCAGCTGTCAGATCATGCAAATTATCAGTAACTTCCCCCTGTGGCTTCAGGGAATACTTTTACTATGTTTTCCTGATTCCTGGCAAGTTCTCTCTCTCTTATATCAGGAATCAATTCGGTTCCGGCCAGCCTGAACTTGTGTGAATTCTCAGGAGGGTTGAGGTAAATATCGGTTCCTTTCTCAAGCCCCTTTTCTATTATGATGAATTTTTCATTCGATTCTCCCGGAATAACAACCTGCTTAAGCCCTTCCTTTGTATAAACAAATGGCACATTGTCAGCCTCTGTATTTAAACTTTCAAGCGGGACATATACAACATCGTTGAACGATTTTGTTATAACCCGGTTATTTGTTGTCATCGACGGCCTCAGAGACTGGTCCTCCTGATCGAGCCTTATGTGCACTTCAAAAACTTTGGAATCTGAATTTGGAAGCATTTCTCCAATATTCGCAATGCTTATTACCTGTCCGCTATATGATTTTTTCGGGAATGCATCAAAAGTAACCTGGACAGGCTGGCCGTTTTTGACTTTTCTCACTTCAATTTCACTTACATAGATCTTTGAAACCAATGTTGACAGATCGGGAAGCGTTGCAACAACAGGATCCCATGGATTAATAAACGAGCCTGATTTCCTCTTTGCCCCCGATCTTTCCCTTTTATAAGCTACCATACCATCGGATGGCGCTGTAACAGTGAACTCTTTAAGAATACCCTGGTAGTCATCAACCACTCTCTGCTGCCGGGCTACTCTCCTTTGAAGGTTTTTTGTTTCAGCATAAGTCTGCGATTTTTTCATGTGATAGAGTCTCTTCTTGTAATCGAGCAGCCTCACCATCTTTTCATATTCAAGTTCTGCTTTCCGCATCGTTGCAGGAGGTTCATACTTTGATACTTCAACTGCAATCCTTGCTTCTTCCATCGATAATGCCTGGTTCCGTATATCATCCCTGAGTGCATTAAGAACAACAGAAGTATCCATCACCTTAGCCTCATATTCAGCAATATCTTCCTTAAGCTCGGTCTCTTCATCCTTGAGGATATTGGCAAAGTCAGCTTTGTCCAGCGAAGCGATGTAATCACCTTTTTTTACCAGAGTTCCTTCCGGAACAATATCGTCGATCTCAATCATTCCTGACCTGAAATTCCTCCGTGCTATTTCAGGTCCTCTGATCTCAAGTGATCTTTCGGCAATAAGCTCTCCTGTACCAGTTACAACTATTTCAAAGTAACCCTGCTTTACTTCTGCGGTATAGTTTTTCTCCTTGTTTTCTGAAGTTAACCTGACAAAAACGATGAGGGCAATTGTTGTAATTAGTACTACTATTCCGGTTAATATTATTGTCTTTTTCATCTTTCAAAATCATGTTTCAATTTATAACAGCATCAGATGATATCATTCATGACCACCTGACATTATTTATAATCTTTCTAAATAAACGAATAAAACCAAATATTGTTTCATTAACACTGAAATGATATGAGATTAATAGAATCTTTTCTGATCCTGCATGCATCAAAGTTTTCTGATTTCGGCGCAAGATTCAGGCAAAAACAACCATGGTTTAAGAATCATAGTTCCTGGTATATCTCCGACATTAATATTTTTGCTAATTTTAGGCCATCCAATGACACACGTATCCTACCATGATTTCGTAAACCAGTTAAGACTGCGAAAGATCATCCTTCCGGTCGCAATTGGAATTGGCATTGTGGTCTGGTTAATGGTGAGAGACCTGAACCTCGAAGTTTTTGCTGAGATCAATTTTACATGGAAATCAGTATTCTGGTTATCGGTTGCAATGTTACTTATAATTGCCAGGACATTGGGCTACATGGCCAGGTTAAGGATACTTACCAAGCATAAACTATCATGGCTTCAGTCATTCAGGGTGATCATGCTGTGGGAATTCACATCCTCCGTTACTCCTTCCACTGTCGGAGGCACAGGCTTTGCAATAGTATTTGTACATAAAGAAGGGATAAGTGTTGGGAGAAGTACTGCTGTAGTTCTAGCAACCTCATTTCTGGATGAGCTCTATTTTGTTATTATGCTTCCATTACTTCTTCTGTTTATCGGCGGAAAATCAATTTTCATAACCACTTTACATGGAGGCGGAAACTTCCTCTTTAACAACCTGGTGCTTGTAGCTATTTTAGGTTACATTATAATCCTTGCCTGGGTACTGCTAGTTGGTTACGGATTATTTATCAATCCCTCTGCCATTAAGGCTTTGATAGTTAATGGATTTCGTATTCCTATATTAAAAAAATGGCAGGAATCAGCGGTCCAGGCTGGCAACGATCTTGTGGAGAGCTCACAGGAGCTTAAACACGAACCCCTGTCATTCTGGCTAAAGGCCCTTGCTTCCACTTTTATTACCTGGACAGCAAGATATTGGGTAGTAAATGCTATACTCCTTGCATTTTTTTCGGTAAGCGACCTCTTTCTTGTTTTTGCCCGTGAGCTGGTCCTCTGGATCCTGATGATTGTCAGCCCGACACCCGGAGGTTCAGGTTTTGCTGAAATAATACTTGGCCGGTATATTGCCGATCTTATCCCTGTTGATCCCATAAATGCCGGAGGAGTTGCATTAGCCATGGCGCTAATATGGAGGCTGATGAGCTATTACCCCTTCCTGATCATTGGAGCAATGATTGTACCCGGTTGGATACAGAAAAACTTTGTTAAACATGCGTCTCAGAAGGAATAAATTACACCAGACTAAAGTTTTAATAAAAAAAAAAGTATAGCTTTATTTTTGATTTTTAGAATCAGCCCTTTAGCCGTAATGTATGTATCATGACAGCAAATAATCCTTATCGCTGAACACATCAGAAACAAACTAATTTCAAATAATTAGAATGAAAAATATATTAATTACAATCTTCTTAGTTTTTGCAGGCACGGTCTTTCTTCATGCCCAGCCTGCCGATCAGCTTTTAAGACGGTGCGTAATAAATGCAGGCGCTGATGCCAGGTATCTGAAGGATTTCAGGATTCAGCTTGGGCCATCTGATGCACAGGAAGATTTCAGGTATAAGACAAAAATGTCTTTGTGGAAAAACACCAAGTACCGCTTTTCATTATGCACTGCTGAAGGATCAAAAGGCCAACTGGTCCTTAATGTTAAGGATGATGCCAATAACATAGTTCTGTCTTCGTTTGATAAAAAATCAGGGAAATCTTATCCGTATGTCGATCTGGTATGTAACAAAAGTGGAATCTACCATCTCCACTATGATTTCATCAACGGGCAGGAAGGTTCAGGAGTAGGTGTGGTCTCAATGGTAAAGTAAATACTCTACTTCAGATACCATATCTGGATTAAGGCAATCAGTACGAAAAGCGCTGAAAAAAAGAGCTCCGGGAAAAATTTCTTCCTGACAAAAACAAAATAATGAGCAAGGAAGTAACTTACAGGTACTCCTGCTATCCAGATGATCTCTACTGAAACAGATGGTATAAAAAAGTAGATCACCATTGAGATTATTAATATCCAAAGCAGAAGATAAAATGTTTTCCGCGACTGGATCTTTTTGGAATTGATGACCATAAAAAGAAAAGCAAGGCTTCTCAACGTTATAAATCCTATAATTACAAGGGCGGCAATTGTCAGACGTGAAAATTCAAAATTTCCCGTAACGCCGAATAAATTATACTTAAAAACAGACCATAATTCCAGAAGATCCCTGTCAAGAAGGTAGTATACCCCCGTTAACAGAAATAATGGAGTTATAAGGCCGGTTACTGAGATAAGAATTTCCCTTATATTCATTGTCCTGAGCAAAGCGATACCAACAATCAGCAGCAGCCCGAACCATATCAGGTTGGCGTAAAAAAGGCTGCCTGTGCCAATAAAGATACCGGCATCAAATAATCTGTATGCAATTCCTGAAACCCTGTGCGATTCCATTATCCTTCTGATGGCAAGCATCAGGAACATAGCGCCAAAAATTGCAGGATTAAGCACCTGGTATTGCGGGAAAAGCCCGCTTAGAAGGATAAAAATGATGGCAGGAAGAAATGTCCTTTCATTTATAAAGAAAAGGTAGGTGTTAAGGTTAACCATCAGAAAGGACATCAGGGCAACCAGCGATAAGGTGAAAAGTATTCCCGGCAGGGGTCGGGTTCCTATAATATACGACAAAGCACCGTAAAGTGGCATGGGATCAAGGTCAAAGTAAAGGGAGAAGCGGCCTTGCAGGTTAAAAAAAGCACTGGCCCAAACAATTAATAAAGTGACAATAATTAAAAATATTGTCCCCGGACCTACACCTTTGAATATCCTTAAAAGCATTTACCTGTATCTATAAGTCAAATCCTATATCTTTCCTGTAATAAATACCCTGGTACGTTATTGCTCCAACATTACTATACGATCCCTGAAGCGCCTCCTTCATGGTGTTTCCCCAGGAACTGATTGCCAGCACTCTCCCGCCGGCAGTTACAACATCATTCCCCTTTTTCATGGTTCCTGCATGAAATGCAACGCAATCCCTTGTTTTATCAAGGCCGGAAATGACCTTACCTTTCTCATAATTTCCGGGGTATCCTCCGGAAACCAGCATAACGGTCGTAACAAACCGTTCATCTATCTCAATTTTTCTCTTTGACAGATCATTTTTTGCCACACCTTCAATCAGTTCAAAAAGATCAGATTTTATTCTTGGAATGATTACTTCCGATTCAGGATCGCCAAGCCTTGCATTATACTCAATTACATACGGGTCCCCTTTCACATTTATTAACCCGAAGAAAACAAAACCTTTGTACGTAATATTTTCGTCAGATAATCCCTTCAGGGTAGGTTCAATGATCCTTGTTGTTACTCTATGCATGAAATCCTCACCGGCAAAAGGTACAGGCGAAATAGCGCCCATTCCGCCAGTATTCAATCCTGTGTTATTCTCCCCTACTCTCTTATAATCTTTAGCTTCCGGCAATAATCTATAGGAAACCCCATCCGTAATAATAAAGACCGATAGCTCAATGCCATCAAGAAATTCCTCTATTACCACTTTATTGCCGGCAGCCCCGAACTTTCCGCTTAGAATTGCTTTCAGTTCATGCTCTGCCTCTACTATACTATCAATTATCAGAACTCCTTTTCCTGCAGCGAGCCCATCGGCCTTGATCACATAAGGTGCTTTGAGCGATTCAAGAAAGCCCCGGGCATCATCTGCATTCGATTTATCAAAACTTTTATATTTAGCAGTGGGGATGTTGTGACGTTTCAGGAATGCTTTTGCAAAATCCTTGCTGCCTTCCAGCCTGGCTGCCGATCTATCGGGACCAATCACCGGAATTTTTTTGAGAAGGTCATCGTTCAGAAAAAAATCATGGATACCATTTACAAGAGGGGCCTCAGGACCAACAATAACGATGTCGATTTTTTCCCTTATGACAGCCTCCTTAACCTGTTCAAAATTGCCGGGATCAATATCAAGATTTGTTCCCGCTTCAGATGTGCCTGCATTTCCCGGACCGATAAATATCCTGCTTACCTTTCTGCTTTGGGCAAGTTTCCATGCAAGAGCATGCTCCCTTCCTCCCGATCCGAGAATAAGTAAATTCATACTGAGAAAATTTTGACCAAAAGTACTATTTCAATCCGAAAAATAACTCAGCGAGTTCATATTTCATTCAGCTAAGCAAGTATGAACCTGTAACTTTCCCGGGTTGTATATTCAATAAATTCATCTAAAAATGACAAAACAGTAGAACTCCTTTTATCATGAAGGGCAATTACCGACCCCGGGCGGATCATTTTCTTCAGCACCCTGAGGGGTTCTTTACCGCCTGAAGTATCCTTGAAATCATAAGGCATTACATCCCAGAACATAATTTTGTAGACAGATTTTAACGAGGTGTACTGTTTCAACCTCAGATGGCCGTATGGAGCCCTGAAAAGGTTCCCGGAAGTTAACGGCGCCGCTTTTATAACATTATCAGTATATTTTCCCGGAGGTGTCACCCACCCGTCAAAGTGACTGTATCCGTGATTACCGGTAATATGTCCTGCTGATCTGATATCACTTATAAGAGATGGATATTTCTCTGCCAATTCACCCAGGCAGAAAAAGACTGCTTTTACATCAAACCGTTTAAGAATATCAAGCACTCCTGGCGTTGAACCAGGATCAGGGCCATCGTCAAAAGTGAGCAACAATTCCTTTTCTGTCGTCTTTATCCTGAATATTGCTTCAGGATATAGCCAGCCCGAAAAGAAGAATGGCCGGTGAATCCGCATATTACTCTATTTAACAGAATAAAGTTTGTTGTAATAATTGCTTATTTCGGGCTCAAGAGTCTTTAGAAGCGAATCGAGCTTAAGATTAACTGCTATATTATAAACGTCAAGCAATGCCTGCATATTTATCCCTATGGGGTATTCAAGTCCAAAACGCTTATCAGTACCAAGGCTGAGTGCATATTCAAGATATTCCTTCGAATAAGCTATAACATCGCCGATAAGCTTTTCCCCTTCAGACATCCGACCGGCCCTGATGAGAATTTCAGCCAGGTCTATTGTGAAAAAGTCATAGGGAATTTTTTCGGCCGGCACGATCTCCAGTCCTCTGCGGGCAACCTCCACAGCCTTTAAGGTATCTCCTTTAATCAGCAGGTCTTTCCCAAGCTGGCCGAAGGTTCTCCTGAAGTTGCTCAACATCCTTTTGTTATTCTCATCAAGATAAACATCCGGATCAGCTGCATTACCCCAGGAAAATTTATTCATGAGATTATCATACATAACAACATGGTCTATTATTCCGAATTCACCCTGCTCACTCATTTCAGTCTTCACGGGAGCAACCCTGTAAGCAAGCCCTTCCTGAATAAAGAATTTTTCAAGTCCTTTATACTGGCTTGAAGGCACAGTGGTTGAATAATAGATTGGCCGTTCCCAATTATTGGTCGCAAGGAGGTCCATTATGGCCAGATCGCCCTTAAAAGCATCCGATTCTGAATATTCCCATACAACCTGCGGGATGAATTTGTCCCTGAAGTACTCTTTTACTGTACCTTTTGAAAAAACTGTTGCGGAATCAACTCCAATAAGAAATTTATTGGCCGGGATATAATTAAGATAATCTCCCCTGCCTGACAGATCGACCATATAACGTTTATCATCAGAACCTGCAAAACTTACCACTTCTTTGATATTTACAGGCTTATCAACCTTATTGTTTACCGGGAGCTGGCCTCTCACACCTTCAATATATTTATTCTGCTCAAGGCTTAGTGGCAACGGAGCGGACTCATAAGATTTCTGCCGCATCATTCCAATATACCAGCCTGCCTGTATGTAACTAAGATTGGCTACCCTTATATCGGGTCTCACCTGTTCTACATCCTGTACATACCATACCGGGAA
Source organism: uncultured Bacteroidales bacterium (assembly GCA_942492865.1). Lineage (GTDB taxonomy): Bacteria > Bacteroidota > Bacteroidia > Bacteroidales > VadinHA17 > LD21. The sequence goes on along the minus strand of OW818650.1, from coordinate 1,621,600 downwards.
TGAGTCATTATCGCCGTAAGTAAATAGAATGGCATTCTCTGCACATGACTTTAGATAATTAGCTCCGATATCCCGTGCAGTATATCGATCAGAGCGGTCATGGTCATCCCAGTTCTGTGAGGCCATAAGTACCGGGCACGCTAAAAGCAGTACAATAAATGTAACTGCAGCTGATACTCTGTTTCCAAGATATCTCCTTAGGATTTCATAAAAATACATGAATCCGATACCTATCCAGATGGCAAATGCATAAAATGATCCGGCGTAGGCATAATCCCTTTCCCTGGGCTGATTCGGATACTGATTTAGATAAAGTATTATTGCAAATCCTGTCATTATGAAAAAAATCACTACCAGCCAAAATCCGTTTTTATCCCTCTTACTCTGCCATAACATTCCTGCAAGGCCAAAGATGAGAGGGAGCAGGTAATATTTGTTTTTCCCCTGGTTACTCTGCAGATCGGCAGGCAGATCATCAAGATCACCAAGCCGGGCTTCATCTATGAATTTCAGACCACTGATCCAGTTCCCGTGAATCGGATTACCGTTACCCTGGATATCGTTTTGCCTTCCGGCAAAATTCCACATAAAATATCTCAGGTACATATATCCTGTCTGGTAACTGAGAAAGTATCTGATATTTTCGATAAAGGTCGGCCTTACAATAGTTGCCTTTTCCCCACCCGATGTTACGGTATATTTTCGACCCTTTATCCTGCCCCAGTACTCGTAGGCAGTCTTGTGATCCGGATCGGGGCTGTACATTCTTGGAAAAATAGTTTCAAATTCTTTGTTATATGAATATTCCGGTTGAAAGTAAGGCTTGTATTTCCCCTCAACCTTATTATACCCGGCAAGCACCTTTTTAACTTCAGTGACGGGAGCAGAATAGTAGTTACCAAACAATTTTGGGGCACTGCCATATTGCTTCATATTAATATAATACGAAAGAGCGAATATGTCAGACGGATCGTTCTGGTTCATTGGAGGCCTGGCCGATGATCTTATCATTATCATCGCATAGGAGGAATACCCTATGATTATCACTGCAAATGCCGTGAGCACATAATTAAGTATTACCTTTTCATGTTTAAGTGTGAACCGTATCCCTGCTGTTAGTCCGGCAATAACAAGTGCAATAAAAACAAGCAGGCCTGAATGATACGGCAAACCGAAAACATTCACAAAAAGCAATTCGAACCAACCTGCAGCTTTAGGCAGTCCGGGAACAAGAACAAAAACAAGCAAACCCAGTAACAGTACTGATAGAAGTGCGGCTCTCAATACTCCGCCGGAGGTTATTTCATATTTCTTAAAATAGTAAACAAATACAAGAGCTGGCAGTACAAGCAGGTTAAGCCTGTGTATCCCAAGACCAAGCCCCATGATATATGCAATCAGTATTATCCATCTGCCCGCGTATGGTTTATCAGCTTCCTCCTCCCATTTAAGCATCCCCCAGAACACGAGCCCGGTAACCAGAGATGATAAGGCATAAAGTTCTCCTTCAACTGCCGAGAACCAGAATGTATCAGAAAAAGTATATGCCAAAGCACCGATTACACCACTTGCTATTATGGGCAAATTATTTTCATCACCTTCCTTACCTTTATATAGCACTCTTCTTACAAGATGGGTTATTGTCCAGAAGAGGAACATTATTGTAAACGCGCTGCATATTGCCGACAGCATGTTCATGCTCAGGGCCACTTTTGAAACATCTCCTCCTGCAAACAAGGTTGCTATCCTTCCAATCATAAGGAACAAGGGAGCCCCGGGAGGATGACCCACCTGAAGCTTGAATGCTGAAAGTATAAATTCGCCGGTATCCCAGAAACTGACAGTAGGCTCAACCGTAAGGGTGTAAACAATACCCGAGATTAAAAACATCAGCCAGCCCGTCAGGATGTTCAGGCGGTTAAATTTGACCCGGTCCATAAATAAAATATTAAGTTATCACAAATAACGGAAAAAATATTTACTCTAAGCACTCCAAAAACTACTACCTGCAAACTTCTTAAACATAAAATCTCCATGGCCTTGTCTTCCAGTACTCCCCAGCATAATCAATACCTATCCTTGGGCCGGTACGGAATTCACTTACCTGAGAAGCGTTTTCAATCCAAATCCTGGAAGATGAAGACAGGTCTTCACAGTTATAAGAACCATCTATGCCAATTAATTTGGTGACCCTGCCGGGACCGGAGCAATTTTCAACACCTCTTATAAGAAGCGCCTGGGGTTCATCTGTGGAGCCGGTAACAACATTAAGCATCCAATACATGCCATATATAAGGTAAACATACAGAAAACCTCCTGACCTGAACATGATTTCTGTCCTCGCTGTCCTTCCTTTTGAAGCATGACATGCCTTATCTTCCATACCTCTGTATACTTCCACATCAGTGATTGCAAATCTTCCGGTAATTCCGTCTGAAGAACGTATTGCAAGAATTTTTCCCAGTATCTCAGGAGCAACTTCCAGTACATCGCGTGAGAAAAATTCACCCGTAAGCCTGTCTGAAGAAAACATTTTTTAGTAAGGTTTTTTATTTTCGTATTTCTCCCACTTCCGGAACACTTTTTCACTCATTTCATCCTTTATCCGCAGAAATATAATCTTACGCTCCGAAGGGTCAAGCACCATTTCTTCATATATGAAACTGTCATTAAATCCTGCCTTTGAAGCATCATTGCGGTTTGATGAGTAAACCACCTTTTTTATTCCGGCCCAGTAAATAGCGCCAAGACACATCGGGCATGGCTCGCATGATGTAAAAAGAGTGCAATCCGACAGATCGAATGTCTTAAGCGCTTCAGAAGCTTTCCTGATAGCATTTATCTCAGCGTGTGCTGTCGCATCATTCAGCAGAACTACCATATTCCCCGCTTCTGCAATTATCTTATTCTCCCTGGTTATTACAGCGCCAAATGGCCCTCCTCCGTTCTCAATACCTTTATCAGCTATTTCAATGGCTTTTTTCAGAAAAGCTCTTTCATCATCCATATCTTATTAATATTACTTAATTTTGTCTTCCTGATGAGGCAAAAATACTCCACTTTTGGTGATCAGTAAATAAATTCTGTTTAGTTTTCTTTTTTTTAAGGAAATATATTGTATTTTTGCAATCCCGAAAATAAAGGGTTTTTTAATTTAAGTAGAAGTATTTCATTATAAAAATTCAATAAAAGTGAACACTTTAAGTTATAAAACAGTGTCGGCAAATAAGGCGACTGTAAACAAGGAATGGGTAATTATTGACGCTGAAGGAGCAGTTCTCGGACGTGTTGCAACTTTGATAGCAAGCATGTTGAGGGGTAAGAACAAAACTGATTTCACCCCTCATGTTGATTGCGGAGATAATGTAGTTGTTATTAACGCCGAGAAAGTTGTTTTAACGGGCGATAAGTGGTCTGGCAAAGAGTACGTTAGGCATACCGGATATCCCGGAGGCCAGAGGTTCACTACAGCTGAAGAGATGCTGAAAAAGAAACCGATCAATCTGGTCGAAAACGCGGTAAGGGGAATGCTTCCCAAGAACAGGCTTGGAAGGGCTCTGTTTAGAAACATGCATGTATATGCGGGTCCTGCACATCAGCATGAAGCACAAAAACCACGCAAAATTGAATTATAAAAAATTTTAAGGAACAGATATGGAATCAATCAATGCTATCGGAAGAAGGAAGGCAGCCGTTGCAAGGGTGTACATGAGTGATGGTAAGGGAAAAATCACTGTTAACGGCAGGGATTACAAAGAATATTTCGGAGCTGAAACGCTTCACTTTGTTGTTACCCAGCCACTGCATCTTTTAAATTCCGCTGATAAGTATGACATTAATGTAAATCTCGATGGGGGTGGTGTAAGAGGCCAGGCCGAAGCACTGCGTCTTGGTATCACCAGGGCCCTTATTGTGGTTGATGCAGAAAATAAATCAAAGCTTAAGGCAAGCGGTTTCACAACCCGCGACCCGCGTGAAGTTGAAAGGAAAAAACCAGGCCAGCCCAAAGCCCGCAGGAGATTCCAGTTCAGTAAACGTTAGAGTTTCCGCGATCAGCCACCTGATGCAAGTTTAGTATCTAAATTGCAGGGACTTCCTTTAGGAGCTACTCTGCAATTGATTGAATGAATGTAAACTTAATAAACATAATAATGCCAAGAACAAATTTTAAAGAATTACTGGATGCAGGTGTTCACTTCGGACATCTTAAAAGAAAATGGAATCCGGCAATGGCTCCTTATATCTTCATGGAGCGTAACGGGATACATATTATCGATCTTGAAAAAACCATAGTAAAACTTGATGAGGCCGCTTCAGCCATGAAGCACATTTCCCGATCGGGTAAAAAAGTATTATTTGTAGCTACAAAAAAACAGGCTAAAGAAATAGTTGCCGAAAAGGTTAAGAAAGTAAATATGCCATACGTCACAGAACGCTGGCCCGGAGGCATGCTGACTAACTTCCCGACGATCCGTAAAGCGGTCAAAAAAATGGGATCTATCGACAAAATGGCTACCGATGGTACTTTCACCAATCTTTCAAAACGTGAAAGACTTCAGGTAACAAGGCAGAGAGCCAAACTTGAAAAGAACCTTGGAAGCATTGTTGACCTTACAAGACTTCCTTCAGCGCTCTTTATTGTTGATGTAACAAAAGAACATATCGCTGTCAAAGAAGCTAAACGTCTTGGTATCCCGGTTTTTGCAATGGTTGACACCAATTCCGATCCCTCCGATATTGATTTTCCGATCCCCGCAAATGATGATGCATCCAAATCAATATCCTTAATTGTTGAAATCCTATGCCAGTCAATAGAAGAAGGTCTTAACGACAGGAAGCTTGAAAAAGACAAAGAGCCCGGAACAAAAGACAAGAAGGTGATGAGAAAAGAGCTTGAAAAGGACCTTCCAATAGCTCTGGTTGAAGCAATCGTGGAAGAAGAACCTGAAGTTGATGTCGATGAGGAAGAAGAAGACCTGGTTGCCGAAGAATCCGAAGGTGATGAGGATATTGCCAGCCTTGACGACAAAGAAGATGAGGAATAAATATTTTGTCTAAATAATTAATATTACCATGGCTACAATAAATGCCGCAGATGTTGCAAAATTAAGAAGAGTGACCCTTGCAGGAATGATGGATTGCAAAAAGGCGCTTGAAGAAGCTGATGGCAACTTCGATAAGGCAATAGAAATAATACGTAAAAAAGGACAGGCTGTTGCCAATAAACGTGCTGAAAGGGAAGCTTCCGAAGGACTTGTTCTGTCAAAAGTAACCACCGATGGCAAAACCGGCGCTCTGATTGTCCTGAACAGCGAAACTGACTTCGTTGCAAAAAATTCAAATTTCCAGGATCTGGCAAATAAAATACTCGATCTTGCTCTTGCAAAAAAACCGGCCGGTCTTGAACAGCTTAAATCACTTCCGCTTGATGGCGGAACTGTTGAAGGAAAAGTAATTGAACTTTTAGGAGTTATAGGCGAAAAACTTGAAGTTTCATATTACGAGAAGATAGAATCAGCTCATGTTCAGGCTTATATCCACCCGGGAAGTCGTCTTGCTACTCTTGTTGGCTTTTCAAAAGCAGGGCTTGACATGCAGGTCTATAAGGATGTTGCAATGCAGGTTGCCGCTATGAATCCGGTGGCTCTTGATAAAGACGATGTAAAATCTGAAACTATTGCCCAGGAAATCGAGATAGGAAAAGAACAGGCTCGCCAGGAAGGTAAACCTGAAGAAATGCTTGAAAAAATTGCCCAGGGAAAACTGGCTAAATTCTTTAAAGAAAGCACATTGCTGAACCAGGAGTTTGTTAAGGACAATAAAATGACTGTCAGACAATACCTGCAATCGGCCGATAAGGGACTGACTGTTACAAGTTTCAGGAGATTCAGTCTTAATCTGTAAACGTAAGTTCATATTTCAATAACAGGGCGCCTTGTAAAAGGCGCTTTTTTATTATAACAGAATCGTAGAAAATCGTATATTGAACTAAATTTCAGCTATCTGTATGAAATACTCCAGAATATTACTTAAGCTCAGCGGCGAATCTCTGGCCGGGAAAGAAAATAATGGGATCAACGAGGGTATCCTTGAAGAATATGCAAGGCAGATAATTGAAGTTGCTAAAGCAGGATGTGAGATTGGGATAGTTATCGGAGGAGGAAACATTTTCAGAGGCCTCAGCGGAACAAAATCCGGTTTCGACCGGGTTAAAGGCGATCAGATGGGAATGCTCGCAACTATCATCAACAGCCTTGCATTAGAGAACTATATCAACACTCTTGGAGGCAGAGCCACTGTTTTTACATCAATCAGAATGGAACCTGTGGGTGAACTATATAACAGGGATAAGGTGCTTGATGCAATGAAAAACGGAACTATTTGCATACTTGCCGGCGGTACGGGCAATCCTTTCTTTACCACCGATACTGCTGCCGCACTGAGGGCCGTTGAAACAGGCGCAGATGTTCTACTTAAAGGCACAAGGGTTGACGGGGTTTATACCTCTGACCCTGAAAAAGACCCATCGGCTAAAAAGTTTGAAAAAATATCATTCCGGGAAGTAATACAACTCGATCTCAAGGTTATGGACTCAACAGCATTTACAATGTGCAGGGATAATGACATGCCAATCGTTGTATTCGACATGAATATGAAAGGGAACCTGATGAAGGTTGTGAACGGGGTACACACCGGCACTCTCATTTCCAATTAAAAGGTATATGCTGTTCACTTTTTTATTATTTTTGTTATTTTTAAAAAATTACGCAGGAAAACATTGACATTTACAAACTTATCTTTAAAAATATGGAAGAAGAAGTTGACCTGATCCTTGAAGAAACAAAAGACAGAATGGTAAAGGCTCTTGAGCATCTGGAACTGGAACTCTCAAGGCTCCGGGCAGGAAGAGCTACTCCTGCATTACTCGATGGCATTACTGTTGATTATTACGGTGTAAATTCACCTCTTTCGCAGGTTTCAAATATAAATACCCCCGATCCGAAGACCATCTTAATACAACCATGGGAAAAGTCAATGCTCGGACCTATTGAAAAAGCAATAATGGCGGCTAATATTGGTCTTACTCCTGTTAATAACGGTGAGGTGATCAGAATAAACATTCCTCCGTTGACTGAAGAAAGAAGGCATCAGCTCGTTAAACAGGTTCGTAATGAAGGTGAAACAGCAAGGATAAGTATCCGTAGTGCCCGGAAATGGGCTAACGATGAATTGAAACAATCTCTTAAAGAGGGCCTGCCCGAGGATGCTGAAAAGGATGCGGTCGAAACAGTACAGGAGATGACACACGACTTCAACAGCAGGGTTGATAAGGTAATGGCCCTGAAAGAGAAAGATGTTATGACGGTTTAAGCACCAGCTTATACTTTGCAGCACTCTTTACAGCTTTTTCCGAAAAAGCATCTTTATAATAAATCCCATCAAGATAATTCCTGAATTGCGACAGGTAAAACTCACTGCCCGGAATACCTGATTGCCCCGTTGGTATTATTGTAAACGATTCGTCCCAGTCGGCTGTATTGAAGATATGTCTTTCTGATGCACCGTGATTAACCTTAAAGCCGGCTCCGTAGGAATAGGGACTGACAGTGTGATTGCTCCCCCCTACAGAATACTGGTCAGAATTTAATCCGAACAGCTTATCAAGGATCTTAACTGTACCAAGCGGATGATCCATCGAGATCTTATGGATATTTCCCCATTTCCACCCTTCATGATCAGGACCATAACCATCTTTGAGGGCAGCCACACAATCCCTGAAACTTTTTATGATTATGTCATCAAACAACTCTTTTTCAGGAGTATTGATATTATCCACCCATTCATCCGGTCCTTCCTTCATAATCCGATATATGTAGAAATCTTTCTGATGATGAGGAAGCTGGTCAAATAACTCCCCTATCTCATCAGCAAGTATGTTTCTGATAAGGCTTATCCTGAAAAATTCAAAAACGGAGGGTGCCACCAGCCCGGCATTCATGTCAAAATCCCAGTTGCTCAACAGGTCAAGGGCGTCAGCCTCCTCTTTTGTCAATTCCCCTGCACGTTTTTGTAAAGTAAGTATAAACGGGGTAAGCTGTTCGGCATAATTGGAATGCTGATCAAGCATCATTTCTTTAAAATCATTCAGCCCCAGGATCTCTTTCTGATCGATCATCTGCCTTATCCTGTTTATCCTGTATGGAATTGAAAATCCTGTACCAATATAATAGGGGTAAGAATCATCAACTGTCTTGTTATTGGCTGATGAGACGTAACCGCTCTCCGGATTAATACTGTATGGCAACTGTTCGAAAGGCACGTATCCTTTCCAGTCATATTCACTGGTCGCTCCATTCCTGATAAGGGTTCCATGTCCCTTCCTTAAAGGAACCCCGCCGCCGGTATTCAGCCCGATATTTCCTGCTACATCGGCATACGCAAAATTCTGACTTATGGATCTGAAGAAACCAAGAGCATGCCTGAAGTCATCCATATTATTCGCCCGGTTCAGCAGATAAACCGACTTCACCTCATCACTTTTATCGTAGCCCGACCACCTCATGCTTAGCTCTGCATCATCTATATTCCTCATATCTGAAATAATAGGTCCGCGGTGAGTGAAATAAAGTTTAAAAGTATCGGCCTCTTCTCCTTTTATACTTATTATCTCATCCCTCACTCTCATTTCCTTCCATTCACCATCTAAGAAATACTGATTGCGGTTTTCAGGATTGATCGTTTCCGAAAAAAGATCGATATCATCAACGGCAAGGTTAGTCATCCCCCAGGCAATACTGTCGTTATGCCCGGCTACGATAAATGGCTGTCCGGGAATTGAAACTCCTGTAACATTCAGCTTTCCCGGTATCACCTCGTGCATCTGGATCCAGATCCCCGGTGAACTAAGTCCGAGATGCATGTCGTTTGACAGGATTGGCATTCCGGTTACAGACCGTTTCCCGCTGACTGCCCAATTGTTGCTGCCTGAAAAAGATACTATTCCAAGCTCGTTAAGCTTTTCTACGGCAGCTATATTTGTCATTGCTTCATTCAGTTTTTTCTCTTCAAGCCTGAAGTCGGGGAAGACATAAGTATTTTGGGTTTGCCAGTGTGGCATTAACCGGGCGGCTTTTTCAGCGCCTAATTTTTTTATGAGTCTGTAATTATAAATGTCAGCCGAAAGGTTTCCGGCAGCAAGATCCCATCCCATATAGCCAATAATATTAACAATATCCTCTATTTTCCAGGGATCGGGTTTATATCCCAGAATCCTGAATTCGGGAGGTAGCTTCTTTCCTGTACTTTTAATAAATGCATTTACTCCATCAGCGTATGAATGCAGGCATAACAACACCTCCGGATCTTCGGCTGACAGCAGCATTTTTGATTTGGTGGTCATTTCAAGCGACCGAAGGAAGAGATCGGTCTGAACATAATCTTTCCCGAATATCTCTGACAACCTTCCTGTTGTAGCCCGGCGGATAAGATCCATCTGCCACAGCCTCTCCTGTGCAACAACGAAACCTGCTGCAAAATAGAGGTCCTTCTCATCATCCGCATAAATATGCGGCATTCCCCTTTCATCCCTATATACTGTAACAGCTCCCGATAATCCTTCAGTTATTATCTCTCCTTCATACTGTGGCAAGGCGCCCCTCCTGATATTAATGATCATAATAAATCCAACAGCTATCGCAATTAGCACTAAGGCTGATATGGAAATAAGAATTTTTTTGAAAGTCTTCATGTCTCTTTATCCTAAATTTCACTAATTTACAAATATATTTGATAATTAGCATTTTACCTTATTCAGCCCCGACGTGCAGTTCCTGCAGATATCAATCTTTTTTCTGGCTGAAAGCAGATCTTTTCTGAATTTAAGATACCTGTGTCCTGTCCATATCTTCTTAAACGTATCGACATTCAGATCACCCATAATATGATCGGCGTTCTTATCAAAACAACACGGAACCACTTTCCCGTCCCATGTTATTACAGGGTTGAACCATAGTCGTGCGCATCTGTCAGGCAGACTGCTCTTTATTTCATACTTGTCGCCGGCTTTATGGTATCTTCTGAATCCGGACAGAGAAGGCAGCCAGTTTTCGGCATTCTCCTCATTGATGATCTGCATTGACTTGAGCCTGAGGGAAACATCTGTCTCCCTGGCATATTGCCTCATTTCCTGAATCTGGTGTTCGTTAGTCTTGTTTACGAGAAATTGAACTTCAATCCTGATTTTTGAGTTAGATTTCTTTTTGGCTCCGGCAACATTCAGAACACCTTCTTTTACTTTATTTAGATTACCACCCTTGCGGTATGCTGAATATGATTGCTGATCAGAACCATCGACTGAGATAATCAATTCCTTCAATCCCGATGTGACAAGCTTTTCAGAGTTTCCGGCTGAAAGAAAATGTCCATTGGTCGATAAAACAGAATGCAGATGAGGAATCTTTTCGAGAAATGTAAAAAACTGAGGATGCATCATTGATTCACCCTGAAAATAGAGGTTGACATTGCACAGGAATGGTGAAGTCTCTCTTAATATTTTATCAAAAAGCTCTGCACTCATAAAACCCTTGTCCCTGGTGAGTGTTCCCGATCCTGACGGGCACTCGGGACATTTAAGATTACAGATGTTCGTGAGCTCAATCCCAAGTGATACCGGCATACCGTATATTGAGGCATTCCCCGTAAACATGCTGTTCAGAAAGGAGAATCCTGATGTTACCAAATTGATATGCTTCTGAATGTTTATCATTAATGCTTTTGAGGCAATTTTTTTCAAAGTAAGAAAATAATCAGCTGTAATGATAGGGTAAAGGATATAATTAACGGTCTTATCATCGTAAAGAGAAAACAATTTGAAAATAAATTTTAAACTATATTATTTTTTGCCATGAAAACAATTAAAAATTATCTGTTAATTGCCCTGGTCACTCTTCTTGCTTTTACAGCTCAGGTTGCAACAGCTGCTGAAAAATCTGGAAAAAAGACAGCCGATCAGCAAAATTTCATTACCCTGCGCGGTAAAGTTGTCGATGCTCAAAGCAGTACTCCGCTTGTTTTTGCCTCAATAGCACTGGCTGGAACCAATGTTGCCATTGTGACCAATATCGACGGAGAATTTACTCTTAAAATATCCGAACAGGATGCTTCAGGAAACCTGGAAGTAACATTCCTTGGGTATAAAAACAAAGTAATCCCTATCAGCCAGTTAAAGGATGGCAGCTCAAAAAATGTAATTACGATGGAGATGGCTCCTATCCCGATAAAAGAAATTGTGGTAAGACCAATTGATCCTGAGGGCATAGTTGGGAATGCCATAGACAGGATAGCCAGGAACTATGAGAATGAGCCAAACCTCATGACTGCCTTTTATCGTGAAACTATCCGGAAAAACCGCACATACGTCTCACTAGGAGAAGCTGTGGTTGAGATCTTCAAGGCGCCGTATAACAGCGATGTACGTTTTGACGGAGCAAGGATCTACAAAGGAAGAAAGAGCTCGGATGTTGAAAAAATGGATACTCTGCTCTTTAAGCTCCAGGGTGGTCCGGTAAGCGTTCTTCAGCTTGATATCGCCAAAAACACTGAAGCAATCCTTACGAGAGATGCGATGGAGTATTATAATTACTCAATTACAGGGGTAATTGAAATAGATGAAAGACCGCATTATGTAATTGACTTCCTTCAGAAACCTTCAGTTGATATCCCATTGTTTATGGGAAGCTTATATATTGATGTCGATACATACGCCATCACTGAAGCTGAATTTGGATTCAACCTGGCTGACAAGGACGCAGCGACTTCTATTTTCATCAAGAAAAAACCTCTTGGTTGTGAAGTTACACCCGAAATTGCAACTTACAGGACCAAATACCGTGAGCAGGATGGTAAATGGCACTTTTCTTACTCAAGGGCAGAAGTAAGATTTAAAGTTAACTGGAAAAAGAAACTCTTCAATACTTTTTATACAACAATGTCTGAAATAGCTGTTACTGACAGAACTAACCAGGAAGTTATTAAATTTACAGGAAAAGAAAAGCTGAGATATACCGATGTATTTTCAGAAGAGGTTATGTCGTTTGCCGATCCGGAATTCTGGGGTGAATATAATGTTATCGAACCTGACCAGAGTATTGAATCGGCAATCCGCAAGCTCAGCAGAAAACTGAAATTCAGCGACAGGCCCGAGGAGAATTAACTCATGAATAGTCCAGTGACCGGCGAAAAAGTAACATTGGAAGAGATACTGAAAGGTGACAGGGAACAATTCGAATCACTCTTCAGATCAACCTATGTTTCGCTGGTACGTTATGCCAGGTCTATGATCAAAGATCACGATAGTGCTGAAGAAATTGTGCAGGATCTCTTTGTCAGGATCTGGCAGGACAGGGACAAAATCAAAATACACAGCTCGCTGAACGGATATCTTTTCAGATCGGTTCATAACAGGTGCCTTCACCTCGAAGATCATAAAAAAGTAATAGGCAGACATATTGCTGAAATGGCTGACAGACCGGAATACGGAAATGAAAATGTTACAGACCTGATTAACTACAGGGACCTCCAGGACAGAGTGGCAGAGATCTTAAACAGGCTGCCCGAAAGATGCGGCCGGATTTTCTGCATGAACAGGTTTGAAGGTCTTAAATATTCGGAGATCTCTGAAAAACTGTCAATCTCGGTAAAAACTGTCGAAGCAAATATGGGAAGAGCACTTAAGGAATTCAGAAAAGCATTAATAGAATAATAGAAATGGTCAATAACAACAAATACACCGACAGGGACTGGGAAGAACTTGCTTCCATGCTTTCAGGTGAACAGGAAGAAAATAAAAAACTGCTTAAAGAATTTATTTCTGGTGACAGTCATAAAATTTCAATGTACTGGAAAAACCTCAGGAGCATGGATGATAAGAAGGAAATAAATGTCGACAAAGCCTGGTCCAGGGTCTCTTCAAAGCTTAAGATGACCGATGAAAACCCCGCTATATATCCGGCAAAAAACCTATCTGCAAGGTTTTCTTTTTTGAAGATCGCCGCAGCAATCCTTTTACTATTCAGTATTGGTGCAGCAGCAATCTTCACCTATAATAAGGGGGTTCTCACAGGAAGAACTACTGTTGCCACTGACAGCAGAGAGATGAACCTTCAGGTCAGGTTACCCGACGGAAGCAATGTTTATCTTAACAGGAATACACACCTGAGCTATAATTTCAGGCGCGGGGGACAAAATGAGAGAAATGTAAAACTTTCGGGTGAAGCTTTTTTTGAAATAGCGCCTGATGCCTCCAAACCTTTTGTTGTAGATGCCGGAAGAGCTAATGTTAAGGTTCTTGGAACTTCATTTAATGTAATAACCAGTAATAATGATTCAGCCGTTGAAGTATTTGTAAAGACCGGAAAAGTGATGCTTGCCGACAGCTCAGGTTCACGAAGCCTTATTCTTGATCCCGGTTTTATCGGGACTATGAATTCAAAGGCAACGGGGAAGAAACTGAATGACGAACTGAACTACCTGGCATGGAATACAGGTAAACTGACCTATGAAGGCCAGAAGCTTGAAATCGTCTTCCGTGATCTGCAGAAATTATATGATATTGAAATCAATGCCACTGATACCTCGATACTTTCTCTGCCGATTGCCACAAGCTTCAATAACGAACCCCATGAAACAATAATCCGCATAATTTGTACTACTTTTAATCTCTCATACAGTAAAGATGGCAATATTTACCATCTAGGGAAAAAATAAGGAAAATGCGGTCGGACAATCGATCCGGATTGAAAAATGTCGCTGCTTTAACCATGCTTTTCTTTCTGATCATTCAGCAGGAAGGAAGATGCCAGGGAAGTCTGCTTGATTCAACTTTTACCTTCAGGGAGGGAAACGTAAAAGTAGGCCAGGCCCTGAATATCATAAGCAGATCGACAGGACACAACTTCACTTACGACAGCAGGCTTATTGACAGTGAAAGAAAATTTGAAATGTCGTTCAGCAACATGAGGCTGAGCCTGATACTTGACAAAATCCTTCAGAATGATTCACTTACCTATTCTGTAATTGACAGGTATATTATTATCTCAATCAGAAACAGTCCTGTTGCAGAAAGCATAACAGGCGCAGGGCGGGAAGAGATATATATCTCGGGGAAAATTACAGACCATGAGACCAACGATCCGTTAGCCTTTGCATCGGTTGCAATAAAGAATAAAGGCCGGGGAACGATCACCAATAATAACGGTGAATTTGGAATGAATATCACTTCAGACATTATTGACGACACCATCTTCATTTCATATCTTGGCTACGTTGGAAGGCAGCTTCCGGTAAAAGATTTTCAGGGAAATAACCTGAATATATATATGGAGAGGGAATACATCTCAATACCCGAAATTGTCATCAGAAGCCAGATCCCCCGGGAGATAATAAATAAGGCGGTCAAGGCTATACCTTCAAACTACGGGAACACCCCGGCATCGCTTACGGGCTTTTACAGGGAAGGAGTCTTGAAAAAAACTGAGCTTCAGTCTTATTCCGAGGCTGTACTCATGATTTACAAGAGTGCCTATACCGGATCCCTGCTCGGAGACCAGATGAAAATACTGAAAAGCCGGAAAATAGAAAATATCGACCGCAGCGACACCCTGGCGTTAAGACTTAAGGCAGGATTAAGCACCTCTCTTGAACTTGACGGAATAAAGAATCATTTCGATTTTATTGATTACAACAGCATTGATGAATACACCTACCGGATAACCGATATTGTTACCTTCGATGATGATGCAGCGTATGCAATTGAGTTTAAGCAGAAAGAGACTGTTGATCAGCCTTTGTTCAAAGGAACCTTATACATCAACACCCGCGACTTCGCTATATTACAGGCCGATTTTGAACTTAATCTGAAATATATACACAAGATAAGGGATTCATTCATCTCAAGCCAGTCGCACGGTTATAACACATGGCCCCTCTCGGTAAAGTATTCTGTCAGCTACCGTAAGATGGATAAAAGGTATTTTCTTTCTCACGTCAGAGGTGATCTGCTCTTCGCATCAAAAAAGCAGAAACAGCTTTTCAGTAATCAGTTTCATGTATTCTTTGAGCTTGCAGTAACAGGAATGAATCTTAAAAATGTCACACGGTTCGACAGGGATGAAGTTGCACCCGTTCATTCGATATTCTCAAAGACAATCGACAAATATGACCCGGAATTCTGGGAAAACCAGGATTTCCTGAAACCGGAAGACAACCTGCTTCAGGCATTGAAAAACATGAAGGTAAAAATGCAGCTTTTCTCTGAATAGCCGATCACCGATCCGCCTTCTTCCCCTGTGCCTTTTGCTCTACGCTGTACGCTTCTAATACTTATTTATCAGGTCATACAATTCAGTCAGGTCAGGAGTAAGTATTATTTCTGTTCTCCTGTTTTTCTGTCTTGCATCCGGAGTGTTCCTTCCATCAACCGGCAGGTATTCACTCCTGCCCGATGCCGTTAGCCTGGTCGGATTTATTTTTGATCCTTCAAGAAGCACCCTTACTACAGTGGTTGCACGTTTTACACTGAGGTCCCAGTTATCGGTAAGCTGACCTCCCGGCCTGTAAGGAACATTATCCGTATGCCCTTCAATAGCAACCTGAATATCTGGGTTGCGATCGAGAACTCCGGCAAGTTTTCTAAGGGCGTTTTTTCCGTTTGCATCAATTTCCCAACTACCTGATCTGAAGAGAAGCTTTTCGTCGAGTGACACATACACCTTGCCATCTTTCATTGTAACAGTAAGTCCATTGTTCTCAAAACCAAGCAGCGCTTCAGAAACCTTGCTCTTAAGGTCCTGCACTATCTTTTTCTGGGTATCAAGAATATTCTCAAGCTCGCGCATTCTTGCATTCCTCTTCTCAAGCTCAAATGACAGCTCATCGAGGGATGTTTTTTTATCATCTAAATTCTGTTCCAGCTGCCTTAAAAGGTCCTCTTTCTTCTGTAGGTCTTCCTGTGCTGACCGGAGTTCAGTAAGCAATTTCTGTGTTTCTTTTACATTACCGCGTATTAAGGCTTCCTGTGCATTTTGAAGCTCATCATATTTAGCCGAAAGCTTATTATATTCACCCAGGGCCCTGTCGCGTTCACTCTGGGCTGCGGCCAACTCCCTGCCCGCAGAGCTTATCTCTTCTTCAGTGGATTTAATTTTAGCCTCAAGTTCCCTGTTGGCCATCTCCAGTGCAATATTTTCAGTCTTGAACTCATCCCTCTCGTTCATGAAATTTCTGCTCGTATCCTGAAGAGCCTTATGTTTCCTTCCTGAAACACATGAAGAAAATGAAATTGTTAAAATAACAACTGAAAGAATTAAGAAATAGCGCTTTCTCATGATTCCTATATATTTTTATAATAATAACAGCATTCTATATCTGATTATTGTAGCATCCAGATTGATTGCCGTGGTAAAAATAAGAAAATCCCCTGCAAGCACCTGCAATGAAGGGGAATAATAATTGTTATATTTGAGTCGAAAAAATATTCTTTTTCCGATGAACACGGAGGAAAGCCTGTTATATAAGATTTCAACCCCTGAGGACCTGAGAAAGCTGACTACCGAAGACCTTATAAAAGTCAGTTCAGAGCTTCGGCAGTTTATTATTGATGTTGTGTCCAATAACCCGGGTCATTTCGGCGCCAGTCTTGGCGTCGTTGAGTTAACTGTTGCACTTCATTATGTATTCAATACTCCCTACGACAAGATTATCTGGGATGTAGGGCATCAGGCTTATGGACATAAGATCATCACGGGACGAAGAGACAATTTCAGTACAAACAGGAGATTTAAAGGCATCAGCGGTTTTCCTAAAATGGATGAAAGCGAATATGACGCATTTGGAACAGGTCATTCATCCACCTCCATTTCAGCAGCACTCGGAATGGCAGTTGCTGCCCGACAAAAGGGAGAGAACCGCAAAGTCGTAGCAGTGATAGGCGATGGCGCAATGACTGCAGGTGAAGCTTTTGAAGGTCTGAATAACGCCGGTACAGCCAAATCAGACTTACTTGTTATCCTAAATGACAATAATATAGCCATCGATCCCAATGTCGGAGCCCTGAAGGAATACCTTATTGATATTACCACCAGCAAAACCTACAACAAGTTAAAGGACAAGGTCTGGCACATGCTGGGGGCCTTCGGAAAATTCGGGGATGCCCGTACACTGGCCGCTCAGCTCGAGGCAGGCTTTAAAAGCACTCTCCTTGACAGAAGCAACCTCTTTGAAGGATTGAATTTCAGGTATTTCGGGCCAATCGACGGGCACGATGTAATGCATCTTGTTAAAGTTCTTGAAGATCTTAAAAGGATCCCCGGACCAAAATTACTTCACTGCCTTACTGTCAAGGGCAAAGGCTTTAAACAGGCCGAAGAGGACCAGACTACTTTTCATGCTCCCGGTAAGTTCGACAAAGAAACAGGAAAAATCATCATTAATACAGGGAACGCTGAACCGGCAACTTATACCGAAGTATTTGGAAGAACACTGCTTGAACTGGCTGAAAAAAATAATACTATCAGGGCCATTACTCCTGCAATGATATCCGGCAGCGGTCTGACTTATATGATGAAGGAAATGCCCGAAAAAATATTCGATGTGGGAATAGCCGAACAACATGCCGTAACATTTTCAGCCGGCCTGGCAACACAGGGACTACTGCCTTTCTGCAACATTTATTCTTCATTCCTGCAGCGCGCTTATGACCAGATAATTCACGATGTTGCCCTCCAGAAGCTCAGGGTTGTTTTCTGCATCGACCGGGGAGGCCTGGTAGGTCCGGATGGCGCAACCCATCATGGATTTTTTGATATTGCTTTTTTGCGGACAATACCAAATATGATTGTCAGCGCGCCCATGGATGCTGTGGAACTTAGGAACCTTATGTACACCGCACAGCTTGGTAAATATACTGGTGCATTCACAATCCGGTACCCGAGAGGATGCAGTATGGTCTCGAACTGGAATAAACCTTTCGAGGAAGTTGAACCAGGCAGGGCAAGACAACTAAGCGATGGAAACGATATTGCGATTTTAAGCATCGGGCATCCCGGACATGCAGTAAATATAGTGGCCAAAAAGCTTAAAGAAGAAAATATCGGGATAACACATTGGGATATGCGGTATGTCTCTCCTCTCGACAAAGACGCACTTAACTCTGTGTTTAAGAAGTTCAAAAACATCATTACAGTAGAAGACGGGGTTGTAAAAGGTGGGTTCGGAAGCGCTGTGATTGAGTATATGGCCGATAACGGATTCAATGCAAAAGTTAAGAGGCTCGGCATTCCTGATTATTTTGTTGAGCACGGAACCCGCGAGGAGCTTATAACCGAATGCGGATTTGACGAAACAGGTATAAATAAAGCTGTCAGGGAAATGCTTAAAGTGTGAAGAAGGGCGCAGGGGACTGGGATCAGGGCTCAGAGCGCAGGGTGAAGCGTAGAGCGTAGAGCGTAGAGCGTAGAGCAGTTATAGGTGAGCTTTCACTTTAACCTTTAACCTTTAACCTTATATATAATGTCCAGACTATTAATTTTTATTTCGCTTATTGTTGTCAACTTGTCCTGCAACTCTGAAAATGAGAAATGGATCCCGCTTTTTAACGGGAAAGATCTGAGTGGCTGGGACATCAAGATCAAAGGTTCAGAGCTTAATGTCAATTACAAAAACACCTTCAGGGTAGAGGATGGCATATTAAAAGTCCGGTACGATGAATACGACAAATTCAATAATGAGTTTGGACACATCTTTTATAAGACACCCTATTCATATTACAAACTGAGGATTGAATACCGTTTTGTGGGTGATCAGGTTCCTGGGGGGCCCTCATGGGCATTCAGGAACAGCGGGGTAATGCTTCATTCACAATCAGCTGCATCGATGGGTGTTGACCAGGACTTTCCTGTTTCGGTTGAAGCCCAGTTCCTTGGAGGAGACGGGCTGTCGGAAAGACATACATCGAATGTTTGCACACCGGGTACAAATATTGTTATGAACGGCACCCTCATAACACAACACTGCAATGAATCAACATCCAAAACCTATCACGGAGATGTTTGGGTAACTGCTGAATTCCTGGTTCTCGGAGATCGCATTATACATCATGTTCTTGAAGGAGATACCGTGCTGACATACACTGCTCCGCAGGTTGGTGGAAATGGGATTCCTGAAGGTTATCCCCTTCCGGCAGGCACATTGATAAAGGGAGGATATTTATGTCTCCAGGCCGAAAGCCATCCTGTAGAATTCAGAAAGGTTGAATTACTCGACCTGAGTAAAGATAAAAGGTAAGCTTATGCAGATAATTATCTGAAATTTTTCATATTTTCGCAGTCCGCTTTATCAAAGCTATAATTTGCCCGGATGGCAGGGGCGAGCGGCAGGAAAACACCCGGTGGGTGTTTTTAGCGAGCAGCCTGACTGCAGGGATGGCACCAATTCCGCCATCCTTATCACCGGTCAGAGTTCTTTTAATGATTTGAATTATAAACTTCTACCAGAGTAAATTATAAGCCCGGATGGCGGAATTGGTAGACGCGCTGGTCTCAAACACCAGTGGCAGCAATGCTGTGCCGGTTCGATCCCGGCTCCGGGTACTGCAAAAGAGCGAGAGTGAGAGCGAGAGCTCAAATATACACTCTCGTTTCTTTTTCCAAACCCGGAAAACCTCTTCTTCCTTAAAATTGTATTGTTAAACCCATCGAAAGGGAACTGCTTTTTTCTGTAAGTTTATTAATATTAGTAAACGTTCCGCCTTTTAATGAAAGCCTTGCCTTTCTTTTATTGCTTGCAGCTGAAATAAGAACCGGAATACTTATAACCGTTGTGGCTCCTCCCAGATAAGAAAGCCACAGGCCATTATTTTTGTTTCCCTCTCCCCACCCTGCTGAAACATTTGTTGCAAAACCACCGATAATCATACTTATCCCTGCACCTGCCAGGCTCCAGCCAACTATTTTATTCATCCTGCTTTTTTTCATGTACAGGCCATGCAATTCATTTTGCGAGGGATTTATCGATTCATCAGGGTTTTGTCCGTTTATGGATGGCACTGTAAGCACGCCAAGGATCAGCAATATGAAAATTCTGTTCATAGATAACAGCATTACTTGAAGTCATTTTCAGCTTCGCAAATACTTAAACAAATCAATTTAATTTATGTTTGGGACCTTCTGTTCGTCCCTGCTTTTGACTGTAAACACATCGGTGCCCATTAAATCTTTACTAACCATATCTGAACCCGTTGCTCTGACATATCGGCCATACCACTAATCCTTTGCTGTTCTGAAACATACTATATGCCGTTTATCACTTTCCGATTGAAATAATTCCAATTTTTAATATCTTTAGCTACCGATTGGACTGGTAATATAATAAAGCAGGTTTTATGAAAACATTAAATGCAATCATATTGACTGGTTTATTCTTGCTGGTTACATCTGAAAAAGCAATGTCGCAGCAAAAAGATTTTCAGGATCGTCTGAATACAATAAGGGCTGCACGTTACATAGAAGATGTTAATTATTCAAACCAGTATGATCAGAGTCCTCTTATGTATGCTGCAGAAAATGGATACCTTCAGGCATGCCGCATTCTTATCAGAAGAGGAGCCGACCCCGAAATGCAGGCTATTGATGGGATGACTGCTGCTATGTTTGCTTCATTAAATGGTCATGCCCATATTGTAAAATACCTGTTAAAAAAGGGAATCAACCCCGACAACCGAGCAATTGAAGGTGTAACTTCACTGATGCTTGCCTCACAGGAGGGACATACAAAAATTGCGGAAATGCTTCTGGATAATGGTTCAAGAATCAATCATCAGGCTTCCGACGGATATTCGGCATTGATGATTGCTTCTCAGAATGGACATACAGAAACCGTAAAATTATTGCTGGAAAGAGGAGCTGATCCTGACCTGCAGGATGTCATTTATAAAACATCAGCCCTCATTCAGGCTTCATTGTCAGGATTTACAGATGTTGCCAGCCTTTTGCTTGGGCATGGCGCCGATCCGGACCTTAGGAACAAAGAAGGCGTAACAGCGCTGATGATGGCTTCCCTGATGGATCAGAAAAATTTTGTCAGTTTGCTCCTTGATCACGGAGCTGATATAAATGTAAGGAGCGCCGACAGTTCAAATGCCCTGTTCCTTGCTTCCCTTAATGGGAATACTGAGACGGTAAAGTTCCTCCTTGAAAACGGGGCCATGCCCGATGTGAATGAAGCTGATGTCATGAATGCCATTGTTATAAGCACTGATAATGAACTCTCAGCCGCTTTAATGGGATTGCTTAAAAAAAATTCGGGTCGTGATGCCGGATCTTACGATCAGGTTACTGCTACCATAACAAGCTCATCTGACGGAAGACTGGAAGCAATAAAGCTCAGAACCGACAGATCAGCTGCTATAACCAATCTGGCCGGCAAGCCTGCAACAACAGCTCTGATACAGTCAACAGGTAATGGACATATTGAAATTGTAAGGTTTATTATTAATAACCAAAGACTCATTAATGCGCAAAAGAAAATTAAGTTTAGCTCAATTATGGTGGCTGCCCTGAACGGACACAAGGAGATAGTCGGGCTTCTCGCGGGAAAAGGTGCAAATCTGAACCTTCAGAATAATGAAGGATCCAGTGCCCTTATATTTGCCTCACAATACGGTAATTCAGATATAGTAAGAATGTTGCTTCAGGAAGGTGCTGATCCACGCCTTACGGATAAAGAAGGTAAGACAGCCCTCGATTATGCCGGAAACGAGGAGATCAGGAATCTGCTTACCAGATAATTCCTCCGGCACTTAAGGAATTTTATCTGTCTTTTGCCAGTGTTAATTGCTTTTTAAATTTTCAATTTGTAAAAAATCAGCTAACTGGTAATATTGAGGCCATTTTTTGCCTTCATGCCATGATAATTTTTCATCCCAATAACCCGGGCAATCACGGAATATATAATCAGCAAAGGAATAACCAAATTCGTTTATGTAAGGTTGCTTATCTTCATCATAGATAAAATCATAAGCCATAGTACTGAAATTTAATTTCCGCGAAACAGAAAATGAAATTTCAATACAGCGGGGGTCGATTTTAAGGGGATCCAGGTCAAAATTACCACTCCCCGAGGCTCTGAAATCATTCTTTCTTACAAACCTCCTGGCACCGAAGGCTCTGTTCCCGATCACAACAATTCTCTGATCATAGGAGTTATTTGGCAGGAATTTCTGATACAGTATTGCATCTTTTTGGATCTGCCATTCAGGGTAGTATGACTTATCTTTCATAATTCCTGCGTCTATCAGAAAATGTCTTAATGCGGTTTTGCCATACCTGGTTAATCCCGCTTTACTGAAAGAAGCCAGGTTGGATTTGCTGTTTAACCTCCCGGCTCTGACTCCCCGTGTAAATACCTGATTGTTTATTGCCCTGCCCTCATCAGGTGAGTTAACAATAACAACATTGATAGAAGCGGCACCTTTTGGTAATTTTGCAACGATCGGGAATTGTGCCTCACTTAAAAATGCGTCAGCATGCTCAATATTCCAGAATACACGTGATTCGATTATTGGGAATCCATGACTTTTCAGCAGATAATACTCTTTGATTTTATCCTCATATTGCCAGCATGATTCAAAATCAGGCAAACACTTGATACCGTACATTCTGTGAGCAATGGTAAAAATAGTTTCATAGATTTTAAGATCAGTATCACCCTGTGAATGCCTGAATAAGAGGTGGGTACACTCCCTGAGTTCATCCAGAAGGGTATAAGAATTAGGGTCAAGGATCCTGTAAGGTATGTTATTAACAATGAGTATATTCCTGAAGTTCTCACAGTATGGACTCAACTTGTTAATAGAGTTTAATAACAGTCCTACTTTCATAATTTTCCTTTTAATCTTTGTGGAACATGTGGGTTATATATAAATTCTATGATTTTTCGTTGAAGTTCCCTTCTCTTTACATGCTTTTGCAAAATAGACTGATACGAATCACCAGGCACACCCTTATTCAGCTTCAAATATTTATCAAGAGGGGTAACTGGTAATGCAAGAACCCGGCTGCCAAAAAACATATACTTCCTGATCCTGAATTCCAGGCTTTCCATATCAATTATTAAACCCCACGATATCCTGTTCCAGAGCATTAACTTTTTAGTAAATGCTGACTGTGCAATTCCCTTTTCATCGAAATAGGAAGGAACTCTGTTCATTTCAGGCATTATAAAATTACCCAGATTATGTGCTATTATGCCATTATTATATCTTTCAACAGGCTGGGGTGCATGTGCATGGCTTCCAATGACAATGTCAACTCCTTCGTCAATTAATTTTCTCGCGATCAAAATGTCATCTTTTGAAGGATAGGATGATTCCTCTATTCCCCAATGAATACAAACAACTACCCTGTCAACCGATTTTCTTATTTTTTGTACTTTCTTTATAATATCTTCTGAATTTAATGCACTCAGATAGTTGACATTTTCATAATCAAGTATAGGCGATGTTGACTCGCAAATTGCTGAAAAGAAGGCAATCTTAATTTTATTGAATTCAATTATCAGCGGATTATTATTACCATCAACCCTATTTAACCCGAAATAATTAATACCTGATTTTTCCAACTCTCTGATAGTCGAATCTAATCCACTTGCTCCAAAATCCAAAATGTGATTATTAGCAAGATTAACACCCAACAGATTAGAATTAAAGATTCTTTCCAGATGGTTATCCCTTGCACTGAGAATAATTTTTCCTTTAACCGGAGTGCCATCTCTGACTATCGGACATTCAAGATTTATAACTGTTCTGTAATTATTTTTAAATTTAAACGGTTTGTAAGGAGCTACATCCCCTAAAAATAAGATCGAGTTTTCTTTATTCATATTATAAATAATTCACATTATAACTGCCTGAAGAATTCATTGATTCTTGAAGCATGTATTTTGTAATCAAATAATTTAACAACTGATTCTTTGCCTGCTGATCCGATAGCATCAGCTTTTTTTGAATTATTCAAAATGAATTCTATCTCATCAGCCATTTTAACATAATCAGGATCTGCTATGCATACATTATCCCTATGCTTTAAATAGTGACATATTGTATCAACCGAAGAAATAACCGCAGGCCGGCCTGTTAATAAGTATTCCCCAATTTTAGTAGCCATATTATAGTGATTCTGTCTGTTTTGAGGTTTAGCCAGCAATAAGGCAGTTGAAGTAAGAGTTAACTCATTCAGTTTTTCTTTTGACACATAACCTGGCAATACAACTTTTTCGGTAAGATCTAATTCATCAATGAGAGACAGTAATTCCGGTTTGTCGACCGAACCGTCTATATCTCCGGTCAATATTAAGCTTACCTCCGGATGATTTTGTAAAACTCTGGCAAAAGCTTTAACGATATTGATTATTCCATCTTTATGATCCAGGAGCGATCCGGTATAAACCAGGTTTGGTTTAACCGCTGTTGAGCCATTTTTGCCAGGTGAACTTTTTGTACTGTCAATTAAAATGGGAACTACCACCATTTTTGTACTTAAAAGCATTTCATTTAAAAAGAAATCCTTTAAAGTCCCTGAGATCACAATCAGGCCGTCAAACAGTTTAAACTCAGATTTTATTCTGAATTTCTGAATCCATGTCAATTTTTCTGATTTATAAAAGGGGACTTCGGATTTTTCTCTGACAAATTTGGCATTAACCAGGAAGGAGCAGATTTTCCCCAGGAATATATATCTGAATCTGTTGGCTCCAATTAAAATGATATCAGGATTGAAATGAATAAAAAAAATAAACGAATTAAAAAATGAAATAAAATTTTGAATTCTTCTTCCTGCAAAACTCCTTCGTATAACTGATTCATAGGCATATCTGTATCTGACTCCCTCAAATACTCCCTTTGTCTCAAAATTTCTTGTTTTATTATACAACTCCGTAGCCCTTGGGATTAAAATCTCAACATCGTTTCCTAACTCAACAAGCCCTTTAGTGTATAGAAGAGTCCGGTTTGCAGCAGCCATGCCATAGGGAAATTGTTCGTCCAGAAGAACTGCTATTTTCATTTTGTATTAAACTTTTTCAGATCATTTCACAGGGGCCTCAGCAGCCGGTGCAATTGAAAGCGTTTCAGGTCATTATCTGATTACTAAACAGCCCTGTAATATCAAAGTTCATTATAAGAGCGGATGAAGTCAAATTTTATTAATCATCTATGGGTACAAGTTCTGACATTGCTTAACCGATATTCTGATTTATTTTGATTGGCAATAAGATAACTCAGATAGCAATTATCTATTTTAAATAAAATCTGTAATATTGAATAGTAAAAGTTCATGCCATGTCAGAAGAAATGATGCAGATCTCAAAAAGAATCAGGGAAATCAGGGAGATTTCCGATATACCCCCCGAAACAATGGCCGACAACCTTAAGATGCCGGTCTCCCAATACCTCGATTATGAAAGCGGAAAGACCGACATTCCCGTAAGCTTCATTTACGAAATTGCCCAATGGTTCAATATTGAATTATCTGTCCTCCTCGGGGGAAATAATCCAAAGCTCCGTATCTTTGGGGTTGTGCGTAAAGGCAAAGGGTTGAACCTCGAACGCCGGAAGCAGTATAAGTACGAAAACCTGGCTTATAATTTCAGCCATAAAAAGGCTGAACCATTTATGGTGACTATAGATCCTTCCCAGAGCAGCCAGCCTCCGGCATTTAATTCGCATCCCGGCCAGGAGTTTAATTTCGTTCTTGAAGGCACAATGCTTATAAATATCGATGGCCATGAATCCATTCTGAATGAAGGTGATTCTATATATTTCAATTCAGCCTATAAACACAATATGCTGGCTTTAAATGGTAAAAAAGTAAGGTTCCTGGCAATTATTTTATGATATATAAAAGTTAGTTATGGTCTTAGACAAATACCTTCCTCGAACAGAATTCAAATCCTATCTTGATTTTAAAGATAATTTCAAAATAAATACTCCTGATTGCTTCAATTTTGCATTTGATGTGGTTGATGAAATAGCCATGAGGACACCGGATAAAACAGCAATGGTCTGGTGCAATGATAAAGGCGCTGAAGCCACCTTCACATTCGGGCACATGAAATATTACAGCGATAAGGCTGCAAATTTTTTTCTTTCAGCAGGGATAAGGAAGGGAGATCCTGTAATGCTAATCCTTAAGCGGCGTTTCGAATACTGGTTCTGCACTCTGGGACTGAATAAGATAGGCGCCATAACAATCCCGGCAACCCATCTGTTATCAACCAAAGATATTACCTACCGTGCCAATGCCGCCGATATAAGAATGATTGTCTGCGTTAATGACAGCGCTACTATCGCGCATGTTGAAGAGGCTGAGAGCAAGTCTCCTTCGCTGAAACAAAAAGCTGTTCTGGATGAGGAGCGTGATGGCTGGCTGAATTTTTCAACAGGCCTGGAAAAAAGTTCTGAAATATATACCCGGCCTTTAAATGAAGAGTCTTCACAAAATGAAGATATCATGCTACTGTACTTTACCTCCGGTACAACAGGCATGCCCAAGATGGTTAACCACAATTTCATCTATCCGCTGGGACATATTGTTACAGCCAGATACTGGCAGAATGTCAGAAATAACGGACTCCATTTTACAATAGCTGATACAGGCTGGGCCAAATCGGCCTGGGGTAAAATTTATGGCCAGTGGCTTTCGGGAAGCGCTGTTATGACCTACGATTATGATGCATTTGTCCCAAGGGATTTTCTGAAAGTAATTGAAAAGTATAAAGTCACTACTTTTTGTGCTCCTCCTACCATTTACAGATTCCTTATTAAGGAAGACTTCTCAGGTTTCGATCTCAGCAATTTAAAGTACTGTGTGGTTGCCGGAGAACCATTGAATCCGGAAGTCTATAAACAATTCTTCGAACGTACAGGGATCAGGCTTATGGAAGGCTATGGCCAAACCGAATGTACTGTAGCGCTTGCAACCTATCCATGGATGGAGCCAAAACCCGGTTCGATGGGAATGCCCACACCGGGTTATGAAATCGACATTACAGATGAGGCCGGCAATTCATGTGAAGCAGGAATTGAAGGACAGATCATTATCCGCACAGATAAAAACAAACCTTTGGGAATGTTCAACGGGTACTACCGCGACGATCAGTTAACAAAAAGTGTCTGGTCGGACGGCATTTACAGAACAGGTGATATGGCCTGGCGCGACGAGGATGGATATTACTGGTTTGTTGGCCGGGCTGATGATGTTATCAAGAGTTCAGGATACCGGATCGGCCCCTTTGAGGTTGAAAGCGCCCTTATGGAACATCCTGCCGTACTCGAATGTGCAATCACTGCAGTTCCCGATCCTGACAGGGGCCAGGTCGTAAAAGCTTCCATAATCCTTACAAAGAGTTACCAGGCTTCCGATGAGCTCGCCAGGGAATTGCAGGAGCATGTAAAGAAAGTAACTGCTCCGTATAAATATCCTCGTATAGTTGAATTTGTAAAAGAACTTCCGAAAACCATAAGCGGTAAGATCAGAAGAGTTCAGATAAGGGAAGAAGATAATGGATAATTATCCTGCGGATGAAAACAAAACGACCAATTTTAAATAAATGTAAACCCTGATTAACATGAAAAAAAACAATAATTCAAGACGTGATTTTCTCAAAGCTGCAGCTGTGACCTCTGCAGGCATGACCCTGGGATTAAATACTTTTTGTTCCTCCGGTGGAGGAGCAACAGTTGGTCCTAACGAAAAAATAAGGGTTGGTTTTATTGGTATTGGCAATCGCGGGTCGCAGCTCCTGGCACTGTTTATGCAGGAAAAGGATTGTGAGATTGCAGCATTATGCGACACCTACAAACCTTATGTTTTGCGTGACCGTGGGCTTGTTGATCCAAGATACCTGAAGGATATGCCGGGCCAGGTACCGACTATGGGTGAAAAGTTCCCAAACAAGCCGGTCATTTATGATGATTACCGCAAACTTTTGGATGACAAAAGTATAGATGCAGTTTGTATTGCCACACCCGACCACTGGCACGCTATTCAGATGATTGCAGCTGTTGAGGCAGGAAAGGATGTTTACGTTGAGAAACCATTGACTGCTACAATAAAAGAGGGCCGGGCAATGGTAGATGCCCAGAAAAGATCAAAAAGAGTTGTTGCAGTCGGACTTAACCGCCGTGGAAATGAAGTCTATCAGAGACTGGCAAAGGAGCTGGCTGCCGACAAGATTGGCAGGATCACAGTGGCCCGTGCTGCAAGGGTCAGCAATATGTTTCCAAATGGTATTGGAAAGATGCAACCCGAGGAACCGCCAAAAGACCTCAACTGGGACATGTGGCTGGGCCCGCGTGCCTCCCGCCCGTATCAGTATAATATAGCACCCTATAAGTTCAGATGGTGGGGCGACTACTCAAGTCAGATGGGTAACTGGGGAGTACATTACATGGATGCTATCCGCTGGATGATGGGAGAAACTGCCCCGGTTGCCATTACTGCACATGGCGGAAAATACGTTCTTGATCATGATGGTGATATACCCGATACGATGGAAGTAACATTTGAATTCGCCTCCAAAAAAATGATCTCATTCAGCATCTGGGAAGGCACCAGCGGTGAATTGCTGCCTTATGGGGAAATTGAGATCAGGGGAACCAAAGGAACAGTCTTTGCAAGCCAGGATGGTTACAGGATTATCCCTGCCACCCGGGGTCAGTTCCAGACCTGGGATAAACAGATTGAGCCGGAGGAATTTAATGTTCCGGCAGGTGAATTATCGGATGGAAGCAATGCATACTCCACAGGTACCCTTGTACATAATTTTCTTGAATGCGTCAGATCGCGAAAAGAACCTCTCTGCCCGCTGGAAGAAGGCCACCGTTCCACTTCATTCGCCCATCTCGCCAATATCGCCTGGAAGGTCGAACAGAGATTGCAATGGGATCCTGTTTATGAAAGATTTACAAATTCAGAAAAGGCTAATGAGATGCTGAGCTATGAATACAGGAAACCGTGGAAGCTATGAAACCACTCTGAGGGAATTAAAAATAAGGCTCAGTAAATTTAATAAAGTGGGCCCCGGTTGGAAAACCCGGGGCCTTATTTAATTTAATTTTAATGCCATGTCTAAATCAATTGAGCATAGTAACCTTCAACAGAATATAATTTTCGAAGGATGCATCCAAAACGGGATTTATCCCCTCTATAATCCCAAGATCATTATCGTTCTCATAATTGAGCACCTGATATTTCCTGCTTTTGTCGAGCCCTCTTAATTCAAGCTTTCCTGTATAGTTTTCTGCCGGAAATCCATCCTCACGCTTTCCTTTCATCTGAGAATCCCATTCAAGGCCAAACCGCCACCACCTCTTCGCCTCTATCTGCTTCCAGGGATGGGTATAGAAAGCGTAATAAATGCTCCCGTCCTTTTCAATGGCATGACCCTCAGGATAGTCAAACCCGATGTCGTAAAGATTCAGGTAGTGCCCCTTGCTCAACTGATGTGTACCATATATGTCGAGCCATTTCTTATGATAATCGTCGAGGTACACAGAAAAAGTTCCCGGAACCCCTCCTGCTCCTATTGCCAGCTGGTATGTAGGTCCCGACAGAACTCCGCAGTACTCTTCAAGAACAGGAAAATCATCTGATATCAAAGCCTTGTACATCTTTATCCTGCGGGTTATCTGGCTGATATTGGGATCGGAAGTTACCGCAAGATTAATATAGGGCAGATGAAATATGTTCGGAGGTATGCTGCATGAACAATACTCTATCAGCATTTCCGGATTGTACTTTTTTGCCGTCTCAAAAATATTCCTGAACAAAAGGGGTGTACTGTAAAAAGACTCATACGGATCCCTGTGATTATGAGCCTTATTATAACAGGGTGCAGCAGAATTTATTTCCCCGAAATCAAGCTTCAGACCATCGAGTTTGTATTCCTCAGCGAATTTCCTGACAAGGCTTTTATAGTGTTCCTGAACAGGCCCATAAGCCGGACACAGTCCATACGACTCATGCACTGATCCGTCTTCATTTCGTATAAGCCAGTCATTATGATCTTTGGCTATTTCTGTTGTACTGTCAACATAACCCGGAAGCCACCATATCCATACCTTTAAGTTGTTTTCATGCAAGGTATTAACCAATTTTTTAAAATCCTCATCACCTCCGGGGAACTTCTTTGGTTCAGGTATCCAGTCACCATGATTGACCGACCACCCGTCATCTAGTATAACTGATTTAATTCCGAGGGTACGAAAAGTATCTGTCTTCGACAATATGTTTCCGGGAGTGAAATTTTGCCTGTATCCCCATGTGCACCATTCAGGCTGGTAGGAAAGATCGCCGGGCTTTTGAAAAGCAGGGATCAACGGGTTCATAAGCTCCGCATACTTTTTCAGGGGTTCATAGAAATCGCCCTGGTGAACTATTATAGCAGTCTTTACCGTTGTGATTGTTTCACCCGGATCAAGGACCATTACCCTCACTGTGTCCTTGATGCTTATGTCTATCATTCCGTTTAAAGCATTCACCGGTAATGAAATGAGTTCAGGCTTTTCACTTACCGAGGCAAGTGCGACACCGTACTCTTTGTTCCAGAAATCTATCACTGGTATCCCGGCCCCCGATTTGGGTTCATTAAGTCCCATGTGATTTTCTCTCCTGAAAGAATCTGGAAGAGGAAACGCAAAATCCAGTCCCCAATGATAGGCAGCTCCCTGGAACGACCACCATTTGCCCATGTCTGATGGATGCAGCAGCTTCATCTGATTCAGAATATAACCACCGGATTGAATCTTTTTTGATGAATTATTCTTAAAAGAGACCCGGGTAAGTATCACATCAGGAATCCCGCCGTATGAAGACACAGTTATGGCAGCCTGAATATTTTTATCTGCTGACTCTGCTTCAATCACTATCATTTTCCCATCGCCATATTCATCTTTTATATTACTAACAATGGCCTTCCCCCTTTTAAAGTATACTTTCTGATTAAGCGAATCGATAAAACTGACAGAGGAACTTTTCTCACCGGTCAGATCAATTTCTTCATTGCCGGCATTGTAAGAAATGGAAAACTGAATATCATTATCAACCGAAAGGGTTGTATTTGCATTCTTTATGGTGACTACATTTTTATTTACCCTGCCAGTAACTTTTCCATTTTTCTCACCGCATGATGAAACTATCAGTGCTGCAGTCAGTAAATACACAAGCCTTTTCATAATCTTACACAAACCCACAATTTGTCTTACACAATAATCTTATACAAACAATTCTGCGGAATATTAAATACCTCAATTTTTGGAAATGTTTTCTGGAGATAAGTTGCAAGATTCCTCAAAGCCCACTCCTCGCTCACACCATGATTAACCACTATGGTTGGAAAATCAAGCTCGTTTGCGTGATGTCCCATCCGGACATTATTATAACCGTCGTCAGTCATAATTCCGATGTCGGCTCCTGCTTCCCTTAAAGCAACCGAATTATTGTTCTGGCCAGTGCCTGTTCCCACCTTGCTCACTTTCTTTTCGAGGTTGCCTGTTACCATCACGCCTGTTTGTCCAAGAGGTTTCAGAAGCTTCAATATATGTTGTGACAATTCACCTACTGTCATCGGATCAATCTGAGTGACATAAAAAGGATATGCATCATTAATGATTTTATTCCCGATCTTAAGTTCCCTCTGCCATGTATCGCGGACCCCTATCTCAGGAAACCTGTCCCATACATCGTGGCACCTGTAAACAACAAGTCCTGTTTTTCCGAGCCAGTCAAATTTTGGTTTTTCAGTGGGAAGCGCAAAGACCACTTCAGGTTCAGGAGAACCGTTCTGGGCATTTACACAAATCGACTCATGTGAAATAAACATGTCTGCTCCCCTTCTTTCTGCTTCTTTAAGGGCATCCCAGCTTGCCTTCCATGCCACTGCTATCTTCTTAACAGGTTTTGACGGGTCTCCTGCTTTAAAAGTATCTGTTGTTCTGTCCCAGTTAACCGTTTTAGCTGTCTCGGTCGATTTGAGATGGTTATGAATATCCATGCAGGTCATTCCTGCTTTTTGTACAAAATCATAATGATTCAGGATGAAAGGAGCTCCAATAACAGCTGATGAGCTGAATTTTAAGAATTTTCTCCTGGGAAGTTGATTTTTAAGATTTGATTTCATGTCTGATGTTTTTAATTATATACCTGCCTGCTTCTTCCTGCCCCAGCGTCACAAGATGAATCCCATTGATCCCTTTCTTTCCTTTAATCTCTTCGATTAGTTCCAAAGCAATCCGTATCCCTTCCTCAGGTGCATTATCACCTGCTTTTTGCATCCTTGTCAGGATTTTTTCAGGTACAGTAACACCGGGAACTTTATTGTGAAGCCACTCTGCCGCTTTATAAGATTTCAGCGGAACAATCCCTGTCAGGATGAAAACCTTTTCAAGCACATTTCTCTTATCAAGCTCCTCCAGCCAGGGATCAAGCCTCGATGGTTCAAATATAAGGTTTGTCTGAAAGAACTGGGCGCCTGCATTTACCTTTTTATGATCTTTTATTGCCTGAAGCACTGGTTCTGCGGAAAAGGGTGACGTTCCTGCACCCAGGAAAAATACCGGGGGGTGTTTCATTGTCCGGCCATCGAGATAAATTCCCTCATCCCTCATTCTCCTCAGGATCCATAACATCTGAACAGAATCAAGATCAAATATGTTCATGCTATTCACCGGAGAAGGACCTAATTTAGGACTATCCCCTGTAATGCAAAGAACATTGCGTATCCCAATCTGATTGATCCCTACAATATCTGATTGAAGCCTCGTTCTTGTACTGTCGCGGGCTGTGATTTGGAGAACCGGTTCAACCATATTATCCAGTGCAACTTTACAGCAAGCCACGCTCGACATTCTCGGGCAGGCCGAGGATGAATCGGTAAAGTTGATTGCGGTAACCGATCCTTTAAGGCTCATGATCCCTTTTACCAGCTTATCTGAACTGGAGCTTAGTGGAGGTGTCATTTCAGCAGTAATAACGAATTCTCCGCTCCTTAGCCTTTTTTCAAGATCTGAAACAGGCTCCCTGCCAAGTGCCGGATGATAATCTGAATCGCCCTTCCACCAGTCAGGTTGCCTGATGGGCCTGAATATTTTGTCGCGTATCTCTGCTTTTTTCACTTTATCGCTTGTGAAAAAACTATGCAGGAATTTAGTAAATCCTTCCTTTTTAATATGTCTTAGAACCTCGCTCCACGTTTCCGTTCCTGTCTTTGACCAGTCCAGTGGAGGAAGCACTTCCAGAAGCATTTCTCCTATTCCTGATCTTTCTGCTTTTTCATATATGCAGTACCAGACACATTCCCTTGTCTCATCTACGTAACACTTTTTTTCTGGAGTAATACCACCGCATGGCCCGTTCCTCATTCCCTTCGGACATCCCATGGGACAGATCATTGCCGTTTTCTGCAGTAGGCAGTTACCACACATGCGGCACCCGAATAACGGCCCTTTTATTAAAAGCTCCGTCTTTGCAAGCGCCCGCATGCAGGCTTTTTCCCTTTTGAATGGATAAAAAGCAGGCTGCCATCTCCGTGATGGTTTGACAGAAGACATATTAACCTGAATAATTTTCTGAAATTTATAAAAAGAAATTCTTTTTTGTAAATAAGATATTTTATAAAAGTCATTTAACTAATCACATAATGCAAGATTTCAGGGTGCAGTGTGCGGATCAGGTATATCTGCTTGTGGTTCTGTGGTTTTGTTTTCTTTTGTCAGGGCATATCCGTTTGTCCTGAAAATCACAGGATGTTTTCTGAATACAATTTTCTCTGAAAGATAGAAATTAACAAAACCTGATATGAACAACGCTGCAAGATTGCAATAGACGACATCCCACCTGAACATTCTCTCAAAAAGTAACAGAAAGAACATCTTTATCAGAAAACCGAATATAGTAGAAATATTGTATGGTATCAGCCGGATGAAAAAATCTCTTAGAGCGGGCTTCGGAATATTTTTATTCCATATATAAAAATATGAAAGTGCGTAGTTCTGGAACATTGCCACCTCAAAAGATATGGCCGGAGCAATAACGTACTGACCTACATAAGAGAAAAAAACCAGCCGGGTAAGGATAAGCAGGATCGCCGTATCGACGATGGTCCCAAGCAGCCTGCTTGCAATGAACTTCAGCAACCTGACTGACATCAGCTAATTTTAAAGATCACTATTAATACCATGGAATTATTCATGAGCCGGGTCTTCTTCATTAAATTTTTTCTTCTCTTTAAAAAAATAATAAAAATAAATGGACATAAGAACAAAAGCCACTCCGAGAACAAGAATGTCAAACAGCCTGAGGTTTATTCCATGGATGGATAATAGAGAAATATCATTCATAGGAACAAAATAAAATACTGCATTTAGTATTATTATTGCAAACCTCAGCTCTGTGGGTCCGAAACCGCTATAAGAAATTTTCAGCACTCCTCTCAGATAGGTATTTATGTAAGTAAAAATGCACATCATAAGATATCCTATCAGTACCAGAAGTACGGCTGGGAATGAAAAGAAAGGTGATATCCCGGCGCCAAGGGAAATGACGAGAGCCGTTATTGCATCAACATTATGATCAATATAAAACCCGTATTTTGGCCTCTGAATCTTTCTGACCCTGGCAAGCGTCCCGTCAAGACTGTCGCCATACCAGTTAATGACAAAGCCGAGCGATGAAAGCCAGAGATAGCCGACTCCCCAGTTGGAAAGTACGTATCCTGCACCTGCCAGGATGGCTCCGAAGAAACCTATAGCGGTAAGATGATCGGGAGTAATCCATCGCGGAAGCCTTTCAGCCATCCAGATCAATACCTTTTTCTCGATCTTACTTGAAAATGAAGCCTGGATCCTGTCAGAGGTTGGTTTATCCATAATGTTAATATTATACTAAATACTCGTCGTAAATGGTTTTTGTCTCATTCCTATAGCTTATTGAGTGACCTTCCGGAGTTAATTTCATCGTGTCTGATGTCAGAATAATAAAGATCATAATAATTTATCGCTATTGCAAATTTCATGTTGAAGGTTTCTTGTTTCTGGTTCCGTGTTTCGGGTTTAACCTGTTAAATTCACCGAATACATGCTCTAACCTCTCCGCTCTACGCTCTACGCTCTACGCTTTTCGCTTTTCGCTTTTCGCTTTTCGCCCTGAGCTCTTCGCCCTTAGCCCTGATCTATATCCTTCAGCATCCAGATATTGCATGCAAAATGGCCTGAATTTCCCATGGGCCCAGGGATAAACCTGAATCCTTGTCTTTCATATAAGCCTATGGCCTTATTAAGCTCCGGGAATGATTCGAGGTATAGCTGCTTATACCCCAGTTCTTTAGCTGATGCGATGCTCCTTTCAAGCAACATTCTACCGGTTCCTTTTCCCCTGCTTCGGGGATTAAGGTACAATTTTACCAGCTCTGCGCAACCTTCAGGCAGGCCCGTGGTCGGATAGATCCCGCAGCCTCCTATTATTACGCCCTCTTCTTCTGCTATCCAGTAGGCTGATCCCGTGGCCCGGAACATTTCATAAAGACTGTCGGTGGAAGGATCGGTATAGACTGTCCCGGGTTTGTCAATCCTGAATTCCCTGAAAACCGAACGGATAAGGTCGGCAATCTCCTTGTTGTCTTTCTTTTCAATTGATCTTAAAATTACCATTATTTGAATTGTTTCAGTATTCTTACTGGACTTGCGATTCGGAAGCTTTTTGCATGCCACCTGCAACATCCGGAGTTTCTCCCAGCCTAATATAAACCGGATCGACCATCTTTTTAAGGGCAGGAAGCTTCTTTAAAAAGAACAGCGCTCCGGTTATTGTTGCAAGGCCGCCTATCAGAATCGTGCCCGGTGTGCCAATGTATTTTGCAAGCCATCCTGCCATAAGGCTTCCGAAAGGTGCGGTGCCCATAACAGCCATTGAATAAAAGCTCATTACCCTTCCTCTTTTATCATCTTCCGTAATTGTCTGAAGGACAGTGTTACTTGAAGCTGTCTGCATCATCATTCCGATCCCTACGAATATCATTAATAACATTGATAAAAGGAAGCTCCGTGAAAGCGAAAGAAGGACAAGCGCTGCACCGAAAGTACCGGCTGCAATGGGAATTATCCTTCCCATCTTAAGAACAGATTCGCGCGAGGCAAGCATCAGTGCACCAATAAGCGCACCAAAACCAGTTGCTCCCATAAGGAATCCATAAGTATGTGAATCGCCTTTAAGAACCTCGGTTGCAAAAACCGGCATAAGGACAGAATATGACATGCCTGTCAGACTTACAATCCCAAGCAGCATCAGAAGATGCTTTATAGGCGGATAGCCAAAGCTGTAATTGATTCCTTCTTTAAGATCTTTTAATATATGAGTGTTCTTTCTTTCAGGCTTTTTGATCACCACATTCATCATTAAAAGTGAAGCTATAACGAAAATATAGCTCACTGCATTTATCAGGAAGCAAACGCCTTCGCTGGTAACGGCAAGAAGGATTCCGGCAATTGTAGGACCAATGAGACGGGCTATATTGAACATTAGTGAATTAAGCGCTATTGCGTTGCCCAGATCGCTCTTCTTTTCAACCATATCAAAAACGAATGACTGACGTGAGGGTACATCAAAAGCGTTGATACAACCCAAAGCAATTCCAAGAATAACAATGTGCCAGACCTCAATCAAACCTGTCAGACTCAGAACGGCAAGCAAAAATGCCTGGATCATTGATAAGATCTGTGTTATTAACAGAACCCGGTATCTGCTCCACCTGTCTGTCAGCACCCCTGCAACCGGAGACACCAGAAAGGTAGGTATCTGGCCGGCAAAGCTTACAATTCCCAGAAGAAGTGTTGATCCGGTCATCTGGTAGACAAGCCATGGCATAGTTATCCTTTGCACCCATGTCCCGATTAACGACACTCCCTGTCCGCTGAAGAACAGCCTGTAGTTCCTGTACCTCAACGAGCGGAACATAACATCTAATCGCCTGGAATTTAACTGACCAACCACACTTAAGATTATCAAAACAATAAATAGATTCCACCCGGGATAAAAGTACTCATTAAAGTATCTTAAAGATATAAAGCAGAAAGATGACCACTATTGTCACTATAGAAATTCCTATAGGGATCCATACCGGAGCGATCCATGGCTTTGGAATAAGAAAAAGGACATCTATAGTTGTCAGTTTTGGGGGCCATTTAATAAGAATATACAATGATAAATAATAGAAGAGATCCCAGAATGCAAATGTCCAGAGGAAAAATACACCTTTTTCAACCCAGGCCGACCCGGCAATATATGCAAGGGTCACAAGCATGACTATTGTTGCTGCCTCCCTGGTCATTTCGATTGTTTTGTATTGCCTGGTAAGCCTCATAAGGGATTCCTTATTTGATTCCGTGTCAAGCATTCCAAGAGCTTTCCTCAGGTAAACAACAACGACTGCTTCAAAATGAGCCATTGCAATTCCGAAAATTGCCAGAAGTAAAAGTTTTGACATCATAATATTCCTCCTGTAGCTGATGAAATAAAACTCTTAAGTAAAGATAAGAATAATTGTCCTCACTGCAGATCAGTTTTCTATTAGCTGTGACCAGCGTTTGATATAGTTTACCTTAAATAAATTAAATGCTCTTTTTCAATAATCCGTATATTATCAGCAGGTTGGCTAATCCCAAAACTATAAATACTGAAAAACCAGCTCCATATCCCCTATCCCCCATTACAGAAACGGTCTGGCCAAGAAGCGGAGGAATTACAAAACCGCCGAAAGCACCGATTCCACCTATCCATCCTGCAGCACCTCCAATGGCGCCGGGAACGCAACGGGGAACCATTTTAAAAACCGCTGCATTATTAATTCCCATCCCGGATGCAAGTAAAACCGAGGCGAAAACAGCCAAAACCGGCTTCTGCGCAAAAACAAAAAAACCTGAAGCAGCAATAATAATGACCATAGCCAGCATGCTTGTCATTTCTCCACCTATTTTGTCTGATACGGTTCCTCCTCCAACTCTGATAACCGATGCCAAAATTGCAAAAGAAGCTGTATAGATTCCTGCATTAACAGGAGAAAGACCAAAATACTGGTTCCAGTAGATTGGCAACCATGCCGTAAGGGCAATAAATCCTCCGAAAGATGTAAAATAAAGCGCAACAAGCTTCCATGTATTTGCATTTTTTGCCGATCTTCTCAAAACCTCGCCGACATTGCCCGAAGGAAAAAGCTCCTGCCCGAGTTTCCTTGCTTTGTCGCGACTATCATTTTCTGATAATCCGGATTTGAGAAATTGAAAATAAAAGGCATCAGTTCCGACAAGCGCGTATAAAACTGTTCCTGTGAGAAGGAATATAAACCATGCCAGGTAAGCTGAAATGAATCCGTAATGCTGAAGGTAAACAGGCAATATCAGAGAGAAGATACCCGGTGCAAGATTTCCGAGTCCGGCGTATGTCCCAAGTGCCACTCCCTGTTTTTTTACAGGAAACCAGTATGAAGTCTGACCTATCCCCGCCGAAAAAGTGGCAATGCCACAACCGCTTAGCATCCCAAAAAAAAGAATCAGTCCATACAGACCATCCATATTGCCGGGATATGAGGTATTTAAAAGAAGGGTGACTCCACCCAGCCCTGCCAGGGCAAGGCTGAGAAGGACAAGAAAAGGCTTTCGGCCACCGGTTATATCAACCCAGGCCCCAAACGGTATCCTCAACAATGAGCCTGAAAGTGAAGGAATTGCAACAAGCAGGCCCATCATGGCAGGGCTGAGATCCATTGCTTCCTTGAATTTGATCGCCGTTGGTCCGTACAATGAAACAGCGGCAAATCCGAAAAAGAAACCAATTGTGGTCCCTGTCAGACCACGGGCGGGTGTTCCTGTCAACTTGATTTCATCCATTGATAATTGTTATTACGAAAATTTGGGACAACTGGCTGAAAACGAACATTCATCAGGTAATTTTTAATGTAAATATCAATTTAATTTTTCTTTTCATACATATTATTCCTAATTTAGTGATTCTTCCTGGCTTATTACTGAAATAACTTTATGTATGAAAAAGATCTTCCCTTTGGGCATCTTTCTGATTCTGTTTTACATAAATCTACCAGTATCCGGTCAAAATGGCGGGGAATTATTCAAATCAACATGTGCAGCTTGTCACACAATAAATGGGGGCCGTCTCATCGGGCCCGATCTTTCCGGTATTCACAACAGGAGAGACAATGAATGGCTCATTGGTTTCATCCGTTCTTCGCAGAAGCTTATCAAAGCCGGTGATAAGGATGCAATTGCGATATATAACGAATATAACAAGATCCCAATGCCCGACAATAATATGTCGGATGAACAGATAATAAGCATAA
Source organism: uncultured Bacteroidales bacterium (assembly GCA_942492865.1). Classification (GTDB taxonomy): domain Bacteria; phylum Bacteroidota; class Bacteroidia; order Bacteroidales; family VadinHA17; genus LD21. The sequence goes on along the minus strand of OW818650.1, from coordinate 1,582,150 downwards.
TCGATCATATAAAATCAGCCGGAGGGGCGACACAGGCTCCGGGGTCACTGACTGCAGTCCAGCCTTCACAGAAGGATAAGCCTATATCACAGGATTCCGTACAGGTTTCTGCTGACACAGTTTCAATGCAATATACAGCCGAATATGCAGATGAAGGCCGTGCCTTATTCAACGGGACATTTAGATTTGTCAATAAAACAGCACCCTGCATGTCGTGCCATAACATCAGAGATCAGTCTCTTCTCGGTGGAGGAAGGGTAGCTCTTGATCTTACCTTTTCATGGTCAAAGTTAGGGCCGGCAGGTTTGACCGCGATAATTACAAATCCTCCTTTCCCGGTTATGAGAACTGCAATGATGAACAAGCCATTGACCGAAAATGAGACAGTAGCCCTTATATCCTTGTTAAAATCTGTTGATGAAAGAAACAGCGTGGGCCCGATCCGTCAGTCAGGAGGAGCTCTGTTCTTTGCAATAGGCTTTGTTGCAGCCTTATTTATCCTTGTGCATGTCTATGTTTTTTATGACAATCGTAATATTCCTTAATTATATTGATTCAAAACTATCTTCATGAGCTGGATAAAAGATTTAATATCGCCCAAAACGAGGCAATGGGAAGAGTTTTATCGTAACCGCTGGCAGCATGATAAAGTTGTACGGAGCACTCACGGTGTAAATTGCACCGGTGGTTGCTCCTGGAGTGTCTATGTGAAAGAGGGAATAGTGGTCTGGGAGACCCAGGCAGTCGACTATCCTCTGCTTGAAAATTCAATACCTCCTTATGAACCCAGGGGTTGTCAGCGTGGAATATCTGCTTCATGGTATATATACAGCCCTGTCAGGATCAAATATCCCATGATACGGGGAGCCCTTCTTGACATGTTCATACAGGAAAAAGAAATAACCGGCGATGCTCTGCTTGCCTGGCAAAGCATCCAGAATGATCCGGAAAAGAGAAAACGATATCAGAAGATCAGGGGAAAAGGAGGCCTTAGAAGAACATCATGGGAACAGGCCCTGGAAATAATCGGTGCGGCAAATATATACACTGCAAAGAAATATGGTCCCGACAGGGTGGTTGGTTTCTCTCCCATCCCTGCCATGTCGATGATGAGCTTCGCAGCAGGATCACGATTTCTCCAGCTTTTCGGAGGAGTACACCTCAGTTTCTATGACTGGTACTGTGACCTTCCCAACTCATTCCCCGAGATGTGGGGGGAACAAACTGACGTTGCAGAAAGCGCCGACTGGTTCAATGCCAAGTTCATCGCCTGCATGGGCGCCAACCTTTCAATGACTAGAACACCCGATGTTCATTTCTTCTCTGATGCCCGTCACAACGGAACCAAAACTGTAGTCTTCTCTCCCGATTTCAGTATGGTTGCAAAGTATTCGGACCAGTGGATCCCTGTTCATGCCGGACAGGATGGCGCATTCTGGATGGCTGTGATGCATGTTATCCTTAAAGAAGCGCATTTTGAAAAAAAGGTACCTTATTTCATTGATTATGTTAAACGGTATACCGATGCCCCTTTCCTTGTAGAGGTAAAAAGCGACGGGGAAAGTTATCTGCCCGGCCGGTTGCTAAGAGCCGGCAGTATATCAAAGTATAATGGGATCGAAAATGGGGACTGGAAATTCCTCAATCTTGATGCAATAACCGGTGAACTGGTATGCCCCCCGGGAAGCTCGGGTCAGAGGTGGCAGAATAAAACAGGAGGATGGAATCTGAAATATATCGATGAGGAAACCGGGGAAGAATATGATCCCGTACTCTCATTGATTAACAATTCGGATGATATACTGCAGGTCGGGTTCACGGAATTTTCAGGCAATAAAAAAATCCTTCGCGGTGTACCTGTCAGATATCTGGCAACCAAAACCGGCAAAGTCGCATATACAACTGTCTATGATCTACTTATGGGACAATTTGGGATCAACAGGAATCTTGCCGGTGATTATCCCCTTACCTATGATGATGCCAATGCCCCATATACGCCGGCATGGCAGGAAATTTACACAGGGATAAGCAGCTCTACTGTCATTCAGTTTGCTCAGGAATGGTGGCATACAGCTGAGCTTACCAAAGGAAAATGCATGATAATTATCGGGACAGGAGTAAATCAATGGTATCACTCCAACCTTATCTACCGGGCAGCCTCACTGTCGCTGATGTTCACCGGCTGCATCGGGGTCAACGGCGGAGGCATGAATCATTATGTAGGGCAGGAGAAACTTGCACCTCTTGACTCGTGGTCAGTGATAATGTCCGGGAAAGACTGGCAGAAACCAGTCAGGTTTCAGCAGGCCCCCATCTGGCACTACATCCATTCTGACCAGTGGAGATATGACGGTAACCAGGCAGATTATAATTCAGTCCCAAAAAATGATTTTTCGGCTCAGCATACGGCTGACCTCATAGTTAAAGCAGTAAAAAACGGATGGATGCCTTTCTTTCCCCAATACAACAAAAGCACTTTTGATATTGTAAATGAAGCACGACAGGCCGGAGCAGAAGATGATAAGACAATAATTGATTATGTTTTAGGCAGGTTAAAAGATGGAAGTCTGAAATATTCGGTTACCAACCCTGATGACGAGGCTAATTTTCCCAGGGTCTGGTATATATGGAGAGGAAATGCGATTTTGTCGAGCGCCAAAGGACATGAATTTTTTCTCAAGCATTACCTCGGAACTCATCATAACGATATTGCAGAGGAAGTGGCTGATAAATTTGTTAAGGAACTAGAATGGAAGGAAAATGCCCCGCAGGGGAAGATGGACCTTGTTGTTGACCTGAACATAAGAATGGATACATCGGCACTTTATTCAGATATCATCCTTCCCTCAGCATCGTGGTACGAAAAGGCTGACCTCAATACCACCGATCTTCATTCCTTTATACATCCCCTCGGGGCAGCCGTGCCTCCTGTTTGGGAATCAAAGAGCGACTGGGAAATATTCCGCGAGATAGCGAGGGTTACAAGTGAGTCGGCAGCAAAACATTTTCCTGAACCGGTTCTGGATCTTGTTAACGTGCCTCTTGACCATGATACAAGCGCCGAGATATCTCAGCCAAAGATACTCGACTGGTCAAAAGGTGAATGTGAGGCTGTTCCCGGGAAATCGATGCATCATATTGTACCTGTTACCAGAGAATATCCAAAACTTTATGAAAAGTTCATAAACCTTGGACGAAATGCGCGTGGCAGAATTGGCGCACATGGACTTACATTTTCGATAGAGGATTATTATGATCAGCTTCTTCAGGACCATGAACATGTTAACAATATTGGAGATGAGGTATTTCCATCTTTAAAATATGATACCGAAGCTATTAATGCAGTGCTGCTGCTTTCCTCTGTCACAAACGGAAGGTTATCGGAAAGAGCATTTGCCGAATCCTCTAAGAAAACTGGAATTGATTTCAGCCGTGAAATACCTGTGAACAATGATTTGAACCCGACCTACGGTGACCTGCAGTCACAACCCCGCCGTTTACTTAATTCACCACTGTGGTCGGGTCTGATGACCAAAGGAAGGGCATATTCAGCCTTTTCAATCAATACTGAATACCTCACACCCTGGCGCACTCTTACAGGCCGGCAGCACTCCTATCTCGATAATGAAGCTTATATATGGTTTGGAGAAAACCTTCCGACATATAAACCCTCCCCAAGGCCTGAACTTTTCGGGGAGCTTAATAAAACTGTGGCTTCAGGAAAGGCTAAAATGCTGAACATCCTCACACCACACGGTAAATGGCATATCCATTCAACCTTTGGTGATACAATCAGGATGCTGACTCTTTCAAGAGGAATAGAGCCATGCTGGCTTAATGAAAAAGATGCGGAGGAGATGGGCATCGCCGACAATGACTGGGTTGAAGTCCTGAATGATAATGGCGTTTATTGTACCCGGGCTTGCATAAGCAACCGGATCCCTCCCGGCATCTGCATAGTCTATCATTCTCCGGAAAGAACATATACAGCGCCGAAATCGCCCAGCAGGGGAAACGTCAGGGGAGGAGGACACAACAGTCTGACAAGATTGCACTTTAAGCCAAACCTGCTCGCCGGAGGCTATGGCCAGTTTACTTATCACATCAATTACTGGGGGCCTGTAGGGGTGACAAGAGACACATACGTATTAGTCCAGAAATTGGATAAAGTAGAATTTTAAACTCTATAAAACCGATTCCATGAATGTAAGATCTCAAATATCCATGGTCTTCCACCTCGACAAATGCATTGGTTGCCATACCTGCTCCATAGCCTGTAAAAATGTCTGGACCGACAGGCGGGGAACAGATTACATGTGGTGGAACAATGTGGAAACCAAACCCGGAACCGGTTATCCCTATAAATGGGAAGACCAGGACATTTACAGGGGTGGATGGGAATTGGACAGGGAGGCAATCCGCCTGAAAGGGGCAGGAAAAACCAGGGGGATGAAAGTATTGTTCCATAATACCAACATGCCCACTATTGATAACTATTATGAACCATGGACCTACCGTTACAGCAATCTTTTCGACGCTCCTGAAGGCGACAACCAGCCTACCGCAGAACCTGTCTCACTCATTACTGGTGAAACGATCAATGTAAAATCCGGACCAAACTGGGATGATGACCTTGGAGGGTCTCCCCTATATGCAAAAAATGATCCGAATTTTAAGAACATAAGCAAGGAGGAACAGGAGGCCCTCTTCAGGCTTGAACGTATGGTATTTTTCTATATCCCAAGGATATGTAATCACTGTGCCAACCCGGCGTGTGTTGCCGCTTGTCCTTCAGGTGCACTTTACAAACGCGGGGAAGACGGGATCGTCCTTGTAAATCAAAACAAATGCAAGGGATGGCGTTTATGCATCACCGGATGTCCCTATAAAAAGGTTTATTATAACTGGCTCACGGGAAAATCGGAGAAATGTATTCTTTGCTATCCGCGTGTTGAAACTGGACAGGCGCCAATGTGCATGCATACATGCGTTGGCAAAATAAGGTACCTGGGAGTGCTTCTTTATGATGCAGACAAAATCCACCAGGTTGCTGCCTCTGAAGACAGTGATCTTGTAAGAAACCAACTCGGCATTTACCTCGACCCGAACGATCCTGAGGTAATAAAAAATGCTGAAAAAGCAGGCATTCCTGCTTCCACAATGGAGGCAGCGAGAAGATCGCCCGTTTACAGGTTCGTAAAGGAATGGGGGCTGGCTCTGCCTTTACACCCCGAATTCCGGACAATACCCAATCTTTTTTATGTTATGCCGTTGCTGCCTGCAATGGCTGTTGTGGAGAAAGATATTTACAATACATCCGGCAAAAATCTCTGGGAATTAATAGAGAAACAGAGACTTCCCTTAAAATACCTTGCTAATCTTTTCAGTGCAGGAGATGTTTCTGTGATACAAAACAGCCTGAAAAAAATGATGGCTGTCAGATTACACCGCAGAGCCGTAACCGTTGGAGATATAAGCCGCACAGAAGCAGGCGAGGCACTTTTCAAATCAGGTATTTCATCACATACTGCTGATGAAATATTCAGCATGACCGTGCATGCACGATTTTCCGACAGGTTTGTTATCCCGCCCGCACACCGCGAAGAAGCTATCGAATTGATTGAAAAAACGAATGTAAGGAAAGAAAATACTGGCTTTGGATTTAATCAGAAACCCGAAAGAGGATTATAATGAACGATCTAAGCCACTACGCAAACCTCGCTGAAATGTTCAGGTATCCGTCAGATGAACAGAATGATCTTTCATCCGGGTGGTACAACATTGTAAATTCATATTCCAGTGACCTGGGAAAAAACCTTGAGCCTTTCATTAAGCAGATTAATGAAAAGCCATTAAATGTCAGGCAGGAATATTATGTTGGCACTTTCGACGTCCAGGCCCTTTGTAATCTTGATGTGGGCTATATTTTGTTCGGTGAGGATTTCAGGCGGGCACTTTTTCTTGTAAACATTAAGATGGAACAGGACAAGGCACATAATGACTGCGGAACCGAATTGCCCGATCATCTTACAAATATACTTACGCTTATTCCAAAAATAAAGGATGCCTCGCTGGCAGAAGAGCTTGTTTATTCAATGCTAGTACCTGCACTGAATGAGATGATCTCAAAATTCAGCAATGCAGATAATATTTATAAAGGTTTATTACAAATAGTGCTGAGAATAATGGAGACAGATTATCCCGCATCTGACTACGAAAGATTTAAGATCAGTCCGGCAGCCAAAGCCTGCAAGAATGAAAGGATGCCTCCCCGCAATAAAATATCACATGAAAACCTTCTGATAAATAAAATAACCCGTCCCAATGAGTGAATTAGTATTTTTCATACTTCTGCCATACCTCGCATTATTTTCCCTAATTGCCGGAAGCATTGCCAGGTACTGGTTCCAGAGATTCAGCGTGTCATCACTTTCAAGTCAGCTTCTTGAGAGTAAATTATTGTTTTTCGGTAGCAGGCCATTTCACTGGGGTATTGTTACATTGCTTTTTGGTCATCTTGCCGGTTTTCTCTTCCCCGGGACCGTACTTGCCTGGAATGGCAGGCCCGTGAGATTATATATCCTTGAAATATCAGCATTTGCACTTGGCATTACATGTCTTATCGGTCTTATCGTACTTATTATAAGAAGATCGAAGATCAAAAGGATCCGTTCAGTGACAAGCCCTATGGATATAATTCTTTTTATTGTGTTGACAGGGACAATTTTAACCGGATTATACACGGCTTTTTTCGCAAGATGGGGATCATCGTGGTTTGCAATGGTGCTGGCCCCTTACCTCTGGTCAGTGATTACCTTCCGACCCGATGCCATAGCCGTTATGGCCATGCCTGTAATGGTAAAAATCCATTTGATCTCAACATTCATTTTTTTTGCAATACTTCCATATACAAGAATGATCCATGTTTTTGCTTATCCCATAGCATATTTCTGGCGAAATTATCAGGTCGTTATTTGGAACAGGAGAAAAATACCAGAAGGGTCAGTAAGCAGAATTAAAAACGGATCACCATCAGAGAATTAAAATATCTGTCAGTAAGACCATCCTGTAACAGTTTCAGCATATTCAGCTAACTCTGATTCCGATCCACTTTAAGCGCTTTTGCTTGGAGAGTTTCCACTTTTTCGGTAAATTAGTAGTTTACAATAAATATTTTATGGCCAAATCCTCAAAATACGGGGTTTTCAGCGGTGTTTTCACACCTGCAATACTGACAATACTCGGAGTGATCATGTACCTCAGGCTGCCCTGGATAACCGGCCAGGCCGGGCTTTTTACCACAATAAGTATAATAATCGTTGCTCATATAATATCAATAACAACCGGGTTAAGTGTTTCATCCATTGCAACCGATAAAAAGATCGGAACGGGAGGTGCATACTATGTTATTTCACGCAGTCTGGGACTACCTATCGGCGGGACGCTTGGGCTTGCTCTTTTTCTAGGATTGTCATTAAGCATCAGCTTATACATTATAGGTTTTACAGAGGTTCTGCTTAAAACACTTAATATGGAGGTAAATCTTTTCTCCATTCGTGTTGCAGGGTCAATAACGCTTCTGTTTATAACTGTTGTTACTTTTATAAGCACATCCCTGAATATCAAAGCTCAGTATATAATCATGGTGGCTATGGTGTTGTCGCTCCTTTCAGTTTTTCTTGGAAAGCATGATTTCAGCCCGGCTTCACAGCAGTTTGATGTATTACCCGAATCACTGCCGTGGATTACCCTGTTTGCAATTTTTTTCCCTGCAGCTACAGGCTTCGAGACAGGCATCTCAATGTCGGGCGATCTGAGGGATCCCAGGAAAGCCATTCCGCGTGGAACACTTTCAGCCATTGTTATTGGATTTATAACCTACATAGCGCTGGCCGTTTTTTTTTCAATGACAGTAGACCGTCAGCTGCTGGTAAATGATCCTGATGTGCTGTTAAAAATATCACTGGTCCCGCAAATTGTTATTGCCGGTATCCTGGGCGCCACTCTTTCATCGGCGCTCGGCAGCATTAATGCTTCCCCGAGGATCATGCAGGCACTGGCAAAGGACCGGATCTCTCCCTACTTTTTAAGCAAAGGTCATGGTCCGATGGATGAACCACGGACTGCCCTTATACTGACATTTGTGATTGCCGAAGCAGGTATCCTGATAGGTGAACTGAATACAATAGCGCGACTGGTCACAATCTTTTTTGTGCTCACATACGGCTTCATGAACATAACCTATGCAATTGAGAGCTGGGCCAGCAGCGACTTTATGCCTACATTTAAGATTCCCCGGATCGTTAGCATAATAGGCGCTCTGACCTGTATAATTATTATGATCCAGCTTGATGTCATTGCATTCCTGATTGCCTCCATCTTATTAGGTTCTTTATTCATGTACTTCAGAAGAAAGGAACTTACGCTGCAATCGGGCGATACAAGATCAAGCTTCTGGCAATCACTGGTAAGGACAGGCTTGTTCAGGCTCTTACGGAGCCAGGTCAGCAACAGGAACTGGAGACCCAATGTTATACTTTTCAGCGGTGGAATAAAGGAAAGGCCCCACCTTATCGAAATTTCAGAATCAATAACCGGAAGGTTGGGGATAATGACCAATTTCGAACTGGTGGAAAATCCTGAAGAGGATATGCTCTTTGATAAAACTGCCAGTGTAAGCATTGAGGATTACGGACAGAATACCAATATAATTACAAGGCGTCATGCCTTCAGGAATATTTATGACGGAATTGGAATGATAAGCAGGGTTTATGGTTTTGCCGGATTTGAACCTAATACCATTCTGATGGGATGGGCACGGCATACTGATAACCCCGGAAAGCTGATGGAGCTTCTTTTAACTCTTAACAAGTTAGACTACAGCCTTGCATTCCTTAAGTACGATAAGTCAACCGGCTTCGGGAAATATAAAAGAATAGATTTCTGGTGGAGCGGATCGGGAAGAAACCTTAGTCTGGCCTTACACCTGATGCGTTTCATCAACGCCTCACACAAATGGAGAAATGCGGAATTAAGAATACTGGCGATCAACCCGGAAAGCGTAAATGATGAAAGATTCTATTCCCTTGCCGGACAGGCGACTGAAAACTACCGCGTAAGAACAAATGTGAAAGTGATAAATAACGTAGCTAGACTTTCAGTGGAGGAGATAATGGGATCAGAATCGCTGGATACAGACCTCATAATATTAGAACATCCCGATTTTATAAGGAACGATGTTTCAGATGTGATAGCCCGTACAAACAAGCTTACGGACACCCTTGGAACATGCCTCATAATACATGCATCATCAGCTTTCGAGGAAATAAATGTATCAGCCGGACTTCCTGATGAAAACATTAACGTTTATGCTTTAAACCCTGAGCAGAGGCCTGATGCTGCCAACCTTAATGCACAGGGACTGTCTGGTGTTGACATTATCTCAAATGAGCTTTCAGGGGCTGCACTCATAATTAAGAAGCAGTCAGAAGAATTTTTGAATGACACTTTCTTCAGCATCCTTGAGAACCGGAATAATTTAACAGATAATCTGACACGAATTACGGAAAGAACCTTTGAAAGGCTTAAGCTGAACGGTGTTGCCGGCGAAAAGCTGACTGAATACCTCAATATATCAGGTGATTATGCAGATCAGGCTTTGAAATTACTCATTCAGATTAAGAACAATCAGATCTCCTTTGAAAACAAAATACTACGAAAAGGTATCCTGCGGTTTCTTCATAAATCAGAAGAAGCTATCAATACCCTGCCTACTTTAATAAGACGTGAATTCCCTAAAGAAGAGTTCAGGCACTTCAAACCCCGTAGGCTGACAGGGCAGATTAGCAGGACAGCAGTACTAATATGGCTCAGTATCAGCCGTAAAAAAAAGGCGGTTAATATAAGTGTATTACCTGCAGCCAGATATTACATCTACCGGAAAAGGCTTGAATTTTTCATGGATTTATGTGAAAAGTTCAATGAGCAGAACCTGAAAGCTTTTGCAATGGTGAGAGGAATTCTTATAAAGAACAAGGAAGTGATTGAAAAAGCAGTATCGGGAAAGCTGACAGGCGATGAGCTTATTAAGGAAGGAAACGACCAACTGACACATGCCAGAGAGCTTAGATCCGAGAATCAACTCTTTATCTATGGTCAGGGCAACCGTATGATAGCCAAACTGGGTGATGATCTTAAGAGCTTTGGTAAAATGATTGAAGGGCCACGGGCAAATTACATGGCCGCAAGGTTCAACAAAGTATACAGAAAATCAGAAACCCTGAAAGAAAAGCTGTCGGAATTTCCTGAAATATGGCTTAAATTCATGACAAACCATGTTAACAGGACATACATGGATTTCATCTTTTTATCATTAGGGATCAGGCTGACAAATATTATTGGTAATGCACAACAGGAAATCGGATCAGCTATTGAGCAAAGACTCCTCTTTTCACTCTCAAAATTTGAAGAGCAGGTAAGGATGCTCGAAGGAGTTGGCAATGGGAATGGGGAGAAGCAGAAGATCATCAGCCAGAATATGATAGAGCTTCCGAAACTCGACAATGTATTTGCCAGGATAATAAAGGAAGTAAAAGAAGCCGTGGAAGAGCTGCCAGAGACACTGGAAATAACCGGCGATCCTATTCCTGATAACATGAGCTTTGAAAATATCAGAAATATTAACGACTTTGCTGTTTCGGTCAGGAAAACAGCAGATTATTTCATCAGCACAGAGCTTGGAGAAAGGATCAAAAAACAATCTCTGAGCGTTAACCGGAAATTGTCGGATTCTGTAAGTACGATACGCGATCTGATAAGGCTTGCAAGTTTCAACCTCGACAATATCGGAAATTATTATAACGCCCTGCAGATAGATGAGCAGGTGAAAATACTCAGGGAAAACCTTATCAACAATATCGGGAACGAGAGAGATAACATTCTCAGGATAATATCTGAGTTAAACAAAAGCATAGATCAGGGTCTGAAAAATGCTCTTGAGCCCTTATCGTCGGCTGTAATTGTCAAAACTTCCAGGAGCCTCAGTAAAGTGACCCGTGAAACGGACAAACAGAAAATATCCTACCGGCTACGTAAGATTTTAAGATCAACCGGAGAAAAGGTTACTAACCAGTATGTAAAGTTGCTTTACGGCAGGAGTGAAGGGTTATTGTGGGCAAATCGCCTTGATCAGTTAAGGCAGAAAGAAATTCTTTTCCAGGGTGATGAATTCAGCGGGTTCCTCAAAAAGATATCTCCCGATAATGCAGTGATGCAGGATCTGCCGTTTTACTATTCCAATCTGTTCTCAGGCAGTTCAAGCATTGGCGAAGACTTCTGGGTAGGCATGGAAGAAGAAATATCTGAAGGCAGCAGGGCTGTAAGAAGCTTTTCAGAGGGCAACCCTGGCATGCTTATAATAACCGGGGAAAGAAGTTCAGGAAAATCAAGCCTCAGCAAACATCTGGCAAATCTTCATTTTTCAAAGCAAAATATCTTCAGCTTAAGAGCCCCTCTTGAATGCACTGCGAGTGCAGAGCTCTTTGAAGAGACACTTCTTAAAAACATCTATGGAACCGGCACTTTAACAGAAAGATTAGAGGCATTACCCGGTGAAAGCGTTATAATAATAAATGACCTTGAACTGTGGTGGGAAAGGAAGCCTTCGGGGACACAGGTCGTGGAGAAAATTATTTCCCTGGTAAGGCAGTTCGGTAAAAAAATCCTCTTCATAGTCAATGTAAACCAGCATTCACTTAAGATAATCAATCAGCTTTCATCGGTAAACAGCTGGGCCCTCGGTCTCGTATTTTGCCAGCCATCCGATGCCCGGGAACTGAGGGATCTTATCCTGATCAGACACAGGGCATCGGGTATGAAATTCATATTGAATAAAAAGGAAGAAGATTCTATGACCAAAAGGGAATATGCCCGTCTGTTCAACAGGATATTCAACCTTTCTTCGGGCAACCCGGGCTATGCAATGAATCTATGGCTGGCCGGCATAAAGAAAATTTCAGACAGCATCCTCTATATTGATCCCCCTCCAAAGGAAGGGATTAATCTGCCGGGAACTATGAAACAGGAGGAGATAATCTTTATCCTTCAGTTTGTCCTCCACCGGCGATTCTCGGTCAAAAATCTTTCATCGATGCTGCAGAACGATTCAGACAGCACCGAAAAGACAATTCAACTGTTGCTCCGGAAAGGATTACTTATAGAGAAATTCCCCGGAATATATTCCTTAAATCCGGCATTGGAAATTCTGCTTGTAAAAAAATTAAAAAACCTTGAACTGGTATGACATATATTAAAATCCTGGCATTTGCAATTGCACTCTATTTAGTTTTAAAAGCCGCCGGATGGATCATTTTCGTCTTCATCAGAAAGACTAAAGTCAGGACGTTCTTTCTCCGTATCGTTCCTGTTGTCGAAGTGGTTATATGGTTCTCCTTTTCCTTCTGGGCTTTTTATCAGTTATTCAGGGATTATAAATACTACGATTTTCTGGCGGCAGGGCTTGTTACAGTAATTGTTGCCATTACCGGGTGGTATCTGCTGCGTGATATCGTATCAGGTATCATTCTCAAAGCTGATAATGCCTTTGAGCCGGGCCAGATGATTGACACATCCATTATTAACGGGACAATAAAGAAACTTGGTTTCCGGTCAATGCAGATTGTAACAGGCGATGGAGAGGAAGTCTGTGTAACCTATACAAGACTAATAAATGAAAATATAAAAAAGCCATCCGAAAGCGGAAAATATATCGGAAGGGTGATCAATCTGAAGATCGGTTCGAAATACCCTGCTGAAAAAATTCAGGATATGCTCCTTAAACGGATGCTTGAACTTCCATGGATTATTTCAGGCAATAACATTAAAGTCAAAATGACCAGGGCAGAAGATCACTACAATGCCGAAATACATTACCAGTCGATAAGCCCCGACATGATAATAAGAACTGAAGAGAACCTGTTGCAGTTTGTAAAAGAATCTTTCACATGATATATTAACTGAACATTTCCCTTCATCAATGCTTCCTGATGATCAGCTCTTTCTGGTCCTCCCTTTCCAGTTCCGGCTGGATATTGAAATGATGGATGCTGTAACTTTCAAGGATTACTTCAACTTTTTCAAGGATTTTCTCAAACTGTGAGATCGTGAAATCATGATCAAGATCGATATGTCCCTCCATCATAAGCTCCTGATCATCGAGTTGCCAGACGTGCACATGGTGAAGATTCTTAACTCCCTCAATAGCAGTGATTTTAGCGGCAATTTCCTCTATATCGATACCTGAGGGAGTGAATTGCATAAAGATTCTGACTGACTCATAGAAAAGACCCCAGCTGCTGTAGATAAGATAAATTGAAATTAATATAGTCAGTACCCCGTCAACACGGTTCCAGCCTAAATATTTAATTGCCAAACCTCCCAGAAGGACAGCCATAGAGGTCATCATATCCATAAACATGTGGAGGTACGCCGAGCGCATATTCATGCTTTTTGCCGCATCAGTCCTGATCAGCAGTACACTCAGTCCGTTCAGCAAAATCCCCAGTCCGGCCAGATAGATTACTATGCCACCATCTATAGGCTGAGGATCTATAAGCCTGGTTACTGCCTCCCAGATCAGAACGCCACCGATAACAAGCAGAGTCGCAGTATTAATAAATGCGGCAAAAATACCGGCCCGCTTGTAACCATAAGTCTGACGAAGGGTATGTTTACGCCCCGATATTCTGGCAGCCGTATAGCTGATAATCAATGAGAGAACATCGCTGAAGTTATGGATGGCATCTGTTATAAGGGCCATACTGCCTGCTATAAGTCCGCCAATAACCTGTGCTATGGTGATTGCCATATTCAGCACAATGGTTATAAGGAGGTTTCTGCCTTTCATAGTGTTATTACGGGTGATATTTTCTTTTGGGTCTTTCATAGTCCCTTATAATTATTTTCTGACATGTTTGAATGCTCCAAGGGGGAACTTAAAGTTATCATTTCCTTTCATACAAACAGTTTTATTGGCATTGTGCTCACAAGCCTATTAGCAAAAGACAAAAAATCATTAACTTTGAGCCTTTTAAAATCCGTAAATCTTTAAGTATGCCGTTAAAAAGTATTCTGCGTCCCTATGGAACCAAACAGAAAACTTTTGACAAAAGATATCTCGAAATGGCTCATATATGGGCTCAGAACTCCTATTGCAGGAGAAGGCAGGTAGGCGCCCTTATTGTGAAGGGAAAAATGATCATATCAGATGGTTACAATGGTACGCCGGCCGGATTTGAGAATGTATGTGAAGATGATAACAATGTGACAAAACCATACGTTCTGCATGCTGAGGCAAATGCAATCACAAAAGTTGCAAAATCAAATAACTCAAGTGAGGATTCAACCCTGTATATTACCTCTTCTCCCTGCATGGAATGCTCGAAGCTGATAATACAATCGGGCATAAAGAGGGTTGTTTACAGCAACAGGTATCATAATGTTGACGGTCTTGAGCTACTTAAAAGGGCAGGCATTGAAATGGTATTTATAGATCTGGAAAAAGATATTTATGAAGAACAATAATTTAAGCAGAAATACATATCTCCCGTTAATTATATCGGTTGCAGTTGCAATAGGAATTATGATCGGTGTTTATTTGCCGGGGAGGAATGTCGCACCACAGCAGAGAACAAAAAACGATAAGCTGAAGAACATCATCAGCATTATTGAGACCAATTATGTTGATTCTGTCGGCAGTGAAGATCTTATTGAAGCTGCCATACCTGCAATGTTGAAAAAACTGGACCCGCATTCGGTCTATATCCCTGCCAGTGATCTTGCCAGGGCAAATGAACCCTTGCAGGGAAACTTTGAAGGGATAGGAATATCATTCAACTTACTGACCGACACCATACTGGTAATTAGCACAATACCCGGCGGCCCGTCTGAAAAGCTGGGCCTTCTCCCAGGAGACAAGATACTCTATGTTAACGACTCGCTTGTTGCCGGGAAAGGGATCAGTGATGAAAAGGTGATGGGCATGCTGAAGGGCCCCAAAGGAACTCTTGTTCGGATAAAAATATTACGTAACGGACACAGGGATCTTCTTCCTTTTGAAATAACACGCGATAAAATTCCAATGTACAGCATAGATATAGCTTATATGGTTAGTAAGAATACAGGTTATATCAAGATCAACAATTTTGCCATGACAACATACGATGAGTTCATGGATAAGCTTACGGAACTTAAGGATAAGGGAATGACAAAGCTTATTGTCGATCTGCGGGGTAACTCAGGAGGTATAATGGAAGCCGCCATAAGGATTGCAAATCAGTTCCTTAAACGCGGACAGCTTATTGTCTATACAGAGGGAAGAAAACAGCCAAGGCAGGAAGCAAGGGCAACAGGCAAGGGTGAGTTTGCAACAGGAGACCTGGTGGTGCTCATTGATGAGTACAGCGCATCGGCAAGCGAAATACTTGCAGGGGCAATCCAGGACAATGACCGTGGAACAATCATCGGAAGACGCTCTTTTGGGAAAGGTCTGGTTCAGGAACCTGTTTCTTTCAGCGACGGTTCAGGAATGAGGCTTACCATTGCAAGATACTATACCCCTACCGGAAGATCCATTCAGAAGCCTTACGAAAAAGGATTTGAAGATTATTATAATGACTTCTCACATAGAATTGCAAGGGGAGAATTTGAAGTATCCGATTCTACCCAGTTCCCCGATTCGTTAAAATTCACCACCCCCGGAGGCAGGATTGTCTATGGCGGTGGAGGGATAATGCCCGACAGGTTCGTACCTGTCGATACGAGCGGCATTTCACCCTATTTTCTGAAAGTCAGGCCCCAGATCTTCAGCTTCGCAATGAAGTACACAGAAGTGAACAGGGAACAACTGAAAAAATACGTGGAAGCCGATGAACTGGAAAAATATCTTGATAAACAGGGATTACTTGATCAGTTTGTAAGATATGCCTCAGCCAAAGGAATAGAACAGGATAAGGAGGGACTAATGATCTCAGGCAGGATAATATCCGTTCAGCTCAAAGCGTATGTGGCCCGTAATATTCTCGATAACATGGGTTTTTACCCGATATGGGAACAAATAGACACAACACTGAAATCGGCTGTTGAATATCTCGAAGCCAGCGCTGTTCAGTGATTGCTCCGGTCTTAATATTCCACCATATCCATAAACGCAGTAAAAGCCTTCAGAGATTCAGCTTCTTCCTCAATAAATCCTATATGTCCTGAATTTTTAAGGACCACAACCCTGGTATTTTCAGGCAGATTAACTTTTTTCGGGATCTCCTCGTGTTGAATATGGCTATCCATAGCACCCAGTATCCAAAGGCAAGGCACAAGGCCCTTCTCCATCACACCTGCCCTCGATGGCCTTGCCATCATTCCGTTTAGCATTGCTGTAATGCCATAGTCGGGAGTTTTAGATGCCAGCTCCTTTAAGCGTTTTACCTGCAGGGGAAACCTTGAAAGATTTATTGCTGCAAACATCTTCTCAATGTTGAGGGAATACATAATGTTCTTCTTTCCCTCTTTAACATATTGAATTTCCATTTTCCGTTTCTCAATTGTTGCAGGCTGATCGGCAAAAGGATGAGAATGAAAAAGACAATACCCGGTAAGGATATCAGGAAATAATTCAAGGAAGGCAAGAGTAACATAACCTCCCAGTGAATGGCCTGCAAGAAAGATCTTTTTTATACCTAAACCTGCAAGCAGTTCATTAACGGCGGTCGCCATAAATTCCATAGTATGAGTTTCACCGTAAACACCCGACAACCCATGCCCCGGAAGATCAATGCAAATAACTGTGAATTTTTCTGCAAGTTTTGAGGCAAAATCGGTCCAGGCTTCAATGGATTCAAGATAACCATGGAGAAGAACGATAACCTTACCCGAACCTGTAATTGTATATCGGATCTGTTTGTTGCTGTATTGAAAATATCCTTCCATCTGTTGTGGTTTATGCAAAGTTACTATTTAATGATTATGTTAAATATCATGTTGACTAACCTCTATTTGTTCAAACCAATTGGATAAACAATTGATAATTTTTATCTTTAACCGCATTTTTGCATCTCTCTCTAAATCTGTAAATATCTTAATACAAATGGAGAAATTATTGTTCTCTTCTATTTCCAAGAAATTTGTCATGGCCCTGGCAGGAATATTTCTGCTTATTTATCTGCCGGTTCACCTTGGGATAAATCTTTTACTTCTACGGAACGAGCCTGAGGTTTATAATAAAGCTGCCGAGTTTATGTCAAATTTCCCTCTTATAAGAATTGTGGAAGTTTTACTGATGCTTGCCATTCTTGTTCATATATGCTGGGGTATCTATATACAGATACAAAACTGGATGTCGAGGCCTGTCGGTTATGCAAAAACAAACAAATCAGAGACATCATTTTTCTCAAGATTCATGATCTGGACCGGCGCCGTGGTACTTACCTTCCTTGTGCTCCACTTTTTTAATTTCTTCTTTATAAAACTAGGATTGGTCCCCGGAAATCCTGAAGATTTTTATACAATAGCCCATAATCTTTTCAAGATACCAGCCTATAACTATATTTACCTCTTCAGCTTTGCAATTCTTGGCCTTCACCTGTATCATGCTTTTTACTCTGCTTTTCAGACCATGGGGCTCAATCACAGGATATGGACACCTGTAGTGAGAGTGGTTGCGATAATATACTCAATAACAATTCCTGCCGGATTCGCTTATATTTCAATTTCAATATGGCTGCTCAGGTAGTTCTGAAAGAAAAAATATAGATCATGGATAAACTCAATTCAAAGATACCGGAAGGTCCACTGGCACAGAAATGGACCAATTATAAATCATCGGTAAAACTTGTAAACCCTGCCAACAAGAAGAAACTCGAGATTATTGTCATCGGCACGGGTCTCTCCGGAGCAGGTGCCTCTTCATCACTTGGGGAGCTTGGCTACAGGGTAAAGACCTTCTGCTACCAGGATTCTCCGAGGAGGGCACATTCTGTTGCGGCACAAGGCGGAATAAATGCAGCCAAAAACTACCAGAATGATGGCGACAGTGTTTACCGGCTGTTCTATGATATGATAAAGGGAGGCGACTTCAGGTCGCGTGAAGCCAATGTTTACAGGGCAGCAGAGGTAAGTAATGAGGTTATCGATCATTATACGGCGCTCGGTGTTCCTTTTGCACGTGATTATGGCGGCACTCTTGACACCAGGTCCTTCGGCGGAGTGCAGGTTTCACGGACTTTTTACTCAAAAGGGCAGACCGGGCAACAATGCCTTGTGGGTGCATATTCATCGCTTAACAGGCAGATCAGCAAGGGGAACGTGACCATGTATCCCCGCCGTGAGATGCTTGATATCGTTGTTGTTGACGGTAAGGCACGCGGCATAATCACCCGTAATCTTATCACAGGTGAAATAGAGAGGCACGGAGCCCATGCAGTTGTACTTGCCACCGGCGGATACGGTACAATCTATTACCTTTCAACCCTTGCAGTCAATTCTAATGCTTCAGCCGCATGGAAGGCCCATAAAAAAGGCGCCTTTTTTGCAAACCCGAGTTTTATACAGATCCATCCTACCTGCATTCCCCAGCTGAACGAATTCCAGGCAAAGCTTACTCTTATGTCTGAGTCTCTGCGTAACGATGGCCGGGTATGGGTTCCTAAAGTGAAAGGCGATAACAGGCCTGCCAACACCATACCTGACGATGAAAGAGATTATTACCTCGAAAGACGCTATCCTTCCTATGGGAATCTTGTACCGCGTGATGTAGCATCAAGAGCTGCAAAGGAACGGTGCGATGCCGGTTATGGAGTCGGCGAAACAGGGCTCGCGGTGAATCTTGACTTCAGGGATGCTATAAAAAAGCAGGGTGAAAAAGTGATTGAAGGCAAATATGGCAATCTCTTCGAAATGTATAAAACCATTACCGGGATAGATCCCTATAAAGAACCTATGCGTATCTATCCGGCCGGTCATTATACAATGGGAGGATTATGGGTTAATTACGAATTAATGACCACAATACCCGGATTGTATGCCATCGGTGAATCAAACTTCTCCGATCATGGTGCAAACAGGCTTGGGGCAGCTTCACTGATGCAAACTTCGGGCGACGGGTATTTCATTCTTCCAGGCACCATCTCAAATTATCTCGCTGATGAAATAAGCACTCCTAAAATATCGACCAGCCTCCCTGAATTTGATGAAGCAGAAAAGGGTGTAAAAGAAAGGATCAGTAAGTTTCTTGCCATAAAGGGAAAACAGACTGCAGCATCCTTTCATAAAAAGCTTGGTAAGATCATGTGGGACTATTGCGGAATGATAAGGAACGAGGAAGGTCTGACAAAAGGTCTCCGGCTTGTTAATGAACTGAAGGATGAGTTCTGGAGAGATCTTAATATCCCCGGAAGCGGTGATGAGCTGAATCAGGAGCTTGAAAAAGCCGGAAGAGTTGCCGACTATTTTGAAGTTTCTATACTGCTCCTTACTGATGCCCTTAACAGGAAAGAATCATGCGGGGCTCACTTCAGGGAAGAATTCCAGACCCCTGACGGTGAAGCTCTCAGGAATGACAAGGATTATGCTTACGTGTCAGTTTGGGAATATGCAGGAGAAGGAAAACCTCATATCCTGCACAAAGAGCAACTCACCTTCGAAGAAGTTGAAATGAAGGTAAGAAGCTATAAGTAAAAGGTACGGGGCCCGGGATACGAATTCTTCCCCGAACCTCATACCCCATACCACGAACCAGTTAATTAAAGCAACAGACCTTATAGTTTATATAATTGATTTTAGAAAAATATATAATATGAAGCTCACATTAAAAATATGGCGTCAGAAGAATGCCAAAGCCAAAGGCGGCTTTGAAACTTATTTCATGGAGGATGTTTCGCCAAAAATGGCTTTTCTCGAGATGCTCGACGCCCTTAATAAAAAGCTGGTTGAGGAGGGAGGCAACCCGGTTGCATTTGATCACGATTGCCGCGAGGGAATTTGCGGTTCCTGCGGAGTGTATATAAACGGACACCCTCATGGTCCGATGCCTTCGATTACAACATGCCATTTATCGATGAGATATTTTAATGATGGCGATACAATATGGATCGAACCCTGGAGGGCTAAACCGTTTCCTGTGATCAAAGACCTTATTGTCGACAGACAGGCTTTTGATAAAATTCAGATTGCCGGCGGTTTCATCTCGGTAAATGCAGGTTCGGCTCCTGAAGCAAATACCATTCCTGTTCCAAAAAAGAATTCCGACCTGGCCTTCGATGCAGCCATCTGCATAGGATGCGGAGCCTGCGTGGCTGCCTGCAAGAATGCATCGGCAATGCTGTTCGTATCTGCAAAGATCTCACAGCTTTCACTGCTGCCACAGGGCCGTGTCGAAGCCAAAGAAAGAGTAAGGGCCATGATTGCCAAACACGACGAACTGGGCTTCGGTAACTGTTCCAATACAGGGGCGTGCGAAGCCGAGTGCCCAAAAAATATCAAGCTGGTGGATATAGCCCGACTGTTCAGGGAGTATTATAAAGCTTATTGAAAGTGAAGAAACCCACCCCTAACCCCTCCTGGGAGGGTAATTTAAAAAAGTACTGCCTGATCCTGATAATGCTGTTTATTGCATTCTCAGGCGTTGCACAGACAATAATAAACCGGGATCCTGAAATAAAAAAAATGGTTGATGAGATCTCAGCCGCAAATCTTGAAAAGCACGTAAGGAAACTTGTCAGCTTCCACACCCGTCATAACCTGAGTTCTCAGAACGATCCCGTAAAAGGTATCGGTGCATCATGGAACTGGATCAGGACAGAAATGGAGAAAAGCATTCCTTCATCAGGCAAAAGGCTGAGCGTGCAACTTGTGGATTACACTGCCGGAGGACCGGAAGAAAGAATTCCAAAATCAACCACACTTAAGAACGTTGTAGCAACCCTGAAAGGGACCGACCCCGCAGATGACAGGATCATAATTATAAGCGCACATCTCGACACCCGCGCTACCCTTCCAAACGACAGTACCAGCTTTGCACCGGGAGCAAATGATGATGGTTCGGGTGTGGCTGCCATACTGGAACTGGTAAGGATAATGTCTTCACGAAAATTTTCCGCTACAATAGTTTTTATGGCCGTTTCAGGTGAAGAGCATGGACTTTATGGTTCTAAAAAAATGGCCCTGGTAGCAAAAGAAGAAAAATGGAACATTATTGCAATGCTGAACAACGATATGATAGGGAACAGCGGATCGAGCGAAACACTTCTTAATGACAATATGAGGGTGAGAGTGTTCAGCGAAGGAATTCCTGCTTACGAAACTCAACAGATGGCAGACCTTCGGAGATACACCTCAGGTGAGAATGACAGCAGGTCAAGGCAGCTTGCAAGGTATATTAAAGAAATAGGCGAAAGATATGTGGAACAGCTCGATGTAACTCTGATTTACAGAAACGACAGGTTCGGGCGCGGCGGTGATCATACTCCTTTTGCTGAAGCCGGATTCCCTGCTGTAAGGATCTGTGAATTTAATGAAAACTACGACAGAACTCATAAAGTACCGGCCATTGTTAATGGCATAAGTGAAGGAGATCTGCCCGAAAATGTTGATTTTGAATATGTCAGAAAAAATTCTGGAGTCAATCTTGCTTCAATTGCCAGCCTTGCCCTTGCTCCTTATGAGCCTGAAAATTGCGGAATTGTTGTAACAGGACTTACAAACAAAACAACCCTCCGCTGGGAAGCTCCTTCAAAAGGCGAAAGTCCTGCCGGATACTATGTGCTAATGCGTGAGACCTCACAGCCTTTGTGGGAGAAGAAAATTTTTGTGACCGGAAATGAAGTTACTGTTCCGTATTCAAAAGATAACTACTTCTTCGGGATCCAGTCGGTCGATCGGGAAGGACATGAAAGCCTTCCTGTATTCCCGGGAAGAGCTTCGAATAAATAATCTTAAACAGCTTCAACTTCTGCAACACTTTTAGGGATCGGCCTTCCAAGAACCTTGTGCCCCTTTTCTGTAATAAGTACATTATCTTCTATCCTTATCCCGCCTATTGACATGTATGCTTTTATACTGTCGAAGTTGATAAAATCGCTGAATTTCTTTTCAGCTTTCCATTGTTCAATAAGCTCGGGAATAAAATAGCATCCCGGTTCTACGGTAAAAACGTGTCCGGGTTTATAAGGCAGTGCAAACCTCAGAAAAGCTGTTCCAAACTGGTCGCTGCGCTTTACCTCTTCATTATAACCTGAATAGTTCTCGCCTAAACCTTCCATGTCATGAACATCGAGTCCCATCATGTGACCAAGACCATGAGGCATGAAAAGTGCATGGGCCCCTTTGGAAACAATGTCGTCCACATCACCCTTCATCAGTCCGAGCGCCTTTAGCCCGGAGGCAATGATCCTGCAGGCCATAAAATGATTATCACGGTGCGACAGTCCGGGTTTAGTAGCCTTAATGGCTTCACTGTTGGCCATCAGTACTATCTCATAGATCTCCTTTTGCTGGTTACTGAATTTCCCGCCCACCGGTGTTGTCCTTGTGATATCTGAAGCATAATGAAGATTTGTCTCAGCGCCTGCGTCAGCTACCATCAGCCTGCCTTTTTCCAGTATGTTCCCATGGTAATGGTTATGGAGGGTCTGCCCGTTCATACTGATAATACTTGGAAATGAGGTTCCCCATCCTTTTGACTTTGCAATTCCCTCAATAGTTCCGAAGATAGTCTGCTCGCTTACCCCGGGTTTACACATTTTCATGGCAGTGACATGCATTTCATAAGCAATATCAACTGCTTTTTCTATTTCTTCAATTTCTTCTTCACTCTTAAAAGCCCTCATCGAAACAACTGCTTTAATAAGATCGACCGAGGCCAAAGTTTTCATCTGGCACGGATTCTCCTTTAGAAGTGCTCCAAGTGTCATTTTTGTTTCTCCGCGGTAGGGAGGAAGAAAATGTATCTGTCTCTTTTTGTCAATCGCATCCCTGATCATATCATCAAGCTTTGACATAGGAAAGCTTTCAGATATGCCGCAACCAAGCGCAATATCCTTAACCAGCGGCTGGGGGCCCATCCATACTATATCGTCCATTCCAAAATCATTGGCAAAAAGGAGATCCCTGCCCGAATCAAAATCCATTATCCCTGCGAACCCTGGAAGATCAGGTCCGAAAAAATAAAGAAAATCACTATCCTGCCTGAAATGATAAGCATTGGCCGGATAATTAACCGGTGATTCAGGATTGCCAATGAACAATGCAATTCCGGTTTTCATCTTCTTATGGAGCTCTTCTCTCCTTCTAATATAAACTTCCCTTTTAAACATAGCAAACAGATTATAAAATACTAAGTTACTGATTTAAAAACAGGGCAACAAGAAAAAACGGCACCTGTTCCCGCATAAAAAACAATGGTGCGAACCTGATGTCGCACCATTGTAAAAACCACACAATTATAACCAACTTTAACTAATCATTTCGTCTACCCTTCTCAATGCTCCAACCCAGCTTCAGTCCAAATATAAAGTACGCCAGTGCAACTGTACCCAAAGCAAAGATGGTGTCACCAAAGACCCTCATCCACTTAAGGGTATGCATGGCTGGCGTCTGGAGGAATTCTGCCGACCGGGCATACCACAGGCCCTCCTTAACGCTGGCCACAGTCTGGGCCAGGCCAATCGGAAGTACGCTAAGCAGAACCATCGCGGCCAGGCCTATATTGATGCTCCAGAAAGCAAACTTTATCCATTTTTCATTCCATATTGCGCCTTTATCCATGTCGCGAAGGACAAAAAGCATGAGGCCTATGCCGAACATTCCATACACTCCGAAGAGGGCAGTATGGCCGTGAACAGGAGTTGTATTAAGTCCCTGCATGTAATAGAGAGCAATCGGGGGATTGATAAGAAAGCCAAAGATGCCGGCTCCAACAAGGTTCCAGAAAGCAACAGCAATAAAACTGTAAATGGGCCACCTGTAAGCTTTTATCCATTCTGAACTCCTGCTTAATTTTATATGGTCCCAGGCTTCAAAACCCATAAGTACCAGAGGCACCACTTCAAGGGCGCTGAATGTTGATCCGATTGCCATAACTGCTGTTGGAGTACCGGTGAAGTAGAGATGATGGAACGTCCCGAGTATTCCTCCCGACAGGAAAACGATTGTTGCAAAAAGAACTGCAGTGGTTGCAGTTGCAGCCCGCAGAAGCCTTAATCTTACAAAGAGGAACGCAACAACTACTGTGGCAAAAACCTCGAAAAATCCCTCAACCCAGAGATGAACCACCCACCAGCGCCAGTATTCTGCAATTGCTAAATTCGTTTGTCTTCCCCACATTAATCCTGCACCATAGAATGCTGCAATGGCAACTGAAGAAATAAGGAACAGCAGAAGCAGGTTCCTGCTTTCCGATTTCTGTTTCAGAGCCGGCCATATAGCTCTTCCCATTAACAGAAGCCAGATAATCAACCCGACAAAAAGGAATAGCTGCCAGAATCTTCCCAGATCTACATATTCATATCCCTGGTGTCCGAACCAGAAGTTCTGCACGAATCCCAATTTCTGCATTACACCCATCCACTGGCCGGCAAGCGATCCTACAACTATAATAAGGAGGGCAATAAAGAGAAAATTCACTCCGAGTTTCTGATATTTCGGTTCATAGCCTGAGATTGCCGGAGCATAATATAATCCCGTTGCAAGCCACGAGGTAGCTATCCAGAAGATTGCTATCTGGATATGCCAGGTGCGGGTAACTGAATAAGGAAGAAAATCTGCAAGCGGGAAGCCGTAAAAGGCTTGTCCTTCAACACCATAATGAGCCGTTATAACTCCGAGTATCACCTGGACAAGCAATAAAGCAGAAACTATCCAGAAATATTTAACAGTAGCTTTCTGCGATGGAGACTGTGTTTCCTTCAGAAGAGGATAATCGGAAGGAACCTCATCCTCATCTGTTTTCCGGCGGGCATAGTACCACACCATCAGGCCGATACCTGCCAGAAGGAGCATAACGCTGAATCCTGTCCAGAGAAGTAATGCGCCTGTAGGCCTGTTTGCAACAAGATCTTCGGCGGGCCAGTTATTTGTATATGTAATAGCCTGACCGGGTCTCTCGGTGACACATGCCCAGGAGGTCCAGAAAAAGAATGCATTAAGGAGCCTGGCCCTTTCCGGATCTTTCAGCGAATTATCGGGAATACTGTAATAATCTCTAAGGTCGGCAAGTTGCGGATCGTTTGTAAATAATCCGGTGTAATACCGGCTGTTATCGGCAATCGCCTCTGCTCTTACAACAGAAACGGTGAGAGTGCCGGTCTCCGGATCATAGGTGTTTTTCCTGAGATCTTTCTGCAACAATACTTTCAGAAAGGCCTGCCTCTCTTCACTCACCCTGTCGTACGTTGAACCGTCATGCTGCATAGCCAGCTTATTGAGAATGAACATCGCTTCCTTGTGAAGCCAGTCAGCGCTCCAGTCAGGAGCCTGGTAGGCGCCATGCCCCCAAACAGTTCCCAGTTCCTGCCCGCCAAGAGATTGCCAGACATTCTGCCCGTCTTTTATATCCTGACCGGTGAACAGGGTCCTGCCATCGCTGGTGACGACTTTTTCAGGTACAGGGGGAGCCTGATGGTAGATCTCCCTGCCGTAATAGAGAAGAACAGCAAAGGATAAAACCATAACAAGGATAAAGCCAATCCAGAGTTTTCTTGTTGTCATAGGGTAAAGAATTTTAATTAATGATTTAATTGATTTATATCAGGTTATAAACTGATGCCAGTTCCCGGATCTGTGTTACAAACTCTTCAGTTTTTACAGCATGGTTTTTTTCAGCCTCTGCAAAACGCTCAGTAAGATTAGTTTGATCTGACTCCGAGAGCGCCTTGTCGGCCATTTTGAAAAGGATATTGTTTTCTTTTGAAATATGATTGCGGAGCAAACCGGCATATCCCATCATATTGGCGTAGATGTCATTCGCGGCTGACTTGTTTCCCTTTTTATATAATTCAATGCTGCCGGCTATGCCCCTGACAAAATTTCTTCCCTGCTCATGCTCATGCAGCATTACCGCCACAGGTCCCTGGGTTGCGGAAAATCCTCTTTCTGCAAGTAACGGAAAGAATATTTCTTCTTCCCGGGCATGATGGAGACCATCGGCAAAATTTCTGATGATAGATAAAATTTTTTCTATATGATCTGTATCCGGCTCATCCGAATATGTGACCTGTTCCATAACATCTATAAGCTTAAGTATGTGAACATGGTCGTTCTCAAGGGTTTTTGTTGCTGTATTCATAATTCTTAGTTTAATGCTTTGGGAAATAAAATATTGTTTTCAAGATGCACGTGAATATGAAGATCATCTTCAAATTCATTCAGAAGCTTGAAGGCAAGCCGGTATGAATTGCATCCATCCTGTGGTACAGCGTAGCCGCCGGTAATTTCATTGATCTTATCCATAGCTCCCCCGGCAAATTCATGCTCACCGGATAACCGTGATATTTCATCGGCAATGATTTCCTTTGCCTCTGCAGAGCCTGAATTCTGAAATTCTTTTATTGCAGGAAAAAGGACTTTTTCTTCATTTTCCATGTGCTGAAGGAGCTCGCGGCTGATCTGCGAAAAAAGATCGGCCACTTCATTAAGTTCAGAATGATTGTGACCATGAACGTCAGCTATTTTCTGAGTGTAAAACAGTATCTCGGGTAGTGCCTTCCTGACATACTTATGATGTGCATTAACAATATAGTCAGAAAGAAATACAAGGTCCCATTCATTAAAGTTATGGGTCGATGTGTTTGGAAAAGTTTCAAGATCTTTTAGCTTATTCCTGATTTCCAGGGGATCGATATTTTTTTCAGTGCAAGCCTGGTCAATGCTCTTTTTACCCCCGCAGCAAAAATCAATACCCGCTTCTCTGAAAACCGATGCTGCCCTGTGATCCAGAGCAACAATCTCTCCTATCGAAATAGCATTCATATTTTCTGTTTTCATAATAGTTATTTTTGATTTGGTCTGACAAAAGTATGAATTATTTATTAAAAGACAATAAGGTCTTTTTGTTTTTTATAAATTTTTGTTATTTTTGTCACAGCATTAACTAAACATCAACAGGAATGTTTAACAAGGAAACGGAATATGCCCTCAGAGGCTTGGTATACATTAAGTTGCAGAATCTAAAGAAAAGAAGGCCGGGAATGGCGGAAGTTGCAAAAGAGATCGAAGCTCCGCATTTCTTTACGGCAAAGATCCTGCAGAGGCTGGTAAGGGCCGGCTTTATTGAGTCGCTTAAAGGAAAAGGTGGCGGATTCTTTTTTGATTCCGGAAAACCGGATCTGCCTCTCAGAACTTTGATCTCTGCAATTGAAGGGAATAAAACCTTTTCAGGATGCGCATTCGGATTGAAGCAATGCGATGATAATAATCCCTGTCCTCTTCATGACCGATATGCGCCGATCAGAGAATCTATCGGTAATCTGATCTCGGAGGAAACCGTACAAAGCCTTGCTGAAAGAGTATATAAAAAAGAACTAACCGTTTCATCACTGCTTAAATAATGAATGCCAATTCCATTTATACCCTAGCAGCGCCCCAGCCTACCCTTATTTCCAAATACAGGCTGCCACTTGTAGTCTTTTCTCTGACATTAATTCTCCTTGCCTTTGTGCAGGTGAAAGTCGAAAACCCCATGCTTATAGCAGAACGCTTTTTTAAAGGGGGGGGATGGATTGAAATAATAGTGATCTCATTGTATGGCTCTTTCATTGTATATAAAATGCAGGATCCGCTTAATGTTCCGAAATGGAGAAAAATAACCTGGACGGTCTTTTCAATTGTCTTTTTTTCACAGCTTATAGCGGGCCTCTCGGGTTTTGAAAAATTCCTGATGACAGGCAAGCTTCACCTTCCTATCCCTATGATGATAATAGGCGGACCTATATACAGGGCACAGCTTTCTGTTATGACAATACTGTTCATAAGCACCGTGATTATCACAGGACCGGCCTGGTGCAGCCAGTTCTGTTATTTTGGCGCCTTCGACAATATCGCTTCATCGGGAAAAACTTCAAGGAAGATCCTGAAACACAAAGGAGCGATCAAGTCAACTATTCTGATCCTCGTAATATTTATGGCGTTGCTTCTCCGATGGTTAAATGTACCGGTGCTGACAGCTACTCTGATTGCAGCAGCTTTTGGGATAGGAGGAATTTTGGTAATGATCTTCTTTTCGGCGCGAAGCAAAAAGATGATTCATTGTGTGCTTTACTGCCCTGTGGGTACACTGGTAAATGTATTCAGATATGTCAATCCTTTCAGAATGTACATTGACCAGAGCTGCACCCTTTGCATGAATTGTACAAAATTCTGTAAATATGATGCACTGAATGCTCAGGATATTAAAAACAGGAAGCCATCAATTTCATGCACTCTGTGCGGCGACTGCCTTGCAGGTTGCCACCATGATTCAATAAAATATAAATTCTTAAAAATGAAACCCGATAATGCAAGGAAGTTATACCTGGCCCTTACGATAAGCATACATGCTGCCTGCATAGCGCTTGCACGTATTTGAAATACCTAAATCATTGAAATAACGCTTTCCATTTCTTAAATTTGTTTATAAAATATATTACATGAGTGAACTGATAAATAATTCGGAAAAATGCAAGGAACTTCTTAAGCACATGATACTGCAGCTTCATAAAGGTGAAGCTCCTGAGCAGGTACGGGGCCGCCTTGTCGAACTCCTGAAAGGAATACCCTATGATGAAGTTGTTGAAGTTGAACAGGAATTAATAAATGAAGGCCTGCCGGTTGAAGAAGTACTCAAGTTCTGCGATATACATCAGATGGTTCTCGAAGGCCATATAGAACAAACCGGGGCAAAGGATATCCCCGATGGCCATCCTGTTGATACTTTCAAAAAGGAGAATATTGAACTGGGAAAAGTCCTGGCCCTGCTCGAGAAACTTTTAGTCGATGGTAAATCACTCCGTCAAAAAGAGGTAAATGACTGGCTCCTTCAGGTTCATTCCCTGCTCAACAGCCTGATGGATGTTGATAAACATTACTTAAGGAAAGAATACCTCGTTTTCCCGTTTCTTGAAAAACATGAAATTACCGGTCCGCCGAAAGTGATGTGGGGAAAGCATGATGAAATAAGGGAAATGCTGAAGGCTTCCATAGAAGCAGTAAGCGCCACCGGATATATTACCCCTGAAGAGACGGCTTCAATGATAGAATTCATACTGATACCGGCAGCAAAGGGGGTCTCTGATATGATCTCAAAAGAGGAGGAGATCCTTCTCCCGATGTGTATGGATACTCTCACCGACGAGGAATGGTATGCAGTTTACCGGCAGACTGATGAATTTGGATACTGTCTCTACGATCCGCAGGTTGAATGGAAACCTGAATTAGCCGAAACCGGTGAAATATCGTATAACACAGGCAGCAAGGTACACCTTAGTACTGGAAGCTTCAACTCTGAAGAAATTGAAGCTCTCTTTAAAACTCTTCCCATAGATATAACTTTTGTAGATAGTAACGACAAAGTAAAATTCTTCAGCCAGGGTCCGGAACGTATATTTCCACGCAACAGGGCCATTATCGGAAGAGACGTAAGAATGTGCCACCCTCCCTCGAGTGTCCATGTGGTAGAACAGATCCTGATAGATTTTAAAAGCGGATCGCAGAACAGTGCATCATTCTGGATCAATATGAAGGGAAGATTCATACTGATTGAATATTATGCGCTTCGCGATAAAGAGAACAAATATATCGGAACAATAGAATTTACACAGGACCTGACAGCTCTTCGCAAGCTTGAAGGAGAGCAGCGCCTGCTGTCATATTCTGCCAAAAAATAAACGTATGTCTTCACATAAGATACCGATCACACCAAAAACAAAGGTGGGAGAGCTCCTGGATGCATATCCCGATCTGGAAGCAGTGCTCATGGACATGTCGCCATTATTTGAAAAACTGAAGAATCCGGTCCTCAGAAGAACTGTGGCACGTGTGGCAACCCTTCAGCAGGTGGCAGTCGTAGGCGGACTGAAAGTCGATTACATTATCAATAAGCTGCGCGAAAATTCAGGCCTCACCGGAGAAGAAACTGCTGATGCTGACTCTGAGTTTTTATCTGACAAAACTCCTGACTGGTTTGAGGATAGCAGAATAGTAACGTCTTTTGATGCTTCAAAAATTATTAATTCAGGAGAAAGCCCTATGGCCGATATCCTCCGGCACACAAACGGACTTCAGCCCGGAGGGATATTTGAGTTGCAGACACCATTTGTTCCGGCCCCGATAATCGACATGCTGAAGACAAAAGGATTTAAGGTATTTACTGTTCAGGACGAATGCGCCTTTAAGACTTATATATCCAAATAAATAGATTCTATCCACTCTCACAAAGGGAGGGTGTTCTAGGGATAGGCCGGATTACTTTGTTTAAAACCTCTTAGGCAATCCCAAATTACTTCATTTTTCAGGATTTAGACTCCTCTGATCAACGTTTTAATCTGATCATTTTAATAATCAGACGAATAATAATTGCGAATAACTTTGTTGTTAACAAAATATAATTATATTCGTAAGCTTTATTAACAATTTATTAACCCGAAATCAACCATGCCCTACAGAAGATTACCAAACACCGATGCTGCGCGAATCAGAGCTATGAAGACTGCACTTGGAAGGGGAGAAGAGCTGCCCCCTACCCTGATGGCATACTCGCCAAAAACAATCATCAGGCTGCAAAAATTTCTTCCACTCTTTGAACATTCGCTCATTCAGCAACGACAGGCGTTATCAGTTCAGAACAAAAGATCCAGGGAATTCGGGGAGGTTGTAAAGAAGGCAAAACTATATCTGACGCACTTTGTCAGGGTAATGAACATGGCAATCATCCGGGGCGATCTGCCTGCAGAAACAAGAGCCTACTTCGGCCTTGCCACCAATGATCCCAATGTTCCATCGTTTAATACTGAAAATGAACTTGTCAATTGGGGAAAAAGGATAATTGAAGGTGAAGAATACAGAATAAGGAAAGGTGGCAGTCCAATCACAAATCCGACCATTGCTGTTGTTAAGGTACGTTATAAGAACTTCATTGAAGCAATGAACAATTACAAGTCCTTTACCCGTAAGACCCTTGACCAGACAGACAGGACCCTGGAACTTCGACAGGAGGCTGACAATATAATTCTCCAGCTATGGAATGAGGTTGAATCCACTTACAAGACCCTCCCTGATGACAGGAGAAAATGTGAGTGCGAAAATTACGGTCTGGTATATTTCTACAGGAAAAATGAAATTTCCAGGGCAGGTTCCCTGGGCTATAATGGAGAAGTAAGAATTTGATAATAGGGAATGTCTCTTTAAGGAAATATCCATTGTTTCTTGCTCCCATGGAGGATATTACCGATCCTTCGTTCAGGACTATCTGCAAGTCCCAGGGAGCCGATGTGATGTATACTGAATTTATCTCATCCGACGGACTTATCCGCGACGGACAAAAAAGCGTAAAAAAGCTTGATATTTACGACTCGGAAAGGCCGATAGGAATCCAGCTCTACGGACATCTGACAGATGCAATGGTGGAGGCAGCTCTTATTGCCGAGGATGCAAAACCCGAACTCATTGACATAAACTTCGGCTGTCCGGTCAAGAAGATAGCAAACAGGGGCGCTGGCGCTGGCATGCTCAGAAATATTCCCCTGATGATGGAAATGACAAAGGCTATTGTAAACGCAGTTAAGTTGCCGGTCACAGTTAAAACAAGACTCGGATGGGACGAAGACAGCAAGGAAATTGTTGAAATAGCCGAGAGACTTCAGGACACCGGCATAAAAGCCCTGACAATCCATGGCCGGACAAGGAACCAGCTTTACAAAGGAGTGGCCGACTGGACTCTTATCGGGGAAGTCAAAAACAACCCGAGAATGAAAATACCGGTAATAGGGAACGGCGACATCGATGGAGCTGTAAAGGCCAGGGAAATGTTCGACAGGTATGGTGTGGACGGGATAATGATCGGAAGGGCAACAGTAGGCAGACCCTGGATATTTCGTCAGATCAGGGAATACCTTGACAATGGCAACTTAATACCCGAGCCAACTGTATCAGAAAAAGCCGAAATAGCGCTTCTTCATCTTGATAAATCGCTTGAATTCAAGGAAGGCACAAGAGCAATATTCGAAATGCGTCGCCACCTGTCAAACTATTTCAAGGGATTGCCTCATTTCAGGGAAACAAGACTGAGGCTGGTCACTTCAACCGATGTGGATGAAATAAAGAACATTATTGAAGAGATCAGGCAGAGATGGGGCGATTTCCGTCCGGATGAAGATACCTCTGTTTACGGTATCTGAACCGTTTCTTTTTCTTCAACCCTGGCAAACAACAACCTGAAATTCTTCCATCCAAGCAATTTCTTCATTATAAGGATGAACAGCAGTCCCATTATCAGAAGCATGCTGAATTCGGTCCATGGGTACACTTCAAGCTGCTCGAAAACAGAATCTGTCTGAAGTGCTGACGATTTCTGGGTTATCATCACCGAAAGAAATGCATTGTTTATTGTATGAGCGCCTGCCGCCACTTCAATCCCGTCATCAAGTATGGTTGTTATGCCGAAAATCAATCCGAAAAGGATATAATGAGGCATCATGGTATAAAAGCCAAAATCCTTTACTTCAGGGTTGAAAGAATGAAGCAAGGCAAAAAAAAGTGATGTTATTACCAGTGGAAACCATCTCTGGCGAACAATAAGCGATAAACCCTGCATAAGGTAACCCCTGAATACCACCTCTTCCAGCCCTGCCTGGAACGGGAAAAAGACAAGTGATACAACTATCAGGGTAATGAGTGTCTCCGAATTATTCTTCAGAACAATATTTTCAGGATCAACCTTCAGGTAAACAAACAGGTATGCACCTGACACAGCAAGCCATACAAAAGCTCCGGTGAAAAAATGTCTCCATCGTATGTTCCGTGTGCCGTTTACAATAATCCTGAAAGTTTTTTGGTGAACAGGCCTGACCAGCAGTAAAAAGGCTGCAAACCCAGCTGCGAAAGGCAGCAGAAACATCATCAGTCCGGTATTCGAACTTACTCCCAGATGAGTTGGATTATTTGGCTGACTGGCAAAGTTGGCGGCTGCTACTGGATCATTTGCCGATACCTGTATGATCTTCAGGAAAAGCGGCAGGCTTCCGATAGTGTTCATTGCAGCAAATATGGTTACCAGCATTATTACATAGCGCCACAGATGGTTTTTCCCTATGAAGGATGATTCAATGTGATTCATCAGCTGCTCAGAATTCGGAGTGTGACCTTGGAGGGTAATCTATTGAATAATGGCCACCAATACTCTCATGGCGGCCCCGGGCCATTTTGATAATTATATATCCGACCTGGATAAGATTTCGGACCTCGCAGATCTTTTTGGAAATAAGTGATCTTTTGTAAAGGCTCTCGACCTCTTTGTATAAAATCTCCAGCCGCACCATTGCCCTTTCAAGCCTTATGTCCGATCGCACAATTCCAACATAATTACTCATAATCATCTGGAATTCCTTAAGACTCTGGGTTATCAGAACCATTTCCTCGAGGTGGGTGGTACCTTTATAGTCCCAGTTTGGAATTTTTTCCTCAAAAGTCAGTTCTGCGACTCGGGGGCCGGCATTATGAGCCGCACGGTGGGCATAAACTGCTGCCTCAATCAATGAATTGGATGCCAGTCTGTTAGCGCCGTGAAGCCCTGTTGACGAGGCCTCACCTATTGCGTAGAGCCTGTCAATATTACTCTGGCCATCCATGTCAACCTTAACACCGCCGCACGAATAATGCGCTGCAGGAACAACCGGTATCCAGTCTTTGGTTATATCGATACTGCGCTCAAGGCAATGTTCATATACATTGGGGAAATTTTGCCTGAGACCATCTTCATCGAGGTGTGTGCAGTCGAGCCACACATGGTCATCGCCCCATATTTTCATTTCGTTATCTATGGCCCGTGCAACAATATCGCGCGGGGCAAGCGATCCGCGGTTGTCGTATCGTGTCATGAATTTGTCGCCTGAATAATTTCTCAGAAGTGCCCCGTAACCTCTCAGGGCTTCAGTGATCAGGAATGATGGCCGCTTGTCAGGATCATAGAGTGACGTAGGATGGAACTGAATGAATTCCATATTTTCCACATTCCCTTTTGCCCTGTAAACCATAGCGACTCCATCGCCCGTTGCAACTTCGGGATTGGTGGTAGTCAGGTAAGCATTGCCAAGGCCGCCGGTCGCCACAACAGTCACTTTTGACAGAAAAGTTATAACCTGGTTATTGGCCAGGTTTGCAATATACGCGCCAAAACACTTTATTCCGGGATAATTCTTTTTTACTACTTCCCCCAGGTGATGCTGGGTGAGAAGCTCGATGGCAAAATGATTTTCAAATATTTCGATGCGCGGGTTATTTTTAACCCTTTCCATCAGGGTCTTTTGAATAATCTCTCCGGTTTTGTCCTTTGAATGAAGGATCCGGTATTCGGAATGGCCCCCTTCCCTTGCAAGATCATAGGCGCCATTAACTTTTTTGTCAAAGTTAACTCCAAGTTCTATAAGATCCTTAATTCTTTCAGGAGCTTCCTGGACCACCATCCTCACTACCTCTTCATTGCAATAACCATCACCCGCAATGACGGTATCCCTGATATGTTTCTCAAAATTATCGGGATCACTGAATACCGCAGCAATACCTCCCTGGGCATAAAAGGTATTTGAATCCTTCAGCTCAGACTTGGTAACAACAGTAACCTTCCCGTATTTGGAGGCTTTAAGGGCAAATAAAAGTCCTGCAAGCCCCGATCCGATCACTAAAAAATCAGTCCTTTTTCTCATAAATCTTATGTCAGTACCAAGATGTAAATATACAAATAGTTAAGAAAGTCTGGAAGCCCTAGTTAATAGCCCAGAGTGGGACCTGCTAACTTTGAATCCCCCGGCCTTTGAATCATTAAGTTTTTGAGTTAATTTTGCATTCCTCAAAATTCATATAAATTAATTATGGCTCAGGAAGATATTTTCAAACAACTGGTTGCTCACTGCAAGGAATACGGATATGTTTTCCCGTCGAGCGAGATCTACGATGGATTGAGTGCGGTTTACGATTACGGCCAGTATGGTGTTGAACTGAAAAACAATATTAAAAAATACTGGTGGGACAGCATGGTCCTGCTGAATGATAATATAGTAGGTATCGATTCAGCAATATTTATGCATCCCACTATATGGAAAGCCTCGGGCCATGTCGATGCATTTAACGACCCCCTCATTGATAACAGGGATTCCAAAAAAAGATACAGGGCTGATGTCCTGATCGAAGAACATATTGCAAAGATCGACCAGAAGATCCAGAAAGAGATCGATAAGGCCAGGGAGAGGTTTGGAGCTGCATTCGATGAAGGAAAATTCAGGGAGACAAATCCGAGGGTTCTTGCCAACCAGGTTAAAATAGATGAGATCAATGCAGCCTTCAGTAAAGCCCTGAATGAGAATGACCTTGCGGGATTAAAAAACATAATAGTTGATAATGAAATAGTTTGTCCAATATCGGGAACAAGGAACTGGACAGATGTAAGGCAGTTCAACCTTATGTTCTCGACAGAAATGGGTTCAACCTCCGAAGGTGCAAACAAGATCTATCTCAGGCCCGAAACTGCTCAGGGTATATTTGTCAATTTCCTTAATGTTCAGAAAACAGGAAGGATGAAAATACCATTCGGGATAGCCCAGATAGGAAAAGCATTCAGGAACGAAATTGTAGCCAGGCAATTTATATTCAGGATGAGGGAGTTTGAACAGATGGAGATGCAATTCTTCGTTCAGCCCGGCACCGAACTGGATTGGTTCAGGAAATGGAAGGAAGCAAGAATGAAATGGCATCAGAACCTGGGCTTTGGCGCTGAAAATTACAGGTTCCACGATCACGTGAAGCTCGCTCATTATGCCAATGCCGCAACAGATATAGAATTTAAGTTCCCATTCGGTTATAAGGAGGTAGAAGGAATCCATTCCAGGACTGATTATGACCTCAAGCAACACCAGGAATACTCGGGAAAGAAACTGCAGTATTTTGATCCTGAAAAGGGAGAATCTTATGTTCCTTATGTTATCGAGACCTCAATCGGGGTTGACAGAATGTTTCTGCAGGTAATTTCGGCCGCTTATCACGAAGAAGAACTAAAGAAGGAAGACGGATCAAAAGATTCCAGGATTGTACTGAAGCTGCCGGTATTTCTTGCCCCTGTTAAGCTGGCTGTTATGCCCCTTGTTAAAAAAGACGGGCTGCCTGAAATAGCAGAAAAAATAGTGCATGATCTCCGGTTTGATTTCAATTGCCAGTATGATGATAAAGATTCCATTGGCCGACGGTACAGACGACAGGATGCGATAGGAACTCCTTATTGCATAACCATTGACCACCAGACAATTGAAGATAATACAGTTACAATAAGGTACCGCGATTCGATGCAACAGGAACGTGTCAGTATATCGGGCCTTAAGAATATCATTTCAGAAAAAGTAAGCATAGGAACACTCCTTAAAAAGCTGTTTTGATGAAAAGAGTCCTGATCATTACATATTACTGGCCACCCGGTTCAGGAGCCGGCGTTCAGCGATGGCTCAAGTTTTCAAAATATCTTTTTGAGTTTGGATGGGAACCGGTAATACTTACTGTAGATCGTGAGTATGCAACATATCCTGCTGCAGATCCTTCACTGGAAAATGAAATACCGCCAGCAATAAAGGTCTTCAGGACAAAAGCAACCGACTGGTTCAGACTCTATTCAGGTGACAAATCAAAAGTACCTTCAGCAGGATTTGCAACAAACTCAAACAATTCACTGACGGGAAAAATTTCCCGCTTCATAAGGGGAAATTTTTTTATTCCCGACCCAAGGAAAGGATGGAACAGGTACGCTATTGATAAGGCTGTGGAAATAATTTTAAAAGAAGGAATAAGCCATGTCATTACATCAAGCCCCCCGCATTCCACACAGCTTATAGGGCTTGAACTAAAAAAAATATTCCCCGGGCTGAACTGGATCGCCGACCTCCGAGATCCCTGGACCGACATTTTCTATTACGATATGTTTTATCCCACCTTCCTCTCAAAAATGATCGACAGAAAATATGAAAAGAAGGTACTGAAAGCCTCTGACAGCATTATTACCGTTGGAGATACTTTAAAAGAATCGCTCCAGTCAAAAGTTGATGGGATCTCGGGAAAGATCGAAGTGATAACCAATGGATATGATGAGGACGATTTCAGAAATACCCTGGCAGAAAAACCCGACCGGTTTATTATTTCGTATATAGGAACATTATCCGACTCATATCCGGTAGAAGGATTCCTGGAAGCTCTTGAAAAATTCGGCAACATGGGAAATGATTACCTTTTCAGACTGGTGGGCAGCATCTCTTCATCCATAAGAAAAAGGATAACCGGAACACTAGGAGATGAAAGATTCGAATTCATTCCACATGTATCACACCTGAAGGCAATTGACTTTATGATGTCATCGTCGGTTCTTCTTCTTATAATTCCCGATCATTCAGGCAATAAATGCATTCTCACGGGTAAATTGTTTGAGTACCTGGCTTCACAAAAACCAATAATCTGCCTCGGACCTTCCGATGGCGATGCTGCCAGAATAATAGGGCAAACGGGTCACGGGCATACCTTCACATATTCCGGTTCAGAGGAAATCGCAAATCACCTATCAGACATTAAATCAGGCAGGTCGGGCATTAACATCACTTCACCGGAAGCTTACAGCAGGCGCGAGCTTACAAGAAAGATCATACCGCTTTTAAGTAAGTGAGAATTAAAATATCTACCTTAGTATTTCATTCCCAGTAACTCTTATGAAAATCGGAATTGTTGTCGATAATGAGCTGAATAACGACATACGGGTCCTTAAAGAAATTGAAATTCTTAAGGAAAGCGGCTTCGGGATCTCAGTTCTGTGTTTCAGCTTTTCCGGAAAAGATAACAAGCCTCTTGAAGGGATTAATATTACCCGGATAAGCATATCGAGAACATTGAAGAACATAATGTTTTTTCTTCAAAATACATTCGCGGTATATGAATGGATGTGGGCTTCAATGATCAGGGATTTTATCACAGCCAATTCAGTTGAGGCATTACATGTGCATGATCTTTATATGGCCCGGGCAGCCCGCCGGGGAATTAAAAGCTCCGGGAAAAAAATCCCGCTGGTACTCGATCTTCATGAGAATTATCCGTATTCTGTAACTACTTATAACTGGACCAAAGGCTTTTTCAGACATCTTTTCTCACAACCTGAAAAATGGAAGAAAAAGGAGAAGGAATATCTAAAGTACGCCGACAGGATAATAGTGCTCAGCGCCGGTTTCAGGGATCATCTTCTGAAAAAATATCCTGATCTGGCCCCGGAAAAATTTACTGTATTTCCGAATGTTCCCAACCTTCAGCAGGCTGAACCTGGTTGCAAAAATCCTGTAACAACCCCGTTTGAAAATAGTTATCCCATAATCTTATATTATGGTGTTATTGCAGAGAGAAGAGGAATTTTTGATGCAATAAATGTTTTTACCGGCCTGGTGAGAGAAGGTCATAATGTAAACTTTCTGCTGATAGGACCGGTGGATAAAAAGGACAAAAGCAGGTTCATGGAAATGACTCACCAGGATGTTGTTAAAAGCAGGTTGCATTATATCCCGTGGATAAATTCGAGGGATTTCCCCTGTTATCTTAAGATAAGTGATATCTGCATTGCTCCTTTCCACAAAAACCCTCAGCATGAATCGGGCGTGGCCAATAAGATCTATGAGTACATGCTCGGTGAAAGACCTTTGATTGTTTCTGATTGCGGGCCCCAGAAGGAATTAACAGAAAAGGAAAATTGCGGCATTGTATTCAGTAATATGACTGAACTTCATGAGGCAATAATAAAGCTTGTTAATGATGAGCCCCTAAGGAAACAAATGGGGATCAATGGGAAGAAGGCTGTTCTTGATAAGTATAATACAGGGGTTTTTAAAGAAAATTTAGTTTCGGCATACAGCTACCCTCGTTAAAAATGAATTACTCTCATTTCATAATCACACAGTTCAATCTGAGAAATTTTCCACTTTCGGATAATGATGATTATGATAAATGGATCAGCTGGACCCGCAACCGGATAAGCCTGTTCAGGGAATACTGCCTCCCGTCTTTAGTGAACCAGAGCAGCAAGGCATTCACCTGGTTGTTATATTTTGACTCAGCCACTCCCGATGAATTAAGGCATTCACTTGATTTCCTCGATCAATATCCATTCATTAAGATCTGTCATTGTAACGGATTCGAAGGATTCAATGAAAATTATATTTCTGAAGTAACCGGGCGGCTTTCAGGTTCTGAAAAATGGGTAATAACAACAAGGGTTGATAATGACGACTGCCTGCACAAAGATGCCGTAAAGACAATACAGGAAAACTTCGTTGAAAAACACGGATTTTTAATTTCCCTGGCCTCAGGGTACATTCTGAATATCGCCGACAGGACAATGTCTCACTATTATTACCCGATGTCGCCTTTTATCAGCCTGATAGAGAATACCGGAACCGGCATAAGGGGAATATTTATGAAGGGCCATACAAAATGGGACTCTCTGCGTTTATTTGCAATTAAGGAGATTTGGCTTGAATTTTTTAAGAGGAAAGCACGCAATTCAAGATTCATACTTAAGAAACCCCTATGGATCCAGCTCTTCCATGGAGGAAATGTAAGCAACAGTTTTTACAGGGGATTACCTGTTGTTAAAAGCCGGCATCTTGGCGATTTTGCACTGAACTTTAATAATGAGTCTCAGCCACTGAAAAGCATTTTGAAGTATCCGCATTATGTAACGTGGAAAAGATATTTTAAAAGTCACATTACCCGAATGATACTGAATAAATAGAAATGATAAAACCCGGTCCATATCTGAGAGAAAAACTACCCGGCATCTATTTCTTACTTGTGTCGGTAATAAATGCTGTAAGGGAGTCTGTTAAGCCTTATACAATATATATCACCGACAGCCTTGGAGGAAGCTTTAAGGATTTTTTTCTGAAATCCGATATGGATAGGAAGGTCGCCGATCTTAAGAGAGGCCTGGATGATGAGTCGGTTCATACAATAGATGTGATACTTCAGAGACTCATCCATTATCCTGATGAAAAGTACAAAAGAAGGATCCCTGAAGACGATGAAGTTATCGGCGGTCTGCTGCCGGTGGAGACTGAAAGTTCAAAAAGACTTATTGAAAAAGAATTGAACACAGTCGGAAGAATAATAAAATTTCCTGCAAAGCATATTGATGAATCTGTATTTTATTTCCACCATGGCCTGAAATTGCTTCCGCATTCCGTGAGGGATTATATAAAAAACCAGGATTTTATTGATGCCGGGGCTTTTACAGGCGACTCTGCAATTGCATTGAATGAATACGGGTATAAAAAGATATATTCAATTGAGATTTCCCTGAAATCAATCAAAAGATATAAGGAAAACATGGCTGCAAACAATATAAGTACCGGGAGGTATGAAATTATAAACGCAGGGATCTCGGCATCTGAAGGCGAATTACCTGTCTCTGTTGCCGATACCGGCTCATCAGGGTTTTCACTAATCAGAAAATCAGGAAAATATGATGAAATAACTGTCATAAGAAGAACTATTGATGATATTGCATCAGGGTACAACATTTCTCCGCGATTCATCAAGGCAGATATTGAAGGCGCCGGGCTCGATTTTGTAAAGGGTGCATCGGCAACCTTAAAAAGGTATAGGCCTGTTCTATCCATTGCCATATATCATAATCCATCAGAATTCTTTGGCATAAAACCTTTGCTTGAAGAAATGCTGCCGGACTATGTATTCTGCATCAGGAAACTGTCGGCCGGTATAAAGAAAAACCTTTGTCATTCCGAGGTTATTTTGCTCGGGTACCCGGAAGAGATCGGGACAGGCAGGATCAGTTAAGACTTTTCAATTGTTTAACGTATTTTTGATAAGCTATCTTTGATTTTCATCTATGTTAAATTCCATCAGGTCGTCCATTAAGGATTCCTTTATTTTTGGTTTTGGAAATCTCGCCGTAAAGGTGATTGGGTTTGTACTAATACCACTTTATACAAATCCTGAATATTTTTCAATAGAAGACTTCGGAATTATAGGGATCCTCGATTTATCAGGGCTGATACTCATTGCCTTGCTTTCGTCATCCCTCCCACAATCTCTCACAAGATGGTACTGGGCAAAAGAACATCCGGGCAGCCAGAAGGAAATCTTCTTCATGACCTTTATTACCCAGATAATCCTCAGCTTTTTATTTGCCTTTCTCCTTATCCCCCTTTCAGGCAATATTTCGGAGATGATCTTTGACACTGCAACCTGGAGACTTGCAATTGTTTATATCATAATTTCTTCTGCATTGCAGGGTATCAACAACCTGATGAATACCCTGCTCAGGCTCCAGGCACGGTCATTCCTGTTTATGCTTACCAACCTGGCAAAGCTTGTTACAGTACTCATCCTGACAGTATATTTTATCATCTTCCGGGATATGGGAATTGCAGGAATTTATCTTGCCCAGGTAATAGGGAACGCATTGATAATCCTGGTTCTTTTACCACTTTCAATAAAGAACTGCTCCATCGGTTTTGACTTAAATATATGGAAACCGATGGTGAATTACGGAATGCCCCTCGTGCTTGCAAATTTTGCATCTGTAATGCTGAATGCCATTGACAGGTATGCACTTAATTCTCTTGCACCTCTAAAATATGTTGCAATCTACACCCTTGCCTACAAGGTTTCATCATCGCTTAAGCTGATACTTGTTGATACTATCAAGCTTGCTGTATTTCCCCGGATGATACAGAAAATCGATTCACCGGATAATGGAAGGTTCTATGCAAAGACCATGCTTTATTCGTCGTGGGTTGTTATGGGGGGGATAATAGGCGTATCACTGTTTTCGCTTGAAGTGATCAAGGTGTTTGTCAAGACCACTGAATTATGGAGCGCATATTTACTTGTACCTGTGCTTGCCATTTCGACCTATTTCATGAACCTCAGGGAAGTGTCGGTGTATGGACTTATAGTCACTAAAAAAACCCGTAAGATCAGTTTTACAATAATTGTTTCCACCGCCCTTAATATAATTCTGAATCTCCTGTTTATCCCGGTATGGAATGCTATGGGAGCCGCAGTTGCAACATTGATCTCTCAATTTTTTTACTGGTGGCTGCTGCAGTA
The DNA here is from genome assembly GCA_942492865.1 of uncultured Bacteroidales bacterium. Taxonomy (GTDB): domain Bacteria; phylum Bacteroidota; class Bacteroidia; order Bacteroidales; family VadinHA17; genus LD21. Next base: position 1,539,781 of record OW818650.1, on the reverse strand, counting down.
CATTGCACAAAAAGCTTATTATATCCCTTATCAGACAGGGAAAGTAACACTTATATTCATTACAGGGTCAATACTGTCTTTTGCAGGAATAGTGTTCAATGATATGGAGCTGATCCCAAGACTGTTCATTAAACTTATCCTCTTCCTGTCATTTCCGTTTATTCTTTATTTTTTTAATTTTTACGAACCCGTGGAACTGCAGTTCCTGAAAAGCTTCTTTAAAAAATGGACAAATCTGAGAAAGCTTAAGGAGAACCTGATGTCGCTGAAAAATATAACCGATGATCTGTAAAAGCTTTTTATCCCGGCCCTAACCACTAAAACGCATTTCCTGTTAACTTTGAAAGTCAAAATATCCTGAGTCATGAAAAACAAACTTAGAATCGCCATACCTCACCTGATTGCATTCGCAGTTTTTGCAATAATCTCATTTACATACTTTTATCCCGTACTTGAAGGAAAAGTGCTCAGGGCAAACGATTCATTGGTTTCAAGGATCAATTCAAAAGAAATACAGGATCACCGCGAAAAATATGGTGAGGAGCCCTTATGGACCAATTCGATCTTCGGCGGAATGCCAGCTTATCTTATTTCGACTAGGTACCCGGGTAACCTCTTCAAAAAGCTCGATACCCTTCTGAGAGTTTTCAAAATGCCTGTTTCGGTACTGTTCCTTGCCATGGCTGGCTTCTATATACTGCTGCTGATATTTGGTATTAACCCCTGGCTGGCGATCACGGGCAGCATAGCTTACGGCCTTTCAGCATTCCTCTTCCAGATCCTGGCAGCAGGACATAACACACAGGCAATTGCCCTGGTTTACATGGCTCCTTTGATAGGAAGCATTTACTATGCCTACAGGTACAATGCCGTTAAAGGAGCGCTGCTTACAGCTCTTATTCTGACACTGGAGATTACGGCAAATCATCCTCAGATAACGTATTATGGTTTCCTGTGCCTGCTTGTTTTTGCTATTGTTGAATTAATATATGCATTCAGATCATCAACTCTGGCAAAATTCTTCAAAACATCGGCCATCCTTGTAATTCCCTTTGTCATTGCAATAGGGATAAATTTTGCAAGTCTTTACACTGTTTATCAATACGGTAAATACTCGATAAGAGGAGCATCGGAACTGACTGCAAATAATGAAAATGCAACATCGGGGCTTGATAAAAACTATATTACTTCCTGGAGCTATGGTGTTGGTGAAACATTTAATCTTCTTGTCCCCGACTTCAGAGGCGGATCGAGTAAACCCTTTGATCGTGATTCTGAAACTTACAAAGCATTAAAACAGAACAATGCTGTTGAATATGCCAACCAGATACTTAAATACTGGGGTCCACAGCCCGGGACTGACGGACCGCATTATATAGGGGCTGTCGTAATCTTCCTTTTCCTCCTGGGTATAGTTCTTGTTAAAGGAAGGGAAAAATGGTGGCTGGTAGCGGCAACCCTGCTGTCGGTGATGCTTGCCTGGGGAAAAAACTTCATGCCGTTTACCAACTTTTTCATTGAATATTTCCCGGGCTACAACAAGTTCAGGGCAGTAACAATGGCGCTGGTAATTGCTCAATTCTGCATACCCTTGCTCGGTTTAATAGCCCTGCGCGATATTTATAACGGTTCTCTTCTGAAAAAAGATATTATAAAAGGTTTTAAGATTTCCGGCGGGATAGCGCTTGGCCTGCTGATCCTGTTCATTACGATCCCGGGGATAGCCGGTTCTTTCATGAATCCGCATGAAAGCGTTTTCCCCGACTGGTTAAGGAATGCTATTATTGCCGACAGGAAAGAGCTCTTAATAAATGACAGTCTGAGATCGTTGTTTTTCATAGTTGCGGCGGGTATTACAATTATATCTTTTCTTTATGATAAGCTCCGAAAAGAGTACTCAATTCTGATCCTGGCCTTACTTATTATTCTGGATATGTGGGGTATCGATAAAAGGTACCTGAATGCTGACCGGTTTGAAAGGCCCTCTGCCATCCAGAAATCTTTAACTCCCTCGGCAGCAGATGCATTTATTCTGAAGGATCCTTCTGAAAACAGGGTATTGAACATGAGCGTCTCAACTTTCAACGACAACTCTCCAACTTCATATTTTCACCACTCCATCGGAGGTTATCATGGAGCCAAGCTTCGCAGGTACCAGGAGCTGATTGACTCGGCGGTAAGCAGGGATATCATGTCTTTTGAAGCCTCTGTCAGGAATGCCAAGTCAATTGAAGAGCTACAGAACGCCTTTACCGGAGTTTTCAGGACTACCAATTCACTTAATATGCTGAATACCAGGTATGCCATTGTTGTTCCCGAAGCGCCTCCCCTTATCAATCCTTATGCTCTCGGAAATGCCTGGTTTGCAGAAAACCCGATATTTGTCGAAAACGCTGAAAAGGAGATCTCGGCGATCAACAGCTTCGATCCTTCATCAGAGGCAATCGTCGACGTCCGTTTTAAAGATCTTATACCCGGCAGCCGGTACCCTGGAATGGCATCAGACACTATATGGCTCTCTTCCTACAAGGCTAATGAGCTGATATACAGATATTCGACCGGTAATGAAAGACTTACTGTCTTTTCTGAGATCTATTATCCTGAAGGATGGAAGAGCTTTATTGACGGGAAAGAAGTTGCCCATTTCCGTACAAATTATGTACTGCGCGGCATGATCGTACCTGCGGGAGAACATGAAATACGTTTTTCTTTTAACCCTGAATCATATATAACAGGAAATAAAATTTCACTGGCGAGCTCCGTTTTGCTTATCCTGCTGATACTGGGCTATATCACTGCCGGAATTGTTAAATGGAGTAAAACCAGGTAGAATGGCTGTCTATACCAATTGCCCAATCTGTTACTCGGAGAAGATTTCGGAGCACATGGTTTGCAACGATCATTTTGTAAGCGGAGAAAGCTTTGCCTTGTATAAATGTGCCGTTTGTGAAACCTGCTTCACCCAGGATCATCCTCATGAATCCGAAATGACAAGGTATTACAGTTCGGAAGAATACATTTCACACAGCGACACCTCTAAAGGAATATCCAACAAGCTTTATAAGCTGGCACGTAGTTTTATGTTAATGAAAAAGACGGAGCTTGTGCGGCAACAGACCGGTCTTAAAAAAGGCGCTCTTCTTGATGTCGGATGCGGAACAGGATATTTTGCAGCAGCGATGAAGAAGGCAGGATGGCAGGTCACAGGTATTGAGACTGATGAAAGGGCACGGGCATCTGCTGTTTCAAAGTTTAACCTGAAGGTATTCACACCCGCTCAGATAGATTTTATTCCTTCTCAAAGCTACGACTGCATAACTCTATGGCATGTACTGGAACATTTTCACGATCCTTACATATATTTTCCCCGGATTATGAGCCTCCTGAAACCGGGTGGTTCATGCATTGTTGCCCTGCCAAACAACAACTCGTACGATGCGATTCATTATGGCAAATACTGGGCAGCTTATGATGTGCCCCGACATATCTGGCATTTTAATCCATCCTCATTCGGTCATTTTCTTCAGAAAGCCGGATTCGAATGTAAGGGGATCAAAAACATGCCTTTCGATGCATTTTATATCTCCGCACTGAGTGAGAAATATAAAGGTAACCGCTTTTCTTTTGTTACCGGCATGATCAAAGGGAAGATCTTCTTTCTGAAATCGATGTTCAATGTGAAGAAGAGCAGCTCACTTATTTATCTGTTAAGGAAATAAAACTCCGGTTTATAATACAAGCATTGCATCGCCATAGGTTCCGAATCTGTATTTCTCTTTAATGGCATGTTTATAGGCATCCATTACCAGATCAAAACCGCCGAATGCGGCTACCATCATAAGAAGTGTTGAATATGGCAGGTGGAAATTGCTGATCATCATATCAGGAACCTTGAAATCGTATGGAGGAAAGATGAACTTGTTTGTCCAGCCATCGTAGGGTTTCAGATAGCCATCGGTTGAGACCGAGCTTTCGAGGGTCCTGACAACGGTTGTCCCCACGGCACAGATCTTTGACTTCCTGTCTTTGGCCTTGTTGACTATATCAACGGCTTTATCGTTGATTATGATCCTTTCAGAATCAACCTTATGCTTTGTCAGATCTTCAACATCGACGCTCCTGAAATTTCCAAGTCCCACGTGGAGTGTTATCTCGGCAAATTCAACTCCCTTTATCTCAAGCTTTTTCAGCAGCTCCCTGCTGAAGTGAAGTCCGGCTGTAGGTGCTGCAACAGCTCCCTCGTGCTTTGCAAAAATGGTCTGATATCTTTCATTGTCTTCGGGCTCCACTGGTCTGTTTATGAATTTGGGCAGAGGAGTTTTTCCGAGGCTGTAAAGAGTCTGTTTGAACTCCTCGTATGAACCGTCAAAAAGAAACCTCAGAGTTCTGCCGCGCGAGGTGGTATTATCTATTACCTCAGCCACCAGCAGATCATCTTCGCCGAAATAGAGTTTATTTCCGATCCTTATTTTCCTGGCCGGATCTACAAGCACGTCCCAGAGTCGTTGCTCACGGTTCAGTTCACGTAAAAGAAAAACTTCGATCTCAGCTCCTGTCTTTTCCTTATTACCATATAACCGGGCAGGAAAAACTTTAGTATTATTAAAAACAAGTATATCGTCCTCACTGAAATAATCTGTTATATCTTTAAAGATCCTGTGCTCAAATTTTCCTGATTTCCTGTCCACTACAAATAAACGCGACTCATCCCTGTTATCTGACGGGTAAAGAGCAATAAGATCCGGAGGCAAGGTGTACTTGAATTGAGATAATTTCATATTTTTAAAAGAATTATATTAAAAGAAACCGTTATACGTAAATTTTTCAGATTTGTTTCATTTCCTTGAGTTTTTCCTCAAATTTTTCTATCGTTATTGCATCTTTCAGTTTGAAAGAGCCAATGGAAGTCCTGATCAATCCTGATAAATATGCCCCGCTGTTCAGAGCCTGTCCGAAATCTTTTGCAAAAGAACGTATATAAGTCCCTTTGCTGCAGCGCAGCCTTACTTTAATTTCAGGGATGCCGAACGTAAGCAATTCAATATCATGAAAATATACTGTTACAGGTTCAAGCACTCTTTCTATTCCTTTTCTTGCGTAACTGTATGCCCTTTTCCCGTCAATCATCTTCGCCGAATGTAGAGGAGGTATTTGTTCCTGTTTGCCTTTGAAATCCATTAGTACCTTATTAACAATCTCTTCGGTAATATGTTCTGTAGGGTAATGACCGTCGACTTCTGTTTCAAGATCATACGATGGTGTTGTTTCTCCGAGGTGAATTGTTGAAACGTACTCCTTGTCAAGGTCCCGGAACTCGTCAATTTTCTTTGTGAATTTTCCTGTGCAGATTATCATAAGACCGCTGGCAAGCGGATCTAGTGTTCCGGCATGCCCTACCTTAATTTTCCGGATCCCTAAATTGCTCCGGATTATCAGCCTTACTTTATTGACAAGATCGAAGGAGGTCCAGTAAAGCGGCTTATCAAATAGCAGGATCTGACCCTCCTCATATATACTTTTTATTTCAGTTTCCATTAAATAAAATGCCTATAGTGAGGCAAATCTTATTAAATGACCAACTTTAGTCACTTTAGTCACTTTAGTCACTTTAGTCACTTAAATGATCTTTCGGTTTCTTCATTATTGCCCATATTTCGAAGACAAAACCTGCAAGAACAACTACCGGGGCCAATGTAATTCTTCTGAAGCTGAAAATATCATCGCTGAAGACATCCGGACTTTCCGATTTACCACCAAGCATCAGAAGGAATCCGATAACTATGATAGCAAAACCTATAGCCAGTAACTTATAGTTTTCCCGCCCAAGGGCAAAATTTATTTTTTCCTTTTTTTCATTTTTTGCGGCCATAATAATTTCAATAATAAAGTTCGTCTTCTGAAATACTTAAATACCTGTTAACAGAAAAAAATGTTGATACAATATTGATCAATACACCGGTCATTATAATAAACGCACCCAGTAGGAGCAATGAATTAATACTTTGAAAAGTGAACATCATGAAAAATTCCTTTTCTATAAGGTAAAGAAGGCCCAGAAGAAGAGTCATTGCAAGAAGTGCTGCAATAAGTCCGTGTATGGCGCTCTGCAGAAGAAAAGGTTTCCTTATGAAAGATTTGGTAGCTCCAACCAGCTGCATGGTCCTGATCAGAAATCTCTTTGAGTAGATTGCAAGCCTTACTGTGTTATTAATGATGGTAAGGGCAATCAGGAAGAGGAATGAACTTATTATCAGCAGGAAAACGCTTATCTTTTTCACATTTTCATTTATAAGGAACAATAATGATTCCTGGTAGTAAACTTCCTTTACAAATGGATATTCCAGAATATACTTTTCAATTTTGGCAACACTGTCGGGAAGCGTGTAAGATGAATACAGATAAACATCAATGGAAGGAGGAAGGGGATTGTCTCCAAGAAAACTGATGAAGTCCTCTCCAAGTTCATCTTTCATCTTAATTGCAGCTTCCTCTTTGGAAATGTAGTCGGTCGCTTTTACATATTTCTTTGCATCCAGGTCTTTTTGAAGCATCCTTATGTCAGCTTCCTTGGCATCGTCGGCCAGCATAACCGAAAATGAAAGGCTTTCTCTGAAATATTCTGACAATTCCTTTGCATTGATGAGCACCAGGCCAAGAATGCCAAGTAAGAACAGCACAAGCGATACGCTTATTACAAGCGTAAGGTAGGAGCTCCTTAACTTCCCTTTTGACAAACCTGTATCTTTTCCTTTCAAGAGCTTATGAGTTTTCGCTTTGACCGGTTTTCCCGGGATTACTATTCAACTATTGTTATCCATCCGAATTCATCGGTTGCATCACCGCACTGGATGGCAACAAGTTTATTATAAAGCTTCATTATGGCCTCTCCGGTCTGTCCGTTTTTACAATATTCATAAACAGCGTTGGTCTGAGGATCAAAGATCTTTGCAATAGGGCTTATAACTGCTGCTGTTCCACATGCTCCTGCTTCAGTAAAAGTTGCAAGCTCCTCCACTGGTACCGGTCTGCGTTCAGTCTTCATGCCAAGGCTCTGTGCAATCTCAATCAGGCTCATATTGGTTACGGAGCCGAGTATGGATTCCGATTTAGGTGTTATATATGTATTATCCTTGATACCAAAAAAGTTGGCCGGCCCACATTCGTCAACATACTTCTTTTCTCTCGCATCAAGAAAAATAACATTGGAAAAACCTGCTGAATGACCAGCTTCAATGGCTCTTAGGCTCGCTGCATAATTTCCTCCCACCTTGTATGTCCCTGTACCCAGGGGAGCGGCCCTGTCATACTCCCTGCATATCATCATGTTCACAGGTTTGACTCCTTCTTTAAAATAAGGGCCTACCGGAGTGACGAAAACGATGAAAGTGTATTCAGTTGCCGGTTTAACACCTACTTCAGCTCCGCTTCCAAACATCAATGGCCTGATATAAAGTGTTGCTCCCGAACCGTATGGCGGGACGAATCTTTTGTTTAATTCTATAACTTTAGTAATTGCCTCTTTAAACCTTTCTTCAGGGAGAGCGGGCATCTTAATGCCTTCGGATGAATGGATCAGCCTTTTCGAATTTTGCTGCCATCTGAAGAGTCTTATTTTCCCATCTTTGCCCATATAGGCTTTCAGACCTTCAAATGCCTCCTGCCCATAATGCAGGGCTGTTGATGCAATATGAATGTCAATATACTCCGACGAGGATATTTCAAGCTTTCCCCACTCACCGTTCTTAAAAATACAACGAACATTATAATCTGTCTTCATGTAACCAAAAGGCAGATTTTTCCAATCCAACTTTTCCATATAAAATACTTTAAATCAAGAATACGCAAAAGTACATTTTTAATACTAAAATTATCTGCTTTCAGAAGGAAAAAGGATTTATTTAACCGCTGACTGAAGTTCGGAGATCTGATCTTCAATTGATTTACTTCTCAACAATTTAGCGGTCCCGGTCAGAAAATTATGATCAGCAAGCTGCTTTTGCTGCGATTCGATCCATGTTTTATTATCAGAGATCATCCCGTATTCGGCCCTCTCCCTTAGAAGCTTTTCAGTCAGTTTTATATAGTCTACCCGGCCCATATACTCATATAGCGCATCGTGCAGGATCTTATCCTGCAATGATTCGTGCACATTCATGAACGAATTGCAAATAAGCTTTTTAGTTACTTCAATATTTCTGTCATCAAACCCGTACTTTGGAAGGATCTCATCAACAAGCCTGAGAGAAGCCTCCATTGGCTTATGATAGTCGGAAATAAATCCTGTCAGCAGGAATATAGATGCAAGCTTCAGGTTTATGTAATCTTCAAGAAAAACGATTTCTGCGTTTGAAAGGATTTCAACAGAATTCACAATATTTCTGAAAAGTGAGGAATTATGGAAATAGAGGTTCGGCGATGCCTCATCGTCAAATAATTTTGAGATGATCTCCTCTATGTCCTGCAGTTTTATGAGCTGCATCTTAAGCATGAACTGCCTGTTCGGATTTCCCTTTTCATCTCTCAATCCCGGAATGATCCCTTCCACAAAATACATGTCAAGCTCACCTTTGTACTTGACAGGCATTTTACCGCGATGTTCACATACAAAAAATTCCTTGACGAATTCATAGGTGGTACCGGAAATATTTATTTTACCCGCCTCCCCTGCCGATTCCATCCTGCTGGCTGTATTTACTGTATCTCCCCAGATATCGTAGGATAGTTTCTTTTGTCCGACAACTCCTGCAACCACTGTTCCCGTATGTATCCCTATGCGTATATCCCAGTATTTTATACCTATCAGCTTTGAGGCTTCTTTGAGGTCATTCATGTAATTCTGCATTTCAATTGCAGCCAGGATAACTTCAATGGGATTGGTCCTGTTCTTCTCCGGGATACCTCCTGCACACATGTATGCGTCACCTATAGTCTTTATCTTTTCTATTCCAAACTTTTCTACAACGGAATCAAAATGGAAAAAGAATTTATCAAGTTCATCAATCAGTACTTCAGGATTCATCTCTTCAGCTATTTTGGTGAATCCCTGTATATCGGAAAACAGTACCGTAACAAAATTGTATTTAATCTTGGTGGCTTTGCCTTTTGCCATGAGCTCCTGCGCAGTATCTTTCGGCAGCACATTTGCCAGCAAAGCTTCTGTTTTTTCCTTGGCAAGTATCAGGTCCTCGGTTCGCTGGTTAATGATTTGTTCGAGAGTGTACTGTACCTTTGCAAACCTGAGTCTCAGATAATTATACAATGACCATACTATGAGAGAAGCCAGCACCAGGTACATCACTATTGCCGGATATGAAAAATACCATTTAGGAAGAACCCTAAACTCAAATGACAGCGAATCCTTTTCATTCCCTGCCTGATCACGCGAACTGACCTGAAAAATATAATGCCCGGCCCTTAGGTTGGTGTATTCCTTATAGGTTGTATTCTGCCATTTGGTATCTTTTTTATCAAATCCTTTAAGAAAGTAGCGGAATTCATAATCGCCGGGTGCACTTAATTCAAATCTTACATCATTGTTATCATAACCGATTACCATTTCACTGCCCGGACCATTTGTTCCTTCACTTATTGAAATTAAGGAATCGCCGTTAAGAATAATCCCTTCGAGCGACATCTCATGTTGATGCCGGGAACCCGCAAATGATGATTTTCCGGTCAGCAATGATAGAATAATGCAAAATAAAAAGACTGCACGTATCGGACTGTGCATAAAATATCCTGTTTAATTAATCCAAAAATACCAATTATGCCTGCTTTTTCTAACCTTTGTAAAGATTTTTTTTGACCGCTTCGATAAGCCAGGCTTAATATATCTATTTATTTTAAAATACTTTAGATCTTATGAAGATAATCTTTGCAACCAACAACGATCACAAGCTGAAAGAAATAAAGCATATTCTGGGAGGCAGCTTTGACCTTGTAAGTCTTGCTAATATCAATTTCACCGAAGATATTCCTGAAGATGAACCTACACTTGAAGGTAATGCCATGTTTAAGGCAAAATTCATTCACGGGATAACCGGAATGAATGTTTTTGCCGATGACACAGGTCTGGAGATTGATGCTCTGGGAGGAAAACCAGGTGTTAAATCGGCCCGTTTTGCAGGCGAAAACAAAGATTCAAATGCAAATATTGAGAAGGCTCTTTCCCTCCTTGAGAATATAAAAAACCGTAATGCACGGTTCCGTACCGTGATAGCACTTGTTTATAATGACAGGGAATATCTTTTCGAAGGAATTGTAAAGGGAGAGATCACGGCTGAAAGGAAAGGCAGTAATGGATTCGGATATGATGCGGTTTTCGTCCCTGAGGGGCAGACTCGTACTTTTGCCGAAATGGACCTTGATGAAAAAAATACCATTTCACACAGATCACGGGCTTTCGAAAAATTAAGAGAGTTTCTGTCATCACAGGCCTGACTCAACAATAAAACTTCTTCACCCGCTGTTATTCTGTATATTTACCCGTGAGATCAGTTATCCTCCTGATGAAAAATTATTATTTAACAATAGTTCTGCTAACACTCTTTCCGCTTTTAAAAGGGCAGACCCCTGTTGGAATCTGGTCCGATCATCTTGTTTACAACTCTGCAAAGTATGTTGCAGTTTCCGGTGAAAACGTCTATGCCTCTACTGGTTCATCAATCCTGGTATATAACAAGGAATTTTCAGAACTCAGAAAGCTCTCTCCAGTCACGGGCCTCAGCGAAACAGGTATCAGCACCATTGCATGGTCCGATGCGAATAAAGCTCTAATAATCGCTTACACTTCAACCAATATTGATATCCTGATTGAAAATTCATTTTTTAATATTCCAGATATAAGCCGAAAATATATTCCCGGACGCAAAATAATAAACAGGATAAGGACTTATGGAAAGTATGCCTATCTGATGAGCAGCTTTGGAATAGTGGTTATCGATATAGCAAGGAAAGAGATCCGCGATACATGGAAGCCAGGACCCGGGATCCAGGAAAATGAAACATGGGACATTGCCTTTCTCAATAACCGGATATATGCTGCAACCGAGACAGGAATATACACAGCCGATATTTCAAATCCCGGACTCTCCTATTACGGAAGCTGGACAACTGAAGTAAATCTTAGCGGCAGGTTTACATCAATAGTGACAGCCGGCTCCAGGATATATGCAAACAGATCAGAACCATCGGGCGATGTAATTTTCGTTCTGGACCCTGATGTAACACAATTCACATATCCACAGGGTTTAAAGAACGTTTCCATCGACCCTGACATTGGATCCAACGGCTTCACTGTCTCTTCCCCCGGAGCTGTAAGGCATTACAACAACCAGGGGGCGTTGCTCGAAACAATTGCCGGCTATGGGACCGGTACACCCGCTATCTCTAATGCAGTTGCCGATAACGGGACAATATGGATTGCTGATAGCAAGTCGGGGCTTATAAGATACCAGGCCGCGGGCAATTTTACCACACTTACTCTTCCCGGCCCTATATCGAATGATATCTTCCATGTTTACGCCCATAATGGTAAAGTACTTTTGTCAGGCGGCGGTGCAAATGTCAGCTGGACCCAGATATTAAAACCATTACAGGTATCCGTATATGAAAACAATAACTGGTCAGCTATCACATCCGATACACTGCACGATGCAATGAGGGCAATAGCTGATCCAAAGAATCCGGGTCACATTTTTGTTGCGACATGGGGTGGAGGTTTGCTCGAATATGAGAATAACCAGCTTAAAAAAAGATATACTTATACAAATTCGCCTCTCCAGACAATAATTCCAAACCAGGATTATGTAAGAATATGCGGAATGGCTTTCGACCCTTCGGGAAATTTATGGATGACACAGACACAGGTTCCGGGCAGCATCAAGGTACTGAAACCCGGTCTCACGGCAGAATGGGTTGTTCACCCAGTTACAATTGAATCTCCCACTGTCGGCGACTTAATTATTACCCGGTTGGGGCATAAGTGGATTACGCTGCCAAGGGGAACCGGCATCTTTGTACTTGATGACAGGAACAACAGGTCAAAACTGATGATCATCAGGGATACGGAAAACAAAATAATTCCGGTGGCCCATACGATAACCGAGGATTTTGATGGAAACATCTGGATCGGGACCGATGAAGGACCGCTCATATATTATAATTCCGAAAATGTTTTTAATGAGGACCTTAAGGCTTCAAGGATAAAGGTTCCGAGAAATGACGGATCGGGATTGGCTGACTATGTTCTTTCAACTGAATCGATACGTTCCATTGCAGTTGACGGGGCGAACAGGAAGTGGCTTGGAACAAAAAATTCCGGAGCATACCTGCTTTCGGCTGACGGAGTGAACGTAGTGAGACATTTCAATGAGAGGAACAGTCCTATCCTTTCGGACGATATCCTATCGCTTGCAGCCGATAACAAGACAGGCATAGTATGGTTTGCAACCACAAAGGGAGTTGTATCATACAGGGGTGATGCACCCGAAGGAAAAGAACGGTTTTCCGGTGTATATGCATTCCCTAATCCCGTAAGACAAGATTTTACCGGAAACGTTACAATAGCAGGCCTGATGAGAGAATCCAGCATAACTATAACCGATATAAGCGGGAATCTGGTTTATAAGACCGTTTCAACAGGAGGAGAAGCTTCATGGGACCTTAAAACTTATAACGGCAAACGCGTTGCAACCGGGGTCTATCTTATCTTCTGCGCAAGTAATGACGGAACGGAATCAATCGTTACCAAAATGCTTGTTATTAAATAGATCAATCGGTTATCAGGTTTTGTATACGCTCAATCTGAAGCTGCTTATTTACTTCCCTGAGGCTTCTTGCGGTGTTGGTAAAATACTGGTGACCTGAAATGAATTTCACCTGCAGTTTATTCCAGTCATTCAGGGATTTCATCTTATTCCTAGCCTTAAGCTCTTCATAAAGGTTATTTGAAACAGGGATAAAGTCACTTCTCCCAAGGTAATCAAGATCAGAATCGCATATTATGCTTTCAAGAAGATTGGATGGCCTGGGCGGAAGCTTTGTTGCCATTATGATCGAACAAATCCTCTCAATCTGTTCAGGAGAATAATTGTATTCCGGAAGCATCTGCCCTGCAATGAGTGTTCCCTGGTATTCATGGTCATCATACGATACAGTATGGCCCGCATCGTGAAATAACCCTGCAAGCTTGAGATAAAGGATCTCTTCATCGGTGCAGCCCTCTCCCCATCCAATAAGCTCCACTTCAGTTACAACATCAACAGTATGCTTCACATTATGATAATATAACTGATCGGGCAGCTCCCTTTCCAGCTTGTCAAGTACCACCTCCTGTATGTCAGTAAACTGTATCAGCCCGAACCTTATCCTGAAATTTTTATTTGGGGTTATTCCGTCATCAGAGAACTCCGGTTTAAGACCAAGTACTCTGTAAACCTGCAGATCGCCTTTGTATTTTACAGGAAGCTTACCATAATACTCGCAGTCAAAAAATTCCTTTACCAGCTCGTAGGTCATTACCGAGATCAGGACCGAGTTCTTCTCAGAAACCGCTTCAACGCGGCTGGCGGTATTCACTGTATCGCCTTTAATGTCATAGCTGGTTTTTTTCTTTCCTGAAATGCTTGCTGTCACCGGTCCGGTGTGAATACCTATCTTAAGCTCCCACCTTCCGTGCCCGTTATGCTTTTCCAGACACCTCATCATCTCCAGAGAAGCCATTACAACATCGATGGGATTGGTAATATTCTTTACGGGTATCCCTCCTGCACACATGAAGGTGTCCCCAATTGTTTTCATCTTTTCAATTTTATAATGTTCTGCAATGGAATTGAATTCCCACATAATAACATCGAGCTCATCCATCAGAGCCGAAGAATCGGTGTCATCCTCAATCTTTGAGAAACCATGAATATCGGCGAACAGGACGGTCGCCATCGTGAATTTAAGAGACTTCTCCTTTTTGCCGGCCTCGTCAGGTACCTTGATATCTTCAGGAGAGATCTTATCATAAAGCGCTTTTACCCTCTCATGCTCCCTCGTAAGTTTCTGATTCTCTTTACTGAGTATCTTTATCTTCTCTTCAAGTTCCTTATTTTGCTTTGCCAGCCTGGCAATTGTTTTTACAAGTTTCTCATTATTTGCCGGTGCCATTAGAAATTGATTTACGTAAATATAATATTTTTATGATATTAAAAACCTGAAACCATGCTTGGCAAAACGAGGGGTATTGTTCTACATCAGATAAGGTATTCTGATTCGGGTATTATTGTATATCTCTATACAAGGGAATACGGGCGGCAGACCATCCTCCTTAAAGGTATGAGAAATAAAAGATCAGGTAAGCATAATGTATTTTTTCAGCCAATGTTCATACTCAACATGGAGATGTACCATAAGGAGGGGCGAAACATGCAAACGATTAAGGAATTTTCGGTTGAGTATGCCCCATCTGACATTCATACTGATATTAAGAAAAGCTCAGTGGCAATATTCCTAGGAGAATTTCTTTACGGAGTATTAAAGGAAGAAACTCCAAACACAGAACTTTTCGATTTTATTGAAGATTCCATAATATATTTTGATAAGAAAAGGGCCGGCTTCGCAAACTTCCATATTGCATTTCTTGCAGGGCTCAGCAGTTTCCTGGGGTTCGAACCCACAATTCCTGCCGGTGCCTCTTACCCGTATTTCGATATGAAAAACGGGATATTTTTAATGATGCCTCCAGTTCACGGGGAATTTGCTGACAGAAAGATCTCGGTAAAGCTTGCTGAATTCTTTGCAGCTTCATTTGATGAAACAGAGATAATAAGTCTTTCAGGGTCAGAAAGAAACGAGATTCTGGAAACACTGTTAAAATACTATTCCATCCACCTGCCCGGATTGAGAAATTTTAAATCACTGGAGGTCCTAAAAGAAGTTTTCAGGTAAATTGTACTTAGTGGCCCTGAATTTTTTATCTATCTTTGCTCCAGATAAAGTCTGAATCTGATGTCCATAATACCCTCTATCGTAAATTGGCTGAATGTTAAAAGACTAAATCAGATTGAACTGTTTAAGAAATTTCCGGTTGAAACCCAGGAAGAAACACTCTATAAACTTCTTGCAAAAGCGTCCCATACAGAATGGGGGAGAAAATACCGCTACTCCTCAGTCTCTTCGATAAAAGATTTTCAGTCAAGGATGCCGGTCCAGCAATATGAAGAAATAGTTCCTTATGTCGAAAGATTGCGTAACGGAGAGACAAACCTTCTTTGGCCGGGTGAGATAAAATGGTTCGCCAAATCTTCAGGAACAACATCATCAAAGAGCAAATTCATTCCGATGAGCCGCGAGGCCCTCGAAGAATGTCATTACCGTGGTGCCAAAGATCTGCTTGCCATTTATGCGACGAATAACCCTCAGACCAGGATATTCAGCGGAAAGAGCCTGACACTTGGAGGAAGCCACAGAATAAATCAGTTCAGCAATGATTCGTTGTATGGTGATCTTTCAGCAATTTTAATCGAAAATGCTCCTTTCTGGGTTGAAATTATAAGAATTCCAAAACCGAAGATCGCCCTTATTGAAGATTTCGAGGAAAAACTTGATAAAATAACAAGGTCAACTGTAAGCGAAAATGTCACAAGTTTTGCAGGAGTTCCTTCCTGGAACCTGGTGCTGCTAAAAAATATCCTTAAATACACGGGAAAATCAAACCTCCTTGAAGTATGGCCGAACCTTGAAGTCTTTTTCCATGGAGGAATAAGCTTTTTACCTTACCGTGAACAGTTCAGAAGCCTGATAAACAGTTCCCAGATGCGTTACATGGAAACCTATAATGCATCTGAAGGGTTCTTCGGGATACAGGACGACCCGGCAAGGGACGACATGCTTCTTATGCTCGATTATGGGATCTTCTTTGAATTCATTCCCCTCGATCAGGCGGGAGCTTCAAACCCTGCTGCTTTCACAATAGGAGAAGTGGAAACAGGAGTAAATTATGCCATAGTAATCTCTACTAACGGTGGATTATGGAGATACATGATTGGTGATACTATCAGATTCACTTCTGTTAAACCTTATCGTTTCAGGATATCCGGAAGAACAAGGCACTTTATAAATGCTTTTGGTGAAGAGATAATAATTGACAATGCTGACAAAGCCATTCATAAAGCCTGTGAAGCTACACAAGCAGTTATATCAGAATATACTGCCGGCCCCATTTACATGAATAACAATTCACGCGGCGCTCATGAATGGCTTATCGAGTTTGAATCAGAACCTGAAAGCCTTGAAAAGTTTACCACGCAGCTTGATGATTTCCTGAAATCGGTAAATTCCGATTATGAAGCAAAGAGATTCAAGGATATCAGCATTACCAAACCTGTTGTTCGCTCAGTTCCCAAAGGAACTTTCAATGCGTGGCTCAGGCAAAAGAACAAGCTTGGAGGGCAGAATAAAGTACCCCGATTGTCAAATAACCGTGAATTTATCGAGGAACTCTATCCGTTTGCCGGTATAAAATTACCCGAATTGCAGAACTGAGGATTATTTGATCGCTGTACCTTTTATTTTTTTCTGCTCTTAGCCTTAATTAAACTTTTAGTATTTTTATCAACCAAAGTTAACACACTATGCATATTGCAATTGCCGGAAACATAGGATCGGGAAAAACAACGCTCACCAGCCTCCTTGCAAAACATTACGGATGGAAACCGCACTATGAAGATATTGAGAACAATCCTTACCTGAACGATTTCTATGAGGATATGCAGCGCTGGTCTTTTAATCTCCAGATCTTCTTTCTTAATTCCAGGTTCAGCCAGATAATTGAAATAAAAAAATCACCTGAAACCATCATCCAGGACCGCACCATATATGAAGATGCCTATATTTTCGCGCCTAACCTTCACTCTATGGGCCTGATGTCGACACGCGACTTTGAGAATTATTCATCATTGTTCAGGATGATGAGCTCACTTGTACAACCACCCGATCTCTTGCTTTACCTGAGGGCTTCCGTTCCGACACTGGTTAACCAGATACAGAAACGTGGAAGGGAATATGAAAGCTCTATCCGAATCGATTATCTTAAAAGACTGAATGAGAGATACGAAGCCTGGATTGAAACCTATAACCTCGGAAAATTGCTCATTATTGAGGCAGATCATTACAACTTCCCCAATAACAGTGATCACCTGAGTGAAGTCATTGACAAGATAAATGCAGAGTTACACGGACTTTTCTGATATTAATAATGAAGGCAATTAGTTATCTTATAATTTTTGTTGTTTCATTTCTTCCGGCACTACGTACAAATGCGCAGGACGATCTGAAAATCCAGGCGCCAATTGATCCTGAAATAAGGATGGGAAAGCTTTCCAACGGACTGACTTATTTTATCAGGAGGAACATGGAACCTGAAAAAAGAGCAAGCTTTTATATAATACAGAATGTCGGAGCGATCCTCGAGGACGATGACCAGGACGGTCTTGCCCACTTCCTTGAACACATGGCCTTCAATGGCACCAGGCATTTTCCGGGAAACTCTTTAATACACAGCCTCGAGAGACATGGCGTGGCATTCGGAAGGAACATCAATGCATACACTTCTTTTGATGAAACAGTTTACAATCTCTCAGATGTGCCTGTTGAAGCGCCGGGACTTATAGATACCTGCCTGCTGATACTTCATGACTGGTCGGATTTTATTCAGCTTGATGAAAAAGAAATAGATCTTGAAAGAGGCGTGATTGAAGAAGAATACAGGACCAGTTTAAGTGCATGGAGACGCATGCTGTTCCAGTTTATACCAGTTGTCTTAAAAGGTTCAAAATATGCAGAGAGAAATATTCTTGGGGATCTAGATGTTATTAAAAATTTCCAGTACAATACACTGAGGCGTTTCTACGACGACTGGTACAGGACCGATCTACAGGCCATTGCAGTGGTAGGCGACATTAATGTTGATGAAGTTGAGTCAAAAATAACCGAACTATTCTCAAAAATCCCGGCCGAATTAAATCCTCCCGTTCGCACCATAGAGGCAGTACCTCCACACAAAGAGACCTATTTTGTTCTTGCCACGGATAAAGAAGCCTCTGAAACCTCAGTTGATATTATTTCACTGAGAAAATCTGTCCCACCTGCTGAAAAAAACTTAAGTTATATCCGCAATAACCATGTCATTTATCTGATGAATTCTATGATCAATACAAGGATCAATGAATTACTGCAGCAGGGAAATGCACCATTTATTTCAGGATCTGTTAGTTACGGCGGCTATTATTCAAGAGGCTACGATGCTTTTTCGATATCTGCAAACGCACGAAGGAACGAGGAGGATCTTGCTCTTGAAGGCATCTATACCGAGGCGGAGCGTGCCAGGAGATTCGGCTTCAGCAAGAATGAGCTTGAACGTGCAAAGGCAAGAATGCTCTCAAATTATGAAAACACCTGGAAGCAAAAAGATAAGATCAATAATGATATGTATGTTGCCGGTATCCAGGAATTTTTTCTTAATGGAGAACCCCTGACCTCAATAGATTTTGATTATGAATTCCTTAAAAAAGTGATTGAAGGTATTTCCACTGAAGAAGTCTCAGAAAAGTTCAAAGAACTTATGAGTGAAGAAAACAGGACGATAGTAGTACAGGGCCTTGAAGGAGAAGGGATAACGCACCTTACGGAAGATAAAGCCCTGGAAATTATCGGCAGGGTAAAAAATTCAGAGCTTCCAGCTTATGAAGATTCGGAACTTGGTGAATCGTTGATAAGCGGTGAACTGAAAGGTTCGAAAATTGTCAGTAAAAAAGAGTTGCCACAGTTTAATGCCGTCGAATGGACTCTCGGAAATAATGTAAAAGTGATATACAGGAAAGCCGATTATGAAAAGGATAACGTACTGCTGTCAGCATTCAGCTTCGGAGGAATTTCAAAGCTTGAAACGGATCTCGTTATGCCTGCTTATCTCTTTTCACCGGTAACCCCCATGTATGGTGCCGGAGATTATGATAATATCACCCTTCAGAAAATGCTTTCGGGGAAAAAAGCATCGGTTAACCTTTCTCTCACCGAGACAACTGAAGGCATTGCGGGATCGTCCACCCCAGATGATTTCGAAACGATGATGCAGCTCCTTTATCTTCGTTTTGCAAATCCGCGGTTCGATAGCGTGGCTCATAATGCTATCATTGGACGATTTGCCGCACAGTATGCAAACATGGATAAAGATCCTGACAAAATTAAAGGCGACAGCATTTCGATGATAACTACCGGATACAATCCAAGGACCCCCCTGATAAACAAGGAATCCATTTCAGGAGTAGCTATTGATGAAATAAAAAAGATCCATGCCGACAGGTATGCGAATGCAGATGAGTTTTACTTTTTCATAGTTGGAAATATTGAGCAGGAAAAAGTGATCCCGGTTGTGGAAAAATATATAGGTTCGCTTCCTTCAACCGGACGTAAGGAAGATTTTATTGACAGGAAAATAGAACAGCCTGAGGGTAAGATCACCAAAAAGATAGCATTTCCCCTCACGATACCGAAGGCGACAGTCTTCCTGTCATTTGAACAGGAAATGAAATACAAGCCTGAAAATTATCTTGGACTGGCAGTAATTGAAGGGATTTTAGACATAATATATGTTGAAACAGTTCGCGAAACTGAAGGTGGATCATATAGTGTATCAGTAAATCTTTCAAGCAGGAAAAGACCATCCGAAACAGGAGAAGGTTATATAATGTTCGATTGTGATCCGGCTAAGGCTGATGAACTCAAAGGCATAATCTACCGTGAGCTGGATAATATAATAAAAAAAGGACCCAGCCAGACAAATCTCGACAAGGCAGTTACCAATATGCTTAAGACAAGAGAAGAGAACAAGGTGCATAACTCCTACTGGCTGAGCATCATCAGTAATTATTACAGTACGGGCATAAACTCAGAGGACCCTGATAATTACGAGAACATACTTAAAGCATTTTCTGTAAAAGATATCCGGAAGATCGCTGGGAAGATGTTCAAAAAAGCAGACGTGGTCGATCTGGTCTTTACACCGGCTCAATAAATGATAATCAGGTTTTTCAAATTCGGTTTTGTTGGAATTTCCGGAATGGTCATTGATTTTTCAATAACCTTCCTCCTTAAGGAAAAGCTTAAGATCCACCGGTACTTAGCCAGCTCAATAGGTTTCATAACAGCTGCAACCTCTAACTGGTTTTTTAACAGGTTATGGACTTTTCAGAGCAGTAATCCCAGGATAATAGTTGAATATGGTACTTTCGTGATGATCTCCATAGTCGGCCTGGCCATCAACAATGCATTCCTTTACCTGTTTGAGAAGAGACTTAAATTTTATGCAGCAAAGCTCTTTGCAACAGGAGTAACCATGGCATGGAACTTCCTGGCGAATTACTATATTACTTTTGCCCGGTGACCACTGCTTCCCTTAATGGACTGTTATAAGTTTCGTACAGCAGTCCTGAGCTGGAACAAACTGCAATTTTATAAAACCCGGAAGGCACTTCATGCAGGGTAAACCTGAAAACGGCATTAATGGTATCGGATGGATTAAGGACCCCAATATCATCGGGCAGTTCAATCTCCTTCCTGTATTCAACCCGGCCGCCTGTTATAAATGCAAGCCTGAACGAAACAGGCAATTCACTATGTTTCAGGTCGATTGGAAAAGGATATGGATTATAGATCTTAAAGTTCAACAGATTAGTGTCACTTCCGGAAAAAGCATATTTATCATACCCGAGTACGACGCATTCCCTTTGCAGCGATTGAAAATCGTTAAAGGTGGTACAGTATAATGTATCGCCGTACGGTAGAGCAACTGAAGTCATTTTTTCCCTTAACTCATCTGTCATGAAATGTGGCAGATATAATACTTCCCTGCCATGGAGCTGCTCTTCAAAATCCCAGAGATCGTACTGATTCTTCCTGTAGTCAAGGTTATTAAGGGAATGAGCAAATCCACCTGTGTAAAACCTGTACACCGAAGCATTCTGGTATGAGTTGGTGAATACAACGGGTTTGCTCCCGGCTATTTTTTTAATCTCTCCGGCCCATGTTTTATTGTGATGAAATTCATCTTTCAGATAACTTACAGGAAAAAAGTCATACATAAAAGCTATACGTGTAAATAAAAACAATGGTATGGTGATAATGCCTGCCCATTTAAACCAGCGTGCTGCTGCCGGACTGTAATGTGAGTAATTTAAGAACAGGATCACCAGTGGAATGCTTACCAGAGAGGTCCACTGTGCCTGTATGTGATATTGGAAACTTTCGAAGAAAAAAAATATTAAAAACCCGGTAATAGTATATTTTAGCGCGTGCTCAAACTTTTTCACTGTTTTTTTCCGGAAAATGACCCATAAAAAACCCGGAAGCAACAATGGATGATGCATCATAAGCATGTTCATGAAATACACCAGAATATTTTGAGGTTCAAAGCCCGACACCCTTTCAACCAGGTGATACCTGAACGAGGGAAAACCGTTTGAATATTGCCATAGCAGATGAGGAATGTAAAGCACAACGGCAATTACAGAGGCAGTGTAAAAAAACCTGTTTGTAAACAACCGCCAATTGGATAATATCACACAGATTATAAGCAATGCTCCGTGATACTTGCTGTACATAAGGGCTGCCATTGAAAATCCAAGCAATAAAGCGCCGGAAAGGCTCTCTTTTTCAATAAATCGTTTATATGCTGTAAGAAAGAGAGCTGAGAACAGAAGCAGCGGCGAGTCGGGAATCGATATAAAACCAAATATATTGAAAGCAGGTAATGCCAGAATTGCAATGACAAAAAGAATAGCACTTCCGGTCCTTTCTCTGATTTCACTATCAATAAGTTTCCATACAAGATAAATCGTAAGCATGCTTGACAGTACTGTCATAAGCCTTACTCCCAGCTCGTTCTGAAATAAATAAAACCCCGGCCTGATCATAAGCGCAATCATGGGAGGATGATCAAAATATCCCCAGGCAGGAAACTGCGAGTAAACCCAATAATAAGCTTCGTCGTTATCAAGTGGTGTTAACCGGGCTTGTAAAAGATTCAGCAAGCCCCACCCCAGAATAAAATATAGCAATACAACTGAACTATCGGTTTTTCTGGAAATAGCCATCTTTGTTATTTAATTAACAAAGATAGTAAAAGAACAACTTTTTCATGTCAGCCGTAAACTCAAACCTGCCATTTGTAAAATGGTTTTGACATTATTCTATTCTACCGTTTATATTGATATAGTTTCAAAACAGATCATTTATATTTAATTTTGTATTATTCTCATAAACCGGATGAAAAGATGAGAAATGTTGAAATAATAGTACTGGCACTTTTCTTTTCGGTATCGGCTTTTGCCAGTGAAACACCGCGCGACACAGCAAGGGTGAATAACCTGATCCGTTCCGGTTTCATATCGCTTTCAAAGCATAACGACCTTATGGAGGCAAAGTCATACATTGACAGCGCTGTTAATTATTGTGAAAAATATAATCTCGAGGCTCCGTTAAAATTCCATCATCTGATGGCAGAGTATTATTTTGCCACCGGCGATTACCGCAGTTCAGAGCGGAAGGGAAATGAGCTTATCGAAAAAGCCATTGAAGCTGAAGATAATGATGCCCAGGCAAAGGCAATGCTGTTCATGGGTAAATATTACCTCCGGACAGGCTTTATAACAGAGAGCCTTGAATATTATAACCGTCTTATCGATTTTGCAAGGGAGAGAAAGCTAAAAGGATTTATTCCAAAGGCGTATGCCGGTCTCGCGACCACATACATGGAAACAGATAATATAGCTGAATACCGGAATAATCTGAAATTAATGCTCTATGCATCACAGGCTGAAAATGACTCGGCCTCACTTAACATTGCATTAAGCAGGCTGGGCACCCATTTGACAATACCTCCCCGTGACTTCAGGAAGGCAGATTCTCTATTAAAAGAATCGGTAAAGATCTCACTTATACTGCGAGATTCTTTAAATGCTTCTTTTTCTCTTGCCAATATCGGATGGAACTTTTACACCGAAAAAATGTACGACTCCTCCCTCTTTTATTATAATAAATCATTATATCACAGTATTCAGGCCGGGATCATTGGTGTCTCCGCAAATTCACTAGGGAATATGGGTACAATCTACCGTGATCTCGGTGAGACTGAAAAAGCTATAAGCTATTATAAGAAAGCTATCGATCAGGCTGAAAAAATAAATGACATTTATACTCTTTCGTGGGTTTACAGTGATATGAGCAGTATGTATCTTATGAAGAATGATACTGTAAAAGCTTACGAAACCTATGTACTCTTCAAAAAATTCAGCGACTCTCTTCTTGTTCAGAGTAACAGCCAGGGTATGATGAACGCGAAAGTACGCTATGAAGCTGATACACACAATAAGGAAGTCGAGTTATTATCGTTGAGGATAAAGAACCAGCGGATCCTGAATTACGGAATTATCGGATTTACAATATTGACACTTGCATTAATGGCCCTTCTCTTCAACAGGACCAGGATAAAGTCGGAACAGAGCCTAAGCGAAATGAACTGGAAGATATCCGAAATAACACAGGCAAACCTTCGGCAGCAGATGAATCCCCACTTTATCTTCAATACGCTTAATTCAATACAATATTATATGTGCCAGCACGACAAGCTGGCCACTAATAACTACATGACAAAATTTTCGAGTCTGATGCGCAAAGTGCTTGAGAATTCTCAGCACACATCGGTAAGGCTCCAGGATGAGCTCGATGCACTGACTCTTTATCTCGAACTTGAATCGCTCAGGTTCAAAGATAAGTTTGATTACAGAATAAGTGTTGATGAAGAGATAGATACATTTTTTTATAAAGTACCTGCGATGCTTATACAGCCGTATGTTGAAAACTCAATAAGCCATGGGCTAATGCCAAAGGAAGGAAAAGGTTTTGTCAAAATTGATCTGAGGCTTCAGAATAACCATATTCTTTGCTCTATTGAAGATAACGGAATTGGCAGGGAGGCAGCTCAGGAAATTAACAGGAAAAAAAATGAAACTCATAATTCCTACGGAACACAAATAACCTCTTCACGTCTCGACCTGGTAAATTCACTTTATGGAACAAGTTTAAAGACAACCTACACTGATCTGGTGAATAATAACGGAGAAGCCGGCGGTACACGTGTGGAGATCCATATTCCCTTACTGTCATGAATAAACCGTTGAAAACCATCATCGTCGATGATGAACAGAATGCAGTGGATTTCGTATCCTCGATCATCCAAGAATACTGCCCGGGACTGGAAGTTGCCGGCAAGGCAAATAATGTAGTTGAAGGAGTTGAAAAGATCCGCGAAGTTCAGCCCGACCTGGTGTTCCTCGATGTGGAAATGCCGAACGGGACCGGATTCGACCTGCTTACACATTTTCCTGAAAAGAATTTTGAAGTTATTTTCATAACTGCATTTAATCATTATGCTATAAGGGCAATAAGGTTCAGCGCTGTAGACTATATTCTCAAACCCATAAACATCACCGAATTCATTGAAGCAGTCGAAAGGGTCATTAAAAAGCGTGCCGGAAAAACCGGTAACAGCAATGAAAGCTTCAGGGTACTTATGGAGAACCTGAAAACATCGCATCCCTCCAGACTCGCAATTCCCACATCGGATGGAATGGAGTATCTTAATCCAAGGGAAATAATCAGGATTGAGGCCGACAGGAGCTATTCCTGGTTTTTCCTCTCAGGCAACAGGAAAATACTGGTCTCAAAGCATCTCAAGGAATTCCAGGATCTTCTCGATGAAAGAAGTTTCTTCAGGTCGCATAATTCCCATCTCATAAACCTAAGGTTTGTAAAGAAGTTTATCCGCAAGGATGGCGGGTTTATTGAGATGCAGGATGGCGTTGAGATCCCCATCTCAAGGAATAAGAAAGATCTTTTTCTAAGTAGTATGTCCAGGTTTAAAGGGTGACAGTCTCACCCCCTCGTTTCCCCTCTTCTGTGCGACCTTCATGGCTCTTTAGGCTTCAGTTGGATTCTTGCTTAGCCCCTCTCACTTCGGGACTAATCTTTATACACATCTTTCTTTTTTTTCTTTCTTGTACTTTCTTTTGGCGGCAAAAGAAAGTAAAGATTAGACTTCAGGAGAGGCCGGTTTAATTAAAAAAGGAGACTGCCCTGCGGCAGTCTCCTTTGAGTTAAAACCTTTTTGATCGGAATATGCCTGTGGTCCTTACCTGGAAGCTGTGGACTCTTCTTTAACAAGGAAAGGAAAATAGGCTGCAACAAGCATCGTTGCTTCTTTTTCATTAACATGTCCCGGCGACAATACTTTCTGATGAAAATACTCCGACTTATTAAGGAAATTATCTGAAGTACTGTGCCCTTCATTCAGTGCGCCCTCTGCCAGTTTCTGTACCCCAAAATATGTATCGTTGCAAACATACTGTACCGAAACCTTATCGGTCAGTACAACGTATCTCATGCATTTTTGAGCTTTATCCCTGCAAACAACAACAGTAACATCCATTGGGGTGTTTTCGTACACGATTTTATAAGTCTTGCAATCAGTACCATTCATTTCAATAGTATTCTCTGCAAGCTCGAGGCGGTAGTCTCCAAATCTGGAATGAGTTTTACCTTCAGCGACAAGTCGTCCGGCAAAAGAAACTGTACTTATGAGCACAAGCATCATGGTAGCTAAAATTACTTTTTTCATGGCATAATAAATTAATGGTTACTAATAATTTCTTTCGGTCACTTTAATTCAAATTCAAATTCTTAATCTAAATTATCACATAAATAAGTACCTGTAAAGGATCAATCTACAGATGGCAGGAATGAGGCAACGGATAACGGAATTTCAGCTGAAACAGCCTTATTGAACAGGTTAGCGGACAAATTTTTTACAGTACGCTGCAAAAATTTTGTCAGACATTAAAATAAACTTACCTTTATCAAATAATTTGTAATCAATAAATAATACGCATGAGTAAATCCCAGGAATCATTTAACAAAAAAGAAATAAGGAACAAGAAGGAGAAAAAAAGAAAGGATAAGGAAAAAAAGAAAATGGCCAGGAAAGATAGTCCAAAAAGAGGTCTGGATGATATGTTGGCATACGTTGACGAAAATGGAAGAATCACTTCCGAACCACCCGATCCGGGTAAAAAGACCGAGATCAAACTTGAAAATATCCGTATAGATATCCCAAAGGCAGGCCCTGAAGACAAACCTGACATTATCAGGAAGGGAGTAGTGACCTTTTTCAATACATCAAAGGGATACGGGTTCATCAGGGACATGGAATCACAGGAGAGTATTTTTGTTCATGTGAATAACCTGCTTGAGGATATTAAAGAAAACAATATCGTTAGTTTTGAGATCGGTATGGGTCAAAAAGGGCCCTCGGCCATGAAGGTCAAGTTGTTTAAATAAATTCAGGTAATTATTATTTCTCATTTATATAAAAGCCTTGATAAATATTGTATATCAAGGCTTTATTGTGTGCTTCCACAACGTCAGATAAGTAAAAATCCCGCTCCTAAAAACTATATAACATTGTTGCCTGCAACCTTGTTCCTATGACTTTTCTGGTATTTGAAATCTTTCCTTTATTATTGTTATCGATGGTGCCATAGTCAGCAATGTTATGCTCAAGCTCAACCGCTACTATTGTTTTGCCCGATGTATAAGCAACCGTTGGCGTGATCCGCACCATCTTTCCGATATTTTCTCCCAGGCCATATACTGAAGGAGAACCGGCTGAGTGCGGTAAGATGTTCCCGGCAGTTCCGAGGTTCTTTAAATATCCGGCAAATAAGCTTCCCTTTATCCTGTTGCCGTAGCTGATGTTCCCCCATGCAAAAAAATGGCGGAATGGAGTGTATTCTTCATAACCGGTAAGCGAATCGCGTGAAACGGTTCCAAAAGCACCGGTCATAAGGCTCTCGCTTGTATTGGAAGACAAAATTGTTTTACCGCTAATCTGGAACTTGCCTGTTTTATACTGTCCGTATGCCACAAGAGCTGCACTATTGACATGGGCATCAGTTAAAGTTTTCTCGCCATTTGACGGCGAAACAACAAAGGTCCTGGGTTTGAGCCTTTTGTAATCAACTCCAATGCCCAATATTACATCGGTGGCCTGATATTTAAGCTGTGCATGCAGATTTGGGATGAGGGAGTTGTTATGGTATGTATATGATTTTCCGACAGGACCATTATTTGCGTAATCGTTTTGGTAAAGAGCTGAAAGAATATAACTCAGATTTCCTTCTTTTCGTGTAAGGGTAATCTGATCGCTACGGTTAAATGGCTGGAACGGGGCTCCGATACTCAAAGCCATAACCGAAGGAACAACATCTATTGAGGCAAGCGGATGCCATGCACGGCCCACCAGTATATCTGTTTTCTCCCAGGTAAAACGTGTCCACGCCTGACGAAAGCGGACACTTGCAGTATTGGAACGCCCTGTAAAATCCAATTCGATAAATCCTGACGTCTTAGCTCCAAAAGCATCCGGACCGGAAATCCCGAACTTCAGGCGGGATGCAAATGATAAAAGGGTGAGGTTAGGTACCTTGTTAAGGTCATCACCCCTGCTGTCCAATAACACAGGAAGAGGAAACAATAAAGCCATTCCGTCAAGGGCATCAAGATTTTTACGGCTATCGAAAAACAGGTTGTTCATTATAAAACCTGATATTTTAACCTCAACCGGCTTTTCGGGTTCCTTCTTAACACTATCCTGGGCAACAACCGGCATTGTTAAAATAATGATGGCTGCAAAAATCAATATATTTTTCATATTCGGGATTACAAATTATCTTATTTATTAATCACAGTTTTTTGTCTGTTGCAGTCTTTGCTTCTTCAGGAGCCTTAATGAGTGTAACAAGCGTGGTCCCGATCAGCAGGAGAACACCTGCAACAACGTACGACATGGAATATGTTCCGGTTTTAACAACCACAAAGCCTCCCAGAATCGGTCCGATGATGGCAGCAATTCCCCATCCGGTAAAAACCAGTCCATAGTTTACACCAAGATTCTTTACCCCAAAAAAGTCGGCTGTAATTGAAGGCATTAAAGAGAATAGCGAACCATAGGCGAGCCCTGCAATTGCAGCCCCGGCAATTAAAAGCGGAATTGACTGGAACCACGAGAATAAGAACATATTAACCGCCTGTAATAAAAAGACTACTATTATTGAGGTTTTCCGTCCGATCTTATCAGATAAAAATCCGATGACAATACGTCCAAGCGCATTAAATGCTGACAGTACTACAACAAGTATAAATCCGGCTTTCCATGCTGCCTGCGTACCGGCAATGCTCGCCATGTGGGCTATAAGCATTAGGCCTGCTGTAGCCGAAAGCAGATAAATGAGCCACAATAAATAGAATTGTTTCGTTTTCAGTACATCAGACCACCCTGTGTTTACTGCAACAGGGGTATTCGTTTTTTGAGCTGCTGCCGTCTGCCCAGGTATGAAACCAGCCGGTGGATTTCTCAGAATGAGAGAGAAAAGTACAATCGCAATTAAAGCAATAACACCAAGAATAATAAAAGTCTGCTGAATACCATAAAGTTTCAGAAAATAGGCTGTTAACGGTGCAATATAAACAGGTGCAAGTCCCACACCTGAAACAACTATTCCTGATATAACTCCCTTTTTAGAAGAATGAAACCATTTAATGGCGCATGGAGTGGTTGCCGAATAACCCAGACCAATACCTATCCCTCCTATAACCCCGAAAGTAATTACCATTATAGCAGGACTGTTTGAAAAACCTGATAAGATAAGACCGGTCCCAAACATGACTCCGCCTAAGAGGGCAATAACCCTTGGCCCGTACTTATCCTGCGCCCGTCCTGCAAAGATCATCATAAATGAAAAAATGGCAGCAGAAACTGTAAAAGGCAGGGAGGCCGTTACATCGTTCCATCCCCATTCTGCTACAAGCGCTTTTTTAAACACGCTCCAGGCATACAATAGTCCCAATAAAAGATTTATCCCTAAGGCTGCGCTGGTTATTATCCAGCCGGTAGAATTTTCAGATTTCATTTACAAGAGGTTATAAGGGTTAGATTAAAAAGTTCTAAAATATACAAATTCTTTTTCTAAAACATATAAATTGATTTTCTGCTGATATTTAAAAGGGTAGTTAGTCAGGTCATAAAAGTCTTTAATAAACAATAACTTTGCATTAACCTTCAAACACTTCAGTCCATGGAAAATATTTGTATAATCTCCTCAAGTATTAGAAAGGAAAGATTCAGCCACAGAGCGGCCATATATCTTTCCGGCATATTAAAAGATAAGTATAATATTGAAGCTGAGGTTCTTGATCTTATTAAGTATAAATTCCCCCTTTTTGAGGAAAGACTGAAATTCCTTGATTCTCCCACCCCTGAAACTTTGGACTTTGCAGAAAGAGTGCGGAAGGCCGATGGTTTGATCCTGGTAGTTCCTGAGTATAACGGGGGATATCCGGCAAGCATTAAGAATGTTATTGATCTTCTGACTGATGAATGGAGGAAAAAGCCCGTAGCATTTGCAGTGGTTTCAAGCGGAAAATTTGCCGGTTCGCAGGTCATTGTATCACTTCAGTTTACTCTGTGGAAAATCATGGCACTTACAGTATCTCCTGCACTTCGGATTGCTGACATTGAAACTTCCATTGATGAAAACGGCGTTCCTGCCGATAAAAACCTGATGGATAAGATGGCTTCCTCAACCATAAAAGAGCTTTTATGGCATATTGAAGCCAAACGGAGAATGACTCAGTGAATTTGGATTCATCAGGACCCTTTTGCCCAGGGGTCTTTCAAGGACCCGTAAAGGAGTTTACCATAGATCTTCTCCATATTTCCATCCTTTACGTACGGGTTCTTTAATATATTTATCGAGACCGGCAATATTTGTAACCTTCATATTTGCAGCATCATATTCGATCCTGACATTCAGTCTTTGAGCCAAAACACCCAGCAATGACATTTCAGTAAGCCGGGCAGAATATTCAAATTGAGATCCGGGTACAGGGCCTTCTCCCTTTATTGCAGAGATCCATTCAGCATGAGGTGCTTCTTCCTTAACCCTGGGAATTGTTTGTGCCGGCATATTCCTGGTGAATTGCACCCACTCTTCCTCAGGTAAAAGCAGTTTAGGATTATTTGGCCTGCCTCCGGTCATCAGAGACACTTTATCTCCTACCATTATCATCCCTGATCCGGGAAGTTCAGAAAGGCCCCATTCCTTACGAATATCCGGTTTAAGTCCTCCTTCATACCATTTCAAGGAGACAGGAGGTTTACTGCCCCTCGCTTCAAATTTAAATTCAAGTACAGATTGATCTGAAATAAACCCTTCAGGTGAAGGTGTTCTTATTATGGGATCAACAGATACGGGCATACCAAGATCAAGTGACCAGAATGGTGCATCGAGGGTATGGCACGCCCAATCGCCAAGCTCCCCGTTACCCATTTCATACCAGCCCCTCCAGAAACGTGGCAGATAATAATGGCTGTAAGGTCTGTTGCTTACCGGCCCCAGCCAGAGGTCCCAATCCAGTCCTTCAGGAATCTTTTCTTCCCGGGGCGGATAATTATCAGGTTTGAGAAAGTACCCGGTCTCTTTGAACGCAGGCCCGTCGAACCAGGCCAGCACCTCTCTCACTTGCCCGAGTATTCCTGCATCATACCACTCCTTCACCTGGCGTATTCCATTAGTCGTATGCCCCTGGTTGCCCATCTGGGTAATCACATTATATTTCTTTGCGGCTTTTCTGAGAGTTCTGAGCTGCCAGATATTGTGAGCCAGTGGTTTCTCAACAAAAACATGTTTTCCACGTTCCATTGCCGCAATTGCAGCAGCAAAATGTGTATGATCAGGTGTTGAGATCATAACTGCATCAATGCGTTTGTCCATCCTGTCTAACATGGCACGGAAATCCCTGAATTGCTCTGCATCGGGGAATGTCTTGAACCCCTCTGCTGCTGCTGCCATATTTACATCGCACAATGCCACAATATTTTCTTCCCTGCATGCAGTCCATCCAGCTTTACCGCGTCCACCCACTCCTATAACCGCGAGATTTACCTTTCCATCAGCTTTCCCTCCTGCTATTCCCGGTAAAATAAGTGCACCGGCAGCCACTGTACCTGTTTTTGTGATAAACGATCTGCGAGATAATTTTTTCATAAGAAAAATGTTTAGTTTCTATGGCCACATGAAAAATATAATTTTCCAAAAATTAATAATAGCTCATAAAGCCCTTTTGAGCTTTCTTTTGAGAGGCAAATAATCGCCTAGTTCGACTTTCTCTCATTATACTTATCAAATATAAATCTAATAATAAACAGCCACTCATTTTTATTTACAAATTTTACACCAGCCCAAAATCCATCTCCCTGTTTGCTTTTGCTTCAGGAACTTGGGCCACGGAAGAACCGATGCATGGAGGAAAGAATTATGCAAAGTGAAAAACTATTTAGAGTTCTGCCCGGGTGATTTAAAAGTATAAAATACCGACAATCCTGCCCTTACTCCATTCCATCCGGGTTTAAGAGATTTACCGGAATCCGGATTTGCGAGAAACATATCTTTATTTTCTTTGTAACGGAACTCCCGGCTGTAGTATTGAAATGCATATCCGGCATTCATGCCTAAATCAAAGAATTTGAACGGATACGTTATTTTAAAACCAGTTTCAGCAAATAAATTGAATGATCTGAATTTTAATTTTTTGTCCTGAAAGGTCATTTCCTGAACTCGCAGGAATTCGTTTGTTTCAAGATTTGAAAACATGGTCCCTGACACTGTATAGAATGAGTAGAGGAACCTACCTTTCTGAAGCAGATCGATCGAGGTATAGATCCCTGATGCATTTGAATTGATGAGCATGTCAAAGCGGTATTCTCCTGAAAAATCTTTTCCTGATACCCTTGACCCTGATGAAAGGAAGGTGTACGTAATGCCGGTGGATACCCTGCCAGCCCTGATGAGAAAAGAAGCGCCGTAATTAATGAAAGGCGGAAAATCCGCAACCGTCCTGGTGTCAAAGGGAAGATTCTTCATTGTAAACTCGTTGAGGTTCTTTAAGTCACTCATTGAATATGTTCCCGTACCTGGATTGAGTCCAATCATAAATTGCTGAGAATCAACTCTTATAGATATAAGAACCAGAAGTAATGATATTTGCAATATCTTTTTCATCGATATCAGAAAAAATAAATTACCCCCTGCATACTTATTACAGCGTTACTTACCAGGTAACAGGCATTGTACCAGAAACCAGGATATGAGTCGTACTTAATGGTTTTAATCAGGTTACCGTTCATCAGGTTCCTTATATTAAGATAGCCATCAGAATATGTAAGAAGACGGCTATTATAATAATCAATATCAAGAATCAATTCATCATTAAGGGGGAATTCATATATCGTTGAAAAATCAATACACCTCTTGGAAAAAAATGTATTACCGTCCCAGAGAACCATCCTGTCGGAATTTACCCCGTCAAATTCATAGTATTTCGGTTCCGTATATCTCGAATGGCTCCATACATTGACAAACCCGGAATTCTCATAATGAACAAGCCGCAATGAATCATGTAGCAAAAATATATAATTGCCATCTTTTGATATCGACAATCCCTGTACGGTGAAAATGTCCTTATTGTAGAAAGCAAGTGTAGAATCTTTCAGAAAATCGTAAAGATAGAATCCGCCATTACTATTGTTCACCAGCATAATCCCCGGGTCAGAAAGAGGTACCTGGGGAACATACATAAATCCTGTCAGAAAATTAAGGTTCTTTATCTTCCTTTTCGAAAAATCGAGCGAGTTAGCAAGTAAGACATCATTTGTACAATCAACATAAGTGGTAAGATTTTTCCCGGAGGCAGAGAACTTTGCCCGTGTGAAACTGCACATTGTGCAGCCAGTGGGTTGATATCCGTATTTTTCCAGATTTCTCCTCTCTGAAACTGAATATCTTACAAGGCTGTCGCATCCTGATATGTACACAAATTCATCACTGCTGACCTGCACCAGGTCAGAAATACTTTTATTTCTGACCCCGAATGGATATCCTAAAGTTAAGTTCTCGAAGTACGATTCAAATAATGAAAAATTTCCCTGGGCATAAAATATTTCTTTTTTCGGTCTTAACCGGAGTTTCACATTTACTCTGCTTCCGAACGAGGCTGTTGACAGTGAATGAGTTGTATCTTCAGGATTTTGAGTTGTCATTACGCTGGTATTACCAAGATACAGGTTGAAAGAATCCACCGCATTGTAATACTTTGCTTTATCCCAGCTTAAAACATATTGGTTTGTTTCCGAAACAAGCAGGTGTAGCTTAGGCAGATCCTTTTCCAGTTCAAGTTCTCCCCAGTATAATCTCTGAGAATCCCCGTAAGATACTTCAACATAATACCTGGTCCGTTCTCCGACATAGGAACTGTCGGTGAAATAATTTGATTTTACTCTTGCAATTTCCGTCCTGAGGCTCCAGCCTGTTTCCCTGTAGATTACATATTCCCTCAAATCATAAGCACGGTAGCGTTCCCATGAAAGTCTCAGCAATCCTTCATTTACTGTCGATTTAATACTGGAATAGTAATCCTTATCTATTACAATTACCCACTCTTTGGAAAAGAGGTAACCTTCCATGCCAAGCATTTCGGCTATGCTGCCTGACCCGGATCCGGTCAAGACTTCCATGGTCAGCGAATGTAATCCATCTGTTAATTTGGCATAATCGAGATTGTAAGTACCGTGATCAGAATCGATAGTAAACTCCTGCTCATTATTAACAGTAAACCGGACTGCCATAATTTTCTGATCACTGCTGGCAAACCTGAAGCGGATATCTTTCTGAGTATAACAGAAAATGGTATCCTGATCAATATTTAATTCGACAACACTGATTTCAGGAGGGGATGTATTATCGTTTACTTCCCGCTCGTAGATTTTATGAACATCGTATTCGCAGGTACTGAACAGGAAAGAACTAATTATCAGGAAGAAGAAACCTGTCCGGAAATTTTTAAAAGATATTTTATTCAGACGCACATTATAAATTTTTGTACTCAAATTTATTCTCCAGTTCTTTATGTTGGCTCCATTGTCTAATAGAAGCCCGTCACCCGCTCCATCTTATTAAAGATAAGATTTACAATTATTAAATAAAAAATTTTCTGTTTAATTTTTATCCGGTTCTGATTCAATCTCCTCAGCAACTATACTTATACTGACTCTCCAGTCTGGCCTTTATCGTACTGAAAAGAAAAAACCGCTTACGATAGTCTGTAAGTGGTTTTTGTTGTGCTCCCCCCGGGCTGCTGAAAGTTGCAACCAGATTAAAGACTTTTTAATGAGTCAGTTTTTCCTCAGAATTCATTAAGGATGGTGAAATTTTAATCCTTTATATATCAATTTTTAAAGTAGTACTCCGTTAACCAGATTCTATATAGAGGGTCAAGGAAAGATATATCTGATCCCTGTAAATCAATTATCTCTTTATTTATAAGGGTTTTCTTTATCTTAACCACATTACCTGAGGTTCCAAGATGATAATCAAGAATAGTTTTTTGGGAGCTTAATTGATCAATGCCATCTGTTAGTGCCCTAAGAAAACCAAGCTGAGTTTTGTTCAACCCATCAGTTAAATTCTGAAAAAGCATGCTTAACTGCAAAACCAGATCATGAAAGGCTTCTTCAATTATTGGCCTGGTACAAACAATTTCAGTGCGTAACCATGCCTGTTGAGCTAATTGCTGGACATAATATGGGTGACAGTCTGTCAGCTCTGCTATCATTGCGGCTTCGCTATTCCCTATCTTTTTATCGGAATCCGCAAATCGTTTTTGTAAAAATGGTATCCAATCCGTCAATAAGATTTTATTTAGGAAAATGATGTCTCCGAACTTATAAAAAGGCATAGATGGCGAAGTAAATACATCCATCAACATATGCCTCTTACTGCCATAAAGACAATAAGATACATTTTTGTGCTTCTGCCAGTGCGACCTCAATTTCTTTTGTATGTCAAGAGGACTTTCAAACTCAGAAATATTCTGAAATTCATCTATACAAATAACAAATTTCATATTGTTTTCGATACTGATTTTCTCTGCCAGATTAAGTATGTCATCCGGCTCCTTCTTTACCTCTTTCCAGTTTAATTCTATTTTAAGTTCAGTTCCGGGATCAGGACTAAAAGTAATATTAGGTATGAATTTTCCAAGAAATTTCCGGGCATTGGCTAACAATATCCCGGTTTTTGTTGCTGATGCATTTAAGACTTTTGTTGCAAGTTGCTGATAAAAATGTTCCTCAGTACGCACATTATTGAGATCAATAAAACAAAATCTGATTGTTTTGTTTGCTTTTCCTGAGATTTCCGCTGCTTTAGCAACAAGTGAGGATTTCCCCCATCTTCTTGGAGATATGAGGATTGTGTTTACAGATGACTTAAAGTTAGAAACCAGTCTATCTGTTTCATTCTTACGATCTGTAAAGTTTTTATCTGAAGCGATTTTGCCAAAGACGAATGGCGTTTCCATAATATTTTTTTCAAATATAAGAACTCAATACAAACTTACCAAATTATAAGTTACTAAAATGTATGTTACCTTATGGTAAGGTCCTGTATAGATGATCTTCTTTGGAAAAATGAAGCATCATCAAACTGGCACTAAAAAAGTGTGTGTTTGAGTGCGATTCTCGAGAAAAAAAACGAGAGTGATCGCTCTCGCTCTCACTCCCGCTCTTTTTTCAGCTCCCCAGGCTGGACTTGAACCAGCGACCCTCTGATTAACAGTCAGATGCTCTAACCAACTGAGCTACTGAGGAATTTTTTATGATTTGCTAACAGTATTTTAGCGTGCCAAAAGTACGGGCTTTTCGTGAATTTAACAATATCTTTAGGAAAATATTTTCTGATGAAACGAATTATTGGTATCGGGAACGCTTTGGTTGATGTCATCACATTGATAGACAATGACTTGATCCTTGATAAATTTTCATTGCCCAAAGGAAGCATGCAGCTTGTCGATCTTGAGACATCGGGTAAAGTGTACAGAGGTACAAGCGATCTGAAAAGACAACTCTCATCGGGAGGATCAGCAGCCAATACAATTCACGGACTGGCTATGCTAAAGGCCGGAACGGGATTCATAGGGTCAGTGGGTACTGACGATATAGGTGCATTTTTTGAAAAAGACATGAAGAATGCCGGTGTTAATACAATGTTGCTGAAGCGTAATTCAGTAACCGGTACTGCCGTTGCTCTTATCTCACCTGATTCGGAAAGGACCTTTGCTACCCACCTCGGCGCTGCAGTTGAGCTGAATGCCGGAGAAATTGATCCTGAATTCTTCAAAGGTTTTGATATACTATACCTTGAAGGTTACCTGATCTTTAATAAAACTCTGGTAGAGACTGCCTGTAAGATTGCAAAAGAGAATAATATGCAGGTTGCTCTCGATCTTTCGAGCTATAATGTTGTTGACGCCAGGTTTGATGATCTGAGAGAGATCATAGAAAGGTATGTAGATATTGTATTTGCCAATGAGGATGAGGCAAGATCCTTTACAGGTTTTGAACCCCCTGATTCATTATATAAAATCTCTGAAGTCTGCGATATTGCCGTCGTCAAAGTCGGCAAGGAGGGCTCGTGGATAAAGCGTGGTGAGGAGGTCTGCAAGATAGATACAGACAATGT
Source organism: uncultured Bacteroidales bacterium (assembly GCA_942492865.1). Lineage (GTDB taxonomy): Bacteria > Bacteroidota > Bacteroidia > Bacteroidales > VadinHA17 > LD21. The sequence continues at coordinate 1,503,050 of OW818650.1, read as the reverse complement.
TCAGTGCATTGACACAACAGGGGCCGGCGATCTTTATGCGTCGGGCTTCCTTTACGGATATGCCTCAGGCTTCACCCTTGAAAAGTGCGGTGTACTGGGTTCATACCTTGCCGGAAAGGTCATTGAGATAATCGGTGCAAGAATGGATGAAACCAAATGGATCGAGATCAATGAGGTTGTAAAAGCAATTGCAGAGTCGGAAGACTAACATCCTAAACAATGACGCCTTAATTAATATCACGGGGTTGCTCCCTGCACATGCCGGGGAAGGGTTTAATCTTTGCAATCTGCCCGGGTGAAATCAATTAACAGAAGGTATCAGTTTAATATTTCTGTAAGCTCCCGTTGTTTGCCAGGTGATCAACCCAAACGGTTTTGACCATTCAGCCTCCCATCTGAGCGATAACATCGAATCACCGATCTCGAAATCAACTATCTGGCTATTATCTACCCATGCCTCTATCTTCTCCTCAGTTACGCGAAGACGGATGTTATACCATCTGTCCTTCTCAAACTTCCTGAAGTCGTAAGTTATGTTGTTGGCAGCATCCTCCCCGTCAATTGAGCTTAATCCTGTAATGGATCCCCCCCAGCCACCTATTATCAGAGTTAGAAAGTCATTCATGACAGGGAAGGTGACTCCGCAGAAAAAGTCTTCGCCATCGACTCTTTTTGCATCAAGAGAAAGTTCATAATTAACCTTCGGGAATTCCTCCTTAAGGGTTATGCCGGTTATACCAAGGCCTTTTTCTATAACAAGACAACTGTCTCTTACCACAACCTTTCCATGTCCTTCCCAGTCGATAATTTCCCATCCTTCCAGAGAAGACCCGTTAAAGAGAGTCTTCCTTTCCGGTTGTTCAATGCCGGCTGCGATAAGGATCATTATTAAAGCAGATATAAAATGAATTCCCATAAACCCGGTTTATATAGGTCAATTTAAAGCTTAGGATATGGCCATTCTGTTACCTGTGGAAGCCCTTGCTCACAAATTCAAGAACAGACGGAAGTGAAACTCTCCAGTAAACCCATCCGTGAACTCCATCACGGATACGGAATTCATGAGGGATCTCCTTTTTTCTCATTGCTATGTGAACAAGAGCGTTGCCTTCAAACAGGAAATCATCATCACCGCAGTCTATATACCAGCGAACTGATCGCTTTTCTGAATCAGGCATGTTCTCAATGAGCTTAAGCACGCTGTATTTATTGAACCACTCTTCCTGCTTCACGGCCGATCCCTCTTTCATTCCTCTTTTCAGGGCATATTCTTTCATTGCCTCTGGTGTCAGTGGACCGGTGGCAGCGCTAAGCGGACAGGCAGCACTGAACAATTCAGGATGATGAAGTGCATAAATGAAAGTTCCCTCCCCTCCCATTGAAAGTCCGGCAATCGCCCTGTACTGCTTTTCGGCCCTGATCCGGTATGTTTTTTCTACATGAGGTATTAATTCCTTAATGAAAAAATCCTCATAAAGCCATTCCCCGGTAATGTCGTTTGAATATCCTCTTCGTCCTGTGTTGGCATCGGGCATTACAATTATCATGGGCGTTGCAAGTCCATCCTTAATGGTCTTGTCGGTAATATACTGAACCTCACCATACTGAATCCATCCTGTCTGATCATCTCCCGAGCCGTGCAGCAGGTACAGAACAGGATAGCTTCTCTGTGACTCATCGTAACCTTCCGGAAGATAGATTGCGTATTTTCTATCCATCTTCAGAATGGTACTTTTCATCGAAAGGTTGTCAAAAACCTTGCTTGTCTGACCGGAAGCCATAAAAGGTATCCAGAGGAGACTGATTAATGGAAGAAGCTTTTTCATACTTATAGGTTAATTAATTCACATGCAAGTTAACTAATAGGTAAAACTCTTTATAATTTTTTCACCTTCATATTTAAAATGATTTTTTTTTTACATTTTTATATCCTTATTCCCATACGTTTTATCTTACTCAATAATATCCGGCTGAAAATGAATTCAAAAAGTATAAAAGAGAAACTCATTGCACCAGGAAACCTGATACCTTTTGTGCTGTTGACATCATTGTTCTTTTTCTGGGGCCTTGCAAACAACATGACCGATACTCTGCTTGCAGCATTCAAAAGGATCATGAGCATGTCAGATGCCAGAACATCATTGATTCAGATATCGTGTTATGGCCTTGGCTATTTCATTTTTGCCCTTCCAGCTGCCATATTTATTAAGAAATTCTCATATAAATCAGGTGTTCTGCTGGGCCTCGGTTTATATATAACAGGCTGTCTGCTCTTTTATCCTGCTAAGATCACTGGCAATTACTTCCATTTCCTCGGTGCTCTCTGGATCTTGTTTGGCGGTCTGTCTGTCCTTGAGACTGCTTCAAATCCATATATAATTACGATGGGTGATGAAAGTACCGGCACCAGGAGGTTAAATCTTGCACAGTCATTTAATCCGTTAGGATCGATAATCGGGGTGATATTGAGCCAGATATTCATACTCTCGGAGCTCAATAAAGCATCTGCAGCTGAAAGAGCCTTAATGGCTCCGTCCGATCTGGAGTTAATACAGGCAGGTGAGCTGAATGCAGTTACAATGACATACGTGTCGGTCGGATTACTGTTACTTGTTTTATGGCTGATGATATACTTTGTTAAGATGCCAAAAGCTTCTGATTCAGGTTCAGCAGTTGATTTCGGACCCACAGTAAAAAGGTTGATGAAGAACAGGAATTATGTAATGGGGGTTATTGCACAATTCTTTTATGTAGGGGCACAAATCGGGGTATGGTCATTCACAATACGATATGCCATGAGTAACCTGAACCTCGAAAATATTGAACTTGCCGCAGGCAAAACACCGGAACAAATAGCAGCCTCATATTATGTGGCTTCACTTGTACTTTTTGCGGCCTCCCGGTTTGTTTTCACTGCTCTGATGAAATATATCAAACCCTCAGCCTTGCTTTCCTTCTCAGCCATAATGGCAATTGTATGCTGCCTCATCGTGATTTTTGGCAGCGGCATGGGGGGTGTTATTTCTCTGGTTGCGATCTCAGGATTCATGTCGCTGATGTTCCCGACTATCTTCGGACAGGCGGTTATCGGCCTGGGCGATGATACAAAAATTGGTGGATCGGGATTGATAATGGCCATCCTCGGAGGAGCGGTTGTTACATTCCTCCAGGGATGGGTTTCTGATACCACAGGCAGCATAAACTATTCCTACCTGGTTCCCGTGTTATGCTTTGCCTTTATCACTTATTATGCCATAAACAGCAGGAAAGCGGAAAAGAATTTAATTGCCTGATAAAAAATTTATTTTTATTTAACAAGCAGGTTCACCCTCAGCTTGAAATCGTCAAAGATTGTCTTATCTCCAAGATTGTCGAAGAATGAGCCTGAGCCATATCGGACATTGTACTTGGTCCTGTCAATTACAATATTGGAATAGAACCACACTCCATCGGCATCCTTTTTCATGGCTGCCTTAAACTCAATCGGATTGGTGTTTTCCTTGATTGTCAGCGTTCCCTTCACGACGCCCGTTCCCTTGTCGAATGGGGTGCTTCCTGAAAGAACAATCTTTGCCGTCGGAAATTTATCTACTGCGAAGAAGTCACCGGATTTCAGGTGCCCTTCGAGCTTTGCGTTTGACTCTCTATCTTTAATGGTTGTCATGTCTATCAGGAACTCGCCTGATGTGATGCGGTTGTTTTCCCAGTTAAGCCACCCTGATTTAAGCTTTATTGTACCATCATGTTGCCCGGTAACTTTTTCACCAAGCCAGTTCAACTGTGATTTTTCAGTGTCGGCAGTTAATTTCTGCGCATTCAGGCTTAAACCTGAAGAAATTATCAAAAAGAATATTAATATGTTTTTCATTGCGTTGTTTTTTAAATCTTAAACAAATAACACAATGATCCAGATTTTGTTCACAGACAGAAACTTGCGGGAGGAATCTCTAAATATAAAGGTATTGATAATCAGGCTTATAATTTATGGACATTCAGCCCACCGCTTACTTCGAAAACCATGCCTGTTGAAAAGTCCCAGTCGCCTCTTGATATTGAAGCCACAGCCTTCCCGATATCTTCCGGCTGGCCCCATCTCTTCTGAGGAACAAAGCCTTCGGCAATCAGCTTATCATATTTATCCTTTATTTTGGCTGTCATATCGGTATCGATAATACCGGGACGAACTTCAAAGGTGAGTATGTCTTCCTTTGAAAGCCTGTCAGTAAATACTTTCACAGCCATGCTGAGGCCGGCCTTCGAAACACAATACTCGGTTCTGTTAGTAGTTGAAAGTGTGGCTGAAACTGATGTCATAAAAACAATCCTTGGCTTATATCCGCTGAGCTGTGTCTTCAGCCATATCATTTCACGGGCTATTTTCTGGGCGAAAAAGAATGGACCTTTAAGATTTATATTCATAACCCTGTCGTAACTCTCCTCAGTCATATCAAGAATGTCATTTCTCTGCTGCGGAGCCACACCTGCGTTGTTAACAAGAAAATCTATCCTTCCGTACCTGTTTAGAATGTTGGCAACTACTTCTTTATGGTGATCTGTGGATGAGATATCGAGGCCTATCGGAAAAAACTGACCCCCCCTGTTGGCTACTTCAGTGCTGAGGAACTGCATTCCTTCACTGTCGGCTGAACGTGCAATGGCTGCAATATCAAATCCTTCGGATGCCAAAGCAATTGTTACAGCTCTGCCTATTCCCCTGCTTGCTCCTGTAATAACGGCTACAGGTCTGGTCTCCATTCCTAAATATTTTAAGGGTTATACAGTAATTTTTCGCCCTAAAGATAACAATTTGTGATTATTTGCCAACTTCAGCTAAAATTATCTTAAAAATTTCTGTTTTCGAACTGGTCGCTATTATTTGAACTGATTATACGAGTATTTGCCCTTCGTTTTTCCTGTTCCCCGGAAAACCCAGAGCACTCTTTTAACAGTACTTTTCAGAAGAGCCATTTTCAGAGGTTTGCCTGATGGATCTATCTTCACCTCACCATCATAGGGAAGGCCTCTTCTAAGGAAAAACCTGGTGAAGGATGCCGATGTTATGCCCCATTTATTCAGGAATTGCCTGCTTCCATAGTTCAATTTGGTACGGCGGGTTGTTTTAGATCCGAAATGATATGCCCGGCTGGAATCAATTCCCTTGAAATGTCTTACCCCGGCTTCATAAAGTTTCATTGAAAAATCAGGATCGGAATATAAACCCGGGAAATATTCTATGCTGTACCCGCCAACCAGGTCCCATAAGTTGCGATGGACTATATTGGGTGGCCATGTTGCCCCGCTCCAATCTATGCCTTTGATTGATTTGAATTCGCGCAGTAGGTCAGCTTCCCTGAAGGTTTCGGGAGTGCTCCCAAAATCAAATGGTGCGAGTATCCCCGGATGAGGAGAGATTCTCGGTTCAATCGTGGTAGATGAGAGGAAAAAATAGTTATCAGGCAAGGATTCGATTTCTTTCCATAGTTCAAGATCCCACCCTGGCAAAACATACATGTCATCATTCAGAAAAGCAATGTAATCAGTTGCAGCAAGCGCTCGGCAGGCGTTCATGGCCAGGCAAACACCTGAATTTTCGCGGCTGTAAGTAAAATCGAAACCCTGCTCTTTTACCCAATCGAGAGTGCCATCGGTTCCTTCATTCACATGAATTATGATCTGATGTTTAAATGCCGAATTCTTCATCAGGCTTTCAATGCATATCTTCAGAAATGATATGTTGTTCCAGGTAGGGATTATGATCGAAAATCTGCTGTTTTCATCATGCCTGCTCCCTCTATGCCATTCTATCATGTGCTTTTCAATAAATGAGTTATTACTCCGTTGATCTGATATTTTTTATAAGTCCGTTCAGGCACCTGGCTCTGAGAAGGGCTTTTTTCTCCTCAAAGAGAGCCAGGTTGCTCAAAGTAGCATCGTAATTATAATTCTCCTTATGATACATGTGAAAAACAATAGCCTTATGCTTGGCCGGACTGAACCTGATACCGTGAAGCCTCAGTCTCCATTCAATATCATTGTCTTCTCCAACACTGGCCTGAACATAGTCTTCGTCAAAACCGTTAATATCAAAAATGTCTTGCCGGCTTACACCCCAGTTGCAGCCCCATATACCGCGATACTCATTTTTTGTTCCTGAATACCAAAGCAGGTAGAGGCACTCCTCAACTTTTTTTGAATCGGAGAACAGAAGTGATAAGAAGTGCAAAGATCTGATGCCCTTATTACTTAAAAATTTGCGTGTAAACCTTTCACCCAGCATTACCCTGCGGCCAAAATATGCAGTACCCCTTGTTATATGTCTGCAGTACTGCTTCACAAAATGCCTGTGAGGGATGCAGTCGCCATCAAGAAAAAGGATGATCTCTGATTCTGCAAGTTTCAATGCATCATTCAGGATCTTATTCTTCCTGAATCCTTTATCTTCATGCGATACATGCTTTACTGGAAAAGGCAAGCCCTGTCCGATTCCGGAAAGGAACTCCCCTGTCATCAGAGAATTATCATCTTCAGCAACTACTACCTCAAATCCCATAAGGCTCTGGCTCCTGAGTCCTTCAAATATTTTCTCAAGAAAATCCAGCCGCTTATAGAATGCGATAATTACTGTAGCCTTATATTTATCTGCCATGGCATGTTACCCAATGAAAATTAATGCCGGTCTGTAATGACATATCCATGATTTTATATTAGTTGCCTGTTTTTTGTAATGAGCAATACAATCTCATGTATTTTCGGGCAATAACTTCATCCGTAAAATTCCTGGCATGTTCGATACCGGCTTCAATCATTTTATCTCTTTCTTCCCTGTTTACCAGAACCTTCAAAATAGCATCTCCGATCTCCTCCGGATCGTGAGGTTCGACGTACAGGCTTCCAGGGCCTGCAGCCTCTGTAAAACATCCCCGCTTGCTTGTAATAACAGGGGTCCTTGAAACAAGAGCTTCCAGGAGCGGTATTCCAAAACCTTCGTAAAACGACGGATAAATAAAGCACTCTGCATTCTGGTAAATAGCAGGCAGTTCTTCAGTCAGAACACGTTCAGGGAAAAACACATTTTGTATATTGTTACTTTTTAAATAGGCCATCACTTTTTCGTAATACCCATCCATCTTACGACCGATTACAACAAGGGGAATATCAATTTTTTTCAGATGAATTGCCTTAATTATACCCATTAAATTCTTACGTTCCTCGATGGTCCCTATGTTTAGAAGATATCGGCCCGGCAAATTATATTTAAGCCTTACCTGTTCTAAGAATTCCTTCGTCTGGCTCTTCCAGAACAAAGCATTGCATCCCTGATGGATCACTGATATTTTATCGGATGGAATATTAAGGAATCTGATAAGATCATTCTTTGTCTGCTGGCTTATTGCAACAATATGATCAGAAACCCTGCAGGCGTGCACCAGCTTAAGGTTATAGATCTTTGCATCAATAATGTTATAGAATTCAGGAAATCTGAGAAAAATCAGGTCATGAACAGTGACGACAGTACGAACGCCTGTTTTTTTTATTCCAACCGGCAATTCCTGGCTCAGCCCGTGAAAGACATTTAGTTTCTTATTTTTAATATTGTTGTTCATAAAGGATAGCCTCCAGAGTGAACTAAGCATCTGGGGTATACCTTTTTCAGGAAGTACAAGATTAAACTTATCTTCATCCTCAATTACAAACCGGTCCTTTATCTTTGGTGTAAAAAGATAGTAGGAATTATCAGGATTATTTTTTGCCAGGGCATGCAACAGGTTACGGCTGTAATTACCCAGGCCGCTCTGGTTATAAAATGCCCTTTTTGCATCGTACCCGATAGATAATGGCTCGAATTTTTCGGCTGAACATAATTTATTTGATAAATACGCAGGTTCCTTCTGTTTTGCCCTGGCGATCCTGTAAAGATTTTTCAGCTTTACATATTTTGTAAAACAGGTAATTGATAGAAATCTGCTTACAACAAATCCACTGTAGCCGTCAAGGAACCCGGCCTTAAGGAAGTACGAATGTATGAACCTCCAGAGAGGATTTAACAATAATCTTTTCGGAGTGGCTTTTATTCCTATCCTGAAGTATTCCGATGCAAGCAGTGTTGTATACCTGTTCATCTTCTGAATACTCTCCTCATAGTTATTATAAAGCCAGTGTATAAGGTCTCCACTCAGCCGCTTTATCTTTTTGGGATTATCAAGAACTACAACTTCGTGAATATTCAGACCACCCCATCTTCCTTTTTTTCTGTTAAAAAGCCTTACCTTGCATTCGGGAGACAAGCTTGTATGATTGATCCATGTACCGCAAAAACTGTTTAAACGGTTGAACTTATAACCATCGTATTTTAAATCATTCTTAACGTCAAGAATTGATTTTTCAAGCTTTGGTGAAAGCTCTTCATCTGCATCCAGAGACAGAACATAATCGTTGGAAGCAAGGGAGAGGGCAAAATTTTTCTGATCGCGGTATCCTTCAAATTCATGCTCCACGAACCGCACACCATTTGAAAGGCATATCTCCTTTGTTTTGTCGGTTGAGAAAGAATCCACTACAACTATCTCATCGGCGACTTCAGCAACAGATCGTATGCAATTCCCAATGTATTCAGCCTCGTTATAGGTTATTATGACAACCGAGATCTTCGACATAAAAAAATATAAAGCTCCAAAGTTATTGATTTTATTGAATCAGCCCCGCGGGACGTCCGGGCTTATTTATCCCCGGCTTCATCATCCTCTTCCCCGAGCCATTCCGGAACAGGTCTCTGCGGACCCTCATTCCTGAACCAGACTGAAAGTACAACTCCTGAAAAAAAGCCAAGCATGTGCGACTCCCATGATATGTTCTTATAAATCCCCGGGAATATGCCCCATACCATCTCACCATATAAAAAAACCACAAGAAGAGAAAGGGCCACGAGCCTGTAATATCTCCTTATAAATCCACTAAAGAAAAGAAATGAAGCCAGCCCGTAAACAACACCGCTTGCCCCGATGTGCCAACCGGCATTTCCTGCAAGCCATACTAGTATTCCGGTGAAAAGATAATTAAAAAGGAATATCCTGCCTGCCACTTCTGAATAAAAATAAAACAGAGCTGTTGAAAGGAAAAAAAACGGAACTGAATTATTAAACAGATGACCAATATCAGAATGGATGAGGGGCGATAAAAATACTCCGGTCAGGCCTTTGACATTAAGGGGATAAATGCCCAGTCTTCCGAAATTTGTTTCGAAAAGAAATTCTACAAGCTTTACCATCCACATCAGGAACAACATAATTCCCGGGATCATCATGCTCAGCAGAAGCTTCTTCCTGTAAAAGGAAGCATCGGGTACCGGTGAATAATCGTCTGACATTTTAAGAAAGCCTGGTTAATCTCGTCCGGGAAATGTGATTCCTGCGGCCTTCCTTATCCTGTCGAGTGTGGAAATGAGATCAATGCTGAACTGGTGAGGTGCAACTTTGCTTTCAATCAACCCCCGGTCAAGACAATTCATTACTTCCATGGCTTCATAGTGATATCCCATTCCATCGGGTAGTAGTGAATGAACCTCCCTTTCCTTGCCGTTCAGTTCAATTGCCAGCTGTTGCGACATGTCGCGCCGTCGTGAAAATAATACATTACCATTCTCGCATAAGATATCGCATCCAATACCGGCAACAGTACGGAACGAACTGTAAAGTGTTGCCATACGTTCGTCGGGATACGAAAATATAATGCTGATAGAATGTTCCGATCCTGTTTCGGTAAAGGCCGCTTTTGCAATAATATCCTCTGGTACTCCCATGAATGTCAGAGCATCGATTACCGGATAAATTCCGATGTCAAGCAGGGAGCCCGCACCCAGATCAAGATTATATTTCCTGTCCAGGGGATGATAGGGAGCCTGAAACCCGAACCGTGCATTGAGGTGAATTATTTTGCCAAATTCACCTGTTTTAAGGCATTCCATGGCACTTTTATACATTGGCTGAAACGGTGGCCATAAAGCTTCCATCAGGAAAACTCTTCTCTGACGGGCCTCTTTGATCATCTCTTCAACCTCCCTCCTGTTAAGTGCAAAAGCCTTCTCACAAAGGACAGCTTTCCTGTTTTTCAGGCAAAGCATGGTGTGTTCAAAATGAAAAGAATGAGGTGAAGCAATGTAGATTACATCAACATCTTTGTCGGCAGCGAGCTCCTCATAGCTTCCATAGCTCTTCTTAAAACCAAATTCCCCTGCAAAAGCTTTAGCCCTTCCGTGATCGCGGCTCCCCACTGCATATAACTCCGCATTATCAAGCAGCATCAGCGCTTTAGTGAATTTTGCCGACATTTTTCCCGGAGCAAGGATCCCCCATTTGTATTTCTTTCCCATAAAAAAATCGTTTCCTAAAGATAGAAAAAATGGATGTCTGCTGCCACTTTTAATTATTTATTTGAAATTTTTGGTACTATGTATTGCATTATTCTATTTTTATTATATATCTTTGTATAATATTATAGCATGTTATAGATAGTAGTATCAAATTTCAAAACAAATGAAAATTACAGTCAGTATCAATTTGGGTGGGTATTCGTTCAACATAGATGATGATGCTTATGCTGAGCTTAAAGCTTACCTTAAAAACCTTGAGACCCATTTTGCAGGGGAAGACAGCTCTGCTGAAATAATGTCGGACATCGAATCGCGGATGGCCGAGCTTTTCCGTGCCAGAATGGGGCAAAGGCAGGTAGTATCAATTGAAGATGTCAGGTATGTGATATCCGTTCTTGGCAATCCTGAGGACATGTCAGATAACGGACCGACATCCTCCAAAGGCCGCCAATCGAGGCGTTACCGCCGTATGTACCGTAACCCCGATCAAAGGATCATCGGTGGTGTCTGCTCCGGTCTGGGCGCCTACTTTGGTATTGAACCGGTAATCGTGCGTATCCTGTTTATTATATTGGCTTTCCTTGGAGCGCTGGGTATCATTCTTTATCTTATACTTTACATCGTACTTCCTGAAGCAAGAACAACTGCCCAGAAGATTGAAATGAAAGGGAATCCTGTCAATATTCAGAACATTACCGACACTGTCAAAAAAGAGTTCGATAATGTTAGAAGGAGCATGAAGTTGTAAGGACTATATTTTGAAAAACTTGAAAAATAAAAGCCATGGATTTAGAAAATACAAAAGCACAGATGCGTAAAGGAATCCTGGAATATTGCATTCTTTCGGTGCTGTCCAGAAGTTCATGTTATGCAAGCGATATAATAAAGGAGCTTAAAGAAGCAAAGGTAATTGTGGTTGAAGGAACCCTTTATCCGCTGCTGACAAGGCAGAAAAATGCAGGTTTGCTTAGTTACCGGTGGGAAGAATCCCTGCAGGGTCCCCCGAGGAAATATTATGAACTGACCAGTCCGGGCAGGGAATATCTGTCCGATCTCGATAAATCGTGGAAGGACCTTGTTGAATCAGTAAACCTTCTGCGCACAAGATAATCATCAACCCGACAATAACCCTGACAATGGAAAATACAATAAAGATAAATTTAGGAGGGACTCTGTTCCGCATCGAAGAAGATGCATACACTCTTCTCCGTAACTACCTGCAGGCATTGGATCACAGGTTAGGAAATTCTCCGGAAAAAAATGAATCTATAGAAGATATTGAACTGCGCATTGCAGAGATCTTTCAATCACAGAAGCCCCCTTCCGGAATTATCATAAAGGATAATGTAGATGCTGCTATTTCGATAATCGGGAAGCCTGATGATATTGATCTTCCCGAAACCGGGCAATTCACACAGAAAACACCATACGGCTTACAGAAAAAAAGATTGTTCAGGAATCAGGATGACAAAATCATCGGAGGAGTCTGCGGGGGGATTGGTGAATATCTAAATATTGCTCCGGTCTGGATAAGAGTTTTCTTTGTCATATTCACTTTATTTTTTGGAGCCGGTGTTCTTATTTACGTTGTCCTCTGGATAGCGCTTCCATTAGCAATAACAGAGTCGGACAGGAAAGAAATGTACGGCAGTAATTATTATTCGGCAAATCGATATGCCAGGGATGAGAATAATGTAGCCTCAAGGATCGGAAATGCCTTTAATGAAATCTTCAGGGCTGTGGTCAGGGTGTTATTCGTATTTGTAAGGGCCATCCTGATTATTCTGGGTGTTTCACTCGTAGTAAGTGCTTTCCTGGCCCTTGTTGCCTTTGTTATGGTATTCATTTTTAAGATACCAGGGGCATTTACAACCAATATTGAAGGAAACGATCTAAGTTATTTACCTGACTTCCTGAAATACATTGTGAGCCCGCAGTTGGCTTCATGGATATCTGTACTGGCCTCAATAGTTATTATACTTCCGATACTGGCTCTTATTTACTGGGCAGTCAGGATGATATTCTGGATCAGGGTAAAGGACGCCGTTTTTAACCTGGCAGCTCTTGTTATATGGGTAATAAGCATAGCTGCATTGACCATAATTGTTTTAAGTGAAGGGGTCAATTATGCAGAAGCTTCTGTAACTACCATAAATGATGAGATGCAGGAACCCCATGACACATTGTATATAAAACCGGCGACAAAACTCAGTGATCTCGGATATGATTATTTGATATCGGTACCTGGTGAAAATTATGACATGTTTCTGAAAGAAGATGGGAAAGAGGTCTTTATCCGGACATTTGTTAAAATTGTACCGTCAGAGAATCAACATTCTTATATCGAAGTAAACAAGCGTTCAACAGGAAGGAACAGATCGGTTGCAGGCAGAAGAAGTGAAGCTTTGATCTGCAATTTCAGGGAGGACGGCAATACTATTTTTATTGATGAATATTCTGCTTACCCTTCAGGAATGAAATGGGGATTTGATAAGGTCAGTACAAAGCTTTCAATACCAGCAGGAACCATTATAGGCATAGATGCAGACCATGAATGCTTCCTGCATCACGGTCTCAGACATACCGATTATGACAAAAGGTTCTGGAAAATAACCGAAGAGGGGTTAGAGCCCAGCATCTGAGAAAAAGGCCTCTCCCCTCCCGATAGCTATCTCTTCTTCATTGGCACATAAACCTGCTTTCCGCTAACGTTTTTGAACGCGGGCCTTATGATCCTTTTTGCTGAAAAAGTGAGCTCTTCCATCCTGTGTGCACACCATCCTGCTATTCTTGCCATCGCAAATAAAGGAGTATAGAGTTCTTTCCTGACTTGTGACAATTAGCGCGGTAGAAATTCCCACCTTTTCACTAATGGAACTAATTGGCTATCCATAATTCAGTATGTCTGGCAGGCCTATCAAACTACAACGTCCGATCGCTGTTCAATGCAGGGGATGACTGTTTCATTAGCCCGTAGGGCTTAAAATATTGTAGTCGGGATATTATTAAAATTTATTAACTCGTAGGCCCTATGTTTGCATAAAAAAAGTTTCAGGAAGTTATTTATTTTGGATTTGACATTCTAAACAAATAAAAACCTGAAACTTATGGAAACACAAAGTAACAAAATTGATTTCAGCAATCAAAACATTTATGTAGGTTTTGATGTGCATCTGAAAAGCTGGAAAGTGACAATTCTAACTGAAAAGGTGGCAGTGAAGACTTTTTCACAGGACCCTAATCCGGAACTATTGTTTCAGTATTTAAAGAGAAACTTTCCTGGTGGCATATATTATTCCGCGTATGAAGCGGGTTTTTGCGGATATTGGATACATAATAAGCTTATCTCACTTGGGGTAAACTCTATTGTTGTTAATCCGGCTGATATCCCAACAACAAATAAGGAAAGAGTGCAAAAGGAGGATAAAAGAGATAGCAGAAAAATTGCCAGATCATTACGTAACGGAGATCTTAAAGCTATTTATGTTCCAGGTTTAAAAACACTCGAAGACCGAGGTCTTTTAAGGGCACGTGCAACAATGGCAAAAGATCTAACCAGGTTTAAGAATCGAATTAAATCATTCTTGCATTTTCATGGCATCAACTTTCCTGAGTCATTCAGCAAACCTCAAAATCATTGGTCCAAAAGGTTTATTATCTGGCTTGAATCAATTGAATTAACCGAAGAAAGCGGAAAAATAACTCTAAGTTCTTTGATACATCAGAGTAAGAATTTAAGAGCAACCATTCTGGATTTAACAAAACAAATTCAAAAATTAAGTTGCACTGTAACTTATCAAGATGAGGTTATATTGTTGAGAAGTCTGCCAGGGATAGGCATATTGACGGCCATGATAATACTGACTGAACTGGAGACCATACTCAGGTTTAGCAATATCGGTAAATTGTGTTGCTATATCGGCTTGGTTCCCTCTACCAAATCCTCGGGAGAAGAGGAAAAAACAGGAGACATTACTTCAAGAGGTCATAGCGTATTACGCAATGCAATTATTGAATCTTCATGGATTGCAATACGCCATGATCCTGTATTATTAAAGAGCTATCTTGATTATTGCAAACGAATGGATCCAAATAAAGCAATAGTAAGAATAGCAAAAAAACTACTCAGTAGAATAAAGTTTGTATTGAAAAATAAACAGCCATATGCGTTATCATGGACTAACTAAAGTAATATCTACAAATAACAACCTTGTGAGCCTATTATAACCTCTTGCGGTTCTTTAAGAATCCGCTACTCGTAGATTACAGCTCACATTCTATAAAAATTAAAGCGAGGCAATGCAGCCCTGGTAGTAATAAAGGGTCTGTTGATAGAAGGTTGTTTTTGTAGATTAAATTTATTGCAATTACTTTTTAGGTTAGGTTTTCTTAGCCATACAGGATACCTGCATTTATAAAAAATGGGAAGGATAAAACCTTCCCAAAATGCAGTGCATCCATGAAGCTTATTGCTGACAGGTTGCTCCTCAGCAGAGCCTGTTTCCTCTTAGGCTTCACGTTTGTAAAATTAAATAAAATGAAAATAAAATGAAAAATGTTCTTCCTAAATTTGGTTTGCAACATAGAAGAGGTTAAACAGGGTTAAGCAATTGTTTAACCGCTACGCGGTAAAAATTAACATGTTGGTTGCTTTCCTACAATAATTTATCGCCTACGGCGAAAAATCTCTAGACAGATCGCAGGTTGAGGCTCGCTAAATCTCATATTCAGCGCTGCTATATGTTTGACAATTTTTGTGGTGTGCCCCAGTAAAAATTTAAACCACACTAATTTTGTAAACCGCCAAAAGTCAGGCCAGGTCTCTGTACTATCTCTTCTTCATTGGTACATAAACCTGCTTTCCGCTGACGTTTTTGAACGCGGGCCTTATGATCCTTTTTGCTGAAAAAGTGAGCTCTTCCATCCTGTGTGCACACCATCCTGCTATTCTTGCCATCGCAAATAAAGGAGTATAGAGTTCTTTTGCAATACCGATACAGGAATAAACGAATCCCGAATAAAAGTCAACATTTATACATACCACTTTTTCAGACTGGTCGCCCTTGAATCTTCTGAACACTTCCGGAGTAAGTTTCTCAACCAGCTGATAGAGCTCGAATTCCTCAAAACGGTTTGCCTCGATTGAGAGCTCCCTTGCCTTCTCCTTAAGGAGGATGGCCCTCGGATCGGAGATTGTATAAACTGCATGCCCGACACCATAAATCTTACCGGTGCGGTCGTAAGCTTTTTTATTTAGGATCTTAAGAAGATACTCTTCAACCTCCGTTTCGTCCTGCCAGTTTGCCACATTTTTCTTGATATCTTCCATCATATCGAGCACCTTCAGGTTAGCGCCTCCGTGGAGCGGTCCCTTTAGAGATCCGATAGCCGATGTGACGGCTGAATAAATATCTGTTTCTGTTGAGCTTGTGACCCTCATTGTAAAGGTTGAGTTATTACCTCCTCCGTGTTCGGCATGAAGAACCAGTGACAGGTCAACCAGGTCGGCCTGAAGCTTGGAATATCCGTCGCCTTTAAGGAGGTACAGGAAATTTTCGGCTGTAGTCAGGTTTGTCTGAGGATGCCTGATCGAAAGGGTTTTGCCATAATAAGCATATTTCAGTGCCTGGTATGAATAGGCTATTATAGTCGGGAATTTGGCAATCAGGTTAAGTGACTGCCTAATCATGTTATTCAGGGAAATATCATCAGCTTTTTCATCAAGGGTATAAAGGCCAAGCACTGATCGTGCAAGCATATTAAGAACATCCTTGCCCTTCATTGAGAGGATCATGTCCTTGATAAATGGTTCCGGAAGGGTCCTTAACGGCGCCATGTGAGCCGAAAAATCTTCCAGTTCCGCATGGTTTGGTAATTTACCTGTGATAAGAAGATAGACTGTCTCATCAAATCCATGCCTTTTTTCTTTCTGAAAACCATGGGTAATAGCTTCGATATCTATTCCCCTGTAAAGAAGTATTCCCGGAACTGCTGTTATCTTACCGTTCTCTTTTTCATATCCGAGAACATCGCCGATATTGGTAAGGCCCACAAGTACCCCGGTACGGTCGTTGTTCCTCAAGCCGCGTTTTACATCATACTTTTCAAACAATCCGTTTTCAATCTGGCTTGCTTCTCTTACTGATTTTTCAAGAACATCAAAGAAATCCCTTTTAACCATAAATCGTAATTTTCAATGTTATTAAACCGTTTATCTCTAAAAATTTTTTATGATGGCATCCGCAAATTCTGATGTCTTCAGAAGCACGGCCTTATCCATCAACCTGTGAAAATCGTAGGTAACCTTTTTGGCTTTAATTGCATTCTCCAGCCCCCTGTAAATTGTATCGGCCACTTCATCCCAGCCTAAATATTCAAACATTAATGCACCGGATAGTATTACAGAGCCCGGATTTACCTTATCCTGATCGGCATATTTCGGGGCTGTTCCATGAGTTGCCTCAAATATTGCGTGCCCGGTATCATAATTAATGTTTGCACCTGGCGCTATTCCAATTCCTCCAACAATAGCGGCAAGCGCATCAGAAATATAGTCACCGTTAAGGTTCAGGGTTGCAATCACCGAATATTCGGCAGGGCGCAATAGTATCTGCTGAAGGAATGCATCGGCAATAGAGTCCTTTATAATAACCTTGCCGGATGATTCAGCAAGAGCGAGTTCCCTCTGAGCCTGTTCCTCTCCTTTTGACTGGGCTATTCTCTTATACTGAATCCATGTAAATACTTTCTCGGGAAATTCACGTTCCGCAAGAGCATAACCCCATTTCATAAATGCTCCCTCGGTATATTTCATAATATTTCCTTTATGAACCAGCGTTACCGATGGCAATTTTCTTTTAATGGCAAATTTTATTGCCTGTCTCACAAGGCGTTCAGTTCCTTCAACTGATACGGGCTTC
The DNA here is from genome assembly GCA_942492865.1 of uncultured Bacteroidales bacterium. GTDB lineage: Bacteria > Bacteroidota > Bacteroidia > Bacteroidales > VadinHA17 > LD21. The sequence goes on along the minus strand of OW818650.1, from coordinate 1,485,764 downwards.
ACTGCAAATGCCGAAGTTAACGGGAACCGCACCGATTTAACCTTCATTTCGTCAATGAGGAACCTTTTGAATTTTTCAGTCTCCGGTTTCCCGTTCTCAAATTCAATTCCAAGGTAAATATCTTCTGTGTTCTCCCTGAAAATATACATATCAACAAGCTCCGGTTTCTTAACAGGGCTTGGCACACCTTCAAAATACCTCACGGGTCTGTAGCAGGCGTACAAGTCAAGCTCCTGCCTCAATGCCACGTTAAGCGATCTCATTCCTTCACCTACAGGTGTCGTTAGTGGTCCTTTGATACCGATAAGATATTCCCTGAAGGCTTCGAGAGTTTCGGGAGGCATCCAGTTACCTGTCTTGTTGAATGCTTTTTCCCCGGCAAAAACCTCTTTCCAGAAAACCTGCTTCTTACTGCCATAGGCCTTCCTGACCGCAGCGTCAAAGACTTTAACAGAAGCTACCCAGATGTCACGGCCTGTTCCGTCTCCCTCAATATATGGAATAACTGGAAAATCAGGTACTTCCAGCTTTCCGTTGATCAATTTCACTTTATCAGCCATAGTATATTCTCATGTTTAGATTGTTTTTCTGATAAGGTTCAGTGCACTTCCGGCTTTGAACCATTCAACCTGTGCTTTACTGTAAGAATGATTTACAATGATATTCTCACGTGTACCATCAGTATGATTCAGACAGACATCAATGGATTTGCCGGGACGAAGGTCATCCAGGCCGGTAAAATCGAGCGTGTCACCTTCTCTCACTTTGTAATAGTCATCTCCTGAAGAAAAAGTTACGGCCAGTATCCCCTGCTTTTTAAGATTAGTCTCATGTATCCTTGCGAAGGATCTTACAAGGATAGCTTTCACGCCAAGAAACCTCGGTTCCATTGCTGCATGCTCACGCGAAGAACCTTCCCCGAAATTTTCTTCACCCACAACAACAGAGCTTATTCCTTTTGCCTTATACGATTTTGCCACTGCGGGAACCGGTTCATAACCTCCGTTAATAACATTCAGAACATTATTTGCCTGGTCATTGAAGCTGTTTATTGCACCAATCATGTAGTTATCCGAAATATTTTCAAGATGCCCCCTGTATTTCAGCCAGGGACCTGCCATTGAAATATGGTCGGTGGTACATTTGCCTTTAACCCTGATGAGCAGCTGAAGACCCTTAAGGTCATTACCATCCCATTTGCCAAAGGGTTCGAGCAGTTGCAATCTGTCTGAGCCCTTTTTGATAACTATGTCTGAACTTGATATTTTATAACTCTTATCTGAAGTTTTGCCCGATATGCTGTAGCCATCGGGTGGAAATTCAAGCCCTTCAGGTACATTAAGCATTACGGATTCACCGGATGAATTTTTTAAGGTGTCTGTAAGGGGATTAAAACTGAGCTTGCCTGCAATTGTAAGAGCTGTTACTATTTCAGGTGAAGCAACAAAGGCGTGGGTATTTGGATTGCCATCAACCCTCTTTGAGAAATTCCTGTTGAAAGAGTGGACAACAGTGTTCACACTGTTTTTTTCCGGACCTGGTCTGTCCCACTGTCCGATGCAGGGGCCGCATGCATTTGCGAATATACCGCACTTGAATTTCCTGAAAAGATCAAGGAAGCCATCCCGCTCAGCAACCAGTCTTATTTTTTCCGAACCCGGATTCAGCATGAAACCAGAGCGAGGTTCGAGCTTTTTCGACAAGGCATCCTTCACAATGGAAGCTGCCCTTGAAATATCTTCGTATGAAGAATTAGTGCATGACCCGATCAGTCCGGTCGAGATCTCTTCGGGCCAGTTATTTTTCTTCAGTTCTTCCTTCATCCTTGATATTGGTATTCCAAGATCGGGAGAAAAAGGACCGTTTATATATGGCTCGAGTTCTGCAAGGTCGAGTTCTATATATCTGTCGTAATATTTTTCAGGATCGGAATATACTTCTTTGTCTGCCACAAGGTGTTCCTTTACTGATGCGGCAAGACCTGCTACCTCTTCCCTGCCTGTCACTTTCAGATATTCTGACATGGAAGTATCAAATCCAAAAATAGAGCATGTTGCTCCTGTTTCTGCGCCCATATTGCAGATGGTAGCTTTTCCTGTGCATGAAAGGGAATCTGCGCCTTCTCCAAAATATTCCAGGATATGGCCCGTACCGCCCTTCACAGTGAGCATACCTGTCAGCTTAAGAATTATATCTTTGGCCGAGGTCCATCCATTGAGCCTTCCTTTTAATTTAATCCCGGTTACTTTAGGAAATTTCAGTTCCCACCCCATCCCGGCCATAACATCAACCGCATCGGCTCCACCAACCCCGATAGCGACCATACCAAGACCTCCTGCGGTAGGTGTATGGGAATCGGTTCCTATCATCATGCCACCGGGAAATGCATAGTTTTCCAGTACTATCTGATGAATAATTCCTTCGCCGGGCTCCCAGAATCCAATATTATATTTATGTGAAACGGATCTTAGAAAATTATAAACTTCTTCGTTTGACGACAGAGCGTTTCGAAGATCTTCACCAGCCCCTGATCTGGCAATTATAAGGTGGTCGCAATGTACCGATGCCGGAACTGAAGATTCTTTTTTTCCTGCCATCATGAACTGAAGCAAAGCCATCTGGGCTGTTGCATCCTGCATTGCCACCCTGTCGGGAGCAAATTCAACATAATCGGCCCCCCGCTTAAAAACCGATATTTCAGAATGATCAAAAAGATGGCTGTACATGATCTTCTCAGTAAGGGTCAACGGCTTGTTCAGCACATTCCTTATCCTTAAGATTCTGCCCGGCAGATCGCTGTAAAACTTTCTTAAATTTTCAATTTGAGGAACCATTTTGTACCTGATTACTTTCTTACCTGTCCGTCGCCGGTAACAATCCACTTATATGTTGTAAGCTCTTCGAGTCCCATGGGGCCCCTGGCATGAAGTTTCTGGGTTGATATCCCGATTTCAGCCCCAAGGCCGAATTCACTACCATCGGTGAATGCAGTTGATGTATTTGAGTAAACAGCTGAGGCATCAACCATTCTGCTGAATGAATTTATCTTCTCACTATCCTCTGCTATGATAGCTTCGCTGTGCTTTGAGCTGTACTTTGCAATATGGTCGAGGGCTTCCCCGAATGATCCTACTGTTTTGACAGCCATCTTGTATGACAGGAACTCTGTACCGAAAGACTCACCGGTCGCTTTTTCAAGAAGATGAGAAGGATATTTTCCCTTCAGTGCTGAATAAGCTTTCTCATCAGCGTAGATTATCACGTTTGAAGCCTGGCAAAGCTCGACCAGGTAACCGAGATCATTAAGCCTTGTCTCATGGATTACAAGGCAGTCAAGAGCATTGCAAACACTAACCCTGCGAGTCTTTGCATTATTTATTATTACTTGTCCTTTCTTCTTGTCGCCCGACTCATCAAAATAAGTATGACATATCCCCGCACCGGTTTCAATAACCGGGATAGTGGCATTTTTCCGAACGAAATCGATAAGCTGCTGGCTCCCTCTCGGTATTATCAGATCGACATAGCCTCGGGCATTGAGCATTTGTTCTGTCTCACTGTGGCCTGCAGGCAACAGGGCAATGGTATCAGGACTAAAGCCCGACTTAACAAGAACATCTTTAATAATACTTACAATAGCCGTATTTGAATTAATGGCATCGCTTCCGCCCTTGAGGATGCACGCATTCCCCGATTTAAGACATAATGAGAATACATCAAGGGTGACATTCGGTCTTGCTTCGTAAATTACCCCAATGATACCGAACGGAACCGAGATCTTTGAAATTCTAAGACCGTTGGGCCTTGTTGTTTCCAACAGGACCTTTCCAATAGGATTGGGCAGCTTTACCACATTCCTGATATCAGAAGCAATTGACATTATCCTCTCACGGGTAAGCTTGAGCCTGTCATACTTTGGATCTCCGGTATCCATTTTTGCAAGGTCCTCTTTATTAGCCTCAACCACGGCAGTGATGTTGGCTTCAGTTGCATCGGCCAATGCGAGTAAAACACGGTCGAGATCGGCAGGGTCGTGCATATTAAGCTGCCTTGCTGCCTTTAATACGCTTTCAAATATTGTTGTGCAATCCATTTCTTTACATAATTACTGATCGGAACAAATGGTCAGCTCTTTCCTGTTATCACCATATAATCGTAATGTACTAGCGGTTTACTGCTTTTCTGACCGATGTACTGCTCTGCCTTCTCGGAGTCATATTGCGATCGTCCAAGACCAATCTGAGTGCCCGCATCATCAAAGATCCTGATAATATCACCTTTTTCAAAGAAGCCTTCGACCTTTGTGATTCCAATCATTAACAGGCTTGACGCTTTGCCGTCGAGCAAGGCTTCCTTCGCACCTTTATTGACATAAACAATTCCCCTGGCGAATGTTTCGGAATGCGTCAGCCATTTTTTTACGCTGTTTTTTGTTTCAGGATGAGCAACGAAGTGAGTAAAAGGCACATCCTTTTTCCTGACTATATCGGTAATAATTGATTCACGTGTTCCGTTTGCTATGAAAACATCTATTCCTTCCGAAGCAATTTTTCGCGCCACATTGCATTTTGTGAGCATTCCCCCTCTCCCAAGGCCCGATTTTGCTGTAGTCACATATTTCCCCGGGTCTTCAGACGTTTCGTCAATAACAGGGATCAGTTCAGTTCCTTCTTCTCCTGGTACTCCGTTGAACACGCCATCTACATTTGAAAGTATTATAAGTGTATCACAACCCATCAGTGATGAGATCAGTCCGGATAATTCATCATTATCAGTAAACATAAGTTCGTTAACCGATATTGTATCATTCTCATTCACTACCGGCAGAACGCGGTTCTCGAGCATTGCCGAGATACAGTTCTTCATATTCAGGTAATGGGTGCGGTCCATAAAGCTCTCCTTAGTGGCCAGAACCTGGCCGACCTGGATAAGATACTTACTGAACAGGAACTGGTAACTTGACATCAGCTTGATTTGCCCGATGGCGGCCCATACCTGCTTTGCAGCTACAATATTCGTTCTTTTTGACAAGGACACTTCACTCCGGCCTGCTGCAACAGCTCCTGAAGAGATAAGTATCACTTCAATGCCTCTTTTATAAAGAATTGCTACCTCCTCCACTATCCTGAGGATCCTTCCGGAATTAAGCGAGCCATCGCAATCGGCTATTACATTGCTTCCTACCTTGATGGCAATTCTTTTAAATATTGGTCTGTTGTTTTTCAATCTGTAATTACAATTGCTTCTTATAAATAAAACTGTCACAAAAATAATACAAAATGTATCTTGTTTGTAATCAGATGATACAAATGGAACTCTTTTTGTTAAATTTTCCCTTCAAACATACTTTAAAATTTCCTGATTGCCATGCTTAATTGAAGATCGTGTAACAATGTTAGCCGGATTGACAGGAGTAAGACCTGAACAATTTGGTAAATATTATGTTTCTGATTAAGATTATTTTAATCAAATTTTAATCAAACATTTAATATATTATGAAAACTTTTGTTTTGCTTTTTGTCTTTGCTTTATCATCGTCCAATTTATGGTCGCAGGAAGTCAGATATATCAAGGTTCCTCTTGTTGGTGAAGAGGCTCCGTTATTCACAGCTTCATCAACCAACGGAACAATTAATTTCCCGGTTGATTTTGGAAGAAAATGGAAGATACTCTTCAGCCATCCGCAGGATTTTACCCCGGTTTGCACATCAGAGCTGCTTGAACTTGCACATGCCCAGGCCCGGTTCGATAAATTGAATGTAGCGCTTGCTGTAATTTCAACCGATCCGCTCGACATGCACATCCAATGGAAAAAAGCCATGGAATCAATTGATTACCAGGGAAGAGGCAAGGTTAAAATCACATTTCCGCTGATTGACGATGATAAGTTAGTTGTTTCACGTCAGTATGCAATGATACACCCCAATTACAATTCAACAAGAGATGTAAGAGGAGTTTTTATTGTGAACCCTGATGATATAATCCAGGCAATATTTTTCTACCCGAATAACATCGGCAGGAATATTGATGAATTACTACGAACTGTTGTTGCCCTTCAGACATCCGCAACCCATGATGTTCTGACACCTGCCAACTGGAAACAGGGAGATGACGTTCTCGACCCGCTTAAGCCTTCTACAATAAAAAAGAACGCAGGTTCAGATGATGATACCTGGTTCTTAAAATTTAAAAAACTAAATTAACCCTACTTACTCCGGATTGTATTAATACCGGCAGGAAATCGAAACAGGAAGGTCTCTTATCAGAGAGCCTTCTTTTTTTTTGAAATATTTAACAGTGGTTATAATGTATCAGATTTATTAAATATTTAACTTAGGTTTCATATTCAGAGATAGCTCAGTTTAAAATCAATGAGGCTATTAATTTTTGTTTTGGAATAAATCTAAACCTATGAGAAAACATATCCTGAATTCCCTGATCCTTTTAACAAGTGTTCTTTCCCTGGCAATCTTATCATGCACCCGGAAAGATGTTACTGTCTGGATAGCCTCTCCATGGCAGACAGTGATGCAGAATACACCTCCCGGAGAATTGCAGACTGTAACTCTTAAAGCAGCTGCAAATGAGTATGAACCTTTCAGGATCATTATCCGCAATACCGGAGAAGACCTGCTGCAGGGAGTAAACGTTACTGCAGGAAATCTTAAAAGCAGTGACAGTGAAATAAATGCTGAAAACATAACCCTCTACAGGGCAAATTACCTGAATGTCACAAAACCCAGTTCACGGACAAAAAATCCTGTTGGAATGTACCCCGATGCACTTATTCCTTTTAACCAGGCACCATCGGGAAATGTGAAATTTGTGGCTGCCCCGTTTGAAGTCGATACAGCGCAAAATGCTGAGGTGTGGTGTGACCTTTTTGTTCCCCGGGGAACCAACCCAGGTTTATATGAGGGAAAAATAACCGTTACCGCCGGAAAAAGTAAAATTGCTGATATTCCTGTAAGTCTTACTGTATGGGGATTCGAGATACCTGAAAAAATATCCATGCTATCACATTTCGGAAGCCTGAACGAAGCAGCTGCCAAAATGATGGGACTGCAAACCGGTACTCCGGAGTTTGCTGAAATGGAATCACTTTATAACCAGGAAATGTTAAAGAACCGGGCAGTACCAAGCACACCTCGGTTTGCCTGGCCGGAATGGGACGAAAAGGAAGGAATAATCGATAATGGCAAGTCTGAAATTATGAAGCAGCTTGTGGAGAAGGAACGCTTCAATGCACTTGATATCCCTTTCAGGTTTAAGGATGATCCCAAAAAATGCAAAGCTTATCTGGCCGACATGGCAAAATGGCTCAGGAGCCTCGGATATCTCGATATGGCGTATATATACATGGAAGATGAACCTAATGATGAAAAGGAATATGAGATAGTAAGGAAACAGGGTGCAATGATAAAATCAGCCGATCCGGAGATAGGAAGGATGTGCACCGAGCAGACAATCCCAAGCAAAAAGGAGTGGGGGAATTTATATGGCGCCGTTTCTGTCTGGTGCCCTCTCTGGGGCCTGTGGAATGATTCAACGGCACAGGAAAGGCTGGCCATGGGTGAAGAGCTCTGGAGTTATACTGCTTTATGCCAGGGACCGGAAGGAACACCATGGTGGCAGATAGATATGGATCCCCTGAATTTCCGCGCTCCGATGTGGATAAGCTGGCACTTTGACATAACCGGATTCCTTTACTGGTCAAGCAGCTGGTGGAATACCTATGGCTCACCAGAAGGTGTATGGGAAGCGCCTTACTTCCGGAAAAACTTCTGGGGTGAAGGTATGCTTGTATATCCGGGTCAGCCTGCAGGTGTAAAAGGATTTGTTCCTTCCATCAGGCTGAAGCTTTACCGCGAATCAGTTGAAGATTATGAATACATGGCCCTGGCAAAAAGCCTTGGAAAAGAAGCGGAAGCAGACAGTATTGTTGACGGAATAGCAACTTCGTTCCAGAAATGGAGTCACGACAGGAATGCATACGAAAAGGCACGTGAGGACCTTGCTAACCTGATAATTCATAATCAGAAATGAACGGCTCTGAAATTTAAATGAAAAGCCGGCATGAAAAATGGATTAATTATTTCCATAATAGTCTCATTATTTATTCGATGCTCCGGGCAACAGAAGACCATTGAAGACAAATGGCCCGATAATATTCAGGTAATTCTTGATAATACAAAACCGCTTGAGCATCCACGGGGCAGCAGACTTCCCTTATACCTCTGGCCAGCCATTGATCCGGGCGAGCTTGACGAAGAAGCTGCCGAACGGCTTGTAAAGGAACTCGATGAGCGCGGGGTCGGAGTGGTTTGTTCGTTGAAAACCAAAGATCACGATAAAGCTCTTTCGCAGGCGATTACCATTGCAAGAGCTCAGAAAAAACTCAACCAGCGGGTCAATATCGATGCAACATCACTGCTGAATGCATTTTTTAACGGAGATGATAAAACCGCTCATATTGATAAAAACGGGAAACCATTCTTTGATGACAGCTTCGGACAGCACAAAATGGGTTGCCCCTTTGCAGTTGATTTCCGAAAGAAGGAGATCAGGGACCGCGTTGAACTTTTTGTAAATAAGTACAACGAAGCCGGCCTGCCTGTCGACTTCATCTTCACTGACTGGGAAATAGACGGTCCGATTGAAGTTAACGGGGCATATGAAGCATCGAAAAAATGTGAAAGATGCACCAGGTATCTTGGAGAAGATTTCACGTTCGAAGAATTTCAGAAGACTATGAGGAATATGCGGTCATATCTTGTGAATTATTCATACAGCACTCCTGTACTTTCATCGTTTCCTCAGGCTCTGGTCGGAAATTATGCTGTTTATCCTAATGACGGTTACCGGTACTGGTATGACTACTTTGAATATTATGCCGATGGCCAGCCCTTTAAAGGAGACCAGGACGCCAGGTACCGCAAGTGGTACAATGATTTTCCACTAACAGGATTCACCTGTGCAATGCCTGTTATTTATCCGTGGGCAGGTATCTACAACTGGTATAACTTTGAAAACACCGATTACCGGTGGTTCTATAACATGCTCCTCAATGCAGGTAATGCAGGCAAAAGTACTCCTCAGAATATCCCGGTCATAAGTTTTGTGCACTGGAATACGATATTTGCCAGAGTTAAGCCAGATAGTACCGTTAAACAGATGAGCAAAGAAAGCTACCAGGAACTAATATGGCATATGCTGCTCAGGGGAACGGATACTTTCTTCATGTGGAGCGGGAAAAAAGAATTTCCCGAAGAAGTAAAGCTTCTTCATGAAGTGTATGCAGCTGCCCAGCAATACGGTAATTTTCTTGAAAAAGGCTTTCCTGTGAACTTTGATGTTCCCTGTAAGCCCGGAACAGTGATTTCAGGTCTGGCACTTGGAGACAGTGTACTTGTGCGCCGCACGGATTTTGGGAACAATCATGATCCGGTTGTAATAATGGCCGGAACAAAACCCATTGAAGTCGGATATGCTCCCGGTGTATGCATTATAATATCACTGAAGAAACAAGTTTTTTTTTAATAATTCCGGTTGACTATTATTTAAAAAATAGGCTTATTTTTATTTCGTAAAAAGAATATTTAAGACACCCTCATTAAAATCTAATTTTTATGAACAGACGCAGTTTCAGCAAAATGGCCATTACCGGCACTGCCGGGATAGGAGTAGCTCCGACAATACTTACCGGCACAGGATGGAAAGGAGCCAACGACCGTGTGAATGTTGCGGTTTTGGGAATTAACGGTCAGGGACAATCGCACATACAGAGTTACTTAAAACTTCCGAATGTGCAGGTTACCGCAATATGCGATGTTGACAGCAATCTTTTCGCACCGGTTATAAAAAAGCATTTCCTCTCAAAGGAACTTCAGGCGCCAAAAACATATATAGATTTAAGAAAGCTCTATGAGGACAAGGATATAGATGCTGTGTCGATAGCCACTCCCAACCACTGGCATGCACTTGCTTCAATATGGGCTCTGCAGGCCGGAAAACATGTGTCGGTTGAAAAACCCTGCTGTCATAATTTTTATGAAGGAAGAAAGCTGGTTGAAGCAGCAACTAAGTATAAACTTATTGTTCAGGACGGAGCTGAGCAGAGAAGCAACCCTTGTGCGCAGACAATGGCTGAATTTCTGCACAGTGGTAAGCTTGGTGAGGTTTATCTTGCAAAGGGATTGTGTTACAAATGGCGCGACACAATCGGAAAAACACCTGATGAGCCTGTACCTGCCGGCGTTGACTACGACCTGTGGCTCGGACCGGCTCCAAAGCGACCTTTCTCGAAGAACAGGTTCCATTATAACTGGCACTGGAACTGGGATTTCGGAAATGGAGACATGGGTAACCAGGGCGTTCACGAAATGGATATTGCCCGCTGGGGCCTTGGCGCAACCCTGCCAACTAAAATAAGCGCTGTCGGTGGCCATTTCATGTTCGACGATGATCAGAATACCCCCAATGATATGATTGCTGTCTTTGAATTTCCCAATCCCGATGGCGGAGGCGATAAAAAGAAAATACTCCAGTTCGAAGTACGCCACTGGATAACCAACCGGGAAGGATTGAAAGGTGACATACCTGCAAACTACAACTATATGGTAAGTGCGGAAAATACCATCGGAAATCTTTTCCTTGGTTCAAAAGGCTTCATGACTAAAACTGTAAATGAGTGGGAAGTATTCTATGGCAAAGAACGCAAACCCGGTGAAAAAGGCAGCGGGCTCGGCGATCATTATGACAATTTTATAAAAGCAATCCGCGCAAACGATCAGAAACTGGCTAACGGTGATATCCGCGATGGATTCTTTTCATGCGCCATAATGCACCTGGGAAATATTTCATACAGGCTCGGACGAACACTTGAGTTTGACCCTCAGAAAATGGAATTTAAAAACGATGCCGAGGCAAATTCCATGCTCACAAGGGAATACAGGAAACCATTTGTGGTGCCTGAGAAAGTATGACCTCATCCCCCGCCCCCTTCTCCCACGTGAGAAGGGGAGGAAGAAAAGATTGGGATGTTGTCAGGATGAAATAAAATTAAAATATAATTTTTATTTATATATATAATAAGTATACTCAGCCCCTCTCCCCCGGGAGAGGGGTTGGGGTGAGGTAAACTATGAAAAACTCCAATATCCGCTGGATTGTCCTGTTTTTTCTCTTCCTGGCAACTACATTGCTCTACATTGATCGTTCGGCCCTGGGTATTATGGCCCCTTTTCTCCAGAAGGAGATAGGATGGAATGAACAGCAATACGGCCATATCAATACCGCTTTCATGATCGGATACGCGATCTGCTTTTTATTAATGGGAGCTTTTGTTGATAAAATAGGCACAAGGAGAGGATATGCAATAGCAATGGGATTATGGGCCATTGCCCAGGCTTCAACGGCGCTTGCCAGGACATGGATCGGTTTCGCCATTGCACGCACCGGCCTGTCAGTTGGCCAGTCGGGAAATTTCCCGGTTGCAAATAAGGTACTTGCCGAATGGTTCCCAAAGAAAGAAAGGGCTTTTGCAATTGGGCTGTTCAACGGCGGATCAAATGTCGGAACCCTGCTGTCGCCCCTGGTCATTCCTATTGTTGTGGCGGCCTTTAATAACAACTGGAGAGCAGCTTTCTTATGGACATTCCCGATTAGCATGATATGGATAATGTCATGGCTGTACTTTTACAAAAAACCCAGTGGTCACAAACTGGTAAGCAAATCTGAACTGGATCATATAAACAGCGATAATGAGATTGTAACAACCGAAAAGGTAAAGTGGAGCGTCTTGCTAAGGAAAAGGGAGGTATGGGGAATATGTGTCGGGAAATTCATGACCGACCCGATTTGGTGGTTTTATCTTTTCTGGGGAGCTAAATTTCTTAACGGGAAGTACGGGCTCAACCTGAAAGAGATAGGACTGCCGTTCTTTACAATATATCTTGTTTCATGGGGTGGAGGGATATTCCTCGGCTGGCTTACATCAAAATTTCTCAAAATGGGCTGGTCGCTTAATAAAGGCAGAAAAATGGGTTTCCTCTTCTGCGGGCTTTTTGCACTCCCTGTAATGTTTGTGCCTCATATCAATAACATGTGGCTTTCAGTTATGCTGATAGCAGTTGCTGCAGGGGGACATTGCGGCTGGTCGGCTAATATCTTCAGCCTTATGTCTGATATATTCCCCCGGAAAACAACGGCATCGGTAACAGGCATCGGAGGGTTTGCCGGTGCAATAGGAGGAGCCCTGATAGCACAACTTGTTGGCGGCCAGCTCCAGAGTCTCGGCATGGAAGGATATGTGCTGCCGTTCCTGATTGCTTCCGTAGGATACTTAATTGCTTTGGGAATAATGCAAATGCTTATTCCGCATATCAAACCAGTTAAACTTTAGATAATATGAATAGCGCTGAACGACTGAATACTTCACTTAATCATAAGGAGCCCGACAGGGTACCTTATGATCTGGCAGGCACGACGGTTACCGGGATCACCAAAAAAGCCTTCATAAATGCAATGAAATTTCGCGGATGGTCAACCGGATATGAAGAAAAAGAAATCGATCCGATACAGCAGATCGTTACCCCGATCGAGGAAACATTAAGATCGCTAAAATCGGATGTACGACGAATCGGCGCCCGCAGGATCCCTGACTATGAGAAAGTGGTTTCCGTAAAAAACGGGGTCTATGAGCTTACCGATGATTTCGGATGCCTCTGGAAAATGGACGAATCAAAGGATCTCTATTTTAACCAGTACACTTACCCTATTGAAAAGTATGCATCGATCGGCGAAGGATTGAAACATTACAAGGCTCCCGATATAAAGCAAAATGCGGAGATCATAAAAAAGGATCTTGCCGGACAATTTCAAAAAACAGGCGATAGCGGAGTTTTGGCCGACAGGAATTGCGCCGGGCTAACCGAGGTGTCACTGAGGGTAAGAGGTTACCAGAACTGGTATATGGATACTGTTATAGATCCTGATGGTGTGGAAGAATTACTGGAAATAATACTGCAGTATAAATTCAGCTACTGGAACCTGGTAATAGACTGGCTCATTGAAAACAAACTTCAGGACAAGGTAAGTGTGATCGCCGAATGTGATGACCTGGGAACACAAACTTCAACACTGCTGGAACCTGATTTTCTGAGGAAGGCAGTCATAAGCAGGTTTGCAAGGCTATGGTCGCATATTAAAACACGGATGCCCCATGTAAAAATATTTATGCATACATGCGGCTCTGTGCGAATACTATTGCCTGATCTGATTGAAGCAGGACTGGATATTTATAATCCGGTCCAGTTTACGGCAGCCAACATGGAGTTGGAGGGCCTGAAGAAAGATTTTGGAAAGGACCTTACTTTCTGGGGAGGTGGAGTAAACACACAATCGACCCTTAAATCAGGCACGCCTCGGGAGGTAAGTGACGAGGTGAAAAAGATACTCGATATAATGGCTCCCGGAGGGGGATTCGTTTTCAACACCGTTCATAATATTCAGGAAGATGTCCCGCCTGAAAACTTCTGGGCCATGTGGGATACTCTGATGGAATATGGCAAATATTAAGTAGCAACCTGATTCTACATCACTTTCTTAAGTATCCCTAGAACGCCACGAATAAAAGTTGCACTTGTTAAAACCTTGACTACAGGGCTGGCAGCCTGTCTTCGGCTACCGCTATAAGACGGCCTCTGTTTTTCCCGCTCTTTTCTTGTTTCCTCATCTTTTTTATCCTCCTGAATGGATTCAATTTTCCGGTTGAGTATTTCATAAGCGCTTTCACGGTCGATAACCTGGCTGTATTTGGGAACAAGTGAGGAGGAGCGGTTAAGCATGGAAATCTCTTCATCGGTAAGAATGTCCATCCTGCTCATCGGGGTCCTCAGCATAGTGGCGGCAAGGGGTGTTGGTACTCCCTTTTCATTGAGAGCCGTAACAAGTGCCTCTCCTATTCCAAGGGAAGTAATTATTTCGTCGGTTTTATAGAATTCAGATAACGGATAGTTTTCGGCAGTGAGCTTAATTGCCTTTCTGTCGATAGCTGTAAAGGCCCTCAGGGCATGCTGTATCTTTAACCCTAACTGTGCCAGCACTCCATTAGGTATATCTGTAGGGTTCTGAGTGACAAAAAAGACCCCCACACCCTTGGAACGCATCAGCTTGACAATATTTTCGATCTGGTCAAGGAGTGTTTTGCTGGCCTCACTGAAAATAAGGTGGGCCTCATCAACAAATATGATCAGTTCGGGTTTTAAGGCATCTCCTTTTTCCGGCATCTGGCTGTAGATCTCAGCCAGCAGCGACAGCATAAAAGTTGAGAAGAGCTTGGGTCTGTCCTGAATATCTGTTAGCCTTACAATGTTAGTATAACCATTACCATTTCTGTCGGTACGAAGCAGGTCCTTTATATCGAATGAAAGCTCGCCAAAGAACTGACCGGCGCCCTGCTGCTCCAGCTCAATTATTTTCCTGATTATTATTCCTGTCGTTGAGGGTGAAACCTTGCCATAATCTTTCTCTATCTCCTCTTTTCCTTCCTCCGTAACATACTGAACAACCTTTTTCAGATCCTTCAGATCAAGCAATGCAAGCTTATTATCATCACAAAATTTAAATATTACTGATAGCACTCCTGCCTGAGTGTCGTTCAGATCCAGAATGCGCGACAACAATACAGGACCAAATTCCGAAACGGTTGCCCTAAGGCGAACTCCATCCTGATCGGATAATGACATAAGTTCAACCGGGAAACCTTTGGTAGAGTATGGAATGCCTATTTTAGCATGTCGCTCAGTTATAAAAGGCTTCTCCTCCCCCTTCACGGCGATCCCGCTGAGATCGCCTTTAACGTCCATCATTAATACCGGTATCCCTCTCTCAGAAAGCTGCTCGGCAATCAGCTGAAGCGTTTTGGTCTTACCTGTTCCGGTGGCTCCTGCAATCAGGCCATGCCTGTTCAATGTTTTCAGAGGGACCTTCACATGTGCTCCCGTGATAGTTTCCCCATCCATCATTGCAGAACCAAGAACTATTGCATCGCCCTTGCATGAATAACCATCATTTATGAGTGCTGAAAAAGTCTCTTTCTTTCCCATAATATCACTGTTTATTTCTTAAACGAATGCAATTTAGCTTTTTAAATCAAAATCCGGGATTTTAAAACCGGAAAAATCTCTATAAGGAAACTACCGGCGAAACTTAAAAAAATTGTGTCAACCGGCATTGTTAACTTATCCCGGCAGATCCTTTACGACCAATTTCTTGTTCCTGAATTTCCCTGGCCAGGTAACCGATAATTCATATTGAATAACGCTGAATTTGTTTGATTTAAGTAAAATAATAATTAAAATTGTCAAGCTTTTGTATGACAATCTCATTTGGGGATTGCTATAAAACAGTAGCAACTTAATATTGATTAAAACACTATGAAAACAAAGATTATTTTTATAACTCTCATGCTGGCGTTAATAATTCCTTCTGTCGCCGGACAGGATGCTGAAGCAATCAAAAAATTAAATGCGAAGCTTGTTGCGGATACCATCCAGGGATGGAAAAAAGGAGGGGTGCTTGCAGTTAATCTTGCACAGACATCCCTTTCAAACTGGGCCGCTGGCGGGCAAAACTCCGTTGCGGTGAACGGACTTTTCAGCTTGTTTGCAAACCTGAGCAGCGGAAAATCACGCTGGGATAATTCACTTGATATTGGTTATGGCATTCTGAAACAGGAAGACCTCGGAACCAGAAAAACAGATGACAGGCTGGAATTCATTTCAAAATACGGGCGGCAGGCATTCGGTAACTTCTATTACTCGGCTCTTATGAATTTCAAAACACAGTTTACCGATGGGTACAACTATACAGGTGACACAAAAAACAGGATCTCTGATTTTATGTCACCCGGCTATCTTGTAATTGCCCTTGGAATGGACTACAAGCCAAATGCATACCTCAGCGCATTTATAGCACCTCTCACAGCAAAATATACTTTTGTAAACGACGATGCGCTCTCAGCTGCCGGAGCCTTTGGTGTAACCCCGGGAGAAAACCTTAAAAGTGAATTAGGCGGGTACATGAGAACAGTGTACTCAAAAAATGATTTCAAGAGTGAGTTTATGAAAAATGTCACTTTTATTTCAAAACTGGATCTTTTTTCAAACTATGCCAACAATCCGCAAAATATTGATGTAAGCTGGGAAAACATCATTTCATTCAAGGTGAACAGGTTCATTTCAGCCAACATTACAACTCACCTGGTTTATGACGATGACATAAAAGTTCCTTTTGACAGGAATGAAGATGGGACAATGGCCGCCGGCGAGGTGGTAGGTTCAAAAATTCAATTCAAGGAAATACTTGGAATAGGATTTTCATATAATTTTAAATAATGGGTTCCTTATAATTACCTAAAACTGATTCATCATGAATAAAATGCTTGCTGAGTTCAAAGCCTTTGCAATGAAAGGCAATGTGGTCGATCTGGCTGTCGGTATCATCATTGGTGGTGCGTTTGGGAAAATTGTATCATCAGTAGTCAATGATGTTATAATGCCCCCGATCGGGTTGCTGATAGGCGGCGTGAATTTTTCTGATCTCAAGATCATTCTTAAGGCTGCTGTCGGTGAAAATCCTGCGGTAACGATCAATTACGGCATGTTCATCCAGTCATTAATTGATTTCCTCATTATCGCTTTCGCTATTTTTATCATGGTTAAGGCTCTGAACGCCACAAAGAAAAAGGAGGCTGTTGCTCCCGCTGCTCCTCCTCCGCCATCAAATGAAGAGGTGGTTCTCAGAGAGATAAGGGATATACTGAAGAATAAATAACCTCAGCAGTTTCACATACGCACTCCTGTCCCTCCCGGCTAAGGCTAAGAGGGGCAGGTCGTTGTGGAACCTGTCAAAATGCCATTACAAAGCCTGCGCTCACTTTTCCGTATTTCTGATGAGCAAAATTCCAGGTGTATTCACCAACTGCCTTGAAATTTCTCTTTACCAGGTAACCTGCGTGCATGGTTGCCGACCTGTAATCGAGCGCATCCATGTCTGAATCGATTAGGTTGACCAGGCCAGTAAGGTACCAGGTGCTCATGTCTCCTTTGGGTGAATATATTATCTCTGCAAATCCTCCATGAGTATTAACATCATGAGAGGTGGCACTTGTCGGACCTGAGTAAACTTCGGAATCTGTCCTTCTGAGATACTGCATATTAAGAACAAATTTATCATCAAAATTAAGTCTCAGATCTGGTCCGTATATCAGAACATCATTCTGAAAGAGATCAACTGCTCCCAACAGGTCTTCTTTGCCCGTATATGCGTAAAAGCCCGCACTCAGCTTAGCTCCGATCTCCTGCAAAAATCTGAATATGAAATTTTTATGTGGATCCCTGTCGAAAACAAATCCCTCCCCTGCTTCTCCGATACCACTGCCGTTAACAACCGACATAAGTAGTGTTGTCCCTGTTGAAAATCCCCTGTCGATCAATATGCCTCGTTCATACTTTAATGCAATTCCCGAATTACCCGGTCTTGTATCGTAAATTTTATAGGGCTCTATTGTATATCTGGTTTCACTTTTGAAAAGCGGATCAGAAGCCTGGTACTGTCCTATTGTAAAATTAATTCCGCTGTTAAGGAGATTGCTGTAAACAAGTATGGCATCTTCCAGGCCAGCTATTGTACCTCTTTCATTTAGAAGGAAATAAAAATAATATGAAAGCTTATCAGAAAGCTCTCCGCCTGAGAGTATCTTTACAACGAAAGGTGAACCAAAATCCACTGAACCTTCGTTATTAAAATTATAAGTGGCAAAACCATCTATCCTTACTGCAAGTGGAACTTCCCTGAAAAGGGAAAGCCTGTCATCGCCTGTTGGAAGAAAGTGCCTTGGTGCTTCATATTCCGTGAGCCTAAAGCCATTTCCGGCAAACTCCTCACCAAAAGCCTTAAGTCGCGGAGTAGCAGGTGAATGACATACCTGACAGCTGATTGAATATTTCCGGGCAAAAGCAGGTATGGCGCTGCTTTTTTCAATTCCGGTCAGAAGGGTGCAAGCGATCACCAGAAAGATAATCTTTGGAAAAAAATCTCTTTTCATATTATACAGTTTTTAATGATTCGTCAGGGTAAAATGTTCACGCTGGTAAAATGCTCGTTAACAAGCATAATCTCAGACTCATCCGGTGGCACTTTAAGCAGATCGGCAACAGGTTTGACAAGCAGCTGGTAATTAAGGACCGCTTTCACTTTAAGGCTACCGGGAGCTACATCATACGGAACTTTGAAGGTAAATCTTTCAACTTTCGACTCCCTCGGGCCGATCCTGTAATCAACACCAAGCGTTTTGGTATTCCATTGCATAATTGTCATTCTGCCCTCGGGATCAAAATAAGGCATCCTGAAGATCCTGTTACCTGCCGGGATACCATCTCTCTGCACACCCTTGAAATCAGGAAGACCAAGAGGTACAGACATGTCCTGGTAAGCAAGATAGTCGCCCGAAATTGTATATTCTTCCCCTTCAAATCCTTTTTTATCAACATTAAGATGGTACACTTTCCCTTTTGCATCGGTTGCTTCAACCTGCAGCCATGCAATCCTGTCCTCAACCGACCCTGTCGGGAACTTATGTCCTGTCTTCTGATTGAATAACACAACGGTAAATACAATATTTTCACCCGGTTCGACCTCACGTATATCGGGCTCTATCCTCAGCTCGATTGTACCCCGGACCTTACCCGGATCGTGAGCGCCGTGAAATAGATGAAGTCTGGCATCATCATAGGGCTTGGTCATAAGCGCATTCAGATATGGCCCGCCTTTTGGCATGTGGCAATCCTGGCACCTGACATTCTCTGCCGCATAAGGCCCTTCCTTCCATTCAATCTGGGTGCTTTTTACCCATATACCGAAGGGATTTTTTTCATTATGGCAGGTTCCGCAGAACTCTGTTGTTTTATAGAAATCGTTCGTTACGATCTTGTGAGCCGGCGATTCAACTGATGGCTTGCGTGCTGAAAATTTAGTCATCCCGGGTTTTGAAAGGTAACTGAAATTAAAAGGAATGTCGCCATGTGTACCTGTAATAATGTGGCATACCTCGCACGAAACAGACTCATTGACAATAGTGTTTTCGGAGGGCCTGGGGGGAGGCAACGGACCGCCCATATAACCAATCGGAGTATGACAACCGTTACAGCCGTCAACAGCATCTTTTAACTCAGGTTTGGCTTTTGCATGGGCAACAGCAAGGTCGAAATATTCGATCTCGTCCCATGGGTGAGTGTACGCCTGCGACATCATGGCCTGCGACCATTGCTCATATATTCCCGGATGGCATGACTTGCATTTTTTGGAGGACTCAAAATCCTTGTATTTGTATTTACCCTTAGGATCTTCCTGTGGCGGCTTTAAAGCCGGTGCAAATGCAGCTATTGCAAGGAAAGTAACAATTGCCGGAATAATTAACCCCCTCGCCTGTGATTTTTTCCTCTTTTCCATAAGATTTGTATATAACCTTAAAGATAATAAATATTTAAAGAAAAATATTAAACTATTTTATGGGTACCGGTTATCAACAATAAACCTGAAACAACAGAATATGAGATAACCAGGAATGACAACATTAATTAAACCTTCTGTAATTGAAAATAATAAAATCAATTGCTTAGGTTACGTAAGATACTTTCTTTTAAATCATTGGTAATTGGAATATGGGATCCCTTGCTGTGCTTAAATAAAACCTATCATTTATATCATTAGTACTCACGATTATGAGATCCCTTGCTGCGCTGAAATAAAACCTATCATTTATATCATTAGTACTCACGATTATGAGATCCCTTGCTGCGCTGAAATAAAACCTATCATTTATATCATTAGTACTCACGATTATGAGATCCCTTGCTGCGCTGCGGGATGACATGCGCTTTTTTGGGGTATAGGGGAGTGAAAGCGGCGCGTATTACATGCAGGTAATCTAAGAAGTGTTTCCTGCGAAACGCGCCGCTTTCACTCCCAATTATGTCCCAAAACGCTTGTCATCCTGAGCGCTAGCGAAGGATCTTATATTTTGACTACCAATGTTTTTAGAAATGTTGTCATTAGCAAATCCTGCGCCAGCAGGATGATAAATCTCATTGACCATGCAGCAACTCTTTTAAAGAATGTCTTATAACGCCAGCAGGATGATAAATCTCATTGACCATGCAGCAACTCTTTTAAAGAATGTCTTATAACGCCAGCAGGATGAGTAATCTCATCGACCTGGCAGAACCACTATAAAAAGATTGTTTTATCCAACAGCAGGATGATAAATCTCATTGACCATGCAGTAACTCTTTTAAAGAATGTCTTATAACGCCTGCAGGTTGAGAAATCTCATTGATCTTGAAGTGTTTGTATTTAAAAGGCCACATATTCTAAGAGATCATTACCAAACAAAATGACTCACTGATTGTTAGTTATGCTTAAATGATGAAATGTCAGATTTTTTAACTTTACTATATTTGCATTTTCGGTAACCTGTAATTATGATAGCGAATTCAGTTCCCCTTGTCGAAATGGACGGCCTTAATTTATATTACACCTTTATTGCCGGAGCCAGAAAAGTTATTGAGCATCAGATTGAACTTAACAAGATAAATGTTTTTCCGGTTAACGACGGTGATACCGGCACCAATCTTGCTTCAACAATAAGATCTGTAATTGAATCCATTCACCCTCACCGGTCGTACAAAATAACTGCAGACAGGATAGCCGAAGCAACCCTTATTAATGCCAGGGGTAACTCAGGAATAATTTTTGCCCAGTTTTTTTATGGCTTAAGTGTCGAGACGGGAGATTTCAAGGCAGTTACATTGAAACAGTTTGCAGAAAGCGTTCAGCGGTCGGTACGCTATGTCTATGAAGCGGTGTCCAACCCGGTAGAAGGCACAATGCTCACTGTAATAAAAGTATGGGCCGAGTATATCTATAAATCGTGGGATAAATTCAGCGATTTTTACCAGCTTCTGCTGAGCTCCTATGAGATCCTCAAGGAGGCGCTGATTAAAACAACTTCCGAATTAAAGATACTGGCAAAGAATAATGTTGTCGATGCCGGCGCCAAAGGATTTGTGCTGTTTGTAGAGGGGATCATAGAATTCATTCAGTCGATGAATGTAAAGGATCTTATAAATTCAAGATCAGAGGTGGTTTCATTGTTCAGGATCGAAGAGACAATTCCTGAAAAAGTGACATTCAGGTATTGTACCGAAGCCATAATAAAAGATTGTTCATCGGATAAAGATTCACTGAAAAATACATTGAATTCTTTCGGAGATTCAATTGTTGTGGCCGGTTCGGATAAGATCAGAAGGATACATATTCATACTGACAGGCCCGCTGAACTTTTCAACAATCTCAGAACCTCAGGCACTCTTACATTCCAGAAAGCTGACGATATGGTCCGCCAAAGCGATGTTGTTTACAACAGGAAGTGGAAAATTGCACTGGTAACAGATTCAACATGCGACCTGAGCAGTGAGTTTACGGAGAAATACCAGGTGAACATGCTCCCCCTAAGCATAAATTTCGGTGAAAACATTTACCTCGATAAAATAACCATTCAGCCCGAACAGTTTTACAAGCTTCTGAGTGAAACCAGCGACCTTCCAAAAACTGCACAGGTAAATGAAAAAGCTTTTATAAATGCTTTCTCACATCTGGCTTCACATTACGATTCGGTGATTGCGATCCATTTAAGTGAGAAACTAAGCGGCACGTTTCATAGCAGTCAGAAAGCTGCAAAGGCTGTGAGCAGGGAACTTGGCAAACCCATCTCCGTGATCAATTCAAAAAATATTTCAGGCGGGCTGGGCCTGACAGTAATGCGGGTAGCCCATGCTATTGAATCGGGGCTCACCCACCAGGATATTGTTGCCCTCACAGAAAAGTGGATAGCAGATACACGGGTGCTTGTTTCTGTTCCCACACTGGAATATCTGATAAAAGGCGGAAGACTTTCCACTACAAAAGGATTTATTGCAAGGATGCTGAATATTAATCCTATTATAGCAGTAGATGAATCGGGTAAAGTTGTCATGTTCGACAAATCTTTCAGCTCAAAAAGCAATATGGAGAAAGTGTTGACACATATCAAAAAACCTCTGTCAGGCAGAAAGGTTTGGAACTATATTGTCCTGCATGCCAATAACAACAATGCTGCCCGGTTCTATTCAGACAAAATGGAAGAGCTAACCGGGAAAAAGGCTGCAGCTGTCCTCAATATTTCCCCGGTTATCGGAACGCATGTCGGATCAGGAGCTGCAGCTGTTGCTCTTCAGTATGAATAACCAAAAACTCATTATCTTTATTTAAATTTACCCAGATGGAGTAAATACATAATACTGTTATACAGCTGATTTTAAGCAATTCTTTTTAAAACCCGGGGGCCTCATGGCGATGTTTAATGAACTGCCATGCCTTAGAAAAAAGTGCCTTATGAATAATGAAAAGTTGAAAATCCTGTGCCTTGATGATGTAGAGGCCGATGCAATAATAATAAGAGAACTGCTTAGCGGTGAAAATCTGGATTTTCAGTTTGATCATGCATCAACCGGCAAAGATTTTGAAGAGAAACTGAGATCTGAAAAATATGACATAGTACTCTCTGATTACTATCTACCCGGGTTCAACGGATTAGCAGCATTGATACTTACTAAAAAGATACAACCAGATGTCCCTTTTATCTGCATCTCAGGAACAATAGGTGAAGACCTTGCAATAGAGTTACTCCATCTCGGGGCATCAGATTTTATAATAAAAGATAAGCTCACAAAGCTACCGATAGCTATTCAGAGGGCTTTGATGGAAGTAAGAGAGCATAAAGCCAGAATAGAGGCAGAAACAGAACGTAAGCTGGCAGAGGAAGAAATCAAAAACATGAAGGATTCCCTGGAGCACCTGAACGCGCACCTGGAGGAGATAAGGGAAAACGAACGAGCCTCAATTGCAAGAGAGTTGCACGATCAGCTTGGCCAGGCATTAACTGCCATTCAAATTGACCTGGACTGGCTCCGTGACAAATTAGCCGGCGACTCTGAAGAAGGCTTAAAGCTGGAGGGAATGATTAACCTGATAAAATCTATGAGTTCAGATGTTCAACGCATCTCCTTCGAATTACGTCCTTCAATACTGGACGATCTTGGACTGGTTTCAGCAATGGAGTGGTATGCAAGGGAATTTGAAAAAAGAACTGGAATTTATTGTATCTTAAATCTTGAAGAAATTCAAATCCCGGATATGAAAAAAAACCTGGCTCTTTATCGCATTCTCCAGGAATCGCTTACCAATGTATCGCGCCACTCACAGGCAAAGCGTACAAAGATCAGGCTGAAAAGGATTAAAGATTCAGTTATTATGCAGGTAGCAGACGATGGAATAGGCACCGATATTAAGAAAATAAACTCTTATAAGTCACTGGGATTTATAGGCATCCGGGAAAGATTAAAATTGCATAACGGAGACCTTAAAATTCAGTCTGCCGGTAAAAAGGGAACCAAATTAAGTATAACAATTCCGTTTAATTGAAAAAACCAGATGAAAGTACTTATTGCAGATGATCACGAGGTTGTAAGAGAAGGCCTTAAACAAATTGTCAGGAAGTTAAACTCATTTTCAGAACTTGATGAGGCCGCAACCGGAAATGAAACACTAAAAATGATAGAAAATAATGAATACGACCTTATCATTATGGATATTTCAATGCCTGAGAAAAGCGGCCTTGACATACTTCAGACTCTAAAGGACAGGAAAGAAAAAGCCCCTATCTTAATACTGAGCATACACGCCGAAGAACAATATGCAATACGTGCCCTGAAATTGGGCGCATCGGGATATTTATGTAAAAACAGCGTATATAAAGAACTTGCTTTGGCAATAAATACCATTTTACAAGGTGGCCGGTATATTTCCTCTTCTCTTGCCGAGAAAATTCTTTTTGACAGAAAAGACGGCATGAATATATCACCGCATGAGAAACTTTCAGAAAGGGAGTTTCAGATTATGTGCATGATCGCCAAAGGAAAATCGGTAAATGAAATAGCTGAAGATCTCTTTATAAGCAACAAAACTGTAAGTACCCACAGGGCCCGGATCCTCGAAAAAATGGGATTGGGAAAAAATGCGGAACTGACCAATTATGCTCTTAAGAACAATCTGATTGAATAAACAGGTCCGGGAAAGCCCTGATTTTTACAATTTCACCTCTGTTTTTATTAATTCTTTACCAGTATCTTTTTTGAAATCAGATAATTACCCGAATTATAGGTTATTATATAAATCCCTTCTTTCAGACCGGGTGAAAATTCATGATGTCCTGTTTCATAAACATTGCTCACGAAGAGTACCTGTCCAAGCAGATTAAATACTCTCAGGGTTCCGTCTTTGCCCATCAGGCTATTAATTTCTGCCATGAGTAATCCATAAGAAGAGTAGGCGCTGAAAACTTCGTTACCGGAAACCTCACTATCAATATCGGTTGTCATGTTTGAAAGACTGATAAAAAACCTGTCCCTGTATTCTCCCGATGGCAGGTAAATCATGTACTCTTCATTGGCAAATAATATCCGGTCAGTCCCGGCTACAACGTCAGTGAGAAATATCTTCATCTGCGAAAGAGCAGGATCAATATCACGGATCTTGATAGTGACAGATCCGTTTATGTCAGTTTTCAGTCCGAGAGGAACCTTACAGAGACCATCACAGATAGGAGGCAATGCATTAATCGAGAGGTTGATGCCTGTGGGAGTAACTGTAAATAAGCTTGGTATCCTGAAGTCTGAATTCATTGCCTTAAATGCATCAAGCTGTCCGTCAAATTCGTTTGTTGCCTTTTCATCGAAATAGATCACAGTATTATCAGGCAATTCAGGTGTCTCAGTAAAAGTAGCTGCCAGCATCATCAGTGGCACAGTTCCCTTGGCTCCCGATTCTGAGTTGAAACCTGACT
Organism: uncultured Bacteroidales bacterium; assembly: GCA_942492865.1. Taxonomy (GTDB): domain Bacteria; phylum Bacteroidota; class Bacteroidia; order Bacteroidales; family VadinHA17; genus LD21. Next base: position 1,460,761 of record OW818650.1, on the reverse strand, counting down.
GCCGGGCAATTATATCCTGACCGGATAAGGTGCCGGGAAGAATCACCGACGACAGGCACAGAGTCAGTAAGTGAAAGAACTTTTCCATACTTTTCTCAATTAATATTTCCTCTGTAAAAATGAGCTGCAAACAGGCCCGACTTTATAAGGGAATGAAGCAATGGGATATAAGAAAAGTCTGATTTTCTTATAGGGATTTCCTGACAATGCCGGTTATTTCCCTGGATCGGTTTGTAGCAACCCCCCCATTATTCCACCGCCGGTGTCAGGAATGTCCTGAATGCTCAGAAATCCTGGTTTATTGCAAATTTTTTTAATTTCAGGATTTAATTACTTTTGGGCAATTCTGCAAAATAATTCTTTAAGTATGTTTTCACTCGACATGCGAACTGCAATTTTCAGCTTCGTGCTTATTTCAGCAATAAACACGTTTGTTATTTCATTAATGCTCATTCAGTACAAAAGCCGTTACAAGGGCGTCGATTACATGTTTTATTGCTTTGTACTTCAGACCATTGCCCTCATAATGATACTTCTCCGCGGGACTATCCCTGACTGGATATCCCTGGACCTGGGTAATTTTATCAGTATCGCGGGAATTATCATATTCTTCAGAGGTTTAGAAGCATATTTAGGGGAAAAAAGCTCCGTTACCCCGAACCTGATCCTGCTGACTGTTTTTACAGTTGTTCATACCTGGTTTACTTTTGCTCAGCCTGACCTTGGTGCAAGGCACCTGAATGTATCGGTCGCCTGGCTGATATTATTTGTTCAGTGCACGTGGCTGTTACTTTTCAGGATCCCCCTGTCAAAGCGAAGGCTGACTTTGCACGTTACTCTTGTTAGTATTGCATTTTGTCTTATAAGCCTTGTAAGGATCGCCAAATATTTCCTTTACGGACATGGGGAAAACTATTTTGACTCCGACTGGTTTGATACTTCTGTAATAGTTATTGCACAGCTCCTTCTTATACTTCTCACTTACAGTCTCGAGCACATGTTCGGAAACCGTCTGCTTCAGGACATTAAAGTGCAGGAAGAAAAGTTTTCGAAGGCTTTCTATACATCATCCTTTTCAATTATCTTAACAAGGTTTGATGATGGCAGAATAATTGAGGTTAACCGGGGGTTCATTGACAAGACAGGTTATTCCATGATTGAGATCTCCAATAAAACAACAGCGGAACTTAACCTGTTTATAAACATAAATGACCGTTTGCGGATTTTAAAAGAGTTGAATGAGAAAGGTAAGATTTTTGAAGAAGAAATCGTTTTCCGGAAGAAATCAGGAGAGTTAATGACAGGGTTGCTTTCTTCTGAAATAATCACGATAGATAATGAAAAATGTATTCTGTCAAGCTTTAACGACATAACAGAACGTAAGAGAAATGAATCGGAAAGAACAGAGCTGTATAAAAATCTTGCCGAAAGCGAGGAAAAATACAGGGCATTTTTCAACAACAGCCTGGATGCTATATTCCTGACCTCGCCCGACGGCTCTATTTATTCAGCCAACCCGGCGGCCTGTGCCATGCTTGGGAGAACTGAAGATCAGATCAGGTCACTTGGCAGAAACGGACTTGTGGATACTGATGACCCTCGACTGGCTAAAGCATTAAGAGAGAGGGAGATTAGCGGCAGATTTTACGGAGAGCTTACAATGATCAGGAGTAATGGTGAAAAATTCCCTGTTGAACTGTCAACTTCCATATTTACAGGAAAGGACGGGAAAATAATGACTATAATGATCGGTAGGGATATCTCTGAACGGAAGAAAAACGAAGCTGAGATCGAGAAATCGAAAGCGCTTCTTGAAAAATTAAATCAACATATTTTCGATGTGAGGGAAAACGAAAGGAGGGCGATAGGTCTTTCTCTTCACGATGATCTCGGACAACGGCTTACAAGCCTCTATCTTGATGTTGCCTGGTTAAAAAAGAGGATTGACAATCCGTCAGAAGGGGTAAGCAAAAAGATGAATGAAATGAGCAAGATGATAAATGAAACCATAGAGAACGTAAAAGAGACTTCTTCATTTCTCAGGCCATCAATCCTTTTTGAGCTCGGACTTATCCCTGCAATAACTACCCATCTGCAAAAATTTGAAAAACAATCGGGCATTAAATGCCACCTGCATTGCAGCCCAACTGAATTTGAGGTCGGCGATCAGCTGTCTCTTGTCCTCTTCAGGGTTTTCCAGGAATCACTTACAAATATTGCACGGCATGCAGGTGCATCCTACGCTGAAGTCATATTGAATTCATCAAAGAATAATATTACAATGATGATCAAAGACGATGGTAAAGGTATAAGTAAAGATAAACTTGACTCACTGACATCGATGGGAATAGCAGGGATGGCTGAAAGAATCAAGGGCGTGAACGGTAAGCTTGAGATCAGGGGCAATAATGGGTCAGGTACAACCGTTGCAGTTACAATTCCGGTTAAAACAAATAACAATGATAAGGGTTCTGATAACTGACGATCACCCGGTAGTAAGACGTGGTCTGCGACAAATACTTGAGGATGACGATGCAATAAGTGTAATCGATGAAGCAGGAGACGGGAAGGAACTGTGCCAGAAGATGATGGAGAAAGAGTATGACGTCATTCTGCTCGATATTTCACTTCCGGGGCGAAGCGGACTCGATATGATAGGTCAGGTTAAGAAGATCAGGCAAAAAACTGAAGTTCTGATCCTCAGTATTCATTCTGAAGAGTTATATGCCGTGCAGGCATTCAAGTATGGGGCATCAGGGTATCTTACAAAATCAAGTGCCCCCGATGAGCTTGTTAATGCAATTAAAAAAGTATCACGTGGAGAAAAGCATATTTCTGCTTCTCTGGCTGCGAGCATAGCCAGAAATGTAATTAATGACTCCGATACTAACGGGGGACTGGGGCTTTCAATAAGGGAGGCGGAAGTGCTCATGCTCCTGGCATCAGGTAAAAAGATAAGCCAGATAGCAAAAGAACTGAACCTTAGTCCGAAGACAATCAGCACATACCGTGAAAGACTCCTTAAAAAATTAAATCTCAAAACAACTGCAGAACTTATCAGGTATTCAATTCTTGGTATGAACCGGGAGAAATAAAAAAGGAGCATAAAACGACTAACCATTATCTTCTATGCTCCTGTTGACTGTTATGTGAAAGCTTGAAAAATCAGCAACCAATACAATTTTGCTGATTTCTATCAGTAAACATAAAAATTACTACAGAAACTAATTGTAGGACTATTTCTGATTATCATGTAGGGAAATACCCTACATGATATCCGCATTGTATTCTTAAACCTCAGTATTATCAGCCTTACCGCATTCATTTTTTGTACTTGTTAAACTTTATTTAAACATTTTAACATACTATTAACATAAATATAGTTGTATTACTAATTTTTTCGTTATAACTTCGCTCTTAAAGTATCATAATAATTAAAAGCCAATGAAATACTTATTCATGATTTTTCTGAGCTTTTCCATCTCCCTTCAGGTATTTTCCCAGAATAAAATAACCAACTACCAGGTTAGTGGCCAGGTTGTTGAAAAAGTTACCGGGAAGGGAGTCCCATTTGCCACAGTGGTCATTAAAAATGACAGTATTAAAGTTAAAAAGGCAATGGCCTCCGATGCCTCGGGCCGTTTTTCCCTCAGCCTCAATTCTCCTCAGAAGTACCTGCTGACTGTTTCCTCGATAGGATATAAAGAATTCAGCCTTCCGGTAAATATAACGCAGCCAAAGACAGACCTGGGAAAATTATTTATGGAAGAAGGAGTAATGTTGAAAGAGGTAACCGTATCGGCACAGAAGCCCCTTGTTAAAATTGATCCTGACAAAATAGTTTACAGTATGGAGGCAGATCCGGAGGCACAAACAAACAATGCTCTGGAAATGCTCCGCAAGGTGCCGCTGATAACAGTCGATTCGGAAGAAAACATTACTCTGAACGGGCAAACAAATTTTAAAGTCCTGGTAAATGGAAAAACTTCTTCAATGATGTCATCAAACTTCAAGGAAGCGCTCAAAAGTCTTCCTGCCAATACAATAAAAGACATTGAAGTGATAACTAACCCCTCATCGAAATATGATGCTGAGGGGATTGGGGGTATAATCAACATAATCACAACAAAAAAAACTGTTAACGGGTACAATGGGAGCCTTAGTTCGGGAGTGGATTCCCGGGGAAGTCTTAACCTGGGGGCTTACCTGGCGGTAAAAATTAAAAAATTCAGCCTCTCATCACGGTATTACGGAGGCCAGTTCATCCAACCCGAATCGAGTACAAATTCAGCTGGGGAATATTTTAATAATACAGATTATCACTACTCAAATTCAAACGGGAACAGCTCATATAAAGGGTTATCGAACAGTTATACCGGTGAAGCAAGCTATGAGATCGATTCTCTGAATCTTATAAGTCTTTCCTTCTGGGGCATGAGGGGTTCATTCCAGAACAACGGGTTCACCGAAACACAATATCTGAACTCAGATAATGATATTACCCGGCTATATGAGAATCATTTGAACAGCCGGAGCAGTCAGGGTTATCTCTCGGGAAATATCGATTATCAGAAAACATATAAAAAGCCCGACAAATCACTTACCTTTTCATATAAGCTTGATAATAGCCCGAGACTGGTTACAAACACAACTAACGTGGATGGGATACTTAATTATCCTTCTTACAGCCAGATATCAGAAAATGATGCAGTAGGACGTGAACAGACATTCCAGGCCGATTACTATGATCCCATTACCCAGAAGCATCAGGTTGAGGGAGGTTTAAAATTCATCCTGCGGCAAAACACAAGCAATTCTGAAATTTTCCGCGATGGTGAGCGACTCGATAATGTGAACGATCTTGATTATGATCAATATATCATGGGTTTATATGCCGGTTACCTGATTAAATGGAAAAAGCTCAGTACAAAAGCAGGTTTGCGGCTGGAACGCACATGGAATGACGGGCATTCTGTAACATCGGGAATCAATACTGACTTTACAAACAGGCTCTTCAATCTTGTCCCATATATTACTTTTTCTTATATGCCAAAGCAGGGCCGGACTTATAAATTATCATATACGCAGAGGCTTTCCAGACCCGGTATATGGTACCTGAACCCTTATGTAAATAACAGCGATTCCATGAATATAAGTTATGGGAACCCAATGCTGAAATCGGAAATTTCTCACTCTTTCGAGCTTGGATATACTTACTTTACTCCCAAATTTAATTTCACGGCATCTTCTTCAGCCTCTTTTGCAAATAATGCAATTGAGAGAATTTCAAGAGTCCGGCCCAACGGAGCCACGGAGAGCACTTACGAAAATATAGGCAAAGATCAGCGTTACGGGTTAAACCTGTATGCTTCATACCGCCCTTCAGGGAAAGTCAATGTTTACCTTAACGGAGGAATTAATTATAGCAAGCTGGAAGCTATAACAGGGTATTCAATTTCAAACGAAGGCTTCAACTACAGGGGCTCGCTCGGCGGAAGATGGACCCTGTGGAAAGATGGTTCAGTTAATGCCAACCTGGGAATATATTCTTCAAGCATTATGCTTCAGGGAAGATCCTCTTCCTTTTATTACACTGGTCTCGGATTGTCGCAGTATTTTTTAAAACGTAAATTGATGGTGAGTGTTTCTGCATCCGATCCGTTCTGGGCCAGGAAAAAATATATCAGCGAAATGAATGACATAACTTTCCATTCACGCACTGAGAATTCTTATCCTGCACAAAACGTAAGGCTTAGCCTGATGTACAATTTCGGAAAGATGAATTTGCAGGTGAAAAAAGCACGCAGAGGGATCAGGAACGATGATGTAAAAAGCGGAGGTGACAGCCAGGGAGGAGGAACAACAACTACAACGCAGCCTTAACTTTCAGGCCAATAGGGTACAGAACCTGAACTGCAAATTATTTCAGTATCAGGCATGCAGGTCAGACCTTTGACCCTGCCGGGCAAAGATTGTGCAATGGCTGATCAGATTAATTAAAATGTAACAAAAACGTGACAATTATCATCTTTTGATTAAGTTTGCCGGTATTAATTTCACGCCCTTTAATCTGACATTAAGCTTCGATGGAATATTTATATTTTATTATCGCACTGGTATTAATATTCGACTTCATAAATGGCTTTCACGATTCAGCCAATTCCATTGCAACAGTAGTCTCGACAAAAGTGCTCTCTCCTTTTTCGGCTGTTATGCTTGCAGCAATTTTTAATTTCCTGGCTTTCCTGGTCTTCCCTCTTAAAGTTGCTTCAACCATAGGGAAAGGTGTAATAGATCCCGATATTGTTACACTCGACCTGATAGCGGCTGCAGTTATATCTGCCATAATCTGGAACCTTCTGACATGGTGGTGGGGACTTCCTTCAAGCTCGTCACATACCCTTGTTGGCGGACTGGTGGGTGCAGCCATCGCCAGCAGCGGCTATAACTCCGTAATTTTCTCTGGTGTAATGAAGATTGTCATCTTCATCGTTATCGCTCCTGTTCTGGGTATGATCATTTCTTTCTTAATCTCGATCTTAGTACTTAATCTTGCAAAAAGATCTTCCCCCTTTGGAATCGATAAATACTTCAGGCGGCTTCAATTACTTTCGGCCTCAGCTTTCAGTCTGGGACACGGAGGTAACGATGCTCAAAAATCAATGGGAATAATCTGGGTTGCCTTACTTGCATCAAACCAGGTAACAAAGGATGACCCCATTGCTCTCTGGATAGTTCTTTCATGCCATACTGCAATTGCTCTCGGCACCCTGTTCGGCGGATGGAGAATTGTCAAGACCATGGGACAGAAGATCACCAAGCTTAAACCTTTCGAAGGTTTCTGTGCCGAAACTGCAGGCGCTATTACCCTTTTCGGAGCCACTCACTTTGGCATACCGGTAAGTACAACTCACACTATTACCGGCGCAATAATCGGGGCAGGAGCAACTAAAGGAACCTCAGCCGTAAAATGGGGAATTACCGGTAAAATTTTCTGGGCCTGGATACTTACAATACCTGTTTCTGCAATAATAGGAGCAGTGATGTTTCTCCTGTTTAACATGGTCTGATGCTAACAAGCAGTCTGTGAATTCATAAGTCAGCATCTGGATGGACCAGATGGGCTACAAAAAAAGTGGGGTTTCACAACCCCACTTACCCGGATTTAACTAATTATTATCTGATCTGTAATTAGTTATCTGTTAATTAAATCATTTATTAAAAAATCGAATAAGTCAATTTAACCTGGAATGTGATTCCCGGTTCAAGTTTGGTAAAAAAGGGATCTGTGACATTGAATGACCTGAAAACAGATTCCTTTTTGTCATTAAGAAGGTTTTCAATTTTAATCCCCGCCTGTGTCTTCCTCTTTTTACCCAAAGTTTTACTCGCATTGAAATTAAGGCTGTGAAAAGGTAGCGTATAGATGTCGGGAAGATCGGCAATACCTATATACTGGAGAGTATTACCCTGTACATTGTAGTAGATCCCGGCTTCCAACCCTTCGAAGAAACCCTTATTCACGCCGTTGTAATTAAGGCCTGCGTTTATTATGTAAGGAGCCTGGCCGGCCATCACCCTTGTTTTAACAATTGTTTGACCTGTCCTGGCATTTTCCATTCTCGAAAGGAGTTCTGTCATGCTCAGTTCAATATCCGACTTTGTTACAGATGCATTTGCTGCAATGCTGAAGTTACTGAACGTGCTACTTATTATACTTAGACTCTCTCTTATTTCAAATTCTACACCCAGTACCCTTCCATCACCCACATTTCTGGGTTGGAATGCCCCTGTCTGTGTTGCATACTGAACAATCTCAATAGGGTCGATAAACTGTTTGTAAAACCCGCTGATTGAAATCATTTGCCCGTTTGAATGAAACATTTCCCAGCGCAGATCGTAATTATTAATATATGTGCTTTTGAGTTTTCCATCCCAGTACTCGATGCCTATAACGTCGTTTGCATCGCGGAAAAGTCCGCCGATAAATGTTCTTCCACTAAGGGGGTCTGCAATCTCTGCATAAGAGAGTTCCTTAAAGGATGGCCTGGCTATCGTTCTTCCAAAGGAGAATCTTATATTCTGCTTTGCCGTTAATGAATAGTTAAGATTTACTGAGGGGAAAAAGTCCAGGTTATCGAGCAGTTTTTCATTATCCAGAACATTCAAACCCAGCTGATCGCGCCCGCTGTATCTCTGTTGAAAATGTTCAATACGAACTCCGATCAGTGCTTTGAGATTTTTAAGAAGTGTAAGATCGGTCGAGATATAACCTGCTGTATTGACTGAACCTGCATTGAACTGGTTTGGATTATCCGGAACAAAATGAGCCTCGTAGGTAGTACCGCTTATTGTTTGTGTTCCGTTAAGAGGCCAGAGATTTTCAGTTCTGAACAGCTCATCAGGATCGCCGGTTAGGGTGAGGTTACGGATATTCAGGGCGTACTTTCTGATCATAAAATCACGCTCTTTCCTGGTATATCCCCCGCCAAAGTTAAGCTTTGCTTCCTCCCCGCTGAACATATATTTTTTAGACAGGTTAAGAACACCTGCAAGATTTATTTCTGCAAGATCTCTCCACACCCTTTCCGGAAAACCTCCTTCGGTATTGATCTGGTATATGCCATTGTTGTCAACATACCTTACAAAACGGGTATCAGGATCCTCTATTGCTGAAATGGTTGGTGAGAGTTTCCAGATTATATCCCACTTTGAGTTGTTAAGAGTATGTCTGCCCTCTAAAAGCAGATTAGTAAGGGATCGCTGTCCGTATTCAAGATTATGCTGTATTCCTCTGAAATTGCTTCCCTTGTCTGAACCTTCATAATCGAAGATACCGGCTTTTGATTCACCATTCTGCAGATGTATCATGTTGAGCCTGTATTTCGATTTCTGTGTTTTCAGGGCAACTCCTGCGAGTGCGCTCATCAGTACACTGCTCACTCCAAAGTCGCCCACCTGGAATTCCCTTACCTCAAGCCGTATGATATTGGGATCGCTGGACATTCCATACCGGCCATATTCTGCATTCTTATAAAATTCGGTGTTGCTTTTATATCCTATGCCAAAATTATAGCCCAGGGTTACCTTTTTAAGAGGAACCTGATTCCCTGCTGTAACGCCAAGACTGTAATCCATGAAGCTGTTCTGCCGTATTGCGGCCATTGTGGGATTAAAACCTTCAAGAATTTCGCGGTACCGCTGTCCATCAGGACCATTCGGATCGGAGATAGCGCTTGTGAAAAAAGGGATATTCTCCGTTGCCGGAATGGCTCTGGTACCATCATCAAAACCAAGGTAATCCAATTTACCACCATGGTATGTTAGATAATCGTTCCTGAAATGATAGTCGGGGTTGTAACCGGCCGAAGCGGAGAAATTCACTTTTTTCTGATCGGGAAAATCTTTGAGCGCTATGTCCACAACTCCGCCTGTAAAATCAGCCGGAAGCTCGGGACTGAATGATTTATGAACAATTATGTTATCTATTACCGCCGTGGGAAAGATGTCCATCTGCATGGTGTTCCTGTCCGGATCAAGACCCGGAATATCAACACCATTCATCATCGTTTTTGTGTACCTGTCTCCAAGTCCTCTTACATAAACATATTTACCACCTTCAACCGACACTCCTGTGACCCTTTTTATCGATGATGCCGCATCTGAATCACCTATTTTCCTGAAGTTGACGGCTGAGATGCCATCAAGCAGGGTTGTTGAGTTCATCTTAATGGCAAGTAAGGAATTCTCTGTATTCCTTACCATATTTCCGGTTATAACCACTTCATCCAGGCCAAATGTCATCTCCTTCATATTTATAACATCAAGCAACGTAATCTTTCCGGCAGCCACCTTAACGTCATTAATCACAACAGGCTCATACGAAACAAATGACACTTTAAGGGTATACGCGCCGGGCGCCACACTTATGCTGAACTTCCCATCAAGGTCGGTGAGCGCACCAATATTAGTTCCCTCAACTACAACAGTGACACCTGTCATGTTCTCTCCCAGTGTTTCGTCGAATATTGTACCCCTGACAGATCCATTCTGGGCAAAAAGAGTTGAAGAAAATAACAGAATAATGATTGTTAGAAATAATTTAAGCTTATACATGATCAGATAATTTACTTTATTTTAATATTAAATCTGCAGGTCCGGTAACCTGCAGATTTTTGTGTTTGTTATTTATTATAATCAATTAATTAAAAATCGGTCAGCTGGTTTGCTGCAGAAGCCCATGACCAGCCTGAAAATTTAGATTTGTCAGCGCCTGCAGTTCTTGTCGAAGGTGTAACGGATGTTGCAAATACGTCGGTGCCGTTCCTGAAGATTGCAGTCAGTGCAACGCCTGTTACAGGCACAACCTGGAGATTGCTGAATGTAAGTATACCGTTGGTAAAGTTGCTTATTGAACCAGCATCCGCGAGTGAAAGATCACCTTCTCCAGCCAAAGCCGGGTCGGGGAAATTAAAGAAATAGATATTTTCAAAGGAACCTCTTGCCCCTGACCTGAAATCAGCCAGCTCGTTGTTGGCGCCCTTTAATGAACCGTTTTTAACTGTATGACCTGCAAGAAGAGCTCCCTCCGGACCGTCGATCTCCATTGAGTGGTCAGTATCAGGTCCGGCTATTACTATGAAATTATCGAGAGTTCCGGCCCATGACTGATCAGTATCAATACCGTCATCACCCGGGTTCCAGATAAGTACATTCTTCACATTCACAGTTCCGCCAAACCACTCTATTCCATCGTCCTGGTTGCCAATAACCTCTACATTCTCAACTATAGTACCTGAACCGACACCACCAAGAGTGAGACCGTTTATCTCGTTACCTTCACCTATATTGGCTCCGCCATGACGGATTGAAATATATTTAAGAGAACCTGAGTTGTCGAGTGGATCAGTACCACCATAGAGTCCGTTCAGGTCGGAAGCTGGTATCCCTTCGATCTGTACAGCCTCAGCTGAAGCAGATATTGGTGCTTTACCAAGAATAATTAAACCTCCCCATAGACCGTTAAGGGTTGGCACCAGATTCGGGCTTACTATTTCACCGGGAAGTATCTGGTCAGCTACTGAAGTGAATATTATAGGTGATGATGCAGTGCCTTCTGCCGCAATTTTTCCGCCCCTGGCAATAAGCAATGCTGTTGCATTCGACCCTGAGCCCTCACGACCTTTTACAATAACGCCGGGCTGAATTGTAAGTGTGCTACCGTCTGTTACAGTAATACGACCTTCAAGAATATATATCTTTCCTGTCTCCCAGATAGTATTTGAGGTAATATTACTGCTTACCGAAATGGCAGGCTGTGCGTTAACGCTTAATACTCCGATTGACTGTCCTGACTTATTATTATTATCAGTAACTGTCAGAGTTACTGATCCTGCACCAACAATTGTTCCGGCAGTAAATGATATAACAATACTGCCAGTTGTTGATCCGGCTGTTGCGTTTGATATAACTTCAGCTGTTCCTCCAGATGCTGTTGCAATAGCAGTTGAGAAACCTGCTTCTGAAGTGAACTGGAAAGTGAGGTCAACCGACCTGGATATCTCCACATTTGAAGCTACCGGTGCTGTTACCACCGGTGGTGCATATTCTTCTTTGCAGCCTGTCAAGACTGCTAACGTAACAACCAGCAAATAAAAAAATCCATTTTTCATAATCTATTAATTTTAATTTCAATTTTTGTCTATATGTTTTTACACTTTTAAGTCACTGTAAAATTAGTGCCGGCAAATACCTTTACCGGTTAAGGAACTGTTAAGTTTCTGTTACATAATTATTACACGTTTAGCTTTTTAACGTGTCCTGTTCCTCATCAGAGTGTTCCGGGTGGTTATGAAGAAATTTGAGGTTAACTAAATTTGCCTATCTTGGAATCTGTTAACCTTCAGCCTATGAGATCAGCATTTAAACCATCAATTATTATTACTTCAGTATTACTGTTCTTTTTGCAGGATATCCATTGCCAGCAAGTCTCCGGGAACTTCATTAATCCGCCAAAGGAGTATACGGTAATGCCTTTCTGGTTCTGGAATGACACACTGAAAGATGAAGAGATAATAAGGCAGATAGCCGATTTTGAGGCTCATGGGGTGTATGGTTTTGTTATTCACCCGCGAATAGGACTTCCTGAAAATATCGCATGGCTCTCTCCTTCTATGATCCATTCAATGAAGATTGCCACTGAAGAAGCTGCTCGTCGCGGCATGTATGTCATACTATACGATGAAGGTATGTATCCGTCCGGCTCTTCCAGCGGACAGGTTGTTGCACGAAACCCCGCCCATGCTGCAAGAGGGCTGGCTAAAATTGATTTTAGAACAGGGGAGAAACCTCAGCTTGCTGATGGCATGAAGCTGGTAGCAACTCTTCAGAGAACGGGAGGTAACTCCATTGCGGTGGTTGAGCAGCCTTCACAGGGGGTGATCAGGGGCATACACTATATAGGCGAAGGAACTTCAAAGATGAGGGAGGAACTGCCTGCCGCCGGCGATATTCTCAACCCCGGTGCTGTGACCAGCTTTATCGAACTGGTTTACGACCGTTATGCAAAGGAGTTCGGGTCATATTTTGGAAATACAATAACCGGCATTTTTACAGATGAACCCTCTCCTCTCGGCCGTGGCAGTCTCAGGGGTGTTGTTCCGGGAAATGCTTCTCTCATGCCGCAGATCAACAGGATCCTCGGGTATGATTTCGCTCCTTTTCTTGCTGACTTATGGTATGACGATAATCCCGGTTCTAAAAAGCACCGCAGCGACTATAACAGGGCAATAGGGATCTGCCTGGGAGAGAATTATTACAATCGGCTCAGTGAATGGTGCAAAGATCATGGCATCGCCCTAATGGGTCATCCTTCAGGGTCGATGGACATTGGAGCAGAAAGATACTTCCAGGTGCCGGGGCAGGACCTTGTTTGGCGCTACGTGGAGCCCGGGCCCAAAGCACTTGAAGGCGAACATTCAACAATGGCCAAATGTGCTTCAAGCTCAATGCTGCATCTTGGAATGAGGAGGAATTCGAATGAACTCTATGGTGCATACGGACATAACCTTACCTACGGTGAAATGCTTTGGCTCGCAAACTGGTGCTTCGTCCGCGGACAAAACATGCTTATACCTCACGCTTTTTATTATTCGGTGCGCGGTCCGCGATTTGATGAGAGGCCTCCTGATGTGGGTCCAAATGCGCAATGGTGGAACACTTATAGAAATTATGCTGACGGATGCCGGCGGCTGAGCTGGCTTAATACCGATTCCCGGCAGGTCTGTAATATTGCTATTCTCTGTGAAGAGTCGTCACTACCTGACAAAAGCGCCCGGATTTTATACCGCAACCAGCGTGATTTTAATTACCTCGAAACAAGCTGGCTCAATGGCAAAGCAAAGATCAACAGGAGAGGTATCCACCTGGCAGGTATGACCTACCAGGCAATCATACTCGACACCCTGTCATTTATTCCTCAGGAAGCCGTGATCATCCTTGAAAAGCTTGCAGGCTACGGCCGGCTTCTTGTTATGAATAACTCAGGCTATCAAAATAAATTTAAAGGAGCAATTGCCGTAAATGCCGCAACATTGACAGAAGAAACAGATAAGCTGGTCAGACCCGACCTGATCCTCTCGCCAGCTTCATCAAATATAAGGTACAGGCATGTTGTAAAGGAAAAAATTCACTATTATATTCTTTTCAATGAAGAAGAAAAAGATGTTAATGCGCGGATCAGATTTTCAATTCCCGGAGATTACATTCTGACAGATCCATATTCAATGAAAACTACTGAATCAGAATCATCAAATCCTGTTCATTTTCGTCCTCATGAACTTAAAGTGATTAAACTCAGCAGATAAATGTAAAATATGAAACTTAAATTGCTTATGATTTTTCTGACAGCCATTATTTTTCTGTCGGGCTGTAATGTTAATGATATCCCATCGGGCCTGATGATTGAATTCATAAGGGAACCGGAGCATGTTGTTGTACATGATCTGAAACCGGAGTTCAGCTGGATTGTTCCCGACAGGGCCGTCAACCAGACTGCCTCACAGATCCTTGTAGCATCAAGCGAAAGTAAGATCAGAAACAATGAAGGTGATATATGGGACAGCGGCAGGATGAATGGTTCCGGCTCAACAGAGATTGAATATGGAGGAAATGAGCTTAAGCAAGGATCTCATTATTACTGGAAAGTAAGGATCTGGGATGAAAAAAATGAGCCAACAGGCTATTCCGGATTCCAGTCTTTTAAAACCGGTAATGAACATGCTTATGCCACAACAGGCAACCGCTTCAGGTCCGAACTTATCAAACCGGTAAAAATGACGAAGGTCGAAGATGATCATTTTTTCATTGATTTCGGGAAAGACGCCTTCGGAAAGCTTCTTCTGAACTTCTCCCCTACTGTAAAAGATACCTTAATAGTCCACCTTGGCGAAAAACTTGACCGGACCAATCACATAGACCGTAAACCCTCCGGATCGATCCGCTATTACAAGGTTGTTATTCCCGTTGTGCCAGGCGTGGAGAACTATACGGTTGAAACTCCTCCCGATAAAATGAATACCGGACCTGCAGCGGTCCACCTGCCCGATTCATTCGGAGTCGTGAGTCCGTTCAGATATTGCGAGATTGAAAACACTGGTACCGATCTGACCAGGGAGAATGTAAAGCAAAAAGTCTACTGGTATAATTTTGATGATGACATGAGCTCGTTTACCAGCTCCGATACTTTGCTGAACAGGATTTGGGACCTGTGCAAATACAGCATGAAAGCCACATCCTTTACAGGGAAATATATCGATGGCGATCGTGAGAGGATCCCTTATGAAGGGGACGCTTATATAAATCAGCTCGGACATTACTGTACCGATCGCGAATATGCAATGGCCAGGATAACAAACGAACATTTTATGAGTAAGCCAACCTGGCCTACGGAATGGATACTTCAGACCGTGCTTATGTTCTATAACGACTATATGTATACAGGAAATATTGAATCGGTAAGAATTTATTACGAAGCGCTGAAACATAAAACACTTTTAAGCCTTGCAAGGGAAGATGGACTTATCAGCTCGAAAAATGTCACCGATCAGATCATGACCGACATTGGATTTGTAAATCCGAAGATCAGGATCCGCGATATTGTTGACTGGCCACCGGCTCAGAAAGATACAAAATGGATCCTTGCAACGCCTGAAGGTGAGAGGGATGGTTATGAAATGGTTGAGATAAATACGGTAGTTAATGCATTTCACTACCGCAATCTTGTTCTGATGGCTGAGCTGGCATCCCGTATCGGGAAAAGTTCCGACTCCGGTTTTTTCATTAACAGGGCCGAAAAGGTTAAAAATTCATTTAACACAAAGCTGCTTGACTCAACCAGGGGAATATATACCGATGGGGAATATTCAAACCATTCGTCCCTTCATGCAAATATGATGGCCCTTGCGTTTGGACTTGTTCCCATAGAATTTAAACAGCAGGTGACCGGTTTTATAAAATCGCGCGGAATGGCCTGCAGCGTCTATGGCTCCCAGTTCCTTCTTGAAGGCTTATACTATGCAGGTGAAGAAGATTATGCACTTAGCCTTATGACTGCCACTCACGACAGGAGCTGGTGGAACATGATCAAAACAGGATCGACCATTACACTCGAAGCCTGGGACATGAAGTACAAGCCCAATTCTGACTGGAATCATGCCTGGGGAGCGGCGCCTGCCAATATAATTCCACGCAACCTCTGGGGAATTGTCCCCGGAGAACCCGGTTTCTCCATGGCGATCATAAAGCCGCAGATGGCTTCCTTAACTTCAAGCCGGATAGAAGTGCCGACTATCAGAGGAAGCATTAAAGCAGAATACAAGGTCTCAATGGGATCAAAAGAATATTCCGTTACCCTTCCGGCAAATATGAAAGGTGAGTTTGTAATCACCGGGGATCAGAAGACAGTTACCCTGAATGGGAAAGTGATTGCAGCAGAAACCGGAAGAATAAGTTTGAAACCCGGAAGAAATAAAATAAAAATAGAGGTGATTGGAGCAAAATGAAGAGAGCTCAGGGCTCAGAGCGCAGAGCTCAGGGGATTTTTTATCTTTGCCTCTCGATGAGAAAACCAATTCTGAAAAAGAGCCTGCTTATTTTTTTTATTCTGGCAACAGGATTAAAAGGAACTTCACAGTTCTGGAAAAAACCTTTCATCATCGAACCGAAACTCCACGCCGGAATGACAGTTCCCCTTTACCAATCTCTTGCATATTTGATTGAAGATGATATATATGCTTTCGATATTGCCCTTACATTTCCCACTTATGGAAATGATTTCTGGGAAAAGCTGTACAACTATCCTACCACCGGCTTTGGATTCTCACACTGGAGCCTGGGCAACAACGAAGTTTTCGGAAAAGCCGATGCCCTTTACACTTTTATTAACCTTCCGCTAATACGATCAGACAAATTTTCTCTTAATCACCAGATCTCTTATGGTGGGGCTTATCTTACAAAGAAATTCGATATAAACGAAAATCCCCTTAACCGGGCCATTGGCTCCAGTGCTAATATTTACCTCCGTCTGGGCATTGACGCCAGGTTTAAACTATCATCCTCCTCTGAGGTAATTTTTGAAGCGGGAGCTGCCCATTTCTCAAACGGTAAGACACGATCCCCTAACTATGGATTAAACATGATCTCATCATCTATAGGTATAAAATACCTCTTTAACGGCAGGTCCCTGGCTTATCAGGAACCCGAAATTCCTGCCCTTGCTGAGCGATATATCCAGTCCATTATGCTTTCGGCAGGCTCGAAGGTCTATGACAACCTCAGGGGCACCCGTTATCTTACTTCCTCACTTTCTTACAATTTTGACTACCTGCTCACCCACCGGAGAAGGATAGGAGCCGGTGCGGATTTTTTTTATGACGGTTCTTTACGCGAAGCGCTTGCTTCAGACAGCGGTGTGCCCGAAAAAAATCTTTCAAAGCTCATACGTGCAGGACTGCATGCCTCATATTCTGTACGTTACAAGGATTTAATGATGGGGATGCAGCTCGGACACTACATCTATTCTAAATATAAGGTGTTCACAAATGTTTACAGCAGAATCTATGTTCAATACCTGATAACTGAAAATATTTTCTGGGGTGCCTCAATTAGAGCACACCTTGGAAAAGCCGATTGCTTTGAAACCGGATTGGGCTATTGCTTTTAATAAATATATTTTTGTATATTGATCGCATATTTATAAGCAAAAGGAGTCTTCACCGGTTCATTCCGGTTTCCCGGTGAATAGAACAAGCTTTATGATTGTGCGTGTGCTTATAGTTGCATCTCTGTTATTCACTTCATGCCACAGCATCCTTTTTAATGATGCTGAAGCTGAAAGGAATATTCCATTATCAGAATTTCAGGCAATAAAGATCAGCGGAATTTATAATGTGATCCTTGTTCAGGACTCGGCTAACAATCTCCGGATAAACGGGAAAAACGATATAACTTCCGTCTCGGCAACGGTTGAGAATGACACTCTTTTTATAACCGACAGCAGGAAATTGAGTTTCAATCCTGAAAAGAACACTCTTGAAATTCATTTCACCACACTTGAAAAACTGATAACCACAGGGCCTGTGAATTTATCCTGTAACGGCAATCTGAAAGCCGGCAGCTTCTCTTATGACGCTTTAGGGGAGATTTCAGAAGTAAGGCTTTCGGTTGAATGCAGCTCGTTTCAGCTGGTTAATTCGGGTAATACACTGGGCAATTTCTACCTGAGCGGCAGTGCAGAAAATTGTTATTTCTTTAACCGTTATGGCAGCAGGGTCTTTGCCGACAGTCTCAGATGCAGCAGCGCAGCTGTAATAAACGAATCTGTGGGAGATGTTCATATCAATGCCTCTGATTTTCTAACGGCTTATATATCTGGCCCCGGGAATATTTATTATTACGGACAACCCCTGGTTGAGATTGTGGAAGATAAAGGAGAAGGGAAACTAATTAATGGCAATTCACAACCTGCAGGAGCTATTTTAATGCCTGGGGACCTGATTAAAGATGGTGGGTCGGATGCAGGTTTTTTAAGATCATCTTTGAAAAATGACGTTTTTGAACAGTAAAAATGAAAATAGAATCAGCTGTGAACACTGTAACAAAGGTCGCTTCTGACATATTCATCATGAAAAAGATGAAATTCGTCAAAACCGGCAAAAAGCCATATAATCAGGGTATTGAAAAGGTTATATATCAGGGTTTCTGCAATTTATGGTTTAGAAATAGTTTGATATATCCAAATATTTACATATTTTCAGCAAATTTTAAATAAAAGCTGTCACCATTTGACCAATTGATGAGTCTTATATTTCGAAAGACAGAATAAACCTGACAAGAAATGGAAAATAGCAGGATGAACGGTAACGAAAAAGCAGCAGAAGGCAAATTCTTCCTGTCGGACATAAAAATAAAGTCCCTATCATTGACCAGGAAAATTTGCAATACAAGATTTTAAAATATAATACGACTAACCATTATCAACATTTAAAAAAAAATATTTTCGACTAACCATTATCAACTTAAAAAATTTCTACTAACCATTATTAAAATTAAAAATTGACTGTTATGAAAAACTTGATTAAATTTTTAGGCATTTCGATTGTACTCTTTACATTCGCAGCCAGTTCATTCGGGCAGATAACTTCAACTGCCAATGCAACAGCGACCATTCAGGCTCCTCTCACAATCACTCCGGTTAACCCGCTGAACTTTGGCACGCTTGCTTCTTCAGGAGGAGGAACTGTTGTTGTAGCTACAGATAATTCCATTACTCCATCTGCGGGCGTTACAGTAATCAGTGGAACACCAACAGCTGCTTCATTTGATGTTACAGGTATTCCTAGCGCTACTTTTTCAATCAACCTTCCGAATGCAACCATAACCCTGACTAGCGGTGGAAATACAATGTCGGTAGGAACTTTTGTAAGGACTCCGGCTGCTGATGGTACACTGACTGTAGGAGGAACCGCAACCATAGTAATTGGAGGCACCTTAACTGTGGCTGCCGGTCAGGCTGCCGGTGTTTACACCAATGCCACTGACCTTGACGTCACCATTAACTACAACTAAGAACCGGGTTATTTCTTCCTGATGCCTGATCATCTTCACCTTTGATTTGTGAAGGATCTTAAGCAGTTACTTTTCACCACGTTTACCAGGTTTACAGGACGTTAATAAATAACACTAAGCAGATGAAACTACAACTGTTAATAAGCCTGTTGTTTCTTGCGCTACCGTCCGGAGTGCTGGCTCAAGGTTTTAATCAGGCCTCTGTAACCGGTCATATATCTGCCGAGGTTGTCAACTCATTTTCAGCAGTTGAGTCATCTCAGATGAACTTCGGCCGTTTTTCACCGGGACCTTATGGTGGAGAAATTATCCTGACGCCCCAGGGGACAATTTCGGTCCTGGGCAGCGTTGCAAGGAGCGGAGGCCTTCATAATTCTGCCAGTTTTTTCCTGAGCGGTGACAGCTATACGACTTTCTCGATAACTCTCCCATCGGATGCTACAGTACTTAGAAGTACATCGGATGCCAAGACTATGAGAGTAAAAAACTGGGTTTCAACTCCGGGTCCCGGAGTTGGAACCGGCAGTTTCAATAACGGAGCCCAGACTGTTTATATAGGTGCGACGCTTGAAGTAGGAAGTATTAATGATAATCCCGTGGGTATTTACACAGGTTCATACATAATAACATTTGATTTTAACTAGTATATTGTCGGAAAAATTAAAATCTATGTTATCCCTGAATTTATTAACCTTCGGAAGGAGTCGGACATCAATAATTAACGACTCCTTTGACTGTTCATTTCTGTTCCTGCTTGTCCTTCTTAGTGTGTTTCCACTGCAACCTTCTTTTTCCCAGGGAAACCTGCTTGTAAATCCAAGAAGGGTGGTGTTTGAAGGAAACAGGAGGTCATTCGATCTGAATCTGGCTAATATCGGACAAGATACAGCCACCTATGCTATCTCATTTGTACAGATAAAAATGAATGAGGACGGGGTCTTTGAAGTTGTCTCTGATCCAGAACCCGGTCAGAAGTTTGCTGACCAGAACCTCAGGTTTTTCCCCAGGCAGATCACTCTTGCCCCTAACGAGGCCCAGGTTGTTAAGCTGCAGCTTCTGAGAGCGAACCAGCTCTCTCCGGGGGAATACCGGTCACACCTTTACTTCAGGGCGATACCAAAAGCCGTCGCGCTGGGAGAAAAAGACAAGCCTGCCGAAACTGAAACAATATCAGTTCAGATAAAACCCATAGTCGGCATAACAATACCGGCAATTATAAGGGTAGGGCAGATTTCAGCAGCGGTTACTTTAACCGACCTTTCCATTAATATCAATACAGAAGGGATACCCGAGTTCAGGCTCAGATTCAACAGGACAGGAGAAGCCTCCATATACGGTGATCTGGCAGTTGACCATATTTCACCATCCGGAACGGTAACCAGGGTGGGAATTGCAAATGGTATTGCTGTATATACTCCGAATAAAACAAGATACTTCAGGTTGTACCTTGCAGGAGATGCCGGTGTTGATTACAAATCAGGCAGATTAAGGGTTACCTTTTCGGCCCCTTCAGATGTAAAACCGGCTAAATATGCCGAAGCCGAGTTAATACTTCGTTGATGCAGGAGGTACCGGAATACCTGCAAAATATAATTCCGAAAAATGAAGAAGCATAGTCTGCTATATAAAAATTTAACGCTCACTGTGCTTTTGTTGGCTGTTTTTTGCTCAACAAGAGCGGCCACATACTCTTCGGCTGCCACCGGGAACTGGAATGTCACAACATCATGGACCCCGGCAGGCGTTCCCATTGCAGGAGATGTTGTCAATATTCTGGCCGGACATACTATTACTGTTACTGCCAACGCCGCCTGTGCATCGGTTACTTTCACACAAGTTACAGGAAACCTGATAGTCAATTCAGGAATTACCCTGACCATATCGGGTGCTCTTATACGTAATGCGATAAGCGCTGTCTCATCAAGCACAATCAGCGGCCAAGGCACTTTATCATGCGCAAGCTTAAATGCAGGGTCGAATGTATCAGGCACTAATAATACGACGTTCTCCCAGACTTTAAATACATCAATATCGACCCTTAATATATCTGGTAATCTGACAATTATCGGATACAAAATAGGACAGAGGTACAGGAATGGCATTTTCAACATTACCGGTGGTAATGTGACAGTTAACGGATCAGTTACAACAACGAATTCAGACGCATCAAATGTATCTACCCTGTACATGACTGGCGGCAATCTTATTTTAATGAATGCTACACCTTTCAACCTGTCCGCTACTGGAATAAATACAATAAACCTTAACGGTGCAACTGCCCTTGTAAACTATAACCGGGCAGGAGATCAGTCTGTTTATGCAACAACATATACCAACCTGACACTTTCAGCAAGCGGTACAAAAACTCTTACTGCAACAAATGTTGATGGGACCCTGACAATGGATGGCACGGCAACAGCAGCCGGTACAACACCTGTTTACGGAGCAAATGCCGCACTTCAGTATGCGGGGGGCTCAGCACAGACAACAGGAATTGAATTTCCTGGAACCTTCAGTTCCACAGGAGGAGTGATCATTAATAAAAATGCCGGTTCAACAGTCACCCTCAACAGCAATCGTATCATAACAAGCCAGCTTTCCCTGCAATCGGGAATGGTATCTCCCGGAACAAATACACTTACATTACAGAACTCTGATACACCTGTTATAAGGACTTCAGGTACCTTAACTGCACCTTTAAACTCAACCGTTGAATTTGGTTCGGCAGGCAATACAACAGGCGCTGCATTTTCAATTCCTTCCGGGACCTTCACCTCGGGCAGCTTACATAATCTATCAGTGACCAGGGACAATCCCCTCACACTGAACAACGATCTGACCATAAATGGTACCCTTTCACTTTCAGGCGGAGAGGTGATCCTTGGTGCAAACAGTGTTACACTGCAGACTTCAAATATACCTGTCATGCGAACTTCGGGTACAATATCAACAACCTCAGCCTCAAGCCTGTCATTCGGGAGTGCAGGTAATACCGGAGGCAATGCATTTACTCTGCCTTCAGGACTTTTTTCATCAAATCCTGTTCCGCTGAATAATCTGTCTGTTTTCAGGACAAACCAGCTGACTCTTGGCGACCAGATGCTCAATATATCGAATATCGTTCTTTGCAACGGACCGTTGCAGACAAACGGAAACCTCACACTCCTGTCGACTGCTGCAGGAACTGCTCTTATCGACGGAAGCGGTACGGGAACAATTACGGGCAATGTAACAATGCAACGATATCTTTCCACAGGCGGGTATAAATATTTCAGTTCTCCTTTCACAAATGCAACAGTGAATGAATTCAGTGAGGAAGTGAACCTTGCAGCTTCATTTCCGACTTTTTACTATTATGATGAAAATGATGCAACTTCTTCCGGATGGGTCACTTATACGGATCCTTCAGGACTTTTAATTCCCTTGTACGGACATGCAGTCAACTTTGGCGCTGTAGCCACTGTGACAACAGTAAATATAACCGGAACTGTTAACAACAGCCCGGCCTCCAGATCAATCCAGAATAACGGATTTCTTTATACCAGAGGATTCAGTCTTGTTGGAAATCCATATCCTTCACCGGTAAACTGGGATGCACCGGGGTGGACCAAAACCAATATAGACAATGCCTTATACTATTTCAGGTCGAGCGGCGACCAATATTCCGGGACTTATAGTTCTTATGTAAACGGAATCTCAAGTGATCCCGGAAATGCCACAGGCATAATCCCATCCATGCAGGGATTTTTTATACATGTCAGCGATGGAGCTTACCCGGTAAACGGCACACTTGCAGCGAACAATAGTGTACGGGTCAATGATCTCACTCACTCATTTTTAAAATCAGACAAAAGCGATACCCCTCCCCTTTTAAAACTTTCAGCAGCTTTTTCTGACAACCTCTCTTCCTCTGATGGGACTATAATATATTTCCATGAAAAAGGCACATCTTCATTTGACAGCCAGATTGATGCTTTGAAGCTTATTAATACGGATGTTCAGACACCAAATATTTATACAATCGGCGCAGACGGCAATAATTTTTCAATAGCTGCCCTACCTGATACCGGTGACAATTTCATTATTATTCCCCTGGGGTTGACAATCAAGCGGACCGGGCAGGTGCAGTTCAGGTTGGACCTGACCAGCAACCTTGACCCGGATATCACTATCTTTCTTCATGATGAAGCAACTGCCACTGACCGCATTCTTGATTCATCAAAAGGATATTCGATTAATCTTGCCGAAGGAGTATACGATGAGAGATTCTCTGTCAGATTCATGAGAAAAGCAAAAAGCGTTCCTGACAACTGGCCAGACCAGGACCTCCTGAACGCCTATTTTTTCCGGGGAAAGCTCATTACCGACATATATATGCTTACCGGAACAAAAGGACGGCTCAGTGTCAGTAATCTTGCAGGTAATACAGTGTTTATCAAGGATATTAATTCACTGGGATACCATGAATTTGATATCACCCGTTCACCTGGAATCTACATATTGAATTTTACCACAGGCGGGCTGAGGGTATCAAAAAAAATATTTATCCATAACTGATGAGAAGAATAAAAAATATTGGCTTACCGGCAGCATTCGTCCTCTTTATTATTACACTGTCATCCTTGTCTCTGCCGGTATATGGCCAGCCTGAACACCCTCCACGACCTGTCAGCATCGTTGTGAGCGTTATACAGTATCTGAACTTCGGATCATTTTATCATTATGGCACAGGAGGCAGCGTCACTATCAATTCAACAGGATCCCGCTCTCTATCAGGTGATGTTGTTCCATTTACAGGCTCATTTTCAGCCGGTCTGGTTACAATATCAGGAAACAAAGGTACTGTTGTTTCATTGATAATAGCTCCTGCAACATTAAATATGGGCTTGAATTTTATGAGACTCGATGATTTTACTACAGATCCTGTTTCAGTAATATTAACTGCCGATAGTCCTGCAACCACTAGCGTAAGTATCGGGGGAACCCTTTACGTAGGTGAATCATCGAATCCTCCCGGTAACTACAGCGGGATATTCAGTATTACAGTAATGCAGGAATAAATTAGCCAATTGAGGGAAATTTGAATAGATGATAGATAAAGCAGCATACACCACTCTCCAGGCCAAAAGGCGTATGCTTGGCGTCTCTTTCAGACAGATTCTGCTTATCTACCTTATAATCAAT
Organism: uncultured Bacteroidales bacterium; assembly: GCA_942492865.1. GTDB lineage: Bacteria > Bacteroidota > Bacteroidia > Bacteroidales > VadinHA17 > LD21. Next base: position 1,436,452 of record OW818650.1, on the reverse strand, counting down.
GCAACAGTATGCATGACTTATGCCCGGACCTATCAGGGCGAATATGATGAAATACTTATATACATCAGTGTTCCGGGCATCGGCGCCGGCGAAACCAATGCAGTTATTAGGGGTGAGGAGCTGTTTTTACCGGTTACGGACCTTTTTGACTTTCTGAGGATAAGAAATGTACCTGATCCAGGGCTTGACCTCATTACCGGTTTCTTCATTGATCAGAAGGCTGAATACATCATCGACAGGTTAAAAAATACCATTGTCTTTAATCTTAAGAACTTCGAACTTGATCCGGGATCTCTCATCAGGACCGAAACCAATCTTTACCTTAGGAGTGATTATTTCGGAAAAATATTCGGTCTTAACTGCATTTTCAACTTCAGGGATCTGTCGGTCATAATTGAGACCGATCTCCAGCTTCCCGCAATCCGTGAATTGAAGATCCAGGAAATGCGTAAAAATCTGAACCGGCTCAAAGGAGATGTCATTGCCGACACCATTGTTCCGCGATCGTATCCGTTTATTCATTTTGGAATGGCCGACTGGTCAGTGATCGCCACTGAGCAGGTCAACGGCCGGTCGGAAGCCAGAATGAATCTTAATCTCGGATCAATAATTGCCGGCGGTGAAACGACCGTTAACCTGAATTATAATACCGCTATGCCATTCACCGAAAAACAGCAGATGTATCGCTGGAGGTATGTGAACAATGAAAATAGCGCTTTGAGGCAGGTAATAGCCGGAAAAATCCTTACTAACGCAACTTCATCAATCTACAACCCGGTTGTAGGCGTACAGCTTACCAACACACCTTCTTCGTTCAGAAGATCGTTCGGATCATACACTCTTACCGACAGGACTGAACCAGGTTGGGTGGTAGAACTATATGTCAATAATGTTCTGGTCGATTATGTCAAGGCAGATGCTTCCGGTTTTTATACTTTCGAAGTTCCGCTCGTTTACGGTAATACAAACGTAAAGCTGAAATTCTTCGGACCATGGGGCGAAGAAAGTACAAAAGAGCAGAGCATATCTGTCCCGTTTAACTTCCTTCCGGAAAAAACTTTTGAATATACTGTCAGTGCAGGGGTGGTCGAAGATACCCTCCTAAGCCGGTTTTCAAGGACAAGCTTTAATTATGGCGTTAACCGTGGACTTACAATTGGCGCTGGCATGGAATATCTTTCATCAGTGACATCCGCCCCTTTCATGCCCTATGTCAACGGATCGCTCAAGCTTGCACCCGGAGTGCTGATCTCTGGAGAATACACACATAATGTAAGGTCAAAGGGCAGGTTCTCGGTAAGACTCCCGTCCAACTTCCAGTTTGACATTGATTATACGAAATATGCACCGGACCAGAAAGCAGTGAACTTTAACTACCTGGAAGAAAGAAAAGTTTCTCTCGCTATCCCTTTCAGATCAAAAAGAGTGATGATCTACAACAGATTTTCTGTAGATCAGCTTGTACTACCTTCAATAAATTACACTGCCGGGGAGTGGATGATATCGGGATCGGCTTATGGAGTGAATACAAATATCTCAACCATGGGAATATTCATGGGCGAAAGAAGCGCTTATGTTTACAGCAATTTTTCGCTGGCATTAAGACTTCCGAAACTTTTTACTTTAATCCCGCAGGCACAATACAGCTACACTGATAAATATTTTCTCTCGGCTAAAATCCTTCTTGAAAAACAGATCATTAATAAGGCATTTTTTAACCTGTCTTTTGAGAAGAATTTCAAAAGCAATATCAGTCTGGCTGAGATCGGTTTCAGGTATGATTTTAAATTCGCACAGGCAGGGGCATCTGCAAGAAGGTCGGCAACCACAACAACATTCATTCAATACGCCAGGGGAAGTATCATAAACAACAGACAAACCAGGTATCTTGGTACTGATAACAGGATGAATGTGGGAAGAGGCGGAATCAGCATACTCCCCTTCCTCGATATTAATGCCGATGGAAAATGGAACAATTCCGAGCCAAGGGTCAGCGAATTCAGTCTGCATTCATCCTCAGGACGTATGGAAAGAAGCGAGAAGGACTCCCTCATCAGAATACTCAACCTTGAACCCTATACCGATTGCTTTGTGGAATTCGATAAAGCAGGCCTGGAAAATATTTCCTGGATGCTCAGGAACACAACAATGAAAATTGCTGTCGATCCAAACATGCTTAAAGTAATTGAAGTTCCCATTCTTGTTGCCGGTGAAGCCTCAGGTATGATAAGTTTTGAAAGAAGAGGTCAAAGTTCGGGATTGGGCCGTATGAAGGTTAATTTCTACTCCCAGGACCAGAATCTGGTTAGCAGTGTCCTGTCGGAGGAGGACGGTTATTTCAGCTATATGGGCCTTACCCCCGGAATTTACGATGTACGCTTGGATACCACGCAGCTCCGCAAACTCGGTATGACGGCAGATACAAACTCTATACGCTTCAATGTTGGAGCAAACATAGAGGGAGATTATATTGAAGGACTGGATTTCACAGTACGGGTTCCATTTGAAGAATTAGAACAGCCTGAATTTATTGCAGCGAAGGACAGCACAGATCCCGGGACCAAAGTAATTAAAGAGACTACACGCTTTATTATCCATGAAGGCGTACGTGAATTGATCACTATTACTGAAGACAGCTACGCTATTCAGCTCGGTGCTTTCCAGAGAATGGATTATGCAGATGAATACAGGCGCAGAATACAGACCCTGCTCAACAAAAAGGTTGAAATAGTATTCGAAGACGGATTCTACAAGCTCAGGGTAATGGACCTGAAAAACCGCGAAGAGGTTGACAGGAATGTGACGGCACTGAAAGACAGTGGTATAGACCAGGTATGGATACTGACTCTCAAAGCTATGAGCAGGCATATGCTCGTTACCGAAACAGTTGATTCACTGATGAGAGTAAAAGCAGAATCAGGAAAGAGAATCCCGGAAACACCTGTAATAGCCGGGACCATGGCCGACACAGCCATTAACCGGTTCTACACTGACATGTCAATCCAGGTGGGCGCGTTCCGTAATGAAGAATATGCTAAAGCATTCAGGGAAAAGATCTCGCTGACATTAGACAAGGATATCGAAATTGTAAAGGAAGATGGATGGCACAAGGTCCGTATTTCAGGATTTGAAAGTGATGAGGACCTTGAGAGATACCTGCCGGCGCTTGGCCTTCATGGCATAAGGGATATGTGGATCGTGTCTGTTAAGCAGAAACCAGCCGCCGGACCCGTTTTACAGGCAGGGGCCGACACTCCGAAACCTGTAATTTCTGTTAAACCTGATTCGTTCCCTATCGCAGAAAAGACGTTGGATGCTCCTGTCACAATGCAACCTGATAAAACTGATTTATTGCCTGTTAAAGACAAGCGCGATACCACCAACATACCTCTTGAAGATCAGCCAATCGCTCCTGCTGCTCCTCCGGAACCTACCATTTCACTACAGGTGGCCCTGTTCAATAAACGTAACCAGGCCGAGAGGGCACAAAAGAGAATAACAACAAAGCTTGCTCTTCCTGTCGAGATTGTTGAGCAGTGGGGGTACTACAAAGTAATTGTGACCGGGTTCTATACCAGGGAAGAAACCTTCCAATATTATCCTGAACTTGCAGGACTGGGATATCCTAATATAATTCTGATCGAACCTAAATAATGTTGATCAGGGGGAACTTTATTGGAATAGATTCATCAAACAATTCATCATTCTCATCAAATTAAGGCTTTAATGCCTATTTAATTTTAAATTTGCCTATAGACTTGTTTTTCTGCTACTTACAAAAGATATCAACTTTGTAAGTTCACTATTAATATATCGGTTAATAATTTTTTAATAAAATACTTGACTTTTGACGAACGCAACTTTTTTTAGCATTAATAGCCGTTTTTACCTGATATATCAGTCATTTTTGCAGACAAGCGCTGATTGATCCCAAAAATCACCGGACCTTAATTCCCCCGGATTTGACTTACCTTTGTTCTATGATTTCAGGCATTTCATTTAATTCAGGAACCAGACCATCTGAATCAATTCTATCTGTATTCGGAAGAAAAGTATTGGCCCATATTCATTCCTACTTAAACATTCTGACTGATATGGTGTTTATAAAAAAATGTACAGAATATGTTAAATCTGGCAAACTAAAATTATTTATGTCAAAAAAATTGTTGTTAACAGCCCTTATGGTACTTCCATTTACCTTCAGGGTATTTGCTCCGAACGAGAATTTTATCGCGGTGCAAAATCACGATGCTGTCAATCCTTTCAAGCCCCTCATATATGCTATCGGTAGAGTTGAAAATAACGGTGATACCCTTGCATACAACCCGGTTGAAGAGGCTGCAGGATTTTTCCAGATAAGGCCAGTCCGTTTAGATGATTACAATAAGAGAACAGGTAAGAATTATACCCTGGCAGATATGTTTGATTATGAAACCTCTGAAAGGGTATTTCTGTACTATGCATCTAAAATTGGTCATTACAATTTTGAAAAAATCGCCAAAAACTGGAATGGTTCCGGTCCGCGAACAATAGAATACTGGAACAGAGTCAAAAAATATCTATAAAACAATCCGTCGCATTACCCCTGTTCTCCGCGCAGGGGATTTTTCGCCATAGGTGATTAGTTCTATTGGGATTATTCGCCGTAGGCGATTAATTATTGTAGAAAAACAATCAACATATTAATTTTTTACCACGTAGTGGTTAAACAATTGCTCAGAGCTCTGGGAAACCCCTGTTTAACCTCTTCTATGTTGCAAACCAAATTTAGGAAGAACATTTTTCATTTTATTTTCATTTTATTTAATTTTACAAACGTGAAGCCTAAGAGGAAACAGGCTCTGCTGAGGAGCAACCTGTCAGCAATAAGCTTCATGGATGCACTGCATTTTGGGAAGGTTTTATCCTTCCCATTTTTTATAAATGCAGGTATCCTGTATGGCTAAGAAAACCTAACCTAAAAAGTAATTGCAATAAATTTAATCTACAAAAACAACCTTCTATCAACAGACCCTTTATTACTACCAGGGCTGCATTGCCTCGCTTTAATTTTTATAGAATGTGAGCTGTAATCTACGAGTAGCGGATTCTTAAAGAACCGCAAGAGGTTATAATAGGCTCACAAGGTTGTTATTTGTAGATATTACTTTAGTTAGTCCATGATAACGCATATGGCTGTTTATTTTTCAATACAAACTTTATTCTACTGAGTAGTTTTTTTGCTATTCTTACTATTGCTTTATTTGGATCCATTCGTTTGCAATAATCAAGATAGCTCTTTAATAATACAGGATCATGGCGTATTGCAATCCATGAAGATTCAATAATTGCATTGCGTAATACGCTATGACCTCTTGAAGTAATGTCTCCTGTTTTTTCCTCTTCTCCCGAGGATTTGGTAGAGGGAACCAAGCCGATATAGCAACACAATTTACCGATATTGCTAAACCTGAGTATGGTCTCCAGTTCAGTCAGTATTATCATGGCCGTCAATATGCCTATCCCTGGCAGACTTCTCAACAATATAACCTCATCTTGATAAGTTACAGTGCAACTTAATTTTTGAATTTGTTTTGTTAAATCCAGAATGGTTGCTCTTAAATTCTTACTCTGATGTATCAAAGAACTTAGAGTTATTTTTCCGCTTTCTTCGGTTAATTCAATTGATTCAAGCCAGATAATAAACCTTTTGGACCAATGATTTTGAGGTTTGCTGAATGACTCAGGAAAGTTGATGCCATGAAAATGCAAGAATGATTTAATTCGATTCTTAAACCTGGTTAGATCTTTTGCCATTGTTGCACGTGCCCTTAAAAGACCTCGGTCTTCGAGTGTTTTTAAACCTGGAACATAAATAGCTTTAAGATCTCCGTTACGTAATGATCTGGCAATTTTTCTGCTATCTCTTTTATCCTCCTTTTGCACTCTTTCCTTATTTGTTGTTGGGATATCAGCCGGATTAACAACAATAGAGTTTACCCCAAGTGAGATAAGCTTATTATGTATCCAATATCCGCAAAAACCCGCTTCATACGCGGAATAATATATGCCACCAGGAAAGTTTCTCTTTAAATACTGAAACAATAGTTCCGGATTAGGGTCCTGTGAAAAAGTCTTCACTGCCACCTTTTCAGTTAGAATTGTCACTTTCCAGCTTTTCAGATGCACATCAAAACCTACATAAATGTTTTGATTGCTGAAATCAATTTTGTTACTTTGTGTTTCCATAAGTTTCAGGTTTTTATTTGTTTAGAATGTCAAATCCAAAATAAATAACTTCCTGAAACTTTTTTTATGCAAACATAGGGCCTACGAGGTAATAGAACCATTTTTAATATCTCTTGCTACAATAGTTTAAGCCCTATGGGCTAAAAATCATAGCGTCCCAATAGTTTATTAAAGAATTATAAAAATCCTCGCATTACCTGTGTTCTCCGTGCAATCCGTGGTTAAAAAATAATCGTCATTAGTGGTACTGCACTATAAATATTTCTTAACCCGGTTCCAGTAATCGATGGTTTTTATACCCGATCCGTTCCAGGCTTTGGCTATCTTCTCAAAATTTGGATAACCGGTGTTCCTGGCGTAATAGAGAAATATCTTTTTAGCTACCGCGATATCATAGCACTGTTCAATCCTGAGATCGCTGCCTGTGCGGCGATTATAGTCGTCAAGCCTTATGGGACGTATCTGCAGCGGTCCAACAGCTACTTCTTCACTGTTGTAAGCCATGTGGTTGCCTCCACATTCTACCCAGAGTACCGCTCTTATGAGCTTCTCAAAACCTTCTGCAGGTGAAGATACCGGAAGGAATACCAGACCGATATCCGGCGCCGAAGCCTTGGCAGAAATGAGAAAAAAGAATATAAACAATAAACTTCTCATATTTTGCGATTTAGAATATTTAAAATGAACCAAAAAATGTTTTTCGTTGATAGGACTTGGAACGAAATCCTGTAATGTGTTTAAGTAATATTACTCTCAGGTACAAAGAAACTAAAGGATGTACTTTGTGGGGTTACATAATACCTTCTAAATATTATATAATTCACACAAATGATTTATACAACGCTTCTGAATGTTTTTTTTTCTATCTTTATCCTTATTAGTAAAATGATCCATTACACCAATAAATGTACCTATGAGCACACTTTTAAAATTGAAATACCTGCTGCTATTCATTCTTATTGCAGTTACACAAAATTGCGGTCAGAAAAAAAGTAGCGACAGCACCGCGATTAATTCCGGATTAAGATTTTACTCAGCCGGCGATTTTGCCTCGGTTAAAAAATTCGATTCCCATATTCATGTCAACACAGCCGACACTCCTTTTATAAATCAGACCATAAAAGATAATTTCCGTTTTCTGAATATTGTCGATGACAGGCCCTTTGGAATAACGATGGCTGACCAGCACGAAATTGCGGTAAGGCAGTATAAAAATTTTCCCGAAAGGATGGTTTTTGCAACAACATTCTCTGTAAATGGCTGGGATAACGCTGACTGGCAGGAAAAAACACTTGAGCATTTAAAGAACAGCGTCGCACAGGGAGCAGTTGCGGTCAAAATATGGAAAAACATAGGCATGGACCTGCGTGACAAAACAGGTAAATTTATAATGGTCGATGATCCCGGGCTCGATCCGGTATATGACTTTATTGTAAAGGAAAAGATAACCCTTATCGGACATAACGGCGAACCGAGGGATTGCTGGCTCCCTCTCGACAGCATGAAGGTAAAAGGTAATAAAAACTACTACGGGCAGCATCCTGAATACCACATGTTCCTTCATCCTGAATTTCCTTCTTATGAAGACCAGATCAATTCGAGAGACAACATGCTTGAAAAACATCCCGACATGAAATTTATAGGATGCCACCTGGGCAGCCTTGAATGGAGCCTCGATGAACTTGCTAAACGACTGGATAAATACCCCAACATGGCAGTTGATCTTTCAAGATATGGCAACCTTTACATCCATACGATGAATGACTGGCAAAAAACATACGATTTCTTCATCAAATACCAGGACAGGCTCATTTATGGTACTGACAGGTCGGTAAACAGTGTAAAGGATGCCGGGTCAATGAAAAGAAGTGCGCATGACTCCTGGTTCCGCCACTGGATATATTTTGCAACCGATGAAAAAATAGAGGTTCCCGAGGCAGGTGGAGAAATAACAGGATTAAAGCTTCCTGCCGATGTGATTGATAAGATCTATTATAGTAATGCAGTTAATTGGCTTGGATTAAATTAACATAACCCTCCTATGAAAAAACTAATTGTATTTTTAATTCCATTTACCCTGCTCCTGCTGAGCCGGTCTCTTTCTGCCCAATCAGGCTCCGGCCTTTCCGATATGCCAAGGATCGATTGTCACGCCCACGTGGGGGGCATTGATAAGATGGCTCATTATATGGAGGTAAGAAAGGTTCTTAAAGACAAGTACAACACCGATCTGGCTATGTGGATCAACCTTCAGTTTCCGCTGAACCCCGGGATGAAAGGTGTTGAACTTATCAGCGAAGCACAAAATAAATACCCTTACAGGTTCCTCCCAACGATCAACGACTACAGGATCAATGACGGGCTGCGTTTTTCACCGGGTGAGCTGCAGACATGGAAAGACAAGGGTGTTGCAGGCTACAAGATTTGGGTTGGCGTTTCGGAAGCTGTTGATGATCCGGCAAATGATGCCACATTCTCAAAAATGGAACAGATCGGGATGGTTGGCGCCTCAATTCATATATCACAGCCATACCCAAGGAACTGCAAGGATCCTGTAGAGTTCTGGAAATCAATAAACGCCTGGGAAAGAGTACTCGACAGGCATCCCAACCTCGTTGTTGTAAATGCCCACATGATGGATATTTTTTATTCAAATGAGCAGCTTGAGTATCTCGATTATTTTATGCAGAGATACCCGAATTCTTACCTGGACCTTTCAGCGAGGCTCAAGGATTTTTACAGCATGGATACAGATAAGATCCGGAATTTCTTCATCAAATATGCTGACAGGATCCTTTTTGGAACCGATATAAGTGATCAGCCGGCCGGCAAAAACTACGAGGAGGTAGCTGAAGCATACCTAAGATGCTTTAAAATACTTGAAACGAATGAAGTGCTGACTTCCGAATTCTTTCCTCCGATTGAAGGAAAAAAACTACAGGGCATCGCCTTACCCTATGATGTTCTTGAAAAGATCTATTATAAGAATGCCATGAAACTTTACCCCGGCGTTAAAGATGGATTGAAAAAGCTGGGTTATAAAGTTGACTAAAATCGAGTAGGTAAAGGGGAGTTTCACCCCTAAACCTCTCACGGAACCGTACGTGATACTCTCGCATCATACGGCTCTTGTTATACAAAAAAAGTCAAGCGGTTTCGAAGCCATGCTGCCAGTGTACAAATAAATCGGGTTGCCGTTTAGCAAGATCCCGAATCCATCGACCAGCTTTCTTATGACTACCATTAAACCGTTTATACCGTTTAACCACCCACATGTTCAACCTGCGATGAAAGACACTGAATATCCACTGTAACTCGTGTTTCCTGTATTTCCCAAAGTGATCAATCCAGCTCTTAATCTTCGGGTTGAAGAAAGCAGCTATGTGGTATATATCCCTGTTGGTCCAATTGTGAAAATTTGAGTCACGTATCTCGTCAATGATCCTCTTCTCGTTCTTCTTGCTAATCGCACAATCAAATCCTAAGAACATTCTGCCCTCTTCTTTATTCATTGCCGGTCTTGGCTGAAAGCTGAATCCCAGAAAATCAAACTGCACTGTATTATAGTCGGCATTGCGCCGTGCTTTCTTACAGTATACAATTTTCGTCTTCTTTTCATTCAGTTGCAGCTTGCATTCGACCATTCTCTCCCTTATGGCTTTTAGAACTTCCTCTGCTTCCTGCTGCGTATTACAGTGAACAATTATGTCATCTGCATAGCGTACAAATCGAAGCTTCGGGTATGTCTTTCCAAGCCATTTGTCAAAAGCATAATGAAGGAATAGGTTCGCAAGCAGAGGACTAATTACTCCTCCCTGCGGTGTGCCCTCTCCCATCCTGTATCTCTTGCCACCTTTTCTATCTTCTATCGCGGCTTCAAGCCACCTCACGAGATACATCTTTACCCATTTCTCCTCAACATGCCTTTCAACTGCCTTCATGAGCAGCTCGTGTGACATCTTGTCGAAGAAACTTGATATGTCCATGTCGACAACCCACTCGAACTCCCGCACATTTCTACGAACCTGTGCGATTGCCTGATGAGTACTTCTAAGTGGTCGATATCCGTAAGAGCTTTCCACAAATATAGCTTCAAAGCGGGCTTCAAGGTAATCTTTGATGACCTGCTGCGCTATCCGGTCTCTTACTATGGGTATTCCAAGCTTACGCTTTCTCCCATCATCCTTAGGAATTTCTACTTCGAGAACTGAAGTTGGTCGGTAGCTGCCTGAACTCAGGCGGTTCCAGATCACATAGAGATTGTTAGATAATTTCTCTTCAAACTTCTCCAGAGTCTCCCCATCTATCCCGGCTGCTCCCTTGTTCTTCTTTACTCTCTTGTAGGCGGCGACTACCATTTCCTGGGTAATCGGTATGCTTTTCGTCTCCGTTGTCCTACTCCTACCCCGGTTATCCAAGGGTGGTAGAGGCAATTTCAACTGTATAACCTCAGCCCTTCGCTCCGCTCCCATTACAGGAGTTTCATCACTACTACGACTGAGTCTGTCCTCATACAAGTCATCAGTATTCGGCCTCCCGGGTTGTCCTCCTGGTTGTGCCTTTCCTTTACCATCCTTGTATGAGTTCCCCTGTTCCATAACTAAGCCTGAATAGAAATCATGCCCCCTTTATGCCGTCTGCCATGCAGCCAGTAAGCAGGTGCCCGCTGCACTTTGGTCCCCCAGCAGCCATAAACCGGTGGTTTTGACAGATTGTCGTTCTCTCGACACTTCATCGAAGGTTCATTTTCATTCATCTTTCCTATTCTTACCTGATCCTTTTGGCAGGACCTTTTCCCCTTACCGTTTAGTACCTCGCCGTTGCCAGTTCAGCACCGAGGGGCGGTTTCCGGGTACGCCTGTACGTCCCCGTGAGAGGCCATACTCTCATCTTAATTACAGCATCAGATCCCGTTGGTACGAGGTCTGTTCAGGGCACACATGGCAACTTACGGCAAACTATAATCCTGCCGGGACTTCACTACAATAATTAAAAGTAGGCCTGCAAGGTCAATGAGATTCCTCATCCTGTTGGGGGTATACAACTATCTTTAACAGTTAGACTGCAAAGTCAATGAGATTCCTCATCCTGCTGGGGGTATCAACTATCTTTAACAGTTAGACTGCAAGGTCAATGAGATTCCTCATCCTGCTGGGGCAGGATTTCGGAATGACAGCAGCTTCATTCCCCCATTGTCCCCAAAAGCGTATGTCATCCCGCAGCGTAGCAAGGGATCTCATAATCCAGATTACCAATGATATAAAAGTGTTGTTTTTTGCAATCCTGCCCCGTAGTCCAGCTATTGGCTAAAATAGCTACCACACAATCCTGCTCTTCGCTAATTAGCACACCGGGACTATTTTTTTGCTCAGCCAGCCTTTAACCTTTAACCTTTAGCCTTTAACCTTTCATTCCTGCCCCGCAGTCCTGCTCCTCGCTAAAATAGTCCACCGGACTATTTATTAACGCTCGGCCAGCTTTAGCCTTCCTAATCCTTTATACATCTCACTGAACGGCCATACTCATTACCGCCTTCCGAAAAATGCACCGTTGTCGAGTTATACTGCATACTGTAAGAAGCTAACCCTTTATCACTCCACCAAACCCCGGACTTCCCAACTCCCACGAATTCCCCGAACACATCACGCTGGCCTCCGGGAAAAGCAGTAAACCCGACTTCATTGGTTGCACCTGTATTAGGGCTTTCCCAGTAAGTAGTCCCGGATGACTTCAGCTTACCTCCGGCTATATTGCTATATTGCCCAAGATGCGAATCAGGATCAAGTAGCAGGCTTAATTCATAAAACTCCGGTTCTTCCGGAACATGCCATCCTGCAGGACACACATTTTTTGCATTGAAGGGACCTCCATAAACAGCCCATGCATTATATAATGCGCCATACCGGTTTTTGTATTTATCAGGATCATTGTTGTACCAGCAATAGCCGATATCATAATTCCTGTCGAGGTTTAGCCATGCTAATTTGTCCTGAATGACAGGAATGGGTGTTCCGTCGTTGTATTTTGTTGTCTTAAGGTTTTCTGCCATCCATACCTGGTTGCCTATTTCAACAACTGCATAGCTGTTATTATCAGCATCGGTACATGCATGAAACCCAAAATTAATTTCCGCATCCGATTCAGGTACTCTGACTACCAGTGTCCTGTAATTGCCTGAAACGCCTATAAACTTCAGTCTGTCGCCATGGCTGTAGTGCATCACAACCAATGCTAAGCTTCCTTTCGAAGCCTTCCCTTTTTTATTTGAGGACCCGGAATTGATATAATCTATACCGGCACTCTTCAACGTTCCGGATGAACTGATCAGTTTACCATTAAATGATTCTTCCCCTGCTGTTACCCTTACCATGTACATCCCTGCTTTGAGCCCGGAGATTCTGAACGAATGCTCACCGGTGCCAAGGTCCTGATCTTTCCGTAAGATCTCCCTGCCTGACATGTCAAAAACCGATATCAATGTCTTTCCCGTCCCTTTCAGGTAAAAATTCATAACAGACAGCTCACTCATCGGGTTAGGGGAAAAGGTGATCCCTGAGCCGCTTTCAGCATTGGTTGCTGCAACACCTGTTATGGTTCCTGTAAGGTGAAGTATTTCATTCCCCATGAGTGTAACCTCGGTTCCCTGGGTAAGATTTTGAACAACAACTGAGGATACAGAAGTGCTTTGTCCCGATCCTGTGAAACTTATCTTATAATCCTGAGCTACTGTGCTGATACCCGTAACTGACAAAGTTACAACTGCTGATATGATCTTCCCGATGCTAACCCCGCCCATAGTGATCTTCTCCATATTAAGTACTGTCCCGATCAATGCAAAAATGACCCGGGAAGTAAACTATAGGGTGTGATCTTTAGGTAAAATGGGGGCTAGTAAACATACAAAGATACTCAATTTATGACTATAAACCTAAAATTAAGATGAGCACCAAAAAGAAACCTCCTCAAATCCTTGATTTTAAGCGGTTATGAAAATTTCAAATTATGCTCTGATTTTATCAGGGTTTAAATGTTTTTTGATTAGCTCTATCAGCAATTTCCTGTTAATTGGTTTTGAAATATAATCGTTGCATCCTGACAGGATTGCCTTATCCCGGTCGCCTGAGAATGAAAAAGCTGTTTGTGCAATTATGATTATATCTTTGTTAAACTGACGTATTTTACGGGTTGCTTCATAACCATCCAACCTGGGCATTCTGATATCCATCAAAACCAGATCCAGATCTTGAATACTCCGGCAAACTTCAATAGCCTGATCTCCTGTAATTGCATGTAATACTTCACAATTAATTTTCTGCAGTGTATTTGTGAGTAAAAAACCCGATATTTCATCGTCTTCAACTATAAGTACCTTCAATTTTTTAATCTGACCATTTTTAATTTTTTCAGAAGGAACATCCATTATACCTGATTCTTCCATTATAACATCGTAAGGAATAGTAAAATAAAATGTTGAGCCTTTTCCCTCTGTGCTTTCCACCCAAATCTTCCCGCCAAGAATTTCTACGTAAGATTTAGTAATTGATAACCCTAATCCACATCCTTCATAGGCCCGGTCAAATGATTCACTACCCTGTCTGAATCTCTCAAAAATTAATTCCTCCTTATACTTTGGAATGCCTATCCCCGTATCTTTTACATAGAATTTAAGGTATTCACCCGTTTTCTCATACCCGAATTCAACTAAACCTTCATTAGTAAACTTAATGGCATTTTTAATAAGATTAGTTAGTATGCTATAAATTTTCCCGCTGTCTGTTTTAATGAAAGATTCTTCTGCATTTAATCCGTTTTTAAAGAATAACTTCAGTCCTTTAGTTTCAGCATCAGGTTTGAAGAGACCATAAATAAATTCAAGTTTTTCATTAATGTTCGTTCCCTGAATTTCAACCTTTGTTAGTCCCGATTCAATTTTTGAAATATCAATAATGCTATTGATTGTATTGAGAAGACGTGCACTGCTGATCTGGATGGTTTGAATAAAATCTTGCCGGACATCACCTGACAGGATTTGCTCTTTTAAGAGTTCCGTAAATCCCAGAATACCATTCAGGGGAGTACGTATCTCATGACTCATATTAGCAAGAAAGGCTGATTTAAGCCGGTCACTTTCAATTCCAATTCCCCTTGCACTTTCTGTTATATTCTTTTTTACTTCCGTTATATCCTGAAAAATTTCAAGTATCGCTTTTTTTCCCTCATACATCATGCCTGTATGACTAATTTCAAGTATTCTGTTGCCGTACACACCGTGCGCTTCATAAGCCTCTGTTTTACCAATGGTAATACCTTTAATCAAAGGACAATCACTGCTTTGATTTTTATCTTCCCTGCATCGCTCCCAGCATTTCTTCCCGATTGCACTATCGCCAAAGACTTCTTTAAAATTTTCACCCTGGAATAAAATTGTCCCGGTTTCATCAATAATATGCAATCCTAATGGAAGTGTCTTAAGTAACGACTCTCTGAATATATTACTTTTCAGAAGTTCTTCTTCAGCCAGTTTACGCTCGTTGATGTGATAGATAAGTTCCTTGTTTAAAATAGCTAACTCTGCGACAAGTTTTTCTTTCTCCCTGGTCAGAACGAGTTCTCTGCTGGTATTTACTAACTCTGCAGCAAGTTTTATCTTTTCTTCGCTTTGATATGTAAGTTCATTGTCAGCTGTGATTAAATCATCTGCAAGCATTTTATGTTCTATGTGAGCAATGACTACCCCTGCAGCAGGCTCTGTTTTATCTGCTTTAGCTGCCTCTTTCTTATGAATTTGAATTATATATTTTTTCAATATCTGTAATGCCATAGATTTCACCTTATTAATCATACCCTGTTTAATTATTATTCAATAAGATTGTTCTTATAGGAATAAAGCGCCAGTTCAGTATTACTTTTCATTCCCATTTTTTCAAGAATACGGGACCGGTAAGTGCTCACTGTTTTCTCGCTTATGAAAATATGCTTGCCGATCTCAATATTTGATTTACCTTTTGCAAGCATGATCATTATTTGAAATTCTCTTTCGGAAAGATTATCGTGTAAGTCTTTACTACCAGGATTATTAGCGCTTGAAATAAGTTTACCTATAATATCGGATGAGATATATTTTTCACCTGAAGAGATTTTTCTTATTGCGAGGGCCAGTTCTTTAGCGGCACTGTTTTTCGAAATATACCCCGAAGCTCCCAGCTCTAAAGCGCGGATTGCATATTGCCGCTGAGGAAAAACGCTTAATATCAGGATGTTATATTTCAGATTACGTGTTTTAAGTGCTTTAAGAATATCTAACCCGCTCATCCCGGGCATCGAAATATCCAGTATTACAAAATCGAATTCTCCTGATGTTATCTTCTTAAAAGCTTCAATACCATCTTCTGCTTCTTCAATAGTTTCAGGGTGTGAAAAATCTACCGGTAAAGATTTTAGTTCCTCCCGAACCACTATTTTTAATCCCTCCCGAACCACCGAATGATCATCTGCAATTAATATTTTCATAATTCGCTGCTCTCAAGTGGAATTTCGACCAATATTTTAGTACCCCCTTTTGCAGCTTTTGATATATTCATCCTGCCTCCGGCATATTTAACTCTTTCAAACATTCCCAGAAGTCCAAATGACTTTGATGACCCTATTTTATCATCTGGTATTCCTATCCCGTCATCCTGAACTAAAAGTCTGATCTTATTCCGGATCCGGCATAAATCTACTATGGCCACCTTCGCATTGGCGTGACGAATAATATTTGTAAGTGATTCCTGCAATACACGATACAAAGCAAGATTGATGTTCATATTTTCAGACTGGACATTCTCAAACTCCATTTTTACAGTTAAACCTGTTCTGGTTGAAAAATCCTCACAATACCATTCCATTGCTGAAGACAGGCTTATGTCATCTAATATTGAAGGTCGAAGCTCTGACGAAATTCTTTGTACATTCTCAATTGTGTCTGTTAAAATATCAGTCATTGCGTCTAGCTTGGCTTTTATCTCGCTTTCGCTACGGGTTTTCCTCTGCAGCCAGCTTATATCGATTTTTAAAGCGGTAAGTGACTGTCCCAGCTGGTCATGTATCTCCCTTGCTATGAGTGCCCACTCGTTCTCCCTTACTTCCTGAAGGTGCTGATTCAGTAAAATAAGGTCCTTCTCACCTTTTTCTGCTTTTTCTTTGGCATTTAAAAGTTCTCTTTCTGTTCTCTTCCTTTCGTTAATGTCAATAACAATTCCAACTATGTTCAGAGGGGCACCATTCAAATCCCTTTTTACAACCGACCCCACATCATTAAACCAGGTATATTTCCCTGAACTGGTTAAAATACGGTACTCACAGGCATACCTGATGGAAGTCCCATGGATGTGACTTTTCATCGCTTCCATCACTCTTTCATAATCTTCAGGATGTACCAGCGCCATAAAGTCAGTGTAGTGCTTAAATTTCTCCTGCGGATATCCAAGCATATCGGATTTCCGTTTATTGAAAGTGATATTACCGGTGCTGACATCCAGTCCCCACCAGGCCATGTTTGCAGCCTGCATTGCATGCTCAAGCCTCGAATTACTTTCTATCAAAATCTCTTCAGCCGCTTTGCGTTCAGTGATATCTCTCACAATCGCCCACATGATGATTGGAAACCCGCTCTCATCTTTTACCAGGAAAGTCCTAAGTTCAGCTGGAAAAACAGTGCCATCCTTTCTGCGAAATTCCTTCTGATATACCCCGGAATAACCTTTTTTCAGGATCTGTTCAGTGACGATAGTTGCTTCATATTCGTGCCATTTTGAAGGTGTTACATCAGTATATGACAGTTTATACAGCTCTTCTTCAGGATATCCCAGCATGTTTATAAATGCGTTGTTACATTCTAAAATTCGTCCATCCATATCGACTGATGCGTAAGCGTCAATCATACTTTCATGCAATCTGCGGTACTTGCTTTCGATCTTTTGCAAGGACTCTCTCATGTACTTTGTATCATCTTTGATTTTTTTCATGAAATGATGTATCTAATCATGATATATAAATAAGATACAAAACTATTTGTTCATTATCATAGTAAAACAGTCGTTTAGAAGTTATTGTGTATTTGTGAACCAGTGAACATCCTGGAAAGTAATTATGTCAGAACTATTGCTGGAGGTGACAAATAATTCCAGAAAATCATTTTTTTCAAGGTCAGGGATATAAATAACTGTAGAAAACTGAAATGGCTGGTTCGCTGTAATTACCCGCAGGCTTGTCTCGCCATAAAGAGTTGCAGTTACTCCATTTCTGACAACTGCCATGGAAACAACACGGTTCGGGGAACTATTGGAAAGATTTCCTGTTATTATTGCCCATCCATCTGAAGAATTAGCCGACTGATAGATCATTTTATTACCTGTGACATCCCATTTATTCTGATAAACGGATGAGTTTATCCAACTGGCCTTATAATATGTACCCGAATTTGTTATTGTTGTGGTTAAAGCATTATTGTTTACGTTAATTTTGCTATGAGGCTTTGCATCTTCAATACCTACATTCCCAATGAGTGATGCATCTGCATCCCTTCCGTCAGGTCTTGAAAAGTCAAATCCGCTAATAAATGTTCCTTCGTTGTTCCAGCCGTTATTGGCAATCATCAGATTATTAAATGATATGAAACTGTCAGGATGATACTGAATGCCAATATCCGTCCCCGACTCAATGTTGTAAAAAGAACAATTAATAATTGAGATTACCTCAGAGATCCCTGACAAAAGATTAATACCTGTTCCACAATGGAAGAAATCTGTTTCAGAAATTCTCATTTGCCCTCCACTTGCAGTTCCGGCTGCGATTTCCAATCCCGCCGATGTACAATCCTCAATATCAATTTCAAAAAGCCAGAGGTCAGTGTTTGCTGTGGTAACAATTCCTTTGTTAAACCCTGTGAAATAAGCATCTTTCACTTCATAGTAAACTTCGCTTCCCGTGAAGTGAATTGCATCGTTACCGGAAGAGTTTGAAAAGGCCTCGAAGTTCAGCATTTTGAAATATGACTCGGACTTGCAGTCAAACATTGGATTGCCTGCCACCCCGGCTGCAGCTACGATATTAGTTTCTCCGTATGAAAGACCTTCAAAAGTAACAGGATAGGGGAGATCGATTGTTTGTGTTGCATCTATTGTAAACGTTCCTCCACCAAGTCTGACATTAGATGGTCCGGTCATGTGCACGTTCAGGAATTCAATAACTTCTGCAATTGTTGTAAAACTTGCTCCAGTACTTACGTCAAACAGATTATCTGCCCGGGTTTCTCTTTCCTTTATGATCCAGTTAGATCCTGTAGCAATAAATGTTCTGCCACGCCAGCGTGTAAGAGAAGAGGCTGTTGAGGCGTCTATTACCTTACCGCCTTCCGGCACAATAGTTATCAGATCCGTGTGCGAGCCTACGTGTTTTATTGTGATTTCCAGTCCGTCGTCAGCACTGGTAACTGCAGGCAGGGTAAGTATAATATCACCGGAGGCCAGAACTATTGTTTCAGTCTTTAATAATGCAGAAGAAACTGATTTGGTTACGGGAACATTATTAAGACTGACCGGATTTGTCCATGTACCGGTGCCATTGGCATCAGAAACAAGAACTGCTCCTGCTGCTGCTCCTGTTCTGAGAGTTATCTTGCCATTTACATCAAGCGCTGTTAGAGGGGATGTATAAGATCCAATCTTTACGTTTTTATTGAAAGCTGCGTAATTGTCTCCCAGGGAAAGTGTCGGACTGTCGGGGCTAATGCCGCCAAGATGGAAAGATGGGACACCGGTCCTGGCAAGTGCAGCTCTTGATTCCAGCCGTATATTTCTTTGATTCATATTATTCCTGAAAATAAAATCGACGAGTAAGTATGTCGGGTCAGTGGTTTCGAAGATCGCTCCATTTTCTGTATTTCTATTCCGGAGCCTGAGAATGGTTGGGCCATATACATCTCCGTCCTGCCGCAGTACCAATTCATTTGTAGCCCTGATCGTTCCGGTAGTGGCGCTTCCTATCTTTATGTTCCCGTTTACTTCCAGTTTCTCTGACGGCACTAAAGCGCCGATCCCGACGTTCCCGGTATTGTAATAGATATTGGAGCCATTTGTTGTCCATTGGCTGTTACTGCCAGTGGCAAACGGGATCCACGCTGTTCCGCTCCAGTAATAAAATCCATTTGCAACGGCTCCGCCAAAGCTGTAAATTACCATTCCTTCAGGGACAGGAGCTGACAGAGGAGCAGGTAAAATTAGGGAATTGACAGATACTCTGGGTATGAGCAATCCTTTATTAGTGCTCTCAAGTTCAAGCACTGAATTTGAATTCATGGTTACGGATGCTCCGTCAGTTATTTTTACCTGCGCTTCAGATGAAATGAAGGTTAAAAATAACATAGCTGCAAAGAGAAGAGGGAAAATTTTAATTGATTTCATGCCGGGTATAAAAGTTTTATACAAACGCAAAGCTGATTTACTTGTCTCTTATTTATTAATTATTGAAAAATTTTTCGAGGACATGGATCCTCCTGAAACCAACGTGGCTATATAAATGCCATCTGACAAATGCATATTAATCTCATGATGACCTTCCGCAGAAATCTTTTCAGCAAGGATGGTTTGCCCGAGAAGATTCGAAATTAATAAAGTTGCTTCTGCACCATGTAATTTATTTATAGTCAGGTCAAGTGTATTCCAGGAATAATATATGCTGAAGATCTCCTGCTCCATGCTATTTTCAGGATATTGTGTGATGATGTCAGACATATTGAGGAAAAACCTGTTTTTATATTCGCCGGCGTTTAAATATATCTTGAATTCCATGTCTGAAATCAGTTCCTGATCAGTACCTTTAACCATATCCTTAATTGAGATCCGCATGTGGGATAAAGCAGGATCTATATCACGGATTTTAACAATGACGTATCCATCTCTGCTGATTTTGATACCAAGCGGCACTTTGCAGAAGTTGTTAACTACAGGCGGCAAGGCATAAATCTGAAGATTTATTTCACCGGGAGTGACGAAATAGAAATTGGGAACATTTATATCGGAATTCATAAGCTTTAAAGCATCCAGTTGTCCATCAAATTCCAAAGTTGATTTTTCATCAAAATATATGACAGCATAATCGAGGGTTGTGACATTATCTGAGAATCCTCCGGAAAACCTGATAAGAGGTTTTTCTGCATCACCTTTTATATAGGACTGAGATTGATCAGTAACTCTGACCTTATTATCCATAGTAATAGTTCCTGTAACCGGATATGTGCCATCTGTAACATGCACAAAAAATCCCTGCATTGAAGGAATAATATTTGTGGTTATTCCATCGCTCGACAAACCACCTATGAAAGTAGTGTAATAACCCCCGTATTGGTCTGTATCGCTTCCTTTAAAGAAATAAATGGCATCATCTATATTTGTCCTTGTCCACCCAAAAGGAGATTTCCAGTCTATAGGAGATGGATAAGGATTTCCAACAAGATTAAATCCTTTTGTATAAACTCTGTTATTATTGTATAATACAATTGACCGGCTTCCGTTATTAACAACGCCGCTGAGGTCAAAGGTAACAGCTGCATGTCCGCCACCAAAATTTACGGCATACCCTGAAAATGGGTTAAAAATATCAGAGATAGCAGAATGGTTTACCCAACCTGCAGAGGTTCTGTTTTCATCATAGCTGTAAACCGGAGGAAATGTTGCTGAAATATTAATATCATCACCCAACTCATTGACTGTAGACGACTGAAATGGAGAACTTATATATTTATAACCGAACCCTGATGGCAGGTAACGCTCCATAGTCACATTCCCTGAAATTTGTCCTGTTCCGGCACCATTTATGAGAGCTGTTTTCAATGCTGTTGAAATGAGGGTCATAAATCCATTGGAATTTAAAGTCCCATTTACAGATAAAATTCCGGCAGCTTTTTGTGGACTTTCAATTGTGGTATTACTGCCAGAATTAACAGTAATATTATTAAAGGTTGAAATTGAGAACCCTTTTATACTCTGATTCGCTCCCGTAAATGTTATGGTGCCTCCCAGATCAGTTAAAGTCCCGTTATTCGCGAGGTTCTCAGCGATTACTATATTACCTCCGAAAGAAGTTAAAGTAGCTGACGGACTAACTAAAATTCCTTGTCCCATAAGCGAGACTGACATCAAAAATGATGTTAAAGTATAAAGTACAATTTTCTTAAATCCGTCCATATAGTAAGGTATTGAGATTCAGAGCAAATAATTTTTGTGGTTCGGGGCAAAAGTATTTGCGATAAGCTATTTGGACGATAGGGAAAGTAGATAGTTCAGGTAAGATAGAGCTGATACTTTTGTAGGTATTGACTTACATGGGTCGGGTAGTGTAGAAAGATTTAATGAAGGCATTATCTGTGACCTCCGTGCAACCCGTGGTAGATTAGTACCCTGAAAAAAAGAAACCGCCTGAAATTCTTGATTTTAAGCGGTTATGTATAAAATGAGTCGTTATTTGTTGACCCACCAGGTTTCGAACCTGGACTCTTCAGAACCAAAATCTGACGTGTTGCCAATTACACCATGGGTCAATGCGGGGCAAAAGTAATAAATTTTCCGGATGTGTAAATGAAAAACAAATGGAATATAAACGAAGATTATTATGTCGACGATATTATTTCTTCATACCTGTCTCTCTGCATCTTATCAACCTCAGTAACTACAAACTGACAGTCAACCAGCGATCTTAAAATAAATCCAAGCTCGCTCATATCGTCATCACCCTGCTCATAATACCAGTTAACCTGCCCGTTCGATAAAAGATCCTTTGTTTCTGCTATTTCTTTCAGAATAAGATATATCCATTTGGCCGATGTAGTATTGATATATTCAAACCCTAACCCTATAACTATCTTTCCTGTGTATTTTTCTTTATGATCCTGGAGCCATTCGAAGACAGGTTTATAAAAATCTCCCGAATTTTCAGGTATCGATCTCCCCATAATAAAAATCCTGCCAGGCTCAAGAAATACCATTGGGGTTTTTCTTGTTGGCTCAATTCTATATATATCCGGATACATTGGCTAACATCAAAATTTACCTTCTATCAACCTGTGCAGTCATTGAAACATGTAAATATACGCAAGCTTGGAATCTTTCAAAAAAAAAATAATCCATAATAAGATAATATTTATCTTCGTAGTCCTGTAAAAGTAATAATAAGCGTAATCCTGTATTATTATACCTTTAATGAAATGTTCCGGAATCTATTTTAATCAGATATCATGAAGAAATTCATATTATACATCTTACTTTCTACTGTATTATTTCCTTCTTCTGCTTTCTCACAGGCAAAAGTCTGGTCGCTTGAAGAATGCATAAGGTATGCCATTGAAAATAATATTCAGATCAGGCAGCAGATAATTCAGACTGAATATCAGGAGAATACACTGGATCTTTCCAGGCTGAAACTATTGCCTACACTTAATGGTTCTGCGACTCATAATTATTCTTTCGGCCGTGCGCTTGATCAGACAACATACCAGTACACCGATCAGAAAAAAGTACAGTCAAACAATTTTTACCTCGGCGGAAGCCTCGATATTTTCAACGGGCTCCAGAATTATAATTCAATAAGCAGAAATAAATATAACCTCCTGGCAAGCGGGGAAGATCTTAAGAACATAAGAGATAATGTTGCTCTGAGCGTTGCTCTCAATTACCTGCAGGTGATTCTGAACAAGGAACTTGTAATTGCTACGGAAAATCAGCTTGATATCACACGGCAACAGATCGAAAAGTCAAGAAAGCTTGTTGAGGCAGGCAGTGTGGCTCGCGGGAACCTGCTCCAGATAGAAGCACAGGCTGCCCAGGAAGAATTACAGCTGATAACAATGAAAAATCAGCTCGATATATCAGTACTTAACCTGACTCAGCTTCTTGAACTTCAGACTACTGAAGGTTTTGAGATTCTGGCGCCAGACATACAGGTTGACACAAATACAATAATTTCAGGCGATATTGATGAGATCTTTCTAATAGCACAGCAGACAAGACCTGAAGTGAAAAGCTCTGAATACAAGTTGTCGGCAAGCGAATATGATCTTAAAATAGCCAGGGGAGGCAGGAGCCCGCGGGTTTCAATGAATCACTCATTCAGCACCGGGTATTCCGACATAAGGGAAAAAATTCTTGGCATTGATCCGGCAAGCGGACCCATCTATGGCGAATATCCCTTCGGGCAACAGGTTAATGACAATATAAATTACGGCGTTGGCTTTTCACTCAGCATACCTATTTTAAACGGATGGCAGGTAAATAAAAATATATCCAATTCCCGCCTGGCTATCGAAAGCAGTGAGTTTGCCCTTGAGGGCGCCAGAAAACAGCTATATAAGAATATCCAGCAGGCCTACACCGATGCAGTAGCTGCGCTAAAAAAATATAATGCAAGCATAAAGGCAGTAACTTCAATAGAAGAATCATTCAGATACAATGAGCAGAAATTCAATGTGGGTATGATAACACCGGTTGATTATAATATGGCAAAAACACAACTACTTAATGCCCAGGGCGACATGGCCCAGGCCAAATACGAGTTCATCTTTAAAACAAAAGTGCTTGATTTTTATAAGGGGAACCCACTAACTTTAAAAAATTAAAATCATTTTCTTTCAGAAATAATACCAATGAAAAACGATAAAATATTAAAGATCCTCGTCCCGGTGGTCATAATACTGCTGGTTGTGGCTGTTATAGGAAAAAAACAAGGCTGGTTCGGCAAGGCAGTTGCCGTTAAAGTTGCTGTAGAGAACGCTGAAAGACGGATGATAATAGAAACCATCACGGCAAACGGTAAGATTCAGCCTGAAAAAGAAGTTAAAATAAGTCCTGATGTTTCGGGAGAAATAGTTGAGCTTACCATTAAGGAAGGTGATCCCGTTGAAAAAGGGAAGTTGCTTATCAGGATCAAGCCTGATATTTATATATCCCAGAAGGACAGGGCTCTTGCTGCCATAAGCTCAGCGCGAGCAAGGCTCTCACAGTCAGAGGCCCAGTTTACCCAGGCTGAATTGTCGTTTAAAAGGACAAAGCAGCTCTTTGAAGAACAAACCATCTCAAAGGCCGAATTTGAACAGGCAGAAGCTTCATATAGTGTAGCCAAAGCCGATGTTGATGCTGCACGGTTTTCAATTATCAGCGCTGAAGCAACGCTCAAGGAAGCAAATGAAAATCTTGTAAAGACGTCCATTTATGCACCCATGCCGGGTACGGTATCCATGCTGCTGGTAGAGCTTGGCGAAAGGGTTGCCGGCACAAACCTTATGGCAGGAACCGAGTTGCTGCGTGTAGCTGACCTTTCAAGAATGGAGGCCCAGGTTCAGGTCAATGAAAATGATATTGTCAGGGTAAGCCTTGGCGATACTGCCCTTATAAGGGTGGATGCCTATCTCGATAAAGTCTTTAAAGGACTGGTAACCGAAATAGCAAACTCAGCTAAAACTACCGGGATATCTGCTGACCAGGTTACGAATTTTGATGTAAAAATCCTCGTTCTGCCTTCCTCTTACCAGGATATGGTTGAAGGTGAAATGGAAAGCCCTTTCAGACCCGGGATGTCATGCACAGTTGACATTCAGACCGAATTCAAAAATGATATCTTAGCCGTCCCGATACAGGCAGTCACAACACGGACAGACACCACAAAGACTGAAACAACCATTTCTGACAGGGATATCCGTACCCTTGTTTTTGTGACAGACGGGGAGCACGCTCTTGCCAGGGATGTCAAAACAGGTATCCAGGATAACTCTTTTATAGAAATAGTATCAGGCATCTCTGCTGATGACCGGATTATTTCATCTCCTTACAGCGCCATCAGCAAAAAACTTTCCGACAGCACACTTGTTGAAATTGTGAAAAAGGAAGAACTTTTTAAGCTTAAATAGTCTGAACTACCGGTAGTATATGATACTTTGTCTTGAAACAGCTACATCGGTATGCTCCGTAGCCCTGTGTAACAGTTCGGGGGTTATTGGATTGAAGGAAAGCCATGAAGACAGATCGCATGCTTCACTCCTGACTGTTTTCATTGAGGACCTGTTAAGAGAGGCAGGCATTAAAGCATCTGATCTTGAAGCAGTTGCAGTGAGCAAAGGACCAGGTTCGTTCACCGGTCTTCGTATAGGTGTATCGGCTGCAAAGGGGATCTCTTATGCAACTTCAATCCCTCTGATCGGAATTGAAACCACTCTCTCAATGTACCATGGCATCAGGCAGCTTCAGGGCATCAGTGAAACAGCTGACAGCGAAACAGTGTTCTGCCCAATGATAGATGCCCGGAGAATGGAGGTGTACTACTCACTGTTCGACAGCCAGGGCAAAAAGATAAAAGATCTCGCAGCTGATATTATTGGTGAAGACTCATTCAGCAATTTCCCTCCCTCCGTAAAGATGATCTTTTTTGGTGATGGCGCTTTAAAGTACAGGAACGTGTTAAAACGTCCGAATAATTATTTTGCAGATAAATACAGGATCTCGGCAGGCGACATGCAGAAACCTGCCTGTGAAGCCCTTGCTGAAGGAAGATTTGAAGATGTTGCATATTTTGAACCGTTGTACCTTAAAGATTTTATTACCACAAAACAGGTTAAAAATATACCCGGAAATTTTTTGGCAAGGTAATTGACAGAGCGAAAAGTAATTATGTGTGGAAAAAATGATGAAGAAAAGATTATTTATATCGATCATTATACTCATCTCCTTCTCGGCTTACGGACAAATAAAATCATACCAGGCCGGGGAAAAAGTTGAATATCTTATACATTACGGAGTCATAAACGGAGGGATAGCAACACTTGAATTAAAAAGTGACACCTTTAATGGCAAAGAAGTATTGCATTCGGTTATGATGGCTAAAACAACAGGGCTATCAGATGCTATATTCAGAGTGCTCGATATATATGAAAGTTTTATTGACCCTGATACAGAGCTGCCTGTAAGGGCAATAAGGAATATCCGTGAAGGCCGGTATACGAAATATAATGATGTTTTGTTCGATCATAAATCAAGATCTGATTCTGCCATAATCACCAGCGATCTTACCGGGATACACGTTGTTCCCCAGGGTATCCACGATATCCTGTCATCTTTCTACTTTTTAAGGAACAGCATTCTTCCCGAAATGAATGAAATAAAGAAAGGTCAGATGATTACAATAATGACCTGGTTCACGGATGAGCTCTATCCCATAAAGCTCAGATATATGGGAACAGATGAAGTCAGAACAAAAGCAGGAAAGATAAGATGTTACAGGTTTAACCCTGTTACTGAAAAAGGCAGGCTCTTTAAGACCGAAGAAGACGTTTCGTTCTGGCTTTCGGCAGATAAAAATTTTTTACCGGTTAAGATTCGTTTTGATATCTTTGTCGGGTCTTTTACAGTTGAAATGGTAAAATATACGGGACTTGTTGCTCCCTTCGGTGAATTAAATTAATAAATTAACTATCGAATTATTTAATATTTATGGCAAGTACTGCAGATTTCAGAAACGGATTGGTGATTGAGTTCAATAATGAATTATGTACAATCGTACAGTTTCAGCATGTTAAACCAGGGAAAGGCCCGGCCTTTGTACGGACTAAACTTAAAAGCCTTAAAACAGGAAGGGTTTTAGAGAATACTTTTTCATCGGGCACAAAAGTAAACGTTGCAAGGGTTGAAAGAAGACCCTACCAATATCTATATAAAGATGATATGGGTTATATATGCATGCACCTTGAAACATACGAGCAGATCCATATCTCAGAAAACCTGATTGAGAACAGCGAGTTTTTGAAGGAGGGCCAGAATGTAGAGGTTGTCGTTCACGCTGAAACTGAAACTGTGTTGTCAGTCGATCTTCCTCCTTTTGTAGTAATGGAGGTCGTTTATTCCGAACCAGGACTGAGAGGTGATACTGCCACAAACACCCTTAAACAGGCAAAGATCGAAACAGGCGGAACAATAATGGTCCCTTTGTTTGTAAATACAGGTGATAAAATAAAAATTGATACCCGCGACAGAACGTATGTTGAGCGCGTAAAATCATAATTCGCTGATGAACAGGAAAAAATCTTCATCCGAAAGATTAAATATCCTAAAATTCAAACTTGACGCATTGCTGGATATAACTTTATCCATTAATGCCAACCTGCCCACAGAAGAGCTCCTTTTAAAATATGAACTCATCCTCAGGCAACGACTGGGTATTGGCAAGATCCTTATTTACAAGCTTTCAGATAAATGGGAATGCCTTCTTAACGGCGGGTTTGCCAAATACCTTGAAACAATAGATGTTGAAACATCACTGATGGACATTACCGATATCACCTATGTCTCTACAGATTCGGGCTTTGAGGGTGTGGATATAATTGTGCCGGTATATAATAATTTTAAGCGCCTTGCTTTTGTCTTTATAGGTGATATTGAAGAGGAGGGAGAAGGAATGAGCCCCGTTCTTAAGCACCTGAATTTTATTCAGACTATTTCCAACGTAATAATCGTCGCAATTGAAAATATCAGGCTCTTCGGCGAAAGCCTTCGCCAGGAAGCGCTGAAAAAAGAGCTTGAGCTGGCGGCAAAGATGCAGAAAATGCTGATCCCCGATAACGGGCAGATGCCGAGAACACGAAAGTTTATTATCAATGGTTTCTACTATCCGCACTTCCAGGTCGGAGGTGATTATTATGACTGCCTCAAGCTTTCAGAGTCAAAAATGGGGTTTTGCATTGCCGATGTATCGGGAAAAGGTATTTCTGCAGCAATACTGATGTCTAATTTTCAGGCAAACCTCAGGGCCCTGCTCACTCACGACATCGATCTTAAGGTCCTGGTCAGAAGGTTGAATACCGTGGTTGTGGCAAATGCTGCAGGTGAAAAATTCATCACCCTCTTCGTTGCAAGATATGATTGTCTTACAAAAACTCTTGAGTATGTAAATGCTGCTCACAATCCTCCTGTTCTATATAATACCCGCACCGGCGAGGTGGAGTATCTTCAGCCTTCCTGTGTCGGCATTGGCATGCTTGATGAGATTCCTGTCGTCAAGGAAAGCCTTATCAGTATAAACGATTATTCAAAAATAGTATGCTATACAGATGGTCTTTCAGAACTTAAGGGAGAAGATGGATTTGATATAGGAACCAGTGAAATTATCAAAAATATAGCCAACACCGATCCTGTTGAGAAAAATATCCGTAACATGATGAAACACCTGGGGATTCCTAAAACAAATCCCTATCTGTTTGACGATGTGTCGCTTATTGCTGCCGACCTCCTCTGACGCTCACACAACCTTAATCAGATTCTTCACTCCTGACTTGCCCACTTTAGTGCGACAATCTTAAAGATTTAAGGTATTTCAATATCCTTTGATCCCAATTGTCAGCCTGTTTTTTATAATTCTCTGTTATACATTTGGGATACCTTTTTTTTATTAGCCCGGAGGGCTTAAACTATTGTAGCAAGAGATATTAAAAATGGTTTTATTACCTCGTAGGCCCTATGTTTGCATAAAAAAAGTTTCAGGAAGTTATTTATTTTGGATTTGACATTCTAAACAAATAAAAACCTGAAACTTATGGAAACACAAAGTAACAAAATTGATTTCAGCAATCAAAACATTTATGTAGGTTTTGATGTGCATCTGAAAAGCTGGAAAGTGACAATTCTAACTGAAAAGGTGGCAGTGAAGACTTTTTCACAGGACCCTAATCCGGAACTATTGTTTCAGTATTTAAAGAGAAACTTTCCTGGTGGCATATATTATTCCGCGTATGAAGCGGGTTTTTGCGGATATTGGATACATAATAAGCTTATCTCACTTGGGGTAAACTCTATTGTTGTTAATCCGGCTGATATCCCAACAACAAATAAGGAAAGAGTGCAAAAGGAGGATAAAAGAGATAGCAGAAAAATTGCCAGATCATTACGTAACGGAGATCTTAAAGCTATTTATGTTCCAGGTTTAAAAACACTCGAAGACCGAGGTCTTTTAAGGGCACGTGCAACAATGGCAAAAGATCTAACCAGGTTTAAGAATCGAATTAAATCATTCTTGCATTTTCATGGCATCAACTTTCCTGAGTCATTCAGCAAACCTCAAAATCATTGGTCCAAAAGGTTTATTATCTGGCTTGAATCAATTGAATTAACCGAAGAAAGCGGAAAAATAACTCTAAGTTCTTTGATACATCAGAGTAAGAATTTAAGAGCAACCATTCTGGATTTAACAAAACAAATTCAAAAATTAAGTTGCACTGTAACTTATCAAGATGAGGTTATATTGTTGAGAAGTCTGCCAGGGATAGGCATATTGACGGCCATGATAATACTGACTGAACTGGAGACCATACTCAGGTTTAGCAATATCGGTAAATTGTGTTGCTATATCGGCTTGGTTCCCTCTACCAAATCCTCGGGAGAAGAGGAAAAAACAGGAGACATTACTTCAAGAGGTCATAGCGTATTACGCAATGCAATTATTGAATCTTCATGGATTGCAATACGCCATGATCCTGTATTATTAAAGAGCTATCTTGATTATTGCAAACGAATGGATCCAAATAAAGCAATAGTAAGAATAGCAAAAAAACTACTCAGTAGAATAAAGTTTGTATTGAAAAATAAACAGCCATATGCGTTATCATGGACTAACTAAAGTAATATCTACAAATAACAACCTTGTGAGCCTATTATAACCTCTTGCGGTTCTTTAAGAATCCGCTACTCGTAGATTACAGCTCACATTCTATAAAAATTAAAGCGAGGCAATGCAGCCCTGGTAGTAATAAAGGGTCTGTTGATAGAAGGTTGTTTTTGTAGATTAAATTTATTGCAATTACTTTTTAGGTTAGGTTTTCTTAGCCATACAGGATACCTGCATTTATAAAAAATGGGAAGGATAAAACCTTCCCAAAATGCAGTGCATCCATGAAGCTTATTGCTGACAGGTTGCTCCTCAGCAGAGCCTGTTTCCTCTTAGGCTTCACGTTTGTAAAATTAAATAAAATGAAAATAAAATGAAAAATGTTCTTCCTAAATTTGGTTTGCAACATAGAAGAGGTTAAACAGGGTTTTCCCAGAGCTCTGAGCAATTGTTTAACCACTACGTGGTAAAAAATTAATATGTTGATTGTTTTTCTACAATAATTAATCGCCTACGGCGAATAATCCCAATAGAACTTTAATAATCCCAATAATTAATCGCCTACGGCGAATAATCCGCTATATTATTCGCGAACTCTTTTAAGGAGTATTAGCAAAAATTGATTGCTGCCGACCTTCTCTGACGCCTCACACAACCTTAAGCAGATAATAATTCTTCTTCCCTTTCTGAACAAGCAGGTACTTGTGATTGAGCAGGGAATCTGACTTAATTATCTTATCAGGATCTTCAATCTTCTCCTTGTTTATACTGAGCCCTCCTCCCTGAACCAGCCTGCGTAGCTCGCCTTTTGATGTAAAGACAGCCGAATGCACCGAAAGCATATCAGCAATGGAAACCCCGGCCCCGAGCAGTTCGCGGCTTACTTCAAAAACAGGGACACCTTCAAATACTGAAACAAAGGTGTTTTCATTCATTCTCCTGAGCGACTCATTTGTCCCTTTTCCAAAAAGTATCTGAGAAGCTTCTACAGCGCCTTCGTAGTCCTCCCTTGAATGCACCATTACGGTAACCTCCTCCGCAAGGCGTTTCTGCAGAATACGCTCCTGCGGGTTCAGATTATGCGATGTGATGAGGCTGTCAATCTCATCCCTGCCTAGCAATGTGAAGATCTTTATATATTTTGCAGCATCCTCATCGGATACATTAAGCCAGAACTGGTAGAATTTATACGGGGATGTTTTAGCCGGATCGAGCCATACATTTCCCGATTCGGTCTTTCCAAATTTTGTCCCGTCCGATTTAGTGATGAGCGGACATGTAAGGGCAAAAGCTTCACCTCCCGACTTACGGCGTATAAGCTCAGTGCCGGTAACAATATTACCCCATTGGTCCGATCCTCCCATCTGAAGCCTGCATCCAATCTGATTGTAAAGATGAAGGAAATCAGTGCCCTGCACAAGCTGGTATGAAAATTCAGTGAATGACATTCCTTCCTTTGATTCGGAACCAAGTCGTTTTTTTACCGAATCCTTAGACATCATATAGTTAACGGTTATATGCTTGCCTATTTCCCTGATAAAGTTCAGGAATGAATATTCCTTCATCCAGTCATAATTATTGACCATAAGGGCCTTATTTGACCTCTCAGGCGAAAAATCAAGGAATCTTGAAAGCTGTTTTTTCAAACCGTCTTCGTTCCTGCGAAGGGTTATCTCATCGAGCAGGTTTCTCTCCTCCGATTTTCCTGAAGGATCACCTATCATGCCTGTTGCTCCACCCACAAGTGCAACCGGGACATGCCCGGCGCGTTGAAAATGAACCAGCAGCATTACCTGCACCATGTGCCCGATATGCAACGAATCGGCCGTTGGGTCGAATCCTATATAACCGGTGGTTACCTCCTTTTCAAGCAATTCTTCCGTTCCCGGCATGATATCATGAATCATCCCTCTCCATAACAGTTCTTCAACAAATTTCATAAACGCTTTTTTAAAGAATTGCAAATATAGCAACAGGATTAAATAATCACATCATCGGGTTTCTTTTTAAACCTCTCGAAACTTCTGTAGAAGCCTCCTTCACCAATGATGGGGAAAAGCATGGGGGCAATATCCGATATCGGATTGTAGAATATTGAAGCTTCTATTTTTTCTCTTGGAAGAATGGGCCTCCTTACATCAATCGCATTCAGTACAACAAATATGACACTCATTATTACGACCGATTTCAAAAGAGATATAACTATCCCAAGGAGACGGTTAATGAAACCCAGCGCAACTGCAGTAACTATGCGATCGGCCAGTATTCCAATAAAATGTATTATTATAACTATGATTGCGAAGGTAATTACAAATGCAATTATACCCACGTACTGCCCATTCATGTCAAAAAAGTCATACAGCCGGCCCGCAGTATAACCCGAAAATTTTATTGCACCCCATATCCCAAGAATCAATGCTGCCAGAGAAGCCACCTCTTTGACCAGCCCGTTAATGAATCCCGATATCATCGATCCTCCGAGGATGATAATTATCACAATGTCGATCCAGTTCATGTTATAACTATTAATAATAAGGATCAAATATAAATGATTTTCATGAATGATACCCGTGGATTTTACGATGTATCAGGCAGGTTTATAGTCAATCATCAGTAAGGGACAGAAAATTTACATAAAACCTCTTTTTACTACTGAAAAAAAAATTTAAATTTTTTAACAACCATTTTCAATTTTGTCTGTTTATTATTCTAAATCTCTTTTTTTGCCCTGTTCTTTGATTGGTTTTTTTTCTGTTTTTCTGATCTGACATTCTGGAATTACCCGTTTTTGACTGACTACAAGCACAAATTTATTCTGTATTCTGATGATTGAGACAGCGCTCATATTGCTCAGGAACGAATTGATCAATTTTCTCTCTGAAAAAGATTCTGCATCTGTTGTAATCGATAACATAGGTCTGCTCGAAACACCTGCTGGAGCCTCTCTCACTGAGAATATCGTTCTCACTCTTGTTAATATAGAAGAGGAAAGTGCACTTAAGAATCAATCGCCGCTGAAACGGCCGTTCCTAAAAAACGCGGTCTATCAGAATCCGCCTGTATACCTTAATCTATATATACTATTTACATGCAATTATTCCGGTGATCATTATCAGCTGGCGCTCAGAAGGCTCAGTTATATCATCCAGTTTGTTCAAAGCAGGAACAGCTTTTCAGCTGCAAATTCCGTATCTGCCGGAACCCTGGATATGAGCCAGGCAGGCATTGCTGATCTTGAATTCACTTTAGAACTTTATACTCTTACCTTTGAACAGATCAATCATCTGTGGGGATCTTTGGGAGGAAGGCAGGTGCCTTTTGTGATGTTTAAAATGAGGCTGGTGTCCATAACAGATCGTTCAGTTGTCAGAGTGGTTCCACTTATCGAAGAAATTAATAACGGACTCGGAGTTAAAACTGACAACTGAGATCTATGGACCTGATCTATAAGACCTTGTTTGAGATTAAACTGGAACATGAGTACTTCCTGACGCTCGAGGATGGTAAAAGCCTTTTTGAAGAGTCCGATCCTATTACAAGGATAGAGAGGCTGAATAAAGCTCATGATAATGACCGGGAATCATTCAGCAGGGATATAACTTATGATTTCCCCGGAAAACTCAAAACACTGTATGAGCAGCACGGACTGAAACTGATTCCTTCCTATTCAGGTTGCAAAGTCCTTGTAAGGGTCAGCCAGCTAAGGCTCCCCGATAACTCATCCGTTTTTATACCATTCTTCCCTCTGCCCGACGACCTTGAGATCTTCATCCTTCTCACAAAAAAGGACAATCTTCCCGATGCATATACAAACGGCCGCCTGAACCGTACTATCCCTTCAAAATATATATTCTCAAATGAGAACATCAACGGAGCAAGAACATATCCGTTCCTTGTAAGCCCTGCCTCTGTTTTTGACCCAGGAATTTTATATGAGCAGGGTGAGCTCGCACTAAATGCAGGCAACAACCTTATTGAATTATTTTACGATAATACTGGTAATCTGCAACAGGAAGCGGTTAACACAGCTGTCACTTCCTTTGCAAACGAGAACGACAGGATGCTGGTTCCCTTGAAATTCCACTATACCCTTCCGGGAAATAATTCTGTTACTGAACTTAGTATAACACTTACCGGCAACTCCTCCGGAATAATTAAGGAGTTTTCATTTAGCAACGACATGCCACTTGGCAGGGTGTTGCTTGATTTCACCGACAAGGCAGATATCGTCCAGCCGGGTGAAAGTGTTTCATTACAGGATAAAATATTTACAATAAATGCAACAGGGAACAATGGCTGGAACGATTCAAAAAATATTGTCTTCAGCGATCAATTATCCACTGTTTCTTCCTTTGGAGCTGTGCATATCAGGCCCAGGGTCACCAATTCTTTATTAAACCTTCTTACAGATGAAGGCTGGATAATCCAGAACCGGGACAACCTGGGAATACTTTCAGCAGCGCCGGTTTTCGAAATACCTTTAAAAAGCCGGTACGGCCACTTCCGGTATATTAACAGCAAAGGCAGGGAGCTGCTTCTGGATGCTTCTCTTAACAACTTCCTCTTTAAAGAGAACGAAGCCCTGATATCCAGAAAACCGGTTTCCCTCAGCAGGTATTATCTGATGGTCAGCGATAGTTCGGGGACAACAACAAAATATTTACCAAATCCCCGGACTTACGATATCAAAACTGATGCCCTGCGCAGGGTATATTTTGATATTCAGGTACCAGAATCTGAAATTTTTCCTATACAGTAATTAAATAAATCCCAAAAAGTTAGCTTATGGCAGAGTACAAAACACCGGGAGTATACATTGAAGAGATTCCTCATCTCCCACCATCCATTGCTTCTGTCGAAACAGCCATCCCCGCTTTTATCGGTTATACCGGGAAAGCACAATGGAAAGAAGCAAATGATCTTCTTTTTGTCCCGCGAAGAATTGATTCGCTGCTGGAATATGAACAGTATTTCGGCTATCCTGATCCGGAAACACAGAGCATTTCAGTGATCTTCAGCAGCTCTGGTGCGCGCACGGACATAAACGGGAAAGTGGATGAAACACTGAGATCCAAATTCCTGATGCATTATTCAATGCAGATGTTCTACGCTAACGGAGGCGGCCCCTGCTGGATAGTGTCGGTTGGCGATTATGCTGCCACCGGCGGCACCATCCTGGCTGATGACCTGAAAAAAGGACTTGCGACATTAGCAAAGATAAACGAGGTAACGCTCCTGGTCTTTCCTGATTCGGTCAACCTCGAAAATCCCAACGACTATTACGATGTTCATACCCAGGCTATAAACCAGTGTGTGCTGCTGCAGGACAGGTTTACTGTGATGGATGTATATCATATACCGGATAACGGAGATGACTGGGAAGCTGATTATCAGTTCCTGCGTGATACCCTTACCACATCTGTACCAAGTGATCTGAAATATGCTGCTGTATATTTCCCGAGACTTCTGACAACGGTCGATTTCAATTATAAAGTCCCCGGCGATCAGACAAAAGATAATGATGCTGCAATCAAAATTGAAAATGGGCCGGGAGGTGTGGCTACACTCGATGCGCTGAAGAATATAAACAATTCACAATATTTCCAGGCAAAAAGCTCAGTATCTTCTATTCAGATGCTGTTACCGGCAACACCTGCCATTATGGGCATATATGCAAAGGTTGACAATTCCAGGGGAGTATGGAAAGCTCCGGCCAATGTAAATATCAGTAACGTTGTACAGCCTGAATATCTGATTACCCACGAAGAGCAGAAAAGGCTCAATGTTGATGACGTGGCAGGCAAATCAATAAATGTTATCAGGAAATTCGATGGCCGCGGACCAGCTTTTGTCTGGGGCGCAAGAACCCTTGCAGGAAACGATAACGAATGGCGCTACATTCCGGTAAGAAGGTACTTCAATATGGTTGAAGAGTCGGTCAAGAATGCCACCGAGCAATTCGTCTTTGAACCCAATGATGAAAATACATGGGTTCGTGTCAAATCGATGATACAGAATTACCTGACCCAGCAGTGGAAACAGGGGGCTTTGCAGGGGGCATCGGTCAAAGAGGCATTTTTCGTACATATCGGACTGGGAGAAACGATGACTAATCTCGACCTGCTTGAAGGAAGAATGATCGTTGAGATAGGACTCGCAGTTGTAAGACCGGCCGAGTTCATTATTCTTCGCTTTATGCATAAGATGCTTGATGAATCGTAGTTTGTAAATCTTTAATATCTATTAATAATGGCAAACAAACCGCAGTACCCCCCGCATCGTCCCGAACCGGAAGATGACAATGGGTGCAAAGAATGCAAGGACAAGGATAATGCTACCCAGGTGAGTATTACCCTTAACCGTAACGAACTCTGTAAACTTCTTTATGGCTCCAGAGCCAGCGTAAGCAAGGCCGAAACAAAGTTCGATGGTGAGAACGATATCTACAGGGAAAAGAAATGCATCTTCATGAATACCGAAAAGAGCTACAGGAAATACAGGAACCTTGAGATTACGGTAGGTACCGAGCTGTTGCAGACCAATGTCTCCCTGAAAGCCGGTATCACGCAGATCAAGGACTGGAACAAGACCCTGAACACAACACTTACCACTATCAGCAAGCAGGTAAAGGATCTGAAAGTTAAATTCGTGGAACTAAAAGAAGCTGCAGGCCGGCTTGATAACAGCTATAATGATAAATGCAATATCACGCAGGTAAGGGCGCTCACAGGAAAAGCGGCAGAGAACTGCCCTGAACCGGAGAATCTTCCAGAAGCATGCAATGATGCGGATAAACTTATCGGGGACCTGATATGCAAACCCAAAGGACTGGTCTTTGATATTAATTCCATATTCCAGTCCTCGGCTGATGTTGTTGGCATTCAGATCTTCTCCAACATCGACACCCTCGATCAGCTTCATGCCGATCTGACAACCAAATCATCAGGTTTTGAAAAACTTATATCCGATGCCATGAAAGCAAGGAAGAGTGAACTTGACAAGCTGCAGGAGGAACTTGTTAATTCTGTTAAGACAATAACACAGTCTGCAATAATCAGAAATTCGGAACGTGCCAGGTTCGAAGGTTATTATGATGCTACTGATTTTCTTTGCTGCCCGGAATGTGAGTGTATAAAGGAAGGTGACGATAAACACGATCATGATCATGATCATGGACACCGTCAGGATAAGAATGACCATGGCCAAAGATACGATCACGATCATAATCATGGCTCAAAGGGAATCGATGACTGTCAGCCGCGCCTGAAAGATTGTGAGGATGCAATCTGCGGGATTTGTGACGATGTAAAGAAAACTTTCTGCTGCGACGATAAGGAGGAGACCCCTCCCATTGAAAAAAAACCTGAAAGGAATCATGAAGCCATTTAATAAACTCCAAAAGATACACCATGCTTACACAATCTGATTACAGACCCATTGATCAGGACTGGGATAAGGAGACTATCCTGGAATGTTGCAAAACAAACGATCCCGATCAACCCTGCAATGATTGCTGTTATGACAGCTGGCAGGATGAACTGAACAAAGTCAATCCCTCATACAATGCCATTGTTGAAAAAACTGCCTTGCTGCAGAGCAAGCTTGATTTTATCACTGGCCGGCGTGACCGCTACAAATCATGGATTGATGAACTTGATAAAGCTGAACTCCTGGCAAGGGATATATGCCACCAGCTGAGGCTTATTGCTTCCCAGTCAGATAAGATCTGGTACAATACCTGCAAAGCTGAGGAAGCGATACAAATCCTCTTCTGCATGTTACGCGACATATTCATGCAGATAGATGAGCTTCAGGCTATCTTCGACAGCCTCGATAACTGCCTCAGAAAGAACAATGCCCAGGGGCTGAACAAAGGCGAAGGAATATTCAAATACCTCGAAGAATACAGACTTAAACTGGTCGCAACGGTGAAAACCAGGGATGAAGTGATAAAGAATATTGTTCTTGCCATAAGGCTCGCTTCACTTCTGAGGAACGGGCTATCGACAAGAGACTGTGATTCAGAACCGGTCTATAACCCTTGCGGGGAAGATCAGGAACCATGCGCATCTCTGAACGGTACCGTGCATTATGGAATGAAAGCGCTTATCTGCGAATGGTACGATGAATTTGCCTGCGATACGCCCTGCTCAGAAAATACTTCTGTACAGACAAAGCAATCCGGAGGGCCACATTCTCATGGAGGGCCACAATCTGATGACTGCGACCTGAAACCTGTCTTTGACTTCCCGGTTTGTAACAATAAATTTAAGGAAGAAGTGCAGTCGTGGCTTGATAAGGACAATGCCGATCTCACAGACCTGCTTGACGAACTCAATAAAGCAAAGATGAAACAGCAGTCGCTGCTGGCTTGTAAGAACAGCCTCGATCAGGCTATCAAGGCCGTCGATCCTGCTGCAAGATGCAAATAAAATTATCTGATAACATTAAATCTTAATAAAATGGCAGAAGATCCAAAAAAGAACTACCCGCTTCCCAAGTTCCATTTTCAGCTCGAGTGGGGAGGTACACGAGTAGGTTTCACAGAAGTAACCGGACTGGATTTTGAAACGACACCTATTGAATATCGCGAAGGAAACAGTCCGTTTTACAACAAGACAAAGCAGCCCGGCATGACCAAATATAGTGATGTAGTGCTCAAGAGAGGAACTTTCCAGGGTGACTTCGAGTATTTCGAACTGTGGAAAAAAACATTCCTTTTCCAGGAAGGAAAGGAAAAATTCAGGAGGGATGTAAATATCAAGCTCCTTGATGAAGAGCATAAGCCTATTATCACATGGTCCCTGTCAAAGGCATGGCCATCAAAGATCCAATCCACCGACCTCAAGGCCGACGGAAATGAAGTGGCAATTGAAACGATGACCCTGGTGCACGAAGGACTGACAATTGTAGAAGCCAATCCATGATCCCTGAAATAAGATGACCGAAGACTTTTATCAGACAGTCAACTTTCATTTTAAAGTGGAGTTCACTTTAAATGAAGAGGGAATAGATGTCAGGTTTCAGTCGGTTTCAGGTCTTGATGTCACCCTTGACACCGAGCAGATAAAGGAAGGAGGGGAAAACCGGTTTGAACATGTGCTACCGGTGAGAAGAAAAAGCACTCCCCTCATCCTTAAGCGCGGGTTACTGAAACCCTCTTCTTCCGGCATAACTCGCTGGCTTCAGAGAGCATTCAATGATGAGGAAGTGGAACCTGTTGATATTGTCACAATAAAGCTGCTTAACGAGGAGCATAAGCCACTGATGTTATGGACTATAAATAACGTCTGGCCAAGAAGCTGGAAAATTGGGGAATTGAACGCCGAAAATGGCGCTGTGCTTATCGAAACACTGGAACTGAATTATAACAGGCTCATCCTCTCAGAACCCTGATATTAATCTATTTTTTCATTTATGGGAACAATTGAAGTAAGAGAGCTTATAATAAGGGCCACAGTGCTCAAAGAGGGGAGCGAACAGGGGGCCGAAGGGGCTTCCGGTGCACCTGAAGGTGGCAACAGTTCACCTAAGGAGGAAATGATAAAAACATGCGTTGAAAAGGTTCTTGAAATTTTAAAAGACAAAAATGGCAGATAAGAATTCAAAAGTCCTTTCCAAGCTGGTTATTCATGCCTTTGAAAAGAATGATTTCAGGAAGGAAGTCAAATCATTTACAACACCTGTCAATCCTGAAACATTCACACGTACCAGCAATATCGAGCTTGATACCACACGTGGTCATGGACAACCCGGAACTGATCCGAGGTATAAATCCACCTCCCCCGAAGAACTGAAAATAGAGTTCATCCTTGACGGTACAAAAACGATGGAGGGTTATGTGGAAAAATATAAGTCAATGGATGTGTCCGATCAGATAAAGGAATTCAATGATTGCGTGCAATACGAAGGGAAGATCCATCGACCCCGTTTTCTTATCGTTCGCTGGGGATCAGAGGTAAAATTCCCCTGCGTGCTGTCTCATACCGAGATTAGTTACTCCCTTTTCAAGCCAAATGGTGACCCCCTGCGAGCTAAGGTCTCTGCAACTTTTCTTAAGTATGAAACACCCGGGTCAATAATAGCGGCAAACAGGATCTCCTCGCCCGACCTCACACATCAGAGGTTATCAAAAGAAGGAGACAGACTCGATCTTATGTGCCACGACATTTATGATGATCCCGGGTTCTTCATGCAGGTTGCCAGGGCCAATGACCTCACCAGCCCAAGGAAAGTCAAGCCCGGAACTGCGCTTATGCTTCCTCCTATCGATAAAAATGATCTTTAATGGGAAAATTACTTGTACCTAATAATGCAAAAAACGATGTTGCCAGCTACACCATTCTGATTAATGGCAACGAAACTGATCCTTCATTTAAGCTGATGTCGCTTTCAATAATGAAAGAGGTGAACCGTGTTCCGCTAGCCAGGCTCATCTTTTCTGACGGCGATGCGGCCAAAAGAAGCTTTGAGATCAGTAATAAAAATGATTTTATCCCTGGAAACAAGATACAGATTAACCTTGGAAGGGATTCAAAAAACAAGAAAGCTTTCATCGGTATAGTCATTAAGCATGCTGTAAAGGTAAAGGCCGACGGTCATACCCAGTTTATGGTCGATTGTATGGATGAATGTGTGAAGATGACCATTGGAAGACATTCAAGGTATTTTCAGTCAGGGAAAGACACCGATGTCTTTGATGAGCTTGCAGGATACTACAAGCTGAAAATGGATGCTGAGGGTACAAAGCTGAAGCACGCGCAGCTTGTACAGCATCACATTTCGGACTGGGACTTCATGCTTCTGAGGGCAGAAGCTAATGGAATGCTAGTACTGGCTGATAACGGAGAGATTAAAATTGGCAGGCCAAAGATACAGCCAGCTGAAGCTCTCCAGGTGAACTATGGATCGTCGATACTTGAATTTGAGTCGGAAATCGATGCCCGGAACCAGTTTAAAAATGTCCGTGCCACCTCGTGGGATTATGCCAATCAACAGCTTTTTAAAGCCGACTCATCATCCATTTCTTTAACCGAACACGGAAATATTTCCGGCGATGATATAGCCAAAGCCTTAAGCCCCGAAAATTATGAACTGCATCATAGCGGCCATAAGCTCGAACAGGAGCTGCAGGACTGGTCCGATGGTCTCCTGCTTAGGAGCCGGCTGTCGAAGATCCGGGGCAGGGTCAGGAGCATTGGCTTTGCTGAGATCAAACCTGGCGATACACTGAAGATCACTGGCATAAGTGACCGCTTCAACGGGAAAGCTTACGTCACTGCTGTGAGGCAGGAACTGGGGAACGGGAACTGGGAAACACAGATCCAGTTCGGTCTTGACCCGGGTAATTATGCACTGCAGCACCACGACATGGAAGACATGTCGTCGGCAGGTCTCGTGGGTGCTATAAGAGGCCTGCAGGTGGGTGTGGTGGTAAAACTGGAGGGAGATCCCGACGGCCAGGACAGGATAAAGGTTAGGATACCTGTCATCGACAACAATGCCGATGGAATCTGGACAAGACTCGCCAGTCTGGATGCAGGAAAGGAAAGGGGAGCATGTTTCCGTCCTGAGATCAATGATGAGGTGATTGTCGGGTTCATCAACGAGGATCCCCGCGATGCTGTCATCGTCGGAATGGTTCATAGCAGTAAACATCCTGCCCCGATACCTGCTAAAGATGCTAATGATGAAAAAGGCTTTACCACCAGGAGTAAAATGCACATCAGCTTCAACGATAAAACAAAAACAGTCACTATCGACACTCCCGGCGGGAACAGCATCACTCTGGATGAACAGGGCAAGAGCATAGAGATAGTTGATCAGAGCAGCAATAAAATAACGATGAAACCAGCGGGTATATCCCTTGAGAGCCCTAAGAACATAGATATAAAAGCCGGCGCTGTGCTGACTCTCGCCGGTGGCACTTCTCTGTCAGTGGGTGCACCTTCATTGTCGGTTAAGGCCGACGCCGACGTAAGCATTTCGGGAGCAACTGCAAAATTGTCAGGGCAGGGCCCGACTGAAATCACAGGTCTTCCTGTTAAAATTAA
Organism: uncultured Bacteroidales bacterium; assembly: GCA_942492865.1. GTDB lineage: Bacteria > Bacteroidota > Bacteroidia > Bacteroidales > VadinHA17 > LD21. The sequence continues at coordinate 1,394,498 of OW818650.1, read as the reverse complement.
CTGAGATATGTCTTCAGCAGCACGAATAACAGACATGCACACCTGCCCTCTGGCTTCACCGAATCCCCACGTAGGCGGGCCGGTTACAGGACCGGGCGTTCCGACTGTGCTCATCGGCAACATGCCCGCAGCAGTAGTTGGTGATTTGTGCACATGTGCAGGCCCTCCGGATACCATTGTTAAAGGATCAGCAACAGTGCTGATCGGCGGAAGACCGGCAGCCCGGCAGGGTGATCTGACGGCACATGGTGGTGTCATAGTGGGCGGATTTCCTACAGTTCAAATTGGCGGATAATAAAAAAAACAGATATGATAACTTCCCATAATTCGTTTCTTGGTACCGGATGGTCGTTCCCTCCCACATTCGACAGGGAAAGCGGCCAGGTGGAAATGGTAAGCGATCTTGCCGATATCAGTCAAAGCCTTGATATACTGCTCTCAACAAGTCTCGGGGAGAGAGTTATGGTGCCTGATTACGGATGCAACCTCGATGATTACATGTTTGAATCGCTCAATAATAGCCTCATCGGACTTATCAAGCATCATGTTGAAAATGCGATCCTGTTTTATGAGCCGAGGATCATCGCCGAAAAGGTCGATGTGACATCAGCCGACTCCCTTGATCTTATTGAAGGAAGATTCACCATTACAGTTGAATACAGGATCCCTGAAACAAATTCGAGATACAACTATGTGTATGATTATTATTTGAATGAAGCAGCAGGCCCGGCATTGAGTAAATAAACAACACTGAACTACATTATAATGAACTGCGAATGCATTATACATCCTTTCCAGAATGATCCAGGAACGAGCCAGAACCAGAGGATAATGGATGCCCTGCTGACCGATGCGGCAAAAATAGATGCACGGTCCATGGCTGACCTGCTAAACTATTTTGTGCAAATGTCGAGGCATATTAATTATTATGATCTCGAACTGAATGTCAGCGACTGGCAGCCTTTCTTCCGGAAAAGCACACCGTTTGTTCTTGCATCAATAATAAAATTCCCGCTTAAAGAGACAGAAGATAACCTTGCGCTTTACAGTACCAGCTTTTCGAGAAAGCCATCTCCCGGGGGCTTGCAGCTTCTCTCTTTCTCTCTCTTTCACCGCTTTATCAATAATATAAATAACTGGCATATTCAGCTCAACGAGAGTTCATTACCCATTGCGGCAACTCTGGATAACATCATTCGCACCAGGCTGCAATCAACTTTAAGACGCTTCATCCTGCTGTCAAACACGGCAGCAATTCATTATGGGATAAGGAGCATAAACTTTCATAAAATAGCTGCCAATCCGGTGTGGGGCCTCAGCCCTGACAGCTTATCAGCTGCTGACACAAACTTCCATTCAAGTGCACCAGCTGCACATCAGCGCATTACAAACCTGCATTCAGACTTAAGTACCCTTATCACCGCTTTTACCGATGCGGTAACAATCCTGTCGTCTGCGGCGGTAAGCAACCTTGAGCAGAGTTTCATCCCCCTGAAAGATGAGCTTCAGAAAAAACATCCTCCCCACCTTGCCTTGCTTTTTGCTTTTCTGAACATCTTCAGGCAGCTGCAGTCGAATCTGAATGAGTATACCAGGAAGCATCTTGATTATTTCTACAGGGATATCCTGCAGTTCAGGCCTGAAGGTGCAGTCCCCGACAGTGCCAACGTACTTTTTGAAATACAGGATGCATTAAAAAGTTATTTGCTGAAGAAAGGCCTTAAGGTTAAAGCCGGCAAGGACGATAACAAACAGGATATCCTGTTTGAGCTCGGGGATGAGATAGTGGTAAGTCAGACAAAGATCGGAGATAAGAGAACCCTGTTTGTCAACAACCAGACAGCCTCGGGAAAAATCTATGTTGAGGGAGTCTATATGGCTCCTGTTGCTGAAATGGCCGACGGGGTGGAAAAAGATTTCACTGATGATCCTAAGAATTTCCCCACCCTCGGATCAAAATACAGTAAATATGCCGATCCTGAGACCCGGCTCTTAAAAACATACCCTGACGCCAGGATAGGATTCGTCCTTGCTTCTCCTGTCTTTATGTTGCAGAAAGGCAGTACAAGAACGATCAATATCGAAATACCATGCCATCTTGAAAATTCAGTTTGTCTACCTTATTCTGATTTTATCGATGCAAACGTACTCTATAATGAGATCGGGACGGCAATTAATGCATCATACTACCATATCAGCGAAGACATTATAAAGGAAGCCCTGAAAAAAGGGATCAGCGCCGGACTGGCCGGTCATCTTAGGGACACTGCTCTTACTGAAAAAGAAGATCCGCTCTGCTATTGCCCGGTTAACAGGAGAAAACTGGAAGCAGTGCTTACTGAGTCTGAATTCACCTCCCTGAAAACACCGATGACACCCGAAGAGAAGATTATTATTGAAGAACTTATAAAACCAATCCATGCCTTCAGTTTTCTGTTCAGCGGCGAGGAAGGATGGGTCGAGCCTTCATCAATCGACAGCATTGTGCTTGATAACACAGGCCTGGCAACCGGTGATTTCAATCTGAAGATCAGGCTGATATTAAATCCTGACAAAGGTTCTGTGACAAATTTTAACAGCGAGGTGCTGGCCGAGGACCTTGGAACGAAATCTCCTCTCTTAAAAGTTGAACTCAATAACAAGATCAAGTTAAAGGATATATTTTTCGGCTCCTCAGCCGAACATAATGAAACTGACGGAGAATGCTGCGATCAGAATCCAGGTTGCTGCTTGCTGAAACCGCAGGAAAGTGGCGAAGTCTCACTTTACCATTTTTTCAGGAATGTGATAGTAAGGAAAGTGAATACCCCTGTAATCAATGTGGAAGTCTGCGGATTGAAAAATTTCATCGTTCAGAACGATGAAAGCATAATGGATGTGAACGCCCCGGTTTATCCTTTTGGTTCAAGACCTACAATAATAGACTTTGATGTCGTAAATCCCCGTCCTTCAGCAGGCAATAAGAACCTTTCAGGACCAAATTTTTATATCGGGAGTAAGGAAATCTTTTTTAAAAAATGGGAAGATATCTGCATTAATCTCAATTGGAAGGATAAACCCGAAAATTTCAATGAATATTATAAAGGCTATATCGTTAGAAATAATTATCATGACTGTACTGATCCGAATGATAATACCAAGGACATACCCGGTTTGAATGAGTGTGATTTTGAGGTTAATCTTGCCTTGCTGGAAAACGGCACCTGGATTAAGGAAAACGGTACTTCGGCTGATATTTTACCGGCCCCAAATCCCTCTACCCATGATCTGAACCGTCAGTTGTTTAACCGGGAAGCTTGTGATACAGTTTGCAGTCATCTGGATTTATTTGATTATTCTTTCCATGTTAAAAGCTCTGATTTTGATGGAATAAGAAAGTTTGTTGATCCTGGTACTGAGTTGATTAAATATAAGGTTGACAGCAGGTCAGGTTTCATACGATTTAATCTTCAGAACCAGGATTTCTTAAGCAAGGATTATGCTTATGTTCTGGCAAGGCAGATGATGGCCTTTGGTCGTTTTCCTCAATTAGTTGATGGCGCAGTTTATGAAACCGGGGGTGTCCCTGCAATATTTGATATTTCAATATTTTTTGGAAATATCGGACCTGTTATCCTCCAGATAGCCAATGACACAGTCAATGGTGCAATTAATGGCGTTCTGAATGATTTGATTCAAATTATTAAAAACAAGATAGACAGTTCAGTAAATATCCCGTTGTTAAATGGTATTATAGCCCGCTGCATCAGTATGCTGGACACTACTGCAACACTTGCCAGCATAACTATACCTGTTCTTTTTGGTGGATTTGATGTTTCTACTTTAACTGCAGCCAAACAAAACCAGGTTAAAACACTGATTAAAAATTTTATATCAGATTTATTTGTTTTACTAAATACCAACCTCTCGGGTATTGAGGATGATTTAAAAGTAGCCATCAGAACTAAAGTCAATAGTATACTGAACGGAGTTAATGTAAATAACATATTTAAGGTTTTGTTAGGAGAAAAAAAGGTAGTTATACCGAATGAACCTTGGACTCCCGTTATAAGTAATATTTCTCTCGATTATACCGCCAAAGCAACTTTGCAGGACGTGGACCTTATTCACCTTTATCCGTACCAGGGAACCTATAAACCGGAAGAGATCTCAATTCAGCCTACCCTCCTTCCTGCCCACTGTGATGAAGGCACATTATTCCTCGGCCTCACTAACCTTGTCCCGGGCAATAACCTGAATATTCTTTTCCAGATGGCTGAGGCCACTTCCGACTCAGAATCAGATAAAGAGAATATTTTCTGGCATTATCTCGAAAGTAACGTCTGGAAACCTTTGAGGCCTGGTTTCGAGATTATCGACGACGCAACTAATAACCTTACCGGTTCAGGCATAATTAAGCTTGCTCTCCCTGCCAATATGACTGACAAAAACACAGTAATGCCTGCGGGCCTTCACTGGATTAAGGCAACAATACCGAAAAACAGCGGAGCAGTAAGCGAAACCATTGGTATTCATCCACATGCAATAAATGTTGCATTCACCAACGATGAGGCCAATAATAAGCTGAGGTTATCAAAACCGCTGCCTGCCGGTAGCATCTCAAAGCTTGAGATTGCCGATGCATCTGTAAAATCTGTTGCTCAGCCTTATGAATCATGGGGTGGACTGGTCCCGGAAATAGAACAGCAATTTTATGTAAGGGTAAGCGAAACTTTGCGTCATAAGGGAAGGGCAATACAATCATTTGATTATGAAAGGATTGTTCTTCAACGGTTCCCTCAGTTGTTCAAAGTAAAGTGTATCAACCACAGCCTTGGACTGAATGCTCATGAGTATAAAAATGATTTCCCTTATGCAGGTGGTTATGTAATCATGGTTGTCATCCCAGATCTGAACAGGCTTAAAGCTGGAAATTCCTTTGAACCTAAAGCGCCTGTAAGCCTGCTTGAGAATATAAATGATTTTATAAGGCAGAAAACCTCACCCTTTGTGAGGTTCAGGGCAATGAACCCCCGGTATGAAAAGATTGATATCTGCCTTAAGATAAAGCTTCAGAAAAACAAGGATGAAAACTATTATAAGGAACAGGTGAGGGAGGATATCAGAACATTCCTGGCCCCATGGGCAGTAGGCGATTATTATAAGCTGACTTTCGGCCAATGTGTTTACAGGTCCGACATAATACAGTTCCTTGAAACAAGGGATTATATTGACTTTATCGGAGATCTGCGCATGGCTGGCAGAGGTGAAGATCCGGATGGTCTTCTCCCCAAAGTTTGCCCCGACACACCCAGATCAATACTTATTGCCGGCGACATTGAAGTTTGCATCATCCCGGCTGAATGTGAGGATTGGGGTGAATATTCTGATTGCTACGGGAAACCGGTGCAGCCATGCGACACAAAGCCGCATAATATCTCTGATTATTGTAAAAAAAGAACAATCATACACAGATAAATGCCTGATACAGGAGTAAACAGAACAATAAGCCGGATCAATTCCGGTTTTCCGGAGTATCTTGATTTTAATAAGCTCCGCGAGAGCGCAGTCAGGTACCTTGGTGAACTGTCGGGCAGGATTTGGACCGACCACAATGAACATGATCCGGGGATAACAATCCTTGAAACGCTCATTTACGCGTTAATGGATCTCGGTTACCGCACGAACCTTCCTGCAGGGGACCTTTTCACACGTGATCCTGCTGACACTTCACCTGATAACAATTTCTTTAAAGCGTCACGTATCCTGGCCAATAATCCGCTTACCATAACCGATTACAGGAAGCTTCTTGTTGATCTGGAAGGCGTGAAGAATGCCTGGCTTGAGCCTGACAACAGTACTCCTGCCGCTTTTTGCACAGCCAGATATGAGAAGGAGCCTGATAATCGGGACGGATCCGTAAATCTGATTGAAGTCGCCAGCACCGGAGACTTTTCATCATGGGAGGGAGATCCCTGCAAGTGCGACTATCTCAATGGATTATACAATGTCTATGTTCAGCTTGAGGATGGCATTGATAAGAACAGGCATCTTTATGAAAAAACTATCAGGACCATAAGGGACAGCCTGATGGCTCACCGCAATCTCTGTGAGGATTTCCTCACCATCAAGGTCCTGTGTAAGCTTGAATTGGGCATCTGTGCTGAGATTGATCTGACAGCAGATGCAGATACCGACGATGTAAGCATTAAGATGGTGGAAGCCTTGCAGGAATACTTCTCCCCGTCACCAAAGTTCTATTCGCTGCAACAGCTGCTTGAAAGAAACAGATCAATAGATGAGATATTCTCCGGACGACCATACAATATCAAAGGCAGTCATGGTTTTGTCGATATCAGGGAATTTGAAGAGATAAAGCTCAGGAAGGAATTGCATCTGTCCGATGTATATCATCTTCTTTCTGAAATAAAAGGAATAAACAGGGTAAGGAACCTTGGATGGATAAAGTGCTGCAGTGATAAGAAAAGCACTGGCGAATGGAGGCTGGAGCTTCCTGAGAACCATATCCCCTCCTTCTCCACCGGATGTTCGGGATTTGTATTTACACGGAACGGGTTGCCTGAAAAATCGGGTCTCAGAAAGTTTGAATCATATTTTGAGATGAAGAATTCCGGAACAGGCAAGGCCTGGTATGAGGCTGACTCTTCATTTCTGAATCCTTCGATGCCCCGGGGAGTGTACCGGAATGATCTTGCGGATTATTATTCAATTCAGCATGAGCTTCCACGTGTGTACGGGATACGCGAAGGTGGTCTTGGTGAAAATGAGCCTGCAAAAAGAAAGGCCCAGGCGCTGCAACTGCAGGGATTCCTTCTTTTCTTCGATCAGCTGCTTGCCAATTACCTTGCACAGCTTAAGAACATGCGTTCCCTCTTCTCCCTCCGGTCAGGGAAAAATCCGGCTGATAACCATACATACTTCACCAACAGGCTCACCAATGCGCCTCAGATTGAAAAGCTTCTCAGGTTCAGGACCGACGGCCCGGAAAATGAGACCGGCAGCGCCGGCCAGACACTGGTATTTCCGGTAAGCCATGATCTGATACGGCAATATATAGCAAATGATACTCTGAGAAAAAGAAATCCTGAAGGAAACTGCAAGGGTGAAGATGACTTCCCTCACTATACCTTCTGTTTTGCTCAACAGAGAGATACTGCTGTTAACCAGCTTAAAGATGATTTTCTGTCAGGGGAATTTGAACCGGTAATGGTAAAAAATGATGAAGGATGCTGGTACTTTTATTTCTTCACCACTTCTTCTGAAACAGCGCTGGTAAGCAAACTTTCATACAAGGATCCGAAAAAAGCCGCCGATGCTGCTGCATCGATAAAATACGCAGCGACATTCAGTGAGAATTACAGGTCTTTTATGAACCGTGATTCTCAGGGTAAAGAATATTTCTCATTTGATATCGATCTTAACCTTGATGTCTATTCAAAATACCTTCAGCTGATTGTTGAGGACAAGGAATTGTATCTCAGCCGGCGACAGGACTTTCTTGATCACCTGCTCTCAAGATTTGCAGAGACTTTTACTGATTTTGCACTGCTGACAGCTCCTTTCGTAAAAGAAAATGACCTTCCCGGCCTGAAGATTAAAGCAGGCGAACGGTTTCTCGGTCTCTATGATGACCTGAGCAGCAACAGGGGAAAAGCTTACGATTACCTGAAGGATAAATGGAGATCAGGAAATATCTCAGGTTTTGAGAAGAGGGTAAAAGCGCTCGCCGGGATAGAAAACCTTAACAGGCATTATCTCTGCAATTTCGTTGTTGAACCTGCCGATAAGCTTTACGGGCTATCAATAAGGCTGTTCGACATGGAGTTTTCTGTTACCGATAAAACTTTCGATGAAAAAGCCGGTCTTGCATCCCTTAAGTCGCTATTCAGTAAATGGCTCTCCCCGGTTTTTGAATACGAGTACTTCAGCCATGAGAAGAACTACCGTATTTTCATCCGTGATGATTACGGCAATAAATTCGGCCTTGAGGATCCTTTCCAACACGAAGATGAGGCTAAGTCATTCATTAACAATCTCGATGCAGCATTTAAATTCCGGCCCGACCTTAAAAATGATATCTTCATAAGCAGATATATTTACAAAGTTCTTTACACTGACTCCACCGGCAGACTTCTTGCAGAAAGCCTCGATCATTTTGATGGAAAACAGGAGGCTGAAGAATTCGGAAAACTTATTTCTGAAGACCTCCTGGGCCACCTGAAAAATGAAAAAGAATTCATCCCCGCTGCAGGTGCAGGTAAACGAGGAAGGCTATTACCCGTTTCAACTGGCGAATTCCCCTATGTTTTCCTGAAGGAAGACAAATTCGAGTTCCGGCAGGTTGATGTGATACATCTAAAGGAGACAAAAAAGCGCTTTTCAATACTTGACAGGAAGTCAAGCTTTCAGTTTGATTCCCTGAATGATTATGCTGATGTTAAAACTGCCAGGGAAGCATACAGAACCACGCTGTCGCTACTACCTCTTAAATCGTCCTATTCTATAGAAAAGAACAAGCAGACCGAAGAGTATGAGCTCTTCATTAAGGCTGGTGGAAAGAAGATGGCAAGGTTCCTGGAAACTTTCCCTTCAAGGGAACCCGCAAAAAAGAGATTGAATGATCTGCTCAGCGAAATCATTTCTTATACCTGCAGGGTATCGATTGAAGGACCTCTCCCCGAAGAGTGGGAGTTCAGATATCACTCGGGCGATTATAAAGGCAACTTTATTGACTATGTGAGCAGGGAGAAATTCCGTAGTTATGAGCTTGCTGCAGCAACAGCCTCTAAATTCTATTCATCCCTTAAAGATCTGAAGGTTGTTCCCGGCAAAGAATTATTGCTTGTACTGAAGAAAGATAAATTAACGGTGACAACCGCAGCCCTGCCTGAAAGCAAGGGCCCTGAAGATGTTAAAAAAGCACAGGCTGCATTATCTTCTGCCAAACGCCTGTACAGCCAGATAACCGCTAATGAGGAAAAGAAATTAATCTCAATACTGGAAAAGAACAGGATAAACCCGGGAGAAGATTACATATATAAGCTTGTAGATAAGGATAACCTTCAGGCATTTCATCCCTCCAAAGATCGTATTCTGAAAGAAGAGGAGTCAGAAGTTCTTAAGCAGAGGCTGATCGCACAGGCACGGGAAGGATATGACTACCTCGATATCGGGCTTGGTACTGATGTTGTTAGGAAGCGGAAGCATGCCGATAAGATCGTAAGATATCATTACCTGATCAAGTGCACCAATAGAAAATACACCAGTGGCAGGCTTGCCGGAACCGACCTGATCCTGTTTGAGAGTATTAAAGGGTACCAGAGTGCAGAAGACGCGGTTACTGCCTTCGGTAATGAGTACCTCCCTGTTCTGAAATACGCCGGGGATGAGAAGAATTATGGCACCGGACGGAAGATAAGCACCGTGCAACTTCTTTCGGATGCGAGCGATATCGGCAGCAAAAAAGCAGGAATGGTTTTCATCCCTGCGGAAACCCTGGCTGAGTTCGGCAACTACGAGGTACATAAAAAACTGGCTCCGCTGGCTTCGGGCTATCCCATTCGATATGTGAGGAAAAATAAATATGTATATGTACTTGGAATTCATGATAAAAGCATGGATACATTCATGCCTCACTGGAGGAGTTGCAGGGAATATGCAACTCCCGCTCAGACAATGGAAAAATTTCAGTTCTTCCTTATAAGCCTGAAGTATGCAGGGAATTTTTACGTGGAAAAAAGCGAGACTCAATGCGATTACAGGATTTATATTCGCGAAGTACTGGCCATCAGCGCTCATGGTTTTGCGACACCGGAAGCGGCGTGGGGGGAAGAGGGAGTGGAGAAATTTATCTGTGTTACGCAGAGCGATAATGGTTTTCATAATTATGACAGCCGGCAGACATGCAAGCCAGGTTTTTATGTCGCATGCAATAATACCGGCCTCCGCCATCCCTGCACCTATGATACAGAATCAGCAAGGGACAGTGTTATGGACCGTTTGTACCAGGCTTCCGGGTTCAGCTTTATGGATCTCGTCAGCTCGGTCGACAAAGGCGGAATAGTCCTGACCACCCTTGATAAGAAACCGCTGGCTCTTATCAATACAGGCAATGAAGAAGATTTGGACTTTTCAGGTTGCGAATGGCTCATCCGGTTTGCTGAAAATGTTTATGAAGACAGGAATTTCATAAAAAAAGAGGGCAAAATATACCTTGTTCATCGCTATAAAGGCGCTACCGGTAAGCAGGAAAAGTATTTCAAACTGGCCGAACCGGCTGATAAAGGAATTAACATAAATAACTGGAAAAAGGAACTAAGAAAAATCGCTTGCTATTTCCCGGTAAAAAGAGTTGAAAATGCATGTGATCCGGCAGGAAGGGACCAGTATAAGATCCAGATAAAGCTTCCTTTATTTGACAGTTGTGAGAAAGACGATCCCTGCCTCCAGCCGGGAGATAAGAATGACTGCACACCTTCATGCCATGTTGCATGGATGAGCGATTGCTGCTTTGACGATTGTTGCCAGGCATTTGACTTTTATATGTCTTCATTGACCCTGATAAAACAGTTCAGAAACTACAGGAGGGTCTTTGAATGCGATTGCGGACCTTACGGTATAGAGATCCATCCGCAACTTGCTTTTAGGGAGAAAAATGATTTTCTGCGGAAAACAGCAGAATATGTAAAACAAAATCATATCTGCTACGGAGAGTGGAACACAGATTACAAGGCAGCAAGAAAAAGCATTACAGGCAAAAGATCAGACTGCCTCGGTGAAATAGTTGCATTCAGTCCGCAGTATTATTCGAATCATGAAATGGTTTGTGATGCTGTTGACAGATCAGTAAAACTGATTAACGCCGAAGGCCTGCACCTTGTTGAACATATTTTGCTCAGGCCGCGATGCCTCGATGAGAAAGGGAATTATGAAGAATGCAAATGCGATGGACAACCAGTTCCTGAAATTGATATGGAGAACCATTGCCATTTTCCATGGAAGCCGGGAGGAGATGTTGATCCGTGTGAAGCGGAAGAAACAGTCTGCCTGACTCCGGGTTGCGATCCCTACTCGTTCATCACAACACTCATCATTCCTGCATGGCCCAAAAGGTTCAGAACAGAATCGGGAAGGAAAATAATGGAAAAGCTTCTGCAACGCGAGGCTCCCGCACATGTGCTTCTTCGCATCCTGTGGTTGAGGCCCGGAGATCTCTGCCACACTGAATTACTGTATAAGCAATGGATCCAATGGCTCGGACATAAGCTCTGTGACACTGATCATTCAAACTGCAACTTCCTGAGGCTGTTGTTCCGGAAAGAGTTCAACAATCTACCGGAGTGTAAAGAGTGTGATCCGTGCCCTTGTGAAAATGATGGTCCTGAAGGTTGTTCGCCTGAAATGAAGAACCCCTGTGAGGGATGGGACGTGCTCCGTAATATAAATGACATTTACGGCTGGTCCTGATCATGTGAAAAATAAAAAATGGCTTCCCTGCCGGCGAAAATGATGCGACATATTATTAAAAAACAGATAATTGAACTCAGCCTTGATAAAAGGCTGAATTATTTTCATGTGCAGCAACAGGTAAGCGACCGTTACTGGAACGAGATAGTCCCGTTACTTGAGAAATCCTTTGACTCTATCAGCGGCGAGGACAAGGTTATCGAAATTGACAGGTTGGAGGTTGATCTCGGAGTTATCACCGAAAAAGAGCTCCGGAGCCGTGAGTTTATCACTGAGGTTAAAAAGAGAATAGACGAAACCATTATTGCTACTGTTGACCCTCAATCATCGAGGTACTCCGCGAGACCGCGTGACCGTAAGCGGGGAGCTTTTGATCATTGGCTTTATTATATGGATCACGGATACCTGGCCTGGAACAGCGACAAACCCGGAGACCGGTGGCGCGGTGATGTGCTGGAAACATTGAAGAAAGACAATGACAGCAGGCTTACTCTCAGGAAAAAAATAATTGAAAACACGGTTTTCCTAAACAGGATGGTAAATCTGCACGATAATGACTTTTTAAGTGCATTAACTGAGATATTATCGTCAGTAAGGCAGGAGAGCCTTTCAGGATTGATTGGTGAGCTGATTAAGCTTGAAAAATACCTGGTAAAAAAGAAAATCATCCCCGGCAGGGTAGGTGACGAAACCCTGAGAAATGAATTGTGGCACAAGGCTCTCAGGCTGTATGTTATGGACAGACCTGGTCAATCGGTAAAGAAGGACCTTATTGTTTCATCCATCTCTGAAAAAAAGTCAGTTATCAGAATACCCCCCAAAGCGGCTGAAAGCTTTCCGCAGGTAATACCGGTGCTCTCTGAATTTATGGCAGAGCTCCGAAAGCAGCAGAAAAAGGAAGAGAAGAGGATTGAAAAAGCCAGGGATGATATCAGATCTTCAAATTATGAAGAAACCGGTAATGTTTCTGAACAGATTACCGGTTCTGATGTGAAGGTCCCCGATGAAGATGGCATATTCGTTGTTAATGCCGGGACGGTCCTTATTCATCCCTTTCTGAAAAGGTTTTTTGACAGGACAGGCATTACCAAAGACAATTCTTTCATTGATGAGGGAGCCCGGATTAAAGGCATTTACCTTCTTCATTACATAGCAACAGGGAGAACCGGGGCAGAGGAATTTGAGCTTACACTGGCTAAGGTACTTTGCGGAATGCCGGTAGAACTACCGGTCGAACAGATAAAAAAGCTCGATCAAAAACTAATTCATGAAGCCGGCCAGTTGATAGAAGCCGTTTTGGCTCAGTGGAGTATTCTGAAAAATACATCTGGTGACGGATTAAGGGAAGGATTTTTACAGAGACCGGGGAAATTGTTTACAAAAAACGGTAATCTCTATCTGAGAGTTGAAAAGAGCTCCATAGACCTTTTGCTTGATTATCTCCCATGGAACCTGGGTATTATCATGCTTCCCTGGATGAAGGACATTTTAAGGGTTGAGTGGCGCTGAAAACAGTGAAGGAAATCAGATATTCAGATGAAAACGGTTGAATCAGGAAATGCAGCCGCCACGATCAGACGGCAAAATAAACCTTTCTTTTCTAAAGAGAGTGATCAGCATTTCTTCGGATCATCCAAAACAGAAAAACCTTTTTTCCCTGGATCAGAAAGACACTCATCGATACAACCTAAACTGGAGATAGGTCAGCCTGATGATGCATACGAAAGAGAGGCCGATGCAGTTGCCGACAAAGTTGTAAGCAGTATTGCACAGCCCCCTGCTCAGAAAGGATCGCAGGAATCAAATTCGGACACCGGAAATGCAGGCTGCACAGGTTGTGATGAAAAGAAAATCAGAAAATTCGAAGAAAAGCCTGAAGAGTCGGAAGTAAAAAAATTGCAGCGTAAACCGATTTTTGAGAGCAATGCCGAACCTTCTGATGATGATAATACTGTACAAAAGAAATCCGAAAACTCCCCCACCCAGTCAGCCGGCCATGGAGTTGAAAGCGCCCTGGCTGCATCAAAAGGCTCTGGTGATCGTCTGCCCGAAGGAACACGCAGGCAGATGGAATCCTCAATCGGTTCAGATTTCTCAGGAGTAAGGATACACAACGATCCCGGTGCGGCACAGATGAGCAGGGACCTGAATGCCCAGGCCTTTACACACGGGAGTGATATTTATTTCAATTCGGGGAAGTATGAAACAACCACTAAGAAAGGTAAACATTTACTCGCTCATGAATTGACCCATACTATTCAACAGGGGAATGGTCTTCGTACATCAAGAATTCAACGTAATGTATCGAATCCCCAGGCAGCATCCGGAAACACGGCTTCTCCTCCGCCAGGCCCTCCATATAAGATTAAAAATGATGAAGTGGATCCTACAGCAAATCCTAAAACTCTCAAAATTGATAATATATCTTTACCCAATTTTAAGAAAAGAAATTCTGGTAAATATAAACTACCTATAAACACGTTACCCGAACGACCTGAAACAAAGCAGGATAAGACATGGAGAGATACTGTAAAAGCTGCCGGCAAGATCAATTCGAGAGTTGCAGATTTCTTGTCAAAAATTCAAAAACCCCAGGGCAGTGACATTTATTTTCTTAAGGCTAAACAATCCGAATTCCGTATTTTCGGTACTTTAAAACAACTTCAGGAGGATTCATACGTTCCGAAATGGACCCGTTTTGGTAAAGGTGGTCTTCATCAGGTTGACCATGTACTTGAAATGCAACTTGGCGGTGCAGATCAAATGGATAACTATGAGCTTCTTGATTCCACCGCAAACAATAGTGCCGGTCCCAGTATTCAGGCTGAAAGAGAGAGGCGCATAACTGTGTCATTAAATGCGTTTAAAAAAGCAGGAGTACCAGGTTTGCCTGATGTGGCAAATATGAAGTCAAAGCAAAGTGATTACATTGTTATTTTTAATCATATAGCTAACTGGAACCTGAGTGTTTCCGGTGATGGAAAAATATACTGGACAAGGGAGGAAATTGAAGATGGTAAACAACTTCTTCAATTACGTGGCATGACAGCTGAAGAAATTGCAAAATCCCAGGGAACTCAGAATGAACTTGTTTTGTATGTTAATGAACGAAGTGGAAGCCCTATCCGGATAGCACTTCCATTTGCCGGTCCTATAACTAACTGGCTTCCAGGTATAGATCTTGTAGGACTCCAATATAACGCTACACCGGTAGATGGTGATAAATTTGGAACAGCCTCGATACAATTAAATAAAGATTTTTCAAAGAACCTCAAGAGCACTAATCCTTTCGATATTGTATTTAACAAAACCCCGGGTTTGTTAAACACTGGATACATGAAATTTACTAAAGAACAACAGGCAATCAGTGGCTTATTAAGGTTTTCCGGGTTGTCTCCAATAGTAATCGATGATTTCCGGCTTGATGAAAAGAAAGGGATTGTAATCAACGGTAAAATTAAGACTGATCTTCCTTTATTCAAAGGTGCTGAAATAGATCTTATGGTATCTGGTAAAGATATAAGGGTGAGTAAGACATTCAGCCTGGGGGAAGTCAAGAGTTTCCCCTCACCATTCAAAGTAACAGATATCAGCCTGAGCATTTTTGCAAGTACACAATCCGGATTTGGCGTAGATGGGAATATTGATTTTGAGGTTAAAAACCTTGGAAATGGAAGTATAAAGGCTGCTGCTGCCACAAGTGATGGCTTTGGACTTTCCGGAGAATTTATTGTGGACAAGAAAACCTTTACCGGCAGCATACAGGTCGGATATGTCAAAAAACTAAATGATGAAAACGGGAAATGGTCAATAGAAGGGAATCTCGGAATCAAGGAGGGAGTAATAAAAGGTGTAAAAAAAGCTTCTTTAAAAGCTATATACAAGGATGCCCTGCTTACAATGGATGGAGATGCGGAATTAACTGTACCCGGAATAGATAAAATAAAATTACATGCCGAATTTGCAGAAAATGGTGACTTCACATTCGTTGCCGATGTAGAGCTTAAAAAGATGACCGGCATAAAAAGCGGTAAGGCAAGGGTCACGATAATTTCAAAGGGAGTGGAAAGTCTGAAACTCGGTATCGGCGGTGAAGCGGAGCTCGATTTCCCTGTGATCCCCAACCTGAATCCGAAGCTCACCATATCATATCAGGATGGTGTTTACGAAATACGGACAAAGATCAACTACAAGAAAGGCCGCTTCGAGGGCACGGTAGAGGTTGGCGTTACTAACAGGCAGGTTGATGAAAAGGGCACACCGCAGGGCGAGCCGCAGGAAAAAGGTGATGTGGTTGTCTTCGGCTTCGGTGAGCTGAAAGTTGATATTTACAAGGGCATTAACGGTAGTGTAAGCGTAAGGCTCACTCCCGAAAGAAACGTACTTATAGGTGGTAAAATTGAAGCTAAAGAGCTAAAACCGTTCGGGGAAGGGTTTAAATATGATAAGGAGATCCTGCCGTTCCCGACACTTGAAATTCCCCTGGTTGGCATCCCGGGCATGAGTGTATCAGCATTCGTTGCCGGTGGAGTGCATTTTAAATTCTCCTGGGATCCGCTGGTGCTGAAGGAAATACTAATTGACTTCAAGGAAACCAATATCAACGAGCTGGAAAAGGCAAGCCTCGAGATATCTGGATCTATCGGATCGAGTGCACACGCTGAAGTTTACCTCTCGATTGAAGCCGGTCTCAAAGCAAGGGTACTGGTGGCAACGCTGAGCGGATCACTCGGCGGAGAGGCCGGGCTTGGCCTCGATGCCGAAGCCGGCGGAAAAGTCGATGCCGCATGGGATATGGAAAAAGGCCTTAGATTCAAGGAGATACGGGCTTACCTGAATGTGACACCAAAGGCTATTTTCAGACTGACAGGTAAAGTAAGTGTCGATCTTGACCTGTGGGTCACAACAATAAATCTTTATGAACATAAATGGGTGCTGGCTGAAAAATCGCTCGATCTAAGCGGTATTACTCTCAAGGTGGATTTCCCGGTCAAATTCAATGATAACGGTGATGTCGAGCTGCCTTCATATGAAAGTATGAACATTCAAAAACCTGATTTCGACGGCGGATCAGGAAAGGCAATCCTCGATGATGCTATCAACGGTGATGCAAAGAAAGAAGAAGTAGCCAAGAAGGAAAAGATCAGGGCCCAGATAAGAACCGATCTCCGGAGCGCTGACAACAAAGATGTCTCGCCAACGGAGTACACTAAAAAAATGATGAAAAAGTATGAGAAATCTCCTGAATTGCAGGAATTTGTCAGAAACACCATTGAAGAAGAATGCCGGAAGATCGAATATGAGCGTTTTGAGGAAAATAAGAACTTCATCCGTAACCAGGAATCACCTCTAAATGTAAAATTAAACACCCTTAACGTGTTTACAATATTCTATGGATACGTGACAAAGGCTGATATTGAAGCATTCAGGGCAGAACTGTCGAGGCTCGAGGAAGAAAAGAAAATGAAGGAAGCTGCTGCTGCCGCTGCTGCCTCACAGGAAGCCGGAAATAAAAAAGTAAATGACACCCCGGCTCCTCCCGATCAGCCTCCTGCAAATAAAAATGGTTCTCCTGTCAGGAAAAAAGGTATGACCCCTGAAGGTACCGACCTGCAAAGAAGGAAAAGCGGCTTTAACAGTGAGGAAGAAAAAGAATACACTGCTGAAAATGCCCGCAGCACAGGAGGAGAACCGGGTAAGGAATTTGAACAAAAACTTGAACAGTCGGGAGGCAAGGGTCAGTCAATACCCGAAGAAGAACGTGACCCGATTGAAGAAATAATGGGCGCCGACTTCTCCGGAGTGAGGATACATAACGACACCGAAGCTAATGACCTCAGCAGGCAGATCAATGCACAGGCCTTTACAAGAGGAGAAGATATCTTCTTCAATGCCGGGAAGTACAACCCGTCAACAGATGATGGTAAGCGCCTTCTCGCTCATGAACTGGCACACGTTATCCAGCAGGAAGGCAACAGGCTAACCATCAGGGTCCAGCTCCAGGTTGTAGCAGCCACCCCGCGCGCAAGAAAAACAAAGGATGATATTTTCGGACTTGGCCCGGCTACCGGGATGAGCCTAACAGACTTCAAAACATATACCGGTCAGCAGGCCGACTGGTTTGTTGAACCTACATTAAACGCTGCTGACCGGAATGATCTGTGGAAGCTGCTGCTGAAGACCAGGCCCGACTCACCGGTGCTCTCGGGTGCAGGAGATCTCAGTGTTTCGGAATTAAGAGGCGTTACAGATTCTCAATGGACCGACCTTAATGCATACTGCAGGGGTGCCGACAGCAGTGAACATACTGTCAGGATCGTACCATCGGGCTCTCTAGCCGGCAGGATTGCACTTGGAGCTACCCTGAAGCTTCTTGAGACAGTTATCCCAGGAATTGTGCTGGAACATACTGTTACCGAAATACAGCTTAAAAGGATACATTCAGAAGCATTGCTTGCCCCTGTTATGGCCTATTTCACTCTCTTCCGGCCACACCTGCAGGAGACTGTCTCATCAGCTGCCGGTCTGACCGCAGGAGTTAAATCGGAGACTGAGCTCCTGCTCGACTTCATAAAAGCTCCCGGAATGGGTCCGTTTGTTTCTCTACTTGGGACAGTAAGAAACCTACACCGTTTTGCACCTGATGCACTGACACAGCTGATGGCCAACTTTGCCGATTTCTCACATAAGAAACCTGTTTACCTGGTATTGTATTCCGGTCATGATTACAATTCAGCCTTCATCAGGAGCAAATCGCTCTTTGAAAATCTTTTGAAGGACAGGTCAAAGCTTGTGCTGATGCTGGAGGGACAGGGATCCATTCAGGAAATAATCGATAAAGTGCCACAGATAGCCATGAACTATGGCATGCCCGACAAAGGCAAGGTGAACAGGATAGCCCAGGTGATGATCGCCGGGCACGGTTCAAGCCGCAGTGTTGAGCTGGCCGGTACAGGGGCGCCAACCATCAACTCGCAGGGAGAGGTAAACTACAGCGCTGAGAGCCTTGACCTCGATGCTAATGCTGCAAAAAGCGTTAAGCTCCTCGAGGTTCTTATGGATAACATGGATCCTGCAAAAGCAAGGCTGGTCTATGCCGGTTGCCTGGTCGGATCACGGGAAGTTCCTGTAAAAGATTCAACCGGGAAAGCATTAACGGCGGCTGATATTGCAAAAGAGGCCAATGACCCTGCAAAAAAGAGCCTTGCAGCATTTACAAAGGATATGGCAGCGGCAAAAGGTAAAGGCGGGATGGTTGTTGAAGGCGCCAGGGCATCCGTTGCGCTTGCCGATTCGGCATCATTGCTCGATGCAGCCGGAAACATGCATGTCGATTACACCTTTGATCCCACCTCCTTCGGTAATGCCAACACATACACTGCTACCGGAAGGGAACCGGAAGGGGTTATGAGGTCAGCAGTTGAACTGGCCTCTGTCGATCCAAAAGTAGCCGCAAACCAGCTAAGGATACGTCAGGGTGTGGCAGCAAAAGACACCTGGTACGATCCCGTAACCCTGATATTTGTAAAAGCGGCCCTGGATGGTGTTCCTCCGGGAGGGGGCATCGATATCGTCAGGGTTAACCAGCTCTCCCACATGGCGCCTCATTTCCTGCTTTCATACTGGGCAAGCCGGTCAATAGCCTACTTCGGAAGCGAAGTTAATGTCAACCCTGCAATAGCTTCCACATTATATACTGAAGTTCTTTCTATCCCGGCTATGAGCGCACCGGGTGATACAGGTGTAAAGCAGGGGCGCTTTATACTCGAGCTTGCATGGTGCATGATGAATCCCGGCCGGTCGGCTAATGTTATAACATACCTCGATGCCATGACAGATCTGACACCCGAGATACTTGAAACGCATCTAGATACAGCCTGGCTCAACGCATCAAATACCAGCTCTGCCCTGTTCCCGGCTGCAGCTGCAGCCGGCAACGGCAGAATAAGGCTGGCTATTGCCTGGCTTAACAGGGACAGCGCCAATGCCGATGTGAAAGCATTCCTTAATACTCAGGTTGATGACAGCGGACCACGCCCCAGGCTTAAGCCTGCAGTAATTGCACAGCTTTCAAATCCAGCCGATGAGGATAGCATCCTGCTTATTCTCGGAAGACTTTCACCAACGGTTTCAAAAGGAGGCAAATCGCTGCCTGCAGCCAACGCTGATGTATTCCCCAATGGCAAAGGTCCTGCCCTGAATGACATAAGGATAGAACCGGATATATATACGGCTACAGTGATCGCACCTGCTCATGTTCTGAATGTGAGAACATTACCATCAATGGCCGGCAAGCCTTTCCACTGGCTGAAACGCGGGGAAACGGTTAACGTGATGGGATTTGTAAATAACTGGGCAGCTGTTGATATTAATGGCAAAACAGGATTTGCCCATAAAAACTATTTATCTGCACCCCCCGCCTAGCTAAAGATGAAGACTGAAAAGGACATATTGAGTTTATGGACTCCGCTCCCCGGAGAATATGGCGAATACTTTACAATTAAAGATATTTCGGTTGCCGGTGTTCAGGCTAACAGGTTCATATTGTGGCAGAACGGAGAAATAAAGTTTGAGACCCGTACCTCCATGCAATGCGGCAGTTATCCCAGGTGGGCCAACAATGGGATATTCTGGAACGATAACCGGTTAGATCTTCAAAGCAACAATTTTTTCAGCCTGGATATTATGAAGAAGGAGTATTTCGAAAACAGGGTAATTCCCAATCCCGCTGTAAAGATATACTCCGGATATAAACCTGTCACTTTTGCATGGTCCGTCAATTCAGACTTTTTCATTGTATCAGCTGAAGGTGCAGATAGTAATGGCAAATTACATTCAAAATTGCTTATGCTGAACAGGGATGGAACTTTAGCTAACATCCTTTGGGAGGGAAGTGATCTTGCACCCAGGGCTGTTTGTATCAACTCCGAATATATAATCGCCGGCACAAGGGATATATTGATCTTTAAAACAGATGGGAAACCTGCTGGGTCGCTGCCGGGAGAGCTACTTGCACAACGGATCCAATTTTCGGAAAACGGAAAGCTGGTGATGATACAGGACTACGAATCGGTAATATTATTGGAACCAGGCAGCTGGAAAATAATGGGAAGCATTGCCGGACCGTGGCTGAACGCTACCCTGGGTCCGGATGGAAAAATGATCTATGCCATCGATTTCAACGGAAACTTAAATGTTGCATTAATAACTGATTCCATAGAAACATTCAGACAGGTACCTGTCCCCGATCCTATGGCAACCATCGATGCAGGAAACGATTACATTGTCGGATCATTTGCACATGGTGACCCTGTGAGATGGGTTAAAAAAAATGAACTGGATAACTCGATATATAACTATTCCCGATCTTATATATAACAGTAAATAAAACTTAAGACTATGTCATACTCATCAAGGGTGTACCGCCAGAGAAACCCAAAGGTACAGGACGAAAAAAAGGGAAAAGCTTTTTTCCCGGGGAAAGAATCCCAGAAAGTCAGGAACAGTGATTCCTTTTTTCAGGCCAAGGCAAATACTCCTGAAGAGGAGCCTGCCAATAGCAATGCAGGAGGTGTACAGGCAAAAATGGCCGACCAGGAGAAGGAAAGGGAGGTGAACATCCCAAAACAGGGCGATGCTCTTAAGGAAAAAGAAACAACCGTTCAGAAGAAGCCTGAGGATGAAAAGAAAGATATTAAAAAGAAATCAGAACCTTCTGAGGAAAAGGACAAGGACAAACCAAAAACGACCTAGTTATAATTCACCCGACATCAACTGCTTAAATTTACCAATATGGCCAAAAACACCAATTCTCAGGAAATCACCGGTATAAATGAAGCATCTTACGCGACTGACATGACTCCGGAGTTTCAATATCTTGAAGCGCTAATCGCTTTCCGGCTTGGAAACTGGAATTATCCTGTCTTCCCCGGTATCGATACCTGGAGCGTGCCACTGAGGAATTTCATAATAGATTCGGGCCTGGAGGATGACCATGATGCAATAACTCTGCTGCTGATAGCTCTTGCCCCTCATGCCGTTCCCGAGATGTTCGACCGTGCCATACAGGAAAAGCTGAAGACATCGGGCGATTTCCCCGAGATTGGCGGCGTCCGCGGAAAAAATTTCAGGGGCTTCCTGCCTACCGGGCAGACAGCCGTGTACCTGATAGCCGGCGATGAACTGGTTAGGAGAATGGAGATAGAACAACTGTTCTGGTCCGACCGCGATTTTGCCCGCAGAAAGATCCTCTGGCTGGAAGAGCTTCCCCAGGGCGAACCCCTGCTGAGCGGAAAGATAATCATGGCTCCTGATTATGTGAGCCTGTTCCTGTTCGGATCTTCAGCCCCGCCTCATTTCAGCACCAGCTTCCCGGCAAAAAAAATAAGTACTATGCTCAAGTCGTCCGATATAATGATGAACAAGGAGATAGTGAGGCATTACAGGAACTTAAAGGAGTGGATCGAATTCAATCCCTCGCTTATGAACGACTGGGACATGAATAAGCGGCTTAAGAAAGGATACAGGGTGTTGTTCTATGGTCCGGCTGGCACAGGAAAAACCCTGACTGCAAACGTGCTCGGAAACGAGACATCAAAGGAGGTCTATAAAATTGACCTTGCAATGGTCACATCAAAATACATAGGAGAAACCGAAAAAAATCTTGAGCTTCTTTTTGCCAGGGCCGAAGATAAAAACTGGATCCTGTTCTTTGATGAGGCAGATGCTATTTTCGGGAAAAGGACCGCTGTCAAAGATGCGCACGACAAGTATGCCAACCAGGAGGTATCATACCTTCTCCAGAGAATTGAAGAGTTCAACGGCCTCGTTATACTTGCCACGAATATGAAGAATAATATTGATGAAGCATTCATCAGGCGCTTCAATGATATTGTGAAATTCAGCATTCCCAGTGAGGAAGAACGTAAAGAGATCTGGGATAAATCATTTCCGCAAAACTCCGATTACGGAGATATCCCCGACAAAATGAAGAAATATGAACTCACCGGGGGGAACATCATTAATGTGATCCATTATGCAGGCATACAGGCAGTAAAAAGGCATGAAACGACAGAACCGGCCAGGCTGAGGTTTCACCCCGATGATATTATTGAAGGGATCCGCAGGGAGATGAACAAGGAAGGGAAGCCATTCAGCGTATAACACAGACGGCAAACCGCCGGGAAAAACTGCCCGGGATCTATTTGTTTTATTTTTATTATTTTTATTTCTGGAAATCAGATAAATTTTCAGAAATACCTTCATGATTAATCAGAAAATAACAAATAACCGGCATAACTGGCTGATTATCTCTGTATTTATCATTTTGGTCATGGCGATGAATGGCTGTGATTCTGTAACTGTGTGGCCCACTATTGCATTCACCAATGAACCTTCAGATGTAATTCAGGAGATGGCAACACTGAATGGCAGAGCAATAATTGATAATACAACCAGTATAGTATTCGAATATGGCCCTGATGCCGGTTACGGGAACACCATTTCTTCTGTCATGACTGCAAGAGCCGGGGATAAATACACCTATGCAAGCTGCCGCTTAACCTCCCTGGAGCCTGGTAAGACCTATCATTTCCGTACAAAACTGGAGAGCTCAGAAGGAATAATCTACGGAAATGATATGACTTTTCGCACCCTGGATACCTGCATTGTCTTTAATCCGGGTATTAACTATGGTTCGGTAAATGATATTGATGGCAACACATACAGGACCATTCAGATAGGGACACAGACCTGGATGGCAGAAAATCTGAGAACCACAAAATACAATGATGGTTCGTCCATCACATTCGTTAAGACTAAAGGACAATGGCTTTCAGCGAACTCGGGTGAATATTGCTGGATGGATCATGAAGGTAAGTTTAAAAATATTTATGGGGCATATTACAATTTCAAGGCTGTAAGCTCAGATAAATTATGCCCAACAGGCTGGCATGTTCCTGAAGATAAGGAGTGGAAGATCCTTGCCACCAGCCTAGGAGGGGAAATTAATGCAGGCGAAAAGTTGAAGGAAAAAAGCCCCAACCACTGGATAAATCAGAGTTCAAATATTACCAACGAAAGCGGCTTTACAGCTCTGCCGGGTGGCTACTGCAACTATACCGGCGTTTTCAATGCACACAGCTACTGGATGGGAAGTGAGGCATACTGGTGGACCTCTTCAGATGCCTATCCCGGAGGGGCATTCTACAGAGCTATCTATACCAATTCCAACGCCCTCTTAATGGGATCATGGAGAATAGAGATGGGTCATAATGTCCGTTGTCTGAAGGACGATCAACCGCTATAGCAGGAAGGAAATACGGTATTCATATTCCCCTTGGCATCGGGTGTCTTATGAATGTCTTGTTATCAAGGTCACTGAAGGCTTCATTCAGCTCTTCTTCCGTGTTCATGACAATTGGTCCTCCCCATGCAACAGGCTCCTTAAGAGGCTTTGCAGCTATAAGTAAGAATCTCGCTCCCTCTGCCCCTGACTTAACCCTTACCTCATCATAATCGGAGCCGGCGGCCGATGATGCACTCATAAGCATAGCACATGCTTTATCCTCAAATCTTACCAATTCATTGTCTGCGGCCAAAGTTCCCTCTATCAGGTAGATAAAAAGCGTGTGATCGTTGGGTGTTTCATTATAATTCCAGATGCTTCCGGGTTCTAACGCAACATCGAGGTACTGAACCTGTACATAGTCGCCTGTAATGGCTCCCGGGCTTTTTTTGTAGCTGCCCGACAGAACCCTTATGGTAGCGTTCTCTTCCTGCACCACCGATACATCCTGTTGCTTTATATCGCGGTAGGCCGGCTGTGTCATTTTATCCTTTTTCGGAAGATTGACCCAGAGCTGACATCCCAACATCCTTTCTGCTGCTTTCGGCATTTCCTGATGAATAATCCCCGACCCTGCTGTCATCCATTGACACTGAAGATCCTCAATTACTCCTTTGTTCCCGAGACTGTCACCATGTTCAATTTCTCCCTTCAAAAGGTAGGTGACCGTCTCGATGCCCCTGTGAGGATGCCATGGGAATCCCCTGATGTAATCGTCAGGATCGGAAGAATCAAATCCGTCGAGCATTAAGAACGGATCAAAATCCTTAACCGTCCGTAATCCAAGAACCCTGCGCAAATGAACGCCCGCTCCGTCTGTTGCGTGCTGTCCCCTGACTGCCTGTGTAAATTTTCTTTCTGCCATTTAATTTTTTTCTGCATATACGGTTATACTGAAGATGCCTGATCCTGAATTTCTGAATTCCTCCAGCTCGTTCCTGTCAAGCAGGGCAAGCAAAGACTCATCGGGCAGGCTGATCATCTTTTCTTTCTGAACCCTGATGTTTTTCAGCCCTGATCTCCCCATTTTCTGAAGATAAATATCATTTTCTATTGCACCTGACACACATCCGGCATACATCTCAGCAGCCTGTTGTATCTTCTCAGGCAGTGAGCCGCGCAGAACAATATCAGAGACTGACAGATGTCCGCCGGTTTTCAAAACTCTGTAGATCTCTGAAAATGCCTTGTCTTTATCGGGCACCAGGTTAAAAACACAATTGCTTATTACAACATCTACGCTGGCATCCTCTACCGGCATTTTCTCAATATCCCCCATTCTGAACTCGACATTTGTGAAGCCCAGTTTCTCATTGTTGCCGCGTGCTTTGTGAATCATCGCTTCCGTCATATCGACCCCGATAACCTTTCCACGCTCTCCTGTAAGTGCACGGGCCACAAAACAATCATTGCCTGCACCTGACCCCAGATCCAGAACAGTATCGCCGGCTTTGATCTGTGCATATTCGGTAGGTATGCCGCAACCCAGATTATAATCAGCATCCGGGTTATACCCTTCAAGATCTTTATAACTCTCGCTGAATACAGTATAATCGGTACCCGAACAACATGATGATGTTCCACAGCACGATGATGACTGGTCATTACTATTTACAATCTCAGAGTATTTTTCTTTTACAATGAGTTTTAATTCTTCTGCTTTCATAATTGTGGTTTGATCTGGTTGATGTATAATTGGTAAAATGTTGTTTTTATCTCATCCCTCACTCTCCGGAACTCACTCATTATAAATCCGGCTGTGCCAGCTGCTTTTGATGGATCCTCAAATCCTATATGCAGCCGTTGACTTACCTTTCCGGGGAAAACGGGACAGGTCTCATTTGCATCGTCACAAACAGTGATCACAAAATCCCATGGATCGCCAAGGTATTTCTCTACCGGTTGTGGTGAGTTCCTGCTTATGTCAATCCCGGCTTCAGCCATTACCTCAACCGCCTTTGGATTTACTTCAGGTCCGGGAAAAGTACCGGCCGAGTGAACCTCAAGCTTTTTATCAAACGACTGCAGAAATCCGTGAGCCATCTGGCTCCTGCAACTGTTACCGGTACAAAGTATCAGGATTCTCATAGTTTCTTAGTTAAATTTCACAATTCATGTTTATCGGAACAATAATGCTGTTAAGGAATTTATCTGACTCGCTGCGCAGCTCATCCAGCTTTTCCCTGTTCAGGCAATAACAAGTCTTTGCACCTTCTGTAGTTCCTGTTATCAGTCCGGCATCTTTCAGTTCCCGGAGATGCTGATTCACTGTTGTACGGCTAAGCGGCAGCTCGTCCGCAATGTCGCCCGTTATACATGTTTTTATCTCAGCCAGGTACCTGAGTATAGCCAGGCGGGCAGGATGAGAGAGTGCCTTGCTGTACCCTGCAAATTTCTGCAGCTCGGGACTGAACAATTCTGTTTTTGAATAAGCCATTTACACGGTTAGTTATAACGCAAATATACGTTATTTTTTTGAATTATGACGTATAATTACGTTATTTTAAAAAAAAGTTTGTGAGGCCTATAGCCAATACTTTTGAAAAAGCTTTGATATTGCTGTTTATCAATACTTTATTTGTTTAAAGCGAGTGGCCCTTCAATGTCTAAAAAGCTAATTTCAGGGTTACAATACGTGGATTATGATATTTAGTTACCTTCGCAGGGGTAAAAATTGGGGTACAATTATGACAAAATTATTTATTAAGCGAAGCACTTTTGCATTATTTATACTGATACTCATCTCCCCTGATATTTTTTCACAGGTTGACACTGTTATTAACGGGATAAACATTTACAGGAAAAGATATTATTCTGCCGAAAGGACTGAAACGGCACCCAGGGTTGACGGCAGGCTTGATGATGCATGCTGGCAGCAGGGAGCATGGGAAGGCGGATTCATTATGGGTTCACCGGCTGAAGGGGCTCCCCCAAGCCAACCCTCCGCATTCCGGATTATGTATGACTACTCTAATTTATACGTTGCATATAAATGCTACGATTCAGAACCTGAGAAGATAAGGGTGATCAGCAACCTTAGGGATAAATATTCAGGGGACATCGTGGGCATCGCAATTGATGGTTTCGATGATGATAAAACGGCCCTTGAGCTTAATCTTACTGCCGCCGGACAAAAAATTGATACGAAGCTGACAGGTGATCGTGTATTTGATATTGGCTGGAATGCAGTATGGGAAGGAGCCTCAGCTCTTTCAGATTCAGGGTGGACAGCAGAGATGAAAATTCCTTTGAGCCAGCTGAGGTATTTCAATGTGGAGGAGCAGAAATGGGGGCTCATGATCTGGAGGCGTCTTGACAGGAACCAGGAGGACAGCTTCTGGCAGGTGATTCCAAAGAATGCCACTTCTATGGTATATCTTTTTGGTGAACTTAATGGGATAAAGGACATTAAACGGGCACGTCAGCTGGAGATCTCACCTTACATTTCAACTAAACTCATCCCCGCAAATAATCTGACAAGGCTGCCGGGTCAGACATATAATCCGTTCGTCTTTGGAGGCGGGCTCGACAGCAAGGCAGGAATTTCAAGCAACTTCATTCTTGACCTTAGCATAAATCCCGATTTTGGCCAGGTGGAAGCCGACCCGTCGGAGCTGAACCTGACTTCCTATGAAACTTTCTTTGCGGAAAAGAGGCCTTTCTTCCTTGAAGGTAAAGATATATTCACTTTCGACCTTGCAGGATCACAACTTTTTTACTCAAGAAGAATAGGGCAGGCTCCCCGGTATAATCCGGTTCTCGACATCAATGAAAGGATAAACACGCCATTGCAGTCGACGATACTTGGCGCTGCCAAGCTAACAGGAAAAACTACCGACGGTTTGTCTGTGGGAGTCATTGAGGTCGTAACCGGCCAGGAGGAAGCTTTAATCAGTTCATCCGATACATCATACAGAAAAAAAGTGAGCCCACTTTCCAGCTATTTTGTCGGAAGGATAAAAAAAGAATATAACAAGGCAACTACCATCGTTGGCGGTATGTTCACCTCTTCAAATAAATTTATCGGGGGTAGCGATATGTCCGGCCAGCTCTATACAAATTCATATACCGGTGGGCTTGATTTCATCCACTATATGAAGGGTAAAACCTATTATGCAGAATCAAAGTTCATATTCAGCAGTATTGACGGTTCGGATGAATCCATGTACAGGCTGCAGATGGAAAATGTGCACCGGTTTCAACGGCCGGATGCTGGCCATCTTTTATTAGATAACGGGCTGAACAGGATGACAGGTACAGGAGGTTCATTCAGCTTCGGAAAGAAATCAGGCAGTAACTGGAGATTTGATCTTAACTCTTCATGGTTATCTCCCATGCTTGATCTGAATGATGCAGGATATATAAGGCTGGCCGATATGATCAGCCAGGGTTCTTCAGTTTCTTATGTCACCATTACCCCTAAGGGAATATTCCGTACCTATACAGTTGGCGTTGACCAGAATGCCTCCTGGTCGTTCGGAGGAGAGCCGATCGATCTAAAAACACGTTTATTCTTCAATTCTCAGTTTTCCAACATGTGGAATCTGAACAGCTATTTAAGAAGAAACTTTTCTTCGTACGACCCACGGATTCTTCGCGGTGGTTCAGCTTTGATGAGCAATCCCTTCTATACGTTTTTTGTGAATGCGAGCACAGCCAATGCAAAAGATTTGCAGCTGACACTTACGTATCAGAATGACCGGAATGAACATGACCTTCTTAAGTACAGCAATATTTCTGCAAGCCTGAGGTGGTTCCTGATGAAAAAACTGATGCTCACAGGTACAGCAGCATATTCCGACATGTTTCAGAAACAGCAATATGTTCTGAGTAAAACATCACTGGCTGAGCCTGCTTACCTGTTCGGAGACTTAAAAAATAAAACGGTTGAAATTACCCTGAAACCCGGAATTTTCTTCACTAATGAATTATCCCTCGAATATTATGCAAGTGTTTTCCTTTCAACAGGAAACTATTCTGACTTCAAAAGGGTACTGGATCCTCATTCCAGGGATTACTCCAGCCGTTTTTATATTTATTCTGATCCTGAAATTGATTACAATGCCACTGATAATTCCTATTCAGTTAATGATGTCACCCAGGGGGCATACAACTTCAACAATCCCGATTTCAATTTCGGGCAGTTCCGTTCCAATCTGGTTCTGAGATGGGAATATAATCCAGGCTCCATTTTTTACCTTGTATGGACACACGACCAGACAAACCAGGTACAGACCGGCAGGATGTCACAATCAGAAAATTTATCAGACCTCTTCGGAACTATAGCAAGAGATGTTTTTATGGTGAAGTTCAATTTCTGGTTCAGTTTGTAAAAATTAATTTACTGCTTACAACCTTATATTTCAAAATGTTGTATGTCTTAAAAGAGCAGCCGGATGAGTCCAGATATTTTACTGCTGTTCTATACGGCTCTTCCTCGACTTAATAATTCAGGAATCCCTGAAAACCAATAGTGCTATTCCATTCACAACATCCACTTCAACCGGGATTTTGTGTGATGATCCTGTGAGAATTTGGAATTAAAGTGGATTTTATTTTATGGCCGAGACAGACTCCACAAATAAATTTGACTTCCACTGATTTCTGTAATAACTTTGCTAAAGCCAACGGGTAATTTTAATGATAGAGTTATGTCAATTCTAGTTCTAACATCCAGAATTAATTCAGAATTGATAGACACCACAAAAAAGGTATTGTCAAATCAACTTCCAAGTCCGGACAGTGTTGATGAATCAGTAATTGCACCTTGGACAGGACTAGAATTCAGCTTATCCCTGATTGTTCTGATTTTTGGATTATTGATTATAATTATAGAAGTTTTTTTAATTAAAAATAAAAGTGTCAATTCAGGTGACATAATTAAATTTGTTGTGGTAACCTTAATTATTACGAGCACGCTCTTCCTAATAACAGCTGGCTACAGTAATGATCAAATTGCCCCGGCTATGGGTCTTTTAGGAACAATAGCTGGCTATTTACTTGGCAGAAATAATCCAACAAAAGAGAATCAGGATGAAAAGACTAGCTAATTGTCTTCTATTATGCTTTCTGATTAATTCTTGTTCCTTGTCCCAAATGCAACCTGGTGAAAGAGTAATAAAAACGTCAGTCAGAATCTACAATAAGACCCGCCAAAATATCGTAGTTTATATCGGGGAGACCGAAGAAACCCTGGATACAATTTCAATCGGTTATAAATATACGTGGATTAGCCCACCATATTTAAATGACCCAATTATAATAGTTCCTACCAAGGAAATGCGTGCATCATATCAGCTGAATAAAGGTGAAATCTATATGTTATTCTGGAATAAAGGGAAAAAGAAATGGGATATTAAAAAGATTAAATGATATCACATTCAATTCACTTTCTATAATTCCGCATTAATCACTGAAACCACCAATACTTATTGTCTCCACACTACAAGGCTAACCTTTTATTAAATGAGGGGATTATGAATTTTACATAGAGTAACTATTCCTGATGGATTGATTTTTATAAACTACTTTATTAAATGAAAAAAATTGGATTTTTATTATTAATGTATATAGTTTCTTCATGCGTTGTAATTCCTAAAGAAACAGTAACGTTATCAGAGACTTTAGGAGATGATATAAAAACATTACACAATTCTCACCGAAATATGGTGAACATCCATTTTGAAAAAATCAAAAATGAGATCAATTCATTTGTTAATGATGTCTATTCTCCTTTTGTTATTAATTATGTGTTAAAGGTCGAACTCAAAAACTATAAGGAAGGGAAACCATCTCTATTCGGCGCAATAGAAATGGCTGGTAAAAAGGAAGGAAAGGATGAATCGGAAAACGCTTTAAATGAGATGTCTGACTTTTTAGATGCTGCTCAAAGACAGATTGAAGCCAGGAGAAATGAATTAATATCTGCAATAGCTTCAAAACAGAATCAGTTGCTACAATTTGTTGATCAATCATATGAACATGCGATTTATGCTAACTCTACAATTACTGCCTATTTAGAATCAATCCGAAAAGTAAAATCAGCACAAAAAGATGCACTCTCAATGGTTGGGTTGGAAGGGGCAGATACACTGATAATAAACAACTTAGTTAAATTATCTAATCAGGTAGATATGGCTCTGATAAAAGGAAAAAAAATTGATATTAAAACCGATGATGCTTACAATAAATTAGAAAGCATAATTAAGGAAATAAAGGATTTAACTAACAAAAGATAAGGTTATGTCAAAAAATAGATATGATAATTTATTTGCAGAAGCTGATGAGGCTTTCAATGGTAAATATAACGATGAATTAATAAAACTCTATGGGTTGTCAAAGGATGAAATTGATTCTATAACTCCCGGGACTGCTAATCTTCAGGTATATACTGTATTAATTAAGGTTGTAGAAAAGGCATCAATAGAAAATCTTTCAGAAGCTCAGCTTATCAGAAACATTAAGGAACTAGGTGATGTGGCAATTAAGATTGCTAAAAAGCTGCCTCGATTTGATGCTCTGCTCAAAAAAAAGATTTAAGTATAAAAAGTTAAAGGTGTTCTGATTATGAATATTATAAAACTATAAGAATTTATGGTAAGGTCAAAGAAAAAACTTACACGGATTCTTTCAATAGATGGCGGAGGGATTCGAGGAATTATCCCAGGACAGGTTTTAGTATTTTTGGAAGAGAGATTAAAAAAAATATCTAACAATTCAAATGCCAGAATAGCAGATTATTTTGATCTCATAGCTGGTACCAGCACCGGTGGTATACTTACCTGTGCCTACCTTTGTCCGGAAAAGGAAAATTCAAGTCGACCAAAATTCACTGCTCAAGAGGTAGTTAACTTATATTTGGAACGAGGTGCTGAAATATTCAGTATTCCATTAAGACACAAAATAAAGACTACCGCAGGAATTACAGACGAAAAATATCCTTCGGCTCCTCTTGAAAAAGCATTAGTTGATTATTTTGGTGATGTAAGACTAAGTCAATTGCTGAAGCCATGTCTCATTACTTCCTATGACATAACAAGAAGGCAAGGACATTTTTTTACACAACATGATGCAATTCATAAGAAAGGATGGGACTATTATGTTAAAGACATCGCAAGGGCTACCTCAGCCGCACCTACATATTTTGAATGTGCAAAAGTTAAATCCTTAACAAATATTAATTATCCGCTGATTGATGGAGGTGTTTTTGTAAATAATCCAACTCTTTGTGCATACTCTGAAGTGCATCATAAATTTAAAGTCACAGCAAAGGAAATGGCAATTCTCTCACTTGGTACGGGATTCGAAAAAACAGAATATGACTATAAACAGGCTAAAGACTGGGGAATGATGGGATGGATAAGGCCACTTATAAGTATCATGATGTCAGGTGTTTCAGAGGTAGTTGACTACCAGCTTAAACAAATTTACTCCGCAGTGAAAGCTCCTAATCAGTATTTAAGAATAAACACTGAATTTCCAATCACGGTCAATCCTGAGATGGATGACGCTTCGATAGAGAACATTGCTGCATTGAAAGAGCTTGGCACAGAAACAGCACAAAAATTTGATGACCAGATTGAAGAATATGTGAAGTTACTTTTTTGAAATTCATTGTCATGCTTAACTTAAAAAAAAACCTCGATATAGTTGTACATCAAGGTTTTAATTATCTGTTTTCAGTAGCCCCACCAGGGCTACAAATCAGTTTACAGGAATAGACTAAAGTTTAACAAAAGGCCCTGCATTATAAGCTATTATACAGCATATTGCACAATTGTGCTGTAAAGAAAAGTAATCTTCTGTAAAATAAAAACAATCAAATGTTTCCAATATGTTTCCAATTTATTTACTTTTAAACCTTGGAAACATTTTAAATTCTTTGATATGGCAACCGTAAAACTAATCCTCCAGCAACCTTATGTCTATGACCAGGCGAATGACAAAAAAACTAAGAAGAAAAAGCTGAATCCAAAAGAGACCAGGCTGTATTGTTTCCTTATTATTGACAGGGAGCATATTATTAAGATAAAGACAGAATATGTAATTCTTCCGAGTGAATGGGATTTCAAGACTCAACTTAAAAAGGACAGAGTAGCTGGCAGTATTGAGTTCAATAAAAAACTAATGAAGCTGCGTACGGATATATGGGATAAATATCAGTCTATTAAGGAGCAGCAAACTGATATATCTTTTTCTCAAATATCACAATCATTAAAAGAGTATGGAAAATCAATGGAGATTCCTACGCTGAAAAAAAAACAAGAGGTAATAGATGTACTTGAAGAATACATAACTTCACTCGCTAGTATTGTTTCTCCATTAACGATTAAAAAGTTCGTTACTCTCAAAAATTCATTAATCAAGTTCATTGAAAGTAATCCAAGGTACGAAAGTCTAACATTCAGCATGATCAACCACGGTTTCCTTGATGATTACCGAAAATTCCTCAGAAATCTTGAACCAAGAGGAAGGCAGAAAACCAGACCTGAGGGCTTCCAAAAGGGCGTCCTTATTAGTACTCAGGAGAAGTATATCAAAACTTTAAAGATATTTTGCAAGTATGCAGAGGACAGAGGTTACAATAAATCAAGTACATACCATGAATTTTCGAATATCACTAAAGGAGATCAGAAAAGGAAAAAGTCTGATCATGATATAGTTACCCTGACTTTATCTGAGCTAAGACAACTATACACTTACAATTTATCCGACAAGCCTCATTTGGAAAGAGTGAGGGATCTGTTCTGCTTTGGCTGCTTTACTGGTCAAAGATGGGGTGACTACAGTAATTTTGATAAGAGCCAGTTAGTCGGGGATGTATGGTCTTTTGTATCAGATAAAACCAAACAGGAGATGCAAATAGATCTCACTGGATATTTAGCCCCTGCTCTCGACATCCTCAGGAAATACAATTTTGAATTACCAAAGATCAGCCAGCAAAAATTTAATGATTATCTCAAGGAAGCAGCTCGTATTGCTAAAATAACTGAAGAGACTAAGATAATCCGATATGTGGGGACACAACAGATAATAATAACCAAATCGAAAGCAGATTTCCTTAGTAGTCATACGGCAAGGAGAACTTGTGTCTCAATTCTCCTCAATGATTACAACATGAATGTTGTTCACGTGATGGGAATAACCGGACATTCTGATATTAAAACACTTCAGATTTATATTAAGAAGGACCGGTCAGCCAGACGAAATGCTATATCTCAGACAAAGAGCATAACAGATACCTTGTCGGTCGAAAAAAGTCAGAGTCAGGCTGTATGATACGTCTTAATTCTAAGGATAAGCAATTCTGTTCAGAGCTGGCACGTGATTATGAAATTCATCCGGAAGTTATGGAGGACTATCTGCGAGATTTATTAGATCATTTAAAAACGGCTTTTAAATCTCAATATCTGATCCATAAGGTTAAGAATAAAGAAAAGCGAAGCCTCTCCGAAAATAATCTTTTGAAGTGCCACAAACAATTTACCATATCATATATTGACTGGAACTGGGAAATCCCAAAATTCAGAAAGTGTATTATTGCAGCCCAAATATTGCTTTATTATAAACTGGATGATAAAATAAAGACAAAGGAGCAATATGATAAGGAGCCTAATGACTCTGCTCAATCTTATAAGCATTATTTATATAATTATGTTAAGAACAGATTCAAGGTATCCTAATTTATTGTATATCAGCTCTATTTTTTCATATAAGTCTGATTATCAAAGGGGGCATTTTCTATCTTATTAAACGTAAAGTTCGGTTTATTAAGCCAAACTTATAACTTAATAACTCAATACAAAAAATTACTCTGTAATACCTTTATAGACGTAGATTCAAATTTATGTCGATATGGATATTAACAATATTTTACATGGTCAGGTAAATGCAGTAATAATGGTTCAGCGTGATGATCTGATCGAATTTGCAAATACTTATGCAAAGTTAGTTGCATCAAAACATACAACACAGGACAACAATTCTGATCAGGAGAAACCCATAAGTCAGCCGGAAGCAGTAAAGTTCTTAGGAAAGACTCGCCAGACATTGATAAAGTGGCGAAAGAGGGGTATAATAAAAGGTCATGTATTAGGAGGACGTATCTATTATTTGAAGAGTGAACTTTTAGCTGCACTTAATATGAGTACGAAATAAGCTTAATACAATGATTAAAGGTGGTTATATCATCCAGCCCAGGATTATTCAAGAAAGCGATATTTCAGTTGCTCCACCTTATGTCCGGGAAATATGGAATTATCTGCTAAGACAAGCAAATGCCTGTGATAAAAAATATAACGGACATGAGATAAAGAGAGGTCAGCTATTCAGAACTTATGCTGATATCCGAGACGGTACAAAATGGTTTGTCGGATGGAGAAAAATGATGTACAATGAAAATCACACGAAGAAGGCTATGAAATTCTTACGAGATACCCAACGGATAGCTACTAAGAAGGAACTTGGAGGAGTACTGATAACAATCTTAAAATATGATTACTACCAAAACCCCAAAAACTACGAAAGAACTACGAAAGCACCTACAGGTAGCACCATTGAAGAACCATCCCAGAACCATCCCCTACTCGATAATAACAAGAATGATAAGAAAGATAAAAATGTTAAGAAAGGAGACCTTCCTCAATCTTCGATTTCGGTTTGTGAAAAAACAGATTTCATTGACCAGATCATTAAAGAGTTTTCAGACGCTTATGAAAAGTGGTACGGAATTTCCTATGAAATTACCGCGAGTGGAAAAGAAAGATCTGCTGCTGGTCGTCTTTTAAAAATATATAAGAACAAATACCCGGAAGCAAATTCTTTGCAGGCGCTTGAAGCCCTCAGGGGCTACTTTGAAAATGTGGTAGGGATAGATGACTCTTATATTCAAAATTCAATGTCCCTGCCGATCATAGTGAGTAAATTCAATGATATCAACAAAATACTAAAAAATGGAAAGTATAGAGAGCATAGTAAAAAGGCAGGATCTGATGCCGAATTTGCAGCAGCCATTGCCAAAAATCTTCAAGGATGGGGCAATGTCCATGTATAATGGAAGTACTGTAACTGATCAGAGCATAGTAAGATATTCTTTGAAAATAAGACATGCATTTCCCAGCTTGCCACCTGAGTTTTATGGCGTTTTGCTTGAAATGGTAAAGGAGGAAGGTTTTACCGAAGAAAGATTCAGAGATGCAGTTCATCATGTAATTAAGAATTGTGTTTATCCTACTCCCACTGTGGCACAATTCATATCCTTTGACAAAAGAGTTCCGGTATTCACCTATGATCAAATGTTAAAGAAGCTCGATGAATCAGGCATGGGAATGAAGTTTTGGGAAAATTATAAATCATTCCAGTTTAAAGATCTCGCTGTCAAGGTTTGGATTCATGTAAACAATGTTAAGCAATACAATATAAGTGAAGAGTATTAACCATTAAATCAAATCATTATAAACTCACAAAGCCCAACTTCAACCGTAATTAAGCAGGTTTCCAGTTCGCTGTTTGTGGGAGAAAGTAGAGCCCCTGCTAATGTTGGATTTCATCCGGCCAATGAAGAAATATCTTGTCCTGAATAAAACACTATCAGAACAAAAGTCGCTTTTTGAGATCAAGAAATGGAAATACCTTCGGATCAAGGAAGCCACTGCGTATTGGCAGGTCAACATTCTCCTGCAAATACTACATTCTTGTCACAGGTGGGGAAATTGACGAACAGGCCTATTTTACGCACATTGAAGCATATTTCGAGGTACGATACACCACAAAATTGCGGTAATTCAAAATAGCGTATCATAATTGTACATTATGGACATCTTTCTAATTTATAAGAGGCATTCCCATTAATAAGTAAGATTATATAAATCAAGTAATTAAAACCACATTTTATTTATTCAATTTTTAATATACACCTTTTGCTTGCATTCATTATTGAATCAAAAGTCATGAGCTTACTTTACGATCGTAATAAGTGCTGCAAGAATTTCAATCTTCAGAGCCAAACTTCTTAAAACAGGTTGGTCTTAATGACTATATTAATCAGTTACTCTGAATTTGACATTATCCTTATTACATGCCTCCAATAAACTATTCTTAGCCCTTTCCTCTTTCAAGGCTGAGAGAATGCGAATAGCATTGTCGGGATCTGCAAGGATACTGTCAATAGTCTGAGGCATTAATGTTATCCCATGTTTTATAAGCTCCTTGATCCGATCATTACACTAAATAGCAAAGGCAGGGGACAGCCATCGGGCAAATTCAAGGGCAACATCTTCGTGCATCCAGGTACCAAAGCTTATACCTCCATTAATAACATGCAATAAGTCAGTCGGTGTGCATTTTTTCACAGCGACCAATGCATCAATATATTACTTTGATTGGGCAGTTCTTAGCCAGTCAACTGGTCTTTTATATTTCCGTTGCATTCACCCGTATAATCCATAACCAGGAAGGAGAAACCATCCTTGGTCATTTCATAGGCCCTTTGTTCCCGGTTCATTGAATCGGTGTAAGTGATACGGCCAAAATTGGTCTTATTAAATTCTTCTGAACATGATAGTTCTTCTATATCATGACATACTTTCCTGTGATCCTTACCAAATATTTCAGCCACAATCAAGGACGTTGTTAACGATCGTCCTTTGTCGTTGGTGTATTCTGACAACTGAAAATTCATCGTGAAAATTCGTAACTACAATACTCAGAGCTGAGAATACCTCTGTAATGTGCTTGGGATTTGAAATGATCTTTCATCTTCCCTGTGGATGACTATTCCGTAACAGAAATACTTTAACAGGAACAGGGCAGCAAAGAATTTCATGTTTTCAAAGATTGTAAGTATATCTCATAGATGGACCTTTCAAAGGATACATGGGCATTTTTACCCTTACCTTTGTATGGGATAACCCTCGTTTTCATGTTCTCATAGACCGTTCTTCCCTGTTCATTAATGATCTCTATCTGGGTTTTGCTCCTCAAAACCTTTGCCAGCTTATCCACCTTTGCATTAAGGATACTAAATGCCTCTTCAAACTCGGTTCTTGTTAAAACTACAATTCATAATTTTTATACCATATCGATGTATAAGGTCAAACCTACTCAAATATCAGAAACAATTTTCTCTATAATCTGAAGCTCTACTTGCTCATTCGTGTCCATGCCTTTAGAGTCAAATCCAGGCCAGTCCCTGATGGCATTGTAAAAGAATTTAACGTATGGTATAGCGGAATAGCCAAGATCCTTGATCATAGCTTTAGCATACTGATCAAACTTTCGGGCCCCAGCTTCGATATGATAACCAGAGAGTATTAATCCTGCCTGAAATAGCTCCTGATCAATCTTATTCTTAATAGGTTTCTCATCTATCCAACTTTGTTGAAGCTTGTAATCAATCTTCTTTATTGCCCTTTGAACCTCTGTTAGATCTTTATCATCCTCGTTGAACTCCGTCAAAATCTTCTTTTCTCTCTCAAATTCCTCTTCCGAGATACGTTCCATGGCGTTTTCCTCATCCAAAGTTGTGATGTCAACCTGCCCTTTCTCCCCATCAGAACTGGTTGCTTCAGAATAGGCATGGATAATATAATCACAAGGTCCCACCTGTTTCAATATCTTGGCTACGATCATAAGATCATATTCAAAGTATCTAATGAAATCTATCTCTGGTTTCCGGTACTCGATCTCCTGATCTGAAGCTTCCTCTTCAATGTATAACAGTACCCTTGATCTGATTATCTCCCGCATTTCCAACAGTTCTATAGAATACCGGCTGGTGTGACCCTGATTATAGATCTTTGTTATCTCCTTGTCAGATAGCTCCTCAATATACGCCTCAACCATGCCATTGATAGTCTCTTGAAATACTTCAAAGGAGTCATATTCCTCAAACTGCATTTGCTCTTTGTACTCATCCCAGAAGGTCAAGGGGCCACTATCCTCCTGTGATTGCCTTGCTTCTTCCGGAAACGCCTTGATGTACTTAATGATCTTGTTGCCGATGGTTTCAATTGTCATACGCCGGTTTTTAACGAGAAGCGTGGGTACTTACCATATCCACGCAAGAGGCTCTGGTAAGCCCAGGACATGAACAGGAAGCCCCACGCCCTTTTCGGCGTGAAACTTTCCCATTGCTGTGTCCTTTAAAATTTACCAGATTTCTTGCGGAGCAATGGTTCGCTTCAACAATATTTTTCAGGTATAAATTTACGAAGATTATCTTTATGAAGTACACGGAAAGAAATTTCTGCGTCGCTTCAGAATGACTATAACTATTGAGATGTAATGCTACCATTTATTCTATCCTACTGATTCCATCAGGGATTTAAACGATTGCTCAGAGGGTAATATGATTTCCCGTTCATATTTTGCCAATAACCCGGTCCTTGCAAATTTATGACCTGTATAATCGTATTTCAAATAGTTATATACCCAGATATCCTGCCATAAGTATGGTTTATCCTTCATCGACTCAAAGTCGAAGTGCCGCTGGAGAATAGACAAGAACTTGCGGTCCTGCTTGGGAAACTCCCTTCCGATCTGCTCTAATACCAGGTTGTAAGTACCATCATCCAGGTACTTCTCAACAGCGCAGAAGATTATTTTACGTGGAGAGTATTTCATTTTACTGATAGAGAGTTCGGGACCAATACTTTTGATATAATGAATGGTTTTGTCTCGCTTGCCTCGCAAAATCCTTCCTCGATCAACAAAGGGATGACATAACTTAAATGTTGAGGCGACAATCCAGGTGATCTTAAAGTACTGCCTATAGAGTATGGGGTTGGCTTATCCCTATTAGCTCCCATAAACACAGGACTTTTCTTATCAATTACCAACCTTATGAGCTCAATAAATTTTTTGGAACTCGGAAAAGAAGATTCTGTTAGATAGATCTGCAGGCCGGTCTGTAGTGAACCAGAGTATTTGAACGAGATTCCCGTTAAGGTTTTTGATAGTTTTACATCTATTGTCTCCATGGGAACTATAAGAAGCAGCATCTCCCGAGTGTCTCGCTGCATTTCCTCGTGCTAAAAGGATATTTATGGAAAGTGGGAAATGCTGCTTAATCAAATTTCAACAAATAAATTTACTAATGCAAAACTATTTTCAATACCTTTAAAATCCTGTAATACCACGAAACTTAACCTATGTCCGAAAACCATAAACTTGAAAAGACCCTTTGGCAGACAGCTGATAAACTTAGAAACAACATGGATGCAGCCGAGTACAAACATGTGGTACTCGGCCTTATATTTTTGAAGTATATCTCTGACACCTTTGAAGAACTATATAATAAACTTAAATCTGAGGGTACATTAACCGGTGCCGACCCTGAGGATAAAGATGAATACACTGCTGAACGAGTATTCTATGTACCACCATCAGCAAGATGGACCTGGTTACAGAAAAGGGCAAAGCTGCCAACGATAGGCAAGGACATTGATGAGGCAATGGATGCCATCGAGAAGGACAATACATCACTCAAAGGGGTCCTTCCGAAGGATTATGCCCGGCCAGCTTTGGATAAGCAAAGGCTGGGTGAACTAATTGATCTGATTGGCTCAATCACATTAAGCGGTAATGGAGCTGGGAAGGGAAGAGATGTTCTTGGTTTTGTCTTTGAATACTTCCTTGGGCAGTTCGCTGATGCAGAGGGAAAGAAAGGTGGTCAGTTCTACACACCCCAGAGCATTGTCAAGCTCCTTGTTGAAATGCTGGCCCCGAAGGCTGAAAAGAGGGTGTATGACGGTTGTTGTGGTAGTGGAGGTATGTTTGTGCAGAGCGAACGCTTTATTGAGATGCATGAACACCGCAAAGGCAAGATCAGCATATTCGGACAGGAGAGTAATCCCACGACCTATAAGCTGGCCAGGATGAACCTTGCCATCAGAGGGATTGAGGCAAAGATTGAGCTTGGAGATACATTGTTCAGTGACAAACTACCGGATCTGAAAGTTGACTATATTCTTGCCAATCCTCCTTTTAATGTGAGCGATTACAATATCCAAAAGGATGATGTCAGGTGGAAATATGGGGTGCCACCTTCAGGCAATGCTAACTATGCCTGGCTGCAGCACTTCATAAGCAAGCTTGCTCCGGGAGGTACTGCAGGTATTGTTCTTGCAAATGGTAGTATGAGCAGTGATACAAACTCGGAAGGAGATATAAGAAAGAACCTGATCGAAAATGACCTTGTTGACTGCATGGTATCTCTGCCAACCCAGCTCTTTTATAATACCCAGATCCCGGCTTGCCTGTGGTTCCTCTCAAGGAATAAAACTAACGGGAAGTTCCGGAACCGGAGTAATCAGGTATTATTCATTGATGCCAGGGAGATCGGCACAATGATCAGCCGGAGACAGAAGGAACTTAATGAGGATGATATTGCCAGGATCGGTGAGTTATACCATTCATGGCGCAGTAAGGAATGGGAACAGAAGTATAAGGATGTTCCAGGACTTTGTAAATCGGTCTCTATTGATGAGATCAGAAAGAACAATTATATACTTACACCCGGGAGGTATATTGATTTTAAAGAGGAGGAGGATGACGGAGAATTGTTTGAAGAAAAGATGAAAAAGCTTACAACTGAGCTAAATCAGCAATTTGAAAAATCAGAAGAACTGCAAATCAGGATCAGGGAGAATCTTAAAGGAATTGGATTTAGTATAGGTAAGGAAGGAAAGTAAAATATAAATATTCTTATTTTACTTTTAAGCCTGAAAGTAAAATATAAATAATCTTATTTTACTTTTGTATATAAAATTGTTAGATATGATTCAGCTTGAAAAATATACGGCAGGACATTTTGAAAAGGGACAGGGAGGTTATAGCTACTTTGTACCGGCAGAGATAAACCGTCGATGGAACTGGACGAATCCGGAAATAAACTCATTACTGGAAAAAGCTGCTATCAGACTGGGAGAGCTTAATTCTTACGGCAGGCTGGTACCTAATATTGATCTATTTATACAGTTACATGTTACCAAAGAAGCTGTTGTCTCAAGCAGGATTGAAGGCACCAGGACAAATATGGATGAAGCCCTCCTGACAGAAGAAGAT
Organism: uncultured Bacteroidales bacterium; assembly: GCA_942492865.1. Lineage (GTDB taxonomy): Bacteria > Bacteroidota > Bacteroidia > Bacteroidales > VadinHA17 > LD21. The sequence continues at coordinate 1,352,623 of OW818650.1, read as the reverse complement.
GTAGCTCCGGAAAGGAAAAATGACTGGAAAGAGGTTAATAACTATATAAAAGCCCTTAGTCAGGCAATTATAGAGTTGGAGAAACTGCCAATATCATCACGTCTAATAAAACAAACCCATTTCACACTTCTGGACAGTGTTAGGGGTGAACATAAAAGTCCGGGAGATTTCAGACGGAGTCAGAACTGGATAGGAGGCAGCAGCCCATCCGATGCCGTATTTGTTCCTCCGCATCACCAATACGTTGAAGCTTTAATGGGTGATCTGGAAAAATTCCTGCATAATGATGAAATTAAAGTACCTGATCTAATCAGGATCGCTATAGCCCATTATCAGTTTGAAACCATACACCCTTTTTTGGATGGGAATGGCAGAATCGGTCGCCTGTTGATCACATTGTATCTTGTTGATAGGAAAATTCTTTCCAAACCTTTACTGTACCTATCGACCTATTTTGATAAGAATAAGAGTCATTATTACGACAATCTGACGGTTGTCAGGTCAAAGAACGATATGACTCAATGGTTGAAATATTTTCTGATGGGAGTGTCTGATACCGCAGAGAATGCTGTTGCTACCCTTTCTGAAGTAATTGCCTTGAAGCATGAATTGGAAATACGTATAAATCAATCTTTCGGAAGGAAAAGCCACTCTGCAATCATGCTTCTGCAACAACTTTTTCAGAACCCTGTGATAAACATTCATAGGGTAAGGGATGTATGCAAACTCAGTTTTAAGTCTGCCAATAACCTTGTTACAGATTTTGTAGATGCTGGTATCTTAAAAGAGATGACAGGACAGAGCCGTAACCGGATGTTTGTGTTTGAAGAGTACCTTGACTTGTTTATGAAAGAAAAATAGAATTGCCTAAATTGGATGATGATGATAACTGAAGGATGGAAAACGTATAAACTTAGGGATATTGCTGAAATAAAGTATGGGAAAGATCATAAGCATCTCCTGAATGGAGAGATTCCAGTGTATGGTTCAGGCGGAATAATGAGATATGTAGATCAATACTTATATGAAAAGGAATCAATACTTATACCCAGAAAAGGCACATTAAGTAATCTATTTTATATTAACCAGCCTTTTTGGTCAGTTGATACTATGTTTTATACAAAAATAAAAGAGGGGACTAATGGAAAGTTTCTTTTCTATCTTTTAATAACAATGGACTTAGCTTCAATGAATGTTGGATCTGCTGTTCCAAGCCTTACAACAGAGGTGCTAAATAAGCTTGAAATCAACTTACCTGATATTGAAACTCAATCCCGTATCGCCTCCATCCTCTCCTCCCTTGATGACAAGATTGAACTAAATCTCCAGATGAATAAAACCCTTGAAGCCATTGCACAGGCAATCTTTAAGGAGTGGTTTGTGGATTTCAAGTTTCCTGGGTTTGATGGGGTAATGGTGTATGGGTTACCGAAGGGGTGGAGGAAGGTAAAACTAAAAGAAGAGTTTAATTTAGTGATGGGTCAGTCTCCTCCCGGTGAAAGTTATAATGAGATTGGAGAAGGATCGGTATTTTATCAAGGGAGAACAGATTTTAGCTTCAGGTTTCCTGAGAATCGGATGTATACTTCTGCTCCAAAACGAATGGCTAAAAAACTTGATACATTGGTTAGTGTTAGAGCTCCCGTCGGAGATATAAATATGGCGTCTGAGCATTGTTGTATCGGCAGAGGACTTTCATCAGTCAGGCACCTTTCAGCAGCATATTCATACACTTACTACTCAATGAAAAACATTGAAAATACCTTCAAGGGATATGAGGGGGAAGGAACTGTTTTTGGATCAATTAACAAGAGCAACTTTGAGAATATAGGTATGATAGCTCCAAGTCAATGTGTAGTTGATAATTTTGAAAAGACTGTAAATCCTATTGATGAGAAGATATTAAATAATTCAATGGAAATAAAGACACTTTCAGCAATCCGGGATTCTTTGCTTCCAAAGTTGATGACTGGCAAGATAAAAGTTAGCTAATACGTGAAAAAGTCAAGAACAATATTGCCAACCCGTAATATCTTCTTGGATACTAATATATTTGAAGAGAATAATTTCTTTCATAGTAGCAATATTCAGAGTCTTTTCTATTATTCAAAGATCGGGGTTGTTGACTTGTATATGACCACCATTTCGAAAATGGAACTTATTAATCGAATTAAGATACGATTAGTTGAAACAAAAGAAGAACACAATAGGTTGGTAAAACTTATCAACAAAACATCCAAGGGAATGATTTTGAAAAACATTCAGAAATATGAACGTTTTGAAGCAAATCAAATTACCATTAATAGTTGCATAAGTGAACTTAAAGTTAAGCTGGACAGAATTATAGACAATTCTCACATAAAAATTATCAATACTGATAAAGTTATTATTGAAGATGTTTTTCATGCTTTTTATAATAATGTACCTCCTTTCAGTTTCGGGACTAAAAAGTATGAATTTCCAGATGCTTTTATTATAAAATCCATTGACTCATGGTGTAAGAGCAATAAGAAAAAAATGATAGTTGTTACAAAAGATGGAGATTATGAAGGCTATAAAAGTACCCGAATACTTTTCAGACATAGTTTGGCTGATCTTCTTGAAAAAATCACTGAATACTACGAAGTAATAAATGAGACAAAAATAATCCCACGTGTCAAAGATGAATTGCTTAGGAATCGACAGCATCTTTTGGACCGGATTGAAGAAGAGATTGATAGAAAGGTTATTCTTGATACAGGGTTTGAAGATATATCGGAATACACTTTATCAAAACCATACTATTACTCTGAGAAAATAACTGGAATTAGGGGAGAATATGCGGAAGCAACCTACCTTGTAGAGATTAAATATTCATTCACGGTGATACCTACCATTAATGATTTTGAGAAGGTTATAATTCACGGTGATATAAAACTTAGGAAAATTCATAGCAGTATAATTATACCGTGTGATATAGAAATTGGTCTAAATAGAAAAAATGACATAAAGATTAAGTGGGTAAATTCGAATGAAAAATATCGAATACAGCTTTCTGATTAGTAAATCATAACTCAAATGCATACCATCACTGAAAATGAAATTGAACTTATCTGCCTGAAATACCTCAGGGAACTTGATTATGACCATCAATATGGTCCTGACCTTTCTCCTGATGGTCTGTTTCCTGAAAGATCATATAGTGAAGTAGTCCTTGTAAACCGGTTAAGAAGTGCTGTCAATAAACTGAATCCTCAAATACCCTCCGATGCCAGGGAAGAGGCACTAAAAAAAGTAGTCCGCACGGCAAGTCCACAGCTTATTATAAATAACGAAACCTTCCACAAGTACCTGACTGAGGGCATTGACATAGAGTACCGAAAGGATGGAAGCATTCGTGGTGATAAGGTATATATAGTTGATTTCAATGATCCTGATAATAATGAGTTCCTGGCAGTAAACCAGTATACGATCATTGAGAACAATAATAATAAACGTCCTGATATAATTCTGTTCATAAACGGTCTCCCACTGGTACTTATAGAACTGAAGAATCCAACTGATGAAAATGCAACAACAAAGAATGCCTTCAATCAGCTCCAGACATACAAACACCTGATCCCTTCAGTATTCACTTATAATGCCCTGCTAATTGCCTCTGATGGATATGAAGCCAGGTGCGGGACCATAACAAGCGACTGGAACAGGTTTGTCCCGTGGAAGTCTAAGGACGGCCAGACAACCGCAGATTCAACTTCTCCTCAGATTGAAGTTCTGTTCAAAGGAATGCTTAATAAAACAACTCTGCTTGATCTGATCAGGCACTTTATTGTGTTTGAAAAGAGTAAAGATAAGACCTTGAAAAAGGTTGCTGCTTACCATCAGTACTATGCAGTTAACAAGGCTGTAACCACTACCTCAACAGCATCTGCAATGACAGGAGATAGGCGTGCAGGTGTTATCTGGCATACCCAGGGAAGTGGTAAAAGTCTTTCAATGGTGTTTTATGCCGGTAAGCTTGTGTTGTCACTTGATAATCCTACTATAGTTGTACTTACTGACCGGAATGATCTCGATGATCAGCTGTTCGATACCTTTACAAGTTGCAGTCAGCTTCTTAGGCAGATGCCAGTTCAGGCCCAGGATAGAAAACATCTCAGGGAACTGCTGAATGTTGCATCAGGTGGAATCGTCTTTACTACTATTCAGAAGTTCATGCCCGTGACTGATAGGGATGAGGTTGTCCTTGATGATGCTAATGACCCACTTGATGAACCAAATCCGGATCTATACTTTGTTAAAAACAAGCCTCTCAGCCAGAGAAGGAATATCGTTGTTATTGCCGATGAGGCACACCGAAGCCAGTATGACTTTCTTGACGGTTTCGCCAAACACATGAGGGATGCACTTCCTCAGGCATCTTTCATTGGCTTCACCGGGACACCTATTGAAACAACGGATAAAAATACACAGGCTGTCTTTGGTGACTATATTGATGTATACGATATTCAACAAGCTGTTGCTGACGGATCAACTGTTAGTATATTTTATGAGAGTCGCCTGGCAAAAGTAAACTTCAATGAAGCGGATAAGATCAAAATTGATGAGCAATTTGAAGAGCTTACAGAGGAAGAGGAACTGTCAGACAAGCAAAAATTCAAGTCCAAATGGACCAGGCTTGAGGCAATTGTCGGTGACGATCATCGTATTGCCAAGATTGCTGAGGATATAGTCTACCATTATGAGCAGAGAAGTTCAGTTCTTGAAGGTAAGGCAATGATAGTGTGCATGAGTCGAAGGATATGTGTAGACCTGTATAATGCCCTTATTAAACTCAGGCCATCATGGCATGATCCTGATGATACCAAAGGCTCAATAAAAGTGATCATGACCGGAAGTGTAACTGATCCTGTACCCTGGCAACAACATGTAAGGAATAAGCCCAGGAGGAAGGCCATAGGTGACAGGATGAAGAATCCCTTGGACAAGTTAAAGATTGTTATCGTAAGGGATATGTGGCTTACAGGCTTTGATGTCCCCTGCCTGCATACCATGTATATAGACAAGCCAATGAAGGGCCATACCCTGATGCAGGCAATAGCCAGGGTGAACAGAGTCTTTAAGGACAAAGCCGGAGGTCTGGTAGTTGATTACCTTGGTATAGCCCAGGATCTCAAAAAGGCTCTTGCTGAATATACCCAATCAGGTGGTAAAGGAAAACCTGCATTTGATCAGGAAGAGGCAGTAAGAACAATGATGGAGTACTATGAAGATGTAGTCCCGATGTTCAATGGGTTTGATTACAAAAGGTTTTTCAGACTAAGAACACCAGAGGAGAAGTTTATGTTCCTGCCGGTGGCTGCCAATCATATCCTATCGCAACCTGGTCTACAGGATCAATTCGTAAATAAGGTAACAGGTCTCTTAAAGGCATTTGCAATATCGGTTCCGCATGAAGATGCCATTGCAATCCGTGATGAAGTAGCCTTCTTCCAATCGGTTAAAGCAAGAATAGTAAAGATCATTGGCGAACCAAAGAAAAGGACCGATGAGGAAATTGAGACAGCAATAAGGCAGATTATATCAGAGGCTATTACCTCCGATGAAGTGATTGATGTTTTTGATGCAGCAGGATTAAAGAAGCCCAATATTGAGATACTTGATGAAAGATTCCTGGCAGAGTTAAGGAACATGCCTCATAAGAACCTTGCAGCCGAACTACTCAGGCGACTCCTTCGAGACCAGATCAGAATAATTATGAGGGTCAACCTGGTGCAGAGTAAGAAATTCTCAGATATGCTGGAAGAGGCTGTCAAGAGGTATCATAATGGTATGATTGATTCGGTAACCTTCCTGGAAGAGATACTTATCCCCTTGGCAAAGAAGATGAGGGAGGCCGACAAACGAGGAGAAGAGCTCAATCTTGATTTCAGGGAGTTAGCCTTTTATGATGCCCTTGAAACAAATGACAGTGCAGTGTCAATCCTGGGAGATGAAATACTAAGGACTATTGCCAGGGAACTATTGCAGAGTGTCAGGAACAGTACAACTATCGACTGGACTATCAAAGAGAGCGTCCAGGCTACACTGAGGCGAAACATAAGGCGAATACTCCGGAAGTATGGGTATCCTCCTGACAAGCAGGAAAAGGCTATTCAGACGGTGATTGAGCAGGCGAAACTGTTGGCGGAAGAATTAACAGCCTGAAAAAACAAGTGTTTTTATATATGTTTAACAAAATATATTAGTTATGATTGCTTATAACCTCAATTCCAAAATTAATTATGGTAAACAGGTATACGCATTAGAAGATCTATTAAAGAGCCATCCTGATTATCTTGACTGGTGCATTATCAAATTAAGCTGGTTTACTGTAACAGATGAAACAATGGATGAAATAAAAAAAATTATACCTGACATTAAAGTATCCGAAAAGGCAGAAGAGATGCGTCAACAAAAATGTCAAATATATGAGGCTGACCCTGAATTTGAAACAGAAGATTTTTCAGAATCCAAAGAAGATAACAATGATGAAATGGATTGTCCAGTTGAGAATGATATCGACGAGTGGCTCCCCGATTTGAATCCAGCTCATGATCCATCACAAAATCCTTGGATCTCTGTATTTGGCCGGGGAGATGAAGCAGATGCTGCATTTTGGAGTACAGAATGACTTGAAGATACTACGGCAGCATAGGTATCCACTGGATAAACAGGAAAAGGCAGTGCAGATTGTGATTGAGCAGGCGAAGATGTTGGCGGAGCAAATAGTTTAGTGTGGTTACAAAGGGATTCTGAGTTAAAGAGATCATATTAACAGATATTAAATAAAAATAACAATATGCAATTTGATAAAGCAAATCAACTAAGGGAGTCTTGGGGCAATAAATCTTGTTCTCACCCTAATTTAGAGAAGGAATATTACCTTGGGTCAGACACAAGTGATTTTGTATGTACAACATGCGGCGAGACATTCTCTAAAGCTCAAAAAGAAAAGATCGAATCGCAAAGGAGCAAGGGAGAGCAATAATCTCAATATACCTAACTAAAATGACCAAATATGAGCGAATTTGAAATGTCTTATAATTCCCAACACAAAGATTTGCCATACGTCTATGAATTATTTTTAAGGCGTGTTTATCATTGCGGCAGAGGCGAAGATCCGTTTGGACTTGCTAATGCTGATATGTTTTCATTTAATGATGAAGGCAGATTGGATCAGGATACATCTGCAGGCATTTGGATAGCATTCATAATCCTTCGTAATCAAATCAAAGACCAAAAAAGTAGGAACGACCTAAAAAGAATAAGTGATTTATTTGAAAGCGATCCGACAATGAAGTGTTTTGATCGACTATGTCCGGAAATATTCAAGATACTTGAGAACAATGAAATTTATGAATTTCCTCACTGGAAAGTACTACCCTATGAAGTTTAAATTTTACTTTCATCATAATTGACTGTTGCATGACACTTCCAATATATCGCTACGACAAAACTGATACAGTAATACTTTTATCACTCGATAAACTGGAGAAAGGGTATAAACTAAAGCTGAAAAGGTGAGTCGAAAGTAGAGCAACAATTTCTGAAAAACAAGAAAAAAGCATTCAAGTAGTGGAAAAAATAAGAATAATGGTAAAAAATATGATTTTTTTGTAACATCATATTTAAATTCTTTTCATTATTTTGCAGATAGTTCCACCAAACCACTAATTACTAATGGAAACAATCACAACCTATCAGCAGTTATCTGTATTGATTGAGAGTATTTTTACACAGTATTTTACTGATAAGAATACACGTGCGTTTACTGGTAACCATGAGAGGATTCATCGTAATTTTTATTCACTTAAAAAACATTACCCTGAATACTTTCACAGGCTTAGTTTTGATGAAAATAATCATTATCCATATAGCAGAGATCTTGATGCTATACTGCAAGATTTTCAGATATGCGGGATTATCAATAAGCTTAACCCCACATTTAAAACAATTATATTCAACGGTGATACAGAACTTCAAACGAGAATGACTAAGAAAATTCCTTTTGTGAAGGATGAAGAACTTGTTGATATCGCCAGCGAATTGACTATATGAGCGTTATTCAGGACTTTCAAGTTAGAATAGATGACTTTTTGACATCACTTCTCAATGTCGATATACATACATTAAAACAGATTGGTTCAAAAATAATTCATGACTCAGTTTGGGGAACAAATACATTCCATCCTTGGGAAATTGCCTTAATAGATAGCCCCCTTTTGCAGCGTCTAAGACGAGTTCATCAAACAGGTTTAGCCTACTTAGTTTTTCCAACTGCAACCCATACAAGATTTGAGCATTCTATTGGGGTTGCCACACTTGTAGAAAATCTAATACATCATTTGAACGAGAATAAAAAGACGGACTTTATTCATCAACATGAAGCTTATAATCTTAGAATTTGTGCAATTCTGCATGATATTGGACATTCTTTTTTTTCACATGTCTCGGAGACTATATATGCCAGGATGCAGGTTTTTCAGGAGTTGCGTGAAGAAATTAAACATGAATACTCTGGGTTGGAACCAAAAGGTCATGAACTTTTTTCTTTTTTAATGATTAAAAGCCATGTTTTTCAGGAGTATTTCTCAAAAGTCGTTTCACACTGCAAAGTAACAGAACCGCAAAGAGGTTATTTAAATACTATAAACTGGGAAAGAATTGCTGGTTGGATAATTGGTTATTCAAAGGATCCAAAGGAAAAATACTTAGCTGAAATTATTAATGGGCCATTTGACTGCGATAAACTCGATTATCTTGCCAGAGATGCAAAATTCGCTGGTCCCGTTATTGTTTACGATATTGACAGGTTTTATTATACTCTGGATACAATTACAAATGATGGTTTTGAGAACCTGACAGTTACTCTTGGTGGAATTACTGCCCTTGAACAAATACTTATCTCAAGAATGATGATGTTCTCATATATTTACCATCATCATAAAGTACGGGCAGCAGAGGCAATGATAAAAAGATTATGCTTCGATATTATCCAGGAAAAAGTGACCCAAAAACCGGGTATGATTAATTTAATTCTTGACCATCCAGTTGATTTTTTAAAATTTACTGATGAGGTATTATTAAGTAGTTATTCCGATTCTTATAATATTCCTGCTCATGCAAAAGAAGTGATCAAAGATCTTATAAATCGTAATTTATGGGTTAGAGGCATATTTGTTTCAGATTTCAATCTTGAAGAAGGAAAATGCAATTCAAGCTATACCTGTTTGGAAGAGGATCTACATGAACCAGAAAACATAAAGGACCTTAAAGATTTTAAAGAAAAGATTATTTCACAGGCAAAATCAGATAATGTTGGTTGTACTTTGGAAACGAGAGACATATGGATTGATGTTCCCAAACCCCCAAATGCAAACGAGGTAAGTAGAGTTAAAATTAAAAAAAGCCACGCATCACAAGAATCTGTAGATCTGAGTGATGTTTTTCCTATTGCAGCATGGATAGCTGCTTATAAGGCGCAAAAATGGAAATCGCATATTTTTTGCAGGAAAGGTTTCCAGAATTTAGTGTACGAAGCCAGTAAAAGGGTTATTTATGATTCTTATAAAATGGACATCCAATCATACACAAAAACCTTCTGTAAAATTGAGTCTCAATGATTAGCTGTGACTTGATTATCTAATGAAATTATATTGATTCACTTTTAACATCTATTTGGGAAACATCATATCTATTTGATAAAAAAATTGAAAAATGTTTCCAATATGTTTCCAATATTGAACAATAGAGTCTGTATTTACTTGAAATACAGACTCTATTTGTTGTTCTTTGTAGCCCCACCAGGAATCGAACCTGAATCTAAGGTTTAGGAAACCTCCATTCTATCCATTGAACTATGGGGCCGTATTCGGAGGGCAAAAGTATTGAAATTTTTCATCATTGCAAAAAGAATGAACACACATCAGGATCGATGTCTTCCTACCCCCTTGCTCTCCTGTCCTCCACTTCCACAGGAGTGCCCTTGAAGATGTTGGTCTGAAGAGTTATGTTCTGTGCTTCGGGACTTATCCTTATTCCCACTTTCTGAGGACCTGTGGAGGTATTTTCAAATGTGCAGTTCCGTACAGTAATATCCTTTGTCTTCCATTGTATATCAATTCCGATCCCGTTATTGCGTATCACACAGTTCTCAAGAACATTACGGTCGCCGGTTCGGTACTCGTTAACCTCCTTGCGGAAAAGCACTCCAACCTCCTTATTGTTCTCTATGAGGCAGTTACGGATAACATTGTCTGTGTCGCGGTGCCCGAAATTGATACCATATCTTCTATTGTCCGAAGCTATGCAATCTTCGGCAATACCGTCACAGGCTCCCCAGCACCAGAAAAATCCCTGGCTGTTCCCTGTGGATGTGCATCTCTTGAATACAGGTCGTTGCGAACCACTTCCCGGATGGAAACCCAGGTCGGCATTGTTAAGCGACCGGCAATCCTCAAAGTGTATGTCGTCGCATACCTGGAAGCTGAAGCCATCGCTGTTGTAGTTACGTGCAGTAACATTTTTAAAACTCCACCTGTTACAGTATTGCATGAAAACGGCGGCGCAGTAGTTATCATTTACATGCTCGTTTTCTTCCTTATTGCCGTCAAGAACTATATCTTCGATCTCAACATCATCAACATTCCTCCCGTTGATTATCGAGAAACGCGTGCTTGCCCTTGCTCCTTCCATCATCCAGAAGTTTTTCTCAGTACGCTGGTCGAGAAAGAGAATATTGTCCTGAATAGCGGTTATTGTGAACAGATCGACTTTCTGCTCATCTTTTTTATCGGTGCTTAAAGCCACTCCTCCCCCTACGCTGAATCCTTCAGAATTTTCCACCTGCACACAGTATTCGAACCAGTCGGCTTCCCGGATTATCATGCTGCTAACGCTCGGGCTTTTCTTAAGTATTGTGTCCTCTCCTGAACCTGTTATTGCAACTCCGGGACGCGGAAAAAGCGAGTTCCTCATATTATAGACACCGGGCAATATCTTCACAGTTCCACCGCCAAGCCTGAATACATAATCGACAGCAGCCTGAAGGATCTTGTCGTCATTCCCTCTCAGATCGCCTTTCTTCTGTCCGACCGTCAGGGTTATCCTGTTCTTGTTCCTGACAGGACGCATGGTGTTAAAATCGTGCTTATAGGGTTCCCGGTTTGCATCTTTGGAATCGATTTCCTCAGCGGCATTATTGCCAGCCTGAAAATCGTTGCCTTTTGCTGTTTCTGAAAGCATGGCCACCCCTGCTCCGGACATTACGGCTCTTTCGACGAATTTCCTTCTTGACAGTTTTTTCATACATGACAGTTTTATTTTCCGGCGATCAATGCGCCGGCATGGAAAAGATTTCCGTCTTAAAAAGGCAGAAAATCCCCGGGCTTGATCACACCGTTGCTGATCCTGATCTTACATATCGCACCCTTATACCATGAGACATTGTTCCTGCGAACTCCGATTGACATTTCACCTTCCAGAGGCTTAAAATCCACTTTACCTTCGAGCTCAAACTTTCCATTTACATAGTTCTTCATTGTGCCGTCCTTATCTAGAGTAAGCGCAACATGATACCATTTGCCAATAGGATGAATCAACCTGGGTTCAATAAGGGTTTTCTGCGATTGTCCCGACTGAATATAGGTATCAAGATACCATTGCCCCTCAGGAGTGGAACGGGTTTCAATCAGCAGGCGGTCACCGTTTATTTCGCCGATATGTAGAAATCTTTGTTCAAAAGGTCCTTTAAAGTCAGGTTTTATCAACGCTTCAACTGTGAATGACTTCAAATCTTTCAGAGGGTTATCGGGGAGATGGATGCTGTCGTTCACTCCATCGAACCATACTGAATTTCCATAGGGACTGGAAATGACTTTCGGAACTCCCGTAAGAACTGCATCTTTTCTTGTTGATTTCAAATCGGCCAGGTTGTACTCCCACACAGCATTATTGGTTGACGCCATGATGATTAGTTTTAAGGTAAAAAATTAACGGTTAAAGTATAAAAATAAAATCAAATGACAAGTTTTGTTGAATTTCATCTGTATTTAACTGTATATCTTTATTTTATATCAGCCAATACCCTGCCTGGAAAGTCCCGGAGGAGATTTTTTCTGCCGGCCGGGGTTGAATCCGGTGGATGGAAATGGAACGAGATGCACGTTTTTGTATTATTTTTACATAAAATTTTAAGCCATGAATGATTTTGAATTTTACAACCCCGTAAGGATCCTTTTCGGAAAAAATCAGCTGACAAAGATCTCATCGCTGATCCCTGCAAAAAGCAGGATAATGATAATATACGGATCAGGCAGCATAAAGAAGAACGGCGTGTACGACAAGCTCAAAGAAGCACTTAAGGGACATCAGGTCTCTGAATTTGGTGGTATTGAACCCAATCCTTCTTATGAAACGTGCATGAAGGCTGTTGATGCCATTAAGGCTGAAAAATCTGATTTTCTCATTGCAGCCGGAGGAGGCTCTGTTATCGATGCAGTAAAATTCATTGGTATTGCGGCTCTTTACAGTAATGGAGATCCCTGGAACGTGCTGGCCCTTCATGAGGAGGCAAAAGCTTCCCTTCCTTTTGGCGTTATACTTACCCTGCCTGCAACCGGTTCTGAGATGAACAAAAATTCAGTTATATCGAGGAAATCAACAAACGAAAAGCTTTCCTTCAGTCTCCCTGTATCCTTCCCGCAGTTTTCCATTCTTCTTCCTGAGGCAGCCGGAACACTTCCACAGAAACAGGTAGCCAACGGGGTTGTAGATGCCTTTGTTCATGTTATTGAGCAGTATCTGACTTATCCTGTCAATACACCCTTACAGGACCGTTTTGCCGAATCGATCCTTATTACTTTGATCGAAGAAGGACCAAAAGTATATGCAAACCCTGCCAATTACGATTCCATGTCAAACCTTGTGTGGTCGGCAACAATGGCCCTTAATGGAGTCATTTCATGCGGAGTTGCCGAAGACTGGTCGGTCCATTCCATTGGGCATGAGTTAACGGCCTTCCATGGGATCGATCATGCACGGACACTTGCAATTGTGCTGCCTGGATTATGGAAATCGCTCAGGAAGGAGAAGAAAGAAAAGCTGCTCCAGTATGGCGAGCGTGTATGGAACATCAAATCAGGCTCAGACGATCAGCGTATAGATGCTGCAATAGAAAAAACAGCGGCATTCTTTGAATCACTCGGAATTAAAACACATCTTTCCGACTATAATGTAAAAGCCGATACCATCGACAAGATAGTAACCAGGTTTGAAAAACGAAACTGGACCAGTATCGGCGACAGGGGACTTATCACCCCGGCGGTAATAAGAAAGACGCTGGAGTATCAGCTTTAGAAGTACTTAGAGTGCCTGCTGGCGTTGGTTGTAAACTGGCGCCGGCAAACCCTTCAAACCCGAAACCTTCTGAACCCCCGGCTCTTCCCCTGCGCTCTGCGCTCTGAGCTTCTATGCCAGCTTTTTATACTTGATTCTTACCGGTGTTGTATCTGCAACTCTCTTCTTGTAATTTTCTTCATAATCGGAGTAGTTTCCTTCGAACCATACCACTTTGGAATTACCTTCGAAGGCAAGAATGTGGGTTGTGACCCTGTCAAGGAACCAGCGGTCGTGGGAAATTATCACGGCGCATCCGGCGAAATTTTCGAGACCCTCCTCAATAGCACGCAGGGTGTTGACATCGATATCATTGGTAGGTTCGTCAAGTAACAGTACGTTTGCACCCGATTTGAGAGTAAGGGCAAGATGCAGCCTGTTCCTTTCTCCGCCCGACAGTACTCCGCATTTCTTTTCCTGGTCGGCTCCGGTAAAGTTGAACCTTGCAACATAAGCTCTTGAATTTACTAGCCTGTTACCCACCATAATATCATTCTGACCACCTGATACCACCTCATATACCGATTTTAACGGATCAATTTCTGCATGAGCCTGATCCACATAACCCAGTGTAACGGTTTCGCCGATCTGAAATGTGCCGTCCGAAGGTTTCTCCTGTCCCATTATCATTCTGAACAGGGTTGTCTTTCCCGCACCATTTGGTCCGATTACACCTACAATGCCATTGGGTGGAAGGTTGAAATCGAGATCTTCGAAAAGTATCTTATCACCGAAAGCTTTTGAAACGTGTGTCGCCCTGATAACCTTGTCGCCAAGCCTGGGTCCGTTAGGAATATAGATCTCGAGTTTCTCTTCCTTCTGCTTTACATCCTGGTTCAGGAGGTTCTCGTAAGCGCCCAGCCTGGCCTTCGATTTGGCCTGCCTGGCCTTTGGCGACATTCTTACCCATTCAAGCTCGCGTTCGAGTATTTTTCTTCTTTTAACGTTTCCCTTTTCCTCAACTTCGAGTCTTTTTGCCTTCTGGTCGAGCCAGGATGAATAATTTCCCTTCCATGGTATCCCTTCACCCCTGTCGAGCTCAAGGATCCATCCGGCAATATTATCGAGGAAGTACCTGTCGTGAGTAATGCATATTACGGTGCCGTGATACTGTTTAAGAGTTGTTTCGAGCCACTGCACCGATTCGGCATCGAGGTGGTTTGTGGGCTCATCGAGCAGGAGAATATCGGGTTGCCTGAGAAGAAGGCGGCAAAGCGCCACGCGCCTGCGTTCACCGCCTGAAAGGACACTTGCCTTTGCATTGCCTTCGGGGCAGCGCAGGGCATCCATTGCCCTTTCGAGCTTATGGTCAATATTCCAGCCGTCGTGGTAGTCAATCTTTTCCTGAAGCACAGCCTGTCTTTCCATAAGCTGCTCCATCTTACCGGGATTTTCATATACCGCAGGGTCGCCGAAGCTGTTATTGATCTGTTCATATTCCTTCACTACATCCACGATTTCCTTTATACCCTCCTCAACAATTTCCCTCACGGTACGTTTGTCATCAAGAAGAGGATCCTGAGGCATATATCCTACAGAGTAACCTGGAAGAAAAGTAACCTCCCCCTGGTACTCCTTCTCTACTCCCGCAATAATCTTCATCAGAGTTGATTTCCCCGATCCGTTGAGACCTATGATCCCAATCTTAGCTCCCAGGAAAAAAGAAAGTGAAATATCTTTCAGAACTCTCCTTTGCGGAGGATAAGTCTTTCCGACCTTATACATCGAAAAGATTATTTTGTTGTCTTCTGCCATGCCTTTTAATTTTTATCCAATTTATAAATCCTCTGCCTCTTGTCAAAAAAAATAAATCATAAAAACAGAGCCGGACATTAATGGCCGGCCCGGAATCCAGATTACAAAAATACAATTCTTCTTTTAAACAGCGGGTCCTGAAGGTTCACTTTGGTCAAAATGCGGTTCGAACAGCCTGATTGTTTCATTCTGAAAAAGGACCCATAATGAATAAACACCTTTAAGTGTGCCTATGGGTATGTTTATCAACCCTATAACTGAAACAACAATGACAAGGTACCGTGCCCATGACTGCATTGACAGTAATCCGATACCCCCCACAAGGCCAATCGTCGACATAAATCCGATCAGCAGGGGAAGACTGGCTGATATAAATCCCAGAACCATCTCCGGCACTTCGTCACCCTGTACAAACCCTTTTGCAAAATTAAGGGCAAAATAAACTACAACGGCTGCTATAAGACCCAGTATTCCAAATCCTATATGAAGCGCGGCAACCACGGTAACGTGCTTTTTCATTCTTGATTCTTCCATCGGAGTAAATTTTTTACAATTTAATAATTATTTCATTCCTGTGTTAAAGACTTCGGATTTGACAATCTGATGCATCAGTTAACCTTTTTAAGGCTGAATTGTTCCTTGAGTGATGTATTTACTATATTTGACCCTGAAAATCGTTAAAAATGAAAAGAAAGCTTTTATACGCCATTTCGTTTCTTTTTATATCGTGGGCTGCCAATTCATGCGAAGCCCTGACCGATTGTAAAGTATGCAGGCTGGTAATGACCGATACTGTAACCGGGGTAGTAACCGAAGATCGCAATGAAACTGAATATTGCGGAGCCGATTTAATAGCGGTACAGGTACAGAAACCGATAATTTCGGGAACCACTTCAACTGAGTACGAGTGCCGCTAATACCTGAATACGATCAGGGTCACATCATCAAACTTATAGATTTTCACCACACCAGGAGTGCAACCAGGCCTGCGGAATCGGGTGATTTCTAAGCGATAATCCGGGGCAACCTTACCGGCGTGTTGAAAAAATGTTAATAACTGTACCGGCAATTAAAAATCTCCTGTCTTTCTTGTTGTAAATTTATCAAAGCGATTAAAATACCTCAATGACATCCATTATCAGCAACCTGAAACTCACGGGCAGGAACATAGTGATTGTTGAAGATGATATCCCTTCAATTAAGTACTATGAAACATTGCTCAGCCTCACAGGCGCTACAATAACAAGCTTTCAAAATGGTCAGGATTTTCTTGATTATATGAACGGGAACAATAAGATCGACATTGTTTTCATGGATTATCTTATCCCTCTGGTAAATGGCATTGACTGTGCAAGAAGTTTCAGAAAAAAGAGAAAGAAAACTCCGGTTTTTCTTTTTACGGCTTATTCTTCTGAAAAAACAAAACAGGAAGCATTTCTTGCAGGTTGCGATGAATTCATCCTGAAGCCTATTTACCCTGAAATGATCTTCAATCTACTTGAAAAATATTTCGATAAGGTCAAATCGTCCCCGATAACCTTCTGATCAGTTATTTTATTCCTGCAGGCTGCTGCATCATAATGTAGCGTGAGTAGTATTCCTCAATCTTCCCGTTAATTTCCTCACCAAGCTCATTCTGTCCGTAGGTGCTGCATGCGGTGGCAACACGCGATGAGTTCTGGATTGCAGACTGGATCTCATATTCGGCCGAATTAATTATGTAGGGGGCCTGCCTGAGGTAATACTCGAGATGCTCAAAATTCCTCCCTGTTAATGCTCTTGTCAGTTCAACGGCCTTATCAGTGGCTCCTGCCTTGAAATAAGCTTCAACCATATCGGGGGTATATTGATCGTACGGGATTTTTCCGAAAGGGAACTGTTCAACGCAGGTGTTCATTACTTCGAGAGCTTTTTCATTCTTTCCCTCATCGGCAAGGGCTTTTGCCAGCCTGGCATAATTAAGTCTTGCCTTTATTACCATTATGGTACGGATATGATTGAAATCAAGATTCACATCCTCCTCGGCAGCGCCTTTCCATGTGAATTTATTCATCATGTTCTCATAGAGTATATCGGTATCAATACGACCGTATTCGAGCCAGCTTTTATTCTGCGACCTGATCGGAACCAGCCTGTAAGCAAGACCCTCAAGCTGAAAATAAGGCTCAAGCCCGAATGCATCATTATGGTATCCGGTTACAAAATATATGGGCCGTTCCCAGTTATTGTTCGCCAGTATGTCAAGAATCATCAGCTGGCTCTTCAGTATCGAATTACCCTTCAGGGTGATATCAATGTATGGAACTATCTTGTCAGCATCCTCCGGCTTAACAGTACCCGAAGCAATAACCCTGGCTGCGTCGACAGGTATCCTTATTGTCCTTGAGGGTATAATGTCAAGTACTTCAGTGGGCGAAACCTGGACTTTGGTTGCCTTGTTCTCACTCTCAACCCAGTCGATGATAGTGGAGATATCCACAGGATCTTTTGTCTTATCCACAATGAACACCTGGTTGTTCACTCCGTCGTGGTACTTCTTTGGAGGAAGTGAAATGGGCAGCGGTTCAGACTCATAAGCTTTCTGTTTCATCTGATTGATATACCAGTCGGTATTAAGGAGCATGAGGTTGCACACCCTTACATCGGTCCTCTTTCCCTCAACTTCCTGGGCATACCATAACGGAAAAGTATCATTATCCCCGTTTGTGAAAAGTATTGAATTAGGGGCGCAAGATTCAAGATAATTGAACGCCACTTCCCTTGTAAGATAACGGCCCGACCTGTCGTGGTCATCCCAGTTTTCAGCTGCCATTACGGCAGGCACTGCCATTAAACATATCACTCCGGCAGTCGGAGCAGCATACCTGCCGGGAAGAATTTTTAAGATGGCCTCAAACAGGGCCAGCACCCCCAGTCCTATCCAGACGGCAAAAAAGTAAAATGACCCCACATAAGCATAATCCCTTTCCCTGGGCTGGTTTGGATTCTGGTTAAGATAAATTACTATGGCGATACCTGTCATTATGAATAGAAGAAGAACTACCCACCAGTTCTGCCTGTCGCGGTTCAGATGGTAAAACAACCCCGCAAAGCCAAGGAGAAAGGGAAGCAGGTAGTACTTATTTCTTGAAGCATCATTTTTCATGTCGGCCGGAAGGTCTGAGGTTCCCACCCTGACTTCATCAAGGAACCTGATCCCTGAGATCCAGTTTCCGTTCAGGGCTCCCCCCGTTCCCTGGGTATCATTCTGCCTCCCGGCAAAATTCCACATGAAGTACCTTAAATACATGTAGCCGAACTGATAAGTGAACATAAATCTGATGTTCTCGATAAAAGTAGGTTTTCTGACAACAGTTTTCTCCCCTGTCTGTTCATCAGTAACCTGAACCGGGGTGCCCCTTACTTTGCCCCATTGCTCGTAAACCGGCCTGTGATCGGGCTGATCGCTCCACATACGGGGGAAAAGGGTGATGAACCTTTCATCGTAAATCCTCTCAAGGTTGTGGCTTGTAACAACATATTTTCCATCCTCAAGTGCATACTTTGGTTTGCCATCGCTGTAATCGAGAACCGGAGCATTGTAGTAAGCCCCCCTGAAAAGCGGTCTTTCACCGTATTGTTCCCTGTTGAGAAAGTAAAGCAGGTTAAATGCGTTCTCAGGGTTATTTTCGTCAAGCGGGGGATTGGCCGATGATCTGATAACGATGATCGCATTTGAAGAATAGCCGATGAGAATCACCATAAGTGCTGTAAGAACAGTGCCAAGAGCCGGTCTGCTCTTTCCGGCAAGGAACCAGACACCGCCTGATATTGCTGCAAGCACCAGGATATTGAGGAAACCCGAGTCTGAAATGATCCATACTCCCGTGAAGAACAGCGCCGATGCCGCGAGTATGGCATTTCTTATATTATTTGAAGAGTTAAGAACTGATCGTACAGCAAGTATAAACAACACTACAATCAGCAGAACATGCACCAGCATGCCTGAATTAACGGGTAGTCCGAGTGTATTGACAAAAAAGAGATCAAATTTGGATGAGATAACCACTATTCCAGGAATGATGGCGTACATGAGCAGGGCAAGGAAGACTACGGAACCTGCAAGCGAGACAGCGATTCCCTTTGCTGAAAAGCCATACTTCCTGAAGTAATAAACCATCACAATGGCCGGTATTGCGAGCAGATTGAGCAGGTGCACTCCTATCGACAGGCCTATCAGGTAGGCTATCAGTATTATCCACCGGTCGGCATATTTTTCGTCGGCCACATCTTCCCACTTAAGGATAGCCCAGAAAACGAGGGCGGTAAATAATGAAGAACTGGCATATACCTCACCTTCAACGGCCGAGAACCAGAAAGAATCTGAAAAAGTGTATGCAAGGGCTCCGACAGCTCCGGCAGCAATAATTGCAGTCATCCTGCCTGAGGTGAAATCAGCCTCATCCCTGGCGAGGATCTTCCTCGCAAGATGGGTTATTGTCCAGAACAGGAATAATATTGTGAAAGCGCTCACCAAAGCCGACATTGAGTTTACCATTGCAGCTACTTTCGATACATCACTTCCGGCGAACAGGGTGAAAAAACGGGCCATTATCATAAAAACCGGGTTTCCCGGAGGATGCCCCACCTCAAGCTTAAAACCTGAAGCTATGAACTCTCCGCAATCCCAGAGGCTCGCAGTTGGCTCAATTGTTAAGAGATAGGTGAGGGCGGCAACACCAAATACGACCCAACCCGATATGTTATTAATTAACCTGTATTTTTTCATTAACTCCGTTTAAAGAATCAGACGACGAAATTACTCAATTTTTTAATACTATCCTCATCAACCTGTTAGGCGATAATTTGTTACTTTTGAGCAATATTTCAGTCTGATGAACTTAAGATCCCTACTTCTTTATATTCCTTTTTTATTTCTTCCAACCGCTTTATCGGGCCAGTATTATGACTCAGGTCAGGATCCTGCTTCTCTTAAATGGATGCAGATCAGGACTAACTCATTCAGGGTCATTTACCCTGAGGGATACGGAGACCAGGGATTGGCATTTGCCAGGGCGCTTCAGGATGCTTCTTCAAGACTGACTGCACTTTTTCCTGAAAAAAAATATACAATACCCGTCATAATCCATAACTATACAACACAATCGAATGGCTATGTATCATGGGCGCCCCGCAGGATGGAATTATACCCGACTCCGGAGCAAAATACGATACCGCTCGATCCGAACACACAGCTTGCAATTCATGAGGTTACCCATGTTATTCAGATGCAATCACTGAGAACAGGTTTCACCAAAGCCATGTCGGTCGCATTCGGAGAACAGTTCACCGGCCTGGTATCTGCTTTGCTTCCTTTATGGTACCTTGAGGGAGACGCTGTTTTTGCCGAATCATTCCTGACTTCATCGGGAAGGGGCAGAAGCCCTTCATTTCAGAAGCAATTAAAGGCCATTGTTACCGATAAAAAAATTTACAGTTTTGAAAAAATGATCAACGGTTCATACCGCGACTTCATACCCGATCATTACCAGGTTGGATATCAGATGGTGGCTTATGGAGGATTGAGATACGATCATGAAATATGGAACAAAATGGTCAGTTTTACCGGGAAGTATCCATTTACAGTAATTCCAAACAATATAAGCCTGCTGAATAGCGCCAGGCTCACACGGAGAAAATTATACATTAAAACCTTCTCTGATCTGAGAACTGCCTGGAAAGAGGATATCTCTGAGTCGGATTATATCTTATATACCAGGCTCTCACCCGACAAAGGGAATAAATATATAAACTACCATTCACCGGTAATCGCCGGCGCAGATTCACTCATAGCAATAAAGACCTCACTGAAAAAACCGTCCTCACTCGTACTTATCAGGCCTTCCGGGAGATCTGAAAAACGCCTCTTCACTCCCGGTTTTGTCTATCCCTTTTACATTAGCAGCGCACAGGGGAAAGTTGTTTGGATCGAAGACCAGCCTGATCCCCGGTGGAAAAACAGGAATTATTCTGTTGTAAAAATTCTTGACATCAAAACAGGCCGGTCCGAAAAGCTTACAGCCAAAAGCAGGTACCTTTCAGCAGCTATCTCTCCCGACGGGAACAATATTGCTGCGGTGGAGAATACGGTTAACAATAAGAACAATGTTGTTCTTATCGATCCTGTAAGCGGATCGGTAAAAAAATCAGTTCCAGCGCCTGAAAATGCGTTTCTCCAGCGACCCCAATGGTCAGGCAATGGCTCGGAAGTAACTTTTATATCGCTCACAAAGGGTGGTGAAGGAATAATATCCTGGTCTCCCCGGGATGACGGATGGCAAACGCTTATCGAACCTTCTTACAATGACCTGCAGTCTTCTTTCCTGAGAAATGATTCCTTATTTTTCGTTAGTTCTGTTTCAGGGACAGATAATCTTTATATCCGTACGCCCGACAAAAGCATACATGCTTTAACTAACTCAAAATTCGGGATTTCGGATATTATCATTTCCGGAGGTCAGGCAATATTTTCCGACTATCTGGTATTGGGGAATACAATCTGTCAGGCCGATATAAAGGAGTCTGTTATGAAGCCCGGGGTTATCCCCGATTCTTCTTATTTCCTGATACGCTCCTTTGAAAAATCGCCCGGGAAGGTTTTAGCTCTGCCCGATGCTGATCTTAACCCGGTGCCTTATCGTAAATGGCAGCATCTTTTCAACTTTCACAGCTGGATGCCTTTTTATGCAGACCTTAGAACTATACAGGCTGATCCTCTTGCAGTGAGGCCCGGCTTTACCATTATGACCCAAAATCACCTCAGCACGCTTATTTCAAGCCTCGGGTATGAATATTCGGACGACAGGAGGCACAAATTACATTCACGGCTAACCTGGCAGGGCTGGTACCCTGTAATTGAAAGCCGGCTTGATTACGGCGATGCCCCGCTGATATCAAGGACCGGAACTGCAACTTCAGATCCCCGGATACCTTCCCAGAGTGTCAGATTTCAAAATTCTGTTTCAGTTCCGCTTTCATTTTCAACCGGGAAATTCTCTCAGTTTTTATCGCCATACTTTACTGTTGATTACATTAACCGATATATTCAGAAGTCAGCCACTTTCACTGATTACGGGCAGACCAACCTCAGTGCCAGATTGTATTTCTCAAACATTCATCGCCCTGCTTTCAGGGATATTTACCCGCGCTGGGCCCAGGTTGCCGATTTGAATTATACTTCCTCTCCTTTCGACAAACAGATCTTCGGATGGTCGGCGTCTGCAAAAACAGCCTTCTTCTTCCCCGGGATATTTTCAAATAACAGCACAAGGATAAGGCTTGAGGGAGAAAGGCAGGAGTGGGTCATGTTCTACATGAGAAATAATATTCACGTACCAAGGGGGTATTCTGAGCTTGTCGCCAAAGAGCTGATTTATCTCTCAGTTGATTATACCATGCCGCTTCTTTATCCTGATCTCAACATTCCGGGATTTCTGTATATAAAGAGGATAAGAGGTTCTGCATTCTTTGATGCTGCACGTTCGCGCGGGACGGCTCATTTCAACCAGGACAACGCACTTGACCGTTTCACTGAGGATTATGAGTTTTATTCCTCTTATGGATTTGAGCTGCTCTCTGATTTTCATCTTCTGAGGAATCCTTTTATGATCTCAGCAGGTATACAGGCCGCATGGCCTGACTATTCACGGTCGCCGGTGTTGGAATTTGTTCTGAATATTGATATTTTCGGAATGACGATCGGACGCTCGAAACTATGATCCTATATAGTGCGTGCTGTGGTTTTTATCAGATCCCATGCTTTCTCAACGTGACCCATTGTCACATTTGTCTGGCCCGTAACCATCCGCAACGTATAGTTTCCGTTAAGAACCGTATGGGTAAGGTAGATCCTGCCTGAATCATTCAGGAGATGGTTAAGGGTCTCATTTACCTTATTCAGTTGATTTTCATCTATATTCAGAGGCTTATACCTGAAGCAAACGACATTCAGCCTCACCGGGGCGAGCACCTCAAAATCTTTTTCGGCGAGGATCAGTTTTTCAAGATTCCGGGCAATGCTGATATGGTATCTGATTTTTTCACGCAGGCCTTCCACCCCGTACGACCTTATTACGCTCCAAAGCTTTAGCGCCCTGAACCTGCGTCCGAGCGGAACTCCCCAGTCGCGGTAATCATTTACCTGCCCCCTGGTACGGGTTTTAAGGTACTCCGGAAGTATTTCGAAGGTTTTTATGAGCGATTCAGCATCTTTAATAAAAAATGCCGTACAGTCGAAATTTGTAAACATCCATTTGTGCGGATTGAAAACAAGGCTGTCGATATAATGCCTTCCCTCGAGCATCCATTGAAACTCGGGCAAAATAAGTGCGGTTCCTGCCATTGCAGCATCAACATGGAACCAGATGCCATATTCACTGCAGATCTTTCCAATTTCCGGGATCGGGTCTATTGCTGTGGTTCCTGTTGTTCCTATGGTACCTATCACGCAGCAGGGTACATAGCCCTTTTTCTTATCAGATGCAATTGCTTCGGCAAGTTTGCCGGGGTCCATTGAAAAATCATCCCTGACAGGTATCTTAACAAGATTTTCGGTTCCAATACCGCTGATTTTAACGGCTTTATCAATTGAAGAGTGAGTCTGTCCCGAGCAGTACACTCTTAAAACAGGTGAATTGAAGGCGCCTTTTATGTTTATCTGAAAACCGGTTATTCTTTCACGCGCTGTCAGAATGGCTGAAAGGGTAGCAGTTGAGGCGCTGTCCTGTATCACTCCTTCAAAATCCGAAGGAAGGCCGATGAGGTCGCGCAACCAGATCATCATCTTTTCTTCGAGCTCTGCAGCCGCGGGGGATGTTTCCCATATCATGCACTGGGCTCCCAGTGTTGCAATGATCATCTCGGCCAACACCGAAGGCGGACTTGTATTTGAAGGGAAATATGCGTAAAAATCGGGGCTCTGCCAGTGAGTGATACCCGGCATTATAATCTCATCAAGATCAATTAAGAGCTGGCTGAAGGGTTCCGGATTTTTAGGAGGTGTTGCAGGAATACTGCTGAAGATCTCCCCGGGCTTTACAGCTGATTTTACAGGGTACTTCCCGACATTTTCCATATAACCCGCCATCCACTCTACCAGGTCATGGGCGTGTTTCCTGAATTCATCCGGAGTCATAATGATCTATTCGGTTACTTTATCAGCCAAAAGAATTATCTGGTTCGTTTTGACTTCAATCACTCCCCCGCTGATATTTAATATTTTCTCATTCCCATTATGATCGACAATAAATACGCTCCCTTTTTCAAGAGTGGAGATAATAGGGGCATGGTCCTTTAGTACCTGGAAAGAACCTTTCTTTCCCGGCACCCTGACCGATTTAATGTCGCCCGAATAAATTTTTGTGTCGGGAGTGATGATTTCTATCTTCATCCTGATACTATTTATTTTGATTGAGCAAGAATTTTTTCTCCTTTTTCAATTGCATCTTCTATTGTTCCGACAAGAAGGAATGCTGATTCAGGATACTGGTCCACCTTGCCGTCCATTATCATGTTAAAGCCCTTTATTGTATCGTCGATCGAAACGAGAGCGCCTTTTATACCTGTGAACTGTTCGGCCACATGGAAAGGTTGTGAAAGGAATCGCTGCACCCTTCTTGCCCTGTGAACTACCAGCTTGTCTTCCTCTGAAAGCTCGTCCATTCCAAGTATTGCAATAATATCCTGGAGTTCATTGTAACGCTGAAGAAGTTCTTTTACCTTTTGTGCGCATCTGTAATGAGCCTCTCCGACAATGTCGGGTGATAATATCCTCGAAGTTGAATCGAGCGGGTCAACAGCAGGATAAATGCCAAGCTCTGAAATCTTACGGCTAAGCACTGTTGTTGCATCGAGGTGGGCAAATGTTGTGGCCGGGGCCGGGTCGGTAAGGTCATCGGCCGGTACATATACCGCCTGAACGGATGTGATGGAACCATGGCGGGTCGATGTAATACGTTCCTGCATTACGCCCATCTCGGTTGCGAGAGTAGGCTGATAACCTACTGCTGAAGGCATACGGCCAAGAAGCGCCGATACTTCCGATCCTGCCTGGGTAAAACGGAAAACGTTATCCATAAAGAAAAGGATATCGCGACCACCGCTCTTACCGTCTCCATCCCTGAAATGTTCAGCGACTGACAGACCTGAAAGGGCTACTCTTGCCCTTGCTCCCGGAGGTTCATTCATCTGTCCGAACACTAAGGCCAGTTTTGACTCTTTTAAAGCATTCATATCAACCTTTGAGAGGTCCCAGCCTCCCTGCTCCATGTTTTCAAGAAACTCCTTCCCGTAAGTTATTACTCCCGCCTCAAGCATTTCCCGGAGAAGGTCATTACCTTCCCTGGTCCTCTCTCCAACTCCTGCAAACACCGAAAGGCCTGAATAAGCTTTTGCGATATTGTTTATAAGCTCAAGAATTACTACTGTTTTACCTACGCCTGCACCGCCAAAGAGACCAATTTTTCCACCCTTTGAATAGGGCTCAATCAGGTCAATAACTTTTATACCAGTAAAGAGAATCTCTTTCTCTGTTGAAAGTGATTCATAAGTTGGCGGTTTACGGTGAATAGGATAGCCTCCTGTTTTGTCGAGGCTGCCAATTCCGTCAATTGCTTCCCCGGTAACGTTCATAAGGCGGCCTTTGATCTGCTCTCCGATCGGCATGGTGATAGGCAATCCGGTTGCAATCACATCCATTCCCCTGCGAAGTCCGTCAGTTGAGTCCATCGCAATTGTACGAACCGTATTTTCACCAATGTGCTGCTGACACTCCACAACGAGAACTGTACCATCGTCTCTTTTAATTTCAAGAGCATCATAAATCTCGGGCATTGCTGATCCCTGTCTTTCAAAGGTTACGTCAACCACTGGTCCGATGATCTGGCTGACTTTCCCTGTATTCTGTGGCATATTGTTTTGGTTTATTTAATATTTGGTTTTTCTTTAAAGGATACAAATCTAATAAAATCCGAATTTGTTCCCCATTAACATTTCTATTATAGTACTTCTTTCATAAGCTGCCCTGCTGGTCCATGTGTGCTTATTTGCTCCTACCGATCAGTGAGGTCGTCAGGCTTATCAACTCTTTTTTTCTTTTTTCATCAACATTTACTTTATCAAGAAGCTGGAAAGATGCATCAATATATCCGTTGGCAATCTTTTCCGTGATACTTTTAATATTCAGTTCATCATATATCGCAACAACTTTGCTAATCTTCATTTCCGGCTCAATATCCCTGGTTGAGATCAATGCCTGCAGCTCTTTCAGCTGTGCCTGTCCTGCAGTTTTAAGGGCTTTTACAAGCAGAAAGGTTTTTTTGTTTTCAATTATATCACCACCCCTTGTCTTGCCAAAGGTCTTCATATCGCCATAGGCATCAAGCAAGTCATCCTGTATCTGGAATGCCAGTCCGAGATTCCTGCCAAAATCATACACCAGATCGGAATCCCTGCTGTCAGCACCTCCGATAGTTGCTCCTATTCTGGCCGAAGCGGCTATAAGCACTGCCGTTTTGAGCTCGATCATTCTAAGGTATTCGGTTTGTGATACTATCCTTGCCTTCTCAAATTCAATATCGAGCTGTTGTCCGACGCATACTTCAACAGCTGCCTTGTTAAATATTTTAAAGACCTTTTGAAGAAATGCAGGAGGAGTTTGTAAAAAGCATTCATTCGCTATAAATGCCATCACATCGCCCGAGAGAATTGCCTGGTTAACATTCCATTTCTTATGTACCGTAGGATAATTCCTTCTTACAGAGGAATGATCCATAATATCATCGTGGATAAGGGTAAAATTGTGGAATACCTCGAGACCAGCCGCAGGCATTACAGCATCGTCGATCTTATCGCTGTACATATTGCAGGCCATTATGGAAAGGACCGGTCTCAGGCGTTTTCCTCCCATGGAAAGAAAGTACCTTACAGGATCAATAAGCCTGCCTGCTTCCGTGTTATACGAAAGGTTGACAATAGCCCTTTCAACAAGCTCTTTGATCTGGAGGTGATTATACATAACGGATCTTAAACAGAAATATGGTCTCTTCTTATTATCCTTTTAATGCTTCTGCACCGCTTACAACCTCAAGGATCTGGTTGGTTATTGAAGCCTGTCGTGCTTTGTTATACTGAAGTGTAAGGTCGCGTATCATGCCGGTTGCGTTATCTGTAGCTTTATGCATCGCTGTCATTCTTGCACCATGCTCTGAAACGAATGAATCGAGCACTGCTTTATAAAACTGGATCTTCAGCGATTTCGGAATAAGCTCCTTCACAATTTCCTCTCTGGAAGGCTCATAGATATAATCGACGGGTGTGATTTTGACACCTCCGTCTGATACATCCTGAACAGGAAGGAATGCCTCATTCGTAAGATTCTGCACAGCTGCATTTTTGAACTGATTATATACCAGTTCAACGCGATCGTACTCACCTTTTGCGAAACTGTCCATAATGTTTTCGGCAAGAACAGTAACATTATCGAAAGTAACATTATTGAGGATCTCGGTCTGTTCCTTAAGCATCTGAACATTCAGTTTCCTGAAGTAATCATATCCTTTTTTACCTACAGGAAGGAGCCACAGATTATTTTTCTGGTTTTGATCGCTATACTTCTCGGAGATGATCCGTTTAACTTCCTTTATCACGTTGGTATTGAAAGCTCCGCACAGACCCCTGTTTGATGTAATGAAAACAATAAGCACTTTTTCAGGTGATGTGACTCTTCCGTAGACGTTTTCAACCTCCGAATCGGCAAGGCTTTGTGACAGCCCTACAAGTATTTCATATAACTTATTAGCATAAGGTCTCAGCCTGACAATCTTGTCCTGTGCTTTTCTCAGCTTTGCGGCTGATACCATTTTCATTGCTGAAGTGATCTGCCGTGTTGATTTAACAGAAGTGATCCTTATCCTTATTGCTTTTAAATTCGCCATCAGAAATTTCTATTACTTTGCTTTTATCGGCTATTTTATATATTTCTGAGCCAGATCTGCAGCTACTTTTTCAAGAGCCTTTGTTATATCGTTATTAAGTACGCCATCGCGCAGACTATCAAGAACATCCCTGTGTTTGAGTTCAAGATATTCAAGAAATTCAGCCTCAAATGCCCTGATCTTATCGACCGGTACATCTTTCAGCAATCCTGCGGTTCCGCAATAGATAATTGCAACCTGCTTTTCAACCGGTACAGGTGCGTATTGTCCCTGTTTGAGGATTTCAACGTTACGGGCACCTTTGTTAAGAACAGCCAGCGTTGAGGCATCGAGGTCGGAACCAAATTTCGAGAAAGCTTCAAGCTCACGGTATTGTGCCTGATCGACCTTCAGGGTTCCTGCTATCTTTTTCATTGACTTGATCTGGGCATTTCCACCCACCCTCGAAACAGATATACCAACGTTGATAGCGGGACGTACACCAGAGTTGAACAATGCTGATTCAAGAAATATCTGTCCGTCTGTTATGGAAATAACGTTTGTAGGTATATAAGCCGAGACGTCGCCTGCCTGTGTCTCAATTATTGGAAGTGCGGTAAGGGAGCCTCCTCCTTTTACCAGATGTCTGATAGCTTCGGGCAGGTCGTTCATCTGCCTTGCAACCTCATCAGATTCGATGATCTTGGCAGCTCTTTCGAGAAGCCTTGAGTGCAGGTAAAATACATCGCCGGGATAAGCTTCGCGGCCAGGGGGGCGACGGAGAAGCAAAGAAACCTCCCTGTACGAAACAGCCTGCTTGGAAAGGTCATCATAAATGATAAGGGCATCACGGCCCGTATCACGGAAGAACTCACCTATTGCGGCGCCTGCAAATGGCGCATAGAACTGTGATGCTGCAGGGTCGGAAGCTGTTGCAAGTATTATTACGGTATATTGCATTGCACCATTTTCTTCGAGAATTGATGCAATGTTTGCAACGGTCGATCCTTTCTGGCCAATGGCAACATAAATACAGTAAACCGGTTTTCCTTTTTCGAAATTGCTTTTCTGGTTTATTATGGTGTCAATTGCAATAGCGGTCTTACCTGTCTGCCGGTCGCCGATGATCAGTTCCCTCTGTCCGCGGCCTATCGGTATCATTGCATCAATAGCCTTAATACCTGTCTGCAGCGGCTGCTTTACAGGCTGACGAAATATAACACCGGGTGCTTTTCTTTCGAAAGGAAGGTTGAACAGTTCGCCCTCAATTGGTCCTTTTCCATCAAGGGGCTGACCGGTAGGAGTAACTACTCTTCCCAGAAGACCTTCACCCACTGCAATGGAAGCTATTCGACCCGTTCTCTTTACGATATCACCTTCACTGACTTCTTCTGTCGGACCAAGAAGCACCGCTCCGATATTATCTTCCTCAAGGTTCAGCACGATAGCCTCGATCCCGTTCTCAAATTCAATCAGTTCGTTTGACTGAGCATTTGAAAGACCGTAAATACGGGCTATGCCATCTCCAACCTCAAGCACGGTCCCTACTTCCTCCAGGTCAGCTCCTGTCTGGATACCTTCCAGTTGCTGTTTGAGAATTTTTGAAACTTCTGCTGGTTTAATACTTGCCATGTTTAGAATACTTTATAAATCTTTATTGTTTTTATTTTTTCAGGCGGTTAAGATCCCTGCCTTCAGTTCGTTTTCAATCCTGTGAAGCTTGTTCTTTACGCTGGAATCAAGATAACTATCCCCGATCCTGAGTATGAACCCGCCGATTATTTCACTGTCAACGACCTCTGTCAATTCTACTTTGGTATTGAAGGCCCCGGCGATCATTGCGGAGATCTGTTCTTTGACTGGTTGGTCAACTTTAACGGCAGTTGTCAGGATAACCCTTGTAATGCCCTTGTGCTTCAGAGTCTCATTTATAAATACCCTCGCAATCGCGGGCAGAAATTTCTCACGTCCGCTCTTTACAACTAATTCAATCAGCGACATTGTAAGAGCGTTTACATTTTTACCGAATATGGCGTGCAGTATTTCAAGCTTTTTTGAAGGCTTAATAACCGGGCTTGCGAGAATTTCCTTTACTTCCGGGTCAGAACTGACTTCAGAAATAAATAGCATGTCATCGTGTATATTGTCGAGCACCTTTCTCTGAATCGCCGATTCAAAAAGGGCCCTGGAGTATCTTACAGAGATTTTACTGTCGTTCATTATAAAATACTCCTTCTAATTTTTCTTAAGATCAATATCCTTAAGGTACTTGTCAATGAGCTTCTCCTGCTCATCAGTTTTGGAGAGCTTTTCTCCCAGAAGCTTTGAAGCGATTTCCACCGACAGTGTTGCCACCTGCGCATGAATTTCTGTAAGAGCCTGGTTCTTCTCCCTTTCTATACCAACTCTTGCTTTCTCTATGAGTTTTTCAGCCTCCTGGGTTGCTTTTCCCTTTGCCTCGCTTATAAGTTTTTCGCGGATGTCCCTGGCTTCTTTCAGAATAAGCTCCCTCTCTTCCCTCGCCTTGCGCAGGATAGTCTCATTATCGCTCTGAAGCTTCAGCATGTCCTGACGGGCTTTTTCAGCTGAGGCCAGTGAACTCTTGATCATTTCATCCCTGGCTTTTACAGCTGAGAGTATTGGCTTCCAGGCAAATTTTGTAAGTATGGCAAGAAAAAGCCCGAAGATAAGAATTGACCAGAATATTGTACCAAGTGCAGGTGAAGTAAGACTATTTGCTAAGAATATCATAATTGTTTTTTTTATTTCAGTTTAAAAATGAAGCGCTGCAACCAACCGTTGCAGGCTTCAGATTTTGTCGGTTTGTTGTTACAGAAGAGCAACAACAACAGCGAACAGGGCAACACCTTCAATAAGGGCTGCCGAAATGATCATTGCAATCTGGATCTTTGAATAAGCTTCAGGCTGACGGGCGATGGCATCCATTGCCGAACCGCCGATACGGCCGATGCCAAGTCCTGCTCCTATTACTGCAAGGCCTGCTCCGACTGCTGCAAATGAAATTGGTTCCATAATAATTTTTGTTAGTTAAGAAATATTAATGATTTTCCTGAACGGCAAGACTTATAAATAATGCCGAAAGGAGTGTAAAAATATATGCCTGTAAAAACGCCACCAGCAACTCCATGAAATCCATAAAGATCACAAAGAAAATGGAAACGGGGGCAAGAGCCAGTGAGTTAAAAATAAAGATAAGACTGATAAGGCTGAGCACTATTATATGACCTGCCGTGATATTTGCGAATAACCTTATCATCAGTGCAAATGGCTTCGAGAATAAACCGATTATTTCAACAGGGATCATAATAGGCAAAAGCCAGAAAGGTACACCGGGTGTGGCAAAAACATGCCTCCAGTGGGCCTTGTTCCCGCTGAACTGCGTGATAAGGAAAGTGAATGTGGCAAGTACAAATGTGACAGCTATATTACCCGTTACGTTTGCTCCGAAAGGCGGAGGGAAAGGGATCAATCCCATGAGATTGTTAATGAGTATGAAAAAGAATGCCGATAATAGATAAGGCATATATCTTTCATATTTGTGCTCGCCTATATTGGGTATTGCAATATCATCACGCACAAAAAGTATGACAGGTTCCAGAAAACGCTGAATTCCTTTAGGATGACTTATCCCCGTTCTTTTATATGACCGGCCCAGTGAAATAAAAAGCCAAAGGCCTATTAATGCTGCAAACAGCATGCCCATCACTGATTTTGTCATTGAAAAATCAAGTGGAAGTGACACTTCACCTGCTTCATTAACAGAAACAATTCTGCCCTCAAGATCACCTTCTCCGGCAATTTTGTATCCTTTATATTCATGACCATGGGCTATTTTTGCAGCCGAGAAAATATCAAGGCCTTTCTCACTGCTGTAGAGTATTACCGGCAGATAGATCGCCACACTTTCGCCATCAGGCTTTGTCAGTATGTGCCATTCATGAGAGTCGGCAATATGTTCAAGTATAAATTCGCTGGCATTAAATTTTTCTTCCGATTCACCGTGTCCTGTATGTTCCTGAGCTGAAAGGGGAAAAACGTAAACAGAAAGCAGAAGAATCAGTAAAAAACGGAAAGTACTATTTGTTTTCAAGATCAAAATTTGTTAGCTAATGGCTTGTTTTTCAATGTTTTAAGTATTACAAATACCGAAAACAAAGTGAACGCTAAATATAGAATAAAAAATAATATTACCGATGAAGTGTCAGTTTTTTTAATTAGAAGAAACCAAATTATAGCAAAGAACATTTCCAGAAGAAATTTAACGGTCACAGCCACAAGGCTCTGCAATGTCTGGCTATGGCCATCTTTTTTCTGACCCCGGGAAAAGATGAGAATGGTAATGGTGGAAATAAGTGCAAATACAAAGGAGATTATTGCAAGATCGGTAAGAAGTATATTTATTGTGCGGGTTGTGATAAGGGTATAGCCAAATAATATTATGAAGCACAGGAATAAAAGGAGAACGATATACACAAAAAACTTTTTCATCTTATTTAAATTTGATAAAATCCTTTACTGCGATATAGATAGCTGCAAAGACTCCGAAAAGAGAAAGAATGATTGTGAAAACGGGGGTTTTAAAACCGGTTAAAGCATCAAGTCTGGTGCCTCCCCAGGCCGCTACCAGTATTATGCCGATCATCTGAAAACCGATACCGGAATATTTTGCAAAGTTCCGTATACCGCTATTTACCGGGCTTTTCGTCTTTTCCTTTTGAGGCTGCCGTGGCTGTTCCGGAGGTTGTGGGGTTTGTTCCTGTTGGTGTTCCATTTTCGTCGCGATCGCTCATTTTGCAATTTCCTGTAAAATTGGCACCTGGTTCAATAGAAAGTTTGCTTGTCTCTATATCGCCAAAAATTTTTGAGGATGCTTTTAAGGTCAGCAGCTGATAAACAATAATTTTACCTTCGATGGTTCCGGATATTTCCGAATGTTTGCAGGTTATTTCACCATTTACTTTTCCTGTAGGGCCGATAACTACTTTACCTTTTGTATTAAGGCTGCCTGAAAGAATGCCGTCAATACGTATATCGCCATTTGATTTAATATCTCCGGTGATTTCCGTACCGCTACTGATAAGATTAATTGTCGTTGTTGTTTCTGTCTCGTTACTTTTGGCCATACTTTAAAGTTTTTTATGTACAAACTTAATAACTTAAAAGATTAAACCTTATTGCGGGCATATAAAATTAAGAATTTTCAGTTTAAAAAATTAAACCGGCCCCGCTGAAAAAGTTTCAGGTCACAGAATATTCAGCTTAACGGCTGTTTGGCATTCACAGGATCATAGGCCCATTTTAAGTAAATGGAACCCCATGTAAATCCACCGCCGAAGGCTGCAAGGATGAGAATATCGCCTTTCCTGAGCTTGTTTTCATATTCCCATAAACAAAGTGGAATAGTGGCATTTGTTGTATTGCCGTAATTCTGAATATTGATCATCACCTTTTCAGCGGGAATACCCATCCTTCTTCCGGTGGCATCAATTATCCTTAAGTTTGCCTGGTGAGGCACAAGCCATGAAATGTCGTCTGACCTGAGATTATTTCGCTCCATAATTTCAACAGCAACATCGGCCATGCTTGAGACTGCAAATTTAAAGACGCTCTGACCTTCCTGGTAAATAAAATGTTCTTTTGCATCAACGGTTCTGTGCGATGGG
Source organism: uncultured Bacteroidales bacterium (assembly GCA_942492865.1). Classification (GTDB taxonomy): domain Bacteria; phylum Bacteroidota; class Bacteroidia; order Bacteroidales; family VadinHA17; genus LD21. Next base: position 1,318,818 of record OW818650.1, on the reverse strand, counting down.
GGCTTCAACGATCCTCCTGCCTTCATGTGCAAATATTTGGCGCCCGATCCGTCGGTATAAAAAACATGGTCGATGATACCGGCTTCATCGGTGGCGGGTTCAAGTAGCACTGCTCCTGAAGCATCTCCAAAGAGCGGACAGGTTGTACGGTCGGTGTAGTCAGTAATAGACGACATCTTATCGGCGCCAACAACAATTACTTTTTTATATTTTCCCGATTCAATGAATGATGCACCGGTCTGAAGTGCAAAGAGAAATCCGGAACATGCGGCATTCAGATCAAAACTGAAGGCTTTTTTTATTCCTGCCTTTTCCGAAATTATATTTGCCGTTGCCGGAAAGAGCATATCGGGTGTTACAGTCGCGCAGATAAGCAGTTCTATTTCATCTGCCGGTGTTCCTGTCTTCAGTAGCAGGCCTTTTACGGCCTGGGAACCAAGTTCGGATGATCCTAAACCCTCTCCCTTCAATATCCTTCTTTCCTTTATCCCTACCCTCTGCATTATCCACTCGTCGGATGTGTCGACCATTGTGGAAAGCTCACTGTTCGTAAGCTTGTATTCCGGCACCCAGGCATTTATTCCTGTTATTGCTGCCCGTATTTTTTTCATGGTTTAATTGCTTCTTTTATCTTTTGGGCCAGATTTGCATGAACAACAGCACGTGTCTGAAGTATCATGTTCATAACGGCTTTTCTCCTTGAAATTCCATGGCCTACTATGACGTTTGCATTTATCCCGATCACCGGTGAGCCTCCCACGTTTTCAAAATCGAGATTGTCGAAATATTCGTCTTTAAGATTTCGTCTTTTATAAATGTTATGGAATGCTTCTCCCAGCTTCAGTACAACATTTCCGACAAAGCCATCGCAAACTACAACGTCGGGCATTGTTTCAAGAAAAAGATGATTCCCTTCAATGTTACCTTTGAAGTTGATTCCCTTCTGGTTTTTCAGCATTTCGTAAGCTGATTTTATGGCTGGGGTACCCTTTGTTTCCTCTTCACCTATATTAAGCAGGCCGACTGTGGGATTTTTTATTCCAAGTACATCCCGGGCATAGATACTTCCAAGTATTCCGTATTGGACAAGCACTTCCGGCTTGCAGTCGGGATTTATTCCAACATCGAGGATAACAGTTTCTCTTTTATCAATAGATGGCACAACAGCTGCAAGTGCCGGTCTGAGCACACCGTTTATAATACCAACTGTGGTGCTTGCGCCAACGAGCATGGCGCCTGTATTTCCAGCGCTGCAAAAACCATCAAGAGTGCCATTCTTAAGCATCCTGAAACCAACGGCAATGCTTGAATCCTGCTTTTGCGGAAATACCTTGGCAGGGTGATCGCCCATCTCAATAACCTGTGAGGTGTGAACGATCTCAACAACCATAGATGGCTCCGCCTTAATCTCATCAAGCTTGGTACGGATGGCATTTTCATCGCCGATAAGCACCAGCTTATCATCACCGGTAAAAAACTTAACGGAATCAACTGCACCCTCAATGATTGCATCAGGTGCAAAATCACCACCCATTACATCAAGGCCAATTCTCATGATCTGAAAGTTAAATAATCAGGATCAGGCTGATACTTTCTTTTCAATTGCCAGCTTGCCTCTGTAATATCCGCAATCGGGACATACCCTGTGATATTGTACCGAAGAGCCGCAATTTGAACAGCTTGAAACTGTTGGCGCTGTAGCTTTGTAATGCGTTCTGCGTTTATCTCTTCTTGTTTTCGAATGTTTGTGCTTAGGATTTGGCATTTTAATTCTTTTTAATTATTGTTCATTAGTCTCTTTAATTTTTCCCAACGGGGATCTGTACTCTCTCCCTCCGGATTAACAATATGCTCGTTGATTTTTCTGAGCATTTCAGGATCGCAGGTACTGTTTCCTTCCTCATCATCAGGGTGTACCCTTTTGATCGGAAGGGCCAGATGTATAAATTCATAAAAATATTGATCAAGTTCCAGTTCATTTTCGTCAGCCGGTATTGTCAGAATATCAGGATCACTGTCATCCATGGTCTTTCCAAATGTGACAACAAGCCTGTTTTCGCTATCAAGCCCCTGATCAAACATCTCCAGACACCTGTCACAACAGATCTCAACCTTACCTGATATTCTGAAAATCAGTTCAATATGCGATGACTTCTTTTCTGCTTCAACAATGGCAGCAAGTTCGCCTTCCCTTACCTCTGATTCCTCAAATTTATCAAAAAATTCCTTATTTACTTCAAAATCAAAAACATGTCGACCCGGTTTCAATCCGTAAACAGGAATTGTAAATTTTCCGGACATCTCTTTAAAAATTTGGTTTGCAAAAATATGAATCCTTATTCAATTAAAAAAATTATCAACAAAAAAGTAAGAAAAAAGCTTAAAATGGTCATTTACCGACACAAAATCGATGTTCACCGATTTTTAATAGAACAAGCAACTGTAAGAGTTTACTTTTGAAAAGGAATTTAATTTTCAATATTATGCAAAATGCAAATCATTTTCATCTGAAAAGGAAAGAGCCTGATCCAGGTTTGAGTGCAGGCCTGTTTTTTATACTGCTCGGGCTCGCCCTTCTTGTGGTCACAAACGATCTATTGAATCTCGGAGGCTTCCGCGAGTATATTACCTGGCAGAATGTCCTGATATTTATAGGAACTGTTTATCTGATCAATTTTCGGTTTATACCCGGACTGCTGCTTATTGCAACCGGGATCTGGTTCCTGCTTGATGAGATCTTTTATCTTGAAGTGCCCCGTGTCATAGAGGTCGCCTACTGGCCGGCTGTAATGATGCTTTTGGGGATTATCTTCATTATTTCAGCTTTATTAAAAAGAATGAATAACTAAAACATATAATTTTATAAACATGGAAACATACGGAGAAATCAAAAATGAAAACCGCCCTGAAAAAGGCAATACTAACTATGCCGGAACGAGCAGGGTCCTGATCGGTGTCCTACTGATCCTTGCAGGATTGTTCCTTGTGCTAAGAAATATGGACATTTTCCCCTGGTTCATTGACCAGGTTATTTTCAGCTGGCAAATGCTTCTTGTTGCTATTGGCCTGGTAATGACTGTTGGAAGGTCAGATAAGACAGCCGGATTAATAATAATGGCGGTCGGCGGGTTTTTTCTTATACCTGCAATCTTTGATCACACTTTTCATATTTATAATATGTTCTGGCCTGCAATATTCATAATAATAGGAGTTATTTTTATTGTTACAAGAGGAAGGGACTGGAATTCAGCCAGGATTTCCAAAGGGGGTGTTCTATCGGGGAATGATTTTATTGACTTCGTGAATATCTTCGGCGGAGGCGACCGCCAGATAATATCAGGGAACTTCAGAGGCGGTAAAGTTACCTGCATATTTGGCGGAATGGAACTCGACCTTACCAAGTCAAAACTTGCGCCTGGAAGGAATGAAATTGAAGTAGCCTGCGTTTTTGGTGGTGTAACTGTGATAGTTCCTGAAAGCTGGTCAGTTTCGATAGAGGTTACACCTGTCCTGGGCGGATTCAGCGACTCACGGAAATTCAGGCCCGACCAGTCAATTCAGCAGACAGGCGAGCTTGTTCTCAGGGGAGCTGTTGTATTCGGAGGCGGAGAAGTTAAAAGCTTTTAATAACAATGAAACATCCTGTACTTGAGAACAGGAACAGGCTTCTTTTATGGTGGCTGGCATGGTTCTTTCTTGGAACAGGCCAGTCGCTGTTATATTATTTTGTTTACGGCTCCAATGCCTTGTTAAGTATAACTGACAGCACTATCTCCCTTCTTATATATTCCGGAATAGGACTTGCATTATGGTATCCGCTCAGATTTTTCAATAATACCAGGAAGAACCTGATTTCGCTGATTGCAAATCTTTCTGCATCAGGTGTTATAATTGTTATTCTGTGGATGCTGGTAACAAAACAACTCAGTCTCCTGGTTCTTCCCCCTGAATATAATTATCCTGAATTCCTGGAAGCTACATTACCTTACCGTATCGGCAGCGGTGTTTTCATATACGGTATGATAATCCTTACTTATTACCTGTTCATCAGCCTCACCAACCTGTCACAAAAAAACGCACGTGAAGCACGGTTAGAGGCGCTGATAAAGGAGACTGAGCTGAAAATGCTGCGATCGCAGATAAATCCTCATTTTCTCTTTAACTGCCTTAATTCAATAAGCTCGCTTACTGTTACCGATCCTGAAAAGGCAAGAATGATGGTGATAAAGCTTTCTGATTTTATGAGATATGGCCTTTCGGAAAAAAATTCCCAGACTGTTTCCCTTTCCAGCGAGCTTGAAAACCTGCGGCTTTACCTCGATATTGAAAAGATAAGATTCGGTGAAAGGCTGCTTACAGAAGAAATAATTGATGAAGGATGCCTTCAGGTGAAGATCCCCGTCCTTATCCTCCAACCCTTGTACGAGAATGCAATCAAATACGGAGTTTTTGAAAGCACCGGCCCCATCAGGATAACTTCAACAGCTTCGCTGGCTGACGATTATCTTTCATTCACAATAAAGAATAACTACGATCGGGGAAATGCTATGAACAGAGGTACAGGAACCGGCCTTCTGAATGTTTCGCGCCGGCTTGAGCTGTTTTATGGGAAAAAGGCGTCGATGAAAACATCTGCACAAAACGGGATCTTCAGCGTTAATCTCCTTTTGCCGGTAACCTTTGCCTAAAAATGAACCCGTGGAATTGTAAAATAGAAAACCGTTCCTCTCCCTACAGTGGATTTCAGCCAGATCTTTCCTCCCAGGAATTCAACGAATGCCTTTGAGATTGCCAGCCCCAGGCCGGTTCCGGGATATTGACGGGCCCTCGAAGAATCTATCTGATAAAACCTGTCAAATATCTTGCTGAACATGTCTTCGGGTATCCCGATTCCGGTATCTTCCACATGAAACTGAAGTTGGTCATCAATCACCTCATAACCGAATCTGATCCTGCCGCTGTCAGTAAATTTCAAGGCATTGTTTAACAGATTTGAAAGAACCTGAAGAAGCTTTGTACCATCAGTCTGAATTTCCTTATCCCGGGTAGTAAATGAGGATGTAATTCTGAGATCAATCCCCTTTTCTTGCGCTTTGGGATAATATTGTTTATAGAGATCTTCAAGTAAAACACTAATATTAACTTTTTGCCTGTTAAACTTCAAAATCCCGTCTTCTATATTTGAAATCTCCATAATATCGTTCAGGATGCTAAGAAGGTGATCACTGTTCCTGAAGATCATATCCATATATGATTGCTTGCTCTCTTTGTCAAGATATTCATCGCTCAGCAAAGTTGAAAAACCCACTATGGCATTCAGGGGGGTTCTTATCTCGTGTGAAATATTCTGAAGGAACGCTGTTTTAAACCTGTCGCTCTCTTCAGCCTTCTCCTTTGATGCAATAAGCTGCATCTCGTATTTTTTCCTTTCAGTTATGTCGTCGATGCTCGATAAGATACATTTTTCATTATTTATCGATATCACTTCGGAGGAGACAAGACAGGTGGCTTTTTCGCCCGATTTTTTAATAATCTGAAATTCCAGTCCATAGATCCTGCCCGATTTTTTCAATTCTTCCATTACCAGTTCCCTGGTCCCATTTTTCAGTGTGAACCCAAACTCTTCCGTCCTCTTACCCAAAACATCTTCCCTGGACGCACCGGTAATATCCTGAAATCCCCTGTTAATGTCTATAACCTCTCCCGTTGAAAACCGTGTGATAACAACACCATAAGGAGATGTATTGAAAGCTTTTGAGAATTTTTCCTCTTCAGCCTTTATATCGAGCATCAGCTGGCTGCCAAACATATTCTGAAGACTGAAAGTAAGCAGGAGCAATAATATCTGGCTGATGAAAATCATAACAGTATCAAACATGTCAGGCTCAAGGTAATCGCTAAAGCTTTCCCTGTTAACTATCAGCTTGATGATCTTTGCGAGGAATACAAGGCAGAATGCAATACTGATAAGACTAACCGGCAGGGTGAGCCGTAATTTTGAACGCGGGATCCTGTATAGCAGCGACCAGGAACATTGTACAAATATTGAGAGCCAGAGGATCGATATATTCAGATGCCTTACTTCCGTGTAAGATCTAAGGAAGATTATCCAGATATGAATCAATACAAAAACGCTTAAGATAATAAGACTCGGCACCAGGGAATTTTTAATTCCTATATAATCCTCTATGCCGATGAAAAAGAATAGTATTCCCGTAACGCTGATTATGTTGGCGAGATCGAAGGATAACAAGTCGGGAATAATTCCCCTGAGAAGTATTAAAATTAATGCTACCGTCTGAAATCCAAAGCAATAGAGCATGTATTTCACGCCCTTATAGCGATTTCTGTACTGCTTTAAAAGAATTATTATGACAATAGTGCTTAAAACTGTAATTAGGATATAGCTAAGCACTGCTGTCCGGATATCAAGTGAAAAATCCGACATGTAGCGTCATGAATAAAATTATGTTGCTAAAATTATCAAAATTTAGTTGATAACAAATTTTAATGTTATTTTTTTAACAGGCTTTGGTACTTACTGTAATCTCACCTTAAGTATAATCACTTCTTTGTATATATTTGTTATATGAAAAAGATCAGGACAATAATAATTGAGGATGAAGCACCAGCCAGGGATATCCTTAAGCATTATCTCAAAGATCATGATGAGATAGAAATTATTGCCGAATGCCCTGATGGATTCACGGGACTAAAATCCATATCAGAGTTGAAACCGGATCTTCTTTTCCTTGACATTCAGATGCCTAAGCTCACCGGTTTTGAAATGCTCGAGGTGTCAGACGAAAAACCTGAAATTATCTTTACAACCGCTTATGACCAGTATGCAATAAAAGCATTTGAGCTTAATGCAGCCGATTACCTGTTGAAACCTTTTCCGAAAGAGCGTCTTGATGATGCCCTGAAAAAGGCAGAATTTAAAATATTGTCAAAAAAGGAGAGCCCGGATACTAAAGAAATACTTCCCAAAAAGCCTGAGCCGGCGGGTCCGGTTACAAGAATTGTTGTACGAAAAGGGAACGGTATCCATATCATTCCTGTCGAGAATGTCAAATACCTCGAAGCCCAGGACGACTATGTAATGGTATATTATTCAGGCGATAAAGCGCTGAAGCAGCAAACCATGAAATTTTACGAGGATAACCTGCCCAAATCTGACTTTGTAAGAATTCACCGCTCCTACATTGTAAGGGTAAAAGAGATAAAGAAGATCGAACCTTACGGTAAAGATAACCATGTTGCAATACTTAATTCAGGTGAAAGATTGTCAGTGAGCCAGGCCGGCTATAAGCTTCTTAAGGATGAGTTGATTTTTTAGGTCATCTCTTCAAACGATTATCCTTCTTCCATCCCTTTAGAAGTGTAAGAAATGGTTTGTACCTGCGTATCCTGATCAGTGGAACCGGGTCATAACCATTAGTTCCTCCGGGCCGGCACCTCAGAAGCCTGTTTATTCCCATCGCCAGTCCCGAAAAAGGGCCATGCAGCTTAAGTGCATCAATCATATACTGCGAACAGGAAGGCACATGCCTGCATGAAGGTGGCAGAAATGGCGATATGGCGTACCTGTAAAAGTAAACCGGAACAGACAGGATAAATGATAACGCTTTATTAACAGGATCTGTCATGGCACAAAGATAACACTTGATCCTCCGACATAATCAGAAATTAGTTATTTTTGTTCCATTAACTGTCAAAATGACAAATTGAAAATCAGGCATTAATTTTGCATATATAAATATTAAAATTTAAAATAAAGGAGGAAGTAACCATGAATATACCCGGAGTCTGGATAATTTTTATTGCGATCATGATCCTTAGCTGGATCGTAAGCATGACCTTAAGTTCAAAATTTAAGAAGTATTCAAAGATCCCTGTTGATAACGGAATGTCGGGCCGTGAAGTGGCCCAGAGAATGCTTCGTGACAATGGCATTTCCGATGTTACCGTTGAGAGCGTTCAGGGTCATCTGAGCGACCATTATAATCCCGAGAACAAAACCATAAATCTCAGCCCCGACGTCTATAACGGAAGAAGTATTGCATCTGCTGCAGTTGCAGCTCATGAATGCGGACACGCCGTACAGCATGCCCACGCCTATCAGTGGCTCGGTCTGAGATCCAAGCTGGTTCCTGCAGTAAGCTTTGCATCCAAATGGGTCACCTGGCTTCTCCTGGGCGGAATCTTACTTGTAAATACATTCCCTGCCCTGTTGCTTGCCGGAATAGTCCTTTTTGCAATGACCACACTATTCAGCTTTGTGACATTGCCTGTAGAGATAAATGCGAGCCAGAGAGCGCTGGCATGGCTTTCCAATGCCGGAATAACATCATATCAAAGTCATCCTCAGGCAAAAGATGCTCTTAAATGGGCCGCTTATACATACGTGGTTGCCGCTCTCGGATCACTTGCAACACTGATATATTATGTCATGATCTTTCTCGGCTCAAGAGACTGATTCTATTAAATAAAATCCAGCCGCAGATTCTTAATGATTCTGCGGCTTTTTTATTTACCGGCCTTCCACTTCAAGCCAGCCGGTCTTTTTGTGAATTATCCTTATAACAATCCATATCAGGAGGGCGGAAGCTGAGCACCATAGCCAGAATTCCGTGAAATAAATTCTTCCTGAAAGAAAATAATTCCTGAAAATATCGAGTATGATAAATACTGCAAAGATGTTTACAAAGCTGTTATATTCCCTTTTAAGTACATTCCTGAAAGAAAACCCCATTCTTGATGGAATATACCTGAATGTGAATGGAAAGAAAGGTTTTACTCTTCCTGACCAGTCATCATATATTTCTCCGAATTTTCTTCTCAGGAACTGCTCTTCGGCAAACATTATCCTTTCATAGTAAAGCCAGTAAAAGAGTCCAAAAAATATTGTGAAGGAGTAGGATCTCAGAAAAAGGACCGGACCGAGCCACATAAGAAAATTACCAACATAAAGCGGATGACGCACAACCGAATAGATCCCGGTGGTATTAAGTTCATCCGCAACCTGCCCGTGCACAGTATTGCGGCCCGAAGTGTTTTTCGGGGCAAATCCTACGGTCGCGATCCTTATTGCCTGCCCTGCCAGGCTTACAGTAAGAAAGATAATCTCGTTACGAAAATCGAACAGGATTGCCTGCCTGTTACCGAGATACATTATTATTATGCCAGCGATGAGCAGAAAAACCGGAAGCCAGCTCCTCCTTTTAAATAACCAGTTCCCGCTGTTCTCAAATTCATGTACCAGTGCCATCGCAAGTATTTTTAGATTTATAGCGGCAAAAGTATTAAAATATTAGAAACTTAACTTAAGTCTCAAAAATCCGAGATTAATTCTGTTATCGGGCATTCCGGTCCCGAAATGCTGCCAGATAAGTGAGAATCCAAGATTTTCGGCCAGTGAATATTCAAGGGAGGGACCTGCATAATAGCCATCCATATCAGGGAACCACATTGCTGATATTCCAATATTTAAAAGAGGATTAACAGCCCAGGTGAATTGGCCGAAAAGTGTTAGTTCAGAAAAAGCGAGGTTCTTCGTTGTAATGTTCCCTGAGTAAAGGAAATCCAGATCATTCATCAAAACCGGATTGTTGCTATACATTACCTGCAGTACTGCCATTGAATTATTTTCGAATACCTTATCAAAACCTGCTGTCAGAAGTATGGTTGGATCGTCAGGGCTCTCCATCGGCTTGAACCAGGTTCCTTCTCCCCTGAAGGAAAAGGTTCCGGCAACACCCGACCAGCCTGCGCCGATCACATAATCGTTGCTGTTATCCACACCTGCAAGAAACTGAATATCATATCCCCATTTATTAAACCTGAATAATCCTGCTGCCGTAATTTCATCATCGCTATCGGCTTTTACCGCTATCTCGGCCACAGATGAAGATGAGGGAAAATACTGGATCCTGACTGCATCGCTCCCGGGTCTCTCAACATAATCGAAATCAAAAAATGAATATGCATTGAAGATATCATTAGGATTCCAAACGATTGCCTGTCCCCAGTTTATTCTTTGCCTTCCTATTGTTGTCTGGAATTTCCCATAATTAAGATCAAGCCATAACCTGTCTAATGTGGTGTTAAGCAGAAAGGACCTTTCATCCATAATGTTCCACGACATATCTGCAAAACCCTGATCGGCTCCTGTCATTTCGGCAAAATCCTGTCTGATCCTGACCATATCTCCGGTAAAGAGACGGTTCCTGAATTCAGCTGCAAATGTCAGGTGGTCATTGATATTAGCTTTAAAATTCAGTCTGTTATGTAGCAGGTTGTCGTTTAAAAACTGCCCCGACAATGAATCAAATATCACACTCTGCATTGTAGTAACATAGCCGTTAAGGGAAAAGGGGCTCTGCCTCTCCTGTGAAAAAAGGATGGAACAATTAATAATTATTGTTCCTGTTATTATGAGGATAGTTTTCATCAGAGTCATTCTCTTACAACATCCGAAACGACCCTGCCGTCCTCAAGGGTTATTACCCTGTGAGCCATCTTAACCACGCGCTGGTCGTGGGTGGAAAAGATGAAAGTGATTTTCTCTTCGTGGTTCAGCTTCTCCATTATCTCAAGAAGGGTTGCGGCTGATTTCGAATCGAGGTTGGCTGTCGGCTCATCGGCCAGGACGAATTTAGGCCTTGAGGCAAGAGCTCGGGCAACTGCAACCCTTTGCTGCTGCCCGCCCGATAATTTTGCGGGCCTGCTGTTGATCCTGTCGCCAAGACCAACTGCTTTAAGAAGTTCGCGGGTCCTTTCATCCTTTTCCTTTGCGGGCCATTTCTGTAAAGACATTATAAATTCAACATTCTCCTTTGCAGTCAGCACAGGTATAAGGTTGTAAGCCTGGAAGACGAAGCCAATGTTCCTCATCCTGAAATCAATCAACTGTGAGGACTTTAACCGGGTAAGATCGACCCCCTCAATCAGGATTTTCCCGGAGGTAGGCATATCAAGTCCGCCGATCAGGTTCAGCAGGGTAGTCTTGCCCGATCCAGAAGGTCCGACTATTGCAGCAAACTCGGCTTCCTGAAAATCGATGGTGACACCGTCAACTGCTTTTACCTGCACTTCTGTTTCACTATATACTCTATGAACATCTTTAACTTCAATTACTTTCATGATCGCTTTTTGGTTATTATTCATTTCTGATTGCCTCAACGGGATTTAGCTTTAATGCTTTAAGTGCGGGATAAACCGATGAAAGTACTCCTGTTATTATTATCATCACGGTAATAAATACAAAGAACCCCGGGGATATTTCAGGGATGACATGGGCCGAATACCCCATAGCTTCAAATCCTTCTGCATACTGTGAAAAGTTTATGCCTTTCTTTGCCGTAAGGAGAACCGATAAATAACCGACTGCCATCCCTGCTATCCCACCCGATAGCGAGAGAAAAACCGATTCAAGCATGATAAGCGAAAACACTTTTCTTTTATTCATGCCAATTGCTGTGAGCATCCCAAGCTCCCTGGTCCTTTCCAGCACAACCATAAGCATTGTGTTCACTATGCCGAATGCAAGAGCAGCAAGAATTATCAGCATGAATACGGCATAGAACTGCTGTACCATGTCGGCCATCATTGCAAGGTCAGGCTGCAGCACCTTCCAGCTTGTAACTTCAAGTCCGGTGAATTTTGCTTTTAATTCGCTTACAATTCTTTCAGTCTCTTCAATGTCACCGATCTTAATTATTAATCTGTGGAACAGATCAGGATCGCCTCCGGTGAGACGCAGGAGATCTGAATTCCTGACGAACACCATCCGGCTTTCGAAAATGTTGTTCTTAATATCGTAAAGAGCCGTAACGCGGAAAACGGCACCTACCTGGTTATTGTCCCTGTCGAGAAAAGTGAGGGTGAGCCTCGAACCCTCCCTGAACGACCAGGCCGACTTCACTATCATCGGACCATATTCCCCGGCTTCCTTAACTGTAAAGAGGGAATTCATCTCCTTAATGAATTTCTTTTCACCGCTAAACCTGCGGCCCGAGAGCGGGATGAGCCTGTCGAGTATCCCGGCCGGGACATCCTGTCGCCTCAGTTCATCGATCGCTGAGCTGTCTATCACATACCTGACTATATTCAGCTCTTTGGCAAGGTCCTCTCCAATAAAGGCAAGGTTATACCTTGACTCCTGCTCAAAAAAATTGCCGGTACCGGGCGTTATTCTTTGCCACAGGTTGAATATCTCCCTCTCCTTTTCAGGATCAATTCCGGTTATTTCAACTCCCAGGCTCTTAGTTGCGGTATTTGCCATCCCGGTTACCAGTGTCCGTTTTGTCATGCCTGCCACACCTTCGATGGAAGCTACCTCAGACATCAGTTTTTCAGGATCGCCGATAACCAGACTCTGATCGTTGTTGATCCTGAAATCCTTATGGTTGATGTGAATATGGGATATTTCTTCATTAAGCGCTGCATCGAGCCTCTGCTTCATCATCCCGTTCATGAGGGCAATGGAAAAGATTCCGGCAAAGATGCCCACTGTCACCGAGGAAATGACGACCAGGCTCCTTACCCTGTTCCTCCATACATTTTTCCATGCTGTGGTCCAGATCATCATATCACGCTTTTAATGAGTTAGCCAGATCAATCCTGAATATCTTCCTCACAGGATAAATAACTGCAATCAGTACCATAATACCCACAACCAGCGATTGCCACAGGAAGTAATAGTCAACCGGCATGAACTTCATCACAGGCTCAAGACCGTAATCTTCATACATCTTTGCCATCTCACCCGAAAATCTTATAGGATTATACTGTCCTATAATAATTACAGGCAGAGCAGCTGCAATACCGCTCATTATTCCCAGCAGTCCCATAAATAACATTTCGATGGTTACCACTGCGGCAAGTTTTGTCTTCTGCATCCCAATAGCTATCAGGACACCAAATTCCCGCCTGCGTTCAGCTGTCATCATCAATACTGTTCCGAATATCCCGAAAGCAATGATCAGGTATAAAATAGCTATCATGATCACCCCGCTTTTGCTGTCGGCTTCCATCTGGTTGATAAGAATCTCATTCATTTCCTTCCAGTCAAGAACCTTTAGCGCCGGCGGAAGTCCCTTCACCACACTACCGACAGTTCTTTCAATGGCATTTTCACTGTTGTCCTTAATATACAGGACCAGTGAGGTCAGCATGCCGGGAGCATTGTAAAACTCCTGACATACATCAGCGGGTAGATATACTATCCTGCTGTTCAGATCAGGGGTCGGAAGCCTTACAATTCCGGCAACTATGAATTTACCTGCAGCAGATGTACCATGATATCCCTGTCCTATCAGTACCAGTGTATCGCCAACACCAATTTTTAAAAAAGTAGCTAATTTATCACCAATAAGAGCTTCATACCTGCCGTCACCTGTAAGGTATCCATTCCTGAAAGATGAAATTTCCTTAATAACAGGCATCACAGAATCTGCTTTTTTATCGCTTATTCCGAGCTCCATCTGAAGTATTGATTCATTTGAATATGAGTTATCCTTAAAGAGGTCAAGCCTTGATTTTACATTCTCCGGAATAGCTGTTTTTTTCAGTTTTTCAATAACCTCCGGTGTTAACCTGTACTTCACCAGCCTTCCTTTTACCTTTGAAAGAAGATCCTCTTTTTCGGGATCTATACCCATGACCATCACCCCCTGGGTCACGATGCCTGCCGAAGCAAGGGCGAATGATTCAAACCTGGGTATCAGCGCTGATACATTTTCGTCACTTAGTATCATCAGCTCTGTTTCAGGCGAATACTCAAAAGAATTATCTACCGTGCTGTTATCTTTGAATTCTTCATTCTGTATCTGAATATAACCCGTGTACGATTCAATAACATTCCGGAACATGTGGTTATAAGATCCCAGCTGCAATGATCGCATTACAAGGGCAAAAAATACAGCAAAGAATACGGAAGCAACGGTAATGAGGGTCCGCCTCCTGTTCCTCCACAGATTACGCCATGCTATTTTGTAACTCTTCATCGATCCCGTTTATTACCTGATGGGGTCATCGCAAATTCTTCATGTTCTGCTGTGAAAAAAAGTCTTCCCTGACCGGGATATTGAATTTGATATCGCTTATCACGACAACCGTTTTGTTACCGGGTTCTTCAGCAGGCAGCAGTTCTATCCGGGTAGGGATAAGCCTCCCATCCATTGTTTTAACATCCGAGGCTTTTTCGGTCCTCACAAGGTAACCATCTTCATCGTACAGTTCAACTTTGAAGATATTGAAATCCTTCTTGTCGATCCATCTTACCTGATGGCCCCATACAACTGCAGCTTCAGGTTTTGAAACCATTTTTATCCTGTAACAGGCATTCCCCTCAATAACCTCCTCACCTGTAATCTCATGCGTATAATCGTTCACGACTGAAGATTCCCTCAGGATATCATCGTTAGTATAATCCGAACCCATCCATCCCTGCGACATCATTGAGGGAGGCAGCTTGATAAGCCTGCTTATGACAGGATTCCAGCTCCACATTTCAGTTTTTCTCTTCAGGAATGACTGGCCTTTGTCTTTTGCGGGTGAAGTGATCAAAGTCATTGCAAAATCACGGCCCAGTGTCCAGCTTTTGAAATCAATTGTTCTCTGCCACGCCGGTCTGATTATAGTCATCGACATGACAGTGATAGCCGACTTTTCCCCATTGAGCCTCTCATCAGCTTTGCGCACAATGTCTGTTGCACCGGGCAACTGTGAGTAAACCTCAGGCAGGCTGAGAAGGCATGATCCAATAACTATTAAAAACCTGTTTAGAGTTCTCATATTAAATTAAATGTTAATATAAAAGTAATAATATTCCATATGATATAATCGAATTTCAGAAAGTCCGTTTTTAAATAAAGAAACATTCTTTTACGGGCAGGCATTTAAGAAAAGAAACAGCAGGTAAATCCTGACTTTGATCCCGGCCGGGTTCCTGAAACTAATAATTGATAGCGCCATTTTATTAATTGATAAAAGATTTTCTATCTTTAACAGGTTCTACTAAAAACAAATTACAATGGCTAGTCTGAGGCTCCTACTTGGAATGATCCCATCAACGTCAAAGATTGAACTGGCGGAAAAGTCGCTCATTACGGAATATGAGAAACTTCAGGCTTTCCACGGCTCCGATCTTCTGAAAAGATACAATGATCTGAACGACATGGTAAATTCCACTGCTTTCATACAGAAAAAGAAAGAGATGGAATCGCTGAATTATAAGGGTTCACCGGAATATACCGAGGAAAAGGAATATAACTCCATGCAAAAAGCAAGAGATATTGTCCTTTATTTCAAAACAATTTCCGGAAGTAACCTGAAGAGATTCAGGGACATTGAGAGTACAACAAAGGTCGCTGATTTTGAGAAAATCGAAAAATACATCCAGTCTTCTGAATTCAGGGAAAAGCAGAATGCCCGTCCGGTTACCTTTAAGGATACCGATGAATACCGCAAGTGGGTGGAGTACAAGGCCCTGAAAGCTGATACTGAGGTGAAAGCCTTCTACAATGAGAAAAAGGGCCTTTTCTCACGGAAAAAGCTACCCGCTGAAGTAAAAACTAAGACAAGGACCATCCTCAGGTACGAGGAGCTGAAAGCTTATGTCTCCTCCGCAGCTTTCCTTGAAAAGAAAAAGATGAAACCTGTTACATTCAAAGACTCAGAAGAATATAAAAAATTTCAGGAATACAGGAAGCTGAAGAACAGCGATGAGATAAAGTTTTACTATAAGTTCAGGTCATCGAAGGATTATGCAAATTTTCTGAGTACCGATAACTCAATCCGCCTTGCCAGGTATAATGAATTGAAAGAAAGGGTTTCATCTGAAGAGTTCAGGGAAAGAAAAAACTATCTCCTCGATAAAAAAAGATTTGAAAAAACACAGATGTTCAAAGATCTGGCCGAGTTTGAAAAGCTTAAGAAAAATGGAGATATCGTCTGGTTCTTCAAGGTGAAGGACTCAGATAAATTTGACATACTTAAGAGCCGTGAGCTGACATTCAGTGATGAGTTCGAGGGCGAAATGCTTGATTCAAAGAAATGGATCACAAACTACTATTGGGGCGAAAAGCTTCTTAAAGGAAGATTTTCAGTTGGGTCTGACCTTCAGGCTTATACCGAAAAGGAAAATTTTGAAGTACGCAACAGCATCCTCAGGATAGTTACAAAGCCGCAGAAGATAACAGGAAGAACATGGTCGGCAACTCATGGTTTTGAACCAAAGGAATTCAGTTTTTCCTCGGGAATGATAAATTCAGGTGTCAGCTTCAGGCAGAAATACGGAATTTTTTCAGCAAAGGTCAGGCTCGGTAATCCTGCAGCAAAGAATTCCTTCTGGATGATCGGCAACCAGATTACTCCGCACATAGATGTATGCCGTACCTCACTGGGAAAAGTTTTAATGGATTTTTTTCCCGATGGAAATAATCCTGTAAAAACTTCTATAGGAGCTAAATATGCAAAGGAATTCTATATCTATACCCTTGAATGGACCCCCGATAAGATTGTATGGAAGATAAACGATACTGTTGCCTTCACCCAAACAAGAAATGTACCCGGAGAAGCCTTGTTTGTTAATTTCTCGGGAGGAGTTGATAAACCTTTAAGCGGGATGACAACAATGGAAATAGACTGGATAAGGGTGTACCAGTTTAAATAAGATCATACAGTATATATGTCCCTGGCATTCCTCGTGGGAATGATTCTACTGTATAACTCTACCCTGGCCATAGACAGCTTTGCACGTGACATTTTTCTTATTATGAATGTTGCAAGTATAATAGTAAGTGTGATCATTTCTTTAGCTTTTATTTTTTCAAATCCTTATTTGTCTTGTTTCTGACACAAGAAGAACGGTGATTAGCGGTCTTTGTTTTTAATCAAATCTTAATTAATTGTTAAAACTTTCACCAGTCCTGTAACTTTTCCAGGATTCAACCGTCTTTGCACTGTATATTATTTTATGACAGTAAAGGAATATAATAATTCTGTTGAGGAGTTTGCAGATCCGGTATACCGCTTTATCCGTTCGAGCCTGAAAGATGAAGAACGCTCAAACGATATTGTTCAGGACAGTTACGAAAAGCTCTGGCAACATGTTGCTGAAATTGAATATTCAGTGGCAAAAGCCTGGCTGTTTTCAACTGCATATCACACTATGATAGATATTATCAGAAAAGAAAAAAGGATGACTTCATTCGATGATGAGCTCAAAGAATCAATGTCGCACGAAACAGAATACAGTGATCTGAATGAAATCCTTCATGAGGCTCTCGACCGTCTCCCCGAACAACAGAAAACTGCAGTTTTACTGCGTGATTATGAAGGCTACAGCTATAAGGAGATTGGCGAAATAATGTATTTAAGTGAGTCTCAGGTCAAAATTAATATTTACAGGGGAAGGATCGCTTTGAAAAATTATATCGGGAAAATTGAATCAGTAATATAATGATCAGCAGGTCAGATTACGAAATATGGATCATCGACTGGCTGGACGGTAATCTTACAGAGGCCCAGTCTGATGAGTTGTTCACTTTCCTCGAAAGTAATCCCGGCATCAGAGCAGAGATGAGTGACCTTCTTGAGCTGAAACCGAAAAAAAAGGAAAATAAATATTATTTTAAAAGCAGTCTGAAAAGATCGGTTTCAGAGATCACAGATAGTCAGTTCGATCTTCTCTGTGTTGCCCATCTTGAGCATGATCTCAGCCCCCGGCAGGAAAAAGAGCTTGAGGAGATCATCCGGCTGGTTCCTGGTAAAAAAGAAATATTGCATTCTTTCGGCAGGACAAAATTGACTCCGTCCGGATACACTTATCCGGGGAAAAAATCGCTTAAAAAGAGAACTGCAATTCAGAGAAGCCTGGTACAAATCATGGGCGCCGCTGCGTCAATCGCCTTATTAGTTGCTGTTTATCTGTTATCATCAAGGAGATTCTCCGATCAAAAGACAGCTCAGGAGATAGTTTCGGTTCCTGTAATAATATACTCCGTCCCCCCTTACAATTCCACACAGGGAGTGGAGCGTGTAAATATTTCCCAAAAAGTAGTCTTTAAAGGCAGGGCCGATGAGAATATGATCATTGAACCGGCTCCGGCCGGCAGCACTGACCTGACAGCCGGTATAAAAAATGAAAATCTCTCTGAACCTTCTTATGTTCCTGTTTCCTTTTACCCCGCCCTGAATGGCAGTGAGAACATAATATCGGGCATCCATAGCTTTGGTGAAGAGGAATTGATAAGTTACGATCCGGGTCTTATAGTAACCGATCCTTATGATGACAGGGGCAGGGTTGAAAGATTTCTCACTATGGCTTACCGCAGCGTACTGTTACACGAGAAAGATAATAACCTTCCTCTTAACAGGTATGAGTTTGCAAAGGGAGGCATTTCAGGAATTAACAGGCTTTTTGGCTGGGAAATGGCGATTCAGCCTTCAAATGATGAATATGGAAATATTGAATCGTACTATTTCAGCTCAAAGATCCTGAAATTTAGCATGCCGTTAAAAAAAACTGATTCCAACAGGTAACTTTTTACTTATCATGTTCGTCTGATACCTGTAAACAATAAAATAAATGATATGAAAAAGTTTTTTATCCCGCTGTTAATGACAACAATTATGCTTTCCGGATTCAGTCAGGAGAATCCTTCTGATAATGAGAGCGGAAATCGACAGGAGGATTATGAGGATGAGGATCATGATCATTACCGTTCATCCAGGGGATTCAAGGGACACCTGACAGGAATAGAATTCGGCTTCAACAACTACAATCATATTGCCTCGATGGATCTTCCCGAGAGCATCGGATATATGTCATTGCATTCCGGGAAATCGACCTGCTTTAATATTAATTTTTCACAGGTAAGCCTTGGAATTACCCGGCATTTCGGTATTGTATCAGGCCTGGGATTAAACTGGAACAACTATGTCTTTTCAGGTGATAATAACATCATCATAGGTGCCAACGATGTAATTGAAGAACTGGTGCCCCCCGGGAGTGTGCTGCTAAGGAAATCTAAATTCACAACTCTGTACCTTAATGTTCCGGCAATGTTTGAGCTTCAGCTACCGACCGGCGAAGGACACCGCCTGAATATCGGAGCAGGAGTTATTGGAGGGATAAAGCTGCATTCCCATACCAAGATGGCCTTCGAGGATGATGAAAAATTAAAATCAAATTCCGATCTGAACCTTAACCTCTTACGCGGCGGTGTCACAGCCAGGATCGGATATGAGAATTTCATGATCTTCGGAACTTACTATCTCACCCCATGGTTCAGGGAGGGCCAGGGACCCGGATATTATAGCCTCGAACCCTTTGAGATAGGCATTGCTCTGACATTCAATGATTAAGCTGCCCTGGAAACTTACCATAATGTCCAAAATATGTTAAAATCTTAAAACATTGGATACTTGTTTTTACTCGTCAGGACCACAGAGATATACCTGGTACCATTAAAATAATCAAAATCCGGTTTTCTCTGTGGTTCTCTTTTTTTCCTGCTTATTTATTGCTTTTTTCCTGCTTATTTCTCCTGTGTAAGTTCTTCTTACGTTGTATCTTTGTAATATTCAAAACGCACTTAATAACTATGGCAGGTGATCCTTTATCGCCCAGGGAGTTAAGACGGTATCAGAAACAGATAATGATACCCGGAATTGGCATTGAAGGGCAGGTAAAGATCAGGAATTCAGGCGTTCTGATTGTTGGCGCCGGCGGATTGGGCTGCCCTGTACTGCTTTACCTCGCTGCTGCCGGTGCGGGGAGGCTGGGAATAGCCGAATATGATATAATTGATGAAACAAATCTCCACAGGCAGATACTGTATGGTTCGGATGACATTGGCAAACTGAAATCGATCATCGCCAAAGATCGTCTGGAAAAGACTAACCCTAATGTTTCGGTCGAAATAGTGAACCTTAAAATAGACAGCAATAATGCCCTGGAAATCTTTAGAAAATATGATTTAATAGTCGATGCCACCGATAACATTCAGACAAGATATGCGATCAGTGATGCCTGCCTCAATCTAAAAAAACCAATGGTACACGGGGCTGTATATAAATATGAGGGACAGGTTTCGGTATTCAATTATAAAGACGGACCTGATTACCGTGCCTATAATCCCGAAACAGCAAAGGAAAATCTCAGGGATCCTCTGCCGGCCGATACAGGATTGATGGGAGTGCTGCCAGGGATAACCGGAGCATTGATGGCTAATGAAGTAATTAAGATTATTACCGGAACCGGGTCTGTCCTGAGCGGCAAGGTGCTGATATTTAACGCTTCCAACAATTCCTTCAGAATAATTAATTTAACATCTGCAAAAAGATCATGAGATTATTGTTAATAAGCAATTCAACCAATCCGGGAGAACCATATCTCGATTATCCCAAAGATAATATAAAGGACTTCCTCGGGAAAAAACCTGTGCGGGCGCTGTTCATTCCTTATGCAGCAGTAACTTTTTCATTCGATGAATACGAACGCAGGGTCTCTGAACGTTTCATGGAAGTGGGGCATAACATTGAATCCATTCACCGGTTTGCCGATCCTGTGGCTGCAGTAAGAAATGCTGAAGCAATAGTCGTGGGAGGGGGAAACACATGGCAGCTGCTTAAAATGATTCAGGATCACAATTTGACAGATATAGTTAGGGAAAAAGTCCTTTCCGGAACTCCTTACATCGGATGGAGCGCCGGATCAAACGTTGCCTGCCCTACCCTGAGGACCACAAACGATATGCCTCTTATCGAGCCTGATTCATTCAGTGCTTTTAACCTCATTCCCTTTCAGATCAATCCTCATTATCTCGATGTGAATCCTGCAGGGCATGCCGGGGAAACAAGGGAACAGCGGATACTGGAGTTTATCGAGATAAATCCTGACCTGTATGTTGCAGGGCTCAGAGAAGGAACCATGCTGCTTATCGAGAACAGTAAAGTCAGGCTTATTGGCCCGCGTAATTTAAGGGTTTTCAGGAAAGGCCATTCACCGATCGAGCTGGGACCCCCAGATGATCTGGATTTTCTTATGAATAAATTAAAAAAATAATGATATTGCAGGGTCGTGGATATTATAAAAATGAGGGCGCTAAAAAAGGTATTAAAAATAACCGGTTTATCGGTGATCGTATTTGCAATCATCCTGTTTGCAGCTTCAATACTGCTTCATGAAAAGATTGCAGGTTTCATCATCAAATCTTTAAATAACAATATTGCCACCAGGTTCGAAACAGGCTCCTCGAGGCTCTCTTTTTTGTCACGGTTCCCAAAGGCAACCTTCGAACTTAAAAATGTACTGGTACATTCTTCAGAGAATTTCAACTATGAAGTTTTTGCCGGTATGGGCGCCGATACCCTTCTTTCAGCTAATTCAGTTTCGGTTGAGTTCAGCCTCCTCGACATTCTCAGGCGACACTATAAAATCGACAAAATCAATATAAAGTCGGGTGTGATTTACCTTTTGTCCGACAAGGACGGTAATGTAAACTACGATGTTAAAAAGGAGGGTAGTAATGCAGCAGGCAGCAATTTCGAGATCGACCTCGAAGGAATAACCCTTACAGATATAAAAGCCGTTTACAACAACCGCTCAGCCGGACTTTTGCTCAAAACGTTCATTGATAAAGGCAGCCTGAAGAGCAATATTTTTGATAAAAAGATAAATTTTTCGGCTCATTCATTAATGCACGTAAATCTTTTTGAGCTAAATAAAACCAGGATAACCAGAAGCCTCGAAGCCGAAATTGATGTTGACCTGTACAGTAATGGAGATACCACATTATTCAGGAAGGGCGTACTTAAAGTTAATGGCCTGGCATTCGGCATAAAGGGCATAGCCTCTCCGGGTAGTATGCTCGATCTTGACCTGACAGGGCAGAATATCGATATTGAAAAAGTACTGAAATTTCTTCCTGACAGTATTAATATAAAGCTGAAGGATTACAATCCGGCCGGAGCGTTAAGGGTCCATGCCGGAATTAAGGGACCCGTCTCCAGAAACTTAAATCCTCATATCGAGATAACCGCATTGCTCGAAAAAGGCCGGATCAGGCATAGAAGATCTGAAATTTCAATCGACAATCTATCCTTTTCCGGTTTCTATACCAATGGTTCGCGAAACCGGCCGGAAACAAGTGCCCTCTCACTTGACAACATCATAATGAAGCTCGGATCATCATGGCTGAACGGATCATTTGATCTTGTCGGTCATAACGATCCTGTCGCTTCAATCGTGCTGAAAGGGGAGGTAAAACCCCGCGAAATAAAAGATTTTTTAAATCTTGACCAGGTTAACCTTGCAGATGGATCGGTTGATCTCGGATTAATGATGAAGGGAAAGATTCGCCGGGGTATAAAATATTCGTTTTCTGACTTACTTTCTTCTGTAACTGATGCCGATCTTAACTTCAGTAATTTCAGTCTGGCTATAAAAGACAGCGATTTTAACGTACACAGTGTCAATGGCAATATCGGAATCCGTGAAACAGTCACTGCAAAAGACCTCTCTGTAAATTACAAGGATCATTCACTTAAGATCACCGGTGATTTCCGGAATCTTCCCGGATGGCTTTCAAAAAAAGGGTCACTCCCTTTAAGCGGTTCGGCGGATGTTTCATTTGAAAGGCTTGATCCGGTAAAGTTCTTTGGCATGTATGAAAAAGATCCGGCAAAAGATGGTAAAGCCTCTGCCGGCATGCCTACCGACATCGACATGATCTTTAACTTTGACCTTGACACATTTGTTTATAAAACATTCACCGGGCAGAATGTCAGAGGGGTTCTCGATTATAATAAAAATGAGCTTGATTTCAGGCAGTTGCGAATGAATTCCCTTGAAGGAAGTATTTCCGGTAAGGGATCTTTTTACCAGAATACCGACCTTTCAGCAGTTGTTAAAGGCACTTTTATGCTCGATGGGATCAATATTAAAAAGACATTTATAGTGTTTAATAATTTTGGACAGGATTTCATAAAGTCAGAGAATCTGGCAGGGAATCTTTCAGGCACTATCACTCTCCTGCTTCCCTTGAATTCCACCCTTGATCCGGAAATAAAGTTTCTTACCGCTGAAGGAAAATATACTATCACCGACGGGTCGCTGAATAATTTTGAACCTGTAAAGAAACTATCCTCCTATATAAGGCTGTCAGAGCTTGAGAATATTACATTTGATAAGCTTGAAAACGATTTTTATATACGAAATAACTTCTTTTACCTGCCACAGATGGATATAAATTCTTCGGCAGTGATGCTCTCGGTAAATGGCAGGCACAGCTTTTCAAATGATTACACCTACCATGTAAAAATGCTCCTTTCAGAAGTCCTGAGCCGGAAGTTCAACAGAAACAAGCCCTCCGGATCAGAATTCGGGCCTGTCGAGGATGATGGACTTGGTCGCACCTCACTGCTTTTAAAGGTTGAAGGACAGGGAGATATTGTAAAGACGGGGTACGATGTGAAGGCCGCAGGAGAACAGATCAAAAAAAGTGTTAAGGCTGAAAAGAGCTCGCTGAAAACAATCCTGAAAGAGGAATATGGCTGGTATAAAAAAGACAGCTCACTAAATGTAAAAGAGGAAGTAAAGACTGAGAAAAAGCCGAGATTCAGAGTTACATGGGACGAGGCAGGAGATACGGATAGCAAGATGCCCTGACCGGAACCGGCATATTTAATGCAGAAATATTGAGAATCTTTAAAAACAAGGCACCCGGAAAGCTTGCATTACTGCTGTTCGCAGTACTGACAGGGCTCTCGTCGCTTCTTTACACCCAGAACCTTGTAAAAAAATTAAAGGTTGAGGAAAGGAAAAATGTAGAGCTGTGGGCCGAAGCCATTGAGCTTATCAATGCTTCCGATTCAAGCCAGAACCTCGAGATACTATCAACCATAATCGAGTACAACAGCACTGTGCCGGTGATCCTTACCGATGAATCATTTAACATAATTGCTGCCAGAAATTTTGATGCTGACAGAATAAAGGATACTAATCATCCCGAAAAAAAACTTGAACGTATTAAACAGAAAAACAAACCTATCAGGATCGACCTTCCCGGCAATCATTACAACCTTGTCTTTTACGAAGACAGCACTATCCTTACAACACTTACCTATTATCCTTACATCCAGCTGGCAATAATTACACTTTTTATACTTGTATCTTACCTGGCTTTCAGATCGTCGCGTAAAGCGGAACAGAACCAGGTATGGGTCGGCATGTCAAAAGAAACTGCACATCAGCTCGGAACACCTACATCGTCCCTCTCGGGATGGATTGAGATTCTGCATGACAGACATCCTGAGATATTAATCAATAAAGAACTTGCACTGGATGTCGAAAGACTCGAAAAAGTGACCGAGAGGTTTTCGAGGATAGGATCAAAGCCTTCGCTCATAAATGAAAATATCATTCCACATATTATTCACACAATCGAATATCTGCGATCGAGATCTTCTTCAAAAATTGATTTTAACATAACCTTTAATACCGGCAGGGAGATAATAGTTCCCGTTGATGGCACTCTCTTTGAATGGGTTATCGAAAATATTTCCAAAAATGCGATCGATGCCATGGAAGGGAAAGGTGAGATTACTTACAGGATTGGCGAAACTGAAAAGAGCGTTGTAATAGAGATTTCCGATACTGGAAAGGGAATACCCAAATCGGCCTATAAGAAAATATTCAATCCGGGATATACAACCAAACAGCGGGGTTGGGGGCTCGGCCTTTCACTGGCCAAACGGGTAATTGAGGAATACCACAGGGGAAAGATCCTGGTAAAATCGTCTGAGCCGGGCAAGGGATCGTCATTACAGATAATACTGAACAAGTATTAGCATAATTGTTATATTTGCAGCCCTCAAACAAGTTAATAATGAACAGGAAAGATATAGAGATTATGGCTCCGGCCGGTTCTTATGACTGTCTGGTTGCTGCAATCCAGGGCGGTGCCGACTCGGTCTATTTCGGTGTGGAAAACCTTAATATGAGGGCGGCATCTTCAAAGAATTTCAGTCTTGACGATCTTCCGAAGCTTTCGGGTATCTGCAACGATGCAGGTCTGAAGAGTTATCTCACTGTCAATGTAGTAGTTTACGATAACGAGATTGAGCAGATGAAAAGGATAATTGACGCAGCGGTTTCCGCCGGTATATCGTCGGTTATCGCATCCGACCTTTCCGTTATCAATTATGCATATAAAGCGGGCATCGAAGTTCATCTTTCCACACAGATGAATATAACAAACCTTGAATCGCTTAAATTCTTTTCACAATGGGCCGATGTTGTCGTCCTTGCCAGAGAAATGAACCTCGACCAGGTTAAGAACGTCTACGAAGGCATAAGAGAGCAAAACATACTCGGACCAGGGAGTAAGCCGGTAAGGATAGAGATGTTCGTCCACGGGGCCTTATGCATGGCAATTTCAGGGAAATGCTACCTGAGTCTTCATGAGAATAACCGTTCGGCTAACAGGGGAAACTGTTACCAGACTTGCAGAAAGGCATATATACTGACTGAAAAAGAGACTGGCAACGAGATTGAGGTTGATAATGAATATCTGATGTCGCCGAAAGACCTCTGCACCATTGGTTTCCTGGACAAACTTCTCGATTCAGGTGTAAGGGTAATGAAGATTGAGGGCCGGGCCCGTTCAGCTGAATATGTCAAAGTCGTTACCTCATGCTATAATGAAGGTATAAATGCTGTTCTCGATGGAACATATTCTGCAGAAAAAATAGGATTATGGAAAGAACGGCTCTCAACCGTTTTCAACAGGGGGTTCTGGGATGGTTATTATCTCGGACAGCGGCTCGGTGAATGGAACAACCGATATGGCTCGGGCGCGACTAAAAGAAGAGTTTACCTTGGTAAGGTCACCAACTACTTTGCCAGGCTTAAGGTAGCCGAGATTAAAGTTGAAAACGGCGACCTGAACAGGAATGATAAAATACTGATCACCGGTCCAACGACAGGAGTTGTGGAACACACTGTCGATGAGATAAGGGTCGATCTAAGGGAAACAGAGAAGGCTCAGCAGGGTGAATTCTGCTCCCTGATGGTCCCGGGGAATGTAAGAAAATCTGATAAAGTCTATAAATGGGTCGATGAAAGTGAGGTAAAAAGACAGTAGATCAGCTGTTTTACCAGGTTATCTTATTCGCTGCTTCAATTACCATTGAGGCATTGATTTCAATATCATCGGTATCTGTTTTGATATAAGATATTTTATCCCTGTTTTTCTTGTTTATCCCATAGAGGTACGCCTTATCGTAATAATTAAGGGTGATCTCGATAGCTTTAGCAAAATCTCCTCTTTCCACTGCACTGACTGCATCATGAGTATTGTCTCCTCCAAGCCTCCTGCTGATTTTTTCGATCGAGGCTATCAGCACTTCGGGAGGATAAACCGAGTATTCCCCAAGCAGTCTCGGCATTCTTGTTTTTAAATCCATCATCAGTATTACTGCCGGGCTTGCCTGCATATTGCGGTAAAAAGGATCGGGCATAAAGACCGTCCCAATGTTGCGGCTTTCATCTTCAAGCCACACGGGCAGGTTGTTACTTAGCTTGTTCCATTGTTCAAAAAGGATATTTGCAAAATGTTCCGTTGTAGGTTGGGGAGGCTGACCGAGGGAGCCAAATGCTGATCCCTTATGGTTTGCCAGCTGTTCAAGGTCAATTACCTGCGGACCTTTGCCCTTTATGCATCTGAGGATATGTGTTTTGCTGCTCCCGGTAAATCCGCCCAGGATTATCATTTTCCCCGGCTTCGAAAGCTTTTCGAGTATATAGTTACGGTACGATTTATAGCCGCCATCCAGCACCCTGGTGTTTATTCCTCCAAGAGAAAACATCCAGGCCATCGATTCGGATCTCATACCGCCTCTCCAGCAGTGAACAAGCAGATTTTTGTTCACTGCATGGTCAATCGCTTCTTTTAATTTTCTGGCTATTGAAGGACCTGCCAGCCCGAGACCTTTCAGGATTGCTGCTTCCCTGCCTTCATTTTTATAAGTGATTCCTACTGTTTCTCTTTCCTTATCGTCAAAGAGAGGAATGTTTATTGCTGAAGGAATATGTCCTGATCTGTATTCTGAGGGAGATCTTACGTCAATTACAGGAAATGATTCTGCTTCGCGCAGAAATTCAGCTGCATCTATTTTACCAGTTACCGGCATTGAACCTTATCTCCTCAACTTTACTGAAAACATTTTTTCAGATCCTCTCATCAGTTCTTTTTGAAATGCTTAGCAAAGAGCTTCTTCAGCTCATCCATTCTTACCGGTTTTGAAAGAAATTCCTTTATGCCCACAAGCTCTGCCTTCTTCCTCGATTCTGAGAAATTATCGGCAGAGAATGCCACTATCACCACTTTTTTATCAATTTCATGTATTTTCTGGGCTGCCTGGTAACCATCTATCTCGGGCATAACCAGATCCATAAGGATAAGGTCATATCCGTTATTTTTTGCCATCAAATAACCCTCATGACCGTTATTTGCAATGTCGTACGAATAACCCAGACTCCTGAGCATGGTGCCGATTACTTTCTGGCTCATTTTATTATCTTCAACCACCAGTAACCTGGCATCGATGCGCTCCTTTTCAGAACTCTTTCCGTTATTTGTGTCAATGAACTGGAAGCTGTTCTGGATAATTCCGAGCAATTCGCTTATGGCAAATGGTTTTATAAGATAATTGTCGATGCCCATCGAAATGCATTTCATGTAGTTCCTCTTTTTATCATTTGAGCTTATCATAAGCATGATAAAATTGGAAGACAGGTTATTTTCCCAGATAATCTGGGCAGCCTCAAACCCGTCAAACTCATAATCGTCGAGTATTACAATTAGCTTGTACTTGTCTTCATGCTCGAGGTTGGCCTTTATCTGGGAAATCGTTGATTTCTGGAAAGTTGTTATGGAGACCCTGAGCCCTATATTATGAAGAGCGCTCATTATCTCTTCATCCCTGCTCTGGGTTCCTGTTACAACCAGGGTCCTTATCTCTCCGAAACTTTTAATATCTTCAACCGGAAGGTTTTTCACCTGTTTATCGTTTGAGAAAGCCTGAATTGTGAAAGTTACCTTTGTTCCTTTTGAGCCATCCATGCCTGAAGGCGATTCGGCTTTAAATTCCCCGCCCATAAGATCTACAAGCTGGCGGGCCAGTATTGTTCCGAAGCCTGTCTCATCGCTTGAATGTATTGATTTGGATTCGATATTAACATATTCCCCGAAGATCTTCTTCAGCTCTGCCTCATCGAAGCTCGCTCCATTATCGCTCAATTCAAAACCAAGCTTAACAACCTTGTTATTGTAGCTTCTAAGCTGGCACACTAGTTTTATCTTTCCTTTTTCTGTAGCCTTAATGGAATGATCCAGGAGGTTCTTGATAATCTGCCTCAGCCTCACCGGGTCGCCTATTATACTGCCCGGAACGCTGTCCTCCACTATCGCTTCCAGCTCGATATCTTCGTTAATGTATGCCTTCGCCTTTTCAACTCCAAGGTTAAATTCTTCCCTGAAAGTAAACGGCACCTCCTCGAGTATCATTTTTCCGGTTTCTATCTTTGAGAAATCGAGCAGGTCATTTATAATATTGACCAGAGCCTCGGTCGATCTCCTCATGAGTGTCACTATCTCCTTTACTTCTTTGGAAAGTTCAAAATAATTAAGAACGTCGGTCATACCAATGATACCGTTAAGCGGAGTCCGTATTTCATAACTCATTCTTGCCAAAAACTCAGATTTTGAAATATTGGCTTTAAGCTCCAGCTTACGTGCCGTTTCAAGCATCGTTACGTCTATAAGTATCTCCATCGTTGCCTCCTCCCCGGAGAAAACCACAGGAATTGAATTGCGGTACAGTATCATTTCCTGCGAGTCTCTGGTCACTTTGATAAGCTGTTCCGGGTTAAAGCTGCTACCCAGGTTTCTTGCAAAGTATTCGTTATCCTCAAAAATTTCAGGTTCAGGCAGCGATTGACCTGCCATTTCTTCCCTGGTGGCATAAGAAAACAAGTTTGCAGAAACCTGATTTGCTTTTATTATCTTCCTGTTTTTATTGTAAATGATGGCTCCCACAGGCATTTCATCAATGAGGTTGAACTGCATGTTTTCGGAAGTATTGACAGGGCTCTTCTGATATGAATAAGTTTTTAAGTACCTGGTGAAGATATAAATGATTAGCAGAATGAGGATTAAAGTCCCTGCCACTATGAAGATCGAGTTCCTTATGATGTATTTCTGGAAGAAATCGGTGGGGGCTGAAAAAACTATTCCAAGCTCCCGGTTAAGAAGCTGGGTTGAATAATATGATGAGATAAGCTCTTTCTTTTTACCATCGATAAGAGCTTTATGAACAATGTTCTTGCCTGAGCCGTTATCAATCTCCCTGTTTATTTTTTCAATACCTCTGTATTCAATAATTTTTCCGCTGTTATTGTAAATGACTTTGCCCGAATCACTCAGAACCCATTGCCACTGGTAATCCTGCAGATTGAAAGTCTGAAAAACGGCAGCAAAATATTTCAGGTAGTCTACGGTTACAACAATATTGCCTGTTACCACATTATCTTTTATCACCGGCAGGTAGAAATCAAATCTTTTCCCATTCTTCACAAGCTCTTCCATCTGGTAAAGCTTACCCTGAACATGAAGCTTAAAGGACTGTTCAAGCCATTCGTTTCTGGGCTGAAAATCATCCTTCTTAAGTGTGAATTCATTCCTGTCATTATCCGAAAGCTTCATTGAAACAACAAAATCCTGGTACTTGGAATAAAACAGTTTCATTCTCTCTTTTGCCCCATACTGAGCGTCGGGATCAGTAAAAAACAATGTAAGGTTACCAAAAAATCCTATCTGGTTGAGGTCGCTCAGAAAATGATTATTGGTATTGTCAATGGTAGCGCCGGCTATCTGGACCTGCCTGTCAAGTAACTCCTGAATATAACTTATCTGCTTGTTATACAGGCTGAAATAATAGATAAAGTTTGTCAGCAGTATGACTAAAAATACTATATAGACAATGGTGAGGGTTCTTTTCATTTCTCCCGAAATGCTTTTCTAAAGCTATAAAGATAAAATAATTTTAATTTCTATCTGTATTTGGTGTTTTCATCTTCAAGGATATTTAAATAGCTCCGGTACCTCATAAAATCAATTTCACCTTTTTCAACAGCCGTTCTTACGGCGCATCCGGGCTCATCAAGGTGAAGACAGTTATAGAACCGGCAGTTTTTTGAGATCCTGAACATCTCAGGGAAAAAGTGATATATTTCATTCCTCTCCATATCAACAATACCGAATCCTCTTATTCCGGGTGTATCAATAACATACCCTCCAAAAGGCATAGGGTGCATTTCAGGGTATGTGGTAATATGCTTTCCCTGTTTGTGATAATCGGAGATCTTTTCAGTTTTCAGGTTAAGTGCAGGATTCAATTTGTTAAGCAGGGTTGACTTTCCGACACCCGAA
Organism: uncultured Bacteroidales bacterium; assembly: GCA_942492865.1. Lineage (GTDB taxonomy): Bacteria > Bacteroidota > Bacteroidia > Bacteroidales > VadinHA17 > LD21. The sequence goes on along the minus strand of OW818650.1, from coordinate 1,288,315 downwards.
TTACCTGCTATCAGGCTTGTCCTGTTTTTCATCAGTTCAATAATGTTTCCGGGCTCCTCCTTATTTTTCAGTGAAAGCTTTATACATTCATAGCCAATACCTGAATAAACTGAAATAAGATTATCCATTTTTAAGATCTCCTCATCCCCATAAAGATCTGTTTTATTTATTATTATCCTTGCCGGAACACGATAAGCTTCAGCCGTTATAAGGAACCTGTCAATAAATTCAAACTGGGTGACCGGGAGAATAATGGTGATCATCAGGAATGCCTGGTCAATATTGGCGGCTATTATCTGTGCCTGCCTCGACAGGTTGGTTGCTTTCCTGAGGATGTAATTCTTTCTTTCGAGGATTTCAGTTATTATTCCGCGATCCTTATCTTCAAACTGAAACAAAACCTTATCGCCTACGGCTACAGGATTTGTCGTTTGCAGGTCATTTACGCGTAACTTACCCTTTATAACACATTCGATGGTCCTGCCATCTTTTGTCAGCACACGGTAACGGCTGCCTGTTGATTTCAGAATTAACCCTTCAGACAAGATTTAAAGTTTTGCGAAAATAAATAAAAATGATAAACCCCTACACATTTTCCGAGGCCATCAGCAGGAATGGTTTCATTTCAAAGCTGTGATAAATAGGTCTTAGCCTCTCAGTGTTATAGTTTTCAGCCACGTTCACAACTTTCTTCGAGGATGTAACAACCTCTATGGGAAGGTTATCATATCTTCCGTTTTTCAGGACGACTATCCTTCCGTGAATTCCTTTCAGGATAAGGTCAAGCGCAAGATTGCCATAAGCCATGGGGACGATTGAATCAAGTGCATCAGGATCTCCGCCACGCACAAGGTAACCAAGTTTCTGATTGATTACGTTGATGGTCTTTCCCCGATTATATTTCCCCGAGAGATCTTTTAGCCGCGATGATACCAGATCGCCTATCCCGCCCAGCTTTGCATGCCCGTAAGCATCCTTTTCACCATCAGTAAATACCATTTCACCTCCTTTGAACATTGCACCCTCCGAAACCAGCACCACAGAATACTTACTGGGATTCTTGTTCCTGTCTTCAACCAGCAGCTGTGCAAGCTGGTCAATATCGAATTTATACTCCGGTATAACGCACCTGTTTGCAGCTCCCGCCATGGTGGGTATCATTGCAGTGAATCCGGCATATCTTCCGAATACTTCAAGAACCAGAAGCCGTTCATGCGAGCCGGCTGATGTCCGTAGTGTATTTGTCATCTGTATGGTACGGGTAACACATGTGCCGAAGCCGATGCAATAGTCAGTTCCCGGAACATCATTATCCATTGTTTTCGGTATGGCAACGACTTTAACCCCCTTGTTGTGAAGATGTACGCCATAGCTCAGGGTATCATCCCCGCCTATCGGGATCAGGTAATCAACTCCGAGCCACTCAAGATTCTTAATAACTTCAGGTGTCAGATCGTTATCTTCGTTATGATAGGTGACCTGGAGATGGTCGGGCACATTTGATTTTGATGTATGGCTTGGCCTTGTACGTGAAGAATGCAGGAATGTACCGCCAGTGCGTCCTGCCCTGTTCACTATATCATCGGTAAGAAGCTGAAAGCAGTTGCTGTTATCAGCCTTGGGGTCCCTGATAAGCTCGGTGATGCCTGCCCAGCCCCTGCGTAGCCCGAGCACCTTGTACCCTTCACGGTTGGCACGTATCGTAACAGCCCGAATGGCCGGATTAAGTCCGGGGACGTCGCCGCCTCCGGTAAGGATGCCGATGACACCCCTAATTGTCCTGACGTTTACCATGGTCTTTCTGTTTTGGAAATGAATAACATATAAAGTTATTAAAAAACAGATGAAAAAGCAATATTCCTGATTTTGTGGCAATTAATAGCAAAAAACAGGGGTCGTAAAACCCCTGTCTGCCCTACCCCCGAAAGGGGATTTATATGTTTTTTATACTAAAAACCCGGCGTTTCATCCCATTCAAGGATCTTGAAGAAATCATAATCCGCAGGATCTGGCACATATTTTTTTGCGCCCCTGTAATCAGCTTTGGTAACGTAATGAAGATTGTTCCTTAAAATGAGCTGAACACTTTCAGACTCCACATTTACAAGCCGTGGTTTGACCTTACCCTTCTCATCTTCAACATCTTTCAGATACAGTGGCATGATGTTACCCTGCTTGTCAACGGTGACCATACAACCTGTTCTGTTTTCCTTGAAGAGTTTGTAAACACCCAGTCCAAGTCTTGTTGCATAATTCAGGTCGTAGGCAACGGGCCTGCAGCATCTGAGCTCGTAACCCATCTCTTCCGGACGCGATTTGACATTGATCCTCAATCCTTTAAGGGCCTGCTGGGTAAGCATGTTAAAGATATGCGACTTGCTTACATTACCAAGCTCAGGATGACCATGATCGTCAAATGTGAAATTGATTCCTGTATCGATGATCTCCTTTTCACTCATAAAATGAAAGACCCCCTCAGAAATAATGGCAGCTCCATAATCTATTCCCAATAACCTTCTCTTAACCATCGATGAGATGACAAGCCTGGTTATCTTGTCGAAGGTAATCTTGGTCTTGTTGAACATTTCTGGAATAATTATCATCGGGTAATGGCATGCCGTGCCTATTCCAAAGGCCAGGTGACCGGCTTCACGTCCCATTGCGGAAACGACAAACCAGTTTCCGCTTGTGCGGGCATCTTCATAAATGGTTGTTGCCAGACGGACACCCTCTTCTTTTGCAGAATGATAACCAAAAGTCGGTATTCCCTCCGGAAGGGGCAGGTCATTGTCAATGGTTTTAGGAACATGGATATTCTTGACATCCAGTTTTTGTCCGGCAAGGTATTTTGTGAGACGGTTTGCCGATGAAGCTGTATCATCACCGCCTATTGTAATCAGCAGCTTAACGTTATTTTTTTTGAAAAAATCGACTTTAAATTCATCATCCTTCGGCTTGTACCTGCTCATTTTGAGTGCAGAGCCGCCGCGACTGTATATCTGATCGGCAAATTCAAAATCAAGATAATCGAATGAAGGCTCACTTGAGAACAGTGACTTATAGCCTCCGTTTATACCGAGTACCGTATAGCCGTTCTGTGTAAATATTTTTGTTACGGCGCCGACCACTGTATTAATACCGGGAGCAGGCCCGCCGGCACATAGTATAGCTACTGCATCTTTCATAGATTCTTTTTTCATTACAGATTATACAATTGATGATTACTTAATTTTATTCTTTACCGTGGGATAAGAATTTTTTTCGGCGACAAAGATGATAATATATTTAGTAATCAGAAAGAAAAAAATGAAAATTAGTGATTAAACGGCCCAGAGGCCATTCTAAAATCTGATTTTTAAGAAATACAATCAATCAGCAGCTGACCAGAGTTCATCAGGGAGGATATCATAAACCAATTATTTTGAATTCTTATCACCTTACGAATTGCTTTGGCTTCGCCGAGCTCATCCCGAATTTGCGGGATTCGGTTCAGTTTGTATCTTTGAAATATTGAACTTTACTCTGAAGGATGATGCGGTTGTATTGGAAAATTGAAATCGGGGTAAAATAAACTATTAATTTCAAGCTGGAAATGTAAAACGCATATTTATGAGAACAAAATTTCAGAACTATTTCCTTTTCCTTTTTTTGTTTACGGGTGTTTCATGGCCACCTGCAACATCACAGAAAGTGATAGAAATGGCCTATATCGAATCGCACGATGATTTTTCCAACCCTGAAAGGGGATTCTATCATCACATGAGTTTAACCAGGCCCCAAAACTTCGATATACGGCGAGAAAATATTACTCTTATATTCGGAAGTATCCGGGCTGACTCTTTCAGGGACAAACCCTTTTCCGAAGAATTTCTTCAATCTGTTCAGAATGGATTTGATGAAGCCAGAAAGAATGGGATCAAGGTGATTCCAAGAGTGACCTATAATTTTGGCCCTCATCCCGGCAATAAAGCGAAATACGGAGATGATGCCCCAAAACATATTGTAATGACTCATATTGAACAATTGAAACCTTTATGGATAAGAAACAAAGATGTAATTAATGTATTAGATGCCGGATTTATTGGTGGTTGGGGTGAATGGCATACCTCTTCAAATGGTCTTGACAGTTTGCATAACAGGAGAGATATTCTCTTTGCTATTCTTGATGCCCTTCCAAAAGACCGCATGGTGGTACAGCGTTATCCGGCATTCAAGCGGGCAATATTTACCGGCAGTGAAGTCAGCGAGGATTCTTTACTGACAAGTGACAGGGCTTTTGATGGTTCTTATCTTTCCAGGGTTGGATACCTGAATGATTGCTTTCTTTCTTCCCCTGATGATGTTGGCACATACCGGCAAAGGAATAATGGATGGTCTGTGGAACGTGAAATTGCTTATATAGGTGCAGAATCCCGGTTTGTCCCTTTTGGGGGAGAGACATGCCGGATCGATCCACGCGGAGACTGTAATAATACGGTCCCTGAAATGACGATGCTCCACATAAACTACCTTAACATCGATTATAATAAAAAGGTGATTGATCGCTGGAAAGAACAGGGTTGTTTTGAAGAGATCAGAAGGCGTATCGGTTACCGCTTTGTTTTGGAATCGGCACAGTTACCCATGCGGATTAAACCAGGGAAAGAGTTAAAACTGGCCGTTAAAATCAAAAATACCGGATTTGGTGAGCTCTTTAATCCACGCAAAGTTGAAATCGTTTTGATTAATAATACCACAGGAAGTGAAAATATTACCGTACTGGAAGAAGAACCCCGATTCTGGAGCGCGGGTGAAACCGCAATCATCCGGACTGTCATAAACATCCCTGAAAAAGCAGAAAAGGGAGAATATACATTGGGAATAAGAATGCCTGACTCTGAACCTTCAATCCATGACGATCCACGATATGCGATCCGCTTTGCCAATCAAGATACCTGGGATGAAAAAACCGGCACTAATATCCTGGTTAAGAATCTTGTTGTAACCAACTCAATGTCAAATAATAAAAAATAATGTTAAGTATCCATATTGGCAGCACACTGTTCTACTGAATCACCTGGAGAAAAAGCCTGAAGTGAAACAGGAAAAGATGCTTAAGTCGGAACTTTCCGTTGAAAAAATGAACATACTTCGGCTAAATATAGTCCGTATCAGCGGAAAAGCCGGAAAGTGATAACATTAACGGGACCAGACTGATACATGGCGTTATATGGTCAAAATAAAGTTATGAATTGCTTTGGCTTCGCCGAACTCATCCCGCATCTGCGGGATTCGGTTCAGTTTGTATCTTTGAAATATTGAGCACAATATAACGGCAGTTAACAGGCTTCATACCTGTGCTTTAATATCAGATTCAGAAATATAAAAAATATGCTCTTGAGATGCTTTGGAATAACTATTCCGGAGCATTTTTCATTTCTGAGCTCTGGGACAGCCCCGTCAGGGGCAGGATAGATAAAGCAGGGCATCGCCCTGCATCATAAGGCACATAAGCTTCCCAAGCCCCGTAGGGGCGGAATAGAACTCCAGTAATATAACAATCTGTAAGAAATTATAACTTTGAAAAAAGGAATAATTATGTCTCAATCTTATGTGCAATTCTATGCCCACGTTGTTTTCCATACGAAAAACAACCTTAGATTCATCAGGCATGAAACGGAGGATGAATTGTATTCTTACATCGGAGGGATCCTAAGAAACATTAAATCAGTCCCTCTCCAGATCGGAGGTACATCCGATCATATCCACATTCTTTGTACTCTTCCAAAAACCTTATCCCTGGCTGACCTTATGGAAGAGGTTAAAAAAAGTTCTTCAAAATGGATTAAAACAAAAGGGGATGAGTACCGGAATTTTTACTGGCAGGACGGTTATGGAGGATTTTCTGTCGGCTGTTCACAGGTCAGTATTGTAAAGAATTATATAAAGAATCAGAAAGAGCATCATAAGGCAACCTCTTTCATTGAAGAGTATAAACGACTTTTCGATGAGAATGGGATTGAATATGATGAGAAGTACCTGTAGTATAATCTATTGCGCCCCTACGGGGCTTATAGTCTTTATCTCATGACTAAGCAGGGCTTCGCCCGTGCCATAAAATATCTCAGGCCCACGGCATAATAGTAATACACATGGCATAAAATCTCAGGATGATCAACACCAATAACCCGGCAAATTATTCTTATATTTAGTGCTTTAATGGTTACCATTAAACCGGACTGAAAAATTATCCGAAATGACATCAGAAAGAAAACCGGCTGTTCTTATTACCGGAGGAAGCGGGCTGGTCGGGAGATATCTCTCATCTCTTCTCCTTGAAAAAGGACACAGGGTGGTACACCTGTCTAGGAAACAGAGCCAGGTCGGGGTGATAAAGGTTCACAGATGGGACCCCGTGAAAGAAATACTAGATCCTCTTGCCTTCGAAGGAATAGACTATGTGGTGCACCTGGCCGGAACAAACCTTGGCGATAAGCGGTGGACAAAAGAGAGAAAAGAGGAGATCATCAGCAGCCGGTCCGGATCAGCTGAATTCCTGCATAGGGTCATAAAAGGGAACGGCCTTAGGCTGAAAGGTTTCATCACAGCCTCAGCAACTGGGTATTATGGCAATAAGACCACTGAAAACATATTTGAGGAGGATGATCCCCCGGGTAGTGATTTCCTTGCTGTTACCTGCAGGAAGTGGGAGGAAGCTGCAGCATTATTTGAACAGGACGGAATACGAACCGTAAGGATCAGATCGGCCGTGGTGCTCGCAAAAGACAGCCCCGCCTTACTTCAGATATTATCACCGGCAAAATATGGCTTTTTAGCCAGCGCCGGCAGCGGCAGGCAATATCTTCCGTGGATCCATATCAACGATCTTTGCAATATTTATTTAAAGGCCATTGAGGACAGCTGCATGACAGGCGCTTATAATGCAGTCTCCCCCGGACAGGTGACCCATCATGAGTTCATCGAAAATATTGCCCATGTCATTGGCCGGCCTATCTTTAAGGTGCCCTCGATCGTTTTAAAGGCAGCAAAGGGAGAGATGGCTGAAATGATACTTTACGGAAGCAGGATATCGTCGTACAAGATAGCTGAGGCCGGTTACAATTTCTTATTTATGGATATTCACCATGCAATGCATGCGGTCTTATCTGAGTAGAAATTCCTTCTCCTTCAATACACCTCCCCTGGTTGAAAATACATTTGCCTTACCCTTCAGTTCCGTTCGGTTATATAATCTTATGTGAAAAACGGCTGTTGTCACTGCTCCTCCTTCGGTAAAAGCGACATTGGCTGACGGTCCGGGCCTTGAAGGCTTTTCCTTTTTCGATGCTTTCGGATCCTGTATAAACTTATAGTTCAGACTTCCTTTGGCTGTGCCGGCGGTATCAGGACTAAGAACAACCCTGTCGGACGTGACTATTTTAACAAGCTGGGCCTGTTTAAGAGCAGTAGGCAGCTTGCCTGCATTCTTAAAGCTCACTTTAAGCTGATAATCAGTTGAATCGGTCTTATAGGCTTTTGTCCTGGATACTTCAATATCACCCCATTGCAGTTCCGGCAGGTGCTTCATCATTTCGACATTGAACATTGCTTCGTTGCGCACCCAGGGCTCAAGGTGTTTTGCAGGCGGATTCTGTGAGAAGAATTTCAGGTCAAAACCACCGGTCTCAATGTGGCCATATTCAGGATGCCGGGCAGGTTTCCATTCTATAAACCCTTCTCCGTCATTTTCTTTCTCATCCCATATCAGCATGTCAAGCTCGTTTTTTACTCCATCGCCGTTATAATCGAAAAATTTTGCGCCGTTCCAGAGCTCATCACCATACCATATCGACCCGTAATAGAAGTAGCCAAAATCGGGCCCGTGACCAAAGAGCGGGTTACCGCTACCATAATCGTCATAAACATCGCCGGCTTTTTCATAACCGGTTATTTTCTTCCCTATCTCATCGAACAATTCGTACCATTTCAGGTCCTCGGGGTACATCCTGTCTTCCGATGATGAGGTTGAGGGAGGCCTCAGATGCATGGGTACGGAGGTATCCATCGAATTTACAACTGATATATTGGGGTGTGTAAGAAGGAAGGCGACAACAGCCTTTGTTTCAGGTTCGCTTAACGGATATTCCCCCGCACCGCCCTGGGTGTAACCCCTGCCGGTTGATTCCCTTACCGGCCTCCAGTTCTCGGGATAATTCCGGTGCAGGTCGAGACCGCCTATCCCGTCTTCATTTATCCTGCCGTCGGCATCGTTGTCAATACCCTCCGATGATGTCAGGTATAGTCCTTTACCTTCACCCACTCTTTTCATAATTTTTCCAGTAGAATCAGCAGGGTCAAGGATCATGTTTCCTTTCTTTTCGTCTTTCCATCTCATGGTAAGTATGCGGCCATCGCCATCAAGGTCGTCGGGTGCATCTTCATCAAACAGTCCGTCCCGGTCATTATCGTCAGGGCGGACAGTGCTGCGGTTGTTCTGGGCTGTTTTCACATAAAGGTTATGTCCGTCGGGATTATTTACCGGCTTCAGATAAATTGACTTGGTGTCGATAAGATGGGTCACATCAGCATCCTTGCCGTAATTGTCGAGAAGATATTTTATGAGCCACAGAACGGACTCTGATCCGGTAATTTCACCACTGTGACGACCACCTTCAAAAAAAGCTCCGGGCTTGTCTGTGTCCTTTCCTGTTTTTTTGTTTGTAAGGGTTATCTGCATTATGGATCTTCCCTCATAGCTTTCACCAACCTGGTAAAGATCTATCAGGTCAGGATATTGCTCAGCCCATCTTTCGAGCCACTCATAAATTACATCAGCAGAATGATAAGTGTCAAATGAAAGATCATCTCCTGCTTCATACTGAACCTGTTTAAATTCTGTTTTCGCGAAGTAGCTAACCCCATGCCTTGAGCCCCACAGGGTATAATTTTTTTCTTTCTGATTATTCTCCGGCTGACCCCATAATATAATGCAGGAAAGCAGGAATGCGAGTAAAACAAATGATTTTTTCATTATGTCGGGCTTATGATTTGGAAAATGTCTAAAGGAAAAGCCGCTACCCTCTTTTGGAAATGATCTCGAGCTTTGCGATATCAACAATTTCGATGGTTTTTCCAAAGACTTTTATTGTTCCGTCATTTTTGAAATCAGAAATGGTCCTGATAACATTTGCCGTGCTCATCCCTATATAATCGGCAATCTCTTTCCTCGAAACAGGCAGCTCGAAAACCCTTGTATGATATATTTCATTTGCAAAATAAAGCAGGACATAGGCAACCCGACCGGTTAAATTTTTCTGCCTTATATCGAGGGTCTGGGTTAATATTTTGTCGTTGATTTTGGAGATCTTCGATAGAAGTCCCATCGCAAACCCGCCGTTCTTCAGGAAAAGATCCTTTATAAAGTCGAGCTTAACAATGCATACCACGGAATCTTCAAGAGCTGAAACAGTATACTGGTACCGTTCTTCAGAAAAAATGCTCATGTTGCTGACAAACTCAAAAGGCCTGGTAATGGTTATCACCTGTTCTTCACCGGTATTTGTCCTGCGGTATAATTTAACCAGTCCGTTCTTCAGATACTTAAAGTCGGAGATCTTCTCACCTTCATGATTTATTATTTCGCCTTTTCTGAAAAAGCGCTCTTCTTTACTGTTACATAAATCCTGAATAGCATTATCATCAAGGTATGAGAAAACTATGTCCCTGAATTCACAATTCTGGCAGACACAAAATTTTACATTTTCCTTCACGCCGGAGTTTTTCTCAAAATTATCATTTTCGTACATATAACCATAACATAATTTAGTTTCAATTTGTTTTATTCGTTTAAATGGTAATAAATTTGCCAATTTACATCTAAAGCCTCAATATTTCAACTTACATGGTTTATAAAACTGATTATCACATTCATTCAACATTCAGCGATGGAAGTTCAGTGCCTGAAGAATATATACCTGTTGCACTGTCGGCGGGTTTCAGGGAAATAGGGTTTTCCGATCATCTGACACTTTTCAAGGAACAGCAAAAGTGGTTTATGAATCCGGCCATGGTGCCAGCTTACGTTGGGCACATTAAACAACTTAAGGAAAGCACCTCTGATATCCTGGTAAGAACAGGCCTGGAAGTTGACTTCTTTTCAGGAAAAGAAAAGGAGATTGAGGATTTCCTCAGCGATCTGGATCTCGATTATGTTATTGGATCGGTTCATTATCTTGGTGAGGATAAAACAGTGGATGAAGGACCTGATTTCTACCAGGGCAAAAATCTTGACAGACTTTTTGCGGCTTATTTTGATGAGGTGTGCAATGCTGCTTCGTCAGGGCTCTTCAATATTATTGCACATTGTGATCTGATAAGGATATACGGCTTCAAGCCGGCTACCGATCCTGAACCTCATTACCGAAAGCTTGCACGGGCGATGAAGAAGGCTGATGTGGCATTTGAGGTTAATACCAATGGCAGGAACAGGCCGCTGGCCGATTTCTATCCCGACAGGAGATTTCTGCATCTCTTCAGGGAAGAGGGTGTCCCTGTATGCGTAAATTCCGATGCTCACCTTCCCGGAAGGGTCGGACAGTATTTCGAAGAAGTTTATGACCTGTTAAGGATGGTCGGATATAATGAAATGGCCGTTTTTGAAAAAAGGAGAAGAAAAATGGTTCCTTTCTGAAAATACCAATCAGTCTGTTGGGCTCCTGTCCGGTTTTGCTCAAAAGATCTATTTACTTTTATCGAAGCCGGATCTTGCAGCTTTGCCCCACCCTGCTTTGCCTGTGATAACATCAATGTTTCCTCTTATTGCAAACCAGGCATGAACGGGATAAAAGAAAGGCTCAGCAAGTGAGGTGAGAAAGAGTTTGATAACATCTCTTTTTTTCCTGTATTTATGAAAAGTTATTTCCTCGAACAGAAGGGTCCATGCTGAAAGATTGACAGCAAAAGTGTAAACAAATAATAACAGGAGGAGGAAGAAGGGTAAGTTTACAGTGGAGGTGATTGCCAGGATTATTGTATAAATAATGCCTCCAAAGGCAATCAGGGGTCCCATCCATTCAAAAAATAGCCAGTAAGGATACGCAATCATTCCGAGTGTTCCATATTTTCTCTTCAAACAGAGATCCCTGTGGGTCCATAATGACTCAACCAACCCCCTGGTCCATCTGGTTCTTTGTTTTTGCATTGATTTGAGATCTGATGGCACCTCGGTCCAGCACAACGGATCAGGAATATATGTCACCTTGTATTTCTCATTTCTGTCAGCCTTGTACTTCCGCATCCTGAGGACAAGCTCCATATCCTCACCCACAGTTTTTACGCTATACCCGCCGGCATTTATAACAGTTTCCCTGTCAAACATTCCCATAGCACCCGAGATAAGCATCAGTCCATCAATTCTGCTCCATGCCATTCGTGACAGAAGGAAAGCCCGGGTATATTCAAGAACCTGGAGACGCGGAAGTATGTTTGCGGGAATATTGATCTCACTGATGTGCCCTCGCTCAATCTTACATGAATTAACAATCCTTATCACACCCCCGGTACCAATGACCTTTTTATCTTTTTCCTCAAGAAATGGTTTTACAAGCTTCAGCAGGGAGTCAGGCTCAATTATTGAATCTGCATCAATAGAAACAATAAGTTCGTTCCTCGAAACATTTATTCCGGCATTAAGCGAATCCGCTTTTCCTCCGTTATTCTTATCTATTACCGTTAATTTGTTATATGAAGGATCTGTTGACCTGTACACTCCTTTTATCCGCTCGCAGGGAATACGGTAATCGAAATAATAATTCACCTTTGTCAGCTCAAACTCCTTTTTTAATTTATCAAAAGTGTCGTCGGATGACCCGTCATTGACAAGCACTATATCGAAATTGTTGTAATATAATGAAAGGATTGTCCTGACATTATCGATAATGCTCTTACTTTCATTGTAGGCTGGTATAATTACTGAAACGCCTGGACTCAAAGGGGAAAGTACGAGGGAATTGTAATTGATATAACTGTTTTTCTTAAAGTATTTTCTTAGTGTAACGGCTGAAAAAATTCCCAGTATCACATAAGAGAAAAAGATGAACAATGTCAGAAGAAAGATTATATTTTCAAATATGAATGTCATGGATCAATAAATTCTTTTGTCGAGTACGTGACGAATTATTATTTTGTAATTCCTGTATTCCGATTTCATCATCTTAACAAGTTCCTTTATGCCTTCCTCGCCCATATTCTCAATAGCCTTTGTCGCCTCGATCTGCAACTGAACATTTTCCTCTTTGTCGATAACCCTTTTCAGGAACTCCAACATTGAAGGATGAGGCATTTTACCAATCGATTTTAAAATCTGGAGGCAAGTTCCGGGATCCTGACCCCCGTAAATCTGCATGAGAACAGGTAATGTTGATCTCATCTCCAGATCGCCAGCAACCTGAGCTGCAAGGTGCCTTACATTTTCTGAATCATGAAACAATGACATCCTGACCTGAGGCTCAGCATCAATCTGCCTGAATTCTCTTATCATTCTCAGAGAGAACATTACAACAGTTTCATTAGATGATCCCATCCATTGACTGAATGGTGGCGGAGTGATCTCATGCTGAACCATCAGTTCGTGAAGGGTCATCTGCTCCCAGAGAGAAAAAGGTTTTGCAAGATGTGAGAGGAATCCGAATGGATTATCAGCATTTAGCCGAACGAGAGCCACCTGTGCTTCCATTCTAAGGATTTCATTTGATGAATTGAGAGCTTTATATATTACCGGATTCGCATCACTAATATTCATGAACGCTAGTTCCCTGAATCCCTTTATCTTAAGATGCCATTCCCTGCTTTTTGCTTTTCTGATGGAATCCTGCTCAAGGCCAAGTGTTTTGTAAAGGATTGCAAGTTTTTTACTAGAATCACCCTTCAGGTTAACACTTAAATCGATTATCTGGTCAATCAGAACCTGTCTGTTGAAATTATCTGAGGCAATGGGGAGAAATTCCTCACTGCTGGTTGATCCAAAGAGGTAATCGATAACAAGTGTCTGATATTTTTCCAACAGCTTATTATAATGAGCTTTCACCTTTTCCATTCTTGTTCTGTTCAGTAGTATGATTACAAGTAAAACGAACACTGAACTTATACTCAGGATTATTATCGCAAGCAAGATGTAAACCAGGGCGTATGAGTGTCCGAAATATGTTACCTCGGCAAGCCATGGGCTCTTTCCTTCAATTTCAAGAAATTCTTTCAGATGCCAGAATGGCATCAGGCTGTCAGATCCTGTTGCCAGGGTGTCGCCGGTAAAAATACCGGTCCGATCTGGGCCTGCAGCTGATGAACTCGTATGCAGTACAAAAAACAGTAATATGATGTAAATAAATCTTCTGGGATATTTCATTACTTATATAACGAATATGAAATATTTATGCTTCCCTCAAACCTGTTCCTCAGGAATGATTCAGCATACTCTTCCGATGAAAATCCTGAACCAATCCTTAATGCAAGTCTTTTATTTATTCTCTTGTTCAGGTATATCCTTATACTTTTTGCACTAAGTCTCATAAGGTCAGCCTCAATATCAAAAGGTTCATCCGGAGCGGTCCCGGTTCCAAGTGTCAGTTGAAAATAGTCTTTGTCGTTAAAATAATATCTGCCATTAACATAGAGCGAAGTTGTAGGTCCGCTATCCTTAAAATAGAGGTATAATTTCCCTGAAAACCAAAAATTACCGGCATACTTATTTGCAGAAACAGCTGCTATGAAAATATCCCTGTCGAACCGGTAATAATTTAATCCCGCTGAAAATTCCAATCCGGCAGGAAGCTCCTGCCAGACTTCAAGTGCCGCGCGATGTGTGGGAAAATGATCAGCCGGACTGAATGCATAAGCAATATACGCATAGTTATTCCTTGTTATCTTCGGGTAAGCTTCCGCTTCGAATTGCAGTTCGGCCGAAGATATTAAAGACGGTACATTATTATTCAGATAACCTGTATTGATTGCAGCTATTCCCTTACCCCAAATAAAATTATGACTTGCCCCTGCATTAAATACCTGCCAGAATCGGGTGTAAGGCTGATTAAAGGAATCGAATGAATATCCGGCTGTTATTTCTGTTTGTGGATTTAAAGAGTTCCCCATCCATCTCTTTACATCTTTTTTAAGATCTAAAGCATCCCTGTTGCCTGGTTCAGATCTAAGCAGTGTATCAATATTCGACAGGGCAGGTTCATATCTTTCCTGCCAGGCAAGTATCCTTGCTAGCAGAATTCTTGCATCACCGTAGTCAGGATATTCCCTTACCAGCCTCGCTGCATTAATAGAAGCACTATCAAGCGACCCTCTGAAAGCCATGATCCTGATCCTGTTATATTCATGCTCAGGATCATTGTTATTTTGAGAACGGACCGGTAAAAAGCTTATCAACAGACAGAAAACCAAAAATATATATTTTGGCACAATTCTGATTTTAATAGATTGTTATGAAAGAGCTAATTGTATCTTTTTAGTGAGCTCCGAGGGATTAAATGGTTTCATCATATAATCGGAAATCCCCAGTTCATTTGCCTGCTTAAGCATCTGCGGGTTGCTTATGGAGCTCAGTATGATCACCGGTGTTTTACTTTCAAGTTTTGAACGAAGATGTCTTATTATTTCAAATCCGCTGTAAAATGGAAGATGTATATCCATTATCACCAGATCATAGGTCCCGTTCTTAAGCTTCATTATTGCTTCAATTCCATCCATTGCAGATTCAGTTCTGTAACTCTCTTTTTTAAGTATTACGGAAAGAGTTTTTTGTGCAAGCATGTTGTCTTCACAGATAAGTATCTTTTTATAATTTTCCAATTTGATCTAATATTTGCCTCAAAGATGAAAAATTATTTGCAAGCAAATCAGGTTGTTTATATGTTTTTGATAAGTAGTGTTTTTTGATTGATATGAACTTAAATTATGACTATTAAAATAAATTCTGATTATAAATTACTCAACCAGGATGTATAAAAGGCTGCTATCAAAATATTTAATTGTTATTTAATAAGAGACGCCGGAAACTTCATTATTATTACTTTTACTGAGAAAATAACGGTTTTCTTTACAGTTATATTAAAGCCAGATATTCTTAAATAATGAATAAAGCTATATCGTTGATCATAGCAACTCTTATCTCGTGTGGAATTTCATCGGTTTACGGTAAAGATTATCATGTTTCCGGCAGGATAACAACCCGGACTGGGTTATCTGTAAGTGGAGCAATTGTAAGTATGACTGCTTCCGGCAGGGAATTCAGATCAATATCAAGGGCAGATGGAAACTATAGTCTTAATATTTCAGGAATATTTTCTGAAATATCAGGTTTGCTTGAGAACGGAACCCCATTCCCAAATCCTTTTTCGGATCAGGTTCATATCCCCTTTATAATCAGCAGATCTGGTGATGTCAGGTTTTCAGTTTATTCATTGTCCGGTAAAAAGATCTTCGATACAAATTTCCCCTCTGTAGAAGCAGGGAGTTTTAATATTATCTGGGACGGTTACAGTAACAGAGCAGAGGTACCAGATGGATTTTATATCTATACCCTTGCTTTTCAGGGAAAAACATGGTCGGGAAAACTTATAAAGACGTACGGGAACCGGTTCAATACAGGCACAACCATTGAACAGGTCATGCCAGCCTTTACCGGCATACCTCCATCGGGGATTAGAGTGAAAGTTATTACCGAGGTCGTATCAGAAGGGTACTATCCTGTGAGGCTTACAGACATAACCATCCGACAGGATACTGTCATTGACATTGATCTTTCTGCAAAATCGGCCCTGCCTTTCAGGACAGAGGACAACCACATATCAATGCTTACCCTCACAGGTTACAGAAAACTTATTCTAAAAGGAATTAACCTGGGGTCGTCTCCACCTGGTACTTTCCCTGGGGAAATAGCATATGCCATAAGTCCGGAAAACTATGAAAAATGGATAAAAATGATAGGTGAGGCCGGATTTAATGCAATCAGGGTGTACACTCTTCATCCACCGGTATTCTATGAGAAGCTGGCAAATTACAATTACAGGCATCCTGACAGGCCGCTGCTACTGTTTCAGGGTGTATGGCTCGACGAAATAGAGAATTATTCGCATTATGAAGAGTACGATCTCATGCTCAGATTGCCAAAATTCATTACCGACATTAAGGAGGTTGTTAACTGTCTTCATGGAAATGATAAAATAGACTTCCGTCCAGGCAGGGCTTACGGAGATTACCTTACTGACATTTCCGAATGGACAGCAGGCATTATTACCGGAAGGGAGATATCACCACGGGAGATTGAAATAACCAATTTATCTCATGCCGGTATCAGCTCATTTAACGGATCACAGTTCAGTATCGCAAACGCATCACCCTCTGATGTGTTTTTAACTAGGGTACTCGACATATCTTCGGAATATGAAAGAATCAATTACAAAGCAAACAGACCTGTAAGCATCTCCAGCTGGCCAACACTGGATCCTTTGACTCATCCCACAGAGATATACACCGATGAGGACAAAGCTTCAACAGATATTAGCAGGATTAACAGTGAAAACTCTCCTGCAGGCTTTTTCGCTACTTATCATGCATATCCATACTATCCTAATTTCATCAGCAACCAACCGGAATACCAGACATATTCAGATGATAGTGGGGCGAACAGTTATTATGGTTACCTCGAGTCGCTCAAAGCTCACTATAAAGAAATTCCGCTTGTTATTGGAGAATTTGGTGTCCCGTCAAGCTGGGGAAGTGCTCATCAGTCTTTCAGCGAAATGGATCACGGAGGATATTCCGAACAGCAGCAGGGAGAAAAGAATATAAGAATGATAAAAAACATTCTTGATGCCGGCTGCGCGGGAGGTTTCATGTTCGCCTGGATGGATGAATGGTTCAAGGAAACATGGATAGTCAGGTACATGGAAGCTTATGGATTCGATCCGGGAACAGGCCTTATTCCAACCCGCCAGTTATGGCACAATATCACTTCACCGGAACAAAACTTTGGGCTTCTTAAATTCGTTCAGGAAAATATTTCACCCTTAACTTTTTACACATTGCAAAACAAGTCCGGTGAAGTGAGAAGTATCGGGTCAACTCATGATAATGCATTCTTTTATGCCGATATAACATTTGACAAGTATCCTGTCAGTGGTGATACAATCATGATCGCTTTTGATACCTATAAGAAGGAATCGGGAGAATCGATTTTACCCAATGGGGAGCACATCCTGAACAGATCTGAGTTTCTTCTTATTTCAGTAATGGGTGAGGATACCTCAGCATATTTTGTCACAGAAGTATATGACATGAAAGGTCTGACACCAAGATTCGATCTCACCGATCCGGGGGTGCAGAAATTCAGAAGCACTGTTTCAGACCGTGGCCGATGGAATCTGATGAGCTGGATAAATGACGGCTCTGAATTTACATTTCAGGATATCGGATTGCTGCCTTCTGAAAATTCTGAACAATTTTCTGAGAGTCACCGAAGTGCCGTGGCATGGTCAGGGAACAGGTTAAAAATTCGCATCCCCTGGACAATGATGTACTTTTATGATCCGACACAAAAACTTGTTGTTAACGGAGTGCTATCACTGGGAGGAGGATCATACAGGGTGATACCCGAAGAATCTGATGGAATAGCTCTTTCTGTCTGTTTCAGAAACAATATCACATCAACGGATTCCAGATACAACTGGCAGAAGTGGCTCGTGGTCCCTTCAACAACTGTCAGGGGGAAAAAATCCCTTCAGGTTGTTGAAGAAGGGCTTTTGCTTATTCCGGATTTCTATAACTGATTCACTTCGTTATTTTGCACCGATCCTGACAGGTGTACCTGATTAAAAGAACTGAAACTTCTACCTGATGGCTATCAGGGAGTAAAGCACTACGGGCTATTTTTCAGGTGGTTGACCGATACCCGCTATTTCAATTACTGCCTCAACCCAGTCATCATTATCATTCAGGCTTTCAACAAGAGTCAGTTCCTCTCCTCCTTGTTTATTGAATGCGACCCTGTAATTATCGAACTCCACTTTTGTTTCAAGGCAATCTGCAACAAATGAGGGCGCTATGGAGAGCACCTTCTTCTTCCCGGTATGGACGAGATCCTTTAAAACCTCATCTGTAAAGGGTCCCAGCCAGTTCCTGGAAAAACGCGACTGAAATGATGTGGAGTAGTTGCCCGGAACAAGATTTAATTTATGAGCCAACAGGCGTGTAGTCATATAGCAGGCAGCCTTATAGCAGAATCTACCGCTATCGGGCATACTCTCCATGCAGCCGCAGGCGGAGATATCCTGAGAGGGATGAACAGCACGTATATGACTCAACGGCAGGCTGTGATAGGAAAACAATATGTGGTCGAATTTTTCAGGATGATATTTACTTATCTGATTTGTAAATACTTCTATAAATGAAGGATGTGAAAAGAATGGGCCCGCAAATTTTATTTCAGGTATTTCGTTCCATCTCTTTATTTCATTCATAACGTCTTGGTGAACCGATCCTGTTGTAGAAGAAGCATAATGAGGATACAACGGGAATATGATCAGCTCATCAGGCCGGCTGTTTTTAATCATCCTCAGCGCATCAATGAGTGCAGGGTTGCCATATCTCATAGCCATCATCACTGAATATTCATCTCCCAGCCTTGTGCGAAGCTTTCCGGTAAGGCTCTTAAGATTTAAAAGCAGGGGAGAGCCATCTTTAGTCCAGAGCTGTTTGTACAATCTTGTTGATTTCGATGTCCTGAAAGGGATAATGATAAGATTCACCAATATCTTTCTGAGCAGGTATGGCATATCAATCACCCTAGGATCATTGAGGAACTGCGAGAGATATTTTCTTACATCATTCCTTTCAGGCCTGTCGGGTGTTCCAGTGTTAACCAGTAAAATAACTTTATTTCTCGTTTCCATAGGTCAGTGTCCTGGATAAATTCTTTGCCTGCTTTACCCTGTCGGCCATCCCTATGCCATCCCGGATATTTCCGGCAAGCACCAGGCCCGGGTATTGTGCCTCGATCTTTTTTATTGCGTTAAGCCTCTCACCGCTTGATTTTTCATATTGCGGTATTGCATGTAAATACCTGAAGATCCGCAACATGTCAGGCTCACCCGAATGACCCAATAATTCAGATATTTCTTTAAGCGCTATACCGGTGATCTCGCTGTCGCTCTTTTTATAAACCTGGGGTTTCTTTATTCCGCCCATAAAGAGAGAAAACAATGCCCCGCCCCCGGGCGACCTGTCTGAAAAGATAGCCGACGGGAACAGAATACCAAGTATGTCGCGTTTTTCCCTTGTCGGGACCAGGGCTCCGAAGGCATCCGGTTTCATCCCTTTCCAGGTGTTATATCCGGCGGCGACCTGTACTATGCTTGCATACTCAAGGCTTGTTATTGGTTTTAATGTTTCCTCAGGAATGAACGGCAGTAATGACGGCAGTGTGAATCCTCCCGTGGTTGTTACAACGGTCCGGGCATGCAACTGAGAACCTTCGCCTGCTGAATTAATGAATGCTAAGCTGTATCCGTTCACCGCCGAATGTACGCTTAAACCCTGTGCGCCGGTTAAAATATTTTCTTCTCCTATTTTTGAAGTCAGGGCCTGGATCAGATTACCAAGACCCCCTTTAACTGAAAAAACTTTTTTCGTTGCCCTTTTCTCGTATTCCGATTTTATTTCCTTCGCTTTTTTTACCGATCCCCTGATGAAGCTGCCGTAATTCTGTTCAAGGGCATATAATTTGGGTAGCGCATAACGTGTTACGAGTCTTTCGGGATCGCCTGCATAGATACCTGAGACAAAGGGATCCACAGCATAATCGAGAAAGCTCCTGCCCAGCCTCCTGATAACCATATCTGCCACAGTCTCATCAGGGTCTGTGCCTTTAGGTCTGAAGGGTTCGCCAAGGATCCTCAACTTATCCCCGAAAGTGAAAAGCGGGGTGTTTATTGCCGATAACAGTCCCGATGGCAGGGCATTCCAGCTTCCATGCATAAGGATATATCGTTTTTCAGCTTTGGGATCTGCCGTTTCAAGAGTGCACCGGTCATCCAGATCCATGAATAGGGTGGCTATCTCGGGGGTTGACAAAACCCCGGTATTGGGACCGGCCTCATATATGAAGCCATTCTCCGAAATAGTGTTGATTACTCCTCCGGCTCTCTTTTCTTTCTCAACAACAATAACTTTCTTCCCTTCTTTCTGAAGATAAAAAGCCAGCGTTAATCCTGTCAGTCCGGCGCCGACAATGATTATATCTGCTTCTGAATTCATTATTAAACGGGTTTTGAGTAAGTATTCTGTATTTTATCAATATAACCTTTGTCGAATGAAGAAGCAATATTCCGTATGAAAAGCGATCCTGTCTCTGTCACTTCAATCACATCGGAACTGAACCTTATCAAACCATCTTTTTCAAATTCCCTCAGAGTGCTCTCATTAAAATTAACCATTCTCCTGAGTTCATCACCGGTCATATCAAGCGTTTCAGCAAGGTTGTTAAAGCTTATCTTCTTATTGCACATGATGCCTGTTATCACTTCCCTTATGCATATCTGTTCGCGGTTCAGAATATATCCCCTTTCGACCGGAAGAACACCCTTTTCAATGGATGTAATATACTCATCAATGTTTTTTGTGGTTTGTGAATATCCTTTTTCAAGCTGGCTTATCGCCGTGACACCGAAAGCATAAACCTGGCCCGTGGTCCGTCTTGTGCAGTAACCCTGAAAGTTACGGTGCAGCTTATGTTCATTCAGGGCAAGATAAAGTTCATCTTCAGGCAATACAAAATGATCGAGTCCCACCGGTTTGTATCCTGCTTCATTTAATAATTCCGATGCATTAAGGAACATCTGCATCTTATCTTCCGCTGAAGGAAGTCCCCTCTTTTCAAGTATCAGCTGATGCTTCTTTACCCATGGTACATGGGCATACGAGAAAGTGACAAGCCTTTCTGGTCTTATCTTTACTGCTTCAGAAATGGTTTTTGAAAAAGATTCAGGGGTTTGTCCAGGAAGACCATAAATGAAGTCAAGGTTGACGCTTACGTTTCTTCCTTTATTTTTGAGATAGTTGAACAGTTCTGCAACCGGAATTGCCGATGGAGCCCTGTTAACAAGCCTGAGAACATTATTGTCAAAATCCTGGATCCCCAGGCTGAAGCGGTTAAAGCCTGCCGACAGCAGGTCATCCACATAATTATAATCGAGGTATGCAGGATTGCATTCTATGGCTATCTCCGGGTTTTCAATGAATGAAAAGGAGGAGAACAGGAACTCATTGAGCTCTTTAAGTGTACCTGACGACAGGGAATTTGGTGTTCCTCCGCCGTAATGGATCTGTGATACCAGCCTCTTTTTATCAATATAACCCGAGACTATCTCTATTTCCTTCCTGAGAGCGGCAACATAAGGGTCCACTTTGTCGCCTCTTCCGGTTGCGCATGCATTACAGCCGCAGTAGTAGCATATTTTCTTACAAAACGGGATATGAATATACAGTGCGATATTTTCAGGCTTCCCATTGTTTGATTCATTTAAAAGCTTCACATAATCATTCTCTCCGAATGAATCCTTAAAATGATTTGCGGGGGGATAACTGGTGTACCGGGGGACCGGTACGTTATACTTTTCAAGCAATTTCTCCGAAACTTCCATTTTCCTTTACTTTGGGAAATGAGTAGAATAATATGATAAAGGTAAAAAGACAAAGAGCAATCTCTATACCAAACAGTCCTTTATATCCAATAATATCGCCGAGCTTACCGCTGAAAACAGCTATCATCATGCTGCTCAGGTGGGTGATCACTATCTGCAGTGTAAAATCAGTTCCCTCCCTGCCCTTTCTTACAATATCCATAGATGTGGTATAAATGGCAACGGATGAAAAGCCATAAGCCACCCATAACAATATTATTCCTGTATAGATTCCTACCAGCGAAGGTACGCTTCCCGACAAAAACCAGAACCACGTCGCTGCCAAAAGGCTGATGGTAAGGAACAGGTACATGGAGATCTTCCTTCCGGCCTTACGGATTATAAAGCCCCCGGCCAGAGCTGCGACTGCAGCAGACGAGGTACCAACCACTCCTGACATTATTCCGATTTCCTTAATGTTGTAGCCGAGGTCAACAAGGAATGGTTTTAAAAGAGCAAGGATGCCAATGATCCCTGAATAGTAAAAAATCAGCAGGAGGACACGCTTCAATATTCCGTGACCTGTAAAGAACCTGTAGATCTCAAGAAAGCTGATGTGCTGCCTGGGTTCTTTTTCATTATAGAGAGGCTTCCTGTAAAGCAGCAATGGCCCTATGGCAAAGATCACAAACGCGCTTAGAAGTACTAATATGTTGGTCCATCCGAAGTAGTGGTAAGCAATAAGCAGTACTCCTGTACCAAAAAGGCTGCCTATAAAGCTGCCGGCCGACTGCATGCTGTTTCCAAGGCTTCTCTCTTCAGGCTTAAGAAGCAATATTGCAAAAATATCGACGCCTATATCCTGGGTCGCCGAAGCAATGAATGCTACAACCATCAGAATAACGATCAGCCTGAAATCGGTCTGCAGGTCAAATAACCCGATACTGAGAATTACGATTGCATAAAATATCTCCGAAAAAATTATCAATGACCTAAGCTGCCTTGAAGTGTTTGTTTTGTTATCAATCATCGGGGCCCAAAGGAACTTGATGATCCATGGGAGCTTTATCAGCTGAAGAAGTCCGATCGATTCGAGGGAATATTTTTCCTGTCGCATAATTACAGGAACAACTGTGGAAAAAAAGCTCATCGGGATCGACTGAGCAATGTAGAGGCTGAATAATACCGGAAATTTATGCCAGTTGTTTTCTTTCATTTTCAGAATTTTACCGAGAGGTTCACACCTATTTGTGCTGGTTTGCCGATCTGAACATACTTATTGCCCAAAGCTTCAAAGTAAAACGAATCATATACGGCACTGAAAAGGTTTTTTGTCCACAGATCAAATTGAAATGCCTTTCTTACAAGCGATATTTTTGCATCTACAACCCCATAGTATGGTTGCTTGTGTAGATTATCCTCTTTCCAGTAAATATCACCTGCACCCCGGTACAATACCATAACTTTTATGTTGTCGAGCAAATTCGAATTATTTATTTTTATAAGCTTCCCTGCCTGAACGGCAAGTGTATGCCGCGGTACGTATGGCAGGAAATTCCCGTTATGGTTAGTTGTTTCATCTTCAACATATGAAACGAAGGTTGCCTTTGTATAACCGTAAGCCACCATGAAATCAAAACCTTTAACAGGAACTGATTTGACAGATACTTCCGCGCCCCTGCTAATTGAGTGTCCCGCATTTTTGAGCATCGACCCCCTTCCGCTCGGGACAGTCTGATAGATCTGCTGATTTTTCCAGTCAATATAGAAGACCGCCAGATCGGCATAAAGAATGTTTTTCATCAGCGGGGTTTTAACACCGGCTTCATAATTCCAGCTGTATTCAGGATCGAAGGTAAGATCCTCCGGCCGTTCGAAGGTGGAATTAAAGCCTCCTGTCTTGTATCCTCTTGCAACGACAGTATAAATATTGACCTGGCCCAGCTTGTAGCTAAGTGATGCGCGCGGAATGAATTCAAGTGACTTAAGGGAAGGATAAGTGGTATCGGCCAGGTTGGCAAAGGTGCCCCGTAGGGTCCTGTCATAATTGTAATAAAGCTCATCCTCTTCATAATCGATCCTCACGCCGGCAGTAAGTGTGAGGTTGCGAACAATAAAGTCGCTTAAAGAAGACTGGTGGAACAGAGCGTAGCCGTTTATTTTATGGTCATAAGACTTAATATAACTCATATCCTGAAGATACACATTAGCTCCTACTTCATTGTCAAATGCCTGGTAAAAAGCATAGCCCCCGATGAGCCAGTTATAATTTTTCTGACCTGAAGATCTCAGTATAACCTCCTGCGAGAACATGTTCTGGTTTTGCTTCTGGGTGATAAAATACAATGAAGCAGGTGTAAAATCCTGGTCTATTCCCTGGTAATCATTAAGGAACTGGTAAGATGAAGTTGAGATCAATTCAAAATTATTACCGGTGTATCTGACAAGAAGAGCATCGGAAAATAATTTCCTGTCGTATGAGCTGAACTGATTATAGTTTATCGGCTGGGCTGCCCTGAGTGAGTCATTGTAAATTGCATAAGGATAGCCTCCCTGCTTGCTTGATTCGAAACCTGCAATATTCTCAACTGACAGGCGGTCGGTAATTTCATATATCAGCCTGTTCCTGAAACCCACCGAATTAAGCTTATCGACTTTTTTTCCTGAATACTCGTTTTCAAAGAAACCGTCATTATGCAGGTAATTGACTGCCAGTGAATAGCCGAATTTATCATTTACCTTACCATAATGGCCAACATTACCGGAGTAGGTTCCATAGTTTCCTGCTGAAAGATTAAGATGCGTTCCCGAATAATCCATCGGAGAAGTAGTCACTATGTTAACTATCCCTCCCATGGTGTTCCTTCCGAATAAAGTTCCCTGTGGCCCCCTTAGCACTTCTATTCTCTGGATATCAAAAAAATCAAAGTTAAAGGCAGCTTTTTCAAAATAGGGTACATAGTCGACATATAAACCCACTGATGGGGCATTTATTCTTGAGCCTATTCCTCTGATATATACGGGTGAAGTCAGCTTGGAACCATAGTCGGGCATAAAGAAATTGGGAGCTGTTGAGGAAAGATCATCAAGTGATTTTATTTCACCTTCCGCTATTTTGTTTGATGAAATAATTGATACAGATGCTGGCAGTGACTTAAAAGTCACATTGTCCTTCGAAGCTTTTATTACTATCTCATCCAGCACTATCGACATCAGGTCAGTTGTGTCAGGGTTCGTCCTGGTTTGCTGGCCTGCTGTTTTTGCAAAAAAAATGAAAAGTATTAATATGCTTGATTGGATTCTATTTCTCATGATTGAATAAATATGCTTTCATTAAAATATAGACTGAAACGATGTCATATCATTGATTTCCGCTGATTATCAATGACAGCTTTTCAGGCGATCATATAAAACATTCAAAAAAGCCAGATAGTAAAAATGGCAGGTTTTCAGTGAAAGCCTGAAGGTCAGGCATTATCCTAAATAGGGTGGAGGCCGGGAAAAAATACTGTTTCCAGTGAACGGGTATGGAACCGTCCTGTCGGGAATGAAGACCGGTTGAAAATAAAACTGTTTATAACGTTGCGCCTTTTCAGCTGGTTCCACAACGGTCTGCGGATCTTCATCGGTGTCCTGATGCCAGAAGTAGGCACCCTGATCAAAGGTGATCTCTGAAACGGAAACATTCTGAACTTTTGCAAGAGCATGCAGATCCGGTTCATCGCATGGCTTTAATTTATTTACAGCAGCTGCCCCTGCATAAACCAGATAGGCAAATGCTAAAATTATTAAAGGAATATGCATCAATACTGAACCGAAGGGGAACATAATGATTTCTAATTGGGCTACAAATTAAGTCAATAATTCCTTAACTATGAAATTATGAATAGGAATATTGTTATTTTCTTAACATTAAAAATGGAATTCAACCGGCAATCAGGTGTTCGAGAAAAATCTTTATCCCCGCCATTATAAGTACCAGTCCACCAATAATTTCGACCCTTCTCCCCAGCCGCTCCCCGGCGGCTTTGCCTATCCTTATTGCAGTCATAGAGGCAACAAAGGTCACTATCCCGATTATAACCGCTGACATCCAGAGAACCATGCTGTCGATAATTGCGAAGCTTATTCCCACCGCAAATGCATCTATACTGGTAACAATGCCAACAGACAGAAGAACAAAAAAATTCCTGTAATCCCTCATATCCTCCTCTTCTTTATGCCTCAGTCCCTCTATTATCATCTTTATGCCGAGGAATGAAAGAAGGCCCAGCACAACCCAATGATCGGAGTTCTGAAGTTCTTTGGAGATCATTGAGCCTGTAAAATATCCAAGAACTGCCATGCCACCCTGAACAAAAGCAAGTATAATAGCAATCCTGACTGCTTCCATGAATATTATCCTGCTCCTTACGACACCAAATGTAAGGGAGACTGCAAAAGTATCGAACGACAGGCCGAAAGCTATGGCGATTATTGTTAAATAATCCATATAGCCAATATTTAAGGTTTGGTTCAGCCTGCAAATATAATATAAAAGGCCATTCAGGGATTTCGAAAACGATTGCATATATTAGCCGCCTGAAAATTACAGAAATCCGTGAGAGCTGTCATACAACGCGTAAAGAGCGCATCAGTAAAGATTGGCGGTACACTCAGATCAGAAACCGGACCAGGGCTGCTTGTATTCGTAGGCATTGAAGATGCTGATAATAAAGCTGATGTTGACTGGCTGTCGAATAAAATCGTTCAGCTCAGGATATTCAATGACAGCGAAGGAACAATGAACCTTTCAGTAAAAGATACGGGTGGAAGAATAATGGTAATAAGCCAGTTCACCCTGCATGCAAAAACAAAAAAGGGCAACCGGCCATCATATATCGGGGCGGCACGGCCAGAAATTGCGATTCCGGTTTATGAGATGTTCATCGGAAAGCTGTCGGAACTTATGTCACACGAAATTGCAACCGGTGAGTTTGGAGCCATGATGGAAGTTGAACTGATCAACGATGGTCCAGTCACAATAATCATCGATACAAAGGAAAGGGAATAAGGATGAATGATGAAAAAATTACCGCCGTTTTGCCGGATGCGGAAGTAAAGGATCTGAAGAGATCGGTTATGGTAGTTGCTACTTTTGCGGCGTTCCTGACCCCGTTCCTTGGTTCGGCCGTTAACCTTGCACTCCCTGCCATAGGAGAAGATCTGGGCGCCAATGCCATTAGCCTTGGATGGGTGATCAGCAGCTTCATACTTTCATCAGCGATATTTCTGCTTCCATTCGGCAAACTGGCCGATATTACAGGAAGGAAAAAGATCTTTGCAGCAGGTATACTTTTATTTACCATCTCAACTTTCCTGATAATCTTCACCGGCAGCATAACCTACCTGATCATATTAAGAGTCGTTCAGGGCATTGCAAGCGCAATGATATTTGGCACCAGCCTTGCCATTATTTCATCGGTTTTCCCGCCGGGCGAGCGTGGACGGGCAATGGGGATCAATATTACAGCTGTCTATCTTGGCCTTTCAACCGGTCCAATCATTGGAGGATTGCTTACCCAGTATTTCGGATGGAAAAGCATTTTTGCCTTTCTGGTACCATTTGGTCTGATCGCTCTTTACCTGATATCCAAAAAGATGAAAATGGAATGGGCTGAGGCTAAGGATGAAAAATTTGATTTCAAAGGTTCTTTTATCTACGGGATCTCCCTCTTCCTTCTGATCTATGGCTTTTCAAAGCTTCCCTCAGCTTCAGGATGGATATTTATTGCTGCCGGACTTGCTGCATCGGGCGTTTTCCTTTTTTATGAGAAAAAGATCGATAATCCGGTGTTTGACATACGGCTGATATTGAGGAACAGGGTCTTTGCATTTTCAGGAGCGGCGGCCCTTATTCATTATTCTGCCACAAGCGCAACCGGATTTTTCATAAGTCTTTACCTGCAATACCTGAAAGACCTCGATGCAAGAAGCGCAGGGCTGATTATGATAGCCCAGCCGGTTGCAATGACAATCCTTTCTCCCCTGGCCGGAAAAATGTCAGACAAAAAAGATCCGGGAGTAATTGCCTCCACAGGAATGGGTATTACGGCTGCGGGTCTGATATTGCTGTGCTTCATCAGGGAGACCACTCCTGTGTATCTCATAGTCTGCCTCATGGTGTTGATGGGGATCGGATTCGGCCTGTTTTCTTCCCCTAACTCAAATGCAATCATGAGCTCTGTTGAAAAAAAACATCTTGGTGTCGCATCGGGAGTTGTCGGGACAATGCGCATGATTGGCCAGATGATGAGCATGGGTATTGCAATGATGCTTATATCCGTTTATATGGGTAAGGCTTCTATTAATCCTGAAACATACCCTGCACTGATAGCAGTAATGAGAACAGGATTCATAATCTTTTCGATTCTGTCAGTGTTCGGGATATTTGCCTCTCTTGCCAGAAACGTCAAAAATAAACGTTAAAAATAGTTTTGATTCTAAAAAGCATTATATTGTTCCTTCCTTTTTAGCAAGACTGTACCGATCAAATAGCAACCTGACTAACTGTATGACAAAACTTTACCAAAAACTTATCAAATCCTGTCCTTCTGATTCTGAAATAAAGAGGGGACTTAAAAAGGCTGTAATTCCTGTTGAAACCGTACCGGATAAGCACATGTTAATGACCATTTTAAATTTAATAGACCTTACAAGCCTTAATACAACCGATAATAAAAAGAAGATTATTCATCTTACAGGGAAGGTTAACAGTTTCTCCGGAAGGTTTTCAAATATTCCCAATGTTGCCGCTTTATGTGTTTATCCGAATTTTATTTCGGTGGTAAGGGAAAAACTCAAAATAAAAAGTGTTAAAGTGGCTGCTGTTGCCGGATCTTTCCCGACTTCACAGACTTTCAGGCTCATTAAGGTGGCCGAATGCAAAATGGCAGCAGATGCCGGGGCTGATGAAATCGATATAGTGATACCAGTTGGTGCTTTTCTTGGAAATGATTTTGCAGCCGTTGCTGACGAGATCAGGGAGATAAAGTCAGTAATAGGGGACAGACACCTAAAGGTAATTATCGAGGCGGGGTTGCTTGGAAATTCAGAGCGCATATTCAAAGCTTCAATGATAGCCATGGATGCCGGCGCCGATTTCATTAAGACATCGACAGGCAAAGTTGATGTTTCCGCAACTCCTGAAGCAGCATTTGTAATGTGTAACGCAATTTCTCACTTTTATTCAGAAACCGGGATTAAGGTTGGTTTCAAGGCAGCAGGAGGAATTTCAACAACTGAAGATGCTGTTAAGTATTACCAGATTGTAAAATACTGTCTTGGTGAAGAATGGCTCAATAATTCACTTTTCAGAATCGGCGCAAGTCGTCTGGCAAATAATATCCTGAGTGATCTCGCCGGAAATCCATGTCCATATTTCTGATTCATCCTGTTCAGGCTTGTTTTATAATTTCATTATTTTTGACCTGATAAAAGCTTTATCATGCAGGATACAATTAAACCGGTAATTCAGGATACCATCACACCGGTAAATAATGTTCCTCAAATTGACCTGCAACAGTCCGACACAGCTGCCATTCAGGTCATTCCGGCTGCTGCTCCAGTCTTCAAAAGAACTGTGATCAGACAGGAAATAGCAAAATATTCCGATACAACGTCTGTTTGCAGCAAAAATCCGGTCGCAGACATCACTTTTTACGATTCACTGAATTTTATAAGAGAGAGAAAAATTTTAAATGCAGAAAAATTCCCATATACTTTTCTTGAAAATAACATTCAGAGAGAATCAGATGCCAATGCTTACCTCATAAGAAGTCTCAAACAGGGAAATGCCATGCCTGAGAAATCTTTTCATAATGACTGGCTCCTTGCAGTACTTCTTTTTGCGGCATTTCTTTATTCTGTAATACATACTACATCCAAAACCATGCTCCCCGAAGTAACCAGGTTTTTCTTTTTCAGGGGAATTAACGACCCTGCTTCGCGTGAAATCGGCGGACTGTTTAACTGGCAGGCAACGCTGCTGAACCTGATCAGCTTCTTTAATATCGCCCTTTTCTGTTATTTTGCTGCAGAATGGTATAAAATAATCCCTGCCGGCACACCAGGTCTCCTGGTATGGCTGTATGCTGTTGTACTGGTAATACTTGCCGTTACGGCACGGCATTTTACATGCGTAATTACAGGAAGCATAAGCAATCAGAACGAAGTTTTCAGGGAATACCTCCTGGGTATATACCAGTCTTACCGCCTCGGCGGGATCATGCTTTTCATTATAATTATTCTTATATCCTATACCAGCATTTTTACTGCGAAGTTCCTGATCATTTCAGGATTTATCATAATGCTGTTAATGTACATGATCAGGGTAATGAGGCTATTATTAATTTTTATAAACAGGAGTATTTCAATTTTCTATTTGATTTTATACCTTTGCTCGCTGGAAATTCTACCTTTTCTGATATTGTTGAAGTATTCCTTCGGGCGTTTTTGATGTACAATTAAAACTGTAAGAAGTTGAAAATACGGAAAATTTTAGTGTCCCAACCAGAGCCGAATAATCCGAGATCACCATATTTCGAACTGGCAAAAAAATATAACCTGAAAATTGATTTCAAACCATTTATTGAGGTTGAGGGTATCCCGGCTAAAGATTTCAGGACTCAAAAAGTAAGTATTCTGGATTGTACAGCCATAATTTTCACAAGCAAAACCGGAATAGATCATTTTTTCAGGATATGCAACGAGCTGAGAACACCTGTTCCTGACACTATGAAGTATTTTTGCATAACCGAAAATGTTGCATTCTACCTTCAGAAATACATTGTATACAGGAAAAGGAAGATCTTCCATGGCAAAGCACGGTTCCAGGATCTTTTGGACATTATAATCAAGCATAAGGAAGATCATTTTTTCGTTCCCCTTTCGGAGCCTCATAATACTGAAATCCCCGAGGTTCTGGATAAAAATGACATACACTACACCATAGGCATACTCTACAAAACAAAAAGTATTGATTTTTCAAGTTTCAGCGATTTCGACTACGATATTCTTGTTTTCTACAGTCCATCCGGAGTAAAGTCAATGAAAGAAAATTTTCCGAATTTCGTTCAGGCTGAAATGAAGATTGCAGCTTTCGGACCAACAACAGCCAGTGCGGTGGAACAGGAAGGATGGCGCCTCGATATCATTGCCCCTAACCCCAAAGCTCCTTCGATGACCATGGCTCTTGACGATTTTCTTAAAGATCATAACAAGCATTCCAGGTAAGACCCTGTATGCTGCCGCATGGCTCAGGTACAACCTGAATATGAAACAGATCCTGAACCAGAAGTCAAAAATTGGAAACATTCAATAAATCGGAACGCCTCTGCAGCCTGAAGTTAATTGAGGAGTTGTTTAAAAACGGAGAGAACCTTAATTCCCCCCTCTTTAAAATAATCTGGATGAAAAGTCCGGTACAGCTCAGCTACCCTGCGCAGGCTGCCATTAGTGTCCCCAAGAAAAATTTTCGCAAAGCGGTTGACAGAAATCTTCTCAGAAGAAGGATCAGGGAGGCATACAGAAAAAACAAGCAGGATCTTTATAAAGAATTGGCCTCATTGGAATTACAGGTAGTTTTTATAATGATCTTCAGAGGTAACATTATCGCTGACTATACCACAATTGAACAAAGTATCAGGGAAATGATTATATTACTGAAAGGACGGATAACAAAAAAGTTAAAAAAATATTAATTCTTTCTATTTCAATAAGTTTAAGAATATTTCTTCTTAATTTCGGCATTCCTCCATTAATAAGTTTATACTATTATGAAGAACATACGTACAAACCGGATATTATTGATTTTGGCAATAGTTCTTTTGTCTGCAGCCGGCACAGGTTTTCTTGTAAGCAAAGAGACAAAGGATTTCCGGATTGCCAGAAATCTTGAGATCTTTTTCACCCTTTTCAGGGAACTCAATACATTCTATGTAGATGAGATCAATCCTGACAAGATAATCAGGTCAGGCATTGATAATATGCTTAAAACGCTTGACCCTTACACTGTTTACTATCCTGAATCGGAGGCAGATGAATTCACCATTATGACAACCGGCAAGTATGGCGGTATAGGTTCCATTGTCAGGAAAAGCGGTGATTTTACGGTAATAAGCGAAGTTTACAAAGGCTTCCCCGCCGACCGGATCGGGATCAAACCCGGCGACATCCTGAAAAAGGTTGACGGAGAATCACTTAAAGGCCTTTCTCCCGATGAGGTAAGTGAAAAGCTTAAAGGGAAAGCCGGCACACCTGTTGTTCTGACAATTGAAAGAGAGAGTGATGAAACCGATTATGAGATGAAAAGGGAAAAAATAGCAATTCCACCGGTACCATATTCAGGTATGATAGATTCCAAAACCGGCTACATAAGGTTCACAAACTTTACCCAGAACTGCATTGATGATGTCAAAAATGCCCTTAATGACCTGAAGAATAACAATGCGAAACAGATTATACTTGATCTGAGGAGTAATCCGGGAGGTCTGCTCACGGAAGCTGTTGATATAGTCAATCTTTTCGTCGGACCAGGAAACACTGTGGTCTCAACCAAGGGGAAAGTAAACCAGTTTGATGAGGAATTTAAAACCCAAAAACAGCCTGTTGATGACAGGATACCGCTTGCGATCCTTATCAACCGCGGTTCTGCCTCAGCGTCTGAGATAGTTGCAGGAGCAATCCAGGATCTCGACAGGGGCGTAATAGTAGGTCAGCGGTCGTATGGCAAAGGACTTGTGCAGATCTCCAGGCCGTTAAGCTATAATACACAGCTTAAAGTAACGACTGCGAGATACTATATACCAAGCGGAAGATGTATACAGGCAAGGGATTTCTCTCATCCAAATGATGACGGCAGCGTTGGACTTATCCCCGATTCGCTGATCCGGGTATTTAAAACACGTAACGGCCGTGCTGTAAGGGACGGAGGAGGAATCTCCCCTGATCTTGAAATTCTGCCTGAATCTTTATCACAGGTTGCAACCGAACTTTATGTAAGGAATTACATATTTGATTTTGCCACCCGGTACTACAGGAACCATCCTGATATAAAATCTCCCGGGGAGTTCGCTTTTAACAGCCGGGATTATGATGACTTCAGGAGTTTTCTTCTTGAGAAGAAATTCGATTATAAAACTGTCACCGAGGAATCGCTTAAAGAGCTGATTGAAAATGCAAGAAAAGAAAAGTACTACGAATCGCATAAAAACGCTTTTGACCAGCTTGAAAAAGATATAATTCACAGTCTTGATCATGATCTCACAACATTTAAGGATGAGATAACGGGACTGCTTGAAGATGAAATTGTCAGCAGGTATTTTTACGAATCAGGAGCCATACAGTGGTCCATCAGGAAAGATCACCAGGTAATAAAGGCGCTTGATGTGCTCAACAATCCTAAAGAATATGCATCAATTCTCAGCGGCAAAAGTCCGGCAAAACTTGTAACCAGGTCTGAAGAGGCGCTGAGTTTTGCCCATCCCGGAAGCATTATTTCCACTCATGGCTACCATCCTGAAAAATCTCCTTCTTCCAGATTGGCAGCCTCTCTTTGACAAGCTCGAGTGTTTTGGTA
Source organism: uncultured Bacteroidales bacterium (assembly GCA_942492865.1). Taxonomy (GTDB): domain Bacteria; phylum Bacteroidota; class Bacteroidia; order Bacteroidales; family VadinHA17; genus LD21. The sequence continues at coordinate 1,255,039 of OW818650.1, read as the reverse complement.
CACGCAGCAGTAGCCTGCTGGCGGTGGCCGGCTGAAACAAGGATCAGCAGCGAAATTTCACCCGCCATAACCAATCCCGAGGAATGAATTATTTCCATTGATTCAACATCGTCGAATTCTTCCATTATTTCAACCATTATTTTCTCAGCCTCGGCATTCACCATTTTGTCGTAGGCTGAATATTCTATTGCTTTAACCGTCTTACCGTTAACAACATCTGCCCTTACCTGCCCCAGGAACAGGGAATGCCCTCCTGTGGAAGTTTCCTTTCCCAGTTCAGCCACCAGGTCCGACAGGATCTTACCCCCAACGGGTCCTTCAATCAAACAATCCATTTCCATTTTAAGAATAATTTATTTCAACCACCTGCAAAAGGAGGCATAAGGGCAATTTCATCACCATTGTTAAGCGCTACCTCACCGCTTACAAGCTCGTTATTAACAGAGACTCGGAAATTGTAATACATAAGGTCGGGAAAATCATCCCCTATTCTCTGTTTGAGCTCACCAAGCGAACTGACATCCCGGTAACTTTTCACACCGGTTTGCGCCACCTCGGCAAGGACCCCAAAAAATAACACTGTAACTTCCATAATACCAACTCTAAAAAACTAATGTGCTTCAAACCAGTTCCTACCGGCACCCCATTCGACTGTTACCGGGACATCAAGTTTTACAGCATTGACCATTTCATAAATAACCAGCTCTTTAAGCCTTTCAAGCTCAGCTTCCGGCCCTTCAAATATAAGCTCGTCATGCACCTGAAGTATCATTTTTGAAACGAACTTTTCATTCTTCAGTCTTTCATATATGCTGATCATAGCTTTTTTTATGATATCAGCTGCGCTTCCCTGTATGGGTGCATTGATAGCATTCCTTTCAGCAAATCCCCTTACCACTGCATTGCGCGAATTAATATCCCTCAGGTACCTTCTCCTGCCGAACATCGTCGTTACATAGCCTGATTCACGGGCTTTCTGAATACTGCTCTCCATGTATTCTTTCACACCCGGATATAAATTAAAATATCCGTCAATGATCTCTTTGGCTTCCTTCCTGCCTATATTAAGACGCTCAGAAAGGCCGAATGTTGAGATGCCGTATATAATGCCGAAATTGGCCGTTTTTGCCCTGGTTCTCATCTCCCTGGTAACATCCTTCAGTTCAACTCCGAAAATTTTGGATGCAGTGGCAGCGTGTATATCATCTTCCGAAATAAAAGCCGATATCATATTGCTGTCCTTGCTTAGATGAGCCATAAGCCTAAGCTCGATCTGCGAATAATCGACAGCGAGGAAGATACAACCTGTTGCAGGTACAAAAGCCTTCCTTATCTCCCTTCCTCTTTCATCCCTCATGGGAATGTTCTGCAGGTTCGGGTTATTTGAGCTTAGACGGCCCGTGGCTGCAACAGCCTGGTTAAATGATGTATGTATTCTTCCTGTTTTGCCGTTTATAAGAAGAGGCAGAGTCTCAACATAGGTTGACAGTAACTTCCGCAGTCCCCTGTATTCTAAAACCAGGTTAATGACAGGATGTTTACCTGCAAGCTTTTGTAATATCTCTTCACCGGTATTGAACTGCCTGGTTTTTGTGACCCTTGCCTTATCGTCAAGCTTTAGCTTTAAAAAGAGGATGTCACCGAGCTGCTTCGGCGAGGAAATATTAAATTCCGTTCCTGCAAGTGCATAAATCTCTTTTTCAAGCGATAGTATATCCTGCCTGAGGTTTGACGTTATGGCATTCATACTATCAAGGTCGAGAATAACACCATTGCGTTCCATTTCGGCTAGTACTCTCAACAGTGGCATTTCGATCCCCGTTGCAAGCTTTTCCAGCCCTTCCGATATAATCCTGGGTTCGAACAATACTTTCAACCTGTAAGCAATATCAGCATATTCAACAGCATATTCCGTTAATACCCGTGGCCCGGCAGCTCGGATATTTTTTTCTCAATATCGGTCATGCTGTACCCGAGATGTGATTCCGCAAGAACACTTATGCCATGACGAAGATCAGGCTCAAGAAGATAATGGGCGAGCATAACGTCGAATAATGGTCCCTTTACTTCAATTCGGTAATTCGCCAGGACCTGCAGGGAGAATTTCAGGTTATACCCGATTTTCAATATCCCTGAATCCATGAGAGCAGGCTTTACAATTTCAAGAAGTTGCTCTGTTTCCTGCCCCTGATCAGGGAACCAGATCATATATCCCGAGCTTTCTTTAGATGAAAATGATATCGCAACAAGCTCTGAATCAATAGCGCTCAGGGAATCTGCAATTATGTTAAACGAAAACTCCTTCAGAGTCAGAAGCTTCGCGACAAGATCTCTGATTTCGGATTCTTCTTCCAGAAATAGATAATCGTGATTTACGTTGCTCAACGACGATTTTTCAGCAGGAGCCTGTTGGAATTGGTCGCTGAAAAGGTTGCCCTGCAGCGACTCGGCCGGTGGCAGAGGTTTTTCATTTTCAGGAACATTACCTGTTTTATCAAGATCAAGCAGTGTTTTTGCTCCTAGAGATGTAAATTCAAGTTCTGCAAAAAGTTTCTTCAACTTCTCCCTGTCAGGAACTTTCATTAAAAGTTCCTCCTCGGAAAATTCAATGGGTGCATTCTGATCGATGGTGACCAGCTTCTTTGAGAATTCGATCTGTTCTCGATTGGCTTCTATAATATCTTTTACTTTCCCCTTGAGCTTTTCAGTATTTTTAAAAAGTTCCTCTATGCTGCCAAATTCAGAAATAAGCTTCATCGCCGTTTTCGGACCTATGCCCGGCGCCCCGGGAATATTGTCGGAAGTATCACCTGTAAGGGCAAGCACATCAATCACCTGTTCCGGCCGGTCAATGCCGAATGCTTTTCTGATATCTTCAACCCCCATCATAACCGACTCATTTCCGCTCCGCGATGGCTTGAACATGAATACACAATCGGACACAAGCTGGGAAAAATCTTTATCGGGAGTCATCATATATGTTTCAAACCCTCTGCCACTCGATTTTCTTGCAAGTGTTCCTATTACGTCGTCGGCCTCAAAACCAGGGCAGTCGTATATAGGGATATTGTAAGCCTCAAGAAGCCTTTTGACATAAACAACTGCCTTTTTTATATCCTCCGGAGTCTCTTTTCTTGTTGCTTTATACTCTTTGAACATAACATGCCTGAAAGTGGGCGCCGAATTATCAAAGACCACGGCGATGTGTGTTGGTTTCTGCTTCTGCAGTACCTCCTGGAGGGTAAGCAGAAACCCAAATACTGCCGATGTATTAACCCCTGCAGATGAGATCCTGGGATTTTTAATAAAGGCATAATAGGCCCTGAAAATGAGGGCAAAGGCATCAAGAAGGAAAAGCTTCTTTTTAGGATTTTCAATCATTTGATTATTCATTTTCGGAAGCAAACCATTCTGTATATGACCTGGCTGTTTCATACAACCGGAGGCTGTGAAGCGAGATCCCGCCGGGCAAACCGGTTTTCACCCTATCTGCAAAATCAGCAACAAGGTTCTCACATGTTGGCTGGTAATCGACAACCACTGTATTACCGAATAATTCTGACATCAGGTTCATTTTGTCGATGGCAAAATCTCGACTAATAACAACTGAATGATCGAAAATGTCAACAATTTTCTCAAAAACAACTTTTTTCAGGTCAGTAAAGTCGATTACCATGCCGCATTTAGGATTTTCTTTATCATCGGAAGGAATTCCTGTAACAGTAACAAACAAACGGTATGAATGACCGTGAACATTCCTGCACGGACCGTCATAATTCCTTAAAACATGAGCCATCTCAAATGTAAATTCCCGCGTAACCCTCACCACTGCTGCCATTTTAATGTTAATTTAAAAAGAATAATTCAGTACACTGTATAGAGTGCAAAATTAACTTTTCCTGAAGACAAAAGCCTAATACGGTTTTATGTTTGGAAATTTATCGTCAGATTTAATGATTTTATCGAATGGTTTAATCAACTTTTAGTACTTTCGTCTGTTTAAATGGATATCTAAACTCTTGTAATGGAAAATACAGGTAAACTTACCTTTCCTGATCTCTTTGACTTTACATTAAGAAATTTCGGAGAAAGAAATGCATATGCATTCGTTGGAGAGGAACCAAAAACTTACAGAGATGTAAGCAGTGAAATAGCATCGGTTATTGCCTTTCTCGAAAAGAATGATGTGATACCCGGCGACAGGGTGGCTATACTTAGCACCAACATGCCAAACTGGGGGATTGCTTTTTTTGCAATAACATTCATGGGAGCCGTAGCTGTCCCTGTTTTGCCCGATTTTTCCAATGCGGAGGTAACCAACGTTCTTGAACATTCGGGATCGAAAGCTATATTTGTATCATCAGGGCTTCTGGCAAAAGTACAGGAGTCTCAGATTGCCAGCCTTAAAACCATAATACTTCTTGAAGATTTCTCTTTGAGAGATGTAAGAACAGGAAGCAGATTCGATCCTGAGGCCAAACCTTCCAAGAATTATAATGTACAGGAAGACGATCTTGCCTCAATCATTTACACATCAGGAACAACAGGCAAGTCGAAAGGCGTTATGCTAAGCCATAAGAATATTTCCTTTAATGCCAGGAAAGGCCGCGAGATACAACCTATCATTGAGACTGATCGGTTTCTGTCGGTTCTTCCTCTATCACATACTTACGAGAACACTCTCGGCCTTATACTTCCGATGATAAGCGGTGCGTGTGTATATTACCTGAGAAAACCCCCTTCACCCCCGGTACTGCTTCCTGCACTTAAACTGGTGAAACCAACTATTATGCTCACTGTTCCTCTGATAATTGAAAAGATCTATTTCAATAAGATTTTGCCCGAATTTACCGGAAAGTGGTTCATGAGCATGCTCTATAAGATACCTGCCTTAAGGAAAAAATTCAATTCTATTGCAGGCCGGAAGCTAATGAAGACTTTTGGAGATGAGCTTAAATTCTATGGCATCGGGGGAGCAAAGCTTAACGGGTCGGTTGAGAAATTCCTTATAGAAGCAAAATTCCCCTATGCAATCGGATATGGCCTTACTGAAACGGCCCCGCTTATTGCAGGAGCAAACCCTTCGAAATCTGTATTTGGATCAACCGGACCCTCAATTAATGACATTGAGTTAAAGATAAACGATCCCGACCCTGCCTCAGGGGAAGGAGAGATCTGGGCCCGCGGCCCCATGGTAATGAAAGGCTACTATAAGGAACCTGAACTTACCCGGCAGGTGCTAACTCCGGATGGATGGCTTAAAACAGGTGATCTTGGTGTTTTTGATGAAAGAAACAACCTCTACATAAAAGGCAGGCTTAAGAACATGATAATCGGGGCTAGCGGTGAAAATATTTATCCCGAAGAGATCGAATCTGTTATCAATAATTTCGGTGGTGTTGTTGAATCGCTTGTTATTGAGAAAAAAGGACAGCTTGTTGCCCTGGTGCATTTCAACATGGAAGAGATTGAAAAAAAGTATCACAACCTGAAACAGGATTTCGATGCAAAAATTGAAGAGATCAAGAAAGAATTGCAGGAATACGTTAATTCACAGGTAAGTAAGTTCAGCAGGATCACAAAGGTAATTCATCATACCGATCCGTTCCAGAAAACGGCCACAATGAAGATAAAGAGGTTTTTATACAGTAAAAAATAAGCCGCCGGCTTAAACCGGCAGCTCATCTGTAAATTAAATTATGTAGCTACTACTTCTTTGCTTCATTATATCTCCTGTTTACCTCATCCCAGTTTACAACATTCCAGAATGCCTCCACATACTCGGGCCTGCGGTTCTGATATTTAAGATAATACGCATGCTCCCAAACATCCAGAGTCAGAAGAGGAGTTCCCTTTATTGCTGAAACATCCATTAACGGGTTATCCTGGTTGGCCGTGCTGCCAATTGCAAGTTTCTTATCACCTGAAAGGGTAAGCCATGCCCATCCGCTCCCGAAACGGGTTTTAGCTGCGTTGCCAAAGAGTTCTTTGAATTTGTCAAAAGAACCGAATTCCTTGTTCAACGCATCTGCAAGCTCCTTTGAAGGGCTTGATTTTCCTTTTCCAAGGTTATCCCAGAAAATGATATGGTTATAATAGCCACCTCCGTTATTCCGTATAGCATCGCTCGCTTTTGAGATTTCTGCAAATACCTTTTCGATAGGAGCTTTTTCATGAGGGGTTCCTTTTATAGCTGCAAGGTAATTGTTGAAATAAGCCCTGTGATGTTTATCATAGTGCAATTCCATAGTACGTGCATCGATGTATGGTTCTAGTGCATCGTAGGCGTATGGCAGTGCCGGAAATTCAAGAGATGCGATGGCGTCTTTTGCTAATGTTATTGTTCCCATAGTTGATTTGATTAATTTATTTTCATTTAATGCAAGGGCCTCTCCGCCGGCATAAGCACCGGCTAAACCGAGACCCAGATTTTTTAAGAAGATTCTTCGTTCCATATTCTTTTTTGATATAAACATATATAATAAACAATTGTTTCAGGATTTTGTTCAATGAAAGCTACACCGAAGATGTCATAATGTAAAACTTTTTATAGCCTGTCTGAAACTATGATACTGAACAATGACAATTAATTTTTGTTTAATCTGGACTAAAAAATATGGAAGATCAGAACATCTTTACCCGATTAACAACAGTATTTTTCTTACATTTATGATGTTTCTAGAGACATTGTAAATGTTAAACAATTAAATTTTAATACTATGGTTTACATGAATTCTAAAGCAGGCTCTCTTTTTTTTATCGTTGCACTGGTTGTGTTATCCTGCAGCGGAAGCAATAAAAAGCAGGATTCGGGAAAGACTCTTCCCGGAACTTCCCCCTCATATATTGAAGTATCAATATCCGGCATGACCTGCACAGGTTGTGAACAGACAGTACAGAAACAGGTGACCGGCCTCGAAGGAGTAAAATCAGTAACAGCATCTTTTACTTCCGGAATGGCTAAAGTTGAATATTATCCTGAACTGACCGACACTTCCGATATAAGAGCTGCGATCACCAAATCGGGATACAAAGTGAATAAGTTCCTGACATCTGCCGGAAACAGTTCCGTTCAATAGCAGAGCCTGTTGACTTATAAACATTAATTTCAGCAAAATGAAACAGATGACTACTGCAGGGAGGATACTCTTTGCACTTCCATTTGCTATTTTCGGCATCAACCATTTTCTGATGATGGACTATTACATGGGAATGCTGACATCATTTATTCCAAAAACCGCATGGGTGATGGTACTGACAGGGGTTATCCTAATTGCTTCCAGCATCAGCATAATAACAAAGAAGTTTGTACGGCTTTCGACTATTCTTCTTGCCATAATGCTATTCATTTTTATTATTACAATTCACATACCTCACCTAATTAATGGAGTTGATACAACACCGACACTGATTGCGCTTTTAAAAGATATTTCGCTTATGGGCGGATCTTTAATGATAGCAGGTATTTATTCTGACGATGCCCGGGGTCATTAAGGAGATAAAGTATTAATTTATATATTTGACTTTGCATTTTCAGAATCGGGTGAAAATCAAGAAGGTTAGTTTACTTAAAACCGGTGTTATAAAATAATTCTTAAAATGAAAAAGCTCATCTGGTTGATACTTGTTGTATTAATTTCATCTGCAATAACAACCGGTTGTAAAAAGAAGGATAAGGGGAATCCACCCGAGTTGCCTCCAACAGAGTCGATGGTAATGGATTTCAGCAATTTTGTTAATGGTACAAAGTCAGCCAAAGGAGTCCTGAACAGTACCTGGGAATTTGCTTCACTCTACGCGGGATATTGGAGCACCCTGATAACGACGACACTGGCCGTGCCGACCACAGCATTTGAACAGGCTCATCAGAACTCTCCTTCATTCATTGATGAAAATTTCTGGCAATGGAGCTTTAACACCACGGTCACAGTAAACAATGTGAATACTATTTATAAAGCGAGGCTCACAGGGCAGAAAACTGCAACAGAGGTTCAGTGGAAGATGTACATCACAAAAGAGGGATCAGGGGCTTTTTCTGAATTCCTTTGGTTTGAAGGCACGTCTGAGCCAGATGGCACAGCCGGTCAATGGACAATCAATCACAGCTCCCGCTATCAGGAACAAGTACTTCTTATAAACTGGACACGAAGCGGTAATGAAGTAAATTCAGCCAAATACCTCTACACAAGAGAGAGGAATGATACCCGCCAGACAGATCCCCTGAAGGGCAGCTATATTGAATATGGCAATACCAGCGATCCATTAGATTCTTTCTTCAGCATACATTATTTCAACGGCGTTTCCTTTATGGATCTGAGAATTGAATGGAGCCAGGCATCAAAGCTGGGTCGGGTCAACAGCCCGGGTTATTTTGGCAATAATAACTGGTACTGCTGGAATACGAATTATGAGAATATTGTTTGTCCGCAATAACAGTAACCCTGATCAGTCACCGTACAGCAAAAATTGAATTTAACAGGTTCAATCACTGTTTTTTTCATTGAATTATTTATTATTTTGCACCCCTTAATTTAATAACACCGGAATGTCGTTAGGAAAGAAATCGGTATTGCTTATAGCACTGATACTCATTGTTGACCAGGTGCTGAAAATCTGGATCAAAACACACATGACCATCGGGGAAGAGGTGTATCTTGCAGGAAACTGGGCCATAATCCACTTTATTGAAAATAATGGAATGGCGTTCGGAATGGAGATGGGAGGCAGGACAGGCAAACTTATTCTTAGTATATTCAGGATCGTGGCAATCGCCGGTATAGGATGGTTTCTCTCAACCCTTATCATCAAAAAAGTAAATACAGGGCTTATACTTGCAGTAAGCGCAATACTTGCAGGCGCTCTCGGGAATATGATAGACAGCGCTTTTTATGGTATGATCTTCAGCGAAAGTTACAGCCAGCCGGCTGTGATGTTTCCTCCTGAAGGCGGATATTCATCCTTCCTGCACGGGAAAGTCGTCGACATGTTCTATTTTCCGGTAATAAACACCCATTGGCCTATGTGGTCACCATACAAGCCGGGTGAGTCATTAATATTCTTCAGGCCGGTTTTCAATATAGCCGATTCGGCTATTACATGCGGAGTGTTGTCAATACTGTTGTTCCAGAAAAAAATGTTCAGAGATCTCGACTGAAAGAGGTATTACTGACAACAGCCGCTTATACAGTTAAGAAGCGTCCTCAAATTTTCATGCTTGAGCGAATACCAGGTATTTTTCCCCAGGCGCTTTGAAGATAAAACTCCTTTATCCTTCAGAATGCCTAAATGATGCGATGCGGCCGACTGCTCTATCCCAAGCTGGGTATATATTTCCGTAACAGTATGATCCTTGCCGTCTTCAAGACATCCAACAATTGAGATCCTGACAGGATGAGCAATTGCTTTAAGCATACTTGCTGCTTTCTCAAGAGTCTCAGGATTAAGTTCTTTGAATTCTATTTTCTCAAATTTTTGCATATACAAATATATATATAAATATGTTGATATTACAGTAGTTTAATTACTTATGATTCCCGATAGAAGAACAGGGCATATACAATTATCTTCATAGTTAACCTTGTTTTTATTATCTTTGGAAAAACAAAGATTATGTCTATTCTCACTGATATAAGGAAGCCTGTTGAAAAAGAAATGGCCAATTTTGAAGCCTATTTCAACAAGACCCTGAGCAGTGAGATCCCTTTGCTGAAAATAATTCTGAACTATATTCTGCGCCGGAAAGGAAAGCAGATGAGGCCCCTGCTTGTTTTTCTTACAGCCAAACTGAATGGTGAAATAGCAGAACCAACCTATGTTGCCGCAACACTGATTGAACTACTGCACACTGCGTCGCTGGTTCACGATGATGTGGTAGATGACGCGCATGAACGCCGCGGGGCACTTTCCGTGAATGCTCTATGGAATTCAAAGATTGCTGTTCTGGTGGGAGATTACCTTCTGGCAAAAGGATTGCTTATAAGCGTTGAAAAAAACCGTTACGAGATGCTTGAGATAGTATCCGATTCTGTAAAATCGATGGCTGAAGGGGAGCTACTGCAATTGCAAAAGTCAAGAAAACAGGGCATAAGTGAGGAAGATTATTTCAAAATCATAAGGTCAAAGACTTCAGCTCTGATAGCAGCCTGTGCTGCAACCGGAACCATTTCCGTTACTGGGAACCGCGATTCGATACAGAACATGAAGGATTTCGGTGAAAACATCGGTACAGCCTTTCAGATCCGTGATGACCTGCTGGATTACGAAGGGAACAGCCTGTCGGGTAAAACATTCGGTAACGACATAAAGGAAAAAAAGATAACTCTTCCCCTGATATATGCACTTGAGCACTCTGCGAATTCAAGGAAAAAGCGGATGCTTTCAGTTGTAAAGAGCAATAAAAAGACCAGGGCTGAGATCAACGAGGTGATCAGTTATGTTAAAGAGGCAGGTGGCCTCGAATATGCTGAACTCAAGATGAACCAGTACCGCGATAAAGCCCTCGCCATACTTGACCTTTATCCGCCAACCGATGTAAGGGAATCTCTTCAGAAATTTGTTCTCTATACAACTTCCAGGGAAAAATAAACTTCTTACCCTGCAGCTTCTAGCTTTACATGCGCTACCCTTGAAAGATCGGCCTCATAATGCCTTGATCCCAGGTAAAACAGCAGTGATCCTGTCAGGAGCATGAAAGGCAATATAGCAAAAGCAGTCTCGATATCCTTCAAATCATAAATCTTACCCATTACCACAGGGGCAGTTGAGGCACCAAGAAGATTCTGAACTACAACCGCTATGGAATAGGATGTGGCCCTGAGCCCGGGGTGAATCACATCCTGCGTAACTGATGTGGCCCCGGCAATGAATGCTATTGCAGTTACTCCAAATAAAAGAAGCACTATATACTGAATTGTTCCCTTAAAAAGATATAGTGCCGATGCAAGTAATAAAGCCGTAACCAGGGTCGATATTGCAGGAAAGATCAATCGTGCCCTTTTCAGGGTTTTTCTCCACCTGTCAGTAATATACCCGCCCAGCGGAGCGCCCACAAGAGCAAGAGCCATAACGGCGCTGGACATAGTTCCTGCCTGAGCCTGGGATACATTTCTCATGTCCTGGAAGTATCGCGGGAGCCATGTTATAATTGATGTTGTGACAAATACCACAGCAGCTATTCCAAAATAAGTATAAATGACTGAGGGCCTGCTCATGAATTCCTTAATCATATCGGCTCTCTCCATTTTTACCAGTTTCTTATCGATATTAATGTACGACAGCTCAACCGTTTTATAATCTTTTACAAACATAAAAAGGATTGCTACGATCAATCCGGGGATTGCCACGATACCAAAAGCATGCTTCCATCCGAGATTTTCTGCAATGTAGCCTCCCATAAGCACGCCGACCGCTGTTCCAAGAGGGATTGATGCATTCCATAATCCAAGCATCCTTGCCCTTTTTTCCTCCGGGTAAATTCCGGCTATCATTGCACTGCCTCCGGGTGCATATCCTGCTTCACCAACTCCGATAAGAAGCCTGGCAAGAAAAAGCTGGATAAAGTTACCGGTAAGGGCGCATAGAGCAGTAGCGACACTCCACATTATCGCCATAATACCAATTGTTTTTGACCGGCTCCACCTGTCGACAAGGAGCGAAACCGGAAAGGTCAAGATTACAATGGCCCAGTAAACTGCAGAAACAAGCAACCCGCTCTGGGTATGAGATATGCCCCAGTCCCTTTCGATTGATGTGAACATCGATGTAACAACAGTTCTGTCGGCATAGTCGAACAAATAAAGCAGGAAGAGAAGGACGAAAACATAATTCGAATATCTCCTGGAAAACAAGTATCCCTTTTCAGACGCAACTTTTGACATATATTCTGTTTTAGGCAGGTTTAAGTTCAATCCGAATGAAATTTTTTCAATTTAAAAAACTTCCTTTCAAAAAAACAAAAAAATCGTCGGTTACATAATTAAATTGTAATTTTATATTTGTTTTGTACCGGTCCGGGTAGCTTTCAGGATCATTATCAATAAGAATAATTAATAATATGGCAACTTTATTTCAGATCGAACAGTTTCTTACAGCAGGGCCTGTTGCACTTGTTGGAGTATCACGTAACCCGAAGAAATTCGGTTATGCTGCCTTTAAAGAACTTAAAGATAAAGGAATGAAGATCATACCGGTAAATCCGTATGCATCAGAAATTCTTGGGGAAAAGGTTTTTCCCGATATAAAGTCTCTTCCTTCTGAGGTCCGGAGTATTATCATAATGACCAAAAAAGATAAGACACTCTCAATGGTAAAAGAGGCAAGAGAAAAAGGATTGACTAATATCTGGATACAGCAGTATGCAGACAGTCCTGAATCTGTCAGGGAACTTGAAGGGACTGATATAAATTATATTACCGGCCGTTGTATTTTAATGCATTATAAACCCGACGGGATGCATAAGTTCCATAAAAGCCTGAGTAAATTTTTCGGATTCTATCCGAAATAATCTCCATTCGTATTAATATGCCGGACGTTCAGTTTCATGTTACAGAATTCAAAGTAAGGGATTACGAATGCGATATCCAGGGGATTGTAAATAATGCCAATTACCAGCACTACCTTGAGCATGCCCGTCATGAGTTCCTGATTTCAAAGGGAATCAGCTTTGCCAAACTACATGATGAAGGTATTGATCTTGTGGTTACAAGGGTTGAAATAGACTATAAATTTTCCCTTAAAAGCCGTGACAGGTTTGAAATAAGGACTCATGTAATCAGGAAGGGCAATGTAAGGCTCCTTTTCGTTCAGGATATTTTCAGTGTTCCCGAAAAAATACTTATTGTAAAAGCTGTTGTTACAGGAGTTGCTACCAGAAACGGCAAACCGGTATCTCCGGGAGGGCTGGTTGAACAACTTGGCCTTGGGAACGGTTAATAAAACAATTAAGCTTCAGCCATGGAAAAAAGAAATATAACAAGGAGGCAGTTTTTTTCAACCGTATCGATGGGTGTGGGAGCAGTTGCAATTGGTGCAAAACCGGATATTCTTTTTTCTGAAACTTCAAGCAAAACGTTTGATCCTTTCAAAAAGATAAAGCTGGGCAAAACAGGTATTGAAACTACGCTGCTCGGAATGGGAACAGGGTACAGTGGATACAATAGAACATCTGCAATAACCAGGGCAGGCGTTGCCGAACCAATGATTAAGGCCGCCTACGACAAAGGCATACGGTTCTTTGACTGCGCCGATTCTTACGGAACGCATTCTTTTGCTGCATCAGCATTAAAGGGAATTCCGCGCGATAATTACATCCTGGGAAGCAAGATATGGGTCACAGCAGGAGGCATACCGGAGGAGGATAAAGCTGATGCGGATATTGTAATTGAGCGATTCAGAAAAGAACTAAAGACCGACTATATAGACCTTGTCCAGCTGCACTGCCTTGTTGACGGCAACTGGCCGGAGCAGCAGAAGAGGCAGATGGATATTCTTGAAACCCTTAAGTCAAAAGGAATTATCAGGGCACATGGTGTTTCCGTTCATTCTTTTGAAGCCCTTGAGGCAGCTGCTTCCTGCCCCTGGACAGATGTCGTGCATGTAAGACTTAATCCATACGGAGACAATATGGACAGGAAAGATCCGGCTCTGGTGATGCCTGTTGTAGAAAAGATCCACAAATCGGGAAAAGGTGTTATAGGAATGAAGCTTGTCGGGAACGGTAAATACAGGAACGATTCTGAAAAAATCAACGCATCGCTCGAATTTGTTCTTAATTCCGGTGTTACCGATATGATCATTGTAGGATTTGAACAGCCCGGACAGATTGACAACTACATAGCCAGGGTAAAGAATACGATCCTCAAGAGAACCTAAGTGAAGGTTAGAATCAATCTAAATATCCTGTTATATATGATTTTTCTCTTTGCATATACTATTTTGAGCTATACTTGTGCAGATAATGAAACTAACTATTCAAACAGAATAATTTATAGATGGAACTAGAGGGTAAACGCAGGGAAGACGTACGGCCAGGTTTATTGGTAATGGTGGAATTACAGGAAGATAAAAGGACAGGAAAACTTACCAGGGGCCGAGTAAAGGAAGTTCTTACTTCCGCCCCGACACATCCCCACGGAATTAAGGTCGTTCTCGATAGCGGTCTAATAGGCAGAATAAAGCAAATAGTTGAACTCTGATATCTCATCAACTCCCGCAAACTCAGACACAAATGAATTCTGCAAACGGCTTGCCCGTAATGCCGGTAAATATTGTTTTTGATCTCGGTAATGTACTTATCAGCTTCAGACCTGAAGAATTTTTATCCGGAAAGAATTATTCCATTGCCCTGAGGGAAACCATCCTCAGTGATATTTTCCACAGCAGGGAATGGCAGATGATTGACGAAGGGGGACTTACTGTTGAGGAAGCAACTGAAAGGATCCTTTTAAAAACATCGCTTAAAAGGCACGAAATAACCCGTATTTTTGATTTAAGGAAGGAGATCCTGTTTCCCCTTGCCGGGAATATAAAATTACTTCCTGAGCTAAAAGAACGTGGTTTTAAGCTATATTATCTTTCCAACTTCCCCGGAGATATCTTTGCTGACATAAAACATAGCTATGACTTTTTCAGATATTTCGACGGTGGCATTATTTCAGCAGAGGTCAGAATTGCAAAACCTGATATAAGAATCTATAATCTGCTTATTGAAAAATATTCGCTTATTGCCGGTGAATGTCTTTTTATTGACGACCTCGAAGTAAATGTACAGGCTGCAGAAAAAGTTGGAATGAAAGGGTTTCATACCAAAGGGGAACTTTTAATCGCAGACCGTCTCGTGGAAAGACTGGGAACTCTTTAATCAGACCTATCCTGCACGAGGTTCCCGAATTTAAGATCCTCAGACAGTTAAATCACGGTTATAATCTACATATCCTACTGATATATATAGTTTTAGATGAGTTTTTGTGTCATTCTTTTCCGGCACCATCCAGAGCAGAATTTTGAAAATATTCCCTTAAAACTGCTGTTCTGGAGATTCCGATTATCTTTTCAAGCTCCCGGGACTCAGCTTTGGAGATTTCATCAACCGAGCTGAATTTTTTTAGAAGTATATCTTTCGTCCGCGGACCGATACCTTTTATTTTGTCCAATTCCGACTCAGTCATTTCTGCTGAACGTTTATCACGGTGAAAATTGATCCCGAAACGGTGCGCTTCATTCCTCAGCTGCTGAATTATTTTCAGGCTGATGGAGTTTTTATCAAGGTAGATCGGAACCGAATCTCCGGGAAAGTAGATCTCTTCAAGTTTCTTTGCAATACCAATGACAGTTATTCTGTCACGTAATCCAAGCTTGTCAATACTTTTCAGTGATGAAGAGAGCTGCCCTTTGCCCCCGTCAATGACCACCAGCTGAGGAAGGCTCTGTCCTTCATCAATCATCCTCCTGTACCTCCTGAAGATAACCTCTTCCATAGACGAAAAATCATCCGGTCCGCTTACCGTCTTAATATTGAAATGACGGTAATCTTTTTTACTTGGCCTGGCATTGCGAAAAACAACGCAGGCTGCAACCGGGTTCGATCCCATTATGTTTGAGTTATCGAAGCATTCAATATGTACCGGCAGCACCGGCATGTGCAGGTCATTTTTCAGCTTCTCGAGGTTCTTGCCGGTACGTTGTCCCGGTGAATGTTCGATCCTTTTCTTACGTTGTTCCAGCTTGAAATAAATAGCGTTACGTTCGGCCAGTTCGAGGAGCTTAAGCTTTTCCCCCTGCCTTGGAACTGTATATTTGATTTTTTCAAGCTGCAGATCAGGTTTAAACGGAAGAATTATTTCGGGAGAATCACTGTCAAGCTTCTGTCGAATCTCATTCACAGCAAATCCAAGCAATGATTCTTTCTCTTCATCAAGCCGGGCTTTCATCTCCATTGTGTACGCCTGGATCACGGATCCATGGACAACCTTCATATAATTTACGTACGTCATATCGGCATCTTGTGTCAATGCAAATACATCAACATTTCTAATGGTCGAGCTGACTACTGTGGATTTGCTTTTAAAACGCGCCAGTATTTCAATTTTCTCCTTTACAGACTGGGCAATTTCGAATTTCATCTCTTTTGCATAGTGAGTCATCAGCGTTCTGAGATGCTCAATTACCGATGACAGATTTCCCCGGAGTATTTCCCTGATCTGCCTTATACTCTCATTATAATCCCCTTCTGACTGGTTGCCTATGCAGGGTCCTTTGCAATTTCCAATGTGATATTCCAGGCAAACCCTGAATTTACCGGAAATAATATTATCCTGTGTAAGATTCAGACCGCAAGTCCTGAGGTTGTAAAGATGGCGTATCAGCTCAAGCAGTGTTTTAACCATCAGAGCCGAGGTATACGGACCGAAATAAAGTGAACCGTCTTTTATAACATTGCGTGTGGAAAATACACGGGGAAATGGTTCATTCTTTATACAGATCCAGGGGAATGTTTTATCGTCCTTTAAAAGAATATTATACCTGGGCTGGTAGCTCTTAATAAGGTTGTTTTCAAGCAAAAGTGCTTCCGATTCATTATCGACTACAATATGTCTTATATCGGTTGCCTTCCTTAGCATGACAGTTGTTTTTCCCGACTGATTCTTTGCAAAATAGGAAGCGACCCTCTTCCTTATATTTCTTGCTTTACCGACATACAGGAGATTACCGTTCACATCGAGGAACTGGTATATTCCGGGCTTCTCAGGAAGGCCGAAAAGCAAAGTTTTTAATTTTGAATCGGAAGACATGATGTAAAGATAGTAAGAATAGCATCAGATGCTCCTTATTCCGGTCCGGGAGAAATCCCATACCCTGCCTGAAGCACAGAAGAAATCAATCTCGATTACCGGTCAATTTGGTCAGACAAATAACGGAACGTGGCAGAATTTCGTGCCATCGAACAAACCGCTGTCGCTTAACTTAAGCTCAGGGATCACCAGAAGGGCCATAAATGAAAGTGTCATAAACGGCGCAGAAAGAGTACATCCAAGGGACTTAACCTCACCGGTCAGGGCTTCATAAGTTGCAGCAACTTCATCGCACTGTTTGTGTGACATGATCCCGCCGATTTTAAGCTGTAAAGAAGATAATTTACTGCCTGATGATACAGCCAATCCACCTTTAAGTCTCACTATTTCATTAATAGCCAGCACTATATCATCATCTGTGCTTCCGACACAGATAATATTATGGCTGTCGTGAGCCACAGAAGATGCAAAAGCGCCTTTTTTAAGACCAAATCCCCTTATAAACGCAATCGCAGGAGGAGAATCACTGTAGCGGTCCTTAACAACCAGTTTCAGAATATCCTTACCAGTATCAGCTTCCACATATGGCTTCTCTTTAATATCGACCTGAATCTCCCTGGTTAACAGCTCCTTATCAAATGCCTGAATCACCCTCATTTTTCTATCCTCAACAGGTACAAGAATGTCATCCTGAGTAATTTCCGAACATTTGAAGTTATTTACAGGTTCCGGTTCCTGATAGTCAAACCTCACCGAACCATTTGAATACACTAAATTGCCGTCTATCCATGTATCCAGAACATTCATTGTACGATAATCATCCACTACAATAAAGTCGGCCGTCTGACCTTTCTGCAACCAACCGGTGCTTAATTTATAATGCTCTGATGGATTTATTGAGCAACTCCTAATGACATCAAACAGGTCATATCCCTCATTTATCAACCTGGCCACGAGTTTATTAATATGGCCTCTGGAAAGCATCTCCGGATGGAGATCATCGCTGCAAAGCATAACCATTTCCGGATCAGTCGTCAGCAGATCTTTAAGAGAATCAAGGTTACGTGCAGCACTGCCCTCCCTGATCAGTATTTTCATTCCAAGAGAAATTTTTTCTTTCGCCTCTTCAATTGTGCCGCACTCATGATCGGTTGATATACCGGCATTTATATACTTTCTCAACTGCACCCCTGTAAGCCCCGGTGCATGTCCGTCAACTGGCTTTCCTGCCTCTCTTGCAGCTGCAATTTTTTCTAATATTTCAGCATCATTATTTATAACTCCAGGAAAATTCATCATCTCTGCCAGGTATTTTATTTCCGGCATTCTCAGTAATTCCCTGATATCGGTGTGGTTCAAAACCGCACCGCTTCGTTCAAATGTCGTTGCCGGAACACAGGATGGTGCCCCGAAATAGAACTTCAGCGGCACCTTAGATGCATCTGAAATCATGAATTTTACTCCTTCCAATCCGAGTACATTTGCTATTTCATGAGGATCACTGACTACTGCCGTTGTTCCACGTGAAACAGCAGCCACTGCGAAAGCACCCGGTGTCAGCATAGAGCTCTCTATGTGAATATGCGCATCAATAAGCCCGGGCAGAATGAAAGTGTTAAAAGATTCAGAACTTTCTTCAATTCGTTCAATTTTTCCATTACTCAAATGAATAGTACCCGGAAAAATCGACCGTTTGGAAACATCTATAATATTTCCTGAAATTTTCATTCTATTTATTTATATATTATGTTCCACGTGGAACACTAACGGCCAAGATACATAAGCAAAATATTAATATCAGATGGCGATACCCCGCTAATCCTCGTAGCCTGTCCGATGTTATGCGGCTTAATCCTGCCAAGCTTCTGTCTTCCCTCCGTAGAAATTGAAATTAATTCACCGTAATTCAGGTCGTCTGGTATACGTACGTTTTCAAGCCGGTTAATTTTTTCAGCTACAATTCTTTCCCTTTTGATATATCCTTCATATTTAATCATGATTTCTGCCGACTCACAAATCTCCCTGTATCTGGTAGAAGAATAAGAAATCAGTTCCTCAGCTCCTTCTAGAACAGATAGCAATTCCCTAAGTATAATCTGGGGTCTAGTAGCAAGAGAAATCGCCCTGACTTTTTGCAAGATCCTGTTTGTTGCCTGCTGATCGAGAAAGTTGTTAATCTCTTCCGGAGAAACACTTTTACCTTCCAGGAAATCTGTTATCTCTCTTATCAGCCTTTCTTTCTCATCAAGTCTGTCAATTCTCTCTTTTTCCACAGTGCCCAATTCAAAAGCTTTTCTTGTGAGGCGCTCATCAGCATTATCCTGCCTAAGCAAAATACGGTATTCAGCCCTCGAGGTGAACATCCTGTATGGTTCATCCACACCCTTTGTTACAAGGTCATCAACAAGCACTCCAATATACGATTCATCCCTTCCAGGTATAAATGGATCCTTTCCTCCAATTTTCAATACTGCATTAATACCCGCAGTCAGGCCCTGCGCGGCGGCCTCCTCGTAGCCCGTGGTACCATTTATCTGTCCTGCGAAGAAGAGGTTTTTAAGCCTCTTCGTTTCAAGTGTGTGGTAGAGCTGAGTTGGCTGAAAAAAGTCATATTCGATAGCATAACCCGGCCTGAACATAACCACCTTCTCCAATCCTTTAACTTTTCTCAGGGCATTTAGCTGTACCTCAAGCGGAAGGCTGCTTGAAAAGCCATTAATATAATACTCCGTGGTATCTGCACCTTCCGGTTCTATGAATAACTGGTGCGATACTTTATCCTTAAAAGTTACAATCTTATCTTCAATGCTTGGACAATATCTTGGCCCCCGGCCTTTGATTTTTCCAGTAAAAAGAGGGCTGTGTTCAAGTCCTTTTCTCAATTCTTCATGTACTTCCTCGTTTGTATGAGTAACAAAACAACTCATCTGATGCGGAATTTTCCAATCATTATCCATATATGAAAAAGTTCCCTCTTCATCTCCTTTCTGCTCCTCCATAACTTCAAAATTGATGGTCCTTCCGTCAATCCTCGCGCTTGTCCCGGTTTTCATTCTTTCCACAGTAAAGCCAAGATCCTTCAACTGATCGCTCAGTCCCTTTGAAGCTGCGTCACCGGATCGTCCTCCTGTCACATTTTTAAAGCCTATATGCATCAATCCATTCAGAAAAGTGCCGTTTGTAAGTATGACTGCACCAGAAAAAAATCGTGTTCCGAATGCTGTTTCCACACCAGTCACAGACCCTTCATTCGTCAGTATCATTTTAGCCTGTTCCTGCCAGATATGAAGATTGTCAGTTCTCTCAAGTCTTTTTCGCCATTCATGCGTAAATTTCTGTCTGTCACACTGGGCTCTCGGGCTCCACATGGCTGGACCTTTCGAACGGTTAAGCATCCTGAACTGAACCATGCTTCTATCTGTAACAATGCCACTCAGACCTCCCAAAGCATCAATTTCTCGGACTATCTGTCCCTTCGCAATTCCTCCCATAGCCGGATTACAGGACATTTGCGCCAACTTTGTCATATCCATCGTAATTAAGAGGGTCTTCGCACCCATTACGGCTGCGATATGAGCAGCTTCACATCCTGCATGCCCTCCTCCCACTACAATAATATCGTACTCAAATTTCATCTTTTCCTTTATAAAACTCCATCAGCCACCTGTCTTCCATCTGTCTCATAAACTTTTTCTCCTTGGCAGTGGTGTCATTATAACCACACAAATGAAGAACTCCGTGAATCATTACCCGAAGCAGTTCATTATTTAGGTTTGTATTGTAATCCGAAGCATTAAGCTTTACCGTTTCTAAACTTATATAGACCTCTCCACTTATTACATTTCCTTCGTTACTATTAAAAGTAATAACGTCGGTAAAATAATTATGTTTAAGAAATTCTAAATTGATTTTTTTCAAAGACTGATCTGTGGTCAAAATAAAATTAAGGTCACCTGGAATCCTCTTTTCGCTCCCGATGACCTTTTTAAACAGTTGCACGGCATTTCTCCATCCGTTGAATCTGTAGCCTATATCGTCATAAAATATTCTAATTTTCAAACAGTAATATCCTTAAAAGTTAATTTAACACTATTCCCCTTCTTATTAAATTCAAGTGCGTCGGCAAGTTTTGACATAAGAAATATTCCTCTTCCATTCAATGATTCGATATTTTGTGGCTCAGTCGGATCCGGAACGTTTTCAGGTTTGAAACCCGGACCTTCGTCAGTCACTTCAATTTTCAGATCATCTTGTTCATAAGATATTTCTATGTCTACGCTCTTAAGAGGATCTGATTTATTACCATGAATTATCGCGTTATTCACTGCTTCAAGAGCCGAAACCAGAACCTTACCATAATTCACTGGTTTTATTCCGATTTCACTGGTAACAGAATCGATAATCGTTTCAACCATTCTCAGATTATCTATTCTGGATTCTATTTTAAGCAATCTCTTCATTCTCTTGTTCCCGGATATGTTATACTAAAATTACAGATTTTTGTTTCATTTCACTATCATTTTCTTTTCGAAATCCACAATTCAGGGTCAAGTTTTTCCATCTCCTCAAAGATCATCAATTTCATGATCGCTTTATTACTGTTTTCCGTTTCACAAAAAACTTTTCCTAACTCCTGCCTGACATCCACCTTATCTCCTTTTTTTACTTTAACATCAACTATGTTTTGGTACACAGACAGATATTTTCCATGTCGCACAATAATTGCCATATTTTCTCCCGGAATCGGAAAAACTCTCATTATCTCACCCTTAAAAATTGATCTGACAGCAGTTGTTCCAGAACTGGTTATTTCAATCCCGATATTATTTTCTGTAACATATTTAAGCACAGGATGGCTTTGTACCCCAAAATGCCCGGTAATGATTCCCTCTTCAACAGGCCAGGGCAGTAAACCCTTATTATCGCTGAAATTATCACCAATAAGCCTTTGGTCAGGGGTCATATCTGACTTCAGATTCTTCCTTCTCTCCTCTTCGATCAGACGTGCGATCTCATTCTCTATTCTTCTTGCTATCTTCCTTTTGTCTTCAAGCTCTTTTTTCAGCTGTTTCTCTTTATTGCCGAGTGACCTGACCATGTTCTGCCTTCTCTTTTGCTCTTGCTGAAGCAAGACTTTTTGCTGTTCCTCTCTTGACTTCAGATCGGATATCTTAAAAAGATCCTTCTCGAGCCTTATTTTTGTCGATTCAATCTGATTTTTTATTTCTGCCAGAACTTCCGTTTCATTTCTTCTGAACTTAGCTGCCTGCTGCAGGTATTTAACTCTTTTATATCCCTGATTAAAGTCGCGTGCAGAAAGAATATAAATCAGCTCTCCATTAATTTTATGTGATTTATATGAATTTACAATAGCGTTTGAATAATCCCGTCGTAACTCCAGCAAGTCTTTTTCCATCATTTCAATAGCCATTGAATTAAGACTTATTCTCTTTTGAAGTAAATCCACCTCCTCCCGCATTCCGGAAATGACTCTTTCTCTTAAAGTAAGCTTACTCCCGATCATTTTCAACGAATTAAGACTCTCTGTCTTCTCCTTGCTTGTTGTTCTTAGTATATTATCGACGTAATTTATCTCATCGAGGGTTTTTCTTCGTTGTTCCTCAAGATCTGTCTTTGACTGCCCCGCCAGGTAACTGCATGATATAAAGAAATATACTATGAATAATACGTAATACTTCATATAAGTGGTATCCTTTCATAACTTGTTCCAGGTATGAACTCTACAACACCCTCCCATGGATAATCTATCTTATCGATCTTTAAAAGAATCCTAATATGTCTCAGCTTGTCCACAATCTCAACATTTTCCGGGATTACTGAATTTTCGTACTTCTTAAAACCTGAATACTTCAAAATTAATTCTCTATTTCTTCCCGCAGAAGCAAATATAGCTTTAGAAACTGTACAGTCGATAGTATATTCAACCAACGTTTTATCAATTTGGCTTCGCTTAACTAACAAGCCTTTATCACATTCGGTAAATTCTGCATCTGTCATACCTGATAAATAGTCTCCAAAAATAAGGCAGATTGTTTCATAACTGAAACCATACTTTTCACTTAATATTTCATTTGAACCGTAATAGAACTTTCTGTTAATCCTGTCATTAACCAAAACTGTGTCACTGGAAATAAACAACCTTGCAGCCTCTATTCCTGCCTTACTTCTTAATGATATAAGATATGCTCCCCCATAACTATATTTTACAGTGCAAAGGATCTCCTGGTCAATTCCCTCTCCTGAAACTGTGACTTCGGCTTTTGATATAAAAAACCCTTTATTAGAAACATTAAGCCCTCCAACAGTTACAAGATTCACAGAAACACTGCTGGTTTCATGTACTGGTTCTTCGCTTCTTGTTCCTTTTCTAATGAAAGAACAACCTGAAAGAATCAATAAAGAGATTAATATTAAGTACTTTATCTGCAATTTTTAATTTCATTAATCAGTTCCTTCTTCGTATTATCTAATATCAGTGATTTCTCCCAATTTTCAATTGCCGCCTTGCATCTCTTTTGTGCTTTAAGGATATACCCGTAGTGTTCGTGCCACACTGCATCCGGCTCCTCATTTCCTGAAATAATCTCAAGCATAATCTTCTCAGCGGCTTTCAGTTTTCCTCTCTTATAAAGAACCCATCCATAGGTATCAAGAAATGCAGTATTTGACCTTTCTTTTTCTATAACTCTTCTGGCCATTTCTTCTGCCTCTTTTAATCTGATATTCTGTTCGGCCAGATAATATGCGTAGTTATTAATAATCGTCAGATCTTCATTATTCATCTTAATCGCTTCATCATACGTTTCAAAAGCCTTTGAAAAATCCTTCATCCTGTAATATACATCAGCCTTCATTGTCAGGATCTGCATATTCATTTCCTTATTGTCTCCTGCAAGAATTGTTGCTTTTCGCAGTTCTTCCAAAGCAACATTAAAATTCATATTTTCAAGAGCTCCGTTAGCATACAAAATTTTTGCCAGGTACGATCGGTTAAACATCGTTGCACACTCCTCACCCTTTTTTTCAAGATTTACAAAATCCTTCTGGTCAAGATAAACAAGTAAAAGTTTTTCCCATGCATAATAGTTTCCCGGATTTCTCTTTATCAATTCTTCCAGACGTCTCCGGGCCTCATCGAGCTTATTCATCCTTATCAAGAGATCATTATAAAGCAAAGGAATTATTTCGTCTTCCGGGTTAGCTGATTCAAGAACCATCAAAGCAATTTCAATCCGTCCTCCTTCTCTTTTCACAACTTCATCTGTTTCTATTATTCGTGCAAAAAGAGGAATCTTATCCTCAGTTCTTATATTCTTATTAAGTGATATGGTATTTAAAAGATTGAATAAATCGTCATACTTATTGCTTTCAAGCAGAAAGCTGGCTAATGAAAGCTGGATCATTGGATTACCTGGATTCCGTTTTATGAGTTTATCATACACTTCCATTGCTTTTTCTTTCTCTCCTTCATCCTGATAAATTTCTGCAAGTAATCCATTATAAGTTATCTCATCTGCATTTTCCTTAAGAAGCAACAGGGTCTTTTCCTCGGCTTCCTTTAAACGGCCAGCTGCAATAAGATTTTTGACAGCTAAAACAGTTGAGGTCTCATTTATTCCGAATTTTGTATCCAGGCCATTAAAAACTTTTACTGCTTTGTCATAATTCTTAGTCTCACTATAAAGCTTACCCAGATTCATTTGTAATTCATCATTATCGGGAAAAAAAGCTGCTGCCTTCTCATAATAAAGAATAGCGCTGTCAAGGCTGTTTGTCTGATAACAAAGGCTCGACATCATCATCAGGTACCAGATATTTTTTGGCTCAATATCGATTGCTTTTGAGAGAAATTCTTTACCCCTGCTAAGATTGCCTCCAGCCGACACTATCTGAGCCATCTGGTAATATGCTGCATCACTGCCCGGATTGATCTTAACGCAATGTTCGAAATACCGCAGAGCATCACCTGCGTTACCAAGAAGCTTCTCCTTAATCGCTTCCACATATATATAGCTAAATGTGGCCGAGTCAAATTCCTTGCCTTGCCTTACATTTGTTAAGGAAGGAACTGCCTCCCTGTTGCAGGATAAAACAGTTAATACTAATATTATGGTATAAATCAGACCAAATGCCCGCTTCTTCATTAGAATCATTATAATATAATATCAATCACTTCTTTCCCGTGTGACCGAAACCGCCACTTCCCCTTAACGTCTCCTCCAGAATGTCAACCTCTACCCACTCGGCCTTTTCGTGTCTTGCAACAACCATCTGACAAATTCTATCTCCATCCTTTATAACGAAGTTTTCATCCGATAAGTTTATCAGAATAATACATATTTCACCTCTGTAATCCGCATCAATTGTTCCGGGTGAATTAAGTACCGTAACACCTTTCTTTATAGCAAGTCCGCTTCTTGGTCTTATTTGCGCTTCAAAACCTATTGGAATTTCAATAAACAATCCGGTAGTAACCAATGCCCTCCTACCCGGTTCAATGATAACATCTTCATCAATATTTGACCGCAAATCCATACCTGCTGACGCAATGGTTGAATATTCAGGCAACTGATGTTTTGATTTATTTACTATCTTAATCTTCATATCTCCGGGTATAAATAGAACAGTTATTATTTTGATTACTATCTTTTTATAAAGATTATAAGAATCTTATCCCTATACTGTGCATAGGCAATAAATATTATAATAAAAAAAGTATTTAGAGCAAATTCCACTATTAGAGAAGGGTAATTAAAAAAAGTACTGAATGTGACCATTGAAACAGCAATGATGAAATAAGGCAAAAGACTAATCATGTTGTATTTAACTTTATAATGATTAGCTGCAAAAGCAAAAGATAGAATTATCATTGTTCCATAAGAAATTATATGCGCCCACGCTGAGGCCATGTATCCAAATTCCGGAATAAGCAGAACATTAATAATAACCGTTGTCAGTGCTCCGGATATGGCTATTATCACACCGTACCTTGTAAGGTCGTTCAATTTATACCAGATACTGTGATTTACATATATCCCATAAAACAGATAAGCCATACTAATGATGGGAACTACAATTATTGCTTCTCTGAAGTTTACATCCAAAATAAGTTGTATGCCTGATATATAAAGATTTATCACCAGGTAGATGATCAGCATCGCAATAACAAAATATTTCATCACAAATGCGTAAGTCTCCTTTGCATCCTGATGCTTTGCCCGTTCAAAAAAGAATGGTTCTGCAGCAAACCTGAACATTTGAATGAACAATGCCATTAAAACAGCAATCTTATAGCCCGCACCATACACACCTACTGTCTCCAGTCCGTTATCTCCCAGCATTCTTCGAAGAAGCACTTTGTCAATTGCATCATTAACCGAACCACTCAATCCTGCAATCATTAAAGGAAAAGAGTATCCGATCATATTCCGCCAGATACTTAAATCAAAAGAGAACTTCATTTTTAAAACAGTCGGAATAAGCATTAACAAAGTTGCTGTACTTCCGATGACATTTGCCAGGAAAACATAGCCCACGCCATAATCAGGATCATATATTTTAACCAGCCAGCTATCCCCTCTCTCGTACATTGAAGGGGCCAGGACAAGAAGGAATATAACAGCTGCCAGGGTGATTATAACATTTAGAATTTTAATCAGGCTGAATAATAAAGCCTTGTTTTCCTTCCTCAGCCATGCAAATGGAATTGCGCAAATCGTATCGAGCGACAATATCCCAGCAAACATAATAATATAGTCCTGATTATTGCTGTAGTCCATTGCACTTGAAACAGGCCCAATAAAAAAACAAACAAGTATAAAAAAAGCTGTTGATGTAACCGACAGGCTAATAAATGATGTACTGAAGACTTTTTCATTATTTGCTTCTTTCTGAGAGAACCTGAAAAAACCAGTTTCCATGCCGTAGGTAAGAATAACCAGCATCAACACCATCCAGGCATACAGTTCTGTAACAACACCATATTCTGATTTACTGAAAACACGCGTGTAAAAGAAGGTCAGAATACCATAATTAAGGAATCGTGGAACAATAGTCCCAAGGCCATATATCAATGTTTGTCCAGCTAACTTTTTAACTTCCTTCACAGGGAAAAAATAATTGCAAAGATAATTTTATGCATGCAAAAACAGTTATCCCCTCTCATTTCTATAAAAACAATGCAATTTGAAAGGCAGATATTCGTGTATCTCTCAAAGTTAGATATCTTTGCCATCAGATTTACAGAATATATTAACCTAAGATATAATTTAATGAACATTCCTATAAAAAAATTGATTTTTCTGTCGTTTATGATTTCGCTTTTCGCCTGCAAGGCTCCGGCGGGCAATGAAAATACTGTTGTCTCTATTAAAACAACACTCGGAGATATCAAGGTTCAGCTATATGACAGCACACCTGGTCACCGCGACAATTTTATAAAACTAGTCAATTCGGGTATTTATGATGGTGTGATCTTCCACAGGGTTATCCAGGACTTTATGATACAGGCAGGTGATACAAAGACGAAGCAAAATCAGGATGGAAAACTTCATGACTCTTTAACAACTTATACAATACCCGCAGAAATTATTTCTCACTACTATCATAAAAAGGGAGCGCTTGCGGCCGCAAGGGAGGGAAATGAAGTAAATCCGGAAAAGAGATCATCCGGTACACAGTTTTATATAGTGCAAGGGACAAAACTGTCTGATGAAGAGCTGAATCTTACTGAACGAATGATCAATAGCAGCTTAAAACAATCTGTTTTCAAAAAGCTGACAGAAGAAGTTGCCGACAGCGCCAGACAAAGCGGGATCCCTTTAACGAACGGAGAGATTCAGGAAAAAGCATCAATCAAAATGTTTGAATATCTCACCTCCAATAAAGAATTCAAAATTCCCGCAACACATCGTGAGGTTTATAAAACGGCCGGTGGTGTACCCAGGCTAGACGGATCATACACAGTCTTTGGAGAAGTTATTGAAGGACTTGAAATAATTGATAAAATTGCTGCGGTTCCGACTGACGAGAGCGACAGGCCTTCAAGTCCCATTGTGATCATTAAAATGAAGATTGAAAAGAAATAACAAATTGCAGAAAGATGCTACATAAAATAACAGATCTTTTAAACGAGATTAATTCAGCAGAGATAAGAACACCTGAGGAGCTTGAATCATTTCGTTTGAAATATCTAAGTAAAAAAGGTACTATCTCTGTTCTCTTTGATGACTTCAGAAATGTGCCTGCAGCCGAAAAAAAAGAGATAGGGCAGAGGTTAAATCATCTTAAACAGGCTGCCTCTGAAAAGTACAATTCTTTAAAACCGGAAATTTCAATGCGCGAAGAACTCTCCGGTACAGAGGATTTAACAAAGCCTTCGCACCCTTATGAACTTGGTTCAAGGCATCCGATTTCTATAGTCAGGAACGAAATAATTAATATCTTTCAGAGACTTGGTTTTGTCGTTTCCGAAGGTCCCGAGATTGAAAATGACGATCATGTGTTTACAAGGTTGAATTTTGCTCCTGAACATCCGGCAAGGGATATGCAGGATACTTTTTACATTTCGAGGATCTCTGAGGAAGATTCCGATCCGGAAGATATTCTCCTGCGCACACATACATCATCTGTACAGGTAAGGGTTATGCAGAATCAAAAACCTCCCATACGTACGATTTCTCCCGGACGAGTATTCCGTAATGAGGCCATTTCTGCAAGGGCACACTGTATTTTTCATCAGGTTGAAGGGCTCTATATTGATGAGAATGTTTCTTTTGCCGATCTGAGGCAAACCCTCTTCTTTTTTGCAAGAGAGATGTTCGGACCGGAAACAGAGATCAGGCTTCGGCCTTCGTACTTCCCATTCACCGAACCTTCGGCAGAAATGGATGTAAGGTGTAAGATATGCGGTGGAAAAGGCTGCAATGTATGTAAATACACTGGCTGGCTCGAAATTCTTGGCTGCGGGATGGTTCATCCTAACGTTCTTGATGCCTGCAACATAGATAGCAGTAAATATACCGGTTTTGCTTTTGGAATGGGAATTGAAAGGCAGGCCATGCTCAAGTACCAGATCAATGATCTAAGGCTATATTTTGAGAACGATATAAGGTTCTTAGACCAGTTCAAATCAGCTTTTTAACTTAGATTGCGTCAATTAATTTAAGATTTACATTTAATTTTCATTAGCGGTGATGAAATGAAAAAAAAAGAACTAAATATTCATTTATGTGAAAAATGTGCCTTTGATTCTGGTTCTGTATTTCAGCACCTTACACCTGATGAATCAGAAGCGCTGAATTTTGCAAAAGAATTCCGTGCATTTAAACGCGGTGAAGTACTTTATAATGAAGGGAACCGTATTAGTGGATTCTATTGTATCCACAATGGAATTATTAAGGTATTCAAGACCGGCTTTGATGGAAAAGAACAGATTATCCGGTTTGCGAAGGCCGGTGATATCATTGCATACAGAAGCGTACTGAGCAATGAGGTTGCCTGCACCACTGCCAAGGTTATCGAAGATTGCGAGGTTTGCTTTATTCCTTCTGAAATTTTGATCTCTCTTGTGAAAAGTGACGCTAATTTTGCTTTTGAACTATTAAAACTTGCCTGCCATGAGCTTGGCGAAGCTAACTCATTCATAACTAACATAGCTCAGAAGACTGTCAGGGAAAGGCTTGCCGAGATACTACTGCTCCTTGTACATGAATTTGGCCTTAGCAATGATCAGACCCTGAATATTTCCCTAACCCGGGAAGAGCTTGCCAACATTGTAGGAACTGCAACCGAGTCTGTTATCAGGCTCCTATCTGAATTCAAATCCGATAAGCTTCTGGAACTGAATGGCAGGAAGATCAGGATCCTTGATAAACGAGGACTTGAGAAGATCAGCAATGTGTTCACCTGATTTCATTTTTAATCGAACAACCTCCCCATTGAATTCCTGCTGATTGCCCTTCCGAGGTGGCGGTATGCATGTTCTGTCGCCTCCCTTCCCCTCGGTGTTCGTTTTAAGAAGCCTTCTTTTATCAGGAAAGGCTCATATACCTCTTCAATAGTCCCGCTCTCCTCACCCACAGCAGTGGCAATTGTTGTAAGTCCGACAGGTCCACCATTAAATTTATCGATTATTGCCAGCAGTATTCTGTTGTCCATTTCATCAAGACCAAACTGATCGATATTTAATGCATTCAGGCCATATTTTGTTATTTCGGGGTCGATTTTACCTGACCCTTTAACCTGTGCAAAATCCCTTATCCTTCTGAGAAGAGCGTTTGCTATCCTCGGAGTGCCCCGGCTTCGTCTGGCAATTTCCACAGCTGCTTTATTCTCGATCTGAATATTAAGGATCCCTGCCGATCTCTTTATTATTTCTGTAAGCACTTCATGATCATAATATTCGAGATGAAATTTAATTCCGAATCGTGCCCTCAGGGGACCAGTAAGAAGGCCTGACCTGGTGGTAGCGCCGATCAAAGTAAAATTATTCAGTGTAAGCTGCACTGACCTGGCACTTGGTCCCTTGTCGATCATTATATCAATCTGGAAATCCTCCATGGCTGAATAAAGGTATTCTTCAACAACCGGGCTCAGTCTGTGGATCTCATCTATAAAAAGCACATCACCCTCCTGAAGGTTCGTCAGTAGGCCGGCCAGGTCGCCTGGCTTATCCAGTACCGGACCTGAAGTAACTCTCATATTTACCTTCATTTCATTAGCTATGATAGCTGCAAGTGTAGTCTTTCCCAGTCCGGGGGGTCCATGAAGCAGTACATGATCAAGCGATTCGGACCGCTGTTTGGCAGCGGTGGCAAAAACAATAAGATTATCAATAACCTGCTTTTGTCCTTTGAAGTCATCAAAGCTCAGAGGCCGGAGTTGTTTTTCAAATTCTTTATCAGGTACTGAAACAATCTCCTTTCTGATATTGAAATTTTCTTCCATGGCACAAAGTAACTATTTTATCAGCTTTGTGTCGCTCTCCGGAAGTTTTATTTTTACACCATTAATATTGACTTCCACATCGTTCCTGTAACCTATGGTAAGCAATTGATTTCCTTCTTCATCGAATTTTTTCCAGGTCTTTTCCCTTATGCCGTTCCTATAGAATTGTTCTTCCTTCATTTTTCCGTTCTCATAGTAGTAGCTATGCGTTCCTTCAGGATTACCCTGAATAAAAGTTCCTTTGAATCTAAGTTTTCCGTCAGGATAATATGACTTCCATAAACCATCTCTTAGTCCAACAAGATACTTACCCTCTTCCGTATTATCTCCTGCCTTATATTTCCAGTCACCATTCTTTTCATCATCTGTAAACTTACCCTGTGCGATAATTGTTCCGTCAGGAGAATATTCGGTATATACGCCATCCCTTCTTCCCTGAAAATATTCTTCTTCCCTGAGAATCTGCCCGGTGTCATAGTACCATGTCCAAATTCCATCGGGTCTGTCGCTGTTGTATGAGCCTGTCTGTTCCACTTTTCCCGTCATGCTGTAAAATTTCCAGGTTCCGGTTCTTCTGTTGGCAGTATATTGTCCTTCGGCCCGGGGTTTGCCATCTTCGTAAAGCTCTTTCCATCTACCGTTCCTGTTTCCTGCCTCATCGATTATGCCTTCCGATAAAAGGACCCCATTATCATTATATCTGAATGAGTTGATAATTTTACCATCTCTGTCATACTGCCTGTGAACACCAACCGGGATCTCGTTCCTGTAAGGGCCGCTGTAAATCAATTTTCCGGTGCTGTCGTACTTATTTGCCACCTCAATATCGGGAGTATCTTCAACTCTTGCCTGGACTATAGAGCCGTTGTCGTACAGCATAGTTGAAGTCAGGTTCCCGCGCATGTCATATTCCTTGTAATAACCATGAAGAAGGTTATCTCTGAAAGTCGATTCATTTTTTACATTACCATTCTCATAGAATTCTCTCCATTCGCCCTGCTTCAGACCCTTATTATCGACCCTGTTAATTCTTTCGCGGCTTATGAGATAATCCCTGCTGTATTCAAGCAGTGAAATGATATTTCCTTCCTTGTCGAACTCCTTTGAAAGTCCTTCTTTCTTACCGTTATAATATGATATTGTCTGTTGGATTTTACCTTCAGGATAATAGAAAAATGCAGTACCTTCTTTCCTGTCGCCTGCATAAAGCTCTTTGGACCAAACATATAGTCCGATACCCGGTTCTACCTTATATTTATATGACCAGCCATTCTTTTTACCATAGAGGTAGTTTATTTTCTCGGTGGTATCGCCAGTCTGGTCGAAGAATACCCATACGCTGTCGAGCAGAAAATTGGTTCTTTTTCCTTCTGACTGCTTTACTCCTGTTACATAATAGCTTTTCCAGAAGCCTTCGGGTTTACCGTTTTTGAAATAGCCTTCACTTGAAATTGTTCCGTTAGGGTATTTGAAAACCTGATAACCATCTTTAAGGTTTTCATTTCCCTGCGACATGGCAACAGCGCCGGCAAAACTAAAAACAAGTATCAGGATAATGGTTCTCATCTGCTTAAAGTCCTAATTCTGCTGATATCTCAAGCATTCTTTTTATTGGTTTCCTGGCTTTTATCATTATATCTTCATCAACAAAGATCTCCGGTTCCTCATTTTTAAGGGTGTAATAGATCTTCTTCACTGAAATAAGCTTCATAAATGCGCATTCGTTGCATCCGCATGTAGAATCCTTTGGTGGCGCTGGTATATAAGTTTTATGTGGATTCTCCTTCTTCATCTGGTGAATTATGCCAGGTTCAGTTCCGACAATATAACAATCACCTGTCTCTTTTTTCGTATATTCAAGAAGCGCACTTGTTGAACCAATAAAGTCGGCAACCATTCTTACCGGCAATTCACATTCAGGATGAACAATTATTCTGGCCCCGGGATTCTCTTTTTTAAGCTTCAGAATAGCTTCAAGAGAGAATTCTTCATGAACATGACAGGCACCATTCCATACAATCATATCCCTGCCCGTTTTACTCATTATATAATTTCCAAGATTCCTGTCAGGGGCAAAAATTATTTTTTCTTCAGGCGGGAGATAATTTATAATCTGAGCAGCATTTGAAGAAGTGCAGATTATATCCGACATTGCTTTTATATCAGCTGTCGTATTAACATAAGTTACAACAGTTCTTCCCGGGTTTTCCTTCAGGAATTTTTCAAAATCCTCAGCTTTGCATGAATCCGCAAGAGAGCATCCTGCATTAAGATCGGGAAGAAGAACCTTTTTTTCAGGAGAAAGTATCTTTGCAGTTTCGGCCATAAATTTTACACCTGCAAAAAGAATTATGTCAGCATTATTCGATTCAGCCTTCTGTGACAGAGCCAGTGAATCACCAATGAAATCAGCTATGTCCTGTATATCGCTTGTCTGATAATAATGAGCCAGAATTATAGCATTCTTTTCCTTCTTAAGCTTTTTAATTTCTTTTATATAATCAATATTTGAAATCTCATTCATTTCTTATGTTCCTTTCAGTGCAACAATTTACAAATAATTGAATCCTTATTTTTTTAAATCTGTCAACAACATAATATTTCTTAATAAAATAAATTTATATCTCTTAGTATGAAGAATATAATATGCTGTTAATAGTGTTGAAAGAAAAATTAATTTTTTATTGAATATTTCACCATTAACCATCAGCGAACAATTTTTCAACAACTCAAAAAATGTACCGTTTTTGGCAATCAACAAATTAACCTGATAATTAACAATTGTTAATAGTGAATTGTTAATAGTCGGGCAGTTGCAAAATTACAGTTTTAACAGTTCAATTCAGGTTGATATAGTACCTAATTTAATGTAAAAAATAACACCTCTGTATGTTAATAACCATCAAAACATTGAAAAACCATTAGATTTCAAGAAAGAATTACCGGGTTATCACACGTTATTAACATGTTTTTCTAACTTCGAAATACCACATTATTCAATAATAAAGTCGCGATTTATAATTAACAGCCATTACAGAGCAATTCATAAAGCAGCATTTTGTTAGTAATTGGTAAAGATTTCGAAGTAATTAAAAAAGGGGTTACATTATTGATTATTAACGATTAGCGGGGATATAATGAAATATATAAATTATTGAGGCCCGGTGCAAATTTGCAAATTAGAAACAATTCATTTATATGGCTTGTTACTTTGACAAAAACAGGATTAGAAGATATTCTTATTTTTTTTTCTTTTAATTGATCATTATATATTATTTTGTATCGTACGAAAATGCATTTAATTTATTATTGATAGTGGAAAAGAAGAAGGTTGCCATAGTATCCGATCATGCAGGTTTTTATCTGAAGGGGAAAATTTATAAATATCTTATTAAAGAAAAAGTTAATGTAACCGATCTGGGTTGTCACGATGATGAGACATCTGATTACCCCGATTTCGGTCATCCTCTGGCTGAGGCAATTTCAAACGGCGAGTATGAACTTGGTATTTCGATATGCGGGACCGGAAACGGAATAAACATGGTTGTCAACAAGCATCCCGGCATTCGTGGTGCATTATGCTGGAATGAAGAAATAAGCAGGCTTGCAAGGGCACATAATGATGCAAATATTTGTGCCTTACCGGGGAGGTTTGTTAACGAGGCTGAAGCTTACCTGATAGTACGAACATTTTTTAAAAACAAATTTTGAAGGCGGAAGACACCAGACCAGAATTGACAAAATTTCACTAAAAATGTATTGATATGCTATCAAATTCATGCAGGTATGCCATAAGGGCGATTATTTATCTTGCACATCAGCCGGCAGGTCAGGGTAAGATTGGTATAAAAAAAATATCAGGCGATCTCGGACTTCCGACTCCGTTTCTTGCCAAGATCCTGCAGCAGCTCTCGAAACAAAAAATTCTCAATTCATCAAAGGGACCTCACGGAGGATTTGCCCTGCTGAAAGATCCAAAATCAATAAATTTGCTGGATATTGTAAAAACCATTGATGGTGATGAGATATTAACAAATTGCGTAATGCATAACGGTACCTGTGCCAGCATAGCCGCTAATAAGATACCATGTCCTCTTCATGACGACTATGGAAAAGTGAGGGATACCCTCATAAGATTTTTTTCAGAAAAGACAATTTTTGATCTTGTAAATGAAGGAAACAGCTCAGATAAAATATTTATCTGAAAAATGGTTTGCTTCGTTTTTTATCCAATACCCATAACATAAATACCGCAAAAACTCCCGTAATATTAGCAAATACATCAAACAAATTACCTGTTCTTCCTGAACCAGAGACCATCTGAAGAATTTCAAGAGTTATACCAAGCACCACCGGGAAAATTGCGAAAAGGAATATCTGCCCGTGATCTTTAATTTTCTTCCTGTTTTCAAAAATAATTACCGACATCAGGGTCAGATACATCATAAAATGGATAAATTTATCGAAATAAGGGATGTTAATTTTAACCTGACTAAAATTGTCAGCCGGAGCCAGGCTTAAATAAATAATAAGTACAGTTACCGTTATTGACAGAATGTTCTTTTTTATCATTTGAGGATTTTGATACAAATGTAAACCCAAATCCATAAACCCAAAAGAACGATCTATTGTTTCATGGCAGGTATTTATATACATATTCCATTCTGCAAAAAGCTTTGCCACTATTGTGACTTCTACCATGTTGTTTCAACCGGAAGCAGCGCTCCATTCATTGAGGCTCTGATCAGGGAGGCTGAGATAAGGCAGGATTACCTTTCAGGTGAGACAATATCAACTATCTATTTAGGTGGAGGAACACCTTCGGTATTTTCAATTGAAGATCTTGGAAAAATACTTGAGAGCTTAAACAGGCTGTTTACAATTGAGCCACAATGTGAAACGACTATTGAACTTAACCCCGATGATGTTACTAAAGGATATATCAGTGGACTTAAAGACTTGAATTTTAACAGGATAAGTCTTGGCATACAATCGTGGAGGGATGAAGATCTTAAGCTATTGAACCGGCGGCATGATGCAGAAACAGCCAGGCAGGCTCTGAGCTATGTATTTGAAGCTGGCTTTGAAAATGTAACGATGGACCTCATATACGGAATTCCCGGAATGGATTTGTCAGCCTGGACTTCTAACCTTGAGCATTCGTTCTCATATAATATAAAGCATTTATCGGCATATCATCTTACTATCGAGCCGGGAACAGTTTTCGGAAAATGGAAGGAGCAGGGCCATTTCAGTGAAATTAATGAAGAAGAAAGCGCCCGGCAATTCCAGATATTGACAGAAAAGGCAGATAAAGCAGGTTTTATCCAGTATGAGATATCAAATTTTGCCAAAACCGGGTATTTTGCCATTCACAATACTAACTACTGGAAGCAGGTTAGCTACCTGGGACTGGGCCCGTCGGCCCATTCATTTGACAAATTCTCACGTCAGTGGAACATAAGGGATCTTAAAGGTTATATTACAGCGATAAACGAAAACAAAACATTTTTCGAAAAAGAAGAACTTGACCTTAAGACCCGTTTCAACGAGTATATTATGACATCCTTAAGGACCATGTGGGGCATTGACCTTGATTATATTGAAAGAGAATTCGAAAAAGAAGGATATGATTATCTGGTCAATATTGCAGTAAAATTCTTAAGCTACGGTCTTATGCTGCAGGACAAAAAAAACCTGGTCCTGACGGACCAGGGTAAAATGATATCAGATAATATTATTTCAGAATTTATGATGCCGCCCGATGAATGATTATTTCCTGGGAATAATGAAAGTTGTCCTGCCGATAATATTATTTTCAAGGTAAAGCTCGATACTGTAGTTTCCAACAACAAAGTCGCCGGTGTTATCGACAAAGATACACATTTCAATATCCTGGTTCATGTAATCCGCAATACGGTTAGCTGAGTAGATAAGCTTATTTTCCCTGTAGGTAAAGATATTATCGGGACTGGCTGTGATCAGGAGGGAGTCGGGTCTGATAACCCTTACAAAAACTTCTTTCGGCCCAGCTGCTGCAAGCGGATTCTCGCGAAGGGTGAAACAGATCCTTAATTTATCGAGCAGGCTAAGCCGGGCTGTTTCTTTCCTGTTCCTGTTTAGCGGAACGGCAGCAATATCTTTTGCCTGTATGACGGAAGCAATTTCAACTTTTTCGTTAAGCTCTTCCTTTATCTTTGACAATTCAGTATTGGAACTTCGGACCTGTGATATCTGTTCACGGAATTCGACGTTTTCAGCTACAAGGAGCTTGTTGCGTGAGTTAAGTGAGTCTATCTGGACTATATAACTTTTCATTATGTTCCGCATGGTTGATATTTCGCTCCTGTACCTCTTTATAAGCTGTGAGTTGGATGCATTAATTGAAAGAAGTTTAACAATCCTTTCTTTTTCTTTAGCAAGGTTTGCATTAAGTGTGTCATTGTTCGATTTCAGGGTATCATAACCATGAACCATCATCCTCAGTTCGTTTGCAAGAGAATCTTTCTCGTGCGTCAGAACAGCTTCCATTTCTCTCATCTTGCTCCTCTGGTCAAAGTACATTACAACCAGGAAGATCAGAACCACACCAAGTATTATTGAAGTGGCGATCATTGCTATACGAGGATCTTTTTTCTTTTCCTGCCTGTTTGAAGTAGTGATTGTTTCAGACATTATTTTTGTTTTTAGGATTTAAGTTTTTTAATTTTTGCAAAATTAAGAATAAACGGTCAAATAAATGTACTGATCAATTGATTAAACACCTGATAAAAGTATTTGGCTATAAATTGTGCATAAAATATTTGGAAGAATTAACTTGCGCAACTGGGAAAGGCCATTGAATGACTTTTTTTCATATTATATTACCACGATCTAATGGCCTAATTTCAAGTAAGTTAAACAAATAAAATTCAATAACATAATATGAGCGGTTTTTACGGTGTAATTTCAAAAAATAACTGTGTTGATGATGTTTTTTATGGAACGGATTATCACTCTCATCTGGGAACAAAACGTGCAGGAATGGTATTTATTGTACCGGAAAAAGGATTCAGAAGGTCTATACACAGTCTCGAAAATGCTTATTTCAGGAGTAAGTTTGAGGATGAACTGAGTTCATTTTCAGGGAACTCAGGCATGGGTGTGATAAGTGATACTGATCCTCAGCCTGTGCTTTTCAACTCCCACCTTGGGCGATTTGCTATCGTCACTGTAAGCAGGCTGGTCAATATTGAGGCACTCGAAGAAAGATTCCTTGAAATGAAAAAGCATTTTACAGGGAATTTCGAAGGAAACATCAATCCGACTGAAGTAATAGCGAACCTTATTATTGAAAAGGACAGTTTTGTAGCCGGCATAGAAAACGTATTTGAAAGAGTAAAAGGTTCCTGCTCACTTCTGATCCTTACCGATAACGGAATAATTGCTGCACGCGACAGGTTGGGGAGAACACCCGTGGTAATCGGGAAAAAAGAGGGGGCTTACGCTGTTGCATCTGAATCATGCTCATTTCCCAATACAGGTTTCGAGCTTGAATATTTTCTTGGTCCGGGCGAAATTGTAAATATCACCGCTGATGGGTTCGCCAGATTAAGGGAGCCTGAACAAAAGATGCAGTTCTGTTCGTTTCTTTTTGTTTATTTCGGGTATCCTCCTTCATATTACGAAGGTATAAATGTAGATGAGACCCGCTACCGTTGCGGCGCTCAGCTGGCAAAAAGAGACTCTTTAAAGGCCGATTTTGTTTGTGGCATTCCCGACTCAGGAGTTGGTCATGCGATGGGCTACGGGAACGAGAAGAGGATCCCTTACAAGAGGGCCTATGCAAAATATACACCCACATGGCCAAGGAGCTTTATGCCTCAGGCGCAATCCCAGCGTGACCTGGTTGCAAAGATGAAGCTTATTCATAACAAGGCTGTAATTGAAGGCAGCGTAATGGTCATGTTAGACGACAGTATAGTTAGAGGAACACAACTGAGGGACAGTACTATAGATCTGAGAAAATCAGGTGCAAAAGAAGTGCACATGAGAATTGCCTGTCCGCCTCTTCTTTTCCCGTGTGAGTTCCTTAATTTTTCACAGTCACGCAGTCCGATGGAACTTGCCGGAAGAAAAGCAATAAAGAAACTGGGAGGTTCAGAGAAGGATCTAAGTGAATATTCCGATCCTGATTCTGAAAAATACAGGCAGATGGTTGACCAGATCGCCAAAGATCTTGATCTCGATTCCCTTCTTTACCAGCGGCTTGATGATCTGGTAGAAGCAATCGGCCTGCCAAGGGAAAAACTTTGCACACATTGCTGGGACGGTAGCAGTTATTTTTAAAATAAATGTTTCGGGTTTCGTGTTTTTTGTGTTTCGGGTTTCTTAGAAACGCGGAACCCGGAACACTGAACTTTTTATTTCCGAGGTGGTTAACAAAAATAAAAGGAATCCTGTAAAATGAAATATGTGGGCGCTCATGTAAGTGCTTCCGGTGGTGTTCAGAATGCCCCGGTTAATGCAAGTGAAATAGGTGCAAAAGCTTTTGCCCTTTTTACAAAGAACCAGAGGCAATGGTTGGCGGCTCCCCTTTCACAGCAAACAATCTCCGAGTTCAGAAAAAACTGTGAAAAATTTGATTATAAACCCTTCCAGATACTGCCTCACGACAGTTATCTGATCAATCTCGGACATCCCGATAAGGAGCTTCTTGAGAAATCAAGATCTGCTTTCCTCGACGAAATGCAGAGGTGTGAAGCTCTTGGGCTTGACAGGTTGAATTTTCATCCAGGCAGCCACCTCTCCCAATGCACTGAGGAGGAGGGACTCAAGACGATAGCCCAATCGATAAACTATGTTCTTGACCTGACAAAGGGAGTAACTGCAGTTATTGAGAATACAGCAGGGCAGGGTACCAACCTGGGACATACTTTCGAGCAGATAAAATTTATCATCGACAATGTTGAAGATAAAACGAGAGCAGGTGTCTGCATAGATACATGCCATGCTTATGCATCGGGATACGATATCAAAACGGCTGACGGCTTCAGGGAGACATTCAGGAAATTTGATGAGGTGATAGGGTTCGGCTATCTTAAGGGAATGCATCTTAACGATACAAAAAAAGAATATGGAACCAGGGTTGACAGGCATGAAAATCTTGGAAAAGGATACCTTGGAGAAGAGCTTTTTAAGATTCTGATGAATGATGCAAGATTCGACGATATTCCTCTTATTATTGAAACACCAGATGAGTCTCTGTGGAAAGAGGAGATAAAAAAGCTATATTCCTTTATTGAAGGGTGAAGATCTCCTGATAATGTCTTTCCCTGAGTTTTTCTTTTGTTGCCTTATAACCGATTTCAAATACAGCATCTGCTTCCTGCAGATCGAGTACACTAAAATTCTTTAATTCCAGGGGTTCGATATAAAGATCGAATTTTTGTATTTTATTTTTGGCCTCTTTAGACATGCTGAGTAAGAAAGACCTTTGTGCTATTTGTATCAGTCCGGTTAGTTTTGGTTCATAACCCACTGGATTTACATACGATCCGATAAGAAATTTACATTCATTCTCAATTGGTTTTACAGGAAAGTTGTCCAGAACTCCTCCGTCCAGATATGAAATATTATCAATAACCACCGGCTTGAAAAGTACCGGTATGCTAGATGAGGCTATAATAGGATCAATAAGGTTGCCACTAGAAAAGTAAACAGCTTTTCCGTTATTGATATCTGTTGCAGCCACAATAAGAGGAATTTTTAATTCCTCAAATTTTCTCGCCTTCAGGTGTTCCCTCAGAATCTTTTCTAAACCTGTTTTTTGCAGCAAGCCATCTCGCGGTACAGCCGGGCGAAGATACAAATACCGGCTTTGCATGTTAATTATCCTTAGCACTTCCCGTGGTGAGTATCCGTCACAGTAGAATGCACCTGCAAGAGCCCCTGCACTGGAACCGGATATAATATCAGGATATATTCCCGTTTCATTCAGGGCCTGGATTATACCAAGATGAGCAAATCCTTTTGTACCTCCGCCGCTGAGGACCAATCCGATATTGTATTTATTCCCTGGCATAAATACTTTCCCAATACCTGTTATCCGGTAAGTGCTGAATCTGAAATCTAAAATTAAGATATTAAAAATAGATCATTATTGTCAAATAGTGATGAATTGACCCTCTATAAATAAGATTTTCCGTAACATTAATTTCTTAAAGATTGTACCTGTATCAATTTGTTTTAAATTTGAGAAGATCGATTTGATAAATACAAATAAAAACACTTTACAAATGGAATTTATATTGATTGCCTACGACGGAACTGATGCCGGAGCACAGGAACGCAGGATGAAAAACAGACCGGAGCATCTCCGGAAGATCGAAGCGCTTAAAAAATCGGGTGAATTTTTATTTGGCGGGGCTATCCTCAATGATGCCGGCCAGATGATAGGATCAATGATAGTTTATAGTTTACCTGACCGTGCATCGCTTGATGAACTTTTAAAGGAAGAACCTTATGTTTATGGAAAAGTGTGGGAAAAGATCGAGATAAAGCCGTTCAGGCTGCCGAAAATATGAACTGACGGGAGCAAGTGTTAATATAGTATATGTTAAATAATTTTTAATATGAAAAAGCTAGCCACTATTTTTTGTTCATTTTGTATTTCCCTGCTGTTATCTGCACAGGAGAAGTTACCATTCAAAATGGAAGAGCTGACCTCCCCAAAGTTTACCAAAGCAGTTGAAGCGTCGGGAGGAGTTGTCATAATACCTCTTGGAATAATAGAGAAGCATGGACCTCATCTGCCTCTTGGCAGTGATATGTTTGAATCAAGGGAAGTAGCTTTTCATGCTGCAACCAAAGAATATGCAATAGTATTTCCGCCTTATTATTTCGGACAGATCTTTGAGGCAAGGCATCAGCCCGGAACCATGGCATACAGCAATGAACTGATCTGGAAAATGCTTGAAGAAACATGTAATGAGTTATCAAGAAACGGCTTAAAGAAGATAATTCTTTGCAACGGCCACGGAGGAAACACAAGCTTTCTGCAATTTTTCTGCCAGTCACAGCTTGCCTCAGCAAAGGATTACATTGTGGTATTGTTTCAGCCCGGACAGGATCCTGCACTGGAAAAGGAAATGAATTCATTGAAAAAAGCCAAAGTTGATGGTCACGCCGGGGAAGAGGAAACATCAATGATGTACTTCATCAGGCCTGATCTTGTTGATACTGACGCAATAAAGAATGAATCGGGAGCAAACCAGGGAAGACTTAACAAAATGCAGTTTGGTTATACCGGTATATGGTGGTTTGCCAGGTATCCCAATCACTATGCGAGCGATATTGCCGTTCCCAACAAGAGGCTTGGCGAGCTTCTCGTGGAAAATGATGCGAATCAGCTGGCGGGTCTGGTGCGGTTCCTGAAGAAAGATAATACCATAGAGCAGCTGCATGAGGAGTTCAATGGAAAAGCAGCTGAACCACTGAAGAAATAGTTATTGGATTCAGGGAGCCAGCAGTTCCTTCTTCCAGCCATCAAAAGTAAGAGTATAAGTTGTACGGTCGTGTAAACGGTATTCCCTTTCCTGCCAGAACTCAAACCAGAAGGGAAATATTCTGAAACCGCCCCAGTGAGGAGGTCTGTCAACATCCCTGCCAATATATTTGTTTTCATAAAATTTTTGCATGCTCTGCAGGTAGGAGCGGTCGGGTATCACAGAACTCTGTTCACTGGCCCATGCCCCAATCTGGCTTTCCCGTGGCCGTGACCTGAAATATGTGTCAGACTCTTCCGGCGAAACTTGTCCTGCAGCACCCTCAATGCGGACCTGCCTTCCCGATTCAGGCCAGTAAAACAATAATGCTGCCCTGCTGTTGGAGAGAAGCTGCTTTCCTTTCCTGCTGTTGTAGTTTGTGAAAATAGTGAAGCCATTTTCTCCATAATCCTTCAGAAGAACCATCCTGCTTGAAACATGTCCGCTTCTGGTAGCGGTAGAAAGACTGACAGATTCCGGTATACTTAATCCTGCTTGCAAATGTTCTTTATACCAAAGTCCGAATTGGACAAAAGGATCCGGAACTGATAACACATCCGGTTTATTCTCATTCTCAGCCATATCTTGATTTAAAGTATTTTAATAAAGTTAACATTCCTGCTGAAGCAAATGTTCCCTTCAACCATCAAATAAAATGTCTATTCGGGCATAAATGAAATAAAACAACAAAGCCCGGATTTAACCGGGCCTGTTAATTCTTATTACTGGAGCATATTATTAAAGTAAATATTAAAAACAGAAAGTAAATCTAAACAATTAAATATTGAATGTTTACATCTTATTTGTCTTTTCCTGGCGATCGCATATTCCGTTCTTGTTTTCATCAACGAAAGCAGGGCCGTTACCTTTCCCCATTCCGCGACCCTGACCACATCCGGGGCCCATTCCTTTGCCTTGACCCATCCCTTTGCCCTGTCCGCGATTAGGACAATCAGCCCTAAAATTTCCATTTCCCTGGCCCTGACGGGCATTTGTTGCGCCTGCTTCACGATTATCGCAGATGCCGTTGTTGTTGGCATCAACATAAGCCACTCCACTGCCTGGCTGAGTCTTCTGTTTCTGTTCTGTAGGAGTTTGGCCGAATGACAAAGTTGTTATTGTCATAAGGGCAATTGCTGTAATAAATAGTTTTGTTTTCATAACCATAAAAATTAAAAAGTTTATAATAATCACAAATTAAATTGTCTGCCGCGATGTCTCCATCCGGGACTGCCTTTACCTTGTTGTCCCATTGGAAGGTCGGTGGCAAACATTTCGCTGAACAATTGTTCGAGCTTTTCCTGTTGATCCGGATTGCTTATATTTTTCAAATCCAGATAGTATTTAAAGGTGGTTTTCTTAAGATCGGCATGCAGGTAGCCAATAGAATCAGAAAGGAGATTAAGCCTGGTAGTGTCAAAATTTGTTTCAGTCATTTCAGAGAGCATTTGTTGCCGGAGGTTGCTGAGGTGAACATTTATGTTCCTCACTTTTTGTCTGAAATCCGGGTTGAATTGAACAAACTTATCCATCTGTTCCCTGGTGAAACCAAGCTTATCGCGGAAATATCTGCCGCTGTATTTCATTGATGTGTTTTCGGAAACTGAAATACCTGATTCCGGTGCTATTTCAGCTTTTTCAGGTCTGTTCTGATGATAAACAAAGGTAATTATTGATGAGAGATTCATTACTGCCAGAATTATTATAGTCCAGACCATCCACTTATGTTTATTCTCTGATTTCATAGCATAAATATTTAGTCGTTTGAAAGGACATCAACTGACTCGATCCTTGCATCATCAATAAGAGCGAGCTCCATTGGAATTCTGTTCCCGGTATCTGCAGGTCTGGAAATGCTGCCTATCATGATCCCGGAGAAAATGGCAGCTGCGAGGGAAGCTGTAAGAAGCGCTGGTCTTAATACCCTGGTCAGAAGTGAAACAGTCTTAACAGGTGTTTCGATATTCTCTATCTCAGCCATGATCCTTGTTGCAAGAAACGGATTTGAAGTCAGCTTCTTTTCCTGTTCAATTACACTGTCAGTGATTGACTGTAACCTTAAGATCTCTGAACACTCATTACAGGTATAAAGATGAGCCTCAAGCTGAGTTTTCATATCCGGCGGCAAATTGTCCCCGGAGTATGCTTCCAAATTTTTCTGACATAATTGACAATTCATTTTAATTGATTTTAATGGTTAGAAACAAAACTTATTTTTTTCCTACGGTTAATCATCTTATTCTTT
This sequence comes from uncultured Bacteroidales bacterium, assembly GCA_942492865.1. Lineage (GTDB taxonomy): Bacteria > Bacteroidota > Bacteroidia > Bacteroidales > VadinHA17 > LD21. The sequence continues at coordinate 1,210,514 of OW818650.1, read as the reverse complement.
TTCAGTGGATATTAATTTATCCCTCAGATTCTTTTTTGCCCTCTGCAGAAGAGCTTCCACTGCGCCTTCTGTAGTGTTCATTATCTCAGCAATTTTCTTCTGGGGAAGATCATCATATTTGCTTAGCACTATTGCTGTACGCTGGTTTTCGGGAAGACTGTCAAGCGCTTTTCTGACCCATTCAGCACGTTCTTTACGGATTATTATATTTTCCGGATCATCGGAATCAGCGATCTGGATTGTTTTTCTATCCTCATCCTTTTCAGAGTTTGGCCCGAACCTTTGCAGGAAAAATTTTTTCGAAGATCCCCTTATTTTATTTAGAGAAGCATTTATTGCGATCCGGTAGATCCAGGTTGAAAAAGTTGCATTTCCTTTAAAACCACTTAGTGATTTGTAAGCCTGAATGAAGACTTCCTGGGTCAGATCATCAGCATCATCCTTATTATGAAGGAAACCCATACATGTGCGGAAGACCATCTGCTGATACTGTTCCACCAACAACCTGAATTTATCCTTATCACCTTTAAGTATAAGCGCTATAATTTCAGGGTCAGTCATTTGGAGAAACGAAATTTTGATAAAGGTAGGAAAAAGTGACTAAAGTGACTAAAGTGACTAAAGTGAGCTAAAGTGACTAAAGTACTTAATAGAACTTCGCTCCCTGCCCCTTTAGGGGTGTATAGTCCACTGACAAGGTAGGGGAAGGGCTGGGGAAGGGGTATCTCAAGGCACTCTAGCGCACTTTAGTCACCTTAGTCACTCCTCCTATGCTATTAGTCACCAAACGGGTCAGTAATCAATAAATTACTACTTTTGCACGCGGTTGGCACAATTAATATAATGAGAGATACAGGTATAATTTTATGCCGCTGCAAAGCAGGTATCATCAGTGATGAAAAGCTGTCTGCAATTTCAGATGAAGTTCGGGGTTTAAATGCACATGTTGTTGAGCTTAACGACCTGTGTGCATTGAGTATAGACAGGGCCGTGTCGTTGAAGGAACTTAACAGGAAATTCAGGCGAAAGATAGTAATTGCCTGTTATCACCGTGCTGTTGAGAACATACTTAAACAGGCTGATACTCCTTTTGAAGAAATGACTGTTTTAAACTTCAGGAAGCTATCTGTAAATGAAATTAAGGCTAAGCTTGAATATCCAGGAGGCGAAAGCAGTTATGAGGTGGTGACCAGCGAGTTAAAGGTACCCGCCTGGTTCCCTGTAGTTGATAAAACAAGATGCAGCAATTGCGGTCAGTGTGCCGAGTTCTGCTTATTCGGTGTTTACAGCTATGAAGGGAAACAGCTCGGGGTCAAAAACCCGTTAAGCTGCAAAAATAACTGTCCTGCATGTGCACGTGCCTGCCCGCAAACGGCAATTATTTTCCCGCGTATAAAAGAGGACAGTGTGATTGCCGGTTCAGATCCGGATTGTAATCAGGTTCAGCAGCAGACCGGACTGCTTATTGACCGCTTGAAGCAACGAGGCAATGTTCAACGCAGCATATTCAGGGAGGATCTTTTAAAGAAAGCGGAAGAGGAAAAAAATAAGGCCATTGAAGAGGCTAAAAAAAGTAATACCTGATATTATGGGATTGATAACTCGGCTATGGAAACAATCCGACAAAAGATGTTTGTATAAACTTACCGTTAATCTGGGTATAAAGGGAGTAGTCGGGTTCCGTCGTTTTCAGAACCGAAAGAAAAAAGGAATTCATTTTCCAGCATTTCACTTTATTTCAGTTACCGACGACTGTAACCTTCACTGCCAGGGATGCTGGGTTACAGGTAAGAAAAAGAAAAACCGTATGGAGATTGAGGTTCTCAACAGGGTTATTTCTGAAACAAAGCAACAGGGATCCTATTTCTTCGGAATACTGGGAGGAGAACCTCTTTTATATAAACCGCTTTTTGATGTTTTCAGAAATAATTCAGATTGTTATTTTCAGCTCTTCACTAACGGTACATTACTTACAAAGGAAATAGCTGAAGAGATCAGGCAGGCTGCAAACGTAACTCCGCTTATAAGTTTTGAAGGAGATGAATCAGTTGCCGATATAAGGAGAGGAGGCAAAGACGTGTACAGGCAAACAATGGCGGCTGTAAAACATTGTACCAGTGCAGGATTGTTTACCGGTGTGGCAATAAGCGTGTGCAAATCAAATATAGGGATGGCTCTTTCGGAAAAGTTCATCAATATGCTGGTTGAATCAGGTGTTGCATATCTCTGGTATTATATTTACCGGCCTGTTGGCAGCGATTCATGTTATGACCTTGCATTGAGCCTTGAGGAGATCAACACCCTCCGGAAACATATCGTTGAGGCGCGATCAAAATATCAGATTGTCATTATCGATGCATACTGGGATCATGAAGGACGGCCTTTATGCCCGGCAGCAACCGGTCTGAGCCACCATATAAATGCTGCGGGATATATTGAACCATGTCCGGTTATACAACTTTCGGCCGACAGTATAAACGGGAAGAAGCTTACTGAAATTTACAGTGAGTCAGCCTACCTGAAAGATTTGCAGGATTCTCTCACCAAAAAAACAAAGGGGTGCATACTTATGGACGATCCGGTATGGCTGGCTGAGTTTGCTGAAAAATACGGTACCACAGATACTTCAGGCAGGGATAATGAGTTCGAACGTCTGAAAAATTCACCGGTAGTACCAAGTCATGGTTCAGCAGACGAAATTCCGGAACAGGGTTTTATGTACCGTTTTGCCAAGAAACATGCGTTTTTCGGATTAGGGTCATACGGATAATTTATTGATGAAAAACACCAGAACAGAAATATTAAGTGTACCGCAGGAGCAGGCAGTCAGGGAAAACCTAAGGCAGCTTGTACGTGAAATGGTTTATCAGAAAAAATTACAACCGCCTGTTGAGTTTAATATACTTTCGCAAATATCAGATGAAATAATTGAAGGATCAGGTTATGACCGGTCCTATCAGGGCTTTATCATAGTGCTGATCAGTAATGAAATATGGAGGCCCTTTGTGGCAGCCACACCATTTAACCGGCGATTGCTCCTGCTGCCACAGTGCCTGAAAAATAATCAGAAATGCCAGGGCAGTCTTGATGATCTCGGCCTGATCTGTAATGGGTGCAAGAGCTGCAGTCTTGATTCTCTGGTTGTCATGGCTGAGCAGTTAGGCTATGCCACTCTTATTGCAGAAGGAACTACAATGGCTGTAAAGCTTGTAAATGAAGGATCGGTCGATGCAATAATAGGAGTAAGCTGCATGTCGGTACTTGAGAGGAGCTACGATTCAGTCGACCGTTCAGCAGTACCTGTAATTGGTATACCACTGCTTTTTGACGGCTGTTCGGGTACTGTTGCGGATGAAAAATGGCTGGCTGAAGAGCTTGGTTCATTCAGGCCCGATGAGAGTCTGAAACCATTATCGGTATCGCTTCTGAAAGAAAAAGTAAATCAAATCTTCACTGAAGATCATCTGCGTAAATATTTCAGAGACCTTAACGACCCTACAGTGGAAGCTGCAATGAGGTCAATGCTGTTTGGAGGTCAGAGGGTGCGTCCTCTTCTGACAGCACTGGCATACACAGCATATTCTTCTTCGGCCGAGGATGATCTTTTAGAGCAGTTGTCCATTATTGTTGAATGCTTTCATAAAGCGTCGCTCATTCACGATGATATAGAGGATAATGATGATATCAGGTATGAAAGTGAAACACTTCATAAGAAAGAAGGTATCCCAGTTGCCATCAATGCAGGCGATTATCTTACAGGCAAGGGCTATGAACTTCTTTCCAGGCTGCCGTTGTCTTTTCAGAAACGGGCAGAATGCCTTGGGCTGGTAGCCTCTGCCCATGTCACCCTTGCAATGGGTCAGGGAGCAGATCTCATTGCCCGGCGAGATAACAGGTTACCTTCGGCAGATGATCTTTTGAAGACATATTCGCAAAAAACAGGGGCAGCAATAGAGGTTGCACTTCTGCTTGGTTCCATCGCCGGAGGAGCAGATCCCGCAGAGCAACAGCTGTTAAAGGAATTTTCACGCTTATTCGGAATAGCCTACCAGGTGCGCGATGACCTGGAAGAATTTCAAAACAACAATTCATTTTTAAGGTGGCATGACTTCCCTTACCTTATTGCTTTTCTTAAGGAACACCTTAATGGAAGAGCCGGAAACCGGTTACTTATTGATCTCAGTTATGATGAGCTCAAAGAGGGTTTTGAAAAAGAAGGCATTGAAAAGAAAGTGGCACGTATAATCGGTTCGCATGCCGATCAGGCTTACAGGATCCTTGAGAGGCTGCAAAATCTTCCTCTTAAGCTGAGTCTATACGGAGTGATGGGAAAAATATTCAAAGACTATGAAAGGTCATAACACCGGTTTTCTTTCAGAGCTTATATCATTTGCTTCCACAGGCTTCAATGCTCTTGACGAGCAATCCCGGTCAGAAACAAAAGAGTTTATCATAAGCCAGCAGAACCAGTCAGGGGGTTTCAATGACAGGGGAGGTGTTCCTGATGCATATTATTCTCTGTTTGGATTTTTTTTGTCCCGCGCCGTTAGCATTAATGAATCAGAAGTCAGGTTAAAGGCATTTATTAAAGAAGAAAAGGGATTCAAAAATAACCTGATAAATCGTTGTTGCATTGCTATTATTGAAAATGAAACAGGATCCGGTCTGTTAAAAAAAATTTCAGGGCTGACAGGTATTTTACTCACTTTTTTATCCGGGTCAGGCGGACTGAGCAGTTCCTATCAGTACTTTATTGTCCTTCTGGCACTTGATTCATACAGATTAAATAATTCACTGACGCGATTGATCGTAAGGTCTTTTCTCAGAAAAAATGAGATCAGGAACGATATGCCCTGCCCTGTTCAGGCTGCCCGTCTGGTATTAAAACTAAAGGTTGGCCTTGATGCCGGAAATGAGCTGCACAGGATAACAGGCTTTTTTGAAGAGGGAAAAGGTTTTAAGGCATTTCATAATTCAGAAAATACCGATCTGCTCTCCACAGCCGTCGCTCTTTTTGCACTCAGGATGGGGAATTATGATCTTATCCGGGTAAGACACACCTGTCTGCTGCTGCTGCAGGATAGCTATCATTCGGGAGCCTTTGTCGCCGGCAATGGCGATGAAGAGAGAGATACTGAATATACATTTTATGGGTTACTTGCTCTTGGACTTCTAACAAGATAAGAACATGCTACATGAAAATCTGATTGAACGCCGGAAAGAGCTTGCCACTTCTTTACTTAAGAAACGGAATGAACAGGGTTACTGGGAGGGCCGTTTATCATCAAGTGCACTGGGAACAGCTGTTGCAGTTACAGCTCTCCGGTTACATGACAAAATACAAAGTCTCTCAGCTGTTAACCGTGGCACAGATTGGCTGATAGCCAACCAGAATAACGATGGCGGTTACGGCGATACTCCTGAAAGTCCGGCCAATATCAGTACAAGTCTTCTTGTTTATTCTTTCTTCAACATTATTGAAAATACTGAAAGTGGTTACCTGAATGCTAAAAAAAAGCTATTAATGTATCTTCAATCATCCGGTATCAATGTTGATTCAGATACATTTGGAGATACTGTTCTGAAACATTACAGGAACGACTATACCTTCTCAGTTCCCATTCTCACAATGTGCGCTCTGTGTGGTGTTCCGCGGGCAAATGGATTCAGGAAGATCCCTCAGCTGCCATTCGGGCTCGCCCTTCTGCCGCGAACATTTTACAGGATGCTCAATCTGAGCGTTGTCAGTTATGCCATCCCCGCTCTCATAGCTGTTGGAATTGCAATATTCAAATTTAAGAAGGAGAAAAATCTTATTACTGGCTTGTTGGGAAAAAAAGCAATTGGTCCGGCTATCAAGCTGTTGAGAACTATAATGCCTGAAAGCGGTGGTTTTCTGGAGGCCATTCCCCTCACAGGTTTTGTAAATATCTGCCTTGTCTCTTCCGGTTTCAGGGATACTGAGGTGGTGGAAAAAGGAATTAATTTTCTGAACAAAACACAGCGTATTGACGGAAGCTGGCCCATTGACATTGATCTTTCAACCTGGGTAACAACACTTTCAGTGAAAGCTTTAAGGAATCAGGAGGATGGATACTACAGAGACCGGCTGACAACTCATTTGCTAAATCAGCAATATAAAAATATACACCCCTTCAATGGGGCCGGACCCGGGGGATGGGGCTGGACAAGCCATTCAGGATCGGTACCCGACGGGGATGACACTCCGGGATCGATATTGGCGCTGCTTATGCTCAACCCTGCCCGGACTGAAAAGATAAGGGCAGCTACAATAGCCGGATGCAACTGGTTACTCGGTCTCCAGAACAATGATGGAGGATTCCCGACCTTTGCCAGGGGATGGGGCAGGCTTCCTTTCGATAAAAGCTGCGCTGATCTGACAGGTCATTCCATAGTTGCTCTTGCAATGACGCTTGAATCATTTCCGGATATAGCAGAGAAGCTTCAGATAAAATATCTGAGGTCGATAAAAAAAGGTATTAATTATCTTGAAACCCATCAGAAGGACGACGGATCATTATTGCCTCTCTGGTTCGGGAACCAAATGACTGCCGGGAATCTGAACCCGGTGTATGGCACAGCACGGGTGTTAAGTTATTTAAGTGATATGGCCGGTTTGAATGCAGTACCTGAAAAAATCAGAATAAATGTGCGGCAGATAATTATCAGGGGGCAGGAGTATCTGAGGAAATCACAAAACAGCGATGGCAGCTGGGGAGGAGACAGGAATATTCAGGGGAGCATTGAGGAAACGGCCCTGGGACTTGGAGCCCTGGCGGGCCCTGATAACAATGACGCCTGTAAGGCAGCTTTAAAATGGCTCGATAACGAATATAACTCAGGTAATCTTAAATCAGCCCCGATAGGACTGTACTTTGCTTCTTTGTGGTACGATGAGGAGTTGTATCCGCATACAGCTTATCTGGAAGGTTTGACGAGGTATCTGGAGAAGACCCCTTCCCGGAACCTTCCCACGGACGAAAGAGAAGGAAGTGAAGCTCCCTGAATGAATGGATATATGGTTTATTCTTTCTCCTTAATACAATTAATTCTTACCATAACTGATGGACCTGAATAAGCCATGCACGTTATGACATGAGCATAAGGGTTGTTCTTTTCGATAGTTGCACCGACAATATATTTTTTGCCCTGAACCGGAACAAACCCTGCAAGATCGTGGCTTATGGTAACCGGCTGGAGGTATTTTTTGAAGTAAAAGCCTGGAGCTCCTGCGCTGACACTGTCATTAAGAGCAAACCAGATGTTTTCATATAATCCGGTTCCGCAGATCACCCTTGTTGCGGTCACTTCGACCTGGCACACTGTCCCCTGGGGAAAAACAACATCATAATGATCAGTAATATCCGAAGTCCATCCGCCTACCGATATGGAATCCGATGGAGCCCATCCATTGAGCACATTTATACAGACTGTATCAAATTTTACTGATTGTGAAAACTGCCTTAGACTGAATACAAGATTCTGAGTTACCAGGGCCTCGCAGGCATCACCGTTAGCATCATGGTTAATTATTATTCCTGTACCGGGAGGCACTGTTTCCGAAAAACTTTCGCTCCAGATGATCTCGAATGAATGTTGTTTGCAACCTCCTGAGTATGATACGGTAACATGGACAGAATCATCGATTATTTCCATATCAAGAATATGGAACGGATCACTTTTGTTTTCGCTGTTGCCACTTTTCAGGGCATGATATTCCTGCGAGCTGGCCTTAACAGTTAGAAATGTCGCATCATCAACCGGGTCCTGAGGGTCTTTATTACAGGATATCAGAGTAATCAGGCTTAAGAGAAAAACAATATATGGTATTTTCATGATCTCATTTTTTGGGTTATTTCTGTATCATCATCAAAAAATGTACCATTTAAGTTGAAGGGAGTTGAAGGGGGTTGAAGAGTAGACGATATTAGCACAACAGAGGTCGATGACATGCTTTTGACCTTGGGGCATTTGCCCCAAACCCCAGTCACTTTATTGTCTTGACACAAAAAAGTAACCAAAAAAGGTCAGGGCTGCAGATAATTTTGAGTCTCATGTTTTTTAGCCTTGCCCACGCTTTATAACTCGTCCCGCAGGAAGCGGAACTCAAACAGTATTGCTTACAGCAAGCCAGCGCAGCAAGGCTGACGGTGCGGTGGCAAACCCCAAAAGGTGCGAACCGGATGGCTTTGGGCGACGCATTTTGGAATGACGGGACTCTGATTTGAAACAGCCTTTAAATTATTTTTTTACAGTTTCCTCAAAATTATCGCAAACTCCGTTTTTATTTGTATCAACATAGAATCTGCCACCCGGTGCCAGACCCTGGCCTCTGCCCGGCCCAAGGCCACGGCCCTGTCCCGGTCCCATGCCCCTGCCCTGTCCAGGAGGCAAGCCTTGCCTGTTGCCCCAGCCTGCGCCATTACCGCGGCAATATCCACGGCCATAACCCGGCCCAAAGCCGCGGCCTCTTCCATAGAAGTTATTAACCCCTGTGTTTGAATTTCCGGAGACATTATCGTTAATAGTAACAGTCTGCCTGTCTGGAGATGGATTGGTTTGCTGCCCGGTATTTCTTACCTGGGCATTTGCCAATGATGCCATGGTTAACAGGGCTGCTGCAGCAATAAAAATTTTTGTTTTCATTTTCAAAAGATTTAATAACTGCTGAAAATTTAATATTTTAAGAATCATATTATTCTAAATATCAGGATTACAAACTTGCCTGCTTTTTTGGGACCTTGCCATTTATTATTGATTTGATGAGTCCTTTAATTTCAGGATATATCAGGTAACCAAAAAATAAAACGGAACTTGCTATAATGATTTTCCCTGCGATGCAGTAAGTACCGCAGAAAAATCCTCTCCGAAACCCAGAATACAGGTAGTGCACCCTATAATTGCCATCAATATGTAATCAGCAAAGAGTATAAGTGGCAGCAGAAGAAAAATTTTTATGAACAATAGTGCTTTCATCGTGCAGGTATATATTACAAATATAATGAACCTACGTTCATAATCCAAATATATTTTAACTTTTTTTTATAAGTGTAATATGAAGGTTATTGAGTAATGTCCCAGATGCCTGCCGATCTTTCAAGTTCAATCAGGGCAGCAGTATATTCGAATAATGCGTCAAGATGATTTAACTGCAGCCCGATGAATGTCCTCTGGGCATTCAGCACATCGAGCAGTCCGCTTTCGCCATGCTGGTATGAGTATATCCGGCCCTGCAGGATCTTTCCGGCATCCTCTACCAGTCCAGAATTATAATGTTCAACTTTTTTATCCTGGGCAACAAAGTTATTGTATGCCCGGATCACCTCTGAAACAATCTGAAGTTCGACATCTTTTATATCAGTCTCAGTTTGCTGTAAGGCCAACCCTGCTGCCTGCAAAGATCCTTTATTAATATTTGAGAATTTCAGCGGAAATGCAATTCCTGCACTGAGACCGTTATAAGCAGGAGCAGGCGCTATTTCATTTCTGACTATGGAATTATAGGAATATCCAGTTTCGAGACTGAATTCGAAAGCCCTGTTTGCCTTAAGCAGCCTGAGGTTTTTTTCCGTTACTTCATTGTTTTTCACTGAGATCATCAGGTCGGCCCGGTTTTCAAATGCATCATTGATAAGATCAGAGAGGACAAAATAGCGTTTGGCAAGGGGGAAATCGTCGGATGGATTATCAAGTGTATCGGAAAGTTTTTTACCCTGTAGGCGCATAAGGACCACGGATGCATTCTCCATATCGGCAAGGCTTTGAAACACATCTGCAAGTTGAGTCCGGGCTTCAAGTGAAGTTTGTAATGCGTCTATCCCAGTTGCTTCGCCTGTTTGAAGCCTGATGCTGTCGACTCTGGCCAGGGCTGACAATTGCTGATAGATCTTTTCCTGTAGAATATAAATTTTCTGATCCCTTAAGGCGGCAAAATAACTTAAAGCAGCATCGGCTCTAAGGTTTTGAAAGTAGGCATCAAGCATCAGTTCTGTAAGCTCATACTGTGACCTGGCAAGTCCGATGCCTGCCGAGCGCCTGTTGCCCAGGCTTACTGGATAGCTGATTCCTGTCTCAACCGATCGACCCATTTGCATAACACGGTCCTCATTGTCGGAATAAGCTAAAAATACCTCAGGATCGGGGAACACTTTTGCCGCTTTCAGCTCTGCCTGGGCAATACTTACATTGAACTGGCCGGAAATATATGTAAGATTGCCTTTCATTACACCTGAAAGATATTGGGAGAGGGTAATGGGATTGTTCTTAGAATTTATTCCCTGTTGCGGTAAAGCATTGTTCAGAATAGATAGCAGGAAAGCAGAAAGTATAAATGATTTAAATGTTTTTTTCATGTTTTTTTGATTATCCCGTTATTGCTTCTTTTCAGGAACCTGTTTTCCAGCATGTAATAAAGAGCCGGAAGGGCGGTAAGGGTAATTATTGTACCAAAGGCGAGGCCGTATACGATCACGGTAGCAAGGGGGCGCTGGACATCGGAACCGATACTTGTAGAGAGCGAGGCAGGGACAAGACCCAGGATCGCAACAGCCGATGTCATAAGGATCTGGCGGAAACGGTTTGTAGATCCCTTGATAACAGCATCTTTAAGCGATTCCCCGTTACTGCGAAGGTGGTTGATATGGGAGATCATAAGAACGTCATTCATTGTGAATATCCCGAATAGTGCGATGAATCCGACTGCCGAGGAAACATTGAATGTCATTCCTGTAATATTCAATGCGATCATTCCGCCGAACACCGAGAGAGGCAAAAGCGACATCTGCAGCCATGCCTGTCTGAAGTTGCCAAAACTCCAGAAAAGAAGAAGGAACATCAGGGCAAGAGACAGAGGAACTATCAGGATAAGTCTGGCATAAGCCCTTTTCTGGTTGTCAAACTGACCGCTCCATTTTAATAGAAATTCGTTCTGGTTGTACAGCACATTTTTCTCAATAGCTTCATTTGCTTCTTTAAGAAATGAGGTTATATCACGGTTTCGCATGTTTATCCTTACAGTAAGGAAGCGGCTGTTTTCTTCGCGGTTAATAATGCCGGGTCCGGTTGTTGCATTTATGTCAGCGACCTGTGAAAGCGGGATTTTTACTCCGGTTGCGGATGTAAGAAGGAGCGAACCGATCTGTTCTGGTGTTTCGCGTACCTGCTCGTCATACCTGCATATTACATTGTAAACTTTATTTCCGACAAATATCTGCGATACGGCCTTTCCTCCGATTGCTACCTCGATAAGCTCGGAAACATCTGACACATTCAGGCCATACATTGCTATCTTATCGCGCCGGGCATTTATCTGAAGCTGAGGCAGGGGAGGTTCCTGTTCTATACTGACGTCGCCGGCACCCTTAATGACAGTGAGGGTTCTTACTATATCCTCGGCAATTCTGCGAGCTTCAGCCTGGTCTTCGCCGAATATTTTAATTGCCAGGTCGCTGTGTGAGCCTGCAATCTGATCCATAACCATGTCAATAATAGGCTGTGAAAAGCCGACCTCATAACCGGGAAGCCTGGCAAGATCAGCCGTAAGCTCATTAACGAGGTCCGATTTTCTTTTCCCGTTCTTCCACTCATTATAAGGGATCAGACCTACTCCGCATTCTGCATGTGAAGTGGAGAAAGGATCAGTTCCTTCGTCGTCTCTTCCTACCTGGGTCATAACATATTTAACCTCGGGATATTTCATAATATGATTCCTCAGGGTATCAGCCATAGACTTCGATTTTTCCAGTGTAACACCGGCAGGCATCTGGACCTGCAGCCACAGTGAACCTTCATCAAGTGTGGGCAGAAAGTCCTTTCCGACAGTAAAGGATAATACTATAGTTGCTGCCAGAATAACTGCAAGCGGCAGAAAGACTTTCCGGGGTTTATCAATCAGCTTTGCAGTGAATCGGTTATAAAGCCCGGTGATTTTCTCAAGCCATCTGTTGTGATATACTTTCTGAGGTTTACGATAAATATAATAAGCGAGACCCGGAATCAGTATCAGGGCAACCCCAAGTGCACCAAGGATGGCAAAACCAACCGTATAAGCCATTGGAGAGAACATCTTCTTCTCAATTCTTTCAAATGTAAAGAGAGGCAGGTATGCCATTATGATGATAAGCATAGAGAAAAAGATAGGCTTACCCATTTCAACGCAACCGTTTATAATACTTTCAATCCTAAGCTCCTCAAGAGGACTTTCCTCCCTTTTTCTCAGTATTGTTTCGAGCATCACGATTGATCCCTCGACTATTATTCCGAAATCAATTGCCCCAAGTGAGAGCAGATTGGCCGGAATATCAGTGAAATACATAAAAATGAATGCGATCAGAAGAGACAGGGGTATTGTTACAGCAATAACAAGAGCCCCCCGCCAGCTTCCCAGAAAAATAATCAAAACACCTACAACCAGCAGTATCCCGAACAGAAGTGTATGCGATACCGTATTGAGAGTTGCGTTTACAAGGTCGGTTCTGTCAAGGAATATATGGATATTTACATCCTCAGGAAGTATTTTCTCATTCAGCTCGTTAATGGCATAATGGACATCTTCGAGTACTTTTGAAGGATTCTCATAACGTAACAGTTGTACGATACCCTGGATGCTCTCACTGTAATCTCTCTCTCTGTCGGTATATCCGAAAACGCCTTTCCTTTCAAAATTGCCATACTTGAGTGTTCCCAGGTCGCTTAAATAAACAGGTATCCCGCCGGAAGTCTTAACTACTATCCTTCCAAGATCGTCGAGATCTTTAATAAGTCCGACGCTCCTTATTATATATGTAAGCTCACCCCTGTCCATCATGCTGCCTCCGGCATTTGCATTATTCCTGTTAATGCTTTCGATAACAACACTCAACGGGATGTCATATTTTTCAAGTTTTCTCGGATCTATCTCGATCTGGTATTGAGTAGTTATTCCTCCGAAATTCTGAACATCAGCTACTCCCATCACCTGCTTGAGCCTTGGGATTACCACCCATTTCTGCAACTCGGTCAGTTCACGAAGGCTGTAAGACGGGCTTTCAATAATGTAGCGGCAAACCTCACCAGTAGGAGAGGTAAGGGGATTCAGCTCAGGCACCGCCCCGAAAGGAAGCTCGATGGTGTTTATTCTTTCCTGGACCCTTTGCCGGGCCCAGTAGTCATCGGTGCCATCCCTGAATACCAGCAGTACACAAGAAATGCTGAAAAGATTCTTGCTTCTCATTACCACCAGCCCCGGCAGACCATTCAGTTCGCGTTCAAGAGGTACGGTGATCTGCTGTTCTATCTCCTCTGCAGCAAGACCGGGCACCTGTGTCACTACCTGAACAGTTATATCGGCTATGTCGGGATAGGCATCAACAGGTAACTGGTACCATGAATAAATCCCTATTGAAGCAATCAGCACAAAGCAGGTTGCTATCAATAATCTTCTCTGGATAAAGATTCTGAATAATTTTTCCATAGAGCTCCCTTATTGAAGATACATGCCCCCTTCAGAGACTACTATGTTTCCGGTTTCAAGACCGGAGTTGACTACTACTTTACTGTCGGCTACGGATGTTACAGATACTTTTCTTTTAACATAAATCCCCGGACCAGCCTGCACGAAAAGAAAGGTTTCAGTATTATCCTGCATCACCGAGCTGGCAGGAACAATTATTGCATTATCAACTTCATGAGAGAAACCTACGGTAACGAACATACCGGGTTTGAGTATCCGGCTTATATTGTCACACTCAATATATACTTCAACTGAACGGGTTTGTTCGTTCATCATGTTTCCTATGTAGCTTACCTCACCACTTACCGGATCAGCAGGTCTGCTTTCAGTAAATACCTCCACCTGATCCTTCTGACTAATCATTCCGAGATCCTTTTCCCTGATACAAGCTGAAACACATATCCGGTCGAGGCCAGCCACTGTAACAATCGGATCAGAATCAGACCGGATATACTGACCTACTGTAATATCCATACGGACAATCTCACCCGGAATGGGTGACCTTACTATAAGAGGCTGAGTCAGATCAGCTTCTTCAGGATCAAGGTTAAGGATTTTCAGTATTGCCGACGATTTCTCATATTCTTTATCGGCCAGGTCGAATTCCAGCTTAGCCTCATCAAATTCCCTGCTCGAGCTCACTCCTTTTTCAAGAAGGTCTTTCTTGCGCAGGTAATTTTTTTCAGCCAGCTCTCTTTCGCGGCTCGCCTGAAGAAATAATCTTACAGATTCAAGATACTCCGATGAGCTTACCTCGAATAAGGGGGTACCTGTTTTAACTTTCTGTCCCAGCCTGATAAATGATTTAACAATCCGCCCTTCAAAAGGAGTTGAAACCTCTGCAAGATGACCCGTAAGAGGTTTCACAACTCCGGTTGTGGTAAAACTACCCATGTGCTTACTGCAGTCAATAGTCTGGATTTTAAGCCTGTTGCACACAGGAGAATTTGCCGGAACAAATATTGTATCGCCCCTGGTCAGAATATTGACGGGTTCAGGAGGGAGGTTATGTCTGCCCCTGAAACGATGGCGGTGTTGCTCCCTATTGCCCCGGGTGCTGCTTTTTAAATCCGGTTTCTCAGGAACTGGATTCTGGCAAGCAGATAAAACAGCCAAAAGTATTATGATTAAAGTTTTGCTCATATCAGATAGGAATGCTCATAAATGAATTGCTCCCGAAAAGGATGCTTTCAGTATTTATCGAAACTCAGAAAATGTAAAAATGGATCAGGCGAGCATTCCTGAAGGTGGTCCCCTGAGCAGGAGAGGAGCTTTATATAGACTGAATGAAATATTGTTCTCAGGTCCGGAAAGTATCTCCCGTGACAAGAAATAGATTATATGGCTCAAGATAATACCTGTTGCTACGATTGCATAAAAGTTGTTGAGCAAATGGATCAGGGAATAGCTTGTATCATTATGTTCATGAAGAGGCTTTCCATCCGGGCCGGCTTTAAATGGATGGGAATGAACAATTATTTGTCCATCAGATATGTGGGTGTGATTGAAGAATATCGTACTTCCCAAAAATCCGAGAAAAAGGATCAGAAAGAAATTCTTTGCAAATTTATTGTTCAGCTTCTTATTCATTCAAATTGAAAAGTGAGTAAATATAACATTTAGTAACATTATTAAAAATTATTTTAATGCAGAATGCTTATCTAATACAACCCCTTCTATTTATTGCTGTTTTGGATCTTTGAACCTGATAATTTTTCCGTTTCCGTGACCAGGATTTCCGTGATCTTTTCAAAAGATTCAATAATCTCTTTATTGCTTTGGCTGAAGATACTCAATCCTCTCTCAGCTGCTTCTCCTGCCTCCATGACCAAAGGGATCTGTCCCAGAAGCATTGTATCAAATTCCCTTGCCATCTCCATTCCTCCACCTTTGCCAAAAATATAATACTTTTCACCGGGATGTTTTTCAGGCGTAAACCACGACATATTCTCAATAATTCCCAGTACAGGAACCTTTACGTCAGAATGTGTGAACATGGAAGCAGCCTTGCGTGCATCATTAACCGCTATTTCCTGCGGAGTGGTTACTATTACTGCACCGGTCAGGTTCAGCTTCTGAACGGTTGTCAGCTGAATATCACTGGTTCCGGGAGGGAAATCGATGAACATGTAGTCAATTGCTCCCCACTGGGTATCCTCAAGGAGCTGGGTAATGGCTTTTCCGGCAAGTGGTCCCCGCCATATAAGAGACTGACCACGGTCTATAAAAAATCCTATTGAAATAATCTCTACTCCATATTTCTTAACCGGGAAAAAGATCTGCTTATCTCCCATAACCGAAACTTCCGGTTGTATATTTTCAATTCCGAACATTCTCGGAATAGATGGTCCGAAAATATCCGCATCAACCAGGGCGGTCTTATAACCATTGCGTGCAAATGCAACCGAAAGATTTGATGCTACTGTTGATTTTCCTACTCCGCCTTTTCCTGAAGCAACGGCAATAATGTTCTTTATCCCTTCCATGGGCAATTTTTCGAATGTGTTATCCATTGTTATTTGTATTTATGATTTTTTCCCAACTTTTTTTAATACATATGCTTATATCCGATTTATCATTGTATTCGATTATGCTCTTGCAAAGTACCATTGCCTCAACCACCTGAGGATCAAACGGAAGATACCCGGCCACACCGGCTCCCATCTTTTTGCACCAGGTATCAATCTCCTGGGTCATTTCCTGATTCAGATCATATTTGTTGATTATCACATGAGCTTCCATTCCGAATTTTCTGATCACTTCGAAAACCCGTTTAAGATCACTTAATCCAGAGATTGAAGGTTCTGTCACAATCACAACCTTATCGGCTCCGGTAATTGTTGAAATGACCGGGCAGCCTATTCCCGGAGGACCGTCAAGAATTATTGTACTGAGATTATTGTTTTCTGCCACCTCCCTTGCTTTTTCACGTACCATATTCACAAGTCTGCCGCTGTTTTCTTCGCCGGGAGCAAGGCGGCCATATACCATTTTACCATTACGGAACGATCCCGAGAACATCCTGCTTTTGTTGTTTTCTTTCAGGCGTATGGCATTTTCAGGACATACATGTAAGCACAGGCCACAGCCATCGCAGGATATTTCTGTTATTACCACTTTTCCCTTTGCCAGAGAAATAGCATCAAACCTGCAGTAGCTCACGCAAATTTCACAGTTGCTGCAGAGGTCATAATTTATAAGCGCTTTGCGTCCGGAAACAAAGACTGTTTCCTCTTCATGTAACGGATCGAAAAGTATATAAAGATTGGCTGCATCAACATCGCAGTCTGCAATTACAACTTTTCCATTCAATGTTGCAAATGCAGCACTTATGCACGATTTCCCGGTGCCGCCTTTACCACTAATTACTGCTATCTGGGTCATTACAGATTTGTTTTGCTTTATTGGTCAGCCAGTTTGTTATTACATTGAATTGATGCTCATAATATGACAGTTCTTTTGCCACAATGCCTCCTTCTGAACATATACGTGCAACTTCCCTGTCAAAGGGAATCTCCATAAGCAATGGTATATTGTTTTGTTTGAGCCAGTCGTTAACCTCATAATTTCCAAAACCTGTCCGGTTTATAATTACCCCGCATGGCTTATTTATTTTCTTAAGAGTCTCGTAACTTTGCTTAAGGTCGCTAAGTCCAAACGGGGTGGGTTCTGTGACAAGAATTACATAATCAGCTGCAGCTGCTGTCTGAATAAACGGACATGATGTTCCGGGGGGTGAGTCAAGAATGACTATTTCTGACTCTCCGGCAGATCTTATCGCCGCTTTGATAACCGGCACCGGCGACATTACCCCTTCTTTCATCCTTGCTTCAATTAGTTTTTGGCGGCCATTGATAAAGAAGCTGTTGACTTTTCCGAGAACCACAGGTTTTTCTGTTATAGCTGACAGGCAGGCAAAGCTGCAGGCGCCACAGCCACTGCAAAGCTCTTCAATTACCTGAATTACCATCATTGCAGGTATTATGAAAATGGCATTGTAATTGCAGTAATCATGACACTTTCCGCAGAAGGTGCAAGCATCGGTATTTATAACAGGAACCTTATGAGTTACTTCAACGGATCCTGATCTTATGGTCTCAAAAAAAGCAGCAGCATTGGGTTCTTCCGCATCACAGTCAACCAGGACAGCATCGATCCCTTTTTTCATCAATACATGGAAAACATTTGTTGCAACAAACGTTTTTCCGGTTCCTCCCTTTCCGCTGGCAATGGCAACTTTAATCATAATTAATACGGATTGCTTCACTGGCAATCGTTGGCTTGATTGATTCCAAAAGAAATTTATTGTTCCAGGTATTCAACCTGGTATGGGTCAGATAATAATTCTGCGGAATGGGATGGGTACCGAAAACTACTTTCATCCCGAATTTTTCTGTTATGAAATTTTTAAAATACTCCATATAGGGACAGGGAGGATAGCCGACGAGGAGCCCTGTTGCAAAATGAACGTGAGTGACGCCGTTTTTCATCATTTCTTCGGGGGCATATTCAATATTTCCACCCGGACAGCCACCGCAGGTGGTGAATGCGGCAATTTCAATTTCCTTATCCTTATACGCTGAAAAAGCTCCTTCACGGCTGGCAGCCGATCTGAAACATTTCCCACCGGCACATTTATTATACCTGTCGCAAATGATTATTCCAATTTTGACCTTTTCCATTTTTTAAAAGTTTTAAATGAATCATTTTAAGTCAGCTGATAAATTTTTTATAACATCCAATACCTTTTCAGTCGGGTGACACGCTTTCCCTGTGCTTTTCTTTACGAAAGCAACGGTAATCTTTGCTTCATTGATGATTTCCTGCTTTTCGTTCAAAGCCTGGTAATTGAAAACCATCAGAGGTCCTCTTAAAGATCCCAGGGCTACACTGACCTGAATAAGCTGATCATACAGAGCAGGTTTAATGAACTTAAGCGAAGCGCTTGTAACAGGGAGAATAATGCCTTCATCCTCAATTCCGGCATAAGAGAGTCCGAGACTCCTGAAAAGCTCCCAACGTGCGGTTTCATAATACCTTAAATAATTTGAATGGTGCATGAAGCCCATCTGGTCGGTATCGGAATACGAAACCCTGAAGTATGTTATAATGGCTGTCATTCAATAATTATCATTTTAATATGTAACATTTCATTGGTTTATATACACTTTAAAATTTTTGGCAACTCCGGCTTTCCGATGTTTTCACCGCCGGCTCCCCTGTATTTTTGTTCAGGGTCATATTCTGTTCCAAGCTTTTCGAGAAGAGGTTCCACCGACACCTGATGAGTTTGCAGTCCTGTATCCCATGGATCATATCCTAACAGGAGAGCTGCAAGCTCTTCAAATGTTAAAACAGGTATACCATAGCCATTTTCACCGTATGTTTTACCTTCCATCTCTGCAATAACATATTGCCACCGGTCAAGAAAAAAAGTACATCCCGGACAATTGGCTATTATAAGGTCTGGTTTGAAGGGATGCATCGAATCAAATTTCTTTTTCGAATTTGTGACAGAATATGACCTGTTTGATTTAAGGAGATATTGTCTGAATCCGAAACCGCAACAATGCCGGCGTTCGGGATAATCAACCTGTTCTCCTTCCCATGCATCTGTCAGACCGGCAAGAACATAAGGATATTCAGCTCCTCCGATACCCTTATCAGGAAATATCTTGGCGTAGTGGCAGCCAATATGGTCAACTACTTTAAGGGGCCTGCCTGTTAATGTATTCTTTAATCTGAATTTAGCCCTGGCAATAATTTTTTCACGGTATTTATATATTATATCGCTTGTATGGACCAGGTTTTCAGGTTTTTCAAAAGTTTTACCTGTAGCACGTAATAAGGTTTGGCGGGTTTTTTCTTCAACATACGGAAAGTGTTTCCATGTTTCGAGCACTTCGGAATATATTCCGAATGAGGTTACACAAGAGACAGCGAAATTCTTATAGCCTGCTTCAGTCATAAGGGCGAATTGCCTTGCAACGACTGTCATGGTGGTCTCGAATGGGATGATTCCCGAGTGGTAAGCAATACCGGTACATGTTGTCTGGCTGGCATCATCATAGATATCAATACCCAGCTCTGTGCGGAGTATCTTTAAAAAGATTCCCTCTGAAGCAGGGAAAAAATTCTGCCTGATGCAGCTTCTTGCAAAATAAAAATGATCATCTGCTATTTCCTTCTGGTATGCTTCCCATATCCGGTTTTTTCTATTACTCATTATATAGAAAATTAAAGTAATCATCCCTGCCCTGATCAAAATTATGGCCTGTTTTTCCTGCTTTCATGGAAGAGAACAGTTCGATTTTTTCAAACCGTTTGGTACCGCCAGTTTCATCAAAAATCCGTTTAAGATCATTAAGTGAATCCAGGGAGGTTTTTCGAAGCGTCCCTGATTGATCCTTGCAATAGCTTGTCCCAAGCCGCCTCAGCATAGATTTCCGGTTTTTCCTGAGCCACTCCCATACAGGCCCCTGTTCTGGATATAAATCATTATCAACTTCATCGATATAAACGCAATATCCGTACTTCAGGATATGATCTCCCACGGTGCGTTTAATTGCAAGCTGTTTTCTGCCCTGCCTGCTTTCGGCAAATAAACCTGTTTCGACAGATAATGCCCTGAGCGCCTGAATTATATATCCAGGAACATTGCCGCGGGGACATCTTGTTTTACATGACAGGCATTCCCCGCACCTCCATATGGTATCGCTTTTAAGAAGCTTTTCAAGCTCTGATTCATCCTTTTGCTGGACAATGCCTACGACCATCCTTGGATCATAATCGCTTACTTCCGCTGCAGGACAAATTGCAGTGCAGACACCGCAGCTGAAACATGCCTTCAGGCCCTCAACATAGCGGAAATCTTTTTCCAGCTTTTCATACAGGGTTGACAAAGGAGCGGTCATAATTGGTAATTAAAATGGTAATCCCTTAAGAAAAATTTTTTATCTCCGTAAATTATTGATCTGATCAATCTTTGATTAATAAGCGACTCCACGACAAAATATTCTGCATTATCCTTTATAAGAAGCTCACGTAATGTATCCTCTCTTAATGGATGAACAGCAGTGATATTCAGGATATCTTCATATATATTTCCCGTAAAGCCTGTATCCGAACCTTCAAAACCTGTAAGCAATTCAGTTTTGATCTCCATACTGTTAAAGATCTGCCATGCACGGTTAAGCTTATCAATACAGGGGGGGGTTACCCAATTCTTGGCCGGGGGTCTTGTAGGGATTGAAATGTAAGCTGTCCCGGGGTTGATTTCTTTTATTAAACCGGCAAGAGATGAAAAATCTGCATCAGAGTCATTCACTCCATCGACTATCATTGATTCAGTCCGTAATATTCCGCTGTATCCCGAAGAAAAATCTACCAGGCTTTTTACCTGTTCATCGAAATGCAATCCCGGAGCCGGCCGGTTGATCCTTTTCCAGGTGATTTCTTCAGCAGTATCAGCTTTCAACGAGACCCAGTCGGCGAGGTAAAGATCTTCCCGGACCGATTTATCGAATAATAATGAGGAATTTGTTATAACGGCAACAGGAATACCTGTAGTTTTTAGCAATGCAATTAACTTACCCAGATTGATATCGAGAGTGGGTTCACCATTGGAGACTAATGTCAGATAATCAGGCCGGCTTTGCTTTTCAAGTTGTTCCATGTGCATGCTGACATGCTCAAGAATGTAACCGGGGTCAAAAAATGATTCCCTTGAAATGCTTTTCTTAAAAGTTCTTCCAACCTGACAATAGATACATCCATATGAGCATGTTTTGGGAGAGATAATATTATTTATTCCCAGACTTTTACCCAATCTTCTCGATGGTATGGGACCAAATGCGATCATGATTTTATAATCTAGTGGTCGCAGTAATTAGCTCCCGATGAGAGCGAATTATTCATCAGATCAATAGCAAGTTCTTTATGACTTTTAACCTGTGCACCCACAAAGACATTGATATTTTGCTGGTTGAATAATGTTATTGCCTTCTGACCCATGCCTCCTGCAATAACGTCGGTCACTCCCTTTTCGGCCAGCCATGCAGGCAGCAAACCGGGTTCATGCGGAGGTGGGGTAACAAGCTCCTCTGTTAAAATATTATGATCGATGGTTTCAATTAGTGCGAACTGTTCGCAATGACCAAAATGAGAACATAAAACTCCGTTCTCTAACGGAATAGCAATCTTTTTTTTCATATAATATCTACTAAATATGTTTCTTACCCTCAATTCTTCTGCTTCCGGCCTGGCGGCGTTTGCCCATTCCTATACCTAATCTGGAAAGAAGATCTTCAGGTAATTTATCCTTGCATCTCCCCAGTCCGCGTCCTGTTTTTGAACCTTTTCCTTCAGGTCCTGTACCATTCATCTGTGGCATAACTAAAAATTTTAAGTGTTTAGCATTTCAATAATTTCCCTGATCTTTTTTTCAGGTTTTTTAAATACAATCATCTGGATATTCAGACTATCAAGCAATGATTTGATTTTTATTCCGAATTCACCAGATATTACTTTACTCACATTTTTTGAAGCAACAAGCTGAACTGATGCAGGACCTGCTCCTTCTCGGGCTTCTTTATTCGGATTGGGTAAAAACTCCATTCCTTTTGACTCAACATCATAGATCACGAAGTATGAACAACGGCCAAAGCGCTCGTCTAATTCACTCTCCAGGCTGTTACCGGTACTTGTTATGGCTACTTTCATATTTTTTTAATATTGTAATTAGTTTTAAGAAGCTTTATCAGAGCAGCCTGCTATAGATTTTTCATCCAGGCCGTTGTTATGATCCAGATTCATGATATTGCTGCTTTTGCATAAGGGACATTCAGTTACTGCAGTCTGCCTGTCAGGATTGTTAAAATAGCAGCCACATGAGCAGCATGAGAACCATTCGCTGTCAAAATAGATCTTTCCTCCTTCAATAACTATTTGTTTGCCCAGTACAAGGGCTTCTGCTATTTTCTGCCTGGCTTTTGCATAGATCCGGGTCAGCGTAGGTCTTGACACTGCCATGAGGACAGCAGCCTGTTGGTGATTAAGCATCTCATAATCACATAACCGAAGTGCCTCATATTCTTCAAGATGGAGAAATACACTTTCGCTTCCGTTAATTTTGCTGCCATAGGGTTTTAAACCCGAAATAACTGGAGGATTGCTGATTTTTCTTAATCTGAATGGCCTTGGAGACATGTTATGAGCATAAGTTCATTACAAAGATAATGAACAATAGGTCATAATTCCAAATTTGTTTGCAAAAATATTATACAATTTTTTTCACCAGGCCAATTCATCTGAACGATAAAAGTTGTAATAATGATATTTTTTGAAATGATTATATTTATTCTTAGATTGTATTATTATACTGAAGAAGATTCAATATTTATTAAGTTTGAGGATGGGAAAAAGTAATGGCCATATTGTTATTGTTGATGATAATCCATCTGACGTTAAATTGATTACCATCGTTCTGCGCGATATGGGATTGACCAATACTATTATTCATTTGCACGACGGAGAAGAAGCATTAAAGTATTTCTTCGATAAATATTCAGGTGAAATGAATATAGATAAAACAGGACTGATCTTCCTTGACATTCAGATGAGAAGAGTAGGCGGGATAGACGTTCTGAGAAAACTTAAATCAAATCCTCCCACTAAAGAGATCCCTGTGTTGATGTTCTCTTCATCATGCCAGAATGGAGAAATCGAGGAATGCTATGCAATCGGGGCAAATAGTTTCGTGGTAAAGCCAACTGATCTTAAGATGTTTGAATCTATATTAAGGAATGTTTGCAGTTACTGGCTCGGTACAGATCTTCCTTCCAATTTGAATTAATTCGGTTGAAAAACCTATTTTTTTGATTCACCACTGGATAAAAGGATTACATGGAATGAATTCACGGATTTCGTGAGAAAAACTCTCCGGATTATTAGAAAAATTTTAGGGTTTTTATGAAACAATCCTTGTATTACCCATGGTCCCTGTGGTCCCTGTGAATCCGTGGTTAAATAAAGCAAAAAGTCAGTGCGGGAAAACGCGGCTCATGATAAGTAGTTCTTTAACGCGAACAGTTTAAAACGGGAAGTTACGTAATAAACATATAAAATTAGTTGAATAACTGATAAAAGCGTTTTATATTTGCAAAAACAGTTATACTAAATGAAACGACTTACCAGAAAAGAAGAAGCAGCAATGATGATCCTATGGAAAGCCCGCAAGGGTTTCATCAAAGAGCTTATTGAGCTGCATACTGAGCCAAAGCCGCTTTATACAACCTTCTCATCTGTCATTCGAGGACTCGAGGAAAAAGGTTATGTGGGGCATAAGGCTTATGGTAAGAATCATGAGTACTATCCTCTTGTCAAAAAAGAGGATTACAGGAAAATATTTATGAAGGATATAGTAAAAGATTACTTTGGATCGTCGTACAAAAATGTTGTTTCATTTTTTGTTGATGAAAAAAAGTTAAGCGCCGGTGACTTAAAAAAGCTGATTGAGATCATTGAAAGAGGAGGGAAGAATGGATAACTTACTATTATACCTTCTCAAGGTAGCAGTCGGGACTACTCTTTTTTACCTGAGTTATCTGCTGTTATTCAGGAATGATACATTTTATAGCAGAAACAGGATTTTTTTAATCCTTACATTAATTCTGCCTGCTCTTCTTCCATTTATAAGCCTCCCTGTTCTTTCGGATAGCTTTCATGCAGATGCTCCTTATGCCATTATAATTGATAAAATTGCAGTTCCTTCAGATACATCTGAATCAACATTTTCAGTACCTGTAACCCCATTCGACTATAACCTGCTATTTGCCCGGATATATTTTTTAGTTGCCGGGTATTTACTTCTGAGAATAATCATAAGCATAATTAGTACATGCCTTATTATTAAAAAGGGCACTGTTGAAAACAATCAGCTTCCCTGGCTCATCCTTACCGATAAACAGCTTCCTCCATTCTCTTTTTTCCTGTATACAGTGATCCCTTTCAAAGATTACAAAAACGGTAGTTACAGCGATATTCTGGAACATGAGGCTGCTCACATCCGGCAGGGGCATACTTTTGACCTGCTGTTAAGTGAACTGTTTATTGCATTTCAATGGTTTAATCCCTTTATATGGCTAATTAAAAGATCCATCCTGTTAAATCATGAATATTTGGCAGATAAGGTTTCATTGAGTAAAAATAAAAGACCCCTGGAGTACCAGTACCGGTTACTCAATTTTCAAAATGATATGGCAAGCATTTCAATGGTTCATAATTTCAATAGTGCAATTAAAAACCGGATTATTATGATCAACAAAAAACCAACTCCAAAATTTGCTGCCCTGAAAACAATAATTTTTCTTCCTGTTTTAGCAATTGCTTTGTATGCATTTACAAGGCATGATAATAATAGCAATAATCCTTCTCAGGCTGATCAGTCAGGGGTAATCAGTGGTATTGTTACTCAGGCCGATGGAAAACCATTGCAGGGAGCATCCCTAGTATTAAAAGGAACTACTGTTGGCACTTCTTCCAATTCCGAAGGACGTTTCAGGTTAATAAATGTACCTGACGAAGCAATACTTGTTGTTTCATATATTGGATTTAAAACCATTAATGTAAAACCTGATTTCTCATCAGGGATGGTCATTACCTTGTCAAGGAGCACCACAAGCACGGGTAAAATAATTGTAACCCCTCCGGCCGGTTCATCATCCGGTAGTAAAATTATAAAACTTGTTGAGGAGATGCCAACATATCCTGGAGGTGCTGATGAAATGCTGAGCTGGATATCCAAAAGTATAAGGTATCCCCTGGAGGCAGTAAAAAACAATATTGAGGGATTGGTTTATGTGAATTTTACAGTGGGAAGCTCAGGAAAGATTAAGAATGTGCAGGTAATTAAATCGGTACATCACTTACTGGATACTGAGGCAATAAGGGTAATATCAGGTATGCCTGACTGGAAGCCGGGAAGTCAGAACGGGATACCTGTTGATGTAGACTATGTTGTGCCTGTGGATTTTAACCTTCCGGATGGCATCCCGGGATCGCTGTTCTCAGAAGCTTCAACCATGAAAATATTGAGATTTCTGGCGGAGAATTCAGTATATCCGCAGGGGGCAAAAAATTCACTGGATACCGGTAAGGTTTTTATTTCAGTTAGAGTCAATAAAGGCGGAAAGATCAGAGAGGCTGCTACATTTATTGATAAAAAAGATATTAAGGTTCCGGTCCTGAATGAAGAAATAGTAATTATAGGTTATCTTCCATCCGATGACAAAATCATTAAATCAGATCAATCAAGCGATCATGCAGAATTGAGATCTGAGTGTCTTCGCCTGGCAAATAAACTGGAAGAAATTGATATTCCTGAATGGAATGAGCAAAACATGGAATTTGCAGTGGCGATCAAATTTGTGCTGAAACCTGCATTGACTCCGGCTCCAGGGGTTTATAACGATAATGGTTCAAATGAGCTCATTAGTCCTAAATAGGGAAACATATTATTTTAAAATATTTCAAAGCTGGCTATTTACCGGCAGAAAACTTTTTCTGAGTTTTGGGAGCACATTTGTGTCTATTTATTAACTTGCTTCCGTAACAAAAAAGATTAAGGCTGTTTTCATTCCCGGTAAAAGCTAAGTATATGCGTCTGTTGGCCAGAATATCTTCACTAAAAGCTAGTAATACTGAACAAATTTCCGAGCTCAAACAAAGAATTCTGACTCTGGAAAATGAGATAGTTGAACTCAGGAATGAAAAGGCATTGTTTTTTACCGAAGATACCCAAAGACAGAAAAAGGTAGATCAGGAGATCCTGAAAAACAATGCTGACCTTGAACTTCTGCTTAAAATCACAATTGACCTTCTTGTAACTTCAAACAGGGATGAAGCATTCAGACATATACTTGAAGGTGCCATTGAGCTAACCGATTTCGATTCGGGTGCCCTGTACAGGATGGATGGGGATACCGTAATTCTTGAGGCAACAATACCCTCTCTTACAGCAGATTTTCCGGATGAATTCCGCAGAGCAAAGATCAGCGAGCATCCCCAGATAGAAAAGGCAATAGTTAATAAAACCTCGTTTTTTATTCCTGACATCAAGGCTGTAACCACTACCGGAAAGGAAAACATTATTATTGAACAGAGAAACCTTACTTCTTTACTTTACTTACCTCTCATTAACGGTGAGGTAACAATTGGAATTCTTATCCTGGGAACGATTGGGCGTATCAGGGATCTGAGCGAACGTGAGAATGGCTTATGTAAAACACTATCTAATATAGCTACACTTGCTCTGCAAAATTCAATCTTGTTCAATAATCTGATTATTTCAAAAGAGAAAGCCGAAGAGAGCGACAGGCTGAAAACGGCATTTCTTCATAACGTTTCGCATGAGATCAGAACACCACTTAACGCTATAATTGGTTTCTCCGGACTGCTTGATCAACAAGGACTTACTGAATCTGAACGTAAGGAGTATATAAGTATTATTTTCAAGAGCAATGATCAGTTATTGTCAATAATAAATGACATACTTAATATTTCCTATATCCAGACAGGTCAGGTCAGAATGAATAAAAGCAAGTTTGATGCCGGCCTTATGCTGAAAACACTCCACAGGCAATTTTATCCCGAGGTCATCAGGAAAAATATTGAGTTTAGAATTAGTAAGGTTCCTGAAAACGAATTATTGCTTGTCAGTGATGAAAACAAGATTATCCAGGTTGTTTCGAACCTTCTTTCGAATGCTATCAAATTTACTCAAAGCGGATATATTGATATAGGTCTTACCAGGCAGGATAACAAGGTAGTTTTTTATGTTTCTGATTCAGGGATCGGGATCCCCTCAGATAAGCAACCGAACATATTTGAAAGGTTTTACCAGGTGGATGTATCAGATTCAAGACAATTTGGAGGAATGGGTCTGGGCCTTTCTATTTCAAAGGCTTATGTTGAATACCTCGGGGGAAAGATCTGGGTTGATTCCGTACCCGGGAAAGGTTCATCATTTTACTTTTCAATACCTGAGACAAAAGCTGGTCAGGAATCGGATTCTGCATCTGAAGCAAATTTTACCAGTCCGGCTAAAAAACAATATAATAAGAAAATCCTTGTAGCTGAAGATGAGTCGAATAACTTCGCCTTGCTCGCAGCTCTTCTGAAGCCGCTGGGTTGTGAAGTCATTTCCGCCACTGACGGGTTCAAGGCAATTGAGCTATGCAAAAAAGACAGGGATATCGGAATCGTTTTCATGGATATTAAAATGCCTTTTCTTGACGGATTCGAAGCAACACGTGAAATACTAAGGATCAGGCCCGAGATGATCGTCATTGCCCAGACAGCATGTGCATATCCCGAAGATGAAGAAAAAGCATTTGAATGCGGTTGTGTTGAATACCTGGTGAAACCTTTTAATAAGAAGAAGCTGAATTTTCTGATTAACAAATATTTGTAGCAGACTAGTTTTTGATGCTCTTTGTCCGGGAAGAGTTAACAACTCTCCACCTTAAAAGGGGGAGTACCCGCAGGGGGAGGGGGTTTTAAAACTCTTCGACCTCAAATATCTTCTTCCTGTCCCATTCCACCCAGTACTTTATGGCATTATGGCGGACCAGTTTCCAGTATCCGTCATCCATAAGTCCGAACTTCACAATGCCTTCGCTTATATCGGCATCTACCTTATCGAGGTACTCTTTTTTGAGCGTGATCCTGATTGACCGGCCCTTGTGCGTAAAGATTGCAGATGGTTTTGAGACTGGATCATCAGCCAGGCTGATGGTCCCCATTCCAAGAGTTGCTCCCGTACTTACCTGTATCCCGTCGGTGAGGCAGGAGTATGGAGGTTTTATACCTGCAAAAGAGATTACTTTCAGTTCATCCGGACCAACACCAAACAGCTCACGGGCCCTTATACCCATCTTTGCCCCTACAAGAGAGAAGACTCCGAGATGCCCATGAAACTCATCCGTCATCACATTTGCTTTCCATTCATCTGGTCCGTAAAGAGCAATGGCAGTATCAATAATTGGCCGGATATCGTAATTGAACATTTCAGGACTGTCGGGAAATCTTCTGAATACAACATTATGTTCTGCAGTATACCGGCCTGTTATCATATCGGCAATTGCTTCCCTTACACCCCTCACATTATAACTCCTGTTGTATCTGACATTTAGTTTTGAGGTGTTAATATTGATATTATATAACTCAGGATTAGTAATATACAAAGCCACAAGTTCATCGCATAACCTGAAATGATCTTCATTCAGCCTTTTAAAAACAGGCTTCTGGGTATGTGTGGCATATAATATTGAACCAGGCAAAGTTCCTGAATTCCTGCAAACGTTATAAAGTTCTGCATCAAACTTTGCATCATTATTATTCAGATTGGATATCACATCAATCCTGATATTTGATCTGAAGACAAGATCAGCGCTTTCCCTGTCGCATTCATAATTGAAGCCTGTAAGCGGGTCTGTATAATCATTATACCATATAATATGTTGAATTTCAGACAGAAGCTCAGGTTTTGCTTTTACCAGGTTGCCTGTATTTGTAAGCGGACCAAGGCAGACAAGTATTGTTTTCCCGGCATTTCCGGCCAGACTTTCCGAAAGTACCTTTATTGCATCCGGGCATTCAGCGACCTTTATATTTTCCGTGCTCCAGATTATTCCTTTATTGAATTCTCGCCAGGGAGGATTAACACCTCTGATAACCTGACCGCAGGCTACCGGAATATCATTACGGTCAAATTCATGCAAAAGCGACCTGATCTTATTAACTCCCTCATCAGGTGGCAATGAACCATCGGACACCAGAATGGCTTCTATGATTATTTCGGGCCTCGACAGCAGCAGGATTATGGCACGCATGTCGTCAATCCCGCAATCTGTATCAATTATGATGGTTTGTTCTGATTTAACAGGCAGCGGTTGTGACCATGCGGATGTTACTATAAAAGCGAGCAGAAAAATTAGAGTTGGTTTCATCAGATAATGATTGTATAAATATTAATCAGAAAATCATGAGTTTTTTATAAATGAAGATTAAATCCTCCTAATGCAATTATACCGGGCATAGGGTAAGCGTAATTTATGTAATATTTTTTATTGGTCAGGTTTTCACCTTTCACAAACAAATCTATATGCCTGTTAATCCGGTAAACCATCCTGGTATTCAGCATGGTGTAGCTGTTTATATGTTCTGTGGGTTTAACCTGCGTATAGAGGTCCTGGATGTGTTGAACCGAGACATTCATTGAAAGCGATTTCCATTTATATGTTCCGCTCACAAAAATTTGTTGTTCAGGAGAGGCGGTAATGGGCACTTTCATTGATGTAAAACTGTAATTTGCGTTAATCGTTATGTTTACTGAAGGTCTGTAAGTTCCTGCAAATTCAATACCGGTGTTGGAGAATCTTCCTGTATTTTCATTCCTGGGACCCTCCGATCCCAAAACAGTTTGTATCATGTTATCTCCGTTTGCTTTAAAGAGAGTCAGTTCCAGAGAGATCTTGCTACCCAGGATCTTTTGAGTAGCTCCGATTTCATAGTTCATCATCCTTTCAGGTTCGAGGTTCGCATTGGCCGGAGCCCAAAGGTAAAGTTCCCGTATTGTGGGGCTTCGGAAACCTTTGGCTGCCGATGCTTTCAAAGTGGTGGAAGGAGAGGGGCGATAAGCAATTCCAACTGTGGGAACAGGTTCATTGCCATATGTGCTGTTATGTTCAACTCTGAATCCGGCGTTTAGAACAAGATTGTCGAATAACTCCTGCTGAAGGTAAATGTAACCGGCAATTTCGCTAATTGTTGTATCTCCAAAAACAATCCCGTTTCCATTCAAAACTTTTTCATTTTCAGCGATTCCTCCGTATCTTTTATGATCGATCCCTAACGTAATAGTGTTTCCTTTGAAAAGATTAAAGGCCTGGTAAATCAGAAATCCATAGTTTTTGTCATTTGAGTGGAATCCGTCCGTTATTCTATGCTCGCCGAAATTATAAAAGAATCTTGCTGAGCCATTGGTTTTGCCATACTTATTATCAAGGGTAATTGCTCCCATACCACGCATAATATCTATGGAATAACCTGCTTTTGTATCTTCGGGACCAGGGTCAGCGGCATCAAAATTTGCAAGGCTGAAATCAGCATTGATTTTCATGGTTTTATTAATCTCATATCCTGCCCGCATATAACCGTTGGTTATTCTGAAATCAGACGAATCACGATGACCATTTGTCCGGTCGTGGTTAAATGATGCAAAAAAGTTGAATCCCTTCTTTTTGTAGCCCCCGTTAACCATGTATTTTTGCGTGTTGTATGATCCATGCATTATTCTGGAATCGGCAGAGAAGCCGTCTTCTTTTTGCTCCCTGGTGATTATGTTGATCACACCTCCCATTGCATTTGTTCCGTATAGTGTCGAGGCAGGGCCACGGATCACCTCAACTTTTTCCACATCAGAAGCAATGTAAGCATCCGAAAGAGGATGCCCCATTATTCCCATAAACTGGGGATTTCCGTTCAGCATAACCAGGACCTGCGTATTCGGACTTCCTCCTATTCCACGGAGAGTGATCTGGCCTGCCGAACCTGCAGATACGCCGAAACCTGTTATGCCTCTCTGGGTTATGAACAACCCGGGTACCTGCTCAGACAATACGGGTAGTAAAGCAGATTCGGAACTGCTTTCAATTTTTTCCCTGTTAATAACCGATACTGTCAGAGGAACAATATTTCTGTTTATTGCAGTCCGCGTTCCGGTTACTATTACTTCATCAATGCTGATTGTATCTCCAATGATACTTTGGTAACTCTGAGAGAATGCTTCATCAGAAATCATAAAAATAATTCCGGCAAGTAACAGATAAATATTTTTTTTCATGCGTTATTACTGGTCAGTCAGGTAATAGTAAATACACCATAAAATTAACAATTTCTTTTAATGTGTTACTATTTAAACAAAACGTGTTACTAATCAGACAAAAAAATTTATTCAACACGGCTCATTACGAGCTTACCATGAATAACTCCCTTGATCCCGATTAGCTTATCCGAAAGGTCGGTAAGCCTTTTGGCAACTCCCTTCACAGCAATAATTTCCAGGCAGTTATCATGACTAAGATGAAAATGAAGTGCTGATAGTATAACATCGAAATACTCGTGCTGAATGTCGTTTGATCTGGTTGTTATATCTCCTTTATGGTGATCGTAGAGTAAAACAATTGCTCCTGCCACTACCTGGTTACAGTGCCATTTTTTTTCCACTACGTTTTTTTCCACAAGGTGTCTTATAGCCTGAGAACGGTTAGGGAGTTTATTTTCAATTACAAAACTATCAAGAGCCTGAAGGATTTGTTCATCCAGGCTTACACCAAAACGTACTAAGGGCATATATTATAAATATTTAACTGCTAAATTTCAAATAATACGAACAAGAGACAAAGAAGCCTGCGTGTTTAATTAGTTCTTTAACGAAGTAATAGATATTTTCCTGACGAATATTTCAGCTCCTTCGGACTGGATCTGGATCTTTCCCTTACGGGGTTGAACATCGACAGCCTTATTTACGAGTTTTCCGTTAAGTATTACAGTGATCTCATTGCCCTTCACTATACATTCAAGTTTGTTCCACTCTCCTACAGGTTTTTCCACATCATTTTTCCCCCTGAAACCCTTGATGTCTTTCCATTCCGGGTCGCGTCCGAACCAATTGATACGACCTCCATTAATTGTAACAGTATTTCCGTCAGGTTCAAAAACATGGGAGCTGCCTTGTTTTTCAGGTGCCACGGGGCAGGTGAGAGAAAAGTTTTTACTGCCGTCACCCACAACCAGCAGGTCTCCCGTACCTCCTTCAATTATCTGGCATTCTATTGAGTGCATCCATGTTCCCGACTTGCCTCCATCTTCACCGATTGAATGCAGAAGAATACCGCTGTCGCGAGCCCTGTCAATTCTAGGGTCATAAGTTATCTCTCCCCATTTGAATTCAACAAAAAGCTTATAATCTGAAAATTCCTCATTTGTTGTTATGCAGCCCCATTCCTCACCTGAAATCCTGATCATGCCGTTTTCAACTGTAAAAACTTTTTTGGGATCGGTATTTTTCCCCTGTCCCTTTAGAAAAGTGTACCAGCCATCGAGATTTTTACCATTGAAGAGCTGTGTTTTCTTTTTTTCAGAGGTAAAGCCGCTTTGCATGCCTGCTGACAGGAGAAGGGCAAGTAGAATTAAAATTTTATTTTTCATCGGAACGGTTTTATAAAATTGAAGGTACTGATAAAATTAAGACTTTTTATTTAAATGTTAAAAAGTACAGAATCAAAGTCTGGAATGGTTGAAAATAACTGAAGAAGTTCTGAAACTGTCATTTCAGAATATTGACTTTCAGGTGTGATGGATACTCCGGATTAATATATAGCCTGTGAGTTGCTTTTTGAAAATCACTTTCAGAGCATTTGTAAATATTAACGAATTTTTGCGGATTCCGGTCCACAAGCGGAAACCATGAGCTCTGGACCTGTATCATTATGCGGTGTCCTTTTCTGAAAGTATGTGCCACATCGGGCAATTCATACTTTACTTCGGTTATCTCACCCGGAAGGAATGGCTCGGGTCTTTCGTAGCTCTTCCGGTATTTTCCTCTGAAAACCTCACCTCTTACAAGCATCTGGTAACCACCCAAAGGTACACTTAATGAGCCCATTGAGTCTTTTGTATAATCGGGAAAAACATCAATAAGCTTAACAATAAAATCTGCATCTGTTCCGGTAGTTGAAACAAAAAGATCAGCTGTAACTGGTCCGGCAAGTGTAAGATCTTCCTCCAGGGCTTCCGTTTCGTACACTAACACATCAGGACGTCTTGAGGCGAAGCGCTGATCGTCGGTCATATACTCTGCTGTTCTCAGGGTATGAATACCCTCGGCGTAGGGTACAGGTTTCATCGGATCTGAAACATATTCAGTAAAGCTGTTACCGGTCGAAGGTTCCTTAAATGATATTTCACCTGAAGGATGAAAGTAAAAGTTTTTTGTCTGAGTGTTTTTGGGAGGCCATGTTTCAAAGTTCCTCCATTCGTTCGATCCTGTCACAAATATCATTGCTTCAGGAATATCGCCAGTTCCATTCCCTTTCAGGTAAGTATCAAAAAAAATCTTTTCGAGTTCCAGGAACCTTTTGTTTGCGTCCAAACCCCAGTAGATGTTGCCAAGATTTTCTGCCGGACCTGCTGCCCATTGCCCGTGAGACCATGGTCCCATTACAAGAGTATTTTTAGTTGTCTGTGGATTTTGTTTCTCTATTGCTTCATAGGTGTGAAGCGCTCCAAAAAGATCCTCGGCATCAAACCATCCGCCCACTGTCATAACGGCAGGAGTAACATTTTTCAGATGCTGTCTGGGATCCCTCGCTTTCCAGAAATCATCAAAATCGGGATGGGCAAAAAGATTGTTCCAGAATCTGACACTGTCTCCGAAAAATTTTGGTCCGATATTTTTTATTGTTCCCTGAGAGATAAAGAAATCGTAGTTATCGGGAGTCGGAAAACTGAACTGTGAAAATCCCTGCCTCGTTGGTTTCCTGAAGGCATGGCCATTGCTGAAATAAAAGGTGAAACAGTCCAAAAGAAAAAAGGCGCCGTTATGGTGAAAATCATCACCAATGAACCAGGCTGTAACAGGAGCCTGTGGAGATACTGCTTTTACTGCCGGATGTGCACCGATGATTCCCATGGTTGAATAGAACCCAGGGTATGATATACCATAAATGCCTACATTCCCGTTATTCCGTGGAACATTTTTTACGAGCCATTCCACCGTGTCCCATGTATCGGTCGATTCATCTGTATCTTTCCGGCTCTTTTTGTCAGGATTTATCGGGCGGATATCTTCAAAGGTCCCTTCGCTCATATACCTTCCCCTTACATCCTGAAAGACCATGATATAATTGTTATCGGTAAAGCGGGTATATGCCTGGACCCGGAAATTGAAGGCAGAGGGTCCGCCCGGTTCTATATTATAAGGTGTACGGGTGAGCAGAATCGGATTGGTTAACTTGTTCGTTTTGGTTTTTGGTGTGTAAATTGAAGTAAAGAGTTTTACACCATCCCTCATTGTGATATAAACTTCCTTCTTTTCATACCTGCTTTTAAGATCTGACTGAGCCGAGGCAGAGAAAGCAAAGATCACGATCAGGAAGATGAAAAAGGAATGCCTGGTAATGATTCTAAGATGTTTCATTTTAACTACTTTTAATTCCGTTATAACGACAGGAGAAAGCAATAGTTTATTGTAAAATGATCATTTTTGACAAGATTATGTTTTGCAGTCATGGGATTTCAGAAACAAGATATTAAATTTTAAGATATCTTAATAATCCCATTGAAGATTGAAATGAATAAATTTTAACTTTTATGAACCGACAACTTTTTATTTCATGCCTTATTTGCCTTGCCTTCTACTCGTGCAGGGTAAAGCCGGAAGCTGAATTGAGATTCATGTTCATCGGCGATATTCATTACCAGGCTCCTGATTATCGGACCGCACATTATCTTGTATCCTCAATAAAAAAAGAGGTTGATACATTAAAATATAAGCCTGAATTCATAATTCAGACGGGAGATTTTTTCCACGGGGGAAGGAATGCTGATTCTAATGCTGAGTCTGATTATGCATTCAGCAATTTTTCAGAGAATTTCAGAATACCTTTTCATATAGCAAAAGGCAATCATGATGCAAGAGATCCATTTGAAAAGAATTCCCTGCCGCTAATCTCAGCTGAACTGGGAAGGGAAGTCAGGAGCTCTTATTATTCTTTTGACAAAGCAGGATGTCATTTTATTATCATAGACTGTACCGATGAAGATATCTCTGATCAGATATCATGGCTTGAAAAAGATCTTGAAGCAGCCAGAAAAAGTTCAGCGACCGGGCATATTTTTGTTGCAGGTCACTATCCTTTATGGATTGTTGCCCGTGCAGGATTCAGCAATAAAGAGTTTTCAACACGTGTAGCTGAATTGCTTGCGAAATATAAGGTAGATGCCTATTTGTGCGGACATACTCATAACAAAACACTTACAGTAAGAACCATAAACGGTCAGCCTCTTACCCAGATAATGGATGCAGGTGTGGTTGAAGAGAACAGATTATCCGGCCTGGCTCCTTTCACACTTCGAATTAAACCGGCACCTTCGGATATTGACCGTCCGGGAATCCTGCCGCTCGAGGAGGGGCATCAGATATTCATCCCTGAAAAGGAACTGAAATATTATTACGGTTACCAGGAAGGAAGTACAACCAGCTATTACATAATAACTGTCAAAGGCAATAAGGTCCAGGCCGACTGGCATGTTTTAGGTGAAGGAGTGATCAGATCAGTTGAGTGGAATGAGCCCGGTTTGCTCAAAGATATCAGGGTACCTGTGAAAAAGGAAGGAAAGCCCCTTGATCCAGGCAAGTTTGACCAGATCGCCGAAGCATGGCTGTATGCAGCACCCTGGACAGATGAGGAGAATATTGCAGCCACTTTCCGTATCAATAATATTCCAGCAGGGAAGCTGGAGATGAACAAAGCAAGAATGGCAGGCTCGCCGTTCTGGAACAAGATAGAAATCCCGCTTGATCCATCTGTAGTGAAGTTAAAAATGGAGAATGAAGTTGCAATCGATAATCCGGCAAAAGGAAGATTTGGACTGGCTCACGTCTTTATCCTTGTAAAGTTCACCGACGGGAGCTTTGCGAGGAGCAGCATTTCAAAGAAAGTGGTTACATCATTCGTTGCACAAGAAAAAAGCTATCCCAACTTTCCTGAAGCCGCATTGATTGAATCGGTGAACCAGGGAGAACCTCTCAGTAAAATTGATCTGAATTTTGACCGGTATATAGCTTTTTAAAAACAGCATTAAAATGAAAAATCTGACTCTTTCTCTGTCCGTCTTTTTTATCGTGCTATCATCAGCTTCCAGGGGGATTGATAAACCCTTGATCTTTCCAATACCTCAGCAGGTGGAAATTACCAATGAGTCATTTATTATTGATGAATCATTAGTAATTATTGTGCCTCCCGGCAGGACTGAAAATGACATTTTCATTGCCCGGTTTCTCGTGAGGGAACTTAGTGACAAATATGGGGTAGCTGTTAAAATTGAAGAGTCTTCACAGGTGCCATCAGGGAAAAGGGTGGTTGTGATGGGCCGGTTTGACAATCCTCTGGTTAGTAAACTTTGTAATGCCAACGGGATGACAATCACCAGGCAGGATCCCGGTGCGGAAGGTTATCTTCTCCGGGTTTCTGATGGAAAAATCATAATTGCCGGTTCTGATGATGCAGGAGTGTTCTATGGGCTGCAATCGTTGAGGCAATTGCTTGATAATGGAGATGGAAAGTCAGTTCAGGGACTAAAGGTAAAAGATTGGCCCGCTTTTCCGTTCAGGGCCATCAGGCTTTATGTGCCGGGGCCCGACAATATAGCTTTTTTCAAGAGGTTCATGAGAGATTTTATGTCGCTGTATAAATATAATAAGGTGATCATTGAACTGAACTGTATGAGGCTTGATAAACACCCTGAAGTAAATGCCGGGTGGATCGAGTTTTCAAAATACATGCAGTATACCAGGTCAAACTCAACAGAGGGCCTTCATGGTGAGTCAAAGAATTCAACCCATCATGATGCAGGCGATGGCTTGATAATTGAAAAAAACGATGTAAGAGAACTGGTCAGTTATGCCAATGAGAATTTCCTTGAAGTAATACCTGAAATTCCTTCACTCACACATGGCGTCTACCTTTTAACAAGGCACCCTGAACTTGCTGAATATCCTGGTGATATCTGGCCCGATACGTACTGTCCTTCAAATCCTGATTCATATAAGCTGATGTTCGATGTTTATGATGAATACATTGAGGTCATGAAGCCAAAAATGATACATATAGGGCATGATGAGTGGTGGGGAGCTCCACTCGGGGCTTGTCCGCTATGCAGGGGAAAGGATTTCTCCGAGCTTTTTGCCGGTGATATAAATAAGATACATAATTATATGTCGGGAAAAGGTATTAAGGTGGCAATGTGGGGAGATTACCTTCTTGAAAGTGTCAGGAGGAAAGGACCTCAGAACAGGACTTCTTCTACCGGACTGAAATATCAGACCCCCGGAGGTACACGGCCGGAAGTCGTAAAGCAATCAATTCCAAAGGATATTCTGATCTTTAACTGGTTCTGGAAAAACCCTGAAAGAGATAAGGAACTTCAGGATTTTGGCTTCAGGCAGATCTATGGAAATTTCACACCTAACATCAGCAGGTGGGAAGAAAGGGTTAAAAATATTGAAATTGAAGGTGGAGCCCCATCAGCCTGGGCCTCTACAAATGAGTTTACATTCGGGAAAGACCTGATGATGGATTACATCGGTTGTGCCAATTTTGTCTGGTCGAATCACATAGTTGATCAGAAACAACTATCAGAAATTGTTTCCGGATCGATACCTTCAATTAGGTCAAGGCTTAATATCAGCAGAGTTCCGAGCAGCGATGGCGACAAAATCGAAGTAATTGATATTTCCTCCAGATTCAATCTTCCGGGAAAGCCTGGCGTCTTCAATATCGACTTAAGCTCACTGAAGCCTGGCATGGTTCAGAGTCAGAATAAGATTTTTGAGCTTGCGGGTTCTTCAAAAACCTCAGTAAACAGAGTTATTGCCGCGGGGACAAAAGGCAAGGGAGAGAATCCCCTTGTTTCAAGAGTTGAAGGGTTAGCGGTTAATGAAGATGTCAGCAGCCTGATATTCCTTCATGCCTGTGCCCTTCCTTCGGAGAATCAGAAATCGTATTTTAACATTCCTGACTTTTTCGATACTGCCGACCTGCTTGGCTGGTATGAGATCGTTTATGAGGATGGATATATTGTAACGGTTCCTGTACAGTATGGAGTGAATATCCTTGAGATGTATCCTGGGGGAGAAGACAGGCTTGACAAAAATGAGGGAGAGACAGGTTCGGCACAGAACCTCTATGCCTATAATGCAGATCCTGTAAAATGCTCTTCAGATAATAGTTCAGGGCTCACCTTCTATGCTTTTGAATGGGTGAATCAAAGGTATGGTAAGAAAATTAAAGAGGTCAACCTGTGCGGAACAGTTAATTATCAGGCCACTCAAACAGACTATGGAAAGCCCGATTTTGCACCATTAAAGAGTAATGCCATTATACTTGCGGCATTAAGCAAAGTTAAAAAGAGAGAAGTTCCGGAACCGAAAAAATAAGGTTTGATGTACAAACCTGTTACCTAAAGCAGATTGTGCAGATCAGTTGCCGGGCTGCCGGGTCACAGTGAAGTCATATCTGCCTGATCCTGTTTTGATATTCAGGAACTCACCATTTAGGGTGGCATCACTTATTCCTTCCGACCCCGGGATATATTTATTATTCTCCCATATTTTCTTACCGCTCTCGGTCACATAAGCATCAGGATATTTTACAACAGGGATGCTTACAGTTGAAGTACTGTTAGCCGGGACAGCCACATTTAAAGTAAAGGAGCCTCCATCCTGTTTCCAGTTGGATTCAATTCTTCCTGCCACTGTGTTAACAGAAGCATTTACATAAGGTAATCCTTCAGGGATATAGGGCTGAAAATGGATCTGTTTATAACCTCTTGTCGTTCCACCGTCTTCCGGCGACCGTATACCTGCAAGGTATTTGTAGAAATACTCATCTACCGACCCGAACATCTGGTGGTTATGTGAATTTTTACCTTCCCAGGTTTCGATAAGAGTGGTGGATCCTTTTTCAATCCAGTAACCAAAGCTTGGATAGGTGGTTTTTTTCACAACAGAGTATGCCAGGTCGTTTTTACCGGCATGCGCAAGAACAGGCCACATATACTTTGTACCTATGATCCCTGTATTTAAATGACCATTCCTTGTTACGGTTATATCATGTATTACTGTATTCAGAACCCCTTCCCGGAGATCTTCCGGCACAATCTCAGCAGCCAGTGCAAGCAGCTGATATGTCTGGTATGTCTCTTCAGTCGCATAGTTCAGCGTCTTCGTGTTGAGGAATTTCTTATTTATCTCACCCTTAATTGTATCGGCAAGCGCTGAATATGCAAGGGCATCAGATTCGTGCCCAAGGACGGATGCAATTTTTGACAACAGGATGCTGTTGATGTAGTAATAGCTGGTATTTACCATATAATGATTCGGGCAGTCCGACTGACCGGGGGCGCACCATTCTCCCAGAGAATACCAGTAACCATCAAAATCGTTTATTATATAGTTTTGTTTTGGATCAGAGTCTGTCCTGGCCAGGTTTCTCAGATAGAGCAGGTACAGTTGCATATTTTTATAATGATCCTGCAATATTCTTGTATCGTTATAATACTGGTACATCCACCATGGTATCAGGATGTAGGCGCTACCCCATGCAACGCCTCCGCCCATACCTCCGACCAGGGTCGGCGAGGTATTGGGGATCCGGCCATTGTCCTGTTGTGCATCACGCATGTCGTTAAGCCATTTTGTGTAAAACGCGCCCATCTGGAAATCGTGGATGGAGGCTTCTGCAACCACCTGACCGTCGCCGGTGTAACCACCTTTCTCCCTGTGCGGGCAATCTGTCGGGTAGCTGTGTGTATTACCTTTCTGGGCCCAGACGGTTGCCCTGTTAATTTTGTTCAGCAAAGAATCGGGAGTAAGGAATTGTCCGTTAATTTCCAGA
The DNA here is from genome assembly GCA_942492865.1 of uncultured Bacteroidales bacterium. Lineage (GTDB taxonomy): Bacteria > Bacteroidota > Bacteroidia > Bacteroidales > VadinHA17 > LD21. The sequence continues at coordinate 1,170,266 of OW818650.1, read as the reverse complement.
TCTGTACCAACTACCCTGCCTTCAGCTTCAATTATCTTCACTCCGGAAGGACTATCAGTTGTCACTTCCACATAACGTACTCCGGTATAGAAAAACCTGGGTTCATAAATCTCGGTTCCTTTGCCCTTAAGGGTATAATCTGTCCACACGTTTGCATGGTATCTGTGTTTTATGCTGAGGCGGTCGCCCACATCAAGTGGTTCCGGAAACAGTGAATCGTTTAAAGTTTCAGCTCCCCTGATCCGTATTTTTGCACCTTCTTCCCCTTCAACCTTTACTCTCCACCATCCGGCGTAGTTCTGACCCATGTCAAAAAGATATACTCCTTCCGAAGGATTGGTTTTAGCTATTGGCTTTAATGTGGCTGTGACTCTCATTGGAGGCATGATCTGTGATTGCATTATGCCGGCAGGGGCGTTTTCAACCTTAACCTGGCTCCATTCTGAAGAGTTGAAACCTGCATTGGCCCAGCCATCCTTTTCGAGCCTGGCATCATAATCTTCCCCTCCATAAATATTGTTAAAGGTAATCGGACTGGCAGATGATTTCCATGAATCATCGGTAATTACGGTCTGTGAAGTCCCGTCGGTGAACTCTATTTCAAGCTGCATAAAGAAACTTGGAGAGATCCGTGGCCGGTCTCCCAGCCTGCTTACCCAGCTGTAACGGTCTTTGACGATTTTGAGGTTAACAGCGCCGTTGCCAAGTATGGCCCCTGCTGCATTATCTCCCTTTTTCAGAAGATCCGTAACATCGTAAGTTGAGTAGAGTACACGTTTATTATAATCAGTCATTCCGGGGTCCAGCACATGATCACCAACCCGTGTTCCGTTAAGGTAAAGTTCATAATAACCTAATCCGGAAACGTAAGCAAATGCTTTGCTGATCTTTTTTTCTATTGAGAAATCTCTCCTGAGCAAGGGGGCAGCAAGAGTTGTATCGCTTGTTGTTATCCATTCTGCCTTCCAGCCGGTTTCATCAAAGATCCCTGTGTGGAAAAAAGCAGGTTCGGACCATGCACTCTGATTTCCATCCTGATCCCAGATACAAACGCTCCAGTGGTACTTAGATCCGCTCTTTAAAGGAGTTCCTTCGAAAGAAATATTATTAGTCAGATCTGAAGGTTTTTTGCCTGAATCCCAGATGTTACCTGTTTCCTTTTTTAAACCTGCCGGGTCGTCCGAGACAATTATCCGGTAAGCTGACTGCATTATCCCTCTCTTCTCCGAAATAATATTCCAGGAAAATCTGGGTGACGGAACATCCATTCCGAGAGGATTTTCAACGTATTCGCATTTTAATTCAGACAGAGTAATCTCATTTTTGCCCGTTGAGCAGCTTATTGCAATAAAAGCAAATAAAAGAAAAAGGATAGTTTTCAGATCCTTTATTTTTCTTCCTGTTTTCATGAATTTTGTATTTCAGATTTTGGGATTATCAAAAACATGAAATTAAATAATCTAAAGTGATTTTTGACCACCGGCTTATAATAATCAGTGATTTTTATTAAATTGTAGAGTTATGGAGCATAAGATCTTATATAAGATTTCAGTAAAGGGTATGGTCCAGGGAGTGGGTTTCAGATGGAATGCAGCCACTGAAGCCCGGAAAAGAGGAATAAGCGGCTTTGTAAGGAACCTGCCCGACGGAAGCGTTTATATTGAAGCCGAAGGCACCAAGAAAATGCTGGACAGTTACGTGGAATGGTGTAAAAAGGGGCCGCTTTTCAGTTCGGTTGAATCGGTAATAACAGGTTCATTTCCACCGGAAGGTTATAGCGGATTCGCTATTGAACATTAATACCCCTCCTGAATTTTTTTATTCCGGTTAAGTTTGGTTATCAAATAACATTTTCTTAAATTTTCAAATCCTTTTCCGGCTTACCTGCAGGCCTAAAATCCTCCCGTAGAAAGGTTAGGATGCATTTCTTTTGATAACAACCAGCACTCTATTATTAACTAAACATTGAAAACCTATGAAAAAAATTCTTTATTACCATGGCAATGGCCCTGCTCATGGTAATTTTCAGAAGCTGTTTCTGATTTCAATAATTTCAGCTTTTCTCCTTATCGTCCAGTTGATAAGCGTGTCAGCAAAGCCGGTTATTGAGTCAGAAAAGGAGTTGCTTCAACAGCCAACGGTTTCAGGAACCATTACGGATGAAAAAGGTATGGCCATGCCTGGGGTGAATATCCAGGTAGAAGGAACAACGATCGGAGTCATTTCAGATGTTAACGGAAAATACTCTATAAGCCTTCCGGGGGGCAATTCTGTTCTGGTATTTTCTTTTATAGGCTATTCGGTACAGAGAGTACCTTCAGGCGGGAAAAATAATATTGACATGGCAATGCAGCCCGATATAACCAACCTCGATGAGGTGGTTGTAGTGGGATATGGCACTGCCCGTAAAGCAACTATCACAGGTTCGGTAAGTACGGTATCTGGTGATAAACTTGCAGTGGCCAATACAACAAATTTCACCAACTCCCTGACGGGAAGGTTGCCGGGTCTGGTAACAGTTACCCGGTCTGGAGCACCCGGAGCTGATGATGCAACACTCAGAATACGTGGTAACAATACATTGAACAATAACAATCCTCTAATAGTTGTTGATGGTATCGCCAACCGCAGCATGGCAAGGCTGAACGCAGCAGATATAGAGAGCGTTATAATCCTGAAAGATGCCTCAGCAGCAATCTATGGGGCGCAGGCTGCAAACGGAGTTATCCTGGTCACAACAAAAAGAGGATCGGCAGGCAAGCTGAAGATCAATATGACATACAACCAGGGCTTCAGTTCACCGACGGTACTCCCCGATATGGCCGACTCATATTTGTATGCAACCATGATGAATGAGATGGATACTTATGCAGGCACAACTCCAAGATTTACTGCCGTTGATCTTCAAAAGTTCAAAGATGGCTCTGATCCATGGGGTCATCCCAATACCGACTGGTTTAAGGAGGTCTTCAAGCCTTTCTCCCTGGAAAATAATGCCAATATGAATCTTTCAGGAGGAACCGAGAGTATAAAATATTTTGTTTCACTGGGAACGAGATACCAGGATGCGATGTACCGTAATAGCGGTTCAAACTATTCACAGGTTGATTTCAGAAGCAATATTGATGCAAAAGTTTCCGAATCGATACAGCTCAGCATTGACCTTGCAGGCAGGCAAGAGAACCGGGACCTTCCTGCAATAACCGACCAGCCACCTTTCAGGATCATTCCAAGGGGGAGGCCTTCCGATGTTGCATGGTGGCATAATGGCCTGCCCGGACCGGAAGTGGAGTCAGGCTGTAATCCGGTGGTAATGGTATCGGACATTATGGGATATGATGACGATACAAGATACGTTATGGAAAGTAACCTGAGGCTGAATATAGTCTTTCCATGGGTGAAGGGACTATCATTCACAGGTAATGCATCAATCGATAAGAATATCAGGTATGAAAAGGTATGGCAGGTGCCGTATTATCTCTATACCTGGGATAAGAACACACTGGATGAGAATAATCTGCCTGTACTAAATGGTTCAAAAAGCGGGGTGAGCGATCCTATGCTGGAGATGTCAACATCGAACGGACAAAGGACAACAATCAATGCCCTCTTAAACTATGAAAAAAGAATCGCAGAAGATCATAAAATAAAGATCCTTGCCGGTTCTGAGTCGAGTATTGGTGATGAGATGTCATTCAATGCTCTTAGAAAATATTTCGTATCAGGTGCTATTGATCAGCTGTTTGCAGGAAGCGACCTTGAAAAAGATAACGGCGGAGATGCCAGTAAAACAGCGAGGTTAAACTACTTTGGCCGTTTCAATTATGATTTTAAGTCAAAATATCTTCTTGAATTTGTATGGAGGTATGACGGTTCTTACATATTTCCTGCTGATCAAAGATGGGGATTTTTCCCGGGTGCTTCAGCAGGATGGGTAATGAGTGAAGAAAGCTTCTGGAAAGATAACCTGTCATTTTTCAATTACTTCAAGCTGCGTGGATCGTGGGGACAAACAGGTAACGACCGGATAGATGATTTCCAGTATCTTTCAACTTATAGCTTTGGCGGGACCATTGGCAATGGAATGAACGGAAATGAATTTGTTACGGGCCAGAGCATCCAGCATAAAACACTCGTTGAAAACAGCTTCCCGAACATGAATGTGACATGGGAAGTTGCAAACCAGACAGATATTGGTTTTGATGCCCAGATGCTTGGAGGTAAACTAAAATTTGAAGCAGATTATTTCTATAATATACGCAGTAAGATCCTCACAAGAAGGAACGCTTCAATACCTTCATCGACAGGTTTGAAATTACCCCCTGAAAATATCGGAGAAGTTGTAAACAAGGGTTTCGAGTTCCTTATCGGATATACTGATAATGCAGGAAACTTTGGTTACAGCATTTCAGGGAATGCAAGCTATGCAAAGAATAAGATAACCTTTTGGGATGAAACACCCGGAATACCTGAATACCAGCAAACCACCGGCCATCCTATGAATTCGGAACTTTACTATGAGGCTATCGGCATTTTCAGCGATCAGGCAGCAGTTGACGCATATCCTCACTGGGTAGGTGCAAGGCCCGGTGATGTTATTTTCAGGGATGTAAATGATGATGGTAAAATAACCGGACTCGACATGGTAAGGGATTACCGCAGTAATATCCCGATATTAACCACCGGATTGAATCTGGATCTTAACTACAAGAATTTCTATACTACCCTTTTTGTTCAGGGAGCTTTTGGAAAGATCAGGTATCATAACGTTGAGTCGGGTGAAGCCGGTAATTTCTATATGGAAGATGCCGAAGGCCGTTGGACTGAAGAAAACCCAAATGCCACAAAACCACGGACCTTTAACTATACATCGGAATATTGGAAATCGCAGCTCAACACTTACTGGCTCAGAAGCGCTGATTATGTTCGTCTTAAAAATATTGAGATAGGTTATAACTTCCCCGAATCAGTAAATTCAAAACTGAGAATTGAAGGTTTCAGGGTTTATGTCAGCGGACTTAATGTTATTACATGGTGTCCTACGCTTCCAAGCTTTGATCCTGAATCAACTTACCAGGATTATCCCCTTAACAGGGTATTCAATGTAGGAGCAAGCTTAACCTTCTAAACCGTCATAAAATGAAAAATATGAAAATCTTTTCAAAAATATTATTGTTCTCAAGTCTGTTTATTATGTCATGTAATAATGACATTCTTGAGTTACAGCCACTCGATGCATATTCCGATGCAGCAGTCTGGAAGGATCCTGTCCTGGCAGAGCTGTTTGTCAATAACCTGTACATGCGGGTAAATTACCCGGGCAACAAGTTTGCTATCTGCTGTTTTGTCGATGAGGGTCACAGACGGGATGGGAATGATGAACTAAACTTCAATAACAGTAAGATCACACCCGACCTTATCTCAAAAGACTGGCACAATTCTTCAGGAAATTATTTCTGGACCTGGGATCAGTTATATATAAGTATCAGGGCGTGCAATAAATTCTTTGCCAATATTGAAACGCTTCCCGACAACAGCGTACTTACTGATGGTGTTACCATAAAGAACAGGATGATCGGTGAGGTAACTTTTCTTAGGGCTTATTTTTACTATTGCCTGACGAGCCTTTACGGAGGTGTTCCTCTCATAGAGAAATCATACGATCTGGGCGATGATTTTATGGCTCCCAGGAATACATATTCAGAATGTGTTGACTTTATCGCAGAGGAATGTGATAAGGCTGCCTCCCTGTTGCCTGCCGAATATAGCGATGACAATGACGGAAGGATAACAAAAGGAGCTGCTCTGACACTTAAGAGCAGGATCCTTATCTATTCAGCCAGCGACCTGTATAATACAGATATTGCTCCTGGCTATTCCAATCCTGAACTTATTGGCCATTCAGATAAATCAGCTTCAGCCAGGACAGCCCGCTACCAGGCTGCAAAAGATGCCGCTAAAGAGGTTATTGATCTTGGAGTATATAACCTGCATAAAGCGAATCCTGCTGCCGGCGATTCAGTAGCAGTGAATATCGATGAGATCTTCAATACTTATAAGACAACTGAAGATATCTGGGTAAGATACTATACCCCCACTTCATTTACCGTTGACCGTTACTGGGACGCACTTGTTCTCCCCAATGGATATTACAATCAGGGTAATAATACCCCAACCGACAATCTGGTCAGATCGTATGAACTTAAAGACGGAACAAAGTTCAACTGGGCAAACCCGGCCCATCAGGCAGCGCCGTACAAGAACCGCGATCCAAGATTTTATGCAACGATCCTGTATGAAGGTGCAAAATGGAGACCCAGATATGAGAGCCTTGCTTCTTTTGATCCGGTCGGCGTTATACAGGTTGGAACGTGGAAAAAATGGAATTCAACTACAAATACTGAGTATGAGGTTTACGGACTTGATTCAAGAAAGGGACAGAACTCGGCATTTGAAGCAGGTTATACCGGTTATTATGTAAGAAAACATTGCGACCAGAATGTTGATGCAAACTTTTTTGTAAATGACAAACCGTGGAGACTGATGAGGTATGCCGAAGTCCTGTTGAATTATGCCGAGGCATGTATTGGCCTGGGTCAGGATGCAGAAGCAAGAACCTATATCAATATGATCAGGACAAGAGCCGGGATGCCACCGGTAACTGAATCTGGGGTGGCCCTGCGTGATCGTTTCAGAAATGAAAAAAAGGTTGAAATGGCATTCGAGGATCAGAGGTTCTTTGATGTACGCCGGTGGGCCATAGGGAATCAGGTTTATACCGCATGCCAGAAGGTAGAAGTGATCTATCCTCTCCTTCCCGATAAAACCACTTCAGCCATTCCTGTAATTACACCTAAGGTCCACCAGAATTATGCATGGGCGGATAAAGCATATTTCTGGCCCATTACCAGAACGGAGATGAATAAGAACACAACTTTGGTTCAGAATCCGGGCTACGAATAGACTTCAATAACAGGAATATCTTTTTCATTGAGCCGGGTGGCAGCTGCCGCCCGGCTTTTTAGCATTCAAATCTCCTGCAGAAAACGGGAAGCTGCTCTCTTTTTTTGAAGTTTCCTTCTATCCCTGATTAGCTTCCGCTCGTATATCACCAGGTACATTACAGGGATCATTACCAGGGTAAGAAATGTTGCAAAGCTCAGACCGAAAATGACTGTCCATGAAAGCGGTCCGAAGAACATCACATTTTCTCCTCCGAAATAAATATCCGGATCGAGCTTTGTCAGCAATGTCTGAAAATTGATGTTCATCCCTATAGCCAGAGGGATCAGTCCGAGTATAGTGGCTGTAGCTGTTAATATGACGGGTGTTATGCGGGTCTTGCCCGCTTCGATGATGGCAGAGCGGGTTTTGACGCCCTGTTCCTTGAGGACATCGGTGAATTCAACCAGCAGTATGCCGTTTCTGACAACGATCCCGGCCAGAGCTACAATACCCATTCCTGTCATTAAAATCGAGAAGGTCATTCCAAAGATCATGTAACCGAGCAGCACCCCGATAAGGCTGAAGAACACTTCCGATATGATTATCAGTGTCTTAGACATGGAGTTGAACTGTGTGATCAGTATGAACATGACCATGAAAAGCGCAATGAGCATGGCTTTTGAAAGAAATATCATCGACTCCTGCTGCTCTTCCTGTTCGCCAGTGATCCTTACAATGACATTTGTTTTCTCTGAGAATTGGGGAATGACTTTCCGTAGCTGCATATTGATCTCGTTGGCATTATAACCTTCAAGTACGTTTGATGAAAGAGTTATCACTCTTTTCAGGTTGAGCCTGTTTATCTGACCGAAGCTGTTTATATAGTCAACCTTTGCCACAGCCGAAAGGGGGATCTTCCGCAATATACCTGTGTTCATATCGGTATATGAGATTGTCAGGTTAAGCAATTGTTCGATATCATCGCGCTGGTCGTCTTCAAAGCGAAGCATTATGGGATACTGATCCTCTCCCTCACGAAATTTGGTAACCTCTTTGCCAAATTGGCCTGTTCTTATTGCATCGCCCACTGCTGCTGCTGTGATGCCTTCATAATTGGCACGTTCGCGATCAAGATTTACGAGGAGCTCGGGTTTGGTAGTAGCAAAGTCTGATTTAAGTTCTTCAATGCCTGCAATCTGCAATGAATCTATGTAACGTTTGAATTTTTCGCTCTGATAGACAAGCTCATTAAGGTCGTCTCCGGCAAATTCGATATTGACGGGCTTTCCCACAGGAGGTCCGCCGTTTAGCTTTGCAACCACTACTTCGGCTCCAGGTATGTTCCTTGTTGCACCGCGGATCTGGCTGAGGTAATCATTTGTATTCTGCCCTTTCCTTTCATGGAAACGGACAAAATTGATGGCTATTTTTGCCAGGTGGGAGGATTTTGATGAATTGTCGAAATCATTTTCCGAAGCAAGAAAGGCAACATTTGTCACTACCGATTCCACTATCGGATTATCCCTTCCAATCTCATCCATTATCTTTTTCTCTACAAGGCGTGTTACTGAATCGGTAACTGCTATTTCAGTTCCGACAGGCATTTTTATATAGGTATTTATGGTATTGGGTTCATCATCGGGGAAGAAAACCACCGGCGGTCCCGCTATGTTCCAAAGCACTATGGTTATGAAGAAAAGAGCGATTATACTATATAGCAGTCTTGCCGGACGCTTTCCTTTCAAAGCCCATATCAGCAGGTTCTCATATTTCTGCATCATGGAAGGCAATGTCCGGGTCTGAAACCTCCGGAATACCTTATAACCATAGAAATTATGCAGAAGGTAAGAAATGGCGACGAAGATTATCAGATTAGCGATCCCATACTTCTGAAGCAGGTAAAAAGGCAGAGCAGCAAGAACAATCCAGGCTGTCTTTTTAAGTGTCTCCCTAGCAGTCTGTGGCCTGTCCTCATCATCATGCTCCATAAAATCGATTGCAAAAACAGGATTTATTATATAGGCAACAATGAGCGAGGCAAACAGAGTGACAATAAGGGTAACAGGAATAAAAACCATGAATTTTCCCACTACACCGGGCCAAAAGGCAAGAGGAACGAACGGGGCAAGGGTGGTAAGTGTTCCGGAAAGGATTGGTACAAATACTTCGCCGGCTGCATATTTGGCTGAAAGTTGTATTGGCAGTCTTGTCTGCCTGTGAATGCGGTGAGTATTCTCGATTACTACAATTGCGTCATCCACCACAATTCCGAGGGAGAAGATGAAAGAGAACATCACCAGCATATTCATGGTAAATCCTATTACCGGCAGGAATATGTAGGCTATTGCTATCGAAAGAGGTATAGATAATGCCACAAAGAGGGCGTTTACGAGCCCCATAAAGAACATCAGTACAACGGTTACAAAAATAAAGCCGAGGATAATGGTATTATTCAGTTCCCTTATCGTATCGCGGGTATAATGAGACTGGTCGCCGGTTGTTTCGATCTTCAGGTTTGAGGGAAGGCTGTTTGTCTTCATCTCATTAATGACGGCATCAATCTTATCGGCAGCAACAAGCAGGTTCTCTCCGCTTTTCTTTATTACATTCAGTGTAATAACATTTTCCCCGTCAAAGCGGGCAAAATTTTCAGGTTCACGGAAGCCGTCACGGACGGTTGCTATATCCATCAGCTTGATCTTTGCTCCGCTTCCCGATCCCATGACTATGTTCCTGAGCTGGTCGATATCCCTTACCTCACCGACTATATTAATGGAACGGCTCATCCCATGGAGATCAATATTTCCCCCTGAAACAGTCATATTATTGTAGTTCACAGCTTGTTCCACATCATAGAATGTGAGGCCGGCTGCTCTCATCCTGTACATGTCAATATTGATCTGAATCTCACGCTCGAGAGCGCCACCGATCTCAACCCTGGTTATCTCCTTCAGCTGCTCGATCTGCTCCTGCATGTCATCGGCGTATTCCTTCAGCCTGTCAAGTGGAATATCACCTGAAAGATTGATATACTGTATGGGAATCTCCGATAAATCGATTTCCATTACGTCGGGTGTATTAAATGACGGATCGTTGGGAAGGTCTTTTTTGGTTTTATCCACAGCATCACTTACCTGTTGCTTTGCATCCCTGATTTCGATTCCCGTATTGAACTCGACGATAATTGAAGAAAAGTCCTGTACCGATCTCGATGTTATCTTTCTGACACCGCTTATTGATTTAATGTTCTTTTCAAGCGGCCTGGTGACAATGTTCTCCATATCGGTTGGAGAGGTACCCGGGTAGATCGAGTTAACAACGATCATTGGTATCACTATTTCGGGGAACTGCTCCTTTGGAATTGTATAATAATTCAGCATGCCGAAGAGTGAGATCATGAAAATAAGAACGTAGATGCTTATTTTATTATCTATTGCCCAGCTGGTTGCAAAAAATTCCCTGCGATTCTTTTCCATAGGAGTAAGTTTAATTTCCCAGGTAGGCTTCAGCAGGTTTTTCGAACCTCACATATTCCCCGTCAATCAGATCCTGGTAGCCGGTTGTTATAACTTTGTCGGAAGTATTCAGGCCTTGGAGGATTTCGGCCATCCCGTTATAAGTATTACCGATAACAACATACTGCCGGAAAGCGCCATAATGATTATCTTTTTTCCTTGCTACAAAAACATAGCTTCCGTTAATATCCTTAAGTATAACGTTCACAGGTACCTGTAATGAGGAGTCGGAATGATAATCGTTAATCTTTACAATTGCCACCATATTGGCTTTCATTCCCGGCAAAAATTCTTTAACAGCGCTCTCTATCATAAATATTCTGTTTACAGGGTCTATATAGCTGCTTACAAAATCCACAGCCGATTCAACCTGCCTGTCCAGGTCAGGGAATAGAACAATCACTTTATCGCCCTTATTTACTTTTGCCGAATATGCTTCAGAGACTTCAGCTGCCACTTTCAGCTGCTTGAATCCGACAATTCTGAAAGCAACTGAACGTGGATCGGGTGACACAACACTACCCGGCTTTACATTAGCTTCCTCAATAGTTCCGTTTACCGGCGACTTTATTTTGAACTTTCCTATCTGTTCCTCCATAACGGATATTTGTTGTTCCAGAGATTCCTTATTTGTTTTTGACTGAAGGAATTGCACTTCGCTTCCAATTTTCTGATCCCATAACCTTTTTTGTTTTTCGTACATATCTGCGGCAAACCTGTATTGTGTATTCAGGTTTCCAAGTTGAATACGAAGCTGGGCATCATCGATCTGGGCGAGGGTTTGTCCTTGTGATACCTTCCGGCCCACAGCGGCATAGACTTCTTTTACGGTGCCCGGCACATCTGCAGATACTGACGTATTTTGGTCCCCATCAAGTTTTCCCTGCACCCTTATATAATGATCAAAAACAAGAGGTGTAACCTCAGTTATTCCTACAAGGCGAAATTTACCGGTATCTAATGAATCTCTTCGCCCGGTTTGTTCACTTTCGAGGATCCTGATTTTTTCCTCAATGTCAGCCTGTTGCTTTTTAAGCTTTGACAACTTTGCCTGTGGGTCGCTGGCGCATGATGAAAAAATGCTGATTAATGCAATAATTGTAAAAATGTTTTTAGTGGTTTTCATACCCGGTAATTTTCGACATAAATTCTCTAATTGGCCCTTAAAATTCTGTCAAGCTCGGCCTTTGATCTCAATAATGACAGGAGGGAGTTATAATAGTTCGATTCAGAGCTGAGGAATTGATTCTGGATCTGAGTAAGCTCAAAGCTTGAGGAAACCCCTTCGCGAAACTTGATAACAGTTTTATCGAATACCTTCCTGCTTAGTTCCATACTTTCGCGGGTTATAATATAATTGCTGTATGCTGTCTGATAATTGTTACTTGCTGTTTCATACTCCATTATCAGACCCTGTTCGGTATCCTGCCGGGTCAGTCTTGCTTTTTGAAGGTCATACCGGGCCTGGCTTACTCTCGAAGCACGAATACCGCTCGTAAAAAGCGGCAGGTTTAATGAAGCACCGATCACATCTTTTACGGCGAAATTGAATGCCGGCTGATTGGTCTGTTCCTGGTGACGGTAAAAGGCAGAAATAACCGGAAGATACTTTGATTTTTCAAGCTTGAGTATTTTTTCCGAGATATCTGTTTGAATATCAATTAGCTGATAGTCTATGCTGGTTTGAACGTTAAACCCGGTTGTGGTGAGATACTTCAGATTTCCCTGGCTGATGATCGTTTCAAGGTCATCAGTAAGTTCCACAGATTGGTCAAAACTCACCCCCAGAAGATACTTGAGCCTTTTTAAGGCAATCTCCTTCTGAGTTTCCATTGACGCGATAAGCGCCTGAATATTTGACCTGCTTATATTAACCTGGTCAACATCCGTTTCTTCATTCAATCCCTGCCTGTTCAGTCCCAGAGTCTCTTCATACATCTGATCGAGAGCCTTCTTGTTTTCATAGAGCAACCTTATGTTTTCATTAAGTACAAGAATACTGTAGTACGAAATTTCCACAGCTTCTTTCGTCCTCTCTTCAGTCCTTTCAAGCGATTTTTCCGAAAGATCTTTTACTACCTTTGAAGTTTTGAGGGCGACGAAATACTGGCCATTAAAAACAAGCTGTGAAACAATGAAGTCTATTGTTGTGTTATCTTTCACGCCAAGGGGAATAGATGGAGAATCCAGGTAGGCATTACGGATATCATTACCTGTTACCGGTCCGGCAGGGAGCGCCTCTGCATCGAGAAATGATCCGAAGCTTATCTCAGGCACAACAAACTGGTGCAGGTAATTTGCATCAATCCTCACCTGCGGAAGGCCTGTGGCAAGGTTTTCCCTGATCTTTTTTTCTGCAAGCGCAATATCGATCCTTGACGATTGCACCGATCTGTTATTGTTGAGAGCATATTCCCGTGCCTGGGGAATTGATAATTTGATTACAGCATCATTGCTTTGTCCGTTAAGCAGGGTATTAATACCCCCGGAAAAAATCAACACGAGAAGTAAAGGCGCTACCTTCATTAATAAATTCATTATTTATTCCAATTGACAGACTTGATAACAAAGTGGGATAACAAAATGTTTTCAGGGGAGCCCTGAATAATTTCAGAATAATGAAAAAGTAGTGAAAGGACAGGCCGTCAACCCGGAGTTTATTCTCCACAGAGTTCGCGGAAGGGACGGAGAAGAATTCACGGAATCTTTGTTCTGTTGTCAATGTGTGTTTTATTTATTGAATCCGAACCTGTAATTAACCCCAAGGGCTCCCCATCCATAGCCTATACCTGAAATGTCGAAGTTATATTTCAGATTAAAACCGAAGTTTTCCTTCAGCAGAGCTTCTGTGGAAATAAAGGCGAACTCCTCAAGATAACCTGTACCAACTCCAAACCTTAAACTATAGTCTGATTTGTTACCGAAACCTATTCCCAGCGAAAACTCATGTGTCTGTACCGGTAGAGTTGTAGGCTTCTGAAGTCCATAGTCATACCTCATATCTAAATAATCCCTTCTTCCAATCCTGATGCTTAATTCCGGCAGAAAAAATAATTGTTTTGTTCCTGAATTAAAATACGACTTAATCTGGGGTTCAATCGGAATCAGCCTTATATTTCCAACCTCAAACCCGAATCCTAATCCAATCCAGGGTCTATCCATTTTAATATATGGCTCAATATTGTAAAGTGTGAAATTTTTTACAGCGTATGTGGTAAGGTTCTCTTCCCTGGTATATCCCAGGGCTGTATTTATGCCATAAATTGTTGTTGCTTTACCATATTTTTTAAAGTAGGAATAACCAAACCCTGACATTAACATCCTGTGTTTGTACTGCTCATGTGTATAGGATGTTCCGCATTCACCTTCAACGGGTTTATAAGCCACTTCACTTTTATAATTGCCTGTAAGTATCCCGAAATCTACCTGGTGATAGCTGCTTACATTACTGTAAAAATCCCTGATTGGGCGCAGGTTTCTGACAGTATCCTGGGGGAGAGACTGGAAGATAAAAAACAATGGAACAGTCATGAAGGATGTTGCAACTATTTTTTGCCTTAGTATGGAAGCATTCTTAAAAGCATAAATGGATATAAAAAAGAGAGCAGGCACGAATTCCATGTCGACAGCGGTCATTTCAAAACCGGTAAATAGTCCCCTTAAGAGATAGACAGCAAATGATAATACAATTGTATATTTGATTACTCTAACTGGAGATGGCAGATCTGTCTTTATTTCAAAACTTATATATTTTCTTTCATTCAAAAAAAGCAGAATACCCGATAAAGACATGAAAACAATCATAAGAAGCTTAAACACCCGAACGCTTTGCAGGTCATTGTTCAGGAAATTCATTGCTGCCGGTTCCCTGAAAAATGCAGCAATGAACCTTGCGGCAAAAAACAGTGATAAGGAAAAAAACATTATGCTCCACTCTCTTTTCCAGAACTTCAGGGTAAGCCATACAACATAAGAAACAACCAACAGCAGGGAAGCTTCATATAGCTGAACAGGGTGTACGCTCAAAGAATATGCGTTATTTTCGTTAATAAGTCCTTCCGCCCAATGATGGAAATGAATATTAGTACAAACAGGATATTGCACACCCCATAATATATCTGATGCCTTGCCGTAGCAACATCCGTTCAGGAAGCACCCTATCTTCATTATTCCGAAACAAGCCGGAGTGATCACGGAATATAAACTGACAAGAGAGATGTTGAGCCTGAAGTAACGCATAGCAATGAATAATCCGGCCACCCCGAACAGTAGCCCGCCCACAGCTGATCGGCTCAAGTGTCCTTCAAATGAACCTGAGCTCATCAAATCGAACCACTGTCCTATGGGAATTGTGAACAACCTTGAACCTGCAACGGTGAAAAGGGTTGTGGTAGTAAGTGTCAGCAAGATTTGCCCAAGAGACATTTTCTTCCTGACAGCGAACAAAACAACACATATAAATGTCAGAAAAAATGAAAGAATATATAAAAGCCTGAAAAAAACCGGATCGGAAAAAGATATTTTCATTTTAAGTGCTTACAAATTTATTTTTATAATACACTTTACACGGAAATTACTTTTTTTCAAAGACCTGACAAGAATCAAAATTAAGTTTAAGATAAGGAAAATGCAAAAAATTTTTGTCTGGCCAGTTGAGAGCTCAAAAAACAAGACCTGTAAGCCAGCCCCAGATCACATAACGTAAGAACTTGCCGGCCAGCATGGCCAGTGAGGTTATCAGTATATTCGCACGCAAAACACCCAGTCCAACTGCAAAGATATCGCCTACAGCAGGTACCCAGGCCAGAAAGGCAAAAACTGCACCTCTTTTATAAAGCCGGTTATGCCACTTTTCAATAGTTGCACGTTTTATCCGAAAGTATTTTTCAATCCACTCCCACTTACCAAGGTAGCCGATCGCAAAGCTGCTCATCCCACCCAGCCAGTTACCGGTTGTTGCCACGATAACGGCAATATAGGCATCTGTTCCGTTTATTATCAGGAAAGAGAGCAGTGCCTCGGAGCTAAAAGGCACTATAGTGGCTGCCAGGAAGCTGGCAAGGAACAATCCCCATAAGCTATAATCAAAAAATCCTTCCACAGTATGTCAATTCGGACTGCGAACTTAAATAAAAATAATGGACAGGTTTGTTGGATGCAGACAACATTTTCAGTCTATTTTTGTTAAACAAAGAAATTGAAACTTATATGAAGAAACTTATATTTACATATACACTAACACTTTTTGTTATGGCTTCACTCCCGTTGACAGGACAACAGTCACTTTCGGTTGGTGACAAAGCACCACTGTTCAAAGCCACAGCCGATGACGGTTCTACCTGGGATCTCAAAAAATTTATCGGTAAGGATTACGTTGTTGTTTACTTTTACCCAGCTGCGATGACAGGTGGTTGTACTAAACAGGCATGTTCATACCGTGATCACAAGGAAGATCTGAAATCGGCCGATGCAATAGTTATCGGCATCAGTGGTGACAAACCCGAGAATCTAAAGTTGTTCAGGCAGGCAGAGAACCTTAATTTTCCGCTTCTGTCGGACGAAAAGGGCGAGATAGCCAATTCATTTGGAGTTCCTCTCAGCGAAGGCTCTACCATTAAGCGTACCGTACTGGGTACCGAGTATGATCTGGAGCGTGGTGTAACAGCAAAAAGATGGACCTTCATCGTTGGGAAGGACGGAAAGATCGTCTATAAGAATGAGGCAGTGAATGCAGAAAAGGACACCGAAGAGGTCCTTTCTTTCCTGAAGAAACAAGGGTGACCAGTAGCATTTCCGTTATTTCATTTTGGAACATAAAGTAATACAGATCAGGTTCTTAACTGAAGAAACTTTCATTGTAAGGCTCGACAGGAAAGGTATGCAGTTTAAAGCAGGCCAGCATATTATTGCAGGTTTGCCGGGGGAGTTGAATCAAAGAGAGTATTCTATCTACAGCGGTGAAAAAGATGACTATCTTGATATTCTGGTCAGGGAGATCCCTGAAGGTATCGTTTCAGTTCAGCTGAAACAGTGTAAACCCGGACAGTTTTTACAGATAAACGGACCTTTTGGCTCTTTCGGACCTGAAATATTCGATGTCGCCTCGGGGAAATTGATATTCATTGCAACGGGGACAGGCATTTCGCCATTTCACAGTATAGTAAGATCCTGCCCGGGAATTGATTATACTCTCATTCATGGAGTGCGCTATATTAGCGAAGCTTATGACCGGCACGAATACGATCCGGAACGTTATACTCTTTGTACATCACGGGAAAGCCATGAAGGCCGGCAGGGACGGATCACCAGCCTTTTATCAGATTACACGGTAAACCCGGATATGAGATTTTATGTATGCGGAAATGCAAACATGATCTACGAAGTGTTTCATATATTTAGAAATAAGGGAATTCTGGCTGAAAATATTTTTACGGAGGTATATTTCTGAGCTCCGTCGCCCTCTAAGCTGGCCTGAGAGGTAAATTGACCTGAAAAAGACAATAAAGCTTATCTGTCCTGAGTAAGATGGTTTTATTAATCTTTCATTTATTCACTTTCAACATAATATTTCCACTTCTAATCAAAATCCTGTTTTTATGTAAAGGCAGTTTTGATAATAATTATTATTCTTAACGTGTAAAATTTACAAATGTTTACACCCTTTAATATCGTCCGGGAAAAAAATTATCATCCCGGGAGAAATGAATGAAGTTTTGGCTTATGAGTATTAACTTATTTAAAGTTGGATCGAAAACAACCCCGCAAATTGATTTTAATAAATTTACGGGAGAGTTAATTTTATTTGGCAGATCTTTGCCTGAGGATGCGGGCAAAGTATATGAACCTCTTCACTCCTGGGTAAGTGAGTATATTAAGGAGCCACGGAAAATAACCAATTTGCGTCTGAATCTTGAGTACTTTAATTCAGCTACTTCAGTATGGCTTGCAAAAATTATCAGTACGTTAAGCAAAATAGATATTAAAGATTCAATCCTTATGATTCATATCTATCTTGATACTGATAATTTTGAAGATCTGGAAAATAAAATTATCAGAGACATTTTAAGAATCAGCATGGATAATATGGCCGGTTCAAATGTCAGTATTGAAGCAAAAACTTACGGCAGGAGCAAGGACGGCTATATAATATCCGGATCAAAAATTATGTTCTCCTCAGTTCATTGAACCGTCCGGCTCCTTTGCCCGCCGGCTCCGGTAGCATCGGCGGTTAATAATGCCGAAATCTGAAATTGTAATTTTCACAGCAATCAGACTTAATAATATGATTACTCAGCTTCTTTAACGTCAGCTTTAGCTGCGTTTTTCATTACTGATTCGATGCCATTAATACAGCCTCTTTCGGTTTTGTAGTTCTGACTTGTTCCGATAACCTGGCTATTAGCTGCATTAAGCGAAAAACGGAACATATTTGTAGGTGTTTTGGTCTTATTGAACTTCTTGGCATCTCCAGAGTTCTTTTTGACTGATTGAATTCCATTTAAACAGGCAGCTTTGCTTGAGTAACCTTCACTGCTGAGGATTATTTGTCCATTGTCTGCTTTAAGCCTGAAACGAAACTCGTCTTTTTTGCCGCTTTGGTAAACTTCGAATTTTGCCATAGTGATAAGTAATAAGTGATTGGTTATTAATTAAAATTAAAAGTATTGTTCTGATGTTTATTTTTAAGCTACTTCTTTTTGAATAAACCACCTAGCAGCCCCTTGGCAACTCCCCCGAGCATTCCGCCTTTACCGGAAGCCCCAAAAATCTCATTCAATGGCGATGGATCGTCATCCGGGGTCGTCTTGTTTTTCTTTGAAATCATGTCAACTAAAGCAGGGATCGCAATAGTGGCAATTGTATTGGCAAGCTGAGGAGACAGTCCGAGTTTGCCTGTCAGATTTGAGATTACTCCTGATGTAATGTTAGTTTGTATCAGGTTTGCAGCATTGTTGTTTGGTTTATCTGAAAACAGATTCATCACATTTGAGAGGTTCCCGCCCAACATCTGGCTTGTAACTTCTTTTTTTGTAACATCACCAATTACAGAAAATACCTTATCAATAGTCCCTGAAGGAAGGTTGGTCTCACCTGCAATCTGACCACCTACTTTTGACTTAACAGAATTCATTAGTTGTTCAAGCATGATTTCTATTTTTTAGATAAAAAACCATAAGATAATAATTATACAACCAAAATGAAAATTTGTTTGCGATAATTTAAATTGTTGAGAGTTTATTGAATAAATTAAATTGAACCACTGCTCATTTTTAAATACTTTAATCCGTCAAAAAAGAACATTATAGAAAATATCAGTAATGCAATACCAAGGATTCTCATCACAAGAGCATATTTGCTTTGATTCATAAGAAGTTTTGTCCTGGCTGACAAAAAAGCAATCAAAACTTTGGACCCTACGAGAAACACATAAAAAGAGATTAAAAACAATATCGTGGTAAGCAAATCAATCTGAAAGGCTTTAAGTATTAATGGCGCTCCTACTGTAGCCCAGAAAAGATAAGGACTCGGGTTTAAAAAATTAGCAATGATCCCTTTTTTTAAAGAATCTGATTTTGAATCGTGAAGGTCGATGGTAAATCCTTTAAACCTTAATGATTCTATTCCCAGGTAAGCAACAAAGGCTCCACCGGCAAATGATATTATCGCCAGTATTAAATTGAATTGTGAAATTCTGTTTAAGACCAGCAATGTGACCAGGATTATTGGAAAATCAGTAAATAAAGGAGAAAATGCCACTTTAATTCCTTCTGTCCTGTTATGCTTTATGGTTTGTGTAAGAACAAGAGTCAGTAAGGGCCCGGGCGAGAGACCTGCTGACAGGCCCAACAGAACTCCGGCTGATATAAAATCCAGAATGCTATCTGCCATTGGTCAGAACAATTAGGTTGAACAGATTCTTATTTTTAGTACTGTACAAAACCTGCTTTGGTGCTGTTATTTTTCCTTCATCAGTTTGTAATGTATATCGGCAAATACCCTGTGTCCGACCGATTCAGTGTGGCATGAATTACAAACCATCTTGCCACTGGTGTTGCTTAGTTTGCTGTTATCACTATGGCAAGTCATACAGGTATGGATACTTTCGTTTTCATGGCCGGCGGTCACGTAAGTGTTTCCAAAATATTCATTTAGAAGAAGGGTGATACGGGATGCCACATCACTGGTTAAACGGCGGCATCTTTCCTTACGTTCATTGCTATTGACCTTATATCCGGTTTCCTTTCCCCAGTTGGTGTTGGAGGCATGGCACAGTGTTGAATTAGAAATTGACGATGGCGGGGTGAAGTCAAGGATGGCAGCCTCGGGTCTGAATTCAGGAAGCGGCGTCTCTTCGTACCATCTGAAAAGCCCTGCGATCAGGCTATCCATGATGGCTTTATCAGCCACGAATAATCCTATGACAGCTGCAGAGCCATTAAGAGCGCCGCAGATGGTCCCAAAGCCACCTACTCCACCATGACCATACTTCATCATGTGTACGGGGAATGATGAATAGGGTTCACCATATTGATCAGCTAATTGCGATATTATACTTTTAAAAACAGCATGCATGCAACTGCCACTGTCATAAATTTTATAGGCTAAAGCTGCAGTGGCAGCAGGGTCTAATTGATGATAGGCCCAGCTGGTATTGGTATTATTGTATTCCAGTTTTTTAGGTTCTTCCAAAGGCTGGTATTCAGGTTTGAAAGCGTTAGAGAGTGTTAAAATTCCGGCTCCGCCTCCAATGATGGTGCCGGCAGCTATTTTCATTGCTTTGCGTCTGTCCATAATTTTTTCTGAAATATAAAAATTAAAACCAAATATAAGTCAATTTAGGGCTATCTCATTCAACCGGTCATCATAAGAATTTGATATATGTTAGTTTATCAGATGATTATCTATGGTATCAGGTGATCATCTCAATCAGGCTTAAAATGGTCATAATACAGGCTTTTCCAACTGAATGTCAGGCCGTTTAAAAATTGTATCTTAATCCATTGCCGGTGAATGCAAGATTCCTTTTTTTACGTCCCCCCTGATTTACAAGAAACATTGTCCCCCGGACAATACCCCATCCGATAATACTGCCGGCTGCTGTATAGGTTATGTCCTGCCATTCGGGTGTTCCTTTACCAGTTGCATCATATAGTTCCTTCCCAACACTAAGAACGATTGCAGGCACTGTTGACCATAAAAATGATTTCGGGAGTGGTTGATTACTGGTTATTGCCGATGTGCCAAACCCTATTGCAGTTCCAAGAATAAGATGATCACGTTTATCCTTCGGGATCTGACATTCAACAATATCGCAGGATGAAAGAAAAATAAAGATTGCAATGAGAGTTTTCTTTGAAAGTGCGGACATTTTATCTATAAGGTTTGCTGTATCTATTTTACACCCGGCTTTGCCATTGTGGCCAGGGTCGCTGCACTTAATATGATTCACTGAATGAATAGGTTACTTTTCAAAGCATCGATAGTTGCCCTTTCGCCTTCTTTAATAATCTCCTTTGCTTTGTAGAAGTCGTAAGCTCCAAATGATTCCTTTGATATGTTTATCAATAAATCCGGTTTATGTTTTTCCAGGGTGAGGTCCGATATTTTGCGTATCATGGTTCCGATACTGTTATTTGTAAGAAGGAAAATTCCGATATCCTCAGTCTTTTTAGTCGGAATTAAATTGTTGAGTTTTTCTTTTATGAGTTTTATCTGTTCTGAGTAATTGTTGTCGGAAAGTTTTTCGGGTTCAACAGATCTCTTTTCATAAGGGACAGCAGAACTGACATTGACTACCACCAGCAGGTCATTTTTATGTCGCTTAACCCGGTTCACGGGAACCGGATTGGTAAGACCCCCGTCAACAAAATAGCGGTTGCCAATCTTGAAAGGCTGAAAAACCGTTGGTATAGAAATGGAGGCCCTTATGGCTTCGTATAAATTGCCTTCAGTAAAAACAGCTTCAGTTTCTTCAATGATATCTGTTGCAACAGCACAAAAAGGGATGGATAGATCTTCGATATTCCGGTCGGGTACAATTTCTTTTATTTTATCAATTACCTTTTTCCCTTTCACCAGTCCTTTTGTACTTATTGAAAAATCGGTCAGCCTCAAGACTTCCATTATATCAAGCGAACTAATCCACTCTTCGAATTGCTGAAGCTGCCCCGTGGCATAAATTCCTCCAATCAGGGCTCCCATGGAAGTTCCGGCCACAGAAGATATTTTATATCCATACTGCTCTAACACTTTAATAGCCCCGATGTGGGCACAACCACGGGCTCCTCCACCGGATAATACCAGCGCTACATTTTTCTTCATTAAGTTGCTGTTAATGATGGTCTATACCTGCAATGTAAAAAAAATAATAAGCTGGTAAAAGTATTCACCTGCGAAATCCGAAGATTTAATGTCAGTATTATTTAAGGCAGGCAAAATTCGGTAGGTTTTTGACCATTTCAAAAGAAGGTGGAATAGTGTAATTTGACTTTGAGCTTCTATTGGTGTAACTTTGATAATAGATAAGAATGGTCCTCTTCTTGAATATTGTATTAATAGATTGGTTATGAAAATCTTACGCGTAATTTCATTTCTATCAATGAGTTTGGGTGTTCTGTTATTTTTATTTGGGATTCTTTCTAAAATACAGCATTGGCCCAATAACTATAACGCAGAGATGCTGGCTTTAATATTTGCTTTAACAGGAGCTATAATTTTCGTAATCAGCCTGATAAGAAAAAGAAATGAATAAGTGGAGCCTAAAATCTGATTCTTAATCTTACACCGGGTTGATTGTTTAGAGTCTGGAAATTATAATTGGTGCATGGGCCAAAGTCTATCATTGTTGAATATTGTTTTGTATTCAATACCCCGGATACTTTCTTAACTCTCGAAGAACCTGTAATAAGTGCAGGGATACCGATAACAGTGGATAATAAAGAAGCAAATATCAAACCTGTTCCAAGGTCTCTCTGACCTTCTGAGCCTCCACTCCAGGCATCCGACCATAATTTTATGCCTATAGTAGCTGAGACAGGTGCAGCAATTAACAGAATCCCTCCGGTTTTTTTCAGTTTTTGGGCCTTTGTGAGGTAGATGGATAAATCCTCAGCGGAGAACTTCCCGAGACTCTCCTGAGAATAAATACGCTGAGCCTGTGTGGCTATTGCTGAGATCGCGAAAAGAAATCCTACTACTAAAATTTTTATCATCTTTTTTTAGGTTTAGAGGAAGGATTAAGATTGTTACTTATCCTTAAGACATCTGAGTGAAGCTCTTAAAATTTGAATTAAAACAATATATGGTGGTATAAGGTTCAAAAACACTAAAGGCCCGGCCTTAACCATACTTGTCAGAAGACAGCAGGAGGTTCAATTGTTTAAAAAAAAAGCGGGTTAGAACCCGCCTTCTTCAGCTTGTTTTGGTCACTTACTTTTTATTGTCAACCGTTAAGTCCTTCAATGCCTGTCCAATCTCATCCATGTCATGATTAAATTCACGCTTAAATGATTCCCAATTGCTTTGGCTATTCTCATAAGCTAACAGCCGTGCCCTCATATCCTTGTTTTGCTGATCAAGGCTAATGATCTTTTTTTCGTAAATTCCATCAAATATTTCTCCCGGTTTTTTAAGTTTTACTTTTAATTCAGCACTCCGGAGTTCATTAGCTTTTATTTCCAGTTCAGACTCGGTCCTGAATACTTTCCACTCTTCAGCGGTTGCTACTACCTTTGCTGCTGCATTTGCATCCTTCTGAGCTGTGTTCAATTCCTGTTTGGCATCCTGCACTTTTTCCTGGGCAGCTTCCTGTTTTTGGATTGATGACTGGCAGCTTATGAATATTGTTCCTGCCATAATAGTCATTGTTCCGGCGATGATAAAAATAATTTTTTTCATTTTTGTGATATTACAGTGTGAATGAATTTTCACAATGCAAAGGTCACCACCTATTACCGGATAAATGTTACAAAACTTTAGTAAAAGGATATGACATTCATATACTTTACAAAGCACTGAAATGTTTATTTTAAGTTCATTATATGACATCATCTCCCGCCGGCACAAATTGACCCCCCATTTTTGTTATGAAATAGTTCAACATTTTGTCTCCCAATTCCCCTTATTTATATAACTTGAAGAAGGATTATGAAAGATTATTAACAGGTATCAGTTCAGGTTGGCATAAGACAACTGCATAATTATCCTGTGTAACTGACCAATCTGTGCTTTATTTTTCTAAAAAAACCTGATATGAAAGTTTTCTTTCTCACCGTCGCTCTAAGCATGATCTCGCTTAACCTTTTTTCCCAGACCGATATATATTACGAACTGGAAAAACGTAGTTGTATAACAGTAGGTATACTTCAAGGTGGAGGCTCTTTAATTGGGGCTGATTTTGAAACATTATTATCAAACCAATTCGGGATTCAAATCGGAGCAGGAATTGTTGGATTTGGTGGTGGCCTGAATTTCCATTTTAAACCCTCAATCAGAAGTTCATTTTTATCTTTACAATACTGGAATCAGGGAATTGGGGAGACCTTTGCTCAAAATGCGGTTGGTGGGACATACGTTTTTAGAGGGAAGAAGTGGTTTACTTTCCAGATAGGACTGGGCTTTCCGCTTGAAAAGGGACCTGCGATGCCAGAAGACTTTGAACAACCACCCATTATGTTATTGTATTCAATAGGAGCATATATACCATTTTAGAAACTTAATTTTATTACAATGAAAAGAATAACCGTATTAAGTATTGTCTTACTGTCCTGTCTATTGACTTGTTTTGGTCAAGTTTCGCGTGATACAATAACTATGAAAAAAGTATTTGGGGGATACTTATTCTACCAAAACGACAAAAAGATTAATATGTCACAATTAGTCGAAACAATGCAGCCAAATGAACAAGCCTATAAAGAGATTAAAAAAGCCCGATCTACATATATTATATCAACGATAATTGGTGGAGCAGGTGGATTTATGATTGGCTGGCCTATAGGAACTGCTTTGGCAGGAGGAGATCCCGAATGGATTATGGCTGGAATTGGAGCGGGACTATATGTAATTTCAATACCTATTACTCAAAAGTACAATAAACAAGCTAAATCTGCAGTGGGTATCTATAATGGCGGATTTATGAACAGCACAACAATTAAAAAACCAGAGCTTAAGCTTGGATTCCATGGCAGCCAGATTGGATTAACATTTAGATTTTAATATAGAGGGTTCGGGATCCTTCGTTTAAGATGTGGTCAGATACCGGCTTGTGAAAGAAAAAAGGCAGCCGGTAAGACTGCCTTGTGCGTGGGCCCAGCTGGGATCGAACCAGCGACTCCCTGATTATGAGTCAGGTGCTCTAACCATCTGAGCTATGGGCCCTTTTTTTACAGGAACGATCCTGAATAAATTTTCGGACTGCAATATTAGGAATTAATAGGAAATAATGCAAATCGCGGTAAAATATATTTTAACAGGCAGGGTACCTGATAACCGGATATCATTACCTGATTCTTATCACATGTACTGAATTATTTGCGCAGGGATACCCCGATTTGATCATTGGACCAATATCATTTCGGAACATAAATGTTTCCGGTAATACCTGATCTGAAGGTTGTTGTATTTGTAAGTGTAAGGAATAATGGTATTTGCAGTGATGAGAAAACAGAAAGGCCTTTGCCAAGAAAGACAGGATGTATGAGAAGAATGAATTCGTCTATAAGTCCCGATTCCACAAGACTTCTTGCAAAGCTTGCACCGCCATGGGCCAGGATGTATTTTCCATCCTCCTGTTTTAAACTGGTAATTTCTTCACGCAAATCACCCCCGGCAACCCTGTAATTGGTCCATATTTTAGGAGAATTCTTAATAAGTACATTGTGTTCCTGCTCCTGACTGAACCTTGATAACCCGTAAGGTAATGTGTCTCTTGATACAACTGATGACTGCCGGGTATCATCAATATCAATCGCTCCTTTCCGTGAAAAAACAACTTTTGGAATTTCATTCATCGGAGCTGCATAAGGTTCAGATGATTGCGGCCAGTATGAGGCCATGTCATGAAATGTCCTGCTACCCATTATGTGAACTCCAGCCTGCCATAGCTTATTTACGGTCCAGTCGGTTAATCCTTCATCCATATTTTTAAAAAGCCAATCCATTTCTCCGTTCGGACCTCCTGCAAATCCATCTGCGGACAGGGACATTTTAAGAATTAATTTCCTCATGTAAGGATGATATTTCAATTAGACTGAATGAATCAAAAGTCAATATTCCAACACGTTTAATCAGTATTTGTTCATAATACAGGTAACTTTTGCTCCTTCTGTCGAAATAATCCTTCAGCTATCCGGATTAAAAAATTTTAACTTATATTTTGATGTTTTTTAGCACGAGGTCACATGGATATTAAAAAGAACCCGAAAATATTTATTTCAGCGATCCTGCTGTTTGCGGCACTTCTGCTGGCGGGAATAAAGATATCTTACGATACCATTTACAGAGTCAGATTACCAAAGCTTCCTGATCTTAAAAATCTGGCAGCCCCTCTTCAGCAACAAATATCCGAAAGCTCAAAGAAAGCTTATATGAGGCCCCGCGCCGATAATATAGGCCATCTTGGTATGGTATATCATTCGGCTGCCATGTACAACGAAGCAGCTGATGCATATAGACTGGCGGCAAGAAGGGATGAGGACCGCTGGGTATGGCATTATTACCTGGGCTATCTGGAACAGGAAATGGGTGAAGCAGAGAACTCAGTTGAAAATTTCAGAGATGCCATAAAAGTAAATGAAAAATACCTGCACGCCTGGTACTATGTAGGTAAAGGTTATCAGAACCTGGGAGAGAATTATAAGGCAGAAGTCGCATTCAAATATATACTGGATAATCCGGAAAAAACTCCAGGGGGAAATTCCACGGGAAGGACTGATTATTTCCCTTTGAGGGTGTATGCAATGTATAACCTGGCGAGGATCTATCTTAATTCAAAGCGGGTGGACCTGGCAGAGCAGACTCTCAGGGAGATACTCAACTTTCACCGTTCTTTTGGCCCTGCTTACAGATTGTTAGGCGATGTATACAGGCAGAAAGGTGATACTGTTCTAAGCCGGTACTATATTACAAGGGCAAATGATCTTGTTGATATTGTGCAGCCTGTCGATACCCTGATTGATAAGCTGGCATTGATGTCGCGATCAGATATTTATATTCTGAAACAGATTGATGAAGCGGAAAGGACCATCTATCCGGAATGGAGCATCGGGCTGACAAAAAGTGCATTAAAATATTATCCTGAAAATAAAAACCTGATCTCAAAAGCTGTTAAGGTACTGCTGAAGCTGGATAAGAGCACCGAAGCCCAATCTTTTATTAATCAGCATATTAATCTTTACAGGGATGATTATGATGAGTTGAAGGAAGTTGCTGATCTGCTCACCGAAAAAGCATTCCCTTTACAGGCTATGATCTATTACAATCAGGCATTAAATCTGAGGCCTGACGATTTTGATGCCAGGCTGGGGCTAATATCCTGCCTCTGGAATACAGGCATGACCAAAGATGTTCCGGATCAGGTAAATGACCTGCTGAAAAAGAATGAAGGGAACATAAAGAATGAGGTGGAGATTGTTTCGATGCTGATCAAAATGGGAGAGAGAGAGAAGGCTGCCAGAATACTCGCTAAAATGTCAATTCATTCATACGACGATCCTGGTGTTCAAAAACTTACCGGAATGATCGCTGAAATGGACGGAGAGCTGCAGAAAGCAAAAGAATGCTATAAGCGTGTGTTAAGGGAGATTCCCGCTGACTTTCCTTCAATCAGATACCTCGGTAATCTTTTAATCAGTCTTGGTTCATGGGGAGAAGCTATTGATCATTTCAGGAGATCCCTCAAACAATATCCCAATAATCCTTACCTGCTTGAAAGGATTGGTACGCTGCTTGTAACCTGCCCTGATGCTGGTTTAAGGGATTATAAGGAAGGTAAAGAATATTCAGAACGGGCCTTTATTAATAATGGCAGTTCTGCAGAAATCCTTATCGCTTCGGGAAAAAGCCTTGCCGAAGCGTACTTCGGACTGGGAGATAAAACCAATGCGAGGGCCTTCATGAATATCACCATAGAGCTTGCAAAGAATGAGAACTACCCTGCCGGCTATTTAGCAAACCTGCAAAGTACGCTTAACAGTTTTAAATAATTATTTTCCGACGGTTTGTGACATTTTGCCGTTGTTTGTCCAGAGCGTTATCCTGGCCATCCTGTCATTCGGCGGATAGGTATGCATTCCACCTGTGACCATGTCCATTAAACCATCTTTGTTGAAATCGCATAGTTCGAGTGTGAGCAGATGCGATGGATTGTTTGCTATTTCATGTGTTATAAACTGCATCCCACCGGTATTTTCTAACCAGATGAAACTCTGTGATTCCGGCCGGTCCCAGAGGTTGAATGCACTTACTGCAAAGAGATCCAGATCACCGTCGTTATCTATATCGTACGGCCGGGCATTATAGGCGCCCATGAAATTATTCAACCTGTGAAATTCAAATACAAGGTTTCCTTTATTCTCGAGCCAGTGCACTCCATGCCATGGTCTTCCCTGGGGAGGAATATAGTCAAAAGCGTCACCATTTGTATACAGGATATCTTCATCTCCATCCTGGTCCACGTCAGACATGTATATTCCGCTGGAGCCAAAATCCTGGTTGCTGGAGCCATATAATAACTTCGGAAGAAATTTACCTTTCCCATTGTTGATGTAGCAATATATCTCTTCCCATTCCTGGCTTACTAGTGATATGATGTCGGGATCATTATCATTATCTATATCATTCAGTATGACATTTATTGGCCCTGAAAGATTCTGAAGGATATGACTCCTGAAATTCCATCCTCCCAGGTTTTCGATCCATCGTGTTTCTCCGTCGTCATAGCCAAACTGGGCGACTGCAAGATCTTTATCCCCATCGCCATCAAGATCGCCTGCCCTTACATCTGAGACCCTTGCTATTTTTTCTGTTACAATGTGTTTTGTGAAGACATTCTTTCCATTGTTTTCGAGGATAACCACCGAACCTATCTTATCGTTATTCGGAAAAAGCATGCCAAGAACAGCTACTATGAGGTCGTTGTCGCCATCGTTATCAAAGTCATTTATCTCAACATGTGCCGGCGCTATCATTTCACCTGCGAGAACAGTCTCTGTAAAAGTACCGGAGGGGAACTGACGGATCCAGTTTACGGTATTGCTTCTGCAATCGCATACAATTACATCCGGCAAGCCGTCCGAATCAAGATCACCTGCCTGCAGATGCGAGATTAACGGAGGATCGGTGAAAGCAGATCCGATGGGTGACGGATCCAGAAAATCTATTTTATCACCCGCTTTTTTGACATCCTGGCCGGGATTTGAACTCTCTTCTTTTCCCGACCTGAATATCCTTTTGATAACCTCTGCTCTTGTCAAACCACTGTGGTTCGCCTGGTATGTAAGCAGCAGGTATGGTAATCCGGCAATGAGGAATATGATTATTACATTAAGAATGATATTTCGGAATAACTTCCTTTTCTTTGCTCCGGAAATGCGATTTTCTGCCATAATTTTATGTGTCTGAATGAAAACGGTGTTTCCTTTGAAATTTATTAATTATTATTGATAAATATTGAAAGCAGACTGACAATTTTCCATGATAAATTAAAGGATGGCTCCGAAGAGAAAACAATTTACTGAATACCTGGTAATCCTTCTCTGTGGATTGACGGCAGCATTTTTAGTTCAGTTCTTCACCAAAAAGCCAACAGGAAGGCATATCCACGTCAGCAGTTTTCGTTATGGGAAAAATCCCTGGATCATAAAATGCAACAGGGGCGACACCCTTCACCTGACTTTTTCGACAGAAGATACCGGACATTCATTCTTCCTCGAGGAATTCGATATGGATGTCAAGGTCAGTCCGGCCCGTGATGAGGTGGAGGTCTATAAGACAAGTGACCCAACCATTACTCCGGTTCAGACAAAAAAGGTGACATTCATTGCAGAATTCGACGGGATAAGAAATTTCATCGTGTCGAAATGCAATTACCGCTGTCATGTATGGTGCGGGCCGATGCATGCTTTCGAACAGGGAAAACTTATCATTCTTCCAAATACATTGCTGGCTTTCAGCCTCGGGAGCCTTTCGGGGATTTTTTTATTTTGGCTTGTAAGGCTGAAAAAAAGGAATGATTATAGTTCATCTGATGTCACAACAGGTTACACTGAACTTACAGGTAGCAGTACACTCTTAAGGAGATTATTGATCTCACGATGGCCGCAGCTTTTCGTTGTTCTTTTTGCCATGGTAATGATCTACCTGGTAATACTGACCTCGGTATTCGGTACAAAAATGTCGGGAAGGAACCTCGGAGTTCTGCTCATGTGGGCAGTATGGCTCTTTTTGCTGGTTGCCATACTTACGCCCCTATTTGGCCGATCGTGGTGTACAATTTGTCCGCTGCCATTTTTTGGTGATCTCTTTCAGAGAAGATCAGCTCAATATCCCGTTGCTGGAAAGACAGGTGTGTATAATAACAGGTATTCGGGGTTGTTTAAAAAATGGCCCGGATTATTAAATAATGACTGGTTGAGGCTTATCGTTTTTCTCATTCTTGCAACATTTTCAACCACCCTGATCGCTGTACCACGGGTTTCAGGAATTACAGTCCTGTTACTGATGTTGTTTCCGCTCTTAATTTCAGCTATCTGGGAGTTAAGGGCATTTTGCAGGTATCTTTGTCCTGTCAGTGTTTTTATAACTCCATTTTCGAGAATGAGCCCGGTTGCTCTGAGGAACAGGTCGCAGGATGTATGTGACAGCTGCAAGCCTCATTATTGCGAAAAAGGCAATATATCGGGATGGGCATGTCCGCATGGACTGAATATGGGGAAAGTAAGGGAGAATTCAGATTGCAGCCTGTGCCTTGAATGCCTCCGGAGTTGTACATATAATAATGTTACCCTTTATAAAAGACCATTTGCTTCTGAGCTTGGCACCCGTACATTAAGTGAAGCCTGGATGACTATTGCGGTGTTCACGGTAGCTATGGTTTACAGTGTTTTATATCTCGGACCATGGCCTATGATCAGGGATTTTGTCAATATCATGGATAAAAAGAACTGGGCGCTGTTTGGCATTTATGCTGCCGGATTATGGTTCATTGTCTTAGTTGTGGTTCCGGCAATTTTGTATTTTACGGCATGGGCAGGATCAAGGTTGTCGGGCTATCGGGCGAAGACAACTGAGCTATTTAAAGGAAATGCAGGAGCTGTCATACCCCTTGGATTAATGATCTGGATCGCATTTGTAATTCCAATGTTCTTTGTAAACATAACCTTTATATTTCAGTCATTTTCAGATCCTTTCGGATGGGGCTGGGATTTTTTCGGCACTGCCAACATCAGATGGAAACAGTTTCTTCCGGAATATATACCCTGGTTCCAGTCGGTGCTTATACTAACCGGATCATATTTAAGCCTGAGAAATCTGAAAAGGACCTGGGAAAGGGCAGGGGATAATGTAAATATTTTTCTGTTGTCTCTTCCAACGGGGATCTTTCTACTGGTGGTATCAATGGCAATGATCTTTTTCTTCGCAGGGTAGGGCCTTTTCAATCCGTTTTCAACCTTTAAGATAGTTGCCAGGCGCGAGACACCGGTTTTACAGTTTTCCTTTATACTGCATCAGTATATTAACTGCTTCGTCAATATCATTACCGAATGTAAGGATACCGGCCCTGTCGCCCGACATTATTATTATCCTGTTCGCAATGACATCCGAATCATTGAAAAGCCTCAGGATATCCTGTGCAAGTCCTGATGTACCGTACTCCATGGCAGGATTGGTTGTGGGAACCTTATTGATGAGCTGCTGCCACAGTTCAAGGTCATGAACATGTATAACTGCATTTGCCCCGGGATCGGCCAGATATATTGCTGCATGTGTCAGTGATTCTGATGATGCCTTAAGCGGGCCGATGCACTGAACTGCATTATCGTCAATATTGAAAGAGATAACTTTCACATAATGACCCGGTTCGAGCTCTGTTATTTCTCCTGTTGATGAACCTGTAATGTAAAACTGGTGACCACCGGGTATTCTTATGCTCAGGTTGCCGAAAGCGACACCGTTTTCGTAGGCGCCTATCAGGTCCATATTATAAAGAACTTCCCGCCAGTTATTTATTATTTCAAATTGTTCGTCGGTTATTACCGGGCCCGACTGGTTCCAGTGACAATTGAATTTTACTGCACCTAGCATATTATGTGAATTTTTCCGGGAACATTTTTCTTATTTCTTCTTCTGCCGGAAGGCAAATTCCTCTTTCCGTAATAAGGCCCGTAATAAGGCGGGCAGGTGTAACATCGAAGGCAAAATTAGCTGCTCCGGCGTCTTCGGGGCATATCCGGCATGATGTGATAAGCCCGTTTACGTATCCGGTAACATTTTTGACTTCTTCAGGATCTCTTTCTTCAACAACAATTTCCGTTAAGCCGTCGCTTATACTGAAATCAATCGTACTGGAAGGCAAAGCTGCATAAAATGGAACATTATTGTCCGATGCAGCCAGCGCCTTAAGATAAGTTCCGATTTTATTTGCCACATCACCCCTCCTTGTTGTGCGGTCACTGCCAACTATCACAAGGTCGACCATTCCGTTCTGCATCAGGTGTCCTCCTGTATTATCGGCTATAAGGGTATAAGGCACTTTATACTCTCCAAGCTCCCAGGCTGTCAGACGCGCGCCCTGGTTGAGGGGCCTGGTTTCATCAACCCAAACATGTACAGGGATGCCTTTCTCGCGGGCCATATAAACCGGTGCAGTTGCCGTTCCGTAATCAAATGTGGCGAGCCATCCTGCATTACAGTGAGTGAGTATGTTAACTGGCTTGCCTTTCTTCTTTTTGCTTATTATTTCAATAAGCTTCAACCCGTGCTTGCCGATCTGCCTGCAATTTTCCTTTTCTGTTTCAATGATATTGAGGGTAGAAGCAAGTATCCGGCCTGATAATGATTCCTCTGTATAATCATCATCTAAACTGTCGAGCACATGGTTTATAGCCCATGAAAGATTAACTGCCGTAGGCCGTGATGAGAGAAGGTATTTTGCAGCATTTGCAAGATGATCACGTATGTTTGAGAGTGAAGTGATTTCAAATGTCGAAAGGTACAGGCCAAAAGCGCCTGCAGCTCCGATAAGGGGAGCGCCCCGCAGGGTCATATCTTTTATTGCCGTGAAAACATCATCAACAGAACGCAGCTCGACTGTTTCAAAGCTGAAGGGTAGTTTCCTCTGGTCAATAACTTTGACCGATGCGGGATCATTTTCATCGAGCCAGATGGTCTGATATTTTTTGCTTTGGACGTTCATGCGAGCCAATTTTCTTGACTTCTAATGCTTTCCCGGGGCTTTTACTGCGACTCTTTTGATGACTGCCCTCTTTTTCTTTTTGATACTCAGGTACAACCATGTGATTCCTGCAATAATAAATGGAATGCTCAGCCACTGGCCCATATTGAGTTTCATTGATGCTTCGAATGCAACCTGGTCTTCCTTAAGAAACTCTATAAAGAAGCGGGCTGTAAAGATGAGTATGATCGCAAGGCTTATTAATAATCCCTGTATATGCTCACCCTTTTTTGCCCAGTAAATTCTGTAAAGAAGTATGAAGATCGCAAGGTAAGCCAATCCTTCGTATATCTGTGTCGGGTGTTTGGGTGCAACCTCATCGTTCCTCAGGAACACAAATCCCCAGGGCAGGGTTGTCTCAACTCCGTATATTTCGGAATTCATGAGGTTCCCCATCCTGATAAAAAAACCTGACAGGGCAACAACAATAGCTATACGGTCAAGTATCCAGGCATAGTCCTTTCTCTCTTTACGGGCAAAAAGCCAGATAGCGATCAGGATGCCTATTGCCGCACCGTGACTGGCGAGTCCGCCATGCCATATCATGAGAATTTCAAGAGGATGCGACAAATAATAGGCAGGTTCATAGAAAAGACAATGACCAAGCCGGGCTCCTGCAATGACCCCAATTGCCATATAAATAGTAAGCCGGTCGAGTACCGGCTCTCCCAGGTTTTCATTTTTAAATATCTTGCTCATAATGAGATAGCCTGCAACAAATGATGAGGCAAAAAGAAGACCGTACCATCTGATGGCAAAGGAGCCAATCCTGATTATCTCGGGATCTACATCCCAGGGAACAGTAAGTAAATGCATAATAAGTATAGTAATTGTCCAAAGTTAAAAAATATTATAACAGTACCCTATTTTTGAATATCCATAATAGATCGGGGATGGAAT
Organism: uncultured Bacteroidales bacterium; assembly: GCA_942492865.1. Lineage (GTDB taxonomy): Bacteria > Bacteroidota > Bacteroidia > Bacteroidales > VadinHA17 > LD21. Next base: position 1,136,456 of record OW818650.1, on the reverse strand, counting down.
CTCTGTTCAAAAGATGTATGTTTGCATAATTAACTTAAAAGATGAATGTTCAGCGTGTCAAATAATAAAATTTTAAGCTTACTTATTATATTTAATGCCACGTTATCGGGATGCGCCAAGATCAATTCACCAACCGGAGGTCCGAGGGACCGGAAACCGCCTGTTGTTGTTGAAAGTGTTCCGGTTAATGGGGCAAGGAATTTTAAGGAGAAGAAGATTGTTATAACTTTTGATGAATTCGTTACCCTTGAGAAGATCAATGAAAAATTCATGGTATCTCCGCCTCTTGAGGAAAAGCCTGAAATTTTTCTGCGCGGAAAGGACCTTAACATCACATTTGAGGAAAACCTGAAGGACAGCACGACTTACACCTTAAATTTTCAGGATGCCATAAGGGATCTGAATGAGGGTAACATATATGATAACTACCAGTTTGTTTTTTCAACCGGACCGGTAATTGATTCGCTCTCTGTAAAAGGTCGGGTTTTTACAGCTTTCACACTGGAAATTCCCGAAAACACTTCGGTCCTTTTGTACAGGAACCTGGCCGACTCAGCGGTTCAAAAGCTTCTTCCCGATTATATTACCCGCACCGATGTGACAGGCAGCTTCCGGGTTAATAATATGCGTCCGGGAAATTACAGGATCTATGCTTTGAAAGATGCAGATGACAGTAAAAATTACAATCAGACAGAGGAGCAGTTTGCTTTTCATGATTCAGTAGTAACAGTTACACCTGAGAATAATTACTTTCCTGTAACAGATACAGCAGGTATAAAAGCAGTTAAGGAGCCTGTCGCGGAAAAAACCGCAAAAGTTTCGCCAGCCGATAAAATTCAGCAACCTGCAATACCGGTCCCCGTACCGGTCGAAGGAGGCACCAGGCTGATCCTTTTTGCTGCCGTGGAATCGGATTATTATCTCACTGCCTCAAACAGGAAGCAGGCGTATAACCTTATGTTTGCGCTTTCACGTCCGCCCGATTCATTGAATTTTGATATTTCAATACCTGACACACCCACTGACTCTTACTTTATTGAAAGAAATATCACCAAAGATACATTGAACGTCTGGCTTACCGACAGTTTGCTCTACTCAAAGCAACAGATAGCAGCCATTGTGAATTTCCCTTTTACCGACTCATCAGGAATTGTTATTACTCAGGAGGATACGATTCAGATGAGATTTATGGCTCCCAGGCAGCCAAGGGCAAAGGCCAGGCGCGTACCGCTTGCTATAACCAACAGCATACGCGGCGGCATACTTAAACCCGGACAGCAAATAATCCTTACATCACAAACACCTTTAAACGCGCCGGATACCTCAAAGATAAAACTTTACGAGTCGGCAGAAAAAAAGCAGATAGCAGTTCCTTACGTACTTGACCGTGATCCGAATACATCGATGAGATACACGATTATTTCAAAGCTCCAGGCCGGGAAAAAATATCTCTTTATTGCCGATTCGGCTGCCTTTGTAAATATATACGGTGAATATTCAGATTCGACAGGCATACGATTTTCAGTTCCCGAAGCAAATGCATTCGGAGAGTTGACAATGTTAATTAAAGAAGTGAAAGAGCCACTCATTATCCAGCTTCTGAACAAGGAAGAAAAAGTTGTGATCGAAAAATTTATCAGCGCCGACAGTAAAGTCATCTTTTCACTTCTTGATAAAGGTTTTTACAGGCTCCGTGCTATTTTTGATACAAATAATGACGGGAAATGGACAACAGGTGATTTTACAACAGGAAGGCAACCCGAACCTGTCAGCTACTATCCCGGAGAGATAGAAGTGCGTACAGACTGGAAAGTGGAAAACGACTGGACTCCCGGGGTTAAAAATTTAAAGGATGAAAAACTCAGGAGTCTTAAAAAAGAGGTAATTTTAAGGCTTAATGAGAAAATAATAAATAATTGATTATGAAAGAAGTGGTAGCAGGTATTGATGTTGGCGGAACAAATACTGCATTCGGCCTGGTGGATGACAGAGGTGAAATAATGGCACAGGGATCTCTTGAAACTACAGAATATCCCGTTATTGACGATTTTGTTTCGGCATTGTCGGCCGGTATTAAGCAACTGTTAAAACAGGGGAGTGACTATAAGCTGAAAGGTGTTGGCATCGGCGCTCCAAATGCAAACTATCATAAAGGAACAATTGAGCTTGCCCCGAATCTTGCCTGGAAAGGTATTGTACCACTTGCAGATATGGTAACCAGGAAATTGGAAGTTCCTGTTTTCATGACAAACGATGCCAATGCTGCAGCGATAGGCGAAATGGTATTCGGAGGAGCTAAAAACATGAAGAATTTTATTGTTCTGACCCTTGGAACCGGTCTTGGAAGCGGAATCGTGATAGACGGGAAAGTGGTTTACGGACATACGGGTTTTGCAGGCGAACTGGGTCACTATATAGTTGAGCCGGGAGGAAGAAGCTGCGGTTGCGGCCGTCTTGGATGCAGTGAGACATACGCATCGGCCACCGGACTCGTTAGGACTGTACTACAGATATTGAGTGAGACCAGGGATGACAGCCCGCTTAGGGACATACCTCCTTCACAGCTTACTGCCAAAATGGTTGCGGAACTGGCAGCAAAAAATGAAACTGTGGCCCTTGCTGCTATGAATTATACTGCTGAAAAACTCGGCTTCGCGATCATTAACGCGATCGTCTTTTCAAGTCCTGAGGCTATATTCCTTTTCGGGGGGCTCGCAAAGGCAGGAGATATACTGTTTGTTCCGGTAAGGAAATATGTTGAGGCCAACGTACAGGCTATATTCAAAGGTTCCTGCCAGATCCTTCCATCAGGAATACCTGAAACCAATGCCGCAGTTCTTGGCGCAGCAGCCCTTGCGTGGAATGAGTTAAAATAAATTTTTATGATCCCCGGATAAATATTTATAATTTTGGATTCTCCTGATAATTAAAAAACTTGTTTTCTGATGAAAGTACTTGAAGTAAAAAAAATCGCATCTGACAAGGAATATCCCGATCTGGAAAAAGTATCTGAAATGCTTGACAGAGCTGCCACCAGGCACCGGATTGATACTATTAACTGGAAAAATTTCAGTTATAAACCCGATGTCAGCTTTTCAATTGGATATACAGATAAGGAAATACTGATAAAATATTATGTCACCGAGCAGTATTTCAAAGCTGAAATGACTGAATCAAACCAGCCTGTAAGTCAGGATTCATGCGTAGAGTTTTTTGTATCCCCGGCTGAGGATGGTATCTATTATAACTTTGAATTTAACGGAATAGGAACCTGCCTTCTCGGAACCGGCCTGAGCAGGGAGACAAGTGTAAAAGCCGATAAAAGTATTATATCAAGGATAAGGAGAAAGTCGTCGGCAGGAGAAAAGCCTGTAAAGGAACAAACAGGGACATTCACCTGGACGATGACCGCTGCCATTCCTTTTGATCTCTTTTTTCATCATAAAATTGGCGATCTGAAAGGAAAGACCTTCAGGGCAAACTTCTATAAGTGTGGCGATAAGCTAACGGAGCCTCACTACCTTACATGGAACCCTGTCGGCACTGAAAATCCTGATTATCATCAGCCGGTCTATTTCGGCCTGCTGAAGTTTGTTTAAAGTAAAATATTAACATTAAAGGTCTTGACATGTCAAAAGGAAATGTGCTCATAGGGCAGTCCGGAGGTCCTACCTCAGTTATAAACTCCAGCCTTGCAGGGGTTATAGAAGCTTCCAGATCAATAGGTCTGGCCGAAGAGATCTATGGAATGCATTACGGAATAGAAGGATTTATGCAGGAGATGATTTTCGACCTTGGAAATCAGCCTTTATCAGTTATTAAGGGGCTCCGCACCACACCCTCGTCGGCGCTTGGCTCATCACGTCATAAGGTGCAGGAAGAGGATCTTCCGGTAATTCTCGATATTTTAAAGAAGTATGAAATAAGGTATTTATTTCTGATCGGCGGAAATGATACCATGGATACGATTCACAGGGTTGAAGAATACTGCAGGAAGCAAAAATATGAGCTTACCGGAATAGGAATTCCCAAGACTGTCGACAACGATCTTTTCGGAACCGATCATACGCCGGGGTTTGCCTCTGCAGCCAGAACCAACATACTGAATGTGCTCCAGGGGGGGATACTGGCCCGCGACATGCAAAAAGTAGATAAATTTGTCATCTACCAGACTATCGGCAGGGATGCCGGGTGGCTGGCAGCAGCAACAGCTCTTGCCCAGAATGATATTGGCGATGCACCTCATCTTATTTATGCACCTGAATTTAAATTCTCACGTTCAAAATTCCTGACCGATGTTGATAATTGCGTTAAGAATTACGGATGGGTGTCTATTGTTTGCGGAGAGGGTCTCAAGTATATTGACGGAACACCTGTCAGCTCTGCCACAGCAAAGGATAATTTTAATAACATAGAATTTGGTGCAATGGGAGGATCAAGTGTGGCAATGGCGCTTCACCGAATGATAACTGACCAGTTCGGATTCCGCGGTGAGTTTCAGATAACAGAATCATTGATAATGAGTGATTTTGTAAGGGCGTCGGCGATCGATCTTGAAGAAGCTTATCAGTGCGGAGTAGAGGCAGCAAACCTTGCCAAAAAAGGAGAAACCGGTTACATGATAAGCATTGAAAGAGTCTCCGACAATCCTTATAAAGTTACTTATGGCAAGATCCCTCTTAATGAGGTTGCAATCTCTGCTAAACCAATGCCCCTTGAATATTTTAATAAAGCAGGGAATAATGTATCATCAATGTTTATCGACTATATGAAACCACTTATTGGCGATATTCCTGAATTTGTTAAGCTTGAAAAGTTATTCGTAAAGAAAAATAAAAATTAATTATGGCAATTCAATTCAACAAAACAGCATTATCGATCAATGCGCATCCCGATGATGCGGAGGCATGGAATGCAGGCGTTCTAAAGCTTCTTAAAGACAAGGGTTACAAGATTGTTATTGCAACAATGACAGCAGGCGACCTTGGTGGCTGCAACATGACAATGGAAGAGACAGCGAGGGTTAGGCTGGAAGAAGCAAGAAAGGCTGCCAGCGTACTTGATGCCGAGTACTATTACCTGGGAGGAGTGGATGGCTTTTTGTACGATACCAAAGAACTCAGGCTAAAAACTATCTCATTGATCAGAAAAGTACAGGCAGGTGTAATTTTTACTCATCTTCCTTTTGATTACCATTCCGATCACAGGACGACTGCCAGTATTGTTGAAACGGCTGCAATGGTCTCTTCACTCGACACTGTTCCCGTAAAGGAAAAGCCTGTCAATGTAACACCCCTTTTGTATCATACATCTCCACTGACACTTTCAGATCCGCTGGGTTCTGAAATCGTACCACCTCATTTTTATGTAGATGTTACATCTGTAATGAAGACCAAAAAGGAGATGCTCGAAAAGCATATTTCACAGATCGACCTGATGAAGCACATGCATAAAATGGATGATTTCTTTGGTTTTGTTGTCGAGGGTAACCGTAATTACGGTAAAATGGTTGGGGTTGAATATGCCGAGGTTTACTGGCAGCATCTTGGAGGAGGTTTCCAGAAAGAACATCAGGTACAGGCTGATCTTGCAGAATTTTTAATTGAAAAAAAATAGAGACATGAACAACAAGGAAGAAAAGTACACCAAATTTGCCCTGACAAGGGAGATGATGGAGACACCGGGCATTATAAGGAACTTCGACCCTCTGTGGGCCGCTCCTTATTCAAAGCCGGTATCATCGTTTAAAGGTTTATTTCTTACCGGAGAGGGCAGCAGCAGGATCTTTCCTGCCAAAAGAGCAATCTCTTACATCATGAAAAGGCCGTTTTCATTCCCCGTACTTACCGAAGGAGCTACCCAGTCGCTTGAATATAACCTGAAAGATCTTGCAGTATTTGCATCATCAAATTCGGGTCAGACAAAGGAAGTTATCAAATTGGCCGAGGCATTAAAGAAGCAGAGACACCCCGGCGTATATGGTCTTACAGCCAGCAAAAAATCCCGCCTTGAAGAGTTTTCCACCGCAACTCATGTACTTTCATGCGGAAAGGAACAGGCAGTGGCAGCAACCAAATCAGTTGTTGAACAGGGACTCTTTTATGATGCACTGGTAAGGCTTTTAAACGGCGAAGAAATGGATGGATTGAAAAAGCTTGCTGATCAGACCGAAGAGGCTCTGTCAGTGAAAATTGATCCAGCCATCATTCAGACAATAAAAAATGCTGATGTAATATATTTTGCCGGGCGCAACAATGGTGTTGCTGAAGAGCTGGCACTAAAAACCAATGAGATAACCCGGAAAAAATCGGCTTATCTTGAAGGGACATTTGCAGTTCATGGAATAGAAGAGGTAATGAATAAAAATGAAGTCCTTATCTGGATAGATCCTTTTGAGGATGAGCAGACAAAATTCATCGAATGCCTTATCAAAGGTGTTGGAATGAATATCATTGCCATTTCGTCCAAACCCACAATGCTGCCTACTATAACCATCCCCGACGGAGGTGAATACGCTGAATATGTTCAGCTGGCAGCAGGCTGGAATGTACTGGTTGAAACTGGAATTTCGCTTGGAATAGATCTTGACAAACCCACACGCGCAAGAAAGGTCGGTAATGAATATCTGCCGGGTTAGACCTGGCAGAATGATTTAGGATAACTCTGTAATACATATTAAACACCATGGCAAAGATAGAAGTGGCTGTTGGAATTGATGTTGGCGGCACTAATACTGTATTTGGATTTGTTGACAGGAATGGTAAAATCCTTGGAGAAGACAGGATTAAGACAAGCCAGTACGATGAGATTGAAGTGTTTGTCGCTGCTCTTTATGAGAAGATCATGATAGCGGGGAAAAAAATTGGCAATGGCATTGAAGTGATCGGATTTGGCATTGGGGCTCCTATGGGAAATATCAATAAAGGCACCATCGAACATGCTGCCGGTCTGCCATGGAAAGGAATTATTCCGCTTGCCGACCTTTTTCACACCCATACATCACTCCCGGTTGTTGTAACAAACGATGCCAATGCGGCAGCTGTCGGAGAGATGATCTACGGCGGGGCAAAAGGAATGAAAAATTTTGTCGTTATAACACTCGGGACAGGCCTGGGAAGCGGATTCGTTATTGATGGCAAGCTGGTTTACGGGCATGATGGTTTTGCAGGAGAGATCGGGCACACTGCTATCCGTCCCGGGGAATCAAACAGGGATTGCGGCTGTGGAAGGAAAGGATGTCTTGAAACCTACGTTTCGGCCACCGGACTGAAGCGGTCGCTTTTAAAGATCATGGCCGACAGTACAAAGCCAAGTGATCTCAGAAAATACAGCTTTGATGAACTTGATGCCGAAATAATTCATCAGCACGCATTAAAGGGAGATTACCTTGCAAAAAGGGCTTTTACACATACCGGTAGAATGTTAGGATTCAAGCTTGCTGATGTAGTGGCCCATACAAATCCCGAAGCCATATTCCTGTTCGGCGGGCTTGCACTTGCAAAAGACCTGATATTTGAACCAGCCAAAGAATATATGGAAGAAAACCTCCTCAGCATTTATAAAGGGAAAGTTAAGCTGCTTGCCTCAGAATTAAGTACCCAGAATGCTGCAGTCCTAGGAGCCAGCTCTCTTATCTGGTCAGCCAGGGAATTAGGATAATTTAAGTTCAGGTCATGTCCAATTTCAATCAGATTCTTAATCATATACTCGGGTTCTTTTTTATCGTAATCGTTTTTTCTCTCGCTTACGCTTATCTCAAGCCGCACCAGTTGCATAAACGACGACTGGTGTCAACCCTGTTGCTTAAGTCAACCTACCTCTTTTATTTATTTGTTCTTTTGATAGTTATATATCTTTCTGCCCTTGTAAAGGGAGGTTTGGAAGAAGTTTTTTTCGGAGTTGAATTTTTTGCTTTCCTGGTGGTCCTTTTTGTGCCTACCTTTGGAATACTTGCCCGCAAACTGGGACAGTTCAGTAAGAAAAGAGAAGGATATAATTACTTTTTTTCGGCAGTTAATATATTTTCAGTGATAATAGTACTTATAATGTTTTTCATTTAAATTTAAGAGAAGAAAAGTATTATCATCTGCTCACTTTAACATAGTGTATTCATTCAAAAATTAAAGGCTATGATCAAAGAACGACTAGTAGGTTATATTGAAGAAAGCATCAGGAAGAACTGGGAAATTGAAGCTTTGTCGAACTACAGGGAAAAAGGTTATACTTATAAGGAAATTGCCGAAAAGCTAATCAGGCTTCACATCCTCCTCAGGGATTCAGGGATCAAAGAGGGAGATAAAATTTCACTTGTTGGACGAAATTCGGCCAGCTGGTGTATCGTCTATCTTGCAACAGTGTCGTACGGAGCCGTGATAGTACCTATTCTTCCAGATTTCAAACCGGAAGATCTGACAAACATCATCAATCATTCCGATTCAAAGATGCTGTTTATTGACGACAAGATTTACGAATCGTTCAATTCTGCCCAGATCCCTCAGATCATTGGTGTAGTTTCCCTCGATAGCTTCGGAATGTTAAAATCGTTTAATGATGATTTCGGGAAGGCATTCAGCAGCAATGAAGAAGAGTACCGTAAAACCTACCAGGAACTAAAGCGGGAAAATATAAAGTTTTCGGATGTGACGAATGACAAGCTAGCGGTTATCAGCTATACCTCGGGTACAACCGGTTTTTCAAAAGGAGTGATGATAACGCATAACAGCCTTGCAGCAAATGTACGTTACGCACAAAACAATATGCCGTTAAAGTCGGGAGACCCGATTGTCTCTTTTTTACCGCTGGCTCATACCTACGGGTGCGCGTTTGAATTTCTGTTCCCGTTTACTTATGGCTGCCATATCACAATTCTTTCGAGGACTCCTTCACCCCAGATAATAATACAGGCATTCAAGGAAATAAAGCCAAGACTTATCATATCTGTACCTCTGGTGATTGAAAAGATATTTAAAAAGCAGCTCCTTCCTGTAATAAGCAAACCTCACATGAAGATTCTCCTGAAAATTCCAGGAATTAACAGCATACTCAGAAAGAAAATACGGGAAAAGCTTGTGGCCACTTTCGGAGGCCGTTTCTATGAGATTGTCATTGGCGGGGCGGCATTTAACCCTGATGCAGAAAAATTCTTCAAAAAAATAGGTTTCCCATTCACAGTAGGATATGGTATGACAGAGTGCGGGCCACTTATCAGCTATGCACCATCAACAAATACAAAACTCGGGGCCTCAGGAAGAGCAGTCGATACCCTTGAAGTCACTATTGATTCGCCTGATCCTGAAAATCAGGTTGGTGAAATAATACTCAGGGGAGAGAACGTGATGACCGGCTATTATAAAAACGAAAAAGCAACCAGGGAAGTCATCGACGACGACGGATGGTTGCATACCGGTGATCTCGGTGTCATAGACAGGGATGGGAATATTTTTATCAGGGGGAGGAGCAAGAGCATGATCCTTGGCCCGTCGGGAAAAAATATATATCCCGAAGAAATCGAATCTGCAATTAATAACAAGGACTATATAGTTGAATCATTGGTTATTCCCGAAGACAATAAGCTTGTGGCATTGATCTATCCAGATTATGAAATGATGAAGAGAGACAACATCTCAGAGGAACAATTGTTAAATATTTTCGAGGAGACACGCAAGGAGATCAATCACAGGCTCCCCGACTTTATGGCAGTAAATAAATTCAGGCTTCATCCTGAGGAGTTTGCCAAAACACCGAAGAGAAGCATTAAAAGATTTTTATACACTAAGGAATAGGGAAAAACTTTATGCAGCTTTATGCATTAATTGTGGCTGGGGGGTCAGGAAAGAGGATGGGAGCCGAGATTCCCAAACAATTTCTTGAGCTTGCCGGAAGACCTGTACTGATGCATACAATCGAAAGATTTAAGGCTTTTAATCAATCGATTGAAATAATCACGGTGCTTCCTGAAAACCAGCTCAGGCACTGGGCTGAATTGCAGGAAAAATATCACTTTAAGATATCACAGACACTGGTGAAAGGCGGTACTGCCAGGTTCCATTCAGTAAAAAACGGCCTGGAGTTTATTTCCGAACCCGGTTTTGTGGCCATTCATGACGGAGTGAGACCATTTGTAAGCATAGACACCATAAAAAAATGCTTTGAGGCAGCATTTACGTTTGGTAATGCGATCCCGGTAATAACTCCTGCCGATTCGATGAGAATGCTGAACGAACAAGATAGTGTTCCAGTAGACAGGCAGAGAATCAGAATGGTTCAAACCCCGCAGGTCTTTGATACCGCGTTGATTAAAAAGGCATACAGTCAAAAATATACGCAGGATTTTACCGACGATGCCACAGTGTTTGAAATGGATGGAGGTAAAATAGTGCTTGTCGAGGGAAACAGGGAAAATATAAAGATCACCAATCCCGAGGATTTACTGATATCCAAAGCTTTCTTATCGGACGCTGATATACATGGTTTAACAAAGTAATCCTTCTACCCCGGAGTTTTTCATAATAAAATCAATACAATAGTACTTATGTGTATATTGCAAATGATGTAATACATGATGTAATGAAGATAAAAAACATATTTCTTATTTCAACCATTTTCATATTTTCAGGTTGTGCCGAAGTGATGAATTTTATTCAGACAGCTTCGCCTGTTCCTCTTACCGAGGAAGATGTTGCAGGCGGCCTGAAAGAAGCACTAATAACAGGAGCCAGAAATTCAGCCCAGCGCCTTGCCGCCGAGAACGGATATTATGGCGATGCCGCGGTTAAGATTTTTCTTCCTGCCGAAGCAAAGGTCATTATAGATAACATCTCAAAGATACCGGGTGGCGAAAAACTGATTGAGGACGTGATTCTTGGAATAAACCGTGCTGCCGAGGATGCAGCAAAGGAGGCAGCACCCATTTTTGCCAACAGTGTCAGACAGATGACCATAAAGGATGCTTTTGGCATTTTGAGAGGTACCGATAATGCAGCCACAAGCTACCTGAGAAACACCACTTACACCGAATTATATTCTTTGTATAAGCCAAAGATACAGATCTCTACAGAGAAGAAGATCATTGGGAGCTACTCGGCTAAAGACTCATGGGTAACACTTACAGGCAAATGGAACTCGCTCGCCGGTTCAATACCTGGTAAGATTGCCGGCCTTAAACCTGTTAATGTTGATTTAGATGACTATCTGACCAACAAGGCTCTTACCGGTATGTTCATGAAAGTTGAGGCGGAAGAATTAAAGATCAGGAAAGATGTTTCCGCACGTGTAACTCCACTGTTAAAAAGGGTATTTGGAAGTCTTGACAGCAAGTAAAGTTTCGGGAATCCCATGTTTGACAAGCGTGTTTTTGATTATAACGAACTGGAGGTAAGGGTAAGTGACCATGCGACTGAGGGCATACTCGACGTTCTCGAGCATGCGGTTCAGGGTTCTGATGGTGGTATCAGGTTTTCACTTCAGAACATACCTCAGAGGATAGAAGCTTACGGCGACCGTATCAGGTTTGTTTCATTGTACAAGAAAAACCAGGTTACAGGTACCGTAGGTGCCTGTTTCAGAGTTTCGGGCCAGGGACGTCTGCGTTATCCTTCCACTTACATCAGGTACCTGGCATTTCAGTCAATCTACCAGACACACTCTGGCTGGAGGAATAGAAGAAGCACTGTAATAAAACCTGAGAAAGAAGATTCATTCAAGCATAAGACCCTCGAAATATTAAGTAAGCCACACTTGCTCAATATTCCTGAGGTTAAGGAAAATGAAAAGCATATTATGTATGCTTTTGTTGAAAGCATGAATGAACGCTCGAAAAATCTTGTTCACCAGGCTGGATATGAATATATACGATCGTTCCTGACTGTTGCTTTCAGCAGGTTTTCTCCAAAATCCGACAGAAGGGTATCCAAATTGCAAGCAGAGGATAAACCTGTGATGGAAAAGCTTCTTACGGATTTTTACAGCGATTATTCTTTTTTCACCACTGAGTATTCTTTTTCCGGTGACAAATATTATGTATTGAAAGAAGATGGTGAGATTATTGCAGGCGCCCTGGCAGTCCCTATTAAATATAAGGTTTACAATGTACCCGGAGTATGGGGATGGGTAATGATGAGAGTCCTTCCCGAAGTTCCTTATTTCAGAAGGCTTTTCAGGCCGGGAGAGTTCAATTATCTCGTTTTTGATGCCATTTATTGCAGGAAAGGCAAAGAGGCATTGCTTGCAAATCTTTTTGAGTCGGCCTGCGCCGCAGAAGAGTTCCATACAGGGCTTATCTGGCTCGATGACCGCAGTGATCTGTATGATAAGATTCGCGCCATGGTCAAGCTGGGACCTCTTAACAGGATGCTTAACGCAAAACCCGGACTTGTTTATACAAGATTCATTAATATGACAGAGAAGGAAAGAGAATATTTCTATGATGCTCCGGCTTATATATCAGGATTTGATTTTTCCTGAATACCGGCAGGTTACCTGACAATAACAAGCTTTTTAAAATGTTTTATTTCGCTGCCGAGAAGTATATGCACAATGTACATCCCTGCAGGCAGATCAACAGGTATGTTTATGCTGTAAACAGGGTCAAGCCTGATCTCTGAATGAAGCTTACCGCTTATCCCATAGATTCGTATGAAGTACGGCTCCACCTCAGGAGGCAGATTTGAGACTGTAATTATATTACTGGCAGGATTAGGGTAAATGGAAATACCGCTCTTTATCTTGAGATTAACGAATTTTATGACCTTCCTCGGCGGAAATGATGCAACTAAATTCCCGGAATAATTCTGCAAGGGATTCGGGTCCGATGCATTATAGGAAACGGTGACATCGTCTTCAGTGGAAATAGGATCAGATAAGGTGAGAAAAACTATGTTCTGCGAGATCTCAACTTTTGAGATCGAGGCTGATGACGAATTAACATTTACTTCAAATGATGATGAAGAAGGAATGATATCGGGATTAATTGAATTAAAATTAACCTCAAGCACCCGTGGATTTTGTTCTGTGAAGAAAGCGCTTGTGAATACGGGAGCCATTGCACCGACCTCCGTCGATCCGGCATGAACAACAGCTCCAGCCTGCCAGTCGCCATTCTGGAAAGTTGTTGCAGGATCTGTCCTGTTCCATACCGAATTAACCGAGAGGCCTTCTTTCCATTCATCCCCGAGGTCTTTTCCGAAATCAAGCCTTTTGGAGGGTACAAAATTTACCAGATCGGTGAAGCCGGGGTTAACAACAACTGAATGTTTGTCAAAGCCTAAAGCCTGCCATTGGGCAAAAGATCTTTCACTACCTCCTACATTGAACAAAGGAGGGCCTGATTCGGACCAGTAAACATTATAATCGCACTCTAATCCTGTCAGACTCTCGGCATCCTGGATTGAAATGGCAAATGTTCTGTATTTAGTGTATAATATATTATTGTAGATTTTTGTGCCATGCGATACCGAATAACCTCCGAAATCTGTATTTGTGTAGATATGGATCAGCGGACGCCATGTTTGCAAAGGAGTCCTGCTGCCATAAAGCGTATTATTAAAAATTCTTACATTACTGATCCCTTTAGCCACTATTGCCACCGCCCCTCCCTTTACTATATTGTATGAAATGTCGCCGCCGGTGTTTACCATGTTAGTGGATGACTTGCGAATGATCCCCATCGGTACATTATTCATGTAGTTATACCTGACAACCACATCGATATTATGCCCTGTGAACAGTCCATGAGGGATGGCCACCATATCTGTCCCGCTCCAGCTGAACCAGTTACCTGTTATTACGGACCCATCAAGATTGTTGTTATAGGCATGCCGGCCTTCGTCACCTGCAAGCAGAAGGTACCCATACCGGTTAATCGATGTAATGGAATTATTCTTAAAAACAAACCATGTCGGAACTTCTCTCGTAACGTCAACTCCAAGCCAGGTGTCTTCAGAATTCAAGTAAGTCTGTCCTTCAATGGTTAAATTCGTTTGTGCGAAGGTCAGCGAAAACGATACGATGAATAAAAGGCTGAATATTAGTCTCTTCATAGATGTTTTTTTCTCTGATCAGTATAAAGAGATTGTAGTCTTATACAATATTAAACCCGCTAAACAGGATTTTGTTTAAAACAAGTTTAAGGAACCATCTGCTTCATGTGAGTGAAATGGGACCGGTTATTGATTCATCGAATAGTGTCTTAGAAGCTGGATCTTCAATTTTGACATTCATACTTTACAGGTCAAATTCACCGGCTGCTTCAGGTTGAAAGATGATTTCATCGATCCTTATCCTGGTAAGTCCAGCTGGAACAATCCATTCAATTTCATCGGATACCCGGTACCCTATTAAAGCTGTTGCTACAGGTGAGAAAATAGATATTTTGTTCTCTTTAATATTTGCCTGGTCAGGATATACTATCTGAAATTCCAATGTTTTATTTGAATTAAGAAAGCTGATCTTTACGATTGAATTCATCGTTACAACGTCCCGTGGTATTTCTGATGGTTCAACTATACTGGCCGAGCTCATCTCATTCAGCAGGTTTTCAATTTCATTAACACCGATGGTTTTTTGACTTTTGGCTACATCGATCCATTTGTTTATCCTTAAATAGTCCTTTTTGTTCATTACTATCCTGTTCATTGTATTATGGTTTTTGATTATTGTTTAAAAGAAAAGGGGAACTATAAGCTCCCCTTCATTATAAGGTATTATGCATTATAGTCTCATCACGTTTGTCTGACGAAATAATCGTAAAGTTCTTTTTGTGCCACAGGTTTCATATAAGCGGTTATCATTAACTACAAAGATAAGAAACATTCAGATTTTAAACAAATTATAGAAGTTTTTTAGAATCATTCTAAAATACTGATTTGATCATCTGTCAACATTTTCTTTACGTAAAAAATATCACAAAACTGTTGTGAAATTAATAACAATGCTTAAATTGTGATAAACACATCGCCCGGCGAAATTGGAAGACAATATATAGACACAATAATTGCAAAATAACTTAAAAAAGAGGTCTTATGGTTGATTCACGAGTTGTTCTTACAGGTCAGACAATAGCTTATACCATCTATTGTCTGATAATGATTCTGCTGATAACCTGGTTTGCCTGGAGAGTTACATCGGGCAGCAACGGCAAGGGAGTCAGGCCAGCGCTGTTCTATACATTTGTCGCCTTTCTGACTGTTCTTGGTGTATCGCTGCACTTCATAACTTACAGCACCATACCATGGGTCAGGACCGATCTTAACAGGTCGGCAGTAACCCCTGATAAAACATTTAACATCACCGTAAAAAATCATCAGTTTATCCTTCCTTCGGAGAAAATTGTCATTAATGTGAATGATCAGGTTCTGTTCGACGTTACATCCGAAGATCTGACTTACGGTTTCGGACTCTTCAGGGAGGATAACAGCATGTTATTCCAGATGCAGGTTGTTCCGGGTCACCGGAATGATATTATATGGCATTTCAGCAGTCCAGGAGTTTATACTATACGTTCAACCGAGTACTCAGGCCCCAAAGGGATCCGCATGGTTGTCAAAGACGCTGTTAAGGTTGTTGCACAAAACAGATAAGATTAATAATCAGCAATCATAAAATAATCCAATATGAATTTTTCCAAAACCCTGATAAACGGAGAAGAGGGTCTGTTCCGACCGGAAAAACTTACTCCGATGCAAAAACTGACTTTGCGATTTGTTGTTGTTGGACTGATCTATTACGGTTTTGTGGTAATAGAAGGAATGCTGCTAAGGCTTTATGAAGTTAATCCGCTCCCCTTTCTTTCTGAATCGCAGTTTTTTGCAATACTTACAGCTCATCCCCTGGTAGGGATATTCGGCTCAACTTATTCTATAGTATGTGGTGCTTTCTTATTTCTTGTCCCGTTTCTGATGAAAAAGCCCCTGTGGAGCATTAAAATGGGTAACTGGACATTCATTTTGATTACTGCGGGTACTTTTATCTTCTGGTTCTCAGGATTTGTAAGTCATTACGCACCTCTTTATACCCTTTACTGGCCGTTGCCTGCAGATTTTACCCAGTTCAGCGTCTGGGGAGGAACATTTTTTATTGTCGGCATTGCTATTGTAATGGTTGGAACGGCACTATTCATAATAAATATTTTTAAAACCATTACATACACTCCTGATGGATGGGAGAAACAAAATGCTGGAGCGCTTCTTTCGTCTGCACTTGGAATTACCGGGTTTGCCAATCTCTTCAGGAAAAACAAAAAGGAACACCTTGTACCCCTGCCTGTGGCTGCAGTTGCCCGTGGAAGTGTTGACATGGCGCTAAACACACTGACTATTCTTTTCACCGGGGTTCTCATACTGGTTTTTATGGTAGGATCGATCCTTGGTTTCGATCTGAAGCATACTGCTGTTGATGCGTTACTTTATAAAAACTGGTTCTGGTGGGGCCTTGACCTTATTGCCGACGGACTTGTACTGATATTTGTTGCCGGTACATGGTATCTTCTTGCAATGATGATAACCAACAAGCCGCTCTTCATGCAGAATATTGCACGGGCAGCCCTGCTTGTAGAGCTCGTTGTCTCCTGGACAGTTTGGTCGCATCACCTTTTATCGGATCAGGCACAGCCCGGGATACTTAAAGTATTGTCCGGGGAGATGGTTACTGCTTTCGAGCTTATTACGCAGGGACTTGCTTTCTTTATCACGCTTGCTACTCTATGGAGCGCCCGGCCGCTTAAGATGACCAATCCGTTAAAATTCCTTATAGGGGGTTTACTTGGTTTCGCCCTGGCCGTTCCGGCAGGTATTATGCAGGCCGATGTTGGTTTGAACAGAATTCTTCATAATACACAATGGATTGTCGGGCCGCATGTGCATGTTGCCATTCTGATAGGACTGACTATGACACTCTATTCAGCAATATATATACTATTTCCGATCCTTACCAATGGGGCAAAAGTTTACAGCCAGAAACTGGTCAACGTTCATTTCTGGTGTCATCTTGCCGGCGGCATTGGCATGGGAGCTTTCATGGGTATTGCAGGTCTGAATGGAATGCTTCGCAGGACGATATATGTTGATGGGGAATTTAAAATTCTTATGATCCTGGCAGCAATTTCGGGAACATTGATACTGATAGCCTTTCTCGCTTTTTTCTATAATATTGTTATGAGCGTTGGGCTGAAAGGAGTTCTGGGTATTTTTACACCCGCGAAGGTGAAAACCAAAGACCTGGTTCCTGCTGCATAGTGGGTATCGGGTAAAAGATAGTTATTAGAAGAAATTCCTCTCAGATTTACCGGGAGGAATTTTTTTATTGGAAAATATAAGGATATCGCAATTGCAGCTACTCAGACCAGATTTACCATAAATACTCAGATTTAGAATTAAGCCAGTATTTGCGGATTTTAAAAATTTTGTACTATTTTTGCGTGCTATCGGGTTGTTAGCTCAGTTGGTTTAGAGCATTACCTTGACAGGGTAGGGGTCACTGGTTCGACTCCAGTACAACCCACAAAATAAAAAGCGCAAACAATTATATAATGGCTGAATGCGCTTTTTTCTTTAATGTGTTACTGAAACTATACTGAAACAATTCTGAGATTTTAGCTATGATGTATGTATGTCCCAAGTTCCCTGGGAGTGTGAAATATGGGATTTTGTCCGTGTTAGGTGCTCGTAGCTTTTAGGGATTTCGGATTATGCCATGAACATTTCTAATTGTTGCTCGATTTGTTGCAACGTTATATTTTAAAGTATCAAATGAAACCTCTTCAATAGATTTAGTTTTTTCAGATTTATACTTCTCCATTATACCGTTATAGGCTATAATGATCTTTTTCTCTTTATCGATAGCAGCATTTTCAGTTTTGATAAGCTTATAGCTACTATCAGGATTAGGAATTCTTATAATAACATCGCCTCTTAAGATCATTATGTTATCTACGCCTATTGTAGCTGAGTTTGCTCTTTCAATACGAGGTTCCTGCATATTTTTGACCTCAGATTGGTCGGAGGGAATTGATTTTTGACTGAAGGATAATGTTATTCCAACAGCAAGAAAAAGAAGAAAAGCGGACAGTTTTCTTAGAATCAGATGGTGCAAAGGTTTATCTTGTGTCATCATGATCAATCGATTTTTAATTAATGAATATTTAAAATTGCTAACCAAATAACTTGTATTGTTTTGTATTACAAGCCTTAATAATAAATTATGATAATCAAAAGAGTCAGATTGCGATAGCACTTTATCATCAGCACAATACTCATGATTTAATAATATGGCTTTTCTAAAAAGCCAGAGCAACGGATTAAACCAAAGAAGTATATGTATTAATTCCAGTAATATGATATCAATCGAATGATACTGCTCACAATGACCCTCTTCATGCATAATTAACTCTCTCTGGATTTCTCCATTATTAAAATCTGATTTATTTAAAAAAATGAATTTAAAAAATGAATAAGGCGTAATCTTCTCGTCAATAAGGACTAACGTATAATTTTGATTCTTTATTCTTTCAGACTCGTAAATCTTCTTAATGAGTTTAACTGTATTAAAAACAAATCTTATAAGTAAAAATGCAGAAATGGTAAAGAAAAAAGCTAACAGGATATTTTGAGGTAGATATGCAAGAGAATCATTGCTTGGAATTCTATCACCCTGTACTGAAGATGCATGTATGAAAGAAATTTCATTGATGCCACTACTTAAAAAATAGGAAGATTTAACAGGAATCTTAATAAATGGAATCAATAGAGAGAAGACTAATGAGATAATCAAATAAAATCTATTAAACGAAAATATCTTATTGTTCCTAAGATACAAGTGATAGAATAGATATAATATTCCTAAGCTTATAGTTGATTTTATTAAATAGATAGCCATGTCTTTATAATTTCTTCTTCGATTTTATCTTTTGCTCCACAAGTTTTTTAATTTCTTCTAAATCTGTAAGGTTTAATTTGGTTTCATTTGTGAAAAATGATGCAAACTGAGATGCAGAATTATTAAAATAATCCTTGATCATTAAATTTACCTGTTTTGAGAAGTACTCTGTCTTTTTTATCAAAGGGAAATACTCCCTATTGCTTCCGTGTTGATCAAATCCAACAAAATTCTTACCGATTAATCGTTTAATTAGAGTTGCAACTGTTGTTGCTGCTGGTTTTGGATCTGGAAACTCATCAAGTATATTTTTAAGGTATGCTTTTTCAAGATTCCAAATGTACTTCATTACTTGTTCTTCGGCTTTGGTCAACTGCATGGTTTTATATATATAACAACTATTCTACAAATATAGAATACATTTTATATTTATGCAAGTATTTTTATCTTTAAATATTTTTAAAAATTATCTATTGATACTTTAATGGAAATAATACGCATGCATGCATTGGATTGGGGCAGAGAAGTCTGCTATGCCACCTAACTCGTTTTTATGCTTAGGTTGTTTGTTATTTTTCTATTTTGTCAGAGTTAAATCTTCTTTTAGAGGTGGTCCGACAACAATCATATCATGATCTGCAAATGTTTTTTTAATCTCATCTGCTGACGGTGGAGATGTCCATTCATCTGTTGTTTTAAAAAATCCTTCCATTTTACCCGCCGGTACATAGGATACAATTACTCTTGCCTTATCTGTGAGTTGAATAAAAGCATGTTGAACATTTTTCGGTAAAAATATTGTATCACCTGATTTCATGCTGTACTTGTCATCACCTACCTGAAATTGATATTTTCCCTCAATTATATAAAAGAATTCATCTTGGTTTGGATGAATATGTAAAGGAGGACCTCCTTTTGGAGTAAACCCTGTCTGCTCAAAAACAGCAATAGATCCATCAGTGTCTTCGGAGGAAATTTTAAGATCAAGAACATTCAAAGTAACACCTTTCATTTTGTAATGTTTACCGATTCTTGACTCGCCAGAACCTACCTTAAATCCTTTTTTTATAATTGGTATACCCCTTGCCATCAACTTTGAAAAAAGAGTAAATGAGAAAATTGTCAGGCAGGCAGAAATAAATTTTATTCGTTTCATCTATAGCTGAATTGTAAATTATTCAGCAGTAACAATTCAAAAAGCGTCTTTGTTAAAATGGCATTATCCGTAAATCAGAAATGGACTCAGATTGGGAATTCTAAAAATGTTTCTACGGGCAAAGGGGCCGCAACTTAAGCATAACTCGATTTTATAGTTAGTTGTAACTTTAAAATTATCCCGGTAGCAGTTACTCTCTGGCCGGCAAAACCTATTTCTTTTTAACCAATAATAGTCCAAAGTGACCACCGTCTGTTGCATTATTAGTTAAACGAATAGAATCTTGGCTAAATACGGTAACAATTAGAGATGATATTGACATCCGGTAGAATGTTTGATCTAGTGGATTTAATTCTTTTGCTTTGAATTGGATAGTTAAATTATCCGCAGATTGGTTTTCAATATCGATCTTCCCTTTTTCGACTACTATATCATTTTTAATCACCTTATATGAGTCATTTTTAATAATTTGAATAATATCACCTATTTTGTGAGGATCAGCAGAATAATCCATTCCCGCACTTAATTGAGTAGGTATCCAATCACCATAGAGAAAACTATACTGATCGTTGAAGGAAACTTTCTCGCAGCTTAGTGTGAGTATGAATGTTAGTATAATTAAGGTTAACTTTTTCATTTGATTGAGGTGTCAGGGTTAATAAATATGTGATATTTCGAACAAAATTTATGCCAAATCAAAAAATCAAGGTGCTGAATATCAATTAATCCTCATGAATTTAGCGAACCTGTCTTGTTACAGATTCTGATATGGTTTTGCAAATCCTGGTAAATGTGTAGATTTCATGTCAGACGATAATTGTCAAGCTTTAAAACCACAATAGATGGCTGCTAGTTTTCTTGTCCAGACGAAGTTGTCAAGGTGACCAATCCTGTCGAATGAGCAGGTTTTGTCTCGTTAGGTCAACCTTGCTTTCGGTTATAGTTAGTTGCTAAAAACTCTCTAACGTGCAGATAATAAAACAAATAACTATAACGGCCCGACAATAAAATTAGTAAACGTTGCGGAGTCGACTGGAGTCCGCACGCAGAATGTTTTCGCTTGGAATTCGCATGTTTCAAAAGCCGTATAGGAGCGAAGCACGGCGCGTGTTTTTGCTGTCAGGCAGTATTTTGATTGAGGGTACTGAGTAGTCGCGGTACAAAAGTCGAATGCGCGCCAGTTGTTATCCCCGGTTACTGGGTTTGGCTACAGCTTACTGGTGCAGTGTCGCCTTTAGTTTTGATTTCTAAGTTTCATTCATATAGTAATGATGTATAATTTTCGGTACAAAGTTGATGCGCGCCAGTTGTTGTCCACGGTTACTGTGGTTTCTACGGGCAGAGGCGGGAATCCGGGTTTATCAGCAGTTTACTCATTTATCCAAGGTGCAGAAAGCCCCGCAAAAACCGTGACGAGTTTATTAATTATATCGTCCGTGTTAGCTGTTGGGGCTGTTTCCTTAACTTTCTGTATGCAAGTTGTTTATCCAAGTAATTGGACTTATCTTTTTTTTATTTATTACCAGATAGCAGCTTGTGGGACTGTTTACTTGTTTTCCCCAGCTACTAATTAGTTAATTTGAAGCGAACTAATCTTAAAGGGACACCATTTGAATTTTTAAGTAGCTGTAATGCATATATATAACCTTTGTAGAAAACCATTTTTGAAGGATTTATCTCTAAATCATATTCGTCACAAACAAAGCTACTCTGAGATACAAATCTGCCGCTATTTTCATATACCCAAACATTGAATTTATTAGCATTTTCCTCTTTCGGATATTCAAAGAACAATAAATTATCATCTGAATCCTTAATTACTGTTGAGAAAACTGGCATAGGTATTGGTTCAGATATTTTGTTAAGATCGATCTCCATTTCTTTGATCATATAATCCAAAGCAGCTTTTCTTTCATCAGCCGGTCCCCATAAAGATTGTGAATCCTTGTATTTTTCAATTGCTTTTTGCTGAATTTCTTTTTGTTCTTCAACAGAAACGGAATTTGCTGCCCAATTAACTTTCTCTTTTGAGATAAGTTTACCTTCTAAATCGTGGATTAATATTTCTCCCGTGGTTGGAACTGCTACAATTAATTTATTCCCTACGCATGCAATACTTGGCGGCAAACTCATTCCAGTTCTTTTGCTGAATGGCATAGTTGTGCATCCCACCATTCCTCCTGTCTTGTACTTATAGGTATAATTGAACAGCTTCCTTTCTCCGCTATCATAGTTAGGCCTTTCAGTAAAATACTCCCAGATTACTTTCTCCTGATTTGTATCATAATCGACAATAGACACGAATTCGCGAAATTTTGAGCTCCATATAACCCATCCCACAACAGCAATTTTGTTATTTGGTAATGGTATCATCTGTCGGGTCATATAGTTAAGCTTTAATGTTTTTTTATAATTGCCATTAAAGTCAAAGCAAATCATGTTACCCATGTTATCAAGACCTGTAAAGAATGTGTTGTTATTGACAATACCTTCTATGTTGTCTATTTTTTTTAATCGTTGTCCTTTACTGTTTGTTATTCCAAATTCCTTTTCGAACCCCCCATCCGGTGAGAATTTAGTATAGTAATTTCTGTACCTGTGATTTACAATCACTGAGCCATCAGGCATTAACTTAAGTGATTTTCTGTTACCCATTGGACTCCCGTAAAGAGTATCGTAATAAGTCTTAAAGACAGTGTCCAAGTTATTACCCTGGGCATATTGAGGATCAGGCACTAATTTGACAACGTCTTTTTTGTAAATATCAATCAGTTTCTGTGAAAAGACTGATAACGATATTGCTGTCAGAACCATGCAAAATAATATTTTTTTCATCTCTCTTTTTGTTACATTATTACTCAATCAAAAACTCAGTAATATTTCCTTTATCGTCAGTGACACTAATTTCCAAAGGGAGTCCGGTAACAGGTCTATTGGCATTTACGTATGTTGAAAATCCTGATTCTACGGTAAGTTCAGGTTGGCTTCGAATTTCCTTATTCTGAGTAATGACAAAAAGGAATAGGAGAATTGAAGCAGCAGCGGAAAGATATAATATTCGCTCCAAGGAAGATAGTTTTTTTACCTTAGTCTCACGCAATTCAAATTTTGGTACCACTATATCAACTGATGATGATAATCCAATTGCCCTTTTAATTTGATTTGAAAATACCCTCCTTGATTCGATCTCGGATCTACAAATATCACATTTGGCAATGTGTCTTTCGACCAACTTTAACTCATCTGCAGTTGCCTCACCATCTATATATTTTTGTATTAAATAATCTTTAAGACAGTTCATATCTACTATTTCTAAGTTCTTTTTCTAATTTTTTTAATGTTCTTGAAAGCATTTTTCCTATTGAAGTAAATTTAATACCAGTAACTTCTGATATTTCTTTATATGATAATCCTTCACTATAAAAAGTTATCAATATTCTTTCCTGGTATTTTAATTTTGAAACTGCTTTAGTAATTGCTAGGGCAACATCCTTATTCTCTAATGATTCATGCGCAATTTCAAGATCAGATAGAGTGTCAATTTTTTCAAATTTTTTCCGATTTCTTAAATTATCAAGACATTTGTTGACTGTAGCCCGATATAACCAACTTTTTGGATATTTAATTAAACTTCCATCGTTTATTTTTTTGAAGAAATCAATGAATATATCCTGTAGTATGTCAGAAACATCTTCTCTATCACCAATCATACTTGTTGCTACACGAAACATACTTTTATAATTTTCAGCGTATATTTTATCGAATGTGTTCAAAATATACTTTTATGCATTAGGCGTATAACTATGCTTTTTTGTGACAAAAAAGTGTTCTTTTTGCAGAAAATGTTCCTAAAAATCAATCTATGGATGGAATTATTTGTTGAATCGTTTTTTCCGACCTCGATATTGAATAATCGAGGCACCCCTAACAGCTAACTCGTATTAGGATTATTATCTTATTACGAGGGGTGGCAAAAAAGCATGTGTTTTGCGGCTCAGGGACGGTTGCAGGGACGGGCTGCAAAACTCTTGCTTGTGCGGGGGATATTAATCTGTGTGCTTACCTAATCAAGCTAGTGAGTGTCGGGGCACAAATTCTGAGGTGAGTTGGTTACTATCCCCGTTTACTTAACCTGGCTAAGTTCACTGGCAGGTGTCCGGGTTCGTCACCTGTTCCTGCCTTATCCAAGATACACAGGTAAATGCAGATTGGTCGCTCCTTACAGCTAACGGCCCGGCAATAAAAGGCGTTTTTGTTGCTGAGGGAACGGAGGCCGTGGGCAGTATCTATCGTATTGATTTTCAATCTTTATAAGGCCGGAGAGAGCGAAGCATGGCGCGGTTTTTGCCGTCATGGTACAATTTTTCTTGCGTGCTGGCGCGATCGCGTTACAAACTTTCGGGTGTGAGGAATTAGTCACGGTGCAGTAACCTGGTCGAAGCCGATTGAGCAGCGAAGGCCGTTCACAATGCTCGATAGCAGTATATTTCTTTTGAGCAGGATCTTTCTGGAGAGCATTGGCGCGTCAGGGTACAACTTAGCATGATAAGCTTACTAGAAAGCAGGAAGCCCCGCAAAAACCGTGAAAAAAAAATGACTTTTATTGTCCGTGTTAGGTTTTCGTTGTTATTTTGTTATAGTTGATTTTGTGGTGATCTCTATGACTCCATTTTTTCCTGCCTCACCATATTTCTTTTGTGCTGATTGGTCTTTAAGGACAGACATTGATTCTATATTATTCGGATCGAGTGACTTTATCCCCTTAGTATATTCTTTACCATCTACTAGTACCAAAGGTTCTGATTTTGTCACGTTTGGGTCAATTGAGTTTTTGGTTTTTATTATGATCACTCCATTTTCTCCTTCTCTCCCATATGCGTCAAGAGCAGCTTTATCTTTTAAGACAGAAACTGATTCAATAGTGTTTGGATCAATTGAATTTACATCAGTTTTAATTTTCTTGCCATTAACAATTACTAATGCATCTTGAGCAAGTAATGAGAATGAGAAAAGTAAAAATGCCGCAGTTAATAGAAGTGATTTTTTCATTTTGGTAGGTATTAAATTAATAATAATGAAATCTTTATAACAAAAATCATGCCTTGTGTATCGTACTATGATTTGTTATCTCAAAAATATGATTTTGGTGTCTAGGGTTATCGTCCCGAGTTGCCAATGAAACCTAACTCGTTTTTAGGCAAAGTATTTAACTTATTTATCATGTTTTGTAATATAGCCTAAGTCTGCTAAATCTCTTTTATCTCTAATAGTAAAGGTTTGTCCATCTTTAATTAGGATGTTTAAATCTGTAATTTGCAGTACATCACGATAATAATGATCTGTCAGGATTATACCTTTGGTGTCTTTTATCGTTAGCAACAGATCTTTTATTGCGTCCTGGTATAAGGGTTCTATCATGGAAAAAGGTTCATCAAGCAAAATGAATTTTTGTGGCAGTCTTAATACAAGCAGGATTTCCAAATATCTACGCTCACCATAAGATAATGTACCTACTCTTTGATTCTCTATCTTTACAATCATGGGGTCATAAAAAATACGGTTTTGCTCATCACTGTCATGATAGTAAATAGGGATTACGTTTCTGACTTTTAAATCTGTGGGCAAAAAATTATCTTGAGATAGGTAAGCGATGTCACGGTTATAAATATTTTTCTTTGGATAAAATGGCATAGAATTTAATTGAACATCGATCGAATCAGGGTTTAGTGAACCGAATAGTATTTTTAGTAAAGTCGATTTACCACTCCCATTCCTTCCAAACAAACCAACAATTTCACCAATTTGACACTTAAAATCAATGCAACTCAAAACCCTATTATTGCCAAAAGATTTTGTTACATTATTTATTACCAGTTTGCTCATTTACTTTATTAAAAGAAGAAGAATTGCAGCTATAATTAAATTAATTATCCATGTATTGGTGATCAAAGCCCGTTTACTTATCCCGAGATTGTAGTAAAAATAGTATTGGTTATTTTGAAAATATTTGTACGACATTAATCCGACAAACATACCAAATGATCCGAATGTAACTATTCCTGCATTTATTCCAAGAATTAGTCCTATAAGTAGTGAAAACCCAAAATTGTATCGGGTCAAATCGTAGTAATATTTTAATTTCGCTTGAATCATTATATTAATATCTATCAGGGAAGCCTTTAATTGTTTGTCAAGAAATTGGGGCAGAGAAATATTTTGCCTAACGGCCCGGCAATATGGGGAGGTTGTGTTACCCGACGCGAGCACCGGGTAGTATCCTGGTACTTTAGCCGTGATTTATCCCGGTGGCAAGCCAGGTATGGCGTGCTTTTTGCAAATCCAGGCATAAGTTTTATTGCATGCAGGCGCGATCGCGGTATAAGTTTTCAAGTGGACAAGTATTTATCCAGGTAGATGAAACTGGAAAAAGTCAGCGGCGCAGTGTCGCGGTATAAGCTATCCCGGAGCCAGAATTTGTCTTGGTACAAGGAGCTATATTACTTGCAGTGGTGCGTATCCGGGTTTAAGGCCAAAACAAATTTATCTGGCCAGCCGACTATCAGGGTGCAAAAGATTAAAAAGAAAAGAAAAGTTCGGGCCCATACTCAACATCTGATTTTTGCTCGGCTGGCGTTCACGTCACCAAGCAAAAAGCATGACAAACAACTTACCTTTATTGTCCGTGTTAGCAACAGGCATTATTTATTTATAGATTATATTTTGATTTCAATAGTGCAACATCTTTTGCATTAAACTTCCGCTCGAGTCCGGTGAGTATATTTTTTTCAGTTTCTGGAGTCCAGTAAATTTTCAATTTCTCTCTGGCCCTAGTTATTGCTGTATAAAGGATGTTATGTGAAATCATTTCTTCAACTTCATCTGTAATTACAAGTTTTACAGAATTGTACTCTAAACCTTGTGCCTTGTGAATTGAAACAGCATATGCTACTTGGAATGGAACTACAGTATTTGATGCTGTATCATCATCGTCATCAGTACTCAAATATTTACTTACTGAAAATCGAATTACGGAGTTTCCATTATCAGCATTTTCCAAAAGTTCAAAATCATAATCAAGGGCATCTAGCTCATTTAATACTTTGTCTATCTCAATATCAAATTGTAATCTATCCTCGAACACCTTAATTCCGACAATTGAGCCCTTTAAATTGTTATATATCAGAGGTGAAAACCTCTCATTTTCATTGAATAAGATTGGATCATTAATTTTGTAAGTATGGATTCCCCATTCTATTGGAATATTTTCATTACTACTTTGCAAGAATCTGTTGATGTTGTTTATTCCATAAAGACCATCGTAGTTTAAACAAAGAATTATTTCATCTTTCTCATTATGCTCAAATATTGTTTCATCCAATGAAACTGAGTAACCATTCTTTGTTATAATTTCCAGAATATCGTCTTCTATATTTCTTACTCTGTTCCATAAAGTGAGAAGATTGATATTTGTTGTCCTATAAGGTTTAGTTAATTCGAAAACTGAAGAATTGGGGACAAAAGATCTAATGAGTCCAAACCAGTTCCCAAAGAGTATAGACTCAATTTGGAAGATATCTCCTACCAAAACTAAGAGTTTAAATGATGCTTTTTCTAACACATTAAGCATGTCGGAATTGCTAACGGTACTGCATTCATCAATAACGAGTAAATCATAATCAATCTCCTTGTTCCATGGAAACAAGAATTTAGTAATTGTTTTAAATGTGCAATTCGCTGCTTTTACTTTCCTTTTTAAATTATCAATAGCAGGGTTTGTATTTGTCAGAAATAATTTTCTTTCATCATTAAAAAAATTTGAAATATGATTTATCATCGTTGATTTACCTGTGCCTGCAGCACCGTATATTAAAGCTACTTTAGAACTCTCAAACATCTGTTTCAGAGCCTCAGTTTTTTCGCTACAATCTATCTTATAAGTTGAAGTCTGTAACCATGCATTTACAGAGTTCGCAAAATTTTTGATCCCAGATGAAGATAACTTTATAAGTTGCTCAGTGATATGAAATGTATCTTCTTCATATCCCCTTATAAAGATATGTTCCTTATAATTTTCTAGTCTTCGATTTGTGTGTTTGTAGTATAGCAAGTTATTGTAAGTACTAATCAGATTCCCAATATTTTCGAAGTTTGTAATTTCACTAAGAGGAGTAAACAGTTTTCCTTTAATCTCTGTATTATTTTTTATAAATCTTGCAAAAATCTCATGTTCTCTCTTTTCTGGATTAATACAATCAAATATGTCAGATATCTTAGGATTGTGACTTCTCAGGGAAGAAGTAAATGGCATCTCGTCAAAAGGGATGCAACCATAATCAACCCTCAAATTTGATAATCTTTCAAGTGGCTCATCTTTGAATTGCTTTTTAATTATTCTATTATTCATTCTGTATAGCAAGTATCTCAAGAGATTAGAACCTTGTTTCTGATTCTTTGTTATTACGCGACATTTATCTAAAATATCAAAAAAATGAGAAACTTTCGCGTTCTCGGTAATCTTGTTCTTTAAGTATAAGAAATGAGAATCTGGGAATTCAATAAAGTCAACCAGGCTAGTTCCCGATGATGTTAGAAATCTCATTAATTCATATAGTTCTCTTGTGCCGCCTAGTTTTGGATGACTACCAAATAGATTAGCAAAATTATTGAGTTCACAAGTACGGATTGATATTTCCCATTTATCAATAATCTGAATGGGCATATTTTTATCCAGAATGTTTATAATGCCATTGCTTACTGTGAGTTTAACGGCATAATTATGAGAAATGTCTAATTTCGTGAAAGCAATTATTCTATCGAATTTACTTACATTATCATTTGCTCTTGTAAAAGTTACCTCATAGTAAATTTCATTCTTGACGAAAATTGGCTTTATCTTTTGTATATAATATCTGTCATCATAAGTGCTTTTTGATCTTAATGATTCAGGTTGGTTGATTTTTTCTGCAATCTTTTCATAATATTCACTTAGATTTGAATCAGTCTTTATGGGGAAAGCATTTATATTCTCTAATACATCAAAATCAAACATACTCTTTAAGAAGGTTTTTATCCTTAGTAAGTATTCATAATACTTTAGCATTAGTCTTTCAGAGTTCTCTTCATCCAAAGTGTAGTGGGATGCAGATTTTTGTAATAGTTTATGGAACTTGCTCAGAAACTTTAACCTTCCATTTGCTTTGACCCAAGCATTTGCTTTTTCAATATTTTCATAATTATTCTCAATATCATTTCCATTACTGTAAACTTTTAAAGAAATGTGTTCAACAAAGTTTCTAAGATGGGATAGTAGATTTTGAGATAATAGGCCTCTTTCTGTTGAATCGAACTTTTCAATATTGCTACATATAACCCTATCTATATTAAAAATCTGTGTATCAATTTTATTCATAGTAACTTATTTAAGATTTTGTTAGAATATTGATTGATCGGATAATCAAAGTTTCTATTTCCGTAGACATTAGTCAGCTTGGGATGGCTTGTTGCTAACGGCCCGGCGGTATAATTAGTAAACGTTGCGGAGTCGACTGAAGGCCGCAGGCAGGATGATATCGCTTGGAATTCGCATGTTTCAAAGGCCGTATAGGAGCGTAGCACGGCGCGTGTTTTTGCTGTCAGGCAGTAAATATTATTGAGCGTTATGAGCGATCGCGGTACAAAAGGCGATTGCGCGCCAGTTGTTATCCCCGGTTACAAAGTGATCTATATGCACTGGTGCAGTGTCGCGGTACAAATGTGATGCGCGCCAGTTGTTATCCCCGGTTACTGGCCTTTCTTTCGGGCAGAGGTGGGAGTCAGGGTTTATCACCCAGCAAGTGGTTATCCAACGGGCAGAAAAGCCCGCAAAAACCGTGACGAGTTTATTAATTATACCGTCCGTGTTAGTGGCAGGTTGTTATTTATCCGTGATTATTTCTTCAGGCGTTTTTTTCTTAATCCCTTTAGTATTGAAATCCTTGTCAAATGTCACAATAGTCAAACCAAATTTCTGAGCTACTGATAATTGATATGAATCATCGAAGTCTAATTTGTGTTTTTTAATGTTATCAATTACATCCAATAAATCAATAGAATCAAGAGTTAATAACTCGATTTGTCCATTTAAAAACAAATCATTAATGAATTTTTTTAAAATTTCGTATTTCTTTAATCTGGATAATATGACCCCAATTGAGTGTATTGAGAAATCACTTACAAATAACGAATCGGTTGGGGTTGAACTAAGAAATTCTGAAGCTATGCCTGACTTTTCCTGGTCTAAAAGACGCTCAAGCCAAACGTTTGTATCAACCAAATATCTTACTTTTGTCTCCAATCAAGAGCTTTTTTCTGTAATTCATTCGAAGTCATCTTAATATCCTTTAACCCTCCTGCCCAATCTTGTTTTAATCTCTTAGGCCTTCTGACAACCCTTTTATTAATCAAATAGTCCAAATAACGATCCAACTCCCCAATCATGCTGGGTGTCAATTTATTGATCTTTGACTCGATATTTTTCATTGCATTCATCTTGTAAAGATAGTCAATAAAATTATCCTATCATTTTCTCTGGATCGTATTTCTCCACTTGCCACTAACGGCCCGGCGGTATAATTAGTAAACGTTGCGGAGTCGACTGGAGGCCGCAGATAGGATGTCGATCGCTTGGAATTCGTATGTTTCAAAGGCCGTATAGGAGCGTAGCACGGCGCGTGTTTTTGCTGTCAGGCAGTATTTTGATTAAGGGTAATGAGCGATCGCGGTACAAAAGCCGGATGCGCGCCAGTTGTTATCCCCGGTTACTGGGTTTGGCTACGGCCTACTGGTGCAGTGTCGCGGTACAATTATGACGCGCGCCGGTTGTTATCCCCGGTTACTGACCTCTCATTCGGGCAGTGGCGGGAGTCCGGGTTTATCAGCGGATTGGTTGTTATCCAGGTGCAGAAAGCCCCGCAAAAACCGTGACGAGTTTATTAATTATACCGTCCGTGTTATAGTGCGTTATTTATTTAAATTTTCTTTTATTAGTCAAATATTGGTTTAAGTTCTTTATTCTTATGCAACTCGTACATTTTTAAAATCTGTTCTTTTGTCACTCGACGGACAGATAAAATAGGTAAATTATCAATATTGAAAAATCCCACATCACTCGTTTCAACCCCAGTTGATGGCTCGCCCCCAATTATTTCACATTCCATGAATAATTGATAAATATCAAAAGGAAGTGGTCTATTTTGGTACTTGTTATAATCAATCAATCCTAAAATTCTCAATGGTTTGACATCATATCCAGACTCTTCTTTAACTTCATTTATGGCTATCTCACTTGGGGTCATTCCTGTATCTGCATACCCACCAGGTAAGCACCATTTATTGTCCATACGTTCTTTAACTAATAATATCTTATCCTCCTGAAATATAACCGCTCTAATTCCAACTTTTGGTGTCTGATAGCCAATGTCTCGATTAAATATAAATTCCAATTTTTTAGAATCTATCTCGGTCAAGTTATTTAAAATCTGAATACTCAAATCTAATAACTCCTTATAGCGCTCACGATCATATTTGTCTTTTGTAAAGGTCAACCCTGTTTGAGCTATTGAATTAATCCTTTTAGCAATCGTCAACCAATGATCAGGAATCTGTTTTGGCATATCTTTTTTATTTTGAATATTATCCACAAAGTTGATTTTGTAAAACTTGATAAATTGTTTTTTCTGAAACTCGCGTTAAATTTAGTCATCACTTGTGTTTTTTGCAAAGTCTGACTAAACGGATGCAAGTTTTCTCGTCAAGATGTAGTTGTCTATGAGTTGAATCCTGGAAGATGGGAAGGAGTTATCCAGGGATGAAAAAATTGTCTAAAAGGTACTTCAAAAAACATATCCACGCTGTCTTTATTGAAGGATTAATCATGAATTATAATTGCCTATTGTACTGAAGTTATAGTGCATTCGTTTAGGTCGAATGAGGGCATGTAACTGATTTCGAATCATGACTAACGGTAAATATTGGGTGTTAATAATCAAGCTGTTACAAATTCGTTCTGTTTCCATTTCATTGTCAAGGTTAAATCAATTTTTGCCGTTCGCTTGCGGATTTAACCGAGTAAAATCGGTGGCGGGAATGCACTATAACTCGTTTATATAAGAATAAAAATTTACTAAATCCTCTGCTAGTTGTCAGATATAATTAATTCTAAGGCTTTCAGTGTCGTACTTTCTAAATTTGCCTTCCCAAGTTCCCTCTTATTCCCGGATTATCACAGCACAGCCTCGTCAGTCACATAACAGAATACCAATGTCATTGTATAAAATTTTGATATAATGTTTATTGCTAACTTTTCACAATTGATGTTCAATTTACAAATAATCCGGGGATTTGGGACCTTAAATTTTATTAATGTTTTATTTATGCTATACAATTCCTTCATCAGAATAATGTTGCACTGGACAACAGGCGTTCTTATTAAATAATTCATTATCAGATAGGAAGCCAAATCCCGATATAAAAATTAATACCGGGATTATCATTTATTCATAATTCAGGACTTTACTTATTTCCATTGCTTACCTTACCATTGACCTTTCTACTGAATTTCAGTAATCTTTCTTCTCCCCTGGATACTGTAAAGTCGTATGAGTTACCATAATCAATAAGGTATTTATTCAGGAACCATTTCCCTATCTGCTCATCGGTCAGCTTGTCAGCTTTCTCTTTCAGTAGCCAAATTCCTTCATCCTCCTGTTCATCATTCATTGGCCAGATTATTTCAGCCATGTCCTGGTCGTAAATTTCAACGTGAATATTTACACCTAATGCCTCATATTCTTCTGTCATAGTTTTAAATATTAGTGATTGTTGATTACAAAGTCTTAATTATAAAAGTCCATTGTCTGCGAAACTGTAATAGTTGTCCTCTGTAGTAAGGATGAGATGATCAAGTAGCTGGATATCCATCAGATTCCCAGCTTCTTTAAGCTTTTGAGTAAGTCTCGTGTCAGATTCACTGGGGTTTAGGTTCCCCGATGGGTGGTTATGTGCGCAAATGATACCTGAAGCATTTCCTTTGATTGCGGCCTGAAATACAATACGAACATCTGTAACAGTACCGGAAATTCCTCCCTTAGATACCTCCAGAATACCAAGGACCGAGTTGGATCTATTCATTAAAAGGATCTTGAATTCCTCTACAAATTCGATAATGTCCGGATTCCAGTTCTCCATGAAGATTTTATAAGCATCTCTACTACAAGTGATCTTCTTTCTATCTGAAGCCTTCACCTTACTTTTATAAATAAGCTGCACTTCAGCAATTGTTGTCTGTTGTTGTTTCATATAAGTTTGATTAGTGAGTAAATAGAAATGAAAAAGCCCGGTCCCAAAGTCCCAGGCTGTAATGTTGGATAATTAATACGCTGATATATTGTATATTAATAAATGATACCCATTACTACAAATAGCGTATAATACTGGTATTATGTAATTTATGATATTATTTCATTACGTCAAAAGCTGATACAATAATTTATTAAAGTGTGTCTGAGAAAATCAATACTCAAAACATTAGGATAAAGGTCAAGTTTTCAGGCTTTAC
This sequence comes from uncultured Bacteroidales bacterium, assembly GCA_942492865.1. Classification (GTDB taxonomy): domain Bacteria; phylum Bacteroidota; class Bacteroidia; order Bacteroidales; family VadinHA17; genus LD21. The sequence continues at coordinate 1,102,839 of OW818650.1, read as the reverse complement.
ACGATTTCCATTATTGTGATTTTACTGAAGTCTAAAGTTTATGTAAGCCTGATACCATACAGGAACGGGTTTCCCTCCTTGTTTCCCTGGTTTAAATTTTGGAAGTGTGCTAACTACCCTTATTGCTTCAGCATCGAGTTCTGGATCAATGGGCTTCAAAATACTTATTTTCGTTATATCACCAGTAGAAGTAACACAGAACTTGAGGATTACTCTACCCTGGATATTGTTTTCTTTAGCAACCTCAGGATAAATTGCGTTTTCTCTTAGATACCTCAGAAGTTCTGCATCGCCTCCCGGGTACATTGGCATCTCTTCGACGATAACGAAAGGTTCCGATTCGGGTTCTGCTTCCTTTATTTCTTCCTTAACTATTTCAACGATCTCTACAACCTCTTCATCCTTTACTTCAACAACTGCTTCCTCAGCGGTCATCAGCTGTACTTCGTCCTCAGGTTTTACTGAGTCCACAACTACCGGAGGCACATATTTAGATTGCTGCACTGTCTCAGCAGGGGGAGGAGGAGGTGGTGGAGGAACAACTGTTTCGTTTGGAGTATCCAGGTTTTCAAGTTGAATCTCAACCTCTCTCTCTGCACGCTTTTGCTTATTTTCCAAAGCTCTTGCACTAATGTAAGGTGCAATTACGGCTGCACTGAGAATAACCATTCCTAGTAGCATTGCTATAAGTAAATTTCTGTTGTACTTTTTACGAAGTTGGTAAGCTCCGTAGTCCTTGTTCCTGTTCTCGAATACAATTTCATCGAAATCAGGAATTCCATTAAATTTTGGTGCCATAACATTTTATTTAAATGAACATCTGATAGAGTTTTGTACCTGTTTAATTATTGTTTGATATTCAGTGTAATAAGGTAAAGCAATGCTTAATACATTTTTCTGCATTATTATTTTATCTCAGCTTTTATAATTTCTTTTGTATCCTGAAAAAGCTTTTCCAATTGAGTTATGGAAAGGTCCTTTTCCTGGGCTAAAAATGTAATGACTGAAAGCAAGGAGTCATCGAAATATCTATCCATAAGCCCGAAAAGTTGACTTTTCACGTACTGACTCTTAGAGATAATCGGGTAGTATAGATGGACATTACTGAATGTTTTATGTCTTACATAGCCTTTCTTTTCAAGAGTTCTCAATACCGTTGACACTGTATTGCGTGAAGGTTTGGGATCCCTGAATTTGTTGTGAATATCGCGCTTAACCCCTTCACCCATTTCCCACAAAATCAGCATAACATGTTCTTCTGCTTTTGTCAAGTGCATTTCATAAACTTTTATGGTAATACTTTTTTCAATCATTAATACAAATATACAACTATTATATTAGTTTGTAAACTAATTATATAGTTTTTTAATGATTGCTTTTCGTTTTGATAAAATAGTAAGAGGACTATAATTAAATTGCCTTTTAAGACATTGTTTTAGTGCATTTTATGTAACATTTGGTGTATAATATGCGTATACTATATCTTTAACACAGTCGTGTTAATTCTGTCCGGAAACTTTTCAGTTAATCCGGGATAACCAAATGATTATATACAACACAGATGAAAAGATTAAAATCGCATTTTAATAAAAATGGACTTGACTATACATTAATTAACCGCAATGAAAAAGTTGCTTTATTTCAGCTTGGTCCTACTGAATATCCGGACGGCTATGAAGTATGCAGAATTTATCACATGAAAGAACATGAAGCATTCGGAGTGGTCTTTGAGGAATCAGAGAAAATATCCAGTAATGATCAGTTTATTACAGATGGTAGTGGCTCATTCAAGTCCTTAGATGGGGCACTAAGGCTTTTTGATAAATTAACTGCTCAGTTGGTACGTCCCACTAACGTTTTATCAGAGAGCAGTTCAGATAGTGAGTTGATACCAGAGTGCCAGGCAGTATAAGATAATGCCTTGTAGCAAAAACGTACATGGGCACGTACAGCACGTTTTAAGGTGGGATTTAAAGAATTATTCTAAGAAGCTAATAATTTCTTCATCTGTATATGATAGAGGAACCCTTGGATAGAATTGATTAATACCAGCGGTTCCTACATTGACTGTCATCTGACCCGCATCCAATCAGTCTGCCTCAAGAATAACTTTCAATCTATCCATTTCATGAACCCAATTAATTATAATTGACCGTAATCTCAAAATCTACTGTTGATTCATAATTCCCGGGTTCCTGGTTCGCATCAACATAAAGTGTGGCTCCGACATACAGTGTTTGTGAACCTAAGGTTAATATTCCCGAACCCGATGGTGTACTTGTAAAATTACCTATGGTCATGAAGTGTGTTCCATCCCTTAATTTTATTGCTACTGAGGGAAGTGTAATCGAATAGCCACAATCGGCAACTCCATTAACAGTAAATTTTGCACTTTGCACTTGACCACTTCCGGAGGGAAGTGTAACACCTCCACTGGCAGTTCTGGTGCTTTCAGCTATAGGATCAAGAACGACGGTGCCGCTAGTTTCACCTGGTGCTATATTACCAAAACTTAAATCTCTTACTTTAGACAGATTGATTGGTTGAACTATTGTCGCTTCTGCAGATACGCTTGATGTTATACCCTGTCCAAAGGCACTTGTATTTAGAACAGATCCAATAATAATTAATAAAAAAATCAAATTTATTATCATATTACTTTTACAGCCTATAGAAAGTCAAAGGAGCATTAATCGACTAACCACAATCTTTTACGCTCCCTTGACTGTAATGAAAAACTATCGTTCTATATAGATCACCCTTGAATTGTTACCGCCACCCTAAAATCAAAGCTTCATGGAATAAAACTCCCGAATCCCTTAAGTCGCCCACCCTTACTGTGTCTCCGTACCTAGTGATTACAATTGATCCAAAGCATATAATATTTTTTAATCTGTAATTATTGTGCATTCGTCAAACATATACTGCTGTTAGTAAGACATTATAATGTATTAATCAAAACGACAATCATTATTTGATGCCTTTTATACATTAATGGAAAATATCAGGTAAATCTTCTGAACGGTAAAATCAAACTTGAAAACGACAATGTTATATTTTTGAATGTATTGAGACATTCTCTACATCTTTCAAAATCATCAACTAAATTTAATCAACGGCGAGCCGTCGCGAGTAGCATACAATTTTCGGTATGTGGAGTGGGGGTATTTCATGACTAAAGCAAGGCTTACGCAGTAACCCGAAGGGCTTGGCCTTGCTGTGTCAGGAAATATTGCTTCATGCAAACCCACGCCCTACCGATTAAAATTGGATGCCGCAGGCTCGCATTAATCCAAGTGAGGGTTGCGATTTATGTTGCATACCTTAGACCCATGTATTCTGCAATGCAACATAAAGCGAGCATACCCGAACACCTATTTCCTGTTAATTCACGAGGATAAATATTATGGAATAAATTTACTCCTATCTAAAACTTTAGTAATTTGATTATTCCAGGGTTTTGGGTTCTCAATAACATAATTTTCAAAGTTCTCTAAATGCTTCTGAATAGTTTCTTTTCTATTTCTTACATAACTTGGCAGCTTTCCATTGAAAATACCGTAATAGACAAATTCACCAAATATAAGCATGGTATTTGCATTAGATAAACCAAAATTTGAATAACATTTCATAATTACAGTTGAGACAATTTCAGTGAGCTCAATGGCATTAAATCCTAATTCAAATTTAGTGTTCAGATCTTGAAGATATCTAAGACATGCGAGACTAAAATCATTTGTCCTTTTCCAATAATCTCCCAAATCCCCGGTAATTACATTTATCTCATTTTCTTGTTTAGAAAGAAAAACCTTATTAAAAAGTTTATTAATCATAATGAAGGCATTTTTGGGTTTTTCCGAATTCTTTTTCAAAAATCTTTTAACGATTCTCCTATTTTAAGCTCCTATGAATTCAAACTTCATGTCTTTGAGTGTTACTTTTGTCCTTATACCCTCCATTTCTTTTATATGAAGTATCCTTGATAAAATTAGTCCGTCTTTTGTCACTGAACCGCTATACTCCTCTGCATGAGTAAACGAAGTTATAAATTTCATTGTGATATTACTATTGTCACAGAAAAATTCAGCACATTCATTACTCAACTCTGTGCAATCACTTAAATCCTTTAACATTTTCTTTATTGCTGTTCTGTCAATATCTGCAAATCCCTCTGCGTCAGCCTTAATTACACGAGAATGATTATTAAATACAAGAAACATTGTTAGTTTAAATGGCTTCCCATATTGGGATACCCCAGCATGTTTGAAAACATACAGACCATCTGTCCTTACCGAATAGTTAGTTCTAAATAATGAAAACATAGCATTAATTTTTAATTATTAATAAACAGCATTCCAAATATATAAAAGTGATTATAATCGCAATTTATTCCATTTGACCATATAACTTAAAAGAACATAATAGAATGCAATGTGGTATGAATAATAATGAAAAGTTAGTCTAAAAAGGTAAGTCATTATCATCTTCAATGTTACTTTGGACTTCAACAAGTTTTTTGTTATTTCTATCTAACCACTCTTTTCTGGATATTTTAACAGAAGATTCGTATTGCCCATTTTCAAGGAAATAGTTTAACTTATATTGATCAATCATTTTATTCTCATCAGAATTATATGATTGGTCTATGAGCTGATACTCTTTCCAAATTTCAAATATTCCTTCCGCATTTATTTTTGTTATTTTTAATTTCCTTTTTATTCTCGATATAATATTCTCTTTAGATAAATAAATCAGTGTATCAAAAACACTAAAAGCGACTTCGCAGTATTTTATATAGTATTCTGTTTGAATCTTTCGAAATACTTTTTGAAGGTTTTCATAGTCTATCTTTTTGTAATACTTTTCTAGTGCAGACCAGTACTCTAGTGGTTCCTTTAAAACTTTTCTAAACTCACGGTGTAGAGCTTCAATTGACATACAAGGGATTTGATCAGCTACTGCTCTGTTTCGTGCCCATATTAATTCTTGGCATTTGTTACTATGTTGTATTAGTGCTTTATATTCAATCTTGTCAGGAATCCTTGGATGTTTTTCTTTAATTCGTTCTTTAATAAGGCCTATCTCCTCATTTTCTCTCGAAGAATAGATGAGATTATTGTTTTTCGAACTTTCCAAGTTCATTCTTCCTTTAACATTCTCTGGTCGTACCGTTTCATGACCTTGTGAATTTAAATATTGAATAATTAATACAACAACAACCCCAAGTATTGCAAGCATCCCAACTGATTCTAAAAATTCCATAATATGCGATTTGATTGTTTGTTAAATTTCGTTAAGTAATCTTACTCATGCGGTAAGAAATATTGAATGAATTACACTTAGGGCAAAAAATTGGTTTGTCTCTATCCAATTTTCCTACACACTTTCATCTTTTCCTCAAAAAACTATCTTTTTAATTCTCAATTTCATGAAATCTTTCACACTTCTGACTTTGGTACCCAATATTATTCCAGCTAATTCCATGTAATGGATAAACGCATGTCATAATAGTTCATGAGAAAAAGATCTTGTATTTATTAAGCTTTAGATTTATAAAGTTTTGTATAGAATAGATCTCTTTTATTTCAACCGGATCATCCAGATTATACAAATCAGCTATCATTTCCCAATCGATTAATTGAAAACGTTTGATATACTTGTAATAGGGATCTGACCTACTCTTTCTTATTTCAAAACATCTCCCCTTAATATCAGGCTGTTCTTTGTAAATATCACCTACTCCAATTTTGGCATATCCTCCAAAGTGTTTTAATATGGCTTCTATTGAACGGAACAACGGTGTTGCAAGTCCACATATAAAGATCTCCTCCTCAGGGACATATCCTATTGTATTTAATAATTGTTTTTTTTCAAACTTTGTAAAGAATGGGACCTTGAACTTATACCCAAAAGAGTAGCGCATATTCTTGAAGCTCTCCAAGTACATTTCATATTCTTTAAGTAAAACCTTTTCCCTTGTCGTTAATGTTCTACTTAGCCAAACATCAAAACAGGCTCCTCCCTCTCCTACAGTCATATCACCTATATTATTTATTAAAGATAGTAAAAACCATTCAACCAAGTCCCCTTTTAAGGGACCTGGTGAATGGTGATAGCACTGTTGATTTTCAGTGGTTCTTTAAATTTTTAAGTTGAGTTGAACCATCTCAGAACAACAGTAAAGAAAATGCAGCATGACTCAACTATTAACCAGATTTCGGGTCTATTCGGCCTATTTTCTGGAATTCCTTTATTTGCTTCCAATTACCCTGAAATTAAAGAAGTAGTATGCTTTATCCCTAATGATATATACATCAATTAGTTGCAAATCAAGTTTGACAGCCGAAACAAGGCATTTAAGACCTTTCTTCAGTTCACCAACATCTGTTATCACCAGGACCTCAAAAGGGCATTGTAGGCGTTGCAGATGGCCTACTTTATTTATGACCAGAATGCTGTCAATCTTACAATACTTAAAAACTTCTTCAATGTATTTTCTTTTCTTTTCTTCATCGCTCATATTAATATTCAGTAGGTAATAGTGCTACACGTCCGATTACCCATATCCTGATATAGTCAATAGGGAAATCAGAGAATTCAATTCGTTGACTGATAATTGGCTTCTTATGAGTATCCTCCTTACAAGTAAGTAACCAGGATAGATCTTTCCGGAGTTGCGTAAACTCCCATATCTGGAAATTCACCTTCTTTAGTTTAGGATCATCCTGGTATGATAGTAAAGCATCAAATAGCCAATTAGCATTAAGAGCATCCCTGACATATTTACAACCATCTGTCAGGACTATAGGAGATTTTCCGGGGAACAAATGTTTATGGTAAGTCGATGTACCAATAAACTGTTCCAATTCTGATTTGATATTAATTTCATTCATTTTCTGATATATTTTAAAAGTAGGAGTGACCTCTCGGTCACCCCTGATTAGCACTGCTTTGAGACATTTCACATATTAACCCACAACCTCCTCTACGGTAACGGGATTTGGTGAATACTGGAATGTGTGTGTGAGAGTGATCGGCTTCTTCGTCCCTGGTATCAGGAACTGATAAGGATCACACTCTTTACGTTCAATTGTCCCGGGCAGCGATTGGCCAACAAGATTTGCAGCGAGTTTCTCATCGAACGTGCAGGGAATTGATGTCTTCCGGGCAGTCAGATAAGGTCTACCAGTGGTTTTTGAAATTACCACCTCAATGTTTCCCTGAAGAACCAACACGTTGAATTCTTCATTCTTAGCTTTGTTTTTCCTTTTTTCCATTCCAACAATAGTTACCATAGCATTTAGTTTTAATTAATAAATAGATTTACTTGGGAGGTACTTTTCCAGCCCGGCTGGGCCGGGGGTGGTTTGATTGTGGAACCTTATGCGTGTCACTACAGATAAAAAATTTATCCTTGTGACCGGGACTATAAATTATTTTTACCCATGGGGGGGTATCTTTTTAAGTACCGCTAATGCCCGGGGTTATATATGTAAGTACCGGTTAAGCTGGACTCGATGAGATAAATACTTGTTAGCTGTTTGAAAACCATAATCCCTTCTGAAGAAAATGTTGGGGTTTTGGGGAGTGAATTACTAAGAAGCAATATGAATGAGATATGAGAATTATAGTAATAAGTAATATAATATATTTTCTGTTTTCAAGTCATAGAGAAAGTGCTTCCCATCTTCCCAATACATATGATATTCAATATTTTATAAAAGGAAAAGGGTGCCTTAATTAGACACCCTCTCCGTTAACAATAAAACTGATTACTCTGAACTATACTCAAAGAAATTATCATTCCCGGAATGTGATTCTGTGAATTTTAGATTAAAGGCATCAGCTATGTACTTCAACCAATTTCTGAAAGTTGTCAATTCAATAGTATGATGCTTTGGGTATTTGGAATAGAAATCGTCATATACTGTTTTCTTATTGAGTTTAACTCCCGTTTCAATACCTTGTGCAAATTCAATGAATTGTGATGTTGTTTCCATTTTAAGTTTTCTGATGCCTACGTTAAATGCTGGCATTAAAATTCCTTTTTTAAGGAACTCCTGAACACAATATGCCATAAACATATAGAACTTCATCCATTCATCATCATTCCACTCAGTAAAGAGCAGATGACCAAATTTATCCTCAGGAGTATAGTCCGCACTGAAAGTCTCAGCTAAAATAAATTCGACCTTTCTTCTTTTATGACTTCCACTTGTACCTTCTACTGTGTAATTTGTAGTGATTATTACCTTTGGGCTTTCCTCAAAAGGGATAATAAATTTATTCTCATATTTTCTTTCAATGACTGTTTTTTCAGTGATTAAAGGGAAAATCTTCTCAAAATCAAAATTTTTAGGTACATCATCAATTGTCAGCAATCTGGTACCATAATTAACATTTGAGAAAGAAAATTTATCTCCTGAGGAAAAGTACTTTCCATCTTGAAAGACTGATTCACGGACTTTACCAATTCCCCTCGTTAATAATCCCTTACCAGTTCCTCCGTTAGCGCTACCATCTGTGTAAGTATCCATGAAGATTATAGCCTTCGCATTTGCAGGATCTTTATATCGATGAATTAAGTACCCAATAATGGTTATGAGGCTGTTCAAGGATTTAATACTGACCACTTTATTGCTATTTAAGCATAGTTCAATAATAAAAGCATAAAATTCCCCTCCAGCTATAACATATTCACTCATCTTCTTATTTGCCTCAAGTTTAGGTTTCAGATTGAAATCACAGATATCAGATTCAAAAACAATCCCTTCAACTTCATTATACTCCTTAAGAATGATTGTATTACCAGTTATCTCCATGACACAATCATTAAAGAATAAGAAAGATTTATCTTTCGTGTCTTTGCACTCATTGAGGTTGATTGTTTTTAATAAGGATAAGTTCTGCTTATGGAAAAGGGATTTACTGCGATGAAAAACATCCTTAACTTGACGTCTCTCATCAAGGTCAGTAAATTGATATTCTGTATCAATAAAATCCCAACACAGGTTCCATATTTCATCAGTAGAAACCTCTCGGACCCTGTTGTTCTCTACTCTAATGAGGATAGTCGTTCTGACTCCCGCTGGTTTATAAGTCCTGTAACCTTTCTCGTTGAGAAATATATGCAGACTTTCCGGGTCAATTTTATAAGTTCCGGAGGAACTATTCCAAAAACGTGTTGTCATACTGAGCCTCCTTTCTGATAAACTGATTTAATCCAATGATCGTTTATAAAATTTTGAATATCCTCCTGACGAAACCTTACTTCCCTTCCAAATTGTATGAAAGGGATTAAACCACGGTCTCTGTAGGTTTGTAAACTTCTGAGAGAAATTTTCAGAACAACACAGGTTTCTTTTGTTGTAAAGAGCAAACCATCAAGTGTTTTCTGCTTTTGAATAGACTCAATTTTTTTGTTAATTTGGTCCAGCTTAGAATTTATATCTTCCATGTCTGGCACTTCAAAAATCATTTTATTCATATTGTAAATGATTAATGTTTTACGGCAATATCGCCGTCGTGCCATCATCAAGGAGTATACAAAAGGAAGGGGTTACAGGGGGTTACAGGGGGTTACTATTTTTGATTATTTTCAAATTTCTTTTTTAAATCAAGTTCAACTTTTCCAAGAATCTCTTTTAAAATATTTTTAATCCCCATAAGAGCATATGCTGAGTTTGTTTTAAGTAATTCTGAGTTACCTGTCCTCCCTGATTTAATTTCCCAAATTTTATTCAAACATTCGGTTCTCAATTTTTGGGCTGAAATACCTGTAAGTCGATTAATTATTTCCGCCTGAGTTACATAACTATTTTTATTTATTAATTCAGTTTCCTCTAGGTAATGAAATAGTAATGCTATTTGATATCTGTCAATCTTTTCAATTCTTTTTTGTGATTTATTTTGAGGCAATTCTTTGTTTCTCTCTATATAATTAGTGCTTTCCTTGTTTAAAATTTGAAGCTTTTTCTCTAAAAAATCATATACATTATTAATTGCATTAACGCGGGTGGTATAAAATGAACTAAATAGGATTCTTAAATGCCCTATCCTTAATTTTGAATATTCTTGTGATATTTGATCAAAATTAAGTGGCAGAAATAGTTGCTTGGAATCTTCATCAAAGTATGTTGATTTCTTAATAGTAACCTTTGAATAATCTTTCATAAAGCTCTTAAAAGATTGTCTATAATCAGTCAGCATATTTAAAAGGCGGAGATCATGGCTCTCATCTATCTCTGTACTTATTTCTCTAAAGAAACTCTTACACAGTTTTTCAATATGTGTCTTATAATTTGGCTCAATTTCTGAAATACCAACCGATGAATTCCTAAAATCATTTTTAAAGACAAGTTCAAAATGCCAGTATTCCTTGTCCTCTTCTTCAGTGTCAAAATATTTTGATAAGGGATTCTCAAGATATCCATTATAAGGTCCATCTAACTCAATTATCTCGAAGTCAGATGATTTAAATTCATCCAATAATTGGTAGGCAACATTTTCATATATCTTCATGACTTTATTATTTCAATTAAACATACTATCCATTGTATCATCAACTGCTTGTTGATCAAATGTTGCGAGGTAAGCTTCTGTTACTTTAATGCTTGAATGTCCCAAAGTCTTTGACAAGTTATAAATATTATCTGTCTTTTGACGAGCTAAATCTGCAAAAGTATGACGGGCTGTATGTGTCGTAATTTTTTTTGCAATTTTCGCATTCTCAGCAACTTTCTTAAGATACTTATTTATTAACGCAGTTTTGGCACCAATCTGATTATGAAGGTACAAAGGATCAGAGTAATCGTATTTGTCAGAAAAGAACGGGAATATGAATGATTCTCCACGGCCTTTATACATCTCAAGGATAGCCAGTGGTTTTTCTTTAAGCTTTACAGAATGGGCTTTGTTTGTTTTGTACATATTGTAAACTAATCTGCCATCTTGAACATTATCCCAAGTTAACTGAAGGATATCACTTATTCTTATTCCAGCACAGTAGAAAGAAAACAGAAAAGCATTTTGTACGTTCCATAACAGACTATCCTTTGGATAAAGCAGACCACCAATTGTATTGATTTCCTCCTGACTTAACCTGTCTTTGTTTGGGCGACTTTGTTTTAATTTAAATGTAAAGAAAGGATTTTTACCCGGATCTATATATCCATTTTCAATACCTTTATAATATATGGCCCTAAGCGTACGAATGTTACAATTTACAGTGTTAACGACATTTCCCAGTTTTAAAAGAGATGCTTCAAATGAAGCAAGGTACGTTGGAGTTATCTGATCAAAATATAATTCTTTACCATTATTATAGTCTTTGAGTTTATTAATAAGAGTGATGTACTTATTATAGTTGCCGTAGTGATTATTTGCCCAGAGGTTTTTTGCAGCCTGGTCAGCGTACACAGAGAAACTTTTAGCAGCCGGAGTAAGCATTTTGCTCTTAATTGAGTTTGCTGTGACAGTTGCATGTTCTTTTTCCAGCTCTGTTATTGCATTCTTCGCCTGTTGAATTTTAGAATCAATGTGGGCATTAATTACTTTATGTTTTGGATGAGATGCTCTAATATATTTATACTCATTTGGATTTGGATTAAAGTCTTTCTTAGGTATCGAGTAATTCAATTTTATTCTCGTTGGCTTACGATCAACTGTTATCCTGAGTAGAAGGGCATATTCCTTGGTATTTCTAACAGGCTTGCTGTTAAGTTCAATATTAAAACTTGCCATAGTATTATTGTTTATACAAAGATATTACTGAAACATTACTGAAACAAATATTACATTCTGTTTCTTTTTAATGAAACGTATTGCTTCCAAGCATTTTGTAAATGCATGAATAACAGATACATAAAAGAAACAGAAAGAAATAGGGAGCAAAAGTTCGACTCCAGTACAACCCACGATAAACAAACGATAAAACCCTGATAAACAATTATGTCAGGGTTTTATGTTTTATAGTATGTTCCTGCTGGTTCTGAGTACTTTCAGGGCTTCCCTTCTGATCCTGACAATAATTTCTCCTGAGATAATTACAGGTTCACCGTCAATATGAAACCTGGTTTCATCTGTATTAACAATGACTTCTTTATCAGTTTGTATATGTGTTACATATTTTGAATTGTTGATCTTTTTTGTGAAGAGCCTTATTACAAACAACGGACCTAAGATCTTGGGAAAAGGTTTGATCAGAACAAGGTCCATCTTTCCATCGTTTGGCACTGCATCGGGCGCTATAAATGCATTATTGCCGAATTGTCGTGTATTTGCTATTGTAAAAACGAAAAATTCACCGGAAATGATTTTTTCCCCTCCTATCTGCAATGTAATAAATAGCGGACGTAATTGAATAAAAGTCTTAAGTGTAAGCCATACGTAGGGAAAAAATCCCCTATGCTTTAGTTTGGCGAAAGAATGGGCAACAAAGCTGTCAAGGCCTATTCCTGCAACATTAAGGCATAGTGTGTTATTGATCTGAAGAACATCCATTTCGAGACTGGCTCCCCGTTCGATATCTTTTATAAGTGGTCGCAACACAGGAGAAAAGCCAAGTTCTTTGGCGAATCCGTTTCCCGATCCCATGGGCAGGACACCAAGCATCTTTTTTGATCCGATCAGTTTAGTGGCGACAGAGTGAACAGTGCCATCCCCACCGCCGGCGATGAATACATCATAATTATCAAAGTTTTTTTCAAGAATTTCTTCAGTATCTGTTATACTCTTTGATTTTATATATGATAAGTTCTTATGGCGGTCGAGATCTTTCGAAACGATGAAGTTTAGAGGTAATACACCGGCTTTGGGATTCAGAATAAAAAGGGCTTTGTTATTCCTGCAATGGACTTCATCTGATTTCATGTCCAAATTTAGGAAGAATTTTCAACCTGAAACAGTTTGTTTGTCAGTTGTTTTGATCAGATCACTCTCTTTAAATACTTCAATCCATAAAAGGCAGATGAAACCCGGTGTCGGGAATGAGGGTTTCCTTGATAGTTCTGGGGCTTACCCAGCGAAGAAGGTTAAGATGGCTGCCTGCCTTGTCGTTTGTACCTGAGGCTCTTGACCCGCCAAATGGCTGCTGGCCCACCATGGCCCCTGTTGGTTTGTCGTTCATATAGAAATTCCCTGCAGAGTAACGAAGGAGCCTCCAGGCCTCAAGAGTAGCATATCTGTCGTTGCTGAATATAGAACCTGTGAGGGCATAAGGGGAAGTCTCATCGCAAAGCTTAAGTGTTTCAATGTAACTTTTGTCATCGTAGATAAAGACTGACATAACGGGGCCAAATATTTCTTCCTCCATGGTTACAAAATGAGGATCTTTTGTTACGAGCAATGTAGGTTCAACAAAGTATCCCGTTGTCTTATTTCCATTTCCGCCGGCTATTATTTCCACATCGTCTGATAGTCTGGCTTTACCGATGTATGACATTATCTTTTCATAGGCAGCTTCATCTATAACTGCATTAACTGAATTGGAGAAATCCATTACATCTCCGGTTTTTATTTCTGATATCATCCGGAGCATCAGTTCCTTTGTCTCGTCCCATAATGAAGAAGGTATGTATGCCCTTGAAGCGGCTGAGCATTTTTGTCCCTGATATTCAAAAGCGCCCCTTACTATTGCCGTTGCAAGCTCCTGAGGATTGGCCGAACTGTGGGCAAAAACAAAACCTTTACCACCTGTTTCACCCACTATACGGGGATATGACCTGTAAGTATCCAGATTATCCGATACACCTTTCCAGAGTGAATGCAAAGTGGAATTTGATCCGGTAAAATGTATGCCGGCTAAATCACGTTGTTTTAGGGCAACTTTACTGATGGTTGAGCCCTTTCCGGGTAAGAAATTAATAACCCCGTCGGGCAGACCCGCTTCTTTAAAGATCTTCATCAGATAATAATTGGAGAGCAATGATGTTGTGGCAGGTTTCCATACTGTGGTGTTTCCCATCAGAGCAACGCTTGTATTGAGGTTTGAAGCAATAGCTGTGAAGTTAAACGGTGATATTGTGAAAACGAAACCTTCGAGAGGACGGTATTCGAGCCGGTTGATGGACCGGGGCCCCGAAAGAGGCTGTTCCCTGTAGATAGTTGATGCAAAGTAAATGTTGAACCGCAGGTAGTCAACCACTTCACATACTGCGTCTATCTCGGCCTGGTAAACATTCTTTCCCTGCCCGAGCATGGTTGAGGCATTGATAAGGTACCTGTACCTTTGTGATATGAGTTCTGCAGCCTTAGCCATTATGGCGGCCCTTTCCATCCATGAAAGGTTCATCCAGCACGATTTTGCATTGAGAGCTACATCTATGGCCATTTCAGTTTCTTTTTCACCTGCCATGTGATAGGTGGCAAGAACATGAGTATGATCGGAGGGCATTACTACCTTTCCGGTATTTCCGGTGCGGACCTCCTTCCCTCCTATAATAAGAGGGATCTCAATGGTCTTTCCATGCTGTAATTGTAATTCCTCCTGAAGTAGTTTTCGTTCCGTGGTACCGGGAGCATAGGAATAAACAGGTTCATTTTTAGGTTCCCTGAAATTAAAAATTGCGTTGTTCATATCTGCTTACTGATTGATATTCTAACCCTTATAACATACCAGAATATTATTGGTTCAGATAACCACCGTGTGGCGCCGATGATTAGATATATTCAGCCACTTTGTGGCTAATATCTCCAATCACAGCATCGTTGACATAATCCGTATTCAACTACTTCGTAGCGAATATCACCAATCATAGCATCATGGACATAATCCATATTCAACCACATTCGTGGTTAATTCTCCAATCCCTGCATCGTGGACATAATCCGCATTCAACCACTTTGTGTCTATTACCGGGATCATCAGGGTATTGTCGGCTTCAGGACAGGTTATATTAAGCCCCTTCAGGGCTTGGGGAAAGGAGTGCTTCAGATAACCACCGGCTGGCGCCGATGGTTAAATATATTCAGCCACTTCGTGGCTATCAACTGCAACACTGTTTCGTGGACATAATCCGCAAACGCCGTTTCGTTGACATATTCCGCATTCATGCAGGATGTGGCTGTTCCCTCGCAGCTCTGAAAGAGCTGGATTTGAATAACTCACGGTGTTAACCGTGAGTTATGTAACACATAGTTCTTTAGCTCTGAAGGAGCGTGATGTGAAATCAAGGGAAAAATCTTTCATCAATTTTAATCCCTGATATCTGCAGCAGGTTTCTGTACTCTTGCTCAAATGTTTTTTTCCTGTGATGCTCTTGTTGATTATTAATATAATCAATCAGCTTGGCGATACCATAATAGGAACAAGTAAACGATCCATACCCTTCTGACCATCCTGTGAATAGAGGGAAAAGACCACTGCTCTTCATCCACAATGAGGAAGAGACCTTGATTTCCCTGATAAAATCGGCAACTGCTATAGATGGATGTATCTCTGTCAGGATATGAAGATGATCGGAGATGCCATTTATTCGATATAAATGGCAATTATTATTCCTGATGATACCTGTCATGTAGGCAAAGAGTTCTCCGGAATGTTCCTGATTAATGGAATGCACACTTTTCTTCGTTCTGAAGACGAGATGGTAAAGCAATTGGCGATAGCTTGACATAGTTTTTCGAATTTTAAATTATAAATACAGCGAGTAGGTACTAATATAATGAATTATTTCATGTCGGGCAATATTAAGCCCCTTCAGGGCTTGGGGAAAGGAGTGCTTCAGATAACCACCGGCTGGCGCCGATGGTTAAATATATTCAGCCACTTCGTGGCTATCAACTGCAACACTGTTTCGTGGACATAATCCGCAAACGCCGTTTCGTTGACATAGTCCGCATTCATGCAGGATGTGGCTGTTCCCTCGCAGCTCTGAAAGAGCTGGATTTGAATAACTCACGGTGTTAACCGTGAGTTATGTAACACATAGTTCTTTAGCTCTGAAGGAGCGTGATGTGAAATCAAGGGAAAAATCTTTCATCAATTTTAATCCCTGATATCTGCAGCAGGTTTCTGTACTCTTGCTCAAATGTTTTTTTCCTGTGATGCTCTTGTTGATTATTGATATAATCAATCAGCTTGTCGATACCATAATAGGAACAAGTAAATGATCCATACCCATCTGACCATCCTGTAAAGAGAGGGAAAAGGCCACTGTTCTTCATCCACATTGATGAAGAGACCTTGATTTCCCTGATAAAATCAGCAACTGCTATTGACGGATGTATCTCTGTAAGGATATGAAGATGATCTGAGATGCCATTTATGCGATATAAATGGCAATTTTTATTCCTGATGATACCTGTCATGTAGGCAAAGAGTTCTCCGGAATGTTCCTGATTAATGGAATGCACACTTTTCTTCGTTCTGAAGACGAGATGGTAAAGCAATTGGCGATAGCTTGACATAGTTTTTCGAATTTTAAATTATAAATACAGCGAGTAGGTACTAATATAATGAATTATTTCATGTCGGGCAATATTAAGCCCCTTCAGGGCTTGTGGAAAGGAGAGCTTCAGATAACCACCGGCTGGCGCCGATGGTTAAACACATGCAGCCACTTTGTGGCTAATATCTGCAATCCCTGCATCATGGACATAATCCGTATTCAACCACTTTGTGGCTAATATCTGCAATCCCTGCATCATGGACATAATCCGTATTCAACCACTTCGTGGCTAATATCTGCAATCCCTGCATCGTGGACATAATCTGTATTCAACCACATTCGTGGTTAATTCTCCAATCACTGCATCGTGGACATAATCCGTATTCAACTACTTCGTAGCGAATATCACCAATCATAGCATCATGGACATAATCCATATTCAACCACATTCGTGGTTAATTCTCCAATCCCTGCATCGTGGACATAATCCGCATTCAACCACTTTGTGTCTATTACCTTGATTATCACGGTATTGTCGGCTTCAGGACAGGTTATATTAAGCCCCTTCAGGGCTTGTGGAAAGGAGTGCTTCAGATAACCACCGGCTGGCGCCGATGGTTAGATACATTCAGCCACTTCGTGGCTAATATCTCGAATAACTGCATTGTGGACATAGTCTGCAAACACAGTTTCGATGACATAGTCCATATTCAACCACATTCGTGGCTAATATCTCCAATAACTGAATCGTGGATATAATCCGCAAACACCGTTTCGTTGACATAGTCTCATGCTATTACTTCGTGGCTATCACCAGCAACCACCTTTTCTTTGACATAATCCGCACTTAACAACATTCATGGCTATTATCTGAAATTACCGTTTCGTTGACATAGTCCGCATTCATACAGGATGTGGCTGTTAACTGGCAGCTCTGAAAGGGCTGGATTTGAATAACTCACGGTGCTAACCGTGAGTTATGGAACACCCAGTTCTTTAGCTCTGAAGGAGCGTGACATTAGATTTCCCATATACCGGTGATTTATCATTATTGCAGATTTTATACTTACTAATTTATTTTTTCGCTATATATTTGACAATGAATAAGACAAATATTTGTGATCGGATAGATTTCTTTATGATTTAAAAGATTATTTAAGTTATTTCCAGTAACAATACCTTATTAAAAATATCTAAATCTTCAACCATGCCGGAAACTAAGTTCTTTCATTTTTCGAGTCAGGGGAAATTTTATGGCATTGATACTGTTGAAGAAGCAATTACGGCTTTAAACAGGGGTGGATTCATCTGGCTCGACTATTATGACCCTCAAAAGGATGAGCTGACAGCTCTTGTTGAACCTCTTGGCCTGCACCCTCTGTCGATAGAAGATTGTTTTGACGTCAGCCAGTTACCAAAGATTGATTTATTCCCTGATCATACCTTTCTTATTGTAAACTCATTTGCATACCATGATAAAATACTTTACGTGGATGAGGTGGCTTTTTTTATAGGGAGGAATTTCCTGATCACCGTCAGCGGGCATAACGCCGGCGACCGGAAACCTCTTAATGATATAGTTAAGATAATCAGCAACGATCCGGGAAACGCAAAAGCCGGGCCTGCATTTCTCATGCACATATTGCTTGACCACGTGGTTGATCAGAAATTTTATGCTTTCGATTCACTTGAAGAGGAACTTGATGTGGCAGAGGATGAGGTTCTTGCAAATACGGGCCAATTCGATCCATCGGCATTGATCCATCTGCGAAAGGATCTGATGAACCTGAGGAAGAGTCTTTTCCATGAACGAGAGATCCTGATTAAAATAAGCAGGATGGACAGCCCCTTTATTCCTTCAAAAGCTATAATACATTACCGCGATATTTATGACCATCTGACGAAGTTTTTTGAAATTGCTGAGGCTCACCGTGATTTTCTGACAAGCCTCCTGGAACTGTATTCTTCACTCCTGAACAATTTAATGACAAGAACATCAAATGAGACTAATGTTGCAGTTAGAAGACTCACTCTGATTACAACTATTTTCATGCCGCTCACTCTTGTTGCATCTATATTCGGAATGTCGGAGTGGACAATGATCACAGGAGGCCCCGAAAACTGGAAGAGCTCCTATGCCCTGTTTATAATGGTTCTGATACTGACAGGAATTATAAATTACTTTGTCATAAGAAAATTGGAAAGAAGAGCGCCTTTCTTTAAGAAGAGAATTATAAAATATCCCGAAAATAAATAATCTTAATCTCCCAACGATTCTTCACTGAAATCCTGATTTGACATTTCGTTATAGATCATCATTATCTCCTGCCTGTCTTCTTCCCCTGCTTCAAGGTGACCCCAGACAGATTGGGATTGCCAGAGACCATTGTAAGCAGAATCGTGATAAGACCTTATAATATGAGCAATTCCTTTCTCTGTAAGCAATCCTTCAAGTAGTTTGGCCTCAACTTCATTGTTGAACGTCAGGATCTTTACGGTTTTAGTCATATCGATGTTTTTTGGTTCGGAACAACAATTTTTTTGAACAGCACTATTTTCGCAATTTTTTTGAATTCAAATCAAATCGGGAAAGAATTTAAGTAATTCATTTTCAAAATTTGGGGTGAAGACATCCTTGCCGGTAGCAGTTGTTATCTCTTTAATTGACCAGAACCTGCCATCCCCAAGTTCATTTTTATCAGGAACAGGAATATCACCGGTTATGGTCCTGAAGGAATAAACCAGTTCCCTTTCGCGGGATGACTGCCAGATGTATTTCCCGATGTATTCGGGTTTGAAGCCGCTAAGTCCCAGTTCTTCCCTTGATTCCCTCATTAAGGCCGCTTCAACAGATTCCCCCGGGGCTATATGTCCACCCACTGATGTATCCCATTTTCCAGGCTGGATATCCTTTGTCATTGATCGTTTCTGCAGATACAGCTCTCCCAAGAAATTAAAAACATGAAGGTGAACCACAGGGTGAAGAAGCATGCTCTTTCCATCATGGCAGACACTTCTTGCTGCCTCACCGATAACATTCCCTTCCTCATCGACAAGAGGAAAAATCTCTTCAATATTATTTTCAGTCATTTTCAGATGATTTCACTTCAAAGGTCGTGAAGATTCTTCAAATTGTACAAATTAAAAATGAATTTCCGGGAATTTATCAATCTAACCCGGCGGGTCGGCAATATAGAAAAAGCAGCTTAACGTATTTCCATCTTCATCCACAGTTGTAAGGATGTGCTTTCCCGGTTTGGCCTGTATATCCATCTGGTGCAGAAAGTCAGTGGTCCCTAAATATATTTCATCTAAATGCCAGAATATTTTTTTCCCCGGGTCACGGTGGGCTATTTCAGAGATGACATTTGTCAGTTCTCCTGTCTGATCGCGCGGAATAAATATCTTAATACCGGCAGTTGGATAAATGAATTCCATTACAGGTATTTTTTTCGTTCCGCCGCAACCCGGGGCTATGGGCGGTAATGGCCTGTATTCCGCGTGCCTGATCCTGTAAAAATATTCCATGGCCGGAGGGAGAATGAACCATGGTACATTTATGATTTCAGATGGTGATGCACAATCAGTATTAACCTGCATGGTGCCCGATTTATTCAGATGTATGATAGTGTGCCATGGACATGCCTCACTGCGTAATCCGTTTACACATGCCGGAATTTCAATTGATTCAGGACAATCGGGTCCGGTTCTGAAACCGCTTTTTGTACATACTTTTATCATTGTCAGATCTTCAAGTGGCAGATCAAACCAGGAGCTTTGATCCACAAGACCTGCAAGTTCGAACAAGACAGGAGCCGCTGCAGTGATACCCGTCAGTCCTGGCCTTCCTTCACCATCACAGTTGCCTGCCCATACACCAATAACAAATTCAGATGTAGTGCCAACAGCCCAGGCATCTCTGAAGCCAAAACTGGTCCCTGTCTTCCAGGCAAGATTAAGTGATGAGTTGAAATACTGCCAGCCCGACTCACTTTCAGGTCTGTTCACTTTCCGGAGGGCTTCATAGGTAAGCCATATAGATGACGCTGATAGTGGAGGAATATCTGCTGATGCAGTTTTCAGAGCTGGCTTATGATCCTGTAAAAGTACAGGCGGATGATAATCATCAGGAGAATATTTCTTTTCCTTGTTATATCTCTTTAGTACCCTTGACATGGAGGCATACACTCCGGTTAACTCCCATAATGAAGTCTCGCCGCCGCCCAGGATCAGTGAGAGCCCATAATAATCTGAATTCTTTTTAAATGTTGTGAAACCTGTTAACCTCAGAAGATCGAGAAATTTTTCAGGAGAGAATTTCTGCAGCATCTTTACTGCAGGTATATTAAGCGATTGAGACAGCGCAGCTCCTGCCGGCACAGCCCCGCTATAACTATGGTCAAAATTTTTAGGAGAGAATCCCGGAAACCGGGTGGGCACATCAGCTATAAGGGTATTGGGCAGGATATCGCCGGAATTCAGCATGCCTGTATAAAGCAACGGCTTCAGGATGCTTCCTGTGCTTCTGAGCGATTTTATAATATCAACATCCCCTCCGTGTAGTGAGCTGTTTTCCAGGTTGCTGTTTCCGATATAGGCCATCACTTCCCCGGTTTCAACCCTGACTATTATACAGGCTGAATTGAAAATAAAATTGGAGGAAAGATCCTTTTGATGCCTGTTCATTACTGCATTTGCCCGTTCCTGCAGGTTAGGATCGATAGTAGTTTTTATCCTTTCACCTTTTTTCTCAAGGGAAAAATGATCGGTGAGGTGCTGTGCTTTTGCCGGCAGCAGTCCCGGTTCTGATGGGATTGGCTCCTCCAATGCAAGAAGCAGAGTAAGCGAGTCAATATATTTTCTTTCATAAAGCTTTTGGAGGAGGCGGTCTCTTCTGGCTTTCAGAATCTCTTTATTTCTTCCCGGGAAGACAAGTGAAGGAGAATTGGGAAGTACCGCCATTGCAGCAGCCTCTGCCCAGGTCAGTTCTGATGACGGCTTACCTGTGTAACGCCAAGAGGCGGCTTCCAGTCCCACAGTGTTCCCTCCGAAAGGTGCATTGGCCGTGTACAACTTCAGAATCGATCTTTTAGAATAAAACAATTCCAGCTTTAAAGCTGAAAGCATCTCTGAGATCTTTCCACCATAGGTACGTTCATTGTTGCCTCGGGCCATTCTTGAAACCTGCATTGATATTGTGCTCCCGCCGCTTACAATCCTGCCGGCTTCCAGGTTATTTAAGAGTGCACGGAAAACTGACACGGGATTTATTCCGGGATGATAATAATACCATCGGTCCTCAAATGTTATCAGTGCTTTTTCAAACTTTTCAGGTATTTCTTCAATAGCCGGAAACCTCCATTGGCCGTCGTCGGCAATCCTTGCGCCAAGCAGGCTTCCGTCGGAAGCTTCCACCACTGTTGATGTTGGTGAATCGAACCCGGGTAAGGGTGAAATTAAAACCGGAGCTATGATTACTCCGGTTAATACAAGCGCTATTTTTAATTTCCTGTTCAATTTTTGCCTGTCACTTTAACGATTGCTCCCGGATATCTGGAAAAACAATTATCAAGGTACATCGCCCCGCACCACACTGATGGCTGGAAGAACTCACCCTTATAGGCCGCATTCAGTATCATAATGAAATTTTTCGTTTCGCCCCTGTTAAGGCTGAAGAAGGTATTTACCCTGTCGTCACGGATATCGCGGTAATCATAAGGACTGTCTTTAATTTTAAAATCTGCTTCAAACAATCTTGTGTTCAGAATTTCCCATCCTGAAGGCACCATCTGGTTAAGTGCTATATTTTCAACCCTTGCATATGTATTATTAGTTATGTTAACAACCATGATAAAATCAGCACCCTGCTCAAGGTTCCTGTGATCCAATGGGTTAAGATCAGTTGTAAAATAATTAACTGCCATTTTTAAACCCTTCTCTGCACGTTCGGGAGAAGAAACAGCAGGCACTCCTTTTGCTGAAAAAGTTGCATAAACCGGCTCCCGGGAAATATTTTCGACTGTCAACTGATTATTCCCGGGTTTCATTTTTATATCCCTGACAATAACCTGTTTCTGATTTATTGTCTGCACCGATGCTTCCCCGTTAACTGTAAGATTGATTTTGGCCGCTTCCCTGTTGCCGGCAGGGATCATCTCAGCCCATCTCATATAGGCAAAAAGACCCCATGCAACTGACTGGGTACTGAACCATGTATCGTTGCTGAGTTCATCGCATATCATTTTCAACAACGGGAGCGCTGCCTCTTCATTTTTGAGAAGGGTGAGGGTATACAGGATGATCGCCCTGTCGCGCAGAGGGCTTCCGTAATTGTTGTAGGCCGAATAAGCCGGTGATGGTTCCGGATCTGTCCTCCTCAAATCAATAAGATCTCCGGCTACCTCGGTCCGGCCGGTTGTGATAAAGGCAGCAGCCAGTATCCACCTTGCCAGTTGTGGAATCGAATCCGTTTCCCTGAGTCTGTTCATGGCTCCCTTTTCAGGTTCTCCGGCAAGAGCAAGAGTAAAAAGCCGGTAAGCCTGATCGGTGGAAGAGGATTTAAACCTCCGGTCGTATTTCCATTCTCTCGCTTTCTTCTTCTGGAAAGCAGCCCATTTCTGTCTGAATCCTGCCGGGATGGAATATCCCTGTTTTTCAGCTTCTGACATGAATTGACCCGCATACGAAGTAACCCAGTTATCAGGCTGCAATGATCCGGGCCATAAAGCTATTCCTCCATCCGACATTTGCCTGGATGTTAGCATAGTGACAGCCTTGCTTATATTAGCAGATGCCTGTTGGGTCATTTTTAAATCATTCTCCGACAGTTCTTTCAACCAGAGCTGGGGGAAGGCTGCAGATAATATCTGTTCGGAACACCCATAGGGATACCTGATGAGATAATCAAGGCGTTTTTCTAGGTTAACTGAGGGGAGTAAAGATAGTTCGACCTGAGCTGAATTTGAGCCTTCAATGCCAAAAGGAGCAAAAGGGTTTTCCCATTTTTCTCCTGGACGCAGGATCCTAAGCTCACTCCTGGTCTCAACCGGATTTGGACTCCTTACTTCGATCGCAAAATCGAAGACAGCAGTTTCACCCCCTCCTGAGGCAACAACTTTTATGTAGCCGGCACCGGTCTTTTCACCGGCAGTAAATGTAAATTCAGTATCAATTTCCCCCTCACCTGAAACAGAGATAGTTTTTGTATTCTCCGTCAGACTCAGAAGATCATTAACTTCAGCCTTAATATCGACGCTGCTTATATTATCTTTTTGTACAAAAACCGTAACCGGCAATGACGCTTTCTCCCCGGGACTGATCACCCGTGGTGCAGTAACCAGCACCATCAGGGGATCCCTGACCGGAACAGATTTTTCTGCGGCGCCAAAAGCCCTGTCGTTACCGGCTATGATCATTACTTTTACCGATCCGGTATATTGTGGAAGCGTTATTGTATGATCATTTGTTTTTCCTGCCTGAAGACTGAAAGGACCAAGGAACTTCACAACCGGAATGAATCTCTGTACTTTGCCGGCTGACCGGTCAATAACTGCTTCATCTCCCCCGGTGGCAAATGCCCGCTCAAGTGTTCCCCCGAAGGCGCCCAGAACAAAATCATAGAGGTCCCATGTTTGTACACCAAGAGCTTCCCTGGCATAAAAATAATCCCATGGATCCGGTGTTTTGAAACCTGTAATATCAAGCAATCCCTCATCAACAACTGCCAGTGTATATGTCATCGGATTTTTGTTTTCTTCCGAAACTTTAATCTCAAAAGGCATTTGTGATCTTAACTCTTTGGCAATGCTGATCTGCGGTGAAAGCCTGGTACCCGGATCTTCAACCATCACCGGAACCACCCCGTAAAGCCTTACAGGCATATCATTAACTGTCTGGCTATGAGGCTGTATAACATTAATATATGCATAGACGTTTGGTGACATTTCAGGTGTTGCAGTTATTTTAACCACTGCATTGGTTTCCACAATGTTCACCCTTATTTCATCGAGCACACCGGCCGGGTTCTCAAGCGTAATAATGGCACGTGAATTTTCAGGAGCCGGAAATGAAAGTTCGATAATGTCGCCGGGCTTATACTTTTCTTTATCTGTGGTAATTGAAAGAAGATTGGCACTTTCTACATTACTTTTCATACCATACTCCCACGGCCAGTCAATCAGAAGTATTTTACCGGTGGAGTGACCACCCGGAGTAGTGGCTCTTACCAGGTACCTGCCCCATTTATTTTTTTCTACATTCAGGGTGAATGATCCTTTTCCGCCTGATGTGGTTATTTGTTTCCTGATCTCAGGTTTATAGCTGTTGTTTGAAATATAATGTGCAAGATTCTCATCATCCGATTCCCACCACCACCTGTACGAGATCTTATATACTGTTAGCTCAACCTTAGAATCGACCGGCTTCCCTGATCTGTCGAGGGTAACAATATCTATCTCATTTTCCTGATCGGTGAGAAGAGTGCGGCTCTTTCCCTTTAATCCCGGAAAGTTTATTCCAACAAAAACCGGATATGGAGCGAATTTATAAGATGACTGTGCGATGCTCTCATTGCCTCCCTGTTCTGATACTCTTGTGGTGAAGACTGCATTGAGCATTCCGGGAGCTTTCAATCCTTTTACAGGATCAAAATTTACAACTGCATTTCCACTATTGTCAATTTTACCGTCAAAAATATTTACCGTTTCAGAATTAAACTCAGTGGCAGGGTCATCGAAGACGTACTGGCTGTATTTTTCGAATTCTGTTTTAGTGTGCTTCAGGATGTAATCGACCGAAGTGCTAAGGTTCCTGGCAATTGATCCGTTAAGCCATTTGGCATTCAGTGTTCCACGGCTTGTACCTGCTCCAAGGATCTTATCGGGGAAACCGAGGTTTATTTTCAGCCGGTTGGGTTTAATTGTTTCAATTCTGATTCTTTTTGTAAAAACAGCACCTCCAATCCTGAACTGTGCCCTGTAAGTTCCTGTTAATGCTTCAGAAGTGGTGATGGTCCTGAAAACCAGGAGCCTGTTACCCTCCAGTTTCTGAACCTGGTTATCTACTTTCTGTTCAAGCGGATTTATCAGCTCAAACAGAACGGGATGACCGGCAGGCAATTCATTGGTGATGTCTTTAACAAAAATTGACAGGAAGATGGAATCCCCCGGCCTCCATACATCTCTTTCACCATAAATAAATGCTTTGAGCCCCTTTTCAGGTTTAGTTCCCGAGACATCAAAAGAGCTCAATGACAGTGAAGCTCCATCGCTGGTTTTAAGATAGCTTCTGTCCTGATCCTTTTTTGCGATCAGAATGAAAGGTTTCCTTTCACATTTAATATCAACCGATCCCTTCTGACCGGTGGTTCCGGAAGCAATGAGCTGCATCTGGTAATCATATACCTCCACGCCGGCTTCATTAACAGGCAGTGCCGAAATCAGATCATTGACCATTACATGAAGAATATTATTTTCTCCCTTCTTTGCTATAATTCCAAGGTTAGAGGCAAGTATATTCCTCGAAACATTTTTATCAGGGCTGTAATATGCTTCCTTACAGGGATCGCTACGTTCCCTCCAGTTGAAGTGTTGTGAATAGTAAACCTGATCGCCGCTGTCTTCATAGTAATTCTCATCATCATCCCAGAACTCACCGGACAGAGCTTCTGCCTCCTGTAGCATTTCTTCGTACGGCCCTGGTTCAAATGGAGATTCGCATGGATAGGTGGAATATGATCTTCTCATTCCCAGCTTCACTTTATACAGTACTCCGGGTTCAACGTCAATATAATCGGCAAGATCAATGGCATAAAGGTTCCAAGAACCCGCACCTGTTGATGAGCCTTTTACCAGGTCAACTTTGCCGTAATAGACAGGCCTCCCGAAACGCTTGATCTGGTTATCAGTATTTAGATCGTTCTGCTGGAGGTAATACAATAAATTGTTATCAAATACCTTGATGATCTTCAGATCGACTGCTTTCAGATTGGCTGCTTTGAAAGGAAAAATAAGGTTATCCGAAGTGGGAAGAATAACTCCCTTTCCTGACAATTCTATTTTCGGTGCCACGGATGTAAAATCATATCTGCCCGAAAAAGATGAGGCAAGAGATACTCCCCTTCTGTTTTTTAACGACTTTTCGACATTCAGTATTATGACACCCTGAAGGTCATTTGCCGGTGTAAGTGTTATAATATTTGAATTCTGGCTGGTTACAAAGTCACTTTCAGGAGTTATCCAGATCAATCCACTTAATTCAGCGGTTACATCCAGGGGATCAGAAAAAACTATATCAAATTTTTTGGTTGTGCTTTTATCAACTATCACATCGAGTATGCTGAACTCACCTGCCGGCGGTATTCTGACAGGATGAGATCCCTTCTCTTTAACACCGTAACGCGATCCGTCCCACGTTATTTTTAGTTCCTGTGCTTCTTCACTGCGGACAATGCCCTGTATTGTGAATTTATGATCCAATGGTACCGAATGATCCCAGGTCACTTCGAGCTCCTTTTTGCCCAGCTTTGCCGTTAAGTATTCTTCTGCTTCAGAAGATTTTATATAATCGGAAGTTGTTATCTTACCGTTCAGGATATAAGTTTCTTCGCTTGAACCGGGGCATTCGGGTGCACCTATTATTACCCTGAAATCCTTTTTCAGTGTATGTATCCTTAAAGGAAAAACTCTGAGCCTTTCAGGCACTTCTGAAAGTTTATAAAGATTAAATGCACCGGTGTAAGATTTCCCCGGATCCAGTGATTCTGATGGTCTGAAAACCAATGTCGTTTCGTTGAGCCATTCAGTCTTTCCTTTTACAGAGGGAGAAAATTCAAATAGATCGGGAGGGTTTTGTTTTTTCACTTTGGCCGAAAAATCCGGATCAAAATGTATTTCAACTTCAGAGTTGACAGGCACCACCCCTGAGGTGTATGCCGAAATGTACTCATCAAAACCTTTGTCGATAGGGATATAGGTCCCGGTAATTTTAGTTGTCAGCTTTTCAGTGTTGTCACCTGATCCACAAGAAAAAAGGAAGAGTGAAACAATTAACGAGAGGATTAATTTTGCAGCTTTCATTGAGGAAAATATTGTAGACATTAGAAATACTATTCTAAAGATAAAGAAAAAAGTATTAAGAAAAAATCCCTTCCCAGGAGAGGTCAGGGGCAAAGAGGTCAACCTACAGGGTTTGATTTATTTATATTATTTATATTGTGAATTATAAACGAGATAGTCTCCCCTCCTTTCGAAACTTTTCGAAAGGAGGGGTGGCCGGGCTACAATATCACTTTTGTACAAAAAAGTCTCTCCCGGCCGGGGTGGTTAGATCTTGGTTTTACAGTTTTAAGATTTGAAAACAGGTTTGTTTTTCAGGATCCCGAATATATATTGGAGGAGATAAGTAAGAAATTTAACAACCACCCCGGCCCGGAATAAGGTCATTACTAAATAGATACCAACTATCCGGGCCACCCCTCCTTTTGGCAAAGGAGGGGAGAAGGGGAGGATATCGAATATTCTGGCTCATTCAACATATCTTAGGTTTATTTCCCCAGCTGCTGTTTCAGGATCCGCGCAATATATTTTCCCAGAATATCAAATTCAATATTGACAACCGTACCTTTTTTAATCTGGTGAAAGTTGGTCACCTGGTGTGTAAAAGGAATTATGGCAACTTCAAACGAATTCTGTTTAGAGTTCACTACTGTAAGGCTTACTCCGTTTACCGAGACAGACCCTTTTTCCACAGTGATATAGTCATCCTGCACCGGTTTATACTCAAAGCTGTAGTACCAGCTTCCTCCTGCTTCCCTTACATCGGTGCATACTGCAGTCTGATCCACATGTCCCTGGACCATGTGACCATCGAGGCGCCCATCGAGCCTGGTGCTTCTTTCGAGGTTTACCTTATCCCCCTGTTTCAGCAATCCAAG
Organism: uncultured Bacteroidales bacterium; assembly: GCA_942492865.1. Classification (GTDB taxonomy): domain Bacteria; phylum Bacteroidota; class Bacteroidia; order Bacteroidales; family VadinHA17; genus LD21. The sequence goes on along the minus strand of OW818650.1, from coordinate 1,074,519 downwards.
ATTTGACTTTTCAAGGGTCTCCTTAATTGCCGTAACTGTATAGGTATCGTCTTCCTTTTTCACCACTGTAAGGCACACTCCGTTATGTGAGATGCTCTGGTCAATTTTCAGTTCGTCAGTGAATGAACACTTCATTGTTATATGAAGGTTATCCTTCTCTTTTTCAATTTTAACAACCTGAGCAGCTTCTTCTATAATACCTGAAAACATAGGTGATAATATTATTTGAGAGTTAAAATGTAAAAGTAAGGATTTTCAGTCAAACGAACTATCCGGACTTCATACTGCCTTACTTATAACGGAGCTCCATCCTGGGTCCAGATCAGCTTTTTTCCAAATCCCAGCCTGTTATCGGTCATTTTTATCATTGTCAGCCTGACGATCCAAAGATGAGTATCCATAATCATTGCAGCAGGGAAGCGTTTCAAATATGCTCTTCTTACTTTTTTAGCGATTTCACCAGAAGGCTCAGAGACTGTTCCCTGGAACTGAATACCTCTGATCCTTCCAATGATCATAGTCTCAAGGACGACGGAACCTGCCACCAATGCATTTTTCTTAAACTCCTTCCCATGTCGTGTTGAGGGATCGGTTGTGAAGACGAGTGCATTTTCTTCTTCAAGATATACATAGAAGCAATTGGCACACCAGGGCTCATCATCGACCGTAGTAGCTATAGTAAGCACATGATGCTTTTTAAAAAAGCTGATGATGCGTTTGTCAGTCATTTTGCATCCATCGGTGAATGTCGGCGTTAAAACCGGCAAGTGAAATGATCCTTTCAACGACTGTCATAACAAGATCATTTATCGTTTCAGGGTTACTGTAAAATGAAGGAGATGCCGGACAAATTATTGCTCCTGCCAGTGTAAGTGTTTCCATATTTCTTATGTGTATAAGGTTATATGGAGTTTCGCGCGGGACTATTATGAGCTTCCTCCTTTCCTTTAGCATGACATCCGCTGTCCGGGTTATGAGATCTTCTGATGTCCCGTTTGCTATTCTGCCAAGTGAACCCATCGATGCAGGGCATATAATCATTGTATCGTAGTCGGATGAACCTGATGCGAATGGTGCAAAATAGCTGCTGTTGGAATATTCTTTCGCAGGCTTTAATAAAGTAAGATCACTTCCTGTTTCATGCTTCCAGATCTGTTTGCCTGTATCGGAAAACAATACCGCAATCTCAGAGACCGGGTCCCTTACCTCCCCTAGTTTCGCGAGAAGTTTCAGGGCATAAACCGAACCGCTTGCACCGGTTATAGCCAGGATTATCTTTCTTCCTTTCTGGTTCATCGTTTCCTGTTTCATTGTAAAGTATTTCAGGCAAGCTTCAGCAATCTCTCCTCTAATATTGCAACTCCGGTCGATGCTACTTCCCTTATAACCTCAACCCTCCTTTCAAAGTACAGAGGTACCTCCTTGGGGTCAATAAGGAAAAGAGGAATATTCTGGCGAACAAAACCAACAAGTCCGGCAGCCGGATATACGGCAAGTGATGAGCCAATGACCACGAAAATGTCTGCTGACTCAGTTATCTTCACAGCTTCATCCATCATGGGCACCGGTTCTCCGAACCATACAACATGGGGTCGCAGCTGACTTCCCTTTTCACACCTGTCGCCCTCGTTGATATCCTTGTAACCGATATCATAGAGCAAGCCATTGTCTTTTGTGCTTCTGGCCTTTGTAAGCTCGCCATGCAGATGAACGACATTTTTGCTGCCTGCTCTCTCATGCAGATCGTCTATATTCTGGGTTATTACATTTACATTGAAGTATTTTTCAAGCGATGCAACACCGGTATGGCCGGCATTCGGTCTGGCAGTCTCTAGCTGCCTTCTTCTTTCATTATAAAACCTCAGCACAAGCTGCATATTCCTGTTCCAGGCTTCCGGAGTGGCTACATCGGTTACTTCATATTCTTCCCAAAGACCATCAGAATCCCTGAATGTCCTTATTCCGCTTTCAGCGCTCATACCCGCACCCGTGAGGATTACCAGATTCTTCATTTGTTTCAATTAATCTGTAAAATTAATAATTATATCTTTACTCCATGATCGACCGGTCAACAATAGAGAGAATACTTGATGCATCACAGATCGTTGATGTGGTTCAGGACTTCCTGCCTTTGAAGAAAAGGGGTGTGAATTACCTTGGATTGTGTCCCTTTCATAATGAAAAAACACCATCATTCACGGTATCACCGGCAAAGGAGATCTTCAAATGCTTTGGATGCGGCAAAGTGGGAAATTCCGTGAATTTTGTAATGGAGCATGAGCATCTTACCTATCCTGAGGCTCTGAAGTACCTGGCAAGGAAATATCATATTGAAATTGTCGAAAAAGAACTTTCTCAGGAAGAGATAGAAAAGCAAAATGAGCGTGAGAGCCTTCTTGTAATATCTTCTTATGCTGCCCGGCAGTTCAGTGAAAATCTTTTTCATACCGATGAAGGAATGACCGTTGGACTCTCATATTTCAGGGAGCGGGGGTTCAGGCAGGCCACTCTCAAAAAGTTCGAGATCGGATACAGTTTTGAAAAGCGAGATGCTTTCACTAAAAAGGCCCTCGAAGACGGGCACAGGAAGGATTTCCTTGTAAAAACCGGTTTATCCATCGAACACGAGGATCATATTTTTGATCGTTTCAGCGGAAGGGTGATGTTCCCGATCCATTCATTATCGGGACAGGTGCTCGGATTTGGAGGGAGAATTCTTAAAACCGAGGCAAAGACAGCCAAATACCTGAATTCTCCCGAGTCGGAGATCTATCACAAAAGCCGTATTCTCTATGGCATTTACCAGGCACGAAAGGCAATCACCCAGGAAGATAAATGTTACCTGGTTGAAGGGTATACCGATGTAATGTCATTGCATGAAGCCGGAATCGAAAATGTTGTTGCATCATCAGGCACCTCCCTTACACAGGAGCAGATAAGACTGATAAAGAGGTTCACCCAGAACATAACCATTCTCTATGACGGCGATCCTGCAGGGATAAAGGCATCTGTAAGAGGGATTGACCTGGTGCTTGAAGAAGGGATGAACGTGAAGGTCGTGCTTTTGCCTGAACCCGAAGATCCCGATTCTTATTCGAAAAAGGTAAGCAATGAGGAGTTTGCCAGGTACCTTAAAGAAAATGAGACCGACTTCATACGATTCAAGACCCGGTTACTTCTTGAGGAATCAAAAAGTGATCCCATCCGCAAGGCTAATCTTATCCGTGATATTGTAAGGTCGATTGCCGTGATACCTGATATGATAACAAGAACTGTGTACATAAAGGAATGCAGTCTTGTTCTTGAAGTTGCGGAGCAGGTTCTTTATCATGAAGTAAGCAAACTGCTTCAGCAGAAAACATTCCAGGACCGCAACAGGTATCCCCGTCCGGACGACCTGCCGGTAATTCCGCCACCAGTAGTTCCAAAGCCTGTAAATCAGGAAGCATTAACCTTCTATTCTGAACGCGAAATTATCAGGCTTCTTTTGAAATTCGGCAGCATTGAATTTGAGAAGAAGATCAGGATTGAAGACGGAACGGAGGAGATAACTACCATATCCGACTACATAGTAAGGGAAATAGCTGATGATGATCTTTCATTTGATGATAAAACCCTTGCGGGTATATTTGATGAATTCAGGTTCCATGCCGAGCATGGGATCTTTCCGGGAGAAAAAGAATTTGTAAAGAATGAAGATCCGGATATATCAAGAATTTCGGCTGATCTGCTCTCCGACCCTCACGAGCTGAGCAAGATCTGGCATAACAAGCAGACTTTTGTTGAGACTCCCGAGATGAAGCTCAGGACCAGCGTTCCGGAATCGGTGCTCAAATTCAAAGGTGATAAGATAAAGGTGATATTGAAATCGCTGATGGCCGATCTCGAGGCGGCAGTCAAAGAAAATGATATAGATAAAATTAAGATTTTGCAAAAAAGGGACCAGAACCTCAAGGCGGCTTTGAAGTCTATTTCTGAAAAACTGGGTGGGAGAATTCTTATTTGAAAAACCTGCTCCCAGCAGTCTTTACTCTTTACTCAATGTTCTGTGCTTTGTGCTCTGCGCCCTGCGCCCTGTGCTTTTTCTTCCTCACCCTGCTCTTGTCAACCTTCATCCCTTCCCGCCGCCACTCTATAAATCCTCCTTTGAGCGAGTAGAGTTTTCTGAATCCTTTGTCATAAAGCATCTGTGCAGCCCTGTCGCTCCTGGAACCTGATGTGCAGTAAAGGAACAGGGCATATTCTTTATTCAGGGTGTCCGCTACCCTCAACAGATTCCCCGATGCAGGAATATTGACAGCTCCCCTTATCCTTTTTCCTTTAAATTCGAAAAATTCGCGTACATCAATAAGCAATGCAGGATCCTCCCTAAGGTATTGAAGATGGAATTCATAAGGATCAAGTGACCTGAATTTTGCAGAATCGGCCTGAGCGAATGACATTACATTAAGAGCCAGAATATTGAATATGATGAGGATGATTGCTTTCATTTTCAGAGTATCTGTTACAAAGAAAATAATTATTCATGAGATTATTGTACGGCCTGCGGCCTGTCTTTATAGTCTATGAAGTCTTCCGACAGCGGAGCGTAAAGACCTCAAGACTTTCCTCAAGACAGCAAGCGCAGCGTCACGACAATGACTCTCACAGCAGATTACCGATCCAGCGGAAAATTTCGTATCTTTGTGCGATTTTTTTCAAAATTAATATCATAACTGACTGGTATAATGGGGAAACGATTTCCGGAATATAAGGGACTTGATCTTTCAAGGATCAACAAGGAGATCCTGAAGATATGGGATGAAAATGATACTTTCCATAAAAGTATCCGTGAGGTTAACGGGAAAGGTGAATTTGTATTTTATGAAGGTCCGCCTTCAGCAAATGGAATTCCCGGCATACACCATGTAATGGCCCGGACCATAAAGGACGCGATCTGCCGTTTCAAAACGCAGTGCGGTTATGAGGTAAAACGTAAAGCAGGATGGGACACCCATGGCCTGCCTGTAGAGCTCGGTGTTGAGAAATCCCTGGGGATTACAAAAGAAGATATAGGCTCTAAAATTTCAATAGAAGATTTCAATAAGGCTTGCAAGACCGATGTAATGAAGTATACCGACCTGTGGGAGGATCTCACAAGGAAGATGGGTTACTGGGTAAATATGGACCATCCTTATGTTACTTACGACAGCCGCTATATTGAAACGCTTTGGTGGCTTCTCAGTCAGCTTTATTCGAGAGGCTATCTGTATAAAGGTTATACCATACAACCATATTCACCGGCGGCAGGTACGGGTCTCAGTTCCCATGAACTGAATCTTCCGGGATGCTACCGCGATGTGAAGGATACAACATGCATAGCGCTGTTCACACTTATCCGGGACACAAAATCGGAATTCCTGTATAAAAGTGCTGATACTGAGAAGGTCCATATAATGGCCTGGACAACAACACCTTGGACATTACCTTCAAACACAGCGCTGGCTGTCGGCAAGGATATAACTTATGTAACGGTAAGGAGCTTTAATCCTTATTCAGGCGATCCTGTAACAGTTATAGTGGCGAAAGACCTCCTGAATTCCATGTTTCCACAGTCAAATTCTGAACTTGTTCTCGCGGACTATAAGCCGGGTGACAAAAAGATACCTTTCAGGATAATTGAAGAATTTGAAGGAAGCAAGTTGACAGGCATCAGCTATGAACAGCTGATCGACTGGGTGAAGCCTGACCCTGGTGCTTTCAGGGTAATTACCGGCGATTTTGTTACTACTGCCGATGGCACAGGCATAGTTCACATTGCACCTACTTTTGGAGCTGACGACTACCGTGCCGGTAAAGAGAACGGGATCCCGCCTTTGATTGTCAGAAGGAATGACGGCACCACCGGCCCGATGGTTGACAAGCGCGGCTACATGGTGCCAATAGCCGACCTGGAGGAAAAATTTGTGAAGGAAAGAGTAAATATAAGCACTTACTCAGCCTTCGCTGGACGACCTGTTAAAAATGAATACAGCTCTGATCTGAAGCCTGATGCAGATACAATAGATGTGGATATAGCAGTTAAGCTGAAGCAGGAAGGAAAGGCTTTCAGGATAGAGAAACATGTACACAGCTACCCGCACTGCTGGCGCACCGATAAACCTGTATTATATTATCCTCTTGATTCATGGTTCATCCGTACAACGGCTTTCCGTGAAAGGATGATCGAGCTCAATAATACCATCAACTGGAAACCTCAATCGACCGGTACAGGCCGATTCGGTAAATGGCTCGAGAATCTTGTTGACTGGAACCTGTCACGTTCCCGTTTCTGGGGGACGCCGCTCCCCATATGGGCAACAGATGATCATAAGGAAGAAATATGCATCGGTTCGGCAGCTCAGCTGAAGGATGAGATCGAAAAGTCGGTGAGGCAGGGTTTTATGAAGACCAATCCGCTGAAAGATTTCAATCCCGGAGATAATTCACAGGAGAACTATGCCAAGTTCGACCTGCATCGTCCCTATGTTGATGAAATAGTGCTTGTAAGTCCGTCAGGCAAGAAAATGAAGCGTGAAACGGACCTGATAGATGTGTGGTTTGATTCAGGAGCCATGCCTTATGCCCAGGCTCATTATCCTTTTGAGAACAAGGATAATTTCGGTCAGATGTTCCCGGCCGACTATATTGCCGAGGGAGTTGACCAGACAAGAGGATGGTTCTTCACACTTCATGCAATAGCAACAATGATCTCCGACTCTGTTGCATTCAGGAATATTATTTCAAACGGTCTTGTACTTGATAAGAATGGCAACAAGATGTCGAAACGTCTTAATAACGCTGTCGATCCCTTTGGCGCCATTGAAGAATACGGTTCCGATCCTCTGCGCTGGTATATGATTACCAATGCCCAGCCCTGGGATAACCTTAAATTCGATATTGCAGGAGTAGATGAGGTCAGGAGAAAATTTTTCGGAACTCTCTACAATACATATTCATTCTTTTCACTTTATGCCAATGTCGATAATTTCAGGTATAATGAAAAGGATATTCCCGTCAGTGAACGTCCTGAGATAGACCGGTGGATCATATCCCTTCTTAATTCCCTTGTTAAGGAAGTTTACCGCTCTTATACTGATTATGATCTTACACGTGCAGGGCGCGCAATCAACGATTTTGTTACCGAGAACCTGAGTAACTGGTATGTGAGGCTTAACAGGAAAAGATACTGGGGCGGTGATTATGATAAGGATAAAATTGCTGCTTACCAGACACTTTATAATTGTCTTGAAACTGTAAGCAGGCTTATGGCTCCGCTGGCCCCTTTCTATTCCGATCTGCTGTTCCGCGATCTCAATATGACAACCGGAAAGTATAAGGAGGAATCGGTTCATCTTGCCTCATTCCATGAATACGATGAATCACTTATTGATAAAGATCTTGAGGACAGGATGGAGATAGCCCAGAAAGTCTCATCAATGATACTCGGATTAAGGCGTAAGGTAAATATCAAGGTAAGACAGCCTCTTGCAAAGCTGATAGTTCCGGTTACTGACAATGGCTTTAAAGAGAAATTCGAAGCTGTAAAGGATCTCATTCTTGCCGAGGTAAATGTAAAGGGAGTTGAATATATTGATGATACTTCGGGTATTCTGGTAAAGAAGATCAAGCCTAACTTCAAAACCCTGGGTCCGCGATTCGGGAAACAGATGAAAGATGTGGCCGGCGCTATCAGCAAAATGGATCAGAAGGACATAGCATCGTTTGAAGCCGGGTCGGTTCATAAATTGCTGATTAACGGCGAAGAAATCACCCTCAATCCTGAAGATGTTGAGATACTTTCGGAAGATATCCCTGGCCTCCAGGTAGCCAGCGAAGGCAGACTGACAGTGGCGCTTGATATAAAGATAACCGATGAGCTTCATTATGAAGGAATCGCAAGGGAATTTGTTAACAGGATCCAGAATATAAGGAAGGAGAGCGGTTATGATGTAACTGACAAAATAACGGTTGAGATAGAGGATCATGAATACATCAGAGAAGCAGTAAAGAGGCATGCATCATACATCGGATCGCAGACACTTGCCAATATGGTTAAGCTTGTTTCCACCCTTGACGGGACCGAAAGGAAGGAGATTGAGATAAATGAAATTAATATTGTCATTTCTGTGAAGAAAACGGGCTGAAAAGGCTGACTTTACCTTTAGGTTTTTCTCATTGATTTATATTATCTTCTGTCACTGATTCAGTATTTTGATATTAATTAAAAATGGCTAACTTTGCGCCATTAACTAAAAAATATACCATGGCTGAAAAAACACGATATTCAGATGGTGAGCTTGAGGAGTTCAAACAGATCATCTTAGCGAAGTTGGACAAGGCCAAGAAGGATTATGAGATCTTGAAATCGAGTATTACCCATGAGGAGAGTAATGACACAATGGATACATCACCCACCTTTAAAGTTCTTGAAGAAGGCGCTACAACCTTATCGAAAGAGGAGGCAGGACGTCTTGCTCAACGTCAGCTGAAATTTATTCAACATTTGCAGGCAGCCCTCGTTCGTATAGAGAATAAAACGTACGGTATCTGTCGTGAAACAGGTAAGCTTATCTCAAAGGAAAGACTAAGGGCTGTTCCCCACGCAACATTAAGCATGGATGCCAAGATGAAGCAGAAATAATAATTAAACACGACCTCTTTGATATAATAAGCCGTCTCCGCAGAGATGGCTTTTTGATTTTTACAAAACTAACGTCTATTTTATTTAACCACGGATTGCACCGAGAACACGGGTAATGCACGGATTGGTTCAAATAAAAAATCCGTGATTTTGTCTTTGGTAAATATTTTGTTCAGATTTTTCTCAGGAATGATACAGGAATTGTAAGTATAATATTCTGATCGAGCCTGTCAATGCGTACAATGACTCTTTTCTTACCTCCCATTTTGATAAGCTCCCCTGTCAGCCCGCACATCGATCCGTTTACAACCTCAACATTATCCCCTTTCTCGAATTTTTCAGAGGTTACCTCTATGTCGGCATCACTGTTTATAAGCAGGCGAAGGTTATCTATCTGTTTTGGCGGAATTGACGAAGGTTGTCCCTCGAAAGTTATAAACTTAACAACACCAGTTGTTTTGTACACTTTAGGAAAATCGTGAGGAATTACTCTTACAAAGACGTACGAGGAGAGTAATGGTTTTTCCACAATCTTTTTCCTGTCGCTCCATATTCTTATTGTCTTCTGCAGAGGGAGGAAGGTTTCAATACCCTCTTCTACCAGCCGGTTTAAAACGAGCTTTTCCGCCCTGGGATTTGTGTAAACCGCATACCACTTAGGCTCAGCATGTTTAATTATATTGACAATTCTTTCTTTTGGTTCACTTTTCACATTCGACATTTCCACATCCTTTTTGACCTGACAAAGATAGGAAATTATGTAAAAATGATTGTTAAATAGGGTAATCGGTATTCGGTAATAGGTATTCGGTGTTCGGTAAGCAGGTAGTCAACTTACTGAATATTGAATACTTAATACTATACACTCAACACTGATCAATTTTTACTAAATTTGTAAAACTAACTCTTCTGCATGAAAAGAATCCTAATTACCGGGGGAGCCGGGTTTATCGGATCTCACCTATGTGAACGGCTTCTGTCGCTTGGGAATGAGGTTATTTGCCTCGATAATTATTTCACTGGTTCAAAAAAGAATATTCTTCACCTCCTGAATAATCCTTATTTCGAGGTGATAAGGCACGATGTGACGATGCCGATACTTGTCGAGACTGATGAAATATATAATCTGGCCTGTCCTGCATCGCCTGTGCATTATCAGTACAATGGCATCAAAACAATAAAAACTTCGGTAATGGGTGCCATCAATACACTTGGTCTGGCAAAACGAACAAAATCAAGGATATTGCTGGCATCAACCAGCGAGGTCTATGGCGATCCGGACGTGCATCCTCAGCACGAAGGATACTGGGGAAATGTCAATACCCTTGGCCCCAGGGCCTGTTATGATGAGGGAAAAAGATGTGCTGAGACCATCTTTATGAACTATCATAACCAGAACTCAGTGAATATCAAGATAGCGAGGATCTTCAATACCTATGGCCCGAGGATGAGCAGAAATGATGGCAGGGTAGTTTCGAATTTTATTCTGCAGGCATTGCAGGATCAGGATATTACAATTTTTGGTGATGGTTCTCATACACGCAGCTTCCAATATATAGATGACCTCACTGAGGGACTCATCAGGCTGATGGCAACACCCGATTCTTTTACCGGACCGGTTAATCTTGGTAATCCGGTTGAAATTTCGGTGAAAGTCCTGGCCGAAATAATAATCAGGATGACAGGCTCAAAATCCAGAATAACCTACCTGCCTCTTCCCCAGGACGATCCCCGGCAGCGAAAGCCTGATATAGCACTGGCTAAAAAAGAGCTTAACTGGGAACCTAAGGTTGGGTTGGAGGAAGGGTTGGGGAAGACTGTCGATTATTTCCGTAGAGTATTGAAATTGAAGGCAGACTAAAGCGGAGAGTAATGGGCAGGGAGATTTTAGCACAGGGCTCAGAGCACAGAGTACAGGGCAAAAGCGTAGAGCGTAGAGCGTAGAGCGTAGAGAGATGAGAGGTGAGAGGTGAGAGAGGTGAGTGGCGGTGAGGCCTTAATTAATTTGAACGTGCTTTCCAAAACACAATATTCCATACCGACTTTGTAAGGTACTTCATATCGGTAAGGAAAGGCTGCCTGTCATATAAATCCATGTACTTCATCTCCGAGGCCTGTATCAGCTCAAGGCTGGAAGGCATATCGGCATAGAACGGAGGGATTAGTCCGGGCTTGTACTTTATTCTTCGCTCCCTGACATCTTTACCATATAATTCGAAATATTGTTTGCTGAGAGGCCTCACACCAACGAGCTTCATATCGCCCTTAAGGAAATTAATAAGCATGGGCAGCTCATCGAGCCAGATCCTTCTGCATAATGCTCCCCATGAGGTTATCCTGAAATCGTTTTTGAACTTACCACCTTCCTTCAGGTCATGCAGGCTGTAAATATAACCCTGGATATACTCAGAGTAAGGATGCATGGTCCTGAGCTTATAAACTTTTATTATCCTTCCGTTCTTTCCGATCCTTGGAAGTGCAATGAGCGGATCGTTCACATTTTCATTTACAGGGTAAGGCTCTTTCCATTTTTTTGCTTCGATACACAGCTGATTTCCGACAAATGATTCCTGAACTATCCTGAAGCCTCCGCGGGATAGCCTTCCCAGAGCCTCCGCCCTCGAGAGGACAGCATTTTCTCCCCGGCTGAGAAAACTGTACAACGGCCGGGTTAACCTGAGCTTAGGAAGGATCCTTTTTATAACAAAATCAAGGGAATAATAAAGATAATTAAGAATGGGCGGATATTTTTTAAGGATTCTTGTCTTCCTCTGGTCCTTTGTCTCAACACAGCAAAGGAAGTAGCCAAGATAATCAAGCTTGGCATTTACTCCATCAATGAAAGAATCAAGATCATTAATGTCGTTTATCTTATGGAGATTTATTATATATAAATATTTCTCTTCGGGAAGGCTTGTTATATTGAACAGCGATGTTGTGGAAAGGACTGCCGTACGGTTCTCGGTAAGCTTTACGGCGCTGGTCATTTCTATTATACTCTGGGCCATTTCTTTACCGCATTCCCTTTCAATGGCTTTTGCGATTGCCGGACTTACTATTCGTAATCTTGAACCGTTATTACCATTTCCGTTCCCGTTACCATTTCCGTTACCATTTCCGTTCCCGTTTCCGTTCCCGTTTATCTCCTTTACAAGCTCATATTCGCTGGGCTTCCTGTTCTTATCATTATCATCAAAATTCTGAACATTGGCTCTTTTATATGCAATGTAAACTGAACCGGCAAGTAGCTCCAGAGCAGTAGCCACTAATGCGGTTCCTAAGACTACAGTACGTGAATAGTCGTAGCTTCTGAGGGAATACATTATCAGAGCTGTTATTGAGATGGAGATAAAGTTGCTTGTTATGACATGTAAAAAAAGGGATTGAAAACTTACAATCCTTCCACGATGCATCTTTCCATTCAGAAGCGATACTGCAATCCAGATGAGTGCGAGACCAATGAAGAAAGGGCTGTGTGAAGGTATGTATGATCGTGAACCGGATGGCCTTAACATGACCATCAGTAAGAATGAGAGCACAAGAATAAAAATATCGGCTAAAAGAGTTATAGCCTTAAATTTACGCTTTTCCATCAGGGTGTATTGTTCCGGGTGTGAATGTATAAGAAAATTGGTTACTTTTCTTCATTCAGACAGAAAAATTAAAACATAGGTTGCATAAACTTATTGCGCAGGGCGCAGGGCACAGGGGAAGAAGTGGATGGGAATCATTGGGTCGGCAACCGGTATTCTGTAAAAACCCGAAACTCGAAACGCGGAAATATTGTGCTTTAACTTTAACCTTTACACTTTATACTTTAACCTTGTCTTCAGAATCCGGCGCTGACGCCGAAATTAATTGTATTTTTCAAGCCGTAATAATACTCTGTGCTCCATCTGCGATCGCCCCTGATATTGCTTCTCTCAAAAGAGCCCCAGGCAAAAAGATCATTGATCACCTCGTATGATGCTTTCAGTCCGTAAGTTGTGTTATGCCACTCAACTGATTCAAGCGGGGGATTTCCGATCCTGCTGGTGCCTGACTCGGTATAATCGGGCCCCCTGATGGCCTCGGAGAAGAACAGGGTTATATCGAGCGCTCTGACAGGTCTGTAGTCCAGAGCTGCAAACCATTCCCTTGAGTTATCCTTCAGGTAATGGCCAAGGTTGTAGTTATTTGATTCAAAGGTGAGGGTTGTTATATAATGACGGTATGTAAGCGGATAGGTATATGTAAATTCGGTTGTCAGCGAAAGGTCTTTAACAGGCAGATCCGATATTCTTAATCCGGCCTTCCAGCTTACAAAATTCCATTCATCATCCCTTGTTATTCTTGAAACGGCAAGCTCATCTACGAATAAGGTGCCGTAGATATGTAAATGCTTTATCTGCCTCGAGCTTATATCAAAAAACATCTGCGAGTTCATATTGTCAATTCCTGAATTCACCGAGTGATCGACCGATTTATAAAACAGAACCGGGATGAGGTAAGCAGGATGAAGACCAATATCACTATATATTATGCTGTTGCCGGCCGAGATATTCAGGTTCTTAAAAGGTGTTATGGTGAACATATTTGCAGCCATGAATTTCTTGTGATAAACCCTGCGATACCTTGTGCCGTAACTGTTTTCGACAAAGTAAGAGCGGGAACTGTCGGTGACCATGGAGTTTAGCCATCCATGAAAATAGTTGAAATCGAACCATTTTACCGGATTTATATGAACTCTGAATTGCACAAATGACGGATTCCTGCCACTGAAAATATTAGCACCGTAATAATTGTTTCCCCACTGGATATTGTCCTTTACCAACCCGGCTGATCCCCATTTCCATGACCATGTAACTCCTCCTCTCATCTCGCTCCAGTCGGTTGATCCCTTGATTTGTCCGCCTTCGCGCCGGGATAATATTTCCGGCCTGCCCAGGAACGGCTTCTCATGATTGTCCCTCAGAGAGGCATAAAATCCGACCCGGCCGGCATAACTTCGTACTTCCAGGCCATTTCGCCAGTAAGTTGCATTACCAGCTGAGTTATTAAAGATCTCTCCTCCCACAATTGGATTAATGGTTATTGAGAAAAGAGAGTCCTTATAATAGTAAAGATCTTTTCGCCGTTTCCAGTCCTTCCCGTCATTTAGCTCTTTCCCGAAATCTCTCATGTAAAAATCAAGTTCTTTCTGCTGACGAGGGCTGAGTTGATCCCTCTTTTCACCTGCCTCTTTGAGCCTCTCAGCAATAAATGATCTGGAATATGGCTTAACAGCTGAATTGACCGTAATCACTTTATTGTTTGCAAGTTCATCGAGGAGATCGTAGACACCTGGACCGGAATAAGGATGAGGGATCTCCTGAGAAAAAACAGGAATAAGCAATACACTTAGTAAAAGAAAAAAGAATGACCGCTTATTTTGGTTGACCATTGAGGAGCTTTTAAACAAATATATAATTATTCTGATTAAGTTGAAGAAGTATATATTTTGATCCACCATTCAGGCATCAGATATTGCGGGATAGTGGATTTATTTTTATATTCACTCAATCATCTAAAACCTAAACCCATGGATGGATCATTAAAGACCTCACACAAAATCCCGGAATACAAGAGATATTGTAAAATACTGAAACTTCAGGAGAATGCTGAGCTGATTGAAAAATATAAAAAGGTACACCTTCCCGGTAACATCTGGCCCGAGATCCCGGCAGGCATCCGCGAGGTAGGCATAATTGATATGGAACTTTACATTCACGGCAGCATCGCTATAATGATTATGGATACCGTTGCCGGTTTCGATCACGAGAAGGCAATGAAAAGACTTGCCGGCCTGCCGCTTCAGAAGGAGTGGGAAGAGTATGTCTCGGCCTTCCAGAATGCAGGTGATAAGTCGGCAACACCTGAGAAGTGGGAAGTGATGGAGAGGATCTTTGTTTTGTAGGGCAGGGGGTGGAGAGAGATGAGAGATGAGAGGTGAGAGGTGAGAGATGAGAAATAAGAGATGATGGATGAGTGATGGGGAGTGATAGGGATGTTAAAAGAGGATTCCAGCTAAGAGCGCAGAGCAAAAGCGGAGAGAGTCGGGATTTAAAATTTGTATTATTCCGAAATATTCCGTAATTTTAAATCCGAAAATATTCGTAACGAAATTTATCGCACATGAACTTAAAACCAAATCCATTCAAGTTCGGAACGGTGGTTGACGGAGAATTTTTCACGGATCGGGAGGATGAGATCTTAAAGATATCCTCATATCTAAAAAGTGAAAACCATTTGATCCTGATCAGTCCAAGGAGATTCGGCAAAACCAGTCTGGTGCGAAAAGTAGTTAACGAATCAGGCAGGCTGAATATATTCCTTGATATGCAGCTCATACTTTCACCTGAAGATATGGCTGCCCAGCTTTTGAAGAGAGTTTACAGGATCTACCCGGTTCAGAGGATAAAAAATTATCTTAAATCATTTAGGCTGATACCTGTAGTAAACATTAATCCTGTTACAGGGCAAACCGAGATAACATTTAAAGCAGGATCCGATGTACTGGCTCCTCTTGAAGATGTTCTGAATCTTATCGAAAAGCTGTCTGAAGGCAAGGGAAAAATAATAGTGGTGCTGGATGAATTCCAGGAGATATTCAGTATAGGAAGTGGTCTTGATCGTTTCCTGAGGTCAGTTATGCAGACACATAAGAACCTCAATTATGTTTTTCTTGGCAGCAGTGAATCTATGATCAGGGAAATATTTGAAAAGAAAAATTCTCCGTTTTACCGTTTTGGTTCGCTTATGACCCTTGGCAAGATTTCTCCGGAAAAGTTTAAGGTATTTCTTGAGGGAAAGTTTAAGGATATCACAGATCACCATGAAGAATTATCGGAAACACTGCTTTCAATAACAGATTGTCATCCTTATTATACTCAGCAGCTTGGTTTCACCATCTGGGAGCACCTGGTAAGGAATGATTATTCTTCAGAGATAGCAGAAAAGACCGCTGATGAGATAGTTCGTAGTCATGACAATGATTATGAGAGACTTTGGAATACGATGAACCGGACGGATATGATCGTCCTTACCGGGATGTCGCTTAGCGATTTATCCCCCTTGACAGATGAATTTTCAAAGCTCTATGGTACCGGTGCCTCAAGTACGGTTTTCAGCACTTTACAGCGACTGGCTAAAAGAGGCTTGTTGATCAAAGAGGGTTCTGCTTATAAGATAGATGATCCCTTTTTCAAAAGGTGGATAATTTTCAGAAGGCAGGTTTAGGCATGGAGCAGTGGGCAGGCTGTTAATATCCGGAATCCGGTATTCCTATGTAACTCTCCTGATCATCTGTCAGGAGAACGGCTTATCGGAAAACGGACTCGCCCACGGATCAGACTCAGGCTGTACGGAACCTCCCTTGCTGCCGCCACGCGGAGGAGGGTCGGGAGGAATGGTGGTCATCATTACAAGCGATATGGAGTTATCAAGACTCAGCCTTGTTACCTTTGGTTTTGAGTAGGGCTTCCCGGTTATTATTTTATCGCCTGTCTTATTCAAACTCAAGTAGATATTTTCGAATTTTTACAAATGTAAATTTTAATTTACAATTAACAAATTTATTGATAAATGGATCAGGGCAATCAGTCATTGAATGAATGCCACTGAACATATTTTTTAACCAGGAGTCAGGTCTCTGGTTTCAGGTTTATTGTTAAATGTTACAAACGCGAAACAACAACCCTGAACCTGGCAATCTTCATAAATGATAAACGATGAACGAGGAACATTTATTGCAAACCGCAAGGTGCTTTAAGCATTCGCCCTTTTACCTGATAATTATCTTATCGACATATCTCCTAATTCCGGTTTTCAGCTCTATTATATAGATACCTTTTGTAAGTGTTGAAGGAATTGTGATCATT
The DNA here is from genome assembly GCA_942492865.1 of uncultured Bacteroidales bacterium. Taxonomy (GTDB): domain Bacteria; phylum Bacteroidota; class Bacteroidia; order Bacteroidales; family VadinHA17; genus LD21. The sequence continues at coordinate 1,057,959 of OW818650.1, read as the reverse complement.
GAATTCCTGGAAAAGCTGATATTACCGTAGTTACTCAGCACCTTTCCTGTAAGGTCCAGTATTCTTACAATGCCTTTTCTGCCGTCCCAGTCGGAGGAAAGTGTCATGATATTGATATTTTCAAAGGATGCATAGATTTTAAACAAACCATCAGCGCCAACAGGATCCTCGTTTCCCGTTGAGAGATTGCCTACCTTAAGAATAAACCTGTCTGATAGCAATCCGGCCGAAGCTGTAAAGGTAAACACCGGGTTTGTTTTCAGATCAGTGATTGAGCCAGCCTTAGTATCGATTAGCATTACCGGGTAGTTTTCAAGCCCCTGTATCTGGGTAGCAGTTATCTTATGAGTACCGGTAGCCGAAATATTGATTACCAGTGGTATTTCAACAGTGGGTTCAGGGAAAGGCAGTCCGTTGATTGCAAATTTAGTATCATCCGATACTGAATAGATATAAGGTTTTGTGGCGTTAAGAAATAGTTTCTCAGCATCATAATCATAATCGAGGCCGGTTTTGGCATCATTTGCAAAACGAACAACAGCGTTATCTTCATAAATACCTGAAGATATATTCATTCTCACCAGAGGTATCAAGTCACTTTTGGGCTTACCAGCGCCTTTATATCTCGATGTTGGCATATCTGAATGTGTTCTTGCCGCAGCAGAGAGAGTTATAGTATTGTCTTGCGAATATGTTTTTGTAAAGAAACCCTGCATCGGGGGTATTGTACCTGTAACGCCAGATGATCCGACACCATTAACATAATAAACAATTCCCCCGCTTCTGTTGAAATAAATAGCTTTACTTGTATTAGCCGGGAAACCGGCACCATTTGCAATTACATCCCAGTCAAGCCCGGATGAAAATGGATTGCCAAGGAGATTAAGTCCATAACGAAGTTTCTGAAGGGGATCAGTGCATTGAAGGTTTACAGTTGTAGTAGTTGTATTAAGCTGGCCGGTAAGTGTATAGAGATGATTGTCGGCAGAATAATGATTATATCCTTTTCCCGGAGCCAGGGAATTAAATTGCGGTCCGGCATAGGGCGGACCTCCGGTACTTTGATTGTAGATAAAACCATCATAAGCTACCCAGCCAACTGATAAGTCGGCGTTTGCCATTTCTTCAACCCATTGGGCAAGATCATCTGTGTTTTCTGTGATACTATCGGTGCTAAGTGTGTTGAATGGAGAAGAAATATAGTGCCAGGTTGGACCATATAGACCCCGGCCTCCGGTAAGATAGAGCTGAACTTGCGCATTATTTCCTGAATAAGAGGATGCGATTAATGAGCTGACTCCAGTAATGTCTGATTCGAGTTTAATCGTTCCATTATTAACAAGTGAATTTAAAGTAACTTTAGCTCCGGGTCCAATGATTAAAAAATTTCTGCTGTTTACTGTAAAGGTTGAAGGAGCATCTAATATTGGATAGTTCCCTAATCCGCCGGGGATCCCCATGTCATAACTTGTGGGATCGGTAATAGGCATAACGCCTCCTTCCCAGTTATTACCGTTTATCCAGCTTTCATCAATGGCTCCTGACCATGAAATAGCAGCCTCGTATGCGCCTAAATCATAAGGTAACAATCTTTTAAAACCGCGTATATCCCTTTCAGGAGCTCCAGTAGATGTTCCAATATTCCTGCAAGGAGAAAGAGAAGTTATCCTGTAATCGTTTATAGTGGGATTAATAAAATTTGGACCAGCAGGGTTATCATTAGTTCCGTTAAGGTTAATGCAATTTGTATAGCCGGAAGTATATCCCTGAATAGAACAAAAATTGAAGTCAGTTGCATCTGCACCAAGCCCCAGATAACTAATTGAATTAGCGCTGCCCCAGATAATAGAATTAAAGAATTGTGGACCAGTCGAAGGAGCAGACTGCCAGATGCGGATATTATTACCAGGATTGTATGTACTCGTGTTGGATACAACAGTACAGTTATAAACACGGACATTTTCAGGAAAGTCTCCTATAAACATTCCGCCCCCGCTTCCAGCACCGGTGCTTAAATTTTTATTGATGACACAATTTTCCAAAATTGCTGCAGAATATCGATATATTGATATTCCACCACCCGTGGTGCCAGCTGTATTATTCGTAATAATGCAGTTCATAATGCGAGGGGAAGAATATTCATTTACGTAGATACCGCCACCCCATCCAGCATAATTGTTCCTGATAATAGAATTGGATACTGTTAGGTGAGAATAGGCAATCTGGATTCCCCCGCCCGCTGCTTCAAAATTGAAGGGAGATGAATTTTTTTGACCAAACTCAATAATACAATAATTTATTGTAGAAGGAGCAGTAAATCCTGCAGCCATGTTCTGAAATGAAATGTGACCCCATCTTTCTCCTGTTTCTCCAAAATTTCCATTATTGTTAAAGTCTGCACTAAACCTGATCATATTGGCTCCTGCCCCTCCGGATGCGGAGAGGATTCCTGTCCCGGTTACAATGATATCAGTTCCTGAAGTAAGAAATACGATTATTGATCCCTGAATTATTGTCAAAGTATAGCCATTGATGATTATATCATCATTTACATATACCACTCCACTCCAGGTCATGTTTGCAGTAAGTGACCCATTATATGGGAAGCCATAGCTGCCATTTCCATTTATTGCCCTAACATTAGAAGTTATGCAAAGGAAAAGCAGTAGAAAATATGCGATCTTTTTCATTCGGATGGTTTTTTCATATACATAAGACACTAAAACTTACTTAAGTGGTTGCATTGGACTCAAATGTATGCTAAACTTCAAATATAACAATTCAAGTCAGAAGATCATCTCCTTTGTTTTCAAATTGATGAATGTTTTAGTATGTGTGACGGATATTCGGAAAACGCCGAAAAGGAAGTTTGGCAAAGAAGAGTGTTATAATAGTTCCGAGACTTTTCATATTAGCTGGAAACTAATTAATGGGAGTGTCCCTTATCTTATTAATTTAATCGGACAATAGGGAAAAAAATATTGATTTTTGGATTTTTCAATTGATTGAGTAGATTTGTTACTCATAATCTGACCTTATGATAAGTGCTTTGATTACGTCCCAGACCAGAATAAAGCTGTTGGTAAAATTTTTTCTTAACAATAATACCAGAGCTCACCTGAGGGGATTAGAAACAGAATTTGGGGAATCTTCAAATGCTATCCGGATCGAGCTTAATCGTTTTGAAGAGGCTGGATTACTTAATTCATTAAGAGACGGGAATAAAAAAGTGTTTCAGGCAAATGACAAGCACCCGCTTTATAAGGATATACATAATATTATTTTAAAAGAAACAGGAATTGACGGAGTAATTGAGAAGGTAATAAACCGTCTGGGGAAATTAAATTCTGTTTATCTGACAGGTGGTTTTGCCCGGGGAAAGAATGGTCCTGTGATTGAGCTGATATTTGTGGGCGGGGATATTGACCAGGAATACCTTGCAAAAAAAGTAACTCAGGCTGAGAAGCAGGTTGGAAGGAAAGTAAGCTATATACTTCTTAATAAGGAGGAAGCCGCTGTTCAGTTAGAACAGTTGACGCCAGCCGACCTCTTTCCACTTTGGAGTATTGAAAAGAGAGAAGAGATCAAAAAATAGAAGGAGATCTTGAAAAGTTGCGTAAGAAGTTACGCACTGAATTTAATAAAATAGTTACTTGTTGGCCCATTGTAAAATGTGACTGACGGGACGGAGGTTTGTAAGGGCAAAAGAGAAGATAATAATATCAATTGAGTTGTAAAGTAAGTCAGGAGTTCAGAGGGATTACCTCATCTCAGTAATTATAAATATTAACTTTTTAATTTTTGTCATGTATATTCCCTCAATATCTTAAAATACATAAAATGAAGAATATAAGTCTTATCATAGTTACAGGAATTATTCTGTTTTCTTCTTGTACATCTCAGAAAAACCTTGCATACCTGAACAACCTTCCCGAATCTAATGGAGAAGAAACCTTTCTGTTGGATTTTCCAAATTACAGTATTCAACCACGAGACATATTATATATAACCATTAAAGCAATGACGCCAGATGGCAGGGTAACAGATTTTTTATCAGTTGGTTCGGCAAGCAGTAGTCTTCTTGACGCATCAGGTGGATACCTTACAGGCTATGTTGTCAGTCCGGAAGGTAATATTATTATTCCTGCTGTTGGAACAATTAAGGTAAGCGGACTTAGTCTTGATGAGACCAGGAAATTAATCCAGGCTTTTGCTGATAAAGTTTTTAAGAACTCAACTGTTGAATGTAAACTTCAAAATTTTAAGTATACCATTATAGGCCAGGTTAATAACCCTGGTACTTTTTTAAATTCAAGTAATTATTTGACTGTTTTTGAAGCTATAGGACGGGCAGGTGGGATAGGTGATTATGGTGACAGGCACAAATTGCTTGTTATAAGGTCAACTGAAAATGGAGCAAGAACGTTCAATTTAAATTTACAGGATAAAAAAATACTTTCTTCAGAGGTATATTTTCTGATGCCAAATGATATCGTGATAGTACAACCACTAAGTCATAAGATATTCAACATGAACCTGCCTACAATCTCATTTATCATTTCAACAGTGACTTCAACTATTACTATGACTTTGCTGCTTATCAATTATGTGGGTAAATAGAAGACCTGATGTCAGGTTTTTTTTTCAGTTGAATTCAATAACCTATAATTAGGTAATATTAATACCAAAAAATATACAGATAATGCCAAAACTACTAAGGATATATACTTATGGAACTATCTAACGTGCCCGAGAAACCAAGCTTTCAAGCTGATGACAGCATCGATATTAACAAGTATCTGTCTCTTTTTATAAGCAATTGGTACTGGTTTGCATTTGCACTATTAATAGCATTGACCATGGCTTATGGTATAAACCGTTATTCTCAAAAGATTTATTCTGTTTCAGCCACAATGCTCATTAAAGATGACCAGAACTCTGGACTAAGTATTGCGGCTAGCGTAATACCGGGAGGAGATATCTTCAGAAGTCAGCAAAATTTGAAAAATGAGATTGAGATACTTAAGTCATATAGTTTGAATAAAATGGTTATGCAATCTCTGAATGATTTCCATGTTGTATATGTCGGAGTAGGAAGACGGGGCATTGTTGAATCGGTAATGTATAAGACCTGCCCGTTTGTTGTAATATATGACTCTCTTGAACTTGAACCCAAAGGAGTACATGTCGGAATAACTGTGTTAGATGATCAAAAATACAGAATTCAACTTGATGGAGAAATAAATTTTGATACTGTTAAGAATTTTGGGGAGCGTTTTTCTGATTATGGATTTGACTTCATTATTAATAAAAGCAATCCGGGAAGACCCGTCTATATTAAAGGAGGTTCAAACAACTATTATTTTTACTTTAAAGACCCGGGCAAACTTGCCAATGAATACAGATCAAAACTGATGGTTTCTCCGAAAGACAAAGATGCCTCTGTGGTAGTATTGTCTGTATCCGGATTTGTGCCTGAACAGGAATCAGATTATTTAAATAAGCTTATGGAGGTTTACGTTTCTTACGGGCTTGACTTTAAGAAGAAAATCGCAGAACAGACAATTACATTTATTAATGCACAGCTTGAAATAGTTTCAGATTCTTTAGAAGTAGCAGCAAAAAATCTGGAAAACTTCAGGATGGTAAATAAATTTATTGATCTCAAAAACGAAACTTCAATGGTTCAGAACAAGCTTGCAGAAGCAGATAATGAAAAAGCTGAATATGAAATTCTGTTGCAATACTATAACTATTTTTCAGAATACCTTGATGACAAGAATGCCAATGGCACAATTATTTCACCTTCTGTTATTGGCATAACAGACCAGGTGCTTCTTAGACTTATCACTGAGTTTTCTACACTTCAGGATGAAAAGGCAAAACTAGGATTTAATATAGGAGTTAATCAACCTGCGCTGGTTCATATAGACAGCCTGATTGAAAATGTAAGAATAGAACTGAAGGAGAATGTTGAAAACTGTATTGCCAGTTTAAACCTTTTAAAGGCCGAGACCGAAAGTAAAATATTATTAAGTGAAGCTGAAATTAGCAAATTACCTTCCACTGAAAAAACTTTTGTGACGATCCAGAGGCAGTTTGATCTCAATAATTCAATTTATACTTATCTGCTTGAAAAAAGGGCCGAATCCGGTATTGCAAGAGCATCGACATTACCTGATAACCGGCCTATTGACTATGCTCAATTAAGAGGTATTGTAAAGCCAAAAGCAAGAAATAATATAATGATGGCTCTTGTTTTTGGTTTAATGTTCCCTGCTGCAGCCATTGTACTTATTGATTTTTTCAATAATAAAGTTATGGATGTCAAGGATGTTAGGAAAAAGACAAGAGTCCCTGTTATTGGTTATATAAGTCACAATGATGGGAAGAATGAGATAGTGGTTGTTGAGAAGCCCGGATCAGCCCTGGCAGAATCATTCAGATCTGTTCGGACCGCACTAAAGTATTTTGTAAAGAGAGATGGCGCTGCAGTTATTACCGTTTCGTCAACCGTAAGTTCTGAAGGGAAAACCTTCATTTCCATCAATCTTGCTGCAATTATGGCCATGCTTGGGAAAAAAGTTTTGCTTATTGGCCTTGACCTCAGGAAACCTCGCATCAATAGAATATTTGAATTTGAAAACAGCGAGGGAATGAGTACATATTTAAGTAGTAACTGCAATTATGAAAAAGTCATTAAACAAACACAGATTGATAATCTTTTCTATGCTCCATCCGGACCTGTTCCACCGAATCCGGCCGAGCTGATTGAGACGGATCAAATGAGTAAATTTATGGAGAGAGCAAGGAAAGAATTTGATTTTATAATTATTGACACTCCCCCAGTAGCGGTAGTCACCGATGCGCTTTCGCTTGCGGAATACGCTGATGTTAATCTTTTTATTGTTCGTCAGAGATATACTTCATGCAATACTCTTGAACTGATTGAACAACTTTACGGTCAGGGAGAGCTAAAGAATATGGCTGTTATAATAAACGATATTAGTCTTTCAGGATATTATGGATATGGTTTGCGATATGGTTATACCTATGGGTATGGTTACACGTATGGAACTGCTTATTACGGAAGTAATTATTATGGTAAGTATGGTAAGGGTGATAAGACACATGGGTATTATACACAGGAATTAAGCTAAGCCTCAGACTCAAACATGGATTCTGCTGATAAGTTCTCAACAATTACTCCACGTAAAAGCCTCTTCGACCTGAAGTTGGATGAGATCTGGAATTACCGGGACCTGTTTGTGCTGTTTATCAGGCGAGATATAACAGTATCTTATAAGCAAACGGTTTTAGGACCATTGTGGTTCTTTATCCAACCAATGCTCACCACTCTTATGTTCCTTTTGGTTTTCGGCAGAATAGCTAAAATCTCAACCGACGGAGTACCGCCAATCTTGTTTTACCTGGGTGGGATAACTGTATGGAATTATTTTTCCGAATGTCTTCGCCTTACATCAGATACCTTTGTTAAGAATGCCGGTCTGTTTGGGAAGGTCTATTTTCCAAGGATTATAACACCTTTATCAATTGTTTCTTCCAACCTGGTAAAATTTTCAATACAATTTGCATTATTTCTGGGTGTGTTCTTTTATTACTACCTAACAGATTCAACGATTCAACCTAATATTACCCTGATATTGTTACCGGTTTATATTCTTATTCTTGCTTTACTGGCAATGGGATTTGGATTGATCATTTCTGCCATGACCACCAAATACCGCGATCTTACATTCCTCATTCAATTTGGTGTTCAGTTATGGATGTATGCAACCCCTGTAATTTATCCAGTTTCACAGATCCCTGAAAAATTCAGGTGGGTAATAATAATAAATCCCGTTAGCTCATTGGTAGAGGCTTTTAAATATGGGTTTACGGGTTCAGGAGATTTCTTTTCAAATGGGATTATTTACAGTGCAGTTTTTGCAGTTGTGCTATTTGTTATAAGTTTGGCAATATTTAACAGGACTGAAAAGACATTTATGGACACAGTATAAAAACAGGTATTAAGATTAAGTTAATAACCTCAAAACAAAAATCTTATTTTCATTCTACTTCCCATTCTTATCGTATGCTCCCGGCCGTTAAAATAGAGAATTTATCCAAGCAGTATCGCCTTGGGCTGGTCGGCACAGGCACGCTGTCTCACGATCTCAGACGTTGGTGGCATTTGGTTCGAGGGAAAGAAGATCCTTATCTGAAGATTGGCGATATTAATGACCGCAGCACAAAGGGAACAAGCGATTATATATGGGCATTGAAGGAAATTAATTTTGAGTTGGAACAAGGTGAAGTCCTTGGTATAATCGGTAAAAACGGGGCAGGGAAAAGCACTCTTTTGAAGATACTAAGTAAGGTGACAGCCCCAACAACAGGAAGTATAAAATACAAAGGTCGTATAGCTTCATTACTTGAAGTTGGAACAGGGTTTCATCCTGAACTGACGGGGCGTGAAAATATTTATGTTAATGGAGCCATTTTAGGTATGCGTAAGCATGAGATTAAGCGCAAGTTCGATGAAATTGTTGACTTCTCCGGTTGTGAAAGATATATTGATACTCCTGTCAAACGTTTTAGTAGCGGAATGACTGTTCGTTTAGGTTTTGCAGTAGCGGCATTCTTAGAGCCCGAAATTCTGGTCGTTGATGAAGTTCTGGCAGTCGGGGATGCAGAATTTCAGAAAAAAGCAATTGGTAAGATGCAGGATGTGAGTAGAAATCTTGGCAGAACAGTTTTGTTTGTGAGTCATAATATGGCCGCAGTAAAAAGTCTGTGCAAAACAGGAATTGTTCTGGAGAATGGACTATTATACCAAAACGGCAGAATAGATGAATGTGTCAACTCATATTTAAAAGGAAGAAATAATTTATTAAATCATAAGATCTGGAATAATATTCCAGAAATACAAAACGAAGATTTTGAGTTATTTGAAATAGGTATAAGGGCAAAAAATAAGAATTTTGATGAAATTATGAGAATAGATGAGCCTATTGAATTTATTTCAAATCTTAAAAAGAAGAATCCTGATAAACGAATTGATTTGACTCTTCATATAAAAGATGATCAGGGAAACAAAATATTTTCAACTGGATCAGGAAGTATCCTTCAGAATTATGATAATAGTTGCGGAACCTATAGAATTTCCCTGGTAATCCCGGCTAATTTTTTTAACTGGGGAAATTTTTATTGTGATCTCTATGTCGTTGAAAACTCCATGAAGCCAACTATAGTAATTAAAGACATCCTGTCCTTTACACTTTCAAATAAGGAAATAGATATGGGTCATTGGATGGGAAGAGAACCGGGATCAATCATGCCCGATTTCCCATGGGAAATAAAGAAACTCAGTATTTAAATAATGAAGAAATTGACTAAGCCAATATTTGTTACCCAGCCCTCAATGCCCCCCATAGAGGAATTTATAGAGTCATTAAAGGTAATCTGGGATAATAAAATATTGACTAACGGTGGCCCATTTCATAAGCAGTTGGAAGAAGGACTGGCTAACTATCTGGGAGTAAATTTTATTTCTTTATTTTCAAATGGCACACTTGCACTTATAACGGCTTTACAGGCATTGCGGATTACCGGTGAAGTAATTACAACCCCTTTTAGTTTTGTGGCAACAACCCATTCATTATGGTGGAATGGTATAAAGCCGGTGTTTGTTGACGTTGAGCCGGAAACTTTCACTATTGATCCCTCAAAAATTGAGGCTGCCATTACTCCATATACAACAGCAATATTACCTGTTCATGTATATGGAAATCCATGCAAAGTCAATCAGATTGAAGAAATAGCTAACACCTATAGACTTAAAGTAATTTATGATGCCTGTCATACATTCGGCGCAAAACTTAATGGTCAATCTATAGTTAATTTTGGCGATTTGTCAATACTTAGCTTTCACGCCACAAAAGTTTTTAACACTTTTGAAGGAGGTGCCATTGTTTGCCATGATGAGAAAACTAAAAAACATATTGATCAACTTAAGAATTTTGGATTTACAGGTGAAACAACGGTTGTGGCACCGGGCATCAATGCCAAAATGAACGAAATACAGGCTGCTTTTGGACTCCTCCAATTAAAATATATTGATGAGGCAATAGCAAAAAGAAGAGAGCTTTCAAAACTTTATCGTTGCCTTCTTGCCGGCATTCAGGGGATAAAATTAATCTCTGAAACTCAGGATCTGCAATATAATTACGGTTATTTTCCGGTACTGATTGATGAAAAAGAGTTTGGCTCTTCACGCGATGAACTGTATGAATATCTAAAGGGAAATAACATTGTCACGCGGAGATATTTTTATCCGCTAATTAGCAGTTTTCCTACCTATAGATCACTCCCTTCATCTGATCCATCAAATTTACCTGTTGCTGTTTCAATTGCAGGTAAGATACTCTGTCTTCCAATCTATCCTGATCTGGAACTACATGATATTGAGCGAATTTCCAATTATATTATTGCCTTCGGGAAAGCCAGGTGAGAATAGCTGTTATGCAACCCTACCTGTTTCCTTACATCGGGTATTTCCAATTAGTTAATGCCGTTGACAGATTTATATTACTTGACGATGTGAACTATATAAAAAGGGGATGGGTAAACAGAAACCGGCTTCTGGTAAATAATAAAGAACATCTGTTTACAATCCCAGTTAAAGATGTAAGCCAGAATAGACCAATTAATAAACTTTCGCTAGTTGAAGAGGATAAGTGGAAAAAAAATATTATGAGGACTTTGGAGATGAACTACAAAAAGGCTCCTCACTTTAAAACTGTATTTTCATTAATTAATCAAATTATTTATTCAAATGAGCTTTCCCTCTCAAAGTATATTTTGAATAGTCTGGAACAGATTAACAGTTACCTGGGAATTACCACTGGAATTGTACCTGGTTCTTCGGTTTATGGCAACAACTGTTTTAAAGGTCAGGAGAGGATTATAGATATTTGCAGGAAAGAAGACGCTGACATTTATATTAATGCAATCGGAGGTACTTACCTGTATTCGAAGGAAGAATTTAAAAGGGAGGGTGTTGATTTAAAATTCATCAAACCTTTGATGATTAAGTATACTCAGTTTGGTGGTCAATTCGTACCCTGGTTATCTATTATAGATGTAATGATGTTCAATTCAAAGGAAGAACTTAACTCACTCATTAATAAGTACGAGCTCCTATGACAAAGAGATATCTGAAAATAGTTGAGCACTATGAGGAATGTTTAAAAAAATTTGGGGATAATCATTTGGGAGTTGACTGGCCAAACCGGAGCGATGCTGAAAAAAGATACAAAGTAATGTTGGATATTCTCATTAATGAACAGCAAATTGTCTCCGTGCTTGATTTCGGATGTGGTACCGGTCACCTGTTGGAATATGTAAATAAACATCAGTTACCTAATATTAAATACTCAGGATTGGATATTTCATCGAAATATATCTCCCTCTGCAAAGCAAAATTCCCGGGAAACACATTTTGGTGCACAGACATATTGGGTAATTCAAATGAAATTCCATCTTTTGATTATATTATAATGAATGGTGTTTTCACCGAAAAGAGAGAACTTTCTTTTGATGAAATGTTAAGCTATTTTAAGGATGTAATTACAGTTTTGTATCAAAAAGCAAATACGGGTCTGGCATTTAATGTGATGTCTAAGCATGTAGATTGGGAAAGGGATGATTTGTTTCATCTTCCATTTGATATCCTTACGGATTTCCTTACGAGACATATTTCCAGGCATTTTGTTCTCCGCAACGATTATGGTCTGTATGAATATTCTGTATATCTGTTCAAACAACCTCTGAAATGGCAAAAATAATTATTTTCGGAATCAAGGATCTGGCAGAGCTTGCCCATTATTATTTTATGAACGACAGTAACCATGAAGTTGTTGCTTTTTCAGTTAATGAACAGTTTCTGCCTGAAACCAGACTATTTCATAACCTTCCAGTAGTTTCCTTTGATAATATTGAAAGTGCATATCCGGTTAAAGACTTTGTGTTCTTTGCCCCGCTCACTCATAAAAACATGAACCATGACAGGGAAAATGTATATAATGAGATTAAAACAAAGGGTTATAGAATGATAAATTATATAAGTTCGAAAGCGACAATATTCAGTAATCTTAAAATTGGAGATAATTGTTTTATACTAGAAGATAATACAATACAACCATTTGTTGAGATAGGGAATAATGTAGTGCTTTGGAGTGGAAATCATATAGGTCATCACAGTGTTATTAAAGATAATGTATTTTTAACTTCTCATGTTGTAATTTCCGGCAACTGCATTATTGAGTCTAACTGTTTTGTTGGAGTCAACTCGGCCCTTAAGGAAAACATTACCCTTGGAGAGGGCACTTTTGTTGCAATGAGTACAGCTATTACTAAAAATACAGAACCTTTTAGTGTTTATACAGGAAATCCTGCAAAAAAAATTGATATGTCAAGTCTCAAAATTCGCTTTTAGTATGAAATGGATTAAGAAGGGTGTAATATTTGTCCCTGAGAAAGAAAATATTTCAATGGTCAGTCATGCGGCGATACCTTTTGTTGATTTAATAAACGAAAATATTGCACGAATTTATTTTAGTTCCAGAAATGAAAAGGGGCAATCTCTTCCTTATTATCTTGAAGTTAAACTTAATAATCTGAAAGTAAAAACTTACATAAGTGAGGAGCCGATTTTAGACTTAGGTGACTTAGGTACATTCGATGATAATGGCATTATGTCATCTTGTGTAGTTACTCATGATAATAAGAAGTATTTGTACTATATCGGCTGGAACCCACAAGTAACTGTTTCCTATCGGTTATCAATCGGATTAGCTATTAGTGATACCTCCGGGAGCAAATTTGTTAAATATTCAAAAGGACCAGTTTGTGATAGAAACCTGATCGAACCATTTTTTAACACAGCTCCATTTATTATGATTGAGAATAATTTGTGGAGAATGTGGTATATCTCATGTACAGAATGGAAAATTGTGAATCATTATCCTGAACCAAGATATCATATAAAATATGCTGAGTCGATTGATGGGATTAACTGGATAAAAAATGGCACCATCTGCATTGATTATAACGATGATAATGAAGCAATTGGTCGTCCCTGTGTAATAAAAGAAAATGACAAATACAGGATGTGGTATTCATATAGGAAATTATTAAATTACCGGAATGTTAAATCTTCTGGTTATAAAATCGGGTATGCTGAGTCTTATGATGGAGTGGTTTGGGAACGAAAAGATCAATTAGCGGGTATTGAACCGTCAAGTACTGGTTGGGATTCAGAAATGATAGAGTACTGCCATGTAATAAAAATAGATAATAAATTACATATGTTTTATAATGGCAACGGTTTTGGTAAAACCGGCTTTGGGTATGCTGTATTAGAAGAATAATTAAACAGAATGAATTATAGAATAAAAACAACTGATTATTATCTCCCTGAGAGAATTATTGATAATAACTACCTGCATGAAATTGCAGGTATCGATATTGATTTTCTCAATAATAAAATTGGTATACAACATCGTCATATTGCCGCAGAAGGTGAAACGACATCTGATATGGCAACCAAAGCAGCTTTAAAAATAATTGAAAAAGAAAATTTTGACCCGGGGACAATTGATTTATTAATAATCTGTACGCAAAACCCAGATTATAAACTTCCTACTACAGCTTGTATTGTGCAAAATAACCTCCATCTCAAAACATCCTGCATAGCTTTTGATATTAACCTTGGATGCTCAGGATTCATATATACCCTTGTAACAGCTGGTAATTTTCTTAAGACTGGTCTGGCAAAAACCGGGTTGATCATTATGGTTGACCAATATTCCAGACTTATTGATTATAATGATAAGAATACTGCGGCACTCTTTGGAGACGCTGCAAGTGCCTCTCTGATTGAACCCTGCGATGAAACAGAAGGTGTGATAGACGTTAGCTTTGGGACCGATGGTTCTAATGCTGATAAATTAATTGCATATAACAGCGGAGTAAGATCTGACAGAGAAAAGAGTAATTTTCTTTATATGGATGGACGGGAAATATTTAAATTTTCTGTACAGGTTGTTCCAGCATCAGTAAATGAAATTCTACGTAAAAACAAACTCACCGTCTCTGATATCAGGTTTTTTATCTTTCATCAGGCAAATAAATATATGCTCAGCGAAATTCAAAAACGACTAAATATTTCTGACAAACAGATGATTATTGATTTGAAAGATTATGGCAATACGGTTTCTTCAACTATTCCCTTAGCTTATAAAAACATACTGAAAAAAGAGATTCTTGAGAATAATGATTTAATAATTTTTTGCGGTTTTGGAGTAGGTCTCTCATGGGGAACAATTTTGTACAGATATAAAAAATAATATAATGGAGAAACAACAAATTTTTGAAAAACTCATGATATTAATAAAAAGCATCAATTCAAATTCGGAGATAACCGAAAACTTGGGCTTGCTTGGGGATGCAATTTTTGATTCACTCGAATTTATGAATTATGTAACTAAGGTGGAAGAATCATTCAACATTGTAATAAGCGATTCGGAGATAACGAATAAAAAACTTGGGATAGTAGGTAATATGGTTGATCATATTTATTCCAAAATCCAGTAAAATTAATGAGGCGTCCTTTGGTTGCAGTTTTCATGGTCACATATAATCAGGAAAAGTATGTAGGGCAGGCCATAGAGAGTGTATTAAACCAAAGAACTGCTTTTTCAATTAAACTTTTTATCGGAGATGATTGCTCAACAGATAAGACGGCTTCTATTTGTTTAAAATACCAGGAAAATAATCCCGAAATTATTAGTGTTATTTTAAATAAGCGCAATATTGGGGCGTTGAATAATGCTATACAAATTTATTCATTGTGCTTTTCGTCAGGTGCAAAATACATAGCAATGCTCGAGGGAGATGATTTTTGGTCTGATCCATATAAACTGCAAATTCAGGTCGATTTTTTAGAGATGAATGATGATTATGTTGTGAGTTGTCATGATGCTGCCATAGTAGATTCAGAAGGTGAAATAATTTGCAGATCGAAACTGCCTCCTTCAGCTAAAAAAGATTTCACAAGGGATGAACTAATGTGTGGAGCTCTTCTTTTGACTTTGTCAATTTGTTATCGGAATATACTGAAAGAAATACCTCCTGAGTATGGTAAAGTCTTTAATGGAGATACGTTCCTGATCAGCATGCTTGGCGTCTATGGAAAATCAAAATTTCAGGGAGAAATAGAACCGGCTGGTTACAGGTCACATCAGGGAGGGATTTGGAGTTCAAAATCTGCTTCGCAAAGAAGGGAAGAGCAACTAAGAACTTATTATTATATTTTTAGGTTCCACAAAAGAATTAAATCGGAATTAACTGTTGTCAACGCTTTATTTGAAAAGTATTTTAACAGGAAATATGATTCTTTTTATGAATTAATAAGAGAAAAAAAATATAATAAAGCATTTACAGCTCTTGTTACTTTGGTTTTCGACTGCTTGAGATTTGGATATTTTGCACTCCCCTATAAAAAAGTTAAAAAGAGTTTTAAAGCATTTTTTAAAGAATTATAACGATGCTTTTCCTAATTAAATTCTTTGAATAAAAATGTATCCTTTTTTCTTACTTCATTTTCTGGAAAGTTTATGCCTGTTAATATAACTTTTGGTATCATTGTACTAAATGGCGAGCCTTTTACACGTTATTGCATTCGTGCACTCTATCACCATGCTCATGAAATTATTATTGTTGAAGGAGCTTGTGAAGGTGCCAGGAATGTTGCTACAGTTGATGGTCATTCGAGGGATGGCACCCTTGAATTACTAAAAGAATTAAAGAGACTCGAAGATCCTGAAAATAAAATTAATATTGTAACTGCAGAGGACGAAGGACATCCTGATGGATTCTGGCCCGGGGAGAAACATGAACAGTGTCGGGCATTTGCCAGGAGAGCCACAGGAAATTATTTATGGCAGGTCGATATAGATGAATTTTATATTGATAATGATATCAGAAAAATAAAAGCACTGCTCATTAAGGATAGTTCTATAACCTGTCTGTCATTTAAGCAATTCAGTTTCTGGGGCGGTTTTGATTATTTTGTCGACAGCTGGTACTTTAAAAGGCACCTGACTGAAATATTCAGACTTTTTAAATGGGAAAAAGGTTTTCAATACATTTCACATAGGCCCCCTACAGTGATCAATGCTGAAGGTATCAATCTGAAGAGCATTAATTTTATTAATGCAAATCAGTTGGAAAAAATGGGAATCTATATGTATCATTATTCATTTGTTTTTCCAAAACAAGTATTCGCAAAAGCAGATTACTATTCGAATTCAAACTGGCTGTCACTACATGCAAACGATTGGGCTGCTTCAAATTTTATGAGAATTACGAAACCATACCGGGTATTCATAATTCCTGATTATCCAAGCTGGCTGGAAAAATATCATGGAGCGCATCCTCCTACTGTCAGACAGTTAATCAATGACTTAAAAGAACAAAAGATAATGATTGAAGAAAGAGATATCAGGGATATTGAAAAATTGATAAATAATCGATCATATAAGCTTGGTACTCTCTTTTTGAAATATTTTGAACCAATTGATCGTTGTGGCCAATTTGCGCATAGAAAAATTAAAGCTGGAATTAAAATTCTTAAGTATGCATTTAAGTTCGTTTAGGAATCCCTACCTGAACATGGGCTGTGGAAATAAAATTCATCTAGACTGGATAAATATCGATCTTTTTTCAACAAGTAATGATGTTCTGAAATTTGATTTGCTCCAAAAACTTCCATTTGAAGATAACTGTATTAAATATATTTACCATAGTCATGTTCTTGAACATTTCTCAGAATCTGAGGGGATCACTTTTCTTAACGAATGTTACCGGTTGCTGCAAAAGGGGGGAACTGTTAGAATAGTTGTGCCAGACCTGGAGAATATTATTGGGTTTTATATTAATCTGATTGATAAAAAAGGTAATTACAGCGAATCTGATTTTTATAAGTTTCATCGGTGGCTCATCATAGAACTTTTCGATCAAGCTGTAAGGGAATATCCCGGCGGAATGATAAAAGAATGCCTGACAACAAAAGATGCTTCGCTGGTCGAATTCATTACCAGCAGAATAGGACCCATTGAAATTAGCGAATATCAACATAATCCTAAAAAAAGACCGATTCTTTACAGGATAAAAAGAAAGCTGGTAAAAATGTTATTGACAGACAGAGAATATAAAGCTTTGAATGTTGGGTTATTCAGAAAAAGTGGAGAAATTCATAAATGGATGTATGATAAATATTCTCTCTCAAAATTACTTTTTGATATTGGATTTAAAATGGTAGAGATAAAAAGTCCCTTTTCAAGTAATATCCCATTATGGGAAACATATGGATTTGATGTTAAAGACAAAGTAGTGCTGAATCCAACTTCATTATATATTGAGGCGGTAAAATGAGGATTCTTCACCTTAACACCAGCGATATCAATGGAGGAGCAGCTCGCGCAGCTTACAGGCTGAACCAGGGCCTCATATTGAAAGGAGTTGAATCCAGAATGTTTGTTCGTGACAAAGGCACAATTAGTGAATCAATTATAAAGTACAAGTATCCTTCAGGATTAAATAAATCATATTATCGGATATATAAATATTGGATTGAAAGAGATTTCAATAGATACAGGACTTCACGACCAGGCGGATTTGAATTATTCAGTGATGACAGAACTCCCTTAAAAACCGGGTTTTTTGACCAATTGCCTGAGGCTGATATATATCATTTGCATTGGATTTCCGGATTCGTTGACTTACCTGCGGTTTTTAAAAATTTAAACAAACCGGTAGTCTGGACACTGCATGACATGTTTCCTTTTACTGGTGGATGCCATTATAACAGCGGTTGCGAGAATTATTTAAAACACTGCAATAATTGTCCGCAACTTGGTTCCACAGATGAAAATGACCTTGCATATAAAATCTGGACACGAAAACGGAAGGCAATTTCAGAGTTTAAAAACAAAATTGTAATCAGAGCTGATAGTCATTGGCTGGCCAGTGAAGCAAAAAGAAGCAGTCTCTTCAGGAACCTTGATATTGACACAATCCATTATGGAATTGAAACGGATCAATTTATCCCTGCAGATAAGCTGGCCTGCCGTCGGTCATTAAACATTCCGGTACAGAGCAGGGTGATCGTTTTTGGAGCTCCCGGGATAGATAATCCCCGTAAAGGATTCAAGCAGCTCGAAGAAGCATTGCATAAAGTCAGGAAGGTCCATTCCAATTTGTTTTTGCTAAGTTTTGGTGCAGGAGAAGCACCTTTTAAACAGACGATACCAGGGCTTCACCTGGGGCAAATTGCCAATAACCATTTGCTATCATTAATTTATAATTGTGCTGATGTTTTCGTAATACCCTCATTGCAGGAAGCTTTTGGGCAGACCGCACTTGAAGCAATGTCCTGTGGCATACCCATAGTTGGATTCAATACAGGGGGAATTCCGGATATGATTGAGAATGAAGTCACCGGATACCTGGCCGAAACGGGTAATATTAACGATCTGTCTAATTGTATAATTCGAATACTTGAATTTAAGGAATCTGACTATGTGAAGATGTCAAGTAATTGCCGTGCAAAAGTTCTAGCAGGATTTACTTTGTCCTTTCAGGCAGAGAAATATACTGATATTTATAAGAGTTTGTTGTAAAACTAAATGAAGAAATTAAGGATTACCGGACTAATTTTTGTTTTAATCATATCTGTTCTAATTACTTTTTTCCTTTCTAATAAAATTGGAAAATCAGTAGAAAATGTTGCAACAGAACTTTATCAGAAAATTTCAGGTAAAAAACCACAACATTTTCAATATGATTCACTGGGAGTACCTGTCGTAGTCTATGAGGGGAAGCTGGGGAAGCAATATAATCCTGTTTCGATCGCAGAACATGCAATAAGTTGGGCCGATGGGAGAGACTCTGTGACAAACAGCCGTTTTTATGCATGCATTGAATGGTTAATGAACAATTATACTGTATTAAATGACAGCTCAATTATTTATCTGGATTATTTTGACTGGCCCAGTTTTGGTATGACCTCCCCCTGGCGTTCCGCTATGAACCAGGGAAGGGCAATGCAGGCTTTTCTAAAAGCTTATGAAAAAACCGGCGATACATTGTATTTGAATCTGGCTATAAAATCAATGAATACTTTGCACACTGAAGTCAGAGTGGGAGGTGTAACCTATGTTGACAGTACCGGCTACTGGTATGAAGAATATGCAGACGACAATGTACAAGAATCCAGAGTATTAAATGGCATGATCGTAGTATTGCAGGCGCTGTCTGATTTTCATAAGGCCACAAATAATAAAAATGCTTTATTCTTATTTAATAAAGGAGTGAATTCTGTAAAAAGCACACTACATTCTTACGATAATAATGGCAATTCAAATTATGATGTGCTCGGGAAACCTGCTAGTCCCTGGTATCATAAATTTCACATTGAGTTACTTGATCGTTTATATACAGAAACCCAAGACCCGATTTTTAATAAATATAAGCAAAGATGGCTGAAATATAAGGAGCCCTCTTATTTGTTAAACCTAATCAGGAAACCTTCAAATATTGGTGTTTTTACAAATTTTTCGATTTTCATTGGCGTTTTTACATTTATTTCGGTATTAAGTTATATTTTCCGTATTGGGAAGAGAAAACCAAAATTTGATGCTTAACCTACTGCCTGAACCACCTAGCGGTAAGACGGGCTGGCCGTGGACTGAAGAAAGTGATACTCTTCCTCATGTGCAACCCGGCAAAAGTCAATGGCCCCGTATAAGTATTGTTACTCCCAGTCTTAATCAGGGTCAATTTATCGAGGAAACCATACGTTCAATCCTTTTACAAAATTATCCAAATATTGAATACATTATTATCGATGGTGGTAGTAGCGATAATACACTTGAAATTATAAGGAAATACGAAAAATGGATAGATATCTGGATAAGTGAACCTGATAATGGTCAAAGCCAGGCTATTAACAAGGGTTTTATGAGGAGTACCGGCGATTTTGTCAACTGGATCTGCAGTGACGACATGCTTTGTAAAAATGCCCTGTTTAATTTATCCTCACTTTTGGCAGAAAAAATGAATTGTTTTTTTATTGGCAGCGGGTTTAGAATTGATAAAAACAGTAACATTAATAGTACGATTAATCCATCAGCTATTAAGAACATCAAAAACCTGCTCGACATAAAAAATTACTGGAGGGCACGAGATTCCATTATGCAGCAATCATGCATTTATCCGCTTAACGAAATAAAAAAATTCGGGTATCTGAACGAAAACAATCATTTTACAATGGATTATGAATTGTGGGGGAGGCTATTAATTGCTGAAATACCGGTAGTTCATTGTAACATAAACATTGGCATATTCAGATGGTACGAGGGACAAAAGACTTCACAATTTAATATTGTTACCAATAGTCTTTTAAAAACTGCTTTATCCTTAATTCTTATTAACAAAAAATTCTCTTTTATCATAAAATTTGCACTTTTTGCCAGGGTACTCAATTATAGTATTTTCTATTATTATCACACTTTGCGATCAATGATTGGCTTAAGAAGGAGATTAAAATCTTTGCTGCATGTCAGTTCTGGCAATCTATACTAATAGCTTCCCGTATGGGAAGGAGGAAATATTTCTGGAATCGGAGATAACTTGTCTTTCACTCCATTTTAAAGAAATAATTATTCTTCCATTCCAAAGAAAAAATGGTGAAATGAGATCTCTTCCGGATAATGTAAGAGTACTTACTCCTATTCAGAGTAAAAAATGGTCCCGTGTAAAAATTTATTTAACAGGTCTGTTGGGGTTTTATAAAATTTTAAGAATCCCGGAAATAAATAGCGAGATTAAGAATTTTTCGATTTTCAAATGTTTAAAATATATTGGATTTGCCATTTTAACTAAAAATAGGATTTCAAAAATTTTACCTTTTAAATCATCAGTTCATTATTCATATTGGTTGAATTTTAGCGCCTTTTCATTAACTTTATTAAAGATCGATGGGAAAATTAATACGATAATTAGTCGTGCCCATGGGTATGATTTATACGAAGACAGGGGAGAAAAAAGCCTTATGTTCATTAAAGGTGCTACGTTAAAGAATTTAAACAAATTATACCTTATTTCAAATCATGGTCTGAATTATTTAAGTAAACGTTACCCTGAATTTTCAGATAAATTTTCACTTTCAAGACTTGGGACTTCAGATCCTGAATTTAAGAATCCTACTCCGGATAGAAGCAGTCTTACGATTGTATCTTGTTCAGGTATAAATCCTAATAAACGTATTTATCTTATTTTAGACTCATTGATTTTTTTTAATTCGAAATTCCCATTCATAACTGTAAAATGGTATCATTTGGGAGATGGGGAAAATATTGTAAAATATGTTGAAAAAGCGAAGGAGTTTTTACATAATTCTTCAGTTCAATGCTATTTTCCGGGCCAGATGACGAACCTTGAAGTTTTTAATTTTTACAAATCTGTTCCTGTTGACCTGTTTATAAATGTAAGCAAATCAGAAGGCATCCCGGTATCAATTATGGAGGCACAGTCTTTTGGTATTCCTGTTATAGCAACAGCGGTTGGAGGAACACCCGAAATAGTTAATAATGATAACGGATTTCTGTTTCCAGTAAATCCATCCCCGGAAGACATTTCAACTGCAATGTATGATGTTTTTATCAATAAGAATGAGTGGGAATTGAAACGGAGAATTTCACGTAGAAACTGGGAAGAGACATTTAATGCTGAAAAAAACTACAATTCATTTGCGTTAGAACTATTATCTCTGGTTTAAATGAAAATACTTACGGTTTGTAGTGGCCTTGATTTTATAAATTATACCAGAAGGGCAACTATCGAGGCGATTCACAAGCTCAATCCGGAAATGAATATACTTTTATTCAATTCCATATTAAATATAAGAAAAGAGAAAAAGACCTCAAGCCGGATAAGATTTTATTTTTATCATTTCTGGGTGGTTGAAAGGTTGAGAAGGTTCTTAGCCCTTTCCGCATTAGAATACAGCTTAAGGTTTATTAAATGGAAGTCATTTTTTAAACGATATGATGCTGTTTTCTTTATTGACCCAAATCAATATTACCTTTTGCCTTATTTAAACAGAAATCAAAAATTAATCTATCTCCTCCGGGACCCAAGTGTTTTACTGAATCCTGATAATTTTAAAAAGGAATTAGCGATTATAAACAGGGCTGACCTTATACTGGGAATTAGCAAAAATTTATGCTCTTACTATTTTGAAAAATATTATGGCTTTATCCCTGCTAATGTAAAACTATGGCCTAATACTGTGGACCTGGATTTATGGGATTATTCCAAGTGGAAACCTTTTATCAGACAAAAGCCCAGACCTTTAATTGGTTTGGCTGGGAATATAACTTATGTTATTGATATTGAATTATTGATTTTTATTATTTCCCGACTTCCTGAATGTGATTTTGAAATAGCTGGGAAGCTGGATCTGGATAATAAAGAAAAGATTGCGTGGGATAAGTTATTAAATATGCCTAATGTCAGACACCTTGGTTTTGTCCCATTCAATGAATTCCCGCAAGTAGTAATTAATTGGGATGTTGGACTGGTTGCTGCAAAACAAGATCATGAATTTGCCCTCTACCTTAATAATAATAAACAATATCAATATCTTGCGCTTGGGAAGCCTTTTGTAAGTTTTCGTTTAAATGCTGAGTATAATGAATTTAAGGATTTTGTATTTATTGCAAATGACAAAGTTGATTTTATAGAAAAGATAAAGGTGGCAATTGATAAAACTAAGGAGAAAGATATTGTTGAAAGGGGAATTAATATTGCATCGGAGCAATCTGCTGATTGCAGGGCTAAACAATTCTTAGAACTAATTGGGAATTTGTAAGTACTCTATGGGATGGACTTCTTCAATTTCACAGAGAATTATAGTTTTTATTTTTGGACTAGTGGGCGTTCTATATCTGGTTTTCCCAGGCAGTATCTATGGTTTGGAATGGATAGTTACAGCTATTTTAATATTACTTCTTATTATTTCAGGGATAACTGTAATGTCAGAAAAATGGGGGAAACTAGATGATTACGCATTCATTTCCAGGTTATTCTGGAGTGCTTTAGTTATCCGAGTTGTTGTAATGTTTGTCCTTTTGGCTATTTCTTATAAAACCTGGAATATGTTCTATATGGTTGGGGCCAGGGATGAAATGGTTTATTACCGTGTTGCGGCGGAGGGGGTTGTAATATGGAAGAACATCTCCTTTACTGATGCATACCAGCACATTACATCAAGTTACAGAGGCGAAATTTCTGATATTGGATTCTCAACATTCCTTATGTTTCCGATTCGGTTATTTGGTCTGAACCCGGTTGCTATAAAATTATTCCTTTGCTTGATGGGAAGCATAATTGTTGTTCGTGGGTATGTTTTATCTAAAATTTTAATTGAAAAACCAGCTGCTAGGTTGGCAGGAATTTTCCTCGTTCTGTATCCCATTTCCTGGTTCTATTCAGCAGTAATGCTAAAAGAAAACCTTATGGTCTGGTTGATGGTTGAAGCTTTAATTCAGATTGTAAAAGCACAGAAAGCTTTTAAATTTCATCATTTGATTATGTCACTATTATTCATAATCCTCTTGTTTTTCTTCAGATCAGCAATCAGTATTTTGTTAGTATTTGTATTAGGATTTTCCCTATTTATGCAGTACAGACAAAAAAATATAATAATAAATGTTTTACTCGCCGGGATAGTAATTCTTGTTTATATATATTTTCTTAAATCAACAGGAAGATTTGATTTGTATTATAGTCAATATACTGATGTTGATGAGTTCACTCAGGAGCGGTTATCCTATATGGAAAGTATAAATCCATTTGTAGCATTGGCCGGCACTCCTGTTTTTGCAGCGTTGTCATATATTTCACCTTTCCCGAGTGTTGTAGTTGTCCCAAATGCATTAGGTCTTTCACATTCAGAATATTATTATCATGTTGCCGGGAATATTTTCTGGATAGTACTGGCATTTTTTAGTTTTTATGGATTGTACTATGCATTGAGGTATAAACGAAGAGAATTGGCAGTGCTTCTGACATTTGTAATAGGGTACCAATTCATTTTGCTTAAAGCAATGATGTTTACTTCTGTGCGTATTTCATATCCTGTAAAACCCTTTTTGTTTATTTTAGCAGCATACGGAATTTTCCAACTAAAAAAAATGAAATGGTATCCTGTATATCTGGTATTTGCAGGGCTGTTGATTGTCGTTTGGAACTATGTCCGATTAGCTGGCAGAGGATAAAATATGATTCACTTTTTAAATGAGAGGATTGTACTTCCTGTAAGCGATATGTTACAGGGTTTGAGCATTTCTGAGAAACTTACCTTTCTGATGAAAAGCCAGTACTGGACAAAGGCAGAACTTATACATTATCAGGAAGAACGATTATACGAACTCATTCGGCACATTAATGAACACGTACCTTTTTATAAGGAGTGGTTTAAAAAGAATAAACTTCGGCCAGAGGATATCAGAAATTCCACTGATCTTGGCAAAATTCCCATTTTGTCAAAAGCAGAGATCCGTAAGTCGCCGAATCTTTTTAAGTCAAAGAAATTTATCACAAAAAATAGTATTCGCATGAATTCCAGTGGATCCACAGGGGAGCCATTTGAGTATTTTTTATCAAAAGAAGCATTTAGCATGAAGTATGCTGCTGCTATACGAAGTTGGTACTGGATGGGTTATCGGTTAGGTGACTTTTATGTTAAATTAAGTCAAAATAAAAGATCTTCCACTTTAAAGAAAATTCAGGATATTATAAATCGAAGTTTATACCTGTATATACCTGATCTATCTTATTCAACTTTAAAAAATGTTATACAAAAATTGGAAAAAGAGAAGCCTGTTTTTGTTCGTTGTTATCCTGATCCATTATACTTTATTGCAAAAATTCTTAAAAGTGAGAACAAATACTTGCATGATATTAAGGCGATTAACACAACCGGCAATATTCTTACTGTCGAGGCAAGAAATTTAATTGAAGAACGGTTCACGTGCCCGGTATTTGATTCTTATGGAGTTGAGGGAAGCGCAATATTTAGTCAAAGTTCAACCCGTGACAGCTATTTAGGTTCAATGGAGTATTCAATAACAGAAGTTGTTGATAGTGAGGGGAAAGAGGTAAATGCAGGAGAAATAGGGTTACATGTTACAACAGATTTGTGGAACTATTCAATGCCCCTTATAAGATATAATACTCAGGATTTGGTTGTTAAGGCAAAAGAATCATCAGAAGGCGTTCAGCTATTCAGAATTGACAAAATTCTTGGCCGCGATAACGACATTTTAGTAACGCCTTCCGGAAATTTATTAATTGTCCATCTTTTTACAATTTACTTTGAATATTTCGATTCGATCAGACAATTCCAGATTGAGCAGACTAAGTCAGATGTATTTATTTTTCGATTTGTGGTTAGTCAAAACTTTACTTCTCAGACACAGAAACAGATATTTGATTACTGGCAGAATTTTCTTGGTAGAAATGTGAAACTGATTTTTGAAATTCATGAAAGTATCCCTCTGTTGTATTCCGGTAAAAGACGGTTTTTAATAAGAAATAGTGAAATAAAACTTCCTTATTGATGAGGGCATCAGGTTTACGGCTTTTTATTGTAATTGGACGAACAGGACATAGCTTAATTGTGAGCAAAGCATTACCTTTTGCTGCTCTTGAAGGGGTAAAGGAAATTTATATTTTTAGCGAAACCAGGGGATTTGACATTCCCAAATCAAGATATATTATAATTCCTGGCTGGTTCAGGAGAATTCGGCCTATTTTTATTGGCAAAACAATTAGATTTATATTTGAGCCTTTACAAATTCTCTTTTATGCATTAAAGCTTAAGCCTGATATAATTAACGGTGTTTATTGTCTCCCGAAGGGACTTAATAGTTTTATTGTATCAAAACTGACGGGTGCAAAATGTATTATCTCTGTTATTGGGAGCCGGTTAGAGATCGAAACAGAACTTCCTTTCAGAAATATCTGGCAGAGAATTAACCTGTTTCAATTAAAATACTGTAATGCAATTGCTATTAAGGGGGAAACCGATCGTAATTATTTGATATCAAAGAATATAGAACCATTAAAATTGTTTCCTCTTAACGGTGCTATTGATATTGAAAAATTTTCTTTAACAAAAGAAAAGAAAACTATAGATCTTTTATTTGTTGGGACATTTTATGAACTCAAAGGCCCAGACAGATTTATAAAGATTGTGCAGGGATTGTTAAAATATTTCCCTGATTTAAAAGCAACAATGCTTGGTGCAGGTAAAATGCTGAATGATTCAAAAAAAATGGCTTCAGATCTTCAATTAAACCATGTAATAAAATTTGAGGGTTTTCAGAAAAGTACCTTCACTTTTTTTCAACATTCGAAAGTCCTTGTGATGCCTTCCAGAAGTGAGAGTCTATCAACCGCTATGCTTGAAGCAATGGCTTGTGGATGCGTTCCGGTGGTCTCTGATGTTGGAAATGTCAGGGAAGCAGCTATTGAATCTGTTAATTCAAAAATTATCAGTGATTATCTGGATATTGATAGTTTCATTTTTAATATAAAAGGTTTACTTCAGGATCCGGAAAAGCTAAAAGAATATGCCTTGGAAGGACGTATGCTAATTGAGAAGAGATATTCTGTTCATGAACAGTCAAAAATTGCAAAAGAGATTATTGATTCTTTGAAAAATAAATAAATGGAGAATATAGTCTACATCAGGGAAATAAATGAATACGATGAGAATGAAATATACAAGGCCTTAGAAAACAGTCTGTTTGAACCCATTATAACGGCTAAAAAAGTGGTTATTAAGCCAAATTGGGTTCGTGAGGCCCATATTGAACGCCCGGGGCATTGGGATTATGTTATCACACATCCGCAGATTATCTCAGCAGTTTTAAGAAAAGTCATAGAAATGCTGCCACCAGGAGGAAGAGTGAGCATTATGGATGGGCCAGAGTTTTCCTCATCATTTGAAAAAATAATGTCATACTACCCGGTGGCATTGTGGAAGCAGCAAGCTTCACTGAAAGATATTGAAATTGAAATAATTGATCTTCGGGATGAGATTTGGATTGATAATGGCAATGTTGTAATAAAAAGAGAGAAGAACGCAGGAGACCCAAGAGGAAGCACACAAATAAATCTGTTAGGGAACCTTAGTGAATTCAACGATCATTCTAAGTCAAAAAAAGGTTATTTTGGGGCAGATTCAAATATTGATGAGACTAACAAAGCCCATGATGGCGTAAACAATTTATACAGAGTATCAACAACAGCCCTTGAATGTGATGTATTTATTAACCTCCCTAAATTAAAAACTCATAAAAAAGCAGGGATTACTTCATGCCTTAAAAATCTTGTTGGAATAAATACCTATCGGAATTATCTGCCTCACTATTCTATAGGAACAAAAGAGAACAAAGGTGACCAGTTTTATTTATCGGGGACAAAACAAAAAATAGAAGGCAGACTTATGCCGCTAATTCATCAGTATATAAGAACAAACACTTTCTTGTCGAAAGGACTTAGCCCTTTTATGAGTATTGGGAAATTTTTTTTTGGTAATAATAAACAAACAATAAGATCAGGATCCTGGTATGGGAATGACACAATTTGGAGAATGATTCTCGATATAAATAAGGTATTACTATATGCTGATGCCAGTGGTGAAATTCGACAGGACAATTCTGAGAGCAGAAAAAAATATATCGGAATAGTTGATGGTATTCTATGTGGAGAAGGGAATGGTCCTAAAATACCAGACCCCAAAAAACTTAATTACTTGGTTCAGGGAAGCAATCCTGCAGTTATCGATGCAGTTTGTTCAGAAGTTATGGGATTTGACAATAGCAAAATTCCATCAATAAAACATGCATTCTTGATAAAAAAATTAAAAATTACACATTTTTCGTATGACGAAATTTTTGTAATCTTCGATGAAAATAAATATAATATTAATGAAGTTCCATTTTCAAAAAAGAAAAAATTCACAGCGGCTAATGGATGGATTAATAATATTGAGAAATGAGAATTTTAATTGATATTGGCCATCCGGCTCATGTCCACTATTTCAGGAATTTTATAAAACTCATGCAAAATAAAAAGCATGAGTTTTTTATTGTGGCAAGAAACAGATCAATTATTTTCTATTTATTAAAACACTTTAATATAGATTATTATGACAGAGGCAAAGGTAAAAACAGTATTCTGGGAAAGTTAATTTATATGCTTCATGCTGACATTAAAATTCTAAAGTGTGCAAGGAATTTCAAACCGGATCTTTTCTTAAGTTTTGCATCACCTTATGCAGCCCAGGTCTCATGGATTTTAAGAAAGCCACATATTGTCCTGGATGACACCGAACATGCAAAATTCAGTCAGATTTTTTACAGGCCATTTTCCAAGGTATTTCTGAATCCTTCTTGTTTTGATGAAAATTTTGGTAACAGACAAATACGCTTTAATAGTTTTACAGAGTTATTTTATCTTCATCCTGCTTATTATAAACCAAATGATGATGTGTTAAAATACTTAGGTTTATTAAAGGGTGAAAGATACATACTACTTCGATTTGTATCATGGACGGCGAATCATGATCTTGGTCATTCAGGTCTTAATATGGCCACAAAGAAAAAGCTTGTGGAAATCTTATCTAAGAATTATAAAGTTTTAATCTCTACTGAAGAGGAACATCCTGATCAGTTTTTTGAACCATTTTTGTTAAAAATTCCTCCTGAGAAAATTCACGATGTAATATTTTATGCACACCTTTTTATTGCAGAGAGTGGCACGATGGCATCTGAGGCTGCAATGCTTGGTACCCCGGTAATTTATGTAAACAGCCTGCCTTTAATGGGTTATTTAAAGGAAGAAATGAATGCCGGAATGCTGTACCACTTTAAAAATTCACAAAATGTAATCAGCAAAGTTACAGAGTTATTATTAATGCCAGATCTTAAAAAAGATACATTGTTAAGTCAACAGAAAATGATAGTCAATAAGATTGATATTACTTCCTTTATGGTTTGGTTTATCGAAAACTACCCGGCAAGTGTTGACCTGATGAAAAAAAATCCTGATATTCAGTACAATTTCAGATAATAAGTAATTATAATAATTTGTAAAGCAATTCAGATTGGATATGTGTAACTTACTAAGAAATCCTGTAATCTGATTCAAAACTTTTTACTAACCTCATGCGCAAAGTTCTAATCGTCTTTGGTACGCGTCCTGAAGCAATAAAGATGGCACCCGTAGTAAAGTATTTTCAAAAATACCCTGGTTATTTTAAAACTATTGTTTGTGTTACGGGTCAGCACCGTCAGATGCTGGATCAGGTGTTAAATATTTTTGCTATAAAACCGGATTTTGATTTAAATATTATGCGGCCTGATCAGGATTTATATGATATTTTTGCCTGCATCTTGATTAAGATGCGCGATATTTATAAAGAAGTAAAGCCAGATTTAGTTTTATTACACGGCGATACATCTACCTCTACTGCATCGGCACTAGCTGCATTTTATCAGCAAATTCCTATTGGACATGTAGAGGCAGGATTACGCACTTACAATATTTACAGTCCCTGGCCCGAAGAAGTTAACAGACAGATCACCACAAGGTTGGCAACTTATCATTTTGCTCCTACGGATTGGGCAAGGGATAATCTGATCCGGGAAGGCATAAATGAAAAACAAATAACTGTTACTGGAAATACAGTAATTGATGCATTACAGATGACATTAGATAAAATAGGAGAATCAACAGAATTTTCAGATAAAATAAAAGATCAGATTATTGAAAAAGGATACAACATTAACCGATTATCAGATACCAGGCGGTTAATTTTAATTACGGGTCATCGCCGTGAAAATTTTGGTCATGGCTTTAGCAATATTTGCAATGCAATAAAAAAATTAGCGGGATATTTTCCTGATTTTGATTTTTTATACCCTGTTCATTTAAATCCTAACGTACGGCATTCTGTGGATGAAGTATTAGGCACTTCAACAAATGAAAATCTGTTTTTAATTGACCCCCTTGATTATTTGCCTTTTGTTTATTTAATGCAGAATAGTTTTATTCTGCTTACAGATAGCGGAGGAATACAGGAAGAAGCCAGCTATTTGGGGAAACCAGTATTGGTGATGAGAGATATCACCGAACGTCCGGAGGGAATAGAATCCGGAACAATTGAACTGGTTGGAACCGATCAGGGAAGAATCATTTCATCTCTAACTAAACTGATTCAAGACAAAGCCTATTATCGAAGCATAGCAAATAAATCGAAGATATTTGGAGAGGGCAAAGCCGCTGAAAAAATAATAAGGTTTGTTATTAGTAATTAGAATCTAAGTTTTTTATGATACCAAAGATAATTCATTATTGTTGGTTTGGACGGGGTTTGATGCCAAAACTGGCTTATAAATGCATTGATTCATGGAGAAAATATTTGCCAGACTATGAGATAAAACTTTGGAATGAGGATAATTTTGATTTAAGCTTAAGCGCTTATGCGAAAGAAGCATATGAAGCCCGGAAATTTGCTTTTGTTACAGATTATGTTCGATTACATGTGCTTTATCATGAAGGTGGAATATATATGGATACCGATGTAGAAGTACTTAAGAATCTGGACAGTTTTTTATCATATCCGGCATTTTCAGGTTTTGAAGGAGATAAATATGTACCAACAGGAATAATGGCTAGTGAAAAACATGGTTCTTGGGCTAAAGAACAACTTGATTATTATAAAGAAAGACATTTTATTTTATCTGATGGATCATACGACATGAAGACTAATTCACAGATTATTTCATCAATCATGGCATCCAATGGATTTATTCTGGAAAATAGCTATCAGATATATAAAAATAGCATACATATTTTTCCAAAAGATTATTTTAGTCCGATCCAATATGGGAAAAAAATATTAACTTCTAATACTTATTGTATTCACCATTTTGCAGGGTCATGGAATCCCAAAAGGATGAAGTTTAAAAGGTTTTTCTATTATAAATTTCTTGGAGGAGAAATTTCCTACTTTCTTGTAAACCTTAAGAGGAGGTTGTTTAATCGTTAAATTTGAATTGAGCTATGAATAAATAGTAAATTATTTTTGCCTGTTTTCAGTTTTTTTACTTTAAAATCAACTTATTGACTATTTTTATGCAACATGTTATATCTGATTTTACATAATAGTAGTATTTTTAAAAGGTTGCATTTCATACAATGCAACCTTTTTTATATTCCACTTGTCTGTTTTTTGTATGGGAATTTTCCATTTTTTATTCAACAAGATCAATCTGACATATAATGTCAATATTGACTAAAATAAAAAAAACAATCAGTATGAAAACGAGGATGTTACTTATCCCGTTTTCAATTTTTATTATATCATCTATAAGTTCTTTTTCTCAGCCTGTATGGGTGCCAACTACGCCTTCTATTGGTTCAGCCGGACCGTTGTCGATACCTCTTAATTATGGAATAGACAGAGCAGGCACAGTATATGTTACAGTTGTAAATTTTGATTTTTCACCTACCCCGACTGCCGCTCAGATAAAAACCGGAGCTATTACAGGTCCCGCCGGAGCACGTATAGCCACAGCAGTCCTTCCTGTGAATGGCTTAAATGTTAATAATATCTTAAGCACTGTACTATATGTAGTGAATACCAGCAGACTCCATTCTGTGTTTATTACAGCTGAAGATGCCGGAGGTCTGTTTGTTACACCTGTTAAGCTCTTTGCAACAACTCTTCCATGCCCTGCTGTAGACATCCTTACCGGTTTCTCTCAAACCGGTGTGTGCATAAACAATGGGATTTTTGCCACTTTCCAGGTTGCAATGCCCGATCCGCTATCTACATCAGGTATTTTAAAAGGAACACGATGGTCAATAAGCTGGGGTGACGGGAGTAAGGATACTACATGGATCTCACCCGCTGATTATACATCACCGCCGCTTGCCTTAAGGCAGCATGTTTACACGTCGGTGTCAAACTGCAATTATGTTTTCTCAAGCACCATACGAAACCCCTGCGGGGAGACACAGTCTGTACAATATGTTGCGGTTGTTCACGGCCGCGATATACCGTCAGATGGAAACGGGATTTTGCGCATTGTGAATAATGATGGTGGCAGCTCTGTGATCCAGATCTGCGAAGGGGTAGAGAAAAAGATCATAATACGCGATAACAGTACATGGAACTGTCAGAATCCTTTGCTTCCGGGAGGAATATCTGCGATCCCTAATACCGACCAGAGAAATATTGAATGGCTCTATGGACTTGATCCTGACAACAATACCCAGAACACTATTAATGGAACAGTAACAATAGCAGGAGGTTTAGGCAATGCACCCGCGACCAGCGGCAGAATGGTCCCTGTTCCCTATAATTCCAGCTCACTCAGCCAGGAAATAACCATACCAGCCACTGCAAGAGCTGGAGAATTTTTCAGGGTGTACCTCAAGAACTGGAACAAATGTAATCCCAATAATGCTGATTTTGTTTCAACATACATCGACATAGAGGTGGTTGCAGCGCCCGATCCACCAACTGTTCAGAGCATGATATACTGCCTGGCGGATGCCAAAACGCTTACGGTAACCAGTAGCCCGGTTGGCGAAATAGTTTGGTATAACAGTTCAATGGTCCAGGTGGGAACCGGGCTCACTTATACCCCAACCATAAACACAACCGTCACCTTTACATTCTATGCAACCGACAGGGATCTTGCCGGACTGCTTTGTGAAAGCGTACCAACAGCTGTAACCATCACGGTTAATCCCAGGCCGGCGACACCCACTATTACCTATCCGAATAAAAATGACATCTGTTACGGTGTCGAGCCTCCAGAGTCATACGTGATCACGGCATCTGCAGGGAACGTCCCACCCCGGACAGGATTCCAGTGGTTCAGGGACGGCGTTTTGCTTCCCGGAAGGACAAGCGATACAATAATCATTAAGAAACCTCATGAAACCGGATCGTATACAGTATCTTCAGTCGGGGTTGCACCTTCTTACTGCCTCAGCGACCAGTCTGCTTCCAGGTATGTGACTGTCCATACACTGTTAAATGTAACGCAACCTGTCGACCAGGTGATATGCCAGGGGGGAACTGCAGTTTTCCAGGCACTCACAACTGAAGCAATTGATTCATGGCAATGGGAATGGAGCAATAACGGAGGGGTCTCATTTTCGACAGTCGGGAACAGTGCACCTTATAGCGGCTTCAATACCAATACTCTTACTCTTACCAATCCTGGTATGGTTTATACTAACTACTGGTACCGGGTTGAGATGAAAACGCCAAATGGACAAGGTGGGTGCCGTTTCAAATCACAGGCCGCACGTCTCACGATAGACCAGGTTCCTACGGCAAATGCCGGGCCGCTTATTTCAGTATGCCGGCCAGTGGGGATTGATCCGATTTATATGACCGGTGCTACCCGCGGAGGGTCGGCAGCATCAATCGTGTGGTCGGGCGGAGAGGCAATGGGAACATGGACACAGCATGCCACCGATCCTGCCCTGGCATTTTATACTCCAAATGCAGGGCAGATAAGTGGTTCTTTTACAGCTACACTGACAGTTACCGGTACTGCCGCCTGCGGAAGCATCATAATTACCCGGACAAGAACAGTAACCTGGGCACAGACACCTTCAGTTGAAGCCGGACCGAACATATCCCGTTGCGACCTTACTCCTCTTGCCATAATAACAATGGATGGCTCATCGGTGGGTGGTACTTACAGCGGTTTCGCATGGACGGGAGGCGCAGGATTCGGAACATGGACACAAAATGCTATAAACCCTGCACTTGCAATCTTTACCCCTTCAACAACAAGCGGTTCCTTTACAGCCACTCTTAGCGTTACCGGTACAGGTGCCTGTAACGGTACAAACCGTACAGATACCCGCACAGTTGCCTGGGGTCAGACACCGGCAGCAGTTGCCGGTCCGGATATTACCAGGTGTGATGGCACTCCGCTGGCTGCCATCTTTATGGCAGGTGCATCTGCATCCGGAACTTTCACTAATCTGACCTGGTCGGGAGGCGGTGGTCTCGGAAACTGGACCCAGAATGCCGATCCCGCACTTGCACGGTTCACCCCGACATCAGCATCCGGATCATTTGTGGCAACTCTTTCGCTAACAGGAACAGCTGGATGTGCAGGACAAAACGTCTCCGTTACACGGACAATTTCATGGAGCCATGCTGCAATAGTAAATGCAGGTCCTGATCAGTCAATATGCGCCACGTTGTCAGCAACTCTTGCCGGATCCTTCGGCGGAGGAGCAACAACTGCCTCATGGGTCGGGGGAACAGGAACATTCAATCCGGACAGGAATACCCTAAATGCAACTTATCTCCCGTCTGCTGCAGAAACTGCTGCAAAAACCGTAACACTGACACTGACAACAAACGACCCGTCAGGCAACTGCCCTGCAGTCAGCGATGATATGACCATAGCGATAGGTACACTTCCGACAGCGGCAGTGCTTGTTTCGAGCGGAGATGGCTGTACCGGGACTGCAAGCTGGCTCAGCATCGGGATAACAGGAGGAGCTCCACCATACACTTTCAGGTACAGGTTAAACGGGGGGCCGATACAGACAGTGAATAACTATCAGAGCGGTATCAATCATAATCTTGGCAATCTACCTGCCGGAGTATATACTTATGCTATAACAGAGATACGGGATTTTTGCAATAATCTTCTGCCCGGAGCCTCATTGCCTGCTCCCGTATCATTCCAGATTTACCAGAATCCTGTAGCAAATGCGGGTTCTGACAAAGGTGTTTGCGTTGTTCTTGATGCACCGCTTACAGCTATTCCAAGTGTTGGAACAGGAGCCTGGTCACAGGTAAGCGGTCCCGGGGTGATCACCTTTAATCCAAATGTAAACAGTACTGCCGTTGTGGCCACCGCCAGCGTGGCAGGAACGTATGTTATACGGTGGACCGAAACCAATGTGATCTGCAGTAGTTTTTCGGATATAACTGTTTCTTATGAGAGAGCAGCTGATGCAGGACCAAATCAGAATATCTGCGGATCCCTGACAACAACACTTCAAGGTAATGTGCCTGCTGCCGGAACAGGTACCTGGTCTAGAATTAGCGGTCCGGGAACAGTAACATTCCTGCCCAATGCAAACACTCCCAATGCAACTGCTACAGTTTCACAGTTCGGAACTTATGTGCTGGAGTGGAGAATAAATAACGGTGTTTTCTGCAGTTCCACCGATGATGTTACATTTGTTTATGAGGTGGGAGCCGATGCCGGTCCCGACCAGCACCTATGCAACACACTTACTGCTACACTTGCAGGGAACGCTCCTGTTTCAGGCACAGGCACCTGGTCGCTTGTAAGCGGACCCGGTTCAGCCATCTTTGGGCCTGATGATCATACCCCGGGAGCTTCGGTAACAGTGACAAATTATGGAACTTATGTATTTAACTGGAGAATTAACAACGGAGTATTCTGTTCATCTAACCAGGATGTCTCGGTAACTTTCAATCCTGCCGGCCAGATGAACCAGCCTTTGAGCCAGGTTCTATGTCACAATACCGCCACGGCTGACATCATTTTTACTTCAGGGAACGGATCGACCTATTTCACCTGGACCAACTCGGCCCCGGGGATCGGAATAGCTGCAACCGGATCAGGTAATATATTATCATTCACTGCCCAAAATCTTACAACTGCTCCGGTAGTTGCTTCAATTGTTGTAACGCCTCACTTTACGGATGGCGTGGTGAACTGCCCCGGACCAACCAGGACATTTACAATAACAGTAAATCCGGCTGCACAGGTAAACCAGCCTTCAAACCTGTTCATTTGCGCCGGTTCAGCTTCGGGAGCGATAAACTTTGCTACTCTGAATAATCCGGGAACAACGAGCTATTCATGGTCAAACGACAATAACACAATTGGGCTTGGTGATTCCGGAACAGGAAATATACCTTCATTCACTGCAGTGAACTCCGGAATAATCCCTGTTACTGCAACTATAACTGTTACACCATTATATAATAACGGTCTGGTCGATTGCTCAGGGCCATCAAAGACTTTCACAATTACAGTCAACCCTGCAGGACAGATAAATGTTCTGAATGATATTGCATTATGTCATAATCAAGCGGCTTCAGTAACATTTACCACCAACAATTCCAACGGAACAACAACATATAACTGGACAAACAACAACACTGCAATAGGCCTTGCCGCATCGGGTAGTGGCAACAGTATCGCTTTTACGGCTACCAATGCAGGTACTTCCCCTATTACAGGTACAGTAGTCGTTACACCTGTATTCAGCAATGGAGGAACTTCATGCCCCGGCACTGCTGAAACCTTCATAATTACCGTGAATCCGACAGCTCAGGTCAATCAGCCTGTAAACTATACCTTCTGTAACGGATCGACCGGAACCATTAACTTCACCACGGTAAATACTGTTGGATCATCATCATACAGCTGGTCAAACGACAATGCCGACATTGGACTGGCGTTGAACGGTGGGGGAAATATTTCATTCACGGCGACTAATACCGGCATAGCTCCCATACTTGCCAATATCACTGTTACACCCTCTTTTAATTATGCAGGAAAGGATTGCCCCGGACCATCAAAGAGCTTCACCATTACCATCAACCCGACACCACAGTTGACATCATCGCTAACTCCGGCTGATGTTTGCAGCAACTCACCTTTTATATATACACCTGCCAGCGCGACCTCAGGGACATTATTCACCTGGTCAAGGGCTGTTGTTGCAGGAATTACTCCAACGGGTCCGACAAATGGAAATGGAGGCATCAATGAAACCCTGCGGAATACGACAAACACAACTATAGCTGTAACCTACCGGTACACACTTTCTGCCGGAGGATGCAGCATCACCCAGGATGTGGTTGTGGAGATTAATCCGGAACCTGTGATAGAAGCCGGGCAGACCCTTGATCTCTGTTCAGGTTACACGACAAATCATTATATAAGGCTGGTGAACTATACAAATCCCGGCGATGGTGTTACATTCACATGGGACGCTCCTGTTCTTGATCCGGTTGATGCAAGGTTTACCGGAGGCGCCGCCAGGAACTCTGCTTCATCTGTCAACATACAGGATGCATTCTTAAATACCACGGGTGCTGACGGAACAGCAACCTACACGGTAACACCTTACAAGGATGGTTGTGCTGGCGAACCTGAGACAATAGTAATGACCATAAGGTCGCAGCCTGTTCTCAGCCCAACCCTGAACAGGACAGTCTGCAGCAGCACATCAATCGGGCTTAACCTGTCTGTTGCCCCCGGAAGTGTATTTGCTGATTATTATCTTGTGCTTAGCAGAACAATGGACCTGGGTCTTTCAGCGAATCCTCTGAATGCTGTTATCAACCCGTTAACATCGGTACCGGCTGGTTATTTAGCAAGCGACAAATTCCAGAACCTTACCGGTGTTCCGAAGAATGTTACTTACAGGGTACGCCCGGTTCATGCACCTGACTGTTTCGGAACACCCGTCGATGTTGTAATAACTATCAATCCGGAACCTTATATCGTTCCTGCCCAGACTAAAACTATATGCAGCGGGATTGCCATAGGTAAAGAGATTTTGCTGTTACCTGCAAACATACCTGCCGGTACAGTATTCAACTGGGCAGCTCCCACAATGTCTGACGGATCGGGACAGGGTACAGCAGGTGTTAATGTTGCTGCAGATAATGCATTTCCAGCTGATCCTGCAGGCAAGCTGCACATAAATGATGTAATTAATAACCACTCACCTGCTCCAATAACTGCCACCTATTATATTACTGCCACCAGTACTCTTAATTGTTCGAGCCAGTCAATACCGGTAGTGATAACCATCAATCCTGAACCACTTCCCAAACCTATAGCCGGCCGCACAAAGATCTGTATTAATGAGCAAAACCTTATTTATGAAGTTACACCGACTGTAGGATCAACTTTCCACTGGACCGTTGACCCGGCAATCGGAACCAAGACATTTGACTTTAACACAAATGCAATAATCCTGAATGCAGCAGCAGCACCGGGGACAGGTAATATTTCAGTTTATGAAACCAACTCTTACACCTGCAACGGAGATCCGTTCATTCAGTCAGTAAGAGTATATCCTCAGGCCGTTCCCGAAAATATAACCGGATCAACATCTGTATGCGCGGGCAGCACAAATCCTTATACTGTCACTGCAAGAGCCGGATCTGTTTACAGCTGGACAATCCCCGGAGGATCGGCTGTAATCGGAGATCCTTCTTCAGCCTCCATCTCTGTAAGATTTGGAAATGTCGGCGGACAGGTAACCTGCAGGGAGACCAACGAAGCAGGGTGTGTTACGATCCACAATCCTGTTACAGTTGTTGTGAGGCCTTTGCCCAATGCAATTTTGAGCGGTGGCGGTACGGTATGTCCGGGAAGCACTGTAAACCTTTTTGTTGATTTTACGGGAACAGGACCATACACATTTGTTTATGCGATCAACGGGGTTGCGCAGGCTCCTGTATCAACCAGTGCAGATCCCCACACTCTTTCAGCAACCCAGGCAGGCACATACACCATCATTAGTGTTACTGATGCCACTACCTGTACAAATACAGGCCTGGGCTCGGCCCTGGTTACCTTCCATCCGCAGTCGGCAGGAATAATAAGCGGTGGTGCAACCATGTGCGGTGGTGCTGCCACAACCCTTACTATGACATTTACAGGTACCGGCCCATATACCTTCACATATACCGATGGTACAACCACATATACGGTTCCAAACTGGGGAGCCAATGTTTATACTGTATCAGTCAACCCGGCATCAACACGCACATATACACTTGCTTCACTTACAGATGGCAATTCCTGCACTGGCACATTATCGGGGTCGGCAATCGTAACGATCAACATCCCGCCTGCTCTTAACCTCACAGGTACCAACCTAACCTGTAACGGAGACAATTCAGGAGCAGTAACTCTGTCTGTAGCAGGAAGCAGTCCTTTCGGATTTGCATGGACAGGACCAATGGGTTTTGTTTCGAACACACAGAATATTACAGGATTAAGGGCAGGTGCATATACAGTTACAGTAACTGATACCGAGAGCTGTGTTTCGACAGGTTCAATCACTCTGACAGAACCGGGAGCAATAGATGCTACAGTGGCTAGCACCAATGTTCTGTGTTTTGGCTCTCCGGAAGGAACTATAACAATATCCGCGCCTTCGGGTGGATCAGGTAATTATGAATATACAGTTAATGGCGGGACCAACTGGTTTGCAAGCGGCTTATTCACCGGGCTTACTGCCGGAACTTACGATGTAAGGATAAGGGATGTTGCATCTCCTTCCTGTAATAAAATATTGAATGCAGCCCTTGTAATTTCAAGCCCTTCCCAGCTTAATGCAACGGTCACAGAGACAGATATTACCTGTTATGATGCTGCAAACGGTTCAATTGTTATAACAAATCCCACCGGCGGTTTCGGCACATATAACTACTCCATCAATAATGGCGGTACATGGCAGGGCTCAGGTAATTTTCCAAACCTCACTCCAGGCACCTACGTTGTTCTGATAAGAGATGCGTCCGTGCATGCATGTTTCAGAAATCTCGGAACGTTTATTATAACACAGCCCGGGCAGCTGACCGCAACTGTCAGTAGTGCCAACGCTACCTGCTTTGGTGCATCAGACGGATCTATAACAATTACGCTTCCCGGAGGAGGCAGCGGTGCATACCAGTACAGCATAAATGGTGGTGGCTCATGGCAGGCTTCAGGAAATTACAGCAATCTTTCACCCGGAACTTATAATGTACAGATACGCGATGCTGCAACACCTTCATGCTACAGAATTCTTAACAATTCACTTACCATCATACAACCTGCAGTGCTCAGAGCAACAGTCACCTCAAGCCTGATAAGCTGCAACGGAGCCGGTGACGGATCCATAAATATAACAGCTCCTTCGGGAGGATCAGGTTTTTACCAGTATACTATTGACGGTACTAACTGGGTTGGTTCGGGTTTATTCAGCAACCTTGATCCCGGAAGCTATGACGTAAGGATAAGGGATGCCTCAAACACCGGATGCGAAATCGTTTTGAACGGAGGGCTCGATATTACTGAACCACCGGCGCTAAACGGCACTGTTGTCAAATATAATATTACCTGTTTCGGTGCCGGCGACGGAACCATAACAATAACCAATTCAGTCGGAGGATATGGTACCTATGAATACAGTATCAGTGGAGCAGGCGGACCATACCAGGCATTAAATACATTTACAGGGCTGGGCGCAGGAACATATTCGGTATGGATGCGCGACAGGATAAGGACAACCTGCACACAATTCCTCGAATCTGTTGTTGTTGTTGAGCCGGCTGTCCTTGATGCTGATATTGCGAGCACTAACATCACATGCTTTAATGCAAATAACGGTACAATAACCATTACAAATCCGGTTGGCGGATTCGGAACCTACCAGTACACTATAAACGGAGGCGGTACATGGGTTGGAACAGGAACATTTCTGAACCTCTCCCAGGGTTCTTATGACGTCAGGATCAGAGATGGCGCAAGCCCTTCCTGCGAGCTGGTTCTCAATAACCTCCTTGTAATAACCGAACCAACGGCTCTCTTTGCCACAGCTTCAAAAACAAATGTCACCTGTTTCGGGGCTTCTGATGGTTCAATAACCATCAGCGGATTTACAGGAGGATATGGCTCATACGAATATACTGTTGACGGTGGAGCAACATGGCAGGCATCAAACAGCTTTTTGGGATTGCTTCCCGGATATTATAATGTAAGGATGAGAGATGCATTGAATCCATCATGTATCTACACCATAAATGCTTCACTAAATATAGCCGGGCCCGCTGTTCTCAATGCATCAGTTACCCGGACCAATGTCACATGCAATGGAGCCGATAACGGAACAATTATAGTTTCAGGCCAGACAGGTGGTTATGGCACATACCAGTTCAGCATCGATGGAGGACTTACCTGGTCCAATTCAGGAACATTCTCAAATCTTGAACCTGACACCTATAATGTGCAGATAAGGGATGCTGCAAATAATACTTGTGTTGCTATCCTTAATTCAAATGTTATAATAACAGAACCTCCGGCGCTAAGTGCGACACTTGCTTCATACAATATAACCTGCAACGGCGCAGGCGATGGCAGGATAATAATCTCAGGTGCGGCAGGCGGTTATGGCACTTATGAATATACGATCAACGGAGGTGCATTATGGAGTGGATCAGGTAATTTCCAGAACCTTTCTTCAGGTACTTATGATGTAAGGATCAGGGATGCTGCCAATCCATTATGTTTCCTCACTCTAAACAATGCTCTTACCATCACTGAGCCTGCTGTCCTTAATGCTGTTCTTTCGAGAACGAATATAACCTGTTTCGGAGCCGGTAACGGAACGATCACCATTGCAACACCGACAGGCGGGTATGGCAGCTATGAGTACACAATTAACGGAGGCGGCTCATGGCAGAACACAGGTAGTTATACCAACCTTGGTCCCGGGAATTACAATGTCCAGATTAGGGATGCTGCTAATCCCACCTGTATACGGGTCCTTAATAATGCTTTGTCGATAATCCAGCTGCCGGCAGTATCTGCAGTGCTTACACCAACAATGATTACCTGTAACGGTGCCAGCGACGGTATAATAAATATCACAGCTCCATCAGGAGGTTCGGGTAATTATCAATATACAATTGACGGTGGATCAAACTGGCAGGCAACGGGACTGTTTACGGCTCTGACACCGGGAATTTACGACGTAAGAGTGAGAGATGCTGTGAACACTGTATGTGAAACAATTCTTAATGGATCACTTTCAATAACTGAACCTTCAGTAATTACTGCAACTTATGCTTCAGGCAACATAACCTGCTTCGGTGCAAATAACGGATCCATTACAATTTCAGCGCCAACGGGCGGTTATGGAACGTATGATTATACAATTGATGGCACCAACTGGTTCCCGACAGGCACATTTACAAATCTTACTCCGGATACCTATTCTGTACAGATACGGGACAGGGCTTGTCCGGGATGCGTAAGGGTGCTTGACCCGGCTCTTGACATTATTGAACCTGCCGCACTGGGTGGAACTGTAAATCACACTGATGTTACATGCTACAGTGCAAATAACGGCACAATAACAATCTC
This sequence comes from uncultured Bacteroidales bacterium, assembly GCA_942492865.1. GTDB lineage: Bacteria > Bacteroidota > Bacteroidia > Bacteroidales > VadinHA17 > LD21. The sequence continues at coordinate 1,015,573 of OW818650.1, read as the reverse complement.
AGGGGCTACAGGTGGTTATGGAACCTACCAGTATAGTATAAACGGTGGTGTAAACTGGATGTCGGCCGGCAACTTTACGGGCCTTGCTCCGGGATCGTACCCTGTAAGAATAAGGGATGGAGTGAATATTACATGTTCCGCCAATCTTGGCACTGTTGTAATTACCCAGCCTGATGCCCTGAGCGCTACAGTTACACCTTCAAATGTAACATGCAACGGTGCAAATGACGGAAGCATTGTTATTACCGGTCCTTTGGGTGGTTATGGAACATATCAGTACAGTATTAATGGAGGTACATCATGGCAGGCTTCGGGTAATTTCCCTGCGCTTTCACCAGGATTCTACAATGTTCTTATGAGGGATGCTGCCCAGCCAGCATGCATTATAGTGCTTAATGGTTCCCTCACAATAACTCAGCCAGGTGTTCTGGGAGGAACAGTGACAAAGAATGATATAACATGCAATGGCACCGCCGATGGCAGGATAACGATCACTTCTCCAACAGGCGGTTACGGAACACATGAATACAGCATACATGGTGGAGCTGCAGGTACATGGCAGTCATCGGGGATATTCAATGGTCTGGCTGCAGCAACCTATTCTGTATGGATAAGGGATGCAGCTCATCCCGCCTGTACAGCGGTACTCAGCGCAGGATTAGTGATCAGTGAACCGGATGTGCTCGACGGAACTCTATTAAGCACTGACGTGACATGCAACGGAGCCAATGACGGTACAATTACCATAACAAATCCCACAGGTGGTTATGGCAGCTACCAGTACACAATAAACGGCACTAACTGGTTTGGCATCGGATCATTTACCAACCTGGCCCCGGCAACATATACCATACTTATCAGGGATGCGGCAAATCCGGCATGCGTGATAAATCTGGGCGATATTGAGATCACTCAACCTCCTGTTCTTAATGCAAATGTTGCAAGCATAAATGTTACATGCGCTGGAGGAAGTGACGGCTCGATAATTATTTCTGCACCCACCGGTGGTTATGGTAATTATGAGTACAGTATCAATGGAGGAGGTTCATGGCATTCTTCAGGCAGTTTTACCGGACTTGTGCCAGGAAGCTATAATGTGAGAATGCGGGATGCCGACCACACTAATTGTGTCAGAGTATTGAACAACGCTCTGAATATAACACAGCTTCCGATGATGAGCGCTCTTGTTACAGCAACAATGGTGACCTGTAACAACGCTAATGACGGAATTATAAATATTACCAATCCACTCGGAGGTTCGGGTACTTACCAGTATACTGTAAACGGAGGAGCTAACTGGTTCAATTCAGGTAGCTTTACCGGACTTGCTCCTGGAACATATGATGTTCAGATCCGTGATGCGGTTACCACAGGCTGCGTAATAGTTCTGAACTCATCCCTGATAATAACCGAGCCTGCTGTTCTTGATGCAAATCTGTCATCGAACAATGTAACATGTTTTGGAGCAAACAATGGAACAATAAGTGTGACATCACCTACAGGGGGCTACGGCACTTTTGAGTACTCAAGGGATGGAGCAACATGGCAGGCAACTGGCCAGTTCACAGGTCTGGCTCCGGGACCGTATAACATCAGGATCAGGGATAGAGCGCACCCGTTATGTGTAATTACCCTCCCGGCAGTAACCATCACAGAACCCGCGGTTCTGAGTGCAACAGTGTCAAGAACTAACGTTACCTGCAACGGAGCCAACGACGGAACCATAACCATCTCCAACCCCCTGGGCGGTTACGGAACATACGGCTATTCATCAAATGGAGGAGTAACCTGGCAGCCTACGGGCACCTTCACAAACCTTGCTCCCAACACCTATGATCTCAGGATAAGGGATGCAGCCAACCCGGCCTGTATAATAACTTTAGCCTCGGTTACCATCACACAGCCTGCAGCACTGAGCGCAAGTGTTACAAGCACTAATGTTACCTGTAACGGGGCCAATGACGGAACAATAACCATCTCGGGTGCTGCCGGAGGCTATAGCAGCTACCAGTACAGCATTAACGGCACCGACTGGTATGGAACAGGTAACTTTACATCACTTGCTCCCGGATTTTATAATGTCCAGATACGGGACCTCGCATATCCTAACTGTGTCAGGGTTATCAACAGTTCATTGAGGATCAGCGAACCCGGAATGCTTGGGGCAACAGTAACGAAAAACGATATAACCTGCAACGGAGCAGATGATGGTAAGATAACCGTGTCACTTCCGACCGGAGGGTACGGAACTTATGAATACAGCATATATGGCGGCGCTGCAGGAACATGGCAGGGATCATTAAGCTTCACAGGGCTTACACCGGGCAACTATGATGTGTGGATGCGCGATGCAGCTCATACCGGTTGTACAGCAGTGCTTAGCGCTGGACTGATAATCAACGAGCCTGCACTTCTGACAGCAACAATAGCCGGAACGAATATAACCTGCAACGGTGCCAATGACGGGACCATCACTGTAACTGACGCAGCAGGAGGCTACGGCAGCTACCAGTACAGCATTAATGGTACCAACTGGTTTGGATCAGGGTTGTTCGCAAATCTTGCCCCGGATATTTATACAGTACTTATTCGTGATGCAGCGAATCAGGCCTGTGTAATTAATTTAGGTTCTGTTAGTATTACCCAGCAGCCGGCATTGAATGCAACTCTGGCAAGCACTAATGCTACTTGTGCAGGCGGTGGCGACGGGACAATTACAATCACATTTCCAACGGGCGGTTATGGCAATTACGAGTACAGCATCAACGGCGGAGGCTCATGGGAAGCTACGGGCGTCTACACCGGTCTTGTACCCGGAAGCTACAGCGTCCGCATGCGTGACAAAGATCATATAAATTGCGTCAGGATACTTAACAATGCTCTGAGCATCACCCAGCCTGTAATGCTGAGCGGAGTTGTCACGGCTACAATGGTGACATGCAACGGGGCAAATGACGGAATAATCAATATTACAAATCCTCTTGGAGGGACAGGCAGCTATGAATACAGCATAAACGGCGGCGTCGCAGGTTCATGGCAGGGATCCGGTACCTTCAACGGTCTTGTTCCCGGAACTTATAATGTACAGATCCGCGACCAGGTTCATCCTGCCTGCGTAATAGTTCTGAATGCATCGCTTATAATAACTGAACCTGCAGTTCTGAATGCATCGCTTTCATCAACCAATGTAACATGCTTCGGCGCAAACAACGGAACAATAAGTGTGACATCACCAACAGGAGGCTATGGCACGTTCGAATACTCGAGGGATGGAGTTACCTGGCAGGCAACGGGTATTTTCGGGAGCCTTGCTCCGGCAACTTACAACATACAGATAAGAGACAGGGCACATCCGTTATGCTTTGTAACCCTTCCGGCTGTAGTTATCACGGAGCCGGATGTCCTGAGCGCAAGTGTGGCCTTTACAAATGTTACATGCAAAAGTGCCAATAACGGGACAATTACTATATTTAATCCCCTGGGAGGATATGGAACTTACGGTTATTCGGTTAACGGCGGAACTTCATGGCAGCCGATGGGTAACTTTACCAACCTTGCCCCTGCAACCTATAATTTGAGAATACGTGATGCAGCCAATCCGGCATGTGTGATTGTGCTTGCTCCTGTGACCATCACCGAGCCGGATGCCATTACTGCAAATGTTACAAGTACCGATGTGACGTGCAATGGAGAAGGCAATGGCACAATAACCATAACTGATCCTCTGGGAGGATACGGCACATACGATTACAGTATCGACGGCGGATCCAACTGGCAGGCAACAGGTAACTTCACAGCTCTTGCCCCCGGATTTTATAATGTTCAGGTACGCGATCGTGTACATACAAACTGTATAAAAGTGCTTAACAGTTCGCTGATGATCTCCCAGCCCGGAATATTGGGAGCAACAGTTGTAAAGAATGATATAACCTGCTTCGGAGTCAATGACGGTAAGATAACCATTATCTCACCTTCAGGCGGTTACGGCACGTATGAATATAGTATTAACGGTGGCGCTGTTGGCTCATGGCAGGCATCAGGCAGCTTTGCTGCACTTCCACCGGCAACATATAACGTACAGATGCGCGATGCAGCCCATACAGGGTGTGTTGCTATACTTAATGCAGCTCTTGTAATTAATGAACCGGCAGTGCTAAGTGCATCACTGGCCAGCACCAATGTAACATGTAATGGTGCGAACGACGGAACAATATCCATTACATTGGCTGCAGGCGGATATGGCTCTTACCAGTATTCGATTGGCGGCGTATGGTCAGGCTCGGGTCTGTTTACAGGTCTTGCCCCGGCCATATACACTGTTCAGATGCGCGATGCAGTAAACCAGGCATGTATTGTAACAATAGGAACTATTAATATCACCCAGCAGGCTGTTCTCAATGCAACATTAACCAGTGTGAACGTAACATGTGCAGGTGGCGGGGATGGTTCGATAACCATATCGGCGCCAACGGGCGGTTATGGTAATTACGAGTACAGCATCAACGGCGGAGGCTCATGGGAAGCTACAGGCGTCTACACCGGTCTTGTACCCGGAAGCTACAGCGTCCGCATGCGTGACAAAGATCATATAAATTGCGTCAGGATACTTAACAATGCTCTTAGCATCACCCAGCCTGTAATGCTGAGCGGAGTTGTCACGGCTACAATGGTGACATGCAACGGGGCAAATGACGGAATAATCAATATTACAAATCCTCTTGGAGGGACAGGCAGCTATGAATACAGCATAAACGGCGGCGTCGCAGGTTCATGGCAGGGATCCGGTACCTTCAACGGTCTTGTGCCCGGAACTTATAATGTACAGATCCGCGACCAGGTTCATCCTGCCTGCGTAATAGTTCTGAATGCATCGCTTATAATAACTGAACCTGCAGTTCTGAATGCATCGCTTTCATCAACCAATGTAACATGCTTCGGCGCAAACAACGGAACAATAAGTGTGACATCACCAACAGGAGGCTATGGCACGTTCGAATACTCGAGGGATGGAGTTACCTGGCAGGCAACGGGTATTTTCGGGAGCCTTGCTCCGGCAACTTACAACATACAGATAAGAGACAGGGCACATCCGTTATGCTTTGTAACCCTTCCGGCTGTAGTTATCACGGAACCGGATGTGCTCAGTGCCACTGTGGCATCAACTAATGTAACCTGTAAGGGAACAAGTAACGGAACCATTACCATATCAGATCCTCTGGGAGGATATGGAACCTATGGTTATTCGGTTAATGGCGGAGCCTCATGGCAGCCATCTGGAAGCTTCACAAATCTTGCACCAAATACTTATGATATAAGGATACGTGATGCTGTAAATATAGCATGTGTCACAATCCTGCCGGCGGTTACTATTACAGAGCCTGATGGCCTAAGTGCAACGGTTGAAAGCACCAATGTGACCTGTAATGGAGCAAGCGATGGTACAATAACTATAACTAATCCTCTTGGCGGATATGGAACGTTTGACTACAGCATCAACGGCGGAATAAACTGGCAGGCAACCGGAGTCTTTGCAGGTCTTGCCCCCGGATTCTATAATGTTCAGATACGTGACCGTGCTCATCAGGCATGTGTAATAACTCTTAACAGTTCGCTGCGTATAACTGAACCTTCAGTTCTGACAGCCACAATAACCAAAACAAACGTAACCTGCTTTAATGCAGCCAATGGGACAATAACCATTCTTGGCCCGTCAGGAGGCTATGGCACTTATGAATACAGCATTTCCGGAGGCGCTTCATGGCAGAGTGCAAACACCTTCTCAGGACTGACTCCCGCGAATTACAATGTTCAGATCAGGGATGCGGCTTATCCTGGCTGTGTGATTGTACTTGATGCATCTTTTGAAATAACACAACCTCTGTTATTGAGTGCAACTGTAACACCCAGGATGGTATCATGTAATGCTGCCGCTGACGGTATGATAACAATTACAAGCCCGACAGGAGGTTATGGAATATACCAGTACAGTATTAACGGTGGATTATCATGGCAGGGATCAGGAACATTCATGGGTCTGGCGCCGGCCAGTTACAATGTAATGATACGGGATGCTTCTTACCAGGCATGTACAATCACACTTAATCCTTCACTGAATATTACCCAGCCTGGAATTCTTTCTGCAAATATTACTGGCACTAATACAACATGCTTCGGCGGTTCTGACGGAATCATAACGTTATCTTCACCATCAGGAGGATATGGAACATATGAATACAGCATCAACGGAGGAGGGTCATGGCAGGCTTCCGGGACCTTTGCAGCCCTCTCCCCGGGATCATACAGTGTTCTTATTAGAGATGCCGTTAAAACCAATTGCATGAGGGTATTAAACAATGCATTTGTAATAACTCAGCCCGGACTACTTTCAGCATCAGTTTCAAAGACCGATATTTCATGCAACGGCTCAAACAATGGAATAATAAATGTCACATCACCGTTGGGAGGAAGCGGAAATTACGAATATTCAATCAATGGCGGTTCTTCATGGTCAGCATCGGGAAGCTTTACTAACCTGTTGCCGGCTGCCTATGATGTAAGGATACGCGATGCTGCAAGCACTGCATGTTCTGTAATTCTTTACCCGAACCTGATTATAGCCGAACCACTAAGCCTGGTTATTACCACAACAGGAAACGTATCACTTGATTGCTTCGATGATAAAGACGGAATGGGAACTTTCTTTGGGACGGGAGGTACTTTGCCATATACATTCACAGTGATTTCAAATACCGCAGGTGCAACCATTCCGGCTCCCGGGTTTAACTCACAGGCATTCTACAATGCAGGTTCAGGATCTGTAACAGTTTCCGTAACCGACAGCAGGGGATGTACTTCGCAGGCAACCATTATTCTCACACAGCCTTCGCTGCTTACGGCCGGATCAATAGGCCAAAGCCAGGTAGTCTGCAATGGCCAGAATCCTGCCCAGCTGACAGAAACCGCTCCAGCAACAGGCGGCCCGGGAACATACAACTACCAGTGGCAATATTCCTTAACCTCTGCAGGTCCGTTTATCAACATCGCAGATGCAACTGCTTCACAATACACTCCGTCGGCAGGAGCAACGAGTACTCTGTACTACCGCAGAATGGTTACTTCGGGTATGTGCAGCCCTGTTTACAGCAATGTTGTTGAAGTACTTGTAAATCCGCTGCCGCTGGCCACAATAACAGGTGGAGAGACAATCTGCCCCGGACAGAACTCAATACTTAAGGTCAATCTCCCGCTTGGCATGAGTCCGTTTGAAATAGATATTGAGAATTATCCCGGTCTTACGATAACAGGTTATGCAAGCGGAACTGATATAATTGTCAGTCCCGGTGCGACCACAACGTATAGACTTCTGCGTGTAAGAGATGCCAATGGCTGCACCGTGACAAGTCCTACAACTAATCTGACTGGTCAGGCAACAGTGACCGTAAGGGCATTACCTGCCATTACAACTTCTCCTGTAAGTAAAGTCACATGTGAATTTGGTATGGTTACCTTCAATGTTGCTGCTACCGGGTCTGACCTGACATATCAGTGGTATGTCGATCAGGGCGCAGGGTTCACGCCTCTTACAGATGCCGGAGTATATATTGGATCAGCAACTTCCACCCTGAGCATTTTTGGAGCAACCAGGAATATGAACGGTTTCGTTTACCATGCAGCTGTAACAGGTTGTTCGGTATCAGTTACATCTGCAAATGCTGTTCTTACTGTTAATACTTTTCCTGAGATACAGCTTCAACCTGTGGATTCAACCACCTGTGTGAACGCAGGGGCTGCATTCGGAGTGGTTGCCATTGGCACTAACGTCGGTTACCAGTGGCAGGTTAACAAGGGAGCAGGCTTCGTCAATATAACCGATGACCTGAATGTGACTGGATCAGGAACCGATACACTTACCATAGCAAGCGCTCCTGCCACCTTCAATAATAATATCTTCAGAGTTATGATGATCGGAACCTGCGGCGCACCGGTATACTCGAATTTTGCAGTCCTGCGATTGCAGATTCCACCGACCGTTACCCTTAATCCAGTATCAAGGGAAATTTGTGAAGGGGGAGGGCCTGTTGCATTCACAGCGAGCGGAACAGGACAGATAGATTCCCTGAGATGGCAGGTTAATTCAGGCAGTGGATGGTCATATATATATGATAACTCATACTATGGAGGAACTACCTCACAACAGCTGACTGTTACCGGTATTCCTCCCAGCTTCAACGGCAACAGGTACAGGCTCGCATTAAAGGCAAAATGCACTATTGTTTATTCCAATGAGGCTACTCTGACGGTTAACGGCAATCCTGTTGTTGATTTCAGTCTGGCAGATACGTTAAATGCCTGCGGCGGAATTCCTATAGTTCTTGAAGGCAATCCTTCAGGAGGTTCCGGTATTTATTCGAATCATTTATGGACGGGCGATGTAGGACCGCTTGATAACTATTTTATCTCTTCACCTGTATTCAACCCGATAGCAGCCGGCACATATGCTGTCAATTACAGGGTAAGGGACAGTAAGGGATGTTATGGGAATGATGATCTGGTTGTAATTGTCGATAGCCCGTCGGCCGACTTTATAAAATCTATCCAGAGCGGATGTACTCCCCTTAATGTTTCCTTTGTGAAAGATACCGCAGGATTGGCAAAATTCTGGTGGGACTTTAAAGATGGGTCACCTCTTGATTCAATTAATCCTAACCCGGTTCATACATTTGTCAATACAAACCGGGCATTCATTAAATACTTTGATGTAACACTTACTGTCAGGTCACCGGGAGGATGTACCGACCAGTACACTTCAGCAGTTATGCTTTACCCGGAAATCGATGCCACCTTTACTGTAAGCACCGACACAATATGCAGCGGCAGTTCAATAGAATTCCTGTCGGCTCCGGGAGCAAACAAATATTTCTGGGATTATGGAGATGGAGACAGCGGGTATTCGATGACTGAATCATCAAGCCATCTCTACCTTAACTTTTCCACAGTACCGGTGACCAGGACTGTCACGCTCAGAACCACATCTTTTTACAATTGTGAGGATGTGAAGACAATGAATATAGTGGTTATGCCTGTTCCTGTACCACAGTTTACAGCTGTCCCTGTTGTTCAGATCTACGATCCTGCTGGCAACGCGGTTACATTTACAAACCAGACCAATACAGGCAACTGGACATATTTATGGAAATTCGGAGATGGTATATCATCAGTCGACCGTGATCCGGTACACACTTACTTAAACATCGGTGAGTACACAGTAACCCTAATAGTTACCAATGCAAGCTGTGCCGACAGCATCAGGCGCACTGTATCGGTAAGGCCTATTCCTCCGGTAGCTGCCTTTGATTCAATACCGCCGGGTTGTTCACCAATGATTATTGATTTAAATAATACTTCTCTTCATACAGAGGCGCCTGGAACTACCTACTACTGGAACTTCGGGGATGGAAGCACATCAACTGCAAAAAATCCGAACTACACATATTATGAAGGCGGAACTTACCGTATTGAACTTACTGTGACAGGTCCGGGCGGAACCTCATCAACATCGAGGCTGGTAACTATATATCCTTCACCACAGGCCAACTTTAATGTTACTCCCAAAGTGGTGTTTGTAAATGACGAACCGGTAAGGATGTTCAACCTTACACAGGGTGTCAATAGTTACTTATGGGAGTTTGGCGATGGCGATACATCTACAATTGAGGAGCCTTTCCACAAATATATTGAAGAAGGAGACTATGATATAACACTGCACGCAACATCGAACAACGGCTGCACCAACACCTTTATTCTTTCACCTGCAGTGAAAGTTGAACCTGCAGGCGAATTAAGATTCTCGTCCGTATTTACACCCAACAAGGACGGTCCTATCGAACGTACTGACTTGCCTACCGGAGGAATTGAGCTTGACCAGTTCTTCTTCCCTCCTGTACGGGAAAAGGTACTGAATTATAAATTGCAGGTCTTCAACAGGTGGGGAACGCTGATCTTCGAATCACGCGATATAAACAAGCCATGGAACGGTTACTACAAAGGTGAGCTTTGCCAGCAGGGAGTATATGTATGGTACGTTGAAGGCAAATATGCTACCGGAAAGCCATTCAGAAAGATTGGAGATATTACGTTGCTACACTAACCTCTCCCCCTCTTTCCCCCTCTCCCGAAGTGCGAGGGGGAAGGGAATACCCATATTTCAATCTGTCCCGAATTAAAGCCCTCTCTCACCCGGGAGAGGGGTTGGGGAGAGGTGAGCCCGTTTTTAAACGGGCTTTTTTATTTTAAGCCACCTGAGGGATGGTTAAAAAACCCAGCTAATTATGACTAAAAGTATAAAAAAATTGACGAACAACACTTTTTCATTGATTAATGCAACCGTTTAATAATTATCAGGGTCTTGTTTTCGGGAAGTTTCTTTTGTTGGACAAAAAAGAATATGAAAGCGATGGATTGGATTCTGAAAATAGACCGGAATATATGGGGAAGAAGGCTGCTTTTATTGTTTTCTTTTTCCCTGTTACTGTTGACAAAACCGGCAGCTCAGCCTGTATGCCCTCCCATAGATATGGCCTTCGGATATACACCTCCCACCGAGTGTATAAATAAGGTATCTATATTAAAGCTCAATTATATACCATTGAGTAACGATCCTGCTCTGGACGGAATTTATCCAGGCACAAAATATTATATCAACTGGGGTGACGGTCAGGAAGTCACATGGTTTTCAACGGCGACTGAGCGTGTCCCTCCGGAGAGTGTAAGATGGCATGAATACGAGGGCCCTGCTAATTGTACTTATGAGATGAAATCGATGGTTACCAGCGCTTGTAATCCGGTTTATGTGAAGAATTTTGAGACACGTGTGGTTATTCATGGCCGGGACATAACCGAAGATGGCGACGGAGAACTGTTAATAGAACAATTGGGAACCGGAATCTCGGGCATTATACCCGTTTGCGAAGGCAGCGCCCACAGCATTACTCTTGTTGACAACAGTACCTGGAACTGCCAGAACCCGATATGGCCCGATAATTCGCCTGCTCCCAAAAATGATGCCCCACGAACTATCCAATGGATTTACGGTGAAGATAATGGAGGCTCGGTGATTAATACCATCGGCACAACGCTGAATCCTGCATCCCCCGATCCTGTATTAATAGATGGTGGTTTCAGTGCTACAATATCCAATGGATATGTTGACGCACCTGTCGTTAACATTACTTCCACGGGTCAGCTGAGCAGAAGATTCATAATCCCTGCCTCGTGCCGCGAAGGTGAATATTTTGATGTATATCTGTTAAACTGGAATAAGTGTAATCCATATCCTACCGATGCCCCTGTTTACACACATATACGAGTACTTGTGGTTGGTGCACCCGGGTTGCCTGTTGCATCTGACAGGTTTATCTGCGCGGGAGATGATCCTACTCTGTCCGCTTCTGAGGGGACACCGGCAGGAAATCTCCTCACATGGTATGCCGATCCTGCAAAAACAACCGTACTGGGTACAGGTAATACATATAACCCCGGTGTAACGGACCCCGGAACCTACAAATACTATGTTGCAAGCGGTCAGACTACCGGTGATCTGTGTAACGGCCCGGCAAGAGAGGTCACATTGACGATCCGTCCGATTCCGAATCAGCCTGTTATTAATATTTCCGGTTCGCTCTCTTTCTGTTTTGATGGAAGAACAAATGTCATTCTTTCAGCTTCAACAGTTACACCTCCGGAGATTGCAGGGTATGAATGGTACAAAGACGGAACACTGCTAAACACAAACCTCAGGAATTTATTTGACCAGATAAGCCAGAGCGGTTCATATACCCTGAGATCATTTGGACCCGCTCCTTCAAGTTGCCCCAGCCCTCTTTCCGAACCTGCAGTTGTGACAATATACCCGTTGGCGACAACAACAAATCCAGGCAACAAGACAATCTGCCAGGGTGCAGGTACAACATTTTCAATTACAGCAGGTGGAGCTCCGTCCAGCATACTCTGGCAAAGGAAAACTACTACCGGGACCTGGGTGGATATTACCGCAGGGAACAGCCCCAACGACGGATGCACCTATTCAGACTACACTACCGCAACACTTCAGATTGCGGGTTCGGCTGCCATAATGAATGGTTACCAGTACAGGGCAAAACTAACCACAACCGCCGGAAGTTGTATCACTTACAGTGATCCGGCCACTCTCACGGTTAATCCCCTTGCAACAGTAACATTACAGCCGGTGGCAGTTACAGTATGTGAATTTGATGATGCTTCATTCTCAATAATAGCCGGTGTAGCTGCTCCATCTGAAATTGTAAGTTATCAATGGCAGAGAAGAATGATCTCGGGCGGATATTCAAGCATTACCGCTGCAACAGATGGCGGGATCTATACAAATTTCAATACCCCTACCCTGAATATAAGCAATGCTCCGTTCTCCATTGACAGGTATAGCTATCAGTGCAGAATAACTACTACGGGTAACTGTAGTGTCAACTCTTCCAGCAAAACAATAACTGTTGTCAGGTATGCAAACATAACGGCTCATCCTCCCGACAGAACAGTATGTGTCGGCTCAGGAACCACTTTCCCGGTTACCGACGATGCAGTTACTGAAGTTACCGGTCATGAGTGGCAGGTAAGCACTGATGGCGGTGGTTCATGGAATAATCTGGCAGATGGCGGTGTTTACAGTGGCGTCAGTACGTCTGTTCTTGCACTGTCTGATATCCCTGCCGGTTACAGTGGCTACCGCTTCCGTTGTATCCTTACTACCAAAGGTACATGTCCGGTAACCTCAAATGCCGGTACATTAACCGTGAATCCTTTACCTGATGCAAGAGTGCTGGGTTCAGTTTTATCCGACCCTTCTATTTGCAGGGGACAGGGTGCAACAATTACTCTTTCAAATTCCGTTGCCGGAATCAGCTACCAGTTAAGACTGAATTCCGATAACAGCAACGCAGGGGATCCCCAGGAAGGTAACGGGGGAGATTTATCCTTCAATGTTACACCTGCATCAACTACAATTTATAATGTGTTTGCAAGAATAGTCGTATCAGGATGCGAAGCTGAATTAACAGACAGGGCAACGGTCACGGTTAATGCATTGCCTGTACCTGCAATATCGGGAATTAATAATGTTTGTGCCAACGATGCAGGGATCACATATTCAACACCTGATGCCGGGGGAAGATCATTTACCTGGGAGATTGAAGGTGGTTCGATAACATCAGGACAGGGAACTGGCTCGGTTGTCGTTACATGGGGCGCAGCAGGGACCGGACGGCTGAGGGTAACTGAAAAGATAACAGCCTCAGGTTGTGAGGGTATAAGTGCAGATTTTAATGTTACAATAAATCCGGGAGCTCCAACCACAAGACCCGTACTAACATCAGCTGAAAAGGATATATGTCTTAACGGTTCAATAGATATAGACATTTCAGATGTTCCGACTGCAATAAGATACATCTGGGATTTTTCGTGGATCCCCGGAACGAATGACGCCACCACTACGGATAGTCAAATTTCTATAGACCTTGCATCGCTGGCTCCGGGCACATACACGGTAACTGCTGCAGGAGCTAATGGATGCGGCATGGGACCATTTATGGATCCGGCTCATACCTTTGATATAAATGCAACCCCTGTTCTTTCTACCCTTTCAGGCATTGTCTGCAGCGATGAGGCATCAGCTATTCAATTATCAATTGATAATAATGATCCTTTGTACTGTTCCGCGATCAGGTATAATATTGCAGCCATAAATTCAAACAGTCTGACTGGATCAGCAGGTACCCCACAAACGGGTAACGGATTTCCGTCTGATATTATAGCTGATGACGCATGGACAAATATTACAGGATCGGATGTGGTTGTTGTTTATTCTGTTATTCCTGTAAGCAGTGAAGGCTGCACAGGACTGGCAAAAAATGTAAATCTTCAGGTAAAATCTGCACCTGAAGGAGCCAATGATGCAATAGAGACCTGCAGCAGCGTAATCCTTGCCTATAACATTCAGACTGCAAATGTAAATAGTCGTGGAAATAGCCAGCCATCGACATTTAGCTGGAAGGCCACTGATAATCCTGATGTGACAGGAGAGACAATTAGTTTGAGTTCTTCCGTGATAATTTCTGACAACCTGGTTAATATTTCAGGTATTGACCAGATTGTTCAATATACAGTAACTCCCACAGGAATAAACCTGTGTGCTGGTAAGAGTTTTATTATTTCGGTAACAGTTAAACCTGAGCCTGTTCTTAAGGATCTGAGTGCTGAAGTCTGCAGCGATATGCCGACAGGGATCAGGCTAGCCGATCTTCATGGGATCTCAGACATTTTCGAGATAGTCTCAATCACCGCAGAAGGAGGACTTATTGCAGGACCAGGCAATACCTCAACGGGAACAGGAAAGTTTTCAGATGCGATATTAAATGATACCTGGACCAACATCTCTTCGAGGTCCCTTACAGTAACATATACAATAATACCAGGTATAAGCAGCGGGTGTACCGGCGATCCGAAAAACGTTATAGTCACGGTGAGCCCGGAACCCGACCTGAACGATCTTAATACAACTATTTGCAGCGGTGCTGCGACCGGTGTAATATTGTCTGATGTTTCTGGGCTTTCAACACAATATGAAATATTATCGGTTATCCCTGAATCAGGTCTTGTAGCAGGAAACAGTAATGCTGTTCCGGGTAAAGACAAATCTCCTGACTATATATCAGCGGATACATGGATTAATAATTCAAATATGCCATTAACGGTTACATATATTGTAATACCTTCAATTAATGGCATTTGTACCGGTGATCCTGAAAATGTTATAGTCACGGTACGTCCGCCCCTTCTTCCCGGAGCTCTTACAGGTAACACCTCAGTGTGCTATAACACCGATGCACCGGCTATTTCCAATGCAGCGCCGGCATCAGGTGGTGATGGGATCATCATATATTCATGGTATTATACTGAGGACCTCATGGCAGTTGCCGGTGATGCCAGCTGGAATTTGATAGACAGAGCTACGGAGCCAGTCTATGATCCTGGAACCCTTACCAAACCCACAAAGTTCATACGCAAGGCTCATGATGGATCATGTTCAGCAGTGGCTTATTCAAACATCATAACAATTCTGATCAATCCTCTTCCTGTTACTGCAGGTATAATAGGTGAAGACAAGCTGTGTGATAATGCAACAAATAAGATCTACCAGGTTCCGAACACCTCAGGTTCAACATACACCTGGACGGTTCCTTCTTCAATACTTAATGAAACTTTCAATGCCGGACTTTATTTTATTATGGTCGATGCAGTAGAGGGATCCTCCGGAACATTCCCTGTTCAGGTGGTGGAGACAATAACGGCAACCGGTTGTACTGGTTTGCCGGTCAGGTTCGACGTTACCGTATCTCCTGTGCTTCCGGGTGGAGATATTGCCGGACCTTCATCAGTCTGCCTTGGTGATGCCGGTGTATCATATTCAGTTCCTGAGACTGTAGGATCAACCTATTCATGGGTGATACCGGCAGGAGCTTCAATATCAAATGAACCTGACGGACACGAGATATTTGTAACCTTCAGCATGGCTGTTACAGGTAGTATTTCAGTGGTTGAGACTTCACCCGGAGGATGTACCACAGTTCACAATCCGAAGACCATCGTTATACATTCACTTCCTTCTCTTTACAACCTTGAGGCACCTGCCGCTCACTGCGAAGGCGACCAGGGTGTAAATGTTATGCTTTCAGGTTCTCAGACAGGAGTAGTTTACCAGCTCTACAAGAATGGTCAGCCGATTGAAGCTGCAATTCCCGGTACTGGAACAGCGCTTACGTGGCCCGGAATGACTGCGGGAACTTATTCAGTAATTGCAACAAAGGTCACCGGTTCCTGTACTGCTCTGATGAATGGTGCACCGGAAATAAAAGTCAACAGCCTGCCTGTGATAACAGGTTCTCCAACAGATAAGACTATTTGTGAATACGGTGCAACAAGCTTTACTGTAACAGCTGAGGGCTCTGATCTGAAGTATCAGTGGTATGTTAACAGCGGCAACGGATTTAGTCCGGTAGCTGATGAAAAGGGGATATACTACGGTGCAACATCCCCGACCCTAAACCTGTTCGGACCATCAGCAGATATGGATGGATTTATATATAAGGTAGTCGTAACCGGTTGCTCAACGAGTGTTGAATCGGGTACGGCAACCCTTACGATTAATAAGAATCCGGTAATAACATTGCAACCCAATGATTATTCACTCTGTGTGAATACAGATGCAATATTCAGGGTATCAGCCGAAGGCACTTTAATAAATTATAAGTGGCAGATCAATATGGGAGCAGGTTTTGTAGATGTTACCGGAGATAATTTCATCGGAGCAGCAACAAACACCCTAACAGTTACAAATGTACCTGCAACATTCAATAACTATATCTTCAGAGTCATTGTTTCAGGTGCATGCGGATCGCCGGTCTATTCCAATTTCGTTACTCTGAAAGTCAATGCTCCTCCTGAGGTGACACTTGAACCTGCCAGCAGTGAAATATGTTTCGGAGCTAACCCGGTTATCTTCATGGCTTCCGGCTCGGGAATGATCGATTCAGTCAGATGGCAGGTTTACAGTAATGGTGCATGGACTGATATTTATGATAATGCTATTTACAGAGGTACAGCTACCCGTCAGCTTACTGTCAGCGATATTCCTGTTGAATTCAATGGTAATAAGTACAGGCTTGCTTTCCGGAACAGTTGTTCTGAAGTTTTCTCCGCAGGAGCAACACTGCTCGTGAATGCAAACCCTGTTGTAACCTTTAACCCTGATATATTGCATGTGTGTGGAAGAGTACCGGTTGAGTTGAACGGAAATCCATCAGGTGGCTCAGGTATATGGGAGTCACATCTCTGGACAGGTGAGATCGCCCCGCTTAATGAGTATTCAATTATGGCGCCTGTTTTCAAATCAGGAGCGATGGGTTCTTATGAACTGAATTACAGGGTAAGGGACAGTAAAGGATGTTATGGCAGTGATGATATTACAGTGGTAATTGACAGTCCGGGAGCTGAATTTACTCAGTCAACCCCTGATGGTTGCACTCCTGTGACAGTCAGTTTCAATAAAGATATGAGCGCTGTTTTGAAATTCAGGTGGGATTTTGGTGATGGTTCGCCGGTAGACTCTGTGAACGCAAATCCCGTTCATAAATTTACTAACGATACACCTGCTTCAATTATTTACAGGACCGTTAAGTTAACAGTTCATTCCAGGGGAGGCTGCATTGATACCTACTCGTCAACAGTAACGATTTATCCATCTGTTGATGCAACATTAACTCCAAGTAAACTGATTGTCTGCACAGGTGAATCAATAATATTTACTTCACGTCCGGGCGCATCCCGTTATTTCTGGGATTATGGGGACGGTATAAGTGGTTATTCTGTCTATGAATCATCGGAACATAAGTATACAAATAATACAACTGAGCCTGTGGTTCACACTGTTAAACTCCGGACTACATCATTTTATGAATGCACCGATGAGAAGAGCATTACAATAACTGTTATGCCGGCGCCTGAGCCCCGGTTCAGTGCAGTTCCTTCAACACAGACCTTCGATGCGGCGGGGAACAAGGTCGAGTTCATGAATGAAACTGGTCCGGGTAACTGGTCATATAACTGGCGGTTTGGAGATGGAAATGGCTCAAATGGAGGCAATGCTGATCACATCTACAGGAAAGTAGGAACATTCAGGGTAACCCTCATTGCCGGGAACAGTGTCTGTACGGATAGTATAACCCATGAAGTGAGTATTTTACCGGTACCTCCCGTGGCAGGTTTTGACCCGTTGCCCTCTGGTTGCGAACCACATTATATCAGGATTAAAAATAAGTCACTCAGGACCGAGGCGCCAGGTACAACTTACAGATGGGATTTTGGTGATGGAAGTTTCTCGTCAGACAGAGATCCGGCTTATACATATTATAATCCGGGGATATACCGTGTTGAGCTTACTGTTATGGGGCCGGGTGGGAAATCAACTTGGTCACAGGTTATTGAAGTATATCCTTCCCCAAGGGCAAACTTTGATGTTGCACCGTCGGTAGTTTTTCTTAATGATGAAAAGGTAAGGATGTTCAATCTGAGTCAGGGGGCCGACACATATTTATGGGAATTTGGTGACGGTGATACTTCCACCTTGAAGGAGCCGTTCCATAAGTATATGACACCTGGAGTATATGAGATAACCCTTCATACATCATCGAATAATGGGTGCAGCAGCATGTATAAGCTTACACCGGCAGTAACGGTTAAATCGCCGGGAGTATTAAGATTCGCAACAGTTTTCACGCCAAACAAGGAAGGACCGATAGAGCGTAGCAGTCTTCCGACAGGTGGAACCGAGATAGATCAGTTCTTCTTTCCGCCGATAAGGGAAGAGGTGACAGGTTACAAGCTTCAGGTATTTAACCGCCAGGGCGTGCTGATATTTGAATCGAGGGATATTAATATCCCATGGAATGGTTATCACAAGGGCAATCTTTGTCCGCAGGGAGTATATGTATGGTTTGTGGAGGGCAAGTATGCCACCGGAATGCCTTTCAGGAAGGTTGGGGATATAACGCTGCTCCACTAA
Source organism: uncultured Bacteroidales bacterium (assembly GCA_942492865.1). Lineage (GTDB taxonomy): Bacteria > Bacteroidota > Bacteroidia > Bacteroidales > VadinHA17 > LD21. Next base: position 996,927 of record OW818650.1, on the reverse strand, counting down.
ACCCGCCCCCAACCCCCTGAAGGGGGCTCAGGAAATTCCTCTGAGCCCTGAGCTCTGTGCTCTGTGCCACAGAATAGCCAACATTAAACAAAAAGTAAGAGAATCCTTGCTTTTTTCAAAAATTATCTTAAATTTGGTATAGCTGTGTTTAATTGTGCTGTCAATGTCTTAAACAATATAATATCTCTGCGGTTTGTAACTTCATTTGGTGTGAAATGAGTTTCATCGATCAGATACACAGGATAGAGCGTATAGATCAGCTTATCCGTCTGAAAGCCACCGGTAAGCCTTCCGATCTTGCCCGGACGCTTGACATTTCAGAGAGTCAGCTTTATGAGATCCTGAATATAATGAAGGTGGAGCTTGGAGGGGAGTTCCGGTATTCAAGGTCGTTACAAAGCTATTATTATCCGAGGGAGATAAAGTTCAAGTGCCTTTTCGAAGAAGTCTCAGGGCAAATTAATTAATCAATTATTTTAAAAATTTTTCTTCACTCCGGTAAAATCGGAGTGTAGGATATTAAATTGCTTTTGTCTCGCATTACAAACGTTAATTAATTTTTATAAAGTGCTATTCAGAAGTTTCCCTTTCGAGTACCAGCTGGATTCAATGGATTGCGGTCCGGCGTGTCTGAAGATAATAGCCAGACATTTCGGGAAGTATTATTCGCTGCAGCATCTGCGGGATTTATGCGGGATCACCAGAGAGGGAGTATCACTGCTCGATCTCAGCTATGGAGCCGAGAAGATAGGTCTGCATACACTGGCTGTAAAGACGGATTTAGAGAACCTGTTTTCCAAAGTTCCTTTGCCATGCATTATACATTGGAAAAACAGCCATTTTATTGTAGTCTATAAAACATCAAGGTCAAAAATATTTGTATCAGATCCTGCTAAAGGTCTGATAACCTATTCGCACGAGGAATTCAGAAAAGGATGGTATAAAAAAGGTGATGAAAACGGAGCTTTACTGGCTGTTGAGCCCATGGCTGACTTTATGCAGCTTGATCCTGAAGAAAAAACTGAGCGGAAAAAGACCTTTGAAAATGTGTTGGGGTATTTTAAACCTTACAAAAAAGGTTTTTCAACCATCTTCATTGTAATGATAATTGCCACGGCTCTTCAGGGACTATTACCATTTATTTCAAAAGCTGTGATAGATGTGGGCATCCAGACAAGGGATCTGAATTTCATTAACATGGTTCTCATAGCGAATATTGTCATCATTCTGACTGTTGCTGTTTCAAGTGCAATAAGGGACTGGCTCCTGCTGCACATAACAGCCAGGGTGAATATTTCGCTAATCTCAGATTACCTGATCAAGCTGATGCAATTGCCGGTTACATTTTTTGAGAATAAGATGATAGGGGATATACTGCAGCGCGCCCAGGATCATGAGCGTATCAGGAGCTTCATAATGAACAACTCCCTGAACCTGGTCTTCTCCTCCCTTACATTCATTACATTCGGTGTAGTCCTTTTGATCTTTAATACAGTAATATTCTATTTTTTTCTTGCAGGGAGCACCCTTTATATCGGATGGGTTATGGCCTTTTTAAAAATAAGAAAAAAGCTCGATTGGGAATATTTCAGCCTGATATCACAGAACCAGAGTTACTGGGTAGAAACTATCGGAGCCATACAGGATATAAAAGTCAATAATTACGAGAAGCAAAAACGATGGAAATGGGAGGATATCCAGGTTAAACTTTACAAAGTAAACCTGAAGGTGATGAATGTGACAAATGCCCAGAATCTGGGTGCTCAGTTTATTCAAAGCCTTAAGAACCTCGCTATAACTTTCTTCTGTGCCAAAGCAGTTATTACCGGTGAGATAACATTCGGTGTGATGATATCCACCCAATTTATAATCGGTATGCTGAACGGACCTTTAACACAATTCATTGGATTCATTATCTCGGCCCAGTATGCAAAAATCAGTTTTTTACGTATAAATGAAATTCACCAGCTGAAGAATGAAGAGGATATTGCAGCAACAAACAAACTGAATATCACTGACAGCCGGAATCTGGTTGTAAGAAACCTTTCATTCCAGTATACACAGAACTCACCCTATGTTTTAAAACAGATCAACCTTGTAATTCCTGAAGGAAAGACAACGGCAATAGTCGGAGGCAGTGGCAGCGGCAAATCTACCCTGCTTAAACTTCTCCTGCGATTGTACCAGCCTTCTTTCGGTGATATTCTCATTGGTAACATGAACATCTCAAATATAAGCCTGAGGGAATGGAGGAACAATTGCGGCATTGTTCTGCAGGATGGAAAAATATTCAATGATACAATACTTACCAACATAACGCTGGGTGATGAAGAAATTGATTACACCAGGCTGAAAGAGGCAGTCAGGATAGCTCATATAGCAGGTGAAGTAGAGCAGATGCCCCAGGGATATCATACAAATATCGGAGAAGTAGGGCGCGGCCTGAGTGGCGGGCAGAAACAAAGAATACTCCTTGCGAGAGCATTGTATAAAAATCCTGCATTCCTGCTCCTTGATGAGGCTACGAACTCGCTTGATGCAATTAACGAATACAAAATAGTAAAAGCACTAACTGAAGCTTTTGAAAAAAGAACTGTTGTGGTGGTAGCCCACAGGCTGAGCACAATTATGAATGCAGATCAGATAATTGTCCTGAGGGATGGATTTATAGCCGAATTGGGTACTCACCAGGAGCTTATGAAGAAGCAGAAACATTATTACGATCTGGTAAATAAACAGATGGGAGTCTGGACCGAACATGGGTTAAATGGAGAAAAACCACTCTTGGAAAAAGCTGTATGACATGATGACCGGTAATGACGATATGATCAACAAAAGTTCCGAGGAAGTTCAGGATATCATCGACAGGATGCCTTCACGGACAGGAAGAACAGTAACGGTTATTGTCATTGTCCTGGCCGCCTTGCTGCTGTTTTTCGGCTGGCTCATAGAATATCCCGAGAAGGTCTCAGGACCTGTTTCCATAACAGCCAGACAGGCTCCGGTGAAGCTTGTTTCCAATGCCTCAGGAAAGTTGCATTTGTTGAAGGGAACAGCCGATACTTTAAATGAAAATGAAATTATTGCCTGCATTGATAATCCGGCGCAGCTTAGTGATGTTCTTATAGTTGAAGAGTTCCTCAAAAAAAATAATCCTGAAACACTTTATGTTGATCCTATTGGGATAAATGGCTCTCCGTCAATTTCTCTTGGGGAGTTGAGCATGCAATATCATTCATTTCTTAATGCAACTGAACGATTGATACAGTACAGGAATCAGAAGCCATATGAAAAAAAGATAAGCAGCCTCAATTCTTTGCTCAACTCGCAGCTTAAAACCAGGGAAAAGAACATAGAGCAATTAAAGACAAAGGAGAATATAGTCAGGATTGCTGAAAAAAGTGTTCAGAGGGACAGTTCTCTCTATCTCACATCAACAATTGCAGAATATGATATTGACAGGTCCGCCGTCAATTATCTCGGAGTTCTTGAGAGCAAACAGGCGCTGGAAAAGGACAATACTGCAATAAGCATACAGATCGAAGATACGCGGTACAAGCTTGAGATGCTCGCACTTGAGAAAAAAGATACCGAGGCAAAGCTTAAGATGGATCTCACTACCTCTTACAATGAACTATCTGCCGGCATAAGAAAATGGAAGCTTAATTACTGCTTCATCAGTCCCATTAACGGTAAGCTGGAATATCTCAATTTCTGGAGGGAAAATGATTTTGTAATGGCCGGAGTTGATGTGTTCTCAGTTATTCCATTCGATAATCCGATTCTTGGGCAGGTGTATCTGCCATCAATGGGAGCAGGTAAGGTCGTGATTGGCCAGGATGTGATAATAAAGCTTGATAACTATCCATATATAGAATATGGATCGATCAGCGGGAAAGTAAAAACGATCTCACAGCTTTCAAACCAGGCAGCTGAACTATCCGGACAAAACAAGATCAGCACGTATCTTATAACAGTCGATCTTCCCCTGTCACTTACAACAAACTACGGGTCAAAGCTTGATTTCAGGTACGAAATAAAAGGCATTGCAGATATATTGATCAAAAAGCGAAAATTATTGGAACGGTTGTTCGATAATCTTAAATATATCGTCAGTGAAAAGTAAATTTTTTTGTTAAATTTAATTCTTAAAGCTATGAAGAAGTTAGAAAAATTAAGGCTGCAGAATCTGGAAGAGATCGATGTAGCTGAACAAAGTTCCTTTAAAGGTGGTGGAGAAATTATATGGGATGGATCAGACTACTATTGTTATGAAGAACCCTTCCCCTATGCAAGTGTTGGGGAAGTTTATTGTTATGGTGGTTCTGGAAGTATAATAGATAATGCTCTAAGTGAATTCGGAGTAACTAGTGGGGACACATCAAGATTAAAGGATTATTTTAATTCAACATCGCACCAAACGGTCAATTCTAATGCATGGTGTTCTGCGTATGTTAATTACATTATGGACAGATCAGGATTTTATGGAACTGACAGTGCTCTGGCCAGAAGTTGGCAGACTTGGGGCGAATCCACGGATAGTCCACAATCTGGAGATATATGTGTTGCAGCAGATGGGAGTCATGTTGGATTTGTGATAAAAGTTGATGATGAACTTAAAATGCTTTCAGGTAATTGGGGTGGTGCAGTAAAAATTGATGATATTCCTGATGGTTATATTTATAGAACAGGAGGTATTTAATTAGTACTATTTTAATCTGCTATGAGGATAAAAAGGTTTATTATCATATTACTAATTATTTCTCCAATACTTGTATCAGGGCAAAATTCTCTTGACAGATATAATCTGGATTTTGAATATCCATTAATCAGTCAAAATAGCACATGGCTGATTATGCAAGATGAATTCAGGTTTGGTCAGGATTCAATTGAAAAAGTACACGGAAATAAATCTTTTATCCTCAGTAGGTTATATCTAAAAAGAAAATTTTTATCATGTCTTTATCAAACAATTCTATTGCCATATCCGGGAAATCGAATAGAAGTGTCAATTTATTCTAAAAGAAAGCTTCTTCAATCAGCATGGGTAAAAATTAATTGTTACGATAGCAGCAGAAAATTTATCGGGAGTGACTCTGTTTCGATAATAAGTGATGAATGGCAGAAATTTTCGATCAAATTCAATTCGGTCGAAAATATTTATTTTCTTAATGTTGAGATTTGGGCTGCAGAAAATTTTAAAGAGAAGAAATTATGGGTTCATTTGTGGGTCGATGATATGCAAATTAAAATAAATGATAGAGATTTATATTCATATGATGATAATAAAACAAATTTTGGTAAAAGAGACTTTGAAGATATTAAAAACAATATTTCTATTGAGCCAGACCATAAGATCCCTTTAAATCAGATCGTGAAGATTGGGGGAAAAAAAATTTATGGTTTTGGTGAAACTACTCATGGGAGCAAAGAAATACTTTTGGCTGCTTATAATAATATAAAGCAACTTATTATCAATCAAAATTGCCGTCTCGTTCTGCTTGAAATGCCTCTTGATATTGGTATGAGGGTAAATCAATATGTGAATGAAGGAATTACCGACGAATCGATTAAAGAAGTTTTAGCAGATCAAAATACAAGTATTGAATTAATTTCTTTCTTAGAGTGGATTAAAAACTTTAATAATACTGACAGATCCAATGTTACCGTTTTTGGTATTGATAATCGCTCGAATGATTGGCCGCGGCATTTTAATAATTTCCTATTAAGTAAAAGTTTAGTGTCAACTAAAATTGATACACTATTAAATCACGTTAACTCATACACTTCTAGAGTTGATCATTTGAATTACGCAAGAAGAAATAAAAAAGAATTCATCGAAATACTTAATGAACAGGATTATAAAACGGTAGTTCATTATCTTGAAAATAGAACTGATTCCTTATTGTATTCTATTATCCCTTTTGAAAGTATGGACTGGTATTCAGCGTACAGAGACTATATTATGTTTGTAAATACCAGATTTGCAATAGAAAACTACTCCAATAATAGTTCTTCTGTAGCAATATACGCCCATTTAAATCACCTGATTAAAAATACGCCAATATTTCTAACATCTATCAGATCGCTTGGTCAGTACATTTTTGAAAATTATAAGGACGATTATTATTTGACAGGCTTGCTTTTTGCTGAAGGTTCAATTAATGTAAGAAGTATTTTAGACAGAAATTATTCAATTCAAAAAATTTATGCTCCAATTCCAAATAGCCTGGAATATCTTTGCGCACAGTCAGATAAAGAAAGTTTTTTTAAGAAATTACCTTTAAGTCTTTCTGAACCTGTAATGATCAGAAAGACAGGTGCCTATTTTTTAGGAAATCAACAATTTATTCCAATAGTGCTTAATGGAAGCATGGATGCGTTTATTTTTATTAAACATAGCACTCCTCCGGTTTTTTATCAAGACAATATACCATTTAGTAAAAGACATGATTTGTATATGGAAAGATTAAATCAAGCTAAGGGGTCAAAATGATTAACGAAACATTAAAATACGCTTTCCTGAAATAATTAAAGCAAAAATCTGAGTTGATAAGAATCTTAATGTTATATGATATTAAAGGCTGGGCCTGGTGGTACAGGATCAATAACATTTCTAAAAATCAACCTGAAGATATATTAATCTATTCTGCTCGATTCAGTGAAGAATTTAATCATAAAACTTATGATTTTGTAGTAATCTTTGAATCCTACATAACGGAGATTATTTTCAAAGTTCCAAAAGAAAAGCTAATTATTGGTTGCAGTTGCCCTGCCAGGATCAACGATTTTCTGAAAGCACTATTAATTTATAAACCTGCTGCCGGACTTGTGAATAACAAGGAGATGTATAACCAGGTCAAAGATTCCTACAGAGTATTTTATTGTCCAAACGGAGTGGACGAGGAATTATTCAAACCGGGATCATCAGGGATCAATAACTTAACAGCTTGCTGGGCAGGTAATTCAAGACATATCATCGATAAAGGCCTTGATAATATTAAGCGTGTATGTAATAAGGCAGAAATTCCTCTTGTAAAATATGACAGGTCAGAAAAAAATGGGATAGTCATATCTCAGACTGAGTTGCGTGATCAGATATATCATAAAGCTAATATTTTCATCTGCTATTCAGATTATGAAGGCACACCCAATCCGGCACTTGAAGCATTATCATGCGGGTTGCCTGTAATATCAACAAGGGTAGGAAATATGCCTGAAATTATTGAAGAAGGTAAAAATGGATTTTTGATAGAAAGAAATGAAGATTCACTTTTTGAAGCAATACAAAAAATTAAGAAGTCAGATATAAAAAAAATGTCCCAACATGCAAGAGATTCAATTCTAAATGGCTGGACATGGAAAAATCAGGCAAATAATTATACTAGCATGTTCAGGATACTGATGGAAGAAAGCACAAACTGTGCAAAACCGGTTTTAAATTTTCGGACTTCCGACCTCAAGGTAATTCAGCACAAAAAGGATTCGATTATGACTGCAATAAAAATGAGCAAACAAGTCCTGACAGACGTTACTTTTTTGTTTCTTATCAGACTTGATTCCATTGACCGGCTTGAAAATATTTTGGTCACAACTGATTTCATTAATGAAAATTTCCAGACAAATATTCATGTTAAGGAGTATTCTGCATTTAACAATGGAATCCTTGAAAAGCTAATAGATAAGGACATTTGGTATTCATTTCAGGAAGATAATGATCCCATTCTGTTCCGGACCAGATTTTTGAATCAAATGGCATTGGAAGTCAAAACGCCGTATATTGCTATATGGGACAGTGATGTGATAATTTCCATTGAACAGATAAAGATTGCAATTGAATATTTAAGGAAAGGAGTAGCCGATTTTGTAATTCCTTATGAAAAATATGCTTTGGACACTTCTCCTATTTTGAGAAAAATTTTCTTGAAAGACAAGAATATTGAATTTCTTATGCAGAACAGGAAAAAGATGAAAGAGATGTATTTTCCAAATCCTCGTGGTGGAGCATTTATATGCAATAAAAAGGCATACAAGGAATCAGGGATGGAAAATGAAAATTTTTATGGCTGGGGTCTTGAGGATGGTGAAAGATTCTATCGATGGGAGTCTCTGAAGTATATTATTAAACGAGTCCCTGGTCCCCTTTTTCATTTAAGTCATGAGAGGGGTACTAATAGCAGTTTTCACGATTCGGATCAGCAATTCCTGAAAAGCAGAGAAATCCTAAATGTGGTTAGAAAAAAACCTATACAGTACTCAAATGCTATTGACCGATAATTTTATAGAGATTCAATTTTGAACTTATATGATATACAAAAATATTGCTAAAATCATTCATCAGAAAGAGTTAATTAATGATCAGAGTTTGCTGCATGGTAATACTGGCCTCTCTGTTTTGTTTTATCACCTGGCGAAAAAAACCGGACTATCTGAATATCAGAAAACCGCTGACGATTTAATTGAAGTGGTATTTAAAAATCTTAATTCATCTTCACCGTCTGATTTTGAATCAGGGATGGCCGGTATTGGGTGGGGAGTGGAATATCTTATACAAAATAATTTCGTGGAAGGGGATTCAGATGATATCCTGGAAGAGGTCGATAATAAAGTCTTCAAAGTCCTAAATGAGGAAAGTATAAATTCCCTTGAAGTGTCAAACGGGCTCACAGGTTATCTCCTTTATCTCATCAGCAGGTTGAAAAATAAAAGTCCATACTCCTCGATGCCTCAACAAATAAACCGGGAACTGCTGATTTTGACTATAAACAGGATTTACGAAAATTTAACAACACAGCTTCCATTCATTGTAAAAGACATAAGTTTTGATCTGTTATGGCGTTATCCAATGATTATAAACGGTTTGGGCGAGGCATTCAAATTAAATATTCATAATGAAAAGATCAGCTGCATGATGAAACAATGGACCACCAGCTTTGAGTCATACATTCCATCAATGCAAATTTACAGGCTTTACCTTGCTGTTGCGTTGATACGGATACATTCTCAGATACCATTGGCCCGGCTTGAGAAGCAAATTCAGATCTTATTATTTTCAACGGATTTCAATATCTTAAAGACAGAAATCAATCCGGGTCTGATGATTGTCCGTTTCGGTTGGCCCGGATTTGTTATTGTGCTGCAGGCGGCTTTAAAACTATTTCCATCCAGTTATCCAAATTACTTGGAAATTAAATCAACATATGAATTCATATGTGACAAATACCTGAATACTTTGAATGATCTCAAGGTTTCTCCTCTGACACCAAGAGCAAAACAATTGGGTATCAGCGAAGGAATTGCAGGATTGGGGCTATTCAGCTTATTTATGCCTGATCTGTTTCAGAAATCAAAGGTTAAAGGTTGATGTTGCAGTTGTAGAAATTTTTTTTACCACGGTGAACACATAGACCACGGAAAAGAGCACGGATTTTTCAGATTGAAACCTATCCGTGAATAACCCGTGTCCTCCGTGATCCCCGTGGTTAGAAAAGATCAGACAAATAACCCCGGATGATATCAGCTTTTCATCCTGCCAGAATTTTAATCACCACGGGTTTGCAGGCAAGATGCAGATTGATCATTTTGCTAACGAATTTAAAAGTAACCTGCTAAGTGTCATTCGCTGTGTTAAAATGGAGGTACCAATTTGGCACTTCCAAACTTGATATGGCAAAATGGAACATCAAGATTAAATAAGTAAATTTACAAACATCAAATATGAAACACATGATAAAGGGGACCGACAAACTTGCTATAACGGATGAGATAATAACCAGCAAGATCTACTTTATAAGAGATAAAAAGGTGATGCTGGATGAAGATCTGGCAGAGCTTTACGGGGTCACCACCGGCAACCTTAACAAGGCAGTAAACCGAAACAATGACCGATTCCCTGAGGACTTTATGTTCCAGCTTACAAAGGAAGAGTTCGATATCTTGCTATTCCAAATTGGAAGTTCAAGTTGGGGTGACAGAGGTTCCCCGCAGCTCCCAAAAATATTCCATCAGCTCCCGCATTTTGTGTAGCGACATCGATCGAAGGAGTCATCTTATCCCATTCATAACGGCTTGTAACAGAATTGAAGTTTGATTGACTTGTTCAATATTGTTTTTCGCACTTTTTATTTACCACGGATATCACGGATGTCACGGAAGAGATCATGGGATTTTCTCCACCAAGGGTTCCAGATGGGAAAGCTACTACCCGATTGGAATAAACTTAATAAGCTCCAGAATTTCAATGTTTGTAAGGGTTGCGATATCCGACTTATCGTAAATAGAGAGCAGATAAACTGTCTCGTTCTTATAAACAATGTAAGAGATAACACGAGCGCCACCTGATTTGCCTTTACCTTTACTTGCTACCGCTAGGCGAATTTTATAACAGTTATGACCAATTGAAGTACCTTTTTCAGGAGCTTCCTTCAGTTCATTTATTAGTTCCTGTAATTCTTTTTTTAGTGAAGGGAATTTCTTAACCAACCGTTTGGCCTGACGCTCAAAAACAGATATCGTTTTAACATTAAAGCTCATTGATGAAATCTTCAGCGTTACGGGCTTGTTTTTTGCCTTTCATTATCAGCTTCATTTCTTCAACGGCTTCGGCCAGTTCAACCATGAAAATCTTTTTGTTCTTTAAACGGTCAAGTTCTTCAAGGTTTTTTTGAATATCTTTCCAGTCCTTCAAGGGAACTTGTACAGCTATTTTCCGGCCGTTTTTATCCACTATAAAGTTTTCATTTATCATAAATCAATTCATTAACTCGTCTCATACTTACCACTCGGATCTTACAAAGATAGTCCACTTTAAAGGTAAATCCAAAGGTCATATCCGGCTAAGAGTTAATAAGTACAAAGAGATCACAGGCAATTGTTCTATAAAAATTTACGGCTATTGAAATAGCTCAAAATCCCTGACAAAAAACCCTGGATGATATCAGCTTCTCATCCGGGGGTTGCCAAAAACCGGCAGATTTTAATTAGCACGAGGTTGCAGCGGAGAAGGATTGATCATTTTGCTAACCTGAAGTAACCCTGCTGATCTCCACACCTTGTTTTTTATAAGTCATCAAAACTTAAGACAATATAAGTAGGCCCGGGGCCAAAAATTGTGTTTCATGTATTTTTTTTACCTTTTCACACAATTTTTTTTACCACGGAGAACACAGCTGTCGCGGAAAAGAGCACGGATTTTATGGTCTCAACCTAATCCGTGAATACCCCGTGTCCTACGTGAACCCCTGGTTTGACAGTTGTTTAATCTTCTTTTGTAAAAGATGCACAGAACCAGAACCCTGGACGACCGGGATTTTGGCTTTATTTGTTAGTTCTTTCTTCCCAGATTACAGGATTACGGTATGTACTGAAAACAGCAATAACCTTAATGGTGTTTATGTCCTGAAATATTTTATAATGAACCAGATAAGGAAACCCTTTCACTTTGGCGCATCGAACATCATCATACCGCAATGCCGCACTAAAAGGGTTTTTCTTAATCCGTTTTGTTTGATCTTTTACACTTTTAAAGAAACGGGCGCCTAAACCGGATTCCTTATTATTATACCAGTCGATATTTTCCTGCAGGTCATCAAAGACTTCGACTGCATATATCAACTTAAAGCCCATGTTATAGCTTTATTTTACGCTCAATGTCTTCCCAGCTAAGGTTAGTTTCCGGACTCTCTTCCATCCGTTTTAGTCTTTTCCTTACAATTTTCTTATGACCTTCCGGAATAAATACTTCTTCTTCCCTGGTCTCGTCCCATAAAACAATGCTCAGCTTTTCTTTCTCTTTTGGGGAAAGTTGACGCACAATGTCGATCAATTGGTCGATACTAAGTGGCACTTTCAATTGAATATGTTGTGTGGTCATTGTATCTGATATTTCCTCAAAGATATTAAGAAAAATCTGAATGAGGTTCGCGATGACACATCTGAATATCTTGGTTATTCAGGAAATTCATATCAGACTTACTGAGGAGTTGAGACATCCTGACAAAAAACCCCGGATGATATCAGCTTCTCATCCGGGGGTTGCCAAGTAACTGGCAGATTTTAATTAGCACGAGGTTGCAGCGGAGAAGGATTGATCATTTTGCTAACCTGAAGTAACCCTGCTGATTCCACACCTTGTTTTTATAAGTCATCAAAACTTAAGGTAATTTAAATAGGCCCGGGGCCAAAAATGTGGTTCCTGGTGATTTATTTTATGTTTTTCGTACTTTTTTTTTACCACGAAGAACACGGATGCCACGTAAAAAATCACGGATTTTATGGTCTCAACCTAATCCGTGCCTAACACGTGTCCTCCGTGCACCCCGTGGTTAAAAAATATCAGACAAAAACCCCGGGTGATATCAGCTTCTCATCCGGGGGTTGCCATAAGGCAATTTTAAAGCACGAGGTTGCAACGATGAATTCATTTGCCAACGAACTGAAATAATATATTAATCCCTGCTAACTTTCATTTTCTGTTTATACAAACTTCAACTTTCAAATGCAATTTAAAATGACCCGGGGCCAAAAAAAAATTATCCGGTAAAAAATTTGCCTTACTGATAATCTTTTCCTGTTACATACGACTTCCTCGACTGACAGAAACTAATATCATTCCCATCAGCTCTCATCTCCATCACGAGCCGTTTCACACTTCTGGTGCTGATCTCAAATTTTTGCCCCAGTTCAGCAGGAGTACCGGTACATTTTAAGTCAGCAAGCTTCAAAATACGGTATTTACAGTATTCCCTTTCAAACTTGTTCATGTTGCAGACATTAACAGTAGATGAAATTTAGAAAAAATACCGGATATTTCCAAAAAATTTGCTGAAAATCGGATCGGGCAGAAAAGAAAATATGGTTTCAGATTTCTTATGGAAAAACTATCTCTTTAAAAGGTAGAATAGCTTACCAAACCTGTGGGGATAGTATAATACCGCCTTCCATCTGCTGCATTTATAACGCGTTGCCATAAAACTAAGTGTCGGGAAAAGATCACCGGCAAGAAAAATCAGCTTGCGATGAAGTCCCGGGATCTCACTCAGCTTTTGCCTGTAGCTCCATGCCTTGTCTGTCGGGGGATTACCTTTCGGACTCTTAAGAAAAAAGTAAAATTTACTTATAAAATCAGGATCGTGCCATGCGGCTATGAAATCATCTATAAATGAGGGGAAAACAATTTTCCAGTTGTGCTTCATTATCATGAGCCTTGTAGCAAGAACCTCCTCCATTTTAGCTTTCACAGCTAATCCGGTAAACTCATGATTAAAGATCTTTTCACTGTATTTTTCTGTTAGGACCACAAGATCGGTATAGAGCCTTAGTTGCGATTCATTATTTTTTTCATGAAGCCATAAATGCCTCACCAGATAGAGAAATAATAGCTGTGGATAAGGGACAGAAACATTCTCATCCTGTAAGAGAGTCACAGAGCTCTTTTCCATAAAGAGACTGGTAAGCCCGTTCTTTTCTTTTCCGAAGAGCTCGTAATGGATCTCAAACAGTGCCCCATTTTTCTCAAGCGATGGCAGGTGCTTGCCTAAGTTCTTTATTATTATTTTGTGAATGACAGACTTGACAGGCAAAGATTTAAATCCGTTATCCATCAGAAGTTTTCTTGCCTTTATACATTTTTTTCTGTCAATAAGAACATCAACATCAGACATCTGCCTCAATCCCTGGTTTCCATAGACTGACAACTCGAGGGCCATGCCTTTCAGAAGGATTACCCTGATCTGTGCCCTGTTCAATAATCTCAGAGCCTCAGTTGTGATCCTGGTATTGAATTCATTCCTGCTCAGGGATTTCATCAGCGAACTTCTGAGTGCACTGGATATATCCGCGGGTACAGCATCAGAGAGATTTAATTTACCAAGATTATGGCATGCAAGGGCTATTACTCCATGTGCATTTGCCAATGTTATAAAGTAATTCCAGTCATGAATAGATTGAACAAGGGAACTAATTTCTTCATTCTGTGCCTGGCTGAACTCCAATCTGCACAACCTTAACAGAAGCAATTCCTCTTTTTTTATTTCCCTATCGGTACTCATTGGCTGAACCGGCTGCTTTGCATGGTGTACATTGTAAAGTACTTACCCCTTTTGTTCATCAGCTCATTATGTGTACCTGTTTCTGCGACCGCTCCTTTATCAAGTACTATTATCCTGTCGGCCAGGGAGACATTGGTAAAACGATGGCTGATGAGGATGCAGGTCCTTCCATTTACTATTTCCCTGAAGCGGCTAAATATGTCAGCTTCGGTCTCAGCATCAAGAGCACTTGAGGGTTCATCGAGGATAAACACTGGTGATTCTCTGAACATGGCTCTTGCAAGAGCTATCTTCTGCCACTCACCCCAGCTCAGCTCACGGCTGTCGTTGAAGAGATTGCCGATAGGGGTATCATACCCTCCTGGCAGGCCGTCTATAGTATTGTGAATACCCGATTGGATGGCTGCCTGTCTGATCTTTGACCCGGGCCTGGATTCATCTATGTTACCGAGACGTATATTCTCACCTGCTGTAAGGTTATAGAGCATGAAATCCTGAAAGATAACCGAGAATTGCTTCCTGTATTCTTCCGGATTGAAATTCAGGATATTGGTATCATCATAATTTATTTTTCCTTCAGATGGATCGTAAAGCCTGCATAATAGTTTTACAAGTGTACTTTTTCCGGCGCCGTTCGGTCCGACGAGAGCTATAATTTCACCTTTATTCACATTAAAGGAGATATTTGACAAGGTCGGAGAAGTGTTGCCCGGGTATGTGAACGAGATATTATTTATGGCAATACTCTTCTTTAACTCTTCAGGTATTACCTCAGGAGAACCTGTTTTAATCTTTTCCTCAAGATCAAGAAATTCGAATGTGTCGCCGACAAAAAGGCTGTCTTCATAAAGACCGGCCACAGACCCGAGAAGTTCTCTGGCGAAAACCATCCCCTGCCTGAATGCCAGCAGAAACATTGCCATTTCACCTATTGAGATGCTGCCTTCGATTGTCTTGCCCGATATGTATATCAAAACAAGAAGGATCGCGACCGCTTTGAAAAAATGAGATATGATCTCGATGCTTGTTCTTTTCCTTATGATGTTTATTTCTTCTTCTTTTTGAGCGTGGAATGATTTTTTGAAGAGATCCATAAAATATTTTCCGAGGCCAAACAAACGTAATTCCCTTGATGGCCTGTCACCTGTCAGTATCCAGTTGAAATATGCCGATTTACGTACCTCGGGTGTTTGCTGCCTTTGAAAGTTATAAAGTATGTTCGAGTAGTGGAGCCTCAGCCAAATTCCCGGAACATTTACTGCCAGAAGCAGCAATGCAAGTCCTGCACTGAGGCTTGTTAGCAAACCGGCCATCAGCAGCAGTGAAAATAAGCCTCTGAACATTGTGATAAAATGATTAAGGATGCTGTTGGGCCTCCAGGGAGCCTCACGCGATGCCCGTGAAAGGCAGTCGTAATATCCGGGATATTCGAAATTGATCAGATCGAGCTTTACCGCCTTTGAATGAATCAGTTCATACATGTGTCGTTCAAGGAGGAATGTTTGCTTTTTCCCGGTAAGGTTTCCAAGGCTTGTAAGAGCTTCATCCAAAAACCATACAACGCTTAAAGCAATAATGGGCAACACTATGTTGTCAAAGGAAGGCTCGATTGTTCGTGATGAGGCTGCTGTTATATTGTCAATAACCACTTTTACCAGCCATAGCAGCAAAAGAGGGAAAAAACTCCTTGAAAGGGAAATAATGCTTGTTGCCGCTGTCCAGCCGGGTGCGCTGTTCCAGACAAGTCTCAATGATTCCCTGAAAAGTTTGTACTTTTTCCTCATTTACCGTTTTGATGCTTATGATTTTCCTGAAAAGATCTTTTTTAGTATGAGGATGCACATTACCATCCCCCTGTTGAACCTGTAGCTGGGAATTGTATCCTTGTTACCGATCCTTTCAATATTACCGTTTTCATCTTCAATTCTCACTACTTTTCCGGCAAGGGTTTTCACAGGCTGATCCTCATTCATGCATGAATCGCCGCGGGTAATGAATGTTATGCTGCTTCCTGTCCCTTCAATCCGTACAAGACGGTGAACAACAAAACCTGAACTTCTTTTCCAGGCTACTATATCACCCGGGCCGGGCAGCTCATTGCGTAACGGTTCGATATGGATAAGAGATCCTGGCCTGATTGAAGGATACATGCTGTAACCATCGGCCCTTACTTTTACCGAAATTCCTTCTTCAAGCAATGAGAAGCTTATGTCTTTAACAATAGTATGGTTAATTTTTGCATTAGTCATTCTCAAGAATATAATCGATGGCACTTCGTTCAGGCCGGAAATATAATATTTCAACCGGAACATTATCGCACAAAGTACTCACTGATTTTAACAACCTGTTTATTATCTCATGGCTCCAGTTATGCTGGATGCAATTTGACATCACAAGGCTCACCGCATAAGCGCCTCCTGCATGTGTTAGTTTGTTGGCAAGCCCATGTTCAATAATGAATATTTTTGACACAGCCGAACCGGACGGTTTATCATTGTTGTAAACCGGAGTATTATGCATTCTGTAAGTGTCTCCTGCTTTGCGTATTATAAGCCTGTCGTCGTGTATGATCCCGGCCCCTGAACTATCCCATAACCTCGCCATAGTTGTCTTGCCTTTTCCGGATATCCCGCTGAAGATATAGCCCTTTCCGTCATAGCTAATTCCCGAAGCATGGATCATTATATCATTATGGATTACACTAAGGTAATAGAGGATCAGGCCGTCAAGGGGATATTCCATGGGATCAACTTTCCTTTTCTCATGCTCAATCCATAACTCCCATTTATCTGAAGTAAGAGAAAACTTCAGGACCGCTCTTCTCATCACCTGAGAAAGAGGAAAATCAGTGCTGATGAATAAATCTTCCCTGTCCTTATATACGCTCCAGAACTCATCTTTCTTTTTTATCCTGATACCATTGATCTCTTCAATATAAGGAGCGCTGAAAACCTTTTTTACTGCGGTGGGGAGAGTATATCTATCTGAATGGATGAGTATGGATATGTCATGTTCCTTTTCATCCGAAATATAATCCCTGAACCTTAATGAGGGTACTAGTTCCACTCCGTCAGCCTCCGCTTTAAACCTGATCCGGTATCCTGCTATATTTAAGTTGTAGTTCCTCATGAATTGGTGCGGGGTTCGAGGTACGAGGTTCAGGGAAGATGCTTTCCGCGCACCTCGTACCCCGTACCCCGAACCATTTTATTTTATTATCAGATATTTCTTCATATCATCCATAAATGATTGGACATCCTTTTCTGCCGTATCTCTATCTATGGCAAATTCTGCTGTAAGATTCTGTATTATATTATTAATGTTATTCTTCCCGTCGATCTGTTCCCAGATGAAGGCGCCGGTTTCATTAAGGGTAAACACACTGTTCATGTCGGCTATATTATCAGCAACAGGAACAAGCACATATTCATTTCCTGTTTTCCGCGTAACTACTGAGGGTGATTGCTTCGGAACCGAATTCAAATCAATCATTGAAATTTTTTATTAACCAAATGTATTAATTTTTTGGTGTTCATTTTTGTAACTTCGCAAAAATCAATTTTATGAGCAGAAAATCGAGCAGGAAAAATAATTCAAAGGGCAAATCAGGGGAAATGCCCGGTTTTTCCGGAAATGAACTTACCGGTCTTATACTTGACGTATTGAGTAAAAGTCCCGGACTGGGTTTCAATTTCAGGCAGGTTGCAAAAAAATTAAATATTTCAGACCGCACCGTAATGGCAGATATCT
Source organism: uncultured Bacteroidales bacterium (assembly GCA_942492865.1). Classification (GTDB taxonomy): domain Bacteria; phylum Bacteroidota; class Bacteroidia; order Bacteroidales; family VadinHA17; genus LD21. The sequence goes on along the minus strand of OW818650.1, from coordinate 979,129 downwards.
CAGACAAGCTCAGGGAACTTACCGGAAGCGAAAAGGTGGAAGAAGTATCAAGAGGAAAATACAGGGTGAAGGCGGTAAGGAGCTATATTTCAGGAACTGTGGATATGACACGCATGGGATATGGTTTTATAATAACTGACGATATCGCTGATGATGTTTTTATATCAGCTAAAAATCTAAACACGGCGCTTCACGGTGATAAAGTTAAGGTCTGGCTGTATGCAAAAAAGAAAGGAGCACGACCCGAAGGTGAAGTAGTTGAGATAATCGAGCGTGACAGGACAACATTTGTAGGTACGGTTGAGATCATGCCAAACTTTGCTTTCCTCATTCCCGACACCAAGAACATGCCTTACGATCTTTTCATACCTGCCACTAAACTCAACGGAGCTAAGCAGGGACAGAAAGCAGTGGCCAGGGTGATAGACTGGAGTCCCAAGTCAAAAAATCCGGTTGCCGAAATCATTAAGGTGCTTGGCGATCCCGGGCTGCATGAAACCGAAATTCATTCTATTCTTGCTGAATTTGAGCTTCCTTATGAGTTTACAGAGGAGGTTGAAATGGATGCGGAGAAGATCAGGGATGAGATCACTGCCGGGGAGATTAAATTGAGACGGGATTTCAGGCAGATCCCTACTTTCACCATTGACCCTGCCGATGCGCGCGATTTTGACGATGCACTTTCATTAAGGAAGCTCGAAAACGGGAACTGGGAGGTAGGTGTTCATATTGCTGATGTAACCCACTATGTAAGACCTAAGTCGGTCGTTGAAGAAGAGGCAAGGCAGAGAGCAACATCGGTTTACCTGGTCGACAGGGTAGTTCCAATGTTGCCTGAGAGGCTTTCAAATCATATCTGTTCACTCATTCCTGAAGAAGACAAGCTTACCTATTCTGCTGTTTTTGAGTTGAACGATAAATCTGATGTGATAAATGAATGGTTCGGAAGAACAGTGATCAATTCAGATAAGCGATTTTCGTACAATGAAGCTCAAAAGGTTATTGATACAGGTGAGGGCGATATGAAAGAGCATGTGCTTGTTCTACACCAACTAGCACAGAATCTCAGGAAAAAGCGATTCGCCTCTGGCGCCTTTAACTTTGAAAAGGTAGAGGTAAGGTTTGATCTTGATGAGGAAGGCAAACCAATCGGTATTAAATTCCGCGATATGGGCACAGCCAACCAGCTGATAGAGGAGTTTATGCTTCTTGCAAACAAGCATGTTGCCGAGTATGTCGGTAAAAAGCTAAAGGGGAAGAATTTTGTTTACAGGATCCATGATAAGCCCGATCCGGAAAAGATCAGCAATTTCAGCCATTTTGTTACAAGATTCGGGTACACTCTTATCAAAGATGATAAAACCAACCTGCCCAAAGCGATGAACAAGCTCCTTACTGCTGTTGAAGGTAAAAAGGAGCAGAATATTATAGAGAACCTCGCGCTCAGGTCGATGGCAAAAGCAGTCTATTCAACCGATAACATTGGCCACTTCGGTTTGTCGTTCAAATTTTACACCCATTTTACTTCACCTATCCGTCGTTATCCTGACATGATGGTGCACAGGTTGCTTACCGAATATCTTTCGGAAAAGAGGCCTGATGGAAAGGATAAATATCAGAAAATGTGTGATCATTCATCAAAGATGGAACGCCTTGCTGCCGAAGCCGAACGAGCATCTGTTAAATACAAGCAGGTTGAGTATATGAGCGATAAAACGGGACAGGTTTTTGAAGGTATCATATCGGGAGTTACTGAATGGGGGATCTATGTTGAGATCATTGAAAATCATTGTGAAGGGATGATACATATCAGAAACCTGATTGATGATTTCTATGAATATGATGAAGAAAACTACCGTATCAAAGGCCGGTCAACAGGGAAAATTTATACCCTGGGCGACAAGGTTAATATTGAAGTTGTGAAGGCCGATCTTCAAAAGAAACAGCTCGATTACAAGCTTGTAGATTAGTGATCCTTCCTGTCGGCTTCTATTATCCTGAGTAACGCATCGGCCGCTTCCTCTTCTGGGACGTTCTTCAGCACCGGAACAGTTCCCCTGTAGATATGAACCTTACCTGAAGCAGCCCCTACATAACCGTAATCGGACCCTGCCATCTCACCCGGGCCATTAACTATGCATCCCATTACTGCTATTTTTAATCCCTTGAAATGTTCAGTTGCAGATTTTACTTTCTTTACTGCTTCCTGAAGGTTGAATTTGGTCCGGCCGCAGGTCGGACATGAAAGATAGATGGTTCTGGTGATGCGTTTTCCGGTACTCTGAAGAATTGAGAAACAGAGCTTATTGATATCATTAAGGTTAATCCCCTGTCTGTTTGAAACGGATATACCTGAGATATTTTCATCGTTTATATAACGGCCAAGGAGCGACGATGCCTTTATCTGAAGATCTTCCAGGTTTTCTTCATTGAAAGCAGGATTCAGTATTATATTCAGATAAGGGTTATAATCATGAACCTTGTTTAGAAAATGATCGGGAGCATACTTTTCTTTGTATGGATCGAACCTGAAGATAACCAGGGAATTACCTGAATTAATGGTTTTTAATATCTCCGGATCAAAATGGGAGCCGGTAAGTATTATGTTAAGAATTTCTGATTTGGACGGCGAAGCTGTAAAGACTTCGGGCGAGAAAAGCGGATAACATTCCTGCTTTTTGTCGCTTCTGCGCCAGATCTTAAACGGGATTGCGACGATTATATCAGCAGGAATCGCTGACGGCGCATTCGCAGCAATTATAACGTCGGCCGACCCGTCAATTCTGGTTATCTCACCCGTTGTGGTTTTAAGGAAACCTGCTGAACTGTAAAAGTCATTAGCTGCAGCATCAGCTGACGAAAGATTTGCAACAACAAGGGGGCCACTGATCTTCCTGAAAAGACCGGGTTTTTCGGAAGGAGTTTTAAAGGAGATCCTTTCTGCTGCATTTACCGTTGCTGTTCCCCTCGGATAAAAATCTGCAATCTTCCTGGCTACCGGAATTTCTTTTTCCGGATCCTCAGAAAGAGAGACTCTTATTGTATCACCAATTCCTTCCGACAGCAAAGCTCCAATCCCTGCTGCGGACCTTATTCTGCCGTCTTCTCCTTCACCTGCTTCAGTAACTCCAAGGTGGAGGGGGAAGGCCACACCTTCAGTCAGCATGGCTGCCACAAGCTTTCTGGTAGCTTCAATCATCACTGAGGTATCGGATGATTTCATCGAGAGGACCAGGTTATTAAAATTTTCAGCCCTGAATATCCTGATAAACTCAATTGCTGAGGCTACCATTCCTGCAGGCGTATTGCCATAACGTGTCATTATCCTGTCGGAAAGCGACCCGTGATTGATACCGATGCGGATTGCAGTATTGCTCCCGTGACAGATATTTATTAGTGGAAGCAGTCTTGAATGAATTCTTTCAATCTCTTCATTATATTGTTTATCAGTGAGATCAGAGATTATAAAGGAAGCCCTTTTATCAACATAATTACCCGGATTTATTCTGACCTTTTCAACTATTTTTGCAGCAGTTTCAGCCGCTGAAGGGTTAAAATGAATATCGGCAATAAGGGGAGTGGAGAAACCTGCTTTTCTCAGTTCATTTTTAATAACCAAAAGATTTTCGGCTTCATTTATACCCTGTGCAGTTAGGCGAACATAATCTGCTCCGGCCTCAATGATCCTTATGCATTGTGATACTGAGCTTTGTGAGTCGAGCGTGTCGGTGTTTGTCATCGACTGTATCCTTATTGGATGGTTACCGCCTAAAGGGACGGTGCCAATCATCACAGGATTGGAGGAATACCTTCTTAAATTCCCCTCCTTCGATGGATCAAGGATTGGGTCTTTCTTAAAATTCCCCTCCTCGGAGTGCCTGTCCCGCTTCAGCGGGAGGTCAGGGGTGGGTTTCTTCATTGTTTTCACTAATCAATTTCCCAGTCGACTCCATCCTTTTTATCTTTAATAGTAACACCAACTTTCTTCAGCTCCTCCCTTATCTTATCCGAAACACTCCATTCCTTACGGCTCTTGGCTTCCTGCCGCAGATTAAGGACAAGCTCGATCAGGCTACCTGCAAGCTTTTCATCAGTTTTGGAAGCTGATTCATCCTTTAATCCAAGTATTTCAATTACAAAATCGTAAAAAATCTTTTTCAGCAACTCAAGGTCGCCGGCGTTCAGTGTTTCAGTTCCGTCATTAACCGAATTGATGATCTTCACACCGTCAAAGAGGTGCGAAAGTAAAACAGGAGTGTTGAGATCATCATTTATTGCCTCATAGCATTTTTTCATAAGCTGGCTGATATCAGCCGATGATATTGCAGAGGGCTTAAGTTTGCTGAGAGTATCGAGAGATTTCATCAGCTTCTGAAATCCTTTTTCAGCTGCTTTCAGGGCTTCATTTGAGAAATCAACAGTACTGCGGTAATGGGCCTGCAGGATAAAAAACCTTATCGTCATAGGGCTGAATGCCTGGTCAAGCAACAGATGTGCCCCGCTGAAAAGCTCATCGAGAGTTATGAAATTGCCAAGAGAACGGGCCATCTTCTGCCCGTTTATTGTTATCATGTTATTGTGCATCCAGTAACGCACCGATTCTTTTCCGAGCGCCCCGGCCGATTGTGCTATTTCACAATCATGATGGGGGAACTGCAGGTCAATTCCTCCTCCATGTATATCAAAAACTTCACCGAGGTATTTTATGCTCATTGCCGAACATTCTAGGTGCCATCCGGGAAAGCCCTCACTCCATGGAGATGGCCATTTCATCAGATGCCCGGGAGAAGCCTTTTTCCAGAGTGCGAAATCAAAGGGATTTCTTTTTTCATCCTGGCCCTCAAGACTGCGCGTATTGCTCTGAAGATCCTCAAGTACACGACCTGACAGCTTGCCATAATTATACTTTTCATTATACTTCAGCACATCGAAATATACTGAACCGTTTATTTCATAAGCATAGCCGTTATCAATGAGCTTGTGTATAAGCTGTTGTTGTTCAATTATATGCCCCGAGGCTCTTGGTTCAATGGAAGGATTAAGAGTATTCAGCTGATCCATGTTTTTCAGGAAAGTGTTAAGATATTTCTGAACAACTTCCATGGGCTCAAGATTTTCAAGCCTGGCCTTTTTCTGTATTTTATCCTCACCTTCGTCGGCATCATTTTCGAGATGTCCGACATCTGTAATATTTCGTATATAGCGCACTTTATATCCTGAATGGGTAAGATACCTGAACAAAATATCAAAGGTTATTGCCGGCCGGGCATGGCCGAGATGAGCATTGCTGTATACTGTGGGTCCGCAAACGTATAATCCGACAAAAGGAGAGTGAAGAGCTTCGAATTTTTCCTTCTTGCGCGACAGGCTGTTATAAATGACAAGGTTACTATTCATACAGGAGGAGAATTGAAAAGACAAAAATAATGGAAATTACCTTTAGATGTTCATATAATAAAAAGTCACCAGTGGTTGCTTATAAAGAGGTTAACTATTCTATTTTTTTTGCAATTCTGAAAATCCTTCATATCTTTGAGCCCACAAATCAAATATTCCTTCCGGTAAGGGTGTTTGATTTTTATTAAGAAGGGCGGAGAGATTAGGCTCGGAGAAACCCTGGCAACCAATCCAGCATTTTTTCGGATAACGGTGCCAAAACCTAATCCCGGAAAGACGGGAGATGATAAAAATTTAACACAGAAGAAATGAACTCGACTTTTCTGGAAAACAACAACTACTTAATCATCCCGCTCATGCCTATGTGCATGTGCCAGTAAAATTTGATTTGGAATCACAAATATTTTGTTGTATGCCGGATCATTCTCTATAACCTGAGGATCATTTCCCTGTACCCGGTGATATGTTTAATATATTAAAATTGAAAAATGAAAGACAGAAAAATAAATTTTGAGACTCTACAGGTTCATGCAGGTCACACGCCAGATAAAGATACATTATCGAGAGCGGTACCTATCTACCAGACAACCTCGTACGTTTTCAACGATGCAAAGCACGCGGCCAATCTCTTCAACCTTTCGGAAAGCGGTAATATTTATACCCGTATAATGAATCCGACCACCGATGTTCTTGAAAAAAGGGTGGCAGCGCTTGAAGGCGGAGCCGCAGCGCTTGCGGTATCTTCAGGGCATGCAGCTCAGTTCCTTGCTCTTACAACGATCCTCCGCAACGGCGATAATTTTGTAAGCTCTCCCTTTTTATACGGGGGCAGTTTTAACCAATTCAAAGTGACTTTTGCCGGATTTGGTATCCAGACCCGTTTTGCAGAAGATCTTGAACCATCATCGTTCGAAAAGCTTATCGATAAGAAAACGAAAGCCCTGTATGTTGAGACTATCGGAAACCCGGGCTTCAACATCCCGGATCTCGAAGCTTTCTCAACACTTGCCCGCAAGCATCGGATCCCTTTAATAGTGGACAATACTTTTGGTGCATGCGGGTATCTATGCCGGCCAATTGAATATGGAGCAAATATAGTTGTGGAATCGACAACCAAATGGGCAGGCGGACATGGAACAAGCATTGGTGGCGTAATTGTCGATGCTGCAAATTTTGACTGGACAAACGGAAATTTTCCAATGTTCACAGAACCTTCAGAAGGTTATCACGGACTTGTTTTTGGTGAGGTTTTTTCAGCTTCAACACAGGCCGGAAATATACCTTTCATAATCAAAGCAAGGGTTGAGGGGCTGCGCGATCTGGGTCCTTCAATAAGCCCCTTTAATTCATTTCTTACACTCCAGGGACTTGAGACTCTTTCGCTAAGGATGGACAGGCATGTCAGTAATACTCTTGACCTTGCAAAATGGCTCGAAGCTCATAAAGCAGTTGAAAAGGTCAGTTATCCCGGACTTGAAAGCAGTCCTCATCACACTATGGCTAAGAAATATTTGCCAAAGGGGGCAGGTGGGGTTCTTAGCTTCGTGCTGAAGGCTGAAAAAGAGAGAGCCGCAAAACTGGTTGAGCATTTAAAGCTGGTTAGTCATCTTGCGAACATGGGAGATGCCAAGACACTCATTATTCAGCCTTCAGCAACGACCCACGCACAGCTTTCTGCTGAAGAACAGCTTGCAGCAGGCGTTGAACCCGGTTTGTTCAGGGTTTCAGTAGGCATTGAGCATATAGATGACATAATCTATGATTTTGAGCAGGCAATTAATAAGGTTATATAATAGTACAATATGACACAGGAAAAATTGAGAATCGGTTTATTCGGCTACGGATGTGTCGGGCAGGGATTGCACGATGTTCTGAACAGCAGCAAAGGATTCAAAGCCGATATAGTTAAAATATGCGTTAAGGACAGAAACAAAAAGAGAAGGATCCCCATGGATAACTTCACTTATGATAAGAATGAACTCCTTCAGGATCCTTCGATCAATCTTATAGTCGAGCTTATAGATGATGCTGATGAAGCTTACAATATTGTCAAAACTGCAATGGAAAGCGGTAAGAGTGTTGTGTCAGCAAACAAGATGATGATAGCAAAACATTTCAGGGAATTGGTTGATTTGCAGGAGAAATATAAAGTATCGCTTCTTTATGAAGCTTCGGCCGGGGCCAGTATTCCGATAATAAGGAATCTTGAGGAATATTATGATAACGAGCTGCTCTATTCGCTCAGAGGGATCCTTAACGGAACTACAAATTATATTCTTACACTGATGCATAACAGCGGCGTTGATTACGACGTTGCCCTTAAGGAAGCAAAAGAAAAAGGGTTTGCAGAATCAAATCCTAAACTCGATGTGGAAGGCTGGGATGCAAAATTCAAGCTTTGCATAATAACCGGACACGCTTACGGGCTATTCCTTGACCCTGATGAAGTATTTCATTATGGGATCAATACTATCTCAAAATTTGATATCCAATATGCCAAAGAGAAAGGACTTAAGATAAAACTAGTGCCCTATGTAGGTAAAACAAATGAAAATACAATTACTAGCTTTGTTCTTCCCAGGTTTATTTCATCAGATAAGTACCTCTACAATGTAGATAATGAGTATAACGGGGTGATCACTGAAGCTGCATTTGCCGATAAGCAATTCTTCTCAGGCAAGGGGGCAGGTGGTCATGCAACCGGATCGGCAGTCCTTTCAGATATTTCTGCAAATTCCTATGGTTATAAATATGAATATAAGAAGCATCAGCAAGGCACAGTTTCACATTATACCCGTAACTATAAACTCGAGGTGTACCTGAGGTATACAAATGAAGAGGACAGGAATTTATTTGGATTTGAAGAAGTGTCGGAATACTTTAGCGGGAAATTGTATAAGTACGTTATTGGAATTATCAACCTGGAAAGACTTTATTCTTTACGGGAACAACTTTCGAAAATGAATGTTTTTATTGTGAATACAGGCAGAAAAGTAAGCTGAAAATCATTTATTCGACTTTCTGCCTGGTATTTTTTTAATCAATTTTAAATAATTATCAGATGAAGACCACTCCGCAGGAATTAATAAAGAACAGGATCCTGATCCTTGATGGGGCTATGGGTACCATGATCCAGAAGCATAAGCTGATGGAAGAGGATTTTCGCGGCGTGAGATTCAGGGAACATCCCCGGCAGCAAAAAGGTAATAATGATCTGTTATCAATTACCAAACCTGAAATAATAGGGGATATTCACCTTAAGTATCTTGAAGCAGGAGCTGATATCATTTCAACCAACACATTCAATTCCAATAAGATATCCATGGCCGATTACGGAATGGAAGCTTTGGTTTATGAGATGAATGTTACATCGGCCAGGCTTGCAGTGGATGCAATAAAGCAATATGAAAAGTCTGATGAACCGCAATCTCATTTTGTTGCAGGTTCACTGGGACCTACTAATCGTACCGCTTCTATGTCGTCGGATGTAAATGACCCGGGGGCCAGACTGGTCTCTTTTGACGACCTTGTTGAAGCCTATTCAGAGCAGGTAAAAGGTCTTATCGATGGCGGGGTTCACATTTTACTCATTGAGACCATTTTTGATGTTCTGAATTCAAAGGCTGCGCTGTTTGCTATTCAGTCGGTTTTTGAGGAAACCGGAATAAGCCTTCCCGTTATGATCTCCGGAACAATAACAGATGCCAGTGGCAGGACATTGACAGGACAGACCCTTGAAGCATTTATTATTTCCGTTTCACATTTTCCGCTGTTCAGCATTGGGCTCAACTGTGCTCTTGGTGCGGAACAGCTTAGACCATTCATTGAGGAGCTTTCAGCAAAGGCGGGTTTTTACGTTTCAGCTCATCCAAATGCAGGTCTGCCAAACCAGTTTGGTGAGTATGATCAGTCGGCTGAGTATATGGCATCGGTTGTTGAGGATTTCATGAAGGAGGGATGGGTTAATATTATAGGAGGCTGTTGTGGAACCACACCGCTGCACATAAGGAAAATTGCCGATACTGCAAAAAAGTACAAGCCTCATGTTATTCCGTCATTACCAAAATTTACCAGGCTGAGCGGACTGGAAGCGCTTACTATTACTCCTGAAACCAATTTTGTCAATATTGGAGAAAGGACCAATGTGTCGGGTTCAAAAAAGTTTGCCAGGCTCATAAGAGATGAAAAATACGGGGAAGCGCTTGCAATAGCACGGAACCAGGTTGAAGGTGGAGCCCAGATAATTGATATCTGTATGGATGAGGCAATGCTCGATTCTGAGAAGGCAATGGTGAAATTCGTGAACCTTGTTATGTCTGAACCTGATATTGCCCGACTGCCGTTAATGATCGATTCCTCTAACTGGAAAGTTCTTGAGTCAGCACTTAAATGTATTCAGGGAAAATCAATAGTCAACTCAATAAGCCTTAAGGAGGGAGAGGAGTCATTTCTTGAGCATGCCCATAAAATAAGGAAATACGGTGCAGCTGCTGTTGTAATGCTCTTTGATGAGCACGGGCAGGCTGATACTTTTGAAAGAAAGATCAGGGTGGCACAGCGTTCCTACAATCTGCTTGTTGATAAGCTGGGATTCCCTCCCGAGGATATCATCTTCGATCCTAATGTGCTTGCAATAGCCACCGGCATTGAAGAGCATAATAACTATGCAGTTAACTTTATAAGGGCGGCTGAATGGATAAAAGCCAATCTTCCCTATGCGAAGATAAGCGGGGGGATAAGCAATCTTTCTTTTTCGTTCAGGGGGATTGATACAGTGCGGGAAGCAATACATTCAGTCTTCCTTTATCATGCAATAAAGGCAGGACTCGACCTGGGGATAGTTAACCCGGGCATGCTCCAGGTATATACGGAAATACCTCCCGACCTTCTTGAGTTATGTGAGGATGTTGTACTTAACAGGAATAAGGAGGCCACAGAGAAACTTGTGAAAGTGGCAGAAGGATTACAGGGTGAAGGAGGCAGAAAAGAGGAAAAGGCCGATGAGTGGAGATCATATCCGGTTAAGATGCGTATTAAATTTGCACTTATAAGGGGGCTCGATGAATTTATTGAAGATGACGTTGAGGAAGCAAGGCATCTTTTTACACGATCAATAGAGCTGATCGAAGGACCTCTTATGGAAGGGATGAATGAAGTCGGCGACCTGTTCGGATCAGGAAAGATGTTCCTCCCGCAGGTTGTAAAAAGCGCCAGGGTGATGAAGAAGGCAGTTGCCAAGCTTGAACCCTATATCCAGGCCGAAAGCAGGGGTGAGGAGAAAAGATCAGCCGGGAAAATACTTCTAGCAACTGTTAAGGGAGATGTACATGATATTGGGAAGAACATTGTAGGGGTGGTGCTCTCCTGTAATAATTACGAAATACTTGACCTTGGTGTAATGGTCCCGGCCGAAAAGATCATCGATACTGCCTTAAAAGAGAATGCTGGCTTTATAGGATTGAGCGGGTTGATAACCCCTTCACTCGAAGAGATGGTGCATGTTGCTTCTGAGATGGAACGAAGAAAACTGAAAATTCCATTGCTTATAGGTGGCGCAACTACATCGGAAATTCATGCTGCCGTTAAGATAGCGCCGGCATACTCAGCACCGGTAATACATGTGAGGGATGCTTCAAAGGCAGCAGGTGTATTATCTGCCCTTAGCCAGGCCGACTATACCAAATATGCATCTTCCATTGCTGAAAAGTACAGGAAGATGAGGACCGAGCACAGTGCCAAAAAAGTTGAAAGAAACCTTGTCTCTCTTGCTTCAGCAAGAAGAAATAGCCTTGTAACAGACTGGACATCAACTACACATTTTAGCCCGGCAAAACCCGGGATACATGAAATACATGAGATTGATCTGAGTGAACTACTTAATTTCATTGACTGGACATTCTTTTTCTTTTCATGGAAGATACCAGGTAAATATCCGGCCATATTCAATGATCAGCAAAAGGGAAAGGAAGCAAAAAAACTATTTGAAGATGCTCAGCTTTATCTCCAGGAGATAATAAATAAAAAATTGGTTTCAGCAAGGGCAATTTTCGGATTTCTGCCGGCCTGGTCGGAGGGCGACGATGTTGTTGTTCTTTCTGATAATTCAGGGAAGGAAGTTAAAACCGTCTTAAGATTTTTAAGGAATCAGGAAGCTAAGCCTGAAGGAGTTCCAAACCTTTCCCTTTCTGACTACATTGCTCCTGCTGCTTCGGGAAAAAAGGATTATCTGGGGCTTTTTGTAGTTACTGCAGATATAGACAATAAAAAGTTTGCCGAGTATAAGAATGATGATTACGCCACTATAATGATCAGGATATTAAGCGATCGCCTGGCAGAGGCTGCCGCCGAATGGCTCCATCTTAAGATCCGTAAGGAATACTGGGGTTATGCACCCGATGAGAATCTCACTCTGGACGAGATGCTGAATGTGAAATACAGGGGTATTCGCCCGGCTCCCGGCTATCCTGCCTGTCCCGATCATACCGAAAAGAAAGTTCTGTTTGACCTGCTCGATGCTGGCAAAATAGGCGTCGAGCTTACAGAGAATTACGCAATGTCACCTCCGGCATCAGTTAGCGGATACATTTTTTCGCATCCCGCATCATCATATTTCAGCGTTGGTAAGATAGGCAATGACCAGCTTAAGGATTATGCTTCCCGGAAAGGCATGGCTCCTGAAGAAGCTTCGCGGTGGCTGGCAGCAAACCTGTAATTTAAATGTTAAGAATTTTTGATAAATGAGTGTATTAGAAAAGATCAAAAACGCAAAAAAGCCCCTGTTCACCTTCGAACTGCTTCCTCCTCTTAAAGGGCACAGTATAGAAAGAACATACGCAGCAATTGACAGGTTGATGGAATTCAACCCGGCTTACATCAATTTTACCTCTCACAGGAATGAGATAATCTACCATGAAAGACCCGATGGCTTGCTCGAAAAAAGAGTTACCCGCAAACGTCCGGGCACCGTTGCTCTTGCAGCTGCTGTAAAATATAAATACTACATCACTGTTGTACCGCACGTTCTCTGTGGAGGTTTTACTAAGGAGGAAACCGAGAATGTGCTTATTGAAATGAATTTTCTGGGCATTGATGATGTCCTTGCACTCAGGGGCGATCCCCAGCGTGGCAGCCGTACTTTTATTCCTGAAAAAGAGGGACACTCATATACTTATGAGCTTGTTGAACAGATAGCTGCAATGAACAGGGGTAAGTATATAGAAGATACACTGATAAATGCAGCTCCGACTAATTTCTGCATAGGAGTTGCCGGCTATCCTGAAAAGCATTTTGAAGCTCCGAACAGGATTGCCGATCTTGAAAACCTCCGGCAGAAAATTAAGGCCGGGGCTCATTACATTGTCACCCAGATGTTTTTTGACAACAAGAAATTCTACAGGTTCAGGGACGACTGCAAAGCAGCTGGGATAAATGTTCCGATCATTGCCGGCATAAAGCCGATCTCAGCGCTTAACGACATAAAATTGCTTCCACAGACATTCCATATTGATGTGCCTAATGACCTGTTCACTGCCGTTCAGAAATGCAGGAACGATGAGGAAGCCAGAGAAGTAGGTATAGAATGGACCACGATGCAGTCGAAAGACTTACTCAATTCAGGAGTTCCCGGGATACATTATTATACACTGGGAAGATCTGATAATATCGCCAGGATAGTTAAAGCGTCTTTTTAGCGGCCTCTCCCCATCCCGATAGCTATCGGGGGGGGACCCTCTCCCAAGTGAGAGGGGCTTAAAATCCGCAAATGATCATGATCACGGGAATCTTCCCCCTCGCCCCCGGGAGAGGGGGAAAGAGGGGGTGAGGTCGGCTAAATCCTGAATGCTTCCTTTATCTGATCAACGGCATCAAGTTTTTCCCAGGCAAAAAATTCAACTTTTTTCCGGTATATCTTTTTACCGTTTCCACCTTTACCGTTACCTGCTTTGGGAGCCGATCCGGCTACTTCATAATAGACATCAACATCCTTTTCAAAATTTTCCCGTCCGAAATGTCCGTATGATGCAGTTTCAAGGAAGATAGGATTTTTAAGTCCGAACCGCCGTACAATAGCATAAGGACGAAGATCAAAGAGTTTGTGAAGTTCTTCAGAAATTTTCCCGTCAGGCAGCAGGTTTCCCTTGCTGTCTTTTACCTTTGCTGTGCCGTAAGTATTCAGGTAGAGGCCCACAGGCTGAGCAACACCGATTGCATAAGCCACCTGCACCAGGGCCTGGTCGCAAACGCCGGCAGCTACCAGGTTTTTTGCTATATGACGTGCAGCATAAGCTGCTGATCTGTCAACTTTAGATGAATCTTTTCCTGAGAAAGCCCCGCCGCCATGTGCTCCGTGTCCGCCGTAGGTATCAACTATGATCTTACGGCCGGTCAGCCCGGTGTCTCCATGAGGACCGCCAATAACAAATTTTCCTGTCGGATTGACAAGAAGCTTGATATCGTTCCTGAACATCTCCTGTACTCTTGCGGGGAGCATTGCTTTTACACGGGGAATAAGGATATTCTGAAGATCTTCTGCTATCCTCGTCTGCATGGCTTTTTCCGCTTTCTTCTCTGCTTCGTATGAATTATCACCGGGAACAACGAATTCGTCATGCTGGGTGCTAATAACAATGGTATCAATCCTGAGAGGATTATTCTTATCGTCATATTCAATTGTAACCTGCGATTTGCTGTCAGGACGGAGATACTTCATCTGTTTGCCGGAATGGCGTATGTGTGCAAGCTCCTTGAGCAGCAGATGTGCCAGCATAGTGCTGAGAGGCATGAAATTGTCTGTTTCGCGGCAGGCGTAACCAAACATCATTCCCTGGTCGCCTGCTCCCTGTTCTTCAGGGTTTTCCCTTACCACACCCTGGCGAATGTCGCTTGACTGGTCGTGGATTGTCGAGATAACACCGCATGAGTCGCAGTCGAACCTGTATTCTGGTTTTGTATAGCCGATGCTGCGGATTACATTACGTACAGTCTCCTGAACATCAACCCATCCTTCTGTTCTGACTTCACCACCGCAGACAACGAGGCCCGTGGTTACAAATGTTTCGCAAGCTACCTTTGATTCCGGATCCCAGCGCAGGAATTCGTCAAGCAAAGCATCTGATATCTGATCGGCAACCTTATCCGGATGACCTTCCGAAACTGATTCTGAGGTAAATAAATATCCCATTTATAATTAGTTTAGTTAATTATTAATAATATGACGGGGGGAAAGATAAAGAAAAATGATCCTGGATAGGCTTTAGCATTTTTTCCTGTGGTTGCAATCACTACAAATCTTTCCACCAATCAATAACGTACAAAGCAAATAAAAATATTCGGGAAAACAAAAATTAATCGTTTGTAAGTCGTCTGAAAACATCTTCCAGATTATTTCCCTGTTTTTGAAGCGAAAGGACTGTAATGTTATTATTTACTGCAAATGAGAAAATCAGGGGTCGTATATCACCGGGGGCATATGATTCTAAGAGCCATAAATTGCCATTGAGCCTCCTGACAAATGAAACAGTATTAATCTTTTTCAAACTGTCCTCATCAACAGCGCTGCCGAATTCCACAGTAATCGATTGAAGTCCTCCGGATAACCCTGAAATTCTGTTCTTTGCTTCATTGGCAACGATAACTCCCTTATCTATAATGATTATCCGGCTGCAGATAGCTTCCACTTCCTGCATGACATGAGTGGAAAGGATTATTGTTTTTTCCTTACCTGCTTCTGTTATCAGTTTCCGGATCTCTATAATCTGATTGGGATCGAGTCCGGTTGTGACCTCATCGAGTATGAGTACCTGAGGATCATGAACAAGTGCCTGGGCCAGCCCTACTCTCTGCCTGTAACCTTTCGATAAAGTGCCTATTTTCTTATTCTGTTCAGCTGTCAAACCAGTAGCCTGTACTATCAAATCGATCTTCTTTTTAGCCCCGGATAACCTGTATAATGAAGCTACAAAACCAAGATATTCCCTTACGTACATATCAGGATAAAGAGGATTATTCTCAGGAAGATATCCGATCTCCTTCCTTATCTCCGGGTTGTCCGGACCAACTTCCACTCCATTTACATACACTGAACCTTTCGTAGCAGGAATTATGCCCGTGATGATCTTCATCATGGTGGATTTACCGGCGCCATTAGGACCGAGCAGTCCTGTAATCTCACCTGATTCTATTCTGAAAGAAACATTATCGAGAGCCTTCTGCTCTCCATAAAGTTTGGTAACACCCTGAACCTCAATTGACATAATTAATGGTTAATCACCCCATCCTCCCATGAACTGACCTGTCTTGGTGAATGTGGCCTTTGGATTGACGCAGCAAACAGGGATTTTAGAACTATTGGCAATGATGAATTGTTCCGAGGCGCCAATCACATAATCGGCAACCGTAATGTTCTTTGTAGTCATAATAAGGATCAGGTCAGCATTTGTCTTCTGGGCGAAGTCAATTGTCTGTTGAGCAAGATTACCTCTGCTCACCTTGTGAATTTCATACTCAATATTATTCTGGATCAGATATTTGATTGCAAAATTAATATTGATATTTGTTTTTTTCAGGAGGGCTTTATCGGTAGTAGTGACAACCAGAAAATGTATTTTTGAATCGAAGTATTTGCCCATGAAAATTGCCATCCTGATCTTTTCCTTATTCTCAGTTTTGAAATCCACAGGAAAGACAATCTTATGATACCTCTCCTGATCTGCAGGCGGATCCTGGACCACAATAAAAGGAACCTTCGATTTGACTATAACCTTTAAAGCCCAGCTTCCCGTCAGCTTCTGCATACCTTTCATCCCGTGGGTGCCCATCACAACCAGACTGGCATCCTTTTCATTTACGAACTCGGCTATTTCATTAAATATGCTTCCCTTGACAATTGCAGAAGAAAGCTGAAGATTATACTTCTTGCTGTTTTCCATTGTGACATGGTCGAGCAGGATCTTTTTTTCTCCCATGCCGCTTTCACTTATATCCGGACTTACAATATGGAGAAGTGTGATAGGATTTCCCACCATCCGGCTAATTTTTACTGCATGAGCCAAAGCGCTTTCTGCCACATGAGTAAAATCCCATGGCACCACTACCATTTTCTGACTTTCTTCCATAGTTGTTTTTATTATCAGTTTAATCTCAAAGTTATTCAGAATTTTTAATTTTCAAATCCGTTAATAGAAACGTTATTCAAATAAGTATTGTTTAGATTAATTTTAACAATAATAAAATCTAAAGAAAAGCAGCTCTTTGGAAGTCGTTTTTCAAACATTTCAGCTTCTTAACAGGTTATGAAATCATGATCAATTGCTTAATTATATAATAAATGGCGATGATGAATTTCAGCTTTGCAACATTTTACTACTTTTACGGATCGTATTAATTAAAGTTGCGGTTATTTCAAGTTATGCCATGGAAAGAATTAAGATAAAAAAAATACTATCCTCCCCTCAAGTGGGCTCTGATGTACTGGTTAAAGGATGGGTAAGAACAAAAAGAGGAAACAAGAATGTGGCTTTTATTGCTCTTAACGATGGTTCAACCATAAACAGCATTCAGATTGTTGCAGAAACACTTTCATTTGATGAGGATCTTTTAAAGGATGTCACAACCGGGGCTGCCATTGGTGTTACAGGAAAGGTTGTTGAATCGCAGGGGCAGGGACAGACTGTAGAGATAAAGGCAGAAACGATTGAGATATATGGGAAAAGCAATGCTGAAACTTATCCTTTACAGAAAAAAGGACATTCATTTGAATTTCTTAGGGAGAATGCGCATCTGCGACCCAGGACAAATACTTTCGGAGCAATTTTCAGAATAAGGCACGCGATGGCTTTTGCAATACATAGGTACTTCAACGACAAAGGCTTCTACTATCTGCATACACCAATAATTACCGGCAGCGATGCCGAAGGAGCAGGTGAAATGTTTCAGGTTACCACGCTCGATCTCAAAAAACTGCCACATAAGGAAGATGGTACTGTTGATTTCTCAAACGATTTTTTTGGCAAGTCCACCAATCTTACTGTCTCAGGTCAGCTTGAAGGGGAACTTGGCGCACTTGCACTCGGTGAAATATATACATTCGGACCTACTTTCCGCGCTGAAAACTCAAATACTCCAAGGCATCTGGCCGAGTTCTGGATGATTGAACCTGAAATGGCATTCTATGATATCAACGATAACATGGACCTGGCAGAGGAGTTTGTGAAATATCTCATAAAATATGCACTCGAGAATTGCAGTGAAGATCTCGGGTTCCTTAATAGCATGGTAGATAAAGACCTCCTGGAAAGATTAAAATTCGTTCTTGGTAAAGAGTTCGCAAGAATCACCTATACCGAAGCAGTGGATATCCTTACCTCAGCTGAAAAGAAATGGGAATTTCCTGTGGGATGGGGCCGTGATCTCCAGGCTGAGCATGAAAGGTATCTTGTTGAGCAGCATTTTAAAAGACCTGTTATAATTACAGGCTATCCTAAAGCGATCAAGGCCTTTTATATGAAGCAGAACGATGACGGTAAGACTGTAAAAGCCATGGATGTGCTTTTCCCGGGAATAGGTGAGATAATAGGAGGGTCGCAGAGGGAAGAGGATTATGATAAGCTTACTGCACGCATGCGGGAACTTAATATTCCTGAAAAAGATCTCTGGTGGTACCTCGATACAAGGAGATTTGGCTCAGTTCCGCACAGTGGATTCGGACTTGGCTTTGAGAGGCTCATATTGTTTGTAACTGGAATGTCGAATATCAGGGATGTTATTCCATTCCCGAGGACTCCCAAGAACTCTGAATTTTAGTTGGAACACTTTGTATGAAATTGTTTTTAATGTAAAATAATGTTAAAACAAAGATTACAGCAAAAGTTGCTTCAGAAGCTGTCGCCGCAGCAGATTCAGATGATTAAGCTTCTGGAGATACCTACTTTGCAGATAGATCAGCGTATTAAAAAAGAGCTTGAAGAAAACCCTGCCCTCGAGGAAGGTCCTGATGAAGAAGATAACATACAGACGGAGGAGGATGCAGATCAGCCTGAGGAGACAGACAAGGATCACGAAGAGTTTACGCTTGATGACTATATAGAGGAAGACGACATCCCGGAGTACAAGCTTCAATCAAACAATTACAGCAAGGATGATGAAAAAAGAGCGGAGATCCCTTTTTCGGGTGGCTCATCGTTTCACGAATATCTCGAGTCGCAGCTGATCCTTAGAAATCTCGACGAAAAACAGAAAATACTCGGAGAATATATACTTGGGAATATTGATGAGGACGGCTATCTCAGACGGGAACTTGTTAATATAGTCGACGATCTTGCATTTTTGCAGAATGTGAATACCTCTGAGGAAGAGCTGGAGGAAGTGCTCAAGGTGATCCAGGACCTTGAACCAGCAGGAGTGGGCGCCAGAAACCTTAAAGAATGCCTGTTGCTTCAGCTTGATAAAAGAGATTCATCACATACTTCCGCAAAACTGGCTCATACTATTCTTTCCCAGTATTTTGATGAATTCAGCAAAAGACACTATGATAAAATTATCAGCCGGCTCGGAATTGAAGAAGCCAGTCTTAAGGGAGCAATAGAGGAGATACTTAAGCTTAATCCCAAGCCCGGGGGTCTTTATAACGATCCTTATACCAGGAGTTCCCAGCCCATAATCCCTGATTTTATACTTGAGCATTCGGAAGATGGGTTTGACCTTCACCTTAACTCAAGGAACCTGCCTGAGTTGAGGCTTAATTCAGCTTATAATGAAATGCTGCGCGAATACAGCAAGGACCGCAGCCATAAGAAGGAAATGAAGGAAGCTGTAATGTTTGTAAAACAGAAAATAGATTCGGCACGCTGGTTTATAGATGCCATCAGGCAAAGGCAAAATACCCTGTTGCTTACAATGAACGCAATCCTTGAGTATCAGCAGGAATACTTCATTGATGGCGATGAGACAAAGCTTAAACCAATGATCCTTAAAGATGTTGCTGAAATGACAGGCCTCGATATCTCAACTGTTTCCAGGGTTGCCAACAGCAAGTACATTCAGACGCATTTTGGAATATTTCCTCTTAAATTCTTCTTCTCCGAAGGGCTTCAGACCGACAGCGGTGAAGAAGTATCCACAAGGGAGATCAAGAGGATCCTTCAGGACTGCATCGATAATGAAAGTAAAAGGCGCCCACTTACCGATGAGCGACTGACCGAGATCCTTCAGGAAAAAGGTTACCAGATTGCACGGCGCACTGTAGCCAAGTACCGCGAACACCTTAACATACCTGTTGCCAGGCTCAGGAAAGAGATCTGATCACGCCAGAATAATTTCTATTGCCTGCTTGAGAAGCTTATTGCTTTCCTCGGACATATTGGCAGGAGGATCTGAGCTATTTTTAAAAACCATTATTCCGGGTTTGATATCTTTTTGAGAAATGTAACTGAACCATCCTTTCGCAGAAAGATGATGCGCAAGATACTCCTGCTCAGTCTGACCGGGTGTTGGTATCAGTAAAGCAGATAAATTCAGGCTTACAAGCTCCATTATGGTGCTGTACCCTGCGCGCGATATTATCCCTTTACTCTCAGTAAGAAGTTCCTTCATCTCACGGGTTGCAAGATGAGAGTGGTAAACTATTTTACCTGATCTGACTGATCTGTTTTCTTCCCCCGGCATACCACCGAGGATGACAATATTCTTATCCCGGTCATTGAAAATGCCGGTAAGCTTATTCTTAAGTATGCTCCTCTGGGGCTCAGGGCCCGACAGGATAATTGCAATCTGATCCTTAACCTCACCTGATAATCCTGCTCTTCCGGAAAACCTCGACAATATGCCTGTGTATCTTACATTTTCAGGAAGCTTAAATCCATGCGATAATCTGCCTGAGATATTATTTCCCCCGGGAAGATCAGGAATAAAACAAAAATCATATTTCTTAATAATTGCCCTGTGAAGTAGAATACCCGTAAATTCAAGAAAAGCAAATACTTTTGGAAAAGGGATGCGAGGCATGTGGGTAACATAGATTGTTTTTACCTGCCTGTTCCATAAGCCGAACCTGTTGTCGGAAATAACAATATCTATATCGTTTTCTGCAATTATTTTTTTTAGTCTGAGATGTTCCCTGATGATGTGAAAAATTAGAACCGGCAACTGTAATAAGATAATAAGGTACTGAGGAAGGAAGCCTGAATACCGGGGTCTGAATCCCGGAAATTTCAGCAAAAATATCCCGGTAAGCTCATTTTTGAAAAATGATAAATGTTCTTCACCCGATCCGATTATAACCCTGTTCCCCATGTCGCGCAGCAGGGCTGCAAGCGGGATCATCCTCCCTGCATGACCCAGCCCCCATTCGAGCGGGCATATAAGTATATTTTTCCCGGTCTTCAAAATCAGTCCGATACCTGGGTGTCAATTCCAAGTTTCCTGACAAGTGTAGCTATTTTTTTCAGTTCTGCAAGGGGTACTTTTTCAAGTTGCGAGCCTTCGGGGGTATCTCTTGAAATTGTATAGATCATTACTTCATAAGGCCTTATCCTTTCAATCGCTTTCAGCCATGCATCTATCTCTTCGGGAGTGGTATTGTCTATTCTTTTTCCATCATGAATTCCACGGAGGAAAAGGGTCTGAACTATCAGCTTGCCGTTAAATGCTTTAAGGTCTTCAATAAGTTCTTCAATGTTTAAGCTCACTACCGGCTGATTATGAAGCTTTACAGTAAGATCAAAAGCTGAATCCAGCTTCAGGATATTCATATCCACTTTTAGTAGAGCTTCCCTTACGGCAGGTTTCCTGATTGCAGTGGAATTTGAAAGCACACTGATCTTAGCTTCCGGAAAATATCTGTCTCTTAATTGTATACTGTCATCAATTATTCCCGGAAATTCAGGATGCATTGTCGGTTCTCCGTTACCGGCATAGGTTATAACATCAGGAGGCCTGTTAAGAGATTTCAATTCGGAAAGCCTTGCCTCGAGGGCATCATATACCTGCTGGCGGGACGGTAACGGTTCTGATGAATTATCATTTTTTCTGGTCCATCCGCATTCACAGTATATACAATTGAAATTGCATACCTTTCTGGTTGCGGGAAGCAGGTTTATTCCGAGAGACACTCCGAGCCTCCTGCTCTTAACAGGTCCGAAGATTATTTTATCAAATAGAAAAGTAGCCATTTACTGATGCTTTCAGGATGGCAAAATTAGAAATAAATCGGATACAAATGGATAAATGGATAAATGGATAAATGGATAAATGGATCGCGCCAGCAGCCTCTAGATCAGTCTTTTTACAGTTGTTTCAGGCAGGATCTTCATATTTACAAGATCAATATTCTGCAACAGGAGTAATCCCGGCTTTTTCCCGGTTTCAATTGAACCAAAAGAATCGAGTTCATTAAGTGCACGTGCCCCATTCCATGTTGCCCACCGTATAAGTTCTTCAGTAGCCAGGAAAGGGAACCTATCCTGAAGAAGCCTTATTTCTTGAAGGATACTGAGCATGCTGTTCGATGCAAGACTGTCAGTTCCAACCACAATAGTGCATCCTTCTTCCTGCATTAATCCTGCCGGAGGCAGCTGCCCGGAAATATAGATGTTGGATGAGGGACAGAGGCACCAGAAAGAATTAACTCTCTTATTAACGGCACGCAGGGTTTCCCTATCGGCATACGTATTGTGAACAAGCAGCAGGTTCCCTGATGCTGTTACCTCATTAAGAATTACATTAGCAAGGCTTCCTGATGTTTCAGGGGCTGAAGAGATAATTCCTGAAGCAAGATATGTATCAAACAGTTCACCCGACCCTTTTTCCTGGAATTCTTTTTCTCCTGGTGATTCCATAAAATGGATGGAAGTTATCTCATTGTTTTCCCCCAGGTCCCTAACCATTTTATATAGCGGAAGGGATAAAGAATATGTTGAATGCGGGACAATGGAATAATAGAGTCCATTCTCCTCTGCAATTTTCGCAACCGTGTTTATTTCTTCAATCCTTTTATTGGCTTTTTTCGGGTCAAGGCCGAAAACCTCAAGAAGGTTTTTGTACACAATACTGCTTTCTTTTTTCAGATCGAAAGTGACCGGGGTATTGCAAATATCTGCGCATAAAACTATTCCCTCACCGGCCATTTTACTGTCAGCCCGTATGGCTGAAGATTTAACTTCTGAAATTGATTTGTCTCTTCCTGACCGGATCCCTGTTATAAATTTTGCCAGGCCATTACCCCTCGGGATAAGTCCTGCCATATCAGAGAGCTCCAGGTGACAATGACAATTTACAAATCCTGGAATTATTATACCGTCGTAAAATTCAACTGAATGTTGTTCCTTAAGTGTTCCGCCTGTGGATTCAATATTCAGAATTCTGCCTTCATCGTCAGTAGTAATAATGCCTCTTTTTAATGGAGCATCCGTATTGGTAAAGATATACTGCGCTGAGAACCTTTTCATTTGGCAGCCGGGAGAAAGTTTAGATAGATATTATCAACTATTAAATGCCTGTCAGCAGCCGGCACCTGGTTGTCCGCATCCACAAAGCTACCTCTCAGATGGATATGCGATAGTGATAAAGGTTTTTTGAAGAATGAGTAGTTGTGAGGTCTTCCGTCTTTTATGTAATTAAACGCAGGATAATACTCCCGCTTTCCTGTTTCAACACTGTCGGGATGGCAAAAGTAAGCCATAAACCGTGGATTGACAGAAGCATCATCAGGGAAAAGTGTCAGTGTAAAATTAAGTGTAAAGTAGCCGTATCCCTTAAAAGTATGATCGAAGATCAGGCTGTCTGTTGAAGCGGGAAAAAAGAATATTGAATCGCCTTCCCATAAATTTGACTCTTGAACAGCATCTGACTGTGCGTAAGATGTTTCCATTTCAGTAAGCGCAGCGAGTATTTCATCATAGATCTTAATCAGTCTTTTGGGCTTTTTTACAAAATAGTACCTGATTGTTGCGTCCATTTCTTTTATTGAAAAGCCATGATGCTCAACAATATCGATATATCTTTGAATCGAATCGCCCTGTTCAAAAGGAGTGCGCACCGAAGGAATAAGCATTAGTCCATCAGCAATATGAATATCTGTAAGTACAGCAATAAAATCCTTCTCAGGGATCAGGTCTCTTCTTTCTGCTTTTTCTTTTCCTCCTGTGCATGATGTGGCTAAGATAAAAAGAGCCAGGAGCAGATTGGTAATATTTCCAGTAGATCCTTTATTCATTTTTTTTAAGATACTTCTTTGTCAGGTACCTTACAGGGTACCAGGCTGCCCAGTATCCTATCAAAAGGACAGTTGCGGGGACTATAATAAAATCTCTAAATTTCATAATAACCGGGTAATGATCCATTATCAAAGTATCACTCGGAAGTTTGACAATTCCGAAAGTCTGCTGTACCCAGCAAACGAGGAACCCAAGTATTATTCCGGCAATTGCTCCTATTATTGATATGAGCCAGCCCTCAAAAATAAATATTTTTCTGATCAGGTTATTATCGGCACCGAGGCTTTTGAGTATCCCGATATCCCGTTCTTTTTCGATAATGAGCATTGTAAGGGAACCAATGATATTAAAGGAGGCGATTATAATGATGAGAGTCAGAATAAAGAAAATAGCCAGCCTTTCCGACCGCATTACCTTATAAAAGATCTCCTGTTGTTCATATCTGTTTTGTACAGAGAAGCCAGTGGGAAATATCGTGGCAACATCTTTCTGAACATCGGCAGCAGGGGCATCCTGGGCAAATTTGATCTCAATAGCCGACACTGCAGAATCTTTTTCGATCAGTTCACGGGCAAAATCAATAGGAACATAAACATATTTTGAATCGTACTCCTGTTCTATCTGGAAGATGCCTGCAGGGAATATAAATTTATTTATGATCGCATCATCAGGATTCAATGTACTTCCGGTACGGCTTGGAACCACTATCTTGAGCGGAGCAATAAAATTCAGTCTCATCCCGAGGTATTGGGCAATCCCAATTCCGGCAACTGCCCAGGGTCTTCCTTTTTCATCCATAAGTTTAAACTCCCCATCATAAATGGCGCTGTCGATGGTTGTCACTGATGTATAAAATTCGTCCACCCCTTTTATTGTTGCAAAAAATTGCCTGTCATCATATTCAAGGAGGGCGTTTTCTTCAACTGTAAGTGAATATACCGCGATCCCTTTTATTTCAGCAAGCATCTTGAGTTTCGTATGGTCAGGCGTAAATGTTTTTCCTTCGGTAGAGGTGATCTTCAGGTCAGGATCGAATGTGTTGAAAATTGAATTCACCATCATTTCAAGCCCGTTGAAAACGGAGAGCACTATTATCAGAGCCATTGTTCCAATGGTGACACCTGCAACTGATACAGCCGAAATCACATTAATGGCATTCCGCGATTTTTTCGCAAAGAGATATCTTTTTGCTATGTAAAAGGATAGTTTCAATTTTTTTTCACGGCAGTCACCAGTAACCCTGTCCCGGATTTATGTGTTAAAGTAAGATCAAAAATGTTGAGAATAATAATAACCGGAGATAAAATGAGATAATAAAAAGGCAGAATAATAAAAAAAAGATAGGAGGTATTAAGCATTCTAACAGGATATTTCATTGACAGTCGCCAGGAAATATTGCCCGGTGTGCCATAGGTGTATCCGGCATTTATGTTAGCGAAACCGGCTGAGATTAACTTCCCTGTAATGTCCTTTATGCCGTATCCGTCCCTTACATGCTCATCTATGAATGACTTGTCGCTCGCGTTATGAACATCCGATCCACCCCTGTCCGACGGTGTGGAGATCAGGAGTATGCCGTTACTTTTCAGTGACTTGTGGAAATTTCTGAAAACCTGTTCATCTTCACTAATGTGCTCCATTACATCAACTGAAAGTATAAAATCGTACTTTTCAGGAGCGCTGAGCATTGTCAGATCTCCTTCATAAAATTTCACCCTGTCTGAAAAACCTGATTTTCTGAAAAACTCCCTGCACTCATTCACATGGCCCGTATTAATATCCACGGCATCAATGCTCCAGTACCTGTTCAGCCTCGCCATTTGCCAGGTGTATTGACCGAATCCTGAACCTGCATCCAGCACTGATGCATTGCAGGATAGCTGGATGGATATTTTTTTTAATTCTTTTTTTACATGCCAGGCACGTAGAAGGAGAATATCAAGAAGCCTGTAGAAGGCCCTGCGCATGAACAAAGGGCCAAGAAATTTTTCCAGTGTCTTCTTGATCGGCTCGTACTGCATCGGACTTTCAGGATTTCAGGAGTTTATCTATTTTATCAATATAATCGAGACTGTCGTCAATATTGAAAACCAATTCGGGAACGATCCTTAGCTGGGATCTTACTTTCACTCCCAATTCATATTTTATTTTTGAAGTATGATGCTGGATAGACAGGAGGATCTTATCCTGCTCATCTGAAGGAAAGATGCTCACAAAAACTTTGGCAAAGGATAGATCGGGGCTGACTCTTACTTTTGTTATTGAAACGAGTTTCCCCTGAACGAGTTCCGGCCCCATTTTAATAAATATCACCGATAATTCCTTCTGGATAAGTCGCGATACTTTCTTCTGTCGAGTCGATTCCATGGCCTCAATTTTTAATCCCTGGCAAAGGTACGATTTTCTGATGATTTTTTTAGAAACAGATATACATTAGAGCTTTCCTGGTCATATAATGTATTGTGATGCCACAGAAACGAAGAATGCAGGTGGAAAGGAGAATCGGAAAAATCAATTAGATTTGCAGAAATTTATTGGATAGATAATGGACACAGTTGTAAGTGGCATACGATCGACCGGGAATTTGCACCTGGGTAATTATTTTGGCGCCGTCGTTAATTTCATTAAGATGCAGAAGGAGAATAATTGCTTTTTCTTTATAGCAGATTATCATGCATTAACTACCCATCCAAAGCCCGGTGACCTTCATGGAAATATCAAACAGGTTCTTGCCGAGTACCTTGCATGTGGAATTGATCCGGAAATTGCAACTGTATTCATTCAAAGTGATGTTCCCGAAGTTACAGAGCTTTACCTCTTGCTGAACATGAATGTGTACGTGGGAGAGTTACAGCGGACGGCGTCGTTCAAGGAAAAGATAAGGCAGCAGCCCGACAATGTAAATGCCGGCCTCCTGACATATCCGGTCCTTATGGCTGCCGATATAATAATACACAAAGCAACTAAGGTGCCCGTTGGAAAAGACCAGGAGCAGCATCTGGAAATGACCAGGCGGTTTGCACGACGCTTCAACACGATGTATGGTGTTGATTATTTCCCTGAACCTGATGCATATAATTTCGGAAAGCAGCTTGTGAAAATACCCGGACTTGACGGAAGCGCCAAAATGGGGAAAAGTGAGGGTAACGGTTTATATCTCTTCGATACTCCGAAGGATATACGTCAGAAAGTAATGAGAGCCGTAACAGATGCCGGTCCCGCCACCCCTGGTGAGAAACCTTCAGAACCTGTTCAGAATCTCTTCAAGATTATGAAGGTCGTCTCTGATGAATCAACCCTAAAACATTTTAAGGATCTCCATTCCACCTGCCAGATAAGATATGGGGATTTGAAAAAGCAGCTTGCCGAGGATATCATAAAGTTCACTGATCCTATCAGAGACAGGATAAATGAGATTCTTGCTGATGACCGCTATCTGGCCCGGGTGGTATCAGAAGGAGCCGAAAAGGCAAGAGCAAGCGCCTCAAAGACAGTAAGGGAAGTAAGGGAAATAATCGGCTACAGACCATTCTGAAAAGATGAAAGCCAGGCTTCTGTTATGAAACCTGGCTGTCCTTGAAGGTTCAAGGCTATGATTGAGATTGCTTGTTAAACAGATTAATCAAAATACATGCCAAACTTCACTGCATTTTACTTAACAAAATGTTAATTTTAAGACGGTAATGCTGTCACTCTGCAATGGGGATTGTAATGTTTTTTATATCTTACCATGACGCATAAATCTGATCTTAATTGGGCAAACGTGTAACAATAGCATTAATAACCCTGCTTATTGCAGGTCTGGGAGTACTTGGCTATTTTCTGCAACAGGGCAGGGAAGACCTTTTATCCGATCCGTATAAGGCTATCCCGCAAGGTGCATGCTTTGTAATTGAAACAGCCGATGTTCAGAATTTTCTTAATTCACTCTCACCCGGGAACGGGTTGCCTGAAGATATCGGCAAAATTGACAAGCTTGAAAGATTCAGTACCAGTGTGGAATTTCTCTCTGAAAGGTTAAAGAATGATGAACTTAAAGAGATCATTATTAACCGTGTAACAATAATATCATTCTATTCTGATGAAAAAGGAAGGCTAAGCGGACTTTTATCAATGGCTGTTCCTTTTGGGACAAATATTTCTGACGTTGCAGAGATACTGGCTTCTTCGGGAATGAAGAATACGGGAACGCCGGTCCGTAAAGGGAATGCGCTTCTTGAGCTACCATACCGGATTGGTGACCGGAAAGATACTGCCTTTATTGCCCTCAGCAATGGATTGATCCTCTGCAGTCAATCAAGAAATCTTGTTGAACGGTCTCTTGCCCAGATAAATATGGATACAGATATCAGGAATGAGCCCGGATTCAGGAAGGTCTTGTTGGTATCGGGGAGAAATGAAAATAAGATCTTTGTTGTTTTTCCCAATCTTGCTCCTGTTATTGAACCATTCTTAAAAGAAGAATTCAAATATATTTCAAAAAAATTATCAAATCTTGCCGGAAGTGCAGTAGGTGATATATATTTCAATGAAGGCGGATTAGTTCTCAGCGGCTATACCGAAAGCATTGATTCAAACGGGTTTATCAACAGATATAAATCAGAAGAACCAGGTCCGTTCAATTCTTATAATATACTGCCTGCATCAACGGTCCTTTTTGAAAGATTTATTTTTCCGGAATCAACCGGCTTTGCTAAAATAGAGACAGCTGTTCCTGAAAACACAATCAGGCTTTCTGGAAGGATCAGGGAGTATATTGGGCAGGAAGTAACACGGGCATACATCGACACACGTGGCAGTCCTGCAAAAAATAATACTTTGATAGTATATGAACTGAAGAACAGGGCGCAGGCAGAGGAGGCTTTTCTCGAGCAACTGGGGAGAGATGTTAATGAAAGCAAGCTACTGTTTTTTGAACCTGACGATCAGATCCGTATTCCGGTTTATAAAACCGGCTTTAGAGGTTTGGCCTCTGCCCTGATGCCCGGGTTTACAGTTAACACGGATGATTCGTACATATCTTTCTATGAGAATTACATGATCACAGGCAGCTCTTTTGTGACAATTTCAAGATTTCTGTACGATAACCTTCTGAATAAAACACTTGCCAATGATTTAGTTTATCGCGACTTTGAGAACTCTCTCCCGAGCAGGTCGGTTTACTTTTGCTATTGTGTACCCGGACGATTATCAAACTACCTTTCACAGTTTCTGAATGCTGAAGCCGTTGATTTTATAAATTCCAATCTTGGCTATCTAAATAAAATTCAAGCTGCAGGCTATCAGTTTATTCCAAGTAATAACATGATATACAACAGTATATCTGTTAAATACCAGGATGAAGCCCGGGAAGAATCAACAGCAGAATGGGAAACTCTGCTGGATACAATCGCCGCGATAAAACCTTACTTCTTTACAAATCATCTTAACAGGTCGAAAGAGATATTTATCCAGGATCTGAAGAATAACGTTTACCTTATAAACAGTGCAGGTATGATCCTGTGGAAAGTTCCTTTAGATGAAAGGATAAACGGTACAGTTTATATGATCGATTTTTACAGGAACGGCAAATACCAGCTTCTCTTTGCAGGCCGGACCTCCATTCATCTGCTTGACAGGAACGGAAATTATGTTGAGCGATATCCGGTAAAGCTCAGGTCGCCTGCTGCAAATTCACCGGCCCTGTTTGATTATGATAACAACAGGGATTACAGGCTCCTTGTTGCCGGCGAGGACAGGCTTATATATGCTTATGATAAGAACGGGAACGTAATAAAAGGCTGGAGACCTTTCAAAACACCTGGCATAGTGACCTCAGAGATAAATTACTTCCGGAATTCGGGTAAGGATTATCTTGTTATCTCAGATGCATCATCAATGTACTTCCTTGACCGGAGAGGCAACATCAGGCTTAAGCTTAAGGAGCCTGTGATCAGGGCAAAGGGATCAACTGTAAGACTGATTCAGGGGGCCGAGCCATCTGTGGTATGCACTTCACCCGAAGGAGCAATTCAAAGGATCTTTTTCAATGGTAATGTAAAAAAAGATACATTAAAAATGAAGTTTACACGCAACCACTTCTACGATCTTTTTGACTTAGATGGAGATGGGATAGGTGAAAATATTTTTATAGATGAGGGGAAGGTATATCTTTATGATGAGAACATGAAAGAGCTTTTTACCAGGGAATTCGGATCTGTTGAGCTCCTGGGCCCGCTAAATTTTATCTTTACTCCATCGGACAGGAAAATAGGAGTTTTTGATAATACCAATAAGCTGATATACCTCATCGACAAGAACGGAGAAATAATGAATGGCTTTCCTCTAAGAGGAGTCACGAGTTTTTCAATAGGTAAACTTAAGGATAAAGGCGGATGGAACTTGCTTGTGGGAGGTATGGATGAATTTCTTTATAATTACAGGATTGACTCAGAATAAATTTACAGATCGGCTATGATGAAAAATCTTAATGTACTTTGTCTTATCTTCCTTGTTTTTGCCATAGGGGGTTGTGTTAAGGATACCTATGACATGAAGAAGCTGTCAAAGAAAGCGCAGCTATCTCCATCGCTTGCCTTGTCGGCTGTAAGGGGAGAAATATCCTTTGATGACATCCTGAAACCAAGCGATACCGTAATTATTGGGCAGGATAAATTCGTTAAACTGGTTTTTGAAGAAGATTCTGTCATAGACTTTCAACTCGACGACATGTACGATTTTAATGATATGATTTACTTCAGCAGATCGTATGCAATCGGAGGAATTGATCTGAGCCCATTCAATACTGTTAAAGAGTATATTCTGAGGCAGATAGTTAACAATCTTACCGAACCACAAAGGAGCGCTTTTTTATCACTTGATAATACTTTCATCCCCTTTCCTGCTTTCCCGCCGGTAACCCTTACGGAAACTGCGTTTCCTCCAATCACAAACCTTGAATATGCTACTTTCGAATCGGGAAGGATAGAATTCTCGGTTAAAAATAGTCTTGGAGCTCCATTAAACGGATTTACCGTATCATTATACAATGTTGCCGGTCATACACTTATCGGCAGCGCCTCATCTGCCACCTTAATCCCTGATGGCACAACGGGAATAGCTACACTGGATCTGTCAAACAAAACAATCAGGAATTCAATCTCTGCGGCTGTTACTCTGAATGGAAGTACTGGGAATCCGGTACCCTCGCTGATTGATCTCGATACGAGAAAGATTGAAACCACAATTTCAGGCAAGGACCTGATTATAAAATCAGGAAGAGTAATTATACCATTGCAGGGTGTCAGGGACCTTAATGGTACTGATTCAGTGCTGTTTGACCCGGGTGCCGGTATTGAATTGGTTGAAATGAAGCTGAAACAGGGTGAGATAACTTATAATGTTACTTCACCTTACCCTGTTTCCGGAACTGTAAACCTGAGTCTACCGACAGCCACAAAGAACGGAGCTGTGGTTACAAGTGTCATACCTGTGAACGGCCTGATATCAAATGGAGCTATCCCTGTTGATAACACGATCTTTAATCTCGTAACCGATCCTTTGCATCCGTTCAACGAGATCCCTCTTGAGTACAACTTTCAGATCGGCTCCGGTGGGAATATGGTTACATTCAGCAGCCTCGACGAGCTATTAGTGTCAGCCGAGTTCTCACAACCCGAATTTGACTATCTGAAGGGTTATTTCGGTAAACAGACGCAATCAATAGGCCCTGAGGTTCTTGATCTTGAAATAGATGATGTACTCAGTCATATCCAGGGAGATTTCCTGATTTCAAACCCATCTATCAGGTTAAACTATTCAAATTCATTCAGCGTACCAATCAAAATTGATCTCAGGGCACAGGGGAAGAGAGGAGTCAGTACTGTAAATCTCGGACTTGATACTATTGAAATCGATTATCCGGAATACCCTCAAAGAGATATTACGTCATCCTTTTTAATTGACAGGAACAATTCCGCTTTACCGGCGCTTGTCTCAATGCCTCCCGAAGAAATAAGCTTTTCAGGAAGTGCAATTGCCAATTCTTCAGGTGAAGGAACCCACGACAATTATATTTTTGGTGACAGCCGGTTTCTGGGTTCAATCGAGATTGAAGTACCCCTGGAACTACGGTTCAACGATTTCCAGTTTGCCGACACACTGGATAATTTCCTTATAAATGATGATCCCGGGGAAGATGATCTCCTTAATGCGGAAAACTTCAATATGCTAAGGCTCGATATCACTGCATTAAACGGCTTCCCTCTGGGAGCTTCGGTGAGTGTGAGCCTGTATAATCCGGTTACAAGAACGGTTCTCAGAACTATCGAGGCCCCCGATCTTCTAAAACCTGCTGAAGTTGATTCCGGAGGGAAGGTTACAACTCCCGTCGAGAGCAAGACCTCCATAGAATTTACCAAAACATTTTTTGATGATATAAACAAGGCCGATCAGATGATTTTCAGGTTCAGACTGAATACTTCAGGAACCAATGCAGTTAAGTTCTATTCAGATTATATGATAAAATTTAATGCCTCCCTTATTTTGAAACCGGATATTATTATTGACCTGAAATAGTCCCAATGATGAAGAAAACACTATATATAAAGGCTATACTGACTATTTTTCTGTCGGCAGCATTTTTTATGGCAAAGGCCCAGAACAGCCAGGTGATGTATTTTATGAATATACCCCAGAATCATCTGCTTAATCCTGCCTTACGTCCGACAAACTCTATGTACATTGGTTTGCCGGGCCTTTCAGGTGTCAATGTAAATGCCAACAATAACTTTGTAAATTTTTCAGATGTTTTTATACGTGGGAGGGCCGATTCAATCATGACCTTTCTGCATCCTGACTATGATTTTGATAAGTTTCTGGGAAGCATTAAGAATAAGAATTCTATTGAGCCTACATTCACTTTACCGCTGTTCAGTCTTGGATTCACTGTAGGAGGGGACACATACATCTTTTTTGAGATTAATGATCGTGTGGATGGTAATATTGTAATTCCGGGCGATATACTAAAATTAGGTTTGCAGGGAAATGTGCAGTTTGCAGGTTCTGAGATTAATCTTTCGGCGCTAAGGGGAGATATAAAATATTACAGGGAAGCAGGAATAGGGTTTTCAAAAAACTTTACAAACAGGCTTAGGATAGGATTTAAAGGCAAGGCGCTCTTTGGCATGGCTGCAGCCTCGGTCCGTAACAAAACACTTGGAATAACTGTAAATGACGATTACAGCCATATTTTGAATGCCGACCTTTCCGTTAACCTTAATGGACCTGTCAGGGCCTATATGACAAATGATGGAAAGCTCGATTCGCTTGTATTTGATGATTCCCGGTTTGACGAAAATTCAGGGATAACCGATTTCTTACTTAATTTTGAGAATAAAGGTATAAGCCTCGATTTCGGAGCATCATACGATCTTACAGACAGGATAACTCTTTCGGCTGCCATTACTGATCTTGGATTTATAAACTGGAAAAGCGAGCCTACAAATCTCACATGTAAGGGGAGGTTTGAATTCAGTGGGTTTGACCTGGGGAAGGTAGCTGATGGTTCAATGTCGTTTGATTCACTCGCATCCGCAACGCTTGATTCACTTAAAGATGCCTTTGTATTTGACGATTCAAGGAAGCCATTCACAACATTTCAGCCGGTTGGAGTAACCGTCGGTGGAAGCTATGCTCTTACGAAGAATGTTTCGGTCGGATTGTTATCGCATAGCAGGATAATCGGAAAACAAATAAAGCAGGCAGTGACTTTATCAACAAATGTAAACCTGGGTAATTCATTGTCCTTCAGTGTTGCTTACACAACTGCCAATCACCGTTACGACAATATTGGTGCAGGGCTTTCATTGCGGGCCGGATTCTTCCAGATATATGCAGTGGCCGACAGGTTGCCAATAATCTGGAATAAAGTGAAAACTGAGGACGGCAGTACCTATCCTGTTCCGGATTCGTGGAACACGATAAACGCCAGGGCCGGCATTAATTTTGTTTTCGGGAACAGGATAAAAAAGAAAGAGGACAGGCCTATGGTTTTGGTCGAATAATCACTAATTTTGTTATTTATTACAGAATTGAAAGAAAATTAGTTTGTTGGATAAATAATAAAGTCATTGATGGGTTTCCTTATTCGTATATTTCTGATCAGCCTGGTTGTTTTTCTGCTTTTCAGGTCATTTTCACAATTTTTTCAAGGTCTTGGTGGAGAGCACCGTGAAAAGGAACCCGAAAGGAAGAAGAAGAATGTAAAGGGGATTCCTAAGGAAGTTGGCGAATATGTCGATTACGAAGAGGTCGACAAATGATCGTTCAGGTCGAAGAATTTCTGAGCTGTTTGGCCAGTGAATTGGCAAATACAAAATCATTTAGCGCTTCACAATCTGAATGAAGGATGTCATCCTTTGTTCCTTCCCATGATTTTGAGCCTCCACAGATGAAAAAGATCTTTTCACCTATTTCCATAACTGAATTAATATCATGAGTATTAACTACAGTGGTCATAGAATATTCTTCAGTAAGCTCTTTGATAAGTTCATCAATTAGTATTGCTGTTAGAGGATCAAGGCCTGAATTTGGTTCATCGCAGAAAAGATATTTCGGATTAAGTGCTATTGCCCTGGCAATAGCAACTCTTTTCTTCATCCCTCCGGAAAGTTCAGAAGGAAAAAGATGGTTAAAATTGATGATATTAACTCTTTTGAGACAAAAATTCACCCTGTCGAGTTTTTCCCCGGCACTCATTCCGGTGAACATATCGAGAGGGAATTTGACATTCTGTTCTACAGTAAGGGAATCGAATAAGGCACTTCCCTGGAAAAGCATTCCCATTTCCTTGCGTATTTCTTTTTTCCCTGCAAAATCCAGCTTGTTAAACAGGATATCTTCATACCAGATCTCTCCACTGTCGACTTCATGAAGACCTACAAGCGATTTAAGTAAAACCGTTTTACCCGACCCGCTTCTTCCAATAATAAGATTTGTTTTACCGGTTTCGAATGTAACCGAAACGTTATTCAACACTTCAATTCCGTTAAACGACTTGGATAGATTACTGACCCTTATCATGACAGTAGAAGTTGGGTAAGAATTACATTGAACATCAGGATAAAGATACTGCTGGCAACAACGGATTTTGTGCTTGCCCGGCCAACTTCAAGCGATCCTCCTTCAACATAGTAGCCGTAAAAAGCAGAAATGCTGGTCATTATAAACGCAAAGACCACTGTCTTTATCATTGAATAAGTAATGTAATAAGGAATAAAGGCATACTGAATACCATAGATATAAGTTTCAGAAGTCAGAACTCCGGTGAATACGCCGGCAATCCATCCGCCTGTTATTCCAACTATAATGCTTATTAAAGTAAGGAAAGGATTGAAGAACAGGGTTGCTATTATCTTGGGAAGTATAATATAAGAAGCTGAATTAACGCCCATTATCTCAAGAGCATCAATTTGTTCTGTTACCCTCATCGTTCCTATTTCAGAAGCGATGTTGGAGCCAACTTTACCTGCAAGAATGAGTGCAGCGACAGAAGATGAAAATTCAAGTATTATTGAATCACGCACTCCTAGGCCTATCAGATATGCAGGGTAGATGGGATTTTCGGTATTATACGCTGTCTGAAGGCATATTACTGCTCCCATAAAGAAGGAAATAATGGTTATAATACCAATTGAATTTACTCCCAGGGCCATAACTTCCCTTAAGGTCTGCTTGTAATACAAGGATGGTTTTTCGGGCCTTGAAAAGACTTTTTTCAATAACAGAAAGTATTTCCCGGCTGCAGCTAAATAAGTAATCATGCCTTCATTTTACAAACATCAAAAATACTAATAATTACCATATTTTCTTCAATCCTTTTAAGGTCCGAAATGATATTAAATAATTTTATATTTGTATATTATAATTTGAATCAATACTTAACTAATGGAGAACAGGTACGTTATTATAATGGCAGGAGGTGTAGGAAGCCGCTTCTGGCCGCTAAGCCGCCGTAATAAGCCAAAACAGTTCCTTGATATACTCGGAACTGGTGAAACATTGATTCAGATCACATTCAGGAGGTTCAGGGCAACTTGTCCCAAAGAGAACATTTATGTGGTTACAAGTGCAGATCACAGGGATCTGGTACTCGAGCAGCTCGATATTAATCCGGATAATGTTCTTGCAGAACCTTTCAGGAGAAATACCGCGCCGTGCCTTGCGTACGGTACATTCAGAATACTTAAGGAAAATCCTGAGGCGGTGATAGTTGTTACTCCGGCCGACCACCTTATAATGAAGGAGGATGTATTTTGTGATGTCATATTGAAGAGCTTTGAGTTTGCCAAAAAGCATGATGCCCTGGTCACTCTGGGCATCAAGCCCGACAGACCTGAAACAGGGTACGGTTATATTCAGGCCGATCAGAAAAAGCCTGTTAAAGGATTTGATGGTCTTGTAAAGGTTAAAACATTTACCGAGAAACCTGACATTGACCTTGCAAGGATATTCCTCGAGAGTGGCGACTTCTACTGGAACTCAGGTATCTTTATATGGAGCATGAAATCTATTATGAAAGCATTTGAAAAGCATCTGCCAGATATGTATTCAGCGTTTGATGAGGGACGGAAGTTTTTCGGGTCAAAGCAGGAATCAAAGTTCATTGGAAAAACATACACTGAGTGCAAAAGTATCTCAATTGACTATGGAATAATGGAGAAGGCCGATAATGTTTACGTTATGTGTACCGATATCGGCTGGTCGGACCTTGGCACCTGGAGTTCCCTGTATGAGCATACCGGTCTGGACAGGAATGGCAATGCCATTGTGGGGGGTAATGTATTTTCATATAATAACAGAGACAATATCTTCAATATTTCTCCCGGGAAAGTTGCTATAATTCAGGGATTGAGTGATTATATCGTGGTTGATTCAAAAGATGTTTTGCTTATTGTAAAGAAGGAGGAAGAGCAAAACATTAAGAACTACCTTGAAGATGTTAAGAGGGAAGAGAAGGAGGATTATCTCTGATAAACCTCTCCAGGAATGAGAAAATGCATAAATAAAAAAGGGTACCAACCGATACCCTTTTTATATTATGTTATTTCCAAATTAATATTCCCAAAGATCGTGTTCGTAATTGAACAAGTCAGTCTTGATCTTTTCAGATTCAAATAATGCAGCTTTGCCGGTGAGGTAGTCGCTGACCCACCTGTCGTTATAGACATTGGATTCGCCATATATAATACTTCCGAACCTGCGTTGCATAAACAGATCGTCATAAGAGATCCTCTGGGCATCGTTATTGGTCATGAATACTTCATGCTTGGCAAGAACATCTCTTATCTCATTAAAATTAACCCAGAACAAGCCCCTTCGGCTTACCCTGCCAAGTTCGGTGTCGTACCCCAGGTAATAGGGCTCAATTGAAATGATCCTTACGTCGAGCCTTGAAAGCTTTTTATCAAAGAACCATTCTTCATAAAGAAGAAGCTGTTTAACATCTTCCGGTTTGGCAGCCTCTAATATAACGGTATCCACTGTGGTTCCGGCTGCATCGATCTGTTTCGACAGATTTACCGAATCGCGTCCCATGTTGTTTTCAATGTCCTCGTAAGTAGTAGGCATAGTAGGGTCGAGTGTAGAATATGCTTTAACCCTTCCCGACCTTATCTCTTCGAGAACGATACCAAGAAAATTTTTCCTGCCATCGTTTGTAGCTTTGGTGGGATAATAAAGAGGCTGATTGATTTTTTCTCTCAGGTCAATAAGGCGGTACACATATTTCGCGTACATCACGTCGGCTTCACGCAGGTAAGGATAATTTATCTTCCTGGCTTCAGATATGGATTTCTTATATATATCATTGAAAGCCTGGCCGCTGGCCATAATGGTACCTGCAAAAGCTATTATTACAAATATAATTTTCTTATTCATTGCAGTATTTTTAAATTCTATTCAATCTGTAAGGTAATTGATGGTAGATCCTTTGTTCTTCCGTCAGGTCCTTTAGCCTGTATGTCTTTGATAAACAGGTATCTGCCCCTGGCAAGCCTGTTGATGAGCTCTTTTTGTTTTGCAGTTATTGTACTGCTGCTGCTTCTTTCCTCAAAATCTTCACCCCTTTCGGTTGTAAGGATTGTAAAGCTTGTGATATTATAAACAAGTTGAAAATCGAAATCGGGAAGGGTTGCGAAAACGCCCTGCTGGGCAACTGCTACACCCTTGGATATTTTACCCATGGTCTTACCTCCAAATACAGCAATAGGAGTCGGAAGAGGTTTTACCCTGAATTCGAGTGGTGCAAAATTAGTTTGTTTACCATTTACGTCGGCCGTAACAAAAACCTGCACATTGGTTCCTGGAGTATTCGGAGTAATGATGTAGTTTCCCCTGAAGAACTGGCCTGATGGATTTTTAACCCTGCCTGTCTTAAGTGCTCCGTTGGTGACCCTCAGTTTTATCTGATCGGGACCCACTCCGGGTACAGATACGTCGATCGGGTTTTCAAGGCCAACATAAAGCACGTTCATCCCTGTAGGAGAAACAACCACATTGGGTTCACCAACAGAATAAGTTTCCTTGAATGGATATGTCATCATAGTACCATTAGGAGCCTTTAGGCTTATCACACCACCCCAGGTTTTTGTTCCTGTTGAAGTGGCTCTGGCAGTATAAACACCCTGGCCGGTTTCATTTATCGGAAGCTTCATATCTCCGACGGAGATCTCAGGATGCTGTGTTGTATCGGTAGCTGAAAGAAAAACCCTTGCCTGGTATTCATTTCCCTGCTGTATATAAGTAGAATTGGGAATAACAATGGCGCTCAGCTTATTAAATTTAAAGGAAGCTGCATCAATCTGATTATAAAGATGATTCAGCACCTCTGTTTCGGCGTTCCTTACATCTACCTGAAATTTTGAAAGGATAGTGACGACTGCCACAAGCGGAAGAGTCTGGAATGTAAGATTTTCCCAGCGTTCGTTTTCGCCATCCTCGTTTTTACTGTCATCAGTGTTCAGACTTACCATGAGTGCATCTTCAGCAGTTTGATTTTTCCCATCAAGAGTTGTGACTAGGAATTCACGGTACTCGTTTATCAGAGCTTTAAGGTTATTGGCTTTCCCGTTCTCATTTGCTCCGATTAGTATTTCTGAAGGCACATTATTTTCATCTATCTTCTGGACCTTCTCGATGATCACTTCCCGTCCGTTTATGGCTGGTGTTTCAGGTCCTTCGGCAGTTGTTATTATTTCTATTTTTAAATCCTGGATGTAGTTGAAGATCTCATCAGAGCGTGTTTTGACCTCCAGTGCGGTGGCCTTGTATTTTCCTGCCTTTTCTGGATTTTCGGCGGCAGCCCTGTCAAATTCCTTGTAAATGAGGTCGTTTTTTAATGAATAATTACGTATTGTCTGAGTAAGACCCTTGTCAACTTTCTTAAATGCCTCTACGGCCTCCTTTGATACATTAAGTGCAAGCATTGCGGTAAGAACCAGGTACATCATACCGATCATCTTTTGCCGCGGTGATAGCCTTTCGTGAGCCATTTGTTCTTGTCGTTAGATTGTGGTTGGTTTTAGTATTAATAATGGCATTCTATTTGACATTCATTGCTGCAAGCATGTTTCCATATACATTATTCAATGCTGCCAGGTTATTATTTAGTTTTGCGATATGATCACGGTATGTTTTGGCATCAACTGCTGAATCAGAGAGATCCTTGATCATATTCTGGACTCCTTTATATAATGTCTCTGATTCTTTAATATGCTCATTTGCGTCCTTGCGCTGCAATTCATAAACAGCATTAAGAGCTGAGAGATTTTTATTCAGTGATTCCAGTTGCTGCTGGTATGATTTGCCTCCGGCTTCAATTACTGAAAAAGATTCAGCCATATTGCGGTATGTTGAGCCTGTTTCGTTGATAGCTCTTGTAGTTGACTGGTACGAGTCGGAGAGCTTGCTCAGGGAATCGTTAGCCTGATTTATTGTGCCCATATATTTTGTTGAAGCTGCAGCAATATCTCCCATTGCGTTCACATTGGAGGTGGATTCGCTGAATCTCTTCATTCCAACGCCAAGTTTCTGGAAAAGCTCGGGTGTTATTTCAGCTTTTTCAAGCATCTCATCGAATTTTGCAAGAGCAACAGAGCCTGCTCCTCCTCCGATACCCCCTGCAACACCCCCGGCTAAAGCACCGTATTTATTTGACTGGGCAGCCTGTAATCCCAATTCTTCTTCATCGGGTATTCCTGCGAGTTCCGGGTAGACAAGCGACCAGTCTACCTCCTCATGGAGAGGTTCGAATGCTGAAAAGAAGAAGATCACTGCCTCAGTGAGCAGACCGATGGTTAGCATGGTTCCTGCAAATGGCCAGTGTTGTATTTTAAAAAGTGCACCAATGATAACCACGGAGGCACCCAATCCATAAAGTTTGGATATGAAATTTTTCCACCCGCTACTTTGTACTAGTTCTGCTAGGCTCATATTACCTGTTAGTTTAAGATTTTTTTATTATTAATTTACCGTTACATATCAATTTACTCCAATGTAAGATCTTACATTGCGGAATCCGATGAACGGTTTTGTTGAATCCTGATACTCATAGTCTCTAGACCCTGTCTGAAGAAAATAAGCGATATCTTTCCATGACCCTCCCCTTATGACCTTACGTTTCATAACAGGTGGATCAGATGGAGTTGCGTTATATTCAAAATTGGGCTGGAGATCATGCTGGAAAATATATGCTGAAGGATGGAATGCACCACGGGTCCATTCTGATACATTTCCCGACATATCATATAATCCGTATTCATTTGGCTCGTATGAGCCTACTTTACCTGCGTACACGTTGCCATCGTCGATATAATTGCCCCTGAGCGGTTTGAAATTGGCAAGGAAGCAACCCTGGTTATTGCGGGTATAGGGACCTCCCCATGGGTACATTGACAGGTCGAGGCCTCCTCTTGCAGCGTATTCCCATTGTGTTTCGAGGGGAAGTTCATAAGCCTGAACATCAGCAATTCCTTCTTTTCTCAGTGCGGAATTCATGTAATCGGTTCTCCAGATGCTGAATGCTTTGGCCTGAACCCATGAAACACCTACAACAGGATAATTATCGAATGATGGGTGCCAGAAGTAAAGTGAGGCCTGAGGGTCATTGAATGAATATGTGAAATCCCTTATCCAGCAAAGGGTATCGGGATAGATATTGATTATATCGTGCTTAATAAAGGAAGCACGGTTTACCACCTCAGCTTTTGTGCCGTCGGGGTTTACAAGCTGCCCTTCATATTTTCCGGTGCCATTCTGATAATCATATACATATTTTGATTTGGCAGCTGTTTGATAATCAACCCAGAAATATGAATAATTAAGTTTTCTGACGTCTATCTGCTTTTTGCCATTAAATCTCTCCTCGGCCGGATAGTACATCTCTTCAAGGATTGATGCCGTGGTCTCTTCTTCAATATCAATGTCCTCATCCCAGTTAATTACATTTGGTTCCAGAACATTACCTTCATCATCTACCATAAAGTACTCCCTGTCCTCAATGCCTGCCTCTCCAAGTTTTGTCCTGAGTATCGAATCTCTTACGTAATATACAAACTGACGATACTTGTTGTTTGTTATCTCAGTCTGATCCATCCAGAATGCATCGACTGTAACTGTTTTTGCCAGGCTGTTCATTGCAAAGGCTGCATCCTGATCACTGGGACCCATCGTGAAGCTACCAGCAGGAATGAAAGCCATCTCGAACGGCTCAGGTTCAAAGAATTTTTTTCTGCCTTCAACTCCGATTAATTCACCAGTATTTTTTGAAGAACCGCACCCAGTTAGCAAGATCAGTATTATCAGTGCAAATAGGTTTTCCTTTTTCATACTACTTAAGAATTTTGTAATGCAAGTAAGTTATTTTTTTTAATAATTCACAAAAATCGAATACTTTTATATTTCATCGGGCTTCTGCCCATACTAAGCTCAAAGCAATAATTTACAATAAATTCATGTGAACCACTGGTGTTCTTACTTATGTCCGAAACAGGAAAATCGTATGCATAGCCGATACGCAAACCATTATAAAGTTCAAATCCAATCATTCCGATAATAGCGTCGCCGCTCCTGTATGAAACGCCACCCCATACTTTTTTATTGTATCTGACCAGAGTGTTTGCCGTAAATTGAACTATCTTTCCGTCGCTGTAACCAAATACAGAAGGGATTAGCTCAAGTGACGGATCGGGTAACTGAAGGATGTAGCCGGCAGTAATATAGTAGTGCCTGCTTACATAAGGGATTCCTTTTGAGAATTTAATCTTTGGCTGGTTCAGGTGGGTTACCGATAATCCGGCATAATACTTATCTGTGCTGTAGTATAATCCCAGACCTGCATCGAATGCAACATAACTTTCTTTGATCTCCGGTATAAGCGGATCACCTGTAACAGGAGTGAAATTGTCACCCGGCGGAATATACCATTCCGGAGACAGTGTCTTGTTAAGCATGCCGAAATTAACGCCTATGCCGAGCTTCCCCTTTCCGACACTGGCAATATATGAATAGACACCTGAAATATTTATATCCTTGTCGAAACCGATATTGTCACTTTCAACGAGCAGTCCCACACCGCTGTTAATGTTGAATGGACTTACAGGGGCGCTCACATGAAAATATGTAGTGGAGGGGGCTCCTTTAAAGCCTATCCACTGCTGCCTGTTGAGAACGGTTGCACAGATCATTGATGAAGTTCCGGCAACCCCGGGATTATAAGCCATGGTGTTGAACATAAAGTTGCTTGTCTGAGGATCCTGTTGCGACAGACCCGGCATTACGTTTAATACCAAAAAAAGAAATGCAATTTTTAGCTTTTTCATTTCTTTATTTAAAGGATTGATGACAATTAAGTTGACTCAGTAAAAATAAGTAAAATTCTTAAACGTAAAGACGCAACGATTGTTAATTTGCAGAGGTTTTATATCTTTTTGACTAATAAAAACAGGTAAAGGTTGCAGTGTAATTTCAATTATGTTAACGTTCCGATGTTCTTATCCATCTTTCAGGAACCTCGTTCCTGTTTGCCTTCAGGTAGTCATCATGCGAACAGGCTATATACCTGCTATGGCCGTCACCGGCCGGAAGCTCCATCCACCACCTTTCAGTCAGTACACTCTTTATGAATATTAAGTCGTCGGGAAGATCCGTTATTCTTACATGATACTTAATGAAACGGCCTGAATCATTTTTACCGAGAACAGGTGTTTCATATTGTTTCTGGGAAAATCCCTCAAGGAAAAACCATAAGATCTGTGCTGCCAGTGCGGAGGTTTGAGATCTTACATCAAAATCGGGGTTTACTTCAAACAATCCAAAGATCTTAAGCTGGTCAGATATTCCGGCGTACCTGGCCAGAAGGCAGATCTCCTCACCGTAAAAGCCATTCGGAGAGGGGAACATAGTGCCAGGCGCATCCGACTGCCGTACGGATGAAATATCAAATGCTGCAACATCAGAATCTCTGAAAAGCGGTTCGGTCAGGTACCCGGCCTGGCGCACCTCACCTATTCTTACCAGATCCGACTTCTTCCTGAGCATGCGGTTAATTACCTGCTGGTCATTAAGATAGGTCTGATACCCTATATTGGTATAATGTTCCAGGTTACTTTTACTGCTGTGAATGAGGCTGCGAAGATAATTGAACGAATCGGGCTCTTTCCTGTCGTTTATGTAATCAATCCGAGAATCAACTGCCAGTAATGAGTATTTCGTTTTTAATGAAGAAAAGGTTTTGTCAATGGCCATTACAAGTGCGCTGGTTCCTCCAATTATAACCGGGAAGATATTCCGCGTCATCAGGAATGACAGAACATCAGACAATCCTGCAAGAGTATCATTAAAGGAGGCGCCTTGTTTCATATTTCCGAGATCGGCGATCTTAAGGCGACCTGGTATTTTTGTAAGCCTGTAAAGTTGCGTCCTGATTGCATCGGGCGCTGATACAGAGCCGGAATTAACCGAATTCCGTCCTTCGGGGACACCAAGCAGAGCTATCTTGACTTTACTTAAATCTTTAATAGATGAATTTTCCGTATGTACCGAGATGTTGTGCGGGAAAGCTGCCTGTTTCGGCAGATGTTCATATTCAGGACTTTCAATGCTTACAGGATTGAAATAGTCATTCAGGTCTATCATGGTAAAAATTATGAGCCCTTTTTGGATTTGTCGGCATTTTCGATGATCAGCTGGCAATCTTCCTTTGTCAGTTTACCGGCATCAGTTCCTTTCGGCAGCCTGTAGTTCAATTTATCTTTTACGATATACGCTCCGTATCTGCCGTTTAGTACCTTTATATCATTGAAATCGTGGATAGTTTTGTTCTTGTCAGCTTCCTTCTTCTCCATGATCAGTTCAACGGCCCTTTCCTGAGAGACTGAATACGGATCGTCAATACCTTTCTTAAGTGAATAAAATTTTCCTTTGTGTCTGACATATGGTCCAAACCTTCCTGTTCCTACCACAAGATCGTCACCGTCATGATTTCCGATAGTACGGGGAAGCCTGAACAGGTCAAGGGCTTCTTCCAGGGTGATTGTTTCAAGCAGCTGGTTTTTTGCGAGGCTTGCGAACCTGGGCTTTTCATCATTAGCAGCTTCGCCGATCTGAGCCACCGGGCCAAACCTTCCCATGCGCACCGATACGGGCTCGCCGGTCTCAGGATGATTACCGAGTAATCTTGTTCCTGATTTGCGGTCTTTTTTCTCAAGTGTGCTTTCAACCGTTTTATGGAAAGGATTGTAGAAATCCTTCAGCATGCCTGTCCATTTAAGGTTTCCGTCTGCTATTTCATCAAATTGGGCCTCTACATCCGCTGTAAAATTAAAATCAACTATCTGAGAGAAATTCTCAAGAAGGAAATCATTAACTATCATTCCAATATC
This sequence comes from uncultured Bacteroidales bacterium, assembly GCA_942492865.1. Lineage (GTDB taxonomy): Bacteria > Bacteroidota > Bacteroidia > Bacteroidales > VadinHA17 > LD21. Next base: position 934,605 of record OW818650.1, on the reverse strand, counting down.
CTTTGGAAATAGTTTGGATTTTTCCCTGCCTGTTATTTCAGTCTTCATTGTTGAGGAAATTTTCCCGTTAAGGAGCGATATAATCTGAATTTCCCGCATCTCACCCGGTCTGTCTTCCCGTTCAACATATCCTCTGTTCTGAATTGTTGAGATGGTCGGTGCATAGGTAGAAGGCCTTCCTATACCAAGTTCTTCAAGCTTCTTAACAAGGCTTGCTTCGGTATAACGGGCAGGCGGAGTGGTGAATTTTTGTGTTGCGGTGACTGATTCGTAGAATAACGGCATACCTGTTTTTACTGCAGGGAGAATATATTTTTCTTCATCTTCTTCCTTGTCCGACGATTCTGTGTACAGTTTCAGGAATCCGTCGAACTTGATCACTTCTCCGGTTGCTACAAATGTAAGCGGTGAATTATTCAGTTCGATGGTAACATTTGTTTTTTCAATCTCGGCATCGGACATCTGGGAAGCCATCATCCTTTTCCAGATAAGGTCATATAGTCTTTTTTCGTTCGGATTACCTGCAATGGCAGGCTTATCGAGATATGCGGGCCTGATAGCTTCGTGAGCTTCCTGGGCACCCTTTGACTTTGTTTTAAACTGACGGGTGTTTGAATAACGGTCGCCGAATTCAGAAACTATCCATTCACGTGATTTTGCCAGCGCCAGCTTAGAGAGATTTGTTGAGTCGGTCCTCATGTATGTGATCTGTCCTCCTTCATACAACTTCTGGGCCACGGCCATTGTTTGAGCAACTGAAAATCCCAGCTTCCTGTAGGCTTCCTGCTGAAGGGTTGATGTGGTGAAGGGCGGAGCCGGCGATCTTGTGCCGGGTTTCACCGTAGTACTTGCCACTTTATAGTTTGCCTTTGCACATAATTCAAGGAACTTTCTTACCTCTTCCCCGCTCTGAAATCTTTTTGAAGCTTCGGCCCTTAAGCTGCTGTTTGCCTCAACCGAATCAGGATCAATGTTGAAGTTACCTGTAACACGATATGCCGACTCGGCTTTGAAAGATATGATCTCTCTTTCTCTTTCAACAATAAGTCGTACAGCTACCGACTGTACCCTCCCGGCCGATAATGAGGGCTGGACTTTTTTCCAGAGTACAGGTGATATTTCGAAACCGACGAGCCTGTCAAGTATCCTGCGTGCCTGCTGGGAGTTGACCAGGTTCATATCTATCTTCCTTGGATTTTCGATTGCATTTGAAATTGCATCTTTTGTAATTTCGTGAAATACAATTCTTTTGGTTGTTTCAAGATCAAGTTTCAGGACATTGGCAAGATGCCACGCGATAGCTTCACCCTCACGGTCCTCATCGGAAGCGATCCATACAGTTTTCGCCTTTGATGCAGCCTTTTTGAGCTCGTTTACAACTTTAGCTTTGTCTTTCGGGATCTCATAATCAGGAGCAAAATTGTTTTTAACATCAATTCCGAGATTCTTTTTCGCCAGATCCCTTATATGGCCAAAACTGGAGACTACCTGGAAATCCTTTCCCAGGAATTTTTCAATGGTTTTGGCTTTAGCGGGGGACTCAACAATCACAAGATTTTCAACCATAGCACCGGATTTTCTCTCATTAAAAAACGACAAAGTAAAGCAATTAGCCTGCAATCTTCAAAATAACGGTCAAGTTTCTTCATAATTCAGATATTTTGGCAATTTCTTCTATTATACATATTATTGTTAATTTTGAACAAATTTTACTGCTGATGAAAGAGAATACATCTAACAAAAAATATCTTATTTGGTTTTGGTCTCTTTTTGCTCTGCCCATAGTACTTGTCATTATCCTGTTCATACTTATATCGAGGGGAAACCTGGGATATATGCCATCATTCACTGAGCTTGAGAGTCCCGAACTGAACCTGGCCGCCGAAGTTTATGCCGAGGATGGTGTTCTCCTTGGAAAGATCAGTCTTGAAAACAGGACCTGGTCGGAATACAAGGATCTGTCTCCATACCTTGTTGATGCGCTGATTGCAACCGAGGACATTCGTTTTTACAGGCACTCCGGAATAGATGTAAGGGGTATTGGAAGGGCTGTTATTATGTCAGTAATACTTGGTCAGAATGCAGGTGGTGGCAGTACAATAACACAACAGCTTGCCAAGCAGCTCTATCCCAGGGACACGGCAAGTACATCAGCCTTTGTAAGAAAAGTGAGGCTTGGCCTTACAAAATTTAAAGAATGGCAGACAGCGGTGAAGCTCGAAAGAAGCTATACAAAGGAAGAGATCATTACAATGTACCTCAATATATTCGATTTTAATTACGGAGCCCGTGGTATAAGATCTGCTGCCAAAGTTTATTTTAATACTACTCCGGATTCCCTTAACCTTCAGCAATCGGCAGTGCTGATCGGTATGCTGAAAGCTTCTACACGTTACAACCCTGTCAGGAATCCTGAACTTATGCTGCAGCGAAGGAATGTTGTTCTTTCCCAGATGACCAAATACGGTTATCTTAATCCCGCTGACGCCGACTCGGTAAAACTAATTCCCATTGAACATGAATTCAGGGTTGAGGATCATAACACCGGCCTTGCTGCCTACCTGAGGGAATACCTCAGAATTATTATGATGCGGCCCGAACCCGACAGGAGGAAATATGTCCAGGAGACTTCGTATAATGAGGCACGGTGGGAGTGGGAGAACAATCCCCTTTACGGCTGGTGCACAAAGAATAAAAAACCTGACGGCACAAATTATAATGTTCATAATGACGGCTTAAAGATCTATACTTCCATTAATTCAAAGATGCAGAAATACGCGGAAGAGTCAGTCCGGGAGCATCTTTCGAAAGAGGTGCAGCCCGATTTCTACCGGACGGCCAAAAACTTCAGAAATCCTCCTTATTCTAATGATGTAACAAAGGCAGAAATTGATAATATAATGATGGGGTCGGTTAAGCAGAGCGCAAGATATTACTCCATGAGGGCAAGGGGAGTTCCCGAAGATTCTATAATGCTTGCATTTAACACAAAAGTAAAAATGAAGGTTTTCTCCTGGAAAGGCGAAAGAGATACCATAATGACACCCTACGATTCGATACGATATTATAAATACTTTGTACGTTCAGCATTCATGGTTGAGGATCCCCGCGGTTATGTTAAGGCTTATGTCGGTGGCCCCGATTTCAGGTATTTTAAATGGGATGCTATAACTCAGCAGAAAAAGCAGGTGGGAAGTACCATTAAACCATTCCTTTATACTATTGCAATGCAAAATGGCTATTCTCCATGCTATGAAGTGGAAAATATTCCCCGTTCATTCGACGTGGGCGATTCCATACCATGGACCCCCAGAAGCTCTGGTCCGATAAAATACCATGGCCAGATGGTCACTCTTGCATGGGGGCTGGCGCAGTCGGAGAATTATATTTCAGCATGGCTCATGCAGCAGTTCCGGCCTTCAACTGTTGTAGATCTGATGCACAGGATGGGAATAAGGGGTCATATTGACGCAGTACCGGCTATATTCCTCGGGACATCCGATGTCAAAGTTGAAGAAATGGTCGGAGCTTATGGCACCTTTGCAAATAAGGGCGTTTATGCAAGACCTATGTATGTTACACGTATAGAGGACAAGAATGGGAATGTGATCTCAAAGTTTTCACCAAGGATCGAAGAAGTTCTTAATGAAGAAACAGCTTACCTTATGCTTAATCTTCTTCAGAACGTGGTGCGTGGCGGAACAGCTATCAGAATGCTTAGAGAGCCTTATCTCCTGAGGAATCAGATAGGTGGAAAGACAGGAACCACACAGAATCATTCAAACGGATGGTTCATGTGCGTAACACCCAGCCTTGTGGGAGGCGTCTGGAGCGGATGGGAAGACCAGGCAATACATTTTGAAACCTTGTCAGAGGGTCAGGGTGCTAATATGGCTCTGCCTGTTATGGCCTTATTCCTCAGAAAAGTATATAATGATCCTCAGTTTGCCGGTCTTGAAGCTGAAGAGTTCGAGAGACCCGATGGTTTTGATATAGATCTTGATTGCAACAAAGTGAAGAGAGAATCTTCAGGGAGCAGTTACCCGTCGAGGAACAGGTATTAACGTATTGAGAATCAGGTTGACGGCTACGGGTGTTGGGAAGGGTTATGCAGGTTATGCAAACAACGCTTTTATAACTCCTTCAATTTTACCGACCTTAACAATCTCGATCCCGGTACCGCTTACCGAAAGGTCCTTATGGAACCTGGATATGATTATTTTTTTGAATCCCATTTTTGAAGCTTCCCTGATCCGCTGATCAATCCGGGCCACAGGTCTTATTTCACCCGATAGTCCAGCTTCACCTGCAAAACAAATATCCCTGTCAACAGGTATATCAAGGTTGGATGAGAGCACTGCACTGATTATTGAAAGGTCTATTGCGGGGTCATTAACCTTAATCCCGCCGGTGATATTCAGAAAGACATCTTTAATTCCCAGCTTAAAACCCGCCCTCTTTTCAAGCACCGCCAGAAGCATGTTAAGGCGCCTGATGTCAAAGCCGGTGCAACTTCTCTGCGGCGTACCGTAAACAGCGCTGCTTACAAGGGCCTGCGTTTCTATCAGAAATGGTCTCAGTCCATCTACGGTCACAGCAATGCTGATCCCGCTGAGGGGCTCGTCGTGCTGATTGATGAACAATTCCGAAGGATTTGTAACTTCCTTTAATCCCGATTCCATCATCTGAAAAATACCCAGCTCTGATGTGGACCCAAACCTGTTCTTTGATGGCCTTAGCAACCTGTATATGTAGTTGTTGTCTCCTTCAAAATAGAGAACTACATCAACGATGTGCTCAAGCACTTTTGGTCCGGCAAGAGTTCCGTCCTTTGTTATATGCCCTATGAGCAAAACCGGGATCCCGGTAATTTTGGAATATTTAAGCAGCTGAGCTGCACATTCTCTCACCTGGGATACAGAACCGGCCGATGATTCGATCATGCTTGTCTGAATGGTCTGGATTGAATCTATTATGATCAGGCCGGGCTTTATATTTTCAGACTGTGTCAGAATTGCTTCGAGGTCGGTTTCACTCAGAATGTAACATGATGGATTTGAGTTTTTCAGTCTTTGAGCCCTCAGGCTAATCTGTTCCTCGCTTTCTTCTCCTGAAATATAAAGGATCTTAGTATGTTTCATTGCCAGGGCCAGCTGAAGGGCCAGTGTCGATTTTCCTATTCCGGGCTCACCTCCCAGAAGGATTAAAGAACCATTAACCATTCCTCCGCCGAGTATTCTGTCGACCTCACCTATGCCTGTCTTTTGCCGGTTATGTTCATTGGGATGGACATTCTCAAGAAGCTCGGGCTTTCTCTTTTCCCTGTCGTGTACAAATGACGATTCGCGGGCAGTGGCAGGCGCTATTATCTCTTCATGATAAGTATTCCATTCCTTGCATGACGGGCAACGGCCTATCCATTTTGCTGATTCAACTCCGCAATTCTGGCATACGAATATTGTTTTGTTCTTTGGCATATTTACTTGTCAACCTGGAATTTTCCTTTTCTGAAGATTGTGAAGAAAGATATTGTACCCACAATTGCAACAAATACAAGTTGGGATTCATGTGAAAGGAGTGCATAAACGAGTCCATCCTCAAGAGGAACATTTTCAATCACAGCAAGTCCTCTTGAAATGGTATAATGAAAGATCCCGAGGCCGCTTTGTACAGGTGCTGACATGGCCAACCCGCCTACTACAAGGAGAAAAATGCTTTCAAAAAATGAAATATGGGATGTGCTTTCCAGTGCAAAGACTATGACCCAGGTCATAAGAGCATAGTTGATCCAGATAAATACAGTATGGAAAACAAACTCCCACTTTCGTTCGAGGTTGGTAAATGATTTAAGTCCGTTTATAACGCCTCTGACCAGAGAGAATATCTTTGCAAAAAATCTTATTTGTCCGAGATTTTTCCTGTATATGAACAACATTACCAAAGAAATCAGAATCATTACAAAAATTATGACCCATAATATCCATGTAGCTCCAAAGATCAAAGTAATTTTTTCCTTTAACGGATTGAAGATACTTTCGTTCAGGAATTGACTTATATGGTCGCTGGCAGTGAAAAACAGGATAAATGTAATTATCAGGAGTGAGATAAGATCGGTGGCCCTTTCAATTACAACAGTTCCAAAAAGCTGATCAACAGGGATTTTTTCCTTTTTCCCGAGAGCAACACAGCGGGTTATCTCACCTATCCTGGGCAGTGCAAGGTTACCAAGGTAGCCCGTCATCAGGGCATGAAATGCATTCATAAAAGCAGGCCTGTATCCGAGAGGGTTAATAAGCAGGACCCACCTTCGTGTACGGCTTAAATAAGCTATAAATCCAAAGAGCAATGATAACAGCAGCCATGAATAGTCTGCATTCTTTAAGCCGGCTGCAAGCTTGTTGAAGTCAGTGTTCCTGAAAGAAAGCCAGAGTAATATAATGCCGGCAACGAGGAAGCCGGTAAACTTAAGTGCCTGAATAATACCTTTTCTCAACCTCAGATCAGTTTATTGGTTTTTGTATCAGGGAATATTACTGAAGGTTTGAATGACCGCGCCTCCTCTGACTCCATTGATGCAAACGACATGATAATCAGAATATCGCCTACAATGACTTTCCTTGCTGCAGCGCCGTTTATGGAAATTTGTCCGGAACCCCTTTTCCCCTTAATGACATAGGTTTCGAGACGTTCTCCGTTGTTAAGGTTCAGGACCTGTACTTTTTCATTTTCAATCAGATTGGAAGCATCAATAAGGTCTTCATCAATGGAGATGCTTCCAATATAGTTAATATTGGCTTCAGTTACTGTAACCCTGTGAATCTTTGATTTTAATATTTCGATAAACATTCTTGCAAAGGGTTAATAAATATATTCCGCAAAGTTAGCTACCTTTTCATTCATGCCAAAATTATGCCGTTTTGAATTCAATATTATCTATCAGCCTTATCTTCCCGGCTTTTACGGCAATGCATCCAAAATATTTTTTACTATTATCAATTTCACTCTTTGAAGCTACCGGGTTCAATTGACTGTCATCGACTATTTCGAAGTATTCCACTTCGAAGCCATTCACCTTATTAATCGTTTTAATAACCTGCGACCTGATCGCGGTTATATCCTTTTCAGGAAATGATGCTGTTGCACTGACCAGAGCTTTGTAAATTACTGCAGCATTAATTCTTATCTCAGGTTCCAGCAGGCGGTTGCGGCTGCTCATGGCGAGTCCGTCTGGCTCCCGTATAATAGGATTTGCAATTACTCTGACCTTGTCACCTGTTTGCCTGACAAGGTCCTTTACTATTGTAAGCTGCTGAAAATCCTTCTGTCCAAAAAATGCATAATCGGGCTTCACAATTCTGAAGAGTGTGCTTATAACCTGTGCTACCCCGTTAAAATGTCCGGGTCGTTCCCGTCCTTCCATAACCTTGTCGAGATTGCCGAAATCGAAAACTCTTGTATCAGGTTCGGGATATATTTCCCTGTCAGAAGGATTAAAGACTATATCATGCTCCCTCAATACCTCTTTAAGCAGTTCCAGATCGTTATCTAAGGTCCGGGGATAATTTTTAAGGTCCTCCTTATCGTTGAATTGTGTTGGATTCACATAAATGCTTATTACAACAAGTTTGCATTTGTTTATTGCATTTCTGACGAGTGAAAGATGTCCCCTGTGAAGTGCGCCCATAGTAGGCACAAAGCCTAATGGTTTGATATTCAGGTTATCAATATATTCATGCAGCCCTTCTATAGTCCTGATAAAATTCATTCCACTATGATTTGAATGCAAACGTAATCGAAAATAATTCAAGAATAAAATATAACGCAAATTAAACAGGCCGCTTAATTAGATGCGTTAACCTTATAAATGCTGGTAATTAGTATATATTAATTTGTAAATTTTTATTATTATCTTTGCACGTTATTAGGAAATAGTAGATCCAGTCATTAAATGGAAAGCAAAAAGGTACTATTCATATCTCAGGAAATTACTCCTTATTCAGGGGAAACAAATTTATCAAGGATAGGCAGATATCTTCCCCAGGGGATACAGGAGCAGGGGAAGGAGATCCGTACCTTCATGCCCCGCTACGGTTGTATAAATGAAAGAAGGAACCAGCTGCATGAAGTTATCCGGCTGTCGGGAATGAACCTGATAATTGATGATACCGACCATCCGCTGATAATAAAGGTTGCTTCTATTCAATCGGCGAGGATGCAGGTATATTTTATTGACAATGAAGATTATTTCCAGAGGAAATTTCTTACCTCAGATTGTGCGGGCAAAGAATTTGAAGATAATGATGAAAGAGCATTATTTTTTGCGCGTGGAGTGATTGAAACCGTTAAGAAGCTCAGGTGGGCGCCTGATATAGTTCATTGTCACGGATGGATGACAGCCCTTGTTCCTGTTTACCTGAGGAACATCTATAACGACGATCCGCTCTTTCATGATTATAAGATAATATATTCTGTGTATGATAATGATTTCAAAAGTCCTTTCCGGTCTAACTTTGCCGAGAAACTTCGTTTTGACGGCATAGACGGTGAGAATATTAAAATTGTAAAAAAACCCGATTTTGTTAACGTGTCAAAGCTGGCGATTAAATATTCTGACGGGGTCATAATTGGCAGTGAAAAAATAAACGAAGAATTAAATAGTTACATCCAAACAATTCAGAAACCGGTTCTTCCGTTTAAAGATGAGTCTGAATATATTAAAGCCTATAATGATTTTTATGACCAGATACTTTCTTAATCATATATTCCCCGGCAGAACTTTATCATTCTGCAAATACTTCAAAGTAATTTTCCTCACAATTTCCTCACTAAGTATATTATACTTAAATTCCTGCGAGGAGGCTCCTTCATTGATAGGAACCAGGTTGCTTCCTGAAACTGACTTTGTAGATATATCATCAACTGACACCATATCGGTTTATTCTTATACAGCATACGAGGATTCCATTGAGTCGGGTAACCCGGGTACCTCATACCTGGGTGCGATATATGATCCGTATTTCGGTATTACGACCACTGAAGTGGTGACTCAGCTCAGGCTGAGGGAGGAGTGGGACGACCAGCCTTTCGTAATTGATTCGGTAAAGCTCAATCTGGGTTTGTTCGGTACTTCAGGAAATATAGATGGCAGGCACTTCTTCAGATTCCAGGAAATTGCCGAGCAACTTTTTCTTGATACCACATATTATTCCAATAAGGAGGTTCCTCTTGCTGGTCCTTTCTACGAGGTAGAGCTTCCTAAATTAAAGATCGATACTGCAACATATATAGAGGTTTTTGTGCCGAATGAATTCGGAGAACGTCTGATGCGCGATACATCAATGTTGTTTCATGATAACTCAAAACCTGATTTTAGATCCTATTTCAAAGGCTTGAAGTTAAGCATCAGATCTGCAGGAGATCCCATTTTCACTGGCATCAGTCTTGCACCTCCCTCAACAGGATATTTCAACTACTTCACTGTTTTTTACAATACAGCCGGAACCAGCGGCCAGTATTACTTTATACTCGATGCGATGAGTAAAAACGCACGATATAATGTCTATAAGCACGATTTTACTGCTGCTGCTCCCGACAAAATGATAAAGAACATCAATCAGCAGGTAATGGATACCGTATCATTTTTACAGGGATTAAATGGCGCCTTCACCAGGATCGTACTGCCCGGACTCGAATCGATAAGGAATGATCCGTCAATGGCAAATATTGCCGTGAACAGGGCCAGACTTATTGTACCTGTATTTACTGACGGGGACTTGTATGAGGGATCAAAGATGGCCACACAGCTATATATGAGATACCAGCCTGTGGGTTCTGCAAATAAATTTTATGTTCCCGACTATAATCCCAATAATAGTTTTTTTGACGGGAAAGTTGATACATTAACCAATGTTGTAAAGTTTAATATTGCTTCATTTGTACAGAGGTATCTTGAAGACAAGACAAATACCATAAAGCCTGAGCTTGAGATTTTTGTTGCGACAGGAAGTACAAAGAATGCAATCCTCAAAACAGGTGAAAGCGCATCGCCGGTGACCTTTGAATTTACCTATACCAAATTCTGACTTTTGTTACTCAGGGATTGCTCTTATACTTAAAGTTGCCGGTCATCGTCCCGAATACATCGAATCATAATATTTCCCGTAATCACCTGAAAGTACATTATTAACCCAGAGGGTATTTGTAAGATACCAGTCTACCGTTTTTTCGAGTCCTTCCCTGAAATCCGGTATCGGGAACCACCCTAGCTCTTTCTGAAGCTTGGATGAATCAATTGCATACCTGAGGTCATGACCGGGCCTGTCTTTTACGTATGTTATAAGCTTTTCCGAGGTTCCTGCCTGCCGGCCGAGCTTAGTGTCCATGATTTTGCAAAGTAGCCTGACAAGGTCAATGTTTTTCCACTCGTTATTCCCTCCGATATTATATGTATCGCCTGTGATCCCTTTATGGAAAATAAGGTCTATTGCAATGGCATGGTCCTCCACATACAGCCAGTCGCGAATATTTTCCCCTTTTCCGTAAACGGGCAGAGGCTTATTATTCTTAATATTATTTATGATCAGTGGGATGAGCTTTTCGGGGAACTGGTTTGGCCCATAGTTGTTAGAACAATTTGAAATAACAACGGGAATTCCGAAAGTATGGTAATATGCCCTTATCAGATGGTCGGAGCTTGCTTTTGAAGCTGAATAGGGGCTTCTTGGATCGTAGGCTGTTTTTTCAGTAAAAAATCCTTCCTTCCCAAGTGAGCCATAAACCTCATCGGTTGAGATATGATAAAAGAGCTTCCCTTCAGTGTTGTTCCTCCAAAGCTCAAGCGCGGCGTTGAGAAGGTTTACCGTTCCTACTATATTTGTGTATATGAATTCATCGGGTCCGGTTATTGACCGGTCAACATGCGATTCGGCAGCAAGGTGGATAACACCGTCGAAATTGTGCTTCCGGAAAAGATCCGTTACAGCCTTCTTATCAACAATATCGGTCTTTTCGAAGCTGTAGTTTTTACTTTTATCTATATCCGAAAGGTTCTCAAGATTACCAGCGTAAGTTAGCTTGTCGGCATTTACAATCTGGTAATCGGGATATTTATTCACAAAAAGCCTTACCACATGAGAGCCTATGAATCCGGCTCCTCCTGTAATGAGAATAGTTTTTTTCTTGCTGTCCATGGTTTATTATTTCTTTCTGATGTTCTGTTCCCAGTCCCAGGCTGTTTTCATTGCTTCATCAAGTGTTGATACCGTTTTCCATCCAAGTTCAGAGTTTGCATAAGAAGGATCGGCCCATATTTTTTCAATGTCACCTGGCCTTCTGCCTGTAATTTTATATTTCAGCTTTACACCCGATACTTTCTCGAACGACTTTATAGCCTCAAGCACAGATACTCCATTACCGGTTCCGAGGTTAAATACCTCATAATTGCTTTTGTTTTTTCCTTCAAGCAGTCTTTTAACTGCTACAACATGGGCTTTTGCCAGATCAACAACATGCAGATAATCCCTTATGCACGACCCGTCGGGAGTATCGTAGTCATTCCCGAATACTTTCAGTTCCTCTCTCAACCCTATTGCTGTCTGTGTTATATAAGGAACAAGGTTTTCGGGAACTCCTCTTGGTAATTCCCCTATCATTGCAGAGGGATGAGCGCCAATCGGATTGAAGTATCTCAAAGCAATAGCTTTTATATTCTTATCTGAAAAGGCAGTGTCCCTGATGATCTGTTCGCCTACCTGCTTTGTGTTCCCATAGGGTGAAGTTGCCGGTTGAAGGGCTGCGTTTTCATTGACCGGGAGTTTTTCAGGCTGGCCATAAACGGTGCAGGACGAAGAAAAAACAATATCAGGAATGCCGTGAAGCTTCATGGCTTCAAGAAGGTTTAACAGGGATACAAGGTTGTTCCTGTAATATTCAAGTGGTTTAAATACCGAATCACTTACGGCCTTAAAGGCGGCAAAATGAATTATGCCTGAGATATTCTTATGTATTTTGAAAAATTCCCCGACTTTTTCCCTGTCGCACAGGTCAAATACTTCCAGTTCGGGCCTTACACCCGTTATTTTCTCTATTCTGTCAATGACGCCAGCCTCCGAATTTGAGAAGTTGTCGATTATTACAACATCATAACCTTTTCCAATCAGTTCCACTGTTGTATGTGAACCTATATATCCGGTTCCTCCGGTAACAAGTATTTTATTTTTCATTACAGACTCCAGTAATTATGGTTTTTTATTTTTCCTCTTAAAACTCCTTTAACATCAACTATAATGCCTTTTTCAGCAAGTAAACCAGAGAACCACGATTCATCCAGATCCCTGTATTCCTTATGGTTAACAGCCAAAATTATTGCATCATATTTTCCCGATGGCTTGTTTTGCAGCACGAGATTGTATTCCTCCTTCACCTGATGCGGATCAGCCCCGGGATCAATAACATCGATTTTTACCCCGAAATCGGTCAGTTCGGTTATCACATCAACCACTTTTGAATTCCGGATATCGGTTACGTCTTCCTTAAAAGTTATACCCATCATAAGAACCCGTGAATTATTGGGGCTTTTCCCTGCTGAAATAATTTTTTTGACTGTCTCTTTTCCTATATAAGCTCCCATGCTGTCGTTTATAAACCGACCCGAATCAATCATCTGTGGATGGTAACCTAGCGATTTTGCTTTAAATGAAAGGTAATAAGGATCAACCCCGATGCAATGCCCGCCAACAAGTCCGGGAAAGAATTTCAGAAAGTTCCATTTTGTGCAGGCTGCTTCAAGTACCTCATAAGTATTGATACCCATCCGGTTAAAAATGATTGACAATTCATTCATAAAGGCTATGTTGATATCGCGCTGGGTATTTTCAATTATTTTTGCAGCTTCAGCAACTTTTATTGAGCTTGCCCTGTAGATGCCAGCCTTGATGATCATTTCATATACTTTTGCAACAATCTCGGAAGCTATCTCATCGCAGCCGCTTGTAACCTTAAGTATTTTCGTAAGTGTATGCTGCTGATCACCCGGATTTATTCTTTCAGGCGAAAAGCCTACTTTAAAGTCGGTGCAATATTTCAGACCGGAATATCTTTCAAGGACGGGAACGCAATCTTCTTCGGTACATCCGGGGTAAACTGTTGATTCATATACCACATAATCACCTTTCTTCAGGATCTTTCCTACTGTTTCAGAAGCTTTCATCACAGGGGTGAGATCGGGAAGGTTGTAGATGTTTGTCGGAGTCGGTACCGCTATTATATGAAAGGAAGCCTGTTTTAAGTCTGCAGGATCGCTTGTAAATAAGATATCCGTGTTTTGAAAAGCCTCGGCAGTAAGTTCGTTGCTGGGATCGATCTCTTTTTTCATGAGGCCGATCCTTTCGGGCTTAATATCAAAACCAACGACACTGATCTTCTTTGCAAACTCAAGAGCTATTGGCAGTCCCACATAGCCAAGGCCGATAACGGAAAGCTTTGTTTCATTATTTAGTAATTTATTCAGCATAAATATCTAATTATTTTAATAGCGGATGATAGTCACCCTGGAGTCCGACCGGATTAAAATTCCTGATATCAAATGCTATTTCAACTGATTGTCGTGCATCTGCAATACTGAAACCATTTCCTGCAAGAATTTCCTTATAGCTTTCTGTATGCAGATCGGTAAATCCTTCGCTGAATTCTATTTCTTCGCCTTCAACCATTATTGACCTGAAAGTCCTCTGGCCTGTTTTTCTTACGCTTTCAGGAATATCATTATAGTCGAGGCTGAGGAACCAGCGGATCCGGGCATGTTCAAGCTCAAGATATCCTGCTGCTTTTGATGCTTCGGTACGATGCACAATATTGGTTTTTACTTTTCCGAATATCCAGCTCAGCATGTCAAAGAAGTGAATGCCGATGTTGGTTGCCACTCCGCCCGACTTCTGGACATCACCTTTCCATGAAAACTGGTACCAGTTACCACGGCTCGTTATGTAAGTCATGTCAATATTGTAGATCTTATCTTTTGGGCCATTCCTGATTTTTTCACGAAGTTCGATGATCCTTGGGTGAAGCCGTAGCTGAAGTATGGTGTAAATGGATTTTCCTGTTTCCTTTTCTATTTCCTGCAAGGCATCGATGTTCCAAGGGTTAAGAACTATAGGCTTTTCGCAGATTGCATCTGCATGATGTCGGAGCGAAAAGCGAATGTGACTGTCGTGCAGATAGTTAGGAGAGCAAATGCTCACGTAGTCAATTTTTGTTCCTGTTCGTTTTAGTTTGTCAAAATGCCTGTCGAATCTTTCAAATTCAACAAAAAAGTCGCTGTCAGGGAAAAAAGAATCAATACGGCCGACGCTGTCAAATTTGTCGAGGCTTGCGAGCAGGTTGTTACCGGTATCCTTAATTGCTTTAAGATGTCTCACGGCGATATAACCGGCCACACCAATAATTCCGAAGTTTTTGGGCGAATTAGTCATCAGAAATTAATAAATAAAGATTATAATTTAGTTTTATAAACCATTCCATTTTCCAGACGGTAAGACTGTCCGCTTTCAGGACAGGTTGCATGACCGTCTGAATCGAAATTAAGTTTATGTCCATACTCGCTCATCCATCCTGTTTGTCTGGCAGGATTTCCAACTACAAGGGCATAAGGTTTTACTTCCCTGGTGACAACCGCGCCTGCTCCAATAAACGAATAAGACCCGATTTTGTTTCCGCAGACAATCGTTGAATTTGCACCTATAGAAGCGCCTTTTTCAACCAGGGTCTTCATGTATTGGTCTTTTCGTACAATCTCGCTCCTCGGATTAAAAACATTTGTGAAGACCATCGATGGTCCAAGGAAAACATCATCCTCACAAACCACACCGGTGTATAACGATACATTATTCTGCACCTTTACATTTTTCCCAAGCTTCACCCCTGGTGAAACCACAACATTCTGTCCGATATTACAGTTCTCTCCTATCTCGGAGCCGGACATTATATGACTGAAGTGCCAGATCTTTGTACCCTTGCCTATTTTGCAGCCCTCATCGATCACGGCTGTTTCGTGTGCATAAAAATCTTTGTTCATATATGCTAATTGAAATATTTCAATACACGGAGAACAATATAGTCGAGCTGATCCTTTTCAAGTTCGGTATGAATGGGTAATGAAAGAACCTCCCTGCTCAGCGAAGTTGTAACTGGAAAGCCGTCTTCTTTGTAGCCGAGATAACTGTATGCCTTCTGGACGTGAAGGGGGACGGGGTAATAGATCATTGCCGGCATCTTTACAGAATCAAGATACTTTTTCAGATCATCTCTTCTATTATTATTGATCTTTAAAGTGTACTGGTGAAAAATATGAGTGGAATATGGGCTTCTTACAGGAACCGAAATAAAAGGTGAACCTTTGAATGATTCATCATAAAAACCGGCAGCAGACCTTCTTGCCTCATTATACTGATCAAGATACTTTAATTTTATCCTGAGAATTGCTGCCTGCAATGTATCGAGCCTTGAGTTGACGCCTATATCATCATGATAATATCGTACAGTCATACCATGGTTGGTTATGCTTCTCAGTTTTTTTGCCAGCTCATCATCATTTGTAAAAATTGCACCACCATCACCATAACAACCCAGATTTTTGGAGGGGAAGAAGGAAGTTGTACCAATATGCCCGATCGTGCCGGCTTTTTTTGAAGTGCCATCCTTAAAAATATAATCTGCACCTGTAGCCTGGGCCGCATCCTCTATTACATAAAGATTATTTCCTTTTGCGAGTTTCATTATACCCTCCATATCAGCGCACTGCCCGAACAGGTGTACAGGTACTATTGCCTTTGTTCGCGGAGTAATTGCCTTCCTGATATTTTCAACTGAAATATTGAATGTTCCCGGATCGGGATCAACCAATACCAGTTTCAACCCGAGCAGGGCAACGACCTCAACCGTTGCCACAAATGTGAAATTGGTTGAGATAACCTCATCGCCCGGTTTAAGGCCGAGAGCCATCATTGCTATTTGCAAGGCATCGGTACCATTTGCACATGAGATAACATTTCTGGTTCTCATATAAGCGGCGAGCTCTCCCTCAAATAGCTTAACATCAGGCCCTTTTATAAAAGCTGTGGATTTAATAACAGAATTTATTGCATCATCAATTTCAGGAGCAATCTTATCATACTGACTCCTGAGGTCAACCATCTGGATCTCTTTCATCTGAAAAAATTTTCGAAATACGAAGATAGTTATTTTAAGTCACGATCAAATAGTTGGCAAATACAGCAGAATCACTTAATGGATATAATTATTCAGATTGTTGAAATCTTTTGCGACATTGTTAAAAACATAACGCATTTCTGTTAATTTCTTTTCATTTTATTTAACGTCGCCTCCCGCTATTTAAATTAGATTTGCCTGAACAAACAATCAGATAAGAATTGGATATTACTGCATTTATACGTGAACTTTTGTTCGGTCATGATTGTGTCATTATACCGGGCTTTGGAGGGTTTATAGGTAATTATTCGCCAGCCAGGATCGATAAGGGCTCAGGTATCTTTCACCCACCGCTTAAGCAGATCTCATTCAACAAAAATCTTAATCATAACGATGGTCTTCTGATAGGCCGGATCTCAGAATTTTCGGGGCTGAATTACAGGGATGCCAGGAACCTCGTCGATAATTTTGCCGGTGACCTGAAGAGGAAGATTGAAAAAGGAGAGAGGGTGGTCATCGACAACATTGGCACATTTGTTACTAATCATGAGGGAAATGTTTTGTTTGAGCCGGACAACAGCGTTAACTATCATCTTGATTCATACGGTTTTGAATCATTCGAGTGCATGCCTGTCGGAGGTTTTGATGTAAGAAAGAGAATAGCAAAGTATCCTCAGAGAGAACCTTCAAGGCATATATCTATGAGAAAGTTGTTATGGAGGGCTGCAGTGGTAATTCCTCTTCTTGCTCTTATGGTAGCGATACCGATGAAGACAGATCTTTTTAAGACCAGGGTGGAAGTTATTACATTCAATCCGATTGTCAATGCTGAAATAGAGCATAACAAAAGCGCTATTGACAATGAAGCACCGGCTGTCCCTGTTACGTTACCATCGGCAAATGAATATTTTGTCATCACCGGCAGCTTCAGGTCTCAAGAGAATGCCCTGTTCCAGGCGAGCTCACTGAGGGAGGATGGCTTTAACCCTGAAGTTGTTGCAGCATCAAACGGATTTTACAGGGTTAGCGCCATGCTCTGCAACGATTTTGACATAGCATTGCAGAAAAAGGACAGCATTGCAAAAAAATATCCCGGATGCTGGATCTCCAGAAAGAAGTAAGGATTATAATGTGTGCCCCGATTTATAATTAATTACTTTAATTACTTTAGTCACTTTAGTCACTTTAGTCACTTATTTAACCATACTCCCGTTACTCACCTGTCCGGCAGGTGACATCATTACAAGTTTGCCGTCTGAATCTTCTGCCATGAGGATCATTCCCTTTGATTCTATTCCTTTGATACTGCGGGGTTCCAGGTTCGCAACAATGGAGATCTGTTTGCCTATTATATCTTTTGCATCGTAATATTCGGCAATTCCTGATACAATAGTTCTTACATCGAGACCTGTATCTATTTTCAGTTTCAGCAGTTTGGTCGTTTTCGGTACCTTTTCGGCTTCGAGGATGGTGGCGGTGCGTATATCTATCTTTGAGAAATCGTCGAATGAAATACTCTCTTTTGAGGGTACCACTTTTGCAGATGCAGCTTCGTTGGCCTTTTTTGTTGCAAGAAGCTTGTCGATCTGCCTGGTTATTGCCTCATCCTCTATCTTTTCAAAAAGGAGCTCAGGCTTCCTGATCTGATGCCCGGCTATCAGTAGATCTGTTCTTCCGCCATCGGTCCATTTGAAATCGCCACAGTTAAGCCATACTCTGAGTTTTTTCATTGAGAAGGGCAGGAACGGCTCCAGCATAATTGTCAGGTTTGCAGTTATCTGGAGGGCGATGTTCATTATCGTCTTTACCCTTTCAGGATCGGTCTTTATAATCTTCCATGGTTCGGCATCAGCAAGATATTTGTTTCCGAGTCTTGCAATATTCATTGCTTCCCTTAGCGCTTCCCTGAATCGGAAGGCCTCAAGGCTGGTTTCAACATTATTCTTTAAGTTAAGTAATTCAGAGAGTACATGTTCATCATTCTCACTTGTTATTCCTCTTTCAGGAGTTCTTCCTTCATAATAGTTCTTGGTAAGCACCAGGGTCCTGTTTACAAAGTTACCCAGTATAGCCACCAGCTCGCTGTTGTTTCGTGCCTGAAAATCCTTCCAGGTGAAATCATTATCTTTTGTCTCAGGAGCATTTGAGCAAAGGACGTACCTCAATACATCCTGCTTTCCCGGGAAATCCTCGAGGTATTCGTGAAGCCACACTGCCCAGTTCCTTGAAGTAGAGATCTTATCATTTTCGAGATTAAGGAACTCATTTGCCGGAACATTATCGGGGAGGATGAAGGACCCTTCAGCTTTGAGCATTGCCGGAAAAATGATACAATGGAAAACGATATTGTCTTTACCTATAAAATGGACCATCCTGGTCTCCTTGTCTTTCCAGTATTTCTCCCAGTGGGGAGTAAGTTCCCTGGTTGCAGAAATATATCCTATGGGAGCGTCGAACCATACATAGAGTACTTTTCCTGATGCACCTTTTACGGGTACCGGCACTCCCCAGTCGAGATCGCGGCTGACGGCACGGGGCTGAAGGCCCTGATCTATCCATGATTTGCACTGTCCGTAAACATTGGATTTCCATTCCTTATGATCTTCCAGTATCCATTTCCTCAGCCAGGGCTCATATTTGTCAAGCGGAAGGTACCAGTGAAGTGTATCGCGCAGTACCGGTTTGCTGCCGCTGACGGTTGAATGAGGATTGATAAGGTCTGATGGGCTCAGTGAGGTACCACATTTTTCACACTGGTCACCATAAGCCCCTTCATTTCCGCAATGAGGGCAGGTGCCCATTATATACCTGTCGGCAAGAAAACATTGAGCTTCCTCATCGTAATATTGTTCGGATGTTTTTTCAATGAATTCACCCTTCTCATACAGCTTTAGAAAAAAATCCGAAGCTGTTTCATAATGCACCTTGTTTGATGTCCGGGAATAGATATCAAAAGCGATCCCGAAATCTTCAAAAGCTTTTTTATTTATTGCATGATATCTGTCAACGACTTCCTGAGGGGAGATACCCTCTTTGCGGGCTTTCAGTGTGATTGGGACACCATGTTCGTCTGATCCGCACACAGAGATCACATCTTTCCCATTCATTCTCAAGTACCTGGTATAGATATCTGAGGGTACGTAAACGCCGGCAAGATGTCCGATATGCAGTGGTCCGTTGGCATAGGGGAGGGCAGAAGTAACGAGGTATCTCTTGAAATTTTCCATATAAAGGATGATGTTTTAAATGGATGGCAAAGATAATAAATTTGCCCCCAAACCGCTCAGGCCGGATTCGAAATCTCCTTCAACATGTAAGATTCCAAATAATGATTCCTCAGTATGATAGCTTGGAAAACGGAACATTTAACCATATTTTTACGTATAATTATAGATATATGAACCGCAAAATTCAACCTCCCTTTCTTAAACACGGAGATGAGGTGGCAATCATCTCACCTTCATTTATTATAGATGAAGCAAAGATAAACGGGGCTGTGGAGTTTCTCCGGAACTGGGGATTCAGGGTGAGGTTGGGTGAAAATGTGCTGAAAAAAAACGGTCCATTTGCCGGTACTGATCATGAAAGACTGGCTGATATACAAGCCATGATAGATGACAGGAGGATCAGGGCCATATTCTGCTCGAGGGGAGGCTATGGGCTCATGAGGATCATCGACAGGATAAATTTTTCAGCTCTCAGGAAAGATCCAAAATGGTTCGTTGGATTCAGTGATATCACGGTTTTGCATCTATGGCTAAGTGAGGTCTGCAACATCATGTCGATCCATGGGGAGATGCCTCTTCATTATGCCCCTGGTTTAAAAAGCGCCGGTACTTTTGAATCGCTCAGAAATGCCTTGTCTGGTGAGCTTGATCAGTGCGTCTGGGAAGGTAAAGTGCTGAGGCCTGACAGTGTTTCAGGAGAGATTACCGGAGGCAACCTTTCTTTGATCTGCTGTCTTATTGGCACCAGGGCAGAGCCAAAAACGAAGGGTAGGATCCTGTTTATTGAAGAGGTAGGGGAATATTACTATCATCTCGACAGGATGATGACATCGCTCAGGCTTGCAGGGAAGCTCGATGGTCTGGCGGCGCTGGTTCTGGGAGGCCTGAATGAGATGCAGGATGGAAGGACTCCCTGGGGAAAAAGCGCAGAAGATACGATTGCAGAAATTGTTTCAGAGTATAGGTATCCTGTATTCTTCAGTTTCCCGGCCGGGCATGTGAATGATAACAGGGCTTTTTTTATAGGGAAAAAAGGAAAGATTGAGATCCTTTCTGGAAAAACAACCCTTACCTTTAAATAAGGTGCATTATCAAAAAGCTGATATCAGCAAATCGAGATTGTTTGATTTTATTCCGAATCTCTGACCCAGTGTTTCATCGGTGAGCATGCCGTTATACAGATATGCTCCTTTTCGCAATCCGAGATCATATTTAAGCAATGATGTTATATCGCCTGTATCGGCAATATTCTGCATAAGCGGAGTGAAGATATTGCTAAGGGCCATTGAGGCGGTCCTGGGGACTCGTGAGGCAAGGTTCCATGCCGAAAAGTGGATCACTCCATGCTTTTCATATACAGGTTCACGAAGGGCACGGCATTCGCTTGTTTCAATACATCCTCCCCTGTCGATGCTCAGATCTACAACCACTGATCCTTTCTTCATTGAACGGATCATGTCTTCGGTAATAAAGTAGTATGGTTTCAGATCCTCAAGCTCTATAGCGCCGATGAGAACATCAGCCGATTTAAGGGCTTTTTTCAGTACAGGAGGATGAAAGACGGAGGTCTCTATCCTTTGTCCGAGATGGCGCTGGAACATTCTCAGATGAGGAAGGGAACTGTCGAACACTTTCACATGCGATCCAAGGCCCAGTGCAACCCTTGCAGCTGATTCCCCTGCTGTATTAGCTCCTATAATAATAACTTCAGTTGGTGCGATACCGGTAACTCCGCCCAGCATTATTCCTTTTCCTCCGTGAATGTTGCTAAGGTATTCGGAAGCAATAACTATTGATATTCCGCCATTGATCTCGCTCATCGACTCAACAACCGGCAGCATTCCTCTCTCATCGCGGATCTTCTCAAAAGCAAGAGCAGTAACCTTCTTCTTAATCAGTTTCTCAAGTGTATCATTTTCGAGCTTCAGTACATTAAGGTAAGACATAATTACCTGGTTGCCTCTCAGGTATCCGCTTTCCTTTGCTGTAAAAGGATCAACTTTGATCACAACGTCAGCTCCATAGACCCTTGCCGGAGATTCGCTTATGATGGCTCCGTTCTCGCTGTAATCCTTATCAGTGAAATTTGCTCCGAGCCCGGCGCCTTTCTGCACAATTACCTCATTATCACGTTCAGTAAGAATACTGACCGACTCAGGAGAAAGAGAGACTCTTTTTTCATCATCGGTTGTGCTGGCTGCTATTCCGATAGTTATCCGGCGATTCCTTACTGCTGTTTCGAGCATCTCTTCTTCAGGCATGAAAGAAGTCTTTTCAAAACTAACCTTTCCGCTTAATCCTTCTTCAATCATCATGAAAGAGTTTTATCAAAGTTAAATATTTTCTGAAATTGAACAATGATTAATGATCTATGGCACATCGATGATACGTTTACCATCATCATCTGCCATGATAGCAACCTTCACCGTTTCTGCAGGCAATATTTCTTCTGCAAGTTCGGGCCATTCGATAAAGCAATAAGAACTTCCGGTAAGATATTCCTCGACTCCGAAATCAAGCACTTCCTCTAATTTCTTTATACGGTAAAAGTCAATGTGAAATATAGATTCACCGTTTAATGCCCTGTATTCATTTACAAGAGTGAAGGTAGGGCTGCTTACAATATCGGAAGTGCCTATGGTCTCACATAATGCCTTTATGAAAGTTGTCTTACCGGCGCCCATTGCACCATGGAGAGCAAAAATCTTTTTACCTGCTGTGTGTTCCAGAAACAGCTTTGCAGCTGAATGCAGGTGGCGCTTATCTTTTACGGTGATTATCATTTTATGCTAACATCTTATACTGGTTCAATTATGGCAAAAGGAAGCATTATTTCCTGCATGGAAATTCCGCCGTGCTGGAAAGTATCCTTATAATAACCTGCATAATGATTATAATTGTTCTGATAGATCAGAAAATCTTTATTGAGGGCAAAAATATACCTTGAACTGATGTTGGATTTCGGCAGCATTGCCTTTTCGGGGTCCTTCAGTTCAAATACTTTTTTCGCGTCATAATCAAGATTTCGTCCCATCTTATACCTGAGGTTGGCCGATGTTTTCCTGTCGCCGACAACTTTTAACGGATTCTGAACTCTTATTGTTCCGTGATCGGTGCTGAATATTACCTTCACCCTGTACTCCGCCAGCATTTTTAGCATATCAAAGAGTGATGAATGTAAAAACCACGACCTCGTGAGTGATCTGTATGCAGGTTCATCATCAGCAAGGTCCCTGATAAGTCCGTTTTCAGTTCTTGCATGGGAAAGGATATCGACAAAATTGTAAACGAGGATATTCAGATTATTATCGAGAAAAGTTTTGATCCTGTCGTTTATCTTTTTCCCTTCAGCGTTATTGCTGATTTTGTTGTACGACCATTTAAAGTTCAACCTGTTTCTTTCTATGTTCCTTTTGAATAATTCTTCCTCATTAATATTTTTCCCTTCTTCAGCAGTATCATCAACCCAGAGGTCAGGCATTGTTTTCTCAATGGCTGAAGGCATCAGTCCTGCAAAGATTGCATTCCTGCTGAACTGGGTCGCCGTCGGAATGATACTGTAATAGATCTCTTCCTCCACCACTTTGTATATTCCGGTCAGTTCTGCCGAAATGGTTTTCCACTGATCATAACGGAGGTTATCGATTAGAATAAAAAACAGAGGTTTTTCTTCACTGATCAGCGGAAATATCTTTTTAGGGAAAAGCTCGGGCGACAGCATGGGTTTTTCGGAAGTTTTCAGGCTGAGCCACGACAGGTAATTGTTCATATAGAACCTGGCGAACCTGTTATTGGCTTCATTCTCCTGCATTCTCAATATCTCCTTCATGCCGCTGTCGGCCGATTTTTCCAGCTCCGATTCCCAGAAAACGATCTTCCTGTAGATCTCGCTCCATTCATTGTAAGAGGAAGAAATCGATATCATATCTGCAATGCGGCTGAACTCATGCCTGTAGTCGGTTGTTGTCTTTTCAGTTACCAGCCTCCTCTGATCAACTATCTTTTTTATTACAAGTAAAATCTGCTTGGGCTTTACCGGTTTGATGAGATAGTCTGTTATTTCAGAACCAATGGCAGCTTCCATAATATCTTCCTCATCGCTTTTTGTGATCATCACCACCGGAATGTCGGTCCTGACTTCCTTTATCATACGTAGAGTTTCAATGCCATTGAGACCGGGCATGTTCTCATCAAGGAAAATAATATCATAAGTTTTTTGCTTTACCAGGTCAATAGTGTCAATGCCGTTGGTGCAGGTATCTATATCATAGCCTTTTTCCTGGAGAAAGATAATATGAGGCTTCAGGACCTCAATCTCATCATCTGTCCAAAGTATGCTTATCTTTCTCATTATGAAATTGGTTGGGTCATAGGTTACTTTATGACCTGTAAATAATTTTCCTTAAAGAAAAGGAGGTATCGATCCGGATCCAGGTCTTTATTTAACACCTGCAGGTTAGTGTTGCTGATGAGGAATTTGACCATTCCCGTTCCCGATGGATTTCTGACAATACGCTCAGTGATGAAACTGTTGTAGTAACTCATAGCCTGGCTAAAACCGGCAAAGCCCGATACGGTGATCAGGATATATCTGTTATCGACAAGGGAGCCCTCTGCCCTGTAATTCTTGTTGGTATGGTTATCGATGTTATAGTTGATCACATCGAAAGTTGCCTGGTTTATGTTGAATGACCGGTCGTTAATGACCAGGACAAATAAATGTGCTGAAGCAGTATCGGCAACATACAATTCCTTTGCTTTGACTATTTCCTCTTCCTGTTTCAGCTCAGGCGTTTTCTGGTCAAGCCAGGCCAGAAGCTCAATTGCTTTTTTGCTCTCCGCTGTAGCCGGATAGTTTTTTATTATATTGTTAAGTTCTTCCCTGAGTTGTCTTTCCTCACCGGTTCTTCCCACAATGTGCGCTCGCAGCAATAGAAATTTCGGGATAAGCGGATCTTGCCGGTATTTTTCAATACCCTGGTCTGTAAAAGAAAGAGCCTCTTCAAATCTTTCGGCTGAGTAGGCATTATAAGCTTTCTGGTAAAGCTCTTCGACGAGCTTCAGCCCGGCCATTTTTTTTGTATAATAATCGGGATCGGACAAAATGCGCGCATACTCGCTTTCGGGATATTTTCCAAGCAGTCTTTGCCTGTTTGGCTCGGCTTTTATGCTGTTTGATTCCTTATTCAGATTATACATAGTGAATAAAGCTTCGGGAACGAGCTCATGTTCGGGAAATCTTTCGATTAGTGTCTCGAGCGTTTCAGTAGCCTTTTCATTATCGCCAATATTTTCGGAGTATGCCTTTCCTGCATTTAGCAGCGCCCGGGCAAGCTTTTCCTTTGAGGCCTCCATTAGTTCAGGTGTAAGCGGCAGATCCTTCAGGTAAAATTCCGGCTTCTTATAATCGGTAACCGCACGGGATGTGTCAATGCCAGTCTTTTTGATATCTTCAACGCTTTCGGTCATTAAAGAAGATGAAGCGATTGTTTTATTCGATCTTCTCCAGTTATCTTCGAGTCTTCTCTCACCCCAGCGTCGGCGGAATTCTGTTCTTCCGAAAGTAAGAGCAGCCTGGTTGTAGAAGTACCATTTGCCTTCCTGCTTTATGTTATCCTCGAAACGTCTTTCATTCTCGTAATACTGGCCAAGGTTAAAGCGGGTATCGTATTCCGATTTCTTACCTTCACTCTCAGCTTTGTTGATGTCGCTTATTATTGATGAGATCAGGGCGGCTCTTTCACTTTCAGACATCATTGCAACTCTCTGAAGGCTGTCCTCTTGCTGAATTACCTCAAGTTCCGTGACGAGCGAATTAAGATTGTCTGCTTTTGCTTTTATCAGCTTGTACTGAGGATGATTCTGAGCGATAAAAAAGACCGAGCTATCGTAGTATCTGTCGGCAAGTATAAAATCGGGTCGGGCATAAAAGAAGTCGGCCATAGCAAGATAAGATCTTCCCTTCTGGTTCTGGTTTCCTGAGCTTGCTGAAACTGATTGCCTGTAGAAATCAAGCGCCTCATTCTCCTTGCCCTCTTTCATTGCAATTTCTCCAAGGGCATAAAAGATCTGATCGTGAAAGTCCCTGTTTTTTGAATCCTTCAGCATTTTTTCAAGTTCCTGCCTCATTTCCCGGGGGTTGCCTGTTGACACATCAAAACCACCTGCAATATTTATTCTGGCCATGAATTCAACGTTATAGGGAGGATTCATCCTTATCACCTCACGAAAAAATTCTGTTGCCTTTGCCTGTTCTCCCGACAGATCGTAAAGCTGTGCAAGCAGATAGGTTAGCCTGTATTTTGTTCTCTTACCGCTAAGGTCTTCAAGGCATTTCTCAAGTGATTCTGCTGCCTGGGGATATCTTTTTTGTTTTATTTGCTGGTCGGCAAGAGAAGTAAAATACATTGCACTAAGTGATTTGGTCGAAAGTGTTGCCGGATCAAGTTCGGCAAGCAATCTTTGTGATTCCCCTAAATTGCCGGTTTCGATGCTAATCCGGGCAAGCCAGATTAATGACTCGGTTCTTATGCCTGGATCGTTTGATTCAGTAATATTATAGTTGAATACCCTGGCTGCTTCGTCGAATTCATGTTTATAAAACCTTGCTTTTGCGATGAGGAGATAGCTGTCGTCGACCCATTTATTAAATTCCTTCTGGTCAGGATTCAGATCTTTCCCGTCTTTGGGTTCGGCAGTTATTGATTTTAATGTTACAAGCTTTGAAGCCTTCTGAATAGCTCTCTCCATATCAGCAGAAGCTATCTGTGCCGTTGACGGATCGCTGTACTCGAATGTTCTCAGCAGTTCGCCATAATCGTCTGTATAGCTGCCGGAGATCTTGTCGAGACCGTCGCGAAAGCTTTCATAGCCATTAAAGTAAATATTGTATCGTGCAGTAAGAGCATGATAAAACCTGCTTAGTCCGGTGTTTTTTTCAACCGAGCATCCTGCGGGAATTAATAATCCTGCAATTATCAGGATCCTGTATATTACTTTAAAAGAAGCCAATAGTTCACTCTTAAATACTAAAAACAATATTGTAGTATTCAAAGGTAACTAAAATTGGGGAGCCTTTATTGTCAGGCTGAAATAACTCTTTTTATTTCGGGCACTTCCTGTATTATAGCCTGTTCAACACCGGCTTTCAGAGTTTGCATGCTGTAAGGGCAGCCATGACAAGCTCCTTTTAGTTTAACCTTAACAGTGAAGTCATCGGTTACCTCAATCAGATCTATATCTCCACCATCAGACTGGAGGTAAGGTCTTACTCTTTCGAGTGCTTTCTGAACTCGTTCCCTGATATTATTATTATCTGTCATTAGAATTTGTTTTTATTTAGTTACCTGAACCTTTGAGGTTGGTTCATGCTCTTTGTTTCTTATTTTAACTTTTTCAATAAGCTGGTCGGCCAGTGCAAGAAATGCATTTGCCGATACTGAGTCACCAAGCGCCACAGGCACTCCTATGTCGCTGCTGTCGCAGATACTCTGGATTAAAGGGATCTGCCCCAGAAGTGGTACTCCGGCTTTTTCGCTTAACGCTTTGCCCCCTTCTTTGCCAAAAATATAGTACTTGTTTTCCGGAAGCTCTGCCGGGGTGAACCATGCCATATTCTCAACCAGGCCAAGAACCGGAACATTTATCTTTTCACTTCTGAACATGGCAATTCCCTTTACGGCATCGGCAACAGCTACTTTCTGCGGAGTGCTCACAACAACCACGCCTGTTACAGGTACCTCCTGTACCAGGGTAAGATGTATATCGCTGGTCCCCGGAGGAAGATCAACGAGAAGGTAGTCCAGTGATCCCCATGCACCCTGGGTAATGAGCTGCTTAAGGAATCCTGATGCCATGGGCCCTCTCCATATCACTGCTTCAGCCGGATCAACAAAAAAGCCTGTCGAAAGAACCTTTACACCATACTTGATAAGTGGAATGATGTAGTCAGATCCATTTTCCCTTGTAACCTCAGGCTTGTAATTTTCTTCAGCGAACATAATAGGTACCGAAGGTCCGAATACGTCGGCATCAAGAAGTCCAACCCTAAGGTTCCTTCGGGCAAGAGCAATTGAGAGGTTAACAGCGATAGTTGACTTGCCTACACCTCCTTTTCCTGATGAGATGGCAATAATATTCTTTACCCCCGGCAGAATATCGCGTGGTTTCTCAACATGGCTGGCAGTAACAGATTTTGGCGATATAATAATTTCTGAGATCTGGGCATCGGGTCCCAGGGAATCTTTAATGACTTTTACAATCCTGGTTTTAATGGAGGTTATGAAAGGATCAGTTGATTTCTCCGGAGTTATAATGATGGTAATACCTTTTTCTCCCTGGCTTATTTCACCAACCATTCCAAGTGTAACAATATCCGTTCCCTTATCGGGATGTACCACCTTCTGTAATGCAGATGATATCTGATCTTTAGTAAACATAATTCAACGAAACTCCTTATTTTTATTTAAATTAAATATAAAGAAGGTGTAAAAATGGAGATTTTTTCCCGGAAAGCAAAATTATATTATTGCAATTCTATAGAGGGGTCCCAGAATATTTCAGCGAATCTGACAATTTTGTCGTCTTTAACCTCGATTCCTTCATTTTCGAGCAGCTGCCTCATGGTGGATGAATTTCCGAAATGGAACTTGCCTGTAAGAAGGCCGTTTCGGTTGACTACCCTGTGGGCAGGGATGAATTCAGCGCCTGAGTGGCTTATATTCAGGGCCCATCCAACCATTCTGGCCGACCTGCCTGTTGCCAGGTAGCGGGCTATTGCACCGTATGAAGTGACCCTTCCGCAGGGGATAAGCTTTGTCACTTCGTATACCATGCTGAAGAAATCGCTGCTCTTCTTATTCTTTTCGGAGGCCATTTGAAAAAATTTTGGCTTTATCGAGCCTGAATGAAAGATAAGTAATTTTCATCTGTTCTTTCAGGAACATTGTCTCATAATAAGTTTTTATTGAGAGCGTTTCATTGACTACACTTCCTGAATAAAGGTCATCGGTTGCCGATATAATTTCCAGACCGTTACCAGTAACTATTTTTTTTGTATAGTCAAAAAGTTCCCTGTTATCTGTTTTAAGATGGATGATCCCCTGGTCCTTAAGCAGATATCTGTAATTATTCAGGAACCATGGACATGTGAGTCTTTTATTCGAGTTATTCTTGCCGGGGTGAGGATCGGGGAATGTGATCCATATCTCATCAGTTTCATCTTCAGCGAAGAACGAAGTAATAAACTCGATTCTTGTCCTCAGGAAGGCCACATTAGTCTTAAAATTCTCGTGAGCTGTCCTTGCTCCCTTCCACAGACGGGCTCCCTTGATATCGATGCCTATGTAATTGTTAGAAGGAAACTTTTCAGAAAGGCCTATTGTATATTCTCCTTTACCGCACCCAAGTTCAAGAATCAGTGGATTATTATTTTTAAAGATATCCTCTCTCCATCGGCCTTTTATTGGATGATCCTTTCCCGGGTGGCCTATCTCCGGCTGTATTACATTCCTGAAAGTTCCAAGTTCCGCGAATCTTGCAAGTTTCTTCTTTGCCACTATCTCTCCTTTATTCTTATTTTCTCGACTCGCAGCCCCACGTCGTACACTCCTTTAAGATCTTCAGCCCGCATGCCGTGGCGTATTTTAAATGAATAGGTGCCTTTAGCGGGAAAATATATATTGGATTTATAGGGAAGGTTTAGTGCATTTATATCGCCAAACCCTTTACCATACCGGTTACCTTTTTCATCGGCAAGGAAGTACTGGATCGTATCTGTAATTGACAGACCATCCGGATTTACTGCAGTGACAAACAGAAAGATATTCCTGAATGGATATGCAGATCCTGACCGCAGCATTATAGTAACATTATTGGATGTAACAGTATCTGTAACAGGAACTTCAAACACAGCTATATCGTCCAGCCCCCAGGTGCTATCCTCTATGGTAAGTGTATCGGTGAATACCAGATCCCCGTTGCATGAAAGAGCAAATACTGATAAAGCCACTATCAGGAGCCATGATACTTTATTTTTTATTTTTGTCATGAAACCTTTTTTGTCTCCTTTTTTTATTGTTCCGGTTATCCTGGTTTTTAGGAAGATCGAATCTGGTTAGGCTGCTATCTCTGAGCAGGTCTTCCGAAACGCTTGAAGGTTCATACGATTCAGCCACTTCATCGAGCAGGTGGTCGGGTTTAACTCCCTTTTTGTTCAGAGATTGAATTTCCTTAACCCTTTTTACCGGTATTGCAACAAGGTTGACATTTGAGTGGGGATCGGTGGAATACCAGTACAGGCCTTTGTGAACTTCCAGTTTCTGAAACCATGCGGTGGTATCTTTTGCCTCAAGGGGAAGATCTCTTGGCGGGAATGACCGCTGGGCGTCCATGTAGCAATCGAATTCGTACACCAGGCAGCACTTCAGCTTACTGCATTGTCCCGCAAGCTTCTGGGGATTAAGTGACAGTTCCTGGAATTTTGCATGAGTTGTTGTTACCGAACTGAAATTTGTAACAAAAGTTGCGCAACACAACTCCCTTCCGCAGGAGCCAATCCCGCCGATCCTTCCTGCTTCCTGGCGCGCACCTATCTGGCGCATTTCAATTCTCACCCTGAATTCATCGGCCAGCACACGTATCAGCTGGCGGAAATCGACCCTTTCGTCGGCTATGTAGTAGAAAATTGCCTTAGTCTTGTCGCCCTGGTATTCAACATCACCGATCTTCATGTTTAGCCTCAGTTCTTCGGCTATTTCCCTTGAGCGCAGCATTGTAGGGATCTCAAGCAGCTTGGCTTCTTCCCACTTCTGGATATCGACTTCCTTTGCCTTGCGGTAAACTTTCTTAAGTTCATCAGTTACGGGCTGGATCTTCAGCTTCTTAATCTGCTCGCGTATCAGAGGTCCGGTCATGGAAACTCTTCCTATGTCGTGGCCGGGTGATGCTTCCACTGCAACAACATCACCTGTTTCGAGCCTTAGTCCGTTTACATTCTTGTAGAAACCTTTTCTTGTATTCTTGAAACGGATCTCGATTATGTCGTCAACCCCGTTTATGTCTGGCACATCTTTAAGCCAGTTATATGCATCGAGCTTATTATATCCGGGTTTATATGTTATATCCGGCAACCTGGTTTCTTCACCCGATTGCCCGGATAGATCATCAATTTCTGTCATGGTATTCCTATATCAGAATTTACCCGGCAAAATTAACGAATAAAAGCGTTAATTTCCAATTATCTGAAAAATGAGTCAGCGTATATATCTTGTAATCCTTAGGGCCAGATCAAGAAAAATAATTTTTGCGTTACCGTTGGCTTCAATATGTGAATATACAAGATTGAATTCTCCTGTAAGGTCGCTTATATTTTCAGGGGTTATAAAAGGATGGAATTTGCCTGAAAAATCCGATTCTTCACCAGTCAGGAAGACCAAACCGTTCCTGAGCTGGCCCAGAGTAAGCATAAGGTTTTCGCGAAGCAGCCTTAGTGAAAATGTAATAAAGTTTTTCTGTGCTTCCCTTCCCGTCGCTGCTATTTCCTCGGCCCACAGGATTATTGATTGAACATCCCTTTTCCATGCAAACCTCATGAGGTTCTTAAAGCGGCTAAGGTTCGCAATCATTGTTTCTTCATCTTCGCAAAGTTCTGTTGCCCTGATAATGTTTCCATTTGCCACCCTGGCTATATCGGCTGCCTTTTCTGCTTCGATGTTATACCGCCTGATAAGAAAATCTCCCACGTCTTTGTCCCTGAATGAAGGTATTTTTACCATCTGACACCTTGAGAGAATTGTAGGAAGAAGTTTATCAGGTTCGTCTGAAACAAGAAGTATTACAGTTTTTTCAGGAGGTTCCTCAATCATTTTAAGCAGCTTGTTCGATGTAAGCGGGGCCATTTTTTCGGGAAGCCATATAATCATTATCTTGAAATCCGATTCGAACGATTTAAGGCTGAGCTTTTTTATTATCCAGGATGCTTCGGATGCAAAAATGCCACCTTGTGCATTTCCAACATCGAGGCTGTTTAGCCAGCTGTTGATTGAAAAAAAAGCTCCTTTTCTGACGAATTCCCTCCACTCGGTAATAAGATCTTCGCTTACCGATTCTGATTTTACCACCGGAAAAATAAAATGAACATCAGGATGGATCAACTTTTCATGCTTGACGCACGATTTGCAAATACCGCACGAATCGGTTTCAGAACGGTTTTCGCACTGTATGTATTTAGCGTAAGCCAGGGCAATGGCGAGGCTGCCGCAACCGCCTGGACCTGTGAAAAGCTGAGCATGGCTAACCCTCTCTTCCTGTACCGTCCGAAGCAGTTTTCCTGCAATATCTTTTTGCCCGGGGATCTGTGTAAAATCCATATTCTAAATTTGTGCCCAGTTCAATTTTCAAAATTAATTAAACTTTTCGGCATGGCCAGCGAGGAATCTTATAACCTCATATTTTAAGTTTATTATTGATAACCGATGCTCATAATTTGTAATAATAAGTTGACCGGCAGCGAATAATTATTTGTAAAAAAAGATGTAGGTTTGTATTTCGAAAAAAATTCTTAAAAAACGTGATTTATGAAAATGATTCAGGACTTCAACTTTAAAGGTAAGAAAGCTATTGTCAGGGTTGATTTCAACGTTCCGCTCGACAAGAAAACTTTTACAGTTACCGACGATACCCGCATAAGGGGAGCATTACTCACCATAAATAAAATTCTCAACGACGGTGGATGTCTGATCCTTATGTCTCATCTGGGAAGACCTGAAGGCCGAATGGAAAAATATTCCCTTAAGCCTGTTCTTCCGGTACTTGAAAAACTTCTGGGCAAAAAAGTTTTGTTTGCCGATGATTGTATGGGAGAATCTGCCCAGAAAATGACAGCAGCCCTGAAGCCGGGAGAAGTACTGCTGCTTGAGAATGTCCGGTTTTATCCTGAGGAAGAGGGAAAGCCGGTTTTACCTGAAAATGTAACCGAAGAAGAAAAGAAAGCTGCTAAAGCCGCACTTAAGGTTAAGCAGAAAGAAATGGCTAAGAAACTTGCCGGCTATGCCGAAGTATATGTTAATGATGCATTCGGAACGGCACACCGGGCACATGCTACAACAGCTGTTATGGCCGATTATTTCGAGACCGATAAGAAAATGTTCGGATATCTTATCAACAGCGAACTTGCAGCCATGGATAAGGTGATGAATAATGCACAGCGTCCTTTTACTGCAATAATGGGAGGCGCAAAGGTTTCGGACAAGATCATGCTCATTGAAAACCTTCTTAACAGGGTTGACAACCTTATTATCGGAGGAGGAATGACCTATACATTCATTAAGGCACAGGGAGGTCATATAGGAAATTCACTCTGCGAAACCGATAAGCTTGAGCTGGCCCTTAAAATCATAGAAAAAGCAAAAGAGAAGAATGTAAAACTATATCTTCCTGTCGACAGCCTGAATGGTGATAAGTTTGATGCTGAAGCAAATACTGAAATAACTGCAACCGATGCTGTAAAAGACGGCTGGATGGGGATGGATATTGCCGCTAAAACGGTAGCTGAATTTTCAAAGGTGATAGAGAATTCCAAAACAATCCTCTGGAACGGCCCGATGGGAGTCTTCGAGATGGAGAAATTCTCCGGAGGTACAACAGCCATTGCCAAAGCCATCGCAGCAGCTACTGCCAAAGGGGCATACAGCCTTATAGGCGGGGGCGATTCAGTTGCAGCAATCAACAAAAACAAGCTGGCCGATAAGGTAAGTTATGTATCGACTGGTGGCGGTGCAATGCTTGAATATATGGAAGGAAAGAAACTGCCGGGTATCACGGCTATCCGCGGCGAATAGCCCGGAGTCAGATTATAAAATATTTTCTTCATGGGTTTAAGGGATTCCTCATCCTGCACCGGCAGGATGAGGAATCCCCCAAAGACCCTGTCATCCCGCAGCGTAGCAAGGGATCTCCTGATCGCAAGAACAAACCAGCTAAAGTAAATTGTTCTGATTTGTACACTATAGTGCGACAATTCTACAGATTTAAAGTATTTCAATATGCTTTGATCCCAGTCGTCAGCCTTTTTTAGTCCGCAGGGCTTAAACTATTTGAACCGGAGACATGTTTTTCTTAGCCCGTAGGGCTTAAACTATTGTAGCAAGAGATGTTAAAAATGACTTTATTACCTCGTAGGCCCTATGTTTGCATAAAAAAAGTTTCAGGAAGTTATTTATTTTGGATTTGACATTCTAAACAAATAAAAACCTGAAACTTATGGAAACACAAAGTAACAAAATTGATTTCAGCAATCAAAACATTTATGTAGGTTTTGATGTGCATCTGAAAAGCTGGAAAGTGACAATTCTAACTGAAAAGGTGGCAGTGAAGACTTTTTCACAGGACCCTAATCCGGAACTATTGTTTCAGTATTTAAAGAGAAACTTTCCTGGTGGCATATATTATTCCGCGTATGAAGCGGGTTTTTGCGGATATTGGATACATAATAAGCTTATCTCACTTGGGGTAAACTCTATTGTTGTTAATCCGGCTGATATCCCAACAACAAATAAGGAAAGAGTGCAAAAGGAGGATAAAAGAGATAGCAGAAAAATTGCCAGATCATTACGTAACGGAGATCTTAAAGCTATTTATGTTCCAGGTTTAAAAACACTCGAAGACCGAGGTCTTTTAAGGGCACGTGCAACAATGGCAAAAGATCTAACCAGGTTTAAGAATCGAATTAAATCATTCTTGCATTTTCATGGCATCAACTTTCCTGAGTCATTCAGCAAACCTCAAAATCATTGGTCCAAAAGGTTTATTATCTGGCTTGAATCAATTGAATTAACCGAAGAAAGCGGAAAAATAACTCTAAGTTCTTTGATACATCAGAGTAAGAATTTAAGAGCAACCATTCTGGATTTAACAAAACAAATTCAAAAATTAAGTTGCACTGTAACTTATCAAGATGAGGTTATATTGTTGAGAAGTCTGCCAGGGATAGGCATATTGACGGCCATGATAATACTGACTGAACTGGAGACCATACTCAGGTTTAGCAATATCGGTAAATTGTGTTGCTATATCGGCTTGGTTCCCTCTACCAAATCCTCGGGAGAAGAGGAAAAAACAGGAGACATTACTTCAAGAGGTCATAGCGTATTACGCAATGCAATTATTGAATCTTCATGGATTGCAATACGCCATGATCCTGTATTATTAAAGAGCTATCTTGATTATTGCAAACGAATGGATCCAAATAAAGCAATAGTAAGAATAGCAAAAAAACTACTCAGTAGAATAAAGTTTGTATTGAAAAATAAACAGCCATATGCGTTATCATGGACTAACTAAAGTAATATCTACAAATAACAACCTTGTGAGCCTATTATAACCTCTTGCGGTTCTTTAAGAATCCGCTACTCGTAGATTACAGCTCACATTCTATAAAAATTAAAGCGAGGCAATGCAGCCCTGGTAGTAATAAAGGGTCTGTTGATAGAAGGTTGTTTTTGTAGATTAAATTTATTGCAATTACTTTTTAGGTTAGGTTTTCTTAGCCATACAGGATACCTGCATTTATAAAAAATGGGAAGGATAAAACCTTCCCAAAATGCAGTGCATCCATGAAGCTTATTGCTGACAGGTTGCTCCTCAGCAGAGCCTGTTTCCTCTTAGGCTTCACGTTTGTAAAATTAAATAAAATGAAAATAAAATGAAAAATGTTCTTCCTAAATTTGGTTTGCAACATAGAAGAGGTTAAACAGGATTTTCTCTGAATTCTGAGTAATTGTTTAACCACTACGTGGTAAAAAGATAATATGTTGATTGTCTTTCTACAATAATTAATCGCCTACGGCGAAAAATCCCAATAAAGCTTAAATCTCAATAATTAATCGCCTACGGCGAAAAATCCCAATAAAGCTTAAATCTCATTAATTAATCGCCTACGGCGAAAAATCTCAAAAGAACTTTAAAAATCTCAATAATTAATTGCCTACGACGAAAAATCTCATGTATTATTCGCGAACTCTTTGAAGGGGGAGAAGCAAAAATTTGCCTTAGTGCGACAAATTTAAAATTAAACTCTGTAAACGATTGATTTGCAGGATAAAGATTTTCCCAAAACGGTGGTGAACAATTCAGAAAGAAGATGCTGTATGGCCGCTTCAGATTTCCCAGATATACAGAAGGGATTCCGTTTTTTTTAATAGCCCGCAATGCTTAAACTATTGCAACCGGAGACATTTTTTTCTTAGCCCGTAGGGCTTAAACTATTGCAACCGGAGACATTTTTTTCTTAGCCCGTAGGGCTTAAACTATTGTAGCAAGAGATGTTAAAAATGACTTTATTACCTCGGAGAGGTTAAACAGGATTTTCCCAGAATTCATATAAGAATTGTTCATCAAACTCCATTTCACGTTTTTTAAGATATTGAACATATTCATCCTGAAATGTTTTAAATTTATGCGTTTCTTCCTGATTTTCAATTTATTTATAAATATTGGATATTTGCGAACGGCTATAGCTGAATGCTCCATACCCTTCCTGCCATGAGAATGAGCCAAAGCAGAGTCGTTCTCTGTTAATAAATAATGTTGTACTTCTCTTTACTTCGTGTACAGTATCTGATACAGAGATCGAAGGATTTAGTCCAAGGAGAATATGAACATGATTTGAAAGTCCATTAATTATTATGGATTTATGTTTCTGGTTTGACAGGATTCCACTCATATACTCAAATACATGAGGTCTGATTTCCTTTCTTAACGCGGTTTCCCTGTTTTTTACAGCAAATACCAACTGAACATGAATTTGAGTGAATGTTCCAGGCTTCATAAATTGGATTTTTTAATTTCTGATGCAGCTATAACAAATTTAATAATTCTCTGAATTATAAGCAATTGTTTAACCACTACGTGGTAAAAAATTAATATACCGATTGTTTTTCTACAATAGTTAATCGCCTACGGCGAAAAATCCCAATAGAATTTTATTAATATACAATAATTGATCGCCTACGGCGAAAAATCTCAATAAAACTTAAATCTCAATAATTGATCGCCTACGGCGAAAAATCCCAATAGAATTTTAATTATCTCAATAATTAATCGCCTACGACGGAAAATTTCCTATCTAATTCGAGAATTCATTGAAGGAGTTGTTTCCGCTTAAGATTCCTCTAAAAACTTCCAATGTATCAGACCCAGATACCTGGTAGTAAAAAGTTGCTTCGGTGCGGCAAATTAAAGCTTTAACTATGCAATCGGTTGATTTAGAAGATTAAATATTTTTCAAAAACGGGAGCCGACAAGACAGAACAAACCAGCTAAAGTAAATTTTTCATTATAATCGCAGCAAGGGATCTCCTGATATTCCGGTTTTTCATGGGCTTTTTCAAACTATTTTTCCTGACTATTGAACCTTTACCGGCTAAATAGACTTTATAATCTGAAGTTATTATCTTTGGATTTAATCATTTCCAACAATGAAAAAGATCATTTTCATTTCTCTTTTCCTTCTCTATGCTTTTTCCGGTTGCAAAAAAGATGAAGAATCAGGAAAATTGTCGGGTACAGTAACCATTAACAATGACCTCGGCGGAGACCAGTTCACAGGCTACTATGCATTAGGATTCTCATTCGTGCTGGGAAAGAAAGTCTCAACTCTTGAAAGTCCTCCTCCTGATATTATTATTGATAACGGATCGACATTTGAAAATCTGATCTTCATGAACAATAATAACAATCCTTCATTCCATAAATTCGGAGATTATCCTGATGCAGCAACAGCTGAGCAGGCTTATAAGTCACTTACTTCGGCCACCGTTTCACAATGGAGCGGCATCGGAGAACAGGTAAAGCCAAACCAGATATGGCTTTACCGTACCGACAATAAGCGTTATGCAAAATTGAGGGTCATCAGCACTCAGGCCCGGGACCTTGACAGGGATTTTGCCGAATGTACCTTCGAATGGGATTACCAGCCTGATGGAACTCTTACATTTCCTGTTGAATGATCAGGGGTCTGCGGAATAATATTTTTGAGATAAAAAGTAATGCCGGATTCCTTAAAAAGACCCTGGAGGTTTTTCATTTCCAGGCCAGGGAGAATCCTGTATATCGCTATTTCATCGAACAGCTCGGCAAAAATCCTGCAGATATTAAATCTTTGGACGACATTCCGTTTCTTCCGGTCGAGCTCTTTAAAACGCACAGGATCTCTACCGGTAATATTACTGCCCGCGTGGCTTTTGAGAGCAGCCGTACAACCGGATCGGCCGGAAGCATACACTATGTTCCCGACGTGAGCCTTTATGAGGAAAGCTTCCTGAAGGCTTTCAGCATGTTTTATGGAGATCCGCAAGATTACTTTATTGGAGCGCTGCTACCCTCATATATGGAGCGGAAAAATTCATCGCTCATTTATATGATGAACGAACTGATAAAAAGAAGCTCCCATCATGGAAGCGGTTTTTTCAGGGATAATACAAATGAACTCATAAGCCTTACCCGGGGAGCATTAGAGAATGGTAAAAATGTTCTTTTGGTTGGTGTCAGCTTCGCCCTTTATGACCTTGCGGAAAAATATCACCCCGACCTTTCAGGAGCAATAATCATGGAAACGGGAGGAATGAAAGGCAGAAGAAAGGAACTCATCAGGGAAGAGCTTCATGCCTTCCTGAAGGAAAATCTGAATGTGGCTTCCATTCATTCGGAATATGGAATGACGGAGCTTCTCAGCCAGGCCTATTCAAAAGGGAACGGGATATTCTACTCCCCCCCATGGATGAAAGTGCTAATAAGGGACCCCCACGATCCACTTTCATTGCTGGAACCCGGCAAGACGGGTGGTATAAACATAATTGATCTTGCCAATATTTATTCCTGCGCGTTTATTGCAACAAGCGACCTGGGAAAGATCCATGAGGATGGAGGCTTTGAGGTGCTGGGAAGGTTTGATAATTCGGATATCAGAGGATGCAACCTTATGGCCGGTGACTATTGAAGACCCAGTTTATTCCTTATACCCCCGGGGATCCCATCCTTATGAACCAATATAAAGATGGTCTTTGCCCTGATATAGTTTTCCGACATATACAGGAACCCGTCAAATTTATTCATGCCCGGTCCCCAGGAGTTTTTTGTCTTATAAAATTTATTCCCCTTTTGATCTTTAGCCAGACCTGTCAGATGCATCAGGTGATCGTCGGTAGTTGACTGGTTTTCAAAACCAACCTGGCGCACTTCCTGCGATATGTCTTCCTCACCATTTCCATTAGCCGATGCGATCACGGCAATCCCCTGCTGGTGTGAAAAGCCCCTCTCACTGACATCCCCGTCCCATGCAACTGTAATTCCCATTCCGAAAGCATAATCTATTATTTCAATAACTTCATCAAGCGGAACATTATAGAAGCTGCCCATTGACCAGTTATCCGGTACATCAAGGATACTCCGGGAATAAAAAGGGAAATGAGTGAATGATGTTATCTCCACATAGTCGTCGGGATTAATGCCCAGGCTTGCTGCAAAAGATTTTGGCGTATAGACTGCACCTTGAAAGGTAAATGATTCCTCTAACTTTCCGAGGTAGGAATCAAGCACGGCATCAACAATCTCCCTGTATTCTTCACTTTCCTTCTTCTGCTCCAGGGGAACAGTTTTAATCGCATTAATAATATCATTAAGCTCGTCATGATCGTGTCTTTGCGATTCGTAGTTTATCCCGTGATAAACTTCTTCGGGCACTATTCCAAAATTCCTGAATATCCTGAACCAGTCATGAGCAAGACTCCCTTCTGATGTATTGCCTTTACCCTGCTTCTCAAAGTTATCGCGCAGCTTATCCTTATAATTCTGCCTTACCACAAACATTTCAGAGAGATCATATTCGCCCTTTCCCATACGGATAAGTTCCGATTCTATCATTGAGGTTGTGGCAAAGCTCCAGCAGGTGCCAGTCGATGCCTGATCCTTGACAGAAGTTGACTTAAGGTCCGCAACGGTTGTAAATTTGTAATCATCTCCTGAAGCCGGGCTAGGTCCTTTTTGCTGGGATTGACCCGGAATTAAAAAGTTAGCTGACAATAAACAAAGAAGAAGTGTTCTCATTTTTAATATTCAGGTTTTACTTAATTATATTTAAATGATCAGGTTTTCCGTGTTGTATTTCGTGCGACAAGGTCGTATGAATGGTCGATCCATGAAAAGACTTCAAGGTCAGGCACCGTTCCGTCAACCAGAACAGTATTCCAATGCTTCTTATTCATGTGATAACCAGGTATTACTGAAGAATATCTTTCTCTTATTTCAACAGCTCTGGAAGGATCACACTTAAGATTGATTGTTAGATCTCCTTCAAGGTTTACAAGAGCGAATATTTTTCCATTGACTTTAAAAACAAGGGTATCGTCACCAAAAGGAAAGCTTTCGGACGAATTTTTTTTTGCAATGCAGTAATCTCTCAGTGATTCAATATTCATAAATTATTTTATCTCAGTGTGGGATAAAAAGCGTCCTCAATATGATCTACCTCAAAAGCATTGGACTTTTTAATTATTGTTATAACATCGAAACGGCTGTCTTTGTTGATATTATATCGCCTGATATAGCCATCGGCGGCCAGTATGACTGATCGTTGTTTCTGACTGGTAATTGCCGTTACGGGATGCATTTGGAAATCTTCAGCCCTTGTTTTTACCTCGGCGAAAATGATAAAGTCCTTATTTTCGGCAATTATGTCGATTTCATTTTTGCCCCATTTCCAGTTCCGGTGGAGAATGCGGAAGCCTTTTTTGCTAAGATGTTCCGCAGCAAGGTCCTCGCCCTTTTTTCCAAGGTCATGCGATTCTGCCATAGAGGGAGTTTAAAGTTCTATCAGCTTATTCCTGAGGGCAAACAATATCAGGCTGGCGGTGTTTTTTGAATTGGTTTTTCCGAGAAGATTAGCCCGGTGTTTGTCAACGGTCCTTTTGCTTATGAAAAGTGTATCAGCAATTTCCTGGTTTGAAAGTCCTTCACAGATCTTGAAGAGTATTTCTTTTTCCCTTTTTGAGAGATTAGCCGACTTGCTTTCGTGCTCGCGGTGCTTAATTTTCTGAATCACATTGTGTAAGAGTTCCTGAGAGAAATAGCTGCCTCCTTTAAGCACTGTAAGAATTGCCTCCCTGACTTCAGATATATCAGAGTCTTTGAGCAGGAAACCTTTGGCACCTGCATCAACCATTTTATAATAATATTCCTCTTCACCGTACATTGAAAGAGCAATAATGTTTATGGACGGGCATATTTTAAGTCCTCTTCTTGTAGCCTCTATGCCATCCATCTCGGGCATGTTGATATCCATAAGGGCAACATCGACCGGGCAGTTTTTTATTATCTGCAGGAATTCTTCCCCGTTTGATGCTTCTGCAGTAACGACAAATTCAGGGAAAGCGTTCAGGAGGATCTTAAGCCCGTTCCTGAAAAGCTGGTGATCGTCTGCAATAATAATCCTGATTTTTTCCATTCAGTGGGTTGCAATAAATGGTTTATGCAATTACTTTTATAAGTGCGCTGGTTCCTTTTCCAGGGGTACTCTCGAGTATAAAAACACCTTCCACAGTTTTGACCCTGGTTTCTATGTTCGACAAACCCATACCTTTCAGATCTTCCTGGCTCAACTGTGAGGTGTCAAATCCGCGACCATTATCTGAAAACTGCAATGTAACAAATTTTTCGTGTTTGTTTAATTCAATTTCTATTCTTGAAGCTCCTGAATGCAGTATGGAGTTGTTAATTAATTCACACACGGCCCGGTATATCACAACTTCCTTGTCATTTTCAAGCCGCTGATTTTCCATATTCGACTTGAAAATGATTTCAATTGCTTTTGTATGGTTTATTTTCGTTGTAAAAGCCCCAATAGCGCTTGAAAGACCGAAATTTGTAAGCACATGAGGGCTGAGGTTATTGGAAATATCTTTTATTGTGCTGATAGCCTCATTTATAAGGTGATTTGTATTGTTAAGCACAATCACTCCCGATTCGTCCTTCACCCTCTGACCAAGAGAGGAGAGCGACATCTTTATGGTTGAAAGTATAGGTCCCAGTCCGTCATGAAGGTCCTTTGCAAAACGCTTTCTTTCGTTCTCTTCAGTATTGATTATTGCATTAAGTACTCTTTTTTCCATTCGCTGCCGGTCAAGCTCAGCTCTTTTTAATGAATAGAAAAGTTCTCGTATCAGTGTTACTCCGCCAATAATTAAAATAGATATAAACACTCCTGTCCATTCATCTACCATCTTCCAGGCATACGATGGAGTGCCCCGCAAGTGCTCAAAAAGCTGGATGATTCCCCTTACAGCCATGAAAACGAAAGACAGCGATAGTAAGATCCATGAAAGCCTGTACTTTGTTATTTTCACAAAGCTCAGAGCTATTGACGCTGCAACTATTTGCAGTACTATGGAAATGATCAGGGCAATCAGTCTTACCATATTGCAAAAATAGAAGATATTTAGTTTATAATGTACCTTCTGAATTAATAAATCAGATGGGATTTCTGACCCACACATGTTGCAGTAAGACTCAGGAATGAATTACTTTGATCTTTACCTTAAATGAAAGTGATGCTAAGGATTTTTGCAAAGAAACTTTCTCCCTAAATTGTTTAATTTCATTTGTGGCTTTAACCCTTTTTGCTACCTTTGAGACCAGAGATTCTGGTTATGCAGCTTATTTACAACCTTGGTATACTGATTTTTACAGCTCTGGCGCATATTTTATCGATCTTTAATAATAAAGCTGCCTTATGGGTTAAGGGAAGAAAGGGGTGGGAGAAAGAGTTAGCAGGTAAGATCAATCGCGATGAAAAATACTTATGGATCCATTGTGCTTCTCTGGGCGAATTCGAGCAGGGCAGACCGGTAATAGAAAGCTTAAAAAGTGAGAAGCCGGAATTAAAAATAATTCTGACTTTCTTTTCTCCTTCAGGATACGAGGTCAGGAAAAATTACCAGCATGCTGACATAATATGCTACCTACCTTCCGATACACCTTCCAATGCACGGAAATTTATTGAATTGGTGAGACCCTCTTTAGTCATTTTTGTAAAGTACGAATTCTGGCATAATTACATCTCTGAAGTTTATAAGAGGCAGATCCCTTTGTACCTGGTTTCGGGAATTTTCAGGCCGGGTCAGCATTTTTTCAGATGGTATGGGGCTTTTTTCAGAAACATGCTCGGAAGATTTACACGTATTTTTGTGCAGGATTGGCAATCATCTGAACTTTTGAGAAGTATCGGTTTAAAAGAGGTTATGATTGCCGGCGATACCAGGTTCGACAGGGTAAGGCAGATAGCTTCGTCAGCAAAGGATATTCCTCAACTGGAAGAATTCAGGGGTGATGAAAAATTGTTCCTTGCAGGCAGCAGCTGGAAACCTGACGAAGAGATTATCTCGGACTATATCAACCGGAATCCGCATAAGATGAAATGGGTCTTCGCCCCGCATGAGATTGATGAAGATAACATCGTCAGGCTTGAAAAGCTGTTCAGGGTAAAATCTGTCAGGTTTTCTCAATTTAGCAGGTCGGCCGATGCCCGTGTAATGATTATTGATAATATCGGAATGTTGTCCTCTGCATATCGTTATGCACATATTGCAGCCATCGGGGGCGGTTTCGGCAAAGGTATTCATAACATCCTTGAACCTGCCTGCTGGGGAATCCCGGTAATGTTCGGCCCGCGCTACGGAAAATTCAGGGAGGCTGTTGAGCTGATCAGTGAAAAGGGGGCTAAATCGTTCGAGTCACCTGAAAAATTTACTGACATACTCGATAGCTGGCTTGATAATGAAAACCTGTACCTTGAATCAGCAAAAAGCTCAGCCTTGTATGTTGAAAGGAATACAGGAGCAACGGGGCATATAATGAATGAAATTAGAATAAAGATTAACTCTTGGTATAATATAATTGAGAATAAAACGGATAACCACTACTATCTGACATGAGTATAATTAATCGTGTTAAGCAAATTTGTACCCTATTTATATATAAACCTTAAATATCCAGCAGTTATGATCAAGCTATTTAAAAATCTTTTGACATTGCTCTTACTTCTGGCCGTCAGCACCCTGCTGAACGGACAGGGATCCACCACGTCATCAATGAGCGGGAAGATTATTGATAACCAGGGCGAGCCGCTCCCGGGAGCAACAGTCGTCGCGGTCCATGTGTCCTCGGGAACTTTGTATGGCGCAAACGTCAATAATACAGGTCTTTTTTCAATACAGGGGATGCGCCCGGGCGGTCCTTAC
This sequence comes from uncultured Bacteroidales bacterium, assembly GCA_942492865.1. Classification (GTDB taxonomy): domain Bacteria; phylum Bacteroidota; class Bacteroidia; order Bacteroidales; family VadinHA17; genus LD21. The sequence goes on along the minus strand of OW818650.1, from coordinate 890,888 downwards.
AGGGTGGAGGTCTCCTTCATAGGATTTTCAACCAAGACATTTACTGACATTAACCTGTTGCTTGGAGAGACTTACGTCCTTAATACTGATCTCACCGAGTCGAGCACACAGCTGAATGAAGTAGTGGTTGTCGGGACAAAACCCTCGGCTTTTAATACCGAAAAAATGGGGGCCAGTTCAAATATAAACAGCCGGTCGATGGCACTGGTTCCGTCACTGAACAGGAGTCTCGGTGATTATACAAGATTGTCGCCCTATTCTACGGGATCGGGCTCCTACGTGGGTCGTGAAGCTTATACAACAAATGTTAACGTTGACGGTGCAAACTTTAACAATAATTTCGGTTTATCGGGGAGCAACATGCCTGGTGTTTCGGGTGAACCGATCTCGATGGAAGCTATTGAAGAAATACAGATAGCTGTTGCTCCTTTTGATGTGCGTCAGTCTAATTTTACAGGAGCAGGGATAAATGCTATTACCAAAAGCGGAACAAACCAGTTTAAAGGATCTGTTTACGGCTTTTACCGCGATCAGAACTTTAATGGTAAATGGATAAAAGACAGGGAGCTTACTGTTGCCGAATCGGCAAAAAAAGCTTATGGATTCACGCTTGGCGGACCAATAATAAAGAATAAACTGTTCTTCTTCATGAGCGGTGAAAAAGAGAACACCCTGACACCGGGGAATACTCTTCTTGCAATGCAGACAGGACGTGATGCTACTGACCCGAATGTTAATTCAAGGGTATTTGCCGATAGCCTGATTAAATTCTCCGGCTTGCTGCGCGATCGCTACGGATATGAAACAGGCCCCTATGAAGCCTGGGGAGGGGATAACGAATATAACAACAAGTTACTCCTCAAGATCGACTGGAATATCAACAGAAACCACAAATTCACAGTTAGATATAACTTTTCAGAAAGCTCTTCCATTTCCCGGCCGAGCGCCAGCGGTGATGCCAGACCTTCAATCTCTCCCGGATCTGTTGGCCGACACACCCGTACAGGAGGGATCTCGTTCGAGAATGCACAGTATTCAGCTACAAGCAAGCTTCATTCGGTCACAGCTGAACTGAACAGCCGCTTCAACGAGCTTTCCAATAAGTTCCTGGTTGCATATACAAATTTCAGCCAACCCAGGGCAACAAGCAGCTCAGTCTTTCCTTTCATTGACATAATGAACAGCAACCCTGCTACCGGCGACGTTACGATGTCGGCTGGCTATGAGTTGTTTTCATATAAAAACAATCTTGATAATAACACCCTTATACTTACCAACAACGCTACTTATCAATATGATAAGCATAACTTTACCTTTGGGGTATCTTATGAGCATCAGAATTTTGCCAACAGCTACCTGCGCCAGGGCAGCGGTTACTACAGGTTCCAGAATCTTGCATCTTTTGAGAGATTTCTTAATGGAGAAGGTGCCGGCAGGCCATGGAACGCGAGGTATCATCCAACTAACTTTGCCTATACCTATCCAATCAATGGATATACCAATCCAATGTCGGAGCTTTCATTCGGACAATTTTCGGCATATCTGCAGGATGAATACAGTGTGTTGAATAATCTGAAAATTACTGCAGGTGTTCGTATCGACCTTCCCATGTATTTCGACGGAGCTATTGACAATCCGAATCTGAACGGTGTATTGTTTGCTGAAGGTGAAGAAGTGGATCTCTCCACCTGGCCCGATGCAAAGATCCTCTGGTCTCCCAGGCTTGGATTCTCATGGGATGTCATGGGTGACAAATCGCTGAAGGTCCGTGGTGGGACCGGTGTCTTTACAGGCCGTATCCCATTTGTATGGTTCACCAATCAGCCTTCAAACAGCGGGATGCTGCAATATCAGCTTGTAATTAATTCAAACGGAGGCGCCGGAGCCCAGTCGCAGCTTGCAAGGATCCCTCTGCTTGCCGATGCTTCTCAGCTTCTCAAGGATCCGGCACTGGCCGATATCTTTCCACAACTGAATCCTCCGGGAGGAAGAATCGCTTCAATTGAAAAAGATTTCAGTCTTCCGCAGGTATGGCGTACAAGCCTTGGCTTCGATATCAGGCTCCCTCTTGAAATGATGCTTACCATTGAAGGAGTTTATACAAAAGACATCAATGCCATACAATTTGAGAACATTAATCTTGCAGATGCAGCCGGCACTTACCTTGCTGGTCCGCATGAAATGCCATACTGGTCAAATAACAATACTGCAACAAAATACAGGACGGCGCCTTATACCGACGTTGTGATGATGAGAAACACAAATAAGGGCCAGGGCTACTCTCTTTCGGCGCAACTTGATCTTCCACGCATCGAAGGCTTTAATGGAACCATTGCATATTCACGCAGCTGGAGTGAGGAAGTAACCGGTAAGAACGGGTCCGATCCTTTTTCTGCATGGCAGTACAGGCAGATAACCAGGGAACTCAACTCTGATGAATTAGGACTTTCATTCAATAACACACCTCACAGGATGATGGCATCGCTTGGATATACGATTGATTATGCAAAATATTTTGCCTCTTCAATTTCTTTCTTCTTAAACGGTTATAAAGGAGGTGCGTACTCCTATATATATGGAAGCGATGCGAACAGGGATGGCACTTCTGATCACGAACTGATGTATATTCCTGAGGGAGATGCAGATTTCTTATGGGCTACGCCACAGGATGCTGAAGCATGGTTCAAATTTGCAGCCCAGGATCCTTATCTTAAAAATCATGCAGGCGAATTTATGACGAGGAATTCGGCATATCTGCCCTGGAACAGCAGGCTCGACATGCGTTTTATGCAGGAGTTCAGATTAAAGTCCGGTGATCAGCAAAACAGGCTCCAATTAAGCGTTGACGTGATCAATTTTGTCAACCTTCTCAATAAGAACTGGGGCATAAATAAAGAACTTATTACCAGTTCGCCTCTGATAGTTAACGGCAGGGATGCTGCGACAGGCAGACTGATTGTTAGAATGAGGCAGATAGGGACTGATTATGTTACCAGGTCATTCCAGGATCCGGGCTCTGTTGCTGCAACATGGGGCGTTCAGCTAGGCCTGAAATATCTGTTCAATTAGTATTTATATAAGGTATCAGCAACAATGTCCCCTCTCCTAAAACTGAGAGGGGATTTTTTTTAAATCCCCCCTCCTGCCATGGATTTACCCTTTATCCAGAAGGTATAATCAGCGGAAAAATCATTTGAATTTCCTGTTTAATATACAAGTTGCATTGTATGTGCTTTTTAAAGATATATTTACCGGATTAAAATCGTAAATGACTGACAGTCAAATAGTAAGAAATAGTTAATAACTATGGGGACAAATGTTAATAAACTTAAAAAAATTGTCTTGCATACAGAAATTGGCTTCAGTAATTTAGCAAACATCCGCGAAAAACATCAGCGGTTCGTTAATCATAATAGTTACAGGTAATAACGAATTTATATGGAAGAGCTTTTTGTTCAAGAGTCGGCTATTGTAGAAGGAAAAGGATCAAAGGAACAACAACCATCAGGTATGGAAAAGGAAGGAAAGGGGAAAGGGAAAGAAAACACAGCCACGAAAGTGGTGGAGAATAAAAAAACTGTTTACACTCATGATCAGGCTGTGGAAGAAAGCATAAGATATTTCAGGGGGGATGAGCTGGCAGCGAGAGTCTGGGCTAACAAGTATGCCTTAAAGGACTCGTTCGGCAATCTTTATGAAAAAACCCCTGATGACATGCACCGCAGGCTGGCCCGTGAAATTTACAGGATAGAAAAAAAGTATGTTAATCCTCTTCCGGAAGAGCTTATTTACAAAGTTCTTAAAGATTTTAAATATATTGTTCCACAGGGTGGGCCCATGACCGGTATTGGAAATGATTTCCAGATTGCGTCACTGTCAAACTGTTTTGTAATCGGCAATGACGGATCATCAGACTCATACGGCGGGATAATGAAGATCGACCAGGAGCAGGTTCAGCTTATGAAAAGAAGGGGAGGTGTGGGCCATGATCTCTCGCATATAAGACCAAAGGGAACTCCGGTGCTGAACAGCGCTCTCACTTCGACCGGTGTAGTTCCGTTCATGGAAAGATATTCAAATTCAACCCGTGAAGTAGCCCAGGATGGCAGAAGGGGAGCATTGATGCTTTCAATCTCCATAAAGCATCCCGATTCGGGGAAATTTATCGATGCCAAGCTCGAAAGCGGTAAAGTCACAGGAGCAAATGTATCGGTAAAGATGACTGATGAATTTATGCAGGCTGTTGAAAACAAAACGCACTTCAGACAGCAATATCCGATCAATTCCGACAATCCGAGATTTGTAAAAGATATAGATGCAGTTACCCTGTGGAATAAAATCATTCATAATGCATGGAAATCTGCTGAACCGGGCGTTCTTTTCTGGGATACAATCATTAAGGAAAGCCTTCCCGACTGCTACGCTGATCTTGGCTATGCTACAGTGTCAACCAATCCATGCGGCGAAATTCCACTCTGCCCTTATGACAGCTGCAGGCTCCTGGCCATAAATCTTTACAGTTACGTTCAAAACCCATTCACCAGCGAAGCAACTTTCGATTACGAGCTCTACAAGGAGCATATAGGTCTTGCACAAAGAATGATGGACGATATCATTGACCTTGAGCTTGAAAAGATAGATGCTATTCTGGCAAAGATTGATGCAGATCCTGAGATTGAAGAACTGAAGCTTGTAGAGAGGAACCTCTGGCGGAACATCAGGAAGAAAGCTGAAGAGGGAAGAAGGACGGGCATAGGAATAACAGCTGAAGGCGATATGCTGGCAGGGCTCGGATTACGCTATGGCACTGATAAGGCTACAAATTTCTCAATCGACATTCATAAGACACTTGCTCTTGAATCATATAAGTCATCGACATACCTGGCAAAGGAAAGAGGACCATTTGCAATTTATGATGCTGAAAGGGAAAAGAACAATCCGTTTGTTCTCAGAATGAAGGAAGCCGATCCGGTTATGTACAATAACATGGTTAAATTCGGACGGAGGAACATAGCTCTTCTTACCATTGCTCCTACAGGTACAACAAGTCTCATGACCCAGACCACCTCAGGAATAGAACCAATCTTCTCTGTTTTCTATAAGCGCAGGAGAAAGGTAAATCCGAATGACAAGGATGTTAAGGTTACTTTTAAAGATGAGGTAGGCGACTCCTGGGAAGAGTTTACCGTATTCCATCATAAGTTTGTGGACTGGTTGAAAGTTAATGGCTATGATCCTGATGAAGTAGCCAGGATGGGAGATGAGGAGATAGGTAAAATAATTGCCAAATCACCATATTACAAGGCAATGGCAAACGACGTTGACTGGGTGGCCAAGGTCAGGATGCAGGGAGCCATCCAGAAATGGGTTGACCACTCAATAAGCGTAACCATTAACCTGCCGGCAACAGCAAAAGAAGAGCTGGTGAGCGAGCTGTACCTTACAGCATGGAAATCGGGATGCAAGGGAGCCACAGTTTATCGCGACGGTTCAAGAAGCGGCGTACTCATTGCCGGAAAGTCGGAAGTGCTGCCGGAAAGGCCGAAACGTCCCAAATCGCTCGATTGTGATGTGATCAGGTTTAATATCAACGAAGAAAGATGGGTGGCCTTTGTTGGAATGAAGGACAGCAGACCCTATGAGATTTTTACCGGTATTGCAGATGAAGAGATGTTCCCGATCCCGAAGAATATTGTAAAAGGGAAGATCATAAAAAACATGGATGACAATGGAAAGACAAGGTACGACTTTCAATATACCGACAAGTTCGGATACAAGAAAACTATGGAAGGCCTTTCCCACATGTTTCTTCCCGAATTCTGGAACTATGCCAAGCTGATATCCGGAGTGCTGAGACATGAAATGCCTATTCAGGATGTTGTAAACCTTATCCAGTCGCTGAGGCTCGATAGTGAATCGATAAACAACTGGAAGAGCGGCGTTGAAAGGGCATTGAAAAAATATATTCCAAACGGTACTAAAGCCAAGGGTAAATGCGGTGAATGTGGTTCTGTAAACCTGGTTTATGAAGAGGGTTGCCTGATATGCAAGGATTGCGGCTCATCAAAATGCGGTTAGATAACTCCGAGTTCCTTTCCGGTTTTTTCAAAAGCATTTATCGCCTTGTTAAGATGCTCCTGTTCGTGCGCTGCTGATAGCTGAACCCTTATCCTTGCTTCGCCTTTGGGAACAACCGGGTAATAGAAGCCGATTACATAAATTCCTTCAGATAGGAGCCTGGCTGCAAAATCCTGTGATAGTTTTGCATCATAGAGCATCACAGCGCATATTGCCGATTTTGTGGGTTTTATGGTGAACCCCAGGCTTTTCATTTTACTTATAAAATATTCCGAATTACGGTGAAGTTTATCCTGCAACCTGTTACTTTCTGTCATCAGTTCCATCATTTTTATTCCTGCTGCCGCAACCAGGGGAGGAATAGAATTTGAGAACAGGTAAGGCCTTGATCTTTGCCTAAGAAGCTCAATAATTTCTTTCTTACCCGTAGTAAACCCACCTATGGCGCCACCGAAAGCTTTTCCGAGAGTTCCTGTTATTATTTCTACCCTGCCTTCAATACCATAAAGTTCAGTTACACCTCTTCCTGTTCTCCCCACAACACCTGCCGAATGAGATTCATCTACCATTACCATGGCATCATATTCATCTGCCAGTTCAACAATGCGGTCAAGGGGAGCCACATTCCCGTCCATTGAAAAGACACCATCGGTAACTATAAGCCTGAAGCGTTGGTCCTTGGCAAGCTGGAGTTGTTTTTTGAGATCTTCGATATTTGCATTTTCATACCTGTATCTCTTTGCTTTGCATAATCGCACTCCGTCAATTATAGAAGCATGATTCAGGGCATCGGAGATTATTGCATCTTCTTCGCCGAGCAAAGGTTCGAAAACGCCCCCGTTGGCATCAAAGCATGCGGCATAGAGTATTGTATCCTCGGTCCTGAAGAATTCAGCGATTTTTTTTTCAAGTTCCTTATGAAGATCTGTTGTACCGCAGATAAATCTCACCGACGACATTCCATAGCCATGATCGTCGAGGGCATCTCTGGCAGCTTCTATAAGTGCAGGATCGCTCGATAATCCGAGGTAATTATTGGCACAGAAATTAAGCACCTTTTCGCCTGTGTTTAGCTCAATTTCTGCACCCTGTGGTGAAACGATTATCCTTTCATTTTTGTAAAGGCCGGTTTCTTTAATTTCAGCTATAACTCCGCTGACGTGTTCCTGAAACTTCTTGTACATAATTATATTTATTTAACCTCAAGTTTTTTTCGACCCTTTAACTATCACCCCGGCCTCACCCCCTCGTTCCCCCTCTCCCGAGGTGAGAGTGGGATGATCACTATCCCCATACTTCAACCAGATTATAAATAATTATCCGAATTAAAGCCCCTCTCACTTCGGGAGAGGGGTTGGGGAGAGGCCGGATGGTTAACAAGATCAATCCCAGTTCAAAATTACTTTCCCGCAGTTTCCCTCCTCCATGGCATCAAATCCCTTCTGGAACTCATCAATTGGGAACCTGTGAGTGATAACAGGATCAAGATTTATGCCCCCTATTATCATTTGTTCCATTTTATACCAGGTTTCCCACATCTCTCTGCCGTATATTCCTTTTAATGTTATTGCCTTGAAGATGATGTCGCTCCAGGGAACCTCAAAGTTCGAGGGAAGAATTCCCAGAAGTGAAATTGACGAACCGTTATACATGTTGCTTATCATCTCAACAAAGGCCTTTGGAGAGCCCGACATCTCCAGCCCGACATCAAATCCCCTCATCCCGAGTTTTTTAACTGCATCAGATATTTTTTCTCCCTTTGACGGATTTATTGTTAGTGACGCTCCCATCTTCCTGGCAATTTCAAGACGGTAGTCGCTGAGATCGCTGGCCACAATGAATCTCGCTCCGGAATATTTTGCAATGGCAATAGCCATGCTTCCTATAAGCCCCGACCCTGTTACAAGTACATCTTCACCCAGCAGGGGGAACGAAAGTGCTGTGTGCGTGGCATTCCCGAAAGGATCCATTATAGCTGCCCAGTCATCAGGGATCCTGTGATCGAGAGGGACAACGTTTACAGCCGGGATTTTTACATATTCTGCAAATGATCCGTCAGTATTGACACCTATTCCAATGGTATTTTCACAAACATGTTCTTTTCCCCTTCTGCAGTTGCGGCAATGGCCGCATGCAATATGACCTTCGCCGGTAACCCTTTCACCAATTTTCAGATTGGCAACACCTGCACCCATTTTCTCAATATGACCCATATATTCATGGCCTATTACCATTGGGGTCTTTATAGTTCGCCGTGACCATTCATCCCACTCGTAGATATGAAGATCTGTTCCGCAAATAGCCGATTTCTTTACCTTTATTATAACATCATTCAGTCCGGGCTCAGGGACCGGAACTTCCTGCATCCACAATCCCCTGGCGGGGCGGGCTTTTACAAGTGCTTTCATCATTTTCATAAAGGCCTGTTTTTAATTTGGATCATTTAATGTTTTCGGATTTTAACGGTATGCTAAATTAATACATTTTCCCCTCTTAAAACCTGAGTTATAGCATACTATTATTCTGAAGGGGTTTGCCTATATTTGTATATATTTTAAGGTCTATTCATACATGAAAAAAATACGGGTACGTTTTGCCCCTAGTCCAACCGGGCCTTTACATATCGGAGGAGTAAGGACCGCACTGTACAATTATCTTTTTGCAAAGAAATTTGGCGGAACATTTATCCTCAGGATAGAAGATACCGACCAGGCAAGATTTGTAGATGGGGCAGAGGATTACATAATGGAATCTTTAAAGTGGTGCGGTATCACAGTAGATGAAGGCATAAGGGAGGGCGGACCGCATGCTCCTTACAGGCAGAGTGACAGAAAGGACCTGTACAGGCAGTATGCCGAAGAACTGTTAAAAAAAGATAATGCCTACTATGCCTTCGAATCACCTGAGTTACTCGACCAGAAAAGGTCAGAAGCTGAAAAAGCAGGTAATACATTCATTTATAACGCTTCCACAAGGGATTCACTGATTAACTCATTGTCGTTGCCTAAGAATGAATGGCGATCAAAGATCGACAGCGGAGAGCCATATGTTATCAGATACAAGATGCCTGCGGGCGAGGATATTCATTTTGATGATGTGATCAGAGGGCAAATTGTGGTGAACACTAGTACTCTCGATGATAAGGTGCTCTTTAAATCGGATGGTATGCCCACCTATCATCTTGCCAATATTGTCGATGATCACCTCATGGAGATAAGCCATGTGATCAGGGGAGAAGAATGGCTGCCCTCCCTTCCTCTTCATATACTGCTTTACCGGTCATTCGGATGGGAGGCACCTGAATTTGCACATCTGCCACTATTGCTTAAGCCTGATGGGAAAGGAAAGCTAAGCAAGCGTGACGGTGATAAAATGGGCTTTCCTGTTTTTCCGCTTTTCTGGCCTTATGGGGAAACAGCTAGAGGTTACAGGGAAGAAGGCTATTATCCTGAAGCTTTTGTTAACATGCTGGCTCTACTGGGATGGAATCCGGGAACTGAACAGGAGATATTCTCAATGGATGAACTGATAAACGCTTTTTCACTTGAAAGAGTGAATAAGTCGGGATCAAGGTTCGATCCTGAAAAAGCCAGGTGGTTCAATCACCAGTATTTGCAGAAACGCTCCGATAAGGATCTTGCAATGGAATACAGGGATTTTTTACGCACCAGGGGAATACATGTAGATACTATTGGTCTTGAGAAACTTATTGCCCTCGTAAAGGAAAGAGTCAATTTTGTTAAAGAAATATGGTCCGAGACTGACTTCTTCTTTAAAGCTCCGGAGTCTTATGATCAGGAAGTAATAAAGAAAAGATGGAAGAATGATTCCTCTGAATTACTGCTTGAATTGAGGGCTGTCATTGAAAAGGCAAATGATTTATCGGCATCTTCACTTGAGGCGCTTGTGAAAGGATGGATAGCAGATAAAGGATATAACCCCGGGGCTGTTATGAATGCTTTACGGCTCGTTATAGTAGGAGCTTCCCGCGGCCCGGGAATGTTCGACATCATAAGCTGGATAGGTAAAAATGAGACATTGAAGAGGATCGACAAAGGTCTGGAATCAATCGGCAAATAATTTATGAACATTCCTGAGGAAGGGAATTTTATTGATATACATGTTCACGGCGGCAGACCTGCTGAGGGCGTTTTCATCCTTGAAAGTCTCATGGCTCATGAGGAGAAACTTCCTGAAAATATCCCGGGAGTAGCTTACACGTATGGCATCCATCCATGGTTCCTTAATAATGAAAATTATAAGCAGCTCATGGATAAACTTGTAAGACTGATCAATACCCCTGAAATACTCGCAGTTGGTGAAGCAGGAATGGATAAGCTTCGCGGACCGGATAGAGAGCTTCAGATAAGGATATTTGAAGAGCAGATTGATATTGCAGAATCTTTACGGAAACCATTGATCATACACTGTGTAAAATCATGGGACGATCTTCTGGCAGTTCATAAAAAGATGAAACCAAAAATGCCATGGATGATCCACGGCTTCAGAGGCAGTGCAGAGCTTGCGGGACAGCTGCTTTCAAAGGGTTTATATCTTTCTGTCTGGTTCGAATTTGTACTCAGGCCAGAATCGGCCCGGTTGCTGCGAAGCCTGCCGCACGACAGGTTCTTTTTGGAAACCGATGGTGCAGAGGTGAACATAAAGGATATTTACAAAAAAGTCTCGGTGGATCTTGATATTTCAGTGGAAGATCTGAAGAAAATTATTCTTGGTAATTATTATAAATTCTTCAATTTGAATTGCGACCTCACCCCTCCCGATAGCTATCGGGACCCTCTCCCGAAGTGAGAGGGGTTTTAATTCAGGATATTATTTATAATTTTGGATTTGAAGTATGAGAATAGTGAACTTCCCCCTCTCACCCGGGAGAGGGGGAACAAAGGGGTGAGGCCGGTAAAGAATAAACATTTATGACAGACTGGTTAACAAGAACGGAACTGATTCTGGGCACTGAAGGGATAGAACGGCTTAAGGCAGCCAATGTTCTTGTTGTGGGACTGGGCGGTGTTGGCTCATGGGCAGCAGAGATGATATGCAGGGCAGGGGTGGCATCGATGACCATTGTCGATGGTGATAATGTCCACCGAACCAACCGGAACAGGCAGTTACCGGCTCTGACAAGCACAGAAGGTTTGCCTAAGGCAGAAGTAATGGGTGCCAGATTACTGGATATAAATCCTGCCATTAAGCTTACCGTTTTGCCGGAGTATATTAAAGATGAAAGGATGATCGAGATCCTTGATTCTAATTTTGATTACGTTGTTGATGCAATTGATACTCTTTCTCCTAAGGTCTTTCTTATTTATCATGCATTGCAGAAAAAACTTCCGATTGTGAGCTCAATGGGGGCAGGAGGAAAATTTGACCCTACAAGGATCAGGATCGCTGATATTTCTGAAACCACAGATTGTACCCTGGCCCGAATACTGAGGAAAAGACTTCACAAGCTTGGTGTACAAAGAGGAGTAACAGCGGTATATTCGAACGAGCCAGTGGATAAATTAAAGGTAAAAGCTGTTCAGGAGGAACAGAATAAGGCATCAATTGTGGGTACTATTTCTTATATGCCTGCTGCCTTCGGGATAGCCTGCGCATCGGTTGTTATCCGGTATCTGGCTCTGCAAGTACGTGTAAGTGGAGTTATCTGATTAGTTTCTTTTCAGGGTACTTGCGGATTTGTCCTTTTAAAAAAATAATAGGCAGGAATTCCTATAATTACAGTTAAAAGCGCAACAGACGATTCAACAGGTCTTTCGAGATACGAAAGGAAAAGGATCATAAAGCCTGAAATAAGATAAATTACCTGTGTAACAGGGAAGCCTCTGAGCCTCATGGCCCCAGGTTCTCTTTTTCTGAGCCTCCATACACCGAGCACAGTCATTATGGGAAAGATCCCCAGCGCAAAGCCCATGTAAGTAAGCACCTGTTCGAATGTACCTGAAAGGACTAGTACAACAGCAATTATACACTGGAGTACAATTGAATTTGAAGGCACACCGAACTTCTTATGCACTTTAGCTACTGAATTAAAGAACAACCCGTCTTTAGCCATTGAATAATAAACCCTGGGTCCGATGATCAGGAAGGCGCTTAGTGATGAGAAAAGGGCAAAAGCTATCAGTAGCGAGAAAAGCACATCGGCCGATTTGCCGAACAGGTTGCCCATAGCAAGACCGCCAACAGAGATAACTCCTTTCATCTCATCAGGATGGATGCCATAAACATAAAGGAGATTTATAAGCAGATAAAGCAGGATCACAATACCTGTTCCATAGAGTAACGAAAGGGGAAGAGTCTTTTTGGGATCCTTTATTTCTGCCCCCAGGTACACTGATGCATTCCAGCCGCTGTAGGCAAACATTATCCACATCAGGGACAGTCCTACAGTCTTCCAGCCGGCAAGTCCCTGGGGAAGCTTGCTCCCTTCACCCAGATTACTGAAATCGCCTTTTCCTGATGAGAACCCGGCAACAATAAGGATAACAATCAACACAACTTTAAGGATGGTCAGAATATTCTGGATACTGGCTCCATATTTAATACCACGGTAATGTATAGCGGTGAAAATCAGGATAATACTTATTGCCAGGAGTTTACCCGTTATAAATGGCCTGATGCCCACGGTGCTAAGAAATTCAGGGAACCCCGGCACTGCACGGTTGAAATATTCGCTGAAACCAAGAGCAGAAGCAGCTATAGGGGCTGAGAACCCTACCATGAAAGAAACCCATCCGCTGAGAAAACCAAATAAAGGGTGGTAAAGTTTTGAAAGGAAAAGATACTCACCGCCGGCACCCGGCATTGCTGCTCCTAGCTCACCATACGATAGGGCGCCACATATAGCTATAACTCCGCCTACAGCCCATAAAATGAGCATCAATAGCGGATCATTAAGGCCTGCCAGCAGTAGTCCGGAGGTAGTGAAGATACCTGCACCGATCATATTAGCCACAACAATATTTGTAGCCGGGAATAAACCAAGTTTCCTTTGTAAAGTTTCTTCTGCCATAATTATATCAGTTATTGAGCTTTTTTATAACTTATTGAAACTCCTCCGCCTGCATTGTTTACTGTCGTCTCATAGTTCTTCAGACTTTTAACATACTCGAGGAATATCGCCTGACCTCCAAAGCCTCTTCCGCCACGATTATCATATACATTATGTGCAGTGAAGCAACCCCCGGTCTTAAGTTTGGGGTCTATATCAATAAAATAGTTTTTATACCAGTCCTTGTCGGCATCTGAGAACACAAAATCAAAGGGTCCTTTAAGCTCTTTTACCAGCTTATGGGCATCGGCAAGCCTTGCATCTATATAGTCCGACAATCCTGCCTCCCTGAAGTTCTGAACAGCTGTTCTGTGCCGCTCTTCATCAATATCAACCGTAATAAGCTTACCGCCTGTTTTGCTTAATGCCCAGGCGATCCAGATGCCCGAATGACCTGTAGAGGTACCGATCTCCAGCGCATTTTTATAATTATTCTTTATTATTATATCATAAAGTAATTTTCCATCCTGTTCCGGTATGTTCATATCGCGCCATTCACCTGCACGATCAGAGAGGAACTTCTTAACCTTTGAATCCAAAGAAGCATTTTCTTTTGTGGATTGTGCCATTAATGCTGAATTGAGAAACAATGCAGCAAAAAGAAAACAGAAAATATTTTGTGTTTTCATGATTATTATATTAATGGTTTTTAAAACTACAATTATTTGAGAACAATAAAACAATCAGGAAGACAAATAAGATCGAATTAACTTTTTTTAAATCTTACCCGGAGAACTCATCCTGAATTCACTTCAACACGCCTTCACCCTTCTTTGTTGTTAACGGATTTACATATATTTGTAAAAGAGCCGAGTAAAAAAATTAATCTTCAATGAAAACAAGCAAGAAAGTTTTAAAAGCAATTGGGATAGTTATTATTCTGGTTATAATGGTTTTAGGCGGAATTATCCTGTATGCCGTCTTTTCAGACTACAAGCCTGCTGAGAGAGTACTGATCTCTGCCACTGAATCTCCTTCAGCGATTGATGATACTGTGGAAATAACAGCCCTGATATGGAATATAGGATATTGCGGTATGGATAAGGACATGGACTTTTTCTATGACGGAGGAACAAAGGTTTTTACACCAAAGGAGAGATGTATAGAGAATCTGCTCGAAGTCATTAAATTCCTGAAGAAGAACGACACTATTGATTTTATACTACTCCAGGAGGTCGATGTTAAAAGTAAGAGAAGCTACCAGGTTAATGAGTATAAAACAGTGTCGGAACATCTTAAAACACACACACCCTATTTTGCCCCTAACTATGATGTCTTTTTTGTGCCTGTCCCGCCCGCATCACCGATGGGTAAGGTTTTTTCTGGTATATCAACTCTTTCCAGACATGAATCTTCATCGGCAGTAAGGTTTGCATTTCCGGGCGAATATGGATTTCCAAAGCAGCTCTTTATGCTTGACCGATGCTTCCTTGTAAACAGGTATCCATTGATAAACGGGAAAGAAATGATACTGATAAATACCCATAATGAGGCTTTCGACCCCGGACAGATACGTAAGGAGCAGATGGAATATCTGAAGAACTTCATGACAGGGGAATACGAAAAAGGTAATTATGTTATAGCTGGAGGTGACTGGAACCAGTGTCCTCCGGATTTTAAGCACTCATTCAGAAAAGATAAAGTAAACACCGGCCAAATGGTAATCAATTCAGACTATTTGCCTGCCGCATGGAACTGGGCATTTGATGGCACAGAACCTTCTAACAGAACTGTTATTGAGCCCTATGAGCAGGGGGTTACAACTGCCACCGTAATAGATTTCTTCCTTCTTTCCCCTAATGTTGAGAAAATTTCAGTTAAATGTATTAACCTGAATTTCAACAATTCTGATCATAACCCTGTAATCCTGAAAGCGAAACTGAAATAGGAAATTATCAGAACAATTTATCTGACACGATGTTCTGTAACAGGAAAAGATGTTTATAAATAATAAATACTCTTTGCCGCTTTTTTAATAATATTGCATACCAAAAAAAAGATTTCTATGAATTTTACTGATTTTTTCACCCATCATGGTAAAAGAGTTAATAAAGACTATTTTATAAACCTTATTCAGGTTTCAAAAGTTGATGGAAAAATTGCTGCCTCAGAGCAGGAAATGCTTCATAAAGAAGGTAAAAAGTTTGGCCTTACCGACCCTGAAATTGATAACCTCATCAGCACTGAGGGCCATAATTCGTATCATGCTCCCTACAGCCTTGCCGAAAAATTCGAACATCTCTATAATGTTGCCTTAATGATCCTTGCCGATGAAGAGGTCTCGGACAGTGAGAGAAAGATGATAAGGAAGTTTGCAATAGAGGCTGGTTTTGGTGATAAGGCAATAGACAGGCTGCTTGAGATTCTTTTTGAAGGAATAAGTAAAAACGAAACTGAAGAAGCATTGCTTGCAAAATTTAAAAAGAATCTTTTCTGATCAGAACGGATTCCATTATCCCAATTCAGAGATCTTTTCCAGTAATATACGGTCGTTAATTACAACCTCCCTGAGGTTAAGATCTATTATTCCTTCTCTTTTGAGTTCGGTAAGCAGACGAACTGTGTTTTCTTCCGAGATTGCCGACATCTCACCCAGTTCCTTCCTGGTTATTGTAAGATTGAATTTGTTACTTCCGTAAAAACCAGACAGGTAAAGCAGACTTTCTGCTATGCGGCCTCTTATATTCTTCTGATTCAAGCATATTATCTTATTCATGATGAGTGCTACCGATTTTCCAAATGCTTTATTCAGCCTGAGAAGAACTTCATGATTCCCAAGATATAATTCCTTAAGAAAATTAAGATTGACCATGCATACTCTTGAATCTTCAATTGCCGTAACGGAATAGGTATAATGAATACTTTCGAAAAAAGAGAGCAAACCTATGTAGGCAGGTGGTTTCATCAGATAAAGTATAATATTATGCCCGTTAATACCATCAATAAAAAGTTTGGCCGTTCCATCAAACAGGTAAATTGCATGGCTTACATTATCTCCCTGTTTACATATTTTTTCATGTTTTTTGAATTGCGCCTGGATAATGTTTTCATTTGTTGGAATCTTTCCGGCAATCCTGATAGCTTCAATAAGATCACATTTATGCTCACAATCTTCGCATGAGTCTTTTCGTCTTACTTTCATCGCAGTTTAATTATTCTCAGTTATAATCCGATTATCAGAATGATATTTGAAATACATCCCGTTTCTGACAAATATAGTTGTTTTAAGAAGTTGTTTTATATCAATGTTACACTGCAAGATTTATTAAGTTTTACCGTATTTCTATTTCCTTACTTTAGTATTTCAAATTTAAGACTGTAACATTAATAATTATATATGGAATCATCAGATCAGTATCATTTCAGTATTTTCAGGCCGCGTAATTTGCATGGAAAGAAGAACAGGAATGTCATCTTTTCTATGCTTATCATCTGGGCAGTAGCTGTTTTTGGCTTTCAGGTACTCTTAAGAATAATTGAGAAACCGACACCTGAGGAGTCTTTAACAATGTTTGAGTCCACCTGGTCGTCGGTGCATTCAGGCGACTTGAAAAGCGCTGATTACAAGACATTTCTGAAATCCCTGGTTCTTGTAAGAGGGAAAAACACTCTAAAAACCGATGATCAGAAAGTACTTTCCGAAGCCATCAGTTTTGTTGCGTTCCAGGTTGCGCCTGCTGATATAAGAACCAGGATGCTGGGTATTGTTGTGGAGACAAATGTTCTTAAAAGTAAGATTCCTGCTGCAAAAGATCAGGAGTATCTTGATATAAAGTCAAAAATAGAAGATAATTATAATATACTTTCCGGTCTGAGCGAATCCTTTACCGGATTTAAGCCCGGCAGTCTTGATGCGGATATTTTTGTGGGTAGCCTGAGGGAGAAATATCCTGAGTCATTGAACGAGCTCACAAGTTTATCTCAGATAGTTAAATTGTATACAATACATAATCAATCCATTCTTACTGACACAAAATTTCTGGGATTTCCTTTTCATTATTTCTATACGGCAGTGTTTCTGTTAATCCTTTTTATAGTACTCTGCATAGTCTATAACATATTGATAGAATGGCGTTTAAGCAAACAGGGAATTGTTGAATAGAAAGGGCATCCTATCTGGCCTTTAAAAAAATTATATACAGATGAAAAAAATATACCTCTTATTGATCCTTATATTTTCAGGAGTTCTGACATTAAACGCACAGAACCTTACTCAGCTCGAGGGAAGCTTTAAACCCGGACCGGCAATTATTCTGATTGCTATGCTTGTAATATTTGTTTTGGTCGGCATCTTTTTTCGCGCAAAAGACCCTTCCGATTACTATGCAGCAGGCAGAAAAATTTCCAGAGTCGGATCAGGGATGGCAATTGCCTCAAACTGGATGAGCGCTGCATCAGTGCTGGGAATGGCAGGAATGATGTATGGTTTTGGGTATAACGGGCTGGCCTATGTTGTAGGATGGACCGGAGGGTACGTTTTGTTGCTTATTCTGATGGCAGCCCAGATAAGGAAATATGGTAAATATACAGCGCCAGATTTTATCGGCGATCGTTATTATTCACGTGATCTGAGGATTGTCAGTGCAATTTTTACTATACTTATCTCTTTTGCTTATTGTGTTGGGCAGTTTGGTGGTATAGGGTTGATGTTTAAATGGATATTGGGAATTAACTATACCTGGTCAGTAATAATAGGTTCTTCCGTGGTTTTATTCTATACGCTTATCTCCGGAATGATCGGAGCCACAAAGAATATGCAGATCCAATATGTCATAATTGTTGTATCGTTTTTGATCCCGGTATTCATTATGACATACAAGTTCGATTACTTCTGGCTGGTACCGCAGATTGGTTACGGAGCAGCTGTAACTGATATTGTGCAGGGAATTCCTGCTCCAAATATAGCGGGAGGAGCGGCTCTTCTTAATGCCTATGGTCATGATCTTGCGATAGTGCCAAGTCCTGAATTTGCCATGCCCTGGGATCCTTCAAGCGGTACAACATTTTTTCAGTGGATAGCAATATGCTTTTCCCTGATGGTTGGAACAGCAGGGTTGCCACATGTAATTCAACGGTTTTACGTAGTGCCGAAAGTTACTGATGCAAGGTGGTCGGTAGTATGGGGTTTGTTTTTCATCTGTCTTGTTTACTGGACCGCACCTGCCTATTCTACATTTGGGAAACTTCTTTCATCTCATCCTGAGGTCGGATTTCTGGCAAAAGATGCTATTGTTGTATACACTGCACAGTTGGGAAATGTTAATTCACTTATAGTAGGATTGCTTGCAGCAGGTGCAATCTCTGCGGCCTTTTCAACAGTTGCCGGACTTCTGGTAGCAGGAGCGTCTGCATTTTCACATGATCTCTATGTTAAAGTTATCAATCCTTCATCAACCCCCAAAATGCAATTAAGAATTGCACGCATAGGAACAATTATAATGGGTGTTACAGTTACCCTTGTAGCTCTTATGGAATTAGGATTGATTGCCCAACTCGTTTCAGTTGCATTTTCAATGGCCGCGTGTACAATTTTCCCGCTATTTTTACTTGGCATCTGGTGGAGCGGATCAAACCGCGCCGGGGCAAAGGCAGGATTATTTACAGGGATAATTATCACTTTGATCTCTATTACCTACTTTATTGCCGGACTGAGTGGCGGAAGCCTTCCGGGACAAGCGTTTATTGCCTATTGGCTTAATGTCTGGTATTTCGCATGGATTGGAGCTCCCCTGGCCATAATTGTAAATATCATCGTTTCAAGCCTTACTGCCCCCACTCCTTTGGAAATAAGGAAATTTCTGGCTGAACAGGTTCATAATTAATGAGTTTAAGGAATATCTTCATAGTTTCGAAAGGAACAAAGACGCTGCTTGCAATTGTCCTTTCCGTTTCAATAACAGCTGTCGCCTTTGCATTTTTTTATTACCGCAATCTGAACAGTCTGGAGGATCCACGCATAAGCAAGGCACGTGAGCATCTTACCCGGTATGATCAGTTATCCGGAGGAATAGAGAGCTTCAGTCAATTCCCTTATCTTGATTCTGCTGATGCTATCTTCCGCTCATTTCCTGACTACAAATCATCATACGAGACGGGTCTGATCCGTAATAACAAATGCAGTGCCTATCTGATGATCGCCTTATACGACACTGCTGCAAGTAAGGCAGAAAAAGAAAACTTACTTGAACTTTCATTGAAATATTGCGACAGCAGCATAACGATATATCGTAAGTGGATTTCTGAATGGAGCAACTTGAATTACGAAGAGGTAGAGGAAAAATTGAAACCCTATATGAGAGAGAATGATCCCGTTTTTGAAAGACTGAACTTCAATAAGATCTTTGACCGGAGGATTAAAAATGTTATCACCGCTCAGCTCGAAACCCCAAGAAGATTATCTGTGAGCCTTTCCAATAAAGGGACAATATACAGGCATAAGATGGTAACGGATTCCGCATTGGCTTATTACCGGCAGGCATTGTCGTTGTGGCCTGAAAACAGGGTGGCTGAAAATAATCTTAGTGTTTTGATGGGAAGCGGTACGGTAAAACCATCATTCATCGAATCTTTGTTTCCTCCCGATAAGAACAGAAAATAAGAATTAGCTATTGATATGATTATTAATTAATAATAAAAACATGAGACGGATTATTTTATTATCATTTATTTCAGTGATAACTCTAAGAGCTGTGTCGCAGGAGGTCAATCCGGCATGGGGAATGAAGTTCTCAGGTTTCGTGAAGACAGATATCTTTTATGATACCCGGCAATCGTGCGCATCAAATGGTTTAAGGGAAGGTCATTTTTTCCTTTTTCCTGATAACATCTCATACGATGCGAATATGAAGGATATTAATGCCAATCCTTCCTTTCATATTCTGAATATACAAACACGTATTAAAGGGGATATAACCGGTCCTGATGCATTTGGTGCAAAAACATCTGTCGTTATTGAAGCAGAATTTTTTGGTACAAATGAAAGCGATATCAACGGACTCAGATTAAGACATTCGTTTCTAAAGCTTGATTGGACAAAAACAACATTTCTTGTCGGACAATCGTGGCATCCAATGTTCCCTGCAGAGAGCTTTCCCGGAACAATAAGCTTCAATACCGGAGCTCCTTTTACTCCATTCAGCCGTAATCCGCAGGTGAAGCTGACGAGAAAATTTGGGAATAACAGCCTTTCAATAACTGCATACTCTCAGAGGGATTTTGTATCATCAGGTCCAGATGGGAGCAGCAACAAATATCTGAGGAATAGCGGAATGCCTGGCACTAACCTGCAGTTGAGAATGCCGGCAGGGAGTGCTTTCATTGCCTGGGCAGGAGTGGATTATAAAAAGCTTAGACCTGAACTCAGGACGGCAGCAAATGCTGAGACCTACTCAACAATCGAAAGCTTTTCAGCATTCGCCACTTTGAAAATCCAGTCGAAGCCGCTGAATGTCTCATTAATGGGTATCTATGCCCAGAATGCCAGCGATATGGTAATGATAGGGGGGTATGGAGTTTCCCGGATAACCGATAATGATAACCAGTTCAAGACTTACACCAACCTCAATACCGGGAATCTTTGGGTTGATATGACTACCAATGGAAAGAGACTTGTATTCGGCCTCTTTATGGGATTCAGCAAGAACCTTGGAGCAGACGATGAAATTGTCGGTGCTGTGTATGGACGTGGGAATGACATTGACCATATTTTTAGGATCTCTCCCCGTGTCACCATTACTGAGGGACGCCTTAGTTTTGCAGCTGAAGTTGAAAGCACAACAGCAGCCTATGGAATAATGCAACCTAACGGGAAGGTGACCGGCGCTGAGGATGTCAGTAATCTGAGAATACTTCTTAGTACGATATACAGGTTCTGAAAGCATCAATACCCTTTTGAAGGCAGGCTTAGGAGTCTTTAATTGAAAAGCTTTTAAATAGTCCCTGTATAAAAATCATTCCCGGTTTTCAGCATTAAATTATTTATTACAGATATTGCCTTTTCTGTAAGGTGGCGTAAGTTATCCGGTAGATCTTTAAAACTGACCGAATTATCAGGCTTCATGCCTTTATTCAGGCATTCTGCCTGGTGGGCGATACGTATTGATGTCAGATCCTTCCATGATTTTAAAATATCCCAAAATAACTGGTGATCTATCCTTTTGCCGGAGTAGAGTTCAAGACTCCTTTCAATGGTTGAAAATCCGCCTGATCCGTATTTCAGGGAATAAAGTCTTACAATGGCTGTAAGTGGTATGAGGATCCGCTTTATATCGGTGCATTTTTCATTGAGCTGACCGGTTGACGGATTGAAAGGTATCAGTGCAGTAGCCATGTGATGTAAAAAGATATCGTTTGCATTTATATCACTTTTGATATAATTGTATAGTTCATCTGATAGGGAACTGTCACCGTAACAAAATCTGAAGTCAAAAAAGATACTTATTTTCAGAAGCTCATCCGGGCCGGGCATTTTTATCCATTCGGAAAAATATTTCTTCCACTTATTAAGTGGCTGGCACCACTTCGGGTTTCCTGCCATGTTTCCTCCCAGGCAGAGCTCGTATCCTGCCGCCGCCAGCATATTGTTGACTTTTTCACCAAGCGATGTAAAGTATCCGTAAGCTGTTTCCAGAAGTTCTCCTTCACAGTCCTCAAAAATAATAGCATTGTCCTGATCGGTTGATAATGTTTGTTCTTTTCTTCCCGCGCTTCCGGTGTTTATGAAAGCAAACCGGCATGGGGGTTTCCCGGCCTCCTCGATGCAGAGTGTCAGAACTCTGCTGCAGATCATATCGGCCACAGTAGAAATGTATTGTGAAATAGTATATGGATCAGCGTGGCCCAGGATCATCGAGGTAATAAGGGTGTGGCTTTTATTGACTATTGAATGCAGGGCAGTAGATGTAACAGCTTCATTTATTTCTGAAGTAATTATTAGGGGTGATGTGAAGAATGCACCGGTTAAATCAGCATTTGTAATGATCCCAGTCAGCTTCCCTTCATCTGTATTTACCAGCAGGCATTTTCCGGTGCTGTTGCGAATCATTCCAAAAGCCTCGCTTATTGTGGCATTATTGTGGATCATATCAGGAGGAGAACTCATCCATTTGAAAATACCGGTTTCTGAGGAACCACCTTCAGCAAGCCTTATGCCTAAAGTAGAAGAATCTATTATTCCCAGTGGCTCTCCGTTTTTATTTACAACAACTAAAACATCTGTTTTATTCTCTTTCATAATGGAAACGGCCCTTGATACAGGCTGACTTTCAGCACAGGAAACAGGCTGGTTCATTATCCTGAATACGGGCGATCTCATTATAAACGATGAACTGTGTTCGCTTATGTTAACCGGGAAGGAATCACCGGTATATCGTGCGGTGATTGGTTCAATGCTTCCTTCACACCATATTTCGCGCGAACCTGATTCAACAATTATCACATTTATCATAGCCCAGAATTCATCTCCTGATCTTTGCCTTAGCAGAACTTCTGTGTTAAATATATCCTCCCTGTTTGCCAGAACATCTCTGATCATTCTCAGTTGGGCAGTGTCGACGAATAACTCATCAATATGGAGGCTGTACAGTTCCTGCGCATTAGTATATCCCAGCATTCTTAAAGCGGGTTCTGTTGCGTGGAGAAACCTGTTTTTACTTCCGTATGTTATCCGGAAAAAGCCTGTTCCGATCGTATTTAAAACTGCTGATCCAGGTGAATATTCTGGCAGTGATTTAATGGTCCGGGCAGGACGTATTACTGCCAGAACGGCCCTGATCTTTCCAATAAAGATTCTTGACAGATCAGCATACGAATTAATAATATTCCCGTCTTTCGTTTTCAGGACACATTCGATATACCTGTTTGTGCTCAGCTCTTCATACAATGCTTCCGGATCGCTTATTTCCCTGATGGCGGGCGAGCTGAAAATTGACGGAAGGGTTAGCAAAGTCTGATCTTCCTCAGTATATCCCAGCCAGGAGAGGAGCGTCTTGTTGAGTTGCAATCCCTGTGAAGACCATATCAGAACTCCCTCCGATGCTGCCTCTGCAAGCGCCCTGTAAAGTTCTCTTGATTTGTGTAATTCCTCCTCCGCCTTGCTTCTTTCATGCTCGATCTTATGACTCTGACGTGATATCAGCACAAGCAAAAGAACAATGAAAATGCCTATCAATCCTGAAATGATAAGTACCCGGCGCTCCATATTTCTTATTTCAGTACGCACATCATCCACATATATTCCTGTTCCTATTATCCAGTCCCAGGGCTTGAAAAGCCTTACGTATGAAAGCTTGGATACAATACGGGTCGAATCATCATTCCATTGCCACATGTAATCAACATAACTTTCACCTGTGAGAGAGACCTGGTTAACAAATTCAATAAAAATGGCTTTACCTCCCGGATCACGGTATTCAGTCAGATCTTTTCCATTAAGATCGGGCCTGTAAGGATGAATGATCATCCGGGGAAACATATCTGTTATCCAGAAATAATCCTTCTGGTCTTTTCCATACCTTATTTTGCTGATTGCGGTTCTTGCCTGATCTTTAGCTTCCTCTCTTTCAAGTATTTCTTCACTTTCAAGTGAATGATAATATTCAAGCAGACTATAGGCTGATGATGTTATCTCCTGTATAAGCTCTCTTTTACGGTCCATCATTGCTTTTTCAAATGTGGGGATCAGGTAAAAAAATATCAGACCGGCAAAAAAGAGTATGGCAAGGATTGCCGGAAGGTCGATCTTTAATAAAAAGATTTTTTTATGATGTTTCTCTGACAATTGTTCCATAAGCATAAATTATAAAACTGTCGAAACAATTTCCATTCTCATATTATCGAAATCTACTATTGAAAAACCTGTTCTTCCTTTGTCACCTGTGAGGGGAGGAAGTCCGATTATTACCATCTCTTTTCCAAGATTGAACCTGTTTCCCGGAACTGAATGAATTGCTTTTAAAAACAGCCCCGGATTCCTGTAGGCAAAACCGACAAACATATTGTGAGTATGCCCTGTAAATGAGAGCTGTATCTTATTCTTTTTCATATAGTCCCAAATACTTTTAAGCTGCCTGTGATTTTCAGCGTATTGGGTAGTGGACCCGGTAAAATCAGGAAAAGTATAATGTGAAAAGAGACAATTTATCCCGCTTATTTCAATAATAATATATTCCGGGAGTGAAATTATAAATTCGATATCATCAGGATCCAGATCATTAGGTTCGTCAAATTCATAGCTCCATACTTTCCCTCCTGCAAGCTTTTTCCTTTCTGCCGGACTCAATTTAAACCAGTCCCCTGGATAAACGAATCCATCAGAATGAGAAGGAATTCTTGAAGCAGCATGCAGGTCGTGATTGCCTGCCACTATCCACCGGCAATTCGATCTTATAAGTTCAAGACATCTCCTGGCACTTCTTTTATCATTATTGTAAAATCTTCTGTCATATCCTGTTATATCACCCAGACATACAAGCTCATCGCACTTGTGAAGTCCGGCCAATCTTAACGCTTCAGTGAGCATCTCCACATTTTCATGAATATCAGTTATGATTCCAACTTTCATATAGTCTGTGAAATATCTTTAAAGTTACTTAAATTTTAACAAATGAATCATGGCAGGCTGTTACCTGAAAATTTGTTTAGTATCTGAACAATTATTAAATTTGTTTAGCATCTAAACAATACAATAATGAGTAGCGAATTACATTCACTTATCGATCTGTTCCTGAAGATCCTTCAACTGTATTCCGTTATTACCAGGAAACCAAAGGATTATGGAACAGGTGATCTTCTGTACTTCACCGAGATCCATACCATAACCATGGTGGGTAAGAATAAGGAGATCAATATGACAAAGCTTGCCGATATGATGGGAGTTACCAAAGGCGCAATTTCCCAAACAATTAATAAGCTTGTCCGTAAGAATCTCATCAGTAAATCAAACACAATAAATAAAAAGGAATTCAACCTTATGCTGACTGAAAAGGGCAATATTGTATATGACGGACAGAAGTCTTTTCAAAAAGAGATATTCGAATTTGCAGCTGCATTATATGAACAGGCCAAACCAGAAGAGAGGGAACTTGTAAGGCGCCTCTTCATTGCCATAAGCCGTAATATGGAAAGCAGGGTGGAAGCAATATAAAACTATCACTATGAAAATCAGGTTAGTAACGTTAATTTTTATGATTCCATACATCATCTGGGGACAGGATGTTCTGGAGGATTATGTCAGTTATGGGCTGAAAAATAACCTGGCATTACAGCAGAAGCGGGCAGGGTATAATAAGAGCATTGAATCCCTGAAGGAGGCACATGGATTATTTTATCCGAATCTCTCATTGAATGCCAGGTATACTCTGTCAGAGGGAGGACGTGTATTCGATATTCCGATCGGAGACCTTCTTAATCCTGTCTATATGACCCTTAACGCTCTTACATCATCAAATGCTTTCCCGGTGATAGACAATCAGCGGATAGAATTTCTCAGGCCTCATGAACATGAGACAAAGCTAAGGCTGATGCAGCCGGTGATCAATCCCGATATCTACTATAATGCAAGGATCAAAAGGGAAATGACATATCTGGGAGAACAGGATGTCAGCCAGTATAAACGGGAACTTACTGCAGAAATTAAAAAAGCATACTATAATGCTGCAACCGCACAGAGGGTTCTTTCTATGATGGCAGATACAAGAAAGCTCCTGGTTGAAAATGTGAGGGTTAATAAAAAACTGATTGAAAATGATAAGCTTACTTACGATAAACTTTACAGGTCAGAAACTGAGCTCAGTAAATTTGACCAGGAACTTCAGAATGCTGTAAAAAATAAGAGAATTGCTGACGCCTATTTTAATTTCCTCCTTAACAAGCCTCTTGATGACAGTATAATAATCATTGAACCTGATGTCTTCCCTTCACTGGCTGATATTATGCCCGATTTTTCAGGATCGGCCCTTTCGAACCGGGAAGAATTAAAGAAACTTGAAAATTACAGCAACATTTCTGATCTGCAGGTCAGAATGAACAAATCGGGTAAAATGCCCGATATGTTCATAGCCGTTGATTACGGCTTTGAAGGAACAGAATACAGGTTCAATAAAGATCACGATTATCTACAGGCTTCAGCCGTACTTTCATGGAACCTGTTTTCAGGATTTCAGAACAGGCAGAAGATAAGGCAGTCGGTTCTTGAAAAAGAAATGGCTGACCGTACACTCGAAGAGACCAGAAGGCAGATAGAGCTGCAGGTAATAAATGTCATGAGCGAACTTCTTAGTGCAGAGAAATCAATAATTGCCGCTGAAGCACGGGTAAAAAATTCACGGGAGGGATTCAGGCTAGTTAACCGAAGATATGAGGAAGGACAGGCAAGCCTGATTGAATTTATCGATGCCCGAACCACACTTACACAGTCTGAGGAAAACTTTATAATATCAAAATTCAGCTATCTCTCTGCTTTTGCAGATTTTGAAAAAGTCACTGCTATCAACCAGAACCGGTAAAATACCTGATAATATGAAAACATTGCACTGTTTCATTCTTATTATTTCTTCATTGACATTTGCCTGTGGAAATGATCCTCCCGTTACAGATACCCGGTCTGAATACAGGGTAAGAGTCGCGCGGGTCACACCGGGTATGATAAGCATTCCGGTACATACTGCCGGCATCCTGTCATTTTCAGAAGAGCTGAAGCTTTCCTTTAAAACAGGAGGGATTGTTGCATCTGTAAACGTAAAGGAAGGTGATCATGTAAAAAAAGGAGATCTGCTTGCTTCTCTTGATCTTTCGGAGATAAAAGCCAATGTCGGGCAGGCACAGAACGGATATGAGAAAACACTAAGGGATCTTGAAAGAGTTGAAAACCTGTATCGCGACAGCGTGGTGACCCTCGAACAGAAGCAGAATTCAACAACTGCCCTGAATATTGCAAAATCCACATTGGAGATAGCAAAATTTAATCTGACACATTCAAGTATAACCGCTCCCGCTAATGGAATAATTCTTAAGCAACTTGCCAGGCAGAATGAGATGGTATCGCCAGGATATCCTGTCTTTCTTTTCGGATCTTCGGGAAAACTATGGAAGATCAAATCTAACCTTTCCGACAGGGATATTGTAAAAGTAAATCCCGGAGATTCTGCAGCCGTTCGCTTTGATGCTTATCCTGAAGTTGAATTCAGGGCGGTTGTCGGTCAGGTTGGCGGGATAACCGATCCATATACCGGCACAATTGAAATTGAATTGCTGCTGCAGGATCCGGGGTATAGGCTTGTATCCGGCTTTGTTGCAGAAGTTGATGTTTTTCCGGCCGGCAAAAAGGAGTATCTGACAATACCTCTCGGATCTATTGTTGAGGCCGACGGTATGCTGGGATATGTGTATGCGGTTACAGATTCGATGACAGCCCGGAAGATCAGGATCAGCATTGAGAGCATTTCAGATTCCATAGCAGCCGTCCGGGGAATTCCGGAAGAATTTGATAAAGTTGTTAAAGAGGGTGCAGCCTACCTCAGAGATGGTGTCAGGGTTATTATTGTAAGTGAAAGGAACTAAATAAAAACAGCATATAGAAATGAATATTTCAGAATCGGCAGTCAGGAATTACCAGTTCACGCTTGTTGTTTTTCTGCTCCTTGTTGCTGTGGGTATTTACTCCCTTGTCAGCATTCCCCAGGCGGAGGATCCGGAGTTCCCTATTTCAATTTTCCCTGTTATCGCAATTTACCCGGGAGCATCACCTAAGGATATCGAGCAGCTTGTTGTTGACAAAATTGAAGACAGTCTGAATGAACTCGAGGATGTTATAAAGCTGGAAACTTCGATCAGGGATGGAGTGGCCATAATTGTTATAGAATTTTCATCCGGCAGCGATCCCGATCAGAAGTATGACGAGGTGACAAGACAGATAAACTCTGTTAGATCATCCCTGCCATCTGATCTTTACAGTGTAGAAACACTTAAGATCCAGGCGGGAAATACCAACATAATTCAAAGTGCTCTTGTTTCTGAAACAGCGACATACAGGGAGCTCGCCGGTTATGCTGAGATCCTCAGGGACAGGATTACTGCGGTACCGGGAGTGAAGAAGGCTGAAGCTGTTGCTTATCCTGAACAGGAGCTCCAGGTAGCCCTCGATCTTGCAAAACTGTCACAGCTTAAGATTTCAATAACAAGGATCATTGGTGCGATCCAGAGCGAAAATGCCAATATTCCCGGAGGAAGTCTTGAGATAGGTCCAAAGAAATTCAATATTTTGACTAGTGGGAATTACAGGAGCATCAGGGAGGTTGGAAGGACAGTAGTGGGATCGAATATGGGACATCTCGTTTACTTGGAGGATGTTGCAGAAATAAGATGGAAGGATGAAGACATGAGGTATTACGGGAGGTACAATGGAGAAAAGGCAATATTCCTGATTGCAAACATGAAGAAAGGCCAGAATATACATACGGTCCGTGATGATATTTATGAAATGTACGAAACATTCGAAAAGGAGCTTCCAGCAGGTATAAGGATAGAGAGGGGATTTGACCAGTCGATGAATGTTAAGCGCAAGCTTGGCCGACTTGAAAAGGATTTTCTTTTTGCATTCCTTATAGTGCTGATCACGCTTCTCCCCCTAGGGATAAGAGCATCAGGAGTTGTAATGATCTCGATTCCGCTTTCAATACTGATCGGCATCACCGGTCTTTATCTCATAGGGTTCAGCATCAACCAGTTAAGCATTGTGGGAGGAGTGATAGCGCTTGGTCTGCTTGTCGATGATTCAATCGTTGTGGTCGAAAATATTTCCAGGTGGATCCGCGGCGGAACCACGCCCTTTGATGCAGCTATTCTGGCTACAAGACAGATAGGTCCGGCCGTTATGGGCTGCACAGCCACTCTTGTGCTGGCCTTTCTTCCACTGATGTTCCTCCCGGGGATGGCCGGTAAATACATGAGGAGTCTGCCTGTTACAGTTACATTCGTTGTTCTTGGCTCACTTCTGGTGGCGCTGACTATTATCCCTTTCATTGCAAGCAAGGTCTTTAAAAGTAACGTGGATAGTGAAGGCAACGTGATCTTAAAAGGATTGAACAGAGGCATCGATTTCACATACGGACGAGCTTTGCAATGGTCACTGAAAAAGCCCGGTGTAACAATTCTGATAGCAGCAATTCTGTTCTTTTCTTCGCTTTTTCTTATCAACATAATCGGATTCAGCCTTTTTCCGAAAGCAGGAATGCCACAGTTCTTCATAACGGTCGAGACCCCGCGGGGGAGCACCCTCCATGAAACGGATAAGGCTGTCAGGTACGTTGAATCAATTCTCAAAGCAAGTCCTGAAGTCAGATACTATATGTCAAACATTGGGAAAGGAAATCCAATGATTTACTACAATTCTTTCCAGAAGAGCGAACAGTCTGCACTGGGTGAAATTCTTTGTGAAGTTGATGAAGCTTCATTGCCCGGTATGGAAAGGTTCATTGTCCGGTTGCGCGACACCCTCGATAAATATGTAAATGCAAGGATCTTTATTCATGAATTCGAGAACGGACAGCCTGTCGATGCACCTGTCGCCATCAGGCTGATAGGAGAGAACCTTGATTCACTTCAGCTTTATTCAGAAAGGATAGAAGAAATAATCCGCACAACATCCGGTACAACATATGTCAGAAATCCACTGCAACAGTCACTCATCAACCTGAAGATTCAAATCAATCATGAAAAGGCAGGGATCTTCGGAGTGCCTGCAATTGAAATAGACAGGACGATAAGGGCCAGTTTTGCCGGTCTTACGGCAGGCAATTACAGAGATAATGACGGGAAAGAATATGCAATCAACGTTCGCCTTCCGCGGAAACAGGGAAATGAAATAAGGATGTTTGATCATATATATGTTTCCTCCCTCTCTGGAGAACAACTTCCGCTTTCAGGCCTGGCTTCAGTTGAGTTCGAAGATTCACCTGCAGTTATCCAGCATTTCAGCAAAGAACGTGCTATAACTATCTCTTCTTCTGTGCAAACAGGTTATAATACCGACAAGGTTACAAAGGAGATCCTTATGAGGCTTCAGAAGCTGAAACTTCCCTTTGGATTCAAGATCATTCCTGCCGGTGAAATAGAGAGCCGGAAGGAAAGTTTCGGTGGAATAGGTACGGCAATCCTGGTAGCAGTCTTTGGGATATTTGCCGTGCTGATACTTGAATTCAGAACCTTCCGCAGCACTCTCATAGTACTGTCTGTCATTCCCCTGGGAATAGTCGGTGGGATACTGATGCTTTTCATAACAGGCTATACATTGTCATTTTCTGCTGCAATAGGCTTTGTGGCCCTGATAGGGATTGAAATAAAGAACTCGATCCTGCTTGTCGATTTTACAAATCAGCTCAGGCAAAAAGGGACTCCCCTTGAGGAGGCAATTATCAGAGCCGGAGAGATCAGGTTCCTTCCGGTGCTACTTACAACTCTTACGGCAATAGGAGGCTTGCTGCCTATTGCCCTTGGAAGTTCCAATCTTTATTCGCCCCTGGCTTTTGTAATTATCGGCGGATTGATAACCTCCACACTTCTTGCCAGGCTGGTTACA
This sequence comes from uncultured Bacteroidales bacterium, assembly GCA_942492865.1. Classification (GTDB taxonomy): domain Bacteria; phylum Bacteroidota; class Bacteroidia; order Bacteroidales; family VadinHA17; genus LD21. The sequence goes on along the minus strand of OW818650.1, from coordinate 860,169 downwards.
CCGGTAATGTATAAATTATTGCCGCCGGATGTATAATGTTCCGTAACCCTTCCGGCACAGTAAGGAGGTCTTTTATACTGTCTTAATCTTCTATAGCTTTATGATAATCCTGCAACGATCGAACCTTATATTCATGGTTCTGGCGCTCCTTTATTCCCTGGGTTGCCGAGAAAGCAGCGGAAGTTGTTGTTATATAGGGTATCTTATATTTGATTGAATTTTTCCTTATATAGGAATCATCATATTCGCTTAACCTGCCTGCCGGAGTATTTATTACCAGGTCCACTCCTCCATTCTTGATTGCATCAACAATATTTGGTCTGCCTTCATGCACCTTAAGAATCCTCTTTGCCTCAATTCCATGCTCTTCCAGGAACTTGAAGGTTCCTCCTGTTGCAAGAATGGTAAAGTTCATATCCCTGAAGTTTCTGGCTGTATCGAGAATCCTTTCCTTATCACGATCGGCGATGGTTATCAATACAGTTCCTTTAATCGGAAGGGGGCTCATTGTCGCTTCCTGTGATTTAAAAAAGGCCATTCCATAAGAATCGGCCATTCCGAGCACTTCACCTGTTGAGCGCATCTCGGGACCAAGCACCGGATCTATTGTAGGGAACATATTAAACGGGAATACAGCTTCCTTAACCCCAAAATGGTTTATATTTTTCTTTTTAAGGTTGAAACCGGCAAGCTTTTTCCCGAGCACCACTTCAGTAGCGATCTTTGCCATTGAGATGTTGCATACCTTTGATACCAGAGGAACAGTGCGTGATGCTCTTGGATTAGCTTCGAGTATATAAACGGTATCATCATATATTGCATACTGAATATTCAGCAATCCCACAACCTTAAGTTCAATGGCGATCCTGCGGGTATAATCGTACATCGTTTTTTTATGATCTTTCGGGATAATCACGGAGGGGATGACGCATGCCGAGTCACCTGAATGTATCCCTGCATATTCAATATGTTGAAGAACTGCTGGAACAAATGCATCGACCCCATCAGAAAGTGCATCCGCTTCCGCTTCTATTGCATCTTCGAGGAATTTGTCAAGGAGTAATGGTCTGTCGGGAGAAACACCTACTGCATGCGCGATATATTCCCTGAGCATCTGTTCGTCGAGTATTATTTTCATTGCCCTTCCGCCAAGTACGTAAGATGGCCTTATCATCAGAGGATATTTAATCCTTTCAGCTATCACAAGGGCTTCCTGAAGATTGCTTGCCATGCCCGATTCAGGCTGGGGGATACCGAGTTTGCTTATCACCTGGCGGAAACGATCGCGATCCTCTGCAAGATCGATTGTATCAGGTGTCGTTCCCAATATTCTTACGCCTGCTTCTGCAAGCTCTTTGGCAAGGTTAAGGGGTGTCTGGCCACCGAACTGCACTATTACGCCTTCCGGTTGTTCTTCCTCATAAATGCTTAGTACATCCTCTGCAGTAAGAGGTTCAAAGTATAGCTTATCAGAAGTGTCATAATCGGTTGAAACGGTCTCGGGATTGCAATTTACCATAATGGATTCATAACCGGCATTACGGATTGCAAAAGCGGCATGAACACAGCAATAGTCAAACTCAATACCCTGGCCTATCCTGTTTGGACCGCCGCCCAGCACCATTATTTTTTTATTTTTACTGACCTTGTTCTTATCAGGAGCATTATAGGTTGAATAATAGTATGAAGCATCTTTGACTCCGCTTACAGGAACTGGCTCCCATGCCCCTTTAAGTCCTAATGAGATCCTCTTTGAACGTATCTCCTTTTCAGGAATGTCAAGGAGTTTAGATAAATATTTGTCTGCAAATCCTGATCTCTTTGCCTGCAGGAGTATTTCATCTGGCAGTGTCTTTCCTTTGTAGGAAAGTATTTTCTCTTCTTCTTCCACAAGCTCCTTCATCTGTTCAATGAACCAGGACTTGATGAATGTCTTTTTATGCAACTCTTCAATAGTTGCCCCCTTACGGAGAGCTTCATACATAATGAACTGTCTTTCGCTTGATGCATGCTTCAGCATGTTCATCAGTTCATCGAGCGGCTTTTTATTGAAATCTTTTGCAAAACCAAGTCCATGGCGGCCGATCTCAAGCGAACGAATAGCTTTCTGCAACGCTTCCTTGTAATTCTTTCCTATGCTCATAACCTCGCCGACAGCCTGCATCTGGGTACCCAGCTTGTCTTCAAGACCTTCGAACTTCTCAAAGGCCCATCTGGCAAACTTGACAACAACATAATCGCCCGAGGGTGTATACTTTTCAAGAGTCCCTTCACGCCAGTAAGGCAGTTCATCCAGTGTAAGGCCACCGGCCAGCAGCGCTGAGACAAATGCAATGGGGAATCCCGTTGCTTTAGAGGCAAGAGCTGATGAACGGGAGGTGCGGGGGTTGATCTCAATCACTACCACCCTGTCTGTTTTCGGATCGTGTGCAAACTGTACGTTTGTTCCACCGATAACTTCAATTGCTTCAACAATAGAGTAGGAATATCTTTGCAGGCGTTCCTGAAGCTCTTTTGATATTGTAAGCATCGGGGCCGTGCAGTATGAATCGCCGGTATGGACACCCATTGCATCAACATTTTCAATAAAGCATACCGTTATCATCTGGTTCTTGATGTCTCTTACAACTTCCAGTTCAAGTTCCTCCCATCCCAATACGGATTCTTCTATAAGTACCTGATTCACAATGCTTGCTGAAAGCCCCCTGCTTGCTATTGTCCTTAGTTCCTCAACGTTATAAACCAGTCCGCCTCCTGTACCACCCATTGTATATGCAGGGCGTATAACAACAGGATAGCCCAGTTCAGCGGCAACTTTTTCAGCATCTTCAACAGAATTTACGGCTTTACTCAATGGCATCTCAATGCCCAGCTTGTTCATCGTTTCCTTAAAAGCAATCCTGTCCTCTCCTCTTTCAATAGCATTGATATTGACGCCTATCACTTCAACATCATATTTTTCAAGGATGCCTTTTTTTGCAAGAATTAATGAAAGGTTCAGAGCAGTCTGCCCTCCAAGGTTTGGGAGCAGTGCGTCGGGCCTTTCTTTTTTTATGATTTCGGTAAGTGCGTATTCATTAAGGGGTTCCACATAAGTGACATCTGCCATCTCCGGGTCGGTCATTATAGTTGCAGGATTTGAATTGACCAGTATAATTTTATAGCCAAGCGACCTTAGCGCCTTACAAGCCTGGGTTCCGGAATAATCGAATTCGCAGGCCTGACCTATAATAATTGGGCCTGAGCCTATTATGAGTACTTTTTCGATATCTTTACGTTTGGGCATAGAGGTTGATTAATGGGGTTAATTTCTCGTTAAAATTTCGGGCGCAATTTAAACACAACAAATTGATTATAGAAGAATCTGACAATAATTTTTACCCCTGAAACACTTAATCTGTAGCTTTCCGGTTCAAGGATTTTTCATAACTTTAAAAACTAAGAATTCATCATAAATCAGAATATATGAAAACCACAAGATTAACAGTATTATTGATAGCTTTTCTGATCGCTTTACCGGCTGTCGGCCAGAAAGTAAATAAATTAACTTCTAAGGAAAAGAAAGAAGGCTGGATTTTACTTTTCAATGGTAAGGATTTTGCCGGCTGGCGCCAGGTAAACTCAGCCACAATGCCGAAAAACTGGGTAATAGAAGATAATGCCATGAAAGTGTTTACAGGAGAAGGCAAAAAACCCGGTCAGGGATCGGGGGGCGATATTCTGTATAATGAAAAATTTAAGAATTTTGAGCTCTCAATTGACTGGAAAACAAGCAAAATGGGAAACTCCGGCATTTTCTATTGTGTACGGGAAGTTCCCGGACAGGCAATATACTATGCAGCTCCTGAAGTACAGATTCTTGATAATGCCGATGCTACCGACAATAAAATACCAAGCCATCTGGCCGGTTCTCTTTATGACATGATTGCAGCTGACCCTAAGACGGCAAAGCCTGCAGGTGAATGGAACAATATTGTGATCAGGATGGAAAACGGAAAAGTCACTCATACCCAAAATGGAGTAAATGTTATGGAATATGAGCTTTGGACACCAGAGTGGGATAAGATGGTCCAGAACAGTAAATTCAAAAGTTTTCCAGGTTTCATTGAGGGTATTTCAAAGGAAGGTTATATTGGTTTACAGGACCATGGCTATGCTATCTGGTTCAGGAATATAAAAATAAGGAAACTGTAATATTCCTTCTATCAGACTGAAGAGACTTAAGAGTCGCCCCATTTCTTGTGATATATATCACAAAAACAGAACAAAATGGAAAAATATCTGTTTATTTCAGGGAATATTTTTTTTTGTTTTATCATAGTCGTTCTCTTAATTTTGTGATTTATAGGTATTTAATTTTTAAAGTGTACAATGCTGTTGATGAAATCATTAACAGTGCATTTAAACTTGTGAAAGAATAGACATACCCTTATTAAAACCCTTTAAAAACTAAACGTGAAACACGACATTTTAATTGTCGGAGGAGGAGTCAGCGGTACTGCCCTTCTTTATACTTTAGCCCGCTACACAGATGTAAAGAGCATCGGACTGATCGAGAAGTATTCTGATCTCGGACTTGTTAATTCATCGGCAAGGATGAACAGTCAGACACTTCACTTCGGAGATATTGAAACTAATTATTCTTTTGAAAAGGCCAAAGTTGTTAAGCAAAGTGCCGACATGGTGCTTAAGTATCTTGAAAGTGAAGAAAAAAAGGGAAGTAAATACAGGCTTTTTTCGAGATATTCAAAGATGGTGCTTGCTGTTGGGATGGATCAGGTTAATATATTGCGGGGTCGTTTCAAGACATTCAGCTCGCTCTTCCCGAACCTGCGGATGATTGAGAGGGAAGAAATAAGAAATATTGAACCCAGGGTACTTGAAGGGCGCGATCCAAAACAGGAATTGCTGGCCCTTGTAACCAAAGATGGTATAACAGTTGACTTCGGAGCGTTATGTCATTCTTTTGTTGACAATGCAAAAAATGAAACATCCGGTATCTCTGTTTACCTTTCAACCAGAGTTGAAAAGATCATAAAAAATGATTTGGGGTACACCGTTGTAACCGATAAGGGCCTGTTTGAGGCCGATGCAATAGTGGTGTCGGCCGGAGGACACAGTCTGAAAATGGCAAAATCGATGGGTTACGGGATGGATTTTTCAATACTTTCAATGGCAGGAAGCTTTTATACCGGACCAAGGGTTCTTAATGGAAAGGTATATACGATGCAGATGCCAAAGTTACCATTTGCAGCAATTCACGGGGATCCGGAGGTGCATGATCAGGGTATTACAAGGTTCGGCCCAACGGCCAAGCCTATTTTCTTACTTGAACGATATAACAGGTCATCATTTTTTGAGTACTGGAAGACATTCGGATTAAGTATTAAACCTGTTTTAAGTTTATTGAGCATATCTTCTGATAAGGTCATATTTAATTACCTTCTGAAGAATGTGCTTTATGATCTTCCATGGATAGGGAAGAGGGCTTTTCTGAAGGAGATAAGAAAGATAGTTCCGGAAATAAAGCTGCATGAGATAAAGTTTGCAAAAGGATATGGCGGAACAAGACCCCAGATTATTAATAATACAACACGTAAGCTTGAACTTGGAGAAGCCAAGATAAAGGGCGAAAAAATAATTTTCAATGTTACCCCCTCCCCCGGAGCCTCAACATGTCTGGGGAATGCATACGTTGATACTTTAAAGCTGATGGAGTTCCTCGGAGGGAAATATATTTTTAATAAAGAAAGGTTCGAGAACGAACTTGTCAAATGATTTTTTGTTTGATATAAAGAGAACGTTTTTAAGCTTCACCTGCTGGTTATTTCACTATGGTTTATCGTATTAAACTGAATATCTTATCATAACGTCAAAAATTTTGTACCATGGAAGACAAAAAATTCTTATCAAAATTGAATGATGCGATCGCAAATTCATGTAATATCGACGCCGGACTTTTTGATAAATATGAGGTAAAACGAGGACTCAGGAATAAAGATAACACAGGCGTGTTGGCAGGGCTTACCAATATTGGTGAAGTCCTCGGGTACAAAAAAGAAAATGGGAAGGTCGTTGCCATACCCGGCAGGCTTATTTACAGGGGTATTGATATCGAGTCAATAACAAAAGGTTTTCAGGATGAGGACCGTCATGGATTTGATGAGACGGTGTTCCTGTTACTGACAGGGAAACTGCCTAATAAGGATGAGCTTAAAAAGTTTTCATCCCACATGGCCAGCCTGCGTTCGCTGCCCGACAGCTTTATTAAGGATATGATCCTCTCAATGAAAGGGAAAGATGTTCTGAACATGCTTGCGCGCTCCGTACTCGGACTCTATATCCTTGATGACAATCCTGATAATATTTCACTGCCCAACATGATTCAGCAAACCCTGAACATTATTGCCAAGTTTCCATCAATAATTGCTTATTCATACCAGGCCTACACCCATGCTTACCAGAATAGGACACTGATGATAAGATTTCCCAGGGAAGACCTCTCGACCTCCGAGAATTTTCTTTACATGGTAAAAGGAGAATGTTCGCGTTATACAAAACTTGAGGCCGATCTTCTTGACCTTGCTCTGGTTCTTCATGCTGATCATGGTGGTGGTAATAACTCAACTTTTACAATAAGGGTAACAAGCTCTAGCGAAACAGATATATATTCAGCTGTCGTTTCTGCAATCGCTTCACTGAAAGGACCTTTGCACGGAGGTGCAAACCTTAAGGTCCTTGATATGATGGAGGATATAAAATCGAATGTTAAAAGATGGAAAGACAGGGATGAGGTAGAACAATACCTGTTGAAGATCATGAACAAGGAAGTCTTTGACAAGTCAGGGAAAATTTATGGTGTTGGTCATGCGGTATATACTATTTCCGATCCGCGTGCGGCACTCCTCAAGCAGAAAGCGAGAGATCTGGCAATCGAGAAGGACAGGTATGATGAATTTCAGCTCTACGAACTGGTAGAAGAGCTTACTCCAAAAGTTTTTAAACTTTTCAAGGGGGAGCAGCATGAAAAAGTAGTATGTATAAATGTTGATTTCTATTCAGGCTTTGTCTATTCCTGCATCGGCATTCCAAAGGAGCTTTTTACACCTCTCTTTGCCATGGCCAGAATAGCAGGATGGTGCACTCACAGGATTGAGGAACTCACCTTCACATCAAAACGAATAATTCGGCCGGCATTTAAGTATGTGTATGGTGAACAGGAATATGTACCTTTGAATAAAAGAAACGGAGTTCATAATAACAAATAAAGTATGACACTATTTTCAGATACCCGGCTTGATGAGGCATATAGCCTATTACTTGATGGGGAGTTGCAGAAAGCAGCTGCCATGTACGAAGAAAGGCTAAAGGATAAGCCAGAAAGCATCTGCCTTATTATGGAATTGGCAAATATTTATTATATGCTCGGACTAATGGCCAAATCCATTGTATATTATGAAAGAGCGCAACAACTGAAACCCGACAGCCCATATATAATGTACAAGATGGGTGTGGCACTTTACAGGTCAACACATTTTACCAGGGCAGCTGAGGTTTTCAACAAAATAGTACAGTCGGAGAAGTATATTCCAATGACTTACCTGTGGCTGGGATTAAGCTATTATCACCTGGGAAAGGAAGCAAAAAGCATAGAATCATATAAAACTCTGCTGAATTATTGCCCCGATACATTGATGGCAAACTATTACATGGGAGTGGCCCTTAAAGCATCGGGCAAGTACGACAAGGCAATAAAGCATTTCGAAAAGCTCATTAACAGGACTGACCAGCATGTATCTGCACTTTATCACCTTGGCAGAACACACATGCAGAAACATAACTACGACAAGGCCAAGGAATACTTCAAAAGAGTGATGGAGCTTGATCCCGAAAATGAAAGCGCATCCACCATGCTGGAGTACCTTAATATGGAATGACATAGACTAATAGCTGACCCTGCGGTACATTATTCAGCATTTCCCGGCTAAAAATATATTAATTATATTGCGGCACGGAAGTTGTTCTATTTATGTAATTTAAAAACTAAAGTTTTATGAGGAAAAACCTGATTAAGCTGTCTCTGATTATGTTCCTGTTCAATGGTTTAACTGCTCAGCTATACAGCCAGCTTTATGAATGGAGGGGACCCGGACGTACAGGTATCTATGATGAAAAGGGGTTGTTGAAAAAATGGCCCGTAAACGGTCCTGACCTTTTATGGGAAGCAACCGGTATGGGAGACGGATATTCATCACCTACGGTAACAGACAATACTGTTTATGTTACCGGCAGGAAGGGAGATTCTGATGTCCTAACCGCCTTAACACCAGATGGGAGAGTGAAGTGGGAGACAGTATATGGAAAAGCCTGGATGGCCAATCACACAGGTTCAAGAAGCATACCTACGTTTTTTAACGGAAATATATTCCTTGTCAGTGGAAGCGGCGACATTGTATGTGTATCGTCGGAGGGTAAAATAAGATGGTCGAAGAACCACTATAATCTGTATGAAGGCAGACCTCTCAATTTTGGAATTTCTGAATCACCGCTTGTTGTAGATAATATGGTGATTGCCTCACCGGGAGGGAAAAAAGCTTCTGTTGTTGCTTTCAGTATTAACGACGGGAAAGTTATATGGGAAACTCAACCTGTTGATAATGCCCCTCAATACATCAATCCGAAACTTATTGAACACGGGGGAAAGAAAATTATTGTTACAGTGATGGGGACCAATATCTTTGCTGTTGATGCAAAAGACGGAAAAATTCTGTGGAAGCTTGATTATGAAAAAATAAATGCTGCATCAGGGAATGCAAGGAAAAATCATGCAATAACACCTGTTTTCAGGGATGGCCATATACTTGTAGCCAATGGTTATGGTTGGGTTGCCCTGAAACTGAAGCTGTCGGCAGACGGTAATTCAGTTACCAAAGTTTGGGAAAACAGGAATTTCGATCCCCAACATGGAGGTGTTGTTCTTCTTGGGAATCAAATTTATGGAGCAAACCACCAGTCGCAACCCTCTGATGCCTGGGTATGCGTGGATTGGAATACAGGCAAGACTCTTTGGACATCAAACTGGTACAGCAGAGGATCGATAGTTGCAGCCGATGGCATGCTTTATCTTTTTGAAGAGAAATCGGGTCATGTCGCACTTGTCAAACCCGATCCTTCTAAGTTCAATAAAATCAGTGAGTTCCAGATAAAGAAAGGTTCAGGTCCATTCTGGGCGCACCCTGTAATAAACAATGGCAGGCTTTATATAAGACACGGAGATGTTCTGATGGTTTATAATATTAAAGAATAGTATTGTTTGCAGTAAACAGGGATACATCCTTTAATAATAACTAAAATAATAGTCGCTACTGGCATGGGTTTTGTATATAACATAGTGAACAAACAAAACATTGCTCATCATTCACTTAAAAACAAAAGCCATGTCAAGCAACCTGAAAAAAAATCCCGGATTCGACGAAATCGTATTTGAGATCAGGAACAAAGAATACGGAGCTTACCAGCTTCGTAAGAAGTATAACCGCAACCTCCTGCTGGCCTTAATCATTGGATCGCTCCTTATGAGTACTGCTGTTGTAACACCATTTATCACAGCTACTGCAGATGGTCCAGGACATGAATATATCCCGATTAACGGCGATGTAACATTTGACAGGTACAATACTCCCGTTGACCCTGTAGCTCCTCCTCCTCCTCCTCCCATGGTTCCGGATAATATGCAGCAGCAGGTCGTTTACACCGCCCCGGTTATTGTCGATTCAATAAAGCCCGGGGAAGAAATGCGTCTTTTAACATTCGAGGAAGCCGGAAAGGTAATAAAGGACTTAAGGGCTGTTGAAGTCATTAAAGCCGATACCCTAATAATTCCTGAATTAATTGAAGAACCGGAACCCCGCGTAAGTGTATCCGAAATGCCGATGTTCCCTGGGGGTAATGCAGCGCTTTTGCAGTATATTGCAGAGAATGTGGTCTATCCCGAAATTGCAAGGCAAAACAATGTACAGGGAAAAGTTGTTGTAAAATTCTGTGTAACAGCTTCGGGCGTCATCGATCGGGTCTCCATTCTGAAAGGGGTCGATCAGGCACTAGATAATGAGGCAATCAGGGTTGTTGAAACATTCCCGGAATTCATACCCGGCAAACAGGACGGCAAACCGGTACCTGTATGGTACATAGTTCCTATTAATTTTCAGCTTAAATGAACAAGTAATCTCCGGTAAAATGGATATGAACCGGAGGGTGTATCAAAAGCTCATTTTTCATTATTTGCCCCTAAATCCCCTAAAGGGGACTTGTTGATATGCAGGCACTTAATTAATCCCCTTCAGGGGGTAGGGGGCGATATAAAAAGCTTTTGATACAGCCTCTTTTTTATGTGTGAAGAACTCCCCTGCATAACCGCTCACTAAGAATGTTAAACTTAATTGCTCATTATATGTTATATATTGGATAATTCATGAGGATGATGATAACTCATCTGTTTAACCATGATTGGTCGACATGAATTTATCAACCCAAATTTTTAAACTGATCTTATGAAAAATTGGATTTTCATTCTTATGTTATTGTGCCCATTCTCACTTCACGCAGAAGATAAAGGCGATATTACCGGAACCGTTACAGACTCAAAAACGGGAGAATCGTTAGTTGGTGTAACTGTTCAGATAATGAACTCGTTTATCGCAACTACAACAGATCTGAACGGGACATTCACGCTTCACAATATGGAGGAAGGCGCATACGAACTTTCTTTTACCTATGTAGGCTATAAAACTTCACTTCAAAAAATAGAAATTAAGAAAAACACGACAGCTACGATCAACGTCTCTCTTGAGGAGTCTATTGTTGAACTTGCGGAGATAACGGTTCAGGGAATCCGGCCCGTTTCTGCAGCTTCATCCCGGGAGATCCGTGCCATCGACATGAAGCTTAAACCTTTCCGTTCATCACAGGATATGCTTCTGATGGTCCCGGGGCTTTTTATAGCACAGCACCAGGGGGGAGGAAAAGCAGAGCAGATATTTCTAAGGGGATTCGACTGCGACCATGGTACCGATGTATCGATCAATGTCGATGGTATGCCGGTAAATATGGTAACACATGCCCATGGACATGGTTATGCCGACCTTCATTTCCTCATATCGGAGACCGTCGATGAAATGGAGGTGAATAAGGGTCCTTATCTGGTCGATTATGGTGATTTCTATACGGCCGGTGCAATAAATTTCACAACAAAAGACATGCTCGAACATAACCTGGTAAAGGTTGAAGGGGGCTCTTTCAACACTCAGAAATATACTTTGATGCTCCAGCCTGAAAACCGGGGAATTGATCAAAACGGGTACATGGCAATGCAATATCACAGCTCCGATGGTCCCTTTGAAAGCCCCGACAGGTATAAGCGAATGAATATTTACGGCAAATATTTTTTCCAGGTCTCGCCCAACAGCAAAATAACCTTATCGATAGGAGGATTTTCTACTGGATGGAACTCCTCGGGCCAGATACCAGACAGGGCAGTGAAGGAAGGATTAATTACCAGGTTTGGCGCTATTGATAACCTTGAAGGAGGTGTTACTAACCGGAAGAACATGATTCTGAACTATCATAACAGGAACAAACCCGGGCACGAATTTGACATTAATGCCTATCTCACCCAGTATAATTTTGATCTCTTCTCAAACTTTACATATAGTTTGTTTGATACCATAAACGGTGATATGATAGAGCAGGTTGAACACCGCACCATGCAGGGACTGAATGCAAAATACAAGTTTGCCACCACCTGGCTCGGTCTCAGGCAATCGAACAAAATTGGCGGAGGCTACAGGGGCGATCTTATAGACGTTCAGTTCTGGCATAGTCCCAACCGTATCAGGTTAAAGAATTTTACTAACGATGAAATAGATGAGCAGAATCTGAATTCATGGTTCCAGCAGGAGTTTATTTTTAGTTCCTGGTTCAGGGTCATCTGGGGTTTGCGTCATGATTTCTTTACTTTTTCACGAGACGATCAGAATTTGATTGCTTACGATTCAATAAGCAGTAGCCAGTCACTGCTATCAGGGGTCTCATCACAATCGATATTGAGTCCGAAACTGAATTTTATAATTACTCCGTCAAAGGAATTTGATATTTTCATGAATTTTGGAAAGGGTTTTCATTCCAACGATGCTAGAGATGTAATTACGGGAGCCAGGGTAGTTCAGCTTTCTGACCAATGGAGAAAAGAGGGTCTGGATGAAAGCACTATAGATTCGCGCCTGGTCAGCTACAATCTGGATCCTGAAATGCGCAACACAGGAACAATGCCAAAAGCCCTGGCAGGAGAATTTGGCATGAGAAGCCATATAAAGAACAGGGTTCACCTGTCGTTTTCGGCCTGGTACCTGCAGCTCGACAAAGAATTCATTTATGCAGGCGACGGTGCAGCCATAGAACTAAGCGATCCGACCCGACGTCTGGGTATTGATCTGGAGGGCCGTATTTCGATGTTTCCGTGGCTTTGGGCCGATTTTGATGTTACAATGGCAGATGCGAGAATCAAAAATTCGCCCAAGGATGAAAACTATGTGCCTTTCGCACCCAGGCTGACGGCCACCGGGGGTATCAGTGTTATACGGGAAAAAGGTCTGGGAGGGGCTCTCAGGTTCAGGCATCTGGGTAAAAGGCCCGGTGTTGAAGACTACAGCATAACCGCATCAGGTTACACTTTATTCAGTACAAGTATTGTATATACATATAAAGATCTGATAATTGCCCTGAATGGCGATAATATCCTGAATACCCAATGGAACGAAGCGCAGTATTTTTCTGAAACCAGGCTGAAGGGCGAGCCGGAGGGTGTTACAGAGTTCAGCTATACTCCGGGCAACCCGCGTAATATTCAATTAAGCGTAACATACAGATTCTGAGTACATTTATAACTTCCGGCCGTTCCCTTAAAATATAAGAGCCCGTCTTCAGCTTTGACAACAACATCTTTCAGGATCACCTTATTATCCTTCTTAACCTGCCATTTTCCTTCAGCAAGGTCAGTAACAAGGATCCCGAAATTGCCTTTATCATGCAAAGTGAAGCTTACGGAGGAACTCAATTTTTCTGAATTTTTACTGAAAAACACTATTCTGTCTGCTAAAAGAGCACCTGTTATATTTTCCCCGTCAATCTTTTTTACAGCCAGCTTTTCTGCCTTGCCATCCATTATCTGCATTACATTCAGGAAGTAATTTTCGCTTGAGGACCGTTCTGGCGAGACCTCTGTTCTCCAGGCAGCTCTCTCATAAGTGCTATTTCCCGATTTATCCCGCGACTCATTATCATAGTTCTTACCAAATACCCAGAACTCCTTTCCCGGTCCTCCGACAGGTGTGATTTTCTGATCATCAGTATCGGGCAGAAGGCTTGTATTGATCAGCTTTCCTGTTTTGCCACCTCTTGATTCAGTAATTATTGTTTCATTTCCATTGATCTCAGGTTTACCAATGCTATGCAGCAGCCAGTATTTTTTAAATGAGGGTGAAGCAGATACAATTTTGTCAAAGACAATAAGTGCAGCCGGGATCTTACTATTGAGCAGGTTCAGAAAAACAAATGATCGCTTAACTTCTTTAACTTTTGAACTATATGCCCTGGTCAGGTCACCTTTAAGGTAAGTGAACTCAGGGACCTGTGAATCTGGTCCGAAGCCATGTCCCAGAATTTCTCCCGTTTTATAGCCTTTTACAGGGTCAAGCATTGCTTCCAGATTTCGGGGTTCCCACCTGTTGTTTGGAAGCCGCTGACCTCCATCATTGCCGAAGTCCTCTTTTGGACTGAATTTCTCATCAGGATCATAGATCAGCAGAGAATTATGGGCGATGGTCCTCCAGAAGTAATTTTTACAGTGAGGACTGCCATAAGATCCGGAGGTACCTCCATACAAGCCTGATTCTGTTGCCAACGGAGCATTATACCAGATCTGGAATGATCCTGCATCAAGATGCTGGTGATTGCTGAAGTTGTATTCATTGATCTTCATTTCAGCAATTGCAGCATTACTGTCCCATCCGGTTCGTGCAATCATCCATCCGAAGGGAGAATTACAATAAAATGATAAAGGGAGTGTGCTGACCGGTTTTGGCTGCAGGTTCACATCCCACCAGAGGAACTGGAAAATATATTCCCTCTGGTTGGTCCTTCCGTGAGCCTGACCGTCGCTGATACCCTGTCGCAGGTAGTGATCGAGCAATAGACCATCTTTATAATAGCTTGCAGTGAATAATGTGCCTGCATACTGATCCCATGGTTCTCCGGGAAGGGCTCCATGTCCCTGGTGCAGAAAAGTATCGCCTCCGCGCATTCTCTGGCTGTCGGGACGTGTTGCATACATATAATAGTAAGGAACATATTGTTGTTCAGGATTATATATGTTTTTAACCCCCATGCCGGAAAATATCATCAGCGGATAGGTATCCCAACTGTAGCGCAGTGGCCCATAGGAATCACCCTGGTGATATGCACGCCCGTTGTAGATCCAGTTGCGTACGGGAAGGAATTCACTGAAAAAGCGATTTGCTGCATGTTCATACATCTCCGGATATTCATCATAGATGGCAATTCCGGCCGAAAGCATGTCGCGCATTATGAAGCTCTCCGATGAATGCCCTGTTACTGAGCCCTGTTCAGTCGGTGGGTAGCCGCATTCAAGGGTTCTGGCCAGACGGATAAGCTCTGTAATGAAAGCATCTTTTTCCTTAGTTGTAAGGATATCATAGAGCCAGTCATAGACTATGGCGCCCGTTGTCATCATCCTCCCTGTCACACGTGCTGCATCCCCGATCTCAGGAAGCTCTGTTCTTTTTAACATGACAAGCGCAGAATCAACTATTGCACGTCCGAGCATTTGATCTTTAGATGTGAGATACTGAATAGCATCCCATTCAATCTTAAGTTGAAGAGAGAGTTCAGATTGTGAGCGCAGACTATCAACCACCGGCCTGAGTACAGGATGTTTTAATCTCATTGCGATATCACTTGCTCCGGGCTTCCGGAGATATAGTCGCGGATGCTCTGCAGGTGGTATGGGGATAGAAATGCCATTAATTTTTTTCCATCTGACTTCTTCATTCTGCAGTGACTTCACCGGTGTTGAAAAAAAGATCAGAATCAGTATATATAGCGCAGATATTAACGGCGAGGATCGGATCATAAGGTAGATTTTATTAAGTAGTACCCTTAGTTTCAAGATTCAAATTTATGATTTTGCAGGATCATGTAGTTTGATGATATGCATTATAATGAGTTTTTGTTAATTTCTATGAAATGAATCAGTCCAAGCCCGGTGAACCTTTATATCAGTTGAACCAGTACGAAATCTTTACAACGAGCCCTCTGTTGCGGTTTTCGAAATGTTCAATATATGAATTGCCTGTATAGACAATAAATAAGTCTGAAACAGGAGCGAAGCGCCATTGAAAACGAATGTTGGTATTGAGATTATCGATCTGGTTATTATACTGAACGAATGTGGTAAGGAAAACGGAGTTGGAGAGGGTAAGGTCGAGCATTGGCCCCAGGAGTAAAAGCCTGGCGCTGCTGTAAGGCTCGGGAAGCAGGATGTTATTATAGCTTGCAGTAACAGCTATGCTTCCGTAAGGCTGCACCCTGTAATTAAACGAGCCTCCCAGGCTGGTCCTGTGACCATTATAGTAACTACCAAAGCCCCCGTCAAGTGTAAAATAGAACAGCCGCCTGGTGTCTGAAGTAAAATTGAGATTGGCGGTTTGCCAGTTATATTCACTGCCTGCCGGAAGCATTACCTGCTTCATATTGGTAGGATCAAACGGGAAGCTTAGTCTGACATACTGATCGGTCATATTGAGTGAGATCTGGTTCCTGTTCTTCCATCCTACAAAATACCCGACCTTCGTTTGCCTGTCGGTCATTTTAAGATCAGGATCCATAATAACATCAAAATCTGCGTTGGGCCCGTGATTTAACACCCTGCCCTTTTCAGGGTAGAAGGTGAACTTCACTCTCGGGGAAGTTTGAAAATAGCCGGCCCTTCTGACATAACCTGCCTCGGCAATGTAGTCGGATCCTACCCATGACTGATCCATGGTTGCAGCGAAGTAAGGTGTGGAATAGGTTATACTTCCTGAAGCAGTTGCCGCTTCTGATGTGGCGCCGGTGTAGAATGCCTGATGATAGAATGTTTTCCCTGTCCATTTGTCATCGGGGCTTGCCAGGTTATACTCTATGCCTGCGACCCTGTTGTAGCGTAAGCCGGAATATGATGTATCGATATCTGAAACAACCTGTTTGTTTACAAAAAATGCTGACAGACTTGATCGTCCGAAAACCTGTTTCTGAAGAACAGCAGCAGTAAAATTACCTGATGGAATACCATCTTTTGATCCTGTTTGCATATTCATCAGGCCGATCCTTGTATCGCGGCTCAGTTGTCCGCTTAGCCTGCCCCCTGCTATTACGGGGGTGTTAAGACCGATGCGCCTTGAAAAGAAGGGCTGAATACCGCTTTTTCCCAGATTGGCAAACAGGTGAGTATTCTCCAGAAAGAACTGCCTTCTCTCGGGGAAAAATAATTCAAACCTGTCGAGGTTGGTCACCTGCCTGTCTTCTTCAACCTGTGAAAAATCGGGATTTATAGTCAGATCAAGATTCATTGAGGGAGCTAAGATGATCTTTGAATCAAGCCCGGCATTTTCACTCCATCGCGTTGGTGTTCCAGCCTCATGGTTCTTTGTGACCTTCCCAATGGCATAAGGGATAATTGAAAAACCTGTTCCTACTTTCTTAATCGGTTTATCCCATATCAATGTTCCTGTGAATGCAAGGTTATTATGACTGAACTGCCGTGGCATCGGTCCCCATGCCGATTTTTCATTGGTTTTCAGATCGAGCCGTCCGAAGTTAATACCCCATTCGGTTGATCCTTCGTGATAGCGGATGCTGTGAAAAGGAATGCTAAACTCTGCCGTCCACATATCATCATAGTTCTTAACAGCCGATTTCCATTTGCTGTCCCAGGTATAAGCAACTTCATCGCCGTTTGCCTCCATGCCATCTCTTTGCACGCCCGCAGCAGACACGCCAAATGCAAATCCGTTGGTGAGGTCGTTATAGGTGTCGATGAAAATCATGAAATTGTCATTGCTGCCGAAGTTGAAATCCCTGCGAAGCGACTGGATGATCCTTTTGCCCGGTGTAGGATCGTAGCATATTGCTGCAATGTAAATATTCAGTTCATCGTACGAAAGCATAACTTCAGTCTGAGCAATTGCATATCCGGTATCGGTAGGGGTCACACGGGCCAGCTTACCCGAGCGTTCCGCACTCTTCCAGGTTTCTTCATCAAAGACTCCGTCGACTGAGATTTTTTCAGCAGTATGTTTTATATGAATCCGGTGTTTCTCGCGGTTTACCCCCTGTGGCTGGGAAAAAAGCGTCATGTTGACCACAAAAAATAGCAATAATAGTAATGGTAATCTATTTGAATGCATAGTATAATTTAGAGGTTCTTAAAGTAATAAAAAAGAGGATGCAAATTCTCTCACTGGAACCGTTTAAAAATAATGTGAAATATTTTCATAAAACGGGTAACAAAAAGCAAGGCTTTTTAATTAAACATAAATGTTAAGGTCAGACTTATGGATGTCTTCTTTATTGACAATAATAAAACAGGAAGGAATATGATTCATGGATTCGGCTGTCCGCTGTCAAAACCGGGTGACAGGGAATTCCTTGGATTATATAATAATCTTAATTCGGCAATTAGCGGGGCGCTGTTTAATTTTCCAAAAGTAACTGTCTGCAATTATTGTTGTCTGTCTGATTCAGAGCCTGTAAGTCAGGATATTGACTCGTTTTTAACTGATTATGAGATTCCTCATCCTGCCGGCGTGATATAAATGTCTTTAACAGGATTTCCCCGCGAGCTCAGCGAAGCTAAATTGGCGCCAGCTAAAGATTCCTCATCCTGCCGAAGAAATACAACTACCATTAACAGAAGAACTGCAAGGTCGATGAGATTCCTGATTCTGCCGAAGAGATACAACTACCATTAACAGAAGAACTGCAAGGTCAATGAGATTCCTCATCCTGCCGAAGCAGGATTTCGGAATGACAGTGGCTTCTATGGAATAGGGGGGGAATGAAGCTGCGCGTTAATGCAGATATTATTTTTTGAAAAAACCACTGTCAACGCGCAGCTTCATTCCCCCATTACCCCCAAAAGCGCATGTCATCCCGCAGCGCAGCAAGGGATCTCCCTGTCGTGATCATCAATGACTTTAAAGAGGTTGTTATTTGAACCATGCAAGGGATCTCATAATTGCAATTACCAATGGTATAAAAGAGCAGTTCATTATCAGCGAAGCAAGGGATCTCCCTGTCGTGATCATCAATGACTTTAAAGAGGTTGTTATTTGAACCATGCAAGGGATCTCATAATTGCAATTACCAATGGAATAAAAGAGCAGTTCAATGTCAGCGTAGCAAGGGATCTCCCTGTCATTATTACCAATGTAATAAAAAAATCTGCTTCCTGACAGGTTTAGGACAGAGATTTTATTTTGATGAATCCCCTCCCAGGGGGGCAAGGGGCATAGCCGTCAACCGAAGGGTTTGGAGATGTATTTATATTATTGATATTGTGAATTATATGCGATATAGTCTCCCCTCCTTTCGAAACTTTTCGAAAGGAGGGGTGGCCGGGCTACAATTTCACCTTTGTGTGAAAAGGTATTTCCCGGCCGGGGTGGTTAGATCTTGGTATTACAGTCTTAAGATTTGAAAACAGGTTGGTTTTTCAGGAACCCGAATATATATTGGAGGAGATAAGTAAGAAATTTAATAACCACCCCGGCCCGGAATAAGGTCATTACTAATTAGATACTAACTACCCGGGCCAGGGGGTGTTGAAAAAGTAAAAGTATAGTTTTATAAATATTTTTACGCTTTGAAGTGACTTTTTGTACAATTTTCTATTAATTAAAAGTTTAAAGAGGATGGCTAGTTAGCCATCTTCTTAATGTTATGTGCAATACTAATAATACCCCATTCTGTATTCACATTTTTAAGCCCTTTTGAGTAAAATCGTCTAAATTGGTTGTTATGTTTTATTTGTCCAAAGACAGATTCTACGTCAACTCCTCGTTTTGAGCGCAAAATTTTACCAGTTTCTGATTCCAGATTTCGTCGTGCAGTATTCTTGTGCTCTATTAGCTTAGGACTTATCTCTATGGTTCTTTTATTTAACCCCTTACAGCAATTTTCTTTGTATTGGCATCCTTCACAACATCTTGATTTATAAACTATTCTTTCTGATTTGTATCCATTATCTGTTTGGGTCTTCTTGATATATGCAAAATCTAACACCTGGCCTGAGGGGCATTGATACTGATCTTTTTCCTGAGTATAGACGAAACGGTCAGATATAAAGTTCCTTTTCTTGTATTCATTCGTCTTCTCATAATCAAAGTTGTTGTATTTTATGTAGTTACCAATATTATTGCGGACTACATAGTCATAGTTTTCTTCACTTCCATACCCTGCATCTGCTATAATATTTTTAGGAACTCCTCTTAATTGTTTTTTTACCTTATCAATGAAAGGTATAAATACGGAGGTGTCTGCAGCTTTCTGATATATCCCGTAACCTAAAATAAACTGATCCTCTGTTGCTATCTGAACATTGTACCCAGGCTTTAACTGACCCATTCCCAGGTGGTCCTCTTTCATACGAAAGAACGTAGCATCCGTGTCAGTCTTGGAACAACTGTTGCGTCCATCCAGCATTTCTTTTTGCTGCTCGTACTTCTTCAGCTTTGGAGTATAATCCTTCTTCAGCTTTGCTAAATCCGTGGCTGCCTGTTTTGATTTTGTCCCTTTTGATAATTTCTGGTTTATCTCTTCTACCAGTTTATCAACCTGCTCAGATGTTATATTACCCTCAAGCTCTTCCAGATTATGTGACCCGTACTCGGCATCTTCTTCTTTCTGAAGTTGTTCAATATGAGATAATAACTTCTTTACTTTTTCTTTAGTCATATTTTCGTGCCTCTCAACATTCTTTTTCCATACATAACTATACCTGCTTGCATTAGCTTCTATTTTGGTCCCGTCAACAAAAAGATTTTCTGACTTTACATACCCCCTTTGTATAAGAACATCTATTACTGAACTAAAAATATTCTCTACAGCCTCTTTCATCCTTTTAGCCCTGAAGTTGTGGATTGTACCGTGATCAGGGGTACTCATCCCACTTAGCCACATAAAATTTACATTCTCCCTTAATGCCTTCTCGATCCTGCGAGTAGTGTAGATCCCCTGGGTATATGCAAAAGTGAGTACTTTTAACATTATTCTTGGCGAATAACTGCTAGTCCCGCCTCCTTTATATGTATCAAACAGTGGAGCCAATTTGATTTGGTTGATAACTTCATCAACGACTCTAACTATATGATTATCTGGTATTAAACTCCCTATTTCTGGAGGAAGCAACAATAACTGATTGCTTTTGTCCTGCTTAAATACTATCTTAGCCATATGATGTTTGTTATATCTCTAATTTATAACAGATTGGAGAATAAACAAGGGGATGAAACAGCCATTTCATCCCCATTTTTTATTAGTTATTAACAATGTATCTTTGACTTTTTAGACACCCCCAGAATATTATATATTCTGGATCAATCAATATATCTTAAGCTGACAGCTATACCCCTGACCCCTCCGAGGTGGAGAATCCCCGCCTCTGGAGCCAATTTGCAATTGGCGCCAGCATTCATTCCGGATACTCAATTAATTTCTTAAAAAAATTTGGTTGTTCAGAAAATGTATAGTAATATTGTACTATACGTATAATACATTAATGTTATATATCTATGATTCAATTTGTATTAGATCCAAAAAGCGGAACTCCCTTTTACAGACAGATTATTGATCAGATCAAATTCGGGATAGCTTCCGGTAACCTAAAGGCAGGAGAGCAGCTACCAACAGTAAGGGCATTGGCAGTTGAGCTCAAAGTCAATCTGAATACAGTTACAAAGGCGTATAAAGAGCTGGAAATTCAGAGCATTCTCGAAACCCAGCAGGGAACAGGAACGTTCATCGGTAAAACCGATATCAGAATTCCGGAAAAGGAGAAAGAACGTAAATTGCAAAGCATTTGTAACGAGTTCACATCCATTGCATTCAGCTATGGATTTTCTGTAGGTGATATTATTGAGTTTTTACAAAAACGTAAATAAAATGAAAACAGGTACAGTAACCAACAGCTTTTCCAATTCGATTTCTGTAACAGTATTAATAATCCTTCTTGCAGTTTCAGTTGGATTACATCTTATCAATGTTATCGGAATCCCGCTTCTTGTAGTTCTGGTCATCTTCTCAATTCTGGCCGGAAGTTCAATTCAGATTGCTGATCAATGGGAGAAAGCAATTGTTTTGCGAATGGGTAAATATTCTGGTCTGAAAGGTCCGGGATTGTTCTTTATTATACCTGTAATCGATCAGGTAAGCGTTTACATTGATCAGCGTGTCAGGGTCACCGAGTTTAAGGCCGAACAGACTCTTACAAAAGATACTGTGCCCGTAAACGTTGATGCAGTGGTTTACTGGACGGTATGGGATGTTGAAAAAGCAGCTCTTGAAGTTCAGGAATACGTTAAGGCAATTGCTTTTATTGCGCAGACCGACCTGAGGGGGATCATAGGGAAACATGAGCTGGCTGACCTGTTGCAGGAAAGGGATAAGATTGCAGAGGATCTTCAGAAGACCCTTGATTTAACTACAAATCCCTGGGGTATCAGTTGCCAGATGGTAGGCATAAGGGATATAGTAATACCTTCTGCATTGGCCGATGCAATGAGTAAAGAAGCACAGGCCGAGCGTGAAAGAAAAGCCAGGGTGATACTTGGAACAGCTGAAACAGAGATCTCTGAAAAATTTGCTCAGGCAAGTTTACAGTACAAGGATAACCCTATTGCCCTTCACCTTCGTGGAATGAACATGCTGTTCGAAGGTCTTAAGGAGAAAGGATCAATGGTTATTGTACCAAGTTCTGCGTTGGATTCAATGAACCTTGGAGCTATAGGTGGATTGGTTTCACTAGGCCGTACAGAACAGTCTGAAAAGTAACAGGGATCTTTTATTATTAATGTATTCTTAATCTTATATTAATTCATTCTTAAGAATAACCATAAAATCAATTATTAAAATTATCTTTTGTACTATCAGCAAAATAAGGTTGGGAGTATGCATAAAGGGCATATGACTTCTTTTGAAACAGCTGTTGATAACTTTGACCTCGCAGACTTAATCAATGTGACTGAGGTTCAATGTATGATGGATAACTTGTATAAGTTCTCTCATATACCCATGTCAATAGTTGATCGTAATGGTAAGCTTCTTGTTGGTGTGGGCTGGCAGAAAATTTGTACTGATTTTCACAGGATCAATCCTGAAACCTGCAAAAATTGCCTTGAAAGTGATCTGACCCTGACAGCCGGAATTGAAAAGGGGCAGTTCAGATTATATAAATGCAAGAACGGGATGTGGGATATGGCAACACCAATCTATATTGGTGACAGTCAAATGGGAAATCTGTTCATAGGACAATTCTTCTTTGAGGACGAAAATATTGACCTCAATTATTTCAGGTTACAGGCTTCAAGATTTAACTTCAATGCAACTGAGTATTTAGAGGCTCTCAAAGAGGTACCGTTCATAAGCAAAGAGAACCTTGAGAGCGCAAAACTTTTTTTTATAAAACTGGCTGATTCACTTTCACAACTGAGTTACAGCAACATTACACTTGTGAAGGCTCTCGGGGAAAAAGAAAAAGCCGAAAGATTACTTGAAGAAAACAGAGTGCATCTTGAAAGATCTCAGGAAATAGCCCACTTAGGAAGCTGGAAGGCTGATCACATAAACAACAGTCTGACATGGAGTGATGAGGTATATCGCATTTTTGGATCAGTCAAGGGCAATCTCCTCCCCAACTATGAAGAATTTCTTAATGTGGTTCATCCTGATGACCGCGATCTGGTTAATAATGCATATAAGGGATCAATAAAGGATAATCGCAATACATACGAAATCGAGCATAGAATTATAAGAAGAGATAGTGGTGAAATCCGGTTTGTTCACGAGAAGTGTGAACATTTAAAGGATGAATCGGGCCGGATCATCTGTTCAATTGGTATGATTCACGATATCACTGACCGGAAAAAAACAGAGGAGTCATTGATAGAATCAAAACTGAAACTTAACCTGGCGCTTGAAAATGGAAGAATAGGGATCTGGGAATGGAACCTGCTAACGGATGAACTGACCATAGATCAGCGAATTGAGAGGATGGCCGGCATAAAGACCGGCTCATTGGTGAAAGCACACGAAGCCGTTCAGGAATATGTTCATGAAGATGATGTTCTCCATCTTAAAAAATCAGTAAGGACTTCTATTGAAAAGAAATTACCTCTTGAAACAGTTTTCAGGATAAAATCAAACAACGGAACAGTCAGATATGTCAGAGTAAAAGGATTTGTAGCCAGTGACGGGGAAGATAAGCCTGTCAGTATATCGGGAGTTTCTTTCGATATTACAGACCTTCAGGAAGAGACCAACAAGCTGGTATCAAAATTGAATGAAGATCTTTTACGTTCCAATAAAGAACTGGAAAGATTTGCATATATCGCATCTCATGACCTGCAGGAACCATTACGAATGGTTTCAGGCTTTTCACAGATGCTCTTAAAGAATTATAGCGATAAGCTTGATAATAATGCCAATGAGTATATTTCCTACATTGTGGATGGGGCAAGCAGGATGTCTGATCTTTTAAATGACCTGCTGGAATATTCAAGAGTTAATTCTAACGGCAGAGCGATTCAGCCGTGTAACCTCAATGAAATACTTGAGATTGTTAAAAAAACCCTGTCTTTTAAAATAGCGGAAAGCAAAGCCGTAATATTATCTGATGAATTACCCACTGTCGTTGCAAACAGGAACCAGATGATCCAGCTTTTTCAAAACCTTCTTTCCAACAGCATAAAATTCAGTACTGGAACGCCCCGGATCCAGATCTCATCAAAATCTGAAAAGGCGTGTTATGTTATCTCTGTAAAGGATGAGGGCATTGGAATAGATAAAAAATATTTCGACAAAATATTTCAGATTTTCCACCGGTTAATGCCCAGGGATGAATATGAGGGAACAGGTATAGGACTTGCGATCTGTAAGAGAATTGTAGAAAAGCATGATGGCAGAATCTGGGTTGAATCAAGATTGGGAGAAGGGAGTACATTTACCTTTTCTATTGCTAAATATACCTTTGAAGATGTATGAATTGTACGACAGCAAAATAAATATCAGCATACACTCTTTTTCATCTGATCTGTGATTATTCTATTCATCTGATCTTTTTATTCTTTCCCCGGATGGATTGTCAACGAGAATCGGAACTTTCTCCTCTATTGTCATCGATGGATCAAGATGTAATGCTTTTAAATCGGAAATGCTAAGCAATCTCGAGATGTTATGCAGAAAAAGGATCACTTTTTTAGCCGTTGAAAGTTTGTAGTCCCTTACCATTATCCTGTCGATAAAGATATAGGTGAAGTCAGATGGAAAAGATCTCTTCCGGAGAGATTCGTAGCTGCTTTCAAGTTTTATTTCGCCCGATACTGAAAGATCTTCAAGAACCTGCCTGAAGTATAAATTAATTTTTAGTTCGACTTTAAAACCTAAATAAAAATCAATTCTTGTAAGTATTCCGGGAATAATTTGAGTAGCCTTATAATTGAAGGTATCGGGTTCATCAGTTATGTCAATATGCAGGAACCAATATAATGATGCACGCTTTGGTTGCTTGTGGAATATGGAATAGATTACTTTCGATTCCACCTGCTCGGGCCTGTTCGCTTTTATTATATAGACGATATTTGTGGAAGTACGGGGAACAGACAAATCATTAACCAGGCTCCTGAAAACTTCTTTATATTTTTCCAGCTTAACGAATGTTACATAGCTGTTCTTTAATTTTCTTCCGAAGAACCAGCCGTACATAATAATAAAGAACTGTAAAGCCAGAAGTACCGAAAACCACCCTCCATTACTGAACTTATGCATATTGGCAATCAGGAAACTGATCTCGACCGTAAGATAAATAACTAATAATAAAATAATTAATCGTTGATTCACCCTCTTCTGGTAAAGGTAATGGGAGAGCAGCAGTGTTGTCATGATCATGGTAATTGTTATAGACAGACCATAGGCAGCTTCCATATTTGACGATTCCCTGAAAAAGATTACCACGAAGCTGCAGGCGATCCACAAAAACCAGTTAACGGCAGGCACATAAACCTGACCTTTCAGGAGGGTGGGATGCGCGACGCTCAATTTGGGCCAGAAATTTAGGGAGATAGCCTCGCTTATAAGTGTATATGATCCTGATATAAGAGCCTGACTTGCAATAATTGCAGCAGCCGTGGCAATAAAAATTCCTGGTATAAGGAACCAGGCCGGCATTATGCCATAAAAAGGATTGATGCTGTTTTGTGTCCCTATTCTGTCAATTAACCATGCACATTGGCCTGCGTAGTTAAGCATAAGTGCAGTTTTCACAAATATCCAGGATACTCTTATGTTCTTTATTCCGCAATGCCCAAGATCAGAATAGAGGGCCTCCGCCCCGGTTGTAGCAAGAAAAACCGAACCCAGCAAAATGAATCCACCCGGGTACCTGGCAAGGAACAGGCCCGCATAATAAGGATTTAATGCTTTTAGTATTTCAGGATGAAAGATGAGCTGGTTTACACCCAATACAGACAGCATCAGGAACCATAAAACCATTAACGGTCCAAAGCTTCCTCCGACAACATTTGTACCGTACTGTTGCATAAAAAAGAGAACCACAAAAATAATGAGAACTATAGTTATGACAGAAATTCCCGGACTGAACAATTTTAAGCCTTCAATGGATGATGTAACTGTAATGGCAGGAGTAATCACTCCATCGGCCAGTAACGCACTCGCACCGATCATGGTCAGTAGTGCTGCAGCTGAAGATTTTTTTTTCAAAAGGGCATAAAGAGAAAATATACCGCCTTCGCCTTTATTATCGGCCCTCATGGTTATTATCACATATTTTATTGTCGTCTGAAGGGTCAGTGTCCAGAAGATACATGACAACGAACCATATATGAGCAATTCATTTATTTCACCTTCAGTTCCGATCATTGCTTTCATAACATAAAGAGGACTTGTACCAAGGTCCCCGAAGACGATACCGAGCGTAACTATTACCCCGCCAAACGATAGCTTCCCGGTATCAGTATGATTCCATGCCATTTGAAAATTTTATTAACGGGCAAAATTAAGCCTGACTTCATAAATAAAATAGTAAGATTTTATATGGTTATATAAAGATTTCATAAAGACAGGATGTAGCTGAAAGTATTTTAAATACGCAGTGAAACCGATCCCGGTAAGATATTAATAGCTAATTTTGGTTACTTCTTCGACAGGATAAATTGTCTTTAACAATCGGGAATGGGGAGAAATATTAAGAATATCAGGTTTCAAAGGCTTAATTCCGATTTTAATCAGTATCTGATTGTCGTTTTTACAATTGCATTCACAGCCTTGATCTGCAGTCCGTTATCTGATCAGCAAGGTTATCATATAGTCTCATTCATACTTCTTTTCGTTGTCTCAATTATGGCAGCTTTTATGGGCATTGGTCCAATTCTGATGGCATCGACCCTCGGATCATTAGTCTGGAATTTTTTCTTTATCCCTCCTCATTTTGCCTTTCATATCGAGAAGACAGAGGACAAGCTGATGTTCGGATCTTTCTTCGTTATTGCCCTTATTAACGGAGTTCTGACCAATCGTATAAGGCAGCAGGAGAAGCTGGCAATAAAAAGGGAAGAAAGGACAAATGCTATTTTCATTCTTACCAGGGATCTGTCAAATGCCAATGGAATTAATGAAATTTTCAATGTTGCATTCAAGGATATTGATAAGTATTTCGGGTTTAATTCCATAAGTTATCTGAGGGAAAAAGACAGCAGGATGGAGTTCCTGTACAGTCGTGGAAAAGAACAGGTTTTTTCGCCGATTGATAAGCAGATAGCCGAATGGGTATTTAAGAACCCGGTAATAGCCGGAAGGTTTACAGAATTTTATAGTGAGGCTAATTTTACCTTCTATCCTCTTACAGGCAGCAGGATCAATTCAGGAATGATTGTTGTTGAGCATGAAAAACCTCTTGCCGGCGAAAATGAGATTTTCTGGATCAGCTATCTTACCCAGATTTCAAATGCTCTGGAGAGAGAGCTTCTGAATGACCTTGCTCTAAAAGCACGCCTGCTCGATGAATCAGATAAGCTCTACAAAACTCTCTTTACTCTCATATCGCACGAGTTCAGGATCCCAATAACTGCAATAATGGGAGCTTCCGATACGCTTCTCATGGCAGAGACATCCGACCATGACAAGGCTGAACTGCATAATGAAATTTTTAAGGCTTCAGCACGGTTAAATCATCTTGTTGAAAATCTTTTAAATATGTCGCGGCTTGAAAGTGGAAAGATCTCTGCCCGGCCCGACTGGTGTGAGATCAACGATATCTATAATAAGGTCACTGATGTTTTGAAGAAGGAGCTTGAACCTTTTACTCTCATAAGTTCAATACCTGAAGATATTCCTCTTGTGCGTCTCGATTTCGGATTGATGGAGCAGGTAATTCATAATCTTCTCCTCAATTCAAGCCAGTATACACCCCCTGGTTCTATTATAGGCTTTACAGCACGATACAATGATGGATATCTGACAATTACGATTGAAGATAACGGACCCGGAATACCTGATCTCCTTATGGCCCGGGTTTTTAAGAAATTTTTCAGGGCTGATAATTCAAAGCCGGGCGGACTCGGATTAGGCCTTTCGATAGTGAAAGGTCTTGTGGAGGCCCATAAAGGAACAATTAAAGTTGAAAATATTTCACCCGGAGTTAAATTCGAGATTTCTATTCCGACTGAAATACCTGATATTAACCGGATAATACTGGAATAATGAGCGACCAGGAAATTATACTTATAATCGACGATGAGATCCAGATACGCCGTCTTCTGGAAATATCCCTGACTGCCAGCGGTTATGAAACAATCTTTGCCAGAGATGCAAAAGAAGGGCTTTTATCGGCTGCGACACATCATCCGTCGGCTATAATTCTTGATCTGGGATTACCTGATATTGATGGTATTAATCTTTTGAAAAAGCTGAGAGAATGGTACACAAGGCCGATTATAGTCTTAACTGTCCGCAATGCCGAAGATGATATTATAAAATCACTTGATTATGGGGCGAATGATTATCTCACCAAGCCTTTCAGAAGCGGAGAGTTACTAGCAAGGATCCGGACTGCTTTAAGGACCCAGGCAGGTGAGGCAGTTAACAAGCCATTACTTGAATTCGGGCCCCTGACTATTGATCTGGTGAATCATATCGTCCGTAAGAATGAAGAGATAATTAAGCTCACAGCCACTGAATTTTCACTGTTATCGATCCTGGCACGGAACCAGGGAAGGGTAATGACCCATCAGCTGTTATTAAAAGAAGTATGGGGTTATAAATATCTCGAACAAACACAATACCTGAGAGTTTTTGTTGCCCAACTCCGAAAAAAAATTGAAAACAATCCCTCCCGTCCTGAACTTCTGATAACAGAATCAGGTATAGGGTACAGATTTGGGTGGTAATAAATGAAGATTTAACTTCGGTCCTACTTTATATCGTAGTCGTCGGGCAGGCCAAGTTTTTTCTTAAGATCCGTATTATAGATCTGTGCATCCTTTGCAGCATCCTGTACCCTGTAATAATGATTCGGAATTACTTTCGAGGAGCTAGAAACAATACCATAACCTACTAGTGCTGCCAAGATACCTCCGGTGGCTGCATAAGCTTCATATTCAGGATGTTCAGGATTATTTTTATGCAGGAACGGTTTATCAAGTGTGAAATCGGCCAGATAGACCAGCGTGGTAATGGTACCTATTAAAAGCAGTGGTGCTCCTATATTGACCATTTTATTGATCTTTAAATTGTCCTTTGCATTCTGATCGAGTACACTCTTATTATTAGCCAACCGGGCAAGGGTTAGATCGGAAATTTCCTGTACCCCTCCCTGGATAATCTTAAAATCGGGGATCTCAGTTGTTGAGGAGATGGACTTTGAATAGCCCCAGTATCCATAATAACCAGGGAACAAGGTGCTCGAGCCCTGTGTCTGGGTAATTGATTTGGATGCGAACAGAACATCTATTTTTGAAGCATTATATTCCTCGCGTTCTTTTGATTTGCTTTCGAGCATTTTCTGTGCAACCTGTCCGTCATTCTTTACCAGTACGGTAGTTGTCTGACCACCTGTGATAGTCACGAGCTCACCAAAAATATTTACCCCTTCCTTGGTAATTTTCAGGTAATGATTTCCAGCCGGAACAGAATTGATTGTCCTGATATCCTGACCCTGACTTTTGTCGTTCAGGAAAACTGTATAACCCTCTATTTCCGAGAATATATTAAGCGTACCTGTCTTATCTGTTTGTTGCACCGGTGCAGAATCGACCGGCTTTTCTGACTGGATCGTAGTCTGTTGTGGTTCAGAAGCATTAGATTTTTCGATCAGAACAGTTGTTACCTGGTCTTTATTTATGGTGACAACCTGACTATAAACCTTATTCGTCCCGTTCATAACTCTTACATAATGAGTTCCCACCGGCAGCTTCTCAATATTCTGATAATTTGTCTGTTGAATTTCATCCACAAAAACGCTTATCCCTTCAATCTCTGAGAAAATTTTAAGAGTACCCGTATTCGTCTGACCAAAAGAGAATGCTACTGATATCAGAATCAAAACAGAGATTACAAATAGTCTTTTCATATTGTTAGTATAACTTAATATTAGATATAAACATAATAATATTTCCAAAGATTGACAGCTTTTTTGTTTTACAGGGGAAGTGAAGTTATTAACAAACAAATCCTCTTATAAAGCAAACTACAAACCGTCAGGTTATTCAGGAGACAGGAAAAGTTTGGCAGAGGTTGCAATACACAGGAAAATAGGCTTTTTCTGATCATTTTTATATCCTTCAGCTTCTTTTTTATCCAGGCAATTCGTATATTTACTAATTACGAAACGATTTTTTATATGGCCATTCAGAATAAGCAACACTACGCTGAAAAGGATATTAAAATCGCCCGATTCGCTAAAGCGCTTGGACATCCTGCAAGAATAGCTATCCTGAAACATCTTGCCTCGCTTGATAATTGCTGCTTTAATGAAATTTCAAAGGAGCTGCCTCTTGCAGGTTCAACAGTATCACAACACCTTACGGAACTTAAAAATGCCGGTTTGATCCAGGGAAGTTTTGAGCCTCCAAATGTCAGGTATTGTATCAACTATGATAATTGGGAGATTTTGCGGAAGTACTTCAGAGCCTTTACAAATATCCGGATTGTTAAATACGAGAAAAAATAAAAACTTGTGAAGATCATGTCAGCCAAGGTTATTTAAACGAATGATTTCTGATAAAGTACCGGTTTAAGACTGTAACTGAATTTCAATAAAAA
This sequence comes from uncultured Bacteroidales bacterium, assembly GCA_942492865.1. Taxonomy (GTDB): domain Bacteria; phylum Bacteroidota; class Bacteroidia; order Bacteroidales; family VadinHA17; genus LD21. The sequence continues at coordinate 829,509 of OW818650.1, read as the reverse complement.
AAGAATTAAAATTATTTGTCATGAAAAACTCAATCGGCTTCATCGGTGGCGGAAGGGTAACGCGGATCCTTCTGCAAGGTTTTAAAAACAGGAATAAGCGTTTCGGTAAAGTAGTTGTTGCAGATACGAGTCCTGATGCCGCTTCGAAACTGAAACATCAGTTCCCTGATGTCGAAATCGCAGATGCGAAAATCGCAGCCGGTCAGGAATTAGTCTTTATCTCACTTCATCCTCCTGTAATTATGGATATTCTCGAGTCAATAAAAGGAGATGTGAAAGCGGATGCAACGGTCATATCCCTTGCTCCAAAGATCAACCTCAGCAAAATATCATCAAAGTTGGGGCAGGTAAAAAACATTGCTAGGCTAATTCCCAATGCAACTTCATATATAAATGAAGGTTATAATCCTGTAACTTTTTCTCAGGACTTTGACCCAAAAGAGAGAAAAACAATCCTTGACCTTCTGAGCTTGCTTGGAAATACCTTTGAAGTTCAGGAGGATAAGCTCGAAAGCTATGCGATCATGTCGGCAATGCTTCCTACTTATTTTTGGTTTCAATGGAAAGAATTAGCAGCCATAGGCGATAAAATTGGTCTTTCTGAAGAAGAGAGCAAAAAATCCATTAATGAGACTCTTGTCGCCTCGCTTGATCTGATGTTTAAGTCGGGACTTACTCCTTCTGAGGTTATTGATTTAATCCCTGTTAAACCGATAGGAGAACACGAAGCGCAGATAACTGAAATTTATAATACCAAACTGCTTGCCCTGTTCGAGAAAATAAAGCCGTAATAAGAACGAATGAAAATGAGGTATAAGCTTAGGTGAGATGAGGCAGTCAACAATATGCCTTATGATTTGTTTGTTTTGTATTGATTAATCCAAAGCTAATGCGCTCAAAGGCTTCTACTGAAGAAATGCCATGGTCAATTCTTTTGGTAATAATATTGGTTTCCCTTATTGTTACATTTGGCGGAATACTATTTTATAATTCTCAGAAAGATAAGGTAGCCTACGAAAAACAAAATGAGCTCGCTGCAATTGCCACGCTTAAGATTTCCGATATTGAAAAGTGGAGGATGGAGCATATCAGGGATGGGGAAATACTTAGCAACATCATTCCCCGCAACAGGTTAATATTAGGTTTTCTGGAAAATAAAGAACCTTCCGAATCGGGAACTGAACTGTTGCAGAGGATGAAAATATTCATCGGAAAATATGATTATCATAGTATATTACTGGTTGATACCACCGGCTCTGTAAAACTTGCTTATCCTCCGTTGGACACAGTTTACAATTTTGCTTTCAATGCCTCAGAATTTCATGAGCTTAACGATTCAGGCATAAGTTTTTCGGACCTTCATTATTCCGATGACCTTCCTGGGATAGTGCATATTGATCTTCAGATACCTCTTTTTTCAACTGAAGAGAATGACAATGAAAGAATTGGAACAATGTTATTGAGGATTAATCCGGGATTGACACTTTATCCGCTAATACAATCATGGCCGACACCAAGCAAATCTTCAGAAACTTTACTGGTAAAGCTTGAAAATGATAGTGTATTATATCTGAATGAATTGAGGCATCAGAAAAAAACAGCAATAATATTTAAGCGACCAATAGATAAAAAACTTCCTGCAGCAGCAGCAGTCCTCGGCTATGAAGGAATATTTGAAGGAGTTGATTACCGCGGAATTCCGGTAATTTCATTTCTGAAAAAGATACCAGGTTCACCCTGGTTTATGGTCGCAAAAGTTGATAAGGAAGAAATCTTTTCCCCTCTTGATGAAATAGTATTCTTTATTCTGATAATAGCATCCCTTTTCATTTTTACGTTCAGTATTTCGATTATTTATATAAGGAGGAGTCAGCATATACGTTATTTACGGGAACTTAATTCCACCAAAGACAAATTCTTTTCTATTATTTCTCACGACCTTAGAAGCCCGTTTACGAGTATCAATGGCTTTGCTAACATTCTTGTTGAAGATCTCCAAAATGATGATCATAACAAAGAAGTGAATAGTAATGTTAAGAAATACGCCGGGATAATCCTGAATTCTTCTGATAAAGCGATTGATCTGCTCAGGAACCTGACTGAATGGTCCAGACTGCATACAGACAGGCTGGTATTTAAGCCAAGGGAAATTGATTTAGTTTCAATAATTGGGGATATAATCGATTTAATGGATGTTACTGCATTGCAGAAATCAATATCCATTGTTAAGGATATCCCCTCACGGCTGAAGGTAAATGCCGATGCAGATATGATAAGCCTGGTTCTCAGAAATCTGATATCCAATTCCATAAAATTTTCATACCCCGGAGGAAAGATCCACATTTCAGCAGTAGATAAGGGGAATGAGGTTATGGTAGCAGTATGCGATTTCGGTATTGGAATGGAAAAAGAACTAATATCGAGGTTGTTCCGGATAGAAGAAAATGTTACAACACCGGGGACCCAGAGGGAGCATGGAACAGGACTCGGCTTGATACTTGTAAAGGAATTTATCTCATTGCATGGCGGGCAGGTTTATGTTGAAAGCGAAGCCGGCCGATGCAGCAAATTCAGTTTTACCTTACCTGCCAGATAGCTTTTAATTGCCTTGCAGGCTTGCTTATGGCTGTACGAAGAACCTCATAAGTAAGTATAAGGACAATGTAGGGATGGTAAATCAGTATAGAACAAAAAACCCGGAAGTATTTTTCCGGGTTTTACCATTACTCACAAATTGACCTATTCTTCATTCTTCAGAACAAAATCCTGTACTGTCTTGTTCCCGGCAATTACCTTTATTCCGCTAAAACTCAGTGTATCGTATTTTTCCATAACTGCAGATACCGAGTAAGTTCCGGCCGGAACACCAATGAATGCATATCTGCCGAGAGTATCGGTGAATGCTGACGATACAATTGTATCCTGGCTTATCCATACCTTTGCATTGACAATCTTAACATTAAGGGTATCAGTAACCTTGCCTTCTACTCTTCCGGCTGTGGAGTTATTAGTTGCCCTGATCACAGGTTTAAAATTAAAACCATTGATACCTCCTGCATGATTGAGGTTACCTTTCATAACAAAGGATCGTGCGAGATCGAAATCCAGTATAACTTCGGACGTCAATCCTCCTTCCACCTTCAGATACGGTTTGATGAATATCTTAATGCCGGTCTGGCTTCCGCCCGGAACTTTAACCTTAAATTCACCGGTCTGGCCTTTCAGCTTCAGGCTAGCCTCGTCAACATAAAGACGGATTAAATCATAGGAACCCTGTGGAATTTCAAGATTCAGAAGTTCTTCAGTTATTCCGTTTCTCAGCTCGAGCAGGTTAAAGGTCCTCGGCTCTTCAGAGAGAATCATGAACGGTCTTCCTTCCTGGTCTCCTTTTTTTCTTATTTCCACTTTAGTTATGGTTACTGTTGCCGATTCGACATAGCTTATGTTAAATGGATCATCGGTGACCTTCACCACGATTCTTCCGTTGCCTTCACCGGCCTCTTTGGTGCATGATGAGAACATCAAAGCTGCAGCTGCAAATACGATTAATATTTTTTTCATAGTTACTTTTTTTAATTACTGCGGTAAAAATAGAATCGTGAACATGAAAATTTAATGAATTTTCTTATTTTTATTTCCGATCGGTCTTCGGTACCGGTACCCGGCTCTTCTCAGAGTAAGCTAGTGAATAACGGGAAAATTAAGACATTATGATGTCTCAGCGAAAAATGAAAGTAAAAGATGTTCCTTTTCCCTCTCTGGATGTTACAACGATCTCTACTGAATGAAGATCGGCTATTGTTTTTGCTATTGCAAGTCCTATTCCGGCTCCCGATTCATTCAGTTCAGTTCGTGTTTTAAACCTTAAAAAAAGAGTATTCAGCTGGGTATCCGTCATACCTCTTCCGGTATCAGAAACAATGACCCTGAAGGTTCCATCGGCCTGCTTCGAGCTTATAAAGCTGATCTCTCCTTCCGGAGGTGTGTTCCTCACTGCATTATTGACAACATTAAAAAACATGGAGAACATTAGTGACCGGTTTCCTTTCGTAAATGCAAGATCGTCTTCCAGCTCCTCTTTCAATATGATGCCTGCATCTTCTGCAACAGGCCTGATCTCTGCTATTATTTCGGCAAGCACTTCTTTTATCGAAAAAGTTTCTTCAAGCACATACTGTCGGCTTTCCATCCTTGCTATGAATAATAAGGAATTCACAAGGCTCTGAAGCCTGTGAAGTGTCTTAAGCGACTCTTCTATCTTTATAGAAGTTTCATCATCCAGGTCTTTGCTGAGAAGGATGTTCTCAAGCTTGCTCCTAAGTACCGAAACAGGCGTGAGAAGTTCATGCGATATATTGACCGTGATCTCTTTTTCTTTACGGAACAGTTCGTTAATGCGATCCATCAGTTCGCTAAGAGTACGATCGAGCTGATGAAAATCAGTAGTGCTTGTCATGATTTCCGTCTTGTCAAACAAGGCCGGATTGGAAATACCTTTTAACCTGGATGTGATCTTATCGAGCGGTTGGAGGAGGTACCTGTGATATTGCAGGTCGGTAAAAAACGTCAGGATGATAATTGAAAAAAGGAAGATCATTATTACCCTTGTAATATTTTTCCTTGTCTGACCTATGCTGGTGAGGCTTTTCCCGATCTCAAGAAGGTAGGTCTGTTGTTCGATCCTGAAGGTATAATTTATGACCCGGTATTCGATAACTTCATCTTCGATAAGCCTGCGGGTAACTTCAATGTAGTTCAGATCCTCTTCACCATCCACTTTCTCGAGGCTTATGAATTCATCCTTTAGTATGTTGAAGCTTCCGAAAGAGTTTACCGAGTCAGAAATTAGAAATGGTTCAATGCCGATACGTGAAATTATACCGATCACCTCTTCTCTCTTTGAAACGAGCTCATTGTCGGACTGCCTGAGATTTATCCTTTCAATTATACCGGGAAGGAAAATCAGGAATAAGCCTGAAAATACCAGCTTTGAAATCAGGTTGAATAATGCAAGTTTTATTTTAAGCCTGATCATTTTGGTTAATCAGATTTATGCTCACTGCTGATCCGGTACCCGACGCCTCTTACCGTTTCAAGCCAGTCCGCAGGAGCAAAAGCGTTAAGCTTCCTTCTCAGGTTTTTTATATGAACATCGATGAAATTACTGTCGTACTGATCGTCGAGGATATTACCCCATATATGCTCATAGAGCTGATGGCGGGTGAGGACTTTGTTCTGATTCATTACCAGGTACTGCAGGAGATCATATTCTTTTTTTGTGATGTCAACCTCCTTTGACATGCAGAAAAGTTTTCTTGCCTGCAGTTCTATTATAAAATCACCGAGGGCAATTTCCTGATCGGGAATGTTGAATTTTCTTCGGGCCACAGCGTTTATCCGCGAAAGGAGCTCAATGAGGGCAAAGGGCTTAGCAAGGTAGTCATCAGCGCCCAGATCGAGGCCTTTTACTTTATCCTCGACTGCACCTCTGGCAGTGATAATAATAAAAGATGTCTCAGCTTTGATCTTTCTTGCTTCACGGATGATCTCAAGTCCGTCATAATCGGGAAGTCCAAGGTCAAGCAGGACAAAATCATACTGATTGACAGCAATTTTCTCCGAGGCATCGGATCCTGTGAAAACCATTTCGCACAGGAACCCTTCTTTTTTCAGAAAATGTGCCATTTCCGATGCCAGGCTTTTTTCGTCTTCCACTATAAGTATGTTCATTGCCCTAAAATTAGAAGATTTTGAAGTATCCGCTCAGAAGGAACAGAAAGCCTTTCGGTCCTGAATATTCCTGACTCGCGTAAACAGGAAAAACAAAACCCGGTTCGGCCTCTATGGTGAAGCGGTCAAAATTGAACGATACCGGGATGCCGATATCGGCTTCCAGTAATCCGAATTTTTCTTTATATACAGTTGAAGGAGGATCAGGTCTGCCTAATCCTTTTCCGGGCAAAGGGGTAATAGCATAAGTTCCGGAGGTGCCTTCAGCGCTGTAATATTCTCCCAATAAAAAATTTATATAAGGATCAAACGAAATATTGAATTTACCGTTAAAAAACTCCCGGGTCTCAAAATATCTTGAATTCATTATCTGGAAATACGGGCTGGCCTTCTCAGAATAAAGAAGCCCTGCCGAGAGTTGAGAATAGATTAGCCTCCAGTCAACGCCCAGGGTAAAATTGGCAAAAATGAAATGATCAACAAAGTTATCAGCCGCTGCAGTGTTGAATTTATAAGCTGATAAGCCTGCTGAAATATCAAACCACGAACTGAATACATGGCTGTAATTCAGTGTGCCGCTGTAAAAAGCAGGAAAGGATCCGTTATTGTTGAGGTGAACTATTGAAAAAGAAGCATAAAATTCGTTATTGAATCCGTATGTCAATGAACCGTACAGATAAGGTTGATTTTCTGAAATTGTTGAACCCAGATATACCATATTGCTGCCGTAACCAGCTCCTGTAAAGAGAGAATGGAGTGAAGAGGTGTCAGTATCCACAGGATCTGGCTCAAGTATCCGGGCGAAGGAAATAGCCGGTACAAGGAGAAAGAGCAATCCGCAGACTTTTATTTTGAAAATCTGTTCAATCATTCCTAAGGTTTATTATCTGCCGCCACGTTTCACGGCACCTCCGGGTTTCCCCATCCCTTTCGGGATCCGCGACCCGGATGGTCTTACAATTTCAGGTGGACGGGCGCCCTTTGCCCTCGACATATCGGGACGGGCGCTCTTAATATTTTTTATTCCCTGATTTCCGCGTGCATCCCGGACCCCGGCCGGTTTGTTTTCAGGATTGTTTGAATTCTGATTTTCTGACCGTTTACCGGCACTCGTGCTTCGGACTCCTGTAGAATCGCTATATCTTACTTCCTGTGAAAATACATTATTTAAGGCCGATATTGCCAGCAGAATAATAAATATGATACTTAACAGTTTTTTCATGATCAGCAAACATAACTTAACCATCCTGAAGATGATTCAAAATAAATCATTTAAAATGAAGAACAGATGAATAGTCGGGTAAAAGTGATAAAAAATCCCTGTACCGAACACCGCGAAAGTAATATTACTTATGAAAAAAATCACGAAGATTATTTACCTCCGTGATTTTAATTCAAACATCTGACCTTTGAGTCTGATGATTTATTTTGTGCCCTCCTGATTTTTGGCTGCCTTAGAAACTTTTTTTGAAGCTCTTTTCTCTTCCTGATTAACTGTGGCTTCCTGCCTGGATTTTTCTTCTTTTTGTCTGGGTTCCTGGCCATAAGAACAATAGGAACCTGCACTCAATAGCAGAGCAAATAATAAAAAAAGCTTTTATATAATAATTTACTTAAGTAGATATGTTTAATTAATAGCGGTTTTTTTTAGAAGGTATATCTTATTGACAGGGCGCCGTTGTCGCTCCAGAATCCTGTATAGCCAATAATATTGAAAGCAGGTTTCCAGTCAATACTGAGGTTTAATGGAATTTCTTTGAAATTATACTCTAATCCTAATATACCATCTACACCAACATTAGTATATGTTTTTTCAACAGTATCCCATTTAGTGTATTTTCCATCATAAAAACCAATATGACCTCCGACTCCAAAATACCAGTTTAGTCTGTCCACCTGAAATGCACGATTATGTAATTCATACAGACCTGTAATTTCAATTCCTTTCCAGCGTGTTGAGACAATACCCTCAATGGCTGATTTCTCACTTAAAAAATGTTTTACTGTAAAACCAATAAATGGTCCGCCCCGCAATCCAATCGCTGTATTGTAATCCTGGGCAATTGCAGTGAAAAAGAGGCCAAAGGTAATTGTTAACGTTAATAGAATTTTTTTCATGTTCATTGTATTTGATGGTTAATAAAAATTATTGAGTAGTTTCAAAATCGTCAAGTCCCGTAATGAAATTGAATATTTGCACTTTACTTTTCCCGTTGCATAACGTAAGCATCGTAAGAAAAGTTTATAAACATGCCAAAATTATAGTTATGCAAATGAAGATCTGGTGAAGAATTTATAAGTGGCAAATATACATGTTCTTCAATCTGGCCAAGCAGTAGCTATACCAATCATGATTGATTTACTTGACTTTGGTTTTTCAGGGGTGTAACTTGCATTTAAATTAAATCTTTCTCAAAATGAGAACATCTATAAAGGTGCTTCACTGGACTCCAAGGATTCTTTGCATCCTGGCAATTCTTTTTATAAGTTTATTTGCATTGGATTCTTTTTCATCTGAACGTACATTCTGGCAAAATACAGGTGCTTTTCTGATGCATCTTATACCATCCTTTGTTTTGCTTGCCATACTTATTGTAGCATGGAAATGGGAGAATATTGGCGGCATTATACTCATAATAGTCGGAGTGGTTCTGGGTGTTGCCGTTTTCAATCTTAATTACAACCAAAGGCATTTTTCACTGGTTCAGAGTATCATTAATGTTTCAATCATTTGCCTGCCATTTGTTCTTGCAGGTATTTTGTTTGTTATTAGTTATCATGAAAAGAAGAAAGAACTTTAATCACGGATTACACGGAGAGCACGGGTAATAGACGGATTATCCCATGATAAAATGCGTAATCATTCTAATATTCCGGAGAAAATCAGGTTTTCCGGTTAGTTTATTTATTTGAGAATTTTCGCTGATACAATTCTAATTCATCTTTAGAATATTTTTCCAAAGCGCTTTCCGGCATTTCAGTCCTCTGGTTAATGGCAGCCACTTCGTGGCTTTCAGTAAAAGTGTTCACGCCATTTTTGTTTTTATTGATAATGAAATGGTCGTACAGTTCGCCGGCAACGGTAAACGCTTTGAATTCGAGTTTTTCCCTGCTAACCGAAACATGCTGGTAGAGTTGTGTCATTGAAGCCATGCGATCGCTCCAGAAACTGGTGTTCAGTCCATACATTTTAGGGCCGGCTACAGAAACTACATACATTGGCATATTTTTACCCTTGACTTTAACTCCTTCAGGATTAAAACCACGGCAATAGGTATGGTCGTGGCCTGCAAGTACCAAATCTACACCATATTTTTCCAGTAAAGGCTGAATACTATTTCTGTAATTCTCGTTGTTTCGTCCCTGCGAACACGAATAAACCGGGTAGTGTGTGAAGAGCACCGTCCACCTGTTAGGGTTTTCAGCAAGGGTTTTATCGAGCCAGTTGACCACCAGGGCGCTATCTTTCTTGTTTTCACCAAGCGCCGGAGAATCAAAAGATACAAACCGGACACCCTGATAATCGAGATAGTAGTTTCGATTATTATATTCTTTTGAAGGCGAATTTGCCGGTGCGCTATAGATCTGGTTCCAGTGTTTAGAGAAAGTGCGGGGTTGGTTTTCAGGCTTATAGTATTCGTGGTTTCCTGGTGTTACAACACTTGGCATCATCCCAAAAATCCAACTACCTGCGTAAAAAAATTCTCGCCAGTATTTCTCCTGGCTGCGGCTAACAAGGTCACCGGCAAAAAGCATAAAATCAGCTCCGGGAAAATGCGTGTATGCCTGACGGAGAGTTCGTGAGCCAAGCGACTTAATGTCGTCCTGTACGTCGCCAAAGTAAAGGAATGAAAAAGGTTCGTTGCCGGCCAGGGAGGTTCTAAATTGAAACCATTCACTCCAGTTTTCACCATCGCCCACACGGTATGCATATTTTGTTCCGGGCTGAAGGTTTTCAAAAATTACTTTGTGGCCCATTGAACCCTGGCTTCCTTCTTCCCATGGTGAATTTGTTCCGGCAACTTTAATCGCTTTGTACTCAAAATCAGGCGATGGGTCGAGAACGGCAATTTCTCCAAAACTTCCGGTAATACCAAAAACGGTACGCCACGAGACTGCACGTGATGTTGCCGCATCGCCGGAAAATGAAAGCATTACTCTATCGGGAAAAACAGTAGGTTCAAAATTTGAAAATTCATTTTCGGTTTGGTTAACACCATTTTGTTCAACTTGCTGATTGCAAGATATAAGAACAGCAATAAGAGCCAGGTACAGATATTTCATTTTTGGAAATGTTATCAACTATTATTCAATATATTTTCATCGCCCCGTTAATTGTACTTGTTAATAGACAACAAAGTAATGTATTTGTTGATTTGATAAGAAAAAAAAATAAAGTTGCTGACATTGAGATGATAAACATTCAGCAGATCAATGAAGCTTATGAACGGCTACTGAAAGGTGATGCAAATATCGCTTTGTTATTGATATGAAATCTTTGAGATAAAAATTGATCAGGAATTAGACATTATCAGCTTTCAATGACCACTTTATTTTTAGGATCCCATTTGAGATATTTTCTGTTTCGGAACGACTCTACACCCATCATACATGCTACGACACCATAGAAGCCAAGGTTATGATCGCATTTGAGGATTTCATTTTTCCTGATGGCGGACTGTAAATTCCTGTGATGAAGGGTAACATCTTCCGCACCGGTTTTTTTATGTGTAAAAAGCTGAGCTCCTTTTATAACATCACCTGTACCGCTGATGACAGCCTGGTCAGTTTGTTCCTGGGGTGTTATTGTAAACCCTTCCCTGTTAAACTCAAGAGTTGCCTTGTGTCCTCTTATTACATGCCTGATAGGAGTATCATTGGCCAGTGACGAAACAAGCATAACAGTTGTTTTTTCCGGATAGTCGAGCATCATGTTAAAAGTATCAGGGATCTCAGCTACACTATTTGTAAAATTCCATGTTCCACCGGTTGCAACAACATAATCGGGGTTCTGTAATCCTACCGCTTTAATAATTCGTGTCAGCCGGTGAATAAAAAGATCTGTAGCTATGCCTCCTGAATAATCCCAGTATCTTCTCCATTGGAAATACCTTTTTGGGTCCCAGGGGCGTTTTGGAGCCGGGCCGAGCCATGCTTCCCAATCGAGGTTTACCCCGGGTCGGGCATCAGCATCGATATCGTATGCCCAGAAATCATCAGGATAATTCCTCGAATAGTCAATATGAGCCATTACTACTTTCCCTAGGGCCCCTTCCTGAATCATTTTATGTGCAGTTTCGTATGAATCGTCCGACATGCCCTGTACCCCGACCTGCAATTTGAGTTTTGAAGCCGCAATTTTCTGGGTTATATCTTTAGCCTGTTCAATGGTATGAGTCATTGGCTTTTCAACGTAAATGTGTTTCCCGGCGCTTATTGCATCCAGGGTCATCTGATAATGCCAATGTTCCGGTGTGGCTATGAGTACATAGTCAATATCTTTTTTTTGCAGAAGTTCCTTGTAATTCCTGAAAGCCTGAGCCTGGGTTAATTCTTTTGCTTTGTCCAGCCTGTTCGTGTAAACATCACAGACTGCAGTAATCAGGACATTATCAGATTGTTTCATGCCCAACAAAGCCTCAATATGTGAACTTGCCATTCCACCACAACCAATGACCCCGATATTGATCCTTTCATTTGCTCCGATAATACGAGAATAGCTCTGAGCCGACATATTCAGACTGCCAAATGCGGCAATCCCGGCAGCACTGCCTGCTAATCTTTTAGCAAATTTCCTTCTTGAGATGTTATTTTTCATAATTCTGCTGTATTAATTGGTTGAAGATAGTACAAAATTAAACAAAATCCTTGTTTAGAATCGCTGAGATTGCAGACCTGTATATGATTTTGACATCAACTTCTCACCCTTCCGGTAACCTGAAACGAAGATGCCGGAGTCTCATACCTGGAAGTCGTCAGATAACCTCTCCAGTAACATCAGGATTTCAACAGAGCCATCCAGGAATGTAGCGGTCAAAAGAGGTTAATGACTATTAGAACTTAAAGTTTACGCATCCGGAATATTTTGTGCATCCCATTTTCGATACACCTCAAAGACGATTTGAAAAAAGTTTGGATGCGATCAAAAGGTAAGAACCTTGGCGCCACTCTTCAAATAATCAGTAAGAGGTTTTCCCATTCCCTTCACATCATAGCCAAGCTTTTTAAGGTATTCAGTTACACCGTAAGAATTGGAGCAGACAATACATGCTTCAACTACAATTCCATCTTTTTGCATTTCTTTAACTTTATCCTGAAGTTTGATGTTTTCAGAAATCAGTTTGGCTGAAGGTCCCCATACTACTAAGGTTACATCCCTGAACCAATTATTTGTTTTTGCTGCATGTGTATACATTAATGCAACTCTTTCAGCAACATAGGGATCATCGCTTGTCCATACAACAACAAGTTTTTCCGGAGTCTGTTCCTGAGCCGAGGTTTGAGAAAAAATCTCAGGTGAAAGGGAAAGAAGGATTCCCAGGGTAATAAGAAAAATACAATTTTGTCTCATGGCAGTTAAAAATTTAATATGACAATCAGATGGTGAAATTATGAATTCTGAGCGACTTCTGATGAATCCGTTCTTCCCTGACCAATTCAAAAGAAGGTCTTAAAAGAAATAAGTTAGATAACAATAGTACCAACCATTGCATGGTCAATTCTTTGCTTCTACTTACTCTTAAGATCATTGGCGTTCTTATTTAAAACCTGCACAGAAAACCGGCAGTGTCAATTCCAATCTGTAAGTTTTTATCTTACTTTTTAAACAGGGATTGAGTTAAATTGTTGGTAGATGAGGAAACTTCACTTTTGAATAAAAGAGGAGAGAGGCACTCATAGCAACAAACAATTAAAACAAAGACTATGTTACAGACAATATTAGGTTCAGGCGGTGGTATTGGTATTCCATTAGCCAGGGAGTTGAAAAATTACACAGATAAGATCCGGCTGGTCAGCAGAAATCCGAAAAGGGTAAATGATACCGATGAACTCTATCAATCAGATTTGAATGATCCCGGAAAGATTGAAAAAGCTATAGCCGGCAGCAGTATTGTTTATGTGACTATCGGGTTCCGGTATAATCTCAAAGTGTGGCAAAAAACATGGCTGCCGTTTATGAAGGAGGTCATTAATTCGTGCATTAAGCATAATGCCAGACTGGTTTTCTTTGATAATGTTTATATGTATTCCAGTGACTCAATACCATTTATGACGGAAGATTCTCAGATATTTCCTCCCAGTGAAAAGGGAAAGATCAGAAAGATTATTCACGAAATGATCATGAATGAAGCGGAGAAGGGAAATCTTACTGCACTGATAGCCAGGTCGGCTGATTTCTATGGTCCTGAAAATAAAAACAGTCCATTGACCATCATGGTTGCTGAAAACCTGCTTAAAGGGAAAAGAGCCCAGGTATTCGGGAATCCTGACAAAATCCACACATATACCTATACTCCCGATGCAGCAAAAGCTACTGCCATATTAGGCAATACTCCCGATGCATTTAACCAGGTGTGGCATGTTCCGACAACCAGGGAAAAACTTACAAATCTTGATTGGATAGAATTGATAGCAAAAGAGCTTAATACAGAAGCTAAAGTTCAGAAAGTACCGGCAGTCATGGTGCAGCTGTTGGGAATTTTTATTCCGGTATTAAGGGAATTTCCGGAAATGTTATACCAATTCGGGCAGGATTATATTTTTGACAGCAGCAAGTTTGAGAAACGATTTGGAATAATAGCCACACCTCCTGAGGAAGGTATTAAACGATTAGTGGAAAGCTTAAAAAGATAAAGTTAGGTGCAAAAAGCGTAAGCCGCGACCAGATCCTGCCGGTTACAGTAACATTTTAAAATATGTTTATTTATCAGGAGATTAGCTTCTGCACCGGGTGGTCAATTCTACCCGGTGGTAGTTGGAAATGGATGTCGGCTTCCCCAATCATGACCTCTTTCCCTTATGATCTTAATCAGGGTGTCCATGATTCTTAAGGCCCTGGAGAAAGTAGCATGAGTTGTATCAATGTCGAGAACATCATTTCTCTCAGGGATCATCTGGCCAAAACGCCAATAAAAGCTAACTCCCGCATCAAAACATTGTTTAGTATTGACAATAAAAAAGTCAGGTTTGGTGAGTTTCAAAGGAACACGATAAATATTGCTAATAGTCTTTCCTTTATTTGTATCGTCAGGATTCTGCCCGGGTTTTGAAACTATCTGTAATTCCTTTAGTTCTGAGTGCGAGTGTGATCTAAATTATAAATAACTTATATTCTTTAAAAAGTCTCCCCTTTTTATTTTCCCCCGACCCTTTGAAACTCCAGCTGAATAATAGGCAAACTTACCAAATTTATCAGTTCTAGTCATTAGTTTTTTGTCTCCTATCTTTAGCACTACTTTTTTATCAGAAAGTATGTTGCCATTCTTATCAGTTGCTGTATCGCTGTACCAAGGTACCTGTATTGTTGCAACTCGCTGAAAAGCAAAAGTGCCGAAAGCTCTGTCGAAAAATGCAATTATTGCCCAAGGTCCATCATCTTTTGTCAATTCCAAATGCAGCGTGCAAGTAAGTTTGTTCCCATTGTTACGCTCATGATACACAGAATATTTTGCAGTTGAAACGACCTTTTTATTCTCATCGACTCCGTATCCAAGAATTAGAAGCCAACCTTTATGATATTCTTCAATATTTGTCTTGTATTCACATGAATCGGTAGAATCTACATTAGTTATCGTGTGTTCAATTGTATAATCAAACGGAGTGTTTGCAGGTGTTGCTTCAATTTGATCACAACCTTCTATTTGAGTTCTTATAAAACGAGCTGGGTCAAGTTTAACATCTTTACCTCCTAAAACAAATGGATCTAATGACAATAATCCTTTAATATATTCAGCGGCAAGCCCCGTAAGGGGGCCTACATTTGGTATAGTTAATAGATTACCTCCAGATGCTGAAATAAGCTTTTCAATAGATTCAGGTGGCCTCGATGCTTCAATGACCCTTCCGGCCCCTAATTTTACCATACCACCCGTAGATTCGGAACTACCTGAAGTGGTACCCGTATTACTTGGAAATTCGATATCGCCAGGAGAAACATATGGCTCACTTCCCGATGGACTCCCTGACTCCTTGGGTGTTAGCTTATTCAAATCATCTAAAAGATCACTAATAGTGAATTGTGCGAAAGCTTCACCTCCGCCTAATAATGTTAATTTGAGTTCACTCTGATAAGACCACCAACCAACTTTAGCATTTTTTATCACATTAAAATAATCATTACGTCCAGGTTCATCGTGTTCTTTGGTTCTGATATGCAAAGCTTCACTATCATAAACTATAGCTTTAACACCATCCGAAAGTATTTCACCTTTAGTTTCTGAGGCTGTTGCCGTACCCATTCCAGAAAGCAAAACATCACATGCTATTTTGACCACAGGAAAACTACTGCCAAATTTCTTTATCGCTTCAACACAAGGTACTAATTTATTTACCAGCACCCAACTTGAAGGAGTGGTAGGTCTACTTGTACTCTCTTCTGTCTGAAAGGAAGTTGACATAGTTGTACCTACAGTTGAAGTATCACAGTAATCAACATAATTCTTACCTTCCACGCCCTGCGGAGGGCAATATAGTATTGCTGTTGGTAAAATAGGTATCTTAAATGTACCCACTCCTAATATGTCTTCTGAACGTGGTATACTTATCGAAAATGGGCAAGGTTTTGCTGGATCATTAGTTGTTTCATCATGAGCTGTTATTTCTCCTTCAATATAATCAGCTGGTCCAACCTCAACGAATTGTTTTGTTCCATTGAACCACTGTTTAAGTACACTTTGACCAGAATACCAGATGGCAATGTGTTTTTTAGCAAGCACTTTAACCCTTATGTCCCAGTGACTGCAAACAAATGGTGTGAAAACCAAGATTGCGTTTACCGCATTAATAGGAAACTGAGGCTGATAGGGGTCAAAATAAGTACGCAAAATACCATCGGGCCTCGAATGCACTGTGATTCGCCCAACTTCTATCATTTTTTCTGTAAGTGGCAAAGGTAATGCCTCTTCAATGATATCTATATTTTCACAAATCTGATTCCAATCCATAATTTCTATTTATTAGATTTAAAAACTAGAATCTGACTGATATTACGTTAATAAAGTTAATCTAAGAAAATAGCAAAGTCAAGTTTTTTTATTCGATGAAGTATGTTATATGGAAGAGAGTAGTGTGGTGTTAACTACCACCTTTCTTTGAATATTATCAATTGATTCCATTGAAATTTCACCAAAAACCTAGCAAGAACCTAGCAAGAATGAAAAAACCACTTACAAAATTTATCGTAAGTGGTTTATTTACTGGTTGTCCCGTCAGGTTTCGAACCTGAACTCTTCTGATCCAGAATCAGACGTGTTGCCAATTACACCACGGGACAGTTTTCAGGGTGCAAAGATAAATTAATTCCGGGAAAATCAAAGAAACAATTTGTTGTTGCTTATTGTTGATTACTCAAAGGTTATATTCACAATATGATGAAGAAACCGGGAAGGGTCTCATCCTGACATGGTCCGGGCATCAGCCTTTTGAAACCTTCCGTATTATTTGTATCTTGCAGAATATGATGAAAAAAACGAATGCGAGACTTATAATTGTATCAAACAGGCTCCCTTTAACATTAGATATTCAGGATGATCTGATCAATGTTGAGAAGAGTGCAGGGGGCGTTGCTACAGGTCTGGATTCACTCGATGTATCGTATGAAAAACACTGGATAGGATGGTCGGGGATTTATACCGACAACAAGGGGACAGAAGAGAAACTTGCAAACCACCTGAAAAACTATGACTTTCATCCTGTTTTCCTTTCGAAGGAGGATGTTGAACTCTATTACGAAGGGTACAGCAACTCAACCCTATGGCCATTGTTCCACTATTTCTACGTTTATACAACCCATAAACAGATCTACTGGGAAGCTTATAAAAGAGTAAATGAACTCTTCCTTGATAAGGTACTTGAGGTAGCAAAGGAGAATGATATAATCTTGGTGCAGGACTATCATCTGATGCTCCTCCCAATGATGATAAGAGAAAAGCTGCCATCTGTTCGCATCGGGTTTTTCCTTCATATACCATTCCCTTCATACGAACTTTTCCGGACTCTCGAAAACAGGGATGAACTTCTGATGGGGCTCCTTGGCTCAAACCTGATCGGATTTCATACTTTTAACTATATGCGCCATTTCATCAGCGCCATTTACAGGATAACAGGTATTGAGTCGGACGATAATAATTTTCATTTCGGGAACCGTACCCTGTCGGTCGACACCTTTCCTATGGGTATCAATTTTGAAAAATTCTTTAATGCTCATAAGGATACTATTGTTGAAGGGTTTGCCAGACAGTTCAGAGAGAGCTACAGAGACCGCAAA
This sequence comes from uncultured Bacteroidales bacterium, assembly GCA_942492865.1. Classification (GTDB taxonomy): domain Bacteria; phylum Bacteroidota; class Bacteroidia; order Bacteroidales; family VadinHA17; genus LD21. The sequence goes on along the minus strand of OW818650.1, from coordinate 812,294 downwards.
ATAGTACTTTCAGTTGACAGGCTTGATTACAGTAAAGGACTCCTGCAGCGACTTGAAGCTTTCAAACTTCTGCTCCAGAGATATCCTGAGTGGATAGGAAACGTGTCGCTGGTAATGATACTTGTCCCGTCGCGGGACAGCATTGACAGGTATCACGATCTTAAGGTAAGCATCGACGAGACTATTGGAAATATAAATGGAACTATGTCGCAGCAGGGATGGATACCTATACACTATTACTACAAAGGATTCTCATTTCCCGAGCTGGTTTCCTTTTATCATGAGAGCGATGTTGCCCTTATCACCCCTCTGCGCGACGGGATGAACCTGGTTGCAAAAGAGTATGTTGCAGCTAAAGCCACAGCAAACGGTGTTCTTATCCTCAGTGAAATGGCCGGAGCAGCTATTGAACTGACCGGGGCACTGCTGGTTAATCCTAACAACACCGGTCAGATAGCAGATACTCTTAACAGAGCCTTGCTTATGCCCGTTAAGGAGCAGAGATCAAGGCTTGTTGGAATGCAGAAGTATCTGAAAAGGCATAATATAGTTAAATGGGCGGCTGCCTTTATGGATGAAATGGAGCGAATTCACATCAAGCAGCGTGTTATAATAAAAAAACATCTCAGACCCCGACAGTTAACAGACATTGTGTCGGCTTTCACGAAATCAAAAAGAAAATTGATTATTCTCGACTATGACGGCACCCTTGTACCTTTTCACAATGATCCGGCCCAGGCACTTCCCGATGCATCACTTATAAAGCTGCTTAAATCTCTGGGAGCAATAAATGGAGTCGACCTGGCCATAATCAGCGGACGTAATCAGGAGTTCCTCGATTCTCTGTTTGGTGATCTTAAAATTCAACTGTTCGCTGAGCACGGCGCTCTAAGGAGGTCAGAGGGAAGATGGGAGAGTGTATACAGAAAGGATCTCTCATGGCAGCCTGAGATTATAAGGATCATGCAGGAGGTGACAGATAGTACCCCCGGCTCTCTCGTTGAAAAGAAGAAAACCGCCCTGGTATGGCATTACCGGAATACCGATAAATGGCTGGCCGATTTGCGTGTTTCACAATTGGTCAACAGACTCATTTATCCATGTTCAAAGCGACAGCTCAATCTGATGAGGGGAAATAAAATAGTGGAGGTTAAGCCCTCTGAATACACCAAGGGTACAACAATAAAGAACTTCTTCAGATGCAGCGATTATGAATTCATTTTTGCTGCCGGTGACGACACTACTGACGAAGATATGTTTGATGTTCTTCCGCGCGAGGCTATAACTATCAAGGTAGGCAAACCATCAGATAAATCGCGATATACAATAAAAGATCAGGAAGAGCTGATAGAACTGCTCGGGTCATTAGTAAGATAGATTATGAAGATTTCAGATTATGGAGTTATTGGTAACTGCAGAAGCAGCGCCCTGGTATCAAAGGAAGGATCAATTGACTGGTGTTGTCTGCCCGATTTTGATTCGCCCTCAGTCTTCGCCAGGCTTCTGGATGACGAAATTGGTGGTCATTTCAGCATAATTCCGGTGGGCGATTATTCAATAACACAGCACTACGTAAATAATACCAATATTCTTAGCACTACATTTGTTTCTGCTTCAGCTGCCTTTAGAATCCTCGATTTTATGCCGATATACCGGACAGAGGAATCGGATTACTACAATGCCCCTGAGATATACCGGATCATAACTGTTATGATGGGATTGCCTGTAATAAAAACGGAGTACTTTCCCAGGCCTAATTATGCCAGACCCACAAAAGGAAGCGTGTATAAGAATTATATTAAACATATAGCACAGGAAGGTCGTTATGAATCTGTTTACCTCTATACCTTATTGTCAAAAGAGGATGTTTTTAACGGAGAGCTGATTACTCTTACAGGCGATTCTTTTTTTTGCATAACCTATAACCAGAAACTTATAAAGATGACCATGAAACGTGCATGGCTTGAGTACCAGCGCACAAAAGTTTACTGGATGAACTGGGCGAACCGTACTGTTGTTTTCAATAAGTACAACGATGAGATTACCAGGAGTTCATTGTTACTTAAACTGCTTACCTACGACAAGTCAGGAGCGGTAATTGCTGCTCCAACCACTTCACTCCCCGAAACGATCGGTGAAACCCGTAACTGGGATTATCGTTTCTGCTGGATACGCGATTCATCGATGGTTATTAAGACTTTCCTGCAGCTTGGCCATACCAATTCGGCAAAGAAGTTCCTGCGGTTTCTTCTTGGTGTTAACCAGGGAAAACAGGAAGATATTCAGATAATGTACGGACTGCGTGGGGAAAAGAATCTGGAGGAGAAGATACTTACTCATCTTAAGGGCTTCATGGACTCATGTCCGGTAAGGATAGGGAACAGCGCCTATTCTCAAAAACAGAATGATATCTACGGGGTACTGATTGATGCTATATACCTCTCTTTTCAAAAATTCCCGTCCACACTCGATACTTCGGAAGAGCTGTGGACCTTTGTGCGTAGCCTTGTGGCAGTTGTTACAAAACAATGGAAAAAGCCTGATAAGGGTATATGGGAGATCAGAGGTGCAGATCATCATTTTACTTACTCAAAAGCAATGTCATGGTTTGCAATAGACCGGGGAGTAAAGATTGCAAAAATGCTCGACAGGGATTTCTATGTCGATGAATGGAGTTCACTTGCTGACACGATAAGGGATGATATTATGGCCAATGGATGGGATGAGGAGGTTGGTGCATTTGTTCAGTATTATGGCTCGAAAAACCTCGATGCCTCAAACCTGTTGCTTGATGAGATAGGGTTCATCGATGCTGCTGATCCAAGATATATCAGAACGGTAATGAAGACACGGGATCTTCTATCCAGGGATGGATTTATGTTCAGATACCTTAATGAGGACGATTTTGGAGTTCCCAAAAGCTCATTTGTGCTGTGCACTTTCTGGCTGGTGAACAGCCTTTACAGGATAGGTCAGCGTGATGAGGCATTGAAGATCTTTACCAATATTCTTGGTTGCTCAAATCATGTTGGACTTTTAAGCGAGCATATAGATATAGAAAAAAAAGAATTGCTTGGAAACTTTCCACAAGCCTACTCACATCTTGGCCTTATACAGTCGGCTCTGCTGTTTAACGGTGAAGAGATATACTTCGAAAATGAGATTTTCAGATTTTTAAAACCTTAAAAAACGTAGCAGTTACTTATTTATCTTCGCCCAGGTATCTTTCAGTGAAACAGTCCTGTTAAAGAGAGGATTTTCCGGGGTTGAGTCATAATCAACGCAGAAGTATCCTATCCTCTGGAACTGAAATTTTTCAAGCGGTTTCGCTGATGCTATAGAGGGTTCAATTTTGCAATTTTTTATTATTCTGAGCGAGTCGGGATTAATGAATTGTAAATAATCATCACCCTGGCCAGCGGGGTCCTCATGGTTGAACAACCTGTCATACAGCCTCACTTCTGCATCTGCTGCATGTTTTGCCGAGACCCAATGGAGCGTTCCTTTAACTTTTTTATTCGAGGCAACACCACCGCTCTTCGTCTCAGGATCATAAGTGCAATATATTTCTTCTATTCTGCCGGTCTTGTCGTTCTTTTTGAATCCTGTACATTTTATTATATATGCACCTTTTAGCCTGACTTCCTTTCCGGGGGCAAGCCGGAAGAACTTATCGGACGGATTTTCCATAAAATCCTCTTTTTCCAAATAGATCGCGGAGCTGAAGGGGACAAGCCTGCTGCCCATACTTTCATCCTCAGGATTATTGACAATCTCAACATTCTCCATCTCTCCTTCGGGGTAATTTGTTATTATGACCTTAACCGGATCGAGCACACCAAAAACTCTCGGGCTCCTCAGGTTAAGATCTTCCCTTACAGCATACTCGAGAAGAGAGATATCATTAATGGCTTCAACCTTGGTATATCCGATAAGGTCGATGAATCTTTTTATCGATTCAGGGGTATAACCTCTTCTTCTCAATCCGCATAGGGTAGGCATTCTCGGATCATCCCACCCTGTTACCTTACCTTGCTGCACCAGCTCGAGAAGCTTCCTCTTGCTCATCATCGTATAGGTAAGGTTGAGCCTGTTGAATTCAATCTGTCGTGGCCTGTAATCGTCTGACTTAAGATTATCAATGAACCAGTCGTACAATGGGCGGTGAACTTCAAATTCAAGTGTGCAAAGTGAATGTGTAATGCCTTCAAAATAATCGCACTGTCCGTGGGCGAAATCATACATCGGGTAAACCATCCATTTATTGCCTGTACGGTGATGAGGTGTTTTTATTATCCTGTAAATGATTGGATCGCGCATGTGCATGTTGGCAGCAGTCATATCGATCTTAGCCCTGAGAACGCGGCTTCCTTCCTCAAATTCTCCCTTGTTCATTCTTACGAACAGATCGAGGCTCTCTTCTGCCGGTCTCTGGCGGTAAGGACTGGAGATACCCGGTTGGTTCGGTGTCCCTTTCTGCGAGGAAATAATATCTGCAGGCTGGTCATCCACATAAGCAAGACCCTTTTTGATAAGGTCAACAGCAAAGTCAAAGAGCCGTCCAAAATAATCAGAAGCGTAGTACTCCCTCTCTTCCCAGTCGAATCCCAGCCAGCGGATATCTTCCTTAATTGAATCAACATACTCGACATCCTCTTTTACAGGATTGGTATCATCAAAGCGAAGATTACATTTTCCGCCATATTTGATTGCCATCCCGAAATCGAGGCACATGGCTTTTGCATGCCCTATATGCAGGGATCCGTTTGGTTCGGGGGGAAAGCGGGTTGAAATTTTTCCTCCATTTTTGCCTTCTTTCAGATCCTCGGTAATTATCTGTTCAATAAAGCTGACTGATGGTTTTGATTCGGGTTTATCCTTTATATTGTTGTCATTCATCCTTCAAGAGTTAAAAGAAATACAAAAGTAGTCTGATTTTAACTTCAAACATGTAAAATCACCGACTAATTTATTTGCAACTGCGCCCTGCACTGTTGCCCTGAGCCCTGCGCCCTGAGCCCTGAGCCCTGAGCCCTGAGCCCTGCGCCCTGAGTCCTAAGCTCTGCGCTCTGCGCCCTGAGCCCTGAGCCTTTTACAGATCCTTTGGCAGCTTTCCCTGCCTCCAGTGCTCTTCAATCTTTTCCAGGGTTACGTTCTTGGTCTCAGGTATGAAGAAGTATCCCCAAATTATTCCGAGTATACCAACCAGTGCATAAAGGAAAAATGCACCGGCGGGATTACCGAGATCCTCTCCTTTGAGTACTATCTCCGACCCGGGCATTGTAAGGCCCTTAACTATTTTGAAGAATGTAAATGCAACCACACCGTTGAACAACCAGTTCGAAAGAGCTCCGATGCTTGATCCTATTCCCCTTACGCTAAGAGGGAATACTTCTGAAATTATCAGCCAGCCCAATGGGCCAAGGCTTATGGCGAAGAATGCGATATAAACCCATACCAGCGAAATGGTAACCCATTTGATCGATTCACCGAGTGTAGCCTGAAGGGCAAAGCTGGTTCCCATTGCAATAAGGGCAACAACCAGTCCGGTAAGTCCGATGAAGTAAAGCTTTCTGCGGCCCAGCCGGTCGATCATGAAAAGGGAAAGTATAGTGAATGCAACATTAACGACACCTACGCTGACAGAGGCCCATACTGCGGCCTGTGCATCGGCAAAGCCCGACATAAGAAAGATCTTCGGACTATAATAAATAATCGTATTGATGCCTGTAAACTGTTGTACGAACATAATTCCAACGGCAATAATAAGCGGCACCCTTAGCCATTTCGAAAAGATAGTTTTCCAGGAAACCTTGTTCCTCTTGTCAGCATCGAGATCAGCTTTCATTCTTGAGATGGCATCCTCAACAAGCAGCGGTTCCTCAACTTTTTGAAGCACCTCACGGCATTTAGCCTCATGACCTTTGCTGATCAGCCACCTTGGGGTTTCGGGAAGGAATATCATCCCAATGAACATGATGAGGGCCGGAATGACACCAACATAGAACATTGGTCTCCAAACCTCGGTATATCGTGGATCTGTATCAGGTACGGCAAAGGCCGAATCGCTCAGATAGGATACCATAATACCAATTGTGATAAGAAGCTGAAACATTGATACGAGGGTACCCCTGCTTTTTGTCGGAGAGATCTCCGCAATATACAGTGGCACAGCAAATGAGGAGACACCGATAGCAATCCCAAGGAATAAACGGGCAAATACAAGCATCATGGGAGTAGATGCAGCTCCTGACCATACTGCTCCAACAGCAAAAATAACCGCTGACGCCAGTATTACTTTTTTACGGCCGATGATATCGGCAATCCTTCCGCTGAACAAGGCTCCGATAACTGCACCGACCAGGCCAGCCGTAGTAATGATCTCAACCCAGTCGTTGCCTATGTTAAATGCTTTCTGAAAGAAAGGTATCGCTCCTGATATAACACCTGTATCGAAACCGAATAACAGGCCTCCGGTTGCTGCCACAGTGGCTATCACCGAAACAAGGGCTTTGTTCTGTTTGTTGTTTTTTTCTGCCATAAACTTAAGCTTAAAGAAGTTAGGTTAAAACTAATTGTATAAAAGATAAATTACAATTACCGAGATACGTGTATTCCGGGACTAAAGTAAGTTATTGATAAAATTAATTAAAATAAAATTAAAAATAATTTTATCAGAGTACCAGTAATAAAAAATACTTGGATTGAGATTAAATCAAAATATCAAAACAGGAAAGAGATTAAACACCGACTTTCTATTGACAATAGTGTGATCCATTGCTGTGCTTAATAATGAAGCTACCTTAAAGTCATTGGTAATCACGTCAGTGCGATCCCTTGCTGCGCTGCGGGATGACAGCTTCATTCCCCCCTGTTCCCTATAAGACACTGTCATTCCGAAATCCTGCTTCGGCAGGATGAGGAATCTCATTGGCCTTGCAGTTACTCTGTTAAGCACAATTGTATAATGTTGGCAGGATGAGGAATCTCACTGACCTTGCAGTTTCATAAAAGCGATATTAAGATTTATAGTTCTTTGAATAATATTTTCTACTTTTATGGTGAGGGGTTGCCGGATTTTTTGGCAGACAAAGAGTATAAAAAATTAACCTGATCGGGAATATGGGTCTTATTAAGATCGAAGAAATGGAGTTCTATTCATTTCACGGTCATTTCAGGGAGGAGAGAATTGTCGGGAATAAGTTTCTTGTTGATCTGACCATTGAAACAGATATGGCAGTCCCATCGGAGAGTGATAATCTGAAAGATGCGGTTAATTACCAGAGAGCTTATGAGATTGTAAAGTTAGAGATGGAAAAGAAATCTTATCTTCTGGAGAACATAGCGGGAAGGATACTCAATGCTTTGTATGATGAATTGAAAGGGATCAGGAAAGCCACAGTTAAAGTTTCCAAGATGAATCCTCCTATGGGAGGGAGGATCAGATCAGTGAGTGTTACTCTGGAAAGGTGATCGGATTACTGATATCCTTCTCCTTTATTTCAAGCTGTTCCCTGCACCTGATACACAAGTGACTACTCTTCTGATCAATGTCCTCTACATAAGTTCCGGATCTCATTACACATGTAGAATCATAACAGTGTATCAATCCGAATGTATGACCAAGCTCATGAATGATCTCCTTCTTGAAGCGTTCAAGAAGGATTGCCTCATCAGGCTTGATCCCATATCTGTCGTTGCCAAGCCTGAATATTGATACAATACCGGCACGACCGTTAAGATAAGCCTGGCCGAAGATATAAGTAAGAATGGGTATAAACAGGTCAACATTGAACAATCCGACGGTCTTGTCAAAAACTGTTGCGAAGGTAGTATCGATCTTTGTAAGCAGCTTAGTTCCGTTATACTGTTTACGGTCGGGATCATAAAATTCGCTAATGTCGAGAAAGGCTTCCTTAATCTTTACAGGCAACAAAAATTCGCGCCCTACATCAGGAGCAACCGTTTCGACAAGCTCTTTTTCCAGGTAACCAAAAGGAATTAAGATGATATTTCCGGGATCCATTCAAAAAGGCTATTCACTCTGGGTTAAATCGTATTTCCTGATCTTGTTATAAAGTGTTACCCTGTCAACTTTAAGGGCCTTGGCTGCAGCAGAAATGTTCCAGCTGTACTTTGTGAGTATATGAATGATATGATTTTTTTCAAGATCCTCGAGGCTTTCAAAGGCCGGAGCGCTGACATCCTTACCTATAGGAAGATCTTTAAGGGTGATCTTCTTTCCGTTACCAACAACAATGGCCCGTTCTATCATATTCTCCAGTTCCCTTATATTCCCGGGAAAAGAGAATTCCTCTATCCTCTCCATGGCGGATGTTTCAATAATTACCGGTGACTTGTTCATTGAAATGCAGTATTTCTTTATGAAATAGTCAACCAGCAGTGGTATATCTTCAGTTCTTTCACGGAGAGGAGGAACATTTATATTAACCACATTAAGCCTGTAGAAAAGATCTTCGCGGAACAAACCTTTTTCAACCATTACCTTAAGATCGCGGTTAGTTGCGCAAATGACCCTGAAGTCGGATGTGATCTCCTTATTTCCGCCTACCCTTACAAAGCTTTTTGTTTCAAGAACCCTCAATAATTCAACCTGCATTTTCTGGGAAATAGTAGCTATCTCATCAAGGAATATGGTACCGCTGTCGGCCATCTCAAATCTCCCTTTACGATTGAAGACAGCTCCCGTAAAAGCGCCCTTTTCATGTCCGAATAATTCGCTCTCGAGCAGGCTTTCAGACAGTGCTCCGCAATGAACAGCAACAAGCGGAAAAAATCTGCGTTGCGAATTGGCATGTATTGCCCTTGCCACAAGTTCCTTTCCTGTTCCGCTTTCACCTGTAATTATTACCGATGCATTTGTAGGAGCAACACTCTCGATCTGTTTGAGGACTTTCATCATAGCCTCGCTTTTCCCAACCAGGTTTTCAACGTTTTCAAGAGATACCACCTTGTCTCTTAGCATTTCATTTTCTTCTGAAAGAGAGATCTGTTTTGAGGCATTTCTTATCAGGTGAGAAAGATCATCCGGATCAAAGGGTTTTGTAACGTAGTCGAAGGCGCCGTCCTTCAATGCCTGAACTGCTGTATCGACCGTTGCAAAAGCAGTCATTATAATTACAATTGAATCTTTTCTCAGAGACTTTATTGCCTTAAGCATTTCAAGGCCATCCATCCCGGGCATTTTAATATCGGCAAGTATGATATCAAAATTTTCAGATTCAAGCATAGCCAGAGCCTTTTTGGCATTTTCGGCCGATTCAACCCTGTAACCATCTTCTATAAACCAGTTGTACAATGAGTCTCTTACCGATTCTTCATCATCAACAATCAGAATGGAGGTCTTTTTAGCCATAGTTTTTTACTTAAACCTTTAACAAAGATAAAGATATAGAAATAGTTGTCCCTTTTCCGCGTTCCGATTTCACTTCAACCTTTCCCTTATGATTCTGTACAATGCCATGAACTATTGCCAGCCCCAGGCCTGTTCCACTTGCTTTCTCCTTGGTTGAAAAGAAAGGTTCAAATACATGGGGAAGATCCTGTTCGAGGATTCCCGAACCATTATCAGAGATTTCAAGAACGATATGATCCTTATCATTATTCCTGGTTCTCATGATGATCTCGCCATTCTGGGTAATGGCCTCCATCGAGTTGACTAGAACTGCCACACAAACCTGTTTGACCTGGTTGGGGCTGCAGAAGATCATATCATCTTTAGCAGAAAAATCTGAGAGGAAATGAATGTTTGCCATTTTCATTGAATGCGCCATCAGGTCAAAAGTGTCAAGCAGAATTTCATGCAGGTGCCTGCCCTCAAAATCCTTCTGATCCTTTCTTGAGAAATCCAGTAATCCCTTCACAATGTCCCCGCACCGTTTTGTCTCGCTCTCAATATATTTCAGATGCTTCATCATGGTTTCTTTCCTGGGAAAATCAACTTCCATGCTGTTCATCTGTTTCGACAGCAGTTTTGCATAGACCAGGATCCCTGATAAAGGATTATTGATCTCATGGGCCACTGACATTGAAAGCTTTCCAAGGGAAGCAATCCTTTCAATATTAATAAGCTCGTTCTGTGCCTGGCTTAGTTCTTCCGATTTCTTCTGGACTTTGTATTCGAGCTGCTGTGACCAGTTTTTCAGCTCATTGTTTGCTGACTGCAGATTGTCGAGCATATCGTTGAAAGCATAAGAAACCATTCGCATATCAGATAACTGGTTTGGCTTAATTTCGAGCCTTGTGCTCTTATCCCCTTTGGCAACCGACTCGCTGGCCCTGATAAGGGAATATAGAGGCTTTTTAATTTTTTCATTGGTAAGTATGATAAGGACCATAACCAGCAGGAGGGTCATTAGTGAAGCAAGGAGAAAATAGTCCTTGGTTGACTTATCCAGTGCATCATCAAGATCTTTTAACGGGAATTTTATCATCAGCGATCCGAGCACCACTTCTTCCTGGCGATGTGCATGACATTCAGCTGTGTAGCATGAAGGCTCATTCATTATCGGTGACTTGATAAGAAGGTGTCTGCTGTTGTTGTTATTGTGATTCATACTGCATTCGCTGTCGATATCAATTATCCGGTAAGATTTTTCATCAACCGGGAACATTGAAGCTATATCACTGTGGCAGCTTTTGCAATCAGGATCGCTATGATTGGAAGGATTTTCAGAAATTGAAGAATAAACCAGGTTATTACCGGTATCATACATATTGACATCATCAATTCCCGACATGGCATTCACAGCGTCAAGGGTATTCTGAAGAGAGGTTCTGTCATTTTCGAGCATTGATCTGTACAGTGCACCTTCTACAAGGGAGCTGATGTTGTTCCCGTTCTGGCGGATTACAGATCGCATGTAACCCTCATTAACTGAGCGGAAAATGATCCAGAACGTTACAAACAGGAAAACGGAGGAGATTGTAAATATAAAAACCACTCTTCCATAGATTGAAGAGCGGAATTTTACATACCCTTTTACAAGTGGATTTCCATTTGCATTCTTTTTCACTGCTTTTCTAAACCAGATCATTACAGCAATTTTTTGAACTAATCAGAATGCTAAGTTAGTCCCTATTTTAATATGGTCACATTATGGTAGCAACATTTTGCACCACGGATTCACAGAGAACACGGGGAACATATTCTCCGTGATATTCTCTGTGAGGCCGTGGCAAGTATATATAAGTGATATTGAAGCACGAAGGCTTAATTTAAAAAGTTTTTCTGGAAATCATTCCATATTTCATCAGGAAGGTTCGAGAGGGTATTATCAACCAGTTCTCCGCCATCCTGGAAGACTACCTGCGATTCAGGTGAATATCTTGCAATTGATTCTGCAATGAAATCCTTGAATCTTGTATACTCTTTACCAACCCATTCGGCTGCCTCGTCGGCGAGGTAATATGAACCTGTTTCCATCTTCCATTCCGATGGACTTATGGTATACATCCACCCTTTACGGTAAGGATCTTCGTTCAAGACCCCGGGAGATTCTGAGAGAGCAGGATTATTTTTAGTTATCTCTCCCGATACTGGTGAAAAGACCTTAAGGCGTTTTCCATTATGATCAATCTCTGCTATCAGGTCGCCTTTTGCTATTTTTTCTCCCGGTTGCCTCAGATTGCTGAATGTAACTTTTCCCGTAACATGCATAAGAAGGCCATCAACTCCTATTTTGGCCTGTCCCGATCTTTCCAGGTACGCCCAGGTATGATTACGGCTAAAGAACAAACCCCTTGGGATATTTAATATACCGGCGTTGAGAATGCCGGCATTCCCAGCCATTGATCTTCCCTTCTGTTTGTTAAGCATTACCCAGAATGGGATGAGGACAAAGAAGAAGGCAATTATTGCCAGGTATTCGATTCCTTTGGTCTCGAATATGTTGTTGTAAGTAAATCCGTCCATATTTTAATTATTTATGTTTTGTCAATTGATTAGTGTTTTTCATCAGTTGCCCATGATGGAGAATCCCTGAGCACAGGCAAACGTCTGATCACAGCCCTGAAGATCCATATTTCGGCAAAAATGACCGTTAATGTTACAACTATCTCCATCCATGATGGTACATAGTGAACAGCAGCATCCCATCTGAAGCCGATTACTGTAACATTGAGCCGGTTCAGTATTACTCCTAGCATAGTCAGGATAGCTGCAACTCTTATCATCATTGTGTTACGGTTACGGAAACTGTAGAAGAACATCAGCATCGGGATTATGACAAATCCGATCATTTCAAGCATAAACCAATACCCCATCGGAGTATCGAGAAAATCCCATCGTTTCCCGTGAATGAACACCAGTAACTGAAGGAAGAAATATGCGAAGAGGGTGCCTGCACATATCCTTGACAGGCCATGGATTATGTCACCCTGTGCTTTATGATTTTTTTCATTGATCTGGTTAAAGAATACCCTGTGACTGACAGAACCTTCAAAGATCACCATCGATAATCCGGCAAAAACGCTCGATACAAGGAACATGACCGGAATAAACTCGTTGTACCACAACGGATGGATCTTTTCCTTCGCCATCAGGAAAAGCGCTCCAAGACCTGACTGATGCAAGGTTGAAAGGGTAATGCCAAAGATTACAGCAGCCAGGGTCATACCGGAAAGTATCTTTCGTGCCCTGCGTGCTCCGAGCCATTCAGCTATTGCCGGGGAAAACTCAATAAGTTCAGCGATCATATAGAGCAGGAAATGCCAGGCGACAAGAAAAAGAACCGAATTGGTTCCAAAGCTGTTTCCTATAATCGGATTAATAACGTTCCATGGCCGGCCCAGATCAAGTACAAGAGCCCCTGCATAAAACAGGTATGCAAGGAATCCGTTGAGGACAGTTACTCTTACAATAGACTGGTATTTCTTCAGATTAAGAATGTAAACCATAAAGGTTATTACATAAGCTCCGCCTGCGAAAGCAACGCCGGTAACAACATCAAATCCTATCCATAAGCCCCATGGAACTTCCTGGGTGAGGTTTGTTATAGAGCCGATACCTTTCCAGAAACGGATCACGATCAGGACAAGTCCGAGGAGCATTACCGGGACCGAAATGATGTTGAAAGGGGTCAGCAATTTGCCTTTTGGGGCCAGTTCACTTAAAATAAATTTCCATATCGACTTGCCGTCATTATCTTTTGCTATTGCGGGTGTTTGATTACTCATTTTCTTCAGGGTTATGGTTATTGTCTTTAGTGGCTTCATGTATTCCAAGTAACAGAGGGGGCAGGAGTACAAAGACAGCAGGAACGGTATAAAGAAATCCTTTTGTCAGAGCAGGATAGGAATCATTATGGAGATCGGTCTTAAAACCAATCTCCTCGTGCGGAACAGATGAAAGGTATAGCAAACCGGTACCCCCGGCTGTGTCTTCACCATATATCTTGTTGACGTAGAGATCGGGATTCTCTGCAATCCTTTTGTGAGCTTCGGCCAGTAATTCCCTGCGAGTGCCAAAGCTGAGGGCTTCTCCGCAGATCTCAACACATGATGGCATTTCACCTTTTATTATTCTTTCATGACAGAGGTCACACTTCTGGATTTTCGGATTTGAGCTGTGATATTCGAATTTAGGAACATCGAAAGGGCATGAGACCATGCAATAACGACATCCCATACACTTGTCACCCCGCCAGATGACAGGTCCTTCCTTGGTCTTGTACATTGCTGATGTGAGGCAGGCAGCTGCACAAGCGGGTTCGTTGCAATGCATGCACTGTGTCTTGACCAGCACTTCCCCTTTTGAGGTTGTATATTTGTTTACCACTGTCCTCTGAAGTTCGCTGGTATTTCGTTTAACATCTGTTACAAGCTCATCCTTGGGTTCGGGAAGGCCATGGGCTTCGGCACATGCGATCTCGCAGGCACGGCATCCAAGGCATCTTGTTGAATCATAAAGAATGCCCATAAATTCCGGTTGCAGAGAATTTTCCGGAGCACGTGCTTCAGCGCTTTTCCCGGTTGCGAGAGTCAGCCCGGCTACACCAAGGGTTTTGAAAAAATTTCGTCTATCCAAATTCATAATTGTAGTATTTATTGTTTGATCAGTTGAATTGAAGATTTACCTTGAGCCATCAATAAATTTTGTCTGAAAATCTTCCCATACCTCCGGACCCATATCTGCAAGCACATTTCCGGTTATCTGTCCTCCATCCTGGAGTATCACCTGTTCGTAGGCAGAGGCATCTGACCTGATAGCCGTAGCAATGAAATCCTTTAGTCTCAGGAATTCACTCCTGAGCCATTCCCTGTATTTTTCACTCATAAACAGAAATTCAGTTTCCCTTAGCCAGTTCCTTGGCTCTATCATGTAAACCCAGCCTTCAGAATATGGCGAAGAGTTGATGAGGGATGAATCAGCAAGAAGAGCGGTGTTCCTTTCCTTAATAATACCAGTTACCGGTGAATGAATATCAAGGTGTTTTCCATCATGTATGATCGTAAATATTTTTTCTCCCCTTACAACTTTTTCTCCGGCTTCCTTCATACTTACTCCGGTAAGCTTCCCGGTCAGATGCTGTAGAAAATCATCAACGCCCATTCTCACCTTACCGTCTTTTTCCATGAAGGCCCAGGTATGTGTTTTATCAAAAAACAAACCCCGGGGAGCTGCAACAGAATTCTCGTCAAGCGCTGGGGTTATTTTTATGTCACTTTCATAATAAGCAGGTTTCTTACTGGTGATTGTTTTAATGAGTACTAACAGTAACGAGATGATCAGTAATCCGGTAAGTATAAAAAGCCATGAAACAGTAGCTTCCCGGGTTTCAACTCTATTAGCAGGAACTGACCTGAGGGCATTTAAAGCTGTGGCTTTTTCAATGCCTGCCAGTTCTCCGTAACCATTACGGTTAAGAGTAACACCGCCATCGGTCAGTATCCATGTTAAGAATGAAATGGCAGCTTCATTGGTTGGTTTAGCTCCTGAGGAGGCGTAAATGCTTCCCGATAGTTCATCGGGATATTTTCCAATCCACACACCCCTGAGGAAATCTGCCTGAGTTTTATATATGTTCTCAAAATAATCTATCCTTCTGTTCCCGTTTTTGTCAATAGGCAACAAGGTTATATTTTCAGCCGGTTCACCTGAATTATCTAAATATAAATCGGACAGCCTGCAAAAGCCTATAGCAAACTTGTCCTTCCGGATAGCAGAAAATAAATCCTGAGCTCCCGGTAATTTAATTGCTTTAACAGCGGCATTATCAGTTCCGGAAAAATCAACAATACTTTTCATTGCCGTTTCATCCGAATAATACAGGCTTACAGCTGTATTAGGCCCTCCATCTATGATATTATCCCAAGCCGGCCTTCCTGAGGCGCTTAATAACCGTGCAAATCCGTTTGCTGAAACTCCCTGGCTAGTTATCTTATCGAGCAATGGATTATCGGAGTTTGTTACAGAAACAATGGCATCGTGCCCGATGATCATCTTCCATTGACCTTTAGCATCAGAGTCTTCAGAAATTCTGATTATTTCACTGTTTTCAGCTGATACGGCTACTTCACCGAGTAATTTGATGCTGACAGCCGGATTCGATTGTGTAAAATCAGACGCCCAGCTTTCTGCAAGGTCGTTTAAACCCTGAGAGATAAGGATATTCACACTTTTGTCCGGTGAACTGGTTGAAGTATTTGCCTGGGCAGAAATAAATTCCTCACCAGTAAAAAACATCAATCCGATTAATAATAATGAAGTGTACTTCATGGCATTTTTGTATTTGATTTTTCATAATATTCCATAACTGTCTGGCATTTATTTTCAGTTACGGATCAATCAATAAAGGTGCCAAAGTCTGTAAAGATCACATTAACAAACACATATAGCCATATCGGTTAAAAAGTGAACATTCATGTACTGTAGAAAAAATATACAATAAATAATTAAATGTATTTCAACATGCATAATATCAACGACATATCCGGGGTTGATTAAAAAATATACAGTGATGAAAAAATATACAGATAAGCAGATCAAGCGGGAATAGTGCTTAATTCTTCAGTAAATTATTAATTTAGCTGATTGTAAGAAGAATAGTGGGAATGTGGTCGAAAAATAACATTTAATATAAATGAAAAACAAGAAAAGAATTCCGGAAAGAACTGGGTCGCGCCGATCTTTTATCAGGTCGGCAGGTCTGGTTGCCGGTGGATTTGTCATTGCCGGTGCGGGACGAAGTTCATCAATGTTCCTGAAAGAAAGTAAACCTCCATTAGCTGCTACGGTGCAGCAGAAGCTTGAATATTTTGATATACATCTGCACAGTAGCATGGCAAGGCATCCCAAAGTAGGGGGATTTGCAACCCCTGAAGGAGTGATTGAATACATGAACACTTTAAATACTGAAAAGGCAGTGATCCTTCCTATAGTTTCTCCGGAATGCATGACTACACTTGTTAATCCGGAAGAGGTACTTGATATATGTGCCGTTTATCCCGATCGTCTTGTGCCCTTCTGCAATCTTGATCCGCGTTTTAAAAGCAACAGCGCAAAATCTGATTTTTCCCAATTGCTTTCGGCATACAAGGAACTTGGATGCAAGGGAGTAGGCGAATATACAGTCAATATTCCACTCGATGATCCTCTAAATATGAATCTCTTCAGGCAGGTGGAGGAGGCGGAGCTTCCGCTTACATTTCACCTGGCGCCTCAGGTAGGAGGTTATTACGGCTGTTACGATGATTTGGGGCTTCCCAGGCTTGAGAAAGTGCTGAAGCAATTTCCCAAACTGGTTTTTCTCGGTCACTCACAGGTATTCTGGGCAGAGATAGGTCCGCTTCCTGATCCCAATGAGCGCAAAGGGTACCCTAAAGGAGCTGTTGCGAAACCGGGCCGGCTCGTGGAATTATTCCGGAATTATCCTAACCTGCATGGAGATCTTTCAGCCGGAAGTGGGTTCAATGCCATTTCACGCGATCCTGAATTCGGATATAAGTTCCTTGAGGAATTCCAGGACAGGCTTTATTACGGAACCGATCACGCCACGCTGCCTTTTGTGGAGTATTTCAAAAATCTGAAAGCCAAAAAACTTATCTCCGATGCAGCTTATGAGAAAATTACTTTCAGAAACGCCCAGAAGCTTCTTTTTGGATAATTGTCCTGCTGTTCAGGCATAGACCTGAATTTATGTAAGTGATTGTAATCCACATCAGCTCTAGCTGTTTATGGGGCATATCTTTTTTTGATCTTTTATGAACAAATATCTTTTTTTGATGTTGTTAAATGTATTATCGCATATAGCGTTCGCTAATAGGGTAATTACCCGGGAAAGTGTGTGGGGGGATTATTTTGAAGGAGATCAGAAATTAATACTTAATAGCCATGAAAATCATTTTTTCCTATCTAGTCATGTTTCTTTTAACATGTCAGGTAACAAAGTCTCAGGATCCAATTGAGATCTCAGAGGCTGTCCTTGATTTCGGGAATAGCTCTATGCCGGGCTTCTCGGTAACAATTCCGGAAGCTGATTATGAAACCGCAGTTAAAAACTGGGTAAAACTGCTTGAAACAGGGACTAAATCGAAAGTGGTAAGAGCTGATGAGGGGTTGTCAGTCTTCGGAGCCAGAATAAAATCAGTTTCTGATAATCCGGTTAACGTTTTCAGTAATATTACCGGCCAGGATAACTTCCTTGACCTTGAAGTTTCCTTTGAGCTAGAAAAAGATAAATATGCAGGGAGTTCAGAGCTATCAGGCGCTAGGGAATACCTTATGGATTTTGCAAAGGATCAGTATATTAACTTTGTAGAAGGACAGATCGCTGTCGAGGAAAAGAAGTTAAGAGGGCTTAAGAGCGATTTGAAATCCCTTGAGAGATCTAAGTCAAGAATGGAGAAATCTATCAGGTCTAATGAGCAGGATATCAGGTCTGATGATCAAAGGCTTGCAGACCTTAAAAATGAGCTCGCAGTTGTCTCTTCCGGGCTGTCAAGATACGAGGCAGGAGGAATGGGAAATTCCACCACTGCAGATTCTGACCAGATAGATGATCTGCAAAAAGAGGGAAAGAAAATCAGGAAAGAGATAAAATCCCTTGAGAGAAAATTAGGTAAGACCGAGGTTGAAGTTTCTCAGGACCAGCGTGAAATACCCAATAATGTCAACCAGCAGGAAGATGCAAGATATCTTGTCGAAGAGCAGGAGGCAGTTGTCAGGCAGCTTATTGATAAACGCGATACAATAAAGAATTACAGGTAATGCCGGTTATGGCGTACAGGTAAAAAGGCAATTAATTTATTATAATATAAAATTTCTTTATTTTTAGTGAATTAAGATTACTGAAAATGAAGATAAGAATTGCTTTATTACCTGTTTTATTTACCATCATTTCAATGAGTGAATCTATAAGCCAGACCACTTCAGTTCCATTCGAACAGTATATAAAGGAGAACATCGCTACCAGAGCAGAGATTGATGTTTTTCTCAAAGATTTGTCATGGGCCGATTTCGACCCGGTAACAGGATACAGGTTAGGAAACTACATCCCTCACGACGGAGTTGATAACAGCTCTACTATTTCCACCTCACGGCCCAACGGAACAAGAACATCATTTGTTTATGCAGGCAAACCATGCCGAATAAATACCTACGGAAACAGTTTTACCCTTTGCCATCAGGTAAGTGATGGCGAAACATGGCAGGAATATCTTGCAGCTCATATTGGTGAGCCTATAAGGAACTTCGGGATGGGAGGGTATGGCGTTTACCAGGCTTACAGAAGAATGCTAAGGGAGGAGAAAACGGCCGACAGCGCGAAATATATTATCCTATATATATGGGGGAACGACCACGTGAGAAGTCTACTGAGATGCCGGTATATGACCCACAGGGAATGGACCTTACGGCATGATGAAAGCGAGGGTACAGGCAAAATGTTCCATGGCAATTTCTGGGCTAACCTCGAGATGGATCTCAATACGGGACGATTTATCGAAAATGACAGCCGGGTCACATCAGAAAAGGATCTTTATAAGATGACCGATGCCGGATGGATGGTAGAAAACCTTAAAACAGACCTGGCACTGCAGATGATGCTCTTCTCACAGCGTAAAATATCAGATATTGATATCAATGAGTTAAAAAAGCTCAGTGCCAGGCTCAACTTTCCCGTTGACCTTGATAATATAAAAACACTTCCCGGAAACGTTTCACTTCTCTTAAACAAATATGGCTTTGCGGCTACCAGGTACATTCTTGACAGGTCGGGGGAATTCGCAGCAAAAAACGGGAAAAAGCTTCTGATAGTGCTTTTCGATCCATATAATGTAACACGGCCAATGCTGAATAATGAAGAAAGATATGACCAGGAGATTGTCGATTATCTTGACAAAAAAGGATTTTATTACTTTGACATGAACCTTGCTCATGCAGAAGACTATAAAGATTTCAAGCCAGGCATCCCGGAGTATTTCAGCCGTTATTTTGTTAATAATGGTCATTACAGTCCGGCCGGAAATCATTTTTTTGCATATTCGATCAAGTCAAAGATAGTTGACTGGCTCGATCCAAAACCGGTTACATACCAGAGAGACAACCAGAAACTGATAGATTTCAGGGGATACCTGGAAAATAATGAATTTTAACACCATAAACCCGGGTTGTTGATTTTCCTTAACAATGCATCCAACTTAATAACTCATTTACTATCTTTAATGCCTGCGTTTGGGTATTCTTATTAGTCTGTCTGAAAACTTGATAAACGGAATTTTTTAATTTTAAACTCTGCAAAGAATCCTTTTTATGAAAACGAAACCTATTAAAGACAATCCGGAACCTGCCTGTGTTGTAAAGATGGCTTTGGAAGAACTGACAAGAAGCATTAATATGCCAACCGGCATTATAGATCCTTTCGATAACGAACTGGCAAAAACATTTATTTCGGCGCTTCACGAATATGAACCGTCACTTGATGAAAAAGCTATTGGAGCATACCTGGTTGAAGAATTAAACTGGGAGCCTGAGCATGCAAGTGATGTTGAAAATTTGATTATAACACTCAATTCGGGCCTGTATTTTGAGGGTGGTAAGCGGATAGGGCTTCTGAATTATTATAAATCCTGGAAAGATCAATGTAATAAAGCAGGTTCAAAAGCTTAGACGACTTAAAATAAACATAATTTTCATTTTACGCCGGCCTTGATGCCGGCGCTTTTAATTATTGGTTTGAAGTGTTTCTTAAGCTTCTGAATTATTGATCTGAGGTTTTTCTTAAAAAACCAGCAAATCGCATTTGGTGGGAATAATTATTATTTTAATTTAGCAGGGCTTTTATTTAAGCAGTTAACGGCAACAGTATGAATGTCAATATAATATTGATAGGCCTCAATTACGTTACCTGATTCTTCCCTAAACGGGAGTAGCTGGTAAAAGTATTCAATGATCCTTTCGAATAAACTAATTGATTAATTCTAAACAACTAAACTTTATGAAGAAAAACGATCCTTTCAGGGAATTTGGTGATTTCCTGAAAAAAGCAAAACCTTTTTTGCATATTGTTATTGCGCTCCTTGTACTGGGGATGCAACAAACTTATGCCGTTGATGAGACAAATGAGCCCGGGGCTGTTCAGCAGCTGATTGTGACAGGTACAATTACAGACAGTGAGACCGGGGAACCCATGCCCGGTGTAAATATTGTTATTAAAGGGACTAACAATGGATCTATAAGCGATATAAGCGGAAAATATACCTTGCCATCGCCCAGCGGGAATGCAACCCTGGTATTCTCTTTTATCGGGTATGTTACCCAGGAGATCCCTTTAAATAGCAGGACGTTAATTGATGTCAGTCTTGTAAGTGAAATAAAGGGACTTGATGAAGTTGTGGTTGTTGGTTATGGTACACAGAAGAAAGTAAATCTGACCGGTTCTGTATCATCAATTTCGAGCGAGGTGCTTGAAAACAGACCTGTACCAAATGTAGGGACCGCTCTTCTGGGAGTGTCGCCAAACCTGAATATTGAGCTGAGTGGCTACGGAGGTGAACCCGGAGCATCAGTCAACTGGAATATAAGGGGTATGGGATCTATTAGCGGAAATGATTCACCCCTCATCCTGGTTGACGGTGTGGAGATGGATATAAGCAGTCTTGATCCCAGCAACATTGAGAGTATTTCAGTACTCAAAGATGCATCCGCCTCTGCAATTTATGGTTCACGTGCCCCATTCGGTGTTGTTCTGATAACGACAAAGAAAGGAAAGAGAGGAGATGCAGTGCGTATTGAATATAATAACAATGTAGCTTTTGGCGCTCCCCTCGGGATTGCGCACATGGAAAATTCTGTAATTTTTGCAACTGCCTATAATCAGGCCTCAGCCAATGCAGGGAGCCCCGCTGTATTTCCTGATGAGCAGGTTCAGCGCATGCAGGGATGGCTCGACGGTACTTATACCACCGAGTATGATCCGGCCAATCCTCCTAACTCTATATGGTCAGGCAGGCGCGTGGGTAATGCAAGCTATGACTGGCCCGATGAATATATTAAAGATCTGAAGGTTGACCAGAAGCATAATATCAATATCAGCGGCGGCACCGACAGGACACAGTATTATATCTCCCTTGGTTTATACGATGAAGATAGCTTCTATGCTAACGGTTATGACGATTATAAAAGGTATGATCTGCTTGCCAACTTTAATTCAAAGATTACCGACTGGCTTAGTTTTAATCTCAGCACGAAATATGCAAAATCAGCTTTTGACTATCCTCTGGGAATTACAACGGTTGAGAGAAGATACTTTTTCACTAACCTCTACCTTTTCGGTCCAAATACGCCGAAATATAATATCAATGGCAGTTCTGCCAATGCTATGGCGAGGTCAATTGAAGACTCTGGCAGGGACATTACCGATAAAAGCAACCTGCTTGTGTCAGTTGGCACTGAGATAGAACCAATAAAAGGTTGGAAAACAAATGTTTCCTTCAATTTTACCGAAACCCAGCTGAATCAGACGGTAAATCCCAAACCGATAATGGTTGAACTCGGAACCGGAGGCTTTGGTAATGTTGGAAAACCAAGCGCTGCATACGAAACTGTTTTTTCAAGGTCGCCCTACGAATTGTTCAACGTAGTTACTTCGTATGAAAAAACCATTGGCAATCATTATATTAAAGGCCTGGTGGGGTATGAGCAGGATAATAATTATTACACCTACCTGTATGCAAGGGGCGATAACTTAATTACAAATGAAGTACCATCGATAAGTACAGCGCTCGGAACAAAAACCATCGATGATACCAAGTATGACTGGGCCACGCAGGGTGTCTTTGGACGATTGAATTACAATTTTAAAGAAAAATATCTTATCGAATTCAGCACACGATATAACGGATCATCCAGGTTTGCACCCGGTTCAAGGTGGGGCTTCTTTCCATCCGGATCGGCCGGATACCAGATCTCAAAGGAAGAGTTCTGGGCTCCTTTGCAACCTTATGTTAACAGGTTAAAGCTGAGGGGATCGTACGGATCGCTGGGAAACCAGAATGTAAGCAGTTATCTTTATATAGCAAGTGTCCCTATAGTAAACGAGGCCCCATGGATCATTGGAGCTGAAAGACCGCCGTACGCGCAAACACCCAGCCTGATCAGTGAAGGTTTGACCTGGGAAAAGATCACAACCTTTAACTTTGGGGCAGATGCCAGCTTCCTAGATGATCGCCTCGAACTGACCTTCGACTGGTTTAACCGGAACACAGCAGATATGTTCGGACCGCAGGAGACTCTTCCATATACACTGGGCACAGGTACCCCTACTGCAAATAATGCAGAAATGGAAACTAAAGGCTATGAATTAATACTTGGCTGGAAAGACAATTTAAGTACTGATTTTACATACAATTTTAAAATAAGTATCGGCGACAGTAAATCAACAATCGTCAATTACAGAAACGAAAGCGGTTTTATCGACAGCTGGTACAATGGCAAAGAGGTAGGCGAAATATGGGGCTTTATCTCCGATGGTCTTATCCAGGAAGCCGGCGAGGAAATGGCCGACCAGTCTGCAATCTATACAAGATGGCAGCCGGGCGACATGAAATACAGGGACCTTAACGGCGATGGCAAGATCACATACGGGAACAGAACACTTGACGATCATGGTGACCTTACCGTTATAGGCAACAGTACTCCCCGTTTTAATATTGGTATCGCGGGGGGATTTAACTGGAAAGGGATTGATTTTAATATGCATTGGGCAGGAATCGGAAAATATGATTATTTCCCATCAACCGGAAGTGTTACATATTGGGGTCTCACTTCAGGATGGGGCGGTTCTGCTGTCCTGAAAGGTAGTCCGGTTCTTGATTACTGGAGGCCGGCTGATGAGGCTAATATGTTTGGACCAAATACCGACGCCTACTTTCCAAGGCCTTATTTCAGCTCTGAAACTAATAAAAACAACAGGGTTCAGTCAAAATATCTTCTGAATGCAGCCTATCTGCGGTTGAAGAATATTCAACTGGGATATACTCTTCCTGCTGGCATTGCACAGAAAATTTATGTTCAGAAAGCGAGAATATTTGTTTCAGGAGAAAACCTGATCACACTAAAGAGTGTACCCAAGGCAATTGACCCTGAACAGACAATTACAGCAGGCTATACCAACACAGGGGCATTTTATCCACTGTCGAGGTCATTCTCAGTTGGATTGAACGTAACATTCTAAAAATATTGATAATATGAAAAATATAAAAATAGCGTTAAGCTTTTTTGCATTAATATTCATTTTTAATGCATGTAATGAAGATTTTTTGGACAGGAGTCCATTGGACCAGGTTGGGTCATCAGATTTTTTCAAAAGCCCTGCTGACCTTAAAACCTATTTAAACCAGTTCTACAATAATGCATCCTTCCCGATATCTGAAGAATTTGGAAGAGATTATGAATCAGACAATGCTGTTTCGGTAAATATTAACAGGTGGCTCGAAGGATCTCTTACTCTTGATGAAGCCTCGAATATCAGCTTTGGGAGGGTAAGGAGTATTAATTATTTCTTTGATCATTACAAGCAGATCGGCCCGACTGTTGCCTTTGCCGATTATAAGCAGTATCTGGGTGAGGCTCATTTTTTCAGAGCGCTGATTTATTTTGGTCTGTTAAACAGCTACGGGGATATTCAATGGTTCACAACCGAAATTGGAACCGCCTCTCCGGAACTCTATAAACCAAGAGATCCGAGAAATGTTGTTGCAGATAATATAATCGCAGATCTTGATACAGCGGCTATGTATCTGTCGGGTGAAAAGACCGACGGAGCCAGCCGTTTAAACAAATGGATCGCACTTCTACTCCAGAGCAGGATCGCACTTTATGAAGGCACCTGGGAAAAATATCATGCAAATACACCATTCGGAGCAGCTAATCCCCAGCCTGAAAAATACTTCAACAAAGCCGTTGAAGCTGCTACACAGATTATGAATTCGGGTTTCTATGATATCTATTCAACAGCCAAGCCAGCTTCCGATTACTATGACCTTTTTATATTGCGTGACTATTCTGCGAATAAGGAGGTGATGTTCTGGAAGAAATATAATAACGGGTTAGGCAAGGGTGAAGAGGTATTCAGAAGGCAGCCTAATTATATGCAGCAGTTTCCCTATGAACACTCCTTAACAAAAAGTATCGCTGATTCATACCTGTGCACTGACGGTGATCCGATAACAGTCAGTCCTCTGTTCAATGGTTATGCTTCCATATCGACTGAGATGCTGAACCGTGACCCCAGGTTTTCCCAGACTATCTCAACACCAGATGCAGTATGGAGACAAAATGAGAATGGCACAGTAGATTATTTCAGCATGCTTTATGATAAAATGAATTCTGGCGTGCAGTATAATTCACCTGGCGGCTACCTGCTCAGGAAAGGTTATAATTCGCGGGTGATCTATCATGTTCCCCAATATGAAGAGACTCCCGGAATAATTTACAGATATGCTGAAGTCCTGCTGAATTTTGTGGAAGCAAAAGCTGAATTAGGAACATTGACCCAGGCTGACATCAATATTTCACTTAAAAAACTCAGGGACAGGGTTGGAATGCCAAATCTTATCCTTGCCGACATAACAGCTGATCCCGCATGGGCATTTGCAAATCTGTCACCGGTGATCAATGAGATCAGACGCGAAAGAAGAGTCGAACTGGTATCCGAAGGACTAAGGGCTATGGATATTAAGCGTTGGGCCGCTGCTGATGAGCTGATTGTCGGGAAAAAGCCAAAAGGTTTCCGTGCTGCACAGCTCACTATCAATGTGTACCCTGTTGATGAAAATGGCTTTCTTGATCCCTACCGGAATAAAATTCCCAATGGTTACGGATTCAAGACAAACCGGGATTATCTGAGCGCTATTCCGAAAAGTCAGATTGAATTAAATCCAAAACTTACCCAGAACCCTGGTTGGCAGTAGCCAATTTTGATCAATTTATTAAATCACAGGCTGTCAGGCGTTAATTTCCTGACAGCCTGTGACATTTGTTGAATGAACAAGTGTGCCGTAATGTTGTTATTTTTGAACAATTGAGGCAGTGATGTCAGGCAAACCCTTAAAATAAGATAATCATGAAAGAGAAAACAGCAACCATTATAGGAGCGACCGGCCTGATTGGAAGTCATCTGCTCGATTTGCTCAGGAATGACAGCTATTACAAAACTATAAGACTTATAGTAAGGCGTCCGGTCGATCTTAATGATGCCAAAGTTCAGGTAAATGTTATTGATTTTTCAGATCCTGCTGCTTTCAGGTCTTCGGTAAATGGCAGCGATGCCCTCTTTTGCTGTGTTGGCACCACTCAAAAAAAGGTAAAGGGAAACAGGGCAGCCTACCGGAAAGTGGATTATGATATTCCTGTCGGGGCCGCCCGGCTTTGTGCAGAAACAGGATGTCCTCACTTTCTGCTTGTTTCTTCTGTCGGAGCCGACAGCAGAAGTGACAATTTTTACTTAAAATTGAAAGGCGAGGTTGAAGATATTGTCAGAGACTTGAATATTCCTGCAGTATCGGTTTTCAGGCCATCTATCCTGTTGGGAAAAAGAGAAGAGTTCCGACTTTTCGAAATTATAGCAAAGACGTTATCTGATTTTTTTTCATTTTTATTTCCTTCAAAATACAAACCAATTAAAGCGCGGGATGTTGCCAGGGCCATGATTGAAGCTTCCAGGTCAGGTAAAGAGGGATTTCACATTTATCATTACAGTGAGATCATGGATCTTTAGACACCTGACACTGATCTAAAGCTGATTATCTTATCTCCTGCTTTCCCGTGGTATTTGATTCAGCGTATTCGATAAGTTTCTCACAATAAAAAAAACCGCTGATGAACAAGGGGTTTTAGTGGGGTTGAGGTAGGTGGCGAACCTGAAAAGGAGCTTGCCAGAAATGTATTTTTGATCGGTTGTTACACCGCTTAGAGATTTTCTGACTACTCCCGGATTAAAAAGAAAATATCAGAAAGTTGGGTGACGGATCAATGGTCATTGATATCATTCAAAAGAAACCGGTGAACAGGTCCTGATACTAATGAGCCCAGAGTTAGTTAAGTTGCTGGAAAAATACGAGTACAATGTCCCAAAGATCCTTGAGCAATAGTATTAATTCAAGGTATCACTTGTGATGACTTGTGTAAATAGATTCTGGCTTTACTGAGAAATGAACTCCCGGTTAGAATCTGCAATTAAGGCTATTCCAATGTATAACGGGAAGCGAGTTCAGAAACTGTAGCAGTTCCACCATGGTAGATTATATAAAAATATATCGCCTCCCTGTTGTTGCTGAGACATTCTGCGAGGAACACAGAAATGTATGTTGAGATATTGAATAACTTTCATGTCATGACAATTCCTGCCCTTTTTTCAGGACTTTTCCATTTGGACCATTTTATCACATCATTACAGCTACTGTTCTGTTTACAAGGTCATTGCTATCAAACCAACATCATCATAACAGAACAACTCCCACTCGCTTACAGAGTCAGGTTAATAAATGGTTTTTGCAATTCCGCCTAGAGAAATTACCAATGACGAGTTAATCTTTCCCTATCTATCGGGACTGGCAAAAACCACACTATTTCGATTGATGAGAACGTCGCTATATTAGAATCGTCCAAAAAATGGCTTAACAGAAACTGTGAGAATCATGTAGCTTTTTTCAAAAGATATGTAACATTTCCAAAAATTCATAGACGTACTTTTATACAGCAAAAATTCATACACAACTTTACAACCAGTTGTTGTGATTAAATTTTAATAAAATGATTCAATATATTGTAAAAATAAATTCGATTAAGCACATCACACATGATGTACTGCAAATTGTTACTGAAAAGCCTCAAAAGTACACCTTCACCCCCGGGCAGGCCACCGAAGTTTCCATAAACAAAAGCGGTTGGAAGGATGAAAAAAGACCTTTCACGATCACATGTCCTCCAGATAGTAATTATATAGAATTTACTATTAAGACATATCCTGCGCATAAAGGTGTTACCAACGAACTTCTTCATCTGAAAAAAAACGATATGTTGATTCTGCATGATGTGTTTGGTGCAATCACTTATAAGGGTGAGGGTATATTTATTGCCGGTGGTGCTGGGGTAACCCCTTTTATTTGCATCTTCAGGTATCTTCAGTTAAAAAATGAAACAGGTAATAACAAACTCATTTTTGCCAATAAAACCAGAGGTGATATTATACTCGCGAATGAATTTAAAAAATTATTAGGCAAAAATTTCATCAATATTCTATCTGACGAAAACGCAGAAGGTTATGCTCATGGTAAAATCACAGAAGGTTTTCTCAAAACTCACATAAGCGAATCCACCAAAAATGTTTATATCTGCGGACCTCCGCCAATGATAGATGCAATAGAAAAACAATTGATTAATTTGAAAATAGATAAAAAACAAATAATAAAAGAAGCATTTTAGAAAATACAACTTTATGCACAACTCGGAAAATAGTCTCACAATAACTGTTAATAATCTAACAGTTAGTTATATCAATGAAGGACCACCCAATCCTCCAACTATCATTTTCATTCACGGATTTCCTCTGAATAAATTGATGTGGGAAAAGCAGATTGAAATATTGAAGGAAAATTACCGTGTAATTGCCTATGACATACGTGGGCATGGAAATTCCGACGCCGGTGATGATGACTTCTCGATTGAGCTTTTTGTAAATGATCTGCTCAGTTTGATGGATACCCTGAAAATTGAAAAAACGATACTATGTGGTTTTTCCATGGGCGGATACATTGCTTTAAATGCGATTGAAAACTATCCTGAGCGTTTTAATGCACTTCTTTTATGTGATACAAATTGCGCAGCCGATATACCCGATGCAAAAGAAAAACGGATGAAGACCATTGAAAGTATCAAGGGAAAAGGATTAGAACAATATGCCGAAGAAAGTTTGAAAAAACTTTTTGCTCCAATATCTTTTTCAAAACATATAGAAGAAATAGCGATTGTGAGGGAAATGATCATGAAAACGTCCAAACAATCACTCTACAAAACCTTGCATGCTTTGGCTGAACGAGCAGAGACCTGCACCAAAATGCATGAAATAAAGGTGCCGGTGCTTATTATGGTGGGGAAGGAAGATGAAATTACGCCTCCTGATGTAGCCTTGTCGATGCATGAAAAAATAAAAGGTTCCACCATTCACATTATTGATCATGCCGGGCATTTAAGCAATATGGAAAATCCGGAACAATTCAATGATCAACTAAAGAAGTTTTTTTAAAAATAGTATAATAAAACAATGGAATTACTTACAAAAGAATTGATTCAGGAACTTCTGATAGCAGATCAGGCGCCTTGTCTATCCCTTTATATGCCTACTCACCGAACGCATCCTGAAAATCTTCAGGATATCATCCTTTTTAAGAATCTTGTCCGGCAAATTAAAGAATCATTGATGCAAAAATATTCAGCCGGTGAGGTAAAAAAACATCTTGAACCTTTCGAAACTCTTGCTGACGATAAAACTATCTGGAATCACACATTTGACGGTCTGGCCGTTTTTAGTGGAACCGGGTTGTTTAAAATTGTCGGAGCACATAAATCTTTTAAGGAATTGGCAATAGTGGCCGACAGTTTCCATACCAAACCCCTGCGTCAATATTTACAATCTCTTGACCATTTCCATATTTTGGGTTTAACACTTAGTGATATCCGTCTTTTTGAAGGCGACCGTCACTCAGTAACTGAAGTTGAACTCACTGTTGATACTCCAAAAACCATAATTGAAGCGCTTGGTGATGAATTGACTGACAAACATACAACTGTTGCATCTTATGGTGGTTCCGGGGGAGAAAGTTCGCCAATGCACCACGGTCATGGTGGCAGAAAAGAAGAAACTGAAAAAGACACTGAACGGTTTTTTCGTGTCGTGGCGAATACGATTTACGAACAATATACGAAACCTTCAGGCTGGCCACTTATTCTTGCTGCTTTGACCGAACACCAAAACCTTTTTCAAAAGGTAAATAAAAATCCATTATTGCTAACCAATGGTATTAGAATTAATCCTTCATCAGTTTCACCAGATATACTGGCAAATATGGCCTGGGAAATCATGGAACCGGAGTATAACCTTAAACTTGACTGCGTGGTTGCCCGGTTTGAGCAGGCAAGGGCAAATGGTAAAGGCAGTGATGACTATAAAGAAGTTGCTGTTGCGGCAGTTGAGGGACGGGTTGATACACTTATTGTTGAAACCGATCGGATAATTCCGGTCAGAATTACAAATCTTGTGACGGGTAATACACAGAAAAAAGATCTGGTAAATCCGAAAGTAGATGACCTGCTCGACGATATGGGAGAATTGGTAATGAAGATGGGTGGACAGGTGATGGTTCTTCCAACCGGTAAGATGCCTTCTGAAACAGGGCTGGCAGCAATATTTCGTTATTAATTAAATGGGGAAAAAATGCAAATACAATTTAATACAGATAAAAATGTTAGCGGGAGCGAAGAACTTATAGCTTCGTCAACTTCTTTAATATCGGAAGAACTAAGCAGGTTCAGTCAACAAATAACAAGGGTGGAAGTTCATCTCTCGGATGAGGATGGCAATAAAAACGGATTTAACGATAAGCGATGTATAGTGGAAGCCCGACTTGGAGGTATGAAACCAATCGCAGTAACAAATCACTCAAACACCCATAAGCAGGCTATTTCTGGCGCAATAGACAAATTGAAAACTTCTTTGGAAAAAGTAACCGAACGATTGAAAGATTATTAAAATGGAAAAAATAATTAAGGGTGCCACCAGGGCAGAATACATTGAAGTTGAACCTAATATCAACCTTCATATTACGGATGGCGGAGAAGGCAGGCCAATAGTTCTGATTCACGGATGGCCATTAAGTGACGAAATGTATGAATACCAATATAACGCTTTGATAAAAAATAACTTCAGGGCAATTGGTATTACATTACGAGGTTTCGGCAAGTCGGATAAGCCTTACGGTGTATACGATTATGATGTTCACGCGTTGGATATTAAAAATGTTTTAGGCAAACTTGATGTAAGAGATGCTGTTATAGTTGGCTTTTCAATGGGCGGATCCATTGCAATTCGTTATGTGTCTACATATAATGGAGCTCATGTTTCCAAACTGGTATTGTGTGGGGCAGCAGCCCCAATTTGGACACAACGTAATGATTTCAAATACAACCTCCCCAAAGCTTCAGTTGACGAATTAATTGAATTGAATTATAAGGATAGGCCAAAACTTCTTTCGAATTTTGCAAAGATATTCTCTGCTACCGAAACTTCTTTAAATGAAGGCATAGGCGGTTGGCTGAATGGAATTGGATTAAGTGCTTCGTCTCATGCAACAGCTCAATGTTTAGTTGCTTTGCGCGACACGGACCTGCGAAGTGATATGGCCAAAATAACTATCCCAACGCTGATTTTGCATGGCAAAAAAGATAAAATATGTTCTTTTGATTTAGCCGAACAGATGAAGCTGGGTATTTCAAATTCGCACCTTGTTATCTTTGAAAAAAGCGGTCATAGCTTGTTTCTGGAGGAAACGGACAAGTTTAATTCAGAGTTGATAAAATTTGCTAAGAAGTAAGTCGTAAAACAAAACACCATGGCAAAATATTCAAAAAAGGCTCAAGATAAAATTGAAGAAGTAATGCATGAATTTAAAGAAGGAACTTTAAAATCGGGTAAAAATGGCAAAAATGGTAAAGTTACAACCAGAAAACAAGCTATTGCCATTGGAATAAGCGAAGCAAAAGAAGCTGGATTAAAAGTTCCGGTTCAAAAATCTGCAAAGTGAAATTAAAGGAATGTAAAAGCAACTAAAATTCTGTTTGGAGGAGTCTTTCCCGATTTGACAGATTGACTAAACGGCATTAGGAACATGGATATTTCTCAATCTTCCATCCATGACCAACGAAAAGGTACACGAGCCTCATACCCGTTAATCGGTAATTCATAAAAGACTTCCTCTAAACAGAATTTCACTACATGTATTATACATGGCTGAAAAAATTTGCAGGAAAAGGGACAGAACAGCCAACAACTTATCAGAATATCCAAGGTCCGTTACCATGAACTTGACATAATCTTCAAATTTTCTTGCACCTTTTTCAATATGACAAGCCGCTACAGTGACACCCGTCAGAAACAAACTAGGGTTAAACTTGTTTTTATGACCAGAGTCTCTCATCCATCCGAGTTGCATTTAGGTAATCAAATGCCTTGACTGCCCTCTGAAATTCTGTCAGCTCTTCATCATCATTATATATGATAGAATTCTGGACGAGGAAGTTTCTCAATGCCGCAAGATTCCTCAAACTATCAGATGCTGAGATTAAAAAGCACTATTCAAAATAACAGGTGAAATACAGTAAAACTATGGAGGAAAAAATGATGACAGACTTAACCGAATTTATTACTCGAATTTCGAGGGGTGTAGCACGAGAAGTGATTAAGTAAGAAATGACTGAAATTATTAACAGTGTATCAAGACCTGGGAATATGCTTTCAGATCTCATTGACTATAACAAAGCATCTGACCTATTGCGAGTGTCAAAACCTACGCTTCATGCCTACATCAAAGCAGGTAAGCTTACTAAGCATCATGTAGTCAATGGGGGTAACCCATTTCCAAGTATGCATGAGATTGAAGGAATGATGAAGAAGAGCAGGAGAATAAACTCTAACCTAACTGTCAAATATTTCAGACGCACCGAAAATGACAATGCCGCAAAAAACGCACCTTATTCCGAACCTGAAAAAAGAAACCCTGTATATCTCGTTGATAAACAGGGTTTTCTATTTTAACTCTGAGGTCGGTGGCGGATTCGAACCGCCGTACACGGTTTTGCAGACCGCTACCTAGCCACTCGGTCAACCGACCATTATGGACTGCAAAAGTAATAAAAAAAGTATAATTAAATATTCAAACCGGTAACTGCCGGGATAATTTTGATAAGCTTTTAATAATGAGTAATTTAATAATGTTTTTATTATAATACTTAATTAGCAAACTGATAGTATGAATAAAAAATCTTAATTTCACGCTGCAAAAGTTCTAAAAATTGCAAGATGACTTACCTGACAGTAATTGTAGCCCTGGTTATTATTTTCGACTTCATAAATGGCTTTCACGATTCTGCTAACTCAATTGCAACAATAGTATCAACCAAGGTTTTATCACCAATATTTGCTGTGATGCTTGCTGCAACTTTTAACTTTGTGGCGTTTCTTATATTTCCGCTTAGAGTTGCTACGACAATAGGCAAGGAAGTAATTGAAACAGAAGTTGTTACTCTTGACCTTATTGCAGCAGCAGTCACTGCAGCAATAATCTGGAATTTGGTAACCTGGTGGTGGGGGCTGCCTTCAAGTTCATCACATACTCTTGTCGGAGGAATGGTAGGTGCTGCAATTGCCGGGAGCGGTCCTGGTTCAGTTGTTTATTCCGGAGTTATTAAAATTGTGGTTTTTATTGTGGTGGCACCGGTGCTTGGGATGATCATGTCTTTTATTATATCAATAATAGTGATGCATCTCTCGAAAAGATCCTCCCCGTTCATTATTGACAAATATTTCCGAAGACTACAGCTTTTGTCAGCCTCAGCTTTCAGTCTGGGGCATGGAGGTAATGATGCCCAGAAATCAATGGGGATCATTTGGGTTGCGCTCCTGGCAGCAAACAAGGTCACTGAAGATACCCCGATTGCCCTGTGGATAGTTCTGTCGTGCCAGGCAGCCATTGCACTTGGAACACTATTCGGTGGCTGGAGGATTGTTAAAACTATGGGCCAGAAAATTACAAAGCTGAAACCATTCGAAGGTTTCTGCGCGGAAACTGCAGGTGCAATTACTCTTTTTGGTGCAACTCATTTCGGCATACCTGTCAGCACCACACATACAATAACGGGTTCTATCATTGGGGCTGGTTCAGCTAAAGGGGTATCTGCAGTAAAATGGGGTGTTACCCATAAGATTTTCTGGGCATGGATACTTACCATTCCTGTCTCGGCTGTAATAGGTGCAGCTATGTTTTTTATATTCCGGTCATTGTAAAATAAAGCGGCATTTCTGCCTGATTCCTGTTATTTATTAATGTATGTTATTGAAATTGTTAGTTTTAACTGGTAATCCTTTTGATCACATATATTGATTAAGCTCCGATATCGATTTGTCCAGATCTCTTTCGAGTTCCAGCAACCGGTTGATACTTTCATAATAAATTGAAAGCTCAATCATATAATCGATAAGAGATACTTCACCAAAGTCCAATGCTTTACGGAGCAGTTCCGAATTGTCCAGTTCCGTAAGGTTAGCCCGGTAATCATTCACATTCACTTGTAATGCGACAACCTTTGTGTGCAACGCTTTAAGTCGGTTGTAAAATTGAAGTTTGTTATCCTTTAAACTACTTTCGGTTGCGAACGCATTCGCCCTTGCATATTTAGTCCTGTTTTTGTTCTCCCACAAAGGAATGGAGATACCTGCCGATATGCCCTTGAATTGTTCATTTACCACTGTTTCACTCATATATCCGCCGTGAAATTTTGGTAGGCTCATTGACCGGTTTAAGGCTACCTGTTTGTTGCTTATCTCAACTTCCTTCTTCAGCCAGTCCAGTACCGGATTGTTATTTTCTGCCTGAAGGAACCATTGCTCGAAATCATCCGGGACCGATTGGGGATCGAATACAGAATCGGTGAATTCAATAGCCTTTCCTCCGTTAAGACCGGTTAATTGTGATAACAGTTCAATCCTGTTGATCTCAAGTGACTTCAATGCTTTTTCTGAATTCAATAAATTGAGTTTTGCTTTATTCAGCTCAAGGATATTGGTCTCGCCGGTCCTGAATCTTGCCTCATACGAATTTGCAATGATTGTTGCATGTTTTAGTCTGCCAGAATAATGGTTCATCAGCGCGTTGATATATACTAGGTCGGAGCAAACCATTTTTGTTTCGAGCAGAAGTGTTATAAGCTGCCTCTTGTGTTCCAGCTCTGCCTGATCGTTCATCAGGCTTGAAATCTGATTTCTGTGAATGTACACGGTAGGGAAATCAAATGATTGCCTGATGTGGACATCAGTTCTCTTTCCCATGTCGGCGGGCCGGCCCCATAAATAGTTAAACTCCACCTCAGGATTCTGGAGGTATATTCCGCTTTTATTACCGATTTTAACAGCATCAGTTGCTAATCTGAAGGCAGCGAGTGAGGTGTTGTTCTTTTCAACTTCCGACAGCACTTTGACAATAGTACCTTGTGCCCTTAAAACTGAATATGAAGCCAATATGCTGAGAAATATTGCGATAACTTTTTTCATATTTCCTCTGTTTTAATTATCCCGCGTGAAAATAAAATACTGAAAACCACCGGCACAATATAAATATTCAGCAATGTGGAAGTGAGGAGGCCCCCGAGAATAACTTTTGCCATCGGACTCTGAATCTCATTTCCCGAGAGATCACCTTTTAATGCCAATGGAATCAGTGCAAGGGCAGCCGTAAGGGCAGTCATTAATATTGCATTCAGCCTGTCCGATGAGCCGCAGGTTACTGTTTCATACAGTGGAAATCCGTTCCTGTGCAATTTCTGAAAGCTTGAAATTAGTAGTATTCCATTCCTTGTGGCAATTCCGAAAAGTGTAATAAATCCTATAATTGCAGGTATGCTTAAAACTCCCGAGGTCATCCAGATAGAAAAGACTCCTCCGATCAAAGCCAGAGGAAGGTTGAGCAGAATGATTGCAGCGAGCTTGGCATTTCTGAATTCCTGGAAAAGAATCAGGAAGATTAAGATTAATGCAATGCCTGAAGTCGTTAAAAGCGTCCTGGTGGCAGATGCAGCACTTTCGAACTGACCTCCGTATTCCACCCTGTATTCTTCAGGAAGCTCTACCTTTTCATCTATATTTTTTTTGATATCCTGGACAACACTGCGGAGGTCGCGCCCTGCAACATTTGCCGATATAACAACTTTGCGCTGAACATTTTCCCTGCTCACTGAACTTGGACCTGTTGCAGAAACAATATCAGCAACCTGTTCAAGAGGAACTTTCTTTCCATCTTCAGTATCAATTAATGCGGCTCTTATTCCATCTATCGATTGGGTGTAATCCTCATTTAGTCTCAATACCAGGTCAAACCTTCGCTGACCTTCGTATATGTCAGCAAGTTTTTCATTACCAAAAGCGATTTCGACAAATTCCGTAAACTTTTCGGTGGTTATCCCGTATTGGGAAAGCATCTCACGGTTGGCGCGTATCTGGATCTGCGGGATCTCTATCTGCTGATCCACATTTACATCTACAAGTCCTTCGACATCAGTAATGGCGCTTTTTATCTCGTTACCGATAGAGAACATCCTGTTAAGATCGTTGCCAAAAAGCTTTATGGCAATATTAGCTCTTGTACCTGAAAGCATGTGATCAATCCTGTGTCCGAGCGGCTGACCAACTGTATAGGCTATGCCGGGGATCTGCGATAGAGTGTTCCGGACATCAGCGAGAAATTCCTGCTGTTTGCGATCGTTTAATGAAAAGTTTACATCTATCTCGGCACTGTTGGTTGTTTGGGAATGTTCGTCAAGTTCGCCCCTGCCGGTCCTTCTGGCTGTACTAATAACCTCCGGGAGTGTCAATAATTCCTTTTCAACCAGGTTTCCAAGGCGATTACTTTCCTCCAGTGATGTTCCTGGCTTGGTTATGACACCTAAGGTTAATGAGCCTTCATTGAATTCAGGCAAAAAGCTTCTGCCTAATGTGGAAAAAGCAATTAGTGAAAAAAGAAAAAGGCCTATCGTTGAAAATATCACTGCTCTCTTGTGCCTTAATGCCCAGGTAAGGGAATGTCCATAATAAACCATAAGCTTTCTGGATAACCAGCTGTCTTTTTGTTTCCTTGCAAGATACTTCTCGTCCGACAGGAGCATTTTTGACAATAACGGAGTGAGTGTCATTGCAACAATAAGCGAAACAAAAAGTGAGACTATAAATGAAATGCCGAGTGGCTTCAACATGCGTCCTTCCATTCCTGAGAGGAAGAAGAGAGGCAGGAAAGCTACAATTATGATCAGAGTCGCATTGAATATTGAAGGCCTGATTTCTTTTGAAGCCTCGAACACAATCCAAAGTGCCGTTTGCTTTTCCTCCTTCGGTTTAAGCCTGTTCTGCCTCAGCCGTTTATATACATTTTCGACATCGATAATAGCATCGTCGACCAGCGAACCTATTGAGATTGCCATACCTCCAAGGCTCATTGTATTTAAGGTCATTCCAAGGGCTTTAAGAACAAGGATAGCTCCAAGAAATGAAAGCGGAATAGCCAGCAGTGAGATAAGGGTAGTACGGAAGCTGCCAAGGAAAAGGAACAGGATTAATATGACAAAAAATCCACCTTCGACTATCGCCCGCAGGACATTTTTTATAGATGTTTCAATAAAATCTGCCTGGCGGAAAATCTTTGTATCAAGTTTTACATCGGGAGGAAGAGTGTTTTTCAAAACGGTGAGATTATCCTCTATTCTTCTTGTTACATCGAGGGTGTTGGCATTAGGCTGCTTTGAAATGGAAATTATTACCGCCGGTTCGGCATTGCCTGAGGCATAACCCATCTTGGGCGCACTTCCGATCTTTACTTCTGCAATATCATTAAGCCTTACCTGCTTTCCATCTATTGATTTAACGTAAGAATTGCCCAGAGCATCAATTTCAGAGGTCCTTGCTATTCCCCTCACCACATATTCATTACCAAATTGCCTCAGTACGCCGCCGGTTGAATTGAGGCTTATGCCCCTGCATATTCCGGCAAGCTCAGTTAATGATACATCATAATAGCTCATTTTCTGCGGATCGGCCAGAACCTGGTATTGCTTGTAATCTCCACCGATAATTGTTACCTGCGAAACACCACCCGTTGCGAGAATAACAGGTTTAACGTTCCATTCAGCCAGTGTTCTTAACTCCATCATGCTGGTGCTGTCGGCCTGGATACCGACAAAAAATATTTCACCCATAACACTTGATTGCGGAGCAAGAGAAGGCTGACCTACACCCAATGGCATCCGGGATTGAACTGTAATAAGCTTTTCACTTACTATCTGCCGGGCTTTGAAAATATCTGTTCCCCAGTCAAACTCCACCCATACAAATGAAAATCCCTGCGATGATGCTGAGCGCACTCTTCTGACATCCGTTGCCCCATTCACAGCCGTTTCAATAGGGAAAGTCACCAGCCGTTCAACCTCTTCTGAGGCCATCCCGTGAGCATCGGTCATAACAACAACTGTTGGCGCGGTAAGATCGGGAAAAACATCCACATCCATATTTACCGCAGTTCTCGTTCCTATCACTATCAGTATAAGAGAGCTGAGCAATATAAAATACTTATTGTTCAGCGAAAATTTTATGATACTGTTTAACATATATTAAACAAATTAATGTACATGTCCGGAATGGGCATCAAGGGTGCCGGTTGACTGCGAGAGTTTGATAAATATCGCTCCTTTAGTAACAATACGTTCATCATCAGAGATGCCCGACAGGATTTCAGTTCTGAATCCATCAGTGGTACCTGTAGTAACTTCACGTTTTTCGAAAAGCTCAGGGGTTACCTGTGTATATACAAAGTAATTACTTTGCTCTTCAATTAAGGCGCTGTTTGGAACTGTGATTGCCTCCAGGCTGGTAACAGTCTTCAGATAGACTTCAACAAATGTGCCGGTTGTGAATTTGCCGTTATTTTCTATTTGCAGGGTAACCGGTATCAGATAATTTCCGGCATTTGCTGATTTGCCGTACGACAATATCCTGCCGTTAAGCTGTTCCAGGGCGTAATAGTGGTCGTCGTGCAATGTCCTTATATCGGCTGACTTTATGGAACCAAGGAGGTGTGCATA
The DNA here is from genome assembly GCA_942492865.1 of uncultured Bacteroidales bacterium. GTDB lineage: Bacteria > Bacteroidota > Bacteroidia > Bacteroidales > VadinHA17 > LD21. Next base: position 773,884 of record OW818650.1, on the reverse strand, counting down.
CTTCTGCTGAATATCTGCTGTCAAAATCAATTTTTTATCCTGCGAAATGGTAAGCACCGGCTGGCCCGCTTCCACATAACTGCCATTCCTGACAAAAACCTGTCTTACAAATCCATTCATCGGACTGGTCACATTCTGGCCCGAAGCGCTGAAATTCTTATTCAGGTTGTCGAAAATGTTTTTTGAATTTTCATACTGGATCCTTGCATTAAGCAGATCCTTTTCCGATACAATTTTATCTCTTGCGAGCTCTGTGGCCCTTTCGTAATCAGCCCGTGCTTTCTCAAAATTATTTTTTGCTTCTCCATACCTTACAGTAAAGTTATTTTCAGCCAGTTCACTTCCTGATATCGTAAACAGAACCTGACGCGTCGAAATTTCCTTTCCTTCAAGCATATTGCTGTTTGAGAAAGAGACCATTCCGTTTGTTTTGGCTGTAATTACCATCTCGCCATCAGGAGAGGGTTTTAATAATGCAGGGGTCTTTATCACCTGACCAAATGGTCCTTTTACCGGATATTCGGTTGCGAAATCAATTTTCCACGACTGCTCTTTGGTAAAAACCGTAGTGTTTATCTCAGGGGTCTCTGCATGCTCTGCTGCAGCATGTGCTTCTTCATGATTCTGATGAATATATACATCAGCTATCTCAAGTTCGGATTTGCCGTCTTTACCTGTTATTTCAAACTTAAGAGTACCTTTTCCGGCTGTTTCAGGCTTAATTCTGAAATTATAAATGCCTGTTCGCGCAGGCCGATCAACAATCTGACTTATTATGCTACCGTTTACGTTAAGTTCCATTTTTATTTCACCCTCTCTGACAGGTTTAAAGTCAGGTAGAATAGAAAAATGTGATAACACATTTGCAGTATCACCTACAATAAACGGATCGGCTTCAGCATAAAGTTCAAAATCATGGTTGTATGAGGTATATTGTACCTTTGCTTCTTCATGTTCAGCATTTTCTTCAAGTTCTTCATGGCTATGTGCACAGGAAGCAAATGCAAGTGCCATTGCAAGAATGAAAATCATCAGGTTATTAGTGTTCATATTGAAGTTGTTTAAATCTTTAGTTTGAAACAGTAACGGCTTAACTTCAATGTGAAGTCAGGCTTGCAACAGGCTAAAAATTTAAACTTGCGGAGGTGCCCGTAATCCTGCAGATGGACCGGGGATGATGGAATAAGAGGATATTGGATGAATATAAGAAGCAACTAGTACTGCAACTGGTACGCTTTCGATCGTCTGATTTAAGAGAAGAGCGTGACTAAAATTATTGAGAGGGGAATGATTATCGGTATATCCGGTACTTTGCAAGGGCTGATATGCCTGACCGGAAGGAATTATAAAAGGAGTTTTAAAGATGCAAAGATCGGGACCATTATTTTGGCTATGCTCCGGATCAGGGCAGGTATCATGGTCATTCTCTTCAACGGGATGATGATGAAATTTATGAAAACAAACATTCTCATGATGATGATGGTGGGGAATGGCAGCGATGGTCAATAATGATATATTGGCCAACGTTATAAGAAAAATTGCTGTTGCTCTCCGAAACATCCTTATTTAAAAATCGTTACAAAACTTTACAAAAATACTATTAATCCTTAAAAATGTCATTAAGGCAGGGATTTTTATTACAATTTTAACTTTATCCCTCCATTTACCACAAATCCCTCAACCGGGGCATAAATATCCCTGAATTCCGGATATGTTATTGATCCATTATAAATAGAATCAAATTTAGTCTGCCTGGTATCGGTAAAATTCTCAAAATTGACAAATATTGAGAAGTTTTTCCAGATTTTCTCAGCCATAAATCCGGCAAGCCAGTATTGTTTACCTGAAGTACCGTCATTAAGCATTTGTGGACCGATATAATATGCTTCGACTCCAATTTTTAATTTATCTTCAATTTCGTACATCAGTACATTATTTAAACGGGGTCTTGCAACCAGTGGAAAGGTTTCAGACAATCCTCCATAATGTTGTCTTACATCTGCCAGGGTGTAGCCAATGAAAAGTTTAAGAGACTCATAAGTCATTTTTATATTCATTTCAATTCCCCTTGTTACTATCGAACCTTCAGGTTGGGAAAATTCATAAAATACACCTGAAATTGGTGATAAAACCACAGGATCGTTTATTTGTGTGTAGAAGAACAGTGTATTCGCTGCGAGAAACAACTTTTCAGTTAGTGGTGTTTTAAAATTAATATCGATGTTTCCGCCTGCAGAACGTTCCGCATCAACTTTTGATACATCAACAGGCAGTACATTTTTGAAATGGATCCTTTCGGCATCCTCTGTGAACACAGTTGGATTTTTATAACCAAAACCACCACCCAGTCTTGCCGTTAGCTTATGATTTATTTTCCATAATGCAGATAGTCTTGGCAAGATAAATAGTCCATATACATTCTGATAATCGGCCCTCAGTCCGGATTCAAGACTGAAAACTTCTGAAATATTAAAAGTATTCTGAACAAACACTCCTGCAGTTTTATGGTTATAATCGACCACTGCGCCAGTATCAGCTTTAGTTTGTGTAAAATTGTCGGTCCACAGGTTCAACCCTGCTATCCATTCAACCCTTTCGTTCTTAAGGTTATAGGTGGCTTCACTGAAAGATGAAAACTGAGATCCTGAAAAAATATTATCAGGTATTTCGATGCTGCGTTCATAGTAACCAAGGCTGTTCTTAATTGAAATTCCTGCATTTCCATTGATCGTCATATCAAATCCTGATTGAGTGCTGATGCGATTGGTTTTATTCTTTTCAAAATACGAATGGATGTTGTCACCCTTCCCTTCAATGTATTTCATATCTCCTCCGGTTCTGGTTTCTGAAGTGTTATTGAAACCGATATTGAGGGTTGCCCTTTCATTCAGGTAGAAATATAATTTAGGATTGAAAGTGAACCTTGTGAATTCAGGAATGGCTGATAGTCCGATACCGGCAGGGTCGTATGGGTTACCTGAATTAAATGATGCAAAAAGAGTGGTGCCGGCTTTATTGAATTTTTGAGAAAAGAATCCGCTAACATCTGTTCCAAGTGCTGAAGTACCATTGAGGAGGAAGCTCAACTCCCTTTCTTCTTCAGGAATTTTAGAGATCAGGTTAACTAGGCCGGAAATAGCGCCTCCGCCATAAAGAGTTGATGACGCACCCTTGATCACTTCAACCTGTTTCAGGTCGAGGGGGACGATCTGCAGCAGGCTTAATCCTCCTGAGAATCCGGAATAAAGCGGAAAGCCGTCCCTGAGGATCTGGGTATATTTTCCATCGAGGCCCTGTATCCTGATTGAAGAATTGTAACTTGTGGCCGAGGTCTGCTGAGTCTGAATGCCGGTACTTTCATTCAGCATCATTCTGATATCGCCTGGTTTCATATTCCCTTTTTCCTCGAGTTCTTCACCTGCAATTGTCTCTACCCTTGTCGGGATATCTTCAATTGTCCTGCTGGTTCGGGTTGAGGTTATCACAATTTCATCAAGTTCTTCGCCTGCATTTTCGAGAAATATTTCAACAGGTTCTTCTGATAGAACCGGAAAATGGAGGTGGATCCTTTGCGTCTCGTAACCAATAAAACTGAAAATGATCACCTGTCTGCCATCCGGAATATTATTAAGTTCAATCATGCCGCTTGTATCTGCACCTGAACCTATAGTAGTTCCCTGAACAATGGCAGTGGCGCCTGGCAATGGCTCTTTCGATTCTTCGTCCCGGATGATGGCCCTGAATGTATTCTGGCTGAATAAGGTTGTTATATTGATTACCGCAAAAAACAGCATTAAAGCTTTTTTCATCCCAGTTACCGGCTTTAAATAATTATAAATGTTAACCAGTAAGAACGGAAAAAGTTTTTAGCGGTCAGGTGCGTTATATCTTAGTTATAGTCCCCCCGTTCAGACTGTTGACAACCGATATAAGCCATTTTTCGAGGTCTGTTTTCATTGCAGCAGTCCGGTCCGGTTCTGCTGTTATGATATTATCTTTTTCTTCAGGATCTTTTTCGAGATCGTACAGCTCATATTTCAACGTATCGTTCTTTGAGCTGATCCGATGCAGCTTATATGGCCAGTCAAGCCAGGCCGAATGACCCGTGAATGTATCGGTTGGATATATTGTGGTTATTTTTCCAGCATTCAAATCCAGCAATGATGTATCACTTTCGGTTATTCCCTTTTTCTGTTCTTCAAGAAGCGCGGCCATAAGCTTTGGGGAAGAAACTAATTTCCCCGGGCCCCACTGCCAGAAACCCATTGGTTTTTGACGTTTATCCATTTTATTGTCAAACAGTTGCAGTATGCTTGTCCCATCAATAACCGGCTGTTTATCCATTTCCACACCTGCTATCTCAAGTAATGTCGGATAAATATCGACCGTATTGCAAGGAACGTTTGTGATCCTGTTACCGGGAATTCTGGCAGGCCATTCTATCATGGCGGGCACGCGCAGGCCTCCTTCCCATATTTGTCCCTTATAACCCCGGCCACCGGTTATTGAATATTTATCAGTCTGGCCGCCATTATCGCTGCAATACCAGAGAATCGTATTTTCTTTAATTCCGAGTGTCTCAAGCTCTTTCCTCAATTTTCCGAAAGCCCGGTCCATTCCGGAAATTTCACCGTAGTAATGCTGGAGGTTTTCAGGCAGATCAGAGTACTGTTTACGATCTTCCTCAGCAGCAATATGCGGATTATGAGGTGATCCGAACCAGACTACTGCCAGGAATGGCTGCTTCACGGCAGAATGTTTGCGTATGAATTCTATTGCTGCATCTGCAGTGACCATTGAGCTTTCGCCCATGGTCTGCACAGCTATTCCTTCGCGTGATAAAACGGCATCGTTATCGAAGAAGTTAGGGGAGGAGAGCCATTCATCAAATCCGCTAGCGCCAGGGCTTACCGGGCTGCCTTTGCGTACAGAGCCAAGGTGCCACTTGCCAAAATGCCCCGTGACATAGCCTGCAGTTTTTAAAGCTTCGGCAACCGTTATCTCCTGGGGACGGAGTGTTTGGCCAAAGCTGAAACATCCGAAACGGTTTGGATTCCTTCCCGTCAGTACACTGCCCCTTGTTGGTGAACTGAGAGGTGCGGCTGCATAGAAATGATCGAATCTCAATCCGGTTTGCGACATGTTATCAAAATTCGGCGTTTTCAGAACAGGATGTCCGTTATAACCCATGTCGCCCCATCCCTGGTCGTCAGCCATGCACAGTATGATATTGGGCTTACCAGTATTTACACTACCGGCTTGCTGGCCACACCCGATAGTCAATAATAAAGGGGAAAGAGTACAACCGTAACGGATTACTACAGGTAAGCGCTTCATAGTTTTATTTTTTATGGCTCATATATCATTTTGCGGGTCATTCCGCCATCTATAATAATGTTGGCTCCATTTATAAAATCATTTCCCTTTTCTGTTAGGTACAGGCAGGCCCTGGCAATATCCTCAGGTTTTCCTACTCTTCCTGACAGATGCTGTTTATGATCGTGTTCCCTTAGCTTTTCATAATCACCTGTTTCTATCCAGCCCGGACTTATACAATTAACCCTTATATGATCTTTTGAAAATGATGCTGCCATTGCATGGGTAAGGGCCACAATACCTCCTTTTGATGCTGCGTATGATTCTGAGTCAGGTTCTGACATAAATGCCCTGGTGGATGCAATATTAATTATATACCCGCCACCATGCTGCCTCATTAATTTAGCTGCTTCACGGGAACACAGAAAGGTCCCTCTCAAATTCGTGTTGATTATCTCATCCCATTCCTCAACAGACAGGTCATAGGGTGATTTCCATTTTGAAATTCCTGCATTGTTGATCAGAACATCTGCTTTCCCGAAAATCTCATTTATCTTCATGAAAAATTCTTCCACATTCGCTGAATTGCTAACATCGAGCTGAATAAATTTTGCCGTTTTTCCTGATTTTATTATTGAAGTTTCAGTATCACTTCCCAGGGCAGGATCTTTCTCAGCAATTACCACCTTAGCACCTTTAAGTGCGTATGACCACGCAATGCTGCGGCCGATACACCTCCCTGCACCCGTAACAATTACAACATCACCATTGGTTTGCATGATTTCTATTTCTATAAAGATATAAAAATAAAAAAAGCGCTGCCTGCAGGCAATGCGCTTGTCATTTTAATTAAAAAATTTCTTAAAAGGATTTCTCCTGCAAAAAAACGGACGAATGAAAAAAGTCTGTTTTGTAAGCCAATTATCAGAGAAGAAGAATTGCCAAAATAACCAAAAGGATCAGGGTTCCTGCGCCTATATAAACAGTACCCCCTACTTCCCTTTTAATCGATTTAAGCTCTTTTCTTAATTCCCGCTTTTCACTTGTTGACATACTGGTTTTGTCCATATCGCGGATCTCTTCTACCCTATTGGTGAGCCGGTTTACTTCTTCTTCGGAGAGCTTGTTCTCCGTTTTGTCAGGAGCTGCAGCATTATCAGGTAATGTGCTTTTGTCAGCTCTGGCAGCAAATGCCGTTGAGGCACTCAAAGTAAAAAGAATTGTGAATGCAAAAATGATAATTTTTTTCATCTTATTATATTTATAGTTAAGTGATTAAAGATAATGAAGTGATTGTTTGCGGTTGTTACACAATAAGCGATAAACGTTATATATTTCACATATTCCGAATAGTCTGCTGCCCGATTTCTAATACCGCAGAAAAGGTGCGATATCTTTAAATTCAGTATCTGCAAGGTCAATGAGATTCCGAATTCCTGCCCTGCCCTTAAATTCGACTCCTGTCTGCAAAGTTATTCCTGTCTTCGATAATATGATACCTTCGAAATGAGCAGTTGTGCCTATTAATACAGGACCGGCAACCTGCCAGAAAATATTCCTGGCCTGTGCACCGCCGGTCAGGGTAATGTTTACTTCATTGATTCACTGAATGTCATGGATACAATCTTGTTAAGTGCAACTCCTGTGGTATTATTCAGGGGGTCAGATGCATTGATTCTCGGAAGGATAATGTCCTGAGCCGCTGCTGTGGTAAAGCTGGAAGTATTATTGGCTGCCAAAGCATTGCCTGCCATATCTTTAACACCTGTTGTTACCGTTACTGAATAGATTTTTGAAGGTTCAAGATCAACTGTAGGGGTGAAGCTGGCGATGTTGCCCGAATAAGTAACTGCACCTGAAACCAAAACGGATCCCAGCTTAACGCTTATAGTCGATGCCTTTATTGTTGCCTGGTCCATCGGTTCGCTGAAGGTTATATTTATTGCCCTGTTGATGCTCACTCCTGATGCATTGTTTAACGGATCAAGAAGAGTAATTGTGGGCAAAATCATATCCGGAACTGCGCCTGTAGTAAAACTCCACACATAGTCACTCCGCAGGTTTGTGCCTGCCTGATCAAGAATTCCGGTGGTCAGTGTTGCCTTATAGAGAGTATTGGGAGAAAGATCGGCAGCAGGATTGAATGAAGCGGTAACACCACTGTACTCAATAGTACCCGGAATAATCGTAGTTCCCTGAATCAGGGTGAATTTGCCTGCTGTAAAAAATAATTGCTTTTCATATTATTGCTATTAACTGGATTTATAAGGGCGATTATGATTTTAAAAGCCCTTTAATATTACTCTTTGACAATTGTGTTACCGGCCATTACTACAGCGCCATTGCTGGTAAAAATCCTGCCATTAAGTGTGGCCCCGGTATTAAAAGTTGCTGATTGGTGTACAAGAAAAGTTCCTTTAAGAACTGAGGTCGTTCCAAAGGTAGCTGATGAGCCTACCTGCCAGAATATGTTGGCTGCCAGTGCCCCACCGCTTAGAATTACCTGCCGGCCTGAGGTTGTGGTGAATGATGAAGCTATCTGAATTATAAATACAGCGTTCGCATCTCCTTTAGCATCGAAAGTGAGATCGCCTGATGATATGGCAAGCGACGAAGTTGATTTATACAAACCCGGGGTGAGAGTAAGACCACCGATATTACCTGAAAGCGTTACAATATCTGTACTGGTACGGCCTGCTGCATCATTATATGCAGTGGTTAAATCAAGCTTTGCCTGTGTGGCAATTGCATTATTGATATGCTGTGTGCCAACCAGAATTCCGGGAGGGAACCCACCTATTGAAGTACCCGGGCTCAGGCCAAGGTCGCCGGTCACATTAGTGGCTCCGGTATTAGTAATCCCTGTGGCTGCAAGAACTGCCAGGGTTGTAAGGCCTGATGCAAGGGGCACCTTTGCACTTATGGTTGTCTGGACAGGGATCACAACCGGGTTTGTCCCCTGGTCATCCGCATCGTCTTTTTTACAACCGGGCATTAAAACAACCATAGCGATTGTAATGCTTGTTAATAGATTTTTGACTTTCATATTTCGTTTCTTTAATTACCGCAACTGGCGGGCAGACGTGAAAATATTCCACGATGTAAAGGTGTGCTTACCGAAGGCGGCAGCATTACATAATTCTGGCATTAAGTTGTAAACTTTACAGATGAGGTGAAAGGGACTAGAGGGACTAGAGTGACTAAAGTGAACTAAAGTGACTAGAGTGAACTAAAGTGAACACATGGAAAGAAAACCTCAAGTGGAAGATCTTATTCCCGAACGTAAAAAGATTGATAAAGGTGATCCGATATGGTCACTTTATTCTTCAACTCTAGTCACTCCAAACTCTAGCTCACTCCAGTCACTTCTTACATCCTTTCCATATACCAGTTCAACTCCTTTTCCATTTTTTTATACTGGAAGATGGTAGATATAAATTTTTGTAATCGCAGGAAGGCTGTCTCACTTTTTACAACATAATCAAAAGCCTTATGATGCATGCAGTTGACAGCAACATCAATTTTATCCTGACTTGATAAAATTATAACAGGAATATTTGGATCGTACTCTTTGATTTTATCCAGTGTAACCAATCCGTTCATGGCAGTTCTGTCAATACCGTCAAGATGGTAATCAAGGATTATCACATCGGGCTTATGGGATAAATTTTCAATGCATAATTCCCCTGTTGAAAATGTTTCTATACTGAAATCAGCATGATTAAGAAATTCAATCTGGAGCAATTTTAAAAAAACTGCATCATCATCGACAAGGAAGATCTTTATTTTGTTTTCTTCTTTCATGAATTTATTTTCTTAATTGCATCGTACTCCACCTCCAATTCCTTGCATGCCTGATTACATACATTTGCTATTTTCGAAACCATATCTGGAATTCCTTCAGTAAGTTGCTGAATATTTGCATATTCCTGTACTTTTTTTGCCATGTTCTCAAAATCTACACTGATACCCATAATTGAAAATGAGGGGATCATCTTATGTACGGCCGAGTATAGTGATGGCCAGTCTTTGTCCCTTAGGCCATGTTTCATCGCTTTTATAAGAGGAGGGGTCTGTTCCAGGTAAATCGAAATCATTTCCATCATTAAAGCCGGGTTTGACTTTGTGCGTTGCTGCAGGTAATCAAGATCAATGCATTTCGATGTTATATTTTGAATTAAGGGTTCACTTGCAGTTGCCGGTTCAGCCTTCTGTTTAAGAAGCCCTATCATTTTGCTGTATAGTACCCTTTCATCTATCGGCTTGGCAATATAGTCGTCCATTCCTACCTGTTTGCATTTTACCAGATCAACTGTTGTAACATCGGCTGTTAAGGCAATTATAGGGATATCAGAATGCAATTTGTTACGGATAAATTCAGTGGCCTCAAATCCGTTCATTTCGGGCATCTGCAAATCCATTAAAACAATGTCATATTTTTTATTGTGCATTTTTTCAACAGCAATTCTGCCATTGGCAGCAATATCACATTCAAATCCGAATTCATCAAGGATTGTCTTCATCAGTAGTTGATTGAGGGCAATATCTTCAACAACTAATACACTGATATTTATAATTTCTTTGTTCAATTCAATTAACTCTGTATCCAGGGCAGCTTCAGCATCTGTCTTCCGGAAGCTTAAGGTAAAGCTAAAGTCAGAACCTTCGCCTGGTTTACTTGTAACGCTTAGGAGACCGCCCTGAGGTTCCACAAGATTTTTAACGATGGCCAGTCCCAGGCCGGTTCCTCCGAACAGCCTTGAGGTGTCGCTTGACGCCTGCTGAAAGTTTTCAAAAATTTTTTTCAGTTTTTCTTCAGCAATGCCTATCCCGGTATCAATAACTGAAAATTGAACTTTAGCTTCATTTTCATCTTCGCTGACCAGGCGTACTCTTACTGTAATACTTCCCTTTGATGTAAACTTAGCGGCATTGCTTATGAGGTTTATAATAATCTGGTGTAAACGTAATGGATCTCCTAAAAGTACCCGGGGGATCCTGGTATCATATTCCTTTATTAGGAGTAAATTTTTTTCCTGAATTTTAGCTTCAAACAAATGAATCATAGCTGAAATTGATGAAGCCAGTTTAAATGGTATCTGTTCAAAGACCATTTTCCCTGAATCAACCTTGGCAAGATCGAGGATATCATTAATAAGAACTATCAGAGAATCACCGCTCAGTTTTATGGCAGTCAGATATTCTTTTTGTTTTACCGATACTTCTGTCTTCAACAATACCTTTGTAAAGCCGATGATTGCATTCATCGGTGTGCGTATTTCATGACTCATATTTGACAGAAATTGCTGCTTTGCTTTTACTGCAGCTTCAGCTATGAGTGTTGCGCTCTCTGCTTTTCTCTTTGCCGCCTCTGCTATTTCTGTTGCCATCTCAGCAGCTATTTTCACTTCATTCAGTTCTGTTGCAATCCTCTTCTGATCAGTAACATCCCTTGCAACAATTACCACCCCTATCACATTTCCCTTATCATCCTTATAAACCGATCCATTAAAAAGTACATCGGTAAGCTTTCCGTCTTTATGACGCAGTGTAAGCGGAGAGTCAGCCACAGATCCTTTCGCAAAAACTTCCTGGTAAACTTCCCTGGCCCTTTGTCTTTCTGTAAAATAGTCAAAGAAATTTGTACCGGTGAGGTCTTGGCGTGGAAGGCCTGTTATATTAGCCAGAGCTTCATTCATATCTGTAATCTTTCCTTCTGTACTGATGGTTATCAAAGGATCAAGACTGGCTTCTATTAGGCTTCGTGTATATTTAGATTCATGTGTTTTTAATTCTTCCATTTTTTGACTTTTTAATTCATTTGAGGCAATCTGCCATCGGATGAATTTCCCAATTCTTCAATCGGAACACGTTTTTTTTCTTTTAAAGCTTTAAATTGTGAAGGTGAAAGACCTGTTATTTTCTTAAACTGGTTCGACAAATGTGCCACGCTGCTGTAATTCATTAAATATGAAATCTCTGTCAGTGAAAGCTCTCCATACATCAGCAGCTCTTTTACCCTTTCAACTTTATGTATTATTATGAATTGCTGAATTGTCATTCCCTTCACTTCTGAAAAAATATTAGAGAGATAGGTATAATTAAGATTTAACTTTTCAGCCAGAAAATCAGAAAAGTTATACTTGTTATTCTCAGTTGAATTATGAACCTTATCGATGATCACACCTATTATTCTTTCAATTAATATGGCCCGCTTATCGTCCATAAGCTCCATCCCCAGGCTGGTCAAAGCAACTCTAAGCTGAAGAAGCTGATCAGCAGAAAGATCCTCCATTACTTCAACTTCACCCAAATCAACAAATATAAAATGCAATCCAAGTTTCTTTAATTCCGTCTTAACATTAATTTTGCACTGGTTCGTCACCATATATTTGATGAATAATTTCAAATGTACCTCCCTCTTTGATAAAAGAAATTTGTGTAAAGATCTGAAAATAAAGCAGGAATAAATTACAATGCTATAGGAATAAGTTACATTCTTTACAGGTTAACGACTTGGCATGATTATTTTACTGCAGACATCTCCTTATGTAAAGGTTGTAACTATTATACAAAGATATGTAACTTTTCGATAATGCTGTTCATCATCTTTGTTCTATGTTTTTAAATCAAATACATCTATAATGAATTCAGGTAAAGTATTATTAGGATTACTGGCTGGCATTGCCGCTGGAACATTGATCGGATTATTATTGGCACCCGATAAGGGATCCGTTACACGTAATAAGATAAAAATGAAAGCTGATGAGTATGCAGACGATTTAAACGAAAGGTTCAATGAATTTGTTGACATCATAAGCGAAAAGGTTGATTATCTGAAAGATGAGATAGAAAATGCAACTGCAAAAGTAAAAGACGGTCCTAAATAATTGCAAATGCAAACGATAAGCACCAGCGAGGAATTGAAGGATGCAATACGTTTAATGAATATTAAACAAATAGCGGAAGGGAGATTGCTGAGAGAACAATTACTGTTGATATACGATTCCCAGATGCAGGGGAGTCAGATTGCAAGCACAGTGAAGGATCTGATATCAACTCCAAAACTGATTAATATTATTGCATTTACAGTAATGGGATTGGCAAAAGGTTATCTGTCCAAATTTTTTGTTGCCCGGTCAGCTGTAAATGTCTTAAGAACCATACTTTCAAAACGAACCCGGATCCTGTAATAAAAGGTAAAAGTTTTGCAACTAATAAAATCTATGAGGCTTAGCAAAAGATCGTATGTCAGGGCAGAAAAAACAGGCAGTTTTTTGAGTGACCTGGCAGATCTGTCCCTGTTTGTAACACGGATAGCTAAGGAAACATTTTCTTCCCGTTTTGAGTTTAAAGAGTTTATTCGTCAGTGCTATCAGGTTGGCTACAAGTCCTTTCCGCTGATTGCAGTGACGGGAGCTATTATGGGCATTGTGCTCACAATACAAATGCGGCCTTCTCTTGCCGCATTCGGAGCAGTGACCCTGCTGCCCGGCATGGTGGCAACATCATTGATAAGGGAAATAGGACCTGTTGTTACGGCACTGATTTGTGCAGGCAAAATAGGGTCGGGCATCGGGGCAGAGCTTGGATCAATGAAAGTATCGGAACAGATCGACGCAATGGAGGTTTCTGCTACTGATCCGTTTAAGTTCCTGGTTATTACCCGTGTCCTTGCGGCTACATTCATGCTTCCGATTCTGGTTATTTTCGCAGATGCTTTTGGCATATTGGGGAGCTGGGCAGGAGTTAACATAAAAGGTAGTGTAAATCTGGTATTATTTGTTTCCCAGGCATTCAGTTATATCGGATTTATTGATTTCTTCCCTGCACTTATAAAAACTTTTGTCTTTGGGGCAGTGATAGGAATAGTAGGAAGCTACAAGGGATATACAGCGGGGAGAGGTACTGAAAGTGTTGGGAAGGCTGCTAATTCAGCAGTTGTTTTGTCATCCCTCCTTGTGATTGTTGTTGACATGATTGCTGTTCAGATTACCGATATGTTATGAAAAATTCCAGGCCGAATATGCCATTACGGAATACTCACGGGGTAGGGACTTCAGAATCTCTGATAGTTGTAAAAGATCTCACGATAGGTTTTAAGAATCAGCCGGTACTCAGGAATATTTCCCTTAACCTGTTTAAAGGTGAGAACCTGGTGATATTGGGTAAATCAGGCTCAGGTAAATCGGTTCTTATAAAATGCATTGTGCGACTGCTTATACCCGACAGCGGCAAGATAGAGCTTTTTGGCAAAGACCTCGAAACGATGAACAGGGAGGAACTCGGTGAAGCAAGGAAGAAAACAGGTTTCCTTTTTCAGAGCGGGGCATTGTACGACTCAATGACTGTAAGGCAGAATCTGGAGTTCCCGTTACGGAGAATAAGAAAAAATTTGACAGAGAAAGAAATTTCTGAAAAAGTAGCTGATGTTTTGGAGAATGTCGGTCTGGCCGACACTCTTAATAAAATGCCGTCTCAGTTGTCGGGTGGCATGAGGAAACGGATCAGCCTTGCACGTACTGTCATTGTTGACCCGCTGATAATGCTTTACGATGAACCAACTACAGGACTCGATCCGGCAACCTCTGATGAGATAAGTTCCCTTATAAATGATGTGCAAAAAAAATATAAAACATCTTCTGTAATTATCACCCATGATATCGAATGTGCGCGTGCTACAGCCGACCGTATTATTATGCTGTACGAAGGTGAGGTGCATGCTGAAGGCACTCTGGACCAATTCGAAAAAACAGACGATCCTCTCATAAAATCATTCTTTAAGTAATTTATAAAATAAGGATATGGATAAACACTCACCAAATTTTAAGGTCAGATTAGGGCTGTTTGTTGCAGGAGGATTTGTGCTTTTTGTACTTGCCATATTTTTGATTGGAAGGCAAAAAAATCTATTCGACCCGGTATTTAAACTTAAAACAACATTCTATAATGTAAGCGGCTTACAGGTTGGGAACAATATACGCTTCTCAGGTATCAATGTTGGAACGGTAGGAAATATTGTCCTTGTGAACGATTCCACGGTGCAGGTCGATATGATAATTAAGAAAAGTGTTCAACCCTTTATCAAAAAAGACGGACTTGCCTTAATAGGGTCAGAAGGAATAATCGGAGACCGCGTACTGATAATAACCCAAGGCAGTTCAGAGGCTTCGGCGGTGAAGGGTGGAGAATCTATTTCATCAGTAGAGCCTGTAGAAACAGATGCCATTTTAACAAGCCTTGCAGTAACCGCAGTGAATTTCGAGATTATCTCGGAAGAACTGGCATCAATAATGGTCAATATAAACCAGGGAAACGGAACGCTTGGCAGACTTATCCAGGATTCATCAATAGCTGAAAATATTAACAGGACTATAATCAATCTGCGAAAAAGCAGCAGGGGTCTTGATGAGAATATGAATGCAGCTAAAAGCAATTTTCTTCTGAGAGGGTATTATAACAGGAAACAAAAACAAGCTGAAAAAAATACACAGGATTCATTAAGGATGATAGATGAGGCTTTAAAAAAAGAATAATAGAATTTAAGAGTTTCCTCGCTGGCGCAGATGCTGAAAGTGTAAATTATATAACTTATTTAGAAAGATATGTAATGCTTTAGTTGTTTTTTAGAGTCAACTTTACTATGGAAATTTTATTTAACTAAATCTTTGAATATCATGCCAATCCTTACTGTGCTTATTGTTATTATTGTTGTTGGGGTCATTCTATGGCTGGTGAATTCCTATATTCCCATGCAAAGAACCGTTAAGAGCATTCTGAATGCTGTAATTATAATAATTCTTGTGATCTGGCTTCTGAATATTTTCGGAGTACTAGGCAGCTTGCAGAACGTACGGATTTAAAAAAGACCCGGGTTAGCCCGACCGCCATCTAAATCCCCTGGAGACTTAAAAAGTGACTTGAAAAAGAAGCAATCCAGAGTGAATCAGACTGTGGAGTGACTAAAGTTGAAAAGCTATAGTCACTTTTTTTTACCCCATATACTGACAGCTCACTTTTACTCACTTTTGTTACTGCTTTATGTAAAATCTGCAACTAATAAATATATATCTGTAATACTTTCAACTATCATGATCCTCATCTTTACAGAAAGTAAGGCAGGGTCATAACCTGAATTCACACGATTAAAACAATTCTTAAATATTATTTAAAAATCATGAAAAAATCTAATCTTATTTTATCTGTCGTATTATCACTTACACTTTTAATGACAGGTTGTGCATCGCTCAGCAGAGCCTTCAAGGGAGGAGCTATCGGGACTGCAGCGGGTGGAGCAGCAGGGGCTATTATCGGACGGGCATCGGGTAATACTGCCATGGGCGCTGTGATTGGAGCAACAGTTGGAGGAGTGACCGGTACCATTATTGGCAATAAAATGGATAAACAGGCGGCAGAAATTGAAAAGGAAGTCCCGGGTGTTAATGTAGAGCGGGTAGGGGAAGGTATTGTGGTTGAATTCACAAGTGATGTGCTCTTCGGATTTGACGCATCGGCGCTTAAACCGGAAGCAAAAGAGAACCTCGATAAACTGGTTACAATTCTTAGCAAATATCCCGATACCAATATTGAAATCCACGGGCATACCGACAGTAAAGGTTCACTGGCTTACAATCAGTCACTTTCGGAACGACGTGCAAAGTCAGTATCAGGTTATCTTGCCAGTAGCAATATCGCCTTACAACGATTAACGACGGTTGGATACGGAGAGGAGAAGCCAATATACGATAATGCGACAGCCGACGGCCGTTCAAAGAATCGCCGGGTGGAATTTGCAATTACAGCAAATGAAAAAATGATAAAAGAGGCGAACTAAAATGCAATATTTCAAAATTATAATGTCAATAATTTAAACTATTAAAATTATGAAAAATAAAACTTTCTTTCTTCTGGCGTTCCTGATGTTATTCGGGATATCAGCCAATGCTCAGGATAACGGCATCTCCTTCGGTTTACGCGGTGGTGTTAATATGCAAAATTTTAACGGTAAGGATTTAAACGGAGATAAGCTGGAAATGACTATGGTGCCCCGTTTCAATGTTGGTATAGTATTGGGAATACCTGTAGCACCTGAATTTTATTTTCAGCCGGGATTGATGTTTTCTACAAAAGGAGCAAAATCTGCTTCTGAGTTCCTGGGTCTTGACATGTCAGCTGAGTACAACATTTCATACATTGAACTGCCACTGAACTTTCTTTACAGGCCGGTTCTAGGAAACGGTCATTTCTTTCTCGGATTCGGACCATACGTTGCTTATGGATTTGGAGGAAAAGCAAAACTTTCATTCGAAGACTCATCTACTGAAGAAAACATTGTATTCGCGAATGAATATCAAAGTCTTAATCCTTACGACTGGAAGTACTTCAGGCATTTCGACTATGGCGCCAACCTATTCTTCGGATATGAGCTGAAAAGCGGACTTTCCATACAGCTTATTACACAGCTGGGCCTGTCCAAAATAAACGCAGATAATACAACCCTGCCCAATAATAAATCAGAGTTCAGGAACACAGGGTACGGTATTGCGCTAGGCTTTAACTTTTAGTTGGATCATTTTCGACTAAATCTAAAAAAATGAAAGGGAAAGAGTATAAAGGAGACTGGGAAGTCCTCAAACAAAAAATCAGTAAGGAGTTTGCGGAGCTCAATAGTGAGTCCGTGAATTTGCCCGAAGATAATAAAGAAGAGACGATGAAAAAGCAGCAGGATCCCGGGGAAGGCAACGACGAAGTTGCGAAAGACCATAAATCAAATGAAATCAGCTCATAAATAATATAGAATCAAAATTGGGTACTGCAGGCAAAGGAACTATTAAGGATTGCCAGTGATAAAGTTGAACTGCTAAAGCGAATAAAGGAAAGAAAAGGAAGGATCTATTTTGACAGGCTGGGAAATGCACAAATTCATCAGGCCAATAATTTAACACTTATTGACGGTTTGGGATCATGGGTTGAAGAACGATTGAACACGCTTGATATATTTACATTTGACCAGATAAGCAGGCTTACCCATGAGGATATCATTACTATTACGGAGGTGCTGGAATTAATTCCTGGCCAGATTGAAAAGGATAATTGGGTTGGCCAGGCATACAACCTGGCAGGGAGAAGGGGAAGAGATTATCTGAAACTGGTAAACTAGTATTTACTGTATTTGAATTGAAAATTATGGAGGGAGACCCGGTAAGAATTATTACCGGGTTTTTCATTATTATGCCTGCTTCATAAAAAGTCAATATATTTAAATGAATTTAAATTGAATTTTATGAAGAGTATTTTAAGTATTCTGTTGATTGTTTTATATCTGTCTGCTGGAGCACAGGTACATAATCCAATACTTCCTAAGCCTCAGAAAATTACGTATGGTAAGGAAGGACTCAAACTTAAGGATTTAACAATAGGATTTTCTTCTAAACCGTTGGAAGAAGATAAATTCGCAGCAGTCGAACTTGCAGCATTACTTTCGCAGGTTACTTCAACAAGCATCCCGGTGAAGGAATCAGCCGCCGGAGCATCAATTATTTTTGAGCGTACAGGAAATGCCGATCCTTTGCCTGTTCCGGGAGAAAAACCCGGACCGGATTCGCGTGAAGCCTATAAGATAAAAGTTACATCTGATAGGATAAGGATAACTTCAGGTTCTTCTGCGGGATTATTTTATGCAGTTCAGACATTAAGGCAAATGATAGAAGGATCGGGAGATAAGGCAATCATCCCTGAGGCTGAGATCCACGACTGGCCATCGATGGTTTACAGGGGATTTATGATGGACATGAGCCATTTTCAGCTTCCCAGGATCGAGGAGATAAAAAGCCAGATTGATTTTCTTGCACGATGGAAGGCAAACCAATATTTGTTTTACTCCGAGGCAAGCATTGAGCTCGAAGGTTATCCTCTTCTGATGGCCGATGCCAGGTTTACAAAGGAACAGGTAAAAGAGATCATTGGTTATGCAAAGGCCCGTCATGTTGACGTAATTCCAAACATGGAATTATACGGCCACCTGCACGATCTGTTCCGGTTGGAGCATTATTCGGACCTGTCGGTTGTTCCGCATGGAGGAGAATTCATTCCTGATGATCCGCGGGTAAAACCAATACTGGAGGATTGGATAGCGCAGATCTCGCAATTGTTCCCGAGCAGGTTCTTCCATATAGGCTTTGACGAGACATGGCTGCTTGAGCATGAGGCCAAAAAACGCGGAAAATCACCTGAAGAGCTTTATTCAGCCATGCTCAGGCAAACAACCGATATAGTTGAAGATCAGGGAAAGAGCGCTATGGTATGGGTGGATATGCTTCAAAAGTATCCTTCAATGATAAAGGACGCTTCTCAGAAGATCATTGCCGTACCATGGCATTACAGTCCGTTAACAGACGAACGATATGAACAAATGCTCGGCCCTTTTGAAAAGGCCGGAATAGACATGATAGTACAGGGAGCTATAAAAAATTATAACTGGGTGGTCCCTGCTTTTGAAGAATCCACTTTAAATACTGATATGCTTATCAGGGCCGGAAGGCAGTACAATGCCATCGGATTTATTAATTCCGGTTGGACAGATGACCCGATGACAATAATGAGGATGGCATATCCCGATATTGCTTACGGGTCTGTAGCTTCGTGGCAGAATGAGCCTGTGGATAAGGAGAATTTTTTCAGGGAATATTCACATGCTCAATATCCGGACGAACTTGCAGAGCTGGTTGAGAATGCTCATAAATCACTATTCCGGGCCGAGTCCTTTATCCGGAAAGCTGTAGGTTCAACAGATCCGGCCTTCTGGGCAAATCCATTTACAGCAAGATCCCTCAAAATGATTGCCGGCAACAGGGAAAACCTGCGAAATGGAAGACTGGCAGCGGAAGATGCAATGGTCTTCATCAGAAGCGCACTGAAATACGGTATTGACACTACGTCGCTGACCGCAATGCTTGCTGGGGCAAAAATGCTTGATTATATAGGAATGAAATATATATATGCAGGCGAGATAGCAGGTTTCTGGAAGCAACTGACTGAAAAGCCCGACAGATATGATTTTCAGACATTGATCTACAGGGAGGCCAGTCACCGGTATCATTCACGGTCATCCGATATGCTCGATGCTATAATACAGACAAAAGAGATCTTTCATAAAGCATGGACCAATGAGTATACCGATTTTCGCCTGGGTATTGCCCTTGGAAAATATGACAGTGAATTTCAATACTGGCTGAAGGTTCAGAGACGGCTGTTGGGGTTAAGCTACAGGGAAGGAGAACCGCTGCCATCATTGGAATCGGTGTTTATCGAAGGACTGGAATAATGTTGCGGTGCTACGCAATATCAGATGTATCAGGTTTTTAGTTTTGTAGCCAGGTAAAATTTTTCTCTCCTGCTTCAATCTTTATTGTTTCTGCTTTAAAACCTTTTTCATTTTCCGCTGGAAAAACAATTGTGACTTTTACAGGATAATTCCAGCGTGTTTCTATTGCTCCTTCTACTTTTCCATCTAATCTGTTCCACTCGCTTATTTCCACTCCGCCTCCCGAAAAGTGCAGATCGGTGCCGGCCAGTACAGGGTCTTTTCCATTCCAGGGCATTATCCTTAATAATTTGCTCTGATGAGGTTGCACATCCTTTACCGGAATGGACTGCTTTTTATCGAAAATACCAACAATCTCCTGCGTGAAAAATTCAGATATGACAAATTGGTTTCCCTTAATTCCATTTGTAATTTTTTCAATTTCAATGTCGTAACTCTTTGGATTATCCGTCCAGTTAACAATCGAAACAGTATTCCAGGAGGGGAGCTCCCTGCGAACTGGATTTACAGTCGTAAGCAACAGGTTCGGGCATACAGGGTCGAAAATGTCAAGAGGTTGTGATGGGGAATTAATAGATGGAATAACATGGCGGTATAAAGCTTTCCTGTCAGCATCGATGATAGCAAAATCTTCTGCGAAACAGACCAGCCCACCACCTATATATTGATTCAGTGAATTGGTTTTTGCCTCTTCATCTGTGAATAAGCCCAATGTGAGATTCTTTCCTGTCGGCAACGCTTCTTTCTGCCTCCGCACCATCATGGCATCCGGATCAACATGCCAGAACCCTGACATCCAGGTTCTGAGGATGTTCTGCCTGTATTTGGGTAACTCCTTCTCGTTCCAGAATGATTTTGTATCGCTTCCCGATCTCTGTGAATCAGCTATGCCAAGTGATGCACCATAATGTCCGCCGCAAACAGAAATATATGAATCCCCGCCAACTCCTTTTCTTATGGCCTCAAGTCCTTTCCTGTAAGCTTCGAGCGATGTGGCTGTACTATCATAAAATTGCTGATCGGCATCGAGGAAAATGGTCCTCATAAAATCAAACTTGAAATATCTGAATCCCCAGTCCCCGGCAAGCTTACGGTACGAATTTTCAAGGTAGTCTGTAACTCCGGGATGTGTAGGATCAAGGATATAGTAACTGTCGATCCAGGTGCATAATTCACCCTTGCTGTTTTTTACGAGCCATTCGGGATGGCTTTTTGCCAGGCTCGTTTCAGATTTTATTTTTACTATATACGGACCTGTCCATATACCCGGAACGTAACCCAGTGAAGATATCTGTTCCGCTGCCCATTTCATTCCCGATGGAAAGACCTCTTTATTGTACTCAAAATCATGCCCGTAGTTCTGCTGCCAGCAGGCATCAATCTGGAAAACGTCAAAAGGGAGCAGATCCTTCCGGAAGACAGCTATATCGCTTTTGAAGTATTCTTCGTTATAACCCAGGCCATGATAATAGAAAGCGCTGTAGACCGAAGGCGCACTTTTGTCAGGTTCTTTGAAATCATGAAAATATTTTGTCCTTTTTGTGTAGTCAGTGATCAGTTTATACGGGTCATGGCTTCCAGATAAAACGATCCACTGACTCTCCCTTGAACCTCCCGGAGGAACTGTCACGCCTTCAAAATCACATTTGCACAGCAGAGACTCAATCTGCTTTTCATTCTCTTCATTAAATTCCAGGATCAGCTCAAACAGATGGAGGTAAAAAGTCTGGGAGCCTATAAACAGATTATGATTATTAATGGAATCGTTAATTATTAAAAAAGGATCACTCTTAATGACTTCTCCGGCTTCAGGAAAAACTGTTCCCGGTAATCCGTTCTTTTGTGTTTCCTGGGTCAGAATTCGGTACCTGGAATCCTGGCCGAAAAGAACTTGTTCACCCGACAGTGAAAATGGGTAAAGAGCTTCAAGTTTAACTTCGCTGCCGGTCGGATTAGTGAATATATGCTGGAAAGCCACCAGCTCTCTGTCATCTGAGATCCACGCTTTTCGTTCTATCTGTCCATAGTCCGATATGAATAAATCGCTTGTCAGTGTACCTGCTTTTTCTCCAAAAACCATGGCTGATGTTGCAGTACTGTTTAACTTCCATTTTTCATTTGAGGCAACAGCCTGTGTAATGTCAGGTGCCTTAAAAGCAGCTGAAAGTGTTAAGTCATAGCCATTCAAATAAATAATATCATCCTGAAAACTCAGGGTAAAATGGTTTTGATGTTTTTTTGTACAGGACAGAGCAACGAATGAAAGTATAAGGAAACAGGATATGAGCCTTTTCACGTTTTAAGGTTTATCTGTATTGGCGCTTATTCCATTTTCGCAAAGAGTGCAAGCAATTTTGCAACTATTTTCCTTGATGCCTCAATTTCCACCCGGCTGGTGCCGAGCCATGTCTCATATCCTCCAACAGCATGTTCTTCAGGTGTGGGAAGGTACCCATAGGAGCCGTTGGCCAGTTCAATGGTAAATGTTTGTTTGAAGGGGCTTTTCTCTTTTATCTCAAGACCTGTCTGAGCAAATGTCTCAAATGGTATTGCTGCAACTCCCAGATCACCTATTCTGAAGGCCTGAAGTATGACATCAACCTTTTCCGGCCATTCGAGCATCTGAAGCGTCCTCTGCGCGTAAGCTACCTCATGCCTGTGAACCGGCTTCACCGTATCGGGCCGGGCCAGGACCATCTTTGCCCGTGCAATCAGCTTTTCATCCGGTTTTCTTGACATTAAAGAGAGTTCTTCCTGCGCGGCTTTCAATGGAACCCAGTCATTATATCTGATTGTTCCGTGTACTCTCAGAACTTCATTGGCGACATCATCTGCAACACGCCGCATTTTGACATAGGGAGGATTCTTTTCAGGCGGTCCGAGAACATTTATGTTGTTAACGTTTCCCGAAGTGCCGTTCGACATAATGGCAACAAAAGGAGGTTCCTGCCTGTCGGCTTTTAACCTTTCCTGGATTATGTCGGCAAACATGGCAAAATAGTCTCCTGAAATATGATTTGCGGGAACTCCGCCAACATAATGGAGCGAATAGTTTGCAAGCAGGGCTATAGGCCTTCCGCTTATTGATTGCACGGAGATGAATGACACCTCAGGATCAGGTTTTGCGTTTGGTTCCAGTACATTCGGATTCCCGACACCGGGATTCATCACTACCTTGTCCTGTCCGCCAAAAGGATCGGGAGTCGGAGTGCCCGGTTTCATCTTATACCGCCTTACAAATACATGCTGCGGAACATTACCTGCACCCCAGCCTATGCGGGCCGGTTCAAGGTTGATGAGGGCTATTCTGACCACATCGACAATACGGCGTATGAGAAAACTTTGGTAATAGTCAAACTCCTCCTCGTTCCATCCCGTCCGTTTTTCATTGGGCCCCTGTGAGCTTACTGAAGAATGTGTATGAATGGCCGATACCATTATGTTAGACACGGGCAGTTCAGTCTCTTTATTAATTAAATTTTTTGCTGCATCGATAAGCCTGCGATCCATACCTATATTATCGACAATAACAAATGCGAGCTTTGTTTCCCCGTCATCAAGAACCAGGCATCTGCAATGCAGCTCGTCATGAACATACAACGCAGGCGGAGGCGTGCCAAAATTACCTACAAGGCCTCCCCCGAGAAATGGAGTTATGTTACTGGTAGCGGCACCTGCCCTGAAAATCTTCTGGCCCTTTTGTGCCTCCAGTGAATCAGGGGAATTTAGTGATAATGCAATAAAAAACGCAACAAAAATTTTGATGTATTCTTTTACTTGTTTCATGGCTGAGCAGGTTAAATTTTGTTAATGACCATCGAAGGGCAACAATTTACAAAATGTATTAATAAAATATAAGTTTTATTTAAAGAGATTCACTGAGGTGAGATAAAATACAGATACGGCCGTAACTTTTGTATAACAAAATAGTAAAATGATTGTTTTAAAGTGGAGGACCTCTTAATGATCCATCTTTTTTATTTGAATGACCGGTAATAAGTATTCTCCCAAAATATAGTTGATGAAAGTAATTGACAGACTAAGGCCGGTTGCGGTAACAGGTGGCACGGGTTATCTCGCATCATGGGTAATTAAACATCTTCTCGACCAGGGGATGATTGTGAAGACTTCTGCGCGTAAGCTTTCAGGGATGAAAGCAGACAATCTTATGAGACTGCAGGACTCCTCAGGGGGACGTTTGAATATTATTGGGGCCGATCTGATGCAGGAAGGTTCATTTGATGATGTATTCAAAGAGTGTGAGGTGGTTATTCATACTGCATCACCGTTTAAGGTTAAGGGTGTGAAAAATCACAAAGAAGAGGTTATCGATCCGGCTCTCGAAGGAACAAAGAATATTCTGAGATCGGTGAATAAGACTCCTTCAGTGAAACGCGTTATCCTCACCGCCAGCGTCGCATCGGTTTACGGAGATGCGGCTGATATCATGTTTAAATCCGATAAGATTTTTACTTCCGAGGACTGGAATACAACGAGCACAATTAAGCATCAGCCTTATTCATACTCGAAAACCCTGGCTGAAAAAGAAGCATGGAAAATAGCAGATGCCCAGAACAGATGGGAGCTTGTAACAGTTCACCCGGGATTCATTCTTGGACCTTCTCTGACAAAAAGAAAAGATTCAACAAGTATAGATTTCATGATCTTATTCATGACCGGGCAATTTAAAATGGGCGTTCCGGAACTCTGGTTTGGTTTCGTTGATGTAAGAGATGCTGCACTCCTTCATGTACTGGCAGCATTTAATCCGGAAGCAAAGGGCAGATATATTGCTGTGGAAAACTCATACAGCATGGTGCATATAGCAGAAAAGCTTATCGCAGCTTTCGGCAGTAAATATCGGGTTTCAGCAAGAAGGCTGCCTGATTTTCTATTCTATATTTTCGGACCACTTATGGGCTATTCACTGAAGTTTGTAAGAAAAAATGTTGGTTATCCCATAATGTTCGATAATTCACGAAGCATAAAAGAGCTGGGAATAAATTTTAAACCTGTACATGATAGTATCGTTGACCAGATTAACCAGATTGAAAGAGATGGCTTATTATTGAAATAACTCTTTTCCGTAAAATTTTCACATTCCTGCCCTGCACCTTAATAGCCTTCATTTTAGGTTCTGTTTTGTATATAATTGGATAAAAGGATGTTATCTTAACCAAATCTACTGATTTCCGGCCGGGGTGGTTGAATAATTCTCTATTCTTCACCATATTTTAGAAAGCAATTTTGCGGAAGTGGAGAGACCTTTTTGCAGGAAATTCAAATTGACGGCTCTATGAACGAAGGAGTAAAACCGGTAAACCAGATCATTTCATTCCGAACCGGTAGCTGAATTTCATAAGAAAGACATTGCGGGGCGTATTTTCCCTCCCATTGAAAAGATCGGCCATATCGTTTAAATAGTCAGGGCCCCCGGTCCCTTCATAACTTCTCGACTGGCTCCATACAAAGTAAACAGTTGATCCGGGATTATACTCCCACCTGATAACAAGATTTGAAAGGAATTCCTGTTTTTTGAAACTGCTGTTTTCAAAACTATAATCGACCGATCCGTCAAGATCCTCGTCAATGTCATACTCCTCACCGTCATATGTTTTCTGAGCATCTGAGAATAATCTGAACCTTTCTTTAAAGTAGTCAGCATCGGGTTTTATAATCAGCTTATGATCAAAATATTCTCCGGTTGAAATAAACGGTTGTCCCCAGTATTGAAAAGTCAGGTCGGGGCTCAGGTTAAGATTGATCCTGAATGAGGCATTGAGTGTTCTCCGGTCAATGGAAGCGAAAATATATTTGTCAGCTGTATTATGATCGGCTTTATCAACATACTGAAGTTCTGTTAACGATTTACTGAATCCGGGATTTAAAGCAAATGAAATATAATTTGCAGGCTTATATGTAGCCCCCACGCTTGAATAAAAATTCCGGTTATCATTTCCGTGGCCTCTTGATCCGTTCAACGAAACATTAAATACGAATTTTTTCCTGTTATCGGATGAGAAGCCTATGCGGCCGTTTGTATTTCCGGGTAAAATCATAAGTGGGCCGCCCCGGAGTATATTGGTTGAAACATAATCGCCGCTGAAATTTCCTCCTGTATATACACTCCAGTAATTTTTCAGGGTCATCGAGGCATTCCATTCAAAGCCTCTACCGATTTTATTCCCGCCGAAATTACTCATGTTATAGACATCAAAATTAATATTATATCTCCGGTAGATCCAACCGGGTTCCCATTGGCTATAGCCTGCCCATAACACCGACAATATCTGGTCTGCCTCACGCACATACCCAAGGTCGTTTATTTCAAAACCCGGTGTTTTCCATATTGTGGCCATTATGAAATTCCAGTGTCCGCTCAGTTTCTGCAGCTGAAGCCTTCCTCCTGAGCCAGCCAGGGATGTGCGGGTGGTGTCAAACCTCGTATGATCATTGTCGGGGCGCTGATAATAGCGCGCTGAGGATTTTTGTGTTCTTTCAATAGCCT
Source organism: uncultured Bacteroidales bacterium (assembly GCA_942492865.1). Classification (GTDB taxonomy): domain Bacteria; phylum Bacteroidota; class Bacteroidia; order Bacteroidales; family VadinHA17; genus LD21. The sequence continues at coordinate 747,737 of OW818650.1, read as the reverse complement.
GGGGTGACCCCTGCACTAAGCTGAAGGCGGCATTAATATTGAACATCCAGCTCCTGTTCTTTATGTATTGTGTGAAATCGGCCCCTGCAGTATAAGCAGAACTGTGCAGGAAATCAATTTCATAATTATCGAGATCCCTGTTTGTCGAGGTAAAAATCCCGCCAATGATCCTGTTTCCATCATTAAAATCTTTCTGAACCCTTCCTGCAAAATAGTTGGAAAGGGGTTCAACAGATGAAAACTTTCGTGTTCCGGCTGAATCAATTTCAGCCCTTTCCATTGCAGTTACAGCTTCCACAAATCCAAGGGAGAGCCCATTCTTTGTTTTACCGGTAAGCTTGGCCGCCCCAATTATGGTTGACGTGGAAGGAATTTCTGAATTCCACTCATCACCCAAATCTAATTCAACCTGTGGCCTTCTGCCTATCCTTCTTGAATAGAAGATATTATCATTTCCAACATCTCCATCGCCTATGCCAAGTCCGAAACTGGTAATATTATTTCCTTCTATGAAAAACGGCCTCTTTTCGCTGAAGAAAGTTTCAAATGTAGTCAGATTAACTTCAGAAGGGTCAGCTTCAACCTGCCCGAAGTCAGGATTGATGGTAAGATCCATTGTCATATTATTGGTGATCCCGATCTTGGCATCAATACCTCCGTTCATACTGAACCGGCGTCCACTGCTGAGGAACGGATTGTCAGGCTCAGCTTTAAAGGTTTCTGCCTTAAGAACCGAATAAGGAGTTATATCAAATATCTTTCTTGGCTTTATCTGCTCAAAACCTGAAATCTCACCAAATAGATGAACAATGCCCGGGCTGTCTTTTGGAATGTGTTCCCAGAATATTGTCTCATCTTTCCGGAACAATAACCTTACCACCTGAAATCCCCATGAATCACCAGAATTCTTTTCAAACCTTACCTGGCTGAAGGGGATTTTCATCTCAGCAATCCATCCCTCTTCATTTATTGATGTTTTAACCCACCAGTTAGGATCCCACGACTTATCTTCATTCTGGCCATCATTGGTCATCATAAAATCATATTTCACACAACCTGCACTGATACCGAAGATGAATGCCGTTCGAAGGTCATGAAAGCTGTCAAAAATAACACCTGTCAGGTCTCCGTCGGGTTGATCGCGCCTGGTGAGCCGGCTGACAATACTGTCGGGACTGGTATCATAAGCTTTTATAGCTGCATAGATATTATCCTCATCAAATAGGATCTTAAATTCAGTCCTTTGCGATGGATTCTGCCCATTATATGGCTCAAACTGGGTAAAGTCACCAACCCAGGTACCTGACAACCATATTTCATCATTGAGAATTCCGTCAATTACCGGAGCTTCAGTGACTTTTATGGCTGTATATTTTTTTTTTTGCGTGGCAGGCTGCCCGTTTGCATCCGGCTTAAGCAAGGAGATGATGATCAATAATATCAGGACCTTTTTCATAGTGTTCTGTTTTCGACTCTAATGACGTTTGGAAATATTATTTGATGCATGCACAGTAAAAAGATTTTGTCAGCTGGCGCTACCCCCAAAAGCGCCTGTCATCCCGCAGCGCAGCAAGGGATCTCACTGTCGTATTCACCAATGACTTTAAAGAGTCTGACATAAGTAAACGCAGCAAGGGATCTCACAATTATGATTACCAATGATATAGAAGAGAATGTATTTTTAAACGCAGCAAGGGATCTCACTGTCGTATTCATCAATGACTTTAGATAGACTGACATAATTAAGCGCAGCAAGGGATCTAATAACCCATTTTACCAATCAACCTTGTGGCGGTTACCCTTCTAATCGTACAGCTTTAAAAACTCAAAACGATTACCTGAATACTCAAGAAACTTCATGAAATCTTTCTGTGAAATTATTACAGTAGCTGTATTGACATTGGGATGAAACGCGAGCCTGTCCTCCGATTTAAGGTTCTCATCCATAAAAAGATGGACATGGTTTTCTTTATCGTTTATCAGTCCGAAAGGAGTAACTGAACCAGGCTCCACTCCAAGGAATTTCATGAGTCTCTGATCCGAAGCAAAAGAAAGTTTACCCTGTTTAAGGCGCTTTTCAAGGTCATGAATGTCGAGTTTCTGAAGGTGCTCGAGTATCACCAGGTAATGCCTGTCACCCTTATGATTCCGGAAGAAGATGTTTTTACATCTGCCCGACTTATAATCTTTCCAATGCATTACAGCATCATCAATTGTTGCTAATGGAGGATGCTCGTGGTATTCAAAATCGATGGAAAGGTGCTTAAAGAGATCATAAAGTTCTTTCTGTCCTCTCATAATAGATCCTGATTATTGTTATTGTCAACATTTTCGGGGTTATAACCGGTATCATCCTTAAGCTGACCTTTCAGATATGCTTCAACTGCGAGGCAGTCGCATCTTTCATTCTCTACATTGTTGGCGTGCCCTTTCACCCATACAAATCTCACATTGTGTTTTCTGTAGATGATAAGAAATCTTTTCCAGAGATCCGGATTTTTCTTTTTAATGAATTGTTTTGCCTCCCACTGGAATACCCATCCTTTCTCTACTGAATCGGCAACATATTTTGAATCGGTGTAAACAGTAACCCTGCTTCCGGGGATCTTAAGGGCTTCAAGCCCGGCAATAACTCCCATAAGCTCCATCCGGTTATTAGTGGTAAGTTTAAAGCCTTCTGATTTTTCGAGCCTGTGCCTGCCTGAAATGAGCACTACTCCATAGCCACCCGGACCCGGATTACCGCTCGAGGCGCCATCGGTATATATTATAATCTCACCTGGCATAAGGGAGACTGATTCCTGTATTTGTAAGAAACAGCTTTATGGCTATCGAAAGGAGAATGACACCGAATATTTTCTTCAGGATCTGTACACCGCCGGCGCCAAGGAATTTTTCAAAGACTGTGGTAAGACGAAGTACAAGGTAAACGAGTACGCTGTTGAGCAGCAAAGCGATGAAGATGTTAATAGTTTGATATTCAGCTTTTAATGAAAGTATTGTTGTTATTGATCCTGCCCCGGCAATGAGTGGAAAAGCAATGGGGAATATTGAGCCTGCCGTATGGGCATCCTGCTTGAAAATTTCAATACCAAGTATCATTTCCATGGCAATGAGAAAGATAATAAATGCTCCTGCTATTGCAAATGATGATACATCAATGCCGAAAATACCAAGCAGAGGGTTCCCGACAAATAAAAATGCCAGCAGTATTGAAAATGATACAATTGTTACTTTAAGTGATTTTAGTTCACCCTGCTTTGCCTTGATATCTATTATTACCGGAATTGATCCTGGAATGTCAATTATGGCAAATAGCACCATAAAAGCAGCAAGTACCTCTAACAGGTCGAAATGCATTGTAGTTAAATATATTTTTAGAAAGATAAATAATATTTACTGAACAATAGTCATTTCATCCACCAGGTGTCCGGCTCCGGAGTAAATGTCGATAACCCATAATACGTAACGAATATCGACAACTATAGTTCTCTGAAGCTCAGGTTCGTATGCCACATCTCCGCTCATTGCTTCCCAGTTTCCGTCGAAGGCCAAACCAATCAGTTCCCCGTTGCCATTTAATACAGGGCTTCCTGAGTTACCCCCTGTAATGTCGTTTGTGGTAAGAAAGTTTACCGGCATATAGCCCTGCGAAGAAGCGTATCTGCCAAATTCCTTTCTATTATTCAGGTCAATAAGTCTTTGCGGAAGATCAAATTCATAATCGCCCGGCTTATATTTATCTAAAACACCCTGAAGTGTGGTGTAATATTTGTAGGTAACCCCATCTCTTGGATCATAATCCTGAACAATCCCGTAAGAAAGCCTCATCGTAGAGTTAGCATCGGGGTACTGTGTCTTTTCAGGAGTCATCTCTTTCAGGGCAGCAATCCAGAGCCTCTGTCCCCTGGTAATGTCAGCATCATATTTGGAAATATTTGCCGCTACCTCACGTGCCTTACTGATTATTGAGGAAGCTGTGGTATAAACCGGATCGGTCCGGAGCTTCTTAAGATCAGGTTTATCGAGAAAAGCATTAAAGTCCGCTTCACTTACAAATATGGAATTGTCAAATAAATTATCGACATATTTGCTTATGCTGCCCCTGTACTTTCTGTCTATAGTATTATAAAAATCGGGCTGAAATTTACCTGGTACATCTTTCCTGTAGAGTTCCATAAGGGCTTTAAATACCTTCCTATCGGTAGGTGCATTGTAGTCTTTATAAAAAGAGGAGACCGATTCTCTCATGTTTTTAATCATCTCGGCCGATTTACTGGCATCTCCGGCCTCAAGAGTCTGATTGAGCACTGATGCGATCTGGTACATTTCAAGCAGTTCACAACCCTGGAAAAAGCATTCACTAATATATTGAAGAGCATTTTGATACTCCGATCTTCCTTCAATGGATGCCTTTATAAGACCAGGGGCTTCTCCGTACGTTCCTTTTTTTGAATCATCAGATGCAATCCATTTTGTGAATTCTTCTTCTATCTCCTGCTTCTTTGAAACCACATTCAGCCTCTCAAGTCCATTATTCTGTCCAATCGAATACTTCCAGTAATTTGATGAGCCTGAATATTTAGATGCATATTGTATGTTGATTTTCTGATCGGCGAGCATGTCGGCCATCCAGATCTCCTGTTTGATGCCTCTTATCTTTATCCTGTTGGGATTTGTAATTTTCATAATTTCCTGAACCTCCCATGACGTAAAATATCTCTGCGTCCTTCCGGGGAAGCCGAGGATCATTGCAAAATCCCCTTTGTTAAGGTCCTTAATTGAAACAGAAAGATGATATTTTGGTTTTAAAGGAACGTTTGAAGCTGAGAAAGAAGCTGGACCTCCATCGGTGCCGGAATAAACCCTGAATACTGAAAAATCACCGGTATGACGCGGCCATTCCCAGTTATCGGTGTCGAAGCCGAATTTACCTATTGATGAGGGAGGGGTACCTACCAGCCTGACATCATTATATCTTTCATATACAATAAGATAATAATAATTTCCACCATAAAAGGAAGTTACCGAAACACGGTAATTACCTTCCACAGATCGCTCAATTGCTGCTCTTGTTGCATTCACCACCGAGCTCCTTTCCTGCTCGGTCATCCCGGGCTTAACACCTGCCAGTACCTGATCAGTGACATCTTCAATACTCCTAAGGAATGTTACCGATAAACCAGGATTGGGCAGTTCCTGCTCTTTGGTCATTGCCCAGAAACCATCTTTGAGATAATCATGTTCCACGCTGCTGTGCGACTGGATAGATTCATACCCGCAATGATGATTGGTAAGAATTAATCCCTGAGATGATACCACTTCTCCTGTGCATCCTCCTCCGAAGATCACTATCGCATCTTTTATACTTGGCTGGTTAAGGCTGTAAATCTCATCGGCCGACAGTTTAAGACCAAGTTCGGTCATCCTGCCCATATTCAGTTTTTCAATAAGTGGCAGCATCCACATCCCTTCGTCAGCTCTTGCCCTTAAGCCAAGGCTGAATACCAGTATAATCAGGATTATAAGGAACTTTTTCATATAAAAATGTAGTGTTTTGAAAATAGGCAGCAAAGATAGTGTTTTTAATTTTGAAAGAAATTTGATCAGAAGGGTAAAACAAGCTGGTGATCGAAAAGAGTGAAGGACTTCCTATGGTAGGGTGTGATCCCATATTTCATTATGGCTTCCCTGTGAGAAAGTGTTGCATAACCTTTGTTTTGACACCATCCGTAATCCGGATATTCATGATGTATTTTTTCCATGTATTCATCGCGGAATGTTTTTGCGAGAACGGAAGCTGCAGCTATGGAAAAAAATTTCCCGTCGCCCTTTACTATTGTCTCGTATTTTATTTCCTTGTAAGGATAGAATCTGTTGCCGTCAATAAGGAGCATTTCAGGCTCCCTTTCGAGACCTTCAATCGCTTTCTGCATAGCTTTTATAGATGCCCTGAGAATATTTATGGAGTCTATTTCATTGTTATCAATAAATGCAACTTTCCATGCAATAGCTGATTTTATGATTTCATCTCTCAAATTATATCTTTGTTTTGCAGTTAGTTGTTTTGAATCGTTGAGAACAGGATGCTTATAGTTTTTTGGAAGTATTACCGCGGCCGCAACAACAGGGCCCGACAAGCATCCTCTGCCAGCTTCATCACAGCCGGCTTCAACTAAATTCCGGTAACAGCACGATTTAAGCATTATTGATAATAACAGGTAAAAAAACCAATCATTTTCTGTAAAACATGGTAAATATATCAAAGAATAGAGGGCTCTCGTCAAAAAAAACCTTGGCTTTGTCAAAAATGTTTATAAATTTGATTTTAATGTTGATAAATAAATGAGCGTAAAAAGGCCCGCCCTGACAATTATTTTATCTTTTGCCTGTGGGATTATTCTCTCGCAGCAATTGTCCCACCAGGTGCTTGTGCCTGTAGCGGGAATACTATCAGGGAGCGCCATGAATTATTCGCAAACCGTTGGAGAAACCGCTGTTGAAGTAATTTCCGGATCGGGTTTTATTTTATCACAGGGTTTCCAGCAGCCCTCCATTAAAGTAAGATCCAAAGAAGAACCTCAGGGTGATGGCGTAAATGTTTACCCCAACCCGGCAGAGGATTTCATCAAAGTTGAATTCTTTGGTGAGGAAGGCAGGGCATTCCAGATTGATGTCCTGAACATTGCCGGTACAATAATGATCACGGAAAAACTTAATTTCCAGGTAAAGCACTGGTTCGTAAAAGAAATTACCATAAGTCATCTCATTAAGGGTACATACCTGGTAAGGGTGTCGAGTCATGACGGGTATATATACAGGACATTCATTATTCAAAAACTATAATAGAATTTATCATGTTCTCGGGGAAATTGAAAATTTGCCTTCTGTCGTTGGCTTTGAACTTACAGCTGGTATCAGGGCAGGGCGATGTTCCGCTCGGAATCCATTATCAGGCAGTGGCAAGGGATAATTATGGTAAAGAACTGATCAATGAGAAGATTGATGTAAGGTTTTCAATAATCTCTGAAAATCCTGATGGCCAGGTTGAATATATGGAAGTTCATTCTAACGTTATAACTTCAAAGTTCGGGGTATTTTCCCTGATAATTGGTCGTGGAATAAACGCAGGTGGCCTCTTCACGGAACTGTCGCAGGTTGAATGGAGCAGGGCCCTTCATTTTCTGAAGGTGGAAGTCAAATTTGATAATGATTATGTCAATATGGGTACAATGCAGTTTATGGCTGTACCTTATGCACTGTATGCACAGAAGTCGCTTGAGCCCGGCCCTCCCGGACCAAAAGGCGATCCGGGCCCGGCAGGATTACCAGGCGATCCGGCGTCGGATAATCAAATGTTATCATTTGATGGCAATAACCTTTCGATTTCAGGCGGAAATACCCTTACATTAAATGACCTGCTGCAAAATCTTACAGTAACTTATCAGCCCGACGGTACATACCTTGGTATCTCAAGAGGTAATTCTGTAAAACTTGCAAATATTGAATCGGATGGTGACCCAAAGAACGAAATACAGGAAATTACAATAAGCTCCGATAAACTTAAAATAGATAAGAACCCTGATGCAAGGGAATGGGACCTTACAAGATACCTCGATAATAAGGATGAACAGAGATTAAAATGGGATCCTGTTAAACGGAGACTCGGAATTAGTGGCGATACAGTGACCGTGGGCCTATCAGAGCTCAAAAATGATGCAGATTCTGACCCTGGTAATGAGCTTCAGGATTTAAGCTGGGATGAATCCAACAAGCAGCTTAAAATTACAGGAAGAGATCCCATTGTTGTAGGTCAACTAATTGCTTTTAAGGCAGGAGTTACTTTAACAACTACTCTCCCAAACGATGCTCCATTTGACCTGACTTTTAATGAAAATTTTTATAACGATGGAGGATCTTACAATTTTACTAATGGGATCTTTCAGGTCCCGTTTGATGGAATCTATACTTTCCGGGTTTCTATAACTTTGCCACCCAATGGATCATTAATTATCAAAGCAGGAACTTACAGTGAAACAATAATAGGTCCAAATGGGGCTGGGGGTACTTTTAAAGAGAACATCACTTTAAAACTCATTAAAAATGAACAGGTTAGTATTGTAGTGAAACAAACTAATGGATTCCCTTATCCATGTACTTTGTCAGGATATTTTTCCGGTTACAGGCTATACTAATCAAACCAGAACGTGACTTCTTACCAATCGACTTTTTTATTTATCCACGGATTTCACGGAGGACACGGGTAATGCACTGATTGTCTCTTTCAGATAATTATACGTCTGATCCCCTCTTTCAGAAATATAACATTGAAATTTATCAATAAACCTATTCCCTTCATATTCAGATTATAGCAAAGCGGGTCCGAGATGTTTGTAACCTTACACATCACAATCAACAATTTTGCCAGTGAGATCTTTATAAAGTAATTCCATAAAAGCGAGACATATAAATATAACACTTTTCCTATACAATAAACAAATCCGTGAATTCATTCCGTGAAATCAGTGAAATCCGTGGTTAAACAAAAATTGAGATTTCCTCCCTCACTAATTGTCAGAAGTCGGGAAAAGATGGAGATTTTGGTTACCTGTCCACTGGGAAGTTGGTTTTGCTTACCACCATCCTGAACAGCCAGACTGATATTACAACACCGGTAATGATCCCTGCAATATTACTGTAAATATCCCTTGGATTAAATGATCGCCCTGGTATAAGCTTCTGATGAAATTCATCAAGAATTGCGAAGATTATTAATACCACTGTTATCGTCGCTGTCTTGCGGATGCCGGTAGTAAAATTCTTGCCAGTAAATGTAAGACAGGTGAGCCCTGCCAATAACCCGTATTCAAGAAAATGAATAAGGTAGTCGAGCCTTATACTGGTGCGTCCCGTATGAAGACGGGGAACATTTATGTTCGGTGTTGAGGAAACAGTTACTATGGTGATGACCCATGCAGCAAGAAGATAACCTGCATACGGCCTCATCAGGGTGATCAGTTTTAACATACCTGTTGTCTTTTTATCATTTATGCAAATTATAGCTAAATTTGCACAAAACCTTGAAAAATGATCACTAACGAACAGATAAAAGACTTAGCGGAACGCCGCGACGCTTTAAGGAGGTTTCTTTGACGTCGATGAAAAACTTGCTGCTGTAGCTGAAAAAGAAGGACTTACCCAACAACCCGGATTCTGGAACGACAAGAAAAGAGCCGAAGACCTTCTGCGGGAAATTTCGAAACTAAAAGGATGGACAAATGATTATGAGGCTGTTAACACTGCAGTCGAGGACCTGACTGTTATCAATGATTTTTACCGTGAAGGAGAGGCTTCTGAACAGGACCTTGAGAATCAATATAGTTCCTGCCTTCAGCTCATCGAGGACCTTGAGGTGCGGAATATGCTCAGGAATGAAGAGGACCAGCTTGGGGCGATACTTAAAATAAATTCAGGCGCCGGTGGCACAGAAAGTAACGACTGGGCAGCTATGCTGATGAGGATGTATCTGCGCTGGGCCGAAAGGAATAACTATAAAACAAGAGAGCTTGATTTTCAGCCAGGTGATGAGGTCGGAGTCAAGTCGGTGACAATTGAGATTGACGGTGAACGTGCTTATGGTTATCTAAAGGGAGAGAACGGGGTTCACCGCCTGGTGAGGATATCACCGTTTAACTCCCAGGGGAAACGTCAGACTACCTTCGCTTCGGTATATATATCCCCGCTTGTTGATGAAAATATTGAAATAGTGATCAATCCGGCTGATATATCCTGGGATACATTCCGCTCAAGTGGTGCCGGGGGTCAAAATGTAAACAAGGTTGAAACCGCAGTGCGTCTTAAACATCAGCCTACAGGAATAGTTATTGAAAACCAGGAAACACGATCGCAGCTTAATAATAAAGAAAACGCCCTGAAAATCCTTAAGTCACAACTTTACGAAATTGAACTTAGAAAACTTAATGACGAAAAAGCCAAGATCGAAGGTGAGAAAAAGAAAATTGAATGGGGTTCACAGATAAGGTCCTATGTTCTGCATCCATACAAGATGATCAAAGATCTTCGTACAAATTGTGAGACAGGCAATGTGCAGGCGGTGCTCGATGGGGACCTTAGCCAGTTCATTAAGTCGTTTCTGATGGAATTTGCCGGTAAATAATGAGCTTTCCTGATATGATTTATCTCATTAAAAAGTCCTTTCCGGTGTGTTTAATTTGGACTTAATTTCAGAAACAGAATGATGCGGTTGTTTGAGCAGTTTCCACCCATAACCAAAAAGGAATGGGTTTATAAGATAATCTCCGATTTAAAAGGCGCCGATTTCCGGAAAATGGTCTGGAAAACAGACGAAGGATTCAGTGTGATGCCTTTCTACAGGAAGGAAGACCTCGACAATATAAAGCATATTGATGCACTTCCCGGTGAATTCCCGTTTTTAAGAGGGAGAAAGGAAAGTGGTAACAAATGGCTGATCCGGCAGGACATCCGGGTTGATGATTATGTAAGTGCAAACCGGAAAGCTGTTACACTAGTTAAAAAAGGTGTTGATTCACTCGGATTCATTATCGCTGATCCTGATACGGTGAATGAAAAAAACTTCAGATTGCTGCTTAACGATATTGCACTGGATGCAGTCGAGATTAATTTAGTTTGCAATGGTAAGGCTAAAGAAGCAGTTAATCTTATAATCAATGAAGTCGCTGAAAGAGGAATTAATCCTGCAAAAGTAGCCGGGGCATTCGAGGCAGATCCTATAAACAAGTTGTTGATAAATGGCACCCTTTGCATTCCACTTAAGACGGGCTTCGATTACCTGGCCTCAGTGACAGGCGCCGCAGCATCACTTCCAGATTTCAGGAACATTCATGTTCATGCATCATTTTTTAATAACGCCGGGAGTGACATAGTTCAGGAACTTGCTTTTGCACTGTCGATGGGATGCGAATACATGGCTCAGCTTATTCACAGAGGCATCAGTCCGGGCATTGCAGCTTCTTCAATGAGGTTCAGCTTTGGCACAGGATCAAATTATTTTGGAGAGATTGCAAAACTCAGGGCAGCCAGGCTTCTCTGGTCGTTGATAATTGATAAATTTAATGCAGCCGGTTCACAATTTTCCGGCATGGAGATCCATTGTTTAACAAGTGAATTGAATAAAACAACAGCCGATCCACATATGAACCTGCTGCGGACACAGACTGAAGCAATGTCGGCTGTTCTTGGAGGCGCTGATTCAATCACTGTCGATCCCTTTGATGCTGTTACCGGACAGACGGGCGAGTTTTCAGAGCGAATAGCAAGAAATCAGCAGCTATTGCTTAAGGAAGAAGCATATTTTGATATTGTAGCCGATCCTGCAGGAGGGTCTTATTATGTTGAAAACCTTACTGAACTTATTGCTGATCATGCCTGGAAATTATTCATAACCATCGGGGAAAAGGGTGGATTTCTTGCCTCTCTTAAAAAAGGATACATACAGGAACTGGTTGCTGAATCTGTTTCCAACCGTGCCATTGAAAATATAAAAATATCAGTTCCCGATGCATCAGTATTTACTGATATTGTCAACGGCGATGAACCCGAAAGACCAATTTTCTCAGATAACGACAGGAATTCCCGGCTGGTAATAAAAAAGCAAACCCCTGAAAACCGTAATTCTGAGGCTCAGTGGATCACTGCAGAAAAAATTCCGGTCAAAGGCGTCTATTCAAAAGATGATCTGAACGGATTTGAACATCTCGATTATGCTGCCGGCCTGCCTCCTTTTCTCAGGGGGCCCTACTCGGGGATGTATGTTATGCAGCCCTGGACCATTCGCCAGTATGCAGGCTTTTCAACTGCCGAAGAGTCAAATGCTTTTTACAGAAGGAATCTTGCTGCCGGACAGAAAGGCTTATCAGTTGCTTTCGACCTTCCCACTCACAGGGGTTACGACTCGGACCATGAGAGAGTGACGGGCGATGTCGGCAAAGCAGGAGTCGCGATCGATTCTGTTCTCGACATGAAACTGTTATTCGACGGGATACCTTTAAATAAGATGTCGGTTTCGATGACCATGAACGGGGCTGTTCTCCCTGTTCTGGCATTTTATATTGTGGCAGCTCTCGAGCAGGGTGCAAAGCTGGAGGAGCTTACGGGTACGATCCAGAACGACATCCTGAAGGAGTTCATGGTAAGGAACACCTATATATATCCGCCTGACTTTTCCATGAGGATCATTGCGGATATTTTCAGATTCACTTCGGCAAAAATGCCAAAGTTCAATTCCATAAGTATCTCCGGATATCATATGCAGGAAGCAGGAGCAACTTGCGATATTGAGCTGGCATATACCCTGGCCGACGGACTGGAATACCTGAGAGCCGGAATAAATGCCGGCCTAGATATCGATGAATTTGCACCAAGGCTCTCATTCTTCTGGGCGATAGGCATGAATCATTTTATGGAGATTGCCAAGATGAGGGCCGCAAGGATGCTGTGGTCGAAAATAGTAAGCCAGTTCAATCCTAAAAATCCGAAATCGCTGGCATTGAGAACTCATTGCCAGACATCGGGATGGAGCCTTACCGAGCAGGATCCCTATAACAATGTAGGGCGTACCTGTATTGAAGCCATGGCGGCAGCCCTTGGGCACACCCAGAGCCTTCATACTAATGCCCTTGACGAAGCAATGGCCCTTCCAACCGATTTCTCAGCTGCTATTGCCCGAAACACACAGATCTATCTTCAGACTGAAACAGAAATCTGCAGGGCAATAGATCCTTGGGCCGGATCATATTATGTTGAATCTCTTACCCACGAGATCGCACACAAAGCATGGGATCTCATCATGGAGATAGAATCGCTTGGAGGCATGGCCAGGGCAATTGAATCGGGTATTCCTAAGATGAGAATTGAAGAAGCGGCGGCAAGAACGCAGGCAAGGATCGATTCGGGAGTACAGACAATCGTAGGTACCAACAGATACAGGCTTGACAAGGAGGAGCCCCTCGAAACTCTTGAAGTAGATGATTCAACAGTGAGGAAGCTCCAGATCAGCAGGCTTGAAAAGCTGCGCTCTGAGAGAAATGAAAAAGAATGCCAGGCAGCCCTTGATGCGATCACCAGCGCGGCCCGATCAGGGGAAGGCAATCTTCTTGAACTGGCAGTCGATGCAGCAGCTAAACGGGCGAGCCTTGGTGAGATTACTAATGCAATTGAAAAAATAACCGGAAGATACAAAGCCGTGATACGCACAATTTCAGGTGTTTATTCCTCTGAATACAAGTCTGATAAAGACTATGAGGAGGCCAGGGCACTGGTTGCCCGGTTTGCAGAAAAAGAGGGCAGACAGCCCAGGATAATGGTAGCCAAGATAGGCCAGGATGGTCATGATCGTGGCGCAAAAGTTGTTGCAACAGGTTATGCCGATATTGGATTCGACGTTGATATCGGACCCCTGTTTCAGACACCAGCAGAAGTTGCCAGGCATGCTGTGGAAAATGATGTTCATGTACTTGGAATATCAAGCCTGGCAGGTGGACATAAAACATTGTTGCCAAAGGTTGTAAGTGAACTTAAGCAGCTTGGAAGGGAGGATATCCTTGTAATTGCCGGCGGAATCATACCCCCGCAGGATTACCATTTCCTTTATGATTCGGGTATAGCTGCAATCTTTGGACCCGGCACATCAGTTTCAAAGGCTGCCCGGCAGATCCTTGAGGTTCTGCTTAAGATCTCATAAAATACTGGTAATTAATTTCTCCAGGTTGCGATCGTGTTCCTGTAAAAACACATGTTCATAGCTGGTAAGCCTGTTACTTCACCGCCATTTATAATATTTTTAGCACTTGAGAGAAAATTCCTTTTAATTTGTACTTAAATATTAAGTACATGAGATCACTATTTTTTTATTTTGTAATCTTCCTCGCTCTTACCACCGGTTGCAGAACCACGAGAAATGCAGGTTCAACCATTGAATATACCACTAATTCTGAAAATCTTGCCCCCATGAAAACTGACTACTCGGAGCCATCAACATGGATACTTGGCTATTTCACGAAAGACAGGTTCCTTCAACCCCTTCATTCAGAATGGTTTGTCAAAGGCTATGACGATTATGAATTCAACAACGCCGTTGTTAATTCATTAAGGGATATAGGCAAAGAAGGTCTCTCAATTAAGATAGTACTGGGCACCTGGTGCCCCGACAGCCGGAGGGAAGTACCCCGGTTCATGAGGATACTTGATATCTGGCAATTTCCGGTAACAGGCATCACCCTTATAGGTGTTGACAATATAAAACAGGCTCCGGTAGGCGAATATGAAAAGCTTGACATCCAGCGTGTGCCTACTTTTATTATTTATAAAAATAATATTGAGGCCGGACGCATCATTGAAAATCCTCTTACGTCTTTAGAACAGGATCTGGTAAATATCCTGAAAAAAGAATGAACACTAAAAAAATATAAGCATCATGGAAGAAGTAAGAAACAGCTCAGGACAAACATTCGGGATAATAGCCCTGGTTGCGGCAATAATAACATTTGTCCTTGCAGTCATCCCCTGCGTGGGTATCATTGCCATTGTTCCCGGAATAATTGCAATTGTGATTGCCTCGATCGGCCTGTCTCATGCTGCCAGAAGAAATGAGCCCAGGGGCCTGTTGCTGGCAGGCCTGATTATTGGGATCGTAGCTTCAGTAATATCATTTTCGCAGATCTTCATTGTTGGAAAGATAGCCGACAATGCAGATAATCTGCCAAAGGAGATCCATAAAGTTATTGAAGATATCAGGGAAAATGTGATCAAAGACATTGAGGACTCTGATATATCAATTAAAATTGAATCTGACGGCGAAAAAATCGAGATCAACACCAACAGGGAGGACAAAGAGCAGCTTCTCGATGAACTGGAGTCAGGCGGGGTTACTGATGATTCCATAAAAGCTCCAAAATAAAGCTGATGAGTGCTCTCAGGATAAACTTCAGAGAACATCCATATCTTCCGATCAACATAATATTTACCGGAGTAATATTGGCAATCCTGATATACTCCGGTATTTTTTCACCTGAGAAAAATGACTACCCTATTGTCTGTTATCACGAAGAACTGACTGGAATGAAATGTGCTTCATGCGGACTGTCGCACAGCTTCTCATACATAGTCAGCGGCAGATTTGATGAGGCATTCCTTGCGAATTCCTATGGAATGCAGATATTCCTGTTTTTTGCCCTTCAGCTGATTATGAGGGTGGTTTTTTCAGTTATATATGTAAAGAATATAAATAACAGCTATGAACTGATAATATATGACATTACCGGATCTGTTATCTTATTCCTGATTGCATTTTACCCTTTTATAAGGCAAATTGCAGGTCAGGTATATAGTAGTTTTTTATCCTTTTTTACTTGATTCCTGCTGGTGCGTCACAACAATAGTTAAAAGTGTTGCTGCAAGGTCAATGAGATTCCCCCATTTCCCCAAAAAGCGCCTGTCATCCCGCAGCCGAAGCAAGGGATCTCATAATCGCGATTACCAATACTATCTGCCTACTCTTCTTCATTCAGGATCTCATACAAAATATTGCTTTCGAACCCTCTCGACAACCCAAACCGCAATAATTTGGCTTTCATCTCATACTTATTCTTTGCTTTCAGGGTTTTTTTGTGGGAGATGAGGAGATTTCTTATTAAATTTATATAATCTTCGCTATCGATCTCACCCAATGCCGCTGCTGCTGCTTCATCACTGATCTTCTTCGCTCTCAGGTGAGCTGTAATTTTTAACTTTCCCCACTTATTATACCTGAATTTATCTCTGACGAAAGCTTTGGAGTAACGTTCATCATCTATAAATTTTTCACTTACCAGCTGACTGATGATCCTCTCCTCATCATCTGTTGATAAGCCATACATCTTTAGCTTTTTACGAATATCTTCCGAACAGTATTCCACCCTCGAACATAATGCCAATGCTTTCGTCAGAGCTGCTTTAAAAGTTGTTTTTTCAGTCATTTTTTATTCCCTCGACTATTCTGTCCTTATTATTGATATCCTTAACAACAGCTATGCCTGTGTAGTTATATGATTCAAGCAAAGCCACCATCTCTTTTCCGAAAGCTTCATTTATTTCAAGATATAATTTTCCTCCCCGCTCCAGAAATTTACGGCCTATTTCAAGTATGGCACGGTAAAAAATGAGCGGGTCAGAATCGGGAACAAATAGTGCCTTATGCGGCTCAAAACTGATGACATTCTTATGCATGAATTTTTTTTCAAGATCTCTTATGTAGGGAGGATTGCTCACCAGAATATCAATTTTCCCGTTAAGATTATAATCAAATTCAAAAATGTCTGCACTGAAAAATGTGCATTTTACCTTGTTCAGGTGGCTGTTCTCATTCGCAATTCCGATTGCACCTTCAGATATATCAAATCCCCACAATGAGCTTCCCGGGAGGTTCACTGCAAGAGCTATCGCAATGCATCCGGAGCCCGTACAAGCATCTATGATTTTTGCTTGAGAACCTTTGTTCTCTCTGACTA
Source organism: uncultured Bacteroidales bacterium (assembly GCA_942492865.1). Taxonomy (GTDB): domain Bacteria; phylum Bacteroidota; class Bacteroidia; order Bacteroidales; family VadinHA17; genus LD21. The sequence goes on along the minus strand of OW818650.1, from coordinate 731,193 downwards.
TAAGATCAACAAGCTCCTCCGTCTCTGGACGCGGAATAAGAGTATCTGAGTTCAGCTTTATCTCACAACCGTAAAAAGTTGTTTGTCCGAGTATATACTGCAGAGGTTTGCCTTTTTTCAGTTCATTGGTTATCTCAATTACCTTATCTGACTGAATTTCTGTTATAATCTGTTCAGGTAAAGCAAGATGATGCAACCTTTCGCTTCCTGTGAGTGTCTCAATAATAATGTTTGTGAGAGCCTTTATTTCAGGGCCAGGGTGGATGCCCTGGAGTTGATCTGATAAATATGATCTGATTTCTTTTATAGTTCGTATCTTAATACCCATAAGCCAAATTTAACAATTTAAGGTTAATGGTGGAGGAAGCGGATATTAAATTCATGTGGAGGTGCCTTGAGCTTGCAGCAAAAGCAGAAGGGTTCACTTATCCAAACCCGTTGGTGGGATCTGTTGTGGTGCATGACGGTATTATCATCGGAGAAGGGTATCATCTTAAAGCTGGCCTGCCTCATGCCGAGGTAAACGCTATCAGCAGTGTATCCCGGAAAGAACTTCTTGAAAAATCAACTCTTTACGTAAACCTCGAGCCATGTTCACATACGGGAAAAACTCCTCCATGCGCTGATTTCATAATTTCACATAAGATACCACGTGTTGTCATAGGAGCTGATGATACAAGCATTAAGGTATCAGGAAGGGGAATTGCTCTTTTACAAAAAGCAGGTTGTGAAGTGCAAACAGGAATTCTGGAAGATGAATGCAGATTCCTGAACCGCCGTTTCTTTACTTTCCATGAGAAAAAAAGGCCTTATATCATACTTAAATGGGCGCAAAGCAGGGATGGATTTATTGATGTACCAAGAGAAAACAACCAGGTTCATCATGCATGGATAAGCGGTAAGCCTGAACGCGTACTGGTGCATAAGTGGAGAGCATCGGAGGAGGTTATCCTTGCAGGCGCCGGAACAATCAGAAAAGATGATCCAAAGCTCAACGTGCGCGAATGGAAGGGTCATAATCCGGTAAGGGCTGTCCTTTCCCGGTCAGGGAAGCTGCCTGAAGATGCTGCAATATTTAATGGTGGAGGACGCACCATTGTTTTCACCGGCAACAGGGATGCCATATATCCCGGTTCTGAGACAGTGAGTCTGAAAGATACTGAACCAGCAGCCAGACAGATCTCAGATTATCTGTATAATGCTAATTTTCAGTCATTGTTCATTGAAGGAGGAGCACAGGTGATTGATGATTTTATTTCAGCGGGCTTATGGGATGAAGCCCGCATCTTTTTCGGTAAAACAAATTTCGGGTCGGGAGTAAAGGCTCCGGCAATAAATGGCAGGATAATTTTACACACTGATTTCAGCCAAAGCAGCCTTGAAATATTACGACGGCAGGACTCCTAACCACCCAAATACTTGATTTTGTAATAATTATTTTTATTTTTGAGACAGATTATTTAAACATTTTTGAATCATGAAAACGAAATTATTTTTTCTGATCACCATTATTATTGCCGTGTTGCCCTTTCCTGCTACCGGTCAGAATGGGAAAAAGTATTTCAAGGCGGGTCAGGAATTTGTTGAAAATCTGAAGTATGAAGATGCTATTGCCCAATATACAGCAGCATTGAGTGTTGAGCCCTCCAATTCTGAGTTTTACATTGCCAGAGCGGGCGTGTATGAAAAAATTATGAAATATGACCTTGCCAGGGCCGATTATGAAAAATCATTGGTTTTTGAGCCAAAGAATACAAATGCATTGGTAAGCCTTGGAGCGGAACTTAACAGATCGGGCAGCTATAAGGAAGCGCTTACTTATCTTAACAGGGCCTCTTCGATTGACAGGCGCAAGGCAACAATTTACCCGGTAAAGGTTATAACACTTATAGGGCTCGAAAAATTCATTGAAGCATTGAAAGTTTCAGACACAGCCCTTATAATCAAGGATACACCGATGGATTATTACTATCGTGGCTTATGTTATATGAAGATGAATAACGGGCAGCTTGCCATTAAGGAGCTTGAAAAATCCATCTCAAAGGACAAGAAGCTTCCTGAACCCCGGCTGGCTCTTGCTGAAATCCTCCTTAATTCAGATCTGACCGAAGCGATGAACCAGTGCAACGAGGTACTGAAGAATGATAACCGGAACACAGCTGCTTATATGATGCGGAGCAGGGTTTATAAGAAAAACCTTGACTATCCCCATGCAATAGACGATCTTTCAAAGAATATTCTGATCGACCCTTTAAATCCACTTTATTACCTTGTAAGAGGTATCAGTTACCAGGAATTCAATCAGCATACCAATGCAATCAATGATTTTACAAAATATATTACATTAAAATCTGATGATCCTGAAGCATATTTTGCCAGGGCAAAGTCGTATGAAGAAACCAGTAATTTCGACAAAGCCGTAGATGACTATAATAAAATTACATCGCTTTCAGAATTTGACATGAAAGCCCGTAAAATGCTAAAAGAAGCAAAGATAAGGCTTTACGAGATCAATCGTGAATCAGTTGCTCCGGAAATAATGATTGCAAATCCATCTGTATCAGGAAACGTTATTGAAATCAAGGGCAATGCAAATACTATTACACTGTCAGGAAAAATCAGGGAAAAAAGCTTGCTTGATACACTTCTGATAAATGACAGGCAGGTAGCTTTCGGAGAGAAGAAAAATGGTGAAAATGAATTCATTGTCAATATTGATGTAACAGGTAAAGAGTCGGTTACAATAATAGCACGCGATGAGTATAATAATGAGAAGTCAATTAACCTTGAGCTTAAAAGGACAGAGATCAATCCTCCGGCAATAGCCATACTGGCCCCTTATACCTCACATGAACGGCAGGTATTTGTGGATGAGATAAAGCCCGTGCTTTATATTGAAGGAAAAATAGAGGATGAAAGCACAATAAAATCAATTGAGATTGATGGAGTAATTGCAAGCTACAGGCGCGATCAGATGAATCCTTCATTTACGGCCAACATCGAAATATCCAATATCAATAAATTCACTGTAATTGCTGAGGATATTTATGGTAATCGCAATGAGATCGAATTTCAGCTTAACAGGGATAATGCCTTGCTTCTCCAGAGCAATCCTATGGGTAAAACCTGGGTCGTATTTATCGAAAACTCAGGATATGAAACATTCGCCAGCCTCGACGGACCCGGACGTGATGTTTTAGCGATCCGCAGAGCGCTTGCAAATTACCAGATCAGCAACATCATCCCCAAAAAGGATATGACAAAAGCTGAGATGGAAAGATTCTTCAATATTGAGCTTCGCGATCTTGTCAAAACTAACCAGGTAAAATCACTTCTTGTATGGTATGCCGGACATGGAAAATTCATCAATGAGATAGGTTATTGGATCCCTGTCGATGCTAAACGTGATGATGAATTCACATATTTCAATATAAATACACTCCGAGCAGGCTTGCAGAGCTACAATACACTGACACATACTCTGGTAGTATCAGATGCCTGCGAATCAGGGCCAAGCTTTTATTCCTCAATGCGGGCGATAGGAGAAGAACCTACATGCGATAACGTGAAGGCTACAGCATTTAAATCAGCCCAGGTATTCTCATCAGCCGGATACGAACTTGCCGTTGACAATTCACAATTCTCATCAACCTTTGCTAACACTCTTATAAATAACAGAAATGCCTGCATACCAATTGAATCGATTGTGAAAACCGTTACGGCAGCTGTAGCAAATAAAATACAGCAAAAACCAAAATTTGGCAAAATTGCCGGACTTCCTGACGAGAACGGAACATTCTTCTTTATAGCCCGATAAAACCTTATACTGAGAATATATACACAGGTATCATGTCGATTTATTACTTAAAAAAGAGCCGGACAACACTCTTTGTCTGGCTTTTGCTTTTAACTGCTTTTCCTTTAACTGTTCCGGCACAGAAATATTTTTTCGATAATTATGGTGTTCAGCAAGGTCTCAGTGAACAAAAGGTTTATACTATACTCCAGGATTCAAAAGACTATATCTGGCTTGGAACTCCAAGCGGTGTTTCGCGGTTTGACGGAGACAGATTTGAGAATTTCACAATAGTTGACGGACTGGCCGTTGGAGGGGTTTTTTCGATACTGGAAGATACTCAGGGTAATATCTGGCTCGGACATCTGAATGGAGGTGTAACCCGTTTTAACGGGAACAGCTTTGAGCAGGCAGCATTTGATTCAATATCCCTTACAGGCGATGTAACAAGTATTACACTTGTTAATGATTCAAGCCTTTGGTTCACAAGCTCCTATGATGGAGCAATCAGGGCCGGTTTTCCCGTAAAGGATATTAAACGCATAAAAGCCAGGCAATTCAGGGGTAAGGATGGATTGGGTGACCAGGTACTTGGATCGGATCTCACAAGATCAGGCGATTTTATTTGCATAATTGATGTGGGGACAAGAAAATTTGTACCCTCTGAAAATAAATTTGAAAACTACCGGATGCCACACATGACCACTTATTTCAATCCGGTGTGCATGCTTGAGGATTCAAAAGGAAACCTGTGGTTTGGCACTCATAACGGAGGTATTTATAAATATGTAATGTCAGAAAGCAGGATGGAGGTACTGGACCTGATAAAAATCGGAATGTCGACAAACTGGATATCATGCTTTTTTGAGGATAGCATGGGCAGGATATGGGTCGGTACCTGGGGAGGGGGCATTGCTCTTTATGAAGATGGGAAGTTCATGATAATGAATGAGTCAAATGGCCTCAGGGCAAGTAACATATTTGAGATAGCCGAAGATGTGGAAGGAAATATTCTGATAGCAACTCAAAACAATGGTCTGGCTATTTTTAAGGGAGATGCGTTTGTAACAGTTGACGGAAGCATACTGCCCGACGAGAATGTTTTTGCCGTTTGCCAGGATGAGAGAGGAAATATATGGTTCGGAACCAATTCAGGAATATCGGTCTTCAATCAACAGTCAGAAAGTAAACCGGTTATTTATAATAAGGAGAAGAATGCAATCCCGGAGGATATCAGATTCCTGAAAAAAGACAGGGAGGGAAACATCTGGATAGGGACCAACTCAGGGGGGTTATTATGTTCAATTCAAAAAATTCTGATTTTGAGGCTCAGCCATATATTAACTCAACCCTTTACAGGGACCTTCAGGTTAAAGCCATTGAAATAGATCATGACAATAATCTGTGGATCGGGACCAATGAAGGAATTGCCGTGGGAACCATAAATGAGGCAAATTTTCAGAGATATATATTTCTCGACAGCATTTCAGTAAGTGATGTAGCATCGCTGTACTGTGACCCGGCTGGTGACATGTGGATAGGTGTTCAGCCAAGGGGTAAAGATAAGCCGAGCATAATAAAAAAAGCTTCCGGCAGCGAAATTTTCATACCAGTTGCTCCTCTTGCAGGAATTAATCCCAAGACCATGATCATGGACAGTAATGGAATCCTGTGGATCGGGACTAATGAAGGCCTGTTTGCCTTCAGGGATTCTGTCATATTAAAGCTTACCCAGGATGACGGATTGCTTTCAAATAACATAAACCTGCTTGTGGAAGGTGATGACGGAAATATATTTATTGGAACAAATAACGGATTGAACAGGTACTTTCCTGAAACAAAAAGGATCGATTCTTATACCGAAAGGAATGGCTTTACAGGGATCGAGACAAAGGCAAATGCTGTATACAAGAGTTCTTCAAGTGAAATATGGTTCGGCACGGCACACGGAGCGGTACATCTGAATCCCGGCAAGATAGTGTCAAAAGGTCTTGAACCGCTTACTCATATTAAAGGGATGAAGGTGAACAACCAGCCAAGACCTATGATCCCGGGAATGAAGCTTAATTACAGTGAGCGGTGGGTTTCGATCGATTATTATAGTATCTCCCTTACAAATCCCGATGTGGTACAGTACAGGGTAAAGCTCGATGGGGCCGATAAGGAATGGAGACCGGCAACAAAGTTTACAAATGCCAACTACCCTTCCCTTGCCCCGGGAAAATATACATTTAATGTTATTGCCAGTAACAGCGAAGGAGTATGGAATACTAAACCGGTTACCTTCAGTTTTATAGTCAGCCCTCCATTCTACAAAACATGGTGGTTCATCCTCTTAGCATCGGTGCTGGTAATAACAGCAGTTATCTCTTATGTTAAGCTAAGGGAAAGAAAGCTTATTAAGGAAAAGCTGTTACTTGAGGAGAAGGTGAAGGAAAGGACAGCGGAGGTAGTTCAGAAAAGCAAGGAAATTGAGGAGAAAAACAGCAGTATTACTGCCAGCATAAGATATGCGGAAAGAATCCAGAGAGCTATGCTTCCCCGTGAAGATATGTTCCACGACACTTTTGTCCTTTTCATGCCAAAGGACATTGTATCGGGCGACTTTTACTGGATGCACGATAATGGCGACTGCCAGTTTATTGCAGTGTGCGATTGTACAGGACATGGCGTCCCCGGCGCTTTTATGTCAATAATCGGCCATAATTCACTTAATAAAGTCGTGAGGGAATATGGAATAACCCGCCCTGCAGCTATTCTCGATCAGCTTAACACAGAGGTTCTGAAGGCATTGGCGCAGAGACACGAAGAGATAATAAATGACGGAATGGACATGACCATAACCGCATATAACAGGAAGAAAGGAACACTTGAATTTGCGGGAGCATACAATTCACTATATATTGTAAGGGAAGGTGAGGTAATAGAATACAAAGGTGACAGGTTCCCTATCGGGATGACCGCAATTGGTTCAAGAAAGAGCTTCACCAACCAGAATGTAAACATCCTTCCCGGCGATATGCTTTATATGAACTCTGATGGCTATGCCGACCAGTTTGGTTCTGCAGAAATCAAGAAGTTTAAAAGTATCAATGTTAAGAAATTACTGACCGAAATATGGCAGATGCCGATGGAAGAACAGCGTAAAAGGCTTGAGAATGAAATTATTAAGTGGAAGGGAGATCTTGAACAGGTAGATGATATTTTATTTGTGGGAACCAGGATCCCTCAGAATTAGATCTTTGCAATTTTCCGCCAGTCAGAGTTAAAACCGGGTTTCCTGTTGAGAGCTGCTATCACCTCTTCAGGAGTGTCAACGACTTCCCAGATACCCTTGTGCTCTGTCCGGAGGAAATTCTGTTCCACCATGTTTTCGAGAAAATCTACCAGAGGTTTGTAAAAGTTCATTGTATTGAGAATAATAACCGGACCATTGAAGAGGCTTAGCTGTTTAAGGGTAATTGCTTCCGAGAGTTCTTCGAGGGTTCCGATTCCACCAGGGAGAGCAATAACGGCATCTGACATAGTGAACATTTTCTTTTTCCTTTCACCCATATCGGCTGTAGAGATCATATCTTCCAGGCCGGGATGTCCCCATCCCTCATCTTTCATGAATTCAGGGATCACGCCTGTAATTTTACCGCCGTTTTCTATTACTGCATCGGCGAGTTTTCCCATCAGACCAATGCCACCGCCTCCATATACCACCTCTGTTCCCGCTGCGGCAAGCAGGCAGCCAAGTCTGGTGGCAGCTACACCATAGCTTCCATCAATTTTGCTGCTCGACGAGGCAAAAACACATACTCTCATGGGTGATTAAAAAGCCATCAGATGGCGGGTGAATTCTTACTGAATACTTAATGAATCCTGTTAAAGGAGAGCATTAAGCTTGGTGACAAAATTGATTTTTGGCACTGCGCCAACCTGCTTGTCAGCAATTTTACCTTCTTTGAAAAACGCAACCGTGGGTATATTTCTTATGCTGTATTTTGAGGCTGTCTTCGGTGCGTTATCAACATCACATTTTACCACAAGGGCTTTCCCTTCAAATTCTTTTGAAATATCCTCAATATAAGGGGCTATCATCCTGCATGGACCACACCATTCTGCCCAGAAATCAACCAGAACCGGTTTGTCAGACTTTAGTACAACGTCCTCAAAGTTCTCATCATTAACCTCTATTGCCATAGGAAATATTTTAAAGTTTTAATTCTCAAAAAACCGGTGCAAAGATAAGCTAATTAACTTTATATTCAATACCGGGATGATCATCGAGATAAGAAATAAATGAATTATTGAGTCTTACCCTGCATGATCTGGAGAACATCGGTAATGAGATCTTTTCCTCAGCGTCTAGAAAGAGGAATCTGACTTCTGTATCGCCCTTATTTTCACTGATCAGTTCTTTCAGCTCATCGATCATCTCGTGATTGATAAAAACAGGATCCACTTTCAGGGTAACTGATTTTACCAGTTCATCCTTAACACTTGTAAGAAGGTTGATTTTCTTTATGCTGAACTCCAGCTCATCCTCTTTATATCTCCTCTTCTGCACTTTACCCTGAACAAGCAGATAATAGCCGGTGGTCACATATTTGCTGTTGTCGATGTAGTCCTTATCGAACAGCATGAACCTGAACGAGTCTGAATAATCCTGCAATGTGAATGAACCAAAAGGTTTTCCGTTTTTGCCGATGCCGTTCTTTGTTTCCGTGATCATTCCTGCAACAACAACCTCCCTGTCGAGATAGTCACGCAGGTTCTGAAGATCAGCCAGGGTGGCGGTTGTAAATGTGCTTATCTCGAGCCTGAAATCATCAAGGGGATGTGAGGAAAGATAAATTCCTATTACTTCTTTTTCACGATTAAGTTTTTCAAGCTTTGGCCAGTCGGGACATTTTGAAGGTGCCGGTTTTACCATATCAAAGCCTCCCGAATCGCCGAATAATGTTTGTTTGCTCGAGATCTTAAGGGTTTTGGAGCTGTGGCCATATCTTATCAGGCTTTCAATAAAGCTCGATCCCTTGTTGTCAAGTGAAAAATATTGTGCCCTTATCATATCAGTGAAGCAGTCGAAGGCTCCTGCAACAGCCATTGCTTCCAGATTCTTTTTATTGAGTGAATTGAGATTGACTCTCTCAGCAAGTTCATAAATATCTTTATATGGACCGTTTTTTTCTCTCTCTTCAATAAGCTGCAAAGCTGCGGCCTCTCCTACACCTTTGATAGCTCCCAGTCCAAACCTGATGTTCCCGTCTTTGTTCACGGTGAATTTCAGGTTACTTTCATTTACATCCGGTCCGAGCACCTGCATTCCCATCCTGCGGGTTTCGTCCATGAAAGTGGTGATCTTTTTGATGTCGCTGATGTTACGGCTCAGTACTGCAGCCATATACTCGGCTGGATAACGCGCCTTCAGGTAGCCTGTCTGGTAGGCTACAAGGGCATAGCAGGTTGAGTGTGATTTATTGAATGCATACTGTGCAAAGGCCTCCCAGTCGCACCAGATCTTATTTATTGTGTTCTCATCATATCCTTTTTTCTTGCATCCTTCAATGAATTTCACCCTCATTTCATCCATGATAGAACGCTTCTTTTTTCCCATTGCCTTACGCAGGGAGTCGGCTTCACCCTTCGTAAATCCACCGAGTTCCTGGGAAAGAAGCATCACCTGTTCCTGGTAAACAGTAATTCCATAAGTATCATCAAGGAACTTTTCCATCGACGGTAGCGGATAATCGATAGGCTCCTGTCCATGCTTTCTTCGGATGAATTTTGGAATGTATTCCATTGGACCGGGCCGGTACAGTGCATTCATTGCTATCAGATCCTCAAAACGGTTGGGAATAAGCTCTTTGAGGTACCTTTTCATTCCTGCAGATTCGAACTGGAATATGCCGGTCGTCTCCCCGTTACTGAACAGCTCAAAAGTCTTCTGATCATCAAGGGGAATATCATCAATATTTAAAGTAATGCCTTTTGAGATTTTTATATTGTCGAGGGCATCCTTGATAATTGAAAGGGTCTTTAATCCTAAAAAGTCCATCTTGAGAAGACCGACCGACTCAACATGGTTGCCATCAAATTGCGTTGCGTACAGGTCTGTGTCTTTGGCCGTGCAAAGCGGAATATAATTATCAAGTGAATCCTTACCTATGATAACACCGCAGGCATGAACACCGGTCTGTCTTACCGATCCTTCAAGTACCTCAGCGTATTTTAAAGTTTGTGCAATTAACTTGTTCGATGAATTTTTTTCGCGTGCGAGTTCCGGAACTTCAGAGTATGCCTGGGAAAGAGTTATGCCCGGACGGTCGGGGACCAGCTTTGCCAGCCTGTCAGCATCGGGCAATGGCAGCTTTTGCACCCGGGCAACATCCCTTATCGCCATTTTAGCTGCCATCGATCCAAAGGTAATTATGTGCGCAACCTTGTCGTGGCCATATTTATTAACAACATATTTGAGTACAGCTTCCCTTCCATCCTCATCAAAGTCAATGTCAATATCGGGCATCGAAATACGGTCGGGGTTCAGGAACCTTTCGAAAAGCAGATTGTATCTGATGGGGTCAATATCGGTTATCCTCAGGCAGAAGGCCACTGCAGAACCTGCAGCTGAGCCCCTTCCGGGCCCGACCGATACTCCCATCTCCCTGGCTGCCCTGAGAAAATCCTGGACAATCAGGAAATACCCGGGAAACCCCATCTTTGCAATAGTGTCGAGCTCGAAATCTATCCTGTCCTTTTGTTCCTGAGTAAGGTCGCCCCATCTCTCATCGGCTCCTTTATAGGTTAGAAAGCGGAGGTATTCATCCTTGTCGGTATATCCTTCAGGCAACTCATAATCGGGCATTATCGGATCATGGTCGAGCTTATATTTCTCAATTTTTTCAACCAGTCCGGCAACATTGTCAACAGCCTCAGGAATATCGCTGAATATTGTCCGCATCTCCTCTTCGCTCTTGAGATATTCCTGCTTTGAATACCTTAACCTGTCAGGATCGTCAATGTCCTTGGCTGTGTTGATACAGATAAGCCTGTCGTGAGCTTCTGCATCTTCGGCATTAATGAAATGAACATCATTGGTACAGATGATCCTGACGTTGTATTTTGCCGACAGCTTCCTGAAAGCCTCTATAACTTTCTGCTGAAGAGGGAAAGCAGACCTGTCAGCCCCGGGATCATTTGTCTCATGGCGCTGGATCTCGAGATAAAAATCTTCACCGAAAATATCAAGGTAACTTTTAAGGGCAGCTTCTGCTCCGGAAATCGACCCGTTGAGGATCTGGTCGGGAATCTCCCCTGCAAGGCAGGCAGATGAAGCAATCAATCCCTCATGATATTTCAACAGGAGTTCTTTATCGACCCTTGGCTTATAATAAAAACCTTTTATCCAGGCAGTTGAGACAAGCTTTATGAGATTCTTATAACCGGTAAGATTCTTTGCAAGAAGGATAAGATGGTCGCCCGAGCGGTCTTCCTTTACGTTAACCTCACCTATAGGTCTTTTAGCCACATATATCTCACAACCTATTATAGGCTTGATCCCCTTTTTAACTGCAGCTGAATGGAATTCCTTAACGCCAAACATGTTGCCGTGATCGGTTATGGCTATGGCTTCCATGCCCGATGCTTTTACCTTTTCAATAAGCAGCGGGATGCTTGAGGCTCCATCAAGAATAGAGTATTGAGTATGAACATGCAAATGTGAAAAAACAGCCATATATTTGGAAATATCTATATTCAGGTCGGTTCACAAAAATAGGGAAAAAAGGGTAATTTAAATAATATAAATAAAGCTTTTCCCCCTGATGGAAACGGGAAAGAGGGTCATTTAAAAAAATATTGATTTCCGATGCTCATATAATATTTCTGACACCTGATTTAACCGGAAGATAAAGTGATCGAACATTCTGATTGTTTGCTTAAATAATTTAACTATCTTTGCGCCACAAATTTCAAAAAGGTTTAAATAAAAAGCGTAAAAATTAAATGGCAGTTAAAATCAGATTAGCTAGGAAGGGCCGCAAACAGAAGGCCTTCTACCATATTGTGGTAGCAGATAGCAGGTCGCCACGTGATGGCAGGTACATTGAAAAGATCGGTTCATATAATCCGATCACTAACCCGGCAATAATCGAACTCGATTTCGATAAAGCCCTTGGTTGGCTGCAAAATGGCGCATTACCTACAGATACATGCAGGGCAATCCTTTCCTACAAAGGTGTCATGCTGAAAAAACACCTTCTTGATGGTGTTAAAAAAGGAGCTTTTGACGATGCCGAAGCAACAAAGCGTTTCGATACATGGATGGAGCAGCAGAATGCAAAAATTGAAGCTAAAAAATCAGGTCTTGAGAAATCTATAGACGATGAACTTAGCAGAAAGCTGGCTGATGAGAAAAAGGTAAACGAAGCCAGGCTTGCAAAGCTTGCAAAGAAAAAAGCTGAAATCCAGGCTAAATTAGACGAACAGGCAAGAGCATCAGTTAAGACTGAGGAGGAAATAGCTGCTCCGCAGGCTGAAGCTACAGAAGAGGCAGTCGAAGATAAGCCGCAGGAATAGTTGATTTAATGAGGATCTGAGATCCGATGGCCTATAAAGCAGACATACTATTTGGCCGGATAACAAAAATCAACAGTTACGATGGTTCTGTAACAGTAAGGTTGGAAAAAAGCTTTATTGAAAATATCCCGGAAATGGGATCGGTATTCCTTGAGATAGATGGAAAACCGGTCCCGTTTTTTATTTCGGAAATTGATTACCCGGGGGCAGAAACAATAAAAATTGCATTAGAAGACTACAACAATTCTGAAAAAATAAAGCACCTGCGCGGCAGCCGTGTATTCCTGACATCTTCCGAAAAAATTGAAGGCTTAACAGCAGCCATTCATTCAATTGAAGGCTATGACATTTTCAGCAAGGAAAAAATTCTGATCGGAATGGTAAAGGAAGTAATTCAAAATCCGGGCCAATCGGTAATGGTAGTTGTTTCACCTTCAAAAGAAGAAATACTTATTCCCCTTCATGAAGATCTGATTATTAAGGCAGACAGGAAAAGGAAGATGATTATTATGCATATTGCTGATGGCCTTACTGACATAAACAAGACTTTTTTTCCTTTTCAGGAATGATCCGTGCAGCAATACTGAAGAATGACTGTCCTTAGTGTAAAAATTAATCTTTAATCCGCACTAATATGAAAAAACAGTCAGCATTTCTGGTATTACTTATCGTTACGGTTTTTGCAACAGGCAGTACTTACGGTCAAACAGTTTCATGGGAATCGCGCGATATAAAAGGATTCTCGAATGTGAATTTTGGCGGTTCAGGTGATCTGTTCATCTCATTCGGACCTGGTTATGAGGTTACTCTCGAAGGCCGGAAAAGTGATCTCGTTAATACAATAACCGAACTTGATGGTAAAAAGCTTACAATCAGGAGAAAGAGCCTGACCGGCGGTTCAGGCGGAAAGATAATTGTGCGAATCACCATGCCTGAAATTGACGGACTGGGTGTATCCGGATCAGGCAAGGCCGAAATAACCGATCCCATAAAGGGGGATGCCCTTGATCTTGGAATAAGCGGAAGCGGCAGGGTTCTGTTGACCGACCTCGACTTATCAAATCTCGACTGTGGCATATCCGGTTCAGGGAATGTGACAATAGCCGGTACAGGAAAAATAAGAAGCGCCGAAGTGGCAATCAGCGGATCTGGTTCATATAACGGAGAAGGCATAACAACCGGGTCAATGGAGGTCGCTATTTCCGGAAGCGGTAACTGCCACTGCTATGTTGAGGGATCGCTTGAGGCAGCCATTTCGGGCAGCGGCAGCGTTATATTTGAAGGGAGTCCTAAGATTGATGCAAAGGTTTCCGGTTCAGGCCGGGTGAGATCTAAATAGTTCATGCGCGGATTATCTTCATGACACCATTACTATCTAGTTTTATTATTGGGGAAGGTGCACGTTTATTGTTATCATCACGCCGGTACTCCACCACATAATCAGCAGACCTGATGATCCTTTCATCAATGTCGCGGAATATCAGAGGTGAACTCTCACCGCTGATATTAGCTGATGTGGAGACCAGAGGCTTACGGAGCCTGTTTAAAAGCTCGTTACAGAATTTCTCATGGCATATCCTGATAGCAACAGAGCCATCACTGCTGCAAACAGCAGGAGCAAGGTTGACCCCTTTAGGATAAATTATGGTAAGAGGTGAGTCGGATACCTCAACCAGTTCATACACTATATCAGGTATCCCGTCTGTATATCGTTCAAGCATAGCAATTCCGTCAACAAGGATTATCAGGCTCTTGCTGTCACTTCTTGATTTTATTGAAAAAATTTTTTCCACAGCAGCTGCATTGGTTGCATCACACCCGAGTCCCCATATGGTATCAGTGGGATAAAGGATGACGCCACCCTCCCTTATTATTTTCAACGATTTCTTAATATCTTCTTCAATCTCCATAGCTTTTAATCAAAATCACCTTTGTTTATTGAGCTTTCTGAGTTTATAGTATTTAAGGTAGCTCTGCCAGGCATTAAGGTAGCAGATAGTATATCCGTTACGGCCGTCGAGGAAGCCCAGGTGGATGATATATGCCAGTAAAAAGCGCCAAATACCGTGAAGATGTGCAGAGAAAAAATATGCTTTTTTACCCGCTTTGAAGTACTCCTTCGCAGCTATTTCAGAATATATTTCTGCTTTTTCAGCAAGATCGCCTGGTGATGAGCATGGCCAGTGAAGGAGGTCGCCTTTCATTCTTGTGACCCGGCTCCCGTTTATCATTTTAACACTTTCATGAACATTTATATACCCCCAGCTGCCTTTTTCGGAATTGAAAAGCCTGAGCTGCCTGTCGGGATACCATGCTGAATGCCTAATCCATTGACCGCAAAAATTACTTAATCTGTTAAATAAATATCCATCAAACCTGAGATCATCCTTTTCCTTAAGAATTGAATTTCTGAGCTCATCGCTCAATGCCTCATCAGCATCGAGCGACAGAATATATTTGTTTCTTGCAAGTGAAACAGCATAGTTTTTCTGATCCATATATCCTGAAAAGGCCCGCTGTATAAATCTTACCTTGTATTTTCTGCAAATCTCCTCTGTTGAATCGACCGAGAAGGAATCGACAACTATTACCTCATCTGCAATATTGATAATAGAGCGCAGGCACTCTTCAATAAACAATTCCTCATTTTTTGTAATTATTATTGCGGATATTTTAGACATTTGAGAAGAAAGTGTTTGCAGAAATATCTATGGTAAAGTTACCCAATAACGTTGAGATAATGAAAAACTTTTTATCCCGGGCCGGGTTATTTTATATTTATACCTTTGTCCACAATGAAAATAACACAACTGTTCACCGAATTTTTTGAGAGTGAGAAAGCCGGCGGATTAATACTTGTCATTGTGACCGTCATTTCGTTGTTTCTGGCCAATTCTCCCTGGCAGGAGAACTATAATCTCCTCTGGAACATTGAATTTGCAAATCATTCCATTGTTCACTGGATAAATGACGGGTTTATGGCAATCTTTTTTCTCCTTATCGGGCTGGAGCTTGAAAGGGAAATTTATGCCGGGGAATTGTCAAATATTAAGAAAGCTTCTTTACCGTTATTCGGAGCTCTGGGCGGCATGGTCGTACCTGCCGGGTTGTATTTTATTTTTAATTACGGAACCGCCACCTTGTCGGGGATTGGCATTCCGACTGCCACAGATATTGCTTTCGCTATCGGGATCTTATCATTACTTGGAAGCAGGGTGCCTGTATCACTAAAAATATTTCTTACTGCACTTGCAGTGATTGACGATCTTGGGGCTATAATCATTATTGCTGTTTTTTATACCGGTTCTCTCCAGACTACTTTTCTTCTTGCAGCTATCGGCGTTTTTGGCCTATTAATAATACTGAACAGGATGAAAGTTTATTCTTTAATACCATATCTTATCGGTGGTATTATTATGTGGTACCTGATGTTGAATTCTGGAGTACACGCAACAATATCAGGTGTTATGCTTGCCTTTGCGATACCCTTCAGGGGAGGTGAAAATTCTCCTTCATTTAAACTTCAGCATTACCTTCACAGACCTGTGGCATATTTTGTTCTGCCTTTATTCGCATTGGCAAATACAAGCATAACCCTTTCAGGAAGTCTGATGGAAAGCATTTCGCATAATTATACAATCGGAATTCTGGCAGGACTTATACTTGGTAAGCCAGCCGGCATTTTGTTATTTTCCTTTATAGGAGTCCTGACAGGTTTATCAGTACTATCCCCGGATCTGAAATGGGTAAATATTCTTGGAGCTGGACTGATAGGAGGCATTGGCTTTACAATGTCGATATTTTTTACTTTACTTGCTTTTGACTCTCCTGAATTAATTAATAATTCCAAGATAGCAGTACTTATAGGCTCAGTAACGGCTGGAATAGCCGGTTATATTCTGCTGAAATTATCGCTCAGACGATCATTGTTGCCTGATTAAACCAGCCGGTTATTGCTCTCATAGTACCGGAAATCAGGATAAATTTTTTATCGTTCTTCTGAACTTTATATCAAACCGGCTTCCTTCCTTAATCTTGCTTGAGACTGTTAGTCCGGCATTATGAATTTCCATGATCCGTGAAACTAAAGAAAGTCCGATGCCGAAACCCCCGGTGAATTTGGCATTTGATGCTCTTTTAAATGGTAATCTGATACTCTCGAGTTCATCAGATGGAATACCGATACCGTAATCTGAAATCCGGATAATCACAAAATCATCATCAATCATAAATTCGACAATGACATCCTTGTCAGAGAATTTGCAGGCATTTTCAATAAGATTCCGGAAGGCAATTTCCAGTAATCCTGTATTTCCGGAAATCAGTAACTCATTATCATTTTCAGGATATTGAATCTTCGGTAAAATTTTACGGTCCCTGAATTTCTCCTTTGTCTGCTGAATGGCCGTAAAAACTATTTCATCTATCCTTGCATCTGAAAGAATAATATTCTTATTTCTTCCTATCTGAGCCAGTTCAAGAAGGCTGTTGATCATGGAATTCATGTTTTTAAGATCACTTACCAGTCTTGAAATGTGCTTTTCACATTCCTCAAGAGTCCTCCTATGACTTAAGAAATAATCACTTTCTCCAATCATTACCGACAGAGGTGTTCTGAGTTCATGCGACGCGTTTGAAACAAAATCATCCTGGTTTTTGAATGCAATTTCCAGATCGGAAAGCATTTCATTGAATGTTAATGCCAACTGCCCCAGCTCGTCTTTTTCATTTCCTTTTTCAAGACGGTTGCCCAGCTTTAATGAATTTATCTCCTTTACACTTTTTATAATATTTGATATCGGCTTTATCGCTCTGTTTGCAAAAAAATATGAAAATAATACAGACAGCCAGATACTGAAAATTATACTCCACAGCAGGATCTTTCGGAGCTCTGTAAGGTTTTCAATCCTTGAACTGTCGAATGCCATTACATATACATAATATGTCCGGTTGTTGAACAGATGTCTGTAAAAAACACCATCTTTTTCCCTGACAGTGAAATATTCCGGGTTATTTCCGGTATTGGATAAAAGTATGCCCGGGTCAGACAGATAATCTTTTTTGTAATCGTAGATAACATTAAATGCTGAGTCGGTCAGAACAAGTTCCTCCCTATCCCTCGATATTATTGATTCATGAATTTTCATTAAGAGCGAAGAGTCAACCTCTGCGACATCTATAAGAAGAGTTGCTGTATTTTTTGCGGTTTCAAGCAGGTTTTGCCTGAATTTGGAGATTTGGCTTGAATAGGAAAAGTAGTAAGCCAGAATTGAAAAAAAAAGAAGAATTCCCGTTACAATAAGAGTGAATTGAATCGCTAATCTTATTTTAATATTCATCTCTAAATCTCTTTTTCACTGCAATAAAAACCAAATCCGAATTTGTTGTGGATAAGCTTTGGCGAGAAATTCTTATCTACTTTCTTTCTCAGGTAGTTAACGTAAACGTCAATAATATTTGTGCTTGGATCAAATTCAATCCCCCAAACCTTCTCAATTATAAACTCCCTTGTAAGCAGTTTATCGCGGTTTTTCAGAAAAGTTTCAAGTAATAATGACTCTTTAGCTGTCAGATCAATTTTCTTGTCTGCACGCATCACTGTTTTGGTGCTTAAATCCATTTCAAGATCGGCAATTCTTATTTTATCAGGATCAGAATCTGGTTCCGATCGTCTTAAGAAAACATGAATACGGGCAAGCAATTCTCTGAAATCAAATGGTTTAACTATGTAGTCGTCGGCCCCTGCCTCAAAACCCGCAATTTTGTTATCAGCAGTTCCGAAGGCTGTGAGCATGATGATCGGAGTTCTTTTGTCACTCTTCCTTATTTCTTTACACAGATCATACCCGTTGATCAATGGTAAACTGATATCAAGTATGATAAGATCATAATTGTTCCGTTCGACCATCTGCTTCCCGATATAGCCGTCGCTTGCTATTTCTGTCCGGAAACCGTATTCATACAGTTGAGTTTTTAATAATTCAGCAAGTCGCTGCTCATCCTCAACTATGAGGATATTTTTATCTGCCATCTTGTGTCCGGTTTAAGGCAAAAATACAACATGAATTCAAAAAAAATCAGATGATTCAAATGTTGCAGATCTCATCTCATAAAATTCTAATAATCTTCTAATTAAATTCTAATTATTACAATGCAAATATAAATTAGTTTTATCTGATGAAATTACCAGGATTAACGGATAAGTTAAAGATTTTTATATTCTGGTTAGCGATAATGGGTTTGATTGTGGTCGCAAAAATATTTCTGGATTGATTTATGTCATTTTTTTTTAACCTTGAATACTTTGTTAAAAAAGCAGTTGTTCCAAAAAAACAACTGCTTTTTGTTGAGAGAACAGCATTAAAATTTTAGATATGGATGACAGAGCAATAGTAGGCGTAATAGCATATATTTCTGTAATGGTAATTGGCCTGATAATGTTTGTTTTAGCCAAGAGAAGCGAAAAAAAATCAGCTGCGAAAAGCGGAGGACTTTAATCTATCGGGACCCTAAAGGGGGACTCATTGATATACAGGCACTTAAGAAACCCCCTTTAGGGGGTAGGGGGCATAGCAAGCTTTTGATATAGCCTATTTGACTTTTGCCTCCATCCTCAAAATTTCAATTTCAGTTTCTTCATTCTTGTCTTCATCTCATTTATCACCTCGATTTCCTTTTGAGCCGAATCAGCTTCGAAAGTGACTGAAAAGCGTATGTAATTTCCGGCATCATCCCATGGAACGGTTGATATAAGGGCTTCGTGAATGAGAAATTCAGAAAACCCGGAAGCAGTAGTGAATACCTTTCCGTCATGGGTGCCTGAAGGTGATCTGACATAGCAATAAAATGACCCTTTTGGCTTTCTGGCATCAAACCCCAGCTCTCTGAGCGCATCTACAAGAAGGTTGAATCTCGCTGAGTACTTGCGTATAGTTCTATCGGTAATTTCTGTATGCAAAAGGGCCTGAATGCCGGCCTTCTGTATTGCCCTGAACTGTCCTGAATCGGTATTATCCTTCACTGTTGCAAAAGCTTTTATACCTTTTGCGTTGCCGGCGACAAAAGCAATCCTCCACCCGGTCATGTTAAAGGCTTTGGACAGGGAATGCACTTCAAGCCCGACCTCCATAGCGCCTTCAACGGAAAGAAAGCTCAGTGGCTTGTATCCGTCATACGTTAATCCGCTGTAGGCAGCATCATGAATTACCACAATCTCATTCTTTCTGGCAAATTCAACAACTTCGGTAAAAAACTCTTTTGTTGCAACAGCTCCGGTTGGATTATTCGGATAATTCAGATAAAGCATCCTGGATTTTTTCAGTATTTTCTCCGGGATGGATTTCAGATCGGGAAGAAATGAATTTTCTTCCAGCAAAGGAAGGGGATAAACATCTCCGCCAAGGTATTTTGTATAAGTTGCCGTGACCGGATAGCCCGGGACGGTGGTGAGCAGTACATCTCCCGGATTAATAAAACAAAGAGGCAGAAGCGCCAGTATTGGTTTTGATCCTAATCCATGTACTATATTCACTGCCGGATCAAGTCCTTTCACGCCATAAACTTTTTCCATATATTCGGCAGCGGCATTCTGAAATTCAATAATGCCATTATCTGCATACCACCTGTTTTCAGCCTTTCCTGCTTCTTCTGCAAGAGACTGAACTACAAGGTTATCAGCCGGCCAGTCAGGTTCACCCACTCCCATATCGATAAGCTCAATACCGGGATGCATTTTTTTTGCAAGCGCCTTGGCCCTTTTGATAAGTTCGAATTTATATATGGCAGTCGATTTGCCGAAATTAATTCCACCAAGTCTTTCTGATATTTTGTCGTCAAAGAAAGAATCCATTTTTTTCAGGTTTAGTTTTTCATTTTCAGAATCGGGTGCAAAAGTACTAAATGGGAATGAAACAAATTTAAAACCTGTTGAAATTGATCTCATCTGTTCAGCGCCATATTCTTAAAATAGTTTAAATTTGATATAGGGTTTTGGTAATTAGTTCTTTTTAAGATTGGTTAAGTGAATTCGGAGTGTTCATTGGGGTGATTTAAAGATGTTCACCAAATATAAAGAGCCATGGATAAGTACATTTATTTAACATGCCTTCCTGAAGCCCTTGTGGCTTCGATGCTTCCTCCGAAGAAATTCGGAATGTACATGTCGGCCGGAACAAAGAAACGCAATAAGGGAGAAGCGATTTTCTTTGAAGTCGATCTTGACAGGATCAAAAACCTGATAGATATGGACAGTCTGAACAAGAGATGTGTGCCTAAAGAAGACGGTAGTCCCAAAAGTTCAGTCTATCTTTCAGTTTACCGGGTTCTCGAAACAATTCCTCTCGATGCACTTAAGAGTCTTTACCTGACTACCGATAATGGTTGTGTTCTGGAGTTAAAAAGAGCTGCTTACGACAGGAACAGGGAAGATAATAAGGCACTCTATCTTTACCAGGAGCTGTGTCCTGTAACACCATTGATCGCAAGCGGTCTTCCTCCCTCAGTCTTCATGAAAAGGCTGACCGACGGTTCAATTCCCATTGCACTGCCAAAACTATTTTTTGTTGAGCAAAAACTGGGGGACCTTGCTGCTAATCCTCTTGGTGGCACGGCTGATAATCTCCCGTATCCGAATATCGGACACCTGAGAGATTGCCTTGAAATCCTTAAGGGGGAATATGAGAAGCACATGAAGACCGTTCAGCGTGTCTTTACAGGAGAACTCCTGTACCGTACAATTAAATCGGGCTTCTATGTGGGAGCAAAGGAAGATTTGGTTTACTATCCTTATCCAGGATTAAAACAGCTTGAAGATATAAACTACGAGTTTTACCGGGCTATCTGAGCAGGAAAGTCAATAACAGGTTAAAAGTTAAAAAAAATTAACATTCGTTTTTCATTTGTTATAATGAAAAACTAATATAGTTTTGTACCCGTGAAAAAATTGTCTTTTTCACAGCTTTAACTTTTTATTAATTTAAAAACCAATATCATGATTAGTAGTATTTTTTGGATTGTGCCTATCTCAGCGCTCCTTGCATTACTATTCGCCTGGATCTTTTACAAAGGTATGATGATTCAGGAAGAAGGTACTGACAGGATGAAAGAGATAGCTGCGTATGTGAGAGAAGGTGCGATGGCTTACCTGAAACGTCAATACACCGTTGTTGGTAAGGTATTTATTATCCTTGTGATTTTACTTACGTTTCTTGCTTACCTCGGTGTTCAGAACCCGTTCGTGCCGATAGCCTTCCTTACCGGAGGTTTCTTTTCCGGCCTGTGTGGTTTTCTTGGGATGAAAACTGCAACATACGCTTCAAACAGGACTGCATGGGCAGCTTCCAAGTCACTTAACAAAGGCCTTCAGGTTGCTTTAAGGAGCGGAGCTGTTATGGGTCTCGTCGTGGTAGGTTTTGGACTTCTCGACATCGCATTATGGTTCCTCCTTTTAAATAATGCTATTTTTACTCCTGAGCACATGGATGCGGGTCTTAAGTTCCTCGGACTTACATTCGTTCACCCGAACACTACTGATCATCAGAAATATATTGAGATAACAGCCACCATGCTTACATTCGGTATGGGTGCATCAACACAGGCATTGTTTGCACGTGTTGGCGGTGGTATATTTACAAAAGCTGCCGATGTTGGCGCTGACCTCGTTGGTAAAGTTGAAGCAGGTATTCCTGAGGATGATCCCCGCAACCCTGCTACTATTGCAGATAACGTTGGTGATAACGTTGGCGATGTTGCCGGTATGGGCGCCGACCTCTATGAATCTTATGCAGGTTCCATTCTTGCTACTGCAGCTCTTGGAGCAGCGCTCCCGGCGGTTATGGGCGATCCTGACCTTCAGATACGGGCAATCCTGGCGCCGATGATTGTATCGGCGATAGGAATTCTGCTTTCAATTGCAGGTGTTTATATGGTAAGAACAAAAGAATCTGCAACACCAAAGAACCTGCTTAATGCTCTACTTCTTGGGACAGGCGGAAGCTCTGCCCTGATCCTTGTTGCTCTGGCAGGCCTGGCTTTTGCAGGCTGGATCACCTGGGGCGTGTTCGGTTCAGTAATTGCCGGCCTTACAGCCGGTGTAATTATCGGACAGGCTACAGAATATTTTACATCAGATGGTTATAAGCCAACACAGGGTATAGCCGATCAGGCTCTCAAAGGTCCGGCTACAGTGATCATTGAAGGGATGGCAGTTGGGATGTTCTCAACATGGGTGCCTGTTGTAACAATTGTAGCAGGTATTATTGCTGCCTACGGTTTTGCCGGCGGGTTCCATGATTTTGCAATGGGAGTTTACGGCATCGGCTTTGCTGCTGTTGGTATGCTTTCAACACTTGGTATCACTCTCGCCACCGATGCTTTCGGCCCGATAGCTGATAACGCCGGCGGTAATGCAGAAATGGCTGAATTGCCAAAAGAAGTTCGTGAAAGAACTGATGCTCTTGATGGTCTTGGAAATACGACCGCTGCAACAGGTAAAGGATTTGCGATAGGCTCAGCTGCTCTGACCGCTCTGGCTCTTATAGCTGCTTATATGGAAGAGATCAGGCTCTGGCTCACCAGGCTCGCAAATGACGCCCCCGGGGGGTTCAAACAGATTGGCGATACATTATTCTATGGAAACACTGTCCCAACTAACGTTCAGGAAGGACAAAAAGCTATCCAGATCGGGACTGCCACAATAAGAGATTTTTCGGCTGCATACGATCTTACTCTTCTTAATCCTATTCTTCTTGGTGGGTTGTTTATTGGTGCAATGATGGCCTTTGTATTCAGTGCAATGAGCATGAAAGCAGTCGGAAGGGCTGCAGGAAGCATGGTTGAGGAAGTAAGACGCCAGTTCCGTGAAATTCCCGGAATCATGGAAGGTACAGGGAAACCTGAATACGCAAAATGTGTAAGTATTTCAACTGCTGGAGCACAGAAGGAAATGATGGTGCCTTCACTTATGGCGATTACTGTTCCACTGCTTGTAGGTCTCTTGTTCGGGGTACCTGGTGTTATCGGCCTTCTCGCCGGAGGTATGTCAACAGGCTTTGTGCTGGCAAGTATGCTTAACAATTCAGGTGGCGCTTGGGACAATGCAAAGAAATATATTGAAAGAGGCGCTCATGGCGGCAAGAAAAGCGAGGCTCATAAAGCCAGCGTTGTAGGCGACACTGTAGGAGATCCTTTCAAAGATACTTCAGGTCCTGCTCTTAACATCCTTATCAAGCTTATGTCGATGGTATCTGTTGTACTGGCAGGTATTACAGTAGCTTACAGCTTGTTTTAACCAGTAAGAAATTCAATAAAAGAGGAGAGGGTATCTCAAAAGAGAACCCTCTTTCTTTTTTTAGTTTACTGTCACTTCCTTTTGCTCCTCCAAGAAAAAGTAACCAAAGAAAAGGAGTTCAGAAAAATCAACCCGGTCTGTATTTCTCCATTTGCGGGATACCAGTTTCTGCTTTAAAGAACTGAACCTGGTTCGTCCCGTTTCCGGATAGTCACCGCCCCGTTTCCGTTTATCCTTCAAACAGCATAATCATTGTTAATAACTGATTTTTGGTTTTATCAAACAACTTGAGCAAAATAGCTGCAAAGAATTAACAGAAAATTCTTGTTTTTTCTGTAATCAAATTGAAGTCTTTACAAAAACATGCAGAATTAAAAACATCAGGAAAACTCAAATAAAAAAGAGCCTGTATCAAAAGTTTCATATATTGACAACTCCCCCCTATAGTGGATTGCCTAAGTGTCTGCATATCAACAAGTGGACTTTAGGAGTTCCAATGGCTCTTTGGATATGGGCAAATAATGAAAAGTGGACAATTGATGGAGCGTCTCCTTTTTAATTTCTGAATTTCTGATCTTTTTATGTATTATTTTCTTCCCATCATTTTCTTAATTGAAGCATAAATCATTGGAATCGATGTTATAACAATCAAAAAAACGACTATATAACCCAAATAGTCTTTTGTTCCAGGGATATATTTGCCCATGAAGTAACCGGTGAAAACTAATGTACTTACCCAAAAAAATGCTCCAGTAAAGCTATAAATAAAGAATTTATGATAATCCAGCTTTACAATGCCTGCAACAATCGGGGCAAATGTACGGGCAACCGGAAGAAAACGGCTTAATATTAAAGTCTTCTTTCCATGTTTTATGTAAAATCCGTGGGCCGATGCCAGATGTTCCTGCCGGAATAAAAAACCTGATTTTCGTTTGAATAATAATGGACCAACTTTTTTCCCAAAAGCATAACCAACCATGTTGCCGGTAACAGCGGCTATTATAATTAGAAGGACAAGCAGCAAAGGATTTATCACAAGTATCCCTGCCGAACAGAGTAAACCTGCAGTAAAAAGCAAAGAGTCTCCCGGCAGAAAGAACCCTACAAAAAGGCCTGTCTCAGCAAACACCACAAAAAGCAGAAGATAAATTCCGCCGTATTTAATAATGCTTTCCGGGTTTACAATCTCTTTCAGAAAATCAAATATCCCTTCCATTTTAATTTAATTATTTACCGGCAGGGAATTTATTTGATTGCTTCAGGTTTGTTTGCCATAGGACATCCGGGGACAGGACAACTAATTATTTTATGTTCATTATTATCAGCAGGTTCCCAGCCCATAATGAGGTATAATGTAAAAAATCCTATTATATAGGCGACTGCAACATGCCATCCGTTCTTAACCCAGAGGATTACATTCCGCGATTCAGGAAATTTATTTGTTATTGCAACTCCGGCAGACGATCCGAACCAGATCATTGAGCCTCCGAATCCGACAGCATAAGCAAGTATACCCCAGTCATAATGGCCCTGCTCGAGACATAGCTTTGTAAGGGGAATATTATCGAACACTGCCGAAAGGAATCCAAGCGCAAAGGCAGTTATCCAGGAAGCATTGGGCAGTTCCTCCACTGGCATTAGAGAAGCGCAAAACACCAGGCAGATGAGGAAAATTGTTCCCTTCATTGCACCTGGTACTTCTTTCCATGGTACCTGCCTGAGCAAAGAACCTATTAAAATTGCTATCCACACTCCCAAAGCGGGCATATCATAAAGTATGTTAGATATAATTGCGCTAGCCAGTATTAGGCCAACATTAATGATCCTGATCCAGTCGATCTTCACATTAAGATTGGCATCTTTTTGAATACTTTGATATTTGTCCTGCTGATGGGAAGCAAACCATGCAAAGAATAGAAGCGCTGTACCGGCAGCAATAAATCCATGTAATACATTAAACGCGCTCACCCCGTCAATCCACATCATAGTTGTTGTTGTATCACCGACAACACTCCCGCTTCCGCCTCCATTGCTTGCCGCCACAATAGCAGCTATATATCCGAGGTGAACTTTATTTTTGAAAACTACAATGGCAATCGCTCCTCCGATAAGGGCAGCGGCAATATTGTCAAGGAACGATGACAGCACAAAAACAAAAATCAAAAGCAAAAACGGACCTTTCCAGTCATCTGGAAGAAATTTTGGCAATATGTCGGGGACACCGGATTCCTCAAAAATTTTAGATAAGATGGCAAAACCCAGCAAAAGACCTATAAGGTTGACAATAATTCCCCATTCTCCCTGCCTTAATCCTTTGTCCAAAAGCTGTTCGCCCAGAGGAGTTGTACCGAAAAAATGTTCCATAAGATGAAATCCGGGATCAAAAATAAGCTTGAAAGTCAGCAAAACAGTCAGGCCGATTACAGCCACCCTGAATGTCTGTTTGTGAAATAAGGCCACACCCAGAAGAATAAGTCCGAAAATAATAAATTCCAACCTTACAGGTCCAATGGAAGGAACCCTTCCGTCGGAGCCGAAAAGGCACATAGGTAAAAATAAAATTACTGTTAAGATTGATATTCTTCTGACACTATTTATCAGAAATGAATGAAAAGACTTTTTCATTATAAATAAATATTAATATAATTAAATTGGAAATTTGACAGCCAAATTCACAGAAAGAGAGTGAATCGGTTCTTTTAAAGAAGAATGAAAAATGTGAGTTGCCGGAAAATAATCAAATCAGCAATATGTCCGACAACGGACTTATGTTTCTTATTGCAGAAATAAGGTTGCCATTTATGTTGAGTTGTGAACTCTCTCTCTCTAAATAAATTATGAACAGGTTACTAAACCTGAAGGAGCTCTTGTTTTTCAATTGATGTGTAGCAGGAACTGGAATTCCGGACGTTACAACGTTTTCGCAATGCTTTGACAATTCAGGATCATTCTCTTTAAATGCTAATTCAGTATCAGGATTCTTATAAATCTGATAGACTGGTGTAACATTCGTCTTTTCTGAGGAATGATAAGTGAATGCAGGGCTTGTTTCAATGGCCAGTAGCCGAGCTGCAATTAATAAAAAATATACTAAGACAATATTGTTCACTTTTATTACAAAATTGCGACACAAATATATTATAAAAAATATCTTTGCGGGGATTTAACTATTTTAAAAAACGTACATAATTAATCTTCTGCAATCGGAATGACACATATGAGTTATTACTTAAAAAATGTTTAGATGAGTCTATTACAATCAATCGTACTTGCCATAATTGAAGGTCTAACTGAATTTCTTCCGGTTTCATCAACAGGTCACATGATACTGGCATCGGCTATTATGAAAATCAATCATGAAGAATTCGTCAAGACATTTGAAATAGCCATCCAGATGGGAGCTATTATGGCTATTGCTCTTATGTATATAAAGCGGTTCCTTCAGGGAATTGAAATTTATTTAAAGCTTTTTGTGGCTTTTGTTCCAACGGCAATTGTTGGATTTATTGCTTACGATTTTATTAAATCAGTATTGTTTAACCCTGTAATAGTGGCTGTATCTTTGATAGTTGGCGGGATAATAATCATTTTATTAGACAAAAATGTGACTCAGAGAAAATCCGAAACACTGAGTCTTGAAAAGATAACTTATAAAAATGCCTTTTTTATCGGATTGATTCAATGTCTTTCCATGATACCAGGCGTATCCAGAGCCGCTGCAACAATATATGGCGGAGTCTTTAACGGGCTTGACAAAAAGCAGGCAACAGAATTTTCATTCCTGCTTGCAGTGCCTGTTATGTTTGCAGCAACAGGTTATGATCTGTTAAAAACACCTGTTAAATTCTCAGGCTTTGACATAATGATTCTGTCCGCAGGTCTGGTGACAGCTTTTATTAGCGCATGGATAGCTGTAAAGATCTTTCTTAAAATAATTGAAAGATACGGTTTCAGGTATTTTGGATACTACAGGATAATTATCGGCATTCTTTTCCTGCTTATCATTTTCTGAAATAATCTCAATTTTCTTTAACTACCTTTTTTATGTTTTCAGCTTGTGATTTATTTGAGTTCCTGGGATAAGGGAATGATCCGGGTACAATGACATTGATGAGCTTCTTTCCCAGTAAACCAAGCTTGAAGGCAAAAAACAGGCATCCGAAGCTGAGAATAAGGTTCAGTGTGAACCCTTCACTATCCCTGGCCGAAAAGAACAAAAGAGTCGCAAGAATGATGATACATGTGCTGAACAGGATCTTCAGCTTCAGCATTGGCGGTGTAAGCGTCTTGAACCGGTAAAGCCCGTCGATTATCCCCGTGGTGGTTGCAGCAATAAGGGTCAAAGGGAAAACATATATTGCAAACATCAGTACATGCGAAAACATATCGTTATTAACTGAAGGAAAAACATTTGTTATAAACAGAAGTACCGGAATAAGGATGACGAAAGTTTGTGACAGATGAATTGTAATAGGGTGCAGGTCAAGATTAAGTACAAAAAGCCTGTTTAAGGCTACCCTTTCCCTGTAAGGTTCAAAAACCTTTGCAGCTATACCGCAGGCAGGACAAACATCTTTTACCTTGCCTGCTTCCATCACATAGCCGCAGGCACGACAACGTACCAATTCTTTCATCAGAGATCGTTTTTTGTGGTGTTACCACACCGGGTTAACAACCTAAAGTTACTTAAGAATTTAATATTACTGCTTAAATTTCTAAATTTACTCTCTGAAATAACTTTTATCATGCTGTTACCCGACATTTCCGATATCAGGAAGGCATACCAACGGATCAGGCCTTTTATACACCGCACACCGGTTTTAACTTCCAGTCAGTTAAACACTATTTTTGGTTGCGAGCTGTTCTTTAAATGTGAGAACTTCCAGAAAGTAGGTGCATTTAAATTCAGAGGTGCAACAAATGCCGTCCTTTCACTTTCAGAAAAGGAGAAGAAATCGGGGGTTGTCACTCACTCATCCGGAAACCATGCTGCAGCCCTGGCTCTGGCGGCAAGGATGAATAATGTAATGGCTTATATTGTCATGCCCGAAAATGCACCGGTTGTTAAAAAGAATGCTGTTGCAGGTTATGGCGCCGCGATAACCTTCTGTAAGCCTACGCTCCAGGCAAGGGAAGAGACTACCAGGGCAATAATGAATGAAAATGGCGCTACACTTGTTCATCCGTATGATAACTTCAATGTTATATGTGGTCAGGGAACGGCATCGCTTGAACTTCTTGATGAGGTAAAGTCTCTTGATATTGTGGTTGCTCCTGTCGGAGGAGGAGGAATGTTGAGTGGAACATCCACCTTTATCAAAGGGGCAGATGAAAAAATCAAAGTTATAGGAGCTGAACCTCTGAATGCTAATGATGCTTATACCTCTTTCAAAACAGGGAAGCTTACCCCGTCGGTCAGCCCCAGGACAATAGCAGACGGTCTTCTCACATCACTCAGCGAACTTACCTTTGCTATTATATCGAAAAATGTTGATGATATTTTTACCGTTACGGAAGAATCAATTATTGAATCGATGCTTTTAGTGTGGGAAAGAATGAAGATTATAATTGAGCCTTCATCAGCAACAGTACTGGGTGTCATCAGGGAAAATCCTGATTATTTCAGGGAGAAAAGGGTCGGGTTGATAATTACAGGTGGTAATGTTGATCTCAGGAAACTTCCGTTCTAATTCTTCTTCCTCAGCCAGGAAACAATGGGATAATGGTCGGAAAACCTGGCCTTGATGATATCAAAATGGCTGCTTTCAAGTGCATCGGTATAAAGAATATAATCAATCCTGTTTGGCGGGTAATTGCCTTTATATGTAAAACCGGCTCCATATCCTGAAGTGACAAAGGAATCATTAAGACCTTTTCTTATTGTCCGGTAAGAAAATGAAACCGGTGTATCGTTAAAATCACCTGCAACTATAACAGGATAAGGAGAATTGCTGATCTGGCTCTTAACAACCTTTGCCTGCTTTGCCCTGAGAACAAACCCATTACTGAGAGAGGCTGAAATATTCCTTAACTGGCCTATTGTCTTGTCTTCTTCATAATCTGTAATTTCCTCAAAGAAAGAGCGTTCCATGCTCTTAAGACGAAATGACTGCAGGTGATTATTAAAGATCCTGAAAGTATCTTTTTTTATAATTACATCTGTAAAGATTGAGAGGCTTGAAGATCCGGGATGTATAAATTCACCCCTGCGGATGATGGGGAATTTGCTGAAGGTTGCGATACCATAGAATCTGTTTTTGCCGCTTCCGATTATTTTCAGATGGGAAAAGTAATTACCCCCGAGGGAAACATTAATTGCTCTCTCTTTCTGTCCCAGGTTCCCCGTTCCATAAAATTCCTGAAGACACAGAATATCAGGTTGCTGGGTTTTGAGTAATGTGAGTATTCCTGATTCTGAGGCAGGATTTCTTTTATTTTCAAAAGAATTAAAGAGCCTGACGTTGTAACTGATAACTTTAAATGTGCCATTGAGATCTCCTGTATGCCTGCCTATCTTCATATAATTGGTCAGGTGATTGAATCCCAGCGCTATGGCAATTATCGAGAAAATGGCTTCAAACCTCAGGAACAATGTCCAAATGATTACAAAAAGCAAATTGATAAGCAGTAAATATGGATAAGCAAGTCCGAAGAATGCAGGCAAAACAAAATCACCGGGGCTTATGTGAACTGCAAGATATGAAATGAAGAGCGCTATCACAAAAGTGATATTCACGGTGAGGAGTGCCCTATAGACCAGTCGCTTCAAAGTAAGTCAGCTTAAATTTTTGTAAGAATAAACCTGTTTATCCTGAAGCCAGGTAATACTGTTAGTTTTGTTCAGTTTTTTCCTGAGCTTTCCCTGAATAAAGTGTCTTTTTCCTCTTTGGTAAGGCTGTCATAGCCGCCTTTTGAAATTTTATCAAGTATGATGTTAATTCTTGCCTGCGTTTCTGATCTGAACCTGTTGTAGTCATAGTCCGAAACCGGTTTTTTATGAGTTACCTTTAGTTTCTTTTCTGGTTTGAGCAGAGTTACAAAAAAATCTATGATCCGGTTTATAACCCTTCCCAGGTCCTTGCCTTTTGTAAGGTTTACCGCATAAACATAGCCGAATGCAGCGCCCCCAAAATGAGCAAGTTTACCTCCTGAGTTTACTGAGAAATCCATTATCGATGTAAGAACGAAAATTGCAAGTGCAATGTATTTTATTTTTATTCTGCCAAACAGAAACAGAGTAATAATATATTCCGGAATGTAGGCTGTAATTGCTATTACAACCGCCATAACCGAAGCGGAAGCGCCAATGGCTACTGATCCGTGAATGACCTCCTCAAATGCGGGAAATATATTGAAGGAAACTATATAAATAACTGCCCCGCTGATTCCACCAAGCAGGTAAACGGCAACAAGTTTCCTCTGGTCAAGATATTCAAGGAAAATTTTACCGAACCAGTATAACCATAGCATATTAAACAATATGTGCCATATATCTTTATGGGTGAACATATAAGTAACCAGAGACCAGGGTCTTTGTATAAAAGCCATATATGAAGCCGGTACCGAAAAAATATTGAGGAATGTTTCCGAAATGTCAGGTCTCTTTAGCAGAAAAGAAAAGACGGATACAATTGCAATAAATATAAATACTGCAATATTAATATATATCAGCCTGGTGAGGTTGGTACCGTGCCTGAATGTCTTCTTTATATCATCCCAGATGCCCATCAATAAAGTGTATTAGTTGTTTTACGCCAGTATCTGATAAGGAGATATCCAAAAAACATTCCACCAAGGTGAGCGGCATGAGCAATATTACTTCCGGGCTGGGTGACAGCAAGATAAAGTTCAATGGCTCCGTATATTAAAACAAAATATTTGGCCTTTATAGGCATGGGTGGTATTAAGAGCATCAACTGTGTATTTGGAAATAACACCCCGAATGCAAGCAGTATCCCAAAAACAGCTCCTGAGGCACCAACGGTAGGCGTGTTAAGCAGCAATTGAAGATCCTTCATATATTCATTGGAATATACTTTTCCCTCATTGAATAATGCAGCTCCTTCTTCCAGGACCATCTGAACCTGGTCGGGGTCCATCACCTTCATCAGGTTAAAATATTGAACCGAGATAACCGTCTCATGAATCAGTGCGGCGCCTAATCCGCACACCATATAATATATAAAGAACCTCTTTGGACCCCAGGTCATCTCCAGTATCTGGCCAAAAATGAACAGTGCATACATATTGAAGAATAGGTGCCAGAGCCCGCCATGCATAAAGATGTGCGTAACGATCTGCAAGGGCATGAAATGTTCCGATTTTGGGAAGTAAAGGCCAAGAATGGCATTCAGATTTATGTCAAAGACCCCTGCTGCTGCAAAATATGAAAGCAGCATCAGTACATTGATCATTATTATATTTTTTACCACCGGGGGCAAACTGAAGAAACCTCCTCCGTATCCGTTCATCTGGCGACTTTTAACTTTTTACTTCAATAATTGTCAAAGATACCAACTGGAAATCCAATCGGCAACATGTTCTAAAATCTATTTAAACCTTTTATCAATTTCCTCGAGGTTAACAATGCTTATTACAAGTTTACCTGTTGGCGAATAATTTGGAGATGAGCAGCCAAACAATGTATCAAAAAGATCTTCCATTTCTTTTTGTGAAAGAACCTTGCCATAGGGAATTGCTGAGGCACCGGCCATGGCTGCAGCTATTTTTTCAGTTGCTGCTGCAGAAGGGTCATTCTGGGTCGACTTATAGCTTTCGAGCAGAAGTTCTATTACCCCGGCAGGATCAGTTACGCTCCCATCGGCAGGCAATCCGGTAATCACCAGTTCAGTACCTCCGTCATGTTGAATCCTGAAACCAAGCAGCCTGAGTTCATCTTCGATCTCTTTAAAGACAAACAGATCGGATGGATTCAGGTTCACTGTAACAGGAAACATTTCTGCCTGGCTTGAAGGCCTCTTATCATTCAGCAGTTCCATATATTTTTCAAAGAGGATCCTCTCATGAGCCCTTTTCTGATCTATCAACATGAATCCTGACTTAACCGGGCAGGCAATATATTTGTTTTTCACCTGGAAAAATCTTCTTTGATTGTTGCTCATCTTTTCATCATAACCAGCTATTTCTCTTCCTTTGTCCATTGTGGAATAGAGTTTTTGCCAGTTGTCTGTATTTTCTCCTTCAAAGCGGCTTATGAAATCATGCTTTCTCCCGGGAGTATTTTCACCCTGAAACGGGTTGTACCCCGGATCTAAATCAATAGGCGGAGGGGTTGGGATATAGGACGATGGCCTGTTAACTGGAATTTCTATCAGGGCTTCATTTTCAAAATCAAGCGACGGTATGATGTTAAATCGTCCGAGTCCTTCACGTACCGATGCCATAAGGATCTGCCAGATTGCCCTTTCATCCTCGAATTTAATTTCGGTTTTTGTCGGATGAATATTAATATCGATCGAAGCAGGATTGGCTTCCATAAAAATGAAATAAGACGGAATTGCTTCAGCAGGCAATATATTCTGATAAGCCTCCGCAACAGCTTTATGGAAATAAGGATGTTTCATAAACCTGTTATTGACAAAAAAGAACTGCTCACCGTATGTCCGCCTGGCATTTTCAGGCTTTCCTATGAACCCGCTTATCTTTATCAGGGTTGTATCAGTGAGAAGTGTTATGAGATCCTGGTTTATCTGTTTCCCGAAAATTCCGACGATCCTCTGTCGGTGGTTTCCCGGCAGAAGCTTATAGATCGTGGTATTATTGTGCTCCAGGGAGAATGAGATTTCAGGGTGAGCCAGGGCCACTTTCTGAAATTCATTAATTATATGTCTTATTTCAGTATTATCCGACTTCAGAAATTTCCGCCTTGCAGGAATGTTAAAAAACAGGTTTTTAACGGCAAAATTAGATCCTGAAGAACAGCTGCAGGGTTCCTGCGCCTCAACTTTTGAACCTTTAACAATGATCTGAGTTCCTGTTTCATCTTCCTGCCTGCGTGTTCTGAGCTCGGTCATGGAAACGGCTGCTATGGATGCCAGCGCTTCTCCCCTGAACCCTTTTGTGGTTATTGCAAAGAGGTCCTGTGCCGTAGTGATTTTTGATGTGGCATGCCTCTCGAAAGAGAGCCTTGCATCAGTCTCCGACATTCCGCAACCATCGTCAATTATCTGTATCAGTGTTTTTCCCGAATCCTTTATTATGACAGAGATATTTTTAGCCCCGGCATCAACTGAATTTTCGACCAGCTCCTTAACAACGGAAGCCGGCCGCTGGATAACCTCACCTGCGGCAATCTGGTTAGCTACTGAATCGGGTAAAAGCTTTATGATGTCTGTCATGAACTGGCCTGGCGGATAAAATTGAACAACTTATTTAATTTTATCTTAATGCAAATATAATGAATTTGGTCGGTCTCCTGTTTCCACCCCGGTGTCTGTATCATTCATTTTAATACTTGCATTAAATCACCGGTTTCATATCTTTGAACTTAAATTGATTAGAAATGAGAAAAATTTTATTCTGCTTCTGGATTATTTTAATCGTTACATCATCAGGTTGTGCAGATAATTCGGGCAGGAACGCATTTAAAGTTATGACATTCAACATAAGGATGGATAATAAAAGGGACAGCATTAATGCCTGGCCAAACAGAGCTTCAATGGTTGTTGATTTTATGAAAACCGGAGAGCCTGACATAATTGGCATGCAGGAAGTACTGCCTCATCAATATGACCTGCTTGACTCATTGCTTGCTGATTATAGTTCTGTAGGAGTTGGCAGGAACGATGGCGCCAGAAGCGGAGAGATGAACCCTTTATTCTTCAGAAAGGAGAAATTTGATCTTGTACGTACGAAAACATTCTGGCTGTCACCAACACCGGAAATCCCCGGAACAAAGGATTGGGGATCTTCGCTGCCCCGGATTGTGACATGGATGGAGCTGGTGGATAAAAAAACTCATGATCATTTCTTCGTATTTAATACTCATTTTGCTCACGATTCCGACTCAGCACGGATTATGAGCTCAAGGATTCTGCTTAACAGTGTGGACAGCATATCGGGAGGATTTCCATTCATTGTAACAGGTGACTTCAATATGCTTCCGACAAGTACCGGATATTCAATACTTACCGGTCCAAGTGAAAGCGTACCCATATTGGAAGATTCATATTCTGTTTCAGATAAAACGCCGGGCGGACCTCAATATACCTTCAATGGCTTTTCCGATAAGCAGGGGGCAGGCAGGATTGATTATATATTCGTGAAACCTGGATTGAAAGTTTTTGAACATAATACCATAGTTAAGAAAGAGAATGGAGTCTATATATCAGATCACTGGCCGGTAGAAACAATAGTTTCTCTGAAATAATTTTCCACTTACTACTGTATTTCAGAAATATTTCTAAGGTATTTACAGACATCTTCACACTTGTTATTAAGCGCGGATTATTATCAGGCAGTCTTTCTGTATCGTAATACGGCCAGTGCCGTAAACAGTACCGCAATGGCGACAAGCGAAAAGATTTCACTGTTAATATCCTGGATCCCCGAGCCTTTAAGCATTACCATCCTGTTTATCCGCATAAGGTATGCCAATGGATTGATAAGATTAAACTTCTGTGCCCATACGGGCATGCTTTCAATCGGAGTGAAAACGCCGCTCATTAGAATGAAGATTATCATAAAGAAGAAGGCAATAAACATAAATTGCTGCTGTGTTCCCGAAAAGGTTGAAATGAACAGGGATAACCCGAGAATTGCAATCAGGAAAATAAAGGCAGCAAGGAACATAAGCATTATGCTACCTTCAAAGGGAATACTGAAAGCAAGTTTTCCGATTAAGAGTCCCAAAGCAAGATCAAGCAGGCCGATAACCACAAAAGGGAACATTTTTGCAATGATAAAGTGATACTTTCTAACCGGAGTCACATTTATCTGCTCAATGGTTCCGACCTCTTTCTCACGTACAAGGTTGAGCCCCGCAAGCAGGAATCCGATTGCTGTAACAAGTATAGCCAGTATCCCCGGCAGCATATAGAATTTATAATTTAGCATCTCATTATACCAGTACCTGTTTGTGATTTGTATCTGTGGAACAGGAGAATTACTGGCACCGCTCAGGTTGGCTAGCCTGAGATCCATACTGTAATCTCTTATCACACCATTAAGGTAGGCCCATGAGATTTGAGCGGTGGAGGCATTGATCGCATTAACAGAAGTCATTATACTGGCTGGTTTTCCCGATCCGGTTTCATGTCCGAAGCCTGCAGGGATATTTAAAATTACATCGCATTGATCCTTATGAAGCATCATATTTGCTTCTTCCTCTGAGAAGGTTGAAAAGATTACGCTGAAAAATTCGGACCCTTCCAGTTTACCTGTAAGATTCCTGGATTCAGAGGTAAGATCATTGTCGATTATACACAACCTGATGCTTTTTACCTCAAATGTGACAGCCGGAACAAGGATAAGAAGCTGAACAATGGGAACAGCAAAAATTGCTTTGGAGATGAACTTGTTACGAAAGATCTGGATGAACTCTTTTCTTATCAGGTAAAATATTGTTCTCATCTTAATTACTCCCTTTATTTTAAGTAAGCCTGATCCTGAATTTCTTAATACTTAATCCGACAAAAAACAGGGTCATCAATGTAAGTATCAGGGTCTCTTTCCATACATACATAAAACCGGTTCCTTTTATCATAATATTCTTGATTATGACAATAAAATACCTCGGAGGCAGTATCATGCTTACATAATCATAGATCTTTGGCATATTCTCGATAGGAAAAATAAAGCCTGACAGCAGTATTGTCGGCAGCATCAATCCTATCAGTGAAATGAATATAGCCTGTTGCATTGTTTTTGACACTGTTGAGATAAGTATCCCAAGTGAAAGACTCATCAGAATATACAACATGCTTTCTGCAAGCAGGAGGATAATGCTTCCCTTAACCGGCAATCCGAATACCAGCCATGATAGCAGAAGGATCAGTATCACATTTATAATTGACAGAATGAAATAAGGCATTACTTTGCCCAGGATTATCTGAATAGGTTTTAAAGGTGAAACCAGAAGCACTTCCATTGTTCCGAATTCCTTTTCACGGGTTATTGTAACTGATGTCATAAGGGCACATATCAGGATAAGTACCAGGGTTATTATTCCGGGTACGAACATGAAATGGCTTTTCAGGGATGGGTTATAGAACATCCTGACTTCCGGTTGAAGGCCTGGTCCCGAACTTGCTTCAGGCGGCAAAAATTTACTGTTGAAATCTGCAGTAATAGCCATTGTATAATTTGTGACCAGTGTTGCAACATTAGGTTCTGAACCATCGGCTATTATTGTCATTGCTGCTTTCCCTTCGCTTATCAGCCTTTGACCGAAATCCTTCTCAAAAACTATAACGGCGTTGGTCCCGCCTTTCTTCAGAATGTCATCTATTTCGTTATAATTTAAAAGTGTTGCTGATTTTTTGAAAAATCCCGATGAGACAATTTTTCCGGTGAGCTCCTGTGTAACATCGTCATTAGAAAGATCAAGGAAAGCAACTTTTGCATTTTTAAGGTCAGTACTAACGGCAAAACCGAATATCAGGATCTGAGCCGCAGGTATTCCGAAAAGGATTATCAGTGTGCGGTAATCCCTGAAAATATGCAGGAATTCTTTTTTTACAAAGCCCAGAAATCTCTTCATTATGTTGTTTTTACAGGTCTTGCAATTTTTATAAATACTTTTTCGATCGATTCGGCATCATATTGTTTTTTCAGGTTTGCCGGCGTGTCGAGAGCTACGATTTTCCCCTCGTTCATTATTGAGATCCTGTCACAATATTCTGCTTCGTCCATGTAATGAGTTGTTACAAAGACTGTTATGCCTCGGGCAGCAGTTTCGTAGATCATTTCCCAGAACTGCCTGCGGGTAACAGGATCGACCCCACCAGTCGGTTCGTCAAGAAAAACGATCCTTGGCTCATGCAGTACTGCTACAGAGAAAGCCAGCTTCTGGCGCAGACCCAGGGGGATGCCTGCAATGATCCGGTTCTCATATTCCCTGAATTTAAGCCTGTCGAGCAACTCATTTGTCCTGACCCTGATCAGATCGCGGCTCATCTGATAGATCCCGCCATAAAGAGTTATGTTTTCCTTTACCGTCAGGTCTTCATAAAGTGAGAATCGCTGACTCATATATCCGATATTTTTTTTAATCTGTTCAGGCTCGCTGTCAGCATTAAAACCTGCCACAATAACCTCTCCCGACGAAGGCTTTGATAAACCTGAAAGTATCCTTATTGTAGTTGTTTTTCCTGCCCCGTTGGCTCCGAGGAATCCGAATATCTCACCTTCAAAGACCTCAAAGCTAAGGTTGTCGTTAGCTATGAAGCTCCCATAATTCTTAACCAGGTTTTTTACTGTAATGACTTTATTTTTCATCTCTTACCGAGTTGATACTGTTTTATTTTGGCATTTAACTGAAACTTTGCATCAGCTCAAGGAACCTGTCTTCAATGCCCGCACTGACTTCTTCTGCCGATACATCAGTAAGACCCTCTGACTTAAGGAAATCAACAAGTGATCCGACACTCATGCCTTCCCTGAATGTGGAATGGACAGAATCGCCGAAAGGATATGCGGTTAATATTTCAGGATATTTTCGAAGGGCGACTATCAGCTTGTATTTTTCAACAGCTCTTACAGAAAAAAGCTTTTTCGTGAAAGCTTCCCTTATTCTGTCCGGACTATCAACAGAAAGTATTTTTCCGTGCTGTATTAGGGCTACCCGGTCGCACAGAGTTGCCTCATCCATATATGGAGTCGAAACAATAACAGTAATATTGTGTTTCCGGAGTTTTGCAAGCATTCCCCAGAATTCAGATCTTGAAACAGCATCAACCCCCGTGGTGGGCTCATCAAGTATAAGCAGCTTTGGCTTATGGATAAGAGCACATGAGAGTGCCAGCTTTTGTTTCATTCCTCCCGACAATTTTCCGGCAAGCCTTTTCCTGAAAGGTTCTATATGAGCATAAATATCGGATATCAGGTCATAATTTTCCTTTACGGTTGTTCCAAATACTCCCGCGTAAAAATTCAGGTTCTCTTCAACCGACAAATCGGGGTAAAGACTGAACCTGCCAGGCATATAACCTATATTCTTACGGAGTTCCCTGAAATTTTTCCTTACATCAAGTCCGAGGATCTTCATTTCACCTTCGTCGGGAAGAAGGAGGGTGGTAATGATCCTGAAAAGTGTGGTTTTCCCGGCGCCATCCGGACCAATAAAACCGAAGATATCTGATTCATTTACTGAAAATGAAATATCTTCAAGCGCCCGGGTCTCTCCGAACTTTTTGCTGATGCCAGCCGATTCCACTGCCTTTTCCATAATCAGATTCTCAGAATATTGCTTCACCGGGCATGCCTGACTTCAGACTGCCATCATTCTTAACAACAATTGTTACGGCATAGACAAGAGTCACTCTTTCCTCCTTTGTCTGAATGATCTTTGGTGTAAATTCTGCTTTTGCAGATACATGGCTCAAAGATCCGGTGAAAGTGCTGTATTCTTTTTCACCTTTATCTATCCTTACCGTACATTCCTGTCCTGTTTTAATGCTGCCTAACTGCGCACCGCTTACATATACTTTAAGCTTTATAACCGACATGTCGGCTATTTTTACAAGTGGCCGGCCTGCAGCGGTAAATTCGCCTGCTTCAGCATATTTTTCAATAATGGTGCCATTAGCCGGGCTTTTTACACTGCTCCTGATCATCTGTTCATTCAATGTTGCTTTTTTAGTCCGGAAAACATTCAGTTCGGCATTTACTGATGCTTTTTGAGTATTATTGGCTGCTATCTGCTTATAAAGGACTTCTACCTGGCCATTGAGGTCGTCATATTGTTTTTTTGTTGCGGCCTCGTCCTTAAGCATGTTCTCTATTCTTGAAATATTTACTTTTTGATTATCGATCTGCTGGCTGAGGATATCATTCTGTGCATTTATTGAACTTATCCGTGTCATTACTCCCTGCATGGCAGCATCTATCTCATTTTCCTGCAGATTGAAAAGAGCAGTATCAATTACGGCTATTATTTCACCTTTTTCAAGAACCTGGCCTTCGGATTTTTCAAAAGTTATTATCCGTCCGCTGGTCTCGGCCGAGACAGTAATTTCTGTCGCTTCGAAATTTCCGTAGGCATCAGCCTCGTTGGTTTTACTCTTACACCCTGTGAAGAGGGCAGATAATAAGATAGTTATGAAAATGATTCTCATTTTATTCAGGATTTATTCGATTTCTGTACCACTTATATTCAGATATTCTATGATTGCCAGAGCCAGATTGATCTTATGTATTTCATGATTGATCAGTGCCTGGCGTTCAGAATTCATTTCATTCAGATATTCCGTAGCGGTTATGATTCCGTTTTCATATTGTGATTCAGCTGCTGCAGTTATTCTTTTTCTCAACCCGATGAGGGCGGCATCAGTCTCAATTAGTGATTCAAAACTACTGATCTCAGCTTTTTTTGAATCGAGCATCCTGTTGAGATTATCTTCCAGATCCTTTTTCCTGCCATCAATAATATCCTGCCGTAGGTTGATCACCTGTTTTTCATTTTTCGACTTGTTCCAGTCAAGTATGTTCCATTTTATTCCTGCTCCTACAATGTAGTATGGGGCAAACTCATCTCTGAAAAAATTATTTCCGGGAGGATTTCCATAGCCTAGTGTTGCAAAGCCAAAAGCCTTTGGCATCCGTTTAATGTCGATGATTTTCATACCGGCTGATAGCTGCTCTCTCCTGAGATCAAAGAGTTCCAGTTCCGGTCTCCTTATCTCCCCTGATAATTCAACTGTTTGAACAGGCATAACGAAGACTGCTGATGTGTCAAGTTCAGTTCCGGTAAAACCGGAGAGTATTTTAAGCAGGGCCGCTTCTTTAATTTCTATTTCCCTGATCTGCTGTTCAAGTTTTAGTTTTTCAGAAGTAAGCACATCAATATCTGATTTTAGGATTACCCCGTTCCTGAGAGCAGATTCCATTGATGCAAGGCGTTTTTCGATTATCTGAAGGTAGGTCTGCTGCAATTCCTTTTGCTTTGTAACAAGAAGGATATTGAAATAAAATCCATTTATCTGTGACCGTATTTTATAAAGATCCGATTCTGTTTGTTTCTGGTTAACTGCGAGCTCTGACTTTTCAATTACCCTTGCATTCTTTATTGCTCCGCCATCGTAGATTGGCTGGTTTATATCGACCGTTACCCTGTATTGCTCATGCGGAAGAGGTTTTATTGCATCGGCAATTCCCGGAATTGGAAGAGAGCCAAGAGATGAACCTATATCGACAACCTCCGAATTATAGACGATCATTGTATTCGCATCTACTGAAGGGAACCATCCTTTGGAGAGATTTTTATCCTTCAATTCATAAATCGAATTGTGCTTCTGATTTTCTTTGGCAATGGCATTTACGGCAAATGCCCTGTCGTAACAATCCTTTAACGTCAGAACATCCTGCGACAGGGTTCCTCTGAAGCTCATCAACCCTGCTATTATTAAAACTGATATTCCTGCTTTCATATCATAAATATTATTTCTTCAGTGCTTTTAGTACAAAATCTGCAGCAAATTCTTTCCTTTCTTCAATATACCTGTTAAAGTCAATTCCCATATTATCTAGGACACCTTCAATAATCCCTCTGGCTGCAAAGGGAAACACGCTGATGGCAGCAATGCTCGTCATTATCTGAGGTAATGAAGTCTCGCTGATATTGTATTTTGCAAGCTCATCTTTATGCTGTTCGTACAGAATGACCCAGAATTTTTTAAAATCAATATTTTTCAAAATTTTCCTGATTGTTTGCGGATTGCGTCGGACCTCATTAAGAATGAATGCCGGAAGCCCCGGGTTATTCTGCAGCAATGTAATATGCTCCCTGAAGAAGAACCTTATTTTCTGTTCGAGGCTTAGTTTCTCATCAAAAAGAGGGGCTAACTTAACAAATACCTTGCTTGAAATTTTTTCAAAGACTGCATTAAACAGATGCTCCTTGGTGCGGTAATAATAATGCAGCAGTGCCTTATTGATCCCTGCACGGCTTGCAATATCCTGCATTCGTGCGCCATCCATTCCCTTTTCTATGAACACCTCTGTCGCTGCATCAAATATCTTCTCCTCAGTGAGCTTATCAGATTCAACCATTTCCTTAACTATCAAGTTTAACTAAATAGATTAACCAAACGGTCAAAGATAAATAGTTTATTTTAAATGAGCAAATAAAAAGGAAAAATTAAGAAAGGGTTACCGGTTAAGGTTGTCATTTCTCGCTTTTGACTGGATTGCGGAAATGTAATATGATTTTAAAAAATGACTCATTTCCTGCAAGGCTGCAATTTCTCCTGGAGGATCTTGTATCATCGGACTTGGTATACGCGATTTTTAAAATCAATGATAATCCGGATTATGAGATTCTCGTGGTGGTTTATTAATAATGCCCGTTTTTAAATCATTGGTAAATGCGCTAGTGAGATCCCTTGCTGCGATTA
The DNA here is from genome assembly GCA_942492865.1 of uncultured Bacteroidales bacterium. GTDB lineage: Bacteria > Bacteroidota > Bacteroidia > Bacteroidales > VadinHA17 > LD21. The sequence goes on along the minus strand of OW818650.1, from coordinate 688,973 downwards.
CAAATTTCAAACTTTTTAATGTTGATCGGGAAGGCTACAGTGAGATACCTTGCTGCGCTTAAAGATACATTCTCTTTTATATCATTGGTACTCATAATTGTGAGATCCCTTGCTACGGTTAAAAATACATTCTTTTTTATATCATTGGTACTCATAATTGTGAGATCCCTTGCTACGCTGCTCCGAAATCCTGCTTCAGCAGGATGAGGAATCTCATCGACCTTGCAGTACTTCTGTTAAAGGTAGTTTTAACTCTCCGGCAGGATGAAGAATCTCATAGACCCAGTAGTAAATCTTTAAAGATTGGTCTAATGCTTCAGCAGGATGAGTATTCTCATTGATTTTACAGGACCTTCACTTCTTCATTTCTTCAAACTTTTCTCTGTTTACCCTGTTTAAAATTGAAAATTGTTTATAATTCACTTAAATTTAGAACCGGTTAAAAGGTATCTGATGATCAAAAATGTTATAATTATTGGCGCAGGCGGATTTGTTGGCAGTGTCGCACGTTATTATGTATCTAAGCTGAATCTTATGGTCAGTTTTTTTTCAATACCAATCGGAACGCTGCTAATAAATATTACGGGAAGTCTTATTTTGGGCTTTCTGATCGGCGTATCGGAAAAAAGCATAAGTATGACAGCAGAAATGAGGCTTTTTCTGATGGTTGGATTATGCGGAGGTTTTACAACATTTTCAACCTTTGCTGGGGAAAATCTCGTTTTGCTGCATAATGGTCAGTTCCTGTCGATTCTCCTGTATACCGGACTAAGTATTTTTCTGAGTTTTATTGCAGTTTATTTTGGATATGCGCTCACTAATCTATTGTAATTATGGAAAATTCGGGGAACGCCATCTTAAAAATCTATGCCAGTTCAACTGACAAAATTAACAATATGCTTCTTTATGAATATATCCTGCGTGTTGCGAAGGATAACAAAATATCGGGCGTAACAGTGTTCCGTGGCATAATGGGATACGGCAGGAGCAGTAAGATCAGCACTTCTAAATTCTGGGAATTAACAGAAAAGCTGCCGATCGTGATCGAAATTATTGATACAACAGAAAACCTTGAGAAATTTTTTAAGCTTGTCCAGCTTGATCTTGTTAAAATGCCGAAAGGGTGTCTCGTTGTATTGGAACCTGTGATCGTTAAGCTTTTGAAGCCGGGAGCTCCACATGGAGTTAACCCTGATGACTTTTAGTAACTTTTTATTAAGTACAATTTATTACTAACCTTAATACCTGTAACATGGCAAAAGTAGCGATGCTTGGCGCCGGATTCATCGGCGATTTTTACACATCAGCCCTTCACGGACAAAGGAGCCGTGATAAGGTTCAAATAATTTATTCCCGCGATGAATCACGGGGTAAGAATTTTGCAAAAAAACATGATATTCCCCGCTGGACTACATCGATGAAGGATGCTATCAGCGATCCAGAGGTTGAAATCGTTGTTGTGGCACTCCCAAATAACCGCCATCATGAAGCTGTGCTTCTTGCCGCTGAAGCAGGAAAAGCTGTTTTATGCACAAAACCTCTCGGACGAAATGCTCAGGAAGCAAAAGAAATGCTCGATGCAGTTGAAAAAGCAGGTGTTATGCATGGGTACCTCGAAGATCTTGTTTATGTGCCAAAAACATTAAAAGCCCTTGCTTCGGTAAAAGCAGGTGCAATCGGGAAGGTAACCTGGGCGCGGTCGCGCGAGACCCATCCCGGACCTCACAGCGATTGGTTCTGGACCAAAGAGCTTTCGGGAGGCGGTGTATTGCTCGATATGGGATGCCATTGCATAGAGATCACCCGCAGCTATATAGGTAAGGAAATACGACCTGTTGAAGTAATGTGCTGGACCGATACACTTGTCAAACCTATTGAAGCAGAAGACAATGCCCTGGGATGGATCCGGTACGAAAATGGAGCCATCGGGCAGATAGAAAACAGCTGGACTTTCCGTGGAGGTATGGATCTCAGGGATGAGGTAATGGGCACTGAAGGAACAATATGGATAAATAATTTCCTGAGAACAGGCTTTGAAATGTTCAGCGCAGGCGGTAAGGAAGGTTATGTTGCTGAAAAAGCCGAGACAGGAATGGGATGGCTCTTTCCGGTAGGAGATGAAATAGTTGAAATGGGTTACACCGATATGTTCACCGATATGTTCACTGCTTTTGAGAAAGGAGTTGATCCTAAGGAAACGTTCTATGACGGGTACATTGTAAACGAGGTAATGGATGCCTGCTACAGGTCGGCCAAATCGAAAAAGTGGGAACCTGTAAATCTGAAAGTATGGCGCGGAAATGAAAAGACCGGACCTATCTCCGAAATAAGAGAATACGATAAAGACAATATTTTCGTAAAGGAAGAGATAATGCCCGACGGCAAGACAAAGCTCATCCTTAAAAATAAAAAGACTGGCAAGATCTCACAGATTGTAAAGTAAGTCAACCCGTAAATAGGGTCATCTTTCTGATGCATTACGGAACACTGTTAAACCGGAAGTGTATCTGCCTGGGCAGGAACTGATAAAAACTTATGTAAAATAAATTCCTTTAAAAATAATTATGAGAACAATATTGTCTATTTGCCTGTTACTGACAGCTGCTGCCATTTCATCGCAGGATCTTGTGAAACATTCTGTTGATACAAAACGCTCTGCAAGCTCGGACACTTACGGATTGTTTGCTGCCGACGGCGCCTGGTGCTGGTTCTCTGATCCAAGGGCTGTTTATTATGAAGGAACTCATAAACGAACCTACTCCGGATGGGTTGACAGTAAGGGCAGTGTTCTGATAGGATATTATGACCATGCAGAAAAAAGTACAAAAATGGTGGTTCTTGAGGAAAACTATCAGAAAGATGATCATGATAATCCAGCCCTGCTCTTTGCACCCGATGGACGCCTGATGGTTTTCTTTACAAAGCATGGGGGTCCTAATCCGACCTTGCTCTTCACCATGAAAAATGCAGAGGACATTTCTGGTTGGAACAGGCAGGAGCTTCACCTGAACGATATGGAAACGTACAAGGCATTCACAAATACAAACACTTATGTTAACCCCGTGATGCTGAGCGGGGAGAACAACAGGATATACCTGTTCTGGAGAGGGGTTGACAACAAGCCTAACTTTTCATCTTCTGACGACCTGGGAAAAACATGGAGCAAAAGCCGGATCTTTGTATTGCCTGAGCGGATTTACAACATGAGGAGACCATACATGAAGGTTGATTCAAATGGGAAAGACAAGATAATGTTTGCTTTTACCGACGGACATCCCAACAATGAAAAGGAAAACAGTATCTATTATATGTATTACAAAAATGGAGACCTGTACAATGTTAATAACCAGAAAATCGGATCGCTCGGGGATATACCTGTAAATCCACGCCAGGCAACCATTGTATATGATGCCACTGTTACAAAGGAAAAAGCATGGATATGGGATGTTGCCATGGATGACAAAGAGAATCCTGTTCTTGTTTATGCCAAATTTCCGGATAACCTGAATCATATCTATTGCTATGCCAGGTGGAATGGCAGCAAATGGGTTACCAGCGATCTGATAAATACAGGAAAATGGTTCCCGGACGACAAGAAGGAGAGGGAGCAGAATTATTCGGGCGGACTCGTACTTGATCACGAAAACCCTGAAATAGTATATTTGTCGGCGAGGAGAGAGAAATATGAAATTGAGAAGTGGAGCACTAAGAATGGTTTAAAGTGGAAGGTTGAAGCAGTTACCAGCGGTTCGGCTAAAGATAATGTAAGGCCATTTGCCGTCCGTAATGCTGAGGGAAAAAATCCGCTGCAGGTGCTCTGGATGGAAAACGATTTCTATATTCATTATACAGACTATTTATCTGCAATAAGAATGAATATTCGCGACAAGGAGTGAGGATGGGTTCTATTATCGAAAAGGACCATATAATTTGCGGATCGTGCGGACTGAAATTTGAGCGAAACCCAGGGGATAAACATTGTTCGAATTGCGTTGTCTGCACGGGATGCGAAATTTACTATTGTCCCCGCTGCGATAATGAAATAGTTGTAACACCCATTAAACCAATAAGATCAGGGAATGATGTCGTTGAATCAGGTTTAACCGGGTGAAGGGAGACCTAGAACAGCTTCAATTTTTTATCGTGACAATGATTCTTCTGTAACTGTATAATGTAGGAATACCAGAGTTTTTCAACTCAAATATAAGATGGATCGTTTCGGGTTTTTCAACTTCAGGGGCGATAAAGCTTGTCTTGAATGAATTGTTTGAGCTGAGAGCAATCTCTTTCATATAAGTTCCTGCCTCACCATATATAAACCACTTTGGAGAGAGATCGTTACCATCAGGATCGTAGGATTTGCCTGCATTTAATCTGATCTCCCTTCCGGGCTTTGTTTCAATATATATTATCCCTGACCGATGCCCGTTCAATATAGCTACCGGGTGATGATTTGCCTCATCAGCTTTTTTCACACACCAGTCCATCCGTACACGAAAATCATTTTGAAATGCCTCGGCCCAGCGGGCAAGCATGTTATCTCGGTTTGTGGCTCCATTCCATGTGTCGGACTGGTTAGCCCAATAATAATTTTTATCTGCATGCTCTTCCCTGTTCAACCCGTATCGGCCCACCCAGCTTCCCCATCCAGGCTGGTAAGGATCGTTCATGCCGGTTGGTACAAGGTAGAGAAAGCTCATTGTATCGCCCTCCTTTTGAGGGTAATTGGTATTTAAAGGATACAGGGAGCCAAGAGGGCCATGTCCGTTCCTTACATCCCTTTCAATATCAAATCCGCCTGCTTTTGCTGTAATCGTAGAGAATCGGTGGTACCATCGCTTATTTTCAACGGGAGGTCTCCATGTATCGACCCATAACGGGAAAGGAGGATTGATTACAGTGGTATGATCGCCAAACTTATCAGCTGAACTGAGTCGTATGCGGTTCTTGAATCTGGCATATCCTTCCTGTCCGCGGTCCTTTAAAATAATATCCAATGCACGCCTCATACAACTTGGGGAACTTCCGTCGTCGGTACCCCAGTTGCAGAACCAGACAGGACGATGATCGGGTGCATCGACAGAATTAATGATCAGATCTACACCATCATCGGTATCGTCATATCCGGGAACGGTGCATTTCATAAGGTATTCAGGCGAAGGATAACCTTTGTCGTGAAGGAGAAGATTCGGGTAGCATTGTCCGTATGCATTTACCATTGCCCGCACTATTCCAAGTCCGTCGCGTACAGGATTTTTGTTCTCCCTGGGACGTGCCACCTTCCGGTTTGCTATTATACCTTCGATATCAAATACATTTGCATACAGGAGAAACCTCACGAGTGACTGTTCGTCGTCAGGATCCCCGCCGGCATCAGTTTCGATTATTATCCTGATCTTCTCATTCAAACGGTTTTTTCTCCCGCCATAGATAGCTGTGAACCCTTCCGGAATTCTTCCAGCAATCAGGAAAGCAGATCCGGCAAGTGTTTTTCTGATAAAGTCTCTCCTCGTATTCATTTAGTTAATGATAAGCATACGGCTAATGTAAGAAAAGATTTGAAGAAGTCACTTCTTAAAAGCCCCAGGTGAGAGGTGGAAGCTCAGATTCATTTGGATTCTTTCTTAGCCCCTCTCACTTTGGGAGAGGGTCCCGATAGCTATCGGGAGGGGAGAGGCCGGCGGGCGTAGTGGTTGGCAAATCAGTTTTGGGAAGGACAATTTATAATCTCCAGCACTATTTCTCCCTTGAAAATGGGGGCATAATGTTAAAATATCACTAAAAAATCAGCAGTACCCCCTAATTAATAGGGGTATAAATAATAAAAATACAATAAAAAGTAATACATACCCCCAAAATAAATATATTTGTCAGGCAAAATTGAAAAAATCTGAAATATTCAATATTAAATGAAACTAACTGTGAAAAGAAGATTAATGGTGGTAGTGTATCTGCTCACCGGATGTGCCGGGATATCTGCACAGGGAATTACTCCTGTTGACACAGGAGCAACATCCTGGATGCTTACGTCAACAGCCCTGGTTTTGCTAATGATTCCCGGTCTTGCTATGTTCTATGGGGGACTGGTGAGGTCAAAAAACGTACTTGGGACAATAATGCACAGTTTTGTTTCAATGGGTATAATAAGCGTACTATGGGTTGCTGTGGGATACAGCATGGCTTTTGGCAAGAATATCCTTGGAGGATGGATCGGGTGGAACAATGATTATTTCTTCCTTAAAGGCATTGATGAAAATATTATGGAAGCAGGCATACCTGAATATGTTTATTCAATGTTCCAGGGCAAATTTGCAATTATAACACCTGCTCTTATTGCAGGAGCATTTGCCGAAAGGGTTGCGTTCAAAGCTTACTGTTTCTTTATAGCTGCCTGGAGTATTTTTGTGTATAATCCGCTCTGCCACTGGGTTTGGGCATCCGATGGATTTCTTTTTAATCTTGGGACCAGGGGCGCAATTGATTTTGCCGGGGGAACGGTTGTTCATATTTCTGCCGGAGTAAGCGGTCTTGTTGCCGCTCTTTATCTTGGTTCGCGCCGGGGATATCCATACCAGGTGATACGGCCCAATAATCTTGTATTGACTATGCTTGGGGCAGGTTTGTTATGGGTTGGATGGTTTGGCTTTAATGCAGGAAGCAGTGTTTCTTCAGGGTTAAGCACAGCCCAGGCATTGACTGCAACACAGGTGGCCGCAGCATCAGGAGCCCTTTCATGGGTTATTATTGAAAGCTTTCACCAGGGAAAAGCAACCGCTCTCGGGTTTGCGAGTGGTATTCTTGCCGGACTTGTAGCTGTTACACCGGCTGCAGGAGTGGTTCAGCCATACGGCGCAATTATACTTGGAGCAATAGCTTCATTTGTGTGCTATAAGGCTATTCAGCTGAAAAACAAGCTTGGATATGACGACAGCCTTGATGCATTCGGCATCCACGGTGTAGGAGGGATAACAGGAGCAATTCTGCTTGTATTCTTCATCCGTCCGTCGTGGATGAAAGAAGCAAATACTTTATCGGATGGAAGCTGGACTATTCTGACACAGATGGGAATACAGGCCCTTGCGGTTGGTTTTGCGGTGGTTTATTCTGCAATAATGACGATCATCATCATCTATGTTCTGAACAAGTTTACAAGGTTCAAATCTTCAGAAATAGATGAAATGGCCGGCCTTGACAGGGCATACCACGGTGAAAGAGGGTACGGAATGCTTAATCCCAGCTAAATTATACTACACAACCAAAGAATATGAAACTCATAACTGCCATAATAAGAGAAGTACAGCTTGATAAGGTACGTGAAGCGCTGATAGCAGCTGAAATAAAAAGAATAACAGTGAGCCGGGTTTCAGGTCACGGCCAGCAGAGAATTGAGGAGAATTACAGAGGACAGATAATAATCCCTGATCTTATCCCTAAGATTAAAATTGAAATAGCTGTCAATGATTCTTTTGTCGATATCACGGTTGATGCAATCCTTAAATCGGCCCGGACAAACGGGGGTCATGTAGGGGATGGTAAAATATTCATCACCCCACTAGAGGAATGCATAAGGATCAGAACAGGAGAGAGAGGGGGTACTGCGATCTGATTCTAAAAAACTTTTGTCTTTTATCTTATGTTTTTTTATATTTGGTACAATGTGTTTCCAGTTGTGCTAAACTGTTTCCGGTATGTTGATCAAGACATTTGCGAGTGCTGTAACCGGTATTGATGCCGTTACTGTTACTATTGAAGTAAATGTTTCAAGGGGAGTAAAATTCATGCTTGTAGGACTTCCTGATGCCACTGTCAAGGAAAGCCAGCAGAGAATAGAGTCTGCATTCAGGTCAATTGGCCAACGATGGCCTGGCAGGCAGGTGCTCATTAATATGGCTCCGGCTGATATCAGGAAGGAAGGCTCAGCCTATGATCTGCCACTTGCGGTAGGGATACTTGCTGCAGATGAAAAGGTCTCTTCAGGGCAGATAGAATTATATATAATCATGGGCGAATTATCTCTCGATGGCACCCTTCAGCCTGTAAAGGGAGTTCTTCCGATTGCTTTGCGTGCGAGGGAGGAAGGGTTTAAGGGGATGATAGTGCCGGTTAAGAATGCACGGGAAGCCGCTGTAGTTGATGGAATTGACGTATATGGACTGGAAAGCCTCGGGGATGTTGTCGATTTCTTTAACGGCACCAGGAAATTCGATCCCGTGAAAGTTGACCTTAACGCGATCTTTCAAAACGGATCAAGCAGGTATGATGTTGATTTTTCAGATGTAAGAGGGCAGGAAACAGTCAAGCGTGCCCTCGAAGTTGCTGCGGCTGGCGGACATAATATTATAATGATTGGTCCGCCCGGTGCAGGCAAGACCATGCTGGCCAAGCGTCTGCCCACTATCATTCCCCCGCTTACACTGGAAGAAGCACTTCAGACCACCAGGATCCACTCGGTTGCAGGAAAAATAGACGACCATACTCCATTGCTCACCCGGCGGCCGTTCCGTTCCCCGCATCATACAATATCTGATGTAGCGCTTGTAGGCGGGGGGTCGTTCCCTCAGCCCGGGGAAATTTCTCTCGGGCACAATGGAGTTTTATTTCTTGACGAGCTGCCCGAGTTTAAAAGAACCGTACTCGAAGTTATGAGGCAGCCTCTTGAAGACAGGATAGTAACTATTTCAAGGGCAAAATCAACCGTTGATTATCCTGCCAGCTTTATGCTTGTGGCAAGTATGAATCCTTGTCCGTGCGGATTTCATAACCATCCCGAAAAAGAATGTTTATGCTCGCCCGGCATGGTGCAGAAATACCTTAACAGGATATCAGGTCCGCTCCTTGACAGGATTGATATCCATATTGAGGTTGTACCGGTTAAATATGACAGGCTTTCTGAATCGGACAAGACTGAAAATTCAGCTGCTGTTCGCGAACGAGTGGTAAAGGCAAGAGCACGTCAGGCTAAACGGTTTGAATCGATCTCAGGTGTCTTCTCCAATGCACAGATGACTTCATCTATGCAGCGTAAATACTGCCAGCTCGATGAGACAGGGGGCAGCCTCCTGAAGACAGCCATGGATATGAGAGGACTTTCGGCCCGGGCTTATGACAGGATCCTGAAAGTGGCAAGGACTATAGCCGATCTGGACGATTCTGAGAATATTAATGCCGAACATATAGCCGAAGCCATCAACTACAGGAACCTTGACAAGGAAGGATGGGCCGGATGAATCAGGTACACCAACTTATTCCTGGTTTCTTTTGCATTCCTTTGTATTTAGTGTAATCGACTTGCGGCTTAAAGGCTTGTTATCATATTATTTTTTCATATTGAGCAGTTAGTGATAAACATAACTGTCTGTTGAGTGTTTAAAATTTTACAATTATGATTAGTATAAAAATTAAACTCAATCAACTATGAAAAGGACGTCATTAATTCTTGTTTTATTATTGTCAGTGACAATCATCCATTCCCAGGATAAGGGAAACCCTATAGTACCTGTAATTGGGGACAAAGCGCCATCATTTACTGTGCCCTCTACAAACGGGGAGATTAATTTTCCGGGGGATTTTGGACGTAGCTGGAAGATACTGTTCAGCCATCCACAGGATTTTACACCTGTATGTTCATCGGAACTTCTTGAGCTTGCCTATAGGCAATCAGAATTCGATAAGTTGAATACCAGGTTTCTTGTTTTGTCAGTCGACTCTCTCAATTCACACAAAGACTGGAAAAAAGCAATGGAGGAACTGAATTATAAGGGACGGGGTCCTGTTAAGATAACTGTTCCTATAGCATCTGACAGGAATTACAGGGTTTCCCGTCAGTATGGAATGATACATGATGCAAGCAATGACAAGAAAGCTGTCAGGGGAGTATTTATAATTGATCCTGAAAATACCATTCAGACCATTTTATATTATCCTATGGGCGTCGGAAGAAGTATTGAAGAGCTTAAAAGAACTATTATTGCCCTTCAGACTGTTGCAAATAAAGATATCAGCACTCCTGCCGACTGGCAGTATGGAAATGATGTCCTGCTACACATTAAACCATCAGACAAGGAGATGAAAGATCCTGCAAACGGGATTTACGAACTTTCATGGTTTATGATCTTCAAAAAGATCTGATAAATCATTTTGATAAGAGAAAAAAAAGGAGGATTACTTCCTTATTTATTAAACGGCTACTCTGAAGCCGTTTTTTTAATTCTCCATAGTTTTATTTTATACAGAATTCAGGTATCTGATACACTGAAGATCATAAGTACTTCTGATCTTTATCCGTTTGCATCAGCCTGGTAAATATAAGGAGGGATGTGCAGGATAAGATCAGGTTTGGTTGTTCATAACTTTGACTGCCGAAGACCTGATATTATTTTTGTATATATGTTTCTGATTGGTTATTTTTGTATCACGATTTGCAATACTACTGTGAAAAATTTTGAAACATTCGTTGTCGGCTCAAGACAGCTGGTAAAAAATACCGGCTATCCTGCTTTTAAAGCATATATAGACAGGATGAAGGAACATAAGTTAAGAAGTATAATTTTCCTGGACGATTGCCCGCCTTCGAGGAGGAGTGAAATAATTATTGAACTCTGTAAGTATATAAAAGAAAACTAAAGACCCGGCCGTAATTCCCTTCTGGTCTGTTTTCAGCTACGCTAAATGACAAAATAACTAATGCAGATGCTGATAAGCCGGTAAGCTTATTCGTAAATATATGTTAAAGCAAAAGGATTTTGGATTCTAAAATCCCGACAATTTCCTATATCCTACACCGGAGGATTCTTATCCTTATTTAACAGATTGGATATGGTCTGGAGAAATTCCTTAGGAATCAGAGGCTTTTGAAATACTGCGCTTGCTCCAAGAAGTTTTGCAACTGGCAGGTATTCATCGGGGCCGATCCTTCCGCCACCTGAAATAGCAACTATTTTCAGGTCGGGAAATTTCTTTCTTAATTGAAGTATCGTCTCCAATCCTTCCTTTTCGGGCATTATAATATCGGTAATCAGAAGATCGGGTTTTCCTTTTTCAAAAAGTTCAATTCCTTCTTTTCCGTTTGTGGCTGTTTCTATTTCATGTCCTTCTCTCTCAAGCATCTTCTTCAGCATCATGAGAATAGATTCCTCATCATCAAATACATAAATTTTTGCCATATTCCTAAGCTATTTTAAAATCTTTCTGGTCGAGTACTTTTCTAATTGTTTTGCTGAAATCATCCAGTACCATGGGTTTCAGTATAACTTCTGATATGCCGTACCTGGCTATCTCTTTTTCTGACAGATTATCTGCATACCCTGTAATTATTATGACCTTAAGACCGGGCATGACATCTTTCATCTTTGAGATCATCTCTGTTCCTTTCATCTGTGGCATATTCTGGTCTGTAACCACAAGACTGTAAGAGTTCTTATTGCTTAAAAATTCTTCAAGGGCGGCTGAGCTGTCACTTTTTATGGTCACTTTGTATCCAAGATTCTCAAGCATTTTTTTCCCCATATAGGTTATTTCCTGCTCATCGTCCACAAACAGAATATGTTCATCGCCCCTTACAAGCTTTTTCCCCATTTTGTCGGAGCTTATTGTGCTTAATCCGTATTTGGGCAGGTATATTGTAAAAGTGGTCCCTTCACCGGGTGTGCTGTCTACTGTAATTGCACCTCCGTAATTATTTATGATCCCGTGAACAACTGAAAGTCCCAGTCCTGTTCCTGAACCAACCTCTTTCCTGGTAAAGAAGGGTTCAAAGATCCTTTCTTTCGTTTTCTGGTCCATGCCATAACCTGTATCAGCAATAGTGAGCCTCAGATAGTCTCCTTTTTTCAGGTTTGTGATTTTTTCTGACATCTTCTGACTCACATTAATGGCATCAAGCCCTACCTCCAGAATACCTCCTGTCTCCTTCATCGCATGGCTGGCATTGGTGCAGAGGTTCATTATGATCTGATGTATGTGCGTAGGATCGGCAAGCACAGTGCCTACAGAAATATCGAGATTCTTTTTGATAATTATTCCCGGCGGGAACGATGCTTTCAGCAGGTTAAGAACCTCTGAAATAATAGGCTGGAGCTGAATCGGCTTTTTCTCAAAATCTACCTCGCGGCTGAAGGTAAGGATCTGCTGAACCAGATCTTTTCCTCTCAGGGCTGCCTTGTTGATCTGTTCCATGTCGAACCTCAGGTTGCTTTCTTCAGGTAACTCCTCGAGGGCCATATCGGTATAACCGAGTATTGGTGTAAGTATATTGTTAAAGTCGTGTGCTATTCCGCCAGCAAGTGTTCCGATGGTCTCCATTTTCTGAAGATGGAACAGCTGTTTCTCAAGTTCAGCTCTTTCCCTTTCGTACTTCTTACGTATTTCAATCTCCTGTGTCAGCTCAATATTGGCATCCGATAGCTGGCGCGTTCGTTCCTGAACTCTTTTTTCAAGCTCATTGTTGGCGTTCTTGACATTCTCTTTCTCCTGCTCAAGCAGTTTTCTTGTATAGAACTCTTTACGCGACGACAGCTCCATGAAGTAACTGGTTACCATTCCTATAAAATTTGCGCTGATGAAGAAATAGTTGTTACTGATAAGTGTTGCAACAGGGATATTTGACATCCATATTGAAGCTATCTCATACGAAACAACTATCGACCATCCTGCAATGGAGGCGTAAATGAACCTTGCCCTTATGAATGAATAACCTATAATAAAAATCAGGATGAGACCGGCATAATATGTATAATCACCGATCTTTGAACCGATAACGATCATTATTATGATACCGAAACCGGTTATGTACATGATGCAGGCAATAACTATTTGCCAGTATTTTCTAAATAGCTTTGAATAAGATAAAATATATACTACAACAAGGACCGGAGTAACAAGCCCAAAGCGGATCGCCCAGAAATATTCCTTTACTGCAGGAACTGTTATTGCATCGAGGAGGGCAAATACATTATAGAATATAAGGGAAAGCCAGAGCGAAAATCTGAATGGACTCAGGGACCTTTCAAAATAATCTTCGCGGTATTCTTTTTCCAGCGGACTCAGTGAACCCGAAAAAGATAATGTCATATAATTCAGAGAAATTGGCTCCTGAGTGCCTGAAGGCAATCCGACTATTGACCTTATCAGATTCTGAAATATACTCATAAAAAACTTTGTTAACTTTTCAAATATAGGGAAACTGCGATATAAATGGAACCTGAGCTCTAAATTTTCCTATTGTTTCCTGATCTTCAGGAAGTAATTTATCCCAAGGGGCTCTTTTTCGACTGTTACCATCTTCTTGTATATGCCTGCTTCTGAGGCAATATGCAGTAAATCTTCCTCAGAACGCAGATTAAGGTACCAGTCAGATAAAACTTCCATCAGCTTCGCGGTAGGGTTGTTAATGCTAAAGTTGCTGATTACCATTTCCCCATCTTCAGCAAGGCAGTTAAAATACTTCTTAATGAGGAAGATGAAATGTTTATCCTTAAAATAATCAAACATACCTGCACTCCATATCAGGTCATAAAATTTAAAAGGATTATAGCGCAATGAATTAATACGGTTATATGAAATCGCCCCATTGAATTTTGAGTTCTTTTCCATTGAGAAGTCAATGGCACACTGGTCATAGTCAATAAGATCGAAAATTATCTTATTAGAACCTTTATAGCCGTCAAGGAACTCATAGACATCTGTTGCAGGGCCCGAACCCAGGATTAGAACTTTTGAATATTTGTTCTTTGAAACCAGATTGCTGCAATACTTCAGGAAGAAATCCTTTCTGTTTCTGACAGCATTTGCTGCCGGCTGGTTCTGGAAAAAGATATCCCACTTCTTAAAACGCGGATCCTCATTAATGGAAAACTGGTAAATTTTATCAATAAGTACAAAATCGCCTGGGTATCCATAGGGTTTAACAAATCCATGTCCGATTAGAGTCTTTTCGGTCAGAATTGCTTTGATGTGATCTCTGAAATCATTCACTACACCATGCTCAAGTTTGTTGACTATCGCAGTGAGTTCGTTATAATCATCAGGATCAGGGCCACCCTTATCAACAAGATATTTTAAGAACTCTACATCTTTTTCGGCATTTTCATTTTTTTTATCAGAGGCCATGTTTTTCATGTGAAAATTAAATAATTGTAATCTGAGTTTTTTGATAAACTCTCAAATATAACTTAACTTTTTATTTTTCCAAGTAATAATATCTTAGTTGTTAATTTATTCACATTCCCTTAACTACTCTATCTCAGAACGAATTCCGCACTAATCTTATTTTGTTTTAACTGCTCTGCGAAATTATTCCTTAAAATTAACACGCCGGAATTATAAAGATGACTTGCATTTGTGGTTAATAGTTGCAGGAGTGCCGTAATATTTATGTATGGAATTCTTATGTGGAAGTTTTTCGGATATTAGTTTTAAAAAGATTTCTGAAAACCCAGGTGAAATGAAAAAACTTACATGTAATACGGTTGTCCGGTTTTTTTATTTTATTTATGGTCTCAATTTTTTGTTATTTTTATGCTCTTAACCTTCCAGAATTTAACCTCATGGATCTGACACGCGAGATTCGCAGTAAAATGATGAAAGAGAACCTGCTGTTTGTTTACAGAGGAATGATAACCAGTGAGAATTCTGTTCCGCTCTTAATGCTTCTTGAAAAGGAGATGGAGAACTCCGAATTCGGCTTTGTTGGCAGGAAAAGGCTCTTTATGTTCATTCTCGAAAGTCTGCAGAATGTTTCTCGGCACAGCAATAAAAGTGAACTTGCAAATATGTCGCTGGTAGTCTATTCCAAGTCTGACGAAGGTTATACTGTAACTACCGGAAATGTTATAGAATCAGCGACCGTTGACAACCTCAGGTCGAGGCTGGAGGAAATAAACCGCCTCGATGCTGTTGAGATTAGGAATATTTACAGGCAGATGCTCAACTCCTCAGAATTAAGCAATAAGGGAGGGGCAGGTATTGGACTGATTGAAATGGCAAAGAAGACAGGGAATAAGCTCGATTACGATTTTGTTCCCGTAGATGAACTAAATACATATTTCCTTCTGAGCAAAACAGTCGATCTTGAAGGGAAAGGGGTCCACTTTCAGGATAAAGAAAAGAAATTCAATGGAAGTTCTGCAGCTAAGCTCGAGAGACTGATGGCCGAAAATAACGTTTACCTGGCATGGTCGGGCAGTATTTCTCCTGATGTGGGGAAAGAAGTTCTTTATTTTAACGAGGCCAAGCTTGCCCAGGAAGAAGCTGAATCTAATATCCGGAGAAGGGTATTCAGCGTACTTGTTGAGATACTTGAAAATGTGTCAAAATATTCACCAGCCGAGAAGAGCGCTGAAGTGGAATTCGGAATGCCTGTAGTACTGATAAGACTCCAGGGAAAGATCTATTCGCTTACTACAGGTAACCTCATTCTGAATACGGCTGTCGATCAGCTGCGGCATAAACTTGAGACAATTAACCGGCAGGACCGGTCGCTCCTTAAAGAATTCTTCCGCAGGTCCCTTTCAAAACAAACTGTTAAAACTGAAAGTACAGGTAATATGGGGCTTATCCACATGGCCCGGAAGTCAGGCGGAAAGCTGATCTACCAGTTCGAAAAGGTCAGTGACATGTACTCTTATTTTACACTTACTGTTAAGATTGAAGACAAGATCGATAATTAATCTGCGATCCTGAGCTGAAGAGATTTCCCGTCCCACTCACAATAGCTTCCTCTTTTTATCCAGTCGCCAAGAAAAAAGATCTCTGATGCGGGCAACCTGTACATCATTTCAAGATGACGGTGACCGAATACAAAGTAATCAACTGCATCTTTCTGAAGAACAGATTTGGCGTATCTTATAAGGTCCTCTTTCTCTTCGCCGAGGAATCCTTTTGATATTCCTTTGGCAAGCCTTGAGTGTATTGACCATCTGTGTCCTATCCCGACTCCAATTGAAGGATGAAGTGCTGAGTAAAGGATCTGGAGCGGCTTGTTACGGAAAACTGAGAGGAGAATGGCATAGAAGCGATCCTTCGAACCAAGACCTTCTCCATGAGCAAGATGGAATATTTTGCCATCAATTACCTTTGTTACCGGCCTTTTATGGACAGTAACCCCGCATTCTCCTGCAAGGTAATCACCTGCCCAGAGATCGTGATTTCCTGTAAAGAAATGAACCGGTATCCCGGAATCGGTAATAAGTGAGAGTGTACCTAAAAATCTTGTGAATCCGCGGGGAACAACCAGCCGGTATTCCCACCAGAAATCGAATATATCTCCCAGAAGATATATCTCACGGGCATCAGGTGCTACCGAATTCAGCCA
Organism: uncultured Bacteroidales bacterium; assembly: GCA_942492865.1. GTDB lineage: Bacteria > Bacteroidota > Bacteroidia > Bacteroidales > VadinHA17 > LD21. Next base: position 672,664 of record OW818650.1, on the reverse strand, counting down.
TGAAACAACCTTCTTTTCCCTTAATAAGGGATCTGATCCTGCCTGCAAACCAAGATGAAAATCAGATGCAAAGAATATTTTTCCTTCCGTATGCAATTCAGATCATTGGTTAATTGAACAACTGGTTCATCTTAAGTTGAAGCGCCCTGCCGTGAAGATTAACTGCAATTACTTCTCCTTCCCTGTTGAACAGATAATTTGAAGGTAGCGTCTGGACATTAAATAATCTTGCAAAGACCGGCTCCTGAGGATTTTCTTCTCGTGTGCTTATCCATGGCAGCTCATCAAATCGCACTGCCGATATCCAATCGGCTTCATTCTGATCAAGATTGATCTGATAGATCTCGAATCCTTTTTTATTATATGTCCTGTATAGATCTTTTAATTGAAGATTCTCGGTAATACATTCCTTTGACTTTGCCGACCAGAAGCTTACAAGTACATATTTCCCTTTTAATGAAGACAAAGTAATCGTTCTGCCGTTAATGTCCCTGAGGTTGGGATCGAGCTTTGTCTCAGGCAAGGTATCAATAACCTGTTTAAGCTGCCTTATGTACATCGCTTCCAGTTCCTTTTTAAGATCCCTGCTCAGTGCCTGGGTGTTTTTTGAATCGGGATACCTTCTTCCGAGCGAATCGGCAACGATCTTATAGTATTGCAGGTCGCGCGACTCGTAAAGAACGTAGGTGTTGTCATTGATCCTCTGGTATAATGCTTTTATGGAAGCCATTGAATTTACATTTGTAACAATGAATTCAATATTCTTTTTTCTCTGCGCCTTTATTATATCGGTATACTCCTTTTCGAGCGCCGGACCTTTTACATCAAATCCCGGTTCTTTTGAAGCCTGGTTGTAAACAGCTGTTAATGAATCAAGTTTATTCCTTGTTATTGCAAGCGTTGAATCAAGCATCCTGATCTGTTCCGATCCTGTTGAACCGCTTACGGCATATCCTGATGAAAGGTTTTCTTCCGTAAACTGCAATCGGATTTTTTCACCGGGAGCTGCAAGAAGCGTTATGAAATCGGATGCTGAATAGCCAAGCTGATAAAACTCAGGTCCGGTCGATTTAACCTTCAGTCTGAACCGTCCGCCCGGTTTAACCCTCGCTGAATCAATAAGTACAGGCGTGTCAACATCAATACGGCTTATGTAAATAGTCTCTTTGATTCTTTTACCTGTAACTCCCTCTATTGTGAATTTATCCATTTTATTGCAACCGGCGATAATTAAAACCGGCAAAAGGAAAATTATTAGTCTTCTCATTTGATCGTGTAAAATTATTTGCAAATAAAATTATTATTTAAACAGTTCGGCCAGTTTAGCCTGAAGATTTTCGCCTCTGAGATCAGTGGCAATGATCCTTCCTTCCCTGTCAAGCAGGTAATTAGTAGGGATCTTATCGATTTTGTAAAGCGGAACAACTTCCGACTGCCAGTATTTAACGTCGCTTACATGAATCCATCTTCCAAGCTTATCATCATTTATTCCTTTTATCCAGGCTTCCTTTGTTTTGTCTAGTGAGACCTGGTAGATCTGAAATCCTTTGCTATGATATTTATTGTAGGCTTGCACAAGGTTAGGATTTTCCATCCTGCAGGGCCCGCACCATGCTGCCCAGAAATCAAGTAGAACAAATGACCCTCTCGTGGAAGATAGTTTTATCGTATCTCCATCAGGAGTAGGCAGTGAAATGTCAGGTGCAATAACTGCTTCAGCCGCTGCACCAGCCGCAGAAGGGCTTTCCGGACCTTTGACGGAAAGATATTCCTGTACCTGTGAACCCAAAGCTTTAACAGGTTCATATTCCGGATACAACTTTGAGAGAGAAGAGTCAACCTTCTGAAAATACCTGAAATCATTTTCCGGGTCAAGAATATAGACACTTGGCGCCACCTGCTGGTATAGTGCGTAAAGGCTTACGAGCGAATTAAGGTTATTGTCAACGTAATTTCTTGTGTATGAATTAATTTCACTGAGAAAGGTGCGGGCAAGGCTGTCGAGGGATTCTATTACCCGTGGAAGATTGGCCGTATCCTTGTTTTGTACGTATATTGTATTGAGATTGTTAAGCTTATCAATAGTTTGCTGCAGTTTCCGGTTATAATCCACCATAAGCTGAGTGCCCTCAGATCCCCTGACCGATATTGGGATATTCAGCGAATCGTGCCTGGCTTCAATTTTTACTTTTTCCCCGGGAGCAACAAGCATTGTAAGGAAATTACCTTCATTGATTCTTAAGAGGAAAAATGCAGTCTCTTTAACTTTTACTTTCAGACCGAAAGTACCATCCTCTTTTATAACGGCAGAGTCGATGGCAGCCAGATCGTTTGACCTTAGTTCATCAATATATATATAGCTGCCTTTTTCGGGTTCAAAAAGTTTCCCTGATATTTCAGCAGAATTTTTTAAACATCCTGTAAAGGCAATTGTTGAGAGGGTTGTTATTATGACTATAAATCTCATGAAATAAGATGTTAAGTATTATAAATTTGAAGTGCAAAGATATTCTTTTTTTAATCCGGCGAAAATATATATTTTTGTGGTTGTGAGAATTCAGTCTGAAACAGATAGTAAATATTACTATCTTAGTAATATACAAATTCAAATTGTGGTCAATGAGCTATATCAAATTCGATAAAAATCAGGTCGTAAATCTTGAATACTCCTTAAACAGAGAAATTATCAGAACAAACAGGGCCGGGTCTTACTCCAGTTCCACAATTGTTGGCTGCAACACAAGAAAATACCATGGTATCCTGGTTTGTCCAATCGATGCAATGGGCGGCGAAAGGCATGTTCTTCTTTCTTCGATTGACGTAACTGTCGTAAACGGTGACAAAAGCTTTAATACCGGTATCAGAATGTACAAGGATGACCAGTTCAGTCCAAAGGGTCACAAGTACATTGAAGATTTTGAAATGGACATTATTCCTGTCAGGATTTACAGGGTTGGTGGCGTAATACTTAAGCAGGAAAGGCTGCTGGTTCATTATGAGGAACAATTCCTTGTTAGATTCACCATTATGGAAGCTGCTGAACCAATGAAGCTTCAGCTAAGGCCTTTCCTTGCCTTCAGAAATGTCCACGAGCTGACAAAGGCTAATCTTTATGCCAATACAAGAGTTGAACCTGTACCAAACGGTATCAGGACAAGGATGTATGACAGCTACCCTTATCTCCACATGCAATTTTCAACCAAAGCCGAATTTGTTCATGTACCCGACTGGTATTATGGTGTTGAGTACATTGAGGAAAAAAGAAGAGGGTATGATTATTCAGAAGACCTTTTCACACCGGGATTTTTTGAAATAGATGCCAGAAAAGGAGACAGTATCGTTTTTTCGGCTTCAACAAAAGAAGAAAAGCCAATCGGGCTCAAAGGAAAGTTCACAAAAACTGTTGCAGGTAAGATACCCCGCGATAGCTATATTAATTGTCTGAGAAATGCTGCACAGCAATTTATAGAAAAAAGGGGGGGCAAAACTCTGATTGTCGCAGGTTATCCCTGGTTCGGATCATGGGGAAGGGATACATTTATCTCAATTCCGGGTATTGCCCTGGCGAGACATAAGCAAACGCTTTTCAGAGATGTGCTCGATTCTCAGGTGGAAGTGTTAAAAGACGGACTTTTCCCAAACATGGGCAGCGCCTATAATTCAGTTGATGCACCTCTGTGGTTCTTCTGGGCTGTACAGCAATATATGCTGAAAGGAGGCAAGGATGGCTGGGAAAGATATGGCAATGCTGCAAAATCTGTTTTATATGCATTCAAAAACGGTACACAGTACAATATCCAGATGAGGGACAATGGCCTCATATATGCCGGTGCACCAGGGAAAGCTCTTACCTGGATGGATGCCGTAGTAAAGGGAGTGCCTGTTACACAGCGCAGGGGTTATGCTGTTGAGATCAACGCCCTGTGGTATAACGCAGTCTCCTTCTCGGTAGAAATGGCGAAAGTGTCGCACGATAAAAGTTTCCTGAAAGATTTCGAAAAGCTTCCTGAACTGATCAATAAATCATTTCATGAGGTATTTTATAAAACTTCAGGTGGTTGTCCTGCTGATTATGTGAATGATGAAGAAGGAAGAAATATGTTTGTACGGCCTAACATGGTGATTGCTGTCTCTCTGCCATATTCCATGCTCACCAAAGAGGAGATGAAAACCATCCTCGATGTATCTGATCAGGATCTTGTAACACCCAGGGGACTCCGGACTTTATCGCCCAGAAATGAGAATTATAAAGGTTTTTACCGCGGTACCCAGGATGAACGTGACAGCGCTTATCATCAGGGAACAGTCTGGCCATGGCTCCTAGGGCCATTCTGCGAAGGTTGGCTCAGAGTATATGGAAGCCAGGGAGTGTCAAAAGTAAGAAAACTGATCTACGGCCTTGAAGATGTGATGAGTGAACATGGCGTCAGTACTATTTCCGAAATTTACGATGGAGATCCTCCTCATGCACCCCAGGGTGCAATATCCCAGGCCTGGAGCATAGGAGAAGTGCTGAGGATCATGAATATTCTTGATGTCAGTTACAAAAACATTTAATAATCAGGATTACAGGATGCGAGTGCTAATGTTTGGATGGGAATTCCCACCGCACATTTCGGGAGGATTAGGAACAGCCAGTTACGGCCTTACAAAAGGTATGGCCTCGCTCGAGGATCTTGAAGTGATCTTCGTTGTTCCTAAAGCCTGGGGTGATGAGGATCAGAGTATTGTAAGGCTTATCGGTGCCAATAAGGTTCCGGTGGCGTTTAAAAAAATATTTTATAAAGGTTCAAGAAAACCGGTTGAAAAAATCGAAGTTTCATCCAGGATCGTCCCTTATACCGACCCGGAAGACTTCTGGAAAGTTCTTAAATCAGAGATATCGGAATATAATTTATACGTTAAAACCGATAAGAAAGGACGGATCGATTTTTCAGGAAGATATGACAAATCCCTGATGGACGAGATTTATAAGTACGCAATAGTCGCATCGGTTATTGCAGAAGAAAATGAATTTGACGTTATACATGCTCATGACTGGCTTGCATATCCTGCCGGTATAGCTGCAATGGAGGTTTCAGGTAAACCTCTTGTGATCCATGTCCATGCTACAGATTTCGACAGGAGCGGAGGAAATGTAAACCCCGATGTATATAAAATAGAAAAAGAGGGCATGGATGCTGCCTCCAAAATTATTACTGTAAGCAATCTGACCAGGGAAATAGTGATCAATAAGTATAATATCGATCCGGCTAAAGTAGAGACTGTTTACAATGCTGTTGAGCCTGTCGATACTATGGAAGGGGAATTTACTGAAAAAGGCTTTGACGAAAAAGTCGTTACCTACCTTGGCCGAATAACTCTTCAGAAAGGTCCTGAATATTTCATTGAGGCAGCATACAAAGTTTTAAAGGTAATGCCCGGGGTTCGTTTTGTTATGGCAGGCAGCGGCGATATGATGGAGAGAATGATAAGAAGGGCCGCAGCCCTTAAGATCACTGACAGGTTCCATTTTACAGGCTTTCTCAAAGGAAAGGATGTGTTCACTTTGCTTAAGATGAGCGATGTGTATATTATGCCATCTGTTTCAGAACCCTTCGGTATATCCCCCCTCGAAGCTATGCAGTCGAATGTTCCCGTAATAATCAGCAAACAATCGGGAGTTGCTGAAATACTTACACATGCTGTTAAAACCGATTACTGGGATATTGATGCTATGGCCGATGCTATCTATGGAATTTTAAATTATCCTGCTCTTGCACAGATGTTTATTAAAAAAGGGAAAGAGGAAGTAATTACACTTAAATGGGGTAATTCAGCAAGGCACGTGAGGGATATTTACCAGAGAGTAATAAGCAACAGTTAAGATTAAAAATATGAGTGCAGCAAGTAAAAAAGCGATATGCCTGTATTTTCAGGTTCATCAGCCCTTCAGACTGAAGAGATACAGGTTCTTCGACCTGGGGCATGATCACTATTATTACGATGATTATCTGAATGAGTCAATAATGAGAAAAGTGGCAGAGAAATGCTACCTTCCTGCAAATAAGATCATCCTTGATCTTATTATTAAACATAAGGGTAAGTTTAAAGTAACCTTTTCTCTTTCAGGCCTGGTTATCAATCAGTTCAGGCTATACGCCCCTGAGGTGCTCGATTCATTCAAAAAGCTGGCTGAAACAGGCATGGTTGAGTTCCTTGCTGAAACTGACTCTCATTCACTCTCTTCTCTCAGAAGCAAGGAACAGTTTGAACAACAGGTTTCCATCCATACTGAGATGATGAAAAAATATCTTGGAGTTGAGCCAACCTCATTCCGTAATACAGAACTGATTTATTCCGATCAGATAGGATCGTGGGTTGCTGATATGGGTTTTAAAAGTATTCTTACAGAAGGAGCCAAGCACGTTTTGGGATGGAAAAGCCCTAACTTCCTGTATGTTAATGCGATCAATCCAAGGCTGAAAGTACTTCTGAGAAATTTTGTCCTTAGCGATGATATTGCTTTCAGGTTCTCAAACAGGGACTGGAGCGCATGGCCGCTTACTGCTGATAAGTATGCATCATGGATAAGCAAGCTGGGCCCGAAAAGTGAGTTGATAAATATCTTTCTCGATTACGAGACATTTGGTGAACACAATTGGAAGGAAACCGGAATCTTTGATTTCCTCCAGCACCTGCCTGCAGCTATTCTCAAAAAGACACCCTTCAGCTTTATGACACCATCCGAAGTGGCCGAAAAATTGCAACCCATTGCCGCAGTCAGTGTTCCTTCGCCAATTTCGTGGGCCGATGAAGAACGTGATATAACAGCCTGGCTCGGAAATGAGATGCAGGCAGCAGCCCTCGGAAAGCTGTATGAGCTCTCTGACAGGTTGACAGAATGCACTGATGAAAAACTGAAAAAAGACTGGGAATATCTTCAGTCGAGCGACCATTTTTATTACATGGCAACCAAATTCTTTTCAGATGGAGCTGTTCATGCATACTTCAATCCTTACGATACTCCTTATGATGCCTTTATGAACTATATGAATGTTTTGAGTGATTTTGAGATAAGAGTAAACAGATGTCTGCCATTAGCTGAACATAATATAGTAGCCAAACTTGACTCCATGTTAAAGGAGAAAGATGAGGTTATTCAAAAACTGTCTTCTGAAATTACCAGGCTTACATTAAAGAGCGGAAAATCAAGATCAAGTACCAAATCCGGTGCAGTGAAAAAAAAGGTAACACAAACTGCAAAAACTAAAAAAGCCGCAGCGGATAAGGTAAAAAAGACCAAATCCAAAAGCGTCAAGGTGAAAGCTCCTAAAGAAAAAGCCACAACAACAATCTGACACACTAAACCTGCATGTATTACTTCAGGAAGACCTAATAAATTACATAATGAAAGCGGATTTTATATTTGAAACCAGTTGGGAAGTATGCAACAAGGTAGGAGGGATCCATACGGTTATCTCAACAAAAGCACTTAATATAGTTGAGGAACTAAGGGATGATTATGTTCTCATCGGACCCGATGTATGGAGGGAAGATGTTGTTAACCCTGAATTCCTGCCCGATAATGATCTTTTCGCCGACTGGAAAATGCGGGCAACTGATGAAGGCTTGCGGGTTAAGGTTGGACGCTGGAATATTGCGGGGAAACCAATTGTAATTCTTATCGATTTTACGCCTTATTTCGGACAGCAGAATGAGATATTTGCACAATTCTGGGAATCGTATAAGCTCGACAGCATTACCGGACAATGGGATTATGTGGAACCTGCACTTTTTGGTTTCGCCGCCGGAAAACTGATCGAGAGCTTTACCAATTTCTATACTGACCGGCAGAATATCATTGCTCAGTTCCATGAATGGATGACCGGTACCGGCATCCTTTACCTGAAGAGCGCAACACCCTGGATAGGCACATCTTTTACAACCCATGCCACAGTTCTTGGCAGGAGCGTTGCGGGTAATAACAGACCATTGTACGGGAAAATGAAGGATTATAATCCTTTGCTTGTTGCCCGTGAATTTAATGTTCTTGCAAAACAATCGCTCGAAAAGATTTCGGCAACAGAGGCTTCTGTATTTACTACTGTGAGCGAAATAACCTCAAAGGAATGCAGCCACTTCCTGGGTAAGGATGTGGATATAGTCACTCCCAATGGTTTTGAAGATTCATTCGTCCCTGATGAAGAACATTTTGAAGAATACAGGACCAATGCCAAGAATAAACTAAAAAAAGTCGCGGAAGCTGTACTTGGGTACGATCTCTCTGAAGATTGTCTTTTCATTGCAAACAGCGGGCGGTATGAATTCAGAAATAAAGGGGTTGATATCTTCATTGATTCGCTGGGGGACCTTAACAGATCTGATATTGAAAAGGAATGTGTTGCATTCATTCTGATGCCTGCATATCACAGGGGTCCACGTCAGGATATTATTGATATCCTGTATAATAACGGAACGCAGCGTTGGCCCGATAATTACCTCACACACAACCTTCATTATCCTTCAAGCGATCCTATTCTTCTTAAGATTGCGGAAAACAATCTTTTAAATGATCAAAAATCCAAAGTAAAAATACTTTTTGTTCCCTGTTATCTTAATGGTAATGATGGCATTTTTAATATGCCATATTTCGACATACTTATAGGTTTTGACCTTACGGTATTCCCATCGTATTACGAACCCTGGGGTTATACTCCTCTTGAGAGTCTGATGTTCTCAATTCCAACAGTTACTACTTCATTGGCCGGTTTTGGGCTCTGGGTTGAGAAGTATTTTGAAAACACCGGAAATGGCATGGCCATTATTGAACGTACCGATGATAATGAAAAAGAGGTAGTTACACAGATCAGGGATTTTATGGCATCATTTGCCAGGCTTGATGACAAGGAGGTAAATGAAGCAAGGGCAAAAGCTCATTCTATATCCAGGATCGCAATGTGGGATTCCCTAATTGAGCATTATTTTACCGCATACGATATTGCTCTCGATCGGGTTGCCGAAAAGAGAGAGGAACCCAGGGAGATGGCCCGCTTTCTTGAGGCATCGGCCGGTATTCAGATCAGAAAGCCTCACCAGGTACCGGTATGGAAGGATATTTATGTGCAGAGCGATGTGCCTGAAAAACTTTCATTTCTTAAAGAACTTGCATGTAACCTGTGGTGGTCGTGGAATAATGAAGCCGAATCTTTATTCAAACGAATGGATCCCTCTTTATGGGAGAATGTCAGCCATAACCCCAAAATGCTTCTTGAAAAGATAGACTATAAGAGACTTCTTGTGCTAGAAGATGACGATGATTTTGTTAAGGATTTGGAGAAGGTTCAGGAATCCTTCAGAAAATATATCAACCGCCCCGATGATGCAACATTGCCTGTGGTGGCTTATTTCAGCATGGAGTTTGGAATTCACCCCTGCTTAAAGATCTACTCGGGCGGACTTGGTGTTCTGGCAGGCGATTATCTTAAGGAAGCCAGCGATTCGAATGTCAGAATAATCGGGGTCGGACTGCTTTACAGGTACGGTTACTTTAAACAGAAGCTCGGCCCAAAAGGGGACCAGCTTCCGATTTATATAGCAGAAGATTTTTCCCGCCTCCCTATCAGCGCTGTACTTGATGGCAGCGGTAACCCGATTGTCGTATGTCTCGCCTGGCCCGGGAGAACGGTTAAGATAAAATTATGGGAAGCTAAGGTTGGTAAGGTGAGGCTCATACTGCTTGATACCGATTTTGAAGATAATTCTTATGAAGACAGAACAGTAACCCATTATCTTTATGGCGGAGATAATGAAAACAGGTTAAGGCAGGAGCTCGTACTAGGTATTGGCGGAACAAGGGCTCTTGCAGCAATGGGCATAACACCCGATGTTTATCACAGCAATGAAGGCCACTCAGCATTTATCAGCTTCGAGCGACTGCGGACAATAATTGAGGAACACCATCTTACATTCAACCAGGCACTGGAGATCATAAGATCTTCTACCCTGTTCACCACTCATACTCCTGTCCCGGCAGGTCACGATTCATTTGAGGAAGATCTGTTACGGAAATATATATCACACTATCACGGTAGGTTGAATATTTCATGGGATGAGCTGATGTCACTCGGAAGGGCCGAAACAGATATTGACAGAAAATTCAACATGAGTTACCTTGCAGCCCGTATGTCGCAGGAAATTAATGGTGTAAGCAAGCTTCACGGAGAGGTGAGCCAGGCCATGTTCAATAAACTGTGGCCCGGATATTTAAAGGAAGAACTGTTCATCGGCTACGTTACAAACGGGGTGCATTATCCCACATGGGCAGCCAAAGAGTGGAAGGATGTCTATAAAGAACTTACCGGTTCTGTTGACTTCGACCAGACTGACAGGGCTCTGTGGGAAAAATTATATGAGGTTGATGACAAACGGATAAATGAAATAAAGAGGAAACTCAAAAATAAGCTGTTTGAAAATATCAGGAAGCGGTTACAGATTGAGATGATAGAGAAACATGAGAGTCCGAGGACTCTCATGAATATCAGCAGCCATCTTGACGAACGTGCACTTACAATAGGGTTTGCAAGGCGTTTTGCGACCTATAAGCGGGCCACTCTTTTATTCAGGGATCTCGAAAGGCTTAAGCGTATTGTAAATGATCCGGAAAAACCCGTGCAATTCATTTATGCAGGAAAAGCACATCCAAATGACGGAGGTGGACAAAGCCTTATCAAAAGGATCTTCGAGGTTTCGCAGATGCCCGAATTTACAGGTAAAGTAATATTTCTCGAAAATTATGATATTGAACTTGCCAAGAGCCTTATCAGGGGTGTCGACGTTTGGCTCAATACGCCAACCAGGCCCCTTGAAGCATCAGGCACCAGCGGTGAAAAAGGTGTTATGAATGGCACCATCCATTTCAGTGTGCTTGACGGATGGTGGGTGGAAGGTTATCGTGCCTTTGCAGGATGGGCCCTTCCTAAGAAGAGAACATACGAAGATCAGAATCTGCAGGATGACATAGATGCCGAGACCATATACAATATGCTCGAGTATGAAATTATTCCTGCATATTACGCTACTAACGAACAGGGCGTATCAGAGGAATGGACAAACCTGATGAAAAACACCATTGTTAAGGTTGCTCCCGAATTCACCATGAAACGCCAGCTTGACGATTATTTTGAAAAATACTATACCAAACTCTACACCCGCAACAAATACCTTTCTGAAAACAATTTTCATTTAGCCAAAGAGCTTGCCGGATGGAAGAATTCGATGCGCGAAGAATGGGATAATATCGAAGTTCTTAATTACAGCTTTGAACGTGCTTCGGAGAATGTGTATCATTCAGGTCGTGAATACAAGGCAGGTATTGCGCTTAATATAGGTAAAATTCCTAAGGAAAATGTGGGTCTCGAGTTGATAATTACCCGAATGAATAAGAGCGGCGAACATGAATATGTCGCAAGCAGGGATTTTGAGCTTGTCAGTTGCAGGAATGGGAAATGTGTCTATCGTTCATTGCTTATTCCCGAAAAGGCAGGCGCCTTCTTTTATGGAATAAGGATATATCCCAAACACAAGGATCTTCCACATAAACAGGATTTTTATCTTCTCCGCTGGATTGACTAAATATCGGTAGCCCTTTTTGTTTCCTCCTTCCTGAGAACAATGGCTGTTCTTGAAGGCAGGTAGAGATACAGGTAAAGCGGATCGTTTATATGCTGAACCTGTGTCTTTCTTATTGAAAGATAAACGGTTCTTCTGTCAATTCTGTCATATCCGCCGAATTCAGGATTGTCTGAATCGAGTATTATCCTGAATTTTCCCCTGAAGGGTATCCCATAGTCAGTGTAGGAACGGGTAGGATGAAAATTAAAGATGAACAGGAGGTCGCCCCGTGCAAAAGCTATTACCTTATCTGCGTTATTGTCCACTATCCTGTATATGTAACTGTTTGACAGAAAGTTGAAGTCATTATGCAGATTTATCATACTCCTGTCAAAATTTGCAAGATACTGATACTTAAGATCCGGATTTTTGATCAGGTCCCATTGCCTCCTGGCGAATTTATAGCTCCAGTTATTCCCTTCACGGGGGAAATCGATCCATTCCGGGTGCCCGAATTCATTTCCCATAAAGTTCAGGTAGCCTCCCCCTGATGTTGCAAAGGTGATGAGCCTTATCATTTTATGGAGGGCTATTCCCCTGTCGATGGCAATACTGTGATGCTGTTTGGTCATGCCATAATACATTTCAGCATCTATCATTCTGAAGATAAGTGTTTTGTCGCCTACAAGCGCCTGGTCGTGCGATTCGCAATATGATATGATCTTTTCTTCAGGCCGATGCTGCGTAAGCTCATACATCAGCTTTCCCATATCCCAGTTCTCGTCGGATGTTTCCTTCACCAGCTTTATCCAGTAGTCAGGTACTCCCATTGAGAGCCGGCAGTCAAAACCATAGCCTTTCGTTTCAATGGGGGCTGCAATGCCCGGCATTCCACTCATCTCCTCTGCAATGGTAAGTGCATCGTGTTTAAAAGTATGGATAAGCTTATTTGCAAGATAAAGGTAGATAAGGGCATCTTCATCCTGGTTCCCGTCAAAATACTGATCATAAGAAGTGAAATTCTTCTCAAGGCCATGATCGTAATAGATCATGCTGGTGATACCATCAAACCTGAATCCGTCGAACTTATATTCTTCGAGCCAGTAACGGCAGTTTGAAAGAAGGAAGTGAATAACATTGTCTTTTCCGTAGTTGAAACATAAAGAATCCCACGCTCTGTGGATCCTGCGATTATCGGAATGGAAAAACTGGCCGGGATCGCCATCAAATAATCCCAGTCCCTCATTTTCATTTCTTACGGAATGGGAGTGAATTAAATCCATTATCACATTTATTCCTGCCTGGTGGGCCGTATCGACCAATGCCTTAAGATCTTCGGGAGTTCCGAAACGGGAAGAGGTTGCAAAAAAGTTTGATACATGGTACCCGAACGACCCGTAAAAGGGATGTTCCTGGATTGCCATCAGCTGAATGGTATTGTATCCTGCATTTACGATTACAGGGATCACATTTTGAGTAAATTCTTTATATGTTCCTACCTTTTCTTCAGAAGTAGCCATCCCAATATGGGCTTCATAAATAACAGGATTTGATGAAGGGATATGAAAATCGGTCACCTGCCACTGATATTTTTTTCGGGGATTCCATACCTGGGCCGTAAATATCTTCGTTACCTCATCCTGAACAACCCTGTCTGCGTAAGTTGGAATGCGCTCACCTTTTCCACCCTTCCAGTGAACAGAGAGCTTGTACAGGTCCTCATGCTTAAGTTTGCCTGCAGCCAGTATTATCTCCCAGTCACCATTCTCATTCAGTCTTTGAAGCCTGTATTCGTGTCTCTCTTCCCAGTTGTTGAATGTTCCTATCAGGAATATCTCGGTTGCATTAGGGGCATTCTCCCTGAATATCCATGATGCATTGATGCAATGAAGTCCGTAATAGTGGTGGCCCAGGGCAAAATTCAGCAGGGAATCTTTCCCGGCCAGATGATATTCCTTCGAGATGCAATTCTCAATACGCCTGTCAATTATTGCTGTGTAAGGCGATAACCAGTCATCAGTTGAATAAAATGGGCCCGATTCCATGTCGACAGTTAACTTCCCACTAAATTACGAAAACAAATCATTATATGGTTCCATTTCAAAAGTGCTTTGCTATTTTTACAGCATATTTTTATTTCTATGCTCATTCATGAAGGATACGAGGACCTTAATTTTACTCTTCCCATTGTGACCCTTGGAGTTTTTGATGGTGTTCACAAAGGTCATCGTTTCCTTATTGATACTCTTGTTTCCCAGGCTCTGAAACAGGAAGGCGAATCTGTGGTAATTACATTCGATCCCCATCCACGGCTCGTACTCAGGCCCGATAGTAAAGATCTCTTTTTTCTCTCCACCATGGAGGAAAAAGCCGGCCTCCTCAGGGAGGCAGGGGTCGGACATCTTGTAGTTATTGACTTCAGCAGGGACTTTAGTAATATAGATGCATGCGACTTTGTTCAAAAAATACTTATTGAGAAAGTCGGGACAAAATATCTGATCGTAGGACATGATCATCATTTTGGGAAAAGCGGAAAAGGTAATTTTGAAATTATAAAGGCCTGCGCCAAGGCATCTGAACTTAAAGTAGAACAGGTGAAGGGCCTGCAGTTTTCAGATATTACAATAAGCTCAACCGCAATAAGGAGATCATTACTGGAAGGCAGACTTGATGATGCAAATAATATGCTGGGGTATAAATATAAGCTGAGCGGAGATATTGTTGAAGGAAGAAAGATAGGTCGTTCACTTGGCTTTCCAACTGCAAATATCAGGCCTGATGAGGATTTTAAACTGGTCCCGGCTGACGGAGTCTATGCTGTTATGGTAAATGTTGAAGGAAAAGAACTCCCCGGCATGCTGAGCATAGGTACAAATCCCACAGTACAAAAGGGTAACCAGCGGACTATTGAAGTACACATAATAAATTTCGACAGGGATATTTACGGGAGAAAGATTGTTGTGACATTCTGGAAAAGGCTAAGGGATGAGATCAGGTTCGACACTCTTCAACAGCTTGCCCTGCAGATGAATAATGACAGGGACCAGACCCTCAGGCTTTTTGCCTGATTTATATTGTTTTTAGTATATTTGTACACCCAAAAAAATATTTAAATGGAAACTATAGCTGAAAAATTAAACTACAAAGTTAAAGATATATCTCTTGCAGCTTTTGGAAGAAAAGAGATTGAGATTGCTGAAAGAGAAATGCCGGGTTTGCTGTCGATAAGGAAAAAATATTCAGGTGAGAAGCCACTTAAAGGTGCTCGCATAACAGGTTCACTGCACATGACAATTCAAACGGCGGTTCTGATAGAAACGCTTGTAGAGCTTGGAGCAGATGTACGCTGGGCGAGCTGCAATATCTTTTCAACCCAGGACCATGCCGCTGCAGCTATTGCTGCAAAAGGGATCCCTGTATTCGCATGGAAGGGTGAGACTCTTGAAGAATACTGGTGGTGCACAGCCCAGGCACTAACATTCCCGGGAGGAAAAGGGCCAAACCTGATAGTTGATGATGGAGGTGATGCCTCCCTGCTGGTACATCTTGGCTTTAAAGCTGAAAATAAACCAGAGGTGCTCGATAAGAAAGCCTCAAACAGGGAAGAAGCGATTATTCTCGACACACTAAAGGAACTTCTTGTTAAAGAACCCGGAAAATGGCACCGTACGGTAAGTGAATTAAAAGGGATCTCAGAGGAGACTACAACAGGTGTTCACAGGCTTTACCAGATGAAAGAGAATGGCGAACTTCTTGTACCGGCTATTAATGTAAATGATTCAGTTACCAAATCGAAATTCGATAACCTTTATGGCTGCCGAGAATCACTTGCTGATGGTATAAAACGGGCAACCGATGTAATGATAGCAGGTAAAGTTGTGGTTGTATGTGGTTATGGAGATGTGGGAAAAGGCTGTGCAAGATCGATGAAAGCTTACGGCGCCAGGGTTATAGTGACAGAAATAGATCCGATATGCGCATTACAGGCTGCAATGGAAGGGTTCGAAGTAAAGACGGTTGAAGATACACTTGATGAGGGTAATATATTTGTTACTGCAACCGGTAACCTTGCGATCATTACCGTCGACCATCTGAGAAAGATGAAGGACCAGGCAATTGTTTGCAATATCGGGCACTTCGATAACGAGATAGAGGTTGACAACCTCAATGATAGTAAGGATGTGGTGAAGATCAATATTAAGCCCCAGGTGGATAAATATGTTTTCCCCGACGGACATGCAATATTTATTCTGGCCGAGGGAAGATTGGTTAATCTTGGTTGTGCAACCGGGCATCCTTCTTTTGTTATGAGCAATTCATTCAGTAATCAGACACTTGCCCAGATAGATCTCTGGAAGAACAATTATGAGATCGGGGTATACCGTCTTCCGAAATATCTTGATGAGGAGGTTGCACGACTTCACCTTGATCAGCTTGGGGTGAAGCTTACCATTCTCTCAAAAGATCAGGCCGATTATATTGGTGTCTCCGCCAATGGACCCTATAAGCCCGACCATTACAGGTATTAGTAATGCCGGATTTTCATCACTTCCGGGGCAGCATCGGAGTTATTAAGATGAAATGCAACAGGGGTAAGGAAGTTGTCAGTAGTTACTAACCTCCAGGCTGTTGCCATAATTAACCACCCTGTAATTTTTAAGGGGATATTTTCCGGGGCCTTCCGCAGGAGTTCCGCCTATTGTCAGACCATATTTGGTACTACATACAGGACATTCTGCATATATAAGGTCAATAACATTAATTTTAATGCTTGAACCGTCAACTGCAAAATCATACGGGCATGTACGGTCATAAGCGTAAAACTGATCAACTCCGTGGAAAACAATAATGCCATTGTCATCAAAACCACCAGAATATGGCCAGTTATTCGTATTTGCATTAATAATTACCGATCCCAACTGAGGATTAAGATTTGTGAAGAGCGGGTCATAAAGATTTAATGTGAAATTTACATAAGTATCAGGTATCACATCATTTTCATCCCTGTTGCATGAATTAAAGAAAAGAATCAGGGCAGAAAGTAAAAAATAAGTTATTTTTGGTTTTACAGTCATCTCGATCACTTTAGAATGTAAAATTAAATACTTTATTAAATAAACTAAACTATAAGATTTTTATTTTCCTTTCCCATTATGAATAGTATAAAGTACATAATAGTTCTCATTCTCCTTGTCATTCTGCCTGAAATGGCTGATGGCCAGCCATCCGGTCGATCACGCCGGTTGCTGCCCGGCAGGCCTGATACTGAAAAGAAAAAAGTAAAAGTTTTTAAAAATCCTGAGAAAGCAATAAAAAAGCAGGCTTCCAAAGAGAGAAAAATGAAAAAAGATTATGAACTTTTTGTAAAAAAGTCGCGAAAGCGTTCCATAGCAATACAATCGCCGGAAGTTCAGGAAAGGATGAAAAAGAATCATAAAGACACTAAAGACTATTATAAATCACAAAATAAATCACAACCGGCCGGATCAAAAAAGGCAAGAAAAAAATACAAAAAATGATTATTTTTGCGTTTTAATTGTTAGATTTGGGTATCATATTAGTTTAGTACATAGCATTTATACTTGCTCTTTTTACAATTAATAAAAAATTAGTATATTTGTCTTATGAAGAGTTCCGGAAATCCGGGATTCTTCTTGTTTTTTAAATCTCAGATAGCAAAATGTCAGAAGTTATTTACATGACCCTACCAGGTCTTCAAAAACTTAGGGAGGAGCTCGATCAGTTGCGGAATGTAGAGAGGCCTTCTATCTCTAGGCAGATTGCTGAAGCCAGAGATAAAGGCGACCTCTCTGAAAACGCTGAGTATGCTGCTGCCAAGGATGCACAGGGAATGCTCGAGATGAAGATATCAAAGCTCGAGGACCTCGTAGCGAAGGCCAGGATTATAGATGAATCTAAGATCGACACGTCAACCATCCAGATTCTAAATAAGGTAAAGATCAGGAACAAGGCTACCAACAGCATAATGGAATACCAGCTTGTTCCTGAAAGTGAAGCCAATCTGAAACAGGGCAAAATTGCAGTCAATTCACCTATTGCACAGGGACTGATGGGTAAAAAGGCAGGTGATGTTGTACAGATAAAAGTTCCTTCAGGAACAATATCCCTTGAAGTGATCTCAATCTCAATGTAAAAATAAAGTAATCATGCCAACAATCTTTACAAGGATCATTAACGGTGAGATACCTTGTCATAAGGTAGCTGAGGATGACCGTTTTTTTGCCTTCCTTGATATCAACCCGCTGAAGAAAGGGCACACGCTTATAGTTCCTAAAGATGAGACAGATTATATTTTTGATCTCAGCGATGATAAGGTATCAGCCATTTTTGTTTTTGCTAAAAAAGTATCAAAAGCAATAAAGGAAGCGTTTCCCTGCAACAGGATCGCTGTAATCGTTCTTGGCCTTGAAGTGCCTCATGCTCATATTCATCTTATCCCGATGGATCAGATGGAGGATGTAAACTTCAGAAATCCTAAATTAAAATTCAGCCCTGAAGAGTTCGGGGAAATAGCAGAAAAGATCAGGAGAAGACTGTGATTTAAATTCCGGAAAGTTGTAACTTATATGGAATTTTATGCCGCTGCATGAGCTTCCTTTATGATCTCTGGGATGATTTTATAAGTCTTTTATTTCCAAGGCTTTGCTATGGATGTGGCACGCAACTTCTGAGGAATGAGAGCCTTATATGCACAGAGTGCCTTGTTGTTATTCCAAGAACTGATTTTCACTTTGTCGATGATAATCCGGTGGCAAAGCTTTTCTGGGGAAGATGCCCTCTTGAAAAAGCTGCAGCATTCTCAGGTTACAATAAAGGAAGCCGGATAAGAAACCTGATACACAGTCTGAAGTATAAAGGTGTAAGAGAGATAGGCCCTGAGCTGGGCAGATTGTACGGATCTTCGCTGAAGGACTCAGGTTTTTGCGCCGGAATTGATATAATAATTCCGGTTCCGCTGCACCCTGCCAGAAGAAGGAGAAGAGGTTTCAATCAGAGTGAACTTATTGCTTCAGGGATATCGGAGGTAACGGGAATTCCTGTTGATGCATACTCACTAAGAAGAATAACACCGACTTCAACCCAGACCAGGAGGTCAAGATACGACAGGTGGATGAATGTGGAAGGGGTGTTTAATATAGAAAATCCTGAAAAAATGACCGATAAGCATATTTTGCTAGTCGATGATGTTATAACTACCGGATCGACAATCGAAGCATGTGCAAATGAGCTGCTTAAAGCCGGAAATGTTAAAATAAGTGTTGCCGCAATCGCTTACGCAGTGATGTGATGCTAACCCTTTACCCTTCCCGGATTTTTATTCATAAAATCTTTCCAGCTGTTAAACGAATTTTCTTTAACAGGAGCATTGGTCTGGTAAAAATGACACAGGGCCGCAGCCAGTCCATCAGTGGCATCGAGCTTGATATCAGTGGCGTTGAACTTGAGTATATTCATCAGCATCGCTGCCACCTGCTCCTTCGAGGCAGCGCCCTGGCCGGTTATCGACATTTTTATCTTCCTCGGAGCATATTCAAATATAGGGATGGAACGTGACAGGGCTGCTGCAATGGCTGCTCCCTGGGCTCGTCCGAGTTTTAACATTGACTGGACATTCTTCCCGAAGAACGGGGCCTCAATTGCCAGCTCGTCGGGATGATATTCTTCAATTATACCAAGTGTCCTGTCGAAAATATGCTTTAGCTTCAGATAATGATTATCAAATTTTGAAACATCTATCAATCCGATCGTGACAAGGCAGGGAGTTGTTCCTGTTACTCTGATTACGCCATACCCGGTGGTGCATGTGCCCGGGTCTATACCCAGGATGATCCTGTCTTTCTGTCCGGATTTCAATTTTATTCAGCAGTTATTTATTATCACCGATCATCAAACCTTTTTCCCGCCACGATGGCCTTTCAGGGTATGTGGGATAATGCTTTACCATGCCCCTCATATAATCACCTGATCCTTTGGTTGAAACTGATCCTGTTTCAAGATAGTGAATAGCTTCTTTAAGACCCATCTCCTTCCTGTCGCCAAAATCGTGGGTTATGTCGTCTGTTGCTACTTTATCAGGCGCTATGCCGAAAAAGAAATTCCCTTCATCTTTTGAATTCATCAGCATGAATGTCACGGGCCAGAAATAAAATTTTTCACCGACCGACCAGCCATTCATCCCGCTTGGTTTTCCATTTGTTGTATCGCCTATGCTCACAACATCCATTATTGTGCTCAGTCCGTTCATTACGGATTCGCTGGCTGAAGCAGTTGAACGGGTGGTGATTACGGCAAGTCTTGAAAGATTCAGAGGGAATGAAGTGCTGACATACTTGTAAAAACCATTTTCCTCCTGGTGCCTGTCATTATACTGCGCTTTTGCAAATATGGTTCCAGAGTAGCTGTTTCCTGCAATATAACTGGCAAGCGTGTTCGCAATGTAAAGGTAACCCCCTGAATTATACCTCAGGTCGAGGATCAGGTCCTTGACATTGGCTGCCTTAAATGAAGCAAATGCATTGTTTAGCTCCTGAACGGTGGGCACTATGAACGACTCGAGCACCAGGTGCCCGGTGATTCCTGATGAAAGATGGAGGGTATCGGAATGAATTACAGTGTTAATGCTGAATTGTGTCTTTGTGTCAGTGATAATCACAGTTGATCCATCTGGTTTTACGAATTCGAATTTATTTATTCTCCCGGGAGTCGGTGGTCCGACAATTTCGTTATATGCATCAATATCGCCTGAGACGAGAACGGGGGCGATCTCCCTGTCATTAATCTTCTTAATGATCCATCCCCTTCTGACTCCCTGTTTGTATAACTGCGAGGTGGGATATATCATTGCAACCCTTGCATTGTCCTGTTCATCGAGGCCGATCCTGTAGCCGTGACCCACGAATACTCCGTTCATCTCGGCCAGGAATGTGTCATAATCTTCAACATAGCTCCAGCGGTCAAGCTCCTTGTATCTCATGGCATCCATAAGTTCATACGGATCTGCATATTCGTCTTTACTCACTGCCGGCATGTCCTTGTACCAGTAGTACCAGTCGTTCATTATAAACCATAGGCTGTCTCTTGCCATGGCATCGGTAACTGAACCATTGTCACGCGTTTCCGGATCATCTTTCCGGCATGAACCAAAAAGAACAAGAATAATAAGAGGAAGTATGATTAATTTCTTCATTTTTCAGTTAAGACATTAATTTAAAAGATTTTACAAATATAAATATAAATCTAAACCCTCATTTTTTACGACTTTGGACCAGTATTCCTGAAATGATCAGCAATAATCCTGCCGGAGTAGTATAATAAACGGGTTCGTGAAGAATAAAGTGTACAAAAATAAGAGAAATAAATGGCCCGATATATACCAGGTTGCTGACCTTATCGGTTGAAGAGGCCATTTGAAGAGCTTTCAGCCACAGGAAAAATGTTATTCCCATTTCAAAAATACCGAGATAGACAGAAGCTGCTATTCCTTTAATTCCAAATTCTGATTTCCACATTCCTGTTACAAGCATCGCAATTACCAGGTATACCGATGCAAAAAGGAAATTAAGAAACAGTTTAACTGATTCATCCCTTTTGTCTTTCATGTTAAGGATGAAGTAAAGAGCCCAGAAAAATGAGCTTCCCAGAGCAAGCAATACTCCCGTGATATCAGCATGTCCGGGCTTAAGCGGATTGCCTTGTGATGAGATAATATAAACCCCGGCAAAGCTTATGAATAATGCCACGTAACTTTTACGGGTTATTTTCTGGTGTAAGATGACTACTGAAAGAAAAACAAGGACAAGCGGCCATATCATGTTGAGGGGCTGGGCAACCTGTGCGGGCAGCAGGGAATAGGCTTTAAGCAGTATAAGGTAATATAAGAACGGATTGATAAGGCCCAGCAGGGCAGAATTAAAAAGATCTCTCCGGGTTGATTTCAATAAAAGCCCGGAATTGCCCAGTGATAGTACTATAATGAAAAGGACCGTAGCCGAGGTGATGGATGCTATCGTCAACACCGGCAGTATGTCAAGCTCTCCGAGGCTTATTTTAAAAGCGGTAGGAATTGTGGACCAGAAAAGTATGGCCAGCAGGGCATATAGGTATGATTGTTTGTTGCGATCCATTGAATGCAGGGTTCGTATTATGAACGTAAATTAAATCGGACCTGCCTCTTTTTCAGTCGATCTTTTCAAATCCTGTATAGGGTACCAGGACCTTCGGGATATTGATCCCTGTTCCTGTCTGGTTGTTTTCAAGTATTGCCGCCACGATCCTTGGCAGTGCAAGGGCGCTGCCATTCAGAGTATGTGCCAGGCGGGTCTGTTTTTCTCCTTTATCTTTGAAACGGCATTTAAGGCGATTTGCCTGGAAGGCCTCAAAATTTGATACTGAACTCACTTCCAGCCATCTTTTCTGGGCTCCCGACCATACTTCAAAATCGTAGGTCAGGGCAGAGGTGAACGACATATCGCCGCCACACAGCTTCACGATCCTGTATGGCAAGCCGAGTCTGGAAACCAGTCCTTCCACATGGCTAACCATTTCTTCAAGCGCTTTATAGGAATAATCGGGATGAGATATCTGTACTATCTCTACCTTGTCGAACTGATGCAGCCTGTTCAATCCCCTTACATGAGCGCCCCATGAGCCTGCTTCCCTCCTGAAGCAGGGAGTGTATGCCACGTTCCTGACGGGAAGCTGTTCGCCGTTTAAGATAACATCCCTGTATATGTTTGTCACAGGCACTTCAGCAGTGGGTATCATGTAAAAATTGTCTGCAGTGGCATGATACATCTGGCCCTCCTTGTCGGGTAGCTGCCCTGTTCCGAATCCGGAATCCTCGTTTACCATTATGGGAGGAAGAATTTCCAGATAGCCCGCCTTTACGGCTTCGTCGAGAAAAAAACTGATAAGCGAACGCTCCAGTTTTGCCCCTTTCCCCTTATAAACCGGGAAGCCGGCGCCTGTAAGCTTAATGCCAAGATCGAAGTCTATTATGTCATATTTTTTTATCAGGTCCCAGTGAGGGAGGGCATCATCGCTTACTGAAGGCATTTTTCCTCCTTCCCTTACAATGACATTATCATCGGCTCCATATCCGGTGGGAACGGAATCATGCGGTAAATTTGGAAGAAGGATTATCTCGTTCCTGAGCTCGGCATCTATGGGTACGATCTTCTCTGACAGGGTTTTTATCTTCTCTTTCAGGGTATATGTTCTCTCCTTCGCTTCTTCGGCTTCATCTTTATTGCCTGCTTTCATGAGGTTACCTATCTCTTTTGAGATACGGTTCATTTCGGCAAGCAGGCTGTCCGACTCGGTCTGTATCTCACGCCGGCTTGTGTCGAGTTCTATGATTCTGGAGATTACCTCTTCTGCTTTAAAGTTTTTCACTTTAAGCCGTTCAATTACAAAATCTTTTTTTTCGCGGATGAGATTAATTGTCAGCATTTAGGGTGGTATTAAAATAAAAAGCAGACTCTGAAGCCTGCAGTAAAAGTACAAAAAACTACCTGAATTGGTTTCAATTCAGGTAGTAAATTAATATCTCCTATTCAGTTACCGGTTTAACTGAAACGTAAGTTTTGTTATCTTTTTTTCTTTTAAATTCGACTTCACCGTCGATTAGGGCAAAAAGTGTATGGTCTTTACCTATGCCAACATTGAGGCCCGCATTGTGTTTGGTTCCTCTCTGACGAACAAGGATATTGCCGGCTTTGGCTGCCTGACCACCGAAAAGTTTTACTCCAAGTCGTTTGCTTTCTGAGTCGCGGCCGTTACGTGAGCTGCCTGCTCCTTTCTTGTGTGCCATAATTATATCTTTTTAAAAAATTATTACTTCGTTAATCGGGCTTATTCAGCTGCCGGTTTGGATTTTTTTGCAACTTTTTTTGTTTTCACTTCAGGCGCTCCTTCTGAAGCATCATTACTGACCGCAGTTTCTACGGCTTCTTTTTCTTCGGCAACAGGCGCAGCCTTTTTGGCAGCTTTTTTCTTTACTGTTCCTGCTTCACCAATGCTTACAATCTCAATCTCAGAAAAATTCTGACGATGTCCGTTCTTAACACGGTAACCTTTTTTTCTCTTTTTCTTGAAGACAATTACTTTGTCGCCTCTTACATGGTCAAGAACCTTGCCTTCGATAACAATACCTTTAATAACAGGTTCTCCGATTGTTATTTTTCCATCATCATCAAGTAAAAGAACCTGATCAAATTCAACTTTCTTTCCTTCCTCAGCATCAAGCCGGTGTACAAAAATCTTTTTGCCTTCCTCAACTTTGAACTGCTGACCGGCAATTTCTACTATTGCGTACATCATTAATAATTATTAGTTACTCCATTAGGCGCATATCCCTTTTTACGATATGACTTTCATTATGCCCGATGAATTAAATTTTATTTCGGACTGCAAAGATATATAAAATAGATTATTTACAAACCATTACAAAGATTTTTTATGAAGAGTACCTGATCAGTTTTAGCATGAACCACTTAAAATGGATTTTATTAAACTCATGTCAAAGAAAATCTGAAAAAAAGATTGCCGGTTTGCATCAGCTCTTTTTACGATATTCCGTATATTTGTCTTCCGAAAACAAAATGAGGTATAAGCTGGCGTATAATTGCTTGGTATGAAAAGAATTAAATTGAAAGTTATGGGTATTTCATACAGCCAGACTCAGTCGGGGGCTTATGCCCTGATACTTGTCGAAGATACAGGTGAACGGAGGATTCCTATTATAATAGGTGGCTTTGAGGCCCAGGCAATAGTTATAAAGCTCGAGAATCTTGATCCACCACGACCATTGACCCACGATCTGTTCAAAAAATTTGCCGATGAGTTCAATATCTCCATACTTGAAGTTTTTATTTATAAGCTTGAGGAAGGAGTGTTCTTCTCGAAGCTTATTTGCAATAATGGCGAAAAAGAAGTTACAATTGACAGCCGTACATCCGATGCCGTTGCTCTTGCCCTGAGGTTCAGCTGTCCTATTTATATAGCTGAAGGTATTCTGGAAAAAGCAGGAATAACCGTTACGCCTTCCGAATCGGAAGGACAACCGGAGGCCGACCGAATATTTGAACCGGGAGCGAATAAATATGGGTCATACTCCGATGAAGAGCTCTATAAACTCATCGACGACTCGGTAAAGGTTGAAGATTACGAACGTGCCGCCGCAATAAGGGACGAGCTGGAAAAAAGAAAAAAAAAGAAGAAATAAATGTCATTTCCGGAAAACACCCCGAAAAATCTTATTTATATTTAAAAATGTTAAGGATATTCCTGATCGTGCTCTTTTCCTTTACACCGGGAATGTTGTTAAATAATATTTCTCATGAAACAATATCTTGACCTGCTTGATCATGTGCTTAAGACCGGGGTGGAAAAAACGGACAGGACAGGTACCGGCACAATAAGTGTTTTTGGTTACCAGATGAGGTTCAATCTGGAGGATGGTTTTCCGGTTCTTACAACAAAGAAGCTTCACCTTAAATCCATAATCTATGAGTTGCTGTGGTTTATCTCTGGAAATACAAATACTAAGTTCCTGAATGATAATGGAGTAAGAATATGGAACGAATGGGCTGATAAGGATGGAAACCTTGGGCCGGTATATGGTCATCAGTGGAGATCGTGGCCCGCTGCTGATGGTACAAGTATAGACCAGCTCTCGAATGTGGTAAGCTCAATAATGAAGTCGCCCGACTCGCGGCGACACATTGTAAATGCCTGGAATGTCGGGGAGCTCGACAAGATGGCACTGCCGCCCTGTCACCTGTTGTTCCAGTTTTATGTTGCCAATGGCAGGCTGTCGTGCCTGTTGTACCAGCGCAGCGCCGATATCTTTATAGGTGTTCCCTTCAACATTGCATCTTATTCGCTACTGCTGCTGATGATCGCCAAAGTTACCGGATTGGTCCCTGGCGAATTCATTCATGTGATGGGTGATGCACACATTTATCTTAATCATATAGAGCAGGTAAAGCTTCAGCTTTCGAGGGAGCCTTACCCTTTGCCTGCAATGTTGATAAAGCGCGATGTTACTGATATAAATGATTTCAGGTTTGAAGATTTCGTGCTCGATGGATATGTTGCTCATCCGCATATAAAGGGTGAGATATCGGTTTAGCCGGGGATCGGGAAATTTTTTTGACGGGAAACTGAAATATTATAACGAATGATATCTATTATAGTTGCTGTTTCGGAGGATTGGGGAATAGGAATGAATAATGAACTGCTTTGGCAACTGCCCCAGGACCTTAAGAGGTTTAAAAGGCTGACCCTGGGTAATACTGTTCTAATGGGTAAGAGAACATGGGAATCATTGCCAAAGAGGCCACTCCCCGGAAGGAAAAATGTTGTGCTTACCGATATCCCCGACGAAATTATAAATGAGGCAGTAACAGCTTATTCAATAAAAGATGCCCTGGATAAATGTAATTCCGATGAGGAGATCTTTATTATAGGAGGAGGAAGCATTTACAGGCAGTTTATGCCCGTTGCCGACCGGCTGTATATTACTCATGTTCACAAAAAGACGCCTGCTGATACATATTTTCCTGAAATTGATCCGTTGCAATGGAAGGTTACGGAAAGGGAGGAACATATTGACCCTGCCGGAAATACAGTACCCTATACATACGTGGTTTATGAAAGGATCAGATGATACTGGTTTTCAGGTTTGCAACCATATTTAAAATATTTCTGTCATTGAATTAAACCTTGTCAGGTACAGGTCATCTAAGAAGTATAATTTAATATAGCAAACCTTATGAAGACAAAGATTTTTTTCACGATCACACTATTAGTGTTTCTTTTTTCATCCTGTTCTAAAGAAGCAGGAAACATCGATCAGGTAAGTCTCGAACTGGCTGATGATGATGCAATCAGCAACGCAGTTTATGAAGACATCTTCAATAGTGTCGATAATGCCGACATCATATTGAACAGTTTCCTTCAGAAAGGCGAATCAATTGCAGCCGACACCTGCCCGTTAATAACAGTGACACATCTGACCGACGGGATATGGCCCAAAGTAATAACACTCGATTATGGAACCGGGTGCACGGGTTTTTTCGAGAACACCCGCGCCGGCAAAATAATTATCACCGTTACAGATCCTCGCTCAAAGACAGGATCAAAGAGGACAGTGACCTTCGATAATTATTATCATAACGGGATAAAGGTTGAAGGCACAAAGGAGACCACCAACGAAGGTCCAAACAGCAATCAGAATCCGGTATTCAGAAATACCCTTACCGGGGGCAAGCTTACTTTTACCGATGGCAGGACTGTAGAAAGAGCTTTCAATCATCAGCGGGAATGGATAGCAGGTTCTGCTACCAGAAATATCTGGGATGATGAGTTTCTTGTAACGGGTAGCGCAAGTGGAAAGAACATCAAGGGTGTTGCCTATACCAATACGATCCTTACAGGTTTACGCAGAACCCGTGCATGCCGTTTCATTATCAGCGGGATCGTAAAGATTGAAAGAGACGGAGCACAGCCTTTAACAATGGATTACGGAACTGGCGAATGTGATGCCAAAGCTGTGGTTACAAGAGGTGAAGAGTCGAAAGAGATCACCTTAAGATACAGGCACGACAGGACCGTACAATAAATAGTTCAAAAAATAAAAAGGATGTATTAAAAGCTCACTTTCATTATTTGCCCCTTAATCCCCTAAAGGGGATATGCAGGAACTTTGGCAACCCCCTTTAGGGGGTAGGGGGTAATACAACAGGCTTTTGATACATCCATTTTTCAATTTATGTCGATTCAGCGATTATTCAAAGGGAGGGATCAGGATGCCCTAAGCACCTTCATGTCAATTCTTTCCAGCATTCTGCTGGCATAATCGACACTTACAACAAGCTCGTCTTTGCCAAGGGAAGGCATTTCGAACATTGCATCAAGCATTATTGCCTCGCAAATAGACCTGAGGCCCCTTGCGCCAAGTTTGAACTGTATAGCTTTGTCAACAATGAACTCGAGGGTATCGGCTTCGAAAGAGAGATCAATGTTGTCCATTTTGAACAACTTGATATACTGCTTTACCAGTGCATTTTTAGGCTCTGTGAGGATTGCTCTGAGAGCTTTTCTGTCGAGAGGGTTAAGGTGAGTAAGTACCGGGAGTCTGCCTATGATTTCGGGAATGAGGCCGTAGGCCCTCAAATCCTGGGGAGCTATATATTGAAGTAGATTATCCTTATCTATCCTGTCCCTGATCTTGTCGGTACCAAATCCTACAACCTGAGTATTAAGACGTCGGGCAATTTTCTTATCAATACCTTCGAAAGCTCCGCCGCAGATAAACAGTATGTTTTTCGTATCCACCGGGATCATCTTCTGTTCAGGATGTTTTCTTCCTCCCTGTGGGGGTACGTTTACAATTGATCCCTCAAGAAGTTTCAGAAGTCCCTGCTGCACTCCTTCACCTGACACATCACGGGTGATTGACGGATTGTCGCCTTTTCGGGCAATCTTATCTATCTCATCAATAAAAACGATTCCCTTTTCAGCTGCTTTAACGTCGTAGTCGGCATTCTGCAGCAGCCTTGTAAGAAGGCTTTCTATATCCTCACCAACATAACCGGCTTCAGTAAGAACAGTGGCATCGACTATGGTAAAAGGAACATGAAGCATCTTTGCAACGGTACGTGCAAGAAGCGTTTTCCCTGTGCCGGTCTCACCTACGAGGATTATGTTCGATTTTTCTATTTCAATATCTTCTTTGTCGGCAGTCTGCATTAATCTCTTATAGTGATTGTAGACAGCCACTGAAATTATTTTCTTAGCCATATCCTGACCAATGACATACTGGTCGAGGAAGTGTTTTATTTCATTGGGTTTAAGAAGATTTATGGAGTCAAAGGAGACATTCTTTTTATTGCCAAGCTCTTCATTCATAAGGATTTGAGCCTGCTCAATGCAATGGTCACAGATATGACCCTCAAGACCCGCTACAAGCAGGTTAGTCTCTTTCTTTGTCCTTCCACAAAATGAACATTTATCCATTTTTTATTTTTGGGTTTTCACAAGGATCTCATCAATCATGCCATAATCTTTGGCTTCAATGGAGGTCATCCAGTGATCCCTGTCGGAATCTTTTTCAACTTTTTCGACAGGATTACCTGAATGGAGAGCTATGATCTCGTAAAGTTCCATTTTCAATTTCATGATTTCGCGGGCCTGTATCTCAATATCGGAAGCCTGTCCCTCAAAACCACCCATAGGCTGGTGAATCATTATTCTTGAATGTTTCAAAGCTGACCTTTTTCCTTTTGTGCCGGCAGTAAGAAGAACGGCGGCCATTGAGGCAGCCATGCCGGTACATATTGTTGCGATGTCGGCAGAAATATACTGCATAGTGTCGTAAATGCCGAGTCCCGCATGAACTGATCCTCCCGGAGAGTTAAAATAGATCTGAATGTCTTTTCCAGGATCGGCAGAATCTAGATAAAGCAACTGAGCCTGAATAATATTTGCAACATAATCATCAATGGGGAGGCCCAGGAAAATTATCCTGTCCATCATAAGACGTGAGAACACATCCATTGAAGCAATATTCAATTGTCTTTCTTCAATGATGGTGGGAGAGATATAACTGGCCATTGTATTTGAATATCCATGTAAAGTAAGGCTGCTTACACCATGCTTACTTCTTGCATATTTACTGAAATCGCTATTGCTACTCATGATTTTATTTAGTCTACAAATTAATATGCAAAGATACAAAAAATCAATTTATCCATTCAGGAAGTGACTCCTATTCAAACAGCTTATTGAATTCCTCAGCGCTCACACTTTTATTCTCAAGCTCAACAAGCTCTTTCATGTGCTTAAGCACCTTATCCTCGAGGATCTTGTCAGCGATTCTTTTGGCATCATCTTCACGCTTAATGGTTTCTTTGGCGTAGTTGGCAATCTGCTCGTCGGTAGCATAGTATAATCCATACTGCCTGAACTGGTATCGTGTTATGTTTTCAGCTTCCTTCTGAAGCTCTTCCTCACTGATCTTCATTTCGTTCTCCCTGGCGACCTTGTTTCGTATCAGCTGCCATTTAAGATCTTTTCTGAATGAATCAAATTCCTTTTCTATAAGTTCTTCAGTGGTATTTTCATTTACTCTGAGCAGCCATTTTTTCAGGAAATCTTCAGGGAGCTGAAAATCGATTTTGCTCATCATTAGCTCCTTTACATCATGCATAACCCTGAATTCACTTTCACGGGCAAGGTTTTCCGAGATCTCGTCCTCAATTTTTTTCATGAACTCCTCTTCGGTGTTTACAACACCTTCGCCATAGATCTTATCGTAGAGTTCTTTACCTGATTCAGCAGGGTGAAAGCGGCTTATTTCTTTAATGGTGAAAATGAAATTACCCTCTATAACTGTTGCATCCTCCTTTTTTATTTTCAGAAGACCCGCAACTTCTGAATCATTTGGAAATGCTTTCTTAACATCAAAGCATACAGTATCATTTACTGCCTTGCCGGTAAAGAGCTTTTTAATCTCATCATCCTTAATGATATTTATTGCAAGAGAAGTGTCTTCCACCGACAATCCCTCAGCAACAGGCTGGCAATCAGCATCAGCGGCCTCTATCTTTCCCTTAACCATGTCTTTCTCTTCTGTAACATCGGCAGCTCTGAATTCACCATAACGGCGTGTATAATTCTCCTTAAAGTCGTTCTTCATCTTATCGTCAATTTGTATCACGTACAGATTGACTTTATCATTTTTGGAAATGTCGACTGTAAACTTAGGAGAGAGGCCAAGGTCAAATGAAAAAGTAAAATTTTCCTGGGTATCAAAGTCTATTTTCTCGTGTTCATCGGCCTTTGGGAGCGGATCACCGAGGATCTCCAGCTTTTCATCCGACATGTATTTCTGAATATTCTCTGTGACAACCTTATTGATCTCTTCCACCTGAACAGCTTTACCGTACATTTTCCTTACCAGGCCAATGGGTACCATTCCGGGTCTGAATCCTTTTATGTTAGCTTTTTTACGATAATCTTTCAGTACTGTTTCGACTCTTGTTTCGTAATCCGGTTTCTCAACCGATACTTTCAGAACGGAATTCAGCTCATCAATGTTTTCTCTAGTGATATTCATACAAATAATATTAATTCATTTAAAAAAACCGCCAAAACGCACTATTAAAGAGCTTACGGCGGTTTGTCAGTTTTGTGCGGATGAAGGGACTCGAACCCCCACGCCTGTTAGGCACAAGATCCTAAGTCTTGCTCGGCTACCAATTACGACACATCCGCAAAAATCGGTGCAAAATTACAGAAAATAATTATTATAAACAACTGGGTATTTTACTTACGAAGTTCGAAGTTCTTTCCAAGGTAAACTTTTCTTACATACTCGTCATCAGCAAGTTGAACTGAAGTGCCTGATTTCAGTATTCTTCCTTCAAAGAGCAGGTAAGCCCGATCGGTTATGGAGAGGGTCTCATGGACGTTATGATCGGTGATCAAAATTCCTATGTTCTGTTCTCTCAGACGTGATACTATTTCCTGTATATCTTCTACTGCAATTGGATCCACTCCGGCGAAAGGTTCGTCGAGGAGAATGAACTTTGGCTTAAGGGCCAGTGCACGGGCTATTTCGGTACGTCTTCTCTCTCCGCCTGAGAGCTGGATACCTTTGCTTTTTCTGATTTTTTGCAGTCCAAATTCATTAAGAAGCGATTCGAGTCTCTCTTTTTGTTCCTGCCTGGGGAACCCCGACATCTCAAGCACAGCCTTTATATTATCCTCTACCGACAGGTTCCTGAATACTGAGGCTTCCTGGGCCAGGTATCCGATTCCTCGCCTGGCCCGCTTGTAAACAGGCAAATTTGTAATTTCTTCATCATCGAGAAAAATTTTCCCTTCACCGGGTTTAATCAACCCGACAATCATGTAAAAGGAGGTTGTTTTACCTGCACCGTTGGGGCCAAGTAGTCCTACAACCTCACCCTGCTCGACACTTATGGAGACATGATCTACCACAGTTCGTGTCCGGTACTTTTTAACCAGGTTTTCGGTGTAAAGCTTCATTGCCGGCAGGTTTGAGTAACAGGTTATGATGTTTTCGCCACTTCCTCCGACATGAACTCGTTACGGTCCCTCTCTTTCTGTCGCATCACTTTTGCTGAAATTAATATGCTTACCTCATAGAGGATAAGCAGAGGTATTGCAACAAGTGTCTGTGAGAAGATATCAGGGGGAGTTATGATTGCAGCAACTATAAAGACCACAACAATGGCATGCTTACGGTATTGCTTCAGAAAGGTTGGTGTAACAACACCTATTTTTGTAAGGAAAAAGGCTACAATCGGTAGTTCAAAAACAAGTCCGGTTGCAAGGCATATAGATGATAATGTTCCTATATAGGATCTTACGTTGATCTGGTTTACGACATCAGCACTTACCTGATATGATGACAGGAAATGTATTGAAAGTGGTGCCAGCATATAGTATCCGAAAAGGACACCTGTAAAAAAAAGCATAGAAGCAGCAAAAACGGCTCCTCTTGCATGTTTGGCCTCATTCTGGTGAAGCGCCGGCTTAAAAAACCTCCAGAATTCATATACTATGACAGGAAAAGAAAGGATCAAACCGGCGATCATTGAAATGGTAATATGGGTGGTTAACTGCCCCGACATTTTTATATTTATCAGGTTGAATTGCACCTGATTGATGCACAATACATCAGAATGGAAGAGCCGCTCACTGAACTGGCAAAGAATACGGTTTGTAAAAAACGTCTCGTGCCTGGGACCCATTATTATGGTATCGAATATAAAATCCTTGAAGATGAATGCAACGATCATAAGGATCACGATTGATGAAATTGACCTGATGATATGCCATCTTAATTCTTCAAGATGCTCAAGGAACGACATCTCTCCTTCATTCTTTTTCCCCTTTTTCCAATCGAAAACCATATTTCTGGTATAAAATTTGACTTAATAATCAGGCCTGTAAAGATGATAAATCTTCTTTTCTAAAACAAGACATAATTTTTATATGATTTTTGCCGCTATCTGGCTAAAGTTAAGAGAATCATAAATAGTGTTAATAAAAACAGAAAAAGTATTCAATGAATTGATTTTATGATTAATTTTATATAAGAGAGAAACTTTTCATTAAAAGAGGGGAGTAAAATTTGACGATGTTTAATGATAGAGATATACATGATTATTTAAAAAGATACTTTGGATTCAGTACTTTTAAAGGAAATCAGGAATTTATTATAAAAAATGTGTTGGGTGGGCGCGATACCTTCGTTCTGATGCCGACGGGAGGAGGAAAGTCACTGTGCTATCAGCTTCCTGCCGTTATGGGCGAAGGAACAGCTATCGTAATTTCACCACTCATAGCATTGATGAAAAATCAGGTTGATGCCATGCGCAATTTCAGCACCGAGGACAATGTAGCTCATTTCCTTAATTCTTCCCTTACCAAAGCTGAAATAAACAAGGTAAAAACAGATGTTATGGCGGGGCAGACCAAGCTTCTTTATGTTGCTCCGGAGTCGCTTACAAAAGAGGAAAATGTTGATTTTCTGAAGAATATTAAAATATCCTTTTACGCTATTGATGAAGCTCATTGCATATCTGAATGGGGTCATGACTTCAGGCCTGAGTACAGGAAGATAAGACCTATTATCGATACCCTCGGAAGGTCGCCCATAATAGCTCTTACAGCTACTGCAACTCCGAAGGTCCAGCACGACATTCAGAAGAACCTGAACATCCTCGAAGCCGATGTGTTTAAATCATCCTTTAACAGGCCAAACCTTTATTATGAAGTAAAGTCCAAGCAGGATGTTTCAAAGGAGATAATCAAATACATTAAGAACAATCCCGGAAAATCAGGTATAATCTATTGTCTGAGCCGTAAGAAAGTTGAGGAGATCGCCGAGCTTTTAAAGGTTAATGGCATTAAATCACTGCCATACCATGCAGGTATGGATTCTGCGACCCGCACTCAGAACCAGGATATGTTCCTGATGGAGGAGGTTGACGTTATTGTAGCTACAATTGCATTCGGTATGGGTATTGACAAGCCCGATGTGAGGTTTGTTATTCACTACGATATACCAAAAAGCCTTGAAGGTTATTACCAGGAAACGGGACGGGCCGGACGAGACGGAGGCGAGGGGAATTGCATTGCTTACTACAGCTATAATGATATAGTAAAACTGGAGAAATTCATGCAGGGCAAACCAATTGCCGAACAGGAGATTGGTAAGCAGCTGCTTCTTGAAACAGTATCGTACGCCGAGTCGGCGGTATGCAGGCGGAAACTTTTACTTCATTATTTTGGTGAAGAATATCCCAGGGAAAACTGCGAGGCATGCGATAACTGCATCCATCCCAAAGATCAGTTCGAAGGAAGTGATGCGGTTGGAAATGTTCTTGAAACTGTGCTTGCAGTAAAGGAGAAATTCAAGGCCGATCATATTGCAAATATTCTTGCAGGGAAAATAACTTCAGCTATTAAGTCTTATAAACATCACAAGCTGGAATTCTTCGGGATCGGCGAGGAAAAAGATGAGAAATTCTGGAACATGGTTATACGGCAGGCTCTCATAGCTAAAATGCTGGCCAAGGATATAGAAAATTACGGATTGCTGAAGCTTACTCCAAAAGGGCTCGATTTTATTGATAATCCGGTATCATTCATGCTTGCCGATGACCATGATTATGCTGATACAGGCGAAGAGGAAAGTCCCTTTGGGGCAAGAACAGCAGCTGTTGACGAGGAGCTTTTCAGCATTTTAAAAGACCTTCGCAAGAAGATATCTAAGCAGAAGGCAGTTCCTCCATTTGTAATTTTCCAGGACCCGTCACTTGAGGAGATGGCAATACAGTATCCCATCAACCTCGATGAATTGCAGAATATTTCAGGTGTTGGCGCAGGGAAGGCCCAGCGGTACGGATCTGAATTTGTAGAAATAATCAAGAAATACGTTGAGGAAAAGGAAATTCTTCGTCCGCTCGACATGGTCGTAAAATCTGTTGTAAATAAATCGGGATTAAAGGTCTATATAATACAGAGCATTGACATGAAGAGATCCCTGGAAGATATTGCAGATGCAAAAGGACTTGAGATGGGAGAGCTTATTTCTGAACTGGAAGTCATTGTCAATTCAGGTACCAGAATAAGCATTGACTACTATATTAATAGCGTAATTGACGAGGAGCGTCAGCGTGAGATATTCGATTATTTCAGGGAAGAGGCGGAAACAGATTCTCTTGAAGAGGCAATTAAAGAGCTGGGCAGCGATTTTGAGGAAGAAGAGATCAGGCTTATGAGGATAAAATTTCTTTCTGAGATGGGGAACTAACCCTCTTGCCCGGGAAAATTGATATTACTGCTATCAGCAGAACATAAAACGGATATATTACTGCAGAGGGAAGGAACCATTTAATCAGAGGCCTCCTTCCATATCTGGCTGCAGTAATTGAAAGTATCATAAAATCGGGAATCACCTTAATAATAAATACAATTATAAAAGGCATCAGGAATTCACCTTTCATCAAACTGATTCCGGCAAGGAGAATAATGATCATATTTGTAACAAATGTTACAATTGCCAGAATGATAGTATCCCTGTCTGTATAAGCTTTACCTTTTGACAACCATCTTCTTCTCTGTTTTATGAACATACTCAGGTTCGCTGAAGAAGAAGTTGTTACAGTTGCCTCCGCTGATTCGAGCCACATGATTTTTGCATCCGGTTCTTTCTTCAGGC
The DNA here is from genome assembly GCA_942492865.1 of uncultured Bacteroidales bacterium. GTDB lineage: Bacteria > Bacteroidota > Bacteroidia > Bacteroidales > VadinHA17 > LD21. The sequence continues at coordinate 637,287 of OW818650.1, read as the reverse complement.
TGTGCAGAAAGAATATGTCGTCACCCGATGCAATTTCATTATGCATGAATTCTGCATTCCGCAGGTAAGCCTCCTTTGTGTAAGCAAGGTTAGCTCCATTGCACATTACGGGATGTCCTGCAAGAGTACATCCGGCAGTGATGCCCTGGAGGCTGAGGAACTCCAGTTCCTGAAAGCGGCCGAAAAAACCAGACCGTTCATCGAGGGTCACCGGACATATCAGCATATCGGGTTTGTTACTGGCAAAAAAAGAACAGATTGTGCCTATCCATCCCTTTTTCAACCGGCAGTCTGCATCGGCTGTAATGATAACGCGGCCCGAAGAACGCTTAATTCCGGTTCTGATAGCAGCTTTTTTACCATTTCCGGCATTTCTGATAACGGAAAAGTTCCTGAGTCCTTTAAATGCTGATGCAATACTAAAAGAGTCATCGACTGAATTATCATCAACTATTATTACCTCGAATGATTTTTGAGTGAAGTGCTGATTTTCAAGGTCGTTCAGCAGCAGGGGAAGATTGGAAGACTCGTTCCTGACAGGGATTATAACCGAAATGAATAAAAGTTCTTCAGTCGTTACCTCATGCTTTTTTAATTTTCTGAGGTGCATCCGGATGGCCAGCAGAATAAAGAAATAAGGGAGTGCAGTTATTACGGCTATCCAGTACATTATTTACTATTTCAGCCACTCATACATCCTGTAATGCTGGCATTTCATGCCCAGCGACTCGTATGTCTTCTGGGCTGCGGTGTTGTTGGTTTCAACGTAAAGACGCAACCCGGCAACGTTACTTTTGTCCGCTTCATTTAAAATATGCTCATACATTGCCCTGAACACTCCTTTACGTCTTTTTGCAGGAACTACATAGACAGACTGTAACCACCATACATTACTGTTTCGCCAGTCGCTCCATTCATAAGTAATAAGCAGAGAGGATATTACTTTCCCGTCCGCCTCCCCAACATAATACTGCCCTTTTGAGTTGTCATTGAATACAGCTTCAACCCCTTTGCTCACTATGTCAGCAGGCAGAGCGAGCTGCTCGGTTTCAAGAGCCATCTTTTGCTGAAAGTCTATTATTGATTGTGCGTCGGTGCGCAGGGCTTTTCTGATATTTAACATTATCCTGAGTTAAGTTCATTATGCTGGCGCCGATTTAACTTCGTTGAGCTCGCAAATGATAAGATTTGCTCGGTTGCAATCGGTGCCCAATATGCATGATTTTGTTATCTGGCCTTATTTATATTCATCCCAGCTCTTTATTGCCAGATCTTCAATTCCCATTCTGCAAAACGCAAGTATAAAAGCGCTTGCAAGTCTTGCATTGGTAAGCAATGGAACATTAAAGTCGACAGCGCTTCTCCTGATGGAGTAGTCGTTATCCAATTCGCTCTGGCTAAGATCCTTTGGAATATTAACAACCAGATCTACTTCGCCTGTTTTTATGAGTTCGATAGTGTTCGGGGACTTCTTCTCATCGGGCCAGTAAGCCACGTGAGCCTCGATACCTGCATTTTTAAGAAAAACCTGTGTTCCTCTTGTGGCATAGAGCTTATGTCCCCTTTCAATAAGCGCCCTTGCGCTGTTTATGAGCTCAACCTTAGAACGGGCCGGTCCAGTTGAGAGAAGGATGCTTTTCTTTGGCACTCTGTAGCCTACCGAAAACATTGCCTTCAGTATAGCTTCATAAAAACCTTCTCCTATACATCCTACTTCACCTGTTGATGCCATATCGACTCCAAGTACCGGATCGGCTTTTGCAAGACGTGAAAAGCTGAACTGGGGCGCTTTGACACCAACATAATCAAGCTCAAAAACTGATTTGTGAGGCTTTTCCACCGGCATCCCGAGCATCACTTTTGTAGCCAGTTCAATAAGATTTGTCTTGAGTACTTTTGATACAAACGGCATGCTACGGCTTGCCCTCAGATTGCATTCAATAACCTTTATATCGTTATCCCTGGCAAGGAACTGAATATTGAACGGCCCGCTTATATTGAGCTCCTTCGCTATCTGGCGTGATATTCTCTTTATCCGCCTTACTGTTTCAAAATATATTTTCTGTGGAGGAAATACTATTGTGGCGTCGCCCGAGTGGACGCCTGCAAATTCAACGTGCTCGCTGATGGCATAAGCAATAATTTCTCCGTTTTTTGCCACTGAATCCACTTCTATCTCTTTAGCATTTTCAATGAACTCCGAGACTACCACCGGATACTGTCTTGATACCTGCGATGCCAGCTCGAGATAATGAGACAATTCGCTCTTATTCGAGACGACGTTCATTGCAGCGCCCGAGAGAACGTATGATGGACGGATCAGTACAGGGAATCCTATGCGATCGACGAATTCGTATATGCTTTCAATTGATGTAAGCTCTTTCCACCGGGGCTGATCGACATGAAGCATATCGAGCATACCCGAAAATTTATGCCTGTCTTCAGCCCGGTCAATCGATGAGGGTGAGGTGCCAAGCACAGGAACATTTTCTTTTTGAAGCCTCATTGCCAGATTGTTGGGGATCTGGCCGCCAACAGAAACGATTACGCCTCCGGGATTTTCAAGATCAATAATATCAAGAACCCGCTCGAAGGTAAGTTCATCGAAATAGAGCCTGTCGCAGATATCATAATCGGTACTCACCGTTTCCGGATTGTAGTTGATCATTACCGACCTTAATCCCTCCTTCTTTATGGTTTCAACAGCATTTACAGAGCACCAGTCAAATTCAACGCTCGAGCCTATCCTGTATGCCCCCGAGCCGAGAACGATTACAGATTTATGGTCTCCGAGGTAAGTTATATCATGTTCTGAACCGCTGTATGTAAGATAGAGGTAGTTTGTACGGGCCGGATATTCGGCTGCGAGAGTGTCGATCTGCTTTACATAAGGTACAACCCCTATTGATTTGCGGTATTTCCTTATATTAAGTATATCGTCATTTATATTTGCAGGATCTGACCCTAAAACATGCCGCGCCAGCTGGAAATCGCTGAATCCGTTTATTTTTGAATGAACAAGAAGATTTTTGGGAACCGATTCTATTGTTTTATATTCTGAAAGCTCATCTTTAATACTGATTATATTCTTCAGTTTATACAGGAACCATCTGTCGATTTTTGTAAGATCATGGATCCTGTCAACCGACATGCCTTTTTCCAGTGCTTCTGCAATGGAAAATATTCTCATATCGGTAGGTTCGGAAAGTTCTCTCTCTATATCTTCAAAATCAAGGTTGCGGTTGCCCGTGAACCCATGCATGCCCTGGCCTATCATACGTAAACCTTTCTGGATCACTTCCTCGAAGGTCCTGCCGATAGCCATAACTTCACCGACACTCTTCATGCTGCTGCCGATAAGATGTGAAACACCTTCGAATTTATTAAGATCCCATCGTGGTATCTTGCATACAATATAATCGAGCGCCGGTTCAAAACAGGCCGTTGTATCTTTAGTGACTGAGTTCTTCAGTTCATGAAGTCCATAGCCTATGCCAAGCTTTGCAGCAATGAATGCAAGCGGATATCCTGTGGCTTTTGAGGCAAGTGCGCTTGAGCGCGACAATCTTGCATTTACTTCAATAACCCTGTAATCTTCCGACTCGGGCGAGAGGGCATATTGAACGTTACATTCACCAATTATACCGATATGCCTTATTATCTTTATTGACAGCTCCCTCAGTTTATGATATTCACTGTTTGTAAGGGTTTGCGAGGGGGCTACAACTATGCTTTCCCCCGTGTGAAGTCCCAGCGGATCAAAATTTTCCATATTGCAAACAGTGATGCAATTGTCGTATTTGTCTCTTACCACCTCATATTCAACTTCTTTCCAGCCTTTTAGAGATTCTTCTACGAGTATCTGTTTTGTATATGAAAAAGCCTTGTCTGCCAATACACTCAACTCATCCGTGTCTGAAGCAAATCCGCTTCCCTGACCGCCGAGAGTATAGGCTGCACGGATTATCACAGGGTATCCCAGCTTTTCGGCTGCTTTTACTGCGGCTTCAGCGCTGGTTACAGCAATACTCCTGGGAGTTCTGACAGCAATTTCGTCAAGCTTCTTTACAAAAAGTTCACGGTCCTCGGTATCCATTATTGCCTTGACCGGTGTTCCCAGGACCCTGACATTATATTTTTCAAAAATTCCTGCCTTAAAAAGTTCTGTTCCGCAGTTCAACGCAGTCTGTCCGCCAAAAGATAAAAGTATGCCATCGGGCTTTTCCTTTTCTATTACTTTTTCTACAAAATACGGAGTGACAGGCAGAAAATAAATTTTATCGGCAAGTCCCTCCGAAGTCTGGACAGTTGCGATGTTCGGATTGATAAGTACCGTCCTTATTCCTTCTTCCTTTAAAGCTTTCAGGGCCTGTGAGCCTGAATAATCAAATTCTCCGGCTTCTCCGATCTTTAGTGCTCCCGAGCCAAGTATGATAACCTTGTTGATTACATCTTTCATTCTTATTTTTTGAGTTTCAAAAATAAGACATTTTTTTTAATAAAGACTTGCTTTATAAAAATAATGAATATATTTGCATCAAAAACGTATAAATATGCACAAGACAAAAAGGCTCCTTGCAATTGAAAAGATCATTTCAGAAGGGACCATAACATCCCAGGAAGAGTTATTGAAAAAGCTTAAAGGAAAGGAAATTGCCTGCACCCAGGCCACACTTTCCAGGAATCTGAGGCAGCTCGGGGTCAGCAGGATCCCAAAAGGTGACGGCACTTACAGGTATTCATTGCCCGAGAACAGCAAGCCTGTGCCCGAATCGGGCGGAAGGATAAATCTGGTAAATGTAATTACCGAGATCATTGAGGCAAAGGGGCTTATGGTGATTAAGACCATTCCCGGAAATGCCAGTGCTACAGCTTATTACATCGACAATTCATCGAGGTTCGAGATTGCCGGAACAATTGCAGGCGATGATACTGTTCTGGTGATACCGAGGGACGGAATTTCTCTGAAGAACGTCCATGACGCACTTGAAATGATACTTCCCGGTTTACATGATCATACCAGGAAGTGGTAGGAGTGCATTAAATATTTTTCAAATTAAGATTCAGCGCATATTGTTTAATTAAGTTAAAAGTTTAAAAATGAAAGAAAAAGTCGTTCTGGCTTACAGTGGAGGTCTTGATACATCTGTAATCCTAAAGTGGTTAATTGAAAAAGGCTATGATGTAATTGCATTTGTAGCCGATGTCGGGCAGGATGAAGATTTTGAGGCATGCAGAAAAAAGGCCCTCCTCCTTGGAGCATCAAAAGTGATTGTATCAGATCTTAAAAGAGAGTTTGTTGAGAAATATGTATTTAAAGCTGTGATGGCCAACGCCACCTACGAAGGCAGGTATCTCCTGGGAACCTCACTGGCCCGTCCTTTGATAGCAAAGACTCAGATAGAGGTTGCAAAGCAGGAGGGAGCAACAACAGTCTCTCATGGTGCAACAGGAAAAGGCAATGACCAGGTACGGTTTGAACTTTGTTATTATGCTCTCATGCCAGGCGTGAAAGTAATTGCTCCATGGAAGGACAAGGAATTCCTTGCACAGTTCAAGGGAAGGACAGACCTTTTAAAATATGCTTCAGAGAAAAAGATACCTGTAAAAGCCAGCATAGACAAGCCTTACAGTGAGGATGACAATCTGATGCATATAAGCCATGAGGCTGGTGTTCTCGAGGATCCGATGTACACTCTGAACAAGAATATGCTTGAAAAAATGGTTATGCCGCAGGATGCTCCTGATAAGGAAACCCGTATTGTTATTCATTTTAAGAATGGTATACCTGTAAAGGTTGTTAACAAGGATGACGGAACAGTGAAGGACGATTCCTATGAGCTCTTTGTGTATCTGAACGGGCTTGCAGGAAAGAACGGTATTGGTTTGCTTGACATGGTTGAGAACCGGTTCGTTGGTATTAAGTCAAGGGGTGTTTATGAAACACCTGCAGCGACTGTGCTCTATGCTGCTCATAAGGATATTGAGGGCATAGCAATGGATCGTGAAGTGAACCGGCTGATGAGTATGCTTTCTCCAAAATTTGCGGAGATCATCTATAACGGATTCTGGTTCAGCCCTGAAATGGATTTCCTGATGGCTGCTGTTGAAAAGAGCCAGGAGCTTATTGATGGGAGTGTTCACCTTTGCCTCTATAAAGGAAACGTTTTGATTGAAGGCCGTGAATCGCCCTCTTCCCTCTATAACAGTAAGCTCTCAAGTATGGATATAGAAGGCGGGTTTGACCAGACCGACAGTAAAGGATTTATAAAAATAAATGCTATCAGGCTGATGGCCCACAGGGCAATTGTTGAAGCAAGTCAGAAGAAGTAGATTCACAAGTGCCTGGAGTTTTATGAATCTTCAGGCACTTTAATTACTTTAAAAGTTCACTTTAGTCACTTATTTTACTTCTTGATCACCTTCGAAGTTTTTCTAAGAATTTGCGTATTTTGCACTTGAATTTTACCAATCTTACTTTATTATGAAACTCTGGGAAAAAGGGACGGCGCCTGAACCTGCCATCATTGAATTTACTGCAGGTAAGGACAGGGAAACTGATCTTGCACTGACAAAATGGGATATTATAGGCTCGATGGCGCATGTCATCATGCTCGAGGATGTGGGGCTGATCACAAATGATGAAAAAAATGACATGCTCAAAGCCCTGCACTCGCTTTTTGTGTGGGATGAGGAGGGAAGGCTCGTAATTGAGAAGGATGTGGAGGATATCCATTCCCAGGTTGAAAAAGAAATGGCATCCATTCTTGGCACCACCGGTAAAAAGATACATACCGGACGTTCGAGAAATGACCAGGTGCTTGTTGATATACGCCTTTACACCAGGGAAGAGATCGACAGGCTCTCGGTACTTATTGAAAAGTTATTCAATAAGCTGCAGTCACTCAGCGAGCAATATAAGGAAGTGCTGCTTCCGGGTTATACTCACATGCAATCGGCAATGCTTTCTTCATTCGGGCTGTGGTTCGGATCGTACGCAGAAAGCCTGGCCGATGATATACTGGTCCTTTATACAGCACGTGCGCTGAATAACAGAAATCCCCTGGGAACGGCTGCAGGTTATGGTACAACCCTGCCGCTGAACAGGAAGCTTACATCGCAGCTTCTTGAATTCGATGATCTTCTTTACAACTCGGCCTACGCAAGCCTGAGCCGTGGTAAAGTAGAGATGGCCGTTGCGTCGGCGCTGGCTTCAATAGCGCAGACACTCGGACGCTTCTCAATGGATATCTGTCTGTATATGAGCACTGAATTCAGGTTTGTTGATTTTCCTGACGAGTATATAACCGGATCGAGCATAATGCCTCAAAAGCGAAACCCTGATGTATTCGAGCTTATAAGGGCACGCTCAAATGTTATCCAGACTCTTCCGAACCAGGTTGCAATGCTGACAAGTAACCTTATTTCAGGTTACAACCGTGATCTTCAGCTTCTCAAACAAATAATTTTTGACGGATTCAGGGAAGTGAATGAATGCATTGAGATAATGCTGCTCATGCTTAACAATATTAAAGTAAAGAAGAACATAACAGAAAATCCGATGTACAATAATATATTCAGTACTGAGGAAGTGAACCGCCTTGTAAAAGAAGGTATTCCTTTCAGGGAGGCTTACAGGGCTGTATCTGAAATGGTCAGGAATTCTTCTTTCTCAAGAACCTCAACTTCCGATTATGTTCATGAGGGAAGCATAGGCAACCTGTGCAACAAGGAGATTGCTGCTATATTCTCAGAGCGGATGAAATGCTTTAAGAATATCTCAGCAACAGAGCTGGCAGAGAAGATGATGAGGTATGTAAGTGACTAGATTGACTATAGTTTGGAGTGACTAAAGTTGGTTAAGAAAATACTCCCGGTCACTTTAGTCACTTTAGTCACTTTAGCTCACTTTAGTCACTTTATTTACTTCTTAATATTTTCAATAAATACATCAAACAGATAATCGGTATCTGTCGGACCGCCTGATGCTTCTGGATGGAACTGAGTTGAGAAAAAAGGCTTCGAGCGATGAGTCATTCCCTCGTTGGTATTATCGTTGAGATTTATAAACAGGGGCTCCCAGTCTTTTCCAAGCGTACCGTTGTCGACTGCATATCCATGATTTTGAGATGTAATATATGTTCTTTCGGTACCGACCCTCAGAACAGGCTGGTTATGGCTTCTGTGGCCATATTTAAGCTTGTAGGTATCCGCACCTGAGGCCAGTGCCATCAGCTGGTTTCCCAGACATATCCCGAAGATTGGCTTATTGCTGTCGAATGCTTTCCTGATATGCTGTATTGTTGCACTGCACATCTTGGGATCACCCGGCCCATTTGTAAGAAACAGGCCGTCATATTCCTCCTCCGTAAAATCATGATCCCATGGGACCCTGATTATTGTTGTATCGCGCTTAAGCAGGTTTCTGATTATATTATACTTAACACCGCAATCAACCAGCAGTATCCTGTACTTTCCTGAACCATAAACTTTCTTCTCATGTGTGCTTACTTCGGCTACAAGATTGATTTTATTCGGATCGTAGAACTCTGTCGAACTGCCCTCAGGTTCTAACTTTCCAAGCATAGCGCCTTTCTCGCGTATTCTTTTGGTAAGAGCCCTTGTGTCAATGCCGTAAACGCCAGGTACATTATTTCTCGAAAGCCACTGGCCAAGGCTTTCAGTTGCGTTCCAGTGACTGTATTCAAATGAATAGTCGGACACTATTAAACCTGAAATATGTATAGATGATGATTCATAAAACCTGTACAGGTCATTTTCTTCCTTTTCCCCCGGAGCTCCGTAATTACCTACAAGAGGATAAGTGAGACATAATATCTGCCCGCGGTACGATGGGTCAGTCAGACTCTCTGGGTAGCCTGTCATGGCAGTGTTGAAGACCACCTCGCCGGCAATGGGGACCGTAGCGCCAAATGATCTTCCTTCATAAACTGTCCCGTCTTCAAGGGTGAGGTGAACTTTAGGTCTGTCTTTCATAATATATTATTTAATATTTTTTCTCAGGTACGGCATTGATTTACCAATCTGATCCATGGCTTTTTCAACAAGATGGCACGGAGTGGCCAGGTTCATTCTCATAAAACCCTCTCCTCCCGGTCCGAATTTTGATCCTTCAACAAGTCCGACCTTTGCTTTCTGTACAAAAAAATCCTGCAGCTCTTTTCCGGTAAGTCCAAGGCTTCGGCAGTCGAGCCAGATCATATATGTAGCCTCCGGAACCACCGGAATAATTTCAGGTATATTCTCCCTGAAATATCCGGTAACGTAATCAATGTTAGCCTGAACATAATCAATGAGTGCATTCAGCCATTCCTCGCCTTCAGAGTAAGCAGCAGCAGAAGCAACAGCTCCAAATATATTGCCGTTGCCAATATCCATATCTGCTATTTTCTTGTTAAAATACTTCCTCAACACCGGATTGGAGATTATAGCAGAAGATGTTGACAGCCCAGCAAGATTAAAAGTTTTACTTGGTGCAACACAGGTAATTGTTATATCAGCGATCTTTTCTGAAAGGCTTGCAACCGGGGTGTGAAGAAACCCGGGTAAAACGAGGTCACAATGTATTTCATCGGAGAGAATAATAATATTCCTTTCGAGACAGATTTGAGCAAGGCTTCTGAGCTCGTCAGGCCTCCATGCCCTGCCAACGGGATTGTGAGGATTGCAGAGGATGATCATTTTCGTATTATCATCAATCGATGCTGAAAGGGATTCAAGATCCATTATCCATTTCCCCTCCGATTCCTTAAGCTTGTTAATTATCAGCCGCCTGCCATTACTCTCGACTGACGTTATGAAGGGGAAATATACCGGAGGCTGGATTATGATGCCCTCCCCGGGACGGGTAAAGGCCTGGATACAAACATTAAGCGATGGAACAACGCCTGGACTGAAGCAGAGCCAATCTTTCTGAATTTTCCATTTGTAACGGGAAGAAAACCATTCAACAACTGACTGGTAATATTTATATGACCGGAATGAATATCCATAAATATTATGATCAAGCCTCTTCTGAAGTGCATTTACAATGAAGTCCGGAGCTTTGAAATCCATATCGGCTACCCACATAGGGATAACATCCTCAACACCGAAAATATTTTTTCTGAGATCGTACTTTACACTATCCGTTCCCTCCCTGTTTACAGATTCATCAAAATTCCAGCTCATCAAAAAGATATGATTTTGGGGCGTAAAGATAATTAAAAATGGATGATTAAAAAGCTGAACATACTGATACTGTTCCGTGTGGAAGAATATTTCTGTTTTCTTTAGTCATAAAGGAAAACTTATGAGTTCAAAAGTTAAAAGCAATATTATTTATTGAGAATATTTTCTTACTTTTATTGTCATTTTAAATTACTTAGTTAATAAAAACTAATTCTATGAAAAGAACAATAGCTATTGTGACATCTTTAATGTTGATATTTAGCCTGGTCACACTTCCAACATGCAAAAACAAGTCAGCTGAACGGACACAGAAAAAGGTTGAACTTGAGACAGTTAAAGACCTTGAAGGCAAGATAGAGACAAATGTTTATCCATTACCCACTTCAGTAGAAGTGATTAAAATGCTTACAGAACTTCAGGTAGGCTACATCATCGGAATTTCAAATTCGGTTGAAAACGCGAAGAAATATTTCACCAGCCAGTCAAGGGCATTAAATCTTGGCGTTTACGGAGCCGACCTTAGTTACGCTACACTTTACAACGTCGAGCAGGAAGTAATCAATTATCTCAACACGATCCGTTCCCTGGCCAATGAACTCAATATGACTCAGATTTACAAGGAAGAGTTCTACGATCAGATAAAGAAGAACTTCGATAACAGGGATGAGCTTGTAAGAATTCTTACCGGAACTTTTAATGAGACATATTCCTACCTGGCTGAGAACGATCAGCAGGCGCTTGCATTACTGGTAGTAGGAGGCGCCTGGGTTGAAGGGATGTACCTCACAACACACGTATCGGAAGCTGCATACCAGGTGGCTGGGATATCGAAAGTGCTTCTTGATCAGAAAGCATCGTTTGAGGAATACCTTGAATTAACCAAGCCCTATGCAAATGACCCGGTTATAAGCGATTTCATTGCGCTGTTGGATCCCATTAAGCAGGTTTACAGTAAACTGGGGACAAGTCTCACTGAACAGAATATAAAAGATATTACAAAAGCTATTGAAGATATCAGGAGCAAAGTGGTATTATAGATCCTGAAATATTTTATGGCCGCAAAGCCCGGGCTTTGCGGTCTTTTTTTTACATGATGGTATTATGAGGGAATCAGTCTTACTTGCCTTAATTCACATTTTTGCCATTGTATCGATCATAAATCCTGCAGGTATTTCTTCAAGGGGGCGTAAGATTTTGCGTGGATATCTCAGGCGATATCTCAACAGGGAGCTTGAGGAAGAATATTATGCCCTATTCGAGAATAACCTCGAATTTTATCATCATGAGCTGAAGACAATTGACAAGAATGACCTGTTGGATGAGGATTCGCTGATAACATTCCAGATCACTAATATCTGCAGGCAGATAAAAAAAGGACTCTTCATTGAAGAAAGAATGATTGTGTTCCTCCAGTTGCTTGAGTTTGCATTTGAAGATGGCCTGGTTTCACAGCAGGAGAAAACCATAATTGACATTGTTTCGCGTACGTTCAACATTTCAAGAAAGGAGTACGATAATGCAGTGTCGTTCATGATAAGCAGAAATTATGATGAAATAGCTCCTGAAAACCTTCTTATTATTGAAGGAGATGATAATTCTTCTTCACCTGCACCCAAAATCTTTAAAAACTATAGTAAGTGGCATAATATCAGGGTAAAGGGATTCAGGGGTTATCTTGTTGTACTGCACATAGAAAGCACAGCTACGCTTATTCTGTCATACGACGGTTTGCTCGCCCTTAATTTCAAAGGAAGGGATATTATTGCATGCCGGCCCTACTTGCTCGACCGTGGAGTGAATATAAAAGGTCAGGGAATAGAACCTATCTACTACTCCAAGATCTACAAGCAGTTTGTTGTAAGGAAATATCCTGAAAAAATAATTTTTGAAGGTCATGATGTGGCTTTTTCTTTCAAAAATTCAGAAAATGGCCTGCAAAAAATGAATTTCAGGGAGGAATCGTGTAATCTGATAGGAATAATGGGAGGGAGTGGTGTTGGTAAAACAACCCTGATAAACCTTCTTCATGGCAAGATCGTACCCACTCACGGACACCTTTATATTAACGGACTTGATATAAATGCCGATTCGGAAAAGTTAATGGGACTGATCGGTTACGTTCCGCAGGATGATCTGCTTATAGAGGAGCTTACGGTTTGGGAAAATCTTTATTACAATGCACGCCTTTGCTTTGGAAACTATAATGAAGAGCAGTTGAACAATACTGTTGAGAAGGTACTTCTCGATCTTGATCTTTATGAGATAAAAGACCTCCAGGTTGGTGATCCTTTAAATAAGAAAGTAAGCGGTGGACAACGCAAAAGGCTTAATATAGGCCTTGAGCTCATGCGCGAACCGGTTGTCCTCTTTATTGATGAGCCTACATCAGGTTTATCCTCTTTTGATTCTGAAAAAGTAATGGTTCTTCTCAGGAATCAGGCTCTGAGCGGAAAGCTGGTATTTGCAATAATACATCAGCCATCATCCGATATCCTGAAAATGTTTGATAAGCTCTGGATTCTCGACAAAGGTGGATTCATGATATATGACGGGGACCCTGTTGAGGCGCTTGTGTATTTCAAAACGGAAACATCGCAGGCAAACGCAGCGGAGAGCCAGTGTCCGAATTGTGGTAATGTAGAGGCTGATAATATCCTGCACATAATTGAGGTTAAAGTAATTGATAATACCGGACTTCCGGGCACAGAGCGACAGGTAAGCCCAAAGGAGTGGTATGAGAAGTACAAGAAGAAAATGATGCCTGAAGGCAAGGACAGGCCTGCTATTTCAGCTATCCCTCAGAGTAATTTTAAAATACCTGCAAGGGTTGATCAGATCAGAACATTTGTGAAACGTAATCTTACACGTAAGCTGGCCGATAAACAATATGTATTGATCAATCTTCTTGAAGCCCCTGTTCTTGCTGTAATACTTGCATATATTTCAAAATACAGCGATGAAGGAGGATACACCTTTGCAAACAACAAAAATTTTCCTGTCTTCCTTTTCATGTCCATAATAGTTGCGCTATTCATGGGATTGACAGTAAGCGCTGAGGAAATCTACAGGGACAGGAAGATTCTCGAAAGGGAGAAATTTTTGAACCTGAGCCGGTTAAGCTACATGGTGTCGAAGATTAATTTTCTCTTTGTTCTTTCGGCCATCCAGGCTTTATCGTTTGTTATTGTTTCAAACCTGATCCTCGACGTCAGGGGAACACTTTTGCTGCAATGGCTTATCTTTTTCTCCACAGCCTGTTTTGGTAATCTGCTGGGCTTGAATATTTCAGCAGGTATGCGTTCAGCGGTAAGCATATATATTCTGATCCCTCTTCTGCTGGTGCCAAACCTCATCCTTGGCGGAGCTATGATAAGGTTTGATGATCTCCATCATTCCATCACCAAAAAAATATATGTGCCGGTAATTGCCGATGTGATGGTTACCCGCTGGGCCTTTGAGGCCCTCAGTGTCGAACAGTTCAGGAGCAGGAAAATTCTGAAGCCCTTCTTTGAATATGATATGGCAATAAGTCAGAATAACTGGTATGCCTCATTTCTTATTCCTGCATTAAGGGTTAAGTCAGATGAGTGTCTTGCGGCGGGAAAAGATCCTGTTTATTTCGATTATTCAAAAGAGAACTTCAGCAAGCTGAGCTTTCACATTAAGGAACTCTCTACCATAACAGGAATAAAGCCGGGTAGCTGGTTCAGCAATCTTAATTATGATGAATTCAATGATTTTGTAGCTGCAGAGACCAACCTGCTGCTCGACAGTATGAGGACAACGCTTAGAAATAAAAACAGGCTCATTTCCAATAGCCGAGATTCTGTTTACAGAAAAATTTCGGAGAAAATAGGGGAACAGGAGTTTATTAAACAAAGGGAGCAGAACTATAATGAGAATCTGGGTAATATTCTGCTCAACAGGATGATAACTGATAAAATATTTGATTCGGAGGACAGGCTTATACAGAAGGCCGATCCTATATATATGAAACCAGGTTCAAAGTGGGGAAGAGCTCATTTTTACGCTCCATATAAACAGATTGGCTCCATTAAGTTCGGTACACTCGTGTTCAATATGATCATTATCTGGCTTATGATTTTTTTCCTGTTTGTAACACTCTATTATAATATCCTTAAAAAGTTTGTCGATTTTCTGGAATCTCTTAACCTGCCCTTCCTCAAAAAATTTGGCAGAGGGCTCATTCCAATATAGTCTGCACCTGCCCGGTATTTTTGGATTGAAGTATAATACCTACTTTTGCAGTCCTTATGAATAAAGTATACGCAAAGAAAAATCTCGGTCAGCATTTCCTTAAAGATGAGGAGACTGCCCGGAAGATCGCCGGAACGCTCACGGGAAACGGCTATGATTCGGTACTGGAAATAGGTCCGGGGATGGGAATGCTTACATCTTTTCTTCTGGAGAGGAACTTCAGGGATTTCAGAGTTATTGAAATAGATAACGAATCGGTCCATTATTTAACTACCCGTTTCCCTGGTCTGACTGAGATCATCAGGGGTGATTTTCTGACCTTTGATATCGATTCTCTTTTTGAAGAGAAGTTTGCGGTAATCGGTAATTTCCCGTATAATATCTCCACACAGATTTTATTCAGAGTGCTTCAGAGCCGGGATAAAATATCAGAAGTATGCGGAATGTTCCAGAAGGAGGTTGCCGAAAGGATTTGCAGCGGTCCGGGTTCGAAAGTATATGGCATAATAAGTGTGCTCTTTCAGGCATTTTACAATACGGAATACCTGTTCACTGTTTCAGAAAACGTTTTTTCTCCACCTCCAAAGGTAAAATCAGGTGTTATAAGGCTCATCCGCAATAATGTTAAAAGCCTTGATTGTGATGAGGCGCTTTTTTCAAGAGTTGTAAAAGCCGGCTTCAATCAGCGTCGCAAAACTCTCAGGAATTCGATAAAAGCAGCTTTCAGGTTAAAAGATGAAGATTTCAGATATTTCAGCCTGAGGCCCGAACAGTTATCGGTCGATCAATTTGTTGAACTTACCAGGTGGGTGGAGGAAAATATGGTCGTCTCAGAATGAAAACCCCATAGCATCAACAGGATTCATCTTCGAAGCTGAATAGGCAGGTGCATAGCCCGCGATGACCCCTATAAATCCTGAAATAAAGATGGCGAGGAAAGTGTTTGCAGCTGTCAGATAGATATTCAGATCGAAAAGATAGTTTATAATCAATGTTCCTATAAAGATCATTATCAGTCCGATTAATCCGCCAAAGATCGATAGTAACACCGATTCAACAAGGAATTGCTGGAGTATAAAAAACCTTTTTGCCCCTAATGCTTTCTGTATCCCTATAATGTTGGTCCGCTCCCTTACTGAGACGAACATAATGTTCGCAATTCCAAATCCGCCCACAAGAATAGCAAAGCCCCCTATAAGCCACCCTCCAATATTTATACCGGCAAAAACGGCATCGAAGCCCTGGGTAAGGAGGCTGGCTTTATTGACTGAGAAATTGGAAACTTCAGTGGGATGGAGCCTCCTTGCGGCCCTTAGGATCATATTGATCTCATCGCTGAGTTCTTCAACCGAAACGTCAGGCTTTGCCCTTATTATCAGGTTGGCATCAATAAACCGGTTTCGCATGTTAATGAAATTCCTGCCATAATTAAGCGGAACAACTGTTAACTCATCCATTCCTGAATCGCCTATTGCACCTTTGCCTTCTTTTTTAAAAACACCTGTAATAGTTGTTTTATGTCCGGCTATTATCACCTGTTTCCCTACCGGATCAGTCTTTTCAAAAAGACGTTCGGCAATTACAGCTCCGATTACAGCTACATTTTTTCCTGAAGAGACTTCAAAAGGAGAGAAGTATCTGCCGTTTTCAATTTCAAAAGACCTGACATTTGGAAAATCTTCCGTAACGGCATTAATTGTAGCGTCGGTGGCGATATTCTTATTGTATTCTATTTTTCTCCGCTGGTAAACTGAAAAGCTCATAGCCTGTGTTTTGGTTGATTTTTTCTCCACAGCGGTAAAATCGTCAGTCGATACTGCAGGCCACTTAATAATATCCCACCACGCAAGGTTTGGATCGAATGACCAGGGAAATTTCTGAACATAAACTACATTATCACCAAGTGATGAGATGCTGTCCCTGATAGATTTTTCCATCCAGTCAAGCACAGTGAAAACAGATATTATTGAAAAGATGCCGATGGTAATTCCAAAGAGGGATAGAAATGTTCTCAGTTTATTAACAAAAATCGAGTTAACAGCAAATAAAAAACCTTCTTTGAAAAGTCTCAGGAACATGGGTGTAAAATTGAAATGTAAATTTAGTAAAATCATAGACTTCGATATTAATATTTTCTTAATTTTAAAAAGTACGATAATCACCCATTAATATGCTGGTTAATAAAAAAATATCTATTTTTACACTCCCTTGATTTAGTTGAAAGTTTACCATAAACACCAAGTAATGAATGATAAACGTATAAAAAACGCTTTAATTTCCGTTTTTTATAAAGATGGATTAGATGAGATTGTGATGAAGCTTCATGCTTTAAAGGTTAAAATATTTTCTACAGGAGGTACTTTCAGCTATATAAAGAATCTTGGAATAGAGGCAGAAAAAGTAGAAGATCTGACAACCTATCCGTCAATCTTAGGAGGCAGGGTTAAGACACTTCATCCATCGGTTTTTGGAGGAATACTTGCACGACGCGACAATAATCAGGACCTTGAGCAGCTGGAGAAATACAAGATACCGGAAATAGATCTTGTGATTGTCGATCTTTATCCTTTTGAAGAGACGCTTGCAACAGCGGCCGGTGAAGAGGAGATCATCGAGAAAATCGATATCGGGGGTGTTTCCCTGATCAGAGCCGCAGCCAAAAACTACAATGATGTTGTGATTATTTCATCAAGGGACCAGTATCCCGGTGTTATGGACCTGCTTAACGAAAAGGGCGGGCATACTTCATTGCAGGAAAGAAAGCTCTATGCTGCTGAAGCATTTAAGACAACCTCCCATTACGATACTGCTATCTTCAGATTTTTCAATCGCGAAGCAGAAATTCCTGTTTTCAGAGAGAGTATTAATTCGGCTTATGCTCTCAGGTATGGTGAAAATCCTCATCAGAAAGGAATATTTTACGGTAATCCTGACGAGCTATTCACTAAGTTTCACGGAAAGGAGATCTCATACAATAATTTTCTTGATCTTGATGCGGCACTGTGCCTTATTGATGAATTTTCAGAGACTACTTTTGCCATCATAAAGCATAATAATGCATGTGGAGTGGCATCAAGACCCGATCCGGCTGATGCCTGGAAAGATGCTCTTGCTTGTGATCCGGTTTCTGCTTATGGTGGGGTTATTGTTACAAATATTGCCATTAATGAGAAAACCGCCGCAGAGATAGATAAGATATTTTTTGAGATCATTGTTGCACCTTCTTATACAGAAAGTGCACTTACTATACTTAAGCAGAAGAAGAACAGGATAATATTACTGAGAAAGCCCTCCGAAAGAAATAAGTACAGCTACAGATCGATGCTTAATGGTGTTCTATGGCAGGAAAGCGACAGTAACACTGAAACAGCCCCTGACATGAAGCCAGTTACAAAGAGAATTCCCACGGAGTCAGAAATTGAAGACCTGGTGTTTGCAAATATTATTGTTAAGCACAGCAAGTCAAACGCAATAGTTCTCTCTAAAGGGAAACAGCTCTTTGCAAGTGGTATCGGACAAACTTCAAGGGTGGACTCCCTTAAGCAGGCTATTGAAAAGGCCAGGGCTTTCGGATTTGACCTGCGGGGAGCCGTAATGGCTTCAGATGCTTTCTTCCCGTTTGCCGACAGCGTGTCTATTGCACATGAGGCAGGGATCACAGCTGTTATTCAACCGGGAGGCTCCGTTCGTGATCAGGAATCGATTGAATTTTGTTCCTCTAATGGAATGGCAATGGTCTTTACAGGAATAAGACATTTTAAACACTAACATGATTTTAATAAACAAAAATATTAATAAATAAACTCTCTCACTCGATGGGACTATTTTCATTCTTAACTCAGGAGATTGCTATTGATCTCGGAACTGCTAACACAATAATCATTACTAACGATAAGATAGTTGTAGACGAACCCTCAATAGTGGCGATTGATAAAACAACTGGAAAACTTATAGCTATTGGGGAAGCTGCCAGGCAGATGCATGGTAAGACACATGAGAATATTAAGACCATCAGGCCTTTACGAGATGGTGTCATAGCAGATTTCAATGCCGCTGAACTTATGATCAGAGGTATGATTAAGATGATAAACAAAGGGCCAAGGCTTTTCTCTCCATCCCTTAAAATGGTTGTTTGTATTCCTTCAGGAAGCACCGAGGTTGAGATCAGGGCTGTGCGTGACTCTTCCGAACATGCCGGCGGACGTGACGTTTACCTGATATATGAACCAATGGCTGCGGCCATCGGTATAGGAATTGACGTTGAGGCGCCTGAAGGCTGCATGGTAGTGGATATAGGAGGAGGTACTACCGAGATAGCCGTTATTGCTCTTGGAGGTATAGTCTGCAATAAATCGATAAGGATAGCAGGTGATGGTTTTACAGCCGATATACAATCGTACATGAGGCACCAGCATAATATAAAGATTGGAGAGAAGACAGCTGAGGACATTAAAATAAGTGTCGGAGCCGCACTTCCCGATATTGATAATCCACCTGCCGATTTCATAGTAAGAGGTCCAAATATCATGACTGCACTGCCTATTGAAATTCCGATCTCATACCAGGAAATTGCTTATTGTCTCGACAAGTCCCTGTCGAAGGTTGAGGCTGCTCTTCTTAGTATACTTGAGCAAACTCCGCCTGAACTCTATGCTGACATTGTGAACAAAGGGATCTATCTTGCCGGTGGAGGCGCTCTGCTCAGAGGTTTGGATAAACGCCTTACCGATAAGATCAATATTCCTTTTAATGTAGTTGAAGATCCGCTTCATGCAGTGGCCCGTGGAACAGGAGTTGCATTGAAGAATGCTGATAAGTTTAGATTCCTTATGAGATAATTTCCTGTGGATGAGGAACCTGCTGAATTTTCTGGTCAGATACAATTTTGTTTTCATCTTTTTGATTCTAGAGGGAATTACAATCTCATTCCTGTTTTCGGGAAATGATTACCATAATGCCCGCTTTGTCAACCGTATCCAGGGTTTAACCAATACTATTAATCTGAAGGTGAGCAATACCAAAAACTACCTTAATCTTAGTGAGATCAATGAACGGCTGGCGGCTGAGAACATCGCTCTCCGTAACCGTATCGAACGGATGTCGGGTAATGAAGATCAGCTTTTTTTTTCAGTCACCGATTCGGTATATCAGCAGCAATATCAGTTTACAGTTGCTGAGATTGTCGAGAATTCGGTTAACCGGCAGAAGAACTTTTTTACAATCAATAAAGGGACAAGTGAAGGAATCGAAGTTGATATGGCCGTAACCTCGGGCGACGGAGTTGCAGGAGTGATAGTAGGCTGCTCAGAGAATTATTCGGTGGCAATGTCGCTTCTGAACATTGATTTCAGGTTGAGTTCCAGGATTAAATCAAACGGGTATTTTGGATCGCTCAGCTGGGACGGCAGGCAATACAGCCACGCCATCTTGAGCGAAATTCCGCAGCATGTTATCCTCAGCGTAGGCGATACTGTTGAAACAACAGGCTATTCAGCCGTTTTCCCCGAAGGAATAATGGTTGGCACTGTTAGTGATTTTGAGAAGACAGGTGGTGACTTCTATAAGATAAGGGTTGCTTTAATAACTGATTTTAAAAAGCTTCATTTTGTCAACCTGATCGGGAATATGAGGAAGAATGAGCAAAAGGAACTTGAAAAAATATTTCAGTAATGTATTCGGGAGCCAGAATGATATTTATTTTTGTTTTGCTGATCATTCTGCAAGTATTGTTATTTAATAATATTCAGTTCAGCGGTTACGTTAACCCTTATGTTTACCTGATGTTTATCCTTCTTTTGCCTGTCAATATTCCGGCGTGGTTTTTACTTGTTTTGTCGTTTGCCACCGGATTTCTCATTGACCTTTTTTCAGGTACTCCCGGTATGCATTCGTCAGCCACTGTTCTGGCAGGTTTTGTACGTCCCTTCGTTCTGAGGGTTATAGCACCAAGGGACGGGTATGATCTGGGGCCAAACCCATCAATGCTTTTTTATGGTTTCAAATGGTTTCTTTTCTACACATTGATAATGGTCTTCATTCATCATACGGCACTCTTTTACCTGGAAGTGTTCCGTTTCACAGATTTTTTCAGGACTTTCCTGAGAGTTATTTTAAGTTCAGTTTTCTCAGTTACATTTATTCTTCTGATTGAATATTACCGAAGAGGGAAGTAATAAGAATATATGAAAGACGCCTTTATTAACAGAAAATATACAATAATCATATTATTTGTCTTTGCAGCGCTTGTTCTGATTATAAGGCTTTTTGTAATACAGGTTGTGAAAGATTCATACCGTCTTTCAGCCGACAACAATGTTTTACGATATGTGCCACAGTATCCGGCAAGAGGTCTGATATATGACAGGAACGGCAAACTGATGGTCCAGAATCAGGCCGCATACGACCTTATGGTCATACCTTCGCAGGCCATAAATACAGATACAGCTCTTCTATGTAATGAACTTAATATTACAAAGGAGACCTTTAATGAGAGAATGAAGGCTTCGATTAATCATTCGAGGCGCGCTCCTTCAATCTTCCTTAAGCAGATATCGGCCGAAACTTATGCAAGCCTTCAGGAAAAGCTCTTCATGTTCCCCGGATTTTACGTTCAGCCCAGAACATTAAGACAATATTCAAAACCGATTGCGGCACACCTCTTTGGCTATGTAAGCGAAGTTGATGAATCGATTATAAAGAAGGATCCGTATTATAAATCGGGCGACTACATCGGAAAGCTTGGCATTGAAGAAACTTATGAAAAGGAGCTCCGCGGTAAAAGAGGAGTAAAGATATTGATGGTTGATGTTTACAGCCGGATAAAAGGGTCCTATGCCGAAGGTGCCCTGGATACACCTGCAGTGCAGGGCCTTGACATTATTTCAGGTATCGATATGGATATCCAGGAGTATGGGGAACTTCTTATGAAAAATAAGACCGGAAGCATTGTGGCAATTGAGCCGGAGACAGGTGAAATATTATCGCTTGTATCCTCTCCCGGGTATGATCCGGAGTTACTTGTCGGACGTGTCCGGTCAGAGAACTACTCCAGGCTAAACAGCGATACAACCCTTCCACTTTTTAACAGGGCTTTAATGGCTGCATACCCGCCCGGATCAACATTCAAACCTTTAAACGGACTTATAGGTCTGCAGGAAGGGGTAATACAGCCAACCGATAAATTCTCGTGCCAGATGGGCTATCTTTTTGTAGGCTGCCATTCACACAGGTCGCCACTAGACCTGAAAGATGCCATATCACACTCATGCAACTCGTACTTCTGTCAGACATTCCGCCGGATACTTGAAAATCCGAGAAGCCCTTCATTATACGAATCATTCAACAGGTGGAAAGGCTATCTTACCGAGTTTGGATTCGGGACAAATCTGAAGACTGACTTTGTAAATGAACTTCCTGGATTTATTCCGTCAGTAAGCTATTTTGATAAATATCATGGAAAAAACGGATGGAAAGCGCTGACAGTTATTTCTCTTGCAATCGGACAGGGAGAAATACTGACCACTCCCTTGCAGATGGCTAATATGACAGCTGCAATCGCAAACAGGGGTTATTATTACAGTCCCCATGTTATTAAATCAATAGGCGCCAATGGTTCAGTTGATCCGAGGTTCAAAGTGAAACATACGATAAGCATAACGCCCTCCAACTTTGAGAACATCATACTGGGGATGGAAGATGCCGTCAACGGCGGCGAAGGAATAACGGCAAGAGGCGCAGCTATTAAGGATATAATTGTATGCGGCAAGACAGGTACTGCCCAGAACCCGCATGGGAAAGATCATTCGGTTTTTATAGCATTCGCTCCTAAAGATAACCCCAAAATAGCCATAGCCGTATATGTTGAGAATGCAGGATTTGGATCAACAACTGCAGCCCCGATAGCAAGCCTGATGATTGAGAAATACCTCCGGAGAGAGATTACCAATAAATGGCAGGAGAAAAGGATACTTGAACTTAATATGAATTAAATTGAGAAGAAGCGTCAATTTATGGAACAGTGTGGACAAAGTAACAATTATGCTTTTTCTTTTACTGACGATAGCAGGATGGTTCAATATCTATGCAGCAGTCTATAATGAGGAGTATAAGCATATTCTTGATATATCACAGCGCTACGGGAAACAGTTTATATGGATTCTGGCCACACTTATCATAGCTATTTTTATCTTACTGATCGATAACAGGTTTTATCTGTTTTTTGCATGGTTTGTTTATGCTCTGGTGATGTTACTGTTGCTGCTGGTGCTCGTGCTGGGTACTGAAATAAACGGGGCAAGGTCATGGTTTGAGATCGGAGCATTCAGTCTTCAGCCATCCGAATTTGCAAAATTTGGCACTGCTCTTGCCCTTGCTTCATTCCTCCATGCAGGACGACAGGATCTTACAAGGATAAAAGTTATAGTGCCTGCCACAGCAATATTTCTTTTACCGGCAATTCTTATTGCACTTCAGCCTGATATGGGATCAACAGTTGTCTATTTTGCCTTTTTCCTGGTTCTGTTCAGGGAAGGTATGAGCCCATATATATTTGTTTCAGGATTGCTTATGATAGTTTTATTCTTCCTGACGCTTCTCTTTAATGAGGTTTACCTGAGCCTTGGTATCATAATACTTGCATTTGCAATGGTTTGGTTCCTCACGAAAAAGTGGAAATATTTTGTGGCCGGATTAATTATTTTTGGCATATTACTATCATTCGTATATGGGTTTAATCACTTCATTATAAAGAAATTAAGTGACGAGTTAGTGATACTTATCTCACTCCTGTTATCGGGAGTTTTTTATGCCTTCATTCTGTATAATAAAAAGGCAACATCAATTTTAATAATATATTTCTTTCTTCTTGGCAGTATCATATTTGTCAATTCAGTAGATTATGCTTTTAACAATCTGCTTGAGCCACACCAGAAGGAGAGGGTTGGCATTATGCTTGGATTCGAATCGGACCTGAAAGGGACAGGATATAATGTCAATCAATCGCTTATTTCAATCGGTTCCGGAGGGTTCGCCGGAAAAGGATATCTTCAGGGAACTCAAACCAAATTCAAGTTTGTACCTGCTCAAAGCACCGATTTCATTTTTTGTACTGTGGGAGAGGAGTGGGGTTTTGTGGGATCGACATTTGTAATCGGTTTATATCTTTTCCTTCTTCTGCGACTTATTTTCCTTGCCGAGCGACAGCGCTCGGTCTTCTCACGTGTGTATGGCTATGGAGTTGCATCAATTCTTTTTGTTCATTTTTTTATAAACATAGGGATGGCCATTGGTCTTGTTCCGGTCATTGGAATCCCGCTCCCGTTCTTCAGCTACGGGGGAAGCTCATTATGGGGCTTTACTATATTGCTGTTCATTTTCCTCAGGCTAGATGCAAGCCGTGCGGAATACCTTATGTAGGCCGTTTAATTGTTCAGAATGGGATCTTTATCCTGTGTGAGATCTCAATTCCAAATTCATTTTCAACATAATCAATCAGCTGAGGAAAAAATTCCATGAAATCATCCTGAAGAGAATAATAATTTTTCTTCAATGCCCTCATGGCAAAGCTTGTTTCATTCGGAAGAGTGGTTCTTTTACTCAGTGTTTTCAAAACATGACGGATACCGCTTCTTGTCTGGTATGACTCTATCCAGTTGTTGATAATGAAGAAGGGCATCATTTCCCTTACGTTCTCGGGCAGTATCTCATAATTGTTTACAAGCGCCCTGTAAAAATTATACGTCACACTCTCGAGGGGTCTTCGGGAAAAAAAGTCCCATTCCTTTGTAAGGAAATGGTCGTAAAGTATGTCGGTTATAACTCCGGCATATTTATGATATTTCCTTGTGAAAAATATTTTACTGCGGTGAACGACCGGATGAGAGTCAGTAAATTTGTCGATATGACGGTGAATGATTATGCCTTTTCTTATCAGTTCCGGATACTTCAGATAGTCGCGCCCCTTAACATAATCACCAATGTAATTGCCTATAATTATCCCTTCAGAATCTCCGGAAAGATATATGTGGGCAAGTACATTCATATTCAATTATAATAGTACAAACAATTTGCCAAAACCTTAATCATTCATGAAAAACATTTTTTCATCAGTCCGCAATTTACTTAAAATATACACCGGGTAGGGTAGTCAGATATATAACTAATTGGCTGAATCTTAAAAAATAATTTTAAAATTTCGGATTTATGATGTGCAAATTATAAATTTGTTATATTATAAAGAACGATTAATCAATCCATTCCATAGAATTTAATATAAGGAGGTTTTATGACCAGAAGAAATGTTATTATAATAGGAGCAGCCGGAAGGGACTTTCATAATTTCAATACCTTTTTCAGGAACAACGAAAGCTATAATGTTGTAGCGTTTACTGCAGCCCAGATCCCTGATGTTCATGGCAGAAAATATCCCGGGGAACTTGCAGGGAAGTTGTACCCTGACGGGATTGAGATATTCCTTGAAGAAAAGCTTCCTGAACTTATAAAACAATTGTCGGCAGATGAATGTGTCTTTTCATACAGTGATGTCACCTACCAGAAAGTTATGTCGGTAAGTGCAATAGTAAACACTGCCGGTGCAAGTTTTACCCTTCTCGGACCGGCTGACACAATGATAAAGAGTAATAAGCCTGTTATAGCTGTCTGTGCTGTTCGTACAGGATGCGGGAAAAGCCAGACTTCAAGAAAAATTATTGAGCTTCTTATGGGAAAGGGTTTACGCGTTGTTGCGATACGTCATCCGATGCCTTATGGTGACCTTAGCGCACAGAGAGTTCAGCGGTTTGCACGGTTAGAAGATTTTGAGAACCACAATTGTACAGTCGAAGAAATGGAGGAGTACGAACCTCATGTTATAAGAGGAAATGTAATATATGCCGGTGTTGATTACCAGGAGATACTGAATCAGGCTGAAACAGATCCTGATGGTTGTGATGTGATTATATGGGATGGAGGTAATAATGATTTTCCATTTTACAAACCTGATCTGATGATAACGGTGACAGATCCGCACAGGGCAGGGCACGAGCTGTCATATTATCCCGGAGAGGTTACTCTCAGGCTGGCAGATGTTGTAGTTATCAACAAGATAGACAGCTCTGCTCCCGACGATATACAGATTGTCAGAAACAGTATTGAAAAAGTCAATCCGCAAGCTGTGGTAATTGATGGGGCTTCTCCTATCAAAGTCGATGATCCTTCTGTTATCAAGGGCAAGCGTGTACTTGTAATTGAGGACGGGCCCACTCTTACTCATGGGGAAATGAAACTGGGTGCAGGTGTTATTGCCGCAAAGAAGTTCGGCGCAAGGGAACTGGTCGATCCAAGGCCTTTTACAGTAGGGCTGTTAAGTGAGACATTCAGGCTTTATCCCAATATTGGAACACTTCTGCCGGCAATGGGTTATGGAAAGCAGCAGTTAAAGGACCTGGAGCAGACAATTGAAAGGACAGATTGTGACAGCGTTATAATTGCCACACCCATTGATCTGAACAGGATCATAAAAATAAGGAAGCCCAATACCCGGGTCCATTATGACCTCCAGGAAATTGGGCATCCTGACCTTACTGAAGTTCTTGAAGAATTCTTACTGAAAAATCAAATTATCTCCTGACGCGGGCATTGCCTTTCCAAATGCTCCATACCTGTTCTTCGTCGGCAGGCTGTGCATAATCGGTGAGCATGGTAGTTGCCAGTGCTCCGCTTGCCCAACCGAACTGTATCCATTTTTCCGGCTCCCATCCCCTGAGAATTGCATAAAGCATACCGCCTACAAATCCGTCACCTCCTCCGATACGGTCAAGGACATGGATCTCTCTTGGCTCTGCAATATGCCAGTTTTCACCTTCAAGCATTATTGCGCCCCAGAGATGTTCATCGGTGCTTAATACTTGCCGCAGGGTAGTGGCAAACACTGATGCATTAGGATAAGATTTCTTCACCCTGTTGATCATATCTTTAAAACTGTCGATTTTCGTTGCAAGGTCTTTTCCACCTTCTTCGGGCCCCTTTATACCAAGGCATAACTGGAAATCCTCTTCATTTCCGACAAGAATATCAGCCACACCTGCTATCTCTTTAAAAATAGCTGAAAGCTCTTTTTCACGGTTTTTCCAGAATGAAGCGCGATAGTTCAGGTCGAATGAAATACGTGTTCCATATTTTTTTGCCGATCTGGCGAGTTCAAGACAGAACTGGCTTGTTTCAGGCGATAAAGCACCAATAAGGCCTGAGAGATGCAGGATTTGCACACCTTCCTTATCGAACAATCTCTTAAGATCAAAATCTTTTACGCTAAGTGTCCGGCCTACTTCACCTGCCCTGTCATTCTGTACCCTTGGCCCGCGCGAACCATATCCGCTGTCGGCAATATTAAACTGATGACGGTAGCCCCAGGGATCACCCTGCTCCACATCGGCACCTTCATACGCAATATGCCTGCCGGCAAGGTTATCCTTTATAAATCTTGCAATAGGGCTGTCTTTTACGAAGGTTGTAAGGATTTTAACCGGCAGTCCGAGATACGAAGAAATACTTGCCACATTCGACTCGGCGCTGGTTGCCTGCATGTGAAATGTATCACTGTTATGAACCGGTTGGCCATTCACAGGTGTGATACGAACGCCCATGCTGGTAGGTACAACCAGCGACCATGTAAACTCTTTTCTAAGTTCGATTTTCATGCTCTTTTGATTTTAAAATAGTTGTATTTATGTTTAATTTAAATTAATCAAATTTCAGGGTTAAAGGTTAAAGTATAAAGGTTAAAGTTAAAGAAAAACTCTCATCTCTCACCTCTTTACGCTCTACGCTTTACGCTCTACGCTTTACGCTCATAATCTTTTCTTTATCCTCTTTGCTGCTTCCTCGAAACCCGGTTTATTAAGAAGGGCAAACATGTTTTTCTTGTATGCCTCAACACCAGGTTGGTCGAATGGATTAATATCAAGAATGTATCCGCTTACAGCGCATGCAAGTTCAAAGAAATATATCATCTGACCCACATAGAACCCGTTTAGTTCAGGTATGCTAAGCAATATTATCGGTACTTCCCCGTCGTTATGGGCCAGGATAGTTCCAGTTTCAGCATTATGATTTACCATTGAAAGCCTGTTGCCGGCAATGTAATTAAGTTGGTCCGAATCGTCTTTTTCAAGAGGAATGGAAAGATTTCTTTTAGGGTTTTGTACTGATATGATGGTTTCAAAAAGGATCCTTTGACCCTCCTGTATGTATTGACCCATCGAATGAAGATCTGTTGTAAAGTCAACAGCCGCAGGGAAAATCCCTTTTCCTTCTTTTCCTTCACTCTCGCCATAGAGCTGCTTCCACCATTCAGCCAGAAAATGAAGCTTTGAATTAAAAGATGCGAAAATTTCTACCGGCCTTCCGGTTTGAAGTATCAGATTGCGGGCTGAAGCATACAAAAGCGCGGGGTTTGAAGCCGCATTATGATTATTTCTGGTAATCTCAGCCATTGCTTTAGCGCCTTTGACAATTGACCTAATATCGAGCCCGCTGATTGCAATAGGAAGAAGTCCCACCGGAGTGAGCACAGAATAACGTCCTCCTATATTGTCGGGTATTACAAAAGAATCATAGTTATTCATTCTGGCAAGAGCATTAAGTGCTCCTTTGGCTTCATCAGTTACAGCTATTATTCTTTCAGCCGCGGCCTGCTTTCCGATTTTTTGTTCAAGATGGTTCTTAAGGATCCTGAAGGCAATGGCAGGCTCTGTTGTGGTACCTGATTTTGAGATGACCAGAATGGAGTAATTTCTGTTTTCCAGAACTTCGAGAAGCTCCGACATATAGTCTTCATCGATATTATGACCCGCATAAAATATCTGATGTTGGCTGGTTTTCAGCAGGCCCGGGAATGAATGAGAAAGTGCTTCGATAACTGCCCTTGCCCCAAGGTACGATCCACCGATTCCGATAACTACCGTAGTGTCCGAAACGGATCTCAGATGGCTGGCTGCTTTTTCAATTTTATCGAGCTGTGGTAAAATGTCATCAGGAAGGCTTAGCCAGCCAAGAAAATCACTTCCTGCACCTGTTCCTGAGTTAAGGGAAGTAAGATGCATTACTGATTTCTGGGCGAGAGCCGCTACCTCCTCTTCCGATACAAAACCAGAAGCATATTTCAGGCTTATACTTAAATTTTCTTTCATCTTGATGCGTCTTTTGAAGGATAATTCCTGTTAAAGTGAAAACAAAGGTATAAAAAAAGAGGCTGTATCAAAAGCTCATTTTTCATTATTTGCCCCTAAATCTCTTAAAGGGGACTTGTTGATATGCAGGCACTTAAATAGCCCCCTTCAGGAGGTAGGGGGCAATATGACAAGCTTTTGATACAGCCTCGTTCTTAATTTTAATGGGCAACCAGGTCAGCTCTTTTTTACAAACATATTAGTGTAATATTCACTGTCGGTAAGGATACCTCCATTTTTTTTGTAGAAATCATCATTCAGATCAAAAACTCCATCTACTGTCTTACGCCATGAAGCATCTGCAAAAGGATGCCGGCTTTCCAGTGCGGCCCAATCTTTGTAATTCTGATGTCCGTTTGTTTCAAGCAATCCTGTACCCAGACCAGGGAAAGGATCAAGACGGGCTGCCACATTTTTATTCCAGTCAATGAGTATCGGAGTAACAGTAAGATCGGCCATAAAACAGGGCACCTTATGTTCCTTAGCGACATTTGCAATTTTCATTGTCATACTTAACGTTTTTGCAATAGCTTTCAGCGCAATAGCCTTGTATCCCATTTCAATGCGCTCGAGAGCATCTTTGTCAGTATGAGCGCTCTCATCGGCTGCCAGCCTCACTGGAATATCGGTAACATCAACCTGAAGCTCTTCAGGAAAGGGCTCCTCAATAATGGCAATCTGTTCGAATGCTCCTATCTTTTTTATATGATCGATAAGCTTCATAAGAGTTTCCTTCTTCTCATACCTGCCGTTAGCATCAAAATAATATGGCAGCTTACCGTCTTTTGTGTGGTCGGTGCGATATTTACCTATTGCATTGTGTATGGCAGAAACCCTTTCCATGTCCTTTGCAAGCATCTCCTCCTGTGTTCCGGGCTGGCCAATCTTTATTTTCATGAAAAAGAAGCCTGACTTTACAGCATCTTCGATTTCCGAAATAGGAATTGAATAGGCCATTAAAGGAATACTGGCCACTTTGCTGTGATGATGTGAAAGAGCAGGTTTGTATTTTTCAGGTATCAGATCATCAAAGCTTGTTATATTATTTTCAGCAGCATAAAGCATCCAGGCTGCATTGTCTACACCAACCAGGGAGTTTAATACAAAAGTTTTTCTCAGAGAAGGATTGGAGGTGATCGTTTTCCCGAATGCATAAACTTCTTCCGTGATGGCATCAAGAAGTTCTATTGGATTATTAAATGACTGTCCTTTAAGACTTTGCAGGGCATGTTCGGTTAACAGATACATCAGGGCATTTCCTCCGCTCTCTGAATGACCAGCGAACACCGATGCATCGGACCATAGTATTCCCTGGTTACCCAGGCCAACTTTACTTATGCCTGACGATGATTGAAAAAAGCTCATCGTTTCCCAAATCTCATTGGCGTATCCCCCTTTGAATCCAAAAGGTCTGATAAGCTGATGCCGTTCAAAATTTGAATTTACCGCTTCTATGGTAATTTTTTTTGATGCGGCGTTTGCCGGCGTGCCCTGGGAGCATCCTGTAAGTAATGTAGCAGCCCCCGCCATCGATGTGGTTTTTATGAAATCTCTCCGGGTAAAACCTTTTTTCGACATCATTATAAATGTTATTTTATATTATGTTCAGCATACTTTTTCCTTAACCATGCAAGGTCGTTCTTCAGAAACACTTTAATATCGGCAAGACTCATTTTAGTTTCCTTTCTGCCTGATTCTGCGCCTCCGAGATCATATTCATAATGAATGGTAACCGGACCTGATATACCATATTTGATATATTCCTTAAAGTAGGCATCAAAATTTACCATTCCCTTCCCAAGAGGTATGTTCTCGGTGATCCATCTGCCTTTATCATCCTGTTTCCAGTAGAAATCCTTAATACATGTACTGCTTATCCAGGGAGCAAGCAGCTTCATCGCCACGGGCCAGGCAAAAGCACCTTCCACTATTGCATGGCGGATATCGTATTGCACACCAATATAGGCGGGATCTAGATCTTTCAGGATCTCGTATAAATCCCATACCGGGCCACCAACTCTTGTCCCTGAATGATTCTGATACCCTCCGCGTATTTTATATTTTCTGTTTATCTTCTCGATCCCTTCCATGGCTTTTTTATGCAGATCAAGATTCTGCGGAACAGATTTAGCCGGGTCATAATTAAAATAACCAAGTCTGTAATGTGTTAAACCCTGGTCGGCAGCAGTGGCAATTACATCTTCGGTGAAGGGATTTGCCGGGTCTGTTATATCAGTTACCATCATTGGTACTCTGACGTTATATTTCTTAAGCGCTTTTACTGCTTTCGGCAGATCAGTTTTTACATTCTGAGGCTCTACCTGGCCGCCTTTTCTGACTGCCAGATCTGCGCCATCAAAACCCACCTCGCCAAGCGTGGCGCCTACGCCATCATAGTCAATGAACTGGAGGCATTTGGTGAAAACACAGAAAGAGGTTTTGCCTGTTGCCTGCACGGATGAGCCGGCGAATATTTTTGGACTTACAACGGCAGCTGCTAATCCGGCCGAGGTTGTTCTTATAAAATTTCTTCTTGAGCTTTTCATTTTCAATTTATCTGAGGTTTATAGTTTCCAGGGCTGGCGATAGTCATAACTTAACAGCTGATTTGCCTTTTCACTGTTTGTGAATCTTTCCTTCTCAGCGTCCCATTCGAGCCTTTGTTTTACTTTGAGCGATATGTTGGCGAGGTGAGAGAAAGATGTTGACCTGTGACCTTCTTCTAGGGAGCAGAACGGTTCCTTCCGGGACTTAACACAGTCGAGGAAGTTGCGGATGAGTCCCGATGTACTGTCAGATGAGCTTCCATCACCCAGCTCTTTATTCGGATTTTTAAATTCTTCTTCTTCAATCTGCCTGTCCCATGTCTGGAACTGGCCTCTTGTTGCCGGGATTATCCTGTAACCTCGTTCGTCAGCATAAAGATTACCCTTGGTACCCCTTATTTCAAGCTCGCCATAGGGATAGAGTACCCTGCTGCTTCCTTCATATATTGAGAAAGAGATCAGCTTCCCTGATGCAAATTCAAAGGTCACTTCCATTGTATCGGCTATATCAGCATCATGATCGATAACGAATTTACCGCCGTGTGAGGTTATGGCTGAAGGGGCAGTTTCACCCATTAACCATCTGATGGCATCCATATAATGTACTCCCCAGTTTCCCATCTGGCATGAATAATCGCTCCACCACCTGAACTTGTATGGCGCAATATTGTACTGGTATGGCCTGTATGCACGTGGTCCCAGCCACATATCCCAGTTAAAATCCTTTGGTGGTTCTTCAGGCTTCATCTTACCTATTCCAACAGGATACATATTGCTGACACGGGCTGCTGAACCAACTGATATCTTGCCTATTTTTCCGGCCTGAAGATCCTTTGCAAGCTGTTGAAAAACAATGTTTCCCCTTCTGTTGAGGCCGACAGCAACGACCCTGTTGCTTGCTTTTTGTGCCTGGACCATCTTACGTCCTTCAACAAGGGTGTTAGTGAGTGGTTTTTCAACATAAACGTCTTTCCCGGCCTTTATCGCTTCAATTGTCTGAATAGCGTGCCAGTGATCGGGAGTGGCGATGCATACTGCATCGATATTTTTATCGGCAAGGAGCTTTCTGTAATCGTTGTACTGTGCCGGTTTAGTTGTAAATTTTTCACCCATTTTTGGAATCTGACCCGGCATGTCCTTAAGATAACGGGGATGAACCTTACTCCGGTCCCTTATAAGATAAGGTTCATAGATATCGCATAAGGCAGCCACCTCCATATCAGGTTGCATCATGAATAAATTCAGAAGCTGCGAGCCCCTGTTGCCGATGCCAATAAAGCCCATCCTTACCTTATCGTTGGCGCCTGCAACACGGTTATAGGATGCTGCCGTAAGCGTTGGTGCGCCAAGAGCAATGCCTGCCGAAACTATTCCTGTACGTGCCAGGAACTGCCTTCTGGTGGAGTTATCTTTTCTCTTCATATTATAATTATTTTAACAAGGATTAACTATAAAAAACATTTAACAAAGGTACTAAAGGTTAATTTATGATCTGCATTCTGCCTATTACCGGTTTTTACCAAGCAAAAAGTCAACCGAATTCAACAATATCTGCCTGAAATTCGGATTTTTAAAATCAGGAATACTTCCCATTGAGGTATAGATAACGTCATTTTTTCCTGTATTATTTATCCATAACATTGGTTGTGCCGGCTGCCCTTCAATTGTCCCGAATAACAGAACCTGGGCTTTTTCCGAACTAAGAGACTGGTTCCTGTAAATTCCGCCTGAGCTGGTAAAGTTCTCAACGGAAACACCATTAAGAAGGGGATGGTTTTCCATTCCCGGTACCACCGATATAGTTGTTATTGTTTTATTGCTGAAATGTCCCTTGTAATTTCCGCCAAGAACTTCTCTGTCGAATTCAGGCCATTTAGCAAGGTTCGCAACATACTCATTGCTGAGTTCCGGTTTAATCTGCGGTTCAAAAGAGTGGCTTGCTGTACGAAGTCCGAGAACAGGTCTTCCACTGTTCACATAATCTTTTATCAGGTCCATTTTCTTAGGCTCCAGACCCCTGCGACGGATGAAAAAAACTGCAAGGTCTGCATCTTCGAGAATCTGGAGATTCTCCAGGTTATGCTTGTCATCCCCTTCTTCGGTTGGTTTCCCGATTGCAAATTCACAGTTAACATCTCTTTTCAAATACAGCTCATGAGCAAAGCCGGCGAGGGTGAGATTTGAGAAATACTCACTCTCGGCTGTCAGGAACGCAATTACAGGCCTTGTGTCATCTTTAAACCTGAACTGTTTTTTACCTGTAAGGTCAGTTGAGACGATCGAAGGGCAGACATAGGTCTCGATATATTCGTTTACAAGACTGTTGCCGGTAAAGTGGTTCACCATAGGCGGCTGCTTCGAATCGTACATTGTATCGGTCATATCCCTCATCAGCACCACGTTCATTCCAAGCCTTACCATATTGCGGAGACCAAATGAACGGCCTATGACGCACATATTGGTGTGAACTCCCAGGAGTATCACATTTTTAATTCCTTTCTGGTAGAACAAACCTCCTATTTCAGCTCCAGAATCACTGATGGCATCCTTATCTGAGATCTGAATGGTGGAAATCTGCCTTTTCCATGGCCATGGTGGCCCCTGCTTACATTCCGGAGAACAGTCACATCCTCCGTCGGACTGGTCAACCGGCCACTCAGACTCTTTCTCTGAACTGAGTTTTTCGGTGGAGATGAGGCTTTGTGCTTTCTTGCTTTTGTATTTCTGACCCAGTTTCCTGGCAGGGTGATTCTTGTAAAAATCCATACACTCGCTGGGAGCATGAACTATTAAGATGCCCTTTTCGCGGGCAATTGACAGAGCTTCGTTCATTGCAGGTGCCATTTCCGCAACTCTTGCTGAAGCACCTTTGCACCAGTGATCGTCCCACATGTCGCAAACAATGATTGCAGTTTGCGATGGATTCCATTCTTCTATCCGATTGCTGATATAGTATGCGCCTTTTTCATTTTCTGAAGGCAGCCTTCGTTGCATGGATATTTTAAGCATAGCCGGCTTATCCTGGGCTTTAAGAGATGAAAGAAGGAAAGCGGATGACATCAAAATTAAAATGCCCAGGGGGATCAATTTATTTTGCATAAGCGAAGATTTTAATCAACCTGAAATACTTTTTTTTACACCTGAATACGGGTGAGTCACTTACTATTTAAATTTCTTTACATAATCCAGAAATTTTCTCGCTGTTGCGTCAAGGTTGGCAATTGATCCTCCTCCATCAAGAACCTCACACATTTCATAAATGAGGTAACCCTGGTAACCTATATCCTTCAATGCGCCAAAGAATGTGTCGTAATCAATTATCCCTTCACCCATAGCGGTGGCACGCATTACAGGTTTGTCGGCAACATAATTGGTCAGAGTATTTTCATAATGATACCTTGGAAGAGGAATATAATCAGCTGCAATAGTTGCAACAATGTAAGGCTTCATCTTTAAGACTGATCTTCTGATCTCTTCTTTTGACAGGCCTTCAAGATTAGGTGACCATGCATCCCATCCTGATTTTACATTTGGCAGGTTGATCTCTTTTAACATCCAGTACATAGCATCATGGTGAAGTGCTATGTCGTGATGATTCTGGACTACAAGAGTAACCCCATATTTTGCTGCTTCTTTGGCTGCGAGTGTAATTCCCTCAAGAACTGTTGCATATTGTTTATCGTAAGGTACACCCGGACGTTCATATCCTGTAAAAATACGGACCATATTTGTTCCAAGGTCCGCTGCAAGTTCAGCAACGTCGCCTAAATATGCAGCCTGGATTTCAGTATGCGGAATGCCCGGCTTATCTATGCCTGCTGTAAAATCTGAATAACCGGCAAGTCCCACCAGGGTAAGCCCGGCATCTTTAATTTTTTTCTTAAGCCTGGCCCTCTCTTCTTTATTGAAATCGAGGGGTGAAAGATGTGGCCTTTTTGCCATTATCATGATGCCATCGTAACCAAGTTCTTTGGCTTTGTCAATGAACTGGTCGACTGTGAGTAAGGATTGTCCTCTCCATAGGCCAGCATATCCTATGGAATGCAAACAGGTTTTAACCTTAAAATCGGCTGGGTTACCTGTTGGTGTTGGTTGTGCCGATAATATTGAAGTCATAATAATCAGACTGATAAAAAATAATAATGATCTCTTCATAAATGGTTATTTTAAATTATTTAATTGTTTCTTATTCTCTTAATCATTCAAATTTACAACATCCGGCCGAATTTCAGGCATTTATAATATAATATACTCTCTCAACTGAACAGGTTCATGTAGTGCTCAGATGATTTAAGGATACCTCCGCTTTTTTCATAAAAATCTTCATTTATATGGAATAAACCATCTTTCGACCGCATCCATGAACCCTCAGGATAGGGACTGTAGTTAACCAGATCACTCCAGTTTGTATAGTTCTGATGACCGTTGGATTCCAGCAATCCCATATCTTTCAAACCGGGAAATGGAGACAATCTTGCGGCTACATTCTTATTCCAGTCGACGAGTATCGGAATACAGGCCAGATCTGCCAGAAGACAGGGTATATTATTTTCATGGGCGGCCTTTGCCATCTTCATTGTCATGCTCAGTGTTTTTGCTGCCGATTTTAGTGCAATGGCCCTGTATCCCATCTGGATCCTTTTTATTACATCTTCAGCCGTATGTGCGCTTTCATCAGCAGCGATACGAACGCCAAGATCTCCCACACCTATCTCGGCATCTTCGGGGAAAGGCTCCTCGATAATTGCTATCTGGTCGATCATTCCGATCTTGCTTGCGTGATCGAGAAGCTTTTCAAGTGTCTCTTTCTTCTCATACCTGCCATTTGCATCAAAGTAATAAGGTATTTTGCCATTCAGTGTATGAGGAGTTTCCCTGTGTCCGATAAGCTTATGGATTTCTTCAATGCGGGCTTTATCCCCTTCAAGCATCTCATCCTGTGTTCCCGGGCGACCAATCTTGATCTTCATAAAAAAGTATCCTTCGTCAACAGCCTGTGAAATCTCCTCAAGGGGAACTGCATAGGCCATTAAAGGTACATGTGCAACATATTTATTGCGATAACCAAGAGCTTCGCGATATTCAGCCGGGATCATCTCGTCGAACGTCTTAAACCCATTCTCTTCCGCATAAAGCATCCACATTGCATTGTCGAGTGCAACCAGTGAACTGAGGGTGAAAGTCTTCCGCAGTTTTTGAGTTTTTGCGATTGATTGCCCATATTTGTAAACATCATCGAAGATCGCATCCTGCAACTCGACAGGATTGCTGAACGACAGACCCTTTATTTTCTGAATAGCATAATCGAGCGATTTGATAAGGAGCTTGTTTCCGTCAAAATCGGAATGAGCCAGGAACACATCGAGATCGCTCCAGGCAAGGCATTGTGTCTGAAGGCCCACATGTCTAATGCCCGAGGTACTTTCAATCAAAGCAGCAACCTGCCAGAATTCATTCAGATACACTCCTTTAAACCCGAACGGACGGACAAGAGGTTCTCTCTCATATTTTGTCCCTCCCGAATTGACAGTGATCTTTTTTGGCGATGACTGACATCCGGGAAAGATTTGTAAACTCCCTGATAAGGTTGCGGCGCCTGCAAGTGCAGATGCCTTAAGAAAGCTCCTTCGCGATATCATATCACTTAATGGTTAAGTGCAAAAAACTGTTCAAACCATTCTATCAGACGGTTCCGCTGAATAGATTTATATAATGCTCAGATGATTTAAGAACGCCTCCGCTCTTTTCATAAAAATCAGGATTAATATGGAATAATCCGTCTTTTGATTGAATCCATGAACCATCAGGATATGGGCTGTAGTTGACAAGGTCGCGCCAGTTCACATAATTCTGGTGTCCGTTCGATTCGATCAACCCCATTTCCTTCAATCCGGGGAATGGCGAAAGCCTGGCTGCAACATTCTTGTTCCAGTCGACAAGGATAGGAGTGCAGGTAAGGTCGGCAAGGAAGCAGGGTATGTTATTATCGTATGCAGCTTTTGCCATCTTCATCGTCATGCTTAATGTTTTAGCTGCCGACTTCAGAGCAATTGCCTTATAGCCCATCTGTATCCTCTTTACTACATCATCAGCTGTGTGGGCGCTTTCGTCGGCGGCTATTCTTACTCCCAGGTCGCCTACAAAGATGTCCTCATCTTCAGGGAACGGCTCTTCAATGATTGCTATCTGATCGATCATTCCTATCTTCTTTGCATGATCAAGAAGCTTTTCAAGAGTCTCCTTTTTTTCGTACCTTCCGTTTGCATCAAAATAATAAGGTATTTTGCCATTCAGGGTGTGAGGCGTTTCCCTGTTACCAATTAGCTTATGAATTGCTTCAATACGGGCTTTGTCACCTTCGAGCATCTCTTCCTGAGTTCCCGGACGACCGATCTTGATTTTCATGAAGAAGTAACCTTCATCGACAGCCTGGGAAATTTCCTCGAGTGGAATAGCATAAGCCATAAGCGGGACATGTGCTACATATTTATGTCTGAATCCAAGAGATTCGCGGTATTCGGCAGGGATCATTTCATCGAATGTCTTAAAACCATTTTCCTCAGCATAGAGCATCCACATTGCATTGTCGAGAGCAACCAGTGAGCTGAGTGTAAATGTCATCCGTAGTTTCTCCCTGTTTGTTATTGACTGGCCATACTTATATACATCATCGAGGATTGCGTCCTGCAATTCAATTGGATTACTGTACGATTGTCCCTTGATTTTCTGAAGGGCGTAATCGAGCGACTTGATGAGCAGCATGTTACCGTCAACTTCAGAATGAGCCAGGAATACTTCTATATCGGACCATGCAACGCATTGGGTCTGCAAGCCGACGTGCTTTATTCCTGAAGCGCTCTCAAGCAATGCAGCAGCTACCCAGAATTCATTCTGATAAATACCTTTAAATCCGAAGGGACGGATCAGAGGTTCTCTCTCAAATCTCGATCCAGTCGATTTAATGGTAATTTTATTGGGTTTCTCCTTACATGCCGGCAGTAAAAGTCCACCTGCGAGAGTGGCAGCACCGGCTACAGCAGAAGTTTTCAGAAAAGTCCTTCGTGATACCATGATAGTAATTTTAGTTGATGAATATTCAGACCCTAATTTTAATAAATTTTTTGGTACAGGCCAAAAAGAAGTGACTATAAAAACAAGTATCGGCCATTCACTCCTGGATGACCGATACCCGATATTCATTATTTTAATTCCTGATTATCAGAGCTTCCAGGGCTCGCGATATTCATAATGCAGGTACTTGTTGGCTGCTTCAGAATTTGTGAATACCTCTTTCTCAGGATCCCATTCGAGCCTTTGTTTTACCAGCATTGAAATAGTGGCAAGGTGAGCCAGGTTGGTTGAGATATGGCCCTCTTCCAATCCGATAGTAGGTTTCTTGCCATTTTTAATGCAGTCAAGGAAGTTACGTACAAGGTTTGCTGTAGGTTCTTCATAGCTGCCATCGGCCAGCTTGCCGTTGCCGACAGGTTTAACCAGGTAATCTTCCGGTTCCATAGGTTTGTCCCATGTCTGGAACTGGCCCCTTGTGGCAGGAACAACCTTATAATCATTTGAACCACCAGCATAAAGTGTACCTTTTGTTCCCCTGAATTCAAGCATGCCATAAGGTGAAAATCTTCCTGAGCTTGCCTCGAGAGTTGTGTAATTGACTATGACCCCTGAAGGGAACTCAAATATAGTCTGCATTGTGTCAGGGATGGTCCTGTCGTCATCAACCACGTATTTTCCGCCGATAGAGGTGATGGCAGTCGGTGATTTCTCGTTGAGCAGCCACCTCATCAGGTCAAGTGAGTGAACGCCGTTATTGGCTATCTGGTTGTCATATTCTTCCCACCAGCGGAACATATAGGGAGCTATATTGTACTGGTACGGACGAAACGGTTTTGGTCCGAGCCACATATCCCAGTTGAAATCTTTTGGCGGCTCCTCAGGCTGCAGTTTGCCAATGCCTTTCGGATACATGTTGCTGACGTGGCTTCCGCTTGCATAGGTTACCTTGCCTATTTTCCCAAGAGGGATATCCTGTGCCAGCTTCTGGTATGTTGTTGATCCCCTTCTGCTAAGTCCCACTGCAACAACAAGCTTCGGATATTTCTTTGATGCATTTATCATGGCACGGCCTTCTACAACAGATTTGGCAACAGGCTTTTCGACATAAACATGTTTGCCTGCCTTGAGGGCATCAATTGTCTGAACAGCATGCCAGTGATCCTGAGTGGCGATCATAACGGCATCGATCGATTTATCATCGAGCAGTTCGCGGTAATCGGTATATTTTTTTACAGTTGCCGGGAAATTCTCACCCATCTTTGGAATTTTATCCCCGACTATTTCGAGGTAACGCGGGTGAACTTTAGAATAATCCCTGTCGAGATATGGCTGATAAATATCGCATAGTGCAGCCACCTCAACATCAGGTTCAGCTCTGAAGAGATCCATTACCTGTGTTCCTCGGTTACCTATCCCGATGAATCCCATGCGTATTTTATCGTTTGGTCCAATTGATCTTCCGCAGCTGATTGCACTGATATTTGCGGCAATTGTTACGCCTGCCGCAGCCATTCCTGTTTTTGAAATGAATTCACGGCGTGTAGTAAGTTTACTTTTTCTTCTGTTCATTTTTGATATTCAATTTGGTTTGAAATATTTATAATAATTTTTTTAAGCAAGAAGCTGGTGTGCCTCCCTGAGGCTGTTTATGATCGCCACTCCACTGGGGCATGCAGCTTCGCATTTACCGCAACCATCGCATGAAGAGCCACATTTTGCCGGGTCGAGTTTTGCATAGTATTCACGTGCATCGAGGGTGTGCCCGTAATTCTTATAGTACATGCGGAAACGCTGAATGTCAGGTATGGGAATTCCTTTCGGACATACCGGGACGCATGTTTCGCAAAGACGGCAATAATCTTTCGTGGCAAGAGTATAGTAACGTTTAAGAAGATCTTCCTGGAATGAGGTGAGTTTTCCTCCAAGGTACCCTTCATAATCTTCAACAACATCCTGTGGCTCATTGAAGCCGCAAACGGCTGCGCTTACATTCTGATTCTGCAATACCCAAACCAGCAATGCCTGGTAAAGGTTTTTCTTTCCGAACCTGTCGAGGTCCTCAAGCATATTGGTTACCATCGGGTCAGTACTGTTCTTTGCCCAGTTTGGAACAAAATGCCCGCTGAAAGGTTTGATGGCCAGAACTCCTACGTCCTTCTTTTTTGCAAGTGTAAAGAGATCTTCTGCGCTCTTTCCATCAAGTTTCTCGGTCCATTTGGCAAGGCTCATATAGTTATAAGGTTGCATGAAGAAATCAATCTGGTTGGCTTCAATACGCTGCACATGCATATCGGGTTTATGAGCGCTCTGCCCGATAAACCTGATCTTGCCCTGTTCACGCAGTTTTACGGCGCCTTCGTAGAAAGCTTCGCTCCACCCGCCATGGCAGAAATAGCAGTCGAGATGGTCGGTCTGAAAACGGGTAAGACTCTTCTCGCAACTCTCCATAACGCTTTTCGGATCCTTAAGCTGCGGGGAGCTTGTTATAATGTAAGCTTTATCTCGCCTGCCTTTGAGCGCTTTACCTAATAGCTCCTCTGTGTCATGATAGCTTGAACTAGTTGCAACTGCGTTACCTCCCCTGTCAAGTAACTCGCTTACGATGTTTCCAAGCTGCTCGCGATACCTGTTAAAGAGTACCGGTCCAAGCTGATTCGAACGCAGTCCTGAAGCACATCCGAGTATCATCTCGGAGATCATCAGATTGGTTCTCCCAAGTCTGCGGTATTGCATACCTGATTTTTTTGACTGGATAACCGGATCATTTCCAGGTGTTTCTGCGGCTACAGCAGTGCCTTTAACAGGAATTGCAGCCCCGGCTAAACCTGCGGCGGCGGCTCCAATAAAAAACCTGCGTGTTAAATTTTTCTTTGCCATATTGATTAATTATTATTTATTGATCATCTGAAATTTTGACCTGAAACTGACATGTGTTTTGTCAATTTCTACTTTTAATTTACTACAGGTTTTAATACACCCTTTTTCAGATATTTTCCATCCTTATTATAAAGCAGTACCTCATCCTTACTGCCATCTGAAATTACAACTTCAAATATGAAGATGTTACCAGGTATTAATGTTGTTGACCAATCCCATTTTGCCTCCTTTATTGTGAAACCGGGATGTTCTTTTGAAACATTATCGGTTATGGCTTTAGGAAGCTCAGCGGCTGGAACATTAACGTACATGGGGTTTGATAACAGGCTGCTTGCCACGTTAAAAGTAACCCTGTCTTTAGCTCCACCTTGTGCCCCGACAGTGATTATAACCATCAGAAACATCAGGATCATTACTAGTTTCTTCATAAGTTTTTTAAATAATGTATTTAAAATCAGATTGTTCTTTTTCAAAATGAAAGTTACAGTTTTTTAAGTATCTCCAATGCTTTTTCTTCAAATATTTTTTGCCACTCAGGGGCCAGCCTGGAAAGGGATACTTCGTACGCATCACCGTTATATGCATCAGGAGTAGGAGAATAACCCACTGAACCATTGGTATACCCGGTTACGAAAGTATATTCATAAGGTGAAGATTGTTTGATATTCAGGCCTATTTGTGCGAATACTTCGCCTGAAAAAGTTATCAGTATGAAGTCTCCTACTTTCAGTCCCATCATTTCAGCTTTTATCGGATTTTCAGGTTTGTTGTTTTTAAGATATCCGATGTTAGCCTCTGTAACAAGCAACTCCTCCATCTTATATATGCAGTTCAGGTATTTCTCCATATCCTTTTTGTTATCGGCATCCATCATTTTCATATCGTCAATACCAATTTTTTCTTCCTGCATGTACCTGTACGAATAATCAGACGGATATTCGGGAGACATCATGTATTTGATATAAAGAGGCAGGAATGCTTTGAAGTTGAGCTTCGTTCCTGCTCCGTGAGCTCCGCAGCCTTCGCCTTTAAAGTAGTCGAGTATGACAGCTTTTTGTGCTTCCAGATCGCCGATATGTTTCTGGATATCAGTTCTTGCCGGCAGTGCAAGTTCTTCCCTGATAACACTGAGTCCGGCATCTTTTTTTACGGTTGTGTTTCTCCAGCCCTGCAAGGTGCTCAATCCGAGCAAAGTCCCGTGCACCTCGTCCTGTTTAGGCGCATTGACGTCTTTATAGACTATCGGAGTAATGTCACCGGCAGCTCCCTGCATGTACAATGCTATTGCACCGTTTCCGAGATTTTCTTCTATTACCTTTGAAGCAAAACCGGGGAATCCTGCAGTGGCTCCCCTGTTGGGAACGCCAGTGTAATTATGGTTAGCAAATGTATATATTACAGCCAGTGGAGATCCATCTGTTTTATCGATCCTCAGTATTCCGATCTCAGGGTCAAATGGTTCAGCAATCCCTTTAACCATCTCATCTTCTGGTTCAGGTGTAGCCCTTCTTATTGTCCACTCTTTTCCATTGGTCAGTAAAAGCCTTCTATTCATACT
Organism: uncultured Bacteroidales bacterium; assembly: GCA_942492865.1. GTDB lineage: Bacteria > Bacteroidota > Bacteroidia > Bacteroidales > VadinHA17 > LD21. The sequence goes on along the minus strand of OW818650.1, from coordinate 594,601 downwards.
GATCCTTTTTTCAATTCCTGCACCGCCACCTACTCTGACCGGAACCATTTTTCTGGCTGCTTCGCCAACCCCTTTTATTGTTCTGGCAATATAATCCTCGGCCAGCTGATCATTCACCCAGTGATTATGGGAGGCATTGATCATTACATTATTACCATTAATTTTCAGCTCATTCTGGATGCCGTTTCTGATTTCGGTCATGGCAGGAATGGTAATGTTACCAATGTCCATTGTGATCACAACGGCTTTTACCGTTCCGTTGTCAAGAACCAGAACCTTTGCATAGAGAGGATCATTAACACGCTCGGTGGGCCTGTCTTTGGTGATGTTTACCCTGGCTACTCCCGCACGTAAAGGGGCGCTGGCGGCTTCCTGGAACGAAAACAGCAGCATGACTGCAGATATGACAGCAGTCTGCACTATTCTGATACCTGTCAATAATTCATTCTTCATATTGCATTAATTTAACTGGTTATCTGTACAATTAAAACTTCAGCCTGTCCTTGGCATTTCTTGCCCTTTCCATTACCATCCCGAGAGTTGCAGGTCTTCCTTCATTCCGCATGCTTTCATCGGCTGCTTCCATGAACGCCAGAACTTCCAGTGTCTGTTCTTCCGTTACAGGAACTTTCCCTGTGGCAAAGAAATCGGCCATTGCCTTATATGCCGGATTGACAGAGCTGCTTTCCTCAGGCTTGCTAAGGTTTCCAAGTGTTAAAATGCCCTTATCGCCGTAGGCTGTTCCGCCTGATCCTCTGGTTCCAACCCTCATGGCCCTGCATACACCAAGGCGTTTATCGGGCCATGTGCCTACAGAGATGTCAGTATCCTCATTAAAGACCCTTACCACACTTTTACAGCCGGTACCCATTATAGTGCAAAGCGCCTCGACACTGTGAATGCCATACCAGAAAAGGGTTGGGTGCGTATTTTCAATGGGAGAGGGGCCGTGTACATCGGCTCCGATCACCTTGCCGATTTTCCCGCCGGCAGCCTCCTGGTTGACACGTGCCAGCCTTGCATTGGAACATGAGTAAACAGGAACGCCATAATGTTTTGCTGCCGTAAATATGTCCATTGCATCTTTCAGTGAGGCAGCCATTGGCTTGTCTATAAACATTCTTTTACGGGCCTTGAAAACGATCAGCGCCTGCTCAAGGTGACGCCGGCCGTCATTGGTGACCATAAAAACAACGTCAACTTTATCGAGCAGCTCTTCAATTGATCCCACTACCTCTATTCCCATCTTCTTCATATCCTCTGTGTAGCGGGGAACTCTTGAAACACTGCTTTCAATATCGTGACTGCCTTTCGGATATGCTGCCACAACCTTATAGCCAAGGTATTCGGGACTGGCATCAGGGGCATTCATTACAGTAGAATATGCTGTTGCATGCGAACCGTCAAGTCCGATGATACCTATGCGTTTTCCCTTTGGAGCCGTAACTTTGGTTGCCTGAACGAAGCTGTTTGGAAACCCTAGTCCCATACCTGCGGCGGCAGTTGTTTGTATAAAATCTCTCCGTTTTATTTTTTTCATATAAGTAATACTTGATTTATTCTTTCTATCAGTTCCTATCAAAGTTAAATATCTTATCAGGGAATTAATAAGGTATGCACGTTAATATCTTCAGTTTAAGTATAATTAACTCTTTTTGATTTATTTAACGTGCATGCCGGGTTCAATAATTTAAAATTTTAATAGCCTGGATTCTGAATCAATGCAGTGTTCCTGTTCATCTCAGCACGGAATATAGGCAGGAAATAAGCTTTATCGAGCCATGCATAGTTATTATGGACAAGAGGTTTGATTGTCGGCACAGTTGCTGTAACACGGGTTACCGGATCCATCTTGTACACAACATCAACCTTATAAGCAGCTACGTATGCCTGAGGTCCGATCACCCACCTGCGGACATCAAAGAAGCGATGATCTTCAGCGGCAAGCTCAATGCGCCTTTCATTACGGTAACGGTCGCGGAGAGCAGTTCCTGATTCTGTAACCGGAGGCATTCCTGCACGTGTTCTTACCATATTTATATAGGTACGTGCTTCTGCATCTTCACCGAGGCCGATACAGGCTTCAGCATAATTCAGCAGCACCTCGGCGTACCTGATATAGCGCCATGGGATATCGGGTACAAAAAACTGGGCATCAACAGTCGGATCAAACCACTTTCTGATGTAGTAACCCATATAGCCTCCTTCAAAAGGCGAATTAGGACCTTTCCTGGTATCCAGACCCCAAAGTTCAACCATCTTATTATTTGCCGCATCCCATTTTTCCCATCGGCCAACCTGGATCACTCCTGCCGGATCAAGTGGAAACTCTCCTGATGCACGTGTTCTCCATTTTGCTCCTTCATAAAATATGGTGGCATAAAATCTGGGATCGCGATATGCATAAGGAGCAGCAGCGTGTACGGGGTTGTTCCAGTCGAATTTTGTACCGTCTTTTCTTTCATAATCTCTTACAAGGTTGTCGGTCGGTGTATTGCTTCCCCTGCAGTGATAACCATTTGGTCCGCTGAGGTTCATCCAGCTTGTGTTTACGTCAAACGATGTTGGGGTGAAGTACCTTACAAGGATATCTTCATCATTGCCGTATGAATTAAAAAGATCAACAAAATTCTGGGCTACCGAATCACCCGGGGCAGGATTAGCCCTGAACAGGGTGTACTGGCCAAGGTCAATAACAGCTTTGGCAGCATCTTTTGCAGCCTGCCATCTTGCAGTTCTGTTACCATCGGTGTAGCCTATCAGTTCAGGATTTGTATAGCCGGCGAAAACGGTTATATTATGAAGATCACTGGCTGCATAAAGAAGCACCCGTGCTTTCAGGGCAAGAGCGGCGCCTTTTGTAGCCCGGCCGATCCTGTCGCCTGTAAATTTAAGCGGCAGCAAGCTTGCAGCCAGATCGCATTCAGCTGTAATGAAATCAATGCATTCCTTGTAAGTATTCCTTGGTGCCTGGAAGTCATCAGTAAGTTTGTAGGTTTCAGTGATCAACGGGACTCCTCCAAACAGGTTGATAAGGTTCATGTAGTAGTAAGCTCTCAAAAAATGGGCTTCGCCTTTCATCCTGTCCTTAATCGTAACACCGTCAACAAGATTAGCATCACTGGGTAACTTATCAACATTTTCTATGAATTTGTTACAAGCCCTTATATTAACATATTGATTCTGCCATGTGAACATATCGGTCCATCCCGGTATCTGGTCAGGAGTCAGTTTGGAGTTATTAAAATTGACCTGGTTTGCGCCGTCCCTTCGCTGAAGTTCGTCAACCAGGTTACCAATACAGTACTTATTGTTGAACGTGGTTTCCATCTGGGCATATATCGCATTAAGATTAGCCTCAGCCAGTAAAGGATCACGCCACACTGCAGCATCAGAATAAGCATCCAGCGGCTGAAGTTCAAGCATTTCATTGTTACATGATGCCATGATCATTATCAGACCAAGCACCGTTATAAATAAAGATATTTTGTTTTTCATCTTTAAGGATTTTAAAAGGTTAATGATGCACCAACACTGATTACCTTATGGAGAGGGTAATTCTGGTATGTCGATTCCGGGTCGAAACTTGGAAGCGTGGGGCAATATGTTAATAAATTGGTGCCTCCCACATAAACACGCATACCGTCAATGTTTAGTTTTGAATATAATGACTGTGGCATATTATAACCTATTTCCATGTTTTTAAGTCTTATATAATCAGCGCTCCTGAGGAAGTAAGTGTTTCTCTGGGCCATCCAGTATTCCGACTGATAATTTGATACTCTTGGTTTGGATGCATCAGAATTCTCCTCGGTCCAGCGGCCTTCGGTGTCTTCCATGTAAAAATTGCCCGATTCGCCTGATTCAAACCTGTGATATCTCATTCTTCCGACTGCCCCCTGAACGAGGATCGTTGCATAGAAATTGCCATAAGTCAGATCCAGGTTCAAACCTGAAGTATAAACAGGAATATTGCCTCTTGTATCTCTCTTGCGGTCAAGTGCATCTATTTTTCCATCTGCATTCACATCCTCAAAAATAATATCACCTGCTCGTGCACCTACCCAGTGAGGATAATTATCAACTGCAGCCTGATCCTTGAAGATACCGATCGCCTGGTAATACAGTTGTGAATTCATCGGATAGCCGGTTGTCATCTGATAATCAGGAACTCCGGGTTCTTCGTCCCAGAATTTTATTTTGTTCTTGGCATATCCACCGTTAAGAGATATATTGTAACCGAATTTTCCCTTGTGATCAGCATAACCTATTGTGAACTCAAACCCCTGGTTTACAACTTCCCCGATGTTCTCAGGAGGAAGCCTCAATCCTGTAGTTTGAGGAACTGAGGCATTTCTCTGGATCAGAATATTGGTCCTGAGGTTATAGAAATAATCTCCTTCAAGTTTCAGTTTTCCATCAAGGAACTGTGCTTCAAAACCTGCGTTGGTCTGATTTGCAACTTCCCATGTTACAAGCTCATTAGGAATTGACTGTTCAAGAAGGGTTTTGTTTTTAACATTTTTATTTGTTATCCATTCACCAGCCCTGAATGAATTGCGGATGTTTCCTCCAAAACCATAAACTGAGAGGTATTGAAAATCATCAATACGGTCATTTCCTGTTTTACCCCATGATCCTCTAAGCTTAAAGTAATTAATAAATGCAAGATTATTTTTCCAGAAGTCTTCTTCGCTGATGCGCCATCCTAATGAGAATCCGGGGAAGAAACCCCATCTCTTGTCGGCAGGGAAACGATATGAACCATCATATCTCCATACAAACTCCAGCAGGTATTTCGACATATAATCATAATTTACACGTCCGAAATAGTTCAACCTGGCGCTTTGACCCGATGAGCCATAATTATCCTTTTCAAGGTCGCTTCCTGCAAAAAGCTCAGGTATCGCTGCCGAAACAAAGTATTTGCGGAGGGCCGAAAACTCCATCGATTCTCCTTTTGAAGATTCAACCCCAGCTAATATCTTGATTTTGTGAGCTTCAGTAATGCTTCTTTCATAGTTAAGGAGTGAATTAAGTGTTATCCGTTGCCCGTTATTCATTGCCTGATTAAGCTGTGGCTGGCTTATACCTCTTTTAGATGCATTCAACAGGGGGAGACCATTTTCATCAAGTGATGTTTTATCCCACGTGTAAAGATAGAATGGAATCTGCCATATCTTTTCGGTGCCAAAGTTCTTGTCTATTGAAGCATTTCCGGTATATGATAAACCTTTTACCCATGGAATTTTAATATTAAGCTTTAAATTACTTTCCATAACGTAATCCTTCTCGGTATCGGTACCCGGAATATCAGTAACCATAACAACAGGGTTTCTGTCAGACTCAACATCAGGTCCGGGATATTTACCAAAAAACCATGCAACATCAGTAGGTTTGCCTCTCGGAACCAGCCTGAATATAACACCTTCTTCAGCAATAGGGAAGTTCCTGTTCTCCTGTCTTCCGGCGATGTCGATGCTGAAATTTATGTTTTCTGAAATTTTTCCGTCTATATTGCTTCTGAAATCTACCTGTGAATAGCTCGATCCGCTCTTACGGAAAGTTGCATCCTGGTACCTTGTTCCCATAGAAACAAAATACTTGACATTATCGGTACCTCCAGTGAGATTTAAGGTTGCATTGTTTTCCAGCGAAAATGGTTTGAACACTTCACTGAACCAGTCAGTATTAGGATGTCCCCATGGATCGGATCCATCTTTGTATTTTTGAAGATCATCTGACGAGAATCTGGGGTTCTGTCCTGCTGCAACATCTATTTCGTTCATCTGTGTCGCATAGAGATATGAATCGGCCATATCCGGTATCACGGTAGGAGCGCTGAATCCCTGGGTGAATGAAGCATTGATCTTAAGTTTTCCTGATGATCCGCGTCTGGTGGTGATAAGAATTACGCCATTTGCGGCCTGGGCGCCATAAATTGCAGCCGATGCATCCTTTAGCACTATTATGCTTTCGATGTCGGCAGCATTAAGACGCGACATGCTGCGGCCTGCTATACCATCGACAACAATCAGAGGGTTGTTGTTATTGAGAGTGTTATTTCCACGGATCCTTATTGTTGCATCATCAGCTCCGGGTAGTCCTGAGTTGGTTACTGCTACAAGTCCGGGAAGACGTCCAACAAGGGCATTTGTGAAGTTTGTAGTTTTAGCAACCTGAAGCTTGTCCCCGGCAACAGAAGCTACTGATCCTGTTATTGTTGCCCTGCGTGCTGTGCCGTAGCCCACAACAACCACTTCCTCAAGATTCATAACGTCGGCTGCCATAGCTACATCAATTACAGCTCTTCCCGACATTGGAACTTTCTGGGTAGAATATCCCACAAATGTGAATACCAGAGTAGCATTAGCATCAGGAACAAGAAGGGAATATTTTCCGCTTACGTCAGTAATTGCCCCTATAGTTGTACCCTCCACCTGCACGTTAACACCCGGGAAAGCGCTTCCGTTTTCATCTGTGATGGTACCGCTTATTTTTGCCTGCTGCTGGCCAATTGCAGACAGATGAATAGCAATGACCATGCACATGACCGTAACCCTTTTTAAAAACCGCAGGAATTTACTTCCCCCGGAAAGGTTCAGATTAAAATTGTTGTTTTCTTTCATGTTTTGGTTAGTTAGTATTTATAAAATGAATTGGCGGGCATATACCCGTTGTTTAGGAATTACCATTAGAGAAAAGTATCAGAAGGAATTTATCTGATCTCGTTAATAAAAGTTTATTACATAGGCATAGATCAGGTTATAATAATTATTATGTCAATACTCACTTATGATCCGAATTTTCCTGAGCCTTTAGGGTTAATGGGCAAGGGATTTTTGAATATTGCTATAATAATACATTTTTTATTTAAAAGCAAACAAAAAGAACATGCGGCCCGATTGTGAAAATAAACTGGCCGCATGTCCGTAAAATCAAAAGAATAAAAGTTTTTAGTTATATCCCGGATTTTGTATCAGTTGTGGGTTCTTATTCATTTCGGTCCTTAGAATAGGCATGAAGTAAGAATAATCTTCCCATTTATATGCATTATGAACCATCGGAGTAATAGTCGGAGTTGTGGCTGTTACTTTGGTTACCGGGTCAAGCTTGTAAACCACGTCCACTTTATAGGCGGCAACATACGATTGTGGCCCTATCAGCCATCTGCGCACATCATAGAATCGTTGTTCTTCCACAGCCATCTCAATTCGCCTTTCGTTGCGATAACGGTCACGCAGGGCAATACCTGATTCCGTTACCGGAGGCATACCGGCTCTTCTTCTTATCATATTAATATAGGTACGGGCCTCCTCATCCTGACCAAGGCCTATGCATGCTTCGGCATAGTTCAGCAAGATCTCGGCATATCTGAAGTATCGCCAGCCGACCTCCGGAACAAAGAACTGGGCATCGACTGCCGGATCAAAATATTTACGGATATAATAGCCTGTATATGCCCCTTCAAAAGGTGAGTTGGGCCCTTTCCTAGTATCCAGACCCCATTGCTCATACATTGTATTTGTCTGAGAATTCCATCTTTCCCATCTGCCAACCTGGATAACACCAATCGGATCAAGAGGAAATTCACCTGGTGCACGTGTTCTCCATTTTGCACCTTCATAGAAGATTGTGGCATAGAAGCGGGGATCACGGTACTTGTAAGGTGCTGCCGCATGAACGGGATTGTTCCAGTTGAATCTTGTCCCATCTTTTCTTTCATAGTCCCGTACAAGATTATCTATCGGTGCATTACTTCCGCGGCAGTGATATCCATTCGGACCGCTGAGGTTCATCCAGCTGTAATTAACATCATACGACGTTGTAGATGCATAGCGTACCATAATATCTTCAATACAATCCTTTGAATTAAAGAGGGCTTCAAAGTTCATTGCAACTGAATCGGTTGGTGCAGGGGTGGGCCGGAACAGACTGTAGAGATTCAGATCCATTACAGCTTTTGCTGCATCCTTTGCGGCCTGGTAGCGCGCTGCCCTGTTCCCGTCAGTATAACCTATCAGCTCCGGATTTGAGTATCCGGGAAATACAGTTGTATTGTACAGATCACTGGCTGCATAGATAAGTACCCTTGATTTCAGAGCAAGTGCTGCACCTTTTGTTGCGCGTGAAAACTTATCGATAGTATGTTTTTCAGGAAGCAGGCTTGCTGCTGCATCGCAGTCGGCTACCATGAAATCGACACACTCCTTATAGGTATTTCGCGGAGCAAAAAAATCATCCACCAGCTGATAAGGCTTGTCAATTATGGGAACTCCCCCATAAAGGCTTGTTAGGCGCATGTAAAACCAGGCTCTCAAAAAATGAACTTCTCCTATTAGCCTGTTTTTCTTTGTTACTCCATCCACAAGAGTACCGTCATCAGGTAGTTTCGCTGCATTTTCCAGAAATTTATTGCACGACCTTATGTTGACATACAAATTGTTCCATGAAGGAAGCTCATTCCTCCAGTTCATCTGATCGGGTGTGATCCTGCTGTTGTTGAAATTAAGCTGGGACCCTCCGTCGCGGCGGTGAAGTTCATCAACATAGTTAGGAGTGCCATATTTCATGTCGCCGTTTGGAATTTCCATTTTGAAGTAAATTCCATTAACAAAAGTTTCTGCCAGAATGGGATCACTCCAGACAGCAACGTCAGAATATGCATTAAGCGGCTGTAATTCAAGGAAATCTTCATTACATGATGTCAGAATAACAGCGGCAAATAATAATAATTTAAGATATATATTCTTTTTCATCTTAATTTAGTTTAAAAGGTTAAAACTGCACCTAAGTTGATTACTTTACTGAGAGGATAGTCCTGGGCACTAGACTCCGGATCAAAACTAGGAAGATCCGGCGCCCATGTAATCAGGTTTGTTCCGCCAACATAGATCCTGAAACCTTCAATGTTAAGTTTGGAATTAATTGACTGAGGCATGTTATAACCAACTTCAAGATTTTTCAGTCTTACATAATCAGCGCTTCTTAACCAATAGGTATTGTCTTGTGACCGCCAGTACTCAGAGGTATAATTGAATGCCCTTGGTTTTGTTGCATCGGGATTGTCTTCGGTCCAGCGCCCTTCAGCATCTTCCATATAGTAATTTCCTGATACGCCTCCTTCAACATAATGGTATCTGATCTTTCCCCATGAGCCCTGGAAGAGGATAGTAGAATAGAAATTTTTATACGTCAGATCAATATTTAATCCTGAAGTGAAAGTAGGAATATTACTGCGATAATCCCTTACCTGGTCCAATCCGGTAATTTTGCCATCTTCATTGACATCCTTGAAAATTATATCTCCCGGACGTGCCCCTACCCAATGGGGGTAGGCATCCACAGCAGCCTGATCCCTGAAGATCCCGATGGCCTGGTAGTACAGCCGCGAGTTCATCGGGAAGCCGGTTTGCTGCTGATATTCAGGGATCCCGGGTGGTTCATCCCAGAATTTGATTATATTCTTTGCATAACCGCCGTTTAGCGAGACGTTGTAAATCAGGCTGCCGACTTTATCGCCATATCCTACAACAAATTCAAATCCCTGGTTGACAACTTTACCGATATTTTCAGGTGGAAGGGTCAGACCTGTTGAGCCCGGCACCGAAGCATTTCTTGCAGTAAGAATATTGCTTCGCTGGTTATGGAAGTAATCTCCTTCAAGTTTCAGCTTTCCTCCGAGCAGCTGGGCATCAAACCCTATATCAGTCTGGTTTGATACTTCCCATGTAATATTTATGTTTGGGATACTCTGCTCGTAAAGAACCTTATTTATTATGTTTTGTCCGGTGAGCCACTCACCCATATTCAGGCCGTTCTCCAGATTACCCCAGCCGCTTGCAAAGCGGTACTTTGACAGGTATTCAAAATTAGGAACACGGTCATTACCGGTTTGTCCCCATGAACCACGCAGCTTAAAGTAGTTTACAAAAGGAATATTATTCTTCCAGAAACCTTCCTCACTCAGTAACCAGCCGACGGAAACGCCGGGGAAGAATCCCCATCGTTTGTTTGCCGGGAATATATATGAACCATCATATCTCCAGACGAATTCAGCCAGGTACTTCGATTTGTAGTCATAGTTAACGCGTCCGAAATAATTCATACGGGCATTTTCACTGGCTGAACCTGTATTGTTCTTTTCAAGGTCACTGCCGGCAAAAAGCTGGTCTATTGCTCCCGATACAAAATATCTTCTCGAAGCCTCAAACTGTTCTGACATACCCCTGCTGTTTTCTGTACCGGCCAGTAATTTTATCCTGTGGTTCTCAGCTATTTTTGTTTCATAATTGATCAGGGCATTAAGAGTGGTCCTTCCCCCGGTTTCGTTGCTCTGTGTCAGTTCCGGTTGTGATACGCCTCTTTTTGAGCCATTAAGTAATGGCATACCATCACTATCTAAAGTTTGCTTATCCCAGACATACAGGTAGAAAGGTGTTTTCCAGAGTTTTTCATTCTGAAAATCCTTATCGATAGATGCATTACCGGTAATAGATAATCCTTTTACCCAGGGAATGATAATGTTCAGTTTCAGATTACTCTCTAAAATATATCTTATATCGTCATTGTAACCGCCCATGTTGGTGACCATGGCTACCGGGTTCAGATCTGATTCCACATCAGGACCAGGCTTCCCGTTGAACCACCAGGCAACATCAGTAGGCTTTCCTCTTGGCACGTTCCTGAAGGTCTCATATTCAGTATAAATTGTGTTATGCCTGTTTTCCTGCCGGCCTGCCACATCAATGCCGATATTGATATTATTACTGATCTTCCCGTCAATATTGCTCCGGAAATCAACCTGTGAATAATTTGAACCGCTTTTATTATATGTGCCGTCCTGAAATCTTCTGCCCAGGGAGACAAAATATTTTAAGCTTTCGGTTCCGCCTGTAAGGCTTAAGTTAGCTTTATTTTCAAGAGAGAATGGTTTGAAGACTTCACTGAACCAGTCAGTGTTGGGATGTCCCCACGGATCAGAGCCATCTCTGTATTTCTGAAGATCATCCTGTGTAAACCTTGGAGTCTGCCCTGCATAACTATCCACTTCATTCATCATCGTTGCATAGAGATATGAGTCAGCCATATCAGGAAGTACAGTTGGAGAAGCGAATCCCTGATTATAGTCAATGTTTACCTTTAGCTTGCCGGATGCTCCACGCCTGGTAGTGATAAGAATAACCCCGTTTGCAGCCCGTGCTCCATAAATTGCAGCTGATGCATCCTTAAGAACGTTGACGCTTTCAATATCCGCAGGATTAAGCCTTGACATGCTCCTTCCTGCAACCCCGTCAACAACAATCAGAGGATTATTGTCGTTAAGGGTGTTATTACCGCGGATCCTGATGGTGGCATCATCCGCTCCGGGCAGTCCGGAACGTGTCACAGCCACAAGACCCGGCAACCTTCCAACAAGTGCATTCGAAAAGTTGGTTGTTTTGGCAACTGCCAGTTTTTCACCTGTAACGGAGGCGACTGATCCGGTAATGGTTGCCCTGCGGGCAGTTCCATAACCGATAACAACAACCTCATCAAGGTTCATTATATCGGGAGACATAGTGACATCAACCGTTGTTTTTCCTGCCAGCGGTACCCTCTGGGTTGAGTAGCCCACAAAGGTAAAGACCATTGTAGCATCAGTGCCCGGCACGTCAAGTGTGTATTTCCCACTTACGTCCGATATTGTACCGATTGTTGTTCCTTCGGCCTGAATATTCACCCCGGGGAAAGGGCTCCCGTTTTCATCCAGAATCGTTCCTGTTACCCTAACCGGCTGATCGGCGACGTTGTTCATCAGGCTGCCTTCAGAAAAAAGAGGGCTGCTAAAGCTGATGAAAACCAGAAAGATAACAAGCATCTTCAGTATCCATAAGTTCTTCCGCAGGAAGATCTTATCAGAAATAGACAAATGTAAAAGCATGATTTTTTTCATAAGTCGGTTTATTGGTTTAAGTATGTAGAATCTTACAGATCAGGATCATAATCTGATAAAAACATTTAGATATGTGTTAACCGAAATTAAAAAATATTATCTGAAAGAAAAATTGTGGGAGAAAAATCTTGTTTCATAGACAATTCAGTTATTAAGGGTTATTCATTATAATCGGATAGATCAAAATAAAACACTGATAATCAACGTAATGCTAAATAGAAAAAACTCTAATGCCGTCAAAAAAATTAAAACCTAATAATCTCAAAATATAAATAAATATTTTAAAAAATACAAGAGGGGATACACATTGGAACTAAGGCATGCGCCAATCTTTCCGATATATCCTGTTACAGGTGCAGAAACGTTAACGGTTGACAGATCATTAAGTCTAATAATATTACCCATGGATTCACCGGTTTAAATAAATTCATCGGGCATCAGGGAAGAAGTCTTGTTTTTCCCTGATGCATGCATGAAGATGCCCGGCGAGGGAGCTTATATATAAGGTTTGTGCAGACTTCCTGAATGTCATTACAGGTCTGATAATTTGAATTAAGATTAAACAAACTTTTTATAAATAAGTTTGTATAATTTTACCAGCCCAAAGCGTATTTCTGAACTTTTTCGATGGTTTCTTTCGGAATCCTGTTATTATGCATTTCCCCGGCAGTTTCATGAACAACCCTTATTATCTGGTCGCATTCACTTTCCTTAATTATTACCGGAGGAAGCACCCTGATTACTCTCTGTTTATCCCCTATATATCCGAAATAGATCCCTTTCTCCAGGCACCTGTAGGCAAATATTTTGCTTGCAAGAAGGTCTTTAGATAAGTTGATTTCGATACCTATCATGCATCCTCTTCCCCTTGCTTCAACAACAACATCGGAGTATTTTTCCGCTTCTTTCAAACCTTTTAACAGCCGCACCCCGGTTTGCCTTGCATTTTCAATAAGATCTTCATTTTTAATTATATCAATCACTTTGGCTGCTGCCGCAACAGATGGTGCATGTCCCGAGTAAGTGAACAGATGTGCAGCAGGCACCAGGGCATCCAGCACCTCGCTTCTGCCCGTGACAGCAGAAACAGGTGCATAACCGGCACAAAGTCCTTTTCCCATAACAGTGATATCGGGAACAATTCCTTCATGATCGCAAGCCCACCATTTACCCGTACGCCCCATGCCGCTCTGAATTTCGTCATCAATAAGCAGGACATTATGCTTTTCCAATAATTCCTTCAACCTTCTGAAGAATCCTTCAGGAGCAAGAAGTGTTCCACCGTCGCCCTGGATTATTTCAACAACCATCGCTGCGGTTTTGCCGAATGCAAGAACCGATTCAACATTCTTCAGTACATTTTCACCCTGCTCAGGAGTAACAGGGAAGGCTACTTTAATAAAATCCGGATCGTTTAAATCATAAACACCTTCATTAAGTGACCTGAATCCCGATGCTGCCTGGGAAAGTCCGGTTGAGCCGTGATAGGCATAATTAAAGGAGATGATCCCTCTTTTCCCTGTGAATTTGCGTGCAGCTTCTATTGCACCGCAGATGGAATCCGAGCCGCTAAGTCCCATGAATACTTTTTTATCAAATTTACCGGGAGAGATCTCAGAGATCTTCCTGGCAAATTCAACCGCCTCCATGTTTGGAGAATACGGGAAACAGGTTTGCTGTATCTTCAGGGAAGTTTCGTAATAGGTTCTTGCAATTTCATCGCGGCTGTACCCGAGTAAGGTGCTTGAAGCAGAGGTAAGACAATCGATATAGACATTGCCGTCCATATCTTCTATGTATACCCCATCCCCGTTCTTAAGGCCTATTCCGTAAAGGCCAGTATAGTTGCTTTTACCTATATATTTTCTGACCTCTTCCATGAGGGCCGTTGATTTTGGTCCGGGAGGAGAGACCCTTACATTTATTTGGGGCCTGATAGTTTTTACATCCTGCTGGTCAAGCGATCTGTTAAAAGGTATGGTCATTATACCAGCTCCAACTGTAATGTCTGATATGGACCTTACCATCTGCCGACGGGTAATTTTTGATTTCATAATTCTCCGTGATAAATTTTTGAAAAATTATACTAAATGGAAATCAGTCTGGCTTTTTTGTTCTATTCCGGTACCTGCGGTTGTACCCAGGCCCTTTGCTTTCCAATTGTATTTCCCGATAACGGATCGGTCTGGTCGGCTGAGGAGGTGATTCGTACTCTTACATAAAGCTCATCACCTTTAAATGTATAGGAGGGCTCGGTACTGCTGCTGCTTGCCAGTATTTCTCCAATCTGGTTACTGTAAACACACGTTGTATTTGGAATTTCCATACCAGCTGAATCAAGAGTTGGCGAGCTGGAAGTATTGAAATTTCTTCTTGTCCCGATAAATTCTGTAAGGTAATTTACACCTTCGGTCGATCTAATCCTTACATTTAATGTTTTGCCGTTAAACCGGATATCTTTTAAAGCCACACCGGTGGAGGAATAAAAGTCTCCTTTATCAAGTGCATTGAGAAGCGATTCAGGCGAAAGTTTACCTGAGTTGATCATAACCCAGCCCTTGCCTGGGCCATTTCCCTTGTAGCCATTCTCCAGATGGTAATTATGGCTGTCGTCAACGGCGAGACCATAAATCACCTTACCGCCATTCTGCAGGCGGTTTGCAAGTACTATATCCCAGATCCGATCAGTATCTGCCCTGTATTTATCGCCATTGTTATTTACCTGGACGTGACCATTGTAAACCTCGAAAAACCGCAGATCCGGATTCTCAAGTATCATCTCGGCTGTGATTGCCCATCTGAAATTAGGATGAGCCAGGGCAGGGTAGGTGTTTCTGCCGGACTGACGCCGGTAGTCATCTACCAGTCTTACGGCATCACCGATCATTCTGCTCCTGTCAGCTTCACCGCCTTTTGGGGCAGGTAATGCTTTCTCCTGGTAAAAGGATGTCAGGTGAACAGATGCCGGACAAGTGATTTCATTTCCGGGGATGAGTATGAACTTTCCCTTTTCCTCAAATTCTGACCGGAATTCATCAAGCTGCTTTAAACGAACATTTACATTGCCGGATGTTTTTTCATCCTTTTTCTTCTCAATATTTCCTGTTTTCAAAATAGCAGGATGATTCTCCGGAAGGCTCTTCCAGTTTTCTCCTTCCTGAATTATATTGTGATCGGTAAGCACCAGAAAGTCATATCCGTTTTCCTTGTACCAGCCAGTTACATTTTCAGGAAAATCATCCCCGTCACTCCATAAAGTGTGGGTATGCATATTCCCTTTGTAGAATAGGTCGCCATTATTGCAGGAACTTAACTGGAGTATAAGGACAAAAGGCAGAACCTTAAAAAGCATGGATCTTTTCATCGGACGAAGCAGTTTTTTTGATTACATTGACAGCTCACAATTTAATAAAAAGATTAACAAAAAATCAGCTGTATTAGATTTTTTGATGAACAATTAAAAGATGTGCATTCAAAAACCAGATGGAAGGGCCCGGGCTGAGTCAGCCAAATCCATCTGGTAATCCTTCGGGAACATGAAATATTTCTATAACTCCTTAATTTTTATATTTTTCCAGAACGATTTCATATTGTTTTGTTCCTTCCCGGCGCCGTGAAACTGTAAGCCTATGAAGCCTGTGGAGTTCATATCGTCGGTTGTATCGACTGTTTGAACACCGTTAACCCATGCCTGTATTTTATTACCATCCATCAATATTTTAAAATGGTTCCATTCCAGAGGTTTGAATGCTTTACGACCTGCTTCATTGTCGGTGAGTCTTACAAGCCAGCCGCGATTACCTGGTTCATATAATCCTCCCGACCAGGCACGGTCCGATGGGTCAACTTCGATCTGGTAACCCCATATATATCCTGCTTTAAACTTCTGCTGACTCAGGGTTCCTTTTGCATCACCCGCCAGATACATGGCAACAGTATCTTTCTGCCAGATCTGTCCCCTGCATTGTATTCCTGAATTCAGGGAAGAATCAATTTTAACGTCCAGTTCCAGGATAAAATCATCATAATTTTTTTCAGTTACCAGGTATCCGCCTCCGACATCTGATTTTGTATTACAGATAATCATACCGTCCTGAACATAGAATTCGGGTTGGTTGCCCTGATAGGAATAGTCTTCATTCAGGATTTTCCATCCAGTAAGGGTTTTTCCGTCAAACAGATCCACCCAACCGTCATTCTGAGCTGAGGGTTTATTCCTGCATCCGGAATTACAAATTATTACTACAGACAGGAACAGAACCGGGCTGATTTTAACAAAGGATTTTAACATATTCATAATGATTAATTTATCGGGTATTTTTAAACTAAGCACTGCTAATATACATGTTTTTACTTTTATATGTATCTCTGAAGCAGATTGAAGAGAGTACATTTTCCACTGTTTATAAAATTTGTTAATACATCTTATCAGAATCCTGGGTTCTGAGGCATTACAGCACCAATATTCAGATCGATAATTGCCTGAGGTATCGGCCATAAATTTTGATGATTCTGAATATCTGCACCCCATCGAACAGGATTACTGTGGTATTTTCTGACCCGTTCAACCAGCTTTCCCAGCCTCAGCAGGGTGTATCCCCTTTGTTCTTCCCCAAACAGCTCCCGGGCCCGTTCATCAAGGATATAATCAAGATTCACATTCTGAGCCAGTACAGGCGTTGCTTTAGCCCGGGTCCGGACCAGATTGATATCGGCGGCAGCCAGGTCCTTGTTATTAAGACCAAGATAAGCTTCAGCGCGAAGCAGCAGGGTTTCAGCCAGACGTATCGCATAAATGTCCTTGTAAGCATACCCCTGGCCGGAGGTTGAAAGGTTCGAAGTATGCCTGCAAGGCTCGGATAATTTCAGGTGATAAGGATAAAGATAATTTACTGTATCTTTTAATACATTTCTGGAGCCTGCAGGATAAAGGGACCAGTCAATTTTTTTCTTGTGATATATTGACTGCGGACTGTCGAAATAATAATTACGTTTAATATTATGTTTTGCATTACGGATGTCATTATTCCAATCACTCCTCCATATATCGTATGCAACATAATTTGTGAGCCTGCACCGTGAAACACCTCTTCCCAGTGTATCACTGTACCCAGTGTAAACGCCATTCACCAGTTCACCGCGGATAGCTGTAAATCCATCAGGAGTTTTACCTATGCTGAAGTAGCGTGGACCGTATGTTCGTTCACCACCATAACGGCCTCCACCGGGAACAAGTGGCTCATACTGAATTACCCATACTGCTTCAGTATTTTCAGGAAGGTTCTGATTATTATTCATGAACAGATCATAATAGACGTCGCCCGAACCAAATAAATCGCTTGAAAGATTCACTCCGAACCTGTTCTGCATCAAAGCATAACCATAGTCATTAATTACTTTCGATGCTGCATCTGCTGCCTGCTGGAACTTGCCCTGGGCCAGGTAAATTTCAGCCAGATAATGCCAGGCAGCACCCTGTGTAATTCTTCCGGGAGCTGCCTCCCTGCCTTTTACAGGTAAATTCACTGTGGCAAAAATAAGGTCATCTTCAATCTGCTTGTAAACTTCAGATTTGGGTGTTCTTACAAAATCTGTTTTAGGTGCATTGATTACCTCTGTTACAAGCGGAACATCGCCAAAAAATGTAACAAGAACCCGGTAAGCAAAAGCCCTGAATACCATTGATTCGGCAAGGTAAATGTTTTTTTCTGCTTCGCCTGACCAGATCTTGCTGTCGGCTTTGCTAATTCCATCAATAAGAACGTTACATTTTTGAATATTGGCATAATTTACTCTCCACATATTACCAACATGAACATTATCGGCAACAAGCGATGATGAATAGTCGGTTAAATATGTCTGACTGGAAAAGTTTTCCCCGTCAAAAGTTTCATCTGTTCCAACAGTAAACAGCGACATTACATAATCGGTGTTGGCATCCTGCGAAAACCACGTGCGCATGGCATCGTACATTGCTGCATTGCCCTGTTTTATTCCATCGAGCGTGGTATAGGCATTAGCAGGAGTAAGAAAATCAAGTGGCACTTCCTCTACAACGTCTTCATTGCATGATAAGAGAAATAGCAGAAAGATCGGAATAAAGACGGTTTTTTTCTTAAAAGTGTTTGATATAATAAAATATTTCATCTTTTTGAGTTTTAAGATTTATTATTAATTGTCTTATGAATCCACCTACCAGACCAATCGAATCCCTGCAGTCATATTTTTCATGATGGGTAAATTGTTTGATGCTGTTTCAGGATCCCATCCCGGCCATTTAGTCCATGTATGAAGATTCTTGCCACTCAGGTAAATGTCGCAGCTGCCCAATTTCAGCAGATTAGTTATTTTTTCACCGAGTGAATAATTAAGGGTAACATCCTGAAGTCTCACAAAGCTTCTGTCGACCCAGTATCCCGGTTCCCTTGGGGGTGCATAAAAGATTCCCGGAACATTTGTGACGCCATTATCAGGAGTCCAGTATTGATATATGTTATACTGGTTGACCCTTGGTGTATCTTCCGTATTACGGCCACTACCGGATACAGGAGTTGTAATGGAGTGAAGAACGAGCGCGCCAACATTTCCAAGATAATAGCCATTGCCTCCCTGAATAGAATTAATGAAAAAGTTTAAAGTAAAATTCCTATAGGAAACAGAATTATTGATGCTGAAACGATAGTTTGGTGTCTGATAACCTATAATGCTTCGGTCGTTATTTGGTTCAACCTGGCCATCGCCATTCAGATCTGCCAGCCTCATGTGGCCCGGTAAAAAGCCTTCAACCGGGATTTGCTTGTTATAGAGCTCCTCCTCAGTCCACACACCACCGGTCCTGGTATATTCATATATTGAACTTATAGGCTCTCCAATGAACCAGGAATTTCCGATATCCTTATCCTCCGGTCCGCCATAAAGCTTTGTTATCTCATCCCTGTTCAAAGAAAATGAGAATCTGCTTTCCCATCTCACCGGCAATTTAATATTCAGTGTTGTTAAGGAAAATTCAACTCCTTTATTTGAAATTCCCCCAATATTGGTCCATACATTCTGGTAACCGGTTGTGGTAGGCAATGTTCTTCTGACAAGTACATTGCTTGTCTGGGCTGTATAAACATCGATCGATCCCGAAATCCTTTGGTCAAGAACCGAATAATCAACTCCGAAATTCAGAGAATTTGTAGATTCCCATCCAAGATTGTTATTACCCATGGAATTGGGGTACACACCGATGGCTGTTGCTCCACCAAAAATATATGAAGTAGTGGCCATGGTAGAGAAGCTTGAGTACCTTCCGATACCCTGATTTCCGTTTGTCCCGTAGGAGATCCTTAATTTCAGGACATTTAGCCAATCGCCTAAGTTTTGAACAAATGATTCCTCTGATGCAACCCATGCAAAAGAGAGGGAAGGGAATGTCGCAAATTTCTTTGAAGCTCCAAATCCTGAAAAGCCATCCTTTCTTACGGTCCCTGTTACCATATATCGGTTTTTGAATACATAGTTTGCACGTGCCATATAAGAGACACTGTTCTCCTCCCATGCACCTGAGTTTACTGTCGGTAAGGTTCCGAGCTCAACTGAGTTATAGCCGAGAATCCCGTTGCCAAATCCTGCTGAAGTAAGCTCAGAGCTCTGCCCTCTCCGATTTTCCCGGCTGTATAGCAGAGTAAGATTGACCCTGTGATTGGATGCAAAATCTCTTGCGTAAGTAATTATATTATCCAGCAGCCAGTTCCTCTCTTCAGAATTTTCCTTTGTGGCCGAACCATTATTTGCTGCCCCCGCATTAATTTCCTTAGGATAAAATGTGTTCTCCCTGTCAGTGTAAAACCTGTTTGAATAATTAAGATTATATGATAATCCTTTTATCCTGGGTATTTCAATCTTTGCTGTTCCGATGACGAAGAGGTTATTTCTAATATCCTCATTATCAGCCAGTAGATTCGCTAATGGATGTACCTGGTAATTTTCCTGGGCAAGAAGCATCTTATAGTTTCCGTTAGCATCATATATGTCGGCCAGCGGGCTGGCACGCCTGGCATGATCAAACCCGGTTTCTATACCTGAATAATCACGATAAGAATAATCAGTATTTAATCCGATAGTAAGCCAGTTAGTCATTTTACTTTCAACATTGCTGTGAATGGTAGTCCTGATGAACTGGTCATTTAACAGGACCCCCTTCTGGTTGGTATAGGAACCTGATATATAGTAAATGGTATTATTTAACTTTCCGGAAACACTTCCGTCAAACTGCTGCATGGGGGCTGTTCTTGTTACAAGATCAATCCAGTTAATATCATACCCTCCTGCAAGATAATTATCCTTTTCCTCCTGGGTTCTTAAGGAAGCTGCAACGACCTCCCTGATAGTAATGTCACCTCTTTCCGGTCTGCCACCCTGATCAGATGGTGATGTTGGTTTTTTTGCGTACCAGGCATACAGCTTTTGTTCCCAGGTATAATCAACAAGTCTGATTGCGAATTCCTCGGCATTCATCAGAGGAAGATATTTTGTAAAATCCTGCACGCCGTACGAGCTTGTAAGGGAAAATGTGGGCTTATCTGTTTTCCCTTTTTTAGTTGTTATAATCATTACACCGTTGGCTGACCGGGAGCCATAAACTGCTGCAGCACTCGCATCCTTAAGGATATCAACTGATTCCACGTCGTTTGTATTAAGATCAGATAAGGAACCATTGAAGATTACACCATCAATTACAATCAGGGGATTGTCGTTAGCTGAAAGAGAAGTTCTTCCCCTTATCGATAAATCGGGTTGTTCTCCTGCAGTGCCTCCTCCTCCGGTAACATTTAATCCGGGGGTATCTCCCTGAATAGCCTGCAGAATATTTGTATTACCCGATGTCAGCTTTTCAGCCATATTAACTCTTACAACAGAACCTGTCAGATCGCTTTTCTTCTGAACTCCATATCCGACAACTACCACTTCATCAAGTAAGCTTGATTCAGGCTCAAGGCTTATGTTCAGCATGGTTTTTCCGGCAACAGGAGCTTCCATATTTCTGTATCCCACAAATGAGAATACCAGTGTGCTGCTTGCATCAGGTACGGAAATTGAATATTTGCCGTTTATATCTGTTATGGTTCCTATCGTGGTTGATTTAACAACGATGTTCACACCGGGCATTGCTTCACGTGTTTCAGAATCAGTAACTGTACCCGATACAACCAACTGCTGTGTAGCACCGGATACACCCGCTTGCAAATCAGGCGCATTTACAATCAATAAAAGGATTAATATGATACACACGTATCCCGATACATGTGTACCTGATAGAAATTTCCAATGGATTGAACAGTTTTTCATGGATTAGATTATTCTTAACAAGACTTGATAGTTAGATAAGTAGCGCATGTATAAGAGAAAAATATCTCTTAAATGAGAAATTTTAATGACGGTTGTCATTAAAAGGATCAGAGCAACCTGTAAAATCAGGATTATCAGAAAAAAAAGATCTTTTTCATAGGCAACATCGGAGTTAAGGTTAAGTATATTAGTTATTATCAACTTATATATTATCAACTCGTATGCTTCTCAGTCACGCCTCAGAAATTCAATCTTAATTTAAAGTTTTTTTTTGATAAAATTGTAATTTTTGGGATTTAAATTGTTTAGAATATTATAAACATGGAGAAGATTTTTCCGATTGATAAAGTGCATCGGAAAAATATTTTTAAATATTCATGGTTGTTCTCATGTAATCCCTGCTCATCTTAAGTGTATCTCTCAGGGGTCGGGTAGGGGCAAATCCGCTTTCATGAGCCAGCTCAACGGTGGCTATTCCTTTGAATTTAATTTCATCAAGGGTAACTGCAATCTCCCTGAAATCGACATCTCCTTCTCCGACCGATTCAGGCCATTTCCCGTTGCTTAGCTGATCCCTCAGATGAAGGTATATTATCTGCTTCCTGAACTCTTTCAGGAAAGCAACCGGATCGACTCCGGCTCTCAACAGCCAGTTCAGGTCAGGACCAAGTCCGATGTCGGGTATTCTTTTTATGGTACCTCTCAGATCATGCATATTGTTCTCCACCTCATAGGTATGATTATGCAGGTTCAGGGTAATACCCTTCTTCTTACCAAGAGATATTATTTTTTTCAGCAATTCGGCCTGGGTGTCCAATTCTTCCTCCGTTTTCTGACGACCCCTTGTCTGGCCTACACTTACGCCAAAAGTTTTACCGCCGACTGATGCCATATTTGTGAAGATCTGATCGACATCTTCGTAAGTTTTGCTGAAACTGTTCCTGTCCCACATAGCTGCGCCATAAGATGTACCGAAAAGCTTTATCTTATGTTGATCAATAAGCTCACCGATCTGTTTAGTATAAACTTCACTTCTCAACGGCTGTTCCATCAGTTCCACTCCGTCGAATCCGGCGTAGGCCAGGTCTGAAAATATACTGCTCAGGGCAGGAGATATATCCCTGTTGGGTAATGTGGCAGCAAAGACCCAGACGTGGGCTCCAACCGGAATTTTCTTTTTTCTATTTGATAATGAGCTGTTTGCTACGCCAGGGGAAGATAAGATCATAGCTCCGGGCAACGCGATCTGAATAAATTTCCGACGGTCCATGGTTATGTTGGGTTGATAAAATTATTCTTCAAGATAAATTAAAAATCAATAATCCCTGAATGGGCCCCTCGGTTCAGCCATTTTCATATCTTCTTTCCATTGCTGAAATTTTTTCTGAACCATCTCGAGGGTATTTTTTTCTCTTTCCGACAGGTCATCATTTTCGCCAATATCGCTGGTAAGATTATACAATCCTCTTGCCTTTTTTGCATCTATCCATTTTATATCGCCAACTCTGGCGGCAAACTCATCCCTGAAGTCCCAAAACATTTCCGTCCGCTCAAGATCTTTTTCACCTGTGAGCAAAGGAAGTATATCAAATCCGTCCAAAATAAGATCAGAGGGTTTCTCAACACCGGCAATTGACAGGATAGTCGGGAAAAGTTCAAGGGCGCTTACGAAGTTGTCAATTACCTGCCCCTCCTTAATTTTTCCCGGCCATTTTATTATACAAGGCACGCGGAGGCCGCCTTCCCACATGGTAGCTTTGCCTCCCCTTAATGGAGTATTTTCCGAACCTGTTCCTCCTCCATTATCCGAAAAAAATATGACTGCGGTATTTTCTGCAAGTCCGAGGCTATCGATCAGGCCAAGCACCTTTCCGATAGCATCATCCATGCAGGTTGTGGCTGCCATGTATCCCCTTCGCCTGTTTTCGCGGACAGATGTTCCTTCGGAATATTTTTCGAGGTATTCGGGAGGCGCCTGTACAGTTCCGCGAATCTCAGGCTCAAGGCTCGATGAGGCGTGCGGAGCATTGAAGGGAAGGTAAAGAAAAAAAGGTTTTTTACTGTTCTCTTTTACAAACCTTATGGCTTCCCTCTCAAATAGATAGGTACAATAAGTTCCTTTGTCTTCAGTGGTCGGGTCATTGTTCCTGTACATTATAGGGACATTATATCTTTCATGGGTATAATAGTCTATTCCGGTGCTTACAAATCCGTAATAATCATCAAATCCACGCTGAAGCGGAAGGAACCTTATTAGCTGTCCCATATCCCATTTTCCGAAAGCTCCGTTCACATATCCTGCCTCTTTCAGTAACTGGGGGAAAAGAATTTCCCTCAGGTCGGTGCCTAAGATCCTTTCCGGAGAAGTGCTGTATTCGTAGGCGTCATAGCTGTAACCGTCATCAACCCGGTCATTCCGGAACAGTTCGTATGTGCCATTCCGCTGGGGATATCTTCCTGTAAGCATGCTGCAGCGCGATGGAGTGCTGGCCGATGCTGTTACATAGAAGTTAGTGAATCTTGCCCCGGCCGATGCCAGTTTGTCAAGATTGGGAGTCTTTATATCTGTGGAACCATACGATCCAAGATCGTGGTATCCCTGGTCGTCCGATACAATGAGAACGATGTTCGGTGGCCGTTGTTCTTTTTCAGGCTGGGTGCCTGACTGATTGCAGCCGGCAAGGCACAGGCTGAGTGTACTTGCTGAGATAATGGTTGGTTTTGAGAACATGGTAATTTGTTTGCCCCATCCCCAGCCCTTCCCCCGCTGGCGCGGATTTGCAATCCGTGCCACTTGCTCGGTTGCAATCAGTGCCTTTTAACGGAAATAGCATATTACTGGCACCGGTTACAAATCGGCGCCAACATAGCTTTAATTGGGGGTGTCTAAAAAGTCAAAGATACATTGTTAATAACTAATAAAAAATGGGGATGAAATGGCTGTTTCATCCCCTTGTTTATTCTCCAATCTGTTATAAATTAGAGATATAACAAACATCATATGGCTAAGATAGTATTTAAGCAGGACAAAAGCAATCAGTTATTGTTGCTTCCTCCAGAAATAGGGAGTTTAATACCAGATAATCATATAGTTAGAGTCGTTGATGAAGTTATCAACCAAATCAAATTGGCTCCACTGTTTGATACATATAAAGGAGGCGGGACTAGCAGTTATTCGCCAAGAATAATGTTAAAAGTACTCACTTTTGCATATACCCAGGGGATCTACACTACTCGCAGGATCGAGAAGGCATTAAGGGAGAATGTAAATTTTATGTGGCTAAGTGGGATGAGTACCCCTGATCACGGTACAATCCACAACTTCAGGGCTAAAAGGATGAAAGAGGCTGTAGAGAATATTTTTAGTTCAGTAATAGATGTTCTTATACAAAGGGGGTATGTAAAGTCAGAAAATCTTTTTGTTGACGGGACCAAAATAGAAGCTAATGCAAGCAGGTATAGTTATGTATGGAAAAAGAATGTTGAGAGGCACGAAAATATGACTAAAGAAAAAGTAAAGAAGTTATTATCTCATATTGAACAACTTCAGAAAGAAGAAGATGCCGAGTACGGGTCACATAATCTGGAAGAGCTTGAGGGTAATATAACATCTGAGCAGGTTGATAAACTGGTAGAAGAGATAAACCAGAAATTATCAAAAGGGACAAAATCAAAACAGGCAGCCACGGATTTAGCAAAGCTGAAGAAGGATTATACTCCAAAGCTGAAGAAGTACGAGCAGCAAAAAGAAATGCTGGATGGACGCAACAGTTGTTCCAAGACTGACACGGATGCTACGTTCTTTCGTATGAAAGAGGACCACCTGGGAATGGGTCAGTTAAAGCCTGGGTACAATGTTCAGATAGCAACAGAGGATCAGTTTATTTTAGGTTACGGGATATATCAGAAAGCTGCAGACACCTCCGTATTTATACCTTTCATTGATAAGGTAAAAAAACAATTAAGAGGAGTTCCTAAAAATATTATAGCAGATGCAGGGTATGGAAGTGAAGAAAACTATGACTATGTAGTCCGCAATAATATTGGTAACTACATAAAATACAACAACTTTGATTATGAGAAGACGAATGAATACAAGAAAAGGAACTTTATATCTGACCGTTTCGTCTATACTCAGGAAAAAGATCAGTATCAATGCCCCTCAGGCCAGGTGTTAGATTTTGCATATATCAAGAAGACCCAAACAGATAATGGATACAAATCAGAAAGAATAGTTTATAAATCAAGATGTTGTGAAGGATGCCAATACAAAGAAAATTGCTGTAAGGGGTTAAATAAAAGAACCATAGAGATAAGTCCTAAGCTAATAGAGCACAAGAATACTGCACGACGAAATCTGGAATCAGAAACTGGTAAAATTTTGCGCTCAAAACGAGGAGTTGACGTAGAATCTGTCTTTGGACAAATAAAACATAACAACCAATTTAGACGATTTTACTCAAAAGGGCTTAAAAATGTGAATACAGAATGGGGTATTATTAGTATTGCACATAACATTAAGAAGATGGCTAACTAGCCATCCTCTTTAAACTTTTAATTAATAGAAAATTGTACAAAAAGTCACTTCAAAGCGTAAAAATATTTATAAAACTATACTTTTACTTTTTCAACACCCCCATTCAGGGGGCAAGCCCGAGGGGATTCAGGGTTTTTATTGTAATCAGTATTAAGTAAAAAGCCCCTCCCGGTCAGAGAGGGGCTAAAAATGTATCAGAGAAGTTTTGAAGAATTCTTCTGTATTTTTACAATAGCAGTTACTATATCCTCCATATCTTTTTTAGTGCCGAGCAGTACTCTCTGTCCGAATGACAGACCGGTCTCGGCTGCAATTCTTTCATTTACCGGGCATAAATTTTCCCGCCTGTATTTATCGAGTCTCTCCTTCGGGAATATTTTCTGGAATCCCCTGAGATTCAGGTAAGTCTCAATAAATGGATTAAGATGGAGGCTGGAATCTATTCCGTTACCAAAACTGATTCCTTCAGCTCTCATTGCTTCCTGGAACTTAGACTTTGGAAGACCGTTGAAATGTTCCTTTTCGTAGATCAACTGGTAAATGTAATAGGCACGACGTGTTTGGCCGGCATATTTTTTTGTTGGTCTCACACCCTTTATTTGTCCCAGCAGCTTTTCCAGGTGGGCGCAATTCTCATCACGAAGCTTGCTTTGAGCTTCCACCCGCCTGATCTGTCCCAGCAGGGTTGCAGAAACAAAAGGTGATATCCTGAAGTTGGCTCCGGGGTAAGTTCTTCTTTTTCCCCTTGGATCTCTGCCGTTATTGGTGTAGGCATCAGCTCTGGCCATTATCTCTTCATCATTCCCGATCACCGCACCGCCTTCGCCCCCGCATAAGCTCTTGCCGGCCTGAAAGCTGAAGCAGCCAAGGTTTCCTACTGTTCCAAGCTTCTTGCCTCTCCACTCTCCCAGATGTGCCTGGCATGAATCTTCGATAACAAAAAGATTATGTTTCTTTGCTATTGCCAGTATCTTATCCATATCGGCAGCTGCTCCTCCGATATGAACCGGAAGGATAGCCCTTGTATTCTTTGTGATCTTCTCCTCTATTTTATTGGCATCAATCATAAACGTCTCAGGATCCGAATCGACAAATACAGGAAGGGCATAAACGTTGAAGGTTGACTGGGCAGTTGCAATGAAGGTATTGGTCTGGGTAATAACTTCATCACCCGGTCCGATGTCGAGAGCCCTCTGTGCCGTTTCCAGTGCATCGGTGCCCGAATTAGTGAGTGCACAGTAATTGACACCCATAAGTTCAGCGTACTTTTTCTCGAACTGTACAGCTCTTTCGGTATCATTATTACTGTATTCCGACCACCGGTTACTCTTATAAGCCTCGAGATACATCTGGACATCGGAGTCATCGTAAATTGGCCAGGCTGAACCCATAACCTGTCCTTTCTGACGAACCGGTGTTCCACCGAGTATTGCAGGTTTATCAGCTTCCTGAGGAACGCCAGCGTATATGGAAGAGAATCCTCCGGCAGATAACGCTGCGCCGGCTGTTGCGGCAGAAGTTCTCCGGACGAAAGATCGTCGTGTTAATGAGCTTTTTTTCATAGCAGTAACTTAAATTAAGTTTAAGAACTAATCCGAAAAAAATAATCTGTCAAAACTAACCTGCGAGGGTGTTCCTGTTCTCGTAGATTTTTGTTATTGCATTTATAATATCGTCCATGTCGCTTTTACTGCCGAGAAGAGTACTTTGTCCGAAAACGACTGCTTCATCAACTAATTGATCGTTGCCTGGAAGGATATTCTCTTCGTGCCACTGTTTCAGCCTGGCTTCGGAAAAAAGTCTCTTGTATCCCTTTGAGTTAAAGACCAGGTCGAGCATTTCAAGTTTATTCTGTTTTCCGTAGCCTGCGTTTCCTGGAATACCTTCAGCCCTCAGAGCTTCAAGGAATCTTTCTTTTGGAACGTTATTGAATTTCTCTTTGATATATCTGAAAGGATAAAGGTGAATTGCAGATTTGTTGCCTTTTGCAATCTTGCATGGGATAATACCTGGTATTCTCCTCAGTCCTTTGTCGAGATACTGTGCATTAGCCTGGCGGATCTCATTATCTTTCTGGAAACGCTGCATCTGCGACATCAGGATAAGAGCCTGGGTCTGCGTCATACGGTAGTTGCTTCCGTTGATCATGGTTTTAACACTGCCGACAGCTCTTCCCACATTGTGATAAGAAGTAGCAATGTCCATCAGTTCATCATTATTGCCCAGAACACAACCACCTTCTCCGGCCGGAATGTTTTTAGAATTCTGAAAGCTCTGGCAGCCAAGGTCGCCTATAGTTCCCAGTTTTTTGCCCTTGTACTCTCCGAGCCATCCCTGGCATGCATCTTCAACTACCTTAAGGTTGCGCTTGGCTGCAGTTGCCATTATCGGATCCATATCGGCAGGTAATCCATAGATATGGACCGGCATGATTGCGGCGGTGCGGTCTGTTATCCTTTCTTCGATCTTTGCAGGATTCAGCAGGAATGTTTCAGGATCAGAATCTACAAATACAGGAAGAGCTTTGCTTAATAAAATAACATTATATGATGCTATGAAGGTAAAAGGAGACACCAGTACTTCGTCACCTGCGTCTACTCCAACGGTGCTTAGGGCTGTAAGCAGAGAGGTTGTGCCGCTTGCTGTGGCAAGACACCTTTTTGCACCCATTAGTTCAGCATATTTCTTCTCAAATTCCTCAACATGTTCACCACGTCCTCTCCACCATCTTCCCGACCGAAGCATTTCGATTATGCCTTGTTCGGCCGACTGATCCCATACCGGCCAGGTTGGCCATGTTCCGTTATGTACTTTTTCACCGCCGTTTATTGCAAGTTTTGCAGCCACGCCGCTTCTGCCACATGATATCAGCGGCCAGTTAATCATCATTGTTCCAAGTACACCTGCTGAAGTTGTAGCGATGGCCTGGCGTCTTGTAATCTTTTTTGTTTTCATACTGTTTTATCAGGGTTAAATTGGTTATTCTTATTTTTTTTAAATTTATATTATAAAGATCACTAATGGAAAGTTTTAGGCATAAAATTTCTTAAAATTTATACCATCGACTTTCTGTTCTCATAAACTTTAGTAATAGCGTTTACGATATCATCCATATCCTTTTTACTTCCTAACAGGACGGTCTGCGACATATTTACAACTTCTCTGTATGCCTGTGCGCTTCCCGGCAGGTTGGTCTCTTCGCGCCATTGTTTAAGCCTCGACTCAGGGAACAGCTTCTTAAAACCTCTCGAGTTACATGCCCTATCAATAAGGTCTTCCTGTATTTTGGTCAGGCCCTTTGCTGATGAAGTTGTGCCTGCGTTACATGGGATACCTTCTGCAACAAGCGCTTTGACAAATTTATCCTTTGGTATGTTATTGAATTTTTCTGCCTGGTACCTGAAGGGATATATGTAGCAGGCTGCTTTGGTAGCGCCGCTGGCAAGCTTGTAAGGAACAATGCCGGGGATATCTTTAAGCTTTGATCTCAGGTACTGGGCGTTTTCCCAGCGAAGGTTAAAATCAGCCTCAGCCCGTTTTACCTGTGAAAGGAGTATAAGAGCCTGTGACTGCTGTATCCTGAAGTTACTTGCCCATGATGGTTTATGCAGGTCGGCTCTTGTTTTGTCAAATACCCTGTCGCAGTCGCTGAATGCATAGCACTTGTCCATATACTCATCATTGCTGCCTGTTATTGCGCCGCCTTCTCCTGCGGGAATCTGTTTTGAGTTCTGGAAGCTGAAACATCCAAGGTCGCCAAGGCTGCCTACCTTCTTCCCCCTGTATTCGGCAAGATTTGCCTGACAGGCATCTTCGACGACTTTGAGATTGTGTTTTTTTGCAATTGCATTTAAGCTGTCCATGTCGACTGGAAGTCCGTTGATGTGTACGGGAAGTAGTGCAGTCGTCCGTTCATTTATTTTTCCTTCCAGTTTCGATGTATCCATCAGGAAAGTTTCGGGATCGGTATCAACAAATACAGGAAGGGCATTAGCCATGAAAATTACATCATAAGAGGCACGGAAAGTATAAGCTGAGGTTACCACCTCATCGCCTGCCTCAACACCCAGCGCATGAAGGGCAATAGTATGTGCAGTAGTGCCGCTTGAAACTAGCACGCATCTTTTCGAGCCAATCTTTTCAGCAAACACTTTTTCAAATTCCGGAAGAGCGCCTCCTGTGCCTTTCCACCATCTTCCGCTTCGCAGCATCTGAATTATTCCTTCCTCGGCCGACTGATCCCATACTGGCCATTGTGGCCATGGGCCGGTATGGATCTTTTCTCCGCCATTGACGGCCAGCTTTTGCTGAACATTGCTTTGTATCCCGAAAGGATGAACCATTGTACCAAGGAAACCTGCAGATGCGGTAGCAATAGCCTGGCGACGTGTGAACTTCTTCTTTTTCATGGTATGTGGATTTCTTTTTAAAGATCCGGATATTAATAGTTAGGATTTTGTATAAGAGTAGGCTTACCTTCGACCATGCTTAAGTCGATCTGTGATTGCGGGATAGGATAGATCTCGTCCTGGCCTTTTGTAAAGACCGCACCTTTCAGTATCAGGTACTCAACCGTTACTGCGCTGTTGTCGCTGAAACTACTGTTCTCATGTGCAATATAAGCGTTCAATATATTTGCCATTTCACCGCTGCCGTTATCATACCTCTGCAGATCAAAGAATCTGTGTCCTTCCATTGCAAGCTCAATTTTTCTTTCAAAACGTACAGCCTTACGGGCGTTGGCTTTGTCTGTCCAGGGAGTATTGTACAGGCCAATTACATAATTAGCTGCATTAGTGCTTGTAAAGCCTGCCATAGGGGTTGCGGGATTAACATAGGTTTTGATCCAGTAAGCAGGATTTGCCGCCCTTGCCCTTACAATATTTACATATTCCCTCGCCTTTTCCAGGCTTCCGATCTCCACTTCAACCTCAGCTGCCCAAAGCAACACATCAGCAAAGCGTATCATATTATAATTAATGGAAGTTCTTCTGTTCTCATAAGTTGTAGCTCTGTCTTTCTGCCAGGGTACATTTTTCTTATTGTTGAATGGTCCCTGTGCAGCCTGGACAACCAGCCATGATGCTCCCGGCATCAGGCCCCAGTCGTTATATGGAATGCCTCTTCTTCCGGCAGTAAAATCGAGACGCGGATCAACTGCATCGGTAAAAGGTGTAAAGGGCTCATCTGAGGCAATATTCATATCATTCTTCAGGTTGGAACCATTCCAGGTGTCAAGCAGAGGTAAACCGTTAGCATCTACCTTAAAGGAATTAATTAGGCTGAATGAAGGAACGTAAAATCCGCAGCAAAGCGTCGGACCACCGTTCCAGCTGTAAAGCTCACCTGAATTTCCATTTGCCCCGTTTGCCCCGTCATAAACTGACATCTGTGCCGCAAAAACACTCTCGAGGCTGTTCTTTTTTAAGGGATTATAATTATCGGCATAATTGGGTTGCAGACCATATTTATCACCTTTGGCTGTAACACCGTTGGCAATAATTTCATCAAGGAGAGTTTTGGCATCTGAGAACTTTTGCTGGAACATATAAACCTTGGCAAGAAATGCTTTTGCAGCCCAGCTGTTTGCTCTTCCGGCATCAGGCTTTGTTGGAGTCAGATTATTTGCAGCAAAA
This sequence comes from uncultured Bacteroidales bacterium, assembly GCA_942492865.1. GTDB lineage: Bacteria > Bacteroidota > Bacteroidia > Bacteroidales > VadinHA17 > LD21. The sequence continues at coordinate 563,160 of OW818650.1, read as the reverse complement.
AGGAAATCAGCTTCTATCAGCGGCCAGATGGATCTTTCAGTATTGGAAACATTATAATTACCCTTTCCAAAGGATACATTTTCATCAATGTAAGGCACATTACGCCATAACTTAGCTGCCTCAAAGTGATAAACCGCTCTAAGGAACTTTGATTCAGCCTCAATCTGGATACTTTCAGCGGTGGTAATTGATCCATCCTTTACAAGGGCAAGTGTGCGGAGTACATCATTTGCTCTCTGAACGCCATTATAAAGAGATATCCATTTCGCATTGAAATAAGAATTCACAGGTAGGGCAGAGTAATTCTCGATGAATTCCAGATCGGTCTGGTCTCCATATTCAGAACCTTTATGTGCATCGTCGGAGGCAACTCCTCCAAAATGCCAGTTGCTCATTGACTGAGGCATCTGGTTGCCTCCCGGGTGGCCATCGAGCAGTGAATATGCCCCGATCAGCAAACCATTTACACCTGCCTTTGATGCAAGAGTTGATTCACTCAATAAGCCTATGGCAGGGATTTCCAGGAACTCTTCTTTGCATGCATAACTTAGTGCCATTACAGCTAAGCTTGCCGCTACTATATATTTAACTGACAATCTTTTCATATTACTTTTTTTTACTGTTGATCTGATTAGAATGTGAATTTGATTCCACCAATAAATTGCTTCTGGTTATTTGGATAATTACCCATATCAATTCCAAAAGAGGTACTGGAATTTCTTCCTGAGAGAGTCCCACTGAGTTCCGGGTCGAGCCCTGAGTATTTTGTTATTGTAAACAGGTTGGTTACCTGGAAGTATAATCTCAGCCTGTCAGCTTTGATCCTTTTAAGAATGTCTTGATCAATGGTATAACCAACTATCATTGATCTGCATTTGAAGAATGAACCATCCTCGAGATAGTACGAATTGGGAACGGAATTAGTGCTGAAGTTCGGGGCATATTCAAGTTTTGCCACTGTTGTATTGGTATTTTGCGGTGTCCATGCATCAAGCAGTACATTGCTTCTGCCTTTTCCTTCCGAAGTACTCATGAAATCTGTGTAATAACGAACAAAATTCATAGCGTCGTTGCCCTGAGATCCATAAAAATCAGCTGCAAAATCAAATCCTTTATAATTTACACTAAAGTTCATACCATAAGTAAAATCCGGATTGGGATCACCGTAAAAAGTACGGTCGTCCGAAGTAATATTACCATCTCCATTTACATCACGGTATTTGAAACGTCCCGGAGCGGCAGCAGTTTGTGTTGGGGAATTTGCCACTTCCTCATCGCTGTTGAATATGCCAATTATCTCATAACCATAAAATGTTCCTACAGGCTGGCCTTCCTGTATCCGGACCAGGTTGCCTATCCTCGAACCTTTTATGTCAAAATATCCTCCGGGGATCTTTACTACCTTGTTCTTATAAGATGATATGCTCAACCCAGCACTGTAGTTAAAATCGGAACTTACCCTCTCTCTGTAGGTGGCAGAAAAATCCCATCCTTTGTTTTGAATGTCGCCAATGTTGATAGTTGGCGCTGATGCGCCGCCTGCCGTTGCAGGAAGAGGTTGCGGGAACAACAGACCATTTATCGACTTCTTGTAACGTTCGACTGAGATGCTGAGCTTGTTCTCGAGGAAAGCAATATCGAAACCTGCATTGGTGACGACATTTTCTTCCCATCCTGTAAATGGGTTACCGTTGGCATTCTGGTAAAATCCCTGTGTAGTGGCGTTACCCTGGCCCGTAATCAGATAGTATGAAGTGCCAAAACCCGAGCTGAACAATGTAAAAGCATTGGTCTCGCTGATATTGGCCTGTGAACCAAGAACGCCGTAACTTCCCCTCAGTTTTAAATCGCTTATGAAAGTAATATTTTTCATGAATTCTTCATTTGTCACCCTCCATCCGAGTGAAAATGAAGGGAATATACCATATCTCTTTTCAGAACCAAAAACTGAAGAACCATCACGCCTGACAGTCACTCCTAATATATACTTTTCTTTATACATGTAATCGAGGCGGGTGAAAAGGGAAAAAAGAGCGCTCTTTTCGGCACTGCTTACACTTGAGACTATTGCAGTACCATTTGAAAGGTTCATATAGTCAGGCTCCATCGAGAAATAATTTCTTGACTGGCCTGAAATATTTCTGCCATAATTGCTTATAGCCTCAGATCCGAGGAGTAACTTTATATTATGAGGTCCGATAACATCAGTATAATTTAAGGTATTGGTCCAGGTATAACCGTTACGATATGATGCGCCTTCGCTGAATGAATTGAAACCATCAAATCCTTCACGGTCGTTGTATCCTATATAACCAAGACTGTAATTATATGAGTTTGAAATAGTACCTCCAAAGCTTGTTCGGGCTGTAACATGCTTGTCAAAAAAATCAATTTCAGCAAAAGCATTACCTGAAATATTCCAGTTATGATTCCTGTTGTTTCTCGTCCGGTCCTGTAAAGCCACAGGCTGTGATGCAGTGCCAAGCTCAGGCCCGATCCACGTGCCTCCGTAATTTCCCATTATATCATAAACGGGTATTATGGGCATGATCCTGAAACTGTTTGATATTGCATTTCCTTCTGCTGAGTTGGTGAATCCGGGACTTTGCCGGTAATAACTGTACAAATTTTCACCAATCCTTATATTTTTCTTTATTGTGCTCTGGGTATTCACCCTCAATGAATACCTTCTGAGGTAGGTTTCATTAATAGTTCCTTCCTGGTTGAGATATCCCATAGATACGAGGTAATTTGACTTGTTTGTTCCCCCACTCACGGAAAGGTTATGACTTTGAGTGGGAGCAGGAGAGGTAACCTCCTGGAACCAGTTTGTTCCGGTTTGATTTACCTTTTGTATCAGGTAATTATTCTTCGTATTATTGAAATCAAAATTGTATTTAGAGGGGTCAACTGCAGGGTCTCCCGCCATTGCAGCGCCATTAGTGCCTGATCCTGTTGCATACAGATAATCAGGAAGCCCGTTTGCAAAAAGCACGGTTCCCGGGTTTGCTTCTTTTGTCAGCCGGGCATAATCTTCTGAATTAAGGAGATTGAATACGTTCCCCTTTTTGGGTGTAGTTACCCCATAATATGCATCATATGTTATCTTCGGATCCCCGGCCTTGCCTTTGGATGTTGTAACAACTACTACTCCGTTTGATCCGCGCACACCATAAATTGACGATGCTCCGGCATCTTTCAGAACCTGTATCGACTCGATGTCGTTTATGTTGAGGTTAGTTAGACTGCCAGGCACTCCATCAATTACTACAAGAGGCGAAGTGTTTCCAAGAGATGTTACGCCACGTATAAAAATATCGGTTCGTCCGCCCGGAACGCCTGAACCTATAACCGTAACTCCCGATGCAAGTCCCTGCAGAGCCTGTACCGCATCCCCGGTTGGAATTGACTTCAGCGATTCGGTAGAAACAACTGCTATGGCTCCGGTAATGTCTTTTTTCCTCTGAGTGCCGTAACCAACCACAACAACCTCATCGAGGTTCATTACATCGGCAGCCATTCTGACATCAATTGTTGTCTTTCCATCAACCTGGACTTTCTGAGTAGTGTATCCGACGAAAGTAAATACAAGGGCCATACCCGGCCGTGGCACATCAAGTGTATATTTACCGTTAATATCAGATATTGTCCCGATTGTAGTGCCTTCAGCCTGGATGTTAACCCCGGGAAAAGGGCTGCCGTTTTCGTCGGTTATGGTACCGGTGACCCTGGTTTGCTGGTCATCAGCATATCCATAACCGGATATATTAAATGTGATGGCCATCAGAATGATCATCGCCAGTTTGAGTATCCGCCAAATCTTTTTTTCATAGATTATATCCGGACATGTTAATTGCAAGGTTGTGAATTCTTTCATGTTTAGGTATATTAGTATAATGAAAACAAATTATAGACACGTGCGTATCTGAATCTGAATGGTAATGGTGATGGGTTTAGAGAGATAATAATATTGCCATATAGCAGAGATATTGCATGAGGTTATTCTTCATAGGCATAAGGTTAAGATTAAATCCGGGTTATTTTATTCCTAATCGGTAAATGTCCTGCAAAAAAACTCTCACAACGTATGATTCTCGCCTCTGATTATGAATCATATTAACCTGATTAAGTTAACACATTTTTTTTAAATGTCAATAGAATATATGATTTTTATCATTCTGAATGGTTTCAGAAAGGCAGTATCCCGGTGGCTCCGGGAAATGTTTTTGTCAGATGTAAAGGATTATCCGCATTATTCAGAGCTTCCGGCCGGACGGTGGACCTCTTTCTCTGCTTTAAAATCACCAAGGCTTGAATGAAGTCGTTTGTTCAGATCAACTTCTGCCACGGCAACTGTTCCCCATTCTGTTGCCTGGGCAAGGACATTCCCGGCATAACCAAAGATGCCTGAGATTATCCAGTTTGCATTTGCTTCGGTATGGGTGCTGCTTATAAGATATACATGATTTTCACAGGCTCTTGCCTTTGCAAGAAGCGGGTTGCATCCCATTACCGGCCAGGCAATTACTTCTGCTCCCCTGATCGTCAGTTCCCTGGCAGGCTCGGGGAAGAAGCCGTCGTAACACACCATCATTCCTACTTTTCCAAACCGGGTTTCGAAAACCGGGTACTCATGGCCAGGCGCCATCCCGTCTTCAATTTCACTTCCCGTGAGGCATACCTTGCGGTATTTTCCGGCAACCTTGCCGTCGGGACCAATCAGAACTGCAACATTGTACACATTAGGGCCGTCTTTTTCCACGAGTCCGGGGACTATATAGAGATCATGCTTTTTAGCCAGCTGCCCGAAAAAATCTGTTGAAGGACCGGGTATGGATTCGGCTGAAACGATAAAATTGAATCCCGATCCATGTGTTAGAACTTCAGGGAGCACAACAATATCGGCCTTTTGTCTGGCAGCATCTTCAATAATCGGAGCGAATGCCTCCCTTCTCTCCTGTGGGGTTTTTAACTTCCGCGGTACAAAATGTGCAGCAGCCAGGCGAACTATGCGAGGTTTAACTTCAGTCTCAGTAAGAGTTATCCTTGCCCATTCTACACGCGCAGCAGGGGCACATCTTAATTCCAGTTCTACAACTGCCTGTTTCGCAGCAGAGGGTACAGCAAATACTTCCGATATCTCCATCCAACCTTGCGGATCTGCTTTTCCATAAGTCATAGGGTATTCGGGATCGGATCGTGCAGGAGCAACCGGGATCTCTCCTGGTTTGTATGTGTAAAGAGGGAGATCATCATGTCGTACAGGTTCTCCTTTCTCATTCCTCCAGAGGATCCGTGCAATGCCAGCCTTTCGGGCCGGAAAGTATGAAACTGAACCGGTAAACTTACGCAGTACCGAAAAACGGTAATGTTTTCCGCCATTAACCGGAAAAGACCTGGTCCATCTTCCGAGCATGCCTTCATTGTTTCCCGACTCAATAATAAAGCTTCCACTATGATCGGGTCCTCCATTCGGATTATAAGTAAAAACAGGTTTAATTTCTTCGCGTGGAAATGTAGTGCTCCAGCCTTCCGGAGCAGCTATGGATCTGTCCTGTATCCAGTTCAGATGTTCAGCATTTGCCGCTGCTATACCTGAAATACCTGCAATAGCAGATGTTTTGACAAAAGACCTGCGTGATACTTTTCTCATATTTGTGGTTTCAATCGACTGGTGTCCTGTTTCCTTCAATCAAAACTCCGGTTGAGTTGCTTATTATGTCACCTTTACTTCCTTTTGCAGTCAGGTTATTTTTAATTACACTTCCCTGGCACTGCCCCTTCACTTCAATTCCCGAGAGCATTCTTTTATATTCATTCTCCCTCACAAGACATCCGCTGACTATAACATTTTTGCTTTGTTCAATAAAGACTCCACGGAACTTAGGATTAAGGATCTGGCAGTGATCGATCGTGATATCCCGGCAGGCCAGAATATTAATTGCACCACCTTTTTCCGGACTGCCGTATTCGGCACCGTCGCTTATATTATTGTTGAATATGATCCCATGGCTGTTTTCAATCGAAATTCCATCGTTGCATACCAGTTTTTCAGGAAAATAATCCTTATTACGGTCAGTTACATTTGAGCTTAGCACTATATTCCGGCTGTTAATGATATGTATGTTACGGTCATATCCACGGATAAAAGTGTTTCCTGTGATGCTTATTCCCCTTGTGTTTTCGAGTAGAATGTTAAAGGTCTGGTTACTTATATGATTACCCGATATTGAGATCAGGCCAATCTGCTCATTATTGCCGGCAGGTCCGGTAAACCGTATGTTTGAACCTTCGGGACCTGGTATTGCCTGGATGGTGTTCCCGGCTATTGTTCCTTCACGTATGCTGCCACGTTGGGAGCAGTCGAACCAGATGTCGGCCGATACAGGTCCTTTTGCATCATAATTATATTCAATATCGTTGCCGGTTATCTGAATATCTCTTATCTCACTTTTAATGATTTTGATTCCTCCAAGTTTGCAATAGCTTATATGTGAGTCGCTTATTATTATCTGGTGAAGGTTCACTGAATCGAGGAATATTCCAACTCCGGTGCAGTTATAGATATGGCATCCATCGATAAGAACATTTCTGTTGCGTGAGGATAGAGTTATGCCATTGTGGACATTACGTATCAGTGCAGACCTCAGTACCGGCATAAGAGTGTGCCTGAACTCAAGGCCGTCAGCCCGGGGGTTTGATCCAATTATTTCCAGACCATCGACTAATGGCATCCTTTCCTTTTCCCAGGTAACCGGTCTTACTGATTCAGGAGAAGCCGAACCGTTGTGGGTTCCTGTAAACCTGAATGCAGGACCATCTCCTTCCATTATGATCCTTGCACTTCCTCCGGCGCCCGATAGCCCAATTGTTCCAGATTCAGGGAGGAATATCTCAATGGTTTTGGTGATCCTGTAACTTCCCCGGGGAAATTCCACAAGGCCATCGTCACAGTTTTTTATGGCTGAAATTATTGCATCGGTGTCGTCTGATCTTCCGTCGCCTTTAGCTCCAAAATCCGTAACATTTACTGGCGATGAAATGATCGGTGAGCTGTTTGCAAAAAACAGGATGTTTAAAATCGCGAACAGGAGCAGGCCGGTTTTACTTAATCTTTTCTGCATATTTCTTTCTGAAGTCCCTTGATCGCTTGAAATAATCGTTCAGGAGCTCAATTTTAAATTCCCTGATCATTTCAAGGGCAGTTATCTTTTCATCCTCGCTTGTAACAAGCACCGACCCAAGGTAGCCCGGATCGCTTACAGTTACGCGGGGTCCGTATTTTTCCTTCATCGCTTTTAATCCACCCTGGTTATAATCGAGATGGACCAGTTCGCAGTCGAGGTTTATCCTTTTTACAACATAATCCTGGTAATTGCTGCTGGATGCCAGAACTTCACCAAGTGGATTTCTGATCTGTGATGGGTTGGCATTTACAGATCCTACGAAATGTGACCTGCATTCATAGGCCCATATATTTTGAGCCAGTCCGCCATGATATACCGATGAAAAGATTATCAGGTCAGGATCCTGGGCAGCATATTCTTTTCGTAATTCTTCGAAATTAAGGTCAAAGCAGATAGCTGCACCGACTTTCCCAAAATCAAGCCGGATTACCGGAGCGGATTTCCCTGGCATAATATTTTTTTCCATCTCATATATAGTCGGGAAATTCTTGTCGTATATACCGGCTATTTCACCGTTTCTTCCAATTATGATGCATGAGTTGCGGCTTGTTCCGTCTTTTTCATCACGCAATGTACCATAAGCTATGTAGCAACGATTTGCTTTTGCCACTGAAGCAAAAAAATTTATTACCTGGTTTTTCCTGACGTTCCGGTATTCAATTCCAATACCTGACAGATCGCACACCTCGGGAAGAACTATCAGATCGGGTTTATCGGGAAGCACCTGTTTTAATTCCCTTTTCCAGAATTCTATTACCTGATCCACTATTTTCTGCGGTTCCTGGTCCCTGTTTACCTCCGGGGAGGCGCCGATTGTTGCAACGGTAACGTATTTTTCTGCAAAAGTGTTGGCAGATGAAACGAAGAGGATCAGAACAAAGCTGATGAAGATACGGGGCAGGTTCATGGTTGGTTTTATTGAGTAAATGGTTTGCTCAGACTACTTCAGGAATTTCATAACCGGGCCTGTAAGTCCCCCTGGATATTTCATTAGCCTCATCGGAGTTTGTTACTCTTTCGGCAGCGCTGTCATAGAATAGCTGTTTTTTACCAACCCTGTATGAAAGGTTTGCAAGATGCACCAGTGTTGCGCTCTTATGTCCCTGTTCTATATTGGCATTGGGAGCTTTGCGTGTCTTAACGCAGCTTATGAAGTTTTTCTGATGTTCATCATCAGGAAAATAACCAGGCTCCTGTGCCAGTATTTCTGTATTGGTACCGAAAACCATCCATCCCGAACCGTGGCGGCCAAGATACATTACTCCTTCAGTTCCGTATATTTCCATACGGTCGCTCAGGAACTGCCATGTGGGAAACTTTTCGCTGTATCTTACTTCGGGTGTTGGCTTTTGAAGATATTCACCATAAATTGATGCTTCAACCGTCATGGGGAATTCACCAAAGTCGAATGTAATTGTCTGATTATCCGGAATCTCCCTTGTGTCATCGTAGAGTACCCTGCCACCTGCACAGTAGGCCGATTTTGGATCGCCAGGATCGCCGATGACCATTCTTGCAAGGTCAATAACATGGCAGCAATCGGCAAGCGGAAGCCCGCATGAATAGGCCCAGAATTCGTTATAGCCTTTGTGGCGGCTTACGTTATAAGGTACATTGGGAGCAGGACCGAGCCACATATCCCAGTTCAATCCTGCAGGAACAGGCTCATCTTCTTTAAGTATCCATGGTTTGTTACCGGGCAGCATGGTGTAAGCTTTTACCAGGGTTATTTTTCCAAGCTTGCCGCTCTTTATATAATCACGTGCCTTCATATTGTACGCGCCGCTGCGGTTCTGGAATCCGCATTGTATTATCCTGTTGTATTTATTGGCGGCTTCAATCATTTTCCTGCCTTCAGGAATGTTAAGTGTAATGTTCTTTTCAACATACACATCTTTTCCTGCCTGGCATGCCCATATTGATGCCAGAGCGTGCCAGTGTTCGGGGGTGCATACCAGAACAGCATCGACATCTTTATCTTCGAAGGCCTTGCGCATATCATCTATGCGCTGTGGCTTGTATGGCTGAGATTTGCCCAGTTCGTCGATTACACGTCCTCCTCTTTCCTGATCAACCTCACATATATATTTATATTCTACTTCCGGACAGGTTTTCTTGAAACCTAAAATATTCTGTGTTCCCCTGCCTCCGGCACCTATTGCCGCCAGTACTACCTTATCATTTGCACTTGCCATTTTTTTTATTTTATTCTGATTTCTAATTAACGGATCTTAATAATCTGTATCCGGGAATAATATTAGTTAAACTTTTTCGGGTACCCGGAAAGCATCCCTGTACGAAACGTTAAGAAGCTTATTTGCAGCCTCATTGTCAATAAAGGTTTCTTTTTCAGGATCGAATATGAGCTGCCTGTTGCCTATGCGGCAGGCTATATTAGCCATGTGTACCAGTGAACCACTCAGGTGCGATTGTTCCATACTTGCATTAGGCTGTTTACGGCTTCTTACCGATTCAATAAAATTTATCTGGTGTTCAGTATCAGGGTGTATCCCGCCACCCTGTGCAACCAGCTGTTCTTTTGGTCCAAATACCTGCCATCCACCTCCATGACGTCCTAGATACATAAGTCCGAGAGTACCGTAAATCTCGATCCTGTCGGCATTTGTTTTCCAATCAGGATAACGGTTCGGGTCCATCCGGATGTCTGTTGGGGTTTTTGTCATATAGTTTGTTCCGTTACCGCTATCGACGGTGAGGGTGAATTTTTCGAAGTCAAATGTAAAATTCTGTGCTTCGGGGGTTTCTCGTTCTGAGCCCCATATAAAGTTACCACCCCAGCCATACATTGATTTCGGGTGTCCGGGATCGCCCATTACCATGCGGGCAAGATCGAGCTGGTGACTGCAATCATTCAATGTCCCTACGTTATAATCCCAGAAATAGAGCCAGCCTTTATGCCGGCCCGGATTATATGGTACTGAAGGCGCCGGACCTAACCACGCGTCCCAGTCAAGGCCTGCGGGCGCTGATCCATCCGGTTGAGACATCCATTTACTGCCTCCATAGAGATTATAAATTCTTACGTGAACAACCTGGCCCAGCTGACCGCTCTGGATGTATTCCTTTGCAGAGGCGCAATATGCACCGCTTCTGTTCTGAAATCCAACCTGCACGATCTGCTTATATTTTTTTGCAGCTTCAACCATCTTCCTGCTTTCGGAAATGGCATTGGATGGTGTTTTTTCAACGTAAACATCTTTACCTGCCTGGCAGGCCCAGATAGTTGCCAGAGCATGCCAGTGGTCGGGTGTCGATATCCATACAGCATCAATATCCCTGTCGTCGAATACTTCCTTCATGTTTTTTACCGTAAGAGGCTTGTAGCCAAGCTCTTTTTCAACCCTTCCCGCAAGCGCTGCCGACCTTGTATCATCAACATCACATATCGTTTTGAGCTCTACATTGGTATTTACTTTGCAGCAATTTATTATTGTGGCTGAACCTCTGCCTCCTGCTCCAATGACAGCAAGAACAACTTTATCGTTTGCTCCCTTGCAGGATGTTGAAAATAAACTTGTTGCTCCAATGGCAACTCCTGCAGTTCCGATCAGGGATTTGCCTAAAAATTCACGTCTTCTCATAATCATTAATATTAAAAAGGATTTTTTTTCCTGAAGTACTTATGTGTAAAATTATCTTCAATATAAGGAAAATCTGACCGCCAATATATCGATTTATTTTAAAAGTCGGCTCAAAATCTGATAATTGGTAAGTATTTATATAAAAAATATTGCCTGTTGTCCCAATCCTCCAAAGGTGAGGCCGGTGATCAGTGCCATTTGAAAATTTTTAGTCCGGCAGTGAAAAATACAATGCCTGTTGCTGAGAGTACAAGTATCGGGATAAAGACTTCCCTGATACCGGCTCCCTCATTGAAAATGCTTCTGATGCCGTCGGTAAGCATTGTAAGCGGAAGACTGCTTATCACCCCGATACTCCAGTCAGGGAAATTATGGTAGCTGAAGAATATCCCTGACAGTATCATCATCGGGAATATTATAAAATTGATAAGTCCGTTACCTACTTCGGTATTGGAGGTATGGGATGATACCAGTACAGCAATTCCCGCAAATGCAATATTTCCTGCAAGGAACATGGCAAACAAGGCAGGTATGTCTCCCTGGATCTTCATTTTAAAAGCAATCAGGGCAAAGATCACTATAGCAGCTGCTTCGATGAAATTCATCGCTACCCTCACGGTTATCAGTGCAATCAGAAAATGGGATTTTTTCATCGGTGTGGCAACCAGCCGTCTCAATAGTTTTTTTGAGCGTTTTTCAATGAGCCCGTAACTTATGCCCCACATGCACGACATCATCACCCCCATTGTAACAAGTCCGGGTATAAGAAAATCAATATAGCGTGTCCCTGTCACTGTCAATGGCCTTATTTCGGCATTGCTGCTTACAGGCACTGATGAACCTTGTCCGATCATGCCTCCAAGCTTAAGGTAAGTCAGTTCGGCATCAGGGTTTAAAGGATCGAAATGATATTCAACAGTCTCAGAATTGCTTTTGATAAGCAGGTTGATTGTTCCTCTCTTAAGCTGGACCATAGCCTTATCCCAGTCCATTTCATAAAAAAGAAAAATTGAATTTCCCAGTCTTTCATCTTTCATTGTGTATTTCCATCGGAAATCATCTTCTTTCTGAGATGTATTTTGTTCACAACTGGATTTAAGAAACCTTGTCAGCGATGCACTGTCATTTGCATGTGTTTCTCCCGAACCGACTATGGCAACTTTCCTTATTGTGTCTGATTTCTTTGTGAAAGCCAGACCAAGACCGGCCGACATCAGGATAGGGAATAGTATGCCCCAGAACAAAACGCCCGGTTCCCTGAGAAGTTCCATCGCCATTGATCTTGTCAGCTGCCATAATTGTCCGAATCTAATCCACCTCTTCATTTATTTTTCTTCCCGTTAATGTGACAAACAGATCATCAAGTGTTTTGCGGCGGCACTCCATGTGCTTTAGCTTCAGATTTTTCGATATCATAAAGTCCATAAAGGCCGGGATATCGGTTTCAAACTTCGAAATGGTAAAATATCCCCGTTCACCTGAGACATCGGGATGAACTTTAAATGGGAGTGACTCCGATTCAAATATTACAGGTGATAAGGCCGTTTCGGTGGTGAACTCCACGACTTTTTCACCTGCTTCATCTTCAAGAAGCTGTTGAATGGTGCCTTCCTTAAGAATGATGCCCCTGTCCATGATCACTATATAATCACAAAGGTTTTCAGCTTCCTCCATATAATGGGTGGTAAGTATCATGGAAGTCTCAGAATGTTGCTTAAGCCTGAACAGGATATCCCATATTTCGCGCCTGGCATTCGGATCGAGACCTGTTGTGGGTTCGTCAAGAAGAAGAATTGCCGGTTTGTTTATGAGCGATATGCCCAGTGCCAGTCTTTGCCGCTGACCACCTGAAAGATGTACCACATAGGATCTTCGCTTTTCCTGCAGGCCCACTAATTCAGTTATCTCGTCAACCCTCTCTTTTTTGCAATTAAAAAATGATGCAAATAGACTGAGTGTTTCAGTTACCCTGAGCTTGTCGATGAATCTTGTTTCCTGGAGGGAGATGCCAAGGATCCTGTGGAGTTCATCTTCATTTCCCTTCCATTTTTTGCCCATGATGGTTATTTCGCCGCGGTCAGGTTTCTGAATTCCTTCTATCATCTCCACCATGGTTGTCTTTCCGGCTCCGTTAGGTCCGAGAAGGGCAATAAACTGCCCCCTGGGAATCTTTAAACTAATTCCTTTGACGGCCTGGACGGTCTTGAATGATTTCCAGACATTTTTAACTTCTATAACAGTTTGTTCCTGCATGAAAATAATTAACACCAAACTTTAATACCTTCTTCCTATTTTGTTCCGAACAGCCTGTCGCCGGCATCACCCAGTCCCGGTACAATATATCCGTTCTCATTTAATTTTTCATCAAGGCCAGCCAGGTAGATCTGAACATCTGGATGGTCCGCTCTTATCCTGTCAACTCCCTCGGGTGCTCCGATTATACAAACAAGTTTAATGGTTTTAGCTCCCTTCTTTTTTAAGAGTTTTATTGCTTCCGTTGAACTTCCTCCCGTCGCTAGCATAGGGTCGAGGATCATTACAACGGCATCCCTAATATTTTCAGGCAGCTTGGCATAGTATGTTACCGGTTCAAGGGTCTCATGATCGCGGTACATCCCAATGTGTCCCACTTTTGCTGTAGGGATGAGATTGGATATTCCGTCAACCATTCCTAACCCTGCCCTTAAAACGGGGATTAAGACAACATCCCTGGCAAGTTCCTGGGTGTCGCATTTCCCTATCGGGGTTTCGACAGTAATATTCCTTAAGGGAATATCGCGGGTTATTTCATAGGCCATCAATCCCGAAATCTCTTCCAGGGTCTCCCTGAAATCTTTGGTACCGGTTTCTTTCCGGCGAAGGATGGTAAGCTTATGTGTTATTAGCGGATGTTTAATTAAGTTAAGCATCAGGATATATTAAATTATAATTTCAAAGATAAGAGTAAATCCGGTATGCTCTTTCACTCTTCGGAGTTGGTTGTCTTTTTGATGCCAACCAAAATTTTGGATTTGGTCTATTTGCCTGATTTTTGTATCTTTATATTAATTTAGATAACTTAAAAATCCATTATCAAACATGTATAAATCCATTACCATACCAGGGAATGCTGTTAGCATAATTCTCTTAGCCTCAGTATTTTTAATAACCGCCGGCTGCGGTTCAGGCGGAGTTCAACGGCATAAAGAAAAGGAAATTGAGATCAGGGGGATTTATGGCAGCCCTGACGCTTTCTGGAAGAAGAATATACGGTTGGATTCATTAAATGTGAATGCCATTTTTCTCGGGTATAAGTCTGTCAACGAAAAATTAATGGATCGTGCGCGGCAGGAAGGATTGAAGGTTTTTGCAGAATTTCCGTCGCTTAATGGGAAAGGGTACGTTGAAGAACATCCTGAAGCATGGGCAATTGACAGCAGCGGAAAAAAGGTTGAACCTGCTTCGTGGTTCCTGGGGGTGTGTCCTACAGAACCCGGGTTCAGAAATTACCGGATGACAGAGCTGAGGGATGTGCTGAGGAAATTTGATTTGAACGGCATCTGGCTCGATTACCTTCACTGGCATGCCCAGTTTGAAGAGCCTGAGCCTATTCTACCAGAGACTTGTTTCTGCGAAAATTGCCTCGCAGCATTTCAATCTTCCTCAGAGATAAAAGTTCCGGGTAGCAGTATCCCTGAAAAAGCTAAGTGGATCCTTTCAAATAAAGACAGTGAATGGCGTGAATGGAGATGCTCCGTAATTGCTCAGTGGGCGAAAGATGCTAAGTTGATCATTAATCAGGAGAGGCCGGGAGCATTTATAGGGATCTATCACTGCCCATGGAACGATGAAGAGTTCAACAATGCAAGGTACCGCATACTCGGGCTCGATTATGACCTGCTTAAGGAGATAGCCGATGTTTTTTCACCTATGGTTTACCATGGGCGGATGGGAAGGGAGCCTGAATGGGTGAAGGAGAATATTGAATGGTTCTGCAAAAGACTGGATGCTCCGGCCGGTTCATTTCCTAAGGTATGGCCAATAGTACAGGCGTATGATGATCCTGATACTATATCTTCCAAAGAATTTGAAGATGTGCTTAATTATGGAGCAGGTGCATGTGCCACAGGGGTTATGATGTTCACAAGCAATTCTGTTGCAGCCAGCCAGGAAAAAACTGCTACCATGAAAAGAATATACGCCGGGTGGAAAGCTGAGAAATAGCATTATAATAACAAGTATTGTCATGAAAAAAGGCTGTTTTATTAGTATTGTAACATGGTTTTTTATATCCTGCTTATTTACTCAGGGCCAAACAAATACTGATCAAGGCACTCTGCGGGTCAGCAAAACAAATCCTCGTTATTTTACAAATGATTCCGGCAGAGCAGTTTACCTTACAGGTTCTCACACATGGGATAATCTTGTTGATATGGTATCTGACCGATCACAGAAAAACTTTGATTTTTCCGGATACCTCGACATGATGAAAAGTTATGACCACAATTTTATCAGGCTCTGGGCCTGGGAGCTGACTAACTGGAATACTGCAGGCAACAAGGAAAGCGAACCTGTCAGATTCAGCGTTTCACCCCATCCGTGGGTGCGTACCGGCCCTGAGACTGCACTTGATAATAAGCCCGGATTTGACCTGACGCAGTTTGATCCCATGTATTTTTCACGCCTCGAGGAGAGGATCAGGATGGCTGATGATGCAGGCATTTATGTTGCAATAATGCTTTTTGAAGGATGGGGCCTGCAATTTGCACCCGGAGCTTTTGAGAATCATCCGTTCCACCCGGCAAATAATATAAACGGAATAAACGGAGATGCCAATGGTGATGGTGCTGGTACAGAAATACATACTCTTGGTAATATGACCATTACTTCATTGCAGAAGGCTTATGTAAAGCATGTTATCGATGTTGTGAATAAATATGATAATGTACTGTACGAGATCTCGAATGAAAATCATCCTCCTTCAACGGAATGGCAGTATCAGATGATACGTTTCATTAAAGATTATGAGAAGACATTACCCAGGCAGCATCCGGTTGGTATGACCTTTCAATATAAGGGAGGAAGCAATAAGGCGCTTCTTGACAGCCCGGCTGACTGGATATCCCCGAATCCGGAAGGGGGCTACCAGAAAGATCCGCCACCGGCTTCGGGCACTAAGGTAATTATTACCGATACCGATCATTTGTGGGGTATTGGAGGAACCCGGGAATGGGTCTGGAAAAGTTTTTTGAGCGGGCTGAACCCGATATTCATGGATCCATACGAATGCACGGTGCTGAAAAGAATGTGCGAACCTGCATGGCTTGATATGATGAGAAAAAATCTGGGATATACAAATCAGCTGGCCAGCCGGATAGATCTTCTTTCAATGATCCCGCTTCCGGCACTGACATCTTCGTCATATTGCCTTGCAAACAGGGGGGAGGAATACCTCGTATATCTGCCAGATACAACAATGGTCAGGTTAGATCTTTCAGATGCAAAAGGCAGATTCAGGACGGAGTGGTTCAGTCCTGATAGCGGAGAATTCACGAAAACAAAAAATCTAAAGGGGGGTCGCATGATAGAACTGATTTCTCCGTCTGGAAAAACCGGGACATTAGTTTATTTAAAGAAGATAAGGTAACATACTTTGATCAGTGATTGCGTCAATTAAACTTCGCGGCGCTCACGGAAAAATATTTCGATCAGAAAATCGGTCTCTGGTCAGCCATGTTGTAATCTATGCTTTTAAAATGAGATCCCTTGAATGGTTCATTAATAACAACCTTTTTAAAATAATTGGTAACCACGAGAGTGAGATCCCTTGCTGCGCTGCGGGATGACAGGCGCTTTTGGGACAATGGGGAATGAAGCTGCTCGTTTATTCTAATATTGCTCTATGAGAAAATTTTATAAACGCGCAGCTTCATTCCCCACTGTTCCATAGAAGCCACTGTCATTCCGAAATCCTGCTTCAGCAGGATGAGGAATCTCATTGAACTTTCAGCAACTCTTTTAAATTAAGCCAAAGAGCAGCAGCAGGATGAGAAATGCCCTTCAGTAAATAGGGCTCATGTTAAATTACTCAGAGTTAAGGTCTTGTATTCAGAGGTAGTGAAGCAGGAAGGTGAGCGACCAAAAGGCACCGATTACAAATCGGCGCCAGCCTGTATGAACAATACAAATTCCCTCCAGCACTATTTAAAGTTATTCTAATCTCATGTATTTTTAACAGCGATCAGCCACTTTTCAACATCTTCGGGGCTCAATCCATGGAGGCCCAGTTTATTTTTCTTGTTATAGCCATTAAGGTCATTGGCAAGCTTACCGGCTTTTTCGACCTCTTTTAGTCTGGCTATAGTAGCGAAACCCACAGCTTTAAGCGGATCGACCCATTCATCGGGAATACCTGCAGCATTATACTCCTCCTTCGTACTTTCAGTTTTTGCTTTATGGATTTCCGGTTTCATCTGGGGGAAAAACAGCACATCCTGGATTGACTGCTGGTTAGTCAGCAGCATCGTGAGCCTGTCGATGCCCATTCCCATTCCTGAGGTTGGAGGCATACCGTATTCAAGCGCCCTTACGAAATCGAGATCTATGAACATAGCTTCATCATCTCCTTTTTCGGAGAGTTTGAGCTGATCCTTGAACCGTTCCATCTGATCGATCGGATCATTAAGCTCCGAATATGCATTGGCTATCTCCTTCCCATTAATAAGCAGCTCGAACCTTTCGGTGAGTCCTGGCTTGCTGCGGTGCATCTTGGTGAGAGGAGATGTTTCGGCAGGATAGTCAATTATGAATGTAGGTTGAATATAGCTGGACTCACATTTAGCACCAAAAAGTTCGTCAATGAGCTTTCCTTTTCCCATTTCAGGTGTTGTTGGAACATCAAGCTCCTTACACACTTTTCTGAGCCCCTCTTCATCCATGCCTGAAATATCTATTCCTGTGTTTTCCATTATGGCATCGATCATGCTGATCCTTTTATACGGAGGGTTAAGATCTATGATTTTGTCGCCATACCGGACCTCGGTCTTACCATGCAGATCGAGAACAGCTTTTTTTATTATCTCCTCGGTAAAGCCCATCATCCAGATGTAATCCTTATAGGCAATGTAGATCTCCATTACGGTAAATTCAGGATTGTGGGTCCTGTCCATACCCTCGTTCCGGAAATCCTTTGCAAATTCGTAAACTCCTTCATATCCGCCCACAATGAGCCGTTTGAGGTAAAGTTCATTTGCAATCCTTAAATACAAAGGTATGTCGAGTGTGTTATGGTGAGTGATAAACGGCCTGGCTGTTGCTCCGCCCGGAATTGGCTGTAGAACAGGCGTTTCAACTTCCAGATAACCTCTTGAGTTGAAAAAATTACGCATCGACTGCACAATTTGTGTCCTCTGGCGGAAAACTTCCCTCACCTGCGGATTAATTATAAGGTCAACGTAACGCTGACGGTATCGTACCTCAGGATCAGTTACGGCATCATAGAGCATTCCGTCTTTTTCTTTTACAACCGGAAGCGGACGCAGTGATTTACAAAGTATGGTGAATTCCCTGACATGAACAGTTATTTCTCCCATCTGGGTAACGAAAACAAATCCTCTTACTCCTATAATATCGCCGATATCGAGCAGACGTTTAAAAACTGTATTGTACAGGGTCTTGTCCTCACCCGTACAAACATCATCACGGCGGATATAAATCTGTATTCTTCCTGTTGAATCCATGATCTCGGCAAAAGAAGCATTGCCCATTATGCGACGGCTCATAATACGTCCTGCAAGGCACACATCCTGAAAGTTATTCTCAGCCGGAACAAATTTTTCGTGAATCTCTTTTGCCGAAACCGTTGTTTTATATTCAGCTGCAGGATATGGATCGATACCGAGTTTCCTTAATTCATCGAGTGAATTCCTTCTGATCTGCTCCTGTTCACTTAGATTTATATTGCTCATGATGCTTTAAAAAATTTTGTGCAAATATAGAAAAATTAAGCTTGAGGCAGTTGTATGCTATCTCCTGTTAAAATGTGGAAGTTTCATCATTAAGCCTGTCCGACAGTGATTTTGTTATTGGTCCGGGAAGGCCGTTGCCTATCTTAATTCCACCTATTTCAATAACAGGCAATACTTCAGCCGACGTATTTGTAATAAAGGCTTCCTGCACCGGGCTGAGATTGTCTTTGTGAACTGCCTCTTCCTTTATGCCTATGCCAAGATCACCTGCAATCCGCAGAATATTCTTCCTTGTAATTCCCGACAGGATGAAATTTGATTCAGGATGTGTGTAAAGGGTTTTGTCTGCGACAAAGAAAATATTTGAATGGGATCCTTCTGTTATAAATCCGTTTCGATAAAAAACACATTCTTTTAATCCGGCCTGGTAAGCTTCCTGGAAACAGAAGGTGTTTGCCAGAAGAGAAACCGATTTCACATCGCATCTTGCCCAACGTATATCTTCCTTCAGCATTACTTTTACACCGGTTTTTTTTGAGGTGTGATCGGGAGTGAACTCCCATATAAAGGCGTAGGCGGTTGGCTTCACATCAGGGGTAGGGAAGTAATGAGTTCTCCTGGCAACACCTCTTGTTACCTGGATATAAAGCATTGCATCGCGGTCCTCAAGATGGTTCTGTTTTACAAGTTCCCGGGCAATGGCAGGGAATTCATCAGCTTCAGGCCAACTGATAAATAATTCCCTGAGGCTTCTTTTCAATCTCGCAAGATGGCCGTCCATATCAAAATATGCACCCTTGTACCACCTTACAACTTCGTATATTCCATCGGCAAAAAGAAAGCCGCGATCATCAGGACTGATCTTTACCTCCTCTTTGGGAACAAAATTCCCGTTAAAATACGTTATTTCCATGATCAATAATTATTTGCTCCGTCACCCTCTGTTGCTTTGCTTATTCAGCTTATAAACTCTCAGTCGAAGGGAGGCTATGGTTCAATTAATTCTGTTTTATAGTCGATTGCTGCCCTCGCATCTTCGGGTGAGCCATAATTCCCTGCCGCTGCCTGTACAAAAAAAGATGCGCCCAGCACCGTTGTCTCTTTCTGATCAATAACCTTGAGCGGGACGCCCGTATAGCCGGCTCTTAATTTGTTCCATAATTTATTTTTTGAGCCTCCGCCCACGCAAAGTATACATTCAGTTTTGAAATTGCCTGCTTTCTCAAGGGCATTTTTACCTTCTGCAAGTCGTTCAGAAAGAGCCTCAAGCATAGCCCTGTATATCTCATCCCTGCTTGTATCCATTTTAAGTCCTGATATCTGCCAGCCCTGCTCACCGCTCATTTTGTCGAAAATACCCGGATTGACCCTTGTGCCGTTTGAACCTGCCGGAACTTTTTCAGCAGCAGCTATCATTACATCGTAAACATCATTTTTAATATCGGCATACATATTTTTCCTGGCCCATTCCAGTATCCCTGATGCTACCCATTGATTGCCGATGTTGTAAAGTCCGGGACGCGCATCGAGCTCGGTTGTTATACCCATCATGAGCTGCGTTTTTCCGGTATTGAAACTTTCCGACCGGACCATTAGTATTTCCCAGGTGCCTGAACTCAGTACCGGCTGATTTTTATCCGCACCCGATCCGAAAATCGCAAATTGAGTATCATGGCCTGTTGCAATTACCGGAACCCCGGCAGGTATGCCCGTTAAGGAGGAGGCATTATCGTTAACTGACCCGATTATTGTTCCCGGTTCAACAGGTGTTCCAAATTTTCCCGAAGGAAATCCTATTTTTCCCAATATGGTTCCTGAAAAACTTCTTGAAGTGATACTGGTAAGCATGGAAGTGCCTGCCATTGTTGTATCATTGCTCATTGAGCCTGTAAGAAGGTAAGAAAATATTGCAGGCATGAACAAAAACCGGTGACTTTTATCTATCAGTTCAGGTTTGTTCTCGCGGAACCAGATAAGCTTATTTATGGTATTGAAGCTGAAAGGAAGTACGCCACTTTCCCTGTAAAGTTCTTTCAGAGGTATATACCTGTCAATGTTCTCCATTACTGACTTTGTCCGCTCGCATTGCCATGAGATAACGGGATACAGCATTTTACCCGACTGGTCGAAGAGGGTTCCGTCGACCCCGAATGTAGTAACAGTTACGCCTGCAACAGATTTATTATCAACACCGGTGAGTACTTTTCGTGATGCCAGGCACATTTTTCCCCATATTTCATCTACATCCCAAATCCTGTAATCAGGAAAGTAAGGGTCGGGTCTTGTGTTATTGGGGAGTGATTCGGAGGCCAGCACTGACCCTTTATTATCTATTGCAACAACCCTTACATTAGTGGCGCCGCAGTCAAATACGATTACTACATTTCTTTTTGACATTTTAAGCTTCAGATCAGAGTATTTTCAGAAACGCCATCAGAGCCCCGCCAACACCAACTATTATTATGTAAATGGTTATTAAAACTATTACAAGCACCCCTGAGTAAACAAAATATGATTTAAGATTTTTAAATGCTTTTTTCAGATCAGACCTGTCGTTCAGCCGGATTGCTGTGTCCATGTATTTTGAAAAGTTGAAGAGGAAGTAGAAAGGAAGAACATAGAAAACCGCAAGGATGATAAGAAAGAGAATAATGAATAAACCTGGAAGGCCAATACCTTCAGCTCCCGAATTGAATACCGACAGGAAGGTCCCGGTAAAAATGCCAAGTATGACCATCAAAGCAAGAAACACAAATCCAAATTTTGCAAGGAACATGCTCCATTTTCTTGCAGTTCTCAGGTGATCAATGGTTTCCTTTTCGAGTTCCGGTTTTGGAGGTTCGGGTATGGTTTCCATATTTCCCTTTACGTTACTTTATTTATACAATGCACCATAGGTTCGGCAAGCCCCGAAATCAGAACCTTCCTTATCCATTCCAAAAGCATTCCATGCACTTGGGCGGAAAATGTTCTCATCCTGAATATTATGCATGCACACAGGTATTCTGAGTACTGATGCGAGCGTGATAAGATCTGCACCAATATGTCCATAGCTTGTAGAGCTGTGGTTTGCTCCCCAGTTTGCCATTACTGAATATACATCTTTAAAGGCGCCTGAGCCGGTGAGCCTCGGGGCAAACCAGGTGGTTGGCCATGTCGGATCGGTCCTGTCGGTAAGTAATGTATGCACTTTTTCAGGCAGTTCGACTGTCCATCCCTCCGCAATCTGTAAAACAGGGCCAAGTCCTTTTACAAGGTTCATCCTTGAAATAGTTACAGGCATAATACCCTTTGTGTCAAACTGTGATGAGAAACCACCACCCCTGAAATAACCTAAGCTGGCAGGCATCCACTGAGTTGCTTCAAGGCATGCGGAAGCATCTTCATCGGTGATTTCCCAAAATGGTTTAATGCACGATTGTCCATTAATGGTCTCTCTTCCTGAAAAATCAAGAGATGATGCGCCTGAGTTTATAAGATGAATGACTCCGTTTTCAGCAAGTCCCTCCGGAGTATGGCCTGTTACCCTTTTTATGGCTTCCGGGCTCCAGTATGTGCGGATATCGGAGAACATCTGTGCCGTATTTGTTAAAAGGTACCCGAACAGCATCGGAACCCCGTTCATAGCATCATTTTCAGTTGCTACAAGGTAAGGGGGTCTTATGCCGTTCCAGTCGAAGGAGGAGCACAATATAGCTTCAAGAAAATCTCCGTTTGGCATGTGGTCGGTCCATTGGCGCTGCCCCTGAAATCCTGCAAGTATTGCATTATGTCCTAGAGCTTCCTCCCCAAAACCCGATTTTCTGAGCATAGGGTTTCCAACCATTAGATCGCGTGCTATCAGGGTCATCTTTACTACGGTCTCCCATTGCCGGGCTTTTTCGTTTGCCGGTTTAGGCTTCTCATTTCTGTCAATCCCTTCCCTGCAATATTTTTTTGTCCATTCAAGAGCTTTCCTGTATTCTGCCTTGTCGTATATCTCCTCATTCAACCGGCGGTTGAACTCGCTCATATCTACATATTCATTGCGCATTCCAAGGTAATCCTGAAAAAAGTCCTCCCTCACTATTGACCCGGCTATGCCCATAGAGACAGAACCCATGGAAAGGTATGATTTACCCTTCATATATGCTGTTGCCAGGCCTGCCTTTACAAATCTTAATATTTTTTCACTTACATCAACAGGTATATTCTGGTCGCCTGCATCCTGAACGTCACGCCCGTAAATGCCAAATGCAGGCAAGCCTTTCATTGTATGACCCGCCAGGGCCGCTGCAAGGTAAACAGCTCCCGGACGCTCGGTTCCGTTAAATCCCCATATTGCTTTTGGAACATGCGGATCCATGTCGATCGTTTCACTTCCGTAGCACCAGCATGGAGTAACCGTGAGGCTTACGCCGGCACCATTCTTTCTGAATTTTTCAGCACACATTGCAGCCTCGGCTACTCCCCCTATGCAAGTGTCGGCGATAACACACTCAACTGGCTTCCCGTCGGGATATCTGAGATTATCTGAAATTAATTTAGCAGCAGATTTGGCCAGATTCATTACCTGATCTTCCAGAGACTCCCTTACTCCGTTCATTCGCCCGTCAATAACAGGGCGGATGCCTACTTTTGGATAATCGCCTATAACCTTCTGATAATCAAGGTTTAATATAAATTCTTTATTAGCCATTTAATTATTAATGATTTGATAATTTTTTGAATATTAGGATAAACAAATATAAAGGATTTTAAAACATATTTGCCACTAATTTCCTGTAGCAGACCTCAGAACACAAGTTTAGCATAAAATCAGACTTTAGCTCACTTTAGTCACTTTAGTCACTTTAGTCACTTTAGTCACTTTTTCTTAACTTTGTCCAACCGAAAATCATAATCTGATGCAAAAGAGCAGGCGCTTACCTGAATGGATGAAGATGCGGAGAGCAAGCGGGGAAAACTATTCAGTTGTAAAACGACTATTACAGCAGAACGGACTTCATACTATCTGTACAAGCGGGAATTGCCCTAATATAGGAGAATGCTGGAATGCACGGACTGCCACCTTCATGATACTGGGTGATATCTGTACAAGGGCCTGCAGGTTCTGTGCAACCAAAACAGGGAAGCCTTGTGCTCCCGATCCTGATGAACCGGTGCGACTAGCTGAGGCTGTAAAAACATTAAAGCTGAAACATTGTGTCATAACTTCAGTTGACCGCGACGATCTGAAAGACGGAGGCGCCTCTTTATGGGCCGAAACAATAAAAAAAGTTAAAGAGGTTAACCCGGGAACCACAATTGAAGCTCTTATACCTGATTTTGACGGTAAAAATGAAAATATCCAGCTCATAATTGATGCAAACCCGGAAGTTATCTCACATAATATAGAAACCGTACAGAGACTTACCCCAATCATCCGTACCAAAGCAAAATATGAAAGAAGCCTGGGTGTTCTCAGATATATTTCAGAAATGGGGAAAACATGTAAATCGGGCTTGATGCTCGGGTTAGGTGAGAAAGAGGATGAGGTA
This sequence comes from uncultured Bacteroidales bacterium, assembly GCA_942492865.1. Classification (GTDB taxonomy): domain Bacteria; phylum Bacteroidota; class Bacteroidia; order Bacteroidales; family VadinHA17; genus LD21. Next base: position 538,906 of record OW818650.1, on the reverse strand, counting down.
ATTGCTGCAATGCAGGATCTGTATGATGCCGGATGCAGAGTGCTTACAATAGGGCAATATCTTCAACCTTTAAAAGGATTTATGGAGCCTGTCGAATATGTCACACCACAGAAGTTTGAAGAGTACCGCCTCGAAGGTTTGAAGATGGGATTTCGCTTTGTTGAGAGCGGTCCGCTTGTAAGATCATCATATCATGCTGAAAGGCATGTTTGAGTCATGGCCGCATTGAAGATAAGATAAGTTAAGTTAAGTTAAGAGGAAATTAAATGAGCTATAACGTTGAATTTAAAGATCTTGGCATTAAAGGTTACAAAGCTACCTGGGACTACCAGGAAGATGTATTCGGGAAACTGGTCGGGAATAAGAAAACACCTGAGCCTGAGAATTTACCGGGAACATTGATCTTTGTTGAGCATCCGCATGTTTACACACTGGGTAAAAGCGGATCGGAAAATAACCTTCTCGTAAACCACCTTCAGCTCAAATCGGCCGACGCTGAATTTTTCCGGACCGACAGGGGCGGGGATATAACCTATCATGGTCCGGGACAGATTGTGGGCTATCCCATTTTCGACCTCGAAGTTTTGAAGATAGGTCTTAAAGATTATATTTTCATGCTTGAGGAAGCGATAATAATGACATTAAGATCTTCAGGGATTCAGGGTTCGAGACTAACCGGAGGAACCGGAGTATGGATAGATCCTGAAACACGGGGAAAAGCAAGAAAAATATGTGCAATAGGAGTAAGGGCAAGCAAATACGTTACAATGCATGGCTTTGCTTTTAATGTTAACACAGATCTGAATTACTTTAATAATATAAACCCGTGCGGGTTTACTGATAAAGGTGTTACTTCACTTGAGAAAGAACTGGGGTCAAAACAAAATTTTGAAGAGATTAAATTGCTGACTAAAAGTAATTTAAAAAAGGCATTTGATCTGAATTTTTTAAATTGAAATAACTTTTGCACAACCAGTATAGGATTAAGAAAAATAAGGTTTAAATTCGGAAAAAAACTCAGGATGGAAAAGAGATGGGTTGTGAAGGAGAAGGGTGATGCTGCGGCTATAAAGCAACTCGCCTCCTCCCTTGGTGTATCTGAGTCGCTTGCGAATCTGATGATCCAGAGAAAGATAACATGCAAATCCGAAGCCGACGCGTTTTTTAAACCCAATATAAATAATCTTCATGATCCTTTTCTGATGAAGGACATGAACCGTGCAATCGACAGGATCTCCACTGCCATAAAGAAAAATGAAAAAATTCTTGTCTATGGCGATTATGATGTGGACGGGACAACGGCCGTTGCCCTTGTATATTCTTTCCTGAAAGAGCAGTACTCAAATGTTGAATACTACATTCCTGACAGGTACAAAGAGGGATATGGAGTATCGTTGCAGGGTATTGATTTCGCCTTTCAGAATAACTGCAAGGTGGTTATTACCCTTGATTGCGGTATAAAGGCTATTGAAAAGGTAAAATATGCCCGCTCAAAAGGGCTTGATGTTATTATATGCGATCATCACTACCCTGGTGAAGAGATTCCGAAAGCGCTGGCAGTGCTCGATCCCAAGCAGCCTGATTGCAACTACCCTTATAAGGAGCTATCAGGGTGCGGGGTAGGCTTCAAACTTATCAGCGCATATTCAAGGATACACGGCATCCCTTTCGAAGCAATTGCACACTATCTTGATCTTGTTGCTGTAAGCATCGCTTCAGATATTGTACCTATAACAGGAGAAAACAGGATACTGGCTTACTTTGGCTTGCAACAGTTGAATGAATCACCCCGGATGGGACTGAGGGAGATAATCAGGGAATCGGCCATAAGCAAGCCCCTTACAATTGAGGATGTAGTATTTAAGGTAGGTCCGAGGATCAATGCTGCAGGAAGAATGGAAACCGGAAGCAAGGTTGTGGAACTGCTCATATCAAACGATACAAAGATTGCGACTGAAATAAGCAAGGTAATCAATAATTTCAATATTGAACGCCGGACAGTTGACCGCGTCATCACTACTGAAGCGCTCAGAATGATATCAGACGATCCCTCCTCACTTAATGCACGTACAACAGTACTCTATAATCCTCTGTGGAAAAAAGGAGTGATCGGCATAGTTGCATCAAGACTTATTGAAACATATTACCGGCCAACAATAATTCTTACTGAATCGAACGGACTGGCTACCGGCTCGGCAAGGTCAGTACCCGGTTACGATCTTTACCAGGCAATAGAGGCATGCAGCGGGCTTCTTGAAAGCTTTGGCGGTCACATGTATGCCGCCGGACTAACCATGAAAATGGAAAATATCAGGCCTTTCCGGCAGCAGTTCGAACAATACGTGAACAGTACCATAACCGAAGAACTGCTGGTGCCAAGACTATTCATCGACACCGAACTGCTCTTCAGTGAAATAAATGAAGATTTTTTTAAGACTATGAGCCTGTTCCAGCCCTTCGGTCCGGAGAACATGTCACCCATATTTATGTCAAGAAATGTTTTTGACACTGGATCGGCACGTATGGTTGGCTCTAATTGCGAGCACCTGAAGCTTGATCTTTGCCAGGAATCATCAGGAATGAAAAGTATTCCGGCTATCGCATTCAGCCAGGCTAATCATTTTGAAGTGATCAAGAGCAGATGCCCCTTTGATATCTGTTACTCGATCGATATGAATGAATTCAGGGGAAATAAAAATCTGCAGCTTAATATCAGGGACATTAAGATCACCACTGACTTTTCATCAGACTGAAATATGATCAAAATCCTGATCTGACCTGCACCCTTAATTCCCGGAGCTCTTTTGTATCATTATATCCTGATGTTATTCCGTATTTTATCCTGAGTTCGGTCCCATCCCTGATTTTCCATCCGGCTACCAGATAGGTGCGTGACCCTCTGCCTGACAATGCCGGTATGCTGAAATTGTATAGCAGGTCATTCTCCCATGTGTAAATTCTTGAACTCCAGTCATCTGTATTATAAATACAATGTCTGAACCAGGCCGAGACAGGAATATTCCTGAATCTGTAATTTACATCGTGCATAACCAGGAAGCCTCTGCTCTCTGAAGGAGAAATAATTTTAAGATCTGCACGTGTAGTCAGTATCAGTCCTTCAGGCAGTGTGTATCTTACCAGGCATTTGATTGTCCTGTCAGTTGTTTCGGTTTGCCTGGAAATGGCTGTCCCTTCACCGGAATCTGTAACAGTAAGGCGTTTGTTATACACTATTTCCGCCATTAACCTTTCAGGAGGAACATATTTTATACGGATTTCCGCTTTCGTTCCCGTTGAATGTGCAGAACACCGGTACTTTATCCATGGATAGCGGCGTATATCGCAACCGGCGCTTATAAACAGGTGTCTGGCAGCCTCAATGCTGAAGCTTCCGAAAAGTCCTTTCTGATTATCGCCCGTTGAGCTGCTTAAAGGTCCGTTGGAATGAAATGCCTTATATCCGGGTTCATAACTACTGTATAGCAGATTGATTGTCAGCCTGTCGGCAGGTCTTAATGATAAAGATTGGACAAAAGCAATATCTGACCTTTCAGTCCCTGAGATTTCTCCCGCGAGGATCATCCTCTTTATCAGACCAGTATAATACAATGAGATGATACTGTTCATATTTCCATTGAAATCGAAAAGATCTGATGGCTCGTTTCCGGCAGTATAAACCGGCAAAGACAGAATATGTCTGGCATACGTGATACCAGCATTCAGATTGTTAAACCTGTAGGAAAAGCTGGCTCCTGATGAGGTTTCATTTACAGCATCTTTTTTTGATGATGATGAAGCACTGTTGTGCAGGCCGGTTTTGTAGAGAGATTCTATAAAAAAAGGCATTCCGGGCCCTGATGTTGAAACAGCAGCATCAATTTTGTGGGAAGAATGGTAAACAATTAACTTAAGGTCCTTTATCTGAAACTGCCCTGCCATACCTCTGAAAAAGTTATTTTCATCGGTTGAAGTATATGGCTTTATTTCATCTCTGGCGGTTATATTGACCGGCGATGTAAGGGACAGGCCGGTTCTCATTCCGGTATTGATATTGGTGCCAAGTCCGAAACGGGCACCATAATCCCCGATAATAAATTTTCTTACCAGTCCGGTTCCCGAGTAGGTTAAATGGGCAGATAAAAAATCAGGCGCTGAATAATTTGCATCAAAATACTTTTCTCCTGCATCCTTTTCAGCAGTCATACCCCCCGATAGAGTGCCGGAAGTAAACTTATATTTTAGCAGATGCCTGAATGGAGAACCGAGTGCAGCGGTATCGATGTCTGATGATCTGACCGAAAAGTTGGTAAGGAGGGTGCTCCTGAAGAATGCCGCACCTGAAGGGGTAGGTTTAACGGAAAGAGTAATGAAAGGCATCATCATTGTGGCCGTCTCGCGGTCGAAGCCAGGAATATTTGCTATCTCGTAAGGAGATACTATCATCCCGGTGGAGGCTGTGTAGCTGGCAAGAGATCTTACCTGAAAGGTTGAAAGAAAGAAGAGGCGAGATAGTTCGGATTCATCTTTGGAATTAATATTCACCGGATCATCCGCAAGCTCATTAAGCAGTTCGGCAAAAATTGATGCAGCTTCAGGGTCCGATTCATCAGCTGCCAGCTCTTCCGCAACGTCTGAGATCGCATCGGGGATTGCTACTTCCTGCGGGAGTCCACTGACAGGCAAAAGGAATAATATTATTATAAAAATAGTTTTGTCAGGCACTTTACAAATTATTTCTAAAACACGAAAACCCTCTTCCCCTTCCACTTATTTAATTTTAAATATCAGTGATGCCGAAGTTGTTACTCCTAACCTTTCATGAGTAACAAAACCAATATCGAGCTGCACAAAATTTACCAGGTATCCGATCCCGAATGCAAATGATGTATTTTCCGTGCAATACCCGCCCCTCATCCAGAATCTTTTACCAGCTTCATAATCAAACCCGAATTTAAGGTTCGGCTTTTCTCCGGAACTCATTTCAAGTTCTGTACCGGCGAACAATACCTTTGTAAAATTGATCCCTGCTCCCACCCTGAGAGATGATGGCAGGTACCTCTTACGCAACGAACCTGGAAAAGGATTAAAGCAATGGGCTCCGATAATTACATTTTCCGACGGGGTGAATGTAATGCCGCCTTCAAAAGTCAAAGCAGGTGCATAATCAACCTCACCCCGTACCTTTTCATCAAAATAGTCGATTTGAACACCTGCGGCGAGTTTTTCTGAAAGACTCATACCGCTCGACAATCCTGCCATCTGGCGACTGAAGTCGGCATAACCAAAATTGGAATAAACAGCTCCGATTGAGGTTCTTCCGGCGGGTATGATCATCGCCGCGGTACGGGTGCCGAGCTCACGGATATTGAATCTGCTCTCGTAATTTATGCCAGTGAGAAGTGATGATGTATGTGAGGAGAGCAGAGCCTGATTATGAAAAGCGCTCCAGAAGCCTTTCTTCATGATGCATGCATATCCGCTCCCGGCTTCTGCCGCACCTGCGCTGATACGATAAGGATCACCCGCAAGGGCAGTAAGTGAGAGAAATGTCAATAAAAACGAAACAGGTATCTTGTGCAGCGAGTACAACTGTTTCAGGATTATCCATACAAGTTCGGAAATAAAATAATACGATGCAAGAAAATTAAGGTTGAATGTTGCAAGTTGCTTGTTGCGAGGCTCAGAGCTCAGGGCTCAGAGCTCAGGGCTCAGAGGAAGAGTAAGAATCGGAGGGTTGAACACGAAACACGAACCGAGGCAAAGCCGGGCTCGACGAAGTCAAACCCGAAACTCGAAACGCGAAATCTCCTCAATTCGTCTTATAGGGAAACTTAACGTTCTTCAACTCTGCATTGGCTTCAACGATCTTTTTCTTCAGACCTTCCTTGAATTTTATAACTTCCTTCATCACCGATTCATCGCCTGCTGCAATAATCTGTGCAGCCAGTATCCCTGCATTCTGGGCAGCATTGACACCTACTGTGGCAACCGGTATTCCGGGAGGCATCTGGAGTATGGAAAATATCGAATCAAGCCCTTCGAGTGAAGCCTTAATGGGTACGCCGATCACGGGAAGAGGAGTCCTAGCGGCTATGACTCCCGGAAGATGGGCGGCCATGCCTGCTGCTGCAATTATTACTTTGATACCGCGGGAAGAGGCGTTTTTTGCAAATTTTTCAACTTCATCGGGAGTGCGATGGGCTGAAAGAGCATTCATTTCAAAAGGGATTTTGAAGTCATTAAGTATCTGTGCCGCCTTTTCCATTACAGGCAAATCGGAGGTGCTACCCATTATTATGCTTACAACTGCTTCCATTTATTTAAATTTAACTTGCTGTAAAGGACAAAAATACACTAATATTTTCATATTTTTGCACCGTGAATTTTCAAAATCAGCCTCATGCATGATATTAAAATCCTTGACAAAACTTTCAGAGAAATTATAACGGAAGAGGCTGTTCAGAGCAGGGTGAATGAACTTGCAGCTGCGATAAATAAAGATCTGGCAGGAGAAGATGTCGTTTTCCTGGGAATTCTGAACGGATCATTTCTTTTTGCTGCCGACCTTTTCAGAAAGATAACCCTTGAAGCTAGGATCTCATTTGTAAAGCTCGCATCGTACGAAGGGTCAAGCCGTTCGGGGACGATCAAGGAGCTGATAGGCTGGAATGAAGATATCAGGGATAAAACAATTGTGGTAGTGGAGGATATTGTAGATACAGGTCATACTCTCGACAGGATTTATGATGAGCTTAAGATGAGGAAAGTGAAGGGAATGAAAATCGTCACTTTTCTTTTCAAGCCGGCCGCTTATACCCGCGACATCCATATCGATTACGTTGGTTATGAGATCCCCAACGATTTCGTGGTGGGATATGGACTTGATTACAATGGACTCGGCCGTAATTACCCATCCATTTATTCATTGATTATTTGAATTAAACAATAATAAATTTTTAAAATTCTATTCTATGGTTAATTTTTTGATTTTTGGCCCTCCGGGATCAGGCAAAGGAACACAATCAGTGAGGCTGGCAGAGAAATTCAATCTTACTCATCTTTCAACCGGCGATATGCTGCGTGCTGAGATAGCTGCAGGTACCGGGCTTGGTAAAAAAATGAGTTCTATTATGTCGAAAGGTGAACTTGTTCCCGATGAGGTTGTTATTGAAATGATCGCTGCGAAGATCGACAGCACAAAAGGTTCAGCAGGATTCCTTTTCGATGGTTTTCCAAGAACTGTTGCCCAGACTGTCTCCCTTGAAAAAATGCTTAATGAAAGGGGAATGAAGATCGACAGCATGCTTGTTCTTGATGTTGATCATGATGAGCTTGTAAAAAGGCTGATCTTAAGGGCCGAAGCTTCAGGAAGGGCCGATGACAGGGACCCTGCAGTTATTGAGAACAGGATCAGTGTATATAAGGAAAAAACTGAGCCGATTATCGATTATTGCAGAAAGAAAGGTATTTATCAGCCGGTAAAAGGTGTCGGAACTATCGATGAGATCTTTAACGGGCTCGCAGCAATTATGAAGAAATTTTTATAAGAGTGTTATGGAACTGGCGCCAATTTACAATTGGTGCCAAATCCGCGCCAACAGTAACAGGCACTTTAAGTACTTTAATTACTTTAGTCACTTTAGTCACTTTTAATTATGTCGGGATCCAATTTTGTCGATTACATTAAGATCTACTGCCGCTCAGGAAAGGGGGGGCGTGGCTCTGCACATTTCCGCAGGGAAAAGTTTGAGCCTAAGGGAGGTCCTGATGGTGGTGATGGCGGAAGGGGAGGACATATTTTACTCAGGGGCAACGACCAGATGTGGACCCTCCTGCACCTCAAGTATCAGCGGCATATTTTTGCCAAAGACGGCGGGGCTGGTGGCGCACAGACCTCTACCGGCGCCGATGGCAAAGATGTTTATATTGATGTCCCTCTGGGTACTATTGCTAAAAGGGAAGAGACAGATGAAGTGCTTTTTGAGATAACAGAAAACGGAGAGCAACGGATCCTTGCCAGCGGTGGACGCGGCGGCCTTGGAAATGTGCATTTCAAATCAGCTACTTTTCAGACCCCGCGTTTCGCGCAACCCGGTGAGGAGGGAGTTGAAGCTTCATTTATACTCGAACTTAAGATCCTGGCCGATGTGGGACTTGTAGGTTTCCCCAATGCAGGCAAGTCAACACTCCTGTCTGTTGTTTCTGCTGCAAAACCTAAGATAGCCGATTATGCCTTTACTACCCTGGTGCCTAACCTGGGGATTGTAAGTTACAGGGATGACAAATCATTCGTCATGGCCGATATCCCCGGCATCATTGAAGGGGCGCATGAGGGTAAAGGGCTTGGCATAAGGTTTCTGAGGCATATTGAACGAAACTCACTGCTGCTTTTCCTTGTTCCTGCCGATAGTAAAAACATCAGGGAAGAATATCTGATCCTTCTGAATGAACTGAAGATGTACAACCCCGAATTACTCGATAAAAAACGGATACTCGCCATTTCAAAATCCGACATGCTCGACGATGAACTTAAAGAGGAGATCCGGAAAGACCTTCCTGAAATATCCCGTGTTTTTATATCATCAGTCACGGGGGAGGGATTAACTCCCCTGAAGGATATGATATGGAAAACCCTGAACACTTACTAACCCGATATGTTTGAGCAGCTGGATCAGCAGTTTTTCCTGTTTCTGAATTCTTTCCACACCCCATTCTGGGATGTGATTATGCATTCAATTTCAGGTAAGCTCATCTGGGCGCCATTATATCTTGCACTTCTGATATGGATCGGAACTATCTACAGACGGAAATTTCCGGTAATTCTCATTTTTATTATAATAGCTGTAACTCTGGCCGACCAGGTCTCTGTACAACTGTTTAAAAATACTTTTCAGCGATTACGGCCATGCCACGAGCCTGCACTGCAGGGATTGATCCATCTTTTTAACGGGGAGTGCGGGGGACTGTATGGATTTGTCTCATCTCATGCTTCAAATTCTTTTAACGTGGCGGCACTTACCCTTCTCCTTATCAAAAGAAGGTGGTACACGGCAGGGATAATTGCCTGGGCATCTGTTATCGGCTATAGCAGGATCTATCTTGGAGTGCATTACCCGGGCGACGTTATTTGCGGGGCAATGCTTGGCGCATTAATTGGCTGGGCCTGCTTTAAACTGTACAGTCTTACAGATCAGAAGATACTTCAGCATAATCCGTATTATAACGGACTCAGTAAGAGTTCAAAGCCATGATTATCAGATAATATGTTTTGCATCAGTTCCGGATCTCATGATCCTTATTTCAATCTTGCTTATGAGGAGGTGCTTCTTAAGAACAGGTCAGAAGATTTTATGATCCTTGCTGTTAATGATCCATGCGTTGTGATTGGCAAGCACCAGGTACCTCACAGGGAGTCTGATACACGATTTATTTCAAATTCAGGTATTCCTTTAATACGAAGGATATCAGGTGGAGGCGCTGTTTTTCATGATCACGGTAACCTTAATTTTTCCTTTATCATTAGTTGTGAGGAAGGAAAACAGATAGACTTCAGGAAATATACACTGCCTGTAATTAAATTTCTGTCAGCAATTGGTCTTGATGTACGCTTTGAAGGGAAGAGCGACCTTAAGCTTGATGGATTAAAAGTATCGGGAAATGCTGAACATGTGTACCGAAAGAGGGTTCTGCATCATGGAACACTGCTCTTTGAATCATCACTTGATAATCTAAGAGGCTCACTCCGAAAGGATACAGCAAATTATTCGTCCCGGGGAGTTGAGTCGAACCGTTCGTCGGTGATGAACCTCAGGGAGAAGCTGGATGGATTTGGCTCAATGGGTGAATTCAGTAATGAAATGCTGCAATGGTTCCTTAAAAATATTTCTGGCGCCCGGCTATATTCACCGGAATCAAAAGATGTTAACGATGCATCAGATCTTGTAGTAAAGAAATACAGAACATGGGAGTGGAACTATGCCTACGGGCCTGAATATTATTTCAGGAGCAGTTTCTATCTTAATTCGGAATTTCTGTCGTGCAGGCTGTTTGTAAAAGATGGATTAATATGGGAATGCAAAATAGATGGCAGCGAAAGAATGGCAGTCGCCTGCAAGAGCCTTATTGGAATACCACACATGCCCGGCAATATTCTTAAGGCCCTTAAAGAAAATGAAGTTGAAATTAATGATGATGAGGTTTATGTTTTCTTCTGATGCCTCTTCGGTTTTGTTTCACAGGCAACTCTTAAATTAGTTAACCCCTTTTTATTATTTTTGCCTGAATGGATATATTGCTCTCTATAATTTCATGGTTTACGGGAATTGTCATCCTGCTGGTAATGTTTCCTTTAACCTTTGTCATATGGCTCATTACAATGCCATTTGATAAAAAAAGATCAGCAGTTCACCATATACTTGTTTATCAGTCAATTATACTTTCTTATCTGATTCCTGCATGGAAAATCAGGATTGAAGGCAGGGGAAAGATCAGTAAGGATCTTACTTACGTCATAATATCCAATCACCAGTCGATCCTCGATACAATTCTGATTAACATTATAGGATTGAGGTTTAAATGGATATCTAAAATAGAAACATTCAAGATTCCCGTTATTGGCTGGTATCTGCGGATGGCTGATTATATAACTGTTGACAGGAGTGACGATGTGAGCAAGGAAAAAATGCTTGAGCGTTCGCTCGGCTTCCTTAAAGAGGGAACATCAATAATGATCTTCCCCGAAGGAACACGGTCACCTGATCTCAGTATAGGATTTTTTAAAAGAGGAGCTTTCCAGCTTGCAATAAATGCAGGCGTTCCCATACTACCGGTTCTGATCGATGGTACCGGGAATATTTTGCCGAAACATGGATTAATGGTGAAAGGAAGAAGTGTTGTTTCGATAAATATTTTTGATCCTGTTTTTCCTGAATCGTTCGGGACCAATGACCCGGTAAAACTTTCTGAAAAATTCAGGGATTTTATGGCCGGCAGACTGGAGGAGGTTAGAGGTGAGCGGAGAGCGGAGAGAAGTTAGAATAAAGAATAAAGAAGTAAGAAGTGGGAACTAAAAACGATGAACGAGATAAATTGAATATTTTGTAATGCATACTATATAAGTGAGTTATTCTGAGAAATACAGGCGGATCCTTCACCGGATGGGATACTTTGATTATCAGCAGGGGTTGATTCGCAGGCACCTGGATCAGGATGGAGCATGGGACAGCCATCTCGATCATTGCAGAAAGTATATTCTGAGGGCCGTAGATCTTTTCAATCCTGAAAAAGTTACAATACTTGGAAGCGGATGGCTTCTCGACCTGCCTCTGAGTGAGATACTTGAGAAAACAAAAAAAGTCATACTCATCGATATTATCCATCCTCCCGATGTAATAAGCCAGGTAAGCGCATTTAAAGATGTTGAAATAGTTGAAGCCGATGTTACGGGAGGTCTGGTTGAGGAGTTGTGGGCAGCATTATCAGGAATACATCTTGTTAAAAGAAAGATATCACTTTCAGAAATAGTTGTTCCCGAGTTTAAGCCGGGTTTTGATCCCGGATTGATAATCTCTCTGAATCTTTTGACACAACTGGAAAACCTTCCTCTTGAGTACATCAGGAAACAGGCAAAAGTTGAAGATAATGACCTCGTTGGTTTCAGAAAAGAAATTCAGAAAAAGCATCTTGATTTTCTGATTAAATTCAAATCGGTTATGATAACCGATGTCGAAGAAATATATTCAGACAGAAAAGCAAAGACAAAAACCACTCCGACGCTTCTTGCCGGCATTCCTGCAGGCAATTACAGGGAAGAATGGATCTGGGATTTTGACCTGAATGGGAGCGATTACTACAATACCACCAGCGTAATGAAGGTGGTAGCTGTGACCTTTGGTTTATGAACAGGAGAATTACATTAGAAAATAATCCCTAACTGCATTGATTTTCAGGCAGCCTGAGAAACCAGCCCGGTTGAAAAACAGTCTTTTTTGTTGAAAAGATCAGGAATACAGGATTCAGTTAAATAGTTATATTTGCCCAAAATTTCTGCAAAATGTCGGTTGTTGGATATTCGGAAGAACATATTAGAACACTTGACTGGCGCGAGCATATCAGGCTCAGGCCTGGAATGTATATTGGGAAGCTGGGCGATGGTTCATCGCACGATGACGGGATCTATGTCCTTTTGAAAGAGGTTATCGATAACTCCATAGATGAATACATGATGGGGTACGGTAAGAAGATCGATGTTACAATTTCAGGAAAGGAAGTCAGGGTGCGTGACTATGGTCGCGGTATTCCTCTTGGAAAAGTGGTTGATGCCGTTTCAAAATTGAATACAGGTGCAAAATACGATTCCAAGGCTTTTAAAAAATCTGTTGGTTTAAACGGTGTCGGTATCAAGGCCGTGAATGCACTTTCAAGCAAGTTCCTTATCAGGTCGGTACGTGACGGGGAACTGAAAGTGAGCGAATTTGATCATGGGATGTTGATAAAAGATGATCCCCTTGTAAAAACCGATGAAGAGAATGGTGTTGAGCTGATCTTTGAACCGGACCATGATATGTTCGGAAATTACTTCTACATATCCGAGTACGTAGATTCTTTGCTGAAAAATTACGTATATCTCAATACAGGGCTGGTGATCAATTTCAATGGTAATAAATTTGTATCACGGAACGGTCTTGCAGATCTTCTTAATGAGAACATGAATAAGGAAGGTCTCTATCCTCTTGTCCATCTGAAAGGAGAAGATATTGAGGTTGCTTTCACACACGGGCTGCAGTATGGAGAAGATTATTACAGCTTTGTAAATGGTCAGAATACTTCCCAGGGCGGATCGCATCTCCTGGCATTCAAGGAAGCAATTGTAAAAACAATCAGGGAATTTTATAAAAAAGACTATGATGCCGCAGATATAAGATCATCGATTATTGCTGCCATAAGCATTAAGGTCGAAGAACCAATTTTTGAATCGCAGACAAAGACAAAGCTTGGTTCGAAGGATATGGGACCGAACGGGCCCTCTGTGAGAAATTTCATCATGGAATTCATCAAAAAACAGCTTGATGATTACCTTCATAAGAATTCAGAAACTGCCAGGATACTGCTGAAGAAAATACAGGATTCCGAGAAGGAAAGAAAAGCAATTTCATCGATCCAGAAACTGGCACGCGAAAGATCAAAGAAAGTCAGTCTGCATAATAAAAAATTGCGTGATTGCAGGATCCATTATAACTCAAATGATGCCAAGAAACTAGACTCAACCATTTTCATTACAGAGGGTGATTCAGCCAGCGGTTCCATTACCAAATCAAGGAGTGTTGAGACCCAGGCTGTATTCAGCCTGAGGGGCAAGCCTCTGAATTCTTATGGCCTGACAAAGAAGATAGTTTATGAAAATGAGGAATTCAATCTTTTGCAGGCAGCTCTGAACATTGAAGACGGCATAGAGAACCTCCGGTATAACAATGTGGTTATGGCAACTGATGCAGATGTTGACGGGATGCATATACGACTCCTTCTGCTGACATTCTTTCTCCAGTTCTTCCCTGAACTGGTCAGAAAAGGTCACGTATATATCCTGCAGACTCCGCTTTTCAGGGTCAGAAACAAGAAAGAAACAAGATATTGCTACTCTCCTGACGAGAAAAGTAAAGCCATCAAAGCTCTTGGGCCCAATCCGGAAATAACAAGGTTTAAGGGATTGGGAGAGATCTCTCCCGATGAATTCAAACATTTTATCGGAAAGGATATCCGGCTTGAACCGGTGAGGCTTAAAAAAATTGACAGCATTAACGGCTATCTTGAGTTTTATATGGGAAAGAACACCCCGGAAAGGCAGGATTTTATAATTGACAATCTTCGGATCGAAGAGGATCTGATAGAAGCGGAATAGTTCAGCCCCCAACCCCCTTAAGGAGGCTAAAAAGAAGGAAAAGTCCCCTTCAGGGGTCCCGATAGCTAGCGGGATAGGGGCAACAGTTGAAGGAATGATTAAAGGAGGGAAAATGGAAGATAAGGAACTTGAAAATATTCATCCTGAAGGAGCAGAAACTCCACAGGGGCACATTGCTCTTCAATCTGTTACAGCATTGTCGGGCATGTATCAGGACTGGTTCCTTGATTACGCATCGTATGTTATTCTTGAGCGTGCGGTACCTCACCTGCACGACGGGCTGAAACCTGTTCAGCGCAGGATACTTCACTCAATGAGAAGGATGGATGATGGCCGCTATAACAAGGTTGCAAATATTATCGGCCACACGATGCAGTTCCATCCCCATGGCGATGCCTCAATCGGAGATGCACTGGTTCAGCTCGGCCAGAAGGACCTTCTTGTCGATGCACAGGGAAACTGGGGAAATATACTTACAGGGGATGGCGCTGCAGCACCAAGGTATATTGAGGCAAGGCTGTCGAAATTTGCACTGGAGGTCTTGTTCAACCCAAAAACTACCGAATGGAAACTTTCATACGATGGCAGGAACAATGAACCTGTAACATTGCCTGTTAAGTTCCCGCTTCTGTTATCTATGGGGGTGGAAGGGATCGCTGTGGGCCTTGCTTCAAAAATACTCCCTCATAACTTCAATGAACTGATCGATGCTTCGATCAATTACCTTGAGGGAAAAGATTTTGAACTGTACCCCGATTTTCCAACGGGTGGCCTCATAGATATTTCAAAATACAACGACGGTCAGAGAGGAGGCGCCGTAAAAGTAAGGGCTAAAATCGAGAAAGTCGATAAAAAGGAACTGGTGATCACTGAAGTGCCCTACGGAAGAACGACCTCTTCACTTATTGAATCCATTATCAAAGCCAACGATAAAGGGAAGATAAAAATAAAGAAGATAGATGATAATACCTCCGCAAATGTGGAGATCGTCATCCAGCTCTTTCCTGGTACATCGCCTGATAAAACGATCGATGCCCTCTATGCTTTTACCGATTGCGAATATTCAATTTCACCCAATACCTGCGTAATAACAGGGAATAAGCCCTCCTTTATGGGTGTGAGCCAGATGTTGAGGATTTCAACTGACAGGACCGTTCAGCTTCTTAAAAAGGAACTTGAAATAAGGAAAGCTGAACTGCATGAGGAGTGGCATCTTTCATCGCTTGAGAAGATATTTATAGAGGAGAAGATATACCGCGATATAGAGGAATGCGAAACATGGGAAGCAGTAATTACCGCTATTGATAAAGGACTCGAGCCTTTCAAAAAGATCCTTTACAGGGAAGTGACAAGGGAAGATATCGTAAGGCTGACCGAAATTAAGATCAAAAGGATCTCAAAATTCGATGCCAAAAAAGCTGACGAACATATCAAAAGCCTGGAAACTGAGCTCGAGGAGGTTAAAAACCACCTGAATAACCTTGTTCCGTTTGCGGTTAACTACTTCAGGCAGATAAAAAAGAAGTACGGAAAGGGTAAAGAGAGGAAAACCGAAATACGAAGCTTCGACACCATTGAAGCAGTTAAGGTAGTCGCAAATAATGCAAGGATGTACATCAACTACAAGGAGGGATTCATCGGTACCGGACTAAAAAAAGATGAATTCGTATGTGAATGCTCCGATATAGACGATATCCTAGTAATAAGAAAAAACGGGACCTACCTTATAACAAAAGTAGCCGATAAAATTTTTGTAGGAACTGATATAATTTATGCCGGTGTCTTCCTTAAAAATGATGAAAGAACGATATATAACATTGTTTATCAGGACGGAAAGGATGGTCCGCTGTATGCAAAACGCTGCTCGATAACCGGGATGACCCGTGATAAGGAATATAATCTCACAAAGGGAACCGAAGCTTCTAAAATAATATATCACAGCGTTAATCCAAATGGTGAAGCTGAGGTTATAAAAGTCTTTCATAAACCAAAGGCAAGGTTGAAAAAGCTAGTCCTGGAATTTGATTTTGGACAGCTTGCGATAAAGGGAAAGTCATCACTGGGTAATATTGTGACCAAAAATCCTGTACATAAGATAGCTTTAAAGGAAAAAGGATTATCAACCCTTGGCGGAAGAAAGATCTGGTTCGATGATGCCGTATTCCGCCTGAATGTTGACGGCAGGGGATTGTTTCTCGGGGAATTCAGTTCGGATGATAAAATAATGGTGATCACGAAGAACGGATTTTTCAGGATCACAGGCTTTGATCTCTCAAGCCATTTTGAAGATAATATCCTTCTTATCGAAAAATATAAACCCGGCAAGGTGTACTCCGTAATTTACTGGGATGCAGAACAGAAATTCTATTATGTAAAACGCTTTATACTGGAAGAGTCTGAGAAACCCCAGTGCTTTATCAATGAAGATCCAGATTCGAAACTGTTGAGTCTGACAGAGGTTGAATATCCGAGGTTTGAAATAAAATTTGGCGGCAGGCATAAGGACAGGGATAACGAGATAGTGGAAGTTGCAGAATTCATCGGGGTCAAGAGTTATAAAGCCAAAGGGAAGAGGCTTACCAACTATATGGTTGATAATATTTCTGAGATTGAACCTGTTGTAATAAAAGAAGCAGCAGTTATTAAAGAAACTGTTAAAAAAAATAATGAACCGGATGAGAAAGAAAACAGCAAACAGTCGCCCGGTGACGATCCTGCCCAGATGAAGCTTGACTGGTGATGCCATTATACAAAAAAATATATCTGATAGGTTTTATGGGTAGCGGTAAATCGACCGCAGGCAAAAAACTTGCTGCAGAAATAGGCTGGAATTTCATCGATATGGATAAAAAAATCGAAGAAAGAGCCGGGAAGTCTATCCCTGAAATTTTTTCCGAACATGGCGAAACCTACTTCAGGGAAGAGGAAACACAGATACTAAAGGACCTTGAGTCCTCAGAAAATGTTGTGATCTCCACCGGCGGAGGGGCCCCCTGTCACAGCGATAATATGAGCCTTATGAAAAAGGCAGGTCTGACAATTTACCTCAGGCTTACACCCTCGCAACTGAAAAGCCGTCTTACAAATGCAAAAACTGAAAGGCCTCTGATAAAAGGCCTCTCCGGTGAAGATCTGCTTGGTTTTATAGAGCAAAAACTCAGCCAGCGTGAACAGGTTTACAGTCAGGCCGAGATCTCAATAGATGGCTCCGGTGTTGATCATGAAAAGCTGAAGGAACTCATCAGACCGTATCTAGTTCCGGGTTTATAGTTTCTCGTTTCTCGTTCCTCGTTTCTCGTTCCTCGTTGAAACTCTGAACCGAGGCGCAGCCGAGCTCGCCGCAGGCAAACTCTGAAACATTTCCTGTCGTTTCAATTTAATCTCACGGAATTTATCTACTTTTGTAATCTTTTTCAGAAATAAGAATTTTGACTATGAAGAACAGAAAGACACTATTAATGATACTCGATGGCTGGGGCCTTGGCGATGGTTCCAGAGCAGATGTGATCAGTCAGGTACCGACTCCCAATATTTCCTATTACGTAAAAAATTATCCGCATTCACAACTGAATGCATCAGGTGAAGATGTCGGCTTGCCGGAAGGGCAGATGGGTAACTCAGAAGTGGGTCATCTGAATATAGGTGCCGGAAGGATTATCTACCAGGATCTTGTTAAGATCAACCTCGACTGCAAGACCGGAGGGATCAAAAAGAATAAAGTGCTTGTTGATGCATTCACTTATGCAAGGGAAAACAACAGGCAGGTTCATTTCCTGGGATTATTGTCTGACGGAGGAGTGCATTCCCTTGACAGGCACTTGTACGCTCTTTGCGATATGACCATGGATTACGGACTAAAGAATGTATTTATTCATGGTTTTGGTGATGGGCGCGATACCGATCCCCGAAGCGGTGTGGGTTATATGAAGAACCTCCTCAGTCATCTTGAACATTCAAACGGACGGGTGGCATCATTCATCGGAAGGTATTATGCAATGGACAGGGATAAAAGGTGGGAACGGATCAGGGAAGCCTATGACCTTTTAGTAAATGGGGTCGGAACTTCAACACGGAATATACTTGATTCCATGCAGGCTTCATACGACAACGGGATAACCGATGAGTTCATGAAACCGGTTGTAGTGACCGATAATAATGGTAAGCCGATAGGAAAAGTACAGGAAGGTGATGTGGTTGTATTTTTCAATTTCCGTAACGACAGGCCCAAGGAACTTACTGTTGTGCTTACCCAGAAGGATATGCCGGAGTTCGGGATGAAAACGGTGCCGCTTTACTATTGCACCATGACTCCATATGATTCGACTTTTACGGGCCTTCATGTTATATATCCCAAAGACAATGCAGAGCGTACAATGGGAGAGGTGCTTGCTGAAAATGGCAAAGCTCAGCTGAGGATTGCTGAAACAGAGAAATATGCCCATGTTACATTCTTTTTTTCAGGAGGAAGGGAAGAACGCTTTCAGAATGAAGAACGGATACTGGTTCCATCGCCCAAGGTTGCCACGTACGACCTTAAGCCCGAAATGAGCGCTTACCAGGTGAAAGATGAGATCATCAAAGCCATTAATACCGGGAAATTTGATTTTATCTGCCTGAACTTTGCTAATTGCGATATGGTGGGCCATACTGGTGTTTATGAAGCTATTGAGAAAGCCATTAAGACGGTTGATGAATGTGCAGGAGCGGTGATAAAGGCAGCCAGGGAGAAGAACTATGAAGTAATGGTAATAGCCGATCATGGTAATGCAGATAAAGCTCTTAATGAAGACGGATCGCCAAATACAGCCCATTCACTTAACCCGGTTCCATGCCTCCTTATCAGCGATGATTACAAAAAGGTAAGCAACGGGATACTGGCCGATGTAGCGCCTACGCTGCTTACAATAATGGGAGTTGATATTCCGCCGGAAATGACCGGGAAGGTTCTGGTTTGACCTCTCCCCAAACCCCTCCCCCGGTGTGGGAGGGGCTTTAACCATTAAAAGAGATTATCAAATGGAACTTCCCCCTCTCACACCGGGAGAGGGGGAGCAAGGGGGTGAGGTATGTTAAGGATCAACGATACTATATTCAGTCTTGATGTAATAGAAAAAAGATTTAAATGCGATCTTCAGAAATGCCACGGCAACTGTTGCCTGTATGGTGATTCAGGCGCTCCTGTTTCAAATACCGAAGCCCGTATTCTTGAAGAGATCTGGCCGGTGGTTAAGGGATACCTCCGCACGGAAGGCATAGAATCGGTTGAGGAAAAAGGTACCACAGTTACAGATTTTCAGGGAGAGCTTGTAACTCCACTTATTGGAGACAGGGAGTGTGCATACACTACATTCAGTGAGGGAATATACCTCTGCGGCATTGAAAAAGCCTGGGAAGAAGGTAAAATTTCATTCAGAAAACCATTGTCATGTCATCTTTTTCCCATCCGCATGAAACATTTTTCAAGCTTTACCGGAGTTAATTATCAGGAGCTTCCTATCTGTTCCTGCGGGAGGGAAAGAGGTGAAAATGAAAAAGTTCCTGTTTATGTGTTTCTTAAGGACCCACTTACCAGGGCAATAGGCGATGATCTGTATAAAGAGCTCTGCATTGCAGCCCGTGAACTAAATAAAAAATGAATTTAAAGATGAAATACGATTCTTTTTTATTTTTATTTTCATTTTTTATTCTTTATTCAAACAGAAATTCCTTAACATGCGAATATATTTCACTGTTAGTTGGGGACAATTAAATTATTGGTCATTTGCTTTATAAATAAAAGAATATATCTTTGGTTTGTTAATTTTAATCCTAAAACTAATTTCTATGAAGAAACAATTTCTGATGATTGTTCTGTTTGTGTTTATGGGTTGTACTACCCTTTTTGCGCAGACAAGAGTAATTACAGGTACAGTTACCTCTTCTGTTGAAGGAGAAGGTGGAATCCCGGGCGTATCTGTTTCTGTTGCGGGTACCACAATCGGTACTATAACAGCGGAGGATGGGAAGTACACACTTTCCAGTGTTCCACAGACTGCTAATACTCTGGTATTCACCTTTATTGGAATGAAAAGGCAGGAGATCCAGATAGGGAACCGTTCTGTAATTGACATTATTATGGAACCCGATATGCTAGGTCTGAGCGAGGTTATTGTTACAGCTGTGGGCATCCAGCGTTCGTCCAAATCACTTGGCTACTCGGTTTCTTCAGTTAATTCTGAGCAGGCCAATGTTACTTCTGAACCTGATATGTTAAAAGCCATCCAGGGTAAAGTCCCGGGGGTTGACATCAGGGTATCCCAGGGAGCACCTGGTTCAGCAACGAAGATTATGATACGAGGCAGCTCTTCATTTTATGGAAGCAACCAGCCTCTGATCGTTGTTGATGGAGTGCCATACAGTAACGATCAGGTTACCACATCGGACCAGACATCAGGTAATGGAGGCGCATATTCAAACGGACTAAGTACTCTTGATCCCAATAACATTGAATCTGTATCGGTCCTTAAAGGATCAGCTGCAGCTGCTCTGTACGGTTCAAGAGCTTCAAACGGCGTTCTTCTCATAAAAACGAAGTCAGGTTCAACAGGTGCAGCTACCCGCACTGGACTTGAAGTGACATTTAATACATCATTTTCTGTTGAAGAGATTGCTAATCTTCCAGAGTACCAGAACACTTATGGTGCAGGATCAGATTTTACTTACGCAAACGCAAACGGTTCATGGGGAGCACGTTTCGACTCAAGGGATTCAATCCCGGTATGGGCTCCATATCTGAATGCTTTCCCGGAATTATTCCCCTCTTCAGGAAATAAGAAATATGAGCCATATCCCAATAATGTGAAGGATCTTTTCCAGACCGGAACTATACAGGAGAACTCGCTTTCCATCTCGGGTGGCGATACAAAGAACCGCTTTAGCGCCACAGCTTCATCCCTGAACCAGGATGGGTATATTCCCAATTCAAGTTTTGACAGGTACAGTATGAGTGTGGGTGGTTCAAGCAAATTAAATAATGGTTTAAATGTTGGCGGAAATCTTTCTTATACAAGATCGGACCAGGTGGGAGGCTTCTTTGGTGAAAACCAGTTCGATGGAGCAGCATCTTCTTTTGCACGTACTCTCTTCCTTGCAAGGAGCTGGGACATGAAATTGCCATTTGAAGACCCGAAAACAGGCAAACCGGTATCAACCAACCCTGCTCAATACGACCATCCTCTCTGGTCAAACCTGCATAACACCATTACTACTGTCACCGACAGAACAGTTGCAGGAATGAACCTTGATTATAACGTTACAAGCTGGCTGAATCTTTCATATATGATCGGTTTTAATAATATTGAACTCAACCGTAAGGAAGTGACCGATATAGGATCAAGAGCTGCTGCCGGAACAGGCCAGATAGTTGAAGATAATTTCAATAAGAGAGAAATTGAATCAAACTTCCTGGTCACATTTGCACAGTCATTTGGTGAAGATATCAGCATGAAAGCGGTACTCGGCCATAATGTCAACCAGCGCACAACAAACAGACAGGCCTACAATGGAACTATCATTATTTCCCCTGGTATATATGATATCGACAATACCCGTGATGTAGTTGCCTTTGGAGGAACATATTCCCAGAGAAGATTATGGGCGGTGTTTGGCGACCTTTCTTTCGATTATAAGCAATGGTTGTTCCTTAACTTCACAGGACGCAATGACTGGTCATCCACTTTGCCTGTGGAAAACAGAAGCTACTTCTATCCTTCTGTAAGTACTTCCCTCATATTTACCGATGCTCTCGATATGCAGAGCGACATCTTAAATTTCGGAAAGCTGAGAGCCAGTTTCGCCCAGGTGGGTAACGATGCCGATCCGTACTCCTTACGCGACACATATATACTTGGGGATCCGTTCCTTGGCAGACCTACTATTACTACTCCAAGTACAAATAATAATCCGGACCTTAAGCCCGAAACTTCAAAAGAAGTTGAGCTGGGAACAGAGCTTCAGTTCTTCAAGTCAAGAATAGCTCTTGATTTTACATGGTACAACAAGCTTTCATCAAATATGATCGCTGCAGTTCCGATTCCGGCAGCCAGCGGATTCCAAAGCGCTTACCTGAATTTCGGCGAAATGAGAAACCGTGGAATTGAAATAGGACTGAACCTTGTTCCCGTTCAGAGAGCCGGTTTTAAATGGGATATCTACACATCTTTTACAAAGAACAATAATGAGGTCATTAGCCTTATGACCGGAGTTGAGCGTCTGGCAATAGATAATCTTGGTATCGATATAACACCTACCATTGAACCCGGATATGCTTATGGCTCTTTCAGGGGCTCTTATGCTTTAAGGGAATCTGAGACCAATCAGCTCATCGTTAATCCTACTACAGGATTTCCGTACCTGGCCCTCGACGAAAAGATGGTGGGCGATCCTAATCCCAATTTCCTGCTTGGCTTAACCAACACATTTACTTATAAAGGTTTTACTTTAAGCGGTCTGCTCGACTATAAGGATGGTGGAGATATATACAGTGTTACCATACAGAGTCTCCTGGGAAGAGGAGTTACAAAAGATACGGAAGATCGTGAACATGCCTTCATTATTCCGGGTGTTTATGGCACCAATCAGGGAGTAGTCTATAAGGATGGTTCAGGTAACCCGATACAGAATAATACTGCAGTGACCTCAAATGACCTCTATTTTTACGGAGGCGGTACAGAAACAACTTTTGCCATAAACAGCGCTGCCGAATTTTCAGTGTATGACGGCACTGTATACAGGTTGAGAGAAATTTCATTAGGGTATGATTTCCCAAGGAAATGGCTTCAGAAAGTTAAGATAGGAAATCTTAACCTGAGTATCATGGCCAGGAACCTATGGTATTTCGCGCCGAACGTGCCAACATACACCAATTTTGACCCGGATATTAATGGCTTTGGTTCGACTAACCTTCAGGGGATAGATCTGTCCACAGCTCCTACTGCCAGAAGAATAGGTTTCAATTTAAAAGTTTCATTTTAACCTTATCTGATAATAAAATTAAAAAACAAGAATATGGCAAAATATTTTAAAATACTGTTGGCAGTTTTAATATTGCTGGCAGGCTGTACCAAAGATTTTCTTAACATAAATGAAGATCCGAATTATCCGACTACAGCTCCCCTCAGTCAGCTCCTAACAAGTGTTGAAGTGGATCTTGCGGATGGTCTGTCTATGAACAACGGATTATCAAATTTCGCTGCTGTTTATATGCACCAGATCTCGATGCGTGAAGATCCTGATCAATATGGTGTTGCAGGAGCCTCCTTCTATACAAATAATCCATGGCTGGAGATCTATACCGGCCCACTCGAGGATATTGAGCTTATGATCAAAACCGGAGATGCCGGTGGCAATCTAATCTATTCGGGAATTGCCAGGATCTTAAAAGCCTATACATTCTCATTACTGGTTGATACTTATGGTGATGTGCCATTTACTGAAGCCAACAAACAGACTCAAAAAAATCCTTATCCCAAGTATGATAAAGGTGAGGACATATATCCTGCATTATTCTCATTGCTCGACAAGGGAATTGACGATTTGACAAATACTACAGCAAAAAACCTTTTTGTTCCGGGTGATGATGACCTTATTTACGGAGGTAATAAAGAAAAATGGATCCGCCTTGCAAATACTATCAAGCTGAAGTTGTACACTCAGATTCGTCTTGTTGATGACGTCGCCACTGAGGTCAATGCATTGATTGCATCAAACAACCTGATCCGTGCCACTGAGAGTTTTGAACTGCCTTATGGTATTTCAAAAAGCCCCGATAACAGGAATCCCGGTGTTCTGGAATATGAATCAGGTCAGAAAAGTTTCTACATAAGCCCCTGGTTTTACAAGATAATGAGAGGTGAAAATACCGCAATTTTCACCGGAATACAAGATCCCAGAGTTCCCTACTATTTTTACAGGCAATTGAAATCGGGACAGGCCACCAGGGAAGGTAACCCTACTGAGTACCGCGACGGGGGCTTTGTAAGTATCTACTTTGGTTCTATTGGTCCGAACCGCGACCATTCTACTGACGGCTCAATGACTGTAATCGGAATGTATCCAGTAGGTGGCCGTTATGATGCAGGTGACGGAAGAAAGATCACCGGTGACGATGCCACAGGTGCCGCACCTTTCAGATTCATTACTTATGCTGACAACCTCTACCTACAGGCAGAACTTGCTATTGCAGGAGTTACTACAGGCAATGCCCGTACCCTTCTTGAAAATGCAATGAAAGCCTCATTTACCCAGGTTGACAGGGTTGTTGCAAGCGCCAAGGGCGCCCAGGTAGTACCTGTATTGGCTACAGCAGCCAGCGCTACTACTTATATTAATGCAGTTCTCGGAGTTTTTGATGCGGGTAGCGCTGCCAGGAAGCTTGAAGTGATAATGACTCAGAAATGGATCCAGAGCTTTGGCAATAATATTGACCAGTGGACCGATTACCGCAGAACAGGATATCCTGTTGTATTTGACCCGAGAAATCCTGCACATGCACCGGGTGGATTTGTTACCTCTCCTGACGGACCAACATTAGACACTCCTCCGGCTCCTATACCTGTACAGAGAGTGAATGAGGTTCCGTTATCTCTGCCGTGGGGACAGGATGATCTGAGTATTAATCCTAATTCTCCTTCTCAAAAAAATCCGGCAACGTTTAAGGTTTTCTGGGATAATTAATCTGTTTGAGTAAATTATTAATTATGATCATTAACTTTTAATTCAAATTCGATGAAAAATAAACTCAAGATATTAACACTCCTGGTCCTTAGTGTTTTCCTTCTGCAAAACTGCCAGAGGGATCCTGATCTGAACTGGCCGGACCTCAAGAATGGAATAGTTCCGCTGGTGGAAAAAGATGGCACAAAGAACCTTGTAATCTTCGACAATAATATTGCAGGCTTTAGCGGCGGCGTCAGCGTTGATCTCTACTATCCCGATAAACCAAAGAGCATGAGCCTTATGGTATCAATGAATGATGATCCTGATAATTCTGCTACAGTAATTGCGGATATCACAACATTTCCCGTTTCTTATAACTTTACTGCTGCAAATCTTGTTGACCTGTTGCCTGAACTTAACAGCGCAGCCGAGATAGTGGCAGGTGATTTTTTCAGGTTTTATTGTGATATCACACTGGCCGACGGGACAGTCCTTCGTGGGAATGATGCTCTTTACACTGCCTTCAGCTCTGGAATCGCAAACCTCCCGGGTTCTTCAACTTCTGTTGTATATAATGTGGCATGCGGTTATGAACCCGCCCTGGCAGCCGGAGCATACACTGCTGTTTCTCCAGCCGATCAGTGGGCGATCAGCGGTCCAATTACCATTACAGTAGATGCTGCCGATAATACTAAACTTTATATTACAGGTTTGGCAGCACTAGATGGCGTCGACGAAGATCGTGGACCTCTTGTAATGCATATTAATCCAGCAACTTTTGCGGTAACGGTAGACAAGACAGTACTTGTATCAACCTGGTATTACGGATATACCAACTTTACTTATGAAGGAACCGGAACTTTTAATTCATGTAACGGAAATTACTCGTTGAAACTTAAACCATGTATAGACCAGGGTTGCTATTCAAGTTATTCTTATACTTTTACAAGGGATTAAAAACCTGAGTCTTATTTAGCATAAAAACCGTTCTGATACAGAACGGTTTTTATGTTTAAAACATTCTATAAAGAATTACAAAACTTAATTAATCTTCTGAGATCTGCTTCATTCCTGAAATCCACAGGATTATTATCCAGATACTCCGATATTTCAGAATGTTTGCTGCGAAAAGCCTTCTTAAAGCTTTGAGGTCCCTTTACTGAAATAAAACCTGACGGTGCTTTAAGATAAGGTATTACTTCAATTGAAGCCAGGGCTTCTTTATCAACCTCCATGTTCCATTCTTTTGAATCAAAGGAGATCCGTTTCATCTGATAGACAGATGGCGCTGAGGTTGAGAGCCCTAAAGCGCCTTCTCTGCGGGCCTCGGTTATCCTGCAAACCCATTTATACAAGAGGCTCACCTCCCCGCTTTCAATCACTTCAAAATAACCTTTAGGAGATGGTACAAAGGTACGGTTCTCAATTATTACCTGCAGAAGGTCACCGGGATTTGCAAGCGCCATCTTTTCACCCTTCTCGTTTATGAACATAATTTCATCAAATAGGAAATTGTAGTTTGCCTTGCACGAGATGGGTCTCATACCTTTGTATGATATCCGGGCATTCCTGAAATCGGGAAATATCTGCTGAAGTTCCGGTCTTATACTTTCTGCCGATGCTTTGTTATTGTCTATTTTTATTTTCTGCGACTCCTGGCTGATTAAATAGTCCGGCAAAATGAAAAGGATGAATAATAAGTAAAATAAATTTTTCATGATTAGGGTTTTAATTTATTATTGGGTATCCGGTAATGAATAATATTTTACCTGAAATTAATACAAAATATCAATTCCGAATCCTACGCTGGCAGGAGGAGGAATCTCATTGACCTTGCAGAACTAAAACTTCATGCCTTTAATGCCTTGATCTGAAATTTACCAATTGACAAACAAACAGGATATAAAAATTGTTTTAGTAAAAAGAGCCTCAAAATGAATGCCAGTTGATCTTATTACCTGTCTGTCTTACAGCCTTTTTTTATAATATGTTCTCAGATAATTTAATTTTTGATTTTGTTCCATCAAAGACGTAGTTTTGTTTAACAAGAATTTTAAACCTAAATGATTAATCTTATGAAGAAACTATTCTTGACTTTAATTTTGTTTGTGTTTGCAGGCAGTATTGCCTTGTGGGCCCAGACAAAAGTTATTACCGGTAACGTCTCCTCAGCGGAAGAAGGCCCGATACCCGGAGTTACTGTTGTGGTAAAAGGTACAACGGTAGGGGCTTTAACTGACGCTCAGGGTAATTATACCATAACGGTGCCGGGTAATGCGAATACGCTCGTTTTCTCTTACATCGGCCTTAAAACACGTGAGGTTGATATTGCAGGTCAGGCTGTAATTAATTCTGTTATGGAGCCTGATCTTATTGGTTTGAGTGAAGTTGTTGTTACAGCGCTTGGTATAACACGCGAGAAGAAATCGCTGGGTTATGCTACCCAGTCAGTATCAGGCGAATCGGTATCTACAATAAAATCTGATAATTTTGTTAATTCCCTTTCAGGTAAAGTTGCGGGAGTTAATATCAGGGCAAATAATAACCTGGGCGGATCGACCAATGTCATAATCAGGGGTGCCAAATCCCTTACAGGAAATAATAATGCCTTGTTTGTTATTGACGGTGTTCCGGTCGATAATTCCATAACCAACAACTCGGGCCAGAAAGAGGGAAGAAGCGGTTATGATTTTGGTAACGCAGCTTCAGATATAAATCCTAACGATATCGAATCTATTGATATACTTAAAGGCGCTGCGGCATCAGCTCTTTATGGTGCAAGAGCAGCAAACGGCGTTGTAATGATCACAACCAAGAAAGGTTCGGCCAGGCCGGGAGGTGGAGTAGGTGTTTCAATAAATTCCAGCGCAATTTTCGGAGTTATTGACAGAAGTACATTCCCGAAATATCAAAAAAATTATGGAGCAGGGTACGGACCTTTTTATAGCGGTCCCGACAATGAATTGCCAGGCTCAGGCGATTATCCCGGCCTCGAGGAATTTATGGATGTAAATGGCGATGGAATAGTGGACCTTACTCCTCCATATTATGAAGATGCATCAATCGGCCAAAGATTCGATCAGAACCTGATGGTTTATCATTGGGATTCATTTGCCCCCGAATCACCTAATTTCGGTAAGGCCCGGCCATGGGTGAATTCACCAAATGGCCCCGATACATTCTTTGAAACAGCTCTTAACCTGACCAATACAATTGATATTTCAGGCGGATCAGATGTTGCAACTTTCCGTCTTGGTTACACAAATCAGGATCAGTCGAGCATTATGCCAAACGGGTATCTCAAGAAAAACAATATAAATTTCAACGGATCATATAATGTTTATAGGAACCTTAAGGTATCGGCTTCTGCCAACTATTCCAATACCAATGGCAAGGGACGTAATTCAACAGGTTACAGTGACAATATCCTGTCATCCTTCAGACAGTGGTACCAGACAAACACTGACGTGCAGATGCTTAAATATCTGTATGATACAACCGGGAAAAACTATACATGGAACCCCAAAGGCTTTGATGGCGATGGTAATTTTAACTGGACCCCAAGCTACTGGGACAGCCCTTACTGGGTACGTTACAGGAATTACGAGACCGACGAGAGAAATCGTCTCATAGGGTTTGCCCAGGCCGACTGGAAAGTCTCCGACTGGCTAACCCTGATGGGAAGATATTCGGTAGATACCTACAGTGAGTTGCAGGAGGAAAGAAAGGCAGCAGGATCTGTTGCTGGCGAACTTGGTGTTAATCGTCCGGAAGTCAAATCAGGATATTCACGATTCGACAGGAGATTTCTGGAAACCAACGTGGATTTTATTGCGAATTTTAAAAAGAACCTCACTGAAACAGTCAATATAACAGGGTTACTTGGCACCAGTATCCGCAGGCAGAAGATAGATGAAATCTTCGCATCCACTAATAATGGTTTGGGTGTGCCTGATGTTTACGCTCTGAGCAATAGCGCCCAGCCTATGTTACCCCCTGAGGAGAAATTGGCAAGACTGGGATTGAACGGATATTTCGCAAGCCTTTCGTTAGGTTTCCACGATATGTTCTATCTCGATGCCACCTACCGTATCGACCAGTCTTCGACACTACCCAAAGACAGCTGGACGTATACCTATCCTTCAATTTCGGCAAGTTTCCTGTTCTCAGAAGTTGTTCAGGCCGACTGGCTCGAGCTTGGGAAACTGAGGCTTAATTATGCTGAAGTTGGAAATGATGCCCCATTTGCAAGTGTGCTCGATACTTATGTTCCACTGGCTCCTTTTAGCGGTCAGCCGATGGCAACAGTGAGAGAAAGGAAAAACTTCGCAGGTCTTAAACCTGAAAGGACCAAGAGCCTCGAGGCCGGACTTGAAATGGCTCTGCTAAATGGGCGGGCAGGATTTGACCTGGCTCTCTATAAGCAAAATACGGTTGACCAGATACTTCCATTAACTGTGTCGTACGGAACAGGGTACCGGTCAAAATTCATTAATGCAGGTGAGATCCAGAATAAAGGTATTGAATTAAGGCTGACCGGAACTCCGGTAAGGGTATCGGGCTTTGACTGGGATATTACACTAAACTGGACCAGGAACAGGAATGAAGTAATAAAACTGCTCACGGGAATTGACAATCTTCAGCTTGGAGAATTCCAGGGCGGCGTCACTGTGAATGCCCGCATTGGCCAGCCTTATGGTGCAATCCAGGGTACTGATTTTGTTATTCACGAGGGTACCGGAAAAAGGGTGATCAATTCGACAGGTTATTATGCCATATCCTCAACATCCGATAAAGTTATAGGGAATATCAATCCCGACTGGAATGCGGGTGTTCAGAATACATTCAAGTATAAAAACCTCAGTCTCAGCTTCCTGATCGATGTTCAACATGGAGGAGACATCTTCTCTCTTGACCTCTGGTACGGTATGGCAACCGGTTTATATGCCGAAACAGATTTTATTAACGATCTTGGCAATCCGGTAAGAGACCCCGTAATCGGTAGTGTTGCTGCAGGTTATGATTCAAAAAGCGGAGGCGTAGTGCTCGATGGAGTTCTTGCGAGCGGCGAGCCCAACCAAAGAAGGGCTGAAGGTGGAGACTATCGTTTATGGGGATATGCAAGGAACCCTAATGCAGCTTTCATATATGATGCATCCTATACAAAGTTGCGCGAGGTAGTTTTAACATACAATCTTCCCAGGGCTTTAATGGCTAAGACTTTTATTAACGGAGCGTCCCTCAGCTTTGTCGGATCAAACCTCTGGATCATTCATAAAAATCTTCCGCATGCAGATCCTGAAGCAGGACAAAGCGGTGGTAACCTTCAGGGCTGGCAGAGCGGTGTGATGCCCACAACCCGCAACTATGGCTTAAGTCTTAATCTACAATTCTAATAGTGAAAATCATGAAAAAGATATATATTTTATTATTTACCCTGATTGCATTTCTTGCATCCTGCACAGACAGGTTTGAAGAATTCAACCAGGATGTAAAAAACCCTTCGGAAGTATCGGGTGAAGCGCTGTTCACTCATGGTGAAAAGGCTCTGGTTGACCAGGTGTCAAGCACGAACGTTAACCTTAATGTGTTTAAATTATTCGCCCAGTACTGGACAGAAACAACCTACACCGATGAGGCTAACTATGATATCGTAAACAGGACCATTGCAGATAATACCTTCCAGCAGTATTATGTCGGTAATGATGCATCCAATGATGGAGGTTTCCTGATGGACTTCAAACGAGCTGCAACTTTGATATCGACTGCTCCTGTCCCTGCAGGATCCGATCCTGCAATAGCAGCTAAGGTCAAGGCAAATAAGCTCGCCATAATTGAACTTTTAACCGCGTATTCTTACCAGAATCTTGTCGATATATTTGGTAATGTACCTTATTCAAAAGCCCTTGATATAGAAAATCTTCATCCTTCGTATGATGATGCTGCAGCCATCTATCAGGATCTGATTAACAGGGTTACCGCTGCTGTCAGCATCCTCGATGTAAACTACGGGAGCTTTGGTTCAGCCGACCTTATTTATGGAGGGAATGTTCTCAACTGGATCAAATTCGGCAATTCTCTGAAAATAAAGCTGGGTATCACCCTTGCCGATGTTAATCCAACCCTTGCAAAGCCAACTGTTGAGGCAGCAGCACTATCCGATATCTTTGAATCAAGTGATGATAATGCAACCCTTCAGTATCTGGCAGCCATACATACCAATCCGATATATGTTGATGTTGTGCAGAGCGGACGTGATGACTTTGTTCCGGCAAATACAATAGTGGATTTAATGAACGACCTGAGCGACCCGCGAAGAGGCTTCTATTTTACACTGACTGACACCTCAACTGATGCAAATGTTGTTAAAATGGGCTACGTAGGCGGGATCTACGGTGCGAGCAATCCTTTCTCACAATATTCACACATTGCACAGGATATTATCGCTCCTGATTTTCCCGGAATATTGCTTACGTACGATGAGATTCTCTTCTATCTGGCCGAAGCTGCCGCAAGAGGATTTACTGTGGGAGGAACTGCACAGCAATTTTATAATGAGGCTATTACTGCTTCTGTACTTTGGTGGGGCGGAACGGCTGCCGAAGCAGCTAATTATCTTGCTTCGCCTGACGTGGCTTATTCATCAGCGGGATCAGGCGCCACATGGAAGGAAAAAATAGGTACCCAGGAGTACATTGCTTTTTATACCCGTGGGCTTGAAGGCTGGACAACATGGAGAAGACTTGATTATCCAAGGTTCGAAATTGCAGAGACAATAGATTCTGAGGATGATATCCCTACAAGATTCACTTATCCTATAAATGAACAGACCCTGAATTCAGTCAATTATAAGGCTGCAGCAGCTGCCATCGGAGAAGATGAGCTGACTACAAAGCTTTTCTGGGATATTTTCTGATTTTGAAGTGAATTGACTTTTTAGAAAAAGGGCGTCTTAAGAGATGCCCTTTTTTTATGTCCTTATCTTAAATCCACTTTAAGATTCACTAGCTCAAGCCTGGTTGTAGTCACTTTCAGGACTTTGAAGACAATATTTTTAATTCTTATTATTTCATTATGCTTTGGAATAGATCCGTGGTAGAAAAATATCAATCCTGCAAGGGTCTTATAATCATCCTCTTCGGGCAGGTCGAAGTTGTATTTTTCATTGAGATAATCAATTTCGAGCCTTCCTGAGAAAACATACTCATTTTTACTGATGACTTTTTCAGTAAGCTCATTAATATCATGTTCATCTTCAATATCTCCCACAATTTCTTCAAGTACATCCTCAATAGTTATCATGCCTGATGTTCCGCCGAATTCATCAACCACCAGGGCAACATTCTTTTTCTGATCGACGAACATTTTCAGAAGCCTGTTTGCTGTCATTGTTTCAGGTACAACAATCACCTTCCGGATATACGATTTTATATCGGACGGGTTTTTAAAGATGTCTTTGAGATCGAAATATCCTATTACATTGTCAATTGAATCCTGGTAAACTAGCAGCCTTGAATGTTGCGTATCGATAAACAGGGCCTTCAGCTCGGCGACAGACGTATCAATGTCGACGGCCCTGATTTCAGTCCTCGGAACCATGCATTCCCAAAGCTTAACCCGCGAAAAATCAAGCACATTCTGAATTATCCTGTAATTATCATCGAGGGCGGTATTATCATCATCGTTCTGACCGGTGGCACTCATAAACTGGTCAAAATCCATATGGGTAAAGATCTCGTTCTCTTCAATCTGTTCATTATCTGTTTTAATTGTGAACCTTACAATCAGATCAGATGCCATGACCAGGATTTTGCTGACAGGCGAAAAAACATAGAAGAAAACCAGTGCAGGAACGCTGAATACCTTAAGGAGAAAATTAGGTGAGATAATGAAGGCTGTTTTCGATATAAAATCAGATATAATGATCAGCAGGACTGATGAAATGAGGATATTGGCTGCCAGGCGCCCTGTTTCCGATTTAAATGCAGGTATCAGAAACGGGTTGAGAAGATCTTCAGCAACGAGTCCGTAAATTACAACGGCTACAATATTACCAATCGCCATTGTTGAAAGGTAGCGGCCCGAATGAGCAGCGAAATATTTTATGATGCCTGATCCGAGAACATCCTGTTTGCGATCTAGTTCGATCCTTATCTTATTGGCAGTGACGAAGGCGGCTTCCATTCCTGAAAAGAACACCAGCAGTATTAATGAGATAGTTATGGCAGAAAAAGTGTCCATTTTGCAAAGTTAGCTCATTTTTCTCCACATTATTTCGGGTACCAGGAGCAGCTTTTTATTCATCTTCAGCCTTGTCAATATAAATTACACCGCTGATATTCCTGATTTCTCTTTTTGTCAGTCTTGAATCGGATTCGAATCCTGTCCCCTGGATCACCTGGTCCTCGGTAGTGAACTTGACAAATCTTTCCGTATAAATGAGGTCCTTCTGCTGATTCCAGAACAATAATTCCGTTTCGAGCTTTTCATTTTCTTCATTTATTACGACAACACTGTCTCGTAGTTCCCACAATCTTTTTGAATCGATGTACTTGGCATATTTAGCTGTCACTGTCCCAACCGGTTCAGGATTTCCATCATGGAAAAGAACCTCTATCCCTTTCTTGAATTCGAAATATGGTTCCTCTGCGTTATCATATTGCTCGAGCAACGGTGTGATCATTACCAGCTGTATCTTTCCGGAATCATTGAAAGCTGTTTCAATGTTTTTGCCAGTTGATGAGGGGAGTGATAAGACAGCGCTGGCCGGTATCATTTCAATGTTTTTGTAGCACCCGGTAAGAGCTGTAATGGAGAGAACAACGATTAAAAAGAAAATGGTTCCGGCCTTTTGTTTTATGTTTCTGAATATGCTAATCATACCTGCGTTTGATGAACCATTGATCCCAGAAGTTAAGGCTTATGCCAAATGTATAGAAGTTTTCAGTATGAGTTATACCTTTCATGGAACCGGATTTCTTTGTAAGATCAAAAAAGAGGTTGGTTTTTGAAAGCACGCCTCTCATTGGGAGGCCTAACCCTGCGGTTAAACCTATTTCTTTTATCTGTTCCCCGTCAAGAACCAGATAGTTATTACCCAGATGGCCTCCTATCCTGTATTCCACTCTTTTAATGTAGCTGAAGTTATCCAGTTTTTCTGGAGTATATCCTGCCCCGAACAGAAGTTTCTGAGTATTGCCAAGATAACCTGTGGCCCCGGGTATCCTGGCATTATTCCACTTTGTCGTTACATAATCAAGTCCTATAACAAACTTGTCTTTCTTTCCGAATGTGATTCCAACACTGAAAGTACCGGGTATAAAAGTCTTTGTGGAATCATCAAAAATATACGTAAGCGTGTCATTGGTCCCGTAAGCTGTATAGCGGTACGAAAGATTCTCATACTTTGCATGATAACTTTTTCCTGCGCTTAGTGAGATACCGGCATTGAAGAAGTAATTATTTTTCAGATTACCTGTATACTGCAGTCCATAATCGAAGTTTATCCCATTAAGCTGAAGCTTCTCTGTACTGTTGTTATTGTAAACGTTATTAAAGTCTTCAAAGTTGAATACATTGAGCCTGTTAACCTGACCAAGCAGGAGATTTAAATTGAATCCGGCAGAAAAATTTTTGGTTAACCTGACACCTGAACCCAGGAAAAAAGTTGTAAACCCGCCATCACCTGTATGCAGGGTGGTATATCCGCCTGTAACAGGGTCGTACTCAGGATCAGTGGCCGAAACTGATTCGGATAAATTGTAGTAGCCATTGCTGAGAGGTATTATGCCGGCTGCAAACCCGATTTTTCTTGATAAAGGGAAAGCCAGAATAAGATGATCGAAATTCATATCATCCGACGAATATTTCTGACCGTCTGAGGAGATTTTGTTAATACTGTAATCCAATCCGAAATCAAAGTTGAATGAATTTGTATCAAGACTGCTATATGATGCCGGGTTTGAATAAAATATCGATGTGTTATCTTTCATAGCCACTCCTATGCCTCCCATACCCAGACTTCTGAAGGATCCTGCAGGCTCAAGGGTGCCCAGATTAAATCTTGAAAATGGAGAGTTTACCATTTTCTGGCCTGAAGCGGAAAATGATATGAAGAGAAGAATGATAATTGTTCCGCAGAATAATCTATTTTGCATTGTACTCCAGAATAAAATTTAGGCCTTCCATCACAAGATCAGGCATATATAAAAGTTGTCTATGTAGCTTATCCATGAAAAACACCCCGTCACCTCCCGTTAGTATGATCCTGGCATCAGTATGGTTTTTCTCAAACGTGCGAATATACTCATTTATTTCATAAATCATTCCGGATATTACTCCTGCAGCGATCGCATCTGTTGTATCAGTACCGGGAAATGAGTATTCTTTCACTGGGTTAACCAGAGGAAGTTTTCCGGTGAACTGGTTAAGTGACCGGAATCTCATTGACATCCCCGGAGAGATATTGCCTCCCCTGTAAATATCCCCTGTAAGGAAATCATAAGTAATGGCTGACCCGGCATCTATTACAAGTATATCGGCTCCCGGGAAATTATAATAAGCGCCTGCAACGGCTGCGAGCCTGTCCGGACCAAGAGTTTCAGGTGTACGGTATGTATTGCTGAAAGGAAGTTTTGTTGTAGTTGAAAGGATGTGTACCAGAGAAACTTTGCTGAGAAGTTCATTTACAAATCCCGGGATCTCTTTAACTGATGACACAATAACTTTATCTATATGGAAATCTGACAAAATATCCCTTAGCTTATTATCAGAAGTCTCAGGAGAGCGAAATACTTTCAGTTTGTTCTTTCTGTCGAAAACAGCAAATTTTACGCTGGTATTACCAATATCAACTGTCAGATTCATAAATGATTTCGTAAAAAGTAAAGGTAGTAAATAAGTTTGGAGTGGACTACTTTTGAACAGTTTGCCTTTCTTTTTCCTGGAACTCAAGTATTTTATTCAGAAGGTGAATGGCACCCTTAATGGTTGATACATCACTTACAGAAAGGCTTAGTCTTGTCTCTTTCTGCTTAACCTTCATCCGATCCTGTTTTTTGCTTACAAAATTCATTATTGAACCAAATACCTGACTTTTGTAGTAGTCCGATTTAGGATCGGATACAAAATATGCAATGAGCATATTGTTTTTTAGAAATAGCTTTTCTATGCCGAGTTTTATCGCAATCCATTTAATCCTGACTATATCAAGAAGGGCTATAGCAGGGGGGGGCATTGGCCCGAACCGGTCAATCATTTTTACTTCGAATGCTTCCAATCCCTCTGTTTTTTCTATTTCATTAAGTTCTTTATATAACCTGATCCTTTCTGAAATGTTCGAGACATATTCATCGGGAAACATTATTTCCAGATCAGTATCAATTTGAAAATCAGTAACGTAAGTGATTTTTTCAGGCTTTAATGGTTGATGAATCCCCGCAGGTTCCGTATCCTGTTCACTATATCCAGCCTCTCTGAGTTCCAGCATAGCTTCTGTTATGATCCTCTGGAATGTCTCGAAACCAACATCGGCAATAAATCCGCTCTGTTCTCCTCCAAGAAGATTTCCCGATCCCCTGATATCAAGATCCTGCATGGCAATATTGAATCCGCTGCCCAGTTCAGAGAATTCCTCAATAGCCTTAAGTCTTCTTCTTGCTTCATGTGTAAGGGTCTCAAATGGAGGTGCAAGCAGATAACAGAATGCCTTCCTGTTAGATCTTCCGACTCTGCCCCTCAACTGATGAAGTTCAGAAAGGCCGAAATGATGAGCATCATTAATGAATATGGTATTTGCATTCGGGATGTCAAGGCCCGATTCGATTATTGTTGTTGCTATCAGCACATCATAATCGCCCTGAATAAAATCGTACATTACATTTTCAATATCCTTACCCTCCATTCTGCCATGAACAACGGCAGTCTTTACGTTGGGACAGATCCTGTTTATATTGGCCTCGATCTGCTTTATATTCTCCACCCTGTTATGTATGAAAAACACCTGTCCGTTACGTGTTATCTCATATTCAATACCTTCTTTGACGATCTCATCATTATAACCGTATAATTCAGTTATAATGGGCATCCTGTTTGGCGGAGGGGTATTAATGACCGACAGATCACGGGCGCCCATAAGCGAAAATTGAAGTGTGCGGGGTATTGGTGTCGCCGTAAGAGTCAGCGTGTCGACATTGGCCTTGATCTTTTTAAGCTTCTCCTTAACCGACACGCCAAACCTTTGTTCTTCATCGATTATGAGCAGGCCGAGATCTTTAAATTTCACATCCTGTCCGACCAGCTTGTGGGTGCCAATTATTACATCAATTTTTCCTTCTGCCAGGTCGGAAAGGATCTTCTTCTGTTCGGGAGGTTTTTTATGACGTGTCAGATATTCGATATTGCAGGGGAAATCTTTTAGTCTTGATGAAAATGTCTTGTAATGCTGGAGTGCAAGAATGGTAGTTGGCACAAGTATAGCAGTTTGCTTACTGTCGGTAGCCGACTTGAAAGCAGCTCGTATGGCTATCTCGGTCTTTCCGAAACCTACGTCGCCACATACCAGCCTGTCCATCGGATGGGGAGCTTCCATGTCTCCTTTTACAGCAACAGTGGCTGTGAGCTGGTCGGGAGTATCCTCGTAAATAAATGATGCTTCGAGCTCACGCTGAAGATATGAATCGGGAGAAAATGAATAGCCTTCTGATGACATCCTTTTTGCATAAAGAACTATAAGATCTTTTGCAATATCCTTTACCTTGCTCTTTGTTGCCTGTTTCAGTTTCTGCCAGGCGCCCGACCCAAGCTTATATATTCTGGGCTCGGCGTTGTCTTTACCCGTGTATTTTGAGATCCTGTGAAGCGAGTGTATGCCAACATAAAGGATATCATTGTCGCGGTAAACAAGTTTTATGGCCTCCTGGATCCTGCCATTAACCTCAATCTTTTCAAGGCCTCCGAATTTTCCTATGCCATGATCGATATGAACAACATAATCACCAGGATTCAGGCCTGTTAACTCCTTTACTGAAATACTCTCTTTTTTTGTAAAAAATCCCCTGATCCTGAACTTATGATACCTGTCGAAGATCTGGTGGTCAGTATAAACCGATAATTTAATATCATGATCGGTGAAACCTCCGTGAAGATTTATCAGTAAAGGTTTGAAATTTACCCCGGGATTTATTTCTGTAAAAATATCCTTTAGCCTGTCAATCTGAGACTGGCTCTCAGATATAATATAAGTTGTATAACCGGCCGCCTCGTTTGAGAGAAGCTTTTGGGAGAGCAGTTCAAAGTTTTTATTAAATACAGGCTGGGGTTCGGTTCTGAAACTGAAAGTTGACCGGGACGGAAACAGGGTCTGTCTCCCAAATTCAACTATTTTGAACTTTTCACAATGTTCAAAGAAACTGTTGCCGGTCATTACAAGGTCCTTTTTGTCTGTTATCTGGCCTGCTTCTTCACGTTGAGTTGTCTGAAAGAAGATATTGTTGATCTTTTCTTTTATATATACCGCGTCTTCTATCCATATCACTGATGAAGCGGGCAAAAAGTCTGTAATGGAATTGCTGATATCCTCCAATGATATATCCTGCATGTTAGGGATTATCTGAACCTGCTTATGAATCGCAACTGAAAGCTGATCATCTGTATTAAAAGAGCGAATGGTTTCTACCTCTTCGCCAAAGAAGTCAATTCTGTAAGGAAGATCGGCCGAATAGGAAAAGACATCCGCAATGCTCCCCCTGATCGAGTACTGGCCTGGTTCATATACAAAATCAACACGTTCAAAGCTATACTCATGAAGCATTTCTTCGAGAAATTCAAGTGAAAGCCTGTCGCCTTTTCCTATATTAAAAGTGTTTTTCTTCAGATTTATTTTACTTATAACCTTCTCCATCACAGCCTCGGGATAGGTTACTATTATTCCTTTCCTGTGACCTGATGAGAGGTGATTCAGTACCTCTGTGCGAAGAACAATATTTGCCGGTTCAGTCTGCTCATACTGTACCGATCGTTTGTATGTAGAAGGAAGGAAGAAAACGGAATCTTCGCCGGCAATGGTTGTCAGATCGTTATAAAGATAAGCAGCATCCTCCTTCTCGCTTACAATTGCCAGATGGGTGAACTGAGTATTGAGAAACACTTTCCCGAGGATCATCGCCCTCGATGATCCTGAAAGCCCTTCTATATTATACCTTCCTGCAACGGAACCTGAAACTGATTCAATTAATGCAGGAATGGCAGAATGGCTGTCAAATAATTTATTTAACTCGTTTTCTTTCATCAGCCGGATAAGCCTGCAAATTTAGAGAAATTTCGTCAGTAACTCGCCCTGCTTCCCTTTTTCGGCCAGTCTTTGGTAAACAGGATGTAGTTGATATAAAAATTCCGTCCGGATGACAGGATACAAGACATAAAAATTAATTTAGAGGAAATTTCACCTATGAAAGTATTCAAATTCGGAGGAGCATCGGTTAAAGATGCTTCTGGAATCAGAAATCTGTGTAAGATCGTCTCTCAGGAAAATGAGAACCTGATAATCGTGGTTTCTGCATTTGGCAAAACCACTAATGCCCTTGAAAAAGTGCTTAAAGCCTGGTTATCAGGGAATGAAGATTATAAAGATCTTCTGGCTGAAGTTCAAAATAATCATCTCCTCATCCTTGGTGAGCTTTTTGAAGGCCTTAATTCTGCAAAGGAGAAGATCGGCCTTTCAATCAGACAGCTTGATGAATATCTTTCTGTAAAGAGGATGGCAGAATATGATTTTCATTATGATCAGGTTGTTTCGTTTGGTGAAGTATGGTCAACTATAATTATTTCAGAATATCTTTTAAGTTCAGGGCTCGATGTTAAATGGATCGACATACGCGGCAGGCTGGTAACTGATGACAGATACAGGGACGCTAATGTATTGTGGGATGAAAGCGCTGAGAAGCTGAAAGAGGTAATTGATTTTAAGAAAAACAGGCTTTTCCTTACTCAGGGTTTTATAGGAGGGACTTTATCAGGTTTTACAACAACCCTCGGACGGGAAGGTTCTGATTATACAGCGGCAATTCTCGGTAACATATTTGATGCTGAGCAGGTTGTTGTCTGGAAGGACGTTCCCGGTCTCCTGAATGCTGATCCAAAGTGGTTTTCAGATGCAACCAGACTCGCCGAGATTTCTTATAAGGAAGCTGTTGAAATAACATTCTCAGGCGCCAAAGTTATTCATCCTAAAACTATCAAGCCACTGCAAAATAAGAACATCCCGTTGCATGTAAAATCGTTTCTTGTTCCAGAAGGGGAGGGGACCGTTATTAAATCTGATCCGGCTTTTCATAAAATATGCCCTATATATATAAAGAAAGAGAACCAGTTGCTGATCTCGATCCTTCCAAAAGATTTCTCATTTGTAATGGGAGATAATCTTGGCAGGATTTTCCATTTGTTTCTTGAGCATAAGATCAGGGTAAATCTTGTTGAGGCAAGCGCTGTAAGCATAGATGTATGCGTCGACGATGAAAGAGCAAAGATAAATAGCCTTCTTGATGAGCTTAAAGATGAGTATAATGCAGTTTATAATGAATGTACGGAAATGCTTTCCGTAAGGCATTATACCCCGGAAGCAATTGAAAGGATTATAGCAGGAAAGGAAGTCCTGGTTGAGCAAAGAACAAGGAGCACTGTCCGCTTTGTTGTCAGAAGTCAAGGTCTGACACTTTGAAGCTAATAATCAAATGTTTCAGGTGCTTCGCACGTTTCAATGTTTCAGGTGCTTCGCACGTTTCAAACTGAAACTCTGAAACTCTGAAACTCTGAAACTCTGAAACAATCTCTTATCTGTCAAACCTCAGTCTCTGTCCCCTGTAGTTTTCGTTTATCAAACCTCTGTTATAAACTATTGAGCCGTTTATAATAGTCTGTACCACCTTTGAGTTAAATGTAGTTCCTTCAAAAGGTGACCATCCGCATTTATAAAGCAGATTTTCTTTTGACACGGTCCAGGGATCTGCAGGATCAACGAGGCACAGATCTGCTTTGTACCCTGCTCTTATATATCCTCTCTCCTTAATATTAAATAGTATTGCAGGATTATGGCACATCTTCTCAACTATTTTTTCAAGAGAGAATTTCTTTTGATGCCAGAGTTCGAGCATTACAACTAATGAATGCTGGATGAGAGGCCCTCCTGAAGGTGCTTTAAAGTAGCTGTTTTCTTTCTCCTCAATGGTATGAGGTGCATGATCTGTGGCAACTATATCAATAATATCATTGTTGACTGCTTCAATCAGAGAACCCCTGTCGTATTTTGTTTTTATCGCCG
This sequence comes from uncultured Bacteroidales bacterium, assembly GCA_942492865.1. Classification (GTDB taxonomy): domain Bacteria; phylum Bacteroidota; class Bacteroidia; order Bacteroidales; family VadinHA17; genus LD21. The sequence continues at coordinate 497,999 of OW818650.1, read as the reverse complement.
GGTTCCATCTTACAAAATTTCCAAGTACATCATACGAAGAATCTTCGAACCACAGATGATGAATACACACTTCAGCCGTTATCCTTTTCTGATCAAGAGGTAATGCATTGCTGAAAAGCTTCATTTCGTCGGCTGTTGAAAGATGAAGAATGTGAAACCGGGTGTTGAATTCCTTAGCCAGCCTTATTGCTTTTGATGACGATAAATAGCAGGCTTCCCTGCTGCGGATAAGCGGATGCATCCTTGCAGGAACATCTTCTCCGTATTTTTCACGGTAGATCTGCATATTTTTCCTTATGATCTCCTCATCCTCGCAATGTGCTGCAACAGGCATAATTGCATTCCTGAATAATTCCTTAAGCGCTGTCTCATTATCAACAAGCATATTGCCGGTTGATGATCCCATGAACAGCTTGATGCCGCAAACCGATAATGGATCAGCGTTCATTATCTCATTCAGGTTGTTATTGGTGGCGCCGATATAGAATGAGAAGTTGGTTATGGATCTTTCGGCCCCAAGGCTATACTTCTGTTCCAGGTCTTTAATGGTTGTTGTTTGCGGATTAGTGTTGGGCATATCCATAAAGGAAGTTACCCCACCTGCAACTGCAGCCCTCGATTCAGAAAATATGTCACCTTTATGAGTTAATCCGGGTTCCCTGAAATGGACCTGGTCGTCGATCACCCCAGGTAAAAGCAGCAGACCTTCCGCCTCAATTACCTGAGCACCTTTTGGGGGTTCTGATTCTCCGGCGAGGCTTATTGCCGATATAATTTCATCCTTTATGGAGATATTGCCTTTGAAAGTTCTGCCTTCATTGACAATTGTGGCATTTCTGATAAATAAAATAGGCATAATATTTATATTCTGTTATCTTTTTACCCCTAAATCCCCTAAAGGGGACTTTCTTTCCTTCAAAGCCCCCTTCAGGGGGTTTGGGGACTGTTGTAACGGATTCCTGGGTTATAAGTCAATTAACTTCATATTCCCCGGCTTTATTTTATTCCACTGGCGCGGATTTGTAATCCGTGACTCTGCCCTGTTGTAATTAGTGTCATTAGCTCAATTGCAATCCGTGTCAAATCCTTTAATCGGCACCGATTGCAAATCGGCGCCAGAACCCAAGGATTTATTTTTTCCTGTATCTTATAAAAAGGCTTCTCAACTTCATCCTGAGCACGCCCCACAGAGCTTCATTGAATATCCCGCCTGTCATTTTCGAAGCTCCCAGTTTCCGGTCGGTAAAGATTATTGGAACCTCAACTATATTATATCCGTATTTCCAGGCATTGAACTTCATCTCTATCTGGAACCCATATCCTACCGACTTAATAGTTTCAGGCCTGATGCTCTCAAGAACTTCCCTCTTATAACAAACAAATCCTGCCGTTGTGTCCATTATCTTCATTCCGGTGATCATCCTTACATAGATGGAAGCTATATACGACATCAGCACCCTTGAGAGGGGCCAGTTTACGACATTCACTCCGCTAATATATCTTGACCCTATCGCGACATCGGCACCGTTAAAGTGGCAGGCGTTGAATAGTTTGATAAGGTCGTTTGGATCGTGGGAAAAATCTGCATCCATTTCATATATGTAATCATAATTCTTTTCAATTGCCCATCTGAAACCTGTGATATAGGCCGTACCCAGCCCAAGTTTACCAGGTCTGTTAATCAGATGAACATTTGTTAAAATGTTCTGGAGTGCTTTTACTATATCAGCAGTACCGTCGGGGGAATTATCATCAATGATCAGTATATCAAAGTCTACCTTCAGTGAAGAAATACTTTTTATTATTGCCTCAATATTTTCCCTTTCCCTGTATGTAGGGATAATTACTATATTTGACATGCCGGGGATAAATTGTTAAAATTACGGTTTTTCATTCAATAGTAAATGTGCCCGCTGATGATAATTTGAAAAGTATTTAATTTAACTCAATACAGACTGTGTTTCCAAACTTTTTTATTTACCTGAAATTATTTGCCTTCAGGTTCAGACCTGGCCTTAGGGCAATATTTCTGATTTTTCTCATTCACTTTGGTATAATAGCTGTTGCAGTATCCCAGGAGTTTAAATGGAAGCTTGGTTTGGTCAGTTTCTTTGATAACTATGAATTTGCCGGATCTGCTTTTCAGATCCCGCAGACTTTAGCTGGAGTGGTTTTATCTCCCGAAGCCGGGCTGGCGTGGGACTCAGTTAACCGGATAGGTGCGGGGATACATTTAATGCACGAGTTTGGCAGTATAAATACAATAGATAAAATAACCCCTACGGCCTACTATATATATAATAAGGAACCCTGGGTGTTTTTAATGGGCGCCTTCCCGCGTGATAATGTCCTGGGCAGGTATCCGAGGGTTTTCTTCCGTGATTCATTAGCCTGGTACAGGCCGAACATCAACGGAATGTTCTGGGAAGTGAAACGTGATAATAATTATCTCAATTTGTGGCTCGACTGGACAGGAAGGATTACAGAAACTGAGCGTGAAGCATTTTTTATGGGTTTTTCAGGACGGTATAATGCAGGTATTTTCTTTGTGCAGCATTTTACGACCATGCATCATTTTGCCATTACGACGAATCCGCCGCCCGGCGATGCTTTGCACGACAATATACTTATGCTCACAGGAGCCGGTTTGGATCTGTCAGGGAGAACATTTTTTGATAACTTAGAGTTTTCGGCCGGGTGGGTTACGGGGCTTGAAAGGGCGCGTGCCAGTCAGGCCGGGTGGATGCAGATGAATGGAATACTTTTCGAGACCAGGATAAGATACAGGTTCTTAAATCTCTTTAACAGTTATTACACAGGCGACGGGTTGTTCATTAATTATAATGAGCATAAGAATAGACTTTACTGGGGAGATCCCATGTATCAGGCAGGAAGATATAACCGGTCTGACCTTTTTATCAAATTCCTGCAAACAGGAAAAGTCAGTATGGATCTTATTTACTCCCTTCATTTTGCAGAGTCTGATATCTATCATGAACAGGTTTTAAAGCTCAGTATCAACCTTAATAATTACTGAATTGCATCACTGTTTCAAGCGGTATTTTTTATTCCGGGAGAACCAGAAAGACTTACCTGCGTCTTAATGGATTAGTTATTAGCGGTTTACTGAACAACCGAATTACTGGTACTCAGAGCGTCGAAAGTTTTTTTAAAAAAAGTAATTTTTTTTTCGAAAATCACTTGTGGGGAAAGAATCAATGTATATCTTTGCACCCGCTTAAAGGCGATGAGTTGATTGAAAGGTTTGTGAAGAGATAGTGTTTCCGGCATTTAACAGAGGAATGATTGAGGCGAAAGAGAATGCCGGTAATAATATCTCGATTTTTTTTGGATAAGACAGTTTAACCTTTTATCTTTGTCGTCCCAAAAAGAAAAGATCCCTGAAAAGGGAATAAGATAAGAATCCGAGAACAGGAAGAATGTTATTAAAACGGATAAGTTCTTTGAAATTATGAAGTAGCAACCAGGCGAGAAAATGACGATTCTCGTCTAAAAAACTTGTTAGTATTTTAGAATTGGGCATCAGAGGAGAAGTCTTCGAAGAGATTTGAAATTATAATTTACAATGAAGAGTTTGATCCTGGCTCAGGATGAACGCTAGCGGGAGGCTTAACACATGCAAGTCGAGGGGCAGCACGAGATAGCAATATTTTGGTGGCGACCGGCGCACGGGTGAGTAACGCGTATGTAACCTACCCTGTACAGGGGGATAGCCCGGAGAAATCCGGATTAATACCCCATAAAGATATTTAGAGGCATCTTTGAATATTTAAAGTTCAGACGGTACGGGATGGGCATGCGTGACATTAGCTAGTTGGTAAGGTAACGGCTTACCAAGGCTGCGATGTCTAGGGGTCCTGAGAGGGTGATCCCCCACACTGGTACTGAGACACGGACCAGACTCCTACGGGAGGCAGCAGTGAGGAATATTGGTCAATGGGCGCAAGCCTGAACCAGCCATCCCGCGTGCAGGAAGAAGGCGCTATGCGTTGTAAACTGCTTTTCCAGGGGGCGAATAGCTCTTACGTGTAAGGGTATGACGGTACCCTGGGAATAAGCATCGGCTAACTCCGTGCCAGCAGCCGCGGTAATACGGAGGATGCAAGCGTTATCCGGATTTATTGGGTTTAAAGGGTGCGTAGGCGGATTAATAAGTCAGTGGTGAAAACCTGCAGCTTAACTGTAGAACTGCCATTGATACTGTTAGTCTTGAGTATGGTTAAGGTAGGCGGAATGTGTAATGTAGCGGTGAAATGCTTAGATATTACACAGAACACCGATTGCGAAGGCAGCTTACTGGACCATCACTGACGCTGATGCACGAAAGCGTGGGGAGCGAACAGGATTAGATACCCTGGTAGTCCACGCCGTAAACGATGATCACTCGCTGTTAGCGATACACAGTTAGCGGCTAAGCAAAAGCATTAAGTGATCCACCTGGGGAGTACGGCCGCAAGGCTGAAACTCAAAGGAATTGACGGGGGCCCGCACAAGCGGAGGAACATGTGGTTTAATTCGATGATACGCGAGGAACCTTACCTGGGCTTAAATGTAGAGTGCATGGGGTAGAAATATCCCTTCCCTTCGGGGCTCTTTGCAAGGTGCTGCATGGTTGTCGTCAGCTCGTGCCGTGAGGTGTCGGGTTAAGTCCCATAACGAGCGCAACCCTTATCGTTAGTTACCAGCGAGTAATGTCGGGAACTCTAACGAAACTGCCGGTGTAAACCGTGAGGAAGGTGGGGATGACGTCAAATCAGCACGGCCCTTATGTCCAGGGCTACACACGTGTTACAATGGCCGGTACAGAGGGCAGCTACCTGGAGACAGGATGCGAATCTCGAAAGCCGGTCTCAGTTCGGATCGGAGTCTGCAACTCGACTCCGTGAAGCTGGATTCGCTAGTAATCGCGCATCAGCCATGGCGCGGTGAATACGTTCCCGGGCCTTGTACACACCGCCCGTCAAGCCATGGAAGTTGGGAGTACCTGAAGTCCGTAACCGTAAGGAGCGGCCTAGGGTAAAACCAGTGACTGGGGCTAAGTCGTAACAAGGTAGCCGTACCGGAAGGTGCGGCTGGAACACCTCCTTTCTGGAGAAGATTATTTCCAAAGTATTGCCTGGTTTGCTATTTTATATTTATATAGGAGTTTGTAAAGTCCCGGATTTAAATCCGGTAACTTCAACTCTGATTGTATGTACTGGAGAAAATCCCTGCCATACTGATGTATGGGCAATATTATCTAGTCCCGTAGCTCAGTTGGTTAGAGCACTACACTGATAATGTAGGGGTCCGCGGTTCAACTCCGCGCGGGACTACTACTATTGGGGAATTAGCTCAGTTGGCCAGAGCACCTGCCTTGCACGCAGGGGGTCAAGGGTTCGACTCCCTTATTCTCCACAATCTGATTTCGGAATTCGGATTTAGGATTTCGGATTTATAAATCCGCAATCGACAATTCGCAAACTGCAATCAGGAAAGTTCTTTGACATATTGGAAACAAGTTAATAAAATTTGATTACTCAAGAAAGTAAATAAGAGCGCATGGTGAATGCCTAGGCTCTCAGAGGCGACGAAGGACGTGACAAGCTGCGATAAGCTGCGGGGAGGAGCAAATATCCATTATATCCGCAGATTTCCGAATGGGGCAACCCACCAGGCTGAAGGCCTGGTATCATGCTGTGAGGCGTGAAGCAAACCCAGGGAACTGAAACATCTTAGTACCTGGAGGAAAAGAAAACAAAAGTGATTCCCTTAGTAGTGGCGATCGAACGGGGAATAGCCCAAACCATAGTCGTTTCGGCGATTATGGGGTTGAAGGACCACAATAAATGCTTTTATTAAGAAATGGAAGTTATCTGGAAAGATAAACCATAGAGGGTGAAAGTCCCGTACATGTAAAAAGTATAAGTATAAGTGGTATCCTGAGTAGGTCGGGACACGAGAAATCCTGATTGAAACTGCCGGGACCATCCGGTAAGGCTAAATACTTCTGAGAGACCGATAGTGAACCAGTACCGTGAGGGAAAGGTGAAAAGCACCCCGAACAGGGGAGTGAAATAGTACCTGAAACCGTGCGCTTACAACCTGTCGGAGTCACGTTTAGGCGTGATGACGGCGTGCCTTTTGCATAATGAGCCTACGAGTTACACCTCTCTAGCAAGGTTAAGACTTAAAGAGTTGGAGCCGAAGCGAAAGCGAGTCTGAATAGGGCGTATAGTTAGAGGGGGTAGACGCGAAACTTTGTGATCTATCCTTGGTCAGGCTGAAGTTCCGGTAACACGGGATGGAGGGCCGAACTAGTTGACGTTGAAAAGTCTTTGGATGAACTGAGGATAGGGGTGAAAGGCTAATCAAACTGAGAAATAGCTCGTACTCCCCGAAATGCATTTAGGTGCAGCCTCGTGGTGAGTCTTGCAGAGGTAGAGCTACTGATAGGGCTAGAGGGCTTCACCGCCTATCGATCCCTGACAAACTCCGAATGCTGCAAGATATACACGGGAGTGAGCCTGCGGGTGCTAAGGTCCGTGGACAAAAGGGAAAGAACCCAGACCATCAGCTAAGGTCCCCAAATATATGCTAAGTTGAATTAACGAGGTGCGACTGCTTAGACAGCTAGGATGTTGGCTTGGAAGCAGCCATTCATTTAAAGAGTGCGTAACAGCTCACTAGTCGAGCGGTTGTGCGTGGATAATAATCGGGCATAAGCATATTACCGAAGCTATGGACTAACGTTGAAAGACACGTTATTGGTAGGGGAGCATTCCAGTCGGCGTAGAAGATGTGTCGTAAGGCATGTTGGAGCGTCTGGAAAAGAAGATGTAGGCATAAGTAACGATAAGGCAGGCGAGAAACCTGCCCACCGAAAGACTAAGGTTTCCTGATCAACGCTAATCGGATCAGGGTTAGTCGGGTCCTAAGGGTAAGCCGAACGGCGATCTCGATGGACAACTGGTTAATATTCCAGTACCACCGTGTACTGCGAAGGAGAGACGGAGTAGTGAAAGGTCCGCGCACTGACGGAATAGTGCGTTAAAGGGTGTAGTTATATCACTGGGTTAATAGCTATGTGATGATGAACCTGAAAGTACCATGAGCCTTCGGGCAAGTGGATAGTGACCCTAATCAGACTTCCAATTAAATCTTCTAATCACTAGGTACATGGTGCCCGTACCACAAACCGACACAGGTAGTCGAGGAGAGAATCCTAAGGTGCTCGAGTGATCCGTGGCTAAGGAACTAGGCAAATTAGACCTGTAACTTCGGGAAAAAGGTCTCCCGTCAGTGATGACGGGACGCAGATAAATGGCCCAGGCGACTGTTTAGCAAAAACACATGGCTTTGCGAAATCGAAAGATGAGGTATAAGGCCTGACACCTGCCCGGTGCCGGAAGGTTAAGAGGGGGGGTTATTCTCAGCAATGGGGAGAAGCTCTGAATTGAAGCCCCGGTAAACGGCGGCCGTAACTATAACGGTCCTAAGGTAGCGAAATTCCTTGTCGGGTAAGTTCCGACCTGCACGAATGGTGTAACGATCTGGGCACTGTCTCAGCCACGAGCTCGGTGAAATTGTAGTTCCGGTGAAGATGCCGGGTACCCGCAACGGGACGGAAAGACCCCGTGAACCTTTACTATAGCTTAACATTGATTTTGGGTAAATAATGTGTAGGATAGGTCGGAGACTATGAGCCGGTTTCGCCAGGAATCGGGGAGTCACCCTTGAAATACGACCCTTTATTTGCCTGGAACCTAATGGCGCGAAAGCGCCAGACATTGTTTGGTGGGTAGTTTGACTGGGGTGGTCGCCTCCAAAAGAGTAACGGAGGCTCCTCAAGGTGCCCTCAGCACGATTGGTAACCGTGCGCAGAGTGCAATGGCATAAGGGCGCTTGACTGTGAGACTGACAAGTCGATCAGGTACGAAAGTAGAGCATAGTGATCCGGTGGTTCCGCATGGAAGGGCCATCGCTCAAAGGATAAAAGGTACTCCGGGGATAACAGGCTGATCGCCGCCAAGAGCTCATATCGACGCGGCGGTTTGGCACCTCGATGTCGGCTCGTCACATCCTGGGGCTGGAGAAGGTCCCAAGGGTTCGGCTGTTCGCCGATTAAAGTGGCACGCGAGCTGGGTTCAGAACGTCGTGAGACAGTTCGGTCCCTATCTGTTGTGGGCGTTGGAGATTTGAGAGAACCTGACACTAGTACGAGAGGACCGTGTTGGACAGACCTCTAGTGTACCTGTTGTGGCGCCAGCTGCATCGCAGGGTAGCTATGTCTGGAAGAGATAAGCACTGAAAGCATCTAAGTACGAAGCTCGTCTCAAGATGAGATCTCCTTTAAGGGTCGTTGGAGACTACGACGTTGATAGGCTGCAGGTGTAAAGGCGGTAACGTCAAAGCCGAGCAGTACTAATTACCCGTTAACTTTCTGAGTGCAGGTTTTATTAACTTATTCCTCTATGTCAAATATTATTAGAATGATTTCGTATTGCGGAATGCTGATTACGGATTTAATAATCCGCAATCAACAATCCGCAATCCGCAATCCAAAGATCTTCAGGTGACTATAGCGGCGGGGCTCCACCTCTTCCCATTCCGAACAGAGAAGTTAAGCCCGCCAGCGCCAATGGTACTGCTAATTGTGGGAGAGTAGGTCGTCGCCAACTTTAAATTAAGGGTTCTGCTGAAAAGCAGGATCCTTTTTTTTTGCTCAGGGCACAGAGCGAAGAGCTCAGGGCTCAGGGCGCAGGGCGCAGGGCACAGGGTGAAGGGCTCAGGGTAAAATGCTCAGGGCGCAGAGCGCAGAGAAAAGCAGAAAACCCTGAACCGGGGCGAAGCCGGGCTCCCCGAAGGCAAACCCTGAAACCATGAAACCCTGAAACCCTGAAACATCTCCTTCCTTTAACCTTTCATTACTGCCCCACAGTCCTGCTCTTCTCTTAAATAGTCCACCGGACTACTTATTTCGCTCAGCAAGCCACCGGACTATTTCTTAATGCTCTGCCAGCTTTTACACCTTCTTCCCCCATGTGAGTACTATAATCATTCCGATCACTGCATAAATGGCGGCACCAACAATGATTTCTAATATTATCGGACCGAGACTGTTGTACATCGTGGTCATTGACCAGAAAGAAAAGTCGATGGTTGCAGTAAAAAGAGCTCCAAATATAGTACCTGTTACAAGTCCGTCTGAGATTTTTTTTGCATTCGACCAGTTTAGAATAAGTGTAAGCAGCAGTGCAGCACATAAATTAGAAGCTATTATAGCCCACCAGATCATTTCACCATCAGGTCTGTTAGCGCAATTATTAGTGTTTGCCATGAAGAAATCCATAAGGATAATTCCGTAAACGAGCCAGCCTAGAAGGAAGTAGGCAAGTCCTCCAAAAACAGTACCTCTTAAAATTTTCATGATCAGATTTTTTGGTTTATAATCGAATTTACGAAATTTATTTTATTGATATGTATTGAAATTTCAGATATTTGCGGATGAACCATGATTGTATACGAATCATAACCGGACTCAACAAAGTATACTTATATCTTTAAATTATATTCATAAATGATCGGGTGTGAATTTTACAGCAGGATACTTCTGCAGTTCAGGCGAATTTTATTGATTCTGGTAATAGCTTTTTTTACAGGCGGAAACAATATCATTTATGCCCAATCAGAAAGATCGGACATACCGCTACTGGTGACCTGCCAATGGCTGGATGAAAATATTTCGGATAAAAATATTACTGTACTGCATATTTCAACTATCAGAAGATACTTTGATGATGGACATATTCCTGGTGCGAAATATCTATGGCCGGGCCTGATAATATTATCCACCGAGATGGAAACCATGGTTGCGCCTGAAGTTAAAAAGGTAAAAAAGGTGCTGGTGGACTTAGGAATCACCGATGAATCGCATATAGTCCTTTGTGGCACTGATAACCTTTTTACCGTTGCCAGGATTTTCGTTACTCTTTCAAATTTTGGACTTGAGAACAGATTGTCAATACTCCAGGGAGGATTTGATGATTGGAAAAAATCAGGCAGGAAAGTTTCGACTGACAATATTGAATTCAAAAAAGGCAGGTTGAAACTTATAAGGCAGGATAATATTGTAAATGCTGACTGGATGATAAGTAACATTGAAAACAAAGATTATTGCATTATCGACGCAAGGCCTGAAAGTTACTATAATGGTTCCCAGGTCTCGGCATTCACAAAGCGTAATGGTCATATCCCGGGAGCTAAAAGTCTTTCGATGTCCGGTCTAATCAATGGCATGTTTTTTTCAGAGGTAAAGATTAATGAGGCTTTCAGCAACCTCGGCATACCACATTATGTCAGGCCTGTATTTTATTGTTTCATAGGAAGTTATGCATCAATAAACTATGTTGCTGCCTTAATAGCAGGTTACAAACCTCTCTTGTACGATGGTTCGATGGAAGAGTGGGGGAACAGACCTGAGTTGCCTGTTGAGTAATAAATAGGAATTTTATGTTTTAACACAGAATTCACGGAGAACGCGGAGCTGCTATCCAAGTGAATAGTGGTACTCGAGCCAGCGCGAGAAGAATACATCATACACCATCCATTCCCCATTCTCATTTATTATCATCTCCTTCTCTGTAAGCGATTTGAGTGAGGTCTTTACTGAACTTGGACTGGTAAGGTCATACTTGCCTATGAATTTCCCGGAAGTCGGCATTTTTACTCCCTTCTCCGAGGCCAGAGCCTTCAGCAGCTTGAATTGCTGAACAGTAAGCAGATTGCGGTAATTGATGTATTCTGGTTCTGATTCAGTTATGATCTGCAGGAAAGTCCTGTTAACAGCCGAAGTATTAACTCTCTTCTCCCCGGTCTCAAAGATCTTGTTGCAGACATACTGAACATACCACGTATGAAGCCTGGTCCAATCGAAGATCAACCTGATGGCATCATCCTCAATCGTGGTTCCGGCATGTTTAAAGTTGGATAGAATAAACTTTTGATATTCTTCAGGATCTATCCTTTCAAGATACATTAGTTCGGTGCTGCGGTAAAATGGCTTATCGGCCGACATGAACATGTTCTCAAGCATGTGCCTGCTGCTGCCTGAAAAGATAAAATGAACAGCCGGATAAGACTGGATGATCGTTCTGAGAACATGCTCAATGTTCTTTTCAGGGTAATTGTTTATCTGCTGAAACTCATCAAAGATTATGACGAGGTTCCTGTTAATTTCTTTAATAAGGTCAAGTATCTGGTCCAGTCCGGTCTGTATCACTGCTGATGATTCTGCTTTAAGTTCCAGCGATGGTTGTCCGGTTAACGGATCAATAGTAAGGGAAGGCCGGAGCGCTGACAGTGCTGCAAGGATCTTTTCGAGAAAATTCTTTTCATTTTTTCCAGTCCTGATAAGAGCATTCGAAATGGCAGTAAGCAGGTCGTTCCCGTTCATTGTCGGCAGCAGGTCGGCATAGATCACCGACCATGTCTTGTTCTTGCTTTCAAGCTGGTGCTTCACATGCTTTAGGAGGCCGGTTTTACCCATTCTTCTGAGTGAGATCAGTGTAAGATTCCTCCGGGAACTGACAGCTTTGGTAATCCTTTCCGTTTCCTTTTCCCTGTCGCAGAAGAATGCCGGACTTACGTAACCGCTGATCACGAACGGATTGGAGATTGATGTTTTCATGCGTATTATACGATAAATATATTGTGTTTATTACGTTACGCAATTTACGCAAAAATTTACAATAATCAAATCAGGGCAATTGGACTCTTGTATAAATAATTATTAACTCTTTGAAATATCATACATTACAGATACCTCAACATTTCCCCTGATCATCGACCAGACCGGGCAATATGTTTCCTTCTGAGTAGCGTGATATCTGATCAGTTACCGTGACTACCAAACCATCGCTACTTTTCCTCTTGTCCGCATGGCTTCAATATACCTAATAGCGTCAGGTATTTCGTTGTATGGATAAGTCTTATCAATATGAACCCTGATTTTTTTATCACGGATCAGAGTTGCAAGTATCTGCAGATCATTGGTATTGGCTTCAGCTGTAAATTGAGCAATGGGGAACCGGCTGAAAACGCCTTTAAGAGAAACAGAAATCAGATGTCCCACAGTTGTAAAGCCTGTAATTACTCCCCTCTTTCCAAGACGTCTGAAGTCTTCATAATTAAGATTTCCATGGGTATCCACAATAAGATCATATTTCCCATTGTGTATATGAATATTTTCTTTGTCGTAATCTATGACCCGGTCTGCCCCTAATTTCTTTACAAAATCAACATTTTTACCTGAACAGACCGCGGTTACCACTCCGCCATACGCTTTTGCAATCTGTACGGTGAAATGACCGACACCTCCTGACGAACCGTTTATAAGTACAGATTCCCCTGCTTTAAGGCGTCCATGTGTGGTAAGAGCCTGCAAAGCGGTCAATCCGGCAACGGGCACGCATGCCATCTCCGGGAAATCCGTTCCTTCGGGCATGGCAGCACAGACACTTGCTGGCACACAGGTATATTCGGCAAATGCACCTCCTTTCAGCATCTCCCCGAATACCCGGTCTCCAGTCCTGAATTTAGATACATTATTTCCGGTTTCTTCTACGATCCCTGAAAAATCGATTCCGGGAATTTTGTCTGAAGGTTTAAATAATCCAAAAGATAACCGCGCAAACAAGGGTTTCCCCCGGATAATATGCCAGTCGGCAGGATTGGCAGAATTAGCAATAACTTTAACCAGGATGAAATTTTCCTTAACAGCAGGTTTTTCGATCTCCTCCAGGTTAAGTACTTCAGGACCGCCGTATCTTATTTTAGTAAAAGCTTTCATCTTCTTCCAGGATTATTTCATACCGACTAACAGAGGAAGGTTGATTTTGTTGCGATTTTCATTTATATGGAAAGTGTTTTTTTCCATGGCTTTCCAAGAGGTCTGGGGTGAGTCGTATCATGAAGGAGTTAATCAATGTCCTGAAGGCAAAAATTAGCTGATTAATTAAAGCGCAGGAATTCAGAGGTATTATAAGGATAGGGTAAAATATATCTTCGGATTTTACGAAAATTTATCCAAATAAATTTGCAGATTAAAAAAGACTTCATACATTTGCACCCGCTTTAAGACGATATGTTTTTTGAAAGGTTTGAATGAGATGGGTTTTTAGCCAGTGAAGTGGGCAAGAGAAGACAAGGACGGTTAAAAAATATCTCAATATATTCCTGATAAATTTGGAAAGAAGAACAAGTATTGTTATCTTTGTCGTCCCAAAAGCAAAAGAAGACCGTCAGGCGAAGGTCGAGGCGGGTAAGATAAGAATCCGAGAACAGGAAGAATGTTATTAAAACGGATAAGTTCTTTGAAATTATGAAGTAGCAACCAGGCGAGAAAATGACGATTCTCGTCTAAAAAACTTGTTAGTATTTTAGAATTGGGCATCAGAGGAGAAGTCTTCGAAGAGATTTGAAATTATAATTTACAATGAAGAGTTTGATCCTGGCTCAGGATGAACGCTAGCGGGAGGCTTAACACATGCAAGTCGAGGGGCAGCACGAGATAGCAATATTTTGGTGGCGACCGGCGCACGGGTGAGTAACGCGTATGTAACCTACCCTGTACAGGGGGATAGCCCGGAGAAATCCGGATTAATACCCCATAAAGATATTTAGAGGCATCTTTGAATATTTAAAGTTCAGACGGTACGGGATGGGCATGCGTGACATTAGCTAGTTGGTAAGGTAACGGCTTACCAAGGCTGCGATGTCTAGGGGTCCTGAGAGGGTGATCCCCCACACTGGTACTGAGACACGGACCAGACTCCTACGGGAGGCAGCAGTGAGGAATATTGGTCAATGGGCGCAAGCCTGAACCAGCCATCCCGCGTGCAGGAAGAAGGCGCTATGCGTTGTAAACTGCTTTTCCAGGGGGCGAATAGCTCTTACGTGTAAGGGTATGACGGTACCCTGGGAATAAGCATCGGCTAACTCCGTGCCAGCAGCCGCGGTAATACGGAGGATGCAAGCGTTATCCGGATTTATTGGGTTTAAAGGGTGCGTAGGCGGATTAATAAGTCAGTGGTGAAAACCTGCAGCTTAACTGTAGAACTGCCATTGATACTGTTAGTCTTGAGTATGGTTAAGGTAGGCGGAATGTGTAATGTAGCGGTGAAATGCTTAGATATTACACAGAACACCGATTGCGAAGGCAGCTTACTGGACCATCACTGACGCTGATGCACGAAAGCGTGGGGAGCGAACAGGATTAGATACCCTGGTAGTCCACGCCGTAAACGATGATCACTCGCTGTTAGCGATACACAGTTAGCGGCTAAGCAAAAGCATTAAGTGATCCACCTGGGGAGTACGGCCGCAAGGCTGAAACTCAAAGGAATTGACGGGGGCCCGCACAAGCGGAGGAACATGTGGTTTAATTCGATGATACGCGAGGAACCTTACCTGGGCTTAAATGTAGAGTGCATGGGGTAGAAATATCCCTTCCCTTCGGGGCTCTTTGCAAGGTGCTGCATGGTTGTCGTCAGCTCGTGCCGTGAGGTGTCGGGTTAAGTCCCATAACGAGCGCAACCCTTATCGTTAGTTACCAGCGAGTAATGTCGGGAACTCTAACGAAACTGCCGGTGTAAACCGTGAGGAAGGTGGGGATGACGTCAAATCAGCACGGCCCTTATGTCCAGGGCTACACACGTGTTACAATGGCCGGTACAGAGGGCAGCTACCTGGAGACAGGATGCGAATCTCGAAAGCCGGTCTCAGTTCGGATCGGAGTCTGCAACTCGACTCCGTGAAGCTGGATTCGCTAGTAATCGCGCATCAGCCATGGCGCGGTGAATACGTTCCCGGGCCTTGTACACACCGCCCGTCAAGCCATGGAAGTTGGGAGTACCTGAAGTCCGTAACCGTAAGGAGCGGCCTAGGGTAAAACCAGTGACTGGGGCTAAGTCGTAACAAGGTAGCCGTACCGGAAGGTGCGGCTGGAACACCTCCTTTCTGGAGAAGATTATTTCCAAAGTATTGCCTGGTTTGCTATTTTATATTTATATGATCCGGATTTATCCGGATATGGAAATTGACAGATGGGTCATTATAGAAGAGTTCGAATCTCTTATTTTCAACAATTTGGGGGTTCGCCCTCCTATCCACCTGAAGAGGGGGGTTAAAAAGTCCCCTTCAGGGGATTTAGGGGCAAATTCCGAAAAAGTTCTTTGACATATTGGAAACAAGTTAATAAAATTTGATTACTCAAGAAAGTAAATAAGAGCGCATGGTGAATGCCTAGGCTCTCAGAGGCGACGAAGGACGTGACAAGCTGCGATAAGCTGCGGGGAGGAGCAAATATCCATTATATCCGCAGATTTCCGAATGGGGCAACCCACCAGGCTGAAGGCCTGGTATCATGCTGTGAGGCGTGAAGCAAACCCAGGGAACTGAAACATCTTAGTACCTGGAGGAAAAGAAAACAAAAGTGATTCCCTTAGTAGTGGCGATCGAACGGGGAATAGCCCAAACCATAGTCGTTTCGGCGATTATGGGGTTGAAGGACCACAATAAATGCTTTTATTAAGAAATGGAAGTTATCTGGAAAGATAAACCATAGAGGGTGAAAGTCCCGTACATGTAAAAAGTATAAGTATAAGTGGTATCCTGAGTAGGTCGGGACACGAGAAATCCTGATTGAAACTGCCGGGACCATCCGGTAAGGCTAAATACTTCTGAGAGACCGATAGTGAACCAGTACCGTGAGGGAAAGGTGAAAAGCACCCCGAACAGGGGAGTGAAATAGTACCTGAAACCGTGCGCTTACAACCTGTCGGAGTCACGTTTAGGCGTGATGACGGCGTGCCTTTTGCATAATGAGCCTACGAGTTACACCTCTCTAGCAAGGTTAAGACTTAAAGAGTTGGAGCCGAAGCGAAAGCGAGTCTGAATAGGGCGTATAGTTAGAGGGGGTAGACGCGAAACTTTGTGATCTATCCTTGGTCAGGCTGAAGTTCCGGTAACACGGGATGGAGGGCCGAACTAGTTGACGTTGAAAAGTCTTTGGATGAACTGAGGATAGGGGTGAAAGGCTAATCAAACTGAGAAATAGCTCGTACTCCCCGAAATGCATTTAGGTGCAGCCTCGTGGTGAGTCTTGCAGAGGTAGAGCTACTGATAGGGCTAGAGGGCTTCACCGCCTATCGATCCCTGACAAACTCCGAATGCTGCAAGATATACACGGGAGTGAGCCTGCGGGTGCTAAGGTCCGTGGACAAAAGGGAAAGAACCCAGACCATCAGCTAAGGTCCCCAAATATATGCTAAGTTGAATTAACGAGGTGCGACTGCTTAGACAGCTAGGATGTTGGCTTGGAAGCAGCCATTCATTTAAAGAGTGCGTAACAGCTCACTAGTCGAGCGGTTGTGCGTGGATAATAATCGGGCATAAGCATATTACCGAAGCTATGGACTAACGTTGAAAGACACGTTATTGGTAGGGGAGCATTCCAGTCGGCGTAGAAGATGTGTCGTAAGGCATGTTGGAGCGTCTGGAAAAGAAGATGTAGGCATAAGTAACGATAAGGCAGGCGAGAAACCTGCCCACCGAAAGACTAAGGTTTCCTGATCAACGCTAATCGGATCAGGGTTAGTCGGGTCCTAAGGGTAAGCCGAACGGCGATCTCGATGGACAACTGGTTAATATTCCAGTACCACCGTGTACTGCGAAGGAGAGACGGAGTAGTGAAAGGTCCGCGCACTGACGGAATAGTGCGTTAAAGGGTGTAGTTATATCACTAGGTTAATAGCTATGTGATGATGAACCTGAAAGTACCATGAGCCTTCGGGCAAGTGGATAGTGACCCTAATCAGACTTCCAAGAAAATCTTCTAAGCACTAGGTACATGGTGCCCGTACCACAAACCGACACAGGTAGTCGAGGAGAGAATCCTAAGGTGCTCGAGTGATCCGTGGCTAAGGAACTAGGCAAATTAGACCTGTAACTTCGGGAAAAAGGTCTCCCGTCAGTGATGACGGGACGCAGATAAATGGCCCAGGCGACTGTTTAGCAAAAACACATGGCTTTGCGAAATCGAAAGATGAGGTATAAGGCCTGACACCTGCCCGGTGCCGGAAGGTTAAGAGGGGGGGTTATTCTCAGCAATGGGGAGAAGCTCTGAATTGAAGCCCCGGTAAACGGCGGCCGTAACTATAACGGTCCTAAGGTAGCGAAATTCCTTGTCGGGTAAGTTCCGACCTGCACGAATGGTGTAACGATCTGGGCACTGTCTCAGCCACGAGCTCGGTGAAATTGTAGTTCCGGTGAAGATGCCGGGTACCCGCAACGGGACGGAAAGACCCCGTGAACCTTTACTATAGCTTAACATTGATTTTGGGTAAATAATGTGTAGGATAGGTCGGAGACTATGAGCCGGTTTCGCCAGGAATCGGGGAGTCACCCTTGAAATACGACCCTTTATTTGCCTGGAACCTAATGGCGCGAAAGCGCCAGACATTGTTTGGTGGGTAGTTTGACTGGGGTGGTCGCCTCCAAAAGAGTAACGGAGGCTCCTCAAGGTGCCCTCAGCACGATTGGTAACCGTGCGCAGAGTGCAATGGCATAAGGGCGCTTGACTGTGAGACTGACAAGTCGATCAGGTACGAAAGTAGAGCATAGTGATCCGGTGGTTCCGCATGGAAGGGCCATCGCTCAAAGGATAAAAGGTACTCCGGGGATAACAGGCTGATCGCCGCCAAGAGCTCATATCGACGCGGCGGTTTGGCACCTCGATGTCGGCTCGTCACATCCTGGGGCTGGAGAAGGTCCCAAGGGTTCGGCTGTTCGCCGATTAAAGTGGCACGCGAGCTGGGTTCAGAACGTCGTGAGACAGTTCGGTCCCTATCTGTTGTGGGCGTTGGAGATTTGAGAGAACCTGACACTAGTACGAGAGGACCGTGTTGGACGACCTCTAGTGTACCTGTTGTGGCGCCAGCTGCATCGCAGGGTAGCTATGTCTGGAAGAGATAAGCACTGAAAGCATCTAAGTACGAAGCTCGTCTCAAGATGAGATCTCCTTTAAGGGTCGTTGGAGACTACGACGTTGATAGGCTGCAGGTGTAAAGGCGGTAACGTCAAAGCCGAGCAGTACTAATTACCCGTTAACTTTCTGAGTGCAGGTTTTATTAACTTATTCCTCTATGTCAAATATTATTAGAATGATTTCGTATTGCGGAATGCTGATTACGGATTTAATAATCCGCAATCAACAATCCGCAATCCGCAATCCAAAGATCTTCAGGTGACTATAGCGGCGGGGCTCCACCTCTTCCCATTCCGAACAGAGAAGTTAAGCCCGCCAGCGCCAATGGTACTGCTAATTGTGGGAGAGTAGGTCGTCGCCAACTTTAAATTAAGGGTTCTGCTGAAAAGCAGGATCCTTTTTTTTTGCTCAGAGCTCAGGGCGCAGGGCGCAGGGCGCAGGGCACAGGGTGAAGGGCTCAGGGTAAAATGCTCAGGGCGCAGAGCGCAGAGAAAAGCAGAAAACCCTGAACCGGGGCGCAACCGGGCTCCCCGAAGGCAAACCCTGAACCGAGGCGCAGCCGAGCTCGCCGAAGGCAAACCCTTTACCTATATTAACCATAAAAAAAGCCCCCTGTTTCCAGAGGGCTTGGATCCTTATCTTAAACTAAATATTCTAATAGAACTTATATCTCTTATCAACTACTTCTGCATCCTTCCTGAGAGCTTCATAGGCCTCATAAGTACCTCTCATCCGGTAAGTTGCAGAAAGCCTGTCCTGAAGTAATTTCAGATCTTCTTCTGACGATATGGTAACACTGTTTACATAAATCATATACACCCCATTGAGACCTTTTACCGGACCTGACACTACTCCCTGCTTTGAGGCAGATGCTGCAGCAACAAGCGAAGGCTCTGTACCTGCTCCGGGAATTGAATAGGATCTGAAATTGATCTGCGTTGCTTCCTGAACCTGCAATGACATATCCCTCGCTATATCATCAAGAGTTTTGCCTTCAGTGTTGTTCTTTGCAAAGTCAGCTGCAATAATCGCGGCTTTCTTATCTTTAATGACATTGAACCTGACATCACTTTCAACTTCCTCAAGAGTGGCGGTTCCTTCTTCCTGAACATCTGTACAGAAAGCAACAACATACTTGTCGCCTATTTCAAAAACAGCCTGCTGGCTGTTGTCAAGAATGATATTTCCTTCTTCTGACTGAAATAAAGCGATTACAAGCGATCTTGCATCATCAAGTCCTGGTAATACTTTTTGCTGTGGAAGTACATCATTGGCAACTCTTTTTTCCATCCCGCCATCAGCAACAGCTTTGTTAAATTCATCATAAGTATCATTTGTGCCTGCAAACTGGCTAGCAGCGCTGTAAATCCTCTGTGTGGTTGCTGAACCGGGTATTATCTTTCTGTCTACTATACCTAAGTTATATTTCCTGGAATTTTTTGACTGATCAATTATTTCAATGATGTGAATTCCGTAAGTTGTTTCGGCAGTAGTTATTGCTCCTTTCCTTGATGTGAAGCACGCATTATTAAATGGTACGACCATTCTGCCCTCCGGAAACCATCCGAGATCTCCTCCGAGCTGGGCCGATCCCTGATCATCGGAATTAGTCAGTGCAACACTTTCGAATGATGCGCCTGCCCTTATGATCCTGATAAGACTATCAGCCTGTGTTTTGGCATCAGCGAGTGTTCTCATCGCATTAGTTGCAAGAAGGATATGCCTTGCATGAACCGAATCGGGCCTGTCTGAAAAATCGAGAAGTTTTGCAATCTTGTATGATCCGTCCTCAAGATATGGACCATAGATCTCCTGTCTGCTTTCTTTCCTGACAAAATCCCTCAGATTCTCGGGAATATCAGTCAGTGTACTATAAAATCCGACATGCCTTGTATCGGATGTAAGATTGATGAACTGAACCGGATCGGCAGCAGCAGCAAACTCATCCCTGGTTTTGTTTATCCACTCCTCCGTCTGCTTTATATCCTCTTCCGAAGGAACAACATCAAAGGTTACAAATTCAATATCCCTCTGTGCGCTTCTTTTAAAATTATTTGTATGATCTGTATAGTATTTTTCCAATTCCTTCCGGGTAACGCTTACTGAAGAATCGGGAACTGATGCATAATTTTTAAGAATATAACTGAAATCAACTGTTGTACTGTTTAATGTCCTGTCAAATTCTGCCTGTTTGGTTGTAATATATAAGCCCTGGCCGATAGCATTATTGTATTTTGTATTCATCCTGTCGTTGACAATCTCATTTTCAAAAAAGAGCCAGTATCTTTTCGCCGATTCATCCGCCTCTGTCTGCTTAAGGAAATTGACAAGAAATGATTTATTGTACATTCCGGTATTCGGGTCAGTGAAAAGCTGCATCACGATCGGATGCGGATTGTCGCCTAGAACCAGCTGGTCAACTTCCTCTGTGCTTACTCCAATTCCGAGATCGTCGAACTGTGGTTCGAGTATTCTTTCCCTTACCATCTGCTGCCATGTCTGCTCCCTTATTGATTCAGCTGTGGTTTCGTCAACGTTAGAGTTGCCGGAAAGCTTGTAGATCTCCATCAGATTCTGAACTCTTTGTTCAAACTCCTGGTATTGTACGCTTTCCCCGCCAATCAATCCTATCTCATAGTATTTTTTCGCTTTTCTTCTCTGGCCCGTGCCACCTCCGAAAAAGTCGCTTATTACAAATATTAAAAGTGAGAGACCAATAACTACTGCAACCAATACCCCGGCTTTTTCTCTTAAAAATTGAAGTGCTGACATGTACTATGTTCTTTAGAAATTAATAGAAAGTCTTTTTATTCAGGCGACAAATATAACAAAATTCCTTTAAAAAGAAGATGAGATAATAATTTGTTGTTTTCAATGTAAATGCCAGTAATACAGGTGAAAAGTAACTAGTTTGGCTGATGTATTTTCGAATCGCCAAAATTGTCAATTTTTTATAAAATAATAAGACAGAAGTCATTTATAAGTATTTTCAGTCCTGAACAGGAGAATTTAAATATAAAAAACATCAGATTCAAATTTAAAAATTAAAATAATGGATCTTGCCCCCTAAAAAACAGGGGTAGTAATGTGAAAAAATGAAATAAATTTAAAAATAACATAAAAAATAGGGGGTCGAATGTAAAAAATACTATTTTTGCATATAAAAATTTAAAAAATATATGGCAGAATTAAGATTTAGTGCTTTAAAAGAAGTCTTCAACAGAGAACCTGTTGTTGTTGAAGCACCTTCAGAAGTTATTTCTGATTATTTCGGAGTGAATGTCTTTGACATTACAAAAATGGAGCATTACCTTTCGAATGATGCTTTCAGGAAAGTGAAATCAGCAATCAATGATGGGAAATCACTTGACCTGGCAACGGCCGATCAGGTGGCAACCGGACTGAAAACATGGGCAATGAGCAGGGGAGCTACTCATTATACGCATTGGTTCCACCCGCTTACAGACGGTACAGCTGAAAAACACGACAGCTTTATTGATTTTGGCGACAAAGGTGAGATTGTTGAGGGTTTCTCCGGAGCGGTTCTTGTCCAGTCCGAACCTGATGCTTCAAGCTTTCCCAGCGGCGGAATAAGAAATACTTTTGAAGCTCGCGGATATACAGCATGGGACGTCTCCTCACCTGTATTTATTGTAGGTACAACACTTTGTATTCCAACAATATTCGTTTCTTACACGGGTGAAGCTCTTGATTATAAAGCTCCGTTGCTCAAAACGCTTTCAGAACTTGATAACGCAGCAACTGCAATCTGCCAGTATTTCGACAAAGATGTAACCAAGGTTATTGCAACGCTTGGCGTAGAGCAGGAATACTTCTTAATTGATGAAGCTCTCTATTATGCCAGGCCCGATATTATGCTTGCAGAAAGGACGCTTATGGGACATCAGTCTTCAAAAGACCAGCAGCTTTCCGACCATTACTTCGGATCCATTCCTGAAAGGGTGATGTGTTTCATTAAAGATTTTGAGGTGGAAGCATACAAACTGGGTATTCCTGTAAAAACACGTCATAATGAAGTTGCCCCAAATCAGTTTGAATGTGCCCCTATCTTCGAAGAAGTGAATTTAGCTGTCGACCATAACCAGTTGCTTATGGATGTGATGAGACGGGTAGCAAGAAAACATAAATTCAGAGTTCTTTTTCACGAAAAACCCTTCGCCGGTATTAATGGGTCAGGAAAACATAATAACTGGTCGTTGGCAACAAACACAGGAGTCAACCTGCTTTCTCCGGGGAAAAATCCAAAAAGCAACCTTCAGTTCCTCACTTTCCTGGTGAGTGTAATCAAGGCTGTGAACGACAGTAACGAGCTTATAAGGGCATCGGTGATGAGTGAGTCAAATTCATTCAGGCTGGGCGGACATGAGGCTCCTCCTGCAATTATATCCGTTTTCCTTGGAACTTATCTCTCAAACATGCTCAACGAGATAACTCAAAAGGTAAGCGACAGGAAAATGACACCTGCCCAGAAAACTGAATTAAAGCTTGGTATCGGCAAAATTCCCGGGATATTGCTCGATAATACCGACCGCAACAGAACATCTCCCTTTGCCTTTACAGGAAACCGGTTCGAATTCAGGGCAGTCGGAGCTTCAGCAAACTGCAGCCAGGCTATGATAGTTCTGAACGCTGCTGTGGCTTACCAGCTGAGAAGATTCAGTGAAGAGGTAGAAAAGATCATAAAAAAAGGAAGGAATAAGGATGAAGCTATCTTTCAGGTCCTTAAAAAATATATACTGGAGTCAGAAAAGGTTTTATTTGAAGGTGACGGTTACAGCCATGAGTGGCATGAGGAGGCAAAGAAAAGGAATTTGTCCAATATCCAGAGTGTGCCGGAGTCTGTATCTACCTATCTGTCTGAAAGTTCCAAAAAAGTTCTTGTAGGAACAGGAATATTTTCAATTAAGGAAATCGAAAGCAGGGTGGAAGTTGAATATGAAAAATTTACAAAAAAGGTACAGATTGAAGCACGGGTGCTTGGCGATCTGGCCATTAATCATATTGTACCAACTGCAATTAGTTATATGACTTCACTCATTGAAAATGTAAAGGGTTTGAAGGAAATTTTCAGCGAGCGGGAATTTGAGAAACTTGCCAGCGGGCGCAAGGAAATGATAGTCAACATCTCCGACCACATTTCAACGATCAAAAAGCTTGTTAATGATATGATTGAGGAGAGAAAAAAAGCGAATATTATCGAAGATTCATACCAGAAAGCTCTGGCGTACGAAAAC
The DNA here is from genome assembly GCA_942492865.1 of uncultured Bacteroidales bacterium. Lineage (GTDB taxonomy): Bacteria > Bacteroidota > Bacteroidia > Bacteroidales > VadinHA17 > LD21. The sequence continues at coordinate 474,698 of OW818650.1, read as the reverse complement.
AAGGTAAAGCCCTATCTGGAAAGGATCAGAGTACATATTGATAAGCTTGAATTGGTAGTGGACAATGAGATGTGGCCTCTTCCAAAATACCGTGAATTGCTTTTCACCAGATAGTTGTTAAGTGATTAATGATAAGGGATAACTCAGGTTAATTTTTGAAAGAGAGACGTTTATGAAGCGTCTCTCTTTCTTTTTCTGTAATAATTATGACCATTCAATCGTTATCTATTCACCAAAACTGACTTAAAATGATTATTTTTATAGTCGAATCCAACCGGTAATATGAATAGATATATAGTTTTTATTATCTTGATAATCTTTGCATTCTCGCAGGAGATGACAGCGCAGAAACGGAAATCGGAAAAGGCTTATGCTTCTTTTTCCGCAGGAGAATATTATGATGCAATCGACCTGTTCAAGGATGCTTATTCAAAAACAAAAAAAGCTGACAGGGCCGCAAGGACCGAGCTTGTGTTCATGATTGCTGAATGCTACAGATTAACAAACAATCCGAAAGACTCTGAAACATGGTATAAGCTAGCAGTGAGATCTTCCTATTCAAAACCTGAAGCTCAGTTCCACCTGGCTGAATCGCTGAAGGAAAACGGCAAATATGAACTTGCTATTGATGAATTCAGGAAATATAAGCAGGCTGCACCGGCCGATGCAAAAGCCGACCAGGAAATAAGGGCATGTGAACTGGCCCTTGAATGGATGAGAAATCCTGAAGCGTACAGGGTTGAGGAACTGAAGGAAATAAACTCGAAAGGACAGGACTTCAGTCCGTTCTATGCACGTGATGATTTCGGAGAGATCTATTTTACCTCATCACGCGATGACGCAGCAGGCAACAGGACTCATGGTGCAACAGGTCAGAATTATACCGACATCTTTGAAAGTCGTCTTGATAAAAAATCGAAATGGAGTACTCCTGTACCTGTCGGGATGATCAACAGTGAGTTTGAAGACGGGACTCCATGTTTCACAGCAGGCTACAGGGATATCTATTTCACCAGATGCGAGGCCGGGAAACGTGAACAGAAAGGATGTGTTATAATGCATGCAAGGAGAACCGGTGGTAACTGGGGTGAACCTAAAAGCCTTGAGATCCTTCCCGATTCACTGGTAGCGGCCCATCCTGCAGTAACTCAGGATGGACTAACTCTTTATTTCGTTTCAAACAAACCGGGAGGTCTCGGCGGAAAAGATATCTGGATGATAACACGTACCAGCGATGGCAGCCCATGGTCGGAACCTGTTAACCTGGGATCAGGTATCAATACTGCAGGCGATGAACTTTTCCCTTTCATAAGGGATGACGGTACCCTTTATTTCTCCTCCGACGGCCATATAGGAATGGGCGGGCTCGATATCTTTAAAGCTACTCCCCAGCCCGACGGATCCTGGACAATCCAGAACATGAAGTCGCCTGTAAACAGCTTTGCTGATGATTTCGGTATCACGTTCCAGGGAGTAAATGAACGCGGTATCTTCAGCTCAACACGCAAGGGAAGAGGTAATGACGATATTTTTTCTTTTGAGCTTCCGCCACTGGTGTTCAATGTTACAGGACTAGTGAAAGATGAACAGACCGATGCTGCCATATCTTCTGCAACCGTTCAGCTGATTGCCAGCGACGGATCAAATCTGCAGGCTGAAACAGGGACGGGCGGAGATTTCAGGTTTGCTCTTAAACCCAATGTGGATTATATATTCTTAGCTTCAAAAAACGGGTTCCTCAACGGAAAAGAAAAAGAGACGACAAAGGGTATCGAGAAAAGCCGCGACTTTTTTGTAACAATCCTGCTGACTGCCATTGATAAACCTATTGAATTACCGAATATCTTTTATGACTTTGGCAAATGGGATCTCAGACCCGAATCAATGGTGTCTTTGGATAAACTAGTTGAAACACTGAATGATAATCCGGGAGTTACTATTGAGCTGATGTCACATACCGACTCTCGCGACACAGAAGCATATAACCAGGATCTTTCACAAAAAAGAGCTCAGAGTGTTGTTCAGTATCTTATTGATAAGGGAATTGAAGCTGAAAGGTTATCTCCCAGGGGATACGGTGAATCAAATCCTATTACAGTTGATGCCGGTATAGCCCGACAGTCACCTTTCCTGAAAGAAGGGGCAGCGCTTACAGAACAATATATCAACACCCTTGCAAGCGAAGAGCAGAAGGAAATAGCTCATCAGATAAACCGGAGAACAGAGTTTAAGGTGTTAAGGATAGATTATGTGTCACCAAAGAAATGAAGAAGAGGGACGAAGGGACGAAGAGACGAAGAGACGAAGGGACGAAGGGATTAAAGGGGAACAAAATTCATTTTTAAACTCAGGAGATCCAAGCTAAAACTATGAAAAATATTATCTCCGCATTGCTAATCGTATTATTTTCCACCTTAATTCTATCCGGACAAACACCTTCCAAATCCATCCGTGTTCTTGTAATCACCGGCGGACATAATTATAAGGTGGATGAATTCAACAGGATGTTCGAAAGCCTGTCGCCCGGCATTTCTTACAAAGTGGCCCAACTGCCTGCGGCCTATGAGCAGTTTCTTCCCGAAAACAGGGATCAGTACGATGTACTTGTCTTTTACCATATGTGGCAGAAGATCACAGAAGAACAGGCAGAAATTTTTGCCGGTTGCATAAGGGAGGGCAAGCCAGTTGTAGCACTTCACCATAGTATTTGTGCATTCGACGATTGGCCTGAATATTGGAATATTATCGGAGGAAAATATTTTCATAAGGAAACCACATTCAACGGGAAAGTTTACCCGCCATGCTCTTACATCCACGACCTTCATTTCAATGTGAAAGTTACCGGTAAGCATCCCGTTACCGAAGGAATTACCGGATTTACAATTTTTGATGAGACATATAAAGGTTATTATGTTGCGGATGATGTTACACCCCTGCTGACAACCGATGAACCCTCGAGTACTCCTGTTATTGGCTGGGCAAAAAAATATGGCAGATCAAGGATCGTTGTGCTCCAGAGCGGACATGATGCTCCGACATTCGAAAATCCGGATTTCAGAAAGCTACTTAAGCAGTCAATTAACTGGGTCAGTAAGAACTAATTAATCTTAAAGAACAGATCTTGAGGCTCAGAGCTCAGAGTTCAGGGCTCAGGACAAATCCGGGCAAATGATATTTGTTCTTTTTAAATATTAATGACACCGCGTTCTGTGCCCTGCGCCCTGAGCAATTTTTATTTATCTTTACTCCCGATTTTTAAAACTATGTCAACCGATTCGAAATATTCAAGGCGTGGAGTTTCATCACAAAAAGAAGATGTTCATGCTGCAATAAAGAATATTGACAAGGGATTGTTTCCCAAGGCATTCTGCAAAATTATCCCTGATATGCTGGGTGGCGACATTCAGTACTGCAACATCATGCATGCTGATGGAGCCGGAACAAAATCATCGCTGGCATATATTTACTGGAAGGAGACTGGCGATTTGTCGGTCTGGAAAGGAATTGCACAGGATGCAATTGTAATGAATCTGGATGATCTCCTTTGTGTAGGAGCATGCGATAACATCCTTCTCTCATCGACCATAGGTAGAAATAAAAATCTTATCCCGGCCGAGGTTATATCATCAATTATAAACGGCACTGAAGAGATCCTCTCCGAACTGAGGGATCTTGGAATAGGTATTTATTCAACCGGAGGAGAAACTGCCGATGTAGGAGACCTGGTAAGGACCATAATTGTCGATTCCAATGTTGTCGCCCGGATGAAAAGAGCTGATGTTATATCTAATGAAAGAATTGCCCCCGGGGATGTCATTGTCGGACTGGCTTCGTATGGAACGACAACTTATGAGAAAGGATACAACAGCGGGATGGGCAGTAACGGTCTTACATCAGCACGACATGACTTCTTTGCAAAATATCTTGCTTCAAAATATCCCGAGAGTTTTGATCCCCGTGTTGATGATGATCTTATTTATTCGGGAAAATTCAGATTAACGGAAAAGATTGATGGTCTGGATATTGATGCCGGCAGCCTTGTTCTTTCACCAACACGTACCTATGCTCCTGTTATTAAAAAAGTTCTTGAGGTTATGAGGGGCGAAATTCATGGTATGGTACATTGCTCGGGTGGTGGTCAGACCAAGATACTGCACTTTACAGATAACCTGCATGTTGTTAAGGATAACATGTTTCCGGTCCCACCTCTTTTCAGGCTTATTCATGAGCAATCGGGAACTGAGTGGAAGGAGATGTACAGGGTTTTCAATATGGGGCACCGTTTTGAAATCTATACTTCTGAGAAAAATGCCACGATAATTACCGGTATTGCAGCAGCTTTTAATCTTGAGGCCAAAGTCATTGGTCACTGTGAAAAAGCATCAGGGAAGCACCTCACCATCAAATCTGAAAGCGGAACGTTCATATATTAGCTTAACTCACGGTTCGGACCCGCGGCGATATAACTTTCTCTTTTTATTATTATCTTTGCAGCCTTAAATTTTTTGTTTATGGCAGATAGTATGATACTCGGGAAGCTCGAAGGAGTAAAGCAGCGATTCATAGAAGTCGGTGATCTCCTTACCCAGCAGGAGGTGCTCTCGGATATGAAGCGTTATGTAAAGCTGAACAAAGAATATAAAGAACTTCAGCCGATCATCGAATCGTATGAAAAATTTAAGATGGCCCTGGCTAATATCACCAGTGCAAGGGAACTGCTTGTAACTGAGAAAGATGATGAGATGAAGGAGATGGCAAAAGCAGAGCTCGATGAACTCAATGAGATGCTTCCGGCAATGGAGGAGGAGATAAAGCTGTTGCTTATTCCCTCCGATCCTGAGGATGATAAGAATGCCGTTATGGAAATAAGAGCAGGCACGGGAGGCGATGAGGCAAGCATCTTTGCAGGCGATCTCTTCAGGATGTACAGTAAATTTTTCGAACAAAAAGGATGGAAAGCGGAAGTAACAAATTATTCCGAGGGAACATCGGGCGGTTACAAGGAGATAGTGATGACTGTTTCGGGAAATGGTGTCTATGGTATTCTGAAATATGAGTCAGGGGTTCACAGGGTGCAGAGAGTTCCGCAGACTGAGACCCAGGGACGGATTCATACTTCAGCTGCCTCGGTGGTAGTTCTTCCCGAGGCTGATGAATTTGACGTTGACCTTAGAACCGAAGATATACGCAAGGATACATACTGCTCCTCCGGTCCCGGCGGACAATCGGTCAATACAACCTATTCCGCAATCAGGCTCACTCATATACCATCAGGAATTGTGGTAACCTGCCAGGATGAAAAATCACAGCTCAAAAACTACGACAAGGCATTAAAGGAACTTCGTACCCGCCTCTACAACCTCGAATACCAGAAATATCTCGATGAAGTTTCACGCAAAAGGAAAACAATGGTTTCAACAGGCGACAGGTCGGCTAAGATCCGGACCTATAATTATCCTCAGGGAAGGATGACGGACCACAGGATAAATTATACTGTCTATAATCTGCCGGCGATACTCGACGGAAATATCCAGGAGATAATCAATAAACTTCAGATGGAAGAAAATGCAGAACGTCTAAAAGTAAGTAATACCTGATCAGCCGATGCAGTACCAGGAGTTAGTAGCAAATATATTAAAGAAGAGGTCGTTCCTCTGTGTAGGGCTCGATTCGGAAATAGAAAAGATACCTTCATTTCTGAATGGAGAAGAAGATCCGGTATTTGAGTTTAACAAAAGGATAATAGATGCCACTCATAAATATGCCGTGGCCTATAAGCCAAACACTGCCTTTTATGAGTGCAATGGTTCAAAGGGATGGATGACACTTGAGTCGACCGTTAACTATATTAAAAAAAAATATCCTGAAATATTTGTTATTGCTGATGCCAAAAGGGGAGATATAGGCAATACATCAAAAATGTATGCAAAAGCTTTTCTCGATAACATGCCTTTCGATGCAATAACTGTTTCTCCATACATGGGTGAAGATTCAGTCACTCCTTTTCTGACTTATAAGGGTAAATGGGTTGTGATCTTGGCTTTGACTTCGAATAAGGGAGCCGATGATTTTCAGTATCACGAAGAGAACGGAATGAAGCTTTTTGAAAAAGTTCTCAGGCGATCACAGAAATGGGGCACAACCGGTAATCTTATGTACGTTGCAGGAGCAACGAGGGCCGAAATGCTTAAGGATATCCGTACTATTATACCTGATCACTTCCTGCTTGTTCCGGGAGTGGGAGCCCAGGGCGGAAGCCTTGCGGAAGTCGTTAAATATGGCATGAATGACAAATGCGGGTTACTGGTCAATTCTTCCCGCGGTATAACCTTTGCAGACTCCACAGATCTTTTCGACAAGGTAGCCGGAGAGAAGGCTAAGGAAATACAGGCCGAAATGGAAGGCTATCTGAGAGAACGAGAAATATGTTGATTGAGCTAAAATATTAATATTCTCCCCTCCTTTGCCAAAATGAGGGGAGCCCCGGCTAGATAGTATCTAATTAGTAGTGATCTTATTCCGGGCCGGGGTGGTATATTCGGGTTCCTGAAAAATCAACTTATTTTCAAATCTTAAAACTGTAAAACCAAGATCTTGAAGATATTCATCTCTCATTATATCTTCAGAAGTTTTGTAATATTCTCCATGAAGATCTCCATCCAATTCAATTATCTAACCACCCCGGCCGGGAAAGACCTTTTTACACAAAAGTGATGTTGTAGCCCGGCCACCCCTCCTTTCGAAAAGTTTCGAAAGGAGGGGAGACTATATCGCATATAATTCACAATATCAATAATATAAATACATCCCCAAACTCGTAGGTTGAAGACTATGCCCCTAACCCCTCCGGTAGGGGAACTCTTATATCCTGTTCTTACTTTAACCTTTAACCTTTGTACTTTAACCTTTTCTTCCTATCTTTATATTCTTGCTGCTCTCATTTGTGCCGGTATGAAAGAAGAATTTCTTCATTACCTCTGGAAATACGGACTGTATGATCCTGCTTCCCTTATAGATGATTCAGGGAATAAGATCGTTGTTATTCATCCAGGTTATTACAACCGTGATGCAGGGCCCGATTTCTTTAATTCAAGGATTCTTATTGATGGTATGGAGTGGGCAGGGAATGTTGAGATCCATATCCGATCCTCGCATTTTGATGTTCATGGCCATAATAACGATCCTGCATTCAATAATGTCATTCTGCATATTGTTGCCGAAAATGACAGGAAAGTCTTTAACTCAAACGGGCATGAGATCCTGACTGTAAGGATTGATTTTGATGAAAAACTTTATGGCAGGTACCTTGATCTTATCAATAATCCGTTTGTCATTGCCTGCCAGAATGAAATAGGGAGCCTTGACAAATTCTACATAAGACACTGGTTAAATTTTCTGCTTGTTGAAAGACTGGAAGAGAAATCAGAGTCTATCCTTAAGATCCTCCATGAGACCGGCAATGATTGGGAGGAGACCTTTTACAGGGTGCTGTCGCGCTATTTTGGTTTCAGAGTGAATACCGAACCTTTCGAAATGCTTGCAACGTCTCTGCCTTTCCGTATAATACGCAAGCATGCCGATAATAATTTTCAGATCGAGGCATTGCTATTTGGAATGGCAGGCCTGCTCGGGGAGGGACTGTTCAAAGAAGCATTGGATGATACTTATTACAGGGATCTTATACGGGAATATAAAATACTGTCGGCAAAATACTCACTGAAACAAATGCATGGATGGATTTGGAAATTCAGCCGTCTGCGACCCGTTAATTTTCCTACTATAAGGATCTCCCAACTTGCAGCTATGCTATCCGTTGCAGGCGGGTTGTTTTCAAAAATTACAGATTCTGTTGATATAAATATGCTGAAAGAAGTGTTCGAAGTATCAGCCTCACATTACTGGGATGATCACTATGTGTTTGGGAAAAAAAGCAAAATGCTGGTCAAGAATACTGGTTCGCAAGCCACAGATATACTGCTTATTAATGCAGTTCTTCCTGTAATGTTCATTTATGGGAAAAGCAGGAGTAACAGTGATATATGTGAAAGGGCGATTTCATTCTTTGAAGCGATAAAGCCTGAAGAAAATTCAATCATTGATGAGTGGAGATCAACCGGAACAGAGGCTGAGTCTGCTTTTTATACCCAGGCACTTATTCATCTGCGTAATAATTTTTGTAAGAAAAGAAGGTGCCTTGAATGCCGCATAGGAAGCAAGCTTGTGAGCATGGGCAGGAAGCTCAGGGACCAGAACGAGCTGATACTTGAACCATAAAAGAAAAATTATTTTTTAACGCAACTTGTGGAATGATTTTTGCGTCTTTAGTTTAGAAACAGGGACACAGGACTTTAAGATTCCTTCAATTCCTGTAAATATTTGTGAAAAAAAATAAAAATTTATTCAATTGTTTGATATTTTACATAAAAAAGCCTTATTTTTGCGTTCCAAAATTGGTGACTCGATTTATATTTGGATTAATAATATTTTAATTAGAGATATGTATTTAACAATTGAAAAGAAACAGGAGTTCTTCAAAACCTTTGGATCGTCAGAGATTGATACAGGCACAGCTGAGGGGCAGATAGCTTTATTCTCATACAGGATAAACCATCTTACTGAGCATCTTAAAAAGAATAAAAAAGATTTCAGTACCCAGCAGGCGCTTATCAAGCTTGTAGGGAAAAGGAGAAGGCTTCTGGATTATCTCAAGGTTAAAGATATCAGCAGATATCGCGAAATCATAAAGGCACTGAAGTTACGTAAGTAAAGAGAAAAGGCAATTTGAAATTGCCTTTTTTCTTATTCTTTTTTATCTGATTTTTATGTAATTTCGGCTTTCTAAAAATTTAATTTACAATGTTTAACGTAAAAGAAAAAGTAATAAACCTGGGCGACGGAAGAACAATTACTCTCGAAACAGGAAGGATGGCAAGACAGGCGGATGGTTCTGTGTTGTTGAAGATGGGAAAAACAATGATTCTGGCCACTGTTGTATCGGCCAAAGAGGCAAAAGAAGATACTGATTATATGCCTCTTTCAGTTGAGTATAAAGAAAAATATGCCTCATCTGGACGGTTCCCGGGTGGATTCCTCAAAAGGGAAGCCAGGGCTTCAGATTATGAAATACTGGTTTCAAGGCTCGTTGACAGGGCCCTCAGGCCATTGTTCCCTGAGAACTACCATGCAGAGACTTTTGTTACCATAAACCTTGTGTCTGCCGACATGGACATCATTCCAGATGCACTTGCCGGGCTTGCTGCATCTGCTGCTCTTACAGTTTCCGATATCCCTTTTAACGGTCCTATATCAGAAGTGAGGGTTGCAAGGGTTAACAATAAGTTTATCGTAAATCCCACAGCGACTCAGCTTAAGGATGCCGATATTGATCTGATGGTGGGGGCTACCTACGAAAATATCCTTATGGTCGAAGGAGAAATGAAAGAAGTTACTGAGGAGGAAATGCTTCAGGCTCTGAAAATTGCACATGATGCCATAAAGATCCATTGCAAGGCTCAGCTTGAATTTGCAGAGGAGGTCGGATCGACTGTAAAGCGCGTTTATTCGCATGAAGTGAATGATGAGGATCTCAGGAAGAAAGTATGGGATGAGACATACACCAAATGCTACCAGGTTGCAAAATCTCCAAATCCAAAACATAAAAGATCTGATGAATTTGAAGCCGTTTTAAGCGATTTCCTTGCACAATATACTGAAGATGACAGCGTAAATAAAATGCTCGTGAAGAGGTATTTCCATGATGTAATGAAGGAAGCAGCAAGACGGCTTGTACTTGATGAGCAGGTTCGCCTCGATGGAAGAAAACCAAATGAGATTCGACCCATTATCTGCGAAATTGACCCGCTTCCTGCAACACATGGCTCGGCTTTATTTACAAGAGGCGAAACACAATCTCTGACAACTGTCACACTTGGTACAAAGCTCGACGAAAAGATAATTGATGATGTCCTTAACAAGGGATCTGAAAAATTTACACTTCATTATAACTTTCCTCCTTTTGCGACAGGTGAGGCAAAGCCTTATCGCGGAGTAGGCCGAAGAGAGATAGGACATGGAAATCTTGCCCACCGGGCACTTAAAAATATGATACCATCCGATGATGAGAATCCTTATGCAATACGGGTTGTGTCAGACATTCTTGAATCAAACGGCTCATCTTCAATGGCAACTGTTTGTGCCGGTACCCTGGCACTGATGGATGCCGGTGTAAAACTCCATAAGCCGGTTTCAGGTATTGCAATGGGACTTATCACTGATACCAAAGACGGGAAATATGCTATTCTCTCGGATATCCTCGGTGATGAAGATCATCTTGGCGATATGGATTTCAAAGTTACCGGAACAGCTGATGGCATAACAGCTACACAAATGGATATCAAGGTAAAAGGGCTTACCTTCGAGATCATGACCAAAGCACTCGAACAGGCAAAAGCCGGAAGACTGCACATCCTTGGCATCATGAACCAGGTTCTCTCTGAGCCACGTGCTGAACTGAAACCTCATGCCCCAAGAATCGTTCAGCTTACTATTGCAAAGGAAATGATAGGAGCTCTTATCGGTCCCGGTGGAAAAGTAATTCAGGAGATTCAACGGGTTACAGGTGCAACAATCATTGTTGAAGAAATTAACGGTCATGGCGACGTGAACATTTTCGGAGAAAACAAAGAGGTTATCACAGCGGCGCTTGACTGGGTGAAGAAGATCGTTACAGTTCCGGAAGTAGGGCAGGTATATAAAGGCAAAGTGAAAACCATAGTTCAGTTTGGAGCATTCGTTGAAATTCTTCCGAATAAGGATGGACTTCTACATATTTCGGAGATAGAATGGACCAAAGTCAGAGAGGTTGGAGATGTCCTTAAAGAGGGACAGGAAGTTGAAGTTAAGATAACTGAGATCGATCCAAAGACAGGAAAAATCAAGCTTTCAAGGAAAGAGCTGCTTCCCCGTCCACCAAGACCCGAAAATAAGGAAAACAGACCGCAACAGGATCAAAAAGACTGATAACAATATCCCGGCGCAGACCGGGATTTTTTATTGTTTTTAATTATTTTTGATACATGATACCCAAATACAATTATGTAGTTATTGAAGGGAACATCGGCGCGGGAAAAACAACTCTCGCAGGCAGAATTGCCCATGAGTTCAATGCACGCCTGATCCTTGAACGTTACGATGATAATCCGTTTTTGCCAAAATTTTATGAAAACAGGGACAGGTACTCCTTTCCGCTTGAGCTCTCATTTCTGGCCAGCAGGTACAGTCAGCTTAAAGAGGAATTCGCAAACCCGGACCTTTTTAAGCAATTCACTATAGCCGACTATTATTTTACCAAGTCGCTTGTATTTGCCGCTTCAACACTCAGAGGCGATGTATATAACCTTTACCGTCAGATCTTTTATATAATCCATGGGTCATTGCCCAAACCCGATGTTTATGTATATCTGCATCTCAGTCCTGAACGGCTGCTCGAAAATATAGCAAGAAGGGGACGTACTTATGAAAAAACAATAACTGTTGAATACCTTCAGGATATTCAGAATAATTATTTCAACTTCTTCAGGCAGAATCCTGACAGCAAATATCTGGTGCTGGATATTAACGGAATTGATTTCGTTTCAAACAAAAAAGATTATTCAAAAGTAGTTGATACAATATTTTATAATGACCATCCGTTGGGAATTAATACCGTTATTCTTTAAAAAAGTAATAAAAAGGGGGCATATTTAACTATTTTTCTTAAATTTGCAAATAATCTTGGGGAATGAGTTTATTAATAAAAATTATGTTTACTATATCGCAAATAACTAACATTTTAACTATGAAAAGATTCAGAAGCTATTTTATCCTTGTTTTAGCTGCGACGATTATGTCAGGTTGCAGTGGATTAAATAAGATGAAGAAAAACGCTGATCAGGTACAGTATGAGGTTACTCCAAAAGTACTTGAAACACACGGAGGTCTTGTTAACGTAACAATTAAAGGTACTTTCCCGGAAAACTTCTTTGATAAGAAGAGTACATTAACAGCCACTCCGGTTATTACATATAATGGTGGTGAAACCGCTTTTGAAAAAGTTCAGGTAGTTCAGGGCGAAAGCGTTCAGGCTAATAACCAGGTTATAAGCAGGAGCGGAGGAAGTTATACATATACAAATGCTATTCCTTATAAAGATGCTATGAAGATTTCAGAACTTGTTCTGAGAGTTAAGGCTTCCCGCGGCGCTAAGAGTGTTGATTTTGACCCGGTCAAATTAGCAGATGGTGTAATTGCTACTTCAACTCTTGTTGAAAAAGAAGGTAAGGCAATTGCAAGTAAGGATAACTTCCAGAGAATTATACCGGAAAGTCAGGTTGCTGATATTCATTATCTTATAAACAGGGCTGACATTCGCAGCGCTGAACTCAAAGGAGAAGATATCAATCAGTTGAAAAATTACATAAAAGAAGTTGAGTCAGATCCAAATCGTGAATTAAAAGGTGCTGTTGTAAGTTCTTATGCTTCTCCAGACGGTGAATTCGATTTTAACGAGGAGCTTTCAGGCAAAAGAGGAACAGCAGCTGATAAATTCATAAAAAGAGAATTTGAAAAGGTTGAGGATGCAAAGAATCCTGATTTCTTTGATGCGCTTACCACTCCTGAGGACTGGGATGGTTTCAAGGCAGAAGTTGAAAAATCAACTTTATCCGATAAAGATCTTATCCTCCGTGTTCTTTCAATGTACTCAGATCCTGCAGTTCGTGAAAAAGAGATCAAGAACATGGCATCAGCTTTCGAAGCTCTCAAATCAGATATACTTCCAAAATTAAGGAGATCAAAGATGACCATTAATGTTGATAAGGTAGGCCGCTCAGATGCGCAGATCCTTTCAGCAATGAGATCCAATCCAAGTGAATTAGGCCTTGAGGAGATGTTATACTCAGGTACTCTTACCCAGGACGCCAGTGAACAGGTGAAATTCTATCAGGCTGCATCGCAGGCATACCCAAAATGTTTCAGAGCTGCAAATAACGCCGGTGTTACTTTAATGGAACTTGGCAGGGTTGACGAAGCGCAGACTGAATTCGAAAAAGCCAGAGCTATTCAGAATAATGATGTTGCAAAGAACAACCTCGGATTTGTTGCACTTGTAAAAGGCGATCTTAATGCTGCTGAAGAAGCTTTCAATTCAATGACAGCTGCCTCAGCTGAATCAAGATGGGGATTAGGTGTTATTGCTATAACAAAAGGACAGTACGATCAGGCAGTTAATAACCTTGGCAACGAACCAAGCGTTAACCTGGCGCTCGCTCAGATACTTAAAGGCGATGCCAGCAGGGCAAAAGCAACTCTTGATGCAATTAAAGTTGCCGATAAGAGCGGTAAAGCTTCATACCTGAAAGCTGTTGCAGGCGCTCGCCTCGATGATAAGAACTACATGATCAACGGACTTAAAGCAGCTGTTCAGGCTGATGCAAGCTGGAAAGGATATGCAAAAACAGATCTCGAATTTGCAAAATACTTCACTGATTCAGCATTCACTTCAGTCGTTCAGTAACTTTCAGATAAGAAAATTTAAAAGGGCTGTCCGGTTAAGGACAGCCCTTTTTTATTTCTGATGTTTTTTTCCACTTCAATGCTCCTTCTAATACACATCATTTTATTAAGGTTTTGCTATCGGAAGGCTTCCCTATTTCAGCATTGACTTTTTATATAATTCCCATAATACTATTCCGGCGCTCACTGCAATATTGAAGGAGTGCTTCGTCCCAAACTGTGGAATCTCTAAACACAGGTCACAGTTATCGATCACCTTCTGCTCCACTCCATGCACCTCATTCCCGAAAACAAGCGCATATTTACCTGAGGATTCAATTGTAAAATTCTGTAACTCAACCGATCCCTCAACCTGTTCAACACCTATAATTGTATATCTATTTCGTTTCAGGTCATTTACAGCATCCATGGTGGCTGCATTATAGCTCCAGGTTACCGATTCAGTAGCGCCGAGAGCTGTTTTTCGTATCTCCCTGTGAGGCGGGGTGGAAGTAATACCGCACAGGCATATTTTTTCTACCAGAAATGCATCAGCCGTTCTGAAAACCGAACCTACATTTGCCTGACTTCTTACGTTATCCAGGACAATGACAACAGGAATTTTTTCATGATCGCGGAACTGCCCGACACTTTTTCTGCCTAGTTCGCTGTTGAGAAGCTTACGCATCTTTTTTTTCCGAAAATACTTAAAAAATTACTTAAAAACCGGTATCTTGTATTTATTCCAAATAAGCATTACCATGAACGTCCACGAATACCAGGGAAAGGCTTTGCTAAAAGCATATAACGTAGATATTCAGGAGGGTTCCGTTGCCGAGACTCCTGATCAGGCGCTGATAGTTGCCAGGCAATTGAAGGAAAAATTCCGATCAGATTTTTTTATTGTCAAGGCCCAGATTCATGCTGGCGGAAGAGGCAAGGGAGGCGGTGTTAAACTGGCCAAATCAATTGAAGAAGCAGGTACAATTGCTAAGCAGATGCTTGGAATGAATCTTGTCACTCCCCAGACCGGTCCTGAAGGGAAAAAGGTCAACAGGGTACTGATCGCACAGGATGTATATTATAAAGGCGAGTCAGAAACGAAGGAATTTTATATCAGCATATTACTTAACAGGAGCATTGGAAGGCATATCTTTATGTACTCCCCCGCCGGCGGGATGTCGATTGAAGAGGTAGCGGAAAAAACGCCTGATCTTATTTTCACCGAAGAGATAACACCTGGTTTAGGGATACAACCATTCCAGACAAGGAATATCGCATTTAATCTTGGACTGACAGGTATTGCTTTCAGGAACATGCAGAAATTTCTAAGCGGTCTCTATGAGACTTTCATCGGGGTCGATGCACAATTGCTTGAGATAAACCCGGCACTAAAAACAAGCGATAACCGGATCGTTGCAGTAGATTGTAAAATGGCTCTTGACGATAATGCTTTGTTCAGGCACCCCGAGCTTGCAGCTCTCAGAGATACTACAGAGGAGGATCCGGTGGAAGTTGAGGCAGGAAAACATAACCTGAATTTTATAAAGCTCGACGGGAATGTCGGGTGCATGGTTAATGGCGCCGGACTTGCAATGGCAACTATGGACATTATAAAGCTGTCGGGAGGCTCGCCGGCCAATTTCCTTGACGTTGGAGGCGGGGCTAATGCCCAGACTGTGGAGGCAGGGTTCAGGATCATACTGAAAGACCCTGCCGTCAAGGCGATCCTTATCAATATTTTTGGAGGAATAGTGAGATGTGACAGGGTGGCAAACGGTGTAGTGGAAGCTTATAAATCGATAGGGAAGATCAATGTTCCGGTTATTGTCCGATTGCAGGGGACAAATGCCATTGAGGCTAAAGAAATAATTGATAACTCAGGTCTGGCTGTATTGTCGGCTATATCATTCGGTGAAGCCGCTTCAAGGGTAAGCGAAGTTATGGAAGGAAAGTAATTGAATTAAATTACTTAGCGTTTCGTAACCTACTTTTCATTATGTGAGTCGTCGCAAAATGGTTTATTCTTTGATTTACCACAGGTGCACAAAAGAATTTCACCCGGCGAATTTTCTATTCCTCTTTTTACATCGCTGATAATAAAATTGCCCGTGATCTTTAGTTGCCCGGAATCAAGGACCTCAATTTTTGCCTGAAATTTTTTACCTTTCTCGTCCATCTGTAGCAGCTTATCCGGAAAAACCTATTTTGTTGTGTTTGCCATCGCAGAATGGCATGTGTTCGCTCGCTCCGCACCGGCATATTGAAATAATGCCATTCTGAACTTCTTTCCTGTTGCCTTCGTAAGTCATTGAAAAATTACCTTTAATTATCATCGGTCCATCAGTCATTATTTTCACTGTTACCGGTTTTTCTTCGGCCACAAGGCTCTCAGGCTCCATCAGTTCAGGTCTTCTGAATTTAATATGATTGGTCTGATCGGCGCCGACTTCCTGGTTCCTTTCTTCATTGTTCCATTTCCAGGTCAAAGCTTCAGTAGGACACAGATTTACAGTCTCAATGATCCGGGGTGTGGGAGCGCCATCAATATCCACCCAGGGCCTTCGGGCAGGATCAAAAACTTCGATCAATTCCCTGTAGCAGTATGATGCATGGACGCATGCAGAAGGTTTCCAGTAAACAGTGATCTGATCGTTCCTGTATTTTCTGCCGGCTGACAATTGTTGATCATCTCTTTCCATATCCTACAGGTTTTAAAATAGCTGTTTTAGCCCGGTAGATTATTTTTTAAATCAATGCGCCCGCAATTTAACAAATTTTGAACTAATCCGGAGATAAGACTGTACAGGATTTTCCATTTGTTCTTAATTTTTTGGTATAAGCAGGGCGAGCCCTAAGCCATCTGAAAAATTTACTTTCTTAAAGATCCGGGTCTCCCATGTCACTTAATTTCTTCTTACTTTGTATTCAGATTCTGATCCATGGAAAAAAGATTTGCAGACATTATATTGCCACTTGCAATCAGCGGTAAATTCACCTACAGTATCCCTGAGGAATTTAAAAACATGATCTTTCCCGGAGCTATGGTTACTGTTGAGTTTGGCAGGAATAAGCTTTATTCCGGCATTGTTTCCAGTGTCCATGATGACGAACCTTCGCTGGTTAAAATTAAGCCTGTACTGGAAGTGAATAATTCAATTTCGCTGATAAGCGAAGCGGAATTGAAATTATGGTCGTGGATATCAGGATATTACATGTGCTCCACTGGAGAAGTAATGAAAGCGGCACTGCCTTCCGGCCTGTACCTGAAAAGATATAAGCCAAAGCAGGAAGCTTATGTTACACTTTCTAAATTTTTTTCAGAAGAGGAGCTGAATACTATCCTTAACAAACTTGAAAGAGCGCCAAAGCAGCATGAGTTCCTTTCTGAATATCTGAGAATTTCAGGCTATACCGGTAATCCTGATCCAAAACCGGTTGACAGGGCAGTATTGCTTGCCGGATCGAAATCATCTCAAGCCATAGTTAATTCTCTCTCCGGGAAAGGAATTATTTCTTTATCCTACCGGAATGTATCGCGGCTGATGAGCCCTGAAAAACCTCCGGAGCCTCTTAAAACCCTTACCGGTGCGCAGAAAAGTGTTTACGATTCAATAAAAAATCAATCGAAGGAGAAGGACATAATTCTGCTGCATGGAGTGACATCAAGCGGCAAAACGGAGATCTATATCCACCTTATTGATGAACAGCTCAGGAAGGGGAAGCAGGTCCTTTACATGTTGCCTGAGATCGCCCTTACAACACAGATAATTACCCGTCTCAAAAAGCATTTCGGAAAAGAAACGGGTGTCTATCATTCCCGCTTCAGCGATCCTGAAAAAGCTGAAATATGGAATAAGGTTGCAGATCCCGACAGGGCAAACAGGTACAAACTGATACTGGGAGTAAGATCTTCTTTGTTTCTGCCGTTCAGGGATCTGGGGCTTATCATAATCGATGAAGAACATGACAGTTCATATAAGCAACAGGATCCTGCCCCAAGATATCATGCAAGGGATACTGCAATAATGCTTGCATCGCTTCATAAGGCAAAAACAATACTTGGCTCTGCATCTCCGTCAATTGAAAGCTATCATAATGCACTTAACGGGAAATATGGTCTTACGGAGCTTAAAGAGAGACATGGTGCAATTAAACTGCCAAATATCATTCTGGCAAATACAAGAGAAGCATATCGTAAAAAATTGATGGTGTCTCATTTTACACCACAGCTCATTTATGCAATCGACGATGCCCTTGGAAAAGAGGAACAAGTGATACTTTTCCAGAACAGGAGAGGTTTCGCTCCTTATATAGAATGTTCAGAATGTGGCTGGGTCCCTTCGTGTAATCAATGCGCCGTAAGCCTCACCTTTCATAAGGGCATAAACAGGCTTGTTTGCCACTACTGCGGTAGTTCATCGGAAATGCCTCATAAATGCGAAAGCTGCAAATCTACAGCAATGGTGACACGTGGATTCGGCACCGAAAAAATAGAAGATGAAATAAAAGTAGTATTCCCGGCTGCCCGTATCGGAAGACTTGATCAGGATACGACAAGAAAAAAATATTCCTTCAGCAAAATAATACATGCTTTTGAAGAGAGGCGGATCGATATTCTTATCGGCACACAAATGATTTCAAAAGGTCTTGATTTTGAGAACCTGACAGTTGTTGGTATACTTAATGCGGATAATTTGTTGAAATATCCTGATTTCAGGGCTCATGAGAGGAGCTTTCAGCTTATGGAGCAGGTAAGCGGCAGGGCGGGAAGAAGGCAAAAGCAGGGACGGGTGGTCATCCAGACTTCAGACCCGGATAACAAGATCATAAGGATGGTGCTGAGGCATGATTATCTAAGCATGTTCAGGTCTGAGTCGGAAGAAAGGCAGGCATTCAATTATCCGCCTTTCTGCAGGATGATAGAGATCGGCATCAGGCATAAAGAGAGGTCAGCGCTTAATTACTTTGCTGACATGCTTGGAAATGATCTCAGGGGCATATTCGGTAAGAGGATGCTGGGCCCTGAATATCCGGTCATTTCCCAGGTGCAATCGTGGTACATCAAGAATATCATCTTAAAGATTGAAAAGGATAAAGCGCCTGCCAGGGCAAAAGAATTGATAGGACAGGCTATTGGGAGGCTTATGAGAGAAAAAGGATCCGGATCACTGAAGATATCCATTGATGTGGATCCGTATTGAACCAGGGCCTTCAGGATGAGTTCCAAAAAATGCTAAATTTGTCACCAAATTAGAATCATAATGAAAATTGAAGTTTCAAACGGGGAGATAATAGATAAGCTTACCATCCTGCAGATAAAACTTGAGAGGATAACTGATAAATTAAAGCTTGTTAATCTCAGAAAGGAATATGACGAACTGACTAAGGTTACGTCCTCAATATTAAGCACTGACGATCAGTTATACATTGATTTATATAAGGTTAATTGCGAATTATGGGATATTGAGGATCATATCCGCGACCTTGAAAGAAAGAAGGATTTCGGAGATGATTTTATAGCAACTGCCCGTTCGGTGTACGTTAAAAATGACAGAAGAGCAGAGCTGAAAAGGGAAATAAACATAAAAACCTCTTCAGGAATGATCGAAGAGAAATCTTATGAAAAATATTAGATGCGGCTGCTGGTAATAAGGACATCTGCAATGGGTGATGTTGCCCTTACCACTCCTGCGCTAATGGGATTGAGGGAGCAGCATCCCGAGGTGGAAATTGTACTGGTTACCAGGCCGGCTTTTTTCCCGTTTTTCAATTCGATAGACGGACTTACTTTATTCGGCGCTGATCTGAGCAAAAGGCATAAGGGTTTTTTGGGTATTATAAGGCTTTTCAGGGATATCAGGAAGTATTCTGAAATAGATCATGTCATTGATCTTCATGATGTGTTGAGATCACAAATACTGAGGACATTGTTCAGACTGATTCACATTCCTGCAACAGTTATAGATAAGGGAAGAAGAGAAAAAAAAGACCTGATAAGCGGTAAGAATAAAGTTCAGCTCAGGCATACGGTAGAACGATATTGTGATGTTTTTACCAGGGCAGGATTTCCTGTAACACCTTCAAAAGAGATCTGTATAATTCCTTCACGTGAAGCCCTCGTAAAAGCAGGTGGGATGTTCCATAAAGATGCTGATATCAACATTGGAGTGGCTCCTTACGCAAAACATGAATTGAAAATGTGGCCTGAAGACAGGATGATCAGGCTTATGGAAATGATCGCTGCCAGGTTTAAGGTGAAATTCTGGCTTTTCGGCGGGAAAGAAGATTTGGAGAGAATGACAGCATTTCGCAATAAAGCTCCTGATTCTGTGAATCTTATCGGACTGCTTACCCTTGATGAGGAGCTTGCAGTCATTAGTAAGCTTAACCTTATGATTGCAATGGATTCTTCAAACATGCACATGGCAGCCCTTGTAGGAACCAGGGTCATATCTGTCTGGGGAGGTACAGATCCGTTAGCCGGGTTCGGTGCCTGGATGCAGCCTGATGATTTTTCGGTCCGCATACCGGTTCACGAACTTACATGCAGGCCTTGTACAATTTACGGGAGAGGAAAATCAAAAAATGGCCTGGCTTGTATGAACCGTATCACCCCTGAGATGGTATTCAGAAGGATCGAAAAAATTTCATTTTAGTTTAAACCTTTGGCCTGATATTGAGTCTGACCAGCAGAGCCGTAAGCTGAACCATCAGAAAAGCATAAATTAATGAGCCTCCGGCGGAGATCAAAATATTACCTGACTTCCTGAAAAAGAACAAATCCAGCCCCGAAAATGAGATGAGATAAAAGATCATCCCCGATGCCAGATATGTTGTAAGAGGGTTCTCGCCTGCCGGTCTTAAGAAACCTGCCCAGCCGTTAAGTTTCATTATATCAGCAAGATAATAAATGGGAATAAAGATGAGCAGGCTGAGTCCGCTGGTTAACATGCCAAAACCCGTTGTTTCCAGATAAACCGGGAGCAATGATGTTTTAAGGAGGATGAAACCGGAGAAGATATATACTATCATTAATCCCGACAGATAAAATATTTTACGGCTCTCTTGCTGAAAGTTTTTTATTACCAGTCCGGTAAGTAATCCTGATAGCATTATGAAGGGTGCAACTCCGTCAATTATGACCTGAAAAAGAGAATCGGCGAAATATGGTACAGTTATAATATTAAGGTCTGACAGGATGCACATAGTCATGAACAGGAATGTAATTAGTGCTGATTTTATAATAGAATTACGAAAGAAAAAATATGTAAATGCAGCAACCAGGTAGCTCCATCCGATGATACCTGCAAAGCCCCACCATCCTGTAATAAGCGATCCGTTGTTCTCAGGTTCACCCGATTTGAATTTAAACACAAGAAAAGCAAGTATTGCCATCCCGGTAAGTTTAAGCCCTGTAACTGTAAAAAAGTTATTTTCCTTTTCCGGATATTCATTCCAGACGAGAATAATACCTGCATACATTACAACAGCCCATAAGTTATTGCTCATTCCGGTAAGTTCGCTATCTGCCCGGGTGATGTTAAGTATGAGAACTCCAATAATAAGCAGACTGATGAACCTTAAAAAAATGTGTCTGTTCACCTCTTGTTTTATGTCAGCACCTGAGAACCTCCTTGAAAGGGAAAACGGTATTGACACTCCGGCAAGGAATAAAAATCCGGAGAAAATCCAGCAGGCATTCGACTCAATAAAATTACCCCGAAAACATTCTTCAGGAAGAATATCCGGAAGGAGTTCCCCTCCCGGAATCATAATGTAGATCATTAAGAAAAGAAGAATTCCTCTCAAAATATCTATCGAAAAGATCCTGTTATAATTGGTCATCAGATAAAGAATAACATCAATGGCATAAAATTATAAAATTTTAATGATGTTTCCGGCCAGCATTTTACCGCAAAATCACAGTATCAGATCCAGAAGAAAAAGCATTGCAGGTAATGTGATAAGGCTTACAAGGGTAGAGACGAAAACGTTGGCGGCGGCAAGTTTATCGTCGGCCCCGAAATTTTTCGCCATTATTACCACATTGGCCATTGCCGGCATGGAAAGCATAACCACAAGAGTTGAAACTACCGTAATATCGATTCTTCCCGGCCAGAGCTTCATTAATTGTGAAATTATCAGCAAAACAATTACCGGGGCGACAATCAGTTTGATGACAGTAAGTATATAAACTTCAGCATTGTTTAGCGACTCCTTCAGCTTTGAATAGAAGACAGTTGATCCAATATAAAGCATCGACAGGTAGATTGTTGAATCGCCCAGGCCGCTGAGTGGTTTCAACAATACGGGAGGAAGCTTTAAAGAAAACAGGAACATCAGGAATCCAACAATTACAGCCAGAGTATTCAGATTAAAGATATACTTTATCTTTCCCCTCAGAGTTAAATTATTCCCCTGATTCAGTATTATAACACCAGCGGTCCATAGCAGCATATTTGAGACAAGCTGGAACATACCAGCATACAACAACCCTTCAGCTTTATAAAGCGCTGAGATGATTGGAAAACCCAAATAGACCAGGTTGCCAAAAACACTATGCACTTTGAAAATTGTTGTTTCAGCTGGTGTCATTTTTACTATACGGGTGACCATCCAGCTTATCAGAAACATCAATAATAATGTAGTGAATGTTAATATGATGATTGTTATGCTGTTGAAGACCAGTCTGGGGGTAATGTCCAGCAGGCTGAAGTTGCACAGCAGCATTAATGGCAGGGTGATATTGAAAATAATCTTTGCAAGAAGGTCTTTCGTATCGGAGGTTATGATGCCCGTTTTTGAGGCAATAACACCTATCAGCACAAGAATTATGAAGCCCACTATCTCAGGGAAAATGATATCCATCGCAAGTTATTTAGTAAGAAAGAGGTTTGTTGTTTTTCCGGGCACGATAATAAATTGTTGAGGAAGGAGGGGAGGTGAATGGGGGCAAATCATAGTGGTATTGGAATATAGGGATTAAATTTAGACCTGATCTTTGATTATTTGTGTATAAAAATGAAGAAAATTAGCAGGAAATCAAATTTTATGGTTAATAATATGAAGGTGGAGTTTTGAAATGCTGTAACAATGACCCGGTTTGGGATAAAATGATGCTGGCAAGGAAACCAATTAAAAAATTATTATTTTTGTGCGCTATTAAAATGCCATGGGCATAAGGATCAATTCATCTTAGCCAGTGCAATTATGGAAAAAGCGGGGTGTGGCGCAGTTGGTAGCGCGCTACGTTCGGGACGTAGAGGCCGGAAGTTCGAGTCTTCTCACCCCGACTTTTAATGGTTCATTATCAAGTAGTTACAAATATTTTGAACTGATTTTGAACCAAAAAGTACAAAAAGAAAACTGACTCACATAAATTGGGTCAGTTTTTCTTTGTTAAATCCTTTCCACTGATATACCTCAATCTTAGTTGGGTAATATAAATTCATTGTTCTTAATTCGAATTAATTCAGGTTCTCTTAAATTAATAAAGGTTTTAAATATTTTGTTAGCAAAAATTACATATTCACTGGTCTCTCGTTCTCTAATTAAAAATTGAGGGTCTCTCTGAGCAAGCAAACTCGTTAGAGTGTTTTTGGGCTGAGTACCCATTATGCCAACCTTATGAAAATAAGCAAAAATCTCCTCATCATTAATCTTACTTGCAGTTTGTTTTGCTAAGAATTTTATTGCAAGTTCTTTTAAGGGATTGTCTTTTATGATCGATAAATAGTCTTGTTCCATTTGCTCTTCATTTAAGCCTAATTTTTTTAATCCTGCTTTTAAATGTTGATTGTGTATTATCATGGGTGTGTGGTATCCTTTTTCTTTGTAGTATGAATCGATAGATAGTTTGCCGAATAGTTGAACAAAGTATGGATACCTATTTGATTTTTCTATTACTTCCTCAATGAATGATTGTTCAAACCTAATGGCATTTTTAGTATTCTCACTTACCAAAGTAAAAACTTCTTTAATTTCATCATTGGTCATTAGACGAAGATTTATACGTCCATTAAACAATTGCCTGTGTATCGATCTATGTCCTTCTAAAAGTTGTTCATACGTCTCTGCAATCCCAGATAACATAAATTTAACATTTCCAGTTGATAGTTTTTTAATCAAACTTGCCATTTTTGAGCTGTCTTGAACTTGGTCAAATTCATCAATAACGATCAATAATCCTTCGTTGGGATTAAGAACTTCAGTAGAAATTGTTTTAATAAGATTTGTAAATCTTTCAAAAGTAGAATCTTCCGTAAAATCCAATGCATTTTTTTTATCCTCAACCTCCCGACTTGCAACAAAGAGTTTTAAGAAATCTACAGTGAATTTATTTTTAATAGTACATTCAATTTTTTCCATTCTGGAGGAAAGTAGACCCTTTATTCCATCCGCTGGGTCAGTGATTAAACTTTGTAAAACCTTTGAGGTTGTATTAGTTTCTTCATCACAAATAGTCGAAATTATTTTGAATTTGAATTTATCTTGATTGAATCGTTTATGAAAATTATATCTTGAATTAAATAAAAAATATGATTTACCCTCAGCGATTTGTTTTATCATTTCTACAAACGAAGTTTTCCCAACACCTCGTTCTCCATAAATAAGCATGCTTGCTCCCGCAGTGCAAAGTGTTTGTAATGCTTTTTCTATATCGCCTTTTCTTCCTGCAAACCATTTAGGGTCTGTGATATGCTGAGAAGGGAAGAATATATTGTCTATGTCAATGTCACTCATTACCTGTTGTTTTAGCGGTGATTACTATTTGATTCAATCATTCACAAACTAATATACAACTTTTTTTTGATATCAATAATTAACTCATTTTCACAGTGATTACAAGAAACACATAAATAATTTGATTTACTTGTTTTGACTGTCATCCCTCTTCTTAACTACAATCCAGTTATTATTCCGCTATTCATGCATTTCGAACATTTCCAATGAATCTCGTTATTATCCAAATCAATCGCACTTGAAATAACACCAAAACATCCTTTCCGAAAACATCTTATCGTTGTTGGAGTTAGTTCTGTTGGCAGTTTTTCAAATGTTTCGTCAATGACAAGAGAAAAGAATGCCGATATTTCTCTGGCTTCTTTAGGTATTTTCTTTGGAATATTACGAGTATCATCAGGGAAGTGAAGCATTGACATATTCATTTTAGTATTAATAATGTCGTGAAGATAAGCACTCAAAATATAGCTGGTATTAAGCAGTTCTTAGAAAAATAAAAAAAAGATAAATGAACAAGGTTGACATTTCGTTTGTTTTTAATATATTTGTCAACATAACCTGAAATCATTATGGAAAACATTTTTGCAACCCGATTAATTGCTGCCCGAAAAATGGCTGGAATGTCGCTGCAAAATTTAGCGGACAAGCTGGGAAATATTGTCACCAAGCAGTCACTAAATAAATATGAGCAAGGGAAAATGAAACCCGATAGCAATCTGATCATACAGCTAGCCGACATACTGAATGTCTCGGTGGATTATTTTTTTGCCAATCGTTCTGCTGAAATAAATCTTACTAATGTGGATTTTCGTAAATACTCTTCCAAGTTGCGTAAACATGAAGAAATGGCAGTGATTGAGAAATCAAAGAACATTCTGGAACGATATCTTGAATTAGAAAACATCGTTAATCTTCAGGAAGTTCCAGAGTATTTTCAGTACTCTAAATTAATTTCATCATATGAGGATGCAGAAAATGCAGCTAAAGAACTACGAAGCCAATGGAATCTTGGATATGACCCTATTCCTGATGTAGTAGAAATGCTTGAAGACAAAGGGTACAAAGTCATTGAACTTGATGCTTCGAAAGATTTTGATGGGATGAAAGCTGAAACTCATGAGAAGAAAGTAATCGTACTCCGTAAAGATCATAATGATGATGTAGTGCGTAAACGATTTACTGCATTGCATGAACTTGCCCATCATTCTTTGATCTTCCAAAAAGGTATGTCTGAAAAGCAAAGCGAGAAGCTATGCCATGCTTTTGCATCTGCTGTCTTGTACCCAGAAGAAATGGCAAGGAAAGAATTAAATCAGGAACGTTTTCATTTCTACCAGAAAGAACTTGAAATGATTAAGGAACGATGGGGAATATCATTCCCTGCCATCTTTAACAGGGCACTGAAATTAGGCATCATTGGTGAATATGTTTATACGAGTTTAAATATTGAATATCGCTCACGTGGGTTGCATCTAAATGAACCTGCGAGGTTTTTAAGCAGGGAGAAACCAATGAAATTTGAGAGATTAATATATTTTGCTTTAGGTAAAGAAATCATATCCGTGAATGATGCTGCATTTTATTCAGGGAAAAGTGTCTGGGAATTCAGGGAGCAACTACAACAATTAGTATGAAGATAATTATCACAGACACAAACATTTTATTCGATATCATTAAAATAGGAGCATTACCTGAATTCTTTAGTCTCGATTATGAAATATGTACTACTGTGTTTGTGATGCATGAAATTTTACCATCTCCACAAAAGGAACTGATAGAGACATTTATACGTGCCAAAAAATTGATTGTATACAATTTTACAGAAGAAGAAATTGAAGAAGTTCAGAATTTTAATACTCAAAGGGATTTAAAGAGGTTTACTGATAAATCTGTTATATGGAAGTCCTTGCAATTAAAGTGTCCATTGCTTACAGGTGATCAAAGAATGCGAGAAGAGGCAGAAAAAATGAATATTGAAGTTCATGGAAGCATTTGGATTATAGATGAACTTGTTACAAAAACACTAATCTCAAATGAAAAAGCGATCGTGCTTCTTGAACAGTTACTAATAACGAATAGCAGATTGCCAAAGGATGAAATTGAAAAACGTATCAATAAATTAAAATAATCTATTAGTTCATGGCAAATTTTAAAAAGCATTTGGTACTGGGATGATTGCGCTGCGATGACTGGAAAATCCGTGAAAAATGCATTTCTAAGGATTTCGTACCTTTGTATTATAATCAATACTATTAACTTAATGACAGACAGGTTATCACTACAGGGCAAATGGAATTTTATGCTTGAACTCAGTCACAAACAATCAATGATTCTGGCAGATCACATCTGGAAGGGTTGTATGCAGGAAACACCTAAAACATTGATCTCTTACGAAAGTTTTTGCCAGTACTTACGGAATAATGAAATGAGTATTTCAGAGCGATTTGATGAATTTAACAAAGAAGGAAAGTTTACTGAGGCTCTTCCGAAGCATAGTTTGTCTGAGATTGATGTGTGTACTTATATAAACCAACTCATAAGCAAGACTGCATTGAGCATTGTGGGAAGCACTTTCTATACAGATTGAATTATTTTCGATGGGATGTAATCTCTTTGTATTAAATAATTTCAAATCTCAGCAATCCTTAATTATTCAGGAAAGTCCATCAGGGGAATTCCCCTGATGCTCATTATCAATACTTTACAATTTACTGGCTGCATTTCGCTTACTGGATGTATGTTAAACATATTATCCTAATAACCTATTAATCACCATATACGGTTTCCAGATAAGGTTGAATTTCAAGTACAATTAGCTTTCCAATAACTTTTGACATGATTCGATTCTTTGCAATGCTTTTTAATGTAGAAATGATTGTAACAAATATTACCGAAATCAATTCAGATTGCTACTTCTTAATTTCTGGTTAATTATCCTTATTTGCTTTATGAAGGCTCTTTCCAATCTGATCATCCCATCAATCATGAAGTCCATCATTTTGTCCCAGTCATCTTTATCATAACAGTTCACATCGTGAAGATCAAAACTTATTCTACATTGTTTCTTTGTATCACTTCTCTCCCAATTTAGTGTACCACCAAAATCAGACTCAATCTGGTCTTTTTTAGCAAATAATTGATCAAATATGGACTTGTTTTCTTCAGTTACTCCACGTGATATATAAAGGGCACTTCGGCAACTTGTTCTTGATATGACAAATACCAATGAAACCCCACTCATTCCAGTACTCCCAGTAATCCAGTTGTCTTTAGATGGACTGATATTCTGAAATAGCCTTGTTTCAGATTTATTTACTTTTTCGAGTAAAGCCTTCCAGAACTCAATTCTACCAATATGCCGACTTTTTAATTCATCCTGCGCACTGGAGTCTTCTTGCTTTTTCTCAGCCATTCTGATCATGAATTCCTCAGCTTCTTTTACTGGGATTATCTGTTCTACATCCAAGAATAACTGCTCATTTAACGAATATGGAGTCACTTTAAAACATTGGATTTTTACTTTATAGTTGTTCAATAACCACAAAACTGTTGATGTAACTTCTTTCCTGAAATTCCCAGAAACCATAATAATTCTCTGAGTTTTATTTATTTCGATATCTTCAAAATCAGTTGTTTCGAAAAAATCAGTGATAATAGATTCAGCCTCACCTTCTATTCTATATTTTTCAAGGTACTGCTGAAATATGTTTTTAATCTGGAGTTTTGACAAACTGGCACAGTATGAAGCGTATTTCAATACTTGCCACATGGTATCTCGTCCTGAATCATCAAGTTTATTCTCAATTACAACTATATCACCATACTTGTCCAGTGCCAGTATATCCAATCTTTCTCGTGTATCATCAAAACCATCGAATTCTTTCTGGATAATTAATAATTCTTCCCCAAAGAAAGTCGGGTTATTAACTATCCATTCCTGTAAATTTTCACGTTCCCTAAATCCAAGATCAATGAAGCTTTTCTCATCAATTTTCGATATTCGGTTTTTGCCCTTGTCGATTATGAACATAGAAATATGTGTTAAAGGTTATTGGTTTTGCCTATTTCAATCCTAATTAATTCTTTCAAAACCCTTGGTCGATTAAACAAATTAACACCGTTAAGTGGGTACGTACAGCTTGAAAAGGCTTTTTTCAGAGGTTTAATATATTCATTCCCTGCGAGAATAACGAAATCATCATTTGCTAGGTCGACTAATTCTGAAAGCTGTTGTATTACCTTTTCACCCCATACCTTTTTCTCCTTCGCATTTAGTACTATAAGTCCGTTTTTTCTTTTAAGCTTAAGTATATTGCTTAAGGTTACATTATAAGGTTCGATCTCCTGCTCAAGATCGAGTACATGGTATAGTGCAGAGAGAATATAAATTTTATCTGGATTAAGGGAATAAGCATATGCAAGACTATTCTTAAATAATGGACTTAGGTACATATCTTTAGCCATAGACCTTTTAGCCATCTTCTTAGAGCCACAAGATATTAATACCACCTTGCTCATAACAGCTATGCTTTTTAATTAAATCATGAAACTATAAAGCTAATTCCAATTAATCTTACCATTATACTCAAATTCAAACCACTGATTGAGGTATTCACGATCTTTAAATGTTGCAAACCGATACCCAATTCTTCTTTCAAAATATACCAAACAGAATTCGTCCTGCATTTCATTTATGTAGAGTGAAATTTCTCCTGAATTTAATTTGCCCTTTGCAACAGGTAGCTTAAATCTTTTCTGAAAATACTGTTCATCACCACCAGCAGACAACTGTGGTGCAGGATGAGATGCTTTAAATGAATCCGTAGATATATGGTATAAAAAACTGGGGAGTAATACTTGATTACTATCAGCGGAATAAAGTAGTTCTTTGCTTGTAATTCTGGGGTCATACCAGAGAGTAGTAAACATCCCTTCCAGAATTAAAGCGTCCAATAATGGCTTAAAATCAAGATCGCCTGTCAATAATGTTGCTTTATCCATATTCTTTCGGAAGGAATGTCTTAACATATCGACTGCAATCATAATGTCAACTGCTTTTTGATTTAGTTGTTGTTTTCTCTCAAGCACTACTCCCTCATATACGTGGAACTTATCCTTGATCTTCAAATTGTTTAAAAAGTTTTCTTTTGCAGAAAGCCGAACAGCAAAATCTGCTTCAGATTCACCTTTGTTTTTACGTGGGAGTGCGTCATAATAAAAAACTTTATCATATCCCGCACTCAGATACTCATGAACCAGATCAACTTTGTCTCCATTAAATAGTTCTTTTCCTATGCGGATTAAGATGTTGTCCAAACACGCTCCGTCAATGAAAAGGTATTTGATCTCTTTTGCTGTACTCATGGTTTTTCTACTTATGAATGGCGAAATGCCAATTCCTATCATCTTTTCTATATTTCAATTTGTTCTTTGATTCAATGCTTCTTTCAATGCCACCTGCAACAACTCTTGTGTGTATTTTTGGTTCTGCTGAATACTTCGTTCCAGTTCATCGCATAGTTTCAGGAGTCGATCAATTTTATAGACTATTCGATGCTGTTCAGAAAGTGGTGGAAGTGGAAGAACCAAGTGTGTTAAATTCTCTTGCGAAATGTTTGGGAATGTTGAACCTCTTCCCAAATTGAAAATATCTTCTCTTTGAAATGCAATGAAGTAATGGATATACACTTCATATGAAATTGGTCTGATTGCTGCTACCCCCCTGCCAATACAAGCATCAAAGGCAGCTATATTTGTTCTCCCTGTTGTTGAGCCTCTAACGCAGATTAACAAGTCACCCTCCTTACATAATTTAGTAGGTGATGTTGTATATTTAGATTTAACAGTTTTATCAAAGGGATTTTTACCTCCAAATTCAACAGGTCCGTTTACTAAAGGAAATCCGTTACCGAGTTCATTGTAAGTTTCACCATCAGGACTTTGCCCCATTTCAACTACACAAACATCACCTAATCTACACCATACCCAATTGTCAGGTATTCCAAATGAAAATTCCTCTAACCTGATTTCAGGCAATGGTTTTTCTTTTTTTATTTTTCTTTCACGAACAAGTTTTTCTTTTTCTGTTTTTATCCTATCTAACAATTTGCTTGCAGGTTCGTCATTGAGGTCTTGTGATACTAATCTACCATGAATTGCGTCCTGAAGTATGTGGTTGCGAAGTTCTTTGATCAGAGTTAATTGACGTGAGTGCTCAGAAAACAAAGTCCGAATTGACGTTTCTAATGAATCAAATTTTGTTATAATCTCTCGTTGTGTTTCAATTGGTGGTATTGGGATTTCAATTTCAGCAATCGATTTTATCGAGAGGCTAACATTTGCCATACCTTTCATGCGAGATACAAGTTCCTGCTCTTTATTTAAATCAAGATATCTGTAAAGGAATTCAGCAGATAATGCTGAACTATCTTTAGGTAATACAGCGCAAAGAATTGACCCTACTGAAAACTTCCCTCTTTGAAAATGTATTCTTTTCATACTGCGGTCTCCATGACCTGTTGAAGAAACAAGTGGAATAACAACTGCATCCCCATTAAATTGAAATTCATTATGAGTTCTTCTCTCTTCACCTAAAACAACAAGTGGGTAATCTCCATGAATTGCTTTCATTATCCCAATATTGCCTTTTTCAATATGGCAAACCTCTCCTAATGTCACTTTTCCCCAACCCATTAAAGTTCTGATTTTATTTTATTCAACAACTCGTTACTCTTCAACATTGATTTTACAAGCAACTCTATCAATTCAGCACTTGAGTATTCATGAACTTCCGCTTGTTTACTGGGATTCTTGATGTCAAGGTCATATCCACGTTCGTGGATAGTCTTAATATCCACTTTCCACGAAAGATCATTTTCTTCACGCTTTTCCCACCATTTTTTTATTGGATTAAATTCTTCTAATCGAATCAGTTTGGTCTTACTGTATGATTTCTGTCCCTCGGGTAATCGGTGTTCATAATACCAAACCTCTTTTGTTTTTTTGCCCTTTTCAAAGAATAGCAAATTTGTCGCCACTGTTGCATATGGTTGAAAAACAGAATTTGGCAATCTTACAATAGTATGTAAATTGCATTCTGTCAACAGTTTCTCTCGTACTCTTTGCTTAGTACCTTCTCCTGATAGCGAACCGTCAGGCAGCACAATACCTGCTCTTCCACCATTTTTAAGCAGATGTATCATCAATACCAGAAATAAGTCAGCACTCTCTTTAGTTCGGAAACTCTGTGGAAAATTCTTTTCGTTATTGTTTGCTACAATACCTCCAAAGGGCGGGTTTGCCAAAATTACATCAACACGATCTTTTTCTTTGTAATTGCTTAATGGCTGATCAAGAGAATCCCTGAAGGTAATTTTTGGTAATTCAATATCATGCAGAATCAGATTAGTGGTTGCAAGAAGATAAGGTAATGGCTTATATTCCCATCCCATGACATCTTCCTGTATTCTTTGTCGTTCTTCTACACTATTTGCTTGGGTCTTTAAATGCTCAATTGCTGAAGTAAGATAACCGCCTGTGCCACAACTGGGGTCGAGAATTCTTTCGC
This sequence comes from uncultured Bacteroidales bacterium, assembly GCA_942492865.1. GTDB lineage: Bacteria > Bacteroidota > Bacteroidia > Bacteroidales > VadinHA17 > LD21. The sequence continues at coordinate 442,855 of OW818650.1, read as the reverse complement.
CCAGCTTTGGATTAATTATGTCAGTTATAAAATTAGTAATTGCTCTAGGGGTATAAAATTCCCCAGATTTGCCAGCACTTTGCAGGTCTTTTAGTATGCCTTCATACAATTCACCAAATGCATGGCGTTCTTTGGCTACATTAAAATCAAGTTCATTAAGTTTGTTGAGCACTTTGCGGATATTGATTCCGCTTTTCATGTAATTATTATTGCCTTCAAAGACCTCCCGAACAATAAGTGCTCTACCATTACCAACACTCAGATCAAGACTACGTAGTGCAGGAAACAGTTTTTGATCAACAAATTTCAATAAGTCATCCCCTGTTATGCCTTCATCGTCCCCTGCCCAGTTTCCTTTTCCTTTTATCCAATGGAATTCTTTTGGAATAGGGGACTTATATTTTTCGTTCATCATTTCCAATTCTCTGTCTTTATCTGAAAAAATCTTCAGAAACAACATCCACCCCAACTGTTCTATACGTTGAGCATCACCATTAAGACCCGAATCCTGCCACATTATGTCCCTGATGCTCTTTATTACTCCTGAAATATTCGCCATTTATAATTAATTATTATTAAACCGTTTAGTTATATACGAAGCTGCTTCCTCTATATTTAATTCTTGTGAGGTATTTCCACTTCTGATATAAAATTTTCTTTGGGGAACTCCATTCTTATCAACAGTATTGATGAATTTAGGATTAATGCCAGATTTGATATCAATTTCACAAATTTCTAAATCATTAACTATTGGAAATTTTACATTAAGTTGATTAGCAGTATATTCTTTACCAAATGCGTCATTAATAAGGTTACGGAAATGTAACTCAAAATGGTCTTTATTTGGCTCTTTCAAAGTATTATAATCAGAATCCAATCCAAGAATTTCACCTTCATCTGTTACCCCAATTAATAATTTTCCACCCTCAGCATTGTTAAACGCAGAAATAGTTTTAAGAATAATTTCTTCCATTTTCTTATCAAGCCTATTCTCCTTCCAATTCCATCTCATCGTTGATTTATATTCTAGGTAACTATTTTCTCCAGATTGAATCATGTCCATGATATCAGTTTTGGCAATAATATCTTGTTCAGAAACTGTAATTGAATTAAGGAATTTATTCAAGTCTATTGCCAACATTTCCCTCCTTTTCTCAAGAAATACTTCATATTTTTCTATTTTCCATAAACTTTCATCGTCAGGTATACATTGAAGTTTTAATGCTCTTGGGAATTTCGTTTTTACTGTTTTTAAATATTCAGCAGGGTCTTTATCTAACTTGGTTCTGTTTTCAATGAGTGTCAGAATGGCTCTATTTGTAATTTCTTGCGCAAGAGCATAATGAAATTGATTATTCATATCATAAATATCCGAATCACGTAGTAAGGCAAATGGGAAAATATGATCTTTTTCAAGACAATATTTCTTACCCATATTTTTTCTGAGTTTAAGTCCTGTCCCAAAGCAGATTGCATTTTTACTTTTAAAGTACCATTTCATTAAAGAAAAAAGTGGATGGCGAACATCACGACCAATAAATTCTGATGGTTTTATTTCAAGAGGTCTTTCTTCTTCAATCAAAGCAAGCAATGTATCAAATGGTTTTGGGTTATCGTTTACAATACCAATATCTTTATCAAGTTTTTGTGGTAATTGGCTTATATACCTAAACCTAATCTGAGAATAATAAAACCACTTTATTACCTTTTTAATTTCTTCATCATCCAGTTTCTTTGAAGGTTTATTATAGACATACGCTATAATTGGAATGAGTGCATAAACTGAATTTATTTCATCTGTATGGTCAATATATGCGTGACTTTGCAATAAATTGCAGGCATAATCTAATACATGATCATCTAGTTTTTTCCATGCCTCAATCAACCGTTCTTTATTATCATCGGTATGGAGTTTTTCCATCTTTGAACCCATTTTATGGATTACAGCAAGCAAAACATATACTATAAAATCAAGTTTAAATACCCAGCCATTGCTTTCAAGTTTCAAAAGTTTTGCCTTAAACAATTCTCTTGCCTGTGCCCAGTAACCTGAAATTTGTGCTAGTGCTAGTTCTGCATCAGTTAGACTTACACCACTTGCATTTACTATATAAAAGATATCAATGGCTTCTTTGACTTTTGCCTTAACTGGAATGACTTGTTCCAAAAAATCTCTATCATTTATTTTTTTTATAGCATGAAAATTATCGGAAATCGTAGTTTCCAATTCTCTTGGTAGTCTCTCCCCGTTTCTCTTCAGTTCAAGTGCGTCAGTAATATCTCGTTCTCTGACGGTATTTTTAAAAATGTCTGTTATGCTAATCCAAAATGGATTGTTTTCCATTAATTTGACTTTATAATATTCTAATTCAAGTGTTTGAATATTAACATATAAATTTCGAATATCATTTTCGATATCATGTTCAGTATAATAGGGTGGGATATTTCCTGTCATTAACATGTAAAGGGTTGTAATTCTTTGCTGTCCATCAAGAACTATTTTTACAGCACCTTTGGTGGGTTCATATTTATATGTTCCTTTGAGTTCAGGTGGATGATTTGTTTCCCAAGTAAGCAATGTACCAGTGGGATAATCCTTTATTAATGAATCTATTAAATTTTTTGCATCCTTTCTTTTCCAAACATACTCACGTTGGAAAGCAGGTACAAATAACTGATTCTCATCAATTTTGTCTATAATTTGGCGTATTTTCATTTATGCTGATTTATAAAGTTCTGTTTCTAACTCATGGACAGCTTTTAAATACTCTTTTTTACTGCCGAAAGTTCTTACTATTTCAATTGGTGAACCAAGTTCTGTAAATGGCTTCACTTTCAATACTTCGATTGATTCAATATCGTCAATCCCTTCGTCAGCATACTTATCCAAGAGGTTTTCTAGTACTTTTTTGGTTTGGTCACCATATTTGGTAAAGTAGTTACGTTTCTTCACATTATTTGCACGTTCTTTACGTGTTAATGGGGGTTGGTCATATGCCACATGACAGATAAGATCAAATAAATCAACTTCCTTATTAACGGCATCATAGAGTGCTTCAACTAACACCCCCTGTTGTTGTAACTCTTCAATTATTGCGGTTTTTTGATCTACGGAGTTCCACTTATTTAAAAAATCATTCAGAGTAGCAAACTGACCCTTAATTATCTCTTTTGTATGGTCTTTTAAACTGGTTGTAATCGGTTTCCCATGCTGATCAAAATACAATTCTCTGCTGATTAGTATTGACACATTTACCCCATTTACATACACTTTTGGACGTGGTACTCTTGGGGGTATAGGAGTGCCTTCAGGATTTCTTATTATGGGTTCTGGAGGGTTTTCTACAATATCTGGGTTGTCAGGAAAGATATCCACAATTTCATCTTCATGAAAAATATCCACTAGGTCTTCATCTGAAGTGGTTATTTTTATTTTTATCGGATCACCATCAAAATCAGGGTCGGCAAATAAATCAGTTGCATTTCTGAAATCCAGAATTGTGAAGTACATCTTACCATAATCTTCATCGATTCTTGTGCCACGACCAATTATTTGCTTGAATTTGGTCATTGATCCTATGTTAGCATCTAGTACGATCACTTTGCAAGTAATAGCATCAATCCCAGTCGTCATGAGTTCTGAAGTAGTTGCAATTACTGGATATCGTTGTTCAGGGTCAGTAAAATTATCAAGTTCTCTTTTCCCTTCATCGTTATCACCAGTAATCTGCATGATATATTTGTAATTTTCATCAACCAGATCAGCATTCTCTCTTGAAAGAGCATACCTCATACGTTCTGCGTGATTAATATCTACGCAAAAGCAAATAGTTTTGGCAAATCGATCATAGCCTTTAAGATATTCAGTAAGTTTTCTTGCAACCACTTCAGTACGTTCGTCAATCACTAGATTCCTGTCATAGTCTTTCTTGTTATAAATCCTGTCTTCCACGGGATTCCCATCCTTATCTGTTTTACCATCTTCAGGTCTCCAGCCTTCCAAGTCCACGTTAATTCCTACTCTGACAACCCTATATGGTGCGAGGAATCCATCTTCAATGCCTTGTTTCAAGGAATAGGTGTAAATCGGATCGCCAAAATATTCTATGTTGCTGACTTTATCTGTTTCCTTGGGTGTTGCCGTCAAACCGATATGGGTTGCATTGTTGAAATATTTCAATATTTCATGCCATGCGCTATCATCCCTTGCAGAACCTCTATGGCACTCATCAATGATAATTAAGTCAAAGAAATCCCTGCTAAATTGCTTGTAGATGTCTTTCTCTGCTTCGTTACCAGTTATGCCTTGGTACAATGACAGGTAAACTTCATAAGACTTGTCAACCTTACGATTTTTAACCATAGTCATTTTATCTCTGAAGTGTTTGAAATCGCCCCGTTGTGCTTGATCGATCAAAGCATTTCTATCGGCAAGAAACAATATCCTTTTCTTGACGCCAGCTTTCCATAAGCGATGAGCAATCTGAAAGGCAGCATAAGTTTTGCCTGTACCAGTTGCCATAACTAAAAGTATACGGTTTTGACCCTTAGCGATAGCTTCAATGGTTCGGTTAACTGCAATTTGTTGATAGTATCTTGGGCGTCTTCCAGAACCATCAAAATAATACTCCTGTGAGGCGATTCTTTCAGTTTCAGGGGAGGTAATACCCTTGTATTTTTTGTATTTATCCCATAGTTGCTGAGGCGAAGGGAATTCATCAAGACTTAGTTCAGTTTCGATATTTGTACCTGTTTCTGTTTTGTCATGGAAAATGAATCCATCACCATTGCTACTGAAAACACATGGAATATCCAAAATTTGAGCATATTCGAGTGCTTGCTGTAGACCTGCCCTAACAGAATGCTTATTGTCCTTAGCTTCAATAATAGCAAGTGGTATATTCGGTTTGTAGTACAAGATATAATCTGCACGCTTTCTCGACCCTCTTACTGTTAATCTACCCCTTACAATAATTTTCCCATTGGTGAAACTAACTTCTTCTAGAAGTTGCTTATGGCTGTCCCAGCCTGATTTTAATATAGCAGGAGTTATGAATTTGGTACATATATCTCTTTCTGACAGCGATTTCTTGTTCATTTTGAAATATAATTGACGTTTCTAATCAATAAAAGTAGGAAAATCAGTTGTTAATCCCCTAACAACTGGACAGTAAATGAATTTAATTAAAATTCAAACTCAAACTTTGCTTAATAACTTTATCTTTAATAATTACAAAAAGTCAATCATGAATGATGAAAAGTTTGTAAACGACAAGTTCACGATAGATGAACTGATCAAACGAAGTTGGAATCTTCGTGATAGCAAATCGTTTACCAAATTCATTGACTTCATAGCCAAATTTGATCATTATTCCCGATTTAATACCATGATTGTTTACCTTCAAAATAAAGAGGTAACGTTCTTTGGTGGAGAATCCTACTGGAGGAAAAAATTCCACCGCACAATTAAAAGGGAAGCAAGGCCTTATGTAATACTTGCACCAATGTCACCTGTAATGTTGGTGTATGATGTAATGGAAACTGAAGGGAAAGATAATCCAAAAGATTTTTTGGATAACCTTCTTGGGGAAAAGCTATTTGAAGTAAAGGGTCACATCAACCACAAAATTTATTACGGTGCAATTCTAACTGCAAAATTATGGGGGATACCAGTAATCAATAAACCTTTATCGTATTTTAAAGGTGGTTACGTAACAACTGCTATTACGGGTCGTTTGGAAATTTGCCTAAAGGATAATGCCACAATTGAAGAAAATTTTACAGTATTAATTCATGAACTCGCACATGTACTATTAGGGCACACAGGGCATAAGGAATTACGCAAAACTAATCCTGATAAACGATTGCTTTTACCTGAAAGAAAAAAGCTAAGGAGGAGTGCTGAGGAACTTGAAGCAGAGACCGTCAGTTATTTGATCAGCACCAAATTAGGTTTAATTCCTCGCTCAGAAGAATATATAGCAGGATACTTAAAGGATGTTGACGATCTGCTGCAATTTAGTTACGAAACGGTTATAAAGGTCACAGATAAAATTGAAAACATGTTCCTGCAGCCAAAAGAGACTCATGTTAAATCTGTGCAAAAAACTCTTTTCTGAATAATCTCATCTTGCCAGTTTTTCTGTTTTAAGGAATACAGGGTAATACGATTTAAATCATTTTCATTCAGTATTCGATCCTCAATAATTATCGGATCATTAATTCTTAGGAAAATTACGTATTACCCCATATTTCAGTATACTATTGATAGCATTCTAAGGTTAAACCTGTTTCAAGGTAATATTCAATAATACGTAACGCAGAATCAGGATGCGTGTCCCAACCCAAAGGTTTCAAGTTTTTAGTGGTGTAATCCAAAGCTTGGTAAACATTAAAAACATGTACTTCAACTTCATCACGTTCAAGAATACAAAATATTTTATCGCTTACCTTCATATGTATAATTTGACAATACACTGTTTCATGCATGGGCTGAAATAATAATTGCTTAAGTTCAGTAATGTTATCAACAGAGACATTAAGAGTTTTTGTTCTCAATGATGCATAGTAGTCCATTTCATCTTGTAAAGCACTTTCCCATTCCACTTCGTCAATAGAGGGATCATCAACCTTCAATAATTCATTATCATTATATTCTTTGATTGTAACATAATTGTATATATTATAACCAATGTTCAACAGTAATTCTTGCATGTAATTTACTTCAGCACTGTTTTGACGCAAATATTCTGCGCTACTCTTTTTAAATTCATTGTAATTCATTTATTTTCTTATTTATTAAAGTTATTTTTTTCATCGTTATTAATGTTAAGGGGTGTAACAGGATTGACCTTGATTCCCATTTCTTCATCAAAGTATTTATGTAGCATAAACATCTGAGGATTTGATAGAACTGAATATGGGTTATCTTTAACAAAGTCATTTGCAGATAATATCTTTTCGATTGTTTCAAGAACATAACAGGCAGCTAATTCAATGGCTAAACGAGTCATTAATTGGTTGACCTTTTCGTTCTCAACATGATATATGTTTTCAATAATTAATTCGTCTTGTTCCTCTTTGGTGAGATATTCATCAAAATTGTCCTGTATATGTTGGATTAATTCATCATTTGTGATCAATGGCAATCCTTCAATCAGTAAATTAAGAAGTTGTTGCTTGCCAATTTTATTGTATATCCTTAATGAGAGTTCGGTTATTAAATTTGTTTTCATTCTTTTGATTTTTATATATTTAGTATTATTTTTTATGCAGGAAAAGTTCACTTGTTAATTCCATGATTCAATCGTAATGATTGTGAATCACATCCGAGCAAATCAATTATCTTGCTTTGTTTGTTAATACTATAGCATGAAGTTCTTGCTTTACCTTTTCGAATGCAATCAAAACCTCGTTCATTCATCATTTTTCCAATGGTTGGAACATTAATACGTTTGATGAACAATGGGAATTTAACCGCTAACGAATTGACGATATCAAAGTTTGTAATACTAAACATATCACCAATGGTTTCAGGGTAACTGATAAATTCATCCAGAATATAATCAACATCGGACTTCTGAACATAATCATCATATATATGCTTCAGAAGTTTCATATCTTCTTGTTGATAAGAATATTTATACCCTTCCTTAAATAAGTTATATGCTTCCATAAATAGATCGACATAATCAATTTGTGCCAACTTGTTAAAGAAGATTTTCTGGATTTCCACAGGAATTATTCTACGGTTCTGTTGCTCTCTTACCACACTTAGGTTATTGCCACTACCAGCGAAACTGCATCTGCGTTTAATGGTAGAAATTCTGCGATCATACTTACGTCTTGTGGTCAGTTCTTTTGTGCTCAAGACTGTTTTGAAGGTCTTATCCTGTTCGTACGATCTGCCATCCATTTCATCATCCACGATTAGCAATGCCTGAGCCATTAAGACTTTAAAATCATCATCAAAACTAAGGGAATGTTCCTTGCGATAAAAATGAAGTTCTTTTGGCAATACATGGTTACGTAAAAGGGACGTCTTTCCGATACCCTGCTCAATAGATAAAAGGGTAAGGAAGAATTCATTTGGATATTCTCCATCAAGTGCTTGAGCAATCATTCCAACGTACCATTTTTTGATGAAATGAATTACAACCGCTTTCTCTATTGTTTTGTTTCGTAATACAATACAATCCATCCACTTCTCGAATGTCCCAATAGGATTCCTTTCCTTATTTGCTTCACAGAAATCCTTAATTGGGTTGATTGTTGTGATATAGTGAGATTTAATTATTTCTTCGAACCTAGTTCGTGGAATTTCTTTATCGAAATGCTTCTTCAAATCGATGTACAATGTATTATAGTCAAGTTCTTCAATGATCTTACCATTTAGTGTGAGGTCTTGAATGAAGCTGTCATACCTTACACCCAAATCATTCAGGTAATCAGCAATTTGGTTAGCACTGATCTTTTCTGTTTTCCCTTCAACGCTAAATCCGTATTTCGGCAGTAACCTAAGTGTTGTCTTGTAGTCATTGTTCCCCTCCAAGAGCGTGAGTATTTGGAAATTGTTGTATGGTTTCTCTATTTTGAACTCTGTTGAATTTGAGAAACATGTAAATGTTTTACAATCCTTATTATAATAACCAGAATGTTGTGCTGATGAACCACTTCTGAGTAGATAGAACTTTTTCTCATCCTCATTTACAATAGTCCAGCCATGTTTAATAAATAAATCTAAAATACTGTATTTATCATTGAACTCGTTGATCGCAGGTTCACTGTAAACAAATGGTTTGCCGTCCTTTGAGGATTTTTCACTTTCGTTCTTTGAAAATTTTTCCTTATCTACTGAAAAAAAACGTGTTAGGCTTCTGGCAGTATCAAGTAGGAAGTTACGTTCTAAACTGCTGATAACGGGAATCTCAACACTGAGATTTTCAAGATCGAACTTGCCCTGAATGATCTTGTTATTGACTTTACTCGTGCAAAAGTATCCAGCTTCACCACGGGTTTCAATAATAACTGCTCTATCTGAATGCAGTGCGAGTTTTTGGCTTTTTTCTATGACTGCCTCAGGACATCTATATATGTAATGAAGACCCCCACTGGGTGTAGATTGGACAAGTATTCTACTAAGAAGTTTATCTGGGATAAGGTTGGCATATTCCGAAATAATTGTATGCTGAGGGTCATTTTTGATATCTATATCAATGCATTCAAGATTGCCACTGACCTTTCCTGTTATAATGCCGACTGTTCCATTGTTCTTGAAATGTGAGTACCATTCTGAGATTGGTGCAATCTCTTTTTGATACTTTGCCCATTGATTTATGGCTATCTTAGTTGAGGCGGTTGGGATAATCGATAAACCTACGGCTTGATTATCTTGTTCTGTTCTGTTTTCAAAGTCCCATTGTAGTTCCATTATTGGTTAGACATTTAGATTCATCGCTGTTATTTTTTTCAAGCAAGCATTTCATCAAGTACTGCTTAGTCCAAGTAGCAACTTTTACATAGTCTTGCTTTGCTCTGTTTTGGAGAAGTTCATAAAAGCCTTTTTCCAAAGAGAGGTTCATCTTTACGTTTGTTGATTTTTTAATTTTTTTCATTTTAAAATTTATTAAATCATATTATTTTTTGTGGGGGGGCAATTTGCACCCTCCTGAAACTAAATACTCTGTTTTTTTTCATAAGTCACTTTTTATGGCAAAAAACACGAATAAATATTCTTTTTTATTTTTTTCTGGTCGACAGGGTGACAGGATGAATAGTTATTCTAAACAGGTATTGAAACAGTGACAGTAAAAATAATAGTTGAATTAAACATTGACTGTCACTGTTTCTGATATTGTTTCAAATTACGCTTTTAGCCTGTCACCCTGTTCGACTTTCTTAAGCCGCAAAATCAGGTATGAAGAATTCTTCAGTTTCTGAGTCGAAAAATATCTCAGATTGTATTACCAATTCAAGAATTAATCCAAATAAGATATAGTTCATGTCCCATACCTTTCTTTTTAAGCGTTTTTTCGCAAGTCCTGTTAATGACTGATCATCATTAATGCTCTCAATGGCAATTTTTCTCGATTCCCTTATAGTATCTTCCGTTAGTGGATAACAACTTTGAATTGGATTGAAAATCAGGCTTAACTCTCTCAGTGAAAAGCGAGGAACGATATAATCTAATACAAGTATTCTTAAATTCGTTTTTTCGTCCGATTCAATTCTCCAACACGATCCTATTTTTACTCGTGTGGACACGGTTTCTTTTTGTATAAAGTACCAAAGGTTTTCTTCGATATAATCCTTTGATGATTTTTTAATCACATTTTCAACTTCAGATAAAACTTCTCGATCATTTTGTTTTTTTTTCATAGTTTAATTTATTTTAGTTTAGTTAATAATTATTTCAACTTCTTGCTCTCAACAAATGCACTGTTATTCCAATAATACAGTGTATTATCAACATCAGATGCATGCTGTAAAGCATTCTTACGTTTAAGTCAATAATGTAACCTGATTGGATTATACTTCAGAACAGTTCTTCCAAGATGGAAGCAATTCGTCTGAGATTTGGTTACATCTACAGAGCAGTTCTGCATTTACGCAGTAGTTCGTCTGTATTGTGAATCAAAGATAAGGGTGAAAGTAAAAAAGTGCAAGACTTTTTCTGGTCGAAAAATGAAATACATGTTCTCAGTCAATAACAATGGGCATTTACGGAATGAAAATAAATGGTTGAATAAGATTAATTCGAATAAAGAGGGTGGATGTTTTTAATTAAATTCAATTATTCAATGTATAACTGCTTATTTCACATTAATCAATATCCAGTAATTCGCTCGGACAAATATCTAGTGCATCTGCCAGATCAAAAAAAGTTAATAATGTCATATTTTGAGCATTCTCGGCACGTATGATCGTATTCCTGTGCAAATTTAATGACTGGCTAATCTCGTTTTGAGTAAGTGATTCAGAATACCTGAGTTCACGTAAATAGATCGCTAATGTTTCAAGTCTCTTTTTGTTTGCGGGAGATATTGTCTTTTTTTTCATGAGTCGGGTTTACTCATAAATACATTTCCACATTTAATTGTGCATTAGGCTGTACTAAAAATAGGTATTCGTGTACCAAATGCACGGATTTAAGTCAATCTATTGTACCTGAAAGAACAACAGAAATGCCTTATAGTGACATTATGAACGCTAAAACCATAGAGATTCATGCATAAAATGACTAAAAACGTGCCCACACGGACATTCATTCATCTTCCAATTTTTTTACAAATTGACCTAAAGTCAATTCATGTGCAGATAATATGGTAAGAAGTGTGGTTATCTGGAATCCTGATTTGCCTGATTCCAGATTTCCATATGTTATCCTCGGAATCCTGTATTTAAAACAAAAACCTTCAATTGACAATTTTTTATCCTCTCGTAACTGCTTTACTAGTTTTGAAATCTTTACAATGGTTTCAAGTTGCTTCTCAGGTATTTGCTTTATACGTGGCTTAGTCATGATCATTAATATTTCCATCAAAAGTACAAAACTACAATCAAACTATTAAATATGTGGTAATAATTATGTGTTCATAATTATAAGGTATTATATATGTGGTAATAAATATATGTGTATATTTGTAAAATGAAAAATGAACATCAAAAAATAATTCACCAATTCTTTTATCTCTATCTGGAAAGTGATCAGTATTACATGGTAATTATGTTTATGGAGGACAAAAAGGTTTTAAGTACATATACTATTGAGTTTCCATCATGGTTCACCTTCGCTGATACGAAATTTCAATACTATCCTTTATGCTACAATTAAAACCATATTGAATGAATCATATATTTTTTGTCCACAATGTAAATATTCACTTATGTATGAATGTGAAGATTATTCGTCTTTTAGTGTGATAATCAATACATTATATCGTTAAGTATTATAAGCATCTGATTTTTATATTCACTTTCAATTGATAACCAATAAAACTGAAATAAATATGAGTGCAAAATTCTCCACAACAACTGCCGATCATCTGGAATGGAATCAAGCCATGAATCTGATCAGAAATCTTTTCAATGATGGAAATTACAAAATATCGCTGCTGATATCATTAGGTTGTTTTTTTGGATTACGGATATCAGATATTCTGTCACTACGCTGGGTACAGATTTATAATATAGATGAATTTACCTTGGTAGAGAAGAAAACCATGAAAAGCCGAACAATAAAGATAAACGCTCAGCTTAAGCGACATATTGAGGATTGCTACAAGAAGATCAGACCCAGAACTACTGCTGAATTTATTTTCACCAGCCAGAAGGGCAGTGTTTACTCAATTCAACGAATAAATGTCATACTTAAAGACCTGAAAGTCAATTATAACCTAAAAATAAAGAACTTTTCCTCGCACAGTCTGCGAAAGGCATTTGGGCGGACAATATTTGACCGAAGTGCTGAAAATGCTGAATTAGCTATTGTAAAATTGTCTCAGTTATTTAATCACAGTAATCCTGCAATAACACGTAGATATCTGGGAATAAGCCAGAAAGAACTTCTTGACACCTATGATGTTCTGAGTTTTTAAAATACTTAGATTATTGTAGATAAGAACATTATAATCAGTCAAAATAAGAATAATTGGAAAAACTTTACATCGAATCTACAGATCGAACTCCTGAAATCGAATTTACATATGGAAAACTTCGTATCTGGGGAACATTTGTACCAGTTAACCCTGCTGGGTTTTATTTACCGCTTCATGAATGGATCAGGACATATACCATTTCACCTGCATCAGTTACAATTGTTGACATAGGTTTAAAATATATTCGTGGGTATGCCATGAATTATATACAGAAACTACTTCAAGAATTGACCTTAAACAAAAGTGACCAGCATCATGCGATAATAAACTGGCATTTCAGTACAAACAGCATTGATATTAAAGCTGGAGAGTATCTATCGAGAAAGTTAAACCACAGCTTCAATTATATAGAAGTAGAAGAAATCTGTTAATAAGCGGCTAAGACAAACCATCAATCATCAGAAACACGGTTATTCCGTTTTTTATAAACCTCATCCCAGTATTGGTTGTAACGCTCATTTGTATAATCAAACTTTACCTGCTGATTTTCGAATATCATGTCATCGGCAATAAAGGTTTTTACATGGATAATACTATATAATCCCTGATTTTCAACATTACCCAAAACCACACCTTCTTTCGATTTTCCAAAAATGGGATTCTGATATTTATCTGTATCAGGAAGCACTTCGATATATGCAGATGCATTTTTTAATAAATACCGTTTAAGAATCTCCGTTTTGGATAATTCAGTTTCGTGGAGAAACCGTTCATTAAACCGCTGAAGGAAATGTCCAGAATAATGATAAAGTACCCGTTTGTTTTCGTCCACTAAATAAGCCTGTAATCCCCATTTATCGATGAAATGCACTACAACAAACCAAAATGGGTCTTTCATGTCGTAATCACAAAAAATAATCCAATTGTTATGATTTTTCGATTTGTAATCAAATATTCTCGTTACATGACGATTCTGTGACTTCAGTGCAGGTCTTCTAAGTTTTTCCAGTTCAAACTTTCCTTTGCGATTTACAATTTGGTAGTCCTTCATGATTTCTCGGACTAACTCTTCGGAATTCATGGACGGTAATATCATATTTCCTAATTGGCTTTAATTTATATATATAATCTAAGAGCCAATTAGTTTAATACAAGTCTTTCAATATGGTATCCAGTGCCATAGTTTATTCGAATAAGGTAAATGCCCTTACTTAACTTTGAAGCATCAATTAAATTAGTTCCAGAGTGGATTTCATTATCTGTCAGAACGGTCTTTCCTGACAAATCAAGTATTTGAATCTCTACCATATTAACAAAGCAGGATTCAATAGTAAAAATACCTGAAGTTGGGTTTGGGAATATTTTTAAATACTCACTTAACATGGATTCATTAATACCTGTGGTTATGGTTGATGTATAATTTGCAATCCAACCATTGCCTCTTAATGCAGGATCTGATAGAAATTCCACATACATACTACCACCAGTAGAGGTCACAGATGATGGCAAAGTTGTACCAGTGAATTCACCAAGAATAGGTGATGCATTGTTTGCCCCATCATAAACAATAACACCATCATAATTCAACTCTGTATTAAATTCGGAAAACGATAAAGTTATTGTACTCGCAGTAGATGGTTGGATTAACCATGAACAATAGCTGTTGTTGGCATATTGATTTGTTCCACTTCCGTCATTAAAAGTTCCATTTAGTGATGTAAGTGTTGATGTTCCAGTACAATATGCTGTTGTTGTTGAAGTGTAATACGCAGTCCAACCTTGTTTAGCTAAATCTAAGTCAGAGTAAAAACGAACAAGAAGACTTCCACTACTTGAAGTTACAGATGGTGGTAAATTGCTTCCTGTAAATCTTCCCAGCAAAGGAGAGTCAGTGGATGTACCATCAAATAATTCCACTGCATCATAAATAGTTCTTCCGTCATCAGAGGCAGCTTCAAGATCAAATGTCGTAAAATCAATTGTTACACTTGTTGCTTGGGGTGGCTGAATCAACCATTGACAGTTCATGTTGTTACAGTAATTATTTGTTCCACTTCCATCATTTAATGTCCCAAAATCTGAAGTATTTAGAATCGTAGTCCCAGAACAATATGATGAACCAGTTGAAGTATAACTTGCATTGAATCCTTGCATGGTTGTGGTAAAATCTGAAACAAATATCACAAGCATCTTACCTGTATTTGAAGTTATTGAAGTTGGGATACTACTTCCACTAAATACAGCTAATTGGTTTGTGCCATCGATGTCATCATAAACAACCATACCGTCATAATTAGTTTCTGTAGCAAATGCAGAGAAAGAAAGGGTAACAGATGAGGCGCATGGTGGGGCAATATACCAGTAACACCCCTGATTATTTCCATAGTTACCACTACCAGAATCATCGTCAAATGTTCCAGTAGGCGATGATAAAATTGTCAGACCACTACATGTTGGTGCTATTCCTGTCGATGCATAATTAACTAACCATCCTGAAGAATTTATATCTTCATCTGAAGAGAATTGAATACAGACTGCGCCAACGGTTGAAGTAATTGTTGGTGGTAATGTATTTCCTGACCATGTCATCAATTTCGGATAAGTAACATCGGGTCCATTGTAGACCGTCACAACATCAAACTCTTCTTCAGTATTAAAGGAAGTAAAGGTCAAGGATATTGTGCTTGCACCTTCAGGAGCAATAATCCACTTACAGTTTGCATTATTTCCATAACTTGCATTACCACTTCCATCGGTGATAGTTCCAGTTGACGAAGTTAACTCAGTTGTACCGCTACAATAATTATTGGGGTCGTTTCCTACACCAACAGCATACCACGCAGCACGAACAGCAGAATATTGAGTAGATGGATTGCCATACAAATCCTGAGTGGCTTGTAATGAGCCATAGTAAGCATCAAGATGTGTTGCATTAGGGGTTAAATATGTTGTTAAAGTTTTGTAAGCGATCTGTCTGGCTTGTGTCATCCCAACACCAGTTACAGAATATGCATTATTCAAATCATTCGTCCCAGTACCACCTTGACATAGAAGATAAAACCAGTAATTTTGGACTCCACTATTTGTGTGAACCCCCCCATGATCATCTTCTAAATTATCTGTATTGTTCCAATAGTCTCCTTGGTAGGTGTCTGGTTGTCCACAAAGATTAGGATTCGCCATCGAACGCATATAATTTGTAGTACCTATCATTATATTTTCTCCCACTGTCCAATTTGCACTAGTTGTCAATGCATAAAATTCTACGCATGTTCCAAAAATATCGGCAAACGATTCATTTAATGCACCTGATTCACCCTGATAAGTAAGTCCACCATTCCCATTATTGTTAATTACCAAGTGCGAGAATTCATGCCCTTCTACATCGAGTCCTACTATTGGATTCATGGTTATTCCATCTCCCATGCCAAAGATCATAAAGTTATATGGAGCAGGAGCAGCAAAGGCGTTATTCGGTAACCCATCAGAGATCGACTTGTCTGGATTAATAAAGTTCTTAATTACACTACCTAAGCCATCATAACTATTTCTTCCCAGAGCACTCAAATAGAAATCAAAAGTTTCTTCCATACCCCAATGAACATCTAGAGCAGGATTGCTTGAATTATTTATGATATATGTACCATTATTGCCGCTAACCGACCAATTTTGCGTTCCTACAACACCAGAGACAGTGAAACTTCCACCAATATCATCACCACTCGCTGCATCATAATCCCAAATTTCAACTTTGTATGGTGGATTTACGAGTAAAATATTTAAGTTGTTAAATGTTACAGGTGGATTAGTATTATTAAAATATTTCGAAGTATAGACTGTTTGATTTGTTCCATCTATTATTTTAATATAAAGATCAGGTGTTTCGTCAGCGAATGGAGCATACCACCAATCTTGTGCAATAGTTGAAATTGTGTAGGAAGCCAATTGAGTTACCCCAGTCCATGTTGAGGAAGGACTTATAAAATCGGTGTAACCTTCAAAGCCTGTTCCAGTTGTAAAAGTTGCATTTGTAGCATTATATGTTTCGATTTTCCTAGTACTTTCTCTTAATCTAAAGGTACTGGAATAGCTGTCAGAAGTTATTGTTTGTGTTCCACGATAAAAAGTGTTTGCTGTTCCAGTTACATCTGCATTTTCAATAAGATTTACAACATTAAATATTTCCCCTGTTTTTGCATCAACAAAGACATTACGCATTACAAAAGGATTTGATGCATCAATTCTTACTTTATATGCTAATCTGTAATTAAAACTATTTCCAGTTGGCATACGGGCAATCAATAATTCTACAGGATAATCATTTAATATATTGGTCGCCTTTAAATACGATCTAGCAGATTCCTTAGCAGATTCTTTGCTCCCATTTACTTTTGTGTCAAAGTCCGTAAATTCAGCAACATGTCCGTTTATCGAAGCAGTCTGACCATTCTTTGAGTGAGCCATTATTATGCAACCATCAATTGGAATATCGTTATATAGTTGCTGATAATTAATATGAGTGTAACCAAGTTCATCTATTCTTTCATTGATCATAATAAATGAATGGCTATCATTTAAACTGAAGTAAGAATTAAGATTTATACTTGATGATTTAGTTCCAGTTTCTTTCTTTTCGAAATTGTAATAAATAGAACCTTTAATTGATTTTATTTTAATGTCTTGTGTGTTACCCTCACCTTTGGTATTTCCATCAGGAGTAATAGTTTTAATCGTTCCAGAACCATTTTTAATATTAAACGGATTAACAAAATTTGGTGCGGAATTATTTTTTACTTGTCCAATGCTGACTGAAAAAAATGATGTTATAACAAATACAATTAAATTTAGGTATCTACATTTCATGAGAAGTAAATTACTTAGTTAGAGATATTAATTGATCGTAAAGTAGAACAACTTCCTTCGGCACGTTAGTAGACCCAAACGCCCAAACGATTCGATTAATCGAATTCTTGGTTTTTATCTGAACAAAAGAATATACATTATCAGGTTCATTAAACGCAACAGATGCAATTTTCTGAGCCTCTTTAAAAATGATTAATGTTGCTTTTTTATCAATTTTTTTCAATACTTCAGTTCCTTGTACCGAGAGTTGTCCGTTTGCAGAAAGGAGATAAGTAGTTGATTTTCCTGTAAAACCACCACCATAGCCAAAACGGACTTCTTCGATTCCAGTAGTACTGACATTTTTACCAGAGAAACAGGAACTCAGAATAACGCAGATAAGAATAAAGGTTTTTTTCACGTCAGATTAATTGTCAGAAATTTACTTAACTTAATTTGAAAATCACCAAGGATTGAATAAAGAAAAATCGATTTGGTTAATACTTCCTTTTATACCTGCCTATCAGAAGTGTATTGCAGACAGACAATGACTTTCACCGATGTCGCCTATTCTCACTTTTCATTTTTATATGAACCAGATGTTATATTATCGAATAAAAATAGTCCCCCAAATTAAAACTTAGGGATTTTTTATTTTAAAAAGCTACCAAACCTACTCTGTCAAACCAACATCAAATAATCGACCGATTATTTGAATATAAAATTTGGAATTGAAAATTATGCTTTTCACCTTATTATACTGTTTCGATTTCTGTTTGAAGTAAAACTCCACTCTTAATAGTCTCAACCAACTGGCTCATGAAACGAGAGGCTGGTGCACCATCAACGATGTTATGGTCAAATGAAGCAGTTAAACAAAGATGTTCCAGTGAAATAAAATGTCCGTCATTCTCGACAACTTTATTGCTGATACTACCAACAGTGATCAGTACAGTAGCACTACCATGTGGAATAAACCAAACAGGTTCTTTACTGAACATTCCGACAGCAGTAACAGCCACCTTCCCATAAGTTTTTGCCATGTGGATGTTTTTGTCTGCAATACGAATAAATGTTTTAAGAAGAAAACTTGGAATATAACTTATCCATTCTGTACTTGATAAACTTCCGAGTTTGTCACTTTGCTGTTTTTTTGCTTTCCTTATTTCATCATTAATTTGTCGAAACGATTTCTCTTGTGCATTTTTTATTGCAAGTGGTTCAGGCACACTTTCTCCTGCCACATCTCTTTCTATTAACACACTTACTGTAACATCATCAAGAATAACAAGTTTTCGCCCTTTTATAAAAGAGTTTAATTCAGGATGTATTTTAATTACCTGTGCCAAACATGTCACAATATATGCTGTAAAAGAAAGTTTCTCGCCAGTCCTTTCAAAATGTTCTTTTATCAAGTGACGTGGTATGGTGATATCAACTTCAGTAAAACTGTGTATTGCATTTTTCTCCTTCGTAACAGATGCTGAGGCAATAACAGCCTTTCGATAAGAACTTAGCAGCAAACTCTTATATCCGTTTTTAGTTTTCATTACTTGAGACAAATGCTTTTATTATTTTGTTAACATTATTAATACTTCGTACCAATTATTTAATTGATTGCCATAACATTTGTAAGTTTAATAAAGATTAGTCAATTTTAAATTGTGTAATGAAATTATTTCAAAGCATTAAGATATGAACGACTCAAACAAACAATGGAAGACTATTTACAAAATTGGTGCAATAACGACAATTATTGTATTATGTGGAATTATCCTTGATATGATAGTTGGTTCTGTGACTGGTGGTAATCTGGCAGTACTCCCTCAAACAGCAATTGAAAGGTACAATCATTTTGAAGAAAACTGGCTCTTAGGGTTATATAATATGGATTTGCTAAATATTATAAACCAGATAATATTAATTCCTTCGATTTTTGCACTGTATGCTGCTCATAGGAATACGAAGAATCCGTTAGCACTTTTGTCCCTGATCATTTTCCTTGTTGGTACAACCATATTTGTCACAAGCAATACTGCGTTGACCATGCTTGATTTAAGCCATAAGTATTTTGGTGCAGGATCAGACGAACAAAGATTGCTCTATGCAGCAGCAGGAGAAGCCATGTTAACAAAAGGTGCACATGGAAGTCTGGGTGTTTTCATTGGATTTGTATTGCCGACTCTTGCAAATGCTCTTATGTCTGGAGTAATGTTAAGTGGTAAAATATTCAGCCGTTTAACCTCTTATTTTGGATTAGTCGGCAATTCGTTATTGTTAATATATCTGACATTGGTGACGTTCAATCCAGCAGTTGAAAAGTTAGCATTATTGTTCGCCATGCCAGCAGGATTGTTAGCCATGACGTGGATGATCATGTTTACCATAAAACTCTTTAAACTGAGTAGTAATAACAATTAAAAACTATGCCAGCAATTGCCCATGTGGGAGTAGGATTCGCTGCTAAGAAATTCGCTCCGAAAGTACCAGTAATCTATTTAATCATTGCTGCTGAATTTATTGAAATAGTGTTTTTTGCTTTTGTGGTATCGGGTTTAGAACTCATGCCTAAACCAAATTCATCACCTTATGCCCCTTTCTCGCACAGTTTAATTATGGGTTTAGTCTGGTCATTTGTTATTGGATCACTCACTTTCATTATCAGCAAAAACCATAGGACAAGCATAATAATTGCACTTCTTGTTTTCAGTCATACAGTGTTAGATATTATAGCATCGCCTAAACTTGCTTTTTATCCAACTGATACTGCAATGCCAATATTTTTAGACAGTTCAATGTCGATTGGTCTGGGTTTATTTAAATATAAGACAGTCGCTCTTGTTAGTGAATTTGGAATTCTAATTTTTGGTATAGTTATTTATTTATTGACCCGTAGAAAGTAAAGCGAGATGCAATGAATTCATACAGCAACACCTCTAAATCTGATTTTTATTATTGTAACTTTTTATGATTCAATTTAATTCGAATATAACCTGTCCTGAATGTGGATTCAGCAAAGAAGAGATCATGCCAACTGATTCGTGCCAGTTATTTTACAAGTGCACAAATTGCGGGATTTTGTTACGGAAATGTAAAAATTCCTCCTGTGCAGGAGAAAGGTAAGTGCTAATATCAATGACTATAATGGCTATCAGTTAGAACATTGGATTAAAATGCAATGTGAGATAGCGAAAGTAACTACTACGATTATATTGTAACAAAATTCTTTAAGATGATTAAAATTACTCAACCCATAGAAATTGAACCTGACAACTTATTTCAAATCATTGAACTTGTTATTAATGGGGGGCAGGTAAGACGTGAAGGACTTCGTGAAAGAATAATGCGTTCTGATTTGGTTGCCTACAAACTACATGGCAATATAGTTATATGTACTGCAACAATTAAAAATCCTCATGCAAATTACACAAGAAAGGTTTTTACTTCAGCAAAAGTGTTGTCAAGTAATAAGTATCGAAAAGAATTAGGATACATTTCGACACATAATGATTTTGAAGGTTTGGGTAATTGTCAGGACTTGCTTAAAACTTTTTTCAATAGTATTGGACATTTCCCAATGTATGCGACAACCCGAAAGCCTTCAATGGTTCATATTTTGAGAAAATTTGGTTTCAACGTTATTGGAATAACATATAATCAAGACCTAATATTAATGACAAACGATTTCAAGGGATAGTTCTGGTCATTCGGATACACTCGCTTATAGATTAATTTACTCCAAATTATTCATTAAAACTTTATTTCTCGATTGGAGGTTTCCCATATCCTCTCTCCATATTTTGAATTCTCAAATTAGAAAATAGCTTGACCATTGTTCCACCTTCAATTATCCAATCAGCTATCATTTTTAGTATAAATTCTGCATCAACTAAATGTCCCATTCGGCTATCAGCACCCCTTACTCCCTGCTTACTCAATCGGTGTCCTCTGGTAAGGAAAGTATTTTTTTCTTCATATATATAATGACGTGCCTTTTTATAAGTCTCACCCTTAGGAAGATGCTTTCTTAATAAGCGATTAATTCCATTATAATATACATCATATTTTTTTTCAGGATTATCGATATCCCCTAATGCAAACTTTCGTAGTTCATTTTCTGTTAAAATTTCACCTTGAAGACCAATGGAAAGCTGTTCCCCTTTAATGTCATCAGCTTTAGCAATTAACTCCAGTCGTTCAGATTCATTTTTTTGTTCTTTCGTTTTTACTCCTTTTGTGCTCATCTCGATAATTTTAAATGTTGAAAATTTCTTCTTTCATTATTCTTATATTTTCCTGAATTGTTTTCTTCTCCCAAGGGTTTATATTTATCTTTTTCAGAATTATGCTCAGATCAGGCATCTCATTATTAAACATATTCCATGCTTTATGATCATACATGTAAAAACTGTATATTATACTTGGATGAATCTGATTTTTTTCAGCATACTGTTTAACCAAAATCGGACTATTTATGAATGGTTCTATATACTTACTTCGTTCAATACCAAATAAATATTCTCTTGAGAAATCATCCGCTTTATCTTCTTGCATTAACCAAAGATCAATCTCCCCAGTCAGATGATAAGTTCTCTTTTCTATCTCTTCGAGATCGTACAAAACGTGATGTAATTCATGCATCAATGCGAACCAGATAGTTGGATACCTCTTATTCAAATTTGTTAGGACAATACATGGTTTCTGATTGACAATAAATGTTGCACCACGGACTTGAACATTAGGTAAAGATGGTTGGAAAATTACTGTAACGCCAACAGCGTATAATGCACGTATCACAGTTATTAATCCGCTATCTAAATTCCTTGTATAAGGTCTTATTTTGGGGATTAAGTCTTTAAGACCGTCTCTGGAATATGGGTTATCATTGTTGACCGCAAGAAATTGTGAATATGCAGATTTGACCCAGAATTCTCTCATCAAATCACTTGAATTTCTTTTGGTCTTACTAAAGGCAGGTGTAAGGACTTGGTCAGAATAGTCGAATATACTTCTTAGATTGAAAAAAGAAATAATCTTATCTTCTATTAAAGGATAATCGGATTTTGATGGGATGAACCTAACTTTATAGAGTTGACTTAAGTCAAAATTTTGTATAATAAAATTTGCTTTTCTTGTACGTTCTAACTCTCCAATTTGCTCAACAGGTAGTTCTTTCAAGTATACACCGACAAATTTTTCAATTGAAAGATTCAAAAACTGAGCGAGTTTTAATGCTGTGATGATATCTACTCTCTTTGAATCATTATTAAGAATTTTATTTAAGGTTTTCTTTTCTATGCCGAGAACTACTTCTGCTCTGCTTTGAGTAATCCCTAAGGACTCAATTCTTTGCTGGAAAAGGGACTTGAATTTGTTATCTGAATCACCTTCTTCTTTCGAAATGGGAGAAATAAGTTTAGAAAATAATTCGTTAAAATCTATATCTTCTTTCATAAAATCGGTTAATTTACCTAGATTAAACGTCCTTAGATTGGGCAAATATATAAAAGTTAGGTTAATTAACCTAACTTAATATAATATTATTTTCTTGATTTAAGAATAATGTGAGCAGTAAATCCAAAATATATTGTTCCGATTCATACAGGCAGGATATTACCAAACTACTTCAGTTGTCCTGTAATAAATAAATGATGGTGAAATAAATAAATAAAAATTCATATATGAAATACTTGCATGGAATATGGATGGTTCGTTAGTGATCTTTATCATTATTCAAATAGCCATAATTACAATTTTCACACACGATCAGTAAGGCAGGATTGTCATCATTTTCAGCGATGAACAATTTCTTACTGCCACATTTTTTGCACTTTAATCCTGCAATCGGGTCATTTGCCTTGTCCAGAAGGTTTTCAAACGTTGAAACTACAGATGTGCATAAATTCAATGCAATTGATGCATCTTGAACACTTGAAGACGTTGAATGTGTTATCCAGTTTGAATAATCCCATGCTGAATACGATAGTTTTCTCATTGAATCCCGCAATTCCGTATGATCTGAGCCAGCCAACAATGAGTCTAATGAAATTCTGCATTTATTCTTAAAGTCGGACTTCTTTGGAATTTCATCACCTCCTTTAACATATTCGGGTTTAAATATATATTCCATAAGCGTTAATAAAGTTTCTCGGCAAATGACACCGATAGCCTGAAATTCTTCAATTTCTACTGCATGTAATAACTTTTCTGCAGCAAGTTGAAGTTTCCGTCTCACGTTGATGTTTATTTCAACTCCTATTGTGATATCATCAATAATACCTTTATCCGTATCTGATTCATCATTCATTAAGCGTAACATTAGTCCGATATGAAAAGAAAAAACCTCGTCAGTAGAAAAGTAATATGGTTGATCTTGGGGATAAAAATGCATTGGTAAAGTGTCAGAAGTTGCTACCCACCATGAGCCATCTTTAACAGTTTTAATATTCCAAATGGTGACTTCAAATCCTAAGTCTTTAATAACCTGTTCAGGTTTAGAACTAACAACCTTGCAATCGATCTGGGATTCAATGTATTGCTCCACACTTCTTTTTAACTCTTGGCTCATATTGTAAGATTTTCATTGAACATTGTATCACTTAGCAATTGGCAACTCACGCAAAGAATCTGACGCAACAAGAAAAATGAAATTAATTTAAGAAAAAGTCCATGCCGATTATTTCACATGAGATACCAGAATCTTCATGTAATCGTTTATCCAGAGCCATTATGACGATTTCGTCAAGCATCATCCCTAGAATTTTCTGATCATGCTCCTGTGCAACAATAAAACCGTTATCGGGCATGACGATCCTGCTAAATACAACAGGATTCCCATTATCATCTGTCCAACGTTCTATACAGCCAAAAAAATACCTGTCTCTGTCTGCTTTGGCACAGAACATTTCTGTAATTTGAAATCTCTCCTTATCACTCTTATTCATAAGCATGTAAAGGTATTCAAAGAAATATTATATAATCAGGATTTAGCCGAAAAGTTGAACTCCAGAAGATTGTCCGAGTTTGAAGAATCACATGGTTTATCTTTTTTGCAGTAATCCTTTACTACTTCTTCTTCAATTAAATCAAGATATAATTGCATATCCACGATTTTGAATGACGTATAAAAATTGTCAAGTTCTTTCTCTAGATCAATAACGAACGTTCTCCTGATTGATCCAGTTTGAAAAAGCAGGAATACGATCTTTTCTATACAAACCACATCCAGCAATTTTGCGAGATATACCTCAATATAATCAGACCTGCCTTCAGAAATCAAGTAGTACTTATTTAAAGTAATGATATTATTCTTGGCACATATGTGCTGGGTATAAATAAAGAAACTATTGGGTTCAATGGTGCTGAACATTCCATCGAGTCCAAGAATGGCTGAGTCATAAGGGAATAAGTCTTGAAGTTTCATAATTTGCAATACATTAAATATTAATTATATACAGGTATTTCCCTCTACTCAGGATGCAATCTCTCAGTGGGTGCTACATCCATAAATACACAGGTTCTTTTTTTGGGTCTGAAAAAATGAGAATTCCGAAGAATAAATTATGAAAAATATGCTTCAATGGATATCAAGAAGTGAAAATCTATTCGAAATATTATCAGTTACTTCTTACATTATGACACCAGTATCCAATGATCTAGATTATTCTCAATTTTTGCTTCAATTTATTTTACCTTTGGTTTTAACTTTAGAGTCTAGATGGATTATACCTTCATATGAGTAAAAGATTC
Source organism: uncultured Bacteroidales bacterium (assembly GCA_942492865.1). Classification (GTDB taxonomy): domain Bacteria; phylum Bacteroidota; class Bacteroidia; order Bacteroidales; family VadinHA17; genus LD21. The sequence goes on along the minus strand of OW818650.1, from coordinate 417,668 downwards.
GACATAATTGAACCAAGTATATTGGAAGGCATCTGTAGGGTTGTTGCCGATACAGAAAAAGGACTTTCAGGAACAGAATTAGGTAAAGTAATTCTTGATGCAAAGATGAAGGATGTCAATCCAGAGATGACGAAATGGAAAAGATTATATAATTCATGTGCCGATATTCAAAATAGATTAGGGTGCTCAAATAATGTACTGACATTAATCCAAATAGCCTATCACCCATCCAGATTCATCTGTAACAAAGAAAAATTTGAAAGTAGAAGATCGGAACTGAATAAAATTCTCTCATTCATCGGATTGGAGTATAGTAATTCTGGCAAGTACCATACTGTTGAAAAGGCTAAGACGATTTCTGATGCAGAAAAAAGAGCAACATTATTGTTGACAAAACTTAGTGATAGGAATGTTCATTCAGATATAATCAGGTTTTGTAAATCCGAACTTTTACAAGACAACTATTTTCATGCAGTGTTTGAAGCCACGAAAAGTGTTGCAGATAAGATCAGAACATTATCTGGATTAAATGGTGATGGTTCTGAACTTGTTCAGGAAGCATTTAATGTGAAGAAACCAATGTTACAAATCAATAATCTAACGACTGATACAGAATTAAGTGAACAGAAGGGATTTTCCAATCTGTTAACAGGTTTCTTTGGCATGTTCCGTAACGTTACTGCTCATGCACCAAAAATAACATGGGTGATTGAAGAAAATGATGCTCTTGACATGATGTCTATGGCTTCATTAATGCACAGGAAACTCGATGCCGCTAAACGAGTTAGATATCCAATTGAAGCCGAATGATCTATAAAACATATCCAACAGATACCAATAGGCTATTGTCCCTCCCTGAGTCTGGCATGGGATATCAAGTAGTTGAAGGCAAATTCTATCTAAGTGATGAATATAAAAGATATATTGTTTACAATAGCGAGATTGTTATTGACCTTGATAACAACTTTTTCAGGAATCAAAGAAGGTTAATTGAAAAAGGGTTTGCTGCCATTCTATCTGAGAAAAATACTTGGAATGTCAAAACCGATACAATAAGGCTGATAAGCAGAAAGGTTTTATATGAGTCGAGGTTACTAAGCGACAATAATAGATCTCTAAAAAGAAGACATTCTGGCGGCAAAGGTGCTACTGAGAATCCAAAAGAATATACTGATGGTAATGAAACATTCGTAAGAATATCTGCGTATGAAAATGATAAACGTATTGATTTGGAAAGAAAAAGACTCAGAGAGGGTTCATATACAACTACTTTGATCGATTACTATGACTGCATTTTAACTGACGATGAACCAATTGATAGATACGCTATTCCAAATGAGGAAAAGATCAAATGGGCATTTTATATTCGAGCAAAATCACTTGATGTTCTTCAAAGGGGTATTGTACAGGCAGCATTTGGACATGAAGGTGGCGGAATAGAAGTTTTTTTCGAAAACGGCACTTCAGATAATACATTCTATGTTAAAAAGGAATATGGAATATAAACTGGAATTGAATAAGCAGCAGATTGATTTCCTCTCACAATTGCCAGAGCAAGGCATGGGATATCAACTTGTAGATTTAACATTAAAAGATGGGAGAGTTATGAAAGGAATGGTAGTCTTAAATTGTACTTATTTAAAACTTGATGAATCAGAACTTATTAAATTAGATGATATTGACAGAATTGAACCTCATAAAGAAGGCATATGATAATGTTTAGCTTATAGTTCCACAGATGAAAGGGAAGAACACATTTACATTAGTCGAAATTAAAAGCATTGAAGAACTGATCACTCTACGGAATAAAACATCGCCTTCTGGACAAAAAAGTGTTCGGCAGAAAATGCGAAATATCGGTTTTTATGGAAAAGACGATTGGGGTATAATTGATCTTCAAGTGAGCGATCTACGATCTCTGATCAAAATGGGACATATAAAAGTTATTGGTGATGATTTCAAACCCACTCCAGATTGGACAGTTTTAGCAAATGTCCAAGAAACACCAAGCGAAAAAAAATTATCCTCAACAACAACTAGGTTGAAAGACCTAAAATCGTTATTAGAAAATTTCAAAATTAATCGTTTCGACCCAAATGTTGACAGTGAGATAAAAATTGTAAATAGGTGTGGAAATTACATAATATGTCTACGAAAAAACTCAAAGCTACCATCAGTTTCTCTCACTCCAATCTTGACAACCTTTGAAGGGTTAGATGTACTTTACACTGGCATTGCAAGTATTAATCTAAGGACTCGTGATTATAGGCAACATTTTAAAGGGAATAATGCTGGTTGTTCAACGTTAAGGAAAAGTTTAGGGGTGCTATTTGGCTACCTCCAAATTCCAAGAGATAAAAACCCTAATAATGGTAAAACAAAATTTAGCAACAAAGACGAACAGAATTTATCAGAATGGATGCAAGCAAATTTAATAATGTTCTTTTTGCCTTCACTTGATTTTAATAAAGTAGAATTAAACCTCATAGATCACTTTAATCCACCTTTAAATTTAAAGGACAATCATAACCAGATTAACTTAGAATTCAGAAAGCATCTTTCAAGTCTACGATCTCCAAAATCAAAAGTAAAAATCAATGTATAGTGTAATATTTCTTAAAGGCAACAGAACTGTTCTGGAAAATGAATTCATAAGTCAAAAGGAAGCTGAAGATTTTGTATCTGAGCAAGTTTCTGATCATCCCTATGAATATCAGATTTTCGATAAAGCAAAAAACATTTTGGTTGCTGAAGGGGAATTAGATTATGAAAATGGCAGGGAAGATGGAAGCCTTGATGTCATGTTTCCTGATGAAGAAAGCACTGAAGGGTTCGATGTGGATGATTTTTTTGAAATGGAATAGAATTAAGTAACCCCAATTCATTCTATCATCAGGTGAAAGGGGTTGATATGCAATAAAACTAGTATAATTCTTATTGTAAACTTACCTGTTAGACAACGGATAATCAGGCAAAAAGATTTTAGCACATTTTAAAACTCGAGTTCCAGAAGTTAAGATCATCATATCAGTATAATACGATTTTGTTACCGAATAATCCAGCCGTGTCTTTGATCCCTGACTTGAATTTCACACACGTACATTTGCTTTCTGGACATTCAACATATATACAACATAAATTCTCTCAGTCTTTATTTCGACAACAAACAGGATATACATCATTAAGAAGGGTTTCATCGCATGGGAATTTGATCTTAAAGTGACATCATTCGAAAATCTAATCATTATTATGTAATGTGCTGATAATCAGGGGTATCCGCCCCGTCTTGATATGCCCCCGCCCTACTATGTATATAGCTAAGGGTCAGACAGATACAAGATCATACAGCCAAAATATTTTCATGAAAAAAACCTGACCTCTCAAAATAAAAACTTCAAAATTTATTTTTGGAAATTTTTTTCTAAATAGTTAATCATAGTCGTCTTTCAGACGTCCCAAAAGTGGTCTTAAATTTTCCAAAAAAAATTGTAATGGAATAAATGCGATAAGTTAAAATTTTATAAATTAGACAAATACATGAAATTTCGATAACAATGGAAACCCTTATTTTAAAAGAAATTCAGGATATTCGCAAGTTACTTGCAAAGATAATTGGAACATCTGAACTGCCAGTTAAGCAACAATTCTCTAAGGACTCATTGGATAAAGCTGCCAAAGATTTTCGGTCTTTATCAATCCAGCGTGGTGAATGGATAACTGATGGTGAAATATCTGACATTATCAAAAAAGCACCTTTCTATTCAGGTAAATTTATCATTGAAAACTTTGGATTCACCAACTACTTTATTAAAGGTAAGTCTTTATATTTCAACAGAAAGAGCATTGTTGCACTTAATAAGGAATTAAAAATTCGCAATGTTAATCTTGGCAAGTATATGGAATTGTTAAGAAACCAAGAAAAATTTAAAAAATACATTGAAAAAGCTAATCAGGGAGGCAAAAAGAAGGGAAGTCACTTTCAATTGCCAGAAAGTGTTAAAGATGTCAATCCAACATCATATCCTCCACCCTTGAAAGAAATTAATGATCATCTTGCATTACTTAAAGCAGAATTTGAAAAGTATAAATTATCAGATTACATTGATTTATATTACAATGATACATATGCAATGTTCAAACGTGAATACTACTTTGATCGTTATTTGAAACCAGATTTAAAAAAGCAATGTTCGAAGTGGTGTAATGATTTTAACCATGCAAATTATGCTTTAAAGAAAGTAGAAGAATTACCTATTTCGGGTTAATTAAATGCTTTCTTCATCTGTCCAACTTTATATTCATCAGTTGTAAAAATGTACCTGTCCATAACGGTATAACTTGTTTGTCCTGTCCATAATAAAATGGTCTTAAAGTCAACGCCTTTCTGAACACATATACTTACAAATGTATCTCGTCCGCAATGACTTCCATAATCATTCCTAAACTTCAATTCTGGTTTCTCAATTTGCATTTTTTTAAACATAGCCTTTATATTTCTATTGTAGGGTGCGTTTTCAATTTTAAGTCCAGAAGTATTATATTGAAGTTTTTCAAGTATTGATCTTGAAAAGATATTTAAGTCTATGTAAATTTCTTTATCCAAGTGGGCAGTCTTTGCAGGTTTTATTACTATTCTATCATCATCAATGTTTTCTTCAGTTACTCTGTGAATATCTCCAAATCTTAACCCAGTGCTGCATTGTAAACAAAACCTAATTCTTGTTAAATCAAGATGCTCTTCATCAAATTTGTGATTAAACAATGCTTTAAATTGTTCGAATGTCAGAGGATTAGCCTTATTCTTGCTTTTCTTGCCTCTTTTAAAGCCTTCAATTGTGAATTTATCAGATAGATCAAGGTTTAGTTCATCTTTTCTTTTATAGTAGTGATAGAGAGTAGTAATCAGAATTGTGTAAGTTTTTTCGACAGTACCACTATCATAACCAAACTTATCCTTACCCTTTTCATCTTTGCCATTTTTAGCCTTGTTATTCAAATATTCTTCGAATTTGTCCGACCAAGTGAAATTGATTTCATTTAGATATGATGTTTGCTTACTATAAAGATCAAATGCCTTGACTCTATTTAGCATTGTGGTGAATTCCTTAGCAGTGTTTCTTCTGGCGTTATTTCTTTTTCGGAATTCAATATATTCCTCTATATAATTAACAAGCGACTTAGTTTCTGTTTTTGGCTTTAAAGGTTCATATCTTTTACCAGAATGCAAATCCCCTCTCATGAAATATTCCTGAATAAACTTTTTGCACTCTGTCTGATTTAGAGTAGGATAATGTTCTTTTAATTTTACTTGTATATAGCTATCAACCTTGAATTTCAACTCAGTAATTTCTCGGTTTTTCTTTTCATAATTCTCTACTTTAGCTGAAAATAAATTGGATTGAGTCATTTTACCTTCTACTATCTTCTCATTTGTAGGAATCCTAAGAAGATTTTTACCCAATCTATAGTAAATATATAAGTAATCATATCCAGCAGATTTGAAGACCTTGAGTTGACTCTGAGTTTTCATAGTATGGAATTGTTTTTGGCAATCCAAAACTAAATAATATTTTGAACTATTTTGAACTTTTCTTGAATATTTTGAACTGATTTTGAACAAATAAAATTATGTATCATATTGAATATCAAGATCAAATATGTTTTAATTAAGAATGATAAGTGTTTTTAATTAAAAACTATGTTAATAATCTGTATATCAATATTATACATGTTTTAATAGATAGTCTTCTCACCCCGACAAAAGAAAAAGCCTTCCTGCGAAGCAGGAGGGCTTTATTTTTTCACTGCGATGAAAGCTTGCTTTCAGTAGCAAGTAGAAAAATAAAGCCCTTAATGAGCGCAGCGAATGAAAGGCTTTTTCTTTTAAGTCCCTCCCTGGAAGTCCGCGAGTCCCGCGTCAGCGGGACGAGCAATCTTCTCCTCATCAACAAAATAGCCGTTAGCGGTTTTATATTCTTATTCGGTTTATTTTAATAAATTTGGTTAGAGGTTATTGCAATGGGACTCATCTTGTGCGGAGTTGGTTATTTTGACATTTTAATTAATTCAAGATACCATGAAACATAAAATCTGCCCTGAATGTGGAAAAGCGTGGAACGAAAATGAAATTGAGTAAGTTTAAAAAATGGGGTATAATTTCTATATTTATAATAATTGTTATTGCCATAAGTATTGGATTTTTTCTCCTTTTGGTGATGTATCTTGATGGCGCTTCCGGCCTGGCAAAAATTCTGGCACTATGCATGCTCCCCGGAGTCTATTATATTGTTGTGAGATCATTAAAATTGAAAAAGATCTGAAAAAATACACTAATAAGCTCATCCACGAAAGCAGTCCCTATTTGCTGCAGCATGCTCATAATCCTGTAAACTGGTATCCATGGGGAGATGAAGCCCTGCAAAAAGCAAGGGATGAGAATAAAATGCTTGTAATAAGTGTTGGATATGCCGCATGTCACTGGTGTCATGTTATGGAGCATGAGAGTTATGAAGATACTGCAGTGGCAAAAATTATGAACGAACATTTCGTTTCAATAAAAGTCGACAGGGAGGAACGCCCGGACATCGATCAGGTTTACATGAATGCCGCTTACTTAATATCCGGCAACGGAGGATGGCCACTTAATGTTCTGGCATTGCCCGATGGCAAACCGTTCTTTGCCGGAACCTATTTTACCAAAGAGAAATGGTTAATGGTCCTAAACTACTTCATTGATATTAAACTCAATAACCCTTATGTGCTTATCAGTCAGGCTGAGGATATCACAAAGGGGATAATATCATCGGATCAGGTTGTACCCAACACCGAAACAACAAGTCCGTGGAAAAACAGCCTTGTGGATATTTTCAATGGACTTAAACCATATCTCGACTTTAAAAAAGGGGGTATCAACCGCGCACCTAAATTTCCTATGCCTTCAGCCTGGGAATATTTGCTTCACTATTACTCTGTGAGTAATGATCAGGAAGCCTTAGAGGCAGTTTTGTCGACTCTGGATAATATGTCATCCGGAGGTATTTACGACCATATAGGGGGTGGGTTTTCACGATATTCGACAGATGAAAACTGGCATGTTCCGCACTTTGAAAAGATGCTATATGATAATGCACAACTCGTCAGCCTCTATTCGCATGCCTGGCAATTGACAAAAAATCCGGAATATAAAAGGGTAGTCTTAGAAACCCTTGAATTCATTAATAATGAGCTGACTTCACCCGAAGGTGGTTTTTATTCATCGCTTGATGCTGACAGCGATGGAGAGGAAGGAAAATTTTATGTCTGGACGAAAAAGGAGGTTGAATCGGTTCTTGGAAAAGAGGCGTCGCTGTTTATGGATTACTATAATATAACTGAAAATGGTAACTGGGAGAATAAGAAAAATATCCCCAGCAAGAAACTTACAGATAATGAGGTTCGTCAAAAGTATAATATCGATGCCGTAGCGCTTCAGTCCAGGACAGAACAGAGCAGGAGGACCCTGATGTTAGTCCGAAATGAAAGAGTCAAACCAGCTCTTGATGATAAAATACTTACATCGTGGAATGCCCTCATGATGAAAGGATATGTCGATGCTTACAGGGCATTCGGAATGAAAGAATTTCTTGATGCAGCTCTTAGAAATGCAGATTTTATTACTAAGAATGCCATAAGTCAGAATAATGAAGTTACCCGTAACTACAAAAACGGCAAATCATCCATCCCGGGTATGCTTGACGATTATGCATTCACTGCTTCTGCTTTCATTGGCCTTTACCAGGCAACGTTCGACGAGAAATGGCTATACAGGGCAAAAGAACTTACAGATTATGCTCTGTTACATTTTTTCGACAAATCCTCCGGAATGTTTTATTATACATCCGATGATCATTCTGACCTGATAGCAAGAAAAATGGAGATAGCTGATAATGTTATCCCATCTTCAAATTCTGAAATGGCAATGAATCTATATCTGTTGGGTAAATACTTTGATAGTGAATTTTATATTCTGAAAGCCCGTCATATGCTTAATTGTGTTGAGAAGGATTTGCCCGGGAACATCTATTACTACGCAAACTGGGGAATACTTGGGATTCATTTTATTCATCCATTATGTGAAGTAGCTATTGTTGGTAGGGAATGGGATAGTCTCAGAAAAACAATCGGAAATAGTTATCTTCCTGATTCAATATTTCTTGGTGGCCCCGACGAAGGAACATTGTCATTGCTCAGGAATAAGCTGGTACCGGGGAAGACGACTGTCTATGTGTGCGTTGACAAGGCATGCAAGCTACCTGTTAACACAGCAGAGGAAGCGTTGCGGCAAATCGAAAATCAATAGCCTTAATCGGATAATTATTACATGTGCTACCCCAAATAGAGGGTGTAAAACAATAAATATTTTATAATGTTAAATATATTTGACAAAAAAGCAGATATTTGTAAAATGTAGTTAACATTATGAGAAAGAGAAACTCTTTATTATTGCCCAGAGCACAGAAGCCTGTTTCAGTTCTTGGAGAGAATATCAAGCTTGCAAGACTGCGGAGGAAATTCAGTGCAGAACAGGTAGCTGAGAGGGCAAATATAAGCAGGCCAACTTTGGTCTCTATTGAAAAAGGAAATCCTAATGTTTCAATCGGGGCATATGTTAAAGTGCTTACAGTTCTTGGACTTGAGAATGATATTATGTCGGTTGCCAATGATGATAAATTAGGGAGAAAACTACAGGATGCCAAATTATTACTGAAGGAACGTGCACCAAAAATTTATATAAATGATACTTTGAAGAGTAATTAACAGATTTCAAAAATGGCTATCAATGGACCATTGGAAGGAAACTAAAGAATACAGATGGAGGCAAGAAGTAATAATAAGGATATTTTTGTCTATGCTCACTGTACCGGTATAAAAGAGCCGGTACTTATGGGAGGGCTGAATGCTGAATTTGCCAGGGGAAAGGAAATATTTTCATTTAGTTACTCTGAGAATTGGCTCAAGTCACGATATTCTCAAATACTTGATCCGTAATTGCAACTTTATTCCGGATCACAGTTCTCAAAAGATGAGAAACAAAATTTCGGAGTATTTCTTGATTCACCTCTCGACAGGTGGTGTCGCTTCCTGATGAAGAGACGAGAAGCAGCAATGGCAAGGTCAGAGAACCGACCTGTAACAACATTGACAGAATCTGATTATCTGCTTGGTGTTTATGATGGCCATCGTATGGGTGCAATACGGTTCAAAGAAGATCCTGATGGCCCATTTCTCAATAACAATGAAACATTTGCATCCCCTTCCTGGACGTCAATAAAAGAGTTGGAACAAATCAGTCTCAGTCTTGAAGATGATAACTCTCTGGATTTAGATCTTACATTGGAGGTTGCAGACTATTTCCGCTTAGATGCAGAGGATGCATTGAGGATCATTGAAGACATAAAAAACCTGTAATAAATTGGAGGAGTGTTGCCAATAAGTACCAACTTCCAGGATCGGAGCAAGTACTTATGGCAAAAGTATTCGAAAGGTTTTTATAGAATGCTCTTTCCCCGGAACAGATTTGTGAATATAGGACACAAGTTAACCAAACAACTGATCCAGTTCCAGGATGTTTAGCTTATAAATATCGGCAATGTCCAAATCCAGCCTCTCAAGTATTTTAAGGTATGTCTTTAAAATGTTGCGATACTTACCCACCAGATCGCTGATCTTCAGCGTATTTTAGCCCGGGGAATGATGCCTGAGCAATTGTCTTAATTTACTCACGTCTGGTTTTTTGGCCATAGAGGTGGTCAGTTTGACCGTTTCCTGCAACTAAATATAAAAAGTATGTTAACAGAATATGACAGTCAACTTTCAAGTATATTTCAAAATTCACAGATATCTTAAAATCTGAACTGCCCCATGAAAAAAAATTGACATTCAATATTTTCCGTAGTAAATTTGTTTATGTGAATGTTATTTTCTTATCCAGTTGTAAGGATCTTATGCATTTAATAGAAGTACTCAGACTATCAATTTGTCAGGCTTAATTGTTTTTTTACATTCAATATTTTAAAGCTTTCTATTCTATTCCTAAGTGAAACTTACAAATGAATTATTATGAAAACATTACTTTCAATTAGGTCAGAGTTGGATTCTGTGTATGACGGCTCTACTAAAGGGGTTTCGGTGAAAGTAGCAGGCAATGTTACTACTACCAAAACAGCAAATCGACTTCTTATGAAACAAGGGTACTTAGAACCTGGTCCTATGCCTGAACTGGATAAAGCGGATTCTTTTACACTTGAAGCAACGATTAATCCTTCTGCTATTGATAAGAGACAGAACATTATGGATTCTCAATCTCCACCTGTCGATTTTTATATTGACGAAATTGGTTTTCTTGTAGGCAGTATAAATCTTAGAGGGATTGGATGGAAATCAATTAAGAGTAATGTTAAATTATCTCCAGGAAAAGATCAACATGTAATATTTTCCAGAGATTCCAAAGGGAAAATGGTTCTTGAAATTGATACTAAGAAAGTAGGTGAAACGACTATTTCTGGAATTATTGAAGCAGTTGGTAAAGAAGGATTTCGTATAGGAACTAAGGTTGATGGTAAAACATATCAATATAAGGGAGAAATTGGGAATATTCAGATTAGGATTGGGGCCTTTACTGCAAAAGATATGAACGCTAGGATAGCTTCAGCTAAAAAACTAGAGAAAGTTATAATTAGGAAAGTTGGTCCAAATGCTCATGTATTTGTTAACCCGAGCTTAGATGAGAGTCATACTCTACTTCTTGCTGTCAAGGATGTAATGAATAGTGCGGGAGTTGATAAACTAAGTGACCTAAGCACTTTAAGGCTTACTGTACCTACAACTATTACCAGAGGAAAGGTATTGATTGCTCCAAAGAAAAATTCTCTTGGAACTATTGATTGGAGTAAATTGGCAACTGAATTTAAAAAGTTGAATGCAGGATCTAAAAAAACGTTCATCGCAAAATACCTGACCAATAGGAATAGTACAAAGGAAATAAAAACTGCAAAAACAGTTCCGACACCAGGGGATATAGCTAACCTTACTGGTCCTGTTACAAGGTTTGCAGGACGTATTGACAGATTAGACGACAATATCCGTACGGGACTGAGAATCCCCAGAGACGCAATATCTATTAATCCTACATTAGAGGCTCTTAGGATAACCAATACATTAACAGATCACATTTCTATTGATAAGAAAGATCTTACTGTGATCAATAGAAAAGGACTTTTAGAGAATATTGAATCAAAATTACCTGAAAAATGGCTGCAATTGCAACCATTGCCTAGAACTTTAAGATTGCTCAATCTGCCTGTCAATAGTTCTGTTATTATTGCCGGGACTCTGGACTTAACAAATACTCAGATGACAATTGAACCTGATGTGGAAAAGCTATATATAATAGCTGAAAGTGTAATATGTGGTTCAAACGCAAAAATAACATGGCGAAGACCTGGTGGAAGTACTCCTCCTAGGCTTGATAATCCAGATTTAAATGGGACTGGTTATAGTGGCGTACATACTAGATCAGGTTCAAGAGATGGACTTGATGGTACAAATGGCAGACCAGCTGAAAATGGAATAAATGCACAATTTGGAAGAAATTCTCCTAGTATTGAAATATGGGTAAAGAACTTGACAAATATCCCAAATATTGATTTAAATGGGGAAGACGGAATAAAAGGAGGAACAGGTCAAAGGGGTGGTAAAGGAGGCAATGGTGCTGATGGCAAAAATGGAACCTATAGATGGGTATGGACGCCTTTTGGTAATATCGAATGGTGCGATGATCATCCGGGTAATGGTGGAGACGGTGGTGATGGAGGACGAGGTGGAAATGGCGGAAAAGGAGGAGATGGTGGAGCTGGTGGGAAGATTACCATAGGAGTATTGGAGGGAACATTAGCAGCAACTATTACTGCTGGTCAGTTTCATTGGAAGAATCAGGGGGGACAAAAAGGGAGTGGAGGAAATCCAGGACCAGGAGGGTTAGGTGGTGCTGGTGGAGCTAGAGGCTATACAACACATTGTGATCAAGCAAATAATGGACATAATGGTGCTCAGGGACAGCCTGGTGCTCAAGGAGCTGGCGGTAGCAATCTTGGGATGGATGGAATAGATCAATTTTTTGAATTCTCAGAAGATGCGTGGGATGAAATGTTAACAAGGCCATGGATTACTGAAATAGCTCCAAATGAGTTATTCCCCGGAAATTCAATGATAATAAGGGGAAGTAGATTTGCAAATAATGATCGGGTAGTAATAGACGGTATAGCAATATTAGTTCCTGTTATAAATCCAGATGAGAGTCTTACAGTAACAATTCCTGCAACTATTCCCGGAGGACAAAAATCAGTATTTGTAAGACGCGCATTTGATGGTACAGAAAGTAACCATATACCAATATTCATAAAACCTCAACTTGATGTTTTACCTAGTCCTTTGATGCCTGCAACGAGCATAATTTTGACAGGGAAAGCTATTTTACCAAATGCATCGGTGCTAATAAATGGAAGTGCTATTCCTGGCAATGTTAATCCATCAGGTACTGAAATAACTTTTACTATGATCGGTACTGGTGGGAGTGGAAGTTCGGGAGGAACTGTATCTGTTGCTATTCGAAATCCTGATGGATTTATCAGTAATGTGAGAACATCCATGATACCAAGAATCCTTGAAATTCCATTCACTTTTGGAGTACATGACTTACCATTCTCTAATTTTTCTGACGGTTTACCAACCTGGGGTACTTATGAAGATACATTTGGTGCAACCGAAGTATGGCATGAACAGCTTGACCCAGTTTTTGGGCATCCAATACTGACTGCAGCATATTATGGATTTTATCATTATTTTTTAAAGGGAACTGCCAATGGAGGATTAGCAACAGGATTTTGTACTTCTCTCTCATGTCTGGTAGCTGACAAATTGTGGCAGGGCTTAACCAATGCACATACTACTACCAAAGCTAGTGTCCATTCCTGGTTGACAGCGGTTCATGGAAAATTGTTAAGTCGGGAGTCTTTAATACATTTCCACGATCAGGGACAACAAGGTGTCTCAAGGGTTGAATTGACAGTAAGAGCAATTGAAAGGACTTTCCTGACCGGATGTGATAGGAATGTTGCCCCGCTTTTATTTTTCATACCCTCAGGTTCGATTTGGGATGCAGGTTATTTTGATAAACTTGGTTCTACTCATTGTATTATGCCTTATCGATTTGTATATCCAGCAGGGCACACTGGACCTGAGTTAAGCGCTGGTGGTTTAACTACTGTCTCAAGTCTGGATGGTGTTAAACTTTTTTGCTGGGACTGCAATCATCCTGGTAATGCAAACTGTAGGCTTGAATTCAGATTGCAGGCTGGAGTTCTTCATTTTTCATATTATCCGGATGGTACCTGTCAATTTGATAGCACTTTAGGTATAACTTTAGGACATTGGACGAATGGGGATTACTTATTGGCAGATCATGATCTGCCTTTCAGCGGACCTTTTGGATTGACTAGTTTTATTATTGATTTCCTTCTAAGTCCTGCTGACCTCGAAATCACAAATGAGTACGGACTACGAGTAGGTAATTTCAATAATATGATCTATAGTGAAATAGCCGATAGCCATCCAGCGTATTTGATAAAAGGGGCATATTTGCTCCCTGTGGGACAGAATCTTACTCGTCGTATTGTTGGCAATGGAACTGGGAACTACACGTTTAACAGTCTGATGCCGGATGGTACCACTATTACTTTGGAAAATGTTCCAATAAAAGCAGGACAAAGAGATACCTTGATTATAAATACTGATGGATCTCAAATACGGGTGACACCTCATGAAGAGAAAAATTTTTCTATCGTTATCTCAAAATTAATCGGAGATCAGGTAAGAGCGTTAGGAATTAACAACATTGGAGGTGGCCCTGGGACAGATATAGACATCACTGTTGCTCCTGATCTCAGCTTATTAAGGCTTGGAAACAGAAGCAATGATAAAAATGTAACAGTAAAAGCCCTTTCACTTGACAAGCAAAACAATGCACCAGTCAATAAAAGCTCTGCTGTTACTTTGAAAAATAACTCTGATCTGGTCGTTACAGTCTCCGACTGGGCTTTGTTGGATTTGGGTGTTGATATTGTAACATTCTAAAACAATTGAATATATTATAATGCAGAAATCTCTAAATTGCTGGTAGATAAAGAATAATATTTGTCTGAATTTATTGGGGGATAGTGCTTATAAAGAATTATCCCCCATAATCAATTTAATAAACAGTAAATATTACTTTGAGCTAACCAGTTATTTGTTAAAAACAACTTTGGATTAGTGGTTTTATTCAGGTCTTTTTAAGATCAATTTGGTTGGTGGATGTCAACTTGATCCTTCATAATTCTTGGAATTTCTTCGCTGTGACCACAGCCTGTTAAAACCTTGCTTATTCACCACTTCCGGATATAAGAATGCTGTCACAGTGTCCGATGGGTACTTTTTAATCCGCCGGGTATTGGACCTTTCGACAAAGATCCCGACGATGAAATCACATTTCACGGTTTTGAAGAGGATAGCGTATAGCTATAAGCGGTTGAGGGTATAGGAATTGGAGAATTAAAAATAAATATACCTGAACAGGTATTAAAATTGCTTATGAGCTGTGTGATACCTGAAAAATACACCGATTCACTTCTGTTTATCTCATTTTACATGCTGTTATTCAGAGTGTTAAATAGAATTGTCATAGTATATTGTTTTAAGTTTATTGCTGTTAGCAGAAAAGTATTTTAAATTTTTTGTATCTTGTATAACTAATTTATAACAAAATAAAACTGATACAATGAAAAATAATTACAGTGGGAGCAATTTTCTTACATCTCAGGTTAAGATTTTGTTGTTTTTACTTATGGCCTTCGTGCTCTTTCAGAGCCAGGTTGCTGGTCAGGTTGATCAGCAAAAAAAAATAGTAACTCCGGCAGCTAAAACCACTGTAAACAAAAGAATCAGTAAGGATGTCGTACAGATAAAGAACGCATCTGACGGCTCTGTAACAGTATCATTAACATCGCCGGCTATGGCTCAGACTAATGTCCCGGTCAATACTGCTTTCACCTGGACCGCCACCCCGGCTGCCGGTTTGACTTACGATGTATATCTTGCCCGGCAGCGGGATGATGATGCAAACGGAAATCATCAGTTTGACCTGGTCAGTCAGAACCAGACTGCCACCGTTTTTAAACCGGCGCTGGCTAATGGAGAAATCTATTATTGGAAAGTTGCGGCAAAGAAGAGCAATGGTGCAACATTTGAATCGCGGGTTTTCTTTTTCCGTACCCCAAATGAAGCTCCTTCGGTAGCGATATTAACGAAACCTGCCAACAGGTCATTACAGGTCCCTGTTACTCCGGTTTTTACATGGAAGCCCGTAACAGATCCTGAAATGAATACTGTTACATATTCTATTTCACTCTCACAAAATCCGGGACAGTATCTTGGCTTCCTTGCTACCTCGATCACCGGAAACACCTATACAGCAATAACACCCCTCATTCACGGTGAAACATATTACTGGAAGATCAGGGCAATAGATGATGCAAACAAATCAACCGAAAGTGAAGAGTTCAGCTTTACAGTTGATCCTGTAAACTGGTCCGGGCAAGTCACAACCGGAAGCTTTACCGATAGCAGGGATAATAAGACCTACTCTACGGTGATAATCGGACAAAAGGAATGGATGGCAGAGAACCTGGCCCTGTTGCCTGCGGTTAACAATATACAGAATGTTGATCTCGCCATGTTCAAAGTATATGATTACACAGGAACGGATATTACGGTAGCCAAAAACACAGAAAACTACCGGATATACGGGGTACTATACAACTGGACCGCTGCACAGCAGGTATGTCCTGCCGGTTGGCATCTTCCGACAGATTCGGACTGGAACCAGTTGCTGGGTTTTCTCGGAATGAGCGATGCGGACATTGCATTGAACAACAGCCCCTCTTCTGATATCATTGCTGATAAGCTGCGGGAGCAGGGTTCTGAACACTGGACATTTACTCCTTACACTGTAAATAATTCAAGCAATTTCAGTGCAGTGCCGGCAGGTTGGGCAACAAATTACGGGTATACCAATATCGGCTCTGGAACTATCTGGTGGACATCAACCCCGGATAATACAGATGGAATCGCAACACGCGGGCTTAGCTGCCCTACTAACAGTGCCTGTGTGACCTATCGGCAAAGGACTATTGTTAATCCCTGGAGTTTCTTCTCGATACGCTGTGTAAAAAATTAACAGTAAGGTGCATAAGCCGGAAGCCTTGACCACATTCAGCCAATCTTTTTAACAATTTAGTATTTGTTTTTTTACCAATGTCTTAACTCCGGAGTCAAATGGTCAATTCAAACCGGCGCCAAGTGGTCAGGATTACCGGCTTCTCCAATTAAGAATTCTTAACAGCCATTTGCCAATACTTAAACTTTCCATTCGAAGAAAGGAGATATTCAGATTGTTTTGACCTCAAAACATTGAAATGAAACAAAATGTTTTATATTTTTATGGAAAGACAATTGCCCTGAGTAACGGCTGACATGTTTTTTGTCAGTGGCTGGTTACTGTCTATAAACCAGATAATTTAATGTCATGCACATTAAGAGAAGAGATTTCATAAGAGGTTCAGTCATCGGAACAACCGGCATATTTGCCATCCCTGAGATCATACCCTCATATCTTCTTGACCAGCGTTCTCCATCCAATAGGATCAATGTTGCAGTTATTGGTCTTGGACGGCAGACAGTAAATCCGAACATCCCTCAATTCCTGGGATCGGACCTTGCCCAGATAGTTGCTGTATGTGATGTTGATTCGTGGCGCCTTGCCAACGGTCTGAAACAGGTTAACGATTATTATTCAAAGCAAAAGGGATCGGACTATAAGGGCTGCATTGCCAGTAACGACTACCGTGAGCTGCTTAACCGTAAGGATGTGGATGCTGTGATGATAGCAACACCCGATCACTGGCATGTGCCCTTGGCAATCGAAGCCGCAAGGGCCGGGAAACATGTTTCGCTCGAGAAACCGATATCAACCTGCATCGAACATGGCCGCCAGCTTGTAAAAGCAATTAAGCGGTACGGGGTTATTACACGCAACGACAGCGAATTCAGGCCACTGCCAAAGTTCTCAAAGGCCGTGGAGCTTGTCAGGAATGGCAGGATCGGAAAGATCCTGAGGATCTTTGTGGCGGTCCCTCCGGAACTTTCAGGGTCATCCCTCAAGCCTGAGCCAACCATGGCAGTGCCGGAGGAACTGAATTATGATATGTGGCTGGGGCCGGCATTTGAGGCTCCCTATACCGAGAAACGCGTGCATGCCATAAAGGCCTATGGCCGTCCGGGCTGGATGAGGGTAGACTCGTACTGCAACGGCATGATATCCAACTGGGGCGCTCATCTGATGGGGATAGTCCAGTGGGGAAACAATTCTGAATATACCGGACCGGTAAGTATTGAGGGAACAGGCGATTTCGACAATGGATTATGGAACACCCTGAACAGTTTTGATATTAAATACCGGTATGCGAGCGGAGTGGAAGTCTTCTTTAAAATTGAAAGGCCTTATGTGCGTTTCGAAGGTACTGATGGCTGGGTGGAAGTAGAATACCCCGATAAAATCTCGGCAAGTTCTCCAGCATTACTCGATATTAATCCCGTACCAGGAGAGGTCTCTTTCGGCAACTTGCTGTCCGACAAGGAAGATTTTCTTGCGGCAATAAAAGCAGGTAAACAATCATTCGAACCTCTTGAAACGGCTCACCGTACCATATCAATGTGTCAGCTGGGTTTAATCGCCATCAAGACAGGATCGGCTATAACGTGGAATCCTGAAACCGAGGCAGTAGTAAACGATAATGCGGCATCAGCAATGTTAAACATCCCGATCCGCGAAAAATATTTTAAATTTTGAAAAAAGGGTGCCGGTTGCAAGATTCCGGACCCTGGTTCCCCGTACCAGTCTAAAATCACAAATCATCATGAATTTTTCAAGACGCAACTTCATTAAAACCGCCGGGGCAGGTGCTCTTTCAGCAGGACTGCCTTCTGTTATTTCCGGCCAGCCGGCAGTAAATACCTCTGCTTCTGCTGATCTGTTCAGGCTGGCTGTCGCCGGCTATACTTTTGCGAAATTCAACCTCGATGACTCTCTGGCAATAATGAAAAGAGTCGGAGTAAATCTGTTGGGCCTAAAGGATTTCCATCTTCCGCTTAACAGTAAGCAGGAGGTCATTGATCAAACCCTGGCAAAGATGAGATCATTCGGAGTTGAACCCTATGGCGTTGGACCCATATATATGAAATCGGAAACAGCTGTCGACCAGGCTTTCGCCTATGCCAGAAAGGTTGGAGTAAACCTGGTTGTCGGTGTGCCGGATGTTCCGCTACTGCCATATGTCGAGAAAAAAATCAGGGAATACAATTTCCGGCTGGCAATACATAATCACGGGCCGGACCTCCCTCTGTATCCAAGTGCCGATGATGTATGGGAGGAGATTAAAGACCTTGATGCAAGGATAGGCTTCTGCCTCGATATCGCTCATGAAGTACGTCTGGGTCTCGATCCCATCGCTGCTTATATCAGATACAAGGAGAGGATCTTCGATTTCCACATCTGGGATGTGGACAAAGCTGAAAAGGCTGGTTGGTGTGTTGAAGGGGGAAGAGGGATCATTGATTTTCCGAAGTTCTTCAAAACACTTCGCGAGCATAAATATAACGGTACCTGCAGTCTCGAATATGGCAAGGACATGGCTGATCCTCTGGCCGGAATAGCAGAATCCATTGGATATTTCAGGGGGGTGCTTGCCGGGCTAAAATAATTTTATGAGTGGAGAGCGAAGACCCGGCTGCCTGGTTGCTCTCCTGGTGATTCATTTGCTCGTTCTGAGAAATAAAACAACAGAAAAATAAAAATAAGTGAACATCAGGAAAGAATTTTCTCAGGAATAAAGGAAGCAGCCCCGACAGCTAAGATATTGTTCCACTCATGCGGAAATGTACGTCCTCTTATACCCGATTTCATAGAAGTGGGTATCAATATTTTAAATCCCGTACATATATATGCAACCGACATGGATCCCTTTCAGCTGAAAAAGGATTTTGGAAAGGATATTGTCTTCTGGGGCGGAGGCGCTGACACTCAGAAAATCCTAGCACATGGAACAACAAGTGAAGTTAAAGATTATGTAAGAAGAAATATTGATGCCCTTGCCTCTGGCGGTGGTTTTATCTTTGCTGCTGTACACAATATGCATTCAGAAGTGCCTCCTGAGAATATACTGGCTATAGTTGAGAGAATAAAGAGATAAGAACGAATCCAGGTTATAAATTTCTGATGCTCTGTTAATTAATCGGGTAATCCGGATTCTGGGGGAAACCATAATCTATGTGCAGAAGCCGGAAGCCTTGACCTCATTCAGCTGGTCCTTTTAACAATTTAGTGTTTATTTATCAATGTATTAACTCCGGAGTCAGATGGTCAATTCAAACTGGCGCCAATTGGTCATGGTTACCGGCTTCTCCACTTATGGCAAAGGTTTTCGAAAGGTTTTTATCGGACTGTTATCTTTTTTGACAAAATGGTTTAAGCTTAAATTCTTTTAACCCAATTATCCTTGGATGGTCTTAAATTAGTCTTGAAAATGTCTAATTCAATCTTTTAAAAATGAATTCAGATGAAGAGGATGATATTGTAAGTCCGGAAAGGCTACCTTTATATCGAAAAGGGCAAGAGATCTATGATCTGGTAATAAGGATTACTGATCTGATGCCTGAGAATAACGAACACTTATTGTTTGTTAAATCCTGCATGATAGACTATGCAGTTCAGCTTATGGTAAAAATTGCCGGCGCCGAAGCAGCAGGAGGTTGTTGGTCCTTTCGACAAAGACCCCTATGATAAAATGCCAATTCGCGGTTTTGACCAGGAACCTGAACAATGAAAGAATTCTTAGCTTCTCACGCGGAAACTCTTTGTTTTTTTTCAGTTAAAGCTGCCCGTTATATTTTGGGTCATAATCTACCATCCATTCAATGCCGTATTTGTCTCTGAACATTCCAAAATACGAACCCCAGGGACTGTCAGAAATAGGCACTTCAATCTTACCCCCTGCTGAAAGTCCATTAAATAATTTGTCAGCTTCTTCTTTGCTTTCTGCACTTATTGAAATTTTACTTCTGTTTTCGTTTTCGTTTACCCGTCCCATATTTTCCGGAATGTCATTTCCCATTAGAACGTTTTTGCCAACAGGTAATGCAATATGCATAATTTTATCTGCTTCACCTTTTGCTACCGGAAATTCAGGGCTTGACAGGTCTTTGAAACGCATAATCATTGCGAACTCTCCTCCAAAAACTGATTTGTAAAATGTAAATGCTTCTTCTGCATTTCCATTAAAGTTGATGTGAGGGTTAATCTGTGCCATTTTTACTTTTTATTTAAGTAGTTGAAAGTAGTTCAGTTTATGTGTTTGGTTGTTCTTTTGGAAATTTTGTAATATCCATATAGAAAATTTCCCAGGTGTGTCCGTCAAAATCTTCAATAGTTCTTTGTTGCATAAAGCCATAATCTTTCATTTCTGCTGGCTCTGTTCCACCTGCATCAAGTCCTTTGCTTAAAATACTGTTCACTTCATCAACGCTGTCCACCGACAAGGAAAAAATTCCTCCTAAATTTGATTTTGTGTCTGCAATGGGTTTAGTAGCAAAAGTTGTAAATTTTTCGTGTGTCATAATCATCACAAAAATGTTTTCACTCCAAACCATACATTTTCCTGTATCGTCTGAAAATTGTGGATTGTTTGAAAATCCTAATGCAGTATAAAAGTCCATTGATTTTTGAAGGTCTTTTACGGCTAAATTGATGAAAATTTGTTTTGCCATTTTATCAAAAATTAGTTGTCAGCGATAATTTGAGCTTTACTTTTTCTGTTAGGTATTGATTTTCACATGACAAATACCTAAAAAACCATTATAAACAAAACATATAACAGTTATTCGCTAAAAAAAGTTCTGTAATCGTGACAGGGAGGGAAAGCCAGGAAATGAGCGTAGCGTTACCAGTGATCAGACTTCATCACCTGGCTTCAGATAAAATCCGATTGCATTGAGAGAATCACTCTTACGGTAATATTCTGGATCAGTTAGTTTTGTGTTTTCCAGCCGGTTAACTTTTATCAGTACACTGCCATCCTTAGGTTTCATTACCTGAACACCTTTTGTTGTCCTGCTTCCCACCGCATTGATCTGAGAGGTGTTGAACAAAACAACCTTTTTAATGCTGCTCATTGTAACCAGATCAATATCATGTTCAATGAGTTCAATAAAGATCAAACGTGATTCGCTATTGAAAGCATTCCTGAGTTTTTTCCTTACGTACTCGGTTTGATAACTCTCCATAGAAATTTTTCCGATTTTGCCATTTTCAAATGCCACAATCAGAAAGCCTTTATATCTCTTTTCTCCAGTCAGATAGATCGGTTTTTCCCCTGGCTCAAGATCAATCTTCTGCAGAGCCTGAAACTTGTCCATAAGTTCCTTTCTCTGAACTTTATAAACATTACACAGGGAAGTAAAGACGAGGATTTCACTTGAATTAGAATCGTCCCCTACTTTAATTGTTGTGGATCCGGAAGGAGATTCTCTTATTAAATCATTTCTTTCTTCCATTTCTATTCTCCTTTTCAGACTTTCTGCACTTTGCATTGGTATCAGGTTTTGATTAAAGCCCAAATGTGAGAATTATTCTTTTTCTTCCTTCATAATTCTTAGAATTTCTTTCTGCGAGCGCTGCCTGTTGAGGCCGTACTTTAACAAACTCCACACTCATATTCTTCAGGATAAAATTTGATTTTCCTGTTAATTTTCTTCATTTTTATAGATTATTAAGCCAAATCAACGGAAATTAAATCCTGTATGCATATATCATCATGCCTCTTACTTATCTGCTACTCTTCCCTTCTACCGCTCACCCCATCTTTTTCACCTCCTTCTACTGCTCTTAACCCTCTTCAACAAAAAATTAAATGATAAAATACTTAACAACATTACTATCCTGCCTGTGCCTGATAGGGTCACTATCGTTTTCCGCAATTCCGCCAACAAAAGTATTATTCCTGGGTAACAGCCAGTTAGGTGTATATGACGGAATTACAGGGACACGTATATATGATCTGCCAAACATGATAAAGGATATTTCGGAATCTGCGCCGGCTGATTATCCGCGAATTGAACCTTCTATGAAGGTTGTTGGAGGGGCATCACTTAAAAAACTCTGGGAACTGGGGGAGGGACCCGGTACACCCCGTGCCATGATCGCTGACGAAAAATGGGATTATGTTGTAATCCAGGAAATATTCAATGCCGGGGAACAGGAGTTCATAAAATATGCAACCATGTTTGACGAAGCGATCAGGAAAGCCGGAGCGACTACTATCCTGTTTGCAACCGCAGGTGTTACGCAGTACTATAATCCTACCCAACTGCCTTTTCCCGATGGGTTCAAAAAGTTAAACAGCATGCAGGTGTCTTTCGGAAAGCAGAAAGGAATACTTGTTGCGACAGCCGGTTACGCCTGGTTGGAATATCTTGGCCGAAAACCATCTGAAGAAGAAATTTTGAACTTGTATGCCAAAGACAGGGGACATCCGGGTTACAAGGGATCATACATATATGCATGCCTTCTTTATTCTGTAATTACCGGTAAAAATCCCTCAGGACTTACCAGTGAATTTAAAAACGATTCAGGGATTGAGTGGAGCATTATAATAGATAAGAAAGAGGCCGCGAAAATGCAGAAGGTCGCGTGGAATCAAAACCGGGATCTCGCAATTCCTTCCACAACAACCTCAAAACCTCCATAGGCAAAGCGTTTCATATCTACAGGCATCGAAAAATCCGTAAGGTCTTTAAATTTCTCGTCCATTTCGGCCATCACTTTCCTGTTAACTTCATCACGGTGTTCTTTTGACTCGAATACAATAAAGGATAACCATACAGTCTCTCCGGGCCTGGCATTTATCAGGTCTGTGAATTCAATAGCCTTTCCTCCACCCATATCTTTTGTAACCAGGTCATCACCCAGGCATTCATAATAGGCGAGTGCACCATGTCTCATCCATGAATCTTTTCCATCTTCTGCCATTTTCCTGTACTCGGTTACTTTATCACCAGGTACAACCAGAACAAATCCATCTACATATTTTGCCATATCAGTCACCTCCAATTATAATTTTTTGTTCACACTAATAGTTTTTATACTCCGAAAGATCCTGTCCTGACATTCCCGTTACTCCACCCTTAGTAACTGTATGTTCAGTATGTCTGAAGCCAGCCGGAATGGAACCGTCATCAAGCAGCTTCTTGCCTGAACCAGGAGTCAGGGGGAAGACGGACCACCGGGCGCCTGTATTACACCATCAAGGGAGACAAATGATAAAACGATAATTTTCCACATGCTTTTATATTTAATATCGTTTAAAATTTATAAACAGGGGGATGGGGATTTTGTTGAGTGTTTCAATGGTTTCATATGTTTCAGGGTTTGACTTCGTCTAGCTCGGCTGCGCCTCGGTTCAGAGTTTCAGAGTTAAACAGGCTTACTTCAAGATTCTGTTACCTGATTTATCAAAAGGCACTTTAAGTACTTTAGTCACTCTAAATTGGGGAATATATTCCCCATATTATTATATATTTGTGGAATATATTCCCGGATATGAGTAGCTTAACTATCTTATTTCCTGACTACATACCAGTTATTCTGGATGTCGTGGGCTAATTTATTTGTAACAACATTGGAAAATCCTGCTTTTTTCAGGTAGTCTCTCGTCATAGCCTCTCCCCACATGGCTCCAACACCTTCCCCGTCCTGTGCCAGTGAGACAGTCATACAGTGCATGCATGAGACTGTATACAGGAAGGGCCCGATAAGATGTTTTTTGTCTTTTTCCAGGTCGCCGCTTCCCGAGATATCCTGCATCAGATAAACACCCCCGGGTTTCAGTGCCTTGTATATTCCCTTAAGGACATTCAATGGCTGTCCCTGGTCATGTATGGCATCAAACGTGGTTATCAGGTCAAATTGTTCTACCGGTGCAGTTTCGTGAAAATCCGAAAGATCCTGGATTATGAATTCAACATTTTTTAAACCAAGTGCTGCTGCTTCAGAAGTACCGTGATTTACTGCTCCACATGAAAGATCCATCCCTGTGAATTGCGATTCGGGGTATAATGTTGCCAGTTTATTCATGATCTTACCGGCACCGCAGCCCACATCCAGTACTTTGATACCTGTTTTAAGCCTGCTGTGCAGATCGGGGACAAGCGGAATAATGTGACTTTCGAGCACTGAAAGAACAGATTGCCCGCTATCTTCAGCCATTACCCTGTGAAAACCCTTGAATTTAGAGTACGGCACACCGCCACCTTCCTGAAAACACTTCAGGATATCATCCTCAACTCTGCCCAAAACCGAAATGTATTGCATGAAAACTGCCATGTTATCAGCTCCTGCACTTCTTGTCAGAAAAGCACTTTTCTCTTTAGGAAGGTAATATGTTTTTGTTGGTGAATCATAATCAACTATACCACCTGTTACCATAGCGCCGAGCCATTCTCTGAGGTATCTCTCATTGACATTGGCCCTGGTTGCGATTTCTTGTGAACTGGAAAAATCCATACCGCTCATAATGTCGAACAACCCTGTTCTATGCCCTATAGAGATCATGAATGACAAAGAACTTTTATTGAGGATATCAAGCAATGTTGCAGAAAAATCTTCTGTTTGGGAAGCCGGACTGTCAGCTCCTGATATTTTTAATTCCGGGTTTTCCATAATATAGTTTTTAATAATTGATACTGCGCAATGATTTTGAACACATGAAAACCCGGAAAAGTTCACAACCAGCTGAACAACACCCGGCTTTCGCTGTGCCTGGTTTCGCCGGGTTCACCTTTGGCTTAATCGTATCAGGCACTTTAATTACTTTAATTACTTTAAGTACATTTCAAATTACCTCCCCACAGAAGGGGCAAACATTCCAAATCTTCTCAAGTCTTGCCGCTCTACGCTCTACGCTTTACGCTCTGTGCTCTCCGCTCCCCGCTCCCCGCTCCCCTGGTTCTGGGTTCTTACTGGCAAAACACTCAGTTAATAAAGCTGTAAAAATTAGCCTAATTGTAAAATATATTTTATATCTGGGCCACAATTATGTAAAACATAATTTATGTTTATTACTAGTTACAAAAACTGGAGAGTTCCTCTACACTTGCGGCCACGAAAAAATTCAGGGATTCACTCACTGGTAGAAAGATACAGGTACATCTGACTCCGGTTCTCTGGAATGAATGTCTGGATGATTTTAAAATCAGCAATCTCGATCAAAGATTGCTAAATGGAGGATTACCGGAATTCCTTCTTTCGGATATCAGAGATGAAGAGTTATATTCTGAATGGATTGACAGTTATTATGCAAGAGATATCCAGGAGCTTTTTAGTGTAAGGAACAGGACAGGTTTTATAAAGCTTATGCTACTATTATTTACCCGAAGCTCAGGTATTCTGGAAATTACATCTCTTGCAAAGGAAAGCGGGTTGACGCGGCCGACCGTGATGACATATATCGAAGCATTGTCAATTGCACATGCAATTTCAACAGTTCCACCCTTCCATGGCGGAGGTAAAAAAGAGATTGTTAAACGCCCCAAAGTATATGCTTTCGACACAGGTTTTGTTTGCCATGCCAGGGGTTGGAACAGTATCAGGGAATCTGACAGGGGTGATCTGTGGGAGCATCTTGTTGTGGATATGTTAAGGGCAAAGTATGAAAAGATATTTTTCTGGAAAGAAAAGAGTGGCAGCGAAGTCGATTTCGTTGTTAAAGGAGAGAAAGGGGAGGTCCATACTTTTGAATGCAAAATAAATCCTGATAAGTATTCGCCAGGAGCATTGATGAAATTCAGAGTATATTACCCTCATGGCAGAAATTATTGCTTCTCACCTCATATAACAAGTCCATATAAGCTGAGATTTGACCGCCATGAAGTTGTTTTCCAGTCTTTTCCGTAGGAATAGACAGCTCATGCCTCATGCCTCACACCTGCGTCCTTTGTGTTTAATGGATTTCCATTTTGTTTTTCAATTTTTCTATTTTCAATTTGACTTGAATGGCTCACTGCGTATATTAGAAGTATCAATTCTGAGTGCTGGTTATGAATCTAAATATAAAATTATCTGGATCCCGGTTACAATTGATGAGTATGTAAAAATTCATTTGCAGAAAAATCCAGATGAAAATGAAAAGGTTCTGAGGGTCAGGATTGAAGCTGCGCTTGACGATTATAAAAATGGTGTAAAATGCCAATGCGGGAAAGATATCTGGATTGTAGGTTCAGCTTCTTCCCCTTTTGATTGTTTCAGCTGTATAACCGGTATAGATTATCCACACGCACACCTCGTGGAGCACCGGAATGATGCAGATCAAATTCTCTACGCTCTACGCTTTACGCTTTTCTCTGTGGTTCTCTGTGCCTTCTCGGATTTCCTCCTCCTTCGCTAGCGCTATGGAGGACAAGTCTGTGTAAGTTCTTGATTCCGGATCTGCTGGATTTTTTTTAACCACGGAGTTGCACGGAGTTTTCACGGTTTAACATATGTATGTGTGTCTTATCCTGAGCCCTGCGCTCTGTGCCCTGAGCTGTTTTCATTCTTGCCCTGAGCCCTGAGCTGTATAGCTTTGTTCTCCTCCTCCTTATAGAAATCATCCTTCGTATTCTACTGCCTACTCCTTACCGCCTCCCCCAAATACCTTCCCATATCCTTCAGGAAATCTACAACAGGTAAAACCAGGATATTTTTATGCATCATGGTTACTGATCCCCTGTATAAAAGAACGAGACCGGCTTCGGGGTAATCATCTATAAAGGAAACAAGCCCGTTATAATCTTTGGGATTAAGGACTTTAGTATTCTTAACTTCCACGGCTTTGAAAGTTTATAAACGCAATTTTAGACCGTTTTTGCATAACATACAAACTTATTTAGACCGAATTGGAAATAGGTACAGCTCCTCACTCTATCGAGAATAATAAGATTATGTACCTGGTGCCTTTGTTCTGTCTTTTCCATATTGATAATAGTTTTAATGATTACTATTGATACATGTTATGCAAAACTATTATCTCCCTCCTGTGATATAAAAACAAGAATATATGCAAAAAAAGTTTGACGCCAGCCAGGATTTATCCAAAAAGAAATAGAGAATTCTTTAAGTAAAAAAAATGCTTAATAACTTGACTTCTGGTTTTTACTGGTTTAACTTTGATATAACACATTAATAGTGCAGCAAAGTGTCTGCGAAAGAAAATCCAGGATCCGCCCTTAGTATTACTTCAGGTCAGGGCAGGGATGAGAACTCTAAATCGTCTGATTTAGCATTTAAAATAATCTCAATAAGCCATTTTCATTGTTACAGAGACTTAAGTGAGATTCTCGTTACTCTTATTAAAATCTATTAATCTCCGATTGACAATTTTCAATTAATTATTTAGTTAGTAATGATCTCATTATGAGTTTTTTCAATTAAGGCGATACCATGGCTGTCAATTTTAACTTAAACGATCATATAAACTCTGATACTAAAAAATAGTATAAGATGAACCATCAATTCAATGATAAAAACCAAACCTCCGAATTTTTAAAGACCGACAAGGGAAAGACAAAATCTAATTCGATTGAGGTTCCTTCCATTTCTTTGCCTAAAGGAGGTGGCGCGATAAAGGGAATCGATGAAAAATTTTCAGTTAATGCAGTAAATGGCACATCTTCATTTTCTATTCCACTTCCATTTTCGCCAACACGTGGAGCTTCTCCGGCTTTATCCCTGTCATATAATTCCGGTTATGGAAACGGAGTTTTTGGTTTAGGATGGTCGCTGGGCATCTCGTCAATTAAACGTAAAACTGACAAGGAACTTCCTAAGTACCTCGACTTCCTTGATACAGACACGTATCTCTTGTCAGAAGCAGAAGACCTGGTGCCTGAATATAAAAAAAGGGATGATGGTAGTTTTTCTGTAGATGCGGATGGAGATTACGAAATTCATGAAAGAGACTTCACTGACAATGCCAATAAAACTCATACCATTCGCCTTTACAAACCCCGTATCGAAAAATTATTTGCCCGAATAGAGCGATGGATAGAAAAGTCAACAGGTAGAATCAAATGGCGTGTCATTACAAGAGAAAACACTACTACTCTCTTTGGATGGACTGATAATTCTGTCCTTTCCAATCCTGATGATAAAACCAAAATTTTTGAATGGCTTCCTGAACTGGTGTTTGATGATAAAGGGAACTGCTCCCGGTACATTTATAAAAAGGAGGATAAGATTGGATTTGATGAATCATTGCTTCACAACCGTAATCGTATAAAAAACGGTCAGATATCTTATAACTCTCTTTACCTGGAAAAAGTACTT
This sequence comes from uncultured Bacteroidales bacterium, assembly GCA_942492865.1. GTDB lineage: Bacteria > Bacteroidota > Bacteroidia > Bacteroidales > VadinHA17 > LD21. The sequence continues at coordinate 389,125 of OW818650.1, read as the reverse complement.
TATGGAAATAAGACACCTTACAAGATGTTTGGTGATACTTTCCCTGTTGAAACAGACTATATGTTCCAAACCATTTTCGATTTTGGAACACGGTCAGACAATGATTCCTTCGAAAAAATAAACAACTGGGATTTCAGACCTGATGCTTTTTCTGATTATAAAGCCGGTTTTGAAGTCCGAACTACACGTTTGTGCAAACGTGTTTTATTGTTTCATGTTTTTGAAGAATTAGCATTGAAGCCTGATAAATCAGATAAAAAAACACTTGTTAAGTCGGTCAATTTCGAGTATGACACCTCGGTTGAACAAGATTTTATATTTCTGAAAAAAATTACCTCTTTCGGATACATTAAAAAACCGGATGGATCTTATTCCCATAAAAAATTTCCACCTGTGGAATTTGGGTATCAAAAACATGAATGGAATAGAGATCTAAAAACAATATCAGCTGATGATCTTATCCATGCGCCCGCGGGTTTGGATGAAAACCAGTATCAATTCACCGATTTGTTCAATGAAGGTCTGTCGGGAATACTGACTGAACAAGCAAACGGATGGTATTATAAACACAATCTGGGAAATGGAAAATTTGAGCAGGCAATATTGGTTTCGCCAAAACCTTCTTTTACGGGATTAGGAAATCATTTACAACTGGCAGACCTCGATGCTGATGGGGGTAAACAATTAATAAGTTATGACGCAGAACCTAAAGGTTATTTTGAATTGGAGGATGATAATGAATGGCATGGTTTGAATACTTTTAAAACCCTTCCCAATATTTATTTCGGTGATGCCAATACCAGAATGTTGGATTTGAATGGTGACGGAAAACCTGAGGTGGTTATCTCTGAGGATAATGTTTTTACCTGGTACTCCTCTGAAGGGAGAGATGGATTTGCTTCTGCACAAAGTACATCAAACCCATTCGATGAAGAAGAGGGGCCTCATATTGTTTTTTCTGATGCAAAACAATCCATCTTTCTGGCTGATATGTCCGGTGACGGTATGACTGATATACTTAGAATCAGGAACGGGGAAGTATGCTATTGGCCAAATTTAGGATTCGGGAAATTCGGAGCCAAAGTAACAATGGACAATTCTCCTGTTTTCGACCATCCCGGATCATTTAATCCTGCTTATCTGCGATTGGCAGATATTGACGGTTCAGGCACAAGTGATATTATTTATCTCGGTAAGTGTAAATTTACCTGCTGGAAAAACCTTAGTGGTAATCGGTTTAGTAAAACGGCTTTTGAAATAGAGCCATTTCCAGAAGTCAATTCTCAATCCGTAATAACCATAACCGATTTGCTGGGTAATGGCGTTTCCTGTATTGTATGGTCAAGCTCTTTACCAGGTGACTCCCATTCCCCTTTGAAATATATTGACCTGATGAACAGCAAGAAACCTCACATAATGGTTTCTTATAAAAATAATATGGGTAAAGAAGTATCATTGGATTATACTCCTTCCACCAAATTCTATCTTGAAGATAAGCGGGAAGGAATACCATGGGTGAGCAAGTTGCATTTCCCGGTCCATTGCGTTTCAAAAACGACAATAGAGGATAAAATATCGGGCAGTAAGTTTGTAAGTGAATACAAATACCATCATGGTTATTACGACCATGCAGAGAGGGAATTCAGGGGCTTTGGAATGGTCGAACAGAAAGATACAGAGACATTTGAACATTGGGTAAAGAGCGGAGCAAAAAATATTACCGATGCTGCTCTGCATCAAGACCCTGTAGTTTTAAAAACCTGGCACCATACAGGCGCCTCTTTACAAAAAGATAAAATCCTCAATCAGTTTACTAAGGATTATTGGTATGAGGGGATGCTACGCGAGGGTTTTCAGGTTTTAAATCATGAAATAGCTCTGCCTGACGCCAGATTGGTTGCTGCTCCCGGTATTGATGCTGCCATACTAAATCAACTGTCGGGGCAGGAATGGAGGGAATCCCTTCGTGCCTGCAAGGGTATGCTCCTGCGTTCAGAAACTTTTGCCCTGGATGCTGATAAGTTTGGAAACACATCAGATAACAGAAAAAAAGAGCTTACTCCTTTTACAGTATCTGCCCGTAATTGTGTGATTGAATTATTGCAGCCAAAAGGCAAAAATAAACATGCAATTTTTGTGGTGAAGGAAAGTGAAGCCATTACATATAATTATGAACGCAACTCCGAAGACCCGAGAATAGCTCACAACCTGAATATCAAATTGGATAAATACAGCAATGTGTTGGAATCGGCCGCAATAGTTTATCCAAGAATGAAGCCTGATGCATCGCTGCCAACTGAAACGCAGCAAGAGCAAAGCAAAACGGTTATTGTCTATATCCAAAACCAATTTACCAACGATGTTGAAGGAGAAAATATTCATCGTTTGCGCTTACCTTCAGAAGTAAAAACTCATGAATTAAAGGGAGTTGCAAAAATCAATAAATATTATTCAGTCGAAGATTTCACAGACATACTTGCTGATGCAAAATCGGATACAGCGTTCTACCATGAATTAGACAAGGCATTAGTTGCCGGTAAAGCACAAAAAAGATTGATTGAGCATATCCGCTATACTTATTATCGTAACGATTTAGATGGCGCTTTGCCATTACATAAATTGGAATCTCTGGCTTTTCCTTATGAAAGTTATCACCTGGCTTATACGCCTGAATTGGTTACCGATATCTTTGGTACAAAAGTCAATGCAGCATTATTAAATGAAGGTAAATTTACCAATAACGGAGGAGATAATAATTGGTGGATTCGTTCTGGCACAATTCAGTTCAGAACGGGGACCGAAAATCAAGCGGAAGTTCAGAATCGTTTCTACAGTCCAATATCTTATACAGATCCATACGGAGGCATAACAAAAGTAAGATACTATAGGGATTATTTTTTATTTATCGAGGAAACCGAAGATGCTTTGGGAAATGTCACAGCTGTGGAAAACGTAAATCAAACAGCGCCTGGTTTCAATTTCCGTACACTTTCACCACAGTGGATGAGAGATATTAATGGCAATTTTTCAACAGCTATTAGTGATGAACTGGGGATGGTAAAAGCAGTTGCCATTATGGGCAAGGGAAATGAAGCCGATGAAATGACAGGCTTGTCAGAAATAACTGATGCAACAGAGACAACAACCATTCTTAGTTTTTTTCAAGCTCCTGATTCTGTTCATCTGACAACTATTGGAAAGGATTTGTTAAACCATGCATCTTCAAGATTTGCATATGATTTTGATGCATACGCCACTTCCGGTAAACCTGCTGTAATTGCTGCAATAGAACGGGAAGAACATTTCCAACATATGGCAGATTCCCCTGTTCATATCGCCTTCGAATACTCAAATGGCATAGGCGAAGTTGTAATGAAAAAAGTGCAGGCAGAACCGGGTAAAGCTAAAAAAGTAACCGTTAATCCTGACGATTCAATTTCCATAACAGAAATAAACACAGATTTAATGAATCCCAGGCAACTTCGATGGATTGGTAATGGAAGAACCATTAAAAACAATAAGGGAAATGCCGTAAAACAATATGAACCGTTCTTTTCGGTCAGCTGGCATTACGAAGATCAAAAAGAATTGGTAGAAACAGGTGTTACGCCAATTTTGTACTATGACGCTGCAGGACGATTGGTTAAAGCCGAAATGCCTGATGGCACATTTTCTAAAGTTGAATTTAATTCATGGCAGCAAAAAACATTCGATGCTAACGATACTGTAACCGAAAGTGAATGGTATAAAAAACGGACAGATATAACAAGGGCAGATTATATTAATGATGCTGAGGAGAAGAGTGCTGCTATTAAATCGGCCCTTCATTACAATACTCCTTCGGAACTTCACCTTGATACATTGGGCAGACCTGTTTTGCATAGGGAAAGTAACGGCAAAGATCAGGCTGGAGAGGATATTTTGTATGAAACCAAGATAACCTTAGATATTGAAGGTAATTTAAGACAGGTAAGGGATGCCCGCTTGCTAACTGAAAATAACAAGACCGGTAATCTGGTTATGCAATACAAATATGATATGTTGGGCAACCTGGTCTATCAAAACAGTATGGATGCCGGACAGCGGTGGCTGCTAACCACTATTCTCAGCAAGCCACTGCGCACCTGGGATGAACGCCATCACGAGTTTCAATATTTTTACGATAAAGCACAACGACTTATACAAAGCAAAGTAATCGGAGGCGATCGAAAAAAAGCAGATGGTTCTGATGATCCACTTGATAATATCTTTGAAAGGGTTATCTATGGAGAAAGACTTTTAACTGGGATAAGAACAGATGCGGCCAGGTTCAATGAATCTGCTTTACAGGCCAGAAACATCTTAGGACAGGTTATACAACATTACGACACGGGAGGATTAGTAGATACCCCTGAGTATGATTTTAAAGGACAAGCCCTTTATACGACCCGAAAACTATTCAGAAAATATAAAGAAGTTGCCAATTGGACAGATGTCAATTTAGTGAATGACTTAGAAGCCGGTGCAGGATTTACATTCTCGAACAAAACGGATGCCTTAGGGAGAATAACCCAACAAACTTCACCCGATGGAAGTATAATCACCCCTTTATACAACGAAGCCGGTCTGTTGAAAGGAGAATCTGTGTTGCATCCCGGTGCAGGAAATACCTCTGTGTACATCAAAAACATTGACTACAACGAAAAAGGGCAGCGGGAAAAAGTTATTTATGGCAATGATGTGTTCACTAAATTTTATTACGATACAGTAACTTTCAGACTTAAACGATTAGAAAGTAAACGCCAGAATGGGGACCCTTTGCAGGATTGGTATTATACTTATGATCCTGTTGGAAACATTACCCGGATAGAGGATAGAAATATTCCGGTAGTGTTTTTTAATAACCAAAAAATTACAGGAGTTACTACCTACACTTATGATGCCTTATACCGATTAGTGGAATCCACTGGCAGGGAAAACAATGCTGCATTAAATTTTGGCACCTGCGATAACTGGAACGACAAACCATTTATGTGCTCCATGAATCCGGGCGACCCGAATGCCGTGAGGAATTATACCCAAACTTATAAGTATGATGCTGCAGGCAACATTATGGAGATGAAGCACCGGGCTCCAGGTGGAGATTGGACAAGAGGTTATGAATACGAAACCGCCAACAACCGACTGAAACGAACCTTAATTGGTGACAACGGTAATCCTGCCAACTATACCCATTACCATCACCATTCAAAGCATGGCTTTATGGAGGAGTTGCCACATCTGGAAAAGATAAGTTGGAATTTTAAAGAAGAAATGGTCTTGACTACCCGGCAAAATTGCACCGAGGATAACATTCCTGTAATTACATATTATCAATACGATGGCAGCGGACAACGCATTCGTAAGATAACCGAAAACCAAACTGCAGCAGGTGGTACACCCACTAAAAAGGAAGAACGGATTTATATGTCAGGTTATGAATTGTATAAAAAGCATAGCGGTACCCATGCTGGATTGGAAAGAGTAAGCCTGAACCTGATGGACGAGGGGCATCGTTTCGTAATGATAGAAACCAGGAACAATGTAGATGATGGCACAGAGAAGCAATTGGTGCGTTATCAATTACACAATCATTTGAATTCTGCAACGCTGGAACTGGACGATACCGCACGAGTAATTTCGTACGAAGAATACCATCCTTTCGGGACAACAGCTTATCAGGCTATTAATGCCGCCATTAAATCTTCTGCCAAACGTTACCGCTTCACAGGCATGGAACGTGATGAGGAGACAGGACTGGAATACCATAGCGCAAGGTATTATTTACCCTGGTTAGGGAGGTGGTTATCTGCTGACTCAGGTGGATTTAATGACGGCTTAAATCTATATGAATATGTAAAGAATAATCCAGTAAAATACCTCGATTTAAATGGCAGACAATGTACCGAAACACAAAAAGTTTCTTTTTTACAAGTATTGTTGCCTGCTCATACCGCTCATGCTTTGCGGCCCCAATTGAATCCTTGCCTCGCTGATCAACCTGCCTTGCAAAATTATTATGCTGCAATGAATAAAGAATTAATACAAAAATCATCCACGTTCAATAGAGATCTTACGGCAGTGACTTCTGCGATAGTTGGTTCTACTTACTTATTAATGGGCGGGGGTATGGCTGCGGGAACAGGTGGAACAATGACCGCTGGTTTAGGTGCAACTCAGGCTGCTAGTTCTGGTCCATTGCTTAAAGTTATGTCATTTTTGTATGGCAATTGGGGGAAAATTTCACTTGCAGGTTCTTTTGGTGCAGGGTTAATTGACCCTCATCCGCCAGGAGCATCACCAATTGATATCCCTGGACCAATTGATGATGTTGGTAGAGCAACTAGAAGTTTAGCTCAAGGGGCCCTTCTGAGGGAAAAGAAGGTCGCGACCAAAGAAGTTATTTCATTATATCATGGGACCTCAGAAGTAATAACTGAAATGTTAAGAATTGAAAAATCCCGTCCTGCAGATTTTGGACAAGGAATGTCATTTGGGACAACAATGGAAACGGCTTTGGAATATGTCAAAAAAGCTGTTGGAATAAAAGCAGGCAGAGGTGCTGTGCTAGAGTTGAAGTTAGATCTTAAAAAGTTAGGAGTAAGTAATTATCTTGATTTTAGAACTGGAGGGAAGGACAGAGGACTTTATAATGAATTGACAAAATACTTAGAATCGTATTATACACGAGGAGTTCCACGGAATTCTGAAATGCAAGGGCAACTGGTTGAAGCTTTTTTAAAAGAAAGGAAATTAGATCCAAAAGTAATCTTATCAGATCTGGGGTCAACAATATATGACACTGGTATTGGAAAAGGGACCCAGGTGTTGATAAGAAGTCAGGAATTACTTAATGAATTAAACAAAGGGTCAAAATGGCATTAATAATAGAAAGTTACAATCAGGGAATTTGAAAAGCAAAACAAAGACACCTTTTATCTCAGCAATTTCATCTTACGGTATGTGTTAGATTTAATAAGAGAAAAATAAAATATGGGATACTCAGACAACAAATTATGGCAATGCAGACTGAAAAGGAACTTTATAATTGCAAAGATCTTTGCTATTGAAATTCTTTTTGCGATCAGGAATATCCTGGCAATTACTGATTGCCTTCCGATGCATCAATTAAACCAGTCTTATAAAATAAACTGAATGATCATTAAATTAAATAAAGATTGCATTTTCAAAAATTCGCCTTTCTGTGGCGAAATAAGGGAGGTCCTTTCAGCTGCTGAATATTCACCCGATATTGCACTTGCAATAAATATCCGGCCCTCAACAGCACATTTTCATAATGGATTTGATGAAATCTATTTTGTACTGGACGGGTCACTGACACTACAGATATACGATCCTGAAAAAAAAGAAATTAAGGAACAGCCACTTGAATCAAATGAACTTTGTATAATCACAAAAGGTATCCATCACAGAATTCTCAGTGCTTCACCAATAAACAGACTCTGTTTAATGACAGTCCCGGGATTTGATTCAAATGATGAGCACTTGTCAGGCATAATTTAATTAGTAAGGTTTTAATTAAAATATTATGGAAAAATATGTTGAGCAATTGCTGAAAATGATATTTGAGGCGATATTAATCTCAGGAATACTTGGTTATATTTTCCTTAAAAGAGAAGAAAGGTTAAAAAAAACCATTGAGGAAGAATTTCGCAAGCGGGATAAGTTTTTTGACATTCGGTTCAATTTCAAGCTCAGAGCTTTGGAAGAGTTATTGGCACCTGTAAAACTGCAATTGATTCGAAGCAGAATTACACTGCAGGGTTATGACGCAAATAATGAGTACAGGGAAAAAATTCTTAAAGAATGCAATGAGACAATCCGTAGTCTGTTGTTAGAAAAAGGCCACCTCATCCCTGCAGATCTGGTCCCTTATGCAGAAAAATTCATAAGCCATTATGATGAATGGTTGCAGGCTTATCGTACTACAAGGGAATTAAATAACGCCAGTGAAATTAAATATGTATTCACCTATAATTTTCCACATGATGCTGAGAAGGCATTTACTGAAAAATATGAGGCTTACCGAAAAGAATTGGAAATTGAAGGTTCTTTAAACTAAAATATGCAATTGAAAACAGTTTAAACAAAATATCATGGCAAAGAAAACTATCTCTCGCATAGGTCTTTCACTCAAAACAGAAGGACTTTTAGAAAAAAAAGACTCGAAATTCAAAAATGCACTGAATGACGGTCTTAAGAAAAATATAGCCATTGCTCTTAATGCTGATGAAGATTTAACAAAGGCAATCAAATCATTAGATATCGACCTGAATGAGGCTAAAGACAAATCACTTGCACAAGTTATAGAAAATGTCAAAGATAAAGTGGATGCCAAATACCTGAGCACATTTGGAGATTATCTTTCCAAGAATAAATCAGGTGAAGACCTCAGCCCCAAGATAAGTGATGTGTTAGGCCTGAATCAGCTTCCAGGTGAAAATCCGCTTTTAGCTGATACAATGCTCAGCTACAATGCCAACCGGTTGGGAGAAGTTTTGCAGATAAATCGTTTAGATAACGAAAATGAACTTGCACTTATACTCAAAGCTTCCAATGATAAGAAAGTACTTCTTATAAAGCAATGGCAGGTCGAAAAACAGTGGAGTGAACCCGATGTAGAAAAAATAGAAAATTCATTAGGTTTGATGCGAATCGTTGGTGATCAGTCTGATGTGGTGGCAACGTTATGGAATGCAGGTGTGAAAAGAACATCTGATCTGGCTGGTCATAATATTGACTCTTTGACAAAAATCTTAAAAGAGGGTAAAGTAGGTGACGATAAAGAAGTTAATGCTGCATTTGCCGGAGTTGTATTGCTTCAAGCCGAGCAGGAACACCCATCGGCATTTTTCATGCACCGGGTAGTTGAAAAACCCGATTGGTTAGGCCTGGATGCTGCCGATCGTCCAATTATAAGTAATGAATTTAAACAATTTTATATCAAGAATAAAGAGTTTGATCTCAAATCAGAACCTGTTATCTCACTTGAAACAGGGAAATTAAATAAAAAGATAACTGGTATAGCAGCCACACCAACACTCATTAAAGAACTTTCGGCTGCTCAACAAGCATTGTTGCTGAGTCCTGATACCAATATAGCAGCCTTGTTGCTGGCTAAGAAAGTCAATATACACAAGGCAACAACATATACACACAAGAGTCTCATGCGTGAGCTGTATATTGATGCCCCGACAGCGATACAAATCAAACAGAAAGCCCAGTATTATTATAGTACAATGATAAATGGTTTTTTAGCATATAGGGATGTCATTACAAATCCTTTTCTGAAAAATACATTAGCCAACCTTACCCCAGCCAAAGAGGCTATTTTAGGAGGACTTGGCAAAAAAGATAACTGGGAGGCGATCAAACAAACAAACGGGTTGAAAGATTTGGATAGTATCGAAGACCTGTTTGGTTCTCAAAATTACTGTGAATGCGAAAGCTGCCAGTCTGTGCTTAGTCCAGCAGCTTATTTTGTGGATTTAATGCACTTTTTAGAAAATAGAGTTTTACAACAAATTAAAAGTTCCTTAACTGAGACAATTTTGCCAGAAACACATCCTATTCATCTTAAAGTGCGAAGGCCCGATTTGTGGAAACTAAAACTCAACTGCGAAAATACAAATACACGCATTCCTTACATTGAAATAATCAACGAAGTATTAACAGCCTTTATTGAAAAACATCTTGGGACCGGTAAAAATATAGCAGGAAGGCTATCGGAAGAACACCCGGGATCAGAGTTTTTGCTGCCTTACGATCCAGCATTGGATGAACTGCGAACATGGCTGTCTTTCTTTGGCTTAAACAGAACACATCTGTTAGAATACCTGTACCCTGATCCGAATGATGAGGAAATACTGGAATTAGCCATCGAATACCTCAACCTCTCTAAGGCGATGTATGAAAACATTATCAATAAAGACCTCACAGCCAGTATTGACAAAGATGTTTTGGCTTTCAGACGTAAAAGCGGATTGACTGCCGAAGAAACCGAACAGTTGGTTGCAATGAAATTCTGGACTGGAAAGTTGTCTATAAAAAAAGTGAAGGATAGCAGCGATATTCAAAAATTCAACCTTGAATTTGATACCAATCTTATCAAATGGCAGGGACAAATGCACCGGTTGATCCGGATATGGAAAGCTACCGGATGGACTTTGACAGCATTGGATAATATTTTCCAGACATTTTCTATAACAATTGACACCCTTGACAAAACGGCAATATTGAACATTGCAGCATTCAAAAAGGTGCAACAATTGTCAGGTTTTGACGAAGATGTTTTAGTGGGCGTCATTAAAGGTCTGCCGGTAATTAAAACAAATCAATCCAGAATTTCCTGGGAACAACTATTGCCCAAAACATGGAAAACAGATGTCAAACCCAAGTTAATCGATCTGGTAACCAATACTGACGATGATGCCGTAAAACTACTGCTTGACTTACAAGGCATTTTTGGCGTTAGTTCTGCAGACATACTGGCCTGTTTAACCCTTCTGAAAGATAAAATAGGCGAAGGAGAACCTTTAAGTATAGCTCTCAATACTAATAATTTAAACACCATTTACAGGTATATTCAAATTTATAAATGGTCAAACGCGAATTCGTTTGAAACATTTTTCCAGCTGCTTAAAGTATGGGGTAAAGGCGAAAGTAAGTACTTTGATAATCCCTTACGGGATATAACGGCATTTATTGAATACCTGCAATCATTCCAAAAATCAAAATTCACAATAGACGATTTGATTGAGTTATTTGGTGAGCAGTCAGTTACTGATAAAATTAACGAAGAAGACAAAACCTTTTTAATAAGTACTGAAATAAAGGAGCTTATCAGGCAAGACGATTTTAAAAGCCCTGATCACTATTCAGTGCTTTTTAACAAATGGCTCGGAATAGACAGAGAAGTACTGGATTATTTCAAAAACTTTAGTGAGAAAACAGGTGATGACCTGGATAATTTATTTGAGGATATCAAAAAACCTGCTCCAGCTGATAAAACGTTCATTGCCTTAACAAACCTCAAAAAAAGGTTAGAACAGTTAGTATTCCTGTTCGATAAGTTCAAGATTGACATTGAAACGCAAAATAATATAGCAAAAGCTGCTAAAAGTTGTGTCTTTCCAAAATTAGGTTTTACTGCATGGAAATCACAGAACTGGGTTAAAGAAATTGCTTATTTATCCAATTGGATTGAAGAAACCCGTGACCTTAAAAATTTCAACTTATTCAACACATTGGAGCAAATTGAGAAAATTGAAATATTACCGATAGATACTTATAAAGCCGTTGCCAGGTGGAAAAAAATAGAATTAACCCAAGTGCAAAATGCTATTATACAAACTAATTCTATAAGTCAGGTTGAAACTTTTCTGGAGCGATTGGAGTGGGCTAAAAATCTCAATATAAACGCCGAATTGCTCAATAAACTAAAAATTGGTGCTCCACTTGAAGTCCAAATTGTACTACTTCAAAATGCCATTAGATCTAAATATGACGATAACGAAACTTGTGAAGCAGCCATAAGAGATTTAAAAAACAAGTTGTGTAGCAATTTACGAGATGCACTCTGCAATTTTGTAATTTTCAATGGAGATTTACGGGCCAGAAATTTTAATTTCACAGACCGTGAGAGCTTGTACCAGTATTTTTTGCTCGATGTAGGCATGGGTGATTGCTTTACTTTGCCACGAATTGTAGCAGCTACGAATAGCCTGCAAGTATACATCCATCGCTGCATTATGGGATTGGAACGTTCTGCAGACGAAAAAGTTAGTGTATTGCTGGATATTGATGAGATCCAGGAGTGGGAGTGGCGTAAGAATTATCGCGTATGGGAGGCCAACCGTAAGATATTCTTATTTCCGGAAAACTATGCCGAGCCGGAAATAAGGGACAATAAAAGCCCAGAGTTTAAGGAGTTGGAGGAAGAATTGTTACAGCAAAAGCTCAACATGGAAGTAGTTGAAAATGCTTATAAAAAATACCTTCAACAAGTAATGATACTGGCTGAATTAAGAATGGCAGGTGCATATTTCGATAAAGCCTTTAACCGTATCTATCTTTTTGGAAAAACAAACAAACAACCCGTTGAGTATTATTACCGCTATCTTGAATTTTTAAACAATGGAGGGGTATCCTGGTCGAATTGGGAAAAAATGAATATTGCTATTCCTGCCGATGATGTATCTGCTATTCGTCACAATGGGAAATTGCACGTATTCTGGACAACCTATCAGCGTAAGGACATTTCCAGTTTAATAGGCGGAAGTTCTGATATTGCAATGCACACTTATGATGTCTTAGTCAATTATTCGTACCTTAAAGTAGATAAAAAATGGAGTGTACCGCAGCGTATCGAAATGGGTTTCAGAACAAATAGCCCATTTGATCCATTTTTAAGAATTGCAAGATATAACGATAAGGTTAGTGATAGGGATACTCCTAATCCCATCCTTAAACCGGAGGCTGAACAAATTCGCGAGAATGTATTAAAAGAATTTGAACAGACGGTATACCGTAAACCCTATCCAATTTGGGCCTATGACCAAAACTATTTAAATCTGAACTATATCTGGACAGATAAAAAGGATGCACTTGCACCTCAATACAAATATTCGAGGGCAATGATAGATGCATTTACAGTTTCAGTCAGGGTTGTCTTGAAAATTGTCGGTATGCAGATTGAAGGGGATTTGGAATATTCGTTCGACCGTTATGATAAAATTGTAAATGTCGCAACCAGTAGCAACCAGACACAGGAGCCTGCAAATATTGATATTTCATCTGAAGTATACCATGTAAATCTCGGCATGGACTTACTGTATTTTGAGTTGTCCTTTAATAAAGATAGTCAGGGAACATACCATTATTCATTCTGTACAAAAAGCTCCACCGGGAATGCATTGTTCTTTTTCAAAGAAGATAATAAAGAACTGAAATCAGGAGATGCAGACATATTTCACCAGATCGATTATGTGCCTGTAAGTAAAATAGAATACAATACAGAAACAGTTGATATGGCACGACAGAAACGAGTTCCCAAGAAATTCAATTTTGATTTATCAATAGGAAGTATACTTAGGCCGGAATTGCTGTCAATGGTTGCTCCAAATCTCATAAATGTCAGTAATTATCAGACAGTTATGAGATCGGTTATTGGTGAAGCCAATGTGCCCGCGACAATTGCAGGAGCTGCTTTTGGCGGATTAGTTGCAGGGGGGAACACCATTATAAATAAAAACTCATTAGCCTATGAATATAATGCCTACTATGATGGATTTAGCGATTTTTTTGTAACCGATGGAACGAAAAGTTTTGCCGATGGATACCAGGATTATAAAATACAGCAACGGGATGCTGTATCTATACTTACGACACCCACCAACCCAGATCCGAATAAGGGTCATAAACTCAATCCTGAGCATATCCAGCATCTCTGGGATAAAATTTCAATTGGCATTGATAATCTTTTAGACACCCAAACGCAATATCAGATTGCAGGACAAATTGATTATGGTAAAAGTTTTGGGAATTATTTCTACGAATTGTTCTTTCATATCCCCATGCGGATTGCTGATCACCTTAATGCATCAGGCAAGTACCGGGAAGCAAATCACTGGTATGGCTACATTTATAATCCTACAGCTATCAAAGACAAATTTGAGCAATTAGCCTTCCCAAACGATGTCAACTGGCGTTTTAATTCATTCAGAAACATAGGTATTCAAAAGCTGAAAGAGATATTCAACGATCCCAATACTATTGAAATGTATCAACGTAATCCGGGCAATCCACACGCTATAGCAAGATTGCGCATCGGGGCCTATCAGAAGAACGTTGTTATGAAATATCTGGATAACCTCATGGACTGGGGTGATTACCTTTATGAACAATATACCCCTGAAAGCACCAGTGAGGCAAGACACTTATACAATATTGTTAAAAGCATTCTGGGAAATAAGCCTGAAAGCACAGGGAAATGCAGGGAGGAAGTAATAGATTTAACTTATGATTCCATCAAAGTTGGTGCTAATAATGATTTCATATACAACTTGTTCGCTGTAGAAAAGCAAATTGTTGAAGAAAAACAAGAATTGAATGCATCTGTCGGGATTGCCAATAATGTATCATCACCCATGGTTGCATTGCTGGCTAACAGTACCAGCAAAAAAGCAAAATACAGTAGTCAGAAGATGATGATATCAGCTGAAGTACCTTACTCGAAAATTGGGTCGATTTCGACAGGCATAAAAGCCGGATTATCCGGACCAAGCAAGGAGAGTATGATGCCAGGAAGCCCTATGCCGTATTTCAATCCTGATATAGACTTAGCGTTTTGTTTCCCTCATAACAAAGACTTTATCAGGTACTGGGACAGGGTGGACGAACGTATTTACAACCTCAATCATTGTTTGGACATCAATGGAGTTCCAAAAATCATGGCTGCTTACTCACCGGAGATAGACCCGGCACTATTGGCCCGAATGGTAGCAGGAGGATTATCTTTCGATGAAATCGCTGCAGCATTGAATGCAAAAATGCCAAACCATCGCTTTACATATTTGATTGAAAAAGCCAAACAATTTTGCAATGTTGTCCAGAGTTTTGGAGGAGCTCTCTTTGCTGCAATTGAAAGAAAAGATGGAGAGGAACTGACTCTGTTGCGTACAAGACACGAACAAAATATTCTCACACTAACTACCCGCAATAAAAAACAACAATTGGAGCAGGCCAAAACGCACCTTCTAACCCTTTTAGAAAATAGAAAGGGCCTCGAAATTCGAAAAACTCATTATGAAAGTTTGATTGATGAAGGCCTAATCCCATGGGAAAATGCGGAACAAGTAGCAAAATGGACAGCAGGTGGTTTAAGAATTGGAGAGAATGTCTTTCAAATAGTAGCTGCTATTTCTGCATTAGTACCACAGGTTGGAAGCCCTTTTGCGATGAAGTATGGTGGTGTTGAACTCTCAGGTAGTTCAGCCAGATTTGCGTCTGGGTTAGACGCTATTGCAAAAATGGCAGATAATATTGCCACGTTAGCTGGATTAGAAGCCGGACATCAACGCCGTGAGCAAGAGTGGCAGTTCCAGGTAAAAGCCTATACACAGGAACTTGTAAGCATGGGTCAACAAATAAGAAATGCTGAAATAGCTTTGAAACTTGCAGAATTAGATTTGGATTTGCACACAACCAATATCGAACAGTACAAAGAGCTTTACGAATTCTATACTACCAAATTTTCTGATTATAAGCACTATACTTTCCAGGTCAGGCAGCTTCAGCAACTCTACCGTATGGCTTTCAACCTGGCAAACGACATGGCAATGAAGGCACAACAAGCATTCGATTTTGAACGTCATGGTGTAGAAGGACTCAGTACGGGATTTATCAAAAATGACAATTGGAATAGTGAAAAATTGGGTTTATTGGCAGGTGAACGCATGATGCTACAATTGATGCAGTTGGAAAAGGAATTTATAGATACTGATAATCGAAAAAAAGAGATTACTCAGCATTTCAGCATGTTGCAACTTGCACCAGATAAATTGCTCGATCTGAAAATAAATGGTGAATGCTCAGGTTTTACAATTCCGGAAGCTGCTTTCGATCTGACTTATCCAGGTTATTATCGCCGTATTATCAAATCAGTACGCTTGTCAATCCCATGTATCACAGGGCCATATGCAAATATTGGGGCGACATTGACCTTGGGGAATAATAAGATCAGGGCTACAAAAGATGCTTCTTTGCAGAATTATAATTTTACTGGATGCGAAACTATTGCCACCAGTAATGCTCAAAATGATGGGGGCCAGTTTGACTTAAATTTTAGAGATGAGCGATTTCTTCCCTTTGAAGGGGCGGGAGCTGCTGAAAGTGTCTGGACTTTATCATTGCCAAAATCACTTCGTACTTTCGACTATAACACAATCTCTGACGTTATTTTTCATATGAGCTATACCGCGGAATATAGTGGAGTATTCAAAACTAATGTGGAAACTAATATAAAAGCGGCCCTGAATGCCCTAAATGGGGTTGGCTTATCAAGAGCCTTCAGTCTGCGTTATGATTTTCCAATGGAGTGGAATAAACTCAATGCCTCAGATAATACCGCTGATGTGATATTAACATTGGTAAAAGAGCATTTCCCCTATTTTGCTAGACCTGATGACCTTAAGTCAATAGGGAAGGTATATGTTTTGAATCAAGAGAATGAGCTGAAAGAAGAGGCCATAAACCCTGGTATTTCAAAAAGTGCAAAGATGAAGGTAACAGTTCCTTTAGCAATTGGCCAACGAAATCTGAAAGATGTGATCTTTCTTGTCGCTTATGCCTGCTCGTGAAACTAAATATGATATTAATTCTATGAAAAAACTTAAAGTTTCTCTCTTCCTTATGGTACTGATTTCTTGCTCCCTTTTATCTCAACCGGATGATCGTTCCTTGATTAACCCCCAGATCCTGCATCAGCAGGCAAGACTCAAAATTACAAATCGTAATCAGGGTCCAGCTGAAAGAAGTACGGCTATTGGTTCATTCAGATTAGGTCAACAAGAGCTTAAAGCAGTTGCACTTGTTGAAACGGGAGTCTCCAGACTAAAGAAAACCGATTATCCGATATTGAAGGATACAGCAACAAGAAGTGGATTGTTTATGTTGCCTGAATTGTATTTTGCTAAAGAATCAGGCTCCAATAATCAGATAATGTACCGGATTCTCTACGTTGATTCGGCACCACTCAGGTTTAATTTTGAAACTCAGGAGTTTAAAGGTGGTATTCGTTTTCTTGCAGTTGAAACTAGTTACTCAAAAGAATCTCCTCCAATTCAAAAAAACCTCTCTGCCCCGGAGGAGATAGTCGTGTCTTATGGTCTGGATTCAGTATCTTTAAAGATCAGTCAGATAAACTGGCCCCCGAAAGATGCTGTTATTACGACACCAAATCCTTTGGATTCGATGGAAGTGAAGGTTCTGACCGTTAGTAATCCGCAGGGATACTCGAAATATTTACTGGTGGAGCCGGCAATAATTCTCTCTGGAAAACGAACCACAATTCAAGGATTCGGTCTTCAAACAATGCCGGTTGCAGTTTCATTAAAAGGGATTTCTTCTTACAAGCCTGTGTCCTTTGCGGTACAATCTTCTGCGGGGTCAATTAAACCCTCCAATCTGACGCTGTCTGACAATAAACCGGCAGAGGTTATTTTAAGATCAGAAAGTTACGGGAAAATTGATATTGGAGTGGTTAATACAACCTATCCCGGCAACACAATATCAGTTACAGCAATAATCCCCTGGCTATTTCTAATTTTAGCTATTTCAGGAGGATTGATTGGAGGAATTGGGAAGAAGTTGAAGGGTAAAGCAAAAATAACTTTAAGGGTTATAGCTTATTCCTGCATTATTGGGTTGATTATTGCTGTATCTTACTGGGGTTTAGGGATTAATCTTTTAAATTTCTCCTTCGAGGACAGAGGGTATAATGAGGTGATGGTTTTTGGAGTAGCTCTTATTGCCGGCTACTTTGGAATAAAATAACACACCCATTTAAGGTCCTTATACTACAGTTTCAATTACTTTACAAAGAAATTCGGCTTCTGCGGTTAAACCCGGTAACAGGCAATTTCCGGCTAATTCAGAAGATCATAAGAACTACTGTTTTAAATGACTGTGAAAAATAAAAAATAATTTTTATACTTGTTGTGTCTCATTGTTCTCCCGGAAGTGATGGTGCCGTTTGAAGAGATTCAGTGAAAATTTATTTTGCTCATGAAAAAACTTTATTACACTCTTGGCTCTCTTCAGGCTCTTACAGGCATCGGTGCTATTCCGGCCGGAATAGGATACCTTATGGACACTTCAGGTTCGGGTATGGGTGCATCGCCTGAAATGCTGGCAAATTCACCTCTGAATTCTTTTCTCCTTCCCGGATTATTTTTGCTGCTGATAAACGGACTGGCAAACCTTGCCGGCGCTTACCTTTCATTTACAAGGAACAGGTATGCCGGACATACCGGGCTGATCCTGGGGATATTACTTAGTCTCTGGATAATTATCCAGGTAGCCTGGATCTCTCTGTCGAGCATTCTTCAGCCGTTGTTCCTATTAATTGGCCTTCTCAATTGTTTCATTAGCTGGAAGATATTGAAGACAGTTCATTGATAAATATTCTGCACCCCGGTGCATCACAATGCTGAAAATCTCCACTAAAGCTCAACGAAAGTACTCCCGGCATCCAATTTAATTTGATGGGATTGGCATTTTATCTAAATTTGTTTTATACTTAGTGATTGAAGATGGATAAGACTTATAAAATACATTACGGTAAACAGGTCGTAAATCTGACTATAAAGAAGGGTGCTGTAAAATATGAGCTTCTTCCTGCTGATATCGAAACAGTTGGTAATGTAAAGGATGAAGTTCTCAGAGCTTTGCATAACCCGATCCAGTCAGAAGAGCTGAAAAAAATAGTCAAAAAGGGCGACAAGGTGGTTATCCTCGCTGACGATATTACCCGCTTAACACCGACCCGCGAGATAATTCCTCCTGTGCTCGGAGAGCTGAACAAAGGCGGGATTCCTGATAAAGATATTACCATTGTTATTGCACTTGGCACTCATCGGTTCATGACCCCCGATGAGATCAGCAGGAAATTTGGTGATGAGGTGGTAAGAAGGGTCAGAGTGATCAATCATAACTACCTCGATAAGAATTTCCTGAAACATTTTGGTGTAACCCGCCGTGGTACTGACATCTGGGTGAACCGGCAGGTTGTTGAGGCAGATGTAAGAATAGGGATCGGGAATATCCTGCCGCATTATCCAACAGGATGGAGCGGAGGAGCCAAGATCCTTCTTCCCGGTGTCGCTGGAGAGCAGACTACCGGCCAGGTTCATCTGCTGGGAGCAACGGAACAGCATCTCGGTCATGCCGATACTCCGTGCCGCGAGGAGATGGAGGATTTTGCAAAGCTTACAGGACTGGAATTTATTATCAATACAGTCCTTGACCGGGATGGCAAGCTGGTCAGGATAGTTGCCGGGAACTATATTGCTGCCCACAGGGAAGGAGTGAAGTGGGGAATGAAAGTCTATGGTGTTCCATACGGCGAAAAAACTGATATTACAATATCAAGCTCTTTCCCGGTCGATAATGACCTTTTCCAGTCATCCAAAGGGATATTCTCGGCAATGAACTCGACAAAGGAAGGTGGCGAAATAATACTGCTGTCACCCTGTTATGAGGGAGTAAGCCCCACTCACCAGGAAACTATCGAACTCGCTCTCCTCCCCGACGAAGAGCTGTTCAGGATGGGAAGAGATCCCGGGAATACACATGATATGCTGAGTATCACCGCAGCACTTTATTTTAATACGGTAAAGAAAGGATTTAAAGTAACATTGGTTGCCGATGGTATACCGGATGAGATAGTGAGGAAGCTTGGATTTTACCCTCTGAAATTGTCAGAACTTCAGAATTACCTAAATTCCAGTCTGAAAGGTAACATGACCGTTGGATTAATGCACAACAGCGCCGAGATTGTTCCCGTTGACTGAGGGGATAGAAGGCAGGGCTCAGAGGAAGAGGTGGCTTTTGGTAGTCAGTGGGGCGGGGAGCAAATAACCAGATTTTGATGATAGCGATCTGGTAGATGAAAAGATCAATATAACTATAAAACATTTAAACATCCTGAATGAACTTCCACCTCTCACTCGGGAGAGGGGGAATGAGGGGGAGAGGCCGGTAAATAAAAATCATCCAGAAACCCGAAACACAAAGCACGAAACGCGAAACCCAAACATCCTTAACATTAACCCGAAACATTGAGAAATTTATTACTGCAAACATTCCTTAACCCACCCCTAACCCCTCCGAGGAGGGGAATTGAAATCAAAAATCCGAAACCCTGAAACCCTGAAACCCTGAAACCCTGAAACCCTTATGAACAGTACTGATAAAAGTAAGATGTACTACGCCTGGTTGACCGTCGGCATCCTGTGGGTGGTATCGATGCTTAACTACCTCGACAGGCTTCTTATAGCCTCCATGCGCGACCCGATAAAGGAAAGCATCCCGATGACGGATGCCCAGTTCGGACTGCTTACTACAATCTTCCTTATAGTTTATGGCATACTCAGTCCTTTCGGGGGATACCTTGCCGACCGTTACAGTCGTAAATTTGTGATCCTGATAAGTCTCTTTGTATGGTCGGCTGTTACTTACTGGACAGGCTCGGTAAATTCATTTTCTGAGATGCTTACAGCACGTGCCATAATGGGTATCAGTGAAGCATGCTACATGCCGGCTGCCGTGGCCCTTATTGTCGATTATCATAAAGGGCCGACACGATCGCTTGCGTCAGGTATACTTATGAGCGGATTATATGCGGGAATGGCACTGGGTGGAGCAGGAGGGTACATTGCCGAGTTCTGGGGATGGAGATTTGGTTTTCACCTGTTTGGTATTATTGGGATAGTGTATGCAATATTCCTGTTTTTCTTTCTCCGTGATGCCCCGAAAGAACAACCGGTTAACACAGGTATGCCTGCTGATGATCTGAAATCTATTGACACGATAAAAGTCAGTGAAGTGTTAAAAAGACTTTTCGGCTCACGCTCTTACTGGATAATAATTATTTACAGCATCCTGCTGGGTATGACATTCTGGGTCATATATGCATGGCTTCCAACATACTTTAAGGAAAGATTTAATCTCTCACTCGGGGGAGCAGGAGTATCCGCAACTGTCTTTATTCAGGCAGCTTCTTTAATTGGAGTCCTTGTGGGCGGTATCTGGGCCGACAGATGGTCAAGGAAAAATAACCGGGGAAGGCTTTATGTTCCTGTGATCGGCTTTTTAATAGGAGGTCCGTTCCTTTTCCTTATGGCTTCCACCGATCTGTTTATAATAGCGATCGCAAGCATTATAATTTTTGGTTTTGCCAAAGGATTCCACGACTCCAACTTTATGCCAATAATAGCCCAGGTGGTTGACAGCCGGACCAGGGCAACAGGTTACGGCATTATGAGTTTCTTCAGCGTTATCACCGGAGGAATAATGATCTACATCGGAGGTGCTCTCAAGGATGCAAATGTATCTTTGTCACTTACGTTTCAGATATGTGCAGTCGGGGTCTTCCTGTCAGGGTTGATCCTGCTGTTGCTTCGTCTGAAAAAGGAATCATAGTAAAGTTTAATATATAATATAAGTCTTATGAAAATTTTAAATCCGACCGAAAACATCAGCAGCATTACATCACTCGTGACAAATGCTAAGAAATTCGTCATTATTGTTTCCCCCTATAATGACCTTACCGGATGGGATGATTTCAAAAATGCACTCAACAAGGCTGCAAAGAAAATGGATGTATTCTATTTTGTCAGGCAGGGAGAAGGCAAAAAAGGGCTGGAGGGCCTGGATGTTAAGATCCTTGAAGTGCCAATGCTTCATGCAAAAATGTTCTTTAGTGAAAATGAAGCAATGATAAGTTCAGGCAACCTGACTAACCGGCCGGACATCAATTGGGTGTCAAGGTTGGAAAATGATGAATATGAGGACCTGTTCAATTTCTTTAATAAGTATATTAAACCTGAAGCAACACCTCTTGGAAGATAGGTTATGAATGAATTTGATTCGGCTGAGTTTAAGGCTGCAACCTTTGATAATATCCCTGAGATGATCGCAGGAATGACCCTTGAGGAATTGAGAGACGATTATAAGGATCGCATCTTTAATCAGTACCTTCCCTTCTGGGAGAAAGGAGGCTATGATGCTGAAAATGGGGGATTTATCTGCGAGCTTTACGATGACGGCTCCGTGCAGAGCGATGAAAAGAATATCTGGTACCAGGGTAGGGCCGTGTGGGTCTATTCCTATCTGTATAATTATTTCGGACGGGATATAAAATTTCTTCATATTGCTCAGAAGACCCGCGACTTCCTTGTAAAAAAAATGTATCTGGGCGACGGGAGATGGACAGAATCTGTTGACCGGAGAGGGAATCCTGTAGCTAACACCGGTCAGGGATCGGGGAAAGATATTTATGGAGCCCTCTTTTCTGCAGCGGGACTTATTGAATTGTTTAAGGCTGCCGGCAGCGAAGAGGATCTCGAACTGGCAAAAAAATCAATATGGGCCTCTGTTGAGGATTATGAGAAGAAAAATTATGAGGGTGTTACCATTCCGGGAATTAAGGAAAAAGGGCTCAGAACCCAGGGCCATTCATTTGTCCTGGTATGGACCCTCACAAATCTTCTCTCCTTTCACAAAGACGATCAACTTGAAAAACTTCAGAAAGAACATGTTGATCACCTGATTAATGATTTTTGGAATCCTGAATTCGGAATTGTAAATGAGAAATTGTTTCACGACTACAGCAGGATCCCGGGATATGAAAAAGTTATGTTCCCCGGACATTCTCTCGAAGCGCTGTGGATGGTGATGGATGAAGCCCGGAGGATAAACGACAGGAAACTGGTTGAGTCTATGAAAAGCCGCATCAGGAGGCTGATTGAAATGAATTGGGATTATGTATTCGGTGGCATGGGAACCGAGGAGTTTAACGTATTTTCGTCAGAGGGAAAATGCCAGGGCCCTTCATTCGACCTTAAAGTAATGTGGGCTCATACCGAATTGCTCCTTTCGACAATGATGATTTTTGAGAATACCGGAGAAACATGGGCTAAGGAATGGTATGAAAGGGGACGAAAATATACCATCAACGCTATGGCCAATACAGGAAATGGTGTGTGGAGGCAGGCAGTCGACAGGTTTGGTATTGATAAGAAAAGACCCGGAATAAGTATTTACAGGAAAGACAACTTCCACCAGATCAGGTACCAGATGATGAATCTTCTCTCAATTGAACGGATGATTAGAAATAAACAAAAATTATTGGTTACCAGGGAGTGAGAGCGGCGCGTTTTGCATTTAATTAATTACATGAACAGTTTTCTTTAAACGCGCCGCTCTCACTCCCCAATTAAGCCCCAAAGCGCATGTCATCCCGCAGCGCAGCAAGGGATCTCACAATCGCATTTACCATTGAATTAAAGGGAATTGTCAATAACAGCGCAGCAAGGGATCTCACAATCGCATTTACCATTGAATTAAAGGGAATTGTCAATAACAGCTCAGCAAGGGATCTCACAATCGCATTTACCCATTACTTTAAAGATGGTACCTTTTAATCTGGCAAGGGATCTCACTGTCGTATCCACCAATGACTTTAAAGAGGATGTCATAAAGAAACCATGCAAGGGATCTCACAATCGCATTTGCCATTGAATTAAAGAGAATTGTCAATAGCAGCGCAGCAGGGGATCTCACAATCACAGTTACCAATGAATTATATGGAATTATCAATAACAGCGCAGCAAGGGATCTCACAATCACAGTTACCAATGAATTATATGGAATTGTCAATAGCAGGTCAGCAAAGGATCTTACAATCACAGTTACCAATGAATTAAATGGAATTGTCAATTGCAGCGTAGCAAGGTATCTTACTCTCGTCACCACCAATGGCTTTATAGCATCTGTCATTAAGAAACCAGGCAAGAGAACTAAAGGGGTGATTTATCCTATTTGTCCTTTTGGCAAACTTCTTTTCCGGAACAATTTTGCAAAGGTTAAAAAAAGTTATAAATTTAAGTTTGTATAACCCTTTATAACCGGCATTGAAATTCTGAGTCTGCCGGAACCTTAAAAATTTGGATCTATGCCGATCAATGCCTTAATTATTAACCAACCAACCAACCAAGAATACACTATGGAAGAATACATCAAAACAATTCTCAGAGGAGAATTGCTCCATTCATATACATTAAGTGTATGATTTAGTTTTTAATTCCTAAATCAAATTTATCTATGAAAAAAATCTTTATTCAGAAACGGACATTTTCGTTTCGGACATGTCCGGGAAACTTTTCCCGGATCACAAAGCTTGCTTTGGTTCTTTTTCTTGTTACAACCTTAAGCTCCTTTGCTCAGCAGCAGGTTGTAACCGGAAAAATAACTGATAGCGGAAATGGTGAATTAATGCCTGGAGTAAACATCCAGGTAAAAGGGACCACTGTCGGGTCAATTTCCGATATAGAAGGGAAATATTCGCTTAATGTTCCTGACAGAAATGCGGTTCTGGTATTCTCTTTTATAGGGTACAGAACTCTTGAAATCCCTTATGATGGGAAAGCTGTAATAGATGTTTCCCTTGAAACAGATGCTCTCAGTCTTGAAGAGGTAGTTGTAGTGGGGTACGGGACCCAGAAAAAGGTTACCTTAACAGGTTCGATAGCAGCGGTTAGGAGTGAAGAACTGACCAGGAGCCCTGTTATAAACATTTCAAACTCACTGGCAGGGCTGATGCCCGGAGTAGTTACCCTTAACAGGTCAGGGGAGCCTGGCAATACCTCCACAATTCTTATACGTGGCCGGAGCACAACCGGAAATACCAACCCTCTGGTTGTTGTTGATGGAATTCAGGGTTACTCGGGATGGCAGCGTCTCAATCCTGAAGACATTGAATCAATATCAGTTCTAAAGGATGCATCGGCAGCTATTTATGGTGCACGTGCCGCCAACGGGGTAATCCTTATTACTACTAAACGAGGTAAATCGGGTAAGCCAACAATTAGCTATAATTTCGGCCAGGGGATAAGCCAGCTTACCCGTATACCTGAAATGGCAGATGCTGTTCTTTACGCTGAATTTCTCAATTCAAGGCGTGAGATGTTCGGACAGACGCCAATGTTCACTGAAGCGGATATTCAGAAGTTCAGGGATGGCACCGATCCTTTCTATGCCAATACAAACTGGTATGAGGAGACCTTGAAAAAATTCACCATGCAGAACCACCATAATCTTAGTATTAACGGTGGTTCAGATAATGTGAGATACCTGGTTTCAGGCTCCTATTCAAATGAGGACGGCATATTCAAAAGCAGCAACACCTACTTTAAAACATATTCCGTTCTCAGCAGGATAGATGCAACGGTGAACCAGTATATAAAAGTTGGCGCCGATGTAAATATTTCGTATGATGATAATTACAGAAACCAGGCTCCTTTTGGAGCTTTGGGTCAGATACTTCCGATAGATCCAGTCAGATGGCCCAACGGAATTCATTCAGCAGGTATTGCAAGCGGTGCCAATCCTGATATTCAGGCTTCCGATGAAGCTGGATATACCCAGACAAAGACACAACGGATAATTACAAAAGGATCTTTCGATATTATAGTGCCCTGGGTAAAGGGACTGGGAGTTGACGGCTACGTTAGTTATTCAAGCACAAACTCTCCTGAAAAGCAGTGGGAGAAGGTCTGGATTACAAATTCCTATAACCGGTCAACAGGTGTTTACTCCGAGGTCAAGGGCGGCCCGACAACGCCGCAGCTTGAACAGTCACTTGATTACGGCAGGAGCCTGCTTATAAACCTGAGAGCAAAATATGAAAAGAATATCGGATATCATAATATCAGTACCTTCGTTGCAGTAGAGCAATCGGAAGGTAAGAGCATGGGATTTTCGGGCTATCGTGAAGGATACATGTCACAGGCTCTTGACCAGCTTTTTGCAGGAAGCCTTACAGGTATGACTTCAACAGGCGATGAAGCTGAAAGCGGGAGAAAGAACTTTTTCGGACGTTTTAGCTATGGTTTCAAAGAGAAGTATCTGCTCGATTTCAATTTCAGGTATGACGGATCTTCCAACTTCCCTGAAGACAAGAGGTGGGGTTTCTTCCCCGGCGGGTCGATTGCCTGGAGATTATCGGAAGAGAACTTTATTAAAAACAGCATGCCTTTTGTCGATAACCTGAAGCTCAGACTGTCATACGGACAAATCGGTAACGACCAGGTTAATGCTTTCCAGTGGCTGTCAACATACTCGCTTGGCAGCACCGGATACACCTATGGGATGACACCGGTTACCTACCAGGGACTTACAGCAGGAGTTACTCCAAATGCTAATATTACCTGGGAAGTTGCCGAGATATCCAATTTTGGACTCGATGGCTCAATCAGGGAAGGTCTTCTGGGCTTTACGCTCGATATATTTAAGCAGAGAAGGTCAAATATCCTTGCTAAGAGGGATCTTGCAATTCCTTATTTCACAGGACTGACCCTCCCAAATGAAAATATCGGTATAGTTGAAAATAAGGGACTGGAACTTGAAATCAATCATTCGAAAGTTTTACGGGAGGTATCTTACAGGATTGGAGCCAATGTTGCCATTTCAAAAAACAAAGTTATCGATGTAAGCGAGCCGATCAATGTTCCCGATTGGCAGAGAGCCGAAGGCCACGTTATAGGAGCTGAAAGATACTATATAGCAGAAGGTATCATCAGGACCGATGAGGAACTGGCCTCAATCCCTGTTATCTCCGGATCAAAAGTTGGTGACCTCAGGTATAAGGATGTCGATGACGATGGAAGTATAACTGATGCAGACATGATACGCCTCGACAAGACCAACACACCTGAAATTACATTCGGCATGAACTTCTCGGTCAATTATAAAAACTGGTCGTTGTGGTCGCATTTTTCCGGTCAGACCAGGGCATGGCAGTATTTCCATAAGCATTCGAAAGAAGGCGGACATAACTCCTTAAAAGAGCTGCTGGAAAACCGTTATACTCCCGGAAGTATGGATTCAAAATATCCGATAATCCCATCAAGCGAAACACAGGGCATGGATGTCAGCGGATATCCTTCCACATTCTGGCTGATGGATGCAAGCTTTATAAGGCTTAAAACGGTAGAACTGGCTTATACCCTTCCTAAAGAATTCCTTTCAAAGATCAAACTCGGATCAATGAGGATTTATGTTAGCGGTAACAACCTTTTCACAATTGACAAGCTTAAGTGGTACGACCCGGAAGGGAACAACAACACCGGGGCCTTCTATCCTCAGAATAAAATTTATAATCTCGGAGTTAAAGTTAGCTTTTAATAAGTATGATCATGAATAGGATAAAATTACTGTCAAATAAACCAACAAAGATTGGCTTTATTTATAAAATGATGCTCATTTTTGCATTCATTTCTGTTTCATCATGTTCTGAAGATGTGCTGGATAAGATCCCTCTTACCAGTTATTCTGATGCCACCGTATGGACTGATGCGTCTCTGGTTGACGCCTTTATCAATAATGTGGCGAGAGTCTTCCCAGTCGACTGGAATATCTCGTCATGTTTCACCGATGAAATGACTAGGCGTAATAATGTTGCTTACAATACAATTAATGAAGGAGGTTTGACTCCTTCAAATACAGCGCCCCTTAATTTCTGGAGCAATTATTACAGCTCTGGTCAGGGTGGTTTATATACCGGTGGTTACTATGCTGTTGTAAGCAGGTGTAACATTTTCTTTAAAAATATTGAAAGTGCAAAATTTGCTGAGGCCACAAAAAACCGGATGATAGGCGAAATGAAATTTTACAGGGCTTACGCCTATTTCCGTCTGGCCACAATCTACAACGGTGTTCCGCTTGTAACCAAAACTTTTGAGCTTACCGATAATTTCTATCTGCCACGGAATACTTACGCCGAATGTATGACATTTGTTATGTCGGAGCTCGAGGAAGCGATCAACTTGCTGCCCCTTACCTATGCTGCAAAGGACATTGGTCATATTACAAAGGGAGCGGCAATGGCAGCCAAAGCACGTGCACTTCTTTATATGGCAAGTCCGCTGAATAATCCTTCTAATGATCAGGCCAAGTGGCGTGCTGCAGAAACAGCTACACAGGCTGTAATTGATCTTAACATTTATTCGCTCTACCCTGAATACAGGAAATCATACCTTGAGGTTGCCAAATATAATTCTGAAGTCATCTGGAACAGGCTTTACAATAATAAGCTTTTCACTGAATTCAGCCTTGAGTTAAGTCACATGCCTCCTGGTTATTATGGCTATGCCCATGTACATCCGCTCCAGAACATGGTCGATGAATATGAAATGAAGACCGGATTGCTTCCATCACAGGATCCAGCGTATGACCCTCAGAATCCATGGATTAACCGTGATCCCAGGTTCTATGACTGCATTTTGTATAATGGTGCCCCGTTCCAGGGCAGGGCAGTTGAGATTTTCCTTCCGGGAGGAATGGATTCAAACCAGGGTCCTATTGAAGCCTGGAATGCAACTACCACAGGATACTATGTAAAAAAGTTCTGCGACGAATCTATTGTTGTGCCACGTGGTTCAAACCAGGGCAATACACCATTCCCTCATTTCCGCTATAACGAAATACTGCTGAATATGGCTGAAATAAAATTCTACCTCGGTGACGAGGCCGGATGCCGCCAGTATATTAATATGATCAGGAGCAGGCCAAGTGTATCAATGCCTCCTGTTGCCAATACAGTAACCGGAGCCGCTCTTCTTGAGAAGCTTCGTCATGAAAGAAAAGTCGAGCTCTTCTTTGACGGTCATCGGTTCTTTGATATACGTCGCTGGAAAATTGCCGAACAGGTAATGGATGAAGATGGCAGGAAGGTTGATGTAACTAAAAATCCTAACGGAACAATAACTCTGTCCTATAAGACATTCCAGCCCAGGGACTTCCAGGAAAAAATGTATTATATGCCTATTCCTGTGGAGGAGATGAATAAGAATCCTAACCTGGAACAAAATCCGGGTTATTAATATTGATCATTTCAAAGGACAAGGCTGGTATGGTAACCGCCTTGTCCTTCTTTTTCTTAATAATGGAGTCAGCCAATATGAAACTTTTTAAATTAACAATCCTTGTTCCTGTTTTCCTGATTACTGGCGTTTTAAAGGCACAGAATGAAACTGATGTGATACGAAATACATGGCTTCACTACAGCGATGCTTCCAATTCACTCTATCATCATCTGACTGAACAGGCATTCGAACTCCTTGCAAAACGGAAAAGTGAGACATACGACCTTATGTCAAAAAGCACGACCGGATCTCCCGTCGCAAATTCCCTTTCGGGATGGCAGCAGAGGCAGGAAATCATTAAAAAGACTTTGTTGGATATAGTAGGGCCATTCCCGGAAAAGACTCCACTAAATGCTAAAATTGTCAGAACCATTGACAAGGAAGGATTCCGGATCGAACATATCATCTATGAATCACAACCGGGCTTTTTTGTTACCTCCTCCATGTTCATCCCTGACGGGCTGAAAGGAAAAACACGGGCGCCTGCCATAATTTATGTCAGCGGGCATTCGGCAGAAGGCTACCGCAGCGCCGTTTATCTTAATATCATTACAAACCTGGTCATGAAGGGATTTGTGGTATTCGCTTTTGATCCTGTAGGGCAGGGCGAACGGTATGAATATATTGATCCTTCAACAGGAAAATCACTGATATCAGGCGCTAATGAACACACATACTCGGGAATACAGGCTTTTATTACGGGAAGCTCACAGGCAAGATACATGATATGGGATGGCATTCGGGCTGTTGATTATCTTCTTACCCGTAAAGAAGTTGATCCGGGAAGGATTGGAATAACAGGGCGTTCGGGAGGAGGAACACAATCGGCTTATATTTCAGCAATGGATGATCGTATCTATGCAGCTGCACCTGAAAATTACCTGACAAATTTCACAAGGCTGCTGATGAATATCGGACCCCAGGATGCCGAACAGAATATGTTCAATATTATCAGCAGGGGTCTTGACCACCCTGACTACCTTATTGTAAGGGCTCCAAAACCTGCTCTTATGATAACCACCTCACGGGACATGTTCAATATTCAGGGCGTGCTTGAAACGGAAAAAGAAGTTGCAGCGATCTACAGAGCTTATGAAAAAGAAGAAAATTTTTCCAGGATCGAGGATGATGCACCTCATGCTTCAACTGAAAAGAACAGAAAGGCTATGTATGCATTTTTCCAGCAGCATCTCTATAAGCAGGGGAGTAACGATGATATAGTGACAACGCCCTATACAGCTGAGGAGGTTAAGGTCACTTCAACAGGCCAGGTACTGACATCGCTGAAGGGCGAAACTGTTAACAGTCTTAACCGTAAGGAAGCGGAAAAACGTATAAGCGAACTGGAAATTTCAAGAAGAAATATTGACAGCCATCTGAATAGTTCAGTGAACTCGGCAATGAAGCTTTCAGGATACAAAGAACCGGATCAGATTAATGAACCTGTCCTTACCGGAAGGTTTCAGAGAGAAGGCTATGTAGTTGAAAAATATTTCGTCAGGGGTGAAGGCAATTATGTAATACCATATCTAATAATGAAACCCGAAACCTCAAACAAAAAGGCTTTGGTTTATCTTCATCCTTCCGGAAAAAATACAGAAGCCGCAGTGGGTGGCGAAATCGAATGGTTCGTGAGGAAAGGATTTACAGTATTGGCTCCCGATCTTATCGGGACCGGAGAAACAGGACCTGAAAAGACTGTTTTTAACCATGCCCATATCCAGAAATGGTTTGCTTCCATGCTAATAGGTAGAAGTATTGTTGGAGTCAGAGCAGGAGATCTTGTGATGCTGGTAAACCTTCTGAAAAAAGATACAGGTATGGAGATATACGGTCTGGCCCGCAGGGAGATGGGACCTGTCATGCTTCATGCTGCTGCATTTTCACCTGCCATTAGCAGTGTTGCACTGATAGAGCCGTTTTGTTCCTACAAATCAATAGTCATGAATAAATTCTACGATTTTAGCTTCATATACGGAACTGTACCCGCT
Organism: uncultured Bacteroidales bacterium; assembly: GCA_942492865.1. Classification (GTDB taxonomy): domain Bacteria; phylum Bacteroidota; class Bacteroidia; order Bacteroidales; family VadinHA17; genus LD21. Next base: position 358,392 of record OW818650.1, on the reverse strand, counting down.
GCTCTTAAAGCTTATGATCTTCCTGATCTGGCAGCAAGTCTTGCACCGAGGAAACTGCTTATGGCAAATGTGACTGACGGAAATGGCAGCTCCGAAAATAAGGAAGCAATATTTGACGACCTTAAATTTGTCAGAACCTCATACCAGTACAAAAATGCAGGCGGAGCATTAACTGTTTCATATTCTGAAAACCTGAATGATCTGTATCTTGAGTGGATAAAATAAAAGGCAAAGTATTAATCAATTCTTATAAGGAACACATGAAAAAAACACAATTTTTTAATTGCTTTAAAGCATCTGTACTGATTTCCTTAATGTTCCTGCCAGGTATTTTAAGTGCCCAGGAAGAGAATCTGAATGTTTTTCAGAGATGGGTGGAATGGTCGGATGGTAAAAATATGCTGAACCATCACCTGAATGATGTGGCATTTTCACTGCTTGACAAGCGTGATAAGGAAATTGCAGGCCTGAGCACTGAACAGGACTGGATTGCAAGGCAGAAAAAAGTACGGGAGACACTCATGAAAATTTCAGGGCCCTTTCCTGAAAAGACCCCGTTAAATCCTAAGATCACAGGTATTGTTAAAAAGGACGGATTTAAAGTTGAAAAGATAATATTTGAATCAATGCCCGGATTTTATGTTACCGGATGCCTTTTCATCCCTGATGGCAAAGGTAAAAAACCGGCTATACTGAATGTGATAGGCCATACGGGCATTGCATTCAGGGCAGAAGGATATCAAAAAATGATTCTCCACCTGGTGCAGAAAGGATTCATTGTTTTTGCAATAGATCCTGTAGGACAGGGTGAAAGAAGCCAGTACTGGAATTTTGATACAAAACAACCCGATATCGCACTCAGTGCAACACAACATTCATACTTCGGCAGCCAGTGCCTTATATCAGGCGTCTCATCAGGAAAATATTTTATCTGGGACGGGATAAGGGCTATTGACTACCTGGTTACCAGGAAGGAAGTTGATCCGGAGAGGATAGGAGTGACAGGCATTTCGGGTGGCGGCACCCAGACTGCATACATCTCGGCCCTCGATGAAAGGGTTAAGGCTTCTGCACCTACATGTTACATCACTGGTTTCAGAAGATTGCTTGAATCGATCGGCGCACAGGATGCCGAGCAGAACATGTATCACATGATAAAGGAAGGTCTGACTCATGCAGATTATATCGTTGCCAGGGCTCCGAAACCTACAGTGATGGTGACCACCACAAGAGATTTTTTCAGCATCCAGGGAGCCCGTGAAACATTCAGGGAAGTTTCAGGAGTCTTCAAGGCGATGGGAAATGAAGCTGACATGAGCATGGTTGAAGATGATGACGATCACGCCCTGACCCTGAAAAATAACACCGCAACTGTAGCATTTTTTCAAAAATATTTTAATGTGCCGGGTGATCCTGAACCGGGAGAGCTTAAACTTCTGACCCAGGAAGAGCTGACAGTAACTCCTCAGGGACAGATGATTCCATATTTAGGCGGTGAGACGGTGTTCAGCCTTAATAAAACAGAGACTCAGAAGCTGATGGATAAACTTGCGGAATCACGAAAAAATCCTGATGCTCATCTTGTAAAAGTGTTGAAGGATGCCAGGGAACTTTCGGGTTATGTCGATCCTCCCGCTGAAAATAACTCTGTTTTCAGGGGTAGATACAGAAGAGGCGGATATTCAGTGGAAATGTATTCTTTAAAGGGAAACGGGAATTATGTCGTTCCACTGTTGTTATTTGTACCGGCGACCGGAAGCAAATTTTCAACAATCATTTATCTGCATCCTCAGGGAAAGATCGCTGATGCAGCCCCTGGCGGAAAAATTGAGCAACTGGTTAAAGCAGGCTACATGGTGGCAGCTCCCGATGTGCTTGGAACAGGTGAGGTTTCTCCGGAAAGGCCTCTCTATGGCGAGGCGGGGATCTCACAGTTATTTTTTCAGACTGTACTTACCGGTACCAGTATAGCCGGCATCCAGGCTACCGATATAGGGATTGTGATTAACTTCCTGAAAACCAGGAAAGATGCTGACATGAATAACATAGCCGGAATGGCATTCGGTGAAATGGGCCCTTCCCTGCTTCATGCTGCAGCTATGAACAAGTCCATAAAAGCAATAGTTTTAACGGGTTCCCCAGTCTCATACAGGTCAATTGTTATGAATCAGTTTTATAACAGAAGCTTTGTAAATAGCAGCGTGGCAGGGGCTCTTACAGCTTATGATCTTCCTGATCTGATTGCAGGTATGGCACCGGGAAGAGTTATGTTATCGGATCCCAAAGACCACATGAATGAAACAATTGGGAAAAAATACTCTGACAAAGCAGATCCGAGTGCTCCAGGGAACCAGGTCCAGGGCGCAGGAAACATTGACGATCTTGATTACCCGGTGAGCGTGTATGAGAAAAAAGGAGCAGGAAAAAATCTTGTCATTGTAACGGGCTATAACGATCTGGTTAAATCTGCAGGGTGGTGCTTCGGAAAATAAATACCGGTAAAGAATAGATAGTTATAATTGTGTTTAACATAAATTAAACAAAAATGAACAAAAGAAAAATAACACGCGGACAATTCCTGGGAACATCACTTGGTCTTACCATAATTTCCTCATCGGGGCTTAAAGCAACTCCTCTTGGCAGATGGATGGTGCATCAGCAGGATTCATTTGAGATGAACTCTCAGATAAAGACCTCATGGGATATTGCCTTGAATGCTCTTAAGCCTTCTAAGATACAGCTGGAACACGGACTTGAACTTCACAGGAATTCAGTCGTCTTCGATACTTACGGCTTCCAGCCCACTGCTGCTGTGGATGGCACTGTTATAGCCGCAGCACTGAAAAATAATGCTTCCCCGCTTGAAATACAGGATCTGCGCGAAGATATGTCAATGTCGCGCTATGTTGACAATGAAAGGGAAAGGAATGAATATCAGAATGCGTGGAAGGCATCAGGTGTGACGTGTGTTTTTCAGAATGCAGGAGAGGAAGGGAATGCTGTGGAACGATTGCTTAAGCGTCTTGCACGGTTCACATACTCGACCGATCACATGAAAGACTTTATTTTCAAGGCAGTTACTCCTGACGATATTATCCGCGCTAAAAAGGAAAATAAAAGAACACTGTATTTCAGCGGAAACGGGGTGCCACTGCCCCAGGATTGGGTAAATGTGGAAGAAGAGTTACGGTACATCAGGGTTTTCTACCAGCTGGGGGTCCGGATGATGCACCTTACCTATAATCGCAGGAATATGATAGGTGACGGCTGCGGCGAACCTTCAAATGCAGGATTGAGCGACTTCGGGAAGACTGTTGTAAAGGAAATGAACCGTGTAGGGGTAATAGTTGACTGCTCTCATTCCGGGTGGCAGACAAGCCTTGAAGCTGCCAAAGCATCAGGGAAACCGATGGTGGCAAGCCATAGCTGTGCTGCCACAATAAATAAAGTGGTTAGGTCAAAACCTGACGAGGTGATTAAGGCAATCGCTGATACCGGGGGCTATATGGGTGTCTGTTCAATCCCGCGGTTCCTGGGTGGATCAGGAGACATTGTGGCGCTGCTGAGGCATATCGATTATGTTGCAAGGAAATTCGGATATGATCATGTTACAATCGGTACCGATCATGGATATTCATCACAGTTCAATGCCCTGGAGAATAAGATAATTTCTGATGCAGGGGTACGCCAGGCTGCCAGAACAAGATGGGAAGCCCTGTGGCCCGTGGAAGGTGGTTTTGAGCCTAAGCCGGAAATGCAGCAGAGCCTGGCATGGACAAACTGGCCTCTCTTTACGGTTGGGTTGGTTCAGATGGGATATTCCGACACCGATATTCAAAAGATAATTGGCGGGAATGCCCTGAGGGTAGCAAAAGCTGTCCTTGCCTGAAAAATAAATTGAAGGCCGGAGTGATCGGGATGAGACCTTCAGACCAGATCAACCGGCCTTATCTTTTTGATTGTCAGGAGCAGTATGATGAATCCGAGAGGATACATAATTCCGGCAACAATCCATATCGGGACATAAGAATAGTTTTCAATGACTTTTCCGATAACAGGATTCAGGATCAACCCTGAGATTGCACCTGCCGAGCCTGACAAGCCTACAACCGTGGAAGTAAACCTGCCAAACAGTTCGCCTATTGTGGTAATATAATTGGTGATCCAGAATCCATGAGCAAGCATTATCAGGGAGATGATCATAATCGCAGCAACTTCGCCTGATACTGTTGTTGTTAGCGGGGCAACCATTGTAAGGCCTGCAGCGATACCCATGACGGTTTTTCTTGCCCTGTTGACACTTACACCTGATTTTATTAAACGGTCTGATAGCCATCCCCCGAATATGTTTGATAATCCAAGGGCAAAAAAGGGAATCCAGAATAGCTCCCCGATACGTTCAAAGGACACATTCCTTTCCTGACTCAGGTATTTTGGTATCCAGAACATTATAAAATAAAATACCGGATCGAGCAGAAATCTCATTGCAATAAGTCCCCAGGTCTGACGGATGCTTAATATTTTCCGTATCGGTATTTTAACTTTTGTCTCTTTGTTTCCTCCAGGGTTGACTTTCTCGATTTCTGCAAGTTCTTCTTTAGTAATAAAGGCCGATCTTGATGGTTTATTAAATAATATCAGCCAGAACATTACCCAGATAAGTCCGAATATCCCTGTAGCAAGAAAAGCTCCTCTCCAACCGATGAGGTTATTGAGGTAAACCGTTACAGGTGGTGCAATGAGGGCTCCGAATGAGGCTCCGCCAATGGCAATTCCCATTGCCAAAGCTTTATTTTTCCCGGGAAACCATTCTGTGATACCTTTTGCAGCCCCTGGAAAACATCCTCCTTCGCCTGCGCCAAGGAAGAACCTGGCAATTCCCAGGTGCCATATATTCTGGGCTGCGCTGTGGAATACAGTGGCTAATGACCATATTCCAACCGAGACTGCCAGGCCTGCCCTCGTTCCGAACCTGTCAATAAGCATTCCTCCGCCAGTAAACATGATGGCGTAGCTTATTAAAAAGCCTGTATTTATCCACCCATATCCGACTTCAGAAACATTTATTTCTGACTGGATCTTTAATATTAGCATGGATAAAACCTGCCTGTCAAGAAAGCTGAGTCCGGTCGCAATAAACAGTAAGCCTGCAATTACCCAACCTAGATTTTTAATCTTCATTTCTGATTAATACTTCAGTGCAACTTAATTTACGGTTTAACTATGCTTGCTTCAATATTAAGATAGTCAGCGATCTTTTTCAGTGCTGAGGCGTGATGTCCGATGCCAAGTGCAAAATGGTGAGTTGGACCTTCTTTTATCCAGCTTTTCAGGAAAGTCTTTACATCGGGTTTGAAAAATCCCCTGGTGTTTGTGTTCCCGGTGGGAGGAATCGGGCCATGGACCGATTCTCCCTCGGCAATCACAAATTTGAATTTTCCTTCATAAGTCGATGAGATGCTCAGCATTGTTATCGGACCTTCCCTGATCTTAAACTCAACGCTTGCGCCGCTGCCTGGCTTACCATGGTATTTGATGAGGCTTCTGATAACAGGTTTTGAATCTGCTATATTGATGTGATGAGGGCCATCATGTCCGACAAGTACAAAGTTCTCCTTAAAGTCAATTGGATGAAATTCTGCAAAGCTGCCCCCCATTTCCATCCTGTCCATGATGAGCATTGCAATACATGTCTTAAGGTCCGATTCGCCGCACATCGGGAAACCTGCAGAAGTCAGAAGCGAATTTCCGACAATGAGGTTTGTTACTATTTTCCGAAGTTCTGACCCTTCTATGGAATCGTAATAATAGGCAAGTCCGTCAAGCTCTTTTTCAGCAACAAACTTTTCCAGTGCAACACTCACTCTGGCTGCAGTATGCAGATCTTCAGGTGTAAGCTTACGGGTTACGGGATCGGAAACCGGGTCGGGTGTGTAGAAGAAACCGAGTATTTTTTCCCTGTAAGCATCTACTTCGGTTTCAGTTACCTTATTGTAATGAATTAGAATATCCTCTGCTTCAGTCTGAACAATATGACAGCCGAATGCTGCAGTGAACATTGTCGGGTCGGAATGCATATCGAGCATGGCTTCAATGGGATGGCCAAAGTGACCTATCCTTGCGGTTTTAAGATCATGTAAAACTCTGGCGATCCTGCAGTAAAGTTCAATTTCCGAATCAGCTTCGGGATCGTTATCAAGAGTGCCTATAATGACTTCAGGTATTTTTTTTCCCATTCTTACAGCTACACCGGCAAACTCGGGTACTGAGCAAAAATCATCATTAGCCAGTTGCATGTGGGTTGAAGCTTTGGTATAATCAAGTGCTTGCAAAGGCTGCAGGGAAACCATTACTATCGGAACGTCGAGATTTCTTATTATTGTTCCGAAAGTACTTGATGTCGCGTATGTTACCATGTCACAAAAGATCAGATCAAGGTCGGCTGCTTTTAATTTTGGAACCAGATCGTAAGCTTTCATGGCATTATCAATCAAACCGAAATCAAAAACTTCTACTTTATGCTTCCTGATCTTTTCAATCAAACGTGCCTGTTTATTATGCATTTCATCCAGTAAACCTTCGAACTGTCCCCAGTACTTCCAGAATCCGACCCCGAATACCCCGATACGGGCATTAAGAGGTTTCCTCCTATCTATTAATAATTTATCCATGGATTTAAATTTAAGTTTCTTGTATCAAGGTCAAAGTGTTATGGTTGTCGCTCTGCGCCCTGCACCCTGAGCTCTGAGCTTTTCTCCCTGCCCATCACCTTACAACTTTGACCTGTTGCAAGGTAACCGGCCCAAGCAAACCTGACGGATTTAATGGAACCTTGTCCCAGGTAAGGCGGTCAACATTGGTGATGTTTGTGCTTGTGTACCTCTCACCGGTTATGGCATCACCTATTATCCGGTTACACCATGTGTTGGCAACTTCCACTTCAAGTTCGTTTATACCGTTCTTTATTACACTGGTAACTTCGAACCTGAAGGGTTTTGTCCAGGTGATTCCAAGCGATACGCCATTCAGCCATGCCTCCGCCACCTCTGAAAGTTCACCCAGATCGAGTAATATTCTTTCATTGGCAGATGAAATATTCTTATCAAAAGTGAAGCTGGTTTTATATCTTCCCATCCCGGAATAATATTTGATTCCATTGTTTTTGCTGTCAGTCCAGGATATAAGTTCCTTCATTTCTATTGATTCAGGAGCGCCCCATTCCTTGTCGAAATAAACTTTCCATGGACCCACCAGTATTCCGGATGTAGTTGTATTATTCCCTTTTGCAGTAACTGAATTTTTTCTCAGTTCATAAGGGCCTTCATCAAAAAAGAGAATTCCATCCTTTGTAAACTCCAATACCGGCGGATCCTGATCAGATGTTACGATTCCGGTATAATGGTCAGTTGTTTTATTGTTTCTGAAGGCAACTATGTATGAGTCAAAAGGGGCGAGGCTGACGGGGATTCTGGTATATTCACCCTGTTCGTGGTAAACGGTAACAGGGATTATTTCACCGGTTACAGGGTCCCATATCTCCGGGACCTTTGATCTTTGCCTGAAACCGCAATCTCTCGAGATCCATTTCCCTGATGTGTTCCTTATGAAGTAAAAATCAAGACTGTCTTTCTGATAATGAATATAGTCAATAAGGTACGTCTCCTTATCCCTGTAGTCCAGATCGCAAACAACATTTATGGAAGCAAGCATTTCCTGTGGTTTTATTCCGGAAAAGATCTTCCCTTTAACCGGTTTGAAACTGCCGGGATCTTCCACTTCAGTCCACAATTTATTAATAAGCTTAACCCCTTTTTTACCAGGATAAGGATTTCTGTTTATATCTGCTGTTTTTTCAGGTTTTGCCCCTACGATAACGGCTCCCAGTCTTGCCAGTTTTTCGAGTTTTTTAAGGACAGCAGGATTGATCTCACTCTCATTCTCTAATGCGAGCATTTTGAAAACGGCTCCATTTGAGAGGGTCAGTTTTCCATCTTTCATGGTCAGCTTATCCAGTAGAATTTCCGTGTTGATCACTTCATAATCAAATCCCGGACCTGCTTTAAAATGTGAATTTTTCGGAGTTGCTGCATTGGGGATCTTATCTCCGTAATAGAATACAACATCAGAAACAAAATCAGCTTCCTGCGCAATATATGAGATCCGGGTTATATAATCTATAAAAGGCTTGATTTTGGGCCACCAGACCCTTTTGGTATTCATGTGCGTTCCGGCATGATATACAATGCCGGGAAATCCTGTTCCTTCAGGATTATGTGTGAACCCATGAAATACCACCCTGTTCATGCCCTCGCAAAATGCGCGGTCGCCAATTGGCCTTAGATCGCAGGGGCCCTCCATCCAGTGTTCAAAAGAAGTGAAAGCCTCCTCCTCAACAATGCCTCTTTCATAAATATGCGAAGCCGCAGCAACTTCCTTAACAACCTGCATTAGATCTATACTGTCTATCCCATTGGCATCCTTGTAATAGCGGGGATGGTTGACCCAGAACTCTCCCCTGGGGATATCAAGTGCACCAAGAGCCTTAAGAGGTTCGGCCGGACCATTATAAAGAGGATATCCGGGCCCGCCTGCTTCGCAATTGATCTTCAGTCCGTAGCTATTGCATATTTTCCGGCCATTATTATAAAGATTATTGATCATCATTTCAGACAATGTCTTTTTAAAATCCCTGTCGATTTTTTTTGAAGTTTCAGGATCGAACAAGCCGGTATCAAAGAATACGGGAAGATACTTGTTGATCTCATATCCATTGAGCCTTTTGAATTCTGAAGGTAAAGTGGATGACCATACAAACCCTCTGGCCTCATAGCTTGCAAGGTAGAGGCTTTTCAGCGCAGTATTCCTGAGATCACCAAGGACGGTCTGAAGCCTTCCGATTACGTACTTCAGATGAGTGCGTACGGCAGTTGAATCAAAGTGATCTATTACCAAACCAGCTGAAAAAGGACTGGGTAATACGAGCTGTTGACCCGAATTGGAGCAGATATAACGGTTGATCTCCCATTCCCCTTCAGGAGCATCCCAGCTAAGCTCATCATTTTCAGGATCGAACAAAGCCGTTAAATCAATAATCTTAGAGATATCGAGTGAGTTCTTTCCTGTACCTGCAGGATAGGCAAGTACCGCTATTTCTTCATAGTACTCAGGCCTTCCATCTGCTCTGAAAGGAATTAAAGATTTGCCGGTCCCTCCAATAAGTGCCGATGCAGGAAAATTGATATCAGGAAATGGGATTTTGATTTTTTGCAGGGATGATGTGCCTTTCATTCTGGTGACGGCCCGGTAAAGAGATTTTCCTCCATGCTTTGCTTCGATCCATGAGCCCCCTGCATTCCAGCTGCTGGCAATATTTAAACCAACCGTCAGATCAAGTTTACCGGCTTCCTTTACTACAAATTTTATTATGCTGAGTGACTCCTCGCTGAGGAATGCCGGACCTGCAGGGATAGCCTTGCTCCTGGATCCTATTTCAAACATATCAAAACCACCTATGCCGGCTTTCTTCATCTCAGTGAATTCTTCCCTCGCTTTCAGAGTGTCGATATTCCCATTAAGGCACCACCAGTATACTTTGGGCCGTGCCGTTCCTCCCGGATTGAGGAATGAGCTGCTCAGTTCGTCATAAATATTGATATTTGAAGCATTCTTTGATTCTTTACAGCTGGCAGACAGCAAAACAAAAGAGAGACAAATCAGAAGGATCTTTAAAAAATTTTTCATACAAAATTTTTTCATTCAGTTAGATTATCCTTTACAAGTAAATTTAAAGAATTGACAGAACATTCCCAATCCTTTTTGAGCGATTCGCCATATCCAGAAAAAAATAACCCCCGGAAAAATCCGGAGGTTATATTGATTTTAATATTTTTAAAAGAAAAATTAAGCTTTATTGGCGCTCCCAAGTACGTTGATGATTTTGTGCTTGTAGAGTTCTTTGAGTTTATCACGTGCAGGACCGAGATAATTACGAGGGTCGAATTCACCTGGTTTCTCAACAAATACTTTTCGTATTGCAGCTGTCATAGCAAGTCGGCCATCGCTGTCGATATTGATCTTGCATACTGCTGATTTGGCAGCTTTTCTTAACTGGTCTTCAGATATACCGGCTGTATTCTCCATTTTTCCACCATATTTGTTGATATCTGCTACAATATCCTGTGGTACTGATGATGCGCCGTGAAGAACTATCGGGAACCCCGGGATCCTTCTTTCGCATTCTTCAAGGATGTCGAAACGAAGCGGAGGAGGAACCTGTCCCGGTACAACTTTGAATTTGAATGCGCCATGAGATGTTCCAATAGATATTGCCAGTGAGTCAACTCCGGTCTTCTTTACGAAATCTTCCACTTCTTCAGGTCTTGTATATGATGAATGATCTGCCTGTACTTCATCTTCTATTCCGGCAAGTACGCCAAGTTCACCTTCAACAGTTACATCGTACTTGTGAGCCAGTTCAACAACCTGTTTGGTCAGCCTTATATTTTCTTCATAATCAAAATGTGATCCGTCAATCATCACTGATGAAAAGCCCGATTCGATACATGATTTGCAGGTTTCAAAAGAATCTCCATGATCAAGATGGAGTACTATCGGAATGGCATAACCAAGTTCTTTTGCATATTCAACCGCTCCTTTGGCGAGATATTGAAGTAAAGTCTGATTTGCATATTTGCGGGCCCCTTTTGACACCTGAAGGATGACAGGAGATTTTGTCTCCACACAGGCGCTGATAATTGCCTGCATTTGTTCAAGATTGTTAAAATTGAAAGCAGGAATGGCGTACCCGCCTTTTACAGCTTTCTGAAATAATTCTCTCGAATTCACTAACCCTAATTCCTTATAATGTAACATAATGATGGTTTTTAAATAAGGCCCGAAGATAATTATTATAGGGTTACCTGCCAAAGTATTTAATAATAAAATTTTATTGCCCGTTGTTACCATAATGAATAGATAACTCTTCCGAACCATTACTTTTCAGATAAATGGTTTGAAACTTTTGGGTCTTACGATTGTTTTAAATTATTGAGAAATTTTAAACACGGCAGAGAATGTTCAGAATATTTTTTACATCAGGCGTTATACTTGTTCTTGCAACAAGTTGTATTAGAAGTCTTTTTTGCATTAACGGGAACGGAAAAGTCGTGACTGAGGTTCGTAATACTATTACTTACGATGAAGCCGTCAATACAACTGCTGTTGATCTTGTTTATCACAAGGCAGACACATTTGGTATATCAGTAATAGCTGAATCAAACCTTATCCCACATATTATTACATCAGTAAATGACGGGAGACTTGAGGTAAAAACAGATCCCAGGAATGCCTGTTTTGATTATACTCATAAGCCAGTCGTTATAATAACATCACCGGTTCTGCATATCATGGAATTAACCGGTTCAGGAGACTTTACTTCAGATGAATTGACAGGGAATGCTGTGGGTGTCAAATTAACCGGTTCGGGAGATCTCAAAGCTTCGGCGATCTCAGGTATTGATTTAACAGTGACACTTACAGGATCGGGCGATGCAGATATAGATAATGCAACCTTCCAGAATGCCGATCTGACAGTAACAGGCTCGGGCGATATAAACATAAAAGGAAATGGGAGTAACGGTACAATGAGAGTTACAGGTAGCGGAGATATCAAAGCCCGGGACTGTACCATTATGAATGCAGTGGAGACTATTACAGGATCAGGAGATATATTCACACGTGTCGTTACCAGCCTCATCGCTGTCATTTCAGGAAGCGGAAATATACATCTGTCAGGTAATCCTTCATTAAATCAGACAATTACAGGGTCGGGAAGGATCGTAAGGGATTAAATCAAAAGTTGATTATTTTTAATTTTTTTTCAGTATTTATAAATTTTAATAGTAACACGTTATGAGTAAACATTATTCAAATGCACAATGGGAAGGTAACCTGCGCCAGGGAAAAGGGAAGTATTCTCTTAAAACAAGCGGATATGAGGGGAATGTTAAATTTTCAACTCGTTTTGAAGATGACAAATCAGCTTCAAGCCCTGAAGAATTGATTGGAGCTGCCCTTGCCAGCTGTTTTTCGATGGCTCTCGCACATGCGCTTGACCAGGCCGGTCATAAGCCGAAACTGATTGAGACATCAGCTGAGGTAACTCTTTCAAGTACGGGAGGCGGATTCTCAATCACGGAAATTTTATTAAATACAAAAGGAACAGTACCGGGTCTTGACGATAAAACGTTTCAGAAAACAGCTGAGCAGACAAAGACAGGCTGCCCGGTGTCGAAAGCACTTACAGGAACAGAAATAAAGCTGAAGGCTGAACTTCTTGGCTGAAGAGTTTAATTAGGCCCTGGATTAGAAATCTTAATATCTGCCATAGAGTACGGGGGCAGGAAGACATCTGTTTATATATCAGATGTCTTACCTGTCCCCGTTCCGTAATTTTTTTAATGAGCCTCCGGGATCAATATTAAAGAAGTTGACTATCCTACCGTATTGTAATGTTGACACTAAGTGTTTCAGTATCGGATAATTTTGGGATTAAGGCATGATAAACAATTGTGTCCAAAGCAGAAGATGAGGATTGTACTATATCAATAGTTAATGACAGAACTGTCCCGGGACAGGTTCTCACATAATTATACAAGATAGTATCATTAATATTTTCAAGTGGTTGTTTACCTATTATAAGATCATATTGTGAAAAGTCAACCTGCGGATGGCACAGACCTGTAACTTTTGTATTGTAATCCTCATCGGTCCTGACGAATAAAATATTATCAAGAAGATCGATCTCAAGGTTGTCTTTTGTATTCAGGCACCCGTAGTCGCTTTCGAGGTGTTTTAAAGTCATCTTCTGTTCGGAACAGTCATCTTTTTTGCAAAAGGCAAGAGTTCCGGTGATCATAACAATAATGACTAAATATGATTTCATCGATTGCTTATTATGTCAGTTAAAGATTATGTCAAAATTTGCTTTATCATCGGTTACAGCAATTTAAGCAAAACCGCTATTTCAGGATCATATAAAGTATAAAGGATATGAACAATTTATCAAATCGGACCGATAGTCATCACAACTTAAGATTATCTGACTATTTTTATTCCTTAAATCTCATTACTCCGATATGAAAACAGTTTATTATTTATCATTACCGGTTATACTTTATTTCATTATTATGTCTCAGGCGGGAATCGGTCAGACCATCCGGCAGCCGGGTAAGATAGAGGCAGAGATCATCAAATCAGGGATGATCTACGAAACGGCATCCTTCCCATCCTGTCATGCCTCTACTCTTGTTGAGACTGACGATGGCCTTCTGGCTGCATGGTTTGGAGGTACAAGAGAGAAGCACCCTGACGTTTGCATCTATTCCTCGTCATTAACAGATGGAGTCTGGAGCGCCCCGGAACTGATTGCTGATGGTATTATAAATGAAACATTGCGTTATCCCTGCTGGAATCCCGTACTCTACAGGAGGGACAATGGTGATATAATTCTCTATTACAAGGTTGGCCCCAGCCCGCAGGAATGGTGGGGAATGTATAAAATATCAGGTGATAACGGACAATCCTGGTCCTCTGCAACAAGAATCCCCTCTGATATGCTGGGACCGATCAAGAACAAACCCGTCAAATTAAAAAGGGGAACGATAATATATCCTACAAGTTTTGAAACACCCGCGAAATGGAATATTTATATTGAAAGATCAGATCAGGATCTTAAAAACTGGGAGAGAATAGAAATTGATAATAACGGCTTCAATACAATTCAGCCTGCAATATTATTTCATAAGAAAGGAAAAATCCAGATGCTTTGCAGGAGCCGGGAAAAGAGCGTGGTTGAAACCTGGTCGGATGATAATGGAAATACATGGACCCCCCTTAAGGCAACGTCAGTAATTAACAATAATTCGGGTCTTGATGCCGTATCGCTCAGTAAAAATCTCCATCTTCTTGTATGCAATCCGATAGAAAAAGGGAGAAATAAACTCGCTCTGCTCGTTTCTCCTGATGGAGTAAAATGGAGCGAAGCTGTGATGCTCGAAGATCAGCCGGAAGGAGAATTCAGTTATCCTGCAATTATCAGAGGAAAGGACGGTTCAGTTCACCTGACCTATACTTACAACAGGAGAACAATAAAATATGTCAATATTAACATAGTCAGGTAATTCTTGCTTAACTGATGCTTCAACTTATATTTGGCCGTGGGGAGAGCAAAGGCAGCAAGACGGGGTTCATTACAAATTCTTCATAATCGGGGTTCATGAAAATTATCGATATAATTATTTTCCTAACCTACCTTGTAGGGATAATTATTTTTGGAGGTTCATTCTACAGGAAAAATAAATCAGCTGAGTCATACACTATTGGCAATAAGAATATTCCCACATGGGTAATCTCAATGTCGATTTTCGCCACATTTGTCAGCAGCATAAGCTATCTTGCACTCCCGGGACAGGCATATCAGTCAAACTGGAATCCTTTTGTCTTCAGTCTTTCAATTCCTTTTGCTTCATATATGGCATACAAATTCTTTGTGCCTCTGTACAGATCAGTCAACAGCCCCTCGGCATACAGTTATCTTGAAACGCGTTTTGGCCCCTGGGCAAGAATTTATGTTTCAGTTATGTACCTTCTTACACAGCTTATGAGGACCGGAACAATACTATTCCTCCTGGCCCTTACTCTAAATGTTCTGATAGGCTGGAATATGGTATTTGTAATTATCATAACAGGTTTAGGTGTAATGATATATTCTATGGCCGGTGGCATCCAGGCTGTTGTATGGACTGATGCTATTCAGGCTATAATTCTAATTTTGGGTGCAATTATTTGTGCCTTTGTACTGTTGTTTTCAATGCCTGAAGGGCCGGTACAGTTATTTGAGATTGCCGTCGCAAATGATAAGTTCAGCCTCGGAAGCTTTAAGCCTGACCTGAAGAGCTCAACTTTCTGGGTGGTTCTGATTTATGGGATCTTTATTAACATGCAGAACTATGGAATAGATCAGAACTACATTCAGCGCTATATGGCAGCCAGTTCAGAAAAGGAGGCAAAAAAATCTGTAATGTATGGAAGCCTTATGTATATTCCTGTCTCATTTCTTTTCCTCTTTATTGGCACTTCTCTTTTCAGCTACTATTCTGCTTACCCGGGTAAATTGCCTGAAGGGATCCAGTCCGATACAGTATTCCCTTTTTTCATTGTAAATGACCTTCCTGCAGGTTTGACCGGATTACTCATTGCATCCATATTCGCAGCCGGGATGAGTACAATATCAACAAGTGTGAACAGTTCATCTACTGTCATATTTAATGATTATTTCAAAAAGAAGATTAAGAATGCTGAGAATGAAAACAAATCGATGAAAATTCTTTATTTATCAGCATTTTTCTTCAGCCTGATAAGTATGGTTATAGCAATTAGCATGATCGATATCAGGAGCGCCCTCGATACCTGGTGGAAACTTGCTTCAATTTTCAGCGGAGGTATGCTTGGCCTTTTTCTTCTGGGTTATTTTGCCCCAAGGATAAGCAATGGCGCTGCAATGGCGGGAGTGGGTGCGGGGGTACTGGTAATCGCATGGATGAGCCTTTCCCCTCTGTTTTTTAATGGCTGGGGTCTGAAGGAATATGAAAGTCAATTCCATAGTTACCTCGCAATTGTTTTCGGAACAACAGTTATTTTATTAGTCGGTTTTTTTGCAGGAATATTAATAAGCTCCTTTAAGGGAAAATCAGCGAGGAAATAAATACTTGTATTGCAATGATTAATCTATCCTGTCCTGACTTGATTTGATCGTATAGCTGCACGTGCACCAGCCATTATTATGTGAGCATTTTGCAGGCGGGACAGGCATTTTTTCCAGGGCTTCATCAATTGTGAATGAACATCCGTTTAATTCTTTGCATACACTGCAGTCTGACTCCCCGCTGATGATAACAACTTCGCAGCCCTGATCATTTTCAAATTGCTTCTTAATATCATATAACTCCATCCTCTTGGATTCCCTGAGGAGGTTAAAAAATTCATTGCCATTACTTTTTTGAAGGAACGCCATTTCAAAGTACAGCATTTTCATATTAAAGAAGTCATCAATTTTTCCATATTCATGCAGCAGTTCATTCGATAGCGCCCAAATAAGATCATTGTAATCGCTGTGATCCCCGTTCCTTATGAACCACTCATCTCGCTTTTTTTCCAGGAAGCTCTTTTCAATATTATGATTCTGAAAAAACCTGAAATATTTTTTCTCCCCGGTCTTTCTTGTTTTTTCATCCTGAAGAGTGTCAGGATTGTCTGCAATGTCTTTTAATCTGCTGAAAAGGTCTGACATTCAATTAATTTTATAAGGTAGTAAATTATTACTGCGGGGTTAATTCCATGTTATTAGGAAAGTCAATAACATCCATTGTTTAACCGGTGCTTATCAAAGATATATTATTATCGTAATCCAAACAAGTGTCTATGAATTAATATCTTGATAATATTATAAAGTATTATCGGCCCGGTCATAGTAATTGAAACATTTCATTTTGGCCTCATGAAGTATTTAGCATTTCACATGTATTTGATATATTTAGTTTTTAATATTTACACTATATGATCTCTCAGGATGAACAGTTCAGCAAGGCCGGCAAAGTGATGCCGGGAGGAGTCAATTCATCGACCCGCTTTAACAAAGCGATCTCAAAGCCTTTTTATGTATTAAGTGGTAAGGGAAGCAAGGTAACAGCTGTTGACGGAAAGGAGTATATTGACATGTGCTGTGCCCATGGGGCAGGTTTGCTTGGTAATGGACATCCTGCCATCGACAGGGCAATGAGATTGGCAGCAGATACAGGCTATGTAAATGCTTTTGAAACTATTTACCATGAGGAACTTGCCTCTTATGTAGTGGAGACTGTAGCCTGCGCCGACAAGGTTCGTTTTTGTTCTTCGGGGTCGGAAGCTACCATGCATCTTATAAGGGCCTGCCGGGGTTATACTGGCAAGAACAGGATCATACGTGTTGAGGGTCATTTTCACGGATATCATGAAATGATTTACATAGGGGGTCATCCTCCGGTAAATGAGTTTTATCGGAACCGCAGTAAGCCGTATATTGAATCAGAAGGAATTCCCGGACAATTTGCCGAACTTATTATTCCTGTGCCCTTCAATGATAAAGAGGCTCTGACAGAAGCCGTTGAAAAATACGGCAATGAGACTGCCCTGATGATACTTGAACCTGTTAATTTTAATTGTGCCGGGATCAGGGCCGATGATGATTATCTTAAGCTTGCCAGGAAACTGACATCTGAAAATAACATAGTACTGTTTTTTGATGAAGTACAATCGGCTTTCAAGAAATCATTCGGCGCTGCCCAGAATGAAATGGTTGTGATCCCTGATGTAACAACCATCGGAAAGGCAATAGGAGGGGGACTTCCCCTATCGGCCTTCTGCGGGAGAAAGGAAATTATGGATTGTTATTCGCCGGTCGGAAATGTTCAGCACAGCGGAACATTCAATGCCCATCTTGTTCCTGTACTTTCGGGGCTGGCCTTTATGAAAGAGGCTTCTGGTGCGGATTTTTACCCATCGCTTCTTAAGCTTGAAAAACAGTTCCATGAAGGAATGAACAGAATAATAACAGAGAATGATCTGAATATGGTAGTTCCCTGGTTCGGCGCAAGGTTCAATATTTTACTCGGACGTAGGACGCCGGCAACGAAGTATGAAGAGACTTTTTGCCACAACAATAAAGTTTTCCTGAAGATCCTGAAAGAATGCTTTGAAAGGGGGATCTATTTCCATGATTATGGAGGTGGTCCGTCGCACCATGGATATTCAATTCAACATTCAAGTGAGGATATCGATACTGTTTTGAATGTTCTTGCAGCAGTCCTCATTAAGTACAGGGACAATTTTTAATTGGTAAAAGCAGTTAAAAGGTGCCAATGAAATACCCACTATTCATCAAAACCCGGCCTGATGAATAATCTGGCATTCGGGAAAGTACTTTCAGTTTCTTTCCTGATTTCAGACAGCCTTATAAGTATTGACAATATCTTGTCCTGCTGATCGTTCATTTCATCCAATAATACTGACCAGGCTGAAATTATTCTGTCAAGAGCTATCAGGCAGATCTTTGCAGATCCGTTGCTATCGGTCTGGATCTCATTTACCGAAACAGTGTCGATGCCAGATAAGGCCCTGCATACTTTTGCAGGAATAAACAGATTGTACCATTGAATTACTTCCAGAACTTCATGAACTTTCCAGTCATGTTCCTTCTTTACATTAGTCTCAGTATGGTTTTGGGTAGGAATGAGTTTTTTAAGCCAGTCTTCCACTTCAATGGCAAGTTTGTGTGATTTCTGGTATAATGGATTTTCTGAAGGATCGGATTCCACCTCAGGTGTCATTTTATCAATTTCTTCAATCGAAAGTCCCATCATCGCAACCGATTCTTCCAGCATAAGCCGTGATGCCTTGAAGACATTTTGTAAATATTCCCATGCTTCAGGTCCTTCGGGAGGAGGAGCATCTTCATTGAAGGCATAATTCCTGCATTTTGCGGTAAAAACACAACGTGCACACCAGCGATCACAGTAATTGAAAATGCTGTCAATGTAACCTTCCTTTCTGGAAAGTTCATTCATTTTCTTTTTCATCTCATCAGGGGTCAGCATCATTATATTTTTTAAACCAGTACAATCAACCGTTCATCTGCAGACGGTAAATTCGTTAAGTTATTTTTTCTTTCTTTCTGTATCCCAGTCCTGAAAAACAAGCAATAAGCGTTCCATCTTCATCTATTATGTCAACATTATATCCACTTACCCTGTTCTGTACACTTATTTCCCTTGCCTCAGCCTGTATGGTTTTTCCGGAAGGCGATTTAAAGTAAGTTATATTTACATTCAATCCGACTGTGGTACAACTGCCTGAGTTCGATGCGGCTGCAAAAGCGTAATCAGCAAGTGTGAAAATCACACCTCCCTGTACCATATCAACACCATTCAGATGATCTTCTCTTAGTTTAAGCCGGGTCAGGGCATATCCTTCATGAACTTCAACCAGCTCTATTCCAATAAGTTTTGCAAACCGGTCATTCATTACATTTTTGATAAGACTTTCATCCATTATAGAACCGTTTTAATTATAACAGGGGTTCTTGCTCAATAATTTCGGGTCAATATAATTAGTATTCTTTAATGATGAACATTTGATAAAAAATTTCACACAATACCAGCCTCTTCAAATCTGTAAAACTCAACTTAGATAAACGAATCTTAAATTCAAAAAGCAGTAATGATGACAATTATACTACATAGGTATCATTCAGATAAAGTTTTAAAGAAATGCCTGAATACCAAATTACTAAATTTGGCTGAATTTCAGAATTAAGGTATGTGGAATTTTGATAAATCAATTCAAAGGGAGTGACCAATAACCTTTTATTGTAGATTTGTACAGGGTCTTAACTACTCTCAAAATAGCCAGCCAGGGTTACTACTTCCACTATCCTGTCTATCCGAAGCATGAAGTATGGCTGATTTGTTCTGTCAGAGAATACGATTTTCATTATCTTTATTCCTGTCAATTTTAATAATTTCTATGCAGGAGAACGATATCCCGTTATATGTAAAAGAATATGATATCCGGTACAAGGATGTGAACGACAGGCAGGAGGCAACTCCTGTTGCTATAATGAGTTTTGTTGAAGAAACTGCTGCCGATCACTGCGCCCATATCGGAAAAAATGTTTATGACCTTCAGAAAGAAGGAAAGGGCTGGGTACTTTATGCCGGTTGTTTTCACATGGATAAATATCCCCAATACAGGGAAAAAATAAAGATTGTGACCTGGATATCAAAGTTCAAGGGATTTCAGGGGATCAGGGAATACCAGGTACTCTCGGCCGATGGCCAAAAATATGGAGGGTTCCGGGGGTTATGGCTTTATTTCGACCTTGAAAAGAGAAAACCCGTTGCCGTTGAACCAGTTTTTTACGAACAATGGGCGCTAAGGAATAAAACTGCAATTGATCTTGAGATTGTTCCATCTAAAAAAACTATCGAGAATCCTGATATCTCAAAAAGTTTCTGTGTTAACCGATACGATATTGATTCTAATTATCATGTGAATAATGTTAGGTATATGCAGTGGCTGATGGAGTCAATACCCGAAGAATTTTATAATAAAGCCCGCATTGAAGACATCCAGGGAACATTCCTGAAGGAGACTTTTTATAACAGGCACGTGGAGGCAGCCTGCAGAATTGTATCACCCACCGGCCTTATCCATTCAGTTACGGAAAAAGAACACGGAACCCTGCTCGCTACAGCCACTACAACCTGGACATGGGATTAGCTGTCCGCCCCTGTTGCTTTGTTGAAAGCATTGAGATTCTTGATTTTTGATTTTATTGTTTTAAATTGCATGTTACTTTGATTTTACTTGTTGATGAAAAATTTTCATTCAATTCATACTTTCAGAAACTGCATTTCCAGGCACTTTCAAGATACCCCTTAACAGAATGGATGGCAATATACTAATCACAGGTGGCTGCGGATTCATCGGATCGGACATTGCAGTTAAACTGAAAAATGATTTTCCTCAAGCAGAAGTTATCGCATTTGATAATCTACGCCGGCGGGGATCTGAAATAAACTTAGGTAAGCTCAGGGAAAGTGGAGTGAAATTTATCCATGGAGACGTTCGAAATAAGGAAGATTTTTCAGGGATTGACGGCATCTCACTCGTAATCGATGCTGCTGCCGAACCCTCGGTACTCTCAGGTATCACTTCCACACCCGATTATGTCATTAACTCCAACCTTATTGGAACGATAAACTGTCTGAACTTTGCGGTTAAAAATAGTGCAAAAGTCATTTTTCTATCTACAAGCAGGGTTTATCCTATAGGCTTGCTGAATAAAATAAATTATTTTGAAGACGAATTCAGATTCAACCTTTCACCTGTCCAGGATCTTCCGGGAATAACTGAAATAGGCATTAACGAAAACTTTGGCCTGAATGGGGCACGTTCCCTGTACGGGACAAGCAAGCTTTCCTCAGAACTCTTCCTGCAGGAATATTCTGAATTCTATAAATTGGGGACAATAATTAACAGGTGCGGAGTAATTGCAGGTCCCGGGCAATTCGGGAAGGTGGACCAGGGCGTGGTTGTGCTCTGGCTCGTTAAGCATTACCTGAAAAGCGAACTGAACTATATAGGTTTTGGCGGTACGGGCAAACAGGTCCGCGATATACTTCATGTCGATGATCTGTACGACCTGATAAAGATCCAGATCAGCGACTTTGAGAAATATGATGGCGGAATATTCAATGCAGGAGGAGGAGTTGATTTAAGCCTGTCTCTCAAAGAATTAACAGGCTTATGCGAAACTATTACGGGCAACAGGATAAGGATCAACAATATTCCTGAAAACAGGGCTGCTGACCTGCCCTTGTATATTACTGATAATACAAAAATCACATCCTTATCCGGCTGGACTCCGAAAAGGCCTGCCGAAAAAATATTATCGGATATTTACAGCTGGATAAGATTAAATGAAACAACACTAAGAAAAATACTTGATTAGATGAAAATTGCTCTGATTACAGGTTCTTCCGGACTTATCGGAAGTGAAGCAGTCGAATTTTTCAAAGATAAATTTGATCTGATCATCGGAATAGACAATGACCTGCGTTCATATTTTTTCGGACCGGGCGGATCAACCGACTGGAACAGGAAAAGACTACAGGAGAGGATCACTAATTTTAAGACTTACAATATTGATATCCGCGACCTGAGCAAGATGGAGGATGTATTTAAGGAATATGGAACCGATATAGGGTTGATAATTCATACGGCAGCCCAACCTAGTCACGACTGGGCAGCTAAAGAGCCTTTAACAGACTTCGGAGTAAATGCAACAGGCACACTGAATCTGCTTGAGGTATGCAGGTTAAACTGCCCTGAGGCGGTATTCATTTATACTTCTACGAATAAGGTTTATGGGGATAATCCGAACTATCTACCCCTTGTTGAGCTACCTGAAAGATGGGAAATTGATAAGGAACATATTTATTACAAAAATGGTATAGATGAAAGCATGAGTATTGATCAGACCAAGCATTCACTATTCGGAGTAAGCAAGGCTGCTGCCGACCTGATGGTTCAGGAATACGGGCGGTATTTTGGAATGAAAACGGCTGTCTTCAGGGGAGGCTGCCTGACCGGTCCGAATCACTCACCTGCGCAGCTGCACGGATTTTTAGCCTACCTGATGAAATGTGCTGTCACGAAGACTCCCTATACAATATTCGGCTATAAGGGAAAGCAGGTAAGGGACAACATTCACAGCTACGATCTGGTAAATATGTTCTGGCATTTTTTCAAAGCTCCCGGCCAGGGTGAAGTTTACAATGCCGGGGGAGGCAGATTTTCTAACTGCAGCATGATAGAAGCTATTAAAATGTGCGAGAAGCTTACCGGAAGTAAAATGAAATACACATATAACGAATCTAACAGGATAGGTGATCATATCTGGTACATAAGCGATGTATCAAAATTCAGAAAACATTACCCCGGATGGAATTATAAATACAATCTTGAAGCCATTATGTTGGAAATGTACACAGACATATCCAAAAGGCTGTCGGAAGATACAGCTGTAAAAAAATAACTTTTACCCATGAAAGACTATCCTTCCATTCTTCTCGCAAAAAAAAGGGAGTTCATAATTCTTATTTTCATTCTTGGTTTTTTGGTCAGGCTGTTCCTTATTTTCTATCATAAAGGGCAGGATGAGAATATTGATCTTAGCATTTACAGGGAGACGGGGCAGCTTGTAAATCATGGAGTAAACCCCTATGATTTTGAAGATGGGGCGGAGATCCGCAACCAGCTTCGTATTGACAGTATTGCCTTTGATGCCTATGTATCTGAAAGCCAGGCTAACTGGGATTATTACACAAGCAGTAATCTGCCACTTTCCACATTGTATTATGCATTGATAGATAAAATATCAAACCATCCGAAATTATACAGGATTATCTTTTCGCTCTTTGATGCGATACTGGCAGCTCTGATAGCTCTTATTCTTCTTCAGTGGTGGCCACTGAAAAAAACATGGGCCGACCTGATATTACTCGCCGGATTATCGGCTTTCTCACCCGCTATGTTATATGTCGGGAATGTCCTCCCGGAGGATAAAAGCCTTCAGACATTACTGATACTTGCTTCGATATACCTTGCAAAAGAAAAAAAATGGGTTGTGAGTGCAGTTTTGCTTGGCTTATCAGTAGCCTTCAAGGGATTAGGTGTTTTTATTGCCCCCTTTGCTTTGTACCTGGTATTGGATGAACCTGCAAATATCTTCAGGCTGAAATCTTCACAAATCTGGAAAGGACTTGCATATACCACCATAGCCCTGTTGGCGGCAGTTGTATGGTTTCTGCCTTATATGCCAGGGATAATTACTATGATGCAGACACGTCTTTCGTCAAATATAGATGTTGAACCAGGTCATGCCTCAATATGGACTATTTTGTATGAGTGGTTTCCCAACGGATGGGTTCAGATAAAAGATATTTTTGTTGCCACTGTAACTGTTATCTGGTTCTATTATTTTGTAATAAGAAGGTTCAATTTAGCTGCAGTCTGCCTTTTCCTGCTGGTATTATTTGTTGATGTAATGCTTCTTCAGGGAAGTCTCGACAGGATGAACATAGGAATTATGGTCTCACTTATACTGTTCTGCTTCGTCGATATCAGGTATGCAAAGTTCCTTGCCTGGTACACTATTATCATAGGGGGTATATTGTATGCTTACTTCATATTAATTGGCTCCTCAAACGAGACTATCGATGCCCTTTACACAACGGGGTATCTGATCATCTTTCTCAGCTATCCGGTTTACGGGATTTTTGCCGAACGATCAATTAATACAATACGCAATGAAGCTTAGCGTTGTTATACCTGCACACTGTGAAGGTGAATCACTCGGACCAACAGTAGATTCCATTTTCAATGAACTTGATGCAGCCGGAATAAGCCATGAGATATTGATTGTTAATGATAATTCCAAAGATAACACTGAGGATATATGCAAGGCTTTATGCATTAGATATGCTACAGTGAAATATGTTACAAACCATGGTCCGAATGGGTTCGGTTATGCTGTGAGGTACGGGCTTGAAAGATTTGAGGGAGATTGCGTTGCAATAATGATGGCCGATGCATCCGATTCTCCTGCCGACCTTATAAATTTTTACACCACCTTACGTGAAAAAGATGTCGATTGTGTTTTCGGTAACAGGTGGATAAAAGGAGGAAGTACGGATAATTATCCTTTTACCAAAAAGATCCTAAACAGGATCGCCAACAGGATTATCTGCATTGTAATGAATATCAGGTATAATGATACGACAAACGCTTTTAAGATGTACCGTAAGGAAGTTATAAATGGTCTTAAACCGTTCCTTTCACCTCATTTTAATCTAACGATCGAACTGCCGCTTAAGGCTATAATAAGGGGATACTCGTATGAAATTGTTCCAAACTCGTGGATTAACAGGAAGCATGGTATATCCAAGCTAAAGATCAAGGAGATGGGCAGCAGGTACTTCTTTATACTTATGTATTGTTTTATTGAAAAATACTTTTCAAGGGGAGATTTCAGGAAAACTATTGAGTGCGGGGAGTAGTTAAGTAATATTCAAATAACATTTGCAATATGGAAAAATCAGTTCTACAAGGAAAGTCTCTTTTTGTGAGGGCAGCCATTTTGTTTATAATATGCAGCGTTACCAGCATTATTCTTTCAGGATGCACCACAGAAACAAAAATAAATAACGGCAGTTTAGTTGTTTTCAAAGATGTAACAATAATTGATGCCGTTAACGGAGCAAGAGAACATCAAAGCGTTGTGATAAGCGGTAACAGGATTGTTAAGGCCGGGCCGGCAAAAAAGATAAAAAAGCCATCTGGTGCATTTGTTGTTGATGGAAGGGGTAAATTTCTTATACCCGGATTGTGGGACGCTCACATGCACCTTACAAACAGCAGTGTCATTGCTCCGGCGATGTTTCCACTCCTTATAGCTAACGGAATCACCTATATACGCGATACTGCTGCAG
Source organism: uncultured Bacteroidales bacterium (assembly GCA_942492865.1). GTDB lineage: Bacteria > Bacteroidota > Bacteroidia > Bacteroidales > VadinHA17 > LD21. The sequence goes on along the minus strand of OW818650.1, from coordinate 333,244 downwards.
AACTTCAGCTCATAAAACCTTTGCTGGAACAGGCTGAGAAAGCTTCAGAATCAGAGGGCATGGCACCGGCTGTGTTCTTTACCGGTCCGCATCTTGATGGAAAACAGCTCAGCTGGAGTTCGTCGGTCAGTGCGGTTTCGGCAGCAAAAGCACGGATGATAATTGACAGCCTTATAACAGCAGGAGTTGACCAGCTAAAGATATATGACCTGCTTCCGGCGGAGGTATTCCTTGATGTAATGACTTATGCAAAGAGTAAAGGATTAAAGGTGAGCGCTCATGTTCCTCTTACCATGGATGTGATTGAAGCCTCAAAAGCAGGACTTGGAAGCATGGAGCACATGTATAATCTTGAATTTGCCTGCTCGTCTGACTGGGATTCATTACTTCAGGCACGACATAAAATGATCTATGAGGGAGCACAAATGCATGGTAATGATCTGAGGGAAAGTATCTACCATGCCCAGAGGATGCATTCCTTTAAAACACAGGACGCTGAGCGGCGCACACAGGTGCTGAAGACTCTCGCTGAGAATAATACCTGGCAGGTTCCTACTCTTGTGATACTGGCCGAAGCTGAACACAGGATCTATGCACGGGAAGATTTTAAAAAAACATTCCGGTACCTCCCGGAACCGGCCAGATCAGAATGGCTGAAGGCTTCTGAAAAAAGATTTGATCAGACACCTTCGGAAGAAGGACTTGCCCATGCACAATGGGCTTATGATATGATACCCAGACTAGTTGAGTTTGGAATAGCTATTATGGCTGGTACCGATATGCCGCTGGCAAATCTGACACCCGGATTCAGCCTTCACGAGGAGCTTGTTTTGCTTGTTCGTTCGGGATTAAATCCCATGCAGGCAATTGAGTCTGCTACCCTGAAGCCGGCACAATTTCTCGGGATCGACAATCAGCAGGGCAGTATTTCTGAAGGTATGCTTGCTGATGTTGTACTGCTTGATGCTAACCCGCTTGATGATATAAGAAATACTCAGAGGATAAATGCGGTGATGAGGAACGGTTTCCTTCACACAAGGGAAAAACTTGACCGGATACTGTCTGATCTGGAAAACCAGAACTAATACACTTTGAAGTGTCTGATTTTGTATCCTCTTATCTTTTATTTTCAGGTTTAAACGGCAAAGTGAACCGGAATTCACTTCCCTTTCCTGAAATACTTTTCACTTCGATGGTACCTCCGTGCTTTTCAATGAACTCCTTGCAAAGTATAAGACCCAGACCTGAGCCTTTTTCTTTGGAAGTACCTGTTGTGGAATGAGTTTTTGAAATATCGAATAATGATTGCACCTGTTCGGGACTGATTCCGACACCTGTGTCTGAAACAGAAACTGTTGTACTTCCGGGTTTATTTTCTGCAGCTACCTTTATTGATCCACCCGGCATGGTAAATTTTATTGCATTTGATACAATGTTGCGTAAAACGGCCTTGAGCATATCCGGGTCAGCAAATACTTCCACGTCTCCTTCCGCATAATAATTTATCGAGACTTGCTTCTCAGCAGCACCAGTATTAAGGATCTCCATCACATTATCATAAATTTCACTGAACCTCAGGATCTGCGGATTGAAGGGGATCTTTCCGGAGTTGGCTCTTGTCCACATCAACAGATCTTCAAGCAGAGAGTAAAAATTTCTGGCTGCATCATTAATTATATTGACATGATGTTCAATCTGATCAATAGTAAATTGCCTGATATCATCAGTAAGCAGTTCAAGGAAACCCAGTATTGATGTAAATGGACTCTTCAGGTCATGAGAAAGTACTGCTATAAACCGATCCTTGTCCTGGTTGGCCCTTTCGAGCTGCTCATTCAGCTGCTCTATCTGCCTTCTCCGCAGACTGGCATTTAGCTGCATTGTCGACAGGGAAAAAAGAAGAAAGCTGATGACTATGCCACATGAGAGGATCACCAGCAGGCTTGGATGAAAAATTGATACTTTCTCCTTTCTCCCGGTAAATACAATTGTCCAGTTTCTTCCGTTGAACACAACATGCAATACAAGAGGATCTATATTTGGCTCACGGTCACCTATAAACCATGTTGAGTAATAGCTGTCGAAAAGGAGAGCATCCTCGTTAATTATTATATCATCATAAATTTTAAACTGTATTTCTCCCTCACCGGGAAGTGATCCGTTTCCCATAATACCGTGCATCAGGTCCTTCATCCTGTATGGACTGTAAACCCATCCTTGTATTGCGGCTCTCCGTTGTTCAACCGTTTTTACTTCCATACCATTTTTATATACAGGGACGTACATCAGCACTCCTGCCTGCAAATCTTCACCCGGTTCAGGCGACTCCTGGACAAGGAAGACCTTGCCTGAAAGCATTGCATCATTTGAGTCTGTTGCCTGTTGCATGGCTTTCCTTCGAACGGGTTCAGAAAACATGTCATAGCCGAATGCCCTCAGATTCCTGCCAGAAAAGGGTTCAAGATAGATTATTGAGGAATATACTTCCCGTTTACCTTCAGGATAGATAGTGTAATTGGGAAATCCGCTTGCCCTGAATAAGCTGATATGTTTTTGGAGTTCATCAGGATGGACTAGTTGTGAATAGCCAAACCCTTCAATTCCGGGCAGATATTTATTAATTTTTGTTACTTCGTTAAAGTCCCTCCATTGCTCACGTGAAACAGAATCAGATGCAGCAAACAATCCGGCGCCGCTGCGTAAGAGCTGTGCATGCTCATCGAGCCTGGTATCTATTCTGAGAGCAATTTCATTGCAGGCCGATTTAAAATCATTAATTGCAACTTCTCTCATTGTCCTCCATGAATAATACATGGAAATGAAGGTGATTAAAAGCCCTGTTATAAGAACTGCAATAGTTATTAATGTATCTTTCAGCGAAGAAGTTGTCAGAAAAGATCTGCCGGAGGATTTCATGTTAAGAATACTTTTTGCACTGTTGCAGCATTAAAGGGCTTTATATATTATAAAGGTTACCGGTTAAATTTACCCTGATAATTTTCAGATCTCAAATTTATAATTAAATATTGATCGGGGATCAAAACATCTATAATCAGATAAATCTCTTATAAACATAATATATGTAAGGTCATTTTACTGAACTTTATTTATCTTAAAAATGTTTTAGGGTGAAAAACTATTACTATGGAAACACAGGTCAAAACGGAAAAGGCTGAAAAAGTGAAGGGGACCGATTTCCAGAAGATCACCCCTTTTTTGTGGTTCAACAATGAGGCTGAAGAGGCAGTCAACTTCTACACATCCATTTTCAATAAATCACGGATAAAGGCAGTCTCTATTTACGGGGAGGCAGGATCAAAAGCTTCCGGAAGGGAAAAAGGATCGATAATGACTTTGGCTTTTAAGCTGGAAGGTTATGAATTTGTTGCGATCAACGGAGGCCCTGTTTTCGGGATAAATCCGTCAATTTCCTTCTTTGTCAGTTGTGACACTGTTGAAGAAACAGATAATCTATGGAAAAATCTTTGTAAAGGAGGCACTGTCCTCATGGAGCTTGATGAATATCCCTTCAGTGAAAGATTTGGATGGGTTAAAGACAAATACGGTGTAACCTGGCAACTAATGCTTGGAGGTCCTGCCCGGAAGATCACTACATTTTTGACATTCGCAGGAGAACAATTCGGAAAAGCGGAGGAAGCAATAAAGTTTTATGTGTCGATATTCAGAAATTCAATTATTATCCACATAGACCATTATCATGAGGGAGAAGGAGGGAAAGATGGTACCGTGCGAAATGCCAGATTTTCCCTCGACGGCGTAGAGTTTATGGCTATAGATGCAATCGGAGATCATCAATTCACTTTTAATCCTGCCGTATCGCTTGTTGTGAACTGCAGGAACCAGGAAGAAATAGATTACTTCTGGGAGAAGTTATCTCAGGGAGGTGATGAAAGAGCTCAGCAATGTGGCTGGCTCCAGGACAGATTTGGAGTGTCGTGGCAGATCATCCCTGCCCACTGGGAAGAGATGATTAATGATTCTGATCCTGAAAAATCGGATAGACTTATGGAAGCTATTCTTCAGATGAAGAAGATTGACATGAATGCTCTTCAGATGATAGTATAGCTGGAAGAATCCTTACAGGCGACCTTACTTAATCATGGCTTCTCCCTGAAATTTACGGTGAGCAATTTTTTAAGGGCGAAACTTTTTTAGGTTAGGAGAGGGGGTGACAAATGGGATCTCCCTGTAACTCTTAACTGTTTTCCCGTCATCACTCACCAATGAAGCAATAACTGTATATTTTCCAGATGTTTGGGGAACTTTGCCATTGATTGTTATATTCACCTTGCCATAGGGAGCTATAACGACATCCTGACTACCGATGTTATTAGTTTTATCTCCTGTGATGACCTGGAGCATTACTTTGCCACCCCATTCTTTTTCCAGATCATTTATTGCAATTATCCTGAAATCGTGAGGGACACCTGTTTCTATGTCATTGCCCCATTCATCGAGCATTAATCCGACCGGCGAAAATGCATCAGGCATATATTTCATGAATTCGGGCTCATATTGCAGTTTTGCAACATCGGTAAAGTGATCGCTTGTCTGGCCGTTTGCGCGTGAATATGCAAGAGCTGTAAAATGCATTACGCCCCCGCATTGCCTGTGGCAACGCCAGAATTCGCTTTCGGCTGCCAGATACATCGCATATAGCTTTCTTCTCTCTGCAATTGTAGAGTCTGCACCAAGAAGGTTCCGGTATAGCTTGCTTGTCAGGGTCGTAGGCGTCCCGTCACGGTTCAGCCACAACCATCCATATTCATTCACTATCTTCATAACACCCTTATCTTCAGGACTACCGCCGGGACTTATCCTGGCATTTGCAATATCTTTAAGCCTGAACGCTGCATTTCCAAAATGATATGGGTGTAGTTCCATTACATCGCCCTGCGGTCTTACGGATGAATAACTATTATCCCATGGACGGTTTGAAAGGTCTAGTGACCTTACTGTTTTTATTGCATTGGCTATCTCTTCAGTCTGCCCGTTATGGCTCACTGTTTCATTACTTGCATCCCATATTGCGACACTTGGATGGTTCCATTGTTCCTGCATCCATTCTGTAAATTCCCTTATAAGCTCCTCTGATCTCAGGTCATCGGGCCATACGCACCATCCTTTTCCGCCATACCATATCGGAAACTCATTCTGAATGAGGATCCCTTCTTCATCGGCGATCCTGTACCACTCTTCCGGTGCGATACCGATGCAATAACGTATGCTGTTCCAGTGAAATTGCTTAAAGCTTTTATGCAGATCGCGTACCCAATCTGCATTCCAGGGAAGATCGCCGCAGGCATCATCTTCAAAAAACCTGTAAAGGGTTATATTAGTACCTCTGAGATAATAAGGTTTCCCATTCAGCATTGGCATTTCCGTCACAGGATCATACCTGAATTCACGCATTCCGAAACGTGTATCAAGATCATCACCTTCTGTTGAAACCGAAAGGTTATAAAGGAATGGGTCCTCAGGTGACCATAGTCTGCAATTCTCAAGCGGGATGGTTACATCAACTATATTTTCTTCATCATTCAGGGCTGAAAAAGTGATTTTTTCCGTCAGTTTTCCAGCTACTTTTCCCGAAACTGCCTCGGTCACGACAAACCTGACCCTCGAAGAATGGGCTTTGACCGGATTATCAAGTTTAACCTGAACACGAACCTGTTCATTTTCAATGTCTGGCGCCGCCTGTACTGAAATGATATGAGGATCGTCACACATTATCAGCCCGACATTATCAAAGATCCCGGGTATGTATCTTTCCTTTTCAAAATCAAATCCGTCAGGTACCGAGAACGGGACCGAATTCCTTGAAGATCCTACCCGAATGATCAACTCGTTTTCTCCTTTTTTAAGAGCATCCTTAATATTGAAATAGCCCGGCGTGAAGCATGGCAGATGTTCACCAAGATCTTTCCCGTTCAGAAAAACTTTTGTTCCATACATTGCTTTGGATACCTTAAGCAGCGCTACGTTATGGTCAGTGTTGTCGGCATTAAAGGTCCGGTAATACCAGAATGCTTCCCGAAGAGAGTCTTTTTGGATTATGCTTCTCCGGTCCTTTACCCTGGGTCCGGCGTTGATGAATTCAGGAACGGCAAGGGATACAAGCCCGGGAACAGGAACTGTATGAGTAAAATCAGAAGGGGCTTTATCCATCGAACCTTCTTCAACTTTCCATTCACCATTAAGCGATATAGTGGTTCTTTTTTCATTGCTGATGCAGTTAGATGTCATTAAGGCAACAGTAATTACCAGCACGGGGAATAATGATTTAAACATGGCAGGAAGGTTTTATTAAGCTAAGTTAGTAAAATATTATTACCACAAAAAAACCCGTCCGGGTTGTGCCGGACGGGTCAGGGAAAGTATGATCTGATTACCTGCGTGACTGACTGCTGCTTTCAGAGTCTCTTGAAGTTTCGCTTTTTTTCTGTGTAGTATTTGAGCTGTTACTTCTGGTTCTGCGTTCTGAACTGGCTGCACCTGATGATCTTTCTGAGGATCTTGAACTTGATTGCCTTGCCTGTTGTTCGGGTCTGGTTGAGGTCCTGGGTGCTGAAGAAGCAGTTGTCCTTCTTTCAGCTGAACCTGAATTTACTACCCTTGATTCACTACGGCTGGTAGTTGCCGGAGCGGTCCTTGTCGAAGTCCTTGATTGTGAAGTTGCGGTACCTGATTGTTCACTTCTCGAAGCAGGTTGCCTGTATGAGGTCCCATTGTCGCTCCTGCTGCTGTTTTCTGTTGATGACCTGCGGGTAGCACCTTCTCTCGGAGCCGTTGTACTGTTTCTTTCACCTGAAGTGGTTGATGACCTGCGGGTAGCACCTTCTCCGGGGACCGTTGTACTGTTTCTTTGACCTGCCGTGGTGGATTGCCTGCGGGTATTGCTTGTAGCGGCCCTCTGGTCTGTGGCTGTACCAGCCCTGCGGGAGCTTGTTGCTGCCGTTCCGGTCCTGTTACCTGCGCTTGTGGCTGTTCTTCTCGAGCTGACAGTTGTTGAACTGCGGTTCGAATGTGTTTTGGCATAGAGTGCCTCTCCATCTCTCCTGGTTTCAGGTCTTGAATATGTTGTTTTGTAATATCCTTTGTTTATGTTAACAACAACTATTGGCGAATGTGATCTTATGCGGGTGTAATAATAATCGTGGTAACCGCTGTAGCGTGGCTGGTGCCAGTGGCGGTAGTGCCTTTGGTACACAGGGTAGAAGTTGTAGTGGTAGCCGTAGTACTGATGGTAGTAAAAGGGCCTCCATGGATTCCAGTATACAGGGTAGTAGTCCCAGTACCAGGAAGAGTGCCATGAAACGTATCTCGGGTGGTAAATGTACCTGACAACCGGCCAGGCTGATACATGGTAAGTAGTTGTCCTTACGTTTCTCCTGTTACCGGTATAACCGGGATTGGGAGTTTCATCGGTTATGGGCTCAACTATGTAATTTCTACCGTACAGGTCTTCATCACCTATCAGCTGCAGCTGTACTGATCCGTCGCGGAAGCGCTGAACCGTAAAGACTGCAACGTCCTGTTTTTCCCTGGGACTTAATGCCACCTGAAGTACTATATTATGGATGTCGTTCTCTGAATAGTCGGCGACTGTTATGTAGTCAACATAATTGTCTCCGTTGAGATCGAGGTTGTTGATCCTTGAATTCTCATCGTTGAGGCTCCTTTCAAAAGACTCAAGGGTTTCAGATTCCTGGAACAGGTTCATTACTGCGTAAAGGTTGAGGTTATCTCCCGGGAGGCCGAGATAATCATCCTGTGCTTTGAGTGTGGTTCCTGTCGCAACCAGGAAGGCAAGCATCGAAGTAATCAGTAGTGTTTTCATCGTTTTAAGTTTTAAAGACCATTCTCTTTGCAATGATAATATCAAATCACGTACCAAGATTTAAAAAGTTGGTATCAGGCACTAATAACAGGCAGGTTCAGTATGGCTAATACCTTATAAAGCAACATGTAATAAGCTGCAAGAAAATTCTTAATTTTTTTTGAAAAAATACTCTCCTGCTATCAGAATCCCGCTGTTTTCCATCCTTTACGGTAATCCCTTTTTAGATATTTGCCGGCATCGGGATAGTTTGGAAATTTCATATTAACAGGATCCCATTCCAGTAACTGATCAGGATTGCGTACTGCCACCGTTCCAAGAAGGATCGCCTCCGTCATGGGTCCGCTCCGGGCAAAATGAGATTCTGTTGGTGGTCCTCCGAGGCAGGCAGCTATAAACCTGTGATAATGGTCAGCAGGTTCCGGAACTACCGGTTTGTAATCGCGGAATTCATTTTCCGGTAACAGTACAGGTAATCCTCTATGGGGTAAAAGCAGGGCTCCTTTATTGCCTATTAGCATCGACGATTCAGCCGGATACTCTTTTCCGGGAAAAATATCCATTATTTCCTTCGGGGGATAAAACTCACCATCGAACCATTCAACCGGCAGCACATCTTCTGTCAGGTTTGTTCCGGGAAACATCCAGGTTATATGATCACTCTGTGGCCATGTATCTGACCTGCGTTCGGGAGAGTCCTGCCATGACTTCTGTACTTCGGCTCTGACCGAGAGGGGGGCTTTCAGGTCAAGGCCTTTCCATATGGCATCAAAAATATGGCAGCCTATATCGCCCGACCATCCTGTACCAAAGTCGAGCCATGTGCGCCACACTACAGGATGATAGATCTCCGGAGAATAATTACGGGTGGGAGCTGTCCCGATCCACAGATCCCAGTTAAGGGTTGCAGGCGTTTCACTTAATTGAGCCGGACGAGGGCCCTTAAGCCTGTATTTCTCAACAGCACCCGGGCGATTTGAACACAGATAGGCATGTTTGATTTTTCCGATAACACCTTCTTTAATCATTTTCACTGCCATTCTGTCCCCCGCCGATGCAGCTATCTGGGTGCCAAGCTGCGTTACAACGCCCGCTTTCACCGATGCATTGGTAAGCACACGGACCTCAGCAACATCGTGGCACATCGGCTTCTGGCAATAAACGTGCTTACCTCCACGGATAGCCGTGTAGGCAATGGCAAAATGATTGTGATCAGGCACTGTAACATTTACTGAGTCAATATCCCGTTCCTTTTTTAACAATTCGCGCCAGTCAGAATATGCACGTGCAGCTGGCAGGGTATCCTGAGCTTTTTTCAGATTGGCTGAATCAACATCACAAATGGCAACAATATTCACATCGGGATGTTCCCTGAACTTCATGAGATCAGACCATCCCATCATTCCACCTACACCGATACAGGCATGATTAAGCTTTTTTTTACTCTGCAGAACGCCAGGTGTCCTTATAATAAAAGGTGCGGCTAGTGCAGCAGATGCTGTTTTTTGTATGAAGCTCCGCCGCGATGAAGAATAAGTCTGATTTTTCATAGACAGGTTTTATGAAAAGTAACATTCTTATTCAAATTTAAGCTTTATTTCGGACATGGATTGAATCATCACTCCTTCTTTACCATCCAGGTACGAAGTTCAGCCCGAACTGCCCGTTCCTGAACCCTCCGTTCTGCAGTGGAAATGCATAGTAAGGCTCAATTATCAGATAGCCCAGGACGTTCACACGCATAGAAACGCCAGTGCTTAGTATGGGGAATCTCGAAACATCCTCAACACCTTCCGGAGTGAAGGACTCGATGTTTATCCTGTTACCGCGTTTCCAGCTGAGATCATTGTTTTTGTTCCATGCTAATCCGGCATCCATAAACAGGTTGAGATCTGTAAGGAGGTATTTAGATTTGATTACTGCCAGCCTTTCCGGACCGGTCATTGGTAACCGGAGCTCTACATTGGCAACAGATACTTTCGATCCGCTGAGCCTTGAAGGATTAAAATTATTTCCATCAAGTGCAGCATCGCCTGTAAATGAAAGGTCTTCATAGCCCCTTATCAGCCAAGGATATCCGAGGTAGATGGGCGGAAGAACACCGCTCTCTGCGTCACTGCCGAACATGCCGAAATTATAGGTGCGAAATGCAAGTGTCAAAGGCTTCAGATAGAAATATTTTCTGAAATCTACCAGGGCTGTAAAGATATCAGCCGAACCAAAATATTTTTCAAGCTGGTATCTCGCCCTGTGACCCTGCATTGGAGCGGTCATTCCAAAATAGGAATTATCCTCAACGTATGCAACTGAGATCTGCTGGTAGTTGCTTCCTGAGGGTGCATCAACTTTTTCCCTTGTTTCTCCGATTGCATATCCGTCAAGAGAGTAATAGTTATTATACCTGTCAATCCTGTAGTAGTACCACGATGATGAAATGGTTCCCTCAAATCTCTTAGTCTGCGAAAGAGGCAAAGCGGCAAACAATGATATGTTATCCTCAAACATTCTCATATAGTCAAGAACCAGGTTGTTTACCAGTACCATCTCCTTGTTTATACTTATAGAATCAGTTGTGAGGAACATGTTTCCGGCACGGTATGGGATATGCGATATTGCCGATCCCCACTTGAGCCTGTTTTTCTGATTTACGTAAGCTACCTGTCCGCCGAAGTCATATATCTCCCCGTTAAGCGATAGCGATGAGTATAGCTGGTTATTTCCAACCATATCGCTGAAGATCATATTTATGCTTCCACCCAGATTGTTCCTGTACATGCCATTTGACACCCCGATAGATGCATTATTCGAGATATAGTCAAGCTCAAACTTTGGTTTGTAGGGCACCTCCTTTATTGAATCGACAGGAAGAGAGGAAATCTGTTTCATATTATACAATGTGGTATCCACAAGATTAAGAGTTATGTGCCTTACGGGAGGCAGTGTACCTGCATCGATACCGGTGTGATTCCTGTCAAATTCTTTCTCACTGAATTGATCTTTATCTGCAGCAATAAGCTGGTATTTGCCTTTCATATAGTAGATGTAAACCATTTTTCCTTCATCAGAAATACTTATTGCAGGCGCATAGGGAGTGATGCCACTTATGCCGGTAACATAATCAGTAAGTTTGTAAACTGTTCCGGAAGTGAGGTCATATCTGAACAGGTTCCTGAATCCATCAACATTTGATAAGAAATAAATACTCCAGTTGTCGGGAGAGAATTTTGGATTCATGTTGAATGCATTATTAAATAGATCAATTTTTCTCACCCGTCTACTGTTCAGATCAAGAACAGCTATATTAAAGCTGAATTTCCGCTCATTGCTCTCATCAAGGGTCTCCTGCGAGAAAACAATTGAATTTCCGTCTGAAGACCATGCAGGATGAAGATTAGCTGTAAAATCATCCGTCAGCTTTTCTGCTTTACCGGTATTTATGTTATACAGATAAAGATCGCTTACGCCTTCCACAAGACCTGACAAAACTATTTTTTCACCATCGGGCGACCATGCCGGATTTGAAAATGCAGGAACCCCGGGTATTGAATACTCGCCGGTTATCCTGCGTTTCTTAACATCAAGGATGGCAAGCCTGTTTGCACCTTTGCTGAAAATAACAAAAGCAAATTTTTTGCTGTCGGGCGACCAGGTCCCTGAAGATTCAATGAATTCAAAATCGTCTATTTCAGTGTTTTTGATAACGCTTGACAGTCTTTTTATCGTTTTACCTGTATTGGCATCGGCCAGAAAAAGATCAAGAGTAAAAATATTCCTTTCAGAAAAAAACGCAACATATTTTCCATCAGGGCTTATTGAAGGAGAAACATTCATTCTCCCGCTATTGCCCTCATATACAAGCCTTTTACCGGTAATACTGTCAGTTGTTCCTTTCATTAATGGTCCATAGTGTAATTCCATTGCACTTTTCCACATTCCCGATAGCGTTTTTTCGTCATAACCCAGTACTGTCTTGGCAGCCTTATCAAATCCGAGCTTTGCTGTTCTTTGCAATAGTGGTATGATCACGGTATCGCCCCAGGTTTTACCAATCATTGCCCAGAATGCCTGTCCATATCGGTAAGGGAAATATTTTGAGTCGGTGGATAATTTTTTTAATGTCGGGAAGTCGTTATTATGCAGTGCATCTCTCATCCACATTGAGGTATTAGGGTCAATGCTCCCGATAGAAAGGTATTCGGCCATCCCTTCTATCATCCACAACGGTATATTATTGATAGATGAATTTTTAAGTGTGTCCTTATGCAGGAACAGATGATATTGGAATGCGTGTACAAGCTCATGACCGAGAGTATGATCAGTTTGTGAAAGCGTAGGTGCAACAGGCATGATTACCCTGTTTTTCAGGCTTTCTGTAACCCCGGCTGTTCCAACTCCAATCTCTCCGCTGATCGTATTAGTTTGCTGAAAATCAGCATGGTTATTATAAAATACCACAGGATTATTCACCTTAAAGGTGTCCTTAAAGACCTTCTGATGGATATTATACCAGTTTTCTGACCAGTTTGAGAGGGAATTAATTAACGAATCATTCTTCAGATAGTGGTAGATTTCAAAATTAGGGGTTTGAACGACATCAAATTCAAAACTCCTGTAACCGGGTTTGTTCCTTCCAAAATATTGTGCGGAGATATCTGGTATTAATAAGAAACCGGCTGCCAGATAAAACAGCAGGAATTTTCTGTTTGTTTTCAGTATCCGTATTATTGTTTCCATAAATAATATTTTTAATAATTAACTCTTCAGGGTTAGTCATTAACCGAAATATTAAATATGATCCGTTTTGGATATTTTCAAAAAATATGCCATTAATTATCCGTTCTTTTTGTTTTAACGGGATTTTAAGATTTGAATGAGGAGTTTCGTTTATCACCGGGAAATAAACATAAATAAATTTAGCAATATCTGTTTAAGGTTTTTCCTAAAGACCTAAACAATTCTCGTGATAGCACTGTATGAGCTCCTAAGTATAAAAGACGAAAATTAAATTTTGATTAAAAAAAGATTAAGAAAATATTAATTTCTTAATTATTACATATACTTTTGCAACATGAATGAAGATCTGAAGAATTTACTTTTTAGGGTTCGTGCATTATACATGAAATATGGGATCAAAAGTATAACCATGGATGATCTGGCCAGAGACCTGGGTATTTCCAGGGCTGCACTGTCGAAGTATATTACTGAAAATGATGACTTTCTCGGCGAATGTATTACTAATGAGATTAAGCTGAGGCAGAAGAATCTTAACAGTTGTTCTCGGGCCAGAAACAGTTCGGTGGATGAACTTTTTGAGATTTCCCTTTTTATGAATTAGCGGGCCATTAAGCTATAACTCATCGGCTCGGATCAATGGAGCACTTTAAAATCTAATCTTTATTGTGTTATATGTATCGTTATATCTTCCGGTTCTTTGTCACGGTCATAACTATACTGACAGCAAATCTTCTTACAACAGCAATAAGCGGTTTCCTGGTAACCTTTAAAAATCATTACAATCCCGTCAGGTTTACAATTATCGGAATGGCAATAATTGTTCTGATCTTTTATCCTTTGTTCATCAAGCTTGAAGACTGGGTTAAAGCAGTCTCTGTAAAGGTTATGAGATCAGGTAATTCATACGCAGGTAAGTATCTGGGATTACCGGTTACCTTTCTTGCGGCCATGCTGATCTTGTTTTATTTTTATGCAAAAATGTGGTATAATATAGATTACCTGCAGGTTATCATGCACGACCTGAGTGAATATTTCAGGTAAGCTTAACCAATCAGCTGCTTAACCCTTGCAGAAATCTCTCTGCCATCAGCTTTTCCTGCAAGTTCCTTTGTTGCTATGCCCATAACCTTTCCCATATCTGCAGGTGATTTGGCCCCTGTACGCTCTATTATTGCCTTCAGTGCCGCTGTAAGTTCCTCATCGCTCATTTTTGCCGGAAGGTATTTTTCGAGGGCATCTGCTTCGGCTACTTCTTTCTCATAAAGATCATTCCTGTTCTGCTCCTTATATATTGTTGCTGATTCCCTTCTTTGCTTTACAAGCTTCTGAATGATTTTCAGTTCCTCATCTGAAGTAAGAACAGAATCGGCACCCTTGTCAGAACGTGCAAGAGTAAAAGCAGTCTTGGCTGCCCTCAGCGACTCGAGGGTTATTTTATCCTTGGCTTTCATTGCGGTGATAAGATCGCCTGAGATTTTCTCTGTTAATGTCATAACTTTATTTTTTAATTCATTGAGTTGTTTTCATGCTACCGGACTCCATAGGTCAACAGGTGAAATCCAAAATTAAGTAAAATCTGACAGACTACACCAATCTGAGAATTTCCTGCGTTCTCAGTGTATAATCTCCTCACCCAGGAGGATGAGTCTGAGAGCTTCTTAAAGGGAAAACCAGTAATTAAACTTGATCATAAAGACATTGTCACCGGCAACATTGAAAAGGTCTTCTGTGATAGAACCGGGATTATACTCATCCCTCCGTATTGTTTTGGCATTTGCCCAGACAAAATAGATTGTTGACCCTAATTTATATTCCCAGCGGAATACAAAATTTGACCGGAACTCAAGAAATGAAAAATCAGGATTTTCAAAGGATACAGAATTGCCGTTAAGCAGATAATTGTAAGAATTATTCTGATCATCGTATGCAAGGTCAAGCATTTCAAAACGATCAGTAAGTTTGTGAGCACCGGCTTCATTCACCCTCTTAAAGCCCGAGTATCTGCCTGCTGAATAGTAGGGGCTGCCATAAAATCTTATTGATAATTCGGGAGAGATAAAAACATCGCCCCTGAAAACCATCTCTAATATTTTTCTGTCGATGAGCCCTGTAAGGTAGTCAGGCGAATCGCCATTTATGGTCTGTATGTATTGCTGGTTATTTTTTGATTCAGTGTACGAAGCGCCTATATTCAGTTTAATCCGTTTTCCCGGCAGCCAGTTGACCTCACTTTTGACTCCTCTGTTCCGGCTTATCATGTCATTTGAATTTCCGTACCTTATCTCTGCAGCGGCGCTCAGATCTTTAGAGGTATTTGTATTTACTGAAAAAGTCAGATCTTTATTAAGGTCATTTCGCAGGGCAGGCCCTCCCCACAGGGCGCGGGTATCCAGGACAGTATAACTGATGAGGTACCTGATCTTTAATCCCCAGAAATTTCTGAACCTGGAATCATAAGAGAGAGTGGTCCTGTTCAAAATGTTCTCGCCTCCGAAGCTCCATCCTGCATTATGTACTATCCCCGCAGTATAATCAAGAAAAATTCTGTTCGGCCTGTTCATTTCATAAGAGATCCCTGAAGTACCGCTTGCAATATCTGCATCGGACATATAGCCCATCTGGTTAAGGTTCAGACCCGGTGTTCTATACTGGCCTGTTAAGTTGAACCGGAAGTTCCCTCCTTTTTTGCCAAAGCCTAATAACGATCCGTTACCGATAAGCCTTGAAGCGCTGCTGTCAATATCAAGATGACCTGCATCGGGTCTCTGGAACCGGTGACTGTGTGACATCTGGGTTCTGAGCATTGATTCGGTATCGCCCGATATAATACTTCCGACGGTCTTTGCTTCAATATACCAGGTACGTTTGTTCCAGTAATGAATGAAGTCGAGCCCTCCTGTCTGCGAACTCTCAGGAACAATTCCGGGTGTCAGAGTATCGTTGAAGAACCGGTTGACCGACGAAATCGCTCCACCGAAAATGGTTTGCCCCTCGTTCAGCTCTTTTTTTAAACGTGAAGTAAAATAATTTGTCAGTGGTTCAACCGGCAATCGTTGAACACCGTCAATGCCGGGGATTGTTGCTTTACCGTATTCTTCCAGGGTTATTCCGTTCAGTACGCCCACTGACAGTCCTTTTGCATTCTTTCCGATCAGTTTTGCAGAGCTTATTATCGTTGTAAAAGATGGGATATCAGAAACATCGATAGATCTGTAAGTGCCGGGAAATGACGGTGGGCTGCCTATCCTTCTTGAATAATATACCGAGTTCCCGTCTATTGAAAAGTCGAAAACATCGTTGCCTTCGAGGAAGAAAGGCCGTTTTTCCTGGTAAAAAGTTTCATAGGAAGTCAGATTCAGGACCGAAGGATCAGCTTCAACCTGCCCAAAATCGGGATTCACTGTTACATCAAGTGTGTAGTTGCTGCTGATGCCGATTTTTGCATCGACACCTCCGCTAATAGCCAAAGGATCAAACGCATTTGTAATTCCTCTGCGTTCCACTGATGATAAAACATAGGGTAAAAACTCAATCTGTCGAGAGTGCATTATATTGCTTATCCCATCAAGTTCTCCGAACAGAAAGACCCTAGCAGGGGCTGTTTTAGGCGTGTAGTCCCAGTTCGACAGTTCCGATTTCCGGTTGATGCTCCTTGAGAAATGAAGGCCCATCACATATTCATCTTTCCTGCTGTATCTGAGCTGGCTGAACGGTATCATCATCTCTGCTATCCAGGAGGAATCATTTACCGATACTTTTCCTTTCCATACAGCATTCCAGTTCTTGTCAAGCTCAAAATCACCCAGATGCTTTTGATCAAGCTTCTGCCCGGCAGCTGTAAGGGCAAACTCAAAAGCGGTCCGTTTGTCGAAGTAGCTGTCTATTGCTATAGCTGCAAAATCGCCTGAAAATGCATCTCTTGCGTCGGGCCTGATCCTTATCTTATCAGCCTCCCTGTCGAGGCACAAAAGTGCAACATACAGATTTCCATGATCATACAACACCTTTACAAGTGTTTCTTCAGTGGCCGGTTTGCCACCAAAAGGCTGTCGCTGGATAAAACCACCGGACCAGATTCCTTTATTCCAGCACTCATCATTCAAAAAACCATCGATGCGTGGAGCCAGGCCTTCTTCAAGCCGTACTGTTGTGTAACGCCTTTTGTTATTAAGGAGCGAATCAATAAGCTGTACCTGGGCGTAAATATCTAAAGAGAAAATGATGAAAGTTATCAGGATCAATAGCTTTTTTGAAATCATCTTCTTTTCATTTTCTGGTATTCTTCTGCTTTATTATTTGTCCTTTCCGCAAGTCTCTTATTTTCCTTTTAACGAATAAACTCCTAGCCAGCTTCCGTGTCTGACAAAAAATCTTCCCTTGTCAATTACAGGGTGAGCCCAGAATGGCCCTTCCCCTTTTGTTATCTGGAAAGAGCTTACAAGGTCGAACTTTTCAGGATTGGGTTTTAACAGACCCACATAACCGTTCTTTTCCTCTATTACATATAAAAGGCCGTCATTTGCAATGATAGCGCCCTTATTGTTCCAGAGGGTCTGCCACATTGTTTTTCCTGTTGTCCAGTCTATGCATACCCATCTTCCCCTAGAATTTGTATCATGGGTTGATCCGAATATGTAATTACCAAGCAACACCATTCCTCCAATATGCGGGCCAATATCGGGCGACTTCCATACAAGCGAGGGCTCTGATCCATCCTCGTTTATTTTTATTTTTACTGCTACCTGCTGATACCCGTTTGCAGCAAACAGAAACCCGTCACGGTAGATTGGAGTGTTGATATGTGCCCTTCCGTCCCTTCTTTCTGCATTTTGTCCTTCATAATCAAATTTCCACAATAGTTTTCCATCGGCTGCATTTACTCCGATTATATGACCATCGGTAATTGTTACAATGACTTTTTTACCCCCGTACTGAATCAGTAATGGATTGACATAGTTGGTTCCTTCATTTAAAGTCGGGGCTTCCCATAAAATATTTCCATTTTCAGCGTTGAAGGCTACCATTGAGGTAATATTACCACCCGGGGTACCGATAACCTTATTGTCGACTACCAGCGGTGATTCAGAAATACCAAAATTTGGTGTTGGTCCTTTATATTTCTGGAAATAATTTACCGTCCAGATAACTTTTCCTTCTTTAGAAACACAGGTCATTTCTCCCTTCCCGCTCGAAACAAAGATATTGTTGTTGACAACTGTAGGCGTACTGCGGGTTTCAGGAGCCCGGACATCGGTGGGGGAGCTTCCGTAAATGACTTCCCACTTTTTTTTGCCATCCTGCGTAAAGGCAGTAAGAACATCCTTATCTTCTTTTTTGCCTGTAATATACACTGCATCGTTGGTAACAGTTGCACTTGAATAACCCATTCCGATCCCGGTAGCTTCCCATATTAATTGTGGTCCTGAGGCGGGCCACGTTTTCATCAGCCCTGTTTCGTTGTAAACACCAGTTCGGTTTGGCCCGCGCCATCCATACTGCTGGCCCGAAACCGTGGTAAATAAGAAGGATGATATGATCACAGCAATTCTTAGTTTCATAAATTTTATTTTATGGAATATTTAGTAAAAACATTTAAAATGAGAAGGCAAGATACGAAAATATCTCTGAACTCAAATTGCTAATTTCTTAACTAACGATAGGTTGTCTTTGGAGGGTAACCCTAAAAATATTACTTTGGTTAAAATTTAAGTTTAAGATCTAATTTTTGATTTGTATGGATAAGTATAAGATTGCAGTAATTCCTGGTGACGGAATAGGAAAAGAGGTGATCCCTGAAGGAATAAAAGTTGTGGAAGCTCTGAGCAGCCGTTTTAACATCTCCTTCTTATGGGAGGAATATAACTGGAGTTGTGAACATTATGCCAAAACGGGGAAAATGATGCCTGATGACGGCCTGCAGCGAATTTCAGGTGATGATGCAATTTTTCTGGGAGCCGTAGGCTTTCCGGGTGTTCCTGACCATGTATCGCTCTGGGGATTGCTCATTCCGATAAGAAGAACTTTTAGTCAATACGTTAACCTGCGTCCGGTAAGATTATTTGAAGGTGTGCCATGTCCTCTTTCGGGAAGGAAGGCTGAAGATATTGACCTGATGATAGTGAGGGAAAATAATGAAGGCGAGTACTCCGAAATAGGAGGACGGATCTTCAGGGGCACAGAAGATGAAACGGTGAGTCAGCTAAGCGTTTTTACCCGCAAGGGTGTGGACAGGATATTAAAGTTTGCGTTTGAGCTCGCAGCGACCAGACCTGATAAACATGTTACTTCCGCAACAAAATCAAATGGGATCGTGCATACCATGCCCTTCTGGGATGAACGTTTTGCTGCCATTAAGAAGGAGTATCCGGCTATACGCGCAGACCAGTATCATATAGATATATTAACGGCTAATTTTGTGCTTCATCCCGACTGGTTTGATGTTGTTGTTGGCTCAAACCTTTTTGGAGATATATTGTCTGATCTTGCTCCGGCAGTTGCAGGCACAATTGGCATTGCAGCTTCTGCAAATATCAATCCTGAAAGAAAATTTCCCTCCATGTTCGAGCCGGTCCATGGTTCAGCACCCGATATTGCAGGAAAGAATATAGCCAATCCGATAGCAACTATATGGTCGGCAGCAATGATGCTTGAACATCTCGGACAGCCCCAGGCAGCTGCTGTGATCATGAAATCAATTGAAACAGTGCTCAGGGAAAAGATTGCCCATACCCGGGATATGGGAGGCAAAGCTTCGACAAGTGAATGCGGAAGCGCGGTAGCCATGATAGTCAGAGATCTTCTTAAGTGATCATAACCAGTAATTTATCCAGGGGATACCAATTAGTATCAGGACAATAATAAAGAATATTCCGAAGAATGCACCAAGCTTCCAGAATGTTTTTGACTGGATAAATCCGAAGCCATACCAGATAGGACTGGGTCCTGTGGCATAGGGTGTGAGTATTCCCATCAGACCTAATGAAAACAGCAGTAGAAGGGTAAGCAGGGGAAAGTTTATCCCGGGTATATTTTTACCGGTTACCAGGAATAATGTTAATAATGCTGTTACATGGGCCGTTGAGCTAGCGAACAGGTAGTGAGTAAAATAAAATGCAAGCAGCAGGCAAACCAGTATCACTCCCGGAGAAAAAGAAGAGATGGCGGAAGTGATCTTTATGGCAAACCAGTCGAGAAAACCCACGTTATTCAGACCGCCTGCAAGTGTAACAAGTGCGCCGAACCATAAAAAGACATTCCATGCTGCTTTGTTTGTGACAATATCGTTCCAGTTGATGATGTTGAATAAAACCATCAGGCAAAGTACTGCAAGCGCAGCTACTGTAGCATTTATTTCAAGTTGCTTACCTGCTATCCAGAGTATAAGTGCAAAGATCGAAAGCATAGCCATGATTTTTTCATTCCTGCTGATCTTTCCCATTCCTTTCAGCTCATTACCAGCCCATGCAGGTATGCTGTCAGAAGTTTTCAGTGAAGGCGGATAAATAAGGTAAGTGATAAGTGGGGTTGTAATAAAGAGTATCAAGCCTACGGGCAGAAAATAGAATACCCATTCACCCCAGGAAGGGCCTGTTACCCCTATATCGTCTATCAGGCTGTTAGCCAATACATTTGTAGCAAGAGCTGTGCTGAACATTGAGCTTGTTATGCAGGTGCTGGCTATTGCAACCCATGCAATATAAGCTCCTATTTTCCGGGGTTCTTTGTCGGGTGAGGAATCATATAGCGCAGGGATATTTTTTACAATGGGGAAAATCGTACCTCCGCTTCTAGCCGTATTTGAGGGCATGAAAGGAGCGAGCAGAAGGTCGGCCATTGCAATGGCATAGCCGAGACCAAGAGTTTTTCTTCCCATTTTGCTTACAAAAATCAGGGAGATCCTTTTACCCAGTCCGGTCTTTTCATAACCCAGGGCGAACATGAAAGCAACAAAGATTAGCCAGACGGTTGTGTTTGAAAAGCCCGAAAGACCCCATAAAAGAGCTTTTTCGGATGTTATTTCTCCAGCAGGAGGAATGACGGGACCTATTTTCAGGAGGCAGGCTATGACCACACCCAAAAGGCCTATATAAGCTGACGGGAATGGTTCTGCTATTAATGCAATGAAAACGCTTACAAAAAGAGAAAAATAGATCCAGCCCTCCCTGCTCAAACCCTCAGGCGCCGGCATCAAACTCATTGCAAGTCCGAGACCGGCAATTATTGCAAGTTTTATTACGTTCTTCATCGTTGCCGCTTATTTCTGATAAGTTTCTCTTAAAAGTTTTAATCTTTAACCTTGTCACTCTCAACCGGTTCCACATGTATATTGACCGAGAGGTTCTGGTAGGTTTCAGCCAGTTCGTCCTCTATCATATCGCAATACTTATGGGCGCTGCGTACCGAGAGGTACTCAGGAACCTCAATATGTATATCGATAAACCTGTAATTACCTGCCTGTCTTGTCCGGAGATCATGGAAGTTTACATTCATCTTTTTCAGCCTGTTCTTCAGTTCATCGATCTCTTTATCGCCCCATGCTGTATCCAGTAAAGGCGAATATGCTCTGCTGAGGAGTACAAAAGACTCCCTGATAATGAACAGGGCAACGAGGATAGCAATTACAGGGTCGAGCCAGTTAAGGTCTGTAACAATAATGAGAAGCAATCCGGCAGCAACTCCCGCTGAAGTATAGACGTCTGTCTTAAGGTGCAGAGCATCAGCTTCGAGGGCTATTGAATTTGTTGCGCGGGCTACTTTATAGAGTCTTCTTGAAACTATCCAGTTAATGATTGCCGAGGTTATCATAACAGCCGATCCAATACCCAGGGATTCAAGTGCAGCCTCCGCGCCGAGCAATTTTTTTACGGCCTCATAAATTATCCATATTGCTGCAACCAGTATCAGCAAGGCCTCCACTACGCCGGAAATATTTTCAAACTTCCCATGACCATAAGGATGTCTTGAATCGGGAGGGTTATCTGATACACTTACAGCAAAGAAGGCTATCAGGGCTGCAATAAGATCCATAGATGAATGGATAGCTTCTGATATTATACTTACCGAGCCGGTCATTAACCCCACGATAAGCTTCATTGTTATCAGGAGTGTATTTGATACAATAGAGAGGCTGGCTACATTGACCTTTGCCTTCCGGAATGCATGTATTTCCGGTATTTTTGAATTCAAATCCTGATTATATTAAACTGATAAAATCCAGGTTAAATCAACAAGACCCTGGTCAACTTCCTTATGTTTTTTAACAGCTTTCCGGAACGGGATGAGAACCAGTTCCCCGTTAGACATTCCTACCATCACGCTTTTCTGGCCATCAATAAGAGCTTCCACTGCCGCATTACCAAGGCGGCTTGCATTTATCCTGTCGGTAGCCGATGGTGAACCGCCACGCTGGAGATGGCCGAGGATCGTAACCCTTACATCACATTGAGGAAATTCTGCTTTAAACTTTTCAGCAACGGCAAATGCCCCTCCTTCTTCGTCTCCCTCAGCAACCAGCACTATTGTGCTCGATTTTTCGCGTATTTTTCCTCTCTCAACCATCATTCGCAGATTGCGGCCCTCACCCTTTAATTCAGGTATTATTATTGCATCAGCTCCTGTCGCTATGCCGCCATGAAGAGCCAGGGATCCGGCTTCAGCACCCATTACCTCAACAAAAAACATCCTGTTGTGAGCATTGGCAGTATCTCTGATCTTATCTACTGCTTGAATGATTGTATTCAAAGCGGTATCATATCCTATTGTATAGTCTGTTCCTGTAATGTCGTTATCAATTGTTCCCGGTACACCTACAAAAGGGATGTCATATTCTTCATTGAATATACCTCCACCCTTGAAAGTTCCGTCTCCTCCAATAACTATCACACCATCTATTCCGGCATTCTTAAGATTATTATAAGCTGCAAGCCTTCCTTCTGCTGTCCTGAATTCTTCACATCTTGCGGTTTTCAGAATGGTACCGCCACGCTGTATTATATCGCTTACACTCCGGGCTCCCATCGTTATGAAATTTGAATCAATCAATCCCCTGTAACCCTGCATTATTCCAACAATCTCCAGTCCTTTATAAACTGCTGTTCTCGTCACAGCCCTGATAGCTGCGTTCATGCCCGGAGAGTCCCCTCCTGATGTCAATACACCAATCTTCTTAATCTTAGCCATATTAGTTTTAAAAGTTTCAAACATGAAAGGTACTATATTTTTTATACCCTGCAAAGGAGTATAATCATGCTTCATATATTTGCAATCCGGTCACGGATTTTTTCGATCAGCCATTTGGGAGTGGATGTGGCGCCACAGATTCCTGCTGTTTTTTTCCCTTTAAACCATGATTCATCAATCTCTTCAAGACCCGAAACGAAATATGTATTCTCATTCACTTCCTTGCATACGGAATATAAAATTTTACCATTTGAGCTCTCCCTGCCGCTGACAAAAACTATGACGTCATGGTTCCTGGCAAAAGCTTTCAGATGAGGTTCCCTGTTTGAGACCTGTCCGCAAATGGTTTTATTGACAAAAAGGAAATTATCGGGATCCATGATACCGCTCTCTTTCATCTGTTTCCTAATTAGGTCTGCAAAACCGATGTAATCCCTAATGCTCATTGTTGTCTGCGCAAAGAAATAAATAGGACGGGATATATCAATTTTTTTAATATCCCCGGGACCGCTGACCAATATACCTTCATTGTTGGTTTGTCCCAGCAGCCCTACAACCTCTGCATGGCCGGGTTTTCCGTATATCACTACCTGTCCGCCACTGTTTTTAGTGTTGAGCCAGGTATCCTTTATCTTGGTCTGGAGCCTTTTAACAATAGGGCAGGTTGCCTCAATTATCGAGATATTATTAGCGGCAGCTGTCCGGTAAGTCTCAGGAGGCTCGCCATGCGCCCTGATTAGGACCCTGCAGTTGCTGAGGTTCCTGAATTCATTATGGTCGATCGTAGTCAGTCCCAGTTCCGCCAGTCGCTCGACTTCCTTATCATTATGGACAATATGACCCAGTGAAAAAACTTGCTCTCCTTGCAATAAAGCTTCTTCCGCTATCTCAACTGCATTCTGTACACCGAAACAAAAACCTGATCTGGAATCTATCTCAACTAACATTTTTCTGCTATAATTTTTTTTACCCAGAGCATCTGCTCTTCTACTGCCATTCGAGTGTTGTCGAGGATCACTGCATCATCAGCCCTTTTCAGCGGACTGATATCCCTGTTCTCATCAGCTATATCACGGGCAATTATATTCATTTTAACCTCGTTATAACCGGCGCTTATACCTTTTGATTTAAGCTCATCGAATCTTCTCATGGCTCTAATATCAACCGAAGCTGTCATGAAGATCTTGATGTCTGCATCGGGAAAAACGACAGTTCCTATATCCCTGCCATCCATTACGATCCCTTTATTAACACTTATGCTTCGCTGAAGTTCAACCATTTTAGTCCGTACTTCCGGTATCTGGCTTATCCTGCTCACGAAAGAAGCCACCTCAGTACCCCTTATCTCATTTTCAACATTTTCTGAATTCAGATATGTTTCATGTATCATTGAGTCAGGATTAAAGATGAACTCAATTTTTATGTCGCCCAGATCTGAGATAATGCTCGCTTCCTTTACATAATCTTTTGTTATATAGCCTCTTCTAAGGCTGTACAGGGTGACCGTTCTATACATGGCTCCGCTATCAATATAGAGGTATCCAAGCTCCCTGGCTATGGCCCGGGCAAATGTGCTTTTGCCACATGATGAATATCCGTCAATTGCAATAATTAATTTTCTCTGCATACTTTTAATAAGGTCTACTGTCCTGATCTTTTATAGAATAGTGTGGGTTTTACCAGGATGGAAATATGATTTGATGAACCGGCCAGATGATATGTGGCCCTTCCGAATTCGAAATCGATCATCGATGTTCTGATACCAAATCCCCACGAAAGTCCCACAGTTGAAACATCTGATTTGACCTGAAGCTCACGTCGCCTCTGATAATTGAATCCGGTGCTGAAATAGAAATTCCTGTGCGGAATTACTTCGGCGCCAATAACGGCATGCCTCATAATGTTCTCAAGGAACTCTGATGAGCCTTCACTTTTCTCTGTTTCGGGAGTCAGATCAAATTTTTGCAGATGCCTCAATGTAAGTGAGAAGCGCAAAGGAGCATGGGCGAGTCTTTGCGAAATGCCTGCCTGTATCTCAAATGGTAATTTTTGCCTCTGCTCGCCGGCATAAGTGGTAACCTGGAAGCCTGCATTTTTTATAACCAGTCCGGCAGAAAACAATTCCGAATGGTTATGCCACGAGGCTCCAATGTCAAGTGCAAACCCGAATGAAGTGTAATTTTCGAGGTGGGACAATATGGGTTTAAGATCAACGCCTACTGAGAACAAAGAATCAATTGGCTTTGACCAGATTAAAGAAAAAGCATATTCAGATGCTTTAAATGTTCCTGTAATTACCCCTGATGCATCACTTTCAGTAAACGTGCCGTAATTGAGGTAAGTTAAGCCGGATGCCCAGCTGCCGGTGTTTCCAAAGGTCCGGGAGTAGAATGCCTGCCCGTAATTAATCCCTGAAAAGTAGTTTGAGTAATTAAGACTGATGTTTTTATCCATCGCAGATGACAGAAGGGCAGGGTTGTGATAGGATGTATTAAGGTTGTTGCCTCCAAGCGAAACATTTGAACCACCCAGCGATGAAATAAGTCCGGAATGGGTGAGGTTCAGGAATTCATAAATATTGTCACCTCCGGTCTGGCCCGAAACCGGTATCATTATAGTTAAAAAGAGTATAATAAGATTCTTTCTATTCGCCATAACAACCATTATGCTTCAAATGTAGCACGATTTATTTAAACTGACATCAACCGGGCCATCAGGCAGTCTTTCCGGATATAATAAGAGCTTCATCCATATCTATCTGCTTTTTCCTTCCATTCATCTGCGACAGGAACAGCCCAGCTATCACGATAATCATGCCTGCAATGCTACGGATGGTGAGTTTTTCATCAAGTATCATGAAAGAAAAAAAAGCGGTGAAAACAGGGACAAAATTTGTAAAAACAATAGCTCTTGTTATTCCGATCCTGTTTGTTGCCCATGCAAAGAGAATAAAAGCGCCGCATGATGCAAAAACGGCAAGCTTAAGAACCGGGATCATCATTGAAAATGTGACATTAATGGTCAGCAGATGCTTAAAATCAAAGATCATGAATATGGGCATAAAGAGTACTGCACCAATTATGTTCTGAACATTGACAATATAGACAGGACTGTAAGATCCGACAAGCCTGCTGAGAGTAAGATTATACCCTACAGCCGAAAAGACAGCAAACATAACAAGGGCAACTCCCACTATGTTGAACGAAAGCGAGCCATCGGGACGGAGTATAAATACAAGAACCCCGATAAAGGAGAGGATTATCCCCGCGTAATTAATTGCCTTCAGTCTCTCTTTAAATATAAGCCATGCGCCGAGAGTGGCAAATACAGGGATCGTCGAGATGAGGACCGATCCTGCTGTTGCTGATACGTATGTAAGCCCGAAGCTCTCGCCAAGAAAATACATGAACGGTTCGAAAACCGCCAGTATTATGAACAGCTTCCTGTCCTTCTTTTTGATCTTTATGAAATTCTTTGTTAAGAAAAGATATGATGTAAGAAGAACAGAAGAAATTACAAGACGGATAAATACTATGGTTATTGGCCTAAGTGATTCATTGGCACTCTTATACCAGATGAATGAAAATGCCCAGAAAATCATTGCCAGCGTTACTGCAAGATATGTTTTTAGATTGCTGCTCACCTGAAAAATTTAAGGGAGCAAAGTTAGTGATATTTCATGTAACAACCTTATGCCGGGAGTTTCGGCCAGCGTTAAAAGATGATAAATTATAGATTTGATTGTGAAGCATAAATTATTATATTTGCCGCCGCTATTAAACCTTAAATATTGACAGAACACCTCAATAGGATATTCATATTTAATAAGTTAACTAATATCAGAAATAAATGAAGATACTGGTTTGCATAAGTAATGTACCTGACACTACAACAAAGATCAAATTTGCCGAAGGCAGCAACTCAATAGACATTACAGGTATCCAGTGGGTGATAAACCCGTGGGATGAATTATCGCTTACTCGCGCGCTGGAACTGAAAGATGATGCTTCAAACGGGATCCAATCTGTTACTGTTGCTCATGTCGGTACTTCAGCCTCAGAGCCAACAATAAGGAAAGCGCTTGCCATAGGCGCTGACAGTGCCATACGTGTAAATGCCGATGCTGCTGATGCCTATTATGTTGCCGGTCAGCTGGCAGAAGTTGTGAAAAATGAGCAGTTCGACATTGTTATGTGCGGCATTGAATCGAGTGATTTTAATGGTTCAATGGTAGGAGGGATGATAGCAGAATTTCTTGGTATCCCATCTGTATCATCTGTTTCGGGAATGAAAATAGAAGGCGGCAAAGCGCTGCTCACACGCGAAACAGATGAAGGAAAAGAGACCATTTCAGTTCCGTTCCCCTTTGTATCGATAGTACAGAAAGGTATTGCAAAAGAGCCACGTATTGCTGCAATGCGGGGCATAATGATGGCAAGGACAAAACCGATAAAGATATATGAGCCTGTGGCACTAGGGCAACTTACAGGTATTGTATCATTTGAAAAGCCTGCACCGCGTTCGGCCTGTAAATTTATTGATCCTGAAAATCCTGCACAGCTTATTGCACTTCTGCAGAATGAAGCGAAGGTTATTTAATAATTAAAACAAGAGAAATTATGTCAGTTTTAGTATATACCCAGAACTGGGACGGAAAATTTAAAAAATCATCTTTTGAACTGGCCTCCTATGCTTCAAAAGTTGCAGAAATGACAGGTACTTCAGCCACTGCTGTTTCAATCGGGAATGTTGGCGAAGCAGAGCTGAAAAAGCTTGGAAATTACGGAATCGGAAAAGTGATAAGCATAACCAACGACCTGCTAAATACTTTCGACAGCGAGGTATACACAAACGTTATTGCCGGCCTCGTGAACAAGGAGAATGCAAAAGTACTTGTAATTTCAAATAACAATACAGGTAAAGCATTGGCGCCACGCCTGTCTGTAAGGCTGAAAGCCGGTATCGGATCAGGTGTCAGCAAGGTTCCTGTAAGTGTTACTCCGTTTATTGTTTATAAAAGAACCTATTCGGGCAATGCCTATGCTCATATTGAAATCAAATCGGATATAAAGATTCTGACACTTGCCCAGAATTCTTTCGATCTCATAGAGAAGCAGGGTGATCCGGCAATTGAAAATTATAGCGTTCAGATCGACAGCTCTCTTCTTAAGACTGAAGTAAGGGATATCCAGAAGTCAACAGGCAAAATAATTCTCACTGATGCCGATATTGTTGTATCGGGCGGACGAGGGATGAAATCTGCAGCCAACTGGGCTCCGCTCGTTGAACTGGCAGACCTGCTCGGCGGAGCCACCGCCTGCTCAAGACCTGTTTCGGATGAAGGCTGGAGACCTCACGAAGAACATACGGGCCAGACAGGGAAGATAATTGCTCCCAACCTCTATATCGCTATAGGTATTTCAGGAGCAACCCAGCACCTTGCAGGTATCAGTTCTTCAAAATACATTGTTGCCATAAATTCTGATAAGGATGCTCCGATCTTCGGCGCTGCCCAGTATGGAATTGTTGGAGATGCCATGAAGGTACTTCCGGGGCTGGTATCAGCAGTAAAAGAAATGAAGAAGTAGGTGAGGGGTACGGGGTAGGAGGTACAGAGTATGGGGTTTGAGGTAAGGTGAATAAAACCAGTGAGGATGAATTTAGAAAAAAAATATAAATGACGAAACAGATAATTTTTGCACTTACGCTTCTGATAACAATTGGTGTTTTCGCCTATACGGTAAGAAGGCTTGTAAGTTTCTTTAAACTAACCAGACCTGCCTTTCATGTAAAGGACATCGGAAAGAGATTCGGTGTAACGATGAATGTTGCAATTGGCCAGACAAAGATATTCCGCAGGCCGGTGATCGGATTTTTCCATGCCCTGGTATTCTGGGGATTCTGCGTCATTCTGTTCGGTAGCATCGAAATGGTCATTGATGGTCTGACAGGCACTGAAAGAATACTAAGCATACTTGGTCCAGTGTATGATTTTCTGATGGCAACAGGCGATATTTTTGCTCTTATTATAGCCATCTTAATAATGGTTTTCCTCTCACGCAGGTTATTCCTTCACATTAAGAGATTTGAAGGTATTGAGATGACTAAAAAATCTCATACTGATGCGAATATCTCACTCTCAATGATACTCTTTCTGATGATCTCGCTTTTATCGATGAACATCGGGTATCTTGGTTACCAGTATTCGACAGGTGGCGGGTTGCTAGGAGTATATCCCGTGAGCAGTGTCCTGTTACCGGCATTGCCTTTACTGACAGCCGAAGGGTATAAAGTATTATATGAAAGTTCGTGGTGGATGCATATCGTGCTTATATTCATTTTTGCCAATTACCTGCCTTATTCAAAGCACTTTCATGTATTCATGTCAGTACCTAATGTGTTCCTGTCGAGGCTTGAACCTCTCGGTAAAATTCCCAACATGGATAATATCACAAAGGAAGTAAAGATGATGCTCGACCCCAATACCGCATTTTCATCAGCACCTTCCGATTCTGTTCCTGACCGTTTCGGCGTAAAGGATGCCGAAGATGCATCATGGAAAAACTACTTCGATTCGCTTGCATGTACCCAGTGCGGAAGATGTACCTCTGTATGCCCGGCAAATATAACCGGCAA
The DNA here is from genome assembly GCA_942492865.1 of uncultured Bacteroidales bacterium. Classification (GTDB taxonomy): domain Bacteria; phylum Bacteroidota; class Bacteroidia; order Bacteroidales; family VadinHA17; genus LD21. The sequence goes on along the minus strand of OW818650.1, from coordinate 303,834 downwards.
AAAGCTGTCGCCGCGTAAGATAATGATGGATCTTCGGGCCCGCATGAAGGAAAAAGGTCCTCTGATGGTAAAGAATGGCAGGGATTATAACGATAACAGGTCGTTATTGCGCGATTATATCTCTGAAGAAGAATTATGGGCATGCACAACATGCAACGCATGCGCAAAGGAGTGTCCCATTAATATAAACCATCCTACCCTGATAATAGACATGCGCAGATACCTGGTGATGGAGGAAGCATCCGCTCCCGGCGAGCTGAAAAGTATCTTCAATAATATAGAAAATAATGGTGCCCCATGGCAGTATTCAGCCGAGGACAGGATGAACTGGGCTGCAGATCTTGAGATGAGAGTTAATTAACTGCCTTCGCCAGTTCTGTCTGGTGCTGAGGCTGATATTAGAGAAAAACAGTTAAAAAGATGGAAGTCAGAAAAATAGAAGTGCCGGTGATGGCTGACCTTTTTGCAAAAGGTGAAAAACCTGAATACTTATTCTGGGTGGGCTGTGCCGGAGCTTTTGACGACAGATATAAAAAAGTAGTAAGAGCATTTACGAAAATACTTACTCACCTGAATGTAAGCTACGCTGTTCTTGGAAGGGAGGAAACATGCACAGGCGATCCTGCACGGCGTGCCGGAAACGAGATGCTTTACCAGATGCAGGCCCTTCAGGTTATTGAAGTGCTTAGAATGTACGAAGTGAAGAAGATCATAACAGTATGCCCGCATTGCTTCAACATTTTTAAAAATGAATACCCCGATCTTGGCGGAAAATATGAAGTATACAATTATCTTCAGTTCCTGAACAGTCAGATTGAAGGCGGAAAACTTAAAATTGATCAGCGATCGCTTAAAGAAGTGAGAGTCACATATCACGATCCATGTTATCTTGGCCGTGCAAATGACATTTACGATGAACCCCGTGCGATCCTGAAAAATCTCACCCCCAATCTTGTTGAAATGCACCGTAATAAAAGTTTTGCCCTATGCTGCGGTGCAGGCGGCGCACAGATGTTCAAAGAAGCTGAAAAAGGAGATAAGGAGATCTTTATAGAAAGAACTGAGGACGCCCTGAAAACAGAGGCAAAAATTGTTGCGACAGCATGCCCGTTCTGCATGACTATGATAACCGACGGCCTTAAATACAAGAATAAGGAGGAGGAGATAAGAAATCTTGATATTGCTGAACTTATAGCACAATCACTTGAATTGTAATTTGTTTTAGAAATATAAATTGAATAATCCAATTAACTGACTGGTATGGAAAACAGCAAACTCTTAAAAAGCGGTGAATTTCTTGTAAATGAAGTTGAGGCAAAAGATATATTCATTCCTGAAGAATTTAACGAGGAACAGAAGATGATTGCACAAACTTGCAAGGATTTTCTTGAAGCCGAAGTATATCCGAATCTCCCGCAAGTTGAAAAAAGCGACAGGGACCTGATGAAAAGCATGCTGAAAAAATCAGGCGAACTCGGACTTATGGGTGTTTCAATCCCCGAGGAATTCGGCGGTTTCGGACAGTCATTTGTAACCCAGATGCTTGTAGCTGAAACGACCGGGGCCGGATATTCATTTTCAGTGGCCTACATGGCCCATTGCGGCATTGGTACCCTGCCAATAATGTACTACGGTAATAAGGACCAGCGAATGAGATATGTCACAAAGCTGGCCACCGGAGAATTTCTGGGTGCATACTGTCTGACAGAACCGGGTGCAGGAAGCGATGCCAATTCAGGAAAAACAAATGCAAAGCTGTCGGAAGACGGCAAGTATTACATACTCAACGGACAAAAGATGTGGATAACAAATGCCGGGTTTGCCGACACTCTTGTTGTCTTTGCGAAGATAGACAACGACAGGGTCCTCAGTGCATTCATTGTTGAAAGCAGCTACCCGGGAGTGGTTATAGGGTCCGATGAGCATAAAATGGGTATTAAGGGCTCTTCAACAGCCCAGATTTATTTTAATGATGTTAAAGTTCCTGTTGAGAACCTGCTCGGTAAGAGAGGGGAAGGCTTCAGGATAGCCCTGAGCATTCTTCACATGGGAAGGCTTAAACTGGGAGCCAATGTCATTGGAGCTGCAAAAAAAGCAATCAACGATTCAGTGAAATATGCCAACGAGCGTAAACAGTTCGGAGTGCTGATCTCAACATTCGGAGCAATAAAACATAAGCTTGCCCAGCAGGTAATACGACTGTTTGCTTCTGAAGCTGCCGTTTACAGGGCCAGTAATGATGTCGACAGCCTTATGCATAAATTGAAGGCCGATTGCGGCGATGAAGGGAGAGCAGCAATAGAAGCTATAAGTCACTATGCAGTCGAGGCAGCAATTTTGAAAGTTGTCGGCTCGGAGATGCTCGACTTCATTTCAGATGAGGCAGTTCAGATACACGGAGGTATGGGTTATTCGGCAGAAATGGCCGTGGAACGTGGCTATCGCGACTCAAGAATTAACAGGATCTTTGAAGGAACCAATGAAATAAACAGGCTCCTTGTGGTTGATACTGCAATGAAAAGGGCAATGAAAGGAGAATTCGACCTCTTCGGCGAAGCTGAAAAGCTTTATAGAAATATTGATGATATAAGTGACGGAAAAGCTGATGGCGAAACCTATTTCCAGGAAAAGAGGAGATATGTCAGGAATTTTAAGAAAGCCATTATGATCTGCCTTCATGGGGCAACTAAAAAATTTGAAAAGAACCTTGTGAACGAACAGGAAGTCCTGAATAACATAGCCGAAATGATGATGGAAACTTACCTTTCCGAATCACTGGCCCTCCGAGTTGAAAAAATGGGAATGATAGGCGGCGTTTCAGCTGTTTACAATGATATCCTTGACGTTAATATTTATGATACTGCAGATGTGATAAGAAAATCGGCGTACGATGCTGTAAATTCATTTGCATCGCCTGAGGAGGCAGTTTCATTGCTGAAAGCTGCAGATGAACTTACAAAAGTTGCTGGAGTTAATGTGAAGGATGCACGAAGAAGAATTGCAGAGAAACTTATAGAGGAAAATGCATACAATTTCTGAGTAAGCTTTTCATTATCTGAATAAAAGGCCGTCTGATGAAAACTAAGACGGTCTTTTTTTGTTTAGCATTTAATATAACATTCCACTAACGTCGTACTTTTGCGTAAAGAATAAGATCATGAAAAAGTTAATTAATTCTTCGGTGGTTGTATTCATCTTTGTATTTTTTTTACAGTCATGTGCAACAGTCCCGCTTACAGGCCGCAGGCAGCTCAACATGATGCCGGAATCTGATATGATCTCATTAGGACTGAGCAATTACAATGAGTTCATGAAAGAGAATGCTGTTTCAAGAGACAGATCAAATACTGCAATGGTAAAAGATGTAGGGAATGATATTGCACGCGCAGTAAATAAATATTTTAAGGAAAATAATCTTCAGGACAAGCTCGAAGGCTACCGATGGGAGTTCAACCTGATAAAGAATGATTCCATACCGAATGCATGGGCTTTACCAGGAGGAAAAGTGGCCGTTTACAGCGGCATACTTCCATATACACGCGACAAAAATGGCATGGCTGTTGTTCTGAGTCATGAAATAGCACATGCAGTAGCCCGGCATGGAAATGAAAGAATGAGCCAGATGCTTATGCTTCAATTGGGCGGAATGGCCATGAATGAAGCTATAAAATCAAAACCTGAAGAAACAAAAGGGATATACAATACAGTTTTTGGGATAGGCGCCCAGCTTGGCGTAATGCTTCCGTATTCGAGGGATCATGAACTGGAAGCTGACAGAATGGGGCTTATTTTTATGGCCATGGCGGGCTATAATCCTGAAAGTGCTGTTTCATTCTGGGAAAGAATGGCCAAGTCGGGTGGTGGCAGCCCGCCTGAGTTTTTAAGCACACACCCTTCTGACGGGTCAAGAATCAGTAAGATCAAAGCTGCATTACCCGAAGCCATGAAATACTATAAAAAATAGTATTCTCCTTTCATTTAATAACTAATATCAACTGATATAGTGAGATTTGTCAATTTTTAAGATGACAAATAACAGTTGACAACTTTTTAATTCCGGGCGCGTGATCAGGATTAAAAGAATATATTTGTTGTTAAAAAATTAACAATTAAAACATGAAAGATATAGCGAAAATATCAAAGCATTGGGTGGTTTTTATTGTTCTTTCAGCGGCCTTTTTCACATCATGTGAGAAATATTCATTTCAGGTTGAAGTTGTCGATCCTGTTGTTCCCGTTCTTTTCCAGACTGAAATCCAACCAATATTTACCGCAAATTGTATAACCTGCCACAGGGGATCAAGAGCTCCTGACCTGAGGGATGGTAATTCATATAAATCCCTTACCGAAGGCGGTTTTGTGACACAGCCTGCCGAATCAAGTGAATTATATACAATATTTGAATCAGCCAGTCATACATCAAGGGCATTACCTGCTGAGAAGCAGAAGATCCTGATTTGGATACAGCAAGGAGCCCTCAACAATTAATTAAAGTATAACCTAAATACCAGATATAATGAAAAGAACTCTAATAGTATTATTGGTTTCAGCCCTTATGCCAACATTGTTTGGTCAGGCCGACACAACATCAGCAGAAAAATCAGCACCTGTACGCTTTACTTTCGGAACCGGATTATTAATTGAGAATCAGACAATCGCATCACCTTACAAAGGCGGTCTTGAACTTGAGATACATCACAGATTCAGTCTTATTGAAAACTATCATAACCTTTTTGGTGTTTATGGCGCTGCCAATACCAGGCTCGGACTGAATTATGGTGTTACAGAAAGATTAATGGTAGGAATTGGTACAACAAAGGATCTTAAACTGCAGGATATCCAGTGGAAGTATGCTATTCTTCGCCAGAATGAAGATAACAGCATGCCGGTATCAGTTTCATATTATGGTAATTTTGTTGCCGATCTTCAGAAGGAAGAGGCATTCGGACCTGAAGCAAGCTACAGGCATATTCACAGGCTTTCCTATTTCACACAGCTTATTATTGCCAGGAAATTCAGTGAAAAAATATCATTACAGGTAGCACCGTCAATGTCTTATCTTAACTCGGTCCCGCGCTACTCAGATGTAACAGGATATAAGAACCTGAATTTCGGAGTTTCGGTAGGTGGAAGAGCAAATCTGTTTGGCGGTCACTCAGTTATTGTTGAATATGACCAGTCCCTTACTCAACAGGATTTAGATGAGAATTCAAAGCCAAATCTTGCTTTCGGTTGGGAAGTTGGAACCGCAACTCATACTTTCCAGATATTTGCAACAAATTACACAAGTATTATCAACCAGCATAATCTTATTTATAATACCAACGATTTTGCTAAAGGCGAGTATCTAATAGGCTTCAATATTACCGTCAGATTCTAATTTATCGTTAACTGCGAATGAAGGTATCACTAAAAACTGCATCAATATTTTTATACATCTTATTCCTAAATACTTCAATCTTTGCAGGAGTTTTCGGAAAGGTTCCTGTCCAGGACACAGTTACTTATGTTTCTCCCTTCGCCGGAGAAAATGAGAATTGCCTGAAATGTCATGGACAATCCATTTATGAGTATACAAATGAGACCACAGGTCAGACTCTTAAGGCCCAGATGTTTACTGAGAGGGTAATTCACAGGGATGAATTCTACCTGTCCAATCATAAAAGTTTTAAATGCACCGATTGCCATTCAACAGAGTATGAGGCTTTCCCTCACAAATCGGAATTAAGGATGGAGCCTATTTATAACTGCCTCGATTGTCATGGCGGCGACCCGGCATATTCACATTACAGTTTTGAAGCAATTGACACAGGGTATCAGAAGAGTGTGCATTACAAGCTTGAAGAAATTGGATTTTCCTGCTGGGATTGTCATGATCCGCATGAATACCGTATAAGCGTAAGGAATTTTGATAATCTGCACGAGACTATTCTTTATGATAATAATATATGTCTTAGCTGCCATTCCGATTATCAGCGTTTCCAGCTCCTTTCCGATCGCGATGAGATCAATATTGTGGACAAGCATGACTGGTTGCCGAATCAGGTTTCGCACTTCAGAAGTGTACGATGTATTGAGTGCCATACCACCATTAATAATGACGTTCTTATATCTCACGAGATCCAGACAAAAGATAAAGCTGTCAGACGCTGCAATGAATGCCATTCAAAAAATTCCCTCCTTATGGCCTCCCTTTATAAATTTGAATCAAAGGCACAACGTAAGGACGGCTTCTTCAATGGTGTTATTCTTAATGAATCCTATGTGATAGGAGCCAACAGAAATGAATATCTTAACAATTTAAGCCTTATAATCTTTTTTGTTGTCATTGGAATCATAGGCATACATTTGATATTCAGATTATTGAATTAGTAATTATAAAAAGATAGAAATGTATCTATATCCAAAGTGGCTGAGAATATGGCATCTGATCAACGCTCTGTCGTTCATTATTCTTATTGTCACAGGTCTGAGCATGCAGTATACAGATAAGGAAAATGCCTCCTATGTGATGGGATTTGCCAAAGCAGTTAAGTGGCATAATTTTGCATCGGTCATTCTTTTAATTAATTACATTATTTTTGTTACAGGTAATGCATTTACGGAAAACAGCAGGTACTATAAGATAAAAAAAGAAAATTTCTGGTATGAGCTGAGCAGGCAGCTTAGATATTATGCTTTTGGCATGTTCAGAGGTGAAAAACATCCCTTTCCTGTCACTCCTGAAAGAAAATTCAATCCTTTGCAGAAATTTACCTATGTACTGGCCATGTATGCCGGAATGCCGCTGCTCATAATTTCAGGATTGGGATTACTATTTCCTGAAACTACAATAAGGAGTTTCTTCGGAGTAAGCGGCCTGATCTATACTGATATTTTACACATTACCATGGGATTTTTCCTGTCGCTGTTCATGATAATACATATCTATACCTGCACCCTGGGAGCCAGGCCTACTTCTCTTTTCAGAGGGATAATCACAGGTTATCATGAACCTGACGGACATTGAATATAATGTTAAATAATCTATGATAAAAAAGTCAGACGATGATGTTTCTGGAAGTTCGTCGAGAAGGAATTTCCTTAAAAAAGTAGGAGTTGGATTGGGTGCTGCTTCTCTGGCAGGGGTATCAGGAATAAATGGAAATGATATAAATGCCAAATCGGGAAAGATTGTCAAGCTGCTTACAACCGACGGGAAGCTGGTTGAAGTTGATGCAAGTGATATAAAACCCTCCCGGGCGCTGGTTGCCGAAGCCAAAGAAAAAGCAAGAATTGGCTTGCCAAACCGGAAGTTCACTATGGTTATTGACCTTTCAAAATGTGCAAATGTAAGGGCATGTGTTGATTCCTGCCAGGAAGGTCATTTACTGCCCAAAGATCATGAATGGATGAAAATATACCTTTTACAGGATACTTCCGATACTCCACGCTACTGGTTTCCCCGTCCATGTTTCCATTGCGACAAGCCAATGTGCGTAAGCGTTTGTCCTGTGGGAGCAACATATAAAAGAGATGATGGCATTGTACTGGTCGATAACCAGCGTTGTATAGGCTGTAAGTTCTGTATGACAGGTTGCCCTTATTCAGCAAGAGTCTTTAACTGGGAGGATCCTGAGATAGACCTTCCTGCCGACCACGTATATGACCCTGAGACAAACATTCCGGCTGTTGAGGGTACTGTTGGCAAGTGCGTGTTCTGTGCCGATAAGCTGCGTAATAATGAGCTCCCACGGTGCGTAACGGCATGCCCGATGGGGGTGATCTATTTCGGAGATATGGAGGAAGATACCGTTACTAATGGACAGGAAACCGTCAGATTTAAGAAACTTCTTGAGGACAGGGCGGGATACAGGTACAGGGAAGAGCTTGGGACACAGCCCAGTGTTTTTTATCTGCCTGCCAATCAACGAATGTTCCCTGTTGAAAGGGGCCTGGAAGATGCTGACGATTCTGTTAAGGACAGGTATAAAAATGTAGGACCACGTTAATTAATCAGGATGATACAAGCAGATAAAAAACTACTGAAGGATCTGACTCCTGAAATAGAAAGAACAAGCAAAACCTGGTATATTACCTTTTTTGTATGTTTTATTTTCTTTGCTATAGGAATATATGGACTTATCCTTCAAATAGATAAAGGACACGTAGTCACTGGTATGCGTGATAATGTAGTGTGGGGCTTTTATATTGTGAACTTTATCTTCTTTATGGGATTAAGCTATTCCGGCGCTCTCATATCAGGAGTGTTACATCTGTTCCAGACCGGTTGGAGAAGACCTGTTGTAAGGATGGCTGAGCTGATAACAGTGATCTCACTGGTAATTGGTCCCTTTTTCATCTTCTTCTGTATCGGAAGGCTCGACAGGCTGTACTTTCTGTTTACTCATCCAAGGATACAATCGCCAATAACATGGGACGTTCTGGCCATCAGCACCGACCTTGTCGGTTGCTTTATTTACCTTTATCTCTCATTTATTGAGGATTTTGCTATTCTTCGAGACTATCCCGATCTGCAGGTTCCACCCTGGAAGAGAAAGTTATACAAGGCTCTTGCCCTGGGTTATACAGGTACTCCCGAGCAGGTTAAGATACTGTCGAGGGCAAGGAATATTATGGCAACCATGATCATTGCAATTGCGATAATAGTGTATTCAGTTCTCGCATGGATATTTGGCGTTACGTTGCAGCCCGGATGGCATTCAACAATCTTCGGACCTTACTTTGTCATTGCTGCTGTTTTTTCAGGTACAGGACTGCTCATAATACTGATGTGGATATTCAGGAAGGTTTACCATCTCGAAGAATATATTACCAGACGTCACTTTGTAAATGTCGGAGTGCTTCTGCTGATAATAGCTGCTTTTTACGGATACTTTACTTTCAGTGACTATCTTACCAAATGGTATGGTTCAATTAAGATGGACACCATCCTTATTGACAAGCTTTTTAATGATTATTATACTATGTTCGTATTTGCCAATTATGTTGGTATTCTGATACCTGTGATCATTATAGGCTTTAAAAAGCTGCGAACAATAAATAATATAACCATAGCCGCAGCAATTGCCATGATAGCGCTATGGGTGAACCGGTATATTATCGTTATACCAACTCTCGAAACTCCTTTCCTCCCTATTCAGGATACCAGGGAGGCCTGGATAAACTATTCACCAACATGGGTGGAATGGGCTCTTACCCTGGCAGGAGTGTCAATCTTTGTAATGTTGTTCATGCTTATCTCTAAAATCGCTCCTATCATTTCGATCTCGGAAATGCAGGAAAGGGATAAAGATGAGGTAATGAAATAGAAGGGAGAATCTGGCGTATGAAAACAAAATTTATCAGAATACTGTTTCTTTTTTTCCTGGTATCAGTCAATTTAAAAACTCTCTATGGCCAGGAAAAGATTAGTCCTTATTTTCAGATAAGCTATCATAAAGATAATGAAAACAAAAGCTTTCTGAAAGCATCCCTTACATATTCAAAAAACCGTATGGAGCTGCCTGTTCCCGGAATGAAAATATCTTTTTATACCGGCACCGGTACAAAAATGCAGCTGAAGGAGGAAACGACCAATGAAAATGGAATTGCAGAGATCGCCCTGAATGATGTAGCTGCCCTTCCGGAAGAAGCAGACGGATCATGGAATTTCAGCTCTGAATTCGCAGGTAATGATACTATAGAAGCTTCTTCATCTGAAATAGCAGTAACGGATGTTATGCTGGGCATGAACCTTGATATGGTCGATTCGGTAAAAACCATCTCCATAACAGCAACAAAAGGCAAGACTGGATCACCGGCCTCAGGAGAAACAGTTATAATCTATGTTCCAAGGATGTTCAGCATGCTGCCACTGGGAGAAGTGATTCTTGATGACTCGGGTGCCGGTTACATTGAGTTTCCTTCAGATCTGCCTGGTGATAAGGACGGGAATGTAACTATTATTGCACGATTTGAAGATAATCCCACCTTTGGCAATGTAGAGAAAAAAGAGACCATGATGTGGGGATTGCCTTCCGGATATTCAGTTCCGACAAGTCACAGGGCTCTATGGACCAAAGGAGCTCCAAAATGGATGATATATACATTGTCAATTTTGTTGGCAGGTGTCTGGGGACATTATATATTTGCAATCGTAAGCCTGGTTCGTATTAAGCTGGAATCAAAAAAAGAGGGTAAAAAAGAGCGATACGAACTTTAGAAAAATAATTTGCACGATTATTGTATTATGGTAATAACTAAATTAAAAAACTATTATGAAATCTTTTAAACTCATCTTAGCAAGTTCCGCTCTGTTCGCAATGAGCATCACACTGGCGGCCCAGCAAGCCCAGCCAAAACCCTGGCCTGTTCCGGATAACTTTAAGTCGATGAAAAACCCTGTGGCAGCAGATGACGCCAGCAAAAAAACCGGTATGGCTCTATATAACAAAAACTGCGCATCATGCCATGGTAAAACCGGCCTTGGAGATGGAGTAAAAGCCAGAGCGCTCAAAACATTCCCGGGAGATCTGTCAAAACCTGCCTATCAGAGCCAGACCGACGGGGAACAATTTTTCAGGTCAAAATTAGGGAGAGGCGAAATGCCAAAATACGAAGGGAAAATGTCGGATACTGATATCTGGCACATGGTTAACTACATGCGGACCTTTAAAAAATAAAAACAAATATATACAAAGTGAAAAATTTAAAACTTTTCTTAGCAGGTTCAGTGCTATTGGCATTGAGCACGGCACTGGTGGCCCAGCCTAAACCCTGGGTAGTTCCGGACAATTTCAGGAACATGAAAAATCCGGTTGCAAATAATGATGCCGGCACAAAGGCAGGCATGGCTCTCTATAACAAGAATTGCGCATCGTGCCATGGAAAAGTTGGCCTTGGCGACGGCGTAAAAGCAAAGGCTCTCAAAACCTTCCCGGGAGATTTTTCAAAGCCGGCCTATCAGAACCAGACCGATGGTGAGCAATTCCATAAGACAAAAGCCGGAAGAGGCGAGATGCCAAAGTATGAAGGTAAGCTTTCAGATACAGATATCTGGAATATCGTTACCTACATGAGAACTTTCAAGAAATAATTAAACTGAAAATTATTAATGAGCTGCCTCTTTTCAGGGGCAGCTTTTTTTGTAACTGGCTCTGCAAGTTCAATGAGATTTTTCATCCTGCTGTAATGATTCATTATTTTTAACAATGGTTCTGCAAGGTCAATGAGATTTCTCATCCTGCAGCGCAGCAAGGGATCTCATAATCGCGATCACCAATATTTTAAAAAGGTTGTCATTAGAACTATATCTATTGATTGAGCCAGAATATTTGATATTCTCCCCTCCTTTGCCAAAAAGGATGGGTGGCCCAGGCTAGGTAGTATCTTTTTAATAATAACCTTATTCCGGGCCGGGGTGGTTGTCTTCGGGATGCTGAAAACTGTAAAACGAGCCCGACCAGAGGTAAACGGCGGATTTCCACAAATCATTAGAAGTTAACAGGAGAGGTGATGTTGGATTATAATAAACCTGGATTGGGTCCAATAAAAAAAAGCCGCCTTTATGGGGCAGCTTTTTTTGTTATATTAAGTAGGGTTAGATCGCAGCAATTGTGTTTTCAAGAAGCTTCTTGATATAGGGAGCATTGTGAATTCCATTAGCACCACCTCTGACAATAAGCTGGAAGTTAATTATTGCTCCGAATTGTGCATTGGTAAGAGCAGGTAGTGCAGGTGTTCCGTTAGCCGGATTCCTCCAGTAGCCGGTTGGGTTGGAATTGGCATCATAGATATCAAAATAGCCATGATACGAACCATCCGGATCTTTCTGTAAAATATCATGTCCGGCTCCTATTGCATTGATTTTGGCAACGAGAGAGTTGGTTAATGTCTTAATTTCGTTGGTGGTAGCCAGATATAAAGCACTTGTTGCACTCATACCTGTATGACATTGAGTAGTATTGCACCCATTGAAATTAGGTTCGAAAGAATGTCCTCCTGCAGCTGCTGTAGGAGTTGCCATATGACATGTAGAACATGAAGCATTGGCAACGTGATGTGAGTTTGAATATCCTGTACCAAACTCAACTGCACCTACACCTGCTGCCATTGCACCCTGGGTGCCGTAGTGGACACCTGTTCTGAAGCTTATACTTGATAATGTATAAGGTGTTGCAGGAGCTGATACAAGAAGGCTGTAATTGATCGGGACACCTGATACGGCAACCGCCCTTGGCTGATGGCATTTTGTACAAAGGTTGCCTTCATTTTTTGCAAAATTGATTGTTTTTGTACCTCCCCACATTACCAATGGTACAGCGGCAGTTGTTGTGAGAGGAAAGAAATCATCAAGTTTGTATGTTGTGTGCATTGCACTATGGCAGGTGGAGCATGTGAATCCTCCGGGAAGAGTTGCCGCAGCTGCATTTACTGAATAAGCGGTAGCCGGTGTATTATTCTTTACAACATAAAGAAAGCCCTGGTGAGAATGGCAGGGAGCACAGCCTGTATTGCCCCCTTCTTCTTCATATAAGAGGCTCTTACCATGCACTGAATGGTCATATTCAATAGCTTTGGCCTCGACTACTGTACTGTTATGGCATTCTTTACAGCTTTCATTAACGTCTTTCCCATCTTTTCCATCTGCGCCGGCAAGTCCGTCTGCTCCTGCAGGTCCCATAGGTCCTTCACACGATGCAATAAGACCAGCAGCCGCAATTAATAAAAAGGTTTTAATCAGGTTTTTCATAAATATGATTTTTAGTTTTTTTCCTGATGCAATTTACAAAACGGTATTGTTATTGAAATAACAAGATGTATGCTATTCGCAATTCGATTTATTGATTAATGTGCTAATGTTGGTCAATATATATCAATAATTCAAATGATATTTGTTATTTTGTATTTTTATAAATGTCAATAATTTAAATTTGGCGCCTGAACAACCAGTATGACAAACGGAAATACGATTGCCAGTTGTGAAAACTGCCTTGTAAAATGGAAGAATTTCTCTCACCTGACAAAGAATGAGATGAAACTTCTTAATGAAAACCGGTATGAGGCCACCTTTAAACCTGGTGAGATAATCATTAAGCAGGGTTCACCTGCATCAAATACTCTGTTTCTCGCTACCGGAATTGCAAAAACATACATGGAAGGAAACCAGGGAAGAAGCCTGATAATGAATATTGTACAGCCAGGGAACCTTATAATGGGCCCCGGTGCTTATGTAAATTCACGGCACACCTTCACAGTTTCGGCCCTAACCAAAGTTAATGCCTGCTTTATAAGCTTTGAAACTTTCAGGCAGCTGGTAAGGGGTAACCCAAGGTTTGCAGAAAGCGTGCTTGAAGATATTAGCTTAAAAGCCCTGTGGTCTCATAACAGGTTGGTCAATCTTACTCAGAAAAAGATGCCGGGCAGGCTCGCTGAGGTGTTACTATATTTTGCTGAAGAAATATTCAAATCAGACGATTTTGAAATGATACTTTCACGTCAGGAATTGGGTGAAATGACCAACATGGCAAAAGAATCTGTCGTACGGATCTTAAAGGATCTGGAGGATGCGGGAATCATAATTTCCGGTTGTTCAAGATTAAAAATAGTAGATAAAGAAAAACTTGTCGGTATTTCCGAAAGAGGTTAAACTGAAATAAAAATTTTATGAAACTGGTAAAATTCCTGTATTCTTCTGTCTTCATGGGGATGCTGTTCATCCTGTTTGCCGTGGCGATGGCTATGGCCACATTCATTGAAAATGATTTTGGCTCAGCCTACGCTTACAGCAAAGTATATGATACCTGGTGGTTCGAATTGATATTGATCCTTATGGCAGTAAATCTTGCCGGGCAAATGATATCCCAAAAGCTTTACAGGAGAAATAAGCTTCCGGTTTTTATCTTTCATCTGTCATTTATTGTGATGATAATAGGCGCCGGCATCACAAGGTACTTCGGATGGGAAGGTATAATGCACATCCGTGAGGGTGAATCACAAAATACAAGCTATTCAGTTGAGAAATACCTTGGTTATAAGGTTACAGATATCAGCGGGAAACTTGTTTCGGAAAATTCGGAAGTATATTCGATGGCTGCCGGAGATAATTTTAAAGAGACCATCGAAACAGGGGGAAAAGAGTATGAGCTGGTGCTGGCACGTATTATACCCAATGCCACTGAAACAGTATCCGATTCTCAAAGCGGAGAGCCTGTTATCTCATTGCTGATGAGCAGCGGAATGTCGTCACGGGAAAACGTAATACTGAAAAGGGGAGAAGTTAAGAATGCTCATGGCCTGTCAGTAGGTTTTGACTCTGAGTCAGCTGCCGATGTAAATATAACAAGCGATTCTTCTTTTTTTATTCTTTCATCAGATAAGGCTGTAAGTGAAGTAAGTATGATGACCGGCCAATCGAGGCCTGTTGAATCAGGCGCCCCTGTTGTTTTAAAGACAATGCAGATCCTGATGATAGACGATATACGGATCGTGCCTCAGACAATGTCTTTCTCGGGAACACGGAAAATTGTTGCAGTTGACCCCGGAGAGCAAAATACTGGCATGAACGCTTTTATTTTTCATGTTTTCAGCGGAACTCAATCAGGGATTGTCTCTCTCTGGGATAATTCACAGGCTGCCGATTCCGGTTCATGTGTCCTGGATGGTAATACTTTTTATTTCTCTTATGGCTCAAAACCAATTGTACTTCCCTTCGGGATTAAACTAAATGATTTTGTGCTTGAAAGATACCCCGGCTCGGCGAGCCCCTCCGGTTACAGAAGTAAGGTGACGCTTGTAGATAAGGACAAAAATCTTGAAAGGCCATACGAAATATATATGAATAATATCCTCAAGCACCAGGGATACAGATTTTACCAGTCTTCATACGACCAGGATGAAAAAGGAACTATACTTTCTGTCAACAGAGACCGTTTGGGAATGTTTGTTACTTATGCGGGTTACGGACTCCTCATTTTGTTCATTATCCTTTCCCTTGTAATGAAAAACTCATCATTCAGGAAGTTAACGGCAAGTCATTGGAACTCCAATATAAGAAAGATCTCTGCAATTTTCATTCTGTTAGTTGTCATTTCATTTTCAGTAAATAATTCCCTTACAGCTCAGAAACTTGTGCCTGATCAGGAGGCTTCCTCGGAATTCGGGAAAGTACTTGTTCAGGATCAGAAAGGCAGGACAAAGCCTTTGTTTACTCTAAGTAATGACATTCTTCGCAAGGTTACAAGGGAAAACAAGTTTCAAAACCTTACGTCGATGCAGGTTTTTCTCGGAATTCATTTCGATTTTGATAACTGGAAGGATGTGCCTCTTATAAAGGTTTCAAATACCGATCTGCAACGATCTATTGGCATTACCGGGGATATGGCATCCTTCACCGACCTTGTTGATATTGAAGGGAAAGGTGCCTATAAATTATCGGACCCGGTGAACAAGGCTTATGCTAAAGCCCCCGGAGAAAGAACAAAAATGGATAAGGAGGTTATGAAGGTCGATGAAAGAGTCAACATCGTTTATATGATTTATAAAGGCGATTTCCTTAAATTATTTCCGCTTAAAGACGGAACCGACAGTTGGGGATCATCTGAGGAAGCCCTTAATAAAGCAATAAGCAGCGAGGATTCTCTTTATCTTAAAAATCTTATGCCAATACTTGCCCAGGCATTTGAAACCGGTAACATGGCCGAAGTAAGGCTGTATGCAGGTTCTATAAGCGATTACCAGGCCAGATTCTCTGCTTACGAACTTCCTTCAAAGGCAAAGATCAATGCGGAACTGCTTTATTACAGGATAAAGATATTTGAAAGACTCTTCCCGTTCTATTCTGCAATAGGTATGATTATGCTTGTTGTTCTGATAATAATGGTGATAAGGGGTACAAAGGTGAAATCATTGCTGGTGACCGTCCTCAGCTGGCTTCTTTTTGGAGGCTTTATATTACACACGTTGGGGTTTGCACTCCGATGGTACATTTCGGGGCACTCACCAATGAGTAACGGTTATGAATCGATGATATTCATTTCGTGGGTGACACTGCTTGCAGGTTTTATTTTCAGCCGGAAATCTTCATTTGCACTTTCAGCAACAGCTGTTCTTGCCTCAATGACACTTATGGTGGCCCATCTGAGTTTTATGGATCCCGAAATTACCAATCTCGTCCCGGTATTGAAATCATATTGGCTTACCCTTCATGTTTCAGTTATTACAGGCAGTTACGGCTTCCTCGGTCTCGGAGCTTTGCTTGGACTGATAAGCCTTATACTTCTTGTTCTGTCAAATGATGAGAACCGCAACAGGATCTCAGACACAATAGATGAGCTTACAGTTATCAATTTCAAAACCCTTACCCTCGGGCTCTATTTTCTTACCATTGGCACTTTTCTGGGTGCCATCTGGGCAAATGAATCGTGGGGAAGATACTGGGGATGGGATCCTAAGGAAACCTGGTCGCTTATTACAATCATAGTTTACAGTTTCGTTGTGCATTCGCGTTCCATTCCGGGACTCAGAGATATATATACTTTTAATCTTCTGGCTCTATTTGCGTTCGCATCGGTGCTGATGACCTATTTCGGAGTTAACTATTACCTTTCGGGACTCCATTCATACGCATCGGGTGATCCCGTTCCTGTTCCTAATTTTGTATATGTTACACTGGTATTACTGATAGGATTGTCGGTAGCAGCATACATGAAGTATAATCTTAAGAAGGCTGATCATAAATAATCATTCACTCCGGGTGAGAAGGGGGAATGACAAAAAAGTTTTTAGCTTACATGGTTTTTGCGGTTAGATAAGTTATTATTAAATTCACTCTTCAAATTATTCGTATGAGAGGAGGGAAAATGAACCGTAAAATAATTGCTTTTTTACTGTCGGTACTTTTTACAGGAACTTCTTTGTTGGGCCAGAGTGAACTGGAAGGTCAGTTGTTTGCAGGTTGGGCAGTAGCCGACATAACCCCCGAAAAGCCTGTGGCTCTTGTGGGTCAGCTGCATAAACGTATATCCGAAGCTGTTCAGGATCCATTGAATGCAACTGTTCTTGCTTTGGAAACAATTAGTGCCGGCGGCACAAAGGAACAGGCTATAATGGTATCATGCGATCTGCTGTTCATCAGGGCTCAGACCCAGAAGAGGCTTCAGAGTTCGGTAGCCGGGAAGATCCCTGATTTTGACGCTTCAAAATTATTCCTGAATGCTACCCATTCTCATACATCGCCGGGTTTTATCGACAATGAATTCTTTGGATTGTATGATGTAAGCAAAGACAAGGGTGTGATGAAACCTTCGGAATATGAAACCTTTTTCATAGCTAAGGTTACGGATGCAGTGGTTAAGGCCTGGAAGGAAAGACAGCCTGGCGGATTCAGCTGGGGACTTGGAAATGCAATACTCGGGCATAACCGGAGAACTGTGAAATTTGACGGAACGGCAAGGATGTATGGGGTAAACGATCCCGGCTTCTCCCATTATGAGGGGACAGATGACAATAAGGTACAAATGTTATTTTTCTGGGATAAGAACAGGAACCTCACCGGAATAGTGATAAACACCGTGGCCACAGCCCAGGTGACTGACGGCACCAACTTCATCTCTGCAGATTTCTATAATGAAACAAGGCAGAATATCAGGAAGAAATATGGCGACATATATCTCTTCTTCCAGGTTGGAACTGCGGGGGATATCACTCCGGCAAATCATGAATATAACTACCGCAGGGCAGAAGATATAATGCTGAAGAGAAAAGGGATTACTGCCCGGCAGGAACTGGCCGACAGGCTTACAAGGGCAGTAGAAGAGGTAATGCCTTATGTAAAAAACGACATATCATATAATACTGTTTTCAGGCATGATGTTGCGAAAGTGAATCTTCCCGTAAAGACTCCCCCTGATGAACCTTTTTATATGACAGACAGTGTAAATCCTGCTGAATTTCATGTCATCAGACTTGGTGACATAGCTATCGCCACCAATCCTTTCGAGCTGTTCATAGATTACGGGATACTCATGAAATCACGCAGCAAGGCAGTCCTTACTTTCCTTGTGCAGCTTTCCTGCCAGCATAGCGGATATCTGCCTACTGAAAGAGCCGCCAAAGGAAGCGGTTACAGCGCCGATAAATATCTGGTGGGACCTGAAGGCGGGTACAAACTGGTTGATGAAACAGTTAAAAGAATAAATGAAATGTGGAAATGATATTTTACCAATAATTAGAAAATCATATATAACCTAACTTATTTGCAATGACTAATCGAAGAAATTTTATCAAAACGGTGGCAGCTGCAGGTATTGCAGGCAGCATTCCTTCCTCCCTTCTCCCTCAGCAGAAACCGGCAGGCAACATGATCTGGGCAAACCTTATCCATCTGAGCTATAACATGTGGGAAGATAATGTCCCGCTAAAGTACAGGGATGAAAATTTTAAATGTACAACCTGCCAGGAAGAACGGGAGTGGGCACATGGTTACAGATCTTCTCTTACTTTCGATGAAAATGTCTGGAATACCCTGCTGGAAGATATGGCATCGAGCGGCATGAATATGGTTATTATAGATCTCGGCGATGCGATACTGTATGACAGTCATCCTGAAATTGCTGTCAGAAATGCATGGACGCCTGAAAAACTGAAGTTCGAACTGGCTAAAATGCGCAGGATGGGATTGGAGCCTATCCCGAAATTGAATTTTGCAACAACTCACGATATATGGCTCGGGCCTTATTCAAGAATGGTTTCAACCGATATTTATTATGCAGTATGCAGGGATCTTATAGGCGAAGTCGTTAGTATTTTTGATAAGCCCCGTTTTTTCCATATCGGGATGGACGAAGAGCTCGCTTCATACCAGGTGAGGCAGGATTATGCAGTTGTAAGGCAGAATGACCTGTGGTGGGGCGATCTCTATTTTTATATTGGCGAACTTGAAAAGAACGGGGTCCGTCCATGGGTGTGGTCCGATTATGCATGGCACAAGCCGGATGTCTTCTTCAGGAAAATGCCAAAATCAGTTCTTCAGAGCAACTGGTATTATGGATCGGAACTGGACATTAACAAGCTGAAAGATCCAAGTAAAACGTATGTTAAATTGTATAACGACCTGGAAGCGAATGGTTTCGAGCAGGTGCCGACAGGAAGCAATCACTCAGTGCCTGATAATTTTGAAAATACGGTCGATTATTGCAGGAAAGTGATTGACTCATCCCGGCTGGCTGGTTTTATGACCGCTCCCTGGAGACCCACTTTGCCGCTTTGCCTCGACAGGCACAAGGAAGCAATAGCACAGGTTGCAAGAGGAATAAAGAAATTCAGGGGCTGAACTGTTAACCATAACCATTCACACAGGGAGATCAGAGTAAAAAAGCAATTAATTTACGATCTTGTGTTTTGCAATATATCCGGGATCAATATCAATGCCCAGTCCGGGCCCTGAAGGCACTGTTACTACACCTTCGTCACTTGTAAGAGATGAAGTCTTGCATTCAAAGGGCAGGTCATCATAGAAGCCTTTGAATTCATGATAAGGTCCGGCGTTTGGTATTGCCGAAACAAAATGCATCATGTATAGGTAACCGAGGGAACCTGATATATGAGGTGTACACTGTTTGTTAAAAACATGTGCCATGCGGGCAACTTTCATCGATCTTATCATACCTCCGAAATAGAACATATCGGGTTGAACTATGTCGAGGGCATCATTGGCAATGAGCCATCGGAAAATGTGAAGACTTGGTTCCTGCTCTCCGCCTGCAACCGGGATCTTTAATGCATCACTGACCTCTTTTGTCTCTTCATACCAGTCGAATGGAACGGGTTCTTCATAAAAATCTATTTTATATTCTTCCATTATCCTGCCTATTCTTATTGCTTCATCTGATGTGTATGAACCGTTTGAATCGGCATATATGACCATTTTATCTCCGAAAGTTTTTCTTACCATCGGGATGAGCTTCTCAGTTCTGCCTTCAGGCTTTTCGTAGTTATTGCTCATCCTTCCGCCAACTTTAAACTTCAGGGCTTTAGCCCTCGTTTCCCCAACTTCTTTTATCAGGTGTTCAATTGTCAGCTCTGCTGTAATGCCACGTTCTCCGTTAGCCTGGTATACTGCAATACGCGGGTTGTGTATTTCTCCTATTAACCGGCCGATTGATCTGCCTGAAATACGTCCAAGCATATCGAGTATTGCAAATTCTATTGTCGCAAGAGGAACCCATAACGCAAGATTCTGCATTTTGTAATTGCTCTGATAGACATAGATCTCTTCCAGAAGAGTTTCAAGGTGCCGGGCATCTTTACCAATAAAGTATGGCTTGAGCCTGTTAACAAAAACAGGGTACAATGATCTCATCTGCTCGTTGTTTGCAACCGAGATTCCTGTCGCCCCTTCTTTCGACCTCACCAGGCAAAGAAAATTATTCTGGTGCCTTACAAGTTCGAGTGATTCGATTATAACCGGGGATGTAAGTAGTTCATTTTTTAGTACCGGTTCTGAAATAATTTCGTCAAGCAGCTTATACCGTTCCTTCTGAAGGCTTGATTTAATTCCAAATTCCGGTAGAGTAGCCCCAAGACCACCAGCCAGGGAATTGCCTATAAAACTTCGCCTGTCTATTTTCATTTTATTGTCTGATATTGATGATATTCGTTATCCGTAACTATAAGAGAATGATTTAATCAAAGTTAATTTTTTTTTACCGGATATTCTATCTTTTATCAGGAAGGCAAAGCAGGTCATGGGTAATACAAAAAAGGCTGTCCGCTCTGCACGACAGCCTTTTTTTTGGGTGGAAGATGGGGTTCGAACCCACGACCTTCGGAACCACAATCCGACGTTCTAACCAACTGAACTACATCCACCGTTTAGGAACGCAAAAGTAAAAGCAAAAATCCGATTTCCAAAATTTAAATTTTTTTATTTTCAGCTTACATACTATTATTATCTTTGGTAAGTTTTAAAAATGTCGCAGTAAATCCAAACATGTGTTATCTTATCTGAAGAGAATTAAATTAATCGACAATATTTCGGGGATGCAGCTTTTTCAGCTGATGAAACCCGTTATATTTCTGATTATCAGTATTGTTTTTGCAAAAAAGCTTTCGAGGGAAGATATAGGTCAGTTTGAAATGTTCATGTTTATCGGAGGATTTCTTACTTTCTTTTGGGTTACAGGAATTATACAATCACTGCTTCCGCTTTACAACAGGAACAAAACTTATCGTAAGTTAGGGGAGAATGGTCCTGAAAAATCTCCTGAGATCTTTAATACTTTTCTGATCCTTTGCATATTCAGCGTGCTTTTCTTCATCATGGGCCATTCTCTGAAGAGCAGTTTCTCAGTATTCAACCAGTCGGGGAACGTTCCGTTTCTGAATCTTCTGCTTCTTTATGTGTTGCTGAGCAGCCCTGTCTGTCTTATCGAATACATATATCTTCTGAACAACAGGTCGTACAGGATATTTCAGTATGGACTCTATACTTTTACTGCCCAGCTGATATTAATGATCGGTCCGATCATGCTTGATAAGAGTATTATATGGTCAATATACGGATTGCTTGCAATCACAGGCATAAGATGGATATGGCTGTTGGTACTTCTGAAGAGATACACAGAGATGAAAATTTCGGTGAAATTTATCAGGGAGCACCTGTATCTGGGGATTCCCCTGATCATTACAACTCTTATCAGCGGTTCAGCTCAATATGTCGATGGAGTTATTGTTTCAGCAGTCTACCGCAATCCCGGGGAATTTGCCTGGTTCCGGTATGGGGCAAAGGAATTCCCTCTTGTTCTGATGCTTGCCAATGGGTTGAGTAATGCCCTGCTTCCTGAATTCTCCACACGTGAGAGAATGAAGGAATCACTCGATAAGTTAAGGGTTAAATCGGAGCAACTGATGCATTTCCTGTTCCCGGCAGCAATGATTATGATGCTTTTCTCAAGATGGCTGTACCCAAGGGTTTTTAACCCTGATTTTCAAAAAAGCGCTGACATATTTCTGATTTATTCACTGTTAATTATTCCAAGGCTGGTCTTCCCGCAAACTATTATCGTTGGCAGGAAAAAAACGCATATTTCCCTCATAGCCGCAACCCTTGAGATTGTTCTAAATATCCCTCTGAGCCTTCTTATGTTAAAATTGGGCTACGGACTTACAGGCGTTGCGTTATCTACATTTATAGTCTATTTAATTGGTAAATTATATCTGATACTTTACCTGAAAATCAAAATGAATATCCGGCCCGCTGAATACATACCTCTGAGGATCTATGGTATTTACTGCCTTCTTATCTCGATCCTTTTTGTACTGATCGACCACAGGATAATCGATATCTCATAAGGCATTTTAACCGGTAAAAAAATGTACCTATATTTGCAAAGTCCTGAAATCAGGACGAACCTTTGATGTATGTTGAATACTTGACATTTGATAAATGAAGATAATAGAGGTATTAACCCCGGCTACCCAAAAGGATTTTCTCGAATTCCCAAAGCAACTGTACAAAGATGACCCTTTCTGGGTATGCCCGCTCGATCAGATGACAGAGGATGTCTTTGACCCTTCCAAAAACCAGGCTTTTGAACATGGTTATGCCACCAGGTGGATAATCAGGGACAGTAATGGAAAGCTTGCAGGAAGAATTGCTGCATTTGTAGATACAAGGAGATCTTCGGCCCACAGCCAGCCAACCGGAGGTATGGGGTTTTTTGAAGTTGTTGAGGACAGGAAGGTGGCGTTCCTTCTGTTTGATACGGCAAAAGACTGGCTAAGTTCAAAAGGAATGGAAGCCTTCGACGCACCCATAAATTTTGGAGAGAACGACAATAACTGGGGTTTGCTGGTGGATGGTTTTATGCAACAGAGCTTTGGTATGCCGTATAACAAGAAATATTACAAAACCTTTTTTGAAGAATACGGGTTCCGGAATTACTTCGAACAATATTCTTACCACAGGGAAGTAAGGAACAGCAAAAATGAATTCACAACCTTCCCGGTGCGGATGATGAAAATTGCAGACTGGATATCGAAGCGCCCCGGATTTTCATTCCGTCATTTTGAATTCAGGGAAAAAGAGAAATTCGTAAGCGATATTGCTGAAATATATAACTCTACATGGTCGGCATTCAAGGAGGATTTTACACCTCTCGACACCACGTATCTTAACGAAACACTGCAAAAAGCGAAGATTTTCATTGATGAGGATCTTATATGGTTTGCCTACTTTAACGACCGGCCGATCGCATTTTTCATACTATATCCTGATCTGAACCAGATATTGAAATATTTTAACGGGAAGCTAAACCTTTGGAACATTATCAGGTTTTTCTTTTTCAAGTATACCCGTAAAATGAACAGGGCAAGGGCAGTCGTTGGAGGAGTAAAACCTTCACATCAGAACAGCGGCGTTGAATCAGCTATCTTTCTGCATATATATGAAGTCTTTAAAAGAAAACCATGGTTCAGGGAACTGGAGCTTTCATGGGTAGGCGATTATAATGCAAAGATGATTGCAATTTATGAAGCCATAGGCGCCCAGAGTGCAAAAACCCACATCACGTACCGTTATCTGATTAATACCAGCCTGGAGTTTGTAAGATTTAAGGACGAAAAACATGCGGGTCCTTTTAATCAGTAAAGGATTTCAAATTATAATTGCAGAAAAATATTTGTAATTTAAATAATGTTGTTTAATTTTGCACTCCCTAAACAGGTTAATAAATAGAGATTAAAAAATATAAGAAATGAAACAGGGAATACATCCGGGCGGTTACAGGTTAGTGGTATTTCAGGATATGTCGAATGGAATAGGTTTCCTCAGCAAATCTACTGCACAGTCAAAAGAAACCATTAAATGGGAGGATGGTAATGAATACCCTTTGATCAAACTTGAGATTTCAAATACATCTCATCCTTTCTATACAGGTAAAATGAAACTTGTTGATACGGCAGGAAGGGTTGATAAATTCATGAACCGTTACAAAGACCACGTAGGTAAAAAGAAATAGTTTCTAAAAATGAAATTTAAGAGGCTCCCGAACTCGGGAGCTTTTTTTATGCAGTTTTTTGAAATTTGCATTTGGAACTCTTTCCGAAAGTAACTAAAATAATATGTAATTTTGCAGATTGTCATTTATTGCTTAAGTTAGGATAATTCGGCCGGTAGAGGCTGGACGGTATAAACAGGTTATAGGAGATGGAGAAAAAATACAGGAAGACAGTCAGTCAGATAATGTTTCCGGAAATCATTGATGGCGAAGGGGACATTATTCCCATTATTGCTGATGGCGATGATGGCGAACTTGAAGACATGGAAGTTCCTGATGCCATACCTATTCTGTCGCTCAGGAACACTGTATTATTCCCGGGTGTGGTCTTGCCCATTTCCATAGGAAGGCCAAAGTCAATTCAGCTCATCAAAGACGCATACAGGAGTGGAAAGATAGTCGGAACGGTTGCTCAGAAAGATCCTGATATCGAGAATCCCAATTTTGAAGATCTTCATAAGGTTGGGACCATAGGCCAAATTGTCAAGCTCCTGGAAATGCCTGACGGATCAACCACAGCCATCATTCAGGGACGAAAACGGATGCAGATCAGGCATCTGGTAAGTGATGAACCTTATTTTGTAGCTCACGTTGTTGCTCTTCCTGAGATAAAACCAGGCAAATTGAATAAGGATTTCGATGCCATTGTGGGTTCTCTCAAAGATATGTCGCTCAAGATCATAAAAATTAACCCAAATATTAGTCCGGAAGCATCCTTTGCAATAAAAAATATTGAAAACAATACTTATCTGATCAATTTTATCTGTTCAAATACTGATATTAAAGTTCAGGATAAGCAAAAACTACTTGAGATTAACCGTCTTCGCGACAGGGGCTTTATGCTGCTCGAATTTCTTGTTCAGGAAATACAGGTGCTCGAGCTTAAAAATGAACTTCAGTCAAAGGTAAAGAGCGATCTTGACCAGCAGCAGCGTGAGTTCCTGCTTCATCAGCAGATGAAAACCATACAAAACGAGCTTGGCGGTAATCCTGCCGAGAAAGAAATTGAAGAGTACCGGATAAGGGCTGAGTCAAAAAAATGGACCGCTGAAGTAAAAAAAGTTTTCGAAAAGGAGCTTGAAAAGCTTCACAGACTAAATCCTGCAGCTGCAGAATACTCCGTTCAGGTCAATTACATACAGACACTCCTTGATCTTCCATGGAGAGAATACACCCAGGATAATCTCGATCTGAAAAATGCACGGATGGTTCTTGATGATGACCATTTCGGGCTCGAAGAAGTTAAGGAAAGGATCCTGGAGCACCTGGCAGTACTTAAGCTTAAAGGTGATCTTAAATCTCCGATTTTGTGTCTTTACGGACCTCCGGGTGTAGGTAAAACTTCCCTCGGCAGATCAGTGGCAAAAGCTCTTGACCGCAAATATATAAGAATGTCGCTCGGAGGGCTTCACGATGAAGCCGAGATAAGAGGTCATCGCAAAACATATATTGGTGCAATGCCCGGACGAATAATTCAAAGCATAAAAAGAGCTGGCTCATCAAATCCTGTTTTCATTCTCGACGAGATTGATAAGGTAGGTCAGGATTTCAGAGGCGATCCTTCTTCTGCATTGCTTGAAGTGCTTGATCCGGAACAGAACGGTACTTTTTTCGACAACTTCCTCGAGATGGAATATGATCTTTCGAAAGTGTTTTTCATTGCAACAGCAAACACTCTTTCGACTATAAGCGCCGCTCTTCGCGACAGAATGGAACTGATAGAGATTACAGGATATCTTCTTGAAGAAAAACTTGAAATTGCCCGCCAGCACCTGCTGCCAAAACAGATTGAAAATCACGGGGTTAAATCCGACCAGCTCATAATCAGCAAAAAGGTCATGGAGACAGTGATCGATAAATATACCCGTGAGTCGGGCGTAAGGGAACTGGATAAAAAGCTTGCTAAGATTGTAAGGGTAACTGCCAAAAAGATTGCAGGGGAGGAAGAATATTCACCTTCTCTGTCAGCAGAAGATATAAGGGAAAGTCTCGGGCCGCCTAAATTCATAAGGGACCTTTATTCAGGTAACGACCAGGCTGGTGTGGTTACGGGTCTGGCATGGACGGCCTCCGGTGGAGAGATACTTTTTGTTGAAACCAGCCTCAGCCGGGGTAACGGGAAGCTTACCCTTACTGGTAATTTAGGTGAGGTGATGAAGGAATCTGCAGTAATTGCACTCGAATATCTGAAATCCAATGCACCGTTTCTTGATCTGCCCGATAATTTTTCTGAGAAATGGAACGTGCACATTCATGTACCCGAAGGGGCAATCCCCAAAGATGGTCCCTCAGCAGGTGTTACAATGGCAGCATCAGTTGCTTCAGCATTCACCCAGCGTAAGGTCAAAAAATATATGGCTATGACAGGTGAGATAACCCTAAGAGGGAAAGTGCTTCCTGTAGGTGGCATTAAGGAGAAGATCCTTGCTGCCAAGCGCTCCAGCATAAAGGAGATCATTTTATCTGTTGATAACAAAAGCGATGTTGAGAATATCAAAGAGGCTTATATCAAGGGATTGAAATTCCATTACGTTGCAACTATAATGGAGATGCTTGAAATTGCTTTGCTCAGGCAAAAAGTGAGTAATCCGCGAAAATTATCATTCGAATGAAGAAAATTGCTGTTTTCCCCGGATCATTCGATCCGCTTACCATTGGTCATGAATCAATAGTCAGACGTTCATTGAACCTTTTTGATGAGGTAATTATTGCCATCGGATCAAATGAATTGAAAAAAAGCTTCTTCTCTTTCGAAACAAGAAAAGATATCATAACCAGGGTCTTCAGAAATGAACCAAAGGTCAGGATTACCTCCTATGACGGTCTTACAGTCGATTTTGCTTTAAAGAATGGGGCAGGATATATACTTCGCGGCCTGAGAACATCGGCCGACTTTGAGTTTGAAAGGACCATTGCACAGGTAAACAAAGTAATGTCATCAAATATAGAAACTGTTTTTCTCCTTTCAATCCCTGAACATTCCCATGTTAATTCGTCAGTTGTAAGGGAGATACTTCGCTACGGTGGCGATCCTTCCCGTTTTGTCCCGTCAGTGATAAACCTGAAGGACTATGATTTCCAGGAAAACTAATCTCCTGACTTAATTACCCTGTTTGCGCCGGAGTTCTGAGGGCTGAATTGATAAGATCTTCAAGAGATATCCATGCAGAGCTTTTGATCCTGCTGATCTCATCGGGCAAGAGCCATTCAACTTTGGTAATGCCTTCCTTAACCTGGGGCTCGTTGATCATCGGGCCGTCGTAACTCATAAGATACCAGCATGTTCTTTTGAGGTATGGCATTTTATTCTTGTAATAAGTATGGTAACTCGGACTAAGTGCTTTAAGGATAGAATGCCCGCTGATTCCGCATTCTTCATGAACCTCCCTCAGTGCGCATTCTTCTGGTCCTTCTCCGGGATCAACGTGACCCTTTGGCAGGTCAGTTTTATTATTCTTTACAATGAACAGGTATCTCCCTGAAGTATGCCTTACAAGACCTCCGGCAGCACTTACTTCAGTGAAATTGATCCTGAAGAGTTTCCATATAAATGTGATATCGGGGCCGTAAACATTTACTGATAGTATACTCCTGTCATTCTGAAAATCACTTATCACCTTGTAAAATTCATTCGTATCATTGAATTTATAGAATTTGCCGTACTTTTGTAAGCGGTCAGGTTCAGGGCTGATTGTTATGAACCTGTTTTCAAAATGAACTTTATATTTATCCATAATATGGAAAAGATAGCAAAAACAATCGCTGAATATCTATTACAAATTAACGCAATTAAATTGCAATCTTCAAATCCTTTTACATGGGCTTCAGGGTGGAAATCACCAATTTATTGCGATAACCGGAAGACTCTTTCATTTCCTGAAGTGCGGTCATATATTCGCGATTCTTTTGGCTCTCTTATCAGGAAATTTTATCCTGATGCAGAACTGATTGCTGGTGTAGCTACCGGGGCCATTGCTCATGGGGCTCTTGTTGCCGACAAGCTTGAATTGCCTTTTATTTACGTAAGATCGGGAGCCAAGGAGCACGGTCTTGGTAACCAGATCGAGGGCTATTTTAAACCTGGACAGAAAGTTGTTGTGATCGAAGATCTCATCTCAACCGGAGGAAGCAGCCTAAATGCGGTAAAAGCTCTTAGAGAGGCCGGATGCGATGTATTGGGCATGCTGGCTATTTTTTCCTATGAATTTCCGAAAGCTTCTGAAAGTTTTGCAGATCAAAAATGTGAGCTCCGGACATTAAGCAACTACCAGGTACTTCTCCAGACTGCCCTTGACACAGGTTACATTCAGCAGACAGAAATGGAAACTTTGAAAGAGTGGAGAAAATCCCCTGCAACCTGGGGCCTTAAATAATAATAAATCATGAAGTCAGAATATATTAGCCGGTTTGGAAATTTAAACTGCAGTACAGGTGAAGCCTTTTATTTTGCAACCGATATTCGTAATTTAAAGCGGTTTGTTCCGGCAGGTTCCGTAAGCAATCTGAAGTTTGAACAGGATTCATGCAGCTTCGATGTGAGCATGCTTGGAACAGTAAACCTTGCAATATCTGAAAAAGTTCCGACTGACAAAGTTCTATACTCAGGGGAAGCCCTGAATGTAAATGACTTTTCAATTAATCTTGAAATAATTGAATCAGAGAACAAGAAGGCAAAAGTTAAGATCACCTTCCGGGCCGACATTAATCCGTTGTTCAAAATGGTTGCTGAAAAGCCTATAGCACAGATGTTGGAATCCATTATTAACGGAATGGAAAAATTTGATGGCTGGAAAGACGTCACAGGATAAAATCAACTTCTTTGAATGAATATCCTTTTATTTCCCCGTCTGAATTTTCGATCAGCAGCCTGCCATCATCTCCAACTGAAATTATCCGTCCTGAAAAATCATCTCTCCCGTCGTTATACTGGCACCACTCGTTAAGCCTGAATAAGCTGGAGTTGTAATCATTTCTTATCTTCAGGAAGTCGCCTTTTATCAGTTGCTTATATCTTTTATCCAGATCTGACACAAGCTCATCAAGTGTTGATTTCAGATCATGATCAGTACCTGTTATCATTTTCAATGAGACCGGATTAGGAGCACCGCTGGTAAATTTTGTCTGGTTGATGTTCAGGCCGATTCCCGCAACGGTACTTTTTATAGCATTTTCCATCAATGAATTTTCAATCAGAATACCTGCTATTTTGTCACTATTTACATAAATATCATTTGGCCATTTTATCCTGCAGCGGTCCGTATGTTTTAGCAGAAAATCTTTAATTCCGAGAGAGACCGACATTGAAATTAGGAACTGATCTGACGGGGAAAGAAAGTTTGGGAACAGCAATATGCTGAAGGTTAGATTCTTACCTCTTCGACTTTCCCATCTGTTATCCTTCTGTCCCTTACCTGCGGTCTGGAAACCTGCCTGTACAATAGTGCCTTCGGAGAGTGATTCACTGGCAAGAAGCTGTGACAGGTATGTGTTGGTTGATGTCAGCTTTTCCAGATAAATCTTTTTTGATCCTATTATCATGATTATAAAAGATTTAAACAATTATTAATTTCTTTTATTGTCAGAATCACTGTATGGCATTTAAATTGCAGTAAAGAGGTACTCCGGGCAAAATTACAGATAAAAAATTTGTAAATTTGCAGATTGATGTATAACTGATAATTATTGGATGAAGAAAAGATCACAGGGAGCTGATAAACTTTTAAATAGCATAGTTAAGGGAATATTTGAAAAAAAAGGAGTTAATGTCCTTAAAATCGATCTGCGGAAAATTGAATCAAGAATTACGGATTACTTTGTAATATGCCATGGTTCTTCCACAACACAGGTGAGCTCAATTTACGAATCAGTCGAGGATAATGTTCGTGAGGAAACAAAAGAGAAGCCTCTGCATGTTGAAGGTCGTGAGAATAGTTTCTGGGTGCTACTCGATTATGGCGATGTTGTGGTTCATGTTTTTCTTGAAGAATACCGTAACTTTTATAACCTCGAATCATTGTGGTCCGATGGAGACATTGAGGTTATGAATGATATTATACAAGTAAAGTGATATGGCAGAAGAAACAGATAATAACAAGAATTCTGAAAAAAAGCCCGAAAAGGGCATGATACCGAAGTTTAACTCGAATTGGATATTTGCAATACTTGCTGTTTCGGTTATCCTTTTCAACGTAATGTTTTCGGGAAAGACGATCCCCAAGACAGATAAAAGCAAGCTTAAGGTGATGATTGAAAGCCGGCACGTTGAAAAGATCACGGTTGTAAACAAAGAGATGGCCAGGATCTTTCTTAAGAAGGAAGCCATTGAAACGGGTAAGTATCCTGAAGTTCCGGAACCCGGTTCAGGTTTTGGATTTTCTGCTGCCCGTCCTCATTTTACCTTTAACATAGGCGATATAAAAGAATTTGATGATTTCATTGAGCAGGAGCAGATTGATGCTGAGATCCCTGAAAGTGAGATGATATATCCCGATTATGTTACCGAGAAGAACTATTTCATTGAAATTATCGGCTGGATACTTCCTTTTGCTTTCCTTATTATATTGTGGATGTTCCTCATGCGAAGAATGTCGGGCGGTGGAGCAGGTGGAGCCGGAGGTATATTCAGTGTAGGCAAATCAAGGGCTCAGATTTTTGACAAAGACACTAATGTCAAACTTAATTTTAATGACGTAGCCGGGCTTGAAGAAGCCAAGACTGAGGTAATGGAAATAGTTGACTTTCTGAAGACCCCCAAAAAATACACTCAGCTGGGAGGAAAAATTCCCAAAGGCGCTTTGCTTATTGGTCCTCCCGGAACCGGAAAAACTCTTCTGGCCAAAGCAGTGGCAGGTGAGGCAAATGTTCCGTTTTTCTCAATTTCAGGGTCTGATTTTGTTGAAATGTTTGTTGGTGTCGGGGCATCGAGGGTTCGTGACCTTTTTAAACAGGCAAAGGAAAAAGCCCCCTGCATTGTCTTTATCGACGAGATTGATGCAGTTGGACGGGCCAGGGGAAGGAATGCCAATTTCGGATCGAACGATGAAAGAGAGAATACTCTTAATCAGCTGCTTACAGAAATGGATGGTTTTGGTACCAATATGGGAGTCATAATACTGGCAGCAACAAACAGGGCTGATATTCTTGACAGGGCGCTTCTGAGAGCCGGAAGGTTTGACCGCCAGATACATGTGGAATTACCCGATATTTCAGAGCGTGAAGCTATTTTCAAGGTCCATCTCAGACCCATTAAGCTTGAAAAGGAGTTTGATGTCGCTTTCCTCGCAAAGCAAACGCCCGGTTTCTCCGGTGCCGACATTGCCAATGTTTGTAATGAGGCAGCGCTTATTGCTGCAAGAAAAAATAAAAACGTCGTTGAAAAGCAGGATTTTCTTGACGCTATCGACAGGATCGTTGGCGGGCTGGAGAGAAAGAGCAAAATAATATCGGTAATGGAAAAGAAAACCATTGCCTATCATGAAGCCGGCCATGCAACTGTCAGCTGGCACCTTGAGCATGCCAGCCCACTGCTGAAAGTAACCATAATCCCCAGGGGAAGAGCTCTCGGAGCTGCATGGTACCTTCCTGAAGAACGCCAGATAACAACCCGTGAGCAGATACTGGATGAGTTGGCTTATGCCCTGGGCGGAAGAGCCGCGGAAAAGCTTATTTTCGGCAAGATCTCAACCGGAGCTTTAAATGACCTGGAAAAAATAACAAAACAGGCCTATGCCATGGTTGCATATTTTGGTATGAGCGACGAAGTAGGTAATGTTAGTTTCTATGATTCATCAGGACAATCGGATATGGGATTTACAAAGCCTTATAGCGAAAAAACGGCTGAAGTTATCGATAATGAAGTAAAACAAATTATTGATATCTCATTCCTCAGAGCTATTGAGGTTCTTAAGGAGAACATGAAAGGACTCACCGAGCTTGCCGAATTGCTGCTTGAAAAAGAGGTTATCTTCACCGAAGATCTCGAAAGGATATTCGGACGCAGAAAAGCAGATGTGCTTAAAGATATGAGGGAATCAGAAGATAAAGCAATGGAAAAGGCAATCGGGAATGCAAAAGCTAAAGCCGGAGTTCCTGATCAGAAAATAATATCAGGGAAAAAGGAAGATGCTGATACGTCACAGGCCAGCCAGTCCATGCAGGAAAAAAAATCAGATGACCTCTTTGATCAACCTGCACAAGAATAATGTAATGCCCTAAAACAGAATAGATTTGAACAACTTCTTCCGACGAACCTTAACAGGGGCAGGAATTGTGATCTTCATTTTGGGCGGCTTCTGGCTGCATCCTTTAAGCTTTTTCCTTACAGGTTTGATCCTTTTACTGGGGACACAGGCTGAATATTATAGTCTAATTAAGCGTACAGGTGTTAATCCACAACTATATGCAGGTCTTCTGACCGGTGCGGTAATATATGTCGTTTCTGCACTTTCCTCAATCGGACTTATCTCACCTGCATACCTGCTGATAGCGGCACCTTTGATAACAGGTATGATGGTTTATGAATTATACCGCAATGAGGAACGGCCATTTGATTCTCTTGCTCATACAATGTTCCCTTTGCTCTATGTTGTCCTGCCATTTTCACTTTTCCCGTTTGCGGCACATCTTCAAACTGGTTTATCCTCATTGATTGATCCGGGGATAATATTTTTTTCGCCCGGTGTTGTAATAGGATTCTTTCTTCTGGTATGGGCCAGCGATACAGGTGCTTATCTTGCGGGGATATCATTTGGCAGGCACAGGTTGATGGAGAGGATCTCTCCCAAAAAAACATGGGAGGGTTTTATCGGAGGAGCCCTTGTTTCGATACTGGTAGCATGGCTGCTGGCAGGCTGGCTTGGAACAGTTGATACGTTTCACTGGATCATAATATCTTTAATAATTTCGGTGACAGGAACCTATGGCGATCTTGTTGAATCGATGCTCAAACGAAGCAGCGGAGTAAAAGATTCGGGGAACATATTGCCGGGCCATGGCGGATTCCTCGACAGGTTCGACAGCACCCTGGTATCATTCCCGCTTGTATATCTTTTTGTATTGATTTTTGGATATTGAAAGGACTTGATTAGTTTTGTGAAAATTTTTGAAAATGAAACTTCATAAAGAGGGTTATAAGATCCTGATCTTCGGTTTTATCTCCCTGTTGATTATAAATATTCTCATAAATATAATATGGTCAGGGCACGATCTGCTGAAATGGTCATTGCTGATCTGCTCCCTGATGCTTTATATATTTATTCTCTTTTTTTTCAGGCTGCCAACAAGGCACTTTGAACCGGACCCAGGACTGGTCTATGCTCCCGCCGATGGAAAGGTTGTAGTAATAGAAGAAACTGAAGAAACTGAATACTTCAGGGATACACGCCTTCAGATCTCAATATTTATGTCTCCGTTCAACGTTCACAGCAACAGGTATCCTGTTTCGGGTAAAATAAAATATGTAGGGTACCATCCCGGAAATTATATGGTTGCCTGGCACCCCAAATCATCTGAGCTCAATGAAAGGAGTACAATTGTAATTGAAACAGCAAGCGGAACTGAGGTGCTGATTAGGCAAATTGCCGGAGCAGTAGCAAGACGAATAGTAACTTATGCCAGGGAAGAAGAGGATGTTTGCCAGGGCGATGAACTGGGTTTTATTAAATTTGGCTCGCGGGTTGATATCTTTCTTCCTGTAGGAACCGAAGTTGAAATCCCTATTCTTCAGCAGGTAAGGGCAAACAAGAGTATCCTGGCAAAAATCTGAAACTTTATGAAAAACAACGATGAAAAGGTAATTGACATTACTGATAATGTTAAATGGATCGGTGTGCTGGATTATGACATCAGGACATTTGATATTGTAATGGAAACAAAATTCGGCACCACCTACAATTCATACTTTATAAACTCAACAAGAAAGACTCTTGTTGAAGTAGCCAAAGAAAAGTTCTTTGATGTATATCTGCATAAGCTGAGATCTCTGACTGATCCGTCTGAAATAGAGTACATCATTCTTGATCATACAGAGCCTGATCATTCCGGAAGTCTGAAAGAATTATTGAAACTGGCCCCTTCGGCAACTGTTGTCGGAAGCGGAAATGCTATTAAGTATCTGGAGGATATTGTTAATGAACCCTTTAAATCGCTGGTGGTTAAGGAAGGTGATACACTCGACCTTGGAAATATGACCATGAAGTTCTTTTCTGTGCCCAACCTGCACTGGCCCGATTCAATCTTTTCCTATCTTGTCGAGGAAAAAATTCTCTTTTCCTGCGATCCCTTCGGCGCTCATTACTGCAGTCAGAAAATGTTCAGCGAGCTTACGGATGAATATCTTGAAGCGTTTAAATATTATTTCGATGTGATCTTAAAGCCTTTCAGCAAATTCCTTTTAAAAGCAGTAGGAAAGGTAAGATCTCTCGAAATTGATTATATCTGTACCGGACATGGGCCTTTGCACCGTGAAAATGCCGGGAAGATCCTTGATCTCTCAGAAAAGTACTCAATTGAATATCTTAATCTCACTGAAAACAGAAAGCGAAAAAATATTCTTATTGCTTATGTTTCGGCTTATGGATATACCAAAAAAGCCGCAGAATTAATTGCTGAGGGAATTGAAGAAAACAAAGATTTTAAAGTTGAAGTTATAGACATTGAGAATATTGATTTGGCGGAGCTTGATTCAAAGATTATTGTATCAAATGGTATAATTGTCGGATCCACCACCATCAACCAGAACACAGTGCTTCCTGTTTACAGGCTTTTTGCCCTTATCAACCCAATCAGGGACAGGGGCAAGCTGGGCGGTGCTTTTGGCTCTTATGGGTGGAGCGGGGAAGCAGCCAAAATCATACTTGATAACCTTAAGAATCTGAAGCTGACAGTGTTCGAGCAGTCAGGGTCGTTTAAGTTCTCTCCTCAAGGATCAAAGGAAGAATCTATGCGCGACTACGGGAGAAAATTTGCCGAAAGCTTCGAAAAGGGATGCGAATAGTGATTTAAGGAGATAAAAAAAAAGCTGCCTTCCGGCAGCCTCTTTCTTAAAACCCTGATCAATTACGATATTGATATCTGCTTGGTAATTTTTCCTTTTTCCTCCTCTTTGGGAAGTTCTACTGTAAGAATTCCATCTTTATATGAAGCTCCTATTTTTTCCTTATTTACATTATCCGGAATATAGAAACTTCTGCAGAAAGATGCATAATTGAATTCTTTCCTCATGTAGCCGTCATTTTCTTCCTGATGTTCCTCCTTTGCCTCGGAAGAAATAGTAAGTACATCTTCGTTCATTTCAATTTTAATGCTGTTCTTGTCTATCCCGGGAACGGCCAGTTCAAGAGCATAATTTTTTTCATTTTCCTTTACATTGACTGCAGGAGCCAATTGCCTGGTCCCATTTGTCCTCACTGGAAAAAAATCTTCATCAAATAAGTTTGATGTAAAAAAGGGGCTGAGTGTTCTTGTAATCATTGGTAACATAGCTTTATCCTCCATTTATTTAGTTTAACATATTTACAATCTCTGATTTCAATTTCTGTTCCAAATTAAAAACAGGACAATATGTCATGATATTGTCATTAATAGGCAGACATTATGGCATAGGAGTGTTTGAAAATCAATGTCCATTGATCTTGATTTGTTAATGATGAGTATATTGGCTAATTTGGTATTTTAAAAAAAAAAGTCGATAACGCCCATGAATTTAACCTTCAGGACAGTACTTGTCTTCCTTGGTGTCATACTATTACTGGCTATAGGATGGTATTTCAGGAGTATAGTGGTTTATATACTCGTATCAGGAGTTCTTTCGATAATGGGGCGACCGCTTGTGGAATTATTTGGAAGGATAAGGATCAGGAACTGGAAATTTCCCAATGCATTAAGTGCACTCCTCTCGCTGCTTATAATGTGGGGCGTGATAATTATGTTCTTCGTAATTTTCGTACCTCTGGTGACAAAGCAGATCAACTATCTCTCTACTATAGAAAGTGAAAAGATAGTGCAGCTGATAGATGAACCGATTGCCAAAATTGAGAGTATTTTCAGAGCTTTTAACAGCAGGATTACCGATGAAAATAGTCTTAAAGACATCCTGTCAGCTAAGATCTCTGAAATATTCAGCATTGATATGTTACAGGATTTCCTTGGCTCCTTTTTAAGCATAATTGGCAATGCAGTGATAGCTGTTTTTTCAATAACATTCATAACATTTTTCTTTCTAAAGGATCAGGAACTCTTTTTTGAATCGATACTCATGTGGGTTCCCGACAAATACACTGAAAATGTAACCAGGGCCCTCTTCTCAATAAAAAAACTTCTGACACGGTATTTTATAGGAATCGTAATTCAGAGTACCTGCATTATGATCCTTGTTGACATAGGGATGACCCTGATAGGAATAGAATTTCAACAGGCTCTTGTAATGGGGCTTATACTGGGCATCCTGAATGTAATTCCGTATGTGGGCCCATGGCTGGGATTGTTTGTTGCGATCGTAATGGGTGTTGCATCACATATAAATATGGATTTTCAGACTGTTGTTATCCCTCTTGTTTACGGGATGATAATAGTGGAGGTAATTACTCATTTTATCGATAACGTTGTATTTCAGCCCATAATATTCTCAAACAGTGTCAAGGCACATCCACTTGAAATATTCGTTGTAGTTCTGGCATCAGGATTTGCTGCAGGAATACCGGGAATGATATTTGGGATACCTGCTTATACTGTTCTGAGAGTTCTGGCAAGGGAATTCTTCTATAACTTAAAAGCAGTCCAGAAGATAACATCGAGCCTTTCTCCCGAAACAATAGAGGAAAAGATGACAATAAAGGAGGTCATAATTAAAAGTTCTGAGAAAAGTTCATGAAGAAAATTCTGATATTTCCCGGCAAAGTAATACGCTTTTATTACGAAGGGTTTCGGACTATGCCCCGGTGGGGAAGAAATCTCTGGCTTATTATTATCGTGAAGCTTTTTATAATGTTTGCTGTACTAAAGTTGTTTTTCTTCCCTGACCTGCTTAAAAGAAACTTTGATAACGATAAGCAAAGAAGCGAATATGTTATCGATCAACTAATTAAACCGCCTGTTGCGCATGATTGAGAACTTAGATTTAACAATGGTTAACTGGTCAAGGGCCCAGTTCGCTCTTACAGCCATGTATCACTGGCTTTTTGTTCCCCTGATTATTGGATTGGGATTTCTTGTAGCTATTATGGAAACAATTTACTACAAGACAGGGAAGGAAGAGTGGAAACGGATAACAAAGTTCTGGATGAAACTTTTCGGTATCAACTTTGCCATAGGTGTGGCAACCGGAATAATACTTGAATTCGAGTTCGGAACAAACTGGTCAACATACTCATGGTTTGTCGGTGATATTTTCGGAGCGCCTCTTGCAATAGAGGCAATACTGGCATTTTTTCTTGAAGCCACTTTTGTCGCGGTGATGTTTTTTGGATGGGAGAAGGTAACAAAACGCTTTCATCTGATTTCCACATGGCTCGTGGCAATAGGAGCCGGTATTTCAGCGCTTTGGATACTTGTTGCCAACGCATGGATGCAAAACCCGGTGGGCATGGCATTCAATCCCGACATGGCCCGCAATGAGATGATCGATTTCTGGGCTGTTCTCTTTAATCCTGTTGCAGTCAACAAATTCCTTCATTCAATAGCTTCCGGGTTGCTTCACGGGTCAATTTTTGTCCTGGGTATAAGCTCATGGTTCCTTCTGAAAAAACGGGAGATACTCTTTGCAAAGAAAAGTATTCTTGTGGGAGCTGTCGCAGGCCTACTTTCATCCCTTCTTGTAGCATATACAGGCGATTCATCGGCCAGGATAATTTCGAGGTTTCAGCCTGTAAAGTTTGCTTCTTTTGAAGCCTTGTACGAAGGAACAGACAATGCCGGCCTCGTAGCTGTCGGGATACTACGGGACTCTGATAGAAAAATTGGAGAAACTACCGTTAAGGACATTAATTTCCGTTTTGAGATTCCCGGTCTCCTTTCATTGATGACGACAGGCGACAGGAATGGCTTCGTGCCCGGGATAATTGATCTTGTAAATGGAAATTCAGATAAAAACATTATGTCTTTTGAAGAAAAGAAAAGGAGAGGCATAGAAGCAAGAAGGGTATTAACCGCCTTTAAAAAAGCAAAAGCCGATAATGATAAACAAAATACGGAGCTCTACCTGGCAAAATTCGACGATGAAAATTTCCGGAATGAATATTTCAGATATTTTGGTTATTCCTTCATAGAATCTTCTGACGATATAATACCAAATGTCCCGGCCGCCTTTTATTCTTTCCACCTGATGGTTTACCTGGGGTTTCTTTTTATACTGATCTTTGGACTAGCCAATATCTTTCTCTTCAACGGAACCATCGGGGAAAAGAAGTGGTTTTTATGGCTTGCCATTCTGTCATTACCATTGCCATACATATCAGGTGAGGCAGGCTGGGTACTCACTGAGATGGGTCGTCAGCCATGGATAATACAGGACCTGATGACTGTTAATTCAGGAGTGTCGCAAATCGGTGCCGGTTCGGTCATAACTACTTTCATTCTTTTTGCGGTGCTTTTTACAGTTTTGCTTATAGCAGAAATATCAATAATGATCCGTCAGATCAGGTTGGGTCCAAAAAAATAAGGAGGCGATTAATATGACTATGATGATATCACATCTATTTCTGCAACAGTACTGGTGGATAATAATTTCCATTCTTGCTGCAATGCTGGTGGTTCTAATGTTTGTGCAGGGAGGGCAGACACTGATCTTCTCGCTTCCCGAAACAGATTTACATACCAGGATGATTGTTCATGCGTTAGGTCAGAAATGGGAGATCACTTTCACTACTCTTGTCACCTTCGGAGGTGCATTCTTTGCCTCTTTCCCTCTCTTTTATGCAACAAGCTTCGGAGGTGCCTACTGGACATGGATCTTAATCCTTTTCAGTTTTATAATACAGGCGGTTGCTTATGAATACAGGTCAAAACCGGCAAATATTTTCGGTCAAAAGACTTTTGATATATTTCTTTTTCTGAACGGTTCCTTCGGTCCCTTCCTGATCGGCGCTGCTGTCGCTACTTTCTTTACAGGATCAAACTTTCACCTGAGCGATATGAACAGGGTAAAATGGGATAGCCCATGGCTCGGACTGGAAGCCCTGTTCAACCTCCGGAACCTGTCATTGGGAATTGCAGTACTGTTTCTGTCAAGGATAAATGGCATTCTTTATCTCGTGTATGCGATTGATAATGATCAAATTGTAAGAAAAGCATCGAAAAAGCTGATGATAAACTCACTGATTTTTATTACTTTTTTTCTTTTTTTTGTTATTACCCTGTTACTTGCTGATGGGGTAGGGGTTAATTCTGAAGGCGTATTCTCAATTCAAAAATACAAGTACCTGAATAACCTCTCAGGTATGCCATTGGTTATGATATTTTTAATTACAGGGATTTCCCTGGTTCTGTATGGTTTGATAAGTTCGATAATCAAAATAAGGAGGTATG
Organism: uncultured Bacteroidales bacterium; assembly: GCA_942492865.1. GTDB lineage: Bacteria > Bacteroidota > Bacteroidia > Bacteroidales > VadinHA17 > LD21. Next base: position 264,277 of record OW818650.1, on the reverse strand, counting down.
TGATATGGATAACCGGCTCAGGAACATTTTTAACCGTTTTCTCATTATTCCTTATAGCCGGATTTAACGGAACTGCTTTCTATCCATCTTTAACCGACCTGCAGAGTTCGCTTACTATCTATAATTCTTCATCGAGCTACTTCACTCTTAAAACAATGATGTTTGTGTCATTTGCAGTACCGGTAATCGTTTATTATATCTGGTATGCCTGGAGCGCCCTTACTGAAAAGAAGATTTCGGAAGAAGAAATGGAGAGAGATGATCACGTATATTAAAACTATTCATTATGTATTTACCGCAGATACTGGAATATCTCCTTTGGCCGGCTTTCATGGTAATTTGCTGGTTTGCAGTTAAGTTTGCATTATTGAGGTACGAGCAGAAATTTCCTGATAAGGAAGAAGAGTCCTGAACTTACCGTGTGAGGTAAGGGGCAATTAGAGACACGACAATATAAATAGGTATTACCAGAGTAGCCGCTGAAATCCCAAAGAAAATCAGGGACAACCCGGCAAGAAGAACAATCAGGTACCTGCCTTCATTTCCCGCCAAACCGATTTTATTTGTCTTAAGCGAAAGCAATGGTATCCTGCTTACCATAAGTAAGGAAAGTAGAATTGTAAATATCATAAGGAAGCAGGATGAGCCGGCCAGCTTGTTGATAAAACCTGCTTCAGAATAGTGGCCGGCAATAACGACCGAAATAACTGCCAGGGCATTTGCTGGTGTTGGAAGTCCTTTAAACCCTGTGGCCTGGGTTGAATCGATATTGAATTTTGCAAGCCTGAGAGCTGCACAAACAGGCATTATTGATATTATTAAAACTGCTGGAATTCCGCCAGATAAACCTCCTTCGATGTTAAAGGTATCTATTGAGAAAACGCCAAGCATCTGCAGTATTATTATGGAAGGGGCTACTCCAAAGCTTACTAAATCGGCCAGAGAATCAAGTTCTTTGCCCAGTTCTGAATAGGAATGAAGAATCCTTGCCAGAAATCCGTCAAAAAAGTCGAAAATCATTGCTGCCAGTATAAGATAAGCAGCTGTTATGATATCTCCTCGTACAGCAAAAACAATAGCCAGGAAACCCGAGACAAGGTTGAGTGAAGTTGTAAAATTTGGAATGTGCTTTTTCATTTTTATCTTACCGGTCGATGAACAAATTTAAAATAAAAATCATACATATTTCATAAATTGGCTTTTCTTGCATGTTATAGTTTCACGGTTAAGTATTCGTAAATTATTTGTTATTAGATTTGTATTATTAAACTGATCGGATGATCGACATAAATAATATCAAGATTGCCGTTGATTTCGATGGAACCATTGTTGAGCATGAGTATCCAGCTATTGGCAAGGAGAAACTATTTGCTTTCCGGACGCTAAGGGAGCTTGAAAAAAGAGGGGCAAGGCTTATCTTATGGACTTTCAGGCATGGAAAGGAGCTGGAAGAGGCGGTTGAATTTTGCAGGCAGAACGGGATTGAATTCTATGCCGTTAACAAGAACTATCCCGAAGAAGTTTTTGATGATTCAATTAGCAGAAAGATCAATGCTGATATCTATATCGACGACAGAAATGTTGGAGGATTTCCGGGATGGAGCGAGATATGGCAGATACTTAATCCTTATGAACTTCAGCAATTTGAAGCTGAGAAAAAAATTAATGCCTCAAAAAACATTTTCCGGAAATTATTTGGAAGAAAAAATCAGCAAAATGAAAATTAACTTTTCGAAGTACATCTTTGGCTTTTCAATAGTTCTTATTATTGTATGGACCTTCTCATGCTCAGGGAGATCGGGAGGATTTTCATCTGAAATATCTGAAAAAATCAAAATTGCTGATCCGGAAGAGCTCAGGCCTTTATTTAAGTTGCTTGAGCCTGCTGAAAATGCAGAATTTAAACTCCGTGATGAGATAAAAGTTATGATTGAACCAGCAGATTCAAGATCGCCGGATTCACTGGCTGTCTACTTTGACGGCAAGCTTGTTGCGATTTTAAGATCAGGTCAGAAGGAATTCCGGCTGCCTGCAGATCTCACAACGGCCACCGGGCGGAAATCATTAAAAGTAAGTGCATTCAGCAAAGGAAAGTCGAGAACGTCCATCACCCGGTTTGTAATAATCTATTCTGATGTTGTGCCGGCAAGGCAAGGCTACCGGGTGGTCAACACCTATCCTCATGACCGGAATGCATTTACCCAGGGCCTGTTTTTCGACAAAGGGCTGTTATTTGAAGGAACCGGGCAGGAGTCGGGATCAAGTCTTCGGGAAGTGGACCTTACAACAGGTAATATAAGGAGGCAGGTCAATCTTGAGGCTTCCCTTTTTGGTGAAGGGATCACTCTGTATAATAATATGATCTATCAGGTTACATGGCAGGATAAGGTGGGTTTTGTTTATGACGGGGCTACATTTAAAGTTATCAGAAAGATTTTCTACAACACTGAAGGGTGGGGTCTGACAACTCTTAATAACAGGATCGTAATGAGCGATGGGTCTAACGTTTTGTATTTTTTTGATCCGGAAACTTTTACAGTGGTATCAAGGCTTGAGGTTTATGACAGCGAAAAGAAGGTCGACCAGCTAAATGAGCTTGAGTATATTAAGGGTGAGATATGGGCCAATATATGGCAAACCGACCTTATTGCAAGGATCGATCCTGTAAGCGGGAAAGTGAATTCTTATGTTGACCTTAGTGGCATCCTTCCTGAATCGGACAGGAGCCCTGACACAGATGTTCTGAACGGGATAGCTTACGATATTGACGGCAACAGGTTATTTGTGACAGGGAAAAAGTGGCCGAAACTTTTTGAGATCAGTATCAGCCGATAGTTCGTGTTCCATAAATAATTTTTATACCTGATGGTATTATGCTGAACTCCGCCGGGGTGTGTCCCAGCGATTCTCCATCGGCTTCCGCATAAAGGACGGGATCGGATATTACATGCAGGTTATTACTCCTGTAGCCGTCTACCTTTGGATGGCTCAGTATTGTTCCATCATAGAGCATCTGAAGATCTTTTATTATTTCAAGCTTGCTCATGCTCTTTATAACCGTAATGTCGAGCAGCCCGTCATCAGGAAGAGCATCGGGCGTTTGCCGCATTCCGCCACCGCAATACCGGCCATTGCCGACATTTATTGAGAATACCTTGCATTTTGTAGTGGTGCCATCAATTGTGATTTCAGCCATTGTGTTCCTGTAGAATGCAAGACTGGTGAGAAGACTTAAAAAATAAAGTGTCTTTATACTTCTGCTTTTTTGTTTTTTTGAATTTGTCTTCTTTACTACGGCAGCTTCAAAACCCAGCCCCGCAATATTCAGGAAATATCTGGTCTCTTTTTCACTGCCATTATGATAAGTTATCAGACCTACATCGTGAGACATCACTTTATTTTCTTTTATAACCTGTATGCTTCCTTCATACATCATAGGGATCCCGAACATTCTCCCCCAGTCGTTTCCTGTACCTACCGGTATCATACCTAACGTTATCTCCGAGGGATTACAGCTGTCCTGACTGAATGCTCCATTTACAATTTCATTTAGAGTGCCGTCTCCGCCAACAGATATAATTTTCCTGAAGCCGGATGCAATTCCATTCCGTGCAAGCTCAATTCCATGACCTTTTTCCCTTGTCAATTCTGAAATAAATGGAATATTGTTTTTCCTGAATAATTGTGAGATCCTTTCCCAGTCCTTGATTCCTTTTCCTTTGCCGGCATTGGGATTTACTATAACCAGATACTCACTGAAAGGTTTTAATATACGCATAGTAAAGTCAAATTTTTAAAGAATATTGCAGAGTCAAGATACTAAATGCTTTCAGATTGAAAAAAATTTAATGTTAATAAAATGTTGAAAACCCCAAATAAAATGTTTACAATTACATCTTTGACCTCCGGTGACACAATATCATAAATACTAAATTTGAAACACATTTTTATTTAAAATATCCAGATGGGAAAGATTATTTCAATAGCAAATCAGAAAGGTGGAGTTGGGAAGACGACAACGGCGATTAATCTTGCTGCCAGTTTAGCCGCACTTGAGAAGAAGGTTCTGATAGTCGATGCCGATCCTCAGGCAAATGCAACATCAGGGATAGGAATAGACAGCCGTAAGATCAGCAGTACTATTTATGACTGCCTTATTGATGGAAAGGATCCGATACAGGCAACTCTTGCGTGCGGTATTGAACATCTGTCCATTATTCCTTCAAACATCGATCTGGTAGGAGCTGAAATTGAGATGCTCGACAGGCCTGAGCGGGAAAAGATCCTTAAAGGTGTTATCAGCAAGATAGAGGAGAACTACGATTACATTCTGATCGATTGTTCACCATCGCTAGGGTTACTTACTGTAAACGCCCTAACGGCTTCCCATTCGGTGATTATACCAGTCCAATGCGAATATTTTGCCCTTGAAGGTCTTGGAAAACTTCTAAATACAATTAAGATTATCCAGAATAACCTTAATAAGGAGTTGCAGATCGAAGGATTTCTGCTTACAATGTACGATGCCAGGCTCAGGTTGTCAAATCAGGTAGCTGATGAAGTTAACAAGCATTTCCAGCAAATGGTATTCAAAACCATTATTCAACGTAATATTAAGCTTTCGGAAGCGCCCAGCTATGGGCAGCCGGCTATCCTTTACGATGCAGACTCAAGAGGAACTGTAAACTACCTGAGTCTGGCCAGGGAAGTAATTGAAAAACAGGAATCAAAACTTAAACAAGCAATTTAAACCAACCAGAATTAGTTCATCATGATTAAGAAAAATGCTTTAGGAAGAGGTTTGGGAGCTTTGATAGACGGTGTGGAGAAGGAAGTTCTTGAGAAAAAAGTGGAAGCTAACCAGGATATCTCGGTCGACTCAATAGAAGCAAACCCTTTTCAGCCAAGAACTACATTCGACGAACAAACACTTGAAGAACTTGCTATATCAATAAAAAAACTGGGTATCGTTCAGCCGCTTACAGTAAGGGAGAACGGGACTGGCGGTTATCAGCTTATCTCCGGTGAAAGACGATTGAGAGCAGCAAAGCTTGCCGGGCTTACTCATGTACCGGCCTATATCAGAACTGCGGATGATCAGGCAATGCTGGAGCTTGCGCTTGTTGAAAACATACAGCGCGAGGACCTTGATGCAGTTGAGGTTGCCATCAGCTTTCAGAGGCTCATTGAAGAATGCAGGCTTACACAGGAACAGCTGAGCGACAGGGTTGGGAAGCAAAGATCTACGGTTGCAAACTACCTGAGGCTTCTTAAACTCCCTGCAGAGATCCAGCTGGGAATTAAGAACAAACAGGTTATGATGGGCCATGCCCGTACATTGATAAATATAGAAGATCCTAAAAAACAGATAAGTATCTATTATAAAATAATTGATGGAGAGTTATCGGTTCGCCAGGCTGAGGAACTGGTTCGCCAGGCCCATTCGTCCGATTTAAAAGATATTTCGCGGGTGGAGAAAAAGAAAAAGCTTAACGCCGATTTTGCCCAGCTTTCAGACCATCTTAATAAAATATTCGATACCGGTGTAAATTTCAAAATAAATGAGTCAGGAAAGGGCAAAATCGTAATCCCTTTTAATTCACCCGAAGAAATGGAACGTATTTTGGGTGTATTCGACCGGCTTAACTCCTGAAAATAATTATCTTTGCAACGGATTTTTGCGGTAATCTGGTGATAATGACCGGTTTATATTTATTTTGAAGAATATTCATAAAATAATAATCCTGATTTTTATCGTGCAGTTGTTTTGCTATAAACAAAACACTGTTGCTCAGAGTGTTACTATAACCCAGGACTCTGTTCCAACCAGGGGGTCAGAAAAACGGCTGTTCAAACCCGATCCTCTCAAAGCAACTATGCTTGCTTTTGCCTTTCCGGGCCTTGGTCAGATCTATAATAGGAAATACTGGAAAATACCTCTGGTGTATGCCGGATTCGGTGGAATGATATACGCCCTGGGTTTCAATACGAATCATTATATTGATTATATGAAGGCCTATCAGGACTTTACAGATAACATTCCTGAGACAGACAGCTATGTTAATTTCGTCAGGGGGATGGAGCCGGCCGAATACGATCCGGTCAAGCATCCGGGAGCTAACCAGTCAAATGCCTCCTGGGTTAAAGACGGATTATTAAAAAATGTTGACTATTATAAAAGATATCGTGATCTTTCGTATATTGGCATCGCTGCGTGGTATCTTTTATCTGCACTGGATGCCAATGTTGATGCAAGTCTCTTTAATTACGATATCAGCGACAACCTTGACTTGAGCATTGCACCACTGCAGATTACCTCGCCCGAATTAATCGGTGCCGGGTTGAATGTGAGTTTCAAAATTAATTTTTAATGTTTAAATCAATCATGGGATATAAAAAACTGGGTCTTCTTCTAATTTTGGTTTTTTCAAGTATCTGTTCTTTTTCTCAACCTGATACAATTATTATTAATAATGGCGGACCCTCTGATAAGATAGAACGCGATCTGGACAGCCTTGTCAATAGCTGGTATGTAAAAACTGCTCTTAGCGGGTTCCCCAGGGTTATTTCAGGCGATTCACTCGGTACTGAGTGTGCCGATTCAGTTTATGAATCCAGGTTGCGGAAAATACATTCCATAGTACAGCTGCCCTACAATAATATAATCAAAAATCATATCCATGTTTATACTATCAGGCAGAGAGAAAAATTCAGCGCTGTTCTTGGATTGAAAGACTATTACTTCCCCCTCATAGAAGATATTTTTGATTCTTACGGTCTTCCCACTGAGCTTAAGTATATGGCGGTTATTGAATCGGCCCTCAATGTCAATGCAGTTTCAAGAATGGGTGCAACAGGAATGTGGCAGTTTATGTACAGCACCGGCAAAATGTACGGTCTGACAATAAATTCAGTTATCGATGAGAGAAGGGATCCTGTAAAGGCAACCCATGCGGCTGCACGTTTTATGAAGGATCTTTATAACATTTATAATGATTGGGTTCTGGTAATCGCAGCTTATAATTGCGGTCCCGGAAATGTGAATAAAGCTATCAGGCGGTCGGGGAATAAAAAAGATTACTGGGAAATTTTTTATAGGCTCCCCAGGGAAACCAGAGGGTACATACCAATGTATATTGCAGCGGCCTATGCCGTTACCTACTATCCGGAGCATAATATCAAACCAATGGCGCTTGAGATCCCTGTAACAACAGACACCATAATGTTTAACAAGGATATCCACCTCTCTCAGATCTCGGCAATAATGGGAATTCCGATCGGGGAATTAAATGCACTAAATCCTCAATACCGGACAGGCCTGGTGCCTGGAAGTACAAAACCTATGGCTCTTACTCTTCCGATGCAGCATCTTGGCGATTTCATCGACCTGAATGATACAATAAGGAACTATAAAACAGATGTATATCTGACAAAAAATATCCGCATATCTGACCCTTCGCGCACAACTTATACTCCTGTTGACATTAAAGGCAAAACAAGGCTTTATTATACAGTTAAAGATGGTGATAATCTCGGATACATCTCAGAATGGTATAGGGTAGGCTTATCTGATCTGAGGTCGTGGAACAATATTTATCGTAATATGATCAGAGTAGGACAGAGGCTTGTCATATATGTTGATCCTTCACGATCGGAGTATTTTTCAAGGATCAATACCATGAGCCTGGCCGAGAAGCAGACAATGATAGGTAAAACAATTCCTTCCAATATAGCCATAACACCAGCAGCTGTAAGCCAGACTGAAGGTGAATATATAACCCACACAGTACGTTCCGGCGATACAATATGGGATATTGTGAAGCAATACAGTGATGTATCTACCAGCGATGTGCTGGCATTAAATAATATTTCAGATCCACAGAAGATTAAAGTCGGGCAGAAGCTGAAGATTAAGAAGAAGATCTGATCCCTTCTTGTAATATGCGGCCTTTCAGGACATTCCTATTATTCTTTTTTTTTCTGACCTGCTTTACCGGTCTGTATTATCTCGTCCCCTGGAAAGACCCGTTCCCTCCTGTCACAGATTTCATTTCGGAGGATATAATCCGAACAATTCCGGGTCAGAAGACTCAGAACCCTGAAAGTACAGAATTATCTGATTCCCTGCCTACTGTATTTGTAACCCCTTCTGATAGTGTGGCACCCCAACCGGTAAAAACCGGGAACTCTTTGTTGGATTCACTGGATTCTACCACCGACCAGATAAGAATTATGTATTATGGCGACTCTCAGATCGAGGGAGACAGGATTACATTCTACTTAAGAAATTTCCTTCGGGATGGTCGGACAGGTGCAGGTCCGGGACTTTTTCTGCCTGCAATGCCGGTTATGTACACCAAGTCGGTATGGATACGGTCCTCATCGAACTGGCTAAGATATAATTATCTGTCAGCTGATGATGGTGAAATTTCCCATACCAGCCTCGGTCCTTTCATGACTATCTGCCGGTTTCTTCCTGAAGGAGAAAAAACAACGGCTCCTGAGAAAGCTTTTGTCAGGATACGATCGGTCGAAGCTGCTGACAGTGCTAATTCAGAAATTGTTTATTTAAGAATTATTTATGGCAACACACCTCCTGATGTAAGTGTCAGTGTAAGATCAGGCACAGTACCGGTTTTTCAGGGCTATTTGAAGTCTGGCCCGGGTGTAAACGAGGTATCCTTACCTCTTGTCTCTCTAAAAGATATAATAATTGAATTTGAAGGAAGAGAAAGTCCGGATATTTATGGTATCAGCCTCGAAAGCAAAACAGGAATAATTGTTGATAACATACCCCTGAGAGGCAGTGCAGGACTTGAATTTACCATGGTAAATAAGGAAAATCTCAGGGAAATTTACAAACTTCTCGATCCTGATCTTATCATTCTTCATTATGGCCTGAACGTTGTAAAAAATGTCAGCAGCAATTACGATTATTACAGTAGAGGACTGGTAAGGCAGCTGGCACTGTTGAAAGAAATCGCACCAGGATCATCTATCCTGCTTGCCGGCGTGTCGGATATGGCTAACTACGAAGGAGATTCCATAAAATCTTATTCTAATATCCCCGTAATTGTCAGAGCACAGAAAGAAGCAGCTGAAGCCGCCGGTGTTGTTTTCTGGGACACATACAGTGCCATGGGAGGTGAATCATCAATTATCAGGTGGGCAAGGAAAAAACCGCCGCTTGCCAAGAAAGATTTTGTTCATTTTACAGATTCTGGCGCCGATACAATTTCGATGTTATTGGCAAGAGAGTATTTTATCCCTTCAGTAAATGAAATTGCTACCGCTAAAGAAGAAAACGAAATATTGCCCTCAGTCGTACCGGTGCCTGAAACAGCTGTTGCTGTTGAAGAACCGGAGTCACTTTTTCAGGTGATCATAAGTCAGATCTTTGATTACAATCAGGGTAAGCCACTGATATTTACCTCTTCCTCATTCTGGCTGTTCTTTCTGATACTTTTAGCAGGTTACAGTATTGTTTACAGAAAAATATTTCTCAGAAACTTTTACCTTCTCATTTTCAGCCTTTTTTTCTATTATAAATCAGGTGGGTTTTTCCTGATCCTCCTTATTATGGTCATAATAATAGACTTTTTTTGCGGGTTATTGATTCACCGATCAGGGAAAAAATTTGCAAGAAGGTTTTTTATCCTTCTGAGTATAGTTTCAAATCTCGGCATACTTGCATACTTCAAGTATGCCGATTTTATTATAACTTCTGTGAACGATCTTTTTGGGACAGATTTTCTTGTTTATGATTTTCTTTCGGCATATTCAAATACCCTTCTGGGAACAACTTTTGATTTCAGCAGTATAATTCTTCCTGTTGGTATATCTTTTTTTACATTCCAGTCGCTGAGTTATACAATAGACATTTACCGCAGGAAGATCAGTCCGGTTAAAAGTATATTGGATTTTGGTTTCTATGTATCGTTCTTTCCTCAACTTGTTGCAGGGCCAATAGTGAGGGCATCTGAATTCATGCCTCAGTTATACAATCATTTCAGCCTTGGGAAAAGAGAATTCAGTCATTCTATATTTCTTATATCCAAGGGTTTGATAAAAAAAATAGTCATATCCGATTTCATTGCAGGAAGTTTCATCGACCGTGTCTTTGAAATGCCAGATGCTTACTCGGGCTTTGAAAACCTGATGGCTGTTTATGGCTATGGACTGCAGATCTATTGTGACTTTTCAGGCTATACCGATATTGCTATCGGAGTTGCACTGTTGCTGGGTTTCAGGCTGCCTTTAAATTTTAACTCTCCCTATAAGGCAGCAGGGCTTACCGATTTTTGGAGAAGATGGCACATATCGTTGTCACGCTGGCTTAAGGATTACCTTTATATTTCTCTTGGGGGGAATAGAAATGGAAAATTCAGAACAGGCCTGAATATATTGATAACTATGTTGTTAGGAGGTTTATGGCACGGCGCCTCAATGAGATTTTTGATATGGGGAGGCCTTCATGGAACTGGCCTGATAATAAGTAAAGGATGGAGCCGGCTCACTTCCGGAAGAATAAAAACGGGCTCGTTAAGCAGAGGATTATCAGTTTTTCTGACATTTCAGTTTGTCAGCTTTGCATGGATATTCTTCAGGGCTACAGATATGAATAATGTTTCGTTGATGCTTAACCAGATCTTCAGACATTTCTCACCCGAATCGTACAGTAATGTAATCACAGCTTTCACAAATGTATTTTTACTGATTGGAATCGGTTACCTGTTCCATTTTCTGCCTGAGAAGGTAAAGGAATCATACAGGGGATTTTTTATCAGGATCCCGGTGCCGGTTCAGATGTTAATGCTGCTTGCAGTGGCAATGATGTTATACCAGATGCGCACTCCGTCTATAGTCCCTTTTATTTACTTCAGGTTTTAACAATTGAAGACTTTAAGATCCATCTGCAGGAAGAGGTTACTTCAAACATTCCCTCCCGATACCGGTTTTGCATAGGTCACTACATCGCTCCCGTTTATTTCATTTGGACAAAGGATAATAAGCCTTTCGAGAACATTCCTGAACTCCCTGACATTTCCGGTCCATTCAATTTTCTGTAATTCCTTAATTGCTTCCTTCTTGAAAACTTTCCTGCTCATGCCGTATTCGTTGCATATCATGGAATTGAAGTGTTCGGCCAGTAATGGAATGTCTTCTTTGCGTTCATTCAGGGAAGGAACATGGATCAGAATAACACTCAGGCGGTGATACAGATCTTCCCTGAAGGAATTGGTTTCGATCTCTTTCCTGATATTCTTGTTGGTGGCAGCCACAACTCTTACATTAACATGAATATCTTTATCCGAACCCACCCGTGTAATCTTATTCTCCTGCAACGCCCTCAGAACTTTAGCCTGGGCTGAAAGGCTCATATCACCTATTTCATCTAAGAAAAGTGTGCCGCCATTAGCCTGTTCAAATTTACCTATGCGCTGTTTGATTGCTGAGGTAAAGGAGCCTTTTTCATGTCCAAATAACTCGCTTTCAATCAGTTCAGAAGGGATGGCTGCACAATTTACCTCAACAAACGGTCCTTTGGCCCTGTGGCTTTTTTCATGTATCTGATGCGCTACAAGCTCTTTTCCGGTTCCGTTTGATCCGGTAATAAGAACCCTGGCTTCTGTGGGAGCTACCTTTTCTATCATATCCTTTACCTGCCTGATGGCATCCGACTCCCCTACTATCTCATACATTTTGCTCACCTTATTCTTAAGCACCTGTGTCTGGGTTACCAGAGTCGATTTATCCATTGCATTACGGATAGTGATCAGAAGCCGGTTGAGGTCAAGTGGCTTTTCAAGGAAATCGTATGCTCCCTTTTTTATGGCCTCAACTGCAGTGTCAATATTTCCGTGACCTGATATCATTATTACAGGGACCTGGCCTGATATTGCCAGTATCTTCTGAAGGACTTCTATTCCGTCCATTTTAGCCATCTTTATGTCGCAAAGTACAATGTCGTAGGTATTGGCAGCGAAGAGCTCAATTCCCGTTAAACCATCTTCAGCAAGATCGACCTCATGTTTTTCATACTCAAGAACATCCTTTAAGGTGTTCCTTATAGCCCTTTCATCATCTATTACTAATATCCTTGACATCTTTAATGTTTATAGTTTCTCGTTCCTCGTTCCTAGTTCCTTGTTCTAACCCGAACCTGCCCTGCGCTCTTTCCCTTCGCTCTGAGCTCTGAGCTCTGCTGCTCCTTGCTCTTGCCCTGCGCCCTGCGCCCTGAGCCCTGCTCCTTCTTTCTCTTGCTCTGCGCTCTGCTCTACCTTCCTGCCCCTAACTGCTATACCTCATCCATTTCCACAACTCTTTCCACGATGTTTTCTTTCCGTACATCAGTATGCCTACCCTGTATATCTTTGCTGCCATCCATACAAATGCAATAAAGGTGATTACCATAAGTGACATGGACAGTACAATCTGCCACGCGGGTACATCAAATGGGATCCTTGCCATCATCACAATCGGTGATGTTAATGGTATCATCGAGAACCAGAAAGCAATAGAACTCTCGGGATTTTGCATTGTTCCCATGGCAACAAACAGGGCAAGGATGATTGGGATCGTTACGGGCATCATAAACTGCTGTGTTTCAGTTTCGTTATCTACAGCCGAGCCAATTGCTGCAAAGATTGAAGCATATAACAGATAGCCTGTGATAAAGTAAAATATGAAGCACAATATAATCAACACCCAGTTCTGATTCATTGCACTGTTAAATAATTTCGAAAATTCTTCAGCCTGGGGAGATAATTCGTGTGGTTCAGTAATATAAGTCTGGTTGTTTGTTGACATTATACTCTGAGGAACTGACTGGGTTATTACTTTCATATCTTCGTCCTTCAGTACGGAAGACTTTATAAATGAGACAACAGCTATTGTAAGTATTATCCAGATAAGAAACTGTGTCAGTCCGACTAGTGCAATGCCAATTATTTTTCCTAACATCAGTTGCACCGGCTTAACCGATGAGACTATTACTTCGACTACCCTGCTTGTTTTTTCCTCAATAACACCCCGCATAACCTGAGCTCCAAAAATAAAGACAAGCATATACATGAGGAACCCGCCAATGTATGCGATAGCCATAGCAATACCTGTGCTTGTTTCTGTTGTTGCACCTGTTTCATCAATCTTGATAGTCTGTATTGAAACTTCAGTCTTGACATTTGTCATTATTTCATCCAGGTTTTTTATGTTATAGGCCTCAAGCTTTTGCCGTTCAATTTCTTTTTCGAGAGAACCGGATATATGATCTAAAAGGCCGATCGGAGGTTGTTTATTAGAGATAAGCTGAATGGCATTAGGAGTATTTATGACCTCTTTCGATATGTAAAGCACTCCATAATAGCCTGCTTTCCCGAAGCTTTTCTTTAATTCCTCTAAATTTGTGTTTTCGATGTATATGAATTCAGCCTCTTTTGACCGGGGTATAACATTTTTGAAAAGATCGGACCCGTCTTCAATTACGGCAATCTTCTTAAAATCTTTGTCATCATTTAGCATAAGCAGGGTAGGGACAACAAAAAGAGCGGCCATAAGAAGAGGAGCGAGGAGGGTCATTATAATGAATGATTTTTTCCTTACCCTGGTCATATATTCCCTGTTGATGATAACGGATATTTTATTCATTTATCTGAATTTTTGTTCTGTTTCTTAATTGCGCGATTCAATAACCCTGATGAAGATCTCATTCATTGATGGCAGTACAGGGTTAAATGAAATAACTTTTCCCCTGCTGATTGCGATCTCAAGAATCTCATTGGTTGCAACAGCTCCTGCCGATTTCAGTCTTATAACGCTCCTGCCGTTTTCCTTAATGCGATTCAGTATTCTGTAAAAACCGTTTTCTTCCAGTTTAACATCACCTTCAAAAACGATATCGTACTCATTAGCTGCCCATTGTTTACGGATGTCGTTGACGCTTCCTTCGAGTATTGATTTGCCCTTGTTGATCAGGGTAATGTTATCGCAAAGCTCTTCAACAGAGCCCATATTATGAGTTGAAAAAAGAATTGTCGCGCCTCTTTCCCTCAGCAAAAGGATTTCTTTTTTAATGATATTGGCATTTACCGGATCAAAGCCTGTGAAAGGCTCATCAAATATCAGCAGCTTTGGCTCATGAAGAACAGTTATTACGAACTGTACTTTCTGCTGCATCCCTTTTGAAAGCTCTTCTACTTTTTTCCCCCACCAGTCTGTGATTTCGAGTTTAGTAAACCATTCCCTCAGCCTTATTATCGCCTCATTTTTGCTTAATCCCTTAAGCTGGGCAAAATAAATGGCCTGTTCGCCTACTTTCATTTTCTTATACAAGCCTCTTTCTTCGGGAAGGTAGCCGATCTTCAGCACATCATCGGGTTTTAGTTTACTTCCATTCAGGTAGAGTTCGCCCGAATCTGGTCCGGTTATCTGGTTAATTATCCTTATAAGGGTAGTTTTCCCGGCACCATTTGGACCAAGTAATCCATAAATAGATTGTTTTGGGACTGAGATGCTGACTTTATCCAGAGCGAGGTGGTTGCTGAATTGCTTGGATACATTTGCAGCTTCGAAGAGAGCCATAATTTATCTGTCAGTTAGTATTACCGGTAAAATTAAGAAAAATCAGGAATAGCTGAAGAAGTTTCTTTTTGCGCACGTAGCAGAAAATCCCCTGCATTTCCCGTTGATGCCGGGGAATACCAAGGGACTGATTCTTAGCAATGGCAGATAACGTCTACCATTCGGTCATGGGTGAGGTGTTATTCCGCAAAATAGCCTCTCATTCTTTCGAAGAAACTTTTGTCGTTCTTATCAGGTTTTGGAATAAAAGAATCAGAATCCCTGAATTTTTCAAAAAGTCTGGCCTCTTCTTTTGTTGTATTCTTAGGGATCCACACATTTACATTTACAAGCAGGTCACCCTTTCCATATCCGTTAACTTCGGGTAACCCTTTGCCCCTTAGCCGTAAAATTCTTCCGGGCTGGGTTCCGGGTTCAATGTTTATTTTGACATTATTGTCAACAGTAGGGATTTCTACCTGGGATCCCAGAATCGCATCAGGTATGCTTATAAAGAGATTATAAATAAGGTCATTTCCTTCCCTGATCAGTTCTGAATGATCTTCTTCATCTATTACTACCAGAAGGTCGCCGTTTACGCCGCCTCTTCTGGGGGCATTTCCCTTACCCTGAACAGTCATCTGCATTCCTTTGCCTACACCTGCGGGGATATTTATTTTTATTATATCATCTTTCTGAACTATGCCTTCACCGTAGCATGCTGGGCATTTCTTTGTAATTATCTTCCCATCTCCTCCACAGGTGGGGCATACTGCTGTAGTCTGCATCTGCCCGAGCATTGTGTTAGTTAAACGTGTAACATGGCCCGAGCCATGACAGGTCTGACAATTTGATACACTGTTTGAATCAGCAGCGCCTGTTCCGCTGCACTGACTGCAGGTATCATATTTTGATACTTTTATTTTTTTCTCTGTGCCTGATGCAATCTCCTGAAGGTTGAGTTTTACCTTTACCCGAAGATTACTTCCTTTATTAACACGTCTTCCCCTGGTTCGGCCGCCTCCAAAGGCTCCGAATCCTCCGAAAGCATCTCCGAAAATATCGCCGAATGAGGAAAAGATATCATCCATTGTCATACTCGCACCGCCATACCCCTGAGGTCCGTTGCCAAGACCGGAATGACCATAACGATCATAGCGGGCTTTTTTCTCATCATTGCTTAAAACCTCGTAAGCCTCTGCTGCTTCTTTGAATTTCTCCTCAGCTTTCTTGTCTCCGGGATTTTTATCGGGGTGATACTGCAGGGCACTTTTCCTGTAAGCTTTCTTTATTTCCTCTTTCGTGGCGTCTTTGGATACTCCCAAAACCTCGTAATAATCTCTTTTTCCCATCGTGAAATATTAATTGACAGCCACTTATTTATAATTTATTCTTTTCATTCACCAACAACAACTTTAGAAAATCTTAAGACTTTATCCTGAAGAAAATATCCTTTTGAAATCACGTCCACAATTTTACCTTTTTGCTCTGCCTCCTGAACCGTGACTTTAGCAACAGCCTCATGCACATCTACATTAAATTCCTGGTTCATTGCTTCAATCTCCTTAACCCCATTCTGTTTAAGGAACCCTGAGAATTTCTCATATATAAGGCTCATTCCTGTTTTCATCGATTCAGGGTCTTCTGTATGCTTCAGGGCCCTCTCAAAATCGTCCATAAGAGGGATTATTTTCCCCATGATGTTCTCGCTGGCGTACTTTGTCAGCTCTATTTTTTCTCTTAAAGTCCTCTTCCTGTAATTATCAAATTCAGCTGAAAGCCGTAAATATCTATCCTGCATCTCTGCCAGTTTTTCTTCAAAATTTATTACTTCAACTACCGGTTTGTCAGCATTCTTTCCGTTGGGTGTTCCTGATTCTTCTGATTCACCTGAAATACTTCCCTGTGATCGATCTTCTTTGTTTTCAGCATTTTCCACATTATCAGTCAGTTCTACGTCGTCTGCATTTATTTCATCGTCGTGGTCAGTTTTTTTCTTCTTTACCATCATTCACATTTTTTCAGTTTCAACTACTATAGCAAAATGTCTGCCATCAATGGCATCATTGCCATTTTGACATGATAAAATACCAATATTATTCAGGAAATAAATCAGCTGATTCTCTTTATATCAGCGCCGATGGCATTGAGCCGGGTGTCGATATTCTGGTAACCACGGTCAATTTGCTCAATATTGTGGATGATACTTTCACCCTTTGCCGACAGTGCCGCAATCAGTAAAGCTACTCCCGCCCTGATGTCGGGTGATGACATTACAGTGCCTCTTAACCTTAGCATTTTGTCAAGGCCTATCACTGTTGCCCTGTGAGGATCGCACAGGATGATCTGGGCTCCCATATCAATCAGCTTGTCCACAAAGAACAGCCTGCTTTCAAACATTTTCTGATGGATAAGCACCGCACCTTTGGCCTGTGTAGCTGTAACAAGGAGAACGCTTAGCAGGTCAGGAGTGAGTCCGGGCCAGATTGCATCGGCAATGGTCATGATTGAGCCATCGATGAATGTTTCTATCTCATAATGATCCTGCTCAGGTATAAATATGTCATCCCCGATCCTTTCAACTCTGATACCTAACCTCCTGAATGAGTCAGGGATTAATCCCAGGTTATCGTACGATACATTTTTTATTGTCAGTTCTGACCGGGTCATAGCTGCCATTCCTATGAAGGAACCTATTTCAATCATATCGGGAAGGATTGTATGAACGCATCCCTTGAGTTCCTTAACGCCATCAATATGAAGGAGATTGGAACTAATGCCTTCTATTCTGGCGCCCATCGAAACCAGCATCCGGCAAAGTTGTTGGATATAAGGTTCGCATGCAGCATTATATATGGTAGTACGACCTGTGGCAAGCACTGCCGCCATTATTAAATTTGCCGTACCGGTTACCGAAGCTTCATCAAGATGCAGGTAAGCGCCGGTTAATGATGGAGCTTTGACTGAAAAAAAGGTGTCGGATGAATCGAATTCAAACTGAGCGCCAAGCTTCTGAAATCCCATGAAATGAGTATCGACCCTTCGTCGTCCGATCTTATCCCCTCCGGGATTCGGAATCAGTGCCTTTCCAAACCTTGCAAGCAGCGGGCCCACGATCATAATAGAGCCCCTCAGTCTTGTACTCTTCGACCTGAATTCATTGGTCTGCAGATAATCGAAATCAATTTCTGCAGCCTCAAATGTGGCTGACGAATCAGAGCCCTTTGTAATCCTGACGCCTAACGACGCCAGAAGCTCTATAAGATTATTAACATCATTTATATCGGGAATATTCCGGATTGTTATCTTTTCGGATGTGAGAAGTGTTGCACATATAACCTGCAGAGCTTCGTTTTTGGCTCCCTGCGGAGTTATTTCGCCATGTAGGGATTTACCTCCCTGAACAATAAATGTTGACATTAATGCCTGCTGAATCCTTTTTTCTTATTATGCTGTTTGTTAGGCTGCTTGCCGTGAAGCTTGCCTCCCCCCGGTTTCTTTTTTACCGGCGGCAACAGCTCTTTAACTTCAAGAATCTTAACTCTTTCAGTAATCTTCAGTTTCCCCAATGATAACCTTTTAAGATCGTTTATTATTACCTCATCTGCAACCTGGCTTCTGTTCCAGGTAATATATGCTTTTTTCATCTGGTTGACAATCAGGGATGTAAGATATTCTTTTTCTTCTCCATCTTCCATCTTTGTTGCTGCGTCAATTATAAGTTCAATTATATGTCCATAATGAAGAAAGGTGATCCTCCCCTGTGTATAACCCACACTGTTTGGTTTCTCAACAAATTTTATCCTGTCAGGTATAGGATAGGGTGAGTCAATATCCAATTCGAAATCAGCAATAAGAGCAAGATGATCCCAGAGCTTATGTTTGAAATCACTTATATCACGCAGATGGGGATTAAGATTGCCCATTATCTGAATGATCGTTTTGGCTGCACGGTTCCTTTCATCCCTGTCCTCAATGGTTTTTATATGATCAATCATTTTCTGGACATTTCTGCCATACTCAGGCAATGCCATTCTCTTTCGTTGTGTATTGTAATCGTAATTCATCTGTTTTTTGCGCGTATTTTATGCAAAGCTAATAAATTAATAGCAGAAGATAACTGTATATTCTAAGTCAGGCAGTTAAGGATGTGGAGCTTTTAAAGATGAAATTTTATAATCCAAGAAAAACTATGGCAATACCGGAAAAAAATATTGTTGCTCCTGCAATCAGATGGCTGTATTTCTCGATTGGCTTGAGACTGATATTTTTCAAACCAAGCTTAAAGGCCAGCACTATTGACATCATTGTAATTATCGTAACTGCAGAGAATAGCAATGATACCAGTACAGTACCCGGGATATTATTCTGGGCTGCCGGATACATCAGCACAGGAATAAGCGGCTCGCATGGTCCAAATACAAAAATCAGAAATAGGATCCAGGGAGTAGTCCTCACTGCCGGGTTCTCATGCACATGAGTATGCTCATAATGATGATCATGCTCGTGAGTATGGTTTATTCCGCCAAGGTGATAGTGCGGATGCTGATGTTTCTTTTTCTTAATAAGGTTCCTGACACTGATTATCATGTAGATCAAACCGAATGAAATAAACAGCCAGGCCGCAATATTACCCCTGAACGACTCAATATTCACAAGCTTTGAAACAGAAACGCCTGCAGCTATGCCGATGAAACCAAGTAAAACTGAACTCATTACGTGCCCCAAGCCGCAGATGAATGTAATGAACATTGTTTTCTTAAGGCTCCATTTTTTTGCTTCACTTAAAACAATGAAAGGCAGGTAATGGTCTGGACCAAGTAACGTATGAAAAAATCCGAGAGATATTGCTGTTACAGATAGCAGGCCAATTGAATCGGTCATATCAGGACTATTAAAATTCTTTACAATTATATTAAAAAATTTCGGATTTGTTGACAACAAATGCGACGTCAATATTAATTTAATTCATTTAAAATTCAATGCTTTAATTATATAATATATAGCATTTATTGTCATAGCATCCATGAGTTGTTATCTGTTTTCTAATAAGTGAGTTATTATTATTATTTATTAACTTTACGCGTTTTTTTGTTTCTCTTAACTTAGCCTGAATTATGGCAGATACATCAGAACCGGAGCGTCAGTCTGATATCAGGAAAATATCACTGGCAGGGGCAATAGTTACCCTTGGCATCGTGTTTGGAGATCTTGGCACCAGTCCTCTTTATACTATGAGGGCCATTCTTAATGGTGCAAAAGATAATATCAACGAGTTACTTATTTTCGGATCCATCTCATGTATCTTCTGGACTCTGACCCTGTCAACCACAATCAAATATGTACTGATAGCCCTCAGGGCCGACAATAACGGAGAGGGCGGAATATTTGCACTCTATGCGCTTATCCGGGGGAAGTCAACATGGGCGGTGGTACTGACCATGATTGGCGGAGCAGCGCTGCTGGCCGACGGTGTTCTCGGCCCTTCCATTACAATCACGGCAGCCATGGAAGGTATCAGGCTCTTTAATCCCGAACTTCCTGTTGTTCCCATTGTACTTTTGATCATAGCGGGTCTTTTCTTTATTCAACAGTTTGGAACTAACTTCGTGGGGAGCTCGTTCGGTCCTATAATGATGGTATGGTTCATAATGCTTGGGGTTCTCGGGTTGTCGCAGGTGATTATGTTTCCTGAAATTTTACGTGCAGTAAATCCTGAATATGCCTACAGATTTCTTAGTGATTATCCGGGTGCCTTTATTCTTTTGGGAGCTGTTTTTCTCTGTACTACCGGAGCAGAAGCTCTTTATGCTGATCTCGGCCACTGTGGCAGGAGTAACATACGCATTACCTGGATATTTGTGAAAATAAC
Organism: uncultured Bacteroidales bacterium; assembly: GCA_942492865.1. GTDB lineage: Bacteria > Bacteroidota > Bacteroidia > Bacteroidales > VadinHA17 > LD21. Next base: position 243,846 of record OW818650.1, on the reverse strand, counting down.
GCTGCTGCTTAATTACTTCGGACAAGGGGCATGGATTCTGAGGCAGGGATTTTCCGGAACAGAGATCAATCCTTTTTTTGAAATGATGCCAACCTGGTTACTTATGCCTGGAGTAATTCTTGCAACAGTTGCGGCAGTTGTTGCCAGCCAGGCCATTATAAGCGGATCATTCACCCTTATCGGTGAAGCTGTCTCGCTGAATTTCTGGCCTAAGGTAAGGATACTTCATCCTACTTATGTCGCAGGCCAGGTTTACCTTCCTGCAGTTAACTGGTATCTCTGGGTGCTTGTCAGTATCATAGTATTTTCATTCAGGGAATCAACAAATATGAATGCAGCTTATGGATTGGCTATTGCACTGACAGAGATAATGACCACCCTGCTTCTTTCATATTTTCTTTTCCAGAAAGGATTGAATCACCGGCTGGTACTGATTATGCTTATGATATTCCTTACCATTGAAGGAAGCTTCCTGGCGGCAAACCTGTTTAAGTTCAATTCTGGCGGATGGTTCACACTGCTTCTTGCTTTAATTTATTTTACAATAATGTTCGGCTGGTATTTCGGAAGAAAAATTAAGAACCGTTACATAACCTTTGCCAATCTTGACAATTATCTCGATCTGTTCAAAGACCTTAGTAAAGATGAATCTGTTCCGCGTTTTGCCACCAACCTTGTCTATATTATAAGGGCAAACAAATCTGACCAGGTTGAATCAAAAGTGATCTATTCAATTTTTCACAGGCAGCCAAAGAGGGCCGACACTTACTGGTTCCTGCATGTTAACAGGGTAAATGATCCGAATAGCTTCAGCTATCAGGTAACACCAATAATCCCGGGACTTTTACTAAGAGTTGATTTTGACATAGGGTTTAAGGTAGATCCTAAGGTAAATCTTTATTTCAGAGAGGTTCTTGAAGATCTTGTCAGGAGCGGTGAGATCAGTCTTGACAGTAGTTATGAATCTTTGAAAAAGCATGATCTGCCAGGTGATTTCAAGTTTGTTGTTATTGACAGGATAATGTCGCGCGACTTTGCTCTTTCGAGCTGGGAGAATTTTATTCTCGCTATAAACAGTGTTGTTCGCAAGCTCAGCATAACAGATATCAGAAATCTGAACCTTGATGCGACCAATACAATAGTTGAACAGGTCCCTATTATAATTGATCAACCGGTCGACATAAGAATAAAAAGAGTTCAGTAGCAAGATGTATATATGGTAGCATCTGTTCGTATAAAAGGGTAAGTGATTTGAAAAATAATGAAAGTATCTGAACATCAGGCAGGCATTCAGAAAATATCCACAGCCGGCTTGCTTGTTACCCTTGGAATTGTTTACGGAGATATCGGTACCAGTCCCTTATACACAATTAAGGCAGTTGTGAACGGCGCTAAGGGTGAAATCAATGAGTTACTGATCTATGGGGCATTATCGCTGGTTTTCTGGACCCTCACACTGCAAACAACCATAAAGTATGTAATTATAATGCTTAATGCCGACAATAAAGGAGAAGGCGGCATTTTAGCTCTGTTTGCTCTGTTACGCCGTAAATCGGCATGGGCAGCAATTCTTACCATGCTAGGAGGCGCCACCTTACTTGCCGATGGTGTAATTACTCCGGCAATAACTGTTACATCTGCTATCGAAGGACTGAAATTGTTTAATTCTCATATTCCGGTTATTCCCATAGTCCTTGCAATATTTTGCTTACTGTTTTTTATGCAGCAGTTCGGAACAAAATTCATGGGTACCTTTTTCGGACCTGTTATGGTTGTATGGTTCCTTATGATAGGAACCCTTGGTTTTGCCCAGATCATTCATCATCCTGATATTCTTCGTGCCTTAAGTCCTGAATTTGCTGTCCGTTTTTTGGCTGAATATCCCGGAGGTTTTATTCTTCTCGGAGCAATTTTTCTCTGTACCACCGGAGCCGAAGCTTTATACTCTGATCTGGGTCACTGTGGTAAAGAAAATATCAGGATTTCCTGGATATTTGTTAAGATAACCCTGATATTGAATTATTTCGGGCAGGGAGCATGGCTGATGTTGAAATATTCACCGGGCTCTGAAATAAGCCCGTTTTTCTCAATGATGCCTGACTGGTTCCTATTGCCAGGGATCATTATTTCGACGCTTGCAGCGATCATTGCCAGCCAGGCACTAATAACCGGTTCATATACACTAGTGAGCGAGGCCGTTTCGCTTAACTTCTGGCCTAAAATTAAAATTCTTAATCCAACTTCGGTAAAGGGTCAGGTTTATCTTCCAATGGTCACCTGGTTATTATGGGTAATGTGCAGCCTTGTCGTTATTTTTTTCAGGAAATCTTCCAACATGGAGGCGGCATATGGGTTAGCTATCACTATTACAATGATAATCAGTACCTTTTTACTTTCATTGTACCTTTTGCAGAAGAGAATTCATATAAGCCTTATAATCCTATTACTTGTAACTTATCTTACCATCCAGGGTGGTTTTCTTGTGGCTAACCTGCATAAATTCCAGTACGGTGGCTGGTTTACATTAATGCTTGCCATGGCATATTTTGTAATTATGTTCGGCTGGTACTTCGGCAGGAAGATAAAGAACAGGCATATCAGCTTTGCAAACCTGAGTGAGTATATTGAATTATTCAGGGATCTCCGCCAGGACAAAACTGTTCCTAAAATTGCAACTAACCTTGTTTACATTATTAAAGCCAACAAACTGGATCAGGTCGAATCAAAAGTTTTGTATTCCATTTTCAGCAAGCAGCCCAAGAGGGCTGAAACTTACTGGTTCCTCCATGTTGACAGGGTTGACGAACCTAACAGGTTTGAGTACGATGTGAACCATATTATCCCGGGAATTCTTATAAGAATAGATTTTCATATTGGATTTAAAGTTGATCCGAAGATCAACCTTTACTTCCGGGAAGTTCTTGAAGATCTAGTTAACTCGGGTGAGATAAAGCTCGAAAGCAGCTTTGAATCAATGAGAAAGCATAAATTCCCGGGCGATTTCAAATTTATTTTTATCGAAAGGATAATGTCGCGTGATTATAAACTTTCGGAGATTGAAAATATCATACTTGCCCTGCATAAAGTGCTTAGAATAATTGGTCTGCCGGCTATCCGTGAATTAAAACTCGACACAACCAATACAGTGGTTGAACAAGTGCCTATAATCATTGATCAAAATGTTGATAAACGCATCAGCCGGGTTTTTGAAAATGACAGGTGGAAACATTGATAATTATCTAAGCTAAAATTGGTTATATTTGCCGCTAAAATTATTGCCAATGGAACTGCTGCAACCTTTTATTGACTGGTATATGGCTCATCTCAATTACTTTACCGTTGCATTGCTAATGGTGATTGAGAGTTCATTTATCCCTTTCCCTTCAGAAGTCGTGATACCATTTGCTGCATACAAGGCTGCCCAGGGCGAATTGAATGTCTTCGGTGTAGTCCTGGCTGGAACAGCCGGCGCTCTTATTGGCGCTTATATAAACTATTACCTGGCATTGTATCTGGGAAGGCCTCTTGTTTATAAGTTTTGTGATTCCACAGTTGGCAAAATGCTTCTCCTCTCAAAAGGAAAGGTAGTGAATGCCGAAAATTACTTCATTAAGCATGGAAAATCTTCAACATTCATTGGCAGGCTCGTCCCGGCTGTCCGTCAGCTCATTTCAATACCAGCGGGTCTTTCCCGGATGAACCTCCGCGACTTTACCCTCTACACTCTTCTGGGCGCAGGAATATGGAATATTATACTTGCTGTGATCGGATTTTACCTCTATGAAGTCCGCGACAGGATATATCCATATATAGATGATATATTCATTGTTGCAGGCGCTGCATTCATTATTTACCTCGTAATTCAGGCAAGAAGGAAAAAGAAAGAGTGAATCTCTATACTCTTTTAAGGAGCAACAGATTATTAATTTTATTTTGCTTTAGAGATATTCGAATACTTTATCAATTATTTCTACACCTGCAGAATGGCCTGTATCATTAAATATCAGATTTCCATTTGATTCAGTAAGACGTAGGGATACCTCCGAATTTATGCTCTCCTTTATTTTTCTCGACATTTCACCCATCGAAGGAGCCTTCAGTTCTCCACCGCCTTTCCTGATAGCACTGATGTGAAGGGTGTATTTTTTATTTTCAACTGTAAGATGTATCCTGTCATTGTCGCTTAATGCATTCTTCACTTTAGATCCGTTATAAGTGCTGAATGTATAAAACTTGTTATCATGATACAGGAAGCAGATAAATCCAATAAAAAAATTTCTGATCCACGGGATCTTTGCTATTGAGAAAAAAAATGAGGTTTTATCAGAACTGAAATTATTGCTTTGTAACCAGATCCAGGCTTCCGGAAAAGATTTCCCCCAATCCTTTTCAATATAACCATTACCATTGTCAAAGTTGATGCTTTTTCCATACATTGAGAGTATGCCCGTGAGATCATGATTTACCGAAACAATGCCATGATTGCATTCCATAAATGGAACGAAGGAATACCAGCCCATTATTCCGGGAGAGAAAAGATATCTGGGATAAGGGATCCTGTTAAGATAGTTTATCCTTCCCCGGATCTCACTATAAGCTGTTTTGATATCCAACTCAATAAAGTCTTCTGAAAATGTGGACTTTTCAATCATAAGACGCCGCTTGGCCTTATCGAACCTGAATTCATTCAAAGGATACCTGATATATTCTGAACTGCCGGTTATGCCATTCATAACCTGGATGAATGAGTGGGAATCTTTTTCATTTAAAGAAACTCCCGGTATAAAACACCATGTATATTGCTGGTCGGCTGAGGAATGCTTATAGTACCAGCCTTCGAAGTAAGTTTTATTTTTAAGGTTTCCCTGGAAGGTAAAAGGACTATAAATACGCATGTCCATCAATACTTATTTCAGTTTTTAACAAATAGATCTGCTTAAAGTTGTATCGAATAGACAAGCTCTTTTACTTTCTGCGCCCATTCAGCATGTGTGAATTGTTTTGTAAAGGATTGATAAGGAATCACTTTGCCAATTGAAAGGGTTATGGGTTTGTTCTTTTGTTTATGCATTTCGCGTGGAAGAAGTGTTATCTCCACCGACATTTTTATCCCTAACAATTTTCTAAGAGTATGGACTACATAAAAAAGGTTTGAATTTCTCCCGCTGATATGCACGGGTATAATATCGCGTTTGTATTGAATTGCTTTTGTAATAAAGGTTTTCTGCCATTCGGGATCTGAAACTATTCCTTTTCTCCGCCGCGAAACCAGTCCGGCCGGAAATATCATTATCTGGGAATCAGATTCGAAAAGTTCATTGAACTTTTCAATTGTATTTTTAGTATTGACACCGAAAACATTAACTCCGAGGATCACCGGACGGAGATTGGGAATATAGTTGAAGAGCTCGTTTGATGGTGATATTACATCAGGGAAAAACCGGTGGATGACACTCAGAAAAGCCAATGCATCGATCCCTCCGACAGGATGGTTGGCGACAAAAACGAACCTGCCGGAACCCGGAACATTTTCCTTTCCTTTTATTATAACATCAACATTCCAATCCTTAAGAACAGCATTCACAAACGGCACTCCGGACTCTGAATGACATTTAAATATCGTTTCGTTTAACTCATCCTGGTGGATGAGTTTCTCAATCAATCTGATCACAAAATCAGGAAGAGATCTGACAAAACCTGATCTGCTGTTCCTGATTGCTTTCTCAACCTCAATTTTTACAAATTCATCTGGCATAAAAAGTTCTTACACGGAAAGATCTGTACTTGAATAGCTTTTAATTCAGTCTGTAAAGTTAATATAAACTTTGGTTAAGCCATTTCTCAGCAAGGCGTGGCCATGTTTCTGCTGCTGTTTTTCCGGGTCTGAGGCCATAACCATGACCACCAGCAGGCATAAGATGCATCTCAACAGGCAGTTTTGCATCTCTGAGGGCCGTTGCCATCACAAGAGCGCTGTTGCCATAAGAGTCGTCAGCTGTCTGAAAAATAAATACAGGCGGCGTATCAGGCGGAAGCTTTAATTCGGGTGTAAGGGTTCTTCCTTCACCCATATCGAGGTAGGCAGGATAAATAAGCATGGCAAAATCGGGACGGCATGAGAGGCTGTCTCTGGTATCAACGGGAGAATATGTCCGGGTTTTGAAATTGGTGGCGGCCCGGGCGCTTAGGCTACCGCCTGCCGAGAATCCCATAATGCCTAATTTACCGGCATCAATATCCCACTTTTTTGCATTGTTCCTTACTATCCTGATTGCACGCTGTGCATCCTGAAGAGCTCCTTCCCGTTTTTTTGGAACACGGTATTGCAACACAAATGCATAGTAACCAAGTTTATTGAGCCATCCGGCCACTTCAGTCCCTTCCAGGTCGTATGCAAGAATGTTGTAGCCGCCTCCCGGACAAACAATTACAGCAGCCCCGTTCTTTTTTTCCGGCTCAGGAGCCCATACTTCTATGGCGGGATCAGTAACAGTCGTGAATCTGAAAACATTATCCTTTTGAGGAGCCGGAACAGGTTGATTTTTTTCAGCTGTTTCACCAGGTACTGCTCCTGGCCAGAGATGAATTATTTCTTTGCTCTGCGAAAATGAAATAATTCCTGTTAACAGAATAGCGAATGATAATAATATTTTTTTCATACGTTAAATATCAGGTTTATTTACTCCATTTACTCTCAATCCACAATCTCAGCCTTATCGAATCGTTCTCCGCTTCTGTACCTGTAAGTCGAAGTCCTTATTTTCTTTGCTCCTCTGCCACCGAAGAATCCCCAGCCACCGCTTCCGATAAGAAATCCCAGTGCGTAAAAACCCCCGTTATTATTCTGGGCAAACATTGTCACTTCATCATTGAACAGCATCGCGATGAAATCAAACGGTGCTATAAATCCATGCCATAGTCCGCCAAAGAAACCATAAGTATGACCTGTAAGACAGGCTTCAACATGCTCCCTGTCAGCACATCCTGTAATCAGGAGGATCAGCCCCAGGAAAATAAAAATGTTTTTTTTCATTTTACAAATATTTCGTTTATAGTAATACAATAATAAACCCGAAACCCGAAACACGAAACCTTTTTTTACTTTAACCTTACTTCATATCTAACTCTCCCTCGATCCAAACCTCTTTCCCTGAGTATCTCCGTTCATGATCTATGAGCCATTTTTTCCTGGTAAGGCCTCCGGTATATCCGGTAAGGCTTCCGTCAGCACCTATAACCCTGTGACACGGGATAATTATAGCTATCCTGTTTATCCCGTTAGCCCCTGCAACAGCCCTGACAGAACCCGGTTTATCTATAGCCTCTGCCAGTTCCCTGTATGATCTTGTGGAGCCAAAAGGAATTTTTAAAAGTTCTTTCCAAACACATTCCTGAAATTCAGTGCCCTCAATTACAAGCGGTACATCAAATTCTCTCCTCACTCCCTTAAAGTATTCTTCAATTTCTTTTCTTGCTTCCCTGGTGTGGCTGTTTTCTCCGGCATGGTATCCTGTTTTAAAAATAATGCATAGATTGTCAATGATCTTTTTATATCTCGCCTTATCTGTAAATTCAAGTAAGCATAATCCCTCAGCGGTAACTCCGGCTACCATTTCCCCCAGAGGGGTATTTATTATTGCAGTCAGGATCATACATCATTATTTAAATTTTACTCATTCCCCGTTTTTCGTTCATTTTCCAATCGCAATCCGCAATCCGCAATCCGCAATCCGAAATCCGAAATCCGAAATCCGAAATCTTTTAATCATTCACTCTGAATCTCCCTGTTACCGACTTAATATACTTTACATTCCTGAATCTGAGGGCCGACCAGTCATCGTCAACAGAAATCATCCTGATGCCAAAAAATCCCATATCATTCAATGCCTTCCAGACATTGTCCCTTTGCAGATCGCTTGTATATTTTTTAGAAGTCTTTTTGGGATAGCAGAACCACAAAACACCGTCGGCTAATAAATTATGCAGGACAGATGGAGCCTGATATTCAGTTTCAGCGATTGATTTCACAAAAATTATCATGAATTCATAAGGGTATCGCTGGTCTATCTCTTTATCAATCTGAACGCCTTTTAGTTCCCTGGATAATGCCTTAAAAAACTCCGCTTCAGCACTTAGGAGTGCAATCCTTTCTTGTCCTTTGTAATTGAGCTTTTCAAGAAGCTTTTTCATTTTTTGGATTTTTTTGAATAGCTAATTTAGATCAAATAATTGAAATTGCAGATAAAGAATATATCTTTGCATAATCAAAAATGGGGTGCCTTATTACTACGGGCTGAGATCATACCCTTAAACCTGATCCGGATAATGCCGGCGGAGGGAATAGAGTATAAACACAACCTCATTTTCTTGATAATTGATTAACTGATAATTAAAAATTAAGAAAATGGCAAAATCAAATCACTTTATAACGCTGATCCTGTTGCTTGGATTATTGGGCTTGAAGGCGGCAGGACAGTCTTCTGCGATCAAAGGAAAGGTTACAGATACTGATGGCCGTCCACTTCACGGCGCCGGGATCACCCTTGAGGGGACTTATGCAGGAGTTCAGGCGGGCATTGACGGCAGCTTTACACTGTCAGGAGTTAAGGATGGCAAATATGTTCTTCTATGTTCGTTTATTGGTTACGAAACATTTAAACAAGACGTGGAACTCAGTGGTGAAACATCAATCAACATCATATTAATACAAAAGGCAATGATGACCGACGAGGTCATTGTAAGTGCAACCAGGGCTGGGGCCAACTCTCCCATAGCTTTTTCAGATATAGGTAGCGAAGCATTACAGAAAAGAAATGCCGGACAGGATCTGCCTTACCTCCTGAGCCTTACTCCATCAGTAGTTGAAACCTCCGAATCGGGTAACGGGATAGGCTACACCAGCATGCGTATCCGTGGATCGGAAGGGAGCAGGATAAATGTAACGATCGACGGAATACCCCTGAATGATGCTGAATCTCAGCAGGTTTTCTGGGTAGATCTTCCTGATCTGGCTTCCTCTGTTGAAAATATCCAGATTCAAAGAGGTATCGGTACATCCTCAAATGGTGCAGGTGCTTTCGGGGCCTCAGTTAATATTCAAACTAAAAGTCCTGAAAATGAACCATATACCGAGCTTGTCACTTCAGCAGGATCTTTCAGGACACTCAAAACTACTATAGCTGCCGGAACAGGTTTGCTGAACGACAAATTTACTTTTCAAACAAGATTTTCAAACATCAGAAGTGATGGTTATATAGACAGGACAGGATCGGCACACCGTTCAGCTTATTTTAGCGGGGTTTACAGGGCGGGTAAGTCGCGCATCAGGGCAAACGTGATACTGGGTGAAGAGAAGACCGGAATTGGATGGTGGGGAGTTCCCGGAGATTCTCTCTCAACGAACAGGACATTCAATCCTGCCGGACAATACACCGATGAAACTGGAGCGATAAAATTTTATAAAAATGAATCAGATAATTACATACAGAATCATTATCAGCTTATCTACAGTATAAGCCTGAATGACTACCTGTCACTTCATTCCGCTCTTCATTATACAGCTGGTAAAGGGTTTTACGAGGAATATAAAGAAGACGCCTCACTTGAAAATTATGGATTACCTTTATTTGAGACAGAGGGTTTATCAGTTTCTGAATCTGATCTCATAAGGCGTAAGTGGCTAACAAACGATTTTTACGGAATTGTTTATTCGGTGAAATACAGAAAAAATAAGATAGATGCAGCAGCAGGAGGCGGGATTAACCTTTACTCAGGCGATCATTTCGGCGAGATAGTATGGATGAAATATGCAGGTAATGTGCCTAAAGATCATCAATGGTATTTCAATAATGGAGAAAAAGCCGAGATGAGTGTGTATGGAAAGCTTAATTATTCGCTTTCAGACAGAGCAACTGCTTTTGGTGATATGCAGTACAGGTACATAAGGTACACAATGAAAGGCCATGATGATGACCTGAAAAATCTCGGACAGGAACATACCTTTAATTTTATAAATCCAAAGGCAGGACTATTCTGGAATATCAGCCAAAATCATGATGCATACATCTCGTTTTCGGTGGCAAACAGGGAGCCTACCCGGGCCGATTTCAAAGAAGCAGCAGGTGATCCCGATGCAACCCCAAAGCCCGAAACATTGTACGATACTGAAATCGGGTATAAATTCAGGAGCGGGATGGCAGCCACAGGCCTGAATTTTTACGTAATGTACTATTCTGATCAGCTTGTGCCTACAGGTGAATTAAGCAATGTCGGGTACCCGATTATGACCAACGTGGGAAAGAGCTACAGGCTGGGTATGGAAGTATCGGCTGGTTTAAAACCGGCTGACTTTATTGACTGGTCTTTCAATCTTACCTTAAGCAGGAACAAGATTATTGATTTTGTAGAACATTATACCGACTATAATACCACCGACTGGTCTGAGGAATATAAAAGCAAAAGCAGGGGGATGGTCGATATTGCCTATTCTCCATCAATAACCGGCAGCAGTGACCTGAATATCATGCCATTGAAAAATACAGAGCTGCACTTCATAACCAAATACGTTGGCAGCCAGTATTTTGATAATACCATGAGCCCCGAAAGGTCGATCGATCCATATATTGTTAATGATTTGCGGCTTGATTACAACCCTGCCGTAAAGAAAGTAAAAGGTATCGGATTCCATCTGCTTGTCAATAATATTTTTAATAACCTCTACGAGAGCAATGCCTATGGCGGGAACTGGTACGAAAATGGCGAAGAGAAAACATGGTCCTATTATTTTCCACAGGCAGGAAGGAATTTCATGATAAAGGCTGAAATAAAATTCTGACAAATTGGAAATATCATCCTGGATCTCAGAAAACTATATTGAACTTATCGGTGCAGCAGCCGGAATTGTTTATGTATTCCTTGAAATCAGACAGCATATCTGGCTATGGCCGGTTGGGATATTTACCTCGGCAGTCTATATATGGGTTTTTTTTACGGGTAAGCTGTACGCCGACATGAGCCTCCAGGTTTATTACCTTGTTATTAGCATATTGGGATGGTACTGGTGGATGAAAAAGACTAAACCAGTTGGGCAGATGGCAGAAAATGTTACCGTTAACCCCGGAACTGAAAGCAGTGAGGAAACAATGCAGGTTACAAGACTGAAAACAGGTACCGGGTGGGTGCTCGGACTGGTATTTCTACTGTTGTTTGCAACTATATGGATGATACTTAAAAACTTTACTGACTCTACCTTTACTGTATGGGATTCATTCCTTACTTCCCTGTCGGTAGTTGCAACATGGATGCTTGCCAAAAAGATCTGCGAACACTGGTACCTGTGGATGGTTGTAAATGCAGGGTCCGTTCTCCTCTTTATTATTAAGGGCCTTTATCCAACTATTATACTTTACATTGTGTATCTTGTTATGTCGTTCGTCGGTCTAAAGGAGTGGAAAAAGACAATAAAAAATGATTCCAGATAGATGACCTGATATGAAAGATATTTCGGGAAGAACTGTAATTGTAGCTGACGGAACATTTCCGGAACATGAGATTCCTGTCGGATACCTGAAAAAGGCGGCGGGGATAATTTGCTGTGATGGCGCTACTGAAAACCTTATTGCTGCCGGGTTCATACCTGATGCCATTGTAGGGGACCTTGATTCCCTCAAGCCTGCGACTGCACAACGATTTTCAGACCGGCTGTTCCGTGATTCTGATCAGGAGACTAATGACCTTACAAAAGCAGTGCTATGGTGTAAGTCGAGAGATATAAAAGATATTATTATCCTTGGAGCAACGGGGAAGAGAGAGGATCATACACTGGGTAACATTTCCCTTCTTACCGATTATGCACGGTATATGAATGTTGTAATGGTTACCGATTATGGAATATTTATTCCGTACACTGAAAGTTTCAGGGCAGAAACAACAAGAGGTCAGCAGATTTCAGTTTTTTCTCCAAACTCAGAGACCATTGCATCCTCATCAGGTCTGAAATACAAGTTTACAGAGAAAAAGCTTGAAAACTGGTGGGTTGCCAGCCTTAATGAAGCAGCTGGTGAAAATTTTGAAATTACTTTTGCCGGCGGACCAATAATCATTTTTATGAAGTTCGTTGACTGATTCAGTCAGGCTGGCCTTCCTGCAGATTCCCTTACAAGATTCATCAGCTGGGCCCTGCTTTTTACATTGGTCTTTATATAGATCCTGTGGGTATGGTCTTTAACTGTTTGCAGGCTTATAAATAATTTCTCAGAGATCTCTTTATTACTTAAACCATTGCAGATTTCTTTTATTATCTCCTTCTCACGGGGTGAAACTTCGAATTTTTTACAGAATTCATCATAAGAGATATTCAAATCTGCTTCAGGCTTATATGAAAAATTTACTAAACCGTAAGTAAGGTATGCGGGTATGAAGGCATTCCCGGTAAAAAATAGAAGGATGTATATCAACCTTATAAATGGATCAGATGGATAGAGTATCATTAACGATGATTGTACCGCAGTAAAGGTAATGAGTGATGCCGGAATTATTTTACGTAAAGGATATCTGATTGAAAATCCGGTTTCAGCAGGTAAAAAAATCAACAGGGCTGCAGCAAGTGTATAAACAAGGTTCAGTATCACATAAAAATAACCGGTAACTGATACTGTAATTCCCTTCACAGTGAAATATCCGACTGACAGTAATGCTGAGATATTAAGGAAAAGAAACCAGAAGATAAATGTATTACTGCTTTTTCTGCCAGATAACTGAAGTGAGAACTGAATGAGCATGAGCCATGAGAATATCAGGAATGGCAATCCAAGAAGTACTGCAATTTCCGATATCAGCGACTGCATCTCCCGGGAAATATAGGCTGAAAAATAGGTTTCTATCACAACCTGTCCCCATATTCCATAAAAACCAAACGTAAAGACAAAAGCCAGATAATAAAGTAAGGTTGAAAACATACCTGATCTTAGCCTGCTTCGTAATTTTGATGACAGGACAATACTACCGGCAGCAAGGGCGACAGAAAGGATGAAAATCAGCCATGTCAGGTATTGTAGCATTTTATAAAGTTATAAAAAACCGTAAAATATAATGATCAATACAAAAGTATTGGTTCAACTTAAGTAGGAAAAATAAAAATCAATACTATAGTATTTAACAGATGAGGGAAATGAGAGCTAACTTTGATTTAAATTAAAATGATAAAGTAATGGAAACAATTAGCCCTTATACTCCGGAGCCTGGATTTAAGAATAGTTTTGGCACTGGCTGGGAAGTAATGAAAGCAAACTTTCTCAGACTGCTGCTGGTGGTAATAATTCTGAGCATTCTCGTAGGCCCTTTCAAAATACCAAGTTTTAAATTCGACATTTCCGACATACCGGGAATGAGTGATCACTGGTCAAATATTCTGAGTCTTGGAATATTTGCAGCTTTTTTCGGTTTGATTGCGTTTATCTATGGATTTTTAGTGGCACCTGTATTTCAATATGGAGGCAGCCTGATATTTGTGCATGCCGTCAGAAAGCTTAAGCCTGATTTCGAACTGCTGATCAGGGGTTTCAGCGACAACTATCTTCATATTGTGCTTGCCAACCTTCTTGTGCTGGCGTTGATTGTCCTTGGTCTGATTGCACTTATTATCCCGGGCATCATCATTGCCTGCAGGCTGGCATTTGTTTCTTACCTGGTTATGGATAAAAAGCTCGATCCGATTGAAGCGGTGGAGACCAGTTGGAGCATGACAAAGGGACATGGATGGAAGATATTTTTCATGGGGTTTACCTCGTTCTTTATCTTATTAGGCGGTCTTATAATGGTTGTAGTTGGTATATTACCGGCCATTATTTGGATCGCAAGTTCATTTGCCGCATTATATCAGTCTGTATTGAATGAAAAAGAAAGATCAGGAGAACAGATTGTAGATGCAGGGCAGCCCACTCCAGATCCGCTCCTTTAGCAGAATTTATTCAGTGAGTCATCACTATCACAGTTTATTAAGCTTCGCAAACCGCAGCAGTAACTTTTTCTTTCCGTTGTTTTCAAAATCAACTGTTGCGGTTGTATTCGGAGGCTGGCCTTCAATTGATATGATCTCGCCTTTACCGAATCTTTCGTGCTGTACTGCATCACCTTCAGCCAGTTCAACCGGCCCGGCAAAATTAAATGGCGCTGACTGACTTTTTTCGGTTCCGGCAATTTTTTTCAGCTTGTTTTCCGAAGGCAGCTTATTTTCAAAACGGTAGGGAAGAGGCTCTTCCCTGAAATTGGTCCTGTTCTCACGAGTTGTTTTTTTCTCGAAAGGTTTACCTCCGGTCTGGGGGTAATCAAGGAACCGGGGGTCGACTTCCTTTATAAACCTGCTGGGGTTGCTTCTTTCAAGGTTCCCCCATTTATATCTGTTAAGGGCATAGCTGAGTGTAGCCTGTTTTTCAGCCCTGGTCAGGGCCACATAGAACAATCTTCGCTCTTCCTCAAGTTCACGGGCACTGTTGGCCGATATTGGAGAGGGGAAAAGTGTATCCTCCATTCCCACTATATAAACATTCTTGAATTCCAGTCCTTTGGCCGAGTGCATTGTCATTAATGTTACCTTATTCCGGTCTTCATCCTTTTCCGCATCCTGGTCGGTTAACAACGCAACATTTGCCATATAGGCGCCTAAATCTGAAGGCTCTCCGTTAGTCTCTGCCGATTCGGTAAATACCTTTATAGCATTAAGCAATTCCTCAAGGTTCTCGTACCTGCTGACTTCCTCAGGTGACTTACCTTCTCTTAATTCCCTCATTATCCCTGAAGCCTGGGCTATCTCCCTGGCTTTGGTGAATGCGTCAGCCGTTCCGGCGTTGACCTTCAGTGTATTTATAACATCGACAAACGATAACAGCTTTTTAATTGTTCCGGTGTTGAAATGCTGCCCGTATCTCTGAACTTCAGATGTGATTTCCCAGGGTGAGACACCGAGACCGTTGGCAAGTTCAAAGATCTTTTGTATCGTGGTATCACCTATACCCCTTTTTGGATAATTAATTGATCTTTTAAGAGCTTCCTCATCTTCGGAATTTATGATCATCCTGAAATATGATAGAATATCTTTTATTTCTTTCCTTTCATAGAACGACAGGCCTCCATATATTTTATAAGGTATGTTTTTTCTTCTCAGTGTTTCCTCAAAAATACGGCTCTGGGCATTTGTTCTGTACAGTATCGCAAAATCGCTCCAGTTGTATTGATTAGAGAACTTTTTCTCGAAAATATCGGAAGCAACATTGAATCCCTCTTCAGAATCGGTCGTAGCCTGAAACACCTGGATCTTTTCTCCATTTTCATTCTTTGAAAAGACATTTTTCTGGATCTGCCCTTCATTATTGGCAATTATTGCATTAGCTGCATTAACAATGGTTTGCGTTGAACGGTAATTTTGTTCAAGCTTGAAGAGGCCATAATCGGTATAATCGTTTTTAAATTCCAGCATGTTCTCAATACGCGCTCCCCTGAATGAGTAGATACTTTGGGCATCATCGCCGACAACGCATATATTCTTATGCAATGCCACTATCTTTTTGATTATGAGGTACTGAGAATAGTTTGTATCCTGGTATTCATCAACCAGTACATAATTGAATTTATTCTGGTATTTCTGCAGAACATCAGGAAAATCGCGGAAAAGGATATTAGTATTTAGCAAAAGATCGTCAAAATCCATTGAGTTTGCCTTGAAGCACCTGGCAGCGTATAATTTATAAATATCGGAAAGCAGTGGCATTCTGCTGCTCCTGTCATATTCGTTCATTGAAAGGTCGGCTGCATACATGCTTGCAGTGACAAGATTATTTTTTGCAGTTGAGATCCTTGATGCTATGACTCCGGTTTTATAAACATTGTCATCGAGGTTAAGCTCCTTAATTATTGTTCTTATCAGACTTTTGGCATCAGAACTGTCGTAAATTGTGTAGTTTGATTTGTATCCCAGCTTATCGCCCTCCATCCTGAGTATTTTGGCAAAAATTGAATGGAATGTTCCCATCCATATAAACCTTGTTGATTCGGGGCTTACCAGTTTTGCAATTCTCTCCTTCATTTCCTTTGCGGCCTTATTGGTAAATGTAAGTGCAAGGATCTTTCCCGGTTGTACTCCATTACCTAAAAGGTGGGCAATACGGTAAGTCAGAACACGGGTTTTCCCGGCGCCTGCACCTGCAATTATAAGTGAAGGTCCTTCTGTATTAATAACTGCCTGCCTCTGAGCATCATTCAGGTCTTTTAGATAATCTTTTATCATTCAGGTTTGAGAATTACAGGATTGGGTGGCCGCAAATTTAACGTTTTTATTATTATTGCATGATATTATAATTGAAGGAATATAATACATATTACGTGCGTCTTATTTTATCCATTCTTGCACTACTGAGCTCTGTGATAACTTTGGGTCAGCTAACTGCCCCGGGTAGCAACGCTATACGTTTCACCACTTATCCTTCATCCCCGTCGGTAAAGGATCCGATATTTATTTTCTGCAATTCTGCAGGCACTCCTTCAGGGGCGCTTAATGCCGTTCGTCCTCAGGGGAGCGGACTGTATGATTTTTACTGGTTTCAGTGGGACATTGCAAACAAATCATTCAGCACCATCGTTAAGAATGAAACAGGGGTAGGTTCTTCATCCGCTACTGGGTTGGCTGAAGGGGGATATAAAGTTGACATTTATAAAAACGGCCTCATTGATACAAGCCTTACCGGATGGATAGCTTTCGACAAGCTTCCTGTTGCCTCTGCCAGACTTGCAAACAGAACCTGTTATTATGTTGCCCTTGATGGGGAAGCAACTTCAGCCGTACCGGTCTTCAATTATTATGATCCGGTTACAGGCGATATGGCAGGCATTCAAAACCCGGTGTCGACTGTATGGTCATCATCACCAAACTCGGTTATACCATTTCCCGAACTGAGAGATCCCATAACCTATGATCCTCCTCTTGAAGATGTAACATATTCATTTAAGGTAAATAGTGCCGGCTGCAGCAATACAGTCTCTTTTTTCTATGAATCAATTCACGTCAAAGCTGATTTTTCCATAGATCCTTCTGAAGGTGAAGCCCCCCTTGATGTAACCTTTATCGACAGGTCAGTGCGTGGCACAAAGAAATATGTATGGGATTTCGGGGACAGGACCCGCGAAGGCAGGTCAATACCCGACTGGGTTGTGACCAGAGATTCATTGTGGATTTTTGATAACCCTTTTACCCATACCTATTTTTTTCCGGGTGAATATTCGGTCAGGCTTACCATCGAAAGTGAATTTGGATGCACTGACTCTCTGAGACTTGGAACTAAAATAAAAGTTGAAAAGTCAAAGATCGATATTCCTAATGTTTTTACACCTGATGGAGATGGTTTAAATGATTTTTTTCTGGTTGATGCTGCATCCCTGAGGTTTTTCAATATAGAGATCTTTACCAGGAACGGATTAAAAGTTTACAGCTTCAGCGGTGACGGAGCCCGGCTTAAGGATTGGCAGGGATGGGACGGACATGTGAATCTCAGCTCGATAAAGGCTGGTACAGGTATATACTTCTATGTAATCAGCGCTGTCGGCTGGGACGATGTGGAATACGACAGCAAAAAATACAGGGGTTTTGTGTACCTGTACAGATAAGGTCAGTATGTTATTCTCCGTTTTCTTGCCACAACGTTCCACTGTCCGGCAGCCTTCCTGTTTTTAATGACAGTAACCGAATCATGCCGGTCAACAGTAGGGCAGATATGATGAGGTATTCCAAAAACGACCTGACCTACCTTCATGTTAGCTGCTTCCGGTGTTTGAACAACAAGATGTTCTTCACTCTGCGATATTAAAGTGTAATCATCAATACCCAATATCTTAATTCTTGGCTGCGGCATCTCCGCAGCTACGGCCTTATGGCCAAGATCAAGGGTAAACAGGCCATCAGCCGGCTTACTTATTACCCTCATAAGCAATACGGCAGCATGCCTGAACTCCATATCCCTGTAAGAACTGCTGTAACTATGATCCCACAAGAGCGTTGTTCCGGGGCTCAGCTCAACTTCTTTTCTCATGGCATGCACCGGAAAAGTAGGGGTACCCCCTGCAATGACCGACACCCCGGAAAATCCGGCATTCTTAAGCTCCGTTAAAAACTTCACTACATGACTATATCCTTCATCTGATGATTTCTTGCGTTCAGTGAAATCCTTGTCATGGATATGACCATCATAAACATGTAATCCCTCTGCTTTGAGCATCGGAAGCTCAGTGATCAGCTTGTAAAGACTTAATGCTTCCTTTCCGGGTACTATACCTGTCCTGTTCATTCCGACATTAATATCGAGCCAGAGTGAGGTTTCGGTGTCATTTGTGTACGACCTCTCAGAAATCTCGCGTATAATATCTTCACTGTCGACCAGGCATGAAAATTTTGTTCCCGGGAAAGCTTTTATCAGGTTAAAAAACCTGTCAATATTCGGTCCAACAGGCTGGTATGCCAGAACGATATCAGCAGCACCGCAGGCAGCAACCATCTCAGCTTCAGAAATGGTTGCGCATTTGAATTTGTTTATTCCGTGTTTCATCTGAAGGCAGATAATCTCTGCCATCTTATGTGTTTTGACATGTGGCCTTAACCGGTTAACATCACCTGCTATCTCGATCATTTTGAGAATATTGTATTCAATCCTGTCGGGATATACCAATAGTGCCGGTGAAGGCACGTCATTCATATTATCAAATGTGTACCAGGGCTCAGTATTCTTAATAGTGTCCATTTAACCTATTGATTAATTTCAAAAATAGCTTCTATCTCAACAGCAATATTACCCGGCAATATCATCCCTACTGCACTTCTGGCGCCTACACCATTTTCTGCACCAAAGATCTCGGCCATAAGCTCGCTGAAGCCGTTGATCACAGCAGGATGCTGTTCAAACTCGGGAGTGCTGTTAACCATCCCAAGTACTTTGACCAGGCGCCTGATATTGTTTAATTCACCATAGTGGGCTTTAATGGTGGAAAGCATTGTGAGACCAACCTGCCTGGCTGCCAGCTTACCTTCTTCCAGACTCAGATCTTTACCGAGTTTGCCTTTGATCTGTGTACCATCTGACCTTACTGGTCCCTGACCTGAAACAAACATTAAATTATTTACTATCAGCACAGGCTTGTAAACCCCTCCGGGCTTTGGCGCCGCAGGAAGCTCCAGTCCAAGTTCTTTGATTCTTGACTCATGATCTTGTTTCATATTGAAGTAATTAAGTGATGATTTCGAATGGTAATAAATTTGAAAGCTTATTTGAGTCCGCAGTAAAAATACTCATCATTTAACAATTAACAAATGAAAGATTCCAACAGAAAATATTTTTCATGATGCAGCATTTTTTATTCTCTTCCGTCATTCACCATGGAAATTCCTTCGTTCACCGAATAATATTGACATAAGCCTGATAAAACTATATAAACTAAAATAGTTTTTATATTTTTGTCGGCATTTAAGAGAGAAGATGGATATCAGAGAGAAAATAATAGAACGTGCTGCTGAATTATTCCGTACATACGGAATAAAGTCAGTAACAATGGATTTTCTTGCCAACGATCTGGGAATGTCAAAAAGAACTATATACGAGGTTTTTGCTGATAAGGACGAGTTGTTTATGGGTGTTCTAAAATGGATGTCAGAGAAACAGAAAGAACTTTTAAAAAGAGTCCTTGCCGAGTCAGAAAACACCATTGTAGCCATTTTCAGGCTTCTTGAGATTAACAGGGATCATTTCCAGAACATGAGTCCTGTTTTCAGAGCCGATATGAGGAAGTTTCACCAGGACTTATTAAGGAAGCAACCCGATGCTTGTGAAATACCCGATTACAGGAATTACCAGCAGTTGATAGAAAGAGGTATAAAGGAGCAATACTTTCGAAGTGATCTGAATCCTGACATTGTCAACAGGTGTATTGATTCAATTATCAGGTCAGTCATGAATAATGAATTATATCCCTTCGAACAGTTTACAAGGCGCGACATCCTGAAGAATGTACTTATAAATTACCTGAGAGGCATTTCCACACCAGCCGGAATGGAACTGATAAATAAACTTGAAAAAAACTTTTGAAACAATTATAAAAATCTATTAAAGAATAATTCAATAATATGAAAACCAGGTATTTGCAAATATTTTTCATTGTACTGTTCATGATGGTCGGGAAAGTTGCTTTTTCTCAGGCCGACAGCACTGAACTGAAATTCTCACTTAAAGAAGCACAGGAGTATGCGATTCAGAATAACAAAATGGTGATTTCTTCCCGGCTAGGCGTTGAAGAATCGAAAAGAGCTGTATGGGAGACGATCTCAGCGGCATTACCATCGGTAAATGCTTCGGGGTCATTCACCGATAATCTGAAGCTGATGACGACACTTCTTCCAGGGGAATTTTTTGGTCAGCCTGCCGGAACCAAGATCCCGGTTACTTTCGGATCTCAGTTTAACTCCACTGCAAGTATTACAGCAAGTATGCTTCTTTTCAATGCACCTTTATATATTGGTATCGAAACTTCAAAGCTTGCCGGGAGGCTTAGTGAAGAAGGTCTTAAAAAATCTGAATCAGATACAAGGGAATCGGTTGCGGCTGCTTACTACCTTATCCTTGTTTCAGAAAGATCGCTTGATATTCTTGAGGCCAACATTGCAAACCTGAATGAGACACTGAAGTCTACAAGGTCAATGTTTGCTGCCGGTATGGCTGAATCGACCGATGTTGACCAGATGGTCTCAAATGTCAGGAATGTTGAAAACTCACAGAGCGCCCTTCAGAGAACCATAGAATTGAATTATAACCTTCTGAGGTTTCAGCTGGGTATTCCTCCACAAACATCGGTAAACCTTACCGAAACTCTTGAGACACTTACTACTGAAATTAATGTGGAAGCACTTCTTTCGCAGGCTTTTGACCACACCCGACATGTCGATTACAAGCTGGTTGAAGGACAGGAGCAGATTTCATCATTGATGTTAAAATCCCAGAAAGCTTCAGTTCTTCCAACTCTTTCAGGTTTCTATAATTATGGTACAAACGGGATGGGTGATAAACTGAATGATCTCTCATGGTTCCCGAACTCTATGGTAGGAGTTCAGCTTGATTTTCCGCTCTTTGCAAGTGGTCAGCGATACACAAAAATAAGGAAAGCCCAGATAAGTCTCGAAAAAGCCAGGAATACCACTGACATGGTTGCGGAGCAGCTCCTGATTCAGGAAAAACAACTCCGGTACAACCTTGTTAATGCAAATCTTCAATATCAGAGTCAGAAGGATAATGTTGAAGTTGCTCAAAGAGTGTATACCAGTACTGAAAATAAGTTCAGACAGGGTATGGCATCAAGCCTTGATCTGACACAGGCTAATTCATTGTACCTCCAGGCTGAAAATAATTATGTATCTGCATTGATGAACCTGCTGCAGACAAAGCTTGCCCTGGATAAATTGCTTAATAATATCTAATAGAAAATATCCTTAATAAATAAACAATGAAATCTCTAAATCTAATCCCGGTAATAATTGCAGGTATTGTCCTGTTCGGATGCTCACAAAAGTCCGATACTTCACAGGCGACGAATACTGATTCAACTTCGGTTTCACAAAGGGCCGTAATACCTGTCAGAGTTGAAACCCTTTCAAAATCAATGATATCAAGAACAATTGATTATACTGCAACAATTCTTCCATTTGAAGAAGTCAATATAGTTCCGTCCACACCTGGCAGGATTGATAAAATTTATGTAGAAACAGGTGATATGGTAAACAATGGTGACAACCTTTTCCTGATGGACCGCACTCAGCTTCTCCAGCTTCAACTTCAGCTCGCCAGTCTCGGGAAAGATCTTTCGAGGCTTGACACACTTCTTAAAACCGGAAGTGCAAAGCAGCAGCAGTACGATCAGTTAAAAACACAGTATGATGTAGTCAAAACAAATGCAGATTTCATGGAGCAGAATACCCTTATAAAGGCTCCTTTTACAGGTATAGTTACCGGCAAATATTTTGAGAATGGCGAGATGTATTCAGGTGCACCAACTACTTCAACCGGCAGGTCGGCAATAGTGACCATGATGCAGATCAATCCGCTGAAAGTGATCGTCAGCTTGTCGGAGCAGTACTACCCTCTCATAAAAAGGGGAATGAAGGCAGTGATCAGGGCCGATGTTTATGATGGTGAGGAGTTTACTGGAACCGTGTTCCGCATAGCGCCTACTGTCAATCCTGGAACACGGTCATTTGAGGTGGAGATTGAAGTTCCGAACAGAAAGGGTCTCCTGAAGCCGGGTATGTTCGCCCGCGTATCAATGAATCTTGGAGAGGTTGAAGCGTTTGTGGTCCCCGCAAGCACCGTACTTCTCCAGGAAGGTACCAATATAAGGTTCGTTTTTGTGAACAGGAACAATGTTGCCGAAAGAATTGAGGTCGGTCTTGGAAAACGGTTCGATGATAAGGTTGAACTTATATCAGGTGAACTGAAGGAAGGTGACCAGTTGATCTCAGAGGGCCAGGCACGACTAATAAACGGCGATAAAATTGAACTAACAAAATAGGAAGCAGCTATGAGTATATATGGTTCTTCAGTAAAGAGACCTGTTACAACCATACTGATCTTTGTAGGTCTGATGGTTGTGGGACTCTATTCACTGGTGCAGTTACCTGTGGATCTTTACCCGGAAATGGAATTGCCGTTTGTGGTTGTTTACACTAATTACCCGGGGGCAAGCGCATCAGATATTGAAACAAATATTACCCGTCCCCTTGAAGATGCACTCAACACAGTCAGTAAGCTTAAGGAGATGACATCCACTTCAAGCGATGGTTCGTCGGTGATCTTTATGCAATTCGATTATGGTTCAAATCTCGATGAAGCGTCAAATGATATCAGGAGCAACCTGAATTTTGTTGAGCGCTTCCTTCCCGACGGCAGCGAAAGGCCAACAATAATCAAATTCAGCACCAGCATGATGCCGATTATTTTTTACGCCATTACTGCCGATGAAAGCTATGCTGGGCTGGAGAAGATACTTGATGAAAAGATTGTCAGTCCCCTGAACAGGATTGAGGGCGTCGGATCTGTCTCGCTCGCGGGGGTACCGGGCCGGAGGATATATGTCGATATTGATCCCCGGAAAATGGAAGCATATAACCTGACCGTTGAACAGATCGGGAATGTTATCAGGGCTGAGAACCTCGACATGCCTTCTGGCTACATCGAAATGGGAAGGAATGATTATGCACTCAGGATAAAGGGTGAATTCCCTGAGAGTGACGTAATAAAGGATCTGGTGATAACCAACTATAACGGCAAAACCGTTTACCTGAGGGATGTTGCAGAGGTCAGGGATACTATAAGGGAATCAAAACTTGACACCAAGGTAAACCTGGCTAAAGGTATGACTATGTTCGTTCAGAAACAATCGGGCGCCAATACTGTGAGCATAACCAGGGAGGTTGAAGAAAATCTTGCAGTGCTTCAAAAGGACCTTCCTGAAGATGTCAGGATTGAAAAGCTCTTTGACAGCGCCTCGTTTATAAGCGATTCAGTGAACAACCTTTCTGAAACCCTGATGTATGCAGCTATTTTTGTTATTCTTGTTGTATTGTTTTTCCTTGGCAGATGGAGAGCTACTTTCATTATCATTCTGACCATACCCATATCGCTTATTGTAGCTTTCCTGTACCTGTTCATTGCCGGCACCTCGATCAACATAATCTCTCTGACGTCACTGTCAATAGCTATCGGGATGGTAGTTGACGATGCCATTGTAGTTCTCGAGAATATCACAAGGCATATAGAAAGGGGAAGCAGACCCAGGGAAGCCGCTATTTACGCCACAAACGAAGTATGGCTCGCCGTTATAGTCACAACCCTTACAGTTGTTGCCGTATTCTTTCCGCTCACTTTTGTCGAGGGGCTCACTGGAGTTCTCTTCAAGGAGCTCGGGATGATTGTTACTATCACAATCATAACTTCGGTATTTGCAGCAATTACACTCACGCCTACACTTAGCGCCCTTATGCTGAAATGGTATCCGATCAGGAAGGATGCCCCCTGGTACACATATGATGGTAGCATAAGGAAAGGCCTCGACAGATTCGATCACCTCTATGAGAAAACATTAAGATGGGCTCTTGGACATAAACTGGTCACTTTTATTGTTGCCATTGTAATTTTTGTTCTTTCGATGACGCTCTTCGGAGCCATAGGTACTGAGTTCTTTCCACAGGCCGACCAATCGGTTATGACAGCCTCAATAGAACTGCAGACAGGTACCAGGGTTGAACGGACAATTCAGACTGCCGACATGATAGACAGCCTTATTAAGGTTAAATATCCTGAAGTGAAAATTATTTCGACCTCAACTGGCGTTGATGACCAGGGTGGTTTCAATACTATTTTCATGTCAGGCGGCACCCATACTATCGCATATGAATTGAGCCTTTTCCCGATTGATGAAAGGGAAAAATCTGTATTTGAGATCGCGGATGAGCTCAGGAGCGATCTGGCAAAGTTCCCGGAGATAATTAATTATAAGGTAAGTACTGATCAGGGCATGGGAAGCTTTGGCGGAAATACTGTTGATATTGAAGTCTACGGATATGATATCTCAGAGACAAATATCATTGCCGAACAGCTTGCAGAAAAAGTCAGGAAGATACAGGGAGCTGCTGATGTTACAATAAGTCGCGATAAATCAAAGCCAGAATTGCAGATAGTATTCGACCAGCAAAAGATGAGCTCTCACGGTCTTAATACAGCCATGGCCTCGGCCGCAGTAAAAAATCGTGTTGACGGAATGATTGCCACCAGGCTGAGACAGTTCGGTGATGAGTATGATGTGATCGTACGGTTTAAAGAAGAAACCAGAGGCACACTCACCGATGTTGAAAATATAGGTATCCCGAATCAGATGGGACAGACTGTAAGGCTTGGTGAAATCGCCGACATCAGGGAATATTGGTCTCCGCCTACTATTGAACGAAAGGACAGGGAGAGGATCGTAAGGGTCTCCTTTACTCCTGTAAAGAGATCACTGACAGATATTCAGACCGATGTTCAGGCTGCCATCGACGCAACTGAAATGCCATCTGGTGTAACTGTACGGATATCGGGAGCAATAGAAGACCAGATGGAGGCATTTGCCGATCTCGGATTGCTTATTGTTGTAAGTCTGATACTTGTTTACCTTATCATGGCTTCACAGTTTGAATCGTTGAAGATGCCGCTTATCATTATGTTCTCGATCCCATTTGCATTCTCGGGAGTTGCCATAGCTCTCTTTCTCACAGGAACAACACTTAGTGCAATCTCAGGTATTGGTGCAGTGATGCTTATAGGTATCGTTGTGAAGAACGCGATTGTGCTGGTCGACTTCATCAACCTGATGAGGGAAAGAGGACATAGCATGTATGAGGCAATTGCGATATCCGGAAGATCGAGGCTCAGGCCGGTGATCATGACCACAGCAACCACCATACTAGGTATGCTTCCACTGGCCTTAAGCAAAGGTTCGGGTTCAGAGCTGTGGAGCCCTATGGGTATCTCCGTTATCGGAGGCCTTATCTTCTCAACAATCATTACCCTGATATTTGTGCCGGTAGTTTACTCGGTGTTTGTCAGGGACAGGAAGCCGGGCAGGAGTCTTATGGCATATTCTGATTTCCATTTCATGGATGATAACGGGAGCAATAAAAAATCTTTAAACCAGTAAGTCAATGAAAGCAATAATGATAATTTACAACCAGGCTCACACCGAGAAGATCGAATATATGCTCGACAGGCTGGGCATAAAGGGATATTCTTTATGGGAAAACGTCCAGGGTAGGGGAACAAATACAGGTGTTCCCCACCTTGGCACCCATGCCTGGCCTGAAATAAATAAAAGTGTTCTCACCATTGTTGAAGATGACATCGTAGATACTGTTCTCGATAAAGTAAAGAAGATCGATGCCATCAATGATGAGGTCGGAATACGGGCGTTTGTGTGGGATGTGCTGAAGACTGTGTAATAACCCAAGCCGGTCTGCAAAAAAAAGAGGAACTCAAGCTCCTCTTTTTTTTGATTGTGAATCTATTCTTCTTCTTCTTCCTCGGCGTATGCTTTTATTACAGTCTCCTGAACATCACCCGGTACCTGGGCATATTCGGCAAATTTCATGGTGTACATGGCACGGCCACCGGTTATTGAACTCAGCGCTGTTGAGTATTTGTTCATCTCTGCAAGAGGTACTTTAGCCTTTATGATCTCAAAGCGCTTGTCGCTTGCCATTCCAAGCACCATTCCGCGGCGTCCCTGAAGGTCGCTGATCACATCACCCATGCGATCGGAGGGAACATATATTTCAACATCATATACAGGTTCGAGGATCTTCGGATTTGCAATCTTGAAAGCCTGGCTGAAGGCATTTCTGCCGGCAAGCCGGAAGGATATTTCGTTTGAATCGACAGGGTGCATTTTGCCGTCGTAAACATACACTCTGATATCGCGGGCGTATGATCCGGTCAGCGGCCCGGTCTCCATCTTCTCCATTATACCTTTAAGAATTGCAGGCATAAACCGGGCATCAATTGCGCCTCCCACGATACTGTTTACGTAAACAAGCTTGCCACCCCATGGAAGTGAAATTTCTTCTTTATCCCTTACTGAGATCTTCACATCTTTTCCGTTGATCTTCTGCATGCTGATTTCTGTAGAACCTTCTTCATACGGCTCAATCAGCATGTGAACCTCGCCAAACTGACCTGCGCCGCCCGATTGTTTCCTGTGACGGTAATCGGCATGTGCCGATTTTGTAATTGTCTCGCGGTACGGTATTTTAGGTGCATTGAAGTTTGTGGGAATCTTGTAGATATTGTCAAGATGCCATTTCATTATATTAAGGTGATATTCACCATTTCCATGTACAATTATCTGTTTTAACTCCTTTGAGTATTCAATGATAATTGTGGGGTCTTCCAGGTGGATCTTATTCAGTGACTCTCCAAGCTTTTCATCATCGCTTTCACTCTGAGCCTTAATTGCAACTCTGTATTTGGGTTCAGGGAATTTTATGCCTTCATATTTCCAGTCGTTGCCAGGAGAATTAAGTGTATGCAGGGGTTTGGTATTCTTTAATTTTACCAGGGCTCCGATATCACCTATATGAAGCTCCGGCACCCTTGTCCTGTTCTTCCCTGCGCTGACGTACAGCTGCGATAATCTTTCTTTTGTACCGTTGTTGCTGTTGACAACGTCAAGGTTCTCTGTAATTTTACCTGAATATATCCTGAAGTAATGAACCTCCCCGATATGCTCCTCAATCGCTGATTTAAAAATGTAAAGGGAAGCCGGGCCGTTTGAATCTGGTTTGACTTGATTCCCTTTTGTGTTTACCGGTACCGGCATAGAGGTAATGGATGGTGCTTCATTGACGATAAATTCCATCAGATTATCAACACCAATATTATTTTTTGCTGAAATACAGAATACGGGAAAAATGCCACGGTTCCTGATTCCTTTTGAAATGCCTTTTCTGAGCTCCTCTTCGGTAAGGGTATCATTTGAAAAGAACAACTCCATCAACGACTCATCGCTTTCTGCGGCTTTTTCTACAAGAGAATTATGCAGTTCTGTTGCCTTTTCAGCCTGATCCGATGGTATGTCAACTATTTCAGCCTTGCCTCCGTCTTTTGAGTACCTCAGCATTTTCATTTTCAGAACATCGATAATTGAGTTGAATCCCGAACCTTCGTTAACAGGGAACTGTATCAGAACGGCATTAACTGAAAGTCTCTCCTTTATCATTTCGATCGATTTCTCGAAGTTGGCTTTTTCATGATCGAGGCCGTTAACTGCAAAAATCAGTGGTTTGTTAAGGTTTTCTGCATGCCTGAACTGAATTTCTGTTCCCACTTCCACCCCATTCTGAACGTTTATGGTCATCACCGCGCTGTCAACAACATAAAGAGATGAGATGAGCCCGCCGCTGAAATCGTCCATTCCCGGGGTATCCAGAATATTTATTTTCTTGTTCAGGAATTCCGTATAAAGAACAGTGGAAAAGATTGAGTTTCCATTTTCATGCTCAATCGGCCTGTAATCGGATGCCGTGTTTCTTCCGTCTATAGTACCCCTTCGTTCAATGACACCGCCATTAAAGAGCATTGCTTCTCCCAGGGTTGTTTTTCCAGAGCCTGAATTACCCAGGAGGGCAATATTCTTTATCTGGTCAGTCAGGTATGTCTTCATAATCAAATCAAATTATATTTTATTTCTAATTTATAAGCAGATCGGGAAGCAAAAGTAATATTTTTTTAAAAACTGATTCAGAAAGAGCACAGATTTCGAAAATTTTTATTTTCTTTGCACAGTTTTTTGAAATACAGGAGTACCGGTTTTTCTTTCTCAGGTAAGTTTACAAAACAATTTTCCGGAGAAAAGTCGGGAAGCAACCTGCTTACAACTTACGTTTTTAAGTTATATATATTTTAAGGAACACTTTGAACCTGATTGAATGCGACTTCAGGTAATCAGGTATGTATGGAATATTGGTAAAAATATTTTTTCATTTGTTGTTGTAAATAGAAAAAAAACAATACCTTTGCACACCATTTTTTTGGATAAATTTTAAGCAAAAATAATTGGAAATATGCCAACAATTCAGCAATTAGTAAGTAAAGGCAGGAAGAAACTGGTTGATAAGAGTAAAGCCCCTGCTCTGGATTCATGTCCTCAGAGAAGAGGCGTTTGTGTACGTGTTTACACCACAACTCCAAAAAAGCCAAACTCGGCCATGAGAAAAGTTGCCAGGGTAAGGCTTACAAATCAAAAAGAAGTTAATGCTTATATTCCGGGAGAAGGTCATAACCTCCAGGAACACTCCATAGTACTTATAAGGGGTGGCAGGGTAAAAGATCTTCCGGGTGTACGTTATCACCTTGTTCGTGGTGCTCTCGACACATCCGGAGTTGATGGTCGCACTCAGAGAAGATCGAAATATGGCGCAAAAAGACCAAAGAAGTAACACATAAAGCAGTAAGATAATGAGAAAGACAAAACCAAAGAAGAGAATTCTGTTACCGGATCCAAAATTTAATGATCCTTATGTAACAAGGTTTGTAAACAATCTTATGTATAGTGGCAAAAAGAATCTTGCTTATCAGATTTTATATGACTCGCTTGAAATTGTAAGCGATAAATTTAAAAATGAAGGAAAAACGCCTCTCGAGATTTTCAAACAGGCACTCGATAATGTTACTCCCCAGGTAGAAGTAAAAGCACGCCGTGTAGGTGGAGCGACCTTTCAGGTTCCTATGGAGATTCGTCCCGATCGTAAAGTAAGCATCAGTATGAAAAATATGATCTCATTTGCAAGAAAGAGAACCGGACATTCAATGGCCGAGCGTCTTGCAGCTGAGCTAATGGCTGCTTACAAACTTGAAGGTGGTGCTTATAAGAAGAAAGAAGATACACACAGGATGGCTGAAGCCAACAAAGCTTTTGCACACTTCCGGTTTTAATTAGTTAAGAAGCAGAAGGATAATAATCAGATGGATAAAAACCTGAAATATACCAGAAACATCGGAATCATGGCCCACATCGATGCTGGAAAGACCACTACGACAGAGCGTATTCTGTTCTATACCGGTCGCACTCATCGAATGGGGGAGGTACATGATGGTAATGCTACGATGGACTGGATGATTCAGGAACAGGAGAGAGGCATAACTATTACCTCAGCTGCTACAACAACATTCTGGAAATACAAAGGGGAGGAGCATAAGATAAATATTATAGATACTCCCGGTCACGTTGACTTCACCGTTGAGGTTGAAAGGTCGCTCAGGGTTCTCGATGGCGCTGTAGCTGTTTTTTGTGCAGTGGGTGGCGTTGAGCCACAGTCGGAAACCGTATGGAGACAGGCAAATAAGTATAATGTGCCCAGGGTAGCGTTTATAAATAAGATGGATCGCGCAGGCGCAGACTTTTTCAGCGTGGTTCAGCAAATTAAGGAAAAACTTGGTTCAAACCCAGTCCCGATACAGATCCCGATAGGAGCTGAAGAACATTTCGAGGGTCTTATCGACCTTATCAGCATGAAGGCTGTTGTCTTCTACCCCGACGAATCGACAGTTACAAGGCCTGAGATTGAAGAGATCCCTGCCAATATGCTTGAAGAGGCAATTGAATGGCGTGGTAAATTAATAGAAGCTGTTGCCGAAGTCGATGATACTCTTCTTGAACGATATATTGAGGATCACGAATCAATAACTGCCCAGGAAGTTGAGGTCGCTTTGAGAAAAGCTACCGTTATGGGAATGGCAGTACCTGTTGTTTGCGGATCGGCCTTTAAGAACAAGGGCGTCCAGAATCTACTAGATTCAGCAGTGGCATACCTTCCTTCACCTGTTGATAAAGGTGCAGTAACAGGTATCGACCCCAAAAATGATGAAGAAATAACCCGCGAGCCCGATGATGAGGCTCCGCTCTCAGCACTCGCATTCAAAATTGCCACCGATCCTTTTGTGGGCCGTTTATGCTTCCTCCGGATTTATTCAGGTACTCTGCATGCAGGTGATACAGTGCTGAACGTACGCACAGGGAAGAGAGAACGTATAAACCGCCTCTTCCAGATGCATGCCAACAAACAGAATCCAAAGGAAAGCATATCAGCCGGTGATATTTGTGCCGGTGTCGGATTTAAGGATATAAGAACCGGCGATACATTAAGCGCAATTAATAAACCTATAATACTGGAATCAATGGACTTTCCCGATCCGGTAATAGGTGTGGCAATTGAGCCTAAAACACAGGCCGACGTAGACAAACTATCCATGGCCCTTAATAAGCTGTCCGAAGAAGATCCTACATTCCAGGTAAAAACAGATCCGGATAGCGGTCAGACTGTTATAAACGGAATGGGAGAGCTTCACCTCGAGATACTTATCGACAGGCTTAAAAGGGAATTCAAGGTGGAATGTAATCAGGGTGCGCCGCAGGTTGCATACAAGGAAGCTATCACCACAACCACCGAGTTCCGTGAAGTATTCAAGAAACAAACCGGCGGTAGAGGCAAATTTGCTGACATGACAGTAGCAATGATGCCAACCGATGATAATATAAGAGGTCTTCAATTTGTAGATGAGGTTAAAGGCGGTCATATTCCCAGAGAATATATCCCATCGATCGAAAAAGGATTCCGCGAAGCCATGCTTAATGGTCCGCTTGCAGGTTTCCCGCTCGACAGCCTCAAGGTTGTTCTTAAAGACGGATCATATCATCCTGTTGATTCTGATGCGCTGTCATTTGAAATTGCAGCAAAGCAGGCATTCAGGAAATATGCATCCAAATGCAATCCTGTCATTCTTGAACCGATTATGTCGACAGAAGTGGTCACTCCCGAAGAGTATGTAGGTGATGTGATCAGCGACTTTAACAGGAGAAGAGGCAGAGTTGAAGGTATGGAATCAAAAGCAGGAGCAAGGGTTGTTAAGGCGAAAGTGCCTCTGGCCGAGAAATTTGGCTATGTAACAGTGCTCAGGACTATCACTTCGGGCAGGGCAACATCAACAATGGAGTTCTCCCACTATGAAGAGGTTCCTGCTCAAATAGCTAGCAGAATTGTAGAAAATACAAAAGGAAAAATTCTTTAAAAGATGAGTCAGAAAATTCGTATCAAACTGAAATCTTACGATCATAACCTGGTTGACAAATCAGCCGAGAAGATCGTTAAGACAGTAAAATCTACCGGGGCAGTTGTCAGCGGTCCGATTCCGCTCCCGACCCATAAGAAGATCTATACGGTTCTTCGTTCCCCGTTCGTAAATAAAAAAGCAAGAGAGCAATTCGAGCTTTCATCCTATAAAAGGCTGCTTGATATTTACAGCTCGACACCAAAAACCATCGACGCTCTTATGAAACTGGAGCTGCCGAGTGGTGTTGAAGTAGAAATTAAAGTGTGAAACAGTAAAGTTATTAAGAAATGCAGGGATTAATAGGAAAAAAGGTAGGAATGACTTCCATTTTCGATGAAAATGGAAAGAATATTCCATGTACAGTACTGCAGGCAGGTCCATGTGTAGTTACACAGATTAAAACTGTGGATAAGGATGGATACTTTGCTGTACAGCTTGGATTCGACGAAAAGAAGGAAAAGCGCGCTACAAAAGCCGAAATAGGCCACCTTAAGAAAGTCAACACAACTCCCAAGAGAAAACTTGTTGAATTCAAGGGATTTGATGAGGGCCAGGTAAAGGAAGGCGAAGTGCTTACAAGCGAGTTTTTTGAAACAGGAACCCTAATCGATGTGAGAGGCTGGTCAAAGGGAAAAGGTTTCCAGGGTGTTGTTAAACGTCACGGCTTCAGCGGTGTCGGCGGACAAACACACGGTCAGCATAACAGAGGCAGGGCGCCAGGTTCACTCGGTGCATCATCATTCCCTTCAAGGGTGCTCCCGGGTATGAGAATGGCCGGCCGTATGGGAGGCAATAAAAAAATGTCGATGGACATGAGGGTAATGAAAATAATGCCCGAAAACAATATTTTGATTGTCAGAGGATCAGTACCAGGTCCTAATGGTGGTTACGTAATAATTACAAAATAATGGAATTAACTATTCTTAATAAAGAGGGAAAGGAGACCGGAAGAAAGATCGAACTTAACGATTCAATTTTCGGTATTAGACCTAACGATCATGCCATTTACTTGGATACAAAACAGTTCCTTGCAAATCAGAGGCAGGGAACCCATAAAGCCAAAGAACGTGGCGAGATAGCAGGCAGCACCCGTAAGATCAAAAAACAAAAAGGAACAGGTGGCGCCAGGGCAGGTAGCATTAAGAACCCGCTTTTTCATGGTGGAGGCCGTATATTCGGGCCAAAACCCAGATATTACGGTTTCAAGCTTAACAAGAAAGTAAAACAACTCGCAAGAAGATCAGCACTTTCATATAAGGCATCAACAAATAATATTATTGTTCTGGAAAACTTCACTTTCGATGCTCCCAAAACCAGAGAAATGGTCAAAATGGGGAATTTGCTCAATATTGATAATAAAAAATTGGTAATAGTTTTACCGGAACAAAATAATAATATATATTTGTCATCCCGGAATTTACAAGGGATTGAAGTTATAACAGCCAGTGAGCTAAATACTTACGAAATAATGAGGGCCTCAACTTTAGTACTTGTAGAGGGTGCAGTTGACGTTTTGCAGGCAACATTTGAAAACTAGAAAAAATTGAGTGATGAATATTTTGCTTAAGCCTATTGTAACAGAAAAAATGACCAGCCAGGGTGACAAGTTTAATCGTTACGGCTTCATAGTTGCAAAGAATGCAAACAAGTTACAGATAAAAAAAGCCGTAGAAGAGCTGTACGAAGTAACAGTCGACTCGGTTAATACAATGCGTTATGGCGGGAAAATTAAAGCCCGTAATACCAAATCAGGTCTTCTGGTCGGGAAGACAGCTGCCACCAAGAAGGCTGTTGTTACCCTTGCCGAAGGAAATAAAATTGATTTCTATAGCAATATCTAATAATTAACATGGCAGTCAGAAAAATTAAGCCTGTAACACCAGGCCAGAGACACAAGTCCACCAGCACTTTTGATACAATTACAAGTGCTGTACCGGAGAAATCCTTGCTTCGGCCGCTCAGAAAATCCGGAGGAAGGAATGTTAACGGTAAACGTACTATGAGGTACATCGGCGGCGGCCACAAACAGATGTACAGGGTTGTTGATTTCCTGAGAGATAAAGATGGAATGCCAGCAACTGTGAAGACTATCGAATACGATCCCAATCGTTCTTCGAGAATTGCCCTTGTTGTATATGCCGATGGTGAGAAAAGATATATACTGGCGCCAACGGGCCTTCAGGTCGGACAGGTGGTGGAATCGGGAAAGGACGCTTCACCGGAGATCGGTAACACATTATTCTTAAGCGACATTCCACTTGGTACAGTTGTTCACAATATTGAGCTTAAGCCCGGGAAAGGCGGAGCAATCGCCCGCAGTGCCGGAACTTATGCACAGCTGTCGGCCCGCGAGGGGAAATATGCTACAATTAAGCTTCCATCAGGTGAAACAAGGTTGGTGCTTACTACTTCGCGCGCTACAATCGGAACAGTTTCAAATCCCGATCATAACCTCGAGAGATCAGGAAAGGCAGGCCGCTCAAGATGGCTGGGCCGTCGTCCAAGGGTAAGAGGTGTTGTTATGAACCCTGTTGATCACCCGATGGGTGGTGGTGAAGGCAGGGCATCGGGCGGTCACCCGCGGTCACGCAAGGGGATTCCTGCAAAAGGCTTCAAAACCCGCGACAAGAAGAAATATTCCGATAAACATATTATTGAAAGAAGGAAAAAATAACTGATATATTATGAGCAGATCTATTAAAAAAGGACCTTTCATTGAATATAAACTTGGGAAAAGAGTTCTGGAAATGAATGAAGGGGGAAAGAAATCAGTTCTGAAAACATGGTCAAGGAGATCGGTGATATCGCCTGATTTTGTGGGACATACTATAGCAGTTCATAACGGTAACAAGTTTATTCCGGTTTACATTACCGAAAATATGGTGGGCCATAAATTGGGAGAATTTGCGCCAACCCGTACTTTCAGAAGTCACTCTGGAAATAAATAACCTGTAATGTAGATAATAAAACATTTAGACATGGGTGCAAGAAAAAGAAATACAGCCGAAAAGAGAAAAGAGGCCATCAAGAACAGGTACCAGGCGATCCTCAGAAACTGCCCGACCTCACCGCGTAAAATGAGGCTGGTTACAGATCTTATCAGCGGCAAAGAAGTAAACAAGGCTCTTGATATACTAAAATTTAGTTCACAGGAAGCTTCACGCAGGATGGAGAAACTTCTTCTTTCAGCTATTGCAAACTGGCAGGCAAAGAATGAAGGTGCGAGAATTGAAGAAAGCAATCTCTATGTTAAGAATATTCATGTCGACAGCGGAAGGGTACTGAAAAGACTTCAGACAGCTCCTCAGGGCAGAGCTTACAGGTTGAAGAAAAGATCAAACCATGTGACTCTTGTACTCGACAGTATGAAAAATGAAGTAGAAACGGCATCAAATTAGAATAAATGGGACAAAAAGTTAATCCGATAGGTAACAGATTAGGTATAATCAAAGGCTGGGATTCGAACTGGTTCGGCGGAAAAGATTTTTCCGGGAAGCTGGTTGAGGACACCAAAATAAGGGAATACCTCAATGCCAGGCTCGCAAAAGCAAGTATCTCCAAGATAATTATTGAGAGAACACTTAAGCTTATTACCGTAACAGTTAATACCGCTCGTCCAGGTATTATAATAGGTAAAGGCGGCCAGGAAGTTGATAAGCTGAAGGAAGAATTAAAGAAGATCACCAAGAAAGAGGTTCAGATAAACATCTTCGAGGTGAAACGACCCGAACTTGATGCCAACATAGTAGCGAACAACGTTGCACGCCAGCTCGAAGGTAAGATATCATACCGCCGCGCAATTAAGATGGCAATAGCATCTACAATACGCATGGGAGCCGAAGGAATCAAAGTCATGATCTCAGGCCGCCTGGGTGGAGCCGAGATGGCACGTTCAGAAACATACAAGGAGGGCCGTATTCCGCTTCATACTTTCCGTGCCGACATCGACTATGCACTTGCCGAAGCACATACTAAAGTTGGACTGTTAGGTGTAAAGGTTTGGATCTGCAATGGGGAAGTCTTCGGGAAAAGAGATCTTAGCCCTAATATCGGCGCCAGGAATGCCAAAACAAAGAGTCTGAAAAGAAAAGCAAAGAAATAAGCTTAGAGTAGTTAATAATTAAATAACATATTGAGCAATGTTACAACCGAAAAGGACCAAATTCAGGAGAGCCCAGAAAGGAAGGATGAAAGGTAATGCACAACGTGGCAACCAGCTGGCATTCGGATCATTTGGCATCAAAGCGCTTGAGGAGTGCTGGATAACGGGAAGACAGATTGAAGCAGCACGTCAGGCAGTAACACGTCACATGAAACGTGAAGGTCAGCTATGGATCAGAATATTCCCCGATAAACCTATCACCAAGAAGCCCGCAGAGGTTCGTATGGGTAAGGGAAAAGGAGCTCCTGAAGGTTTTGTTGTACCTGTTACACCCGGAAGAATACTGCTCGAGGCTGAGGGTGTTCCTTACGAAATAGCCCGCGAAGCTCTCCGCCTGGGTGCACAAAAACTGCCTATCACAACAAAGTTCATTGTGAGACGCGATTACGAAATGCTATAAAATAATTGAGAGATGAAAACTTCAGAAATAAAGGAATTAAGCACTCCGGATCTGATCGAGCGTATCGATACCGAAAAAACAATGCTTGTCAGGATGAAGCTTAACCACACAATCACCCCTCTTGATAATCCGCAGAAGATCAAGCAGGCAAAGCAGACGGTTGCCCGTCTGTTGACTGAAATGCGTGTAAGGGAAATGAATAAAAAATCTAAATAGCCATATCAGCAATGGAAAGGAATCTTAGGAAAGACCGTATAGGTGTGGTTGTCAGTAGCAGCATGGACAAATCCATCGTAGTAGCCATCAAAAGGAAAGTGAAACATCCTATTTATGGCAAGTTTATCAACAAAACAAAGAAACTGATGGCGCACGATGAAGAAAATACATGCAATGTTGGCGACACAGTACTCATTTCGGAGACCAGGCCTCTGAGCAAAAATAAAACCTGGAGGTTAGTTGAAATAATTGAAAGAGCTAAGTAGTCATGATACAGCAGGAAAGCAGATTAACCGTAGCCGATAACTCAGGCGCAAAAGAAGTTTTGTGCATAAGGGTACTTGGCGGTACCGGGAAAAGGTATGCCACGGTAGGAGATAAAATAGTTGTAAGTGTGAAGTCAGCACTTCCTTCAGGAGAAGCAAAAAAAGGTACCGTAAGTAAAGCGGTAGTTGTAAGAACCACAAAGGAGATCCGTCGCCCCGATGGTTCATACATCAGATTCGACGATAATGCCGTCGTTCTGCTTAATAATGTTAACGAGGTACGCGGAACCCGTATTTTCGGGCCGGTAGCCAGGGAACTCCGTGAAAAATATATGAAGATTGTTTCACTTGCTCCGGAGGTGCTCTAATATTTAAACTGACAGCAATGCAAAAAAAATTACATATTAAAAAAGGAGACACGGTTATGGTTATAACCGGTGAATCAAAAGGTCAGAAAGGACGGGTTCTGGAACTTGACAGAGAAAAAAACAGGGCGATCGTTGAAGGCATTAAAATGGTATCAAAACATACCAAGCCAAATGCAAAAGCCCCACAGGGCGGCATCATTAAAAAAGAAGCGCCTGTTCATATATCTAACCTCATGCTGGTTGATCCTGCTTCAGGAAACCCAACCCGCATAGGCAGAAGGTTAAATGATAAAAATAAATTAGTGCGTTATTCAAAAAAATCAGGAGAGGAGATCAAGTAATGTACGTACCTGCGTTAAAAACCAAGTATACTGACGAGATCGTCCCTGCATTAATGAAAGAATTCGGTTATAAAACCGTAATGCAGGTACCCAGGTTAGAGAAAATAGTCATCAACCAGGGTGTAGGACAGGCAATAGCCGATAAGAAACTGCTCGAATTCGGAGTAAAAGAACTTACCGATATTGCCGGTCAGAAAGCTGTTATGACATATTCAACCAAGGATATCTCGAACTTCAAACTCAGAAAAAATATGCCTATCGGCATAATGGTCACCCTGAGAAGAGAAAGAATGTATGAGTTTCTTGAAAGACTTATATCTGTTGCTCTGCCGCGTATCCGCGACTTCAAAGGCATCAATTCGAAACTCGATGGAAGAGGAAATTATACACTCGGAGTTACCGAACAGATAATTTTCCCTGAGATAGACCTCGATAAGATTGCCAAGATCATGGGCCTTCAGATAACATTTGTTACCTCGGCCGGTACCGATGAGGAAGCTTATGCTCTTCTGAAAGATTTCGGATTACCATTTAAAAACTCAAAAAGCTAATATTATATGGCAAAAGAATCAATGATGGCCCGCGAAGTAAAACGCGCCAGACTTGCAAAAAAGTATGCTGCTAAAAGAGCCCAGCTTAAAGCCGATGGCGATTATATCGGACTTAGCAGGCTTCCAAGGAATTCAAATCCCAACAGGCTCCGCAACCGTTGCAAACTCACCGGCCGTCCGAGAGGGTACATGAGACAATTCGGTATAAGCAGGATCACTTTCCGTGAAATGGCTTCATCAGGTCTTATCCCGGGTATCAAGAAAGCCAGCTGGTAATTAAAATAATGAATCAAACTATATTAAACTATTAAAGATGACTGATCCAATTGCAGATTTACTGACCAGAATAAGAAATGCCATCATGGCTGGTCATAAGGTTGTTGAGGCACCAGCATCCAATCTTAAAAAGGAGATCGCCAGAATACTTTTCGAAAAAGGTTACATACTCAGTTATAAGGTTGTTGAAGGTGAAGGACCACAGGGTGTATTGAAAATAGCTCTGAAGTATAATGCTAAAAGCAAACAGCCTGCCATAAAAGAAATTCAGAGAATAAGCCGGCCCGGTCTCCGTCAGTATAAGGGAATGGATGAACTGCCACGCGTACTGAATGGAATGGGTATTGCCATAATATCAACCTCGAGGGGACTGATGACAGACAAAGAGGCAAAGAAGGAAAAAATAGGCGGTGAAGTATTATGTTATGTTTACTAATTAAGACGCTAATTTAAAATGTCACGAATAGGAAAATTACCTGTAAACCTGCCCAAAGGTGTCACTGTAAGTGTCAGCGATACAAATGTGGTTAGTGTGAAAGGACCGCTTGGCACATTGAACCAGGCTGTTGATAAAGATATTAAGATGGAAGTGATCGATAATCAGGTGGTATTATCAAGACCCACTGAGTCGAAGATTCATAAATCCATGCATGGCCTTTACAGGTCGCTTATATCAAACATGGTTACCGGCGTATCGCAGGGCTACAAGAAAGAGCTTGAGCTTGTCGGAGTTGGTTACCGTGCCGAGGCAAAGGGCCAAAACCTTGAACTCAGCCTTGGATTCTCACATGAAGTGATAATCCAGATGCCTGATGAGGTAAAGGTTGAAACAAAAACAGAAAGAAGGAGCAACCCGATCATAACACTGACATGTAACGATAAGCAGCTTATCGGACATGTTGCTGCAAAGATCAGGTCTCTCAGACCACCTGAACCATATAAAGGAAAGGGTATCAAATTTGTAGGCGAACAGCTCAGGAGAAAAGCCGGTAAATCAGCCAGTGCTTAAGTAAACTGATAGTTGATTAGTTTTAATAGAAGAGAAGTATATAAAAAATTAAAGGTAGTTTATACACGCCTTAATCAGGTTAAAGTAAAATAAATCATGGCCTTAACTAAGTTGGAAAGAAAAACCCGGATCAAACTCAGGACCCGGAAGAAAATAAACGGCACCACTGAACTGCCCAGACTTTCAGTATACCGTAGCAATAAACAGATTTATGTTCAGGTTATAGATGACCTGAAAGGGAACACCCTTCTGTCGGCTAGTTCAAAAGAAAAGGAAATAGCTTCCAAAACAGGCATTAAGAAAGTTGAACAGGCAAAACTCGTTGGAAAGCTTCTTGCTGAAAAATGCAAGGAAAAAGGAATTGACAATGTAGTTTTTGACAGAGGTGGAAATAAGTATCATGGCAGGGTTAAATCATTGGCTGAGGCAGCCCGCGAAGGCGGATTAAAATTCTAAAGAACTATGGCAAACGGTATAAGAAAAGTAAAAACCAGCGATATCGAGCTTAAAGACAGGCTTGTCAGTATCCAGAGAGTAACCAAAGTAACAAAGGGCGGACGCACATTCAGCTTCTCGGCAATTGTAGTGGTTGGAAATGAAGATGGTATTGTCGGGCACGGACTGGGTAAAGCCAGTGAAGTTGTTACAGCAATATCGAAAGGCATTGAAGATGCCAAAAAGAACCTTATTAAAGTACCTGTTATCAACGGCACCATACCTCACGAGCAGGTAGCTAAGTTCGGCGGAGCAAAGGTGTTTATAAAACCCGCCTCAGAAGGTACAGGTGTGAAGGCAGGAGGTGCTATGCGCGCCGTTCTTGAAAGCGTGGGCATAAAGAACGTGCTTGCAAAATCAAAAGGATCATCGAACCCTCATAACCTTGTTAAGGCAACTTTTACTGCATTGCTTGAAATAAGGGATGCCTATTCGGTTGCAGAGGTTCGCGGCTTAACGATGGACAGAGTTTTTAACGGTTAGAAAAAGTACATTACCATGGCAAAAATTCGAATAACTCAGGTGAAAAGCAAAAACGGCAAGCCTGAAAGACAAAAAAGAACCCTGGAAGCTCTGGGAATCCGCAAATTAAACCATTCTGTTGAACATGAAGCCACCCCACAGATAATGGGAATGGTTGAAAAAGTGAGACACCTGGTTAAAACTGAAAATATTTAATAAACAACGATATAACATAAAGTGATGGATTTAAGTAACTTAAAACCTGCTAAAGGATCGGTTAAAAAAGGAAAGCGCCTTGGTCGCGGCCAGGGTTCAGGTCGGGGCGGAACCTCAACAAGAGGCCATAAAGGTGCCAAATCCAGATCCGGTTACAGTAAAAAGATCGGTTTCGAAGGAGGTCAGATGCCAATACAAAGGCGCGTTCCTAAATTCGGATTTAAGAATATTAACCGTATTGAATATAAAGGTATAAACCTGGGTACACTTCAGGACCTTGCTGAAAAACTTAATATTGAGAAAATCGATCATGAAACTCTTGTAAGTGCAGGATTGGTTTCGAAAAAGAGCCTTGTGAAAATTCTCGGCAAAGGCAGCCTTGAAAGAAAAATCGATGTTCATGCACACGCATTCAGCAAATCAGCAGTTGAGGCAATAGAAGCCAAAAACGGGACTGTAGTTAAACTGTAATTTAGATGAGACTGATTCAGACCATAAAAAACATCTTTAAGATAGAAGATCTTCGTTCAAGATTGATCTATACTTTTTCTATCATTTTGCTGTACCGGCTTGGGAAATATATTACCCTGCCTGGTGTTGACCCCTCACAGCTTGCAGGGCTGCAGAACCAGACCTCATCAGGTATTATGGGTTTACTGGATATGTTCTCGGGAGGAGCTTTCTCACAGGCTTCAATTTTTGCACTCGGGATAATGCCTTACATCTCTGCCTCAATCGTCGTACAGCTTCTTGGTATAGTTTTCCCTTACTTCCAGAAATTACAGAAGGAAGGAGAGAGCGGAAGACGTAAAATGAACCAGTATACAAGATATCTTACAGTGGGAATACTTGTTCTTCAGGCTCCTACTTATCTTGTGAACCTTGCTAATACCCTCGGCCCTGAGGCCTTTGTCCTGTCCGGATTTTTCTTTCAGTTCTCATCCGTAGTAATACTTACAGCGGGTACCATTTTTGTAATGTGGCTGGGAGAAAAAATTACAGATAAAGGAATAGGAAACGGTATCTCCCTTATAATCATGATAGGTATTGTGGCACGCCTTCCCCAGAATTTTATTTTTGAGGCAGGGACACGTATGAACGGTGCCGGTGGCGCAATTGCCCTTATAGTTGAAATAGTTTTATTGTTTGTTGTTGTGCTTGGCACGATTCTGCTTGTACAGGGCACCCGTCGTGTTCCGGTTCAGTACGCCCGCAGGATCGTCGGTAATAAGCAATATGGCGGTGTTCGCCAGTATATACCCCTGAAAGTGAATGCTGCAGGTGTTATGCCTATTATCTTTGCTCAGGCAATAATGATGCTTCCTATAATTGTTGCGGGATACGCAAGCGACTCAGCCTCCGGTTTTGTCGTTGCCTTCTCAGATATGTACGGATTCTGGTACAACATGGTTACTGCCCTGCTGATAATTATCTTTACATATTTTTACACAGCTATCACCATCAATCCGGTTCAGATGGCTGAAGACATGAAGAAAAACGGTGGCTTTATTCCAGGGATTAAACCGGGAAGAAAAACAGTTGAGTTCTTCGACACAATAATGTCGAGGATCACATTGCCGGGTTCAGTCTTCCTCGCTCTGGTTGCAATCTTACCAGCAATAGCTGTTCAGGTTGGCGTAACACCCCAGTTTGCACAATTCTATGGCGGAACATCCCTTCTCATTCTTGTTGGAGTTATTCTTGATACGCTGCAACAAATTGAGAGCCATTTACTTATGCGTCATTATGACGGTTTGATGAAATCAGGTCGTATTAAAGGACGATCAGGTTCAGTCAGATCAGTATAATAAACATAGCGTTCTTTGATGTTATATTTAAAGACTGATGAAGAGGTTAGGTTGTTAAAACAGAGCAATATGCTGGTGTCAAGAACACTTGCGGAAATGGCTGCCCTGATACAACCCGGAATCACAACTCTTTATCTCGATAAGATTGCAGAAGAATACATCCGCGACAATGGAGCTGTTCCGGCATTCAAGGGATATGGTGGCTTTCCGGGCACCCTCTGTACATCAGTCAACGATGAAGTTGTTCATGGGATCCCGTCATCCTATACCCTTAAAGAGGGTGATATAGTGTCAATCGATTGCGGAGTGATACTTAACGGATGGTATGGCGACAGCGCATTTACTTTTGCGGTTGGTGAAATAAAAGATGATCTGCGAAGACTTCTTGAATTTACCAGGGCATCGCTCGAGGAGGGAGTAAAGGCAGCATTAGCAGGAAAGAGGATCGGTGATGTTTCCAGGGCGGTACAGGATAAAGCAGAAAGCGGAGGTTACTCAGTGGTAAGGGAACTGGTAGGTCATGGGATCGGGGTGAAACTCCATGAACCTCCTGAGGTGCCAAACTACGGTAAAAGAGGAACAGGTCCGAAAATGGAGAAGGGACTGGTTATCTGCATCGAACCGATGATAAACCTCGGAAAGAAGGAAACCATGCAGATGCGCGATGGCTGGACAATCAAAACTGTCGACGGAAAACCTTCTGCACATTTCGAATATGCCGTGGCTGTTGACAGGGAAAGGGCAGAAGTGCTGACAACTTTTGAATATATAGAAGAAGTTTTAAATAAAAAGTAATCGTATGGCCAAACAGGCATCAATTGAGCAGGATGGTACCATTATCGAAGCCCTTTCCAACGCAATGTTCAGGGTGGAACTCGAAAATGGACACGTTATAACTGCACATATCTCAGGAAAGATGAGAATGCATTATATAAAAATCTTGCCAGGCGACAAGGTGAAGGTTGAAATGTCTCCGTACGATTTAACAAAAGGAAGAATAACATTCAGGTATAAATAAGGAAATAAAATGAAAGTAAGAGCATCAGTTAAAAAGCGCAGTGTCGACTGTAAAATAGTACGACGCAATGGCCGCATCTATGTAATTAACAAGAAAAATCCCAAATTCAAGCAGAGACAGGGATAAATTAATTAATTTTGCAACTTATTTAAGAAAATTAATATGGCACGTATAGTTGGTGTAGATTTACCAAGAAATAAAAGAGGCGAAATCGGCCTGACTTACATCTACGGAGTGGGCAGGAGTACTGCTCAGAAAGTACTCGATGAA
This sequence comes from uncultured Bacteroidales bacterium, assembly GCA_942492865.1. Classification (GTDB taxonomy): domain Bacteria; phylum Bacteroidota; class Bacteroidia; order Bacteroidales; family VadinHA17; genus LD21. The sequence goes on along the minus strand of OW818650.1, from coordinate 200,276 downwards.
GCAGGAGTGGATCGTAATGCAAAAGTTCAGGATTGGAATGATGATCAGATAAACAACATCAGAAGGATACTGAATGATAATTATAAGCTCGAAGGGGAACTCCGTTCAGAGACTCAGACAAACATTAAAAGATTAATGGATATTGGCTGTTATCGTGGCGTACGCCATAGAATAGGCCTTCCTGTAAGGGGTCAGAGTACAAAGAATAATGCCAGAACCAGAAAAGGCAGAAAAAAGACTGTTGCAAACAAGAAAAAAGCTACTAAATAAATAGAATATGGCAAAGAAGACTGGAGCATTAAAGAAAAGGGTTGTCAAGGTTGAACCGACAGGCCAGGCTCATGTTCATTCATCATTTAATAACATAATAGTAACGCTGACAAATAATTCAGGTCAGGTTATATCATGGGCATCCGCCGGTAAAATGGGTTTCAGGGGTTCAAAGAAAAATACTCCTTATGCTGCACAGATGGCATCTGAAGAATGTGGAAAAGTGGCTTATGATCTTGGACTCAGGAAAGTTAAGGTATTTGTAAAAGGACCCGGCTCAGGTCGCGAATCGGCTATAAGAGCTATAAATGGCGTTGGAATAGAAGTTACAGAGATCGTGGATGTTACCCCGATGCCTCATAATGGTTGCCGTGCTCCCGGAAGAAGAAGAGTCTAAGCAGTAATTGATTATTTGATAGTTATAAATTAATTGTACAATGGCAAGATATACAGGCCCAAAAACCAGAATAGCAAGAAAATTCGGCGAACCGATCTACGGTCCTGACAAGAACCTGGAAAGGAAAAACTTTCCTCCGGGGCAGCACGGGATGAATAAAAAGAGAAAGAAAACATCTGAATATGGAGTTCAGCTTAGGGAAAAACAAAAGGTAAAATATACCTACGGAATCCTCGAACGCCAGTTCAGGAACACTTTCGAAAAAGCATCAAAGACCAAAGGTGTTACCGGTGAGGTACTTCTTCAACTTCTGGAGGCCCGTCTCGATAATACAGTATACCGCCTTGGCATAGCTCCCACCAGGGCAGCAGCACGCCAGCTGGTATCGCACCGTCATCTGACTGTAAACGGTAAGGTGGTTAACGTTCCTTCGCTTCAGCTCAAACCGGGCGATATCATAGGTGTAAGGGAAAAATCAAAATCCCTCGAAACAATAGTTGACTCAATCTCTACCCGTAGGTATGCAAAGCTTCCATGGCTTGAGTGGGATGAAACACAGATGGCTGGTAAATTCATGAGCAAACCTGAACGTACGGACATTCCGGAAAATATTAAGGAACAACTGATAGTTGAATTATACTCCAAGTAAACAAAATAAGATTAATTCTATGGCCATTTTATCATTCCAGAAGCCTGACAAGGTAATAATGCTCGAAGCAGACAAAACGCACGGGAAATTTGAATTCCGTCCACTTGAACCTGGCTATGGTATTACAGTAGGCAATGCATTAAGAAGAATTCTTCTCTCATCTCTCGAAGGTTTTGCTATAACCTCCGTTAAAATAGAGGGAACCGATCATGAATTCTCAACCATAACAGGGGTTATCGAAGATGTGACCGAAATCATTCTAAACCTTAAGCAGATACGTTTCAAACGTAAAATTGAAGACGTTGATAATGAAAAGGTTACTATAAAATTAAGCGGACAGGAAGTGTTCAGGGCAGGTGATCTGAATAACAGCCTTTCCAATTTCGAGGTACTGAACGCCGACATGGTTATCTTCCGGATGGAAACAGATGTGAAGATGCAGATGGAGCTTACGATTAATAAAGGAAGAGGTTATGTCCCGGCTGAAGAAAATCAGCCAGCCGACGGCCAGTTCGGGCTTATAGCTATAGACTCTATCTTTACTCCTGTAAGGAACGTTAAATATTCGGTGGAAAATTACCGGGTTGAACAGAAAACAGACTATGAGAAGCTTCTTATCGAAATTGAAACAGATGGTTCAATACATCCAAAAGATGCACTTAAAGAAGCTGCAAAGATCCTCATCTACCATTTCATGTTGTTCTCCGATGAGAAAATAACTCTCAATTCGGACGATAAGATGGCAAACGAGGAGTTTGATGAAGAAGTTCTCCACATGAGACAGCTGCTTAAAACAAAACTTGTTGACCTCGACCTTTCGGTCAGGGCTCTCAATTGTCTTAAGGCAGCTGAAGTTGAAACTTTGGGCGATCTTGTAAAGTTTAATAAGAACGACCTGCTCAAGTTCAGGAACTTTGGAAAGAAATCACTTACCGAGCTTGATGAATTGCTTGAATCAATGAATCTGATGTTTGGGATGGAAGTGAGCAAATATAAGTTAGATAAAGATTAATTAGAAAACTGGTTAAGGAAATAGAGAAATGCGACATCAAAGAGTTATTAACCATCTGGGTAGGACTAGTTCTCACAGGAAATCAATGCTGGCTAACATGGCAGCATCACTGATACTTCATAAAAGGATTACTACCACAACAGCCAAGGCAAAGGCGCTGAAGACCTACGTTGAGCCTCTGCTTACCAAATCGAAGGAAGATTCAACACATTCCAGGAGAGTGGTATTCAGCTATATTAAAGACAAAGAAGCATTAGCCGAATTGTTCAGGGATATTTCTCCGAAAATCGCTGACCGTCCGGGTGGCTATACCCGAATATTGAAAACAGGTAACAGGATCGGTGATAATGCCGAAATGTGCATACTTGAGCTGGTCGATTACAATGAAGCAATGCTTGGCGGCGGCGAAGCTGCAAAAACAAAAACAACCAGGAGAAGAAGGCCTTCAAAGAAGAAAGAAGCTTCCGACGTAGCTGAAGCTGGTGCGAAAACATCAAAAGCAGCAGAAGCAAAAGCTGAAAAAGCTGAGAAAGCTGAAAAAAATGCTCCCTCAGCCTCTGAGGAGGCCGGAGATCAGGCTTCTGAAGGTGAAAAATAGCATTTAAAAATATTTTGAGGCAATGGGATAGGTCATAAAGACGTATCCCATTTTTTTGTATATTGCACAAATGTTTAATAAAAATTTAAAATACAATGGGTCAAATAGTTAATGTACACGCTCGTGAGATACTTGATTCCCGCGGCAACCCCACAATTGAAGTTGATGTAACAACAGAAAGTGGTTATTTCGGAAGGGCAGCGGTGCCATCAGGTGCTTCAACAGGCGAAAATGAAGCTCTCGAGCTCAGAGATGGCGATAAAAGCCGTTATCTGGGTAAAGGAGTGCTTAAGGCTGTTCATAACGTTAACAATGTTATTGCTGATGAAATTATCGGAATGGATGTTACCGATCAGTCGGGAATCGATAAGAAAATGATCGATCTTGATGGTACGAAAACAAAAAGTAATCTGGGCGCAAATGCAATTCTCGGAGTATCACTGGCAGTAGCTAAAGCAGCAGCTGCTTTTCATGGCCTGCCATTATTCAGGTATATCGGTGGTCCTAATGCCGTTACGCTTCCTGTCCCTATGATGAATATTATCAACGGCGGATCACACTCAGATGCTCCTATTGCTTTCCAGGAGTTCATGGTACGTCCTGTTGGAGCTCCTTCATTCAGGGAAGCCCTGAGAATGGGAGCCGAAGTCTTTCATTCACTGAAAAAAGTGCTTAAAGGACGTGGCCTGAGCACCGCCGTAGGTGACGAGGGCGGATTTGCACCCACGCTTGGAGGTACAGAAGATGCGCTCGAGACTATTATTAAGGCTATTGAGGCGGCTGGTTATAAAGCCGGCAAGGATATTACAATTGCTCTCGACTGTGCAGCCTCTGAATTCTTCAAAGATGGTGTTTACGATTATTCAAAATTCGAAGGACCCAAGGGTGTAAAGCGATCCTCAAAAGAACAGGTTGATTTTATTGAACAGCTTATATCAAAATATCCTATCGATTCTGTAGAAGACGGAATGGCTGAAAGTGACTGGGATGGCTGGAAATTGCTAACCGACAGAGTTGGAAAACGTTGCCAGATAGTTGGCGATGATGTCTTTGTTACTAACGTTGATTATCTTAAAAAAGGTATTGAAATGGGCTGTGCTAATTCAATTCTTATAAAAGTCAACCAGATCGGGTCACTTACCGAAACGCTGAATGCCATTGAGATGGCACACAGGGCAGGCTATACCACTGTCACTTCCCACCGTTCGGGTGAGACTGAAGATTCAACAATAGCCGATATCGCAGTTGCAACTAATTCAGGTCAGATAAAGACTGGCTCGGCAAGCCGTACCGACAGGATTTGTAAATACAACCAGCTTATCCGCATCGAGGAAATGCTTGGCGACCTCGCTATTTACGGATATAAGAAATAATTCATATTGATCATTTAAAAAGCCGCCTTAAAAAGCGGCTTTTTTTTTCAATGTGATCAACAATTGTTCAGTGAAAGATTTTTCAACAGCTCTTGAAAACCGCCGCAGATAGCCTGTTAATGCCATTTTAATCTGTTATTAACCTGTTCATAACTTTGTGGGTAAAGTTTTAATAAAGTATTGCATTTTTCCTTGTATTTTTTATTGTCAGTTCAAATTAAAAGTGTAAATTTGATTTATCAGGTGAGCGATAAAAGACTGCTCAAAAGATGTGGAAGGGAAAAGGTTACTTAAATGAGACACGATTCTCTTCATTCAGACCTTCGGGACTGCACATCAGGAGAGCCGAAACCTGGACGAGGGGATCTCGGTTCCCGGTGTTCAGAAAATCGACGAAAACCGGAAACGTTCTTTCAACGATTGAGTCATAGGGCTTCAGCTTAAACAGGACCTCGGTCCCGATGAAATGAAACTGATGCATCTTTTCCCCGGAAAAGTAGCACCGGCGCCTGAATGACGTTTCGTCCCGGAAGTCCGGCGTTAAACCCGGATAAAAGGAAAGCAGGAAGATTTAGCTGTAAAAAGCTAAGTCGGAACGCCATGGGTTGCTTTAATGGTCTCGTACCAAAGAATGCAGCCGGTCATAATAACAGTAGCCTGACGCCGTTATCGGCTTCGGTTGAAAACGGTGGATGGGAATTATTCTTAAGGAGTAGTTCCCATTATTGTTTTTATATACCCCATCATAAAAATAACAACACCTTTCTGATACATATTTTTACTGAAATTATTAAATGAAACCTGTTTCAGTTTCTCTTCTCAGCTATTTAAAATATCTTTGAATGTAATCACTTAGACATGGCTGAGTCAGGACTATTGAAATTCATAAATACACTTGAAACTAAAAAAGAACTGTCGAGGATCAAAGCATTCGTGGATCCGGTACTTGAAATTACAGAGGTCACCGACAGGATAACGAAAAACGACGGAAAAGCCCTTCTTTTTGAAAACAACGGAACAGCTTTCCCAGTACTGATAAATACATTCGGTTCGGATAAACGAATTGCTATGGCCCTGGGATGGCCCGATATCGATGATATCGGCAATGAAATGGAGAGAATACTTCATGCTTTTTCAGCGGCAAAGGGCCCTTTTCTCAGCAAATTGTCAGCGCTGCCTTCCCTTCTTAAGCTTTCAGGTATTATGCCGTCCAGAACAGGCAGAAGAGGTATCTGCCAGCAGGTCATCAATAATAACCCTGACCTTTCAATCATTCCCGCCCTGAAATGCTGGCCGCATGATGGAGGACGGTTCATAACCCTCCCTATGGTTCATACGATCCATCCTGAAACAGGAAATACAAATGTTGGAATGTACAGGATGCAGATCCTCGGCAAAGAGACCACAGCTATGCATTGGCAACGCCACAAAACAGGCGCCAATCACTACGCAGCCTGGAAAAAGGTCAACAGGAAAATGCCTGTCGCCGTTGCCCTTGGTGGTGACCCCGTCTATACTTATTGTGCCACGGCTCCTCTTCCTGAAAATGTTGACGAGTATATCCTTGCAGGGTTCCTCAGAAAGAAAAAGGTAAAGCTTGTAAGATGCATAACCAATCAACTTTATGTCCCTTATGATGCTGATATCGTAATCGAAGGCTATATTGATCCGGCCGAAGATCCAGTTTTTGAGGGCCCCTTTGGAGATCATACCGGTTTCTACTCCCTTGCCGACTGGTATCCAAAGCTTCATGTTACTTGCATTACTCATGCACATAACGCAGTCTATCCGGCCACAATTGTGGGTATTCCTCCCCAGGAGGATGCGTGGCTGATCAAAGCCAATGAAAAGATATTCCTCGCCCCTGTCAAAATTACATTGCTTCCGGAAGTGATCGATTTTCACATGCCTGATGCAGGCGTGGCCCATAACCTGGTTATTGTCAGGATTGAAAAATCTTATCCCGGACAGGGAATGAAGGTAATAAATTCATTACTGGGCGCCGGACAGATGATGTTCACAAAGTACATGATTGTTGTAAGCGGCGATACAGATATACGAAATTATAAAGAGCTTGCAGCACAGATCTTTTCAAATGCCAGCCCTGAAAAAGATATTGTTTTCACCCGGGGACCACTGGATGTACTCGATCATTCTTCCGATACATTTTCTTTTGGCGGTAAGGCAGGTATTGATGCAACAGTGAAATTTCCCGAAGAGATTGCAGGAAGAAATGGATCAGGATCTGTTTTTCAGATGCCGGATGGTAAATTCACTAAAGCACTTGAGGAGGATGGATATACATTCAATGTTAATCTTGCCGAAGAGGGAATTCCAATTCTGGTAATAGCCATTAATTGCCAGAATAATCAGGATGCTGCAGTAAAGCTTGTTGAAAGGCTTGTGAATTGTGGGGCAGAAAAATATTTCGCTCTTATTATTGCAGTAGATCATGCAGTTGATTTAACTGATAATTTTATTATATCATGGCAGGTTTTGTCAAATTCAGATCCGATGAGGGACCATAAGTACCTGTCGGCTGCCTGCCTTTTTATTGACGGGACAACAAAGGCTTTCAGGGAAGGGGGATTTCCGCGGAAATGGCCCAATATTGTCTGCTCTGATGAAGAAACAGTCAGTGCCGTTGATAGTAAATGGGAAACACTTTCTCTTGGCGGGTTTATCAAATCACCATCGGCTGTATATAAGAAAATGCAGAAGAACGGGACAGATGAAGTTATTGTAACTATTTATTGACCCGATTTGAATGCACTAAAGTGAAATCTACCGATAAATCCTCTAATTTTGCGTGATCTGATGGGACCTCTATATTTGACATATAGTTATGATTTGACAATGCCCGGCAAAATGTCACAGGAGGCCTTGCTTGATTTTTTGATTGAACAGACTCATCAGAATATTCTGCTTTATATAACATTTCTGGCCATTTTATTCCTACTGATACTGACCATTATCTTCATACAAACGAGGAGTCTCAGGAAAACCAGGAAAATTCTCCTCGAAAAAGAACAGGCACTTTTACAGATTGAAAGACATCGGTCTGATCTCGAAGCAAGGGCAAAAGATATTAACGACAGCCTCAATTATGCTCAAAGGATACAGGAAGCTCTTTTACCATCGGAAGTCTATTTCAGAAAATATTTTAAGGAGTCTTTTATTTTTTTCAAGCCAAAAGATATTGTCAGCGGTGACTTTTACTGGATAGGAGAGAAGGGGGATAAAATATTTATTGCCGCGGCCGATTGTACCGGGCATGGTGTGCCCGGTGCCCTGATGTCGATGATCGGAATTGAAATTATTGAAAAGACAATAAATGTAGAAAATATTGAGCAGCCTTCCCAGGTACTTTCAGTTCTTAACAGAGAACTTGAGAAAACCTTCAGCAGGGAGAAGAATATAGGTACCATCATCCGCGATGGTATGGATATAGGATTATGTGTTATAGACCGGAAAAACAGGAAACTTGAGTTTGCCGGAGCGTTCTTCCCTCTGTACCTTATCCGGGATGATCAACTGTTAGAACTCAAGGACGATAAAATTATAATAGGGATGAATCCTTCAAACTCTCTCTACACAAATCATGAGGTTGAGCTCAAAGAAGGCGATATGTTTTACATCTTTTCCGATGGTTACGCCGATCAGTTTGGAGGAGCTTTAAACAAAAAATTTATGTACCGTCGGTTCAGATATCTCTTAATGACGATTCATAATTTCCCCGTTAATGATCAAAAGGCTATTCTTGAGGATAATATTAAAAAATGGATGAACGGAAATATCCAGGTCGATGATATGCTGGTAATTGGTTTCAGACCCTTTCCAAAGAGTTCTTAAAAAAAATTCCTGATCTTTTCAATGAGGGCTGATGGCTGAAATGGTTTGCTTATATAATCATCAATACCAGATGAAATACATTTTTCCCTGTCGCCAAGCATGGCATTTGCCGTTATAGCAATAATGGGCACGTGCGTATTTGTGCTTGCCTCAAGGGCCCTTATTTTTTCTGCAGCTATCAACCCGCTCATAACTGGCATCTGGATGTCCATCAGTATCAGGTCGTAGCTGTTTGAACCGAATTTGTCGAGGGCTTCTTTGCCGTTCGATGCCGTATCAATACTGTTTACCAGCGGATTAAGGGTAAGAAGCGTGATCTTCTGGTTTATTAGGTTATCTTCAACAAGCAGCAGCTTAATATCCTTGAGCTCTTTCTTTGGCTTATCTTTTTTAATGAGGGCTTCAATTTTTGGAGAAGCTATACTTTGCTTTGCTGCATTTGTTTTGCTGGTAAATGGCAGGGTGATATTCAGGACAGTATATGTCTTTCCGAGTTCCTGGTCATATGTCCCTCTGCCCGCAGATATGAGTTTTGCAGCCAGGCTGCTTTCATTGTTCTTACCATTGATAAGGATTACACTCATGTCGGTCTGTACCCTTAACCCTATTACACATTCGCTGCCGGTTTCCCTTTCCTTCTTCAGTGTTATTGTAACTTTGGTTGCATTTTCATGATTCTGGTTCTCAATTGTATTGAAAAGATCAAGGAATATCTGCTTTATCACAATCGGATCACCATAGAAATCATATTCGGCAGGATCTTTTTTATTAAGGATGAAATCGATGTTTGCCTTGTCTTTCAGACTGTAAAGTTCAATGGTATTTTGAATGGTTGAAAGAAGATTGAATCTCAGTCTTTTACGGCTTTCAACAGTAAGTGTACCCGCCGTATGCATGGTAAGGTCATTTACTGTTGTTATCATGTTCTTGGTGGAAGCAACAAAAGTCTCGAGCAGCTCCCTTTGTTTTTTCTGAAGGCCCGACTCCATAAGCATGTCGGTAATAATGACCAGGTTATTAAGTGGCTCCCTTATCTTGTGGGAGAAATCATTAATAACATCATCCTTTCTTTCATTCATTGATGAGACATCCCTTATTGATTCCCGGGTTTTTTCTGCAAGGGCAAATCCATTCCGAATGGCCATTATTGCTAATGCTGCAGAGGCAATGATAATTACCCCTGAAAGAAGCCTTAGATTAAACGAAAGAAGAATAACTGAGACAATCAAACCAAAAATAGCTCCATAAGCTCCCCTCTCCAAAACCTTCATCTTTTTTACGAACAACTCCTCAAACGAAAAACTACCAGTATCATTTTGTCTCATCGCGGTCTTTCTTACTAAAAAGTTTTGTTTTGAATCCTGTAAAATTAATAAAATATATATTGAGTATCCGGAATGAATAATAATTGACCTGAAATTAAATTAAAATATCAAAGCAGGAGAGAGGGATCCATGACTATCGCTACTATTGACATTTTCTTTAATAAGCCATTGTCATTAGTGGCGCCAGCAAGGAATCTCATAATCAAATAGTTTAATTATATTATTGATAACTTATACTCAATAAATATAATAAATATACATTAACCGAAATTAACAACCTATGAAGTAAAAAGCTATTTTTGCCATACGGTACGGTTTTTGATAAAGGAGTAAAAATATTATACTGTCATGAAAAATTTTATCAGGATAATTATTTTATCTGTTGCCGGAATAGCCGCTGCATCGTTTGTCACAACGAATGGTCAGCCAAAAGAAGGTATGGTGAAATATACCCCTGACTTCAGGTTCAGGGACGGTATCTATATCAACTTTGATCAGGTACGTCTGAATAGTCCTATACCAAAGGCAAAGTTGCTAACATCAACCGATTATAACGACAGGGAGTTCTTTGACAAGTTATTCGAAGCTGAAAAGATTTACTATTATGATGAAATGGGTATAAGGAAGGAAATTGCCAAAAATTCAATTTGGGGCTACAGCCGGAACGGGATACTTTATATTCAGGTGCAGGAGAATTTCAACAGGATAACCTTTGTTGGGAATATCAGTCATTTTGTTGCAGATGTAACTACTTACGACTCACGCTATGGCAATCCCTACGGATATGGTTATTACGATCCGTACTCATTCTATTCACCCTATTCGTACGGCAACTATTACAGTCCCTACGGTTCTTACTATTCCCCCTACAGGAATTCCAATATGTCGCGCAACGAGATGAAGCAGTATATAATAGATTTCGAAAGCGGGAAAACACTTGAGTTTGATGTGAAGAATACCGAGATGCTGCTTATGAGAGACAGTAAGCTTTATGAAGAATATGTACAGTTGGGCCGAAAGAAAAAAAGGGACCTGATGTTTGTTTATATTCGGAAATTTAACGAAAACAATCCGCTATATGTACCTGAAAATTAATCTGATATGAGAAAGATATTTATGGCATTCGTACTTTCCTTTTTAACAATTATTATTGCGGGACAGGCCCCTTTTCCATCCGGTGATGAAATAAAGCAATTTAAGGATTCTAAAACGTGTGTGGTTCTCGAAGATGATGTATTTTCTTCTTTTAATGCCTACATAAAGGATGCCATGAAGGATTACTGGAAGATCACTCCATTTGAATTCATCAGCAATGACGAGTTTAATAAGAGGAGGACAAATAAGGAATACTCCTTCATTGTTCTTACCAATACCAATTTTGAAAGAGACAAATCAAACTCATCATTTAACTTCATAAACCTGCTGCAGGGTAAAAAAGTGAGCCTTAGCGATATGCCTGAGATCTGCGCTATCCCTCTTTCGTTTGCCGAAGAAGAAGATCCTGATTATGGCTATAAACTGGGAGCAATCCTGTCGTTTATACAGAAACATGCTCAGCTGATATCAGAAGATCCGGGTCTGACCGGAAGGAAGTACCTTAAGTTCTATAACCAGAATGTCCCTGAAGTAATGAGAAAGACCATCCTCTTTACGGAAGAGGATCTTTCACCAGCTATTAATACTTTAGAGAAAATAAAAGCCATTTACTCAAATAAGGTGGAAATAGTAACTGAAGAGGAAATTGTCAAGGCCATTCAGACCAAAGCTCCAAATACGGTTATCCTTCATAAAGTGGGTCCCGCCGGAGAGAATGTAACCTCAGGTTATTGTTTCAAGATGCTTATCGGAACCGACGATTCGAACATGTATTACTATAATCAGCATCTGATTAATAAAACCAATCCTGATGGATTTCTTCCGGCCGATTTAAAAAGGCTTGCCAGGTTCGATTAATGCAGCATTATGATAGGAATTCAGTCTTTTGTAGAAAAGGAATATTATGAAAGAGATAAGAGTATTATCAGAGACTGAACGGAACTGGTCAATGTTGTGTCATTTATCGGCTTTTGCAGGATTCTTTTTTCCTTTTGGAGGAATCATCGGACCCCTTATTTGCTGGCTGTCAAGGAGAGAGGATTCAACCTGGATAGACGAAAACGGTAAGTCGTCCCTTAATTTCCAGTTGTCTGTTCTTCTCTATATGATCCTTATCCTGCCTTTGTGCTTCATTATAGTCGGCATTCCAATTATGGTTGCACTTGTATTACTGAAGATCATCTGCATAGTTGTAGCCAGCATTAAAGCATCAAAGGGTGAAGAGTTCAGGTACCCGCTGTCGATACCGTTTATTCAGTAACCCGAGTAATCATTCGCTAACCCCTAAATCCCCTAAAGGGGACTTATTTTTCTTCATAGCCCCCTTCAGGGGGTTGGGGGCAATATAACAAGATTTTGATACACTCTCAGAATTAAACTACAGTCCTGCTCCCTGCCCCCTGCAACTCTTGTTGCTGTTTGCCGGAATTCTTCCTACTTTTGCTTCTTTAAATTAATCAATGTCATCAAAACCATCCATTCCAAAAGGAACACGCGACTTTTCAACTGAAGAGATGCTGCGGCGCGATTATATTTTCGACACCATTAAACAGGTTTTCAGGTTATATGGCTATCAGCCGATAGAAACGCCTGCCATGGAGAATCTTTCAACTCTTCTCGGCAAATATGGTGAGGAAGGCGATAAGCTCCTTTTCCGTATACTGAATTCAGGCGATTTCCTATCAGGTATCACTAGTGAAGATATTGTAAAAACAGAGGCAACCAAATTATCACCGAAGATAAGTGAAAAAGGGCTGAGATATGATCTTACAGTCCCGTTTGCCCGCTACGTGGTACAGCATCGTGATGAGATCATCTTCCCTTTTAAAAGGTACCAGATACAACCGGTATGGAGAGCCGACAGACCTCAGAAAGGCAGATACCGTGAATTTTTCCAGTGCGATGTTGATGTGATCGGAAGTGATTCGCTGCTAAATGAATATGAGCTTGTAAAGATTATAGATCAGATTTTTGCCAGGCTTAAGATCTCAACTGTCATAAAGATAAATAACAGGAAAATCCTGGCCGGAATAGCCGGATTTATAGGTGAAGCTGATAAGATAGTTGACATTACTGTTGCCATTGATAAGATTGAAAAGATCGGGATTGAAGCAGTAAACGAAGAATTAACTTTAAAAGGTCTATCAAAAGAGGCAATTGACAGGCTCCAGCCGGTGCTTCAGCTGGGTGGCGATACTGAAACCAAGCTGACAAAGCTGTCCTCACTGCTTGCCTCTTCTGAACAGGGAATGAAGGGTATAGAAGAAACAAGGTCTGTTTTCTCATATATAGGCAAAAGCAGGTTGAATTGTGATGTTGAACTCGATCTGACACTTGCCCGGGGACTAAACTATTATACAGGTGCCATAATTGAGGTCAGGGCTAAAGATGTAAGCATTGGAAGTATATGCGGCGGAGGCAGGTATGATAATCTTACAGGGGTATTTGGTATGGCTGGTGTTTCAGGTGTTGGTATTTCATTTGGGGCCGACAGGATATATGATGTTGTGAAGCAGCTTGATCTTTTCGGGGGACAGAAAGTGCCTTCGACCAGTGTGCTTGTACTGAATTTCGGAGAAGTGGAGACAGAATACGCTCTCAGGATAGTTGATAAGCTGAGAAAAATTAACATTAGTACCGAATTATATCCTGATCCCGTTAAATTGAAAAAGCAGCTGTCGTATGCCGGCCAGAAGAATATTCCATACATTATTATTGCCGGTAATGAAGAGATTAAGAACAATGAAGTTAAGATCAGGAATATGTCTACCGGCGAACAACATCCGGTGCCGTCAGATGATATAGACTCTTACATAAAATCAGTGATACTGACATGAAGATTCCCGGCTAATTCAGCCTGGCTTACTTTCTTTGAACAGGCCTCCGGTCCTGTAGTTCGTTCAGAAGCTGTATCCTGTACTGATTTTCGGCCTGGTACAACCTTAGTACTTTTACAGGCGGAAGTATTTCCTTGAATCTTTTGTGGTATTCAACAGCAAGGTTGGATTCATCAGTCTGCAGTGAGATCAGTTTATCCCCCACCTCGGTAAATTCCTTATCGCTCATAGTTGCTGAATTCTGGAGAGTGCTTCTGTTTAACCGGACCCTTTCTTTCTGAATTTCATTTTTCTTCCCCTGAAACTCATTATAGACCGGCCAGAAATCTTCCGCCTCCTTTGAAGTCAGATTAAGTTTTTTTGTGAAAAAACCGATTTTATAGGCGTTGAGCCTTTCAAAATCGCCATTTTGGCCTGAAACCAGCGAAAGAGGAAAAGTTAAAACAATGAGTGCTGCAATTGCTCTCTTTACCCGGTTAAATAAATTATAGCTCTTCATATATTTCATTAATATTAATATTATCAAGTATCAGGTAATCTACTATTTCTGAACTGCTCACGTCAGGAACGTCATCAGATATGAAGAGTACTATGTTTTCTTCAAGCGTGCTCAGTTCTATTTCATTCAGGTAACTTTCTGAAAATGTCAGAAAACTTATTTCCGGGAGAATTGTACCCGGCTCCTCATGTGATTTTAACAGTAAGTAGCTTATAAGTACAAGGCCTGAAATTAAAGCAGCAATCCCGGTTAAGTGCACAAGCCTGCTGTAAAGGCTGCGTTTGGGTACCTCCGGCTTATGCTCTGAAGCAGCAGAAATGATCTTTCTGTTCACTTCGCTGAAGTAATTTTCAGGCACCCTGAATGGATTTGATATTTTATCTGGTTTTTCCATCTTTCAATGAGATAAGCATAAGCTGTAAAGGTTTAATCTTCAAAGATAAATTTTTCAATTTTTTTTACCGCATGATGATATGATGCTTTTAGTGCTCCTTCCGAGGTGCCAAGCATACTGCTCATTTCCTCATAAGTCATGTCATCGAAATATTTAAGGTTAAACACAATCCGCTGTTTTTCAGGAAGCTTCAGTATCGCATTCTGAAGTTTTTTTTCCGCTTCATCCCCGTCAAACCAGGTGCTGCCTTCTGCCGAACAGGCGAAGTAATCCTCAAGATTATTGAGCGATTCTGCTGAATTCTTCTTTCTTCTGTTTATGACTGCCAGCGCTTCATTTGTTGCGATTGCAAACAGCCAGGTATAGATTGAACTGTCATTCCTGAATTCCCTGATTCCCTTCCAGGAATTTAAAAAAGTGTTCTGAAGGGCATCATCTGCATCTTCATGCAGGATTACCATACGCCGTATATGCCAGTATAGCCTGGAGCTGTATCTTTCCACCATCAGCCTGAATGCCTTTTCAGTATCAGATTTCAGCAGTACGGTGATATCGTTATCAGGACCCTCTTGCTTCAAACGAAAAGTTTTTACTTTGATGATAAAAATAATGAAAGGTTTAACAGGAAGAAAGTGACTAAAGTGACTAAAGTGCCCCCCGTTCTCCACTTTTCCTGCGCTGAGCCCTGCGCTCTGAGCTCTGTGCCCTGAGCTGTTCTCCCTGTCCCCTTGAATTATCTCCGGAATTGTGATAAATTTGCATCACAAATAATCTGAAAATCTGATGGCTCTTCAATGCGGAATTATAGGAATAACCAATACAGGCAAGACAACAATCTTTAATTGTATTTCAAACACGAAAGGTGAGACAAACAGTTTTGCTTTCGGCGCTACAAAATCAAACATGGGCGTTGTGCAGGTCCCCGATCCCAGGCTCTATCTTCTGGAAAAACACCAGGTAACCGAAAAGATAGTTCATGCCACAGTCGAAATTGTAGATATCCCCGGTCTTGCAAGAGGATCGAACAAAGGAGAAGGGGTCGGGAATAAGTTCCTCGGAGATATACGCAATACCGATGCATTGATCCATGTGCTCAGATGCTTCGACAGCGAAAACCTGCCACATATTGATGGTTC
Organism: uncultured Bacteroidales bacterium; assembly: GCA_942492865.1. Lineage (GTDB taxonomy): Bacteria > Bacteroidota > Bacteroidia > Bacteroidales > VadinHA17 > LD21. The sequence continues at coordinate 184,839 of OW818650.1, read as the reverse complement.
GGTTGATCCTGTAAGGGATATGGAAACAGTCGATCTCGAGCTTCAGGTCAAGGACCTTGAATCGGTTGAAAAAAAGCTTGAAAGACTTTCACGTGCTGCCAGAGCAGGCGATAAAGATGCCAAGCACGGAATTGAAGTGCTCCAGAAATATAAATCACATATAGAAAATTTCCAAAATGCCCGGACTCTTCAGGTTAAGGACGATGAAAAGCGGTTTGTTGATGATCTCTTTCTTCTGACCATGAAGCCTGTAATGTATGTATGCAATGTGGATGGAGAGGCAATACACAGTGGTAATAAATATGTTGAAAATGTCAGAAATACGCTGAAAGATAGTGATACTGAGGTTCTTATCATTGCAGGAGCTGTTGAGGCTGAGATAGCGGAGCTCGAGAGCAGGGAGGACCGGCTTGCTTTTCTTAAAGATGCAGGTCTTGATGAACCGGGTGTTGATAAGCTCGTAAGAGCTGCCTATAAAATGCTTAACCTTCAGACTTTCTTTACTGTAGGTCCTAAAGAGATAAAAGCCTGGACAATAAAAAAAGGGATGACTGCTCCTCAGGCTTCAGGTGTAATACACAGCGATCTCGAAAGAGGCTTCATAAGGGCCGAAGTAATGAAATACAACGATTTTATAACACTTGGCTCGGAACATGCATGCAAGGAAAACGGTAAATTCTATATCGAAGGGAAAAATTATATTGTTGGCGATGGTGATATCCTTCACATAAGATTCAATGTATAGTCATCTGTATGACTAAATACCTGCTGATACTGCTCCTTTTACTGCAATATTCCTTTCCGGGTTATTCCCAGGCAATAAACCACAATGATGAGCTGAGAAAAATAATAAGAGCGTATGGTCAGGCTGAAGTATCTGTTCCGGTCGTGGATATGAATGAAACGGAACGGATCAGCAGGAATGTCTCTGTGATGTCTCTGAAAGATAAAACTCTGTATATCGTCCTCTCTGAGCTTACTGTCGAATGGTTTATAAAACAAAATTATAATTACAATATTATAGAAAGGGCAGAAGCCAAAGGAATCGTTATGGCTGAAAGCCCTGAACAGGCAATGGAATGGGAAAGTTACCCGACATATACCCAGTATCTGGCAGTAATGGAGAGCTTTGCATCTACCTATCCAGGCCTTTGCGATGTTGATACAATTGGGACGAGTATCATGGGAAGGCTTATCCTGGTACTCAAAATATCTGACAACGTTGATGTTGAGGAAGATGAACCAGAGGTATTTTACACATCAACCATGCATGGTGATGAGACAGGGGGTTTTATCCTTATGCTCAGGCTGGCCGGTTATCTCCTCGATAATTATTCGAAGGACAGCAGGGTCGCGGGGCTTGTCGATGACCTGGAAATATGGATCAACCCGCTGGCTAATCCCGATGGTACCTACAGGCTTGGCAATATAATTTCTTCTCCAGTCCGGTGGAATGCGAACAATACAGATCTCAACAGAAATTTTCCTGATCCCGATCCTTCAGCACCGGCAACCGTCTTACAGAAAGAGAATATCGACATGATACGGTTCATGAGGGAACGCAAATTTATCTTATCGGCCAATTTCCATGCAGGCGCCGAGGTGGTGAATTACCCGTGGGACCGCTGGGACCGGCTTCATGCCGACAATGACTGGTTTCATTATATAAGCAGAAAATATGCCGATACTGTTCACAGCTATTCCATCCCGATATACATGAAAGGATTTGACAATGGTATAACAAGAGGAATTGAGTGGTACCAAATTTATGGCGGCAGGCAGGACTTTGTTACATACGAGCTTCAGGGCAGGGAGGTTACCATCGAGCTTGATGACGACAAACTTACACCGGCTGATGAGCTTCAAACATTATGGCAGAATAACTGGCATTCACTGATCGGATATCTGGAAAATGCACTGCATGGAATTCATGGAAACATATCAGATGCAAATAGCTCAGAACCCATAGCTGCAAGGATCTTCATAAAAGGTCATGATAAGGACAGCTCTCATGTTTACTCCGATACCATTACGGGGAATTTTGTAAGGATGCTTTCGGCCGGGACATGGGACCTATATATCACTGCCGGTGGGTACACTGATGTTATCATCAGCAGTATTGAAGTGGATAAAGAACAGAATGTCAATCTTTTTATCAGGATGACCCCCCTCTCAGAGCCAGCAGTTCCAACAGGAAACAAACCGGTACTCTATCCCAATCCTGCTGTCTCAGTACTCAGGATGATGATGCCCGAAGCAATATCAGGAAATGTTAATATAAAGGTTTACAGCCAGTCGGGCATGAGGATCAAGGATTATAATGCTGAAGTGACAACGGGAACATCTGTTGAATTAGATGTAACCAGATTTGCTTCCGGCGTATACAATATATTAGTTACCAACATATTGACACATACTTCCTGTTCCGGAAGATTCGTTGTCATAAGGAAATAAAGCCGGCTGCCTTATAATTATCTCATTCGGTTGGTACTGAGTATAAAAAAATTTATTTTTGGGACCTGAGATTTTCAGGATCGTATTAAACTTTACAAAAGGCGGGAGAGGCAGCATGTATAAAAATATTAGCTCGTTCAGGACATTTCTGACACTTTTAACAGCAATTTCAACATTCATGGAAATTTTTGGCCAGGGAGCTTATGTGCCGCCTGAAAAGCCGCGACTGATCGTCGGAATAGTAGTTGAGCAGCTCAGGTATGACCAGATAGAGAAGTTCCGCAGCAGGTTGTCAGAGAACGGAATCAGGAAGCTTTTAAATGAAGGGACATATTTTCAGAATGCATCATTCGAGTATATGCTTACCCAGTCTTCTCCCGGGCACGCAACAATATCAACAGGTACAGAACCTTCGCTTCATGGAATTACCTCCGATAACTGGTATCTTCCTCTCAGGAATGAGCTTATATACTGTACCAAGGACATTAGTGTCAATCCTGTCGGAGGCAGCTATGAAGCAGGACTCCATTCTCCTTTGAATCTTCAGGCTTCAACATTCTGCGATGAGCTTAAAATGGCTACCGGCAGGAACGCAAAAGTATTTTCCATCGGGATCAAGGAGAGTTCTGCAATTCTATCTGCGGGTCACTCGGCCGATGGCGTTTTCTGGTACGATAATATTTCCGGTACCTGGATGACAAGCTCGTATTATGCTCAGGCGATTCCTTCATGGGTAGCCGATTTCAATGCTCTTGATGTTCCATCCTCGTTCCTGAATGATCAATGGGTACTTTCAAGACCCCGTGCCGATTATAATGAATGTCTTTCCGATACCAATGCTCACGAATTCGGATTTGATGGAATTAAAATATTTCCTTACGATCTGAAGAAAATAAATTCGAAATCAACATCAAGGCGTGATTTTTCGCTTTTACGTGAAACGCCATTCGGAGACACATTTACTTCATATTTTGCAAAAAGGCTGATTGAGAAGGAAAATCTCGGGAAGGATGACATTACCGATTTTCTTGCTATCTGTTTTTCTTCTACTGATTACATAGGCCACAGGTTCGGACCCTCATCGGTTGAGATGGGAGATGCCATATTCAGGCTTGATAAGAACATTGCTGATCTTCTTTCCTATCTGAACGATTCACTTGGCAAGAAAAATGTTCTGGTTTATTTTACCTCGGCACATGGTATATCGGAAACGCCTTCTGTCCTGACCGAGAACAGGATACCAGCCGGATATTTTATGCAGAACCAGGCACTGCAGTTGCTTCGCAGCTATCTTAACGCTGTTTATGGCGAGGGTGATTGGGTAAAGGGATATTCCGAGAGGCAGATATTCCTTAACAGGACATTAATTGAAGATGCCAGGATACCTCTTGAGGATATACAAAAGAAAGTTTCAAGATTTCTCGTTCAGTTCTCCGGAGTTTCTTCTGCATATCCTTATACGGCGTTTGAGGCAAATGACTACAGTAATGGCAATCTGAAGAAGATCGTAAACGGCTTTAGTCCACAGAGATCAGGAGATGTTATCGTTACACTGAACCCTGGGTGGATTGAAAAAGAAGGTAATTATGTGGCAAATCATAATTCTCCGTATGAGTACGATTCACATGTACCACTACTATGGTATGGATGGAGCGTCAACAGGACAACTGTGTCACGGAAAGTAAATATGACCGATATTGCCATTACCCTGTCAACAATATGCAAGGTTCCATATCCTAATGCGTCGCTGGGAGATCCTCTTTTTGAAATCTTAAGATGATAGTTTCATAAATGAGTCCCTTATCACGCATGCTTCGCTGAGCAGGCCGGGATTTTTTTCGCATGAATTTCCGAGGATTATCAGGTCGGCGCCTGCAAAAAAGGTCTCGCTGACTGCCCTTTTATCTTTCAAGCCGCCTCCAACGGCAAGAGGGATTGAAATGTTTGCCCTTACTGCTTTTATAAGACTTACGGGAACAGGTTCTGTTGACCCGCTTCCAGCTTCAAGGTAGATCATGTGCAATCCGAGCATCTGGCCGGCAAGAGCTGTCGCGACAGCTATCTCGGGTTTGTCAGCGGGTATGGCTTCAGTCTGGCTGATATATTCAACTGAAGTCTTGGTCCCTCCTCCTATGAGTATATAGCCTACAGGTACTACTTTTTCTTTCACGTCTTTCAGGAAAGGTGCTGCAATAACATGATTGCCAATTAATAATTCGGAGTTTCTTCCTGAAATTAAGGATAGCAGCAATATTATATCAGCTTTCATGGTAAGCTGCAGAAGGTTTCCGGGAAACAGAACAATGGGTATTGAACATCTCTCCCTTACAGAATCGATCAGTTTATCAATACTTGAAAAGGTTATGCTTCCACCAACAAGGATAAAGTCGGTCCTGCTTTTTTCAGCGATGTCAATCAGGTCGTCAAACTGATCACCTTTCGCCTTGTCAGGATCAAGGAGAAGTCCAATACTTTTCCTGCCCGGAAATTCAGATCCTCTCATAGTTCTTTTTTGTCCACACTATAGCGTAACTATTATATTTTGAGTACTGCAGTTCAAATGTGTCGTTTATTTTATCTGTTTCCACTTTGCCTCTGATCTCTCCCGATTCGTTCACTTCAAACGGTTCAATTGTGATATTGTTCCTGATGCTTATTCCTTCCTTGTCGCATATCTTATATAAAGATTCCTTGGCACACCAGTGTAGGTAAAGGTGATATTTCTGATTTTCAGGATCGGTAGTGATTTTTTCATTCTCATTTATAAACCTGTAGGCAATGGCGCCAATATTTGAACTCATATACTCAAGATCTATCCCAACCTTTTCATTTGTGCTTAATAGTATTGCAGTAAGTTTTTGTGAGTGTGAGATGCTGATAAACCTTGAACCATCCTTAATAAAGGGCTTGTTGTTTTTATTATAGACTATCCTGGCTTCTTTTCCGAGAAGCTCTGCCAGCAATGCTCTGACACTCAGAAACTCGAGTTTCCGGGAATTGCTTGCAAAGTCTTTATACTTTTTCCTGTCTTCTTTGCAAAGGGAAACAGAGGCAAGCAGGGTATCCAGGTCTTCCTCTATTTTCCATACACCAAGCACAGAGAATTCGTTAAGGTAATGTTTTGTAATGCAACCCATCTTCTTTACATCCGTATTACTTTTCTTCTTTCCAGGTCAGAGTCTCAATAAGATGAACCATATCTTCCCTTAAAAACTCTTTTACCGGTGCAATTGAATCAGTATTCGGTTCAGCGGCAAAATACAATGATCCCCTAAGATAATGATTTATGCTGTCAGTAACATAAAACTGAACTGCAGTAGCTGTATTACCCATAAGATCATAAAAGATGCCATAAACCTTGTTGTTATGGTTATTTATCAGTTGTTCATTGATTGCTTCGGCTTTGATTATATGATTTTTAACATTCATCTCGTATGTTTGTTCCATAATGTTCTCAATATCATTATGAATTTTTTTGTAGGTAAGATAAATACTTGCATCGAACTGGGGGAATTCTATGTTAAACCATCCTGGATCAGAAAACCGCTCCTGATCGAATGATAGTCTGCCGTATGCCGGATATTCAAATGAAAAAGGAAGGTCCTTTCCTGAGTTCCATGGTTCAAACCTGTTGTAATGCTTCACGGGAAGATCTATTCTGAAGTAACCTTTTGGCTTTGGTACAGGTACTTCCCTGCAACCGATAGACGACAGGGTGATCAGAAATAATAATACATTAATTTTTTTCAGCTTCAATTGCTTATATGTTAATATCAACCCGTATTTCTTTAATTCTCCTTTTGTCGGCCGATTCGATCCTGAACCTGAAATTTTTGAAATTTACCTTTTGATCTTTTTTGGGAATTTCACCTGTCATCTCAAGAATTAGTCCTGCCAGTGTTTCAGATTCTCCTCTCACTTCCTCGAACAGGTTTTCTTCAACACCGAGCGCTTCACAGAAATCATCTAACAGAATCTTACCTTCAAAAATATATGTACGATCGTCTATTTTCCTGTACATTACTTCATCTTCGTCGCTCTCGTCAGTAATTTCACCGACAATTTCCTCAAGAATGTCCTCAAGGGTAACTATTCCCGAGGTCCCTCCGTACTCATCAATTACCATGGCCATGTGGATCTTTTTTACCTGGAATTCTTTGAGCAGTTCGTTTATTTTTTTGGTTTCAGGAACAAAATATGGTTGCCTGATGAGTATCTGCCATTTGAAATTATCGGTATTATTCATAAAAGGAAGGACATCTTTTGCATACAGTACTCCTTTTACATTGTCGAACGATTCGTGGTACACCGGTATCCGTGAGAATCCCGAATCGATAATAAGAGATATAACTGCTTTGAATCTCGATTTAATATCGATTGTAGTGACATCGGTGCGGGGTATCATTATAGCGCTGACATTCGTGTTCCCGAAATTGACTATACCCTTGAGAATCTTCTCATCTTCTTTCAGGTTATCTGAGGCCAGGTCAAGTGCATTGGAGATATCATTAATGCTGATGTTGCTTACGCTTTTGGCAGCCCGTTTCCTGAAAAATGAAGAAGACTTCAGCAACAAAAAAGTTACGGGACTCAATAATTTTTCAAGGAAATAGAGGGGATATGACATGAATAATGCCAGCTGCATTTTTCTTCTTGAGGCATAGACTTTAGGCAATATTTCACTAAAAAAAAGAAGCAGGAAAACAATTATTGACGCTTTGATTATGAAGCCTGAAGTTATGTTCGGGTCATTAAAAACAGACCGGATCAGAAATGCTGCAAGGATTACGGAGGCAATGTTAAAAATGTTGTTTGCTACCACGATTGTACTCAGCAGCTTTTCGGGATTATTGTAAAGTTTAAGTAAGATATGGTTTTTCCTGTTCTTATTATTCTTCACATTTTCCAGATCTTCTGATTTTAGTGAAAAGTAAGCGACTTCAGAACACGACATCAATGCCGATCCCGTAATAAACAGAATGAGCGGCACTATCGTGGCAATGATCTTGTAATCAATTATTATTCCCGTGAGGAGGGTCATGTATGAAGACAGAAATTCAGATTCCAATTCGTTCTTACTTTAAGAGCTAAAAAGGCAGGTCATCTTCATTTGTGCCGGTCTCATTAAAAGGACCTTCTTCAAGAAATTCACTTATACCGGCTGACGATTTATCAGCTGGGGCGCTATCTGCCTTATAACCGGTTGCCTGTTCCTTAACTTCCGCAACCTGGTTTTTACCGCCACTGGTATATGGGCCCTGGGCCTGTTTCTTTTCGAATGTAAATAAAGTATCCCCTAGAATCTCTGTTATATATTTATTGTTGCCGTCCTTATCCACATACGAACGCGTTTTTATTTTGCCGGAAACATAAACCTGCAATCCTTTCGATACAGTCTTCTCTGCAACTTCAGCCAGGCCCCGCCAGAAAACAATGTTATGCCATTCGGTTGAAGTCACGGTCTCTCCCTGCTGGTTTGTATAGCTTTCGCTGGTGGCAAGAGGAAAAGTTGTCTTTGCTACACCTTTTTCAAAATATCTTATTACCGGATCCTTTCCAACATTACCGACAAGTACTACTTTGTTGAGCGACATATAGTTATAGGTTTATTTATAATTACATTACAATATGTAAAGTTAGGAAAAAATCAACTTTTAGCAACATAAAAAGAAAATATTGGCAATCAGCTATTTATGAAAAGGGAAATTTTGTAACTTTGTACACCTTCATAAGGCACCCATAATATAAGGTGTCGCTATTTCATTGTGATTAAGGCATTAATAAAGGCAAAAAATAAAATTATTCTATAAGTCTTCGATTATAAACAAATAATATTTTTATATTTGCACCATTGAAAAAAAACGTACTCAAATAATATTGTTGAATATTTAAATTTCACGTAAAATGACTAAAGCAGACATTGTTAACGAAATTGCCAAAAACACTGGTATCGAAAAAGTAACAGTTCAGAAAACTGTAGAAGCCTTAATGGAAAGTCTGAAAGATTCTATGGTAAAAGGAAATAACGTATATCTCAGGGGATTCGGAAGCTTTATAGTTAAGAAGAGAGCCAAAAAAACAGCAAGGAATATTTCGAAGAATACAACCATCATAATCCCGGCACACAATATTCCAGCTTTTAAACCGGCAAAAACATTCATTTCCAAAGTTAAGTCATCACAAGTTAAGAAATAACATCCATGCCAAGCGGTAAAAAAAGAAAAAGACATAAGATGGCCACTCACAAACGGAAAAAACGTTTGAGGAAAAACAGGCATAAAAAGAAATAGCAAGTCAGCACTTGGTCATCATGCGAACTATTTTAAACCTAAAGATCTGATGGTCTTTAGGTTTATTGTATAAGTATATCTGAGTAGTTGGTAATTAAATCATAGCATTTTTAAGTGGCAAATAAGGATTTAATCATCGATGTTAGTAATTCCGATGTTTCTCTGGCCTTGCTTGAAGACAAGCAACTGGTTGAATTAAATAAGGAAAAGCAAAATGTCAGGTTTGCAGTAGGGGATATATATCTGGGGAAGGTTAAGAAAATAATGCCGGGCCTCAATGCTGCATTTATTAATGTTGGGTATGAAAGGGATGCCTTTCTGCATTACCTTGACCTCGGGGCTCAGTTCAGGACACAACAGAAATATTATCAGATTGCAGTTCAGAAGCAGGGGAAAGTCCCGCCGATCAGTAAATTTAAACCTGAGCCTGATATAGATAAGGACGGTAAGATTTCAGATATCCTTCAGACCGGGCAAACAGTGATCGTTCAGGTATCGAAAGAACCGATTTCTACAAAAGGTCCAAGGCTGGCTTCAGAAATATCCATTGCAGGGAGGAACCTGGTTCTTATACCATTCACCGACAAAGTTTCAATTTCCACCAAAATTGAAAGTAGCGAGGAAAAAGCCAGGTTAAAATCTTTGATACAAAGCATAAAACCCCGGAATTACGGAGTTATTGTCCGCACTGTTGCCGAGGGTAAAAAAGTCGCGGTTCTGGATGCTGAATTAAGAGACCTGATTAAAAAGTGGGAATCAGCTTTTCCAACTATTAAAAAGGAAACCAAAACTCCGAAGCTTTTCATCGGAGAGTTGAGCAGGACATCAACTATCCTCAGGGATATGCTCAATGTTACTTTTAACAGTATTAATATCAACGATGAGAACCTGGCCGACGAGATCAGAACCTACATAAGGGAAATAGCACCCGAAAAAGAAAAGATCCTGAAGCTTTATAAAGGAACTCTTCCGATTTTTGACCATTTTGGTGTCAATAAACAGATAAAAGCCCTTTTCGGTAAGACGGTCTCTTTCAAGCATGGGGCTTATCTTATCCTGGAGCATACAGAAGCGCTTCATGTAATAGATGTCAATAGCGGTAACAGGTCAAGATCGGGAAATGACCAGGAATCCAATGCACTCGAAGTTAATATGGAAGCAGCAACAGAGATTGCCCGACAGCTGAGGTTAAGGGATATGGGCGGAATAATTGTCATCGATTTTATCGATATGCATACCAACGAACATAAGCAGCTGCTTTTTGATAAGATGAAGGAAGTGATGGCCAACGACAGAACCAAGCACAATATACTTCCCCTTTCAAAGTTCGGATTGATGCAGATAACACGACAGCGAGTCAGGCCCGAAATGAACATCGTTACAAACGAGAAATGCCCAACCTGCCTTGGAACAGGTGAAACAAAGCCGACCATACTTTTTACAGACGAACTTGAAAGGGGCTTGTCATTTATTGTTGATAAGATAAAGACCAGAAAAATTCTTCTTAATGTTCATCCTTTTGTTGCTTCATATCTTGCTAAAGGACTGATCCCGTTATACCGGAAATGGAATTTCAAATATGGCATAAAGCTTAAACTTCAGCCTGTTACATCCTATCACATGCTTGAGTATCATTTCTATGATCCTGATGGAAATGAGATAGATCTGGTCTGATAGCCATTCATTTTAAATTATTCAGGCTATTCATTACTTTTGTGGTTGAATTAATCCGGTATCTCCATGCAAAAAAGGTTATTTGTATTTCTGCTTGCCGTTATCCATGTTATAAATATATCGGCCCAAATTTACGACCCTGTAAAATGGGATTTTAATTACGAAAAAAAAGGTGAAAAGCAGTATGAACTTATTTTCACTGCTTCTATTGAGGAAGGATCTCACATCTATTCGATGGATATTCCGGAAGGAGGTCCGATTCCCACTTCAATTAACTTTGATCCTGTTCCCGGATTTATCCCTGAGGGTAAACCCTATGAGGTTACAAAACCTGAAGAGCTGATGGATGAAGCATTCGGAATGAAGATCAAGTCATTTGAAACAAAGGCTGAATTCCGTCAGAAGCTCAGAATTGATGCCGGCTCAGTTAAGATTACAGGAACTGTTAATTACATGGCATGCAACAATGCTACATGCTCGCCACCTAAAGATGTTGAATTTGAAATTACTATACAGGATCAGCCGGGGTCAGTTGCTGTGGCCGCTTCAGAGGATGTAGCTTCCGGTCAGAGAAGAGGAATCCTTTCATTCTTCCTTATTTCACTCCTGGCTGGATTTGCAGGCGTACTTACACCATGCGTTTTCCCTATGATACCCATGACTGTTGCTTTCTTTTCGCAGGGAACAGAGAACCGAAAGAGAACCTTTTTAAAAGCAATGATTTTCGGATTTTCGATAATTCTTATCTATTCGTCGCTAGGCATTCTTGTCTCACTGGCGGGTGCAGGGTTTGCTAATGCCCTGAGCACACACTGGATACCAAATATCATATTCTTTGCACTCTTCGTTTTGTTTGCCGCATCGTTTTTCGGTGCTTTTGAGATTATTCTGCCAAACAGCTGGGTGTCAGGAGCTGACTCAAGAGTTGACAGGGGAGGGATGCTTGCATCTTTTTTCCTTGGCCTTACAACAGTAATAATCTCATTCTCCTGCACGGGTCCAATAATAGGTGCCCTGTTGATAGAAGCAGCATCAGGTGATGTATTGCGACCAACTATAGGTATGCTGGGATTTGGAATTGCTTTCGCTTTACCATTTACAATTTTTGCCCTCTTCCCGTCAGTGATGAACAGGATCCCAAAGTCTGGCGGATGGCTTAATTCGGTTAAAGTAGTGCTTGGATTTGTAATGCTTGCTTTCAGTTTGAAATTCCTCATTACTGTTGATAGTGTCTATTCGCTGGGGCTACTTTCACGCGACCTTGTTCTGTCAGTCTGGATAGTACTTTTCTTCCTTCTCGGGCTATACCTGGCAGGAAAAATTAAATTTGCACACGACAGCGATCTGCCACATATTGGAGCCTTCAGACTGTTCTTAATAATTGCGGTTTTTTCGTTAGTGGTATATCTGGTTCCGGGACTTTTTGGAGCCCCGTTAAAGGGTTTATCTTCATTCCTGCCATCACAGAACAATTCCGCATTTAATCTGCCAAAGTTAATTTCAGAAAATAGAGGCAATGTTTCAAACCTGCTACCGGTAAGCCCTGCAAGCCGGTTATGTTCCGAACCATTGTACGGGGATAAATTCGATATGCCTCATGGGCTCACTGGTTATTATGATTATGAGCAGGGACTGGCCTGTGCAAAAGAACAGGGTAAGCCTGTATTGCTTGATTTTAAGGGACATGCATGTGCAAACTGCAAGGTAATGGAGGCCAGAGTGTGGTCCGATCCGGAAGTGCTGCAGCGGTTAAGAGATAATTTTGTTATAATAGCTCTGTATGTCGATGACCGTACCCAGCTTCCGGAAAATAAATGGATCACATCAACAATTGACGGCAAAGTGAAAAAGACGATTGGAAAGGTGAATGAGGATCTTGAAATTCAAAAATTCAGGACCAACGCACTCCCACTATATGTAATAACTGATCATGAAGGTAATGCCCTGAATACCCCAATGCCTACCAATCTGAACATTGAAGAATATAAAGCCTGGCTGGATGAAGGTTTTAAAAAGTTTGGCGGAAGGGATTAATTCAAATTAATTTTTTTAATTTAGGATTGTTAAATCCCAACAGATGAAACGATTTGTTTGCTTATTATTTTCAATTGTTTCAGTTTTCACCGTCACTGCCCAGATAAAGCAGGAAGTTATTTCGAGTGCCGGAGGTTCTAAGGTAAGGGACAATATTTCAATCAACTGGACACTCGGGGAGACAATCATCCCAATGTTCAAATCGGCAAATAACAATCTTACGCTTTCAGGCAGCTTTCTTCAGACAGTAATAATAACTGCGGACCGGGAGCCTGGTGATATTTCCATGAAGGTTAGCGTTTTTCCCAATCCCTCACCGGAAGATGTAAATATCAGGTTTGAATCACCCGTTGACGCCAGAGTCAGGATAAGCCTGTACGATTCACAGGGCAAAGAGGTAAAAACAGGCATTATTGAACAGGGTGAATCGGAACACCATTTTCCCCTGAAAGATCTGGCGCCGGGGTTTTACTTACTCAGGCTATCTAAGGGAGAAATTGTCAATGTTTATACGCTTATAAAAACTCAATAACTGATTGCACTCCTTGCCTTCCCGGTGCTACCTGTTAAATAGTGTTAAATATCTGATTTTCATAATCACAGCATTTCATTTTCATTTATATTGCAGGCTTAATAATCAGAGTCAGAATATGAAGCTAACGGGTTTCCTGCTTATTACTCTTATACTGGCAGGATGTGTAGATAGTGAAAGCAGGCTTGTTAACAGAGCCAACAAGATACATAAGTCGATACTTACTGTAGATACTCATTGCGACACTCCGATGGAATTCACAGATCCTGATTTTGACCTGGGCCAGAAACACAGTACGGGATGTGTGGATCTTCCCAGAATGAAGGAAGGCGGTCTCCATTCTGAATTTTTTGCAGTTTTTATAAGCCAGGGGCCACGAAATGATCAGGCCTATGATGAGGCTCACCGGAAGGCTCAGGAAAATTTTAAGGCTATCCGGAATAATATTATAAAGAATTCTTCGCTTGCAACGTTATCTTACTCACCTTCAGATGCCTACAAGATATTCAAAGAAGGTAAAATAGCTGCATTCACCGGACTTGAAAATGGGTATCCAATTGGCAGGGATATTTCCAGGGTAAAGTTTTATTATGATCTTGGTGCACGGTACATAACACTATGTCATTCGCGGAATAATGATATTTGCGATTCATCAACCGACAACAGCGGGAGCGAACATAATGGACTTTCTGACTTCGGATCTGAAGTTGTTGCAGAGATGAACCGGCTCGGAATGATGATAGATGTATCTCATATTTCGGATAATTCTTTTTATGATGTTCTTAAAGTAACAAAAGCTCCGGTTATTGCCTCTCACTCATCGTGCAGGGCTCTTTGTGAAAACCCGAGAAATATCAGTGATGATATGCTGCTTGCTTTAAGAGACAATGGAGGAGTTATTCAGATCTGCATACTGAGTAATTATGTAAAGGTCCCTGAGCCTGACCCTTTGCTCGATTCGAAGCTTAAAGAGTTGAGTGAAAAATATGGAGATTACAAAGATCTGTCTGCCGGGCTGCAGAAACAGATGCGTAATGAGTACCGGGCTATACAAAAACAGTATCAAAAACTTGCGACGGTCACCGATGTTGTTGATCATATCGACCATGTTGTTCAGGTAATTGGTATAGATCACGTCGGGATAGGCACCGATTTTGACGGAGGCGGAGGAGTTGAAGGCTGCCGTACTGTATCGGAAATGAAGAACATAACCATAGAGCTTCTGAGAAGAGGCTATAAAAAAGCAGAGATCGAAAAGATCTGGTCAGGTAATATAATGAGAGTTTTCAAAGAAGTTGAAAACCTTGGATCAAGCCTTTGATCATCTTCTGACCCGTGAAAACTTCAGGCTTTTGAGCATCCATGCTGGCAAAGATTTATTCGGGTCCCTTTTCGTGAGGTCGATATATAATCCCAGCTTTTTCAAAACAGGAACTTTAAGAGTTTCTACAAACTCAATTAATGTCCCGTCAGGATCGACTATGTAAGAGAAATGTCCGGCTGCTTCACCCATGTCGAAGCTGTTCCCCTCATGGCTGCTCTTACTGTCGACAGTAAAAGGGAAACCTTTTTGCGTGCAATATTCCTTCAGATTATCCATTCCATGAATATCGTAACATAGATGGATAAAACCGGGGTCGCCCCAGTATCTGTTCTCATATATCTTTTTCCCGGGAGTTCCTGTTGATTTGATCAGTTCAATAAAGCTCTCACCGAATACTTTACTGAAAGGCCCTGCGAAGGGTTCTGAGCGCTTAAGAAGCACTCTGCGGAATTCCCTGTTACCTCCAGGCAGATGGGCAATATCATCGAATATTCCGGTTGAGTCATATACAACTTCGTCATATCCAAGGATGTCGGAATAAACAATTCTTGATTTTTCAATGTCCGATACTCCCATCACTGTCCCATACGAGCCGCCCGATATCTTTTTCTCATTCATGAACCAGTTTATACCCTGAACGATCTGGAATATATTATCATAGGGGTCTTTCAGGAAAAAAGTTTTTTCCCCTGACGGATCAGCGGTTAAGCCTCCCACGATTGATACTCCCTTAGAAGAATAGAATTCAAAAGCTTTCTCTATGTCTTTTACCTTGATCTTGCAGGCAAGGATCCCCAGGTCTCCTATTGAAATACTTTCTTTTGGAGGAACAGGTGTCCTTCCCTTGTATTGCCATATTTCAAAACCACCTCCGCTCTGAAGGTTAAGGGCGAGAATAGCATGCCTGCTCTGAGGTGTTCCACCTGTATAGGGCAGCATCAGCTTTGCTTCCGAATCGTCCTCAAAGATTTTGCAATCCATCCCAAAATGCTCAATATACCAATCCCATGCGTCAAAAAGTTTTGTAACGCCAATGCCTATTTGCTGAATTCCTGATATGACATAACTCTTCATCCTGAAAATTATAATTAAGTTGACTTTATCTTATCTGCGATTCTGAAGAAGAGCCATGGACAAAGTCTTCTTATGTATAAAAGGAACAATTCACTTTTACCCACGAGTATTTCTCTCTTGTTTTTCTTAATGCCTTTAATGATGATACTGGCAGCCTTTTCGGCTGTAAGGCCTTTCAGCTGACCTTCATCCATTTTGCCATTTTCCTTCCCTGAACCGTCAAGGGCATGAACTGAAATATTGGTGCGTACTCTTCCCGGAATAATAACTGATGAACGTATATTATTTTGTTTATTTTCCAGGTAAAGTGTTTCGAAAAACCCATGCAAAGCCTGTTTTGATGCTGAATATGCTGATCTTAACGGAAATCCGAACCTGCCTGAGATACTGCTTGTTGCAAGAATATGTCCTGATTTTTGTTTTATCATGAATGGGAGAACGGCTTTTGTGAGCGCTATGGTTCCGAAGTAATTTATTTCAAATATTTTCCTGTCAAGCCACATAGGTGTTTCTTCAATTCTGACCCTCTGACTTATGCCCCCTAAATTAAGAAGGTAGTCTATCTTCCCAAATTGTTCTACCTGTGTTTCTGCCAGGCTGTTTATTGTTGATGTTTCAGACAGATCAAAGGGAACGCAGGTAACTTTTACTGAATTTTCGTTACAAGATGCCTTTACTCTTTCAAGCCCTGCAGGGTCGTTTGATGAAGCGATTACAGTTGCGCCATATCTTGCAAATTCGTAAACAAGGGCTTCCCCGATTCCCGAAGATGCACCTGTAATCCATACTATCTTTCCATTAAACATGTCGCGGTTATTCATTCTTCAGTGTTGCAATGAGACTCACAAGATCGCTGTAATTTTTCTGAAGAGAAGAAAAATTTTCATTTTCCCCGGCTTTATACTTTCTTATCCTGAACCGGGCTCTCAGTCTTCGGAAAAATTGAATATAATTCCATGCAAAGAGGCCTGAAATGGGCAGGCTAAGGAAAACAAGTACTGCAATAATCCAGTTTTGAAAAATCAGATATATCAGAAACAGGAATATTGGCAGAAGTATCAATGCAAGTACAAATGATATTCCGTACCTCATGGTTGCATGAAATTGTAAATCCCTGATCTTCCGTGTCTGCAGGCTGGGTATTTCAAGGAAGATAATATTAAAAATGTTGCCGTAGATGAAAAGCGGGAAGGTGATTATAAGTCCTGCGGTAATTGCCAGCAGCAATGGGAGCGGATGGCTCTTTTTTGCAAGCATTGCATAATTGAGCCTGAGGTCTTTGGTCTCTTTTTTGACACTGAGGCTCAGATCACATATTTTTCTGTACAACTCCTGATTAGTATTATTCAGCTTGTTCATCTTTTCAACAAGTGCCCTGTCCCTGTATATTTTTGGGGTCTTTGTATCATCGCTGAACGATCCGTTTATGATGCTTCTTAGCTCATCTATCGCTTCATAGTCCTGATCGGAATCTATGTGGACCATAACCTTTTTCATCTCCGATGAAAGCCTGTTTTTCAGGGAATTAAGTGCCTTCTCAGGGTTTTCCCTGTACTGTTCATGGTAGTCGGAAACCTCTATTGGTTTGCCATAAACAACAGTAAGCACTTCACGGTAACTGCTGTAATTGGTAAACTCAAGACCAACCGGAATTATTTTTATCCTCAGCTTAAAATCAGTGGCTTCGTCAGCCTGAAAAGCCACCCTGCATATACCTTTTTTTAATTGTCTTAATCTTCTGAAACCTGCATGATCTCCTTCGGGAAGGATAACCAGCCCGTTTTTATTCTTCAATACATCGATTGTCTTATTAAAAATCTCATCATTTCCTTTAAGGCTGCCAAAACCATCTCTCAGCCTGTAAACCGGAAGTATTTTCAGAAAATATAAAATTGAAGCAATTATTTTTTTCTTAAATATATCAGCTCTTGCAAGGAAAACGGGCTGCCCTTTATGTGTGAAAAGAACTGCAAGGGCATCCATAAGAGCGTTCTGGTGGTTAGGGGCAAAGATCACATGATCGTCGGGTTGAATATTATCAAGCCCGAGAACAATAACTTTCCTGTAAAAAATATTATTCTGCCAGAAGCCGGCAAGGCTTTTCAGGATCGCGTATCTTCTGGAATATTTTTCAATTTGGTCTTTGCCCATCGGAAAATGAAATTGGTATCCGGCTCGTAATAAGAAAGAAATGAGATCGGCTGTTATAGGCAAAATTAAATAAAATGAGCACTGGATGATAAATTTTTTAAAAACAATAAGGCTGTAAAATGAAGATTAGGTCTTTATACCACCATGATTAGTTTTCATTTCTCTCGTCGTTCCACCTGTCTATTATTCTCCTGTCCTTTTTTGTGGGTCTTCCAAGGCCTTTTTCCCTGAATCCTGTTCCTCCCATCCTGTGAATTACCAGCTTTGCTTTTTCCTCTTCAGGTGTAAGGTCGGAGATATAATTTTCAACCATTTTGGCTGATATCCTGTTTTCGATGGGTACTATTATCCGGTACATGTAATTTACCGGTGGCTTCTTTACAGTTATGATCTCATTTTCCGAAACCAGTCGCGATGGCTTCACCTGTACATTTTTTATTATTATTCGTCCTTTGATGCATGCCTCGGATGCCAGGCTCCGTGTTTTGAATATCCTTACGGCCCAGAGGAACTTATCAATCCTGATATGTGGTTTTTCGTCAGGCATTTGATTCTGTGCTTTATATGCTGGTACTTCCGGTTTTTGGACTCTCATCAGTCATCCTGCCCGACTTATTGAAAGTTGTCATTGTAAGTTCAAGTCCTGTTGTTCCGAATGATCTGATCATGTCAATTACAATAGGGATCCTTGCTTTTATTATTTTTTCCTCTTCATCTGACCATTCTCCCAAAACATAATCAATCTGAGCGCCTTTACGGAAAGCATTGCCGATTCCGAACCTGATCCTGGCATAATCGCCTGATGCAAGGATTGTATTTATATGCGACAGCCCGTTATGGCCACCTGGGCCTCCTTTGGGCCTCAGACGTATTGTTCCAAGTGGAATGGCAATGTCGTCGACAATAACAAGGAAGTTTTCGAGTGGTATGTTTTCTTTTTTCAGCCAGTAGTTCACTGCATTCCCGCTGAGATTCATAAAGGTTGAGGGCTTAAGAAGGATAAACAGCCGGCCTTTGTATTTTACTTCGCTAACCGCACCATAACGTTTATCTGTAAAAGAAGTATTGGATGCCTTAGCCATGGCATCCAATACTTTAAATCCTATGTTGTGACGCGTATTTTTATACCCGTCGCCTATATTACCCAGGCCAACTATCAGGTATTTCACCGTGCCTGTATTTTTTAAACTTTATTACTTAGCTTTTTCTTCAGCAGGTGCCGCGGCAACAGCTCCCTCGGCAGGTGCTACTTCGCCAGGGGCTAATTCGTCAGCTTTCTGGGCTACACGTGAAGTGGCTATTGACAGGACAGTTGCAATTTTAGGGTCAAGTAATTCCACCTTATCGAATGCCATATCTCCTACTTTTACCGACTGGTGAATCTTAAGTTCTGTAATGTCGATTGGTAGAAATTCAGGGAGGTCCTCAGCCAGCGCCTTTACTTTGAGAGTTCTTTTCTTGATACTTAATTTACCGCCGGCTATTACACCAACAGAATCGCCATGCACCTGTATCGGAATACTGATTACAACCGGCTTGTTATCAAAGATCTGCGTGAAATCAATGTGCAATATCTTGTCAGTTACCGGGTGGAACTGGATATCCTTCAATACAGCTTTATATATTTTTCCGTCAAGGTCAAATTGAGCAAGGTGAGCTTTATGAGTATAAATAAGGTTTTTGAAACTGTTTTCATGTGCGTAAAAGTGGATATTTCCCTCTTTGCCATAAATAACGCATGGCACATTATTTTCCCTCCTTATAAGTTTGGAGCTTTTCTTACCTGTTTCCTTCCTCAGATTACCCGTGATCTCTATTGTTTTCATTTAAAATAGTTGTTATTGTGCTACTAAAAGTTATCACTATAATAACTTCCCATTACACGTTTGACATAAAAAATTTGGCCTGCAAAGATATGACAAAGGAATCAGAAAACAAAATTTGTACTGATCGACTTATTGGTGGTAACTGCATCTATTGTTTTCGCAAAAATATCCGCAATTGACAGCACTTTTATTTTTTTTGAGGTGTTTTTAAATGGAACGGAATCGGTAACAACTAGTTCTTCAATAGCAGAATCATCTATTCTCTGTATTGCATTTCCCGACAAAATGGGATGTGTGGCAAAGGCCCTTATGCTTAGGGCTCCCCTTTCCTTCATCATATTGGCCGCCAGTACAACCGTGCCAGCCGTATCGATCATATCATCTATTATGACCACATTGCGGCCTTCCACATCTCCTATGATAGACATTTCTTCGATCACATTGGGTTTTTTCCGCAGTTTATGGCAAAGGACCATTTCAGACTGCAGGTGCCTCGAATAAGCATTGGCTCTCTTTGAACCGCCCATGTCAGGGGCTGAAACAGTAAGATTGGTAAGGTGCAGGTTTTCAATATAGGGAGCAAAGATTGCAGAGCCAAACAGGTGATCAACAGGTACATTGAAAAATCCCTGGATCTGGTCTGCATGGAGGTCCATAGTTATTACCCTGTCAACTCCTGCTGTGCTAAGAAGATCAGCAGATAATTTTGACCCGATAGAAACCCTTGGCCTGTCTTTTCTGTCCTGCCGTGCAAAACCGTAATATGGAATTACTGCAATGACTTTGTATGCTGAAGCCCTCTTGGCAGCATCAATCATAAGAAGCAGTTCAAAAAGGTTATCAGCGGGCGGATTGGTGGACTGTACGATGAATACGAGGCATCCTCTTACCGATTCATCAAAACAAGGTTGAAACTCACCGTCACTGAATTCCGTCACCGAACTCTTTCCCAGCTCTATTTTAAGCTCGTCAGCGATCATCTGTGCAAGATGTTTCGAAGCCCGGCAGGAAAAAAGTTTCATTGGAGCATGTCCATACATTTTCGTATGATTTTGCAGTTTATACTTGTCAAATTCCGGGTACAAAATTAAAAATTCCTGCTTAAATCATGTGACATTTGGAAAATATTGATTGAACCTTCAATATAATTCAGTATATCATCTCTGCCATCGCCTGTTACAACTGAAGCTGTAAAGGTTTGTGGAACAGATTCCCATGAATTAAGCATCTCCTTATCGTAAAAGGAGATAGTTTTTTCGAGTGCCGGTCCGCTTATTTTATCCGTTTTGGTAAAAACCCTTGCAAAAGGTATTTGATTTATTCCGAGGAATTCCATGAATTCAAGATCTGATCTCTGTGGCTTGAGCCTTGAATCTATCAACACCAGGAGCGAAACGAGATTTGTTCTTTTCAGAAGGTAGTCATTTGTTGCACCGGTCCATTTTTCGCGCATCTTCTGTGCAACCTTTGCATAGCCATAACCTGGAAGATCGACAAGATACCAGCTTTCATTTATTATAAAGTGGTTTATTGTTCTTGTTTTACCCGGAGTTGATGAGGTCTTTGCAAGTTTTGACCATCCGGTAAGCATATTGATAAGTGATGATTTACCGACATTTGACCTTCCGATGAATCCGAATTCAGGTTTTTCGGGCGGCGGGCACTCTTTCAGTGTTGGGCTGCTCGTAAGAAAAGAGGCTGAATGAATTATCATGGGTCTTGTTACTGAAGATCGTTGTAAGGAAGCTTTATTTCTTTATACAGCAGGCCCTTATTCAGGTATAGGGTTGTAAATTCGGCTACTACTCCTAAAACCCCTGCTCCGGGCTTTCCCGATTTCTTTAAACTGAGAGAAGCTTTCCCGTTTACTGTGTTTATGTATTTTATTCTCGTCGTATCAAAGCGTCCATCAACGAATCCTCCCCTGTAGAATTTAACCTTTGTTGATTCATCGGATAGTTCAAGATCAATCCTGTATAATCCTTTAACCTGGTATTCATCATTTATTTTAACAACAACTTCAGGATAATTCTTTATAAGCCTGCCTTCCTGTGTAAATTCTTCAAGATAAGGAGTGCGCAAACCCTTTTCAAACCCGATTTTGGCTTTCACTTTTCCATTCCTGTAGTACTGTTTCTGGATACCATGTACGGTATCGTTCTTATATGGTGTTGCGCGAAAGACGGGTCCGTCAGTATAATACCATCTTGCCGAGTCTTCCCTTACATCGTTTTCATACCAGATTGTCTGGTAAAGCTGACCTCCGGGATAAAATGTACGTGTTTCTCCGTAACGTATTCCGTTTTTAAATGATACTTCCTTAAGTACTTTGCCATCGCTTACATACTTTTTTATTCCCGTATAACCGGTATCAGCAACAGTTGTGGTATCAGCTCCTGAGCCGTTCCTGGCTGAATTTCTGCCAGTGCATCCCGGAGCCGTCAGAATCAGAACGGACAACATTAAACCAAAAATTGTTTTCATGGTGCTAAAATGTCAGATATTTGATTATTTGCATTTTCATCAACAAAAATTTCAAGCACTTTTGTTTCCATTACAGGCTCAAGAAGAACTTCTTTTATCATCGCAGGCAGCAGGATCGTTTCGCCGCGGGTAACAACTTCGGCATTGCCTTCCCATCTGATAATAAACTCGCCTTCGGTACAAATGTAGATAATAAATGAATCGATCAGCGTATAATCTTTATTAACAGGATGATTGAACCATATAATATTTGTATTGAAAAAATTGCAGGTAACAAGATTTTCAGTCTGATTAATCGTCAGGTCTTTCACAACTTTATTTTTACCGGCAGCTTTAAAATCAATGGCCTCAAGAGCAAGGCCGGTATGAAGTTCCCTTGAACCTGTCCTGTTCCAGTCAAAAACCCTGTAGGTGATATCAGAAGTCTGCTGTATTTCAACAAGAACAATGCCTTTGCCAATGGCATGAAGTCTTCCGGCCGGAGTGAAAAAAACATCCCCGGGTGAAGCTACCTCAACATTCATCAGATCAGCAATAGTCCCTTCATCAAGAGCCTTCTGGTAGGCTTCTTTGGTTACTTCCTCTTTAAAACCGGTAAAGATCTTCCCCTGATCTTCACTTTCAAGGATATACCACATCTCGGTCTTTCCATAAGCATCATGTTTTTCTTTTGCCATCTTGTTCCCCGGATGTACCTGAATTGACAGGTCTTCCTTTGCTTCGATGAATTTTATAAGCAGAGGGAACTCATTTCCGAATTTTTCAAAAACCGAGTCACCCGTAATGTCGCCCATATAAACTTCTATGAGCTCTTCAATATTATTTCCGGCCAGAAATCCATTGCTTACAATTGAAAGGCTCTCCTGCATGGCTGATATTTCCCAGCTTTCGCCTATATTCTGATTATCTTTTACTTTTTTATGAAAACGGCTCGCGAGTACATTGCCTCCCCACACCTTTTCTTTTAAAATTGGTTCAAACTTAAGCGGATAAAGTTCTGACATGTCGCGTAATTTGTTATTTTTGATTACTTAATAGATATTACAAAAATATCAAATAATATGTTCATGACAGGAATATTATATGTTGAAGAGAGAAATGGAATAATGGATTAATGGATTAATGGATTAATGGAATAATGGAATAATGTAGGTAATGGTCAATCACTCCAATACTCCATCACTCCAATACTCCAATACTCCAATACTCCAATACTCCAATATCTTATTTTGAATATAAAAATAATAATCTATGCTCCCCGATATTAAAGCTGAGGACATTATCTTTCTCGACATAGAAACCATTCCTCAGAAAGAAGAATATGAGATGCTTGATCCCTCAATGCAAACTTTGTGGGAGAAAAAGTCAAAGTTCTTCAGGAATGAAGATCAATCAGCTGCTGATGTCTATGAGCGGGCAGGTATTTATGCCGAATTCGGAAAAATAATCTGTATTTCAGCAGGTATTATAAAGGATAGGAATCCTTTCAGCCTGAGACTGAAATCTTTTTTTGGCGATGACGAAAAGTCAATTCTCTCTGAATTCTCAGCCATGCTTGAAAAATTTACACATAACAGGAAGGATGCTTTGCTGTGCGGGCATAATGCAAGGGAGTTCGACTACCCCTATATTGCTCGCCGGATGATAATAAACGGACTGCGAATTCCGGAGATCCTCAATAATGCAGGTAAAAAACCCTGGGAGATAAAATTGCTCGATACTATGGAGTTATGGAAATTCGGTGATCATAAAAACTTTACTTCACTTGAGCTCCTGACGTCAATACTGGGCATTCCCACTCCGAAGGACGATATAGACGGAAGCATGGTATCGAAAATATACCGGCAGGATAATGGCTTAAACAGGATTGTCAGGTATTGTGAAAAGGATGTTATTGCGGTGGTTCAGGTGATGCTGCGTTTTTTAAACCAGGGAGAAATTGATGCTGGCAGGATCGAATCTGTAACAAACCTTTAGATCAGGTTTCTTTTAACTTTTTAATATTTGCAATTACCTGATCGGGCCTGTCGGCATTGATCCAGTGACCTGCATTTTGAACCTTTGTAATTTCAGCTGCCGGAAAGATCCGTCGAATGTCATTGAAATCCTCATAAGAAATATAGTCTGAATCCCCGCCTTTAAGGAAAATCACCGGGAATCCGGTTACCTGATGAGTCATATACAATTGCCTGTCTATACCTTCAAAGATCTTTCCGAGGTTATCCATAAGAGACTTTGCATTTATCCTCCACGAGAATTTATTTTGTTCGTTCCTCTGCAGATTTTTCATTATGAGGCTTCTTATCTTCTCAGAGGGTATTTGATCAGATAAAAGGATATCAACTTCTTCACGTGATGAGGCTGCCGACACATCAGTTGAGATAATTGCCTTCAGAATCGCAGAATGCTGCAGGCGTGCCGGATTTTCATGCACCGTTTTCTCAAATGGAGAAATGTCGGCTACGAGAAGCCCGTACAGCAACTCAGGCCATTTAAGGGCAAAATTGATTGCCACCTTTCCTCCCATGCTGTGACCGGCAAGAAAAAATTTCTTTAATTCTGTTTCGCGTGCAAATTGTTTAAGATCATCGCTCATAGAATCATAGTCGTGGGTGCTGCTATGCGGAGAACGGCCATGATTCCTTAGATCGGGAAGGTAAACGGTGAAATGATCCTGGAGCTCTTTTGCTATGGTTACCCAGTTATCCGATGAACCAAATAGTCCGTGCAGGATAATAAGCGGTAACCCGTTACCATATTTTCTGAAAAAAAGTTTCATCAGACATTTATCCTGCAAGCTGCCGTTTATACATCTGGATAGTATTCTCAAGTCCAAGATACAGGGCATCGGAAATAAGGGCATGGCCGATTGAAACTTCTTCAAGCCATGGAATATTCTTGTGAAAATAGGAGAGGTTATCCAGGTTAAGATCATGACCGGCGTTCAGTCCGAGACCTGATTTTCGTGCAACTTCTGCTGCTCTGATAAATGGTTTTATTGCTTCAACTCCATTGGAGGAGAATGCTGATGCATAAGGTTCGGTGTAAAGCTCAACCCTGTCGGCCCCTGCAATGGCTGCACCTTCAACGAATGCTGTTTCGGTTCCTACAAACAATGAGATTCTGATGCCTTCTATCCTGAAAGTCTTGATTACATCGGTCAGAAATGAACGGTTCCTGATTGTATCCCATCCGGCATTTGAAGTTATTGCATTATCCTTATCAGGGACAAGGGTAACCTGCTCAGGTTTTACTGCCAGTACAAGAGCAATGAATTTGTCGGAAGGATACCCTTCTATATTGAATTCAGTTTTTACGATCGGCCTGAGGTCCAGCACGTCCTTATATCTTATATGCCGTTCATCCGGACGCGGGTGGACGGTTATTCCATCTGCTCCGAAGGACTGGCAGTTTATAGCTGCAGTTATTACATTTGGGATATCTCCGCCTCTTGCATTTCTCAGGGTGGCAATCTTATTGATATTCACACTTAATCTTGTCATATCGTATATTTGTCATATAATAATAATAATGCGTTTTCTCAGTTTTATTATTACAGTGCAAAATTGGCTTTTTTTTGTTAATTTAGATGAAAATTTATTCATCATAATTTTATGCTGGCAAAAGACCTGATATCAGAAGTAGTTCCTTCCGTTATGACCTCCGATTCGGGGCAGACAGCTCTGAACTGGATGGAGATATTCAGGATCTCTCACCTTCCTATTGTAAATAACCAGGATTTTCTTGGACTGATTTCTGATACAGATATTTATGACATGAATCAGCCCGATGAGGCAATAGGTAACCATCCGCTAACCCTGTTGAAGCCTTATGTTACAACCGAGCAGCACCTGTTTGAAGTGA
Source organism: uncultured Bacteroidales bacterium (assembly GCA_942492865.1). Classification (GTDB taxonomy): domain Bacteria; phylum Bacteroidota; class Bacteroidia; order Bacteroidales; family VadinHA17; genus LD21. The sequence goes on along the minus strand of OW818650.1, from coordinate 159,132 downwards.
TTGGAGTGGTATCCAGATTGAAGCTTACTTTAGTCCCTGTACTTGATACAAACAACCATTATAAGGGAGTGATCACGACCAACGATCTTATAAGGTACATAGCAGGGATCTCTTCATTGGATCAGACAGGAGCCATAATAGTTCTTGAACTCACAGAAAGAGATTATTCGCTTACACAGATAGCCCAGATCATTGAAAGCAATAATGTTAAGGTACTTAGCATGTATATTACATCGCCTCCCGATTCTACAAGGCTGGAGGTTACGCTTAAGGTAAATACCACCGAGCTGGTATCTGTTATAAGAACATTTGAACGTTACAGCTATGATGTAAAATCTTGGATCACAACAACCGATTCCATGGACCAGTTCTATTCTGAACGGTTCGACATGCTAATGAAATATCTTAATATCTGAAATAAAATGCTCAACCGTATTGCTATCTTCAGCAAGGACAATAAAACACGGACAAAGGAAGGGGTCGCAAGGCTGGTGAATGAATTCAGCCAGAGAGGGATCAATATTCAGGTTTATCAAAGGAAGGGTGATGAAATACCTGCATACCATTCTGAAACGGGACTGATTGAAAATTTCAGCGATCTGCATTCTTTATCAACTGTTCCCGATCTTGTCTTCAGCGTTGGTGGCGATGGCACATTCCTTGAAACGGTAATGAGAGTAAAAGACTTAGGAATACCTGTCGCGGGTGTAAACACCGGCCGCATGGGTTTTCTGGCTAATATACCGGAAGAAGAGATAGGTCCATCCATAGATATGCTCTGCCAGGGCAGGTACGAAATCATTGAACGAACGCTGCTTGATATAATAAGACCGGAAGGGCTCTTTGAAGAAAACCAGGCTTCGGCTCTTAACGAGGTTACCATTCAGAAGACTGACCCGAGCATGATCACAATTCATGTCTATGTCGATGGAGCATTCCTTAATACTTACTGGTCTGACGGACTGATAGTCTCTACCGCAACAGGGTCAACTGCATATAACCTCAGCGCCGGCGGTCCGATACTTTCTCCCGAAGATGAAAGTATAATAATATCACCAATATCTCCCCATAACCTTACAATAAGGCCTATCATAATATCGGGAGAGAGCAGGTTAAAAATGATAGTGGAGGGGAGGAGCAGGGAATTTCTTGTTACTTGCGATTTCAGGTCAAAACGATTACCCTTTTGTGAGGAAGTGCATATCGTTAAATCCCCCGGTAAGCTGAAGACTGTAATGCTCAACGGAAGAGATTTCTACAGTACCCTGAGGAGCAAACTGATGTGGGGCGCCGACATGAGGAATTGAAAGCAATCATCTGATATGTTACTTATAATTTTGATGTTATTGGTTAATATTTTAGCTATAATATAATAACGTTTATTTTTAGATTAATATATTTGTATCACTACTTAACTGAATAACAGTGAAAAAAGGGTTTGTTCTTGTTGTTTTGATACTTTTAATGGCTGCACCATACAGCAACGCTCAGTTGTGGAAAATCAGGAGGTTGGAAGTAATGGCCGGTGTGGGGACAACCCAGTTCTTCGGAGATGTTGGTGGTTATACTATTGGTGAGAATTTGCTGGGGCTGAAGGATATCACCTATCTCCAAACCCGTTACAATCTGAATGGAAACATTAAATATCGTTTTACTCAGAATATTAATGGAAGGTTCAGTCTTACCTACGGCAGGCTTCATGCAACCGATATAAGAGGTTCCAATGAAGGAAGGGGTATGGCAGCTTCATCCTCATTCTTTGAACCTGCTGCACTGGGTGAATATTATTTTATTAAGAATAAGTCTGAAAACCTGTATACATTTGTTAAAAGAGGACAAACTGTACTTAAAGACCTTCTTTCTTCTATTGATCTATACGTTTTCACAGGCATAGGGGCTGTTACTTACAACGTTAATCCAAACGAAAAACTGAATTCTAATCCCCGTTTCGTTAAAAGCGGAGCTGCGGCCGTTCTGCCCCTTGGAATTGGAATGAACCTTATCTATAGCTCCGAACTTAATTTTGGGCTGGAAATGGGTGGAAGGTATGTTTTTGGCGATTATCTTGATGGCTATACATCACAATATTCAAGAGCAAATGACGTTTATTATCTGTTCAACTTAACCGCTACGTATAAGTTGTGGACAAAGGTGGATCGTTTCCCTGTCATCAGATAAAATGAGCAAGAATCCTTAATGAAAAAACTGCATTTGCTGTTGTTGTTTTCCTCTCTTTCAATAGGTGTGGCCGCACAGAAGAGTTCTGATTATGGTTTTTTAGCAGGGGTTACTTCCTATTTTGGCGATATTAATCCAAACAGGCCATTATATGCCCCTTTACCGGCAGGAGGCATCTTTTACAGGTACAATCTTCATCCAAGACATTCCTTACGGGGCAGCTTAATTTTCGGAGGATTGAGGGGCAGTGATCTTGATTTTTCCAATAATTTTCAGGTAGCAAGAGAAGCATCATTCGCTGGCTCAGTGGGAGAAATTGTTGCTCAGTTTGAATTTAATTTTCTTCCATATTCAACCCTTGGTAAAACATGGGATTTCACACCCTATATTGCCGGAGGAGCAGGTATGGCATACATAAGTTCATTTGAAACTGCTATCGAGCCTGTGATACCCTTTTCCATTGGTATTAAAGTAAATATATATAAAAATCTTGGCCTTGAAGCAGAATATGGTTTTCGTAAAACTTTTTATGATAACTTTGACGGCTTAACAGATCTGGTTGACCCATCGGATATTCCATGGTTGCATAATAACGACTGGTATTCGTTTACAGGAATAGCTTTTACATGGAAGATCTCCGCTAAGAAGGATGATTGTCCGGCTTATGGCAATACGGATTTTAAAAGAAAAAGATAAGGAATGCCGTTAAAGGAGAAGATAAATATTGAAAAATTGCCTGAACATGTGGCAATTATCATGGATGGCAATGGAAGGTGGGCACAGCAGAGAGGTCTTGATAGGGTATTCGGACATCAGCAGGGAGTTAAGGCATTAAGGGAAGTTATTGAAACAGCTGCCGAACTTGGAATAAAATACCTTACACCTTATGCTTTTTCAACAGAAAACTGGTGCAGACCCGATGACGAGGTATCGGCTTTAATGGCAATTATGGTAAAGTCGCTGAATGATGAGACCGCAACTCTCCTTAAAAATAATATCCGACTGACTGTTATTGGAGATATCGGCAGACTTACAACAGATGTACGGGCAAGGCTTGACGAAACAATTGACTTAACAGCTTCAGGAACAGGGATGAACCTTGTAGTAGCACTTAGTTACAGCTCACGATGGGAACTTACTGAAGCTGCACGAAAATTAATTAATGATGCAATCGGAGGCAGATTGGATCCGGCTGAGTTGAAGGAGGAAGATATTGAAAAATATCTGACTACATCCGGCATTCCCGACCCGGAACTGATGATAAGAACCAGCGGTGAACTCAGAATAAGTAATTTCCTTTTGTGGCAGTTGGCATATACTGAATTATATTTTACCGAAAAACTTTGGCCTGATTTTGGTAAGAATGATTTCTATGATGCCATTATTGACTTCCAGGGAAGAGAAAGACGATTTGGAAAAACTAGTGAACAGCTTTTTGAGAAAAAAAAATATGATGGTGATCAAAACATTTAAGAATAATATAACTGCCCTATTATTGGCACTTTTAAGCATATCGTTGGCTGCCCAGGAAAAACAGGAGATTGCAGACTTTATGACACCTGATGATTACATTATTGGTGGTGTTACAGTAACCGGCGTAAGGTTCCTCGACCAGAATGCTCTGATAGGGATCTCGGGCCTGAGGCTTGGACAACGAATAACCCTGCCCGGTGAAGCTGTTACAGATGCAACAAAAAAATTGTGGCAACAGGGCCTTTTTTCCGATGTGCGACTCTCAATAGCAAGAACACAATCCGATACAGTCTTCCTCGATATATTCCTTCAGGAACGCCCCAGGATTTCATCTGTAAAACTTAATGGTCTGAAGAAATCGGAGGTTACAGATATTACTGAAAAAATAAATCTTCCCGCAGGGTCCCAGCTCACGACATATATAATGAACAATACCGAGAAGATAATAAAAGATCATTTTATTGAAAAAGGTTTCCTTAATACAACTGTGACCTTCGTACAGAAAGATGATCCCGATATGCCGAATAATATCATTCTTAGTATTAATGCAGATAAGAATGAGAAGGTCAGGATAGGCGAAATTAGTTTTATCGGTAATGAATATTTCGAAGCGAAAAAACTTCGCCGCCAGTTTAAAGGGACCAAGAAAAAAAACTGGAACTTTTTCAGGTCATCGAAATATATTGATGAAAAATATGACGAAGACAAGGATAAGCTCATTACCTTTTATAATGATAACGGCTTTAAGGATTTTACCATTCTTTCTGACTCTCTTTATCCCATTTCTGAAGACAGGGTGGGCTTACAGATCAGGTTAGAAGAAGGTGAACAGTATTTTCTGAGGGATGTGGAATGGGTTGGCAACAGTGTTTACAGGAAAGAAGCCCTCGAAAGAGTCTTTAATGTTGAGGAAGGAACAGTCTATAACCAGTCGCTTATCAACGACAGGCTAAACGGATCAGCCGGAGCCGAGGATGCAGTGAGCTCCCTTTATCTCAATAACGGATACCTGTTCTCGAGGCTCACACCTGTAGAGGCAAAGATAGATGGCGACTCAATCGACCTCGAGGTAAGGATCTTTGAAGGAGACCAGGCATATATAAATAAAGTCATAGTCGAAGGTAATACCAGGACTAACGAACATGTTGCCCGCCGTGAGCTTTATACTTTGCCTGGCGAGCTTTTCAGCAAAGATAATATCATGAGATCAATCCGGCAGCTTGGTGTACTTGGCCATTTTGACCCGGAAAAGATAAATCCTGTGCCATTACCCGACCCGGTAAACGGTACGGTCGATCTGCTGTACAAACTTGAGGAAAAAGCAAACGACCAGTTTGAGGTCTCCGGTGGTTGGGGAGCTGGCATGCTTGTGGGTACTGTCGGTGTAAGATTCAATAACTTCTCAATGCGAAACTTCTTCGACCTGAAAGCATGGAGGCCTTATCCCTCAGGCGATGGGCAGTCACTAAGCATCAGGGCACAATCGAACGGAAGGGTTTACCAGTCGTATAATATATCATTCTCAGAACCATGGCTTGGAGGTAAAAATCCAAACTCGCTGTCAGTATCGTTATTCAGCTCACAGATGACCGACGGTAAGAAAAAAGGTGATCTCAGCAGGCAGCAGATGTTGATCCAGGGAGGATCGGTGGGGCTCGGGAAACGCCTTGCATGGCCCGATAACTGGTTTTCTATCTACGGCGATTTAAGCTATCAGAAATATATCTTGAATAATTACAGCCAGTATAGCTTCCTCTTTGCAAACGGCACATCAAACATGATAAGCTTTACAACCAAGCTTCAACGGTTTTCAACAGGACCGAACCTTATTTATCCGAGAAGCGGTTCCCAGTTCCTGGTCTCACTTCAGATAACTCCTCCGTATAGCCTTATAAGCGGAAAGAATATGGAAAATGCACCGGATGAAGTAAAATACAAGTGGATCGAATTTCATAAATGGACCTTTAAATCAGATTATTACTTCCCACTTACATCGAACGATAAGCTTGTGCTGAATGCAAGGTTTGCATTTGGCTACCTTGGTCACTTTAACAGAGATATAGGACCATCTCCCTTCGAGGCATACTCAATCGGTGGTGACGGGATGACAGGATACAGCCTTTATGGCCGTGAAGTGATTGCATTGAGAGGCTATGCCAACCAGTCGCTTACTCCTGTTGATCCGGTAAGAAGGGTGTCGTCGGGTAACGTTTATTCAAAGATCACTTTTGAATTAAGGTATCCTATCTCATTGAACCCGCAGGCAACTATATACGGACTGGCTTTTCTTGAATCGGGAAGAGCATGGTACCAGCTTAAGGAATATAATCCATTCAAGATGCCGCGTTCGGCAGGCGTTGGACTCAGAGCCAATCTTCCGATGTTCGGATTACTTGGTGTCGACTGGGGATATGGTTTCGACCAGGTTCCCGACCCGGTTAACTATCCCAATTCAAACAAATCACAATTCCATTTCGTCATAGGTCAGCAATTTTAATACCAACCAAAAATTTATGTTATGAAAAAAATAGGCGTTTTAACATTACTTCTTGTTCTGACATCAGCCATTGGTGTTGCTCAGAAATATGCGTTTGTCGATTCAGAATATATCAGGAAAAATGTACCTGCTTTTACAACTGCACAGGATCAGCTCGATAAACTTTCACAACAGTGGGAAAAAGAGGTGGCCGATGGATATGCTGTAGTTGAAAAAATGTATAAAGCTTATCAGAGCGAATCAGTGCTTCTTTCCCAGGAGATGAAAGCAAAAAGGGAAGAAGATATCATTGCCAAAGAAAAAGAGATGAAAGATCTTCAAAACAAGTATTTTGGCATGGAGGGTGAACTGTTCAGAAAGAGGGAGGAACTGGTGAAACCAATCCAGGATCAGATACTCAAAGCGATCAAAGATATTGCAGCCGAAGGAGCTTATGCTGTTATCTTCGACACCGCAGCAGGTGGGAATATTCTGTTTGCAAATCCTAAGTTTGACATAAGTGACATGGTACTCGAAAAATTAGGTTTTAAGAATTAAATAATTACATTTGCATAAACTTGAAAAAACAAAAAAATCAGAAATGAAAAGACTAATCGTTATAGCGTCATTTGCACTTGTGATGGTATCATTCAGTCAGGTGACAATGTCGCAGAACTTAAAATTCGGACATATAAACAGAAACGAACTGATTCAGTCACTTCCTGAATTCGATTCTGCAAATGTCCAGTTACAGAATTTCCAGAAAGAACTGGTAAATGCACTGGAACTTATGACCGTGGAACTTAATAATAAGAATGACACATATACGAAGGAAAGCAAAAACTACACTGAAATTGTGAGGCAGACCAAGGAACAGGAGCTGATGGATATGAACAGGAGAATTCAGGAATTCCAGGCAAGCGCACAGGAACAGCTGCAAAACAAACAGATGGAGCTTTTCCAGCCGGTAACAGCAAAGGTTGATAAAGCAATCCAGGACGTTGGACGTGAAAACGGAATGATATACGTTTTTGATGTGTCAAACGGTCAGGTCCTCTTTGTTGATGAGACAAAAAGCACCAATGTACTGGCTCTGGCAAAAACCAAACTAGGTGTTAAAAAATAGTTTAACCTGATATTATAAGAAAGGTTGTCCGGATTTAAGGACAGCCTTTTTTTCTTTAATACTTGTAAAATTGAAAGAGAAGCCAATAGGGATCTTCGACTCAGGAGTGGGCGGACTGACTGTGGCACATGCAATCAAGCAATTGTTGCCGCATGAGGACATAATCTATTTTGGCGACACGGCCCACCTTCCTTATGGTGATAAATCGGCCGAGGCTATCAGATCATATTCCCGCCGCATAACCGAGTTTCTGCTCGAACTCGATTCAAAAGTCATCCTGATTGCCTGCAACTCAGCCTCTGCCTCAGCTTTTGAGTCATTGAAGGATGAGTTTGGAGAAAAAACATTGATCCTCGATGTTATAGATCCGGTGGTGGATTACTTAAGCTTAAGAAATTTTGAAAAAATAGGGATAATAGGAACCAAAAGAACTATAAGCTCGGGTACTTACGACAGGAAACTAAAAGAGAAAAATCCCTTCACATCAGTTGTCTCACTGGCTACTCCGCTGCTTGTTCCTATGATCGAAGAGGGATTTATATACGATGATATCAGCAATGCAATCCTCAGGGCATACCTCACTAATGCTGATCTTGCCGGGATACAGGCTCTGGTTCTGGGATGCACCCATTACCCGATTATAAGAAATCAGATTAGAAAGATCTTCAATTTTAATGTTGAAGTTATCGATTCAGCAAAGATAGTTGCCATGATACTGAGGGAAACACTCGAGAAGAAGGACCTACTTAACGATTCTTCAGGGGAGTCGAATGACAGGTTTTTTATTTCAGATTACACCACATATTTTGAAAAAATCGCCGGCATGTTCTTCGAAGGAGAAATAAACCTGAAGAAGGCCGACATCTGGTGCTGAATTCAGCAATATCAAAGGTATTATCATGCCCCAATTGCACCGTTATTTCTCCCGGACATTCTGAAAACATGCTTAATATCATCGCACAGTGTGTCTAATGATATGATTTTAAATTAAATTTGTGTTCAGGCATAAAAATCAATTCAATTCGTAAAGTGATAATAAAACAAAAAGGTATCATTTTGCATTTAATACTCAGAAGTTACAATTTTCCAGTCTTCAATTTAAAATACAACGATAGACATGGGTACCAGATCACAGATCATTGAAAGAGAAGAGGTCGTTATCCGGTTCTCCGGCGATTCTGGCGATGGTATGCAGCTTTCAGGCATGCTGTTCTCCGATACCGCTGCACTTTTCGGGAACGATATATCCACATTTCCCGATTATCCGGCTGAAATACGGGCGCCCTCGGGTACCGTAGGTGGTGTTTCAGGGTTCCAGGTTCACCTTGGACATTCAGAGATTAATACACCTGGAGACTATGCTGATGTACTTGTTGCAATGAACCCGGCTGCCATAAAGGCTAATGCCAGATGGGTAAAGCAGGGAGGAACCATCATCTATGATAAAGATAATTTTACAGGTAAAAACCTTGAAAAGGCCGGCTATGTCACGGACCCTATTGCTGAGGAAAAATTAGATCATCATAATGTGATACCTGCACCCATAACATCTATGGTGAAAGCGGCGCTTAAAGACCTCGGACTTGATCAGAAGTCGGTTTTAAAGACTAAAAACATGTTTGCCCTGGGAATGGTTTACTGGCTTTTCAACAGGGATCTTAAGTATACTGAAGAGTTTTTTGAAAAGAAGTTTAAAAAAGACCCCGGAATGGCCGAAGCAAATAAATTGGTGCTGCGGTCAGGTTTCTATTATGCAGAGACCATTGAAGCTCTCAATCCGGTTTACCATATAAGCCCCGCAAATATACCCAAAGGAACTTACCGCAACATAAACGGTAACATTGCCATTGCCTGGGGTTTTATTGCTGCAGCCGAAAAGGCAGGACTTCCGCTTTTTATCGGATCATATCCCATAACCCCTGCTACCGGAATACTTGAAGAACTGGCAGCAAGGAAAGATATGGGAGTAAAATGTTTCCAGGCCGAAGATGAGATAGCAGGGATCTGTACCGCACTGGGTGCAAGTTTTGCAGGAAGCCTTGCGGTTACCTCAACATCGGGCCCGGGCCTTGCACTTAAATCAGAGGCAATCGGCCTTGCTGTAATGACAGAGCTGCCTGTAGTAATTGTTGATGTTCAGAGAGGAGGCCCCTCTACCGGCCTTCCTACGAAAACAGAGCAGTCTGACCTTATGCAGGCGCTCTATGGCCGTAATGGCGAGAGTCCTGTTGTGGTCATAGCCGCAAGCACTCCATCCGATTGTTTCCATTATGCCTACGAATCGGCTCGCATAGCACTCGAACACATGACCCCGGTAATATTGCTCTCCGACAGTTATCTTGCAAACGGTTCCGAACCATGGAGAATTCCGGCAATGAAGGATCTGCCTGATATAAAGCCCCCTTTTGCTAAGAAGACCGATAAACCATATCTGCCTTATGTACGCAGACCTGAGACATTAGCAAGAGAATGGGCAGTTGCAGGTATAAAAGGAATGGAGCACAGGATAGGTGGGCTTGAAAAAACGGAACGAGGCACTGTTTCTTACGTTCCTGAAAATCATCAGCTTATGGTTAATCTGAGAGCTGAAAAAGTTGCCCGCGTGGCTAATTGGATCCCTGATATTAAAGTATATGGCGAATCAACAGGCGATATCCTGATTGCAGGATGGGGCGGAACATTTGGCTACCTTCTCACGGCAGTAAAAGAAATGCAGAATGAAGGATACCACATAAGTATGGTTAACTTTAACTATATTAATCCTCTGCCACCGAATGTAAAAGAGGTCTTCAGTAAATTTAAAAAGATACTTGTGGTAGAGTTGAATATGGGTCAGTTTGCATCTTATCTGAGAATGAAACACCAGGAGTTTAACTACGATCAACTTAATAAGGTTCAGGGAGTACCTTTTATTATTGAAGAGATAAAGGAAAAATGCTTCAAAATGCTTGAGGAGAAGTAATATGGAAGAAGTTAAAACACAATATAGCCCAAAGGAGTTTAAAAGCGATCAGGAAGTCAGATGGTGCCCTGGATGCGGCGATCATTCGGTCCTGAACTCCGTACAGAAAGCTGTTTCCGAACTGGGTATTCCCAAAGAAAAATTTGCATTCATCTCGGGGATAGGATGTTCATCGAGGTTTCCATATTATATGGATACCTATGGCTTCCACGGCATTCATGGACGCGCTGCTGCAATAGCATCGGGAGTAAAGGTTGCCAATCCTGGCCTGTCTGTATGGCAGATTACAGGAGACGGCGATTCACTGGCGATCGGGGGTAATCATTTCATACATGTTATCAGAAGGAATATTGATATTAACCTTATTCTTTTCAATAATGAGATTTACGGCCTTACCAAAGGTCAGTATTCTCCCACCTCTCCCAGGGGGATTATTACAAAAAGCTCACCTTTCGGTTCAGTGGAGGATCCGTTTTCAGTGGGAGAACTTGTTATAGGCGCAAAAGGAAAATTTTTCGCCCGCACCATCGATACTAATGTCCCATTATCAACCAGGATATATATTGATGCTGCCCGCCATAAAGGGACTTCGGTTATTGAGGTATTACAGAACTGTGCAATTTTTAACAGTGGAATACATGATCTCATATTTGCCAAAGAAGTAAGAGAAGACAGGACTATCACACTGCAGCATGGTGAGCGTATGATCTTCGGTAAAGAAAAAAATATGGGCCTTGTACTTGACGGACTGAAACTGAACGTAGTGAAAATCGGTGAGAATGGCATTACAGAAAATGACATCCTCCTACACGATGCAGAGGAAGCAAACCCCGGCATTCATATAATGCTGGCGCACATGAGATATCCCGATTATCCCCTTGCCCTTGGAATTATCAGATCTGTACCGGATAAGACTTATGAAGCTGCTGTGGAAGAACAGATAGGTTTTGTAAAGGAAAATTCCAGGATTAAATGCATGGACGACCTGCTTAATAGCGGGAATACCTGGGAAGTATAAATCTTAAACAACCTCTTTAGTTGTCTTCTACTGGATAGTCTCCCCTCCTTTCGAACTTTTCAGAGGAGTAGTGACTAAAGATTATCTCATTCGGGAGTTGGGATGAGACCGGTAAATCAAACTGACAGCCCTTGATCAGGAGCAATTAATTTTTTAGTAATTTTAATCCCTCTTATTTAATTCATAATCAATGGCGATACTTGACAGCATCTTTGACCTTCAGAAATACAATTTTACTGATACATCTTTTGATTTGCTTATGCAGAAGAGGATCCACCGGGTCCTTATTATTTGCAGCAACTATGATTTTTACATGCTTGAAGAAGATGGCCGGATCGATGAACAGATATTTAATGAATACTCATCACTTAACCTGAGGTACCCCCCCTCATTTATACAGACGGATACGGAAGAAAAGGCCTTCAAAATTCTCGAGGATGGTAATATTGACCTTGTTATAACAATGTTAAGCCTGAAGGGAACTGATGTTTTTGCACTTGCAAGAAGAATTAAATCAAGACATGAAAGAATTCCGATTGTTGTTCTGACCTATTTTACCAGGGAAGTCTCCATGAAGCTCGACGGAGAGGACCTCAGCGCTATCGATTATGTTTTTTCATGGTTGGGTGATGCTTCACTTATTCTGGCAATAATAAAGCTTATTGAAGATAAAATGAATGCCGAACATGATATTGAAAATGTTGGCGTTCAGACTATCATTCTTGTTGAAAACTCAATAAGATATATTTCTTCCTATCTGCCCAATATTTACAAGATAGTACTGCTTCAATCGCTTGATTTTCAGCGCGAGGCTCTTAATGAGCATCAGAGGATGCTTAAAATGAGAGGCCGTCCAAAGATTCTGCTTGCCGATAACTTTAACACAGCACAAACTCTTTATAAAAAATATAAATTCAATGTTCTTGGAATTATCTCTGACATCAGCTATAAACGTGATGGAGTAACAGACGAATATGCCGGAATTGAATTATGTAAGGTGATAATGGCCGACGATGATAAGGTGCCCTTCCTTCTTCAATCATCAAATATGAGCCATAAAAAGGATGCTGAGCAATTGGGAGCCGGTTTTATTCATAAGTATTCCAAGTCGCTGTCTCTCGAACTCCGTAACTTTATTATTCAGAACTTTTCCTTCGGTCCTTTTGTATTCAGAAATCCGGATACGCTTGAGCCAATTGCCATAGCAACAGATCTTCAAAGCCTTCAACAAAAGTTGCTTACGGTTCCTGATAACACTCTTGAATATCATGCAACAAGAAATCATTTCTCAAAATGGCTGAATGCCAGGGCCCTCTTTCCTGTTGCCCACATGTTCAAATACACCAACAAGGAAGATTTTGCAACAATAAGTGAGCTGAGGCATTTCCTTTATGAAGCGATTTCTACATTCAGGCTTGGAAAGGGAAGGGGAGTAATAGCGAAATTCGACAAGAACAGCTTTGATGAGTATCAGACATTTTCACGAATAGGCGACGGATCAATAGGAGGAAAGGCCAGAGGGCTTGCATTTATAAACCGGATAATTAAGCAGAACAGGCTGTACTATAAATTCCCCGAGGTCCTTATCACTATTCCCCGTACCGTTGTTTTAAGCACCGATGTTTTTGATGAGTTCATGGACCATAATAATCTTTATCCGGTTGCTATGGCCGATTATCCCGATGAAGAGATACTCAGAAGATTCATTAGCGCTGAGCTTCCGGGACGGGTTTATCAGGATTTCTATGCATTTTTAGGTGTCTCAAAAATCTACCCCATCGCAGTGCGATCGTCTAGTAAGCTTGAAGATTCACATTATCAGCCTTTTGCAGGAATATATTCGACTTACATGATCCCCCGTCTTGACGATAACAAGGAGATGGTGAAAAAGCTTTCAGAGGCTATCAAAGAAGTGTATGCATCAGTATTCTATAAAGCCAGCAAGGCTTACATGGCTGCTACAGCTAATGTGATTGATGAGGAGAAAATGGGGATCATCATACAGGAGGTATGCGGGGCAAAGCACGATAATTATTTCTATCCCACTTTTTCAGGTGTAGCAAGATCGATAAATTACTATCCCATAGGATCAGAAAAAGCAGAGGACGGAATAGTTAATGTTGCAATGGGGCTCGGTAAACTGATCGTTGAAGGAGGAATGTCACTCAGGTTCTGTCCCAGGCATCCGAAAAAAATACTGCAGTTGTCCTCTCCCGATGCAGCCCTGAGGGACACTCAGAAATATATACGGGCTCTTGATCTTAATATCGACAGCTTTATACCCTCAGTCGACGATGGGATAAATATACCAAAGATCGATATCAACGATATAAATAATGATGCAGGACTGAAATACCTTGCATCGACATTCGACCGTACCAACAACATACTCAGGGACGGCATCAATTATCCGGGTAAACGCATAATCTCCTTTGCCAATATACTTCAGTATAAATTATTTCCGCTGGCTGATATTCTGAATACTCTGCTTGACATCTGTCAGAAGGAGATGAACCATCCGGTTGAGATTGAATTTGCTGTTAATCTTGAAACACCGGCCGGGAAGCCCAAGATCTTTAATTTTCTGCAGATAAGGCCGATCGTCAATTCAGATGAGTCGCACAGTATAAATATCGGTGAGATCAGGCTCGAGGATGCAATTGTTTACTCGGAATCTGCACTCGGAAATGGAAATTTTAAGGGTGTCAACGATCTGGTATATGTAAAACCTGATGCTTTTAATGCGGCTTTCAGTAAAAGCATAGCAACTATTATTGAAAACATAAATATTTCATTTGTCAAACAGGGAGCAGGCTATGTGCTGATCGGGCCCGGCCGCTGGGGCTCAACGGATCCATGGCTTGGGATCCCTGTCAAATGGCCGCAGATCTCAGCTGCAAGGATCATTATCGAATCGGGTTTGCAGAATTTCAGAATTGATCCGAGCCAGGGCACGCACTTTTTCCAGAACATGACATCCTTCAGAGTGGGATATTTTACCATAAATCCTTTTATCAACGAGGGTTATTATGATGTCGACTTTCTAAATAAGGCCGAGGTCGTTCATGAAGACAGATTTATAAGGCACGTAAGATTTGACTCGCCCCTTGAGATCCTTATCGACGGGAAAAGGCACAGGGGAGTCATCATGAAACCGGGTAAAACTGCTTAAGATGTGGAAACTGCCGGCGTTTTAAAAATGTGCTGATTCAGTCGCTACATCTTTATTTACCTTGCGTATCAGCGCCTGTAATACACAGCCGGGTCCTACTTCAGTAAATGAGGTTGCCCCGTCAGCGATCATATTAACAACGCTTTGTGTCCATAACACCGGTGATGTAAGCTGCAATACGAGGTTTGCCTTTATTGTTTCGGGGTCTGTCGAACTTTTTGCGTTGACATTCTGATATATCGGACAAACAGGCTTACTGAACGGAGTGGATTTAATTGCTTCTTCAAGCTCTTTTCTTGCAGGTTCCATTAACGGTGAATGAAATGCCCCGCCGACTGCCAGCTTTATAGCTCTCTTTGCACCTTTGTTTTTCAGTTCCTCTATTGCCTTGTCTATACCGGCAACTGAACCTGAGATAACTATCTGACCAGGGCTGTTATAATTAGCCGGAACAACGGGCTCGTCAATTGCTGAACAGACATCTTCTACAATTTTGTCGTCAATACCAAGTATTGCAGCCATAGTTGAAACACTCTTCTCACAGGCTTTCTGCATTGCCAGAGCTCTCTTTGAAACAAGTGTAAGTCCGTTCTCAAATGAAAGCGCCCCGCTTGCCACCAGTGCTGAAAATTCTCCCAGTGAATGACCTGCTACCATACCTGGCTGGAATGAATTACCAAGCAAAGCAGATAGAATGGCAGAATGAAGAAAAATGGCCGGCTGTGTAACTTTTGTCTGCTTAAGCAATTCATCGTCGCCTGCAAACATAATGTCTGTTATCCTGAAACCTAAAATTTCATTTGCTCTTTCAAACATCTCGTTAGCAAGACGGGATTTTTCATAGAAATCTTTTCCCATTCCCACGAATTGTGCTCCCTGCCCTGGAAAAACATAAGCTTTCATAAATTATCTGATTAAGTTGTTTGGTGTGACGATTATATGGTAAATCTTAATGAAGTTTTGAACCTATAAGATTGATAAACTCTTCCCTTGTGCTGAGTTCAGAAAGAAATATCCCTGTGAACGCCGAGGTAGTAGTTACTGAATTTTGTTTTTGAACACCCCTCATCTGCATGCACATGTGCTGAGCTTCAATGACAACAGCTACTCCTACCGGATTCAGGCATTCCTGTATGCAGTTCCGTATCTGGGTAGTAAGTCTTTCCTGCACCTGTAGCCTGCGGCTGAAAGCATCAACGACCCTTGCTATTTTACTTAATCCGGTGATATAGCCATCTGGTATGTAAGCAACATGAGCCTTTCCATAAAATGGAAGCATGTGATGTTCGCACATTGAATAGATATCTATGTCCTTTACCAGAACCATCTGCTTGTATTCCTCCCTGAACTTTGCCCCATTAATTATCTCGCATGGATTCTGGAAGTAACCGGTGGTCATGAAATTCATCGCTTTGGCTACTCTTACAGGGGTCTGAAGAAGCCCTTCCCTGTCGGGATCTTCTCCAAGCAGCTGAAGCACACGCCTGTATATTGCTGCAAGTTCCTCAATGGTCTCAGTGTTCCAGGTCTCAATTTTATTATACCTGGAATTCAATTTCCCCGATCCGTCATTTATCTTTTCAATATTTCTATCCGTAGCATCCATTTTAGCCATAATATTCAAATGAATTATTTTCTGTTTCTTCCAGTCTTATGCAATGCAGGCTTATCCCTTCCTTCTCTATTGCAGGTTTTAGTTCGTTCCATATCGATACAACAAGATTTTCTGTAGTTGCGATCTTGTCTTTCATAAAATCAACATCGATGTTAATGTTTTTATGATCGATCTTCTGTATAACTTTTTCCTGGATGATTTTCTTTAGTTTATCCAGGTCCATAACGAAACCATGCTCTTCAGTGATCTCGCCCTTTACCGTTACAAACATTACATAATTATGACCGTGCCAGTTGGGATTTGAGCACTTGCCAAAAACAGCGAAGTTTTTATTATCGCTCCAATCCTTGCGGTACATTCTGTGGGCAGCACTGAATTGTTCCCTGCGGGTTAGAAAGATCATTGAGAAGTATGTTAATTATTATACAATATTACCAATTTTAATTTATCAATCTGGCCAAACAGGTAATTTTGTTAACTGTATTCAACACTCAATGCAGCATTAACGACCTTTCTTATGATAGTTGTTTCATTAAGCAGGCCATCAACTTAATTTTATACATTTGTGCTGATTAAAGCCGCTATGCCAATTAAGATCCTATATGTTTCAGCTACCCGTGCCGAGGCCGAGATACTGAAAAGAGTCAGAGGAATGGAACTTAATGAGCAACATTACCGGCTTAACGGACTTGAGATTTTCCCGCTGGTAACAGGCGTAGGGTCAATGGAAACTGCATGGGCAATGACAAAATGGTTTTGCACCCATGAAAGCCCCGGCCTTGTCATTAATGCCGGGATTGCCGGAAGCTTCAGAGAGGATTTCGGAATAGGAGAGGTGGTACTCCCGGTTTCAGATTGCTTCGCCGATTCGGGCATTGAGGATGGCGACCAGTTCATGACTCTCCCTGAAGCCGGTTTATCCGATGCTGATGCTTTCCCTTTTTCAGCAGGGAAACTGGTTTGCAAAAACAAATTTACGGAGATCGTAAAGAGGCAATTGCAGCCGGTAAATGCTGTCACGGTTAATATGGCGACAGGATCGGAGATCACCAGGCAAAAATTAATATCAAAATTTAATCCTGATATCGAAACTATGGAGGGCGCCACTTTTTTCTATATTTGCAGGCGGGAAGAAATACCTTTCCTGGCGGTCAGGGCAATTTCCAACATGGTTGGTGCCCGTGATAAAAGTAAATGGGATATTCCATTTGCCTTGAAGAGCCTGTCAGAAAAATTAGAGGATCTTTTGATAACGTTGTATTAAAATTGACATGAAATTGACACTGGGTTTCTCGCCATGCCCCAACGATACATTTGTTTTCGACGCAATGGTGCACGGCAGGATTGATACTGAAGGACTTGAATTTGATTTTTTCCTTGCCGATATTGAGGATTTAAATAGAAGGGCATTTGCATCAGATGTTGATATTACAAAAATAAGCTATCATGCTTATACCTATACTTCGCAAAACTATCTTATTCTCAATTCAGGTAGCGCCCTGGGCTTTCATAATGGTCCCTTGCTTATCAGCAAAAAGCTTCTTAATGCCGAAGAAGTTAATGAGGCAAGGATCGCAATACCGGGAAAATACACCACAGCAAATCTGCTGTTCAGCATTGCATGGCCTGAGGCAACCCGTAAAAAAGAATATCTTTTTTCCAGTATCGAAGATGCAGTTTTGAGTGAAGAGGCTGATGCCGGTCTTCTTATACATGAGACAAGGTTCTCTTATCATTTAAAGGGACTGCATAAAATAGCTGATATGGGTGAATACTGGGAGGAGAAGACAGGTCTTCCCATTCCTCTGGGAGCAATTGTCATAAACAGGAAGATCCCTCATGAAACGGCTCTGAAAGTTGAAAGGGTTATAAGAAGGAGCCTCGAGTATGCATATTCCGATTCACTGGCATCATTCGATTTTGTAAGGCAGAATGCACGGGCTATGGAAAGTGAGGTTATGAATAGTCATATAAAACTGTATGTGAATAAATTCACACTCGACCTGGGCGACCAGGGAAAAAATGCGATAAAAGAACTATTCAGGATCGGTGGCGAGAAAGGTGTCATACCGCCTGTGCCTGAAAAAATATTTGTGTCATCATAAACCAATTTATTCAGAATGAAATTTAAAGATCTGGTATATAAAACAAGGTCATATCGCCGGTTCGATGAAAAATACCGGATAAGCAGAACATTATTGACCGGTCTGGCTGATCTTGCAAGGCTTTCAGCATCAGGTGCAAACAGGCAGCCTTTGAAGTACCTTATTTACAATTCAATTGATGACTGTAAAAGGATCTTTCCATCGCTGGTCTGGGCTGCTTACCTTAAGGACTGGGATGGTCCGGTTGAGGGAGAGAGGCCTTCTGGCTATATTATTGTGCTGGGCGACAGATCAATTACCGATACCTTCGGTGTTGACCATGGCATTGCAGCACAGAGCATTATGCTGGGAGCTTCCGAGAACGGACTGGGTGGTTGCATGATCGCATCAATTAAAAGAGAGGAACTGCGAAACGAATTATCTATTGACACCAGATTCGATATATTATTGGTCCTTGCCCTGGGAAAACCGGTAGAAAAAGTAATTATCGACGAGATAAAAGATGGCGATGTTAAGTACTGGAGGGACGATGAGAAGAACCATCATGTACCTAAAAGACCTCTTTCTGAAATAATCCTTAATTTGTGATAAGAGCATAAAGGCGAGGTCTTAAGATGCACCCTCAGGCCTTTATTCATTCATCCTTTAACAAAAACAGCCTTAATAATATGGCTTGCCATTTTCGGATTTTCCTTCAGCCTCCTTGTAGAATAATTGAACCATTTTTCCCCATAAGGCACATAAACCCTCATGGGATGGCCATTATCCACAATGCTATCCCTTAATCCCGGAGTAACCCCGTATAGCATCTGGAACTCATACATGTTTTTTGGGACATTGTATTTCTCAAGCAGATCATACGACCCGTCAATAAGAAACTTATCGTGAGTGGCAATGCCTGCATGTATCTTGTTTTTAAGCAGATATTCCAGAACCTCTAAAAAATGCTGGTTTACTTCCTCATACCTCCTGTATGCTATTGCCTCAGGTTCGACATAGATCCCCTTGCATAATCTGAAACTCAATGGAGCTGAATCTGAATTAAGATCGGCCATACTTTTAACATCATCAAGCGTTCTCTTAAGATATGCCTGAACAACGAGTCCGACATTTGCCGGAAATTCTCTTTTAAGCCTGCGGAACAGCTTTATTTCCAAATCGGTGCAGGCCGAATCTTCCATATCTATTCTTACGAATCCATTATATTTTGCTGCAGTGGCAATTATTTCTGATATATGTCTGTAGCATACCTCCTCGTCAATCAGCAATCCGAAACTTGTTGGTTTGAGTGAAACATTGCCGTCTATGCCTTGTGAATTGCTGATCTCGATAAGCTTAATATAATCTTTTTTGTTCTGTTCGGCCTCTTCAAGGTTTTTAATGAATTCTCCGAGAATGTCGATCGTAACCTTTATATTCTTGTTATTCAGGGTTTTTGATACCCGCATCGCATCTTCAATGGTTTCGCCTGCTATATAAGCCCTTGAAAAGATCCAGATAAATTTTTCAGGGAAATATGGCAGAGCCCAGGCAATAATTTTATTAAACATGACAGAGATTAAATAAAAGAGATCCGGCGCAAAAATATTTTTTTTATTTTAAACCATTAATATAAAGACTCTTATTTTATTTTTTAATGACCTTTATCAGGGATGTTGTGAAATATAATCATTGAAATTATTTAATTTGGAAGAAATCTTTTTTAAGAAATGCAACCATTTTTTTTACACACTGGTCTTAGAATTGTCCGCACTTTATGATGAGCGACCCGGAAATAATTGAAGGGTGTGCTCGGAATGAAAGAAGGGCGCAACAGATTTTGTACGATAAGTATTCAAGGCTCCTCCTTGGTGTGTGTTTAAGATATGCATCCGACAGGGCTGAAGCGGAGGATATTTTGCAGGACAGTTTTTTGAAGATATTCTTTAACATAAAAGAATATTCGGGAACAGGTTCTTTTATAGGCTGGCTGAGAAAGGTTGCTGTCAACACGGCCATCACTCATTATCATAAAAATCTGAAGTTCAGGTACCATATAGATATTGATGAATATGTGTCGGTGGAGACAGGGGTGAACAGTTTTAATGAGGATATTTATACAGCCGATGAGCTTTACAGTGTGTTGAATGAGTTGCCGGCAGGTTACAGGATGGTTTTCAACCTTTATGCAGTTGAAGGGTATAAGCATAAAGAAATTGCAGAAATGCTTGGAATAGATACAAATACATCAAAATCTCAATATAGCAGGGCAAAAGCAGTGATAAGGGAAAAACTTGAGAAACTGGATAAACTGAAAAGCACTTATAAAGGTTAATATATCGTTTTTTACCTAATTGATTATTTCAGAGTGGAAGAACAGGATAACATAGGGAATTTGTTCAGGAGCAGGCTCGAAAACGCTGAGGTTACTCCTTCAGAATGGCTGAAGGACGATCTTATGCGGAGAGTCGCTCGGAAAGAGTTTTTCCGTTTCAATCCTTCCCGCATCAATATTTATTATGTTTCCTTCCTCTTATTATCAGCAGCCACCGCCTTTATCTTAACAACCGATGTGTTCAGGAGAGGAGATAGCCAACCCGTTCCCGGTGGTGGTCCGGACCAGGCTACAGATTCAAGCAAGTCTGTTATTCTACAGAAATCGCCGGATAGTAACACTGAGAAACAAACAGGTTATAGTGTAAGGGAAAATACCGGCAGAATAAATAGTGATAGCGGCAGAAAACAAAAGACTGATGTCAGCGAAAAGAGTCTGGTTAGGGAGGATATGATCACTCCGCGTGGTAAAGAGATCTTTTCGATCAAAGGATTATTCAACAATAAAGTCGAGGGAGATATCAACCGGCTCCAGGGAAGAAGCCAGTTCATTGATGGCCTGATTGAAACATCAATGATGGAAGGTTGTGCTCCACTGAAAATAAAATTCAGCAGTAACCAAGGTGCGTATGATACCTACCAGTGGTCATTTGGAGAGGAGGGTTCTTCTTCTGAAAGGGAACCAGAATGGATATTCAATGCTGAAGGTGAATATACAATAGAGCTTATTGCACGACAAACCGATGGTTCTTACATTACATCGTCCACTATGGTAACAGTTCATCCGAGGCCTATAGCAAGGTTTGAGATCCGTCAGCCCGGGGATGAAAGCGACGATAAGAGCAAATTCATAAACTACTCGTTAAATGCTGCGAGGTTCAGGTGGCATTTCGGTGATGGATCGTCATCTGAACTCTTTGAACCTGAGTACCGGTATTCTCAGCCAGGCATTTATGACGTAATGCTGATCGCATCATCAGAAAACGGATGCGCTGATTCACTGATTGTAAAAAATGACTTTAAGGGTAAACATTACTTTATCAATTTCCCAAATGCATTCATACCTAATACCGGAGGTCCGACAGGTGGATATTACTCAACCAAAAGTGATGAATCAGCACAGGTCTTCCACCCTGTATTTTCAGGTATTGCAGAATATCAGCTGAAGATATACAGCAAAATAGGGATCCTGATTTTTGAAACCAACGAGATCAATGTTGGCTGGGACGGCTATTTCAAAGGTCAGATGAGCGAGCCTGGTGTTTATGTATGGGAAGTACGTGGACGATTTGTAAATGATCAGCCGTTCACCAAAAGAGGAGATGTTACTCTGCTTAAGTATTAAAATTGTTATCAGTTATATTCTTAGCTTTCCACTTCAGGTACAGTTAGTTTCATTAAAAAAGGGCATTGGGTCTTACTTTTATTCTTGCGCCGGTGTAACTTTATCGGGGAAATTTCGTAAAACAAGAGTGAAATGTAAATTCAATTGACTATTTTTCGATAATTAACCTAAACGGCCTTGCTGAAGAGGATCAAATATATATTTATATTATTCTTCATACTGCTTGCAGATAGCTTTGGGCAGGATCCTACTTTTTCCCAGTTCTATGCCAATCCTCTTTACCTTTCTCCTTCATTTGCCGGAGCGATCCAGGATAACAGGTTCGGATTTACTTACAGGAACCAGTGGCCCGCAGTGCCGGGTGTGTTCAATACCTATAACATAACTTACGATAAAGCCCTGCCAAATTATAATTCGGGTATTGGAATAATGGCGACTTATGATGTTGCAGGATCAGGGGACCTGAGTACCACCAACATCGGATTGCTATATTCATACGATTTCAATATTAATAAGGAATGGCATGTAAGGCCTGGGATAAACTTTAAATTCTACTATCTCGGATTAAATATTGGTAAGCTGATCTTTAACAGCCAGATTTCGGGCAGCGGAACAACACCGTCTGTTTCACCTCCTCCGTTCGACAATGTAGCAGATGTTGACTTTGCTACTTCTGTACTCGTTTATAACGAGCGGATATGGGGAGGATTTACACTCGATCACCTTCTGGTTCCGAAAACTTCTTTCTACGGCGATGGAGGAGATGCTTTTGTACCTGTTAAATTCAATTTATATGGCGGAGTACAGATCCTGAAAAGGTCTAGACTCAGAGCGAAGATTCAGGAAGCGCTTTCGGTGGCGATTAATTTTCAGAAGCAGGATAAGTTCTACCAGTCAGATGTGGGTATGTATTATTTGAAGGATCCGCTTATTTTCGGTGTATGGTACAGGGGCATCCCCTTTATGACTTCTCAGGCAGGTGATGCAATTATAGGATTGGTCGGGATAAAAACCAGCCAGCTTCATATAGGATACAGTTATGATTTCACAATCTCAAATCTTATAAGCTCAACTGCGGGAGCCCACGAAATAACCCTGGTATATGAATTCTCGATTATCTCAGGCCAGTCAGAGCGGCGTAAATACAGGGCGATCCCCTGCCCCGAATTCTAGACCTCCGGCATAGATTATCAGCCTAGCCTGGAAAATTAATTTGCCACTGTAATAATCTGATCTGTTATTTATTTTATATTTGCCCCTTATTATTGTATAACACTTAATTAATAACAATGAAGAAATTATCTATAGCGCTGTTTGTTGTCCTGTTTTTAGCCGTGGCCGTTCTATATTTCCTGCATTTCTCAGGAAATTTAAAATCAGATGATGGTGCCAGGGCAGGCGAAAATGTTGTAGGTTCAGCAACCGGAGGCATTGCTTATGTGAATATCGATTCTGTTATTTTCAAATTTGATATGTTTTTCGACAGGAGAAACGATCTGATGGAAAAACAGAAAAAAGCTGAGGCAGAGTTGAATTCAAAGGGCGGCCAGTACGAAAGAGGCGCAAAAGACTTTCAGGATAAAGTTAACAAAGGCCTTGTAACCAGGGCTACCGCAGCCGAAATGGAGCAGAATCTGATGAGGCAGCAGCAGGAACTCGTGAATCTGCGCGACCAGCTTCAGTCGAACCTTATGGAAGAAGAGCAGGTGATGAACCGGCAGATCCTGGAGTATATAACAACATTCCTTGAAGAAAATAAAGCTGAGTATAATTATCAGTTCATCTTCGGCAAGAGCTTTGGCAGCGTAGTTTTATATGGCGAACAAGGACTCGATATAACCTCCAAAGTTATTGAGGGTATCAATACTAAATACAAGGCAGAGAAAAAATAGTAAATAATGGGATTCGCCTCCGACTGGCTTGATAACCGGGCATTATTCCCTGAATTTGTCAAAGAGGCTCCCCATAATGATACCGGTATAATAATCGTTGTGCCGGCATATAATGAATCCGGGATAACGCATCTGCTTGATTCACTCTATTCATGCAATGTACCAGCCTGCAAGGCTGAAGTGCTCATAGTGATCAATGCACCTCAGGATGCATTCAAGGAAAGCCTCAGGATAAATGAAGAGAGCTTAATGACGATTGAGAGCTGGAAGAAGCAGCATCCTGATTGCTTCTTCCAGCTCTATGCATTCAATATAGTTAACCCCCCGTTCAGTAAATGGGGCGTGGGCCTTGCCAGGAAATCAGGAATGGATGAGGCAGTCAGAAGATTCAACACGATCGGAAAAACTGATGGCGTTATTGCTAATCTTGATGCAGATTGCAGGGTGGCAAATAATTATTTCGTCTCAATTGAAAGAGAATTGCTGGAAAATCCCCGTCATTCAGCATGTTCAATCTATTTTGAACATCCTCTGTCTGGCGTCGATTATCCAGTTGTTAATTATTCATTTATAACCTGGTATGAGCTTCATCTTCGATATTTTCTGCAGGGTATTAAATATGCAGGTTATCCTTTCCCATTCCATACAGTCGGGTCAGCCCTGGCTGTTAAGGCGCTTACTTATATCAGGGCAGGAGGAATGAACAGACGTCAGGCAGGGGAAGATTTTTATTTTATTCAGAAGCTTCTTCCGGCAGGAGGTTATTTTTCCCTGACTTCGACTACAGTTTTTCCTGCACCCAGAGCTTCTGTAAGAGTGCCTTTCGGAACAGGGGCCACAATCTCAAAAATGATTGACGAGAAGAGTCACAGGTTCTTGTCATACAATATAGAAGCTTTTATTGACCTTCATGAATTTTTTGCACTAATTGATAACTTTTGCTTAATACCTTTAGAGGGTATTAAAGAGAGATACCCGGATATTCCTCTTTCAGTCAGATCTTATCTCGATCAAGTCGAATTCATCGAAAAGATGGATGAGATAAATAGAAATACCTCCGGGATTATATCCTTCAGGAATAGGTTCTTCGGGTGGTTCAATATGTTCAGGATTGTGAAGTATTTGAATGCAGTTCACCACGATGCTTATGAGAAAATCCCTGTTGAAGAGGCCGCTGCCGGGCTGCTCAGAATTATTGATGGCGGTCAGACCTCAGGAGATGCACCTGAGCTGTTGATTATTTACAGGCAGCTGGAGAAAGGCTGATGGCTTTTGGTTTCAGGAGGGTCAGGTAATCAGTTATTCTTCCGCTTTATTTCCCTGTCTTCCTTTGGAGTAAGTATAATATAAAGATCTTCATCAGCTTTTTTCATCCTGTACTGCTCCCTTGCAAATTTCTCAAGATTGTGATTGTCGGTTTTAAGCTCATAAAGCTTTCGCTTGTCAACCTCTATCTTCTGCAGGTAGTATTCCCGGTCTTTTTTCAGGTTTTTTAATTCCCTTACCTCTTTAAAGCGGGCAACAAGATTATTGGAATCGAACAGGAAGAGCCATAGCAGAAATATAAGTATGGTCAGAATATATCTGTTCCTTAATAAAGGCGGGATCCTGTCGATATATTTAAACCTGATCATGGTACAAACCTACATATTTTTTTTTCATCCGCCGCTCATGAGATATATCATCTGAACGTTATCTCCGTCATTAATTATAGAAGTGCCATAGTTTTCTTTTGAAATAAGGACTCCGTTTATCTTTATTATCCTCATTTTAAATGAAAATTTTTTTATTTCCAGCATCCTGCTGATAACCACTGATTCACCTGGCAGTTCTTCTTCATTTCCGTTCAATAAAAATTTCATCTTACCGTTCAGTTTTATTCATTAGAATCCCGATAACCGTATTTGCCTGCATATTTGCCACAATTCCTACTTTAGGAGACAATGCAGGCATTGTTTCAGAAACATCATACTTCTCATCTCCGCAAACATAAAAGTTGCTGTCAACCTCCCTGCACCTGATTTCATCATTTTTGCCCCATCCGGCTACTCCCGATGCTGCAACAACCGGTATGCCGGGCATAACGTTATGTAATGTCTCAATTAACATCTCTTTCATTTCAGGGGAATCGAAAGCTTCAACAACAACGTCACACCCTGAGAAGACAGATTCAATGTTGGTGCGGTCAAGTTTCTTCTGATGTGCAATCACTGTTATCTTATTATTGATCCTTGAAATATTCTGCCTGAGGGCGACTACCTTCATAAGTCCAACCTGGTCAGAAAAGTAATATTGCCTGGTTAAATTAGATGCTTCAACAATATCAAAGTCAGCAATTACAATGGTGCCGACACCGGTACGTGCAAGCGATATGGCACAATTTGATCCTAAACCGCCGGCGCCGGCGATACCTACCCGGAAACCTGAAAGATGCTCTATTATGCCGGAAATGTTCATTAATTTATTTTCCGGTTAAAGATACAAACATTTATTTTCAGTTGCTGTATTAAGATTGATCGCAAAAGTTCCATAATAATCTGATTATTATCATGGTAAAACTGATTATTAACTGTTAAATTTACTGAGAACCTGTTAGTTTAAAAGATAAATTTATTGAACCATGAGCTATCCGGGACTCAAAGCCGTGGGCAAACTGATAGAGGAATGGAATTACAGTTGGACTCCTCTAAACAGGGGATATACCGACAGGATACTGTATCTGAATGTCGGAACCAGGGTAATGACGGAGAAAGTTGTTCCACCGCTGATGAAGGAAAAATTCATTGGAGGCAAAGGTTATGGTTTGCGTCTTTTGTGGGATGCAACCAGGCCTGATACCCGGTGGGATGATCCTGATAATGAAATAATTATATCTTCAGGTCCGATAGGAGGGATAACGCAATATTCTGGCACCGGAAAATCACTTGTTGTAACCATATCGCCACAGACCGACCTGGTCATCGACAGCAATGTCGGAGGGTTTTTCGGCCCCTTTCTGAAGTTCTCGGGATTTGATGCCCTTGAGATACAGGGTAAATCGGATACTGATATAATCGTCTTTATTGATGGCGTAAACCATAATATAAGTATTTACGAATCCCTTCCCGGAACGAGGGACAGCCATGAGCTTGCCGAAAATTTAACGGCTGAATTTGCCGGAAATGATAATGATAAGAAAAACATAGGTGTTGTTTCAACAGGTTCAGCTGCCGATCATTCGCTTATTGGAATGCTGAACTTCAGCTTCTATGATCCAAGGAGGAAAAAAGTAAGGATGAAGCAGGCCGGACGAGGGGGTATTGGAACAGTGTTCCGTAATAAAAGATTAAGGGCCCTGGTATGCAGGATCCCCGGGGTCAAGGGGAACCTGAATAATGTTGCCGACCTTGAGCCCATTATGGAAAGGGGCAGGCGAATAACAAGGGAAATCAGAGAGCTTGACGATAAACAGTGCCGGATGAGACAGGTTGGTACCGCTCATCTTATGGAAGTAATGAACGATCATGATCTTCTTCCGGTAATGAATTACAAATACGGAAGCCATCCCGATGCTTTTAAGATAGATTCATCGGTGTGGAAGAGAAATTTTACCCAGAATGTTCCCGATGGCTGCTGGATTGGCTGCAATATGTCGTGTTGCAAGGCTGTTGACAGCTACGAGGTGAAAACCGGCCCGCACAGGGGACAAAAAGTTATTGTCGATGGTCCTGAGTATGAAAATGCAGCGGGACTTGGGGCCAATTGCGGAATATTTGATGCGGAATATGTGATGGAGACAAATTTTTATTGCGACACCTATGGCGTTTGTACAATAACATGGAGCACCATTACTGCTTTTATAATGGAGTGCTATGAAAATGGCATTCTTAATAAAGAAAGAACAGGCGGTCTTGATCTCCGGTTCGGTAATGCTGAAGATGCCCTTAAGCTCCTGCATCAGATGGCAGGAGGTGAAGGCTTTGGAAGGGTGGCCGGCACAGGTGTACGCAAAATGAAAGAGTTGTTTATCAAAAACGGATGGGGTGATGCTTCATTTCTCACCGATATTGCAATGGAAAATAAGGGACTTGAATATTCACAATATCTGCCCAAAGAGTCTCTTGCGCAGCAGGGCGGGTTCGCCATGACAAACAAGGGTCCGCAGCACGACGAAGCCTGGCTCATCTTTATGGATATGATAAATAACCAGATCCCGTCATTTGAGAATAAAGCTGAGGCGCTGCATTATTTCCCAATGTTCCGCACCTGGTTCGGCCTGGTGGGCCTGTGCAAGCTTCCATGGAACGATGTGGAACCGGAGAGCAATGCTGCGTCAGATGAACCTGAAAAAATCCCGGAACATGTCGACAATTATGTAACAATTTATAAAGCCGTTACAGGACGTGAGTTCGATAAGAGAAGACTCATAGAAGATTCTGAGCGGGTGTATAATTTCCAGCGGGTATTTAATATACGGCGCGGTTATGGTAAACGAATCCACGACAGGCAGCCTTACCGCGCGGCCGGTCCGGTAACTGTTGAAGAGTATGAATCGAGAGCTGAACGGTACGACAGGCAATTGATGGAAAAGGTGAATATAGATCCCCGTGGAAGATCAACTGAAGAAAAGATGAAAATTATGCGTAAGTACCGGGAAGACCAGTATGAAAGCCTTTTAGATGCCGTATATAAAAGGCGGGGATGGAACAATAACGGAATTCCGACTATTGAATTTCTGAAAAAGATCGGAATGGATCTGCCTGAAGTGATCGATGTAGTAAAAGAATATCAATAGATAGGAAAATTGCCGCTTTTAAAATACACCGATTTGGAATATATTTACAATTGATGAAGAGCTCACTGTTCTTATCGGCAATTTTTATATCATTTTTACTGGCGGGATGTAAAAACGGTAATAAAAAACCTGATGAAATAATCATATTTCATGCTGGAAGCCTGTCTGTTCCTTTTAAGCAAATCGCATTAGCTTATGAGAAAGCAAATCCCGGTGCAAAGGTTCTTCTTGAGCCTGCAGGCAGTATTGTATGTGCACGTAAAGTTACTGAGCTCAAAAAACCCTGCGACATAGTAGCTTCAGCTGACTATTTTGTTATCAGTGAATTGCTTATGCCCGATTATGCCATATGGAACATAAGGTTCGCTACAAATGAGATCGTTATAGCGCTAAACGAAAAGTCGAAATATGCCTCAGAGATCAACAGCTCGAACTGGATGGATGTTCTTCTTAGGGACGATGTTAAATATGCCAGGTCTGATCCGGATGCCGATCCCGGGGGATACAGGACCCTTATGACGTTCATGCTTGCTGAAAAATATTATAACAGGCCGGGTTTGACTGACAAATTAGTTCCAAAGGACAAAGAGTTTATCCGTCCCAAGGAAGTTGATCTTGTTGCGCTTGTTGAAATAAGGGCAGCAGACTATATTTTTCTGTATAAATCGGTTGCCATCCAGCACAACCTCAGGTATATTGAACTGCCTGATGAGATAAATCTTTCAGATCCGGAAATGAATGAGATTTACAATACGGTATCAGTGTCCGTTAGGGCTGGTGCACCCGAATCAACCATGAAGATCACCGGTGAATACATTAATTACAGCGCAACTATCCTTGAAAATGCACCCAATGCAGAAGCAGCAACTGATTTTATGGAGTTTATGCTCAGTCCGGTGGGTATGGAAATTTTCAGAAATAGCGGGCAGGATCTGATAATTCCTTTCAGCACTGAGCAACCTGGATTGATCCCGGAGAAGCTGGTAAAATATCTCAAACCACTTTAGACGCTGAGATGACAAAATATACAACATTTAATCTTGTTATGATTTTCCTGTCGTCTCTGATACTTCTGTTTATAATTGCGCCCCTTGCCGGCATGTTCCTTAATACCCGGGGCGATGAGATAATCAGAACAGCAGCAGATAAGGAGGTTCAGCAAAGCATCTGGCTCACATTATGGGTATCATTTGCAGCTACCTTTGTCTTTGCAGCAGGAGCAATTCCTCTTGCGTGGTTCATGGCCAGAAAAAATTTCCCCGGGAAGAATATCATCCAGGGTATTATTGATATTCCCGTGGTGCTTCCTCATACTGCCGCAGGCATTGCCATTCTGGGATTTATTTCAAGGGACGGATCGCTCGGTAAGATTGCCGGACTATTCGGTGCTACCCTTATCAATAATCCGGCCGGTATTGCTCTTGCAATGGCTTTCGTCAGTCTTCCTTTTCTTATTAATTCGGCACGCGATGGCTTTGCTGCTGTCCCCGAGCGCCTCGAAAAAGCGGCATTGACACTTGGAGCCGGCCGCAGAAGAGTGTTTTTTACCGTATCTTTTCCCCTGGCCTCAAGAAGTATTATGACAGGCTTTGTAATGATGTTTGCCAGGGGAATGAGTGAATTTGGCGCCGTTGTTATTGTTGCATATCACCCGATGATAGCACCGGTCCTGATCTATGAGCGTTTCAGTTCATTCGGACTGAATTATGCGCGACCCGCCTCAGTACTCTTCATCCTCGTGGCGCTTGCAGTATTTATAATCCTCAGGCTCATTTCCTTCAAAAGGAAAGAGATTCATATAAGCGCCGATGCTGACTCTTAAAAATATAAACAAGAAATTCGGTCAGTTTGCTCTCAAAGATATCAACCTTGAGATAGCCGAAGGAGAATATTATATATTACTGGGCCGGTCGGGTTCGGGCAAGACAAGACTGCTCGAGCTTATCACCGGGCTTGCCGATCCTGATAGCGGTGAGATATGGCTCGAAGGAGAAAATATTACACGAAAAAAGATCCAGAAAAGAAAGATCGGACTGGTCTTCCAGGATTATGCCCTCTTCCCGAATATGACTGTCGCCGCAAATATTGCATATCCACTCCATTCAACAGGAACAAACCATAGAATAATAGAGGAAAAAGTGACCGCTATCTCAGAAAAAATGAATATTAGCCATCTTTTAAAACGCTATATTCATAATTTGTCGGGCGGTGAGCTCCAGAGGGTTGCAATAGCCCGGACGCTCGTAAATTCTCCCAGGCTGCTCCTTCTTGATGAGCCAATGGCATCAATAGATGCAAGCCTGAAAGATGATATTAAAAGGATGCTGCGCAGTCTTAATAAAAGCGGACTGACAATTATCCATGTTACACACGATTACAGGGAAGCTGTAAGCCTTGCTCACAGGGTGGGAGTGATGCATAACGGCAGGATAATACAGGAAGGAAAGACCGAAGATGTCTTCAGGAAACCGGTTAACCGGTTTGTGGCAAGATACGGAGGGATCAAAAACTTTTTCAGGGTTAAGTTCAGACTTCACGATGGAACCTGGGAAGCTTTCTGTAATCAGAATCTGACTTTACATCTTTCAGGGAATAACTATCCGTCCGAAGGTCTGGTAATACTCAGGAGCGAGGATATTAAAATTTTTACAAAAGAACCAGCCAAAGTAACAGGTAATAATATTGTTAAAGGCAGAGTGAAGGAAATAATACCATCGGAATCGGGTATGGAAATAACCGTTTATGCCGGAGAATTGTTTTATGTTGATGTTATCTATGAAAATTTCAGGAAAGATCCGGTTAATGAAGAGTCGGAGGTATGGATGACTTTTGCCCCGGAATCGCTTATCGCCCTTCAGGGCTCAAACATATAAAATGACATTATGATACAGCTTGAAGAAGCATACGAGATAGTAATGAATTCAGCATTTCTCACCGGAATTGAAACAGTTCCGTTCACTGAAACAATGAACCGGGTACTGGCTGAGAATATAGTAAGCGATATTGATCTTCCTCCTTTCAATAAATCGAATGTGGATGGATATGCCTGCAGACGGGAAGATCTTAACCATGAGCTTCAACTTATTGAGACTATTCCTGCCGGTAAGGTGCCAGACTGCAGGATAACACCCGACAAATGCTCGAAGATTATGACAGGCGCCCCAGTGCCTCCGGGTGCTGATCATGTTTTTATGGTGGAGGATGCAAAAATACTGGAATCAGGACGAGTTAAATGTACCAGGCCGTCAGATAAGGATAATATTTCACGGAAAGGAGAAGATATAAAGCAGGGAGCTGTAGTTCTGGAGCCGGGAATAATGATCCGTCCGCAGGATGTCGCCGTAATGGCGGCAACAGGATCCGTGAATATTGCAGTAAGGAAAAAGCCGTTGGTTGCCGTAATAAGCTCAGGGAGTGAGTTGACAGAACCGGATATGAAACCCGGTCCTGCCCAGATAAGAAATTCTAATGCATATCAGCTGATGGTTCAGATAAGGAGGGCAGGTGGTGAGGAGAAATATTATGGCATTGCTCCGGATGATGAAAAAAAGACACAGGAAATTATTGAAAAAGCCCTTTCCGGGACCGACATTGTTTTAATAACTGGAGGTGTTTCAATGGGCGATTTTGATTTTATCCCGGCAGTGCTTGAAAGGCTTGGGGTAAATATCCTGTTTTCCAAAGTCGCTGTTCAACCCGGGAAACCGACCCTATTCGGTACTCATCAAACATCACTGGTTTTTGGTCTGCCCGGAAACCCGGTCTCATCCTTTATGCAATTTGAAATGCTCATCAGGCCATTGATCTCAAAAATGATGGATTACCAGTGGCAGCCGATGGATGTAATTTTCCCGATGAAAGACCGTTATTCGAGGAAATCATCAGACAGGATGGCTCTGTTACCGGTTGTTTTTACCGACGATGGTTATGTAGCTCCGGTCGATTATCATGGTTCGGCACATATTGCGGCCTTATCCGTTGCGGATGGGATAATAGCATTACCCATAGGAGTACAAACAATACAAAAAGGAGAACAGGTAAGTGTACGACAGATTTGACAGGGAAATTAATTATCTGCGGATCTCGGTTACCGACCGGTGCAACCTGAGATGCAAATATTGCATGCCTGCAGAAGGCATCCAATTATTGCCTCATGACCATATTTTTACATTTGACGAGATCACGGAATTTACCCGTTATGCTGTTTCTAATGGTGTTACAAAGGTCAGGATAACAGGAGGAGAACCTCTCGTAAGAAGAGGGATCGTTACACTTGTGGGGATGATTGCCGGTATTGAAGGCATTAAGGATCTGTCGATGACAACCAACGGCGTTATGTTAAAGGAATTTGCAAAGGACCTGCAGGCGGCAGGCCTTCAGAGAATTAATGTAAGCCTCGATACTGTTGACCGTGAAAAATTCAGGAGAATAACCGGGTTTGACAGGCTGGATGATGTACTTGAAGGAATACAGTCAGCCAAAGATGCCGGCCTGGAACTGGTAAAGCTCAATTGTGTTATCGAAGAATCTAAAGAAGAGACTGATGCTGTCGCTGTTACACAGTATGGCCTTGCAAATGGACTGGAGGTAAGATATATCCACCAGATGGATCTTGTGAAAGGTCATTTTTCGACTGTTATTGGAGGAGAAGGCGGAAATTGTTCACTGTGTAACAGGTTAAGGCTTACAGCCAGCGGCAAGCTGCGACCATGCCTTTTCAATGATACGGAGATCGATGTGAGGCAGATGGGAATTGAAAATGCTTTTCGCAGGGCAGTTGAGATGAAGCCCCGGTGCGGGTCATTCAATAATACCGGCAGATTTTACAATATAGGAGGATGATAATCATGAATAAACTAAGTCATACCGACAACAAAGGGAAGGCAGCAATGGTCGATATCGGAGGAAAAGAAAACCAGCTGCGGATAGCTAAAGCTTCAGGACGTATTTTGCTTTCTCCGGAAACAATAAAACTGATAAAAGAAAATCTTATTAAAAAAGGGGATGTTCTTTCAGTTGCAAGGCTTGCAGGGATAGGCGCATCAAAGCAAACGGCAAGTCTAATACCACTGTGCCATAATATTGTACTGGAGAATGTAAAAGTTGATGCTGATCTCGATGAGGGAGGAGTAGTAATCACCAGTGAGGTAAGATGCACCGGTAAGACGGGGGTTGAAATGGAGGCGCTCACTGCAGTGTCAGTTGCTTTACTTACTGTATATGATATGTGCAAGGCGGTTGATAAGACAATGAAAATTGAAAATGTGCGTCTTATAGAAAAAGTAAAGATATGACACTGCCCGATAAAATGCCTGATAAGCTTGAAGTACTGGTTATCACACTCAGCGACAGGGCTCATTCCGGCGTCTACGAAGATAAGAGCGGTCCGAAGGTGAAGGAAATGGTCTCTTCATTTTTAGATTCAGAAGAGTGGTTGAGTCGCATTGATTCTGCATTACTTCCTGACGATCCTGTTAAACTCAGGGAGCTGATTGAACTATCATCTTCAATATATGACCTTATCATAACCACAGGAGGTACGGGAATAGGACCCAGGGACATCACAGTTGATACAGTGCGCCCCCTGCTCTCGAAGGAAATACCGGGTATCATGGAATTTATAAGGGTAAAATACGGTATGGAAAAACCTAATGCATTGCTTAGCAGAGGGATTGCAGGGATAACAGGAAAATCGCTTATTTATACCCTTCCCGGTTCTGTGAAGGCTGTTGAGGAGTATATGACTGAGATACTAAAAACGCTGAAACACACTTTCAGGATGATGTACGGTATCGACAGCCACAATTAGCCATTAATTCGATATCCTGTTAAGAGTATTTGCCTGTACTGTGGCTATCACCCTGTCATATCTTTCCCTGGGGTTCCTGTAGTAAATGAGGATAAGATAATCGTTCTCTGTTTCATAATGGCTGCCCTCAAATTCAGTAGGAACAATGGAATGGTTTTCTGATCTGCTAAAAACATATTCATAGTTGTACCAACCCTGCTTCAGAAGCATTGTACATTCATACTGACCTTTCCGGTCGTTGTAGATCATTACGTTTTCTTTTCCTGTTTTCCAGTCGGCCAGTGCACCTGAAACATACATTCTCCCCCCTGCAACAGGATTTTTCGCCGGGAGAGTAAAATAAACATAAACATAATCTGCATCTGTATCGGACTCTCTTCCCTCCTGAACCGCTATATAATATTTCCCGTTAAAATCCTGCCAGTAAAAGTAAGGCTTGAATTCGCGGTTCTCTGATGGTAAAAGAAAAACATGGTAATTTGATTGAAAGAATTCGATCCTGCTTATGAATTCTGAATTGTATCTTATACTTTTTATATCAAAATATCTGAACTCATTTCCTCCCGCAAAAATATTTTTATCCGACAATGAGGTGAATTTCAATTCATTGTTTCCTGTGAAATCGGCTTTCAGGTTCTTTTTCGATTTGCCCCAGATCCCATTCTGAAGTATAAAGGCATAAATATTACGCTGGGGATCGATCAGGTTCAAACCGGCATAATTCACAGCAAAATCAATTTGCTGGCTTACATTATTATCTGCTGTCATTTTTGGCCTGTGCACATCGGATGTAATGACAGCTGCATCTTCGGTAATTACGAATCTCCTTGTCAGAACTGGTTTCTCAGGCTCATTGACGGGATAAACAAACAAAATGTAGTTACCTGAAACTTTAAAGCTGATCCTGTCATTCGGAAAGGTCAGCTTGTAATGAATATAATTGACAGTGGTATTAAATGATTGCTGAAAATCTTCGACCTGGTTTTCAGGAAATCCCTCAAGATAATCATTTACGAATATGTCAGATTTTTCCCAATCCTTATTACAATGGATAAATGTGTAGTAATAAGTTTCTATTTCATTCGCCAGATAATCAAAATGGAGGATCAGCTTTTCATTGCTGTTCTTCTTTAAAACCGGGTGCGACAGGTTCCATCCTTCCTTATAAAGCTGGACGGTTTTTATCCTTTCATCGAAAATATTATTTGAATGTATGACAGAATCAGGCAGTTGTGAAAACAACAGGCTGCAATTCAACAGAATGGCCCCGGCTATATATATTATCCTGTGCATTGAATCAATCTGTAGTGCAAAGGAACAAAAAAAAAGCAATCGGTTCAGGTATAATATTTATCATTTTATATATGCTTTGTGGTTTCACTTTGTAACTTTGCCAATTCTTCTGTTAATTAATTAACAGTAATTGTTTTATTTTTATCAAGATGTCAGTATCAGTAAAATTAAAAAAGGGTTTTGATCTGAAGATTAAAGGGGTCGCCGGCAAAAAAATCACAGCTGATTACACGCCTTCCTTTTATGGCATTTCCCCATCCGACTTCCCGGGTTTTGTTCCCAAACTTGCTGTTAAACAGGGAGATAAGGTCGGGGCGGGTTCCACAATCTTTTATGACAAGAAAAACCCTGAGATAAAGGTCAGCTCGCCTGTTTCAGGTATTGTCACCTCGGTATTAAGAGGCGACCGCCGGAAAATCCTCGAAGTAATAATTGAAAAATCGGGAAATGATTCTGTCGATTTTGGAAAGACAGATCCTTTAAAAGCTTCACCTGAACAAATTAGGAGGTTATTACTCGACTCGGGCGTGTGGCCGCTTATCAGGCAGCGTCCCTATCACATAATTGCCCGGCCGGATAGTGTTCCAAAAGCAATCTTTATTACCGGCTTTGATTCGGCTCCGCTTGCTCCGGATCTGGATTTTATTATGAATAACTCATCCAATGAGCTTTTTAGAGATGGAGTTTCTGTTTTAAAAAAGCTTACCGACGGTAAAGTTCATCTAATCCTGAACGGGAAGAGTGAGGGTCAGAATGTTATTAGTGAAACATCCGGGGTTGAGATTTCATATTTTAGCGGACCTCATCCGGCGGGAAATGTCGGGGTGCAGATACATCACATTGATCCTCTGAACAAAGGGGAGGTAATATGGTTTGTAAATCCACAGGATGTAATTTCAATAGGAAGGCTCTTCAGTGAAGGCAGGTATTTCCCTGAAAGAATAATAGCACTTACCGGTTCAGAAGTTAACGATCCGCAATATTATAAAATGCTCGCGGGCTCATCGATTGAAGGCATTGTTAAGAATAATGTTAAAGAAGGCAATCTGAGGTATATAAGCGGGAATGTTCTTACCGGCAGAAAAATTCCAGCTGACGGATATCTCGGGTATTATGATAACCAGGTAACAGTGATTCCCGAGGGCGATTATTTCGAGTTTTTCGGATGGGCCACACCCGGAATTGATAAATTCAGCTTTTCAAAAACATTTCTTTCGATGCTTTTCCCTAAGAAGGGTTATCGCATGGACACTAACCTGCATGGAGGTGAACGTGCGTTTGTTATGACCGGGCAATACGAACAGGTACTGCCGATGGACATAATTCCCATGCAGCTCCTCAAAGCTATTCTTGCCGGGGATATAGATCTTATGGAAAACCTTGGCATATATGAGGTAGCTGAAGAGGATTTCGCATTATGTGAGTATCTCGATCCGTCTAAGGTTGAGATCCAGTCAATTGTAAGGCAGGGAATTGACCTGATGTTAAAAGAAATGAGTTAGTTTAAAACAAGATCTAAATAGATGGATTCCTTAAGAAAAAAGTTGGATAGTCTTAAACCGCACTTTTCGGAAGGCGGCCGGTTCAGTAAATTCCGTTCTGTGTTTGAAGGATTCGAGTCTTTTATCTTTGTGTCAAACCATGTGACATACAAAGGCTCGCATGTACGCGACCATATTGATCTGAAGAGGGTTATGACTGTAGTAATAATTGCACTTATTCCTTCACTGTTATTTGGTTGCTATAATATTGGTTTACAGCACTTTCGTTCTCTGGGAATGGAAACAGATTTATTGCAGAATTTCTGGTTCGGCCTTATTAAAATACTTCCGTTGATCATTGTAAGTTATGGCGTTGGACTGGGTATTGAATTCGCTGCTGCACAGATAAGGGGACATGAAATAAACGAGGGATTTCTTGTGACCGGGTTGCTCATACCCCTGATAATGCCTATTGATGTTCCTCTCTGGCAGCTGGCTCTTGCCACCGCCTTCGCAGTTATACTCGGGAAAGAGGTCTTCGGAGGAACGGGTATGAATATTTTCAATCCGGCCCTGATGGCCCGGGCATTCCTCTTTTTCAGTTACCCCGGATGGATGACCGGCGATAAAGTATGGACAGAAGGACTTACAAAAGGGGCAGGTGTTATTGATGGTTATTCGGGAGCTACCCCTCTTGCTCTTTCCGCAGCCGGCCAGACTGATAATCTTCCTTCCTTTATGGAAATGTTTATCGGTACCATACCCGGATCTGTCGGTGAAACCTCAATGATTGCGATTCTTATAGGAGCGGCGGTTCTAATATTTACAGGTATCGGAAGCTGGAAGATAATTCTCAGTGTTTTTGCAGGCGGACTTGCAACATCGCTGCTCTTTAATGCTGTTGCAGTAAACCCGTTTATGGAAATCCCTGCCCATTATCATTTTGCTATGGGAGGGTTTGCTTTTGGAGCAGTGTTTATGGCTACCGATCCTGTATCAGGATCACAAACCGAGACAGGTAAATACATATATGGCTTCCTGATAGGTTTCCTTTCAATTCTTATCAGAGTTGTTAATCCTGCTTATCCTGAAGGAGTTATGCTTGCAATACTGCTGATGAACATGTTTGCTCCGCTTATTGACTATTACGTAGTGCAGGCAAATATCAACAGAAGACTGAAAAGGGCAAAAATGGCAGTTAAATAATTTGATTATGAAGCAGTTTAATAACAGATATATTTTCATTTTTTCCTCTGTGATGGTAATCATAGTGGCTGTTTTGCTTTCTCTGGCAGCTACTTTGCTTCAGCCTCAGCAGGAAAAGAATCTTGAGATAGAGAAGAAAAGAAGCATGCTCGAATCAATTAAGATCCCTGCAACAAAGCAAAATACCGAAGAACTGTACGATAAGTATATTAAGGAGAGCTTTGTGATCAGGTCAAACGGAGAAAGAGTTGAAGGGGTCAATGCATTTACGATCAACCTCAGGGCTGAACAGAAAAAACCTGTAGAAGAACAGAATCTTCCTGTCTTTATTGCTATTCCCGAAAGCGGTGAAAAGGTAACTATTATGGCGCTTGAAGGAAAAGGTCTGTGGGGAGCTATCTGGGGATTTGTATCTCTTGAATCGGATATGAATACTGTTTATGGGGTGACATTCGACCATAAAGGTGAAACACCGGGTCTGGGAGCTGAAATAAATACAACCCCGTTTGAAAGCATGTTCTACGATAAAAAGATCTATGAGAATGGTAATTATACTTCAATTAAGGTTATCAAAGGAGGTGCCAGGCCTGATGATCCCCATGGAGTAGACGCTGTTTCGGGAGGCACCATTACCAGTAAAGGACTGGAAAAGATGCTGTTTGAAGGTATTAAGAAATATGATGAATTTTTGCAAAAGAATAAATCAAATATATGAGTAACGGAGCGGAGCCGATGTTCTCGGCAAAAAATTTAAAACTATTCACAGCGCCTCTGAGCATGGATAATCCAATTACCGTTCAGGTACTTGGAATCTGCTCGGCCCTGGCAGTTACTGCTAAGCTGAAACCTGCGTTGGTTATGGCTATTGCAGTAACAATAGTGGTTGCAGTATCGAATGTCGTTGTGGCAGCAATCAGAAAACATATTCCCGACAGGATAAGGATAATTGTACAACTTGTGGTTGCTGCTACAATGGTGATACTGGTTGATCAACTGCTTAAAGCTTATGCTTTCGATGTGAGCCGGCAGCTTTCGGTATTTGTCGGACTAATCATTACCAACTGTATCCTGATGGGCCGTCTTGAAGCTTTTGCAATGGCAAACAAACCATGGCCATCATTTATCGACGGATTAGGGAACGGGGCAGGATATGGTGTTATTCTTATTGTTGTGGGCATTTTCAGAGAGCTATTCGGATCTGGAACTGTGATGGGTTATCGCATAATTCCTGAGAGCATATATTCTGCAGGCTATGAAAATAACGGCCTTATGATCCTTCCTCCCATGGCTCTCATCCTTGTAGGACTGATAATATGGCTGCACAGAGGATTGAACAGGACCCTGATTGATAAGTCTTAACTGAAAAACTATGGAAAATCTCATTAACATATTTGTAAAGTCCGTTTTTGTTGACAATATGATCTTTGCCTTTTTTCTGGGCATGTGTTCTTATCTTGCTGTTTCAAAAACGGTTAAAACATCTCTTGGCCTGGGAATAGCTGTTATTTTTGTTTTGTTCATTACCGTTCCAGTGAATTATCTGCTTGAGAACTACCTCCTTAAAAAAGGCGCCCTGAGCTGGCTCGGCGATGACTTTCTTGATGTGGACCTCAGCTTTCTCTCATTTATGGTTTTTATCGCTATCATAGCCGCAATGGTTCAGATAGTTGAAATGGTCGTCGAAAAATTCAGTCCGCCGCTTTATAACTCACTTGGTATTTTTCTTCCGCTGATTGCTGTAAACTGTGCCATTCTTGGAGGTTCCCTGTTTATGCAGGAACGCGAATACCAGAATCTGGCTGAGGCGACCGTATTCGGACTCGGATCGGGTGTGGGCTGGTTTCTTGCAATTGCCGGCATCGCAGCCATACGTGAAAAGCTGAGATATAGCAATGTGCCGGCTCCTCTGAGGGGATTAGGCATTACATTCATTCTTACAGGATTGATGGCTATAGCTTTCATGGGATTAATGGGGTTCAATATTTAAAAGAAATATACAATCATGGTATTAGCTATTTCCACAATATCAACAATTTTATACAGCACAATCGTCTTTCTCGGGATCATCCTGATCCTAGTGAGCATACTTCTCTATGCAAGAAACAAACTTGCTCCCCAGGGAAATGTCAACCTGAAAATAAATGACCGTGAGGTTACTGTAAATCCCGGTTCAAATCTTCTATCCACGCTCTCCAATAATGGCATCTTTCTTCCATCTGCATGCGGTGGAGGGGGCACATGCGGATTATGCAGATGCCAGGTGCTTGAAGGCGGAGGTTCAATACTGCCTACTGAAAAGGGGTTTTTTACGAGAAAAGAACAACACAGTGATTGGAGACTCGGCTGTCAGGTCAAAATAAGGGAAGACATGACGATCAGGGTTCCCGAAGCTGTACTTGGGATAAAGAAATGGGAATGCGAAGTTGTGTCAAACAAGAACGTTGCAACCTTTATAAAAGAATTTGTCGTAAGATTACCCGAGGGAGAATCGATGGATTTCTTGCCGGGAGGCTATATTCAGATAGATGTGCCAAAATACAGTATAAGCTATACTGATTTTATTATTGAGGAAGAATACAAAAAGGATTGGGATAACTTTAAAATGTGGGAACTGAATATTCATAACACTGAGGTGACTTACCGTGCATATTCCATGGCCAACTATCCTGCTGAGAAAGCCCTGATTAAGCTAAATATCAGAATTGCAACACCACCATGGGATCAGGAAAAAAAGGAATTTAAAGATGTACCGCCTGGTATTTGTTCTTCTTACATCTTTTCAAGGAAGGCCGGCGATAAAGTTTCCGTTTCAGGTCCTTACGGGGAATTTCACATTAAGGATACCAATAATGAAATGATCTACATAGGTGGCGGAGCCGGTATGGCGCCTCTGAGATCCCATATCTTCCACCTGTTCCATACTTTAAAAACCTCCAGAAAGGTATCTTACTGGTATGGGGCAAGGTCGTTAAGGGAAGTATTCTATGAGGATGAATTCAGGGAAATTGAAAGAAACTTTCCCAATTTCAAATTCAACCTTGCATTATCCGAAGCTCTTCCTGAAGACAACTGGACAGGATATACCGGTTTCATACACCAGGTTCTTTACGATAACTATCTCAGCAAAATTGAGGAGCCTGAAGATGTTGAATACTATTTTTGCGGACCACCGGTTATGAATGCCTCTGTGATTAAGATGCTTGATTCCCTTGGTGTTCCTCCTGAGAATATTGCTTTTGATGATTTCGGAGGATAATAGATCTTCGGAGAGAACGGAGAAAATAAATACTTGAATTTAAAAGTGGCCCGATGAAAAATAAAGTGTTGCCGGTCATTCTGACTGCGATAGTGATTCTTTTTTCCTGTAAAGAAACCAAACCTGTTTATGAAAGTTTTACCGGCTTTATCCAGGGAACAACCTTCAGCATTGTTTATGAGAACAGGGGTGAACTCCATCCCGATTCAGTTCAGAAAAATACAGTAAAGATCCTGCGAGATTTTGATATGTCGTTATCCCTTTATAAGGATTCATCTGTTCTTTCGAAGATAAACCGCAATGAAGATATGACACCTGATCCATACTTTATAAAGGTGTTTAATATGTCGGCCGAACTGTCTGAACTGACCCACGGTGCATTCGATGTAACTGTCGGTCCGCTTGTGAAAGCATGGGGTTTCGGGCCCGATGAAAGAAGAAATTTTTCGGAATCCAGGCTTGACAGCCTCCTGTCAGTGGTTGGCATGGAAAAGGTGTCACTCTCGGGAGGGAAAATTATAAAGACCGACCCGCGTGTAACGCTTGATTTCAATGCTATTGCACAGGGCTATTCAGTGGATGTGATCTGCGAATTTTTCGATGGTCTGGATATCAGGAACTACCTTGTTGAGATCGGAGGTGAAGTAAGGGTAAAGGGGAACAAAGCGGGAAACCCATGGAGGATCGGCATTGATAAGCCGGAGGATTATAACATGATCCCAGGTAATAACCTGCAGGCTATCATCAGCATAGAGGATAATGCGGTGGCTACATCAGGAAATTACAGGACCTTCTACCTTGAGAATGGAATTAAATATTCCCACACTATTGATCCGAGAACCGGTTACCCTGCAAAGAATACTTTGCTTAGCGCGACAATTATTGCTGGTAACTGCGCCCTTGCCGATGGCGTTGCCACCGCCTGCATGGTAATGGGAAAAGACAGCGCCATCAGTTTTATAAGAGAACAGAAGCTTGAGGGCTACCTGATATTTTCTGATGAAACAGGAAGCTTCAAAACCTGGATGTCGGAAAGCCTTAAGAAGAATATAGACGAAACCCCGCAGGAATAAGTTCAGACCTGCGGTCGTATTTCGCTAAGTCATAAAGAATATTTAATTTGCATCTCCATAATCTAAACTGAACAAGCTATGAAAACCTCTTCAATTTTATTCTCGTTTTTGATTTTTTCCGCTGTTGTTATCTCATGCCAGAATGCTCCCGTTGAAGAGCCTCTTCCGAAAACAGATATTTCAGAATTTACCGGACAATGGACCATCGACATTGAGAACGGTTCAGTAGGATGGCTGGAAGTACTCAAGGAGGATAATTATTTTGATGCTTCATTACTATGGGCTTCCGGAAGTGTTTTACCTGTTTCAAACGTTTTTCTCGCTGCCGATAGTTACCTGGTGGTCCAGAGATCTAACGAAGTTGTCCGGAAACGTGATGAAAAAAATAATCCACTTGTTACACATGTTATTACAAACTGGCTCGAGATAAAGAAAAAGGGAGATGCTATTGAAGGAGTGCTGTTAACTCCGCGTCGTAACAGCATCGGAGTAGATACGACATCATTCTTCGGTAAAAAGCTTCCCGACGTCGGTTCTGCACCTGATCTGAGCGCCATAGAATATGGTAAGCCGGTTGAGCTCTTTAATGGTAAAGACATGAGTGGCTGGAAGCTTATAAATGAAAAGCTTACTAACGGTTTTAAAGTAGTTGATGGAATTATGGTAAATGATCCTGTTCAGGTGGAGGGTTCCGCAAGGGTACGCTATGGTAATCTGAGGACGGAACAGGAATTTGAGGATTTCAACCTGAAGCTTGAGGTCAATGTCCCTGAAGGAAGCAATAGTGGTGTTTATCTTCGCGGAATGTACGAGATACAGGTGATGGATTCATATAAAAAACCGCTTGATTCGCATAATATGGGAGCATTATACAGCCGGATAACGCCATCTGAGGGTGCAGAAAAGCCTGCAGGAACCTGGCAGACAATGGATATAACCCTTTATAAAAGATATCTGACCGTTATTCTTAATGGCACTAAGATCATTGATAATAAACCTGTTTACGGACCAACCGGCGGCGCTATGAAATCGGATGTATTTGCAGCCGGTCCTATCTACCTGCAGGGTGATCACGGAAAAGTTTCGTACAGGAATATGGTACTTACCCCTATTGTGGGTAAGTAAGAAATTCAAAGGTCGATGAGATTTCTCGTCCTGCTAAAGCAGGATTCGAAATGACATTGGCTTATTTGGAACAGGAGGGGAATGAAGCTGCGCGTTAAAACATATATTTCTATCTGAAGAAAACTCTGTAAACGCGCAG
This sequence comes from uncultured Bacteroidales bacterium, assembly GCA_942492865.1. Taxonomy (GTDB): domain Bacteria; phylum Bacteroidota; class Bacteroidia; order Bacteroidales; family VadinHA17; genus LD21. Next base: position 115,301 of record OW818650.1, on the reverse strand, counting down.
CTTCATTCCCCATTATCCACAAAAGCTGCTGTCATCCCGCAGCGCAGCAAGGGATCTCACTGTCGCCTTCGCAATAGAATATTAAAAAGGTTGAAATTTGTAATCGCAGCAAGGGATCTCACTGTCGTTTTCACCATGAATTTTTAAAAAGCTGTAATTATTAATAGCAGCAAGGATCTCGTCATATCCCGGCATATACCAGCAATCCCAATCCTGTGAGGTAGGCAAGGAACATCATCAGGATAAGTGTGTTAACGGCCAGTGGGGCGCCTTTAAATTCTTTCCAGATAAAGACTCCCCATAAAGCAGCTATCAGTGTTGCTCCCTGCCCTAAACCGTAAGATATTGCAAAACCGGCTTTACCTGCTGCAAGTATGCTCATCGACATACCCAGGTTCCAGATCACACCTCCAAGGACTCCTGTCAGATGCACTCCGGTACTGCCCTTTGCATAGTCTTTGAATGATAATGGGACTCCTTCAAACGGCTTCTTCATAATAAGATAATTGAAGAGAAAATTACTGACCAGCACTCCCATTGAGAAGAAAAAGATTGCTGAATAGGGTGTCAGTTTTCCTGCTTCGGGCGACTCAAAATCAGATGCAATGGAGCTTGCCACAAAGCGGTAGAATAAAGCCATCAGCACCCCTGCAATTACGGAAAGCAATATTCCTCTTGTCGTAACTTTCTGAATTGATGCATTATGCTTCTTGTATGCGAAAGCGTCAAGAAGAATAGCAAGGGTTATCATGGTAACACCACTGAAAAGAACTACAGGATTACCCTGGGGTTCAAAAATATAATTTATTATAACTCCCAGTACAAGAGCAATTCCCACGCCAACCGGAAAGGCAACCGACATGCCGGCAATTGCCATTGCTGCCACCAGAAGTATATTTGATCCATTGAAGATCACTCCGCCAAGAAATGAATTAAAAATATTCTTTCCGTCGGCCTGTGCAATGTCGGCCACAAAGCTCCGTCCCTCTTCACCAGTACTCCCCAGGGTGAATCCAAGAAGCAGGGAGAAAAAAACTATTCCTATCACATAGTCCCAATAGTATAGCTCGAACCGCCACGATTTGCCTGACAGTTTTTGTGTGTTCCCCCAGGAACCCCAGCATAGCATAGTAACTATACATAGTAGTACAGCAAGCGGATAACTTTGTGGGATGAACATGTTAAGTAATTTATGTTAGTGTTAAAGGAAGATCACTACTTACCTCGTGCCTGTAAGGCGCTGATGCCTGTGCCCCAAGACGTGTAACAGAGATTGATGCTGCTTTATTTGCGTAAATTACAGCATCCCTCATATCTTTTCCTTCTGCAATTGCAACAGCAAGTGCGCCATTGAAAACATCTCCTGCGGCGGTTGTATCGACGGCATTGACTACAATACCGGGTATCATGCCCGTATAACTTTCCGATTTTACATAAGCTCCATCGGCGCCAAGAGTAATTATCACGTTTTTAACACCTTTTTTCTGCAGAACAGATGCAGATTCGCCGGCTGAATAAATGTCAGTAATATTTATCCCTGTAAGAATCTCGGCTTCAGTTTCATTAGGAGTTATGAGCCAGGTATGTTTTAACAGGTTTTCAGAAAGTTTCTGAGCAGGAGCAGGGTTAAGGATCACCTTCATGCCTTGCTGATGTGCAGAAATAGCAGCGAATTCAACAGTTTCTATTGGTATTTCAAGCTGAAGCACAAGAATTTCAAATTTACCATTGTCAAAGATGTCGGCCGGAAGATCTTCAACATTTAGATTACCGTTAGAGCCAGGTGCAACCACTATACTGTTTTCCCCCGATTCATCGACTGTGATAAGCGCAACACCTGAAGGCAGCTCAGGATCTTTTACAACATGACCAGTGTCAACGCCTTCCCGCATCAGTAAGCCGATAGTTTGATTTCCGAACAGATCGTTTCCCCTTTTGGTAATGAATGTTACTTTTCCACCTAATCTTGAAGCGGCAACTGCCTGGTTTGCGCCTTTTCCACCCGGATTCATCAGGAAAGTACCACCCATTATCGTTTCACCAGGCGCAGGCAGTTTACTTGTCTTAATTACCATATCAGTGTTCGAGCTGCCAATAACAAGTATCTTTCCCATGAAATTCTATTCAATTAAAATTCAACATAAAATCAAAACTAAGTATTTTATGGTAGAATTAATTAATCTTTTAAAACAAAATTGTTTGCAGAAGATCCTTTGATAGTTAGCAGCGTTCCATTACGGCAGTGCGCTGGCGCAAGTTGAAGGCTACTCAGAGGTAAATAGGATTAAAAATCGATCATTGCCTTCATTACCCCATCGCGGTATCCCGATACCAGATCAAAAGCCTCTTTTGTTTTGTCAAACGGGAACCGGTGCGTCACCATGTTCCCTACCTCTATTTTACCGCTCTTCATCATTTCAAGAGCAGGCTCCACGCAATCAACCTGCCGGCGGATGAACTGAATTGTGATCTCTTTTCTTCGGGTATTCTCAACATTCATTGACCAGTTATCGAATTCCGGTATGCCGACAACAATCAGCTTACCTCCTGGTTTTAAGGCATCTACAGCCTGATCAAACGCTTCCTGCTGACCGCAGCATTCATAAACGATGTCCAATCCCATCGGAAGTATTTCACCGATCTTTTTAACCACATTTTCCTTTAACGGATTACCAGTCGAAAGAACACCTTCCCGGTTTGCTATTTCAAGACGTTCGCCGATCTTGTCTGTGACAAATATCTTTCCGGCATTCACTGCTTTTGCTGCAAGTAATACGCTCATGCCTATCGGGCCAAAACCAAAGATGCCGATATTTAAACCATTGATTGAACCACTCTTTTTAACAGCATAGATGCCGATTGCAAGCGGTTCGGAAATAGCTCCGTGATCAGGAGTCAATTTACCCGTCAGTGGAAAGCAGCTTGCTTCAGGCATTACAATATATTCAGACAAACACCCTTCGGCCTGCCCGGGACAACCCAGAAACTTTAACTTTCTGCATGTGTGATGCCTGCCGGCTTTGCACTGATCGCATTCCAAGCATGGCATTGCAGGTTCAATGGCTATTACATCGCCTTGTCTTACCCTTTTTACCTTTTTCCCGGTCGCTACAACAACGCCTGCACATTCATGTCCTACTGCAAACGGATATTCAACTACCTGGGAACCTATTTTGCCCTCAGTATAGTAATGAACATCGGAACCGCAGATGCCTGCAACAACCATTCTTATTTTAACATCGTCGTGATTTATAATAGCGGGTTCCGGAATATCCTTCATTTCCATCTTCCTTATGCCTGTAAGCATCATTGATTTCATAACCTGAAAATTTTATTAACGGTAAAGATAATCTTTAACTGCCTAAAACTCCAATTACTGTTCTCCAAAAGTCATTTTAATAGGTTATGTCATAAACAAATTTTTTGTAAATTCACGATCCTTAACAAGTACTCAATGAGAAAGATCTATGCAATAGGGGAGACCCTTCTTGATATTATTTTTAAGAATGATCAGCCTCAGACTGCAAAACCCGGTGGCGCAATGCTGAATAGTGTGGTATCAATGGGCAGGATTGGCCTTCCTGTATATTTTATAAGTGAATATGGTAAGGATGATACAGGAACCCTTGTTGACAGGTTCCTTATGGAAAATGGAGTAAATACAAAATCCGTAAACAGGTATGATGATGGAAATACATCGCTGGCTCTTGCATTTCTGAATGAAAGAAATGATGCTAATTATACATTTTACAAGAACCGTAACACCGGGAAAAAAACAATGAATTACCCGGTCATAGGGAAAGATGATATTCTGCTTTTCGGATCATATTATTCAATCTGGGCCGAAATCAGGGAGGGCTTCAGAAATTTCATCCACAGCGCGAAGGAAAATGGAGCGCTGGTAATCTACGATCCCAATTTCAGAAGGTCGCATCTTTCTGAATTGCCCGATCTTAAACCTATGATCATCGAGAATATGAAAATGGCGAATCTGGTAAGGGGATCAGATGAGGATTTCAAAAATATATTTCATGCATCAACACCCGATGATGCATTTAAGGAGATAAAAGACTATTGTCCGCTTATGGTTTACACTGCCAATACAAATGGTGTTTTTGTGCACACACCATCATTTTCCGGAAGGTTCCCCGTTCAAAAGATAGAGCCGGTAAGCACAATAGGAGCAGGCGATAATTTCAATGCCGGAATGATCACTTCCATCTATAAAAGCGGCATCAAAACCAATGAGCTGGCAAAGCTGAATAAAGAGGAATGGGAGAAAATCATCTCGACCGCTGTTGGATTTGCAACAGATGTATGCCTGAGCTATGATAATTATATCTCGATGCCGTTTGCTGAGAAATACAGAAGAACAAACCATCATCTACCATCCCGATAACTATCTGAACCCTCTCCCAGATCTTCCCCCTCTCACAATCGGGAGAGGGGGAAAGAGGGGGAGAGGCCAGTAAATGATTCAGATCGGGTTTGCATTCTCAAGCAGGTACTTCTCGGCTTCGAGGCTCCAGATGAAGTTGTTTTTTGAAACAATTTCGTGCAAACCTGCGTATAATCTATTATGGGCCCCAAGTTCCTTAAGTTTATAGAGTGAGACAAGAGGCATTGAGATATTTGTATAAATAAGCTTCTTGCCGCCCGGGATCTGAGGCAGGTTAAGGGTTGTGTCCACTACTGCATCGAGCCCTCCCACATGTGTAACCATTACAGCCGGATTGATCCTTCCTTCGCTCATCATCTTCAATGATTCAATCATATCATCGGTGTTCCCTCCCGATGTGCCGACAATATGGGTAAAAGCATAATGGACATTATAAAAGTTGAATTCTGCCTTGAATTCAGGATTTGTCGGACCTGCAAAAAAATTGAGGCAGCCATCAAAACCCAGTATTGCATCGCCCTGTTCCACAACCTGTTTAACCGGTGCAAAAACAAAAACATCATCAAAACCGGTTCCTCCCGAGAGCTCCCTGAGATGCTTCACCGGGTCATTCATATTTCCGGTATTCACATACATCAATCTGACTCCCTGCTGCTGCGCATGCTCGGGAGTAAACAAACATGCTGCTCTTGAAAGGCGGTTGTCGTCAATGTCAGTTACTACAATGGTTCCCGGTTTACGGTCGTTATGAAGTGCATAATCGATAGCTCCGAGACCCATGGGTCCGACACCGGCAAGAATAGCCATCTTCCCGCCCTCACGGATACCCATCTCATGATTATATGTACCGGGTGGAACATGATAGCTTGCATGGAAAGCTCCCACAATGCATGACATTGGTTCGGAAAGCGATGCCGGGAAAAATGCTTCTCCGTTGTAGGTTAGAAGGCAATCTGCCTCCATAACAATATTTGGAATAACGATATGTGTGGCATCGCCACCAATATACCTGTAAGAGTAACCCGGGGCATTCAGGGTTCCCATGTGGCTCATTGCTGGCTGTATGGAATATTTCTGTCCTCTTTTGAATTTATGCTGCCATTTCTTTCCCACCTCAAGTATCACACCCGCAAATTCATGACCGATCATTGTCGGATTTACGTGAATGTCGTCTGGCACCCTCTTATGATCAGCTCCCTGCATGGCGGCTTTATACGACGACATGCAGATGCTGTCAGAGATAACCTGAGCAAGGATCTCATCATCTTTTATGGCCGGAAGTTCAAATTCCTCAAGTCTGAGGTCTTTCTTTCCGTATATTCTTACCGCCTTGGTTTTCATAGTTTACTTTATCATTTTAATGATCCGCATCCCCGTCTTCCTTACAGTTTATTAACCCAACATGATCTGACCTCCGGTAACCGGTACGGCCTGCCCTGTTTCGTACTCCTGGTCTATGATGTATAATAATGCTTTCATAACATCTTCAAGTTTACAGCCGCGTTTCAATGGTACCTGGTCTTCATAGAATTTTCTTACATCTTCAATAGTTTTTGCGCCCGGCACTTTGCCGGCTTTAAGATACTGGATGAAAAGACCGTTATGCGGATCGGACCATAACGGGCCCTCATAAAAATTCCCGGGGCAGATCGAATTTACCTTTATCCTGAATGGAGCCAGCTCAAGGGCAAAAGACTGGGTAAGACCTATGCCCCCGAATTTGGATCCGGAATAGGCAAAATTACGGTTGCTGCCCCTTAGTCCTGATTTTGAGTTTATCTGTATTATGTCTGCTGTATAATCAGGTTTTTCCTGGTTCTGGATCCTCATCACTTCTGATGAGTATTTTACACAATGAAAATATCCGTTATAATTGACCTGTGTCAATTGACCGAATCCTTCCGGCTCCATTTCATCGAGCCCTCCTGCCTTCAGAACACCCGCGTTACTCACCATCAGATCCAATCCTCCGAACTCGCTTACGCATCTTATGATCAAAGCCTTCACTGCTTTGGGATCAGAGACATCGGTTTTTACAAACAAAGCTTTGTTTACCGATTTTTCAGCGATCAGTGACCTGGTGAAGGCAGCGCCTGTATCTTCGTCCATATCGGCAATGACCACATTCATGTTCAGTTTGAAAAGATCACCGGCAATACCTGCTCCAAACCCCCTTGCGCCACCCGTTACAACAGCAATTTTGTTGCTGAGGATATTATCTTTGGCTGCTGACCCCGATACTTTTCTCCTGTAGCTCTCAACTTCCCATTTATCTATAAATGCTGCTTCCTGTGGCGTCATGAACTTTATTCCGCCAAAAAGTGAAGCATAATAGCTTGTAAGAATCAGATCTTCGTAAACATTAAGAACTGTCTCCGCTTTCAGATAGCTTTCATCAAAGGCGATGACTCCCATATTTTTGATAACCACAACTTTTGGTGAATATCCATATTCGCTGATGAACCTGGGTAACTGATGACGGAAAGAATCAAGTATTCTTGCGGCAGTTGCGGATTGTTCAATGTACATTACATGCGGCTTGCAGTAGACAATATTATCGGGAATAAGCGGAAGAGAGATTTTATTGAACTCCTGCTGGCTCTGGTAGAACTTAGAGATCAATGTATTATGTCGACACCTTATTACTCCCGGCCTCTCTCCCGAAAGCAGCATCCTTAAAACAGGTAAAACGGTGTGAAGGGCTGGATCATAAGGCAGATTCTCAATATTGTTTAGCGGGGTTACCTTTTCAGAAATTTTACCTATAATTCCCGAGTAGATCTGCCTTATTTCCTCAGTTGTATCAGCTCCGACGAAAACGCCATGATTTTCGAGAAATATAATCTTCGGTTCTGATTCAAATTTCTGCCTGTAGATTTTCATCTCCTCTTCAAGCTTCTTGAATAAAGTAAATCCGGGATCGGTATATGGTATGAAAAGTATCGTGTCGCCAAAAAGCTGAAGGGTAATATTTTTGGCACTCCTGCTGCAGAGTATCCCGTTTACCAGGGCAGGATGGAGATGTACAACGAATTTATAGCTGATGAGTTCATGAAGGGAGGTCTCTACAGAAGGCCTTTTGCCCTTTCCATCGGTAATGCAGGCTTCCATGTCGGCCTTTACCTGCTCTTCCCTTACAACGGGGTCAACAGGATATCTTTTCTCTGACATCCCCCTCAGCTTTTCCCTGTCAAGAGCTACGAATCCCTCTTCAGTCATTTCGGCCAGAGACTGCCCGCTGGCTTTGACCCAGATAGTATGCTCATCCTTAAAGGAGGTATTTCCCCCTCCCGCAATTACAAAGTCTTTGTTAACCCCGTAAAAACGTGATATGTCAATGAGGTCTTTAATTTCAGGTTTCATTTGATTCTTTCATTAATAAAATATTCAATCACCTTCTGTCCAAGAGTGACAAAATCACTTTTTTTATCTCTCCGTGATTTATGATCTTTATAAAGGTATCCTTCCGTTCCCTTTGATCTCAGATACTGATGGGCGGCAATAACACATGCACCTTCCCATCCTGTTTTTTTCAGTGACGGATCAAGAGGCTGTGATCCCCTTGCAGAAACTTTCAATGGTATCATTTCAGGGGTATTGTGCTCAGTTCCAAAGAGGATGATAAACCCTTTATTATCAAAATATTCAACAAATTTTTTCAAAATGGTATGGTCATTCCTTCCGGGGATAAGTTCTATGCATCCTATGTCCATCTTTACAAGTGAACTGTAAAGCTTTTCAGGATCTGATTCATATTCAGTGAAATTTCCTTTGGGATCATCAAGAAGCACAGGGTAGCATGGTATTCCTCCTGACCGGGTAATTATATTTTTAATTGCTGAAAGATCAAGAAATGCATTTTCATTCTCTTCTATAAAAGCAGCGCCACCCGATTTCAGAAGATTGGACCTGATCTCATTTTCAAGAGCTGAAGTGTCTGTGAAGCCTGCCTTTGATTTTTTTCCGCCATAGAGGATTTCAATAAATTTTATTCTGGCATCATCTGTCCCGTAGTTTTCTTCTGCAAGTGTTCTTAATGCTTTGGCCAGGTGACGTTCGCGGACAAGCTCCCGGGCAAATCTTTTCTTAATATCATGATATGTAAGATTATGCCTGGTATTGGCAGAAACCAATAGCAGGTTGAGCTTTTCTATCATCTGTTTAATCTGATCCTGGCTTTCATTTATAACATCGTCAAGCTGTTTTTTTCCTGCAGGGGAAGTTTTAAACGGATAGTCGAGACCCTTACCGCAAAAGTAGATCCTGCCCGGATTATTGGGATCATTGATCCTGATACCTTTTTTTTGTTCTTCCTTAAGCAATCCTATAAACTCAATATTGAAAAGAGGAAAGATATTGTACCTGAGCGATTCACTCAGAAATGCATCATAACCGTCAGTAACAAAAAAATCATTTATGCCCAGAACATCAACAGATTCATCCTTTGCCATTCTGAAGGCAGTCCCCATATCACCGAATGCACTGAATGAATAAGGTGTATGGATGTGAGAGTTAACTTCACGGTAAGCGGGTAAGTTTTTGCCCGGCATATATTTGCTTAGTTCGCCGGGAGCAGGCATGCCTGATAAATATTTACTATTCAATGCATTATGATTTTATTATTTTAAATTCATCAAGCAGCTTGTTAATATAACTGATCTCGTCATCGCTAAGGGTGAATTTCATTGCGCCAAGATTGTCCATAACCTGTGTTGTGTTACGTGCCCCTGCCAGGGCACATGTAATACCCGGCTGCCTGACTGTCCAGCTGAGGACTATCTGGGCAAGCGTTGCATTGTGAGAGTGTGCAACAGGCTTCAACTTTTCGAGCAAACCAAGGATATTAGAAAGGTTAGGCTCCCTGTAAAAGATGGTTGCCGGCCGGTTATCTCCTTCGTTAAAATTATGTCCTGGTTTGATCTTGCCCGTAAGCAACCCTCTCTGGAGAGGGCTGTAAGCCAGTATGCCAATATTACCTGACAGGCATGCAGGTACAACATTCTTTTCAATATCACGGTTAACCATGCTGTATGGCACCTGGTTTGAAGCAAGATTGAAATATTTCGCAGCTTCTGTCATAAGGTCGGATGAGTAGTTACACACTCCACCAGCCCTGATCTTCCCCTTGTCAACAAGCTCCTGAAGCGCTTCCATTGTTTCGGAAACCGGTGTTGACGTATCGGGCCAGTGGATCTGGAAAAGGTCTATGTAATCGGTGTTTAGGCGCCGCAGGCTCTCTTCACAATCGCTGATAACCCTTGCCTTTGAAGAATACTTATAAAGGTCTATATCATTGCCTGAATTGTCTTTTGATGAAAAATGAAAGACACCGCTCTTACTGTCCCATATCAGTCCGAACTTGGTAAGGATCTGAACCTTGCTTCTTTTACCTTTAATAGCTTTTGCAACAAGCTCTTCACTCAGGCCAAATCCATATACCGGAGCAGTATCAATTGTCGTCATTCCGTTATCGACGGCCGTTTCGATGGCTTTTATTGCATCATTAGAATCGGCTCCGCCCCAGAGCCAGCCTCCGATGGCCCATGCTCCGAATGCGAGAACAGTTATTTCGAGATCTGTATTTCCGAGTTTTCTTGTTTCCATATTATTCATTTTAAATGATTTACCAGTTCAGCGCTTCTGCGGGTGCGTCAGAGAGAAAGTGGCAGAACCAGTCAGCCTTGCTTAGTTGGGTCCTGTCAAATGATGTTGTAAGGGCCAGACATTTGCAGCCGGCTCTTTTTGCAGCTTCCACCCCGCTTACAGCATCTTCGGCTACAAGACATTCTTCCGGTATGAGTCCCAGCAGTTCACAGGCTTTCAGGTAAATATCAGGGAATGGTTTTTTATTTTCAACATCAAGGCCGTTTACTATCGCATGAAAGAGTTCCTGGGGAATTTCCGTTTCCCTGAGGCTTATTTCAATCTTGATCCTGTCGGCGCTCGAAGCCAGTGCTATCCTGAGACCTTTTTGAATACATTTATCAACAAACTGCCTGGCGCCGGGGAGGGGCTTAAGCTTGCCATGGGTAATGACTCCGTACAAATAATATGTTCTTGCCTTAATTATATCTATATCTGCTGCGAGCCCGTATTTGGCCGCAACGCCGCCAAGGTACCTGTTCTCGCCCATGCCTACAAATGGCAGAAAATCTTCAGGTTCTGCCTTAATACCATACTCAGCGAACATCATAATTGCAGCGTTCCGTATATATTCTTCCGAATCGACCAGAACGCCATCCATATCGAAGAGAACTCCCTTTATCATCTGAATAATTTATCTATCTGGCTTATTTTTGAACTGTCAAGCTCACTCTTTTTTCCCGCAAATTCAACAATCAGGGTCATTTTGGCAGCATTCTCAAGAACTTCAATCCTGTCGAATGCCTCTGTAAGATTCTTCCCTGCAGCCAAGATACCATGATTTTCGAGGAGCAGGATGTTTCCTTTTCCAATATTACCGGCAGCAAGTTCTGCAAGTTCAATGGTACCCATAAGTGCGTATGGGACAAATACCGGCTCACCGCAAACAGCCCTTGCTTCTGCAGTAAGACTGGTATTAACAGTCGATCTCATTGCAGTGAAAGAAGTTGCATAGACCGGATGAGCATGAACAATGGCTTTTATTTCAGCATCCTTCCTGTAAACTGCAAGGTGCATAAATGATTCCATTGACGGTTTCAATTCAGGGGTAAGATTTTCTCCTTCCATTGTGAGCAAACCAACCTCTTTCCATCTCATCCTTCCTTTATCGGTGGCCGAGGGGGTTATGGCAATGATAGTGCTGTCTATCCTTACGCTAATGTTTCCGCCTGATGTTGTAGTCAGATTGCGCGAGTAGAGCCGCCTCATGAAATATGCGACATTTTTTCGTTCTGTTTTATATTCAGGGTCGGTCATGCTTTGCTCACAAGATCAATAACGCCATTTAGAATATACCTGGGCTTGTAGGGGAAATTATCTATCTCGTTGGCCACAGTAATTCCGCTGAGAACAAGAAGTGTGTCTATCTCCGATTCGAGCCCGCACCTGATATCGGTATCCATCCTGTCGCCTATAACTATAGCTTCTTCCCGTTGAACCCCGAGTTTCTTCAGTGCGATGCGCATCATCAGTGGATTTGGTTTGCCTACAAAGTACGCCTTCCTGTTGGTTGCTATCTCAATAGGAGCAATAAGAGCTCTTGTTGAAGGTGTTATTCCATTTTCAACCGGACCTGTTATATCAGGATTTGTTCCTATGAGCTTGGCTCCCTTCAGAACAAGATTTATTGCTAACTCTATTTTTTCAAAGTTATAACCATGTGTTTCCCCAACCACTACATAATCGGGATTAACGTTATTGCTTGAGTATCCCACGCTGTAAAGTGCATGTATAAGACCTGCATCACCTATTATATAAGCGCTTCCGTTTGTTTTCTGGCTTGCAAGGAAACTTGCTGTTGCGAGAGCACTTGTATAGAAATGATCTTCTCCGATATCTATGCCCAGCCTCAGCATTTTCTCATGGAGCTCGCGCGGCGTTCTCTCACTTGAATTTGTAAGGAACAGATACTTTTTTCCTGACTTTTCAAGCCAGCCGATGAATTCAGGAACGCCTGGTAACAGCTTGTTACCATGGTATATCACACCATCCATGTCAATAATGAAACCTGTTTTTTCCCTGATCCTTTGTACTGTATCGTTCATTCTTTTCGGATTTGTAGAGCAAAGGTATTAAAAAGGCATATATGTGATTCACGTTCAGGGTAATGTTATCGTTCAGATCTCTAAATGCCGTCTTTGTTCAGCTGAATCGTTTTCTGAGCCGAGAAATCCTGCCGGTTTCTGTGTCCTTTGAGCGGAACGATTTTTTCATTAATTGCATCTATTATCCAGTCGGGCTGCGGGAAGAAATATTCCTCCATCTCGTAGGCGGGAGTGATCCAGTTGCGTGATCCGATAGTGACCGGAGGAGCATCTAGATAATCGAATGCCAGTTCGGTTATTGTCTGAGCCATTTCTTTCAGGAAAGAACCTCTGGTAGTCGCGTCACTGGCAAGGACTACCTTGCCGGTTTTTTTAACAGATTCAATTACCGGTTCATAATTGAATGGTACAAGCGACCGTGCATCAATTACTTCAGCCTTTAATCCATAATTCTGTTCAAGGATATCAGCTGCCTTCAGGGCGGTATAGAGGGTTGCTCCTATAGTAATGATTGTGATGTCATTACCTTCCCTTTTTATATCAGGCTCACCGAAAGGAATTTCGTAATATCCTTCAGGTACACCTTCGGTATGGAACATCTCGCCTATGTCGTAGACCCTCTGGCTTTCGAAGAAGATAACAGGGTCAGTACCCTGCAATGCTGTGTTCATTAATCCTTTAGCATCATAAGGTGTGGCGGGAAAAACAACTTTTAATCCAGGAATATGGGCAGTAAGTGATGACCAGTCCTGTGAGTGCTGGGCGCCGTATTTTGATCCGACAGAGACCCTTATCACAACGGGCATTTTAATGATATTACCGCTCATTGCCTGCCATTTGGGCAGCTGGTTAAAGATCTCATCACCCGACCTTCCGATAAAATCGCAATACATAATCTCGGCAATGACACGACCGCCGCACATTCCGTAACCAACAGCGGTTCCTACAATAGCTCCTTCGGAGATGGGAGAGTTGAACAGCCTGTTATAAGGCAACGCTTCCGTAAGTCCGCGGTAAACGGCGAATGCTCCTCCCCAGTCGCGGTTCTCTTCACCCCAGGCAGCAAGGGTCGGATCTTTATAGAACCTGTCGATTATGGCTTCAAAAAGGCCATCCCTGAACTGGTACAGCTTTGCTTTTGAGACAGGCTTTCCATCCTTACCTTTAAAATATCTTTCTTTATTCTTCAATGATTTTACCCTTGGGTTCTCTTCAAGCGGTATCAGTACTTCAGGAGTTCTCTCTTCCATCTTGTCAGCTGATACATTTGAAAACATCATTGAACCGATATCTTCATTTTCAATATCAGGATTAAGTCTTGGTGATAAATCATCGTTAATGCTGAGCTTAAGGATATTAACAAGCATTTCAACGGTATTGCTTTTGATCTCGTCAAGCTGATCTACGGTCGCTATCCCCGCATCGATAAGTGATTTACCGTATGAAATTATGGAGTCTTCCTTCTGCCATGCCTCAATTTCCTCCTTTGACCGGTAAGATGAGGCATCTGAAGGCGAGTGTCCGCTTATCCTGTAGGTTAGCGTATCAAGAAGAACAGGTCCTTTTTTCTCCTTAATGATTTTCATCTTACGACTGAAGGCATCGATGACTGCAAGAGGATTGTAGCCGTCGATACGCTCGGCATGCATCATCTCGGGATTTACTCCGGCGCCAACCCTTGCAAGGATATCATAGCCCATTGTTTCTCCACAGGTCTGTCCACCCATGCCGTACTGATTATTCATGAAGTTGAATATAAGAGGCAGCCCGCCCCTGTATTCTCCTTCCCACAGGCTCCTGTACTGGTCCATGGTGGCAAATGTAATACCTTCCCATACAGGTCCGCAGCCCATGGAGGCATCACCTATATTACAAACGATGATCCCCGGTTTCCTGTTGATCTTCTTATAAAGGGCAGCGCCAACTGAGATATCACCCGAACCGCCTACAATAGCATTGTTGGGATATATTCCGAAAGGGGTGAAGAAGGCATGCATTGATCCTCCGAGCCCTTTATTGAATCCGTTTCTGCGTGCAAAGATTTCAGCAAGCGATCCGTAGAGAAGGAATTGAATTGCAAGATCTTTAATGTCGCCGTGAAAATCCTTCTCGACAACTCTCAGGGCTGAACCATTAAAATAGTTCCGCATAATTTCATATAAATTATCATCGCTCAGCTTATCTATTGCCGACAGACCTTTTGCAATTATCTCGCCATGACTGCGGTGAGATCCGAAGATAAAATCCTCTTCATTCAGATTATAGGCCATTCCCACTGCTGAGGCTTCCTGACCTATTGAAAGATGAGCCGGACCGGGATGATTGTAACTGACACCCTGGTACTCATTTGTTGTCTTAATAAGGTTAAGCATTGTTTCAAACTCCCTTATTACAACCATATCGCGGAATATTCTTATAAAATCAGCGGTGGAGAAATTTTTCTTCTCTTCCTCGATAGTCTTATTGTATTGATTAACAGGTATTTTGCCAAATTCAATGAATTTTGGTTTGCGGACATCCGCTGGAAAAATGTTCTGACTCCTGGGCATAATATTTTGTTTTACTTGTCTTTATTTAAATGGTTACCTGATACTCTGAACCGGGGCGAAGCCGGGCTCGCCGAAGGCAAACCCTGAAACCCTGAAACACTGAAACCCTCATATTCATAAAGTAAATTTCTCAATCTGATCTTTAATTTCTTTCAGAAACAGTGTTGCAGGACCACCATCTATGGCCCTATGATCGTAGGTCAGTGACAGTCCTATGTAGGGAACGAAGCCGAATGTGCTGTTACCAAGATCGGCCGGCCTGTTAATTATGGTGCAAACCCCCAGTATTCCTGATTGAGGCAGGTTGATCACAGGTGTAAACATTTCAACCCCGTAATTGCCGAGATTGGAAACGGTAAATGTAGCTGCGGTGCTTTGAATAAGCTCGGGGCTGATGCTTCCCTTTCTGCACGAATCGGCAATCGATTTAAGCTCCCTGGATAAGGTTGCGAGGTCCATTCCTGAGGCATTCCTCAATGCCGGTACCAAAAGCCCGCGCTGGGTATCCACTGCAAATCCGAGATGTACTGTATTGAAATTCCTGATCTTGTCGCCAAGAAAATGACTGTTGATCTCAGGAAGTTTTTCGAGCGCCCTGATCACACACCAGCATATCATATCGTTCAGGGTGATGTCCTGTGCCGGAGTTCCGTTCTTAATGCTTTCCTTTATCCTGCGTCTGGCCTCCAGCAGCCTTCTTACATCTGCGCTCATGTGATGTGTCAGCTGGGCAGAATTCTGTAATGAGGAGTGCATCGCTTTGGCAATCAGCTTTCTTACATTGCTCAGCGGATGTTCAGAATATTCACCTTCACTAGCTGAAGTGTTTACCGGAGCAGATGTTCCTGAAGCAAAGTTTTCGATGTCTTTGATTATTATCCTGCCGTACGGACCTGAACCTGTTATGCCGGAGTACCTGATCCCTTTGGCCCTGGCCAGTGTTTTAGCCCTGGGAGAGATCCTGATCCTGCTGCCAGGCTGAGAAGTAATGTTTTCTGCGGAAGTTGTTATTACAGCTGTTTTTTCATCTTTGGCAACATCCGGAGTGGTTACAGCTGAGGCTGATGAGCTTCCGGGACGATAGATGTCGGTTTTTTCACCGGGATTGCCTATCACAGCCACATTTTCCAGAACCGGGACTTCTGATCCATCCTCGAAAAAGACATCGAGCAAGGTGCCACCTGCCGGTGATTCAAGATCGAAGGATGCTTTATCAGTTTCATAAGATAAAAGAATGTCACCTGTTGAGACGCTGTCGCCGGCCTTTTTGAACCATTTTGAAATGATGCAGGTCTCTACCGATTGTCCCTGTTTCGGCATTATAACGGGGGTTGCCATTTTTTGAATGAATTGATTGGTTTATTTTAACTTGTTATAATAAGCAGTAAGAACAATTTTATGAATGTACGCTAACCATTGTTGTATTAAGCGTTACAAAAATATTAATTTAACTTGTATTTACAAGTAAACAATTTTATATTTACATAATTTTATTAATAATGACTCAACCCGGAAATATTCCCCGGTACAGAAGATTGTACGAAATGCTCCGTAAGCATATAACCGACGGGGTTTACAGGGAAGGAGATCTGCTTCCTTCTGAAAATGAGCTGTGCCGGATCTACTCATTGACACGGCCGACTGTAAGACAATCGCTTGCATCCCTTGCCAATGACGGATATATAAGGAAGCACCAGGGAAAAGGCAGCATAGTGCACAGCCTTCCCCGGGAGATTGGAATTCTTTCGGTTTCAGGTACAACCTCCGCCGTTGGCGACCGGAATCTTAAGACACGTATTATCGTTAAACCTGTGCTGATAAGGTGGCCCGATGATTTTATGTTCCCTCTTTCAGAGCTTGAGATCGAATCAGGTTGCATCTATATGGAACGGATAAGACTGCTTGAAGATGTTCCGATCTTTTATGACGTAAGTTATATTGGCAATATAAATCTCCCACGTATCACATCACGCCAGTTTGAGAACAGGTCCCTTTTTCATATCCTCCGCGAAAATTACCAGGTTGAAATAAAGGGAGGTGAGCAGAGGATCAAAGCAATCCCGGCAGCAAAAAAGATCAGCCGGTTCCTCCGGATAAAAAAAGATCAGCCTGTTCTTCACCTTGAAAGGAAAATGGAGACAAATATTTCCGGGTTATTCGTATATTCATCAATATTTTGCAATACTGAGAAATATTCCATATTTGGAAGGTTCTGAAAACAAAACAAAAACCCGGAACAATGAAACGACGCCAGATGATAAAAGCGGCTTCAGCCCTAGCTGCAGCTCCATTGTATTTAAGAGGGACGACATCACGAGATATATTATTCGGCGATCAGAAAGGATCGGTAAAGCGATTCGGGGATGAACGCGACTGGTTTTTTGAAAAAAGGTATGGTATGTTCATTCACTGGGGATTGTATTCCATACCGGCCTGGCACGAGCAGCACCAGTGGAGGGCAAGGGTACCCCGTTCAGAATATGTAAAGCTGGCCGGCCAGTGGAATCCCAAAAAATTCAATCCTGAAGAATGGCTCGACATAATGGAAATGGCAGGCATGAAGTACATTACCATTACTACTAAACATCATGATGGTTTTTGCCTCTGGGATACAAATCAGACAAAATTCAGTACCATAAATACACCTTACAGGAAAGATATTATAGGAATGTTGTCAGATGCCTGCCATAAAAGAAATGTTCCGCTTTGCCTTTATTATTCAATAGCCGACTGGAATCATCCCGATTATCCCAACCAGGGCAGGCATCATGAACTGCCGGCACCTGAAGAAGGTGATCATCCTGACTGGGAAAGGTATATGGAATTTCTTAAGGCGCAGGTTAAAGAGCTTTGCACCAATTATGGTAAGATCCATGGTTTCTGGTGGGACATGAATGTCCCCCTGCATAAGGACCGTTCGATAAATGAAATGATAAGAAAAATGCAACCGGCTGCTGTTATTAACAACCGAGGGTTTGATGACGGAGATTTCGGCACACCCGAGCGGGATTATGATGCAGCTGCGGAAGCAGGGACAATAACAAGGCCTACTGAGGCATGCCAGTCGGTAGGGATGGAAAGCTGGGGTTATAAAAAGGACGAAACATACTATTCTGATCTCCATCTTGAAAGAAGCATCGACAGGTATCTTTCAAAAGGAGCCAATTATCTGCTTAACGTCGGCCCGACTTCGGAGGGTCTTATACCGGGAGAATCGAAAGAAATACTTAAACGGTTAGGGCTGTGGTATAAGTTGGTGGAAGAATCATTTAAGTATCCGGTACAGTCGTCATTTACAGCAGGCGGGGATGTTCAGGTCACGGGAAATAACAAAACAATATTCCTTCATTTCAATAAGGGATTGCCGGGTAATGGGTTTAAGCTCAAACCGCTTGACATACTTCCTGAAAAAGCTGTGCTGCTGAATAATGGTAAGAAGATCGATTGTGTTGTTGATCTTAGTCCGAGCGACCATATTGAGCATAAGAAATACCTGCGGCTGATGAGTCTGCCAGCGAATGAAATGTCTGGTACCGTAATGGTAGTAAAACTTGACTTTAATAATTCATTAAAATAATTTGAAAAAGATTAATTTTATTGTTTAAATTTTCAAAAGGATTCAGGAGATGTGATGATGCAGATTATATTTATTCAATGGTTAAAAAATTTATGTAACAAACCCGTTAAACAGTAAACTAATGAAAGATCAGAAAAGAGAAATGTCAAGGCGCCGGTTTTTAGGTACCGCCGCTGTTGGAATGGCCGGAATGGTTGTTCTTCCCGGTATTATGGGATCATGTAAAAGGAAAGATGATGGTGCAGTAACACTTGGATTCATAGGATTGGGCCGTCAGTCTATGTTCCTCCTTAACGGATTCCTGCAGATTGAAGGTACCAATGTTGTTGCCGGTTGCGATGTTTATGGCATCAAGCGGGAACGTTTTGAGAAGAGAGTATCTGATTTCTATACCAAAAAAGAAAGAAAATTTGAAGTTAAGACATACGAGAATTATGAAGAAATTCTCAGCAGGAAAGACATCGATGCAGTTGTGATTGCTGTTCCTGATCATTCTCATGCACGAATAGCTATTGCAGCATGCAAGGCAGGCAAGGATGTTTATCTTGAAAAGCCTATGACATTCACTATCAGGGAAGGGCAGGAGCTCAGGAAAGTTGTTCGCGAGAATCAGAGGATCCTCGGTGTGGGGAGCCAGCAGCGTTCTGATGCCAACTTCCAGCATGCGGTCAAACTCGTTCAGGATGGCGCTCTTGGGAAAATAACCCTTGTCAATGCTCACGTAGGAGCTCCTCCTATACCTTACAATCTTCCGGAGGAACCTGTACCTGCAGGTCTCAACTGGGATATGTGGCTCGGATCGCTTAATGTACCGATACATTTTAACAATGAGTTGAATCCTCCGATTTCACTTGATCCTGTGCAGGACGAGAAGATTTGGGGTGGCTGGAGATGGTACAGGGAGATGGGAGGTGGTTTTACCACCGACTGGGGCGCCCACATGTTTGATATTGCCCAATGGGGACTTGGAATGGATAAGAACGGGCCGGTAGAAATTTCACCAATTGGCGATGGCAGCGAATTTATCAGCTATAAATATGCGAATGGTGTTATCATGACTTCAGAACCTTTCGATGAAAAGCTCACAAAAGGGGTGAAGTTTATAGGTGAAAATGGCTGGATTGAAGTTGCACGTGGATATTTCAACGCGTCAGATCCGAAGTTTTTTGCTCCACAGACCGAGAAAGCTGACAACATGCCCTATGAAACCCGTATTCCTCACCAGGTGAACTTCATAGAATCAGTACGATCAAGGCAGGATCCTGTTGTTCCGGTAGAAATAGGTCACAGCAGTTGCACCGTTTGCACACTTGGAAATATTGCGGTTGAATTAAAACGTACTGTTAAATGGGATCCTTCGAAAGAAGAATTTGTTGATGATACCGATGGTGCAGCAACAAAACTAATGCATTACGAATATCGGAAAGGGTATAAGCTGGTTTAATAAGAGCTTAACAAATCAAAAAAGAGGCTGTTCTCATAAAAAGAGACAGCTTTTTTTAAGCTCATCCGTGAATAATAAAAAAGGCTGCCTGATCATTTTAAGGCAGCCTTTTTTTATCAATTTGAGTTCGATCAATCTACTCTTTTCACTTTAACGGCAACGGGTCCCTTTTCTCTCTGTTCAATCTCAAATTCAACAGCCTGGCCTGCTTCGAGTTCAGTATGTGAAACCTCCAGTCCGGAACGATGGATAAAAATATCCTTGTTATCTTCGGTCTGTAGAAATCCAAATCCCTTCACTCTGTCATACCATTTAACAGTCCCTTTCATAAGTTTTAAATTTTTTTCCTACCTGTAATTTTCTCTCCTGTTGCCACCGCTACCACCGCGACGATCATCCCCACCTCTGAAATTACTTCTTTTGTCAGTCCTCTCAATAGACTCATTCACGATAATATTTCTACCCTGAACTTCTGCACCATTGAGTTCCTTAATAGCTTTCTTTGCTTCATCATCATTTGGCATCTCAACGAAACCAAATCCTTTGCTTTTTCCGGAGTATTTGTCAATAATGATCTTAGCGGATGTTACTTCGCCATACTCTTCAAATAGTTCTTTTAATTCTGCTTCATTCATTTTAAACTGAAGACTTCCTACGTAAATGTTCATAATTCAAAAAAATTAAATTGCGTTATACAATATCAAAGGTCAGTTATTTTTTCTCAAAAAAAAAATTAATGTGTATAATAAGTTGTGTTTTAGTTGCTTTTTATTATTAATATCATCTTTTCCCGGGTGATTTTTTCAAAAAAGGTTAAACAGAAACAATTTTTTTAAAGAAACAGCTTTACATATTAATTGTTCAGTTTTGGAGAAAAAAATGCTGAATCTGATGAAAAAATTACAATTTTTTATTTCTGATGTAGATGTGTTTAATGTTGTTTTGCCCTGATTCTCTCTCATCAATTTCAAAATCAAGGGATCTTATCATAGGTGTCAGTTTGGCAAATTTAAAATTTCTTGGATCAAAGTCGGGCTGTTTTTTGAGTATCAGGTTACCTACATCACCAAGAAATGCCCATCCGGTTTCATCAGCAAGATCAGAAATGGAATTGGAGATCAGTCTCCTGGCCTTTCGCAATTGTGCCTGACTGTCATTATCATCGTTTTTCAGTTTCGTCCGTGGAGTTTTGCTGACGTTCTTTTTTGCAGTCTCGGTAGTTACATGCGGAGGGTTCAGTATCTCAAGATATATGAATTTGTCGCAGGCTACAATAAAAGGGGAGGGTGTCTTCCTTTCACCAATACCGATTACCTTCATGCCGGCTTCCCTTAGCCTTGTGGCAAGTCTTGTGAAATCGCTGTCGCTTGAGACTATACAAAAACCATCAACCTTTCCGGAGTACAAAATATCCATTGCATCGATGATCATAGCTGAATCGGTGGAGTTTTTTCCTTTGGTATAGCTGTATTGCTGAACGGGCGTTATCGCATTCTCGAGCAGGACAGATTTCCATCCAGAGATTGTCGGCCTTGTCCAGTCGCCATAGATCCTTTTGAATGTTGGAGTTCCGTATTTTGCTATTTCTTCAAGCATGCCGCTTACATTCCCGTAAGGTATGTTATCGGCATCGATCAATACTGCGAGCCTTAGATCATTCAGTGTCTGCATTTATCGGAATTTAATTCCTGCAAGTTACGAAAAATCGGCTTATTAACCTTTTTTCCCTGATATCTGCTCTATGTCAAGACGCAAAACCAGAGATCTTTTAAATGAGGCATCGTTGTATATGAATTCTCCACCAGGTGAATAATGAGACATTATGCAGTTGAATCCTTCTCTCTTTTCTGAATCATCCCCTACCAACCTGAGGATACCATAGCCAACCACGCTTGAATACGCCATACTGCATTCGCAAGCCTGGTCTCCACGGCTAAGCTCATGATCGGTATCCATCTCAAAACAGACATAGTTGTTCTTTTTGAGCATCTCCAGCTTCCTTCCTTCATTTGCACAATGGAAGTACAGCCTTTTTTCCTCTCCGCCCGAATAACCGAAATTCATTGTCACTATATATGGGACATTATCATTTGCCAGAGCTATTCTGCAAACATCGGACCGCGAGATAATTGATTCTATTTCACCGATACCATTTATTTCTTTATCCTTTCTTCTCATCAGTTGGCGATTTTAAGGGTTTTAATCAACAAGGAAATATTTTTCGGAATATAATATTTTTATTCAATACAAAGAATGTTAACTTTGCTTATACCCCCGATGGGGATTGTCAAACTAATCAAAACCAATTGTTATGGGAAAAGGTGATAAAAAGACAAGAAGAGGTAAAATAATTCTTGGTACTCATGGCGTAAGACGCCCAAGTAAAAAATCCGATAAGCCGGAGATTAAGCCGGTTATTCTTAATCAGAAAGTGGTGAAGGAAAAGCCTGCCAAAGAACAGAAAGTAGCGGCTGAGATAAAAGAACCACGGCAAACAAAAGTAAAGGAAGCCAAAGAGGAAAAAACGGTAAAAACAGCAACAAAAGCCGCCGAGTCAAAACCGGCAAAAAATAAAAAATCCGCTCCTGAGGAGAAAGCTGCTGAAGGGGAACCAAAGCCTGCAAAAGCCAAAAAGGGCTGATCATACATTTACAAGAATACAAAGCTGCCATGAAAAGGCGGCTTTTTTTTATCAGGTAACACCACGGATTACCTTTTAACAATCAGCCACTTATAGTCATCCGGATCAATAATTGCGTTAATAATAACAGGCTCGCTCAGGAATAATGCTTCATTTATTGACTTCTTCATGCTTTCAGCCGAATCGGCGGTGAGTACCCTTACCCCGAAAAACATTTCACTTGCAAAAAGATCGCCCTGGTAGAGTTGTGTTCCATAAGGAGGCAGATCTTTCCATGATTGTTTAAGCTTGATAAGGTTGAGCTCTCCGTCGGAAAGAACTACAATTATAACCGGCAGATTATATCTTACTGCCGTTACCACCTCTCCTGCCATCATAAGGAACCCTCCGTCTCCGGTAATGCAAACTACTGTTTTACCCTTTTCATTCAGCTGGACTGCAAGAGCTGCCGGCAATCCAAATCCCATTCCCGACCAGCCGTTTGTCATGATCATATTTCCCGGGTGCCCGGCTTCCCAGAACTGCCCTAAAAGATGAAGGTGCGATCCTACATCTGCTGTTATTATTGCGTTTTCAGGTAATTCACTCTTCAGAATTTTCAATACCGAAACGGGACCAAAATGATTTGTGAAACCTTCAAAGACTGATGCCATCTCGTTGCGGATCCCTTCTAATCTTATTCTGTCGAAATGCAGCGATCCCCGGTTCAGGTATCCCAGCATTTCAAACCAATCGTCAGGTGAACCGGTGAACCGTTCTGTTCTCCCTGTTGAAGGAAGGTCCATTTCAACAATGTCAAAATGTAAAAGCGGAACATCAGGAAGCCACGATTCATAATCAAATTCAACAGGGTCGTACCCTATACCGATAACAAGATCGCATCTTTCATAGATATCCTCAAGGTAATCGCTTAGTGAGTGGAACAGAACACCAGCATAGCAAGGATGATTTTCCGGGATGATGCCTTTTGCCATTGGTGTAAGCACCACCGGCATTTTATGCTCCTCAAGGAATTCAAGTATCTGTGGGCTCAGTCCCAGCCTGGCTGCTGTTAATCCGATAGCCATTAAAGGGCTGCGCGAACCTTCAAGCATTAATTGTATTTTTTCAATATTGTTGCTTCCGGGGAAATGCATTATTTCATTACTGTACCCAGTGAAAATATTTTCAGGAACATGCATTCCGGCAATGTCGGAAGGTAACCCGATATGAACCGGCCCGGGATATTCCTCCAGACATAATTTAAGCGCTCTGTCAATAATTTGTCTTATGTTCCCCGGCCCGGCCCTGAATGTTGCTTTCGTAACAGGACCGAAAAGTTTCTGATGATCAATGTTCATCTGCGTTGTCCTCGAAAGCATCAGGTCGTTGATCTCACTCGTGAAAACTATTACCGGTGATCTGTCGAGCAACGCACCACCTACGCCTGTTGAGATATTTGTAGCGCCCGGACCGAAGGTGGCATGGCATATCCCCGGAATGCCTGTCAGCCTTGCCGTGACATCGGCCATGATTGCCGCCGTCGATTCATTTGAAGTAAGAATGAACTCTATACCAACTGCCTTAAAGGCTTCCATATATGGTATTGAAGGACCCCCGGGGATGCCGAAAACATATTTTATTCCTGTCACGGAAAGCTGGTTGGCAATGTATTCAGCAACTGTCATTGTTGAGGAATTTTTTCTTTAAACAAAGCTACTCAATAAATAGCAAACAGATCACAGAGCAAACCTTATTCCGCAATCCGCCATCCGCAATCCCAAATCCGCAATCCGAAATCCGCAATCCGAAATATTCTTAGAATGATCTTAAATAAAAATTTCAGATATTTGCCTCGCAAAAATAAGTTTCATTGGACAGGAACCTGAATACTATTCTCTGGGCCATCGTTGCCTGCTTGCTCTGGTCAACAGCTTACGCAGCGATCAAACTGGGGCTCGTATATGATTCTCCCTTGCATTTTGCCGGTTTAAGATTTATTCTGGCCGGTCTGATGATTATTCCCTTTACAGTAAAGCCATCGGTTTATTTTGAAATGGTAAAAAAGCACTGGAAAGTAGTAACCTGGGTCCTTGTTCTTCAGACATTAATCAATTATACTTTTTTTTATTACGGGCTCGACATGGTTCCCGGTGCCTTAGGCGCCATAATTGTTGGTTCACAACCGCTTGTTACTGCAATAATAGCAAGCATAATGACTAAGAATGACAAGCTTACAAGGTGGAAAATAATCACAATAATATTTGGTATCACCGGTGTAATCCTCATAAGCGCAGGAAGGCAGGCCCTTAAGCTCGCAACAACAACGGAGCTACTGGGAGTCCTGTTTATACTGATAGCAAATATTGGTGTTGCGGCAAGCAATGTAGTTGTCTCCTTAAAGAGTAAGGGCATCAATCCCTTCGTGCTTAGTTCCTCATCGCTGTTTGGAGGGGGATTGGCGCTGTATGCTGTATCCATACCTATAGAAGGCCTTTCTGATTATACTTCTTTTCCTGCTCAATACTGGCTGATACTACTGTGGCTGAGCTTTATGGCAGCTGTAGCCTTCTCTATCTGGTTTAAGCTCCTTCAGCGGCCCGGAGTGAAAGTTTCGGACCTCAACCTCTGGAAATTCATCATTCCGGTAGCAGGAGCAGTGTTGAGCTGGCTCCTGGTCCCGGGCGAACATCCCGACTGGCTGACAGTCAGCGGAATGATTATAATTACATCTTCTTTAATATTGTTTCACAGGGCAAATGGTAATGCTAAGCACATTTAATACTCAGAGAGATGGTAAAAAGATTTAAAGCTTTCGCTGCTTACGCTGTTTTCTGGTTATTTTTCTTTTACTGTGCCAGGCTTTTGTTCATATTAACGCATTATACAGAGGCATCAGGTTATAAAATCATTACCCTTGCAGCTACATTCACCCATGGCATAAGGCTTGACATATCGGCAACCGGATACCTTTTTCTGATACCTGTTCTGCTCTCCATCCCTGCTTTATTCATTTCTGGTCAGTGGTTCAGGATTTTTGTCAGTTTTTACTCTTACCTCTTCATAGTTATTGCATCGGCTATCGTTGTCGGTGACGCGGCACTGTACAAGTACTGGGGATTCAGAATGGATAATACTCCGTTGATGTATCTGAAAACACCCGGTGAAGCCGCTGCCTCAGCAACTACATCTGAATTAATAATTGTGCCTCTGGCAATCGCCTTCCTTTCAGCTCTTTTCATTTATTTATACAATAAATATTTTGACAGGTTTCTGGATGGCTTAAACAGGGTTCGTTATCCGGTCGTTGCTGCATTGATTTCAATGGTTATCTGGGCCTCACTCATTCTTCCGATAAGAGGTGGAACTGACGTAGCGCCGATCAATGCGGGGTCGGTGTATTTTAATGAGAACGCCTTCATTAATCATTCGGCGATCAATGTTTTCTGGAATGTGGGCCACTCTTTATTTGTAAGTGAGCCCTCGCGAAATCCTTACAGCTATTCAGATACCGAATCGGCGGTTGCAAGTTTTGACAGCCTGATGAGGAATAATGGACAAACCTTAAAAGTACTGAATAACAATAATCCTAATGTCCTGATGATAGTACTTGAAGGATTTGGGAGCACACTTATAGGACCACTGGGGGGCGATAGTCTGGCGACACCATGTTTTAATTCGTATGTTGATGAAGGCATCCTCTTCACAAACTTCTTTGCTTCAGGCACAAGGACCGATAAGGCAATGCCAGCAATTCTTAGCGGTTATCCGGCACAACCCCTGACTTCTATAATGAAAAAGCCTGAAAAAACGCAAACATTGCCGGGTATTGTCAGGTCGTTAAATGGATCGGGATACCAGAGTTCTTTCTGGTATGGGGGGGATATAAATTTTGCCAATTTTAATTCATTCGTTATAAACTCAGGTTTCAGGAGCATTGTTACCAAGAAAAATTTTGATCCGACATTTTATAACTCAAAATGGGGAGTGCACGATCATGTTTTGCTCGAAGCTCTTGCAGATTCAATGATGACCCAGGCAGAACCTTTTGTCAAGGTCATACTTACCCTCTCGAGTCATGAACCTTTTGAAATACCAACAGAACCATACTTTACGGGAGATGATGAATCGACCAGGTTCAGAAATTCAGTTTATTATGCCGATAAATCACTGGGCGATTTCATTGAAGCATCGCGGAAATGCGGATGGTGGGAAAATACACTGGTAATACTTGTAGCAGATCACTGCAGGAGATCCGATGAACCTGCTCACTCAGAAAGTCTTTTCAGGATCCCTATGCTTTGGATTGGTGGCGCCGTAGAAGAGAAAGGGATGAAGATTGACAAATTCGGTTGCCAGAACGATATTCCCGTAACGCTGTTAAACCAGCTGGGGAAAAAATCTGAATTTCCTTTTGGAAAGGATCTTCTGTCTGACCGATCCAATTCTTTCTCCTTTTATACCTTCAACGAAGGATTCGGATTTATTACAGATACCTCAGCTTATATTTATGATCATAAGCTGGGCGCCCCTGTTGTTGAGGAAGGCATAGGTTCAACAGCTGCAGGCGCTTATGGAAAAGCATTCCTGCAGGTGCTGTATGATGACTATTTAAAAAGGTAAAAGGCTGACCATGAGTATAAGCTTTTGATCAGCCTGTTTCTTTGTCAGTGTTCCTACCAGCTGTAATTGTTCCGTTTCTTCTTGTCTTTTCCGGATGATTTTTTACCGCTGTCAGTTCTTTTTCCGGGTTTTTTGTCGGACCATTTAGCACGCTTTTTACCATCGCGTTCTTCCCTGGGGCCTTCTGTTTTTTCCTGTGCTATTTCCACCGCAACCCTACGGTCGTTGAATTTAGAGTTATTAAGGGCATTGATAAGCATGTCGGACTGAGAGGCATCTACCTCAAAAAATGAAAATGTCTTCAACAGGTCAATCTTTCCTAACTGGACTTTCTTTCCCGGAGTATTCCTGTTCACAAGTTCGATTAGTTGTTCAGGGTAGAAACCGTCGGTCTTACCCAGGTTTATGAACAGTCTTTTAAAGTTGCCAGTATATTCCCTGCGCGATCCTCTTTTTCCTGAATCATCATCCCTGTCAACAGGAGAGATTATTTCTTCACCTGATTTGTAGTCGTCGAGGAATTTCCCGAACTGAAGTGAAATAACTCTTCTGATTAATTCCTCCCTGTCTAGTCCTTCCAGTTTCTTTTTTATTTCGGGAAGGAATTTTTCTATCTCCTGGTGTTCAGTTACAACTGTTTCGAGTTTCTTTACATAGTGGAACAGTTGCTTGCCGCATATTTCATTACCTGTAGGAATAGTGATAATCTTTATTGGCTTCTTAATTAGCTTTTCAACCTGCTTCAGGTTATATTTCTCCCGTGTATGTACAAGTGAAATGGATATTCCCTTTTTACCTGCTCTGCCAGTTCTTCCTGACCGATGGGTATATACCTCAGTATCGTCGGGAAGGCTGTAATGTATCACATGAGTCAGGTCATCGACATCAAGACCACGGGCAGCAACGTCGGTTGCAACCAGGAGCTGAAGGTTCCTGACCCTGAATTTCTGCATCACCACATCACGCTGAGCCTGTGAAAGATCTCCATGAAGGGCATCGGCATTATAACCGTCATTAATAAGTTTTGTAGCAATTTCCTGGGTTTCTATTCTTGTACGGCAGAATACGATACCGTAAATGTCAGGCTCTGAATCAGCGATTCTTTTCAGGACCTTATATTTATCCCTTGCATTTACAAGATAGTATCCATGTGTAACGTTTTCGGCAGAAGCGTTTTTTACCCCGATTGTAATCTCCCTGGGGTTATCCATGTACTTTCTGGCGATCCCTGATATTTCAGCCGACATTGTGGCTGAGAATAATAATGTCCTTCTTCCGTCCGGAACTTCTTCCAGGATCTCATTAATACTGTCTAAAAATCCCATGTTAAGCATCTCATCGGCTTCATCGAGAATTACGGTATGCACTGCTGATAATTTTGCCGCCTTTCTTCCGATCAGGTCTATGAGCCTCCCCGGCGTGGCAACAATTATATGGACACCTTTTTTCAGTTCCCTTATCTGATTGTCGATGCTCGCTCCGCCGTAAACTGCGAGTATTTTCAGCTTGCCAGTGAACCGTGCGTAATCGTTCAGATCGCCTGTTATCTGCATGCAGAGCTCGCGCGTGGGACAGAGTATTAGCGCCTGCGGGGCATTAATATCAGTGTCGGTCATCTGTACCAGGGGCAGCCCGAAGGCAGCTGTTTTTCCTGTTCCTGTCTGAGCGAGGGCGATAATGTCGCCTTCTTCCCCAAGCATCAATGGAATAACTTTTTCCTGTACAGGCATTGGTTCCTCAAATCCCAGCTCCTGTATGGCTTTAAGGATTCCGGGAGTAAATCCCAGTTCTTCGAATTTTGTCATTTATATGTTTTGTGGTGTGATTCTTAGAGCTAAAGATAATGAAGCCCTGTTGAAAATCACTTTATTAAATAAGGCGACAAAGGTAACTTAAAAATTCATAAATTTGTATGAATGGCCACTTTACAGGTAATAATATACAGCAATTATGATGTTCCAAGGCTAAGATACATAGCAGGACTCATCATTGGAGATATGCTCGGACTGAGGTGGAAGATTGTAACCGACAAACGTAAGATCGGAAAGAATCCCGTAATAAATTATTCAGCAGAGAACATTCGTAATTCATTTAAGATAAGCCAGGTCCCTCTTCTTTTTGAAAAAGAAATAAACGAGCAGGAGATAAAAGTGAGCACCTGGAACGGCCTGCCTGTATTTTTTTCAGACGACTCACCATCCGATCTTCCGTTCGATATTTTTGCGGCCTCTTTTTTTCTTGTCACACGCTATGAGGAGTACCTCGATTTTGTGCCGGATGAATTAGGAAGGTTCCAGGCTTCATCGTCTGTTGCTTTTAAGAATGGCTTTTTGCAGATTCCTGTTATTGATCTGTGGGTCAAAGAATTATCCAGATCTTTGCTGAAAAAGTTCCAGATGCTTACCTTTAAGGGAAGCGAATACAGTTCCCTGCTTGCGGTTGATGCAGATCATCCGTTTGAATCACAGGAGAAAGGTTTCATGGGAGGATTGCTTGATTTCAGGAAAAAAGAACCGGCATCAAACGGCGACAGGGATCATCCGGACTTTTTTGAATATATTCTTCAGACAATTAAAAAAGCTGGACTGGATGCAAAATTCTTTTTTCCCGTTGGGAATAACTCAAAATATGACCATAACCCTTCCTGGAAAAATGAAAGGTACCGGAGCCTGATACGCCGCATTGCAGAAAAATATGAGACGGGCCTGCACGTCTCCTTCAGGGCATCTTCGGGTTATTCACTGATGACCGCTGAGATTTCAAGGCTTGAGAAAATATTGACAGGTGATGTACGCTCAAGTCTTACCCATTTAGTGAACCTCGATGTTCCTCATTCGCACCGTAATCTGATAAAAGCCGGAATTACAAATGAGTATTCAATGGGATATCCCGATGAACCGGGTTTCAGGGCAGGCACTGCCCGCCCTTTTTATTTTTACGATGTAATGACAGATGAAGTCACAGGCTTGAAAATTATACCTTTTCAATATTCAGACAGGTCATTTCAAAAATATCCGGCAGATCAGATCATGAAATTTATTTCGAAGCTGATCAGCGAAACCAGGAGGGCAGGAGGCGTCTTTGTAAGCTCCTGGCATATTTCATCACTTAGCGGAAGTGAAGAAATGCTTGAAAGGCGTGAGGTATTTGAATATATGCTGAGAAATCTGGTGTGAGAATTTTCGCCAGATGATCCGGGCATCAAAGCTCCTCCAGTTCGAACGGCTGATCCTGGGGTACATCGCTTAGCTTTCCGTTTTCGCACCGGATAGTCCTGGAAGGGAATTTCTTAATGATAGTATGATTATGAGTCGCCACGATGACGGCTCTGCCTGTTTTACTGATCTCCTGCAAAAGGTTGATTATACCTTCAGATGTTTCAGGATCAAGATTTCCGGTAGGTTCGTCGGCAAGGATAATGTCGGGATCATTCAGAAGAGCCCTGGCAATTACCACTCGTTGCTGTTCACCTCCTGACAGCTGATGCGGCATTTTGTATCCTTTCAATCCTAAGCCGGCCTTTTCAAGCACTTCACCTATCCTGGCATCAATATCTGCCTTGTTCTTCCAACCTGTCGATCGCAGAACAAATTCAAGGTTCTCATTCACCGATCTGTCGGTAAGAAGTTGAAAATCCTGGAAAACAACACCAACTTTCCTTCTCAGAAAAGGAATTTCGCGGTTTTTTATTTTTGACAGGTTGTAACCTGCTACAATCCCGACACCGTTCTTTAAAGGGATCTGGGCATGCAGTGTTTTGATCAGACTGGTTTTACCGGTCCCAACTTTTCCTATAAGGTAGATATATTCACCTTTTCCGACCTGCAGATTTACTCCGGTAAGCACAAGATGATCCTGTTGCCAGATAGAGCACTCTTCCAGCGAAATAATAATATCGAGAGGAAGATTTTCTTTCATTATCCAGTTAAATTTTCCGCAAATTAAGGAAAGAATTGATAATTAACATTTGTATGTTAATAAAATCAGTAATAAAGAGCCATGTAACGGCGTTTAATAGTTGTAATTTTACATTTGTTATACAAATGTGGGTATAAATACTTAATTGACATAAAATTAAGTGGTTGTGTTTTTACTAATAGCTGTACAGTGGTGGAAATAAATCATACAAAATCCCGGTTGGCGTTAAAGCCAATTTCTTTTATCATATTTTTTATTGCTTTCTTTTTTGAAGTATCATCCCAGGTCCCTTTCCCAGGAACGGAATGGAACTCTGAATTCAGACGGGGTGTGGAACTGTTCAATAAGGAGAAGTACCCGGCCGCAATAAGACTGCTTGATAATTACGTTGCCAAAAATGCCGGCACTGATGATATTCAGGCTGCCGAAGCAGAATATATGAGCGCTATTGCGGCCATAAGGGCTTTTAATCCGGATGGTGAGTACCGGATGATGAAATATATAGCAAAACACCCTGAAAGTACAAAGATCAATGAAGGATTGCTGGAGCTTGCTGATTACTTTTATCAGGATAAAGCCTACAGAAAGGCTTCTGCTTACTATGAAAGAGTTAACCGGCAGGAACTTAAAGATGAGAATCTGGCGAAATATTTCTTCAGATACGGATATTCATTATATAACAAGGGTGATAAACCTCATGCCTTGCTTATGTTCTCTGAGATAAAAGATATTGATACTGACTACACCCCCCCGGCTATCTATTATTTCTCTCATATAGCTTATGAGCAGAGAATGTTTGAAACAGCAATGGATGGTTTCACGAGGCTTAAAGATGACGAGACATTCGGCAGCATTGTTCCATTTTACATTGTTCAGATCCTTTACCAGCGGAAAGATTACGACGGAATACTGTCAATGGCCCCAGGGCTGATCGAGTCGGCAGGAAAAGAGAGAGTCGTTGAGCTGTACAGGTTTATTGGGGATGCTTATTATAATAAGGAACAATATAAAGAAGCCCTTCCTTACCTTGAAAAATACGCGGCGGGAACAAAGTTGAGCGGCAGGGAGGATAAGTACCAGCTTGCGTACAGTTATTATAGAACAGGTGATGTTGACAAAGCTATCAAGCTCTTCCTTGAGATAGGAGTACGAAATGACCTTCTGACTCAGAATATCTGGTACATGCTCGGGAATTCATACATCGAGAAAGGAGATAAGAAAAGAGCACAGCTGGGGTTTGGAGAGGCTTCGAAAATGGATTTTGATAAAAAGATCAGGGAAGATGCACTGTTCAATTATGCCAAGCTGACCTACGAAACATCATATTCTCCATTTGGAGAAGTTATTGACGCTTTTCAGGAATATATTGACCTCTATCCCGGGTCTGACAAAATCCAGGAAGCTTATGACTATCTGGTATCAACATACCTTCAGGTAAAGAACTATAAGGCAGCGCTTGCTTCACTCGATAAAATAAGGAATAAGGATGCAAGGCTCCAGGAAGCTTACCAGAGAGTCGCCTTCTACAGAGCGCTGGAGCTTTTTAAGAATATCGAAATTGAAGCGTCAATAGACATGTTCGATAAGTCGCTTCAATACGGAAAATACAACAGGCCCCTAAGGGCAAGAGCTATCTACTGGAGAGGGGAAGCCTGGTACCGGATGGGTGAATATGCAAATGCCATTAAAGATTATGAGGAATTTATGGGTATTCCCGGTTCAGCCGGGCTTTCCGAATACAAGATGGTAAGATATAACCTTGGATATGCCTGGTTCAATCTGAAGGAATATAATAATTCTGTTAATCACTTCAGGAGCTTTGAGTCAAATCCTGGCAATGTTAATCCTGAAATAGTGACAGATGCCCGGAACAGGATGGCGGATTGTTATTACATATCAACTAACTACACTGATGCCATCAGGTATTACGATAAGATAATTGACTATGGCAGGGTCGATGCGGATTACGCAATGTTTCAAAAGGGATTTTCACTCGGCCTTATGAAAGATCAGAGGGGCAAAGCCGAAATACTTACTACGCTTGTTGAGAAATTTCCTGCTTCTTCCTATGTTCCCAATGCGATATTTGAAAGGGGAAGGGCAAGGCTTGTTCTCGAAGACTATAAAAGAGGAGAAGCTGACTTCAACACCATTATACAAAATTATCCCACTTCACAGTTTGTCCCTCGTTCAATTGTTCAGCTTGGCCTGCTATATACCAACCTCGGAGATAATCAAAGGGCTATCGGTCAGTATAAGAAAGTGATAGAAAATTATAAATCTACTCCGGAAGCAAGGGATGCGATGACAGGGCTCAGGAACGCGTATGTTGAAACAAACGAAGTCGAATCATATTTTGCTTACGTGAAATCGCTAGACGGTTACGGGGATGTCAACCAGTCGGAACGCGACTCGTTACTTTACGCCTCCGGTGAGAACCTGTATATAACCGGAAATCAGGCACGGGCCGGTGAGGTTTTCAGAAATTACCTGGATGAATTCCCTGATGGGAGCTTCAGGCTCAATGCCCAGTTCTATCTTGCTGAAACACTAAAATCATCCGCTAATAAAGATGAGGCACTTAAACTTTATTCGGCGGTTACCGATGTGCCAAACAACCAATTCATGGAACCCGCATTGATATCGGCTGCTATCCTGGAATATGAAAAAGAGAATTACACCGCGGCTTACAACTATTATGAGCGACTTGAAAATATTGCTTCAAATCATGAAAACAAAATGATCGGCCTCAGAGGTCAGCTCAGGTCTTCATGGGAGGAAGGAGATGCACAGAAAACACTTAGTGCAGCCTCAAAGCTCATCAATACTCCGAAAATACCTGAAGAACTTCTGCGGGAAGCAACTTTCATGAATGCCAAAGCAAATTACAGCCTTAATAATTTCCCTGGAGCCCTAGCTGATTTCAGGAAAGTTGCGACTGAGGTGTCAAGCGTAGAGGGTGCAGAATCAAAATATCGTGTTGCCGAGATCCTCTTCAGGTCAGATAAAAGTCAGGAGGCGGAAAAAGTAATAACCGAATTCATCGAAAAGAATACTCCGCACCAGTATTGGATGGCTCGGATATTCCTGCTTCTTGCCGATGTAAGTATAAAGAAGGGTGATGTACTCCAGGCCAGGGCAACGCTTCAGAGCCTGAAAGAATATTATTCAATAAATGATGATGGTATTCTTGATGAAGTAAGATCAAAGCTGGATTCCCTAAGTGAAAGCGATCCGGTAAAGAAAGACACTATTCCCACAATGTAACCTGCGAAGTATAATGAATATAGTTGATATGATTAACAGGAACCTTGTTTTTGCCATTCTGATGTTCCTTTTTGTCGTTCCGGCAAAAGCTCAGACAAGGAAGCAGGAACCAGGATTGAAAAGAGAGATCACTCTTTACAATCCGTATAAGCCATCTTTGCCGGAATTTAAGAAAAGGAGCTTTTTACCCGAGATGAATGATACTTTGAAGATCAGCCCTGATATTATCTATGAAATAAATACAATTCCGTTCTCACCGGAGTATGTTATTAGCCCGCTGAAACCAGCCTCGTTACTTCCTGATCCTTTGCCCAGGCTTTATAAAAGCTTTGTTAACCTGGGGCTGGGCAATTACAACAGCCCGCTTGCTGAAATAAGCATAGCAAGCCGCAGATCAAAAAAGGGAGCGATAGGCTTTTACGGCAGGCATTATTCAACTAATTCAAATATAAAGCTTGACAATGACTTAAGGACCTATGCAGGCTATATGGATAATGATGTCTCTCTCTTCGGTAAAAAGTTTTTCAGAAAGAGTTTAGTGGATGGATCAATTGATTTCAGCCAGAAACTGAGACATGCATACGGATTTGATACAATAGCCGTTTACCCTCCAATGAATAAAAAGGATACAAGGTTTAATTATAATAATATAGGAGCAAATATCGGTTTTGCATCTTCCACCTCAGATTCATCGCGCTTCTCTTATGATTTTGATCTCAGCTACAATTACTTTACACAGGACAAATACCTTTTCAGTCACAACACACGTTTTTCAGGTAAAATGGCTAAATCCTTCTTCAGTGATTTTTATGCAGGAGCGGAAACTGAGCTTGATTTTTACCAGGTGTCCGACAGTATCTGGGATAAATCAAAATATTTTACCTCTGTCAGTCCATTCATATCCAAAAATACCCGTCTTTGGAATTTTAAAGCAGGTTTTCAGGCAATGCTCGAAAGAAATACTACAAATGCCGCAAGATTGCATATCTATCCCGATATCAACTTTGGTTTCAGCATTGTGCCGTCGTATATCCAATTTTATACCGGACTTGGAGGCTTTATGGAGAAAAATACTCCGCGATCAGTAATAGGGGTAAATCCGTATGTTATTCCCGACGGAAGACTCTACAATATTTCTCCCACAGATAATGAGCTTGTTGTGTTTGCAGGACTAAAGGGAAATACAGGTATTGAAGGAAACTATGTTCTCTCCGCTACATATTCTGTTGTCAATGATATGAACTTCTTCCATAATTGGTTTTTCCCTGATACTTCACAGCTAACACCTGATCCCGCAAATAATATTCCCCGCAGGAACAGGCTGGGAAATAATTTTAATGTTTTAACCGATGACGGCGAAGTATTAAATCTTCATGGTGAAGTTTCGGGCAGAATAACCGGTAAGATCTCATTTATTGCAAAAGGCGACTATTTCAAATATACTCTTGCTGACCAGGCTTATGCCTGGAACAAGCCTGACTGGCAAACCAGCCTTTCCCTTAAATATAATCTGAGAGATAAAATACTTGCCGGAGCAGAATTTGTGGGTACCGGTAGCCGCAAACATTTGGCGACACGAGATATCAGGCTGCCTGAACCACTTTTTGAGATTATGACTCTTAACCAGCCTGCGCACCTGAACCTGAATTTAAGTGCAGAATACCGATACACTAAGATCCTTTCATTCTGGGTTAAACTGAATAATGTATCATACAGGCGATATTATGAATGGGCCTTTTATCCTTCACAAAGATTTATGGGAATGGTAGGGTTCACCTATAGCCTATGAGTGTAAATATGGATGTTTTTGATTGATAAAAAATGAGATTATTCTTTTAAAATCATTTAAAAATAATATCTTTGTGGTGCTAATTAATTTGCATATAATCAATTATTTATAGTTTATAATTAACAGGTTGATTTAGTGTCGGCTCTTAATATTATTGAAGCCGGCCGGTAAGTAGATAAGAAAAATTGGATCATGACTGAAAAAGAAAAAAAATTACAGGAGAGTATAGAGTATTCTGCAGATAGCATTCACGTTCTTGAAGGACTCGAAGCCGTAAGGAAAAGACCTGCCATGTACATTGGCGATACAGGGGTGAAAGGTCTGCATCACCTTGTTTATGAAGTGCTTGATAATTCCATTGATGAGGCACTTGCCGGGTATTGTTCCAGAATAGATGCTGTGATCCTTGAGGATGGTTCAGTTACTGTTACTGACGATGGTAGAGGTATTCCCACGGGAATGATGGAAAAAGAAAAAAAATCTGCACTGGAAGTCGTAATGACAGTTTTGCACGCCGGAGGGAAATTTGATAAAGACTCATATAAAGTTTCCGGAGGATTACATGGCGTTGGCGTTTCCTGCGTGAATGCACTTTCTTCAGTGCTTACTGCAGAAGTCAGAAGAGAAGGGAAAGTGTTCCGGCAGGTCTATAATGAAGGCAAACCGGTAACTGCCGTTGAAGTAATAGGCGAAACAGAGAAATCAGGAACGACAATAACTTTCAAACCCGATGGGAAAATTTTCACTACCCTCGATTACAATTTTGAAATACTAAGCGCCAGGCTTCGTGAGCTTGCGTTCCTTAATAAAGGAATTCTGTTGACTATTAAGGACTTACGGGAAATGGTTGAAAACGGGGAAGAGACCAAGCCACGTTACGAGGAATTCAAATCTGAACTGGGACTCAAGGAATTTGTTGAATATCTCGATTCAAACAGGGAGAGGATAATTGAGAAATCAATTCATATATCATTTGACAAGACTGAAATACCCGTTGAGATAGCGCTTCAGTATAACAGCTCCTTTTCTGAGAATGTTCATTCTTACGTAAACAATATTAATACGATTGAAGGAGGTACACACCTGGCTGGCTTCAGACGCGGACTTACCAGGACGCTGAAAAAATATGCCGAGGATTCAGGTGCAACATCCAAACTGAAATTCGATATAAACGGTGATGACTTTCGTGAAGGACTGACAGCAATAATATCTGTAAAGGTTCCTGAACCACAGTTTGAAGGACAGACCAAGACAAAACTTGGTAATTCAGATGTAACAGGGGCAGTTGACCAGGCAGTAAGCACAATGCTTACCAACTATTTGGAAGAAAATCCGAAAGATGCAAAAACGATTGTCCAGAAAGTAATTCTTGCTGCAACTGCACGTAATGCTGCAAGAAAAGCAAGAGA
Organism: uncultured Bacteroidales bacterium; assembly: GCA_942492865.1. GTDB lineage: Bacteria > Bacteroidota > Bacteroidia > Bacteroidales > VadinHA17 > LD21. The sequence goes on along the minus strand of OW818650.1, from coordinate 78,018 downwards.
GCTGGTACAAAGGAAAAATGTTTTCTCAGGCTCAGGGCTTCCCGGCAAGCTGGCCGATTGTTCAAACCGCGATCCCCTCCAGTGCGAGATATACCTTGTTGAGGGTGATTCTGCCGGTGGAACGGCAAAACAAGGCCGTGACCGTAATTTCCAGGCAATACTTCCGCTGCGAGGCAAGATCCTGAATGTTGAAAAAGCAATGCTACACAGGATATATGAGAGTGAAGAGATCAAGAATATTTTCACGGCGCTTGGAGTAATTATCGGCACCGAGGAGGACAGTAAAGCGCTTGATGTTAAAGGCCTTCGTTATCATAAGATTATAATAATGACCGATGCGGACGTGGATGGTTCTCACATTACCACCCTGATCCTGACCTTCTTTTTCAGGTACATGCAGGATTTGATCCGGATGGGGCATATTTACATAGCTACCCCGCCACTTTATCTTATAAAAAAGGGTAAATCGGAAGTTTATTGCTGGACAGAGGAAGAGAGGGAGACTGCTGTTGCCCAGCTTGGTCAGGGAAAAGAATCGTCTGTAGGTGTTCAGAGGTATAAAGGTCTTGGTGAAATGAACGCCGAGCAGCTCTGGTCCACAACCATGAACCCTGAGTCAAGGACACTAAGGCAGGTTACCATTGAAAGCGCCGCAGAAGCCGATCACATATTTTCCATGCTGATGGGTGATGAAGTTCCTCCAAGAAGGGAATTCATCGAGAAGCATGCGAAATATGCTAAAATCGATGTTTAATATAATTTCTGGATCGGCCTCACCCACTGAATGAGGGTGTATCAAAAGCTCACTTTTCATTATTTGCACCTATCCCGATAGTTATCGTGACATCTAAAGGGTACTTGTTGATATGCAGGCACTTAGGAAACCTCCTTCAGGGGGTGGAGGGCAATATAACAAGCTTTTGATAAAGCCTCCAATTGATCAGTAATTCAGAATAGATTCTTTTATTATCTCCTCTATCCCCGTTATAATATCCGATGCAGGACCGGAGTAATGATTTACTATTATGCAGAAGATCACATCCCTGCCGGAAGCAGTTTTAAAGTATCCGGCGAAACTTCTTACACCTTTCATCGATCCTCCTTTGGCTTTTACTCTTGATTCAAATACTTTATTTCTGAAATAATATCTCAGAGTTCCTTCTTTCCCTGCATCGGCAAATGAATCGAAATAATCGGGGAAATATTTCCCTTTAGTCTTCATATAGAGCAAAAGACCGGTCATTTCTTTTGCATTAACGGCGTTCATCGGAGATAAACCGCTTCCGTCTTCAATAAACATTCCACTGAGGTTTACTCCGGCGCCTGAAAGGAATTCCTTAATAACCTCAATACCCGCCTGTGTGGTACCTGAATTTCTGAAAACTTTTCCAAGTTCCTTGGTCAGATGTTCTGCATATAGGTTTACACTGTTGTGATTTAACACCATAATTATTTCCTTAAGGGAAGGTGAGTTGATCTCTGTTATCGTCTTTAAGGGTGTTGTGAGAGATTTTTCCAGTATCCTTGCAGTTGTGGGAGCGCCTGCAACGCTTATTCCTTCATCCTTAAGCTTCCTGTCAATAATTTTGGCAAGCAGCAGAGGCGGATCACTTACAGATGCTTTTAGTATAAAGTCTTCCCTGTTAACAGGTATTGATCCTGCTATCCATCCGTATTTACTGTATGGCGCTGCAAAAACATAACCTTCATCTGTGTTACCGGCAGCGATTAAACGATTTGTCAGTTCAATTTTGGATTCAGCAGGTGAAAACCCGGTTATTGAAGGTCTTAATGAATCGGTGGTGTTAAAATGTATTTTGCAGGTATTATCAAACACCGATATTCCATAAGCACCTGCTCCATAGTAATTTCCGGCATCTTCCCAGAGCCATTTTGCCGGAACCGGCAGGTAGTCATAATAAGAATCATCAGCTATTATCCTGCCCGTTATATTCTTTATTCCAAGGCTCTTTATAGCATTGATCCACCCTTTTATAAAATCACCGTAATGATCTTTGAAGTATTCTGAGCCTAATGCAGGATCCCCGCCACCTTTGATTATGATATCGCCCTGGAGCCGTCCGTCGGTAACAGATCCGGTATACCCCAGTACTGTCTTAAATTTATAATCGGGCCCGAGCAATTCAAGCGCTGCCGCTGAGGTTACAATTTTAAGGGCAGAAGCAGGTGTAAGGCTCTTTCGGGAGTCATATTCCATCACAGGTCTTCCGCTGCCGGCATCGATAATACTTGCCGATAACGAAGCATGTTGCAGTGCATGATTTTCAATGAATTTTTTAAGGGATCCATTCTGTGAAAACAGGAGGGAAGGTATTAATATAAAAATCATGGAAAGCGCTCTGCTGATCATTCTTTTCAGGCTTTGTTTTTCTCAAGTGTTGAAAGAAGCCCGCATGCGGCATTTATATCAACTCCCCTGCTGGCCCTTATTGTTGTGATGATCCCTTTTTTGGTCAGTTCCTCTTTAAAATTCAGGGTTTCCTTCGCATCCGGACTGAAGAATTCGGATCCCGGTATTTTGTGAAACCTTATGATATTGATTCTGCATTTTATTCCATTGAGAATGCGGGCAAGCTCCTTTATATGGGCAGGTGAGTCGTTCATCCCCTTGAAGAGTATATATTCGAATGACACTCTTCTCTGACTGTTAAAATCGAAATTTCTGATTATATCAAGCACTTCCTTTACACTGTTTGTCTTCTGGATTGGCATAAGTTTTCTCCTTTCTGCGTCAAAGGGTGAATGAAGGCTCACAGCAAGATGGCAACGGCTTTTTTCAAGAAACTCCTTCAGGCCTGTTTTTAATCCGACTGTGCTCACAGTGATCCTGGTAGGGCTCCAGCCATAACCCCATTCGCTTGTAAGTATTTCCAGTGTTTTAAGCACCTCATTAACATTATCCAGAGGTTCTCCCATACCCATATAGACCATGTTGGTGAGACTTTTAAATTCCGGCAGGCTTCTGAACTGGTTGAGAATTTCATTTGATGAAAGATGTCCCTGGAATCCCTGCCTGCCCGTCATGCAGAATACACATCCCATTTTACAGCCCGCCTGGCATGAAACGCAGATGGTTGCCCTGTCTTCTTCCGGAATATAAGCCGTCTCAATAAACTTATTATTGAGAACTTTATACAGATATTTTTTTGTTCCGTCAGAGCTTACTGCAAAACTTTCAGGAGGAGCGAGCCCTATTTCGTAATCTTCAGTCAGAAGATCCCTCATCTTTTTTGAAAGATTAGTCATCTCTTCGATTGAACTTATCTCTTTCCTGTACAGCCAGTCAGCTATCTGCCTGGCAGAATAAGCTGGCAAGCCGACGCGTTTAGTAACAGCGATGAGCTCATTTAATGTTTTCCCGTAGAGTTTCTCCTTCTGCATATTGAAAGTGATGTCTTTCAGATTTCAATTTCTCCTTTATAGACGAATGTTGCCGGTCCGCTTAACCAGATTTTGGAAATTTTTTCCTGTGAGAAATCCATTGTTACGTTAAGATTTCCTCCTTTGGTGCGTATATTAATTGAATTAGTGTCAAAATGTCCTTTAAGGACTGAAGCAATGGCAGATGCTGTGACACCAGTTCCGCAGGCAAGGGTTTCATCTTCTACACCCCTTTCATAAGTCCTTACGTATATTCCGTCTTTCAAAACCTGAACAAAATTTACATTTGTGCCACCCGGAGCAAACATAGGAGAGTATCTCAGCTTACTGCCTTCAGTTTTAACGTCTATGTCGTCGATATTTTTTCCGAACAATACAAGATGAGGTGAACCTGTATTGATGAAATAATCCCCGTCAGAAAGTCCCGGATTGGCAACATCCCTCATCTGCAGGCGGATGATATCATCTTCAACAATTGCTTCGTGCATTCCATCGAAGGCCATGAATTTCTGGCTCTTTCCTGCTATTCCAAGGTTATAGGCGAATCTCGCGGTGCATCTTCCTCCGTTTCCGCACATAGACCCTATATACCCGTCAGAATTAAAGTACTTCATCTCATAATCGAACTCATTATGGTCCGAGATCAGTATCAATCCATCGGCGCCAATGCCAAATCGCCGGTCACATAATTTGTTAATAAGGGTATGATCTGACGGATTTATCTGAGCCCGGCGATTATCCACCATTACAAAATCATTTCCTGCCCCCTGGTATTTGTTAAATACTAAAGATATCATTGTTAAAGTGTTGTTAAATATTTTTTTACATAAAAAACGGCATAAAAAATGTATGACCTTTACGAAACAATACACAAAAATTAAGGTTATAAAGATAAAAATCTTTTACCAGCAGATTTTTATAAATTGCTGATATAAAGATTAAATTAAAAAATTATTGATATGAAAGGAAAGTTTTTATTAGGAGGATTAGTTATGGCTCTATTGGGAGCAATAATAGCACTGTTTGCATATACCACTTTCGTTAGCAACCCGGTCGACAATCAGCAGAACACATATTCAGCGATTGGTCATCCGGATACATCAGGTATGCTGACAGCTTTTCAGATGGGTGAAGGTCAGGTTGATTTTACTTATGCAGCAGAACAAACTGTGCATGCAGTAGTACATGTGCGTACGACCTCAGTGGTTGGCTCCAACCCGGAAAATCCCATTATGGAATGGTTCTATGGCGACCGTTACAGCAACAGGCAGCCAAGAGAAGTTAGAGGATACGGCTCAGGTGTAATAATTACACCCGATGGATATATAGTAACCAACAATCATGTTATTGAGAACGCCGAATCAATAGAGGTTAAGCTTAACGATAACAGGATTTTAAAAGCAGATGTGATTGGTCGTGATCCGAGTACAGATCTTGCTCTTCTGAAGGTCAAAGCTGATAAGCTGGCTTATGTCAAATATGGAGATTCACAAAAGCTGAAAATCGGAGAGTGGGTCCTTGCAGTAGGCAATCCGTTTAATCTTACGTCGACAGTTACGGCAGGTATTGTAAGCGCCAAAGGGAGAAGTCTTGAAATTATTGAAAGCGATACAAGATTAGAATCATTCATTCAGACTGATGCAGCCCTGAATATGGGTAACAGCGGCGGCGCTCTGGTTAACACCCGGGGTCTGCTCGTAGGCATTACATCGGCAATTTATTCCCCCAGTGGAGCTTATGCAGGTAACTCTTTTGCCATTCCGGTTGAAATTGTAGAGAAAGTTGTTAAGGATCTTAAAGAATTTGGAGAGGTACAGCGTGTTATCATTGGGGTGAACATCAGGGATGTTACTTCCAGGGATGCTGAAGAGAAAAAACTCAAAGAGATAAGAGGTGTTTATGTAACCAATATCCTGGAAAGAAGTTCTGCAGAAGAGTCTGGTCTGAAACCAAATGATATAGTATTGGCCTTCAACGGGGTCCCGGTAAATACAGCCACTGACCTTCAGGTCCAGGTTAGCCGCTTCCGTCCGGGCGATAAGGCAACAATCACCTATGTCAGGGATGGTTCGGAAAAGACAGTGCCAATCAATCTTAGGAATGCTGCCGGAAACACTGACATTGTTACCGCTGAAATGAGTTCGGGGAGCGTGTTCGGTGCGAGACTTGAGGCTTTATCCGATTCAGACAAGCAATCACTTGACATAGATTATGGTGTTAAAATTACTGAAATTGGCGAAGGAAGGTTACGGGATATTGGATTAAGAAAAGGTAATATTATTCTGAGCATCAACGGCAGAAAAATAGAAAAGCCTTCTGATGCCCGCCAGGCAGCAGGCAGCGGACTTAAAGCGATTGAAGGGATCCAGTCTGACGGTACAATGTTTAGCTACCAGTTCAGGAACTAATCTGGTCCTCATACATAATTTATTGCGTGTCAGGAGATTTGTAAATCAGGTCTCCTGACACAACATTATTGAGATAATTTTGTTATTATTCCTAAAAGGTCTATCTTTGCAAAAATTTTAAAAAGGCGAATGAGACAGCTAAAAATTACCAAATCAATCACCAACAGGGAAAGTGCTTCATTGGACAAATATCTGCAGGAGATTGGTAAGGAAGAGTTGATATCGGTAGAAGAAGAAGTCGAACTGGCTCAAAGGATTAAGAAAGGTGATAGAGCTGCTCTTGAGAAACTTACTAAAGCAAATCTACGGTTTGTCGTTTCTGTTGCAAAGCAGTATCAGAATCAGGGTTTAAGCCTTCCGGATCTTATTAACGAGGGCAACCTGGGTCTTATTAAAGCTGCAGAGAAGTTTGATGAGACGAGGGGATTTAAGTTCATTTCGTATGCAGTATGGTGGATTCGTCAATCCATACTCCAGGCTCTGGCTGAACAATCAAGGATAGTGAGATTACCTCTTAACCAGGTAGGTTCACTTAACAAGATAAATAAGGCTTTCTCCAAATTTGAGCAGGAGAACGAACGCACTCCTTCTCCCGAAGAGCTGGCCGATGTTCTTGAGCTGCCGAAAGAAAAGGTGACGGATACTCTTAAAGTATCAGGCAGGCACGTTTCTGTAGATGCTCCTTTTATTGAAGGAGAAGATAACAGTCTTCTTGATGTGCTTACTAATAACGATTCTCCCGTAGCAGATAAACTCCTCATGGACGAATCTCTGTCAAGGGAGATCTACAGGGCTCTTGCGACACTCACGGAAAGGGAGAGAGACATTATAAGGTTTTTCTTCGGAATAGGCTGTCAGGAAATGACCCTTGAGGAGATTGGTGAAAAATTCGGGCTTACACGTGAAAGAGTACGCCAGATTAAAGAAAAGGCTATCAGGAGATTAAGACATACTTCCAGAAGCAGGTTATTGAAAGGTTATTTAGGTTAGATAAAGGTTTATCAGGGAGTTTTAAAAACAGGCGCTTCATGGCGCCTGTTTTTTTATCGGCCTGTATAATCCTTCCGCCTGATCCCGGCGGCTGTTTTTTTACTAATTTTGTAAATCCTGCCAGTGTATAATATATGGATTTTAAACTCATATCTGATTTTCAACCGACCGGCGATCAGCCTGAGGCCATCAGACAGCTTGTGGATGGACTTAATAACGGTGTTCCGTATCAGACCCTGCTTGGCGTCACGGGATCAGGTAAAACGTTTACAATTGCCAATGTAATCGATAAAGTTCAGAGACCAGTTCTCGTACTGAGCCATAATAAAACTCTTGCTGCACAGCTCTATGGTGAATTCCGGCAGTTCTTTCCTGAAAACAGGGTTGAATATTTCGTTTCATATTATGACTATTATCAGCCTGAGGCCTATCTCCCTGTATCAGATACTTATATTGAAAAGGACCTTTCAATAAATGAAGAAATTGAAAAGCTCAGGCTCAGCGCGACTTCTTCACTTTTGTCAGGCAGAAAAGATATAATAGTGGTTTCATCGGTATCCTGTATTTACGGCATAGGAAACCCTGATGATTTTCATTCGAGCACGGTTCATATACGTCAGGGTCAGACTTTTTCCAGAAACATTTTCCTCAGAAACCTGGTGGACAGTCTCTACTCAAGGAATGAAATGGAATTCAAGCATGGAACTTTCAGGGTGCGGGGAGATACGGTTGACATTTTTCCTGCCTACGCCGATATTGGGATAAGGGTAATCTACTTCGGTGACCAGATTGAAGAGATATATTCATTTGATCCTCTTAACGGCCACCGTATTGAGGACCTGAGGGAATACACTATATATCCGGCAAATATTTTTGTCACTACGAGGGAGAGGATAAACCAGGCTATTGAATACATACAGAACGATCTTTTCCTGCAGGTCAGCCATTTTAATGAGATTGGAAAGAAGGAGGAAGCCAAAAGGCTTGAGCAGAGGGTTTTATATGATCTTGAGATGATCAAAGAGCTTGGTTATTGCAGCGGTATAGAGAATTATTCCCGGTATTTCGATGGAAGAAAACCAGGCACCAGGCCGTTCTGTCTTCTTGATTACTTTCCCAAAGATTTCCTGACGGTCATTGATGAGAGTCATGCAAGTGTTCCTCAGATAAGCGCCATGTTCGGAGGGGACCGTTCAAGGAAGCAGAACCTTGTGGAATATGGGTTCAGGCTTCCTGCGGCATTGGATAACCGTCCTATGAGACTTGAGGAATTTGAAGCCCTTACAGGTCAGACTATTTTCGTAAGTGCCACTCCTGCCGACTATGAGCTGGAAAAGAGTGAAGGTGTTTTTATTGACCAGGTGATAAGGCCAACGGGATTGCTTGATCCGGCAATCGAGATCAGGCCCAGCCTGAACCAGATAGATGATCTGATGGCAGAGATAAGGACGCGCGCAAAAATAGATGAAAGAACCCTTGTTACAACCATTACAAAAAGGATGGCTGAAGAGCTCACAGCATATCTTACAAGGTATGATATACGATGCAGGTATATTCATTCTGATATTGAGACCCTGGAGAGAATAGATATTATGGAAGGCTTGCGTTCGGGCGAATTTGATGTTCTTGTCGGGGTAAATCTTTTAAGAGAGGGCCTCGATCTGCCTGAAGTTTCCCTTGTGGCGATTCTTGATGCAGACAAGGAAGGATTCCTGAGATCAGCGAGGTCACTTACCCAGACATCAGGAAGAGCGGCGCGTAACCTAAATGGCAAGGTAATAATGTATGCCGACAGGATAACAGGAAGCATGCAGGTGACCATAGATGAAACCAACAGAAGACGGGAAAAGCAGTTAAAATACAATGAAAAGATGGGGATAGTACCTGCCCAGATTGTTAAGAAAAAAGGTTCTGTATTTATTGGTCTTGGCAAAAAAGCAACTTCTTTGAAGGCTTATGTAGAACCTGACCATACTGATATTGCAGCTGATCCTGTTGTCAGGTATATGGATAAAAATGCCCTGGAAAAAGCAATCGAAAAATCAAAGAAGAACATGGAGAAAGCAGCTTCGGAACTCAACTTTATAGAGGCAGCCAGGTACCGCGACGAAATGACAGAGCTGCAAAAGCTGCTATATTCAAAAGTTCATTGAATTTACCGGTCTCACCCCATCTTTCCACCCTCTTTCCCCCTCATTCTTTCTTAGCCCCTCTCACTCGGGAGAGGGGCCCGATAGCTATCGGGAGGGGAGAGGTCGATTGTCTATTTTGTTGCAATCCAATCTGATGCTGTACCTGATCCGCGTGTTGATTTACCAGACATCGTATTGCCTTTGATCTGCCCTGTATATTTGGTGCCGTCAACGCTGAAGGTGATCTCATTACCGCGTATTCTGCCTTCACGGATTGCCGCGTTTTTGGAGCCGTTAGTCAGGCTGCCGTTGATCATCTGAAATTCCTGGGTAAGCTTGAGCTCTCCCTGAGGCATTTTCCATGTACCTTCAACTTTTGCCGGGATGATCCATAACAGAGCAGTGGTCCAGCTATGACTGTTATCATTGGTTTCCACCTCAAGATCCGGTTCCCAGTCGCCCATTGTGAATGTGTTTGAAACGATGCGCGTACCTGGCTTGAGATCAAGCAGTTTCGGGCGAAGTTTAAGGTTGATCTCAGGAAGCAGGAACATTGTAATAACTGTGGCTTTTGTCAGATCATACTCAAAAAGGTCCATATTAAGGAATTGTGCCCTGTCACTAACTCCTTCCTGTTTGGCGCTATTGACAGATAGTTTTACCATTTCAGGATTGAACTCGATGCCTACGGCACGGGCTCCGCGTTTTGCGGCGGCAATTACTGTACGGCCATCGCCCGACCCCAGATCCACAAGAAAATCTGAGGAAGTCACTTTGGCTATATCAAGCATTGTGTCAACGAGATCATTGGGTGTAGGAACCCAAACAACATCTTTCCCGCGCTGGCCTACTTCAGGAACAAATTCCTGCGCCAGAAGCCCGGTCGAAATAACAGACAGAAAAAGAACTATAGCATAACGGTTAAGAAATGGTGTTGATTTCATAGTATATTCCTTTTAGGTTATCAAAAATTGAGATTAAAACCAAATTTAATAATTAATTATTTCATTTACTATAAGGTCCTTCACGTATTTTAATGTTGACTTACTGGATGTGTTTGTCATGAAACAAACAGTTGGCGATAAAATTGGTTGTCAGGATGGCCTAGATTGTCCGGGTTTTATATCTTTATAGAACATAATTTGAGATTATTATGAGATACAAAGATATTTTAATCAGGAACACCGGAATTTTATTGCTTTTAATGGTAACAGGGATTAGCAGTATCCTTTCAGCACAGGAAGATTCTGAGCTCACATTGCAGCAATATCTTTTTCCTGCATTCAGCAAAACAAAAGTTTTACTCAAAAACGGAAGCAGCCAGACAGTCATGATGAATTATAACATGGTGACTGAAAAGATGGTGTATGAGCTGGACGGCAAAAAATTTGATCTGATCAATACTGGTACGGTTGATACAGTTTACATGCACGACAGGAAGTTCATACCTCAGGGGAAGGTCTTTCATGAACTTATACTTAAAGGAGAACCATTGACTTTGTTTATACGGCAGCAGGCTTCATTGCAGTCGGCAGGCACTCCAGCGGGGTACGGAGGAACATCACAGGTGGCAGCAACAAAGAGATTATCGAGCATTGAGATATCGAGCGGACGCTATAACCTGCCACTGTCAAAGGATTATATTGTTGATTATTCTCCGGTTTACCTTATACGCAGAGGTGATGAGCTGCTCGATTTTTATAGTGAGAAACAGCTTTTTAAATTACTGTCTGACAGGGAAAAGGATCTAAAGGATTTCAGTAAAAAAAATCGGATAAAGATAGAAAATGTCGTTCAGCTGGCTGAAATGATAGATTATTATAATAACCTGGTGCGTTAGTGGTTTGTATGTAAATTAAATTTATTCAGGATAATGATGAAGAAAAAAATAGGAATAGCTTCGGACCATGGTGGGTTTGAGCTGAAAGAATATCTTAAGGATGAACTTCAAAGATCAGGATACGAACTCGTTGATTTTGGCAACAGCATTCTGAACAACGAAGATGATTATCCTGATTATGTAATTCCTCTGGCAAGTGCGGTTGCAGCAGGTGATGTGTACCGCGGCATAGCGGTATGCGGCAGTGGAGTGGGAGCATGTGTTACTGTTAACAAGATAATAGGGGTTAGGGGCTGCCTGATAGGCGATACTTTTTCGGCACACCAGGGTGTGGAGGATGATGATATGAATGTGATATGTCTTGGAGGAAGGGTCACCGGACGTTATCTTGCAAAAGATATTGTTCGTACTTTCCTTGAGTCAGAATATATAGGGGCAGAAAGGCATGACCGCCGGCTTGAGAAGATCAGGGAACTTGAACAAAGGAGTTCCAATTAAGGAATAGAAAATCTGCCTGATCCGTAATCCGGAGCTTTTATTCCTCTTGTTTTTTTGTTGGAATAACAAATAGAGGTATCGATGTTTTGTGGAAGACCTCTTCAGCAACACTTCCCATTAGCATCTTATCCAGTCCCCTTCGGCTGTGAGTGCCAACCACTATCAGGTCAGCCTTGATGTTATCGGCAGCAGTGATGATTTCTTCTGCAGCATCACCTTCATTTACCATTACCTGGATATTTTCATCACCAAGATGTTTTCTTGATTCCTCCAGGAAGTTTTTTGACCCTTCCCTGATCTTATCCATATCAATCAGGTTTTGGGCTGTTGCCGTGCTGAAGCCGCTGTATCCCATGATAGGCGAAAATTCAAGAGATGTGTAGTAGCTGAGTCCGCCAATAACATGTAACAATGTAACTTCAGCATTCATCGACTTTGCCAGTGAATATCCTGTCTCAGCAACTTTTTGGGCCGAAGGATCAAAATCGAGGGCAATCAATACTTTTTTCATTCTGACAGGCGTAAATTTCTTCGCACTTTTCCGGGTGTCGGTAATTTTCTCCATGATTGTTTCTTTTAGTATTAGCGATCATTCATATTTTATTACCTCAACCGGGCAGCTTTCTGCTGCTTCCTTCACCGAAGCCTCATTAGCATTGAAATCTGCGCCCGGTATTACGGTCGCGAGGTCTTCCATCTGAAAAACCTCCGGGCAGATATCTGAACACAACCCGCAGGCAGTGCATCCATCTATGATCCAAACTTTATTTATTGACATGATATAATATTTTAGCAGATAATTTTTTAATGGTAATACAAGATTACTTCAAACAATAGTTAACTATCTCATTAACATGTATTTTTGTAGTATTAAGTACAGGAATTCCTGAATAAGAATCCTCTTTAAGAATGATAGGAAGTTCAGTACATCCAAGAATTATTGAATCAATATTTTTTTCCCTGACCATTTTTCCGATAATTTCTTCAATTGATCTTCTTGTCTCATCCTTAAAAATACCAAGCTCTATTTCGCTGAAAAGCTTTTGGTCAATATATTCAATATCATCTTCTTCCGGAACAATAACCTCTATTCCATCCTTGCAGAAAACGTCTCTGTAAAAAGTGGCTTTCATTGTAAATCCTGTTCCGAGCAACCCTGTACGCATCAGCCCTTTACGACTGGCCTCTTCGCAAGTCGCTTCAACAATGCTTATCAACGGGACAGGAGACCTTTCACGCAGGCTTTCAAAGACGAGATGTGGGGTATTGGCGCTGATCGCAGCAAAATCGACACCGGCACGTTTTAAAAGTTCAATCTTCCCCAGCAGGAAATCAGTGACTTCAGCATATTTTTTTTCTTTGATTAACCTGAGAAACTGGGAGATATTGATACTGAATATTACTATTTCAGGGTAATTCATTTCGCCTTTTTCATTTTTGAAGGCATTGATCAATTCCCTGTAATAGTCAATGGTTGATTCTGGCCCCATGCCGCCGATTATTCCAATTCTCTTCATATCATAACCAATTAAAAAAAGAACAACTGCTAAGGTCAAATTGTTTAAAGTTGTTTAAAACAATTCATAAAGCAAGTTACGAAATCCAATCGTATGCCCGATTTGGTACTTGAAGTTAATAACTAACTTTTGTGGAAGGAAAACCCTCAATCAAATAAGCGAGTCCCGAAAATGAATCTGTCATTCCACCAGGGATTACTCATTGAGGTTATAGTTACACCTTTTGAAGAAGAAGCGTGAATGAATTTATTATTACCAATGTAGATACCTGAATGGGTGATGAAACGATTTGTTTTATATGATCTTATAAAAAATACAAGATCTCCTTTCTCTAATTCATCCCTGACGGATATTTTTTTCCCGTACCTTGACTGTTCATCCGAGTTATGAGGCAGATAAATGCCATGACTCGCAAAAACCTTTACCAGCAATCCGGAACAATCTATACATCTGGTCGATGTGCCACCCATGCAATGCGGCACACCAAGGTACTTTTGAGCTGTCCTTATGATTTCATCAGGAGTGATGCCCATGGTTTCAATTTTTGAAATTATGCCAGGGTTACCCTTTTTTTCGGTTATTCCTGATGTGGAAGGCTGATAGACTGACCTTGAGCAGGAAGTATATACTATCTGGAAAGCAGATATTAATATAATTATGATTATCACCTGAATTTTGAAAATTTCTTTCATTATCAAAAAATACTTCCGTATGTATAATAACTTTGAAACGGTTAAGAATGTATATTATTTAAGTTTTTTCATAAATTCCTCACTGAAAGTATAAATGATATCTTTTGTTACTTCGTTTTCCTTTGGAATTTCACCAAAGATAACTCTGAAAAAGTCCTGATAAAAATCTGATCCGGTCAAATGACTTGGATCAACGACATCTTTATTTGCAGCATGCAGAAAATCAAAAACATTGGTTCCTTCAATGAGGCTCATTAATGCCATATCCGGTCTGGCGGCACCGCATTTGCCATCAATATTGAGTTTCCCGAATACTCTCAATACAATTTTATCGCTATCGGTTATGCTGATTTTCTTCTTGTCTATTAACTCCTGAATTAAAAAATTTATTTCATCAGTCAGGGCTTCATAGTCTTTTAGAAGTGAATCAACATTCTTACTTGTCCCACTGTTAATAACAGCCAATAATTTCTCTCTTTTATCGTAGATTTCCTTACCTCCGTTTCTCTTAATTTTATCAACAAAACGGCCATACATCTCACTCATCTTCTTCTCAGGATAAAATCTTTTATAAAATTCCCCGATAGTCATTTCAAACAATTCACTTACCTTAATGGGCTTGATTTTGGATAGCGTTAAAGCGTTCCTGTTCAGTATGTTTAATAATAAACTATCTAGTCTTTTGTCAATTAACAACACAAAGCCGTCAAATGTTTTTCTTTTGCTTACCTCCCTGAATTTCCCGTTTATAAATGAATTAAAATTACTGTAAATGCCTTTTTTACTAAAAACCACGCCTTTTTTTATTTTACTTTCAACAAATTTTTCAAATTGTTTAACAAAATCATTAATAATAAGTTGAAGAATTTTTTCCACACTCAAATTATCGGGAATATTTATTCCATCGACTGTTGCAACTTCCCTCAAGAAACTCTCAAATTTCACGTTTTTTGAGAGACTGACCGTTAATTTTACGGTAAAAGCTTCCTGAAAAAGGTTCCTTATATTATTGAGACGGTAATTCTCCAGAGCCTCTTCTTTCTTGCGTTTACGAAGCATTAAAAAAAGACCGAGAATACTTATTAAATAAGTAGGATCACCTCCTGTTGCGGAGCTTTCAAACAGCAAAGGCTTTCTATACTCCTGTAAAAGGCTGTTTGCTACATCTGCATCAATCATTTTTACATTTCTGGACTCAGCATATGATAACTCATTGATGAGTGTCGTTGAAATTTTGTTAATTTCATCGTTTTTGAGTACTAATGAGAACACAGGTGAATCCATAGTGAGCGGCTGCAATTTCTTTAAATATCCTAAATCGAGGCTGACAGCTGACAATAATGCCAAGGCTTTTACTTTATCTGTAGCCGAGAGTTTTAGCAATTTTAATAAAGCCAGTTTGCCCCCTTTGACCATAATCTTTCCGGCGCCCCAGAGAAACAGTATAATCCCGGCTAATAACTGTGCAATATCTGCAAGGAGATTACCGGCCGATATGCCGGCCTCAAACATTCTGTATTCAAGAAGTAACGGAAATGTTTTTTTCTCGAGTTCTTTTTGAAATTTAGAATTTACAAACTGCCATATTTTGCCTGCTTTTTTCAATTCTACCTGCTCACTGTCAACAAATTTAATTAGATACGAATAGACCATTTCAAATTTATTAAGGACCTCATTATCGAGAACTTTTAGAAAGGGGCTCATACAAAAATCAAAAAGTATAGTCCTTATTTCTATAAAGAAAGAACCAATAGCTTCCATTTGACGGTAATCTGTAATGGACTTATCGCTTAACAGGATTTCTTTAAGCACTTCCCGTAGTTTTACGGTGCTTTGGGTTGCAAGTTCAATACTTTTATTGCTTTTTTCCTTAGACTCCAGCATCAGGCTATTTAGTAAGCCTACTTCATAATTAGTTACCATAAAATGAACATTGACAGTAAGACCCACCAGATCGTACAATCCTTTAATATTGTCGTATGTTAAAGTCTTTAAAGAATTTCAAAAACAGGGATTTTAGTCCCAGACATATTTCCAGGACTTGTCGGCCTGTTTCTTCCAAACCGTGTGGAAAACGCCCGTGAAT
Source organism: uncultured Bacteroidales bacterium (assembly GCA_942492865.1). GTDB lineage: Bacteria > Bacteroidota > Bacteroidia > Bacteroidales > VadinHA17 > LD21. The sequence goes on along the minus strand of OW818650.1, from coordinate 62,453 downwards.
TCAATCGTTTTGCCATTATCCTGTTTTGCTGTCATTACATATTTTCCATACGTGTATCCAAGAGTTCCGCAATTTGACACTTCTATAAAATCAGGGGTCCAGTTTAAGGTTACGTTTTTATTTTTCTTATTGTAATAATAGGTCTTAATATTCTCTTTACCCATTATTAATGTATCGTTTTCCCTTTTGATCACTGCATTCTCATCTGCAAAATAATAAAAGGCTTCTGCCAGGCCCTTTCCGGATGCCATATTTTCAAAAGCTTTTTCACTTTGAAGAATTTCTTTTTTGATTTTTTCACTGTCTGCCGGATGATTGCAGCAGGTACTTAACATCATTATAAGCAACAGGAACAGGAGTCTTTTCATATGAGATATTAAAACTTTTACAAGCTTGATTACTACCTCTATTTTTGCATCACAGGCAATTTAATGTGCGAAGGAAAATCTGCTGATCTGTATACCTTCTGATAAGCTATAGTGAAATCACTTTCAGTAGCTTTAAAAATATTTGGTACATATTTTTGCGGATTCCGGTCAATGATAGGAAACCATGAGCTTTGGACCTGGACCATTATTTTATGACCTTTTTTAAAAATATGATTTACAGAATGCAGGTCGATCTTATATTCATTCACCTTGTCAGGCTCAACAGGTTGGGGATTTGAGAAGCTGTTGCGGAACCTTCCACGGAAAACATCATTGGCAATCATTAACTGGTATCCTCCCATTTCCGGTTTTTCAGGATATGCTTCAGGATACACATCAATGAGCTTTACAATCCAGTCAGCATCGGTTCCGGTGGTGGATGCGAATAATACGGCAAGCAGGTTGCCTGTTACCTCAATATCTTCTGTCAAAACACCTGTTTCCCAGCTCATGACATCCGGACGGCGATGGACAAAGCGCTGGTCTTCAAGCAGCCAGGTACTCCACCTGGAGCCGGGCCCGTAAGTCACCTCAACGGGACGGGGCCTGTAAGGAACCGGGTGGAACGGATCTGACAGATACTCATCAAAACCCATATTCTCCCGTGGCGGATCAAATGAAAGATTGCCATTTGCATTCATGTAAAGATTCTTTACCGTTGTGGACTCAGAGGGAGGCCAGGCATTATAACTTTTCCAGGTATTTGAACCTGTCTGAAATGTTAAAGCTTCCGGAAACTGACCCTTTCCTTTCCCTTTGAGATAAAATGCAAAAAACGGAGCCTGGATTGTTTTTCTGAATGTTTCTGCAGTAGGAACTCCAAAACTAATTCTTCCTAATACGTCTCCTGCACCGTTTCTCCATCCACCGTGATTCCATGGTCCGATCGTTATGAAATTAAGGTTGCGGTCGTCATTTTTTTCCAGGAACTCATAAGCTTTCAGGGGTCCATAAAAATCTTCCTGGTCCCACCAGCCTGCGACGTGTAAAATGGGGACCTCAGGAGTTGAGAGCCTGTAAACCATTGATTGTTTCTGCCAGAAATCGTCATAATCTGGGTGCTTTACAAAATCGTTCCAGGAAGGGAGTTCCCCATGAAAATATTTCTCATTTACATTGGATAAAGGCCCAAGGTTCAGATACCACTCATAAGTGTCATACTGATCGAACGGGAACTGTTCGCTTACTTTTGAATGTTCAGTCATGTACGCATATTCGAATCCGTAGCTCAACCGGAAAGCGCCATTATGATGAAAATCATCCCCGATGAACATATCAGACGGTGTTGCCTGTTCCGAGGCTGCCTTTAATGCAGGATGGGGATCTATTGCTCCCATCATTGTCGTCCACCCGTCGTATGAGACTCCTATCATACCGACTTTTCCGTTATTACCGGGAACATTTTTCAGCAGCCATTCAATAGTATCGAATGTATCCGTACTTTCATCTATCGCATCCGGATCTTTTTTATCGCGCATCGGACGCTGCATCTCGAATGTACCACCTGATTTATATCGTCCACGGATATCCTGAAATACAAATATATATCCTTCTTCAGCCAGATCACTGATATAAGGGGTCTTTTCGGGAGATGGTTTGGTGCTCACTCCGTAGGGTGTCCGTAGAAAAATCAACGGAAATGGTTCTTTTACGTTTTCCGGAGCGTAGATGACAGTGTTCAATTTAATGCTATCCCTCATTGTGATCAGTACTTCCTGTCTTGAATAGGTCAGTGCTGCTGTTCCTTGCTGTGCAGCAAGGGGAAGGCATAAAAGATAAGCTATTGAAAAGACAATTACAGGCGTTATTTTTTTCATTTTACCATGTGTTTTTTATGTTATATCCTTGTTCTTAAAGGGCTTCTATCCCGGTATTTAAATCATTATGTTTTATCAGAATATAATCAGTATCGTAAGTTGATATAATAAAGACAGGAATCTTTTTTTCTCCAAAGATCGCAGAAACTCCGGCAATTACACCAACCAGCGAAAGATCCAGGGGTCCTTCAATTTTAAGGATCCGCCAATCCCTGTTGCAGACAATGCCGGAAGGAGAAGGATCTTTCTGAATTGCTACAACTGATATTTCATCTTTAGTCCTGGTTACAGAATAAAAATCGGAAGACATGATCCATTCATCTATGGATGATTCATCTCTGAATTTATAAATTGAATATTTCTCCGGTAAAACTGTGAGTTTCATTGATGGTTTTGTCTTAATTTACCTTCTCAGTCTACTCCTTCAACAAGTATAATGTCACTTTCTGAGGATTTCAATCTATGCTTCATTATTTCCCGGTAATCTTCTGAATTAAACCAATCTTCAAAATCCTCCCTGCTATGGAATTTTATAAGGACCGATTTGTTATAATTCCGGTTTCCTTCAATAATAACCGGACACTCATCAATTGCAATGTACTGACCTTTGAATTTTGAAAAAATTTCATCAAACCTTTCCAGGTAGCGTGCATATTCATTGGGATCAATGATCCTTGTGTGAGCAACAAAGTAAAAAGCCATAGTTATGATATAATTAAATTTGAAGTTTTCATAATTGAGGGCAGGCCAGGATCGGAAAGTTATAAAAAATCAGGGATCTGCAATAGGTGAAATTGAATTTATAATTGAGAATGAGAGCTTATTGCGCTGTACTAGTCAATGCTTAAATTTTCTTGTCTGCCAGAAATAGGTATAAATAGGTATTCCGGTCTTCCTTCTTTCACTAATTTTGTCCCAATTCTTTAATTTAAATTCAATCATGGATATTTTCGAAAAAATCACATCTGATAAAGGTGCTCTTGGCCAGTACTCACATATGGCTCATGGATATTTTACGTTTCCAAAACTGGAAGGGGAGATTGCCCCCAGGATGAAATTTCTTGGCAAGGAAGTATTAACCTGGAGCTTAAATAATTATCTGGGCCTGGCCAATCATCCTGAGGTAAGGAAGTATGATGCACAAGTGACTGAAACCTATGGCCTGGCATATCCTATGGGAGCCAGAATGATGTCGGGGCAAACAACTATGCATGAGAAATTCGAAAAAATGGCCGCTGAATTTACCGGTAAAGAGGATGCATACCTGCTGAATTATGGCTACCAGGGAATGGTTTCCATTATTGATGCTATAGTTGACAGGCATGATGTAATCGTATATGACTCGGAATCTCATGCATGTATAATGGACGGATTAAGGCTTCATATTGGAAAGAGATTCGTATTTCCTCATAACGATATTGAAAGTTGCGAAAAGCAGCTTCAGCGTGCCGAAAAAATAACAAAGGAAACCGGTGGCGGAATACTTGTTATTACCGAAGGTGTTTTCGGAATGGCTGGTGATCTTGGCAAACTTGACAAGATAGTGGCGCTGAAAAAGAAATACAACTTCCGTTTCCTGGTTGATGATGCACATGGGTTTGGTACCATGGGCGCCAATGGTGCTGGTACAGGCGAACATTTTGGAGTACAGGATGGCATTGACATGTATTTTGCCACATTTGCCAAGTCAATGGCAGGTATAGGTGGATTTATTGCCAGCAAAAAAGAGGTGATAACCTATCTTCGTTATAACCTGAGGTCGCAGATATATGCTAAATCTCTTCCGATGGCAATGACATTAGGCGCTATCAAAAGACTGGAGCTTATTAAAACTCATCCAGAGCTCAGAACTAAGCTTTGGACAGTGGTAAAAGCTCTTCAGGAAGGATTAAAGAACGCAGGCCTTGATCTTGGAAAGACTGAATCGCCGGTTACCCCCGTATTTATGAAATGCGGTCTTAAACAGACAACCCAGATGATCTATGACCTCAGGGAAAATTATGGCATCTTCTGTTCAGCTGTTATTTATCCGGTAGTTCCAAAGGATGTTGTTATGCTTCGGCTTATTCCTACAGCGGTCCATTCTCTTGATGATGTAAATTATACCGTCAAAACCTTTAAGGAGATCAAAAAGAAAATTGACTCAAATTCATATCCTGATAAGATGATTGACTTTTCTAAGATGATCCAGTAATTGACATCCCTGACAATTAAACATAACTGATTTTAAACTGGAATGGCCCCAAGGCTGTTCCGGTTTTTTTTTCATGTTTCGAACAATTTTTTAGTTTTCCGGTTATACATGCCATTAAGGAACGATGGAAAATATAGAAGACAATAACATTCTTAAAGCGTATAATATGCTTTTACTTTTTGCAGGTAGCATGGTACTCTATGAGCCTTCAAAAGAGTGTGTTGTTGATTTTTGGAAGAACGGTTTACTCAAGCAGTTGCCTGTCGCCAGCCGGAATCCAAGGTTCATAAATGCTGCATCGCAGCTAAGGGAATCGGTGGAGAATGTTCATCTGTGCGTGGACGATCTTCTTACCGATTACAGAAGACTTTTTCCTTCAGGTAATAACTCCCTGGTTCCGGTAAGGGAATCAGGCTACCATAAACATAACGGTTCAGGACATGCGGAAGATGTGAGTGCTTTTTACGATGCTTACGGCTGGGTTTCAAAAATGCGCGGTAAAGAAAATGATGATCATCTTGCCATTGAGTTACTGTTTTTGACCCGCCTCATTGAGAAATATCTTTCAATTGACGATTTGCCCTGCAAAAACGAAATGGGAAAAGAGATACGACGTTTTATCGGACAACATCTTTTATCATGGATACCTCAGTGGAACGATCAGGTTCAGGAACATGCCAATACACTTTGCTATAAGGGAATAGGAACTCTTATTCATGCATGCATTGAAGACGTAAATAATGTCCTCTCAAACACTGACAAAAGCAGGAATTGATTTTTGATCTGCTATTTTCTTTAAAAATTAGGGTTAAAAAAGCTGTTAATTGCTCCCATATAATATTCGCGCCATCCCTCGGCAATATCATCAAAGTCATCATCAGGAATATTTGTATGGTCTACCATTACGGAAGAGTTTCCGCGGTCATCCTGAATCATGATTGTTACTATTGATTTCTCAGTCTGGTCTCCGAAGTACCACTCCTGAACAACTTTCCTGTCGGTCACAAACTCAATGTTTTTTCCTGTAATATCACCTTCCCACAGGGAGAATTCGCTTCCTGGTTCGGTCGACATCAATGCAGGGTATCCGGTCCATAGTTCTATGGTATAGGGATTTGTAATAGCAGAATAGACATCCGAAGGTTCTGCATTTATTTTGAAATGCTTTTTAAATGTTTTCATCCCCCCATGATTTAGTCTTAATGATGATCCGATAAGTAGCGTTCGGCATCGATAGCAGCCATACATCCTGTTCCTGCTGCAGTTACCGCCTGCCTGTAGTGCCTGTCCTGAACGTCACCGGCAGCAAAGACCCCCTCAACATTTGTTTTTGTTGTGCCGGGAATAGTTTTTATATAGCCAACTGCATCGGTTTCAAGATATTTTCTGAAGACCTCTGAGTTCGGAGTGTGTCCTATTGCAAGGAAGAATCCATCGATGGCAATCTTTACAATTGTTTCTTCAGATGTTCCTGATTTTTTTACCAGCGTGGCGCCTTCAACACCTGTTTCACCGTAAAGGTCCACTACCTGATGTTCCCACAGAATTTCGATATTAGGAGTTTTAAAGACCCTTTCCTGCATTACCTTTGAAGCCCTTAGTTCGTTTCTTCTCACAATCAGGTAGACTTTCCGGCAGATACCTGCCAGGTAAACTGCCTCTTCAGCTGCTGTATCGCCGCCACCTACAACTGCAACATCCTTTCCTTTGTAGAAGAATCCGTCGCATGTGGCGCAGGCTGAAACACCCATTCCTGCATATTTCGTTTCTGCTTCTATCCCAAGATATTTTGCTGTCGCTCCTGTCGAAATGATCACGGCATCGGCTTCTATAACTGTCTCATCATCAATAATCACTTTATGTGGAGTGCCTGTAAAGTCAACCCCGGTCGCTACTCCGAACCGTATGTCTGTCCCAAAACGTTCAGCCTGTTCCTTGAATTCCTCCATCATTTCAGGTCCGGTAATTCCTTTTGGATAACCCGGATAATTCTCAACCTCGGTGGTTGTGGTAAGTTGTCCACCCATTTGCATACCGGTGTAGAGAACCGGTTTGAGGTTAGCCCGTGCAGCATAGATTGCAGCAGTGTACCCGGCAGGGCCAGAACCAATGATCAGGCATCTGACCTTTTCGGTTTTGTGAAGTTTTGTTTTTTCAGATTCATTACTAAGGTCAAGCGGTTTAAAAAGTGCCATGATTTTGGTATTGTTTGTCGATTCACAAAAGTATAAAAATAAAAAGAAAGGGCAGAATAATGCTTATCATTCTTGAGAAGTCTCAAAATGATTAAGAACCGGGTAGTTTTATTTTAATCCATTATTTCCCACTCTTTGAATCTCATTATGTCCAGGCAGGCAGGAGCGTTTTGCTATACGGTTCAGATCCTTAGTGAGCCGCGGAAACCTCTTGCACCATAGAAAGACGGTGCACTGTTGTGGTAAATGAATACTTTGTTGTAACGGCGGTCGGCAAAGAGGGCGCCACCCAGTTTTCTTATTTCAGAAGGTGTTTTTATCCAACTCGATGTTTTTGTATCGAAATCTCCAAGAGTCTGCAACTCCCGGTATTGTTCTTCACTTAAGATCTCAATGTTCATTGTTGTTGCCATATCAATTGCGTTACCTGCAGGATGCACTCCCTTCTTATCCCTCGATGCCTGGCCATCGCTGTCATAACATACATTTCTGCGTCCTTCAGGACTTTCCGCTGAGCAATCATAAAAAATGTATTCGTTCGTCTGTTTGTCATAACCAACGACATCCGGTTCGCCACCCGTTCTGTCCATCTCATAGAGTGCCCACAGTTTTTCAGCATTAGAGTTCAGCTTTGCCTCTAACTTGTCCCATTCTAAACCTTTATGGCGGTTCATGTTCTTCTCAAAACGCTCTTTAAGTTTTCTGATAAGTTCCTTATGTCGTTCCGTAGACAACTTCTTTTGTGTTTTGCCTGCCATTTTTTAAAAGTTAATTATGTATAATTCCAGATTCTTTCCGATACAGTAATATAAATTATTATACCTCATAGATATCACTCCGAAAGGGTAATTAATTATTATCAAAACAAATGTAATTGGTCTTTGTTTTTAGGTGAAATGAGTCAGATTCTTAATCTGGCAAACAAAGTATTATTCCGTTTACCTTGAATGGGATAACAGCCTTCTGCGATGATCATGCTTTGCCATTGCTGATAAGCTCGTGGTAAAACGTGGAAGGTTCGAGTGTCACTGATTTAACCAGCACTGCTTCTGGCCTGGTTGATAACCTGGCCATCTTCTCGAGGTTTTCTGCTGTCTTTGATGCGAACCAATAAAAGTTTTTTTTAAAATCCAGCATTAATGCAGGATTCAGAGTGAGAACATTTTTGCAAATTGTTTGCAAATGGTTGAAAAAGGAAAGGGTCTGCATCATCGCAAACCCTTATCCTATTTTTGTCGGGGTGATCCGACTTGAACGGACGACCCCTTGAACCAGCAGCAAGTGACCAGATAACTTCATCAAGACTTAACAATTTAAAATATGCATTTCATCCAAAAAAGTCAGGGATTTGTCAAAATAATCTAATTTGTGTAACAACCGTTGATCATTTTATTGTAACTTTTATCACACTTAAAGTAAAGCGTAACCTTTCAATTATTGTTAATAATATCGAAAATCGTAAATTTTATATATTTATAAAGATCTGATAATCAAATTATAGTTAGAATAAAAATATAACTCTTTAGAAGATATCTTAATAAATTCTTACTGAAATCGACATTTCCCCTATTGAAATCCATTTTTGTATAAACTATACTGATCAAAAATCATAAATATGTATAAATTAACAAAAATAATAGCAGGTTCATTTGAAGCCATAATTCGATTAGGCGTTAGTATTAGAACCAAATTCCATTTTATATTATTGGGAACATTGCTATTAATTTTAACCGTAACCCAAGCTTCCTCTCAAGCATATATTACTGAAATAAGTGGTAGCAACATTGGCATTGACCAATATAGAGTTTATGTCCCAAATTCTCTTACAGGTCCTATCTACCTACCTTCTCGTAACAATCTTCCAACTAATGGTGCAATAGTTGGTTTAAAAATAAGAGCCAATGAATCTGGGAAATATTATCTTAATATTGCAGATGAGCCAACATTACCATGGAATTCATTTTTTTCTACTTCAAGCAATAACAAATCGAATATAATTTCACTTGGAAGTATGTCATATTTCACATTTAACATGCAGGTCTTGAATCCAACATATTCAGATAAGCCATCTAAATATTTGCATCTCGAACTGAAGGAAAATGATTTATTGTTTGATGACCTTGTTGAAACAAAATTCATTCAACAAATTACCGATGCTGATGCTCCTGTTTTTGCCATTTTCAGCGGGGGGGCCTACATTGGTATTTATGATAGCAACAATAATGAAATTCCTATGGGAGACCTTAGTGATGAAACATCATTTATTGTTTACACATACCCAATAGATAATCTAAATAATACTGGTAACGAGAGTGGCATTTGGAAGGTTGAATTAGAATATGCAGATAATGTCGGATTTGTAACTACAAATGCTGCTGCATGGCAACAATTATCACCATTCCCAAATATTGGACCTGAATTTAATTATTCATTTACAGGAGTAAGAGGTCATACATATTTTTTTAGAGTTCGTGCTTATGATAATGTTGGGAATATGACAACTCAGAGAGAAAGAGGGATTTTTATAAGGGAAACAAATCTGGTTTCAACATCCTCGGTTCCCTCCAATGGCGGCACAACATCTGGAAATGGGACTTATTTTTACGGAGATAAGGTAATTGTTACCGCTACGCCAAAAAATTGTTATTCATTCAACTATTGGACTAATGATAACGGTTCGGTTGTATCAACAAATGCTACATATTCTTTTTATGTTTATGAAAATACAAATCTTTTCGCTCACTTCTCACCGATATACTATTCAATTAATTTATCCTCAAATCCTACAGGAGGAGGCACTACTGGAGGATCTGGGACATATCTATGTGGAACCTCCCGATCAGTAACAGCAACTCCAACCAGTGGCTATTCATTTTCTAACTGGACGGAAAGCGGATCAGTGGTATCTTCTAATGCAACATATACCTTCACTCTAACATCAAACAGTAACCTCGTAGCAAATTTCACACAGAATCCTGTAAACTATACTATCACTACTTCTTCTAATCCCTCAGGTGGCGGTACTACTAACGGATCTGGGACATTCCAGAGTGGAACCTCCCGATCAGTAACAGCAACTCCAACCAGCGGCTATTCATTTTCTAACTGGACGGAAAGCGGATCAGTGGTATCTTCTAATGCAACATATACCTTCACTCTAACATCAAACAGGAACCTCGTAGCAAATTTCACACAGAATCCTGTAAACTATACTATCACTACTTCTTCTAATCCCTCAGGTGGCGGTACTACTAACGGATCTGGGACATTCCAGAGTGGAACCTCCCGATCAGTAACAGCAACTCCAACCAGTGGCTATTCATTTTCTAACTGGACGGAAAGCGGATCAGTGGTATCTTCTAATGCAACATATACCTTCACTCTAACATCAAACAGGAACCTCGTAGCAAATTTCACACAGAATCCTGTAAACTATACTATCACTACTTCTTCTAATCCCTCAGGTGGCGGTACTACTAACGGATCTGGGACATTCCAGAGTGGAACCTCCCGATCAGTAACAGCAACTCCAACCAGTGGCTATTCATTTTCTAACTGGACGGAAAGCGGATCAGTGGTATCTTCTAATGCAACATATACCTTCACTCTAACATCAAACAGGAACCTCGTAGCAAATTTCACACAGAATCCTGTAAACTATACTATCACTACTTCTTCTAATCCCTCAGGTGGCGGTACTACTAACGGATCTGGGACATTCCAGAGTGGAACCTCCCGATCAGTAACAGCAACTCCAACCAGCGGCTATTCATTTTCTAACTGGACGGAAAGCGGATCAGTGGTATCTTCTAATGCAACATATACCTTCACTCTAACATCAAACAGGAACCTCGTAGCAAATTTCACACAGAATCCTGTAAACTATACTATCACTACTTCTTCTAATCCCTCAGGTGGCGGTACTACTAACGGATCTGGGACATTCCAGAGTGGAACCTCCCGATCAGTAACAGCAACTCCAACCAGTGGCTATTCATTTTCTAACTGGACGGAAAGCGGATCAGTGGTATCTTCTAATGCAACATATACCTTCACTCTAACATCAAACAGGAACCTCGTAGCAAATTTTACTCAGGGATCAAATCCTTTATGTAATAATTTTTTATTAACAAAAGGACAATATGCTGAAACGGAAAATCTTAATACACGAATTCAATCAGAATTCGGCGAAAATTATTCTATTGCAGACTGGGCTGATTTAAAAGCAATATCAAACATTAATGATTGGATTTCCTGTATTGGATTATCGGAAGATCAAACTTTTTTGCTTACCAAGAACGGAGCAAATTTTTATAACGTTAACAGACATTATTATGTGCATTATTCTTCAGATGGAATTCCATATTCTGGGTTTTCAATTCATGATCAAATTGGCGGCTTGTATCTTGGTTCTTGGTATGGGATAACCATGAATGTTCTCGCAAAGAAAAACATATCGTCCATTGCAGAAACTGAATCATTAAATATTAAAGTTTATCCAAATCCGGCAAATCATGAGGTTGTACTTGAGTCTGACTTAATTTTAAACCATGTCCAAGTTTTAAATTTGTTAGGTTCAGTTTTATTAGAAAAAACGATAAAGTCACAAAAGGTTAGAATCGATCTCTCGCAACTTTCAACAGGAAACTATTTAATGAAAATCTCGACCGCAAAGGGCATAATTTCAAAAAACTTGGTAGTTTTCAGATAATTATCTATGCCTTAAACGAGTTTTAAGTGATTAAATCTCATCACAATTCAACAAGAGCATATTTTGTTGAATATCAATATCTTGACAAATATGACATAATAGCTGTTAGTTTTGCAGGTCAGAATCTGTATGAATTATACCAAATCCAATATAACATGCTGTTATCCAATATGATTTGATAAACAAAAAAAAGACATGGGGAGTCAATGGTACTTTTACTGGTGGTAGGGTCAAAAAGGGAAAACGATCCTGCGCGAACCACCGGCATTAAAAACGCATTCTTTTTTCACTCCGACCATAAAAAGAAAGTAGAACAAGGTATAGTCCCTTATTTAATAACGATTCTGCTTCTTATAATGCCAAGGGATTCTTAATGCTTTTAAATTTTGCTTTCAAGATACATAATATTAGGAAGCTGTGTTCAAATGGTGTGCAAACGATCTTAAATAAAAAGGGGACTCACAAATTGTAAGCCCCCATTATACCTTTTGTCGGGGTGATCCGACTTGAACGGACGACCCCTTGCACCCCATGCAAGTGCGCTAGCCAACTGCGCCACACCCCGGATTTTTTACCTCTTTCAGCAAGACGGCAAAACTTTCACAAAAATAGTCAACAATTCCGATAATGCAAATTGATATATCTATAGTACTTTTTGGATATGTTGGACAACTTATTGAAATGATTTAGTTAAATGAGTGACAGCAATTGAAAACTTTTTGTGGTTTTTCTAATTCTTTGTAACTTGCTATGCAGACTGCTTTTTCAATCCGTGTTTATCTCATGTATTGGAGTAGTTCAAAGTGCTAAATTCTTACTCTCGCTGCTTATGAAAAAGATCACTGTAAGGCACATCATACATGATGAAAGGCGAAGATTGTCTCTTGAATTCGTGTATGACAGGGAACTTATTTCAATTACAAAACAACTTAATGGAGTTAATTACAGCGGTTCGCTAAAATGCTGGCATATTGAGGATAACAAAGAAAACCTCAGGAAGGTTCTGATGGCTTTCAGGGAGGTAGCAGATATCGATCTATCGAATACAGCCTACTATGGCGGGCTCAAAATACCTGATCATGTTCCTGATCATCATGAGGAAGAAGCGCTCATCCCCAGAACTGAAATAAAAATAGTTAAAGAGAAAATCCGTGATGATGACTTAGTTGAAGGAAAAAAAGATTTCCATGAAAGGTCATTCACATCAGGATATTCACCGGTTGAATTCCGCATTGAAGATGAGCGGTTGTCTGTAAGGTTCACCGGTTACTATGATAAGAAATGGATTGATGAGATCAGAAGTTACGGTAAGTATTATTATGACAAGGTTCACAGGGAGTTTCTTCTTAAGTGGTCGAAGATTACCGTTGATTCATTGTCCGATTACTTCTCTGGCCAGGGGGTGAAGGTCATTGTATTAAAGCAGGCACCAAAAGCAGATGTTGCAGAGGCCCGGAAGGCCTCAGGTGAAGAAGTAAGGTCAAGGGAACTTAAAACAGCTGCAAGGGAAGGAGTTGAACTTTTACGGAGGCATCTCGAAGAATACAGGTATAGTAACAGGACAATTGAGTCATACATTTCCCAGCTTGAATTATTTTTTAAGTACTATCATACAAAAGATCCGCATGAAATATCCCATAATGAAGTGTCGGACTTCATTAATGACTTTGTTTTGAAGCACGGCTTTTCCGCATCATTTCAAAACCAGATGGTTTCGGCGATCAAGCTTTATTATGAGCTCGCCGGAAAAGGGAGAATTATACCCGGGATACTTGAGAGGCCCAGGCGCAGCAGAGCATTGCCGAAGGTCTTTTCCAAAGATGAGATAGCCAGAATACTTAACTCTGCGCGTAACAGCAAGCACAAGTTGCTCCTTTGGATTATTTATTCCTGTGGGCTGAGGAGATCGGAGGTTACAAATATCAGGCTCACCGATTTTGACAGGGAGCGTAATATTCTTCACATTCGGGAAGGGAAGGGGGGAGTTGACCGGATTGTTCCGGTGCCAGGTAAACTCTGGCCGAAGGTTGATGAGTATCTTGAAAGCCATCGTCCGGGAAAATATCTTTTTGAAGGCCAGAGGGGTCAGCGGTATTCCGTTGAAAGCGTTTATCATGTTTTCAAGAAAGCATTAAGAGATGCCGGCATACAGAAGGAAGTGGGCGTTCACAGCCTGAGGCACAGTTACGCAACGCATCTGCATGAGAATGGACTTGATATAAGATATATTCAGGAGCTACTTGGTCACAAAAGCACCCGCACAACAGAGATATATACTCACGTCAGCCGCAGGAATCTGGTGGCAATCAGAAGTCCTATTGAGGATCTTGACGTGAAAGAGCAGGTAGTTGATTATTTGCACCTGGAAAAGACTGGAGTACATGAATGAGTCGGTTTGATTTATGCAGGGGCAAGCTTGTTCATCTCAAGTTATTCATGGGATCTCCGTGGCATAAATTTTGATGCTACTTTAGCATTGTTTAATTCCGTAACATCTTATTAAGCCATGAAAATTAAGTTTTTAATTATAATTTTTGTTTTTATTTTCTTGTCTTCATGTTCAAAGGAAGATCTGGGTAACATAGATTATTTTGCTTTTGGTGATGCTTATGGATTCTGCCAGGGAGATTGCGCTAATTTTTTTATGATGAAGGACAGCAGGCTCTATCCGGATAATGTGGCATCCTATAATGGAACATCATTAGAGTTTAGTGGAGAAGCTCTGTCAGTTGAAAAATATGATATTGCAAAAAAGTTGATTGACAACTTCCCGAAATATTTGATAGACAATCCGGATAAGACCTTCGGTTGTCCCGATTGTGCCGATCAGGGTGGTATACACATTGAAATTCAGGAAAATGGCAAAATAACAAAATGGCATTTTGATACGAATATTGCCAGTCTCCCGGCACAGATTCAGGATTATGTGCAGGAAATAAAAACGGTATTAGTGCAATTAAGATAATATTTCACCTGAAGCCAGTCCGACTTATTCAGGCATATACTAAAGCATTCAAAACTTCAATTTATAATTAATTGATAACCAGTTATCATGAGCCTGCTTTGAAAATTTATAAATAGACATTTATATAAATAATGTCAGGTGAAGAATAAGTAAAAGGTTAGGCTGAAAAATTTTTGATTATGAAAAAAAACTGTAAATTTAGTTTTGTGAAAGCAAAAATTCTGCTAAATCTGGAGTTGGGTTAAAGCAGTTGAAAGTTTAAAAGTCAGGCCGTAGTATTTTTTGGAGAATAATTTGTGTTGTTGATTAAGTGAAATGCTCTTGTGACTGACGGGGCGAACGCATAAGAGGACCCCTGCTGAACTTCGTTGAATCTTATCATAACAATTTATTCATTAGGGCTCCAATTTAATACGCAATTTTCATGAAAAAGTTTATTTTTACTTTAGTTCTTCTTCAGGCTTTGCTAATCTTTTCAGCATTTGGCCAGAACGGATTCAGCCAGGCTTTTGAAGACAGCCTTCTGACACTACTTGGTGAAAAGAACAAGGCAATGGGAAGTCTTGCTCTTATGGATAAGGGTAGTATGATTTATTCCAGGGCTATCGGTTATGCATCGGTATCGCCTGAAAAGGTTTTATCAACTCCGGAAACAAAATACAGGATCGGTTCTATCTCCAAGATGTTCACTTCAACTCTTATTTTTCAGCTCATTGAAGAGAATAAGCTTCAGCTCACGACTACTCTTGACAGGTTTTTTCCTCAGGTACCAAATGCAGGAAAGATAACTATCGGTAATCTGTTGAATCACCGGAGTGGAATTCATAATTTAACAAGTGATCCTGCATATACCAGTTATATGACAAAACCTAAGACTAAGAGTGAGATGGTTGAAGTAATGTCGGCTTTTTCATCTGATTTTGAACCTGGGAAGAAGTTCTCATACAGCAACTCCAATTACATTCTGCTCGGTTACATTATAGAGGAACTACGCAAGGCGGCTTACAATGAGGTGCTTCAAAAATATATATGTTCAAAGGCTGGTCTGGCAAGCACTTATTACGGAAGCAGTACAGACCTGTCGAAAAATGAGACCTATTCCTACACTTACGACAGAAGTTGGAACAAATCGCCGGAGACAGACATGAGTATTCCACACGGTGCCGGTGCTGTCGTATCGACTCCTACCGATCTTCTCAGGTTTATAACTGCTTTATTTGATGGCAGGCTAATAAGTGAGGAGAGTTTGGGCACAATGACCACAATTACTGATGGGATGGGGATGGGGATAATGAAGCTTCCTTATGAAGATAAGACTATTTACGGACATGCAGGAGGCATTGATGGTTTTAACTCCCTTCTGTTGTATATTCCTGCGGACAGGCTGGCGGTTTCTTATTGTTCAAACGGAACTGTATATTCTGTAAATGATATAATCCTGCGGACATTGAACAATTATTACGGCAAGAATGAAAAGCTGCCGCAATTCAACGTTTACAACGTAAATCCTGGAGACCTCGACAAGTACCTGGGGGTATATTCAAATCCGGCAATACCGATAAAGCTCACGATCAGCAAGAACAACGGCCGGTTATACGGGCAGGGAACAGGTCAGCCATCTTTCCCGCTTGAAGCAACAGGTAAGGATGAGTTCAGGTTTGATCCGGCAGGAATAATCATTTATTTCAAGCCCGGAGATAATCAGTTTGAAATGAATCAAGGAGGTCGTCTCAACACCTTCACCCGCGAAGAATAGCCGGTCCTCATTTATGAAGTATCACTTCATCATCCAATAATCTTAAACCTAACACTATCCACCCTAAAAAGCACATTTTAAGTAATTTTTATGCATCTATAAACAAGTTATAAACCATTGGCTTCCTTACCATAAAGATTATTTCCCTGAGATGATTTGCGAATCAGAAACAAAATCCAAAATAAGACTGAGTTAAACTTCATACTATGGATAATTCATTTTACTACTTCTTCAGTGCAACACCTCAAGTTCTGGGTGGCATTCTAGCTTTATTTGGGGTTTTTACAATATTCAAAATTCAAATACTGTCTGAGGTCTTAACAAAAAAATCAAATGAAATTTATCAAGATGCTCGCACCTGGTATCCGCCTGATTTTGATAAAGATAAGATAAAAATAGGTGTTAAGGTCCATAAAGATATTAAAGAGGGTTTAGAGCAAAAGGATTTCAGAAAAATTAAAAGTGCTCTGGATTTGAATGAGAAAGAAAAAATACCGCAGGAAGGGAATTATAAACGACATTCGGAAGAATTTCTTAAAATATTTCCTAAAAGAGAAGAAATTTTAAATAAAACAATAAATTATTCCACCGTGACTGCTGCAATTATTGTATTCTGCCTGGCAATAATACCATTAGGAAACTTGTTACTGTGCCATCAATCAATATTAATTGCGGTTTTTATTGCAGTAATAATTGGGATTATTTACTCTTTTTATAAAATGATTTCAATTTTAAAACAAGTATTTATTGAATAATATGGGATTAACTACCATTTTAGAATATTCAAAAATATAACGGTTTATCAGCAAGTTATAAACCATTGCACACGACTAGACTCTAAGATTTGATTAGAAGATTAGATTAAGACAATGAAAACTAGATTAATTCTATCAGGATTGATTTTATTGACTCTCCCCATAAAAAGTCAAAACAATGGACTTCAAATTGAAGATTCTTGTATTAATCAATGGTTCGCCAAAGATAACAAGGAGTATCAATCTTCTTACCATTTTGGAGTATCTGAACTTGAATCAAGGTTGACATTAATAATAGACCGTGATTCTTGCTATGCTCAAATTGAAACAGGAAGTTGGGTCATAATTAATAAAAAAGAGGAGTGGATTCAAAATGTTGAAAATCTTAATAATGTTAAGATTTTGGGAAATAGATTCTTTTCTGATAAAACAAATGGAGAATTTGTGATTTTTATTGATCCAGATAGTTTACCAACGAAAGGATTGCTCGTTTATAAACCTTGGAGTAGTTGGGTTTTTTATGCAAATCCCAAAGGTCAAGAGATAGGTTTTATTAATGGACTTTATTTTCCAGGCAAGTTTCCCCATGCTTCCTTGAGAAATTTAACCAGTGAAGAACTAAAGACAATGACCAAATCTGATCTTGAAATTATGCGAAACGAAATATATGCCCGTTATGGATATATTTTTAAACCTAATGGAAAAATGGACAAGTATTTCAAGAAACAATCTTGGTACTATGGACGGAATAAGACAGTGGATAAATTTCTTACCTCATTAGAGAATAGAAACATAAGACTAATACAATCATTTGAA
Organism: uncultured Bacteroidales bacterium; assembly: GCA_942492865.1. GTDB lineage: Bacteria > Bacteroidota > Bacteroidia > Bacteroidales > VadinHA17 > LD21. The sequence goes on along the minus strand of OW818650.1, from coordinate 44,816 downwards.
TAACAAAGAATAGTTATCATGACATGAAAAATTCAGCCGAGAATAAAAAGTATAATACATCGATCACATTCGACAAAAGCACGATTGCTCCTTGCGGGATGAATTGTGGATCATGTATTGGTTACATGCGCCCGAAAAATAAATGTCCTGGATGCAGATTCGTGATTGAAGGCGAAGCCAGAGTTCATTGTGTAATAAGAAATTGTGAATTACTCAAAAAGACTGACTCTAAATTCTGTTTTGATTGTCAGAAATATCCGTGTCAGAGATTAAAACAACTCGACAAACGATATAGAACAAAGTATAAAACTAGCTTTCTGGATAACCTGATGATGATTAAGCAAAATGGCATTGACTACTTCCTGACTTTTGAGACAAAAAGAAGAAAATGCCCAAATTGTGGTGAAACATTAAGTGTTCACCGTGACAGATGTCTTGCCTGCTCGATAATTTAAAAAAACAACGGTTTATAACACGGACAATAAAAGTCATTTGCTTGTCACAATTTTTGCGTTTTATTCCTGCTTACAAGATTAGTTTCTGCCCAAACTCTTATGCCGTGATACGCTCATCTGCCCTCTACTAAACTTCTGTACCGTGACAGATTGTGGCTCCGACCAAGTATTGTACCGCGAAACTGCGCAAACGTCTTCGACCATACTTAGAACCATGACTCAATCTCAGTCGCCCGAAAACTTGTACCGCGATCGCGCCAGCACCAAGCAAAATTGTGCCGTGATGGCAAAAATTGCGCCATGCTTCGCTCCCTACGGCCTTTAGTAGATTTATGCTTTAACAAACCCTTGAAATTCTGCTGGCGGCCTCCGGTCGACTACGCACTGCAAACGACTTTTATTGCCGGGCCGTTAGCATTCAGGGCCCTGGTGCGCCCAGATACATTGACAAATTATCTATGGTGAAAAACGCGTGTCAATAATTGAGGCCCCGAAATGCTAACAGAAAATCCATATATCGCTTGATAACAAGGATTTGCCGTCGCTCCGTTTTATGAAAATTTTGTGTAATATGACAACTTCATCTCTTGTATCGGGATTTGCCATCGCTCGATAGTTTGCCCTCGCGCCGTCTTTAGAAAACTTCTGTTATTTTAATAACAATACTGCTTTCTATCAGGATATCCCAACTCACGACAAGATACTGATAGGGGATATGGGACTTAAAATTTATATATTTGATTTTCATAACTACACTCAGGGGTAACTAGTGATCGCCTATATTCCCTCACTGCGACAAGACCTTGAAAGGATCAAGTGATCGTTTTTAAAATGGCCCCGAAATGCATCAAAAACCAAATATAATTGGTAACCTGGCATTGGCTTTTGCGACTACACAAGATAGTTCTGTTATGACTTTGGCTAATGCACAATTAAAAACAAGTTAGCATCTATGCCGCTGTGCAAAACTTCATTTCAATAGTAAAAAGAAAATTATGAATTCTGATACAATCGCATTGTTTTTCTTCCTAGCTGTCGCTATCGCTTTTTCAACATATTTCCTTATCATGACTCTAGTACAACAACACCTAAGTAAAAGTATATTGAAAAAATTTCCCTCAGAGCAACTTCAACATTCCTCTATTAGGTATTCCCAAACCAGTGACAGCTTAGCAATTCGAGAAGGTCTTGGTTTCCCTGTTAAAGCTGACATGTACTATAAAGAAAACTTAATAATAATATGTCCAAAGAAAAATGGATTATTTACTAGTCTATTCACTATTAATCTGCCTATAATAATTACAACCGATAAAGCCAACATTGAGAAGTTAAATAATTCTCATAATGTTTTTCTGCCTGACAATATAAAGTTTACAAGATGGAACGATCTAATTATAAATTACCATGACTGGTTGTTTACTAAAATCAAATATGAGTTAACCATAGAATTTTTAAATAAAGCAGAAATACCTAATCTACCTAGTTTTAAAACAACATCATCCTAATTTAACATGCACGAAATCCTAACAATACTAATTTTTTATCGGGATACTCCCTACGCACGACAGGACGGATAGGATAAGATTGCGAAAGACAAAGCATCAGAAAATCATCAAAATTCACTAGTTTGAGCAGCCCGATTGAAAATAATTAGTAGATGGAAGGAGACTTTAAATCATATTTGCCTTATATAAAATGGATTCCTCTTATCATATTCATCTGTCTGTGTTTCTATGCTATTTTTAGAAAGATACGCGACAAAAAACTATTAGAAACTGTCACTAAATCAAATAGAGGCACGAGAACGGAAAAAGATTTAGTATTAAAATTTTTAAAACATGGAATACCAGCACAGGCGATTTTTCATGACCTGTATATAGAAAAGTCTGATGGTGAATTTTCACAGATTGATTTAGTAGTAGCTGCAAAAACAGGGATAATTGTATTTGAAGTAAAAGACTACAGTGGGTGGATCTTTGGAAATGGGAAATATAGAGAATGGACCCAAGTATTGGCTTATGGAAAGGAAAAATATCGTTTTTATAATCCAATCATGCAAAACAATAGGCATATAGCTGAAATAAGAAAAAAACTTAGGCAATTTGAAAATATCGCTTTCTATTCAATAGTAGTGTTCTATGGAGATTGTGTATTGAAAGATATCAATTTCGTTCCAGATGGTACATTTATTGTCAAATCAGCAAGAGTTTTAGAAGCTTTGGATATCATCTTAAGCAAAAAGGAATTAGCTCCTTATACTGACAAATATGAAGTAGTTAAAGTATTGAAAGAAGCTATGTATAATGGCAATAGTAAAGCAATACAAACTCAGCATATAGAGAATATTAATGACATGTTAGGTAAGCACCGAATATTTAATTAAAGGTTGCAAAATCAGACTCAAACACAGAAATATTTATTTGCCAAGGACATGATTTAAAATTGGCCCCGAAATGCTAACACGGACAATAAAATTAATAAACTCGTCACGGTTTTTGCATTGATTCTCTGCACGTTGGACAACAACTGGCTTGGTGATAAACCCGGATTCCCGCCTCTGCCCTTAGAAACCACAGTAACCGTGGACAACAACCTGCGCGCATCAACTTTGTACCGCGACACTGCACCAGTGCACCTAGATTACACTGTAACCGGGGACAACATATGGCGCGCATCACATCTTGTACCGCGACACTCTTAATACTCAATTAAATTCTCTGCCTGGACTGCAAAAACACGCGCCGTACCCTCCTTCTCCGGCCTCGATACATTCTCTTCATAGTAGTGTGTAGTGCTCCCCGGCCTCCGGGCGTCGGGTAACGTTTACTAATTTTATTGCCGGGCCGTTAGGTGTCATGTGTGCCCTGAACAGACCTCGTACCAACGGGATCTGATGCTGTAATTAAGATGAGAGTATGGCCTCTCACGGGGACGTACAGGCGTACCCGGAAACCGCCCCTCGGTGCTGAACTGGCAACGGCGAGGTACTAAACGGTAAGGGGAAAAGGTCCTGCCAAAAGGATCAGGTAAGAATAGGAAAGATGAATGAAAATGAACCTTCGATGAAGTGTCGAGAGAACGACAATCTGTCAAAACCACCGGTTTATGGCTGCTGGGGGACCAAAGTGCAGCGGGCACCTGCTTACTGGCTGCATGGCAGACGGCATAAAGGGGGCATGATTTCTATTCAGGCTTAGTTATGGAACAGGGGAACTCATACAAGGATGGTAAAGGAAAGGCACAACCAGGAGGACAACCCGGGAGGCCGAATACTGATGACTTGTATGAGGACAGACTCAGTCGTAGTAGTGATGAAACTCCTGTAATGGGAGCGGAGCGAAGGGCTGAGGTTATACAGTTGAAATTGCCTCTACCACCCTTGGATAACCGGGGTAGGAGTAGGACAACGGAGACGAAAAGCATACCGATTACCCAGGAAATGGTAGTCGCCGCCTACAAGAGAGTAAAGAAGAACAAGGGAGCAGCCGGGATAGATGGGGAGACTCTGGAGAAGTTTGAAGAGAAATTATCTAACAATCTCTATGTGATCTGGAACCGCCTGAGTTCAGGCAGCTACCGACCAACTTCAGTTCTCGAAGTAGAAATTCCTAAGGATGATGGGAGAAAGCGTAAGCTTGGAATACCCATAGTAAGAGACCGGATAGCGCAGCAGGTCATCAAAGATTACCTTGAAGCCCGCTTTGAAGCTATATTTGTGGAAAGCTCTTACGGATATCGACCACTTAGAAGTACTCATCAGGCAATCGCACAGGTTCGTAGAAATGTGCGGGAGTTCGAGTGGGTTGTCGACATGGACATATCAAGTTTCTTCGACAAGATGTCACACGAGCTGCTCATGAAGGCAGTTGAAAGGCATGTTGAGGAGAAATGGGTAAAGATGTATCTCGTGAGGTGGCTTGAAGCCGCGATAGAAGATAGAAAAGGTGGCAAGAGATACAGGATGGGAGAGGGCACACCGCAGGAGGAGTAATTAGTCCTCTGCTTGCGAACCTATTCCTTCATTATGCTTTTGACAAATGGCTTGGAAAGACATACCCGAAGCTTCGATTTGTACGCTATGCAGATGACATAATTGTTCACTGTAATACGCAGCAGGAAGCAGAGGAAGTTCTAAAAGCCATAAGGGAGAGAATGGTCGAATGCAAGCTGCAACTGAATGAAAAGAAGACGAAAATTGTATACTGTAAGAAAGCACGGCGCAATGCCGACTATAATACAGTGCAGTTTGATTTTCTGGGATTCAGCTTTCAGCCAAGACCGGCAATGAATAAAGAAGAGGGCAGAATGTTCTTAGGATTTGATTGTGCGATTAGCAAGAAGAACGAGAAGAGGATCATTGACGAGATACGTGACTCAAATTTTCACAATTGGACCAACAGGGATATATACCACATAGCTGCTTTCTTCAACCCGAAGATTAAGAGCTGGATTGATCACTTTGGGAAATACAGGAAACACGAGTTACAGTGGATATTCAGTGTCTTTCATCGCAGGTTGAACATGTGGGTGGTTAAACGGTATAAACGGTTTAATGGTAGTCATAAGAAAGCTGGTCGATGGATTCGGGATCTTGCTAAACGGCAACCCGATTTATTTGTACACTGGCAGCATGGCTTCGAAACCGCTTGACTTTTTTTGTATAACAAGAGCCGTATGATGCGAGAGTATCACGTACGGTTCCGTGAGAGGTTTAGGGGTGAAACTCCCCTTTACCTACTCGATGTGTGCCCTGAACAGACCTCGTACCAACGGGATCTGATGCTGTAATTAAGATGAGAGTATGGCCTCTCACGGGGACGTACAGGCGTACCCGGAAACCGCCCCTCGGTGCTGAACTGGCAACGGCGAGGTACTAAACGGTAAGGGGAAAAGGTCCTGCCAAAAGGATCAGGTAAGAATAGGAAAGATGAATGAAAATGAACCTTCGATGAAGTGTCGAGAGAACGACAATCTGTCAAAACCACCGGTTTATGGCTGCTGGGGGACCAAAGTGCAGCGGGCACCTGCTTACTGGCTGCATGGCAGACGGCATAAAGGGGGCATGATTTCTATTCAGGCTTAGTTATGGAACAGGGGAACTCATACAAGGATGGTAAAGGAAAGGCACAACCAGGAGGACAACCCGGGAGGCCGAATACTGATGACTTGTATGAGGACAGACTCAGTCGTAGTAGTGATGAAACTCCTGTAATGGGAGCGGAGCGAAGGGCTGAGGTTATACAGTTGAAATTGCCTCTACCACCCTTGGATAACCGGGGTAGGAGTAGGACAACGGAGACGAAAAGCATACCGATTACCCAGGAAATGGTAGTCGCCGCCTACAAGAGAGTAAAGAAGAACAAGGGAGCAGCCGGGATAGATGGGGAGACTCTGGAGAAGTTTGAAGAGAAATTATCTAACAATCTCTATGTGATCTGGAACCGCCTGAGTTCAGGCAGCTACCGACCAACTTCAGTTCTCGAAGTAGAAATTCCTAAGGATGATGGGAGAAAGCGTAAGCTTGGAATACCCATAGTAAGAGACCGGATAGCGCAGCAGGTCATCAAAGATTACCTTGAAGCCCGCTTTGAAGCTATATTTGTGGAAAGCTCTTACGGATATCGACCACTTAGAAGTACTCATCAGGCAATCGCACAGGTTCGTAGAAATGTGCGGGAGTTCGAGTGGGTTGTCGACATGGACATATCAAGTTTCTTCGACAAGATGTCACACGAGCTGCTCATGAAGGCAGTTGAAAGGCATGTTGAGGAGAAATGGGTAAAGATGTATCTCGTGAGGTGGCTTGAAGCCGCGATAGAAGATAGAAAAGGTGGCAAGAGATACAGGATGGGAGAGGGCACACCGCAGGGAGGAGTAATTAGTCCTCTGCTTGCGAACCTATTCCTTCATTATGCTTTTGACAAATGGCTTGGAAAGACATACCCGAAGCTTCGATTTGTACGCTATGCAGATGACATAATTGTTCACTGTAATACGCAGCAGGAAGCAGAGGAAGTTCTAAAAGCCATAAGGGAGAGAATGGTCGAATGCAAGCTGCAACTGAATGAAAAGAAGACGAAAATTGTATACTGTAAGAAAGCACGGCGCAATGCCGACTATAATACAGTGCAGTTTGATTTTCTGGGATTCAGCTTTCAGCCAAGACCGGCAATGAATAAAGAAGAGGGCAGAATGTTCTTAGGATTTGATTGTGCGATTAGCAAGAAGAACGAGAAGAGGATCATTGACGAGATACGTGACTCAAATTTTCACAATTGGACCAACAGGGATATATACCACATAGCTGCTTTCTTCAACCCGAAGATTAAGAGCTGGATTGATCACTTTGGGAAATACAGGAAACACGAGTTACAGTGGATATTCAGTGTCTTTCATCGCAGGTTGAACATGTGGGTGGTTAAACGGTATAAACGGTTTAATGGTAGTCATAAGAAAGCTGGTCGATGGATTCGGGATCTTGCTAAACGGCAACCCGATTTATTTGTACACTGGCAGCATGGCTTCGAAACCGCTTGACTTTTTTTGTATAACAAGAGCCGTATGATGCGAGAGTATCACGTACGGTTCCGTGAGAGGTTTAGGGGTGAAACTCCCCTTTACCTACTCGATGCGATAATCATTTGGATTTTAAAATATTTTTGTTCGTTTAGAAACTTATGACAAGTATTGGACATACCTTCTTACAAACATACTGAGCAGCCTTCAAACTTCGCATTCTCGAAAGATTCAACAATTTACTTTTACTCCTTTCTAATACTTAAAAGATGAAACGCCTTTTATGTGCTCAACTAATTTTATTATTACTGAATTGCTCGTTAAAAAGTCAGTGGTACACAAAACAATATGGTGTCAATGATATCAGAGATCTCACGAATGAACAGCTCACCATATCTTTCCAAGATTATAAGAAAGTCACCATTGCTGGTGGTTGTAGTATAGGTTTAGGATGTTTATCAATCCTGGTTGCCAATACTACCTATAAAAATGGATTGCCTGAGGATGCTACTTTTGGTGAAGAAATTCTGGGCAGCCGCGTGATGAAAGGTATTTATAAAATCCTTGGCTACGGCCTAATTGGAGGCGGAGTTATCGCGTGTAATATAGGTATTAGCCGATCTCATAATATAAAAAAGGTAATGATTGAGCACAATAAATATAATAACTCAATTAGTTTTAGACCAGTTTTCATTAACAATAATGGTCCTTTATGTACAGGATTAACTATTTCTTATAGATTTTAATAATGCTTATATATAATCAAATACAATACCACGAACACCTAACACGGACAATAAAATTAATAAACTCGTCACGGTTTTTGCATTGATTCTCTGCTCGTTGGACAACAACTGGCGTGGTGATAAACCCGGATTCCCGCCTCTGCCCGTAGAAACATCAGTAACCGTGGACAACAACCGGCGCGCATCAGCCTTGTACCGCGACACTGCACCTATGCACCTAGATCACTCTGTAACCGGGGACAACATATGGCGCGCATCACATTTTGTACCGCGACACTCGTAATACTCAATTAAATTCTCTGCCTGGACTGCAAAAACACGCGCCGTACCCTCCTTCTCCGGCCTCGATACATTTTCTTCATAGTAGGGTGCAGTGCTCACCGGCCTCCGGGCGTCGGGTAACGTTTACTAATTTTATTGCCGGGCCGTTAGGTGGCATAGTAAGTGCCCCCAAAGACAAATTCTGGACAATTCAAACATAAAAAAGCATTCAATGAAAAGCACATCTTTAATTAGCATTATTTTTTCACTGCTATTGATTGGCTGTGGAAAACCTTCTCGGATTCAACAGAGTGATCTGACTTTTATTCCTCAGATACTATACGAAACTGCAACCCTTTCATGTAAAATTAACGGCCTGCCAAATGGCGATAAAAAGGAAAATAAGGCAAAAATAAGTCTATCCGGCGTGGTTACTGGGGACAGATCGATCCATGATGTTCCGATAAACGGAGACGGAACTTTCACCTTCAGCAAACCAATCCAATGCACTTCATTGGCTTCGTTAGCTATAGATAATAATGTAGTCATTACTTATCTTGTACCAGGCGAGGAAACAAGAATGGAAATAAGTTATGATGGTAATAAGCTAAATCCCATCAAAATAGAAAACAGTGTAGGCTTTACAGCCGAGGATGGAATGATTTTTTTAAATTGGCCATGGGCACTTCCAAATATAGGGAATGAAATTATTTCTCCAGAAGTATTCAGTGAGCGGATTATTGAAGGAATTCCTGATGTATTGAAACGTGTTGAGAATAATATAAATATATCAGATGCAGCAAAGCAGATTTTGTCTGCTGATATCAAATTGATGTGTATTTATTATGGTTTATTCGATTATTCCCACTATATAAAAAAGGCATACTCGAATCAGCCCAAAACAGATAGTTTACAGAAAGAATTTCATTTTCAGTCGCCGGACAAATCTTACTATTCATTTCTTAAATATTTTAATCTGAGTGATCCTTCATATCTCACTTCTGGATTTTATCCTATGATCATCCAATATATACTTGGTAATGAAATGTTTGATATTCCAGCCATAGAAGAAATGCAAATAGATATTTGGTTAAATAAGGTCAAGGAAATACTAAAAGATGACATTGGAACCGATGAGGGTTTGTTTTATGATTTGCTTGTGAGCAATTCCTATGCTAAGCAGATAAATAATAAAACTCCTTTAAGTAATTTTCAAAGACAAAATATAAAATCCTACTTTAAAAATCAATCCTTTGTTAATATTTTGTTTGACAAGGATGATGAATCATTAAAATTAATATCATCGAGCAAAGCAAGAAAAATTAATGTTACATCACCTGGAAATATAATGGATTCAATTATTTCAAAGTATAAAGGGAAAGTAGTTTTTGTTGACTTTTGGGCTACATGGTGTGGACCTTGTCAACGTGCAATGATAGAATCTGAGAATGTAAGAAACGATTTTGAGAATAAAGATGTAGTCTTTGTGTATGTCACAGATCCTTCATCACCAAGTTATATATGGGAGCAGCAAATACCTAAGATTGGTGGAGATCACTATTATATTACTGAAAAAGAATGGAATTACTTGAACAAATTTTATGGATTTACTGCTATACCTCACTATCTCATCTTTGACAAGAGTGGTATATTGAAACATAATTATCAATCCTTTATGGGAATCGATAGTATGAAAAAATGGATTGAAGAATCATTGATAACTAATTAAATAATAAAAAGTACAATACTACGACCACCTAACACGGACAATAAAATTAATAAACTCGTCACGGTTTTTGCTCTGATTCTCTGCTCGTTGGACAACATATGGCATGGTGATAAACCCGGATTCCCGCCTCTGCCCGAAAGAAACCTCAGTAACCGGGGACAACAACTGGCGCGCATCAACTTTGTACCGCGACACTGCACCAGTGCACCTAGATCACTCTGTAACCGGGGACAACATATGGCGCGCATCACATTTTGTACCGCGACACTCGTAATACTCAATTAAATTCTCTGCCTGGACAGCAAAAACACGCGCCGTACCCTTCTTCTCCGGCCTCAAATCATTTTCTTCTTAGTAGGCATTGTCTTGTCCGGCCGTCGTGGCGTCGGGTAACGTTTACTAATTTTATTGCCGGGCCGTTAGCAACAAGCACTCACCGACGATGCAAATATCTAATGACCCTTACATTTATACTAATTATATTGTTTACATTTGTGTTATTAACAGCCAATATAAGACATAACATTTTATAAATGAGTTTTATACAGAATCAAATATCACTTAACAAATATAGGAGCTATTCAGCTATTTTCTCCCGGATGGCCTTCACTAGAATATTAAAAAATAATGATTACTCTTTAATAAATTCCAATATTCAGATTTATGATTTGCCTAAAATCGGTAAAAGTATTCACACATATTTCGATTACATTCAATACACATACCGAGAACTGAAAAAGCATTATCAAAATGAATATATTTATAAAAATACGTTCATTAATGATTTATTAATTGAAAAGTATGGGAAAAAAGAGTCAATCATCATTAACGAATTTAGAGTCAATAATTCTATCGCTGATTTAGTTTTATTCAATGGAACTAGTAAAGCGTTTGAAATTAAAACAGAATTAGATTCAAAAAAACGTTTATATAATCAATTATCAGATTATACAAAAATATTTAAGGAATGTTATGTAATAACACATAGATCATTGATCAATATTTACCTAAGAGAGAATGAGAAAGTAGGTATTATCGAACTCACTGATAACCATAAATCATTAGCAATGAGAGAAATCAGACCTGCTTTTGAAAATCATATCATTGATCCTGATACTCTAATTTGTTCTGTCAGAACATCTGAATATAAAAACATAATTCTCCGCTATTACGGAGAACTCCCTAATGTGAATAGCTTTAAAATGTTTGAAGAATGCAAAAAGCTGATTAGAGAAATCCCAAATGACATATTAAACCAACTTTTTATTGCAGAAATAAAAAAGAGAAAATCAAATACTAAAATTATTGATTCATTCACCAAAGAATTAAGACAAATGTGCTTGGCACTAAACCTGGACTCTAAAACCTTTAATGAGTTATATTCCAAACTTAGTATTTCTGTAAAAATTTAATTGTAAAACATAATATAATGTACTTTCCCTATTTAAGAGGTAGACAATTTGAATTAATCGCTTTACGAGAATATGCAGAGCAATTCGGATCCGATAATCATATTATTCCAATTATAGAACCTGTTAAAGAAACTTTTAATAGTTTAAAGCTTGCATTAACAAAAATCCTTGATTCAAATATAACTCCAGTTCTAATTCTCAACCCCAAAGTTGGAGAGATTAAGAGTTTATCCGATCTAGAAAAAGAGAAAATGATTCTTAGAGAATTAAAAAATGTTCTTATTGATGATAAAAGATGGATACCTGCATTTATAGTTACAACTGGCTATAAAGAACTGGAGAAACATATATCAAATCAAAACTATAATTCTGTAATGATAGTTTGTTCAGAAAGTACAAATACAAGTGATCCGAACTTTCAGAGTTTAATATTATGTGATCAAGTAAAATATATAGTGTCTAAGGAGAATCGAACACTTAGAAGATTTTTACATAAGACTGAGAAAAAATTAATTAGAATAGATGATAGTTTTAATGCACAAAAGCAAAATAAAGATTATCTCAATATTTCCGAAGAAAAATTTACAGAAGAGCATTTGTTCTACACAGAGGATGGATATTATGGTTTTTCAGATTATACCGTTCTTGAAAACGAATTTAAAGAAGGTGGCGCACTTCCATATGCTGTTGCCATACATATTACATATCAAAAGGACGATGATATTATTTGGGTAAGACATTTTGTATCAGAAACTAACTTAGGTAGGGAAAATATTCAAGGAAAGTTTGCCGAGGCGGCAAAAAAGGCGGTAAGGTTTCTTGATTCTGAAAATATTCATACTAATGCATCTGAAGAGTTACGATGCTACTACAATAATGGTAAAGGAACATATCCCGGTCTAGGAATGGTCAAAAAAATATCCATTAAGAATCATCTGGAATTAGTGAATAGCATTTTATAACTCTTAGGATTATGAACATCTGTGCTAATTGCTTCAACGATGTTGAAATTAAGCAATTCATTATAATAAATTCAAAAGTAAAAGACCACTGTGATTTTTGTTCTAAAAGTATTGAAACTAGTGTTTTAGATATTACTGAATTATTAGATTTTTTCTCAGAGTTAATTAACATTTTCAAAAAGGATCTTTCTGGCCAACCAATATGCAAAGTAATCCAAGATGATTGGAATCTTTTCTCGTCAGAGACAAATTGCAAAAACATACTCGAAGAGATATTATCAAGGGTTGATAAGCCAATAACGAGTTCTTCAGATTCGGTATCCTACATTGATGAAATTTTTGAATGTGTTTCATATTGGGACATTCTAAAAGAGAATTTAAAATGGAAATTTCGGTACCTAAACGATATTGATAGACTAATCGAGTTAAGATGGGATAGTTTTTTTAATAGAACTATTGAACTTTCTCCAAGGCAGGAATTATATCGAGCCAGGATCCATTTTAAAGGAGAAAAATCACCTTTCACCAAAACCAATATGGGGTGTCCTAAAAATTATGAAACAAAGAGCGGTAGAGCTAATCCTCTTGGAATACCATATTTATATTTAAGTAAGTCTGTTGATACAACTCTATATGAAACTCGAGCCACATATCTTGACGATATTAGTATTGGGATTTTTAAAATTAAACATGGAGAAAAAATTATTATAGTTGACTTTACCGAAGACATAAGCTCATTTTTAAATATCGGAAATTTGGTGGAATACACTAAAAGTATGCTATTAAAGAAGAAGATAAGTTTGGACCTTTCAAAACCAATACGAAGATATGATTCAGAATTGGAGTATATACCAACCCAATTTATCTGTGAATTCATCAGATATATAACTGGAGCAGAAGGGATAATCTTTAATAGTTCTCTTCATAAAGGAGGTAAGAATATAGTATTATTTGAGCAAGAAAAAATTGAATGTGTTTCTGTGGAGATGCATAGTATAACAAAAGTTCAAATCGAATCCAATAGAATTAAAAATAAAAAGAAGAGAAAATAAAAGCCTGTTGCTAACACGGACAATAAAATTAATAAACTCGTCACGGTTTTTGCATTGATTCTCTGCACGTTGGACAACAACTGGTATGGTGGTAAACCCGGATTCCCGCCCTGCCCGTAGAAACGTCAGTAACCGGGGACAACAACTGGCGCCGATTTGGCATTGTACCGCGACACTGCACCAGTGCACCTAGATCACCTCTGTAACCGGGGACAACATATGGCGCGCATCACATCTTGTACCGCGACACTCGTAATACTCAATTAAATTCTCTACATGGACAGCAAAAACACGCGCCGTACCCTCCTTCTCCGGCCTCGATACATTTTCTTCATAGTAGGCTGTAGTGCTCACCGGCCGTCGGTGCGTCGGGTAACGTTTACTAATTTTATTGCCGGGCCGTTATGGTTAATTCTTTAGTTTCGTGATAGTTGCCAATTCTTTCAGAACTAACCATAACTCAAGCAAGGTTCATAAATAGTGACAAATCCTGCTTCGCCACCGGGATTGGTAACTTGTGACGAATTCGTAAAACTGGACTACTCCTGCCCTTTTGCCGGGATTGGTAACCGTGACAAATTCGTAAATCTGGACTACTTCTGCCCATCTGCCGGGATTATTAACGTGACAAATTTCTCACAGAGAGTCAAAACCTGCTAATCTACCGGGATGTTAACTATTACAAATATCTTATATCTAGCTTATTCCTGCACGTTCTTTAGGTCGATTTTATGGTATTCCTAAGAAAAAAGATTGGTTTGATTTTTGCTGTGAAGTAATTAACACTAAAACTTATTTATTACCAACTGGTGGAGGCCGAAAAACCAAAGAGTAGGCATAATTCAAAAAATAATATTTATGAAATCCTGTAAAGTTTTTTTGATCGCTATTTGCTCTTTTGTTTTCATCAATACTAGTGCTCAGGTATTTGTGGGAGGAAATGCTGGTTTTAATACCTCTAACAATAATCTCCAGGGAATGCCTGCTCAAAAATCGTTTGGTTATAATCTTAACCTTAGGCCAAATGTCGGCAAATTTCTATCTGAAAAGCTGGCTATAGGGTTGGCATTAGATTATTCTCTTTCTTATAACAAAACAGATGGTAATAATGAAACCATATCCAAATCTTCCGGTATCGGGGTAAGTCCTTTTTTGCGATATTACGCAGTTAAATGGAATAAGTTCTCAATCTATGGTCAGGGAAATATTGGATTAGAATTCTCAAAATCAAGTGTTAAAAGAGGAGGAACCATAAATGATGGTCCTAAAACAACAAGTACGTATTTAAGTATTTTCCCGGGATTGGCATATGATATTTCAGAGAAATTATCTATAGAAACATCACTCAATATATTAAGTGTTGGTTATAGTCATAGCACATCCAAAGAAGATGATTTTACAGATAAAAGATCAAATTTTAACTTTGGGGCTGGACTAAGCAACATTGTTTCTTTGAATGCAATCACAATTGGAGCAATTTATAAATTTTAAAGCATAACAAATTTCCTCAATGTCGAGTCTATTGGAATACGTCTGCTGGACTTGCAATATTTTGAGAATCTAAATCTACAATCGGGATTCAAAATGTTTTGTAACTTTGACTATTGCCATTAATAGAATGTTAGCAACCATTTTATCGACAAAATAGAATGATTAACATCAAATCACAGCATAATGAAAACTATTCTACAAAAATTTCTCTTATTTCTGTGTGCATTACTTCTAGCAAACAGGATCGTTGCCCAAGATGACATAAGTATCTCCGTGTTCTATAAATATGGATACAAATTTGATCTAGCGAAACAGCATTACCCAATTGGATTTGGAAGTTCCATTTCAAAGCATTTCTCAAAAAAGTATATTCTTACGGCAGGTCTTGAATACTCCCATCATTCGCATGACTATTATAATCAGATTACACCTGCTACATATCGAACAGAAGAAGTTTTCAAAGAATCAGTTTATGTCCTTAATCTTGGATTATCATATCCAATAATTAATGACAGATTTGAAATAAGAATTGGGGGCAGTCTACTCCCCTCCTATTTTACCAGCCACTATGAATTTAATAGATACCTTGTTTCGAACGATCTTCTTGATTTGCAACATAAAGACAATTATAACTTTTTTGGCTTGGGGGTAAATACAAAAATAGATTTAGTTTATTCAATAAATCAAGACATCAGCATCTTCATACAACCTGGATTTACATATTATCTAACAGAAAATGTTAATAGTAAGTTTATCATTGTATCCACTGGGATAAATTTTAAACTATAATGACCAAAAAACATCCATTTGTTATCTATGACATTATGGGTAAAATCCAATATTTGACAATTCCCGCCGTATATCCGGGACCGGGACCATTGCCACAGGGATTCATACTTGTGACAAATTCGTAAAACTGGACCACTCCTGCTCTTTCACCGGGATTTGGAACCAAGACAAATTTCTTTACCATGACAAATTCGTAATATCTTGACAGTTTTAATTTTAGAACTAACCATAACCCGGATGGTTGAGGTAATAAGCTTGTCACAATTTTTGCTCACTACCTTGACAATTTTTTCGTGACGAATAACTTTTCACTTATCTACCAATTCCGTTTCTTCCGGCTCTGGACAAATCCGTTTATCGTGACAACTTTATCGTTCGCCGGGACTGGCAAAAATTGCGCCATGGTGGCTTGCCCGCCGGGACTAATCCGACCTAAAGTACCGGGACACGCAACGGCGGACGGCGCCACCAACGCTTACTACCGCAACCACCGAGCCGTTAGTGGCCATGCGCTTGATGCAAAGGCCAATACAACGATAATTATTTTCTGCCTTAAACCGGGACTTTTATTTCTGCCTAAACAATAATTCACGTTTTTTAAACAACATTGTATAAGCTCCAAGTTTCAAAATGGCACGGCACACTAACACGGACGGTATAATTAATAAACTCGTCACGGTTTTTGCTTATCCTACTGCACCAAAAGAAAATACCGATACTGCGATTAAAGCCACTTTGTTCCCTCCAGTGCTCATAACCTGCTTTCAGTAACTGGGGAAAAAAACTGGCACGTCAATCATAATTGTACCGCATCAGCTCACTACCTCAAATTTAATGCAGAGTACGGCGGCAAAAACCGCGCCGTGCTTCGCTCCTTACGGCCTCACAGAGATTGTAGGATAGGAGAGAGGTTGTTCTGTCCGGCCTTCCGTAGCTCAGCAACGTTTACTAAATTATACCGCCGGGCCGTTAGCTTTAAGTACATCCTGCTCGATATAAAGATCTATCCCTTTTATTTTGTGAATCTATAACATATTATCCATCTCTATGAAAACGATTTTAAAATTCTTATTATGCTTTTCCCTATTAATTTTTGCGAATTCTTGTAATAAAAGAAATGGGGACAGTCCTAATTTCTATAATGATGAATATAGGATTGGTCAATGGATAACTCCAGATGATCGAGATACTCTAGAATTTGTTGACTCTTCACATTTTATTAGAAGAGGTTACATTGTTAACGAAGAGTACTTGTATAGAATTGATGCAAACATACTATATGTTCGACTACCAGATTTTCCAGGGGAGACCGAACATAGAATAGAAGCTGAACATAATTTGGTGACTCTAAGTAACATGTATCCAACATTTGGATTTGGGGATAATTCAGGTACTTTTATTAAAAGTAATAAATAATAAAATAAAGCTAAAAGCGAGTTAGCTTTAAGTCGGTGCCATTTAATATACTATGCTTACCTTTGAACTTATAGACAAAAAGAGAAGACCAATTAAGAATCTTGCCATTTTTGGAGTAATGTTTGGTATAATACTTTTGGTCATTATTGGGTTAATTCCTGACTCAATGAATGATTCGATAAAAACAATATTAATTGGTATTGTTGCCATTTCATTTATAACAAGTCTGTTCATTTTGAGCTATTCATTTAAGTTTAAAAGTATTATTGGCAGTATTTCATTTTCAAAAGAACATATTGAAGTTGAACTAATGCAGAGAAAAGAAATAATTAAAATTGAAGACATTAAGAGCATACAACTTGGATTGCGCGGGTATGAAGGGATCAACAAATCAACTACTCCTCATGGATTATATGACATAAGTTATAGAAGCGGAATAAATAATTTCATTTCCATTCAGACAGACATTGCTACACGAAAATTCGAATTTTATATTCCTGATCAACCAAATTTGATTGAGCTACAGCGAGTAGTTGCTCAATATAAGCATGTTACAATCAAGAAAAACTAAATACCTAAAGCTAACACGGACGGTATAATTAATAAACTCGTCACGGTTTTTGCGGGGTCCTGCACCTTGATAAACAAGTAGTTGCTGATAAACCCGGACTCCCGCCTCTACCCGAAAGAAAAGTCAGTAACCGTGGATAACAACCGGCGCGGGTTTGGCCTTGTACCGCGACACTGCACCACTGCATCAAGATCACTTTGTAACCGGGGATAACAACTGGCGCGCATCCGGCTTTGTACCGCGACTACACAGTACCCTCAATCAAAATACTGCCTGACAGCAAAAACACGCGCCGTGCTACGCTCCTATACGGCCTTTGAAACATCCGAATTCCAAGCGAAAACATCTCGGGTGCGGCCTCCAGTCGACTCCGCAACGTTTACTAATTATACCGCCGGGCCGTTAGCCTTAATGGATGCTGCCCCTATTTAACCGGGAAAACATACTGTTTTTTTATATATTTGCAGAAACGGAGTTAATTATGTTAACGAAAGATAAAGTAAAGAAAACCTTGGACAGTTTACCGGATAATTTCACAGTTGACCAGATTGTTGAAGAATTGGTTGTATTAAATAAGATTGAGGAAGGGCTTAAGGACATTGAGGAAGGGAAAACATACACTACTGCCCAGGTTAAGCAAGAACTCAAAAAATGGTTAAAATAATCTGGACTAAGCGATCACTGACTGACTTAAAATCAATTGCTGAATACATATCCAAAGATTCAGTAAAATATGCATCTCTGACAATTGAGCGGATTATTGACGTAACAAAATATATTGAGATCAATCCCCGAATAGGGAGAATGGTTCCGGAAAGCAGGAAAGACAAAATCAGAGAGATAATCTTTGGAAATTACAGGATAATCTACAAAATTTCAAGTACTCAAATAGTTCACATTCTTACAGTCCATCATTCTGCTAAAAAGCTAAGACAGACTGCATTAAAGAGACTTTTGTAAACACACTAAGGCTAACACGGACGGTATAATTAATAAACTCGTCACGGTTTTTGCAATTCCTTACTGCACCAAAAGAAACAACCGATATTGCGAATAACGCCACTTTGTTCCCACCAGTGCACATAACCGGCTATCAGTAACTGGGGAAAAAAACTGGCGCGTCAATCCTAATTGTACCGCATCAGCTCGCTACCTCAAATAAAGTGCAGAGTACGGCGGCAAAAACCGCGCCGTGCTTCGCTCCTTACGGCCTCATAGAAATTGTAGGATAGGAGAGAGGTTGATCTGTCCGGCCTCCAGTAGCGCAGCACCGTTTACTCAATTATACCGCCGGGCCGTTAGGTTTCAGCCTGAGTCGTCCGGAAAGATTCTGCCACTGAACAAAAAAAACAGGCCGAAAACCTAACGGCGGCCACGTGGAATAAGTTCTTACAAGCAGAAAAACAGATACTTGTAACCATAGATTAAATATCTCTATTGAATAATCTCAAATTTCAATCTCAGGATAATTTCTTAGCTTTAAGTAAGCAATACATCTCAAGGAGAGAAAAGGAAATCATAAACACAAGCCTGAGATATTGCCATTATACCCGGATAGTTCTAATGTAACTGACCCGGCGAAAGCATATCACACCTGGACAAATACTGCAAGGGGAGAAGTTCTTTTTTTCATTCTCTTCCTGGATAATCTTCAATCTGGGGAATAATAACAAGGCCGAAAACCTAACACGGACGGTATAATTAATAAACTCGTCACGGTTTTTGCGGGCTTTTCTGCACCTTGGATAACAACTGGCACGCTGATAAACCCTGACTCCCGCCACTGCCCAAAAGGAAAGTCAGTAACCGGGGATAACAACCGGCGCGGGTTCAGCTTTGTACCGCGACACTGCACCACTGCACCAAGATCACTTTGTAACCGGTGATAACAACTGGCACGCATCCGGCCTTTGTACCGCGACTACTCATTACCCTCAATTAAAATACTGCCTGACAGCAAAAACACGCGCCGTGCTACGCTCCTATACGGCCTTTGAAACATGCGAATTCCAAGCGAAAAACATTCTGCCGCGGCCTCCAGTCGACTCCGCAACGTTTACTAATTATACCGCCGGGCCGTTATAAGCAAAGCGCATTCTGCCCGTATTAAATTGTTCATAGAAAAATTCCAATACAAGATGAGAGTTCTAGTAATTTATATACGAATTCTGATTTGCGTTTTGAGCTTCTTACTGGTTCCTGGTTGTGTTATCTATAATACCCAGATAGTGGATATACCATTAATAAATGAAAAAAATGATTTACGAATTGACGCAGGAATATGCCTTCTTCCTTCAGCTCAAGCGACAATATCCTATGGACTCACTAATAAGATTGCCATTCAGACATCTGGATCAATAGGTCTTGAAAACAGATACTATTTTCAAATAGCTCCAGGATTTTACAAAAAATTTAGAGATAGAAATGTCCTTGAATTGTACGCCGGTTTTGGTAACGGATACGGCAACACTTGGGTAAATAGGCTGTCCAATTATCCACTTCGCTATATAAGGAGATTATACGGTGACTATCAATTATATTTTACTCAATTGAATTTTGGCAGAATTGCAGTTAGCCCCGGACAAATGGATTATGGTGTTGCAATTAAAGCCGGATACTTTCACTCAAGTTTAACAGATCATAATTATTATGAGTATACCTCTGAAAATGGACCATTTCCGCGAAATACTCAAAATAGTATTTTGATAGAACCAGTCTGGTTTTTCCGCTCAGGGAAAGAAAAAGTCAAATTCATCTATAAATTTGGACTCACAGGGCTTATTAAGCTCAGTAATAGTGACAATGTGATTCCTTATGCTAAGATGAACATGGGAATTGGGATAAACTTCAATCCAGACTTAAAAAATAAGAGTAACCATAGATAAATTTCTAAACAGCTCTGCTTATAACACGGACAATAAAATTAATAAACTCGTCACGGTTTTTGCTTTGATTCTCTGCACGTTGGACAACTACTGGCTGGTGATAAACCCGGATTCCCGCCTCTGCCCCATAGAAACCTCAGTAACCGTGGACAACAACTGGCGCGCATCAACTTTGTACCGCGACACTGCACCAGTGCACCTAGACCACGCTGTAACCGTGGACAACATATGGCGCGCATCACATCTTGTACCGCGACACTCGTAATACTCAATTAAATTCTCTGCCTGGATTGCAAAAACACGCGCCGTACCCTCCTTCTCCGGCCTCGATACATTTTCTTCATAGTAGTGTGCAGTGCTCACCGGCCGTCGGTGCGTCGGGTAACGTTTACTAATTTTATTGCCGGGCCGTTAGGTTTTATTTCATGCTTGCAATTGTGATACGAATTTGGTATCGATAAAAAGCATTGGTATTCAGATAGGCATAATTTTTGATGCAATGGTCAGGATCCACTAATCTACCTAAAGTATGGTTAAATTCTTCTTAGTAACGATTTTAATTTCTTTAGCTTCCACAACAATATCAGCGCAGATTGAAAAGGATGCAATTGTTGAAAAAATAAATAGCAATGGATTAAATTCTAAAAAGCCGTCAAATTTAAAGTCAGTTACTGTTTTAAAGGATCAAGTAAATGAAATTCTGTTTCGACCTAATCCCTCGAGTAGAAAAGATGGAATAATAATAAATTGTAAATGTAGCCAAAAGAGAGTGGCTCCTGTTGTATTAATTAATGGAGAAATAAGCAGCAATGGATTGAATAATATTGATCCAAACAAAATAAAAAACATTACTATTATCAAGGATCAATCTACGTCTGATATTAACAACAGAATACCTGGCGTCATATTGATTAAGACAAAAGACGGACCTAATAGGTTTAATAAACGAGAGCCTCTGGTCATTATTGATGGAGTAACAAGTAAAAAGGGAGTTGAATCGATTGATCCACGGACAGTAAAATCAATAACTGTTTTACAAGATCAAGCATCCAAAGATAGCCATGGGAAAGCCTCAGAAAATGGGATTATAGTGGTAACAACAACAGATTAAAAAAATAAATAAACAAAACCTAACACGGACAATAAAATTAATAAACTCGTCACGGTTTTTGCTTTGATTCTCTGCTCGTTGGACAACATATGGCTGGGTGATAAACCCGGATTCCCGCCTCTGCCAGTAGAAACATCAGTAACCGTGGACAACAACTGGCGCGCATCAACTTTGTACCGCGACACTGCACCACTGCACCTAGACCACACTGTAGCTGGGGACAACATATGGCGCGCATCACATTTTGTACCGCGACACTCGTAATACTCAATTAAATTCTCTGCCTGGACTGCAAAAACACGCGCCGTACCCTCCTTCTCCGGCCTCAAATCATTTTCTTCTTAGTAGGGTGTAGTGCTCACCGGCCTCCGGGCGTCGGGTAACGTTTACTAATTTTATTGCCGGGCCGTTATAGGCAAGCAATGTCCTGCCTTCAGGCTTTGCGATACATCTTATAAAACAGTAATGGGAAAAGAGCAAAGTTAATGATTGCTACCGACGTAAATAAAAGGAAAGAGCCCAAAGGCCAATGCATAATTTTAAAAAGTACTGAGGTCACAAGGAATAGAAGTCCAGTAAAAGCGAGTAAATACATCAATTTGTTGGTAAATGTCTTTGATATCTCCCTTTTATATAGATTCATGAATAAAGATGGCAAAAACAAAAACATCAACAGAATAAAACTTACAAAAAATGCAATTGCAGCCCCTGCAGTGTGTGTCATTTTTAAGGCGAAAGTCGTAGTAACGCCAATTGCTGTTAAATACCCTGACAAGTACAATAATCTTTTCATGGCTTTAATTTTTTTAAAAGTTAATAAAAAAACTGTTTCATGTTGAATGTCAACTAATCCCTCGGGGCAAATATTCCGATAAGCTTTTTCATAGGATTTTTCAAAACTCAGTCCCTTTTTCATTTCTTCTTCAATGGCGCAACAAAAATGATCTATCAGATCTTCCTTCATCTCAGTTGACTTGATTGCACTCTGATTGATAGTTTGGGTAATAAACTCAATGTTTTCTTGAGATAGATTACTCATGCCGGGATTATTCATGATGTTATAATTTTATTGATCGTAAGAATAAAATCTTTTAATTCAGCTTCTTTGGCATCTTTAACTTTTACACCCCTTGGGGTTAAAGAATAATAATGTCTAACCCGTTTGCCAATGTTTTCAGTTTCAACTTCAAGTAATCCTTCTTCTCTAAGATTGTGCAGAGCTGGATATAGGGAGCCTTCTTTAAGTAAAATTTTATCATCGGATAATTGTTTTACCATTTGAGTAATCTGATATCCATACATTCTGCCATTATCGGCAAGTAGCTTGAGTACAATGGCTGATAAAGTTCCTTTTAAGAGTTCTTTTGAGTAATACATAGTGTAAATATACATAGAATTATGATGTATGCAAATAATTTTAAATAAAAAATACTTCTTAATGCAATTTTTGACTCTAAACCATAGAAGGACATTCAAATTAACTCCTGCTGATGGAACGAAAAATAAAAAAACTTCATAGATAGCTTTGATTCAAGTGAAAAATTCAAATAAGCCTGCCTATAACACGGACGGTATAATTAATAAACTCGTCACGGTTTTTGCAACTCTTTTCTGCATCAAAGAAAATAACCGATACTGCGATTAACGCCACTTTGTTCCCGCTATTGCACATAACCGGCTTTCAGTAACCGGGGAAAAAAACCGGCTCGGCAATCATGATTGTACCGCCTCATCTCGCTACCTCAAATTAAGTGCAGAGTACGGCGTCAAAAACCGCGCCGTGCTTCGCTACTTACGGCCTCATAAGCATTGTCAAGAAGAAGAGACATTTTTCTGTCCGGCCTCCAGTAGCTCAGCACCGTTTACTAAATTATACCGCCGGGCCGTTATGGGCAATAGCTCACTGGACAGTGCCCACTGATGTAAATATAACTTAAAATTAAATTAAATAACTTATAAATAAGTTGTATAATTGCAAACTAAGTTATAGCTTTGTCCAAAGTTTAATACTCATTGCCATGACAAATTCAATTATCTATTACGTTTTGGAAAGCACTGTATGTTTATTTCTCTTTCTAATGGTATACCGATTTGTATTTGCAAATCTTACTCATTTCTCATGGATGAGGGTCTATTTATTAGTTAGTGTTTCACTCAGTTTAGCTCTTCCACTATTAATTATTCCTATCCATTGGCGATCATCTATCCATTTCGATTATAACAGCTATCCCTTAATCTTTGGCAGTCAGTTAAATGAATTTACGATTTCTCAATCCATAGATAATAATAGCATAAATCGGCAGCAAATATTACTTGAGATGATCTTTGGCTTGTATTTAATAGGCTTACTTTATAAATCCTATAATTTCGCCAGGGCACTCCGGAGCATTCGAACCTGCATTAGACAAAATCCAAAAGTAAGAGACGGTGAATATTGGTTCGTCAATCTTAACAATACAATACCGCCGTTTTCATTCTTTAATTATATTTTCATTAACAATTCCTACCAAAATTTGTCCCCAGATGAATTGCAAAGGATTAAAGATCATGAGAAAATCCATGCTCGGGAGCTCCATTCGTTAGATGTTCTATTTATCGAGCTTATTTCAATCTTCTTTTGGTTCAATCCGTTATTGATCTATCTTAAAAAATCGATTAAGGAGATTCACGAGTACATTGTGGATGAAAAGATTGTTGAAAGAGGCAAAGGGAAAAAGGACTATGCAGAGCTTCTTTTAAAACTAGCTTCAGAAGTTAAAAGTTTTAACTTGTCAGCCGGTTTCTCCGGAAGCGAAATTAAACGTCGAATTATAATGATAAGCAAGCAGAGGTCCCATCCAGGACAGAAGCTTATGTTTATCATACTTGTTCCTCTCACAATGCTTTTAATGCTTTCTTTTTCTTACATAAAAAATTCCGATTTTCCGACTCCCCAAACGACACATAACGAAAATTCTATCCAAAATCAGTTGAGAATTGGAAAGATTATTTGGAAAGGAAATTCTGCTTATGACACTAAGACTTTAAATAATGTTTTTGGATTAAGGGAGGGTTCCGTATATAATAAGAAACTAATTGAAGACAGGCTCAATGGATCCTCAGGTGCAGAGGACGCTATTGCTACTCTCTATCAGGATAACGGATATTTATTTAATAGGATAAGCTTCACAGAGAAAAAAGATAAAAATTCAGTGGATCTGATAATCTCAATTTATGAAGGGAAACAAGCTAAATTTGGTGATATTATATTAAAAGTAAATGGAATTGTCACAAAGGATGGGATTAATGATATAGGAATAAGAACAGGAGAATTATTTAGTAAAGCAAAAATTATTAAAGCAATAAGAACCCTTGTTGATTCAGGTAAGTTTGATCCGGATAAAATAAATCCAATACCCATTCCTCATTTAACCACTGATGAATATGAAATTGTAGATTTAGTATTCAACCTGACAGCAGTAACCCCAAAATAAATGGAAGAATTGACAAAAGTAGAAGAGAAAATAATGATGATATTCTGGAAGCTTAAAAAAGCATTTGTAAAAGATGTTATTGCAGAACTGCCAGAACCAAAGCCTCCTTATAATACAATATCATCAGTGACAAGGATACTAGCAAGCAAAGGGTATCTTAAGTATAAATCATACGGGAAAACTTATGAATATTATCCAGCCGTAAGTCAAGCTCAATACTCGAAATTAAAAGTTAAAAAAATTCTGAAAGCTCAGTTTGGAAATTCGCCAGCATCATTGCTTTCCTTTATTATTAAAGAAGAAAAGTTAAGCAAGGAGGAAATTGAAAGGCTTAAAGATATCATTAACGATCTTGATTAAGAAAGATCACTGGATGATGACTTTACAATGTACTGCCCATAACACGGACGGTATAATTAATAAACTCGTCACGGTTTTTGCAATACCATACTACATCAAAGAAAATAGTCGATACTGCGAATAACGCCACTTTGTTCCCTCAGGTGCACATAACCAGCTATCAGTAACCGTGGAAAAAAACCGGCTCGCCAATCATGATTGTACCGCCTCAGCTCGCTACCTCAAATCTTGTGCAGAGTACGGCGGCAAAAACCGCGCCGTGCTTCGCTACTTACGGCCTCATAGACATTGTCAAGTAGGAGAGAGGTTGTTCTGTCCGGCCTCCAGTAGCTCAGCACCGTTTACTAAATTATACCGCCGGGCCGTTAGCTGTTAGGGTGTGCCTTGAATGACGACGACTGCAAAGTCGGAGTCAATGTTGTAACTAAGATGGAGGTAGGTCCTCCGCAGGTATTGTACAGGCAAGACCTGCAAAACGCCCCACGGTGCTTCCCGGGTGACTGGGAGGTATTGAACGGAATGGGGAAAAAGTCCTGTTAGAAGGATTAGTTAAGAATAGAAAAGATGAACGAAAGTGAACCTCTGATGAAGTGCCGTGAAAACGAACTTCCTGTCAAAACTGCCGTATACTTACTGCGGAGGAGGAGCGTAGCGGACACCCTGATTTACTGGCTACGCGACAGGCGTCATTTAGGAGGCATGAGTTCTATTCAGGCTTAGTTATGGAACAAGGGAAGTCATACAAAAATGAAAAAGGAAAGGCACAAGCAGGGCAAACACCTGTAAGGCCGAATACTGATGTTTTGTATGAAATCGGACTCAGCCATAGTAGTGATGAAGCTCCTGTAATGGGAGTGGAGCAAAGGGCTGAGGTTACACAGTTGAGGTTACCGCTGACAACCCCAAAAGGGGGGAGGGACAGTGGAGCTGAGACGAAAAGTATACCAATTACCAAGAAAATGATTTGGGAATCTTACAAGAAGGTAAGGAAGAACAAAGGAGCAGCAGGAATAGACGAAGAGACCATAGCAATGTATGAGGAACGTCTTAAGGACAACCTTTACATTCTATGGAATCGGATGAGTTCCGGAAGCTACTTTCCACCTCCGGTACTTGAAGTAGAGATACCCAAAGCCGACGGAAGGAAGCGAAAACTGGGCATTCCCACGGTTAATGACAGGGTGGCACAACAAGTAATAACAGCCTACCTGCAACCTCGGTTTGAAGCGGAGTTCTCACCACAGTCTTATGGATACAGACCACTAAAGAACGCTCATCAGGCAGTAGAACAGGTTCGAAAGAACGTACGTCGCTACCATTGGGTGATCGATATGGACATATCCAGTTTCTTTGACAAGATGTCGCATGAATTGCTAATGAAAGCAATAGAGCGACACGTAAAGGAAAAATGGGCAAAGATGTACATCACAAGATGGATAGAAGCACCCATTGAAGACAGGAAAGGGAACAAACGCTCTCGAAACGGAGAGGGAACGCCTCAGGGAGGGGTAATAAGTCCCCTGCTAGCAAATTTGTTTCTTCACTATGCCTTTGACAAGTGGCTTGAGATTACGTATCCAAACTTGTGTTTTGTGCGTTATGCAGATGACATAATTGTCCATTGCAATAGCCAGACAGAAGCAGAGGAAGTGCTGACAGCCATAAAGAAGAGGCTAGGGGAGTGCAGCTTGCAACTGAATGAAAAGAAGACCAAGATTGTTTACTGCAAGAAAGAACACCGAAAGGACAAATTCAAAACAGTACAATTTGATTTTCTGGGGTTCAGCTTTCAGCCAAGGCCTACATCGAACTCAAATGGGGAGATGTTTTTAGGTTATGACTGTGCGATTAGTCGAAAGAGTGAAAATAAGATCACGGAAATTTTCAGAAAATCAGAATTTCATCGCTGGACTGGAAGTGACATCTACCGGATAGCTCAGGTATTTAATCCTAAGATTCGGGGATGGATTAACTATTACGGTAAGTTCAGAATGCACAAGCTGATGAGAATCTTCCGCATCTTTCACTGGCGACTGATCAAATGGGCGGTAAAGCGGTATGGTCGCTTTGGAGACAGCATGCATAAAGCGGGACGATGGCTCAGGAATCTTGCTAATAGCTATCCGGGGTTGTTTGTCCACTGGCAGTATGGATTCAATGGCGCATAATCTTTTGTGTAACAAGAGCCGTATGATGCGAGAGTATCACGTACGGTTCCGTGAGAGGTTTGGGGTGAAACTCCCCTTACCTACTCGACACCTGCATGAGAGAGACATAGCAGCTTACAAAATAAAATTTATCTTAGAATAAAATCAGCATCAACGATGATAGTACCATCCATGACAGTACACGAGATTCACAAAGAAGTTTTTGAGGATATAAAGAGTCTCCGTAATAAGCTTGATGAATGCCGTAAAGATTTCAAGAAAACAGTTTTGAAATGTAGCTTTTACCCTGTAACAAAATCTTATGATTGTAAGACGAGAGTAAAGAAGAATTTATTCATTGTAGACTTTACAGCTTTAAAAAGAAGTGATTGGAAAAAACCAATTCTGAGCATATATGGTATTTATTCTCGTCCGGAAGGCAAGTATGCAGTTGTTCCAACCGTAGAAATGAAGATTATATCCATTTACCCACCTCATTTTTTCCTGAGATACCGGGAACGCGTTGTAAAAGATGGATCTATTTCAAATGTGAATATTATCAGACAATATTTCAAGAATGATTGGGGATTTATGGGCGCGATTGTAAATGAGGATTTTGAGTCTGTCTATCATTGTTTTGAGAATGATAATATAAATGATAAAGTGAGTTTTGTTGCGGCTACTTCCCAAGGTTATTGTTTCGGAGAGAAGCAAGGTAATGTGAATATTATCAAAACAATAGTAACCGAAGATATGCTATTTGATAATCAAAAATTTTTATTTAATGAACTAAGAGAAGCTTTCAAAAAAGCTAATAAAGATAAATATGGGGCTAATCTATAATATTTCTGAGGGAAAATAAACACCTGCACCTAAAAACAAGTTAGGTGCAAGCAACTCATATCCTGACATTTATTAATATTAAATATTAAATAAACTTCCTATGGCCTTAAGTACTAATTCAATCATTCACTACACAAAAAAAATTGATAGCCTTAAAAAAATCCTTGAAGAAGGATTCAAAGCAAAGTATTGTTATGAGAAGGTTCTGTCTAACAAAAAAGGATACATGCACGCAGCATTTCCAATGGTATGTTTTTGTGATATTCCATTATCTCAAGTAAAAGAAAATCTTGATTCCTATGGAATGTTCGGAATTGGTTTACGCAAAGAATGGGCAAAACAAAAAGGCCTTAGTCCAGTTCTTTATTTTGATACAGATTCAAACCTAATTGATCTAATTCGAGATGAGTTCCAAAGATTAAATGATAAAATGGAAAAGAAAAATTTTGAGTTCGGTGATATAGAACATTTTATTAAAATTTTAGCATACTCCAAAAATTACGAGGCAGACTTAACAAGAAATGGTGTTACTATAGATAATTATAGATTTTATAATGAACGTGAATGGAGATATGTCCCTTCAGAAACTGAATTAAATGGTGCTAGATCTTGGATACCTGAAGATGAATATAATATAGATAAAGCTAAATGCAATTTCACAATAGAAAAACTAAGATTAACCTTTGGAACTCAGGACATTTCCTATATTATCGTAGAAAAAGATTCAGATATTCAAGAAATAACTCAAACAATCAGGAATCTTTTTTCGAGAACATGCACACTTGAGCAAATGGAGATTCTACTCACAAGGATAATTACAACAGATCAGATTAAGTTCGATTTCTAAAGAATAATACCTGCACCTAACACGGACAATAAAATTAATAAACTCGTCACGGTTTTTGCATTGATTCTCTGCACGTTGGACAACTACTTGCGTGGTGACAAACCCGGATTCCCGCCTCTGCCCGTAGAATCTTCTGTAACCGGGGACAACAACTGGCGCGCATCAACTTTGTACCGCGACACTGCACCAATGCCCCAAGATCACACTGTAACCTGGGACAACATATGGCGCGCATCACATTTTGTACCGCGACACTCGTGAAACTCAATTAAATTCTCTGCCTGGATTGCAAAAACACGCGCCGTACCCTCCTTCTCCGGCCTCGATACATTTTCTTCTTAGTAGGGTGTAGTGCTCACCGGCCGTCGGTGCGTCGGGTAACGTTTACTAATTTTATTGCCGGGCCGTTAGGTTTCAGCTTGCGGCCAGAATGTAAAATCTACCACTGAATTCACTAAGCCGCAAACCTAACGGCGGCCCTTATAAAGCCTTCTTTTTCAGTGGATTAATTCTCTTATGATTAATGTTAATAAAACAAACTGAATGAGCAGAGTAGATATCTGGATAATTTCATAGCTTTAAGTAGCAATACATCTCAGGGATTCAGAATATCAAGATTTATTATCCTGAGATAATATCATTTTCGGATGGTTACCTAAATGTAACTGACTCGGCGAAAGCATTATCAAATCATCGAATTAAAAAACAAAAAACAAAAAACAAAAAAAACAAAAGCCGAAAACCTAACACGGACGGTATAATTAATAAACTCGTCACGGTTTTTGCGATTCCTTTCTGCATCAAATTAAAAGACTGATACTGCGAATAAAGCCACTTTGTTCCCTCTGGTGCACATAACCAGCTATCAGTAACCGGGGAAAAAAACTGGCGCGTCAAACATAATTGTACCGCCTCAGCTCGCTACCTCAAATCAAGTGCAGTGTACGGTGGCAAAAACCGCGCCGTGCTTCGCTCCTTACGGCCTCATAGGCATTGTCAAGTAAGAGAGACATTTTTCTGTCCGGCCTCCAGTAGCTCAGCACCGTTTACTAAATTACACCACCGGGCCGTTAGCATGCATGGGGGTGCAAATTTATTGGCCTCGCGCCGTAACTTAGAAAACTTATCTTGACACAATATTTCCAAGTCATCTTGACTGAAAAGCCAGCGCTCACATCGTACCTTGACAATTTACTCTTAATAGAAAGTTATGTTTACCTTGACAGATTTCGTTCCCGGCCAATTCTTGAAAATTCCTGCAAAAAGGTCCCTCACGCATGCTAACAGCAAAGAAATTAAACGCTCAATGAACTCAAACATATAATCACTGACAACAATGAACCTACGAATTATAACTATTTGCATTTTTATAATTGCTGTTGGATTTACTTCCTGCAAGAATTCTCAAAATCATTCGATAGATAAGAAAGCATCTTTCAATGACACCTCGATTACAGTAATAAATGATACTATGCAAGCTAAATTCTATGTTGGGGACTATACTCTTTGGTGCCCAACTCAAAATCAAATTATTATAATAGATTCAATTATGCGAGAATCAACTTCAGATACTCTCATGGTTGACAGGATCTTGGATTTCAACAAATACTACAAACAATACATTTGCTACATTGATGCTTCAGGCGATTCAATTATTTATATAAGTGGATTCTGTCAAATACCTTCCGCACCAGTAAGAGATTCTACTGGAAATTGGAAATTAACACCTCATGATTGGAAACATAATTTTCTGAGAGTGGACGATGGTGGGCGTTGTTTTTGGCAAATGAGAATAAACTTTACAAAAAAGAAGTATAGTGATTTTACAATTAATGGATACGCCTAACAACCAACGGGTATTTCCCGTTAACCCTGACAACATATTATTCACCGAAATATCCTGATCTGATACTAATAAATGGGCAGATTCACTTTGACTGATATCCTTTTAATTCTTTTATCGGACAATTCTCACACCTTGACGATTTTAAATTACCACGCATGCTAACACGGACGGTTTAATTAATTGCCTTCGTCAGCCCGGACTGCTTTGTAATCAGCTCCATAAGTCTATGCGATTAAAATTATTTCCACTTATTAAAATTTCGGTATCGTGACAAATCCTGCTACCGAGACAAAGTCAATTGGGCTGCCGGCCGACGCGCAGTTGGCAGCGTTTTTTGCTCACCGCTAATAAAACTTACCTTGACAATTAAGCTTTGCTCCATTTACCGGGACTATTACGTAATCGGGTTTTACCGTGACGGGACAGCTTCTCCCCGTTTATCGGGACTGGCAAAAAACTCGCCAACCCTGACACAGACGGCAACTAATCAAACCGCCGGGCCGTTAGCCATAATTCAGCCTACTGACCTGATTATCAATTAACCCAATCTAAACAGATTGACCGTAAAGAAAAGTTGAATGAACATCACACCAAAAAATTCTGCCAAAAAGTTTGAACAATTTCTTTTTAATGAAATTGACCCTAATTTATATAAATACAAATTTTTGAGTCTCTACATTGACAAAGTATTAAAAGGACAAAAACCAATATATAATTCATCGGTGTTAAACACAACTGACAAGAGTTGGATCTTAATCCTTCATGGAGAGATGCTTGCTATTTATGGCGATAAGTGGAACGTTGACCAATTCAAAGAAATCTCTGAAATTTTTGATTTAAATACTTATACCAACTATACTCTTTCAGGTGAAACTGAACTTATAGATGAATTAATCAAATTTTATAATCCGAAGAATTATTTAATAGAAAAACGAAGACTTTTTAATCGTTCTACTAAAATAAATGATTTTCATAATTCAGTGTTAGAAATTAAACTAGGTTCGATTTATGATTTGGGAGAACTAGCTGTAATGCTACAAGAATATTACCATGAGGAATACAATGGTTTGAATGATAAGAAAATCGAAGATATGGAACAAAAAATACTATCATTAATTCAGACTAAAAAGATATATACTCTTATTGATAAATCGGGAGCAATATTGAGCTTTTGTACTATTATAGATCCAGATATTGGCATTATGTTTACCAATAAAGAACATCGTAATAAAGGGAATGGTAAAATAATTTTGTCTTATTGCGCGAATCTCTTACTTCGAAAAAATGGAATTGTATACCTTATGACAGACCGAGATAAAGTCGAATCAAAAATAGTGTGTGAAAAAGTAGGATTTATACCATACTTTAATTACTCTATGACTAAAATAAACTGTGGCTAAAAGTATGATTATATAATTTTAAGTTAGGAAATAAATGAAAAATCCATCAGTTTTTACAGCTATGATAGGTGTCTTAGGTACACTGCTTGGAGTTACACTTGGTTTCTTCTTAAACCTTATTAAAACATCTGGAAAACTAAAAATCTTTGTCAATGAATTAAAATTAACTTATTCAGAAAGAGATAATCAAGGAGGGATGTTTTCAAAAGACTTTATGACATCTAAATCCGAATATGCAACTATTTTGTTTGAAGTCGACATCTATAATTCAGCTGCAGAATACAGGACAATGCGAGACATTAAATTATTTATAGTAAAAGAAGGGCAAAAATCTATAATTAAAATTAGGGATAACTCTACAAGAAGAGTAGCTGCACACCAAATAAAAATAGATGATTTGAAAGTTATTACTATAGCTCCAAAAGCTATCATAAACCTTAATTTGAGTGGTGTAGTAAAGGAGAATTTTACAAACTTAGACAAATCAGAAATCTTTTTTCAATTCAAGGATTTTAGACAAAGAGATCAAATAAGTAAAATAAAAAACTATGGCTAACACGGATGGTATAGTTAATTGCCTTCTGCAGCCCGGACAGCTTGATAATCAGCCCTTAAAGTCTATGCTCCCAACTTCAAGTCACTTATTAAATTTTGTGTACCATGACTCATCCTGCTACCGAGACAAAGTCAGTAGGGCTGCAGGCCGACCCGCTGTTGGCAGCATTTTTTGCTCTCCGTTTATAGAATACACCATAACAAGTAAACTTCGTTCATACTACCGGGACTCAAACGTAATCTGACTTTATCGTGACGGGACAACTTGCGTCCACTTACCGGGACTGGCAAAAAACTCGCCAACCCTGACACAGACGGCAACTTACTATACCACCGAGCCGTTAGCTGCAAGCCTTTGTCTACCTGATACATAGAAACCAAACATCAAAATACTGCATCCATTCAATTTACCAATAACAGGATAATTTTGTAAGAAATATCAAGTATAAAATTAACTTTGTTTAATCTTTCCGAATCAATAATTAACTATTAAATCTATGAAAAACATTGGACTCCTTCTGCTCTTTGGACTAATTATCAGTTCATGCAATCAGAACACTACCCAAACAACTGCTACCATAGACAAGAAAGAAGCACTCAGAGATGGACTATTTATCCATATTACGGAATGTTACGACGATCCTCATAAAGTATTAATGCCTCTCAAGATGGCGACTATGATGGCTGTCGATAAAGATGTACTTGTATATATGGACATTCACGCGGTTCATCTCCTTGTGAAAGATTCAAAAGATATCGAATTCGCTGACTTTGAACCAGCACATACATATATAAAGCAGCTTGTTGAAATGAAGGTAGGTGTGTATGCTTGTCCTACTTGCCTAAAAATAGCCGGGTATAAACCTGAGGATCTAATAGATGGCATACAAGTTGCTCAAAAAGACAAATTTTTCAATTTCACCAAGGGAAGGATTATTACCCTTGACTATTAGAAAGACTGGCCTGACAGCTAACACGGACGGTATAATTAATAAACTCGTCACGGTTTTTGCGATTCCTTACTGCCCCAAATGAAAAGAACGATACTGCGATTAACGCCACTTTGTTCCCACCAGTGCACATAACCGGCTATCAGTAACTGGGGAAAAAAACTGGCGTGTCAAACATAATTGTACCGCATCAGCTCGCTACCTCAAATCAAGTGCAGAGTACGGCGGCAAAAACCGCGCCGTGCTTCGCTACTTACGGCCTCAGAAGCATTGTCAAGTAGAAGAGACATTTTGCTGTCCGGCCTTCAGTAGTTCAGCACCGTTTACTTAATTATACCGCCGGACCGTTAGGTAACATTTTCGTCGAATTAAAATACAGTCAAATAAATTAACTCTCACTTAAAATTACCAAATTATGTTAGCGTATTTAACAAAAAATTATTGGTGGATGACTTTAATTCTAATCGGAATTGGAATATTCCTTGATCTCAAGTATAATGAGGTTGAAACAATTAGAAAACCTTTTACAGTAATTGCAGAAGATGGTAGTCAACAAAGTACTTATATCCTTACACTCAAGAATAGTTACCAGATTATCAGAGCATTGGTTGGAATATTCTACACCTTAGGTGTTAGTCTTTTAATACTTGTTGCTATAGATAAGCGGATTGATACCGAGGAGAATAAAAGATATCAACATGAATTAAAGACCCTGGATGAAAAAATTCATAATAACATTTTTGATGGTGTTTTAAATAAAATAGTTCCTGAACTCTTATTTGACCAGGTGAAAAAAGATATATTTAAAACTGATATTATTCGAAAAAATGCTAAATGGAATTACTTGATTTCTGAAAAAAACAACTCATTTGAGCTACACCAAACAATTCAATACGAAATAGAAAATTTGACTGATGGAAGAATTGAAAAAGAAATCCCCGTCCAATTGTTTTTCTCTAATCAGCTAGTGGATACCAAACTTACCCATTGGAAAATAAAAAAAATAAATGGGGATATTGAAAGAGAGGAAAAAGTAAACTTTACAAAACTTATACTTTGTTTAGACAGTAGAGAAACCAAGAAAATTGAACTGAATGTATCCAATGAATATCACAATGAAACTGTATTAGATACTCATATAACTAGTTATTCTATTATAGGTTTAGAATTGCAAATACAGAAACCAGCTAATATTGATTTTAAAGTAATGCCTACATTCACATCGAATTTGAATGAAAACAGGCCCAATAATCAATTAATTACATTTGATAAAATTCCTTGCATTTTGTTAGGCCAAGGTATTGTATTTATTATTGAAAAAAATAACGTTCCCTAACACGGACGGTATAATTAATAAACTCGTCACGGTTTTTGCTTATCCTACTGCACCAAAAGAAAAGACCGATACTGCGATTAACGCCCCTTTGTTCCCGCCGGTGCACATAACCGACTTGTAGTAACTGGGGAAAAAAACTGGCGCGTCAATCGTAATTGTACCGAATCAGCTCGCTACCTAAAATCTTGTGCAGAGTACGGTGGCAAAAACCGCGCCGTGCTTCGCTCCTTACGGCCTCACAGAGATTGTAGGATAGGAGAGAGGTTGATCTGTCCGGCCTCCAGTTGCTCCGCAACGTTTACTAATTATACCGCCGGGCCGTTAGCGGTCAGTTTGTGCCTGTTAATCATACCGCACGAGAGACCGGAATCAATGCGAGTTAACATGAGGTAGGCCATAGACAGATAACTATAGAAGAAACCTATTGTGCTTTCCGGGAAAATGCTGGAAAGGGGGTGAAATTCCCTCTTACCTACTTAGAGAAATTCGAATAGACTTTATTCACTGGAATAGAGAAGTATCTTTAGTTAAATTTAAAATCAACATTATGGACGATTCAGTATTGAAAAAGCAAGGTGCAAACTTTTATGGTTTTGAACGTATTGATTCTTTTGGGAAGCATCATTTTCAACCATTTGCTATCAAAGGTAATGGTGATTTACTACTCACAAAGAATGGAGTCTATTTTAATCAGTGGATTACAAGAAATGAATACAGTATTCCACTCAATAAAATCACGAAGATTGAAATAAAGACATGGCATAACTTAAAAATGAAATGGCCTGCAAAAGTGTTGCGAATTCATTTTAAAGAAGAAAATGATACCAAGATCTTTGGAATATCTCTTGGCTGGCAGAACGATGCTTATTTGTGGAAGGGGAAAATTGAATCCCTAATGAAAGAACAACAACAATAAAAAAACCGATCGCTAACACGGACGGTATAATTAATAAACTCGTCACGGTTTTTGCTCTCATTATCTGCACGTTGGATAATTACTGGCACGCTGATAAACCCGGACTCCCGCCTCTGCCCTTAAAATGGTCATCAACCGGGGATAACAACTGGCGCGGGTTCACATTTGTACCGCGTTCGCTGCACCAGTAGGCCGTAGCCAAACCCAGTAACCGGGGATAACAACTGGCGCGCATCCGGCCGTTGTGCCGCGACTACTCATTACCCTCAATCAAAATACTGCCTGACAGCAAAAACACGCGCCGTGCTACGCTCCTATACGGCCTTTGAAACATGCGAATTCCAAGCGAAAAACATTCTGCCGCGGCCTTCAGTCGACTCCGCAACGTTTACTAATTATACCGCCGGGCCGTTAGCTGCCATGTGTGCCCTGAACAGACCTCGTACCAACGGGATCTGATGCTGTAATTAAGATGAGAGTATGGCCTCTCACGGGGACGTACAGGCGTACCCGGAAACCGCCCCTCGGTGCTGAACTGGCAACGGCGAGGTACTAAACGGTAAGGGGAAAAGGTCCTGCCAAAAGGATCAGGTAAGAATAGGAAAGATGAATGAAAATGAACCTTCGATGAAGTGTCGAGAGAACGACAATCTGTCAAAACCACCGGTTTATGGCTGCTGGGGGACCAAAGTGCAGCGGGCACCTGCTTACTGGCTGCATGGCAGACGGCATAAAGGGGGCATGATTTCTATTCAGGCTTAGTTATGGAACAGGGGAACTCATACAAGGATGGTAAAGGAAAGGCACAACCAGGAGGACAACCCGGGAGGCCGAATACTGATGACTTGTATGAGGACAGACTCAGTCGTAGTAGTGATGAAACTCCTGTAATGGGAGCGGAGCGAAGGGCTGAGGTTATACAGTTGAAATTGCCTCTACCACCCTTGGATAACCGGGGTAGGAGTAGGACAACGGAGACGAAAAGCATACCGATTACCCAGGAAATGGTAGTCGCCGCCTACAAGAGAGTAAAGAAGAACAAGGGAGCAGCCGGGATAGATGGGGAGACTCTGGAGAAGTTTGAAGAGAAATTATCTAACAATCTCTATGTGATCTGGAACCGCCTGAGTTCAGGCAGCTACCGACCAACTTCAGTTCTCGAAGTAGAAATTCCTAAGGATGATGGGAGAAAGCGTAAGCTTGGAATACCCATAGTAAGAGACCGGATAGCGCAGCAGGTCATCAAAGATTACCTTGAAGCCCGCTTTGAAGCTATATTTGTGGAAAGCTCTTACGGATATCGACCACTTAGAAGTACTCATCAGGCAATCGCACAGGTTCGTAGAAATGTGCGGGAGTTCGAGTGGGTTGTCGACATGGACATATCAAGTTTCTTCGACAAGATGTCACACGAGCTGCTCATGAAGGCAGTTGAAAGGCATGTTGAGGAGAAATGGGTAAAGATGTATCTCGTGAGGTGGCTTGAAGCCGCGATAGAAGATAGAAAAGGTGGCAAGAGATACAGGATGGGAGAGGGCACACCGCAGGGAGGAGTAATTAGTCCTCTGCTTGCGAACCTATTCCTTCATTATGCTTTTGACAAATGGCTTGGAAAGACATACCCGAAGCTTCGATTTGTACGCTATGCAGATGACATAATTGTTCACTGTAATACGCAGCAGGAAGCAGAGGAAGTTCTAAAAGCCATAAGGGAGAGAATGGTCGAATGCAAGCTGCAACTGAATGAAAAGAAGACGAAAATTGTATACTGTAAGAAAGCACGGCGCAATGCCGACTATAATACAGTGCAGTTTGATTTTCTGGGATTCAGCTTTCAGCCAAGACCGGCAATGAATAAAGAAGAGGGCAGAATGTTCTTAGGATTTGATTGTGCGATTAGCAAGAAGAACGAGAAGAGGATCATTGACGAGATACGTGACTCAAATTTTCACAATTGGACCAACAGGGATATATACCACATAGCTGCTTTCTTCAACCCGAAGATTAAGAGCTGGATTGATCACTTTGGGAAATACAGGAAACACGAGTTACAGTGGATATTCAGTGTCTTTCATCGCAGGTTGAACATGTGGGTGGTTAAACGGTATAAACGGTTTAATGGTAGTCATAAGAAAGCTGGTCGATGGATTCGGGATCTTGCTAAACGGCAACCCGATTTATTTGTACACTGGCAGCATGGCTTCGAAACCGCTTGACTTTTTTTGTATAACAAGAGCCGTATGATGCGAGAGTATCACGTACGGTTCCGTGAGAGGTTTAGGGGTGAAACTCCCCTTTACCTACTCGATTTTCACCCGCGATCTCAATTAAAAAATCTTAGATAACATCTCGAAAAACGGACTATTATGAAGCTTCCAATACCTCGTGTATATAAAAGAAAATTAGGATCTATCAGATTGAAAAGATTTGTAGGAATGATCTATAAACTGCTTCTGGAAGAACAGAAGCATTTTGATATTGTATTGGTTGGAGGTAACAGCGGATGGATGATGGGCAGAATAACTCAAGAAATATTTGATAAATTGAATGTTAAAAGACCACAATTAATTGCAATCCCATTTGTTAAATACAAGCCAGACGAAAAAGGATCTTTAAAGAATTTCATAGACATTATTCAAGAGGAAATCAGAGATCAGATTGGGGATAGTAATCTTAAAGATTTTAAAAACGTTCTTTTTGTTGATGATGAAATTGGTGATGGATGCACTGCAGATGTTTGCATTGAAGCTTTACTTAAAGCTACTGTGACGGATAGTAAGATGGTAAATTATTACATAGTAGCGGAAGATCATGGTTTTAAAGCCAGCAATATTAAAAATGTAAATGCTATCTATTACCCATTTGCAAGAAAAATCATGGACTTAAACAATATCATCAGTTATTGTATCCCTGCAGATATTGATCGACAAATTAGGAAAGTTCTTCCAGATGATTTATATCACGCTAAAAAAAGGTTTAATGTATTATTGGATCTTCCAAGCCTGGATAAAAAACAACTTTTTTCTAATTATAACTATCAATTAAATGAAACGGTAAGACAAAATATTTCAAACATTGAAGAACTAAAAACAGACTTCAAGACATTTCTGAGTAAATTGATTTCTAATGGGATAGAAGAATATAAAAAAGGGGAAATTAAGTTCAAAAACGATAATAAACGTCAGCTAACACGGACGGTATAATTAATAAACTCGTCACGGTTTTTGCAATTCCTTTCTGCATCAAAGAAAACTATCAATATTGCGATTAACGCCACTTTGTTCCCTCCAGTGCACATAACTGACTTTCAGTAACTGGGGAAAAAAGCCGGCACGACAATGATAATTGTACCGCCTCAGCTCACTACCTCAAATCAAGTGCAAAGTACGGTGGCAAAAACCGCGCCGTGCTTCGCTACTTACGGCCTCATAGGCATTGTCAAATAGGAGAGACATTTTTCTTTCCGGCCTCCAGTAGCTCAGCAACGTTTACTTAATTATACCGCCGGGCCGTTATAGGCAAGCAATGTCCTGCCTTCAGGCTTTGCGATACATCTTATAAAACAGTAATGGGAAAAGAGCAAAGTTAATGATTGCTACCGACGTAAATAAAAGGAAAGAGCCCAAAGGCCAATGCATAATTTTAAAAAGTACTGAGGTCACAAGGAATAGAAGTCCAGTAAAAGCGAGTAAATACATCAATTTGTTGGTAAATGTCTTTGATATCTCCCTTTTATATAGATTCATGAATAAAGATGGCAAAAACAAAAACATCAACAGAATAAAACTTACAAAAAATGCAATTGCAGCCCCTGCAGTGTGTGTCATTTTTAAGGCGAAAGTCGTAGTAACGCCAATTGCTGTTAAATACCCTGACAAGTACAATAATCTTTTCATGGCTTTAATTTTTTTAAAAGTTAATAAAAAAACTGTTTCATGTTGAATGTCAACTAATCCCTCGGGGCAAATATTCCGATAAGCTTTTTCATAGGATTTTTCAAAACTCAGTCCCTTTTTCATTTCTTCTTCAATGGCGCAACAAAAATGATCAATCAGATCTTCCTTCATCTCAGTTGACTTGATTGCACTCTGATTGATAGTTTGGGTAATAAACTCAATGTTTTCTTGAGATAGATTACTCATGCCGGGATTATTCATGATGTTATAATTTTATTGATCGTAAGAATAAAATCTTTTAATTCAGCTTCTTTGGCATCTTTAACTTTTACACCCCTTGGGGTTAAAGAATAATAATGTCTAACCCGTTTGCCAATGTTTTCAGTTTCAACTTCAAGTAATCCTTCTTCTCTAAGATTGTGCAGAGCTGGATATAGGGAGCCTTCTTTAAGTAAAATTTTATCATCGGATAATTGTTTTACCATTTGAGTAATCTGATATCCATACATTCTGCCATTATCGGCAAGTAGCTTGAGTACAATGGCTGATAAAGTTCCTTTTAAGAGTTCTTTTGAGTAATACATAGTGTAAATATACATAGAATTATGATGTATGCAAATAATTTTAAATAAAAAATACTTCTTAATGCAATTTTTGACTCTAAACCATAGAAGGACATTCAAATTAACTCCTGCTGATGGAACGAAAAATAAAAAAACTTCATAGATAGCTTTGATTCAAGTGAAAAATTCAAATAAGCCTGCCTATAACACGGACGGTATAATTAATAAACTCGTCACGGTTTTTGCAACTCTTTTCTGCATCAAAGAAAATAACCGATACTGCGATTAACGCCACTTTGTTCCCGCTATTGCACATAACCGGCTTTCAGTAACCGGGGAAAAAAACCGGCGCGCCAACTCTAGTTGTACCGCCTCAGCTCGCTACCTCAAATCATGTGCAGAGTACGGCGGCAAAAAACCGCGCCGTGCTTCGCTCCTTACGGCCTCATGGACATTGTCAAGTAGAAGAGACATTTTTCTGTGCGGCCTTCAGTCGACTCCGCAACGTTTACTAATTATACCGCCGGGCCGTTATAAGCCATGTGTGCCCTGAACAGACCTCGTACCAACGGGATCTGATGCTGTAATTAAGATGAGAGTATGGCCTCTCACGGGGACGTACAGGCGTACCCGGAAACCGCCCCTCGGTGCTGAACTGGCAACGGCGAGGTACTAAACGGTAAGGGGAAAAGGTCCTGCCAAAAGGATCAGGTAAGAATAGGAAAGATGAATGAAAATGAACCTTCGATGAAGTGTCGAGAGAACGACAATCTGTCAAAACCACCGGTTTATGGCTGCTGGGGGACCAAAGTGCAGCGGGCACCTGCTTACTGGCTGCATGGCAGACGGCATAAAGGGGGCATGATTTCTATTCAGGCTTAGTTATGGAACAGGGGAACTCATACAAGGATGGTAAAGGAAAGGCACAACCAGGAGGACAACCCGGGAGGCCGAATACTGATGACTTGTATGAGGACAGACTCAGTCGTAGTAGTGATGAAACTCCTGTAATGGGAGCGGAGCGAAGGGCTGAGGTTATACAGTTGAAATTGCCTCTACCACCCTTGGATAACCGGGGTAGGAGTAGGACAACGGAGACGAAAAGCATACCGATTACCCAGGAAATGGTAGTCGCCGCCTACAAGAGAGTAAAGAAGAACAAGGGAGCAGCCGGGATAGATGGGGAGACTCTGGAGAAGTTTGAAGAGAAATTATCTAACAATCTCTATGTGATCTGGAACCGCCTGAGTTCAGGCAGCTACCGACCAACTTCAGTTCTCGAAGTAGAAATTCCTAAGGATGATGGGAGAAAGCGTAAGCTTGGAATACCCATAGTAAGAGACCGGATAGCGCAGCAGGTCATCAAAGATTACCTTGAAGCCCGCTTTGAAGCTATATTTGTGGAAAGCTCTTACGGATATCGACCACTTAGAAGTACTCATCAGGCAATCGCACAGGTTCGTAGAAATGTGCGGGAGTTCGAGTGGGTTGTCGACATGGACATATCAAGTTTCTTCGACAAGATGTCACACGAGCTGCTCATGAAGGCAGTTGAAAGGCATGTTGAGGAGAAATGGGTAAAGATGTATCTCGTGAGGTGGCTTGAAGCCGCGATAGAAGATAGAAAAGGTGGCAAGAGATACAGGATGGGAGAGGGCACACCGCAGGGAGGAGTAATTAGTCCTCTGCTTGCGAACCTATTCCTTCATTATGCTTTTGACAAATGGCTTGGAAAGACATACCCGAAGCTTCGATTTGTACGCTATGCAGATGACATAATTGTTCACTGTAATACGCAGCAGGAAGCAGAGGAAGTTCTAAAAGCCATAAGGGAGAGAATGGTCGAATGCAAGCTGCAACTGAATGAAAAGAAGACGAAAATTGTATACTGTAAGAAAGCACGGCGCAATGCCGACTATAATACAGTGCAGTTTGATTTTCTGGGATTCAGCTTTCAGCCAAGACCGGCAATGAATAAAGAAGAGGGCAGAATGTTCTTAGGATTTGATTGTGCGATTAGCAAGAAGAACGAGAAGAGGATCATTGACGAGATACGTGACTCAAATTTTCACAATTGGACCAACAGGGATATATACCACATAGCTGCTTTCTTCAACCCGAAGATTAAGAGCTGGATTGATCACTTTGGGAAATACAGGAAACACGAGTTACAGTGGATATTCAGTGTCTTTCATCGCAGGTTGAACATGTGGGTGGTTAAACGGTATAAACGGTTTAATGGTAGTCATAAGAAAGCTGGTCGATGGATTCGGGATCTTGCTAAACGGCAACCCGATTTATTTGTACACTGGCAGCATGGCTTCGAAACCGCTTGACTTTTTTTGTATAACAAGAGCCGTATGATGCGAGAGTATCACGTACGGTTCCGTGAGAGGTTTAGGGGTGAAACTCCCCTTTACCTACTCGATGTGTGCCCTGAACAGACCTCGTACCAACGGGATCTGATGCTGTAATTAAGATGAGAGTATGGCCTCTCACGGGGACGTACAGGCGTACCCGGAAACCGCCCCCTCGGTGCTGAACTGGCAACGGCGAGGTACTAAACGGTAAGGGGAAAAGGTCCTGCCAAAAGGATCAGGTAAGAATAGGAAAGATGAATGAAAATGAACCTTCGATGAAGTGTCGAGAGAACGACAATCTGTCAAAACCACCGGTTTATGGCTGCTGGGGGACCAAAGTGCAGCGGGCACCTGCTTACTGGCTGCATGGCAGACGG
Organism: uncultured Bacteroidales bacterium; assembly: GCA_942492865.1. Lineage (GTDB taxonomy): Bacteria > Bacteroidota > Bacteroidia > Bacteroidales > VadinHA17 > LD21. Next base: position 1,551 of record OW818650.1, on the reverse strand, counting down.
CATAAAGGGGGCATGATTTCTATTCAGGCTTAGTTATGGAACAGGGGAACTCATACAAGGATGGTAAAGGAAAGGCACAACCAGGAGGACAACCCGGGAGGCCGAATACTGATGACTTGTATGAGGACAGACTCAGTCGTAGTAGTGATGAAACTCCTGTAATGGGAGCGGAGCGAAGGGCTGAGGTTATACAGTTGAAATTGCCTCTACCACCCTTGGATAACCGGGGTAGGAGTAGGACAACGGAGACGAAAAGCATACCGATTACCCAGGAAATGGTAGTCGCCGCCTACAAGAGAGTAAAGAAGAACAAGGGAGCAGCCGGGATAGATGGGGAGACTCTGGAGAAGTTTGAAGAGAAATTATCTAACAATCTCTATGTGATCTGGAACCGCCTGAGTTCAGGCAGCTACCGACCAACTTCAGTTCTCGAAGTAGAAATTCCTAAGGATGATGGGAGAAAGCGTAGCTTGGAATACCCATAGTAAGAGACCGGATAGCGCAGCAGGTCATCAAAGATTACCTTGAAGCCCGCTTTGAAGCTATATTTGTGGAAAGCTCTTACGGATATCGACCACTTAGAAGTACTCATCAGGCAATCGCACAGGTTCGTAGAAATGTGCGGGAGTTCGAGTGGGTTGTCGACATGGACATATCAAGTTTCTTCGACAAGATGTCACACGAGCTGCTCATGAAGGCAGTTGAAAGGCATGTTGAGGAGAAATGGGTAAAGATGTATCTCGTGAGGTGGCTTGAAGCCGCGATAGAAGATAGAAAAGGTGGCAAGAGATACAGGATGGGAGAGGGCACACCGCAGGGAGGAGTAATTAGTCCTCTGCTTGCGAACCTATTCCTTCATTATGCTTTTGACAAATGGCTTGGAAAGACATACCCGAAGCTTCGATTTGTACGCTATGCAGATGACATAATTGTTCACTGTAATACGCAGCAGGAAGCAGAGGAAGTTCTAAAAGCCATAAGGGAGAGAATGGTCGAATGCAAGCTGCAACTGAATGAAAAGAAGACGAAAATTGTATACTGTAAGAAAGCACGGCGCAATGCCGACTATAATACAGTGCAGTTTGATTTTCTGGGATTCAGCTTTCAGCCAAGACCAGCAATGAATAAAGAAGAGGGCAGAATGTTCTTAGGATTTGATTGTGCGATTAGCAAGAAGAACGAGAAGAGGATCATTGACGAGATACGTGACTCAAATTTTCACAATTGGACCAACAGGGATATATACCACATAGCTGCTTTCTTCAACCCGAAGATTAAGAGCTGGATTGATCACTTTAGGAAATACAGGAGACACGAGTTACAGTGGATATTCAGTGTCTTTCATCGCAGGTTGAACATGTGGGTGGTTAAACGGTATAAACGGTTTAATGGTAGTCATAAGAAAGCTGGTCGATGGATTCGGGATCTTGCTAAACGGCAACCCGATTTATTTGTACACTGGCAGCATGGCTTCGAAACCGCTTGACTTTTTTTGTATAACAAGAGCCGTATGATGCGAGATTATCACGTACGGTTCCGTGAGAGGTTTAG